>NZ_LFTY01000002.1:2103772-3995303 GCF_001078595.1 Candidatus Rhodobacter oscarellae | reverse complement strand
CCAGCACTCGCAGAGCGCGATCTCCTCGGCCCGCGCCTCGATCCCCTCGGCCACGCGCAGCAGGATCGCGCGCCGCTCCCTGGCGGGCATGTCGCGCCAGGCAGGAAAGGCCCCGGCGGCGGCCCGCGCGGCGGCGTCGATGTCGCGCGCGTCACCCCGCGCAACCTGGCAGATCAGGCTCTTGTCAACCGGCGAACGGGATTGGAACACGCCCTGGTTGCCCGCCACATCCTGGCCCGCGATGCGGTTCAGGATTCCGTCCTTGCGGAAGCGGGCAAGATGGGCTTCAAGTTTTGCGGTGTTTTCCTTAAGCGCGCTCATGCGCGGTCCTCCATTTGGGTGCGCGGATCCACGGATGCGGGCGCGCGCTTGTCATTGGCGATTTTGCGGGGCATTTGAGGGGTCATGACCAGGCCGCTACCCACCACGTCCCGCTCGCTCCCCATCGCGCTTATCCGCGCCCGCGAGGGTGTTATGTCGCCCATTCGTGACATGCTGTCAGAGACCGGGATCACCGAACAACAATGGCGCACTCTAAGGGTGCTTGGCGAATTCGGGCGCATGGACACCAAGACGCTCGCCGACCGCTCCAGCCTTTTGTTCCCCAGCATGACCCGCATCGTGGCGACCATGCTCAAGAAGGGGCTTGTGACCCAGACCCAGGGCACAGACGACCGGCGCCGGCGGTATGTCGAGATCACGTCCCATGGGCAGCGTATCATCGACGATTACGCTCCTCAGGCGGCCAGCATCGCGGAAAGTTACAAACGGGTTCTGGGCGAGCAGGACTACGAGACCCTTCTGGATCTGCTGACCAAATTGGACCCCGGCGCACAGACCTAAACCTTGATCGTGCCATTGGCGCGCCATCCGTCGAAGATCTCCAGCGCCTTTTCAGCAAAGGCCGCATCGTTGATGTGGTGGGGGATGCGATGGGCATCGACGGTTTCGGGCAATTGGGCCTGGAGCTCGGCCAGGAAGGCCGCAAGCCCTTGGGGGTTGTGCAGATCCGCCCCCTCGCGGTCCCACTCTCCCAGGCCCAGGTCGGGAAGGATCATTGCGACCGGTCCTTTCGCCTTTGCAAGCTGATCACAATGGGCGCGGGCCACCCGTTTGGTCTCTGCCGCTTCCAGCACAATCGAGGTCAAGAGCCTGTTGTGCTCGTGCTTTAGATGCTGGTCCCACTTGCCTTCGATGGGCTGCCACCCGACGACATCCACCAGGTCATAGCAGCCGGGCGCCACGATCTGCGGCGTGCCGCTGGCGCCTGCGTTGGTCAACCGGTCCGCCCCGGCAGAGATGTTGGACCCATTGACGTGGTTGCCCAGCTCCTGCGTGCAGAAGTCGAAGACGCAGGCAAAGGCGCCCTGCCCAGCCAGGTTCTCGAACGCCCGCCCGCCCATGCCCGTGGCGTGAAAGACGGCGACTTCGAAGCCGCGCGCCTCTAATGCGGGCTTCAGCGGGACCACGTATTTCAGGGCCGAGGTGCCCAAAGACGTCATCCCAATCAGCGGCTTGTCCGGGTTCGGCCCTTGCACCGCCCGCGCCGCCCCCAGCACGGCGCCCGCCGCCTGGCTAAGCGACGCCTTGCAGACCGAGTTCAAACCATAGAGCCCCCCGGCCCAAAGGATCATCTGCGTATCCGCCGCCAGGCGCTCCGCCGGGATCAAGGGCGAGAACGCCACGGTCGAGACGATGTATTTTGGCACGCCAAGTGGCAGGGCAGAGGCGACATCAAGCGCCAGATCGGTGCCCATCGTGCCGCCCAAGGCGATCATTCCGTCGAACCGCCCCTCTCGGTGCAAGCGAGCCGCAAGCTGGCTCGCCCCTTTGGCCATGATCTGCATGGCAAGGTTCTCGTCGCCGCTGTCGATCGCGGTTTGGATCGTGCCGCCGCCTTCCTGCGCCACCTGATGCTTGGATAGATCCGTCGGCTGTGACGGATCGCCCAGCACCGAGACATCCATCGTCAGAACCCGACCGCCCTGCGCGCGGATCACCCCTGCGAGGAAATCCAGCTCGTCGTCTTTCGTGTCATAGGTCCCAATGACCAGGATGGTCTTGTCGGTCATGTCTCCCCCTAAGAGTTTGATCCACGCGGGCTTCAGCCTCACATATCTCTAGCCTGCATGCAGGGATCTGTCAGATCCCTTGCCGGTCGGCCCAGCCCCGCGCAGCGCATCGCACAGCACTGAGCCCGAGTTATGCCTATTGCTGCGAGGTCCATCGCGTGGCCTGTGCTGGCTGTTATGGATGTCGTGATCCGCATCAGGCTGACGGCTGCGCCGCTCTTTGCCATGGCGTCCTGGCTTTGGTGAAAATCGGCATTGGTCTCTCGCCCCTGCAATGGTTCGTGTAATGCATCGCTGTTATGCAAATAAGATTGCTTTAGCAATTATATTTTGTCGAGCCTTTCTTGGGCCCAAAAACCCATGGCCCGCCGGTGACATCCACGTGGCAAGCCGCGACCCTGCTATGCCAGTTCTCAATGGCCAAGCCAGGCAAAGCAGTTCCGCCTTGGCCCAGCCGCGCCGGAACCTGCGCAAGAGCGCCACGCAGCAGCCACTGGGCTGTCCGGCTTGGCTTTTGGGACAAAAGGGCGAACTGCCGACGCGTGCCCGACGTTTTGCCGACGTTTTGCCGACGTTTCGCCGACACCGGTTTTCCCCATAAAATAAGGGCCGATCGCCACAATCCGACCCGATGCGCGGCAGGGCACCGCGCGCGCCGTTTAGAGTTTGGAAATATATGCCCTGCCGCGCCGAAAACGGCGCGGCTCGGGTCTTGCATCCGGTCACAAACGCACAAGTCGTCGACCGGATTTGGGCCCTCTAGTTTACTGCCCGGCCCGCGGTGTTCAGGATCGCGGGGAACAGCTGCTGCAACGAGCGGCTCCATTTCGTGATCGGCTGCTCTTCGATGAACACGATGTCATTGGGGCGCATCTGCATCTGCGTCGCAAAGACGATCTTGGCGGCGTTCTCGATGTTGAGATGATAGGCCGTTATGGTTCCGGCTTCAGAGCCCTGACGTACCCGAAGCACGTAGATCTCCGAAGGGTCCCCCGTCGTGTTGTCGAACCCGCCCTCGCCATAAAGCACATCCGCCAGCGTCGCCTGGCGGTTATACGGCAGGGCCACGCGGGACTGCTTTTCCACCTCGCCCGCAAGGTAGACATAGTCGCGATCCTCGGCGTCGAACTTCGCGCGGGCCTCAAAGTTACGGCGGCGCTCTTCCAAGGCAGCCCGCTGGATACCGATCTCGGCCGTAAGCGCCGACAAGGCCGTCCCGCGCGCCGTGCCCCGAAGGGATATCACGTCGATCTGCTGCTTGTAGAACTCCAGCGCACGGTCCAGATCATAGGTGAGATCCACGAATACGGCATCGCCGTTCACAAGCACTCGATTACGAAGATCGGAATCGGTCAGATAGTTCTCAACTGGGATCTGGTACAAACTGCCGTCGCGGTAGATACGGATCGAGGCGAACTCCTCGTCCTTGACGTCCAGCCCGCCCGCGGCGATCAGCGCCTCGCCCAGCGTTACTGCGTTCAGCCCAATGGGAACCAACGCGGGCTTGCTAACCGCGCCACCCACGGTGACGCGCTGCGAATTGAACTCTGCGATCTCCAGGCTGAACGACGGGTCAATTTGGCTCTCTATAAGCACCTGAAAGAGCGCATCTTCAGCCTCTCGCAGGGTCATACCAGCGATGGAGACCGGGCCGATTTCTGGAATAGCGATCGCGCCATCGTCCCGAACCGTGTACCCCTGGCGGCTATTCTGCGCGGCAAGCAATCCGGACAGCTGCTCTACCGTCGTGGCCGAGCCACGGGTTGCCAGCAACACAACGTCGCCCACGCCGATGCGGTAGGGGGTCGCGTCGACCTCAGGCGGCAGCTCGGCCGCCAGCGTGTTTCGCTGTTCGCTTGGAACATAGGGCGGGTTGGGCAACGCGCCGGCCCCCACGAAGCTGCCGCCGCCGGCAACCGAACTAAAAGCCTTGGGCAGCGTCTTGGGTGAGTATTTCGACCGATTGGCCTCGGCGACCGACGTGGCGATTATCTCGACAACCGTGACGCGCGTGCTTTCGTCATCCGTGTCCACTTTCGGGCTTGTATAGGATACTCCGCAGGCCGGAAGCGCGATGAGCGCGGCAAAGGTCATTGCGCGCCAAAGATCTGGTATCGTTGGTCTTTTAATTGTCGGCTGCAACAATTTCGTTTGCGTCATAGATCGAAGTGCCCCTGTTCAATTCCGCCAAATAAATCACGCGCAGTGCGGTTCGTCACCGACCCATAACGCTCGATGATCGCTTCGATTAACACCTGTCGGAATTTTATCACACATATGTGCATTTGCCTATGAAATTCGTGGGTTATGCACAATGAGCGGCGTGGGAAACTCGTGCGTTGCCACCATTTAGAAGCTCTCACGCCATCCTTCCCTTCACTTCTCCAAGAACGCCCAAAGCGCCCCGAGCACCTCGCCCGGCGCTTCCTCGGCCAGGTAGTGCCCGCACGCAACAGCGCGTCCACTTACAGGACCATCCGCATAGCCAGACCAGATCGCAATCGGCTCATAGAACTTCCCTATGATCCCCTGATCGCCCCATAGCACCAGCAGCGGGCATTGCAAGCGCACCAGTTCCTCACGGCTGGTGCGATCATGCTCCAAGTCGATGGAGGCCGCGGCGCGGTAATCCTCGCAAATACCGCGAATCACGTCCCGGTCCCTGATGGCCGACAGATAATCCGCCAGCGCTTCGGGATGAAACAGCCCCGCCTCCTTCGGCTCGCGCCGGGTGTGGCCATGGAACCAGCCCTCAGGGTCGTTCTCGATGATCTGCTCGGGGAAGGGCGCCTGCATGGCCAGGTAGAACCAATGCGCATAGGCCAGCGCGAAGAGCATGTCGGTGCGCTCGAAATGCTCCAGCGTTGGCACGATGTCCATAACCGCGAGCTTGTCCACCCGCGCGGGGTGGTCCAGCGCCAGTCGGTGCGCCGCCCGCGCGCCGCGGTCATGCGAGACAACGGTGAAGCATTCATGCCCGAAATGGTCCATCAATGCGATGACATCCCCCGCCATGGCCCGCTTGGAATAGGGCGCATGATCGGCGGTGTAACCGGGCTTGGGCGAGAACCCGTAGCCGCGCAGATCGGGGCAGTAGACGGTGAAGCGCTCGGCCAGGGCCGGGGCCACCGCGTGCCACATCATATGCGTCTGGGGGTTGCCGTGCAGGCAGACCAGCGGCGGGCCGGACCCGCCGCGCCGCACCCGCACATCGCCACCCGGCAGCGGCACCGTCTCAAGCGTGAAACCAGGAAACAAGGACATCGCCAACACCTTTCCTTAGCCCCCGCATTCAAGCGCTTTCGGGCCATGACAGCAAGCCCGGGGCTGCGGCAGATGGCCCCCGTTGCCATGCAGGCTTTGCGTCTGGCCCTTAGGGCACTAGGCTGGCCCCGCGAGGAAACCCAAGGGACCGGTGCTGTGCCGCGTGAATCCGTGATCCTTTTGCATGGGCTTGGCCGAGGCGCGGCCTCCATGGCCATGATGGCGCGCGCGCTAGAGGGCGCGGGCTACAATACCATCAACTGTGACTACCCCTCGACCCAGAGCGATATCGAGAGCCTCGCCGAAAGCTCGCTGGACCAGGCGTTTGCGCGGGGCGGCGACGCGCCCGTGCATGTGGTCGCGCATTCGATGGGTGGGATATTGGTGCGCGCCTGGCACGCGCGACACCCCGATGCCGAATTGGGCCGCGTGGTCATGCTTGGCCCGCCGAACCAAGGCAGCGACCTGGTGGACACGCTTGCGGGGCTCGCGCCGTTCCACTGGATTAACGGGCCCGCTGCGGCGCAGCTTGGCACCGCGCCCAAGAGCCTGCCCAACCGGCTGGGGCCCGTCGAGTTCGAGCTTGGCGTCATCGCCGGGAACCTCGCTTTGAACCCGATCTACGCGGCGCTGATCTCGGGGCCCAACGACGGCAAGGTATCGGTGGAGAACACCAAGGTTGACGGCATGGCAGAGCATCTGGTGCTCCCCGTCAGCCACACCTGGATGATGATGAACCCGCTGGTGATCGCGCAGACGCTGGAATTCCTTGCCCATGGGCGTTTTGCGTCGGGCCTGTCGCTTGGCTTGGCGCTGGAACGCCTGGCGGAGGAAACGCTGGGGCTGCGGATTGGGCGTCCCTAAAGCCGCACCGTGCCCGCGATCAAGATGTTGGAGTGCCCGCCCACAAGGACCCTGTCGCCCTCGACACGCACATGGACCCGCCCCGTACGGCCCATATTCGTGCCCTGCGAGATCGTCAGGTCGCGCGTCAGCCGCCCCTCCGCCTGCAGCCAGCGCGCGATGGCGGCGTTCAGCGAGCCGGTGATCGGATCCTCCAGCATGCCCGAGGACGGCGCGATATTGCGGCTCTCATAGGCAAAGTCATGCCCGTCCGGATAAGCGCCCAGCAGCGACAGGCCCTGGAATTCGGGCCAGGTCACCCGCGTGGCGTCCACCGCCAGGGCAGCCTCGGCGCTGGTAAGCTCCAGCAGGTTCCAGACGGGTCCGTTGTCCAAGACCACGGCGTTTGTAATGAGGTCGGGGTCGAGCTCCAGGGCCCGCGCATAGCGGTCACGGTCCGCTTGCGGCATCGGCGCGGCGCTTGTGGGCGGCGCAACAAACCCCGGCACCGCGCCGGTCTGGTCGATCTCGACATGCCCGATGGCGCAGTCCTGAACCACCACCCCCGCGCAGCGCGCCGCGCCGCCGCTGGCCAGCCAGGCCGCGCAGCTGCCCAGCGTGGGGTGGCCCGCGAATTTCATCTCGCGCCCCGGGGTGAAGATGCGCAGCTTGTAATCCGCCACATCGTCCTCGGGCGGCAGGATAAAGGTCGTCTCGGCCAGGTTCGTCCAGGCGGCAAAGCGCTGCATCTGCTCGGTTGTCAGCCCCTCGGCGTCGCGCACCACCGCCAGCCCGTTGCCCAGCGTGGGGTCGGTCGAGAACACATCAACCTGGTAGAAACGGCGGGTCTGAGCCACGGCGGCTACTCCTTTTGGCGCGGGGCGGTGTAGTAGATCAGCGCGATGCTCATTGCGCCCACGATGGCGATGAACAGCGTGGGCTTGCCGATGCAGCCCTCGATCATGGCCAGGTCAACGCCCACGTCGCTGGGGAAGGCGCGGATCGAGGTCCAGACCGCCCAGCCGACCACCACGGCCAGCGCGCCCCACTGGTGGCGCAGGCGGAAGGCCAGCGCGGTGCCTATGAGAAGCAGGACAGAGGGGCCCGAGGCGAAGAGATGCAGGGCTTCGGTGATCAGGGTGGCGGGTATGCCGTTCCAGTCCGGGCGCATAACGGCGCAAACGGGCCCCGACCAAGCCGCAGCAGGCATCGCGGCGCAAAGCGCCGCCGCCCATCCGGGAAGGCGCAGCGACACGGTCAGTCCTCCTCGAACGGGTCCCATTCGTCGTCCACCTCCGGCAGGGCCTCCGCCTCGGCCTCGGCGGCGATGGCGTCCAGGCTGCGCACCTCCAGGATTTGCGCCTGGGGGAAGGCGTCGAACACGGCCTGAACAAGCGGGTGCTGCTTGGCCTCTTCTTCCAGGGCGCGTTTGTCGGCGTCGCGCAGCTCGGCGATGGTCTCGCCGCCGCCCTCGTTGACGAGGCTGACCGCCCAGCGCACGCCGGTCCAAAGCTGCAGCTTGCCCGCCAGCCGCGCGGCGAGGTCCTGCGGCGCCTGCTCGGTGGGCTGGAACTCGATGCGACCGGGCTGGTACTTGGCCAGCCGAAGGCAGGTTTCGATCTCTACCAACAGCTTCACGTCGCGGTTGGCGCGGATGAGATCGACGATTTGGTCAAAACGCGCATAGCGCGCCAGGGCCTGGTCGGCCTGTAACTCTTGCGCCGGTGCGGCTGCGCCACCGCCTCCGCCACCGCCGCCGCCAGACACCACCGCTTGCGTTGGGGCGCGGGCCGAGGCGCCGCCAGGCGCCGAGGCCCCCCCGCCCGCCGCAGGCGCGCCCGCGCTGGCAAAGCCAGCGGGGGCTTGCTGTAGCTTCTTCACCAGGTCCCCCGGCGGCGGCAGGTCCGCCACATGGGTCAGCCTTATCACCGCCATCTCGGCGGCCATCATCGCATTCGGCGCCTGCGCAACCTCGTCGAGCGCCTTCAGCAGCATCTGCCACATCCGCGTCAGCACCCGCATCGGCAGCTTGCCCGCCATGTCCAGCCCCCGTGTGCGCTCGTCGGGGCTAACCGTTGGGTCCTCGGCGGCCTCCGGCGTGATCTTGATCACGCTGACCCAGTGGGTGATCTCGGCCAGGTCCCGCAGCACCGCCAGCGGGTCCGCCCCATCGGCATATTGCGCGGATAACTCCGACAGCGCCTCTGCCGCCGCGCCGCGCAGGATCATGTCAAACAGGTCCAGCACCCGGCCGCGATCCGCCAGCCCCAGCATGGCGCGCACCTGGTCCGCGGTGGTCTCGCCGGCGCCATGGCTCAACGCCTGGTCCAGCAGGGACGTGGCATCGCGCGCCGAGCCCTCCGCCGCGCGGGTGATCAAGGCCAGCGCGTCATCAGAGATCTGCCCGCCCTCGCCTTGGGCGATCTTGCGCATCAGCGCGATCATCACCTCGGGCTCGATCCGGCGCAGGTCGAACCGCTGGCAGCGGCTGAGGACCGTGACGGGCACCTTGCGGATCTCGGTGGTGGCGAAGATGAACTTCACATGCGCGGGCGGCTCTTCCAGCGTCTTCAAGAGCGCGTTGAACGCGCTCGTCGACAGCATATGCACCTCGTCGATGATGTAGATCTTGTAGCGCGCCGAGGCCGCCCGGTAATGCACAGAGTCGATGATCTCGCGGATGTCGTTGACCGAGGTGTTCGAGGCCGCGTCCATCTCCAGCACGTCCACATGCCGGCCCTCGGCGATGGCCACGCAATGCTCGCACTGCCCGCAGGGCTCGGTCGTGGGCCCACCCGCGCCGTCCGGCCCGATGCAGTTCATGCCCTTGGCAATGATCCGCGCCGTGGTGGTCTTCCCGGTGCCCCGGATGCCGGTCATGATGAAGGCCTGGGCGATGCGGTCGGCCTCAAACGCGTTCTTGAGCGTGCGCACCATAGCGTCCTGCCCCACGAGGTCCGCAAAGGTCTCGGGGCGGTACTTGCGCGCAAGGACCTGGTAGGCGGGGGCGTCGGGCGACTCTGTCATCGGGGCGAGACTAGGGCTTGGATCAAACAAGGTCCAGTGATAGCGAGGGGGAACAAATATCGAACACCAAGGAGAGGGCGATGGCAGAGCTATCCACGTATCGCGCCGCATCGGGGCATTTTGTGCCGGTTTGGACTATCGAGATACAGACCCTGCCCGATGATGTTGACCGGATCTTGGACGCGGTGATGAAGGTGCACCCGCTCAGCTATGGCCGCTATCAGCGGAACGCCAGCGTGTCCGCCATAGGTCGCGAGACCGCCCAGCCAGAGCCTGGTTCGACCACGACCACCCATGTCGACGGGTTCGAGGCGGGCTCTACGGAGACCTACCCAATGGTGGAGCTCAAGATCTCCATCGCGCGTGATCTGGAGGTGCTGGAGAAGGTGATGGACGCGGTCATTTACGCGCATCACTATGAGGAGCCCGTGATCTTCTTGCGCGAGGACTGGGCGAGCCGGGCGCGCTATGATCCAAACAGCGACAACCCGAACCGGTGGTGGAACAACGGCCGCGGGTTGCCCGACCGGATATCCTAGACGCATTGGATGGTTTGGAAGAAGCGGTGAGGGACTATTTCGGGACGCGTGTCCGGTGCGGCGGCCAAGGGATCCCTTTCATTTCTTCATGAAATCTAAATCCGAATCGCAACACCCTAAACGGGTGGCGGTTGGGGATGTGAGTCGGGGCAAGGCCCCGACCACCACCCGCATATTATGCGGGGCACTTGGGTTGAGATATCGTTAAATTTGCACCACCCAGGGCCCGCCATAACGCCGCAGCGCGCCGTTTTGCACTACCCCGCGGCGGTGGCACTCTCGCTCTCATCTGGCTGTTTGGAGAACATCCATAGCGCCAGGTAGCCCAGCACCGCCGAGACCGCCGAGCCGCTCAAGACCCCCAGCCGCACCGCGTTCATCAATTCCGGGTCGTCAAAACTCAGCGAGCCGATGAAGAGCGACATGGTGAAGCCAATGCCCGCCAGGCAGGCCACGCCGTATATCTGCGCCCAGTTGGCGCCATGCGGCAGCTGTGCCCAGCCCAGCTTGACCATCGCCCAGACGATCCCGAACACGCCGATCTGCTTGCCGATCACCAGCCCCGCGGCGATGCCCAGAGGCAGCGGCGCAAAGAGGTCGCTGAACGCGATCCCGTCCAATACCACGCCCGCATTCGCAAACGCAAAGACCGGCACGATGAAGTAGAGCACATAGGGCGATAGACCATCCTCGAGCGCGTGTAGCGGCGAGGAACCCCAGCGCGAGGTCAGCGGAATGCAGAAGGCCGTCACCACGCCCGCCAGGGTCGCATGCACGCCGGACTTAAGCACCAGGTACCACAGCACCACGCCCAGCAGGAGCGTCGGCAGGGTGCGGTGCGCGCCGCGCAAGCTCTGATAGGTCATGATCGCCAATGGGATCAGCGCCCAGAGCAGGTAGTTGACCTTCAGCTCCGCGGTGTAGAACAGCGCGATGATCAGGATCGCGCCCATATCGTCCAGGATCGCCAGCGTCAGCAAGAAGATCTTGAGCGAGCTCGGCACCCTGTCGCCCAGCAACGCCAGCACGCCCAACGCAAAGGCGATGTCCGTGGCCGCCGGGATCGCCCAGCCGCCCGCCGCGGGCGTGCCCGCGTTCAGTCCCAAAAAGACGATCGCCGGCACCGCCATCCCGCCGATCGCCGCCATCCCGGGCAGCACCACATCGCGCGGGTTCTTAAGCTTGCCCTCCAAAAGCTCGCGCTTCAACTCCAGCCCGATGAGGAAAAAGAAGATCGCCATCAGCCCGTCATTGATCCAAAGGATCAACGGCTTAGACAGGCCCTGCCCGTCCAAGGTGACCGCCAATTTCGTGCCCAAAAGCGCCTGGTAATCCGGGTTTAACGCCGAATTCGCCACCAACATCGCCGCCAGCGCTGACGCCATCAGGAGCAAGCCCCCCAAAGCCTCGGAGGAGAAGAATTTGTCGAAGGCGCGCAAGAGCATGAAGGGTCCCTGTATTGATATGGCTGTTACATTGCGAAATGGCATTAAGCGGCCAAAAAACAAGCACTTTTTCACTGTTTCACAAAACTGTCACAAAAGTGCCCGAGTTGACGAGGCCCGGCGGATGAATTATTATCAGTGCGCCGGTAGGGGCGGCATCCGGGTCCGCGGAAAGCTGTATCAGCGCCCCTTGATCTGACCGACAATCACTTCGGTTGAACTCGTGCCCGGATAGCGGACCGGCGGGCGGTGAGAGGGAAACCGATGTCTTCATTGGAACAACTACGGCGTCAGGCTAAGGCGCTGCGCAAGGCCTTTGCATCCGGAGCGCCAGAGGCTGTGGCCCGGGTGCGCGCGGTGCTGCCAGAGGCCGCCGAAATCAAGCACGCCGATGCGCTGCATATCCTGGCCCGCGAGGCGGGTCATGCGTCCTGGCCCAAGCTGAAATTCTCGGTGGACGCGGCCGAGATGGACCGGGCGGCCAAAGCCGAACGGCTCAAGATCGCGCTTTACTTTGGCCAGCATTGGGTGGTGGACGCGCTGTTGTCAGAGACCCCGGATCTGGGGCGCGACAATTTCGGCCTCGCCTGTGCGGTTTACGATATCGAACATGTCACGGCTGTTTTGGGCCGCGACCCGGATGCGGCGACCCGTGCGATAGGTGTCAGGCGGCCCATGTGCCACCTGGCTTTCTCGCAGCATCTGCATGGTCAAGGTTCGGAAAGTGACATGCTGGCCGTCGCGAACGCGCTGGCAGAGCATGGCGCCAGCGCGAATGACTTCTATAATTACAATGATCAGGATAATTCTCCACTCTCGGTGCTCTATGGCGCGATTGGGCATTCCAACAACATGGCGTTGGGGCGCTGGCTGCTGGAACGCGGCGCCGACCCCAATGACAACGAGTCGCTCTATCACGCCACCGAGCTTGGCCATCACGAGGGGCTGAGGATGCTGCTGGACCACGGCGCGAAGGTCGAGGGAACCAACGCGCTGCTCCGGGCGATGGACTTCAATGACCATACGGCGATACGGATGATGTTGCAGGCCGGGGCCGACCCGAATGAGGGGTTCTTTCATCACCCCTCGGGCGAGCCGATGGGGCGGGTATACCCGCTGCACCAGGCCGCGCGGCGGATGAACGACGCCGAGATGGTCCGCATCTTGCTGGACGCCGGCGCGGATCCGACGGTGACGTTCGACGGGCTCGCACCCTATGAGTTCGCGCGGGTCTACGGCAATGCCGAGGTCGCTCAGGCGCTGCGCGAGAAGGGCGGCGCGGTGCCGTTGCAAGGCCAAATCGCCTTGCTGGCGCGCATCGCGGATGGCGAGGAGCCCGGCGCCTTCCTGAATCCCGCGAAACTCCCTGACGAGCTGCGCAACATGGTCCGCGCGATCCTGCATCAGCCGAACGTGATGGACCATCTGCAGCGGTTGATCGCCGCCGGCATGGAATGGGACCGCCCCGACGACATGGGCGTGACGCCGGTGCAGACCGCGGGCTGGGAGGGGCTGCCAGATATCATGGCGTATTTCCTGCGCCTCCGCCCCGATCTAAGCCACGTCAACGACTATGGCGGCACGCTCTTGGGCACCATCATCCATGGCTCCGAGAACTGCCCCGACCGGGCAGAGCGCGACCACATCGCCTGCGCGCGCCTGGCCCTTGAAGAGGGCGTGGCCCTTCCCAAACGCGCCATCGAACTGGCCGGAGAGGAGGACATGGCCGAGTTCCTGGCCGAATGGGGCGCGGCGCATCCGGGTCAGGTCGTTCAAGACGGCCCCGGCTGAAGCTTGATATTCCGCTGATCCCCGCGCAAACTGCCGCGGGGATCAATGGGACGGCAGAAGATGCGAAACTTTCTGATCGCGCTCCTCGTTTTCTGGGTGGTGGCCTTCTTTGGCTCGTTCATAGCGTTCTACGTGACACCGTCGCAGGATCTCGGGTTCACGGCGGGCTGGAACAAGTTAGGGGTGTTCATCACGTGGCAAGGTGTTGCCACAGGGCTTGCGGTGCTGTGCCTGTTCTTGCGCTGGACGACCTCGGATGCGCGCCTGCGCCGCTGGGCGGCGATGCCCGCGATCGGGATCGGCATCTTGGTGCTGGGCCTGGGCGGGCTGCTTTTGTGGGCGAACCTGCAACACTCGGCAGCAGTCGGGGGCGCGCCGAGCGTGACGCAACCCGTGACCGTGGCGCCTGACACAGGAAACTAGAGCCCCAACCAAGCCAGGGCGGCCGCGCGTGGCCGCGCCCTCACCGTTTCAGGCCCGCGCAGCTTAGCGCTCACAATTCCTTAAACTTTGCTTCGTTCGCCTTAATGGCGCCACGATGCATTGAGCCCGCATTAACATTCCAAGCCCATCTTTTTCTGCAATGCGTGGGGGCGCAGATCTTGGGGTTATGGGTGGTGGATTTTACCTTCAAGGGGGTTCTCTCAAACGGGCCCGCGAACTTTTTGAACGGCATCACTGATCTCGACATTCGGGTCAGCAACGGCCAAGCCATGCTGTTCACGGCCAACGGCCCCAGCGGGGGCCTGTTGTGTTACCAGCTGTCGGGCGGCAGCGCGACGCTGTTGGACCAGGCGGCGTTTGCAGCCGGCAAGACGCTGGCAAGCCCGACCGCCCTGGAGGAAATTACTCTGAACGGCGGGCAGGCCCTTATCGCATTGGGGCACCATTCGAACGCGCCCGTGCGTTTCGACTTAAACGCAGCCGGTCAGATAACCGGCACCGGCCAATTCCAGGCGCAAGGCGGGTTCGACAGCGCGCTGGTCGCCTTGGAGACCATCTCTTTGGGCGGCGACACGTTCGTTTACACCGGCGAATGGGGCCAATCGGGCCCGGTCGCCTATCGCATCGACGGCAATGGTGTCTTGCAAAAGATCCAATCCAGCGCCAGCGCCGCGCCGCTGCAAGGCGCGGATCTGATCGCGCTGGAGGCCGTGAAAACCGGCGGCAACGACTACCTGGTGACCCTCTCGGCGCAGGGCAATAGCATCACCAGCTACGAGGTCGCCAGCAATGGCATGTTGACAGAGGTCAGCACGCTTGGGGCCGCAGAGGGCCTGGGCATAGACGCCCCGACCGCGATGGTGCGGACCACATTGGACGGCGCTGAGTACCTGATTGTCAGCGCCGCGAACACCGGCTCGCTGTCGGTCCTAGAAATCGGCCCGGACGGCAGCCTGACCAACACCGACCACATCCTTGGCGATCTAAGCATGCGCCTGGGCGGGGTCACCGCGCTTGAAGTCGTCACGATCGAGGGCCGCAGCTTCGTGGTTGCCGGTGGCGGCGAGGGCGGGCTGAACCTGTTCACGCTGCTGCCGGGCGGGCGTCTGCTGCACCTTGATGGCTATGCCGACACCGGCAGCACGGCGCTTGCAAATGTGCAGGCCATAGCGCTGCACGCGACGGCCAGCGGGTTAGAGGTTTTTGCCAGCAGCCAATCCGAGGCCGGGATCACCCACATGTCCATCGGCACCGGCAACATTGCCGCGATGACGCAAGGAACCGGCAGCGGCGACACGCTGAACGGCACCGCGGCGGATGACCTGCTGGACGGCGGCGCGGGCAATGACAGCCTAAATGGCGGGGCGGGCAACGACATCCTCATTGACGGCGCCGGGCGCGACACCCTGACCGGCGGCGCGGGCGCCGACATCTTTGTGTTCACCGATATCGGCAGCAACGAGACGATCACGGATTTCGAGCTGGGGGTCGACCGGATCGACCTCAGCGCCATCGGCTATATCCGCAACCTCTCGCAGATTCAGATCACCTCCACCGCGACCGGGGCGCGGCTTGAATATGGCGGCAAGACGATCACCATTGTCGCGGATGATGGGCAGCCGATAGATCCCGCGCTCTTCGCCATAGAAGACCTCGTGGACATGTCCCATTTCGTGTTCAACCCGACCACGCCAAACAGCCCGACATCTGGGGATGACGTCCTGACCGGCACGGCTGGCGATGACATAATCGACGCCTTGGCTGGGAATGACGAGCTGATGGGCCTGATGGGCAATGACTTTTTGCAGGGCGGGGCGGGCAACGACACGCTGCACGGGGACGCCGATGACGACACGCTGATGGGCGGGGCGGGCGCGGACGACCTGCGCGGAGGCGCGGGCGTTGACACGGCCTTTTACGTCGACAGCACCGCCCCGGTCGGGATCTCTCTGAATGGCGATAGCAATTGGGGCTGGGCAACGGGGGACACGTTCTTTCAGATCGAGAACCTGATCGGCGGGAATTTCAATGACACCCTCGTTGGCAGCGCTGGCGACAACATGCTGGACGGCTGGGACGGCGATGATCAGGTCTTCGCAGGCAACGGCCACGACCTGGTGCTGGGCGGCGGCGGCAACGACTTCTTAAACGGCGACAACGAGAACGACACCGTAATCGGCGGCGACGGCAATGACACGCTGACCGGCGGGCGCGGCGATGACGTGCTCGAAGGCCAGAACGGCGATGACATACTTTGGGGCTGGCTGGGGCTGGACACGATGATCGGCGGGCCGGGGAATGACATGCTGTTTGGCGAGGAGGACAGCGACTACATTGACGGTTGGTCGGACGACGACTCGATCTTTGGCGGCTCTGGGTGGGACACGCTGATCGGCGGCGGCGGCAATGATCTCATCAACGGCGACGACCAGGACGACACGCTTTTGGGCGGCGATGGCTTCGACACGCTCGCGGGCGGGCGCGGCAATGACTACGCCCATGGCGAGGACGGCGACGACTTGCTCTTCGGCTGGCTGGGCCAAGACCTGCTCGAGGGCGGCAACGGCAACGACACGCTGAATGGCGAGGAGGACAACGACACGGTGTCAGGCGGGGCCGGGAATGATCTGGTCATCGGCGGGACGGGTGACGATTTCTTGGTGGGATGGCTCGACCACGACACCCTAGACGGAGGGGCGGGCAACGACCTGATGAACGGCGAGGCCGGAAATGACGTGTTCATATTCTTCGACGGGCATGGCGATGACACCATCCTGGGCTTCGAGGCGAATAACGACCTTGAGGACATCAATCTGAGCGGAATCACCACGATCACCGGGTTCAGTGACCTGCACGCCAATCACATGTCGCAACAGGGCGCCGATGTCGTGATTGACACGGGCACGGGATCCATCCGCCTGGTCGGCGTTTCAATGGCGGATCTCGACGGCGCAGACTTCATTTTCTGAGCCGCGCCACAACCGGCCCGCTTAAGGCCATTGCCCCAGTACAGGCTCATGCTGGCGCGCCCGACCTCGCAGGCGCGCCAGACAATCAAACTTGGTCGTATCTTCTACTTTTTCGTTTTGCCGCTGCCCGGCTTGCGCCCCAGGCCGATCTTCTTGGCCGTTTCTGCGCGGCGCTCAGAGTAGCTGGGCGCGACCATCGGGTAGTCCTTGGACAGCCCCCAACGCTCGCGATACTCGTCCGAGGACATATCGTATGCGGTGCGCAGGTGCCGCTTGAGGGTCTTATACGGCTTGCCATCTTCAAGGCAGATGATGGCGTCCCGTGTGACCGAGGCGTCGATTGGGACGGCGGGGACCAGCGGCGCGTCTGCGGCAGAATCCTGCCCCACAGTGGCACCGCTTGAAAGACCCGTAAGCGTTCCATGGACGGAAGCAATAAGATCCGTAAGCTCGCTTTGCGCCATTTGGTTGTGGCTTGCATAGGCGGCAACGATGTCTGCCGTCATACCCAGAAGGTCTTCGTTCATTTCCGAGTCTTGGTCCGTAGTGTTTGACATTAGGGTTCCTAGCGATGGTACTATTTCATTATAGCCGAAACTGGCCTTCGTTGAGCGTCCTTTAGCATGCATCAATTCAGTAACATGTGAGGGAAAGTCAATAGAATCAGCGGCCAACAAGCGACTTACCGTTCATTTTGAACGTTATAGTAGAACATTCATCGGAATGCCAATACCCATCCGCGCAACGCTCTGCCTCAAGGTTGATCAACCTAAACCAAACAGTGTAATCACCACGACACCCATAGGTTGCATGCCCCAAATCAATGGCCGAAATTACAACATTCCCGGCGAGGATCCGGAACATTCTCGAGTGTATGGAAAATACCGCTTCCCCTCGCAACTTCGCGACGGGATAAAGCGACCATGCGAATTCTGCTTGTGCACAAGAACTTCCCGGGCCAGTTCCGCTATCTCGCCCCGGCCCTAACCAAAGCCGGCCACAAGGTCGGCGTGCTCACTTGGGAGAACAATAAGAACCCCAGGTCTCTGCCCACCGCCGAATACAAATACCAGCCCAGGAAGACCAAGGGACTGTCTGGGTTTTATACCGACAATGTCGAGAATGGCGCCGCAGCGGCAATGCGCGCCTGGCAGCTGTCCAAGGCGGGCGATGCGCCTGATGTGGTGTTCGGATCGATCAATTGGGGAGAGACGCTGTTTCTGAAGGAGGTTTGGCCCAGCGCGCGACTTCTGGGCTATGCCGAGTTCCTCTATGCGACAGAGGGCCGGGATACCGGTTTCGACCCCGAGTTCTCGCGCGAGACCCCCGAGAGCAAGATCCGCACCATCGCGCGCACCGGCCACCTGGTGCTGGCGGCGACGCGCGCGGACGCCCTGCTGTCACCGACAAAGTGGCAGGCCTCGACCTTCCCAGACGAGCTCCAGTCAAAGATCTCGGTCATCCATGACGGGGTCGACACAGACCGGATCGCGCCTGACCCGTCGGCGCAGTATCAGGTCCCAGGCGGGCCGCTCTTGACCGCCAAGGACGAGGTCATCACCTTCGTGAACCGCAACCTAGAGCCCTATCGCGGCTACCACATCTTTATGCGCGCCCTGCCAAAGCTCATGGCGCAGCGGCCGAACCTGCGCGTTGTGCTGGTGGGCGGGAACGGGTCCGGCTATGGCCCGACCCATGCAAGCGGCAAGAGCTGGAAGGATATCTTCCTCGAAGAGGTCTCGGATCGCGTGGATCATTCGCGGCTGCACTTCACGGGCCGCGTGCTTTATAGCGACCTGCTGAATATCCTCCGGATCGGGCGCGCGCATCTCTATCTCACCTACCCCTTCGTTCTAAGCTGGTCGATGCTCGAGGCAATGTCGCTGGGCTGCGTGGTTGTGGGCTCGGCGACCGCGCCGGTGCAGGAGGTCATCCAAGACAGGGTAAACGGGCACCTTGTGGACTTCTTCGACCACGAGGCGCTGGCGGACAGGCTGGCAGAGATCTGCGCGAACCCCGACGCCCAGCAGGGCATCCGGGCCCAGGCCCGGCAGCACATAATCGACACCTATGACCTTAGGCGCGTTTGCCTGCCGCAGCTTATGGACTTCGTCGAGACGGCAGGCGCGTGAGCTCAGCCCGCGTCATGCCGCCAACGCCCCATATCCGGATCTTGATGGCGACCCATTTTGGCGCCGCCTTCATTGACGCCCAACTGGGGTCCATCGCCGAGCAATCCCACAAAGATTGGTCGCTTTGGGTCAGCGACGATGGCTCTAGCGACGCCACGCGGTCCCGGATCGACGCCTTTGCAAGGGCGCATCCCGAACACGAGGTCCAGCTCTTTGACGGCCCCCAAATGGGCGCGGCCGCGAACTTTCTGTCGCTTCTGGCGCGGCTGAAGCCCGGCGAAAGGCACTTCGTCGCGCTGGCGGACCAGGATGATGTCTGGTTCCCGGACAAGCTTGGCCGTGCGCTGCGCGCGCTGGAACCCCTCGACGACGCGCCCGCCGTCTACGCGTCCGCCCAGACCTACACCGACGCCGCGCTGTCCAATCCGCGCCCAAGCCGCGCCTACCCGCGCGGGCCCTCGTTCTCGAACGCCTTGCTGCAGAATATCCTCAGTGGCAGCAGCATCGTATTGACGCCCAACGCGGTGGATCTGCTGGCGTCCGTTCTGCCCGATCAGGCACCAAAGTTCCTCGACTGGTGGATCTACCAGGTCATGACCGGCTGCGAAGCCCATGTGATCTACGACCCAGAGCCCAGCCTGTTCTACCGGCAGCATTCCGGGAACATCTTGGGGGAAGGGCACGGCCTGCGTGCCCGCGCGCGCCGCGTGCTGCTGCTATACGGGTCGGGCTATCGCGCGTGGTTGGACGCCCAGCTGCCCGCGCTCGAGCGCGCCAAGGGCCAGTTCTCGGCAGAGAACCAACGCGTATTTGAGCGCTTTTTGGCGGCCCGCCAGGGCTTTGCGCCAAAGCGGCCCGTTGCGCTTTGGCGAACCGGCGTGCATCGGCAATCCCCCTTAGAGACCGCCCTGCTGCTGTCGGCGTCTGCCTTCGGGCGGCTTTAGCCGAACTGGTCGCCGACAGAGATTTCCGCGCAAGAATGGGCGTTTTGTCCGCCGCCGGATTGCGGTATCTCGACCCAAGATGACACCAAGCGCAACACCAGAGCCCAGCCCGGCACCCGTTTTGGTGCTGATGGCAACCTTGAACGGCGGGCCAGCGTTGCAAGAGCAGCTCGATAGCCTGTCCTCGCAGCAGCACACGCATTGGCGGCTTCACGTCAGCGACGATGGCTCGACGGACGGCACGCTGGACACTGTTGCGGCCTTTGCCAAGGCGCAAGCCGCGCATGGGCGGGATGTGGCGATAACCAGCGGTCCCGGTCGGGGCTTTGTGGCCAATTTCCTCGGCCTTCTGGCCGGCGTGCGGGATGATCCGGCCTTTGTGGCGCTTTGCGATCAAGATGACGTGTGGCTGCCTGACCGGTTGCAGCGCGGGGTCGAAGCCCTGTCCAAGGGCCCGGCTGATCAGCCGGGCCTGTACTGCTCGCGCAGCTGGGTGGTGGATCAGGACCTGCAGAACCCGCGGATCTCGGCGGCGTTTCCCAGGCCGGCCACCTTTGGCAACGCACTGGTGCAGAACATCGCGCCCGGCAACACGATCCTGCTCAACGCCGCCGCGGCCCAGCTGGCGCGCGCGGCCGTTTCAGCGGCGCAGGCGGTGCCCGGGCTGCCGGCCCATGACTGGTGGCTTTACCAGCTGGTCACCGGGGCCGGTGGGTTGGTCATTTGGGACCCCGAGCCGACGCTTCGCTACCGCCAGCACCGATCCAACCAGATCGGCGCCAACAAAGGCTTTGGCGCGACGACCCGGCGGTTTTCTGCAATGCTGGCGGGGCGGTCTCGGAGCTGGACGGACGCCAATTTGGCCGCCCTGCGCGGCGCGGCGCATCTGCTCAGCCCCGAAAGCGCCACGCTTCTAGAGGCATTTGACCGCGCACGTCGCGGGACCCTATGGGTCAGGCTAACGGCTCCATCTAAGCTGGGGATCTACCGAAATGGCACGCTGGCGCAGGCGGCCTTGCTGCTGTCGCTCGCCCTCCGGCGCCTATGAGCCCACGCCCATGTTTTCCTCATGCACCGCAATGGCCTCGTCGACATCGTCATAGATCGTCAGCTTGCCATCCTCGATGACCGCGCCCATGTCGCACAACTCTTTGACCATCGGCATGGAGTGGCTGACAAACAACGCGCCCGACCGTTGCATCCGGTCCAAGAACACCGCGCTGCTTTTCTTGCGGAACGCCGCATCGCCAACCGAGGTGACCTCGTCCACCAGGTAGGTGTCAAATGGGATGCCCATTGACACACCAAACGCCAACCGCGACCGCATGCCAGAGCTGTAGGACCGAAACGGCAGATGGAAGTGTTTTCCCAGCTCGGAAAAATCCTCGACGAAGTCGCATAAGGAATCCGTGTCTATGCCGTAGATGCGCGCAAGAAAGCGGGTGTTTTGTGCGCCCGTCAGCTCGCCATGGAACGACCCCGAAAAACCCACCGGATAAGAGATCGTGCCCGTGGACAGGATTTCGCCGGAGGTCGGCGCGACATTGCCCGCGATCATGTTCATCAGGGTCGACTTGCCCGCACCATTGCGCCCCAAAAGACCCACCGCGGCGCCCGTCGGGATATCCACGGTTATGTTGTCGGCCACGACGTTTCGGCGCCCATTCAGCACAAAAATCTTCGTCAAATTCTGCAGACGGATCATGGCCCAGCGCCCAAATGCCTAACGCCTGTCGCGAAGCGAGTAGGCGATAAGCACAAAGATCGCCCAGACCAGGAAGGAGAACAGCGCAACCAGGCCCAGGATGGTAAGCCGCTGCGGGTATTCCGACTTCTCCGCAAAAGTGGGCGTCAGATAGGGCGCAAGGTAACGCGTCTGGCGCCGCGCATCGGACTGGGCCGCGTCAAAGCTGGCCAGGGCGGCGGTGTAGGTCTGCTCTGCGAACTCGCGATCCACGATCAGCCGCTCGTATTCTCCAACCAGGTTCGCCATGGCGTCGTTAGAGCCCGACTGACCGCCCAGGCCCAGCTTGCGGCGCTCATCCGCGATCCGGTCCTCGATCACCGCCACTTTGCGTTCGAACTGCGATATCCGGGGGTCGGTTTCGCGCGTGGACTGTTTCAGCAGGTCAAGCTCGATCAGCGCCTCGGCAAGCTGCGCATTCAGCGTCGCCAAAAGGCCCGCCTGACCCTCGATGTCGATGGTTGGGTCCACAAGTTGGTTCTTGTTGCGGAACTCTGTCACCTCGGCGCGCGAATTCTTGAGGCGTTCCAGCGCAAGGTTCAGCTCGTCGCGCGCGTATCCGATGGCGTCCTCGCGGGCGACGGCGGTCATTGCGTTTATCATCTTGGTGCTCTCGGCGAACACCGCTTCGGAGATGGCCAATGCGTCCTCTGGCGTGAACGCATGGGCCCGAAGCTCGATCAGGCCGGTCGTGCTGTCATAGAAGACGCGCACCATTAAGGCCCACTGCTCCAGCAGGTCCTCAATCGTGCCCGGCGGGTCGTACACGAAAACGGGATCCCGCGACGCGCCGGGCTTGGCCCATATGGCCCGCAGGTCCAGCCGCGTGTCCAGCGCGGCCACAAGGCTCTGGCTCTGGATGAACTGATACAAAAGCTCGGCATCTGAGGCCGAGGAACTGCCGCTGCCCAGCGCCAGCGGCCCCAGCAATGAATTGATGCCCGCCGCGGGCTCCTCGGCGCGGATGGAAAAGCCCACACGGCTGACATACTGGTCCGCCGCGCGGGTCCACATGTACCACCCGGTCACGCAGACCGGCAGCACGAACATCAGCAGGAAACTCACCAAGACAAGATAGTGGCGCGTTTTCAGGCCGCTGACCTGGGCGGGCGGCAATATGGGATCCGGTTTGGGCGGCGCGGGCGTGGGCTTTGCGGGCGGCGGCGGTGGCGGGGCCGCGGCAACCTTCACCGGTGCAGGCGCCGGGGCGGCCGGCGGCGGTGCGGCGGCAACGGCAGCGGGCGGAGGCGTTGCGGTTGCTTGCGCGGGAAGTTGCTTGTCCTCGACAGGATTGGGGGCAGGATTGGGGACGGGCTTGGGCGGTTGCGGCGGTTCTTGTTCCACCGGGGCTTTCTGCGCGACGTCTTCCACCGGGGCTTTCTGCGCACCTGCTGAACTCTCTGGCGCCTCCCCTTTTGACTTTGGAACGTTCAATGCGGCCTCCGGACCAGCAATTGCAACCTATTAAGAAGTCATACATAATACATGTTGCGAAGGCCAGTGCCACAAATAAGGGAGCGTTAGGTCGCCTGTGTCGGACTTTGCAGACAACACCACATTGCGCAGCGTGAAACAGCGCCGAAGCTTTGCTACATTCCGGGCCGTCAGCGCTATGATGCTGCGCGAGATGACCACAAGCTACGGCCGCTCGCCGATTGGCTACCTATGGGAGATCCTACAACCGGTGGCGGGCATCGCCCTGTTGACGCTGGTGTTCTCGGTTATGCTTGCATCGCCTCCAATCGGCAAAAGCTTTGTCCTCTTTTACACGACGGGCATCGTCCCGTTCATGGCCTACCAGGCCATCAACACAAAGGTGGCGCAGTCGATCTCGTTCTCAAAGCAGCTTCTGGTCTATCCCAGCGTAACGGTCTTTGACGCGATTGCGGCGCGCTTCACGCTGAATTTCTTGACGCAGCTCTTGGTCGGGTTTCTTTTGTTTACTGGCGTGCTGGTATTCGAGGAAACGCGAACCAGTATGCACCTGCCGACCATCTTTCTTGGCGTTTTGATGCTCGGGGCGTTCGCCTTGGGGCTTGGGACGCTGAACTGTTTTCTCTTTGGCATTCTGCCAGGCTGGCAGCGCGTCTGGGCGGTTTTGAACCGACCGATGTTCCTGGTCTCCGGCATTCTCTTCCTTTTCGAGCATATCCCCGAGCCGTACCGATCGTGGATGTGGTGGAACCCGATCACGCATATCGTGGGGCAGGTGCGCCGCGGGTTTTACCCCTTCTACGACGCGGCTTGGGTGTCGCCGGCCTACGTCTTCATCGTAAGCCTGGTCTGCATGGCGGTGGGCGTCGTGTTCCTGATACGCTACACGCTTGATATCATTAATAATTAAGGCGTTCCGCTTTTGGCTTGAGACCCCAAGTAAAAAGCAAAGGCCCAAAGCATGGTCCGGTTCTGCCGCGTTTCGTTTCAGAACCTGACCCAGGTTTTTCGCGATCCGCTGTAGCGCATCGGGATGCTTGGCACCCCCATGCGTGCGTCGCAGAAAGGCTAGGACCGAGCCGCCAGCGCGTCCTCCAACGGGTAGAGCGCATCTTTGCCAAAGAACATCTCGTCGCCCAGAAACATCGTCGGGATGCCGAAGACGCCGCGCTCCACCGCCGCACCCGTGGTGGCAAAAAGCCCCGCCTTGACCTCAGGGTCCTGTGCTGCGGCCAAGATCTCACCCGCCGGCAGCCCCGCGCCCTCCAGCGCCGCCGCGATCACCTCCGGGTCGGTCATGTTCAGCCCGTCCACCCAGCAGGCTTTGTAGACCGCCGCAACGTATTCCGCCTCCCAGTCCTTTCCCTGCGCGAAGACCGCGCCGCGCATCAAAGGCGTGGTCAACACCGGGAAATGCGGGTTCCATTGGAACGGGACCTGATGTTTGGCGATGAAGCGGTCCATCTCGACCCGCATATAGTCGATCTTGGCGGGCACCTCGGCAAAGCGCTGCATCGGCGGCTGGTTCTTCATCGACTTGAAGATCCCGCCCAGCAGTACCGGCACGCGCTTGATCGTGGCGCCGTGGCGCGCGGCGATCCCCGGCAGCACCGCCTCCACCAGATAGGCGTTGGGCGACCCGAAGTCGTATAGGAGTTCAATCTCTTGGCTCACCAGTTCTCTCCATGCGGTCTGATATCCATCTCAAAGGTCCAGCCGTCGCGGGGCTGGTGGTAGAGGTGCCAATAGGCCTCGGCGATGCGCGCGGGGTCCATCAGCGCGCCGTCCTCGACGGGCTTGCCCTGGGCGGCGAAGAGCTCGCGCACGAACGCGGTGTCCACGCCCGCGTCCACCACCAGATGCGCCACATGGATGCCCTGCGGGCCCAGCTCGCGCGCCATGGCCTCGGCCAGTGCGCGCTGGCCCGACTTGGCCGCCGCGAAGGCCGCGTAACCGCTGCCGCCGCGCACCGAGGCCGTGGCCCCGGTGAAAAAGATCGCCCCCCGCCCGCGCGGCACCATGTATCGCGCCGCCTCGCGCCCGCTGAGGAACCCCGCGAAACAGGCCATCTCCCAGACCTTGGTGAAGACGCGGCTGGTGGTCTCGCGGATCGGAAAGCGCACATTGCCGCCGGTGTTGCAGACCACCAAGTCCAACGGCCCGACCTCTTCCTCGATCCACTGGAACCGCTCCGCGACCGCCGCCTCGTCCCGCGCGTCCATGGTAAAGCCATGCGCCGCGCCGCCCGCGGCCTCGATCTCGGCCACCAGCGCCCCCAGCTTGTCCTCGTTGCGCCGCCGCGCGCAGCAGACGGTAAAGCCCCCCGCAGCAAAGCGCTTTGCGATGGCCGCGCCGATGTGGTCCCCGCAGCCGACGATCAAGGCGACGCTCATGGGACGCCCCGGCAGCTAGGCGCGGCACGCGGCCCGTCATCCACCCGCAGGCCCGCCAAACCCGTCAGTCCGCCAACAGAACGCGGCGCATGGGGCCAATCCGGCAGGCCTTCAAACCGCGCGTCCTCCCTGCGCAAGACATCCATGGCAACACCTCCCAACCAAACCCTGCGCGGCCCGCTGCGCCCGGTCAAGCGCTGACCTAAAGGCAGCAACCACCCCCTGCTTCATCTTGTCAAAAATACGCATCTCCACCCTCGCCAGCATCCCGAACGCCGCCGAAAGGGCGCCACCCCGCGCTTTGGAGCGCGTGGGCGGGCGGGTGGGAGCGCTCCAAAGCGCGGGGTGCGATAACCGCTTGATCGCGCGCCACATCGCGGCAATCATCCTTGCAAATGGGAGGAGCGCCAATGCGCGGCATGATGATGGACCGGCCCCTGCGGGTGGCCGACATATTGACCTACGCCGAAGAGATGTATGCCTTCGAGGGCATCGTCTCAAACACGGTCGAGGGCGGCATCCACCGCGAGAGCTATGCTGAGATGGGCACGCGCGCGCGCCAGATGGCCAAGGCGATGCTGGCGCTGGGGCTGGGCCATGGCGACCGGATCGCAACGCTGGCCTGGAACGGCTACCGGCATATGGAGCTCTACTACGCCATCCCCGGCATCGGCGGGATCTGCCACACGCTGAACCCGCGGCTCTCGGCCGAGCAGATGATCTACATCACCAACCATGCCGAAGATCGGGCGATGTTCCTCGACCTGACCTTCGCACCACTTGTGGAGAAGCTCGCGCCACAGTTTCCCCAGATGCAATATGTGGTGATGACCGATGCCGCGAACATGCCGCAGACCGCCCTGCCGAATGTGCATTGCTACGAGGATCTGCTGGCCGCGCAGGATGCGGATTACGACTGGCCCGATTGCGACGAGAATGACGCGGCGGGGCTTTGTTACACCTCCGGGACCACCGGCAACCCCAAGGGCGCGCTCTACTCCCACCGCAGCCAGGTGCTGCACGCGCTGCTGGTGGGGGTGTCGATGCAGAACGCGATGCGCGTGGGCAAGCGCATGCTGCCCGTGGTGCCGCTGTTTCACGCCAATTCCTGGGGCGCGGCCCATGCGGCACCTCTGACCGGGGCCACGCTGGTGATGCCCGGGCCGCATCTGGACGGCGCCTCAGTTTGGGAACTGATGCAGGCCGAGGATGTCTTTGCCGCCTGGGGCGTGCCCACGGTATGGCTGGGGCTCTTGGAAGAGATCAAAAAGCGCGGCGCCAAGCCCGATGGCTTCGCCGAGGTGGTGGTCGGCGGCTCGGCGGCGGCGCCCTCGCTGATCCAGGGCTTCGAAGAGCTTGGCGTGAATGTCTGCCACGCCTGGGGCATGACAGAGATGTCGCCCATCGGCTCGCTGGGCCAGCTATCGGGGCCGCATGCGGCCCTACCCGCCGAGGAGCAGCTCAAGCTCAAGAGCACCCAGGGCCGGCGCGTGTTCGGGGTGGACTTCAAGATCGTGGACGAAAACGGCGCCCGCCAGCCGCATGACGGCGCCAGCACCGGCGAGCTTTACGTGCGCGGGCCCACGATCATCTCGGGCTATCACAACAACGCTCAGGCAAGTGCCGCGGCGATTGACGCCGAGGGCTGGTTCGGCACCGGCGATGTGGCGACGATTGACCCCGAGGGGTTCTTGACCATCACCGACCGCGCCAAGGACCTGATCAAGTCGGGCGGCGAGTGGATCAGCTCCATCGATGTCGAGAATATGGCCCTGGCGCATCCCGACGTGGCCAATTGCGCGGTGATCGCCGTGCCGCATCCGAAATGGGACGAGCGCCCGGTGCTGGTCGCGGTGCCCGCCGTTGCGGCGCCCGATGCGGGCGCGATCCTGGCGCATCTGGCGGCGAACCTGGCCAAATGGCAGGTGCCCGACGATGTGATCTTTGTCGACGAGCTGCCGCTGACGGCCACGGGCAAAGTCTCGAAACTGACGCTGCGCGAGAGGTTCCGCGACCACGCGCTGTCAGGCTAGCGGCGCATGCGCGCACGGCGAATCGGGCGCGTGCGCCTCTGGATTGGGCCTGTATTGGGGCCTGTTTTCGCCCAGATCCGGAGGGCGGATGGCCGCCGCGACGGCCAACAGATCCTGCTCGTTCCAGCATCAATCCCCCACACAACCCCCAGGGTTTTGCTCAGCAATTCCGCAACCTAACATGGCGCGCGGGCGCGACCCGGGCCCTTCAAGCCCTATTGCAATGCGCGAAAAGGCGCACATTTGCACGCGAGAATCGCTTTCCCTGCCGCGGCAGCCTCTCTATAAGTCCGGCGGTGCGGGTGAGCAGAGCCGCCTTATAACACCACGACAATAACAATCCGCGGAAGCCAAAGGTCTCCTTAATGTCATTTCTCTCCGGCCTCTTTTCGTCAGATATGGCGATCGATCTCGGCACGGCGAACACGCTGGTCTATGTGAAGGGCCGCGGCGTGATCCTGAACGAGCCTTCGGTGGTTGCCTATCACGTCAAGGACGGGCGCAAGCAGGTGCTGGCCGTGGGCGAGGACGCCAAGATGATGCTGGGGCGCACCCCGGGCAGCATCGAGGCGATCCGGCCCATGCGCGAGGGCGTGATCGCCGATTTCGACGTGGCCGAGGAGATGATCAAGCACTTCATCCGCAAGGTGCATCGGCGCACGACCTTCTCGAAGCCCAAGATCATCGTCTGCGTGCCGCACGGCGCCACGCCGGTTGAAAAGCGGGCGATCCGGCAGTCCGTGCTGGGCGCGGGGGCCCGCCGGGCGGGCCTGATCGCCGAGCCCATCGCGGCGGCCATCGGCGCCGGCATGCCGATCACCGACCCCACCGGCAACATGGTGGTGGATATCGGCGGCGGCACCACCGAGGTGGCCGTGCTGTCGCTGGGCGACATCGTCTATGCGCGCTCGGTGCGCGTCGGCGGTGACCGCATGGACGAGGCCATCGTCAGCTATCTGCGGCGCCAGCAGAACATCCTGGTGGGCGAGGCCACGGCCGAGCGCATCAAGACCTCCATCGGCACCGCGCGCATGCCCGACGACGGCCGCGGCGCCTCGATGCATATCCGCGGGCGCGATCTGTTGAATGGCGTGCCGAAGGAATCCGAGGTCAGCCAGGCCCAGGTCGCCGAGGCGCTTTCCGAGCCGGTGCAGGCGATCTGCGAGGCGGTGATGACCGCGCTGGAGGCCACGCCCCCGGATCTGGCGGCGGATATCGTCGACCGCGGCGTGATGCTGACCGGCGGCGGCGCCCTGCTGGGCGAGCTGGACCTGGCGCTGCGCGAGCAGACCGGCCTGGCGATCTCGGTCGCCGACGAGTCGCTCAATTGTGTGGCCCTGGGCACCGGCAAGGCACTAGAGTATGAAAAGCAGCTTCGGCATGTGATAGATTACGAAAGCTAGCGCCTCCTCGCGCCCTATCGGGCACGCCTCGGTACAGCGAGGGCGCCCAACCGGGCGGACCGAGCGGCGCTGACAAGGAGATCACGTGGCACGCGAGACCGCCAGCGCAGAGCAATACACCCGCCCGATCCGTCGGATCCTGGTCGGCGTGCTGGTGTTCTTCCTGCTGGTGCTCTTCCTCTTCTGGCGCATCGACAGCCCCCGCGCCGAGCGCCTGCGCGCCCAGATCATCGACAATACGCTGCCGCGCTTCGACTGGGTGCTGGTGCCGGTCACGCGGATGGCGGAGATGGCCGAGAACTTCCATTCCTACCAGCGGCTCTACCAGCAGAACCAGGAGCTGCGCCGCGAGCTGCAGCAGATGAAGGCCTGGAAGGAGGCGGCGCTGCAGCTTGAGCAGCAGAACGCCAAGCTGCTGGACCTCAACAACGTGCGCCTGGACCCAAAGCTGACCTATGTGACCGGGGTGGTGCTGGCCGATAGCGGCTCTCCGTTCCGGCAGTCGGTGCTGCTGAATATCGGCGCGCGCGACGGGATCGTGGATGGCTGGGCGGCGACGGACGGGCTGGGCCTGGTGGGGCGGATCAGCGGCGTCGGCCAGAGCACCAGCCGGGTGATCCTGCTGACCGACAGCAACAGCCGCATCCCGGTTGCGATCCAGCCCTCGGGGCAGCGCGCGATCCTGACGGGCGACAATACCAGCCTGCCGCCGGTGGAGTTCATCGAGACGCCCGAGCAGGTGCGCCCCGGCGACCGCGTGGTCAGCTCGGGCGAGGGCGGGGTCTTCCCCGCCGACATCCTGGTGGGGCGCGTCGTGCAGGGCACGGATCGGCGCCTGCGGGTGCAGCTCTCGGCGGATTACGAGCGCATCGGCTTTTTGCGCGTCCTGCGCGCCACCCCGAAAGAGCCGCTGACCGACCCGGGCGGGCTGGTCATCGAGGGCGCGGTGGCCGCGGATGGTGACACCACCGAGCTGGCGGCCGAGGCGGGGGGCGAGGATGGCTGAACGCACGATGGCCACGCGGCGCTGGTTCTATGGCTGCACCTTCTTCGTAATCTCCGCGCTGATCATTCTGTTGCATCTGGTGCCGCTTCGGATCGTGCCGGGCCGGATCCCCGGGCCGGACCTGTTGGTGTGCTTCACCTTCGCCTGGCTGTTGCGGCGCCCGCATTACGTGCCGGTGCTGCTGATTGCGGTGATGTTCCTGATGTCGGACGTGCTGTTCATGCGCCCGCTGGGGCTCTGGGCGGCGCTGGTGGTCCTGGGCAGCGAGTTCCTGCGCGCGCGCGAAACCGCGGCGCGCGAGCAGCCCTTCCCCATGGAATGGGGCATGGTCGCGGCGGTGCTGCTTTGCATCACCCTGGCCAACGCGGCCGTGCTGGCGGTGCTGGTGGTGGGGCAGCCCGCGCTTGGCCTGACCCTGTTCCAATATGTCGCCACGGTGCTCTGCTACCCGCTGGTTGTGCTGCTGTCGCGCTGGGTCTTTAAGCTGACCAAGATGACGCCGAACCAGACCGACGCGCGGGGGCGGCCAAGATGAAGCGCTCGCCCGCCGATATCACCGAGAGCACGCGGCGCATTACCCGCCGGGGCCTGATACTGGGCGGCACCCAGCTTGCCTTTATGGGCGGGCTGGCGCTGCGGATGCGGTTCATGCAGGTCGAGGAGGCCGAAAAGTACAGCCTGCTGGCAGAGGAGAACCGGATCAACCTGCGCCTGCTGCCGCCGGCGCGCGGGCTGATCTTCGACCGAAACGGCGCGACGCTGGCCGAGAACGAGCAGAACTACCGCATCGTGCTGGTGCGCGAGGACGCGGGCGACGTGGACGACGTGCTGGCCCGGCTGTCGCGGTTCGTGGCGCTTGACCCCGACGATCTAGAGAAGGCCCGCAAGGAGATCTTCCGCCGTAGCCCCTTCGTGCCGGTGACCATCGCCGACCGCCTGACCTGGGAGGAGTTCGCCGAGGTCGCGGTGAACGGCCCCGCCCTGCCCGGCGTGACGCCCGAGGTGGGGTTCAGCCGGGTCTACCCGCTGGGCGGCGACTTCGCGCATTTGGTGGGCTATGTCGGCCCGGTCAGCGACTTTGACCTAACCCGCGGCTATTTGGCCTCTGACGAGGACCCGCTGCTGCAGATCCCGCGCTTCCAGGTCGGCAAGAGCGGCGTCGAGGCGCGGCTAGAGCATGGGCTGCGCGGCCAGGCGGGCAATAAGCAGATCGAGGTGAACGCGGTGGGCCGCGTGATGCGCGAACTTGGCCGGACCGAGGGCACGCCGGGCGCCAACCTGCAGCTGACCGTGGACAGCATGCTGCAGAACTACATGCAGGTGCGGCTCTTGGCCGATACCGCCAGCCAAAGCGCCTCCGCGGCGCTGATCGACATCGAGAATGGCGACATCCTGGCGGTGGCCTCCGGCCCGTCCTTCGATCCCAACAAGTTCGTGCGCGGCATCTCCAACACGGATTACCAGGCCCTGCAGGACGAGCAGCTCCGCCCGCAATTCAGCAAGGCCACCCAGGGCGCCTACCCGCCGGGCTCGACCTTCAAGATGGTCACCGCGCTGGCCGCGCTCGAAGACGGCGTCATCGAGCTGGACGAGACCGTGTACTGCCCGGGCTTTCGCGAGCTGGGCGACCGCAAGTTCCACTGCTGGAACCGCGGCGGGCACGGCAAGGTCGACCTGATCACCTCGCTGGAGCAAAGCTGCGACGTCTATTACTACGATATCGCCGAGCGGGTGGGGATCGAGAAGATCTCGGCCATGGCGCGCCGCCTCGGGCTGGGTCAGCGCTTTGATCTGCCGATAACCGGGCTGCATCCCGGCCTGACGCCGACCAAGGCCTGGAAGCGCGAGCACCGGGACGAGGACTGGCTGATCGGCGACACGCTGAACTCGGGCATCGGCCAGGGCTTCGTTCTGGCCACGCCGCTGCAGCTGGCGGTGATGGCCGCGCGGCTGGCCACCGGGCAGGCCGTGCTGCCGCGGCTGGTGAAGTCGGTCGACGGGGTCGAAGAGCCCGTTGCCGCCGCCGCGCCGCTGGGCCTGACGACCTCGATCCTGCAGGAGATCCGGCGCGGCATGTTCCGGGTGGTCAATCGCCGCTCGGGGACCGCCTATAGCAGCCGGATCGTGGCCGAGGGCATGGAGATGGCGGGCAAGACCGGCACCAGCCAGGTGCGCAACGTGGTGGTGCGCAACGAGGACGTGCCGTGGAACCAGCGCGACCACGCGCTGTTTGTGTGCTACGCGCCCTTCGACAAGCCACGCTACGCCTGCTCGGTGGTGGTCGAGCATGGCGGCGGCGGGTCGCTTGTGGCGGCTCCGGTGGCACGGGATATCATGCTGCAGGCGCTCTATGGCGGCAAGCCGCCGCTGGCGGCCTATCCCACCGCGCAGCGCGGGCGCATCCAGACCCAGCAGCAGAAGCTGGCGCTGCGCGACCCCGCCAGCTTTGCGCCGGGGGCGAACCGCCTATGAGCTACCTTGAATACACCGTTGCCCGCGTGCCCACCGGGCCCGGCAAGATCCTGTACATGAACTGGGCGCTCCTGGTGCTTATCATCACGGTCGCCTGCATTGGGTTCGTGATGCTGTTCTCGGTGGCGGGCGGCAATATGAGCACCTGGGCAGAGCCGCAGATTCAGCGCTTTCTGATCGGGCTGGGGATCCTGTTCTTCGTGGCCATGGTGCCGATCTGGTTCTGGCGCAACATGGCGGGATTCGCCTATGCGGCGTCGATCCTGCTGCTGCTCTACGTGGAGTTCCTCGGCGTCGAGGGCAAGGGCGCGCAGCGCTGGATCGACCTGGGGTTCATGCGGCTGCAGCCCTCGGAGCTGACCAAGATCACCTTGGTGATGCTGCTGGTGGCCTATTATGACTGGCTGGACATCAAGAAGGTGTCGAACCCGATCTGGGTGCTGGTGCCGATCCTGCTGATCCTGCTGCCGACCTTCTTGGTGCTGCGCCAGCCGGATCTGGGCACGGCGTTGCTGCTGGTGATGGGCGGCGCGGTGGTGATGTTCCTGGCCGGCGTGCATTGGGCCTATTTCGGCGCGGTGGCGGCGCTGGGGGCGGGCACGGTTGCGGCGGTGTTCACCAGCCGCGGCACGGGCTGGCAGCTGCTGCAGGACTACCAGTACCGGCGGATTGACACGTTCCTGAACCCCGCCTCGGACCCGCTGGGGGCGGGCTATCACATCACGCAGTCGCAGATCGCCCTGGGCTCGGGCGGCTGGGCGGGCAAGGGGTTCATGCAGGGCACGCAGTCGCGGCTGAACTTCCTGCCCGAGAAGCACACGGACTTCATCTTCACGACCCTGGCGGAGGAGTTCGGCTTTCTGGGCGGGATCTCGCTGCTGGCGCTCTACGGGCTGATCATCTTCTTCTGCGTGATCTCGGCGGTCTCGAACCGGGACCGGTTCGGGTCGCTGCTGACGCTGGGCATTGCGGCGACGTTCTTTTTGTTCTTCGCGGTGAACATGTCGATGGTGATGGGGCTGGCGCCGGTGGTGGGCGTGCCGCTGCCGCTGGTCAGCTATGGCGGCTCGGCGATGCTGGTGCTGATGGGCGCCTTCGGGCTGGCGCAGTCGGCGCATATTCACAAACCAAGGGGCCGGGCCTAGCACGATGACAAATATCCTATTCGCGGCGGGGGGGTTCCGCTGGGGCCAGTTCGAGGCGCCGCTGCGCGCCGCCCTGGCCGAGGCCGGGCTCCAGGCGGACCTCTCGCTAGAGCACGCGCCGGACGAGACCGACTACATCATCTACGCGCCGAACAAGCACTTCATCGACTTCGCGCCCTATGGCCGGGTGAAGCTGGTCCAGAGCCTCTGGGCGGGGGTGGAGAACATCGTGACCGACGCCACGCTGACCCAGCCCCTGGCGCGCATGGTGGATGAGGGGCTGTCCGAGGGCATGGTGGAATGGGTCACCGGGCATGTGCTGCGCCACCATCTCGGGATGGACCGGCATATCGTGAACCCGGGCCATGAATGGGTCTTCGACCCCGCGCCCTTGGCGCGCACGCGCAATGTGGGGGTGCTGGGCCTGGGCGCCCTGGGCGCGGCCTGCGCGCAGGCGCTTGCGGCGCTGAACTTTAACGTGCTGGGCTGGAGCCGGTCCTTGAAGGCCGTCGACGGCGTGGCGTGTTTCGCGGGGGACGAGGGGCTGCGAGAAATCGTCTCGCGATCCTCCATACTCGTGCTCCTGCTGCCCCTGACCGGCGCGACAGAAAACCTGTTGAACGCCGAGCGCCTCGGCTGGATGCCCAAGGGCGCGGTGATCGTGAACCCCGGGCGCGGGCCGCTGATCGACGATGACGCGCTGCTGGCCGCGCTGGAGAGCGGGCAGATCGCGCAGGCCACGCTGGACGTGTTCCGCGAAGAGCCCCTGCCCCAGGGGCACCCCTTTTGGGCGCATCCCGGCGTCACGGTGACCCCGCATATCGCGTCCGAGACCCGGCCCGAAACCGCCAGCCGCGTGGCCGCGCAGAACATCGCCCGTGTGGAGCGCGGCGAGCCCCCGCTATACCTGGTGGATCGCCAGACGGGGTACTGAGAGCGGGCGTTAGGTGCCACAATTTTCTTGCAAGAAAATGGCGAAACTCTTGCAAGAGTTTCTCCAGCGCGCCCCGAAATGGTTCGTCTATCGCACTCTCTAGCCCGCCCGCGGGTCCACTTTCCTTGGAAGGAAAGTGCAAATCTCTTGCAAGAGATTTGGCGGGCCCAAGGGTCCACTCCACGCCATCACCAAACCCACCGTGCGCTCTGTTAACCTCACCGTTTCCCGACAGCGTGCCCGACGGAAGTCCGACACAAAGCCGACGATTTGCCGACACCGGAATCACCTTAAAAATAAGTCCTTAACGCCCGATTCGCGCCTTTGCGCCGCCCGCGCCGATAAGATCTCGTTTACTAATAGGTCGCGCGCCCCCCCGACAGATCGAACACGCCGCCTGTGGTGAAGGAGTTCTCCCGCGTGCAGAGCCAGCAGATCATCGCCGCCGCCTCGTCCAGCTCCAGGAACCGCCCGCGCGGGATCTTGGACAGCATGTAGTCGATATGCTCCTGGCTCATCTGGTCGAAGATCCGGGTGCGCGCCGCCGCCGGGGTCACGCAGTTCACCGCGATATCCTGCCCCGCCAGCTCCTTGCCGAGCGACTTGGTAAAGCCCATCACCCCTGCCTTGGACGCAGAATAGGCGCAGGCGTTGGGGTTGCCGTCCTTGCCGGCCACGCTGGCGATGTTGACGATCCGACCATAGCCCTGGGCGCGCATGCTGGGCACCACGGCCTTGTTCACATGGAAGGTCCCGTTCAGGTTAACCGCACAAATCTTAGCGAATTCAACGGGATCATAGCCCTCGACCGGCCCGTTTGAGCCCGCGATCCCGGCGGAGTTCACCAGGATGTCGATCCGGCCCTGGGCGGCCAGGGTGGCGTCCCGGGCGGCCTCCACCGACGCCCAATCCGCCACGTCGCAGGCCTGGGCCATGCCGCCCAGCGAGGCCGCCTTCTCTGCCGCCAGCCCCTCGTCCATGTCCCAAAGCACCACCGTCGCGCCGCCCGCCGCCAACCGGTCGGCGACCGCGCCGCCGATCCCCTGAGCCCCGCCCGTCACCACCGCCACCTGGCCTTCATAATCGCTCATGCTGCGTCCCATCCCTCGCGTATGCATCTATAGCCGTCACGGTAGTAAGCCTCTGGTGATTCTGCAAAATCTCTCCACACGCGGGTCGCGGCGGCCAAGTCCGGCAGCCCGCGCCCGAAGGCCTCGATTGTCAGCCAGCCGTCATAGCCCGAGGCCTTGATCGCCTTGAAGGTCTCGGCCCAGGGCACGTGCCCCCGGCCCGGCACGCCCCGGTCGTTCTCGGAGATATGCACATGCACCACCTCATCCGCATTGCGGGTATAGGCCGCGATGGGATCCTGTTCCTCAAGGTTGGCGTGGAACGTGTCATACATGGATTTGATCGCGGGGTGCCCGACCGAGCGGGTATAGGCGCAGAGGTCGTCCATCGTGTTGGCAAAATAGCTCTCGAACCGGTTTATCGCTTCCAAAGCAATCACTTGGCCGTTCGCGGCCGCGTGGTCGCCGACGGCGCGATGCACATCCCGCGCGCGCTCGAACTCGGCCTCCGTGGGCCCCGCGCCACTGAAATGCCCCAGCGTCTGATGCAGCGGCCCGCCGATCCCCTCGGCCCCCAGGGCCGCGGCGCAATCCACCAGCCATTTCAGATACTGCACCCCGCGGGCGCGGTCCGCGGCATCCTCGCTCAAAGGGTTCTGGTCCAGCCCGCCGATCACAGAGATCGCGGTGCGCCCCAGCCCCATCTCGTCCAGCATCTTGCCCAGGGCTGCGTATTCATCCGGCGTGCCGCCAAAGACCGGCACCTCGATGCCGTCATAGCCCACCTCCTGGATGTCCGCGATCAGCCGCTTGTGGCTGTCATCCACCGCGGTCGTCCATAACAGCATGCAAAACCCGATCTTCATTCCTATCCCCTCCAGCTATGACTTGAGATCAGCCTAGCAGCGCAGCCGCCGGCCTCAAGCCAGAAATGAGGAACGTACATCAGAAATGCCTTGCAATGCCCCTGATCTGTGAGAAGCTACCCCAGATTTCATTTTCGGGAGGAGATTATGGGGGGCAATTCATATCCCAAGCTGCATAACGCGATGTGGCCCGGGCTGGTGGGCAAAGGCGATGACGAGCCGCCGATCGCGCTGAACAAGATGCTGGACATGACCCAGGCCGCAGAGGCCGGAGGGCACAAGTTTGACGGGGTGGACCTGTTCCTGGCGGACCCGCATACCTCGATTGACGTGGATGATGACGCCATCCAGGCGCTGGCCGATAACATCGGCGGGCGCGGGCTTATGGTGGGCTCGGCGGTGGCGCCGGTCTGGCCGCCCGTGGGCGGCGGATCGGCCATGGACCCCGGTGAGGGGCGCACCGCATTTCTGGACGCTGTGCGCAAGGCCTGCGCGATCCTGGCGCGGCTGAAGAGCCTCGGCGTGCGCGACAGCGGCGTGGTGCGGGTGGACACCGCCACCGGCGTGGAGGACTGGGCCGCCGACCCCGCGGGCAACACCGCCATCATGGCCGAGACCTTCCGCATGGCCTGCGACATCGCCGCCGACTACGGCGAGCGGCTGGCCGCCGAGGGCGAGATCTGCTGGGGCGGCATGCATAGCTGGCGCGACATGGTGAACCTGCTTGAGGCCACGGACCGCCCCAGCGTGATCGGCTTTCAGGCGGATATGGCGCATTCGATGCTTTATACGCTGGGCTATAACGCCCCCGAGCATGCGTTGATCAGCGCCGATCAGCTGGACGACCAGGCGGCCCTGGACGCGGCGTTGACCACGGTGACGGACGCCCTGCGCCCCTGGACCATCGACTTCCATGTCGCGCAGAACGACGGCACCGTGCATGGTCAGGGCAGCCACGACAAGACGGGCCGCCACTGCATGGCGACGGACCCCAATGGCAAGCTGGACATCGTCAAGCACGCCGGGTTCTGGCTGAATGGCCCGGACGGCGCACCCACCAAGGCGATGCGCCATATCTGCTGGGACGGTTGCATGTTTCCTAACGCGGTGCTGGAGGATCAGCAGACCTGGAACGACATCCTCGCCGCCATGGTCGCGGTGCGCGACGCGCATGGGTGGGAGGCTTAGATGGGCAAGCAGAAACTCCGCATTGGCATGGTGGGTTACGGCTTTATGGGCCGGACGCATTCCAACGCCTTCACCCAGGCGCCGAAGTATTTCGACCTGCCGCGCGAACCAGAGCTGGTCGCGGTCTGCGCCCGGAACCGAGAGCGCGCCGAGGCCTTCGCCTCGAATTGGGGCTACCAGGATGTGGAAAGCGACTGGCAGTCGCTTGTGGCCCGCGATGACATCGACCTGATCGACATCGCGGCCCCCAACGACATGCACCATGACATCGCCATCGCTGCGGCACAGGCGGGCAAGATGGTGATGTGCGAAAAGCCCCTGGGCCGCACGGCCGCGGAATCCGCCGAGATGGTCGCCGCCGTCGAGACGGCCGGCGTGGCCAACATGGTCTGGTACAACTACCGCCGCATCCCCGCCGTGACGCTGGCCAAGCAGATGATCGACCGCGGCGATCTGGGGCGGATCTACCACTACCGCGCGAAGTTCCTGCAGGACTGGACGATTGCGACCGACCTGCCGCAGGGCGGTGAGGGGCTGTGGCGGTTGGACGTGAACGTGGCGGGCTCTGGTGTCACGGGTGACTTGCTGGCGCATTGCATCGACACGGCGATGTGGCTGAACGGCGGGATCGACAGCGTGACCGCGATGACCGAGACCTTCGTGAAGGAGCGCGCGCATAGCCTGACCGGCAAGGTCGAGCCGGTGGGCATCGACGATGCCTGCGCCTTCCTGGCGCGGTTCGACAATGGGTCGCTGGCGACGTTCGAATCCACGCGATACGCGCGCGGGCATAAGGCCTTGTATACGCTGGAGATAAACGGCGAGCATGGCTCGCTGGCCTGGGATCTGCACGACCTGCATCGGCTGGATTACTTTGATCACCGGGTGGAGGGCGAGACCCGCGGCTGGCGCTCGATCCATATCACCGATGGCGAGCACCCCTATATGGACAGCTGGTGGGTGCCGGGGCTGTCGATTGGCTATGCCGAGAGCTTCGTACACCAGGCGGCGGATTTCATCCGCGGGCTGGAGGGCGAGGCCGCGGCGCCGACTTTCGCAGACGCCCATCGCACCGATCTGGTGACGGATGCGGTGCTGAAATCTGGCCGCACCGGCCAGTGGGAACCCGCGAGCGACAGTTGATCGCCGCTGGTCTTGGCGCTTCTACGGGCTACCTCCTCCCAGTAGTCAACGTAGGAGCGCCATGATGCATCCAATATTCCCTGCCGCGCTGAGCCTAGCTCTTGGCGCCGCGCCGATCCTCGCCGCGGCCGAGGTGTTTGAGGATTTCACCGGCAGCGGCCCCGCGGCGTGGGAGTATATCGCGGACGGGGTCATGGGCGGTGTCTCTAAAGGCGAGGCGCGCGTGCTGTCGGAGGGCCCGGAACGGGCGATCCATCTGACCGGCACCGTGAGCACCGAAAACAATGGCGGCTTCATCCAGGTGCGCCGGCTTCTGCCGGACGGGCTGCCCGAGGGCACCAAGGGTCTGCGGCTGTCAGTGCGTGGGAATGGCGAGGCCTATTACGTCTTCCTGCGCACCAAAGAAATGATGCGGCCCTGGTACTATTACAACGTCGCCTTCACGGCGCCGGAGGGTTGGGAGACGGTGGAGATCCCGCTTGCGGCGCTGACGCGCAGCCATGCGCATCTGGCCGAACTGGTTGATCCTGCAGAGGCGATCAGCATTGGCCTTGTGGCCTATGGGCGCGACCACGCGGCGGATCTGATGGTGCGCGAGATCACGCTCTACTAGGCCTCAGATGCTGGCCCAATCGGTGAAGATCTGGTGCTTGTTGCGGCGCGTCGGGGCGCTGACTGTACGGGCTTTGCGTTGGCTGGTCTTGGCCAAGTGGTGCATCAATTCATCAAAGGTCATTGTCTTGTTCCCGGTCAGGTTGCTGGTTCTGACAATGGGTCGCAGACAAAGCGCGTTCGGTTCAAAAAAAGCGCGGAGCCATCTGGCCCCGCGCTCGGCTTACCCTCTCAGCTTGTGATGCAGGATGATCGGCACGACGAGGTCCTCTTCGTCGCTGAGGTGCCGCGCAAGATAGCCTTCGATCTCGGAGGCGATGCCGTGCAGCGCCCCGGCCTCCTCGCGGGCCTGAGCCTCATCGAGCTGGATCAACTTTACCACCCGGTTGCCCGCGCGGGTGAACCGGTCCAGCGTCTCGTCCAGCACCTCGTGGTCGGCCTCCAGCATCTGAAGCCCGTGGTCAAAGCGGTCATCCGCCTCGGAGAGCTCGGGGAAGAAAGACCGGTCCTCCCAGGTGTGGTGGCCATGCAGGTTGCGCACAAGCAGGTTGCCATAGACCCCCAGCCGCCCGGCGAAATCCTCCGGGTCGCGGGTCTTGTCCAAGTAGCCTTCGGCCTCCTTGCGGGTCACCTCGCCAAGCTGGCGGAACATCTGATGGGCGCCCATCCAGTTCTGGATGGAGCGGGCGAAATTCGGGTGACCCGGCCAAGCGTCGCGCGGGTAATCCCGAAGCAGCAGCCCCATGTCTTGCGGCAGGGCCTGCCTGTTATGGATCATGTGTTGGGTCATGCCAGGCAGGTGGGGATTGCGTTTTATGTTAACAACCGCGCAATCCCGCAGGGCATTGGTGCGCGCCCGCACCGGCGGGCTGTTATCAAATTGAGTGCTTCCGCACGCTCTTTTCTATGCTGGGCGCGAGGCGACATCTGAACGCTGATGCTGTGATTGGGCGCGGCCGCAGCGATTCCGTATTTATTGCCGAAAAGAAGGGGTTAGCGCAGATCCTTCCAAGGGGCCTGATCGGCAACATCGACAAGCTCATAACCCTGGTCACCCACGCAAGGGCCCAAAATTGCAAGGAGCTGCGCGTCCGCGTCGCCCACGTTGAAACTGGCATGCACCACATCCGCCTTGATGAAGACCGAGTCGCCGGGGCCGAGGGTTTTCCGTTCCGTATCAAGCCATTGCTCGACCTGGCCGGAGATGCAGTAGATCACCTCCTCCTGGTCGGGATGCTTGTGGAAGTCGTGCCCCTGGCCGGGGGAGATATTCACCTCGATCACCGTCAGGTCCTTGGCGCCGGTTGACGGCGGGTGGGACATCCAGCGTAAGCGCCCCCAATCGAGGGACTCTGCCGGGGTCCCGGCAGACATCATGAAACGTCCGGTCATTGGCTATCCTCCGATCTCGGTGAAGGCGCGGACCTGGGCGGTCAGGGCGCGTTCGGTGGGCAGGCGCTCCATCGAGCTGGCGCCATAAAACCCCTGGCAATCCATGCAGTTACGCAGGATGTAGGCGGCGTCATCGGGCTCCGCAATTGGTCCGCCATGGCAGAGCACGATCACGTCGGGGTTCACGCGGCGGGCCTCGGCGGCGATGGCGTCAATCGCGGGCACGCAGCCCTCGAGCGTCAAAGCGGTTTCGGCGCCGATATTGCCGCCCGTCGTCAGGCCCATATGGGCCACGATCACATCCGCCCCGGCCTCTGCCATTAGCGCGGATTCCTCTGGGTTGAACACGTAAGGCGTTGTCAGCAGGTCCTTTTCTCGGGCCGCGCGGATGACGTCCACCTCTAGGCCAAAGCCCATGCCGGTCTCTTCGAGGTTGGCGCGGAACGTGCCGTCGATGAGGCCCACCGTGGGGAAGTTCTGCACGCCGGAGAAGCCCATATCGCTGATATCATTCAGGAACTTGTCCGTCAGCAGGAACGGGTCGGTGCCGTTCACCCCCGCCAGAACCGGCACCTCGCGCACCACGGGCAGCACCTCGCGGCCCATGTCCTGGACGATCTCGTTGGCGTTGCCATAGGCCAGGAGCCCGGCCAGAGAGCCCCTGCCCGCCATCCGGTAACGCCCTGAATTATATATAACAATCAGGTCGATCCCGCCGGCCTCCTCGCATTTGGCGGAGAGCCCCGTGCCCGCCCCGCCGCCAATGATCGGCCTGCCCGCGGCAATCTTGGCGCGGAGGCGGTCGTGGATCTGGGAACGGGCAATGCGGGGCATCTATGTGACCTCTCTGAACGCGGCCAGGGCGGCCTCGGCAAACTCGGGCGTGTTGAGGTTATGGGGCACCGAAATCAGGCGTCGGTCTTGCGTCGGCTTTACGTCGGCATTCAGTCGGCGCATCATACGCTCCAGCGCCTCGGGGCCATGGAACTGCGCTCCGGGCGCGTCGATGGCCGAGACCCCGCCCTGAGGGATCAGGAACCGCACCGGGCCGGTCATCTGGTTCAGCCGCGCGGCGATCCAGGCGGCGAAGCGGTCGCATTCCTCGGGCGTGGTGCGCATCAAGGTGACCTGCGGGTTGTGGACGTGGAACTGGCGCCCGCCGAACTGCGCGGGCACGGTCTCGACCGCGCCGAAATTCACCATATCAAGCGCGCCGAGCGAGCCCACATAAGGCACGCCGGAGCGGATCACCGCGCCGAAGCGATCCTCCGTCGCCGCGAAGACACCGCCGACCAGCAGGTCGGCCACCTCGGTCGTGGTCAGGTCGATCACCGCAGAGATCATGCCGCTGTCGACCAGCTTTTCCATCGACTGGCCGCCGGTGCCCGTGGCGTGGAAGACCAGCGGGTCGTAATCGGCGGAGAGCGCCTCGGCGATATGGCTGACGCAGGTCGTGGTGACGCCGAACATCGTGAGGCCCACGGCCTGCTTGGCCGCGACCTCTGGCGCCGCGTGGGTCAACGCCCCGGCAAGCATATGCGCGGCATTCGCCAGCACCTGGCGCGAGATGCGGTTCAGCCCCTGCACATCGGTCACCGAATACATCATCGCGATATCGGAGGGGCCGACATAGGGCGCGACATTGCCCGAGGCGACGGTGGAGACCAGCACCTTGGGCACGCCCACCGGCAGGGCGCGCATGGCGGGGGCGAGCAGCGCCGTGCCGCCGGAGCCCCCTGCCCCGATGATGCCGGAGACGTCTTGTGTTTTGATCCAGGCCTCGAAGGCCACGGCCATGGCCGAGACCGCAGCACCTCGGTCGCTCTGGTCCAGCACGGCGCCTGCGCCGTCAGGGTGGCAGGCGGCGACTTCGGCCACGGATACGTCCGCCGTGCCGGAGCCGGTTGTACCCAGATCCACGGTGCGCACGGCAACGCCTGCGGCGCGGATCAGCTCAGCCATATAGGTGAGCTCTGCGCCCTTGGTGTCGAAGGTGCCCGCGACCAGCGCGGTCATGCGCGCCACGCCGCCATGGCGGCCTCTGTCTGCGCGCGATCCACGATGCCCGCGTCCGAGCCCAGCCCGCTAGCCACCAAAGACGCGGATGCGGTGCCCAGATGCGCGGCCTCCTCCAAGCTTCGCCCATCGGCCAGCCCGGCGATGAAACCCGCGGTGAAAGCATCCCCGCAGCCGGTCGTGTCCACCACTGAGATATCATAGACGCCGACATGGATGCGCTCATCCCCCATGGCGACCATCGAGCCGTCGGCCCCCAGCGTCAGCACCGGGCATTTCACGCCGCGGGACTGGAAGAATTGGATGTTCTCCTCGACGCCGGTGATTCCAGAGAGGATCTCGGCCTCCTCAATCGAGGGGATGAAGTAGTCGATATGGGGCAAGAGCGGCTCGACGAATTGCCAGGTGTCGGGCCCCGCGCCCACCAGGTCCCAGGTGGTCACGCAGCCCGCCTCTTGCGCCGCCTTCAAGAGCCGCGCCGTGGGCGCGCCGTCGAGCTTTGCCAAGAGCCCCGTGCCGCCCAGGTGGAAGAACCGGCAATCCAGCACGTCGCCCAGCATGTCATCTGATACGTCGAAATGATCGCTGGCGCCGCGGCAATGCAGCGCCGGGCGCTCGCCATTGGGACGCACGTTGAGGATGGTGGCAGAGGTCTCCACCCCGTCCAGCCGCGCCATATGCGTGCAGTCGATGCCGAACTGCTGCATTCGGTTAATGACGAAATCCGCCTTCTCGTCCGAGCCCACCGCGCCGACCGCCTGACAGTTCAGCCCCAGCTTGGCCAGGTCCACCACCGTGCCGCCCGCCGTGCCCGCGACCGTCAGGCGGATCTCTTCGATGAAGTCCACATTGCCGCCGTCGGGGATCGCCGTCACCGGGCGGCCCAGCACGTCGAGAATGTAGAGCCCGACGACCGAGACGTCGAAACGTCGGCTCACCGCAGCGTCTCGATATAGGCCACGTATAAGAGCGCCGTGCCATAGCCCAGCGCCGCCGCCACGCCCAGGATCGCCAGGATGATCACCGAGACCTTCACCAGCGCCCGCGCCGGCACGCCCTCGCGGCAGAAGGGCACCAGGTTGAACGCCAGCGCGCCCACCACCACGGACACGCAGCCGATGGTGAAGAGCTCGATATAGAACGGCTGGAAGATGAACAGGATCGAGAGCACGCAAAGCCCGATGATGATCCGTTCGACCCATTTGGCTTGAGAGGCGGTCATGATGCGCTCCTTAAGGCTTGCTCGTCCTCGGCAAAGACATGGGTGGCCCCCGGCGGGAAGCGCACATGCAGGCGGTCGCCCTCGGTCAGGGGCACGCGCCAGTCGGTCACCAGCCGCAGGTCGTGGTGGCCGTCGTTGAGATGCGCGAGGGTCTCGGCCCCCATCGGCTCCACGATGTCGATCTTGGAGGCGATGCCGTCGGCGACGGGTTCTGCCGACAGCTCGATATTGCGCGGGCGGATGCCCAGGGTCACCTGCGCGCCGGGCGCAAGCGTGGCGATCTTGCGGTCGACCTCGATGGTCATCTCTTGGTCGCCCGCAACGGCAAAGGTCGCCACCTGCCCCTGCGCGCCCTTCAGCGTGGCGGGCAAGAGGTTCATCTGCGGCGTGCCGATGAAGCCCGCCACAAAGAGGTTGGCGGGCCGCGCAAAGACGTTATGGGGCGTGTCCACCTGCTCGATCCGGCCATCGCGCATCACCGCGATCCGGTCCGCCATGGTCAGCGCCTCAAGCTGGTCATGGGTGACGATCACCGTGGGGCGGGAGAGGTCCTGCAGGACCTCCTTGATCTCGCCGCGCATCTCCTCGCGCAGCTGCACGTCCAGGCGGCTGAGCGGCTCGTCAAAGAGAAAGCAATTCGGGTCGCGGATGATCGAGCGGCCCACCGCGACGCGCTGTTTCTCGCCCTCGGCGAGCTGGCTGGGCGTGCGGTGCAGGATGCCGTCGAGCTGCAGCGTCTTGGCGACCTGGGCCACGCGCCGTTCGATCTCGGATTTCGACATCTTCTCGGCATGCAGCGGGTAGGCCAGGTTGTCGGCCACGGAAAGCGAGGGATAGAGCGCGTAGAACTGGAAGGACATCGCCACATTGCGGTCCCGTGGCGCCAGGTCGTTGACGCGCTTGCCGCCGAGCAGCACCTCGCCCTCGGTGGCAAACTCCAGCCCCGCGATCATCCGCAGCGTGGTGGTCTTGCCGCAGCCCGACGGGCCCAGCAGGCACAGCACCTCGCCGTCGCCGACCTCCATATCCACCGCATCCACCGCGGTGAGGCTGCCGAAACGCTTGGTGAGGTTGCGCAGCTCGATGGTCATTTCTTCACCGTCCCAAAGGTTACGCCGCGCAGAAGCTGGTTCTGCAGCAAGAATGTCACGAAGAAGATCGGGATCAGGAACAGGGTCACAATCGCCGCAAGCAGCCCGTAATCCACGCCCACCTCGCCGCCCAGGGTGCGCGCCATGGCCACCGGCACGGTGCGGGTCTCGACCCCTGTGAGCAGCAGCGCGAACAGGAACTCGTTCCAGGTCAGGATCAGCCCGAACACGAAGGTCGCCGAGAGCCCGGCCAGGATCTGCGGGATGCAGAAGTTGAAGAACACGCGCCGCTCGGTCGCGCCGTCCATGCGCGCGGCGTCCTCTATCTCGGGGTTCAGCTCGTCAAAGAAGCTCTTCACCAGCCAGACCGAGAACGGGATGTTGAACGCGGTATAAAGCAGGATGATCCCCCAATAGCTGCCCGCCAGCCCAGAAAGTCGGAACATCAGGAAGATCGGGATGATCACCACGATGGGCGGCATCATCCGCGTGGTCAGGATGATGAACAGATAGGTGTCGTTGCCCTTCAGCGGGTAGCGCGAGAACGCATAGGCCGCCAGGGTCCCCACGATCAGCGCCAGCCCCACCGAGGTGAAGGCGATGAAGATCGAGTTGAAGAAATAGAGCCCCATATCGGTGGCCTGGCTGGTGCCCGTGGTGATCGAGGCGCGGAAGAACACCGACTGGAAATTCTCTAGCGTGGGCGTGAAGAACAGCTTTGGCGGCACCGCCAGCGCGTCCGTGCGCGTCTTAAACGCTGTCAGGATGATCCAAAACACCGGGAAGAAGTAGATGAAGCCCACCACCGATGTGATCGCGGTGTAGCCCCAGCCGGCCTTGCCGATCTCGCGATACTTGCGGGCCATCAGCTTACCTCCTCTGCGCGGCGGTTCACGGCGTAGAGGTAGAGGTTCGTCAGCACGATCACGATGAACAGCACGATATAGGCCAGCGCCGAGGACTGGCTGGTCTTAAAGAACTGGAAGGCGTTGCGGTAGAGGAAGACCGCGATGGTCTCGGTACTGCTGCCGGGGCCGCCCTCGGTGATGATGTAGACGATGTCGAAGAGCTTGAAGGTCTCGATGGTGCGGAACAGCACCGCCAGCAGCAACAGTGAGCGGATATAGGGGAAGGTGATCGTCCAGAACCGGCGCCAGGCGCTGGCCCGGTCGATCTCGGCCGCCTCGTAGAGATATTTGGGCACGCTCACGAGCCCCGCCAGCACCAAGAGCATCACAAAGGGCGACCACATCCACGCATCGGCAATCACGATCCCCGCAATCGCGCCCGCAGGCGAGCCCAGCATCACAAAGTGATCCTCGGTAAAGAAGTTCAACACATAAGACACGATGCCAAAGGTCGGCTCGTAGAAGAGCTTAAAGAACACGCCCACCGACACGAAGCTAAGCATCATCGGCGTCAGCACCAGCATCAGCACAATGCGGCGCATCGGGAAGGCCTTGGCGAACATCAGCGCCAACAGGAACCCGATGATCAGCTGCACGATCACCGACGAGCCGACGATGATCGCCGTGGTCTGGAAGCGCTCCCAGACCTTGTCATCGGTTAAGACGCGCTCGTAATTCGACAGCCCGCGGAACTTGGGCACCTTGAGCGAAGAGGCCTTGTAGTTAAAAAAGGACAGCCCAAAGGACCACATCAGCGGGAAGATGTTCATCACAAAGAGGATTACCAGCGCCGGGGTCACCAGCAGCGCGCCGCGCCGCTTGGGGTCCAAGAGCCAGGCGCCGAAGCCGCCGCGGGAGTTTGCCGTGTTCGCCATGAACTAAGCCATCCGTCAGTCAAAAAATTTCGTTTCAGAAACCGGGGCCCGGCACAAAACCGGGCCCCGACCCACCCCTCGTGTTACTCAAATCACTCGATATACCCACCGTCTTCGAGAAGTTCCTGCTGGAACTCCGCGACCGTATCCAGCGCCTCTTTAGCGCCAATCTGGCCGGTGATCGCCTTGTCGAACTCTTCCTGCTGCTGCGTCAGCAACTCGAAGAATTCTGGGATGTGCCAGACATCCTTCTGCCAGTCGATCATCTCGACATGCGCGCGGTTCCACGGGCGCAGGTCGTTATAGGTCGGGTCAGCCATGACGCTCATGCGGCCGGACTGGCCACCATTGGCCACCGCGGCCAGCTGGGTGTCGGGGCTCAGCCACCACTTCACCACGTTCAGCGCCTCGTCCACGACGTCTTCCGAGTTCCAAGTGGTCAGCACAAAGGGCTGGCCGCCGATATTGCCCGTGCGGTCGATGGAGCCGTCGGCCTTGCGGCTGCCCGGCGCCGGACCAAAGGCCGACTTGTCATGCACCTTGGACGCGCTTGGGTCGAGCACCGGCTCGCCCAGGCCAACCCAGTCGATGATCGCGCCGACCTTGCCCTGCATGTAAAGGTCCTGGATCACGAAGATGTCCATCTGACCGGTCTGGCTGACCGGCGGCATGTACTGCAGGTAGCTGAGGTACTCGTCAAAGGCCGCCACGGCCACATCAGAGTTCACCACGCCCTCGGCCTGGCTGTCGGGCATCTTGGATTCGTCCCAAATGTCGCCGCCCTGCTGCCAGATGAAGGCGTTCGCCTGCATCGTCGAGAAGTCATAGCCCTTACCGGCCTGGTAGGCGATGCCGTAGAAGTCATCGTCCAGCACCTCGCCCGCCAGCATCTCGCCCTTGGCGCGCTGGAAGAACTCGCCGATCTGGCCCCATTTGGACCAGTCGGTGTCCTGCCAGTCCTCATAAGAGCACGGCAGGTTGCTGCCATACTTCGCCTGGAACGCGGCCATCTCGCCCTCGTCGCAGAAGACGTCCTGGCGATAGAAGGTCACATAGGTGTCCGGGAACTGCGGGAAGCCGTAGTAGCTGACCCCCGGAGCCGGCACCTCGCCCGCGGCCTCAAGCTGCGCGCGGGTCTTATGCGGGTAGGTCGAGTAGGCCGAGACCAGCGCCGGGTGCAGGTCCTGCAGGATCGTCGTCAGCTCTGGGTCCGCGGCGATCTTATCGGTCAGGTCCATGTAGTACCCGCCCTCGACAAACGCGCCCAGCCATTGGCTGTCGGTCACGATCATCTGGTACTTCTGCTCGCCCGAGGTCAACGAGGCGGCGACGCGCTCGTAGAAGCTCGGCCAGGGGATGAAGTCCATGTCCAGCGTGGTCGTGTGGCCCGCCGGGGACGTGTAGGTCTGGTCGAAATGCTCTTTCATGAACCGGGTTGGCGGCCAGTCGGGCGCCGCCATGGTGATGGTGATGTCGGCCGAGAAGGCAGGTGCCCCGCCCAGGCCCGCGGTGAGCACCGTGGCGCCCATCAAGCCGCTAATTACGCTACGTTTATTCATCTTTCTCCTCCACTTGCATTCGGTCAATTTACGTTTTCATTTTGACTGCTCACTAAATCTTGACTGTTCACTAAATTTCTTATGATTGGGCCCCGGCGCCTAAACGCGCGCCGGAGGCCTGGTCGAATATGTGTATGTCGGTCGGATCGAAGGCGATCTCTATCGCGTCGCCGACCGAGTACTTGGCCGCCACCTCCTCGCGCAGGACCATTTTCATCTGCGCCTCTTGCGCGGCCACGTCGATCACGGTGACGTCGCCCAGGGGCTCGGTCAGGTGGATCTTGGCGTTAAAGCGCAACGGCGCCCCGCCGGATGAGGCCAGCGCAATGTCATGCGGGCGCAGGCCAAGGGTCACCGGTTGCCCGGACTTCGCGCCCGGCGCGATCAAGGGCTGGTCCAGGAACGGCAGGGTCACCTGGTTGTCAGAGCTCGCCTTTGTTTGCAGGAAGTTGATCGGCGGCGATCCCACCATCTGCGCCACGTAAGTGTCACTGGGCGCCTGGTAGAGGTCGCGCGGCGGGCCGATAGCCACGACCTTGCCGTCGCGGATCACGCCCACGCGCTCGCCCATGGTCAGCGCCTCCAACTGGTCGGGCGTCGCGTAGAGCATGGTCATGCCCAGCTCGCGGTGCAGCCGCTTGAACTCGGCGCGCATGTCGTGGCGCAGCTTGGCGTCCAGGTTCGTCAGCGGCTCGTCCAGCAGCAACAGCTTCGGCCGCCGCACAATGGCGCGCCCGATCGCCACGCGCTGCTGCTCGCCGCCCGACAAAGTGCCGGGCTTGCGCTTGAGCGTGTGGGTGACCCGCAACAGCTCGGCCACCTCGCCGACGCGCTTTTTGACCTCGCTGGACGCGACGCCGTCGCGGCGCAGCGGATGCGCCAGGTTCGCCTCGACGGAGAGATGCGGATAAAGCGCGAAGGTCTGGAAGATCATCGACATGCCGCGCCCCTGCACCGGCGCCTCGGTCACGTCACCGCCGGCAAAATGCACCGAGCCGGCGGTCAGGCTTTCGAGCCCAGAGATTGCCCGCAGGGTGGAGGTCTTGCCAGAGGCGGAGGGGCCGAGCAGGCAAAAGAACTCGCCCTCGGCCACGTCAAAGCTAATCCCGTCCAGCGCCTGCACGGCGCCGAAGTTCAGCTGTAAATTCTCGACCCTCAGGTCTGACATCAATTCCCCCCAAAAATACTAAGGTAAGTTGTCCCTCATAAAAATCTCGATACGTATTCTCTCTTGTTTCTCGTTGATTATCGTCTCGTCGGCAAGAGCCTTTAACACGCGAACTGCTGAACGCACCTCGTGGCTGGGGTCCTGCACCAGGACCGCGTCCACCGTTCCGGCGATCAGCGCGGCCCGCGTGTGGTCCGACAGCTCGGTTGTGACAACGCTGATCTCTTGCGGGGCCGCCTCGATTGCGCCGATCACGCCCTTGGTGCCGCCCCCCACTGAATACAGCCCTACCACATTGGGGTTCTCTGCCAAGAGTTTCGAGAGCTTCTGCTCGACCAATGGCCCGGATTCCTCGCCCTCGATCCAGGGCAGCACGGTCAGATGCGGGCATTCAGCGCGCATCACCTGCTCCAGCCCCATGCGGCGCTCGACATGGTCGCGCAGCGTCCCCGAGCCCGCCACCACCGCCACATCGCCCTTGGGCGCGGAGATGAAGCGCTTTAGCAATCCGCCCGCGACCCGGCCCGCGGCCACGTTGTCGATCCCGACAAAGCGCTGCCGTTCAGAGTTGGGTACGTCCGAGATAAAGGTGATCACGTGCACGCCCTTGTCGCGCAGCGCCTTGATGGCCTCGCGCATGGCCTGGCTTTCCACCGAAACGATCGCGAAGCCGTCGCCCAGATCGTCGCCAAAGCTGTCAATGGCGTCGACAATCGCCTGCGGATCCAATGGCGGCACCGCAACCATGCGCAGCGCCACGCGCTCCTTGGCGGCAAAGTCCCGCGCTGCCTCGATCTCGCCCCTCAAGTCAGAGAAGAACGCCGTCTCGCCCGCCGTCACGATGAAGGTAAACGTGTAGGTGCGCCCGCGCGCCAGGTTCGCCGCCGCCTGATCGCGCACAAAGTTCAGCCGGTCCATGGCCTGGGTCACGCGCTCGATGGTCTTGTCGCGCACGCCCTTGCGCTTGTTGAGCACGCGATCCACCGTCGCGAGGCTCACCCCGGCCTCCTCAGCCACGTCTTGTGCGGTGACGCGAGTCATTCTCCCTCCCATTATTGACAGTGTTGAGGTAATGCTTGAGGTACGTCAATCATTTTTGCGCCGATACGCGCGCCAGGTTGTTTTGGAGGGACCGAAGACATGCTAAGGGGGATTGATAACCGGCTAACGCCGGATTTACTGCGACATCTCAAGGCGATGGGCCATGGCGATGACCTGGTCGTAGCAGATGCCAATTTTCCAGGCGATAGCTGCGGCGCGCGAATCGAGTACCTGCCCGGGGTCAGCGCGACCGAGGCGCTTGAGGCAATCCTGTCGCTCCTTCCGCTGGACCCTTACGTGGACGCGCCGGCCCGAACCATGCAGGTCGTGGGAGACGCCAATGCGGTCCCCGAAGTCGTCGGCCAGTTCCAGGAGATCATCAACCGCGTCGCCGACCAGCCCGCCCCAATTAAGGGGGTTGAACGCTTTGCCTTCTACGAAGAAAGTAAACAAGCGTATGTTGTTGTGCAGACCGCGGAAACGCGGCTTTATGGAAATATAATTCTGAAGAAGGGGATTGTGCCGCCGAATTGACCGATTTTTTTATGACGAAAGATCGCTGGGCGGTGCGGGGAGGAGACGCACGTGCAAACCAAGAAGATCATCAACAACGGCGATGACGCCGTCGACGAGATGCTGGACGGCATCCTGCTGGCCCATCGCGACCACCTGCGCCGCGGCGACCACAAGCGCGCCATCATCGCCACGAACGGGCCGCGCGACGGCAAGGTCGGGCTGATGATCGGCGGTGGCTCGGGGCACGAGCCGACCTTTCTGGGCTTCGTCGGCAAGGGCCTGGCGGATGCCGCCGCGATCGGCAACGTCTTCGCCTCGCCGCCGCCCGACCCGGCGCTGTCCTGCGCCCAGGCGATCAATGGCGGCGCGGGCGTGCTGTTCATGTATGGCAACTACGCGGGCGACGTGATGAACTTTGACATGGCCGCCGAGATGGCGGCGATGGAGGATATCGAGGTCCGCACGGTGCTGACCACGGATGACATCGCCTCCGCCCCCCGCGACGAGGCCGAGAAGCGGCGCGGCGTGGCCGGGAACTTCTTTAGCTTCAAGGCGGCGGGGGCCGCGGCGGATCTGGGCATGGACCTGGACGGGTGCGAGCGCGTGGCCCGCCACGCCAACGCCCGCACCTACACGATGGGGGTGGCGCTCTCGCCCTGCTCGCTGCCGCAGACGCGGCGCTGGAACTTCGACATCGGCGCCGATGAGATGGAGATCGGCATGGGCATCCATGGCGAGCCGGGCATCGCGCGCGGACCGCTGGGGACCGCCGACGAGATCGTCGACGCGATGATGGACCGCATTCTGGACGAGATGGGCGCCAGCGCCGGGGACCGGGTCGCGGTGCTGGTCAACTCGCTGGGCGCCACGCCGCTGATGGAGCTCTACATCATGAACCGGCGCGTGCAGGCGCGGCTGGCAGAGGCCGGGCTGGAGACCCACCGCACCTGGGTCGGGCCCTATTGCACCTCGCTGGAGATGGCCGGCGCCTCGGTCACCGTGCACCACCTGGATGACGAACTGACGCGGATGCTGGACCACCCCTGCGACTGCGCCATGTTCCGGGCGGGCTGAGCGATGGATGGCAATGGCGTGAAATCGATGCTTCTGGCGGTGGCGGACGCGATGGACGAGAACCGCGATATGCTGTGCGTGCTTGACGGCGAGATCGGCGATGCCGATCACGGGATCGCCATGTCGGGCGGCTTTGCCGGCGTGCGCGAGGCCCTGGACGAGCTCGAAGGCACCCCCACGGAGGTGCTCAACACCGCGGCCAAGGCGTTCCTGAACGCCGTGGGTGCGTCCTCTGGTCCGCTCTACGCCACCGCGTTCATGCGCGCGGGCATGGCGGTGAAGGGCAAGGACAAACTGGGGCCCGCGGACGCCGCCGCCATGGTCGCGGCCATGGCCGAGGGGATCGCCCATCGCGGCAAGGCGCAGCAAGGTGACAAGACAATGCTGGACGCCTGGGCGCCCGCAGGGGCGGCGGCCATGGAGGCCGAGGGCTCCATAGCCGCGATCCTAACCGCCGCAGCGGAGGCCGCAGAGGCGGGCGCGCAGGCCACCGCCGATATGGAGGCAAAACTTGGCCGGGCGGCGCGCCTGGGCGCGCGATCCTTGGGGCATAAAGACCCCGGAGCCGCCTCGGCCGCGATCATGCTGCGCGCGATGGCGGCGGCCGTGTGAGGGAAAGAGCCAACGCTGTGATCGGCCTGCCCCGAAGCGGGCATCCGAGTAAGGCGCGCCAGCGCCGCTCGTAAGACAACATCGCCGCCGGGCCGAAGCCCTCCCAGGGACCATCGGACCCGCCAGGAGACCCAACGCGCCACTTGAGCGGCGCGCCGCCATGTGCCAACGTCCAAGGCGAAAGAGGCGCGTGATGTTTCCCAACATGCCCAATCTGCGGCATTACCCAGAGCTGGACGGCAAGACGCTTCTGATCTGTGTCGGCGCAATGAAATGCGCCACGAGCTGGATCTACAACTACCTGGCCAAGCGCGACGGCGTCACGGTCTCGCCCCTGAAGGAGCTGCATTTCTTCAACACAAAGTTCACCGCCCACGCGCTTGGCGACATGGATGGCCTGGCGCTGCGGCGGCTGGGCTTTCACATCGAGCAGCCGGGCGAGGCGCCCGACAACCTGCGCCGGCGCGACGGCTTCCAAGCCAGCGTCGACCGCGCGCAGATGATTTATGACGACAACGCCTATTTCGGCCATTTCGCGCGGATCGTGGACCCGCAGACGCGCACGTTTTGCGACGTCACCCCCGCCTATTCCGTGCTGGGCCCCACGGGCTTTGAGTATATGCGCGCGTTCTGCGCCTCGCAGGACATCCGCCTAAAGGTCCTCTTTGTCATGCGCGACCCTTTGGATCGGCTCTGGTCGCAGCTGCGCCACATGACGCAGGGCAACAAGACCACCAACTTTGTCGAGAACTGGGCCAAGGCGCTCACCGCGCCGGCCATCTGCGCGCGGGCCGACTATCGCGGCACGGTGACGGACCTGGACCAGACATTTCCTGAACAGGACGTGCTGTATCTCTTTTACGAGACGCTGTTCACCGCCGGGTCGCTGCAATCGCTTTGCGCGCTCGCCGACACCCGCCCGGGCCCCGCGGACACCGACACCCGCCAGAATGAAACGCAGCTTAAGGCCGAGATGCCCGGCGCGGCGCGAGCCGCAGCGATGGAGCTGCTCGCCCCGCAATACGCTTTTTGCCGCGCGCGGTTTGGCGCGGACATACCAGAGGCCTGGCAGGCCTAAGCCGCCTTTCTTTGGCATCCCGCAAAAAAGTTTGAACCCTCACCGGATCCCCCACGACCTATGGGCAGACCTGACGGGATGACCCCGGGGGCACGCCAAACTGGAGGATTACAAAATGGCTGACGACGCACTGATTGGATTTAAGTTTCTCGAGTCCGCGAATGGCGACTTCGACAAGAAAGACGCCGCGGTTGATGCGATGATGGACACGCTCTTTGTGGCTAACTGGGGCACCGGCGGCGCAGAGATGCCGCGTAGCACCCGCGAGAAGGTCGTCGAGCCCGCCCCTGATTTCGGTGAGATGGACTTTGTCGAGGGCTTTGACTTCGCAATGTAGACCGCGCCTCACCACCCGCAATTAAAGGACCGCGTCGATGGCGCGGTCCTTTCGCATTTGGGCCTGCAACGGATCGGCGCCCCGCTATTCGGCTTGCGCCGGGAGCGTAGCTGGCATAGCAGCGTCCTCCGTCTTCATCCCGCCGCGCCAAAGAAATTCGCGCCCGCCCTGTTGACCGCTTCGCTTCCGCTCTTTATATCGCCATCGTTATCACTCACGGGAGGTGAGTGATAACACCCGAGATTGAACAGAACCAAGGGAGCGTTCAACAAATGGCATTCACTCCGCTGCATGACCGTGTGCTGGTCCGCCGTGTGGAATCCGATGAAAAGACCGCTGGCGGTCTGATCATCCCCGACAGCGCCAAAGAGAAGCCCGCCGAGGGCGAAGTCGTCGCCGCAGGCGAGGGCGCAATCAAAGATGATGGCTCGCGCGCGCCGATGGCCGTGTCCGCTGGCGACAAGATCCTGTTCGGCAAGTGGTCCGGCACCGAGATCACGCTGGACGGCGAAGAGCTACTGATCATGAAGGAAAGCGACATCCTGGGGATCATCTCCTAACGCGCACCTTCCCGATCAATTTCCACGAATTCTAAGGAGTAGCAAACATGGCTGCTAAGGACGTCAAATTCGATACCGATGCCCGCAACCGCATGTTGCAGGGCGTGAACATCCTGGCCGACGCGGTCAAGGTGACCCTGGGCCCCAAAGGCCGCAACGTGGTGCTGGACAAGTCGTTCGGTGCCCCGCGCATCACCAAGGACGGCGTGACCGTCGCCAAAGAGATCGAGCTTGAGGACAAGTTCGAGAACATGGGCGCGCAGATGGTGAAAGAGGTTGCCTCTCGCACCAATGACGAGGCCGGCGACGGCACCACCACCGCGACCGTGCTGGCCCAGGCCATCGTCAAGGAAGGTATGAAGTCGGTTGCCGCTGGCATGAACCCGATGGACCTCAAGCGCGGCATCGACACCGCGGTTGCCTCCGTGATCGCGAACATCCAGGCCGCCTCGCGCGAAGTCAAAGACAGCGACGAGGTTGCGCAGGTCGGCACCATCTCCGCCAACGGCGAGAGCGAGATCGGCAACCAGATCGCCGACGCGATGCAGAAGGTCGGCAATGACGGCGTGATCACCGTCGAAGAGAACAAGGGCCTGGAGACCGAGACCGAGGTCGTCGAGGGCATGCTGTTCGATCGCGGCTACCTGTCGCCTTACTTCGTGACCAACCCCGACAAGATGACCGCCGATCTCGAGGACTGCATGGTGCTGCTCCACGAGAAAAAGCTGTCCTCGCTGCAGCCGATGGTGCCGCTGCTTGAGGCCGTGATCCAGTCGGGCAAGCCCCTGCTGATCATCGCCGAGGACGTCGAGGGCGAAGCCCTGGCGACCCTGGTGGTCAACAAGCTGCGCGGTGGCCTGAAGATCGCCGCCGTGAAGGCGCCGGGCTTTGGCGACCGCTGCAAGGCGATGCTGCAGGACCTCGCGATCCTGACCGGCGGCCAGGTTATCTCGGAAGACCTGGGCATGAAGCTCGAGAACGTGACCATCGACATGCTGGGCACCGCCAAGCGCATCACCATCACCAAGGACGAGACCACCGTGGTGGACGGCAACGGCGAGAAGGCCGAGATCGAGGCGCGCGTCGCCCAGATCCGTGGCCAGATCGAAGAGACCTCCTCGGACTACGACCGTGAGAAGCTGCAAGAGCGCGTGGCCAAGCTGGCCGGCGGTGTGGCCGTCATCCGCGTGGGCGGCATGACCGAGGTCGAAGTGAAAGAGCGCAAGGACCGCGTGGACGATGCGCTGAACGCGACCCGCGCGGCCGTGCAGGAAGGCATCGTCGTGGGCGGCGGTGTGTCCCTGGTGCAGGGCGCCAAGTCGCTGGAAGGCGTCACGGGCGAGAACTCGGACCAGGATGCGGGCATCGCCATCGTGCGCCGCGCGCTCGAGGCTCCGCTGCGCCAGATCGCCGAGAACGCCGGCGTGGACGGCTCGGTCGTTGCGGGCAAGATCCGCGAGAGCGACGACAGCTCGTTCGGCTATAACGCGCAGACCGACCAGTATGGTGACCTGTTCTCCTTCGGCGTGATCGATCCCGCCAAGGTGACCCGCACCGCGCTGCAGGACGCCGCGTCGATCGCTGGTCTGCTGATCACCACCGAGGCCATGGTCGCCGACAAGCCCGAGAAGCCGGGCGCCGGTGCGCCGGGCGGCGGCATGCCCGACATGGGCGGCATGGGCGGCATGATGTAAGTCGCCATTGCGCCAAGAAACTGGGAAAGGGGTCGCCTGCGCGGCCCCTTTCTTTTTGCGCGGATGCTTGTGGTGGCTTTGCGGACTTTGCCGCCTTTCGGCTTTCAGACAACAGCTACTGGTTTCAGCCCAAAACTGACATGGGTTTTCCGCAACTGGTATGGAGCCCGAACGCTCATCCGAATTCCGCTAGCGATGAAAATATCTCGGAGAGGCGCACTCTAATATTCGGCCCGCATTGCTGGCAAAGCTTGCGACTTCATGGTGCGAGGCCAAGTTCTCCCAATTCTAACGTTGACATTGACTGGCTATGTGCGCCGTTAAGGCATGCGACGACAGCTTGTGTTGTTTGCCCGGGGCGGCTAATGGATGGTTGCATTGTGTCCGGCTTTTTGGACAGAGTAAAAGCGATTTGAGGAGCGATAATGCGGTATGTGGTCCTAATCTTCCTTGTTGCCGCCACCGCTGCAAGTTCGGCGCCACGCGGTCCGACCCATCTGTTAGAGCTGCCGGTCCACCTTGCGCAATCCACGACCAAAGCGCAAATCAAGTCGCTGCGAAAAGACATCAACGAAACGCAAAAAAAGCGGGCAGAATTTCTGCAAGGCGAGTTCAATATCAACCCCAAAGACGACGACCTAGTCACCATGGAGGCGCTCTATGTGGAGACGCTTGCTGCACTGTACGCGCTGGATGACCAGAACGACAAAGAGACACAGAAGCAACGCGACAGGCTGAACAAACTGCTTGCCACACAGCGCAAAAAGCTTCGCAATATTTTTGAGGATTTGGCCAAGAAAGGCGCGGAAACAGCGCCGAGATCCGAAGTCGCCGTAGTTTCTCTGGCCAGGTTTGAAGACTATGAATTTCTGCTGGTCCGGCTGGCCGCTCTGTTCAAAGCCCTTCGCGATTTGCAGGCCAAGTAACAGCCGGGCGTTCTTGCACACGCATCATTCTCTAAAGCAACCCGTGATCCTTAATTTGCTTTGAAGCCTCCAGGCAACAACTGAAACGCCGGGAGTCCCTTGTGTCCGGATCAGTATTTTATCCTGTTTGGGAGATCGATGACTGACAAAGCAGCACAAAGGAGAGAAATCAAAGTCAGCAACGGCTCATTAAATGGCCCACAAACTTCAATACTGAACGGTCACGATTGGACCGACGACGCGACTTTGCAAAGCCTGCTACCTGCGCATAACTGCCGTCGGCGCGGGATGCAGCATCCGACATTTTGGGCTCACACCGGTCCGTTTCATACCACTGCAAGACGCGGCTGGAGTTAGGGTTTGCTAATCACCGCCGAGGCCATGGTTACAGAGAAGCCCGAGAAACCGCGCGCCTGGCGGCGGCATGCCCGACATGGGCGGGATGATGTAAGCGGACATTACGTCAAGAATCTGGGAGGAGGTCGGCTGCGCGGCCCCTTTTTTTCGTGTGGGTGCGCGTGGTCGCTCTGCGGGTCTTCGCAAATTTGGATTTCCTAACGTCCCTAACGCAGCATCGCCGTGCAGGCGCAGCGTGGTGTTTTCCGCGGCGCGTCCCGTTTGCTGTCATTCATCGAGGTTCAAATCTGGGCAATCCCAACCACCCCGTCGCCGCGTTCAAAAATAACAGACGAGTCGCGGATTGAGCCGCCTTTTCAGCGCCACCACCCTTCACTTCTTGGGCATTTCTCGCGCTGCAAAGGTTTCCGGCATCCAGGCCGGGAAAGGCCTAAAGAACGGCCGAACTCGTTTTTCCATACCCGGATTGACGAAAAGCTTTGAGCTTGGATGAAACATCTTTACCATAGGGTCAAAAATCAAGGGGTGCGGGATGCTCGATATTCTGATCCGGAATGCTCGCTTGCCGGACAGGCGCGGGTCCTTCGACATTGCCGTCAAAGGCGAGAAGATCGCGACGATAGCGCGCTCTATTGAAGGCGCCGCCGACATTGAGATTGATGCCGGCGACCAGCTGGTCGCGCCCCCCTTCGTCGATCCGCATTTTCACATGGATGCCACCCTAAGCCTCGGGCTGCCGCGGCTGAACCAGTCCGGCACGCTGCTTGAAGGCATTGCGCTTTGGGGAGAGCTAAAGCCGCTTTTGACGCCCGAAGCCGTCATCGAGCGCGCCCTCAGATATTGCGATCTGGCGGTCTCGCAGGGGCTATTGGCGATCCGGTCCCATGTGGACGTGTCAACGGCCCCGCTGGTGGGCGTTGAGGCTCTTTTGGAGGTGCGCAAGAAGGTCGCCCCGTATATTGATCTGCAACTCGTCGCCTTCCCGCAGGATGGCCTTTACCGCTCTGAAAAGGCCGAGGAAAACCTCCTGCGCGCCCTGGATATGGGCGTTGATGTTGTCGGCGGGATTCCGCATTTTGAGCGCACGATGGCCGATGGCGCGCGTTCGGTCACGCGTCTGGCAGAGATCGCCGCCGAAAGAGGCCTGATGCTTGACCTGCATTGCGACGAGAGCGACGATCCTTTGTCGCGTCACATCGAGACGCTGGCCTATGAGACAACCCGCCTCGGGCTCGCGGACCGCGTTGTCGGCAGCCACGTCACGGCGATGCACTCTTATGACAATTACTACGCCACGAAACTGGTCCCCTTGATCGCGGAATCGGGCATGACGATTGTGCCGAATCCGCTGATCAACATCACGCTTCAGGGGCGGTCGGACACCTATCCCCGCCGCCGCGGCCTGACCCGCGTGCAGGAGCTGCGGGCCGCCGGTGTGAATGTTGCCTTCGGGCAGGATTGCACGATGGACCCATGGTATCCGCTTGGATCAGCCGACATGCTGGACGTGGCGCATATGGGCGTGCACGCGGTGCCGATGACGTCTCGCGAGGCGATGCGGTGGGCCTTCGAATCCGTCACGCTCAACGGCGCCAAGGCCATGCGCCTGCCGGATCCGACCTTGCGCGAGGGAGGCCCGGCCAGCATGGTGTTGCTGCAGGCCCGCGATCCGATCGAAGCGGTGCGCCTGAGGGCGACGCGTCTTGCCGTCATCCGCGATGGTGAAATCCTGTCTCGGACCCCGCCACGGCTGGCCCAGCTCAACCTGGCGGGACGCCCCGCGACCCTCGACCCCGCGGGCTATGCACCCGCCGCCGAGGATGCCTCTGATTAACAAGTCAATACACAGACCAACAAAGGGACCTGATCTATGAAACTTATGACAACTCGCCGCCAGCTAATGGTGGGCGCAGCCGCCACTCTGGCCCTGCCCGCCTATGTTCGCCGCGCGAGCGCGCAATCCGTCACCAAGGTGGCCGCCGTTCACATGTCACCGGTGGAGAACGCCTGGAACAGCCGCATCCATCTGGCGTTCCAAGAGGCCGCCGCGGCCGGCGAGATCGAGTACGCATTCTCCGAAGGCGTGGCGCCCACGGACTATCCGCGCGCCATGCGCGAATACGCCGAGAGCGGCGTAGACCTCGTCTGGGGTGAATCCTATGCCGTCGAGCGCGAAGCCCGCGAAGTTGCGGCGGACTATCCTGAGACGGCCTTCCTGATGGGCTCGTCGGCGGGACCCTCGGGCGACAATTTCGGCGTCTTTGGTACGCGCAATCACGAGGCCGCCTATCTGGCAGGCATGCTGGCTGGGCGCATGTCCGAGAGCAATGTCTTTGGCTCCGTCGGTGGATACCCGATCCCGGAAGTGAACCTGCTGATCAATGCGTTCCGCATGGGCGTCAAAGAAGTGAACGCCGATGCCACCTTCCTCAACGGGTTCATCGGCGCATGGTTCGACCCCGCCCGCGCAAAGGAAGCCGCCATCGCGCAGATCGATGCCGGTGCTGACATCCTCTTTGGCGAGCGCATCGGGACCGCCGATGCCGCACAAGAGCGCGGCATCAAGGCCGTCGGTTCTTTGATCGACTACACGCCGCGCTACCCAGGCACGGTCTTTGCCAACGCGATCTGGAACTACGGCCCGACGATCTCGGCCATTGCGGCGGACATTCAGGCCGGTAAGCCGGTCGGCCGTGACTATACCGAGTATTCGTTCATGTCCTACGGCGGGAACGAGCTGATCTACGTCGCCGACGACGTTCCGGCGGATGCGATCCCGGCGATGGAGGCCAAGCAGGCGGCGATCGTCTCTGGCGAATGGAACGTGCCGCTCGACGAAGCCGAGCCTGCGTAAGCGCCGACCAAAACTATGCAAGATGCCACGGCACTCTCCGCCGCCATTCGGAGTGGGCAGACCACTGCCGTCGACGTGATGGAGGCCAGTCTGTCCGCCTGCGCAGAGCGGGCGGAGCTGGGTGCCGTGGTGTATCTGGACGAGGAAATGGCCCGCGCCAGCGCGCGGGCGGCGGACGCCGCGCCGCAAGATGACCGCAGACCATTCCATGGCGTGCCCTTTCTGGCGAAGGACCTTGGCGGTGTGGCCAGCGGCCTGCCCGCGTCTGCAGGATCCGCCGCGCTGCGCGCCGCAGCGGACACCCCCAAGCTGGACGACGACCTCTTCGGCGCGTTTCGCCGCTTAGGTCTCTTGCCGTTTGGCCGGACCGCCACCCCGCCTTTCGGGACATCGCTAAGCTGTGAACCCGAAGGCTTGCCGCCCACATGCAACCCTTGGAATCCGCAGCTTACGCCCGGCGGTTCTTCGGGCGGCGCGGCTGCGGCGGTTGCCGCCGGGCTGGTTGCGATTTCGCATGCAACGGATGCTGGCGGGTCCATAAGAGTGCCCGCGGCCTGCTGCGGGCTGACGGGGCTTAAGCCCTCGCGAGGTGCGGTGTCTGCTGGGCCCGGTTTCGATAATCACCTTGCGGGGATCGCCCAGGGCCTCGTTCTGGCGCGTTCAATCCGGGACGTTCAGACAGCGTTTCGCTCTGCCCGCCAGCCGCTTCCGGCGGTCGAGCTTTCGGGCAAACCCCGCATCGGGGTGGCGGTGCCGGACGTCTGCGGCGCAGATCAGCGCCGGGCCGTCGAGGCCGTCGCCGATGCGCTACGCGACGCCGGTTGCACGGTAAGCGAGCGCCCCAGCCCCGACGCCATGGGCGAGAAAGCGCACCAGCTGGCATGGTCCGTCATTGGCGTATCCCTGGCGGAATGGCTTGGCGCTTTGCAACTGACCGACGATCAGGTGCCGCCATTGGCCGCGGCGCTTGCAGCCGAGGCGCGCGCGGTCACGGCGACGGGTTTCTTCGCGGTCACGCGGGGCATCGCGCGCCTGACCTATCAAGCGAATACACTATTCGCCGACTGCGACGCTCTTTTGATGCCCGTGCTGTCGCAGGCCCCGCCACCGGTTGGGGCATTCGACCTGTCTGGGCAGGACCCGGCGGACCATCGGGCGCGCATGAAGGCCTTCGCGCCGAATGTCGCCCTTGCGAATGTCGCGGGGCTTCCGGCGCTGGGCCTGCCATTCGGAATGTCCGACGGCCTGCCATTGGGCGCGCAGCTTTTGGGGCCGGTCGGATCCGACGCCGCCCTGCTGGCGCTTGGGGAGCGCATCGAGGCGCGCGCGCCGAGCTTTAGCTTTCCATACCCAATCGCCGGAATGCCACTATGACAAAGGTGCTGGAACTGCGCGGGATCACGAAGCGATTTGGTGCGCTTACCGCAAATGACGACATCTCGCTGGAGCTGCAGCCGGGTGAAATCCTTGCGCTGCTTGGCGAGAACGGCGCCGGCAAGACGACTTTGATGAATATCCTGTTTGGCCACTACGCGGCGGATGAGGGCTCTGTTCATGTCTTCGGACAGAAGCTGCCGCCGGGGGTGCCGCGCAAGGCCATCGAGGCGGGTGTGGGCATGGTGCATCAGCATTTCACGCTCGCGGGGAACCTCTCGGTCCTTGAGAACGTCATGCTTGGGTCGGAACCGCTTCGCCGGATCAAATCGGCCCGTGCCGAGGCCCGAGCCAAGCTCTTGAAGATCGCCGAGCGCTTCGGCCTTCCGATTGATCCCGAGGCAAAGATCAGCGCGCTATCCGTGGGCGAGCGCCAGCGCGTCGAGATCCTCAAGGCGCTTTATCGAGACGCTCGGATATTGATCCTCGATGAACCGACCGCTGTGCTGGCCCGGCCCGAGGCGCAACGCCTATTTGAGACGCTCAGAGATATGACCAAAGAGGGTCTGTCGCTTATCTTCATCAGTCACAAGCTTCGCGAAGTCATGACCGCCGACCGGGTCGCGGTCCTGCGCGGCGGCAAGCTTGTGGCGGAAAGAAACACCGCTGACACCAGCCCCGCAGAGCTTGCCGAACTCATGGTGGGCCGCAAGGTCGAACGCCCGACGCGTGCGGACCACCGGACCGGTGCGCCGGTCATGTCGGCTGTAGGTGTCAGCATCAAACGGGGCGAAGAAACGCGGCTCGATGACGTCAACTTCACGGTTCATGAAGGTGAGATCCTTGGCATCGTTGGGGTATCCGGTAATGGGCAGGCCGCGCTTGGGGCCTTGTTGTCCGGTCTGGTCCAGCCAAGTTCCGGCGAGCTTAGGCTGCGCGGCGCGGACGCCTCTGCGCTGGGCCCGCGGGGTATGATCCGCGCAGGCGTCGGCCGGGTCCCCGAGGACCGCCACGCCGAGGGCGTCGTCGGCGAACTGAGCGTTTGGGAGAACGCCGTTCTGGAACGATTGAAGACGCCGCAATTCTCCAAGAACGGCTTTGTGCGTCAGCGTGAAAGCAGGGAATACGCGGAACGTTTGATCGAGCGCTTCGACATTCGGGGGGCGTCCGCGGACACACGGGCGCGCCTGCTGTCCGGCGGGAACATGCAAAAACTCATACTTGGCCGCGTGCTTTCAAATGAACCCAGCTTTGTTTTGGCAAACCAGCCGACCCGCGGCCTTGACGAAGGGGCCATCGCCTCTGTCCATACGGAACTTCTTGCTGCACGAGAGAAAGGAGCGGCCATCCTTTTGATTTCTGAAGAACTGGAGGAGGCAGTCGCCCTGTCCGATCGCATCCAGGCCATTGTGAAGGGCCGGCTATCTGCGCCCATCGAAGCGAAAGACGCCAATCCGCAGCGCCTGGGCCTAATGATGGCGGGCGCTTGGGACGAGGACGCGCATGCGACTTGAGCGCCGCACGCATACGCCACTGTATATCGTGGTGCTGGCCCCGCTGATCGCTGTTCTTGCAGCGCTCATCCTCGCAGCGGGTCTGATCGTTGCAGCGGGCGTCAATCCGCTGACGGCTTATGGCGAAATGTTGCGTGGAGCACTCGGGTCTCGGCTGTCCATCACAGAGATGCTCACGCGCGCGACGCCGCTGATTTTCACCGGCCTGGCGGCGGCCGTCGCGTTCCGGGCGAAGCTGTGGAACATCGGCGGCGAAGGCCAGTTCTTTATGGGCGCTCTTGTGACCGCCTGGATTGGGCATTCCTTGGGGGTTCCCGGCTGGCTGGGGGTGCCGATGCTTTTGCTTGCCAGCATGGCCGCCGGGGCGGCGCTGCTTGCGGGTCCGGCGTTTCTCCGGCTTCGTTTTGGCGTGGACGAGGTCGTCACGACGCTGCTTTTGAACTTCATCGTCCTGCTATTCGTTGGCCTGATGATAGAAGGCCCCCTAAGGGACCCCTTGGCCTTCGGCTGGCCCTCATCCGTGCCGGTCGATAACGCCTTCCGGCTTCCGGATCTGGTCCCGCGCACCCGGCTTCACATTGGGTTCATCTTCGCGGTTATTGCGGCGGCAACGGTCTGGCTGGTTCTGTCACGCACCGTTTTCGGGGCTGAGACCCGCGCGGCGGGACTAAACGCGGACGCGGCTGCCTTTGCGGGTATCTCGTTGCCTAGGACGATCATGGGCGTCGCGCTATTGTCCGGTGCGCTGGCGGGCCTGGCGGGGTCGGTCGAGGTGATGGGGGTCACCGCAGGGGTCACCACAACGATGAGCCCCGGCTTCGGCTATGCGGGCATCGTCGTCGCCATGCTGGCCGCCTTGCATCCCGCGGGCGTTGTCGCCGCTGCGATATTCGTGGCCACAGTCTTCGTTGGGGCCGACGCGATGAGCCGCGCCACCGGCGTGCCAAGCTTCATCGCGGACGTGATTGTGGCGCTCTGTCTGTTGACGATGATTGTTGCCCTCCTCTTCACAACCTATCGGGTGCGCCGGTGACAGAAGCGATTGACCTCCTCTTCAACACAAGCCTCTGGGCCGCTGTTCTTCGCATCGCGACCCCGCTGATCTTTGGTGTCCTGGGCGCTCTTTTGTGCGAACGCGCGGGCGTATTGAACCTTGGGATCGAGGGGATCATGACGATGGGGGCCATGACGGGCTGGCTGGCCGTCTATCTGGGACTGCCGCTTTGGCTGGGGCTCGTTGTGGCGGCCTCAAGCGGGGCGGTGATGGGGCTTTTGCACGCGACACTGACCGTGCCCCTGGGCTTGTCACAGCATGTGTCCGGGCTGGGCATTACCCTATTCGCTTCGGCTCTGGCCGCGTATCTTTACCGCCTCATCGTAGAGGTCGGTGATTTGCCGCCTACGATCGAGCCCTTCCGCCCGATTGATGTGCCGTTCTTGTCGGATATCCCGATCCTCGGGCCGGTGCTGTTTGGGCAGGCCGCGCCCACATATGTCGCCCTGGCGGCGGTGATCGTCGTCGCCTACATGCTCGCGCGCACGCCGGTTGGGCTGGCCATCCGCATGACGGGTGAAAACCCGCACGCGGTCGAGGCCCAGGGCCTCAACCCCATTCGCATCCGTATCGGAGCAGTGGTCGCAGGCTCGGCCCTGATGGCCGTAGGGGGAAGCTTCCTGACGATGGCCGCCTTTGACAGCTTCTTCCCCGGCATGGTTCAGGGACGCGGCTGGATCTGCATCGCCCTGGTCGTGTTCGCCTCGTGGCGCCCGGGAAAGGCACTGCTCGGAGCGCTGCTCTTCGCCTTCTTCGATGCCTACCAATTGCGGCTGCAGACGGTCGTCGACGGAGTTCCCTACCAGCTCTTTCTTATGGCGCCCTATGTCTTGTCGATCCTGGCCCTGATCTTCGTCGCCCGGCGCGCCGAGGTCCCCGCGTCGCTTATGGTTCCCTACCGGCGGGGCGAGCGATAGGCCCCGCGTTTGCGTGACCCACTGCCGCTTCGCGCCGACGGTAAAGGCGATCTGCTCGTAGGTTATGGTGCGGTCGATGATGATCGCGTCCCGTGGGCCCCTCATAATAGGTCCGCGCGCGGCCCTTTTCGATCACCCAAACACCGTTACGGCTGTCGCTTTGGCGAAAGATGCGCTGACCCGTCTTGAAGGTGCAGCGCGTGCCCATTTTGCGCATTGATTTGCGATCCTCAGACGGTAATGCGCTCGGGCAATCGAAGAGCTGCCTCGGCAGATCCTGAAGGCGCGTAAGCTGAAAACAGCAGCAATCTTGCGCGGCCTCGCCGTCAAACGACCCGGACATCAAACGCGAAACCCGCGGGACACACCAAAAAATCTTGGGGCGGACCCAGATAACTCAGAAATGATGTATCATGGGACGCATGCGAAAGAGCCGTCTAAACGTTTACAACCAGAACCGTTTGATCGAACATTTCGTGGCGAATTCAACGGCGCGAACGGCGGCCAGTTTGTGCGGGGACAACCGCAAGACCTGCTTTGCAAGACCCATTCCAGCAATACTGACCTCCGACACGGATGCCGTTCTCTTGCTGTTGGACAGCACCAACATGGCACATTGCGATGCCGTCGAGTGCGGGCATCCTCTCCGTCAATTTGAAGGCGTGGCGCTCTAGGGCGCCCATCGCAGGAAATTCGAGATCAGCCGGAGCCCCGCGCTCTGGCTTTTCTCTGGGTGGAACTGCGTGCCGATGATGTTGCCGCGGCCCACGATGGCGGTGATCTCTGCGCCGTAGTCGCAATGCGCCAGCCGCTCGGCGGGCTCGGCCACCTCGAACTGGTAGGAATGCACGAAATAGGCATGATCGCCGGTCTTGATGCCGTCCAGCACCGGATGCGCGCCGCGCACGACCAGGTCGTTCCAGCCCATATGCGGCACTTTCAGCGCCGGGTCCTGCGGCGCGATGGGGCGGATATCGCCGCCGATCCAATCAAGCCCCGCGACGGTCTCGTATTCATGCCCGCGGCTGGCCAGCATCTGCATGCCGACGCAGATGCCAAGGAACGGGCGGCCCTTTGAAACAACGGCCTCGCGCATCGCCTCGGCCACGCCGTCCACCGCAAAGAGCGCGGCCTTGCAGGCCGGAAAGGCCCCGTCGCCGGGCAGCACGATCCGGTCCGCCCGCGCCACCACATCCGCGTCCGAGGTCACCACAACCTCGCCCGCCTGCGCCTCCCGCGCCATGCGCTCAAAGGCCTTCTGCGCTGAGTGCAAATTGCCGCTGTCATAGTCGATGATGGCGGTAAGCATGCTCAAGGTCCTTCTTCGGTTTTCAAATATCCCGGGGGGAGTTTGAGGGGGGCAGAGCCCCCCTCAACCGGTCGGATTTCGCGCAGGCGAAATTCGAAACCGGATCAAAGCGCGCCCTTGGTCGACGGCACGGCGTCGGACTTGCGCGGGTCGACCTCCACGGCCTCCCGCAGCGCCCGCGCGACGGCCTTAAACGCGGCCTCGGCGATGTGGTGGCTGTTGATCCCGTGCAGGGCGTCCACGTGCAAGGTGATCCCGCCATGGGTCGAGAACGCGGTGAAGAACTCGCGCACCAGCTCGGTGTCGAAGGTGCCGATCTTGTGCGTCGGCAGGTCCACGTTCCACACCAGGTAGGGCCGCGCCGAGAGGTCCAGCGCGGCGCGCACCAGCGCGTCATCCATGGGCAGCAGGCAGGACCCGTAGCGGCGGATCCCGCGCTTGTCGCCCAGCGCCTGCGCCAGGGCCTGCCCCAGGGCGATCCCGGTATCCTCCACCGTGTGGTGGTCGTCGATATGCAGGTCCCCCTTGGCGCGCACCACCATGTCGATCAGCGCGTGCCGCGCCAGCTGGTCCAGCATGTGGTCAAAGAAGCCCACGCCGGTCTGGTTGTCGTAAACGCCGGTGCCGTCGAGGGTGATCTCGACGTTGATCTCGGTCTCGGCGGTCGTGCGGGTGACCTTCGCGCTGCGCATGCCCGTCTCCTTTGCGTGCTCGCGCGGTCTATAGTCCGCGCCCGCGCGCTTTCCAAGCCAAGGGGTTGAAACTCATGCGGCCTGCGGCGATTGTGCCTCTGCACATCGCTTCCGGAGACCCCCGCCATGACCACCTGCGTGTTCGTTCAACTGCGCTGCACCCCCGGCAAGACCTATAAGGTGGCCGAGGAGATCGCGCTGCGCGAGGTGCATTCCGAGCTCCACTCCACCTCCGGCGAGTACGACCTCTTGATGAAGGTCTACGTGCCGGAGGATGCGGATATCGGCAAGTTCATCAATGAGCGCCTGCTAGAGATCCCGGGGATCGAGCGCTCGCTGACAACGCTGACGTTCAAGGCGTTCTAGCCCTGCTTGGGTAGGAACGCCTCCACCGCCGCGCTGGCGATCACCGTGACCTCGCCGCTGTCGGGGTTGGTGATGTCCAGCCCGCCTTTGACGGCGTGGATCGACACCCGCCCCCGCGGCAGGCAATCCTTCAGCCCGTCGAGGTAGACCTCCTCGGGCTTCTGCACGCCCACGGTCACCTCCACGCGCATCTCCTGATGGTCGATGCCCAAAGCGGTCAGCATCGGGATCGAGCTGTGCCGGATCGCGTCCTCAATCGCCCGCGCCGCGGCCTTGGTGTAGTCCTGGCCGTGCAGGTCGTTGCCCATGCCCATCTCGATGATAAAGCGCTGATCTTCCATGGCTTACACCCCCTTCAGCGACACAGAGATCGCCGCGTTCGCGATCACCGTGGGCTTGCCATCCGGGCGCGGCACGTCCAGCCCGCCCTGCACCACGCGCACATTCGGCTGGCCGTAGGGGAACACCGCCTCCAGGGCCGAGACGTCCACCTGCTCAGGCGCCTGCACGCCGACCTCGACATCCAGGACCATGTCTTCCTTGGGCTTGCCGAAGAGCTCCGCGAGGTTGATCGAGTTGTGCCACAGCGCGTCCTTCAGCGCCCGCACCGCGGCCTGCGTGTAGTCCTGGCGGCGCAGGCTGGAGCCCATGCCAAACTCGGTGAGAAGTCGCGCCATGAGTGTCTCCTTGCCTGCAGGTCACGCGTCGGTATTGTTGTCGGTATTACGTAGGTGAGGTACACCCGTTGGAAAAGCGCTATCAGGTTTTTATTTCGAGCGAGTTCCAGGATCTGCAGAACGCACGGCAGGAGGTCAGCCAAGCCCTACTGCGCGCCGATTGCTTCCCGGCGGGCATGGAGCTGTTCCCTGCCGCAGATGAGGAGCAGTTCGAGTTCATCAAAACGGTGATCGACCAGTCGGATTACTACATCATCATCTCTGCAGGACGGTACGGGTCGATCCATCCAGAGACCGGGCTGAGCTACACCGAGATGGAGTATGACTACGCGGTGGAGACCGGCAAACCGGTGATCCGATTGCTGCACAAGGACCCAGAAAGTCTTCCATCACGAGAACAGGAAACGTCGAACCATGGAAAAGTCAAGCTCGATAGTTTCAGACGCAAGATGTCGGAAGCGACACTTGTTAAATTCTGGGAAAACCCGTCTCAACTTGGCGCCGAAGTTGCTTTTTCTCTGATGGACATCCAAAGAAGGCATCCAAGTTCCGGATGGGTTCGAGGAGCAAATCAAACCGACAAAGAAGAGAGTCCAAATACTAGGGTACCCATTGGTAGCGAAGTATTTATCTCCGTTTCCAGCAAAGACCTCGATTGGGGAGATTGGATAGCTTGGAAGTTGCGGGACCTAGGATACCATGTGCGTTATCATCGATGGGAATTGGGCATTGGAACTGATGTTGCCGCGTGGATGGCAGACGCTGTGGCTAGTTCACAAGTTGCAGTTTTGCTGTTCTCCAAACACACCGAAGCAGCTTCGGAAATCTCTCTAGAACAAAGGTTTATAGCCAACGTTGGCCTCGACCAAAAGGCAATCAAGGTTCTTCCAATTCTAGTTGATCCAGTAAAAATTCCTAGGATTTTTGCAAATCTCTATCGAGTGGAATTATTCTCGAAAAATCAGGATGAAGCGGCCAAGTCGCTTTTGAAAGTTTTTTCTGGCTTTTCAGGTGGCTATTCCAAAGAACCCCTCTTTCCCGGGGGAAATTCCTAATGCTTATTGAGAAAAGGCGAATATTCAGCGTGTTTCTTAGTTCAACAGGTTCAGATCTCGATGGTGAAAGGCAAGCAATATACGAGGCACTGAACCGCATGCAAGACTGTAAATGCGTGAGAATGGAAGACTTTGCAGCGCAGCCGGTGCCAGCCGATGTTGTCTGCAAAAATGAAGTTCAGCTCAGTGACATATTTGTTGGGCTGGTTGCCTTTAGGCACGGTGCTTTGATCGACCCGGGTGATATGACGAGCCCTAGCTACACGGAACTTGAATATGACTCGGCATTGGAAGCAAAACTTCCCATCTTAATGCACATTGCTCCTGACACTTTCAAAGAGCCGCATCATGCGCGCCAGAATGACGAGTTCTTGGACAAGCAGCTTGCATTCAGAGATAGAATACAGGCAATGCCGTGCACCCCAGAAGCCTGGCGAGATAAAGAACTTTTGGCCATGTTCGTTGTTTTGGCGGTAAGACAGCAAATTGATCACCTGAAAGGTATCAAAACTCCACCCCAATCTGCGCCTTGACCCCAGATCGAAAGGGGTGCTTGACCAGCTCCATCTCGGTCACCAGGTCGGTGATCTCGATCAGCTCGGCCCTCGCTTGCACCCCGTCGAATTTGGTGCCGCTAACCGACCGCGCGCAGCGTTAACCACCCTGATCTGCCTTACTGGTGCCCGACAGAAGTCCGACGCTTTGCCGACGCTTCGCCGACACCGATTTTCCCCATAAAAATAGGGGCAAACCCACCGACTCGCACCCGTTTGGTGGCAAACCACCGCGCGGCGCGTTTACGTGTCAGAAACGAAACTGACTGCCTCGATCAAAACTCCACACCGATCATTCTCCTTTTGCAGCGCCCCATCTCGGATCGCCCATCTTCTAGAACATCTTCATCCGACAACCGCTCCCGCGCCACCAATCTGATCTCCAGATCTGAGCCAATTTCGGCGCAACTCTAGGGGGTCATGACATACCATCAGTGACCGATCCTGCAAGCCGCATGGCGGCTGGCGGCCTGCTAAAGCAGGGATTCTAGTTTCCGAGTAAATTTGTCGGATTGACTTATCCGACTCTTTCACTCAGTTTATTTCGGGAAGCGAGCCGCCGAATCTGGGGCAAGCCCAAAAAACCCAGAACCACGAACGGAGTGGGCTGATGAAACCCGCCAACGAACAAGCAGAGAAAGCCGGTACGGACTGGCGCGAGGCCCTCGCAATTGGCTTCGACTTTGGTCACCCAAGCCTCTTCAACTTCGAGTGGCTGATCGACAGGGCCGATCGCGGCGAACGGAGCGTGCCATGCTGGTGAGCGTCGCCCAAGAGATCGAGATGCGCCCCGAGGAAAGGCTGCCGATTTATGAGGCGAGCGACCTCACCAAGGGCGGCGATCTCGCCCGGATCAAGCTGCAGGATCAGCTCTACACGCTCCGCATCACCCGTGCGGGCAAGCTGATACTCACCAAATGAACGCCCCTAGGAACAAAATGGCCGCTCAACATCGCGGCGGCGCACCCGTTGGATATGTCGCAGAGCTCGGCCCCGTTGAGGCGGGCGCGGTGCTGTACCTGCGCCTGTGGTGCGATGGGCCCGAGGCCCAAACCCAAGTGTGGAATGATTTTGTGACCGCCCTTGGTCACGAGAGGGGGCGCAGCGCCCTGAAATCCTTTGAGACGCTCTGTGATTTGTGCGTGCAGCACGGGCGCCGGCCCCTGATGCGCCACCACGTGACATGCAAATGCTTCGGCGCGGACGAGTCATGCTTTGCCAACTTCGTTGGTTACGCCAGCGAGGGTGAGCGCGAGGACGCGCTGCTTATCGCAACAACCATCGTGCGCCCGGACATGGCCCCGGCCCTTGTCGGCGCCGCTCAAGACTTCGGCCTCGCCCTCAGGCGGATGGCCGTCAAAGCCAACCAACCCATCGTAAGATCAACAACGCTTCACTGAAAAGGAAAGCAAGCCTATGAAAGCCCTCACCCTTGCCACGAGTGCCCTGGCGCTCTGCGTCGGCACCGCAGCCATGGCCGACGGACATGCGACCAAGGCGGCCGTGCTCGACACCTATGCCGACATCGCGCAGGCGAATTACACTGACAGCCTGGTCACCGCTCAGCGGCTGTCCGCGGCGGTCGATGCGCTGCTTTCCGCCCCCTCGGCAGAGGCCCTGTCATCCGCCAAGGCGGCCTGGCTGGCCGCGCGGGTGCCCTATCAGCAGTCCGAGGTCTTCCGCTTTGGCAATGCGATTGTGGATGACTGGGAAGGCAAGGTGAACGCCTGGCCGCTGGACGAAGGTTTGATCGACTACGTGGACGCCTCCTATGGCGGGCCCACGGACGAGAACGAAGCGGCGGCGCTGAACGTGATCGCCAATGCCAGCTTTACCCTTTCGGGCGAGACCGTCGACGCGTCGACCATCACGCCCGCCCTGCTCGAAGACACCCTGCAAGAGGCGGATGGCGTCGAGGCCAACGTGGCCACGGGCTACCACGCCATCGAGTTCCTGCTTTGGGGCCAGGACCTGAACGGCCACGGCGCCGGGGCGGGCAACCGGCCTTGGACGGACTACGCGGCGGGTGACGATTGCACCGGCGGCAACTGTGATCGCCGTGGCGCGTACCTAAGGGCGGCGACCGACCTTCTGATCTCGGACCTTGAATGGATCGTGGCCCAATGGGCCGAAGGTGGCGAGGCCCGAGCCACCGTCACGGCGCAAGAAGACGCCGGGATCGCCGCGATCCTGACCGGCATGGGGTCGCTGTCCTATGGCGAGACCGCCGGCGAGCGCATGCGGTTGGGCGTGATGCTGAACGACCCGGAAGAAGAGCATTCGTGCTTTGCCGATAACACCCACAATGACCACTACTACAACGGCGTAGGCATCCAGTCGGTCTATCTGGGAAGCTACACGGGGATCGACGGCACCGTCGTCAGCGGTCCTTCGCTTTCCGATCTTGTGGCAGCCACCGATGCCGATCTTGATGCGGAAATGCAGGCAAAGCTGTCTGACGCCGTGCTGGCCCTTGGCCGGATCAAGACGGCTGCGGAAGCCGGGTTCAGCTATGACATGATGCTAGAGCGCGGCAACGCGGCGGGCGAGGCGCTCATCATGGGCGGTGTGAATGGGCTGATCGATCAGACCCGCAGCATCGAACGCGTGGTCGCAGCCCTGGGCACGTCCATCGAGGTCGAGGGCTCCGACAGCCTCGATGATCCGGACGCCGTGTTCCAGTAAATCCACTTAGGGTCCGCCGCTATCCTCAAACCAAAGGTTTGCAGATCATGATTGTGTGTCACTGCCAGAACATCTCTGATCACGACATTCACGCCGCTATCGACTGGATGCGAGCGGCGGACCCTGATACCCTGATCACTCCGGGCAAAGTCTATCGCGCCTTGGGCAAGGCCGCCGACTGTGGCGGCTGCGTCCCACTGTTCCTCGGAACAATGCGTAACAACCCGAACCTCGAAGTCCCCATGCACCTCCGCAATCTGCGCGGAGCCACACAGGAACCTAAGAAATGCAAGGCGATCCGAAAGTCATCGACTACCTCAACCGGGCGCTCCGTAGCGAGTTAACAGCCATTAGCCAGTACTGGCTGCACTACAAGCTTCAGGAGGACTGGGGCCTGGGCCACATGGCCAAGAAAAGCCGCGAAGAAAGCATCGAAGAGATGAACCACGCGGACAAGCTCATAGAACGGCTGATCTTTCTGGAAGGTCACCCCAACCTGCAAAAGCTCGACCCGCTGCGGATCGGGCAGACGCCGAAGGAAACGCTTGAATGCGATCTGGCTGCCGAGCAGGAGGCGCGCGAGATGTACAAAGAGGCCAGCGAATACTGCCGCGAGGCCGGGGATTACGTGACCATGGAGCTGTTCAAGGCGCTCCTGGAAGACGAAGAGGGTCACATAGATTTCCTCGAAACGCAGCTTGATTTGCATGAACGTGTCGGTGCCGAAAACTATGCTCAGCTCAATGCGTCCAAGATGGATGAAGCCGGGTAAACTCGGCCTCTTAGTGGTTGTATCTGGGTCCGCCGCCATGGCGGGCCCATTTGATGAACCGCATCTGAATATCATTCCCCGAACAGAGGCCGAATCGGCCCGGATCGCAGCGGTCACAGCGCCCGCCGCCAGTTTCGATGCGGCCCAGCCCTTCGAGGAGAACGCGGCAGGTGCCGCAACGGTGCGCGTCCCGCCGAATGCGAACGCCTTCTCGCAGCCATCGGGCAACATCACATTCGAGGACGAGCTGGACTTCAGGGTCGGCAACGGGCTGTTCCGAAAGCTCTGGGTCTCGTCGCCGTCCTCCACGCTGGCCTCTGACGGCCTGGGGCCGCTGTTCAACGCGCGGTCCTGCCAGCGCTGCCACATCAAGGATGGCCGTGGGCATCCGCCGGAGGGGCCGGACGACAACGCGATCTCGATGTTCCTGCGGGTGTCGATCCCCGCCGACCACTCAGCGCTGACGGATAAGATCGAAGGCTACCTGGCGACGCTGCCAGAGCCGACCTATGGCACCCAGATGCAGGATTTCAGCCTTGCCGGGCACCCTGCCGAGTATCGCCTGCAAATCGACTATGAAGAGATCGAGGTGCCGCTTTCCGGCGGCGAGGCCGCGTATCTCAGACAGCCGACCTACACCGCCGCGGATCTCGGCTATGGCCCATTGCATCCCGACGCCATGCTCAGTCCCCGCGTCGCCCCCCAGATGATCGGCCTGGGGCTGCTCGAAGCCATCCCGGCCGCCGACATTCTGGCCTTGGCTGACCCCGAGGATGCGGATGGCGATGGCGTCTCGGGGCGCCCGAACGTGGTTTGGTCGGTGGAGTACGACCAGCCGATGCTGGGCCGTTTCGGTCTCAAGGCCGGGAACCCGACGGTGCGCCAGCAATCCGCCGGTGCCTTCGCCGGGGATATCGGCATCTCAAGCTCGCTCTTCCCGGCGGCGTGGGGCGAATGCACCCAGGCGCAGCCGGATTGCCGCAACGCCCCCCATGGCGATTTGGACGACAGAGGCTTTGAGATTGACGCCGAGGGCATTGACCTCGTGACCTTCTACAGCCGCAACCTTGGCGTCCCGGCCCGCCGCGATGTGGAGGACCGCCAAGTGCTGCGCGGCAAAGAGGTCTTCTATGCGACCGGCTGCACCTCTTGCCACCAACCGTCTTTCGTCACGCACCGGCTTAAGGACCAGCCCGAGCAAAGCTTCCAACTGATCTGGCCCTATACCGATATGCTCCTGCACGATATGGGGCCGGGGCTTGCCGATAACCGACCAGAGGCCAGGGCGACCGGCTCTGAGTGGCGCACGCCACCGCTATGGGGGATCGGTCTGACCAAGCAGGTCTCGGGCCACACATATTTCCTGCATGACGGGCGGGCGCGGTCGCTTCTAGAGGCCATCCTGTGGCATGGCGGCGAGGCCCAGCTGCACCGCGATGCCGTGGTGGATATGCCGCCAGCGGACCGCCAAGCCCTGATCGTTTTCCTGGAGAGCCTATGATGCGCCGACTGCTATGCTCATTCCTTATCTTCGCGGCGTCGCCTCTGGCGGCAGCGGACGATTTTGACATCACCGCCATCGTCGAGACGCATGTGGTGCCGCGCTACGAGATGCTTGCCGGGCAAACCCAGGCATTGGCCCGCGAGGCGTCGGTGGGATGCTCTGCCGCGGCGCCCGATACCGCGCCCGGTTTGCTTTCGGCCTACCACGCCGCGTTCGACGCCTGGGTCGGCGTAGGCCACTTGCGTTTCGGCCCTTCCGAGCAGGACGACCGCGCCTTTGCGCTGGCCTTTTGGCCGGACCCGCGCGGCTCCACCCCCAAGGCTCTCGCCGGATTGGTCAAAAGCCGGGACGCCGCCGTGAATGCACCGGATGAATTCGCCGAGATCTCGGTGGCCGCGCGCGGGTTTTACGCGTTGGAGTTCCTGCTCTTTGATGCGCAATTCGCTCAGCCGCGCGACGCCGCCTATCGCTGCGCCCTGATCCAAGCCGTGACCAAAGACATCTCGTCCAACGCGGCGGCCATTCTGGCCGGGTGGCAGAACGGCTATGGCGCGTTGATGTCAAACCCAGGCAACGACACCTACCGAACTCCAGCCGAGGCGGCCAAACAGCTCTTCACTGCTTTGTCGACGGGGCTGGAATTCACATCGCTCACCCGGCTGGGCCGCCCGATGGGCACCTATGACCGCCCCCGGCCGAACCGAGCCGAAGCCAGGCGGTCCGAGCGGTCGCTTAGGCACGTATTGCTCTCATTGGCCGCAACGCGAGAGCTGACTGAACTGATTTCGGCCGGCAATGAGGCTGTCGATAAGGCGTTCGCCGACGCGATCCAGCGGGCCGAGGCCCTCGATGATCCCACCCTTGCGGGGGTTGCTGATCCGCAGGGCCGGTTCCGGGTTGAGGTGCTCCAGCAGAGTATCGACGTGATACGCCGCATCCTGTCGCAGGAGATCGGCCCCGAATTGGGGATCGCAGCGGGTTTCAACTCGCTTGATGGTGACTGATGCCTGATCGTCGGACCTTCATCGCCGGGATGCTGGCTGCCGGCTTGGCGCCTAGACCGACCTGGGCCGATGCGGGCAGCCCGGCGTTTCTGTCCGCCGGCAAGAAGCCCGATGGCGCTTACGTCTTGTGTGGCTTGACCACCGAAGGCCAAATCACATTCCAGCTGCCGCTGCCCACGCGCGGTCACGCCGCCGCCGCGCATCCCAGATTGGCCGAAGCCGTCGCTTTTGCAAGAAGGCCCGGCACCTACGCGATCGTCCTGGATTGCATCACGGGCCGCGAAAAGGCCCGCCTCTCTGCGCCACCGGGCCGGCATTTCTATGGCCACGGGACCTATTCGGCGGATGGGGATGTGCTGTTCACGACCGAGAACGACTTTGACGCGGCGCGCGGCGTTGTCGGGATCTGGGATGCGCGACGCGATTTTGCGCGCATGGGTGAGTTCCCCTCTGGCGGCGTGGGCCCCCATGACATCAAGCTGATGCCCGATGGCGCATCGCTTGTCGTCGCCAACGGGGGCATCGAAACGCATCCCGAGACCGGGCGCGTCAAGCTTAACATCCCGTCCATGCGCTCGACGCTCAGCTATCTCAGCCTGGATGGTGAGTTGTTGGGCCAAGTGCGGCTCGACAAGGCGCATCAAAAGAACTCGATCCGGCACCTTGCCGTATCCGCCACCGGCGACGTGGCATTCGCGATGCAGTGGCAAGGTGATCTCGCCGTCGACCTTCCGCTCTTGGGCGTCCATCGGATTGAGACCGGCAGGCTTGATCTCGTCGAGCGGGCCTCGGTGCGGCACATGAGCGGATATCTGGGCAGTGTCGCGATTGCCAAGGATGGCAAAAGCATCGCGGCAACCTCTCCCCGTGCGGGGATCGTTCAGGAATTCGCGGGCGCTGAGTATGTCGGTGAGACGTCCATAGCTGATGTCTGCGGCGTCGCGGCGGCGGCGTCGGGTTTCGTTCTGACATCAGGCGCGGGCCTGGTGAAACCCCCGTCAGGCCCGGACGTGTTGCACGATGTCGCCTGGGACAACCACTTAATCGCAATTTGAGCAACGCATACTCAAAATTGTGAGGGGCCTCGCACGCAACTTCGCACATGAACTAGATTAACTGCCAGAATAGATACGAAATTTGCGTCGGCTAAACTGCGCGGCCGTGGGGATCATCACAACGAACTGCCGATTAGGCGTGCAGGCTCCAATTCAACAAGTTCCGCCGAATCTTGGGCGCTTCGATGACGTGCAATAATGAAACCCTGGGGGGCGCGTGCGAGTTCGCGCCGCGACTGAATTTCAGTTGTTTTTTAGCTACTTATGGTGCTGCCGCGGAGATTTGAACTCCGGACCTCTCCCTTACCAAGGGAGTGCTCTACCCCTGAGCTACGGCAGCCCTTATCGTGGGCGGCTGATTAGACCCAAAGCCTGATCAGCGCAAGCGCAATCTGGACCCTACTTGGCGGCTGTTGTAGAACCCCCCTCATGAACGATAAGCGCGATCAAAAGCGCGCAGAAGACGCGCGCCAGGCCAAGGAAGACAGGCTAAAAGCCGCGCTGAAGGCGAATATGGCAAAGCGCAAGGCCCAGGCCCGAGCCCGGGCGGGCGAGGAAAAGAGCAAGGAATAGACAGGCATGGATTCGATACTGGTCAAAGGCGGCGCCGAGCTTTCGGGCGAGATCCCCATCGCGGGCGCGAAAAACACCTGCCTTAAGCTGATGTGCGCCTCGCTTCTGAGCGAAGATCCGCTGACGCTGACCAACGTGCCGCGGCTGAGCGACGTGCGCACCCTGACCACGCTTCTGCAGAGCCTGGGCTGCGAGGTGGCCTTCGCCCAGAACGGCGGCGTCATGATGATCTCGGCGGCGGATCTGACCAGCCACGAGGCGCATTACGACATCGTGCGCAAGATGCGCGCCTCGTTCAACGTGCTCGGCCCGCTGATGGGGCGCGACGGGCGCGCGGTGGTCTCGCTGCCCGGCGGCTGCGCCATCGGCGCGCGCAAGGTGGACTTCCACATCGCCGGGCTCGAGGCGATGGGCGCCAAGGTCGATCTCAAGGACGGCTATGTGCATGCCTCCGCCCCGCAGGGGCTGAGGGGCGCCGAGATCGAGTTCCCCTTCGCCTCGGTGGGCGCCACCGAGAACGTCATGTGCGCCGCGGTGCGCGCCAAGGGCACCACCGTGATCAAGAACGCCGCGCGCGAGCCCGACACGGTGGCCCTGGCCGACTGCCTGATCGCAATGGGCGCCGATATCGAGGGCGCGGGCAGCTCTGAGATGGTGATCCGCGGCGTCGACGCCCTGCGCGGCGCTACCCACCCCGTGATCACCGACCGCATCGAGCTGGGCACCTACATGATCGCCCCCGCCATCGCCGGCGGCGAGGTCGAGCTTCTGGGCGGCGAGCGCCACCTGGTGGCGTCCCTGGCCGACAAGCTTGAGGGCATCGGCGTCGAGGTCACCCAGACCAACCGCGGGCTTAAGGTTGCGCGCAAGAACGGCCGGGTCGCGGCGGTGGACGTGACCACCGCGCCCTTCCCCGGCTTCCCCACCGACCTGCAAGCGCAGATGATGTCGCTCCTGTGCACCGCCGACGGCGTCAGCCACCTGGAGGAGACCATCTTTGAGAACCGCTTCATGCACGCCCCCGAGCTGATCCGCATGGGCGCGGACATCACCGTCTCGGGTGGCACCGCCACCGTGCGCGGCGTGGAGCGGATGCGCGGCGCCCCGGTCATGGCCACCGATCTGCGCGCCAGCGTGTCGCTGATCCTCGCCGGGCTGGCCGCGGAGGGCGAGACCCTGGTGAGCCGCGTCTACCACCTGGACCGCGGCTATGAGCGGCTGGAGGAGAAGTTGAGCAATGTTGGCGCTCTGGTAGAGCGCGTGGCGGCGTGAGCGAGGACGCCCGGTTCGAGGACGGCGCCGAGCGCGCCCTGCGCCTAAAGGCCTTGGAGTCGGCTGATTTAGAGGTGATCTCGGCACTGGTGCAGGACGCGGTCTTCCCGGGCAACGAGATGTCCTACCGGGCGGCGAATCGGCGGTTTGCGATCCTGCTGAACCGCTTCCGCTGGGAGGATGCCGCGCCGGAGCGCCACGGACCCGAACGGGTCCAATCCGTGCTGGTGATCGAGGACGTGCTGCGGGTGCAGACAACCGGCGTTCGCCGGGATGCAGACACGGTGCTGTCGGTGCTCTCGCTTGGCTTTGAGGCAGGGGAGGACGGCGCGGGTCGGGTGGAGATCACCCTGGCGGGCGACGGCGCAATCGGGCTGGACGTGGAGGCCCTGGAGGTGACACTGCGGGACGTGACCCGGCCCTATGGCGCCCCGTCGGGCGCGGTTCCGGGGCACCCGGAATAGCCCATCAGACCCGCCCGGCGCCTGGCCTCTTTTGGTTGTTTGGAGTGGTCTTCGGCCTCAAACACTCCGTCTCAGCAACGTTTGCCGACACCAGACGCAACGGGCCCCAAGCCGCGCAACTGCCCGGGTTGTGCTTGGCTCAAAGCGGAGGCCCCGGGTCAAGCCCGGGGCGGGTTTCTAATGACCGCTCCAGGCCAATTCGCCACGCGCCGCATACCAAGAGCCCAAGCGCCCCACCCGCCGATGGCGATCCCCTCTCGGCGGGGGTCGGCGCCGCCGACCAGCCCCTCGGGTGTGACTTGGATCGCATGCAGGCCGGAGTTCAGCCCGCGGATGTTCACCTCGTAGCCAAGCTCGGTCAGCGGGCCCTCCATTTCCTCAAGATAGGTGCCCTCCTCTAGATCATAGGTGCCGAAGCGGTTCACAGCGTGCGGCATATCAAGTGCGGCCTGCACATCCATGCCCCAGTCCAGATGCGCGATGATCGCCTGCGCGACGTAGCCGATGATGCGGCTGCCGCCGGGCGATCCGATCACCAGAACCGGCGCGCCGTCCTGCATCACGATGGTCGGCGACATGGACGAGCGCGGGCGCTTGCCCGGCTCCACCCGGTTGGCAATCGGCACGCCATCGGCATGGCTCTTGAACGAGAAATCCGTCAGCTCGTTGTTCAGCAGGAACCCGCCCGGCGCCATCAGCCGCGAGCCGAAACCGTTCTCGATCGTCGTCGTCATGGACAGCGCGTTGCCATAGCTGTCCACAATGGAGATATGCGAGGTCGAAGGCCGCTCGACCGAGACATTATCGGCCCAGTTCAGCGCGTGATCGAAGGCGGGGCGGCCCGGCGCGACGCTGTCCAGCGCCCTGTCGCCCTTCAGGTTCTCCGCCCGCGCCGACAGGTACTCGGCATCCACCAGCCCCGCGGTGGGCATCGGCACAAAGTCACTATCGGCCATGTAGCGCCCGCGATCCGCGAAGGCCTGCCGCGAGGCATCGCCGATCAAGCGCAGCACCTGCGCGTCCTCAACGCCAGCCGATAGATCAAAGCTGTTCAGCTGGCCCAGGATCTGACCAACGGTCAGCGCGCCGGACGAGGGCGGGCCCATGCCGCACACATCATAGGCGCGGTACGCCGCACAAACAGCCGGGCGCTCTTTCACCTGATAGGCGGCGAGGTCGATCATCTCCAAACGGCCCGGGTTGGCGTCGAACCCCTGCACGGTGTCCACGATCCCCTGCGCGATATCGCCCGTATAGAAGGCGTCCCTGCCGCCCCCCGCCAGCGCCTTGAGCGTCGCCGCGTAGGGGAAGTTCTTGAGCAAGGCGCCCTCGGCGATGGGCTCGCCCCCGGGCAGGAAATAGGCCGAGGTGCGGGGCTGGCCGGCGAGGCGCTCGGCGTCACGCGCGACCGAGGCCGCCATGCGCGGCGAGACGGCAAAGCCGCTCTCGGCCAGATCAATGGCGGGCTGCAGCAAGTGGCTGACCTCTAGGTTGCCATAGCGGTCATGGGCGTCAAACATCAGCGCCGGGGTGCCGGGCGTACCAACCGAGCGCCCGCCGACCACCGCGTCCCACCACTTCATCCGCTCGCCCCCCATCTGGAACAGCGTGGGATCGGCGGCCAGCGGCGCGGTCTCGCGCCCATCCAGGGTCGTCAGCGCGCCCCTGGCGGCGTCGTACCAAACAAGGAACGCGCCCCCGCCCAGGCCAGAGCTTTGCGGCTCGACAAGGCCCAGCACCGCCTGCACGGTGACCATCGCGTCGGCGGCGGTGCCGCCCTCTGCCAGGATCGCCGCCCCGGCCTCGACGGCCAGGGGATTTGCCGCCGCGACCATCCAATTCGGCGCGCGGACGGGCTCGCCCGCCTCCTTGGCCTTCAGCGCCGCCATGGCATTCGCGCTCATCGCGCCACCGGTCGCGGTAGCGGCTTCGGGCGCCACCGCGTCAGAGGCTTCCTGCGCCAGGGCCGCCGCCCCAGCCAATACCAGGGCTGGAAGGAGAGTGATCAGTGTGGGTCGCATGCGTCGCCTCCAAAATGTCGCCTTAATGTGGAATCATCTTAGCGCGGTTCGCGCGGCATGGAATGGGCGCAAGCGCACATGCCAGCCTGCCGCCGCCGCACCGCACGGCCTCTGCGCGCCGAAACGCATTTGCATTTTCAAGACCAGTCCGCACATTAGCGCCAGCAAAAGGAGAATACACTATGGCGCATTCGCTACTCAGCCTGAACGGGTCCCTGCGCAAGGCATCCCTAAACGGGATGCTGCTGCGCGAGGCGGGCCGCCTGTTCGGCGGCACCCATATTGAGGGCAACCTGCGCCTGCCGCTTTACGACGGGGATCTGGAGGCCGAGGGCATTCCCGCCGAGGTCCAGGCGCTGGCCGATCAGATCGCTGCGGCCGACGCCATCATCATCGCAACGCCGGAATACAACAAATCCCTCTCTGGCGTGCTCAAAAACGCGCTCGACTGGGTAAGCCGCGTCAAGGGCAACCCCTGGCGCGACAAGCCGGTGGCGATTGTCTCGGCCACCGCGGGCCGCACGGGCGGCGAGGCCGCGCAGTTTGCGCTGCGCCTCGCGATGCTGTCCTTTCGCCCGCGCCTGATCGCTGGGCCTGCGGTGCTGATCGCCGGAGGGGCGGACCAGTTCGACGCCGAGGGGCGGCTGACGAATGCGCGTTATGCGGCAAGCCTGGAGGAGTTGGTGCAGGCGCTTCACGCCGAGGTCGCGCGCGCGGCATAGGCTGGGTTATCTAGATCAGATTTCCATTCGGGTCGCGCGGCTAGATCGAGGTGGCCCAGCGCCGTCACCTGCATCGAATTGCCTTCCCAAATGCCGCCGCATAGGCTTGCGCGCATCATGGATGATGCGACCCCAGAGATGCAAACCATTGCCGATGTGATGGACCCCGCGCGCGCGGCGGCACTGCACGCCACGCTTGGGCTCTCGGGGCCTGCCCCAGGCGCGGGCGATCCGTTGCCGCCTTTCTGGCACCACATCTACTTTTGGGACCCGCAGCCGCCGGACCGCCTAGGCCGCGACAGCCACCCGCGCACCGGCCATGGGTTGATCCCCGATCTTGGGCTTCCGCAGCGCATGTGGGCGGGCGGTGCCTTGGAGTTCCACGGCCCGGTCACTTTGGGTCTGCCCGCCGAGAGGGTTTCGACCGTTGAGGATGTCTCGGAGAAGACCGGGCGCAGCGGGCGGCTTGGTTTCGTGCGGCTGCGCCACGACATCGTGCAGAACGGCGTCACCCGCGTGTCCGAGCGCCAGGACATCGTTTACCGCGACCCGCCCGACCAGCGGCGCGCCGTACCGGTCGCCTTGGCCCGCACCGACGAGCGCCTGTCCGAGCCCGCGAGCTTCGACACCACGATGCTGTTCCGCTACTCGGCGCTGACCTTTAACGGGCACCGGATCCACTACGATCTGGACTATTGCCAACGGGTCGAGGGTTATGCCGGGCTGGTCGTGCACGGGCCGCTCTTGGCGCAGCGCCTGATCGGGCTGGCGGATCGCGCGCTTGGCGGGCTCTCCCGGTTCGAGTTCCGCGCGACCTCGGCCCTGATGCATTTCGAGGCGGCCGAGATCTGCATGGGCGAGGATGGCGCGATGTGGGTGCGCGGGCCCGATGGGCGGGTGTGCATGGAGGCGACCGCGCGTTAACGCGCGCCCGAAGGGAAAGGGCCGCACAATCGCGCGGCCCTTCCACTGAGTTCTTAAAGCGCGTCGCCCAAGACCTGAATCACAGCCTTTGGCAGTGCGACCACAGGATGACGACGTTGAGTGCGCCCAGCTGACATCTGATGTCTCAGATCAAAGGCTAGGCGCTGTAGAGCAGACTACTCCGCCCGGCTGATCCGCCCATCGGTCATCGGCGCGATCGGGCCGGTCTTGGCCATGTACTCGGCCAGCACATCCGCCAGGTCAGGCCCGTAATCATAGGCGTTCTTGGCGTCGCGGAACATCTTGTAGCCGTCGCCGCCGCTGCGCACGTAATTGTTGGACACGGCCAGGTAGGTCGCCGCGGGGTCGATCGGCGCGCCGCCGACCATGACCTCGACGATGCGGCCCTCGCCCGGAGCCACGCTTGGGTCCCACTTAAACGACATGCCCGCGACCTGCGGGAAGCGGCCCTTGACCTCTTCCACCTGGCTGACGCCGTTCTCCAGCGCGTCGATCACCATCTGACCGGTGACCTCGAAGGTCGAGAGCGTGTTCTGGAACGGCAGCACCGTCAGCACCTCGCCCATGGTGACCTCGCCGCCGTCGATGGAGGCGCGCAGCCCGCCGCCGTTCTGGATGGCGATCTGCGCGCCCTGGTCCTTGACGCGGTCCAGCATGGCCTCGGCCACCAGGTTGCCCATCGGGCATTCCTCGACCCGGCAGACCGCGCGGTCGCCGTTGATCGCCTCGGTGGTCTCGGCCACCACGCGCGCCTTGAGCTCTTCGATGGGCCCGCCCATCTCGGCCACGCGCGCGGCCATGGCGGCATCGGGCGTCACCGAGGCGTCCAGCGCCATGGGCTCGCCCATCGCCGAGGTCACGTTGCCTTCGTCGTCAAAGGTCAGGGTGATCTCGCCCAGATACTTGGAATAGGCATAGGCCTGCACCACCGGCACGTCGCCCACCATGGTCGGGTAGGGGCCCGCGGCGCGGTCGCTGGTGTTGCTGAGCAGCGTGTGCGAGTGCCCGCCGATCACCAGGTCGAGCCCCGGCACCGCCGCGGCGATCTCTAGATCCTTGGGCAGCCCCACATGGGTCAGCGCGATGATCTTGTTCACCCCCCTGTCGGTCAGCGCCCGAAAATCCGCCTTCAGCGCCTCGATCTCGTCCTGAAAGACCACGTCGGGCCCGGGCGAGGAGGTGTCCACCGTGTCCGTGGCCAGCGCCGAGACGATCCCGACCTTCTGTCCGCCGACCTCAAGCACCAGGTGATCGGCGACCTTGCCGTTCAGATCCGCCGAGCCGGAGAGATCCAGATTGCCCGAGACCACCGGGAAAGAGACCGCATCGATGAAGCCCGCCAGGCCCGCCGGGCCATCGTCGAACTCGTGGTTACCCACGGCCATGGCGTCATAGCCGATGGCCTCCATGAACTCGGCCTCCGCCGCGCCCTTATAGGTGGTGTAGAACAGCGAGCCCTGGAACGGATCGCCCGCGTCCAGCACCAGCAGGTTCTCGCCCGCCATCGCGGCGCGCTTGGCGTCCACGGCGGCCTTGATCCGGGCCACGCCGCCAAAGCACTTGCCCTCGGCCTCGCCGTCCGCGTTGCAGGTGCTGTCATACTTGTTGATCGACTCGATCCGGCTGTGAATGTCGTTCGTGTGCAGGATGGTCAGCGTGAAGTCCGCCTGCGCAATACCTGCAGTCAGGCCGAGCGCGGCGACCGTCGCAAGAAGTCGAGATACCATGAAAAATCCCCCTTGGGTCGTTGGATGCCCCAGCTTGGCGCGAAGCCCAGCGAGAGTCAAAGTGCATGCTAGGGGAGGTGCCATGGCATTGTGACGGCCGCGTAAAGCTTCGGCGGATTTACGCTCTCGTGGGCGCATCGGGCCTGCTTTGAATGGAATGCGCAATATGGGCCTGAAGCGGTCCTTTGAGCGGGCCAAATCTCTTGCAAGAGATTTGCACTTTCCTTCCAAGGAAAGTGGGCCCGCAAGCGGCAAGGGCGTGCGATTAAGGCATCATTTCGGGGCGCGCCGAAGAAACTCTTGCAAGAGTTTCGCAATTTTCTTGCAAGAAAATTGCGTCGCGCCAATCCCTGCGCCAATCCCAAAAACGCCTTCAGAGGAGCTTTAGAACAGCCTCCGGTGGCCGCCCCAGCGCGGCTTTGCCATTGGCAAACACCACAGGGCGCTCGATCAGCTTGGGATGCTTTGCCATGGCGGCAACGAGGGCGTCCTCGCTGCTCTGCTTTGTCAGCCCGGCGGCCTTGAACTCCGCCTCCCCTGTACGCACCAGCTCAATCGCGGGACGCTGCAAAGCCGCCAGCGCATCGCGCAGCTCTGCCGCGCTGGGCGGGTCCTGAACGTAGAGCCGGATCTCGACCTCGCGCCCCTCAAGGAGCGCCAGGGTTTGGCGCGATTTCGAGCAGCGCGGGTTGTGCCAGATCGTGATCGTCATTTGATGCGCCCTTCTGTTCCGACCGCCTCGGCCACGTTCGCAAACCCGTCCCGCGCCAGCAGTTGGTCCAGCTCTCGCGCGATGCGCGCGCCCAAAGAGACGCCCTCATAGACCATAGCCGTATAAAGCTGCACGGCGGAGGCCCCCGCACGTATCTTGGCATAGGCCTGCTCGGCGGTGCTGATGCCGCCCACCCCGACCAATGGGATCGCGCCCTGTGTCTCGGCATAGAGCCGTGCCAGCACCTGGGTGGATTTCGCAAAGAGCGGCGCGCCAGAGAGCCCGCCTTTCTCCTCAGCCTTCGCGCTGTTCAACCCCGACCGGTCCAGGGTGGTGTTGGTGGCGATGATCGCGTCGACCTTTGACTGGCGTGCGACCGCGGCGATCTCGGCGATCTCCTCGTCCGTCAGGTCCGGCGCGATCTTTAGGAACACCGGCACAGGCCGGGCCAGGGCATCACGCGCCTCCATGACCCCGGCGAGGACGCCCAGAAGGGCGGCGGAGCCCTGCAGGTCGCGCAACCGTTCGGTGTTGGGCGAGGACACGTTCACCGTCGCAAAATCCACATGCGGACCGCAATGGGCGAGCACCTGGGCGAAATCCGCAGCCCGGTCCGCGCTGTCTTTGTTCGCACCAAGGTTCAAGCCCACGGGGATGGCGCGCGGGCGGTGGGCCAGCCGGCCCGCGATGCTCTCCATGCCCTCGTTGTTAAACCCAAAACGGTTGATCGCGGCCCGGTCCTTGGTCAGCCGAAAGAGCCGCGGCTTGGGATTGCCTTGCTGCGCGCGCGGTGTGGCCGCGCCGACCTCTAGCCAGCCAAAGCCCGCGCGGCTGAGCGGCGCGATGGCCGTGGCGTTCTTGTCGAACCCCGCCGCAAGCCCCACCGGGTTAGACAGGACGAGGCCCGCGAGCTGGGTCCGCAGCCTGTCCGAGGTCACCACCCCGGGCAGCGGCGCAAACGGCGTATGCAGCGCCCGCAGCGCCAGACCATGCGCCGTTTCCGGATCAAACGCGCGCAGCACGCGCAAACCAAGCCGCTCAATCATCCGAAGGACGCCCCAGCGTCGTCCGGCGCGCATCTAAGCAGGCGGGACGTGCGCACCGCCGCCTGACGGTGCACCACCGCGGCGCGGTAGCCGGGGTCCGTCACCATCGCCAGGAAGGCATGCGCCGAGGGGTAGCGGGCGATAAAGGCGTGGTCCCAACGCTCGCTGTCGGGGCCAATCAGCACGGATTGGAACTGGCCGCGCCAAAGGATCGAGCCACCTAGCCGTGCCAGGATCGGCGCGGTCTCGCGCCCGTAAGCTGCGTAGGCCTCGGCGCCGGACCGGTTTTCTGCGAAAGAAGAATGGCTCTCTGGGTAGTCCGCATGGTCACGCAAGCGCACCAAGTTCAGCATCTCGATGGGATGGTCCCGGTCGAGCGCCTTGAATTGATCGAACTGCGCGCGGTTCGGGTCGACATGGCCGGCGACCTCCTCGGGGAAGACATGCGCGGCATCCAGCAAAGGCAGAGGCCGGTGCCAGAGTATATCGACCAGCCGCAGCGGGGCGTAGAGATGCGGAAAGAGCGCGCCACCGCGGGAGACCTCCCATTTTAGCGCGTCACCTAGCGCCCCGGGATCCAGGGCGAGCAGCACCAGGTCCCCGGCGCCCGCGAAATGCTTGGCCGCGGTCTCCAGTGCCTGATCAGCCGTGGAGAAATGCACGAAACCGTCGGCGACATCGATGGGCGCCCCCGCGGTCTCGCCCTGGGCGCGCAGTGCGGCCCATTCCGCGACGCGCAGGATTTTGTAGATCAGCATGGGGGGCGTGATGACCTGATCGCCTGGGGTCGTCAAGCTGCGGCGCTGGTTTTTCCAAAGTGGCTTTTGGCCTGGAGCGGTCCTAGCGTTTCGAACGTATTAACAATTGCCCCGCCTTCGGTCGCATTAAAGCTCAAGGCGAGAAAGTGCCCCAATTTAATCCTTTTTGCGTCGAAGAAACGGCGCTCGAATCGAGCGTACTGGCGTCATCGAGCAGTCCAAATCGATAAGCATGGTGGAGTGGCAGATGATTGGACTGAGTAAGGTACTATTCGGCGGAGACCCCCGCGCATATCGGCAAGAGATCGGTGGCGCCTGGGGCCGACAAGCAAAAATTCAAAGCGGCCTGGCCTTTGGCATGGTGGCGGGCACCCGGGTCGCAACGGCGATTGGATGGCGCCCGGTCGAGGCGATCACCGCCGGTGATCTGGTCCTGACCTTTGACCGCGGCCTACAGCCGGTCAAGAGCGTGACCCGCGGGCTGCTATGGGCCGCCGATGAGGTCTGCCCCAAGGCGCTATGGCCGCTGCAGGTTCCAAAGGGTGCGTTGGGCAACGACGAAGAGCTCATCGCCCTGCCCGAGCAGCCGCTCTTGATAGAGAGCGACACGGCGGATCTGCTGTTTGACGACCCCTTCGCGCTGGTGAACGCCGCTGACCTTGAGGGCCTGCGCGGGATCAGCCGCGTGCCCCCGATCGGGAACGTGGAAGTCATGGTCCTACAGTTCGAACGCGACGAGGTGGTGTTCGGCGCCGAGGGCGCACTGGCCTATTGCCCGGCGCATCGCGCGCTGGATGTGGTGGACCTGGACCCCGGCGAGACCAAGAGTTCCGAATACACGGTGCTGGACCACGCGGACGCCCGCCTGCTGGTGGCCTGCCTTGACGAAGAGGAAGGGTTCGCGGTGAACCCTATACCGCCAACCGACCCGGTGGCGCCCAAGGTGGCCGCTGCGCACTGAAGTAAGAGAGATCCAAGGATCGGGCGAGCCTTTCCCCCCAAACCCAGCTCGCCCGTGCGCCGGCCCACCCTGCCGGCAGTTTCATGAAGTCATTTTTGAGAGAGTGACGATTGAACCAAGAGCTGCCCGCGCCACTTCCCCCTTGTCCGGCGCGGGCAGTTTCTTTTTTAGAAGGCTCGGCTCCTCGCGCCCTGGGGCGGTCTCACCGCCCTTACGGGCACACCTAGCCATCGCGAAGACCGCCCGATAGGGCTGGATGAGCAGCTGTTAGAGCGTTTCGACATTAGAGCGTTTCGACATTAGTTTGAGACATATCCAGCGGCCTTGAAGTAGTTCGAGCATTCTTCCGGATCGTACAGGTCACAGATTTCACCGATGGCTTTGAAGACGGATGTGAACGAGCGTGCTCCGATCCGTCGGAGATGGGCCTTGAGCTTCGAGAAAGCTTGTTCAATCGGGTTGAGGTCTGGGGAGTGTGGCGGCAGGTACAGAAACCAGCAGCCATGCGCCTTTAGCGCGGCTGCTGCTTCCTTGTTGCGATGCGTGGCCAGGTTGTCGAGAATCACCACCGTGCCGGGTGTGATTTCGGGCACCAGCACTTCGCGGATGTAGGCGGCAAAAGCAGGACCGTCCATTGCGCCTTTGATGACCCAGGGTGCGATCAGCGCATCATAGCTCAGACCGGCAATCAGTGTCTGCGTCCCCCAACTGCCGAAGGGCGCGTCCATGGTCAGGCGCTCGCCGCGTGACGCCCAGCCCCGTAGCCGCGTGAGGTTCGTCTTCACGGCGGTTTCGTCAATGAAGACAACACGATCCGGTGAGGCCCCGACGGCCGGAATGCGATGAGCAAACCAATCAGCCCGCCGTCGCCTTACCTTGGCATGGCGGCGCTCGGAGGCCACCAACGACTTTTTTTGTGCGTGAAGCCGAGGCGCTTGAGCAACCCCGCAATGGCGGAATGATGGACCGCAACCCCTTCCGCATCAGCGAGTGCATCACGCAGTTCGAATAACGTGATGTCCGGGTCCTGCGTCACCAACTCCCTAAAGAACTCTATATGGTCGGCCAGCTTGCCCGATCCCGCAGGACGTCCCATCAGTGCAACAGTGGCAGCCCCGGTACTCCGGATTCGACCGGCCCATCGAGCGCCAGTGGCGGCAGAAACCTGAAGGCGGCGTGAGGCTTCTCTCCCGGACAGTCCTTCCCTGATCAAACGCGCAAAGCGGTCGCGCAGTTCTGTCGACAATGGTGCTGGCATGATGTGATCCTCCCTATCAAGGTGAATCACAGTTCAAGCTCTGTGGGAATCCAACCGATTCAAACTTTTGTCGAAACGCTTTAGNTAGAGCGTTTCGACATTAGTTTGAGACATATCCAGCGGCCTTGAAGTAGTTCGAGCATTCTTCCGGATCGTACAGGTCACAGATTTCACCGATGGCTTTGAAGACGGATGTGAACGAGCGTGCTCCGATCCGTCGGAGATGGGCCTTGAGCTTCGAGAAAGCTTGTTCAATCGGGTTGAGGTCTGGGGAGTGTGGCGGCAGGTACAGAAACCAGCAGCCATGCGCCTTTAGCGCGGCTGCTGCTTCCTTGTTGCGATGCGTGGCCAGGTTGTCGAGAATCACCACCGTGCCGGGTGTGATTTCGGGCACCAGCACTTCGCGGATGTAGGCGGCAAAAGCAGGACCGTCCATTGCGCCTTTGATGACCCAGGGTGCGATCAGCGCATCATAGCTCAGACCGGCAATCAGTGTCTGCGTCCCCCAACTGCCGAAGGGCGCGTCCATGGTCAGGCGCTCGCCGCGTGACGCCCAGCCCCGTAGCCGCGTGAGGTTCGTCTTCACGGCGGTTTCGTCAATGAAGACAACACGATCCGGTGAGGCCCCGACGGCCGGAATGCGATGAGCAAACCAATCAGCCCGCCGTCGCCTTACCTTGGCATGGCGGCGCTCGGAGGCCACCAACGACTTTTTTTGTGCGTGAAGCCGAGGCGCTTGAGCAACCCCGCAATGGCGGAATGATGGACCGCAACCCCTTCCGCATCAGCGAGTGCATCACGCAGTTCGAATAACGTGATGTCCGGGTCCTGCGTCACCAACTCCCTAAAGAACTCTATATGGTCGGCCAGCTTGCCCGATCCCGCAGGACGTCCCATCAGTGCAACAGTGGCAGCCCCGGTACTCCGGATTCGACCGGCCCATCGAGCGCCAGTGGCGGCAGAAACCTGAAGGCGGCGTGAGGCTTCTCTCCCGGACAGTCCTTCCCTGATCAAACGCGCAAAGCGGTCGCGCAGTTCTGTCGACAATGGTGCTGGCATGATGTGATCCTCCCTATCAAGGTGAATCACAGTTCAAGCTCTGTGGGAATCCAACCGATTCAAACTTTTGTCGAAACGCTTTAGGCGGCGGCTTTCGTCTCGGTAAAGCGCCCATAGAAGCTCTCGCCCTTTGCGGCGATGTCCTTCAGAAGCGCCGGCGCCGCGAAGCGCTTGCCGAATTTGGCCTCAAGACCATCGCAGATCTCCACGGCCTTGGTTGCACCGATCATATCCAGCCAGCTGAGCGGCCCGCCGGACCAGGGCGCAAAGCCCCAGCCCAGGATCGCGCCCACATCGCCCTCGCGGATGTCCAGCAGCACGTCCTCCTCGATCGCGCGCACCGCCTCCAGCACCTGGGCCATCATCAGCCGGTGCTGCACCTCGGTCAGGTCCGGGTGGTCATCCTTGGTGTATTTGTCGCGCAACCCCGGCCAGATACCCGTGCGCTTGCCCTTCTCGTCATAGTCGTAATAGCCCGCCGAGGATTTGCGCCCCATCCGGCCCTGATCGAACAGCCAGAACAGCACCTCATCCGCCGCGCCCGCGTCATAGGCGTCGCCCAACGCCGCCTTGGTCGCCTTGGCGATCTTCACACCCAGGTCAATCGAGGTCTCGTCATTCAGCTGCAGCGGCCCCACCGGGAAGCCCAGCATTTTGGCGGCGTTCTCGACCAAAGCGGGCTCGACCCCCTCGCCGACCATGCGCACGCCCTCATTGATGTAGGGGATGATGCAGCGGTTGGCGTAGAAGAAGCGCGCGTCGTTCACAACGATGGGCGTCTTGCGGATCTGGCGCACGTAATCGAGCGACTTGGCCACCGCGCGGTCGCCGGTCTCGGCGCCCTTGATGATCTCCACCAGCATCATCCGCTCGACGGGCGAGAAGAAGTGGATGCCGATGAACTGCTCGGGGCGGCTCGACGCCTTGGCCAGCTCGGTGATCGGCAAGGTGGAGGTGTTGGAGGCAAAGATGCAATCGGCCGGGATCACGGCCTCGACCTTTTTGGTCATCTCGGCCTTGACCGCGGGGTCCTCGAACACCGCCTCGACGATCAGGTCGCAATCGGCCAGCGCGCTCAGATCCGTGGTGGCGGTGATCCGCGCCAGCATCTGCTCTTTCTTCTCGGGCGTGGCTTTGCGGCGGGCGATGCCCTTGTCCATGTAGGCCTCGGTATAGGCGCGGCCCTTGTCGGCGGCCTCTTGCGTCTGGTCGATCAGCACGACCTCGATCCCCGCCTGCGCAGAGACCAGCGCGATACCTGCGCCCATCATGCCCGCGCCCAGCACGCCGACCTTCTTGACGGTCTCATCGGCCACGTCGGGACGGTTCGCGCCCTTCTCCAGCGCCTCTTTGTTCACAAAGAGCGACCGGATCATCGCCGAGGAGGTCGGGCTCATCAGCACAGAGGTGAAGTGGCGCGCCTCGATCTTCAGCGCGGTCTCGAACGGCACCTGCGCGCCCTCATAGGCCGCCGCCAGCAGGGCCTTGGCCGCGGGGTAGACGCCCTGGGTCTTGCCGTGGACCATGGCCGCGGCCCCCACAAAGGTCATGAAGCCCGAGGGGTGATAGGGCATGCCGCCGGGCATCTTGTAGCCCTTCGCGTCCCAGGGTTTGACGATGTCGGCATCCGTGGCGCCCAGCACCCATTCGCGCGCCGCGGCCATCGGGTCCTCAGAGACCTCGTCGATCAGGCCCGCGGCCTTGGCTTTCTTGGGGTCGGACAGCTTACCTTCGAGCAGGAAGGGCGAGGCCGCCATGGCGCCCAGCTTGCGCACGAGCCGGGTGGTGCCGCCCGCGCCGGGGAAGAGCCCCACAAGGATCTCGGGCAGGCCGATTTTAGCCTTGGGGTTGTCGGCGGCGAAAATCCGGTGGCAGGCCAGCGGGATCTCGAAACCGATGCCCAGCGCGGTGCCCGGCAGCACGCAGGCGATCGGCTTGCCGCCCTTGTTGGTCTTGGGGTCCATGCCCGCGCGCTCGATCTTGCGCAGCCCGTGGTGGCCCGCCATGGTGAAGTCGAACAGAGCCTGGGCGGGATTGTCGCCCGCCTCGGCGCTGATCGAGCCCAGCACGTTGAGGTCCATGCCCCCGGCGAAGTCCTTCTTGCCAGAGGTGATGATGATACCCGTCACCGCCTCATCGGCCAGCGCGTCATCCACCAGGTTGCCCAGCAGGGGCATCGCCTCGCGGCTCATCACGTTCATGGATTTCCCGGGCACGTCCCAGGTGATCACTGCGACGCCATCGTCGCCTTTGGTCATGATAAAGTCAGCCATGGGATTGGTCCTTTTTGTCGGAATTCGGTAAATCGGACGAGCGCGCCGGGCGCGGCTCGAGGGTTTTGTGGAACTGCGCCGAGCCCTCGCTGGCATAGTAAGAGCGCGTCACCGCCCATACGCCGTTGCGGCGATGGATCTCGGTGAACGCAGTCATTTTGTTCTTAAGGAGCTGCTGTGACGAGACGTGCCAGCTTTCGTGGGTGCACAAAATGACGTTTTCATCGCGCGCCTCGATCGAGATCGGTGTGCGAATGGTGTCCGTGATCTGGTTCAGCGCGTAGTAATCAACGAATTCCTGAAAGAGCTGCTTGAGCTCGGAGGTTGTGCGCAAAACGCGATGCCCTTCGAAGGTGCCCGTCTCAAGCGGCAGGTGACAGATCGCAAGGAAGCGTTCAAATGCATTGTCCAGGACGCTGCCTTTTGCCTCTTGCATTAGATGGGCGACGATCGCCTCTGCCTCGGGCTGTTCCAGGGTCATTGCGCGCACAGGCCGCTGGTTGCGGGCGCTGTGCTTAGCTCTGCCAAGCCAGGCAAGGCGCCACGGCGGAGCGTCGGGCCCCGGTATCCCGCAAGAGTTGCGCGCAGAGATCGCTTTGTGCTGGTCGCCCGTGCGAGAAACCTGGGCGCTGATGAGGTATTGGTCAAACATTGCTCAGTCGCCGCTCTCGTCAGAACTCTGACGTATCGACGCCAACCGCCACACTTGGAACCCTGCACTTTGCCCTTCATCTTCCTCTAGGTTTAACTTTTCCTGGCCGCGGCCGATCACAACCGAGGCCGAATCCACGTCACCCGAAAGCACGCGATTCAGCAGATCCGAATCTGGGATGGCATATTGCGAGCACCATACTTGCCAGCCGGCGGTGCCGCGACGCAGTTGCGAATAGACCGCGAAGGCATCCTGGGCGAGACCGCCGTGCGCCAAGACGTAGTTTATATGGCTCGCATGGATGTTATCGGCGCCGTCAAACGCTGCGCTTATGCTACAGCGATGGATCTGGCTGACCCCTAGATCGCGGTAGTATTTGTGCACCGAAAAGAACATGTCCCGCAGCGCCGCCTCGGTGTCTAGGACAATTCGGTTCTCATATGTCTCGACCACGACGGGGATCTCGAAATGACCCACGAACCGGGAAAAGTCTCCGGCGATTAGGGCCGTGCCCGCTTCATTCAAGACATGCTCGACGATTTCCTGGGCCCGGTTCAAGGACGGTGCGCCGCCAAGCGGCCCGGATCCATCGTGAGCCTCAGGCATTCCATGCACCCCGCGCATAGAATACGCGATTTGCCCCGAATACTCGAGCGCCGCAAGCGGCATAGCTAGGTCCAGACTCACTGTCCGCCCTCGCCCCGAATTGGCGACCCGTCACGCCGCGTGAAATTATACTCGCCATCAGTCACACGTACCATCATATCCACATCGCTATAATGTCCAGTTTCTGTGGACGAATGTGTACCGATGACCAAAAATTCGGCGTCTTCTCGGCTGTTGTTCACCAAATGATGCCCGTTAGGGTTGCCTGCGGGGAAAGCCGCACAATCCCCGGGTGATAAAGTGGTCGATCCTTCATCTTCCACCAGCGTGCATGTGCCTTTCGTGACCATTAAGAACTCGTCTTGATTCTCATGCCAATGGCGCTGCGACGCCATTGCGCCTGGCTCCAGCCGCACCAAGTTGGCGCCGAACTGCGTCAGGCCCGCGGCCTTGCCGAGCCGCGTGACGTGACGCTTTTCAAAGCCTGCGTCATACGGCGCGGGGTAGCCCGAGCCGGATTCAGACGGCAACGCGGTGATGTCGATCTTTGGCATCGGGCTTATCTCCTTTGGTCGGGCGCGGCTCGAACAAGCCGCGCCTTCTTTGCGCTTAAACGCGCTCGATGATCGTGGCGGCCCCCATGCCCGAGCCGATGCAAAGCGTGGCCAGCCCGGTCTCTTTGTCGGAGCGCTCCAACTCGTCCAGCAGCGTGCCCAGGATGATCGCGCCGGTGGCCCCCAGCGGGTGGCCCATCGCGATCGAACCGCCATTGACGTTCACCAGGTCGGGGTCGACCTCGAAGGCCTGCATGAAGCGCATCACGACGCTAGCGAAGGCCTCGTTCACCTCAAAGAGGTCGATATCGCTGATGGCCATGCCGCTATCGGCCATGATCTTTTCCGTCACCGGCACGGGGCCCGTGAGCATGATGGTGGGGTCGGTGCCGATCTTGGCGGTGGCCCTGATGCGCGCGCGAGGCTTCAGCCCGTGCTTCTCCCCATAGGCCTTGTTGCCGATGAGGACCGCCGCGGCGCCGTCCACGATGCCCGAGGAGTTGCCCGCGTGGTGGATGTGGTTGATCCGCTCCAGATGCGGGTATTTCATCAGCGCAATGGCGTCGAAGCCGGGCATGGTCTCGCCCAGGTCCTTGAACGAGGGCTTCAGCGCGCCCAGCGCCTGCATGTCGGTGCCGGGGCGCATATACTCGTCATTGTCCAGGATGGTCAGCCCGTTCATGTCCTTGATCGGCACGACCGTTTTGTCGAACCGGCGGTCATCCCAGGCGGCCTTGGCACGGTTCTGGCTGCGCACGGCCAGCTCGTCGGCCATGTCGCGGGTGAAACCATACTCGGTGGCAATGATGTCGCTAGAGATGCCCTGGGGGACGAAGTAGCTCTTCATCGCCACGGTCGGGTCGGCGGCAATGGCGCCGCCATCGGCGCCCATGGGCACCCGGCTCATGCACTCCACACCGCCCGCGATATAGGCGTCGCCAGCCCCGCCGCGTACCTGGTTGGCGGCCATGTTCACGGCCTCCAGGCCAGAGGCGCAGAAGCGGTTGATCGAGACACCGGGGATGCTCTCGTCGAGGTCGCTGGCCAGCACCGCGGTCCGCGCCAGGCAGGCCCCCTGCTCGCCAATCTGGGTGACGTTGCCCCAGATCACGTCCTCGGCGGCGTGCCCGTCCAGATTGTTGCGCGCCTTCAGAGCGTTCAGCATGTCCGCGCTCAGCTTGACCGCGGTCACCTCATGCAGGCTGCCATCCTTGCGTCCCTTCCCGCGGGGCGAGCGCACGGCGTCGTAGATATAGGCTTCTTCCATTTTGGCCTCCTTGGGCGGTCGTTCTTTGTCTCGGGGTCGCTCATCCGCCCTGGCGGGCGTCTGCGCTGTTTCTTAGGCGCGGTCCGCCGGGGAACCGGGCATCAGGTCATACGGGTGCTTCCAGCCCTCCAGGCCCTGGAGGTTCGAAAGCCAACGGTCGATGTTCGGCCAGTCGGCGCGGTCAAAGCCGAACGGCTCTGGGTAGAAAAGATAGCCGCAGCAGGAGATATCCGCATTTGTGACGTTGCGACCGACGATGAATTCCCTGCCGTCAAGATGCGCGTCCAGCACCGTGTAGGCCGCCTTCAGCCGCCCCTGGTTGAAGCCGATCACGTCGGCGCTGCGATGCTGCTCTGGCAGGAAGTTCATCAAGAACCGCGTCATGCCGGCGATCGAGGAGAGCTTGTGGTTGTCCCAGAGCACCCAGCGCAGCACCTCGTATTTCTCCTCCGGCGCGCCGCCGAGCTTGCCGGTTTTGTCGCTGATATACTGCTGGATCACCCCCGATTGCGTCAGCTTCACCTCGCCATCCACCAGCACCGGCGCCTCGCCCATCACGTTCACATCCGCGCGGAATGCCTCGCCGCGGGTCTGCCCGCCGAAGAAGTCCACCTTCACCGGCTCCCAGTCCAGCCCCGACAGCTCCAGCGCCAGCGCCGCCTTGTAGGAGTTCCCGCTTTCGCCGAAGCAGTGCAGTTTGAGGGTCATGTGGTCAGTCTCCGAAGTTGTCGCCCGCGGTTGGGGCTGGATTGCGTATTTTTGACAAGATGAATGCGGAACCTCGTAACCAGAAATTAACGTTAATGCGATCTAAATTGGGGCGCGGTACAGGCTGGCGAGCCGATGACCGCACAAGGTGAAGCCCCGCCTGTGATGCATTTGATGCCCCAGCAGGCGGGGTGGAACTTGTTCCCCTTCATCTTGTCCCAAATACGCAAATTCCGATATCTCTACCCGCGCCGCGCTCACGATTGTTTCCCCGCGAAGCCGCGCGAGATCAGCTCCTTCATGATCTCGTTGGTGCCGCCATAAATCCGCTGCACCCGCGCGTCGGTCCACATCTCGGCCACTGCGTATTCCTGCATGAAGCCGTAGCCGCCATGCAGCTGCAGGCACTCGTCTAGCACCTCGCCCTGGGTGTCGGTCAGCCAGTATTTCGCCATGGCGGCCTTCTCGACGGTCAGCGCGCCTCGAAGGTGTTCCGAGATGCACTCGTTGAGAAAGGCCCGCGCCACGGTGGTCTTGGTCTTGCACTCGGCCAGCTTAAAGCGGGTGTTCTGGAACTGCATGATCGGCCCGCCGAAGGCCTCGCGCTCTTGGCAGTAGGCGATGGTGCGCTCCACCGCGCCCTCCATCGCGCCCACCGCGCCGCAGCCGATGATCAGCCGCTCCTGCGGCAGTTGCTGCATCATCTGATAGAACCCCTGGCCCTCGTCCTGGCCCAGGATGTTCTCGGGCGGGACCTCGACATTGTCGAAGAAGAGCTCTGACGTATCAGCAGCATGGGCGCCGATCTTTTCCAGGTTGCGCCCGCGGCTAAAGCCCTCGGCCCCGTCGGTCTCGACTACCACCAGCGAGGTGCCGCGGGCCTTCTCCTTGGGGTCGGTCTTGGCGGCCACGATGATCAGGTTGGCGTGCTGGCCGTTGGTGATGAAGGTCTTCTGGCCGGTCAGGCGATAGGCGTTGCCGTCCCGAATTGCGCGGGTCTTGATGCTCTGCACATCCGAGCCGCCCGAGGGCTCGGTCATCGCCAGGGCGCCCACCATCTCGCCCGAGACCATCTTGGGCAGCCAGCGCTTCTTTTGCTCCTTGGTGCCGTAGGCGAGGATGTAATGCGCCACGATGCCGGAGTGGATACCGTTGCCCCAGCTGGCCAGGTTGGCGCGCGAGCCCTCCATCAGGATCACCGCCTCGTGGCCGAAATCGCCGCCCGCGCCGCCGTATTCCTCGGGGATCGAGGGGCAGAGAAGCCCCAGCTCACCCGCCTGCTGCCAGGTCGAGCGATCCATCTCGCCCTGCTTGCGCCAGCGCTCGTAATGCGGCTGCCACTCGGCCTCGATGAACTGGCGGGTCATGTCGGCGAGCATCTGGTGCTCGTCGGTCATCCATGTGGTCGGGGTCATGTCGTTCATCGCTTCCGCTCGTCCAGTTCAGCGTTAAAGAGGCGCAGCCGCGCGGTGAGGTTCTCTTCGTTCGTCACCGAGTCGAAATGCTCGAAGAGGAAGGACAGCGCCTCGCCCTCGTCCAGCCCCGCCTCGGAGGCGAAGCGGCGCAACCGGCGATAGCCATCCTCGGTCATGGCGGCGTTGAAGCGGCGCGTCAGACGGAATCGCTTCGGCATGTCTCCTCCCAAATCCTCCGCTCACAAATCCGCCCCGGGGTGCATGCCCGAGGCGGGCCCGTGAGTGGCCCCCTTGCCTTGCGTAAGGGGCCGGCAGGCGCGTCCCCACGCGCCATTCCGTCGTTGCGTATGCGTCACCCCAACACTTTAGGGGTAGCGCTTGTTCCACCAGGCATTAAAGCCCTGAAAATACTCCTTTGGCACAGTAAAGGACTTCTCCACGTCACCGGAGACATTCACCGTGAGCCCATTACGAAGCCCGTGCCTGTAGACATCCATCCCAAAGCCGATCTGGATGTTCACAAATCGCTTCTGCGGCGTGAACTCTGGCTTCGCTCGGACGCCCTCGAAACTCACCGCATCTACCTTGCGCAAGCTCTTGTAAGGCAGGCCGACCAGTCGAAAGTAAGGGCCCTTCGGGCCAACATAGCCCCACATCGCGTAACCAATATTGCCCTTGCCCACATCGCGGAACGTCATCGTGGGCCCCTGCACGACCTTCTGGCGGATTTCCCTGTTATGGATTATCCCGCCGCCATTGGCGATCTCCTGAGCGGTAAAGCTGCGCTGCGCCTGCGTGACGCTCGCGCTGGCCACAAGCGCCAGTATGATTAGCAGAAGTCTCATATTATTCATCTCGCTTGAGACGTACCCTAAAAATTCGCGGCCTCCAGGCCCATCACCGGCTCGGCACCCGACTGAATACGCGCCAGGTGCATCGCCGTCGCTGGCAGGCGCCGCGCCATGTAATAGCGCCCGGTCATCAGCTTTGTCTCATAGAACGTAGCGTCCCCCGTACCATCGGCCAGGGAACGCTTGGCTGCAAGCCCCATCTTGGCCCACATCAGCCCCAGGCAGACATGCCCGAAGAGGTGCATGAAGTCATAGGACCCCGCCAGCGCGTTGTTGGGGTTCTTCATACCGTTCTGCATGAAGTACATCCCCGCCGCTTGCAGGTCCTTGGAGGCGGCCTTTAGTGGCTCCAAATATTGCGCGTCGAATTCTTCGTCGCCCGCGTTCTCCTTGATGAAGCCCTTCACCAGGTCGAAGAAGGCCATCACGTGCTTGCCGCCGTCCTGGGCCAGCTTGCGCCCCACCAGGTCCAGCGCCTGCACGCCGTTGGCGCCCTCGTAGATCATCGCGATGCGGGCGTCGCGGGTGTACTGCGACATGCCCCATTCTTCGATATAGCCGTGCCCGCCATAGACCTGCTGCGCGCGCACGGTCATGTCATAGCCCTCGTCGGTCAAGAAGCCCTTGATCACCGGCGTCAGCAGCGAGACCAGCCCGTCCGCATCGGCGTCCTTGGCGCGGTGGGCGGCGTCGATCATCGTCGCGCCCCACAGAAGGAAGGCGCGGGCGCCCTCGGCAAAGCTTTTCTGGTCCATCAGCGAGCGGCGGATATCGGGATGCACGATCAGCGGGTCCGCCGGGCCGTCGGGGTTCTTCACCCCGGTGACGTCGCGGCCCTGCAGGCGGTCCTTGGCGTAGTCCAGCGCGTTCTGATAGGCGACCTCGGCCTGGGCCAGGCCCTGCATGCCCACGCCCAGCCGCGCCTCGTTCATCATGGTGAACATCGCGCGCATGCCCTTGTGCTCCTCACCCAAGAGCCAGCCCGTGGCAGCGTCATAGTTCATCACGCAGGTCGAGTTGCCGTGGATGCCCATCTTCTCTTCGATCTTGCCGCAGGCCACGCCGTTGCGCGCACCCAGGCTGCCGTCCTCGTTCACCAGGAACTTCGGCACGATAAACAGCGACACGCCCTTGATGCCGTCCGGCCCGCCGGGGATCTTGGCCAGCACCAGGTGGATGATGTTGTCGGCCATGTCATGCTCGCCGGCGGAGATGAAGATCTTCTGCCCGGTGATCGCGTAGGAGCCGTCACCCTGCGGCTCGGCCTTGGTGCGCATCATCCCCAGATCGGTGCCGCAATGCGGCTCGGTCAGGTTCATGGTGCCGGTCCAGTCCAGCGAGACCATGTTCGGCAGATAGGTGGCCTTCTGCGCGTCGGTGCCGTGCGCCAGGATAGCGCTGGCCGCGCCATGGGTCAGGCCCTGATACATGGTGAATGCCTGGTTGGCCGCGCTGAACATCTCGCCCACCGCGGTGCCCATGACTTGGGGCATGTTCTGGCCGCCGAACTCCTCGGGCATGTCCAGCCCGTTCCAGCCGCCCTCTTTGACCTTCTCGAACGCGTCCTTGAACCCGGTGGGCGTGCGCACCACGCCGTTCTCCAGCACGCAGCCCTCGGTGTCCCCGACCACGTTCAGCGGCTGCAGCACCCCGGCCGAGATCTTGCCGGCCTCCTCGAGGATCGCGGATGTGAAATCCGCCTCCAGCTCGTCATAGCCCGGGATGCCCGCGGCGGTGATGTTCAGCACATCATGCAGCACGAACTGCATGTCTTTGGTGGGGGCGGTGTAGCTGGGCATGGTATGCGATCCCTCGTTTAAATCTTACTCGGCAGCTTCGTCTTTCTCGGCGGCGGCCAGCACGCTGGCGCCCCACTCGAGATGTTTCTTAAAATCCGCGATGGTCTCGATCAGCTCGTCGCGCTGCTGCTCCATCTCTGACAGATGGTGCACACCAGCGTTGTAAACCTCGCGCAATTGCGTTTGTTGCTGGTCCTCGATCGAGTACAGATCCAGCAACTGCCGGATCTCTTCCAACGAGAAGCCAAAGCGTTTGCCGCGCAGGATCAGCTTTAGCCGGGCGCGGTCGCGATTGGTGAACAGGCGCCGCTGGCCCTCGCGCAATGGCGAGATCAGCTCTTTGGCCTCGTAGAAACGCAGGGTGCGCGGCGTGACTTCAAAGGCCTCGCACATCTCGCGGATCGTCATCAAGTCTTCGGTCACGGAGCGCTCCTATGGCTTCGGATCGGGTGGCAACCAATTGCTGACACCCTATGATTAAATCAAGATTGCTTTACGCTTACGTAAAGAAAACGTGACGTCACATCCAGTTTGGCGCAGCGTAAAAATGGCCTCAAAGGTGCTGTCTTCCGGTGGCGGGGCAAGATCATCTGCTGATTACGGGCCGCGCTGGGCCTCCGGACGATCTCTCATCAATGCGTCCGAATCGCCAATCCAATGCGCTTTGGATGCCACCCAAGGGCGATTCAGGGTCCGTTTTTGGGAAAGAGCCGCCGGCCCCTAGTCGACCAACCCGACCACTTCGCCGCGCAGCGCCTTTAGGTCGTCGATGGCGGCACCGATCTCGGCGCGCTGCCGCTCAAGCTCGGAAAGCTGGCGGTCCGCCAGCTCAATGAAGGCCTTGAACTGCGTCTGCGAGCCCTTTTCCTCGTACATCAGCAGCCATTGCCGGATCTCCTCCAGCGAGAAGCCGAATTGGCGCCCCCGCATGATCAGCGTCATACGGGCCACCTCGCGGCCGCTATAGAACCGGCTGCGGCCATCGCGTTCGGGCGACAAGAGCTCGATATACTCGTAATAACGCAGGGTCCGGGGGGTCACCTCGAACTTGCTGCACATCTCTTTAAAGGTCAGGCGTGGCTCAGTCATCTCGGGCGTGTCGTGGCGTGTTACCCCTCGAGCTTAGAGCGGAACGCCCGGTCGTTCAATCGCCGCCTTGATGACGTGGACTAGTTCAGGAACCCTGGCGCCAGGAAGAAGAACCCATAGGCGACGACCAGGGCGGGCACCGCGGAGTAGAGCGTGGCCGCAATCGCCGCGCGCGGGTTCAGCGCGATAGCTGGGAACAGCGCGTCCCCGTCATTCGAGATCGCGTTGCCGATCAGCGCCGCAAAGGGGATCACCCCGTTGATATAGAGCGTGGTCACAAGGATCTGCGGCCCGCAGCCCGGCACAAAGCCCACCAGCACCGCGATCAGCGGCAGCACCGGCGCGATGGCGTTGAACCAAGCGGCCAGATCCAGCCCCAGGAACGCCACCGCGTATTCATAGGCCAGAAAGGCCCCAATTACCCAAACCGCGATAAAGCTCGTCTCCTCGGCCATGCGGGTGACCGGGCTGTCGGTGTTGGATGTCATCGCTTTCAGCGGCGAGGTGGCCCAGATCAGCAGGCCCAAGACGGTGCCCGTGATCGCAAGCCACAGCGGGTCGACGCCCAGGATCGACAGGATCTCGACCTGCATCAAACCCGCCGCGCCAACGGCCAACCCCGGCAGCGCCAGGCCCAGGAACAGCATGTCCTGCGGGCGTGTCTTGCCGATGGCGGGCACCAGTTCGGTGGCCCGTGTTGTGGCCCGAAACTCGGTGGTGTTGACCGCGTCCACGATACAGCCGGACAGGATGCCCACGCCGATGCTCAACGGCAGCACGATCACGGCCGCGTCGGGGCGCGTGGCGATCAGCAGGAACGCCGCATCGCCCATGGTCGCTGTCAGCGTCGCCACCACGGCGCCAAAGCCCACCTTACCGCTGGAATAGGCCGCGACCACCACCACGGCGCCGCCGCAACCCGGCGTTGCGCCCAAGAGCGCCGCCAGGGGCACCTGCGCGCCGCGCGACCCCTTCAGCGCCTCGCCAATGTCGAAGTTGAAAACCCGCTCGGCGCTGTAAAACAGCAAAAGCGTGGCCGCCACGAACACGCTCACCGCCAGATAGGCGTCGGCCACCATCTCTTGGGTGACCTCGCCGAGAGCGCCGGGCGCGAAGATCAGGCCGATCAGGATTAGCGCGACGACCAGCCGCTTGCTGCGGAAAGGGCCCAGCTTGTCGCGCGCCACAAAGGTCTCCGGCATCGTTGCCGGCGCGGTCATATTCATTACGTCACCTAAGTACTGCGCTTCACCTGGGACCACATCCTATCTGAGACTGCGAGTAGTTCTCAATCGCGGAAGATAGCGCTTGTTATCCGTTAAGCAAGTGCGAATAACGATACAGCTTGTCACGCCATCTTTGGGGGCCCTCATGGCACCGGATCGCAAGAAAATCGCGTCGCAATTCATCGACGCCCTGCCCCATTCCAATGCGCTGGGCATGGAGGTCATCGAGGTCTCGGACGGCGCGGCCGAGCTTGCGATGGCCTATGACGCGCGGTTTGTCGGCGACCCCAAGACCGGTGTGATCCATGGCGGCGCGGTGTCGGCCCTGCTCGACACCTGCGGCGGCGCGGCGGTGATGAGCCACCCGGACGTGCCCATGGTGACCGCGACGATTGATCTGCGCATCGACTACATGCGCCCTGCCACGCCGGGGCAGCGGATCACGGCGCAGGCCGAGTGCTATCACGTGACCCGCTCGGTGGCCTTCGTGCGCGCCACCGCGATGGACGAGGACCGCGACCGCCCGGTCGCCACCGCCACGGGCGCCTTCACGGTGGAGCAGAAGCGATGAGCCCCCGCGCCCGCCCCGAGCCCGTCCAGGTCGTCAAACAGCGGCGCGACGCAGCGCTCGGCGCGCTGACCGGCGCCATACCCTATGCGCAGTTCCTGGGCATCGCCTTCGAGCGCCATGGCGACGAGCTGACAGCAGTGCTGTCCTTTGATGACAAGCTGATCGGCAACCCAATGCTGCCGGCTTTGCATGGCGGCGTGACGGCGGCGTTCCTGGAGACCACCGCGATCATAGAGCTCGCCTGGGCGCATCTATGGGCCGAGATTGAGGCCGAGCGGGTCGACCCCGCGCAGATCACGGTCGAGACCCTGCCCCACCTGCCCAAGACGATCGACTTCACGGTGGACTATCTGCGTTCGGGCCTGCCGCGCGACGCCTATGCGCGGGCGCGGATCAACCGTTCTGGGCGGCGCTATGCCAGCGTGCATGTGGAGGCCTGGCAGGACAACCGCGCGCGGCTCTTTGCGCAGGCGACGGGGCATTTCCTGATGCCATCACGGGATGGCGCTTAGGTGAGGCCGGGCGGGCCAAATTTCTTCCAAGGAATTTGCAAATCTCTTGGAAGAGATTTGGGCCGCGTCAAGCGCAGCCGACGGGCATGAACACCGCCGCCGCGCCAGAGCAGATAACCCACGCTCGCATCCTCAAGATCGCCGTGCCCATTGTGCTCTCGAACGCCACGGTGCCGATCCTGGGCGCGGTAGACACCGGCGTGGTGGGCCAGATGGGCCTGGCGGCACCCATCGGCGCGGTGGGCATCGGCGCGGTAATCCTGGCCACCTTCTACTGGCTCTTTGGCTTTTTGCGCATGGGTACCACCGGGCTGGTAGCGCAGGCCCGCGGCGCCGGAGAGGTCGCCGAGACCGGCGCGCTCTTCATGCGCGGGCTCATGATCGCCTGCTTCGGCGGGGCGGTGTTTATCGCGGCGCAATCGGCGCTCTTTGCCGGGGCGTTCTGGCTGGCGCCCGCCTCGGCAGAGGTCGAGGGCCTGGCGCGCGACTACCTGTCCATCCGCATCTGGGGCGCCCCCGCCACCATCGCGCTTTATGTCATCACCGGCTGGCTGATCGCGGTGGAGCGCACGCGCGGCGTGCTGGTGCTGCAGCTCTGGATGAACGGACTGAACATCGCGCTGGATCTGTGGTTCGTGCTTGGGCTCGGCTGGGGGGTCGAGGGCGTCGCCGTGGCTACCTTGATCGCGGAATGGACGGGGCTCGCGCTAGGGCTTTATCTCTGCCGCGAGATCTTCCGGGGCCGCGCGTGGCGCGACTGGGGGCGCATCTTTGACCGGGTGCGCATCCGGCGCATGATGTCCGTGAACGGCGATATCATGCTGCGCAACGTGATCCTGACGGGCTCGTTCACCACCTTCGTGTTCCTGGCCGCCGACCTGGGCGACGTGACGCTGGCCGCCAACCAGGTGCTGCTGCAATTCCTTGAGATCACCGCCTTCGCGCTGGACGGCGTTGCCTTTGCGGCCGAAGCGCTGGTGGGCAAGGCGGTGGGCGCGCGGGCGCGGGGAGATCTGCGCCGGGCGGCGCTGATGTGCTCTTATTGGGGGATCGGCTGGGGCGTTCTTCTGGGGTTCATTTTCCTGTTATGCGGCCCGTTCCTGATAGACCTTATGTCGACGGCCCAGGAGGTGCGGGCCGAGGCCCGCCTGTTCTTGGTCTGGATCTTCCTGGCGCCGATCATCAGCGCCCCTGCCTGGATGCTGGACGGTATCTTCTTTGGGGCGACCTGGACGCGCGAGATACGCATCGCAATGTTGCAGTCCGTGGCGATATACGTGGTGGCTCTGGCGGTACTGATCCCACTTTTTGGCAATCATGGGCTCTGGGCAGCGTTGATGGTCCTGAACCTGGCGCGCGGGTTGACACTGGGGATGCGCTATCCGCGGCTGGAGGCCACGGTGGGGCGCTAAAGGGTCCGGTCGCTGTTGGGTCTGGAGCGGTAATTGGCGCGCCGCAATTTTCTTGCAAGAAAATCGCGAAACTCTTCCAAGAGTTTCTTCAGCGCTCCCCGAAATGATTCTTCTATCGCAACTTCTTACCGGCGCGCGGGGCCACTTTCCTTGGAAGGAAAGTGCAAATCTCTTGCAAGAGATTTGGCGCAGCCAAAGGCCCGCTCCAGGCCAAGAACCGCCGCCGCGCAGCGCTAATAACAATACCCGAACTGCTGGATGTCGGCCTTCGACAGCTTTGCGACCAGCTCGGCCAGCTCGTCATCATAATAGCTGCGGTAGTCGCGCGCGCGATCGGAGGCGTTGGCGCGGGGCATGTCGCTCAGCGGGAAGCCAAGATGCGCCTCCAACGGGGCGAGGTCCTCGGTCAGGTGCTCCAGCCTTACATAATGCGCGCCCCGCAGCCGCCCCTGGGCGTCCCGCATATAGGCCGTCGAGGGCGCGGCGCGCATCGCGGTCTGGGTCTGCGGGTGCCGCACGAAGCCCGCGAATTCCAGCGCCTGCGCCAGATGCACCGCCGGGTGGTCAAAGCTCTGGTCCCGCAGCCAATGGTAGTAGCTGACCATGCGGTCCCAGGGGTTGCGCACCAATGTGAACAGAAAGAAGTCGTCCAGCTCGTCCGCCGTTACCAGCCCGTCGATATCGGCCAGTGTCGAATGCTTCCACAATCTGCCTTTGACTGCCACGTCCTGCAGGCGCTTGCGCCGCTGCCGCGCCTTGGGCGTGTCACCGATGATGATGTCGTCGCGTTTTGCGCGGGCCTCCAGCGCCAGCGTCAGGGCGGTGCCTCCGGTCTTGGGAATATGCACAAAAATGTAACGACGGCCACGAGAAACAATCATGACGGCCCCTTAGCAGAAAACGCCAGAAGTTACACAGCCAAAACTGTCCGTTAGGTGCCGATATGTGGCCTGGATCGCCGCTCGGCCCGCGCCAGAAGCAATCCGGACCCGAAGATGAGCCCTATTCCCAGCCAGGCCGTCCCGTTCAGAGCCTGCCCCCACAGCACCCAGGTCCAGGCCGAGGCGAAGATCAGCAGCACGTATTCGAACACCGCCACATAGGGCGCCTCGGCCAGCAGGTAGGCCCGCGTCAGCAGGCCCACGCCGATCACCGAGCCCACGGCCTGTGCCGCAATGAGCCACCAGAGCGTCGGGGTCATCGGCCCCCAGGCGCGCAGCATAAAGCCATCCGCCCCATCGGCCGCAGCGGTCGCGCTCATGGCCAAGCCCGCAGCGCCCACGGCGCCGATGATCAAAAGCGCAGTGAAAAAGGCGGTCAGCAGCGCCAGCGTGCCCTCCTGCGCGCAAAGCCTGCGCGTGACCACCGCCCCGCAGGCGTAAAAGAACGCGCCGCCCAGCGGCATCAGCCGCGCCAGGGTCCCGCCGGTGACGTCTGGCTGCAGCACAAGCAAAGCGCCGCAGAAGGCTATGAGCCCCGCCGCCACGTTCAACATCGGCACCCGCTGGCGCAGCACCAGCACCGTGATCGCCATCACAAAGATCGGCGCGGTGAACATCCCCGCCGAGGCCTCTGCCACGCTCATGAAGCTCAGCGCGCCAAAGTAGAACAGCATGGAGATCGCGATGAAGCTGCCGCGCAGCGCCGCGGCCCAGACGCGGCGCGGGCGCAGGCTCAACCCGAGAAGCGGCGCGGCCACCGCCAAGAATGCCAGCGCCATCGCCGCGCGCAGGAAATGGAACTGCCAGAGGCCCGCGCGCGCGGCGATCATGCCCACGAGATTGTCGACCAATCCGATCAGCGCCATCGCGGCGACAACGCATCCTGCGGCCAGCAATGGTCGGGTTGTCATAGTGTCCGTCATCCCTCGCCCATAATGCGGCTTTGCAATCGGGGCAAGCGGCGCTAAACCCTTCGCACTTTAGCCTTTGGGAGGATTGCAGATGGGCTGGATGGCAGACGAGACGGGGCTGGAGAAATGCGCGGCCAATTACGTGCCGCTGACGCCTTTGAGCCATCTCAATCGCGCCGCGCTGGTATTCCCCAACCGCGAGGCCGTGGTCTATGGCAGCCACCGCAAGACCTATGCGGAGTATCACGCGCGCTGCACCCGGCTGGCCTCGGCTCTGGCCGCCAAAGGCATCAAGCCCGGCGAGGTCGTCTCGACCATGCTGCCCAACATCCCCGCCGCCGCCGAGACCCATTTCGGCGTGCCCGCCTGCGGCGCTGTGCTGAACACGATCAACACGCGGCTAGAGCCCGACACGGTGGGCTACATCTTTGGCCATGCCGAGGCCAAGCTGGCCTTTATCGACACCGCTTTTTTGCCCACCGCCGAGGCCGCGCTTGCGCTGATAGAGGGCGACGGACCCGAGATCATCGAGGTCGCCGACCCGCAGGCGGGCTTCCCCGCCACCGGGCGCTATGTGGAATACGAGGACTTCCTCGTGGGCGGCGATGACGGCTTTGCCTGGCACATGCCCGAGGATGAGTGGGAGAGCATCTCGCTGAACTACACCTCCGGCACCACCGGCCGGCCCAAGGGCGTGGTCTGCCACCATCGCGGTGCGTACCTGATGACCATGGGCACGGTCGTGTCGTGGCGGATGACCTTGCATCCGCGATACCTCACCATTGTGCCGCTGTTCCACTGCAACGGCTGGAACCACACCTGGATGATGCCGCTGGTGGCGGGCACGGTGATCTGCTGCCGCGACATCACCGCCAAGAACATCTACAACGCCATCGCCGACGAGGACGCCACGCATTTCGGCGGCGCGCCAATCGTGCTGAACGCCATCGTGAACGCCAAGCCCGAAGAGCGGCGCGCCTTTGACCACATTGTCGAGGTCTGCACCGCCGGGGCGCCCCCCGCCGCGGCCACGCTGGCGGCCATCGGCAAGCTCGGCTTCAACGTGATGCAGGTCTACGGGCTGACCGAGACCTATGGCCACGTCACCGAATGCGTTTGGGACGCCGACTGGGACGCATTGCCCGAGGATGAGCAGGCCGCAATCAAGGCCCGCCAGGGCGTCGCCTACCCGATGATGGAGCACATCACCGTCAAGGACCCCGAGACCCTGCAGCAGGTGCCGATGGACGGCACCACCCAGGGCGAGATCATGATCCGCGGCAACTCGGTCATGAAGGGCTATCTGAAGAACCCCGAGGCCACGGCCAAGGACTTCGCCGGCGGGTATTTCCACTCCGGCGACATCGCGGTGCAGCACCCCAACGGCTATATGCAGATCGCCGACCGCGCCAAGGACATCATCATCTCGGGCGGCGAGAATGTGAGCTCGGTCGAGGTCGAGGGCGCATTGATGCACCATCCCGCCGTGTCGCTCTGCGCTGTGGTGGCCAAGCCCGACGACAAATGGGGCGAGGTGCCCTGCGCCTTCATCGAGCTAAAGGAGGGCGCAAGCGCCGAGGAGGCCGAGGTCATCGCCTTCGCCCGCGCCCGCCTGGCCGGGTTCAAGACGCCCAAGCGCGTGGTGTTCCAAGAGCTGCCCAAGACCTCAACCGGCAAGATCCAGAAGTTCCAGCTGCGCAAGGTGGCGGCGGAACTGTAGGGGGTGTTTTGGCCTGGGGCGGGCGTTTGGGCGCGCCAAATCTCTTGCAAGAGATATGCACTTTCCTTGCAAGGAAAGTGGTCCCGCGCGCGGATAAGAGGTTGGGATAGAGTGATCATTTCGTGGCGCGCTGTAGAAACTCTTGGAAGAGTTTCGCCATTTTCTTGCAAGAAAATGGCGGCGCGCCAATGCCCGCTCCAGGCCAAAGACGTGCGCCTAGCTTTGCACCTCAAGTCAGTCGGGAATTATTGGCTTCTCGGCAAACCGGTTGCCGATATGCGCCGCAGCGTTCACATAGGAAATGTATGAAACGAGTGGTGAAATGATAGACTTGGGGCTCTCACAGACGGGCGAAGCGGTCCTGGCGCTGACGGTCGTCGCGGCGATGTTCGTGCTCTTTCTGCGCGAGCGCTACCCGACCGAGGTGGTGGCCATCGCGGGCGTCGCCTTGATGCTCGGCTTGGGGCTGTTGCCGTATGACGCGGCTCTGGCCGTCCTGTCTAACCCTGCGCCATGGACCATCGCGGCGATGTTCATCATCATGGGCGCTTTGGTGCGCACCGGCGCCCTGAGCGCCTTCACCTCGGGCGTGGACCGCACTGCGGCGACGCGCCCCGCCTTGGCGCTGGCCAGCCTGATGGGGTTCGTGGTGATCTCCTCGGCCATCGTGTCGAACACGCCCGTGGTTGTGGTGATGATCCCGGTCTTTGTGCAATTGGCCAGGCGTTTGGGCGTGGCGGCCTCGAAGCTGCTGATCCCGCTCAGCTATGGCGCGATCCTTGGCGGCACGCTGACGCTGATAGGGACCTCCACGAACCTGCTGGTCGACGGCGTGGCCCGCACCCAAGGCCTAGAGCCCTTCACGATCTTTGAGGTCACGCCGCTCGCCTTGATCCTCGTCGCCTGGGGGATGCTGTACCTGTGGCTGATCGCGCCGCGGCTGCTGCCCGAACGCGACAGCATGGCCAGCCTCTTGGGCGGCACGCGGTCGAAGATGAAGTTCTTCGCCGAGGCGGTGATCCCCCCCGACAGCGACCTCATCGGGCGCGAGGTGCTGGACGTGCAGCTGTTCAAGCGCGACGGGGTGCGGTTGATCGACGTGATCCGTGGCGACGCCTCGCTGCGGCGCGACCTGAAGGCCGTCACGCTGGAGGTCGGCGACCGTGTGGTGCTACGCAGTCAGATCACCGAGCTGCTGAGCCTGCAGCGCAACAAGTCGCTGCGCCGGATCGATCAGGTCTCGGCGGTGGAGACCGAGACCGTTGAGGTGCTGGTGCCCCCCGGTGCGCGCTTGGTGGGGCGCTCTCTGGGCGAGTTGCGCCTGCGGCGGCGCTATGGCGTCTATCCGCTGGCGGTGCATCGGCGCAATCAGAACATCGGCCGGCAGCTTGACGATCTGGTGGTGCGTGTCGGCGACACGCTCTTGCTAGAGGGCTCGCCCGCCGACATTGCCCGCCTGGCGCAGGACATGCGGTTCGGGGACGTCTCTAAGCCACAGGAGCGCGCCTTTCGGCGCGGCCATGCCCCGGTGGCGATTGCCGCACTTCTCGGGATCGTGGGGCTGGCGGCCTTCGCGGTGGCACCGATCCTGTTGCTGGCCGTTTTGGCCGTAGCCACAGTGCTGATCACGCGCTGCATCGACGCCGAGGAGGCGTTCGGCTTCATCGACGGGCGGCTGCTGGCACTGATCTTCTCGATGCTGGCCATTGGTGCGGCGCTGGAGGCCACCGGCGCGGTGTCCCTGATCGCCGAGGCGCTGGCGCCCTGGCTGGCCAAGCTGCCGCCCTGGCTGATCATCTGGGCGGTCTACCTGCTGACCAGCGTGCTGACCGAGCTGGTGTCCAACAACGCCGTGGCGGTGGTGGTCACGCCCATCGCCATCGGGCTCGCCGCGGCGCTGGGGCTGGACCCGCGCCCGCTGGTGATCGCGGTGATGGTCGCGGCAAGCGCGAGCTTTGCCACGCCCATCGGGTATCAGACGAACATGCTGGTCTACGGGCCCGGCGGTTATAAGTTCACCGATTTCCTGCGCGTGGGCGTGCCGCTGAACCTCTCGGTGGGGCTGATCGCGTCGCTGATGATACCGGTGATCTGGCCGCTCTGATTCGGACGATTCGCGAATCGCCCCCAGAATGATCCCCAACTTATTTGAGCTGCCACACAAATAAGGCTTTACACAACGAATCACCGTCCCCTACGATATGTCGTAGGGGGATGGGGCAATTCACCCAGAACCTAGAGCAGGAAGCGACTTCTAGTGGGCAAAGACCCACCAGTAGCGATAGAAAGCGAGGCGGGCGATGTCCCTATCCCAAGAGTTTCATACAGACGACCTGCATCCCATCGACGTGGTGGAGCATATTGCCGCCCATCACGAGTGGGATTTTGACCGTGTGGCGGACGACCAGATCGCCATGGCGGTCGAGGGCCAGTGGCGCACCTACTCAATCACGCTCGCCTGGTCCGGCTATGACGAGACCCTGCGGCTCATCTGCACCTTCGAGATGGAGCCCCCCGAGGAAAAGCTGTCCGGGATCTACGAGGTGCTCAACCGCACCAACGACATGTGCTGGGCCGGGGCCTTCACCTACTGGCAGGAGCAGCGCCTGATGGTCTACCGCTACGGGCTGGTGCTTGCGGGCGGGCAGGTGGTCGCGCCGGAGCAGATTGACCGGCTGATCGCGGCCGCTGTGTCATCCGCCGAGCGCTTCTACCCGGCCTTCCAGCTGGTGGCCTGGGGCGATCAATCCCCCGCGGAAGCCATGTAGGTGGCCATCGCAGAGGCCTACGGGCGGGCCTAGTTTCGGGCCTGCATCTGGGACCAGAATTTCGCGATTGCATGCGCCGCTGCGGCGGCTAGGTTGGCCCCCGGTTCACCACTGGGGGCTTTTCCATGTTTGAAGAGATAGAACGCCGCGGGCTCGTCCTTTTGGGCTGCGGCAAGATGGGCTCGGCGATGCTGGCGGGCTGGCTGGGCGAGGGGCTTTCAAAGGACGCGGTCTGGGTGCTGGATCCCTATCCTTCGGACTGGCTGCAGGGCACGGGCGTGCATGTGAACGCGGACCTGCCAGAGAGCCCCGCGGTGGCCCTGATCGCGGTGAAGCCGCAGATGATGGGCGATGCGCTGCCGGGGTTGCGCGCCTTGGGCGCCGAGACGCTCTTTGTCTCGATCGCCGCGGGCACGACCATCGCGAGCTTCGAGGACGCACTCGGAGCAGTGCCCATCGTGCGCTCGATGCCCAACACGCCCGCCGCCATCGGCAAGGGGATCACGGCGATCATCGGGAACACCGGCGCCACGGCGGCGCATCTCGATTTGGCAGAGGCGCTGCTCAAAGCGGTCGGACAGGTGGTGCGGCTGGACACCGAGGCGCAGATCGACGCGGTGACGGCGGTGTCAGGCTCCGGCCCGGCCTATGTGTTCCACCTGATCGAGACAATGGCAGCCGCGGGCGCCAAGGAGGGCCTGTCGCCGGAACTGGCGTTGCAGCTCGCCAAGGCCACAGTGGCGGGCGCCGGCGCCCTGGCGATGGAGGCCGCAGAGGACCCCGCGCAGCTGCGAGTGAACGTCACCAGCCCGGCCGGCACCACGGCTGCCGCGCTCGAGGTGCTGATGGACCAGGATCGCGGCTTTCCCGTGCTTCTGGAAGAAGCCGTGAAGGCCGCCGCGGATCGAGGAAGGGAGCTGGCCGGATGAGCGACGCCGATCTGAGCTTTGACGAGTTCCTGCGCGTGGATATCCGCGTGGGCCAGATCCTGCGCGCCGAGCCCTACCCGGAGGCGCGCAAACCCGCGATCAAGCTCTGGGTGGATTTCGGGCCCGAGATTGGCGAGCGCAAAAGCTCCGCCCAGATCACGGCGCATTACGCGCCAGAGGACCTGCCGGGCAAGCGCGTGATGGGCGTGGTGAACTTCCCGCCGCGCCAGATCGGCAAGTTCATGTCCGAGGTGCTGGTGCTGGGTGTGCCCGATGAGGACGGCGAGGTGGTGCTGCTGGTGCCTGATAAGGACGTGCCCATCGGCGGTCGAATGTACTAGGGCCCGTTGCTAAGCGGAGTTCGCTGCGCTCACGCATGTTTAGCCCGTACTCGCCTCCGGCTCCGTGCGGGCGGTTGGCGCCAAGGTTCTTAGGACGCGCATCCTCGCGTCCGGACGGCCCGAGGAGGAGGACGGAGGACGACGACGAGATGTAAAGCGCGCCGAAGGCGCTCCTTTGGATTACGCTTTATCGCCCGTCGCTTCTCGCCAGTGCCGTCGGCAGAGCGACACATAGGTCTCGTTGCCGCCGATCTGAACCTGTGCGCCGTCGGTCAGCACGTTTCCATCGGCGTCCTGCCGGACCACCATCGTTGCCTTCTTGCCGCAGTGGCAGATCGTGCGCGCTTCGCGCATCTCGTCCGCGAGCGCCAGCAGGGCAGCCGATCCGGGAAACAGCTCGCCTTGGAAATCCACCCGCAGCCCGTAGCACATCACCGGCACGCCCAGATCGTCCACCGCGCGGGCGAGCTGCCACACCTGCTCCTTCTCCAAGAACTGCGCCTCGTCGATGAACACGCAATCCACCCGGCCGCGCTCAATGCGCGCCTCCAGCTTGGCAAAGAGATCCTCGCCCGGCGTAAAGAGGTCCGCCGCCTCGCTCAGCCCCGCCCGGCTGGCAATGCGGCCCTCGCCTGCGCGGTCGTCAAACCGCGCCGTCAGCAAATACGTCGCCATCCCGCGCTCGCGGTAGTTGAACGACGCCTGCAATAGCAGCGTCGACTTGCCCGCGTTCATCGTCGAGTAGTGAAAGTAGAGCTTCGCCATTGTCAGCGTGTTCTAAAGGAATGGCACGAACCCAAGGAAGCCCAAATCGAACACCCGGTCCATCACCCAATGCACGCCGATCAGGGCGATCACCAGCGAGGCCGGGATCGCGATCGCCGAGCGGTACCAGTCGCGCTTGCCAAAGGGCAGCCCCACCAGCACGAAGGCCACCGCGATCACCGCAAGCTGGCCGAGCTCCACCCCGATGTTGAAGCCGATCAGGCGCGAAAGGAAATGCGTTTGCCCGCCGCCGAGCTCGCCCAGCACCGAGGCAAAACCCAGCCCGTGCAGCAGCCCAAACACAAACACCACGACCGTGCGCCAGATGCCAAGCTGCGGCCGCACGATATTCTCCACCGCCACGAAGACGATGGAGGCTGCGATAAGCGGCTCTACGATGCTCGCCGGGATCGTCACGATGCCAAGTGCGGCCAGGGCTAACGTCACCGTATGCGCCACGGTGAAGGCGGTGACCTGCGCCAGCAGGGGCCGCACCGCCAGAGAGAAGAAGAACAGCCCCAGCACGAACACGATATGGTCCGCACCCTTGGGGATGATGTGCTCAAAACCCTCAATGATGAAGCGCCAGAAGACCGAGCCCGCCGTCTCAGCGGCGTAGCCCTGGCGCGGCAGGGCCTCGCTGACCTCGCCACCATCAAGGAGCGCCGAATAGGCATCGTCGCCGGCATCCACCTGGCGGATCACCAGCGGGCCGTTATTGGCGGTCCAGCCAATGGTGACGGGGGTACCGTCATCGGGCAAAGCGGCGGAAAGGGTGATCCGGCTGTCGCGCACCAGGTCGAGGTCGCCCACCTCCGGGATCGCTACCGAAAGGATCGCGGGCCGCAGGCCCGCCTCCCCGGCCGAGAAAAGGAAGTTCTCTGCAAGGCCATCCCACGCGCCGCGCAGCTCTGCCTCTAGGGCGGCGGGGTCCATCGCGCGCAGGGCGTCATAGCGCGCGGCGTTGGGTGCGGCATCCGTGTCGTCAATCTCTGAGACGTCGATCTCGGCCACCAGGGCCTCGAGCGCCAGTTCAATCTCGACCGAGACCTCATCCGCGCCCACGCTCACATCGGCGATGGCCGGGCGCAGCTCATGCGCCTGCGCTGCGTTCACAAGCGAGAGGGCCAGCGCGATCACAGTTGACATAACAGCCAGCCGTGCCAGCTTTAGCCTCGTAGTCATCTTAAGAGACCCAACCATGCGCTTCGTACCCCTGTTTCTCGCCCAATTGTTCGTGGCCGCGCCAATTGCGGCTCACGAGTTCTGGATTTCACCCAAGGACTACATCATTGATCCGCAAGATCAACTGGTGGCTGACATTCGCGTGGGCCAGGATTTCAAGGGCAACGCCAGCGGCTACCTGCCGCCGCGTTTCGTGCGTTTCGATCTTGTGCAGGGCGACGACTTGGTCCCGGTGGAGGGCGCCATGGGCGACCGTCCCGCGCTTCAGATGCAAGCGCCCGGCGAGGGCCTGGTGACGGTGGTCTATCAAACCACCGACAGCCGCCTGACCTATTCTGAGTGGGAGAAATTCGTGAATTTCGTGACCCACAAAGACCTGGCCTGGGCGCTGGAAGAGCATGCCGAGCGCGGGCTGCCCCAGACCGGGTTCCGCGAGGTCTATAGCCGCTACGGCAAAAGCCTAATGGCGGTGGGGGCCGGCGCAGGGGCGGACCAAGAGGTCGGCCTTCTGACCGAGATCGTTAGCCTAGCGAACCCCTATACCGACCCGCTGCCCCAGGGCCTGCCCGTCCGGGTGCTCTATGAGGGCGCGCCGCGCGCCTTCACGCAGATTGAGGTCTTCCAGAAAGCGCCGGATGACACCGTGAGTGTCGCGACCTACCGAACCGACGCCGCCGGTGTGGCGAATGTGCCGGTGAAGCCGGGGCATGAATACCTCGTGGATTCCGTGGTCATACGCGGCCTGGTGCCCGAGGCCGAGGGCGATCCGGTGTGGGAATCGCTTTGGGCGTCGCTGACTTTCGAGTTCCCCGCCGAGTAATCCCGGCCCGCGCGCGCGATTGCTCAACGCCCGCGATACCCGCCAAAGGCTGTAAGCAGCGCGCCGGCCATGTAGAGCGACAGGCCGATCAGCGTCGCTGTGGCGAACGCAACCCGGCCCTCCAGGATCTGCAGCCCGAAAATGACAATCGGGCCGAGTGCGGTCAGCACTGCGATCGTAAAGGTCGACACCAGCGCGACCGCGCGCTGCAACACATAGAGCGGCGGAACGGCCAGCACAAAGCCAAGCGCGCAAAGGCCCAGCAATTGCCAAATCGGCAGCGGGGTCATGCTTTGCGCCGTGACAGCCGCCACCGCGCCGGTCGCAACGGTGTAGAGCAACAGCCGCAGGCCCATCACCGCCGCCGGGCCCACGCCCGCGGCATTCAAGCGGCCCGACAGCGCCAGGATCAGCGTGAAGAATACCCCGTCCAGCATCGCCGTCGCCACGCCCAGCGCGCCTTGCCAGATACCGCCCCGCACAAATCCTGACCACCCGGACAGCGTCGCGATGGACAGGTAGACCACGCCTGCAAAGATCACCACCGTGCCGGCCAATTCCGACCAGTTTCGCAAGCCTCCGCCCTTGGTGACGCCGAACCACGCAAAGACGAGCGCCGAAAGCGGCATCATGCCCGAGGAGATCGAATAGGTAATCGCCGGCTCGATAAGCTGCACCGAGACCAGATAGGACATGAACGTCACCAGGGCGCAGAGGTTCAAAAGCACAACATGCTTGAAATGCGCCCGCGCTGCCGCGATCTCCTTCGGGCGAACCAGCCAGGTCCAGCCGGTAAACCCCACCGCCGTCCCGCCAAAGACGATCAGGCCAAAGAGGAACGGGTCGATGCGCTGGAACAGCCCGCCGAGATATACGAACTGCGTGGCCTCAAGCACGACATAGAAGCAGGTCAGAGCGACCCCGAATGCCGCGCCGCGCCTCACTGCCCCGGTCCGCGCGCGCCGCTAAACACGCTCAAGCGCCACAGCGATGCCCTGGCCCACCCCGATGCACATCGTGGCCAGCGCGTATTGCCCGTCGCCCGCCGCAAGGTCCAAGGCTGCCGAGCCGGTGATCCGCGCGCCCGACATCCCCAATGGGTGCCCCAAGGCGATGGCCCCGCCATTGGGGTTCACCCGTGGGTCGTCATCGGCGAAGCCCAGCTCGCGCAGCACCGCAAGCCCCTGGGCCGCGAAGGCCTCGTTCAGCTCCACCAGATCGAAGTCGCGCGGGGTCAGACCGTGGCGCGCGCAGAGCCGCTTGGTGGCGGGCGCGGGTCCGATCCCCATGATCCGCGGCGGCACGCCCGCGCAGGCCCCGCCCATGACGCGCGCGATGGGGGTCAGCCCGTGCTTCTTGGCCGCGGCCTCAGAGGCCACGATCAGCGCCGCCGCGCCATCATTCACGCCCGAGGCGTTGCCCGCGGTCACCGAGCCGCCCTGGCGGAAGGGCGCCTTCAGCGCGCCGAGCTTGCCAATGGTGGTCTCACGCGGATGCTCGTCGCGGTCCACCACGATGTCCTCGCCGCGCCGCTGCGGGATTGTGACCGGTGTGATCTCACGCGCCAATCGCCCGTTGGCCTGGGCCGCCGCGGCCTTGGCCTGCGAGCGCAGCGCGAACTGGTCCTGATCGCCGCGCAGAATTTTGTATTCCTCGGCGACGTTCTCGGCGGTCTCGGGCATGCTGTCGATGCCGTATTGCGCCTTCATCACCGGGTTCACAAAGCGCCAGCCGATGGTCGTGTCATGGATCTCGGCGTTGCGGCTGAAGGCCGCGTCCGCCTTGGGCATCACCATGGGCGCGCGGCTCATGCTCTCGACCCCGCCCGCGATCGTGATCTCGGCGTCGCCCGCCATGATCGCCCGCGCGGCGTCCATCACGGCGTTCATGCCCGAGCCGCAAAGTCGGTTGATCGTGGCGCCCGGCACGGCCTCTGGCAGGCCCGCCAGCAGAGAGGACATGCGCGCCACATTGCGGTTGTCCTCGCCCGCCTGGTTGGCGCAGCCATAGAGCACGTCGTCCACGGCCTCCCAGTCCACGCCGGGGTTGCGCGCCATCAGCGCCCGCAAGGGCACCGCGCCCAGGTCGTCGGCGCGCACATGCGCCAGCGCCCCGCCGAAGCGGCCGATGGGGGTGCGGATATAGTCACAAAGGAACGCGTGGGGCATGATTTGGGCCTTTCAACTGTCTTCTGGAGCGTCTTACAGTGGGGCCCGGAGGAGTTCTATGCCCAACTGGGTGCACCAGCTGATCGACGGCCACGAGGCGGCCAAGCCCGCCGTGGAGGAGCCCTGGGGCGATGTGCTGAGCTACGGCGATCTGCGCGCGCGTGCCGAGGCGGTCGAGGCCGACCTGCGGCGCGAGGGCGCTCGGCCCGGGGACCGGGTCATGCTCATCTGCGAGAATTGCGGGGATTACGTGGCCATGGCGCTGGCCTGCTCGCGGCTGCGCGCCTGGTTCATGCCAGTGAACGCGCGCCATACCGAGGCCGAGCTGACCGCCCTGCGCGACCATTCGCAGGCCCGGATCGTTGCCCGCACGCATGGCGCCGAGGGGCTGAGCTATGCGCCCGCCGCGGGCGATCCAGAGCCCGTGAGCGAAGACCCGCATCAGCAGGTCGCGGCGCTGCTCTATACGACCGGCACCACCAGCGCGCCCAAGGGCGTAATGCTGACCCATCGCAACCTGACCTGGAACGCGGCGAACTCGGCGCGGCTGCGCGGGATGCGGCCCGATGACCTGGTGCTGGGGGTGCTGCCGGGCAGCCATGCCTTCGGCTTCTCCTCGACCATGCTGGCCACGCTGCATAGGAGGGCCTGCATCCGGTTCCTGCCGCGGTTCGAGCCGCAGGCGGTGCTGGACGCGCTGGCCGAGGGGGCCAGCGTCTGGCCGGCGGTGCCGCAAATGTATGCGGCGCTGTTGAAATACATGGAGGATCGCGGGGCGAAGCTCCGCGCCCCGCATTTGCATTACATCTCGGCGGGCGGGGCGCCGCTGGACCCGGATTGGAAGGCGCGGGTGGAGGCGGCCTTTGGCCTCGCGCTCAACAACGGCTATGGAATCACCGAGGCGGGCCCGACCGTGGCGGCCACGCGGGTTGACGCGCCACGCAGCGATCTGTCCTCGGGCCCCGCCGTCTGGGACGTGACCCTGTCGATTGATGGCCCGGACAAGGACGGCGTGGGCGAGGTGCTGATCGACAGCCCCGGAGTGATGAAGGGCTATTTCCGCAACCCAGAGGCCACCGCCGAGGCGCTGCCCCGCCCCGGCCTGCTGCGCTCGGGCGATCTGGGGCGGCTGGACCCCGACGGCGCGCTCTTCATCGAGGGTCGCAAGAAAGAGCTGATCATCCGCTCTGGCTTTAACGTCTACCCGCCTGAGATCGAGGGCTGGCTGACCAAGCACCCCGCGGTGAGCGTCGCCGCCGTGGTGCCGCATCGCAGGGACGGAAACGAGGACATCCTGGCCTTCGCGATGGGCGATGTCGGCGCCGAAGAGCTGGCCAATTGGTTGCGGCAGCACCTGGTCGGCTATAAGCAGCCGCAAGCGATCTTCATGGTCGACAGCCTGCCCGCTGCGCCCACCGGCAAGATCCTGAAACACAAACTGATTTCCCATTTCGCGGACGAGGTCCGCGCATGGGAGGAGGCCCAAGTATGACCGCCGCATCCGATACCGTGAGCTATGAAATCGTCGGCGATGTCGGCCTGATCTGCCTGGAGAACCCGCCTGTGAACGCGGCCTCCGCCAGCTTGCGCGCCGGGATCGTAGCGGCTCTTCAAGCCCTCGAAATTGAGGTCAGCGCAATCGGCATCTACGGCGCCGGGCGGGCTTTCATCGCCGGGGCCGACATCAAGGAGTTCGGCCAGCCGCAGGCAGACCCAATCCTGCCCGAGGTCTGCCTGGCGGTCGAGAACTGCGCGGTGCCGGTGGTCGCAATCGTCCACGGGCCCACCTTGGGCGGAGGGCTGGAGGTCGCCATGTCCTGCCACGCCCGCATCGCCTTGCCGTCGCTGCGCGCCGGGCTGCCCGAGGTGCTGCTGGGGATCATCCCCGGTGCTGGCGGCACTCAGCGGGGTCCGCGCCTGATGGGCGTGCGAAACACACTCGACCTGGCCACCACCGGGCGGCATGTGAAGGCCGACGAGGCCCTGGCGCTCGGCCTGGTGGACCGGCTGGACGAGGGCGCGCCGCGAGACGTGGCCCTGCGGGCGGCCCAAGAGGTTATCGCAGGTCGGCTTGCGACCCGCCGCACCGCCGAGATCATCGTTAAGGCCGACCGCACGGTGCTGAACGAATTCGCCAGCGCGCTACGCGCCAAGCAGGCGCATCTTTTTAGCCCGCATAAGGCGGTGGAGGCCGTGGCCTTTGCCAGCGGCGACTTCGCCCATGGCATGCAGCGCGAGCGCGAGATCTTCCAGGAATGCATCCAGAGCCCGCAACGCGCCGGATTGATCCACGCCTTCTTTGCAGAGCGCGCCGTGGGCAAGTACCCCGAGATGGGCGCGACCCCACGCGAGGTTGCCGAGGTCGGCGTGGTCGGAGGCGGCACCATGGGCGCGGGGATCGCCACGGCCTGCCTGCTTGCGGGGCTCAAAGTCGTGCTGCTTGAGATGAACGTCGACGCGCTCGACCGCGCCCGCGCCACCATCACCGGCAATCTCGACGGCGCGGTGAAGCGCGGCAAGATGAGCGCCGAGGCCCGCGACGCCGCGCTGGGCGAGCTCTTGAAGCTGAGCACGAAATACCCCGACTTCAGCGCCTGCGACATGATCATCGAGGCGGTGTTCGAGGACATGACCGTCAAAAAGCAGGTCTTCCGCAATCTCAACCTGCACGCCAAGCCCGGGGCGATCCTGGCGACAAACACCTCTTATCTGGACGTGGACGAGGTCGCCAAAGCCACGGCGCGCCCCGAGAGCGTGATCGGGCTGCATTTCTTCTCGCCCGCCCATGTGATGAAGCTGTTAGAGATCGTGGTGGGGGCGCACACGGCGCCCGAGGTCGTGGCCACAGGATTCGCGCTGGCCAAGAAGCTGCGCAAGATCGCTGTGCGGGCGGGGGTCTGCGACGGGTTCATCGGCAACCGGATCCTGAACCATTACCGCAAGGTGGCCGACTACCTGATCATGGATGGCGCGAGCCCCGCGCAGGTGGACGCCGCGGTGCGCGGGTTCGGGTTCGCGATGGGGCCGTTCCAGGTCATGGACCTGGCTGGGCTGGACATCGGCTGGGCCACCCGCAAGCGCCTTGCGCCCACGCGCCCCGCCGAAGAGCGCTATGTCGAGATCGCCGATAGGGTCTGCGAGAACGGCTGGTTCGGGCGCAAGGCCGGCCGCGGTTACTATGACTACCCCGATGGGACGCCCAACGCCGACGTGCTGCAGATCATCGAGACCGAGCGCGCCAAGGCCGGGATCACCCCGTGCGACTTCTCGGACCAGGAAATTGTCGAGCGCTACATGACGGCGATGGTCTGCGAGGCCGTGCGCATCCTTGAGGACGGCATCGCCCAGCGCCCCATCGATATCGACGCGGTGCAGCTCTTTGGCTACGGCTTCCCCCGCCACCACGGCGGCCCTCTGCACTATGCCGACAGCATTGGCCTGGCCGAGATCGTCGCCCGCGCAGAGCGCTACGCCAGCGAGGACGCGCATTACTGGCAAGTTCCAAGATTGTTGCGCGAACTGGCCGATACAGGTGGCAGCTTTGCGGAGCTTAACCAGGCCGCCGGCTAGGCGGGAACCCTGCGTACCTCAAGCACCTCAAAAGCATCATTTTGCCAGGCTGGCGCGGCGCAGTCCTGGAGCGGGTCGCGCATTTCACTTCCGGCTCGCAGAACCACGTAGTCGACGGGTTGCTCCAGCAAGGCGGTGCAGCCATCAGTGGCCACGTCCTTGCTCCAGTTGACCAAGCGGTACCAACGCAAAAGGTCTTCGGGGCTGGTTGGAACGAATTTGTAGTTCACCAGCGTGGCACGACCGGAAAGACGCTCAAAGCCGAGATGGGCAACCTCGCGCTGATATTGTGATAGCTTCGGCCACTCCGCCAGGAAAACTACGGCCCGCGGCGGCGTGTTCTCTTTTGTCCAAATCAGCAGTGCTTCTTCGTCCTCGGTCAGCGCCGCTAACAGAGTGGGCGCGCGCGCCGACAATTGCGCCTGCTCCACCACGTCAGGAACGACGTCCAGCAGCATCAAAAAGAGGAACGCAATCGCCGCCACCCTGCGCAACAGCAATGGTGCCAATGACAAGGCGCCATCTATGAGGACCAACAATGCAAGAAGCAGGCCCAAGGACGACGGGCGGAATAGGTAGAGCGTGCCAAAGTGGTGTGCCTCACGGTCCAGATATGCCAGCCCGAACGCCAAAACGAGGTAGGCGGTGACGCCGCCCAGCCAGAGCGCCTCGCTTCTGCGGGGCCAGACGCGAATGGCCGCAAGCGCCAGCAATGCCGCGGCCAGGAGCGCGGTCCAGATAGCGCCTACCCGCCAAAACCGCTCGAATATCGCCGCGCTCTCAAAAGGCGCCACGTGATGCGCATGGCGGTAGCCCGAATAAATCTGGTTCACGGTGAGGTCGACGCCCGAATAATCCAGCGAGACGCCAAATCGGCCCGACAGCAGGATCCAGCCGAGCGGCAATACCGACAGGACAAACAGCGCCGCCATGCCGCCCAGCGCCCGCCCGCGATGCCCCAAAACCATCGCCAGAAAGATCAGCGCGATCCCCCAGAAACCGCCGACCAGAAAATGCATATACGCGGCAAGGGCCAGCAGAACCGCCGCCCCTAAAAGGCGGCCGCGCAGGACGAAACCGAGGGCGGCAAAGACCGCGACATAGGCGAAAACCTTCCCCTCGACCGCGTCAAAGATCCACTCGCCGCCCATCAGCTCTTGGCCGTTCTTTAGGAAGGCCAGCATCGCCAACACCAGAACGACGACCGAGACGCGCATCGCATTCAGCGCGAACGCCACGGCGGCGGACATCGCCAACCATAGCCCGAAAGCCAGAACCGCATGGGCCGTCTCGTGACCCAGCCAGGCCACGGAATACCCAATCAGGTACAGACCCAGCGACCGGAACGTCAGCCCGTCGAAAACCGCGTGATACTCGGTGAAACGCTCCGGGTGGGTGAACCGCAGCCCCAGATCGAAATAGTGCATCTCGTTGACCTTCCAGCCAACGGGCAACATCTCTTGCGCCAACAGAAGAAGCGTGATCGCAAACAGCCAGCCAAAGCCGATGTCGGACCGCAGCGGCAGATCAATCCAGTTAAGCCACTTGCTGCCCGGCGCGGGCCTTTCTGCCGGCTTTTTGCTGACCGCCAAACTATTCTGCAGCGCGCTTGGTCAGCGGGTCGGATTTGGCAGCATCGCGATCTTCAATTCGCGCGGAGTAAGAGCTTTCCACCCCGCCAACCACAACGCGGTCGATGATGAACATCGGACGCTGTTTGCTTTCGATAAAGAGCCGCCCAAGATACTCGCCGATCACGCCAAGCACCAAAAGCTGCACGCTGGACAGAACCAGCACCACGGTGATGAGGCTGGTCCAACCCGAAACGGTCTCGAAGAAAAGCCACTGACCGATGGTGTAGAAGATCATCATTGCGGCGATGGCGCCAAAAATGAACCCAAGATAAGACGCCAATTTCAGCGGGCGCACGGAGAAGCCAGTGATCGCGTCTGCAGATAGCGACAGCATCCGTTTGAGCGGATACTTGGTCTCACCAGCAAAGCGTTCGTCCCGTGCGTAGGGAAAAGCGACTTGGTTGAAACCGGCCCAGGCCACCATGCCGCGAATGTAGCGGTGCCGCTCTGGCATATCGAGCAAGACAGACAGCACCTTGCGATTCATCAGCCGGAAGTCACCCGTGTCCTTAGGAATATCGGTTTCCACCAACCGATCTAGCAGCCGATAGAACGCCGCGGCGGTGATGCGCTTGAACCAGATGTCGCCTTTGCGCTCGGTACGCTGGCCATAGACCACGTCTGCGCCATCCTCCATCACTTTTAGCATTGGCTGCAACAGCTCTGGCGGGTCCTGAAGGTCGGCATCGATGACAAGAATTCGGTCGCCGCGGCAGATTTCCAGCCCAGAGGACAGGGCGATCTGGTGGCCATGGTTGCGCGCCAGCTTGACGGCGACGATGTGATCGTCCTCGATCGAAAGCGAATGGATCATACCCCAGGTTGCGTCCATCGATCCATCATCGACAAGCACAATCTCGTAGTTGTCACCCATTGCCAGCCGACATGCGTCGGTCAACCGGCGATAAAGCTCCGGCAGCGAGGCTTCTTCATTGTAGCAAGGCACCACGGCCGATAGTCCAACACTATTCATTAAATTAGTTGCCTCTAGCTTCGTTAGACGCCACCACCGGCTCTACATTTTTCTGAAGAGATTAGCAATGTTAGCCTATTGAGCGGCGATGTTGATGCGCGAGTTTTGGCCACTTTGGCTACCCGCTAAGCGTTTGCCGATGCGGCGCCCTTCTCGGACGGCATAGTTGGTCCCGCGGTCCTCGGGGTAGATCTGTGCCATGGAGCACAGATGCAAACCCTCCAGCGGGGCGTCCTCATGCGGAATAAGCTTTGAATAGTGCTGTTCAACCACTGGCTGAGACCACCGCGCCCGCCAAACATTTGATTTGCGGATCCAATCGGGGCTGAAGGCGGGGAACATCTTCTGAAGATGCGGGATCGAGAACTCCAGGACCTCTTCGTCGCTCATCCGATACAGATCGTCTGTGTGCGGCAGGTATTTCGATAGATAGACGATGTGGTTGCCGCCATAGGTCTCGGCCTTCTCGAAATTGGTATGCTCGATCACCGCCACATAAGGGAAGCTTGGGTCGTTCACGTTCAACCAGTACGTAGACGACAGCGACCGATCAAGCTGCAGCACCAGGCAGACATTGGCCAGATAGTCGATCCGGTCCAGGCTGGCGACATAGTCTGCATCCGCGGTGTCGCGGATCATATCGGCCACCTGCGGCAAGGCCGGGGTGGCAATGACGCGGTCCGCGGTCACTTCGCCCCACGCGCCCCTGGCCGTCCAGCCGTCGGGCCCTTGGGTGAGGCTCTCAACGGCTGCGTTGAGCCTGATCTCGCCGCCCTGCGCCGCCACCTGGCGCGCGGTCTCTTCGGCCAGCTTCACGAAGCCCCCGCTGAAATAGCACAGCCGCTCCTCGCCGCCCTTGCCACGGGACCCGCCGCGCAGCTTCAGCTTGTTCCACATCCAGACCGCCGAGATCTTGTCGGCATAAGGGCCGAACTTGCCGCTCATAAGCGGCTCCCACACCACGCGATAGACGTTCTTGCCGCCCAGCGAGGTCAGCCATTCCGCGGCGGTGCGGTGCTCTAGATCCATCCAGCTCTTCACCCGCCGCGCGCGCAGCGCCAAAAGGCCCAACCGAATGCGATCCAGGAACGGCAGGGGCTTGAACTTCAGCAGATCCATCGGCGTGGAGAGCTTGAAGATCGTATTGGCAAAATAGAGCCCGGTATTGGTCGGATGCTCGACCACATGATCACGCATCCCCAGATCGTCGATCAGCCCCATGACCTCCAGGTCGTTGGTGAACCAGTGGTGATAGAAACGGTCCAGGCGCTCGCCGCCCTCGACCTCAAACGCCGAGGCCAATCCGCCGACCCCGGCATCTGCCTCCAGCACCGTGACCTTTTGGCCGGCCTTTGTCAGCTCGAACGCCGCCGAGAGACCCGCGAACCCGCCGCCGATAATGAGGAAACTGTCGAGCGTGTCGGAGACCATGTTCAAATTGCCTTTGCAGGTTCAGAAGTGTCGGTGGAGGCGCTTGGGCGGGTGAATGCGCCCTGGCTGTTAAGATAGAGCAAACAGATGCCGCCAACGATCGTGACCGGCAGCCAAAGCACCATATGCACCAGCACCGCAAAGGCCGTCGCGGCGACCGCCGGGTTGCCGACCAGCTGCATCGCCTGGACTACGAAGAAGTCAAACGTGCCCAGATAGCCCGGCGTTGACGGGATCAGCGTGGACAGAGTGCCCACCGGCAGCGCCAGCCATACCGCCGTGGCCTCAACCAGCATCGGAAGCGCCAGGGCCGTGCAATAGAACACCAAGCCTTCGCATATCCAGGCCACGAAGGACCACAGCACCAGCACCACCATGCGGGGTCCCTTGGCTTGGGTCGCCAGCGTTTCGAACACCTTTGTCGCGGCGGCCTCTAATTTGCGTCCAAGCCCGGCCGAGACACGCGCAACCAATCGGATTACCGCGAAGACAATCGGCGCCAACAGGCCCGGAAACAAAAGTACCGCCAGCACGCAAAGGCCCAAGGCGATCAGCCCGGTGGCCCCCATGCCCACGAGCTGCCCCGCTGTTTCGCCGCCGAGCCCGAACCAAAACAGCGCCAGCCCCAGCGCAAGCAGAAGCGTCAAAAGATCCAAAAACCGCTCTACAAGCAGGGTCGCCAGCACCGCAGAGGCGCTTTGTCCCAGCCATTTTGTGAAACCGAAGGCCCGCAAGACGTCGCCCGCCCGAAAGGGCAGCACGTTATTGGCCGCAATCGAAGCCATGAACGGCCCAAACGCGCGACCGCCCGTGATCTGCGGGTTGCCATCGCTCAACATCAGCCGCCAGCGCGCCACGCGCGCGGCATAGCCGGCGAAAAACAAAACCACTGCCGCGGCGATCCACCCGGGCTGCGACGCAGCAAGGGCGCCCCAAACATCCGCCACGTCCACATGCCGGAGAATGAGCCAGACAAAAAGCCCGGCGATCGCAACGCCTAATGCGAATTGAAACCAACGGCCCATATGGCCCTTCCAAGATGTTAGCGCAAAACCGGCAGCCGCTGCATTACTCAATTTCGAGCTAAAAGTCACCCGCTGCATTCCTATTTAGGTTGCATTTAGGCGCGCCATATCGCCGCTTTCTGGGCGATTCTCCGCTGTCCCTTGGCCGCAAAACCCTCACTGGAGAAACATGCGCGGCTTTGCCCCGCCTGTCGCGTTGGCAATTGGGTGTGTCGCTATCCCGCAGGCGCCGATGTGGCACAAGGGTGAGAAATCTGGCAAAGCGCAAAGGGGCGATTCGGGGAGGCTGACATGGCGGCAAAGATTATCGACGGAAAGGCATTTGCGGCGGACGTGCGCGGCAAGGTGACCGAGCATGTCGCGAGGCTCAAAGAAGAGCACGGCATCACGCCCGGTCTTGCCGTGGTTTTGGTGGGTGAGGACCCCGCAAGCCAGGTCTATGTGCGCTCCAAAGGCAAGCAGACCGTCGAAGTCGGCATGAACTCCTTCGAGCACAAGCTTGACATAGACACCTCCGAGGCGGACCTGCTGGCGCTGATTGATCAGCTCAATGCAGACCCAACGGTGCATGGGATACTCGTGCAGCTTCCCCTGCCGGGGCATCTGAATTCCGACCTGGTGATCAATTCGATTGATCCGGCCAAGGATGTGGACGGGTTCCACATCTCGAATGTTGGCCTGTTGGGGACGGGGCAGAAGTCCATGGTGCCCTGCACACCGCTGGGCTGCCTGATGATGCTGCGCGAGCACCATGGCTCCCTGAGCGGGTTGAACGCCGTGGTCGTTGGGCGGTCGAACATCGTCGGCAAGCCGATGGCGAACCTGCTGCTCAAGGATAGCTGCACGGTGACAATCGCCCATAGCCGGACCAAGGACCTTCCCGAGGTGGTGCGCGGCGCAGACATCGTCGTCGGCGCGGTGGGGCGTCCCGAGATGATCGTCGGCGACTGGATCAAGCCCGGAGCGACGGTGATCGATGTGGGCATCAATCGCATCGACGCGCCCGAGAGGGGCACAAACGAGGACGGCAGCGTCAAGACCCGGTTGGTTGGCGACTGCCATTTCGCGAGCTGCGCCGAGGTTGCTGGCGCCATCACGCCGGTGCCAGGAGGGGTTGGGCCGATGACCATCGCCTGCTTGCTTGCGAATACCGTAACGGCGTGCTGCCGCGCGAATGACTTGGACGAGCCGCAGGGCCTCACCGCATAAATTCTTCTTGGCGCCGAATCGCAGCAGAGTGACGGTCGCGCATCGCGTGCATTATGCGAATTCAGGACCAACACGTCCCGTTGGGCAGAGAAAGAGTGCCGCTTCGTTAATTAAACCTTGCCGTCGGCGGCGCCCAGCCCTCCCCCAAAATGGCGAGGCGCCGAGGCGGTCGGCCAGAGAATTGCGGCGCAACCCATTGATAAATTTATATAAACTATCACCAATCAAACACCTGAAAAGCGCCCCATAGCTTTACTCAATTTTAGAAGCTCAAAGTTTAAACATCCTTCTAGCCAATACTTGTAACATGGACGAGGTCTGTTTTGTTTACCCCGCTGCAAAGTTCGCCGCCTTCTGAAATAGCTGAAATTCCACCTTTGGGGGTCGAAGGCTCTCTTGTCGCCGAGCAAGAACTGTTGATCACGTTGCAGATCAACGCATCAGATCAAAAGCGGCGCGACTGGACGGTGCGAAAGGTCGCCCACAAGACCGGCGCGTTTGAGAACTGCATCACGTTTCGCACGCCTGAAACGTTAGAGAGCGCCTTTCCCGCCGCGTTCGCTGCTCTGGTGGGAAGACATCTACGGGAAAGCCAAGCCCGCCCCAATATGCTGAGCCTGCCCGATGCATTCGTGGAGCTGCAGGATCTTGTGCTGGGCGGGATGCGGATCGTGTTCTACAAATGCAGGGACGGCGTCCAGCAGGCCGTCGTTCGGTTCAAGCGCATGGTGGGGACGTTGCGCGGATTGTTTAGGGATCTGCGCTACATCGACGCCGCCGATCAGGTCTGTGATCAAACAAGCTTGCGCGCGCTGCTCGGGCTGATCCACCCTTGCCTGCAGCTGACCTCGATTGATGGCGAGACCGCGGATAGTGCCCCGCAAAGCGTGGGGAATGCGCTAGAGACGCTGCGCCGGAACCGGGATGAGCTTTCGTTTTATGAGCAGTTAATCAAACGGTACGTCACCCAAAGGGCCCGCCGAAGCGCGGGGATTGGGCCAAGCGGTCTTGAGGCGCGGATCCCAATCTGACCGTTGTTATGTCTGCGACGGCTGGCTTGTCGCCTCTGGGCTAGAAATCCCGTCAGCGGCATGGCCTAATGCGCGCATAGCTATGGAGGCCCGCGCATGTCCGTCACACAGATCCGACCGAACCTGGACCACTGGCAGGAGCGTGTCGATCTTGCCGCCGCGTTTCGCTGGACCGCGCGCCTGAACTTGCACGAGGCGGTGTCGAACCACTTTTCGCTGGCTGTGAACGACGACGGCACGCAGTTCCTGATGAACCCCAACCAGGTGCATTTCAGCCGGGTGAAGGCCTCGGAGCTGCTGCATCTGGATGCCAACGACCCCAACACGCTGGACCGGCCCGACGCGCCCGATGCGACGGCGTGGGGGCTGCACGGCGCGATCCACCGCCGCGTCCCGCACGCGCGCTGCGCGATGCATGTGCACTCGGTGCACGCCACCGTCCTGGCCAGCCTCGCCGATAGCCGCTTGCCCGCGATCGACCAGAACACCGCGATCTTCCACGACCGCGTGGTGATCGACGAGAACTTCGGCGGGCTGGCCTTTGAGGAAGAGGGCGAGCGCTGCGCCGAGCTTTTCGCAGATCCCAAGCACACCGTCATGGTTATGGGCAATCACGGGATCATGGTGATCGGCAGGACCGTGGCCGAGACCTTCAATCGGATGTACTACTTTGAGCGCGCCGCCGAGACCTACATCCGCGCGCTGCAGACCGGCCAGCCCCTGCGCTACATCCCCGACGAGATCGCCGCGCAGGTCGCCGCTGATATCGAGGAATACGACAACCAGGATGTGCGTCACCTGTCAGAGCTGAAGGCGATCCTGGACGACGAGGGTTCGAACTACGCCACTTAAGAGTACGTCGGGACCAACCGCCCCTTCAGAGACAGGATATGCGCCGAATAGTTTTGTCCTCGATAGCCGGCCTTTGTCTGGCCGCACTGGTCTTTTCCTATCTCGGCGCGCTGCACCCAGCGGGGGATCTGGTTGCCATCGCGGCGCCGGCTCTGGGGCTGTTCGGGCTCTTCGCGGCGGGGCTGCTCTGGGGCCGCGCGGGCAAGGTTCTGACATGCGTCTTCGCTGTCTTGTTGGCGCAACACGGCTGAGCGCTGCTGGCGCCGACCGGCCCGGCGGGCGGCTTTACGATCTACCAAAAGAACCTGTGGTTCCGAAACGCCGAGCTGCCCGCTCTGGCCGAAGACATCATCTCCAGCGGGGCGGATGTGGTGACGTTCCAGGAACTCTCGGACCGCAACAAGGCGATATTGGAGCTCCTGGCCAAAACCTACCCGCACGTTCATATTTGCGACTTCTCGCGCTGGAGCGACCTTGCCGTGCTGTCCCGGCACCCGATGCGCACCGGGTCCCAGCAATGCTCGCCCCGGCGCGGCCTGGCTGCGGCGCAGGTGGAGACCGACGGCGGACCGATTTGGGTGGCCTCGATCCACCTGCCATGGCCCTACCCCTATGACCAAGCCGCGCGGCTGCGGCTCATCGAACCGATGCTGGCGAAGATGGACGGCCCTGTGGTCATCGGCGCGGATCTCAACATGTTCCCTGTGACGCGTCCCAGCCGCCGGATCGCGCAGGTTTCCGGCACACGCGAGCTGCGGCCATTGCGGCCAACGCTCTTCATGCGCGGGCGGCTGCCCATGTTCATTGACCATGTGTATGCCGCCAGTGGGCGGGTGGAGCGCCGCCCTCTGCTGGGCTCGGACCATTATGGGCTGGTTGGCCACGTTCAGCCCAATTGAGGTTTGATGTCACAACATGTCTTGCCCTGACGCTGCGATCCGGGCGAAGCTCAAGGATATGAGTGAACAAGAAGCCTCGCGCTGGAACCACACTCCTGACCTGCCGATACAGGTCTCGCCCCTGTTTCGCTGGCCGCTGAGGCCAGTGGCGATCCTGCGGTGGTTCTGGGCGTCTTGGTTCCTGGTCTCAGAGAAGCTGCTGATCCTGGGCATCGCCATGGTCAGCTGGTTCTGGTTCACGCCACCGATCGAGCAGATGCAAAGCCTGGCTCTTGGCTGGGTCGCGGAGCTGTGGCTGCGAAACTTCGTCTTGATCGGCGTGGTCGCCGCGGCACTGCATTGGTGGTTTTACGCCCACCAGGGCCAGGGCACGCGGCTTAAATTCGACCCGCGCGCGATGAAGGACGGGCGCAGTTTCACGTTCGGCCGCCAGGTCTGGGACAACGCGTTCTGGACGCTCTCCAGCGGCGTCGCGGTGTGGACAGCGCTCGAGGTCTTGATGCTTTGGGCCTTGGCCAATGGCTGGATCCCCTGGCTGACATTCGCGCAGAACCCGGTCTGGTTCGTCGCGATCTTCTTTCTGATCCCGATCTGGGAGAGCTTTTGGTTCTACTGGATTCACCGCGCGCTGCATTGGCGACCGCTCTACAAGATCGCGCACCACCTGCATCACCGGAACACCAATGTCGGGCCGTGGTCGGGCATGTCGATGCACCCGCTGGAACATGTGATGTTCCTGGGCGGGGTCTTGGTGCATTGGCTGTTCGCCAGCCACCCGCTGCATATCCTGTTCCACCTGCAGTACTACACGCTCAGCGCGGTGACGACGCATTCGGGCTATGCCGCCCTGCTGGTGAAGGACAAAGAGAGGCTGGCGATGGGCACGTTCCATCACCAGATGCACCACCGATATTTTGAGTGCAACTACGGCTCGCTCGAGATCCCCTGGGACAAGCTGTTCGGCTCTTTCCATGACGGCACGGATGACGGGCGCGACCAGATGAACGCGCGGCGCAAGCGGTTGGCGGGCAAGCTGGGCGGTTAGATTCCGACCGTTCCAAGGCCGCAATCCCGTTAGAAGCAACTCCTGTCCCTGTGCGGGCTGAAGGCCAGGCAAGGGAGGCGCGCCATGTCTGACTTCAGAATCGGGAGCGAGGCCGAGCGTTGGAGCCGCCTCCGGGGGCAGGTGCGGCTGAGCCGCTTTTCACCTGGCCATTCCATCCCCTGGCTATCCTGGTCTACGCCCTGCGCTTTTCTGTGCTGGCTGCTCTAAAGCGTGCCGCCTTTAACTTGAGGCATAAGGTTGAAGGCAAACGCCCGCTAAGTCAGCGGGTTCTGCCGCGTTTCGCTTTCGTACCAGATTCAGGTTTTTTTGCGATCCTCTGAAGGTAGCCGCTCATCCGCCCTTTTGGGCGTCTTCGCCGGTCCTAGATCGGCTCCTCGTGTTTGCGACCGGCATGTTTTGAACGGGCCGCGGCAAATCCCCGCCGGGCCCAATTTTTTTAACGATTTCTTAGAATGTCACCGCGAACTTGAAACCGGGTGGGTGACGTCAGTCACCGAGCGGCCGCTCCCACCCGGATCTATGATCCGGGACGAATCACCAAGATTTTCCTAACAATCTCCAACAAAAACGCCTCGGCAGAACAAGAGCCGCGCGCGCCTTATCGCTTGCGGAAGGTCGCGATATACCCCGTATCATCCTTGTGTGCCCCGGTTGCGTTGGGCCCGTAGAAACGGACTTCTGGCAGCTCCAACGCCGCGATCCGATCCGCGAGCCCGTCCAAAGCGGCCTGGAACCCCAGCGCCTCGAAATGTTGCTTGTTGACCGACAGGGCAAACAGTGCCCCTGGCGCGGCCAGGTCCAGCAGGATCGAAATTGCCTCTGGCCCGACATGCCCGTTCGTGAAGGTGCCAGAGCTGACCACGCCCGCATAGGGCGCCCCCGGCATGTGATAGCCATCCAGCACGTCACCTGACACGAGATGGCCGTAGCAGCCCTTTCGGGCCGCCACGGCCAGCATTTCCTTTGACAGATCAGCGCCATCCAATGGCCCCACGCCGAGCTGCGTCAGCCGCTCGCCGATGAGCCCGGTACCACAGCCAAAATCAAGGACGGGCCCGGCACCACCTGCGGCCGCGAAGGCCTCGGCGACACTGGCCGGAAGGGTGAAGTCCATTTGCCCAGCGAAGTCGCTGTCATAGGACTCCGCCCAGTCGGCATAGAGCCGCTTGGTATCATCGAGTGAATTCAGCGCATATGCGCCATCAAGGCTTGGCTCAGACATCTCACACCCCCTTCAGGTTTGTGAGAGCATACACGATTCCTTTCACATTTGAATTATTTCTGCGACCTCTACGGATCCGGACCCTTCTTCGATCATAGGGCAGCCCTTTGCCATCTCGCAGGCGGCGGCCTGATCGGCGGCCTCAACGATGGTGAGGCCAGAGACCGGGTTCGCGCCGCCATCCTCAGCCACGCCGCTGGGACTGACGGTCATGGACGGCCCTGCAGGCCCCCCACCATCGGCCACCGCGTCGCCCATCGCGCCATACCAAGCGCCCCATGCGGCCATGGCCTTTTCGCCCTCCTCGGGGCTCTCGGGCGCTTTGCCGCCGTGATAAACAAACATATATCTGGGCATTCAAATTCCTCCTTATTGCGCTTCTTTGGATTACGCGTCCGACATCGCCTGCAGCTTGCGCAAGCTCGACGTCCAACCCTGGTTGTGGTTCTGCGCGGCCTCCTCGTCGGGCAGGTCCACATGGCTCAGTGTGAAATGCGTGCCGCCGTTCTGGGCCGGCACCAGCCGGATCGTCACGTGGCTCTCCACGCCGCGCTGGTCCGCCTCGTCATGCCAGGCCCAGGTAAAGCCGATGGAGTTCGGCGGATCGACATGGGTGACCTGGCCCGACACCTTAAAGCGGCCCCCGGCATCGTTCGTCATCACCGACATCCAAGGCCCGGGCTTGTCCATGGCCAGCGCGTGCTCGGTCACTTGAACCGTCTCGGGCCCCCACCATTTCAGCAGGTGCTCGGTCTTGGAGACGAAGTCAAAGACCTTCTCGATCGGCGCGGCAAAGCTGCGTTCTAGCGTCAAATTGGGCATTCAGTCGTCCTCTTTCAGGGCGGCGGCGAGCCGGTCGAGGCTGGCATTCCAGAACGCCTCATGCTCGACCATCCAGGCGTTGATCTCGCCCAGCGCTTGCGGAGCCACCGCGTAGATGCGGCGCTGCTTATCCACGCTTTGGGTGATCAGGCCGGCTTCGCGCAGGACCTTGAGGTGGCGCGAGATCGCAGGCGCCGAGATATCCGCGACGTCCTGCAGCGCGCCCGCGGCCAGCGCGCCGTCGGACATCAAGCGCTCGACAATCGCGAACCGGGTGGGGTCGCCAAGCGCGGCAAAGGTCTTTGGTAGGGTCATTGGGTCATTAATTCCTAATTCCATTAATTAACTATTACGTAAATAAATGTCAGGTCAAGCCCGAAGTCTCGGCAAATTTATCGCGCCGCCCCGCGCTGGGGCCCTTTAATTCTCTCCGGATCGGTGAATAACTCGCGCGGAACGCCCGGTCGGGGCGGGTGTAAGCAAAGGCGCGCATATGCAGAAAACGCTGCTCTCATTTGGTCACGGGTATTCCGCGCGGGCGTTGGCGCGCCTGCTCTTGCCGCAGGGCTGGCGGGTGATTGGCACGACGCGGTCCGAGGCAAAAGCCGAGACCATCCGCGACGAAGGGGCCGAGGCGCTGATCTGGCCCGGCTCGGACCTCGCCGAGGCGCTAAGCACCGCGACGCATATCCTGATCTCCGCGAGCCCGGGGCCAGAGGGCGACCCCGTTTTGAACGCCGCGCGGGCACAGATTGAAGGATCCCGGCCCGAATGGGTCGGCTACCTCTCCACGACGGGCGTGTATGGCGACCATAATGGCGGGTGGGTGGACGAGACCGCCGACCTGACCCCCGCGACGCGGCGCGGTCAGATGCGCGTGGAGGCAGAGAGCGCCTGGCAAGCGCTGGCCGCTGACGCCGATCTGCCGCTGCACATCTTCCGGCTCGCTGGGATCTACGGGCCCGGTCGGGGGCCCTTTGCAAAGGTGCGCGCAGGCACTGCGCGGCGCATCATTAAGCCCGGCCAGGTCTTCAGCCGCATCCATGTCGAGGACATCGCCCAGGTGCTTGCCGCCTCCATCGCGCGGCCCAACCCCGGCGCGATCTACAACCTCTGCGACGACGACCCAGCGCCGCCAGAGGACGTGATCGCCTATGCCGCCCAGCTGCTGGGCGTGCCCGTACCGCCCGCAATCGACTATGAGGCCGCGGACATGACACCCATGGCCCGCAGCTTTTACGCGGAATCAAAGCGCGTCCGCAACGAGCGGATCAAGGCAGAGCTTGGCGTTGTTCTGAGATACAAAAACTACCGAGACGGGCTACGCGCCCTTCTCGGTGACGATAGCTAACATGACAATCGCGGTCTCAGGCGCAGGTTAGCCGCCGACGCCGAGATATATGATCGTCAAGAAGGTCATTAGAACGCCGACCCATTCGTCTGATCCGGCCGATTCCACAGCGTCCACGACAACCACGTCCGGTGCCACCACCGGATCATGCAACCCACCAGAAAAAGCAGAGGTTGCGAGCAGCGCGAATGCGCCCGTTAGGATGAGTTTTTTCATGTTACCGCCCCGTTTAGTACGTGTCTCTCATCTACCTGTGGGCGGGTTTCTTTCTAACAATTCGTGCAGTTTTCCGGTCCGTCCTGCAAGTTTGTGTTGATTTCCGGCATCAGGCGCGCCGATCTGCCAGGTTATCCACATTTAGAACCGTGAGTATCTTAGCTTGAATGTCGGCGGCGTTAAGCTTTGCGACCGCATACATGTCGCTGGGGCTGGCCTGGTCGATGAATGTGTCCGGCAGGACCATGGACCGAAACTTCAGACCGGTATCAAATACGCCCTCATCGGCGAGCAGTTGCGCCACATGGCTGCCAAAGCCTCCGACCGCGCCCTCCTCGATGGTGACGAGCACGTCGTGCTCGGCCGCGAGCGCCAGGATCAGGTCGCGATCCAGCGGCTTGGCGAAACGCGCGTCGGCCACGGTCGGCGCGATACCCTGCGCGCCCAGATTGTCCGCCGCCTCCAGAACCTCTTTCAGCCGCGCCCCGAAGGACAGGATCGCCACGCCCTTGCCCTCGCGCACCAAGCGGCCCTTGCCGATCTGCAGCACCTCGCCGCGCTCCGGCATCTCGACGCCAACGCCCTCGCCGCGCGGGAAGCGGAACGCTATCGGCCCCTCGTCATGCGCCACCGCCGTGGCGACCATGTGCTTGAGCTCCGCCTCGTCAGCGGCGGCCATCACCACCATGCCGGGCAGGTTCGCCATGAAGCCGATGTCATAGGCGCCCGCATGGGTCGCGCCATCGGCGCCCACCAGCCCGGCGCGGTCAATCGCGAAGCGCACCGGCAGGCGCTGCAGCGCCACGTCATGGACGACCTGGTCATAGCCGCGCTGCAGGAAGGTCGAGTAGATCGCGCAGAAGGGCTTCATCCCGCCCGCGGCGAGCCCCGCCGCAAAGGTCACCCCGTGCTGCTCGGCGATGCCTACGTCAAAGCACCGGCTGGGGTAGCGCTCGGCAAAAAGGTTCAGGCCCGTCCCGTCCGGCATCGCGGCGGTCACGGCGCAGATCTTGTCGTCCTCGGCGGCTTCCTCAAGAAGCGCCTGCGCGAAGACCTTGGTGTAGCTGGGCGCATTCGAGGGCGCCTTGCGCTGCGCGCCGGTCACCACGTCGAACTTGGACACCCCGTGCCCCTTGTCGCGGGCCGTCTCGGCGGGGGCGTAGCCCTTGCCTTTCTGCGTGACCACATGGATCAGCATCGGCCCCGTGGCGCGGTCCTTCACGGTGCGCAGCACCGGCAGGAGCTGCTCCAGGTCATGCCCGTCGATGGGGCCGAGATAGCTAAAGCCCAGGCTCTCAAAGAATGTCCCGCCCACGGCCATGCCCTTGAGCATCTCCTTGGCCCGCCGCGCGCCTTCCTGGAAGGGCTCGGGCAGCAGGCTCACGGCCCCCTTCGCGGCGGCCTTCAGCTCTTGGAAGGGTGCGCCCGCATAGAGGCTGGACAGGTAGCTCGACATCGCGCCCACAGGCGGGGCGATGGACATCTCGTTGTCGTTGAGGATCACAAAGAGGCGCCGCTTGAGGTGGCCCGCGTTGTTCATCGCCTCATAGGCCATGCCCGCGCTCATGGCGCCATCGCCGATCACCGCGATCGCATCGCCCAGCGCAGGCTCGGCCGCCCCGCCCAGATCACGCGCCACGGCGAAACCCAACGCGGCAGAGATCGACGTCGAGGAATGCGCCGCCCCGAACGGGTCATAGGCGCTCTCGGACCGCTTGGTGAAGCCGCTCAGCCCGTCCTTCTGGCGCAGGGTGCGGATGCGGTCGCGCCGCCCGGTGAGGATCTTATGCGGGTAGCATTGGTGCGAGACGTCCCAGATCAGTCGGTCCCGCGGCGTGTCAAAGACCGCATGCAGCGCCACGGTCAGCTCCACAACGCCCAGTCCCGCGCCCAGATGCCCGCCGGTCTCGGAGACCGCCGAGACGGTCTCGGCGCGCAGCTCATCGGCCACGCGGCACAGCTCGGCGTCGCTCAGCCTTTTGAGGTCCGCCGGGCTCTGCACCCGGTCCAGTGTCGGTGTCTGTGGTCTGTCGTCGGCCATGGATGCCTCGCCTTAGCTCTGGCGCGAGATAACGAAGCGCGCGGCCTCTCTCAAGGTCTCAGCCTCGTCACCATAGATAGATAAGCACTCTATAGCCTCTGTCACCAGCTCCTGGGCGCGGCGTTTCGCCCCGTCTAGGCCCAGATGGCTGACAAAGGTGGCCTTTCCGGCGCCCGCGTCCTTGCCCACGGCCTTGCCCACGGTGGCGGCGTCGCCCTCGACATCGAGGATGTCGTCGGCGATCTGGAAGGCGAGGCCGATCTTGTGCCCGTAGAGGCCCATGCGTTCGGTCGAATGGTGGTCTGCCAGATCTGGAATGTTGGTGAAATACGGCCCAACCAGGCATGGCAATTCAATTAGCTTGCCAGTTTTGTGCGCCTGCAGATCAAGAATGTCGTCAAGGCTTAAGGGTTCCTTCGCGTTCTCAGCCGCTATATCCAGTGCCTGCCCCTTAACCATGCCTCCGTTCCCGGCGGACATAGCTAGCATAAAGGCGAAATGCGCGCGCTGAGTATCGCTGCCGACAGTCGACTTTTCCTCGCCGAATTTTCCATACGGGTGCAGTGCGAGTTCAAAAGCAAGCGCTTGAAGGGCATCCCCCGCAAGCACCGCCGTGGCTTCGTCCCACTTTTTATGAACGGTCGGCTGGCCACGTCGAAAATCGTCGTCATCCATGCAAGGCAAGTCATCATGCACAAGCGAATAGGCGTGCATCGCCTCAATCGCCATGGCGGGTCGGATCGCCGTCTCCTCGGGAACCTGGAACAACTTAGCGCTCTCCAGTGCTAAGAATGCACGAAATCTCTTTCCGCCTACCAACGCGTAGCGCATTGCTTGATGCAATGGCAGAGACCCGCCCACTCGGGCGGCAATCTTCCGGTCGATCAGCTTTCTCGTATGTGCTATTCGCTCTTGAATAGTCACGATGCATCGAGCGGCTGCGTGCCTGTGGCCTGCCCATCGGCGTTCAGCGTGATCGCGGCGACCTTTTCTTCGGCCTCTTTCAGCTTGGCCTCGCAGCGCTTCTTCAGCTCGGCGCCGCGCTCGTAGAGCTTGATCGAGGCCTCCAGTTCCACGTCACCTGATTCCAGCTGGCCCACGACCGCCTCCAGGGCGCGCATCGCCTCCTCAAAGCTCATCTCGCCAACGGGTTTCTCTGTGTCGCTCATCCGGCTACCTCCATCAGGACCTGCACATGCGCCGCGGTGCCCTCCGCCAGCGCGCCCAGGTCATAGCCGCCCTCAAGCGTGGACACAACGCGCCCGTCGCAGACCGCGTCCGCCGTCTCGCAGATGCGGCGGGTGACCCAGGCGAAGTCCTCGGTCGTCCAGTTCAGGTTCGCCAGCGGGTCGTCCGCATGGGCGTCGAACCCGGCCGAGATCAGGATCAGCTCGGGCTGCCAGTCGCGCACGGCGGGCAGGATCACCTGGTCATAGGCGGCGCGCATCTGGGCGCTGCCCGTCATCGGATCAAGCGGCGCGTTCAGCACGTTGTCATGGGCGCCGGTCTCATGCGCCGCACCCGAGCCGGGGTAGAGCGGCATCTGGTGCGATGAAGCAAACAAGGCGCGCCCCTCGCTCCACAGCAGATCCTGCGTGCCATTGCCGTGATGCACGTCGAAATCGATGACGGCAACGCGGCCCAGCCCATGATGATCCAGCGCGCGCTTGGCGGCGATGGCCACCGAGCCGAAGAGGCAAAAGCCCATGGCAGTGGCGGTCTCGGCATGGTGCCCCGGCGGGCGCATCGCGGTAAAGGCATTGCCCGCCTTACCGGCCAGCACCGCGTCCACGGCGGCGCAGTTGCCGCCCACCGCGCGCATGGCCGACTCCAGCGAGCCGGGCGAGACATGGGTGTCCGCGTCCAGCGAGCGGTAGCCCTCGGCCGGGATCGCGGCCTCGATCCGCGCCACGTAGTCCTCGGGGTGGCAGCGCAGGACCTCCGCGCGGTCGCCCATCGGCGCCTCTTTGCGGATCAGCCCGTCGAAGGCGGGGTCAGACAAAGCCTGGGTGATCGCCTGATAGCGCGCCACCCTCTCGGGATGGCCCGGCGGGGTCACGTGTTCCAGACTGGCGGGGTGTGATAAGAGCAGCGTTGACATGGTACCATAGGAACCGCAAAGGCGGCCGAATGACAAGCATCCTTCACGCCGCACTGGTGGCGGTGCTCTGCGCGCGGTGCGCACCGATCTTAGGGCGCGGCCGGTGACACGCGGGACCGATCCCCAGGAGATCCCCAAGCCCTACGGCCGCGATTGGGAGTAACGTTGATGCTTGGCGGGGCAAATTTCTTGCAAGAAATTTACAAAAATCTTGGAAGATTTTTGTGTCGCCCAGCTTCAATCGGGTGCCAGCATATACCCCGCGCCGCGTACCGTTTGCAGGTAGCGCGGCTGCTTGGGGTCGGTCTCGATCTTGCGCCGCAGGCGCGTGATCTGCACATCCACCGCGCGCTCCTGCGCCTGGCCATGGTCCCGGCCCAGATCCTCAACCAGCTTGGACCGGGTCAGCGCCTCCCCCGGCGCGGCCGAGAAGATCTTCATCAGCTGCGATTCCGTGGCCGTAAGCCGCACCATTTCGTCGCCGCGCCACATCTCGCCGCGCTCGATGTCGTAGCGGATGGGCCCCAGGGACAGCACCTTAGGCGCGGCGTCAGGCTCAGCGGCGGGGATCCGGCGCAGGATCGCGTTGATCCGCAGCAGCAGCTCCTTTGGCTCGAAGGGCTTGGGCAGATAGTCGTCGGCCCCGGCCGCCAGCCCCTCAATGCGGTCATCCGTGTCGCCCCGCGCGGTCAGCAGCAGGATCGGGGTCGTGGTGCCCTCGGCGCGCAGGGCCCTGGTGAGGCTTAACCCGTCCTCGCCCGGCATCATCACGTCCAGCACGATCATGTCGAACTCCAGCCCGCTCAGCACGCTGCGCGCATGGGCGGCGTCCCGCGCGGCGGTGACCCAGAAGCCGTTCCGCATCAGGAACTTCTGCAACAGGCCGCGAATGCGCTCGTCATCGTCCACAATTAAGAGATGCGCGTCGGGTAGGGTCATGATCCGGCCTCTTTCAACGCTTTGAAATGGTGGTGCAGGTCAGTGTCCATCATCGCCTCCAGCACGGTGCGAAAGCCCGCGACCGCTTCGGGCCCGGCGCTGCGATAGGCGGCCCGCATGCGCACGCGTTGCGCGTCGGAGAGCTCTCGCTCCAAAGCCGCGCCGGTCTCGGTCAGGAAGAGGTTGCGCTGGCGCTTGTCCTGCGCGCCCACGCGGCTCTCGACCAGCCCGTCCTCGATCAACGCGCGCAAGACGCGGTTCAGCGATTGCTTGGTGACGCCGAGGATGTTCAGCAGGTTGTTGACCGTGGTGCCCGGGGCGCGGTTGATGAAATGCACCGCGCGGTGATGCGCCCGCCCGTAGCCGTGCGCGGCCAGGATGCGGTCGGGATCGGCGGTGAAGCCGCGATAGGCAAAGAACATCGCCTCGATCCCCTTGCGAAGCTGCTCGTCGGTCAGAAACAGAAGGCTCTCGCCCCCCGGACCGCCGGTACCGCCCTCTGCCATGCACATCGCCCCGCTGATCACATCTGGGTCCATTTTATGTCAGCCTTGTTGACATTCCAAGGGTGAACCTTTATCGATTCGCCGGATTTGGCGCAACTTTATGTCCGCATCGGCCATAATTTGCGCAATAATTGAAAAGATTGGGCCTTTGCCCGCCAATGTAAGGACCGCAAACATGGCTGCAGGATACGACGATCGCGACGGGGTCATCTGGCTGGACGGCAAGCTTGTGCCGTGGCGCGAGGCCAACGTGCACATCCTAAGCCACGGGCTGCATTACGCCTCCTCCGTGTTCGAGGGCGAGCGCGCCTATGGCGGCAAGATCTTCCTCAGCCGCAAGCACTCCGAGCGGCTGCTGTTCTCCGGCAACGAGATCGACATGCCGATCCCCTACACGGTCGACCAGATCGAGGCCGCGAAATACGAGGTGCTGAACGCCAACGGCCTAAAGGACGCCTATGTGCGGCCCGTGTGCTGGCGCGGCTCGGGCGAAGACATGGGTGTCAGCTCGGCGCGCAACCCCGTCCGCATGGCCATCGCGGTCTGGGAGTGGGGCGCCTATTACGGCGACAGCAAGTTCAAGGGCGCCAAGCTGGACATCTCCAAGTGGAAGCGCCCCAGCCCCGACACCATCCCGGTCCATGCCAAGGCCGCCGGCCTTTACATGATCTGCACCACGTCCAAGCACGCCGCCGAGGCCAAGGGCTGCTCGGACGCGCTGTTCTTTGACTACCGCGGCTACGTGGCCGAGGCGACGGGCGCGAACGTGTTCTTCGTGAAGGATGGCGAGGTGCACACGCCCCTGGCGGACACCTTCCTCAACGGGCTGACCCGGCAGACGGTGATCGGCATGCTCAAGGACCGCCAGATCAAAGTGCATGAGCGCCATATCGACCCCGGCGAGATGGAGGACATGCAGCAATGCTGGCTGACCGGCTCGGCGGCAGAGGTCACCCCGGTGGGCTCCATCGGGGACTACAATTTCGAGGTCGGCAACCTGACGCGAGAGATCGCTGACGGCTATGACAAGCTGGTGCGGGCGTAGCTCGGCGCTATCGCGCTGACCCTTGTTGCGAAACCGGCCGCCGCGGAGCGTGCGGCCGACCGCTCAGCCGTTCTTCAGCAAGCTGCGCACCTTCTGCTCGGCGGTGCGTTGGTGCCCCAGCGCGCGCTCGCGCAGCACGATGGCGATGCCGGAGGCGATCACCAGCGCCGCGCCGCCCAGCATGGCCAGCGTCGGCACCTCGCCGAAGAACACATAGCCCAGCCCCAGCGCCCAAATCATGCCGACATAGGTGAAGGGCGCCAGCGTGCCCGCGTCGGCGTGTTTGTAGCTGGCGGTCACAAAGAGCTGCCCGAGCCCGCCGAACAGCCCCGCCCCGACCAACCAGACCCATTCCACGCCCACCGGCCAGACCCAGCCAAAGGGCAGCGACAGCAGCGAAAGCGTGGAGGCGGTGCCGAGGAAGTAGAACACGATGGCGGTGGTGCTCTCCTTGCCGGCCATGCCCTTCAGGATCACCTGCGCGAAGGCCGCCAGCCCGGCGGAGACCAGCGTGGCCGACGCGCCCAGGAAGGCCGCGTCGCCGAGTTCTAGGTCCAGCCGCGGCCAGATGATGATCATGACACCGACCAGGCCGACCAGGACCGCCGTGACGCGGAAGCGGCGGATCACCTCGCCCAGGATCAGCGCCGCGAAGACCACCACCAAGATGGGCGTGACAAAGCGGATCGCCGTGGCCTCGGGCAGCGGGATCAGCTTGATCCCGTAGAACCCCAGCCCCATGGCGCAGCTGCCGGCGATGGCGCGCACGGCGTGCCCGCGCCAGCTCTGCACCCGCAGCCCCTCGCGCAGCCCGCCCCGCAGCGCCAGCCAGACGACCAGCACCGGCAGCGCGCAGAAGGCGCGGAAGAACACGATCTCGCCCGCGGGTATGCGGTCGGCGGCCTTCACCAGGGCGCCCATGATCGAGAATAGCGAGATCGCTGTGACCATCAGAAGGATGCCGCGGGACGGGTTCATCAGAGGTGCTTTCGAAGGGTTTCCCGCCTTTCCTATCAGGGGCTTACCCGGATGACCATTGCGCCAGCCGCATAGCTGCCCAGCGCGCGGCGTCGGCCACGGCGGGGTCGGGGTCGTCCGCTAGGGGCAGGGCGGCGGCCCGCAGGGCCGCCTCGCCCGAGTTACCGATGGCGTAGAGCACGTTGCGCACGAAACGGTCGCGGCCGATCCGCTTGATCGGCGACCCAGAGAACTTCGCCCGAAAGCCCGCGTCATCCAGCTGGACCAGCTCCGCCAGTCGTGGCGCGCGCAGGTCTTCGCGGGCGGCATAGCGGGTCTCATGCGCGGCTTGCGCGAACTTGTTCCAGGGGCAGACCGCCAGGCAGTCGTCGCAGCCGTAGATGCGGTTGCCCATCTTGGCGCGCAGCGCCTCGTCCACGCGGCCCTTGTGCTCGATGGTCAGGTAGGAAATGCAGCGCCGCGCGTCCAGTTGGAAGGGCGCGGGGAAGGCCTCGGTGGGGCAGATGTCCAGGCAGGCGCGGCAGGACCCGCAATGCTCGCCCTCGGGCGGGTCCGGGGCCAGCTCCAGGGTGGTGAAGATCGCGCCGAGAAAGAACCAGCTGCCCAGGTCGCGCGCCAGAAGGTTGGTGTGCTTGCCCTGCCAGCCCAGCCCAGCCGCCTCGGCCAGGGGCTTTTCCATCACCGGGGCAGTGTCGACGAAGACCTTGATCTCGCAGGGGCTTTGCTCGATCAACCAGCGCCCCAGCCGCTTGAGGCGCTTCTTGACGATGTCGTGATAGTCGCGGTTCTGGGCGTAGACCGAGATCGCGGCGCGGTCGCGTTGCCCCAGCACCTCCAGGGGGTCATGGTCGGGCGTGTAGGCCTCGGCGAGCATAATCACAGAGCGCGCCTCGGGCCAGAGCGCCGCCGGGTCGCCGCGCCAATGCATGCGCTCGGCCATCCAGCCCATCTGGCCGTGCCGCCCCTTCTCGACGAACTGCGCCAGCCGGGCGGCCGCATCCGGCACGGCGTCCGGCACCGTCACCCGGCATTTCGAGAACCCCTCCTGCAAGGCGCGCGCCACAAGTGCCGCCTTCACATGGTCCTGCTTCTTTTCGGCTTCAAATACGGCGGGGGGTTTGGGGGGCTGGCCCCCCAACGGCCCAGGCATCTAAAAGTCCAGGTCGGCGTAATGCGCGGGCGGCGGGAAGCCGGGGACCTGGTCGGCCAGGATCGACCGAAAGGCGGGGCGCGACTTGATCTTGGCGTACCAGTCCTTGACCACCGCGCTGCGGTTCCAGTCCACATCCGAGATGTAGTCCAGCGCGCTCAGATGCGCGGCGGCGGCGAAATCGGCCAGCGTCATGACGTCGCCGGCCAGCCAGCGGCGCTGGTCCAGCAGCCAGCCCATATAGTCCAGGTGGTACTTGATCTTCTGCGCGCCGGCCTTGACGTTCTTGGACTCCGGATAGCCCCGGCCCATGATCTTTTTGTTGACGCGCTCGTAGAGCAGCTTCGAGGTCACCTCTTGGTGAAACTTGTCATCGAACCAGGCAACCAGCCGGCGCACCTCGAACCGCGCGTCCTTGCCCTCGGGCATCAGGGCGGGCTGGGGATGCGCCTCTTCGATATACTCGCAGATCGCCGCGCTTTCGGTCATCACGCGGCCGCCCATCTTGAGCACGGGGACCTTCCCGGCGGGGTTGCGGCGCATGAATTCGGGCTGCTGCTCCCAATAGCGCTCCTCGACCAGTTCCACCTCGATCTTCTTTTCGGCCAGCGACAGGCGAACCTTGCGGCAGAAGGGCGAGAGCGGAACGTGAAAGAGACGGTTCATTTGTTCGTTTGGCTATTTATGCGGGTTTGCCCTCAATGCCGCGAAAGGCCGGGCAGTTCAATCCTCGAAACAATCGGCGCGGCCATCGGCGCGGATAGTGGCCGCCCCGTCGGCGATGGCGGCCGCGCGCTTGGCCACGCGGGCAGAGGGACTGGCGGCGTCGCGCCCCTTCGGGTTGGGCAGTATCGCGGCCAGCCTGGCCGCCTCCCGCCCCGAGAGTTGCGCGGCGGATTTGCCAAAATAATGCTTAGCGGCGGCCTCCACCCCGAACACGCCCGCGTCGAATTCGGCGATGTTGAGATACACCTCCAGGATGCGGCGCTTGGGCCAAAGCGTCTCGACCAGCGGCGTGATCAACGCCTCCAGCGCCTTTCGCGCCCAGGAGCGCCCGTGCCAAAGATAGGCGTTTTTGACGGTCTGCTGGCTGATGGTGGAACCGCCTCGGGCACTCCCATCGTCCAGGGCGGCGCGGATGGCCGCCATGTCGAACCCCCAATGCAGGCAGAAATTGGCGTCCTCGGCCGCCACAGCGGATCGCGCCATGACCGGTGCGATCTCCGCCCAGGGGACCCATTGCCGCTCGACTTCGCCCAGGCGCCGCACCTCAGAGAGGATGTACGGCGTGGTCGGCGGCGGCATCACCCGGTAAGCCAGCACGGCGAGCACCACAAGCAACACGGCAAGGACGCACAACCGGACCGCCCAGCGCAACAGGAACCGGATTGGCCGGACGCGTGGCTTTGGCTGCGGTTTTGCTTTCTTCGCCATGGCCAGAGGCAAAACACGCGCCGCCGCCTGGCGTCAAGCCATCATGGCGCCCCATTTTAACGACGCGCGACCGCGCCCACCCTGGGTCGATTGTTCCCCGAGTCGCGCTAATAATTGATGAACTTTTGCAATCGACCCAGGGCCCGTCGCACCAAGCCACCCAAGCCGCGCCCCGAAGGCGCTGTCAGTATGAGCAGGCCCAGACCCGGACTTGGCAGTTGCCGGAATTGCTGTAGTCCAGGCAGGTATCCACCGCGTAGTATTCGGCCAGTTCCTGCGTGTCGCCCCAGCCGGATCCCCAGGCGCCGTCCGACGCACTCGCGATCGCGCCGCAGGCGTTGACGAAGCTGTACCATTGCTCGCAGTTAGGGCATTCGCCAAAGAGCCGGTCGAGCGCGCCGTTCTCGCTTGGGTAGCCCGTGGAGTAGCCCCAGACCCCGTTCGGGCCGATCCCCACCGCGCCCCAGCAATCCTGGTAACCGCAGGCCAGGGCAGCGGCGGAGCCGAGATGCAGCAGGGCCGCGGCGGCGGCAACAAGGATCGCATGGCGCATGGCTGTCTCCTTTCGCAATAAGGGTATCATAGCGCAGCCATCACGCCACAAAGATTTCCATAGGGCTTGCCCAAGGGCGGGGCGCTGGCTGCGTCATTGAGAGCAGGCGGTGACGCGCACCCGGCAGGCGCGCTCGCCGCTGGCCTCGCACGCGGCTGTGGCCTGCTGCAGGGCGTCCTCTTGGGTGCTCCCGAAACCGGCGAAGCGCGCGGTCTGCCCGGACTGCACGATCGCGCCGCAGCCGGAATGGAACACCTCGATTTGTGTGCATTTGCCGTTGCAAACCCGATCGGCGCGCGCCCAGGCGTCCGGCGCGGTGCGCATCGCGCTGGCGCGGGCCGCCAAGCCGCGGTCGCCGACGGCCACCGCGCCCCAGCACACCCCATAGGTGCAGCCCGCCGCCACGGGCGCGCTAAACACGGCTAGAAAAAGGATTATCGCCGCCCCGAGGCGGCTGGAAATTTGCAAAGCAATCATGCGACCCACCCAGATCTATCTGCCAAAAAAGATGCATATCCTGTTAAAGTTTGCAACGAAAAAGGGCCGAAACACGTGTTCCGGCCCCGATTCCACGATCTTGGACTGCGTCGCGCTAGGCGATCTCCACTCCGGGCTCATCGCTCAGCGGGTGCGCAAGGTGAGCCAGCATCTCTTTGGGGCAGATCTGCAGGAAGTTCGTCCGCTCGCGGTCCCAATGGGTCAGCAGCTCCATCGCCAGCTGGCTGCCGGTCTCCTCGGCGTGGCGCTCCACAAGGCCCTCAAGCTGTCCCATCCAATGATCCACGGTCACCGGGCAGGTCACCAGGGTCTCCATGTTCATCAGGTCCTGCGCGGTGCCCTCGGGGTCATAAAGATAGGCCATGCCGCCCGTCATGCCGGCGCCGAAATTGGCCCCGATGCCGCCCAGGATGACGGCCACGCCTCCGGTCATATACTCGCAGCCGTTCGAGCCGCAGCCCTCGACCACCACGCTAGCGCCAGAGTTGCGCACGCAGAACCGCTCGCCCGCGCGGCCCGCCGCAAACAGGTAGCCATCCGTGGCCCCGTATAGCACCGTGTTGCCGATGATGGTGTTCTCGGCCGCCACCAGCGGCGAGCTCATCGGCGGGCGCACCACCACGGTGCCGCCGCTCAAGCCCTTGCCGACATAGTCGTTGGCGTCGCCCGAGACCTCCAGCCGCAGCCCCGGCGCCGCGAAGGCCCCCAGCGACTGCCCGGCAGAGCCCGTCAGCTTGATCGACAGATGGTCGGGCTGCAGCGAATTGCGCATCCCGAAGCGCTGCACGATATGGCTCGAGACCCGGGTGCCGACCGTGCGGTGCGTGTTTTGCACCGCGTAGGAAAGCTGCATCTTCTCGCCATCATCCAGGAAACGCTGCGCGTCGCGCACGATCTCGGCGTCCAGCGTGTCCGGCACCTCCTCGCGCTCGCGCTCGCGGTCATAGACGATGTCCATGGCGCCATCGACCGTGATCAACAGCGGGTTCAGATCCAGATCGTCCAGATGCGCCGAGCCGCGGCTGACCTGGCCCAGCAGGTCGGCGCGCCCGATCACCTCGTCCAGGCTCCGCGCGCCGAGGCTCGCGAGGATCTCGCGCACCTCCTGGGCGTAGAAGGTGATCAGGTTGACGACCTTATCCGCCGAGCCGGTGAACTTCTCGCGCAGGCGCTCGTCCTGGGTGCAGACGCCCACCGGGCAGGTGTTGGACTGGCACTGCCGCACCATGATGCAGCCCATGGCGATCAGGGCGGCGGTGCCGATGCCGTATTCCTCGGCCCCCAGCATGGCGGCCATCACGATGTCGCGGCCGGTGCGCAGGCCCCCGTCCGTGCGCAGGGTCACCCGGTCGCGCAGGTTGTTCATCGCCAGCACCTGATGTGCCTCGGTCAGGCCCATCTCCCAGGGCAGGCCGGCATATTTGATCGAGGTCGCGGGGCTGGCGCCGGTGCCGCCGTTATGCCCTGAGATCAGGATCACGTCGGCCTTGGCCTTGGCCACCCCGGCGGCGATGGTGCCCACGCCGCTGGCGGCCACCAGTTTCACCGTCACCTTGCAGCGCGGGTTGATCTGCTTGAGGTCATAGATCAGCTGCGCCAGGTCCTCGATCGAGTAGATGTCGTGATGCGGCGGCGGGCTGATCAGTGTCACGCCGGGGGTGGAGTGCCGCAGGCGCGCGATCAGCTCGGTCACCTTCATGCCGGGCAGCTGCCCGCCCTCGCCGGGCTTGGCGCCCTGGGCGACCTTGATCTCTAGCTCTTCGCAGTGGTTGAGGTACTCGGCGGTCACGCCAAAGCGCCCAGAGGCCACCTGCTTGATCTTGGCGCTTGGGTTGTCGCCGTTGGCCTCGGGCGTGAAATGCGCCGGGTCCTCGCCGCCCTCGCCGCTGTCGGACTTGGCGCCGATGCGGTTCATGGCGACGTTCAGCGTCTTATGCGCCTCCGGGCTCAACGCGCCCAGGGACATGCCCGGCGTCACGAAGCGCTTGCGGATCGAGGTGATGCTCTCGACCTCCTCAATCGGCACCGGCGCGCCCATGGCCTTAAAGTCCATCAGGTCGCGCAGATGGATCGGCGGGTTAGAGCGCATCTTGGCGCTGTATTGCTTCCAGACCTCATAGCTCGCGCGGTTGCAGGCGGCCTGCATCATATGCATGGACTGCGCCTCCCAGGCATGGGTCTCGCCGGACCGGCGCGCCTTGTAGAAGCCGCCGATGGGCAGCACGTCCTGCTGGCCCAGCCAGCCGCGGGCGTGCACCTCGATCAGCTTCTTCTGGATGCCGTTGATGCCGATGCCGGAGATGCGGCTATGCATGCCGGGGAAGAACTCGGCCACCAGGGCGCGGCTCAGGCCCACGGCCTCAAAATTCAGCCCGCCGCGATAGCTCGACATCACCGAGATGCCCATCTTGGACATGATCTTGAGCAGCCCCGCATCCACCGCGGCGCGGTAGCGGCCCATCACCTCGGTCAGCGCGCCGTCCAGCAGCCCGCGCTCGATGCGGTCGGCCAGGCTGTCCTCGGCCAGGTAGGCGTTCACCACCGTGGCGCCGCAGCCGATCAGCACGGCGAAGTAATGCGGGTCGATGCATTCGGCGCTGCGCACGTTGAGCGAGCAGAAGGTCCGCAGCCCTTTGCGCGTCAGCCAGCTATGCACGGCGCTCGTGGCCAGGATCATTGGCATGGCGACCTTGCCCGGGCCCTGATGCTGGTCGGTCAGCACGATATGCGCAGCACCAGAGCGCACGGCGTCCTCGGCCTCGGACCGGATGCGGTCCAGCCCGGCCTGCAGGGCGCCGTCCAGCGCGAAGGTGCAGTCGATCTCGACCACGTTGCCGCCAAAGCTCTCGACCAGCTTGTCGAACTGCGCGTTGGCCACGAAGGGGCTGTCCAGCACCAGGATCTCGGTCTGGCTGCCGTCCTCGTCCAGCACGTTCTTGAGGTTGCCGAACCGGGTCTTCAGGCTCATCACGCGGTACTCGCGCAGGCTGTCGATGGGCGGGTTGGTCACCTGGCTAAAGTTCTGCCGGAAGAAATGGCTCAGCGGGCGGTATTTCTCGGACAGCACCGCGCTGGGCGTGTCGTCGCCCATGCTGGCGATCATCTCTTTGCCGTCCTCGGCCATCGGCGCCAGGACCTGCTCTAGCTCCTCCAGCGAGTACCCCGCCGCGATCTGGCGCTTGCGCAGCTCGGCGCCGCTGAACAGGGGCGCCTCTGTGACGCTCGCCAGCGCCTCGTCGAGATCGGTGATCTTGCCCACCCACTCGCCGAAGGGCAGCGCGCGGGCCAGCTTGTCCTTGATCTCGGTGTCGTGGAACAGCGTGCCCTTCTTCATGTCGACGGCCAGCAGCTGGCCGGGGCCAAGCGCGCCCTTCTCGACCACGCGGGCCTCGTCGGTGGGCACCATGCCCGCCTCGGAGCCCGCGATCACCAGCCCGTCGCCGGTGACCACATAGCGCATCGGGCGCAGCCCGTTGCGGTCCAGCCCGGCGCAGACCCAGCGGCCATCGGTCATGGCCAGGGCGGCGGGCCCGTCCCAGGGCTCCATCACGGCGTTGCAATAGGCGTACATGTCGCGCCAGGATTGCGGCAGCTCTTGCGCCTGCTTGGACCAGCTCTCGGGCACCAGCATGGTCTTGGCCATCGGCGCGGAGCGCCCGGCGCGCACCAGCACCTCGAACACGCTGTCCAGGGCGGCGCTGTCCGACGACCCGGACGCGATGATCGGCTTGATGTCCTCGGCATGGTCGCCAAACGAGGCGCTGGCCATGCGGATCTCATGGCTCTTCATCCAGTTGGTGTTGCCCTTCAGCGTGTTGATCTCGCCGTTATGGGCCAGCATGCGGAAGGGCTGCGCCAGCCACCATTGCGGGAAGGTGTTGGTGGAATAGCGCTGGTGGTAGATCGCAAAGGCGCTCTCGAACCGCTCGTCCTGCAGGTCGGGGTAGAAGTCAGCGACCTGCTCGGCCAGCATCATGCCCTTGTAGATGATCGAGCGGCAGCTCAGGCTCGCGATGTAGAGCCCCTGCATCGTCTGGGTGGCCTTCTCGATGCGGCGGCGGATGACGTAAAGCTCGCGCTCAAAGGTCTCCTCGTCCACGCCCTTGGAGTTGCTGATCAGGATCTGCTCGATCTCGGGGCGGGTGGCGTTGGCCTTCTCGCCCAGGCAGGCGACGTTCACCGGCACGTGGCGCCAGCCGTAGATGTAGTAGCCCATGCGCAGGACTTCGCTTTCCACCACGGTGCGGCAGGCCTCCTGGGCGCCGAAATCGGTGCGCGGCAGGAACACCTGGCCCACGGCGATCATCTCGTCGGTGTTGGGCGTGTGGCCGGTGCGCTCGACCTGCTCAAAGAAGAACGGCACAGGGATCTGCACATGGATGCCCGCGCCGTCGCCGGTCTTGCCATCGGCGTCCACCGCGCCGCGGTGCCAGACGGCCTTGAGCGCGTCGATGCCATTCTCGACCACCTTGCGGCTGGGCTTGCCGTCGATGGAAACCACGAGCCCCACGCCGCAGGAGGCGTGCTCGTCATCTTCGCGGTAGAGCCCGTGCTCGGCCATATAGGCGCGCTTGGCCTGCTCTTGGGCGACCCAGTTGGCGTCATATTTGGTCATATCGTAACCTCCATACTCGTCGATCTGCGCGGCTGGCTTGGATCAGCTCAGCGCGCCGCAGTCGAACCGTCCTTTATTCTTCAAGAAACCCGGCTCGCCGGGATGTATCACCTGCTCCAGCGCGCGCCTCCTGGCGCGACGGGCCCCGCGGGCCTGGTCCCGGGTATCACTTATCGGCCCGCCCCGTCGCTCGGGCCGGTGAAGAACGCCACGATCTCGGCGCCGGTCATCTGGCGGCGCTCGCCCGCGAAGGCGTAGCCGGCGGGCTTCTGGTCGATCCAGACCTCCAGCGCGATGGGCATCTCGCCGGTGTCAAAGAGCCCTGCGGCGAAGCGGTGCGGCCCGGCGGGGTCGGTCATGCGGTACCACAGGCCGGAGCCGCATTCCGCGCAATGGGCGCGCTCGGCCCAGTCGCTGGTCTGCACGACCTTCGCGGGGCCGGTGATCTTTGCGCCGGGCTTGGCCTCGACCGCCACGAAGGGGCCAGAGCACCAGCGGCGGCACATCTCGCAATGGCAGGCCGTCAGATTGTCGCGCGCCAGCTCGGCGGTCACGGTGACCGCGCCGCACATGCATTGCCCCTTCATTCCCTCGCCTCCCGATAGGCGCGCAGTTTCTCTTGCTCCTGCGCCTCTGTCGACTGCCCGGCGGCCTCCCAATGCGGCAGCCAGTCCGGGCGGTGGTCGACAAAGATCTCTTCGCCCATCGTGAACCCGGACTGGTCCTCGAAGAGCCCGACGGGCAGGTCGGTGATCCCGCCGCCCTGCATCTTCCAGTAAAGCGTGCTGCCGCAGGTCTTGCAGAAGGCGCGCTCGCCCCATTCGCTGGCGCGGAAGCTTGCGATGTGATCGGCGCCAGAGACGGTCACGTTCTTGACCAAGGCAATGACAAGCGGCCCGCCGCCGGTCCAGCGCTGGCATTGCTTGCAATGGCAGGCCTGGATCTTGTCAGAGGCGATCTCGGCGTCGAATTCAACCGCGCCGCAGAGGCAATGCGCTTTCATCGTTCCTTAATCCTTTAGGTCAGGACCTGCGACCTGTTGCGCGATCCGGTCAATGTGCGTGCCAGACGATTGCCCGACAAAAGTCCGACGTTTTGCCGACGTTTTGCCGACAGCGAATTTCTCGCCCAAACCGTCATTCCGCCGCCATCACAGTGGGCGCGTTCAGGTACTCCAGGATGCTATCGGCGGCCTCTCGGCCGTCGCGGATCGCCCAGACAACCAGGCTGGCGCCGCGCACGATGTCGCCCGCCGCATAGACGCCCTCCAGCGAGGTCGCATGGGTGCGGAAATCGGCCTTCACGGTGCCCCAGCGGGTGACCTCTAGCCCGTCCACGCCCCAAAGCTTGGGCAGGTCCTCGGGCTCAAAGCCCAGCGCCATGATCACCAGGTCGGCGCCCTCGACGTAATCGGCGCCCTCGATGACCTCAGGCGCGCGGCGGCCGCTGGCATCCGGCGCGCCCAGGCGCATCTTCTGCACCATGACGCCCTCGATGCTGTCACCGGTGAAGCCCTTGGGCGCGGTCAGCCAGACGAACTCGACGCCCTCTTCCTCGGCGTTCTGCACCTCGCGTTGGCTGCCCGGCATGTTCTCGCGGTCGCGGCGATAGAGGCATTTCACGCTGGTGGCGCCCTGGCGCACCGCGGTGCGCACGCAGTCCATCGCGGTGTCGCCGCCGCCGATCACCACGACGCGCTTGCCCGCGGCGTTCAGCTCGCCGTTGTCGAACTCTTCTACCTCGTCGCCAAAGCTCTTTTTGTTGCTGACGGTCAGGTAATCAATCGCCCGCACGACGCCCTCGGCGCCGACGCCGGGGGCCTGCAAGTCCCTTGATTTATAGACCCCCGTGGCGATCAGCACCGCGTCATGCTTGCCGCGGATCGCCTCAAAGCTCAGGTCCTCGCCGACATTGCAGTTCAGCACGAACTCCACGCCGCCCTCGATCTGCTGGTCGACGCGCTTCATCACCACGTCCTTCTCCAGCTTAAAGCCGGGGATGCCGTAGGTCATCAGCCCGCCGGCGCGGTCATAGCGGTCGTAGACGGTGACCTGCACGCCCTGGCGGCGCAGCGCGTCGGCGGCGGCCATGCCGCCGGGGCCCGCGCCGATGATGGCGACGCTCTCGGCGCGCTCCTGGGGGGCCACGATGGGCTTCACCCAGCCCTGCTCCCAGGCCATGTCGGTGAGGTACTTCTCGATGGCGCCGATGGTCACGGTGCCGTGGCCGGATTGCTCGATGACGCAGTTGCCCTCGCACAGGCGGTCCTGCGGGCAGATCCGGCCGCAGACCTCGGTGAAGGTGTTGGTGGATTGGCTCAGCTCATAGGCCTCTTGCAGGCGGCCTTCGGCGGTGAGTTTCAGCCAGTCGGGGATGTTGTTGTGCAGCGGGCAGTGGCTCTGACAGTAGGGCACGCCGCATTGGCTGCAGCGCGCGGCCTGCTCGGCGGCCTTCTCGCGGGCGTACTCGGCATAAATCTCGTGGAAATCCTCGTTACGTATGCTCGCGTCACGCTTTTCGGGCATGTCACGGGCGACGTCTACGAATTGAAGCATGCGTTGCTTGGACATAGCGGCTAGATCTCCCTGGCTCCGCGCGTGGAGCGCCCGTATAGGCCACCCGTTTGCAGAAATAAAGTCAGTTAGTGTGACCTTTTTTCGAAGTTTAGACGGAAATCGGCGGAAATGCCACGCCGCGGGTGCGAATTTAGGTAAGCAGAGGTGACCTAAATGAGTGCTTTTCCGGGAATCCCAAACGGTTAGTGTGCCCAAAACGAATCGGCGGACCCGTTAATATGCCCCTTCTACACCTTTTCTTGGTTGCTGTGATCCAAGGGATCACCGAGTTCCTGCCGGTTTCCTCCTCCGGTCACCTTATCCTGCTGCCGAATGTCACCGGTCTTGCCGATCAGGGCCAGGTGATCGACGTGGCGGTGCATCTGGGCACGCTGGGCGCGGTGATCCTGTACTTCTGGCGCGACGTGCGGCTGGCGCTGTCGGGCCTGCCGGGGCTGGTCACCGGTCGGCTGGAGAGCCCGGGCGCGCGGCTGGCCTTCCTGCTGATGATTGCCACGATCCCGGTGGTCATCGTCGGTGCGATCCTCGCCGCCACCGGCCTCGATGATGCGCTGCGGCGCATCGACGTGATCGGCTGGACGATGCTGGTCTTCGGCGTGCTGCTCTACTGGGCCGACCAGCGCGGCGGCACGGCGCTGCAGGATCGCGACTGGAACAGTCGCCACGCCTGGATCTTCGGACTTTGGCAGGCGGTTGCGCTAATCCCCGGCACCTCGCGCTCGGGCATCACGATCACCGCGGGGCGGCTTCTGGGCTACGACCGGCACGGCGCGGCCAAAATCGCCATGCTGATGTCGATCCCAACGATCCTGGCCTCAGGTGCGCTGAAGGGCGCCGAGGTGGTCGCCACCGCCGACATCCAAGCCGCCCGCGACGGCGCGATCGCCGCGGGCTTCGCCTTTGTTTCGGCCCTGCTGGCATTGGCGATTATGATGCGCCTTTTGCGTTCGGTCAGCTTCACACCCTACGTGATTTACCGCGTCCTGCTGGGCGTGATTTTGCTATGGATTGCATATACATGACCCTCGATGACCTAGAGCTTGGCTATGACATTCCCGCCCGCCCTGGCATGATGGAGGCCGAGATCCTGACGCCCGCTTTGGTGCTCGACCTGGACGTGCTGGAGCGCAACCTCGCCACCATGGCCGCCGAGGCAAAGGCGCATGGCATGCGTCTGCGCCCGCATGGCAAGATGCACAAATCCGTGGACGTGGCGCGGTTGCAGATGGCGCGCGGCGCGGTTGGGCTCTGCGCGCAGAAGGTCTCCGAGGCCGAGGCCTTCGCCCGCGGCGGCATCCCCGATATTCTGGTCTCAAACCAAGTGACCGACCCGGCAAAGCTCGACCGGCTTGCCGGGCTGGCGGCCAAAGGCACGCGGATCTCAGTCTGTGTGGACGACATGCAGAACGTCTCAGCGATATCGGCGGCCGCGACCACCCACGGCATAGAGCTTCACTGCCTGGTAGAGATCGACAGCGGCGCCGGGCGCTGCGGGGTCACCGAGCCGCAGGAGGCCGTCGCCCTGGCGCGCGTCATTGAGGGCGCCCAAGGACTGCGCCTCGAGGGGCTGCAATCCTATCAGGGCGCCGCACAGCATATCGCGGACCCCGCTCAGCAGGCCGAGACACTCGCCAGAGCCGAGGACCTGACCGCGCGCACCGTGGCGGCGTTGGCCGATGCGGGCCTGCCGCCCGAGGTGGTGACCGGCGGCGGCACGGGCTCCTACCGCACCGAGAGCGCCTCGCCGCTCTTCACCGAACTGCAATGCGGCTCTTACGCCTTCATGGATGCCGATTATGGCCGCATTGAGGACCATAAGGGCCAGCGGCTCGACCAACGGTTCGGCTATGCGCTCTTCGTTTTGGCCAGCGTGATCAGCGTGGCGAAACCCGGCCAGGCGGTCTGCGATGCGGGGCTAAAGTCGCTCGCCGTGGATAGCGGCCTGCCGCGCTGCGCCGATGACGACCTCAGCTATCTGGGCGCCTCAGACGAGCATGGCCAGATCGCGGATCCCGCCAACCGGCTGCGGCTGAACGACAGGCTGCGGCTGATCCCGGGCCATTGCGACCCCAATGTGAACCTGCATGACTGGTTCGTGGGCCTGCGCGGCGGCGTGGTGGAGTGCCTCTGGCCGGTGTCGGCCCGTGGCAAGTCCCTCTAGGCGCGCAGGTTTTTCGCCGAATCCTTGATCGCCGCGTATTGCCCCGAGGGGCGGAACCGCCACAGATACTCCGGCAGCACAGCGTCCAGATCCGTGGGCTCGATCCCCAAATCGGCAAAGCCCTTCGCGCCGTCACTGACCACGTTGTCATATTGCAGCGAGGCGACCTGGTCGGGCGTCACCGGCATCGGCGCCAGCCCGCCCGAGACGGCGTTCCCAAATGAGAAAGCCCCGGCCATGATCCGCGCCGCAAAGAACGGCGTGTTCACGATCATGCGGCGGCGCTGGATCACGCCCAGCATGCGCTGCATCAGGTCGCGGAAGCTGTCAACGTCCGGCCCGCCCAGCTCGTAAGTGCCCGATATGCCGTCCAGGATGCCCTTCACGGCGGCCTTGGCGACGTCGTCGACATAGACCGGCTGGAACATAGTGTCCGCCCCGATCAGAGGCAGCACCGGGCCGAACTTGGTCATGGCGGCGAAGCGGTTAAAGAACTGGTCCTCTTGCCCAAAGATCACCGAGGGGCGCAGGATCATCGCGTCGGGCATGGCCTCTCTCACGCCGGCCTCGCCCGCGGCCTTGGAGCGCGCATAGGCGCTGTCGCTCTCGGCATCCGCGCCGATAGCCGAGACATGCACCAGGCGCGCCACGCCCTCCGCCGCGGCGATTCGCGCGATCCGCGCCGCGCCCTCGGCCTGCACGGCGTCAAAATTGTTGGCCCCGCGAGCGTCAAAGGTGCCCACGCAGTTGACCACCGCGTCGGCGCCATGGGTGACGGCCCGCACCGAGGCGTCGTCGCGAATGTTGCAGAAAACGGGCTCGACCTGGCCCACAACGCCGTAGGGCTTGACGTGCATCGCCTCGTTGGGGCGCCGGCAGGCCACGCGCACGCGCCAACCCTGCTTGGCCATCCGGCGCGCAATATAGCGCCCCAGGAACCCGTTCCCGCCGAAAATGGTGACCAGTTGCGACATGGCTAGATCTCCGCTTGTCTCGCTCGCCTGCATATCTACACCGAAAACCGTAAACAACCCGCCACGTTCCCCGTTGACACCGGAATTGAGCGGATATAGATGCCGCTCTCACGACACCGGCCCAGGTGGCGGAATTGGTAGACGCGCTAGCTTCAGGTGCTAGTGTCCGTATGGACGTGGAGGTTCGAGTCCTCTCCTGGGCACCAATGACCCTCGGTCAAAACCTTATTTCTCAGCAAAAACATAGCGGTAAGAGCCCTCTCGGCACAAAACCGGGTACAAGAGAGGTGCAAGGATGGGTGTCGTCTTGCGCTATGTGAGGATTAACAAAGCGGGCCGTTATGAGTTTCGTCGTGGTGTCCCTGAGTGACTGCGGCAGATTGTCGGCTCGCGCGAAATCAAGAAGGTTCTGGCGGACACCGAAGCCAAAGCCGTTGCCATCTATCCGCGTGTCAGGGCTGAGGCGGGCAAGGTCTTGGAGGCAGCGGAGCAGGCACTGAAGGCTTCTCCCTCCTCTTCTGACACCGCCACACCCACCGAATAGGAGGTCTATGAGCGGGCCTCTGTGAGGTTCCGTGAGCTTGTCCCGCCCGATGCTGATTACAGCTACCGAGTTGTGCTGGAACAGTCGCTCATAAGCGGATTCCCCGTCGATCCAGAAAACGGTTACCCGGTGGGTCTCCCTGATGATGTCCGCGCGTTGGTGAACCTTGTGAACGGAGCTGACATCAGGCCTGAACCGACCCTTGAAGACGCCAAGCGCCTCTATCTTGAGGAGAGGTTGGACGGTGGCGAAGGGGATGCGAAGAAGGATGCCAAGCGCCTTGAGAGGGTGTTTGTTCGGGTCAAGGACACGCTGGGCGAATGCCCTGCCTTGTCATCTCTCACCTACGAGCATGCCCGTAAGGTGCGCGATCACATGCTGACTGTGAACGGGCTTGCCCCATCCTCGGTCAAACGCGAATTGAACTTCGTTAAGGCAGCCCTCTCCCTTTGGCAGCGCACTCACCCTCAGGACACCGTTCACAATCCCTTCGCGGGCCTTGAGTATGGCCGGAAGGTGGAAGCTATGGGCAACAAACGGTCACGTGTTGCGTTGCCCCCGAAGGTGCTGAAGGAGGCAAGAGCGGTTGTTCTCTCCTCCGCCAATACAGAGGCCCAGCTTGTGTGGCGACTGTTGGAGGGCACCGGATGCCGACTTGCGGAGGTAACCGGCCTCAGGGAGGAGGATGTGGTGGTGACCGGCGACCTGCCTCACATAGTGGTGACGTGGCATGAAGACAGGCGCGTGAAGGGGCAGGCCTCGGCGCGACGGGTGCCGCTTGTTGGAGACGCTCTCAACGCCGCACAGCAGGCCCTTCAGTTGCCCCTAGAGGGTCACATGGCGTTTCCCCGCTACGGGAAGAAGGGAGGCCCCACGACCGCCTCCAAGGTGCTCATGAACAAGCTGCGGAAGGTGACCCTGAACAAGGACCATGTGGTGCATTCACTCCGCCACAACATGAAGGGCTTGCTTGTGACTGCCGGGGTGGAAGAGTTGGTTCAGAACGTCATCCTCGGACACTCTCTCGGAGGTATTGGCAACAAGCACCATCTGGGAGACGATGCCAAACTAAAGGTAGCCAAGAGGGCAATGGAACGGGCCCTGAAGGTGGAGGATTAGGGGAATGTCACTAAAGCCGCTGACGTGGTGTGGAAGGGCTTACACACTCTCCATCCGACGCCATTGGAACACCTTCTTTGGGCTGGCAACCATCTGCGAAATCAATGGCCCGCACATGACCAAGTTTCTACCCGAGGGGGCAGGCTATCACAGCATGGGGCTTCATGAGATGGTCACCCAAGCCAAGGACTACTTCGACACTCACGACAACTGGTGGTCCTTCTCATGTACGTTATGCGATCAATACTGCGACTTCTTCGTGATGGAACGGCCAAGGGCAGGCAACACCTTCAACGAATTTCACTCTACCTGCAGCAACGACAGAACTGCCGTGCAGGCGCTAGCGAAAGCGTCTCGTGGCTATGCTGGCCCAGAGAAATGGGTCGCAGGCTGAAGTTGAGCGCGGCGTCGGCCTTGCATCCCCGCCGTCGCCGCTTAGTGTGCCTCCAAAAGTACGAGGAGCAGACAATGAAGCGAATCTTCACAACGGGCGAAGTTATAATTAGCCACCCGGAATATGTGGTCTTGAGACAGGCCGGGAAGGTCAACCTTGGGATTGATAACGAGGTTGCAACGAAGGCCATAGCGGCAGGCGCGGGCCCGGCCAAGGGCGGTTCAGCTGCAGCCTTCCATTTCTATTCTTGGCTGGCAATCGGGGTGTTCATTGTCTCGATCTACTTCAGCCTCACCAGCGCATGGTGGTGGTTCATTCCCGGCCTCATCGGTATGTCGGTGATCTGGTCTGCGAATAAGAGTGGCAACGCGGGCAACCTGTTGGATGCCGCGATGTATGACGAAGAGTTTTACGAGCGGTTTCGGTCAGCCGGTATTTGGCAGTATGAGATGGCCGAGGAGGACGCTCAGAAGTACGCCACCTGAGCCGAAAAAGACTGATACAGGGCAGCGCAAGCGAGCGTCCGAACATAAGTCGACCTCCCTGACCTATCGTCACACCTCCTCAAGGATGCGGTAAACACTTGCCCTGCCGATGCCCACGCGCCGGGCAATCTCAGTCGCCCCTACGCCCTCCGCATGAAGCCCTAGCACCTCCTTCGCTTTGGCTCTCGCGGTGGGCTTCCGGCCCTTGTACTTGCCCGCTGCCTTGGCCTTGGCAATGCCCTCACGCTGGCGTTCCAACATGATGGACCGTTCAAACTCTGCCACGCTGCCCAAGACGGTCAGCATTAGCTTGCCCGTAGCGGTACCTGTGTCGATGCCCATAGATAGGATGCGAAGGGATGCGCCCTTGGCCGTCACCTCTTCTAGTATCTCCAACAGGTGGGCCACAGAGCGAGCCAGACGGTCCAGTTTGGTCACCACTAGGGTGTCACCCTCACGGATGTAGTCGAGGGCCTCAGCGAGCTTCTCACGGGCCTTCACATCCACCGAGGAGACTTGCTCCACAAACACCTTCTCACACCCTGCCCCGGCAAGCTCGCGCTCCTGCGCTTCAAGCCCTGCGGTTTGGTCCAAGGTGGAGGTTCTGGCATATCCGACAATCATCAGTCATTCCCACGTCTGTCTCATTGAGCTCCTAGACGATGTAGGGCGATTGTCTCAAATATTCAAGTGCCAACTTTGTAAGACAGCGATGAGAGGAGGCATGAGACGTCTCGCAAGAGCCTGCTTCAATGAGACGCGGGCGGGAGCCGTATGGAGCCCGGCCCGGTGGCGGAAGGTGACCGCTATGGTGCACGATACGACGCTGACCCCCAAACGGGGGAAATCGCGCGGCACCATATATGATCTCAGGGGTTTAAATTTTTGTTGTGAAAATTTCCGACTTCTAATGGCCGCCAAAGAATTTCCCGGCAGCAGCTATGCGGACAAGACGGCCTTTCGGCATTTTTATTTCAATGACTGCTATGAATCTGAGGCGCAAAACCTGCGTAGTGCGAACAAGCCTATTAAAGCCATCGGGATTCCCGCTGTAAAGATTGCCGTTGCTGCAAAATTGGTGTCAGCAGACTCGATACCTGCGGCATTGGCTACCACACCGATCAGTGCCGCCCCGATTGCATAGCCAATACGTTGAACGGTCGGCAATGCACCCACGACAACGGCGCTTTCATTCACTGACAGCTCTTGGGTCGCGAACCGTGGAATAAGGGTCCAAGCCATGCCAAAACCCGCGCCTTGCAAAAGCGCAGCAAAGCCAATCAATGCAATTGGTCCATTCGCCATGCTAACGCTGAGCCCCAATACTCCTATGGCAACGGTTACCAAACCGATTTTGATCATCCGAGCGTCAGACGTCTCGGGCCGACCAGAGACAAGTGCTGCGGTTCCGGCCCATGCAACCGCCTCAATCGCGATCAAGTATCCAGCTTGCAATGGCGTAAATCCATGCAAATTCACCAGAAAAAACGGAGCAAAAGCACCAATGGCGATTGTAGCAGCGGCGAATGAAGCCGCGAGAAGAATCATTGCAGAGGGTCGATCTCGTAGCCTTGGGTCAAAGGCTGGAAGAAGTCTCGTGTTGGAATGTTGCGCATCCTGCCAAAAGAAAATACCCAAAAGTCCAAGCCCGGTGCCGATGAGCGGTAGCGTTCGCCATAGGTGAATTTCTTCACCCGCAAAAGCAATTGCGAGGATACCGGCAATCAATACCGCGAGTCTGACAACAGGCAGTCCTTGTTTCGCGGTCTCCGGCTTGGATCGAATTGGCGCGGCCCAGAAGATAAAGAGACCGAGCAGCATTGCGAAACACGCGAATGTCCAAAAGGCCGCTCGCCAACTGGCGAGTTCAACGAAAAGTCCGCCCATAAGTGGCCCAAGGAAGGCAGACCCCGCCCACATTGTTGAGACGAGAGCCATTGCGCGAGCCCGCAACCTTCTTTCGAAAAGGAGCGTTACGGCAACAAAGGACATGGCCATCAAACCCCCGCCACCGAAGCCTTGCAGCACACGCCCCCAAAGCATGATAGGCATCGAACTGGCGAGTGCGCTAGCCACGCATCCCGCAGAAAAACAGAAAGCCGATTGTGCCATCGGGACACGCAGGCCCATTCGCACCAAAATGAAGCCACTTGCGGCTCCAACGGTAATCGAACCCACCTCATAGAGCATGACGACCCACGAGATAAGGTTTGTGCCGCCAATATCTGCGACGATAACCGGCAGCATCGTCGCCACAAGAAGCCCGTCTGCCGCATGAAGAACGACTGCGGTACAAACAATAAGCAGGGATGCGGCGTGCTGGCGAACTAAAAGGTCTTTCCAAGGCGCTAACGTTTTTCCCTTCTCAATGTCATCCATCAGACGAACTCTGTACGGCCATCCGTCAATGCATCCACTGCTTTTTGGGAAGCCTTACGTCCGCCCGCGATTTCCGCCTCGTAGGCCAATTCCGAGGCGCGGATACCATCTAGTTTTCCGAGCGTTCGGTCGATCGAGGCAAATGGCACTACGACAACACCGTCTTGATCTGCGACGATCATGTCGCCGCTGCTAACCGATTGCCCACCGATCTGAATTGTCAGTCCAACCCTGCCTGGCCCAGAAGTCATAGGTGAATTTGGGTTCAAGCCGGTACACCAAACTGGAAGCCCTACTCTTACAATTCCATCGCGGTCGCGCACCGGGCCATCCGTGACAAACCCCGCGCCGCCGGAATTGCGCAGCATCCCCATGACCAGATCACCAGCCGCTCCGCACTCTTGATAGCCCGCTACAGCATTTACGAGAATATCGCCCGGTTCAATGATGCTTAGCGCCGCCAGTGTTGCAAGAAGGTCGCCCGGTCTGTTGTCTGCCGTCACCGCTGGCCCTGTAGCGACACAAGGCATGCTGTGTCCCCCACCTATTGGCGCTATAGTGGTGGACATCGCACCTACGCCGCCCAAAGCGTCCGCAACATGGCCCGTCGGGACATCCTGAAAAGCTGCGATCTGGGCCTTGGTTGGTCGCAGAAAAGTCTTACAAACAGTGAGGGCTTTGGGTTCTTTGATCATATCGGCACCTTTGAAAACATGCCGATTTCATAGCCCGCAAAAGCGAACACGCCGAATGGTCTTTTTTCATAGTGGGATGAGATAAACTCATGCGCATCAGGACGATGACACTGTGTTCATTTCATTTATCAGCCAATCGCGCAGTCGCTGGCAAAGTGCGGCGTTAGGGCCATCTGGATCAATTGAAAAGAAAATTGGGACATTGGTTGGCAATTTTTGCTGTGAAGCGACCACCAATCTACCTGCTCTAAGATCGTCATCGGCCACACATTGACGAAGAAGCGCCACTCCGCGCCCGTGAACAGCCGCCTGCAAAGCAAGCTCAACAGTAGCGTGGTTTTCTACATCGCCCCTTGGCGTTGTGTCGTTTCCAAAATGCGCCTGCCAATCGGACCAAGACATTCCAAACTGGCGCTCGCGTGTTCCCTCACCCAGTGTAATCGCCGTTTCTGACTGAAATTCTGGCGACGAAAGGCTATTCGAGCCGACTTCGAAAATATCGGGGCTACACACTGGCAGGCAGACGTCATGGTCCACGCTTATGGTTTCGTAGCGGATGATTTCTTCAAACCCGATGACAACATCAGCACCATTCGCGTCGCCGACAGAGACCAATTTAAGCGTTGATGACAGACATTGTGCTTCTAGTCGATCTAACCGAGGCAACAGCCATTTGTTTGCCAGAACAGGGTCACAATGGATAAAAATGTCTGTTCTGTCGTTATCTGCTTGGAGCTGCGACAAACCGTTTTCGAGGAGACCTAGTCCGTTGCGGACTGTCTCTGCGTACAGGACGCCCTTGTCAGTCAGTGCGAGAGCGTTGCCACGCCGTTCAAATAACGCAAATCCGCATCGCAATGATAGTTCTTTGATCTGATGACTGACCGCGCTTTGTGTGATGCCAAGTTCTTCGGCGGCATTCGTAAAACTCAGCAGCCGTGAAGCCGATTCAAAGCATCGTAAATATCTGAGTACATCATGCTTCAATTGTTCGTCCTGTAGGGCTTATCGTCATATCTCATATTGTTGTAAGGCTAACGCCCAAGCACCAGCAACGAATTTGTCCTGGCGAGCCATGAGAGCTGCTAAAGCCGACCTTCGTAAAACGTGCAGCATCGGACGTTCCGGGCTCCTTGCGGACCTCGGATGCGGTGCAGCATTCATCGGTCAACGTAGCCGAGCTACCGTCCAGGACGGCCCAGAGCCGCCTTTGACCTCATGTTGCCAATGCTGCAATGCGGCCCGTCAAAGCGGACCTCCATCGAAAGCGCAGCATTTCCAATTTTCCAATGAACAAGTCGCGGACAAAGCCGTCCTTGGATCAATGGCCGGTTTCCGACGCAAACTTAAATGATACTTTGAGCTGATAGCCATCGAATGGTGGTCAGCTGGTGACAGACACAAACCCTGAGCTACGGACGCCGGTGCAGTTGCCCTCCGGGTGAGACCTTCATGTGAGGGACCGAGCACTTGCCTGAGTGTGCCCGGTCCGACTTAGAGAAGGCCTGATTTATGCCCAAGGCAGTGAAGGGTCCGCGCCCCATTCCGCCCAAGAGCGGTGGTAAACCTGCACCGACGGGAAGCCCAGCAAGCGCAGCGCAACATAGCTGTGCGACGAGGCGAGCCCGACTTGGCAATGCATGATCACCTTTTTGTCCGGCGAGACGCCATGGGACGCAAAATGCGCGCGCAGCGCCTCCGCGGGCAGGAACCGGCTGTCTTCACTCAGGTTTTTAGCCCATGGCACGTTGACCGCCCAGGGGATATGCCCCTCGACGAACATCGAAGGCGGACGCACGTCCACAAGCACCGCTGACGGGTCGCCGCGGCGCGCCAGCACGTCCTCGGCCGAGGCATAGCGGCGCGGGCTCGGCGCCGCCTGGAACTGCGCGCTGTCATGCGCCTCAGCGCCTTCAACCAGCGATCCTGTGGCACTGACCCAAGCCGAGAGCCCGCCATTCAGAACAGCCACATCCCGGTGTCCTAAATACTCCAAGAGCCAGAACATCCGCGCCGCATGAAAGCCGCCCCGATCATCGTAGAAAACCACGCGACGCATTGCCGAAACGCCCAGGGCGCTTAGCAACGTGTTCAGCTCGCCAGTGGGCTTCAGCGCACCAGAGACCGGGCTGTGTTCGGCCACAACCGCATTGGGTTCCAAGTGACGCGCACCGGGGATGTGGCCCGCCAGGTAGTCCTCACGTGGGCGCACATCCACGAGGATTGTGCCCTCACCCTCGTAGCGTGGCCGACCATTGCCGCCGTCCAGCGCTTGGGCCAGCAGTGCTTCGGGGCGCTCCAAAAGCCGCGGGTTTGCATAGTCCATCGCGCCTTTGGCCGGGCCACTGGCAAAGGCCGCAACCGCGCCCAGCGTCAGCAGCCCAAAGCTGCGCCGTGTCATATCAAACGTCATCTCTCAGTCCTCTCAGCAAATTTATGCGGGCGCGCCGACGAGGCGCAGGTAAGGCAGCGGGCTCGACCAGCCCTGCGGGAAGCGCTCCTGCGCCATCTCGTTGGTCACAGCGGGGGTGATCACCACGTCCTCGCCCGGTCGCCAGTTCGCAGGCGTCGCCAGTTGGTGCCGCGCGGTCAATTGCAGGCTGTCCACCACGCGCAGGATCTCGTCAAAGTCACGCCCCGTGTTCATCGGGTAGGAAACGGACGCCTTGATCTTCTTGTCCGGCCCGATCACGAAGACGGTGCGGGCGGTGGCGTTGTCCATTGCAGAGCGTTCGGCTGCGCTGTTGCCCGCGTCCTCGGGCAGCATCCCGTACATTTTGGCGATCTTCAACTCAGGGTCCGAGATCAGCGGGTAGGTCAATGCGGTGCCTGAGAAGTGCTCAATGTCGGACGACCAGCGTGTGTGGTCCTCAACCCCGTCGATCGACAGCCCGATCAGCTTGACGCCACGGCGCTCGAACTCGGGCTGCATCTTGGCCACCGCGCCCAGCTCGGTGGTGCAGACCGGGGTGAAGTCCTTGGGGTGCGAGAACAAAACGCACCAGGCGTCGCCCATCCAATTGTGCAGCCAAAGCGGGCCAAAGGTCGTGTTGCCCAGGAAATCCGGGGCGGTGCTGTTAAGTGCGAGCGGCATAATCTCTCTCCTTGCCAATTTGGTCGCGCGGGATGCGCGACGTCATGGGCCAGGAGGTATGGGGCGGGGCGCCGAAAGGCCTGAAGATGTTCTGAAAGAGTTCTGAAAAAGATGAAGGCCCGTGGACAATCACCAGAACGTCTCAGTTTCAGGCGAATTTTCGTCCAGATCAGGCATCTGAGCGCTGCAATAGCCGCCTATTTCAAGCTCAGATAACGCAAGCTGGGCGAAAATTCGCGAAACCCCAAAGGGGCGCGGCAGATTTTGCCCTGTGCTGCGTTATCTGTCGCTGAAAATCCCAAGATTTATGCACGCCAGATGCCTGGCACAGAGCAAAATCTGTCTCGCGCTGAGTCGGTCTGGTGATTGCCCACGGGCCCTAGGCCACGGCCAATTGGCCGCGAATCCGCTGAAACCGGCCATGGGATGCGAGCGACGCCAGCGCCGGGTCCGCGTCCAGCCAGTAGGTGTCGCGCCAGCCGTGGTCAAAGAGCTCTTCTAGCAGCGTCACGGCGCGCTCTTGTTCGCCCAATACCGCCCAGGCCGAGGCGTGATAGATTGCTAGCGGACTGCCTTGGACGTCGATCTGTTCTAGCGTAGAGGCCGCGGCCAATGCCTCTCCCAAGAGCGCCATGGTCACTGCTGAGGCGCTCAACGCGCGCGCGTCGGTCGGATCAGCTTCCAGGCGCAGTCGGGCACGACGCAGCGCGCGCTCTGCGTTCCGGCGCGATCTGGCTGCGTCGAAGGACCTGCAAAGCTGCGCCGCGATGAGGAAGCCTTTGATGTTTTCGGGCTCCAAAGCGCTGACATTTTCGAGGTAAGCCACCGCCGCGCGCGTGCTCCAGCGAGACAAAAGATGCCAAGCCGCGTTGTTAAGGACAATGGGATCGCGCAAATCCAGCGCCAGCGCCTTGGCATGCGCAGCCTCAGCCGCCTCCCAATGCCCGGCCATGGCCAGCACGTAGCCCATCGCGGAATGCGCCAGAGCCATCTGTGGGTCCAGCTCTATGGCACGCTGAGCCTCGGATTGCGCCTCGTGAAGGCGATGCTGTCCCTCGGACCAATAAGTGTGTGAGCGCGTCAGCGAGATCGAGCGCTCGGCGCGGCTGCGTGGGCAGTTTGGAGCGCGCTCGACGGCCTCGGCGGTCAGGGCGTCGGCGCGTTCGATTGAGCCCCGCCCGCAGCGCACCATCTCGTTGCGCGCCTCAAGGCAGAGAGCGTGGGCTTCGAGGTTCATCGCCCCAATGGACGCCTGGTCGCTAAGCGGCTGCGTTATCACGTCCCGCAAGACGGGCTGCGCCAAGCAATAGCCCGCCTTTGGCACCGTTGCGATGACGCCTTTGTCCTGCAAGGCGCGTCGGATCTCGGCCACCGCTTGCGATAGGCTTTCATCTGTAACGATCACGTCCGGCCACACCTTGTCCAACAGCTCGGAGCGGCTGACGACATGCCCCTGAGCAGTCACAAGAGCGGCCAGCACGCCCATGGCGCGGGGGGACAGCGTGACGGTGGTTCCATTTCTTTGGGCCGTGCGTGAATCCGCCCGCACCTGCCAGTTTGCCAATGTGAAATTCATTGAATGCATCCTGAAATTTCGTGACGCGTTAGGCCAAACGCGACGGGTTGAAAATGTGTTCACGCGAGACGCACGCATTTGTGAACGCCTGCCGCGCGGAAAGGTAAGGGATTCCATTCCTTAGAGCTTAGCTGGTCCCGTCTGGCCCGAGCTTTGGCAGGTCAAAAACCCGAATCGCGGGCGGGCGTCGAAGTAGTTGTGGTCGCGCGGCAGGTAGACCTTGCCGTCGCTGGCGTTGCGCTGCTTCAGCAGCGTAACTGGGCGTATCACCCCGCAACAGAGCGGCCAGACCAAACGCTTACCGCGCGTCGATAGGATCGAGCGGATAAGCGATAGCGATGGGTATTGCCGAACTGCGGGCTGTGAACAAAGAGTCAAATTTACTTTTCGGGCAAACCTGCTCGGCGAAGCGTATTGATCGAAATACTACAATACGCGTCGTCCAGTGTTTTTAGGAGCATCTCTACCTTTGCGATGGTCAGCTCGGGGTCGCAATCAAGGGCTTGCTGGCAAGCCGCTTTGGCCTGTTTTTTTGAACCCTGCGCCGCATAAGACACCGCTTGCACCAGATATGGCCAAAACTCGTCGCCTTTTGATTGTGCCGCTCGTTTGGCATCCTGAAGTGCTTCTTCATACCGCCCCAAATAAAAATAGGCACAACTGCGGTAGTGTAGAATTAGCCAACGAAGCGGGTCATACGGTGAAAGACGCAAAGCCCGATCCAATGGAGCAACCGCATCCTGGGCTCTGCCAAACCACAACAACGCCCAACCCAGGGCTCCGTACGCACGCGCTGAGCATGGGTTGATGTCAACCGCGCGTTCAAGCGCCGTGATTGCGGCGTCTCCGTCGCCGAGCAGTATTTGGATTTGTCCAAGCGAGGAAAACCCCCGGTCCTCACGATTGTCTAGGTCGACGGCCTTCTGTGCATAATCGAGGCTGACCGCCAATTGCTGCGCCGGGTTCAATGTCGTGCCCATAATGACACCGGCTGAAATAACATGGGCGATACCGGCATATGCGCGCGCAAAGGAGGGCGATCGTTCAATCGCTTGCTGTAGGTACTCCTGAGCTCGATTCAGGTTTTCGCGACCGTACTTATTGGCGTGCCACATGCCAATTTGATAGAGGTCCCATGCATCAAGGTTATCTGCGGGTTTGCGCCGCGATCTACGCCGTTCACTTTCAGACAACTCTACACCAACACAGGCACAGATAGTGTCAGTTACTTCGTCCTGCACCTCAAACAAGTCGCCGACATCTCGATCAAACTTCTGCGACCAGACATGATTGCCCGACAGGGTCTCGATCAACTGAGCCGTAACCCGAACCCGTTTCCCGACCCTTCTGGCGCTGCCCTCTACAACATATTGAACCCCAAGTTCCTGTCCGACCTGCTTTATGTCGGCGGGCTTGTTCTTGTAGACAAAGGTCGAGTTTCGGGCAATCACGAATAGCCAGCGAAGCTGGGCCAACTTTGTAATAATGTCCTCGGTAATTCCGTCGGAAAAATACTCCTGCTCTGGGTCGCCCGACATATTATCAAATGGAAGAACCGCGATTGATGGTATTTCGGGCACGTCCTGCGCGCGTTCCAGCCCGAATTGTCGCTCCGGGCCGGCGTCATCGGATGGCACTTTTGACGGCTTGAATTCGGTGACTTCTTCGCCGGGGTCAGACAAAATCCGGGCCGCAAGTTCACGGGTGGCTATGGAAGGTTCGACGCCCAGTTCCGCACGCAGCAATCGCTGACACTCGCGGTACTGTGCGGCAGCTTTGGAGGTTTCGTTATCCAGAACGTATAGTCGCATCAATCGTCTGTGATTGGCCTCGCTAAATGCGTCCAGGGAAACAAGGTCCCGTGCCCGCGCACAAGCCTTCCGGAAACTTTTTTCTTTGGACAAATGTTCGATGGAATTCGTCAGGATATCTGACGCAATATCCCGAGCTTCCGAGCGCATCTCATTGAGCCAGACCGAGGGCTCGGTCGGATCAAATTCAGGCATGAACTCGCCGGCAAAAAATGAGCCGAGCGGACCGGCATCCAGAGTCGCACCTAGACTGGCCAGTTTACGCAGGCGACCAAGATCCGTCTCGAGGGCCCCATCGCATAGCCAAACTTCGCGATTGGTCGTGACGATCACGTCTGAACCCAGCATTTTGCGGAGTTCTGACAGCGATTTGCGAAGACTACCGCGGGCCTGCTCTTCTTGCCGGTCATCCCAAAATAGTGACGCCAACTGATCCCGCCGCCAACGATCCTGGCGGGTGGCAATGCATGCCAGGACCCATAAAGTCTTTCGAGTCGAAGTCGCGATGGCATTTCCGTTTCGGTCCGAAAGCGCCACATATCCTAACACCTGCAGGAACGCCGCGCCCGGTTGCGAAATTGGCTGTTGCATATCCGATCGCTCCAATTGGCACTCTAAATTAGATCGGACCTCCACTCCATTGGCTGTACTTTTTCTGCGCGTATCGGGGCCACTTATGCATGGCGCGGACCGCAAATTGTCCAATCCCACCCCATAATCGCAGATTTTTCACAGTTTTGGAACGTTGCTGAAACGGCCAGTTCCCAGCGCGGCGTCATGGTGCCCTCGATCCAAGCCGGAACACCGGCCCCAGATAGGAAGGAGACGCACGTATGTTGCAGCACCATGAAGCCCGCTCGCTTGGCGTGGGCAAACCCATCACGAAAGTAGGAGCTTGGGCAATCAGGTGGTTGCATCGCTTTCGCGATGCGAACCGCGCTCGTCGGCAGCGCCAAGCGCTGTTGGGTATGAACGACAAAATGTTGGCCGACATCGGCTTGACGCGCTCTGATCTTACGAACGCTCGCAGCCGGAAATCCACTCTCAGAGATCCGTTTTGGCAAGGGTTTCTTTAATGTCGCAGTTCGTTTTTTCTGATCAGCTTGTCACGATCACCGGTTTGTTTGCCTTTGTGTGTCTGGCGACTTGGCCATTGTTTAGGTCACGGCACCAGATACTCTTAGCCCAGCTTGGCGCCGGTTTGGCGTTCGCCGCTCATTACGCGTTGATGGGTCTGTTCGCGCCTTCATTGCTCAACATCATTGGGTCGGCTCAAACCTTTGCTGCAATCTTCGCGACACAAAGCAGATCTTTCAACCGGTTCGGGTATGGCCTTATCCCAGTGATCGTTGCGGGCGGGATATACTTCTGGAACGGGCCAACGTCTGCTTTGTGCATTGCGGCGATGGCGCTGATTGCACTGGGCCGCGTGCAAGCCAATGAATGGGCGATGAGAATTTTGATCCTTGTCGGCGGCATATTCTGGTCGCTCCATGATTTCTTTGTCGAATCCTGGATCGCACTTGGGGCTGACGTCCTGAGCCTTGCGACAGGGGCCACAATGCTGGCGCGACTCGCGATGCAAAAACAGAGGCATAGCGTGATGGCCTAGCCGCCGATCCCGGTCCATCCCATGCCGCTGGCATCAGATGCGACATGCGGCGCCAAACTGCTCACGAGACAAAAAACCAATCAACCAATTTGGGCGCAATCGCCCGTAACCCCAGGAGAATACCTATGGCATTCGTTACCTCAGATACCGTGTCGAAATTGCAAAATGCGTGGGACAAAATCTTTCAAGCTTGGAACGCATGCAGAGATATTGCGAAAGAAAGCACTGAAGCAGGCCGAGAATGGCGTGCAATCGCCGAATTGCGGTCGCTGCAGGACTATGAGCTCGCGGATATCGGTCTATGCCGGTCGGATTTAACACCCGGGGGTCTGGAAATTGCGGGGGCTCGTCGTGCGGCCAGGCAGGCTCTCATCGACCAAGAGATTTCCAAACTTTCCAATTCAGACTCGAGGATTAAACAGTCATGGACATTATCCTAAAACCTCCAAGACAGGCCTATCTGGTGGGCCAACTCGATAGCCGAGGGGCGGGTCAGATCTATGACCAGCTTGTCGAGTTCGTCAGGGGCAAAACCGAAGACGTCACGATCAACACAGAAGCCGTCACATCATTTACCAGAGCGGGCTGCAGCGTCCTTTTTGTCGCGGCCAAGCTCGCGCAGGCGAAAGGCGCGAAAGTGAGGATACGAAATGCAAGCTCCGGGATGGAACGCATGTGCATGGCGACGGGTTTTGGTTCGCTATTGAAATTTGAATAGAGTGATCCAAACATCAACGCACCGCAAGAACGCGGAAGCTATCCGCTGGCACAAACACCCGGTCTCAATAGCAAAGGGAACATTCAGTGGCATTGCCAACGTGTTCAAACGCGACCCTTGGCATAGGCGGTCTTTACGAAGATACCCACCGCCATGCCCCGCCTGAAGGGCTTCCGCATTCCTCGAGAGGTCAATTGAGGTCGACTTCTCACGGCCAAAGTGGACTCCTCGCCGCCATTGGAGGCGGCGCGAAATCTCGACAGATTGGCGGGTCCGGAGGCAAACGAACGGCCCGAACGAGCCATTCGTTAGCTGGCACATTGCTGCAACGCAGCTTTCGCATTCCTGCCGTTCGTATACATCGGGCCGCATTTTAATCCATCGACCTCTGATCAGGAAAAGCGATGCATCAAAGACTTCCATTAAGGGATCTGTTATTTAGAACGCGAGACTGCCGGGGGATTAAATGAGCCAATCCGACCAAATTGATCCCGCATTCGTTACGGACTCTGAAACGCGTGTTGATCGCGATGAGTTCGAGTCGCGCGCGTCTCAAGGAGCGGCCGCGTTGATTGCGCTTGGTGCCGGGGCGGATGTACCCATCGCGATCATCATGCGAAATGATCTAACCCAACTCGAAATCATGCGTGCGGCTGCGCTGGCAGGGACGGTAATCGTCGCCCTAAACTGGCACGCGGCCGCAGAAGAGGTTGCAGATATCTGTGACGACAGCGGGGCGCGTCTCGTGATTACTCATCGGGGTCTTCTCGAGCGCCTACTTCCAGCATTAGAGGGGCGCCAGATCGTTGGCGTTTGTCCGACCCGCAGCCTTTGCGAGGGCTTTGGAATAGGTCCAGAGCAAGCAAAATACGGCGCCCAATTCCCGGAATGGAACGTATACGTTGAGGCGCAGGCACCCTTGCAGAACCGCACGGCTATGCGGCCCTTTTTACGTTACACTTCGGGTTCGACTGGTAAGCCCAAAGGTGTGCGGCGACTGCAAACCGGCCTGCGAAAAGATTTCGAGATTGTATTGCAGAGGGTCGCTTCTGAGATGCTGCGGCTAAGGCCGGGAGCGAAGTTTTTTACTGCTGCGCCACTGTATCACTCGGCACCGTCCACTCTTGTAAGCGCGGCGATGGTGGCATCCGGTGTCTCGACGCTCTTGGCGCCCCAATTTGATGCTGAGGGCTTCCTTGCCATGATCGAGGCGGAACGGGTGACCCACATCTATCTGGTTCCGACCATGATGAGCCGGATGCTCAAACTGCCAGCGGACGTGCGCAACAAATATGACCTTTCATCAGTGGAATTTTGCGTTTCGACCGGCTCTCCGTGGTCGCATGACCTCAAGGTCGCAATGATTGAATGGTGGGGACCCGTATTCTGGGAAAGCTATGGCGCAACAGAGATTGGCTTTATGACGATGGTTTCCTCCGAGGAGGCGCTCGAACGACCTGGAACGGCGGGCCGAATGCAATTGGGCGCGTCGGTGTTGATCTTTGATTCAGAAGGTAATGAGCTGCCGCCAGGTGAGGTTGGTGAGATATATGTCCGCCAGGATGCATTCGGTGGGTTTGACTATTCCAACGATCCCGAGGCTCGCGCGGATGTCGAGAAACACGGGCACTACTCAGTTGGCGACTTGGGTTGGCTGGACGAAGACGGATACCTTTTCATCACGGATCGCAAGAAGGATATGATCGTCTCAGTCGGTGCCAATGTTTTTCCCGCCGAGATCGAAGGCATACTTCTACGTGCGCCATTTATCTACGATGTGGCCGTCTTTGGCGCACCTGACCCGGAATTCGGTGAGCAAGTCGTTGCGGCGATCCAGCCTGCCGCGAATTGGGATCCAAACGTGGCTGAAGTCCTAAATTTCTTGGACGGAAAACTTGCACGGTTCAAACATCCCCGAATTGTGGACTTTCACGAGGCATTGCCGCGCGAGGACAGCGGCAAAGTGTTCAAGCCAAGGCTTCGCGAGCCGTATTGGAGAGACGTTGCACGCCGAATTTGACTGCAAGAGGAGGATCTCGCTGGGCTCACTTCGGTCATGCGGTTGCAGTACACGATGGATTGAAATCGCCGCCGTTGCTCATGGCCCATACCGGACTCTTGACATTGGTTCTCGATGCTGCAGCCGCAGCCCGCTTTCCTGACATTCGCCGCGTGTGCGAAATCCGGTGGTGCTCGAATTCAGCTCTTGCTATTTCTGACGTGCCGCGGGTGCTTGTTTCGGAAAAGAAAACAACTTCGATGCGAGGTGCCGATGACCACACAAACAAGATCTGACTATTCGCTCGGCGTCATCCTGCTGGTCGCAGCAGCGGTTACTTACAGCTCGGCCGGCATCTTCACGAAAGGCGTTGTTGCTGGGGCATGGGCCGTGATCTTTTGGCGCGGCGTTTTTGCAGCCGGGTTCACAACCCTTTGGACGGTGCAGCAGGGTACTTTCAAACATAACTTCTTCGAAATGAAGAAGAGCGGTTGGGCTGTCGGCGTTATCGGGGCTCTTGGAACCGCTGCTTTTATTCCGGCGTTCAAACTGACCAGTGTGGCAAATGTCGCTCTGATCTATGCTGTCGCCCCGTTGATTGCGGCAGCACTCGCCTGGATCTTCATTGGTGAGAGAATGACGACGAAGACTGTCATCGGCACAATCGCCGCCTTCCTGGGGGTGCTGGTGATTGTGTCGGGCTCTGTAGGTGCGGTGAATTTGCAAGGCGATTTGCTCGCGCTTGTGATGACGACGGCGATGGCGACAATTATGGTGATTTACAGGAAGTATCCCCATACGCCCGGCGCTGGCCCGTCAGTGATCCAATCCATGTTTTTGATCCCGCCAGCATTGCTCTTGGGGACCCCATTCAGCACCAGTCCTGTAGAAATCGGTGTTTTGGCCGCATTTGGTCTTCTGTTCGCTATAGCATCTGTAACACTGGCGGAAGGGTCGAAGCGGGTTCCTTCTGGACAGGCGGCGTTGATCGGCGCTTTGGAAACACCTCTTGCGCCGCTCCTGGCTTTCCTGATCCTTTCAGAGGCACCAAGTGTAACAACCTTTGTTGGGGGACTGATCGTCCTTGTGGCCGTCTTGTTTTCGATGAACCAGAAAAGGGATTGACCAACCAAGATGTTTACTTTGAGCATAAGATCCCCTTGGCAGCGTCCGTCTGCGCCGCATCGAACATCAATGACTGGCTTACCAGCCGCTCAGAAGCGTCCGCAGTCTCGCAATTGAAGTGACTTCCATGCTGCATGCAAACGCAGCACGTTTCGAAGACTTCCGCAGTGGGCTCCTTGGGGACCTCGGATGCAGCCCAGCATCCGGTCAGATCGAACTGGATGCCGCGACAAGGACGGCCCAAAGCTGACCTTTTAATTTGAAAACAGCCTCAATCCATTCAGGCATGTTGGAAGGTTCATCCTCACAGAATTTCGAATGAAATCATCCGTCGTCAGCGTGGCTGACTTTGGGATAAGGTGGCGGCGCAAAGAAGCCGATGATGGATGGCCCACTTCCGAAAGAAAGCGCCCCACATGAAGCCCCTCCCGATCCTGATACCTCTTGGTCTTGGCGCGATTGTCATCAACACCATGCCGGTCTGGCTGGCTGAACTGGCAAGCCATCAGCAGGTGTCAGAACCCTTGGCGGGCGGGTTTGGAAGTCTGGTCCTGCTGGCGGCTGCAGTGGCGTGCGTGGGGCCGATTTCAGGGAGATTTGACTACGCCGCTCGGCTGTGCATCCCGGTGTCCTTTGCAATCCTCGCCCTTGGCGAGCGGCTCCCGGTGATTGGTCTTGGCTTGTGTTGTGTCCTGCTGGGCCTGGCGCTTGGTCTTGCGACGAAACGGGCGCTGCGTGGCCTGCAAAAGGTGGAAAGCCCCTTGGAGCTTGTCAGCACGGCGCTCACATTTGGTCTTGGCGTCTCATTTGCGATCTATCTCGCGCTGTTCTCATTTGCCCTGAACGTTATGTGGATACTTGCAGGCACGTCCCTGATCCTGTTGTTGGCGAGGTCCGAAAACGCTTCCATCACGGTCCGCCGAGACCAACATTTATCCTCTGCCGGGCTACCGCTTCGATTTGTACCGTTCTTCGTCATGATGGGCGCCTATTGGAGTTTTCTGGAGCTATACGGCCAATCAATCGGCACGCAGGGCGGCTTGGCACTTTGGCTTCTCTTCAGCCTGATTGCCGGCGCAATTGGGTCATTTCTGGCAGGGCGGCTTCCATCGCGTTACGGGACGGGGTTGCAGACGTTTGCCTTGCTGGCCGCGGCCGTCACTGGCGCGTCCAGCTACGTCTCGCCGAACCTGACTTTGCTCGGCCTGAGTATTCTGGCCAACGGGTTCTTTCTGTTTCTGTTCTTTCCGCTCTACATTTCCTCCCATCAAGATCGAGCGCCAGCGGCCATGGCGAGTTACTTGCTGGGGTTTGCCTTTGGCGGTCTCGCTGGCGCGCTCATTCTGCAGATCACGGGTTACCCGGGTCTCGGGTTGACGATCCTGGCCACTGGCCTTGTCGCTATATGGCCGTGGCCGGGTCTGCTGTCTCGACGATATTGAGACCAGCACGTGCCCAATGCTCAAGCGCGGATGCCACTAGATCGCGGTTCGCGTCCCACATCGCAAGCTCGTCCATAGCGCGGGCCTCGAACGCCGGGAACACGTCGCGCAATATCTCCGCCTCAGATTGGGCGGCTGCATGATCGCCGCAGGCGGAATGGAGCCACACAAGATGCGCATGGTACCAGTAAAAGCCGTGCATGGGGTGGCGCTGCAGTTCCAGCAAGGCTGCGTTAAACATATCGAGGCGCGCATAGCGCCACGTTTTGGCAAAGTGATACCAGCCCGGGTGTTCAGGGGATAACTCGATCGCCTTGTCAAGGAGCGCGATGGCCTCTGCCTCTCGTCCGATGAATGCATAACAGTGACCGATCTCGGACAGTACGTCCGAGTTACCGGGATTGAGAGCCAAAGCCTTGTCCGCGGCTTCGTCGAACCCGGCGATGTCCATGACATAGAGGCGGCACATCGCAAGCGCCGTCTGTGCAAAAGCATTGCGCGGATCAGCGGCGACCGCCCTTTCGGCAGCCTCACTTGCAGGGGTCAACGCATCGAAATCAGCGCGTTCATTGACGTGGTATCGAAACTCTTCAAGTAGCAGGACCGCATAGGCGGCCCACCCGTCAGACGCATCCGGATGGCGCGCCAGAGCGGGTGGAAATGCGTCGCGCAGCGCGGCATGCAGTTGGAAATCATATGTGCGATAGTATCTGCGGAAATCAGCGACCAGGCGAAAGAGGGTCCAACTTTCGTGATGAACCCGTTCTGTCGCGAACCCTCCTTTGCCTTGTGCAACCGGCCCGTGGGGACCGGCCATACGCGCGGCACAGATTTGAGCGATATGGTCTTGAACATCGAAGACCGATTGAACCGTCGCCTCGCTATCAATTTGTTCGGACAGAAGCACAGAACCCGATTGTGTCGAGGCAAGCTGAACGCTGACCCGCAAGCGCGTTTCGGTTCGTCGGACACTGCCTTCCACAATAAAGTCGGCATCATATTTGTGTTTCATTTGCGCAGGATCGAATGCTGCCGTCTGAGCCGCATCGGATGTGGTGCGCGAAAGAACCTTCACGTCTGGAAATCTGGACAGGCCGGTGATGATCTCATCCGTCAGCCCTTCAGGTATGAACCGGGCATCGGGATCGGCGCTTGTATTGCGAAACGGCAGAACCAGTAGGCAAGGTGCATCCTGCTCGATAATTGGCAACGTTTCAATGCGCCGAGCGGGGGTCCTGAGTCGAAAGCCCATGCCGTGCACGGTTTCTATGATTCGTTGATCGGCACCTGTGTCGCCGACCGCATGCCGCGCCTCCTTGATGGCCGTGGACAATGTTGCGTCGGTCACGATGCGTCCGTCCCAGACCCGGTCAATCAGGTCATCCTTACTCACGATCTGATCGTCAGCATCGACAAGGGCGCGCAAGATTCCAGCCGTTTGCCGGGTCAGGCGACGCTGATCATCGCCGCGCTCTGCGGTCATCCGATCAAAGTCGACCCGGGCATCTGAAATCTCGATCTTCATGGGGCAAAGAGTACTCAAATGCGCGGTCGGGGGAAAGCTCTGCAAAATCTCAGACTCTTCTCAGGTTTATCTCAAGCAACGCGTGACGCCGTTCTTTAGGTCTCTACTCAACCCGCCTCACTCGAGGCTTCCGACCGAAAGGACAAACCATGAAGTACCGCAATGCACTGCCTCAGATGGCTGGCAAGCAGATGATCACGGATGGCGGACTTGAGACCACGCTCATCTTTCATGACGGGATCGACTTGCCCCTTTTCGCTGCGTTCAAGGCGCTGGAGACCGATGCTGGGATCGCCGCCATGGACGCATATATGGCCCGCTTTGCCAGAATTGCCGTCGATGCAAATCGTGGATTCATCATGGATACCCCAACCTGGCGCGCAAGCGCACGCTGGGCTGCGGAATTGGGAATGACGCATGCAGACCTTCGGGCAGTCCATCGCGAGGTGATCTGCTCCCTTACCGGATTGCGGGACCAATACGAGACTGCGCAGAGCCCGTTCGTCATCAATGGTGTGATTGGCCCACAAGATGACGGGTATGCGCCGACAAATGTCATGTCTGCCATCCAAGCCGAAGCCTATCACGCCGCCCAGGTCGGCTGGTTCGATGAGTTTGGCGCTGACATGGTGTCTGCGATCACCATGACCTATGCGGATGAGGCTATCGGCATCGCCAGTGTCGCTAAGACACAAGGCATGCCGATTTCAATCGCCTTCACCGTGGAGACGAACGGACAACTGCCATCCGGCGAGACGTTGGCTGAAGCGATCTGCGCGGTAGATGAAGCGACGGATGCGTATCCGGCCTACTTCATGATCAACTGCGCGCATCCCGACCACTTCTCGCATGTCTTAGAAGGCGACTGGACGTCCCGGATCATGGGGCTGCGTGCCAACGCGTCTCGCATGAGCCACGCGGAGCTTGACGCATCAGACACGCTTGATGATGGGGACCCAAACGAGCTTGGCGCGCTTTACGCCGGTCTTCTGCCTCGATTGCCCAACCTAACCGTTATGGGCGGGTGTTGTGGGACGGATCACCGTCATATCGCCGCAATCTGCGCAGCCACGTCCGCAACCTAAACCTCTAAATGCAGCACGCCTTTTCGTGCTCACAACAACAGCCGTGTGCGGTCTCAACCGCACGTGTTCTGTAACGCTGACTTTAACGCAAATCCAAAAAAGGAATTCTGAAATGTTGAAATCTACCCTAACCACACTTGCCCTGTTTGCCACGACCAACATGGCCGCTGCCAACGGCGCGCCTATGTCATTTGACGTCGCCGAAGACCTCAGCCTCTTCATCTTCGCCTCTGAGCCCGTGTTCGAAGATGGCATGCCTGCCTTCGGGAACGCCTTCGTCACGCAGGGGTACATCTATGAAGATGGCACGCTTGATGGCGGTGCTGAAGGTACGCTTGCAGATGGCAGTCCTGCCTATCCCGACAAGGTGATCGGGCGCTGGACATGCGACGGCTTTTTTGTCGGCGACGGCGCGCGCACCACAACCGGCGCGATGGTCATCACGCGGCAGGTGTTTGAGTTCGAGAACGGCGACATCCTGATCAATCAAGGCGCCGAGCTGGCCGATATCGGGGTCGAAGCACCTCGTGCAATCACAGGCGGTACGGGTAGCTTTGCAAACATCACAGGTGAAATGAGCCAGGTGCTGCTCGGCATGACCGATGGCTTCGGAGTTCGCCTGTCAATCGACATCCCATCCCGTGAACAGGCAGCGATGAACGACCCTCACGTGGACGAAACCGATCACGCCGAATGGGATTCCGGTTTTCCAGTCGGACCGCTCAATTAGGGTCGATCCCACCAGAAAAAAAGATAGTCCGGACCCCGCTTTGGGTTCGGGCTGTCCCTGATCTAAGAGGAACGAAACCTGCAATCTTCACAGAAACACGAAATCACCGACGCGTCCGCGAGGGATGCAAGAGACCTTGCCAAACTGATCGACATCGCCGGAGAAGGCATCCCCGCATGGCTCTGATCCAAGCCGCCAGTGACACAAAATCTGTGCTTGAAGTAGGCAGCGACCGCGCCGGACGAGAACGCGGCGGGTTCTCCTACCGAAACGCGCGCATCGCATGTTCAGCCGCCACCACGCTCGGGATGGTGTTGAGCTAACCCATTGACGAGGCCCCGGACGGTGACCTTGATGGATTGCCTGCAGCCATCGCGCCCTTTGTGGCCTTGGAACGCCGCTCGGTCGGCACGAGGTACATCAACGCCCTGGCGGTCTTTCCCCGCTTTCGCGGCCACGGAATTGGCACAACTTTGCTCCGTGCCGCCGAGACACAAGCGTTGGCGGCAGGGTACACCCAGTTGAGCATTCAGGTTTACGCGCAAAACATCGGTGCGACCCGACTTTATGCCAGATCGGGGTATGTTGAAGACGCCCGCAGTCCTGTGCGAGGCCATCCCTGTCAGCCATACTATACCGGTGACGTCCTCCTGCTGAAAATGCAGGTTTCCTGAGGGACGCTGGGGTCAGGCCCTGACGCTGATTGAGGCGGAGGCCATCGAGATGCTTGCGTCCGTGCATGGTGTCGTAATGGCACCCGTTGATGCGCGGCGGAATATTGTGACACGTGGCATCGACCCCAACACCTTGATGGGAAACGATTTCGTATCGGCTCGGTGCTGTGTCAGGGGTCGCGGCTGGCCGAACCCTGCGCATGGCTTCAAAAGACAACACCAAAGGGAATGCTGCGCGGCCTTGTGCATCGTGGGGGCTTGCGTGCCGGTACTCTGGAGGATGGGATGGTAAAATTAGGAGACCAAATTGCAGCAGATACATCCTCGTAATCTGAGTTTCAGCGCGCTGTTTGCGATTTTTCTTGAGGACACGCTGCGTACGAAGCGGTTCTCTGTTTGCGGCTGTGTCAAGTTGATTGGGTCGCGTGTCCGCCGGGGTCGTGGTTCTCTTCGAAGTCGGTCGTGCCGCTTCATGATGGCGTTCGGGGTTGATCGTCCAAAATGTCATTCACGAGGTTGGTCTTCGTTTGACCACCGCGACCGCTTTGGCTGGCTCGATCTGCCACCGTCCCGAGGGACGTCTGACCCGCCCTTAGGCGAGGTTTCTGTTGAGGTTTCTAGGCTCGCACCTCCCTTGTTGCGTGGAAGGTTGTGCCGTCTCGCCAGATACGCAGCATAATCACAGCAAGCTTTCTGGCTGCGGCGACGGCTGCATGTTTGATGCCTTTCCTTTCACTCAATCGAACGGCCCAGGCTCGCAGTGGCGAGGCGCGGCGCACCTGGCTGATCAGGGTGAACCCCGCTGCGTACAGGAGGCGACGGAGGTCGCGATCTCCACACTTACTTATCCGCCCGGACCAATCTGTATCGCCGGATTGGAATCGCCTCGGGGTGAGGCCGAGGAAGGCCCCGACGTCGGTCGCGCGCTTGAAACGGGCCTCATTGTCCAGCGTGGCGATGTAGGAAAGGGCCACCACGGGTCCTACTCCCGGAACAGTCATAAGCCTTTGAGCGAGGTCACTGCCACGCGCGATCTCGCGCAGCTCGTCTTCCATCGCGTCTGCTGCCGCGCAGAGCGCCCTGTGGATCGGGTTGAAGGCGTCCGCCATGAGCTCAATCGCCAGATCGGTTTGCCCGGCCTGAGCAAGCTGGTCGCGGAACCCACCGCGCTGGTTTGATCGCTGGATTGCGGTCATCCGGATGCCGAAGGTCTTGAGAACGCCGCGGACATGGGCCTCCAGGTCCTTGCGCATCCGGATCAGGCGCTCTCGTGTGCCGATCAGAACCCGAACCCTTTCCGAAGCTTCGCTGCGGATATGCACAGGGGTGAACCAACCGGTCCGAGCCAGATGCGCAAGACCTTCAGCATCGCCTCGATCCGTCTTGTTGATGCGACCAGACAAGGCCTTATGCGCCAATCTGGCATCAATGCAGATGATCGGCACGCCGCGCTTGTCGAGTTCGCGGGTCAGCCAGATCGCCAAAATCCCGCTCTCATGCACAACCCGTTCGGCTGCTGCGGCGTGCTCTGCAATGAAGTTGGATATTTGGTCAGGGTCGGTCGCGACCGATCCCCGCGCTATAACATCGCCTTCGATGTTCACCACGCAGATCGAAACTTCTTTGACGGAAACATCAAGGCCTACATAATGTGACAAGGTCGTTCTCCTTCACGGCTGGTTTTGTGAGGCTGATACTATCGGACCTCGTTCGCCTTGGGAGAGCGACCGCCGCAATCACACCATGTCGTTCGATCCGACGAGTTAAACGGCAACTTCGTCCGCGACTTGTTCATTCGAAAATTGGAAATGCTGCGCTTTCGATGGAGGTCCGCTTTGACGGGCCGCATTGCAGCATTGGCAACATGAGTTGAAAGGCGGCTCTGGGCCGGAATTGCGGAATTGGTTTGACACAGGCACTGAAGACAAGACAGAACGCTTCGAATTAATTGGTTGGACGCCACATCCGACCGCATCGAAAGTGAGGAAGCCCCATGTCCAGCACCCCAGAGGTAGAGCGCGGGTCAGACGCCGTTGTTGGCCTGGCCGCCGACATCGTCGCGGCATACGCGTCCCGGAACCAGATCGCGCAAGCCGAACTCCCGGATTTGATGCGTTCCGTGCACGCGACGTTGAACGGGCTGTCTGGCGACGCTCAGGATGTGCACGAGACCACCGAGACCGCGCGCCCAGATCCGGCCGTGCCCATCGATGCTTCTGTGACCCCCGATGCGATCATCTGTCTGGAGGACGGCAAGAGCTTCAAGACGCTCAAGCGCCACCTGCGCTCGGCCTACGACATGTCGCCCGAGGAGTACCGAGAGCGTTGGGGCCTGTCGCCGGATTACCCCATGGTGGCACCAAACTACAGCGCCAAGCGGTCCGCCACCGCCAAGGCAATCGGTCTAGGCCGCAAACCCGGCAAGAGACCCAAGAAGAAGAAGTAATCGCTGTTTCAGGTAAAGCGGTCAGTTTGAGTACCGTCTCAGGGTTGAAGTGTTTACGCTGCCAACGTGCGGAGATGTGACGCCGCAGGACCGCTTTGAGCCCTCTTTGGACGTCAGGGTATTAGAGGTCAATGTCGGGTCTGACGGCGCAAGGACGCCGCCAAGAAACCGTCTTATCCCGACTACGCGACACCGCTTGTTGCGCAAATTTCTTCCATAAAGTTCAAATTTCTTGATAACATTTCATGCGGCGAGCACCAGATAATCCGCCCATTTCGTCCTTAGCCGTCGAGCAATCCTCGAGGCCAATTCCGGTTGAACCAACGAGCGTTCGGGCATGGCAGTTGCCACTTTCTCAGGAGATCACGTCGCCTTTTGCCATATCCATTTTTGGCATGCTTGCACTTATATTATTATTTTGACAGTGAGAGAAAAAAGTTCTTGATTCAGCGGAAGACGGCTAGCTTACTTTGGTAGACGCAACCGTTCGACCAAGGCCTTGAATTCAGCGACAATGACCTACCAGTATGATGCCTTTTTTAGCTATAAGCGACATTCTGAGAGTGACGATTGGCACAAAGAATTGAAGAACAAGATTGAGTTTTGGTTGAGCCACGAGCTTGGGCGCCAAGCAAATATTTTTCTCGACACGGAAGATATACAAACGGGTTCTCGATGGAGATCAAGAATCGCGGGCGCTCTCTCTGAGTCTCGCTGCCTGGTGTGTATCTGGTCGCCAATGTACTTTCAGTCGAAATGGTGCGTTGCAGAATGGCGCACCTTCGAAGAACGCGAGGCAAGACTAAATTGTGATCTTGTCATCCCAGCGCGGTTTCACGATGGTCGTCACTACCCTCAAGCAGCTAAGGACCGGCAGGCGAGTGACTTTCGTGACTTTGTTTCGACGGTTCCAACATTTTGGGAAACTCGATTAGCTGCTGAGTTCGAGAAGAGAAAACTAAGGCCATTCACCGAAGAACTGGCTGCTTCAGTTAGGGCCGCACCAGAGTTCTCGGGAGATTTTCCGATAATTGACGACCCTGGCGCAGAACATGTCACTCGCCGAACGGCCATTTGGCGAATTTCCAATGTCTAAGAGGCCCACCAAAAAGACCCATCTACTTGGTGGCATTTACACCTTTTATTCCTACAAAGGAGGGGTTGGACGATCCATGGCTTTGGCTAACGTGGGTGCCTTGCTCGCGCTAGAAGGCTTCAAAGTGCTTCTACTTGACTGGGACCTAGAAGCCCCGGGGTTGGAGGCCTTTTTCCAAGGTAAGAAGCAGTGCCAACTTGAAGGAAGTGTTGAAGTCACTCCCGGGATCATTGACCTCCTTACCGCCAGGTCAGAGGCTCGGACGCTAGACTGGAGGAGTTGCCGTCTATCAGTAAAATTTCGCGGCTCAGAACTCGATTTTATCTCGGCGGGTCAGCGGTCGCGCGAGTATAGCACGCGCGTACAGAACGTTGACTGGACCGCAATGTTTGAAGAACACGACATTGGCAACTATCTAGAGAATTTGCGAGAAGAAATGAAATTGGAATACGATTTCATTTTAATTGACAGTCGAACTGGCATAACAGATATTGGCGACATTTGTACTGTTTTAATGCCGGATTATTTAATAACTCTGTTCGTCAGCAATCAACAAAACATAAACGGCTGCAAGGAAATTATCCGTAGAGCCAGAGAAGCTCGTCAAAATTTACCAGTTAATCGTAGCAGATTGATGGTTGTTCCAATGCCCTGTCGAGACGAAAGCGACAGTGAGTACGAGGAGGCCTCAAGGTGGCGTTCCGTTTTTGAGTCCAACTTTTCTGAAGAGTTGTTTGAGTGGCTTCCTGCGGAGTTTAACGCCACGGATTATTTCAGCAGAATGTACATCCCGTATATTCCCATTTGGAGTTTTGGTGAACGCTTGCCGATCCTAGAAAGTCGACGGGAACTGCGTGACCCGAAAACGATCGGGGCATCTTACTTGGCTATTGCCGGACTTCTTAGAGATAGACTCAATTGGTATTCGGCGGTTGGAGTTGAGGAACGAAGTTCCATACAAGCCGCAGCAATTGAACTTCAAATGAGGGGAGAGGAAACCCGGGAATTACAAGTTGCCAATGAGCGTTTGCAGCTTGGACTAAGTGCTGTGATGTTTGTCACTGCGGTGGCGTTGTCGCTGGCCTCAGGTATTGGCACATTTGACGGAATGCGTGCTTACTCTTCAAATCCCCTAGTCGCAGGTGGAGTGACCTTTGGCATTCAGGCCCAGCTTCTTGCCACCAGCTGGTGGCTAGCGTCAAACTGGCGTCGTGGACTTTCAGGAATCATCACGGGCGGATTTGTTTTTCTGATCTGTGCCTTTGTGTCGATCTTCTTCTCTACCGCATCGCTTTATCGGGTTATCGATAACGGGCCTGGCGACGGCATTGCGTTGAGGTCCGTTGAGTCCGCCGTCGTTACAATAATCCAAGACTTATCGAAGGGTCTAAATGAACAAATCGCTGCTAGTGCCTCTGGTATCGTTAGTGGCAACTCAGTCGCAAATTGGATTACATCCGTTGACGCAATCGTCAATCAATCCGAAGCAGCGATAGCAGAGATTTCTGAAACAAGCCGACGGCGGCAGGATCGCCTAGCAGCAGAAATAGCAGGTAATCGAGATGAACTCGATCAAGCTCGTGGCCAACTATTTGACTTGGAGACCGCGCAAGCGAAAAAGCAAAATGAGTTGGATGCAATCATAGAAAAGAGAGATCTGGAGTTAGCTAAAATTTCCGAGTCAAGGGCAAAAATTTCCACTGTCCAAGACTTAATTGCCGCTGACACAGTTCGACGAGATACGGAAGCCGCAGCAGGTGGATGTGGTCGAACTTGCAGTGAAATAGAATTATCGATCGCACGAAATGAGCGATCGGTTCAGGCGGCAAATGAAGAGTTGCGAAGAAGTCTCCTTCTGGAAAAGGAGCTGTCAGATCAGGTTCAGGTTCTCTCCAGAACGCTTTCTTCTTTTGTCGATGATATTGACTTGCTGAACCTTCGGGTTGTCTCCTTGGAAGCTCGCATCAATGACTTGCGCGCTGCGTTCGCAAGCGAACCACTTGCGATTGTTGCGCCGAGCGAGCTAAGAAGTCTAGTAACGGAATTTGAGGCCCAAAATTTCTCGGCCTATGAGATTGCTGTCGTGCGTTGTGAAAGCTTGAGGGGCCTTCTGATTGAATCGAATTCGATATCTCAAGATGCCGCTCCGCAATGCTCAGCGCCTGGCATTTCGGTGGAAATTTTACAATATCGTGAGATTCAAGAACGGTTTGAGATATTCGAGGCGAACTGCTCGGTGGCGGATATTCCGAGCCAGAGTCTAGATGTTCAAAAGGTCGTCAACTTTGGCCGAATTTGTTTAGATCGCGCCGGATTGGGAGGTGCCGAGAACACCGCCTTGCGAGCGACGCTGGATGATTTCTCAAGGGTGGCTGCCGCCGATGCCCATGATTTTGCCGTGCTCCAACTGGCATTGTTTGTAGTAAAGGATCCACTCGCATACTTTGCGCTAGCATTGGCAATCGCTATTGACTGCCTGATTTTCATTGTTGCATTCGTTGGAGCCAATGTTCCGAGGCAGCGCTCATCTTTAAAGTCAATTTCATGATGCTCTTGCGGCGCCACCCAAAATCTCGTGGGTAGGATCTGTGACAGGTCCATTTTCATGGAAGCCAGGGCGTGCTTTTCGATTTCGCACCTAGATTGCGCGGTGGTGTTACCTGCCATTGGGGGTTAGCGCAGCGAATTCATACTTTGTTAAGCGACATGTCAGTTCGATCTTATCTCAGCATCGCGCTTGCAGCGAAGGGCCGCTAAGCGGGCTGCGACCGCAGCATCCGGTAGCGGAGCTGAGAGTCCTGTGTGGATGGCTCCTGCATTGCAAGCGATTTTTGCGATTGCGATAGTCTGTCAGTACAGTCGTGTGTCCGGCCTGTTTGCGTGGCGGGTGCCACTGGCCCTGATGAGTTCCGCGAGCAAGGCTCCTATCGGGAATACGACCTTTGAGGGCCGCGACATTCATCGGAGTGTCCTTACTCTTGGTTGACTTCGTTTCGCATCATCACATCAAACGTCTTGCATTTCTTGGCAGGATCAGGCGATCGGCTGCCGGTATTCCTCTCCCTTGGTCAGGATTGCCCAGAGTGAGGCATTGACCGCCATTGGTTCGAGAGAAATGCCGAACCCGGGCGGATTTGTTGGCCATTGCGACGGTGGCGAGCCTGAAGGGCTTCTGGTCAAGTAATTTCGCTGTCCAGATGTCTGCCTTCTCAGGCTTGTTCCTCGCCATGAGCGCCCGTGATGTCATCCCAACAATCAGCAGCTTTCGGATATAGCGATTACCTTTCTTGGTGATCCGTCCAAGCCGCTCTCGGCCGCCACTGGATTTGTTCAGCGGCGTCAGACCCAGCCAAGCTGCCAAATCGCGTCCGGTCTCAAACTGTTTTGCATCGCCAATGGTGGCGACGATGGCCGAAGCTGTTATTGGCCCGATCCCTGGCATACGCATCAGTCGTCGCGCATCGGCATCCAGCCATGCGTGCTGTTCGAGCAGTTTGGTCAGCCCGTCGATCCGAGCATTGAGGCCGTTCAGCTGATGGCACATCACGCCGAGAATACCGTCCGCGATCTCGGGCATTTCCAACTGCTCTTCGGTGCCATGCTCTCTGGCGAACGTGGACACAGCCTCAATGCCCGTTGGCAGGATGTGCCCAAACTCACGCAGGATGCTGCGGATCATGTTCACAACCTGAGTACGCTGACGAACAACCAGATCCCTGGCACGGTGTATGGCAAGAACCGCCTGCTGGTCTTCCGATTTGATCTCAACGAAACGCATGGTTGGGCGGCGCACAGCTTCGCAGATCGCTTCTGCATCGGCCGCGTCGGTCTTGCCACGCTTCACATATGGTTTGACGTATGCTGCAGGCATCAGGCGAACATCATGACCAAGCTTGTGCAACTCGCGACCCCAGTGATGAGCCGAACCGCATGCTTCCATGCCGACAACACATCTCGGCAACGTTTCGAAGAACGCCAGTAGCTTAGCGCGCTTGATCTTTTTGTTGATGATCTTGCGACCAGTCGCTGAAACGCAGTGTACCTGAAAAACGTCCTTGGCCAAATCCAGGCCCACGGTCTTTACTGTCATTGGGTGGCTCCTTTCCTAGCAGTCGATGACAACTGCACTTTGGCACGTTCGATGCCGGTGGAGCAGGAGCCATCCACCTCATCCGGTATGGGCCGATTTTGTTGAAAAAGGGCGTGTTGAAATAATGGATTGGCGGTGATTCAAGGCTTCTGAAGAACGGGAGTTTTGAGCGATGATGGACGATCGGCAAACGTTGCAGGCGGCGTTGTTCTACGAGTTCTCTTTGGAAGATCACGTTCCGCAGGATCACCTTCTGAGATCCATAGATCGCTTCGTCGACCTGGCGCCGATCCGGGTGCATCTTGCTTCGTTTTACAGCGCGATTGGCCGTCCTTCGATTGACCCAGAGCTTATGATCCGAATGCTGCTTGTCGGGTATTGCTTTGGCATCCGGTCGGAGCGGCGTCTTTGCCAAGAGTGAGGCCGTCAGCCCGCCACCGGTTCAAGGGCAAGGCCGAACCACCTTAACCTGGCCTACCGGTGGTTTTGCAGGCTGGATCTGACCGACGCGGTGCCGGACCACTCCACCTTCTCAAAGAACCGACATGGTCGCTTCCGCGAGGGCGATCTGTTCCGTCAGCTTTTTGAGACCGTCTTGGCGCGCTGCATCGCGGAAGGGCTGGTTGGAGGTGACGCCTTCGGCGTAGATACCTCTCTGATCAAAGCGGACGCCAATCGCGAGGACGGCATCGAGCCGAAGGATTGATCGGCGGAAGAACATGCCGGATGGGCGACGGCGGAATACCTGGATACGCTCGACGATGCCGCTTTTGGTGCCGCGACGTCGGTCGAGCCAAGTATGGGTCGCCCGTCGACCCCGCGGCGCGCTGGTCGGCGGCGGATCGCGGCAAGGCGCACTTCATCTACTCGACCAACTATCTGGTGGATCTAGACAATGCGGTGATCGTGGATGTCGAGCCGACTGCGCCGATCCGGCAAGCCGAGAACAAGGCGGCGCGCGACATGATCGAACGCACACGCGACCGGTTCGGCCTCTATCCAGAGCGGCTGGTCGGCGACACAGGGTATGGCAGCGCCGAAATACTGGGCTGGCTGGTCTATGTGCAAGGGATCGAGCCCTACATCCCGGTGTTTGACAAGTCCCGGCGCAAGGATGACACCTTCTCTTGGTCCGACTTCACCTATGACGTCGAAGAGGACGCCTATCGCTGCCCCGCGGACCACTGGTTGCGGCAGTATCGCCGCCCGTTCACGGTGCCTCGTGACGCCGTCGACGAGGACGGCATGCGTCGATATCGCGCCAGCAAGGAGCACTGTACAACCTGTCCTTTGAAGCCGCGTTGCACGCCGCGGGAACCCACACGGAAGATCATGCGGTCTGTCAACGAAGGCGCCCGAGATATGGCGCGTGACATCGCCAAGACGGACGCTTACGTGGACGCAATGCGCGCCCGAAAGAAGGTAGAGATGCTCTTCGCCCACCTCAAACGCATCCTGAAGCTCGACCGCCTGCGCCTCAGAGGACCCAACGGAGCCAGGGACGAGTTCCTCCTCGCCGCAACAGCCCAGAACCTACGCAAGCTTGCCAAGTTGGTCCCAAACCCGTCCTGATCAGACCCGAACGGCGATCATCCGCGATATACATCTCCAAGTTCTTAAACGACCTATTCAACAAAATCAGCCGTCCGTGACGCCGCGATCTGGGCAGATCTTAGAGGATGCTGCGACCGATCTAACGGCGGCAGAGAGCCCAGGCTACCGGAATACTGCGTCGCGGCTAATGTCCGCTCTGAAAGGACGGCTCAATCGACGTAAGGGACGAATGGAGCCCGTTCCCGCCGCTCGACCTTCGGCAGCAACTCTTCTACGGCGCTTCGGAAATGAGCGGACTCGTTGTGCGCATCCCATCCAGCCGCATCTTTGTAAAGTTCGTAAACAAAGAAAGCGTTCTGATCCGAAGGCGACCGGTAGGGCATGAAAAATTTCATGCCTGGCTCAGCCATCGTCGGTTCAATCAGTCGTTCCAAAATGTCGGCGACGGCATCTCCTTCACCCTCTTTTGCGACGATGTCGATCGCCACGACGAACCCATCATTCAAGTTAGCCGCAGCAGCATCAAGATAGTGTGCCATTGGATCAGCTCCTGCTCGCTAGAAGCCGCAAACCAGCGAGTGCGAAGAATGTGCCGAGGACACCTTGAATGACACGGCGGGCCTTGCCGTAGACGCGCACCATCACGGGGGTGGAAAACGCGACCGCGTAGAGAAGGTGAATGATGATCGAGAGCGCGAAAGTGCCCAGAACGATCACAGCCCCGACCCAAAGCGGAGCGCCTTCTTGCAGACCAAGCGAGATGATCGCAATCCAAGCAAGTGCCGCTTTTGGATTCGTCATTTGGATGATGTAACCGCGCTGGAAATAGCCAAACGGCGTGCGGCGTCCGCCAGCCAGTTCCTTTGCCTCTATGTCATGGCTTGAGGCTGCCGACTTGAAGGATTTGTAGGCCAGCCAAAGCAGATAGAGTCCGCCGAAAATCTTGATAAACAGCAGTGCCGATGCATAGGTCGCCAAGATGGCTGAAAGCCCAAACACCGTCAGAAGAGCCCACGTAAACGATCCGGTCGCAACACCCACGGCAAGTGACATACCGGAGGCGCGGTTCACACTCATCGAAGTGCCTATGACAGCAAGGATGTTCGGCCCCGGACTGGCAATGGCAAGAAGAAAGGCCGAGTAGGCCAGAAGAATACCTGGGAGATACAGTGAAATGTCTTGCATTGCATGGCCTTTCGTCGCGCTAGTTTGTTCTCACTATGTTCTACAGAGGGCAACCTGGCAAACCATTTCGCGTTCGCTGTAGCCGACATTGGCGCAGGCGCAGCGAAGTTATGTGCGTCCTCGCTGACGATCTATCGTTTGCCTGCGCGAAGTTCGGCTGCTGAATGCCCCGTCCAGTCGCGCAATCGTCGGCGAAGTGACCTCGTGTCATCAAAACCGAGTTGTGCCGCAATTCTATCGAGAGGCTCGTTTGATTGGAGAAGCAATTCCAATGCGCGCGCTCGTCGGACTTGGTCCAGAATCCTTGTGAATGATGTCCCGGCATCGTCAAGTTTTCGACGGAGCGTTCGCTCACTCATCCCGAGCTGCCCGGCAAGTATCCGCATTGAGAGTTCATTGTTTAAGCCAGCGAGCATGAGTCCTTCGACGTGCGACAAGAACGTCTGTTGTTCGCCTTCCTCCAGTGCGAGCGCGTCAAGCACCGGGACCAAGCCACTCAGAACGAAAGGATCTGCCGTCTCTAAGGGGGTAGTCCACGCAGATTTAGAAAAGACAATTCTGTTATAGGCAGCGCGAAAATTGGGCGTGATACCTAAGACGTCGCGAAACCTCCGCGACTGGGGCTCGTGCTGGATCAAATCCATCTGCTTGAAGGGGCGATGTGATCGGTACAAGAACTGAGCCATCTGTGCGAGATTTGCGAAGAGCTCTTGGGTGAGGAAACTATTGATCGGCGAACTGGGGTCACGGGCTGTCACGTTGATGGCGTGCTCGCCCTCATCCAATTCGACCAAGCTCATGTTGAGCATACTTCCGGTCAGGTGGTGGTAGCGCAGACCGAAAAGGACTGCATCTCCGCAAGTTTGGCTGGCCAATAGGCCCGCCGAGAGAAGACCCGATGTCGCAAACTTCTGTCGCATGCCAACAGCAAGACCAAAACAAGGGTCATCAGCCAATGTGATCGCCTGCTCGATCAAGGATTGGCTCTGCGCGAATGCAATGCGCGGGCGTTGCATATTGAGCAGAGGATTTATGGTGCCATTCCACTGAGGCAGACGCTCTAGAGCCACACCACGCTCTTTCAACTCAAGAAACGTGTAGTACAGCAGGTTCGATGGAATCGTAGCGAGGTCTGACATTACAGCAGCAACTATCACACAGTTCGGCAATTGAGGTGGCCGAATTTGTCCGCTCATTTTCCGCAAGCCGCATAACTACGACACCCTCGAGTTGGTAGCTTATTTGGAGGGAACAATGAGTCAGGAGGTCGAAATGCCTCAAACGAATTTGCCAGTTTGTGTGATTGGCGCCGGTCCGGCAGGGCTGGCGACGGCGCGAGCTCTGCGAGCGAAGGGGCTCGCGTACCGGCAGTTTGATGCAGGCCAAAAGGTCGGTGGTATTTGGGATATCGAGCGCGATGGCTCGCCCATGTACGACAGCGCGCACTTCATTTCCTCCAAGACCATGTCGGGCTTTGCCGCTTTTCCGATGCCTGACCACTATCCCGATTATCCCAGCAATGCACAGATTCAGTCCTACATCGAGGATTTCGCATCGACGAATGATTTGGCGTCTGCCATCGCGTTCGAGACCAAAATCACGGATATCGAAAAACTGGACGGTGGCACCTGGCGTGTCACGACTGATCGTGGTGAGACGACCGAGTTTTTGGGCGTTGTCTGTGCCACCGGAACTCAGTGGCACCCCAAGCTGCCTGACTTGCAAGGTCAGTTTGACGGCGAAATCATCCATTCAAACACCTACCGATCGACCGAAACCTTTAAGGGGCGACGCGTCCTGATTATTGGGGCCGGGAATTCCGGTTGCGACATTGCTTGCGATGCGGCGGCAAATGCGGATGCAGCCTTTATCTCGATGCGGCGCGGCTATCACTTCATCCCAAAACACGTCTTCGGAAAGCCCGCTGATCTGTTCGATCATGAAGGCCCGAACCTGCCACTTTGGCTCGGCCGTCCGATCCTGACACTTTTGCTGCGGATGTATGTGGGCGACGTAACGCGGCTGGGCTTGCCAAAACCAGATCACAAGCTTTTTGAAAGCCATCCGATTCTGAACTCTCAGATTCTGCACTACCTGCAACATGGTGACATCGCCGCGAAGGTAGATGTGGACCACCTTGACGCGTCCGAGGTGGTGTTCAAGGATGGGTCGCGGGAGACCGTTGACCTGATCGTTTGTGCAACCGGATACTCGCAACGCCAGAGTTTTGCGCGGGATTATTTCGAGTATCGGGGTGACCGACCCAACATGCATCTGCAAATCTTCAATCGTGCGCACCGCAACCTGTTCGGGATCAGTCATATCGAAACGAACTCCGGCGCGTTCAAAATGTTCGACCAGATGGCGTTCCTGATTGCCAACTATCTGCGTGATCAAATTGATGGTGCCCAGAGCGCAGGTCGCATGGACGCCATGATCACCGGCCCGGCCCCTGATCTGAGCGGGGGCATCAAGTTCGTCGCATCAGACAGGCACCAGGGATATGTGGACAGCGATACGTTCAAGCGGCACCTGGACAAGGTTTCAAAGTCCTTGGGCTGGAGAACGCTATCCCAAGAGGACCTGTTTGCGCCACGCCCGCAGATGGGCATGGCCGCAGAATGACCGAGTTTCGTTTCGAAGGGCGAACAGCACTCATTTCGGGTGGCGCGGGTGACATTGGCCAAGCTCTTGCCAAAGAGTTGATCGCGCAGGGAATGAAGATTGTCATCGCAGACATCAATCCGGTCGCGACCGGACATGCCTGTGATGCTCTGGGCCCTAATGCCATCCCGTTCATCGGTGATTTAACTGACGATGAGGTCGTTGCGCGCCTGATGGCGACCGTTGAAGATCAGTTCGGCGCGCTCGATGTTTTGATCCCGAACGCCGCTATCACGGATACAACCCGCTTTCACGTCCGCAGCACACAGAGCATTCGCAAGGAGCTTGAGATCAACTTGATCTCACCTCTCATCCTGATGCGATTGGCTATACCGCTCCTGCAAAAGTCTGATGACCCGCGCGTGCTGGTGACAACATCGCTGGGAGGTATTCAGCCTCTACGGGAAACGTCGATTTATTCGTCATCGAAGTTTGGTCTTCGCGGCGCTTGTCTATCGGTTGCTCTCGATGAAGAACTGCATGGTATCAAATTTACAAGCATCGCGCCGACCGCCACAGACACCCAGCAATTGCGCAAGGAAGCCGTTTCAGATGGGAATGTGCTTAACTTCATTGACGTACCGCAAACCCCTCAGGACGTCGCGCGAACCTTCCTCCGCGCGCTCAAAAAACCACGGCTTGAAGTCTACCCGAAGGCAAGTGATTCAATTCTGTCCCGCATCGCAATGCTGTTTCCAAACCTGCAGCCCCGCGTTTTGCCTTTCTTCGAAGCCAAGGGCAGGCGCGGGTTGGCGCGGTACCTAAACGATCTTAAGGACCGTGGTTTGGTTGTTGAAGAGAATGGCCAACACCGTTTGGTCAAGCGACCCGGCCGCGACGTCCCGGCAGTCAAATAAACCGAACCCGGAGGGCACTTTGGCAAATGACATGAGCCCCTTAGTCGATTGCAATGTATGGATGATCACCATTGCAAGCCCGATGGGGGCGCATGCGGCAAAGCTCTTTATCTAAATCGGAGCCCCATGTTCCGGGGATATGTCTGGAGAGTCGGGCGATGGTCCGATGGAAGAGTTGAGCATCCACGACGGAACAATCAGTTGGTTCACGCGGATCGAGAAGCCGGTTCCAATGAAAATGAAATTACTGGACAAATTGTAGACGCTCAGATCCAAGGGTCTGATAAGTTCGGATTGTTCGCATCAGGAACCTTTAGCGGAAACCTCATCAAGAAACCAACTGATGCGGAAACCTGACTGAGATTTATGCCAGCCCTGAGAATAGGCCAAGTACGATCCGGATCGTCTCTTCGGCAGAATATTGTCTGCGGGTGGCGCAGCGGATGTCTTTGACGACCTTCTCGTCGTGGCTCCGCTTGGTTCCGGGTTTCTGTCTCGTTTCTACTCGTTGATGTTTCAATGCTTTAGAAACCCTCTCCTTTCAAATCGACCTAAAATGTCCCAACGGCGCTGATGCCAGACAAGAAAAACAGGTCGCATAGTTGCCTGAGTGAGATTGTACACAGCCATCGTACACAGCCTCAGATCACTTCATTAGTCGATCGAAACTAAAGCCCGGATGCACATTGGATATTCTGGGGCCAGAGCTCCAGCTCCGTTTTTTGACAAGCTGACATTGGCGCAGGTGCAGCGAATTGGCGCTTCGTCCCGCGAACTGTGAGTTGGTCGTAAGTGCAATTTTGCTAGTGCAGTGAATGGCGGCTCTGACGGGCCGCACCGCAGCATGCGCCTAGTCGGATGAACGGCAGCAGTGGGCCGTCCTCATCGGCGGTTCCGATTAGCAAACCCTGATCGACGCTGCACCGCCGCAAGTCGGCAGTGAGCCCAGCATGTATGTATCGGCTGCTGTTCGCAAGTGATCAATTGCACGTCTTCAGGAAGTCGCTCATATGTATCCGGCCTTTCGATCGGCTTGTTGATTGCCGTGGCCCTGTTGGGAGTACGCACGCGCCGCTGTCTCATTACTACCGAGATCAATGATGACCAAATGGGCTCTCAGACTTTGGGTGCGTTTTAATTCCGTTCCATGCAGTTGAGGTTTACGAACATCGTGGTGACCGTGATCTGGTTAGATCCCGGTCGCTATCTCTCTTTCTTTCCAATCAAAGTCCTTGCCAGAGCTCAGAACGCTCCATGCGATCCGGGCCAGTTTGTTCGCCAATGCGACGCTGAGCTTGTTATGCGGCATCCGGATTGAGGCTGCCTCCAGCCAGGCGCCAAAGCTGAATTTGTGCCAGTTCTTTGGCCGCATCATGATGACCTGGGCCGCCTGCACAAATAGCATGCGCAGATACCTGCTGCCGCGTTTGGTGATACTGCCCAATATCGTGCGCCCGCCAGTGCTGTATTGTTTTGGGACCAACCCGAGCCAAGCGGCAAAATCGCGCCCGCGGTCGTAAGCCTCGCCCTTGCCGACGGCCGCAACCATCGCCGTGGATATCAGAGGGCCGATGCCTGGGATGGTCATGAGACGCTGGCAACCCGGCTCCGTTTCACCGACCGCTTTGATCTCTGAGGTGGTCATTTCGATCCGTTTATCCAGCCAAATCCAATCCTGCTGGAGACCCAAGATCAGTTTCCGCATGCGCAGGGACATCTCGCCACTACGGTTGTCCAGAATAGCCTAAAGAGAGTTGCGCAGGGCCGCGACACTGCGCCGGACGGTGATGCCTTGTTCGATCAGAAAAGCGCGGATTTGGTTCATGGCTGCCGTGCGTCGCGACACAAGCCGTGACCGGACACGGTGTAACGCCTGCAAGTCCAACTGCTCCTGTGTTTTCTCGGAAACAGTCTTGAGATTGGGACGCAACGCAGCCTCTGCTATGGCTTCGGCATCGTTGTCGTCGTTCTTTTGACCCTTGTTGAAAGGTTTCACGTAAATCGCAGGAATGATCCGAGGCTCAAACCCCAATTCACGCAATGTCCGGCTCACAAAGTGGGCGCTCAGACAGGCTTCCATGCCCACAATACAGCGCGGCAGCTGCTCAAAAGTCGCCACCAGTGCCAGCCGTTTGATCTTCTTGCGCAGCACAAGCTGGCCATCAATATCAAAGCCAACCAAGTGAAAGACATCTTTGCCGATGTCGATGCCGACTGACATCAGTTCATCAAAATCGTTCTTTGCCATGCTACTTCTCCATGTTGCAGAAATAGGCCAAGCCTAACCTGCTGGGGGAAGCAGCCGGTACATCCCATTACTACCGAATGCTGCAGTCTGCATGAATGTCTTCTTCTGCGATTAGGATTCCGACAAAATGCGCTGCGCTTGCCTTAGCGGGTTCGACCAACTCAGCTTGGCGCTGGACCAGAGGTTTGTTGCGATGCCATTGTTCGACGTGATGGCAATCGCGCCCTCATTTTCAGGACAGATATACAGCGCGCAGGTCGATCCCGCCGTTCCGCCATTTGCAAACAGAATACCAGGGCTCGTTTCGTTCCGCTTCACGCGCATCCAGCCGGAGCACTGCGCCAAGGTTTGTGTGCCGCCACCGCGGCCCAAACCAAAGATCGGCACGGCTGATCGCTTGATGGCGCGGTCCAGCGCCGTTTCGGGTGCATTGATTGCTTGGATGACGCGGCTTGAGAGGCATGCAAGATCGCCGACGGTGGAGCGCAGGTAGCCTGCCCCGGCCAGGGCGTCGAAGGCCCACGGCATAACGGGCGCGCCAGATGTATTTCGCGGTTGCATGAAGCGCACCTGCTGATCGGCTTGTAAGTGGCCGCTCGTGTCTTGCATCCCAAGGGGGCGGATGACCTTTCGGGCGAGCAAGTCGGCAAATGGCGTGGCTTCCCGTAGCGCCATGGCCTCGCCCAACAACCCAAAACCGAGGTTCGAATAGCTGTGACACCGGCCGGCAGCACGCTCATTCCCACGCCAATCTTGCAGCCAGGTGAGCAAATCCTCCCGAGAAAACCTGGCATAGGGACCTTCGGGCCGCTGTTGGAACAGAGCTCTCCAGATTGGGACATAGATGTTGGGCAGGCCGCTTGTATGAGATACGAGACGCTCTGGCGTGATCCAGTCTGGCACATCCGACAGGTTATCCGATACCTCAGACAATGGCGCGCGTGGGTCGATTTTTCCTTCGTCGACCAGCACGCAGAGTAAGATGCCGGTGAACACCTTGGTGATCGAGCCGATCTCGAAGATGAGGTCCTCCCACTGGGTGTCTGGTTGGTTTGGACCCGATCCGACGACCTGACTGGTCCCGTTGCGCAGGCTGACCGCGACGGCTGTGTGCCGTGATCCCTGGTAAGGCTTCATCATTCGGCGGAGACCGCCAGTGACTGATCGCATGGTCATGGTGCTATCGGTGCAGAAAGCTGCGCATTGGACCGGTCGCGCGTTCGGACCGCAAAGACGGATCATCTGTCACAAGACGCTCCACGGGGTACGCGCTAAGGGTCCCGACAAACATCGCAGCAAACAAGACGATCGAGCTGGCAAGAAGACCCGCGACCCATTTCAAAGCCGTTTTCATCTTGGGCCCCCATGTTTTGCGACGAAGCTCAGCACTTTGAACATGAAACCGATGGGTCTGCGCGGGGCGTCCGTTTGGTTGAAGGTACCGATCACGTAGATATCCGGCTCGGGCGCGTAATAGGCGAAGGATCCGCTGGCCCCGGAATGCCCGATCAGCTCGGGTGTTGCGCGCAGCAGCGTCATCCAGCGGGGCAGCTTGATCCGCATCAGGCCGTAGCCATAGTGCAGCGGGAAAAAGAGCCGGTTCCATTGGCGCATCTGCGCGGCGTTCTCTGGTTTGAAAAGTTGGTTCTGCATGAAGGCACGTAGAAAGATCATCATCTCGTCCAAGGTTGAGATGATGCCCCCGTCTGGCCCCATACTGGTCAGGATCCGAGGAATCTTGAGCAACTGATCCTTGTGATAAACGGGAAGGCCGACGTCCGTTCCAGTCAACACCGCGGTTTGCGTCAGTCCCAACGGCGCGCAGATGCGGGTTTGCAGGGCTTGGTCAAGGCTCTGGCCCGTTGCTGCCTCGATCACCGCACCGAGCAGTTGGAAATTCGTGTCGGAATAGTAGGAACGCCCGCTGCCCGGCGCGGTCTGCGGCGCCAGCGCCTGCGTCATCCGCAAAACCTCGCCCAGGTCGTAGCTGCGATCTTTGCCAAGCTTGAGATCGTTCGCCAGATCGCTTTCGTAATAGTCGGCAAGGCCAGAGGTTTGATGTAGCAATTGGCGGACGGTCAAGACCGCCCCGTAGTCCACGCCCTTCACCACATGCAGGCCCGATAGGTCCACATCCGTCAGAATGCTCTGGACGGTCTGGTCCAGCTCGATCTGACCTTTTTCCACCAGTTGCATGATAAGCGTTGCGGTGAACATCTTGGCGACGCTTGCAATCGGAAAGCGGGTGTCGGGCCTGGCCTCCCCGGCACTGCCTTTGAAATCCACCCGACCATCACCGGATTGGACGCGCAGGATCACGGCATGGCTGTGGGCCTTGCTGCATTCCTTGTCGATCAGAGCTTGCAGGATTTGGTCGAGCGCCATTGATCTAACCCCTTTTGTGTTTGAAACACCTCAGGCGTCGTCCCGACGAAAAATGAGTGCCAGGCCAATGGCAATGAACCAAGCAATTGCGCCGAGCCCAAAGACAGCCCCTGCCGCGTCGCCGAGAACTGGGATCAGGGTCAGCAAACCACCGGCGCCGGTCAACAGGCCAAGGCCAACCGTCACTTTGCCAAGGCTGCGGCCGACCAATCCGGCGATGCTGACGCACCCGATCCAGACGCCTCCGGCGATTTCGTTGCCGCCGCCCAGGCCAAGTTCGACCGCGTGCAGGGTTTCCCAAAGGGTCACAGCTTGGTCGAAATCAGTCGGCGCCAGATTGGCCGCACTTTCCACTGCGACATTGGCGATCATACCTGCGCCAAGCACAAGGGTCGCCCAGACCAGCCCAAGTGCACGGGTCACAGCCGCCCAGTCGGGTGTGTTGTCGCTCAGCCGCGAATGAATGGCGACTACCAGAACAATCAATGCCAGCGCATTCAGGATGTAGATGACGCTGTTCCACAGGATCAGCAGCGCGGCATTGGTATCAATAAAGCCAACAACGCCCCGTACGTCGATATCATTCGTGCCAAAGCCCAAAGGTGCCAGCAGCGTGACAAGAACGGCAAAGCCGAACAGATATGTTGCTGCGCAGGTGAGGCCAGCAAGGCCTCCGACTGTCTGAAGTCTCATGGTTGGTCTCCAATGCGTTTTTGTTCTGCGGATCAATGCTTCTGGTCTATCAGTGTTTTGAAATGATCCGCCAGTTTATGCTTTCCCGAGGGTGGCGCGGTCATGTTCATGGCGCCTGCGGTCAGGAAAAACTGCGCCGGGCCCGCGATCCTGCGAGGCGCAAGGCGTGGCAGGGCCCAAAGCGCCGCCCGCCTCAGAACATCAGGCAGATGCGTCACCCGAGGCGACTTGCCCAGGACGTCAAAGCAAAGCTGGGCGAGATCATTCTGTGTGAAGGTCTCGGGCCCGCCGATTTCCGCCCAGGCGGCACGCTCATCGACGGCGTCGAAAACGGCTGCTGCAAGATCAGCGCCATGGATCGGATTGATCCTGTATTGCCCGCTTCCGAACAACCAGACGCGCCCTCTCTGCGCCATCTTCAGGAAATCGCCCATGTCAGAGAAGTATCCGGTGGGCGCTATGATCGTCGATTGGATCTCAGCCGTCCGGAGCTTCCGCACAAAGGCCGCCTTAGCAGCCACAAGGGGCACATTTTCCATGCAATCCGCATTGAGGACGTGGACAAAGGCAAAACGCGCGACATTGCTGCGCAATGCCTCTTCCAACAGGTTCACATTGGCCTGGTAGTCCACATCCCAATACCCGACGCCATCGGTTTGTCGTGTGATGCCCAATGCGGAGACCACCAAATCAAAGTCTTCCATGATACCCGCCAAGGACTCAGACCATGTGGCCTCCGCTTCGACGATCCGGTCGGCAGGCAAGTCGGCGTGACCGCTTGATTTTCGGACCAACGCCGTAACCTGCCAACCGCGGGTCTGGTACTCCTTGCAAAGAAACCGGCCGAGATACCCAGTCGCTCCTGCGATGAAGACGCGTTTCATTGTTCTGGTCTCTGTCGTTGTGGCGCGCGATGAAACAGATCGGTTCGGAAAATCTCAAACTGAGTGGCTGTCAGACCGCGGAAGGTCTGCTTGGGCAGTCCGATGTCTTTTCTCAGGTGGTCCGATCCTTGGTAGGGTGTGGGCAGCTCAGTATGAGCCGCCCCCGTGAGAAGTTGATAAAGCGCGTGGAACCGACGCGCGCGAAGACGAACGATGTCAGCCATGATGCCTGCTCCTAGCCAACAACCCGGTGGCCGCGGCCGCGCAGGCATTCGACGACAATGGCTTCCCGCCGTTCGCTGGCATTGACGGCTCCAGCCGCGCCTCCGGCGAGTGCGCCGAAAATGGCACCGCCAAGAGCGTCGCCCTCATCATCAACCTCGCCCAGAATAGCGCCGGTCCCGGCTCCCAATGCAGCAGCGCCGACGGTTGCCTTATCAAACTGGCGCTGGTTGCGCGCCAGCGATTGGCAGGCGGCAAGATCTGATTGGAAGGCCGCGGTGGGCTGACCATCCAGGATGGGTTGGTAACTTGCCCCACTGTCGGCGCAGGCCGCGACGGCAAGAACGGCGGGAAGTACTATTAGATGTTTCATAAGTTAGGTCCTTTTCAGCATTTTGGCCGCCGCTTCTGCCGGACATTCCGAGCAGCTCATGGGCGATGCGAGAAGGGATATGGCGGGCTCGGCATGTCCCGCGACCGGACAGGCTGGCCCGCACGTTCGGACAAGCTGGACCGAACCGGCTAAGATTTTATTATATGTGTTTCAGTGGTTTAAATCGAAACGGAATCTGGTGATCAAGGCGTTCAGCCAGCGCAGCTGAACGTCCCAGGTGCCGTCATGGCTTGTGGGTTGCCCGCCATTGGGAAGGGGTTTGATCGGTGACCTTCTTGAAACTGGTGTTGAAGGTCGATTTCGCGTTGAAGCCGACGGCCTCGCTTATCTCAATGATGGTGTCATTGCTGTGGATCAGCAAATCGCAGGCATCGCGGACACGGCACTGGTTCACGTAGTCGTAGAATGACATGCCGACCTTGGTGTTGAGCAGCTCGGACAAATGGATTGGCGGAATCGCGATCTCGGCCGCCAGACCGCGCAGGTTCAGCCCGTGATCTCGCCAAAGCTGTCCGGCTGCCATGCGTTTCTCCAACCGAGCCGCAAGGCGGTCCATATCTGCGTCCGTAAGACCGGACCGCGCATAGCGTGATGAGGGTTTGTCCTGCGGGGCTGGTTCATCCGGCTGAGATGCATCATCAAGCACGGCTCCGGTCCACTCAGGGAGTGGCGGGTTCGCCCGCAAGGCGAAGATGCCAAACGAAACAGGCATGATGACATCAAAGAGCAATGACCAGATGCCATCGCGCAGGGGCCTCTGACCCACCATTTGTCCAATCTCATCGGTGATGACTACAGCCGCGATGATCAGGATTGTCGCCACCAGGGCATCGAGCCAACGCAGCGTTTTGCCTTCAAGATCGGAGAATACGTCTCTGATGTTCCGTTTGTGCAGGATCAGCCGCCGAATGCAGATCGCACCGTAGACCGTCAAGGTAATTACCCAAACGATCCAGAACGCTGTCTCGCCTGTGTTGATGAGGGCTCTGTGCCCTTCTGAAACGTCGCCCTCGACGAGGCCGAGCCGCAAATCTCCCGGCAAGATCAGGGCCGGGGCCAGGCAAACAAGCCCGGCGAGAAAGGGCAAGAGATGAACCAGATCGGCCCGGAACAGCTTGGGGGCCGCGCTCGTGAGGGCGCGCACATAGAAGTAAAGCGCGACCATGAACCCCGGAATGATCACATCATTCCACCGATAGAGTCCGGCGGGGCCGACAAACCTGTCCGAATAGGCAAACGAATTCAGGCCGTCGCAGATATTGACCGTGAAAAACGCGATCATCGCCCAGATATGCATACGCGGCGGATGGGTGTCGCGCAGTCGGAGCAACAGGCCAAGGAGCACAAAGACCGACACAGCCAATGCACCCGCCAAACCGAGATGCTCCCAATAGAGATTTTCGCGAATTTCCATCATCAAACGACCTCACTTGAGGTCTTTCTAACGTCTGCGCTGGAAATTCATAGAAGCGGCTATTGGGCAGCCCGTTGTAAGGCGAGGATAGTCTCCAAGGCCAAATCCCTTCCCTGTGCGTAATCTTCGAACCGGATTGGCACGTGGTGATCTGGACCGTAGCCGTCGGTCTTGGGGCGATAGAAGTAGTTGAGCCAGTAACAGGCATTGGGGAGGCCGCAATTCCCGTCATAGGCGTGAAAACCCGTGGAGAAACGCAGCACCGCGCCGCTATTGGGCAGCCGCAAATCCCCACCCTCAGACCAGAACCGCATCCTGTCCCCGACCTCCTGGCCAACAACTTGCACCTGCCCGGGCGCGGCCGCCATCTGTAGAAACACAAGGCTCGTGATCCCGGCAGAGAATGTGGCCGAGGATGTCAGCGCATAGATGGGTGTTCCGGCCGGCAGCGCTCCAGGCAGATCGGTCATGCCCCGGTAAGTCTGGGTGTAATCTCCGCCGCTGTTGAATCGCAGGTCGATGATGACAAAACTAGGTGGATCGCTACGGGCCGCCTCCAGAACCTTGTCTAGAAACGCCGCAATGCTCTGGCCTTCAGCGTCGTCGTTCTGCCTGAGCTGCAAATAGAGCGCCCCGTTTTCCAGCCGCTCAGTCCGGAACGGGGCTGCGCTGTCCTGCAACCAAAGGGGGCGTTGGGTGTCTTGAGTCAAGGCCATCCAATCGCCGTGAGCCGACGGTGTGAGATCGGGGTGCAGTAGATCGAAGGGCGACAGACGCGCGCCGTCCGGGTCGGGGACAAGCGCCTCAAGCCGCCAATCCGGTCTATCCGAGCACCAAGGAACTCCACGTGTTCCGCATGGGCCCAGAGAATGTGCAGCCCATCCTCAAACAGGACAGTCCGAATGGGTAGGCGCTGCAAACGACGCGATCGCGGCCCCAGGTAGACTTGCGTATGTCCATTGTCCGCGAGCGCGGCCACGCGCGCGATCCCCAGCTCAAAAGCGCCCAGCGACAGATCATCCACGGTGGCTTTGAGCGTCGCAATCAGCCGAAGCGCCTCGTCGCGCGCGCGGTCGGTGTAAGACCTATCAAGGTCCAGAAAGTGCCGCAGATAGTCTAGGTCCTGGGCCATCGCTTCAGCCGGCGAGCGGGGAGTGGCGTAGTCAGCTACGGGCGGCCTGGGATTAAAATAGAGCTCTCGTCCCAACTCCCAGACGACCAGGTAGAGCGCAGCGCACAGACAGATGAGACCAGCAAGTATTGAGAGGTGACGTAAATGTTTTGTCTGTCTCATGATTGCGTCCTTTGCTTAAGCGGTCCGTCTCAGCAGCGAGCTCTGCGGAACAATCTGGCAGGATCGCGGGGTTGGCGCGACCGAACCAGCTTGCACAAACGTTCGGTCAAGCTGGTTCGAACATCGGGACTTTGGGACAATTTTGCCGAAGACAATGGCGGCGCGTGAATAACCGTTCAGGCCGCTGAAGAACACGACATGTTGCATGAGGGCTACTGAAAGACGCATAATCGGCCCTTCACTTAAGACCTTCGAGCGATAGGTTTGTCCGCACTCTACCAGTTGGCGCGTTGTGCAGCGAAAAGTCGTTTCCCCTGGACCAGCCGTTCCTGTAACGCGCGGCGAAGGTTCTTGAAGAGCCCAAAGTGACGGATGCTGCGCTTTGCACGAATGGCCGCTACCTGTCAGTGTTTATTGTCGGTGCGTAAGCGGCTCATTGTGACAGGTGTAATCCCTAAAAAAGATGCAATCATCATATGGGGAAAGATGTCTTCATAGCCGGGGAATTCTTGGCGAAACCAAGTGAGCCGCTCAGCCCCTTTAAGAGCGGCGAGGCACCACTCTCGATCTACCTTCCGGCTTAACGCGTCACGCAGAATTCCATTGGCCCAATTTCGGACGGGTTCAGATGAAATCATCCGCTTCGAAAGCAGATCACTGTCGATCCTTGCAAGCAGGGCATCAGTCGTTGCCGCAATGGACACAAGCGACACACCGTTGCTCGTTCGAGCGATATTTGGCGTGATAACGCAGGGACCCACGTAAAACCCGACGCTAACTTCCTTGCCGTCTTGGTCGCAAATACTGCTCACCAAGCAGCCTTCCAAAAGAACGAATTCGTCTGTTTCGGGTTGTTCCTGCCGAGCAAGGTGCACCCCCTTGTTCAAACGCTTTTGTTTCCAATCAGATGCAAAATCGTCCGCGCAAGCCATATCTGACAGGTCAGGTGACTGCATCAGAAACGTCCGTAAATCCATCTTCGCGTGCCTTATCAAATGATAATGCGGGTGGTTTCGTCTGAGGGCATGTGTGGCACAGATCAAGGAGCTTACAAAATGACGAACCGAATTCTGTCAAAGCAAATTGGAATTATTGCGGTTGGCTCAGGACTGATAGGTGCATCAATCTATTTGCTGATGATCAATGTCACGCTCGCCCATATCGAAGCGGTCTCAGGGCACGTCCCCTTCGACATGCGTCCTTTCGGCTATAGCTCCAAAGAGGCGGCGAGGCTTCTTGAAGCGTTAGGAGTTGAAGGGCGCGCGTATTATCTCAGTCATCAAATAGCTTTGGATACCCTTTATCCAGCGATGCTTGCGTTGACTTTGATCGCCACGACCTGCTGGTTTGGGCAACGCATGCCAAACAGAAAACTTGTCCGCTTTGGCATTGTCCTTTCGGTTGGTAGCGCTCTGTTCGATTATGTCGAAAACCTTGGTATCGCGGCCATGATTTGGAACTGGCCAGAGGTTTCCGTTCCACTGGTTTATGCCACTAGCACAGCCACCATTCTTAAATCCGTTTTAACAACCGCAGCTGTGCTGCTGACGCTTCTGGTGGGGTTTAACTGGACACGGCTATCTAAAGCGAACCTTCATCCGTAGCGGGTCAAAGGCAGCTTCGTCCCGCACATTGTGAGTTCGACCATCTTCGATCTTCGCAAGAGCAGCGAAGGGCCGCTAAGCGGGCTGCGACCGCAGCCTCCGGTAGCGGAGCTGAGAGTCCGGAATGGGCCGTTCCTCAACGAACGCACCCCTCAGATCCATTCGGTACATGCTGCACCGGCATTGGGCGGCTCTGAGCAAATCGTGCCACCTGTATTTGTTGTTCCATCTTGCCCGACTCAGAAGGCCGAGCAAGACGATTAAGGCCGCGTAGGCCTTCATTTTTCAGCGTTCTTCACTCGGCAGCGACATGGCCCTTGTGAGATGGCTTCGCACGCTTAAGAAAGCTATTGTTGATTGGGCTGTGCGGATTCACCGCTAACCTTTCGGCGGCCAAGGCCTCTGCGGCCCCAATCTTTCCTGATCGCACGGCTGCTTCTGTTAGTGTCCAATCAATGACGTCACGCTGTGCATGACTTCCGCCGAAAGAGTTCGCAATGAACCTTGCCGGGTGAAGAATATCGACTGCTTGGTCGTACTGTCCTGCCCAAAAGGAACGGAAGCCCTGGATCAGCGGCATGCCAGTGACTTGCGCCCAGCGGGCTGTTTCGCCCTCGGACTCGCCTGCAGTCCTGTACTGATCCAGTATCCGGTCAACCTCGCTTTCGCGACCTGCGCCAAGATATGCCATGGCTGCGTGCCAGTCATTAAATGGATATAGCCGCCCATCCGCATGCGCATCCCAAGAATTTGCGACTTCGGTCCATCGGTCGCCGACATCGTGCCCTTCCATGTGCAGCCTCCACAGCAAAGCCGAGGCATCTACCAGATCAAGAGCAACCTGGCTCTCTTCGCCGCGAACCCGCGCATCGTAGAGCTGGATAACCTTTTCGGATTTGCCGACATCGAGATGGTAGAGCGCGTTGTGCCACCAATTGTGAACCTTGAAGAAGTTGTCGTCCCCTGACCAGTGCGGCTCACGTGATGACATCCACTTTATCCCCTCCTCGGCGCGACCCTGCATTTCAAGAACATGCGCGACAGCGTGATGCGCCCAGCAATCGAGGGGGTCGCGTTCAATCGCTTCCTTGCCGACAGCTTCAGCTTGGACGTAGTCCCCGGCCTCCTCCAGACCGAAGGCATACATGCCCAAAACGACCGAATAGCCTGGTTGATCTTCCGACCATTTCGGCAAGACCCGCGCCAAGCGGTCACGCAGATTGCGTGCGTTCGCTCGGTAGAAGTCCATCAGATGACCGGCCTGAAGGCCTAAGATGTCATATGGGAACTCGTTATTGTGGCGATCAAGCCGCACCGCGGCCTCGGTCCAGTTGTTACCGAGAAGGGCCTCCAGTGCCGCCAAGTGAGAAATCTCCTGTTCGGTTTTCGCAAAGCGCTTCGCTGTTTCAAGAATTGTCTTTGCTTCAGAGGCAGCCTCGGGCTCTGTCGCCAGCCCAAAGAGGTAAGCCTTGAGGATATACGCCATCGCGAATTCTGGCGCGGAATCTATCGCCTGATCGCAGAGTGCTACTGGATCTCCCCGATAAATATTGAAGGCGCGCAGGGCTGCATCATAGTGCTTGATGGCGGTTTCAGTTGCGCCTGTTGCGCAAGGTGAATGGATAAGGTTTTTCATTTTTTCCTCGTGGATTAATGCTGGCACCCCTTCAATGGCATCTATTGAAGTCGAAAGAGGCAGCGTGGATTCTTGTGGCTGGAAGGAAGCTTGAGCACACTGGGGTCAAAGATTTGAGCCACCGCGTACAAGCGAAGTAAGTGTTCCAGTCGCTTCGACAGCTGAGCGCTCAATACCCATGTCTCGCAAAAGATAGTCGGGCATGTTCCGCAACTTTTGCATATCTTTGCGGTGTCTGTACAAACAGCGCAATCTGCGGAGTAATCCGCCGACTTGGTTTCCGATGATGGGAACATTCACGTTGGCATCATCGCGAAGTGCATCAACAGATAGATCTGTAACAATTTTCATTTGTCGTCTCCGATAGCTTGAGGTCAAAAAAACCGAAAACAACACGTCTTCGGCCTGCTCTGCGAACTAGCGGAACTTAAATTTCAAGGCTTGGAGAAAACCTGCAGAAAATCCTTAGATTCTTTGGATGGATGCAGGGCGCATGGAGATCTAGAATCCAAGTCGCTCAAGATTATGTTGGAAAAGGTGCCTCAAGTTGGGGTTTTGAAATGGCATCATTTGAAAGATATCGTCCTTGTTTATGGAAGGGCTACGATCTCGCAATCGCCGAGCCCAAAACTCAGCACCCGGTCGGTTTTCGGCAGCTTGGTTAGCAACCAAGGCGAGAAGAGGCATGACAATTGTGGAACGAGGTGATCGCGCTGCTCTCTCTGACCATAAAACAGCTTCTTCTAACTTCTCCATGTCCATGAGCGCACAAGCTTTGATCCACTGCATGCTAGCAAGGAATGGATCAAGCGGGCTGAGTTTCATAGCCTCTTCAGCGCGATCCAGCGCGTCGGAACTCCTCCCAAGGACAATTTGAGCCCAAGAGTAAGCGTAGTGACCATGAGAATAACTTGGGCTAAGGGACGTTGCTTGTTCAAACCACTCCGCACTTTCTTTAACATCTTGGGTCAGCCAAAAAACGCGCCCCATCGCATAGCATGCAAATGGATCAAGCGGATCAAGTTCGAAGGCGCGCATTGCTGCTTCACGACATGGCAGGATGTTTTTGGTGCGCTTGCCGTCATACTTGTAGAATGCCTTTTGAAAATACGCACTGGATAGTGCCGCATGGGCGCGACAAAACGTGCTATCAATTCGCGATGCATGCTCAAATAGGTTTATTGCCTTCTGATTGTCCGCGTCATTGAAGTGGTAGTAAAGCTGGAGACCGGTGTGGAAGTTGGTCCAAGTATCTAGTGTTGTTGGTTCTGCTGAGTGCGCTGAGCGTGCCTCATTTTTTGAGATGTTCAACTCCAACTCAACAAGGCAACGCGCGATGATCTGTTCGCGCAGATCAAAGATGTTTTGTACATCAGCGACAAATCTTTCGGCCCAAACCAGTTTCCCGCTTGTCGCACTTGCCAGCTCAACATTGATGGATAGGCGCGGGCCTATCATTTCAACGCTACCGCTAAGGCAATACGAAACACCGAGAACCTTCCCAATTTCTATGATGTCTTGATCGTCGCCCCGAAACTTGAAAGACGAGCCACGCGCAACAACTGAAAGCCATCTCAACCTGGATAACGCGACGATCAAATCATGTGGGAATGCGTCGGAAATGGATTTCAGCTCACACAACTCGTTGAGCGCCGTAAATGGCAGAACGGCGATGGACGGTTTCAACGTAGTGAGGACAGGTTCTGCGTCAGTTTGTTGACCCTTTTCACTCAGCACCCGAGACCTCGATAACAGCGTGGGTTTTATCTGAAACCTTAAACCTCGCTTGTAATGTGTTCTCAGATACCGTTGTTTTTTTGAGTCGTCTCCGAGTGCTTTGCGAACCGCTCGGATCCTACTTGAGATCGCCGCTTCAGAGATGAAACGGCCATCCCAGATTTTTTCAATTATTTCGTCCTTTGTGACAAGGCGATCATGGTTCTCCACAAGCAAATGTAAAAGCGCAAAAACCTGAGGCTCTATCCCAACCAACTTACCGTCACGTCGTAGTTCGCAAGTATCTAAGTCGAGCTCAAATTCCTGAAAACGGTAGATCAATGTGGCAAACTCCCAAATGCCACACTGATACTAAACAATAAAAAAAGTCGAATCTATTCAATAACCGGACATTCGGTTCAATTGTGCAAATAGCAGCTTTGTCCGCGGACTGTGAGTTCGAGCACCACCGGATTTCGCACACGCGGCGAATGTCGGGAAAACGGGCTGCGGCTGCAGCATTGAGAACCAATGTCAAGAGTCCGGTATGGGCCGACGCAAGATGCCGCAATTGCAATGCTGCGCGACCCGGTCGACGGCTGCTAAGGGCCGAGGGTGTGTGGAAACTCCAGATGATGTATATTTTGGCAAAGGCTGGAGGCAGGCATGTCGGGATATATCGAGGGTGCGGAGCGGGGTCAGGTTACGCTTTTTCCAGACCGGCTCGAGGATTGGATCGACGAGGACAATCCGGTTCGCGTGATTGATCTCTTTGTGGAGGAGATTGATCTTGGGGAGATCGGTTTCCTGAGAGCCTTGCCGGCGCGGACAGGGCGGCCTGGGTATCATCCATCAGTGCTGCTGAAGCTGTTCATCTACGGCTATCTGAACCGCGTGCCCTCCAGCCGCGCGCTGGAGCGGGAGGCTGTTCGCAATGTCGAGGTGATGTGGCTGACCGGGCGGTTAGCTCCGGACCACAAGACGATCGCCGATTTTCGCCGCGATAACGGCCCCGCCATTCGGCGAACCTGTGCGCAATTCGTCGAGCTCTGTCGCCGGATCGGGGTGCTGAAGGGGGATTGCGTCGCCATTGATGGCTCCAAATTCAAGGCGGTCAATAATCGAGATAAGAATTTCACCAAGGGCAAGGTCGCCAGCCGTACCGCCCATCTGGTCGCGAGCATTCAGCGTTATCTTGATGAAATGGTCCGGATCGACCGTCAGGAAGAGGGTGAGGTCCGGGCCGAGAAGATCGCCAACCTGGCGCAACGCTGCGAGCGCATCCGGCAGGAGATCGAGTGCCTGGTGGACATGGGTGAGGCGCTCAGACAGAGCCCGGACAGTCAGATCTCTCTGACTGATCCGGATTGCCGCTCGATGGCCACCAGCGCCAAAGGCAGCGGTTTTGTTGGCTACAACGCCCAGTCGGCGGTGGATACCGAGACCCATCTGATTGTCACGCATGACGTGATCAATGCCGGGCACGACCGTGAACAACTGTCGACGATGGCCAAGGCGGCGAAGGCCGCTCTCGTGCGCGACGAAATGAGCGCGGTGGCAGACAAGGGCTATTTCAGCGGCCGGGAAATTCTGGTCTGCCACGAGGATGGCACCACCACGACCCTCCCCCGGCCTGAGACCTCGGGCAACCGCAAGAAGGGCAAGTATGTGAAGGCCGACTTTGCCTATGACGCGGATGCGGATATCTACCAATGCCCGGCAGGCGAGACGCTGACATATCGCTACACGACTGAAGAGGGCGGCCTGGTGGTGCAGCGATACTGGACCACCGCCTGTCTGAACTGCCCTGTCAAGGCGCGCTGCACCACGGGCAAGGAGCGCCGGATCACCCCCCTCTCATCGCTGCAAGCAGCGACTGCGGGGCAATGGATGGGAGCACGAACATCTGGTCGACGAGATGCGCGACCGCCTGATCCGCGACCCGGCCCTAATGGGCCTCCGCCGCTCGACCGTCGAGCACCCGTTCGGCACGATCAAGGCCTGGATGGGAGCGACGCATTTCCGGATGCGAACGCTCACGAACGTCCGAACCGAGATGGCATTCCATGTCCTCGCCTATAACATCAAACGGGTGATTTCCCTGATCGGGGTGCGTGGGCTTCTGACCGCCCTTCCGGCCTAAACCCGGGCGTCCGGCTCAAATTACACCGCAGAAAACGCCCTGAGAGCTCGGTTTTGCCTCCCTCCGGCGAAATGCGCCCCAAAATGACCCAGAAACCGGAAAACCCAAAAGAAACCAGTAGAAAACCCTGAAAGCCAAAGTACCAAAAGAGTTTCCACACACCCTCGGCTCGAAGCTGACATTAACGCATCTGGTGGAAGCGACCGAGTTTCCCCCAAATATCACTTTCGCATGAACCGAAAGGCGGGCCGTTGCTCCCACCAATCAACCCTTCCTTGGCTTTGTTTCCGGTCAGTCTTCGCGGCGGGCTCTTGTGTTTCTCGCTGCAACCGCTCGGCTTCATTATCAGCTACTCAGCACGGTAGGTGATTGTCCAGCTGTCACGTGGGAATCTCCTACGCGTCTATGCGGCGAGCGACATTTCGAACACTTCACCGGTCTCAGGTTCCGGGGTCAAGCCTTTGACCACGTCGATGACGGAGGCGCCCCAAAATGTCCGACAATAGGCGTTGGCGGCTTCGGCAATCGTCTTGTATGCGTCGGGGCAGCCACGGATGAATAAGGCTGTGCGGTCGCGGTCGGGGAACAAGAAGACCGGGCAGGTCAGCACCTCACGAACCTTCGGGGCTTCACCTTCACGAGCACCGCGAATGAGCTCCTGCATGAAGCCAAGGCGCCGGGCCGGAGGTGTCGTGTAGAGGCTTTCAGCGAGGCGAGACGCAAGGTCGAACTTCTCCAGTTGGACACGGTGGCGCTCGGTGCTGTTCGCGGCATTGGCGGGGGTCTTGGCCCGTGCCTTCCGCTTCTTGGCCAAGTCGCGGCACCCGGCGCTGCAATACACCTTGTTGGAGCGATATGGGAACTGGGTGCCGCAGACGGGGCAGCACGCTGATGTGGGAGTGTTGGTAGGGGTCATGGGCCGGTTGCTTTCGGTCGGTTGGGATTGAACAGGGAAGGCCAGCCTTCAAGCCGGACCAAAGGAACCGACCAAGGAAGCATCAGACCAGCGAGGCTGACCTTCGCTATTCAGCGAGGTGGAGGAGATAGAGGAGAGATTGCACGTTAATAGGCACCTAGGTGGCTGGATGTCGTCGGAATGACCGGCCGGATACTCCGGAATGCGCAACAATGGCAGCTTTGACGGCGCTTGGCTCGCTCCAATTGCACCAGGGAGAAACAAACACTCTCTGCGCTTTTCTCAATTTGAAAACAGTGTTCTACGGCCTAAACCGCGCTTCTGAAAGTCAACCGCTGTCATATGAGCAACGGCCGGTGGTGTGAGTATCCCGTTGGAAGCGCGCAATAGTCATGCTTCGGAAGAACGTGCACGGCCTAAAGGGCCCTGGCAATTCCGGTTTCGTCACAACTCGGGAGCAGGATCAGGTAACGGAAGCCTGCCCATAGCATGAGTTCCGCCTGAGCAGGGGGAAGGTTGGTGCCGATCAAACCGGCGGCGGGGATACCCTCCGCGTCGGATCTCGCGGATATCCAGTTTCAGGCGCCGACAGCCGCCCTCTGCCAACCTTGTTTTCAGCCGCCATGCCCCAAGAAGCTGGCTTGTCCTTTTCTGCATGTTCCGCGATCTCTCGGAGTCGTTTGACGGCACTGAATTTCGCAAGGCCTGCTGCATCCAACTTGAGCATTAGGTCAACTATGAGGCGTGTGGCCAATGCCGCGGAGAAGCTGGTGCCCCGAAACCGGGCAATCGATCCCGCAGCCGTGCCAGCTGCGAGCAGTCCGCGCAGCGTCGGAGTCTCGTCGGCGGGCAGCGAAACATCGAGAGCGTCCTGCCCCTTTTGCGGCGCGTAGGACCCCCAAAATGCCGTCGCGGAAAAATCGGATGGCCGTCCATCTGATGCCCGGTATGACGCCACTGTGATGATGCCGTTCAGCGCAGCGATTGAGTTTATCGTGCCTTTTCGCTGAACATGGCTGAACTTCCAGTTGTCAAGATTGGATTGTGACACATCCAGCTTACCATTGGAATCGTAGTGTTCAACCAATGGGTAGGCAAACGTGTCACGGACGCGACCTGACCCAAGATATTCCTCATGGGGGACATCCGTGTTGTACGTGTCATCCTGCAGCCGACCGGAAAGATATTTCGAGTATTTCCAGCCATCAAAATACGACCTGCGGCTACGTTCTCCGTCGGGTTCGGCAGATTGATCAACCTGAACGCCCATATAAACATGATCAAATTGCGTTGGTTGATCCACCTCGACGGACCATAAACCTGCCACCGCCTTGAGTTGCTTGCCTGTCAGGCGGGCATCGTCTGCGGTAGGAGGAATGCAGACGACGTATCGAAATCGGAATTCCTCTCCATTTTCCGCATCGCGCTTGATACGCTGGCAGTAAATTCGCGCGCCCGACGCGAAACTCTTGTATTCGCCATGTTTTCCCCGCCATGGCTCGACCGCTTCTCCTAATGGAGGCTGGATTCGAATTCTAAGTGGGTGATCTTCCTGAAGCTCCTTAAGCGCACTCGTCCAGATCTCTACAAAATTTGATGTATAATCCTCTGGCTGTACGCGCAAAGCCTGATGGGAAAAACTGTCGCTGTTATTCATCTTACGACGGGCCTGGCAGCGCATTTGATTGTCGTTGCCAGCTGGCATCACGATTTCTAGCGGAACACCTCTCTTTTTGAGGAGCTCGCTTTTGAGCCATTCGATAGCTTTCTCGAATGGAGAGCTTCCGTCCTTGGGGCCAGACTGCTGACCATAGGAAAGGTTAACGACGATTGGGAAACCGCCAGTCGGCCCATGATGCGCCTTCCAGATCGCATCCGCCAAAGCGACAATTCGCACCAAAGCGTGTATCGAATAAAATTCAAGGAACGTACCGCCCATCCCGATCGTACTGCGACGAGGAAGGGTCACCGCAATAATCGGCCGCCGCTCTAAGTCCTTTTTGTCGATGTTCGGCGCATCAAACCCGGCCGCAAGGTCAAGCACTGCCGTACCGTGGCCGACGCGACGCGACAGCGTGTGCAACCCGTCCGACTTTAATGGCTCATCTAGTCCGGCAGCGCGGTTGAACAACGTTTCGTCCAGCGAACGGCTCAGGTCTTTGCCATCGCTGAACTCTTCCAAAAGGCGGTTGATGTCATGGGTATAAAGCTCTTGCCCGAACGGGAGGTACTTAGCCTGATTTTTGTCGAAGCTCGCGCCTTGCTGCCACGCGGCAAGGATGCGTGTTTCGCCCTTTTCCGTTCGAAACCGCGGGTGACCCAATGCTATGGCCTCATCGATCACGGCCGTGATCACCGCATCCTTTGGAACAAAGGGAACATGTTGCCCTATGTCGTCGGGCGTTCCACCCTTGATGGTCGATGGGTCCGGGTTCGAAACGGTGCATGGGATGGGAGCAATTACGTCCAACCCAAAGTGCGCCGCTTGATCAGCCACGAGAATCTTTTCGTCTTCCGCCGAGCCCCAATACAAAGTGTATGCCTTGAACAGCTTCTCAAGGTCCCCGTTGCCCAGGTTGGAAAGACCCGTATCCCCCATGGCAAGCCACCAATCCGCATAGGGTGACCGTTCGTCGGCGGGCCACTTGCCAACTGAATTAGTCATCATTTCTTGCCAACGTGTCTTGGCTTACGCTCGGTTCGACGCTCGTCTAATGCTTCGCACCAGAGCCGCGTCAGGATTGGGCTGACACTGTCTTCCTTCGGGCGATTTTTTGGTTCACTTGTTTTCCTGTCGATGCAGCTTTTCTCAAGCCAATCGAGATCGAAGTCAGCTTTGCTGTCGAACGTGGCATTGTGGATTGGCACGCCTGAACCCGTAACGCTGTCGCTTGCCGGGAACTCCAAGATTGTGAGGCCCTGCTTAGCGAACTCTTCGTGTTTGCCGAGCGCTGCCGCTGCGACCGCCTCGCCGATCGTGCAGCCCAAGAGCGCGCCCGCCGCGGAATCCACCGGGAAATGCACGCCGGCAATCGTTCTGTTGACGGCAATGCGCGCGGCCATTTTGAACGGCATCGCACGGGCCTTCAGCCCGACCTGGGCGCTCTCGCCCGTCATGACGCGATGCAATACGGTTGCAATAGTAAAGGCTTCAGTCGCATGCCCAGACGGGTAGCTGGAATGATCCGGTGTCTGGATCGTCGGCTGCACCTTAAGCGAATAGTCGATCGGCCTCGGCGCGCGGCAGATATGCTTGGCCAACACCTCCACGCGCAGCGCAAGCCTGTAGGCGGTGTAAAGCAGCTCGAGCGTCTTCTTCCGCCGCGCTCCATTCAAAAGGAAGATCCCACCGAAATAAGACATAAGATCGTTGATCTGAAGATTGATCTCGTCAATCCGGTCGACCCGCAAATCGCTATAGGCCCGCACCCAAGACAGCTGCTCTTCAAAAAACGCTTGATCGGGCCGAGAGATCGAAAGAAGCGGCGCACCATCTAAACTTAAGACGGCCTTGCCACCCTCCTTTTTCATCGAAAACGGCGCCGCCAACTCGGAATCCATCAGCCGGACGCGGCTGACAGTGTCGAGGTAATCGATGTCACCATCTTCCGCGCTGAAGAGCGGGAAATCGGGATTCTCCGTGCCTTCACCGAACCAAGAGCCGACCAATCCGTCATGCGCCATGGTAAGCGTGTAGCTGAGCGCGCCCGATCCCGGCCCACCGGAATGGACGCCCGCGCCGCTTCCCGCCCCGGAACCAGCGCCCGATCCTGCACCACTGCCGGCGCCACTGCCCGCACCGCTGCCTGCACCGGATCCGGCACCACTTCCTGCACCCATGTACGACATATCGACCTCCCCACGAAGTTTATCCTCAGGCAGTTAAATATACGGAACTCTCTCTGGCAAACTTAATTTCTGAGCCCCGCTTAAAATTCACGCAAGATTCACGGAGCGTGGCAAAGGCCATTATTGTTAGACGACAAGCGAAATTCTTAGACTGCAAGCGAAGATCTGTTATATAAACGGGCGCAAGGGTGGAAGAGTATTGGGGAAAAACGCATGACTGGCAAAGGCAAGATTTCCGTATGCCTGCGCGGTTGTTTCCGAGTGCTTAGCGACAAAGGTGAGAACCTAACGCCAAAAAGTGCCAAGGCACAGGGATTGATAGCCCTGGTGTTGTCGAGTGACGGGTTTGAACGCGGACGTATTTGGCTTCAGGACAAGCTTTGGAGCGACCGGCCCCAAAAGCAAGGCGGATACAGTATGCGTCGGGCCCTCAGCGACATCAGACTCTCCCTCGGCGATTACGCGGATATACTGATAACTGACCGATCGCGGGTCAGTTTAGACCAGAACCGAGTTGACATCGAACCCGCCATAGCAGGCCAAGACGACGAGTTTCTTGAAGGGTTGGACATAAGGGACCAAGAGTTCAACATTTGGTTGGCGGGACAGCGGTCAGCAACAAAGGTTCCGCGTTTGGCTGTCGTTGCGCCAGCTCTCAACAAAAGGCCAAACGGAACGCTTTCCATTCTATTTCAATCCGAGACGGGGAAACCCGGCAAGCGGCAGTTAATCGAGAACATGTTCATCGACCAAGTGGAGGCCTCGATCCGCGAAGAGCTGAACGTTGAGATCATTCGCCAAGTTCCAATGAACGCGCCGCCTGGAATCCTTGTTGTTTCGGTCCAGGCATATTCGCCGATTGACGGACAACTCTACTTGCGCGCCAGCATTGAGGACATAGATCAGAATCAGGTTCTCTGGTCGCAGATGGCAAGTGCTCAACAATGCGGCGCCCCGGCGACCTCGGACACCAAAATGAGGACGCTTGCGAATGGACTAACCGTCGCGCTCAAATGGGCAGCTTCCCGATCGCGCCCAGACCGAACCGGAGACACCGACGCCAATCTCTTGGCTCTAATGGCGGTCAATAAGATCTTCACGCTTCAACCGGACAACCTGGTCGAGGCAGAGGCCATGCTAAGCCAAGCTTTCGATATCGAGCGGCGTGGTGTCTACAAAAGCTGGTTGGTGCAACTCTACACCATTCAGTTGGTCGAGCGCATCAAGCCGCTCGACGCGATCTCGGACAAGAGCGCAGCCGCCTGTGCGCACGCTCTGGAGTTGGAGCCCGAGAACTCCAACGTTTTGGCGTCCGTCGCGGATGCAAACCTTGCCGTCAATCGCAACTTTGCACGTAGCGCGCAGCTTGCTCAGATGAGTGTCGAGGCCAATCCGTCTAATCCGCTTGCCTGGTGGACCATGGCGGGCGGGCATCTTTATTTGAACGAGACCGCCAACGCCTATCGCGCCGCAACCGTCGCTCAAGAACTCGCCGGAGGAACCAGACTACGCTTCTGGACCGATGTTCAAAGAGGTTTGACGGCGTTGGTCAATGGAAAGACTGTTGAGGGCCTGCGCAATCTTGAATCCTGCAGCGCCCTTTCTCCACGATTCAGAGCCCCTTTGAGGTATCGCGCGGCAATTTATGCCTCGGCGGGCATGACGGAGGCCGCCATGGATTGTGCCGAGACCCTCAAGAAGCTTGAACCGGATTTCAGCTTCGACCGAATGGCGAACGACCCCAGTTACCCGGTGTCGCTCATGCGCAAGCACGGCATGCTGGACACGCTTCAGTTGGACTGAGAACTTGAGCCATCGGAAAACCTAATTTTCTGGCCAGCCTCAAAGAATCACGCTGCTTTCACATCCTCTAACGTCTCCTGCTCACGAAGCAATAAAGGAGCCGTCGATGCAGCACGAGAAGGTCATTTTTTTTCCTGTCGATGCCGAGTTGCAGAAGCGTAATTCGATACGGCCTAGTGCGCGCGGTCGCCTGTCCGTCGGAGGGCTGACGTGACCCGCCATTCCCCATTGACGCGCGGCCAATTTCAAAGCCTCAGACTGCAATCTCTGCGCATCTTGTTCTTGTGCTATGACCAAGAGGTCAACGCGATGGATGCCGGGGAACCCCGGTTGGCGCATCAACTTTACACCAATAGGGAACGGATAAGAGCACTTCTTCTCGAGTTAAGGCGTGCCGAAACGGTTTTCAAACACTCCAAAATTTCGACAAAAGAAGCCGAGAACTTCCTGAGCGAATTGGTCCGCGCGCTGAAGAACGCCCGGAGCCTTTTGGCGAATTCAGGCACCGCCTTGCAAGGTTCCGAAACCGCCATTGCACTTCTCACCGATTTAGCTGGACGACTCAAGTGACCCGCGTTTGGTTGGCCGCCGCGGCATGGAGCGGCGCGTTTAACGATTTATTAATTCTTCTATCCCGCGCCATTTGAACTTACGAAAACAACTCGCGCGCCTCGGCAATTGGCTCATTACCTGTTTCATGGGTAAAATTTTCGGAAGCATCTATTGCCTGTGACTTCGTTTGTTCACCCCGGACGGGGACTCAAGGTAAAGTCACGCTGCCTCATTAGATTTGACCTCAGTCAACTCAATGGAGGCGTTTGATGAAGAAACGAAGCTTCACCGTCACAAAAGACACGCTCTTTAATCGGCTTCCAGACGCCACTAGAGGCATTCGCTCAACAACTCGGCGTCGCACTTGAAATGTGAACCCAGCCCCCTCCCCCTGATCGCTGGTTGTCAGCATCGCTTGCCCTTCCAGACCGTCGAACTGGATGGCGGCGCCGCGCGATCCGGCGTGTTTGACAATGTTGTTTAGGGCCTCCTGCGCAATCCTGTAATAGGTCACCTGAACCTCGGGCGGCAGGCAGACATCAGCCCCGATCTGCACTTCGACCGCGGGCGAGGGGCCGAACTTTTTGACCAGCATGTGCAGCAATTGCCCAAAACTCCGGCCCACGTCCATTCCGACCCATGCATGCAGCGACCCAACCGAACCGGGCCACAAATGACTGCGAAGAGAAGTGTGCCTTCGCCAAGGCCAATGGCGTCCTTCCAGGCCGCGAGAGGCTTATGTGGGAGCATTATGTTGTTTTGGGGCGGTGGGCAGGATTGCCCACCCTACGCGTGCTGAGAGGATCGCCCCCGCCCCTCGCCCGGTTTCGTTGACGGGGCATCAGCCAGACGGTACTGAGGCTCGAAAAGGGTGCCATTGTCATTGAGACCTGTCGAGGCCTTTGGTGAACATATTGGGCGGATCGAGATATTAGAATGCACTTGGCGGAAACATGAACATCGCTGCAATTACAATGGTATACAAAGGGTATGACACCCTAAGGCGATGGTACCAGCATTACGGAGAGCTGGTCGGCTACGACCAGCTTTATGTTGTCTCACACGGCGGCGACCCAAAACATCGCGAGATTGCCAAGCGGGCAAATGTGATTGATATCCCCAGAACGGGCCTGCAACGCTTTGACCACAACCGCACCATAGCGCTCAATGGCCTCACGCGGTTCTTAGAGGTCTATTATGACTCCGTTCTGCGCACCGATGTGGACGAGTTGGTGTTCTTTGACCCCGACCTCTATGGCAGTTTGTCGGATTGTCTCGCGACGGTCACTTGCGATGTCTGGTTCAGCCTTGGGTTCAACGTGTACCCGAATGCGGTGGACGGGCCCTTATCCAAGGACCTGAAGATCTCGGAGCAACGCGATCTATGCGTGTCTTCGGCGAGCTACTCAAAGGCGGTTGTGGCGCGGAACGGAATATTCATTGGGCATCACGGCGCGCGGGACGAGACCCATCGCGACGGGCAGCGTATGGGGTTGCCGCGTGGGCTGTACCTTGCCCATATCCCCTATGCGGAGCACCCTGATGCCGGTGTCATGGACAGCACCACCGAGATCAGCCGCCGCTCTTCAGAAACAGCCAACGAACTGGCAAGCGTCTTGGCGCTACCAGTCATGGATGGCGAGAAAGAGCTCGACGAGGTTTTCGAGCTTTTGTCGCAGGGTTTTGGCCGCTTTCGGCGAAAGAGGCCCGGCATCTGGGTCGTGCCACAGATAAAACGCGAAACCGCGTTTCGTTTGCCGGCCCGTTTCAAGGGCTGCTTTTAGAGCGCAGTGCAGCCGCACGCGGGGGCCAAAGGGCGGCGCCCGAGACGGTCGTTTAGGCCGATAGTGGACCGGCGACCTATTGCGTCTCCTGGACTCAGCTGACGCGTAGAAAGCCAAGGGGTGCGTGACCTCGCGCACCACCCATCGAAATCCCAACAAATCCCGCCCCCGCCGCGCGGCTGGACCCCTATGGCAAGATCCCCGAGTTCAATTTCTCGGCCCGCCGGGTCAGCAAGGCAGCGGCGATACCGGCGGAGTAACACTCGCGGGGCACCGCGGCGGAGGGCCAGAACGGCCGGTTGCGTTTGGGCTCGGATGGCAACTCTGAGCCCAACTTGTATCCCGGGACCGGTGCGCGGAACGTCCGCGAATTTAACCATGGCAAAACGCTGCCGAAATCTATTTGGCATTGTCAGGGCCTGGCTGGCCCTGTACGAAATGAATAAATCGCTGAACTGGTTAATGTGATGAACGCAAAGGAATGAATTTTGTTGGAAGCTGAACTGATTGACCAAGGATATGAATTTGGTTTTCCCCAAGATCAACATATCATTTACTTGATGTCACCTCGTAGAAATGAAGCTAACTCTTCGTAGGATTGCGGAATGAGAGTCTTGATAATTCTATTTGTTTCCATGCTGGCAGCCTGCACGCCGGAAACCCGCCCCACAGCATCAACCGCAAAACCTGCAACGCAGCCCCAAGCACACCTGGCGGGTGGCTACCATCCGTTCTCTTTTGCAGGAGAACCGCGCGGGCGCGACCAGACTTTCATATTTGGCTCTGTGGTGCGCGACAGATCGGTGTCAGCCAACAAAGGTGTTTACTTAACTGTCCAAATGTTCGCGCAGTCCAAGCCGGGCAATCTAGGGCGCGGCAGGTTGCCCGCCGAGCTTTTCCCGGATGTCACCGGCTCCCAGATTGCAAATGTGCACAGTTCGATCTTGAACCGGTCGAATTCAAACAGCGTTCTGAACTTGGCCAAGACTATTGCATCGCGTTCTATTTGTGCCGGGCGCCGCGCCGTCGCAGATGACAGGAAGCGGACACGCACCACCAAACCCGAAGATATCAACAAGATCATCGTTGCAAGCGGTGGTCAGGTTCTGGGCGCCGATGTGTCGGATCTCAACATCCAGTCAAAACCTATTCCCACCGTCGATTGGGCCGCAACCAACAAAGGTGGCGTGTCGGTTTACCTCAAGTGCGCCTAAGCTGGCTGCCGGCGCTATTGCTGCTGGGCTGTTCCCCGCAACAGGCACAGATCGCGAACCCAATCGCGGATCCATTGGTCGGGCAAACCTCTGTGTCGTTCACTCCGCAGCATGGGTTTCAGATTGAATATGTGGAAACGGTCGCCAAGAGTTGGCTTTGGTATCCGGGCAACCGGGTGAGCCTGCCAGCGATCCGGCGGTCAAGCGCGACCGAGATCTGCTACACCTACGGAAAATCGACATTCAATCCGGTGACGAGTCAATCTGGCGGAACTAAAACCTGCATCCCCAAATCCATCGCTGATTTCACAACGTTGGCGTCTGTTCCGGGCGATGTGTTCGCGTTGTCCACGGGCAAAGTGCCCTACAATCGGAAGAAGTGTGATCCTACCCGGGTTTTTGCCAATGCGCCAATCGATCCGGATCTGTTCCGACGCGGGTGTGAGTGACGCGTAATGTGCTCTTTTGGTTCCTTCGGAAGATTGCCTGACCGACGCCATCATTGATGTTGAGCGACAAATACGGGCGCCACGGCTATCGGATGATCTCAGTAAGCCGTAGGCTGCGTGATCTCGCGCACCACCCTCGGACCTCCAACTAACCCCAAACCCACCGCGCGCTCTGTTAACCCCACCATTTGCCATACGAGGTGCCATACGCAAGGCCGACACTTTGCCGACGCTTTGCCGACCGGCGATTCATCCACAAAATATGCCATTAACCCACCGATTCGCGGCCCCGCCCCCGGATCCGCCGCGCGCAGGGTTAACCCCTCGGAAACGACCCCCGCGACCAGCCTGCCGACCCGACCCCCGTCTGGCCCCTATGGCAAAGTTTCGGAATTCAATTTCCCGCCCCGCCGGGTTAGCATATCGGTGGATATTGCAGCTCAGCGAGGCCACGGCATGATCGCCTATGTCACCGTGGGGGCGGATGACATCGCCCTTGCAAAGCGGTTCTATTCGGCATTCCTCCCCGCCCTTGGATATGGTCTCGAGGAGGGGCATGAGGGGCTCAGCTACGCGCTGCCTGTTGCGCCGGGGCAGACCTCGGCCCTGCCGGATTTCTACGTCACACCGCCCTTTGATGGGGGTCCGGCCTCGGCCGGGAACGGCAGCATGGTGGCCTTCCAAGCGGGCAGCCAGCAGCAGGTGCGCGAGCTTCATGCGGCCGCGCTGGCCGCGGGCGGTTTTGACGAGGGCCCGCCGGGTTTCCGCGCCGCCTACGGCCCGCATTTCTACGTCGGCTACCTTCGGGACCCGCAAGGAAACAAGGTCGCGCTGTTCTCCAGCGACCCGAAGGAACCTGGGCGGGACGGGTAGCGCGCCTCACGCGGGCGAGGGGCCGAACTGGGCGCGCCCTGGTCGAGCGAATGCGGCGAACCCGCCGGTTTCCTCTGACCGCAAAGGGCGGTATGCCGCTGGCGAACGCCCAAGCCTTTGGAGACCGCCATGAGTTTCGCCAACTACCCAAGCCTGAAGGGCAAGACCGTGATTGTGACGGGCGGCGCCGCGGGGATCGGGGCCGAGATCGTCAAGGGCTTCGCCGCCCAGGGCGCGCGGGTCGGGTTCATCGACCTGGACGCCAACGGCAGCGCTGAAATGGCGGCCGCACATGACGGGGTGACTTATGAGCTGGCCGACCTGCGGGACATCCCGGCGGTGCAGGCGGCGTTGGCGGCGCTGCGCGAGCGGCTCGGCCCCGCGCAGGTGCTGGTGAACAACGCCGCGCGCGATGACCGGCACGACTGGCGCGAGGTGACGCCGGAATACTGGGACGAGCGCATGGCCACGAACCTGCGGCACATGTTCTTTGCGATCCAAGCCATTGCGCCGGACATGATCGTCGGGGGCGGTGGCGCTATCGTGAATGTCGGCTCGAACAGCTGGTGGGAGGCCGGCGGCGGTTTCCCCGCCTACGCGACGGCCAAGTCCGCGGTGCATGGCCTGACGCGGACCATGGCGCGGGACCTGGGCGCGCATCGCATCCGCGTCAACACCGTGGTGCCGGGCTGGATCATGACCGAACGTCAGAAAGAGCTTTGGGCGACGCCCGAGGCGCTCGAGAACCACCGCAACCGGCAATGCCTGCCGGACCTCATCGACCCGGTTTACGTGGCGCGTATGGTGCTGTTTCTCGCCTCGGACGACGCGGCAATGTGCACGGCGAACAACTATATGGTCGAGGCAGGCTCGATCTAAAACGCCCTGCCTTTTGACCTGCGGCATCGGGTTCGGGGCAAGCGCCCGCAATTCAAACCTGTCCCACCGCGTTTCTTCGCAAGGCTTGGTCCGGGGCTTACTGCGGGTCGCTACCCTCCGGAGTCGACCTAAGCTGGAGCTGTGCTCTTTATTGGGCGCAGTGCAGCCGCGCATTGGGTTTTGTTAGCAAAATCTTGGTGATTCGTCCCGGATCATAGATCCGGGTGGGAGCCGCGGCTCGTACCCGCTCGTACCCGCGGGGTTCCCACCCATATTTAGGTTCTGTCTCCGGGGTTAAGAATTCGTTGAGATTTGCCCGCCGCGAGGATTCGTCGCGGGACCGCCGAAGCGCTCAGCGTATCCGGTTCGTGAACCACGCGCTTGATTGGGTTCTTTGGCGGTTGCCACAGCTTGAGGTCAAACATCGCGGCTGTGGCCGCTCGGACCTCACTGCGCCGGGCGACGCAAGGCGTGGTGAGCTTGGTGACCCGCTTCACGACGCCGACCTCGCCGGGATGCCGCAATGCGCTCAGCGACGGCGGCCTCTTGCTTGGCGTTGACGGGAACGATGATCTCGGAGGGCGGCATCTATCGCGCCCTCGAGCGGGCTTGCAGCGCCAAAAGAGTGATTTCGTCCAGAGCAGCGACTGTCTCAAGGCCGGTTTCCGTCATCGTTATCCGCCGGGGTCCGTGATTCGTACTTGCTGACCGCCCTGCAAGCGCGCCCTTCTGCGGCAGGGTAGCAAAGTTTCTCTTTGGGGCGCCCGAGCGAAAGGAATGTACTCGACCAACGCTCCGCGAAGTCAAAATCAGGATTTGACAAAGAAACCGGTTGGCATTGGCGCTTAATGGCTTAGATCGGTAAAAAAATGTTACCAAAACTAGGGTAGAACGATGCGCATCATGATCCTTGGGGCCTCCTACGGCTCGCTATTGTCGACAAAGCTTCTTATGGCGGGGCATGACGTCACGCTGGTTTGCCTGCCGGAGGAAGCCGCGCTGATCAACGCCGACGGCACGGTGGTGCGCATCACCCTGCGGGGCGAGGACGCGCCACGGTTGATCAGATCCGCCGACCAGCCGGGCAAGCTGGACGCGGTGGCCCCCGGGGACGCCGTACCGGGCGACTATGATCTGGTGGCCATGGCCATGCAGGAGCCGCAATACCGCGCGGCAGAGGTCAAGGACCTGCTTGCACGCATCGCCGCCGCGCGCGTGCCCGCAATGTCGATCATGAACATGCCACCGCTTGCGTATCTTAAGCGCCTGCCCGGGCTCGACGCCGAGGCGCTGCGCGGATGCTTCACAGATGCCAGCGTCTGGGACCCGTTCGACCCCGAGCTGATGACGCTCTGCTCGCCGGATCCGCAGGCCTTCCGCCCGCCAGAGGAGAAGCTGAACTTTCTGCATGTCGGGCTGCCGACGAATTTCAAGGCCGCCGCCTTTGGCGACCCCGCGCATACCGCCATCCTGGAGCAGCTAGAGGCAGACATCGCCGCCGTGCGGCTGGACGGCAAGGACGTGCCGGTGAAGCTGCGCGTGCATCAGTCGCTCTTTGTGCCCCTGGCCAAGTGGTCCATGCTGCTGACCGGCAACTACCGCTGCGTGACCGAGGGCGAGGCCCGCCCGATCAAGGAGGCCGTGCATAGCGATATCGAGACCTCGGCCGCGATCTACGCGTGGGTCAACGCGCTGGCGCGCAAGCTGGGCGCGGACCCCGCGGACCAGGTGCCCTTTGAGAAATACGCCAACGCGGCGAACGGTTTGCTGAAACCCTCCTCGGCTGCGCGCGCGATCTATGCCGGTGCGCCGCATATCGAGCGCGTCGACAAGGTGGTGCAGCAGATCGCCGGGACCCTGGGCATGCAGATGGACGCCGTCGACCAAGGCGTGGCCATTGTGGACGCCAAGCTCGCGGCGAACCGTTCCTAAAAGGAACGCCTACGGCGTGCATGTTTACCTCGCGTCCTCAGGCTGACGCCTTGCGGGCGCTCGGGGCTAGACGCGCGGCGGCGCATCCCGCGGCGTTGCGTTCGGCGCGCCGTAGCGCCGCCGTATTTTTGGCCAAGAAGAAGAGCCTCGCGATCCGCTTTTGGCAGCGCTGTCGTTTCGTCGTCACCGGCGCGTGGGCGGCTCATTCTGCCAGCTGCAGGAACACCGCGCCACTCTCGACCTTCACCGGGTAGCAGCGCAGCGCCTCGCAGGCCGGGGCGCGCATCGCGGCGCCGGTGCGGTAGTCGAACTGGCCGTTATGCATGGGGCACTCGATCACGTAGCCCATCACAAGGCCGTTCTCGAGATGCACCGCCTCATGGGTGCAGAGCCCGTCCGTGGCGAAGAACTCATCCTGCGGCGACCGGTAGATCGCGTATGTCTGCCCGCCGCGGTCAAAGCGGATCAGGTCCTCTTGCTCGATATCCTCGGTGGCGCAGGCGCGGATCCAGGTCATGCCCGAATTAGGGCCCTGGATCCGAGCCCGGTCAAGGGCATCTGAACGGGTTTTGTGGGCGCGGTCTTTCAGGCGCAACACCGCGCGCACGCCGGGAGGCGCTTCACCTTGGATCACAGTATCGCGGGCCGGGTTGCGCAGCGCCGTGGAAGCGCGGACAGTTGCGCCAGTGACCGTTTGGGAGATGTTTGATGCTTTATATGGAGTTCACCGCCCGCTCGCTGGAATTCTTGGCGCTGACATTTGTGTTCATCGTCGGCCTGGGCGTTCTGCTGGTCGCGGTGCTGTTTGTGATCGACCGCACGCAGACCGCGGACGCCGTGCGGCGCAACTACCCGGTGCTGGGGCGGTTCCGGCACATCTTCACTGAGCTGGGCGAGTTCTTCCGGCAGTATTTCTTCGCCATGGACCGCGAGGAACTGCCGTTCAACCGCGCGCAGCGCGACTGGGTCAAGCGCGCCGCCGGCGGCAAGGGCAACACGGTGGCCTTTGGTTCGACGCGCAACCTCGGCGTGCCCGGCACGCCGATCTTTGTGAACGCCGCCTTCCCGCCGCTGGATGAGCAGGCCACCAGCGCGCCGCCGCTTGTGATCGGGCCCGGCGCGCGGCGCCCCTACGCGGCGCGTTCCTTCTTCAACCTCTCCGGCATGAGCTACGGCGCCCTCTCCCGACCCGCGGTCGAGGCGCTGAGCCGAGGGGCGCAGGGCGCGGGCATCTGGATGAACACCGGCGAGGGCGGCGTCTCGCCCTATCACCTTTCAGGCGGCGCGGATCTGGTGTTCCAGATCGGCACCGCGAAATACGGCGTGCGCGACGCGGCCGGCGCGCTCAGCGACGACAAGCTGCGCGAGGTGGCCGCCCATGAGCAGGTGCGCATGTTCGAGATCAAGCTCGCCCAGGGCGCCAAGCCCGGCAAGGGCGGCATCCTGCCCGCCGAGAAGGTCACGCCCGAGATCGCGCAGATCCGCGGCATCCGCGCGGGCGAGGCCAGCATCTCGCCCAACCGCCATGTCGAGGTGGACGATTTCGGCGACCTCTTGGACCTGATCGCCCGGGTGCGCGAGGTCACGGGCAAGCCCGTGGGCATCAAGACGGTGATGGGGGACCCGGAGGCGCTGCGGCCGTTCTTTGCGCTGATCAACGCGCGCGGCGAGGCGCCCGACTTTATCACGATCGACGGCGGCGAGGGCGGCACCGGGGCCTCGCCCCTGCCGCTGATGGACCTTGTGGGCATGACGATCCGCGAGGCGCTGCCCCTGCTGGTGGATCTGCGGGACGAATACGGCCTGAAGGACCGCATCCGGATCGTCGCCTCGGGCAAGCTGATGGTGCCGGGCGACGTGGCCTGGGCGCTCTGCGCGGGGGCGGATTTCATCACCTCGGCGCGCGGGTTCATGTTCTCGCTGGGCTGCATCCAGGCGCTCAAGTGCAACCAAAACACCTGCCCCACGGGGATCACCACGCATAACAAGCGCTTCCAGCGCGGCCTGGTGCCCGAGGAGAAGCACGCGAAGGTCGCGGCCTATGCCAAGGGCATCGTCAAAGAGGTCGAGACCATCGCGCATTCCGTGGGCGTGCAGAGCCCGCGCGAGATGCGGCGGCGGCATGTGCGCATCGTGCAGGACACGGGCCGCTCGGTTCTGATGTCACAGCTCTTCCCGGGCAGCGCAGCGGGCGGCGCGCCGTAGGTTTGGCAGCGGCGCCCGCCCTTTGTGAGCGCCAGCGCGCTAGTTCAGAAGCCCAGCCTGCACCATGGCGTCCTTGACCAACGCCTTGGTGCCGTCGGACAGCCCGACATGCGGCAGGCGCACGTCCTCCTCGCAGCGGCCCAGCAGGGACAGCCCGTATTTGGCGCCGATCAGCCCGGGCTCGGTGAACACCGCCTTATGCAGCGGCATCAGTCGGTCCTGGATCTCCAGCGCCGTGGCAAAGTCGCCCTCGGCGCAGGCGTCCTGCAGCGCGGCGCAGAGCGCCGGGGCCACGTTCGCGGTGACCGAGATGCAGCCCACTCCGCCCTGGGCGTTGAAGCCATGCGCGGTGGGGTCCTCGGCCGACAACTGCACAAAGTCCGGCCCGCAGGTTATGCGCTGCATCGACACGCGGCTCAGATCCGCGGTGGCGTCCTTGACGCCAACGATCCGTGGCAGCTTGGCCAGCTCGCCCATCGTCTCGGGCGTCATGTCGACGACCGAGCGCGGCGGGATGTTGTAGATGATGATCGGCAGCCCGCAGGCGTCATGCACGGCCTTGAAATGCGCGTAAAGCCCGCCCTGGGTCGGCTTGTTGTAATAGGGCGTGACCACCAGGATCGCGTCGGCGCCCACGGCCTCGGCATGCTTGGCCAGGCGGATCGACTCTTCGGTGGAGTTCGACCCCGCGCCCGCAACCACCGGCACCCGGCCCGCGGCGGCCTTGACGACGGTCTCGACAACCAGGTCGTGCTCTTCGTGGCTCAGCGTCGGGCTCTCGCCCGTGGTGCCCACCGGGACCAGCCCGTCCGTGCCGCATTCGATCTGCCAGTCAACCAGGCGTTTAAGCGCGTCCAGATCCAGCTTGCCGTCCTTGAACGGCGTCACCAGGGCGGTTAGGGACCCTTTAATCATGATGCGCTCCTTTCGAATTCCCCTTGCGGCTCGGCGAAGTCCGGCCAGTCAAGCGGTTGATGCCAAGTTTGTGTGTTTGCCTCGCGGCCATTGCCCGCTACCCTCCACCCCGTAATGGGTCAAGCAAGAATTGAGGTTTGGGCGCTTGCGAGCGTCGCGCTGGTGATAGGGCTGGTGCAGGGGGCGGGTGCGTTCGCGGCTACGGATTCGATCCGGCCCGCGCCGCGGCCTGGCTCTGTGGTGCCGGTCACGGGTGCGCCTGTTGCCAACAGCGAGGCCGCGCCAGCAGCGGTGCCGCAGATTCCCGCCCTGGCCGCGCGGTCGCCCATACCGCGCCCGGCAGCGCTCTTGGATGGGCACGAATTCCGTCTCGCCCTGGTCTCGGCCCGCAAGGAGGACTGGGACGACGCCCGACGCTTGGCGTCGCTAGAGGGGCCCGTCGCGGTAGACATCATCGAATGGCAACGCCTGCGCGCGGGCCAGGGCAGCTTCGAGGACTACCAGGCGTTCCTGTCCAGGAATGCCGACTGGCCGGGGCTCAAGCTGCTGCGGCGGCGCGGCGAGGCCACCATCCAGGACCGCCCGAATGCCGACCGCGTGCTGGAATACTTCAAGCCGCAGGCGCCGCAGACCGGCCAGGGCGCGTTGCGCCTGGCCGAGGCCCATGCGGTGAAGGGCGATTTCCAGAGGTCGCGGAAGGCGTTGATTGAGGCCTGGCGCGGCCTGCCCATGAGCGCCGAGGAGGAGGCCAAGTTCCTCGCCCAGCACGGCCAGGCGCTAAAGCCCTACCACGCCGACCGGCTGGAGGACGCGCTCTGGCGCAAGGACCGCGACGCCGCGCGCCGGGTGCTGAAATTCGCCCGCGGCGATCAGAAGGCGCTGGCCGAGGCGCGGCTGGCGCTGCAAGCGCGCTCTGGTAACGCCGACAAGCTTTGGAAGGACCTGCCCGCGGCGGTGTCCGGCGATCCTGGGCTTGCCCGTGACCGCATGGAATGGCTGGTCGCCAAGAAGCAGCGCAGCCAGGCCGCGGACCTGATCATCGCGCAAAGCAAGAGCGCCGCGAAACTGGGCCGCCCCGAGGCCTGGGCGCGCTGGCGCCGCATCCTGGCTCGCCAGGAGATGCGCAACGGCAACCCCCGCCGCGCCTATGCGCTGGCCAGCCAAAGCCACATCGCAAAGGGCTCGGACCTGGCGGATCTGGAATGGCTGGCGGGCTATATCGCCCTGCGCTACCGCGACGACCCAGAGGCAGCGCTAGAGCATTTCACCCGCTTCCGGGCGCAGGTCTTCACCCCGATCAGCCTGGGCCGCGCGGGCTATTGGGAGGGCCGCGCCTATGAGGCGCAGGGCCGGGCCGAGGCCGCGCGCGAGGCCTTTGGCAAGGCCGCCAAGCACCAGACCAGCTTTTACGGGTTGCTTGCGGCTGAAAAAATTGGCGCCGCGATGGACCCCGCGCTGACCGGTGCCACCGATGGCAAACCGCTGGCCGAGACCGCTTTCGCCAAAAGCTCGGTCTTTGCCGCGGCACAGATCTTTTTTAAGTCGGGCGAGCCCTATGAGGTCACGCGCTTCCTGCGCCACCTCTCCGAGAGCACCGCCCAGGACGAGCTTGTCGCCCTTGGCAGCTTTGCCGCCTCCCTGGGCGATCCCTATATTGCCGTACGCGTCGCCAAGCAGATCGCCCGCGAGGGCATGGTGGCGAACCGGGCCTATTACCCGCTGACCAATCTGGGCCCAGACAGCCTGCCGGTGGAAAAGGCGCTGGCGCTGGCCATCGCGCGCCGCGAGAGCGAGTTCTGGCCCACCGCGGTCAGCGGCGCCGGGGCGCGCGGCCTGATGCAGCTCATGCCCGGGACGGCCGAGCAGATGGCGGGCAAGCTGGGCCTGCCCTACCAGTTCGACCGGCTGACCACCGACCCGACCTATAACGTGCGGCTGGCCAGCGCCTATCTGGCGCAGCTCACCGAGCGCTACGGCAACAACATCGTGCTGATCTCGGTGGGCTACAACGCCGGTCCGGCGCGCGCCACGCGCTGGATGGAGACCAATGGCGACCCGCGCCGCAGCTCGGTGGACGTGGTCGACTGGATCGAGCACATCCCCTTCGACGAGACCCGCAACTACGTGATGCGCGTGGCCGAAAGCCTGCCTGTCTATCGCGCGCGGTTGACCGGGAAGGTGCAGCCGATCCGGCTGATGGAGGAACTCCAGGCGCGGTGATGGCCCCGCGCCGCCGCCCGGATCGCCAATCCCCTTAGTTATTCCCGGACCTCGCCCAAAGCCGGGCTCTCGGGTTGCTGTCGCGCGGCGGCGCGTTGCTCGCGCCAAAGCGTGAACAGCCCCGCGCCGACCACAATGCCTGCGCCGATGATCACGCTCACCCGTATGGTCTCGGCGAAGACCAGCACGCCCAGCGCCGCGGCGAAGACCAGATGCAGGTAGGCAAAGGGCTGCACCGCGCTGGCCTCGGCCACCTCGTAGCATTTGATCAGGGTCCAGTGCCCGGCCACGCCCGAGATGCAGAGCAGGATCATCCAGGCCCAGTCGCCTTGGCTCATCGGCTCCCAGAACCACAAGCCCACCGCGGTGGAGACCACCGCGCCCACCACGCCGGTGTAGAAAAAGCTGGTCGCGGCGCTGTCGCGGCGCGCGGCGTAGCGCGTCAGCAGCGCGTAGAGCGCGAATAAAAGCGCCGAGCAGACCGCCACCAGGGCCGCGCTGGAGAACGCGACAAAGCCCGGCTGCAGGATCACCAGGACGCCGACGAATCCCACGCCAATGGCCAGCCAGCGCAGCCGCCCCACGCGCTCGCCCAGGACCGGGCCGGAGAGCGCCGCGACCAAAAGCGGGTAGCTTGCGAAGATGGCGTGGCTCTGCACCAGCCCGAGCAGGGTGAAGGCGCTGACCATCACGCAGATCTCGACGGCCAGCAGCACGCCGCGCCCGATTTGCAGCCCCGGCTGCTCGGTCCGCGCCGCGGCGCGCAGCCCGCCCTGCGCCCGCAGCGCCAACGCGATCACGAAGGCGGCAAAGAACCAGTAGCGGATCATCACCACCATTAGGACGTTGTATTCCGACGCCAGGTGCCGCGAGAACCCGTCTTGGATGGCAAATATCGCCATCGTCAGGGCCATCAAGAGGATGCCCTTGCGGGTGTTCTGCGTGGTCACACCAGGCGCCCGGCGGTCATGTGGCGCTTGCGCCCAAAGCCCGGGAGCCGCTCAACGCTGAACCCCGCCTCTGCCAGGGCGCGCCGGACGGCCCCGGCGGCGGTGTAGGTGGCAAAGCTGCCTTCCGGCGCGGTGTGTCGCGCGACCTGCGCCATCAGCGCGGGCTCCCAAAGCTCGGGGTTCTGCGCCGGGGCAAAGCCGTCCAGGAACCAGCAATCGGCTTGGCCGCCCCATTCGGGCAGGGTTTCGCGCGCGTCGCCCAGAACCACATTCAGATGCAGCGTGTCGGTGCGCAGGTCCTGCCCGCTCTCCCAGGCGGCCACCAGGGGCGCTGCCAGCTCGGCCAGGGCGGGGTAGGCCTGTAAGGCGCGGGCCATGTCCTCTGCGCTCAGGGCGAAGGCCTCAAAGCTGGTGAAACGCAGCGGTCCCTCCAGGCCCGCGTCGATCCAGGCGCGCCATGCGACCAGCAGGTTCAGCCCGGTGCCAAAGCCAAGCTCGGCGATGTGAAAGCCGGGGCGAAAGCGCTGCGGGATGCCGTTGCCGCGCAGGAACACGTGCTCGGTCTCGGCCACCCCGTCCTCCAGCGAAAAATACGGGTCGTCAAAGCGCCGCGAAACCGGCACTTTACCCCGCCATTCTATCTCTGCCCGCTGGTCCATCGCCGCCCGCTCGCCTAAGGTTTGACCGAGCGACAATGGGCAAGGGGCGCGGGATTGGCAACGCCGGATGTGACGATCATGGGGGCAGGCATATTCGGCCTGTCGATTGCCTTCGCCTGCGCGCGGCGCGGCGCTGCGGTGCGCGTGGTAGAGCGCAGGGGCGTCGGGGCGGGGTCCTCGGGCGGGGTTGTGGGCGCGCTGGCGCCGCACACGCCTGAGAACTGGAACCCCAAGAAGCAATTCCAGTTCGAAAGCCTGACCATGGCGCAGTCTTTCTTTGCCGAAGTTGACGCGCTCTCGGGGCGCTCCAGCGGCTATGCCCGCCTGGGGCGGGTGCAAGCGGTCGAGAACGCCCGCGGGCTGGAGCTGGCGCAGGCCCGCATCGCGGGCGCCCGCGCGCATTGGGCCGAGGCCTATCAATGGCAGGTCCTGCAGAGCTGCGGCGATTGGGGCCCGCAAAGCCCGACCGGGCACTGGGTGCATGACACGCTGTCGGGGCGCATTCACCCGATGATGGCCTGCCAGAGCCTGGCCGCGGCGGTCGCGGCGCTGGGCTCTCAGATTGCTCAGGGGGACGAGGCGCCTGACGGCACGCCCGTCATCTGGGCAACAGGCGCTGAGGGGCTCGACGCCCTGTCGCATGAGATCGGCAAACAGGTGGGCAACGGCGTGAAGGGCCAGGCGCTGACGCTTGGCTTTGAGAGACCCGACGCGCCGCAGATATTTGCCGACGGGGTGCATATCGTGCCGCACCAAAACGGCACCGTGGCAATCGGCTCTACCAGCGAGCGTGCGTTTGATGACCCAGTGGCAACGGACGCTCAGCTGGATGCCCTGCATGCGAAGGCGTTGGCGAAATGCCCTGTATTGCGCGACGCGCCCGTGGTGCAGCGCTGGGCAGGGGTGCGGCCGCGGGCGCGGTCCCGCGCGCCGATGCTCGGGAACTGGCCGGGCCGGCCAGGGCATTTCGTGGCCAATGGCGGCTTCAAGATCGGCTTTGGCATGGCCCCAAAAGTGGCCGAGGTTATGGCGGATCTGGTGCTGGAGGGGCGCGATGCGATCCCAAACGGTTTCCGGGTCGAGGACAGCCTCTAATCGCCCACCCCGGCGGATTGGTGCCGCCGGATCCGCGTCATCACGTCGATCAGCATGGCCGCCTGCAGCCCGATCATCAGCAGGCCGTTGAGGCTCTCTAACCCGCTCAGCAGGCGCCACTCATCTGGCAATAGGATGTCTCCGAACCCCAGCGTGGTGTAGCAGACAATCGAGAAATACGTGGCCTCCTCAAAGCTCTCAAACAGCCCCAAACGCAGATAGACCAGCGCCCATAGGGCGATGGCGACAAACACCGCGCAAAGGAACCAAAGCACCGAGGCGCATAGAATGGCGAGCCGCTTTGGGACCAGGGGCGGGGTCGAAAGCCAGCCCGCGCGCCGCGTGAGCACCTGTTCGACCGCCAGAAAGCCAAGGCCGGCGACCACCGCCGTGGTCACGATCAATCCGGCGCCAATGGCGATCTGTGCGAACATGCATCCGGTATCGGCGGGACGCAGCGAGGCGTCAAGCATCTGGACTCGCGCCCTGCGGCTGCCTACATGGGCCAGACCATGGCCAATCAGAAGACAGATCCGAACTATAAGGTCGTCGCCGAGAACCGGCGCGCGCGCTACGACTATGCCATCGAGGATGACCTGGAATGCGGGATCATCCTTGAGGGCTCCGAGGTGAAGTCCCTGCGCGGGGGCGGCGCCAACATCGCCGAAAGCTATGCCGAGGTCAGCGATGGCGAGCTGTGGCTGGTGAACAGCTATGTCGCGCCCTATGACCGCGCCCGCAGCTATCCGCATATCGAAAAGCGCCGCCGCAAGCTGTTGGTGTCGAAAAAAGAGCTGGCGCGGCTGTGGTCGGACACCCAGCGCAAGGGCTTCACGCTGGTGCCGCTGGTGCTTTACTTCAATCATCGGGGTATTGCGAAGCTGAAGATCGGCATCGCGAAGGGCAAGAAAACCGTGGACAAGCGGGCGACCGAGGCCAAGCGGGACTGGGGCCGGCAAAAGCAGCGTTTGTTAAGGCATGGTGAATAGCCAGAGCGCCCGTTAACCACTTGCGTGGCAACGGTTACCCCCTCCCTACCGCCCTTTATCCTTAGGCGATTCGGTGGAGATTTGCTTAACGCAGCCCGTGCCGGGCGGAAGGTCACCGACGGCTGCATGGCTCGTCCCGGCGCGCAGAGGGGGTGCCAACGCCCTCCGCCCTTCCGGGTGCGGATCTTAAGCGGGCTCGTTCGACCAGGTCTGCGTGTTGTCTTGGTCAAAGAACGCCTCGGTGATGCCATTCTCGCCCAGGGTGATGCGCATGAAACCGTTCTTGACCAGCCCCTTGGGGTCGCTCGGCTCCAGCGGCGTGCTGGCGGCGAAATCCACCGTGCTGATGTAGTCGCCCGCCTTGTAGGGCGGCGTGGTGGCGCGCTCCGTCACCAGGCCCCAGGGCGCGCCATAGGGCATGGACGCGTGCCCGGTGCAGCGCATCTTGCAGCCCAGCGTACCGGCGGTGTCGTTGTAGACGATCCCGTTATGCTCGTGCCCGAAGTACCAATATTCCGGCAGCGTTCCCGAGAAAGCCGTCGTCACGTCCTGCAACAGCGACCCCCCGTCCTTCACCCGCTTCTTGGTGCCGGTCAGGTCATAGGGGTTGTGATGGGTCATCAGGATCGCGCGCCGCTTGGTGTCGCGGTATTTCTGAACGAACTCAATCTGCTGCTGGCATAGCGCGCCATACATATACATGAAGTCGGGGCTGTTATAGGCGCTGTCCAGGCCAAAGATCTGCCAGGTGCTGTTCTGCAAAAGAAAGTAGCTCTTGTTCTGCATATGCGCGAACGTGGCAGAGCTAAGCGCGTCGTCGAAAAGCCCCCAGGCGCCGGGATACATCTTGTGGTTGGAGTTCATGGTGAAAGAGATGCCGGTCCCGATATCGGGCCAGAAGTCCACCAGGTTGGACTGCTCGGTGCCGGGTCCGAAATAGAACTTCTCCGACAGCTTGGGGGTGCCGGTGTAATACACGTCGCCCAGGTGGATCAGGTAGTCCGGCGCCTTCGGGGAGGTGATCGCGCCGCGCACGGCGACCGCGCCGCCCTCCGCGGTGCCCCAATCGCCGGCGATGGCCAGGGTCACTTCGCCATCCGGCATGCAGATCGGCTCCGGCATGTCGGCCCCGAAATGCGCCTTTCCGTGCACGAACTCGGTCAGCAACCCGTTCACGATGCACAGCACCCAGTGGACGTTAAGCTGCTCGTAGGGCGCGAACCCATAGGCGGTGCCATCCGCGCCGATATAGGCGAACTCGGCGAATGTGTCGGCAAACGCGCTGAACGCGTCCATGGTGATCGTGGGCGGCGGGATCAGGCCCTTGTCATCGGCAAGCTTCAAAAGCGTCTTGGCCTCGTCCGGCAAGAGCGGCGAGACCTGCGGCGCGTCCATGTTCTTGGCCAGGAAGGGAAGGATGCCGAATTCGGGGTTGTCGAACGCCGCCCCCTGCGGGCTAAGCGCGCTGTCCGCCGACTGCTCGAGGACCACGCGCAGCAGCGCGTCCTCGGCCTGTAGGAAGTCGTAAATCACGTTGCCGGCAGAGACGTGGGCGTCGATCGCGTCTGGCAGCGCCGCAAGGGCCTGCGGCTGGATGAGGTCGGCCATGGGGTAATCCTTTCAAGAAAATATGCCCCATGAGAACGCGAAAAAGGCGATCTGTCGAGTCTTGGATCGACCCTTGGGTGTGATTTGCCATGGTCAGCCCGCCGTCATCCCGCGCTCACTCCGCCGTCAGCCCGCCGTCACCCCGCGCGCGAAACCCGCGCCACGGCGTCGCGCACCACTAGGATGTGGAACGGCATGATCGCCGCCAGATAGGCCCGCCCCAGCCAGTTATGCCGATGCACCCAGGTCGCCAGCGAGACCTGCCCGCCCTCCGCCCGCACCGCGATGCGAAAGTTCAGATGCCGGTCGTTGAATCCTGCGATGATCTCGGTCTCGGTCTCTTGCTCAATCGGAAAGGGGCCCAGCTTGGGCCGCCCCTCCGGGCCGGTTCTCAGCAGCCCGAAGGGCGCGACAAGAACGCTGCGCAGCCCCACCAGAGCGCGCACCCAAAGCGGGAAGGCCACGATCCTTTCGGCCGCCGCGCGCAGGGGCAGTTCGGACGGCACGGCGTAGCAGTCGACGAAGTCATCCGGCGCGATGCGGGTCTGCAAGGCGCTGTGCTGCGGCAGGGGGATGGCACGGATTTCTGTCGGCATGCGGGGCTCCCTTCTCTGGCTTAGATGGGGGCCGTGGCGGGCCAATGTGATGCGGCAGGCCGTCGCGCGGCCAGCGTTCGCTCTGTTAACCATGCGATTTGCGGGCAGCGTGCCCGACGCAAGTCCGACGTTTTGCCGACAAAAGTCCGACACCGGATTTGCCAATAAAATAAGGCCTTAACCTATGATTCGCAGGAAAGGCGGGCGCGCGGCGGTCACGTCTCGTTAAGGTATCGCGTTCAGCCCCCGGCCGAGCCCGCGCCCTTGAGCACCCCCAGCCCCTCGCCCAGGTCAATCGCGCCGTCATAGAGAGCGCGCCCAGAGATCGCGCCATCCAGGGGCGCGCCGCAGCTCTTCAGCGTGCGCAGGTCGTCCAGTGAAGAGACCCCACCAGAGGCGATCACCGGGATGCTCACCGCGTTGGCCAGGCCCGCTGTGGCCTCGACATTCGGGCCCTGCATCGCGCCGTCGCGGTTGATGTCGGTATAGATGATCGCGGCCACGCCCGCGTCCTCGAATTGCTTTGCCAGATCAATGACCTGCACGTCGGTTTCCTCGGCCCAGCCCTTGGTGGCGACGCGCCCGTTCCGGGCGTCGATGCCCACGGCGACCTGGCCGGGAAAGGCCCTTGCGGCCTCGCGCACCAGGTCGGGGTTCTCCACCGCGACGGTGCCCAGGATGACCCGCGCCAGGCCCTTGGCTATCCAGGCCTCGACGGTGGCCATGTCGCGGATGCCGCCGCCCAGCTGCGCGGGCACATCCACCGCCTTCAGGATGCCCTCGACGGCGGCGCCGTTCACCGGCGCGCCCGCAAAAGCGCCATTGAGATCAACAAGATGCAGCCACTCACAGCCCGCGTCCTGGAACGCCCTCGCCTGCGCCGCGGGGTCGTCGTTGAACACCGTGGCCTGCGCCATCTCGCCCTTATAGAGCCGCACGCATTGCCCATCCTTAAGGTCGATGGCGGGGTAGAGGATCATGTCGTTTCGCCCTTGATTTGCTCGCGCCGCTCCTTGGCAGGTCGCCGCGTTACTTGCAAGCGGACCCGACGTAAGACTTGATCGACGGGCGGGCGATTTGGCACAGTGCGCACAGGTCATGGGAGGATGATATGAAGAAGCTAATTCTGGCCAGCGCGGCTTTGATTGCAAGCACGGTTTTCGCGGCCGCGGACGCGGTGCACGGAACCTGGAAGTCGCCCACCAACGAAGACGGCGCCTATCTGCACGTCAAGATCGATGCCTGCGGCAGCGACATCTGCGGCGTGATCACCAAGGTCGGTGGCGGCGGCGACACGTCGTCGGTCGGCAAGCAGATGATCTGGGGCATGAAGCCCAGCGGCGGCGGCGTCTACAAGGGCGGCAAGGTCTGGGCCCCGGACAACGACAAGACCTATCGCGGCAAGCTGACGCTCAGCGGGTCCAACATGGTCAAGATCGAGGGCTGCGTGCTCGGCGGCGCGGTCTGCCGCGGCGAGACGTTCTCGCGCATCAACTAAAGCGAAATGCCCGCAACATCAGTAGGTTATGCCGCGCTTCGCGTCAAAGCCGAACGCTGTCGCGGGCGCTTCCTGTCAACTTGACGCCCCTTGTTTGGCCGCGCCCTTTTGCGCACTGGATTTCATATCGTTTGAAACGTCGTGGTGTATTCGCGCGCCCGCGCAACCCCGGACGACACGCCGAATGAGCCCAACCAGCGAAGTCGGCCCTCCCGCGGGAGGGCCTTCTATTTTGCGACATTCAAAGTGAGTTTTCTTGTTAAGGCAGGTATGCAGCGCCGCTGATTTGGTTGGAGAACATGCCGGTTGCTTGGTCGGTCACTGAATCGAATGTTCCGCCGCCAGTGATGCCAGTAAATGTGCCCGTCCCGCCGACATAGCTCCAAGTGCCCATTAAAGACCCGTTGGCCCCGAAGCCAGTCACTGACCAGCTGGTTGCGGTCGCGTTACCGTCGCCGTCGCCGAAGATGCAATTTCCGCCGCCAGTTGCTTGATTCACAACAATTTCGATAGCGCCGAAACAATCGCCAGACAGGCTTGAAAGTGGACTGTTGGGGTCGGCAGACTCAAATGCCTGATACTCAGTCAAAGCTTGCAGAATGACATGACCTTCACCAATTACGTGAGCCTGTGTTTTCTGCATCCCGGTCCCGACAGAAGAAACATCCAAGACCTGGCCAGCGTAAGAAATTGATGCGCTGGCGAAAAGCAAAGTTACATAAATAAAAAACTTCACAATGATATCCTTTCTAAAACACCGCACGGTTATTGTGCGGCCAAGCAACTATGACAGCGATCTTTCAAAAATCATACTTTTCTCTTTGACGGCTTTACTTGACGCACTCACTCACCGTCACCGTCTTTTATGCAACCTGCGTCCTGCCGTAGGATAGATATTTGGCCCTCCCTTTGCGGTGATACCTCACTATACATGGAAATCGCCGTTCATGCTGCAAGCAGCACTGGGCAAAGTGGGCTCATAGCGGCCCCTTCTTTTTTGTGCGGGTGCTGATGGTCGCTCTGCGGGCGGAGTTGCCGTTGACCACCAAGTGACCAACGGCAACTTCTTAAAGCAGGCGCGTCGCCATGCCGCCGTCGACTGCTACCGGAGAACCTGTAATGAAACTTGCCCGGTCTGACAGCAAAAACAACGCTGACTGAGCGATCTCCCTGGGTTCAGCCATGCGTTTCAGGGGATGCAGCCCAGCGATGAGTTCATGCGTTGCGGGGTCATCACCAGCCATATCGGTGTTCGTACCGCCAGGTAAAATTGTATTGATGCGAATGCCTTGCGCCGCATGATCCGCCGCCAGAGACTGAACGAACCCTATCAATCCGGCCTTCGATGCGGCATAGGCGCCCATCCCAGGCATACCACCGTTGCTGTAGCCAACAAAGGTTCCCGTAAACACTATCGCCCCGCCGCCACGTTTCTCCATTGCAGGAAGCTGAGCTTTGGCCGCGAAGAATGCGCTGGTGAGGTTTGTTGAAAGGACGGACTGCCAATTGTCTGAATTCATTTCTGGAATTGGACCCATATCACCCAGAATGCCTGCATTGTTGAATGCGCCATCCAGGCCACCAAATTGCTTCTCTGCCAAATCAACAAGATCCTTGGCATAAGCTTCGTCGTTCACATCACCCGCGAGGCAAACAGCGCGCCCATTGCTTTTCGTGATTTGCCCGACGAGCATGTTCAGCTGTGTTTCGCGGCGCGCGCCCAACACTACATTCGCCCCCTCCGACGCAAACAGAAGAGCTGCCGCCGCACCGATTCCACTGCTCGCCCCGGTGATGATGATAGTTTTGTCATTGAGTTCCATAGTCATGCCTTTCAACAGTTACATGGCATCCAACTAAGGAACGCAACAGGTGTGGAGCGACCCGTTTCATGCGCTCGTAAAGCGACCAAAATGGAAAGCGCAAGAACTGGGTCGGTTGAACGCCTGCACGCGCAAGACGCGGTTCGTGAACATTGCAGCATCCATCTCTTAGGCTCACAACGGGCCTTACCATTCCACTGCAAGGTGCTGCCCGGGTTAGGGGTTTGCCTTTCACCGCCGTGGCTATGGTTACAGAGAGGCCCGAGAAGCCGGGCGGCGGCATGCCCGACATGGGCGGCATTGCGCGCAAGAAAGTGATCTCAATACGCAATCTCTGCCAAACATGTTTCGCCGCAACTCTCTGGCCAACAGCCAAGCTTGGCCATAAAAGACCGCGTGAACCCTAGATCGAGGCGAGAGCTTGCTGAAAACGCGTATCATCCCGTGTCTGGACGTGGCCGAGGGCCGCGTGGTGAAGGGCGTGAACTTCGTCGATCTGGTGGACGCCGGCGACCCGGTGGAGGCCGCCAAGGCCTATGACGCCGCCGGCGCGGACGAGCTGTGCTTCCTGGACATCATGGCCACCGAGGAGAACCGCGGCACCATGTTCGACCTGGTGCGGCGCACCGCCGAGAATTGCTTTATGCCGCTGACCGTGGGCGGCGGGGTGCGCACGCATCACAACGTGCGCGATCTCCTTCTGGCCGGGGCCGACAAGGTCAGCTTTAACTCCGCCGCGGTGGCGAACCCGGACGTGATCGCCGAGGCCGCCCAGCGCTTTGGCAGCCAGTGCATCGTCTGCGCCATCGACGCCAAGACGGTCGCGCCGGGCCGGTGGGAGATCTTCACCCATGGCGGGCGCCGCGCCACCGGCATCGACGCAATAGAGTTCGCGCGCACCGTCGTGGCCAAGGGCGCGGGCGAGATCCTCTTGACCTCGATGGACCGCGACGGCACGCGGGCCGGGTTCAACCTGCCTTTGACGAAAGCCATCAGCGACGCCGTGAACGTGCCGGTGATCGCCAGCGGAGGCGTCGGTACACTGGACCACCTGGTCGAGGGCGTCACCAAGGGCGGGGCCAGCGCCGTGCTGGCTGCCTCGATCTTCCACTTCGGCGACTACACGATCGGCGAGGCCAAGGCGCATATGGCCGCCGCCGGGATCCCGATGAGGCAATGAGTCTGACCTGGGAAGATATCACGGTCCTTGAGGGCGACTGTAAATCGACGCCTTGCGACTGCTGTGGCAGGCATACTGTGGAATTGCGTGGTGATCTCGAGCATGATGGGAATTGGCTGGGGTTCTATTGGACAAGCCACGCTCGCGGTCACCTTGAGGTTTATCCCACCATCATGGTCGGCGTCGGCGATTGGTCAGAAGGCGCGGCACCAGAGTCACGCCTGATTTTTGGTGTGGAGTTCAACAAGGAGGCCGAAAGTTTCAGATTGCTTGACCTCGCCTCTCACGGAGACAAATCCGTCGCTGTATACCTCGACAGGTTGGACGTGCTGGACACCCCATTTGCGCAGGACGCGTTTGCAATGACTGATGCGGTCTTCATGAAAGACAGTCGCATGGAGGAGTGGCACTCATGAGCCTAAGCAAGCTCGCTGAGACAATCGCGGCTCGCAAGGGCGCGGACCCGGAAAGCTCCTGGACGGCAAGGCTGTTGGCCAAGGGTCCCGAGAAATGCGCCGAGAAGTTCGGCGAGGAGGCCGTTGAGGCGATCATCGAAGCCGTCAAAGGCGACCGAGACGCGCTGACCGCCGAGGCGGCGGACGTGCTTTATCACCTGCTGGTCATGCTGGCGGCGCGGGATGTGGCGCTGGAGGATGTGCTGGCCGAGCTGGAGCGGCGGGAAGGCATCTCGGGCATTACTGAAAAGGCTGCGCGCAAGTAGGGTTTTGGCCCGGAGCGCCCTTGGCGCGCGCCAAATCTCTTGTAAGAGATTTGCACTTTCCTTCCAAGGAAAGTGGGCCCGCAAGCGGGCAAGAGGATGCGGCAAAATCTTCAATGCGGGTCGCATTGAAGAAACTCTTGCAAGAGTTTCGCAATTTTCTTGCAAGAAAATTGTGACGCACCAACGCCCGCTCCAGGCCAAGGTTCACCGACAATGGAACCTACGCTACCCCTTCATCTGCGTCGGCAAGAAGGTCGCGATCTGCGGGAAGAGCACCAGCAGAAGCAGGCACACCGCCATGGCGAACCAGAACGGAAGCACGCCGCGGAAGATCGTTGCCATCGGCACGCCCTGCGCCACGCCCTTGACCACAAACACGTTGATCCCCACCGGCGGCGTGATCAGGCCCATCTCGATCACGATCACGCAGACCACGCCGAACCAGATCGGGTCGAAGCCGAACGCCGTGATGATCGGATAGACCACCGGCATGGTGACCACCAGCATCGCCAGCCCGTCAAAGAACATGCCCAGGATGATGTAGCCGATCAGGATCAAGAGCAGCGTGCCATAGGCGCCCAGCCCCAGCGACTGCAGCCCCTCGGCCAGGGTGGCCGGGATATGCGTCAGCGCCAGGAACGGCCCGAAGACATGCGCCCCGATGATGATCAGGTAGAGCATGGCGGTCATCACCACCGTTTCCATCAAGATGTCCGGCATCTTGGAGATCTTCATCGCCCCGGTGCCCAGCGCCAGCACGGTCACCAGGAACGCGCCGACGCCCGCGGCCTCGACCGGCGTGAAGACGCCCAGGTAGATCCCGCCGATGGAGACCAGGATCACCCCGATCAGCGGCATGGACATCAGCGTGGACCAGAGCTTTTCGCCCCAGGTGGTGGTCGGGCCCGCCGGGCCCTGCTCGGGGTTCAGCGTCGTGACGATCACGATCACCACCACAAAGAGCAGCGACAGCAACAGCCCGGGCAGGATGCCCGCGATGAAGAGCTTGCCGATGCTCTCCTCGGTCAGGATCGCGTAGAGCACGAAGCCCGTCGAAGGCGGGATCAGGATGCCCAGCGTGCCGCCCGCCGCGACGGAGCCCGTCGCCAGCCCGTCCGCGTAGCCAAAGCGCTTCATCTGCGGAAGGGCCACCTTGCCGATGGTCACCGCCGTGGCCACCGAGGACCCGCTGACCGCCGCAAAGGCCGCGCAGCCCATCACCGTGGCCGCGCCAAGCCCGCCGCGCAGGCGCCCGATCCAGGCATAGGCCGCCTCGTATAACTTCTGGCTATACCCCGCGGCCCCCGCCACGTTGCCCATCAAAACGAACAAAGGAATGATCGACAGCCCATAGGCCGTCACCGAGGAATAGGTCTCTGACGACATTGTCGCGATCGCGGCGCGCGAGCCGTCCAGCCACCAGATCCCGCCAAACCCCACCACCAAAAGCGACATACCCACCGGCAGCCGCGCCACCAGGCAAAAGAACAGCGCGCCAATACCGATGACGCCGATCAGTGTCTCACTCATAGCCCCGCACCCCCCTGCGGAATTGCGCGACCAACTGCCAAAGCAGCACCAGCCCAAAGAGCCCCATGCCGACGGTGATCGCCGTGTAGGGGACCCAGACCGGGATCTCGATCATATTGGTGACGTCCTCGTATTCCCAGGCGTCCCAGGCCTTGTCATAGGTCTTGGTGATCAGGAGATAGAGCACGAAGATCGACACCACCCGGGCGAAGACATCCGCCACAAAGCGGCCCCGCTCGCCCAGCTTGCCGTCCAGGATGTCCACCCGGATATGCGCGCCCTGCCAGGCCGCGTAGGGCATCGCCATCATCACCACCAACGCCATGCCCATTTTGACCAGCTCTGTATCGCCCAGGATCGGGTCATTCAGCACATAGCGCGCGAAGACCGCCCAGGTCACTAGCAGCATGAGCGCAAAGAGGACGAGCCCCCCGAGTAGGGCGACCCCTCGCAAAAGGCGCTCAGGTAAACCCCGAGCGCCCTTCTTCAGTTCGGGAAGCTCCGACATCGCTTACTTGAGCGCTGCCGCCCATTCAGCGGCGCTCACCCCGTCGGCTTCCAGCTCGGCGATCATCTTCTCGGCCAGCGCGACGGAGGCGGCGTCGAACTCGGCCTTCGCCTCGGCTGACAGCTCAACGACCTCACCACCGTCGGCGGCCCAGGCCTCGAGCGCCTTCACGCCGGCGGTCGACATGGTCACGTGGCCACCCTGGGACATCTCGGCGCCCGCAATGGCCTCAAGCTTGGCTTGGGTGTCGGCGTCCAGGCTGTCCCAGCTGTCGCGGTTCATCACCAGCATGAACACCGAGTTCGAGCCGTCCATTCCGGTGGTCACGTATTTGGTCACCTCGCCCAGCTTGAAGCTCTTGAGAACCGAGGTGTCCACCAGCACGCCGTCCACGACGCCGGTTTCCATCGAGGTGTAGACCTGCGTGATCGGCATCGACACGGCGGTCGCGCCCCAGGCCTCGACCACCAGGCCGGTGTTCTTGGACGGCACGCGGATCTTCAGGCCGGCCAGATCGGACAGCTTCTCGACCTTCTTGTCGGCCATCAGCAGCTTGCCGGGTTCAGCGGTCCAGACGCCCAAGAGCTTGGTGCGGCGGAACTCATCGCTGATGATGTCGATGTTCTCCCACATCTTCTTGGTGATGTCCTCGTTTCCGGGGACGATGCCCGGGAACTCCACCAGCAGGGTCTTTTTGAACTGCGAGGCGGTGTAGCCCGGCAGCGCGTAGACGATGTCGGCAACGCCGTCCAAAACGCGGTCATACTGTTTAACCGGGCCCTTGCCCAGCTCGCCGCCGGGGTAGACGCGGATCGTGGTCGCGCCGCCGGTGGCCTCGGCGATCTGCTCTGCCAGCGGCAGGAACATCTCGTTATGCAGGTGGTACTTGGTGGACGAGAAATGCGCCAGCTTTAGCTCGTCAGCATAGGCCGCTGTCGAGAGCGCCAAAGCCGCCGCCCCGCCCAGGATGGTTTTCAGAATTGTCATGGTTTCCTCCCATTGATGTGAATTATATAAGCGATTCCTGCGATCCAGCCTAATCTAGATTTTGCTCCTGTCATAAGCTGAGGGCATTTCAGTGCGGCCCCGTGCGTTCAATGGCGATATTCAGCAGCACTTGGCGCTTCTCTTGGGTCGCGACCTTGATGGCGCGCCGCAAGGCGGCCTCGACCTCGGCCCCATCGGTGACGGTCTCGGTATAGGCGCGGCTCGCCTCGGCGGTTTTGGTGAAATCCGGGCTGGGCCGCAGCGAGGTCAGCGGCACGTCATTGGCCTGCGCCGCGCGCCCGCCCTTGTAGAGCCCCTCGACCGAGTGGCGCACCGCGCCCCATTCCTCGTTGTTGAGCACCAAGGTGATCACCGGCAGCTCGAGCGCCTCCATCACCTGATGGCACACGGCCGGGTTCGCGAACATATAGGAGCCATCGCCCATCGTGGCGAAGACCAGACGGTCGCGATCGGCCAGCTGCCCGCCAACCGCGGCAGGCAGCCCCCAGCCGAGACCACCGGAATGCGGCTCTTGGAAGTAGTTCAGATGCTCGTCGAGCTCCAATTGCGGCAGCGGGCAACCCAGCTCGTGGAACACAGAGGACTTGCGCCCATTGGCGGATTGCTCGCGGATCAGCTTGCCCAGGATATGGGCGACCCATTCCTTGGACGTGACCTGTTTGTTGCCCTTGGCGGCGGTGGCGCGCACCTGCGCGCGGTTCTCTTCGGCTAGCGCCGCGACCCTTTCGAGACGGGCGGCGATGCTATTCGCATCGCGATCCTGCGCGTTCACCGCCTCGATCAGCTCGAGCAGCACCGTCGATGTCTCGCCCGCGAGGGTCACATCAGAGCGGAAGTTGCGGATCGGCGTGTTGCGCGTAAAGAGCGGGTCCGGGCCGATATTGATCACCTTGGCGTCCTCGGGCGGCGACGCGCGGTCTGGGAACCACGGCGCGAGCGCGTTGATCACCACCACAACGTCGGCCTCCTTCAGCAGCGCGTCTGGGTTCCAGCCCACATGGCACGGGCTGGCCATGGGGATCGCGATCTGGTTGGCCCAATACATCGAGACGGGCAGCGCCCAATCCTCGACGAACCGCGCCAGCGCGTCAAAGGCCTCTTGCGACCCCGCCCCGCGCTGCGCAATCACCAGCGGGCGCTTGGCCTTGGCGATCAGCTCGGCGGCCTGCGCGAGATCATCCCGATTGGCCGCACCGCGCGAGGGCGCCATCTTGGACGGCTGATCGAGCCCCGCGGGAGGGCAAGGCTCGCACAATACCTCGCGCGGGAGGCTCAAGTAGACCGGGCCCGTGGGCGTGGAATTCGCGACGGTCCAGCCGCGATCCAGCACCTCGGACACCTGGTCTGCAAATTTAAGCTCGTAGTCCCATTTGCAGGCCTCGCGCACCAGACCGGTCTGGTCGTACATCTCCTGGCCCCAGCCAATCGGCACGGTGCGCGCGCCGAAGCGGTCGCTCTCGGCCACAGGGGTGCGCCCCGACATCACGAACATCGGGACCTGGTCGCAGGCGGCGTTGATCACCCCGGTGGCGCCGTTCGACAGACCCACATTGGTGTGCAGCATCACCGACTGCGCCTGCCCGGAGATCTGGTAGTAGCCATGCGCCATGCCCACCGCCACCATCTCGTGCGGGACGGTGAGCGGCTCTGGCAGGTCCAGCCCCTCGTCGCGGGCCTCGATCAGCCCCTCGATGATCGGCGGGAAGTCCGTGCCCGAATTGGTGAACACATAATCCACGCCCAGCGCCTTGAGCTTGCCGAAGATCGCGCCGCCTGCGGACACGCCTTTTGTCTGAGATCCATCCTTTGCCATGGGTTAGATCGGGTAATGCTGGTTGGGGTCTTCGATGGTGATCCAGCGAAGCTCGGTGAACTCGGCGATCCCGGCGGAGCCGCCAAAGCGGCCATAGCCGCTGGCTTTGGTGCCGCCGAAGGGCATCTGCGCCTCATCCGCCACCGTGGGGCCGTTGATATGCAGGATGCCGGACTGCACCTGCATCGCCAGCTCCAGCCCGCGGCGCGTGTCGGCGGTGAAGATCGACCCGGTCAGGCCGTATTTGGTGTCATTGGCGATCTCGACCGCATGCGCGGCGTCGCGGGCGCGGATCACGGTGGTGACCGGGCCAAAGCTCTCGGCGGAGTAGATCTCCATCTCGGGCGTCACATCCGCCACGATGGTCGCGGGCATGATCGTACCCTCGGCGGGCGCGCCGCCGGTCGTCACGCGGGCGCCCTTGGCCACCGCGTCCTCGATCAGCCCGGCGACATGGTCCACCGTGTCGCGGTCCACCACCGAGGCGATATGCACCTGCTCGTCGGGCTTGCCGGTCTTCATCGCGGCGGCCTTGGCAGTGAAGGCGTCAAGGAACTGGTCATAGATCCCGTCCACCGGGATGATCTTTTCCGCCGACATGCAGATCTGGCCCTGGTTCATGAAGGCGCCGAAATTTGCCGCGTTCACCGCGCCCTGCAGGTCGGCATCCTCCAGGATGATCTGCGGGGCCTTGCCGCCCAGCTCCAGCAAGCAGGGCTTGAGGTGCTTGGCCGCGCGCTCGGCAATGATCTGGCCCACGCGGGTGGAGCCGGTGAAGTTGATGCGCCGCGTCAGCGGGTGGTCGACCAGCGCGTTCACCACCTCGGGCGCGTCCTCGGCGGCGTGGCTGACCACGTTGAGCACGCCCTTGGGCAGCCCGCCATCAATCATGCACTGCCCGATCAGGACGTGGATGCCGGGGCATTTCTCGGAGGCCTTCATCACCACGGTGTTGCCGCAGGCCAGGGCCATCGCAAAGCTCCGCACGCCAAGGATCACCGGCGCGTTCCAGGGCGCCATGCCCACCAGCACGCCGCAGGGCTGGCGAATGCCCATCGAGAGGCAGCCGGGCTTGTTGGCCGGGATGATCTCGCCCTTGATCTGGGTGGTCATCGCCGCGGCCTCGCGCAGGATGTTCGCCGCCAGCATCACGTTAAAGCCAATCCAGGGGGCCGTGCCGCCGGTCTCTTTGGCGCCGAGCTCTGCGAATTCGGCAGAGCGCGCCTCGAGCGCATCGGCGCAGTCGTTGAGGATCTTGCGGCGCGCCGCGGGCGCGGTGGCGGCCCAGGTCGGGAAGGCGGCGGCGCAGCTTTGAACAGCGGCGTCCACATCCGCGGCCTTGCCCGCAGCCACGGTCGTCACAACGTCGCCGCTGACCGGCGATTTCCGCACGAAGGTCCCGCCATCCGCCGCGTCCACTGTTTCGTTGTCGATAAGCAGCCCCAGGTCCATCGCTCCCCCTCCCCTTGATCTCAATAATTAAGATTGCTATCTTATATTGTGAGAACACGAATCACTTTTGTCAAGCGCCGTGTCTCGCGCGACGGAGGGGCGCCGAATGAGCACACCGCTGAACAACTCCATCCTCAAGGGATTTGATATCCTAGCGCTCTTCACCCATGAGGCGCACGAGATTTCCACGGCCACGGTGACCAAGAAGCTTGGGATGAACACGGCCACGGCGCATCGGTTTCTGATGACGCTGGACCGTGCCGGCGCCATTCGCAGCACCCGGCGCGGGCGCTTCGCCCTAGGCCCCAGGATCGAAGAGCTGGGGCAGATCACGGCGCGGCGGCGCACGCTGGCGGCCTTGGTTCAGCCCACGCTCGACGCGCTTTGCGGGGAGCTTGGCGAATCCATCATGGCCTGCCGTTTGGCACAGCACGGCCCCAGCTGCATCGCCTACGCCAACTCCAACCGACCGATCTCGTTACAGGTCCGCGAGGGGGCCTTGCTTCCGTTTCACACGACCGCGCAGGGTTACCTTTGGCTGGCCGAGATGCCCGAAGACGAGCGGCGGGAGCGGCTTGAGAGCGCCTCGTTTGCGAGCCTAGAGAAGCCGGATCTTGCCGCGGTGGAGACCCGAATTCAACGCGTATACGCCCAAGGATACGCCACGAACGAGGGCGACAACGAGCCCGACCTGGGCGCGGTGGCGGTACCGGTGCGCAATATAGACGGGCAGATGGTTCTGTCGATGTCGGTCTTTGGCATGCTGCGCCGCTTTGACGGCGCCTTCATTGACCGCGCCCGCGCGGCGCTTTTGGATGCCGCCGCGAGCGTCGCGCCTGAGCTTTAGGCCGTCAATGGCAACGCGCCGTCGACCTGGCTATCCGCCGCGCGGCTATTGGCGTAGACGAACCGCGCATTGGGCAGGTCATTCTCTTCCAACTTAGCGACGATGGCATCCTCGCTTAGGCCGTGATGCTGCCAGCGCGCGCGCAGCCGCCGGCGCAGCTCTGCCTCGCTGACGCGGATGATCGCCGAGTGGTCGAAGAGCCCGGCAAGACCGCGCCAGGGCGCCTGGTCCAGAAGCAGGTAGTTCCCCTCGACAAGCACGACCTGCGCGGTTTGCGGGATAAAGGCGGCCCCGGCGCGCGACACTTCGATCCCCCGGTCAAAGACCGGAACGGCGATCTCGTCCTCGGTATTCTGGCGCAGCCGCAACAGCATCGCCGCGAGCCCGCCGACATCGAACGTATCGGGCGCGCCCTTGCGGGCCAGTCGGCCGCGCGTGCGCAGCACCGCATCATCGAAGTGATACCCATCCATGGCCAGGACAGCCGCCCTGCCCGGAGAGCCCGCGTTCAGCCCGTCGACGATCGCCTCGGCCATCGTCGACTTCCCCGCACCGGGCGGCCCCACAAGGGCCACGATCTGCCGGGCGCCGGTCGAGAGCCGCTCTATCTGGTGGGTAAGCCCGCCCACGGAGAGCATCCCTGCAGACGCGCCCATCCTCAGACGAACCCCTCATCGCGCGCCACCAGCGCCGCCTGCGTGCGGTTGCGCACCTGCATCTTCGCCAGGATGTTCTTTACATGCAGCTTTACCGTGACCTCTTTGATGTCCAGATCGAGCGCGATTTCCTTGTTGGATTTGCCCAAACATAGCTTGCGAAGCGTCTCGGTCTCGCGCGCGGACAAGCCGCGATAGTCAGAGCGTTGGATCGAGGCGCTCGGCGACCGCTTCTCGGCCCGAAACGGAAAGTAACAGTCACCCGAAAGCACCAGCCGCACCGCGCTGACCAGGCTGTTGGCCGAGAGCGACTTTGGGAAAAAGCCCACCGCCCCCATATCCATGGCCTGCTTGGCCACCTCGTCGGGCGCCTCTCCGGACATCAAGGCGAAGGCCATCCGCGGGTGTTTGGCCATCGCAGCCCGCAGCCCGTCCAGCCCGTCCATCCCGGGCATCTTGTAGTCGAGGATTGTCAGGTCAAAATCAGCGGGTCGCCCCAGCAGCCGCAAGGCCTCGGGCAGCGTGGACGCGGTCGTCGCGCGCAGATCGGGCTGCTGCGAAATGAACGCGGCAATCGTGTCGCGCACCAGGTCATGATCATCTGCGATTAGAATCCGTTGCATGGCCCTACTTACTTGCACGCATAATTCCCAAGCCTATCACCCGGCACGCCTGAAATCAGCCAAATCCTATCCTTTCGAATAGGCCACCTATCCTCATTACCCAACACAGCCAGAACAGAATATCGTAGCCTGCGAATGACCTCGGCTTCTGTCGCAAAAGATTGTACAAAATGCCACCACTCACGCGGAATTTCCTGGCCCTTGTTTTTTGTCTCGGGGCATCCACAGCAAATTCCGACACCGTTACCTGTCTTCTGAGCACGCAAGACCAGGAAACCGGGGTCGCCCATTCCCTTTCGCGCGCTGACCTTGACCGGATGCAGCAGGTCTCTTTCGAGACCACCACCGTCTGGACCGAGGACGCCGTCAGCTTTGCAGGCGTGCCGCTTCGCGCGGTGCTCGCAGAATGCGGCGCCGACCTAGAGGACGCGCGTAGCGTGGTGCTGACCGCGCTCAACGCCTATTCGGTCGAGGTCCCGCTGGCCGAGATCGGCGACACCTATCCCATCGTGGCGACCCGGATGGACGGCGAAGTGATCCCCGTGCGACAGAAAGGCCCCTACTGGGTGGTCTATCCCTACGATTCCGACGCCTCCTATCGCACCGAACAAGCCTACGCCCGATCCATCTGGCAATTGCGCGAAATTTCCATAATGGAATGACACCCCCGCCTGCGGTAGCTATGCGCAAGGGATTTCGCGCGGGCAACATATCATGATGCTAACTCGGCCAGTAATCCTTGCGACCATCGCGGGGCTGATACTGCTTTTGGCGACGCTGGCCACCAACCTGCAGCGCGAATTGCGCATGCTGTCCACCGCGGCGAGCGACAACCTGCAATGGTCCTTCCTACAGGTCGAGACAGAGATCGCCCTGCTGGCCGCTGCCATCGCCGAGGAACGCGCCAGCCGGGCCCCAGATGACGCCCGCATTCGGCTGCGCACGGATATCGCGCTTAGCCGCATTGGGCTGATCTCGCAGGGGCAGGCCTTTGCCGTCATTGCGGGCAATGAACGCGCGGTCGGCCATCTCAGGCAACTAGAGACCTTCGCCGGGCAAGCCGCCAGCCTCATCGACAGCGTTGAAACGATCTCCAAGAGCGAACTGGGCGCCCTCGCCCCGCTGACCGCGGCGGCGATGCGCAACGCCCGCATGCTGGCCGTCGCCGGACTGACCGAGATAGCACGGGCGGGGGATAGCGCGCGCGATGATTTTGCCCAGACGCTGAGGCGCTCTGGGCTTCTGGCGGTGGGATTGATCGTTGGGCTTCTTTTGCTGCTCTTCGTGCTGGATCGCCTGCTTGTCCGCGCCCGGAGGGCCGACGCCGAGCTGCGTGCCACCACCGAGCGCGCCTCGGCCACCGTGGCGGCCGCCTATGACGGCATCATCCTGGCGGATCATCGCTGGAAAATCCTAGAGATGAACGAGGCCGCGACGCAGATATTCGGCTGGACCGTGGCGGAGACACGCGGGAAATGCCTTGGCGAAACGCTCATCGCCAGGACGGATGGCAACCCCGATTGGAGCGCAATCAGCGCCGAGCCTGCCAGCGCCGGGGACGTGCCACGCCGGATGGAGCTCTGCGGGCAAACCAAGACCGGCAAGACCTTTCCGCTAGAGCTTAGCATCGCCCGCACAAGCCACCCCCAAGGCGACATACATATCGCCTATATGCGCGACATCAGCGCCGAAAAGCGGGCCCAGCAGGCGCTTATCGACGCCCGCGACCAGGCCCGTCGCACCGACCAAGCCAAATCCCAGTTCCTCGCCGTCATGAGCCACGAGATGCGCACGCCCTTGAACGGCATTCTGGGCGTTCTGGACCTGCTGGAGACCACCGACCTGGACGCGCAGCAACGCCGCTATGTCGACGTTGCCGCCGCCTCGGGTCAGATCCTATTGGAGCACACCGACGAGGCGCTGGACATCGCGCGCATAGAGGCCGGGGCCTTCACGCTTGAAGATGCAAGCTATTCGATCCCCGAAGCGCTGGAGCGCGTCGTCAGCGTTCTAAGAGCCCTCGCCGCGGAGAAGGGCCTGACCCTAACCCTCGATGTAAAACCAGAGGTCGCGTCGATGGCATGCGGTGACAGCGGTCGCCTCACTCAGATCGTGACCAACCTGGTCGGCAACGGCATCAAGTTCACCCAGAGCGGCGGCATCAGCGTCGTGGCGTCGGGAACGCCCCAGGACAGCCCGGACCGCTTCACCATCTCGGTCAACGACACCGGGCCCGGCATCCCGAGCACGCATCTAGACACGATCTTTGAGAATTTCGTGGCGCTGGACCCCGGCAAGGGCCGGCAGATACGCGGCGACGGGCTGGGCCTTGCCATCAGCCGCAAGCTCGCCCAGCTGATGGGCGGGGATATCGACGTCACGAGCGAAGTCGGGGCTGGCAGCACCTTCACATTAACGCTGCCCTTCATTCCAAGCGCCCAACCGGAGGCCCGGTCGACGCATCCACCGTCATCCGCGATGCCGGCCGCCGAGGAGGATCAAAAATCGATCCTGATCATGGAAGACAACGCGATAAACAGCATGGTCCTGACCGAGATGCTGCAGCGCCTGGGCCACAGGGTCAGAACCGCGACGGACGGGGCCGAGGGGCTCTTGATCGCTCAGGACGAGGCCTTTGACACGCTGATCATCGACATCAGCATGCCAAAGCTCACCGGGATCGAGGTCACCGAACGCATCCGCGCCGGAGACGGGCCAAACCAGGCAAGCTACATCGTGGGGCTGACCGCCTTCGGCTCCAACGAGTTCCGCGACGCCGCATTGGCCGCTGGCATGGACGCGTTCGCCAGCAAACCCATCCGTATAAAAGAGCTTGGGCCGATCCTGGACCGCCAACCGGTTCCCACCGCCACCGGCCCCGGCGCAAGCGCCGCGATTGACGGCGAAATCCTGGGCGAACTGGCCGCGACCCTGGGCCATGACAAGACCGTTGAGACCTGTGAACGCTTCTTTACCGAGGTCAACGCCATGGGCACCGCCGCGCCATCGGGCCCCGCGCAATGGCAAGAGCTTGGGGCCGAGCTGCATAAGCTGCGCGGGTCCGCCAGCATGCTTGGCCTCACCCAGCATATCGCGCTGATCGACCGCGCGGCCCGCGCCGCCGATGACACCGACCCCGCCGCTCTGGAAGCGGTCTTCGACGCCCTGCCCAAGCTGCGCGCCAAGATTGCGCCCATGCTGCGCTCGGTCTAAGACAGACCAAACGAGGGAATTCGTCAGGGATGCTGGACGTTTGGAACGGTTTGGCCGCGGCCTTCTGGCTGGTCGTTAGGCTGGACCCGGACCTCATAGAGATCACGCTGCGATCTCTGCAGGTGACGCTGACGGCGCTTGTGATTGCCTCGCTGATCGCCCTGCCCTTGGCGGCGCTGCTGGCGGTGCGCCGGTTCCGCTGGCGCCGCGCGGTGATCGCGGTGCTAAACGCCCTGATGGGGCTGCCCCCGGTTGTGGTTGGGCTGGTGGTCTACATCCTGCTGAGCCGCTCCGGCCCGTTCGGGGTGTTTGGGCTGCTGTTCACGCCCACGGCGATGATCATCGCCCAGGTGATCATCATCGTGCCCCTTATCGCGTCCATCGCGCATCAGTCCCTGCGCGAGCTGTGGACCGACTACCACGACCTTTTGATCTCGCTCAACGTCACCCAGCGGCAGAAGATGCAGACGCTCTTGTGGGACGCGCGCCGCGCGCTCTTGACCGCCGCGCTGGCGGGCTTTGGCCGCGCCATCGGCGAGGTCGGCGCCATCATGATCGTCGGCGGCAATATCGACCATGTGACCCGGGTTCTGACCACGGCGATTGCCTTGGAGACCGGAAGGGGCGATTTTGCCTTGGCGCTGGGGCTGGGCTTTGTGCTGATCGCGCTGGCCGTGACGGTCAACCTGGTCATCCACGGGCTGGGCCGCACCGAACGGGAGGGCCGCTGGTGAGCGCTCTGCTCCCCCTCACCGTGACCGGCGCCGAGGCGCGCCGGCGCGGCAAGACCCTGGTCGGCCCGGTGGATTTGACCATGGATGGCCCCGGGACCACCGTTGTCATCGGGCCAAACGGCTCCGGCAAGACCACCCTGCTGTCGCTGCTGCACGGCACCGCGCGGCTGAGCCGCGGCACGATCACCTGGAACTGCCCGCTAGAGCAGGCCCGCGCGGCGCAGGCCTTTGTGTTTCAGCGCCCCGTCATGCTGCGCCGCAATGTGCGCGACAACATCGCCTATCCGCTGCAGCTCCGCGGGACCCGCCGCCCCGAGGCCCGCGCGCAGGCCGATCAATGGGCCGAACGCATCGGGCTGGGCGACATGCTGGACCGCTCCGCCGGGGCGCTTTCCGGCGGTGAGCAACAAAAGCTCGCCCTGGCGCGCGCGCTGATCCTAAAGCCCGAACTTCTGTTCCTTGACGAGCCCTGCGCGGCGCTTGATGGTCGCTCCATGCGCGAGATTGAAACCATCCTGGCAAACGCCAAGGCCGAGGGCACCAAGCTTGTCTTGGCGACGCATGACATGGGCCAGGCCCGCCGGATGGCCGATGATGTGCTGTTCCTGTTGCATGGGCGCGTGCACGAGGCGCGCCCGGCGCCAGAGTTCTTCGCAGGCCCCGACACCGCGGAAGCCCGCGCCTTCCTCAAAGGAGACATCGTGGAATGAGAAAGCTCATCCTTGCCTTGGCCCTCTTGGCCTTGTCGACGGCGGCGCAGGCCGGCGAGACCCTGCGCATGGCGGTCACAACATCCTTCCACAATTCCGGGCTGGCAGAGGTCCTGCTGCCGCGCATCAAAGCGGATCTGGACCTTGACGTGCAGCTGCTGGTGGTGGGCACCGGGCAGGCCCTGCGATTGGGCCGCGCCGGCGATGTGGACGCCATATTGGTGCACTCTCGCGCCGCCGAGGAGGCCTTTGTGACAGAGGGCTACGGCACGCACCGCAGAGAAATCATGTATAATGACTTCGTGCTGGTGGGACCGTCGGACGACCCCGCACGCATCTCGGGCAGCGCCGACGCGGTCGCGGCGTTGCGCGCCATTGCGAGCAATGCCACCACCTTTGTGAGCCGTGGCGACGACAGTGGTACGCATAAAAAAGAGCTGCGCCTCTGGCAGGGCGCGGGCCTCGCCCCTGAGGATTTTGAGCGCTGGTACCGCTCCGTCGGCGCCGGGATGGGCGCCGCGCTGAACGCCGCCGCTGGGATGGACGCCTATATCCTTGCCGACCGCGCGAGCTGGTTGAACTTTGGCAACAAGGCGGGCCTGGCGCTGCTCTTTGCCGGTGATCCGGAGCTTTTTAACCAATACGCCTACCTGCCGGTGAACCCGGACCGGCATCCGCATGTCCAGGCGGCGCAAGCCGGGCGCCTGGAGGCTTGGCTGGTGTCGCCTGTGGCGCAGGCATTGATCGACGGCTATCAGATCGGCGGCGAGACGCTCTTTGTGTTCAACGCGACACCCTAGGCGCCCATTCCAACGCGGGGATTCCATGGCGCGCCGGGCCGCGCTATAGCGTTCCATATGCGCGGCTTGCACAAAGCGCACAATTCAGGGACCTTCTGGGCCAAAGAACGCGGATAGGCATCTCATGCGCTTCGACAGTTTAGACGATTTCATACGCCACGGCGCCGACGCCTTGGCCAAGGGCCCGGTGGCGATGATCTTCGTCGAGGACTTGGTGGAGGTCGAGGCCACCATCCGGCACCACCTTAAGCTGCGCTTCCGTAATGGGCCAGTTGATGTCAAGGACAGCGTTTTCACCCTCAAAAACCCGGGAACCGACGAAGGTTTCCGGGGTGCCTGCCAGGCGCAGTGAGGTTCACAGCGGAGTGATTGTGCTGTGGCGATGGGGAATATGCCAGTGTTGTTGGCCTCGCCTGTCGGCATGCCTGCTCACCGTGATGTGTCTGCGCCGGGCTCGTGCTTCCGTCCGTGGTCAGCGCAATGGCTGCCAACTTCATACCTTGTCCGGTTCGGCTCCCGAGTGTCGATCTTCAGGGCGCGCTCAACCCTGGAACGGGTCGGCAGATGGCAGCTTGCGTACATCATCGGGGACCGCGTCCCGGCTGGGACACTGGTGGGCCGGCACCGTCAGGTGCGGCCGAACGCTCCTTGTGCTGAAAACATTTCAATCATGGATGCGGGGCGCTCAGGCGTTCTGCCGGAGCGCCATCGCCTCGTCACGGGTGAAGCGGAACCCGGTTCCATCCACCCACATCCGGTGCAGCACCACGCCGATGCGACGGGCCAGCGCCACGGTGGCACGTCTCTTCCCACGACGCTCGGCAAGGCGCAGCGCCCAGGACTTGAGCCAGTTCGGGCCGCCATGATGCAGCATCACGTTGGCCGCCTGGTAGAGCGCCGCCCGGAGACCTGCGTCTCCGACCTTGGTGATCGCGCCCACAATGGACCGCTCGCCGGATTCATCCCGCCCCGGCGTCAGCCCGACCCAGGGGCCAACATCACGAGATCGTTTGAAGCGTGTGGGATCATCGATCGCGGCCTTCACCGTCAGCGCAACGACGGCACCCACACCGGGCATGGTCATCAGCAGGCGACAGATCGGATCGATCTTCGCCTGATCGCGCACCATCTTCTCGAACCCCGCAAGTTCCCTTCGCAGCTCTGCGCGGGCACGCAGGATCGGCTCAATAGCCGCTTTCAGCACAGTATTGCCCGCCGCCAGGTCCCTGACCCGCTGGTCATAGCGACCTTTCGAGACGGGTCCCATCTTCAGGCCAAAGTTGCGCAACACGCCCCGCACCGACAGTTCCAACTGGATCAGTACCTTCTGGATCGCCTTGCGCGCCGTCAGCAACACGCGTGTTTCCTGAGCAGGAACCGACTTGCAGTGCACGGCGCTGAACCAACCCATCTGCAGGAGATGCGCGATCCCCTGTGCATCCCGCCGATCCGTCTTGATCGGGCTTGCTTTCAGCGCCGCCTTCACTTGCCGCGTTTCCATCAGGATCGCGGGTAGCCCGGCCTCGGTCAGCCCCTTGTGAAGCCATTGGGACAGTGGACCCGCTTCCAGGCCAATCCCGGTAATCTCGCAGGGCAAGGCCTTGAGGAAGCTGACCAACACTTCCGGCTCGCTGGCGACGTCAGTTTCCTTCAGGATCTTGCCGCGATCACCGAGCACGCAAACAGCCGTGCTTGCCAGAGAGACGTCCAGTCCGATAAAGATATCCATGTCGTTGTCCTTTCTATTCTTTGGAATTGAGGCGCGCCATCTGGCAAGACCTCGTAGACACGCATCATGCGTATCAAAGGGCAACGACACCCTCTCTGCGACACCGCTTCAAGCGTAACGACCGAGATTCGCGCCGAGGCCCATTACGGTATCTTCAAAGAGATCCTGGTCTTCGCCCCCGACGAGCTGGCCCTGCCGATGGATCTGTCCGAGACCGTGCATCGCATCCGGTACTCCATGATGCGGCCCAACGCGCTTGAGATCGCCGTGAGTGCCCTTTCGGACGCCGCGCCGGGATTGTGGCTCTATTACTGCTACAACGCCGAGTTCCTGTTCTACCCGTTCTGCGAGACACGCAGCATTGACGAGATGCTGGCCTTTCACACCGAAGAGCGGCGCGACGCGGTTTTGACCTATGTCGTTGACCTCTACGCCTCGGATCTGGAGGCCACGCCGGACGCCGTCAGCCTGTCGGACGCGCATCTGGACAAGTCGGGGTATTACGCGCTGGCGCGGCCCGACGAGGTCGGCCACCCCAAGGAACGGCAGCTGGATTTCTTTGGCGGCCTGCGCTGGAGGTTCGAAGAGCACGTCCCCACCGACCGCCGAAAGATAGATCGCATCGCGATCTTTCGGGCCCAGCAGGGCCTGAAACTCCGCCCGGATCACACGTTCTCTGACGAGGAGTACAACACCTACGCCTGCCCGTGGCACCACAACATCACCGCCGCGATCTGCTCGTTCCGCACGGCGAAGGCGTTGAAAAGCAACGCCGGATCAAAGTTCGAGATATCCTCTTTCCGCTGGCACAACTCTACGGCGTTCCAATGGCATTCCCAGCAGCTATTGGATCTGGGGCTCATGGAGCCCGGGCAATGGTTTTAGTCTATTTTTTGAATCTCGCATTTTAGGACAACTGCGCTGGTTAGGAATTTCGAAGGTCTTCATTGCTAGACCCCGACTCACATCGATCATAGTCGGAGATTTTTAATGTACCGTTCGACCCTTGCCGCCTTCGCAATCGCGGCCGCCACGTCTGCATCGGCGAATGAATTCGCCCCTGCGATGGAAAGCTTTATGAGCACGGAAATTATGAACTGGGCGAATGACGCCGTCATTGTGTCCGCCATCATGGACCAGAACGCGCGCTACGCGGGCCTTGCCCAGGCCGATATCGACGCAATGGACCAGGCTTGGCGCGCTGAAGTTGGGATGGCCAATGCGCCAACAATCACGCCCGTTTTGATGAACTCTGCCTCAGATTTCTTGCGACAGCATGTCGCCGCATCCGGTGGCATGATCACCGAGGTCTTCATCATGGACAACCACGGCCTGAACGTCGCCGCATCCGACGTGACATCGGACATGTGGCAAGGCGACGAGGCCAAATTCAGCAAGACCTACCCAATGGGGGCTGGCGCATTCCACCTAAGCGACGTTGATTTCGATGAGTCCACGCAGACCTATCAGGGCCAGATCTCAATGACGATTGTGGATCCAGCAAGCGGTGCGCCCATTGGCGCCATCACGGTTGGCGTCAACGCCGACGCGTTGCTGTAGACGACCACTTCCCGGCGCCTCGACCGCCCGATTGTGACTGGATTGGAATTGAAAAGTGACCGCAAGCCAAACTGAAATCAAAGTCTCACGCTCAATTTCCGTGTTCGTAAAGGCACTCTTTCTGATTGCCGGCACTGCAGCGGTGGTTGCGGCGGTGCCCGCTTTCCAGTCCTCGCAGATGCTGACACGGATCGTCCTGAGCCAAGTCACCGATCACGCTGAAGTGGTCAGTCATACCTTGGCCAACAGCTCGGCCTCGGCGGTCCGGTTCAAGAAATACGATAAGCTGCTGGAAGAGATGGACACGCAGTTGACCCGCGATGCTGACATCCTGAATGGAATGCTCGTTTTCGATGCGTCCGGCAGTGCTGTTGGGTCGGTTGGCGCGTTGGATGAGGCCCGCGTTTCTGCGCTATCAGCGCTTGCCACGCAGGCGTTGGAGACAGGTTTGGTCCAGGAAAACCGTGCTTCGCTATTGTGGGCCGTGCCCGTGGTCATGGGCGCCGGTGACAGGGCCCAGGTTGTTGGCGTTATTGCCTCGGACTGGACGGCCCAGTTGAGCCTAAAAGCGGTCTATAGGGAGAAGATTGAAAGCTGGATTACGGCCGGCGGGGTGTTTGTGGTCTTGCTGCTTTTTGGCGCTTTCTTTCTGCGTCGTTGGATTTCGCGCCCATTGGTGGACGTCACGCAGGCAATGAAGAAAGTCTCGGAGGGCGATCTTGATGCCGCCGTACCGCACCGAAATGTCGGGGACGAAGTCGGCCAGATGGCGAGGGCACTGGAAACTCAACGCCTCAGCCTGATTGAGGCAATGCGCCTGGACGAGCAAGCAAAGCAGGCAGATTCCGATGCCCGCGCGGCGGCCGATAAAGTTGCCGCCCAACAAGCCGCCCAACAAAGCGTCGTCGAACAGCTAAGCGTGGCGTTGCATTCCTTGGCCGAGGGCGACCTCACCAAGCCAATCGAGACCACTTTCGATCCGGAATACGAAGGCCTGCGCGAAGACTACAATACGACGCTGGGCGTGCTGCGCAATGCGATGTCTGTCGTTCGGCAGAACGCAGACGGCATTGAATCGCATAGCAACGAATTGAGCGAATCTTCCGATGAACTCGCGCGCCGCACAGAGAACCAGGCCGCCACGCTAGAGGAAACCGCAGCGTCACTTGGGGAGTTGACGAAATCCGTAACCTCGACCGCGCAGGGCGCCAAAGAGGTTGAAGGCATCGTTCTTGGCGCGCGCGCGGACGCGGAAGCGTCGGGCGAGGTCGTGCGAAACGCGGTAGATGCGATGACGCAGATCAACGAGAGCTCTAACCAAATCGGTCAGATCATCAACGTTATCGAAGACATCACATTCCAGACGAATCTGTTGGCACTGAATGCCGGTGTCGAAGCCGCGCGCGCCGGTGAGGCCGGGAAAGGCTTTGCGGTCGTGGCGACAGAGGTTCGGGCCCTGGCACACCGGTCGTCTGAGGCTGCGACGGAGATCAAAACTTTGATCGACCGCGCAACGTCGCAGGTCGGGCGCGGCGTCGACCTTGTGAACGAATCTGGCACCGCGCTGGAAAACATCCTAAAGCAGGTCTCCAACATATCCTCGCATGTGACGGAGATCGCCGGGTTAGCTGCCGCGCAGTCAGATGGGTTGAACGAAATCAATGACGGCATTGCACATCTGGACAACGTGACTCAACAAAACGTCGCCATGGTCGAAGAGGCAACCGCCGCGACCCATAGCCTTAAGAACGACGCGCAAGAACTGAGCAATTTGGTTTCCAAATTCCGATCAGATGGCGGCTCGTCTTCGAGCGGTGACCGGTATGAGATCACTTCAAAGGTTGCCTAGAGATGCGCCGCGATCCAATCGTTCCGCGCCATCCTAAAACTAGGTTGTGATCGGGAGTACTCAGTTTCTCCGTAACCGGATAACGACATCCACGGACGCGACTTCTGCGCCTTCGGGCGTGTCAGGCAGCTGCGAAATCACAAGTTGATCTACCGGGGCATCGGTCAAGGCCGCCGTATCTTCCCAATAGAAATGCGGGTGATTGGTGGTGTTGGTATCGAAATAGCTCTTTGAGCCATCGACGGTAATCTCACGCATCAGACCAGCCTCGCAGAACGCGCGCAGCGTGTTGTACACCGTGGCCAGAGACACCGGCTCTCCGGACTTGCTTGAGGCCGCATAAAGGCTCTCGGCGGTCACGTGGCGGTCCTTGCCGTCTCCGACAAGCAGCGACGCCAATGCAACACGCTGCCGCGTGGGGCGAAGCCCCGCGTTCGACAACCAATTGGCCCCGCGGGCCTGTGCTTCATTCTGGCTTTGCATATGACCTGCAATCCTGGCTGCGTGTATTATAGTGTTTTCGCACCGCGGCTTTCAATGTAAATCGCAAGCTTTGGTGTGCGACCCTTCGCCTGACCCTTGTCAGGGCTTTGGCACTCCTGTTACAGGGGGCGGGATCAATTGGCACCAACTCTGAGGCTCCGCCACATATGAGCGAATTTCCTAGGTCCTTCAACAAGGAAGCACTTTTGCAGTGCGCCCGTGGCGAGCTATTTGGGCCAGGGAATGCCCAGCTTCCAGAACCTCCGATGCTCATGATGGACAGGATCACGGACTGTTCGGGCGACGAGGGCGCGCATGGTAAGGGCCATATCGTCGCCGAGCTCGACATAAAGCCGGATCTTTGGTTCTTTCCCTGCCACTTCCCGGGCAACAACGTGATGCCGGGTTGCCTGATGCTGGACGGGCTTTGGCAGCTGACCGGTTTCAATCTGGGCTGGCGCGGCTGGCAGGGCCAAGGGTTCGCCCTGGGGGCGGGCGAGGTAAAGCTAAGCGGCATGGTGCGCCCGGATCGGGCTTTGGTCACCTACCAGGTAGATTTCACACGCGTTATAGACCGGAAGCTAAAAATGGGGGTGGCTGATGGCCGCGTCTTGGCGGATGGTGAATTGGTGTGCGAGGTCAAGAGCATGAAGGTCGGCTTGGCAGCCGCCGACAGCTAAGGGCCCCGCCAAAGGGAGGACGCGCATGCGCCGTGTTGCCATCACAGGTTTGGGAATTGTCTCGGCCATCGGAAATTCCGCGGACGCGGTCACGGCTTCGCTGCGGGCGGGCCGATCCGGCATTGTAACCGCGGAGGACTATGTCGAGCGGGGATTTCGCAGCCAGGTCAAGGGCGCGATCAATTTCGACCCCAGCGAACATATCGACAAGCGCCTGCTGCGTTTCATGGGGCCGGGGTCAGCCTATGCCTATAACGCTTTGGAGCAGGCGATCGCCGACGCCGGGCTGAGCCCGGAAGAGGTTTCAAATCCGGGTACCGGCCTGATCGCCGGGTCGGGCGGGCCATCCACGAGCGCCATGCTCGCCGCCCACCAGACTGTGCTGGAAAAGGGCGCGCCCAAACGCATCGGCCCCTTCGCGGTGCCGAAATGCATGTCGAGCACCGTGTCGGCCAACCTTTCGACCGCCTACAAGATTAAGGGCATCAACTTCTCGATCACCTCTGCCTGCTCGACCAGCCTGCACTGCATCGGCATGGCAGCGCAGCAGATCATGCTGGGCCAGCAGGATGTGATGTTCGCGGGCGGCGGCGAGGAATTGGATTGGACGCTGTCTTGCCTCTTCGACGCAATGGGGGCGATGAGCTCGAAATATAACGACACTCCGGGCCGCGCCAGTCGCGCCTTCGACGCGGACCGCGATGGGTTCGTGATCTCCGGCGGCGGCGGCATGGTTGTGTTGGAGGACCTCGAGCGCGCGCAGGCGCGCGGGGCCAAGATCTACGCGGAGGTCACCGGGTTCGGGGCCACGTCCGACGGGCACGACATGGTGGCCCCCAGCGGAGAGGGCGGCGAGCGCGCGATGCGGCTGGCCGCCAAGACGCTGCCCGCGGGCCGCAAGATCAGCTATATCAACGCGCATGGCACGTCGACGCCGGTGGGTGATGTTGGCGAGGTCGAAGCGGTGCGCCGCGTCTTCGGGGCCGGGCAGGCCCCGACGATCAGCTCAACCAAATCCATGACCGGTCACGCCCAGGGGGCGGCGGGCGCGTTGGAGGCCATCTTCTGCCTGCTGATGCTTGATGGGGACTTCATCACGCCCTCGATCAACGTCGAGACCTTGGACCCAGAGATTAATCCCGGAGAGATCGCCACCGAGACAGTCGAACAGGCCGGGCTTGACACCGTGATGACGAATTCCTTTGGCTTTGGCGGCACGAATGGATCGATGCTGCTGTCGAGATTTAACGGATAGGACCCATGGCAAACTTGATGACCGGAAAGCGCGGGCTGATCATGGGCGTCGCCAACGAGCGCTCGATCGCGTGGGGTATTGCAAAGGCCCTGGCCGCCGAGGGCGCAGAGCTGGCCTTCACCTACCAGGGCGAGGCGTTCGGCAAGCGGGTGGAACCGCTGGTGGCGTCGCTCGGCTCTGACGTGATGATCGATTGCGACGTTATGGACCCGGCCAAGATGGACGCGGCGTTCGAGGCGTTGGCGGCGAAGTGGGACCGCCTGGACTTTGTCGTGCACGCCATCGCCTTCTCGGATCGCAGCGAGCTGACCGGGCGGTTCATCGACACCTCCGCCGAGAACTTTGCCAACTCGATGGCGATCAGCTGTTACTCGCTGATCGACGTGACCCGCCGCGCGCGGGCCATGATGACCGAGGGCGGCACCGTGCTGACCCTGACCTATCAGGGTTCGAGTCGGGTGACGCCGTTCTACAACGTGATGGGCGTGGCCAAGGCGGCGCTGGAAAGCACGGTCAAGTACCTGGCCAACGACTTGGGCCCCGAGGGCATCCGCGTGAACGCGATCTCACCCGGCCCGATGAAGACCCTTGCCGGGGCGGCCATCGGCGGCGCGCGCAAGACCTTCAAGCACACAGAGATGAACAGCCCGCTGCGCGCCAACGCGACGCTGGAAGCCGTGGGCGGGACGGCCGTTTACCTGGCCAGCGACTATGGCGCCTGCACAACCGGCGAGACCATCATGGTCGACAGCGGATTCCACGTTCTGGGCATGCCGCAGGTCGAGAATATCTGATGAAATTCTCGGTCGACGAACTGCACGACGCCGCTGCGCTGGTCCACGCCCACGTTCCGCCGACACCTCAGCATGTCTGGCCGCTCCTGACCGCCCGCACCGGCGCGGCGGAGGTCCGGGTCAAGCACGAGAACCACGCGCCGACGAGCGCCTTTAAGGTGCGTGGCGGGGTGACCTATATCGATTGGCTGCGACGCGCGCACCCCGAGGTGCGCGGCATCTGCACCGCCACGCGCGGCAATCACGGTCAAAGCCAGGCGCGGGCCGCCGTCGCAGCAGGCCTTCAGGTGAAGGTCTTCGTGCCGCGCGGCAACTCCGTCGAGAAAAACGCCGCGATGCGCGGCTATGGGGCCGAGGTTGTGGAGCATGGCACGGATTTCGACGCGGCGCGGGTCGAGGCGCTGCGCGTGGCCGAGGCCGAGGGGCTGACCATGGTGCCCTCGTTCCATGAGGAGCTGGTCCGTGGGGTCGCGACTTACGGGCTAGAGCTCTTCACCGCCGCGCCGGATCTGGACACGGTCTATGTGCCCATCGGGCTGGGCTCTGGCATCTGCGGGACGATCATGGCGCGGGACGCCTTGGGCCTCGCGACCAAAATCGTGGGCGTGGTGGCCGAGAACGCCGCCGGCGCCAAGCTCTCTGTCGAGGCCGGCCGCGTGGTGGAGACCAATACCTGCGCCACATTCGCCGACGGGATGTCGGTGCGCATCCCCTCCAAGGAGGCGTTCGATATCTATTCGAAGAGCGCCGAGCGCGTGGTCTCCGTCAGCGAGGATGAGATCGCGGAAGCGATGCGGATCTACTACCAAGACACCCATAACCTGGCAGAAGGTGCGGGCGCCGCGCCGCTCGCGGCGCTGATGCAAGAGCGCGACCGGATGGCGGGCAAGCGCGTTGGGCTGGTTCTGTCCGGCGGGAATGTGGATGCGAGCGTGTTCGCGCGCGTGCTGGGCGGCGTGACGCCCGCAGTTTGAGGCTGCGGCGCGTTGCCGCGGGCCGGTTGTTCTTAACGAATTCTTCAAATTTTGCGGCACAGATGAAACTGGATGGGCGCCGCCCCGGCGCGCCTGCAAGTCAGGCGCCGATTGATTGCAGTACCATGTAGGGTCCGGGACGGATCACCAAGAGTTCCCTAGCTTTCTGCCAGATATGCGTTACGCCGCAGCCTGCTCTGGCTCCTTCGCGCCCGTCATAAACGCCACCGCGTCCGACATCGAGTAATCCCCCGGATTGATCACCGTCAGCCGCCGGCCCAGCCGGTGGATATGAATGCGGTCACAGACCTCGAACACATGCGGCATGTTGTGGCTGATCAGGATGATCGGAATGCCGCGCGCGCGCACGTCGTTGATCAGGTCCAGCACCCGGCGACTCTCTTTCACACCCAGCGCGGCGGTGGGCTCATCCAGGATGATCACCTTGGACCCAAAAGCCGCGGCCCGGGCCACGGCCACGCCCTGGCGCTGCCCGCCCGACAAGGTCTCGACCGCCTGCTTAATGTTCTGGATCGTCATCAGCCCCAGCTCGGTGAGCTTCTCGCGCGCGAACGTCTCCATCGCGGGCTTGTCGAGCATCCCAAAGACCTGCCCGCGCCAGCCCGGTTTCTTCAGCTCGCGCCCCATGAACATGTTGTCGGCAATCGACAGCGCGGGCGACATCGCGAGCGTTTGATAGACCGTCTCGATGCCATGCTCACGGGCGTGGATCGGCGAGGTGAAATTGACCGGCTGCCCCTCCAAAAGCACCTCGCCCTCGTCCGGAATCACCGCGCCGGACACCGCCTTGATCATCGTGGACTTGCCCGCGCCGTTGTCACCGATCACGCCCAAGACCTCGCCCGGGTAGAGCTCGAAATCCGCATGATCCAGCGCCGTCACCCGGCCATAGCGCTTTACCAGGCCCTTTGCCTGCAACACCGGCCGCGTCATACCGAGACCTTTCTGATTTCCTGGTCCACCGTGACCGCGCCAATGATCAAGATGCCGATCAAGAGGAAGGTCCATTGGCTGTCGAACCCGGCCATGGGCAGGCCCAGCTGGAACACGTTCACGATCAAGGCCCCAAACAGCGCGCCCAGGATCGAGCCCCGCCCGCCGAACAAGGATATCCCGCCGATCACCACTGCGGTGATCGCCTGGATGTTGCCGATCTGGCCCGTGGAGGCCGAGGGCGACACGCTCCCCAGCCGCCCGATCATCACCCAGCCCGCCACAGCACAGATCAGACCCGCCAGGATGTAGACCGACATCAGCGTCTTGCGCGTGTTCACCCCGGCAAGCTCCGCCGCCTCGGGGTCGTCGCCCACCGCGTAGACATGCCGCCCCCAGGGCGTGGAGCGCAGCGCATAAGCAAGCCCGCCCGCAAGGATCAACATCAAGACAACACCCAGCGGAATGTTCGCCCCGCCGCGGATCGCCTCGTAGCCAAGGATCTCGCGGATCTGGAAATCCCAGCCCATGAGGTGCAAGAGCGCGGCCTGCTCGGCGATATCGTTTGGACGGATCGTCTCGTTGCGGGAATAGAGGTAGTTCCCGGCCAGCACGATCTGCCACATCCCCAGCGTCACGATGAAGGGCGGCAGCTTGATCCGGCTCACCAGCCAGCCTGACAGGGCGCCGATGCTCGTGCCGACGGCCAGGCCCAGCATCACCGCGAAGGTCGGCGGGATGCCATAGCGGAAGGTGAACTGGCCCATCACGACAGAGCTGAACACCGCGATCGCGCCCACGCTAAGGTCGATCCCCGCCGTCAATACGATCAACGATTGCGCCAGCGCCAGGATCCCCACGATCTGCACCTGATCCAGGATCAGCGCCATCGTGCGCCCCGAGAAGAAGCGGAAGCGCCCGACCGAGACTTCCTCGAGTCGCGCCCAGCCCATGGCGACCTGGATCGCCTCCCAATCGATGTAAAGCCCGACCGTGACGATAGAGATCACCAGCACCACGAAGGGCACCAGCGACGGGTTGGCATGCAAGAGGTGCTGCAGGCGGCGCACCATCGTGCGCTCTTCTTCGAACTCCGCGACGGTCTCGCTGGCTTCACTCAGCGAAGCCTCGAACCCCTGCCCCTGCGAGCCGGTGTCGGACATGCCTTCCCCCTTAATCAAATGTAACGCTTATGCATCGCGCCTCTGAGCGCAGGTTAGACGCGCGGTGCGGCGCGCGTCTAGAGTGTAGGATGGGGATGATCCCCATCCTACGATTGTCTCAGGCGATTAGCCCCAGCAGAGGTCCATGCCCGCTTTGACGTCGATGGACTCGACGCCGTCAACGGACTCGCTCGCCACCAGCGACACGCCGGTGTCCAGGAAGTCCTTACCGGGCGAGTTCGCCGGCTTGGAGCCATCCTCGGCCCAGGCCTTCACCGCCTCCACGCCCAGCGACGCCATCAGCAGCGGGTATTGCTGCGAGGTGGCGCCGATCACGCCTTCCGCCACGTTCTGCACGCCCGGGCAGCCGCCATCCACCGAGACGATCAGCACGTCGTTCTCGCGCCCAATGGCCTTGAGCGCCTCATAGGCGCCCGCGGCGGCGGGCTCGTTGATAGTATAGACCACGTTAATGCCGTCATCCTTGGCCAGGCAGGTCTCCATCGCCTTGCGGCCACCTTCCTCGTTGCCGGCGGTGACCTCGTTGCAGACGATGCGTGCGTCATCCTCGTCGCCCCAGCGGCTGACGTCTTTGACGTCCACACCAAAGCCGGTCAGGAAGCCCTGGTCGCGCAGCACGCCCACGGTGGGCTGGCTGATGGCCAGGTCGAGCATCGCGATCTTGGCGTTCGCTGCCGCGCCACCCATCTTGGCGGCGGCATAGGCGCCGATCAGCTCGCCCGCCAGGAAGTTATCGGTGGCAAAGGTCATATCGGCGGCGTCAATCGGCTCTAGCGGCGTGTCCAGCGCGATCACCAGAAGTCCCGCGTCCCGCGCGGCCTCCACCGAGGGCACAATGCCCGCAGTATCGGAAGCCGTCAGCAAGATGCCCTTGGCACCATCCGCGATGCAGGTCTCGATAGCTTGCACCTGGGTCTCGTTATCGCCGTCGATTTTGCCCGCGAAGGCCTTCAGCGTCATGCCAAGCTCTTCCGCCTTGGCGGTCGCGCCTTCCTTCATCTTCACGAAGAACGGGTTGGTGTCGGTCTTGGTGATCAAACACACCGTGGTGGAATGCCCGCCCGCGAAGGCCGCGCCGCTCATAGCAACCAGTCCAATGGCCGTCGCGCTCAGTAGTGATCTGATATTCATGCTTCAATCCTCCCAAAATTTGAATGAGCCTAGCCTGGCTCTGCCTTTGAGGTCGCCAACATCAAAATTCCGGCTGGCGCTCGTGAGTCGAAAAAACATCATGGCCTTAAAGGAGTCAATAAATAAATCTATTTGATTTATTTATTGACTCCTGGATTTCATCGCCCCATGTTTGCGTCGCCTCACCGGGAGACGATTGTGAAGGCGCATAGCGCGACAGACGCCAACGGCACAAATGAAGCGGCCTCGCTCGTGCGCGGCTCGAACCAATCTGGCATGCGCGCCCATAACGAGCGCTTGGTCCTGTCGCTTCTGCGGCGGCGCGGACCCTTGGCAAAGGCCGATATTGCGCGCGTGACGGGGCTTTCACCGCAAACCGTTTCCGTGATCATGCGCGCGCTGGAGGCCGACGGCCTTCTGGTCAAGGGCGACCCGGTGCGCGGCAAGGTTGGCCAACCGTCGGTGCCGATGCGGCTTGCCGAGGATGGCGCTTACTTCTTTGGCCTGAAGGTCGGGCGCCGCAGCGTTGAACTGGTGCTGGTCGATTTCCTGGGCCAGGTCCTGCACCGTGCGATGGAGCTCCACAGCTACCCCACTCCAGAGGGCACGTTTGCCTTCGCCGACAAGCAGATCGCAGAGTTAACCGCCCGGCTTCCCGCTCCGGCGCGGGCCCGGATCGCTGGGCTGGGCATCGCGATGCCCTTCTTTCTGTGGAACTGGGCCGACGCGCTTGGTGTGCCCAAGGAGAAGATGGCCGGATGGCGGAAGGCAGATATTCGGTCCTCCCTGGCAGAGCGGCACGACTTCCCGATCTATCTAGAGAACGATGCCAGCTCGGCCTGCGGGGCCGAGGTCGTCTTTGGGCCATCCACCGGCCCACGCAATTTCCTGTATTTCTATGTCGGCTATTTCATCGGTGGCGGCATCGTGTTGAATGGCGCGCGGTTCTCTGGGGCGGGGAATGCGGGCGCGGTTGGGCCGATGCCCGTGCCGACACCGAACGGCGTGCGGCAGCTATTGGATGTGGCGTCTCTGTTTGGACTAGAGGGCCAACTGAGAGCCTCTGGCTGGGACACAGACAGCATGTGGCGCAGCGCCGAGGGCTGGGACATAGAAGGCGACATTTTGGATCGGTGGCTCGACGGCGCGGCGGCGGGCATCGCGCATGCGATCGTGTCGGCGGCCTCGATCATCGACTTTGGCAACGTGCTGGTGGATGGTTGGATCCCCCGCGACCTGTGCGAACGCCTGGTCCAGACAATCGACGAAAAGCTGGCAGAGCAGGACCTAACCGGGCTCACGCGCCCTGCCATTCTCACCGGCTCTGTTGGCGCGGATGCCCGCGCCCTAGGAGCGGCGGCCCTGCCCCTATCGCAGCGGTTCTTGCTAGAGCGCGCGGGCGCCTGAGCGCGGCTAGTGCGCCGGAGCGGCAACCGAATCCAAAAGCGTGCGGCCCCCATCGACGGTCACAATCTGACCGGTCATGAACCCCGCCCCGTCTGAGGCCAGGAATTGCGCCGCCTCCGCCACCTCGCTGGCGCGGGCGATGCGGCTCAATGGCGTGTGCGCGATAATGTCGGCGCGGCTGTCGTCGTCGCCTTTCAGGGTGTTCTGTAGGCTGGCGGACATGACGGACCCGAAAGACACCGCGTTCACCCGTATGCGGTGCGGCGCCAATGCGACGGCCATCGAGCGCGTCATCTGGTCCAGCGCTGCGCAGCTCACAGAGTAGCCCAAAAGCTCTGGATGCGCCCTGCGCGCCGCGATCGAGCTGAGGTTCACAATAGCCCCGGCCTGGCCGGACTCTCGGCCGTCTTCTTCGGCCTGCTTGATCATGCGCTTCGAGATCGCCTGCGTCAGGCGCAGGCTGGTCATCAGGTTCTGTTCAAGCAGGGTGCTGACGCTGTCCTCTTTGGGGTCAAGCGGGTCGGATGGCAGAAGCTGCCGGCTGGCGTTTACCAGGATGTCCACCTGATCGAACGCGTCCAAGGTCGCCGACAGAAGGTTGGCAATGGTCAGCTTCTCGCGCAGATCGCCCGAGAACGCGCGCACCGGGCTGTCTTCTTGCTGCGATTGCTCGCCCACCTCCTTGTCCAGCCCCTCCTCGTCGCGGTCGGCAAAAACCACATTGGCGCCGTGATCGACGAAGTGGCGCGCGATGGCGAGGCCCACCCCATTGGCGGCGCCGGTGACGATGGCGGTCTTACCCGCGATCGAGAAAGACATCTGCGTCTCCCTGATTCTTTCGGTGAAGGTTAGCGGGTTTCAGCGTCCGCGGCGACTGGGCTTTTCAGCGTACAGCACTTTGAAGCGGGTGTCGCCAGCGATTTCAGTGACGGTCCGAAACGCATCTTTCAGCGAGACCTCGTAGGGCAAATGCCTGTTCGCCACCATCCAAAGCCGCCCATGGGGCGCGAGAATGCGCGCAGCCGAGGCGATGAATGCCAGGCCCAGCTTTGGCTCCGCCGCCCGCGCCTGATGGAAGGGCGGGTTCATGATGACACCGTCAAGCGCCTTTAGGTCGACGTCGCGGGCATCCGCCCAGTGGAACCGCGCTCGGGCATCCGCCACGTTTGCCCGCGCGCATTCCAGCGCCGCGTGATCGGCCTCGACCAGGTGCAAGGCCTCAATCCCTTCGCGCGATAGGGTCTGCGCCGACAGATACCCCCAGCCCGCCCCGAGATCCGCCATGCGCTTTGGCAGTTTCGCGGGCAGCGCCTCGGCCAGCAGCTTCGAGGCGGGATCGATGCCATCGGCAGAGAACACGCCGGGCAGAGTTTGAAAGCCCTCCACCTGCGCCGGCGCGGCGCGCCAATCGCCAAAGTCGCCTCCGGTCACCTGAAAGGCCTTTCCATGGGCCTTTGATACGGGGCCGCCGACCTCGGCGCGTTTCCGCAGATCCCGCAGGGCGCTTTCGATCCCGTCCACCTTGTCGCCATCCACCAAGATCGGACCGGAGGTGAGCGCGCGCGCTTGCGCGATAAGATCGCGGGCCAGGGCCTTCGCGCACGGCAGGCACAGGATGGCGGCGGAATACGCGCCTTGTGGGGCGACAGAGACGTCATAGCCCGCCCGCGCCCAGGCATCATGGTCGGGCTTGAACCCTTGGATCAGGTGCAGCCGGTCTTTGTCCAACGCCGAAAGGTCCAGCCCGGCGCGCGGTGCAAACACCGCGATCCTGCCCAACTCTGGCGCATCAAAGACCGTTTCCACGGCGAGGCTTAGCCGCGTCGACAGCCGGCTATTCCTTTTCCATGGTGCATTGCAGCGGGTGCTGATGGCGCCGCGCAAAGTCCATCACCTGGCCGACCTTGGTCTCGGCGATCTCAAAGGCGAAGACCCCCACGACGGCCACGCCCTTCTTGTGCACGGTCAGCATCAGCTCGAAGGCCTGTGCGTGGTTGAGACCAAAGAAGCGTTCCAACACCAACACGACGAACTCCATCGGCGTGTAGTCGTCGTTCAGCAGCATCACCTTATAGAGCGGCGGCCTTTTCGTTTTCGCACGCGTCTCGACAACGACGCCGGTGTCACCGCCGTCGCCATCGCCGTCGCGTTCTGCCATGTTAAGGGGAAGTCGGGTCACGCCCGTATACTCCGCAGGTGGACTCTGTTCGCTTGAACCGCACTATATAGGGGCCGCCGCGGGAGAGAAAAGGGCCGGATCGGCGCATCGGCCAATTTGGCCGCGCCGGGGCGGCAGATCTAGGGTTGCGTTTGCGGCATCGTGGTCGCGCCTGACGTTCAGCGCGCCGCCTTAATCTTGCCACAATGGAACAGGTTGCGGCGCCGTGCTGCGCAACCGCTACATCTTGCCCACCGCATCAACTACTTTCTGAAACCCATTGAAAATTAATTGTTTTCCGATTCGAATTGCTGTGCTAATTTGCCCACAACAAACGATCCGGGCAAAAGATACCGGGCGAGAGGCAGAGCAGGACTATACGGTGACCCGATTCTCGAACCGTGCGGCCCTTTGGGGGCTATCTATTACATTTGCGTTTATCCTATGCGCGAACGCGGTCGTGGCGGCGCCCTACGCGGCCATGGTGATGGACGCGCGCTCCGGTAAGGTCCTGCACTCTCGCAACGCCGACACCAGGCTGCACCCGGCATCGCTGACGAAAATGATGACGCTTTATGTGGTGTTCAGCGCGGTTGAGAATGGCGAGATCAGCCTCGACACGAAGGTGAAGATATCCAAGAAAGCGGCGGCCGAGCAGCCCTCCAAGCTGGGTCTAAGACCTGGGCAGCGCATCAAGCTGCGCTACCTGATCCGCGCTGCAGCGGTGAAGTCGGCCAATGACGCGGCCACCGCGCTGGCAGAGGCGATCTCTGGTTCCGAGGCCGCATTCGCGCGACGCATGAACCGCACCGCCAAGGCGTTGGGGATGACGCGCTCGAACTTTAAGAATGCGCATGGCTTGACCGAGGCGGGGCATTTGTCCACCGCGCGGGACATGACGATCCTTGGGCGGCACGTGTTCTACGACTACCCAGAGTACTACAACATCTTCTCGCGCCGCTCGACCCATGCGGGCATCGCTGAAGTGGCCAACACGAACCGCCGCTTCCTTGGGGCCTATAAGGGCGCTGACGGGATCAAGACCGGCTACACGCGCGCCGCGGGTTTCAACCTAGTCGCCTCCGCCGAACGCGGGCAAGAGCGCATCATCACCACGGTGTTCGGTGGCCGCTCCACGGCGCAGCGCAACGCGAAAGTGGCCGAGCTGATGGACCTGGGCTTCAGCCGCGCGCCAAGCCAAGTGGCCGTGCGCAAACCCGTGAAACCGCATGTCGGCCCCGGACCAGCGGAGCCGTCCAAAACCATTCGCGTCGTGCGCGCCGTCGCCAAGAGCGTGCGGCCAATGCCCCGGCCCACCGCCGAAGCGGCAGAACCGCCGCAGGAGCGGCTCATCGCGATGGCCGAGAGCATCGACGAGACCCTAAGCGCCGTGCAAACCGAGACGGTCCAGCAAGAGCCGCCAAAGCTGCGCACCGCCTCAGTGATCCCGTTGCCGCGCTTTAAGTGGAACAAAAAACCGTCGCAGGTCAATTCGCTGACCGCGGCGATGGCACCGCAGCCGCGTCCCGCTCGGATCGTCCGGCCCACGGTGCAAACCGCCGCGCTTGAGCAAGCTCCAGAGCCCGAACGCGTGGTCGTCACCCGCCTGTCAACATCCGGCGGACGCCACTGGAGCATCAATGTCGGCCGCTTCACCACCCGATACGAGGCAGAGCGCGTCCTGCTCCGCACTGCCCTCGCAGAGCTTGGCACTCTGGACACCGCCTTGCGCAAGGTCGCCAGCAGCGCGCGCGGGCACGACGCGCATTTTGTGGGGCTGACAAAAGAGAGCGCCAAACGGGCCTGCCTGCGTCTGAAGGCCCGGAACATGGAATGCACAGCCCAGGGTCCGACTTAGGCCTTAGGTCTTAGGCGGCTTTGCCCGCCCACCCGGGCTCATTTTCCACCGATTCGCTGAATTTTCAGTGAATTTTTGCAGAGCCGGGCGCCACCGCCCCGCCCACTGGCCGCCATCAAGAGCCGCACAAGGCGCTACGCGACCGCGCCATCCGCATGCGCGTCAAACGCCGCCGCAAGCAGCTCTTGCGTGTACTCCGTCTGCGGGTCCTGGAATATCTGACGCGCCTCCCCGGCCTCGACGATATCGCCGCGCTTCATCACGATAACCTTGTGGCTGAGCGCACGCACGACCTTCAGGTCATGGCTGATGAACAGATAAGCCAGCCCGTAGCGCTTCTGCAGATCGCGCAGAAGCTCCACGATTTGCACCTGCACCGTCATATCAAGCGCCGAGGTCGGCTCGTCCAGTACCAAGAGCTTGGGCCGCAGGATCATCGCGCGCGCAATCGCGATCCTTTGCCGCTGCCCCCCGGAGAACTCGTGCGGGTAGCGATGCATCGAGACCGGATCCAGACCGACCTCGACCATGATCTCTGCCACCAGTTCGCGCCGGCTGCGATTGGCGTCCACCTTGTGGATCGTCAGTCCCTCGGCGATGATCTCTTCGACCGTCATGCGCGGGCTGAGACTGCCATAAGGGTCCTGGAACACGATCTGCATGTCGCGCCGCAGCGCCCGCATCTCGCGCGTATTGTGGCCCTGGATCGCGCGGCCCAGAAAGTGGATTGGGCCATCCGATTGGATCAGCCGCATCACCGCCAGCGCCAGCGTCGTCTTGCCAGATCCGCTCTCGCCCACGATCCCGATTGTCTCACCGGCGCGCACCGAAAGAGAGGCCGCGTTCACCGCCTTGATATGCCCGACCACGCGCCGCAAGAGCCCGCGCTGGATCGGGAACCAGATGCGCAGATCATCCGTGCGCGCGATCTCCTCGGCGCCGGCGGGCACCGGGTCGGGGACGCCCGCGGACTCAGCGCTGAGGAGCTTGCGGGTATAGGGATGCTGCGGATTGTCAAAGATCTCGGCGGTGGGCCCCTGCTCTACGATCTCGCCGTTCTGCATCACGCAGACCCGGTCCGCGATGCGGCGCACGATCACCAGGTCGTGGGTGATGAACAGAAGCGACATGTCCTCGGTCTGCTTCAGCTCCGCCAGCAATTCGAGGATCTGCGCCTGGATCGTCACATCCAGGGCCGTCGTGGGCTCGTCCGCGATCAAAAGGTCCGGCTTGTTGGCCAGCGCCATGGCGATCATCACGCGCTGGCGCTGCCCGCCCGATAGCTGGTGGGGGTAATCCTTGAGCCGCGAGGCCGCCTCGCGGATGCCCACCTTCTCCAGCAGCTCCACAATCCGCGCCCGCGCCGCATCCCCAGTCAGGCCCTGGTGCAGCGCCAGGCTCTCCATGATCTGCTTTTCCAGCGTGTGCAGCGGGTTTAGCGAGGTCATCGGCTCTTGGAAGATAAAGCTGATATCGTTGCCCCGCACCCGGCGCAGATCGGCCTCTGATGCGCCGACCATCTCTTCGCCGAGATAGTCGATGGAGCCGCTCACCTGCGCGCTTTCGGGCAGCAAGGACACGGTCGACAACGCCGTCACCGACTTCCCCGAGCCGCTTTCGCCCACCAGCGCCACGGTCTCGCCCTTCTCGACATGGAAGGATACGCCGCGCACAGCCTCGACCACGCGCCCGTCCTGCCGGAACCCAATCGTCAGGTCCTTGACGTCTAAAACGGTGCTCATTGGAAGATCTTTCTCGGGTCGAAAGCGTCGCGCACGCCCTCGAAGATGAACACCAGAAGGCTCAGCATCACCGCGAAGGTGATGAAGGCCGTGAAGCCCAGCCAGGGCGCCTGCAGGTTCTGTTTCGCCTGCAGCGTTAGCTCGCCCAGCGACGGCGCCGACGACGGCAGGCCGAAGCCCAGCAGATCCAGCCCCGCCAGCGAGCCGATCGTGCCCGTGATCAGGAACGGCATCAGCGTCAGCGTCGCCACCATCGCGTTGGGCAGCATATGGCGCATCATGATCGTCCAGCTTGAAACGCCCAGCGCCTTAGCGGCGCGGATATACTCAAAGTTCCGCGCCCGCAGGAACTCTGCGCGCACCACGCCCACCAAAGCCGGCCAGCCGAAAAGCACCATCAGGAAGATCAGCAAGCCCACGCTGCGCCCGAATATCGCAAAGGTGATAATGATCACATAAAGCATCGGCGTGGCGCCCCAGATCTCTAGCAAGCGCTGGAAAATCAGGTCCACCCAGCCGCCGAAATAGCCCTGCACCGCGCCCGCGATGATCCCGATAAACGAGGACAGCACCGTGACCACCAGGGTAAAGAGGATGGATAATCGGAAGCCATAGATCACCCGCGCCAGCACGTCGCGCGACGTGTCATCCGTGCCCAAGAGGTTCTGCGATGTGGGCGGGCCCGGCGCCACGCCGCCGGTGTCCACGATGGTGTCGTAGCTATAGGGCACCAGCGGCCAAAGCAGCCAGCCGGTCTCGACCGGAATGCCCGCGACATCCCCGTCCGCCGCATCAGCGATCACGCCCTCGGGGTCGTCAAAGCAATCCTCCAACCCGCCGGTCTTAATCAGGCACTGCACCTCGACATCGCCATAGACCGCTTCGGTCTGGAAATCGCCGCCGAACTGCTGCTCGGGATAGAAGTTGAAGATCGGCATGTAGTAGCCGCCGCGGTACTGCACCAGGATCGGTTTGTCGTTGGCAATGAACTCCGCAAAGATGCTCAGCCCGAAGAGGATCGAGAAGATCACCAGGGACCAATAGGCGCGCCGGTTGCGCGTAAAGTTGCGCCAGCGGCGCTTGTTAAGTGGCGACAGCGTAAAGAAACCCTTCTTGGGCTCCGGCACATAGATCCCCGGCGCCTCGACGGGCGCCGCCCCGGTGGTGGGTTCGGTCACGGCCATCTCAGGTCTCCCGCGACTCAAAATCGATCCGCGGATCGACGAACACATACATCAGGTCGCTGAGGATCCCGACCACCAGCCCGATCAGCCCAAAGAAGAACAGCGTGCCGAAGATCACAGAATAGTCCCGCTGCACCGCGGCCTCGAACCCGAGCCGCCCCAGCCCGTCCAGCGAGAAAATCGTCTCGATAAAGATCGCCCCGCCAAAGAAGATGCCCACAAAGAGCGCCGGGAAGCCCGAGATCACGATCAGCATCGCGTTGCGGAACACGTGCCCATACAGCACGCGGCGCTCTGACAGGCCCTTCGCGCGCGCCGTGACCACGTATTGCATCTTGATCTGGTCAAGAAAGCTATTCTTGGTCAGCAGCGTCAGCGTCGCGAAACCGCCAATCGTATAGGCGATGATCGGCAGCGTGATGTGCCAGAAGTAATCGAGGATCTTCCCCGCCACGCTCAGCTGGTCAAAGTTGTCGCTGGTCAGGCCCCGCAGCGGGAAGATCTGCAGAAACGACCCGCCCGCGAACAGCACCAGCAAGAGGATCGCGAACAGAAATCCCGGGATCGCGTAGCCGATGATGATCAGGCTAGAGGTCCAGGTATCAAAGGGCGTGCCGTCCCTGACCGCCTTCTTGATGCCCATCGGGATCGAGATCAAATAGATCAGCAGCACCGACCACAGCCCCAGGCTCAGCGACACGGGCAGCTTCTCCAGCACCAGCTCCAGCACCCCGATGTCGCGGAAATAACTCTCGCCAAAATCCAGACGCATGTAGTTCCACATCATCATCAGGAACCGCTGCACCGGCGGCTTGTCAAAGCCGAACTCTTTCTCGAGCTCGGCGATCAGCTCATCCGGCAGGCCCCGCCCGCCGATGTAAGAGCTGTCCTCCGCGGTCTCAAACGTCTCCGTCGCGTTGCCGGTGATCCCCTCCAGCACATCGCCCTGGCCCTCGAGATTGGCGATGATCTGCTCGATCGGGCCGCCCGGCACGAATTGCACCAGCGTGAAGTTTACGATCATCACGCCGATCAGCGTGGGGATCACCAGCAGAAGCCGTCGGAGGATATAGGCGCCCATCTGCGTGCGTTACCGCTTCAACGCGCCAGCATCGAGCAAGCGCTGATGCGCCTCGGCGTCGTACCACCAAAAGCTCAGCTCCCCCAGCGCCAGCGGCGGCAGCGGTTCGGGGTGGCGGTACATGTCCCAATAGGCCACCGTGTGCTTGTCCTTGAACCATTGCGGCACCCAGAACCCTTCGGCCCTCAGCGCGCGGTCCAGCGCGTGCACGGCGGTTTCCAGCTCGTCCAAGGTGCTGGCCGCGACGACATGGTTGATCAGCTCGTCATAGGCCTCGTTGCGCAGCCGCATCAGGTTGCGCGAGCTGTCATCGGCGGTCTCGTGGCTGTACCATTGCCGCAGGCCAAAACCCGGCTCGAACCCCATCCCGAAGGAATGCGTGGTCATGTCGAAATCGCCCTTGCGGCGGCGGTCGACATATTGCGACACATCCACGCGGTCCAATTTGGCGGCGATGCCAAGCCGTTTGAGGTTCTCGACATAGGGGTTGATGATGCGGTCAAAGGCGGGGCTGAAAGACAGGATATCCGCCTTTAGCTCCACGCCATCCTTGCGGCGGATGCCATCCTCGCCGACGGCCCAGCCCGCCTCGTCCAGCAGGGCCGACGCCGCGCGCAGGTTCTTGCGGTCCAGTACGCGCTTGCCCGAGGTCGGCGCCATAATGGCCTCCTCCGTCAAGACGGACGCGTTCAAAAGACCCTTGTCCACCAGGGGCTGCAACAGCGCCTTCTCTGCCTCGGTCGGCACGCCGGTCGCTTCCAAAGGCGAGTTCTCCCAGAACGAGTTCACCCGCTCATAGAGCCCAAAGAACAGCGTCTCGTTCGACCATTCGAAGTTGAACATCAACCGCACCGCGGCGCGCACCTTTGGATCGTTCCAGACCTCGCGGTCCAGGTTGAAGACGAAGGCCTGCGCGCTGCCGATCGTGCCGTCTTTCAGCTCGGCCCTCAGCACTTTGCCGTCCGTTAAAGCCGGGAAGTCATAGCCCGTGCCCCAGGTCTTCGAGGAGTTCTCGTTGCGGAACGTGTACTCGCCCGCCTTGAACGCCTCGAACGCCGCCTGGCTGTCGCCGAAGACCTCCACGCGGATGCTGTCAAAGTTGTTCTGGCCGATGTTCCAGGGCAGGTCCGCGCCCCAGTAATTCGGGTTCCGCTTATAGATCAGCTGCCGCCCGATATCGACCTTATCGACCACATAGGGCCCGGTGCCCATGAAGGGATCTGTCGTGCTCTCGTCCAGCCGCGCGCCGGTCTCTTCGAACCACGTCTTGGACCAAATGGTGGTGCCGCCCGCGAAGGTCAGCCGGTCCTTGAAGGGCGCGGTGTCGGTGAAGTTGTATCTGATCTGGTGCGGCCCCAGCACCTCGACGCTCTCAACAAAGCTCTCCACGACAGAGCGGTACTCGCTGATCCCCTGCTCCAGCACCAGGTCAAAGCTGAACTTGACGTCCTCGGCGGTCATGGGCGAGCCGTCCGAGAACGTCACCTCGGGCCGCAGGTTGAAGATCACCCAGTCCCGGCTCTCGGGGTATTCCAGCGTTTCGCAGATATAGCAGTATGCGCCATAGAAATCATCCGCCGCGCTGGTCAGGATGCTCTCATACATCAGGCCGGTCAGCGGAGCTGGCACGCCCTTGCGAGTGTAGAGGTTGAAGCTGTCAAAGGTGGCCTGCGACCACTGGCTGAACTCGCCGCCCTTGGGCGCGTCGGGGTTCACGTAGTCCAGATGTGCCATATCGGAGCCGTATTTCAGCGCATCGAAATTCGACACCCCGTGGCTTTTGATCACCGTCTCGCCGAAGGCCATCGTGGCCAGGCCCAGCGCCATCGCCGCCAGCGGCAGCCCCATCCAAAACGCGCGTGGCGGTTCCCAGCGCTTGCTCTTGGCCTTCGTGCGGGCCACGGGACGGCGATTGATCATAGGCACTCCTCTTCGCTCTGGGGCGGTGTCTAACCTAGTTTGCACCCCGTTGCCTAAAATTAAGGTAAAAATTCTAATGTCGAGCCCGCAAGGCGTATTTCCGAGCTATCACGGCTGTTTGAGGCGATGACAACAAAAAAGCCGCCCTAAAAGAGGGCGGCTTTCGCAAGCGTTCGTAAACACAAGGTTAATCGTCAAGCGAATCAAGCCAGGCGATCAAATTCGCGCGATCTTCGGGGTCCTTCATGCCCCGATAGGACATTTTGGTGCCCGGCGCGTAGCCCTTGGGGTTCTCCAGGAAGAGGTTGAGCTCTTCAACGCCCCAGGTCTGCGCGACCTTCACGAGGTTGCCAGAGTAGCCGAACCCGTCGACGCCGCCGACGGCGCGCCCGACCAGGCCATAAAGATGCGGCCCGGTGCCGTTGGCGCCGTCCTCCACCTTGTGGCAGGACTTGCAGGCCTTGAACTCGCCCTCGCCCTTGGCCGGGTCGGCGGCCGCATAGATCTCAGAGAAGGGGATCTCCGGCTCGTCATCTCCGCCGTGGTCATCTGTCACCCCGGTGTCGATCGTGTAGGCCTGCACCACCTTGCCGTGGCCGTCGCCGTGACCGTCACCATGGTCCGAGGCGCCTACGTGATAGATAAGTTCCCCGGCAAAGTTGCCGAGAAGAAAGACCAGAAAAGTGCCGCAGATGGCTCCCACGATCTTGGTAGCTGTCATTGTGTCGAACATGTCGCGTTTCGTCCTAGCCCAAAGCTTGGCTGTGTGTACCCGCTTCCGCGTGCAAGGTTCAAGGTGTATGGGGCGCGACCAAACGCCCCTTTGCGGATTATCTATCGGCGCGGGGTTAACAAGCTCTAAGGACGCAGCAACATGGCAAAGATCGCATTCCAAGGAGAGCTTGGGGCCTATAGTCACGAGGCCTGCCTGGCCGCGCGGCCGGACTTCGAGCCCCTGCCCTGCCGCACCTTCGAGGACGTGATCGCCGCGGTGAACGCCGGTGACGCCGATCTGGCGATGCTGCCGGTGGAGAACACGACCTATGGGCGCGTGGCCGACATCCACCGCCTGCTGCCCGAATCGGGGCTGCACATTATCGACGAGGCCTTCGTGCGCGTGCATATCAGCCTGCTGGGCGTGAAGGGCGCGCGGGTGGGGGATGTGAAAGAGGCCTATTCGCACCTCGTTTTGCTGCCGCAATGCGCGGGTTTTCTGACCAAGCACGGGATTCGGGGGCGGGTCAGCTCTGACAACGCCCGCGCCGCGCGCGAGGTGGCCGAGTGGGGCGACCCGTCGAATGCCGCGCTGGCCAGCGCCCTGGCAGGCGAGACCTACGGGCTCGATATCCTGGCCCGCAACATCGAGGATAACGACACCAACACCACGCGGTTCTTGATCATGTCGCCCGAGCCGGACCACAGCCGCCGCAGCGACGCCATGATCACCACATTCGTGTTCCGCGTGCGCAACCTGCCCGCGGCCTTGTACAAGGCGATGGGCGGGTTCGCGACGAATGGCGTGAACATGATCAAGCTGGAAAGCTACATGGTGGATGGCAGCTTTACCGCCACGCAGTTCTATTCCGACATCACCGGGCACCCGGACGACCCCGAGGTGCAGCGCGCGCTGGAGGAGCTGGACTACTTCACCAGCTATCTGCGAATCCTCGGCACCTACCCCTCGGACCGCCCGCGCTGACCACCTTGCCAGGCCGCTTTGGCGCTGCCACAGTCTCAGGGCAATTTAACGGAGCGATTTAACAGGGCAATTTGGCAGGGAGAGGGCGCATGGCACTGACCGACCGATATGGCAAAGACCTGGCGACGTCATCCGAGGTCGCGCGCGATAAGTATATCGAGGGCGTCGACCACATCCTGGCCGCGACATATGGCGCGGTGGAGGCATTCTCTGAGGCGGTGGAGGCCGATCCCGGCTTCACGCTCGGGCATGTGGGGCTGGCGCGGGCGCGGATGAACGCCGCGGATATGACGGGGGCCAAGGCCTCCATCGCGCGGGCAAAGGAACTCGCCGCAAGCGGAGACGCCCGCCAGAAATCCTTCGTGGGCTGCGTGGCGCTGGTGCTGGGCGGCAAGCCCGTCGAGGCGCGCAAGGCCGTGGCCGCGCATGTGCTCGAGCATCCCACCGACGCCCTGATCGCGCAGATGAGCACTAACATCTTCGGGCTTATCGGCTTCTCGGGCTTGCCGGGGCGCGAGGCCGAGCTCTTGGCCTATACCAGCGCCCTGTTGCCGCATTACGGCGACGACTGGTGGATGCAGTCCATGCACGCGCTTTCGCTGTGCGAGACCGGGCAGCTCGACGCGGCCCTGACGCTGATGGAGACGGCGCTGGCGTCGAACCCCGCCAACGCGAACGGCTCGCATTTCAAGGCGCATACGCTCTATGAGCAGGGCGAGACCGCCATCGGGCTGGCCTTTTTGCAGGACTGGATGCAGGGCTATGACAGCCGCGCGATCCTGCACGGGCACTTAAGCTGGCATTCCGCGCTCTGGTCGCTGGAGCAAGGCGATATCGATGCGGTCTGGGCGGTGATGGACGCCGCGATTGCGCCCGAGGCTTCCAGCTCGCTGCCGATCAACGCCCTCACCGATTCCGCGGCCCTCTTGCACCGCGCCGAGCTTGCCGGGTTCGAGGTCGCCCCTGCGCGCTGGAAGGCGATCAGCGACTACGCCAACAACCATTTTGCGAAGCCCAGCCAGAGTTTTGCGGATATGCACAGCGCGCTTGCCCATGCCATGGCCGGCGAGGGCGAGCGGCTGGCGCGCATCGCCGAGGCCTCGCGCGGCTTCGCCGCCGACCTGGTGCGCCCGGTGGCGCGGGCCTGGGGCGCGATGGCGCGTCAGGATTGGCAGGCGGCGCTGACCGACCTGGCCGCGTTGATGCCGGACCATGCCCGCATCGGCGGCAGCCGCGCCCAGCGCGACTTGCTGGAGCTAAGCTATGCGCATTGCCTGTTGAAGCTGGGCCATACCGACGAGGCGCGTCGGCACCTGAGCATCTGCCGCCCGGTCTTTGCCGAAGGCGCACCGGTCGCTGCCTTGCACTAAGTGAGGACCCACTCGGGCGAATGAGGCTTTGTGGGCGCTGAGGGCTTCCAGCGGGCATTGGCGCACCGCAATTTTCTTGCAAGAAAATTGCGAAACTCTTCAAAGAGTTTCTTCAGCGCGCCCCTCAATGATTCCCCATGCGCAACTCTTGCCAGCCCGCGGGCCCAACTTTCCTTGGAAGGAAAGTACAAATCTCTTGCAAGAGATTTGGCACGCCCCAAAAGGCGCTCTCAGTAAATCCCGTCTAAAGAGCCTCACGCGCCGCGCATTGCTCGGCCATCGTGTCAAACCAATCGAAGTCGCAGGTAGTGATCACCCCAGAGAAGATGATCCCCGCGATCACAACCCAAAAGCCAAACGCCACCACGGTCACAATCTTGAACCGCTTGCGCATGTCGATATGCGCCGGCGAGCCGGCCATCGTGCCGGGCACAATCTCCCCGCGGTCGCCCTGCGTCTCAAGGCGGATCGGCAGGGTGACGAACAGCGTCATGAACCAGATAACGGCGTAGAGGACGAGACCAGACATGATGCCCATTAGATCTGCTCCAGTTCCAGCAGGCAGCCGTTGAAGTCCTTTGGGTGCAGGAACAGCACGGGCTTGCCATGGGCGCCGATCTTGGGCTCGCCATTGCCCAGCACGCGGGCGCCCTGCGCCTTGAGCTGGTCGCGCGCGGCAAGGATGTCCTCGACCTCATAGCACATGTGGTGGATGCCTCCGGATGGGTTCTTGTCCAGAAAGCCCTGGATCGGGCTCGCCTCGCCCAGGGGGTAGAGTAGCTCGATCTTGGTGTTGGGCAACTCGATGAACACCACGGTGACGCCGTGGTCGGGCTCGTCCTGCGGGGCGCCGACCGCGGCGCCAAGCGTGTCGCGGTACTGCGCGCTGGCGGCCTCAAGGTCGGGCACGGCGATGGCTACGTGGTTGAGGCGTCCGATCATGGGGGGCTCCCTATGGCATGTCTGGGCGCTTTTATGTCTTGCGGCGGGGCCGCCGCAAGGGTCCGCAAGGCCGCAGGGCGTCGGGTTAACCTGGGATTCACCGATACGGCGTTAACGTTGAGTCGCATACCGATAGGATCGTCTGCCATGCCCATCTCTCTTGACCCGCTTCCGCTGTCTCCCGTCGTCACCGCGTCGCGCCCGCTTGCGGGCATGACGGTGCTGGTGGTCGAGGATAGCAGGTTCGCCAGCGAGGCGGTGCGGCTGTTATGCCTCAAAAGCGGCGCGCGCATCCGCCGGGCGGATAGCCTGCGCGCGGCAAGCCGGCATTTGGCGGGCTACGCGCCAACGGTGATCATCGTCGATCTTGGCCTCCCGGACGGCTCGGGGCTGGATCTGATTCGCGATCTGGCCGCGGCGCATAACCGCATCCCTGTTATTCTGGCGACCTCCGGCGATGATTGCGGGTTTGTTGAGGCGGTCGAGGCGGGCGCCGACGGCACGCTGCTCAAGCCGCTCGATAGTTTGCTGGATTTCCAGAACGCGGTGCTGGACGCCCTGCCGGAGGAGATCCGCCCAGAGGGGCTGCGCCTTGTCAGCAGCGAAACCATCGAGCCGGATCGCATCGCGCTGCAAGACGACTTTGCGCACATTGCTGACATTCTGACCGAGGCCGATGACGACGAGACCGTCGATTACGTGGCGCAGTTTCTGCAGGGCTTGGCGCGCACGGCCCAGGATCCGGATCTGGAACGGGCGGCACGGTCCTTGGCGGCGCACAGCTCGGATGGCGGCTCCATTCGGTCCGATCTGGCGCGGGTTGCAGGTCTGTTGCAGCAGCGCATTGAGGGGCGAAAGGTGATCTAGAGACCCCCCGTTTACCTGCGACATCAGTGAAAGGCGGGGCGCGCGCAACCTGCTGATCCTGTGGGCGCGCTGCTAGAGGCTTTGATTTGAGTTCCTGGGAGCACGCTAAAAAGCGGGGCGCCTTCAGCTTGAGGCACTAAGTATTAGGCGGAATACCCGCGACATCCTTCGGCTCTGCCACGATCCGCCTCAAGGCCTGAGTCCAGTTCTTAAGAATTCGCCTTCACACTCGGTCCGGGTTGCCATGTTTGGGCCGCAAATCTCCCCTCTTGGCCCTAATTTCCACCACATTCTCGCGCGATCATGCCCTTCGAGACGCCACTCGGAATACGGGATCAAACCATGATCGACGCTGCCATCGACCCCGCCCTGAAGCAACGCCTGATGAGGGCTTTGGACTGGGGGGTGTTCATGCTGGGCGTTGTGTCGCTGACGACCGCAATCGCGGCGACCGTCGCGGGCACGCCGAGCCAGGTTGCCTCTCACCAGGCGCAGCCCGTTGCGAAGACCACGCAGGTCCTGCCGGGCTAAAGCGTGATCCTCGGGTCGGCCTCTAGGCTCAGGCCCGGGAAGATCTGGGTCTCTAGGGCCGTGTTGCCCACCCCCATCAGGTCCCGCATCGCGTAGGCGCAGTAGCTGCGCACATCCGCCGTGGGCATCAGGTCACGGCGCTTATACAGCGCGGCCTCGCCCAGGCCGGGCCAATCGCCGTAGACCGCGCCGCCGCGCAGGGCGCCCCCCGCCATGATCAGCGCGCCGGCGGTGCCATGATCGGTGCCCTTGGTGCCGTTCTCGGCCACGGTGCGCCCGAACTCGGTCATCGCCAGCACCATGGTCTTGCCCCAGATGCCCGGCCCAAGCCCGTCCTCAAGGCTCAGGATCGCGCCGGTCAGCTTGCCCAAAGCGCCGGCGATCCCGCGCGACTGGCGCTGATGGGTGTCCCAGCCGCCCACCGAGAAGGCGGCGATCCGCGTCTGATCCAGCAGCTGCTGCGCCGCGAATGCCGCCACCGGGTCGCGCCGCGCGCCATTGGGCAGCGGCGGCAGGGCGCTCTTCTCAATCGCCGCGGCAAGCGCCATGCCCTTGTCGGCGGCGCGCGCGAACAGTGGGTCGGGCGCGTAGATATGTCGAAACAGGTCCTCGGCGGCGGGCGTCAGGTCGACCTCGACCTCCGGTGACCAGCGGCTGACGGGGCTTTCGCCGCCAAGAATCCGTAGCTCGTCATTGCCCACGCCAAAGGCCAGCTCCACCGAGGCGCCCGGCATCGCGCCCACCAGGCGGTTCAGCCAGCCACCGCGCGCGCGGCCATCGCCCATCGCGGGCGTCCCGGCCTCCAGCAGGTCCTGCCCGTCGAAATGGCTGCGCTTGTCGCGATAGGGCGTCGAGACGGCATGGGCAAAGCCCAGCTGCCCTCGCCGCCAAAGCGGCATCAGCTCCGCAAGGCCGGGATGCAGCGCGAAATAGCCGGTCAGGTCCAGCCCGGGCTGCGCCAGCGTGGGGCGGTAGCGCTGATAAAGCGGGTCGCCCACCGGGCGCACCACATCCAGCCCGTCCATGCCGCCGCGCAGCACGATCACGATCAGACGCGCGTCAGTGGGCGCCGCGGCCAAGGTCACCGAGGTCATCAGCGGATGCGCCGCAGCCGAACACGCGCCCAGCAAAAGCCCCCTTCGAGAGATATCCATCGCGCCCGCTCCTCTCATCGCCGGTTGAACTCTGCCGAGCCCAGCACAAGTGCCACGCCCAGGGCGCGGTTCTCCGCCGCGCCCGCCGCCCAGACCAGCCGCTCACTGGCGGCGTCACCAAGCGCGTTGTGCACGAACTCCCGCGGGTCCGGAGCGCCGCCGGGGATGTGCCGCGCCAGCCCCAGCGCCCAGCCGATGCGCCCGGCCACGCCATGCGGATGCACCCAGGCCTCGGCGTTATCCGGCCAGCCCTCGGGGCTGGGCACCTGGCCATAGGCCTGCCCCATGCGCCGCAAGGCCAGCTCGATGCGCTTGCGTACCTGCCCCGGGCCCAGGCGCTCAAGATCGGCGGCGCGCACGCCCACCGCCCGCAGGCTTGAGATCACCAACTCCATCGGGCGCTTCACCTTGCCGCCAAACCCGGCCCAGGCCGCGGGATGCTCCAGCATCGCGGCGTAGACCTCCATCAGATGCCCGCCGCTGCTGCGATAGGCCGCCGCCATATGCGCCACCAGACCGGCATCCGGGGCGTCGGCCACGAAATGCGCCGCCAGCTTGCGGCACAGATGCGGGCCGGTCGCGGGGTGCAGCGCGATGTCCTCTAGCGCGGCGTGGATGTGCTCGACACGCGCCGGATCAGCGCCGTATTCCGTGCCCAGCACGGTCTCGGGCCCCGGCTCCGCGCGGCTGGGCAGGAACCGCAGCCCCCGGCGCGGGTCGTAATCAAGGCCGGTGAGCAGCTCTGCGAATTGCCGGACATCGGCCTGGCTGTAATCCGCCCCAACGCCCAGCGTGTGCAGCTCGATCACCTCGCGGGCGAGGTTTTCGTTCAACCCGCGCCCCTTCCTGGCCCCGAATACCGAGTTCGGTCCGATCGATTCCGGCTGATCAAGGTAGACCAGCATGAAGGGATGCGTGACGGCGGCCTTCAGCAGGTCGGCGAAACGCGAAGCGACATGCGGCCGGATCGCCTCACCGGCATAGCTCGACGCCATTGGCCGCAGAATGTTCATCTTTGCGCGGGCGGCGAAATGGTTGAGCCAAAAGCTCTGCAGCCGTTCGCGGAAGGGATCGCTTGTCTCCACCGCGCGGGCAAGATCCGCCAGCAGCACATTGGCCTGCGCGGCGCGGATCTCCTTGCGCGCCGTGGCAAGTGCGGCGCCGTCCTTGGTCTTGCGCTTCACCCGCCGGGCCAGGAGCACCGCGCGCGCCAGGGTCCGGGCCTCTGCCTCCGGCAGGAAAGGATGCGCCTCGGCCATCGCATCCGGCCCCGCCAGGCGGTCCAGGATCTCCGCGGCGTCGCGCGGCTCGCCCGCCGAGGGGTAGCCCAACCCAAACCGGATCGTCGCGTAGGTCTGGGTCGAGATGGGCCAGTCAAAAAGCAAAACTGCAGTCCCTATGATCCGATCAGCCGCAGGATAGCGCCATGATGGTCATACGGACAGCCGTTCGGTTTCCGTCGGCAGGGCGGCGCTGAATTGGCCTAAAAGATCCTTACGCGGGCGCCCAAGCGGCCGCCGCCGCCGCTATTCCTCGCGCGGCAGCACCCGCAGCCCCAGCTCCATCAGCTGCTCGTTCAGCGGCTCTGACGGCGCGTCCATCATAAGATCCTCGGCCCGCTGGTTCATCGGGAACAGGATCACCTCGCGGATGTTATCCTGATCCGCCAGCAGCATCACGATGCGGTCGATCCCCGCCGCGCAGCCGCCATGGGGCGGCGCGCCATAGGTGAAGGCGTTGACCATCCCGCCGAAGCGGCGGCGCACCTCGTCCTGGCCGTAGCCGGCGATCTCGAAGGCCTTGAACATGATCTCGGGTTTGTGGTTCCGGATCGCGCCCGAGACCAGCTCGTAGCCGTTGCAGGCCAGGTCATACTGATAGCCCTTCACCGCCAGCGGGTCGCCCTCCAGCGCCGCCATCCCGCCCTGGGGCATCGAGAAGGGGTTGTGCTCGAAATCGACCTTGCCGGTCTCTTCGTCGGCCTCGTAGATCGGGAAGTCCACGATCCAGGCGAAGGCGAAACGGTCGGTGTCGGTCAGGCCCAGCTCGTCGCCGATGGTGACGCGAGCCTTGGCGGCGACGCGCTCGAAGGCGCTGGGCTTGCCGCCCAGGAAAAAGGCGGCGTCGCCGACGCCCAGGCCCAGCTGCTGGCGGATCGCCTCGGTGCGCTCGGGGCCGATATTCTTGGCCAAGGGCCCGGCGGCCTCGTTGCCCAGAACGATCTCGCCCGACTTGATCAGGGCGTTGACCTCTTTGACCGAGATGCCGCGCTCTTGCGCGATGCTGTCCGGCGATTGCTGGCGCCAGAAGATATAGCCCATGCCCGGCAGGCCTTCCTTTTGGGCAAAGACGTTCATCCGGTCGCAGAACTTGCGGCTGCCGCCGGTGGGGGCGGGGATGGCGCGGATCTCGGTGCCCTCGTTCTCCAGGAGCTTGGCGAAGATGGCAAAGCCGGAGCCGGCGAAATGCTCGCTGACGACCTGCATCTCGATCGGGTTGCGCAGGTCGGGCTTGTCGGTGCCGTATTTCAGCATCGAGGTCTTGTAGGGGATCTGCGGCCACTCGGCCGGGGCGTCGACCTTACGACCGCCGCCGAACTCCTCAAACACGCCCGCGATCACCGGCGCGGCGGTGTCGAACACGTCCTGCTGCTCCACGAACGACATCTCCAGGTCGAGCTGGTAGAAATCCGTGGGCGAGCGGTCGGCGCGCGGGTCCTCATCGCGAAAACAGGGCGCGATCTGGAAGTACTTGTCGAAGCCCGAGACCATCAAGAGCTGCTTGAACTGCTGCGGGGCCTGCGGCAGCGCGTAGAACTTGCCCGGATGCAACCGGCTTGGCACCAGGAAGTCGCGCGCGCCCTCGGGCGACGAGGCGGTGATGATCGGCGTCTGATACTCGCGGAACCCCTGGTCCCACATCCGCTTGCGGATGCTGGCCACCACGTCCGAGCGCAGGGTCATGTTGCGCTGCATCTGCTCGCGCCGCAGGTCAAGGAAGCGGTATTTCAGGCGCGTCTCTTCCGGGTATTCCTGGTCACCGAAGACGATCAGCGGCAGCTCGGGCGCGTCGCCGAGCACCTCCAGGTCGCGGATGAAGACCTCGACCTCGCCGGTGGGGATCTTGTCGTTCACCAGGCTGTCGGCGCGGGCCTTCACATCGCCGTCGATGCGGACGCACCACTCAGAGCGCAGCTTCTCGACCTCGGCGAAGACCGGCGAATCCGGGTCGCATATCAGCTGGGTCACGCCGTAATGGTCGCGCAGGTCGATGAACAAAACGCCGCCGTGATCGCGCACGCGGTGCACCCACCCGGACAGGCGGGCGGTCTGGCCGACATGGTCCTTGCGAAGGTCGGCGCATGTGTGGCTGCGATAGGCGTGCATGGATGGCCCCCTTGTGGCGCGGGTTCTGGATCGGCGCCGATTGACCCCTGATCGCGGGCGAAGTCAAGGCGCCAGATCGCGCATCGCACGCCAAAATCTAGACAAACGCCTGAACCTTTGGCAAAATCCCCCGGAATTTTACGTCTCTGCGGCGCCGGGAACGTGGCACCGCACCGTCTTAGACGGCGCAAATGAGTGTCGAGGGGGGGCGACATGTGGGAGAAACTCTTTGATCATATGATGGCGACCGTGTTCCAATCCGGTAGCCTCAAAGTCAACTTTCCAAGCGGAAGGACCGAGATCTATGGGGACGGGACCCGTGATCTGGTCGAGGTCTCGTTTACGACCAGGCAGGCGCTGCGCCAGCTGCTGTTGAACCCGGATCTCTACGCCGGCGAGACCTATATGGACGGCACCATGGTGGTCGAGGGCGACGATCTGCGCGGCTTCCTATCGCTCATCGTCGAGAATGTCGGCAGGGACAACGTGACCACCTGGCAGCGCTGGCTGGGCAGGCTGCGCACCTGGAAGCGCCGGATGAACCAGCGCAACCGCCTTGGGATCGCGCGCAAGAACGTGGCGCATCACTACGACCTGTCGGGGGCGCTCTACGACCTCTTTTTGGACACCGACAAGCAGTATAGCTGCGCCTATTTCCGCACGCCCCAGGACACGCTGGAACAGGCTCAGGCGCAAAAGAAGGCGCATATCGGCAAGAAGCTTTTGATCGAGAAGGACATGACCGTCCTGGATATCGGCTGCGGCTGGGGCGGCATGGGGCTGACGCTGGCGCGCGACTTCGGCGCGCGGGTGGTGGGCGTGACGCTCAGCGAGGAACAGCACAAGGTGGCCTGCGCCCGCGCCAAGGCCGAGGGCCTGGACGACCGCGTGGAGTTCCGCCTGCAGGACTACCGCGAGGTGCCCGAGACCTTCGACCGGATCGTCAGCGTGGGCATGTTCGAGCATGTCGGCGTACCGCATTACGAGGAGTATTTCGGCCAGGTCCGCAACAAGCTCAACGATGGCGGCGTCGCGCTGATCCACACGATTGGCCGGGTGGCCCCACCGGGCTTCACCAACCCATGGGTGCTGAAATACATCTTCCCCGGCGGCTATGTGCCCTCGATGTCCGAGGCGCTGGTGCCGATCGAGAACCAGGACCTCTACCCGACCGATATCGAGGTCTGGCGGCTGCATTACGCGGAAACCCTGCGCCATTGGCACGAACGGTTCATGGCCAATTATGACCGCGTCGAGGAGCTCTACGATGCGCGGTTCTGCCGGATGTGGCGCTGGTACCTGGTCGCCTCCGAGATGACCTTTCGCTACAACAGGCAATGCGTGTTCCAGTTCCAGCTGGCCAAAAAGCAAGAGGCGGTGCCGCTCACGCGCGAGTATCTCTGCGCGGACGCGACCGGCCCATCGCCGAAGAGGAAACGCAGCTCGCGGGTGCACCACGCGGCCGAGTAACCACCGCAGCTCCTACAGCACGCGCGGGAAAGAACAGGGCAACCGAGCATGGGCACCCCAATCCTCAGACGCGCGGCGGTGCGCTGACGCGCTGACGCATAGCGATACCGCTTGGGCCGAGTTCCGGTCGCCCAACACCCGTCTCGTCGTGGCGCAGATGGTGGAGCTGCGCGGGCCCTTCCCCGGCGACTTCCCGACCGCCGCGCTGGGAAGCGCGACCATGATCTTGCTTTTCCTGGCGGTCACGCGAGGCATCCGGGCATAGGGGGTTGCGCCCGCGCGACCCATGCCTATAACCCCCGACAATTTGGACACCCCCGCCAGGGCGCCAGCTTACGGACATCGGGAGCGGCACATGCCGAAGCGCACAGACATCCAGTCGATCATGATCATCGGCGCGGGTCCAATCATCATCGGCCAAGCCTGCGAGTTCGACTACTCCGGCGCGCAGGCCTGTAAGGCGCTCAAGGAGGAGGGCTACCGGGTGATCCTGGTGAACTCCAACCCCGCCACGATCATGACCGATCCCGGCCTGGCCGATGCCACCTATATCGAGCCCATCACGCCAGAGGTGGTCGCCACCATCATCGAGAAAGAGCGCCCCGACGCGCTGCTGCCCACCATGGGCGGGCAGACCGGGCTGAACACCTCGCTGGCGCTCGAAGAGATGGGCGTGCTGGACAAGTTCAACGTCGAGATGATCGGCGCAAAGCGCGAAGCCATCGAGATGGCCGAGGACCGCAAGCTCTTCCGCGAGGCGATGGACCGGCTGGGCATCGAGAACCCCCGCGCCACCATCGCCAACACGATGGAGGAATGCATGGGCGCGCTGGAGGATATCGGCCTGCCCGCGATCATCCGCCCCGCCTTCACCATGGGCGGCACCGGCGGCGGCGTGGCCAATAACCGCGCCGAGTTCGAGCATATCTGCAAGACCGGCCTGGACGCCTCCCCCGTCAACCAGATCCTGATCGACGAAAGCCTGCTGGGCTGGAAGGAATTCGAGATGGAGGTCGTGCGCGACCGCGCCGACAACGCCATCATCGTCTGCGCCATCGAGAACGTGGACCCGATGGGCGTGCACACGGGCGATTCGATCACCGTGGCCCCGGCGCTCACGCTGACCGACAAAGAATACCAGATCATGCGCAACCACTCGATTGCGGTGCTGCGCGAGATCGGGGTCGAGACCGGCGGCTCGAACGTGCAATGGGCGGTGAACCCCGAGGACGGCCGCATGGTGGTGATCGAGATGAACCCGCGGGTGTCGCGGTCCTCCGCCCTGGCGTCCAAGGCCACGGGCTTTCCGATCGCCAAGATCGCGGCGAAGCTGGCCGTGGGCTACACGCTGGACGAGCTCGACAACGACATCACCAAGGTCACGCCCGCATCCTTTGAGCCGACGATTGACTACGTCGTCACCAAGATCCCGAAATTCGCCTTCGAGAAGTTCCCCGGCGCCGAGCCGCACCTGACCACCGCGATGAAATCCGTGGGCGAGGTGATGTCCATCGGGCGCACCTTCCACGAGAGCGTGCAAAAGGCGCTGGCCTCGATGGAAAGCGGCCTGACCGGCTTTGACGAGGTCGCGGTCCCCGGTCTCGGGGAAGATCCCGCCGCCCTGACCAAGCTCATCGCCGCGCAGCACCCCGACCGGCTGCGCCGCATCGCCCAGGCCATGCGCGAGGGCATGTCCAACGACGACATCCAGGCGGTCACCGCCTTTGATCCCTGGTTCCTGGACCGCATCCGCGAGATCATCGACGCCGAGGCGCAGGTCCGCAAGGACGGCCTGCCGGTGACCGAACAGGGCCTGCGCCGGCTCAAGATGCTGGGCTTCACCGACGCGCGGCTGGGCAAGCTGACCGGCCGGGACGAGGACAATGTGCGCGCCGCGCGCCGCAACCTTGGGGTGAACGCGGTCTTCAAGCGCATCGACACCTGTGCGGCCGAGTTCGAGGCCCAGACGCCCTATATGTACTCCACCTACGAGACCCCCGTGATGGGCGAGGTGGAATGCGAGGCCCGCCCCTCGGAGGCCAAGAAGGTCGTGATCCTGGGCGGCGGCCCGAACCGGATCGGCCAGGGCATCGAGTTCGACTATTGCTGCTGCCACGCCTGCTATGCGCTCTCAGATGCGGGTTACGAGACCATCATGGTCAACTGCAACCCCGAGACGGTCTCGACCGACTATGACACGTCCGACAGGCTCTACTTTGAGCCCCTCACATTCGAGCATGTGATGGAGATCCTGCGGGTGGAGCAGGACAATGGCAACCTGCACGGCGTGATCGTGCAATTCGGCGGGCAGACCCCGCTGAAGCTGGCGAATGCCCTGCACGACGCGGGCATTCCGATCCTGGGCACCTCGCCCGATAGCATCGACTGGGCCGAGGATCGCGAGCGCTTCCAGGCGCTGGTGAACGACCTGGGCCTGCACCAACCCAACAATGCCATCGCCTCGACCGATGAAGAGGCGCTGAGCAAGGCCGAGGAGATCGGCTTCCCGCTGGTGATCCGCCCCTCCTATGTGCTGGGCGGGCGCGCGATGGAGATCGTGCGCGACATGGAGCAGCTGCGCCGCTACATCGCCGAGGCCGTGGTTGTGTCCGGTGACAGCCCGGTGCTGCTCGACAGCTATCTGTCTGGCGCGGTGGAGGTGGATGTGGACTGCCTCTGCGACGGCGAGAATGTGCATATCGCGGGCGTGATGCAGCATATCGAGGAGGCCGGCGTGCATTCCGGCGACAGCGCCTGCTGCCTGCCGCCGCACTCGCTTTCCGCCGACATGATCGCCGAGCTAGAGCGCCAATCCGTGGCGCTGGCGCGCGCGCTGAACGTGGTCGGGCTGATGAACGTGCAATACGCGGTCAAGGACGGCACGGTCTACCTGATCGAGGTGAACCCGCGCGCCTCGCGCACGGTGCCGTTCGTGGCCAAGGCCACCGACAGCGCCATCGCGGCCATCGCCTCGCGGCTGATGGCGGGCGAGCCGCTCTCGAACTTCCCCAAGCGCGCGGCCTACCCGCAGGCAGAGCGGCACGAGCCGATGCCCCTGGCGGACCCGATGACGCTGGTGGACCCGAACATGCCGTGGTTCAGCGTGAAGGAGGCGGTGATGCCCTTTAACCGCTTCCCCGGCGTGGACACGCTGCTGGGGCCAGAGATGCGCTCCACCGGCGAGGTCATGGGCTGGGCGCGCAGCTTCCCGCGCGCGTTCCTGAAGGCGCAGATGGGCGCGGGCACGATCCTGCCGACCGAGGGCACGGTGTTCTTCTCGATCAAGGACGACGACAAGACGCCGCAGCTGGTCGAGACGGCGCGGACGCTGGTAGAGCTGGGCTTTGCGATCCTGGCGACCCGCGGCACGGCGAGCTTTCTCGAGGCGAACGGCATCGCCTCCGAGGTGGTCAACAAGGCCTATGAGGGCGGGCGCACCATCGTGGACGTGATGAAGGATGGCGGCGTGACGCTGGTGATGAACACAACCGAGGGCAAGCAGGCGGTCGAGGACAGCCGCTCGATGCGCGCCGTGGCCCTGGCGGACCGGATCCCCTACTACACAACCGCCGCGGCGGCCCATGCGGCGGCGCTAGCGATGCAGGCGCGCCAAGAGGGCGAGATCGGGGTGCGGGCGCTGCAGGGGTGAAGCCTGGTCAATCGACAATAGCCCCGATTCGCGGGCGACAGTACATCGGTCAAATAAATCGGCTGGGCTTCTAGATGTGGTGGCCGCCGAATCGGTTTGCGCCACATAGCGAATTTTCCTGTGGATAACTACTGGAAAAGTTATTGACAGTCGCAGATTTTGATGTAAAACGTGCCGTATGGCACAAAATGCGGGTCAATACCGCTTTTTGCTGCGTCTCCCTTGACATGCGGCACTAGGTCGCGCGATATTGATGTCGTCGACCGGCTTGAATCGTTGACGTCGCCGCGACTGCAATCGCGACGACGCCTGCAAACCGGTTCCGCCAGTAGTCTGAAGGCCACGGCGGGGTTTTGGATGCAAGGCGAGATTAAGTTCCTCTCCTCGAGACTGTCAAGATGGCCTTCGCCCATTATGGTCAAGGAGCCATCAAAATGACGAAACGTTACTACGTTAACGACAATTCTCAACCTAACGGCGATCACGAGGTGCACAAAGAAGGCTGCGCGTGGATGCCGGGCGCAGGCAACCGCACCTACCTCGGGGAACATGATCACTGTTCCACCGCGGTCGCCGCAGCGCGCCGCCATTACAGTCAAGTGAACGGTTGCTATCACTGCTCTAGGGCATGCCACACACAATAGGAGAATTGATCATGGCCAAGAACAAACCATACGGCGACAACCAAAGAATTGGCGCCGTCAAAGGTAGGTCCCAAACAAAAACGCCGTCTGGGAATTATGTGAAGCGGGACACCAGCACCGGAAGGTTCATGGACGTCAAGACTTCCGATAAGTCGCCTTTCAAGGGTGTTCGGAAAGAAAAATGAGGCTAGGCTCGGTTGGCGGCGGCAATTTGATCGCCGCCAACTTTGGAAATCAAACACGCCTCACCGCCGCGAAATCCTCGCCCTGACCACCGCAGCACCCACCGTTGCCCAAGGCAAGAAACCTGACGGCGGGACCACCATGGCTCCAAATACGAGGGCCGGGTCGAGATCACCCAGAACGGCCACGATGTCGGCTTCGCCTGGACCATAGGCAACGACAGCTATCGCGGCGTGGGCCGGGTGGATGGCCGGGTCGTGACGGTCAACTGGGGGTCGGCCACGCCGGTGGTCTATGTCTGGATGCCCGACGGCACGCTGCACGGCACCTGGGACGGTGGCTTGGCGCTGGAAAAACTGACCCCGGGCTAAGCCCTTGTATGGAAACGATTGCCATACACGTGCCCGACAAAAGTCCGACGCTTTGCCGACGCTAATCCGACGCCGCTTTTTCGGCCCCAACGCGGCTTAGCCAGCCGTCCACCAGCGCGGTCTCGGCGGCGCTCAGCGGCTGGTGCCTGGGGTATCTGGGCACCGCGCGGTCGTCCAGCACTAGCGCCTCCCAGCCGTCCGTGGACTCAAAGAATCGCGCCACGCCCGCCGCCATCCGTGCAGGCGCTCTTACATCGGCCCGGCGCCGCTGGGGAGGTTCGTGCGCAGTGTCCAATGGCCCCTTTGCCACCAAGGCATCGACGTTATGCGTCCTGACTGTCGCCGGGCGCAATGATCCCGTATTTTACGTAGGTCGGAAGGGCGCGTGTTAGTATCTTTGTTATTTTTTCGGAGAAGGCCTGGTCTTCGAAGCCGTTGGGGAACCCGTATCTCTTTTGGTCATGAATGCTCATGCTCGTTATCTTTTTTCGGAGCGCGGTGACCGCCTGTTGCGGTGTGTTCCCATCTAATTCGTGGAGAAATAGCCCGTCGAACCAGTTGACCGTTATGGCCCCACCAAGGACCTGCGACGCGTGCCCAGTTCCGCCTTCTCGCTCGAAATCTCGCGTCCAAATCGCCCGCGACGTCGTGGACGAGAGTTTGTATTTGGTGTCCGCGCGCGCGACCGGCTTGTGGGGGTCGCATGTAACTGGCTGAAAGAGGCCTGCGCCCGCCGCATCTAGCAAAACAGCCTGCAGCTCTTGTTTGGACCACCCCCTGGCGGCCCCATCCGAAAACAGAGACGAAACATCGTGATGCCCCGAGCAAATACGATCCACCAAAAACCGAAACATCTCGTTCTCAAAGCTCACTTTGCGGCGCACAAGCGTTGCGTTCCGCGGAAAAACATACGGATATCTGGTCGCCGCCACCTTGAAGTCATCAAGTGTCATACCGGCCCGGTCGGGGCTGGGCTTGCGCTGGAAAATGTCCCATCGGAAAAGCTCGTGCGACAATAGGCTGCCGCGGATTTGGGCCTGTGTGCCATCCAAGGCATCAAGCGAGAACACATGCTCTTCGGCCAGCAAGTTGCGAGGGTTGTTGCGGGAAAGCGACGGGGACCCGGCATACTCGCAATTGATATGCTTCAGCCGCTCTGCAACCTGGCCGAAATACTCCGGTGAGAAGTGCTGATTTGCATATTCATGCGCCAAGTATCGAGGGTCTCTGGCCTTCAGCTCCTGGATGTCCTCCGCGAGGGACGGATACCTTCGAAACAGTGGAAGGCCTTCCGCGTGAAAACCCTCCACGTCTTTAAGGGCAAGTCGCGTTCTGTCCACGATGTCGGAGTTTTCGCCGTTTGCGCAATTTGCAATCAAGCGAAAGAGGGTCTCCATTTTGGTGCCCCCGGGACGGACGAAATGGCAAAAGTAGAATAGCCCCCCTGGCGCGATCAACTTGTCTACCGCTTGGATCAGCGTGGCTTTAACCGCCTCGGAAACCCAAGACATGATGCCATGTGCGGTCACATAGTCGAACGGGTCTTCGTTGTCGTGAATACACTCATCAAATGACGCGCAGCGAAATTCTGTGTTGGTAAGACCGCTGTCTTTGGCGAGCCTTTCCGCCTCCCGAATGTGATCAGGATTCATATCCACGCCGACAAACTTTGCGTGCGGATAACACGCTGCCAACAAGATCAGCGTAACGCCCGCCCCACAGCCCAAGTCGATATATCGAAACGGCTGGCGAAAGTCCGGGACGGATTCGCAATGCGCGGCGGCGGCGAAACTCAATAGGCACGGCGCCTGGTGGCGGATGTATCCAGGGATGTAGGACAGGCTTGTGACATACCCGTCTTCCGAGAGATTTCGATCATGGTTCGTCATGGTGTTTCCCCGCAGGCCCAGCGCACCAGGGGTTGGTCTTCAACCGGAAACTTCGACAGAGTGTCGGCGGAAATGTTAAGTGCCGACTGCAAGTTGAAGTTCTGATAGTCCCTGTACCAAGGCTTTTGGTAGACAAGGCTGATGACCGGCCGCGCGGTTGCGGAGTTGTTGGCCATTCCGCGATGCAGCAATCGGCAGTCCATAAGGTAACAATCGCCGATTTTGGTGTCTGGGAACGTGCGCGACTGAATTTCGGGCTCAGTAGCACCTGTCCGGTGCGACCCCAAAACCATCTCGGTTGATCCGTTCTGCTTGTTGAGCGGAACAAGCGGCAAAAGGACAGCAATGCTGTACGATGGCACTTCAAGCGACGGCATTTCCGGAAACAAGACATCGTTGTCGCGATGCCATTGTTGCGCGTCAGAGCCATCAAGGGACATAACCGAAGTGGCGCTGCCCAAGATGCAGTCCGCACCCAGAAGCTCGCGCATCAACGTGACCAGTCGCGGGGATGCCAAGGTTTCAGGTTGCCCGATGACGCCCGCCGTATCGAGGCTTAGCATGTAACGCCGATCCCCAACGCGCAGGGCCCGCCCGGCCCGAATGTCGGCGCTGAACTTCGAACCGGATTGAGCCACTTCCTTGAACGCAGATATGATGTGTTCCACGGAAAACGCGCCGCGTACATGTAGCGCGCCATGTTCGCGGAACCGCGCCGCGGCACGTGAAGGCCGCTTTTTGATGTTCACAAAGGGGCAATCCGCGTTCCTCTGCGGGGGGTCTTTTTGGGTGCGGGTCATAGGGGACGCGGGGAACATGATTTTACACGCTTGCGACAGGCTGCTAAATTTGCGCGTCGCCTCGCGCGCCACAACGGATCCCAGCCCGTCATTCGTCAGGTCGTAAAAACTCATGTCATAGCAGTACTTTAGCGTCCCAAACACGGCCATGACCGGCAGACTCTCTAATAGGAACTCTCGCGAAAACTCCGGGATTCTCGCAAGCTTCGACATGTAGATCTGCAGGTCATGCGCATCGCTTTGGGCGATGGCGTTATCCTTGTATGCGCCTGGCTGCAGTAGCGTCGCGGCGACCCGCGCCGCGCCACTAAAGAGCATATGCAGCGAAAGGCCGGGAGGCGCCAAAACCGCGTCGTCCCAATCGATAAACGTGGGTCGATGGCCTTGAGCGAGTAGCACATTTCCAACGTTCAGATCCGTGTGCTCAAGTGTCAGACGCGCCTGATCGAGCCCGCGTGTTTTGGCAAGGATCTTCTCGGAACAGGCCTCCAGTGTCGCGCGGATAGCGTTGCGAGCGTCCTCCTGCACGAACCTAAAGAGGTTGCCGCGCGAGTGGTGCAGCCCCTCAGGCACCGCGTTCGGGTCGGCGGCCAGCCGGTTTACCAGGGCCAAACATTCGGCAGGATCAAAGACGGGCAGTTGAGAGAGCCTCGACAGGTTGTTTGACGCCGCGACCTGGGACTCGGCGTAGGCCGACAGAATTTCTGCGCGCGTGGCGCGCGCGTTTCCGTCCGCCACGGCCACATGCGCCAGGATCGTGGTTCTGGTCTCGGGGTCGTGCTTTATGAGGGCCGGGACTGCGGTCCCCAGCACGTCGGCGATGGCCGGGAAGGCGTCTGGGGCGCTTGTGATCTCTCTTTTGCGATGTTTGACAACAACCTTAAACCCGGTCGGATCCGTTCCGCGCCAGACCGACGACCAGGGTGAATCCGTCAATAGATCGCTCAATGTAACTCCAGATCGCTGAACGACCTGATCTACCGCTGCCGGTAGGTCTTCTAAAAACATCTGCCTCACCACGAATCACGCCGATTTAAACGGCTGTTTTATCGAAGTCTTCTTTTTTGCGATTGTTTTCTATTTGAGATCAGTGCGTTTCTCCAGCGGAACAATAACGCGATTTCGCCTATACTTGGCCTCATTTGGCGTCGGTGTGGTGCGCTTTTCGGACGCGACCTGCAGCGCCTTTGGCCCGGTTTGGTCCTCGTGCCGGCCCCTTTGGTGAAGCACCTGACCCTTCAGCAGATGTTAATAATTGGCCTCAAGGGCGCCCGCTCAGGACGAGCTGTCGCTGACTTCTTGAAGTTCAAACATTTGCCGAAAGGTACGTTAGAATGGCGACGATAAATGGCGACGACAACAACAACACGCTAAACGGCACAGGCGGCGGGGATGACATCTATGGTGGGGGCGGAAACGACACCATCAGAGGCAATAATGGCTTTGACACGATATACGGGGATGTCCCAGAAGCGCTCGTGGGCAGTATTGGCGTGGTCGGTAAGCCAGCTAAGGGAGCTGCTAAGGTAGGTAAAATCACCAGTGGCAACGACTTCATCGATGGTGGCGCCAACCAGGACCTGATCTTCGGGGACGGCGGGAACGACACGATCAAAGGCGGGTCACAGTCCGATGTCTTGTATGGGGACTATAACCCTGACCTGTATGGTATCGCGAAAATTGGTAAGACGCTCGGCAAAGCGCTGCCTGGCGATGACCTGTTTCAGTTCGACAATATAGGCGATGGCTACGGCGACCAAATTTTTGGCGGTGATGGCTTTTTGCCCGGAACGGACGCAACGACAGGAAAGCCAGGAAAGGTAGGAAAGTTCGGTTCAGACAACGACACTCTGGATCTAACCAACACCACCTTGGGCGGGTCCGGTATCACCGCCACGGTCGCAACGACGACTGACAGCGACGGGAATGGGTTTGACGGAACGGTCACTTGGCGAAACGAGGACGGCCAAGTCGTCGGGACGCTCCAATTCGAGAACATCGAGAACATCATCAATAACTCGGTGCCTTGCTTTGTGTCCGGCACGTTGATCGACACCCCCGATGGCAAAACGCCGATTGAAACTCTGAAAGTCGGTGACAAGGTCATAACTGCCGATAATGGCCCGCAGACTATTCGTTGGATTGGCGCAAAGCAGTTGGGTCCTGAGGCGTTGACAGAAAATCCGAACTTACGCCCAATTCGCATCGCAGCGGGTTGCCTTGGCAATGGGCTGCCCGAGTCAGACCTGGTTGTGTCACCCCAACATAGGGTGCTGCTCCAGTCGAACATTGTAGAGCGGGTGTTTGGATCCAAAGAGGTCCTGGTCGCGGCGAAAAAGCTACTGAGCTTGCCGGGCGTTTCCGTCGACGAAGAGATGGAATCCCTAACCTATTGGCACATCCTGCTTGATCAGCACGAAGTCGTCTTGGCCAACGGCGCACAAACCGAGAGCTTGTATCTTGGGCGCGAGGGCCTCAAGTCCATGACGGCAGCGGCGCGCAAGGAAATCTCGCTGTTGTTCCCAGAGATCTCTAGCCCGAGTTTTGTCCCAAGGGCCTCTCGCCCCTTCCAACAAAAGGCAGGAAAGATCGACAATATTGTCGCTCGCCATGTCAAAAACAACATGTCACTGCAGAGCGGCTCGGCGCTGAGATAGACACAAGTATCAAACAGGCGGTTTGATCATCTTTGTGATCTTTCGGCCCGTTTGCGAATCTCTCTGGCCGCGCCCGCCACGCGTTTGCGGTGATTTCCGGGATTCGGACGGATGCGTCCCACGAGCTATCTGCGCGCCTTGAAGATCACGCGGTCGAAACTGTAGGCGCGTCTGGCAAACGTCCGGCCTTTATCTGATGGCTCAGGTAAAAGGCCGGACGCTACACAAAGCTATCCGGCAATCAAAAACAACTTTGCGGACGGTGGTGGGTATGCAGGCGACAAACTGCGCGATGCCATGGCCAAGGTCGATGGTCCAACAATCGAGATCGTGACACGCCCGCCCGGCGTGACTGGCCTCAAGGTCATCGCGCGATGCCGGGTGGATGGCCACGGCGTGACCGTCAACTGGGGGCGACCACGCCGGTGGTCGCCGGTGGTCGCCGGTGGTCGCCGGTGGTCTATGTCTGGATGCCCGACGGCACGCTGCACGGCACCTGGGACGGTGGCTTGGCGCTGGAAAAACTGACCCCGGGCTAAGCCTTTGTATGGAAACGATTGCCATACACATGCCCGACAAAAATCCGACGCTTTGCCGACGCTAATCCGACACCACTTTTTCGGCCCCAACGCGGCTTAGCCAGCCGTCCACCAGCGCGGTCTCGGCGGCGCTCAGCGGCTGGTGCCTGGGGTATCTGGGCACCGCGCGGTCGTCCAGCACCAGCGCCTCCCAACCGGCCGTGGTCTCAAAGAATCGCGCCACCCCCGCCTCGCCGAAGACCCGCAGAAAGCCCTGCACGACCACGTCGATGTACCTCAGCAGCAGCTTGGGCCGGGCGGTGTTTGGGTTCCAATTCTCCTCCGGCACCGCATAGACCTCCACCGGCAATCGGGGGTCCACCAGGGTGCTGACGTCATGGCGCTGATAGCCCCATTCCCGGGCGTCCAGGGCCTGCCAATCCGCGCCGGGCACGCGCGCGACCAGCCCGTCGATCTCCGAGCAACCGTCTGAAACTACAGACAAAAAAGCCACGTCCCGCAGCGTCGTGTTGCGCCAGACCCGCCGCCATCCGCGCAGGCGCGCGGGCACCGCGTCGGGGTAGTCATGGGTCGCCGCGTTGACCAGCGAGCCGTAGCCAAAAAAGTGAGGATCCGTCATCCGCCCGTGGTGCCCGGACGCGGCCGCGATAGCAACCCCCTTGCCAGAACGGCATGCACCGGTGTACCCGTTCTGCGACCTGCTAGGGAGAATCGGCCTCACCGCCGATGCCGAAGGAGCAACCGCCCCGGTAAACTCTCAGGCGCCAGGACCTGGCAGGGCGCAAAGGACTCTGGAGAGACCCGCGATCAGAGCGGGCGCCGAAGGGATAACGATCTCAGGCGCAAGGACAGAGGGGGCATCGGTTCGGTGGATCGTCCACTGGGCGCGGTGCCGGACGCTTTCCGGTAGAGGATATGGGCCCGATGGGTGACGATCTGCGCCGGACGCAACTGTTTGATTTGCATGTGGAATTGGGCGCCAAACTGGTGCCCTTCGCGGGCTATGAGATGCCCGTGCAATACCCGATGGGCGTGCTGAAAGAGCACCTGCATTGCCGCACCCAGGCGGGGCTGTTTGACGTCAGCCATATGGGTCAGGTGCTCCTCCGCCCTAAGACGGGCGTCCTCGCGGCCGGCGCGCTGGAGCGGCTGGTGCCGCAGGATCTTGTGGGCCTGAAGAAGGGCCGCCAACGCTATGCGTTCTTCACCAACGAGTCCGGCGGGATCCTGGACGACCTGATGGTGGCCAACCGCGGCGATCACCTGTTCTTGGTGGTCAACGCGGCCTGCAAGGCGGCAGACATTGCCCATATGCGCGCCGCACTACCCGATTGCGAGATCGAAGAGATCACCGACCGCGCGCTCCTGGCGCTGCAGGGGCCTGGCGCAGAAGCTGTCCTGGACAGGATCGCGCCCGGAACGGGCGCCATGCGTTTCATGGACGTGGCCGTGATGGCCTCGGAGTTCGGCGCGCTTTGGGTCTCGCGCTCAGGCTATACCGGCGAGGACGGGTTCGAGATCTCGGTGCCTGGCGGCGCGGCGCAGGACCTTGCCCGCGCGATCCTCCAGGATGACACCGTCGCGCCCATCGGGCTCGGCGCGCGGGACAGCCTACGGCTGGAGGCCGGGCTCTGCCTTTATGGCAATGACATCGACGAGACCACGAGCCCCGTCGAGGCGGGTCTTGAATGGGCGATGCAGAAGGCGCGCAAGCCGGGCGGCGCCCGCGAGGGCGGCTTTCCCGGCGCGGACCGGATCCTGCAAGAGCTGACCGAAGGCGCCCCCCGCCGCCGGGTGGGCCTGCGCCCCGAGGGGCGCGCTCCGATGCGCGCCGGTACGGAAATTTTCAATGAGAACGGGGACATGATCGGCGCCGTGACCAGCGGCGCCTTCGGGCCCTCCATCGAGGCGCCCATGTCCATGGGCTACGTCACCCCCCAGCATGCCGAGATCGGCACGCAGGTCTTCGGCGAGGTGCGTGGCAAGCGCCTGCCCGCCACCATAACCGGGCTGCCGTTCCGACCCGCCGGGTTCAAACGCTAAATCAAGGGAGAAAAACACATGAAATTCACCGAAGAGCACGAATGGCTCCGCGTCGAGGGCGACCTGGTCGTCGTGGGCATCACCGAGCACGCCAGCGAGCAGCTGGGCGACGTGGTGTTCGTCGAGCTGCCCGAGCCAGGCACCGAGGTCGTCAAGGATGACGAGGTCGCCGTGATCGAGAGCGTCAAGGCCGCCTCGGACATCCTGGCGCCGGTGGATGGCGAGATCGTTGAGGTGAACGAGGCCATCGTGGAGGAGCCAAGCAAGGTCAACGAGGACCCGATGGAAAGCGCCTGGTTCTTTAAGATGAAGATCGAGGACATGGCTGTGCTGGACGATCTCATGGACGAGGCCGCCTATAAGGACTTCATCGGCTAGGGAGCGCCAAAATTTTTCAAAAATTTTGGTTCGAAATCCTTAGAGGATTTCGGTCCCTGTCAGCGCAAAACGGAGCGACGCATGCCTTTCACGCCCACCGACTATCAGCCCTATGACTTCGCCAACCGGCGCCATATCGGCCCCTCTCCCGCCGAGATGTCCGACATGCTCGGCGCTTTGGGCGTCGGCTCCCTGCACGAGCTGATCGACCAGACCGTGCCCGCCTCGATCCGCCAGGCCGAGCCGCTGACCGGGCAGCCCATGTCCGAGCGCCAGCTCTTGTGGCACATGCGCCAGATCGCCGGGCAGAACCGCGTCTTCTCCACCATGATCGGGCAGGGCTATCACGGCACGGTCACCCCGCCCGCGATCCAGCGCAACATCCTAGAGAACCCCGCCTGGTACACCGCCTACACGCCCTATCAGCCCGAGATCAGCCAGGGACGGCTGGAGGCTTTGCTGAACTACCAGACCATGATCAGCGACCTCACCGGCTTGGATATCGCCAACGCCTCGCTCTTGGACGAGGCCACCGCCGCGGCCGAGGCCATGGCCATGGCCGAGCGCGTCAGCAAGACCAAGGCGCGCGGGTTTTTCATCGACGAGAACTGCCACCCGCAGAACATCGCCGTGATGCAGACCCGCGCCGAACCCCTTGGATTCGAGCTGATCATCGGCGCGCCGGAGGATATGCCAAGCGAGGGGCTCTTTGGCGCGATCTTCCAATACCCCGGCACTTATGGGCACCTGAGCGATTTCTCCGGCCAGATGGAGGTGCTGCACGCCCAGAAAGCCCTAGGGATCGTGATCGCCGACCCGCTGGCTTTGACCCTGCTTAAGGAACCTGGCGCGATGGGCGCCGATATCGCCGTGGGCTCGACCCAGCGCTTCGGCGTGCCCATGGGCTATGGCGGGCCGCATGCCGCCTATATGGCCTGCCGCGACGCGCATAAGCGCGCCATGCCGGGCCGTATCGTGGGCGTCTCGATCGACGCGCGCGGCAACAAGGCCTACCGCCTCAGCCTGCAAACCCGCGAGCAGCATATCCGCCGCGAGAAGGCCACCAGCAATGTCTGCACCGCGCAGGCGCTCCTGGCGGTGATGGCGAGCTTTTATGCGGTCTTCCACGGGCCGGAGGGGCTTAAGGCCATCGCTCAGCGCATCCACCGCAAGACCGTGCGCGTGGCCCGCGGGCTGGAGGAGTACGGCTTCACCGTCGCGCCCGCCGCCTTCTTTGACACGATCACCGTGGATGTCGGCCCCCTGCGCGAGGCGATCTTTGCCGAGGCCGCCCGGCAGCGCATCAACCTGCGCCGCGTGGGCGAGACCAGCTTGGGCATCACCCTGGACGAGACCACCCGCCCCGCCACCATCGAGCGGCTCTGGCACGCGTTTGGGATCGAGCGCAAGGCCGGCCACACCGCCGAGTACCGCGTGCCCGAGGGGCTGCATCGCCGCTCCGACTACCTCACCCACCCGGTCTTCCACATGAACCGCGCCGAGACCGAGATGATGCGCTATATGCGCCGTCTGGCCGACCGCGACCTGGCGCTGGACCGCGCGATGATCCCCCTGGGCTCCTGCACGATGAAGCTGAACGCCGCCGTCGAGATGGCGCCCATCACCTGGCCCGAATTCGCCAATATCCACCCCTTCGCCCCCGCCGACCAGGTCGAGGGCTACGCGCATATGCTGAAGGACCTCTCGGCCAAGCTGTGTGAAATCACCGGCTATGACGCGATGTCGATGCAGCCGAACTCTGGCGCCCAGGGCGAGTACGCGGGGCTTCTGACCATCGCCAACTATCACAAGGCGCGCGGCGAAGGGCATCGCGATGTCTGCCTGATCCCGGTCAGCGCGCATGGCACCAATCCGGCCAGCGCCCAGATGTGCGGGATGGAGGTCGTGGTGGTCAAATCCGCCGAGAATGGCGATATCGACCTTGAGGACTTCCGCGCCAAGGCCGAGGCCGCGGGGGACCGCCTGGCCGCCTGCATGATCACCTACCCCTCGACCCATGGCGTGTTCGAGGAGACCGTGCGCGAGGTCTGCGACATCACCCACGATCACGGCGGGCAGGTCTATCTGGACGGGGCGAACCTGAACGCCCTGGTCGGGCTGGCCAAGCCGGGCGAGATCGGCTCGGACGTCTCGCATTTGAACCTGCACAAGACCTTCTGCATCCCCCATGGCGGCGGCGGGCCCGGGATGGGCCCCATCGGCGTGAAGGCGCATCTGGCCGAGCACCTGCCGGGCCATCCCGAGACCGGGGGCGCGGCCGGACCCGTCTCGGCGGCACCCTACGGCTCGGCCGCGATCCTGCCGATCTCCTGGGCCTATGTGCTCTTGATGGGCGGCGAGGGCCTGACCCAAGCGACCCGCGTGGCGATCCTGAACGCCAACTACATCGCCAAGCGCCTGGAGGGGGCCTATAACATCCTCTTCACCGGCAAATCGGGCCGCATCGCGCATGAGTGCATCCTCGACACCCGCCCCTTCGCCGAGCACGGCATCACCGTGGACGACATCGCCAAGCGCCTGATCGACAACGGCTTCCATGCCCCGACCATGAGCTGGCCCGTGGCGGGCACGCTCATGGTGGAGCCCACCGAGAGCGAGACCAAGGCCGAGCTGGACCGCTTCTGCGACGCCATGCTAGACATTCGCGCCGAGATCGACGCGGTGGCCGCAGGCGACATCGACGCCGAGAACAACCCGCTCAAAAACGCGCCCCACACGGTCGAGGATCTGGTGGGCGACTGGGACCGCCCCTACACGCGCGAGCAGGGCTGCTATCCCGCCGGGGCATTTCGGGTGGACAAGTACTGGGCACCTGTCAATCGCGTGGACAACGTCTATGGCGACCGGCACCTGGTCTGCACCTGCCCGCCGTTGGAGGAGTATCTCGAAGCGGCAGAGTGAGGCTTTGGCGTCAAACCCGAGGCACTATTTGCCTGGGGCGGGCAGTGGAGACCTGCCGCCCCGGACTTGATCCGGGGCCTCCACCCTGAGCCAAGCGCAACGCGGGCAGCGGCAGACCTGGAGGTCGCTTGCGCAACGGGTCAAGCAACGACGACATCTCTGGAAACCGAAACGGATCAAGTAGATGCGACGTAGCAAAAGCGGCCTCCTGGGGGAGGTCGGCCGCTGCCCGAGGCAAGCTCGGGCGGTTGCGCGGCTTGGGGACCGTTGCGTCTGGTGTCGGCAAGCGTTGTTTGGGCGGTGTGCTTGAGCCCGAATGCCCGCTCCAGGCCAGAACCCCCGGTTTCGCCTAAGCCACCGCGCGGTGCCCCTTGCCGCGCGCCCAGGCGGGGTTCCAGTCGCCATGCGCTTCTAGCAGGTCGTCCACCAGCGCCCATATTTGATCAAGGTCCAGCTCGGCCGCGGTATGCGGGTCCAGCATCGCCGCGTGGTAGAGATGCTCGCGCTTCTCCTCCATCAGCGCGGCCACGGTCAGCTCTTGCACGTTGATGTTGGTGCGCATCAGCGCCACGCATTGCGGCGGCAGGGTATCGACCTTGGTGGGCTGCACGCCGTTGCGGTCCACCAGGCAGGGCAGCTCGACCGCGCAGGCGTCCGGCAGCTGCGGGATGAGCCCGTTATTGCGAACGTTGCCATAGATCACCGAGGGCTTGCCGGTCCAAACGCTCTCGACGATGTCAGAGGCGTATTCCACGCTCTCCTGAACCTCGATGGTCTGCGCCGATTTGAATACCTCTGCCTGGGCGGCCCAGTCCGCCACCTGCTCGACGCAGCGCTGCGGGTACTCATCCAGCGGGATGCCGAAGCGCTCGATCAGGTCGGGGCGGTCTCGCTTGATGAACCAGGGCACGTATTCGGCGAAATGCTCAGAGCTTTCGGTCACAAACAGCCCCAGTCGCGTCATCATCTCGTAGCGCACCTTGTTGGGGCAGCGCGGGTTCCAAGAGGACGGCAGCGGGATCTTGCCCGCGGCGTAGCCCGCAAAGAGGTCGGGGTAGAGGTCGCGATAGGTGCCGTCGGCCAGGATCTCTTCGAACTTCAGGAAGAAGGCCATGTGGTTGATCCCCGCCACCTGATAGCGGATCTTGCCCACGGGGATGGCCAGGTCACGCGCCAGCTCCTCGGCGGTCAGGGGCACCGAATGGCACAGGCCCACTTGACGGATCTGCGGGAACTTCTCGGCTATCGCCCATGTGTTGATCGCCATCGGGTTCACATATTGCATCAGGATCGCATCGGGGCAGACCGCGAGCATATCTTCGCAGACGCGCCAGAGATGCGGCACGGTGCGCAGCCCGCGCATGATCCCGCCAATGCCCAGCGTGTCGGCGATGGTCTGGCGCAGGCCAAACTTCTTGGGGACCTCGAAATCGGTGACTGTGCAGGGCTCGTAGCCGCCGATCTGGAAGGCGGTGACGACGAAGTCGGCGCCCTCCAGGGCCTCGCGCTGGTCCAAATGCGTGCTGACCGTGGCGCCCACGCCGAGGCTGGCGATGATCTTCTTGGCGACCAGCTCGGACTCCGCCAGCCGCGCCGCGTCGATGTCCATAAGCGCCAGATGGGTCTCGCCCAGGCCCGGGCGGGACAGCACGTCACCCACGATGTTCTTCATAAAGACGGTCGATCCCGCGCCCACAAATGCCAGCTTCGGTCCCATCGCACGCACTCCAAAGAAGGTTACTCGCACTCAGCAAAACCAATCTGGCGGAAGATGCAAGAGCCGCGTTGCGTCCGTCCACGCGCTGGGGCACGCTCTGTCTCAATTAGGGAGTATTTTATGGATCAGGTCAGGTGGGGCATCATTGGCCCGGGCGCAATCGCGGGCAACTTCGCGCAAGGATTGGCGGAATGCGACAGCGGTCGCCTAGAGGCCATCGCCAGCCGCTCACCAGAGCGGCGCGCGGCCTTCGGGCACCGCTTCGGCGTGGGGCTGCGGTTTGACAGCTACGCCGCGCTGATCGCCTCCGACGCCGTGGACGCGATCTACATCGCCACCCCGCATCCCACGCATGCGCAGCTTTCCATCGACGCGCTGCGCGCCGGCAAGCACGTGCTGTGCGAGAAGCCCGCGGGGCTGGTGGCCGGGGAGGTCGTGGCTGTGACCGAGGTGGCCGCCCAAGAGGGCCGCTTCTTCATGGAGGGGCTGATGTATCGCTGCCATCCGCAGATCGCGCGGGTGGTCGAGATGATCCAGGCGGGCGAGATCGGCGCGGTGCGGCATATCTCGGCGCAGTTCGGCTTCGCGGCGGGCTATGACCCGGCCTCGCGGCTCTATGACCCGGCACTGGCGGGCGGCGCGATCCTGGATGTGGGGCTCTACCCGGTGTCCTTCGCGCGCTTGATCGCGGGGGCGGCGCAGGGCTTGCCCTTTGCCGAGCCGCTGCAGGTCGCGGGCACCGGCGCGCTGACCAAGGACGGCGTGGACGAGACCGCGTTTTGCTCGCTGCTCTTTGAGGGCGGGGTAACGGCCGAGCTGGGCACGGCGATCAGCCTGGCAATGGAAAACACAGCGACGATCATCGGCACCAAGGGCCAGATCCATTTGCCCGATCCCTGGATGCCGGGCCGCGATGCAGGCCCCTCGGACGCGGTGATCGTTATACGCCGTGATGGCGAGGAGTGCCCGCAAGGGCGCGAGGAGCACATCAAAGACCCCTGCATCCTCTTTGCGCATGAGGCGGAGCTTGCCAGCTCCGCGATCCTCGCGGGCCAGACCCAGGCGCCCGCCCCGGCGCCGTCCTGGGCCGACAGCATTGGAACCGCTCGGGTGGTCGATGCTTGGCGCGCGCAGGCGGGCTATACCTTGCCAGCCGAGACCCCGAAGGGTCTCCGCAGGATCGCGGGCAGCATGCCCGCCGCCCGTCCAGAGATGCCCATGGCGCGGATCGCGGGGCTCGACCGCGACGTCTCCAAGCTCATCATCGGCTGCGACAACCGCGACACGCTGGCCGAGGGCGCGATCGTCTGGGACGCTTGGATCGAGGCCGGGGGCAATGCGTTCGACACCGGGTTCGTCTATGGCGGCGGGCGGCATGAGGCGGTTCTGGGCGACTGGATCGCCACGCGCGGCCTCGCCAAAGAGGTCGTGGTGATCGCCAAGGGCGCGCACACGCCCTACTGCACGCCCCGCGCCATCGCAGCGCAGCTGGAGATCTCGCTGGAGCGGTTGCAGCTTGACCACGCGCCCATCTACATCATGCATCGCGACAACCTGGATGTGCCCGTGGGCGAGTTCATGGACGCGTTGAACGCGTTGCAGGCCAAGGGGCTGATCGGCGCTATCGGCGGCTCGAACTGGTCGGTGGCGCGCTTCCAAGAGGCGAACGCCTATGCCGCGGCCAATGGCTTGAACCCGCTGACGATCCTGAACAACAACCTCTCGCTGGCGCGGATGGAGCAGCCCGTCTGGCCGGGCTGCATCTCGTCAAATGATCCCACAACCCTCGGCTTCCTGCGCGACAGCGGCACCGCGCATCTCAGCTGGTCCAGCCAGGCCCGCGGGTATTTCTTTGATGTGGGCACGCGCACAGAGCTGCCCGAGGACACCAACCCCGACACCTGCTTTGCCAGCGCGGGCAATGCCGAGCGGCGCCGCCGCGCCACGGCGCTTGCTTCTGAAAGGGGCGTCGAACCCTTCCAGGTCGCCGCCGCCTGGGTGCTGGAGCAAAGCTTTCCCTCCTTCGCGCTGATCGGGCCGCGCTCGCCCGGCGAGATCGCCACCACCCTGCCCGCGCTTGCGGTCTCGCTCAGCCCGCGAGAGATCGCCTGGCTTAACCTGGACACTGAAACACTGTGACCGCCGACATCAAAGTAAGGAACGTACATGCCTGACCAACCTATTGCTCTGATCACCGGCGGCGGCCGCGGCATTGGCTATGCCTGCGCCGAGGCCCTGGCCGAGGACGGCGCGCGCATCGTGATCGCTGATCTGGAGAACGCCGCAGAGGCGGCCGCCGATTTCGGCGGCCATGGCTACGCCTGCGACGTCGGCCAGCCCGATCAGATCGCGGTACTTTTTGACCAGGTGGAAACAGAGGTCGGCCCCGTCACGCAACTCGTAAACTGCGCCGGCATCTCTGGCCCCGCGCCGTTCCTAGAGATGAGCGTCGAGCAGTTCTCTCACGTGATCGACGTCAACCTGAAGGGCACTTTTCTTTGCACGCAGAGGGCCGCAAGGACCATGGTGGCACAGGGGCTGACGGGCGCGGTGGTCAACATGTCCTCGATCAATGCGCAGGTCGCCATCCCGGACATCGCGGCCTATTGCGCCTCGAAGGGCGGCGTGATGCAGGTCACCAAGGCCGCAGCACTTGCCCTGGCCCCGCACGGCATCCGGGTGAACGCCGTGGGGCCGGGCTCCATCGACACGGCGATGATGTCGGCGGTGAATTCCAGCCCCGAGGCCATGGCCCGCGCGATGTCGCGCACGCCGCTGCAGCGAGTGGGCACGGCGCGCGAGATCGGCGACGTTGTCGCGTTTCTGGCCGGCCCTAAGGCCAGCTACATCACCGGCGAGACGGTCTATGTGGACGGCGGGCGGCTGGGCTTGAACTATACGTGCTAGAGCGTTTACGCCGCCACCGCCACGCGGCGGCTCCGCTACCGCAGCTCCGCCTCTGTGTTGCCGCCATCCACGGTGACCACATGGCCGGTGGTGCGCTCCATCAGGGCGAGGTTCACGAACCCGTCGGCGACGTGACGGGCCTCGACCTCGCGACCCAATAGATTGCCGCCCATATAGGTCTCTTCGCTGACACCGCGCGCCGCCGCGCGCTCTTTGATGAAACCATCCGTCAGCAGGCCAGAGCGGATCCGATCGGCGTTCATCCCGTTCACGCGGATGCCGGACCCGGCCAGCTCCAGCGTAAGCTGGCGCATCAGGAAAAGCGTGGCGGCCTTGGGCGTGCCATAGGCGCCCATATTCTTGCCGGGGTTGATCGCCTGCTTGGAGATGTTGAACAGGATCTGCCCGCCGCGCCCCTGCTCTTGCATGAGCCGCGCCGCAGCGGTGGCGAAGTTCTTGTGGGCGAAGAAGTTCAGCTCGAAGGCCTTTCGGAAGGCCGCGTCGTCCAGCTCGAGCATCGCGCCCCCCGTGGCGCTGCCCGCGTTCGAGACCAGGATGTCCAGCCCGCCAAACCTGAGGACCGCGGCCCGCAGGGCCGCCTCCGCGGCGCCCGCCTCGGTGATGTCGCAGGCATGGCCCGCATGCCAGCGCCCCAGGCTCTCCAGCGCCGTATCCAGCGCGCCCTGGTCCAGATCCACCAGCATCACATTCGCGCCCTTCGCGGCGAAGGCCTTGGCCGTGGCCAGCCCGATCGCCCCCGCGCCGCCAGTGACCATCACCACCTTGCCCTGGAAGGGCGGCGGGGCGCCCTTGCCCAGCTTGGCCTGCTCCAGCGACCAGTATTCGCAGTCGAACATGTCCTTTTCATTCAACGGGTAGAACCCGCCCGCGTCCTCGCCCACGGCACGCACGCGCAGGTTCTGCTCGGCCAGGTCGGCGGCGGCGCTCGCCGCCTTGGCGTTGCCGCCGATGCCGAGGACGCCCACGCCCTCGATCCAGGCGTGTTTGGGGTCCGGGGTCAGCAGGGTCTTGGGCTCATTGGCGTTGGGCGCTTGGCGCTCGAAATAGGCGCGGTAATCATCGGCGAAGCTCTCGACCTTGGCCTTGATCGCCTCGCGGCTCTCCAGGTCCGCGCGCCGCAGCACCAGCGGCCGCCCCTTGGTCCGCAGTACGTGGTCGGGCGAGGCCATGCCGCGGGTGGCCAGCGCGTCCACATCCGGGCGCGTCATAAACGCGTGCGTGTGCTCGCCATTGCGCAGATCAAAGACCGGCATCGCCCCATCGCGATCCGCATTCACCTCGGCGATCACCCCGCGCAGCACCGGCAGCGCGTCCAACCCGTCGGCAGGCACGCGCTCGCCGATGGGGGTCAGCGTCTCCATCCCCAGATACGCGGCCACCTCGTTGGTGTGCTGCACGATCTTGTCATAGCTCGCCTGGGCCGTCGGCCCGAAGGCGAAATGCCCGTGCTGGATCAGCAAAAGCCCCTCGACATCCGGGTTCTGCTCGTAGACCTCGGCGGCCTTCTTGGCGAGCCCGAACCCGGGCATGATATAGGGCACGATGCCCAGCCGGTCGCCGAATATCTCGCGGCAGACCTCCTCGGCATTCGGCAGGTCGGCCAGCACCAGGAAGGGCGTCGCGTGGGTGTGATCAACGTATTTATGCGGCAGGAAGGCGTGCAGCAGGGTCTCCACCGAGGGGTTCGGGGACTTCGAATCCAGCAGACTGGAGCGCTGGTAGTTCACCATGTCCTCGTCGCTGAGCGCGTCCAGCGCGCGCAGCTTAAGCAGAGGCTCCAGCCAGACGCCCGGCAGCCCCGCCGCCTCGATCACATCCAGATCCCAGCCCGAGCCCTTCACATGCAGCACGTCTTGCATCTGGCCGAACAGGTCCGGCCGCTGCAGCTTGACCGAGGTGTTGCCACCGCCATGCATCAACAGATCCGGGTTCTGCCCAATCAGGCGCGAGGTGTAGACCCGTTCGCCAAGCTCCTGATCCGCAGGATCAGCCCCGGCCTCGGACCGCCATTCCCCTGCTTTGCCCGCGTCATACCAGTTCTCGATCATCGCTTTCTCATCCAGGTTTGCGCCCATGCATTCCGGCGCTGGTTAATCTCTTTATCGTGCTCAGGCGGCCTGCTCTAATAGGCGCCGCGCGGTTGCGGTGCAGGTGGCCAGATGGGTCGCATAGCCGCCGCGGATCACGGCCAGGGCGGGCGAGGCGCGCTCTGGCCCCGAGGCCACCAAGAACCCCATTTCCTTGCCGCGCATCTCCTCCAGGGTGACGCCGATCATACGCGCGTCGATCTCGCCTGGAATGGGCGCGCCAGAGGCGTCGATGAAGCGCCCGCAGATCACCGCCGCGGCGCCGCGCGCGCGGTAATCCTGCAGGCCCGCCTCGTCCACCACGCCCGAGGCCACCACATGGCTGACCGCGCTACAGCTCCCGGCGGCAAAGATCGTCTTGTTGCAGGCGCGCACCGCCTCAAGCTGGCGCGCGATGGAGGGCTCCGCGCTCAGTTGCTTGGCCAGGCCCGCATCGCTCAGCACCAGCGGCGCGTGCAGGTTCACGCATTCCGCGCTGAGCCGCCGCGCGAGGTTGGCCGAACAGGTCTCGGCTGCAAAGCCCAGCGGCGTGGCCTGCGAGCCCACAAGCTGCACAACCGTCATGTCGTCAATCGGCGTGTCGGCGGCGGCGTCGGAGACCTCGAACACCGTCTGCCCCCAGGACACGCCCAACCGGTCGCCGGGCGCCAAAAGCCGCGGCAGCCAATCCGCCGCCCCGCGCGCGACGCGCTTCAGCGAGGCCGTCTCGTCCTCGCCATCGGGATAGACCTGCACCGCCGTCAGGCCGAACGCATCGGCCAGCTCCTGCGACAGGCTGTGCTCGACAAAGACCTCTGGGTGCATCGTCACCCGCACATAGCCGCGCGCCTTCGCCTCTTGCAGGTAGTTCACCACCGAAGCGCGGCTGACCCCCAGCATCGCAGCAATGTCAGACTGCTTCTTGCCGTCAAAGTAATAGGCCCAGGCCGCGCGGATCATGTGATCAATGGCGGTCGGGTCCGCCTTGGGAGAGACCAGGCGCGGTTTGCGATCCACAGCAGAGGCGGGGTTGGCGGGCATATGGCGGCTTACCCCGCCTTTTCGGGGAACAGGCCAGCCAGCCCCTCGGCAGAGGCCGCGCAGACCCCGCGCTCGGTGATCAGCCCGGTCACAAGCCGGTTGGGCGTGACGTCAAAGGCGGGGTTGCCGCCTGGGGAGCCATCCGGCGAGACCTGCACCGTGGACACCGCGCCCGCGGCGTCCCGTCCCAGCACATGGGTGGTTTCTTGCGCCGGGCGCTCCTCGATGGGGATCTCGGCCACGCCATCGCGCACGGTCCAGTCGATCGTTGGCGAGGGCAGCGCCACATAGAAGGGCACGCCGTTGTCGCGTGCGGCCAGCGCCTTTAGATACGTGCCGATCTTGTTGCAGACATCGCCCTGCGCGGTGGTGCGGTCGGTGCCGGTGATCACCAGGTCCACCTGGCCGTGCTGCATCAGATGCCCGCCAGCGTTGTCCACGATATAGGTGTGCGGCACGCCGTGCTCGCCCAGCTCCCAGGAGGTCAGCGCGCCCTGATTGCGGGGCCGCGTCTCGTCGACCCAGATATGCACCGGCAGCCCCGCGTCATGGGCGTGATACATCGGCGAGGTCGCCGTGCCCCAATCCACCGTGGCGATCCAGCCCGCGTTGCAATGGGTCAGCACGCGCACCGGCTCGCCCGCGGGCTTGGTGGCGGCGATGTCCTGGATAAGCTTCAGCCCGTGTTGGCCGATGCTCTTGTTGATGCCCACATCCTCGTCAGAGATCTCTTGCGCCAGGGCCCAGGCGGCCTCTGCCCGCTCGCCTTCGCTCAGCGGCATCAGGGCGTCGCGGCAGCGGTCCAGCGCCCAGCGCAGGTTGATCGCCGTGGGCCGGGTGGCGTTCAGCACCTCATAGGCGGTCTGGAACCCGGCATTGGAGGGGTCGCGCTCCATCTGCTCGGCGATGCCAAAACCTGCGGTAGCGCCGATCAGCGGCGCGCCGCGCACCCACATATCGCGGATCGCGACCTCGAATTCCTCCAGCGTGCGGATCGTCACCATCTTGAACTGATGCGGCAGCCAGCGCTGGTCGATGATCCGCACCTCGCCAGTCGCACCGTCGCGCCAGATCGAGCGGTAATGTTCGCCATTCACTTTCACAGGACCGTCTCCTCGTTCCATTTGCGCGCCATATCGCAGAGCGCGGCTTGGTTGGCGATGACATTGCGGGTCAGGATCAGGTCGCGCCCCATCATCAGGTTGCGGGCCTCTAGCGGCGCCCGCACGGCGACGTCCTCGATACTTTCGAAATCCGCGTTATGGGCGAGGGACAGGACGCGCCGGTGCATCTCGATCCCGCAATAGCCAAGACAGTCGCGCCAGATGTCGTCGAGAACCTGGCGCAGGGCGGCGTGGCTGGAATGGCCCTGGTCCTCAAACAGCGCCCGGTCATAGAGCATGCCGGTGCGTTCCGTTTCCCAAAGCCGCATGAATTCAGCGGCGAAAACCGTGCAGGTCTCGTCGATCACGTCCAGGATCCACTCCTGATAGGCCGCCAGATCCGCGCCGCGATGGGCGGGCTGGCTGAAATAGGCCATCAGGTAATTCGCAATCAGCATGCCAAGATCGAACCCGAACGGCCCGTAAAAGCCGAACTCTGGGTCGATCACCTTGGTCTCATCGCCCGTGCACATGGCCGAGCCGGAGTGCAGGTCGCCGTGACAGAGCGTCTCGGACTTGGCCGAAAATGCACGGAACAGCGCCTGCACCTCGCCCTTCATCGCCACGTCATCGCGCAGAGTCTTCACCACCGGGTCGAGCCCTTCGGTATGGTGGTTCATCTCGGCGTCAAAATACGGGTCGCGGAACACCAGCCCCTCGGTGATCGCCGGGATCTCCACATTGCCCGAGAACAGCCCCACATCGGCCTTCTTGTCGGCGCTGACCATCGACAGCTCTGACCCGCGGAACGCCGTGCGCGCGCAGAACAGCCCCAGCCGCTCGCCAAGCCCCTCCACCCGTTCGCCCGCGATCAGCTTGGTGCGCAGGATCACATGCGGCGAGAGATACTCCATCACGATCAGCGCCTGCGTCTCGTCGAAGTGATAGATCTCGGGCACCGAGCCGGGGTCGCGCGCCGCCTGCCGGATCAGCACGTGGTATTCGTAGAAGGCGCGGCGGGCCGGATCCATCAGCGGATTGTTCGACCAGGCCTCGGGAATCATCATCATGGTCGCGTGTGCCAGCGAATAGCCGCCCGCAACCAGCAGCTCCAGCGCATTGTCGAAGGTNCGTCCAGGATCCACTCCTGATAGGCCGCCAGATCCGCGCCGCGATGGGCGGGCTGGCTGAAATAGGCCATCAGGTAATTCGCAATCAGCATGCCAAGATCGAACCCGAACGGCCCGTAAAAGCCGAACTCTGGGTCGATCACCTTGGTCTCATCGCCCGTGCACATGGCCGAGCCGGAGTGCAGGTCGCCGTGACAGAGCGTCTCGGACTTGGCCGAAAATGCACGGAACAGCGCCTGCACCTCGCCCTTCATCGCCACGTCATCGCGCAGAGTCTTCACCACCGGGTCGAGCCCTTCGGTATGGTGGTTCATCTCGGCGTCAAAATACGGGTCGCGGAACACCAGCCCCTCGGTGATCGCCGGGATCTCCACATTGCCCGAGAACAGCCCCACATCGGCCTTCTTGTCGGCGCTGACCATCGACAGCTCTGACCCGCGGAACGCCGTGCGCGCGCAGAACAGCCCCAGCCGCTCGCCAAGCCCCTCCACCCGTTCGCCCGCGATCAGCTTGGTGCGCAGGATCACATGCGGCGAGAGATACTCCATCACGATCAGCGCCTGCGTCTCGTCGAAGTGATAGATCTCGGGCACCGAGCCGGGGTCGCGCGCCGCCTGCCGGATCAGCACGTGGTATTCGTAGAAGGCGCGGTAGAGCGGCAGCGGCCAGCTATCGCCCACCAGCCGCACATAGGGCAGCGCCTGCTTGACGATCACCGAGCCCGTTGCGCCGGTGACGATGAAGACGAGGTTGAGGTTGCCGTCGCCGACCTCGTGGACCTGCCACGCCGCCGGCGCCCCGCCGACGCGATCGGCCACCGCGGGCAGCCCGGCCAGCCGTTCGGTCAGTGATTCGACCGTTAGCGCCTTGTATTCCTTACCATCTAACACGCGTCACGTACTCCCTGTGGGCGTTTGAATGGGCCCTACATTGCCAGGTTGCTTACATTTGTCAATGCACTTGACATATGATGCCCATGGTCTAACGTGCCAACATTGGGAGGAGTGGATTGTCTGAAATTGCATGCGATATCAAAGGCCTGCGCAAGGCCTTCGGACCGAACCAGGTGCTGCGGGGAATCAACCTGACACTGCCTTCCGGCGCGGTGACCGTGCTGATGGGCGCCAATGGCGCGGGCAAGTCCACCCTGGTGAAGGTGCTCTGCGGCATACATCAGGCAGATGCGGGCGAGGTCAGCCTGTTCGGCACGCGCTTTGCCCCCGCCAACCCCCGAGACGCCTTCCGCGCGGGCATCGTGACGGTGCACCAGTCGATCAATGACGGGGTGGCGCCGGAGCTGGACGTGGCCTCGAACCTGATGCTGGACCGCCTGCCCGCGATGTCCGGGTTCTTCCTGTCGGACCGCGCCATCCGGCGCGAGGCGCGCAAGATCGCCGAGGGGATGCAGCTTGGGGTGGACGTGCGCACGCCCGTCTCCGCGCTGGGCGTGGCGGATCGCCAGATGATCGCCATCGCGCGGGCCATGGCGCATGAACCCAAGGTGCTGATCCTGGACGAGCCGACCTCGTCCCTGTCCGCCTCAGAGGCCGACCGGCTCTTTGCCTTGATCGACAGGTTGCGCGACACGGGTGTCGCGATCCTCTACATCTCGCACCGCATGTCCGATATCCGCCGCATCGCAGATCGCATCGTGTCGATGCGGGACGGCGAGATCTCGGGCACGTTCGAGGGCGAGGCCCTGGACTACGAGGGCGCGGTGACGGCGATGCTGGGGCATCGCATGACCGAGGTTGATGTGAACGTAGGCGCGCAGGGCGCGCCGGTCCTCCAACTCAACGGCGTCGCCCTGTCCGAGGGCGGCGCGGATTTGACCCTAACCGCCCATCGCAGCGAGGTCGTGGCCATCGCGGGCCTCCTGGGCAGCGGCAAGACAAAGCTCGCCGCGGTGCTCTTTGGTCTGACGCAGCCCGCCGCGGGGGCGATGACCCTGGACGGCGCGGCCTACGCGCCCCGCAGCGCCGCCGAGGCCATCCGGCGCGGCGTGCATATGTGCCCCAAGGACCGCGCCTCGAACGGCGTGATCCCGGACTTCGACATCACCAACAACCTCACCGTGCCCTTCTTCGCGCGCCACTCTGCCCTCTCGATGCTGAGCCGCCGCAGGCAGCGCCGCGCGACCGAGGCCATGGTCGACACGCTGGGCGTGGTCTGCCAATCCGCCGCGGATGACATCCTGACGCTCTCGGGCGGCAACCAGCAGAAGGTCATGGTGGGCCGCTGGCTGAGCCAGCCCTGCAAGCTCTTGGTGCTGGACGAGCCCTTCCAGGGCGTCGACATCCAGGCGCGCCGGGACATCGGCGCCCATATCCGCGCCACCTCTGACCAGCGCGCCACCATCGTCTTTGTCGCCGAGATCGACGAGGCGCTGGAGATCGCCGACCGCATCCTGGTGCTGAACGAAGAGGCCCTGGTGGGCGAGCATCGCAACGAGAACATCGATCTGGCGCCGCTGATGGCGCAGATCTCCGGCCAGAGCGCCGCGCAGCTTGGGATTTGAATTTTGAACGACGCGCAGAAGATCCGCGATTTCGCCATCCGCTACGGCTTTTTGCTGCTGCTCTTTGGGCTGGTGCTGTATTTCTCTTTCGCCGCGCAGGGGTTCGCGGGGGCGCGCTCGGCGGTGTTCGTGTTCCAGTCGGTGGCGATCACCGGGATCCTGGCGCTGGGGGTGACCTGCACGCTGGTGGTTGACGGGTTCGACCTGTCCATCGGCTCGGTGGCCACGTCCTCGCTGATGATGTCGGCCTATTTCATGGTGGTGCTGGAGCAATCAGCCGTCGTCGCGGTGCTGGCTTGCCTGGTCATGGGCGCCTTCGTGGGGCTGATCAACGGGCTTTTGATCGTGAAGATGCGGGTGCCGGACCTCTTGGCGACGCTGGGCATGATGTTCCTTTTGATCGGGTTGCAGCGCATCCCCACCGAGGGTCGCTCTGTCGCCACGGGCATGACCCTGCCCGATGGCAGCACGGCAGAGGGCACGTTCTCGGCCGGTTTCCTGTGGCTCGGGCGGCACCGGTTCGATGTCTTCATCGAGAACCTGATCCCGGTGCCGGTGATCATCTTCATCCTGGTGGGCGTGCTGATCTGGGTGTTTCTGGAGCTCACCCGCCATGGGCGGTTGATGTATGCCATCGGCTCGAACGAGCGCGCCTCGGCTTTGGCCGGCGCCAATGTAACCGGCTATAAGGTCGCCGCCTATATGATCTCGGGCGTGACCGCCTCGATCGGGGGCATCCTGCTGGCGGCGCGGCTGGGGCGGGGCGACATCGCCTCGGGCAACAACCTGCTGCTCGACAGCGTGGCGGCGGCATTGATCGGCTTCGCAGTGCTCGGCGCGGCCAAGCCCAACGCCTTTGGAACCGCCATCGGAGCGCTCTTTGTGGGCGTGCTCTTGCAGGGGCTGACGATGATGAACGCGCCCTATTACACGCAGGATTTTGTGAAGGGCGGCGTGCTTGTTGTGGCGCTGGTCTTCACCTTCGCGCTCTCAGGCAGGGGGCGCAGAGGCGGGCACTGAAACAAGGTTTTGAAGCAAGCATCTATGGGAGGACATGAGATGACATTGAAGAGAAGAACTATGCTGGGCCTGATGGGCGGCGCGATGCTGGCCGGGGCGACCCCGGCGCTGGCCGCGGACATGCCGGCGCCATTCGACAACGCGGGCGAGGTGAAGATCGCGCTGGTGCGGTACCTGTCCACGGGCGACTTCTTCCAGGCCTACTTGTCAGGCGTCGAGGCGCAATCGGCGGCTCTGGGCGTGGACCTGCGGGTCTTTGACAGCCGCCAGGACGCGGCCTTGCAGGCGGACATGGTGGACCAGGCCATCGCGCTTGGCGTGGACGGGATCGTGATCCAGCACGGGCTGACCGAGAGCATGAAGGACGCCGCGCAGCGCGCTCTGGACGCCGGGATCAAGGTCGTGGCCTTCGATGTGAACGTCGAGAACGAAAGCATCCCCCAGGTCGAGCAATCCGACTATCTGCTTGGAAAAATGGCTTTGGATCAGGCGCTTGCGGATAATGGCGACAAGTGGGAGGCCGGTTACGTCTATGTGCCCGGCATCGCGCCGCTGGACCGCCGCCACGTGGCCTGGGAAGAAATCAAGGCCGCCAACCCCGGCATCAACGAGCGCGCGGTGATCGGCACGCTGGACAACCCGATTGCCAATGCCAACGCCAACCAGGCGCGCTCTGCGCTGCAGGCCAACCCGGATATCAACGTGTTCTTCGCGCCCTATGATGAGTTCGCCAAGGGCGTGAAGATCGCCGTGGACGAGGCCGGGCTGACCGACCAGGTCTCGATCTACTCGGCGGATGTCTCAACCGCGGATATCTCGGCGATGCGCGAGCCGGGCTCGGCCTGGAAGGCCACCGTGGCCACCAACCCCGCCGTGGTGGGCGAGGTCTCGGTGCGGGCGCTTGCGATGCTGCTAGCCGGAGAGGACCCGGGCGCCAGCGTGATCGTGCCGCCGACACTGATCACCCAGGCCTTCCTGAACGACAAGGACATTAAGAACATGGGCGATCTGGCCGCGAACATGCCGCAATTCGCCCATGCCGATGTGGCGATGCCCGGATGGATGCCGCAGCCGCCGCGGTAGGCCTTGATTGAGACGAAGACCCAGACGGGCCGCCACCGCGCGGCCCGTTCCTTTTTGGGGGGGGGCAGTTTGGGGTGAAATCCAATGTCGGTATTGCGTCGGTATCACGTCAGCGCGAACGCGTTAGCTTTGCCTGTGGAGCCGCTCCCATCCAAGCTGCAGCCCATTGAGGTATGAGAGCTTGAGATCCGCAACCCGCGACATCTGCAATGGCTCTTGGAGGCCGTCGCGGCATGAAATGCCCGGCGCTGATGGTCAGATGGTCCAGCAGATCTCAGTCATAGGAACATCTCAACGGCGCAGACGGAAGCCAGCCGGGCAGATGGCGATTGCCGCACATATTACCGTCGGCTGGCAGTGCGTTTCCCGGTGATTAGAGCTCCCAAAGAACCTGCCGTTCTAAGAGCCGTGCGCATCGCTGACCAAGCGGTGCGTGCAAGCACACACCCTACCCCTACCGAGATTTTTTGGCCGAGACAGTCTTCACGGGTTCGTGAGGTTTTGATCCAGTTTGTGACAGTGCCCGTAACCTAACCATACGCAAAGACGCGTATCAGTATAGGGATAACATCATGACTATCTTGCGTAAAATCGCGCAGGCATCGGCCTGTGTGCTGGGCTTGGCTGTGCCGGCTTCTGCCAACTCCATCGTTGATATCGCCGCCGGCGACGAGCGTTTCTCCACCCTGGTGGCCGCCGTTTCCGCCGCCGGTCTTGTCGAGACGCTGCAGGGCCCCGGCCCTTTCACCGTCTTCGCGCCGGTCAACGACGCCTTTGCCGCGCTGCCTGACGGCACCGTCGAGACCCTGCTGAAGCCCGAGAACAAGGGCCAGCTGACCAACGTGCTGCTTTATCACGTGGACGATCGCAACCTGCCCGCGGCGGGCATCCCGCACGGGTCGAACTACTTCAAACCGATCCTGGCCAGCGAGCGGCTGTGCATCACCAAGAATTCTGGCGGCGTGATGATCGCCGACGGCACCGGCGAGATGGCCAACGTCATTATCGCGGATATCAAGGCCGATAACGGCGTGATCCACGTTGTCGACAAGGTCCTTCTGCCCGGCACGCGTCCCGCCTGCCACTAGCCCACTGATGCGGTTTAACGAGTGCAACACGGCTTAACGAGTGGGGCCCCGCTTTTCTAGCGGGGCTTTTTTTTTGTTCGACGGCGCCCCGTTTCGGCCTATGAAGGTCGCATTAGAATGGGCTTTCGGGGCACGGGCACGGGCATGGCACTTACAGTTCAGCAGCAGTTTAGGATCTGGGGCATCGCGGCGGCGGTGTTCCTGGTTGTGCTTTGGTATCTGGGCAACACGATCCTGCCTTTCGTACTGGGCGGGGCCATCGCGTACTGCCTGGACCCCATCGCGGACCGGCTAGAGAATTGGGGCTTGTCCCGCGCCATGGCAACAACGGTGATCATGCTGGGCGCCGTGCTGGTCTTTGTCATCCTGGCCCTGGCCGTGATCCCGGCGCTGGCGCAGCAGGGCAGCGCCCTTGTCAGCGCGGCGCCGCAATATATGCGCGACCTGCAGGCCTTTCTGACCGAGCGCTTCCCGGCCCTGGCCGACGAGAGCTCTGTCGTGCGCCAGTCGCTGGAACGCTTTGGCGCGATGATCCAGGAGAAGGGCGGCGCCTTGATCAACAGCGTGCTGTCCTCGGCGGCGGGGCTGCTGAACATCGTGGTGCTGCTGGTGATCGTGCCCGTCGTGGCCTTCTACCTGCTCTTGGACTGGGACCACATGGTGGCCCGCGTGGACGAGATGCTGCCGCGCGATCACCTGGACACGATCCGGTTGCTGGCCCGCGAGATCGACAACACGCTGGCGGCCTTCATCCGCGGGCAGGGCACCGTGATGCTGATCCAAGGCACGTTTTACGCCGTCGCCTTGGCATTGGTGGGGCTGAATTTCGGGCTGGTGGTGGGCGCCATCGCGGGCATCCTGTCCTTCATCCCCTATGTCGGCGCCATCGTGGGCGGCGGGCTGGCCATCGGGCTGGCGCTGTTCCAATTCTGGGGCGAGTGGTTCTGGCTGATCGCCGTGGTGGTGATCTTCTTCTTCGGGCAGTTCGTCGAGGGCAACATCCTGACGCCCAAGCTGGTGGGCTCAAGCGTGGGGCTGCATCCTGTATGGCTGCTGTTTGCGCTGTCCGTGTTCGGCGCGCTCTTTGGCTTTGTTGGGCTGCTGCTGGCGGTTCCGATCACCGCCGCATTGGGCGTCGTGGCGCGGTTCGGCCTGGGGCAGTACATGCAGGGGCCGCTTTACCAGGGGGAGCGCGGCGCCGATGACCCCGGCGACGCGCATGATCCGGAAGAGCCGTAAGTGCATCCGTTTCGCCAAGCCGGGCGCTCCGAATATGCGACACTGCAGCTTTCGGATAATACGCGCTGGTTAATAATTTCTTGGTGATTCGCCCCGGATCATAGATCCGGGTGGGAGCGGCCGCTCGTGACGGGCGTCACCCACCCATTTCTAGCTTCCCGCCCCTCGGTTAAGAAATCGTTGATCTTTGCAGCCGAGCGTGAATTTGCCGCAGCAGCCGCTCAAGTCACGACCGGCTTGCCGCCCTCATCAAGCCGTCCGGCGGGGAGGACCACGTTCTGCGCCTGCAGGTCGTTGAGCACCCGGTTGATCTGCACGCCCATAGCGGCCAGCCGTTGGCTGTCGATCTCGAGCCATATGCGAGGGTCCTGATCGCCCGAGATGGTGACCTTCGTGATCCCGTCCACCTGATCGAGCCCGGACCGCAGCGCGTCGGCAGCGTCCCAGATCTCGGCATAGTCGAAGCCTTCCCCGGTCACCGCGACGGTGGCAATCGCCACGTCGCCGTAATTGGTGTTCGTCGTGGGGCCCTGCATGCCGTCGGGCAAATCGTCGGCGGCGTCATCCATCTTGTTGCGGATGTCTTGGAAGGCCTCGGGCAGCTTCTCAGACGGCACCCCGTTATACACGTTAAGGTTCAGCGTCAGCCCGCCAGCGCTGGCGCCCACCGCGATGGGATTAGTTGGTCTTGCGCTGCGGAATGAAGGGCAGCGGAGCCACCGGCACGCCCTCTTCAATCAACTTCTTGGCGTCCTCTGTGCGCGCCTCGCCATAGATCGAGCGCGTCGGCGCTTCGCCCTGATGCATCTTGCGCGCCTCGGCGGCAAAGCCAAGCCCGACATAGTCAGAGTTCTCTTCCACATGCTTGCGGACCTCAGACAGCGCCTTTTCTGCGTCAGACATCGGCGCCGCTAGCGGGCGATCGGCCGGTTTTTCCGCCTTCGAGCGCGCCGGCGAGACCCGCGGCGCCATGATCGCCTTTTCGACCTGGTCAGAGCCGCAAACCGGGCAGACGACCATTCCAGCGGATTTCACCGTATCGAACGCCTTCGCCGAGGCGAACCAGCTTTCAAAGCTGTGGTCATCCGAGCATTTTAGAGCGTAGCGGATCATGGGCCTACTTATTCACGAACATCCTAAGACAATATGTCTAAATCGCGCGCGAGCAACCGCACAAGCGCCTCAAACGCCAAAAAATCAACGTTTTAGGGACTTGGGGTCAAATTGCCTGAGCATTCTTCGCAATTCCGGTTCCTGCACCTTGGCCGCGGCCTTCTCGCAAGAGAACCACTTGCGCCGGCGCTGATGCGCCTCGGGGTATCGTGACGAGGTGCTTTTGACCTTCATCGGGAAGACCACCACAACCACGGGCAGGTCGGTGTCCTTGCGCTCCTTAACGTAGGAAAAGATGCCCAGCGCGTTGCCGTTCACGCGTCCCTGCGCGCCGGCTTCCTCCCAGGCTTCGCGCTTGGCGGCCTTGTGCGGCGTGGCATTGTTCTCCGGCCATCCTTTGGGGATGATCCAGCGCCCAGAGCGGCGACTGGTGACCAATAGCACCTGAACCTCGTCGCGGCGCACCCGGTAGCACAGCGCGCCAAACTGCGTGCGCACAGAGGTCTTGCCGCCCGAGTCAAACCGGATCTGTCGCATTCTTTTAGCCCGTGCCCCCATCGACCTATTGATTCTGCCCAACGCGGCTGGGTCCGCGCCAATCTATAATCGTAGGCTAACAAACTGCGGGCTAGAAGCAACAGGGCTCGACGATCAAATATAAGCGATATCAGAAAAAATCACGCCTGACCAAGGTGATACAGCAAAGCCCTTAGCACCGGGGCGGTGCCTGCCGAGGCCGCCTGGAACCGACCCGTCACGCGTTTTGCGGCCGCGATCTGCCTTGCCCGTGCCGCGTCCTGCGACAGCTTGCAAAGCGCCGCACCGAGCTCTTGCGCGTTTTTCACACAGAGCGCACCGCCAGCATCGTCCAATTCGGCATAGATGTCTTGGAAATTCGCCACATGCGGGCCGTGTATAAGGGCGGACCCATGGGCCGCGGGCTCGAACGGGGTGTGCCCACCCAGCGGCACCAAGGAGCCGCAGACGATGGTCACCGCGGCGGAGCGATACCAAAGCGCCATCTCGCCAAGAGTGTCCGCCAGATAGACATCCGTGGACAGCTCGCCCATTTGGCTGCGCCGCACCACATGCAGCCCCCGGGCCTCGCAGAGCCGCACGATCTCTTCGGCCCGGCGCGGGTGGCGCGGCGCCAGGATGAGCGTCAGATCGCCGTCCTCCTGCAGCCGCTGTTTGAACGCATCAAGCACGATCTCGTCCTCGCCCGGATGGGTGGAGGCGGCAAGAATGGTCCGCTCTGGAATAAAGGCAGACCCCAGGATCTGCGGCGGCGCTTGCGTGACGGTCTCGGCCGTCACCGAGGATTTCAGCTCCACCGGCGGTCCCAGCGCCGCATCGGCAAGCCCCAGCGCCTTCAGGCGCGCGCCCGAGGCCAAGTCCTGGGGCGCCAGATAGTCGACCCTCGCCAAGAGCGCCGACATGACCCCGCCGAACTGGCTCCAGCGGCGCGCGCTTTTGTCCGACATGCGCGCCGCGACCGAAATCACCGGGCCCTGGAACGTCACCAGCCGGTTCGGCCACAGCTCGTTTTCTAGCGTTACCAGGGCCACCGTACTGCAGCGCGCCCGGAACCGCCGGAGCGCCCAGCGGAAATCGAGCGGCGCTAGGCACGGCGTGACGTTACCCAAGCCCCAGCCGCGCACCATCTCGCGCGCCGATATGGTGTTTGAGGTCACCACCAGGCTGTGCCCCGGAAAGGCCGTCCCGATATCCTCGATGAGTTGCCGCGCCGAGATCAGCTCGCCATTGCTGGCGCCATGCACCCAAATCGCGGCGGGTGTTTGCGTTCCACCGCCGAGACGCTGATCTATGTCGGCAAGGGTCTCTCGCCCGCGCAATAGGCGCCAAAGAAGAAGCATGAAGACGACCGGGCCAGCAAGCACCAAAAAGAGGCGGTAGCCCAGCATCTAAGTCGTTTCAGTCCGGCCCCGGCGGTCGTTCCTGAGGCTTGCGTAAAGCACATGGTTGCGCCAGCGACCGTTGATCTGCAGATAACTCTGCGCAACGCCTTCGTATTTGAAGCCGGATTTCTCGAGCACACCACGGCTGGCCTGGTTCTCTGGCAGGCATGCGGCCTCGACCCGGCTTAGGTCAAGCTCGGTGAAGGCGTGGTGGACCAGCCCGCGGATCGCCTCGCCCATATAGCCCTTGCGTGCATGCGGCCCGCCGATCCAATAGCCCAGCGTGCCCGCCTGCGCCGGGCCGCGCCGGATATGATCCAGCGTGATCGCGCCCAAGAGCATGTCGTCCGCGCGCCGGAAGATGAACAAGGGCACCGCCGAGCCACCGCTGATCGAGCGCTGCGCCCAATAGACCCGATTGGTGAAACCCTTGCGGGTCAGGTGGTCCTTTGCCCAAACGGGCTCCCACGGCGTCAGGAACTCGCGGCTCACCTGGCGCAGCGCCACCCATGTGCGATAGTCAGAATGCTGCGGCGGGCGTAGAGTCATCCGCTCGGTCTCTATCCGCAGTTTCCGGCGGCGCGTGAGCATCAGGCGGCGAGCCTCTCCTTGAGGTGCGCAAGATGCGGCGCGTGATCGACCGGGCCGTACATCGTAAGCGCTGGCTGGGCCGTGGTGATGAGCCCGCTGGCATGCGCCCGGACATCCGCGACGGTCACGGCGTCGATCTTGGCCACGACCTTGTCGAGACTGGGCACTTCGCCCCAAATCGCCACCAGCCGCGCCAGACGCTCGGCCCGGGCCGAGGGGCTTTCCAGCCCCATCAGCATCCCCGCCTTCATTTGCGCCCGCGCGCGGTCCACTTCGGTCTGCGTGATCTCGCCGGCGGCGCGTTTCAGCTCGTCCACGGTCAGGTTCGTCAAGGCGTCGATCTGCTCGCCCGAGGTGCCCGCATAAATCGTGGTCATGCCGGTATCCGCATAGGCCCCGGTCTGCGCGAAGATCGAGTAACACAGCCCGCGCCGCTCGCGGATCTCTTGGAACAGGCGCGAGGACATGCCGCCGCCCAGCACGCTGGAATAGATCTGCGCGGTATAGACCGCGTCGTCCAGATAGCCCGGCGTCTCGAACGCCAAAGCGAAATGCACCTGCTCAAGCGTCTTGATCTCGCGGCGCTCGCCGCCCGCGAACTGCGCGGGCACGATCACCTTGTCGCTGCCGCGCTCGAGCCCTGCGAACAGGCGCTCGGCCTCGGCCATGATCTGGTCGTGGTCGAACCCGCCCGCCACGGACAGGATCAGCTTTTCCGGGCGGTAGTGCTCACCCACAAAGCGGCGCAGATCGCCGCGGCTAAAGCTGCTGACGCGCTCGGTGGGGCCAAGGATCGTGCGGCCCAGCGGTTGCTCGGGATAGGCGACCTCTTGCAGCCAGTCGAACACCACGTCGTCGGGCGTGTCCATGACCTGGCCGATCTCTTGCAGGATCACTCCGCGCTCGACCTCGATTTCGCTTTCGTCAAAGACCGGATTCAGCACGATATCGCTGAGCACGTCCAGCGCCAGCGGCACGTCATCCTCGAGCACGCGGGCGTAATAGGCGGTCATCTCGCGGCTGGTATAGGCGTTGATATAGCCGCCCACATCCTCGATCTCTTCGGCGATCTGCAGCGCCGAGCGTCGCTCGGTCCCCTTGAAGGCCATGTGCTCGAGGAAATGCGCGATGCCGTTCTGCTCGATGCGTTCGTGGCGGCCGCCCGCCATGACCCAGACCCCAATCGCCGCGGATTTCAGCCCCGGCATATACTCGGTGACAACGCGAAAACCGTTGTCGAATTCATGCAATTTTACAGTCACTTTTGGATGCGGTCCCTTACAAGAGCTTCCAGGGCGGCGAGGTCGTTTGGCACCTCGGTCACCCGTTCCGAACGCTCATATAGATCCGCCATCCGCTTTGGAAGAGGGGGGTGTATGCCCACCGCCTGCGACACGGCATCCGGGAACTTCGCCGGGTGCGCGGTGGCCAGCGTGACCATGGGGTTTGCTCCCAGGTGCTCCTCGGCGACCTTCACGCCCACAGCACTGTGCGGGCACAGCACCTCGCCCGTCGCGTCGCGCTGCGCCGTGATCGTGGCAAGCGTCTCGTCCTCCGAGCAGCGCCCGCTGGTGAAGTCCTCGCGCAGCGCCTGCAAGGCGCCCTGGCTGACGGTGAACCCGCCATCCGTTTTCAGCGCCTCCATCTGCTGGGCAATCGCGGCGCCGTCCTGATCGTAGGCGAAATAGAGCGCGCGCTCGAAATTGCTGGAGACCTGGATGTCCATCGAGGGGCTGATCGAGGGCGCAACGCCCTCTTTGGTATGCGCGCCCGAGACCATCGTACGGTGCAGGATGTCGTTCTGGTTCGTGGCGATCACCAGCTGCCCGATGGGCAGCCCCATCCGCTTGGCGATGTAGCCCGCGAAGATGTCGCCGAAATTGCCCGTGGGCACGGTGAAGTCCACCACCCGATGCGGCGCGCCCAGAGCCACCGCGGACGAGAAGTAATACACCACCTGCGCCAGCACCCGCGCCCAGTTGATTGAGTTCACCCCCGCCAGCCGCACGCCGTCGCGGAACTCAAAATCGTTGAACATGTCCTTCAGCCGAGCCTGGCAGTCGTCGAAATCCCCGGCCAGCGCCAGAGCGTGCACGTTGGACGCATTTGGCGTGGTCATCTGGCGGCGCTGCACCTCTGAGACGCGCCCATGAGGGTAGAGGATAAAGACGTCCACCGCGTCGAGCCCCTGGAAGGCTTCGATCGCCGCCGAGCCCGTGTCGCCTGACGTGGCGCCCACGATGGTCACCCGCTCGTTGCGGCGCGCCAGTGCCGTCTGGAACATCTGCCCGATGAGCTGCATCGCGAAGTCCTTGAAGGCCAGGGTCGGCCCATGGAACAGCTCGCATAGGAAGTGGTTCGGCCCCAGTTGCACCAGCGGCGCGCGGGCGGCGTGGCCAAAGCCCGCATAGGCGCGGGCGATGATGTCGCGGAACTCGGCGTCGGTGAAGGTGTCGCCAATGAAAGGCCGCATCACTTCGAACGCGATCTCCTCATAGGAGCGCCCCGCGAGGGCGGCGATGGCATCGCGGCTCATCACAGGGATCGTTTCCGGCACATAGAGCCCGCCGTCGCGCGCCAGCCCGGTCAGCATGGCCTCTTCGAAGGTGAGCGCGGGGGCCTGGCCCCGGGTCGAGATGTATCGCATTCTTGGCAGTCCCAATTCAGGCGGTTCTTTGCCTGATACGCCAGAGCAGGAACGCTGTCATCCCCGCCCAGACGATCGCGAGCGAAAACCATGTGATCGCGTACTCCAAGTGGTCATTCGGGATGCCGGTGGCGCCCACGGGCATCGGCTCGGCGGCGTAACCTGCGGGCTCGATGCGCCGCGCGATGATCAAGACGGGCTCGGTCCCCAGCGCCGCCGCCATCGCGGGCACGTCCCGGGCGAACCAAAGGTTCATTTCGGTGTCCGGTTCGGGGGTGAACCCGTCCACCTCATCCGGCCAATGCAAGTTGCCGGTGACGGTGATCTCTTGCGGTGCGCCCGCATCGGCTTGCGCGTCGACGCTCAGAAAGCCACGATCCAGCAGCACTTTGCGGCCGTCGGTCTCAAACACGCTGATCATCCGGTACCCCGCGCCGCGACGCTTTGCGCTGGCCAGCACGCGCAGGCCGTCGGTGACGGTGCCCTCGGCGCGCACGGGAAGGTACGCGTGCTGTTGCGGGTTCGGCTGCGCGGGCAAGGCCACGGGCTGGGCCGCGATGCGGGCCGAGATGTCCGCCAAAACGCCCTCTTTCCAGGCCAGTCGCTGCACCTGCCAGACGCCCAGCGAGACCAGGATCGCCACGCCGCCCAGGCCAATGATCAAGGGGAAGAGGTAGCGTTTCATAGCAGATCCAAGCAATTCTCTTCGGCGGGAAAGCGCATCATCGCATGCAATTCCGCTAGGCTCTGAGCAGTGGCGAGTTGGGTGCGCACTTGCGCCTCCGACGCGGTGAACAGCCACCAATCCGCGCGCAGTTTGGCGCCGTTCTTGCGCGAGTACATCATGGCGTCAAGAACCATGGTACGGATGTCGTCGAGCGGCGCGTCCACTGGCTCAAACACGAAGCGCGCGGGCGTCGCCTGGCCGAGCCACAGCCGCAGCATGCAAAGCGGTCCAGGCCGCTGCGGGTGGATCGCCTCGATCCGATGCACCCTGCCCTCGGGATCCAGAAACAGCGCCACGCAGTTGCGCGCCAGGACACGTGACACCGGCGCGGTGACGGTCTTGAAGGCGCGGGTCGAGACGGGCGCCACCTGGTCGCCGACCGGGTCCACCATCAGCCAAATTTCAGCGCTCTTTGTCATCGCGTCAAACAATTAGGGCGCGGATCCGCCCCGCGCCCTAACCCTATTCAATGTTGCCATTCGCGCCTGCGATCAGCCGCCCCAGATGTAAACCGCGGCGAAGAGGAACAGCCACACGACGTCAACGAAGTGCCAGTACCAGGCCGCCGCCTCGAACCCGATGTGACGCTCGGGCGTGAAGTGGCCCGCATAGGCGCGCAGCAGGCAAACGAACAAGAAGATCGTACCGACCAGCACGTGGAACCCGTGGAAGCCCGTCGCCATAAAGAAGTTCGCGCCGTAGATATTGCCCGAGAACCCGAAGGCCGCGTGGCTATATTCGTAGGCCTGGAACGCGGTGAAGATCGCGCCCAGTGCGATGGCGATGATCAACCCGTTCACCAGGTCCTTGCGGTTGTTCTCATGCGCGATGGCGTGGTGCGCCCAGGTCGCGGCGCAGCCCGAGCAGAGCAGGATCAGCGTGTTGATCAGCGGCAGATGCCAAGGGTCGAAGGTCTCGATTCCCGCGGGCGGCCAGACGCCGTCCACCGCCGGGCTAATCCCGTCGGGGTGCATCGGGTACATGGCGTGCTTGAAGAAGCTCCAGAACCAGGCGGCAAAGAACATCACCTCGGACATGATGAACATCAAGAAGCCATAGCGCAGCCCGATGGCGACGACCGGCGTGTGGTCGCCCACATGCGACTCTTCCACCACCTCGGACCACCAGGCGAACATCACATAGAGCACCAGCGCCAGGCCGATGAAGAACACCCAGGGTTGGTTGTTTTGCGCGTTGGGCGAGACCCAAAGCACAAAGCCCAAGAGCATGATAAACCCACCCAATGAGCCGAGAAATGGCCAGATCGAGGGGTTCAGGATATGGTAGTCGTGGTTCTTTTCATGCGCCATGTCAGAGCGTTCCCTCGTCTTCCGTCGCGTTGATGGTTGTATCCAAGCCCGGCGCCGGGGTCAAAGCCGCCTGCGCATCGTCGGGCAATTCGATCTCGTGGAACGTGTAGCTGAGCGTGATGCTCGTCACGTATTTCGCGTCGCGGTCCTCGACCATTTCGGGGTCCACGTAAAAGCTGACCGGCATCAGCACGGTCTCGCCGGGCTGCAGCACCTGCTCCTCAAAGCAGAAGCAGTCGATCTTGGTAAAGAACCCGCCCGCCTCATAGGGGAACACGCCGTAGCTGGCGCTGCCCGCAACGGGGCGGCTGGTCGGGTTATGGGCCTCGTAGAAGGCCAAGCCCGTCTCGCCGATGCGGATCTCCATGGTGCGCTCGACGGGGCGGAACTCCCAGGGCATGCCGCGCTCTATCGAGGCATCAAAGCGCACCTTCACGGTGCGGTCCAAAACGTCGTCGCTGCCCATATCGGCCACGCTTGTGGTGCCGCCGAAGCCGGTGACGCGGCAGAACCAATCGTAAAAGGGCACCGAGGCCCAGGCGAGCCCGCCCATCAGCAGCACGACGCCAAGCGTCTGCGCCAGGGTCTTGTGTCGCCCTTGCAGTCTCACTCGCTCGCCTCCACCGCCAGGGCCGGGCGCGCGACATGGTCGAACCCCTCGATCGCGCCGCCAAGGGACGTGATCTTGACCACCGACAGCGCGAACATCAGCGCCACAAAGCCCAGCAGCGCCAGCCCAACACCGACATTGCGCGACTTGCGGCGCCCGTGGATCTCGTGCTCAGCCCGGATCGCCATCACCAGCCTCCCATCCCAAAGCTGCGCAGTGTGGCCTCGACCAAGAGCGCGCCGAAATGCAGGAAGAGATAAAGCAGCGAGAACTTGAACACCGATTTCTCGACCGCGTAGCCGTCCGCCTCTGCCGCGGCCTCCGGGCGGCGCCAGATGTCGAATGCGCCCTTTAGGAACCACGCGTTCATCAGCACCGCCGCGGCCAAGTAGACGGGGCCACCGACGCTGGTCAGCCCAAGCCCCAGCGCCACGGGCACAAGCAAAACGGTATAGGCAAGGATGTGGGTGCGCGTGGACTTGCGGCCATGGGTGACCGTCAGCATCGGCACCTTCGCCTCGTGGTAGTCGGACTTCATAAACAGCGCCAGCGCCCAGAAGTGCGGCGGCGTCCAGATGAAGATCAGCAGGAACATCAGCACCGATTCGACCGATACACCGCCGGTCGCAACCGCCCAGCCGATCATCGGGGGGAACGCCCCCGCCGCGCCGCCGATCACGATGTTCTGCGGCGTCCAGCGCTTGAGCCACATGGTGTAGACGACCGCGTAGAAGAAGATCGTGAAGGCCAGCAAGCCCGCCGACAGCAGGTTCGCCGCCAGGCCCAGCATCACGACGGCCAGGCCCGACAGGGCCAGGCCCACGGCCAAAGCCTCTTGCGCGCCGACGCGCCCCGAGGGCACGGGCCGCGACTGCGTGCGCTGCATGATCGCGTCGATATCGGCGTCCCACCACATGTTCAGGGCGCCCGAGGCCCCTGCCCCGATGGCGATGAACAGGATCGACGCCAGCCCGACGACCGGATGCACCGCTACCGGCGCCACCAGCAGCCCCACCAACGCGGTGAAGATCACCAGCGACATCACGCGCGGCTTCAAGAGGGCGAAGTAATCGCCGAACCCGGCCTCGCCCTCTGCCGCTTGCGTGTTGAGTGTTGCGTCGCTCATGTTCTTCCCAAGATCACACCAGGAGGATCGCCGCCCGCAGGGCGGCCACCCAAGTTTTACTCAGCCGCTGCCACGTCGACCGCGCGCGGGCGCTGGTCAATCGCAAATTCTTGCGCCGGACCGGCCAGCCAGGCCTCATACTGCTCCTGCGTCACCGCCTTCAGCGTGATCGGCATGTAAGCGTGGTCCTTGCCGCAAAGCTCGGAGCACTGGCCAAAGTAGATGCCTTCCATGCCCTCGTCGACATTGAACCACAGCTCGGCCAGGCGACCAGGAACGGCGTCCTGCTTCACCCCGAAGGCCGGGATCGTCCAGGAGTGGATCACGTCGGCGCCGGTCACCTGGATCACGATGGTCTTGCCGGTCGGCACAATGATGGCGTTGTCGGTGGCCAGCAGGAACTCGTCCTCGGCATAGCCCGCGTTCACGACGGCCTCTTTGCTGCCCAGCATAAAGGCCTCGAACTCAAGCCCCTCGTCCACGTATTCGTAGCCCCAGTACCACTGGTACCCGGTGGCCTTGATCACGATGTCGCCCTCTGGAATCTCCTGCTGCTTGAACAGCACGGGCAGCGAGAACGCCCCGATGAAGACCAGAATGATGATCGGGACGATGGTCCACACAACCTCGATGGTCGAGTGGTGGGTGAAGGTCGCGGGCGTTGGGTTGACGCGCCGGTTGTAGCGGAAAATCACGATGCCCAAGAGCGCCGTCACGAACAGCGTGATCGCCGTGATGATGATCAGCAGCATGTTATCGAGCCACACGATGTCGCGCATCAACTCGGTCGCGGCCGGCTGAAAGCCGATCTTGTCCGGGTTTGGCTTGCCGATGGACTCAAGCCCCTCAATGCCGTCCTGCGCAAGCGCAGCGGCGCCGAAGAGGCTGGTGACGAGGCTGGCCCAGAGGCCGGTGATGAAGGTCTTCAAACGCATGTCCACTTCCTGTTTGGCCAAGCGGTTAGCACCGCCGCGTTTACGGGTAGTTACGCGATACGCGGAATCCCGTTGTCAGCTTGGGCGTCAGAAACCATATTGTGATGCACGCCTCAAGCAATTCCATTGCGGCATTAGGCCGCTCATACCCGCCCGAAAGGTCCTAAACCCATGCCCGACGCCCCTTTTCGCCCTTTTGAGACGGCTCTGGACCAGGATCAGGCGCTTGCGCAGCTGCGCGCAGCGGTCGCAGGCGCCGACGATGGCGAACTGTTCTTAGAGCGCCGCCGCTCCGAGGTGATCTCGTTCGACGATGGGCGCGTGCGCACCGCCAGCTATGATGCGTCGGAGGGATTCGGCCTGCGCGCCGTGCGCGGTGAGACCGCCGGATACGCCCATTCCACCGAGATCAGTGAGGCGGCCTTGCGCCGCGCGGTCCAGACCGCCCGGCTTGCCGTGGGCGATGGCGGCGGCAGCCTGGCCGACGCCCCCATGGCCACGAACCAGCGGCTCTACACCGATGAGAACCCGATGGAAGGCGCTGCTTTTCCAGTGAAGATCGACACATTGCGCGAAATCGACGCCTTCGCGCGCGGCCTGGATGCACGCGTGGTTCAGGTATCCGCCACACTGGCCGCGTCCATCCAAGAGGTCGAGATTCTGCGCCCCGAGGGCACGCTGGTGCGCGACGTCCGCCCCATGACCCGGCTTAATGTCGCGGTCATCGTCGAGGAGAACGGCCGGCGCGAGACCGGCTCGATGGGCGGCGGCGGGCGAATCGGGCTCGACGGGCTGATCGCGCGCGACCACTGGCAGCGCGCCGCCCGCGAGGCCCTGCGAATCGCTCTGGTGAACCTTGAGGCCGTCCCCGCCCCCGCCGGCGAGATGGACGTGGCCCTGGGCGCCGGCTGGCCCGGCATCCTGCTGCACGAGGCCGTTGGCCACGGGCTCGAGGGCGACTTTAACCGCAAGAAGACCTCTGCCTTTGCCGAGCTGATGGGCCAGCGCGTGGCATCAAAGGGCGTCACCGTGCTGGATGACGGCACGATCCCGGATCGGCGCGGCTCGATCTCGGTGGACGACGAGGGCACGCCCTCGGGCAAGAACGTGCTGATCGAGGACGGCATCCTTGTGGGCTACATGCAGGACCGCCAGAACGCGCGCCTGATGGGCGTGCGGCCCACGGGCAACGGGCGGCGGCAGAGCCACGCCCATATCCCGATGCCGCGGATGACGAACACCTATATGCTGGGCGGCCAGGCGGATCCTGCGGATATCGTGGCCGAGCTGAAGGACGGGATCTACGCCGTGGGCTTTGGCGGCGGGCAGGTCGACATCACCAACGGCAAGTTCGTGTTCAGCTGCACCGAGGCCTACCGCGTGCAAAACGGCAAGATCGGCGCGCCGGTGAAGGGCGCCACGTTGATCGGGGACGGGCCCGCCGCGATGCGCCAGATAAAGGCCATCGGCAACGACATGGCGCTGGACCCCGGGATCGGGAATTGCGGCAAGCAGGGCCAGTGGGTCCCGGTTGGCGTCGGGCAGCCGACTCTGCTGATGGGCGGGCTCACGGTGGGCGGCTCGGCGGCCTAAACCCACCCGATTCTCGGGCGCTCGGGGTGCCCACACGCCAAAGGAGATGACGGTTCGAGAATTTTGTCATGCAATTTCATTGCGTTACAATTTTCTCTCAAGATTTCGGGGATGTTCATCTGCCGTTAACCTTTTCAGGCGCAATCTCAGCTTGCAAGTTGGCGGTACCAGGATGGCCAAGGTTTTACTCCCTTCACCCCACCCCCTCACCCCACCCCGAAGCGAGGAAGATTGGGTCACCTGGTTCCGCCTCTTGCGCTCGCGGCGTGTCGGCGCGACGACCTTCCACAGATTGTTGGCAGAGCATGGCAGCGCGGCCACCGCGCTTGCCTCCCTGCCAGAGGTCGCCAAGGCCGCGGGCGTCAAGGACTACACCTGCTGCCCGGAAACCGTCGCCACCGAGGAACTTAAGGCGGGGCGGATCGCCGGGGCCAGGCCAATCGCCTATGGCTCCGAACACTACCCCGCCGCTTTGTTGGATCTGCCGGACGCGCCGCCCATCCTATGGGCTATGGGCGACGTCGCACTGCTGCAAAAACCGATGATCGCCCTTGTCGGCGCGCGCAACGCCTCCAGCCTGGGCACGCGCATGGCCCGCGCATTGGCCGAGGGGCTGGGACGTGAGGGTCACGTCATCGTGTCGGGGCTGGCCCGCGGCATCGACACCTCGGCGCATATGTCCGCGCTGGAATCCGGGACCATCGCCGTGCTCGCCGGCGGCGTCGACGTGGTCTACCCGGCAGAGAACGCCGTTCTGGCGCAGGAGATCGCCGAGAAGGGCCTGCGCCTATCCGAGCAACCGATGGGCATGGCGCCGATGGCGCGGCACTTCCCCACGCGGAACCGCATCGTCTCTGGCCTGTCGCGCGGCGTGGTGGTCGTGGAGGCGGCGGCGAAATCCGGCAGCCTTATCACCGCCCGCAACGCGCTGGACCAGGGCCGAGAGGTTCTGGTCGTGCCCGGCCATCCGTTCGACGCGCGCGCCGCGGGCTGCAACATGCTGATCCGGGACGGCGCGACGCTGGTGCGCAACGCGCAGGACGTGATCGAGGCGCTGCACAGCCCTACTGGCCTACCGGTCGCGCAACCCAGCCCAGAACCCGCGCCGCCGCCAGAACCACCGCGCGAAGCGGTCTCGCTTAAGGAGGCCAACGCCCTTCATAATGAGATACTCAGCCGTCTCGGGCCGACCCCAATCGCAGAGGACCAATTGATCCGCGATATCAATGCCCCCGCCCAGACCGTGGCGCCGCAATTGGTGACCCTGGAACTCGAAGGCAAGATCCGCCGGCAGGCGGGCGGGATGCTGGCCTTGGCGTAGAAACCTCGGAACGGCATCGCAACAATGAGGTAGGCACACATTCTCCACCCCGTTCGGTTGGGGGTTGTCGCCTGGGCCGAAAACGGTGCATTGACAAATAACAAAGCGGCCCCACATTTTGCGCCGCTAAGAGCAGTAAGCCCGATCTGAAAGGACGTTCATGCCCGTCGTCGTGGTCGAATCACCCGCGAAAGCGAAGACAATTAACAAGTATCTGGGGAAGGACTACACGGTGCTTGCCAGCTACGGCCACGTGCGCGATCTTCCCCCAAAGGACGGCTCGGTTCTTCCCGACCAAAGCTTTGAAATGAAATGGGAAATCGGCGTTGACAGCCGCAAGCACGTCAAGGCCATCGCCGACGCGCTGAAGGACGATAACGCGCTGATTCTGGCCACGGACCCCGACCGCGAGGGCGAGGCGATCAGCTGGCACCTTGAGGAGGCGCTGCGCAAGCGCAAGGCGATCAAAAAGGACACGCCGGTCAGCCGCGTTGTGTTCAACGCGATCACCAAATCCGCCGTAACCGAGGCGATGCAGAACCCGCGCGACGTCGATGTCGACCTGGTCGAGGCCTATCTGGCGCGCCGCGCGCTGGACTATTTGGTGGGCTTCAACCTGTCGCCGGTGCTCTGGCGCAAGCTGCCCGGCGCGCGTTCCGCCGGTCGGGTGCAGTCTGTCTGCCTGCGCCTGATCGTCGAGCGCGAGATGGAGATCGAGGCCTTCAACGCCCAGGAATACTGGTCGGTGAAGGCGGTGCTTTCAACGCCGCGCGGTCAGGATTTTGAGGCCCGGCTGACCATGCTTGCGGGCGACAAGCTCGACAAAATGTCGATCACCAACGAGACTCAGGCCGAGCTGGCCGTGCAGGCGATCCAATCCCGCGACCTGACGGTGAATTCGGTCGAGGCAAAGCCCGCCGCCCGCAACCCTTCGCCGCCCTTCATGACCTCCACCTTGCAGCAGGAGGCCAGCCGCAAGTTCGGCTTTGGCGCGCGCCAGACGATGAGCACCGCGCAGCGGCTCTACGAGGCCGGGCACATCACCTATATGCGGACCGACGGCATCGACATGGCGCCCGAGGCGGTGCATGCCGCCCGCGACGCCATCAAGGATCGCTACGGCGCGGAATATGTGCCCTCCAGCCCGCGCATGTACAAAAACAAGGCCAAGAACGCGCAGGAGGCGCATGAATGCATCCGCCCCACCGACATGACCAAGTCGGCGGATAAGCTGCGGATCTCTGAGCCTGACCAGCGCAAGCTTTACGACCTGATCTGGAAGCGCACGCTCGCCAGCCAGATGGAGGCCGCACGGCTGGAGCGCACCACCGTAGATGTGGGCAGCGCCGACGGCCAGGTCGGCCTGCGCGCCACCGGTCAGGTGGTGCTTTTCGACGGCTTCATGCGTGTCTACGAAGAGGGCCGCGACGACCAGGTCATCGATGATGACGACAAGCGCCTGCCCGCGATCAACCAGGGCGAGCCCGCCGCCAAGCAATCCGTCACACCCGAGCAGCACTTCACCCAGCCGCCGCCGCGCTATACCGAGGCCACCCTGGTCAAGCGCATGGAAGAGCTGGGGATCGGACGCCCCTCGACCTATGCCTCAATCGTCACCACGATCCAGGACCGCGAATATGTCCGCAAGGACAAGAACCGCCTGTTTCCCGAGGATAAGGGCCGGATCGTCACGATCTTCCTGCTGAACTTCTTCCGCAAATATGTCGGCTACGAGTTCACCGCGAACCTGGAAGGCGAGCTGGACGACATCACCGCCGGAGAGCGTGAGTGGAAGGACGTGCTGGGCCGATTCTGGCGCGACTTCAAGGCGCAGATTGATGACACGACCGAGCTGCGGATCACCGAGGTGCTGGACAAGCTCGACGCTGCCCTGGCGCCACAGCTTTATCCGCCGCGCGAGGACGGGTCCGACCCGCGGGTCTGCCCCAAATGCGGCGTCGGACAGCTGCATCTAAAAACCTCGCGCACCGGCGGGTTCATCGGCTGCGGGAACTACCCGGAATGCAACTACACCCGCCCAATTGCTGGCGAAGGCGCCGATGACGCGGGCGACGTGATCCTGGGGACCGATGCGGGCGACGACATCCTGCTCAGGTCAGGGCGCTTTGGCCCCTATGTGCAACGCGGCGAGGCCACGCCCGAGAACAAAAAGCCCAAACGCTCCTCGCTGCCGCAGACCCGGCACGGGGGCTGGGACAAGGAAGCAACAACCTTGCCGCTTGCGGTCCAATTGCTCAGCCTGCCGCGCAATGTGGGCGAGCACCCCGAGGGCGGTCGCATCAGCGCCAATCTGGGGCGCTTTGGCCCCTACATCATGCACAAGCTTCCCGAGGCCGAGAAACCGACCTACGTGAATCTCAAGCAATGGACGGAGATGTTCGAGATTGGGATGAACCACGCGGTGGAGCTTCTGGCCGAGAAACGCGCCAATCCAGGGCGGCGCGGCGGTGCGGCGGCGGCCAAGCCGCTGCACGAGCTGGGCGAGCACCCCCAGCGCGGCGGGCCTGTGAACGTCATGGACGGCCGCTATGGCCCCTACGTGAAGTGGGAGAAGGTCAACGCCACCATCACGAAAGGCGTCGAGCCCGCGGATGTGACGATGGAAATGGCCCTAGAGTTGATCGCCGAGCGCGAGGCCAAGGGCGGCAAGAAACGCGCGACGAAAAAGAAAAGCGCCTAAGCCGGATCTCCATTGCCCAAATATTTTCGGGGGCCCACGATTGGGGCCCCCGGTTTGGTCGTGAGTGGTGGCGAGGTTTACTCGTCCTCTTTGCTCTCTGCGGCCAGCTGCAGGAAGATCGCGCGGGCCTTGTCGTTGTGGACCTGCTGGTCGGCGTTCATGGCCGAAGCGACGGTCGGAGCGGCGATCAACGCCACGAGGGCTGCAAATACGGTGGTTTTCATGGTTTCTTTCCTTTCTCTAAGTTTTGGTTAAGCAAGCGCGCGGCTTACTCGTTCTCTTTGCTCTCAGCGGCCAGAAGCGCAAAGATCTCGGCGGCGCGCTCGTTGTGGATGTCCTTGGACGAGAAGTTGATGCGCTCGTTGCCGAAGTAGGTTTTGCGATCGTTGGCGCTGTCTTCGCTGGCCTTCAGCATGACTTCGGTCTGCTGGGCAAGCGTCAGGCCAGAGGTGTCAGCGGCAAATGCGGAACCGGCAACGCCAAGGGCCAGGATCGAGGTGATAACAAGGGTTTTCATTTTAAGTCTCCATTTGGTTTGGTTTAGTTTAGGTTTCAGTTTGTCAGGCGGTGTCGCCTTCCATGGCATTGAAGTGGGGACGGGGTCGTGTAACATCAACGCACGGGTGCGTGAGATATCTGTGCGAAACGTGCAAATACGCACACAAGAGTCACACCACTTAACAAATCCACCGCTCTCGGCCATTCGGTTCGAGCAGGGATTCTCGCCCGCGTTTTCGTTGCCAAACTCGAAACAACTCCACAATTCTGCCGTAGTTTGTCTCTACACCAACGCTGGAAATGGCTATGAGCATCACGAACACACCACCTCGCGGCACGCAAAGGTCGTCGGATGGCGCCGGGCGCAGCCGGGATGTTCTGCTGCTTGGCGGCCTGTTTGGCTTTGTAATCATTGGGATAATTGGTCTCGCCGTGGCCACGGGCTGGGAGGAGACCCTGCAACAGTTCCGAAAGCTAACGCTTTGGCAGGTTCTGGCCCTGCTGGGCCTAAGCGTTGTGAACTACCTCTTCCGCGGCCTGCGCTGGCACCTGTTTGCCCGGCGGCTCGGGCTGGATCTTACCCTGGCCGCGAACCTGCGGCACTTTATTGGCGGGTTTGCGATGAGCGTCACGCCGGGCCGCGTGGGCGAGTTGGTGCGCATGCGGTGGATCGCGCGCGAGACAGGGTGGAGCTTTGAAAGAACCGCTCCGCTGGTCTTGATCGACCGCGCATCGGACCTAATCGCCATGGCGCTGATCCTGGCGCTTGCAATTGTGCTGTCAGCGGCGGGCATCGCGGGCGCTGTCCCGGTTGTGTTGATCGCGTTGATTGCGGCCTTTGTCGCGACGCGCCCGGCCCTGCTTTCGGGCCTCGCCACCGGGATGTACCGCCTGATCGGACGCTGGGGTCGGCTTTTTGCCAAGGTCCGGCGGGCGTCCGCCTCGCTGCAGGCCTTCACGCACCCTTGGGTCCTGTCCATCGCCGCCGTGCTGGGCCTCATCGGCTGGCTGGCGGAGGGCGTCGCCTTCTACGCGCTTTTGACCTGGATGGGGGCCGAGATCGGGCTCTGGGCCGCGGTTGCGATCTTTGTCTTTGCAACGCTCGCGGGCGGCATGACCGGCGCGCCCGGCGGCGTCGGCGGGGCCGAGGGCGCAATGATCGGGCTGCTACTGCTGGAGGGCGTGCCGCTAGAGATGTCGCTGCCCGCCACCTTGATCATAAGACTGACCACGCTTTGGTTCGCAATCGGGATCGGCCTATTGGTCTTCCCGCTGGCCGAGCGGCAATCGACACGAGGGGCACATGCGTTGGAAAGACGCTGAATACACCGGCTGGGGCCGGGTGCTGAAGGCCGAGGGGCAGCTTGCGCGCCCCGAGAAGCGCGCCGGCTTGACGGCGCTGCTTGCCGAGAAACAGGTGCCCGCCATTGGGAACTGTCGCTCCTATGGAGACGCCTGCTTGAATTCGGGCGGCAAGGCCGTGGATATGACGCGGCTGGATCGCTTCCTGGGCTTTGACGAGACCACCGGCGTGCTCAGCGTCGAGGCCGGTATCACCATTGGCGAGGTCGCGCGCGTGATGGCGCCCAAGGGCTGGCTGCCTGCGGTGATGCCCGGCACCGGCTTTGCCACGGTTGGCGGCGCGATCGCAAATGACGTGCACGGCAAGAACCATCACGGCGCGGGCACTTTTGGGCAGCACGTGGCGGGCTTCACCCTCGTGAACCACCAGGGCACCGCATATGTCACGCCGGACAGCGATCCGGATCTGTTCCGCGCGACCATGGGCGGGCTGGGGCAGACCGGGGTGATCATCAGCGCCGACCTGCAGCTTGCCCGCGCCAAAGGCGACATCGTGACGGTGACCGAGCGGCGCGCCGAGGATCTGGACGCCTTCCTGGCGCTCTTTGAGGCCTCCGATGCCACCTATAGCGTCGGCTGGATCGACGCTAAGGCCCAGGGGGACGACCTAGGGCGCGGCATCCTAGAGGAGGCCGAAACCGGCGCCGGGCTGATCCCCGCGCCCAAGCCGTCAAAATCCGTGCCGATGGACGCGCCAAGCTTCGCGCTCTCTTCGCCAGTGGTGAAGCTGTTTAACGCCGCCTATTACCGCCGCGTGCCCGCGCGGGGCCGCAGCGTGGTCAAGCCCATCGAGGAGTTCTTCTTTCCCCTCGACCGCATCCACGACTGGAACCGGCTTTATGGCAAGCGGGGCTTTCACCAGTTCCAATGCGTGGTGCCGACGGGTGAGACGGAGGCCCTGCGCGAAATGCTGGGGCGGATCTCTGACATGGGGATCGCCTCACCGCTTGCGGTGCTCAAGCGCCTCGGCGCGGGCCGCGCGGGCCATATGAGCTTTCCGATGGAGGGCTACACGCTGGCCGTGGACTTCCCCAACAAGGAAGGCGCGGCCCGGCTCATCAAACAACTCGAAGATATCACCGCCGAGGCGGGCGGGCGCATCTACTTGGCAAAGGACTCGCTGTCCTCGCGCCAACGCGTGCGCGCAATGTATCCAGAATTCCAGGCTTGGGCGGCACAGATCGCCAAGGCGGACCCAGAGGGCGACTTTGCCACCGATCTGGTGCGCCGGTTGGGCCTGAGGGAGGCATCATGAGCGAAACATGGATCATCCTGGGCGCCACCTCGACCATGGCGCGGGTCTTTGCGCGCGAATTGGCGGGGCGCGGCGATGGCGTGCTGCTGGCCGGGCGGGACATGGTCGAACTAGAGCTGTTGGCACAGGACTGCGCGCTGCGTGGCGCCCCTATCGCCGAGGCCATCGCCTTTGACGCACGCGACGCCGCAAGCTTTGCGCCCATTATCGACAGGGCAGCGCAGGCGGATGGCACGATCTCGGCGGCGGTGTTCGTGGGCTCTATGCCGGATCAATCCGACATTGACGCCGATCCCAGCCTCGTGGACGGCACTGTGATCGACAGCTTCACCGGGCCCGCGCGGTTCCTGCAAATGCTGGCGCCCCTGATGGAAGAGCGCGGCGCGGGCACCGTGGTGGGCATAAGCTCGGTCGCGGGGGATCGCGGGCGGCTGGCGAACTACGTCTACGGGGCGGCCAAGGCCGGGTTCTCGACCTACCTGTCGGGCCTGCGCAACCGCATGGGGCGCAAGGGGGTGCATGTTGTGACGGTCAAGCCCGGGCCGGTGGACACGGCGATGACCTGGGGCCTGGGCAAGATGCCGTTCATGACCACACCCGAGGCGGCGGTGACGGACATTCTCAAGGCGGTGCGCAAGCGGCGCAACGTGATTTACACGGCGGGCATCTGGCGCATTGTGATGGCGGTGATCCGATCGGTCCCGGAACCGATCTTCAAGAAGATGTCGATCTGAGGCACGGGCGGCCCAAGCGGGCGGGCCGCACTGGGGCGGATGGCCGCAGGCGCTCTCGTGTCAACGGATCGTTAAGAAAATCGCGCGACAGATAAATATGGGTGGGCACGGCCCCCGTGCGCGCCGCGGCTCCCACCCGGAGCTATGCTCCGGGGCGAATCACCAAGATTTCCTTAAATTCTCCAAAAAAACCCGGATGCCGCGCCAACGCGCCGCATCACCCGAACCACTGCTGCCAAAGACCGGCGGCGTAGAACATGGTCGCCAGCGTGATCATCATCAGGCCCAGCCCATGCTTGTCGCGCATTGCGAAGACAATCGGGTCATAATCCTGCTTGCCCGCATGCCCGAACCAGATCATCCGCACCATCCATAGCGACAGCGGAACCGCCGCAAGCCACAGCAACCACTGCGTGGGGTATAGGCTCTGCGCATGCACGCTGAAGCTATAGAACACAAAGACCGCCACCGCGGTCACACCGCTGACAATGGCCACGTTCAGCAAATCCCCACGATCCAGGCGCCCATAGCCGCGCCCGGGCAACCGGTTGTCGTCCTTGGCCAGCGTCACCTCGGTCAGCCGCTTCACGCAGCCCAGGCAATGGAAGGTCGGGAAGATGAACGCCAGCAAGAACGCCGTGACGGTCACATTCGCCGCCAGCGCGCCCGCGATCACCCGCAAAGTATAAAGTGTGGCCAGAATCGCGATGTCGATCCAGCGCTGCCGCTTAAGGCGCAGCGAATAGGCCAGCGACAGGACATATAGAACGCCACCAGCGCCATGAAACCGGTGCCAATGATCGCGCCGACGCCCAGCGCGAAGCAACTGAGGCCCAAAAACGCGAGCATCCCCACCTTGATGGGCACCGCTCCGCTGGCAAAGGGGCGCTTGTGCTTGCTTGCGTGCAGCCGGTCCGCCTCTAGGTCCAAAAGATCGTTGACGATGTAGATCGAAGAGGCCGCCGCCGAGAACGCCGCGATCCCCAGCAGCACCCAGGCCCAGCTGGCCGGGTCAAACGTATGCGCCGCGATCAGCGGCACAAAAAGCAGGACGTTCTTGACCCACTGATGCGGCCGCAGGGCGCGCATCAGGTCCCGATACGTCCATCCGCCCTCGATCTGTGTGATCTCTTTGCCCGCCTGACGCAGCCCCGCCACCTCCTTCGGCAGGTCGCCCACGACAACCGCGCCGCCGGCGTGATCCCAGATCGCGCGGTCCACGGGCTCGTTGCCGGCATAATCAAAGCCGCGCTCGCCATAGGCCGCGACCAACGCGCCCGCCTTGGCCGCGCCTTTGAGGTTGGCCTCGGGCGTGGAGGCGAAAACGCGCTCTGAAAGCTCGTGCTCCTTGGCCAGCTTCTCTACCAGCGCGCTGTCAGAGGCCGAGGCGAGCACGACCTCGCGCCCCGCGGCCTGCGCCTTGGCGACCATATCGGCGACGCCCGGATGCACCGGCATAAGGTCCGTGCGTAGATCCGCGATCTGGGCCAGCTTCTGCTTTAGGACCTGCCGTTCACCGAAATGCCGGGCGCAGCTGCGCAGCACTCCGGCGGGGTCTTTGCCCATGCCCGCCCAGAAGGATTCGTATAAAAGGTCCGTGCGCAAGAATGTGCCGTCCACATCCAGAACGAGCGGTCGGGTCTCACTCATTTAGTCAACTTCCCTGTAGTCCGAAGGCGCAGCCATCGGTGATCAGTTCGGGCGGGGTCTGGCACAGGCCGCGGGCCACCGACCAGGCGGCCAGAACCTTGGGCACATAGCCGCGCGTCTCGGCATAGGGCGGCACGCCCTCATAGCGGCGCACGGCGCCCTCCCCGGCGTTGTAGCCCGCCAGGACAAGGATCGGGTCGCTCTCGAATTCTTCCATCAGCCAGTTCAGATAGGCCACACCGGCCTTGATGTTCTGTGCGGGGTCGGTGCGGTCCTCGGCGCCAAAGCGGGCCGCGGTGTCGGGCATAAGCTGCATGACACCGGTGGCGCCAGCGCTGCTGACGGCGCCCGCGTCGCCTCCGGACTCGACCGCGATCACGGAAAGGACCAGCGCCGGCGAGACCTTTGTGCCGATCGTGCTGACCAGGATGCTGCTGTGATGGGTCTCGAGCATGCGTTGCAGATCGCTCAGGCGCGGCGTCGAAACGCCGGGGCCCTGATCAATCCTGCGCAGCGCGGTGTCCAGCCGCCCGGGACCAGAGGCAGATAGCGAGGGCGAAACCTCGGTCCAGAACCACTCATAGGCGGTTGCGACCGTGGCATCCGTGTTGGCCTCTTCGCTGGGCTCGGCCTCGCTGGAGGGGGCCTCGGGCTCAATCTGAACAGTGATGCGCGGCCCCGATCCGCCCGTTGGCACGGTCACGCGCTTAAAGGTGAATTCGGGGAAGGGCTTGGGGCCATCAGCAAAACTAGGCACAGCAATAGTGAGCCCCGCCACGACGACGATAATTGTCCGCGCGAATGTCCACCGCATTGGGGGATCCTAGCTGCTCGTTTTTGTTCTTCCGAGTATGATTGCAGATTCAGGTTATTTTTTCTAGTTGTCTTGCCGTTTTGCGCCTTAGATTCACGCGCTAATTGTGACAAATCTGGCGAGGCGCGCCCTTAAGAAAAGCCCCCATTCCCTTATTAATTTATGTGGATCAAATGGTTACATCTTATTGGTCGATGCCGCGAAGAGTTACCGAAATTGTACCATAGTCGCCCAATTCTCGCCCAAATAAAAAACGATGCTTCAAACATGCCGATGCGGGCATTGGGATGTGAGAGACCCCAGCGCTTGTGGCGGTGAACCGGCGCAAGCGTCATAAAAAAACTGAACGGAGAGAGAGAATGTTAAACTTGATCAACACCTTCGCACGCGACGAAGACGGTGCGGTTACTGTAGACTGGGTCGTGCTGACCGCTGCTATCGTGGGCCTCGGCATCGCCGTGCTGACCACTGTGGGCGGCGCCACTGACGAATACGCTGACGAGATCGGCGATCACCTGGACTCGCTGGGCATCAAGACCACTTACTAAAGCGTCCAGCTTTGAGCGAAACACAAACGGGCCGCATCTTTGGAACAGGATGCGGCCCGTTTCTTTTGGGATGAACGTTAGAAATTTAAGAGTATTTGCTGCGAAATTGTACGAAGGGCGCCGCATTCGTGCCACCTTCCTCCGCCATTTCCTCCCTTGCCAGACCCGTTGAGGCGTTGCCCTCGGCGCATGGCTGCCACTGCGACGAGGTCGCACTTAACGGAGAGAGAGAATGTTCAACTTGATCAACACCTTCGCACGCGACGAAGACGGTGCGGTTACCGTAGACTGGGTCGTGCTGACCGCTGCTATCGTGGGCCTCGGCATCGCCGTGCTGACCACTGTGGGCGGCGCCACTGACGAATACGCTGACGAGATCGGCGATCACCTGGACTCGCTGGGCATCAAGACCACTTACTAAGGTCCAGCTTTTCCAGCAAGAATTGGGTCGCGCCCTTGATGGGCCGCGGCCCTTTTCGTTGGGCGCATGCGCAATTCGCCTCAAGAATCGTTAAAATCCGCCAAAAAAAATCTCGTTGTCCATCATTTCGCCACAATGCTCTCGCAAAACCAGCGCGAGGGCGTGCGATTAAAAGCCAGTATGCGAATTGAATGACAGAGGAATGTCCGGGATGCGTAGCTTTAGAAAGTTCAAGAACGATGAAGGTGGCGCGATCACTGTGGATTGGGTGGTTCTGACCGCCGCAATCCTGGGCGTGCTGCTTGGAGCTCTGACCACCTTCAATCAAGGGGTGACGACGCATGCCGAGCTTGCCAGCACTACGATCGAAGGCAACGACATACCGACGTACTAAGGAATGGCCGACCGCTCCTGTTAAGAGCCGCGGCGACCTGATTGAGAAATGCGCGGGCCCCAGCGTCCGCGTTTACCCAAGGAAGGACGAAACATGAGACTGGTTTTTGGATTGGTTCTGGTGATCGGGGTCGGCCTGGCCAGTTTTGCCGTCTACATGGCGAAGGACTACATCAGCGCCTATCAGGCTGAGCTGGCCCGCGAGCGTGCCGCCCGCGAAGCCATTGTGCCGACGGTGGACGTTGTCGTTGTGAGCAACCCCCTGCGCTACGGTCAGGCGATCACCGACGCAGACGTGCGCGTCGTGAAGTGGCCCGAGAACGCCATCCCCGAGGGCACCTTTACCTCTCTCGAGGAGGTCTTCCCTTTCGGAGCGGATAAGCCGCGCAAGGCCATCCGCGCCGTCGAGAAGGACGAGGCCCTCATGGCGGTCAAGGTGACAGAGCCCGGACAAGACGCCGGCGTGTCCTCGCGCTTGACCAAGGGAATGCGCGCCTTCGCGATCCGCGTCGACGTCTCAACCGGCGTGTCGGGCTTTTTGCGCCCCGGTGACCGCGTGGATGTGTACTGGACCGGCGCCGTCCAGCAAGAGCGCAACCGCGGCGGCGACGTCACCCAGTTGATCCAGAGCGGCATCAAGCTGATCGCGATTGACCAGATTGCCGACCAGGACAAGTCGAACCCCACCATCGCCCGCACCGTCACGGTCGAGGCCAGCCCCCAGCAGGTGGCGGCGCTCGCGCAGGCCCAGGCCACCGGCAGCTTGTCGCTGTCGCTACTGGGCGCCGAGGATGACGCGTTCAAAGGCGACGTGGTGGTCAATCAGAACGGATTGCTTGGCATCGTTGAGGAACAGGTGGTCGAAGTAGAGGCCAAAAGGGTGTGTACGATCCGTACAAGACGCGGCTCCGAGATCATCGAGACGCCGATCCCCTGTACCAACTGATAGTGTGAACAGTGCGGGCGGGCCCCAGGTGTTGGGGCCCGCTTTCTTTTTGGTCCATTCTGTTGCTGGTTATCCACATAAATTCCCGGCCCCAAGCCACTGATTCTTGAAAATAAAGTAAAACTAGGCCATTGTGACCTCAGGCTGGCGACTTAGACTGGCTTTAACGTGGTCATAGAGGCAGGATCACATGATTATTGTAAGAATCCTAGGAGCAGCGCTCCTTGGGTTGTCGGTTTTGCTGGTGTCCGCACCGGCCCCGGAAGCCCAGAACCTACGAGTCGTAAAGGGCGGAACGTCTCGCGACCTGCAAGTGGCCATGAACCGCGCAGTTGTCGTCGAGAGCGAAACTCCTTTTGCGGAGCTCTCGATCGCGAACCCCGCAATCGCAGATATCTCCACCCTTTCGGATCGCTCGATCTACGTGCTCGGCAAGACGCCGGGGCGCACGACGCTGACCCTTCTCGGGCCAGATGGCAGCCTAATCGCGAATATCGAGGTGCAGGTCTCGTCCGACATCGCCGAGTTCAAAGAGCGGCTGCAGCAGGTCCTACCGGGCGAGCATATAGAGGTGCGCACGGCAAATGACGGGATCGTCCTGTCGGGCGTCGTGTCATCCACCGCGCGGCTTAGTCGCGCACTGGACCTGGCCGAGCGCTACGCGCCAGAGCGGGTCTCGAACCTAATGACCGTCGGCGGCACCCAGCAGGTGATGCTCAAGGTGCGCTTCGCCGAGATGGAGCGCACTGTCAGCAAGCAGCTCAGCAGCTCCTTAACGGCTGTCGGCGGGGTCGATGTCGGCATCGCCAGCGAAACAGGCACCTGGCTTGATGGCAACAACGCGATTGGCAACGACATCGAAGTGACGCCCGGATCCGAGGGCGCCATCGCTCTGGGCTTTACGGCGGGCAGCGTACAGTTCGGTATCTTGCTGGAAGCGTTGGAATCCAACGGGGTCGTGCGCACGCTCGCCGAACCAAACCTGACAGCCCTTTCGGGCCAAGAGGCAAAGTTCCTGGCGGGGGGCGAATATCCAATCCCGGTCGTCGACAACGAAGGCAATGTGGCCATCGAGTACAAACCCTTTGGCGTCGAGCTGACCTTCACGCCACGGGTCGTCGACAAGGACATTATTAATCTCCAGCTCACCGCCGCGGTTTCTGCAATTGACCCCAGCGTGACGGTTCAGACCTCTGGCATAGCGGTCAACGCCTTCCGTCGCCGCGAGAGCTCGACGGTGGTAGAGATGCGCGACGGCGAGAGCTTTGCCATCGCTGGCTTGATTGAGGACGAGTTTCAGGATCTCAAGGGGCAGGTGCCCTGGCTTGGCGACATCCCGATCTTGGGCACGCTTTTCCGCAGCACCAGCTTCCAGCGCAACCAAAGCGAGCTGGTGATCATCGTGACGCCGCATCTTGTGACGCCGGTGCGCAGCGAGGCCCTGGCCTTGCCAACCGACCGGATCACGCCGCCAACCGAATCCGAGCTGTTCTGGCACGGCAAGACGATCGGCGGAAAGCCTCGCCAGAGCGGTGCGGCCGGCGAGGTCGCCAAGCAGGACTTCACCGGTTCCTACGGCTATGTGATGGAGTGATCGAGATGGGACTTCGGAAAGTAACACTGTTCGCGGCCGTTGGACTGGCCACCCTGGCCGCCTGCGGCAATAACGAGAACTGGCATAAAGAGGCCGGATCCTTCTACACGTCGCGGGGGTCCTTCGGCGAGGCCACGGCCCTTAACATTGCCTATCAAACCGGCGAACGCTCGTTCGTGGTCGATCTCAACAACCGCTTCAGCCAAGAGGTGCTGACCACGGTGAACTTCGCGTTCAATTCGGCGCAGCTGGATGAGGCCGCGCGGGACATCCTGCGGGTGCAGGCGCAATGGATCAAGCAGTTCCCCGAGATCCGGTTCAAGGTCTATGGCCACACAGACGCCGTGGGCAGCCGCGGCTACAATAAACAGTTGGGCAAGCGCCGCGCCCACGCGGTCGTCAACTTCCTCACCACCCAGGGCATCCATCGTTCGCGCCTCGTTGCGGCGATCAGCTTTGGCGAGGATCAGCCGCTTATCGTGACCCAGGGCCGCGAGCGGTTGAACCGCCGCACCGTGACCGAGGTGACCGGGTTCATGTCGAACAATCCCGCCACGCTGGACGGCAAATATGCCGAGATCATTATGCGTGAGTACATCGAAAGCGCGACAGAGCAGCCCCCCAACACCGAAAGCGGTCTGGAGTCGATTTCTGGGCAGAGCGAATAACGTCAAAGCTCCAAGAAAACATCGAAAAGCCCGGCCAGACGCGCCGGGCTTTTTTATTTGTAAGCGCATCAAAAGCGCATCAACAATGAATCTCTGACCCGCTCTCTGTTCGAAATACCGAACAATTACGATCTTTTGGCCGCAATCTCGCCCAACTTCCCCGCCAGTGTGAATTCTCGAGACAAGTGCGTTTGGTTGAATACTGGACGCGCGGCTTAAGGCCCCGGCCGATGGTCGCTAGGGTGAGAAGGACGTAGGGAAATGAGCAGCAGTCCGGCATTAAAGCCAGAAGCGGACCCCATACTCGCCTGCACCGTCGCGCGCGACGTGCAGAAGTTCGATCTTTTGATCGAAGACATGGAGAACGAACTGGGCGAGGCCTGGGGCGATCTCAGCTTTCAGGACGCCCGGCTGTTTTTCACGCAACCAGAAGCGCAGCACCTTCAATTCGTAGCCATCGCCATCGACGAGGAGGACGAGGTCAACCTCGCCATGATCGCGGATCTGATTGATACCGCCAATGCAAATGACCTTAAGGTGATTCTGATCGCCGAAGAGGTCAGCCCCATCGCGCTGCACCAGTTGCTGCGCCTGGGCGCCAAAGAATTCGCCCCCTACCCGCTACCCGAAGGTGCGCTGCATGACGCGGTGGAACGCCTGCGCAAGGCCGATGCCGTTCCAGAGTTTGACCCGAAAACCGCCGAGAGCGCCGCGCCCAAGACGGGCGGTGGATCGCGTGATGGCGTGATCGTCACGATCCATGGGCTTGCGGGCGGCGTGGGGGCCACAACGATGGCGGTGAACCTGGCTTGGGAGCTCGCCAATCTCGACAAGAAGAACCCGCCCAAAGTGTGCCTGCTGGATCTCGACCTGCAATTCGGCTCGGTTGCGACATTCCTGGACCTGCCGCGCCGCGAAGCCGTTTACGAACTTCTGTCGGACACGGAATCGATGGACAATGACAGCTTCATGCAGTCCCTTGTCAGCTTCAACGACAAGATCAGCGTGCTGACGGCCCCCTCCGAAATCCTGCCCTTGGATATCCTGGGGCCGGACGACATCGAGCGCCTGCTGAGTATCGCAAGCAGCAACTTCGACTACATCGTCGTCGATATGCCAACCACGATTGTGCAATGGACCGAGGCCGTTCTTAGCCAAAGCCATGTTTACCTGGCGCCGCTAGAGCTGGACATGCGGTCCGCGCAGAACACGCTTCGGATGGTGCGGGGCCTCAAATCAGAGGACCTGCCCTTCGAGAAGCTGCGTTACGTGATGAACCGCGCCCCCAAATTCACCGATCTTTCGGGCAAGAGCCGCGTCAAGCGCATGGCCGAAAGCCTGGATATCGAGATCGAGCTGATGATGCCCGACGGGGGCAAGCAGATCGTGCAGTCCTGCGACCACGGGCTGCCTTTGTCGGAAACCGCCGCAAAGAATCCGCTGCGCAGGGAACTGCAGAAGCTGGCGAGCTCAATCCACAAGCACAATCTCGAAACCGCCGCTGCCCAATAGAGCTAAAGCTTAGAGGCCCAAATTGTTTGCAAGATACAAAAAATCAGGCACTGACAGCGCAAAGCCTGTCACGCCCGCACCGGCGCCTAAGGCGTCAAAAACCGAGGTCACGGTCTCGCCAGCCAGGCGTCCCGTGCCTGGCCAGGCGGCCCCGGCGGATAAAGAGCGCAAGCGCAAAGAGCGGATCTCGGACATCAAGGTCGAGCTGCACAAAGAGCTGCTGGACAATCTGAACCTCTCTGCGTTGGAAAAGGCCTCCGAAAGCGATCTGCGCCAAGAGATCTCGGCCATTACCGCCGAGGCGCTCGAGAACATGTCGCTCGTGCTCAACAAGGAAGAGCGGCAAAAGCTGAACTCGGACCTCTACAACGAGGTGACGGGCCTGGGCCCGCTTGAGATCCTGCTGCAGGACGACACCGTCAACGACATCTTGGTGAACGGCCCGCAGCAGATCTTTGTGGAACGCGCCGGTAAGCTTTCCCTGACGGATGTGACCTTTAAGGACGAGCGGCACCTGCTGCGGATCATCGACAAGATCGTCAGCGCCGTGGGCCGCCGGGTCGATGAATCGAACCCCTATGTTGACGCGCGTTTGGCCGACGGCTCGCGTTTCAACGCCATGGTCCCGCCGATTGCGGTCGACGGCTCGCTGGTGTCCATTCGTAAGTTCAAGAAGGACAAGCTGGGCATCCAGGACCTGGTCAACTTTGGGGCGTTCTCGCCCGAGATGGCGATGTATCTGGAGGCCGCGGTGGCCTGCCGGCTGAACGTGATCGTCTCGGGCGGTACCGGCTCGGGTAAGACGACCACGCTCAACGCGCTGTCGAGCTTTATCGACGATGACGAGCGGATCCTGACGATCGAGGACACGGCGGAACTTCAGCTCCAGCAGACCCATGTGGGTCGGATGGAAAGCCGCCCGCCCAACGTCGAGGGCAAGGGCGCGGTGACCCCGCGCGATTGCCTAAAGAACGCGCTGCGGATGCGCCCAGACCGGATCATCGTCGGCGAGACGCGCGGCGAGGAAGTCATCGACATGCTGCAGGCCATGAACACCGGCCATGACGGCTCTATGACCACGATCCACGCGAACTCTGCCCGGGACGGCATCAGCCGGCTTGAGAACATGATCGCCATGGCCGGCATCGAGATGCCGATCAAGGCGGTGCGCTCCCAGATCGCCTCAGCTGTGAACCTGCTGGTGCAGGCCTCGCGCCTGCAGGACGGCTCGCGCCGCATGGTCTCGATCACCGAGCTGACCGGCATGGAGGGCGAGGTGATCTCGATGCAAGAGGTCTTCCGCTACCAGCGCCTTGGCCTAGAGCCCGACGGCACGATCATCGGCCAGTTCACCGCCAGCGGTGTGCGCAGCCACTATTCAGAACGGTTCAAGCAGTGGGGCTACAACCTGCCGCCTGAGATCTTTGAGCCGTCAGTGAGATAAGGTAAGCCGCAATGTCCATCCCCATAGAGCCAATCATCTACGGCCTGATCTTTGTCGCCGTTCTTGTGCTGGTCGAAGGCATCTACCTGACGATCTTTGGCAAGTCGATCAGCCTCAACAGCAAGGTCAACCGCCGCCTGGATATGCTCGAGAAGGGCGCCGGGCGCGAGGAGGTCCTGGACCAGCTCCGCAAGGAGATGAGCCAGCACCTCAAGTCGCGCTCGATCCCAATCTACTCGATCCTGGCCGAGAAGGCGCAGATGGCGAATATCGCCTTCTCGCCGGTGCAGCTGATGATGGTGATGGCGCTGCTGGGCGGCGTGGCGTTCATGGGCCTGACCATCGGCACCGGCGCCAACGTGCAGATCCGCATCGGCGTGTCCATCGCCATGGGCATCGGCGCGGTCTATGTCTGGATCAACAGCAAGGCCACCAAGCGGATGAAGCTGCTCGAAGAGCAGCTGCCCGACGCGGTGGAACTGATGGTACGCAGCCTGCGGGTGGGCCACCCGTTCAGCTCGGCGCTGAACATCGTGGCCAAGGAGATCCCGGACCCGCTGGGCACCGAGATGGGCATGATCGCCGACGAAAGCGCCTATGGCCGCGACGTGGGCGAGGCGCTCAAGGCGATGGCCGAGCGGCTGGATATGCAAGACATGCGCTTTTTGGCGGTGGCGGTGACGATCCAGCAGACCTCGGGCGGTAACCTCGCCGAGATCCTGGACGGGCTGGCCAAGGTGATCCGCTCGCGGTTCAAGCTGTTCCGCCGGGTGAACGCGATCACCGCCGAGGCGAAATGGTCGGGCAAGTTCCTGTCGGGCTTCCCCCTGCTGGCGCTGATCGGGATCAACATCGCCCAGCCGAACTACTACGACGACGTTATGGGCACCGCTGTCTTCGTGCCGGCCTGCCTAGTGGTCGCCGGGTTCCTGGTCGCGAACCTGATCTGCATGAAGATCCTCGTGAATATCAAGGTGTAAAGGTGCCAGCATGATCGAACAAATCAACACCCTCCTGACCGATCAGTTTGGCCCCTTCGGCCCGCTTCTCGCGCTGGGCATCCTCGGGCTGTTTATGGTCCTGCTGACCTTGCCGATCCTTCTCAACAAGAAGGAGGATCCGCTCAGCAAGCTCAAAAAATCCGCAGAGCGCACGGGTTTGGATAAGGCCCCCGACCAACGGCTCCGGGCGGACACCAAGAACGACAAGCTAGAGAAGTACTCGGATTTCCTAGAGCCGCAGGACGCCGAGGAATACTCGGCCGTCAAGCTCAAGCTCGTGCAGGCGGGCTATCGCAGCAAGAACGCGGTGCGGACCTACCATTTCGCGCAGTTTGCGCTTGGCGCGGGCGGGCTGATCCTGGGCGTGCTCTACGTGATCCTGCTGCAGGCCACCAATGACGACGTCGGCACCCAGCAGATCGTGATATCGGCGCTGCTGCCGGGCCTCGTGGGCTATATGGCCCCGAAATATTGGGTGAACCGGCGGCTGCAGTCACGCCAGGAAGAGATCACCAACGGCTTCCCGGACAGCCTTGATATGATGCTTGTCTGCGTCGAGGCGGGCCAGTCCCTGGACCAGTCCATCCTGCGCGTGGCGCGCGAGATCAGGGCCGGCTACCCCGCGCTTGCCGAAGAGTTCGAGACGGTCAGCCAAGAGATGAAGGCCGGCAAGGAACGCACCTCGGTCCTGCGCGACTTCGCCGAACGGGCCGGGGTTCCGGACGTGGCAAGCTTTGTCACCGTGCTGATCCAGTCGGCGACCTTTGGTACCTCTATCGCCGACGCGCTGCGGGTCTATGCCGGCGAGATGCGCGACAAGCGCGTGATGCGCGCCGAGGAAAAGGCCAACACCCTCCCCACGAAGATGACGCTGGCAACGATGGTTCTGACCGTCCCGCCGCTCTTGGTGATCCTGGTCGGGCCCTCGGTGTACAACATCTACCTGACGCTAAACGGCAGCGGCGCGAGCTATTAAGCGCGCGCCTGCCGGCGCCCACCCTGAGTCATCTGTGGCGCCAAATCTTTAAGAAATCCCCAAGATTTCGCCCCTGCGGCATCGCGCCGCGCATCGCTCGCCGCGCCGGTCCCCGCCCGCGCACATGAAGCACAACGCGCCCCGGCGTGCCCAATTTGCCATGCCGCCGAACTTATCCACAGGCGAGCACTACCCGCCCCGTACAATCTGGCCTATCGTTCCCCAAAACGAGCAGAACGACAAAAAAGGCAGGTACGTTGTGATCCCCATCCCAGGCATTGGTCGCGCATTGGCGCTGGCAGGGCCCATCGCCCTGGCCGCCTGCGCCAACACGGGCAATCTCGGCGTGGCGGCCAAGGGGCAGTCCCATGCCCCCGGCTTTGACCAGCGCCAGGACGCGGTCGACGGGCTGACCGTGGGCCACCGCCTGATGGCGGCCGGCGAGCACGAGTTGGCGCTCAAGGCCTTCTACCGCGCCGCCGCCGACCAGGGCCTGAACATCGACGTGCTTTCCGCCATCGGCTCGGCCAACCTCATGCTGGGGCGCCTGGGCCAGGCCGAGGACATGCTGCGGCGCGCCATTGAGGCCGACGAGACCTATGCGCCCGCCTGGAACAACCTCGGCGTGGTGCTTTTTGAGCGCGGCAATACCGGCGAGGCAGAGCGCGTCTTCCGCACGGCCTTCGCCCTGGACAACGGCGAAAGCGCGCAAATACGCGAGAATTTGCTCTTAGCGCTCGCCAAACTTGAAAATCCGGTCTACAATTCGGAAAACAATAACACATTCGCCCTGGTGCGGCGTGGTGGGGGAACCTACCGCCTCGAAACCAAATAATAACAATTTGGGCAGAATGCATGAGAGCAGTAAGGGACGCAGGCAAATGCGCCAGACATTGAGTGTGCTATGCATCGGCAGCGTGATGCTGTTGGGTGCTTGTGATCGGTCAAACAACGCGGCGACGGAGGTGGATCGCCTCAAGAGCGTGAACGTGATCGACGAATCCAACCTTAACGACATCATGCTGACGGTGGCGGATCCGAACGAGGCCGTCTCGTACTTCAAACGCGCCAGCCGCGACGACCCAAAACGCGTGGAATTTCAACGCGGTCTGGCCAAATCGCTGATCCGCGCGAAGCGCCCGGCAGAGGCGGTTCCGGTCTGGAAGAGGATCGTCAAGCATGACGAGGTCACAAACGAGGACCGCGTGGATTACGCCGATGCGCTGATCCGCGCCGGCGACTGGGACCAGGCCGAGATCGAGCTTGACGCCGTGCCGCCCACCTTCGAGACCTATAAGCGCTACCGGCTAGAGGCGATGGTCGCGGATTCCAACCAGGAATGGGACCGCGCCGACGCGTTCTACGAGACCGCCGCGGGGCTGACCACAAAGCCCTCTGGCGTGCTGAACAACTGGGGCTACTCCAAGCTCACCCGGGGCGACTACAAAGACGCCGAGGGGCTGTTCGCCGAGGCGATCACCTATGATCAGAACCTCTTCACCGCCAAAAATAACATGACCTTGGCCCGCGGCGCGCAGCGAATTTACGAGTTGCCTGTGGTGCCAATGACACAGATCGAGCGGGCGCAGCTGTTGCATACGCTGGCGCTGAGCGCGATCAAGACGGGCGATGTGTCCATCGGCGAGGGGCTCTTGAAAGAGGCCATCGAGACCCACCCGCGGCATTTCGAGGCCGCCGTGCGCAGCCTGCGCGCGCTTGAGGGCACAGTCACGAACTAGGGCACGAACTAGGGGCGGCGGCGCGGCGCTTTTGGCGCCGCCACCGAATTGTCCCAATATCAGCCTGTTGACGCCCATAAGCGCCGCCATTGTTGCATGGAAGCGAACCAATCCAACGAGGCCGTCCCCGTGCTCGAAATCACATCCACCGCCGCCCTGTGGCTATTGCCAGTCGTCCTGCCGATCTGCCTTTGGGTGATGTATACCGACCTCAAGGATATGAAGATCCGCAATAAGGCGGTGCTGGCCCTGCTGGCGACCTACGCGGTCATCGGCTTCATCGCCTTGCCGCTGGACGCCTATCTATGGGGCTACGCGCATTTCGCGGTGATCCTGGTGATCGGGTTTTTGCTGAATATGACGGGCGCGTTGGGCGCGGGCGACGTGAAATTCGCCGCCGCCATGGCGCTCTTTGTGTCCTTCGCCGATACCGGCGTGTTCATGATGCTCTTGGCGCTGGCGATCATCGCGGCCTTCATGCTGCACCGCATCGCGCGGCTGATGCCCTTCATCCGGGCGGCCACGCCGAACTGGGTGTCCTGGGACGCCAAGAAGTTCCCGATGGGCACCGCGCTTGGCTCCTCTCTGGCGATCTACCTCGCGCTGGGGGCGGCCTACGGCGCCTGAACTGCCCAGACGCCGTCCAGACCCAGACGCCGCCCAGACCCAGACCCCGTCCAGATTTGGGCGCGCCGCGGCTCCCACCCGGATCTATGATCCGGGACGAATCGCTAAAATTTCCCTAACCGAGAACGGCTTGCGGCGTTTTGTTCCAGCCGGAGCCCCAACGCTGTCCGACGTCAGACAGGATCCCGGCGCAGGCTCTGGCACATGCAGTGCACGCCGCCGCCGCCCTGGGTGATCATGCTCAGCTCGGGGTCGTAGATCGTGAAGCCCCGCGCGCGCAGCATCTCCTTCAGCGTGGTGCTCTCGGCGGGCAGCAGCACCCGGTCGTCCCCCAGCGCCACCACGTTGCAGCCCAATGCCATGGTGTCCTTGAAGGGCACGGGCAGGATCTCGATCCCCTTGGCCTTCAGCCAGTCCACGATCGCCTCGTCAGTGCACTCCAGGCAGACCGCCGCCAGCTTGGGCGCCAGCATCACCACCATCAGGTCGATATGCACGTAATAGGGGTCGATATCGGCCAGGAAGACCTCCCAGCCCTCGGCCTCCATCCAGCCCTTGATCTGCAGCGCCCCCTGCTCCATCGAGCGGCCCTCTTCGCCCTCCCAGCCCAGCAGCACACAGCCCGGCTCGATCACGTTGAAATCGCCGCCCTCAAAGGTACCGGCGGTGACGTAGTCGTAGATCGGCACGCCCAGGCGCTGGTAGGTCTCGATGGCGCGGAAGTTCTCGCCGCGCCGCCAGTACTGCGCCATATGGGTGATGATCGCGCCGTAGGGCGTCATGACCGAGCTGTCGCGGGCGTAGATCTGATAGGGCAGCTCTGGGTCGGGCGCATGGGTGTGCACCTCCACCCCGGCCGAGCGATAGGCGTCCACCATCTCGGCATGCTGGCGCGCCGCGACCTCGGGCTCGAACACCCCGCCCCGGCGCAGGGTCTTCTTGGACAGCGACGAGGTCTTGAGCCAGCGATAGTTCTCCACCGGCCCCAGCAGCACGTCGCGCAGCACGCCGTAATCCGAATTCGCGCCCCAGGAGTTCAGCTGCGGGGTGCCGCCCTCCTGGCGGCGGCGCAGGGTGAACGTGTCTCCGTCATACATCGTGTCCATGGGGGGCGCTCCTTCGGCTAGCTTTCTCAAAGCCATAGAGCAGCGCGCGGCGCCGGTCCAGAGACAGCGCCGCGGCGCGCCCGCGGCGCCTCGGGCCGTGGCGCGCCCGCGTCCGTGCGTGCAGTCATATCCGCGCAGCGCGCGCAATCGCCCTTGCCGCAGCCCCCCGCGCAGCTTATCTGGTGCGTTGGCGGGCACTGCCCTTTTTGTGCGAGGTCAAATTCCGGTGGCCTTAATCAATTCCGAGGGAGCTGGCTCTGTCGGGGTCTTGGCCTCGTTACCTGGCGCCCACCTGTGCAAACAGGTCCTCGGGAATTTAAAATCCCTCCACGTCTGTTGGTGGTCCCGCCACTCGTCGCCTTCGCCTTAGCCGCGCAGGTCCGGCACGGCCCCGGATGCGTCTCGCGCCCGGGCGGCCTCTAGGCCCATCGAAAGCCCCCGGGCGATGCGATGCGCCAGGCCCGACCAGGCGCTGGCCTGCGCGGGCTCCAGGATGTCGGCAAGAACCTCGTCGAAGAGGCCCAGCCAGGTCACGAAATGCCGCGGGTCTACTGACGAGATGCCCGCATGCACCATCATCGGATTGCCGTTGTACAGCGGCTCTCCGCGCAAGGCGTTGCGCCAGAACAGCACGATCTTGGCCTCATGCGCGCGCCAGTGCTGCGCGTCGGTCGAAATGATCTCGTTGAAGATCGGCCCGATGACCCGATCGGCGCGGACGCGCCCATAGAAGGCCGAGACCACGGCCTCGATCTCTTCCACGGTGACGTCAACGCGCCGGAGGCCGCTCATACCAGCACCCAAACAAAGGCCAGCGCCACGCTGAGATAAACCAGCATGTTAAACATCGAGCGCACGAGCCCCATGTCGCTTTCGGGATCTACGCCGATCCGGCGGCAGATCGCCGTGCCGGGCCAGAGAAGCATGTTTACCAGTCGCATATCGTGATTCCCTTATTGCGCATTTCAGATACGCATTATATGGCATTGATTAATCCGCATCTCAAATGCTAATTTTGTCGCATGCAACTCGGTAAGTTCACAGATTACGGCCTAAGGGTGCTGGTGCACCTAGCGACCATCGCGCCGGAACGCACCACCGCCTCTGCGGTGGCGCGCCTTTTTGGCCTGTCAGAGCATCATGTGGCCAAGATCTGCTCGCGGCTGGTGCAGGGCGGGCTCTTGGTCTCGGCCCGGGGCCGCAATGGCGGCTTGGCGCTGGCGCGACCGGCCGAAGAGATCACCTTGGGCGATGCCGCGCGCTGCCTTGCGGAACAGACCGCGCTGGTGGAATGCTTTGGGGGCGGGCCCTGCGATTGCCTGATCCTGCCCGCCTGCGGCCTGCGCGCGCCGCTCGCGAAGGCGCAGGAGGCCTTCTATGCGGCCCTAGACGGGCACAGCTTGGCAGAGGCGGTCAGGCCGCATGCCGGCGCGCTTGCGGAATTGTTCAGTGAGGCCGACTAGCGGGCGCTAATGCCCGGAATGGGCGTCGGGTTTACGCTCGAGGTCGACCTCGATTTCGGTCTCGATGACCTGTCCGCTCTCAAAGCGCAGCGTCACGGGGATCATCTCGCCCTGCTTCCAGGGCGCGGTGAGGCCCATGAACATGATGTGGTCGCCGCCGCGCTCCAGCGCATGCGCGCCGCCTGCGGGGATCTCAAAGCCGCCCTCGACCTCGCGCATTAGCATCGCGCCGTCCACCATGCTGTGGGTGTGCAGCTCGACCCGCATCGCGGCGGGGCTCTCCACCGCCAGCAGCCGGTCGGCGGCGTCGCCGGAATTCTCCAGCTGCAGGAAGACGGCACCCGCCTTCGCCTTGGGATGGGCAACGCGGGCATAGGCGTCATGGATCGCCACATCCGCAAGCGCGGGATGGGCAATAAGGGCGAGGCAGAGAGGCAGAAAACGAAGCATGTTCACCACATAGACGCGCCGCGCCGGCGGCAGAATTGGACAAAATGAAGCGGCCCCGCACCTTGATGGGCGAGGCCGTCCGATTTCAAGCAGCAGAAGCGCGTTAGGCCGCGGTCTGCGCCTTGGTGATCTCTTTCTTGATCTTCAGCGCGTTCGCCGACAGCTCGTCGTCCTTTGCCTTGGCAAGGAAGGCGTCCAGCCCACCGCGGTGGTCCACCGAGCGCAGGGCCGCGGCGGAGATGCGCAGCTTGTAGGTCCGGCCAGTGGCCTCGGACATCAAGGAGACGTCGTTGAGGTTGGGCAGGAACCGGCGGCGGGTCCTATTTTTGGCATGGCTGACATTGTTGCCAGTCATCGGGCCTTTTCCAGTCAGTTCGCAGCGGCGCGACATGGGTTCATCCTTTGTCTGAGCTCCGCCGTTCACACCGGCGGGCAATGCAGAAGGGCGCGGCCGAGGCTGCGCCCAGAATCTCGTTCGGGGGTAATAGGCAGTTGGTGTTATGAGGTCAAGCGCCTGTCGTCGCTTTCCTGGTCGCGGCTGTTACCAAAATGAGTGCTACCGCACGCTCTTTATTATGCAAGCCCCCAGGCGACGCAAAACAATTCCGTTCCGATAGGGCGCAAGGGCGGGTCTTGACGGCCCGAGGACGAGGCCGGATGGCCGAGGACGAGACATAAAGCGTGCGCAACGCGCACTCATTGTAATAGCGGTGCGCTGCCCGTAAGCTCCTTGGAGGAAACAGAAAAAACCAGGGGGCAATCATGGCCAAACAAACGGCATTCTTTTGGGACGAGCGCTGCTTTTGGCATGGCGGCGGGAATTACGCGTTCACACTGCCGGTAGGCGGGCTGGTCCAGCCCCTCCCCGGGGGGCTGCCCGAGAACCCCGAGACCAAGCGCCGCCTCAAGAACCTGATGGATGTCACCGGGCTGACCGCCGAGCTGAACGCCCAGACCGCGCCCGAGGCCAGCTGGGAGGATCTCTCCCGCGTGCATCCCGAGGCCTTTCTGCAAGAGTTCAAGCAAATATCCGACGCCGGTGGCGGCGAACTCGGCATGCGCACGCCCTTCGCTGCGGGCGGGTTCGAGATCGCCGCGCTCTCCGCCGGGCTGGCCAAGGCCGCCCTGTTTCACGTGCTGGAGGGCAAGTCGCGCAACGCCTATGCGCTGTCCCGCCCGCCGGGGCACCATTGCCTGCCGGATTTCCCGAACGGGTTCTGCCTGCTGGCCAATCTGGCCATCGCCATCCGGGCCGCCCGCGCCGCGGGCCTGGCCCAACGCGTCGCCGTCATCGACTGGGACGTGCATCACGGCAACGGCACCGAGGCGATCTTTATCGAGGACCCCGACGCCCTTACGATCTCGCTGCACCAGGAAAAGAACTACCCGATCGACACAGGCGACGCGGATGTGCGCGGCGAGGGCGCGGGCACGGGCGCGAATATCAACATCCCCCTGCCCCCCGGCGCCGGACACGCGACCTATCTGGAGGCCATGGAGCGTATCGCCCTGCCCGCTTTGCGCCGGTTCCAGCCCGAGATCATCATCATCGCCTGCGGCTTTGACGCGGCCCTGATTGACCCGCTCAGCCGGATGCTCGCCACGTCCGAGACTTTCCGGCTGATGACCCGCCAGGTGATGCAGGCCGCCGACGATCTCTGCGACGGACGGCTGATGATGGCGCATGAGGGCGGCTATTCCGAGGTCTACGTGCCGTTCTGCGGCCACGCCGTGCTGCAGGAGATGTCCGGCAGCGCCATCGACGCGGGCGACCCCTTCACCCAGACCTTCACCGCGCGCCAGCCCAACGCCCGCCTGCAGGCGGCCTATTCCGAGATCCTGGGCGAGCTGGCGGAGTTCCTGCTCTAGCCCGGCGGCACGCAGCCCGGCGACCATCCACGCGGGCCTGCCCCCCCGGCTGGCCCTGTTGATAAGCCCTGTTGACAAAGCCTGTTGACAAGGCCCTTCCCCTTGCCGGCGTTCTGCTGTAAGGGCCGCGCATCTGAGACGTGACGCTCTGACCCCGGCGCATGGAGATGATAGGGGGGGTCGGCGGCAATGGGGCCGCCATGTAAAAAGGAGGACCGGGGAGGGCCCCGGAGTGCCTCCAAAAGGAAACGATAGATGTTCGATATCTCTAAGAAATCCATCCAGTGGGGCGAGGAAACGCTGACACTGGAAACCGGCAAGGTTGCGCGCCAGGCCGATGGCTGCGTGATCGCCACCCTGGGCGAGACCAGCGTTATGGCCGCGGTGACCTTCGCCAAGCAGCCCAAGCCGGGGCAGGACTTTTTCCCGCTCACGGTCCACTACCAAGAGAAATACTATGCCGCGGGCAAGGTCCCAGGCGGCTTCTTCAAGCGCGAGGCGCGCCCGACCGAGAAGGAAACGCTGACCGCGCGCCTGATCGACCGGCCGATCCGCCCGCTGTTTGTGCCCGGCTTCAAGCACGAAGTGCTGGTGATGTGCACCGTACTCAGCCACGACCTGGTCAACGACCCCGACATGGTGGCGATGATCGCGACCTCCGCGGCGCTGACCATCTCGGGCGCGCCCTTCATGGGGCCGATCGCGGGCTGCCGCGTGGGCTTTGAGGATGGCGAGTACATCCTGAACCCCGAGGTCGACGACATGCACGACCTCAAGAACAACCCCGACCAGCGGCTCGACCTCGTGGTCGCGGGCACCAAGGACGCGGTCATGATGGTCGAGTCCGAGGCCTATGAGCTGACCGAAGAGGAAATGCTGGGCGCGGTGACCTTCGCGCATGAGCAGATCCAGCCGGTGATCGACTGCATCATCGACCTGGCCGAAGAGGCCGCCAAAGAGCCCTTCGACTTCCAGCCGCCGGATTACAGCGCGCTCTTCGAGGCCGTCAAAGCCGCCGGCGAAGCGCAGATGCGCGACGCCTACGCGATCCTGGACAAGCAAGAGCGCACCGCCGCCGTGTCCGCCGCCAAGGCCGCCATCGTCGAGGCGCTGACCGAGGAGCAGCAAGAGGACGCCAACCTGGGCTCGGCGCTGAAGAAGCTGGAAAGCTCCATCCTGCGCGGCGCGGTCGTCAAAGAAGGCAAGCGGATCGACGGTCGGGCGCTGGACAAGGTGCGCGACATCGTCTGCGAGACGGGGCTCCTGCCGCGGACGCACGGCTCGGCGCTGTTCACGCGCGGCGAGACGCAGGGCCTGGTGGTGACCACGCTGGGCACCGGCGACGACGAGCAGATCATCGACGCGCTGCACGGCAACTTCCGCTCCAACTTCCTGCTGCACTACAACTTCCCGCCCTACTCGGTGGGCGAGGCGGGCCGCGTGGGCCCTCCGGGTCGGCGCGAGGTGGGCCACGGCAAGCTGGCGTGGCGCGCGCTGCAGGCGGTGCTGCCGGCGGCGACGGACTTCCCCTACACGGTGCGGGTGGTGTCTGAGATCACCGAATCCAACGGCTCCTCCTCGATGGCCTCCGTCTGCGGCGGCTCGCTGTCGATGATGGACGCGGGCGTGCCGCTGAAGGCGCCGGTCGCGGGCGTGGCGATGGGCCTGGTGCTCGAGGATGACGGCTCCTACGCGATCCTGACGGATATCCTGGGCGACGAGGACCACCTCGGCGACATGGACTTCAAGGTCGCGGGCACCGAGAACGGCATCACCTCGCTGCAGATGGACATCAAGGTCGCGGGCATCACGCCCGACATCATGGCGAAGGCGCTGGAGCAGGCCAAGGACGGCCGGATGCACATCCTGGGCGAGATGGCGAAGTCCCTCACCGAGGCGCAGGAGTTCTCCGTGCACGCGCCGCGCATCGAGACGATGACCGTGCCCACCGACAAGATCCGCGAAGTGATCGGCTCGGGCGGCAAGGTGATCCGCGAGATCGTCGAGGTCTCCGGGGCCAAGGTGGACATCAACGACGACGGCGTGATCAAGATCGCGTCGCCCAACGGCGAGGCCATCCAGAAGGCCTATGACATGATCCACGCGATCGTGGCGGAGCCCGAGGAGGGCCACGTCTATAAGGGCAAGGTCGTCAAGATCGTGGACTTCGGCGCCTTCGTGAACTTCTTCGGCAAGCGCGACGGGCTGGTGCATGTCAGCCAGATCGAGAACCGCCGGCTCAAGCACCCCTCGGACGTGCTGAGCGAGGGCCAGGAGGTCTGGGTGAAGCTCTTGGGCTTCGATGACCGCGGCAAGGTGCGCCTGGCGATGAAGATGGTGAACCAGGAGACCGGCAAAGAGATGTCGGCCGACGAGATGGCTGCGGCCTCCGCCGAGTAAGCGCTCCGGGCGCCCCAGGCTTGCCCCGGGGCCTCTCACCTCAAGAAAACACAAAAGGCCGCTGGAACCCCAGCGGCCTTTTCTCTGACGGATATGGTGCAAAACAAGTCGCCTCTATATTGCTGTTATGAGTCCATCCCGGCCCTCGGATTCTGTACAGCGAATGTCCGGTCCCTTGCCTAGGGCGTGCAGAAATCAAAATCACGGGAGCATTCCAAAGTCTGCCACGCAGCGAATGAACCGACAAGTTGCAGCCATTGCGCTTAGTTGTGAGTACTACATCCTAATTCGGCGCAGCGCAGCGAGCTTCGCGCCCGAGTTTCAGAAAGTACACAATCCTTCCTAGGGCAAAGCTCGGCGATGCCCTATATGTTGTAAATTTTTAGAATATATCGCATAATGATCACAGAATACATGTTGCACATGTGCATTGCGGCACTCATTTAGTGAGATCATCTATGGATGACACTAAGAAAACCCAACACAGAATTAACAAAAGCTACGTTCGGATCGTTGTTACCTATTACGTCGTCTTTATGTATTGCACTTCAGCCGTCATCATTTCGATCTATTTGTTCTGGCACGGGAAAGACCAACTAGCTTTAAGCGTTTTTAACGGACTTGCATCTTTGGCTGCCGGCATCGCGGGCTTCTGGTTCGGCAGCCGCGGCAGCGGCTTCCCGGAAAGAACCCAGCTCAACACCCCCGAACCAAAAGACGATGACGATGTCTTCATTGGCCCTGAGATCGGCGACGACCGGTATGGCCGACGGGCTAACCTAGACGACGACAACTCACCACAATTGGAAAGGGATTAGGGTCGCCGAAGATGATGAACTTTATCCGCCCAGGTCTAATGCTCTTAAGCGTTATTGGCCTTGTCGCCTGCACCGCAATTGAAAGCAACAGGGCTGGCGCGCCGTTTTTGGATTTCAACGGAAAACCAAAGCGGACACAAATTACCGCAAGCTACTCGCTACCCCGCCGCTACTTGAGCTTCCAAGTCTCGGGGAATGCTGACTCCATGCGAGATTCGACCCGCTTTAAGGTTGAACGACAGGCAGACCAGGAGATCATTGGGCCGGATCCATCACCCCTTTTTCGCTACGAAATCAATTACGTCCCAAGTCGATTCTCCAAGGATGAAGTGGATTTCGTGATAGAAAACCAGATTCTGAAAACCGTTTCGGTCTCTACGGAAGATCAAACCGGCGAAGCCTTGATCAATCTTGCGCGCGCTTTGGGGAATATCTCGCGCTTGAACCAGGGGCTCGATACGGATCCAGTGCCAGGCGCGGGTGTCGGAGCGCCACCAAACACGCCAATCGCTAAGCTTCGCTTGGATCCCACAGATCCGGTTAGCGTTGCGCGCACCCGCCACATTTTGGCCCATGATGCGACGCATGGCCTTGAGTTACATGTCACACCGCCACCCCGCACTGTGTCCGTTATTGCGTCCTGTGATCACGCGGTTTGCTATCGTCCACTGATCTCGGTCACGCTGACGTTTGTTGACAAGCAATCCCGCAACTTCACAGAGTTTGTTGTTCAAGTCCCCGATCCTCATCAGATCACTGGTCTGGACATCGAACGCAGCGCCTTTGTGAAACGCGATACGATCTACACGTTTGCCGATGGAACCTTGGCTTCGGTCGATATAACGAAACCGAGTGAGTTGGCGGCGGCCTCGTTGCTGCCACTAAGCATCGTAACGGCGGTGTTTGAAGGCACCAATCAGGCGATTTCGGCTTTGTTGGGTCTTCAGAAGAATGAATTGGCGGCATCAACCGAACTCTTGAACGCCCAGGCAAATTTTTTGAACGCGCTCAAGGCTTACCGCGAAGTGGAAGAGGATGTACTGGGCGAAGAAACAGAGGAGGAGGTTGACCAAAAAGAAGAGGACACTGTTTAAAGAAAATGGTTGAGACCGTAACCCGCGAAAAGATGAAGACCTTCGTAAAATCGAAGATGCGCGACCACAATGGTAATATCACACGTTTGCGTGCCTCTGACATCAAATTAGAGTTGCCTTCGCTCAATTTGTTGCAAAACGTTGTCAACGACATTGAAAACGAGATGCCTCATAAGGACGAATTCACCAAGCATAACTTTTTTGATTGTGATGATTTTTCTTTCATTTTTAAAGGCTTGGTTAGTCAGTGGTATAGAAAAAATCGCTCCAATGACTTACCCTTCTCCGTCGGAATCGCCTGGGGTTTTTTTAACTCCTTCAGCCCTGGAGAATTCCACTCGCTGAACTTCGTGTTTCTCGGCGATGATCGTAAGCTGTATTGGATCGAACCCCAGTTGATCCGAAGCGGCTCGCTAGAAGACGCAATGTCGACATTTAAGAAGAACCACGATGAAGTCAGCCTGCTGATGTTGTGATCTAGGTGTGAGCTTTCAACAGGTTGTCAATCCCTGCCATTCGTGAGCGGAAGCCAAACGACAACAAGGTCCCGCAGAGCCGCCAGAAAAGCAACCCACCGCACGCTCTGTTAACCCACCTGTTTGCCATACCCGTGCCATACACAAAGCCGACGCTTTGCCGACGCTTAGCCGACACCGGATTCCTCCACAAAATAAGGCATTAACCCCCGATTCGGGCGGCTTGCCTAACGGACTCGCCGCACGCATCGTTAAGGCCTTGGTAAGGCCCCGCTGGCCACCAAGAAAAGCCGCCAGGAGACCGGCGCCGAGATGTCGTCGATCTCGGCGCGCGGGATTGAGCGCCTATCGCGCGGCAGCGGTATCCGCGGCCACCAGCGCCTTATAAAGCTCTCTGATCCGCATCATCACCGGGCGTTCGCCGCTGCCGATTTGCTTGCCGTCAATCTCTGCGACCGGGGTCTGCGCCCCGAAGGTGCCGGTCAGAAACGCCTCGTCGGCGCCATAGGCCTCATAGAGCGAAAAGTTCTTTTCAAACACCGGGATACCGTCCTCGCGGCACAGGTCGATCACCTTCTGCCGGGTGACCCCGTTCATGCAATAATCGCCCGTCGAGGTCCAAACCTCGCCCCGCCGAACGATGAAGAAATTGCAGGCATTGGTCGTGTTCACGAAGCCATTGGGATCCAGCATCAGCGCCTCGTCCGCCCCCGCCTGCTCGGCCTGAAGGCAGGCGATCACGCAGTTCAGCTTGGAATGGCTGTTGAATTTCGGATCCTGGCTCATCGGCAGGCCGCGCACCTGAGGCACCGTCGCAAGCCGGATGCCCTGCCCCTGCACGCTCTCAGACGGCTTAGAATGCTCGATGATCGCCACCACCGTGGGCCCGGAACGGCTCAGCTGCGGGTGCTGGAACGGCTTGTCCTTGCGCCCCCGAGTGATCATCAGCCGGCAATGCGCATCCGTGGTCATGCCATTGGCGGCGGCGGTTTTGTCCAATAGTTCCTTGACGCTTTCGGGGGTCAGACCGGAGTCCAGCGAGACCGCCTTTAGCGAGTTGAAGAGCCGGTCCATATGCTCGTCAAAGAACGCCCAGACACCGTCATACAGCCGCATCCCCTCCCACATGCCATCGCCGAGCATGAAGCCGCTGTCATAGACCGACACCTTGGCCTGGTCCTTATGGACCAGCTCGCCGTTCACCCAAATGAGGATGTCATCGTTGCGGTCGTCGCCCTGCGCGTCATGGGTGGATTTTCCGTCGGTGTTCACTAGGTGGTCTCCAGGCTGGCATAGACTGTGTCCATGCCCTTTTGCATGTGATCGTTGATATGGTTCAAAAGCAAATCGCGGTCGTCGCCCTGCGCAAGCGCGATGTACTCGTAGTTGGCGTCCATAACCACGCCGGTAATCCCATGCTGGCGGTTATGGATGGACATGTAGATCTGCACCAGGGGCACAAGCTTGCGCCAATGCGACTTCAAGAGCCCATGCCCGCTTAACTCGTAGACCCAGGAATGAAAGTCGATCTCGCCATCCACGGCCCCGGTGATGTCCTTTAGGGCTCTTGCCTGCTCAAGGCGGTCCAGGCGCTGCTTGAGGTCGACAAAGGCGGCGTCGGTGCGTTTCTCCCAGGCCTCCTCAAACGCGAAACGCTCCAGCGTGGTGCGCATCGAGTAGAGCTCGCCCAGCTCCTGACGGGACACGGAACGGACGTGAAGCCCCTTGTAGGCCTCTTTGACCAGCAAGCCCTCCTCGGTGAGCTGCAGGATGGCCTCGCGCAGCGGGCCGCGGCTGATGTTCAGCCGGGTGGCCAGGTCCGTCTCAGTCAGCTTCTCGCCCGGGGCCAAATCTCCCGCCGCGATCCGCGCGCGCAGCATGTTGCGCACCTGTCCGCTGATCGGCAATGGGCGGAATTCGGGCAGGGTCATTTCGGCTCCCGCTGGGGAAAATGGGGCGGAGTGATCCGCCCCAGTTCCGGTTAGCGCATGAAGATCTGTTCACGCTGGATCGGCGGGCTGTCCGCGGGGTCGATACCGAAATCAACCAGGAATTCGTCGTACCAACCTTGGATCCGCCCGGTCTCGTACCAGAAGTGGCTGACCGTGTTCAGCCAGTCGCGGAACGTCTTGTCGTCCTCGCGGCGCATGCCGATGTTGACCGGCGCCGTGAACGCGGGTGTGGGAACCGAGATCACGCCCGAGCCCAATTTCTGACGCGCCGACAGAAGCGGCGGCAGCATCAGCGAAACTGCGTCAACGCGGCCCGACTGGAACGCGGCGATTGCGGCGGCGTTGTCCGGGAAGCGCTGAATGTCAGCACCGGGGGCCATGCGGGTCAGGAACTGGTCCATCGAGGTGGCCTGCGGCACCGAAAAGCTGGTGTCGGCGTTGTTCAGCCCGGCCCAGGTCGACGCGTCGACGCCATCGGCGGCCAGCACGGCCTGCGAGATGTAGCCGACAGGGTTTGTCGTAAAGTCGATCACCCGAGCGCGCGACGCGGTCGGCGACAGGAAGTACATCAGGTCGATCTTGTCCGACTGAAGCGCGGCGATCGAGGTGCCCCAGGTCACTTCTACGGTTTCAAGTTCAACCTCAAGCGCGGCGGCCATCTGCTTGCCCAGCGCGATGCCCAGCCCGCCGGTCCATTCGCCGCTGCTGATGTCCTTGGTGAACCAGGGCGGAGCCTGGGTGACGCCGATCCGCAGCGTGCCGCGGTCCTGGATCGCATCCCAGGTCGATTGCGCTGACGCAACCACGCTTGAAAGCGCCAATACGGCCGTAGCCGCCAAGGCGCTGGTGAAGGTCTTGAGCAGTTTCATCATCATTCTCCCTGATTGTGAGCTCATTCTGGTAGTTTGAATAGCGAGTGCCCCTCAAGAAACTCGCGCACGCGGCTGGTCTCGGGGGTCTTCAGAACGACCTGGGGCGCACCCTGCTCTAGGATCTGACCTTGATGCAAAAAGCAGACCTTATTGGCGACGTGATAGGCAAAGCCGATCTCATGGGTGACGCAGACCATGGTCATGCCTTCCTCGGCCAGTTGGCGCATGGTCTTGAGAACCTCGCCGACAAGCTCGGGATCAAGCGCCGAGGTGACCTCGTCGAAGAGCATGACCTCGGGGTCCATTGCCAGGGCGCGAGCGATGGCCACGCGCTGCTTTTGGCCGCCGGAGAGCCGCGCCGGGTATTCCGGGGCCTTCTCCTCCAAACCCACGCGGGCCAGCTGCGCCATGGCCTTTTCTTTGGCCTCGGCCTTAGAGCGGCCCAGGACGATCACCTGGCCCTCCATGACGTTTTCCAGAACGGTCTTATGCGGGAACAGGTTGAAATGCTGGAACACCATGCCGATCCGGGTGCGCAGCTGGCAAAGATCGCTCTCGCGGTAGCGCATCCGCCCGCCCTGCTCGGTGCCGATCAGATCGCCGTTGAGGCTGACCCGGCCCGAGGTCGGCTCTTCCATGAAATTGATGCAGCGCAGAAGCGTGGACTTGCCGGACCCGCTGGAGCCCAAAAGCACCACGGCCTCGCCCTGGGCGACATCCAGATCAATCCCCTTCAGAACCTCCAGGTCACCAAAGCTTTTGTGTAGTTCACGGATTTCAACGGCGTTTGTCATGCGTCACTCTTTCCGAACCGGCGTTCCAGCACGTAGGTTAGTTGTACCATCGGCAGCAGCACGACGAAGAAGATCAGCGCGACCACCGTGTAGGCCTCAATGGGATTGTATTCGTAAGACGCAATCAGCTTTGCCTGCTGCAGCGTCTCCGGGTAGGCGACGACCGAGGCAAGCGTCGACATCTTGAACACCTCGATCCCGCGCGACGTAAGCGGCGGCAGCATGCGCTTGAGCGCCTGCGGCAGGATCACCCGGCGCATGGTCTGCCCGTAGGACATGCCGATAGCCTTGCCCGCTTCCCATTGCTCGCGCTCGATCGACTGGATGCCGCCGCGGAAGACCTCGGCAGAGAAGGCGATGGTGTTGAGCGTTATGCCCAGGATGGCGGCCAGGAACGGCGTCACCTCGATACCGGTCAGCACCGGCAGCGCGAAGAAGAACCAGATGATCTGCACCAGCACCGGCGTGTTGCGAAAGACCTCGACGTAAAGCCGCGCCGGGTAGTTCACCCAACGGGATTTCGAGTAACGCAGCATGCCCATGATCAGCCCGCCGCTCAGGCCCAGGCCCGTGCAGATGACGAACAGGACCAGCGTGCCCCAGAGGCCCACGGCAAGGACTTCCCAATAGGCGAAGACCGACGCGAAATTCCAGTTATGGTTCATGGCTACCTCATCGTCCCTTCACCGGATTTGGCCAGGCGGTACTCCAACAGGATGGTGATCTGCGAGAACACGAGGATCAGGAAGAAATACATCACCGCGACCACCGTGTAGACCTCAAGCGGGCGGAACGTCTTCGACGCCAGCTCGTTGGCCTGAAACATCAGATCGGCATAGGACACGGTAGAGATCAGCGTCGTTGTCTTCAGCAGCTCGATGGACCGCTCGGCAAAGGCGGGGATCATGCGCTTGACCGCCTGCGGCAGGATGATTCGGCGCAGGCTTGCCTTGCGGGTCATGCCGATGGCCTTCGCGGCCTCCCACTGCCCCTTGTCGATCGAGTTGATGCCGCCGCGGAAGATCTCGGCGAAGAAGGCCGAGGATTGGATCGAGAACGTCAGAACCGAGGCTACGAAGGGCGTCATCTGCACGCTGATCAGGATCGGCAGGGCGAAGAAGAACCAGAACAGCTGCACCAGCGGCGGGGTCGTCCGAAAGAACTCGATAACGAAGGAGCAAAGCTGGCTCAGGACCGGGGTGCGCGACATCCGGCCAAGCGCCAGGCCAAGGCCAAGCGGGACCCCGAATGCAAGCGCCAGAACGAAGACCTGGATCGTGTTCCAGAGGCCCAGCAACAGAAGGTCCATGTCTGCCAAAGTCGCAGCAAAATCCCACTCGTGCACGAGACATCCCCCTTAAAGCTAACCTATACCTTGACGCATTTTTGTAAATTGTCAACAATATTCAAAACAGAGATTGCTTTTGATATGAAAAAACCAAACATCCTTTTCATCATGGCCGATCAGATGTCGGCCAAGGCGCTTCCCTTCTATGGCCACCCGGTCGTCAAGGCGCCGGCGCTGTCGCGGCTGGCGGCAGAGGGGGTGGTCTTTGAGAACGCCTATTGCAACTCACCGCTTTGCGGCCCGTCCCGGACCTCGATGATGTCGGGGCTGCTGCCATCCAAGGTGGGCGGCTTTGACAACGCGCATGACTTTTCGGCCGCCATCCCGACGCTGGCGCATTACCTACGCCTTGGCGGCTACCGGACATGCCTGTCGGGCAAGATGCACTTCACCGGGCCTGATCAGCTGCATGGGTACGAGGAGCGGCTGACCACAGACATCTACCCGTCCGATTTCGGATGGACGCCGAACTGGGCCGAACCCGAGGCCAAGGTCACGTTCCAGGACATGACGAATGTCTTGGAGGCGGGCCCCTGCCTGCGCTCGCTGCAGATCGACTACGACGATGAAGTGGCGACCAAGGCCTGCGCGTGGCTCTACGACCGCGCGCGCGATGACAGCGCGCAGCCCGTCATGCTGACGGTGTCCTTCACGTCGCCGCATGATCCATATGTCGCGCGGCCCGAGTTCTGGGACATCTACGCCGAGGACGAGATTGACCTGCCAAAGGTCCCCCCAATCCCGGTTGACGAAATGGACCCCCACAGCGCCCGCATCCATGGGCACTACTCCATTGGGGACGCGGATGTGACCGACGACGTCATCCGGCGCGCGCGCCACGGCTATTACGCCTCGATCGAATATGTGGATTCGAAGGTCGCGGCCTTGATGCAGGTGCTGGAAGAAACCGATCTGGCCAGGGACATGCTGGTCGTTTTCGTCTCCGACCATGGCGACATGATGGGCGAGCGCGGGCTCTACTACAAAAAGTCGTTCTACGAATGGTCAAGCCGCGTGCCGATGATCTTCTGGGCCGGCGATCGGCTAACGCCTGGCCGATGCAGCGAAACCGTATCCCTTCTGGATCTGCTGCCGACATTTGCGCAGCTCGCGGGAACGGCGGATCAGGTGCTTGAGGCCGACGGCGCGTCCCTTTTGCCCTGCCTAAGCGGCGGGTCCCTTGGGCACCGAACCATCCCGGCGGAGTTCCTTTCAGAAGGCGTGTTCGAGCCCGCCTTCATGATGGTTCAGGACCGGCTGAAGCTGCTTTATAGCGAAAGCGACCCGCCCATCCTGTTCGATCTCGGCGCCGACCCGGACGAGCTTAGAAATGTCGCAGGGGATGCGCGCTACGACGCGCCGCTGAACGCGCTGATGGCCGAGGCGCGTGCAACCTGGGACGTGGACGCGCTGTCTGCGCGGATCATCAAGGATCAGAACCGGCGCCGCCTGATTGATCGCAGCCATAAGATCGGCGCGCCGCCGGTTTGGGACTACCAGCCCTTTACCGACGCCTCCAAGCAATATGTGAGGGCCGGCAAATGGACGACCGAGGTCGAGGCGCTGGCACATCTGCCGCCTCATAACGGCACTGAGTAAAGCGCGGCCTGTGAATGCCCACTGGCCCCAAGAGACTCCAGTCGACCAAGAGCCGATCTGCTGGGCGCGATGGAAAAGCTGCGCCTGGACATGAAGAAATCTAGCCAGAAGCGCGACAGAACATCGGCCGCCGTCTCGACGGTGGTCCCGGAGCCAGGGCCTCTCACCCCAAGAAATACGAAAAGCCGCCCCAGGCCGCAGAGGACACTGTTGGCTTGCCGAACCGCAACCAACGTCGCCGCCAGCCCCGCTGGCTGTACCTCGCGAGGCCAAACTCCGGTTTAGAACCCGATACGGTCTGACCGAATAATTACACCGAGTTGCGGGTTTGAGCCCATCTTGATCAATGCTCCGCGACGCACTGACGGCGACCTTCGCGGAAGGAGCAAAATGGACCGCTCTAGTCACCGCCCCAATCGCAGGCGCTGTCAGTCTAATTCTGGCTCCAGAAAGGAAACAAAGTAAGTGAAGCTATCCGCGGACGGGTAGAACAGCGATGCTTCTGCACAGTCTCTATCAGCAGTAAGTCGCAGTACTATTCCCAGACATCTGCACCGATGCAATACTGACGTAATACCGACTTGATACCAACGCCCGGTTTTCCCATAAAACAAGACGCTAACCTCCGATTCGGGCGGCTTGCCCAACGGACTCACCGCACGCCGTGTTAAAGGCTTGGAAAAATGCGCGCGCAATAAGTTGATCGGCCGCAGAGGCGGCGAATTGTGCGTGGCCCGTCCTTAGTCTGTAACTAGTTGATATGTTATAAATTATTTATTCAGATGCCTATCAGGAACGCCTATGCCCGTCGCCCGCCTGCCTTATACTGTGCCCTCTTGCTTGCTGGGCGTGGGGAAGATCGCGCCGCTCAACCGCGCGCCCGAGACCGTGGCACGCGGCCATGCCTCAAACGTTTATCGCGCGCGTCAGCCGTTTTCTCCCCGGATAACCCTGGAGCTCCTGAACGGTAAGCTGCCGCAGGACCTGCCCGACCCGCTCCCCGGCTACCGGCGGGTGGAGGATGCGGTATGACCTCCGACGAAAAGGCACCGCAAGACGCGGTCTTGGGTGTGGGCATCGCCGACACCCCCGCCGAGCTGGGCGCGTTCTTGCATCCGGGCTGTGTGGCGGCCATCTGGCGGCGCCAGACCCCGCGCGACGTACAGATTTGGCTGGACGGGTTGGACCCCCAGGTTCTGCCGCAGGGCAGGGTCACACTGCGGCCCCATGCCGTGGCCGACACGGCGCGGCATCTCTTCGACGAGGCCGGGTTGCCCGCCGGGCCGGAACGAGACTGGCTGCACAATGATGTGGTCACGCTGGCCGATATATTCTCGGGCCTGCTGCCAGCTCGGTTCCTGCGATTGCGGCTGGATGTGGTGACCACCAATGCCTGCAGCAAGTTCCATATCGACGCGATCACATCGCAGCTTGTTTGCACCTATCGCGGCACCGGCACGCAATACGGTATCTCCCATGATGGCAACGATCCCAAGCGGGTCTTTACGGCTCAGACCGGGTCGCCGATCCTGCTGCGCGGCACGCTTTGGCCCACGAAGCCTGTCTCGAATCTGCTGCATCGCTCGCCGCCGATCGAAGGAACCGGCGAGACACGATTGATTCTGGTGCTCGACCCGGTGCCTGCTCTCGAAGACCAATCAACCTGATCGGCCAGATGCTTTACGTAACGTCAGTCCGGTGACAGAATCGGCGGAAAATGCGCCCGACGCGGGCGGTTACGCGCCCCACACCGGCCCCAGAATTCACCAAAAACATTAACGCAACCGATTGCGAGAGACGCTCGCGGCGTCAAGAATATCATTATTTAACATAATGTTACAATGTACCCCCTTGAAATCGCTCGACAAAACGGCGAAACTGTTTGCAGCTTTCTGCGTATCCAACGAACCTGCAGGTCCTAACTCTGTGCAGCCAGTGGGTTTTTTTTGGCGCATTGTCACGTAACGGTTGTTTTTGCGTGCCACAGAGATCGAGTCCGCACAGGACGAAACACTGGGAGAACGAAATGAAACTACAAGTATCCGCATTGGCCTTTGCGTCGTCGCTCATCGCGGCGGACATCGCTGCCGCCCAGACCGAGGTTCAGTTCTGGCACGCCTTCACCGGCCGCCTGGGCGAGCTTGTCGCCGCGCAGGTTGACGAGTTCAACGCCAGCCAGAGCGACTACGTTGTCGTGCAAAGCCACAAGGGCAACTACTCCGAGACGCTGAACGCCGGCATCGCCGCCTTCCGCGCCCAAGAGCAGCCCCATATCCTGATGGTTTTCGAGGTGGGCACCGCCACGATGATGGCCGCCGGTGGCGCGGTCAAGCCGGTCTTTGAGGTGATGGCCGAGAGCGGCGCGACCTTTGACTCCGACGCCTATATCGGCTCGGTCAAGGGTTACTACACCACCACTGAAGGCGATATGCTGTCGCTGCCGTTCAACTCCTCCACACCGGTCCTTTGGGTGAACCGCGACGCGATGTCGGCGGCGGGCGTGGACCCGGACACCGACATGTCCACCTGGGAGCAGGTCGGCGACGTGCTCGACCAGCTGAAGGCCGGCGGCGAGGATTGCCCGCTGGTCACCGCTTGGCAGAGCTGGATCCATCTCGAGAACTTCTCGGCCTATCACGACGTGCCGTTTGCCAGCAAAGACAATGGCTTTGCAGGTCTCGACACCGAGCTGATGCTGAACGGTCCTGCGCAGATCGCGCATCTGAGCGCCATGGGCGAATGGGCCCAGGACGGCAAGTTCATCTACACCGGTCGCCGCAACGAAGGTGGCGCGAACTTCCGCGCGGGCGAATGCGCCCTGTTCACCGAAAGCTCGGCGGGCTACGCGGGCATCAGCTCCGAAGCCAAGTTTGACTTCGAGGTGCGCCCCCTTCCCTATTGGAAAGCCGTGGCCGACGAGCCGCAGAACACCATCATCGGTGGCGCGTCGCTTTGGGTGATGCAGGGGCATGAGGCGGACGAGTACAAGGGCGTGGGCGAGTTCCTGTCGTTCCTGTCGACCTCGAACGTGCAGGCCTCTTGGCACCAGAACACCGGCTACCTGCCGATCACCATCGCGGCGGGCGATCTGACCAAAAGCCAGGGCTTCTATGACAAGAACCCCGGCACGGACATCGCGGTGATCCAGATGACGGCCAAGCAGCCGACGGCGAACTCCAAGGGTCTGCGCCTGGGCTCCTTCGACCAGATCCGCGGGATCATCGACGAAGAGCTTGAGGCGATCTGGGCGGGCGACAAATCCGCCGAGGAAGCCATGAACAGCGCCAAGGAGCGTGGCGACGCGCTGCTGCGCCGCTTCGAAGCCGCCAACCGCTAAGTCTAAAACAATCCCCGCCCCGGGCCAGTCCTGGGGCGGGCACTCCCGCCGGATGACTCAATGGAAAAGCGTGTAACCTTTCGCGGCTGGATGCTGCCGCTGCTGCTGATCGCCCCGCAGGTGCTGATCTCGGCGGTGTTCTTTTTCTATCCAGCGGGCCAGGCGATCTGGCAGTCGCTGTTTATACCCGACCCGTTCGGGCTTTCGGCGCGCTTCGTGGGCCTGGGGAACTTCGAGTTCCTGCTGGGCGACAAGTTTTATCGCGCCGCATTCCTGACCACGGCAGTGTTCTCGATCCTGGTGACGGTCTGCTCGATGGTGCCGGCGCTGTTCCTGGCGGTGCTGGCGGACCGGCTGATCAAGGGCTCGGGCGTCTACCGCACGATGCTGATCTGGCCCTACGCGGTGGCACCCGCCGTGGCCGGCGTGCTGTGGCTCTTCATGTTCAACACGCGCGTGGGCGTTATCAGCTGGTATCTGGGGCAGCTGGGATACGACTGGAACCACGTGCTGAACGGCGGCGAGGCGATGGGCCTCGTGGTCGTGGCCTCGGCCTGGGGGCGCATCAGCTACAACTTCCTGTTCTTCTTCGCGGCTCTGCAATCGGTGCCGCGCTCGGTGATCGAGGCCGCGGCCATCGACGGCGCGCATTTCTGGCGGCGCTTCTTCACCATCGTCCTGCCGCTGATCACTCCCACGGCGTTCTTCCTGCTGGTGGTCAACGTGGTCTACGCGTTCTTTGAGACCTTCGGCGTGATCCACACGATCACCGCGGGCGGGCCGCAGCAGAGCACGACGATCCTGGTCTACAAGGTCTTCGCGGACGGGTTCGTCGGCCAGGACCTGGGGTCCTCCTCGGCGCAGTCGGTGATCCTGCTCTTCGTGGTGGGGCTGCTGACGGTGATCCAGTTCAAGTATATCGAGAAGAGGGTGCATTACTGATGGCCCAGCAATCTGGCATGGTGGAAAAGCGCGGCGCGGGGCTCTGGCTGACCCATGCGTTCATGATCCTGGGCGTGCTTGTGATCTTCTTCCCGATCTGGCTGGCCTTCGTGGCCTCCACGGTCACCCAGCCCGAGATCGTGCAGCCGCCGATGCCGCTCTGGCCCGGCGACCAGTTCATCGAGAACTACACCGCCGCGCTGTTCTCTGGCGTGAACGTGCCGGTGGCGACGATGCTGTTCAACTCGCTGGTGATGGCGGTGGGGATCGCCGTGGGCAAGATCATCATCTCGCTGCTAAGCGCCTTCGCCATCGTCTATTTCCGCTTCCCCTTCCGCAGCACGTTCTTCTGGATGATCTTCCTGACGCTGATGCTGCCGGTCGAGGTGCGCATCGTGCCCACCTTCGAGGTCGTGGCGGGCTTTGGCATGCTCAACAGCTATTCCGGGCTGATCTTCCCGCTGATCGCGTCCGCCACCGCCACGTTCCTGTTCCGGCAGTTCTTTCTGACGATCCCGGACGAGCTGGCCGAGGCGGCTCGCGTGGACGGCGCACGGCCGATGCGGTTCTTCATCGACATCGTCGTGCCGATGAGCCGCACCAATATCGCGGCCTTGTTCGTGATCCTGTTCATATACGGCTGGAACCAATACCTCTGGCCGCTTCTGATCACCACGGACCCAGAGATGAACACCATCGTGATGGGCATCAAGCAGATGTTCCCCTCGGGCGATGACGTGGCCGAGTGGCCGGTGATCATGGCGACCTCGATCCTGGCGATGATCCCGCCGGTGATCGTGGTGGTGTCGATGCAGCGCCTGTTTGTGCGCGGACTTGTGGATAGCGAGAAATAAATGGCGACGGTTACACTCAACCAGATCAAGAAAAACTTTGGCCCCACGGATGTGATCCACGGGATCGACATGGAGATCGCCGATGGCGAGTTCATCGTGATCGTGGGCCCGTCGGGCTGTGGCAAGTCCACGCTTCTGCGCATGGTTGCGGGGCTGGAGACGGTCAGCAATGGAGACGTTCTGATCGGTGGCGCGCGGGCCAATGACAAAGAGCCGATGGACCGCGACATCGCCATGGTGTTTCAGAACTACGCGCTATACCCGCATATGTCGGTGCGCCAGAACATGGGCTACGGGCTGAAGATCGCAGGCCTGCCTAAGGCCGAGATCGAGTCCAAGGTGCAGGCGGCGGCGAAGCTCTTGCAGCTTGAGCCGCTGCTCGATCGCAAGCCCCGGCAGCTCTCCGGCGGCCAGCGCCAGCGCGTCGCCATGGGCCGGGCCATCGTGCGCGAACCCGCCGTGTTCCTGTTTGACGAGCCGCTCTCGAATCTCGACGCCAAGCTGCGCGTGCAGATGCGCCTAGAGATCCGCGAGCTGCAGGAAAAGCTGGGGATCACCTCGCTATACGTCACCCACGACCAGGTCGAGGCGATGACCATGGCCGACCGCATGATCGTGATGAACGCGGGCGTCGCCGAGCAAATCGGCACGCCGCTGGAGGTCTATGAGACGCCGCGCACTCTGTTCGCGGCACAGTTCATCGGCAGCCCCGCGATGAATGTCTATGACGCGCAGGTAGAGGGCGGTGAGGTCAAAATGGGCGATGCCATCATTGGCGCCGCGGTCGGTCCCGATGGTCCTGTCAAATTGGGGATGCGGCCAGAGCATCTCTTCTTGCGCGACGACGGTCCGGTCGAGGCGCAGATCCAGATGTCCGAGCCGCTGGGCGCGAACACGCTGCTGCATGGGCGCCTGACCGCAACAGGCGACGCCATCACGGTCAGCCTGCCCGGCGTGCACGTCACGAACGACAAAGACGCCGTCATGCGGTTCGCGGTGGATCGCGGCAACATCCACCTGTTCGATCAATCTAGCGGTATTCGGCGGGACACCTAAGCCCGCCGAACACCGTCAGCCGCGCCACTGATTTCTGCGCGAGCATGGATTCCCTGACCTCCCCGACTCACACAATATGTGGCATTCTTCCGCCACAATCGGAGCGTATTATGACGAATAGAAGAGATTTCATGGCCATGTTTGGCGCCGCAGCGGCCCTGCCCTCGGTGGCCCTTGCCCGCAAGAATTATGAGATCCCACCCGAGCATATGCCGGTCGAGGTCCGTATTAAGAAGGGGCTCGAACCCGGCGTGATCCATGTCGACCCCAATAGGTTCTACCTCTACTGGACGATGGAGAAACGCAAAGCCATCCGTTATGTTGTGGGTGTTGGGCGCCACGGCCTCTATGAGTCGGGCGAATTCACCATCGGCGCCAAGAAAGAGTGGCCCTCTTGGAAGCCCACCGAGTCGATGATCGAGCGCAACCCGGCCTATAAGGAATTCGAGAACGGCGTGCCCGGCGGCCCGACAAATCCGCTGGGGTCCAGGGCGCTCTATCTCTTCAACGCCAAGGGCGCGGACACCTTCCTGCGCATCCACGGCACCCCGCAGCCTTGGACGCTGGGCCAGGCGGTCTCGAACGGCTGCGCGCGGCTGGCCAACAGCCATATCGAGCACCTCTACCAGATGGTGCCCAAGGGCACCCGCGTGGTGCTATATCCGCAGGCCTAGCGCTTGATTTCGGCTAAGATGTAAAGCCCGTGCCGGTGGACCTCCTCCACCGTAAGCGCTCGCGCTGCAACGGCTTCCAGCGCCTGCTTTCGGATCGCTTCCGAGGCTGGGCAGAGCGGCACCAGCAGGTGCGAGGCGTCCGCAATCCCCGGTAAGCCGCCGTAATACCAGGGCGATCCGCCGACCAGCCGCGGGTTGTCCCCGAAGAGCCAGAGGCTCGAGAAGATGTCGGCGGTGTAGATCTTCGTGTCGCCGAACCCATTCGCCTCCAGGTCTGCGGCAATGACCTCGAACCACGCAATAATCCCCATGCGCAGCTCGCAATCGGGCAGCAGCTCGCCCAAAAATTCGGTCTTCGTCGTCTCTCTGTCGGCCAGCTCAGCCCGGCCCTCTAGCCCCGATCCCGGCCCGTCCAGACCCATGGTTCCGTCCACCCGGTTGGCGCGGACAATGCGACCATGCAAGTCGCGATGTGGTCCGGAGTCCGCCAGTAAAGGCGTGTATTTCTCGGGGTTTACATTCATGTGGCGGAACGGGCTGTAGGCGAGGTTTATGAAGGACGGCGTGGCGAAGGCCAGCGCGGCCACGGCGCTTAGCATCAACGCGCGGCCCAACGGCCAGCCGAACCCGTTCCTCGCCTTCTCATCCACCCGCGGCGCCAAGAGCAGGATCGCCAGCAGGACCAGCCATTGCGGGTCATTTCCGAAGTTCTGGAAAGTCACATAAAAGAACCCGCCCGCCAGCAGCAGCAAAAGCAGCCCCAGATGCGCCTCTCCCGCCTGGCGCAACAGCACCACGCCCAAAAGCACCACCAGCGAGCCGCCCAGATAGGCGGGCGCCCCGATGACGGATTGCAAAGGCATGCCGGGCTGCGAGCGCACCTCAGAGCCCGCTACGGCCAGCAAGTCGCCCAAATAGGCGCCCCAGAACGCGACACCCGCCTCCGCGGTCACCGCCGCCATCACTGCCAGCCCCGCGACCAACGCGCAGATCAGCGCCACCCAGTCCCGGCGCAGCAAGAGCGCGATCAGCACCACCGGCGCGAAGGAGATGAAATAGGTGACCTTGCAGAGCGCCAGGAACGCCATGCCGAGCCCGATGAACCCGCCATCCAGCACCCCGCTGCGCACCACGACGCCCGGCAGCACCGCCAGCACGATCACCACATAGGCCACGGCCCAGGCCCAGCGGTTGTAGTGCATCGAGATCGAGACCAGCAGGTCCCTTTCGCCATGCACCAATGCCAGCGCCAGCACCATCACCGTGAGCCCAAAGAGATAGGCTAAGCCGTTGGGAAAACGCGAGAACGCCGCCCAGACCGTGGGCAGCAGTAAGGCGCAGGCGACCACCACCTGCGCTGATAGGATCGCCTGCCCCACGCCCATCCCTGCGTCCAGGAACCAGACGACAGGTTGGAATGCGGCGATCCCAATCGGTGTCATAAAGTCCAGATGCGGCCATTCGCCGTCGGCCATGCGGAACAGGATCTGCAACAGGTGCAGCGTGTCGCCCTCATGCTTGGCGATGTAGAACCCGCCCTTCATCAGGGCCGCGCCGCCTAAACCGGCGATCACCACCCCGAGGAAAACCAGCAACATAATGGGATTAGGTCTGCTCATGCCTTCGCCCCGTCCTTTTTTTGCCAAATTAGCCTGTCATCGCACGTAAAGCAAAAGAAGAACCGGAGCAGCGACCGATGAACATGCAGGTTGGAGACGTAATGGCGCCGCCGGCGCCCAAGCGCATTGACGAGATGAAGCTCCCCATCGTGGTGATGCGGGACATCTTGCTGAAGACCATGTTCCGCCGAAACCTCGAACAGGTCACAGAATTGTCCAAGGTACTCTGCCTGCCGGTGCCGGTGACGCAGGAGCTGGTTGATCTGTGCCGCACCCAGAAACTGGTGGAAGCAACGGGCACGCTGCACGCCAATTCCGGGGGCGAGATGGGCTATCAGCTGTCGGATGCGGGCAAGGCCCGCGCCTTGGACGCGCTAGCTCAGTCCGAGTATTACGGCGCCCTGCCCGTTCCGCTGGAGGTCTATCAAGAGCAGGTCAAGCGCCAGTCCATCCGTAATATCCACATGAGCCGCGAACAATTGACCGGGGCGATGGGGCATCTGGTGCTGCCGCCCACGCTGATCTCGAACCTTGGCCCCGCGGTGGGCTCGGGCCGCTCGATCTTGATGTATGGCCCTCCGGGCAACGGTAAGTCCTCGATCTCGAACGGCATCCGGGACGCGCTTGGCGACAAGATCTATGTGCCCCGCGCGATCTTCTATTCCGGCCAGGTGATCACGGTGTATGACCCCATCGTGCATACGATCGCCGAGGACTGGGGCGACGCCGAGACCGGCCTGCGCAACACCACCAACAAATTCGACCGCCGCTATGTGCTGTGCGAGCGCCCCACGGTGATCACCGGCGGCGAACTGTCGCTGGAAATGCTCGATCTGGTCTACAACTCCACCTCGCGGACCTATCAGGCGCCCTTGCAGCTAAAATCCACCGGCGGCGTGTTCATCGTGGACGACCTTGGCCGCCAGGCCGAGCCGCCCCAAGCCCTGATCAACCGCTGGATCGTGCCGCTGGAAGAGGGCAAGGACATCCTCGCCCTGCAATCGGGCGAGAAGTTCGAGGTGCCCTTCGACACGCTGGTGATCTTCTCGACCAACTTCCACCCCAACGAGATCTTCGACAAAGCCGCGCTGCGCCGGATCTTCTTTAAGATCAAGATCGACGGGCCGTCGCAGCAGGACTACCTGAAGATCTTCAGCCTGGTGGCCAAGAAGCGCAAGATACCACTCTCAGAGGACGCGCTGTTGCATCTGATCAAAAAGAAATACCCCACGATCAACAACATCTATGCGAACTACCAGCCGATCTTCCTGATCGACCAGATGATCGCGATGTGCGAGTTCGAGGGCATCCCCTATCAGATGACGCCTGAGCTGATCGACCGCGCCTGGGCGAACATGTTCGTCAAGGAAGAGACGATCGTGCATTAGGCGACGCTTGCCGACACCAGACGTGACGGAACCCAAGCAGAGCAACCGCCCGAGCTTGCCTCGGGCAGCGGCCGACCTCCCCCAGGAGGCCGCTTTTGCAACGTAGCAACTTAGTTAAACGCCGGGGGTTTCACAGATCGCTCGCACGACAGGAACGTCGCGCAGGCGTCCTCCAGGTCGGCCGCTGCCTAGGTTGCGCTTGGTTCAAGGGGGAGGCCCCGGATCACGTCCGGCGCGACGGGTTTCAAATCCCTGCTCAAAGCCAATCAGCGATGTGTTCCGGGAAGTCACCCTACCGCCCAAGTCACTCACGCATCAGGCAGCACGCCCGTAGGGTGACCACCAATCGTCTCAGCGTTCTTGCGCCGCCAGAAGTCACGCACCCCATCTCGTCATAGAACGGCACCAGGGCCATCCATCCTCCGTAGACAGAATGCCTGGAACGTAGTAAGAACATCTGATACGCGCAACTGACAGCTTTCCAGGCGGCAGCGCGCGTCTATTGAGGCCCAAAGATATCCAGCATGAGCACGCTTCCCGCGCAGTTTGACGCCTGGTTCGCCCGCCGCGGCTGGTCAGCGCACCCGCACCAGCTGGACATGCTGGACCGCGCGCAGGACCCGGCAACCTTGCTGATTGCGCCCACCGGCGGCGGCAAGACGCTGGCCGGTTTTTTGCCGTCCCTGGTGGAGCTTACGGGGGGGCATCAGGGGCTGCATACGCTTTACGTCTCGCCCTTGAAGGCCCTGGCCGCGGACATCCGCCGCAACCTGCGCAGGCCGGTGGAAGAGGTCGGGCTCGACATCCGCATAGAGGAGCGCACCGGCGACACGCCCGCCCTGCAAAAGAAGCGGCAGCGCGCCGACCCGCCGCATATCCTGCTGACGACACCCGAGAGCCTGGCCCTCCTGACATCCTACGAGGACGCCGCGGTGACATTTGCGGGGCTGCAGCGGGTGATCGTGGATGAAATCCACGCCCTGGCGGAATCGAAGCGGGGCGATCAACTGATGCTGGCCCTGGCGCGGCTGCAGACGCTCAGACCCGAGCTGCGCCGGGTCGGGCTCTCGGCCACTGTCGAGGACCCGGGCAGGATCGCGGGCCTCTTGGCACGCCACCCCGATCCCTGCCACATCCTGCATGCCGATCCCGGACCGGACCCGGACATCCGCATGCTGCAAACCGAGGACCCGCCCCCCTGGTCCGGCGGCGGCGCGAAATACGCCATCCCCGCAGTGCTGGAGGAGGTCAAAAAGCACCGCACCACGCTGATCTTCCACAACACCCGCGCGCAGGCCGAGATCTTCTTTCACAACCTGTGGCTCGCCAATGACGACGCGCTGCCGATTGCGATCCACCACGGCTCGCTGGCGCGCGAGCAGCGCCACAAGGTCGAGGCCGCCATGCTCGCGGGCAAGCTGCGGGCGATCGTCTGCACCGGCACGCTGGATCTGGGCATCGACTGGGGCGATGTGGACCTGATCATCCAGGTCGGTGCGCCCAAGAACGTCAAGCGGCTGATCCAGCGGATCGGGCGGGCGAATCACCGCTATAACGCGCCCTCCAAGGCGATCCTGGTGCCCGCGAACCGGTTCGAGGTGGTGGAATGCGTGGCGGCGCTGGAGGCCGCGCGGGCCCATGAGCTGGATGGCGACCCTGCGGGTCGCGGTCCTCGTGACGTGCTCTGCCAGCAGATCCTCATCGCCGCCGCAGGTGGCGGGTTCCGGGCCGACGATCTCTACGGCGAGATCAGGAGCGTCGGCGCCTATGCCGATCTGAGCCGCGCCGAGTTCGACGCCTGCCTGGATTTCGCCGCCACCGGCGGCTACGCGCTGCGCGCCTATGACCGCTGGCAGCGGCTGGTGGAGGACGAGGAGGGCGTCTGGCGCCTGCGCGACCCCCGCGCCGCCCAGCGCATCCGCCAGAACATCGGCACGATCATGGACAGCGAGTTGGTCAAGGTGCGCATGCGCGGCCACCGCAAGCCCCTGGGCGAGATCGAAGAGGACTTTGCCGCCACCCTGACCCCCGGCGACACCTTCCTGATCGCGGGCCGGGTGGTGCAATACCGCCGCATTCTCGAGCAGGTGGTCGAGGTCACCAAGACCAACAAGCGCAAGCCCAAGGTCGCCGTGTTCGGCGGCACCAAGTTCGCCACCTCCACCCAGCTCTCGCAGCGCATCCTGCGCCTGATGCACCAGCCGATCTGGCCCGAGCTGCCGCAGCACACCGCCGATTGGTTGATGCTGCAGCGCGAGGTCAGCCAAATGCCCACTGCCGACCGCATCCTGGTCGAAAGCTTCCCCCATGACGGGCGGGCCCATACTTGCGTCTACGGCTTCGCCGGGCGCAACGCGATGCAGACGCTGGGGCTATTGCTGACGCAGCGCATGGACCAAGAGGCCTTGATGCCGATGGGCTTTGTCTCGACCGACTACGCGGTGCTGATCTGGGGGCTCGAACAAGTCGCCGACCCCGCGCCCCTGTTCCAGCGCGACGCCCTGCGCGCCGGGTTCGAAACCTGGCTCTCGGGCAATATGGTGATGAAGAAGACCTTCAAGGTCAGCGCCGTGGTCTCGGGCCTGGTGGATCGCAAGGCCGCAGGGCTACGCAAGACCGGGCGGCAGACGGCGTTCTCGACGAACATCCTTTATGACACGTTGCGCAAGTATGACCCCGACCACGTGCTGATGCAGATCACCCGCGAGGAGGCGATGAAGGGCCTCGTGGATTTCGGGCGCATCGAAGAGATGCTGGCGCGCACCCAAGGCCGGGTGGATCACGTGATCCATGACCGTGTGACGCCCCTGGCCGCGCCTCTGCTGTTAGAGGCAGGCCGGGTCACCGTCGACAGCGCCGCGGTGACCGAGAAGCTCCTGGCGGAAGAGGCCGAGAAACTGATGCAAGAGGCGGGGCTCTAGGGCGAGGATTGGCCCGGTACGCCCTTTGGGTGCGCCAAATCTCTTGCAAGAGATTTGCACTTTCCTTGCAAGGAAAGTTGGGCCCGCAAGCGAGCAAGCGGTTACGCATAGAGGACCAATGCGGATCGCGTTGAAGAAACTCTTGCAAGAGTTTCGCAATTTTCTTGCAAGAAAATTGTGTCGCGCCAAGATCTGCGGAAGGCCAAAACAAACTTGCAATCCGCGCGGTTTGCGCTATCGAACATAGCATGAACATCAACCAGATCATGCTCGCGGGCACGGCGCTCGAGGCGCGCGGCTCTGGGGCGCTGCACTGGCCCGAAGAGCGCCTGTTGGCTGTCAGCGATCTGCATCTCGGCAAATCCGAGCGCATCGCGCGCAACGGGGGCGGCTTCCTGCCGCCCTATGAGACCACGGATACATTGGCCCGTCTAGACGCCGAGATCGCCGCAACCTCCCCCCGAACGGTCGTCTGCCTCGGCGACAGTTTTGACGATATGGCCGCGGCGGACGGGCTGACAGACGCGGCAACGGAATGGGTGACCCGGATGATGGCCGGGCGGCGCTGGGTCTGGATTGAGGGCAACCACGACCCCGGCCCAGTGGACCTCGGCGGCACGCATCTGGCCGAGCTGCCGCTTGCGCCGTTGACCTTCCGCCACATCGCGCGGCCCGGCGCCAGCGGCGAGGTCTCGGGCCATTACCACCCTAAGGCCAGCGTGCGCGCGCGCGGGCGCACCGTGTCCCGACCCTGTTTTCTTTATGATAGAGACCGGCTGGTCCTACCCGCGTTCGGAACTTACACGGGCGGCCTGCGCTGTACCGCGCCCGCGCTGCAGACGCTGATGCGCGCCGAGGCGCGCGCGGTCTTGACTGGGCCGCGCCCGACGACCATTCCTATGCCGAGGGTGACCGCATGAGCATAGAGCAAAAGATCCGCGCCAGTTTCGACCGCCAAGCGATGATGGCGACCATTGGGGCCGAGTTGGCCTCGGTGTCCGAGGGCCAGGTAGTGCTGCGGGCGCCGATCCTCGAAAGCGTGACCCAGCAGCATGGCTTCGCCCATGCGGCGGTGTCCTTTGCGCTGGGCGACAGCGCGGCGGGCTATGCGGCGCTTTCGGTGATGCCCGAGGACGCAGAGGTGCTGACGGCGGAGATGAAGATCAACCTGCTGGCCCCGGCAGCGGGGGACCGGCTAGAGGCCACGGGCCATGTGATCCGCGCGGGCCGCAAGCTCGTTGTGGTCGGGGCGAGCGTCGTGGCCTTCGACGGCGGCAAAGCGCGTGACGTGGCGGTGCTGCAGGGCACCATGGTGCCCTTCTACCCGTCCTGATCCGGCACGCGCAGCTCAAACTCCCGCGCGGCGACAATAACCCCGTTCACCTGGACCGAGACCGTCTGTTCGCCCGGATAGTGGCGCCTGGTCGTGACCGGCTTGAGCGGCAGCGATTTGGTCAATTGCGTGGGCTCGCCTGGGGGCAGCTCGGTCTCTGTCCACTTGAAGACCTTTGGCGCGGTCTGCCCGTTCGCCTTGCGGAACCCCAGCACCAGGTCGACTAGCACCGGCAGCGGCCCCGCCCCCTTGTGTGTGAGCGCCAGCGAGACCTCCAGTGACTCGCCCAGGGTGATGGCGGCTGGCGAAACGTTCAGATCAGCCGCCAGATCACCCGGCGCGGCATAGCCAAACACCGCCAGCGTGTCCGGGTCGCCCGCCTTGATCAGGCTGCGGCAGGCATGCTTGACCAGCCTGCGGCGTGGCCCGGACGCGTCCCTCATCCAGCGCGCGGCGATGCCCGTCACCACAGAGGGGTGATCCTTGGCGATGTCATTTAGATTATTGGCGACGGAACGGCGCACATATTCCGACGGGTCGTCCTTGAGCGCCGCCAGGATTGGCAGCACCGGCGCCGGGTCGCGCACGAAATCCTGCAAGCGGATGCCCCAGGGCAGGCGCGGGCGGCTGCCCTCGCTGGCGAGGCGACGCACATGGTGATTGGGATCGCGCGCCCAGCCCGCGGCGGTTTCGAGCGTCAGTTCGGGGTGGTCGCGAAAGAACGGGCGCACGGCGAACTCCGCCGAGAAGCGCTTGGTCATCTCTGCAAGGAAGCCGAGGCAGGCCTCGGGATGCTCCAGCCCATCCTCGGCGACGTAATTGCCAACGGGCACCAGGGACCAGCCGCGCAGGCCCGCCGCGTCCGGCGGGCCGCCGTCGATCCCCTCCTGGAGATCCGGGTGAAGGAGCCCCGTCAAGGGAGCCAAGGCCCCGGGCAACGCAAGAGGCATCGCGGCGCGCAGCGCCGCCGCGATTTGCGCCGAGCGCTCCATCATCTCTAGATCGTCCAGCCCGGAAAGCGCCTGTGCCTCGAACGCCGCGCGGTCGAACCCATCGATCCGCGCAAGCACCGCGCCCATCGCGCGGATCACGTCGGCGCTGAAGAGGTTCTTGAGCGGCTCGGCCACCTTACGCAGGCGCCCAGGCGCGTTGCGTCGGCACGAATAGCCGCACCTGGTCACCGACGCTCAGCGGTCCGGGCCGCTCCACCCAGGCGGTGACGCCGCGCCGATCCTTTGCGGCGGCCTTGAAGGCCTTGCCATGGCCGGGGCGGTCCGCCTCTATCTCCTTGCCCGGAAAGTGGCAGGGCGCGTTCTCGAGGTCGATGGTGATCGTGGTGCCGTTGGGCGTTTGCAAGCGGCTGCCCGGCGGCACGTGGGTCCAGTCTGGGATGCCCTCGACCACGATGGAGGCGCCCAACCATTCCGGGTTCAGCGCCTCAACGCCGATCTCGGCGGCGATCTGGGCGTTCTCCTCGGCCGACAGGATCGACAGCTGGCGCGTGTTTCGGATCTCGGTGCCCTTGGGATGCAGCATGGTGACCCGCACGCAGGAGGCGCGTGTGGTTCCGGAATGCAGCTCGCCTTCGATGCCTTCGAAGCCGGCCACGACCTCGTCCGCCTGCCCCGAACGAACGCCTGTGACGTCCGGCGGCACGATGCCGAGCCAGGCGATCTTTGCCTCATGTTTTGTTTCGACCAGGCAACCCATGGCGCGCTCCTTCTTTGGGATTCCGCCTTAGGTTACGGCTGGGCCGCCCAGGACCTCAACCCGAAAGCTGCGGTCTGCGTGACATGGCACGAAAAAGCCCCGCACTTGTCGGGGCTTTTTGTGGTGCTTCAAACCGGCTTTGATCACGCCGGATCAGGCTCCATTCCGCCGTCATCCAACGGCTTGGCGCGCGGCTTGGTCTTGGGGATCGCCGTTACGCTAGGCGCGCTGCCCTGGTCGTCGTCATCGGCATCGTCGTCGCCTACGACAGGCGGCTCACCGCGGATGACGCGCTTGATCTCTTCGCCGGTCAGCGTTTCGTACTCAAGCAGACCCTCCGCCAAGCGTTCCCATTCCTCTTTCTCGTCGGAAAGGATCTTGAACGCGGTCTCATACGCTTCTTGAATGATGCGTTTGACCTCTTCCTCGATCATCTCCTTGGTCGCGGCAGAGACCGAGAAGCCCGCGGTCTGACCCGAATAGCCCTCATGCGCCTCGGCATAGTCGATGTTGCCGACCTTGTCGGACATCCCCCAGCGCAGCACCATCGCGCGCGCCAAGGCTGACGCCTGCTGGATATCGCCCGCGGGACCGTTCGAGACGTCGTCCTCGCCGTATTTGAGGATCTCAGCGGCTTTGCCCGCCATGGTCATCGCCAGCTTCTCTTCGCATTCCGACTTGTGCCAGTTCAGCCGGTCGATCTCGGGCAGCGAGACGACCATGCCAAGCGCGCCGCCGCGCGGAATGATCGTGGCCTTATAGACCGGGTCACATTTCGGCAGCTTCAGCCCGACGATGGCGTGACCTGCCTCATGATAGGCCGTCTTTTCCTTTTGGTCGTCCGTCAGCACCATCGAGCGCCGCTCGGCCCCCATCATGACCTTGTCCTTGGCCTGCTCGAAATCCTCCATCGTCACGAACCGCCGCCCGATGCGCGCGGCCATCAGCGCGGCCTCATTCACCAGGTTGGCCAGGTCCGCGCCGGAGAAGCCGGGGGAGCCACGCGCGATGATGCGCAGATCAACGTCGGGACCCAGCGGCACCTTGCGGGCATGCACGCCCAGGATCTTCTCGCGGCCCTTGATGTCGGGGTTCGGCACCTGCACCTGGCGGTCGAACCGGCCAGGGCGCAGCAACGCGGGGTCCAGGACATCCTTACGGTTGGTGGCCGCGACGATGATCACGCCCTCATTGGCCTCGAACCCGTCCATCTCGACCAGCAGCTGGTTCAGCGTCTGCTCGCGCTCGTCATTGCCGCCGCCATAGCCCGCGCCACGGTGGCGGCCCACGGCGTCGATCTCGTCGATGAACACGATGCAGGGCGCGTTCTTCTTGGCCTGCTCGAACATGTCGCGCACGCGGCTGGCGCCGACGCCCACGAACATCTCGACGAAGTCAGAGCCGGAAATGGTGAAGAAGGGCACGCCCGCCTCGCCCGCGATCGCGCGCGCCAGCAGCGTCTTACCGGTGCCCGGAGGGCCCACCAGCAGCGCGCCCTTGGGGATCTTGCCGCCCAGGCGGCTGAACTTCTGCGGGTTACGCAGGAATTCCACGATCTCTTCGAGCTCTTCCTTGGCCTCGTCGATGCCAGCGACATCGTCAAAGGTCACCCGGCCATGCTTTTCGGTCAGAAGCTTTGCGCGGGACTTGCCAAAGCCCATCGCGCCGCCGCGGCCCCCGCCTTGCATGCGGTTCATGAAATAGATCCAGACACCGATCAGAATGATGAACGGCAAGAATGTCATCAAAATCGTGGTGAAATTGGATTGCTCCTGCGGGCTGGCCTTAAAGTCCACATTATTGTCGATCAGCGTGGTTGTGACGTCCGTATCCGGAGGCACAATTGTGACGGCACGACCGCCGCCAGCGCTGATGAATTCCACCCGCTCGCCGTCTATGACGGCCTCGGTCACTTGGCCGTTCTCGACCTGCTCGACGAAATCCGAATAGGCGACATCGCTCGACCCCAGACCGGACTGGTTGTTGCCGAAGACGTTAAAGAGCGCCAGGATGAGCAGGAAAAGGACGACCCAAAAGGCGATGTTTCGCGCGTTGCCCAAGGTGTTCTCCTCATGAATTGGGATCCGGCGGGGCGGTGCCGGAGGTTCCCCCTAAGATAAGCGTTCAGCGCCGAGGTTCAACGGCGGATCAGCCAAGCGGCGAAATCGTCGCGGGATTCGACGAGTTTCGCACGCCAACCGTTAAGATATCCTGCGATTGGGGCGGAAATAAGCTCCGCCCCGCGCCAAACGCCCGGCGAGGACAGCAGCGAGACCCGCGGCATGCCGGAATCCCGCCAGTCTGTAACCTGCCGCAGGCCGTCTTCGCCCAGCGCGCGGATCTCCAGATCGGGCGCGTGCGGCCCCTCAAGCACCCAGCGCCCGTCCCAGATCTCATCGGTGCGCGCGGTCAGGTCCTTCACCGCGTTATGTTCGCGGGTGATGCGCAGTTTTTGATTCAAAATGCCGTTTGATGCGTCCAACCGAAGAAGGCAGCCGGACAGCGTATGGGTATCAGCCTGGATGAAGGCGGCATCCATCGACACCAGCGCCGAATAGCGCACGGGGTGGTCTGCGCCCGAGACCCATTGGATGGCCTGCACCAGCAACCGGCGTTCGATCTCTTGCGGGACCGGGAGCTTCGGTGACCGGGTCAGAATGAGGTCACCGGATTCTTCCTGTACCAAGGTGCCCGCCTCTTGCCGCATGTAGTGATCCAGCGCCCATTTGGCCATGGCGGCGTTGTGGGCGACCGCGCCCAGCCTTTCCGCGTCGATCCCCAACGGAGCAAGCATGGCGAGAACATTGCGCGCCTTGACCCGATCGAACCGTTCGTCAGTGTTGCTGGGGTCCTCGACCCAGCCGAGATTATTCCTCTGCAAACAGGCTCGCAAATCCTGACGGCTAAAGCTTAGAAGGGGGCGCTCGAACCGCACCCCATCTTGTTCGAACGAGCGGCTCATGCCAGCCAGTCCGTCGACGCCTGCGGATCGCGCCAATTTCATCAAGACAGTTTCGGCTTGGTCGTCCACCGTATGGCCCAGAGCCACATGCGCAATGTTATGCGCGTGGGCCCATTCAGCAATCAGGCGGTAGCGCGCACGGCGGGCTTGGTCCTGCAGGTTGCCGGTTATGTCGCCATGCTCCCAAGACAGGGTTGTGTGCGGCACGCCCAAATCCGCGCAGGTTTTTGCGACAAAAACGGCCTCTTCCGCGGCTTCGGGGCGCAGCTTGTGATCCACGGTGACCGCGTGGATATCCACGCTTCTCGTTTGCGCGGCACGCACGAACAGCAGCAAAGTCGCCATGCTATCGCTGCCACCAGAGACTGCGACCCCGATCCGTTTGGGCTGGTCCCACAGAAACGCGGATTCCGCAAAGTGAAGAAGGAAATCGTCTGGAACTGCCGCGTCTTCGCTCACGAGCACCCAAGTCGGGCGCGTTCCGCCTCGGCATCCACCACCCGCAGCGAGCCGGGAAAGCGCGAGGCCACCTCGGCCAGCGTTACGCAGGCCTCTTCCTGCTGCCCAAGCTGCCCCAGCGAGGTGCCCAGACCCACCAGCGCGTCCGCCGCCATGCGCCCGTTGGGTGCGCCCGAGAAACTGGCCAGATAGGCACGGGCAGCGTTTGGCGTGTCGCCCAGTCCGGTCAACGCCTCACCGCGGAAGAAATTCGCCTCGGGTGTCAATGCCCCGCCGGGGTAGTTGTCGACCACATCGGTCAACAAGGTCACCGCGGTGGTGAAATCGCCCTCGTCCAACGCTGAAAGCCCTGCCTCGAAATCGGCCTGCTCGCCCACGGCGAACTCGGTGGTGTCGCCTGTGACGGTGGCCAAAGCCGTGGTGCTATCCGCAGTGGAGGGCACGGCGGCATCGCCGCCCAGGGTCGGGGTGTCTCGCAGAGTGGCGATGTCGCAACCAGGCTCCAGCTCGCACAGCCGAAACTCAAGGTCGCCGACACGATTGGTGCCGTCTTTGACGACCCGGTCGATGCGGAACTGTAGCTCTTCTGTGCGCGCCGTCAGCCGCTGCAGCGCGCCCTCGATCAGGTCGATACGCTGCAGCGTGTCCCCGCCCACGGCAAGAGAGACGCCGCCGGTGGTCGACAGCTCGCGCCTAAGGGACTGGATCTGCACGAAAAGCGCCGAGAGCTCCTGGCGGATATCCGCCAGTGTTTCGTCCTGCGCCACGGCCGTGACCGGCGCGGTCAGGGAAAGCGCAAGCAGGGCCGGGACATACCAACGCATAATCGCCACCCTTAGCTTGTCAGACCAGAGGCCAACACCGTCACCGCGCGACGGTTCTTGGCATAGCAGGTCTCGTCAGAGCAGATCTCCAGCGGGCGTTCCTTGCCATAGGTCACGGTGCGCAGCCGGTTGGCGGCCACGCCTTGGCTGATCAGGTATTGCTGCACCGCGCTGGCGCGACGGGCGCCCAGGGCGAGGTTGTACTCACGCGTACCTTGCTCGTCCGCGTGGCCCTCGATCTGAACCGTGAAGCCGCCATTGTTCAATAACCACTGGGCCTGCCCAGCCAGGACGTTGCGCGCGTCCGCGTTCAGGGTGCTTTGATCCACCTCAAAAAGCACGCGGTCGCCGATGATTTCCGTGAAATAGGCAGGCGTTGCCGGATCAAAAGAAGCGCTGGCGCTCGAGCCAGAAGCGTTCAGGTCTACCCGGTTTTCAGATCCGAATTGGCTTGGGTTGGTGCAAGCGGCCAGGGCCAGCCCAGCGACCAGTAAGAGGGATTTGTTATAGAAGGTCATTTTTGTTGCCTTTGACCATATTGTTGCTCGATTGCTTACAGTTTAGCAGGTTCTATTGCGCTTGGGAACGCACAGTCTCGTTGGAGATACAGCTTGACACGCGCGCGCGCAGCCGCTGCAACTTGGGCATGGACGCGACGCCCAATTTCGAGCCAGCGGAATTCGACCTGCTGAACGTGCCTGCGGGCTATCTGGACGATCCCTACCCCTATTTGGCCACGCTTCGGACGCAGGCGCCAGTGCACCGCAACCCAGATGGCACCTATGTGCTGACCCGCTACGCCGACATCGCGCAGGTCTATCGTGACCCCGCGGTCTGGTCGTCGGATAAAAAGGCGGACTTCGCGCCAAAATTCGGACCCGGCGCGCCGCTTTACGAGCACCATACCACCTCGGTCGTGTTCACCGACCCGCCGGACCACACCCGCATCCGCAAGCTCTTTCAATTCGCCTTCACGCGGCGGGCGCTCGCAGCGTTCGAAGAACGCATCGCCGCGCTGGTGGATGGCTATCTCGACCAGCTTGCCGATCAGGGCGGGATGGAATTGGTCGAGGGGTTCTCGTTCAAGCTGCCCATCGAGGTGGTCTGCGACATGCTCGGCGTGCCCGGACAGGACCGGATGCTGATCCGCGACTGGGCGCTTGCCATCCTAACGGCGCTTGAGCCGAAGCTGACGCCGGCGCAGCTAGATGCGGGCAACCGCGCCGTTGTGGAGTTCAAGGATTACCTGCGCGGGCTGATCCGACACCGGCGCGCGCATCCCAACGAGGCGCAGCCCACCGAGGTCCTGACCGTCATGGCCGACGCCGAGGCAGACGGCGAGCGGCTTTCCGAGCTAGAGCTTCTGCACGCCTGCATCTTCATGCTGAACGCCGGGCATGAGACCTCCACCAATATGATCAGCCACGGGGTGCACGAGATGCTGCGCCACCCTGATCAGATCGCGCGGCTGCGCGCCGACCCGGGCCTGATCGAGCCGATGGTCGAGGAGGTGCTGCGCTATCAAGCGCCGATCCAGATCAACAACCGCCGCTCAGTCGCGGAGGCCCGGCTGGGCGACGTCACTCTAAAGGCGGGCAGTTCGGTGCACATGATCGTCGCCGCGGCGAACCGAGATCCCGCCCAGTTCGCGCAGCCCGACCGTTTCGACATCACGCGTCGCCCCAACAGGCATTTTTCCTTTGGGCTTGGCATCCACATCTGCGCGGGCAACGCGCTGGCCCGCTTGGAGGCCGCGATCGCATTCCAGAAGCTCTTTGATCGCTTCCCCAGGCTGTCGCTTGAGGCACCCGCCAAAATCGCTCCCCGGCTGCGGTTTCGCGAGGTCTCGGCGCTTCATGTGCGAACAGCTTGACCCGATGGGCTTCTTCTCATCACAAATACGCAGCCCAACCGCCCCGTCAGGAGCATAGTGAAATGTACCCCAAATGCATGCAGCACGTGGCCATCGAGGTCCGCGACCCGGAACGCTCTATCGCGTGGTACCGCGAGGTCCTGGGCTTTAAACTGACCGAGCGCCACCCGGCGCACGAGCACCCGGACATCCCGGTGGAGCTGACATTCATGCGGTTGGGCGAGGTACATCACGAGATCGTCCTGGTGCACAACCCACACAAGGAAAGCACCCGGAAACCCTTGCCGCAGGAAGACCGGGCCGGGCCAGTGAATTTCCACCATTTTGCCCTGGAATGCGACAATCGCGAAGAGTGGATCGCCTTCGTGGCCCGCGTCGAGGCCATGGACGTCGAAATCGTGCGCGGACCGGTCCTGCATTCCTTCACTCAGGCGCGCGGTGACGGGTCCTGGGGCGAGAACGAGGCCGTCTATATCCTGGACCCCGACGGGCACCGGATCGAGATTTTTTGCGATCTTGCCTTGATTGATCCAGACGGCACCCATCGCAGCGTCTATGGGGATCGGTTGGAAGGCACGCGAACCGAGGAACTTTAGCGGTCGGCGGCAAATTAGCGCGCGACACGTGAAATCGGGCAACCGCCAGAAATTTTTAAAATTTCTGCGGTAGTTCCCCCGTCCACCCGCCCCTATCATCGGCCGATTCGAGCGAACAAATAATGAACTTTTTAGCGCGGGGCTGGTGGGCCTACTCCCGCAAACTCAATCCACTCTGATGACATGTGCTTTCCTCCAGATTTCATGACGCGGCCGAACCGGCGCAGCCCCCTAGCCCCAGCGGCCTGCATGGCGGCAATGGCCCTAACCTAACTTCGATTCTGGTTTATATTCAGTAAACACCCACGGAGATGTTTCCCCTCCATGAAAAGTGCCCCTAGAGTGACGCCAGGGCCGCCAAGCCGAACAGAAACCACCGGACGGGGTATATGGACACAGATGTTGCAGTGATCGGTGGCGGGCCGGTGGGTTTGACGCTCGCCAATCTGCTGGGCCGCCGCGGTGCATCCGTCCTGGTTCTCGAAAAGCAGCCTGAACCTTACCCAATGCCGCGCGCGATCCATTTCGACGGCGAGGTGATGCGTGTTTTTCAGGCCGCGGGGGTGGCCCAGGCCGTCCTGCCGCACACGCATGTCGGCAAGGGGATGCTGTTTCAGAACGGTGCGGGCGAGACTTTGGTGGACTGGTCCCGCGCGCAAGAGATCGGGCCGATGGGCTGGTACGAAAGCTACCGCTTCTTTCAACCTGGGCTGGAGGCGGCGCTGCGCGACGCGCTGGTGGATTACCCAAACGTGCGCCTCGTCACCGGCGCCGAGGTCATCCGGCTGTCGCAATCGGGCGATGCGGTCACGCTCACCCTCGGCTCTGGCACGCAGCACCGGGCGCGCTTTGCGATCGGCGCCGACGGCACCGGCTCCGTCACCCGGCAGGCGCTTGGCATTGCGCTGGAGGATCTGGGATTTCAAGAGCGCTGGCTGGTGGTCGATCTGCGTCTGACCCGTCCGCGCGACGACCTTGGCGATTACTCGATCCAGTTCTGCGATCCTGAGGCGCCCGGGACCTATGTGCGCGGGGTGGGCAACTGGCGCCGGTGGGAGCTTCGGCTTAGCGACGGCGACCCCGACCCAATGCCCGAAGAGATGATCTGGCAGCGGCTCAGGCGTTGGATCACGCCGCGGGATGCCGTGCTGGAGCGCGGCGCGATCTACACCTTCCGCTCTCGGATCGCAGAGCATTGGGAGCAAGGCCGCATCCTGTTGGCCGGAGACGCCGCACACCAGATGCCGCCCTTTATGGGCCAGGGCATGTGCGCGGGCATACGCGACGCGGCGAACCTGTGGTGGAAGCTCCTGGCGGTGCTGCGTGGCGCGGACCAGGCGCTGCTGGGGACGTACGGCCCGGAGCGCGCGGCCAATGTGCGTGCCTTCATTGAAAAGTCCGTCGCCCTTGGTCGCTTGATCAACCAGACCGCCGCGGGGCTGATCCCGCAGGGGCAGATGAGGTCAATCTGGCCGGATCTCGGCCCGGGCCTTGGTCCCAGGGACGGGATCGGCGGGTCACTGGCACCGCAGGTGCTCACCCCCAACGGCAAGGCTGATGACGCAGCGGGGCACCGCTTCTACGCGCTCGGCGCCGGGGCGGCCGCGGGGACGCTCCCCAAATTCGACGGCGCCGAGGACTGGCTGGCCGAGCACGCCTGCAAGGGCGCGATCATCCGCCCGGACGGCTACGCTCTCGGCCCGGCCAGTGACCCAGAGCTTGTCACGCTGGCCGAGCAGCTCAACCAACATCTGGCCTAAGAGCTTGCCATGCGCGTGCGGCTCCGCTACCCCGCAAGCCGCGCAATCGGCAAAGGCTCAACCCATGGGCATCAACTCTGAATCCGACATCGAGGCCAATCTGCAGATCGGCCCCACGAATGAGGGCATGGTGCGGCTATACGTCGAGGGCGGCGGCGCGCAGATCCCGATGGATTTCGATCCAGAAGAGGCCGAAGAGATCGCCGAAGAGATCCGAGCCGCCGCGGCCAGCGCCCGCGCGATGCAGAAGAAATAGCAATCTGCCGGGCGGCCACTTAGAGCGCGCGCCTAGGCCGCGTCCAATGCGCAGCCCTCCACCGTCACGCGATGCATGAGCCTGCGCTGGCCCGGGTAATCGTTGATCGCCTTATGCCAGGTGGCACGGTTGTCCCACATGGTCACGTCCCCCGCCTGCCACCGGATGCGGCAATGGAACTCAGGCCGCTCGCAATGGCGGAAGAGCATTTGCAGGATCGCGTCCGATTCCTCTTCAGAAAGCCCCTCGATCCGCGTGGTGAAATCCGGGTTCACATAAAGACCCGCCCGCCCTGAGAGCGGGTGCCGGATCACCACCGGGTGCAAAGCGTCCTGGGTGGCGGCGGCAGCGTTTCCAATGCGCCCGTCCTTTGCGGTCTCTGCCTCCGCGACCGCCACCCCAAAGGCGTGCCGGCTGGAATGCCAGGCCCGCAGGCCGCCGACGAATTCCTGCATCACAGGAGAAAGATGCTCGTAGGCCATGCCCATTGAGGCAAAAACAGTGTCGCCGCCGGTTTGCGGCACCTCTATGGCATGCAGGATCGAACACATCGCCGGGATGTCGTCGTAGGAATGGTCCGTGTGCCATTGCTCGCCGATCACCTTCGTCTGATCGCGGTCCTTAAAGACCATGGCGATGCGCGGGTGGCTTTCAACTGGCTTAAAGAAACGGTTGACGTTGATCGCGCCGAAGCGCTCGGCAAAGGCCAGATGTTCGTCGGGGGTGATGCTTTGCGCCCGGATGACGATGACCGAATGCTCGGCGAAGGCCTCGTGGATCGCCGCAAACTGAGCCGCGTTGCGGATGTCGGCACCGATGATCTCTGCGCCAAGCCCACCGGTGAGTTGTTTGATCTCCATGCGTGCCTCCACCTAACCGGGTGGATGGAACATCAGGACCCCTCATTTTGCAATACACCTTGGGATCTCATTCAAGCTTCAGAAAGCCAGAGTGATCCCGTCATTACTGCGGCGGCGGGATTGGTTTTGGCCTGGAGCAGGCCTTAGGGTGCGCCAAATCTCTTGCAAGAGATTTGCACTTTCCTTCCAAGGAAAGTGGGCCCGCAGGCCGGTAAGAGGTTGGGATAGAAGAATCATTCCGAGGCGCGCTGAAGAAACTCTTGGAAGAGTTTCGCAATTTTCTTGCAAGAAAATTGCGGCGCGCCAATGCCCGCTCCTGGCCGAACGCAGCAACAAATTTTGATTGCAACCACAGTCGTCCCGACGTCTCAAAGCGCCTTTGTCTGCCAAAGCCTGATGCCAATTCCGCCATGATCCACAACGGGACCGGGTGGCGCAAACGGCAGGCCGCTGGCCTTGGCCAGTCCGCCATCCGAGGTAATCAGAGCCACACGCCAGCCCTGAAACCTTTCCTTCATGACCTGCCCGAAGGCCCCGTAGAGCCCAAAGAGCGGCTTTTTGTTGCCGATCCGCCCGCCATAGGGAGCGTTTACGATCACCAGGCCGGGCTGGTCCGTGGGAGGTTTGGCGTCGCTAATCGCGGCGTGATGGAACGCCGCCAGGTGAGAAACACCGGCGCGTTCGGCGTTCTCTTGGCTCATCTTAACGGCGCCGGTATCGCGGTCAGAGCCAAAAAAGCGCGCCGGCGGCACCGGGGCGAGGCGGCGCTTCATCCGCTCGAACGCTTCCGGCGCGTAGCTGGCAAGCTGCTGGAACGCAAACGCGCGCGAGCGGCCTGGGTAGAGCCCGGCGGCAATCTCGGCCGCCTCTATCGGGAAGGTCCCAGACCCACACATCGGGTCATAGAGCGGCATCGTCCCGTCGAAGCCCGCCGCGCGCAGGAAGAGCGCCGCCAGGTTCTCGCGCATGGGGGCCTTATTGAGACGCAATTTATGCCCGCGCCGATGCAGCGCGTCCCCGGAAGAGTCCAAGCTTATCGTGACCATGTCGTCTTCGATACGCAGCTTGACCGTGAGCTCGGGGTCGCCATCACCAGAGCCGATGGCCTCGGTTATGGCGTTCTGCACGCGCTCGGATGCGGCGCGGTTGTGGTATATCTTGGACTTGCGGCAGGTGGCCTCGACCTCGACCGGCGTGCCGGGCCGCAACCAGTCGGACCAGGCCAGGCGGCGGGCGCGCTTGTCGAGCTGCGCCAGGTGCATGGCGCGGAACTCGGCCAGGCGCACCAGCACCCGCGTCGCACCGCGCAGCTGCAGATTGGCGCGCCAGACCTCGGTCCAGTCTCCCTGCACCGTGACCCCACCAGGGTCCACGGATTGCACCGCGAAACCGCCCGCGCGGGCCTCCTCGGCCAGATGCGCCTCAAGTCCCGGCGGCACCACGAGGAATATGTCAAACAGCACGCTCATCTGCGCTGGATAGCGCGGCTGGCGTGGCGTGGCCAGCGATCAGCGAGGGCGCAGCGGTACAAAAATCGCCGCCAAGCGCGACGATCGGAACGCTGCGGAACGTATGGATTTTGGTCCCGCGCGCGGTTAGTCCTTGAGAGGTGACGCCCAAGGAGAGAACTCATGCGCGAGACCCTCAGCATCGTGATGCGGATGGGGCATCTGCGACGGCTCTTCCCGCTTTGGCTCGTGGGGCTCGCCGTTCTGGTGCTTTGGTTCAGCACCTGGCTGCTCTTGGCGCTTGTGTATGGCGTGGTGATGCAATTCTTCGTCGAATATGTGATGCACCGCTTTCTCTACCACCGCGACCCGCCCGCCGAGCAGAGCGCCTTTAACGCGCTCTACCGCACGCATATCGGGCATCACGAGTTCCCCAACGATCCCGAGTTCTTCACCGGCGACGACCATTGGTTCGCGGTCCGGTTCGGGCTGATTTCGGTGCTCTTGCACTTGGCGGTGCTTTGGCCCTTCACCGGGCTCGCCTTCGCGGCGCAATTCGCTGTGGTGGCGCTGTTTGTGGGCTCGGTCTCGGCCTATGCGTTCTATGAGTTCTGCCACACGCTGGCCCATGTGAAGGTACCCAAGGGCTGGTTCGGGCAACGCGTCACCCAAAGCCATATGAAGCACCACTTCAACGACCACGAGACCACGTTCCATGTCAGCTTTGGCATGGGCTGGATCGACCGGCTGATGGGCACGACCTACGACCGTGAGGATGCCAAGACCCGCTATGACGGCGAACGCATCCTTTCGATGGGCATGGACCCCGAGGATCTGCGGCTGGTGACGGCGCGCAAGGCCTTTGGCATCACCCAAACGCCGCGCAGCAAAAGCGCCTAGGCGTCCTCGGCCGTCTCCACCGGCTGTACCTCCACCGCCTCGTTCAGGAAGATCCCGGGCGCGCAGGCCGGGTCGATCTCGACCGTGGCCTCGACGAACTGCGTCTCGGTGTCGGCCTCGGTGTCGATGCGGGTGATCGCGCCGCCGCAGGTCTCGCCCGTCACGCGTTCCACGGTGACCGCGCCGCCAATGGACAGCGCCGAGGCCTCTGGCGCCGCGAGCCGCCGGATCGGCAGGAACACGTCAACCGATTTCTGGTCCGGCTTGTAGATGCGCGCGGCGAGGGCGCCGTCCTGCACGCAGTCGCCCACGCTGGCCTCAAAGCCCACGAGCACGCCGTCATAGGGCGCGGAAAGAGTGTACTTGGACAGATCGATCTGCGCCGATTGCATGTCGAGCGTGCCGATCTCTAGCGCGATCTGCGCGCGTTTCAGCGCCGCCTCGGCGGTCGAGATCGCCTCTTTGGCGCGCTCCGCCGTGAACCGCGCATCCATGAACCGCCGCTCGATCCCGTCCATCGTGGTCTCGTTGATCAGCCCGCGGCCCAGCATGACGCTGTTGCGTTGGAATTCCTCCTCGACGAAGTCGCGCTCTTCCTGGCGGCGCAGGTCGTCGGCGCGGGCCGCGGCGAGCGAAAGCTCGCGCTCCTCGACCTGGGCGGCGAGCTCTGCCAGGCGCGCCTCGGCGGTCACAACCGCCAGCTCGGCGCGCTGCGCGTCCAGCCGCACCAACACCTGCCCCCCCGCCGCGCGGCGCGCGGTCTTAGCCGCATCCGAGATCTCCACGATGCACCCACGGGCCTCAAAGGATAGCCCGTCAATCTCGCTAGCCCGCACGGTCCCAAAATAGGTCTCTGCGTCGTCGGCGCCCGCGGTGAAGGGAACAAGGGCGAGCGCGAGGGCGGTCAAAGGCAGTCTCGGTGTCATGGCGGTCCTCAATGGGCGGCTTGTCTGGCAGATCAGGGGTAACCTTAGCGCCTTTTTGCGATTCGGCTATTCTTTAGACTTCCTCGCGGACCATCCGCCGGGTCAGCGCCCGCACGCCCAGATGCAAGAGCACCGAGAAGACGCCCAGCGTCAGCAGCGCCGCGAACATCAGGTCGGTCTTTGACCGCCCATTCGCAAGCAGCATCAGGTAGCCAAGCCCGCGCGAGGCCCCCACCCACTCGCCGATCACTGCACCGATGGGCGCGTAGACCGCCGCCAACCGCAGCCCCGAGGCCAGCGATGGAAGTGCGGCGGGCACGCGGATGCGCCACAGCACCTGGCCGGGCCGCGCCTGCATCGTGCGCGCCAGGTCCAGATAGCCCGGCGGGGTGCGCAAGAGCCCGTCCAGGAAGGACGCCGCCACCGGGAAGTAGACGATCAGCACGCACATCAGCACCTTCGAGGACAGCCCGAACCCCAGCCAGAGCGTCAGGATCGGCGCCAGGGCGAAGACCGGCAGCGCCTGGGTGAAGACCAGGACCGGCTGCACCAGCAGCCGCGCATAGCGGCTGGTGGCCAGCTGGATCGCCGTGGCGACGCCCACCAGCGCGCCGATACCCAGGCCGAGGAAGACCTCAACGGCGGTGATCCAGGCGTGCTCGGCGATCACCCAGCGGTTAGTCCACCAGGTCTCGGCCACCAGGGCGGGCGCAGGAAGGATAAAGCGCGGCACGCCGCTGAGCGTGACGATGGCCTGCCAGATCGCCAGCGCGAACGCCGTGGCGGCCAGGGCGGGCCAGGCTTTGATCAGGGCGCGGGTCACGCTGCGAGCGCCATCAAATGGCGCATCAGGTCCGCCTGGCACGCCAGCGTCTCTTGCGCGTCCACCCCGCGGGGGATCGCAGCCTTAGGCGGCGTCACCTCAGTCAGCCCCTCCGGCGTCATCACCTGCACCGAATGCCCCAACCGCGCCGCCTCGCCGGGATCATGTGTCACCACCAGCACCGTGCGCCCTGCGAGCAGCTCCACCGCTAGGTCCTGCATCTCGGCCCGCGTGCGGGCGTCCAGCGCCGAGAACGGCTCGTCCAGCAGGATCACCGGCTTGTCCTCCATCAGCGTCCTGGCCAGCGCCACGCGCTGCCGCTGTCCGCCGGACAGCGCATACGGGCGTTTCTGGGCGTGCTCATTGAGGCCAACGCGCGCCATCAGCCCCGCGAGGCGATCACGCTCCGTAGGATCGCCGCGCAGCCTAGGACCAAGGGCGATGTTCTGGGCTACGCTGGCCCAGGGCAGCAGCAGGTCGTCCTGCGCCATGTAACCCACCCGCGGCGCCACCGGCCCGCCATCGCTGGCGCTTATGTCGCCGGTGAACGCGGCCTCGGTCTCTAGCCCCGCCACCAGCCGCAGGATCGTGGACTTGCCCACGCCAGAGCCGCCCAGCAGGCAGGTCCAGGCACCCGGCGCCAGCTCCAGCGTCAGCGGCGCGAAGAGCCGCGCGCCGCCGATCTCCGCCCGGCCTTTGACCGTGATGCCGGGCGCTTGGCTCACGGTGTGAGCCCCATCTGCCAGAAGTTCACCTCTAGCTCGGTCGCCGTGCGGAAGGTCCGGCACAGGCGATCCCAGCGCGGCGAGGCGGTGAAATCCGCGCCCAGACGGCGCTCCAAGGCGCTGTCGAGCATCTCGCCCACCGCCACGCAGGCGCCTTGATAATCCGCGCCCGCATAGGTGCCGATCCAGTCGCCGTAAGTGTCGGATGTCTTCTCCGCCGCCAAGCGCGCGCCGATCTCGCCATAGCCCATCACGCAGGGCGCCAGCGCAGCCAGCAGATCCAGCAGATCGCCGCTATAGCCCGCCTCCAGCACAAACCGCGTATAGGCCAGGTTCTCGGCCCGCTCCGGGGTCGCGAAGAGCTCCTCTTGCGGGATCCCCGCCGCCGCGCAGATCCCGATATGGAGCTGCATCTCTTCCGCCACCAGTGCGTTCACCGTGCCCACGGCGGTGAGCATCTCTGCGTGGGTCTCGGCCTTGACCACCGCCAGGGCCCAGGCGCGGGAGAAGTGGATCAGGAACACATAGTCTTGCCGCAAGTAGTGCAGGAACGCCTCCCGCGGGAGGCTCCCATCCCGCAGCCCCTCCACGAAGGCATGGCGGGTGTAATCCCGCCACGCGTCGCGTGCGGCGCCCCGCATCAGCGGGAAGGCACGCCCATAGCTCATTGCCCCGCGGTCTCGGCTGTGACGTCGATGCTGATCGCGCTGACCGGGTTCTCGCTCTCGATCAGGCCACTTTCCACCAAGAAGCTCTCGAACCGCGCGTAGCGACCATGATCGAACCCAGCGGGGCGCAGCGCAAAGCGCGGCAGGGTGTCGACCCAGGCGCGCGCGTTTAGCTCGTCCTGCAGCTCGACCGAGGTCGCGGCGAAGATCTCCCAGCTTTTCTCGGGGTTGTTGACGATGAACTGCGTGGCCTTCTCCGTGGCGGCCAGGAAGCGGGCGATCATGTCGGCGTCCATCCGGTCGGGGTTGGCCACATAGATCAGCTCGTCATAGGGCGGCACGCCCTCCTCTTCGATGTAATAGCAGTGCCCCTCGACGCCCTCGATCTCCATCTGGTTCAGCTCGAAGTTCCGGAAGGCGCCGATCACGGCGTCCACCTGGCCGGACATGACGGCGGGGGAGAGCGAGAAGTTCACGTTGACCAGCTCGATATCGTCCAGCGTGATCCCGTGGGGCTTGAGCATCGCCGTCAGCACCGCCTCCTCGACACCGGCGACCGAGAAGCCGATCTTCTTGCCCTTAAGGTCGGCAAGGGACTGCACCGGGCCGTCCGCCAGGGTGAGCAGGCAGTTCAGCGGGGTCGCCACCAGCGTGCCCACGCGTTTGAGCGGCAGTCCCTCATGGATCTGCAGGTGCAGCTGCGGCTGGTAGGAGACGGCCAGGTCGCCCTGGCCCGCGGCCACAAGGCGCGGCGGGGCGGAGGGGTCGGCGGGGGCGATCACCTCGACCTCCAGGCGTTCCTCGGCAAAATAGCCGTTCTCCTCAGCGATGATGATTGGGCCGTGATCGGGGTTGATGAACCAGTCCAGCAGGAGCGTCATCTTGTCCTGCGCCGTCGCGGGCGCGGCGGCCAACAGGGCCAGTGTAGTGAGAAAGTGTTTCATTTTGATCCTCTGTTTACGAAGCGGAGGCTGCGACGAGAACAATCTCGCCAGGCCAATCGGGGTGAAGGGTTTCGGCAGCGCGCCAGGCGCGCAGACCGGTGGCGCAGGCCAGGGCAAGGCGACCCTGGCGGGGCGCAATCCTAGAGATGTCCTGCGGCGCGACGCGCCGCGCTGCGGGGTGTATCGGTTCCGGGGCCTCCTGGTGCCCGCGCAGATCGACGATGGTGTCCCCATCGTTGAGATCGGCTCGGGCGGCAAAGGAGAACCGCAGCTCAGGTTCGGGCGCATCATCGAAGCGGAATATGCTGGTGCGCAGGCTCATCGCGTCAAGATTGACGACCTGTCCAAGCGGCGAGGAGTGCCCGCAGGGCGCAATGAGCAACCCCAGCGCCATCTGCGCCTGCATCGCGCCGAGCATGCCCACCACCGGGCCAAGCACCCCTGCCGTGGCGCAGCTTGCGCCGCTCTCCGGGGCGTCCGGGAAGACCGCCCGCAGAGAGGGCGCTCCGCCGCAGAACCCGCCCACATAGCCGCTCAGCCCCAGCGCCGAGGCGCTGATCAGCGGCTTTCCCGCAGCAAGGCAGCTATCGGACAGGATGTAGCTCGCCGCATAGCTGTCGGCGCAATCGAGCACCAAGTCCGCCGCGCCCACCAGCGCGCCCGCATTCGCGGGCGTCAGCGCCTCAGGCACCGCCAGCACCGCAATCTCGGAATTCAGGGCTTGGCAGCGACGGCAGGCGATCTCGGCCTTCAAAAGGCCGACGTCCTGCTCGGAGAAGAGCGTCTGCCGGTGCAGGTTCGTCAGGCTCACCACGTCCGGGTCCACAATGGTGATTTGCCCCACTCCGGCGCCCGCCAGGAGCGGCAGCGCCGGCGCGGCCAGCCCGCCCGCGCCCACCACAAGGATCCGCGCCGCTGCGAGGCGCGATTGGCCTGCGGCGCCGACCTCGGGCAGGATCTCTTGCCTAGCGTAGCGGCTCACCTTGTCACCTCCAGCCACGCGCGCACCCGCGCCTCGGGGTCGTCGTTCAGCGTGATATCCGTGACTGCCGAGACGATGTCGGCCCCAGCCTCGAACACCCCCGGTGCGCGCTCGACCGACATCCCGCCGATGCCCACCAACGGGACCGCGCCTACGCGCACCTTCCACTCGGTGAGCCGTGGCAGGCCCTGCTGGTGCCATTTCATCTTCTTCAGGATCGTCGGATAGACCGGCCCCAGCGCCACATAGTCAGGCTCACAGCCCAGCGCGCGCTCCAGTTCATCCTCGTCATGGGTTGAGAGGCCCAGCTTGATCCCGGAGCGCTTGAGCGCCTTCAGATCCGCGTCGCCCAAATCCTCCTGACCGAGATGCACCCAATCACAGCCCAGCTCTATGGCCAATTGCCAATGGTCGTTCACCACCAGCACGGCGCCGTGGTCCCGGCAGAGGTCGCGGGCGGCGGCGATCTCGGAGCGCAGCTCCGTCTCGCCGCGATCCTTCACGCGCAACTGCACCAGTTTCACGCCCAGCGGCAGCATGCGCCGCAGCCAGTCCGCGCTGTCAAAGATTGGGTAGAAGCGGTCTAGGGTCGTCATGAGAGGAATGCCTTTCCGATCACAGGCGTTGACGGCGCGGCCATGTCGCGCGGCTCGATCGGGTCGGCCTCATGCGCCATCTGCCCGGCCTCGATAGCCCGCATCATGGCCACGGCCATTTGCGCGGGGTCGCCCGCGCGCGCCACGGCGGTGTTCAAAAGCACCGCGTCATAGCCCAGCTCCATCGCCCGCGCGGCATGGCTCGGCAGCCCGACGCCGGCGTCCACCACCAGGGGCGTGTCCGGGAACTCTGCCCGCATGGCCCGCAGCGCGTATTCGTTCGCTAGCCCGCGGCCGGAGCCAATGGGCGCGCCCCAGGGCATCAGCACCTCGCAGCCCGCCGCGAGCAGGCGCTCGCCCACGATCAGATCCTCAGTGGTGTATGGGAAGACCTGGAAGCCCTCGTCGGTGAGGATCTTGGCCGCCTCCACCAACTGAAACACATCCGGCTGCAGGCTGTCCGTGTGCCCGATCAGCTCCAGCTTGATCCAGGGCGTGCCGAAGACCTCGCGCGCCATCTGCGCGGTGGTGACGGCCTCTTTCACGGTGTGGCAGCCCGCGGTGTTGGGCAGCACCAGGACGCCCAGGTCGCGGATCATCTGCCAGAAGGCCTGACCGGCGCCGCCCGCGCCCTCGCGGCGCAGCGAGACGGTGGCCACGCCCGCGCCAGAGCGCCGAAAGGCGTCCTCGAGGATCGCGGGGCTGGGGTATTGCGCGGTGCCCAGCATCAACGGGTTGGGCAAGTTGGTGCCGTAGAAAGAACGCATCGCTCAGCCCCCCTGCATCGGCGCGAGGATTTCCACCCGGTCGCCGTCCTTGAGCGCGGTCGTCGCGCGCAGCCCCGCGGGCACGAAACCCTCGTTCACCGCGGTGGCAACGCGGCCTGACAGGCCGCGCTCCTCCAGCAGGGCCGCAAGGGTCTCTGCCCGCACCTCGCAGGTCTCGCCATTAAGGATGATCTTCATCGACCAGCTCCGTTCTCTTGTTCTCTAGCGCCAGGTCCGCCACCGCCTGCGCCACGGCGGGCGCCAACAGGTAGCCATGCCGGTAGAGCCCGTTGGCATAGATCGTGCCACCCCGGCGGCGCACGCGCGGCAGGTTGTCAGGAAAGGCGGGGCGCAGATCCACACCGATCTCAAGGATCTCGGCCTCGCCGAAGGCGGGGTTCAGCGCGTATGCCGCCGAGAGCAGCTCCAGCATCGAACGCGCAGTGATGCGCCCGCGATCTTCGCTCTCGATCATGGTCGCGCCGAGCATATAGACGCCGCCGCCGCGGGGCACGATATAGAGCGGCATGCGCGGGTGCAGCAGCCGCACCGGGCGGGTTAGCGTCACATCCGGGCAGCGGATCACCAGCATCTCGCCCTTCACGCCGCGCAGGTCAGTCAGGTGATCGCGGGCGGCCAGCCCGCGGCAGTCGATCACGTTGCTCAAGCCCTCGGAAGCCCGCTCGGGCAGGATCGCGACGCCTGCGTCGCGTAACCCTTGGGCCAGACAGGCCAGTGCCTGCCTTGGGTCCAGATGTGCCTCCTCGGCGAAGAACAAGGCCTGTGGGAAGCCAGACAGGTCGGGCTCCGTACGGGCGATCTCGTCGGCGCTGAGCCATGTATGCGCCTGCGTGCGGCGCGAAAACCGCTTGAGGTCGGGCAGGTCGCGCGGGTTGGCCACAACGAGCGTGCCCTTGCGCTCGACACATGTATGGCGTGCCCACCAATCCGCCGCCCGCTGGCCCAGGCGCAGCACGGGCTCTTCGGCGTTCTCATACTCGCACCAGGGCGCGAGCATGCCCCCCGCCCACCAGGAGCAGCCATGCGGGCCCGGCGCGCCATGCGGGTCAAAAACCCGCACTTCCGCGCCGCGGGCGATCAATTCGGTCGCCACCGCCAGCCCGGCAACCCCGGCCCCTATGACGGACCAGGTCGTCACGCGGGCCAGACCCGGTGGAAGTGATGCACGGGCCCGTGACCGGCGCCCACGCCCAGCCCGTCCGCCGCCCCGATAGCGCCCTGTAGGTAATCGTGGGCTTCGCCCACCGCCGCCTCAAGCGACAGCCCCTTGGCCAGACCCGCCGCGATGGAGGATGACAATGTGCAGCCCGTCCCATGCGTGTTCTTGGTCGCTAGGCGAGGCGCGGAGAACTCCGCCACCACCTCGCCGCCAGAGATCAGCACGTCGTGGCAGGTCTCTCCCGCGCCATGGCCGCCCTTCATGAGGATCGCGCGCGCTCCCATGGCGCCGAGCGCCGCCCCTTGGCGGAGCATCTCCTCGCGGCTCATCGCCTGGGGCTCGCCCAGCAGCACCCCCGCCTCCGGCAGGTTCGGCGTCAGCACCGTGGCCCGCGGCAAGAGCACCTCGCGCAGCGTCGCCACGGCCTCCTCGGCCAGCAAAGCGTCGCCGGATTTGGCGATCATCACCGGGTCCAGCACCACCGGCCCGTCATAGCCCGCCAAGGCCTCGGCCACCGTGTGGATGATCTCGGAGGTTGCCAGCATGCCGATCTTCACCGCCGCCACGTCCAGGTCCGACAGCACCGCCTCGATCTGCGCCGTGACCACGTCCAATGGGATGCCATGCACCGCCGTCACGGCCTTTGTGTTCTGCGCCGTCACCGCTGTGATCACGCTGGCGCCGTATACGCCCAGCGCCGAGAAGGCCTTTAGATCCGCCTGGATGCCCGCGCCGCCGCCGCTGTCGGAGCCTGCGATTGTCAAAGCGATGCGCGCCATATCGGCCTCCAAAAAAAGGCGGACCGGGGGTTGAAACGCGTTCTGCTTATGAGACCGTTCCCTCCGCCGGCATTGCCCGGATCAGGTTCGATGGGTTTACGCTTGCGCGAGTCTCAGCCCTGACGGGCACCCCAACGGTTAAGGGGAGGCGTATCAAGGCCCCGCCCCAGCGTCAACCAACCAGCGTCAACCAACCAGGCCGCGCGCAAACGGCATGCGCAAGAAACGCTGACCGCTTCGCGCGTTCGTGGTGATAGATGTTCCACAGGCACGGATTTGAGGGGGACCATATGGCCAAGACACTTAAGACGCCTATTCTGTGAGCATGGGCCTTGGCGGCACCATGACGACCCAAGGCGTACCGGATGGGTACAAGAACATCACGGTCCATGTCGCCCCGGTCCGCCCGGCCGAGCTCGTCGCGATCACCATTCAGCGAAAGATGCAGACCTCTTAAGGGACCGCGTCTGTTAGCTGCGGGATTTCCACCTCCCCCCGGCGCCACCGTGGCGCGGCCCCTATCTCTTCTTTCCGGGTCAGGCTATCACCGTAGCTGAACGCAAAGCCGCAAGACGAAGAGGTCAAAGATGAGCCCCACCGGCAACTGGTCCTACCCCACCGCAATCCGCTTTGGCGCGGGGCGCATCCAGGAAATCTCTGAGGCCTGCGCGGCTGCGGGCATATCAAAGCCGCTCTTGGTCACAGACCGGGGGCTCGGCGGGCTGCCGATCACGTCGGGCACGTTGGACCTTTTGGAGGCGGCCGGCCTAGGCCGCGCCCTCTTCGCTGATGTAGACCCCAACCCAAACGAGGAAAACCTGACCGCCGGGATCGAGGCCTTCAAATCCGGCGGCCATGACGGGGTGGTGGCCTTTGGCGGCGGCTCGGGGCTGGACCTGGCCAAGATGGTGGCCTTTATGGCCGGGCAGACGCGGCCCGTGTGGGACTTTGAGGATGTGGGCGACTGGTGGACGCGGGCCGATGCCGACGCGATCTATCCCAACGTGGCGGTGCCGACCACGGCGGGCACCGGCTCGGAGGTGGGGCGCGCCTCTGTGCTGACCAACACCGCAACCCGTGAGAAGAAGATCATCTTCCACCCCAAGGTGCTGCCCTCGGTGGTGATCTGCGACCCGGAGCTGACCGTGGGCATGCCCGCCGCGATCACCGCAGGCACGGGCATGGACGCCTTCGCGCATTGCTTGGAGGCCTTCTGTTCGCCCCATTACCACCCGCTGAGCCAGGGCATCGCGCTAGAGGGGATGCGGCTGGTGAAAGAGAGCCTGCCACGCGCCTTTGAGACCCCTGGCGACCTGGAAGCGCGGGCGCATATGATGTCGGCCGCGATGATGGGGGCCACGGCCTTCCAGAAGGGCCTCGGCGCGATCCACGCGATCAGCCACCCCATCGGCGCGCATTACCACACCCATCACGGCACCACGAACGCGGTGGTGATGCAGGCCGTGTTGGAGTTCAACCGCTCCGCCATCGAGGACCGCCTTGCCATGGCGGCCCGCTATCTCGGCATGGAGGGCGGATTCGAGGGCTTCCACGCTTACGTGGGGCAACTTAACGCGCGTCTGAACATTCCCGCGAGCCTTGCGGATTTGGGCGTCACTAGCGCCGACAAGGCGGTGCTTCTCGAAGGCGCGCTGAAGGACCCGTCCTGCGGCGGCAACCCGGTGCCAATGAACGCCGAGAATATCGGGGCGCTCTTGGATCGGCTGCTTTAGGGCCTGTGGGCAAACACCACTTTTGCACTGTGCCGGACCAGACCAAGGGGCCGCAACGTCGCACTCGACCGCGATCCCAATCCCACGCATAGTGGCGCGCGGGAGGATGCAAATGGGTGAGACGTACAAGGCCGATGTGGTGATCTGCGGCGCCGGGCTATCCGGGCTGGTCGCGGCCTGCGAGGCCGCCGACCGGGGCCGCAAGGTGCTGATGCTGGACCAGGAAGGCCCGCAGAACCTGGGCGGGCAGGCGTTCTGGTCTTTGGGCGGCCTGTTCATGGTCGACACGCCAGAGCAGCGCCGCATGGGCATCAAAGACAGCCACGCGCTGGCGATGAATGACTGGCTGGGCTCGGCGCAGTTCGACCGCCCAGAGGACGCCAACCCGCGCAAGATGGCCGAGGCCTTTGTCGACTTCGCCGCCACAGAGATGCGGCCCTGGCTGCAAGGGCTTGGGCTGCGCTGGTTCCCCGTGGTGGGCTGGGCCGAGCGCGGCGGGTCCTTTGCGCATGGGCATGGCAACTCGGTGCCGCGGTTCCACATCACCTGGGGGATCGGGCCCGCGGTGCTGCGGCCCTTCATCAACAAGGCGGTTGAGCACTCGAATATCGAGATCAAGTTCCGCCACCGTGTCACCGGGCTGGACCTTAAGGACGGGGGCGTCTCCGGTGTGACCGGCGAGATCCTGGCGCCGAGCACCGTCGCGCGCGGGGCGGCCTCTTCGCGGGATGTCACCGGAGACTTCCGCGCCGAAGGGCAGGTCGTTGTCACCTCCGGCGGCATTGGCGGGAATTTCGACCTGGTGCGCGCCTCTTGGCCCACCGATCGGCTCGGCACAGCGCCGCAGAAGTTCATCTCTGGCGTGCCCGAGCATGTGGATGGGCTGTTGCAGCAGACCGTCGCCCAGGCCGGCGCGCAGATGATCAACACCGACCGGATGTGGCATTACTGCGAAGGGATCACCAACTGGAACCCGATCTGGCCGCATCACGGGATCCGCATCCTGCCGGGCCCCAGTTCGCTTTGGTTCGACGCGCTGGGGCAGCGGCTGGAGGCGCCCTTCTTCCCCGGCTACGACACGCTGGGCACTCTGTGCCGCATCTTGTCCACCGGGCACGGGCATAGCTGGTTCATCCTGACCCAGAAGGTGATCGAGAAGGAGTTTGCCCTTAGCGGGTCAGAGCAGAACCCCGACCTCGCCGCGGGCAAGTGGAGCGCCGTGCTGCGCCAGCGCTTCTTTGGCAAGGCCACGAGCAGCGTGGCCGCCTTTAAGGAGAAGGGCGAGGATTTCGTGGTCGCCGCAGGGCTAGAGGAGCTGGTCGCGGGGATGAACCGGCTCACACCCGACGCACCCTTGGACGCCGCGAAGATCCGCGCCCAGGTCGAGGCCCGCGACGCGCAGGTGCACAACAAGTTCTCCAAGGACCTGCAGGTCACCGCCCTGCACGGCGCGCGGAGATACCTGGGCGACCGGCTGATCCGCACGACCAAGCCGCATAGGTTCCTGGACCCGGCGAACGGTCCCTTGATTGCCGTTCGGCTGAACATACTGACGCGCAAGAGCCTCGGCGGGCTGCATACGGACCCCACGGGCCAGGTGCTGCGCCATGACGGATCGGGTTTTGACGGGCTGTTCGCGGCGGGGGAGGCCGCCGGGTTCGGCGGCGGTGGCTATCACGGCTACAACGCGCTGGAGGGGACCTTCCTGGGCGGCTGCCTGTTCTCGGGCCGCGCGGTGGGGCGGGTGGTGTGACAAACCCGCCATTTTAAGCACCATTTTCATTAATCCATTGACCTTTGGGCACAAAGCGCCCATGTGCCCCCCAAGCCCGGCGTCCCTGACGCGTGAGCAGGTGGCGGCACAACGACCGCCCAGACCCGGCGCATAACAATAACAATTGGTTCCCATATCACGCAGGGGTCCGATGGAAGGCTGCACCTAGCGCAATCCGGCGCGCGCACCTTTCTCACCTTTGCCTCCTCGCAGGACGCGAGAGGAACAAACAGGGCGCCAAACGGACGCCCAGAGAGACACAACTTGACAACATTCGCAGAGCTCGGCCTGGCCGAGAGCCTGGTGTCGCGCCTTACAGAGGCGGGCATCTCCACCCCAACCCCGATCCAAGAGCGCGCGATCCCGCATGTGCTGGAGGGCTTCGACCTTATGGGCCTCGCCCAGACCGGCACCGGCAAGACCGCGGCCTTCGGCCTGCCCCTGGCGCAGCGCATGCTGCATCACCAGGAGAAGGCCCGCCCGCGCGGCGCCAGCGCGCTGGTCCTGGCCCCCACCCGGGAGCTGGCCAAGCAGATCCACGACAACCTCATGGCCTTCGTCGGCGGCGCGCATCTGCGCGTCGGGCTTGTGGTCGGCGGGCAGTCGGTGAACGCCCAAGCCAAGCGCATGGAGCGCGGGGTGCACATCCTGGTGGCCACGCCGGGGCGTCTGATGGACCTGATCGACCGCGGCGCGGTGACCCTTGAGCATACCGAGTACTTGGTGCTGGACGAGGCGGACCAGATGCTGGACCTCGGCTTTATCCACACGCTGCGCAAGATCGCGCAGATGCTGCCAGCGGAGCGCCAGACGCTGCTGTTCTCGGCCACCATGCCCAAGCTGATGAACGAGATCGCGGGCTCTTTCCTGACTGACCCCGTGCGGGTCGAGGTCTCGCCCCCCGGCAAGGTCGCCGACAAGATCACACAATCGGTGCACTTCATCTCGCAGGCGGGCAAGAAGGACCTGCTGATCGAGTGCCTGGACGCGCATCGCGAAGAGCTCGCCCTGGTTTTCTCGCGCACCAAGCACGGCGCCGAGAAGCTGATGAAGTCGCTGGTGGCGGCGGGGTACGCCGCGGGCTCGATCCATGGCAACAAGTCGCAGGGCCAGCGCGACCGCGCGCTGAAGGCCTTCCGCGCAGGCGAGCTGAAGATCCTCGTGGCCACGGATGTGGCCGCGCGCGGGATCGACATCCCGGACGTGCGCTACGTGTATAACTTCGACCTGCCGGACGTGCCCGACAACTTCGTGCACCGCATCGGGCGGACGGCGCGCGCGGGCGCCGCGGGCCGCGCGGTGGCGTTCTGCGCGCCTGGCGAGGCCGAGGCGCTGCGCGCCATCCAGAAGGTCATGAAGCTCGAGATCCCGGTTGCCAGCGGCACCCCCTGGGAGGGCGTGGAGCCCCCCGCCGGTCGCCGCCCCAGTGGCAAACCCCGCAACGGTGGCGGGCGCGGGCCGAAACCGGCGCATACGTCCGGTGACGGTGTCGGCAAGCCCAAGAGCAACAGCCGCCGTCGGCGGCGGTCCGGCCGCGGCAACCGTGCCGCCTAGAGGGGCTCGCTGGGAGCGGGTCTGCGCGCATGCTGCGTACAGACCCGACGCCGGCTTTCTGCTCCCACAATCCCAAAGTGACTGCGCGACCCAACCGCCCCCATTCGGGAGTGCGGTCTCGCGTTGATTTGCAGGCTTGCCTTTTGATTGAAATATGTGCTATTTGCACATTTATTCATTCAGAAGGACGGCCTATATGCTTAGATCTGCTGGTCTGCGTTTCCTCATCGTCGGTTTTCTTGGGTTGATTATGTTCATCCCGTTGGAGCTTGTCAGCGCCATCGTCTCGGAACGCGACGACTACTCCCTTCAAACCATCCGCGAGGTCAGCCGGGAATGGGGCGGGGCGCAGCTTATCAGCGGGCCGCAGCTTGTGATCCCGGTGCAGGAGCTTGTGACCGAGGAGCGCCGGCGCACCAAGTTCGACCAGGCAACGGGCGAGGCCCTGCGCGACGACAAGGGCGAGCTTGTCTATGAGATATTCCAAGAGGACGTGCTGAAGACGCGCGATCCGATCTATGTCTATCCTTAGGTCTTCGAGATCCTCATAACAACGCAAACGCAGACCCGTTACCGCGGTATCTTCGAGGTGCCGGTTTATACTGGAACCGTAGAGATGCGCTTTGACTTCCCGGCAGATGCCGAAGGCGTGCTGCAAGGCGCGGAGGTGGCGCAATGGGACCAAGCCGAGCTGCGGCTCTTTGTGTCATCGAACCGCGCGCTTAGGGGCGAGGCGCGGCTGAGCGCCGGGAACCAGGACTTCGCCCTAGAGCCTCTGGACCGGCGCGACGGGATCTATGCACCGATTGGCGACCCGCGCGGGCTGGGCCAGTTCGAGATGCGCGTGGGCATCAACGGCGCGCGGAGCGTCTCCGCCGCAGCGGTAGGCCGCGCCAGCACGATCAGTATCGAGAGTGACTGGCCGCATCCCAGCTTCTATGGCAGCTTTCTTCCCAACGAGTCCGAGATCACGGATACCGGGTTTAGCGCCCGTTGGGCGATCCCACATCTGGCGCGGGCGCTGCCGCAGATCTCGCGCGAGGACCCGGATGAGAGCGCGCGCGATGATGCCAGCATGGGGGCGCGGTTTTTTCAGCCAAATGACTTCTACCAAAAAGCCTATCGCTCGGCCCGTTACGGCATTCTGTTCATCGCGCTGACATTCCTCACGGTGCTCTTGATGGACCGCACGAATGCGAAACCCGCACATCCGGTGCAGTACCTGCTGATCGGGCTGGCGCAGGCGATCTTTGTGCTGCTGATGGTGGCCGACTCGGAGCAGATCGGCTTTGGCGCGGCCTATGCGCTTTCTGCCGGGGCGACCATCCTGCTTTTGGTGATGTTCGCGGCGACGGGGCTGAAGATGGGGCGGCGCGCCTGGGTGCTGGCTTTGCTGCTGGTGGTGCTTTACGGCGTGCTCTACCTGATCCTGGAGAGCACCGATTACGCGCTGCTTGCCGGGGCCAGCCTGGCGTTCGTGGCCCTGGCGGGCACGATGTATTGGACCCGCAACGAGGACTGGTACGGCGCCCCGCGTGACGGGTTGCCCCTTTGGCAAGGCTGGGGGCGACCCAACGCCCAGCCCCAGGCCCCGTCGCCCACACCGGAAACGCCAACCAACCCGCAGCAACAATCGGACAAAGAGGCCTAAGACGGCGGCAGCGCGGCATGTGTCGCGCGGCCAGCTCGCCAATTGCCTCGCCGGGAACACGCGCTAAAGTGGCGGCCACAGCTGAACGGAGTGTTGCAATGCCGCGCCTGCCTAGCCTGAATGAGAACGCCGCGCTCAGCGATCTATTCGCGCGGTTTCCCGGCAACGCCGCGCCCATCATCGCGCTTGTCGAAGAGATCATGCGCGGCGAGGGCGCCAGGGACATCGCCGAGCGCGAATTCATCGCGGCCTATGCCTCGGCGCTGAACGCCTGCGCCTTCTGTACCGGGTCGCATGTGATTTTTGCCGAGGCCTTCGGGATCGCGCCGGGGCTGATCGAGCAATCGCTGGAGGATCTCGACGCCGCCGAGATCTCGCCGCCACTGCGAGAGGTTCTGCGTTATCTTCAAGCGCTCAATGCGCTTCCGCATCGGCTGACACAGGCGGATATGGACCGCGTGCTTACGGCGGGCGTCAGTGAGGCAGCCCTAGTAGAAGCGCTGGAAATCTCTGGCCTTTTCAATATGATGAACCGGATCATCGAGGGCGCGGGTGTTGCGTTCGACCCACGCAGCGACCCGCAAAGCCACAGCGTCAACGCGATGCGGGGTGCCCCCCGCAACCACCACTACGTCTAAACCGGATAGGGCCCACTACTATGAACCAGCCGAACGATGCCGAGGCCAGACGCGCGATAGAACCGGTTGTGGTCTATCCGCCGGACACGCTGGACCCGCCGCCGATGGAGCTTTACCGCGCCGCGCGGGCGGGGGCATCAAGGATCGCCGAGCACCGGGCCGAACCGCGCGAGGCGGCCTGCTTTCGCGTAGCCGCGGGGCAGTTCTTTCGCATCAGCAGCGTCGAGGGATCGCAGGTCGGAGACCTGAACCTCTGGGCCGCGGATGACCTGAACGAGCGGTTCTTTTCGGGCAAGACACGCGCGCTGCATGGGACGCATGTGACCACGGGTGACCGGCTCTGGTCGACGATCCCGCATCTGCGCCCCATGGCCACGGTGACCGAGGACACGCTAAGCTGGTACGGGATCGACGAATATGGCGGTTCGGTCCATGACGTGATCGGCACCCGCTGCGATCCCTACACGCATCACGCGCTGTCGGGCGGCGGCGAGTATCACCACTGCTGCCACTCGAACCTGACCCGCGCCTTGGTGGCCGAGACCGGCGCCGACCCGTTGTCGGCGGAGCTTGCGGTGCATGACGTGCTGAACGTGTTCATGTGCACCGGCTTCACGCGGGACACGGGGCAGTATTTCATGAAAGCCTCGCCGGTGCGCCCGGGCGACTACATTGAGTTATTTGCGGAGATCGACCTTCTCGGCGCGCTCAGCGCCTGCCCTGGCGGGGACTGCTCGACCGGGCATTCCAGTGACGCCGCGCAATGCCACCCGCTGTTGATTGAGGTCTTCGCGCCTGCGGACGGGGCCCTGACCGGCTGGTCTTCACCGCCGCGGAACGGGTATTCGCGCAACCACGGCTTGTGAGGGGGCCGAATTTCTTGGAGAAATTCGAGCCCTTTTCTTTCTAAGAAAAGGCCGCCTCCAAAGCGATTTCGACCATGTCTCCAAAGCTGCGCTCGCGCTGATCGGACGGCAATTCTTCCTTTGTAATCAGGTGGTCAGACACGGTCAGCACAGCCAGCGCCCGCACGCCGAAACGCGCGGCCAGGGTGTAAAGCTCGGCGGCCTCCATCTCGACGCAGAGAATACCGTGGCGGGTCATCTCGGCGTTCAAATCGGGGCGCTCGTCATAGAACGTATCCGATGAGTAAATCCCGCCGACATGGGTCACCACGCCCCTCTTCGCTGCCGCCTCAACCGCCGCGCGCAGCAAGCCGAAATCGGCGCAGGGGGCGTAGTTGAACTCGCGAAAGATCGTGCTGGAGGGCGTCGCCACGGTCGAGGACGTCATGGCGATCACCACGTCGCGCAGCTTGACATGCTCTTGCATCGCGCCCGTAGACCCTATTCGGATCAGGGTCTTAGCACCGTAGTCGCGGATCAGTTCGTTGGCGTAGATCGACAGCGAGGGCATCCCCATGCCCGATCCCTGGATCGTCACGCGGTTGCCGCGCCAGGTGCCGGTAAAGCCCAGCATGCCCCTGACCTCGTTGACCAAAACGGCGTCCTCCAGGAACGTCTCCGCCGCCCATTTTGCGCGGTAGGGATCGCCCGGCATCAACACGGTCTCGGCGATTTCGCCGGGCTGCGCCCCGATGTGAATGGTCATCTCGCCTCGCAGATTTGGGTGTCGGTATCACGTCGGTATAGCGTCGGCATTGCGTCGGTGTCTATCGCCCCGGGACAGGCAGGTCTGGGCTTTGTAGCATAGGGAAACCATTGGCGTTGGGCGCGCCAAATCTCTTGCAAGAGATTTGCACTTTCCTTGCAAGGAAAGTTGGGCACGCGTGCCGGTGAGAGGCTGTGGCTGGAGGACCAAATCGGGTCGCTCATTAGAAACTCTTTCAAGAGTTTCGCAATTTTCTTGCAAGAAAATTGTGACGCGCCAATGTCCACCGAAGGCCATGAGTGGATCCGCTACTGCGCCGCCACCGCCTGTGGGTCGGCCAGCGCCACGATGTCGAACATGATCCGGTTCAGCTCGAAATCCTTGGGCGTGTAAACCTTGGCCACGCCCAGCGCCCGGAGCCGCGCCGCGTCGTCGTCCGGGATGATCCCGCCCGCGACCACGGGGATGTCCAGCCCTTCGGTCTTTAGCCGCGCCATGAGGTCTTCCAGAAGCGGCACGTGGCTGCCAGACAGGATCGAGAGTCCCAGCACATGCGGGGCCTCCGCGCGGCAGGCCGCGACGATCTCGGCGGGGGTCAGGCGGATGCCTTCATAGGCGATTTCCATGCCGCAGTCGCGTGCCCGCGCGGCGATCTGCTCGGCGCCGTTGGAATGCCCGTCGAGCCCCGGCTTGCCCACCAGGAACTTCAGGCGCTCGCCGAGGCGGTCGGAGACCGCGTTGACGGCCTCGCGGATCTCGTCCAGCCCCTCGGTGCGGTTCGACGGCGAGCGCGACACGCCGGTGGGCGCGCGGTACTGCCCAAAGGCGGCGCGCACAACGTCGCCCCATTCGCCCGTGGTGGCGCCGGCCTTGGCGGCGGCAATCGATGGCTCCATGATGTTGGTACCGCTGCGGGCCGCCTCGCGTAGCTTCTCTAGGGCCGCGGCGACGGCTGCGCCGTCGCGATCCTGGCGCCATGCGGCGAGGCGCGCGATCTGATCGGCCTCGGCCTCAGGATCGGCGACCATGATCGCATCCGGCCCGGAGGTCAGCGGCGAGGGCTCGCCGGTGGTGAACTTATTGACGCCAATCACAGTGGTCTCGGAGGTCTCGATGCGGCTGATGCGCTCGGCATTGGCCTCGACCAGCTGGCGCTTCATGTATTCGATGCTCTCGACCGCGCCGCCCATGCCGTCGATCTGCGCCAACTCGGCGCGCGCGCCCTCCTTGAGGGCGTCGACCTTACGCGTCACCGCCGGGTTGCCGTCGAAGAGGTCCTCGTATTCCAGAAGGTCGGTCTCGAAGGCCAGGATCTGCTGCATGCGCAGCGACCATTGCTGGTCCCATGGGCGGGGCAGGCCCAGCGCCTCGTTCCAAGCCGGAAGCTGCACCGCGCGGGCGCGGGCGTTCTTGCTGAGCGTCACCGCCAGCATCTCGAGCAGGATGCGGTAGACGTTGTTCTCGGGCTGCTGCTCTGTCAGGCCCAGCGAGTTCACCTGCACGCCGTAGCGGAAGCGACGGAACTTGGCGTCCTCGACGCCGTAGCGTTCCGCGGTGATCTCGTCCCAGAGCTCGACAAAGGCGCGCATCTTGCACATCTCGGTCACGAAGCGGATGCCCGCGTTCACAAAGAAGCTGATGCGCCCGACCATGGCGGGGAAGTGCTCGGGCGGGACCTTGCCCTTGAGATCGTCCAGCACCGCCACGGCTGTGGCCAGGGCGAAGGCGAGCTCTTGCTCCGGCGTCGCGCCCGCCTCTTGCAGGTGGTAGGAGCAGACGTTCATCGGGTTCCACTTGGGCAGATGCTGGCGCGTATAGGCCGCCACGTCGGTGATCATCCGCAGGCTGGGCCGCGGCGGGCAGATATAGGTCCCCCGCGAGAGGTATTCCTTGATGATGTCGTTCTGGACCGTGCCCTGCAGCTTGGAGATATCCGCGCCCTGCTCCTCGGCCGCCGCGATATAGAGCGCAAGCAGCCACGGCGCCGTGGCGTTGATCGTCATCGAGGTGTTCATCTGCTCCAGCGGGATCTGGTCAAACAGCGCGCGCATGTCGCCCAGATGGCAGACCGGCACGCCGACCTTGCCGACCTCGCCCTTGGAAAGCTCGTGATCTGAATCATAGCCCGTCTGCGTCGGCAGGTCGAAGGCCACGGAGAGGCCCGTCTGCCCCTTGGCCAGGTTGCCGCGGTAGAGCGCGTTGGAGGCCGTGGCCGTCGAGTGGCCCGCATAGGTGCGGAACAGCCAAGGACGGGTTTTCTGCGCTTGCGACATACGGGGGCCTCCGACTCGGTCCGGTAACTTTATTTCGCGTCCGCGTAGGTATTCGACAGATTGTGGCGATGTCAATATGCCGCAGCGCAGAAACCTGAGCGCGATTTGATCAACTCGGCCCTCAAGTAGCGAAGTGGCAGGGCACCAACATGTCTGCTTCCGCAGGCTCTTTCCTATGCAAGACGCCAAGCGACGCGCGAATTCTGACGCCAATTCTGGGCGCATGGTGGCGATTCCGTATTTTTGGCCAAGAAGAAGCAGGGCGCCTGACCTTGTTTACCGACCTATGAATTCCTGGCAGTGTGCCGGGATGTTTCGGACCGTAGAACTCCCCATCTGGCTCTTGGTGTTGATCGTGCTCTTCGCGGCGGTCACCTTTGCCTCGCATTTCCTGTTCCCCTCCGTGCGCTGGTTCCTGAGGCGGCGCATGGAGCGGGTGGTCTCGCGGCTCAACGAGCGGCTGGAGCGGCCCATCCAGCCGTTTAAACTGGCCAAGCGCCACGACATGATCCAGCGGCTCATCTATGATCCCAAAATCGCCGAAGCGATCTCGCATCACGCGCGCGAAGAGGACGTGCCCGAGGCGGTGGCCTTTGAACGCGCGCGGCGCTACGCGCGGGAGATCGTGCCCAGCTTCTCTGCCAGCCTCTATTTCGGCTTCGCGATCAAATTCGCGCGCTGGCTGAGCCGCAAGCTTTACATCGTGCATCTTGATGACGGCGACGACGCCGCGCTGCGGGCCATCGACAGCGAGGCGACAGTGGTCTTTGTGATGAACCACCGTTCGAACATGGATTACATGCTGGTGACCTATCTGGTGGCGGATCGCTCGGCCCTGTCCTACGCGGTGGGCGAATGGGCCAGAGTCTGGCCGCTGAGCCGCGTGATCCGCGCGATGGGCGCCTTCTTTATCCGCCGCAAGTCGCGCAACGTTTTGTATCGGCGCGTCCTAGCGCGCTATGTGCAGCTGGCCACCAAGGGCGGCGTCACGCAGGCGGTCTTTCCCGAGGGCGGGCTGAGCCTGGACGGGACCGTGGGGCCGTCAAAGCTGGGCTTTCTGAGCTACATCCTGTCCGATTTCGACGCGAAAACCGACAAGGACGTGGTCTTCGTGCCGGTGGCGCTGAACTACGACCGGGTGATCGAGGACCGCGTGCTGACCGAGGCGGCGCGGCGCGGCGAGCGCAAGTTCCGCGCCTCGGTCATCGTCGGGATCTGGTTCGCGTTGCGCTACACGTTCCGGCGCATCATCCGCACCGCCGTGCGGTTCGGGCATGCAGGCGTCGGGTTCGGCGCGCCGCTGTCATTGACGGAGTTCCAGCGCGAGCATGGGCGCGATCTGGAGGCCGTGGGCGAGGCGCTGCGCGCGCGCGTGCGGGACGTGGTGCCGGCGCTGCCGGTCTCGACGCTTTGCTACGCGCTTGAACAGTTGACCGGGCCGGTATCACGGGGGGATCTGTCCCTAGCCGTGGCCCCGCTGATCGCCGCCCATCCGCACCCCTCCATGGCCGACGCCGCAACCACCGTGGACGAGGCGATGGGCACGCTCTTGACCCGGCGGATCGTCACGGAGGGGCCGCAAGGCGTGGCCGTGAACCCTGAGAGCCGCGCCCTGTTGGAGTATTATGCCCGCTCCGTGGCGCATCACTTTGCGGACGCAGCATACACCGTGCAGTCGCAGCAGACATAAAATTACAATTATGCGGCCTTTTGGGTTGCATCGTTACCAAGCGATCACTAGTCATGTCGCAATTCGCGCCCCGATTCTGCGGCGCGGCGAGACATTCAGCAACGGGAGAGACACCCATGGCCCTGGACCAGGCGGACACGATCGCGCCCTATGACGCACCCGAGAAGGACCTCTATGAGGTCGGTGAGATGCCCCCGATGGGCTATGTACCCAAGAACATGTACGCCTGGGCGATCCGCCGCGAGCGCCATGGCGAGCCCGATCAGGCGATGCTGCAGGAGGTCGTCGAGACGCCCCTGCCCGACAGCCACGAGGTGCTGGTGCTCGTGATGGCCGCGGGCGTGAACTACAACGGCGTCTGGGCGGGCCTGGGCATCCCGATCTCGCCCTTCGACGTGCATGGCGCGGACTACCACATCGCGGGCTCGGACGCCTCGGGCATCGTCTGGGCCGTGGGCTCGAAAGTGAAGAACTGGAAGGTCGGCGACGAGGTCGTGATCCACTGCAACCAGGATGACGGCGACGACGAGGAATGCAACGGCGGCGACCCCATGCTGTCGCCCAGCCAGCGGATCTGGGGCTACGAGACCCCCGACGGGTCCTTTGCGCAGTTCACCTGTGTGCAGGCGCAGCAGCTTATGCCGCGACCCAAGCACCTGACCTGGGAGGAGAGCGCCTGTTACACGCTGACGCTGGCCACCGCCTATCGGATGCTGTTCGGCCACCACCCGCACGAGCTTAAGCCCGGCCAGAACGTGCTGGTCTGGGGCGCCTCGGGCGGGCTGGGCTCCTACGCGATCCAGCTGGCCAACACCGCGGGCGCGAACGCCATCGGCGTGATCAGCGACGAGGACAAGCGCGACTTTGTGATGTCCCTGGGCGCCAAGGGCGTGCTGAACCGCAAGGATTTCGACTGCTGGGGGCAGCTGCCCACGGTGAACTCGCCGGAATACGCCACCTGGTTCAAAGAGGTGCGCAAGTTCGGCAAGGCGATCTGGGAGATCACCGGCAAGGGCGTGAACGTGGACATGGTGTTCGAGCATCCCGGCGAGAGCACCATGCCGGTGTCGAGCTTTGTGGTGAAGAAGGGCGGCATGGTCGTGATCTGCGCCGGCACCACCGGCTACAACCTGACCATGGACGCGCGTTACGTCTGGATGCACCAGAAGCGCATCCAGGGCAGCCACTTCGCGCATCTCAAGCAGGCCGCCTCGGCCAACCAGCTGATGGTCGAGCGCCGGCTGGACCCCTGCATGTCCGAGGTCTTCACCTGGGCCGAGATCCCCGATGCGCATATCAAGATGCGCAAGAACGAGCACAAGCCGGGCAATATGGCGGTGCTGGTGCAGGCGCCCAAGACCGGGCTGCGCACGCTTGAGGATGCGCTGGACGCCGGGCCCAAGGGCTAACGACCATCGCATCTGGCAAGATCTTGCCGGCCCGCCGAGGCGTTAACCCTTGGCGGGCTTTTTTATGTAAAACTCTACCTAACTGAGAATTCGAAATCCTCTATTAACCTTCTCCTCCCCATTTCTGGCGAATATTTTGTCGCCGGGACCTGTGCGATAAAAAAGCTCCTCCGCGGCGGCTATTAAGCTTCCGTTAACCTTTCCCAAGGAGAGATGCCTATGGCACATGATTGGATTCTCGACGTTCTCGCGGACCTAAAGACCTACGCCAACAAAAATGGTCTATCCGCCTTAGTGCATGAGCTGGACGAAGTTACGCTCATCGCTGCGACCGAGATTGCGTCGGCGGAGGGGAAGGCGCCGATGACGGCGACGCGCAATGCAAGGACGTCTGGATACCTATATTGAAACGGTCCAGTCCGCGAACTCGCTGGATGAGCTTCAAGGGCGTATCAAAGACCTCAGAAACGTCTTCGACGTCGAGCATGTCGTTTACCACTCGATCAACTCCCTAGGTCAACAATACGCATCGCATACCTACACTCCGGAATGGGAAACGTACTACTTTGCCGAGAACTTCGAACGCATTGACCCCGTTGTGCAGGGCTGCCTCCGCAGGTTCCACCCGGTGGACTGGCGGCGCCTGGACTGGTCGGGCAAGGCGGCGCGCGACTTCTTGGGCGAGGCGGTAGATGCGGGCGTGGGGCATCAGGGCTTCTCGGTGCCGATTCGCGGCCCCAGCGGTCAGTTCGCCCTGTTTACCATTAGCGACCGCCGGTCCGACGCGGTCTGGGAAAAGTACACCGAAGCGCATGTGCGCGATGTGATTCTCGCCGCGCATTTCATCAACCAAAAGGCCCTAGAGATCGAACGCGGGTCAGACGAAGCGGATGTGGCCAAGCTGAGCCCGCGCGAGGTGGACGCTTTGACAATGCTCGCAATGGGTTACAACCGTGCGCAGGCCTCGGAGAGCCTCTCGATTTCCGAGCACACGCTGCGGGTCTATATCGAGAGCGCCCGCTCCAAATTGGGCGCCGCGAACACCACGCATGCCATCGCAAAGGCGCTCACCCTGGGGCTGGTGATCGTCTAGCTGAAACCGAAATCGTTAACTGACCGCGCGCTGCCTTAGGCCTCTGTTAGCCAGCAGGCCGGATTCTCTTCGCCACGTTTTTCGGCGAAGGGAGACCAAAACATGCTGCGTTACATCTATGGCGACGAACTCCACAGCTTTCCAAAGCTGCGCGACACGATGTTCCGTGACCGCGCCTGGCAGTTCAAGGAGCGCCTCAATTGGGAGGTGAAGATCGACGCGCACGGGTTCGAGCGCGACAGCTATGACGACATGAACCCGCTCTATGCGATTTGGGAGAAGGCCGATGGGCGCCACGGCGGCTCGATGCGGTTCTTGCCCACCACCGCCGAGACCATGGTGAACGACCATTTCCTGGACCTCACAGATGGCGTGCCGATCCAGAGCCCGTTCATCTGGGAATGCACGCGGTTCTGCCTGTCCGAGAATGCCGAGGCGCGGGTGTCGGCGATGCTTATGCTGGCCGCTTTGGAGGTGGGTCTGAACTTCCACCTCACTGATCTTGTTGGCGTATTCGACGCGCGCATGGTGCGCATCTACCGCCGCCTGGGCTGGGAGCCCACGGTGCTTGGCACCCAAGGCGAGGGCCGCGACGCCATAAGCGTGGGGCTATGGGACTGCGCCGCGGACCTGCGGGGGAACCTGCTGTCGCGCGCGGGGGTCTCGGCGGAGGTCGCGCAGCATTGGTTCGATCGCACATTTGGCCGCGCGGCCAGCCCGGCGCCGCTGGCCTTGGTCGGCTGACCTGACGGGTCTTGGGCTTTACGGGCGCGGCGCTCTGCCTCGCGCTCGAATTCCGGTTCCAACCGCTCGGAATGCGCTCTAGGGTCGCCCCATGGCGCTTCCCAGCTTTCAGTTCTCCGACGATCAGGCCGATGCCTATGACACCGCCACCGAGCTTTTGCGCGGTGTCGGGGTGGACTTGGACGAGGGGATGCTTTTGCCCCCGCCCGAGCGCCAGGCCCCGGCCATGGCGATCATCGGGCGGGCCGGGTCCGGCAAGACGCTGCTGCTGAGCCAGCTTTACCACGCGGTAGAGGATCTAGGGGTCGAGGTCGTCTCGGGCGATTACGAGAGCCGCAAGAAGAAGGACAAGCGCACCCTGGCAATCCTGGCGCCCACCAACAAGGCCGCAAGCGTGCTGCGCGGCAACAAGGTGCCCGCAACGACGATCCACCGCATCCTCTACACGCCGGTTTACGACCCCGAATACGAGCGCGTCGCGGAATGGCTCGCCGGGAACGGCCCGAAACCCGAGATCGAGGGGCTCACCGAGGCCGCCCTGGACCGCGCCTTGGAGTTCTACAACGCCCACCGCTCGATCCCCGGCGCGCTTGCCACGGCGGGGCTGCGCGGCTCGGATTTCATCACCGGCTGGAAGCGGCGCGACGACCCCCTGGACATCGGCTTTGTCGACGAGGCCTCGATGCTGGACGACAAGCAGTACCAGGATCTGCGCGAGATCTTCCCGACGCTGATCCTGTTCGGCGACCCCGCGCAGCTGGCCCCGGTGGGGCAGTCCGGCGAGATGGTGTTCGACCGCTTCAAGGGCCCGCGCAAGCGCGAGCTGAGCCGGATCCACCGGCAGGCCGATGACAGCCCGATCCTGGACCTGGCCCACGCGCTGAGCGACCCAGAGGTGGAGTTCGAGGAATTCGAGCGCATGATCCACGAGGCAGCGCAGCGCGACGACCGTGTACAGGTCGCGCCTCGGGTGGATGCTGACCTGATGGCCCGCTCGCCCGTGCTGGTCTGGCGAAACGCCACGCGCGTGCGGCTGATCCAGGCCTTCCGCGGCGCCCATGGCGCCCCGCCCGACGCGCTGATCCCCGGCGAGCCGCTGATCTGCGACGGGATCGAGCTGCCCGCCAAGCACCGCAAGCGCCGCATCGACCTAGAGGCCCGCGGCCTGATCAAGGGCGCGCAGGTGGTCTATCTCGGCCCCGGCAACAGGCCCGGCTTCTCGCGCCTGCACGTCTTCGGCGCCGACCAGCCGCAGATCTCTGCCGCCTCGATCGTCAAGATCGAGTTCCCGGACCAGGAGGAGCCCTTTATCCCCTACGCCGCGCGCATGGGCGCGGCCTTCCTGCACGGCGCCGCGGTGACCATCCACAAGGCGCAGGGCTCGCAATGGCCGGAGGTGCAGGTCTTTGGGCCAGATATCTACGCCGCGGCGCGCTCTGGCCGGATGGAGGCGGGCCTGCCGCTGTGGAAACGCCTGGCCTATGTGGCGATCACCCGCGCCCAGGAGCGCCTGCATTGGGTCATGCGATACGCCCTTGCGCGCCCGCAGGCGGCGCTTACGGTGGAAGACCTGCGCACGGCCAAGCCCGCGCCGCTCGAGATGACGCAAGAGGAAGAGGCACAGACATGAGCAAGAGCATCGTGATCACCGGCGCCAGCAGCGGCATCGGCCGCGCCACGGCCGAGCACTTCATCGCCCAGGGCTGGACCGTGGGCGCCCTGGCGCGCCGCGCCGACGCGCTGGCGGAGCTGGCCGGCGAGAAAGTGATCGCCCTGCCCGCGGACGTCACCGACCCGGACGCCGTCGAGGCCGCCTTTGACGATTTCGTCGGCAAGGCCGGGCGCATCGACGCGCTCTTCAACAACGCCGGCATGTTCGGCGTGGCCGCGCCCATCGACGAGGTGCCCGTCGAGACCTGGCTGCAGGTGGTGAACGTGAACCTGACAGGGATGTTCCTATGCGCGCGCCAGGCCTTCAAGCACATGCGCGCCCAGGGCGGCGGGCGCATCATCAACAACGGCTCGATCTCGGCGCATGTGCCACGCGACGGCTCGATCTGCTACACCTCGACCAAGCACGCCGTGACCGGGCTGACGCGGACGCTCAGCCTGGACGGGCGGGCGCTGAACATCGCCTGCGGACAGATCGACATCGGCAACGCCGAGACCGACATGGTGCGCGCGACCAACGCGCGGCGGGTCAGCGAGGGCCTGACCGCGGATCCGGTGATGGACGTGCAAAACGTCGCCGAGGCGGTGATGTATATGGCCGAGCTGCCGCTGAACGCGAATGTGCAGTTCATGACCGTGATGGCGACACAGATGCCGTATATCGGGCGCGGATAGGCGCGGCGCGTTCCGGCACGATTGGCCGGTTGGGCTCTGGCGGGCGGATCCTCGTGAAGATTAGGGAAATCTTCACGCGAATCGCAACACAATCGTGCAGGGCGGGCGCTGACGGCGCGTCTTTCTTTGACCAATCTTAATCCCATTGAGTGCCTGCGGCACGCTTCATGCTCCCCATATCGGTGCGGCCAAAATGCCCCGCCCCCGTCGTGACAGCGGCAAGCCTGAGCTCTCGGGCATTTTGCCACCCCGAAATGGGGCCCCGCCGTCCAGCCCAACCGAATGCTCTCCAAATCACCGTGATCGTTGAGAGACCCCGTGACTACTGCTAGACTCCTAGCGGCAGGCATTGATTGTGGGGCGTTATGGTTAAAACCAAAGATGACAAGGAGGCCGGATTTTCGCTGCTGGAATTGATGGTTGTCGTCGTGATCCTGTCGATCCTAGCGCTGGTCATCGTTCCGCGCATCATCGACCGCCCGGATCAGGCCCGCATCGCCCGCGTGCAGTCTGATTTGGCGGCGCTGACAAACGCGGTCAACCTCTACAAGCTCGACAATTTCACCTACCCCACCACGCAGCAAGGCCTGCAGGCTTTGGTGCAAGCGCCGGTCGGCGAGCCCACGCCGCCCAACTACGCCGCCAGCGGTTATATTGATCGCCTGCCCAACGACCCCTGGGGCAAGCCCTACCAGTATCTTTCGCCCGGCGTGCACGGGGATTTCGACATCTTCACCTTCGGCGCTGACGGTGTCACCGGCGGCGACGGGGTGAACGCGGATATCGGCACATGGACCGGCGGCTGAGTTCCGACGCGGGCTTTACCTTGGTTGAGCTTATGGTCGTGGTCGCCATGCTGGCATTGCTGTCCGTCTCGGCGGTGCTAAGCCTGTCGCGCCCGTCCGCCGAGGCGCGCGATTGGGCGCGCTTCCAGGCGCTTCACGATCGCCTAAGGGCCGAGGCCACACTGTCACGGCAACGCATCGGACTTGCCGTCTCGGCGACGGGTGTCCAGCGGCTTAGTTGGGACAATGACTGGCAAACGGCGTCAGAGCCGCAGCCTTGGCACGGCGCGGTCACGCTGCAAACGCCACCCGCCGCAGAGGCCACCATCGTCTTCACCCCCAGCGGCCAAACCACGCCGATCCGCCTGCAATTCAAAACCCCGAATGGGGCAACCCAATGCGCAACCGAAGGGTGGGGGCCACTGACATGCGCCGGCGGCTAGACCACGGCATAAGCCTCGTCGAGATGGTCGTCGCCGTGCTGGTGCTGTCCATCGGAATCGTCGCAGGATTTCAGGGGCTCAACCAAGCCCGGCGCGGCATTGGCGAGGAACTCCCGCGGCTTATGGCGCAGCAGGCAGCCCTAAACCGGGCCGCGCAGTTTCAGATGCTCGGGGTCGCGGGCGCCGGTACCGGGCCCACGCAGACCGCCCTGGGCGGCATCGACTGGCACATCACCATAGAGACCGCGCCGACCGAGGGTGGCTTTGTCGAGGCGCGCATCCGGGCGCAGGCCGAAGGTCACCCGGGCGCGCTTGTGGTCGTTTATGCACCGTCCGGACCGCCAGAGCCATGAGGCGGCAGTCCGGTTTCTCTTTGCTTGAACTTGTCGCCGTGATGGCAATTTTCTCGCTCGTGGCGCTCATCGGCGTTCAAGTGATGCAAGCCAGCCTGCGCAATGCCGAACGCCTTAGCGCGGTGAGCGACGAAAGCGCAGGGCTAGCACATGGGCTGGCAATGCTGCGCCTGGATCTAGAAAGCGCCGTTCCGCGCGGTTTTGTGGCGCCGGAGGGTACCCACCGTGACGCGTTTCTGACCGCCCCATCCGGCGTCGAGCTGTCGATTGGCGGGCTGTCGCGCAGCGCGCCAGGTGCCACCGGATTTGGCCGCGTCCAATGGAGGCTCGACCCCGGCGCCGGGCGCCTGATACGCCGCGTTTGGACCGACCTACAGCCCGGCCCCGAACGCCCGCCTGAGCAAGGCTATTTGTCCGATATTCGGGGTTTCCAAATCGAAACCTATCAAGTCCTCGGCGGATGGCGGCCCGGATATGCCCCGGACCCGCGCAACCCCGATGCTCTGCCGCTTGGCGCCCGCATCACGCTGGACCATGCCCGGCTCGGCCCTCTGGAAATCATGGTGAGCCTGCGATGACCCGGGACCGCGGCGCCGTGTTAATAAACGCCTTGGTCGTGGTGCTGGCAATCGCGGCGGTTGCCGCGGCGATGCTCACGCGGTCGGAATCCGCGCGCATCCGCGGCGCCGGGGCGAGCCAAGCCGCGCAGCTCTCGCTTTACCTGGACGGGGCAGAGCGGCTGTTGCCCGCGCTATTGGCCGACGTCACCGACAACCCCATCGCGCATTCCGGCCAAAGCTGGGCCAAGGGGCCGCACCGCTTTCCCATCGATCGAGGCCGCGTCGCGATCAGCCTGGTGGATCTGCAGGGGCGGCTGAACGTGAACTGGCTCACACGCGACGACGATTACGCAAGGGACGTGTTCCGCGCAACTTTCACAGAGCTGGGGCTGCGCCCCGCCCTGGTGAATGCGCTTGCCATCTTCGTGGCGCAGCGCGGCCCGGCCATGACGGTGGACGACCTGCGCGCGGTCCCCGGCATCGCAACAGGCGAATTCGCCGCGATGCGCTCCAGCCTGTCGGCCCTGCCCGTGGACACCAGGCTTAACCTCAACACCGCCTCTGACGCGGTCAAGCGGGCCGCAATCGCGCCCCTGCCGCCAGAGCTGATCACGGAGATCATGCAGCGACAGACACCGATCCAGTCCACCAGCGAATTACGCAAGCGCGCCGAGGAACTGCTGGGCACTGAGGAGCTGGATCACCTGCCCTTCGACACCCGGTTGACCGTCGGCAGCATGTGGTTCCGCGCCGATATCCGCGCCGATCTGGGCGATCTGCACCTGCGCCGCGCCTTGATCATCCAAATAGACACGACCGCCGAGACGCCGACGCGGCGCGTGCTGCGCTGGGCGGTCTATGATTGAGCCCGCGCCAATTCCGCCGCATAACGTGGCCCAAAGGGGCGACAGACGTTGAGCAAGACCTATCGCATTCCAGGGGCACCGCCGATGCGGCGGCTGGGCGCCGGCCAAGCGCCCGGCGGCGCATATGTCGGCTTGCTGCCCGGCACGCTTTCGCCGATCCTGCCCGTGGAGCTGCCAGCAAAGCTGAGCGGCGGCGCGCGCGAACAGGTGGCCGGTCGGCAGGTCTCTGACATGGTGTCCCTGCCCGCCGGCAGCTTCGAGATCCACCCGCTGCAACCCAAGGGCGCCAAGACTTGGAACCGCGTCCTTTTTATGGCGCGGGACGACATCGCCGCCTGGCGGCAGAAGGCGACAAAGGGCTGCCAGGCCATCCTGCCCGATTTCTTCGCCCTGCCCAGCGCGCCGGGCCTATGGGCCATCGAGGTCGAGGGCGACACCCTGCGCGCGCGCCTGGCGGCCGATGACGGGTTCACCGCCGAGGCGGATCTGGCCATCGCACAGCTTCAGGCCACTGATGCGCCGAAAGGCGTGCTGCGCCTGGGCGATCCCAACACCGCGGTGGACGCATATCTCGCAGGTCTTGGCGTGCCGATCCACACCGATCCCGCCGCGCTGAAGAAGGCCGGGCTCGCGCCGCTGCGCTGGGCCGACGTCACCGCCGGGCTGAACCTCTTGACCCCGCCCAGCGCCGCGCCACAGCGCATCCAGGCGGGGCTGCGGCGCTGGCGCCTGGGCGCGCTGGCCGCCGCCAGCGCTGCCGCCCTGTGGCTGGGCATGCTCTACCTCCAAACCCAAACGGCGCAGCAAGAGGCCGCCCAGAACCGCGACCTGACGCTGGCCATGGTGCGCCAGCATTTTGTGCCCGATGGCCCAATCCTGGACGTGCGCGCGCAGGTCGGCGCGGTGCTTGCCTCCGCCGTAGAACCCGAGGTGATCGAGGTCCAGGGTCTGCCCGCGCTGACGCAGTTCCAGATCGCCGCCGAGGTCCTGACCCGCGACACCGCGCAGGTCGCGCTTGTGACCTACCGCCCGGAGACCGGGCTGGAGACCACCATCGAGACCCCGGATTTTGCGGCGCTGGACGCGCTTGTGCTGGACCTGCAAGGCGCCGATTTCCTGGTCGAGCAACTGGATAGCCGCGCCGAGCAATCGGGCGGCGTGTCCGCGCGCCTGCGCCTGGAGCTACTCGAATGAGCGGCGGGCTCTCTGGCATCCTGGCGCAGCTCTCGGGGCGGGAGCGCGCGCTTCTGGGGCTGATGGCCCTGGTGGCGCTGCCGCTGGCTGTGGTGTTCCTTGCCGTTTTGCCCATGACCGAGGCCCGCGACGCGGCCCGTCAGCAGGCCCGCGAGGCCACCGCCCTGCGGGACTGGGTCGCGGGGCAAGTGCGGCAAATGCCCTTGAGCGCCGAGGCCGCTTCCGCCACCAACGCCGAGGCCAACACATCCGAGGTCATCGGGCTGGCCGCGATCGAGGAAGGCCTGATCGGTGCCGGGCTGCGCGACCAGATCACCCAGCTTGCCGACCGCTCTGACGGCGGGGTGGATATTGCATTAGAGGACGCGCTGTTCGATGAACTCAGCCGCTGGCTCAGCGATGCGGAGCCGCGCTGGGGCTACCGCCTGCACGCGTTCCGGATCGAGGCGGCCTCGCCCGGCTTGGTCCGCGCGCAGTTTGAGCTGCGGGTGCCGCAATGATCCGGGCCTTGTTCTATCTGATTGTTTTTGTGGCGGGATTGGGCGCCGCGCTGGCCTGGTTCGGCGAGATCCGCCACCTGCGGATGGCGTTTGGCGATGACCTGCCGCAATGGACGCAAGCCATCAACGATGACGCCGGGATGCGGCAAGGCTCGGCGGGGATTGCTGTGCCGGGGCAACCCGAAATCCTGTTGCGTTGGCGCGCCGTTGCGCCGGACCTGGACGGGCTGCATTGGGAGCTGAAGCTTTCAGGAGATGCGATAGAAGCGCGGGCGGAACTTTTGCTGCCCTGGTGGCCGCAGGACGCCGTGCTTCGAAACGGGCGCGGCAGCGCCTCGGACGGGGTTAATGGCGTCCTCCGCCTTAGCAACATTGAGGGCAAACTCCCCGTGCTCAACCGCAAGTCACGCGGCCCCGGGCAGATCACAGTCACCTTCGATCCAGAGAGCGGCGTGCCAAAAGGCTTTGGGCCCCTCGGCGTCGTGAACGGAAACACCCTTACGGTGCAGGTTCCGGCACCCTAGCAAGCCCGGGTCACGCATCGGCGGAAAACCCGTTCCAAAGGACCCACTTAGCTTCCGTTCAAGGCGGATCGGTGCTAAGGAACGGGTCTGTCAGGCTTAGGCATGCCGGCGAGGGACTGGGGCGATAAGGTGAGACTTTTGTCAGGGCTCTTCACGAGTATCGCGGTGGCCGCGCTGGGCTTTGCCTGCGGCGCGCTGGGTCTTGCCCTTTTGCCCGCCGCCCCCGACGCCTTTTCGCAGCCAGAGCGTGCGCCTGCGGTTGAGCCCATCCTGGTGACCGCGCGGGACGTTCCCGACGCCTGGCCCGCCGTCTTTGGCGTGGTGCCCGAGGTGGCGCCGGAGCCGGAGCCCCTGCCCGAGCCGGAGACCGCCGAGGCGCCGCCCGAAGAGAACACCACCTACTGGCTGACCGGCATCGTCGCCGGCCTTGATAGCGGCGCGGGCATGGCCATGCTGGCCGAGAACGACCGCAACATCGTGGTGAAGATCGGCGACACGCTGATCGGCGGCGAGACGGTGACCGCCATCGACGCGCGCGGCGTCTGGATCGAGTATGACGGCAAGACAGAGCTTATCCCGGTGCAGCGCACCAGATTGGACGGCATCGTACAGCTAGAAGCGCCCAGCGCTGCGGCGGCATCTGATGTTGCGGCGGATGTCTCGCTGGTGCTCGAGCAGGTCGACCGCGAGACCATCAGCGCCCTGCTGGCCGAGGCGGGCCAATTGGAGCCGCCCATCGGCGGCACAGGGATGAACGTCGCGCGGGTTAGGCCAGGGCATTTCTATGCGCAGATGGGCCTGCGCCCCGGCGACACGATCATGGCGGTCAACGGGGCCGCGCTGACAAACGCGGACCTGCTGTCGGGCGTCTCAGACGAGGACCTGAACAGCGGCGCATTAGAGTTGGACATCCTGCGCGACGGCGCGCGGCAAATCGTGAGGGTCACCCTTGATCAAGGCTAGCCGCGCAATCCTGGTCGCCCTGGCGATCTTCCTCAGCTTCACCGCCACGGTCCGCGCGCAGATCTCGTTGGATCTGCGCGACGCGGATCTGCGCAGCTTTGTCGAGATCGTGGCGCAGTCCACCGGGCGGAACTTCACCCTGGACAACCGCGTCGACGGCACGGTGACGGTGATCGCGCCGGGCACCGTCAACAGCGCGGCCTTGTACGAGATCTTCCTCAACGTGCTAGAGCTGAACCGCCTGACCATTATCGAGGGCGAGCAAGTGGACCGCATCGTGCCCTTGGACATCGCCCGCGAGCTGCCCCCCAGTGAGCGCGTGCGCACGGCAGGCGGCGCGTTCGAGACGCGGGTCTTCGTGGTACGCAACATCTCCTTGGGCGAGACGGTCGAGGTCATCCGGCCCCTGCTGCCCGCCGAGGCCGTTTTGTCCACGGTTGAGCAATCCGGGCTAATCATCCTATCGGACCGGCGCGAGAATATTGACCGGATCGGCACCCTGATCGGGCAGCTCGACCAGCCGCGGCGAAAGACCATCGAGACGATCCGGCTGAACTACTCCAACGCGCAGGACATCCTGTCGACGATCCAGGCGCTCGAAATCGTGCCGCCGGGCGGCTCGGTGACCGCCGATTTCCGCTCTAACGCCATCGTGGTCAGCGGCAATGACGAGTTCCGCAGCCGCGTGCGCACCGTGGTCAACCAGCTTGACACCCCGCAGCGCAGCACCTCCACCTCGGTGGTGCAGCTCAACTACGCGGATGCCTTGCAGCTAGAGGGCGTTATCGCGCGGTCGGTCTTGGCGGGGGACGCCAACAGCACATCCGAAGTGACCATCGTTGCCGAGCCGCAGACGAACTCGATCATCGTGACCGCGCCCAGCGACCGGGTGGATGGCATCGTCAACGCGATCAAGCGGCTGGATCAGCGGCCCAGCCAGGTGCTGGTCGAGGCGGTGATCTTTGAACTTTCGGTGCAGACGCTCAGCGATCTTTCCGTGCAATTCGGTGGGCTTTTGAATGACGCGCTGTTTGGCGGGGCGGAGTTCAGCGTGGGCGGGCGCTCGACGCTGACCTCGATGCTGAACACGGCGATCTCTGGCAGCGTTCCCAGCCCCGGATCGGGCCTGACGGCTGGGTCGGCCTCTGTCAACGCCGCGGGCGACAGCGGGTTCATCGGCTTCCTCTCGGCGCTGAGCCAGGCCAACACCACGCGCCTTCTGGCCACGCCCTCGATACTGACGCTCAACAATACCGAGGCCGAGATCGTCGTGGCGCAGTCCGTGCCCTTCGTGACGGGCTCTTTCGCGACGGTGGGCGACAGCCCGACGCCAGAGCGGCCCTTCCAGACCATCGAGCGCCAGGATGTGGGGCTGAAGCTGCGCGTCACGCCGCAGATCACCGGCGACAACACCGTGCGCATGGAGATCTCGCAGGAGGCCTCGTCGCTGACCCGCCGGGCGAGCGCCGCGGGGGGCGAGATCACCTCGAAACGCACCCTGTCCACCAACGTGCTGGTGGGCAACGGGCAGGTGATTATGCTGGGCGGTCTCTTGGAGAACGGCGCCGGGTCCGAGAACGCCGGCGTGCCCGGGCTGTCGCGCCTGCCCTTGCTGGGCGCGCTGTTCCGGGGGCGCGCCGTGACCAAGAACCAACGCGTTCTGCTGCTGCTGCTGCGGCCCCGCGTGGTGACCAATGACCGCGAGGCCACGCGCCTGTCCCGCGAGGTCGCGCGCGATGCCAAACGCGCGACCCGCGCCATCCAGCCCGACCCCGATGGGCAGTTCCCGAACCAACCGCTGGTCGCCTTCCCCTTCGACGGGGCGAACCTGAACCAGCCCTTCGATGCGGGGTTCATCGACGACTACGCCCGGTCCAGGACATTCCCGCCGCTGCCCTCGCGGCTGCAATTCAACGCGCAGTAGCGCGCAGCTTGAACGCCCGCGTTGGCGTCTTGCGCGGCGGCGGAGAAGACATGGGCTAACAGAGATTATGGTGGCCCGTGTCTGGCGAGGAGCGGTCGTTGAAGATCTCCCGCCCCAGACTTGATCCGGGGCCTCCACCTTGAACCAATCGCGACCCGGGCAGCGGCCGACCTGGAGGTCGCCTGCGCAGCGGTTCTGTATCGCGAGTGATTTCTGAAAACGCCACCGTTCCAATGAATTGCAACGTGGCAAAAGCGGCCTCCTGGGGGAGGTCGGCCGCTGCCCGAGGCAAGCTCGGGCGGTCGCACTGTGTGAATGCCGTTTCATCTGGTGTCGGCAAACGTCGCCGGGGCGTTGTTCGTTTCGACCTATACCCGCCCCAGGCCCTAAAGCGCACACGGATTCCATTCTGCTCGCGCCCGGGCTACAGTCCGACTGACATAGACCCGAAAACGATAGAGACGCGCTCCGGATGGCCAAGCCTGACCTGCCTTTCACCTTCGCCCGCGACCAGCAGATGGTCCTGCGGGGTGACGCGCTGGTCTGCGGGCCGGGCGCGACGGTCCTCGGCATGCGCGAGGCGCGTCGGCGCGCGGGCATCGCCTTGACGGTGGAGCGGCTTGAGGCCGAAGCCTTTGAGGCCCTTCTTAACAGCCATTACCGCGAGGGCACGCAGGCGGGCGACGAGGACGACCTGACCTTTGATCTTGAGGCGGGCGGCGGGCCGGCGGTCCGCGATCTCCTAGAGGACGCCACCGAGGCGCCGGTCATCGAGCTGGTCAACCAGCTCATGCGGCGCACGGTGCGCGGCGGCGCCAGCGACCTGCATGTGGAGCCCTATGAGGACGGGCTGCGCGCCCGCGTGCGCGTGGACGGCATGCTGCGCACCGTTATGGACCGCTCTGACGTGCCAGTGCGCCGCGTTGTGAGCCGCCTCAAGGTCATGGCGGGCATGGACACGGCCGAGACGCGGCTGCCGCAGGACGGGCGGATCGGGCTGCGCTATGGCGGGCGCGACATCGACGTGCGCATGTCCACCCTGCCCGGCCAATTCGGCGAGCGCATCACCTTACGGGTGCTGGACCGCCATTCCGGGCTGATGCCGCTAGAGCGGCTTGGGCTGGGCGAGGACCAAGAGGCCACGCTGGCGCGGCTCGCGGCGCGGCCCGACGGGATCGTGCTGGCCACCGGTCCTACCGGCTCGGGCAAGACGACCACGCTTTACTCGCTGCTGCAGCTCTCGGACCACACTAAGCGCAACATCGTCACCGTCGAGGACCCGATCGAATACCATCTGCCGGGCATCAGCCAGACCCAGACCAATAGCGAGATCGGCATGAGCTTTGCCGCCGGGCTGCGCGCGACGCTGCGTCAGGACCCGGATGTGATCCTGGTGGGCGAGATCCGGGATGGCGAAACAGCGCAGGTCGCCGCACAGGCCTCGCTGACGGGGCATCTGGTGTTCTCGTCGCTGCACGCGAACAGCTCGGTGGCCGCGGTCACGCGGCTGCGGGACCTGGGGCTGGACAACTACCTGATCGCCGCGACCCTGCGCGGGATCCTGGCGCAGCGGCTGCTGCGGCAGGTATGCACCCATTGCGCGGAAAGCGCGGCGCCGGACCAAGCCACGGCAGAGATGTTCGCCGCGCACGGCCTGCCCGTGCCGCTGTCGGTGCCCAGCGCGGTGGGCTGCGAGGACTGCGCAGATACCGGCTATCAGGGCCGCCAGGGCGTCTACGAGATCGTGGAGATCACCGAGGATGTCGGCGCGGCGATTGGCGAGAACGCCTCGGAGCAGGCGCTAAAGCGCCTGGCCGTGCCCGCGGGCAGCACGCTGATCGCGCAGGGGCTCAAGCTGGTGGCGGAGGGGCGCACGACCATCCCCGAGCTCCACCGGGTGCTGGGCGCTGAATAAGTGCAGAGCTACGCCTATATCGCCTATGACGGCAACGGGCGGCGCAAGACCGGCACGCTGGTCGCGGAAAGCGAGCGGGCGGCCTCGGACGCCCTGCAGGCCGATGGCTTGATGCCCGCCGAGATCACCGCGCGCGCCAAGCGCCGGGCGGGCGGGCGCGCCAAGCTGGACGCCGATGAGCGCGCCATATTCTCGCGGCAGATGGCGGTCCTGCTGGAGGCCGAGCTGCCGGTGGAGAACGCCCTGGACGCGGTCATGGAAAGCGAGGGCTCGCGCGCCATGCAGGCCTTCGCAGGCGAGCTGAAGGCCGCCACGCTCGAGGGCTACCCCTTATCGGACGCCATCGCGCGCGGCCGGGGCGGCTTTGCGCCCTACTACACCTCGTCGCTGCGCGCCGGGGAGAGCTCGGGCGACCTGGCTGTAGTCTTTGGCGGGCTGGCGGACTTCCTTGAGGCGCAGGGCGCCAATCGCGCCGAGATCGCCACGGCGCTGATCTACCCGGCCTTTGTGGCGCTGGTCTCGCTGGTGGTCTGCGCCGTGCTGGTGACCAGCGTGGCCCCCGAGGTGGTCGCGATGTTCGAGGTCTCGGCCCGGCCGCTGCCGGAGCTGACGCAGGTGGTGCTGGGCGCCACGGGCTGGATCCAGGCGAATTGGGTGGGGCTGGCGGCGGCGCTGGGCGCCGCGATCCTAGGCGGCTACCTGGCGCTGCGCGTGCCGCGCGTCCGCAACCGCGCGGACCGCATCCTGCTGCGCCTGCCGATCTTCGGGCGGTTGCGACGCATGGCGATGGCCGGGCAATACCTGCGGACCCTGGCGCTGGTCCTGGGCAGCCGCCAGACCGCGGTGAACGCCGCCGAGGGCGCCGCCGATGTGCTGACCGTCGCGCATCACCGCGAAGAGGCCGACGGCGTTGTCACTGCCGTCAGGCAGGGCGAGAGCCTGTCCGGCGCGATCCGGCGCCTCACGCTGCTGCCACCCGTCGCGCTGCAACTGATCCGCGTGGGCGAGGAGAGCGCGCGGCTCGCCCCCATGGCCGACCGCGCCGCGGTGCTGGTCGAGACTTGGCTGGCCAATGACCGCAAGCGCATCGCCCAGATCCTGGACCCGGTGCTGATGATGCTGGTGGGGGTCTTTGTGCTGATCATCGTGCTGGCGATCCTGCTGCCGATCTTCGAGCTGCAATCGGTGGTGATCAGCTGATCAGCGCGCATTTGGCGCTGTGGTTTGCGGTTCAGCGCCTGTTCTGGCAGGCTCGACACAAATATAGGAGCAGGAATTATGAGACATTTCATTGCCGTGTTGTGCTTGGCCGCGATGCCGGCGCTTGCAGATGACGTCCAGACCCAGATGCCGCCGCGCGCCGTAGAGGTGTTCCAGCAGACCGCGATGGTCACCCGTGGGGCCACGCTGGACCTGCCCGTGGGCGATCACCGGGTGCTGGTGCCGCTACCCGAGCCCCTTGAGGATGACCTATTGGACCTGACCGCCTCTGACGGCGCGCGCATCACCGCCCTTCGCAGCGCCGAGGCGCTTGATTTCGATGCCGACGCCATCGCCACCCCTGAACAAGCCGCCGCGCAGGCCGAAATCGACCGCATAGACGCCCTGGTGGACACCAAACAACGGGAGATCGCCGCGATCGAAGCCGATTTGGCGGCCCTTTCCGCGCAGCGGACCTTCCTGGGCTCAATCACCGGGCCCACGCAGACCGGGCTCAGCCCAGAGGACATCCGCGGCATGGGGCAGGCGCTCCGCGAGGAAAGCTCTGGCACGGGCGCGGCCATGGTGGAGCTCAACGCCACGACTGCGCGCCTTACCGAGGAGCTGCAAACGCTAAACCGCGATCTAGAAGCCGCAAGGCGGGCCCACGCGGCGCTGAACCCGCCGCAATCCTTCGGGCCCGGGCTGGTCATCGACGTGTCCGTCAGTGTGGCGGGGCAGACCAGCTTTGTGCTGAAGCATGCCGCCGAGGCGGGCTGGGCGCTGATCTACGAGATGCGCCTACGAGACGAGGCAACAGCCCCCAAAGTGGAGATCACGCGCAAGGTCGCGGTCACGCAATACTCGGAGGCGGATTGGCGCGACGTCGATTTGATCCTGTCGACCGCCAATCTGGGCCAGGCCGAACCCTCGCGCGTTTGGACCAGCCGCGCACGAATCGAGAAGCCAGAGCCGTTGCTTAACGGCTTAGGTGGCGTGCTCGACGAGAGCGCGGCGATGACCGATCCCGTTTTTGTCGAACCCGAAGTTATTATCGAAGAGACCGGGGCCATGCGCGCCCTTGATGGCCAGATCCTTGCCTATCAGAGCCCCGCCCCGGTGACGCTGCCTTCCGTAATGGGCCAGTTGATGTCAAGGACAGCGTTTTCACCCTCAAAAACCCGGGAACCGACGAAGGTTTCCGGGGTGCCTGCCAGGCGCAGTGAGGTTCACAGCGGAGTGATTGTGCTGTGGCGATGGGGAATATGCCAGTGTTGTTGGCCTCGCCTGTCGGCATGCCTGCTCACCGTGATGTGTCTGCGCCGGGCTCGTGCTTCCGTCCGTGGTCAGCGCAATGGCTGCCAACTTCATACCTTGTCCGGTTCGGCTCCCGAGTGTCGATCTTCAGGGCGCGCTCAACCCTGGAACGGGTCGGCAGATGGCAGCTTGCGTACATCATCGGGGACCGCGTCCCGGCTGGGACACTGGTGGGCCGGCACCGTCAGGTGCGGCCGAACGCTCCTTGTGCTGAAAACATTTCAATCATGGATGCGGGGCGCTCAGGCGTTCTGCCGGAGCGCCATCGCCTCGTCACGGGTGAAGCGGAACCCGGTTCCATCCACCCACATCCGGTGCAGCACCACGCCGATGCGACGGGCCAGCGCCACGGTGGCACGTCTCTTCCCACGACGCTCGGCAAGGCGCAGCGCCCAGGACTTGAGCCAGTTCGGGCCGCCATGATGCAGCATCACGTTGGCCGCCTGGTAGAGCGCCGCCCGGAGACCTGCGTCTCCGACCTTGGTGATCGCGCCCACAATGGACCGCTCGCCGGATTCATCCCGCCCCGGCGTCAGCCCGACCCAGGGGCCAACATCACGAGATCGTTTGAAGCGTGTGGGATCATCGATCGCGGCCTTCACCGTCAGCGCAACGACGGCACCCACACCGGGCATGGTCATCAGCAGGCGACAGATCGGATCGATCTTCGCCTGATCGCGCACCATCTTCTCGAACCCCGCAAGTTCCCTTCGCAGCTCTGCGCGGGCACGCAGGATCGGCTCAATAGCCGCTTTCAGCACAGTATTGCCCGCCGCCAGGTCCCTGACCCGCTGGTCATAGCGACCTTTCGAGACGGGTCCCATCTTCAGGCCAAAGTTGCGCAACACGCCCCGCACCGACAGTTCCAACTGGATCAGTACCTTCTGGATCGCCTTGCGCGCCGTCAGCAACACGCGTGTTTCCTGAGCAGGAACCGACTTGCAGTGCACGGCGCTGAACCAACCCATCTGCAGGAGATGCGCGATCCCCTGTGCATCCCGCCGATCCGTCTTGATCGGGCTTGCTTTCAGCGCCGCCTTCACTTGCCGCGTTTCCATCAGGATCGCGGGTAGCCCGGCCTCGGTCAGCCCCTTGTGAAGCCATTGGGACAGTGGACCCGCTTCCAGGCCAATCCCGGTAATCTCGCAGGGCAAGGCCTTGAGGAAGCTGACCAACACTTCCGGCTCGCTGGCGACGTCAGTTTCCTTCAGGATCTTGCCGCGATCACCGAGCACGCAAACAGCCGTGCTTGCCAGAGAGACGTCCAGTCCGATAAAGATATCCATGTCGTTGTCCTTTCTATTCTTTGGAATTGAGGCGCGCCATCTGGCAAGACCTCGTAGACACGCATCATGCGTATCAAAGGGCAACGACACCCTCTCTGCGACACCGCTTCAAGCGTAACGACCGAGATTCGCGCCGAGGCCCATTACGGTATCTTCGGGCGACCAGCTTGTGCTGACGCTTGGGCAGGTCGCCCTGGACGCGGAGCTCAGCTTTGTCGCCGTGCCCCGGCGCGATGAAAGCGCGTTCGTGATGGCGGAGCTGAAGAACACCGGCGAGCTGCTGCCGCCAGCGATTGCCAAACTCTATCGCGGCGACCGCCTGGTGGGCGAGGCAGAGACCGACCTGATCCCATCGGGGGCCACCGCCAGGATCGGCTTTGGACCCGAAGAAAGCCTGCGCCTGGACCATGCGGTGCTTGACCGCGAGACCGGCGACCGCGGGCTGGTGTCGGTCACGAACACGCGCGACGAGACCGTGCGGTTATCAATCGAGAACCTCGGGGACGTGACGCGCAATGTGCGTCTGCTGCATGCACTGCCCTATTCCGAGCAGGAGGACCTGGTGGTGACCACGCGCGCCCGGCCCAACCCAAACGAGACCGATATCGAGAACCGGCGCGGCGTTTCCGCCTGGTCGATCCAGGTTGGCGCGGGTGCCACAGAGACGATCACCCTGACCCACAACCTAAGCTGGCCGGACGGGATGGAATTGTTCTGGCGGCCCTAGAGCTACCGCCGCGCGCGCAGGAACTCCATCAGGCGGCCCACCCCGCCGGGCACCACCAGGAAGGACAGCCCGAACCCCGCGAAGAACCCCAGGATACGCGGCGCGACGCCCGTTGTGCTGCCATAGATCAGCGCGAAGACCACATGAATGCCCATCAGTAAGGCGATGAGCGTGAAGGCTTGGCGCTGCGGCCCGCCCGCCGCCACCTGACGCAGCCACAAAAGGAACGTGTAGGCCCCGATCAGCCCATATGCGCCAGGCAAGCCCCCGAACACCGGGAACGGGTCGTTGAAGATCAGCCAATAGAGCAGCGACGCCAGGATGCTGGACCCCAGAAACACCGCGGGCACCGCCCATTCCGACATCGCCTCGCCCACCATCTTGCCCAGCGCCAAGGTGAAGACCAAGGCGAAGACAACCGACATAAAGCTGGGGTGCACGAATGGATGCGTGACGATGCGCATAAGGTGCTCTGGCGGCCAGAGGTTGCGGTCGACCATCTGCGAGAGCACGTCTGGGAAGAATGCGAACCGCTCCACCGCGTCGGCGCGCCAACCGATGGCCGCGGGCCCGCCGATCAGCCCGTTCTCGCCCGCCTGGAACGCCAGCTCTGGCAGCACGATCAGAAGCGCCAGCAGCATCACGCTAAGCGGCAGCGGGTTCACCGGGCTTTCGTCGTAATGGCTCATGTCTTGCGTCCGTTCTGCCTGCGCCCGCCATGTGACATCCCATGGCCAACGGGTCAACGCCGCGAAGGCTTGCCGCGGCGCCATTCGCGGTGCAGAGTTTCGGCGAGGTACCGCAAGGGAGGCGATGATGGCAGACGGACAGCCGAAGGCTTGGGGCATCAACAACGACTACGCCAAGCTGCATGACGTGCTGCTGGGCAAGCCGGAGTTCTACCGCTGGGTCGAGGCCGGGCCGCTGATCGGGCGCACCCTGGCCAATGCCGACCGCACCGGCCACAAATTCGGTCTGCAACTTGCCATGCAGCAGCATTCCGAGATGGTCTCGATCTACGAAGAGAACGGCGTCACCTGCCACTACCTGGACGCCGACGAGGCGCTGCACCGCAACTTCTTTGCGCGCGACAGCTCTGCCATGACGCCCTGGGGCGCCCTGATCTGCCACATGCAGCTGAAGGTGCGCCGCGCCGATTACGTCACCGCGATCAAGTTCTACCAAGAGGCGGGGATCCCGATCTGGAACTTCGCCACGGCTGGGCATTTCGAGGGCGGCGATTTCAACATCATCGAGCCCGGGCGGGTGCTGATCGGCTATTGCGGCGAGCGCTCCGAGAAGGCGGGCTCCGAGCAGGTCGCCGATTGGGTCCGCGCCGAGGGCTGGGAGGCCGTCGTCGCCCCCATCAGCCGCGAATTCGTGCATATGGACGGCTTGATCGTGCCCCTAGCCGAGAAGCTCGCCGTCGCCTGCGTGGACGCGATGGAGCCCTGGCTGGTGGACATTGTGCGCGGCTGGGGGATCGAGATCGTCGAGGTCGAGTATCGCGAGGCCAAGAATCTGGGCGTGAACCTGGTGGCTCTGGGCAACGGCAAGGTGCTGTCGATGGCCGGCGCGACCGAGCTGAACGCCAAGATGCGCGCCCTGGGCTTTGAGGTTTACGACCCGGATATGTCGATGTTCACGCTTGGCGGCGGCGGCGTGCATTGCCTGTGTCAGGCGCTTTGCCGCGACGATGCGTAAGGAATTTGCCGCGCGACAACCTCTTAATTCACTGATATATAATGTCTATTTATCTACTAAATTAATAGTTTGACAGCTCTCTGCTGTTCTGCCTACGCTTTAGGCAGCCGGAGATTACGGCTTTAAAACGAAATTTGGGAGGAGACGAGATGCGCAAGTATCTACTCTCCGCGACTGCGGCTGCGGCCGTCATCGCGGGGTCTGGTGCCGCTTTTGCTGACGCCGCGGCGGCCACGAAATGGATTGACCAAGAGTTCCAGCCATCCACCTTGTCGAAAGACGAGCAGATGGCCGAGATGCAGTGGTTTATCGACGCCGCCGCGCCGTTCTCGGGCATGGAGATCAACGTGCTGTCCGAGGGCATCCCGACGCATGGCTACGAATCCGAGGTCCTGACCAAGGCCTTCGAAGAGATCACCGGCATCAAGGTGAACCACCAGATCCTGGGCGAGGGCGAGGTCGTGCAGGCGGTGCAAACCCAGATGCAGACCCAACGGAACCTCTATGACGGCTACGTCAATGACAGCGACCTGATCGGCACGCATTCGCGGCTGCAGCTGGCCTATAACCTGACCGAGCAAATGGCGGGCGACTGGGCGGCCACGACCAGCCCGACGTTGGACCTGGAAGACTTCATGGGCATCCAGTTCACCACCGGGCCGGATGGCAACCTCTACCAGCTGCCCGACCAGCAGTTCGCGAACCTCTACTGGTTCCGCAAGGACTGGTTCGACGACGAGGGCAACAAGGCCGCGTTCAAGGCCAAGTACGGCTATGACCTGGGCGTGCCGGTGAACTGGTCCGCCTATGAGGACATCGCCGATTTCTTCTCTAACGACGTAAAGGAAATCGACGGCGTCGCGATCTACGGCCACATGGACTACGGCAAGCGCGCGCCCGATCTGGGCTGGCGGATGACCGACGCCTGGCTGTCGATGGCCGGCGCCGGATCGAAGGGCGAGCCGAACGGCATCCCGATCGACGAATGGGGCATCCGCATGGAAGCGGGCAGCTGCAACCCGGTCGGCGCCTCGGTCGAGCGCGGCGGGGCCGCCAACGGCCCGGCGGCGGTCTACGCGATCCGCAAATGGGACGAGTGGCTGCGCAACTACGCGCCCCCGGGTGCGGCGTCGTTCGACTTCTACCAGTCGCTGCCCGCGCTTTCCCAAGGCAACGTGGCGCAGCAGATCTTCTGGTACACCGCCTTCACCGCCGACATGGTGAAGCCGCAGTCAGAAGGCAACAACACGGTGGACGCCGATGGCAACCCGCTGTGGCGGATGGCGCCGTCGCCCCACGGCCCGTACTGGGAAGAGGGCCAGAAGGTCGGCTATCAGGACGTGGGTTCCTGGACCTTCCTCAAGTCCACCCCGTCGGACCGCGCCCAGGCCGCTTGGCTCTATGCGCAGTTCGTGACCTCTAAGACCGTGGACGTGAAGAAAAGCCATGTTGGCCTGACCTTCATCCGCGACAGCTCGGTCAACCACGAAAGCTTCACCGAGCGCGCGCCCAAGCTGGGCGGATTGGTCGAGTTCTATCGCTCGCCGGACCGCGTGGCATGGTCGCCCACGGGCATCAACGTGCCGGACTACCCCAAGCTGGCGCAGATCTGGTGGCAACAGATCGGTGACGTGAACTCGGGCGCCTTCAGCCCGCAAGAGGCGATGAACCGCCTGGCCGAGGAGATGGACGTGACCATGGCCCGGATGCAGTCGGCTGACGAGGCCGCCGGCATCTATGGCGGCTGCGGCCCGCGCCTGAACGAAAAGCAACCGGCCGAGTTCTGGTACGCCAATGGCGGCGCCAAGCCCCCGCTGGAGAACGAGAAGCCGCAGGGCGAGACCGTCAACTATGACGAACTTGTCGCGCGCTGGAACCAGTAGCGCCAAGCGCTTGAGACACGATGTAGGGCGGGACCAGTCCCGCCCTACATGCAGAGGGACCGGGGTAGAACATCCATGACGATAGAGCTGAAGGCCGCCTCCAAGACGCTGCGCGGCATCACCCATATCAAGCCCACGTCTCTGGTCATGGAGGCTGGGCGTTTTAACGTTCTGCTCGGGCAGACCGGATCGGGCAAGACCTCTCTGATCAAGCTGATGGCCGGGCTGGACCCGCTGGCCTCGGGACAGATCTGGATGAATGGCGAGGACGTCTCGAAGCTGTCCACGCAAAAGCGCAATATCAGCTTGGTGCACCAGTTCTTCGTGAACTACCCGCATATGTCCGTCTTCGACAACATCGCCTCGCCGCTGCGCGTGGCCGGGATGGCCAAGTCCGAAATTCAAGGCCGCGTCGAGGAGGCCGCCGACATCCTGCAGCTGCGCCCGATGCTGAACCGGCGCCCGCAGGAGCTTAGCGGCGGGCAGCAACAGCGCTGCGCCCTGGCCCGTGCCATCGCCAAAGAAAGCCGCGCGGTGTTCCTGGACGAGCCGCTGGCGAACCTGGATTACAAGCTGCGCGAGGAGCTGCGCGAGCAACTGCCAGAACTTTTCGCCGGGCGCGGGGCCGTCGTGGTTTACGCGACCTCCGAGCCCGAGGAGGCCCTGCTGCTTGGCGGGGTGACCGCGCTGATGGAGGACGGGTCGGTCTCGCAATTCGGGCCGACCGCGCAGATCTACCGCGACCCGGACAGCCTGACCGCGGCGCGGGTGTTCTCTGATCCGCCGATCAACGCCGCCCAGATCACCAAGGCCGGCACCACCGCATCATTGCCCACCGGGGCGAGCTGGACCATGCAGGGCGACGCCGCCAATCTGCCGGACGGCGCCTACACCGTGGCGATGCGCCCGCATCACGTCACGCCGCAGCGCACATCAGAGGCGGATGTCGCCCTGAACGGCGTGGTGCAGGTCACCGAGCTTTCCGGCTCGGAATCCAGCGCGCATTTCCAGATGGGCGCGAATGGCTGGGTCTCGCTGGCCCACGGCGTGCACCCCTATGAGGTCGGCGCCGAGCACCAGTTCTTCATGGACGCCGCAAAGGCGCTTTACTTTACCCAGGACGGAAGGCGCGTCGCGTGACCCAAATGTTGTCGAACATGGCTCGCCCCTTTTCGTGCATCCAGACGGAGGTGCGGTAGTGGCCAAGATCACGCTCTCTAACCTGCGCCACTCCTACCTTGCCAACCCCAAGGGGCCAGAGGACTACGCGCTGAAGGAAATCGACCTGGATTGGATGGACGGCGGCGCCTACGCGCTGCTTGGGCCGTCCGGTTGCGGCAAGTCGACCCTGCTCAACATCATATCCGGCCTGCTGTCGCCCTCGGAGGGGCGCATTCTGTTCGACGACCAGGACGTCACCGCCTTGGCGCCAGACAAGCGCAACATCGCCCAGGTATTCCAGTTCCCGGTGATCTACGACACCATGACTGTGCGCGAGAACCTGGCCTTTCCGCTGCGCAACCGCGGCGTGGCCGCGTCCAAGATCGCCGAGCGCGTGGCCGAGATCGCGGCCCTGCTGGAGGTCGAGGAGATGCTGGACATCCGCGCCGCGCATCTTTCCCCCGACAACAAGCAAAAGATCTCGATGGGGCGCGGCTTGGTGCGCGACGACGTCAACGTGGTCATGTTCGACGAGCCGCTGACCGTGATCGACCCGCATCTCAAGTGGAAGCTGCGCAGCAAGCTGAAAGAGCTGCATCAGCGCGTTAAGGCCACCATGATCTACGTCACCCATGACCAGACGGAAGCGCTGACCTTTGCCGACCAGGTCGTCGTGATGCAAGACGGTGAGGTGGTGCAGATCGGCACACCGGTCGAGCTTTTCGAGCGCCCCCAGCACACATTCGTGGGCCATTTCATCGGCTCGCCGGGCATGAACCTGCTGCCCGCAGAGGAAAGCAGCGGCGGGCGCGTGTCCTTCCAGGGCCAAGGCGTTGCGCTGGAGGGGCCGATAAAAGGCGCGGGCGGGCTGACCCAGATCGGCATCCGCCCGGAATACGTGACCCTTGGCGCGGCGGGCGTCGAGGCGCAGGTCCGCAAGGTCTCTGATGTCGGGCGCCACTGCGTGGTCGAGGCGATCGCGGGCCCCACCCTGGTCAAGGCCATCGTGCCCGGCGACCCGCCCCTTCAGGGCGAGACCGTGCATCTGGGCTTTCGACAGGATCAAACCCGCCTTTACAGAGACGGCTGGGTCGCAACGGAGGCCGCGACATGAGAACGGAAAACCAAAAGGCCTGGTTCTTTGTGCTGCCGGTCTTGCTGCTGGTCGCGTTCAACGCGCTGGTGCCGATTATGACCGTGGTGAACTACTCGGTGCAGGAGACCTTTGGGAATAACGTCTTTTTCTGGCAAGGGTTGGACTGGTTCGAGCAGATCCTGCGCTCGGACCGCTTCCAGGCGGCGCTGGGGCGGCAGTTCCTGTTCACCTTCCTGATCCTGATCATCGAGGTCCCTTTGGGCATCGCGATTGCACTGTCCATGCCGCGGCAGGGGTTCTGGGTGCCCGTCTGCCTGGTGACCATGGCCCTGCCGATGCTGATCCCGTGGAACGTGGTGGGCGCGATGTGGAACATCTTCACCCTGCCCGAGATCGGCCTGCTGGGCTATCTGATGAACAACACTTTGGGCATACCCTACGACATGACGCAGAACCCCTTTGCGGCCTGGGTCACGATCATCACGATGGATGTCTGGCACTGGACCTCGCTGGTGGTGCTGCTGAGCTATGCGGGGCTGGTGTCGATCCCTGACGCCTATTACCAGGCGGCCAAGATCGACGGCGCAAGCCCCTGGAAGGTGTTCCGCTACATCCAGCTGCCCAAGATGAAGACCGTGCTGACCATCGCGATCCTGCTGCGGTTCATGGACAGCTTTAACATCTATACCGAGCCCTTCGTGCTCACCGGCGGCGGGCCGGGCAACTCGACGACGCTGCTGTCGATTGACCTGGTCAAGATCGCGCTGGGGCAGTTCGACCTGGGCCCCGCCGCGGCGATGAGCCTGATCTACTTTGCAATCACGCTGCTGGTCTCGTGGCTGTTCTACACGCTGATGACGAAGGATGACGTGAAATGAGAAAGCGTTCGCTCGTCCCGATCCTTTACATCGCCTTCCTGATGCTGCCGATTTACTGGCTGGTGGCGATGAGCTTTAAGACGACCGGAGAGATCCTGTCGGGCTTCAGCCTGTTCCCGCAGACATTCACGCTCGAGAACTACCGGGTGATCTTCACCGATCCGACCTGGTATTGGGGCTACATCAACTCGATCCTCTACGTGTCGCTGAACACGGTGATCTCGGTCTGCGTGGCGCTGCCTGCGGCCTACGCGTTCTCGCGCTACCGGTTCCTGGGCGACAAGCAGCTGTTCTTCTGGCTTTTGACGAACCGCATGGCCCCCGCGGCGGTCTTCGCCCTGCCCTTCTTTCAGCTTTACTCTTCGGTGGGGCTCTTTGACACGCATCTGGCCGTCGCGCTGGCGCATTGCCTGTTCAACATCCCGCTGGCGGTCTGGATCCTCGAGGGCTTCATGGGCGGCGTGCCCAAGGAGCTGGACGAGACGGCCTATGTGGACGGTTATTCCTTCCCGCGCTTCTTCGTCACGATCTTTCTGCCGACGATCAAGGCGGGGGTCGGCGTGGCGGCTTTCTTTTGCTTCATGTTCTCGTGGGTGGAGTTACTGCTGGCCAAAACGCTGACAGCGGTGGAGGCAAAACCCATCGCGGCTACGATGACCAAGACCGCGTCCTCGGCGGGGTATGAGCTGGGTCTGTTGGCGGCGGCGGGCACGCTGACGATCATCCCCGGCGCCATCGTGATCTACTTTGTCCGCAACTACATCGCCAAGGGCTTTGCCCTGGGGAGGGTCTAATGCGCTGGTTGATATTCATTGGAGCGCTTTCGCCCGTGGCGGCCCTGGCGCAGGGCTGGGGCAACGTGGCCAAGCAGGAAGAGTCCCAGGGGTTTTCCTGGACGGACCCGCTTTGGCCGTCCTTCTGGATGGCCTGGACGCCGGCGACCTTCGCGCTGTTCTGCGGGATATTCGCCGCCATGGGGCTGCTGACGATCCTAGAGATCCGCCGCCCAGGCGGAGATGAGCGCCGCGGCATACTGGGCCTGACAACCACGCGCGGGGACCGGCTTTTCATCTCGCTTCTGGGCACGGCCTATATCTTTTTGGCCTGGCTGGGGCTGGTGGGGCAGCCTGTTTGGGCTCCGCTAGGGATCAGCGTGGCCTGGATTGGGTTCTGCTTTTGGAAGGCGTGAGCGGCGCGCTTCTCCCAACGCGCGGCTATTTTCTTGAATTACTATTTGTTTCGTAGATACTGCCATAGCGGGAAGAATGGGCGCTGCCCACGATAGGGTCAGAAATGAAACCAAAAAGAAAGTACGAGCTTCTGACCGAGGTCGAGCTGGAATTTATGAATATCCTTTGGGCTCTGGATGAGGGCACCGTGCGGGACGTATTGGACCAACTACCGTCAGAGCGCAGCCTGGCCTACACGTCGGCGGCGACCATCCTTCGCATTCTGGAGCAGAAGGAATTCGTCACCAGCCGGAACCGCGGCAAGAGCCATGTCTACAAACCGACCCTGGCGAAAGACGTTTATCAAATGCGCTCGCTTAAGGATCTTTCCGTGAAGCTTTTCGACGACGCGCCCGCCTCGCTGGTGGCGCGCCTGGTCGACGACAACGAACTGAGCGAAGAAGCATTGGGGCAAATCCGGGCACTTGTGGATCGGAGGTTGAAGAATGATACCGGTTGAAGCCGTTCTAGATGCCTACATCAATGCCAACATCCTGATTGTCGTAGCCTTTGCCCTATGGAGCGCGGTGGCGTTTGCGCTGCGCCGCGTTGGGCTTGAACACAGCTACGGGACCCAATTACAGCTGCTGAACACGGTGTTCCTGGCGATCTTGCTGTCGCCGTTCCTGGTGATGCTGTTTTTCGCCGCGCAAAGCGCCGGGGTCGCCAAGGGCGTGAATGTGAACCTGTCGGACATGGTCGTGTCGCACTTCCTGAACGGCGGGTTCGAGATGAACGCCACGCAGTTCGAGCGCCTCTTGCAGATCCGCGAAACGCTCATCACCAATATCGCTAACGCCGCGGGCATTAGCGCCTGGATCGCGATCTCGGCCTTCCTTGCGGGACTGCTGATTGGCGTGGGGCGCCTGATTTACTCGATGTATTGCCTGCAGGTGATTGTCTCGCAAAGCTACCACCTGCGGCGCTTTGGCCGGCTGCGGATCCGGGTGTCGGACCGCACTCTTGTGCCGTTTTCAACGCGCGGGCTGTGGTACTATCACGTCGTCATCCCCGCCCAGATGATGGGCGAACAGGGCGACGTGCTGCGCGTCTCACTGGCGCATGAGTTCCAGCACCTGCGCCAGGGCGACATCGAGTGGGAGATCATCCTGGAGGCCCTAAAGCCCTTCTTTTTCCTCAACCCCGCCTTCCACGCCTGGAAGCGGCGCGTGGAGGGGCTGCGCGAGCTGAGCTGCGACCACCAGGTCATGTCGCGTGGCCGCATAGGTCGCCGAACCTATTGCGACACGCTGCTGTCGGTCTGCCAGCAGACGCTCAGGCGCGACCGGAACTTTGTGATCGCCGTGCCAAAGGTGACCCTGGTCACCGCGGACCGCACGGCGATTGGGCGCGGCAAGCAAAGCCTGCTAGAACAGCGCATCAACTCGATCCTGGACGCCCGGATGCTGCGCAACCCAAAGCTCGTCTATGCGGGTATCATGATCCCCATGACCGCAGCGGTTCTGTTGACCGCCGTGGCGATCCAACGCCCCGCGGATTGGAGCCAGGATCGACTGACCCTATCCACGGTGGTGAATTTGGAGCGCCTGGATGAGATCAATCGGCTTTCGACATTTGGGCGGATACGGAACTAGGCCAGGCATACGGCTTCCCTCTCACAGAGGCCCGCCAAGGCAAACCTTGCCGGCGTTTTGGGGTCGGGAAGTTGTTACCCGATGGATTCGGGGCCGTCGCCATTGGTGCTCGAACCAATGGCGCACGCGCTGGCAACTCCATCCGAATGGCCAGTGGCCTCCCCCGCTAGGCGATGACTTGGTTCAGCGTTCGGACGACGCGTTCCGAGGGCAACGAGAAGCCCACCTCAATGTGCAATCCCTCGCGGTTGAAGCCATCAAGCACATTCAGTGCGCGGAATGAACGACCATCGGCCAACTGATCTGCCATGAAGTCCAATGACCGGACCTGATTTGGCGCTTCAGGCACCGCCAACGGCTCTGGCTTCTCACATTGTAGTCGTTTCTTGGGTTTAATCCGCATGTTCAACTCCAGTTCGCGATAGATGCGATAAACGCGCTTATGGTCCCAACCGAAGCCTTTTACGTTGCACAGGTGCAGGAAGCACAGGCCAAAGCCCCACGTCTTCTCGGCATTGGTCAGCGTCACCAGCCAGTCCGCGATCGGCTCATTCTCATCACTGAGCCTGGGCTGATACCGATAGCAATTCTCGTTTACGGGGCTTTCGTGGCCCCGCTGGGGCCACGGTCCCCTTCAACTGCTGAACGCACGGCAGGCGCCGGGGTGATCTCATACAGCTCCAACGGCCTGCATTCGGTGAAGTGCAGCGTCTCACACAAAGTGCGATCTCGCACGAGTTGTTTATGGGCGATATCAAGGAAAGCGGTGCGCTCTTTCACATTCAGGCAGAGGCGGCGTCCTGGCTGTCATAGTGGCTCAATTCGCTGATACTTAATAAGTATCCCAAAAGCTGTTAAGCCGACAATCGGGATCGGCTTGTTATTCCATGCGTTCGTGGGCGGCAGGCGCATGGAGACTTAACAAGTCTATGCATTCCATTCAGTGACGGAAGTGCGAACAAAGCCGCTATTGGCAGTTCTCTGTTTGCGGCTGCGCCCAGCGGTTGGGCCGCATGTCCGCCGCGGGGGCGGGCGGGTCAGCACGTTGGTCGCGGGGCTCGTGACCAAAGGGTTAACCCTGCGCGCGGCGGTTTCGGGGGTGGGGCCGCGCATCGGGAGGTTAACGCCTTATTTTGTTGAGAAAACCCGTGTCGGCAAAGCGTCGGCAATGTGTCGGCCTTGCGTATGGCACCTCGTATGGCAGAAGGGTGGAAAGCGCCCGAGTTAACGGACCGCGCGGTGGGTTTGGGGTTTGTTGAGGCTCGGATGGGCCTGTGAGCATTATGCCGCGGAGTTTGATGCCTTCACAGCGGCCAACGTCACGGATCGGTCCAGAAAAACGTCGAGGTCCAGTCGCTATGCCAGGCAGAGCCGTCGGTTGGGGGGAATAGAAAGACAGTGTTGATTAGGCATTCGCTGCCCTTCGGGGGGGTCACGTTGACATGGCCATCAGCATCGGTGCGCAGCCGGTCGGTGAAGAGCCTGCCGTCTGGGGTCCGGCAGAACAGCGCAGCGGGTTGGCCTGCGGTATCGGAGCTTGCGCTGAAGAGCTGAAAGCCAGTCTCCGTTTGCACCCATTCATGGTGCAGGCCGACGCGGCGATCTTTGCCCGATCGCGTGCCAAAATGGACCAGGGTCTTTGAGAGGCGGCGATAGGTTTCGCGGATCTTACCGTCTTCGTCCGAAAGCGGGCTTACACCTTCAAGCGCTGCTTCGGCACCGATATCACGGACGAATTTCAAGAACTTGTCCTGCTTGTTATAGATCAGCCGCTGATTGAAGGAGGTCACCGCCAAGATGTGCAGCCCCTCTGAGAACGCGCGCAAAGAGGCGTCCCTTTCGGCCAGCTTCTGGTTCTGCAGCGATTGCTCGGTTTTGGGCCCGATCCATCGAGCGATCTCATAGGCGCGTGGCTGAAACGGGAATCTTTGCCCTGCCAAGTCTTCACCGATCCAGACCTCGGGGGTGAGGGTCGCATCAAGGGCAAGGACCTGCGCGGGGGATCTGATCCAGAACTCGTGGGCCTGGGCCGGGGTGAGGAAGGCCGTCTGAAAAATCAGTGCCAGAAGCAGGTTACGCATCGCTCAATATACCTATTGCAATCACGGGCCCCGTTGGTGCCCCGGTTGGAGAGCCGCCGACGGGCTCTAGGCTGACCGCGAGGGTGGCCCCTGCGGCGACTTGTTGAGTGTCGGGCAGCGCAAAAACACCGCCCGGCGCAAAGACCCCAAGCGAGACGGGCGCGGCGCCATTTGGTAAGAGCCAAAGCTCGAAGGATCGGTCCTCCGCGGGCAGGTCTCCGGCGGCGAGCGTTATCTGAGCCTCGGCTTCCTCGCGCCTTAGTTCCAAGATGAACTGGTAAGGCGTCTCGGGGCTGGCCAGCCTGGCCCGGAGATCAGGCGCGGATGGATCGAAGCCCCAGTTGACCAAGAACAACGCCACCAAGAGCGCGGCGGTCACGGCGCTCAGAAGTGGCGGCAGGAACCGGCCCCAACGGCCCGCCTTAGCAAAGAGTTTGCGGTCGATCTTGGCCTTGATCCTCCTGGAAGGTGTCATGCTGCCGTAATCCGAATTGAAGCCCGAGAGATGATCCTGCCAGCGCGCGATGAGGGCGGCAAAGCTGGTGTCGCGGCGCATCCGCGTCTCGGCCTTTCGGCGCCCTTCCAGCGGCAAGACCCCCACAACATATTCTGCCGCAATTGTGTTATCGCTTTGATCTGATGGGTCAAATTCGGTCATGGTCTGGCATGCTCCAGGCAGGCTTTCAGGCGCAACAAGCTGCGCCGAAGCCATGTGCGCATGGTGTTGAGCGGGGTGTCAAAGCGGGTCGCGAGCTCTTGATAGGACCAGCCCTCAAGATAGGCCGCGCGAACGGCCTCGGCGCGTTTGGTGTCAAGCTCCTCTAAGCAGGTATTGATCTGCGCCCGCACCTCGGATTGGGCATAAGCGGTCTCGGGCGTCGGTTTGTCGTCGGGCAGCTCCTCTGCCATCTCAATCGGCGCCACCGGCACGGTTCGGGCGCGCAGCTTGTCGATGGCCAGGTTCCGCGTGATGGCGATAAGCCAGGAGATTGGCCGCGCCTGGCCCGGTCGAAAACTATCGGCGCGGTGCCAGATCCGAATATAGGCCTCTTGCAGCACATCCTCGGCCTCAGAGCGGCTGCGCATCATCCGCAAGGCGACCGCAAAAAGACGCCCCGAGGTGAGCTTGTAAAGCTCGTCAAAGGCGCGCCTGTCCTTGAGCGCGACCCGCGCGAGGCAGGCCTCGAGCGCTGCATGTTCCTGAATGCCCTGCATTTCGACCTCCTACCCATGCACCTAGTAGAGGCCGCCGATCTCAAGCCGCACCGGCTGCCGCCCCGCTGGCGGCGTTGCGCCGGGTTGTGAGGGGCGGATGTCATCGCGCGCCTTCTCCAACGCTTTCAGCCGGGCCTCGTATGTTGATTTCAGGCTCCGATCCGACCGCAGAACGGTGGGCTTGAGAAACACAAACAGGGTGCGCCGGGTGCTGCTGCGCGCGCGGGATTTGAACAGGTTGCCCAGAACGGGAATGTCCCCTGCGCCCGGCACCTTCTGCAGGCTGTTCAGGTCGTCGCGCGTGATCAGCCCGCCCAGCACCACCGTCGAGCCGCTTTGGGTCAGGATGCTGGTCTCGATTGAGCGGCGATTGGTGATCAGGTCGGCCGCCCCTTCGACATTGGCATTGACGAGCGACGAGACCTCTTGGCTGATATCCAGACGCACCGTGTTGCCCGCATTGATCCGCGGCAGCACGTTCATGGTCAGCCCCACATCGCGGCGCTCGATGGTGGTGAAGGGCTGGACTGTGTTGCCATCGGTGGCGAAGGTGCCCGTGCGAAACGGCACGTTCTGGCCAACCACGATGGAGGCGGGGCGGTTGTCGAGCGCCATCAGCGAGGGCGTCGACAGAAGGTTGGCGCTTGTGCTTTGGCTAAGCGCCTGAACCAGCAGCCCGAAATCGCTATTGCCCAAAGAGAAGGAACCGCCAGCGGTTGCAAACGCCGCCCTCGGCGCGCCGATTGCCGCCAGCAGGGTGCCGAGCGCGCCGCCGCCATTGCCAAAGGAGGTCGCGGCCAGCCCGCCCGGTGGGGCCAGCTCGCCCAGACCCAATTGCGCGCTGAGCCGGCGCGCCGCTTCGCCCGAGACTTCGACGATGGCGGCCTCGATCAGAACCTGTGGCCGCCTCTGGTCCAGCTCTGCGATCAGGGCCGCCACCTCGGACAGCTGCGCATCCGTGCCGCGCGCCACGATGGCGTTTTGCGCCTGATCCGCCGCGATGGTGACGGGTTGCTGATCCTGCGTCGCGGCCGCGGCGTTTAGGCTATTGTGCTGCGCGTCTTCCGCGACGGCATTGGTCGCGGGTGTGCCCGCCCCGGTCAGGGCGGCGGAAAGGATGCCGGCCAGCTGCTCGGCCTCGCCAAACCGCAGCGCGAAGACCCGAGTACGGCGCGCCACTGTCGGGTTGCTGATGGGGGGGACATCCATGGCCAGGGCCAGGGTCTCGACCTCCTCAAGCGCCTCCGGTGTGCCCCGGATCAGCAACGTGTTGGAGCCTGGATCGACCGAGAGTCGCGCGCCGGAGGGATCTGCGCCCAGAACCTCAATGATGGCCGCGCCGACAATCGCGGCCTGAGTATTGCGAAACTGCAGCACGCGGGTCAGGCGCGTCTCGTCCTGATCGAGACCCTGGGCGATGGCCTCAACGCGCCGAACGCCCTCTGCCGTGTCAGTGATGAGCACCGCATTTGGGTCCTCGAGCGCTTCGATGGACGCGGATGAGGCCACCAGCGGGCGCAAGACCCGCACGGCCTCGGCGGCTGGCACGTTGTCCAGCAAGATCATTTGGGTCACAAAATCCTGGCTGCCCACCGCGCCGGTATCGCCGACCACTTGGGCGACGGCCCGCGCAGCATCAAGGGGCACGATTTCCCAGATGGCGCCGCTTTGCGCGGCGTGAAACCCGCGCGCCCGCAAGATGGATTGAAAAAGCTCCCAGGCGCCTGCCTGATCCAAAGGCTCGGCCGATACGACAGTGATCTCGCCGCGCAATTCTGGGTGGACGATGAGCGTGCGCTGGGTGATTTCGGCGATCTGCTCGGTCAGGATGGCCACATCGGTCTGGCGCAGATTAATGGTAAAGGTCTGGTCCTGTGCCTGAGAGGCGGGGACAAATCCAAAGATTGCGTTGGCGAACAAAAGGACAAACAAAATGCGCATAGCTCACCTCAGCGGAAAGGAGAAAGACAAGACCTGCCCACCGCGCTCGACTTCGAGACGCGCATGGCCTGAGGCCGCGATCACATCGTAAAACCGCCGATCCTGCTCGGGGTCTCCCACCGCCTGGCCGTTGACGCTGCGCACCAGATCGCCGGATTTCAGCCCAGCGAGGCGCACGCCGACGTCATGGCGATCAGCGATGACATAGCCGTCATCGGTTGGTTTGAGCCCGATTTCTTGCAAGACGGCCTGCGGGTTCTTGCGGATACGGTGGCGCCAGTAGTCGATGTATTCAGAGGTGGTCTCGGGCGCGCCGGGCTTTTCATACTTCGCGGGCACAACCAGCTCTTGGCCCATCCGCGACAGGAGCGTCGGGGCGTCAGCCGCGTCCGGGTCGGGTTTCGCATGGGCAGTTTCGGTCGCCTCGTCAAAGCGCAGGGTGATGACGCCCGCCTCATCCTCAAGCTCGACAAAATCGACGGCAATGCGCGTCAGGATCAAGGCGTCAGTCACGGGCATGTCTTGGCGAAACAGGCCCGGCGCGCCGCCAACATACAAGAGCGCGGTGGACGCGCCCCCAGCGGAGGCAAAAATGCCCCGCAAGACCAGATCGGGCCGACCGGGCTTGGCAGGGTTGAGGTCGCGCACAGGCGTGGCCGCCTGTCCAAAGGGTGCGGAGGCGATGATCGCCGCCACATCGACGGGCGCGGCCTTGGCCGGGCGCGTGTCTGCGATGGGAGGAGCGGCGTGCAGAACCACGATCCCGGCCTGGTGGCGGACCACGGGAGGTAAGGCCCATGCCACCGAGCCAAGCGCCGCCAGAGCGACGCCAACGCGCCACAAGTGATCCACGCGGCGCATCACGACGCCCCGCCATCTGTCGCCACATATCCGGTGAGATAAGCAAGCGGCGCGTCCGGGTCGGCGGCGGGTGCGACGGATATGTCCACCCGGGACAGCTGGGGATCACCCGTCGGGCGCAGCACCGCTTCAACCTGCCACTGGGTCTGGGCCATGCGCAGGCGATCCTCGGGGTCATTTGCGCCCAATTGCAGCTCGACCAGAGTGTTTTCGGCCACCCAAAGCGCGACAACACGGTCAGAGACGCTGACTACGCTGCTTGTGTGGGCCTCGGCCGCGGAAAGCAGCGCCTTGGCGGAGACAGAGATCACGACCAGCGCGACCAGCGCCTCCAGCAGGCTGAAGCCCGCAGTGTTCGGTGATCTCTTGTTAGCCATTCTCATCTCTCACCACCTGCGCACGGACGCCATCAAAGCTGACGATGCTGGCCCGTGCCCCCGAACCGAAGGTCACAACGAGGCGGTCGCGGGTATCGGGGACCAAATTGCCCGAGACGCTGTAGACCGCCGTGCGACCGGCTTGTTCAGTGTTACGCGTGGTGGTCGGGAAAAGTTTCACCCCCGCCAGAAATGGGTCGGAATGCGGGTGCCACGCCCCTTGGTCGTCCTGCTGAACAAGCTCAAGGGCGCCGTCGGATTGGCGGATGCCGAAAGCCTGCCCGGTGGCGAGCGCGTGACCCGCCGCGCGGTCCAGGGCCGAGACCAGCGCCAGCGCGCTGAGATCGGCGCGTGCGGGGTCCCGGGCGCTTGGCAGCGCCAGGACAACGGCCCCCGCCATGATGGCAAAGAGCGCCAGCACCACGAGCATCTCGATCAAGGTCACGCCCGCCAGAGACGGGCGCGCGGTCATTGGCCCGCCCGCTTTGTCTCTTGGCGCAACGAGATGTCAGCCTCGACGCCCTCACCGCCGGGGGCGCTGTCGGCGCCGTGCGAGACCAGATCAAAGCGGGCGCCCTCTGCGCGGTAGACATAAGGCGCGCCCCATGGATCGAGTGGCACGGTGCTGAGATAGCCACCCTCGGGCCAGCTGCGCGGCAGGGGCGGGCTGACCGGGCGCACGGCCAGGGCCGCAAGCCCCTGCGCGGTTGTGGGGTAGGCCCCGTTGTCCAACCGGTAGAGCTGCAGCGCGCCCGCGATAGAGCGCAGGTCGGTCCCGACCACCGTGACCCGCGCCTCATCCGGGCGCCCGATCACATTCGGCACGATTAGGGCCGCCACGACCGAGATCATCACCAAGACGACCATCATCTCGATCAAGGTGACCCCCGCGTTGGGCGCGCGGCGGCGCGCGTCCAGGTCTTTCGTATCAATGAATTCAGCCATGAAACTATTCCCTTCTGAGTCGCGTATTGCTGAGTATATAGGCGCAAAAATATGCGCTGTAAACACAAAAAATCAAGCAAAAACAATGCTTTAGATTGGTATATGGGATCGCGACGCCATGCGTAGAAATGCACTCGTGCCGCTCTCTTCGGCCCAGACGCTTTGGTCCGCCGATCCCATTTTGACCGCGCGCCTAGCGCGCAGTGCGGCGGCCTCGGGTGCTCCATCCCCCCAGGTGATCCCGGGTGCCGCCGTTCTTTTGCTGCCGCTTCATTTGCCCCTGAAAACGGACCGAAAGCGCCGCGCCGCGCTGCCCTTTGCTCTTGAGCCGCACCTTAGCGCCGGGCCGGAGGAGACCCATGTCGCCCTTGGCCCAGAAATCGGCGATCAGACCTGGCTTTGCGCCGCGATTGACCGGCTTGATGCCATGTCGTGGCTTGATGCGGAGGGCGGCGGCCCGCTGCTGCCCGATATCCTTGCCGTGCCCGTGCCCACGGGTGGCGTGGATTGGGGGCTGTGGTGCAGCGATCGCGCTATCTATATCCGCTTGGCCGAAGGTGGTGGGCTATGTGTCGCCCGTGATGCCTTTGCCGATCTGTGGCGCGCGCAACATCGTCCCGCGCTAGAGCTGGCCTTTGGGACGCCGCCGCCTGGGGTGGAGATCGCGCGGGTTCTGACCGAGCTTCCTGATGTGGACGCCTCTGTATTGACGCTGGATCTGCGGCAGGGGCTTGCGCCGGCGGCGGTCTCAAAACAGTGGCGCAGGCGTTTGCGATTTGCGGCCGCTGCCGGCGTTTTGACCATACTGGCCCACGCGGCGTTGCTGGAGTTTGACGCGCGCGCCCTGTCGCATCTGAGCCAAGACCGCGGCAACCAACTGCGCGCCGCTTTGGCCGCGCGAGGGTCAAGCTTGGATCTCTCGTTGCCGACGCAGACCGTGGCCCGCGCCCTGTTGCGTACAGGCGCGACGGGCCCAACGCCGGATCCGTTCCTGCTCATCCTGTCGCAGGTGTTCTCGGCGATCCCATCGGGGTCGGTCAGGTTGCGCGATCTGCGGTATGACGCGGCAACCGCCAGCCTGACGCTGTTGCTGACAGGCGATGATCTTGCCGCGCTGCAACGGGCCGAAACCAGCCTCAAATCGCAAGGCATCGCTGTGACCAGCGGGTCGGCGGCGCAGACGGCCAGAGGCGCCGAGATGCAGATCGTTGTTTCGGGGGCCGGGTGATGCGCAGGCTGACACCACGCGAGCAGGTTTTGCTTTTCGGTCTCGGCGGGCTTCTGAGCATGTCGGTTCTGTGGGCGCAGGTCTGGCAGCCGGCGCTTACGAGCAAGCGCGACAGCTATGCGCAGCTGACCAAGATCGACGCGATTGAAGGGCTTTTGCACAGCCTGCCCATATCGGTGGTGCCACAGGAGATGCCCGAGCCATTGCGGCTGCGCGTCACCGGCACGGCAAGCGAGGCGGGGTTGGAGATCCGCCGCCTGGATCCGCAGGGGGCGGCGCTGTCGGTCTCCCTGGACAAGGTGCCCTTTGCCGCGCTGATCTCCTGGGTGGAGACGTTGAGCACAACAGCAGGCGTGCGCGTCTTGGCGGCTGAGATCGGGCGGCTGCCCGAACCCGGCCAGGTCACGGCCCGCCTCTTACTGGAGAATTCCCTATGACGGCAATTCCTTACCGCTTCGCCAGCGCCCAAAAGCTTGTGGTAACGCCAGAAAGCGAGACCTGCGTCTACGCCGCCGAAACTCCGCTTGCGGCATTGGCGGAAGCCCAGCGGGTGACGGCAAAGGCTCTGCGGTTCCAGCAGGTCTCGGACGTGGTTCTGGCCGAGCAGATGGAAGACAGCTATCGCGACAGCGCCACGGAAGCCGCGGGCGCGGCAGAGCAGGCGCGGGACACGGATGCCGATCTGGCCGCCCTGGCCGACAGCGCCGCGGCGGTCGATGACCTGTTGGACCAACGCGAAGACGCCCCGGTTGTCCGGCTGATCAACGCGCTGCTTTTGGAGGCCATTCGGGGCCGCGCCTCGGATGTGCATATCGAAGCCGAAGAGCATCATCTGGTCGTGCGCTTTCGCGTCGACGGCATCCTGCGCGAGGCGCTGCGATCAAACCGGGCTTTGGCCCCGCAACTGATCAGCCGCATCAAGGTGATGGGACGGCTCGACATCGCAGAAAAGCGCCTGCCCCAGGATGGGCGCGTGTCCTTGCGGGTGGCGGAGTTCCATTTGGACGCGCGGATCTCGACCATTCCAACCCAGCACGGAGAGCGGGTCGTCATGCGTCTGCTGGACCGGGGCCAGACCCGCGTCGGGGTGGTCGGGCTGGGAATGACGCAAGAGATGCAAGCCACGTTCGAGCAGCTTCTGGAGCGGCCCGATGGCCTGATCCTGGTCACGGGCCCCACCGGGTCGGGCAAAACCACGACGCTCTATGCGGGGCTGGATAGGCTCAACGACCGCCAGCGCAACATCATGACGATTGAAGATCCGATTGAGTATGCGCTGCCGGGCATCGCGCAGATGCAGGTCAACCCCGCCACCGATCTGACCTTTGCACGCGGATTGCGCGCACTTTTGAGGCAGGATCCCAATGTGATCATGGTGGGCGAGATCCGCGACGGCGAGACCGCCAGGACGGCGGTGGAAAGCGCCATGACCGGGCATCTGGTTCTATCGACCCTGCATACGAACTCTGCCATTGGATCGATCGCGCGCCTGCTTGATTTGGGGGTCGAGCGTTTCTTGCTGGCGCCGATGCTGCGCGGGCTCTTGGCGCAGCGGCTCGTGCGCCGGGTGTGCCCCAATTGCGCGACCGACCATGAAGTGACCCCCAGCGAAGCGGCGCTGATGTCGAACCTGCTGCGCCCAGGCGAGAGGATCCTCAAAGGTCTAGGATGCGAGGAGTGTCACCAGACAGGCTATCACGGGCGCGCCGCCCTATATGACCTGATCGAAGTGACACCCCGGCTAGAGCAGGCCATTGCCGCGGGCGCCCCTGAGGCCGATCTGGCGGCGACCGTGCAGCGCTCGGTTCCGGGTCTGATCAGCGATGGCGTTGCCAAGATCCGGCAAAGGCAGACCACCCCGCAAGAGGTGGCCCGGGTCATCTTCGAAACAACAGCGAATAGCGCGGCATGACCCAGCGGTTTCGCTATCAGGCGTTTGACGCAGCGGGGCGGATGATCCGGGGAGACATCGCCGCCGAAGATAGCGCCGAGGCCCGTGGGCTGTTGCGCGAAAAGGGGCTGACCGCGATGTCCGTCTCGGCCCGCACCAGGCTGGAGCTGGGCGCGCTTGGCCAGATCTTTGACCGCAGCGCGCATCGGATGCCGGCGGCGGATTTGGCGGTGTTCACCCGGCAGATGGCGACCTTGCTGGGCAGCGGGGTGCAGATCGAAGTCGCGCTGGCCGCGCTTGGGCAGCAATCGCACCCCCGTCTGGCCGCCCATTGCCAGGCCTTGCGGACCAGCATCCTGGATGGGGACAGCTTCGCCACCGCGCTGCGCACGCGCGCGTTGGGGCTTGATCGGTTCTACCTGACCTCGATTGAAGCGGCCGAGCGCGCCGGTCGCCATGGCGCGGTGATGCGCTATCTTGCCGACCACGCCGAGGCCCGGCTGCGCAACCGCCAGACCATTGGGCTTGCCATGATCTACCCGGCGATCCTGATCATCGTCTCAATTGCCGTTGTCGTCGGGCTGCTGGTGTTCTTGCTGCCTGACATCGTGCGCGTGTTCGCGGCCCGCGGGGCGGAGCTGCCCACCCTAACCAAGCTGATGATCGGGCTCAGCGATTTTCTGGCGGGAAACGCCGCCCTGCTGGGGCTGGGTCTGATCGGCGTGATCGGCGCCGTTCCGATGCTGTTGCGCCGCGCCGAGATACGGCCGGTCTGGCACCGGCTGTTGTGGCGGGTTGGCCTGGCGCGCCAGGTGACGATTGTCCAATTCACTGGCACGCTGGCCACGCTGACCCAGAGCGGCGTGCCCTTGGCCGACGCATTGGCATCTGCCAGCGCCACCGTCGGCAATGAGACCGCCCGCCAGATCCTGCAAGACGTCACCCGCGACGTGCGGGACGGCGCCGGGCTGTCCCGCGCCTTGGGGCGCCATAAGGGCTTTGACCCAATGATGCTCACCATGATTGCCAGCGGCGAGGCGAGCGGCGCCTTGCCCGCCATGCTGGCCCGGTTTTCGCAAGACCAGTCCCTGGCGCTGCAAGCGCGGGTCAAAGCCCTTGTCGGGCTGGTTGAGCCCCTTGTTCTGCTGGCTTTGGGCGGCGTGGTGATGCTGCTCGTCCTGGCCATTCTGATGCCCATCGTCAACCTCAACACGCTGGTCGGCTGACCCGCTGTTGCCACCCGAGAGGAGGATCGCCATGACACATCAAACAGGTATAAGCCGCCGCACGCTTTTGGGTGGGCTGGCCGCTGTTTCGGCCCTAGGCGGATGCGGTGGCAATCAACGACCCGCTAGAAGCGTAAACCAACCTGCCTCAAGCGCCGTGCCCGCCTTGCTGCTGCCGCTGACAGGTTCGAATGCCGGGCTGGGGCAACGGATGGCCAAGGCGGTTTGGTTGCAAGAGGATTTGGGCGGCCTGCCGAGGCGGACCCTGGTGCTCGATGCAGGCGAGACGCCAGAGCAGGCGGTTTCAGCGGCCCAAGACGCCACGCAAAGGGGCGCCAACCTGCTGATCGGGCCGCTCTTGCGCGACCAGACGCCCAGCGTGGTCCGCGCCGCGGGCCAGGTGCCCGTGATGACCCTGTCAAACGACAACGCCCTCGCGCAAGCGGGCGCCTGGGTCTTTGGCGTGACGCCAAAACAATCCGCCGACGCCGTGCTGCGCTACGCCAAATCCGCGAGATCCAAGCGGGTCGTCTTGCTGGACAGCGGCGACGCGCTGAGCGCACGGGCCGCATCCGCGCTGGACCAAGGCGCGCGCAAAGCCGGGATCGCCCGCGTCACGAAGATCCCCGCGTCCACCGCATCCGAGCAGATCGCAAACGCCCTGCGCCAGGCCGGCGGCGGGGAGATGCCCGATATTCTCTATGTGCCGGCATCCGACGATCGGGCACAGTCCCAGGCCATTGCAGCCGTCGGCGCCGGCGTCACGACCATTGGGTCCTTGCAATGGTCCGGGCTGTCCCGCGATGCATTTTTGCGGCTGGACAAAGCCTGTTACACCGGCCCCGACCCGGTGCAGTTCAACCGCCTTTCCGCGGCCTATATGGCGCAGCTTGACGAGCAGATGGGCGTGATTGCGGCCCTCGCCGTGGATGCGGTCGCGCTGGCGCATCAGGTCGGCGGCGGCCCGGCGCTGGATCGCAAGAAGCCGGCACAAGGCCTGCTTGGGCAATACCAGTTCCTGCCGGACCGGACCCTTAAGCGAGAGCTGGCCGTCCTTCGGATCAACGGTGGCGCGGTCGAACGGGTGGCATGAGACGCCGCCGCAATGCCAGCTCTGGCGTGACGCTGATTGAGATGCTGCTGGCGCTGGCGGTGTCGAGCATGATCGGCGTGGCGGGGTTTGTGCTGTTGGAGGGGATGACACGCACCGAGCAAGGCGTGACGGGCGCGCTTTCGCGCCTATCCGAACAGGATCGCGCGTTTCGACTGTTCTCAATGGATGTGGCGCAGGCCGTGGGAGCCAGGTTTCGCGACACCGGTGCGTTGGAGCTACAGCAGCTTGACCACCTAATTGTCTGGAGCGCCGAGGATCAGGCCGTCACCCGCATCCTGGCCTTTGAAGGGCGCGCGCCTTTCCCGCAGCAGGTCCTAAACCAAGAGGCAGAGTTCCGCATGACGCGCCCGGGCGTGGTGGCGTTCCGGTTGCCCCAAGAGGACGCCTGGCGGCTGGCCCCGCTGCCGGAGGCAACGCCGTGAGCGCGCGGGACCAAAGCGCAGGCGTGAGCCTGTTGAACACGCTCGTGGTGATCGCGGTGGGCGCAAGCCTGGCGCATGCGATGCTGTCTGATCAGGACGCTGCCTTGTCTCGTTTGGGGGCGACTCAGAACTTGGCGCAGGCCACGGCTTTGGCCAATGGGGGGATCGCATCGGTGGCCACCGCCTTGCAGCGCGACTTTCGCGAGGCCCCCGAGGCCGATCACCTTCGCGAGCCCTGGGCGCAGGCGGCGCAACAGCAAATAGAGCTCGATTTTGGCACGTTTGAGGTAGAGATCGTGGACGCGCGCGGCCGGTTTGACCTTAACGCGCTGACGCCGGTCAATCTGGCCGAGCAGCGTCTCTTTGCGGCCCTTTTGGTCGCGCTTGATCTGCCCAAGGCGCTGGGCGCGCAAATCTCGAGAATCATCGCGCAAAACGGCCCGCTGCGCCATCCTGATGATCTGCGTCGGTATGGCATTTCCGACGGGGATCTCGAGCGGCTGACCCCCTATCTGGGCACGTTCCAAACCCGTGGCGCGGTCAATGTGAACGCCGCGGACGCCCCGGTTCTGTCGGCGCTTTTTGGCAATGCTGAGCTGGCACAGAGCCTGAGCGCACGCAGATCCGCCAAAGGGTTCCTTGATGCCAGCGATTTGGCGGCATTCGGAGCCATTCTGCCAAGCCTGGGCAGTTTCGCGTCGGACAGTTTTGACATCCGTGCCGTGGTCCGTGTGGGGCAGGCAAAGGTCGAGATCCATCGCCGCCTGACCCGCGATCCGCGCAACGGTCAAGTGCGCAGCTCTTCTATTCAATAAAAAACCGCCGCGAGAGAATTCCCGCGGCGGCTGGTGATGTGGGCTTGTTCCGGTTCTACAATTCGAACGGGTCAGCCGTCAGGCGGAGGGTGAGATCCGCGTTTGTGACATCAATAGGCGCATCGTTTGGCCCCTGGCCAAAAGCCTGCTGGAAGGTTTGACCCAGCGGCGGGGTGCCGCCCGCGTCAGAGCCACCCCCACCGCAGGCGGCCAATCCAGCCAGACAGGCGGCGAGAAGACCCAGCTTGGTGCGTTTGCTCGCGAATTCCATAGCGGCCTCCTTAGTTTACGACCGACACGGTGCCGTTAGGCGAACCGGGCACGGGCGAGTTTAGGTAGGGGAACGCGTTCTGCATCTCAGTGGCTGACAGAGGCGCGCCGTCGGTCAAGGCCACCGTGCCTGCAGGTGCCTGCTCTGGCGTGCAGAAGCCCAGATTGACCAGATCGGTCGCGGTGTCCTCGACCGCCCCGTCGACACCCAGCTCGGCGCCAAGCGGCACCGGATGGCACAGCGCGCCCATGGCCACGCGCAGGACGATGTCGACGACGTCATCACCCGGACGGCGGCCGTTGGGGAAGCCGGCGAGATCCTCGGCCACAACACCGAACGTGCTTTGCTGGTCACGCGGCGTGGCCGGCACAGCGGTGTTCAGGCGCATCATCTCAGAGGCAACGACCTCTTGCGGCTGGTTCAGGCCCGGGAGCCCTGTCAGGAACGTGGCCACAAGGTCGGTCCGCGGCAGGTTTGTCGGCGCGAGGTTGTTCTCTGCCCCCAAACGAGGGCCAAACAGAATCTCCACCAGACGCGGGAAGGACGGGTTCGTCACATAGGTGGCAAAGCCGCCATCATCGATGGGCTCCGAGCCGTTAAACCGGTCCTTGTCCGGAATGCCGATCACCACCTCGTTGACAAGCGGTATAGACACGCGCGATTGCTGAACCAGAGCACCGCCGACGCGCGACGTGTCCTCATAGCTGGGCGATGGGTTTTCCAGCTCGCCCTGCGGCAGGCTCGACGTGGTCCAGGCACCGATCACCGGGTCGTCGTCTTCTGTGATGCAGTGGATTGGCAGCTCGAGCGCCAAGGTCGTGACATTGAGCTTGCCGAAGACATCGTCATTCACCCGGCTTTGGGTGATGCCGCCGACAAACCCGCCACCATCACCGGCACCGGGCGCGCTGTCGGCCTCAATGGGGATGAGGTTGATCAGGTCAAAGATCTCTCCCAGATTGATCGCGAATGCCTCGGCCCGCTGACCGACAAAGACCCGGCCCGGCATGTCACATTCGGCCATGTCGAAGTCATAGATGTATTGGTCGGCATAGGCGTCGTAATCGGGCAGGGTCTTGAGGCCCACGTGATCCAGCGGCTTTGTGAAGGTCGCATTGCCAGAGCCCGATTGGGTCAGCGCGCTGCGGTCTCCGCTGCGCCGATCACCCTCAACTAGCGTCAGCGAGTAGGTCTCGCTTTCGTTGAGAAGCGACTGGTCGTTGGCCAGAATGGGCCCGGCATATTTGAGTGGAATCGCGACATTCTCGCCGCCGATATCCAGGCCGATCCCCGCGCCGCCATTGGCCAGTTGGTTCTCAAAGTCGAATTGGAAGGTCAGGTCCTCGATGGCATCGCCGTCATTGTCGATATGGACCTCATAAACAGCGTCGGCGTCCATGGTGTAGTAGCTGGGCCCACCGTAGTTCACCTGCAGCGGCTGGTAGTTGGCCAGCAGCGTCACATAGCCCTCGCGGCCCGGTTCATAGCTGCGGAACATGTAAAAATCGGTCCCGTCAACTTTCGGGTGCTCGGTGATTGCAGGTGCCTCGCGGTGAGATGAGGCCGGTGCAGGACCGGCTAGGGTCCAGGTCACGGCCACCAAAGCCGTGCTAAGGACCAATGCGGTTTTGATCTTCATGTCATTTCCTCTTCAGATTGTTTGGCGCACGGCGCTACCGTTCGCAAAAGATGACCCTTTGCGTTCAATGCCGTCCGACAGCGGAGTATGTGCCCGCCTGCGCTTATCCGCAGGTTTGGGACTTCAGGTGCTGCACCCTATTAGACGAGCCGCCCGCCGGAATAGTTTCGCAAACCGAAACGTTTTCTGAGCATTTCTCGTATCGCTATTCAGACCCCTTTTTCTATTGAGAGGTGCCGAATGTCTTTGGTTCACTTGGATCTGGCCGCCGCTTCTGTGCTGGCGGGATTGCTGGGCTGGGCCACGTTGCGCGACCTTGAGCGCTATGAGATCCCGGACGCGGCCAGCCTTGGTCTGGTGGCGATTGGCCTGGCGTTGAGCCCGTGGTCGGCGGTCACCCAGCCGCAGGCCGCGCTTTTGGGCGCCGCCTTGGGCTACGGCGTCTTTGCAGGGCTCGGGGAGCTCTATTTCAGACGGACAGGCATAGATGGGCTGGGGTTGGGGGATGCCAAGCTGCTTGCCGCGGCAGGTGCTTGGCTGGGCTGGGCCGCGCTCCCCTTGGTGGTCGGCCTGGCGGCGGTATCTGCCTTATGTTTTGCCGTGATCACCCGTCGGCGGCGCCTGGCCTTTGGCCCATGGCTGTCCATGGCGTTTTGGATGATTTGGGTGGCCCGTGGAATGACGGGGCTAGACGGGCTGTAGCCCTGCCGCTCAAATCCTCAAGGACCGCGGCAGGGTTTGGGTGTAGGTCTGTGAGTTCCTCAGACGCTGACCAATACAAGACAGCCGTTGGGCATGGTGATTTCGGCGTGCTCGCTAAGGGGCGGCGAAATCTGCGCATCGCCTGCCAAGAACTGCTTGCCGTTCATCCAAAGCTCGCCCTCTACAACGAAAATATGCTCAGCGCGCTCGTGCAGATGCGGCTTGATCGACGCCCCGGGCAGGCATCGTAGCAGATAGGTCGAGCGGCCCGAAACCTCATCGGTCGCCAGAACTTTCTTCCACACCTTATCCGAGCGCTGCACCCATTCCCCTTCATCGGCCCGCAGGCTTTGGGTGGGTTCGGCCTCTAGCCCGTCAAGTTCTGCCTCGATGGCGTCAAACAAGCCCTTTGGCGGTTCCGCCTCTGGGAAGCTTTTGAGCAGAGGCGCGAATTGCTCGGCCATCAGCTGTGTGTCGGCAGCGAGGTCCGGACGGGTGCCCGGCAGATGTGTGTCGGAGGTCTTAAACGCCGCCTCAAAGATCTCGGTTCCAAGATGCATGTGTGTTCTTTTCATTGCATCGCTTCCTTTAGTGCGGCAAGTCCGCGTCTGACCCAACTTTTGGCGGTCCCAACGGGTATATCTAGAACACTCGCCAGTTCTTTGTAAGTGTAGCCCTGAAAATAGCAAAGCATCAGTGCCCTTTGATACTCAGGTCGCAAATCCTGCATCAACCGGCGGATCACCATCGAGTCAATCGTCATGTCCGCAGGGTCGCTTCCTAGGCGGATATCCGGCACCTCATCAGTGAATTCCACAAAGCCGCGCGCGCGTTCCGAGCGCAGCCGGTCGATGGCGCAGTTGCGCGCGATAGAGCCTATCCAGGCCAGCGGGTTGCCGAACTTGGCGTCAAACTGATCCGCCCGCTTCCAGATGCGCACAAATGTCTCCTGCGCCACATCATTTGCCATTTCGCGATCCCTGAGGATGCCTAGGACGATACCGAAAACATAGCGCGCACTTATGTCATAAAATCGACGAAACGCTCCTCGATCCCCGATTGCGCAGCTCTGCAGCAACTCTGACATCTGTCTGGATTGCTCTGCCGCACACATTCTACCCGTCGCGTTCCTGATGCGTTGCGATTTGGGCACCAACTTGGTTACACCCACGGTTTGTCCCTTCACTGGTCATGTTTCTCAACATTACGGACCTCAGGTGCTAAAAGTTGCACTCCATCAGAATTTGTTCTCCGGGGTTCATCAGCGGGACCTCTGCAACGCCATCGCCCGCGCTTTGAGGATCGGCATATCCGTGCATCGTAATATAGAAATGCGTGTATCCACGACATCTCGCCCGCACGAAGGCGCGCAAATCCCGGCCATGCAAAGTGACCTCCCCCAGGGTCGACCATACCACAGTTGGCGCTGGGCGGGCAACGATCTGCTGCCGGGGGGGCAGGCCGAGCGTGACGAGCGCCGCCACGGCCACCCCCAGAAAAAGCCCCAACCCCAGAATGGCGAGCTCCCGTCGAACCCCGGCGGGCTGCGGCCTTTGCGGGGCGGCCGGCATCTCTGCGTCGAGCTGGCGTTCAATCCGCGCGAACAGATCTGGCAGGGGCTCCGCCTCATCCAGCAGCCCCACCAGGGGCGCCGCCGCCTCCAGGTTGGGCTCGGACCCTTGCGTTGAGGGCCGCCCGGGCCTTAGGCGTCGGACCAGCACTTTAAGGCGGGCAAAGAAGCTCACAACTTTCCCTTTTTGTTGCATTGACAGCAAAACGGTTCGCGGCGCGATTGAGTTGCAAGTGCCGTGGCGTCACGTTGGCATTAAATTCCGGCGTACCATTCGTAGCCGCGATCCTCCCAATACCCGCCGCCTCCAGGCCCAGTGACGCTGGCCCCCCGAACCAGGTCAGCACATCGAAGCGACAAGCCATGTTCCGGGCTTCTCTCAGGGAGGCTGCGGGCCAGTTGCCGGCGGCACACCCATGGAATGCTCAAAAGACGATCAGAACGACCAGAAGATAGGCTCCACGAGCAAAGCATCCCCTCCGCGCGCCGCGCCGCTCTCGAATCCGCTTTTGCCGCACAGGTCGATGCGCCACCCACAATGCCATGGCCAAGCCGCTTTCCATACTTGTCGTCGAGGAGGTCCAGGATCGGGCGTTGATGATCGTCGACAGCCTCGCCGAGCTTGGCGATCACGACATCCAGGTGATCTCGGAGGTCTCCGGTTTGGCCCGCAGGATCGCCGAGCGGAACCCGGACGTGGTGCTGGTTGATCTCACCAGCCCGACCCGGGACACGATCGAAGAGCTGACCCTCGCCACGGCCCCGATGGAGCGCCCGGTTGCGATGTTCGTGGACGAAAGCGACGACCGGCTGACCCAGGCCGCCATCGAGGCGGGGGTCTCTGCCTATGTGGTCGACAACCTGCGGGCGGATCGGATCCGCCCGGTCCTGTCCGCCGCCATCGCGCGGTTCCAGATGTTCCGGCGCATGCGCAACGAGCTGGACGAAACCAAGCGGGCCCTGGAAGAGCGCAAGACCCTGGATCGCGCCAAGGGCCTTTTGATGAAGAACCGCGGGCTCAGCGAGGACGAGGCCTATGGGCTGCTGCGCAAGACGGCGATGGATCAGGGCAAGAAGATATCCGAGATCTCTGCAGCTCTCGTCACGGCTGCGGATCTTCTTTCATGAATACGCGCCTTAAGATTGGATACGTCCCGCTGGTGGACGCGGCGCCGCTGATCGTCGCCTCTTATATGGGGTTCGACCGCGAGGAGGGGCTGACCCTGGATCTCGTGCGCGCGCCCTCCTGGGCGACGCTGAGGGATATGCTGGCGTTCGGACGGGTCGATGCGGCGCATATGCTGGCCCCGGTGCCCGTCGCCATGGCGCTTGGAATTGGCGGCGTTGCGTCGCCCATATCGGCCCTTATGGTTCTGTCTGTGAACGGCAACGTGATTGGGGTGAGCCAGGACCTGGCGCTGCGGCTCGCCGATCAGGGCCACGACTTTGCCTTCTGCGACGCCACAAAAGCCGGGACCGCGTTGATTGATGCCGCCAAGGGGCGGTTGCGCATCGGCGTGCCGTTCCCATTCTCGATGCATGCCGAGCTGCTCTATTGCTGGCTGTCCGCCTCCGGCCTACCGGCGCCGCAGAATGTCGAAATCCGCACCGTCCCGCCGCCCCTGATGGCGCATGCGATTGAGGCGGGCGAGATTGACGCGTTCTGCGTCGGCGAGCCTTGGGGCTCGATTGCGGTAGAGAACGGCACCGGCGCGCTGCTCTTGCCGGGCCGCGCGATCTGGAGCTTTGCGCCAGAGAAAGTTCTGGCCGTTCGCACGCGCTGGGCAGAGGAAGAGCCGGACCTGGCGGCCCGTTTGATGCGCGCGGTCTGGAAGGCCAGCCGGTGGTTGGGGCGCGGCGGGCTGAACACGACCGCCTCGGAGCTGCTCGCAAGATCAGAGTATCTCGACATCGCGCCCGACATCATCGACCGCGCGTTTCAGGGCAGGCTGGTGATCAATCCCGATGGCGAGACCCGCAAATGCGCGAACTTCGTCGAGTTCTACGAGGGCGCGGCGACCTTTCCATGGAAGAGCCAGGCGGCCTGGATCGCTGACCGGATGGCCAGCCGGCTGGGCCTGGACCGCATTCAGGCGATGGACCAAGCGCAGGCCGTCTTCCGCTCGGACCTGTATCGGCAGCACCTTGGTGACATCGGGGCCGTTTTGCCGAGCGCGTCGTCAAAAGTAGAGGGCGCGAATCCGGAAGAGACCGGCGTGGCCTCTGTTGGGGGGCGACTGATTCTGGCCGAGAACCGATTTTTTGATGGTCAAATTTTCGATCCTTTGGCGCGCAAGTGATGAAATTCCAGGCAAACCGGGCCTCAGGTTGCTGCGCCGCAGAAAGTTGGCCCAAGACTCTTTGAAGCCCGGCCCCCGTCCGGCATGTTGTTTATCGAGAGCAATGGCGCTCTTTACGAATTTCTCCCAAGTGGGCGACCCGAGCAAAGCCGCTCGACCGGACCTAATGCGCATCCTCCTCCCGCGCGTGGTTCGGTCGTGCGGCTTTTTTTGTTGTTCCGTGCTGCTGAATCCAGGCAGCCCGCAGAAGGAAATACAAATGAGAAACCTAGTATCCGGTCTGGTGCTGTCAGCCGCGCTTGCGACAAGCGCGTCGGCGGAACTTTTGGACCTTGAGAAAGACGAACTGACCTTTGGCTTCATTAAGCTGACGGACATGGCCCCGCTGGCGGTGGCCTACGAGCAAGGCTACTTCCTGGACGAGGGCCTGTTCGTGACGCTTGAAGCCCAGGCGAACTGGAAGGTGCTGCTGGACGGCGTGATCGACGGGCAGCTTGACGGCGCGCATATGCTGGCCGGTCAGCCGCTGGCGGCGACGATCGGCTTCGGCACCGAGGCGCATATCATCACGCCCTTCTCGATGGACCTGAACGGCAACGGCATCACCGTCTCAAACGAGATCTGGGACAAGATGCGCCCGCATATCCCCTCGATGGACGATGGCCGCCCGCAGCACCCGATCTCTGCATCGGCGCTGAAGCCGGTGGTCGAAGAGTTCAAGGACGCGGGCAAGCCCTTCAACATGGGCATGGTGTTCCCGGTCTCCACCCATAACTACGAGCTGCGCTACTGGCTGGCCGCCGGCGGCCTGCACCCGGGCTACTACTCGCCCGAGAACATCTCGGGCCAGATCGGCGCCGACGTGCTGCTTTCGGTGACCCCGCCGCCGCAGATGCCCGCCACCTTGGAGGCCGGCACGATCTACGGCTACTGCGTGGGCGAGCCCTGGAACCAGCAGGCCGTGTTCAAAGGCATCGGCGTGCCGGTGATCACCGACTACCAGCTCTGGAAGAACAACCCCGAGAAGGTCTTTGGCATCACCAATGAGTTCGCCGAGAAGTACCCCAACACCACGCTGGCCCTGACCAAGGCGCTGATCCGCGCCGCGATCTGGCTGGACGAGAACGACAACGCCAACCGCCCCGCGGCGGTGGAGATCCTGTCGCGGCCCGAATATGTGGGCGCCGATTACGACGTGATCGCCAACTCGATGACCGGCTTCTTCGAGTTCGAGAAGGGCGACAAGCGCGACATCCCGGACTTCAACGTGTTCTTCCGCTACAACGCGACTTACCCGTTCTACTCGGACGCCGTGTGGTACCTGACGCAGATGCGCCGCTGGGGCCAGATCGCCGAGCCGAAGTCGGACGCCTGGTATGACGAGGTCGCCAAGAAGGTGTACCGCCCGGATATCTACCTGGAGGCCGCGCGCCTGGTGGTGGACGAGGGCTATGCCTCTGAGGTCGACTTCCCCTGGGACAGCACCGGCTACAAGGATGTGACCCCGGCCGAGGATATCATCGACGGCATCCCCTATGACGGGACCCAGCCGAACGCCTACCTTGAGAGCCTGCCCATCGGGCTGCGCGGCGAGCAGATCGTCGTGGGCACCGAGATACAGGGCTAAGCAAAGCGAAGCAAGGGCGGGACAAGTCCCGCCCTACAAAGCTCGCGCAACAACCGTAGGGCGGGACTTGTCCCGCCCCCGTCTCCACAAAAGCGAAGGCATGCTCCATGACCGCTGTTGACCCGAACTTCTCCGCGGCAGAGGCCAAAGAGGCCCAGAAAGAAGCGCGGCGCGCCCGCCTGTTCACCCGCATCAACAAGGCCGACAAGTGGTTCCAGGTTCTGGGGCTGTCCTGGCTGACCCCCGTTCTCAAGGCCGCCGCGGGCGACAATCCGCGCGCGCAGGCGGGCGAGATCTGGCGGCTTCTGGGCGTGCCGATCCTGGCCATCACGGCCTTCCTTACGCTTTGGGGCATGCTGGCCCCGCAGGTCCAGACCTCGCTGGGCGCGGTTCCCGGCCCCGGGCAGGTCTGGGAGCAGGCGCTGAACCTGCACGAGGACGCCCAGGCCAAGGCCGCCAAGAAGGCCGAGTTCGACGCCAAGGTCGCCAAGCTGAACGAGCGCCTGATCGCCCAGGGCAAAGAGCCCAAGGCGCGCGCCTTCACCGGCGCCCCGACCTATTACCAGCAGATCTGGACCTCGATCCAGACCGTGTTCTTCGGCTTCATGATCGCCACCGTGGTCGCCGTGCCCCTTGGCATCGCGGCGGGGCTTTCGCCGATTGCCAACGCGGCGCTGAACCCGCTGATCCAGATCTTCAAGCCCGTCTCGCCGCTGGCCTGGCTGCCGATTGTGACCATGATCGTCTCGGCGCTGGCGGCCTCTAACGATGGCCTGCTGCCCAAGAGCTTTGTGATCTCGGCCATCACGGTCACGCTCTGCTCGCTTTGGCCGACGCTGATCAACACCGCGCTGGGTGTGGCGAGCATCGACAAGGACCTGGTGAACGTCTCCAAGGTCCTCAAGATGAACACCTATACCAAGATCACCAAGCTGGTGCTGCCCTCGGCGCTGCCGCTGATCTTCACCGGGCTGCGGCTGTCGCTGGGCGTGGGCTGGATGGTGCTGATCGCCGCCGAGATGCTGGCGCAGAACCCCGGCCTGGGCAAGTTCGTCTGGGACGAGTTCCAGAACGGCTCCAGCCAGTCGCTGGCCAAGATCATGGTCGCGGTGCTGACCATCGGCATCATCGGCTTCCTGCTGGACCGGGTGATGTACGCGCTGCAGTCGCTCTTTACCTTCACCAATAACCGGTAGGCCGAGATGCTAGAGTTCAAAGACGCCTACAAAAGCTTCGGGCAGGGCGACCAAGCCACCCCGGTGCTGCAGGACATCAACCTGAAGGTCGAGGAGGGCGAGTTCCTGGTCTTCCTCGGCTTCTCGGGCACCGGCAAGACCACGCTGATCAACCTGATGGCCGGTCTGGACACGCCAAGCAAGGGCGCGGTGACCTTCAAGGGCCAGCCGATCAAGGGCCCGGGGCCAGAGCGCGGGGTGATCTTTCAGAGCTACTCGCTGATGCCCTGGCTGACGGTCAGCGGCAATGTCGGGCTGGCAGTGGACACCGTGTTCCCCAAGCTCTCCAAGGCGGAGCGCGCCAAGAAGGTGGCGCATTACGTCAGCATGGTTGGCCTGAGCCACGCCGCCAGCCGCCGCCCCGCCGAGCTTTCGGGCGGCATGCGCCAGCGGGTCAACGTGGCCCGCGCCCTGGCGATGAATCCCGAGGTCCTGCTGCTGGACGAGCCGCTCAGCGCGCTTGACGCGCTCACCCGCGGCAACCTTGCCGACGAGATCGTGGGCATCTGGGAGGCCGAGAAGAAAACCTGCGTGCTGATCACCAACGACGTGGACGAGGCGATCCTGATGGGCGACCGCATCATCGCGCTCAACCCCGATGGCACGCTCGGCGCCGAGTTCAGCGTGGACCTCGCCCGCCCCCGCGACCGCACCGCCATGAACCACAACGAGGGCTTCAAGACGCTGCGCGCCGAGGTCACCAAATACCTCATGGATGTGGGCATCGAGGCCAAGATCGAGGGCACCCGCATCCTGCCGGACGTCACCCCGATCCATGGCGTGCCAAGCGCCGTGGCCAAGGCCGCCGAGAGCAAGCGCGACGAGCGCTATCTGGAGTTCTCGCAGCTGCACAAGGTCTACCCCACGCCCAAGGGGCCCCTGACCGTGGTCGAAGACTTTGACTTCAAGATGAACAAGGGCGAGTTCATCTCGCTGATCGGGCATTCCGGCTGCGGCAAGTCCACCGTGCTGACCATGGCCGCCGGGCTGAACGAGATCTCTAAGGGCGCGATCGTGCTGGACGGGCACCACGTCGAGGGCGCCGACCCGGAACGCGCGGTGGTGTTCCAGTCGCCCTCGCTGTTCCCCTGGCTCACCGCCAAGCAGAACGTCGCCATCGGGGTGGACAAGGTCTATCCCAAGGCCAGCCAGGCCGAGCGCCAGGACGTGGTGGAATACTACCTGGAGCGCGTCGGGCTGGCCGATGCGATGGACAAATCCGCGATGGATCTCTCCAACGGGATGAAGCAGCGCGTCGGCATCGCCCGCGCCTTTGCCCTGTCGCCCAAGCTGCTGCTGCTGGACGAGCCCTTTGGCATGCTCGACAGCCTCACCCGCTGGGAGCTGCAGGAGGTGCTGATGGAAGTCTGGTCGCGCACCAAGGTGACTGCCATCTGCGTCACCCATGACGTGGACGAGGCGATCCTCTTGGCCGACCGCGTGGTGATGATGACCAACGGGCCGCAGGCCACCATCGGCAAGATCGTTGATGTGGATCTGCCGCGCCCGCGCACCCGCAAGGCGCTGCTCGAGCACGCCGATTACTACAACTACCGCCAAGAGGTGCTCGATTTCCTCGAGAAATACGAGCACGGCGCCAAGCCAAAGCCGAAACAGCCGGCCCCCAAACCCATCGCAGCGGAGTGACCGTTATGGACGATAGTCAGATCACCCTTGTGCAAGACAGCTTTGCCAAGGTGGCGCCGATCAAGGACGCGGCGGCGCAGATGTTCTACGCCGACCTCTTTGAAACCGCGCCCGGTGTAAAACCGTATTTTGCCAACTCGGACATCAGCGAACAGGGCAATAAACTGATGGCCACCCTGGCCGTGGTCGTGAACGGCCTGCGCGACCTCGACAAGATTGTGCCCGTGGCCGAACGGCTGGCCGTGGCCCATGTCGATTACGGCGTAAAGGCCGAGGATTACGGCAAGGTCGGCGCCTCGCTGATGCGCACCCTGGAAAAGGGCCTGGGCGAGGGCTGGAACGACGAGGTCGCCAAGGCCTGGCTTGCCGCCTACACCACTCTCTCGGGCGTCATGGTCGCCGCTGCATACCCGGAGGCCGCATGAAAGACCTAGTGATCATCGGCGCGGGCATGGCCGCCGGGCGGCTGGTCGAGCACGCCTCTGAGCAGGGCGATTGGAACATCACCCTGTTCAACGCCGAGCCGCGCGGCACCTATGACCGGATCATGCTCTCGCCCGTGCTGGCGGGGGACAAGACCTACGAGCAGATCGTCACCCATGACGCCGCGTTCTACGAAGACAAGGGCGTGACCTGCCGCTTTGGCGAGCGGGTCACCGCGATTGACCGCGCCGCCAAGACGGTGACGGGTGACAACGGCACGGTCAGCTATGACAAGCTGGTGATCGCCACCGGCTCGGAGCCATTCATGATCCCGCTGCCGGGGCATGACCTGGAGGGCGTGATCGCTTACCGCGACCTGGAGGACACCGAGCGGATGATGGGCCTGGGCGCCGGTCAGAAGGCAGTGGTCATCGGCGGCGGGCTCTTGGGGCTTGAGGCGGCGGCGGGCATGCATGCCCGCGGCGTGGACGTCACCGTGGTGCATCTGATGGGCCACCTGATGGAGCGCCAGCTGGACGAGGCCGCGGGCTACCTTCTGCGCAAGGAGCTCATCGAGCGCGGCATCAAGGTGCTCTGCTCGTCGAATTCGAAAGAGATCCTGGGCGAGAATGGCCGCGTCAAAGCGCTGGTGCTGGACAACGGCACCGAGCTGCCCTGCGACCTGCTATGCATGGCGGTGGGCATCCGCCCCTCGGTGGCGCTGGCGAAAGAGGCGGGGCTGGCCTGCGGGCGCGGCATCCATGTCGATGACCAGATGATCACCAGCGACGCGGACGTGCTGTCCATCGGCGAATGCGTCGAGCATGACGGCGCGGTGTTCGGCCTGGTCGCCCCGCTCTACGAGCAGGCCAAGGTCGCCGCCAAGACCCTGGCGGGCCAAGAGGCCGGTTTTGTGAACAAAGAGACCGCCACCAAGCTGAAGGTCACCGGCTGTGACCTGTTCAGCGCCGGCGACTTCGCCGAGGGCGAGGACCGCGACGACATCGTCTATCGCGACCCGGCGCGCGGCGTCTACAAGCGCCTGGTGCTGCAAGGCGACCGGCTGATCGGCGCGGTGATGTATGGCGACACCGCCGATGGCGGCTGGTTCCACGGGCTGATCAAGGACAAGACCGACGTGACAGAGATGCGCGACACGCTCATCTTTGGGCCCGCCTTCCAAGGGGGGGCCGCGCTGGACCCTATGGCGGCCGTTGCAGCCTTACCGGCTGACGCAGAGATCTGCGGCTGCAACGGCGTATGTAAGGGCCAGATTGTCGAGGCGATCCAGGGCGGGGCGACCGACCTGGGCGCTGTCCAGGCGACCACCAAGGCCAGCAGCTCCTGCGGGACCTGCACCGGGCTGGTGGAGCAACTGCTCGCCCACACGCTGGGCGATGACTTCCAGATGCCGACGGCCAAGCCGGTCTGCGGCTGCACCGACCTGACCCATGAGGACGTGCGGCGGCTGATCAAAAGCCAGGAATTGAAGTCGCAGCAGGCGGTCTGGCAAGAGCTTGGCTGGAAGACGCCGAACGGCTGCCATGTCTGCCGCCCGGCCGTGAACTACTACCTGCTGGCGGATTGGCCGGTGGAGTATCAAGACGACCCGCAGAGCCGCTTTGTGAACGAGCGCAAGCACGCCAACATCCAGAAGGACGGCACCTTTAGCGTGGTGCCGCGCATGTGGGGCGGGATCACCACCCCCAACGAGCTGCGCGCGATTGCCGACGCCGCCGACAAGTACAAGGTTCCCACCGTCAAGGTCACCGGCGGGCAGCGTATTGACCTGCTTGGGGTCCGCGGCGAGGACCTGCCGTCGATCTGGTCGGATCTCAACGAGGCGGGCATGGTCAGCGGCCACGCCTACGCCAAGGGGCTGCGCACGGTGAAGACCTGCGTCGGCACCGATCATTGCCGGTTCGGCACGCAGGACAGCACCGGGCTGGGCATCAAGCTAGAGCGCAAGCTCTGGGCCTCTTGGACCTCGCATAAGGTCAAGCTGGCGGTCTCTGGCTGCCCGCGGAACTGTGCCGAGGCGACCTGCAAGGACCTGGGGATCATCTGCGTCGATAGCGGCTATGAGATCGGCGTCGGCGGGGCCGCGGGCATGGATCTCAAAGAGATCCAACCGCTGACCAAGGTCACCACCGAGGACGAGGCGATGGAGCAGGTCGTCGCCTTCGTGCAGCTCTATCGCGAGAACGCCAAATACCTGGACCGCCCCTATAAGTGGATCGCCAAGGTCGGCATGGACTGGGTGCGCGAGCGGATCGCCGATGACGCAGAGCGCGCGCGCCTGGTCGCGGCCTTCGAGCTGTCGCAGTCGATCTACCAGACCGACCCCTGGGCAGAGCTCAGCCAAGAGCAGAAGGCCCGCAAGTTCGGCCCCATGGCGGACCTCACCCTGGAGGCCGCGGAATGAGCTGGATCGATATCGGCGACATCAACGACATCCCCCTGCGCGGCGCACGCAAGGTCAAGACGGCCCAGGGCTGCATCGCGGTGTTCCGCACCGGCGAGGCCGAGGTCTTTGCCACGTCCAACACCTGCCCGCACAAGCAGGGGCCGTTGAACGAGGGCATCGTGCATGACCGCAAGGTGACCTGCCCGCTGCATAACTGGGTGTTCGACCTCGAGACGGGCGAGGCGCAAGGCGCCGATGAGGGCCGGATCATGACCTATGCCGCGCGCGTCGAGGACGGGCGTGTCCTGATCGAGGCGGCAAAGCTCGGTCGGCAAGCGGCTTGATGATCGCGCGGACGCAAAACCAACGTGATACCGACGTAACACCGACGCGGGATCTTCGGCGAAATGCGTGATCAGCTCGATAGCGCGATCCGCACCACCTGCCCCTATTGCGGGGTGGGCTGCGGCGTGCTGGCCCGCCCCGATGGCGCCGGCGGCCTCACCGTCGAGGGCGACCCCGATCACCCGGCGAATTACGGGCGCTTGTGCTCCAAGGGGCTGGCCCTGGGCGAGACGATGTCGCTTGACGACCGCCTGCTCTCGCCGCAGGTGCACGGGCAAAGCACCGGCTGGGATCAAGCCCTTGATCTGGTTGCGCAAAAATTCAAGGCCAGCATCGCGGAACATGGCCCCGACAGCGTCGCCTTCTACGTCTCGGGGCAGCTCCTGACCGAGTGCTACTACGTCGCCAACAAGCTTATGAAGGGCTTTATCGGCAGCGCCAATATCGACACGAATTCAAGGCTTTGCATGGCCTCCACCGTGGCCGGGCACAAGCGTGCCTTCGGCGCGGATACGGTGCCCGGCACCTACGAGGACCTGGAAGAGGCCGACCTGGTGGTGCTTGTGGGCTCCAACCTCGCCTGGTGTCATCCCGTTTTATATCAAAGGCTTGCGGCGGCCCGGGCGGCGCGCGGCACCAAGATCGTCGTCGTGGACCCGCGCCGCACCGCGACCTGCGACATCGCCGATCTGCATCTCAAGCTGGCCCCCGGCTCGGACGTGTCCCTGTTCAATGGGCTTCTAGCCCATCTTGCGCAATCCACTGCATATGACGCTGATTTCGTCTCAGAACATACCGACGGTTTCGCCGAGGCCCTGTCCCAAGCGCGCCTGGATGACCTCAAATCCACCGGGCTGACCGCCGAGGAAACCGCTGATTTCTATCAGCTCTTCGCCAAGACCGAGCGCACGGTCACGGTCTTTAGCCAAGGCGTGAACCAGTCGAGCTCGGGCGCTGACAAGGTCAACGCCATTCTGAATTGCCACATGGCCACGGGCCGCATTGGCAAGCCCGGCATGGGCCCGCTGAGCGTCACCGGCCAGCCCAACGCCATGGGCGGGCGCGAGACCGGCGGGCTGGCCAATATGCTGGCCGCGCATCTGGACCTGGAGAACGACGATCACAAGGCCGCAGTGCAAAGCTTTTGGGGCGCTCCCACCATCGCGCAAAAGCCTGGCCTCAAGGCGGTCGATATGTTCGACGCCGTCGCGGATGGCCGCATCAAGGCGCTGTGGGTGGCCTGTACCAACCCGGCCGTGTCGATGCCCGACGCCGACCGCGTGCGCGACGCCATCAAGGCCTGCGACTTCGTCGTTGTCAGCGATCTCACCACCGATACGGACACCGCTCGTTTGGCCGATGTCGTGCTGCCTGCCGCCGGATGGGGCGAGAAGGACGGCACCGTCACCAACTCCGACCGCACCATCAGCCGCCAAAAGGCGACAATCGCGGCGCCCGGCCTTGCCAAGCCCGACTGGGCGATCTTCGCCGAAATCGGCCAGCGCATGGGATGGGCAGAGGCCTTTGACTATGACGGCCCGGCGCAGGTGTTTCGCGAGCATGCCCGCCTCAGCGCCTTGGCGGGCAAGTTTGGGCGCGACTTCGATATCTCTGGGCTCAGCACAATCAGCGACGACGATTACGACAGCTTGGCCCCGACCCGCTGGCCCGTATCTGCCATCAGAACCGGAGGGCGCTTTTTCGGCGATGGGCGGTTCTTTACCCCCGGCGGCAAGGCCCGGTTCGTTGCCGTGACGCAACGGCCTCCCGCCGCGGTGACCGGACCCAAATACCCCTTCCGCCTGAACACCGGGCGCGTGCGGGACCAATGGCACACGATGACACGCACCGCCAAATCGCCGCGCCTGTCGCGGCACCTGGCAGAGCCGTTCTTAGCCATCCACCCGGACGACGCGGCCGCTATTGGCCTGGCCCCCGCCGATCTGGCCCTGGTCACCAGCCCAACCGGGCGCGCGATCCTGCGGGTCTTCATTACCGAGGACGCAACTCCGGGCGCGCCCTTTGCGCCGATGCATTGGACCGGCGAAACCGGCCCCGCAAGCCGCGTCAACGCGCTTGTCGCGCCGGCTGTCGACCCGGTGTCGGGCCAGCCGGAAAGCAAGGCAAGCGTTGTCGCCATCGCCCCGTTCAAGGCCGATTGGTACGGTTTCGCCGTGTCGCGCGGCAAGCCCGCCCTGGCCACGGATTACGCGGCGACGATGCGCACGGAAAGCGGCTGGCGCACCGAGCTGGCCGGGCAAGGCCAACCAAGCAGCTGGGAGGAGCTTGCCCAATCGCTCTTCGCCGTGTCTGGAGAGCCCGAAACCCTTCGCAGCGCGACCCAAACGCGGCTGGCGTTCTGGGACGGCGACATATTGCAGGCCGCGCTCTTTGTGTCGGACCAACCCGTTATGGTGGCGCGCGATTTCGTGGCCTCGACCCTAAACGCGGCCAGGCCGAACGTTCTGGCGGCCCGCCCGTCGGCGCATATGCCGGACCCTGGCCCGACGGTGTGCTCCTGCATGTCCGTGGGCCGCAATACGATCCTGGCGGCGATCTCGGGCGCGCCCTCCGCCAGCATCGACCAGATCTGCGAAGCGACAGGCGCAGGCGTGACCTGCGGGTCCTGCCGCCCTGAGATCACCGAGCTGATGGCGCGCTTCAAGCTGCCGGTCGCCGCCGAATAGCCAAGGAGATACGCGATGAAATCCTTTCCAATGTTCCTCAAGACCACCGGGCGCCGCATCGTGATCGTGGGCGGCGGCGAACAGGCCGCCCAAAAGACCCGGCTGATGCAGAAAACCGACGGTGAAATCGTGCTCGTCGCGCCGGAATTGGACGCCGAGCTGCGCGGCTTTGTCGAGGCGGGGCTGGCCTCGCACCACGCGGGCCCGATCGCGCCGGACCTCTTTGACGGCACCGCCCTGACCTTTATCGCCACCGGGTGCCCGGGGGCGGATCGCGCGGTCTATGCCATCGCCAGATCCGCCAACACCGTGATCAACGTGGTGGATACGCCGGAACTCTGCGATGCGCTCACGCCGTCCCTGGTGGACCGCGACCCCGTCGTCGTCGCCATCGGCACCGAGGGCACAGCACCCGTTCTGGGCCGCTCGATCAAGACCAAGATCGAGGCGATGCTGCCGCCGCGCATCGGGCATTTCGCGGCCCTGGCGGGGCATCTGCGCGGGGCGGTGGCGCGGTCGATCCCGATGCATCGGCGCCGGGCCTTCTGGGCCTGGGCCTTTGGGGCCAAGCCGGCGCAGCTGCACGATAGCGGAGACGAAACCGGCGCCGCGCGCATGCTCAAGGCGGCCATCGCATCCGGGCGCGCGCCCGACACGAATGACGACGGCCATATCGCGCTTGTCGGCGCGGGCCCCGGCGCGCGTGACTTGCTGACGCTGCGCGCCGTGGAGCGCCTGCAAGAGGCCGATGTGATCTATTACGACCGCCTTGTGGACCCCGACGTTCTGGAGCTGGCCCGCCGCGACGCCGAGCGCGTTTTCGTCGGCAAAGAGGTCGGCGCCTGCGCCTGGCCGCAGGACAAGATCACGGCGCTGATCGTGGCCGAGGCCAAGAAGGGGCGCCACGTGGTGCGCTTGAAGTCCGGCGATCCCAGCGTCTTTGGCCGCGCCACGGAGGAGCTTGAAGCCGCCAGGGCCGCGGGCATCTCTGTCGAGATCGTGCCCGGCATCACCGCCGCCTCTGCCGCCGCCGCGCGGATGGGCATCGGGCTGACAGAGCGCGGAACTACGGACGCGGTGGTGCTGGTCACAGGCAAATGCAAACCCGGCGACCCCGCCCCCGAATGGGCGCGCTATCTGCACCCGGGATCGACCCTCGCGATCTACATGGGGGTCGGCGCCGCGTCGCAGATCTCGCAGCAACTCATCAGCCACGGGGTCTCGGCGAAGACACCGGTCGATCTCTGCATAGAGGTGTCAAAAGAGGCCGAGCGGATCATTCACACGGACCTAGGCGCGCTGCCCGAGCTGGTGTCCGCTGAGCAGGTCACAGGAGGCGCCGTGATCTTTGTACGCGTCCCCAAGTCACATTCTCAAGGCAAGCTGCAGGTGGCCTGAACGCAAGCCCCGCGAGAATGGCCTCTGCCATCGGGGCACTCCCATAAGGCTTCACCGGAGCCTAGCCGCGGGCAAACCGATCAGCCGCTATCCGGTCCCGCGCGCGCCCTCAGCGTCACAAAAAGCGATGCGGCGATGACCAGCGCCGCCCCCGGCGCGAACCGGGCCCCGGGCACCTCTCCGAACAGGAAGTACCCGACGCTGACCGAGAAGATGAGGCTTGTGTAGCTCAGCACGGACAAATAGCCCGCCGCCCCAAAGTAATGCGCGCGCAGAAAGCAAAACTGCGCGGCCTGCGCGAAACAGCCGATCAATACGAACGCGCCCAGGTGGTGCGTTGGAACCGGCGCCCAGGCTGCCCAGGCGAAGGGCAGGCTGCACAGCGACAGCCCCAACGTGTAGAACATCATCATCACAATCGGCGGGGCCGCGCGCAGCGCGCGCGTGGCGATCACAACCGCCGAGGCGGTAAGCACGACAATCGCCATCGCGGCCAGGCCCCACCCCAAGGGCACGTTGCCGGGATCGACCGCGATCAGGATGCCAACAAAGGCCACCGCCGCGGCACTCCAGCCCCGTAGCCCGATCACCTCGCGCAGGATCAAAGCCGCCATCAGCATCGTGACGATAGGGCGGGTGAAACTGATCGCGGTGAACACCGCCAATGGCAGCCGGGCAATCGCAAAGAAACTGGCGGACAGGGTGACGGCGGATAGCACGACCCGCAGAAGGTGCAGAGGAAGGCGCGGTATCTGCCGGAACTGCTGCCGCCTTGCCCAGATCAGCGGAGAGATCACCATCAGCCCGACAATGGCCCGGAAAAACACGACCTGCGCGGCGGCGTAATCCGCCCCCAGCCATTTGACCAACGACAGCGACCAGATGTTCAGCGACAGATCCGCCAAAAGCCACGCGCCGCCCCGAAGGTTGTCGCGCGGCGCCTCGGTCATGCCCGTTTGGCGATGAGGTTGGCCATAAGACGGAAGGCCCCTGGCACAAGGTTCTCCATCTGGTGATGCAAAATCAATGAGGTGTGAACATGCCGCCCCTGCGCGACATCCGCGACCAGCAGCGCGCCCCGATGCGGGTCCTCGCCGGGGTCGGCCATCTCGATCAGAGGCGTATAGGCCGCGTCCCAGCTTTTGGCGAAGTAGAGCCCGCGCTCCTTGACCCACCCGGCCCAATCCTGGGGGCCGATGGTGTTCGGGGTCGACAGCAGCGGATGCTCGACCAGGTGGCGCACCTCGGCGGCCTCGTCGGTGACGCGCCATCGCAGCGAGGGCTGCCCGATTTCCAAGCGATGCGGCGGCGTCTGCTCCGGCAGCCAATTGTCCCAAGGCCGGTGGTAGAGCGTCACCAGCGTGCCGCCCGCCCTGGTCCAGCGGTGAAGCCCGGGCATCGCCTCTGACAGGCCGGCGCGGAACCGCATGGCGAAGATGCCGACGATGATCGTGTCATACCGCGCCAGATCGGCTTGGCTGGTCAGCTCCGTGTCGGACAGATCAGTGACATCCGCGCCCAGCATCGACAGCCAGTGGCTCACCCGGTCATTGCCCGCCCCGACATAGCCGACCCTCACATCTGGCAGGTCGGCCTTCAGGGCAAAGAGCCGCAGAATCGCCGGTCGCGCAAGCGCGGTCGAAGCGGTATGCGCGTGTTTGATCCGCTGCACGCGCATGGCCGGTTGGTCGCCCACAAGAACGGGGATCTCATAAAGCCCGGCCTGCAAATTCGAGGGCGGCTTGATCGCGAAGCCCTCGTCAGTTCCGCGCAGGGTCCACCCATTTGGCGCGCCGAGCTTGGCGTCTGCGCCCTTTGGCGAGACCTCATCTATGCGCAGCATGTGGTCGCGGGCCGCGACGGCAAGGTTGATCAACCCGGCATCCGGAGTGGCGCGCGCCATGTGCACCGGCAGAACAACCGGGGTGTCCTCCATCGGAACCCGGATAGAGGCCTGGGCACCCCGATACGCAAGCGTCACCATGGCGGCGGGCGCGCTGGGGTCACGGGGGTCATAGGTCACGCGGTAAGGACAGGTCGGGGCGGCGGTTGCGGCGATCTCAAGGCTTTGATCCTTGGCCACCCATCCCTCTGGCAGGTCCAAGGTAAGCTCTGCGGCGTCCGCGGCGCCCCGATTGCATTCCAGCACAAGACCGACCCGTGTGCCGGGCGAAAGAAACACCTCAGAGCTGCGGAAATCCACGTCCACCCCAAGGGCGAGCCGGATCACATGGCCAAGCTGGACCTCCTTTGCCTCCAGGCGATGCGCGACGTCTTGGCGAAGGTGGTCGGGGCAATGTGCCCGGGCGGCTTGCACCGCTTCCAATGCCTCAAAGGCCGAGTCCGCGACCAGATCGAAGGCCGGGAAGGCCACCAAAGTGGCCTCAATCGCGGCCTGCACCTTGGCCACGGCTTCGCTGAACTCACCGGGCTTTGCGCCCTTGGCCAGATCTCCCACAGAGCCCGCCAACCCAGAGCTCAAAGCTTCGTCCGGCCCGTCTACATGGCTTTCAACGAGGTGTAGCGGCCAATCCCTGCGCTGATCGCTCGGCACCCAGCGGCCCATGCCTTGGGTCCGATGGTAGGCGCGCGATTGCTGCCCGATCTGCTCCCAGGACCAGCCGCTGATGCCGTCCCGGCCAGAGCCGTCAACCGTCAGCGTCGCGGGCGGCGGCGGCAGGTCGTCGTCATAGGCCTGCCCGGCGCCGGACCAGGCCGGCAGGTAGAGCTTCTTGACCTGCCAGGGCGGGCGATCCGAGGCGAATGCCGGGTCGGCGGCGGCGGCCATGACCTGGTGCGCGGCCTGCGTCATCGCGCGGTGATGCCCGTGCTGCCCGGGGACGTCCAGGAAGGTGGGGCAGATGATGTCGGGCCGCTCGCTGCGTATGATGTCGACGAACCGCGCCAGGGTGCGGTCCTTGCCCCAGCGCGCCAGGGTCTCTTCGCCGCTCTTGGAGAACCCGAAATCGGTGATCGCGTCTTCCGGCGTCTCCGAGTGCCAATACATCCGCATGCCCAGCACATCGCAGGCGCGCTCCATCTCGCGGGTGCGCAGCGCGCCCAGCGCCGCGCCGGCCTCTTGCCCGACATCGTTCTGCCCGCCCTCGCCCCGCGTCGAGCAGGCGTAGGAGATGTTGATCCCGTCGCGGAACGCCAGCGCGGCCAGCATCCCCGAGACCTCGTCGTCGGGATGGGCGCCGGTCTGCATGAAGCGTATCACCGACCGCAGGGGTTGCAGCGCCCACCAAAGCTCCATGATCCGGGGGCGGGCGCGGGCGGCATCTATTCGGGTCTGTTCAGCAGTCGGCATCAAAGCTCCTGCGGTTGCGGGGCGATTTTCGGCGTGAAGGCGTGGTTGACGACCAGGGCGGCGGCCCCCAGCGTGGCGGTCATCCGCCCCGAGGCGCCCCGCATCAGCCGCGGCATCTGCCGCGCGGCGCGGTTGGAGACGGAGCGCGACGCCAGGCGGATCGTCTCGGTCATATGGTCCAGGATGTTGTCGGGCATGGCCCCGCCCAGGATGATGGTCTGCGGGTCGAACAGGTTCTCGACGATGGAAATGGCGGCGGAGAGCGGCTCGACGGTGCGCTCTAGCCAGCGGTGCAGTGCGGGATCGCCCGCCTCGTAGAGCCTGGCAAGATCGCCAACGTCCTGGGTGGCCGCGCCTGAGGCGCGCAGGGCCTCCGACAGCGAGCGGCGGCTGACCACGTCTTCCAGCATCACCAGCTTGCCGTCGCAGGGCACTTGCAGGGTGCCGATCTCTCCGGCGTTGCCATAGGCGCCGGCCTGCAAGCGGCCGCGATGGACCATGCCAAGCCCCAGCCCCACGCCGAAATACAAGAACCCATAGCTGTCCAGGCCCTGGGCGGCGCCGGACACGCGCTCGGCGATGGCGGCGGCGTTGGCGTCATTCTCGACAAGCACCGGCTGGCCCAGCCGCTCTGACAGCCAGACCTCCGGCGGGGTGTCGTCCCAGATCGGCAGCTCTGAGGCGCCGCCTTCGATGCCGGTGCAGCCGAAGGGGCCCGGCATGACGATGCCAAGCCCCAAAAGCCGCGTTGGATCACAGCCCGCGCCCTTGAAGATGCGCGCCTGCATGTCGCGCACCGCGGCGATCACGCCGTCGCGGTCGTTGGTGCTGACCTTGCGCCGCCGTTCCACAACCAATTCGCCGCAGAAGTTCAGCAGCGCGCCGAACACCGCGTCGGGTCTGATCTCGATCCCGGCGGCGAAAGCGCCCTGGGGGTTCAGCGCGTATTGCACCACTGGCACCCCGCGCGACACCGCGCGGTGCCCGCCCTCGACGATCAGGCCGTCCGCCAGGAGATCCGCGATGATGTTCGACACCGCCTGTGTCGACAGCCCAGAGGCGCGGGCGATCTCGGCGCGGCCTATGCGCTCGGCGCTGCGGATGCGGCCCAGAACGACCTGGCGGTTATGGCCTCGGGAGCGCCCGGCATTCGCGCCGACCACGCTTTCAGTCAGGGTAATCATGGTACCGGATTAGCTTGTGATGCTTGATAGCTCAAGAGAGTTGAGCTAACCCTTAAGGCACATGCACCCCGTCCGACCGCCAATCTGCGGCACCGATGGGATCAAAAATGCAGGGAGGATTCTTATGAATACCATTAAGTTCAAAGCACTAGCCCTAAGCGCCGCCACCGGCATCGCCACGCTTCTCGGCAGCGCGGCCAACGCCGTCGAGATCGAGTACTGGCAGTATTTCTTCGACGCCCGGGTTGCGGCGATGGAGCAGCTGATCGACAATTTCGAGGCCGCCAACCCCGATATCACCGTCAAGATGACCCACTTCCCCTATGCGGACTACCGCACCAAGGTCGCTGCGGCGATCCCCGCGGGCGAGGGCCCGGATGTGGTGCAGCTGTTCTACGGCTGGCTGAACGATTACGTCGAGGCAGAGCTGATCCAGCCTCTGCCCGCCGACGCCTTCCCAGCCGCGACCATCGACGAAGAGTTCTTCCCCATGGTCCAGGCGATGAAAGACGGCGACGCCTATTGGGCGCTGCCCACCGCGGTGCGCTCGCTGGCGCTGTTCTATAACGAGCGGCTTCTGGCGGAGGCGGGCGTGGAGCCGCCCACCACCATGGAAGAGATGATCGCCGCCGCCGCCGCCATGACCAAGCGCGACGGCGCGGGCAACCTCACCCAGGTCGGCATGACCGCCGGGATGACCGCGCAGGACCACCATTGGTGGCGCGAGGGCCTGATCCGGCAGATGGGCGGCGAGCCCTATATGGCGGACTACACCAAGGTGAATTACAACTCCGACGCCGGGCTGAAGGCGCTGGAGTTCTACACCAGTCTGTTCACCGGCGACGACGCCGTGACGGCCATCGGCTTTATGGATGAACCGCAGGCCGCCTTTAAGGCGGGCCGCGCGGGCATGCATATCGACGGCTCGTTCCGTATCGGGTCGCTCAACAAGACCCGTGGCCTGAAATGGGGCGTGACCGAGCTGCCCGCGACGGCGGATGGCGCGCAGTCGAACTATTCCTCCTATTGGGTGAACGCGATCACGACAAAGGCCGAGGGCGAGAAATACGACGCCGCCGTCAAGTTCATGGCCTATGTTACCTCGGATGAAGCGATGCAGATCTGGCTTGATGTCGTCGGCGAGCTCCCCGCCAAGCCATCGGTCGGTCTGACAGAGGCCAACGCCAATAACGACGTCTATGGCCCCTTCATCCGAGGCCTTGCCTACGCCAACACCACCAAATTCGCCAATGAGAGCGCGCAGCGCCAGCTGATGGTGGAGATGGTTGAGCGGATCACGCTAGAGGGCATGTCGCCCGCAGAAAGCCTGGCCTTGGCGGCAGAGGCCGAACAGAAGATCCTAGACGAGTACTATGCCGACTAAGGAGCATGGCCCCGGCGGCAACGTCGGGGCCATCCCGCCAGGCAAGCCATGACCCGCTACCGCAATCTCTCGATCAAGCAAAAGCAGATCGTCTGGGCCTACGCCTTCCTGGCGATCCCGATCGTGTTCTATGGCGTGATCCGGTTCTACCCCACCGGGAACGCCATCCTGATCAGCTTTCAGGACTGGAACCTGCTGGGCGACCGCACCTGGACCGGGCTGGACAACTACGCCAAGCTGTTTGCCGATCCGACCTTCTGGAAGGTCTTCAAGAACACGTTCGTCTACCTGCTGATCGGCACGCCGGTCAGCCTGGTGGTGTCGTTCTTCATCGCCTACCACCTGGACAAGACCCGCTTTATGCACGGGTTCCTGCGGATGCTGTATTTCCTGCCCTTCATGACCAGCGCGGTGGCCATGGCCTGGGTCTGGCGCTGGTTCTACCAGCCGGTGCCGATTGGGCTGTTCAACAACTTCCTGTCCACCTTCGGCATCCCGCAGATCGCCTTTCTGAACTCGACCACCAACGCGCTGCCCTCGATCCTGGCGCCGGCGGTCTGGGCGGGCTTGGGCTTTCAGATCATCATCTTCATGGCCGGCCTGCGCGCCATACCGCAGAGCTATTACGAGGCCGCGCGCATCGACGGGGTGTCGACCTGGACGGTCCTGTGGGAGATCACCCTGCCGCTCTTAAAGCCCACCATCGTGTTCATCGTGGTGTTCTCCTCCATCGGGTTCCTGCGCATCTTTGACCACGTGTTCAACATGACCACGGGCAATCCGGGCGGGCCGCTGAATTCGACCAAGCCGCTGGTGCTGATGATATACGAGACGGCGTTCTCGTCCTTCGACATGGGCTATGCCGCCGCGCAGACGGTGGTGCTGTTCCTGGTGCTGCTGGTTGTCAGCCTCTTGCAGCTGCGCATCCTTAGGGACCGCTGATGGCCGTCGCCGAACAGATCCGCCCCACCACGGACGCGCTGCTGAAGACCGGCGGCCCAAAGCGGCCCGCCAATATGGGGCAGTACGTGCGCTGGGCGCTGCTGTTTCTGGGCGGGATCCTGATGGTGATGCCCATCGCCTATATGATCTCGACCTCGCTGAAATGGCCGCACGAGATCTATAACCTCAAGCTCATCCCCGAAGAGCCCACCATCGAGAACTACACCTTCGTGTTAGAGGACGGGCGGTTCTATTGGTGGTTCCTAAACTCGATCATCATCGCGCTGATCACCACCATCTGTAACGTGCTTTTCGACAGCCTGGTGGGCTACACGCTGTGCAAGTTCCGCTTCCCGGGGCGGTACATTATCTTCATCGCGATCCTCTCGACGCTGATGATCCCGACAGAGATGCTGGTGATCCCCTGGTACCTGATGAGCCAGCAGTTCGGCTGGCTGGACAGCTACTGGGGCATCATGTTCCCCGGGCTGATGACGGCCTTCGGCACCTTCCTGATGAAGCAGTTCTTCGAGACCGTACCGGATGACTTCATCGAGGCCGCGCGGATCGACGGGCTCAACGAGCTGCAGATCTGGTGGACGGTGGCGATGCCACTGGTCAAGCCCGCGCTGGCGGCGCTGGCGATCTTCGTCTTCCTGGGCAACTGGACGGCCTTCATCTGGCCCCTGATCGTGACCAACTCGGTCGAGATGTATACGCTGCCCGTCGGGCTGTCCTCCTTCGGGGACGAGGCGGATGTGGCATGGGAGCTGATTATGACCGGGGCCGCTATTTCAACGATCCCGACGCTGATCGTGTTCCTGATCTTCCAGCGGTTCATTATCCGAGGCGTCGTGATGGCGGGGCTCAAGGGATGACGGACAATTCCACCTTTCCCGATCCGACCTATCGCGACACGGTTCTGGCGCCGCTTTTTGAGGGCGTGAAGGCGCATTATGCCCAAGGCATGGACGCGATCAATCGCGCCCACCTGGTGATGCTGGCAGAGACCGGCATCCTGCCGCCATGGGACGCTGCAAGGATCGCCCGGGCTCTTGGCGAGATCACCCGCGAAACCGACCTCTCCGCCCTCGCCTATACCGGCGAGCACGAGGATTACTTTTTCTGGATTGAGGCGCAGCTGCGCGACCGCCTTGGCGACCTGGGTGGGGCCCTGCACACCGCGCGGTCGCGCAACGACATGGACCACACGCTGTTCAAAATGGCGCTTCGGTCTCGGGCCGGTCATCTGATGCAGCAGGTCTTGCACCTCACAACCGCGCTGACCGACAAGGCCGCGGCGGAGGCTGACACATTGATTGTGGCCTATACCCATGGCCAGCCCGCGCAGCCCTCGACCTTTGGGCACTACCTTGCGGCCGCAATCGAGGTCCTCTTGCGCGACGCTGAACGCCTTGAAGCCGCGATGCGGGGCCTCGACCATTGCCCGATGGGCGCGGCGGCCATCACGACCTCTGGCTTCCCCATCGACCGGGAGCGCATGGCCGAGCTGCTCGGCTTCGACGGCCCGCTGGTGAACTCCTACGGCTGCATCGCCTCGGTCGATTACATCACCGGGCTCTATTCGGCGATCAAGCTGGTCTTCCTGCATCTTGGGCGGCTGATCCAGGACATGGCGTTTTGGTCCGCCTTCGAGGTCGGTCAGTTATATGTCCCGAACGCCCTTGTGCAGGTCTCGTCGATCATGCCGCAAAAGCGCAACCCGGTGCCCATCGAGCATCTGCGCCACCTGGCCTCGGTCACGGTGGGGCGCTGTGACATGGTGGTGAGCACGATGCACAACACGCCCTTCACCGACATGAATGACAGCGAGGGCGAAGTGCAGCAGGCCGGATACGCCGCCTTTGAAAGCGGCGGGCGGGTGCTGGATCTTCTGGCGGCTTTCCTGCCCGCCTGCTCGATCAATGCCGACCGCGTGCGCCAGACCACCGATGCCGCCTGCATCACCATCACCGAGCTTGCCGACACGCTGGTGCGGGACGAGGGGCTGACCTTCCGCGCGGCGCATGAGATCGCGTCCCAGACCGCCCGCGCGGTGATCGCCAAACGCATGCCGCTTGGGTCGGGTTATGCCGAGTTCGCCGCCGCCTTCGCCGAAGAGACCGGGCGCGCGCCGGACCTGACCAAGCCGGCCTTCGCCGAGGCCACCTCGCCCGAGACCTTCATCGCGCGCCGCGACCGCATCGGCGGGCCCGCGCCTGGCGCCTTGGCGAAAGCGCTGGAAAAATACCGACGCGATGCCGACGTAATGCAGACGCAATGCCGACGTCGAATTTCGCGCGTTTCTGCCGCCGATGCGGCGCTTGATGCGGCATTCCAGCACCTCACGGAGACCTGACCCATGGCCGATCTCGCGCTCCGCGATTTGGTGAAAACCTATGACAAGACCCAGGTGCTGCACGGCATCAATCTGGATGTTCAGGATGGCGAGTTCGTTGTGTTCGTTGGCCCCTCGGGCTGCGGGAAGTCTACCACGCTTAGGCTGATCGCTGGCCTCGAAGAGGTCACCTCTGGCGGCATCGAGATCGGCGGCAGGGTCGTCAATAATCTAGAGCCCAAGCACCGCAATATCGCGATGGTCTTTCAGAACTACGCCATCTATCCGCATATGACTGTGCGCAAAAACATCGGCTTTGGCCTGCGCAGTTCTTCCGCGCCCAGGGCGGAAAAAGACAAGCGCATCAGAGAGGTGGCGGAGCTTCTGGGGATGACAGACCTGCTTGACCGCAAGCCCGATCAGCTCTCAGGCGGGCAGCGGCAGCGTGTCGCGATTGGCCGCGCGATGGTCCGCGACCCGGCTGTTTTCCTGTTCGACGAGCCGCTCTCTAACCTGGATGCGCAGCTGCGCACCCAGATGCGGCTGGAGATCAAAAAGCTGCACCAGCGGGTCGGTTCCACGATCATATTTGTCACCCATGACCAGGTCGAGGCGATGACCATGGCCGACCGGATCGTGATCATGAAGGACGGGCATATCCAGCAGGTCGGCACCCCGTCCGAGGTCTACCACACCCCCGCCAACACCTTTGTCGCGCAGTTCATCGGCGCGCCCGCGATGAACATGTTGCCCGGGCAAGCGGTTGAAAACGGGGCGATTCTTTTGAAGACCGGTGATCTGGTGAAGGCCGACCTGCCGGTAGGCACCGGCCGCCAGGTGACGCTTGGCGTGCGGCCCGAGGACCTGACCGACGCCGCCGCCGAGCCGTTCCTAGAGGGCCAAGTTGCGCTGCGGGAACCGCTGGGCCACGAGACGCTGATCTACGTGACAACTGAGATGGGCGAATTCATCGCCAAGGCAGATGGCCGCCGCCCGCCCGAGGTCGGCGCCACGGTGCGATTGGGCGCGGAGCAGGAAAACCTGCATATCTTTGACGCTGAAACAGGCAGTGCGCTGGCGTGAGCAAGCGGGGCGATCAACCCAACGTGCTTTGCGTCGGTCGGCTGTATTGCGACGTCATCTTCACGGGTCTTCCCAGGATGCCCACGACGGGAACTGAGGTGTTCGCCGGGGGCATCGGGCTGCACGCCGGGGGCGGGGCCGCCATCACCGCGGGGCATCTATCCGCATTGGGCCATAACGCCTGCCTGGCCGCAGAGCTTCCCGCGCCGCCCTTCGGGGACGTCATCACTGGCCAGCTGGAAGCCCTTGGCGTCGACCTGCGCCTGAGCCGCGCCTCCGAGACCGCGGACCCGCAACTGACCGTCGCGCTTGTGCATGATGGCGAACGCGCCTTTGTCACCCATCGCGCGGGGGCGGCGTTCCCGAAGTTCCAAGCCAAGGATGTCGCCGCGATGCGCATCGACCATATCCACATCGGCGAGGCCACGACGCTGATTGAGAACCCCGATCTGATCGGCATCGCCAAGGAGGCCGGGGCCAGCCTCTCTTTGGATTGCAGCTGGGACGACCAAATCCGCGCGAAGGACATCGCCTGCCTGCTGCCAGAGATCGACGTCTTTCTTCCCAACGCGGCCGAAGTGGAGCTGCTGCGCAAGCTGAGCGTGCCAGAGCCTTTCTCGGATCTCACCGTCATCAAACAGGGCTGCAAAGGTGCGACCGCGGTGATGAAAGGCGTTGAAACCCATGCCCCGGCCTTGCCTACAGATGTGATGGACCCAACCGGAGCCGGAGATGCCTTTAATGCCGCGTTCTTAGGGGCTTGGCTGCGGGGGAAGCCGGTAAGGGAGTGCCTGGAGAACGGCAATGCAAAGGGCGCAGAGGCCGTCGCATATCGCGGTGGTCTGGGCGGGATGACCTCGTGATAGCGGCGCGCTTGGCCCGACAGAGCTAGGCCAGTTCACTGACCTGATAGGATGCCCGCGCCAGCCATTCCGGCGATATTTCCACTCCCCAACCAGGGGCCTCCGTCACCAATGCTTGCCCGTCGGTGATGGTGAAAGGATCCTCGGTGAAGAGGTCGTATTGCCAGGGGTAATAATCCGCCCCTTCGATTGAGAATTCCAGATACTTGCCCGCGTTCGGGATGGCCCGCAGCAGGTGCATCGTGAACAGCGTCACCATCGAGAGGTTGGCGCAATGCGGCGTGACCGGCAGGCCCGCCGCCTCGGCCATGCGGCAGACCCGCAGGGTCCGCGCAATGCCGCCAAGATACATCACGTCCGGTTGGACGATATCCACCGCGCGCATGTCGATCATCCGCCGCCAGGTTGGCAGGTCGCAATCCTGCTCGCCCCCGGTCACGTCGATCTCCAGCGCCTCGGTGACCTCTTTGGTCTGCTCCAATTCCCAGTATGGGCAGGGCTCCTCATAGTGGCAAAAGCCGTTGGCCTCTAGCATCTTGCCCACCTCAATGGCGCGGGTCGGGGTAAAGCAGGAATTCGCATCCGCGAGCAGCGCCGCGTCGGGCAGAGCGGCGCGCATCGTCGGGATGATCTCTTCGGTGCGCCCGGGCCATTCATCCTGATTGCGCCCGACCTCGGCGCCCACGCGGATCTTGAAGGCGTCGAACCCCTGTGCGTCCGCAAGACGCTTTAGGCGGTCGGCCTCTGCCGCGGGCGTGATGTCGCGCTTCATCGACGACCCGTAGGCGCGCAGCGGCCCAGCGCTGCCGCCCAGAAGTTCCGCGACAGGCTTGCCCGCGCGTTTGCCGCGCATGTCCCAGATCGCGGTGTCCACGCCCCCCATGGCGCGGCGCAGGTAGCTGCCGGGGAACTTGTGCTCGCGCTCGGTCACAAGGTCCAGCAGGTCGTCCAGATCGGTGCAGTCCTGCCCCAGCACCCAGGGCGCCACCTGCCGATGCAGAACAAGGCAGGTGATGTCCGAGTGATAGGTCGAGACCTGCCCCCAGCCCTGGCTGCCATCCTCCATCGTGACGCGCACAAAGCCCACATCGGCGGTCGAGAAGGTCTCTAGCTTCGCAATTTTGTCCATGTCAGTCAGGCCCCGCAAGGATGTCACCGGCCGCCTTCGCCGCGACCATGATCGTGGGCGCGTTGGTGTTGGCAGAGGTTATGTTGGGAAAAATCGAGGCGTCCACAACCCGCAATCCCTCTACGCCATGGACGCGCAGCTTGGGGTCGACGACGCCCCCCGCCGCTTCGGGCGCCATCCGGCAGGTGCCGCAAGCGTGGAAGACCGTGCTGGCCCGGGCGCGGAAATCGGCGAGGATCGCCTCGTCGCTGGCATCAACGGGCGTGAACCCGTTGGGGCGGTCGATCAAAGCCTGCAGCGCCGGGGTGTTCAGCATCTGCTCTAAGACCCGCCCGCCCGCGATGGTCGCGCGCTCGTCCTCTGTCGTGGCCAGGTAGTTGGGCGCGATCCTGGGCGGCTGAGCCGCATCCGCGCTTGAGATGTCGACGCGCCCCTGGCTGGTCGGGCGGCACGCGTTGAAACCCAGCGAGAGCCCCGGCCAAGGGTCTGGCTTGAGTAGAACGCGTTTGTTCTTGTGCACCGTGGTGTAGCTTAAGGGGCTGAAATAAAGCTGCAAATCGGGCTCGCGCGCGTCCGGAGTGCCGCGCACCAGCCCGCCCATCTGGTTGATGCTCAGGCTCAGCGGCCCATCCCGGGTCAACAAGAACTGCAACGCCGCTTTGATCCGCCCCGTCCATGTGCCCAATGTTTGGTTGAGCGTGGCCTGTTTGGTCCGAAAGAGGTAGTCGACCCCCAGATGATCCTGCAGTCCGGCCCCCACCGCGGCGTTCTGATGGATCTGCTCGATCCCGAACCGGGACAGCAGGTCGCTCGGCCCGATGCCGGAGCGTTGCAGGAGCGTCGGCGAGGCAACGGCACCCGCCGCCAGGATCACCGCACCGGCAGCGCGGACCTCGTGGCGCGCATCGCCATCGCGATAGGCCACGCCCACGGCGCGCTTGCCCGAAAACAACACGCGCTCGACCAGCACCCCTTTGCGCACCGACAGGTTTGCTCGGCGCATCGCGGGGCGCAAGAACGCGTTCGCCGCCGAGTGGCGCAGCCCCATAAGGGTCGTGATGCTATATGGTCCGACGCCCTCGGCCATATGCGCCTCATGGGGCGGCGCGTGCGGCAGGCCAATCGTCTCGGCGGCGGTCATGAAATGATGCCGCACGGGGTGGTATTCTTGCCCGCGGGCGGCCACGTTCACACGGCGCGGCACGGTATCGGTGCCGTCGCCCACCTGCTCGACCTCGTCAAAAACCGGGGCCACGTCGCGCCACCCCCAGCCAGGATTGCCCGCGCGCTCCCAGTCGTCGAAGTCATGCGGCAGGCCGCGCATCCACACCAGCCCATTGATCGAGCTGGACCCGCCAAGAACCTTGCCCCGGGGCCAGTACATCTCGCGCCCGCCAAGCCCCGCTGACCCCGCCGCGCGGTAGCGCCAGTTCAGCCGGTCGTTATGGAACGCCTTGCCATAGCCGATCGGCAGCCGCACCCAGGGGTGCCTGTCCGTGCCGCCGGCCTCCAGCAGAAGCACCCTATGGCGCCCGCACGCCGTCAGCCGATCCGCCAGTACACATCCCGCCGAGCCCGCGCCGACAATCACAAAATCAAAACTATCCAATCCGGTCCCCGCGATTTGCGCGACAATTGCAGGGTTGATGGCCGCAGGCAAACGTTGGATGGTTTTGATATTGCGAATTTTTGGCCAGGTGACGCTCGGGATGTTCACGGCGGACTTCAAATCAGAGCCCTATTGGTGGGAGCGCACTCCTCGGCCAAACTTCCCGGTCGTGGATTTGCCAAAGGCCGTGGATGTTGCGATCGTGGGCTCGGGCTACACCGGCCTAAACGCCGCCATCCAGACCGCGCGCGGCGGCAGGTCAACGCTTGTGCTTGATGCAGAGGATGCGGGCTTTGGCTGCAGCACGCGCAATGGCGGCCAGATCAGCACAAGCGTAAAGCCTTCACTGGCCGAGTTGACCAAGAAGTATGGGCTAGAGATCGCGTTTGCCATCCGAAGAGAGGGCCATACCGCCCTAGACTGGATCGCGGCCTTCATCCGGGACGAGGGCATCGACTGCGACTTTAAGGTGCCCGGGCGGTTCCATGCCGCGCATAACGCGCGGGCCTTTGACAAACTGGTCCGCGAGGTCACAAACCAGCCAGACGGGCTGGAGGTGCCCTACCAAATCGTCGCGCGGCAGGATCAGCGGCAAGAGCTGGGCACCGACGCCTATCACGGCGGCGTTGTATTCGAGAACCACGCCAGCCTAGAGCCCGCGCGCTTCCACCAGGGGCTGCTTGACCTGGCGACCCGTGCGGGCGCGCAGATCGCCCCGCGGACCCGCGTCGACAATGTCGAGAGGACCGGCGACGGCTTTGTCCTGCGCACCGCGCGCGGCGATGTGCGGGCCCGCGATGTGGTGATCGCCACCAACGGCTATACCGGGGCGCTGACCCCGTGGCTGCGCCGCCGCGTCATCCCCATCGGCAGCTACGTCATCGCGACCGAGCCGCTAGAGCCCGCCTTGATGGACCGGCTTATGCCCAGCGACCGCATCGTCAGCGACAGCCGGACGGTGGTCTATTACTACCGCCCCTCGCCGGACCGGCGCAGGATCGTGTTCGGCGGGCGGGTGTCCAGCGGCGAGATCGACACCCGCGTCAGCGGCATGCGCCTAAAGCGGGATCTTGACCGGCTGTTCCCCGAGCTGAGCGCGACCAAGATCAGCCACAGCTGGATGGGCTTCGTAGCCTACACGTTCGACACGATGGCCAATGTCGGCAAGCGCGATGGGATGCATTACGCGATGGGCTATTGCGGGTCTGGCGTGTCGATGGCCAGCTATCTGGGCATGCGCGTGGGCCAGCAGATCCTGGGCCTGCCCGAGGGCCGGACCGCGTTCGACAAGGTGCCCTTCAGTACCAGGCCGCTTTACTCCGGCAGGCCGTGGTTTTTGCCCGCATCGGTGGCCTGGCACCGGCTGGTGGACCGCATGGGATTCTAATCCGGGCACCCGATTCAGTTCCGTAGACAAGGCGACATCTCTCACCTATGGTTCTCATGCGAAGGGCGACAGCGCCTAACATTGGGAGAGATTGAATATGGGAATTCGTTTTGGATTTGCAGCCGTTGTGGCTGCTTCGTTTACACTCACTGGGATTGCGGCGGCGGATCCGATCACGGTTGTGTCCTGGGGCGGCAGCTATGGCCAGGCGCAGGACAACGCCCTGTTCAATGACGCCTCGGCGAATTCTGGCATCGAGATCATCCGCGAATCCGGCGCGTCTATGTCCAAGACCTGCCTGCAGGTGGAATCCGGCGCGGTGACCTGGGATCTGGTGGTGACCGGTTCCGGCGGCGCGGCCGCGGCCGCCGCGAAGGGCTGCCTGGAGAAGATCGACTTCGGCGTGGTGGACGTCTCTGACTTCTACCCCACCACCTACACAGATTACTGCGTGGGCTCTGATGTCTTCGCCACCGTGTTCAGCTGGAACACCGCCAAGTATGGCGCGCCGGGAAGCGACGGCGCGCCCGCAAACTGGGCCGATTTCTGGGACGTCGAGAAGTTCCCCGGCACCCGCGCCTATCGCGCCAATAACGTGGACGGCGCTTTAGAGCCCGCCTTGCTGGCCGATGGCGTCGCCCCCGAGGACGTCTATGACGTGCTGGCCACCCGCGAGGGCAAGGAGCGCGCGATCAACAAGATCCGCGAGCTGAAGCCGCATATCGCCGTGTTCTGGGAGTCGGGCGCCATGCAGGCGCAGCTGATGAAGGACGAAGAGGTCGACATGACCACAGGTTGGAACGGCCGCTTTGACAACGCCGCCAAAGACGGCGCCACCGTGGGCTACACGTTCAATCAGGCGCTGCTGGATTACGACTGCTTCGCGATGCCCAAGGGCGCGCCGAACAAGGACGTGGCGATGAAGTTCCTCGCCGAAGTCTCCAAGCCGGAATACCAGGCCAACCTGCCGTTCCACATTACCTATGGACCGACCAATAAGAAGGCCTATGACGTCACCACCGCGCCGAAAGAGCTGATCGAGGCACTGCCTTCGCATCCCAAGAACGTGCCGCTGATGCTGCCGATAAGCCTTGATTGGTACGCCGAGCACCGCGCCGAGGCGCTGGAGATGTATATCGAGATGCTCAGCGAATGATCTTCGCACAGCGGGCCGCCTGCATATCGGGCGGCCCGACCTATGAAAGCCAGCACATTGAGTGACGCAGCGCTCCCGATCGCAATCCGCGATCTGACCAAACGCTACGGGCCAGTCTACGCGCTGAACGCCGTGGATCTGGATGTCCATAGCGGCGAGTTTCTGACCCTGCTGGGGCCCTCTGGGTCCGGTAAAACCACGCTGTTGATGGCCATCGCGGGGTTCAACCGGCCCGACAGCGGCAGCATCAAGTTTGGCGCCGAGGAGGTGATCCTCAAGCCGCCGCACAAGCGCGACGTGGGCATGGTGTTCCAAAGCTACGCGCTGTTTCCGCAAATGAGCGTGGCCGACAATATCGGCTTCCCGCTAAAGCTGCGGGGGGTGGGCGCGCCGGAACGCGCCGCCCGCGTCGAGGAAGCGCTTGAGACGGTGCAGCTCGGCGGGTTCGGCGCGCGCGGCATCGACCAGCTCTCGGGCGGGCAGCGCCAGCGGGTCGCCCTGGCGCGGGCCTTTGTGTTCGGCCCACGGATCCTCTTGATGGACGAGCCGCTCTCGGCGCTCGACAAGAAGCTGCGCGAGCGCATGCAGATCGAACTCAAGCACCTGCATCGCAAACTGGGCGTGACCACCGTCTATGTGACGCATGACCAGCGCGAGGCGCTGACCATGTCGGATCGGATCGCGGTGATCAATGACGGGCAATTGGTGCAGCTAGACGCGCCAGAAGTGATCTATAACGCGCCCGCCAACGCCTTTGTGGCCGATTTCATCGGCGAGTCGACCATGCTGCCATTAACGCGCGGCGCAAGCGGCTTGATGTACCGGGACCAAAAGATTGCCGAGACCCGGGATGGGGAAAGCTGGTCACTGGTGGTGCGGCCAGAGCGGCTTTTCTTTGCCGCTCAGGATGCGCAATCGGACGACAACACCATCGTTCTTCGGGGCACGCTGCGAGAGACGGTTTTTCAGGGCGAATCCGAGATGGCCCTGGTCGCCTTGGATAACGGCATAGAGCTGGCGTTCCGATTTGGCACGGGTGCCACAACGAATTCCACAGGCGGCGGGCTGGGAGAGCAGGTGGCGGTGGGCCTGAACCGCAAGGACGTGATCATCATCCCCGGCGAAACCACCTGATGGCGAGCGCGGCCAACGAGACCGAGCTTCGGCGACAGCATCGCCGCGAGCAATTGTCGATCCTGAGCCTGGTCATCCCGGCACTGGTCGTCGTGGGGTTGATCATCCTGATCCCGCTCTCGTGGCTCTTTTACCTGTCGTTCCTCGGGGATGACGGGGGGTTCTCGTTAGAGAACTACCTCAAGATGACCCAGTACAAGTCCTATTACCGGATCTTCATCACCACCTTTCAGGTCAGCATCCTAACGACGATGATCTGCATCGCTCTGGGCTATCCGCTGGCGTTCTTTCTGGCGCAGCTTCCGCCGCGCTGGGCGGGGGTATTCATGCTGGCGGTGCTGCTGCCGTTCTGGACGTCCTTGCTGGTGCGCACCTATGCCTGGCTGGTGCTGCTGCAGCGCAAGGGGATCATCAACGAGTTCGCGATGGACATGGGGTTCTGGGAGAAGCCCCTGAAGCTGGTGCATAACATGACGGGCACCCTGATCGGCATGGCGCATATCATGCTGCCCTTCCTGATCCTGCCGCTCTACAACGCGATGCGCAAAATCGACCGCGACATGATGCACGCCGCAGCAAATCTGGGCGCGAACCCGGTGCGGGCCTTCTGGGCGGTGTACTTCCCATTGTCGCTGCCGGGGATGGTGGCCGGGTCGCTGATCGTGTTCGTGCTGTGCTTGGGGTTCTACGTCACTCCGGCAGTGCTGGGCGGCGGGCGCGTGATCATGGTGTCGAACCAGATCACCGCGATCCTGGAGAACCAGTTCGACTGGGGCGCGGCCAGCGCCCTGGGCGTGGTGCTCTTGGTGGCCACGGTGCTTTGCCTCTTCCTCGCCGCGCGGTTCTTCAAGCTCGACGCCGCCCTGTTCGGGAGGGACTGACGTGAGCTGGTTCTCCCGCCCCGCGACGGACACGCAGATCACCCATGGGCGGCGGCTGTGGCTCTACGCGCTGGCGGCGGTGATCATGATCCTGCTGGTGATCCCAACGCTGATCGTGGTGCCGATGTCATTCTCGGACAGCCAGTATCTGGAGTTCCCGCCCAGCAATTGGTCGCTGCGCTGGTACGAGGAGTATCTGGGCTCGCGCAAATGGATGCGGGCGACGATGACCTCGGTGCAGGTGGGGGTGCTGACGATGCTGGTGGCCACGCCCCTGGGCACGATGGCGGCCTATGCCTTGTTCGTGTCACGCCACCGCCTGACGCGGGCGATTTTCCTGCTGCTGATCACGCCGATGATCGTGCCGGTGATCCTGATCGCGATTGGCACGTTCTACGCCTATGGCCGGATGGGGATGAACAACACCATCGCCGGGTTGGTGCTGGCGCATGCCGCGCTGGCGCTGCCGCTGGTGATCATCGTGGTGACGGCGGGGCTGCGGTCCTATGATCTCAACCAAGAGCAGGTGGCCCGCAGCCTGGGCGCCACGCGCAGCAAGGCGTTCTTTCTGATCACCCTGCCGCAGATCCGGTTCTCGGTGATCACCGCGGCCCTGCTGTCCTTCCTGACGTCCTTTGACGAGGTGATTGTCGCGATCTTTGTCTCTGGCGGGGCGAATGCCACGCTGACCAAGCATATGTTCGCGGCCCTGCGCGACTATATCGATCCGACCATCGCGGCGATCTCGACCATTATGGTGATCCTGTCGTCGGTGCTTTTGCTTCTGACACAGTTTCTTGGCGCTAAGGGCACAAGGGACTGATCCGCGCAAAGCTATGGTCGAGAAGCAACAAAATCCCACCTGCTTGAAGCTTCCAGCAGATATTCCAGCATCACTTCAGCGGTGACTTCTTTGTTTTCGTATATTTCGGTGGCCGAGAACTCGTAGGCAGATATCGCCTCGCCTGCCTCCCACGCAGTGAATCCAAAACTGGCCCCGCCTAATGCAAATTCATAGTCTTCCGGTCCATTTGTCCAATTCGACGTTAATGTCACGGCAGCATCAACCACATCGCAACCCACTTCTAGGTCATAGGCATCAATGTGCCGGGTGGTCAAAAAAGACATGAAGCATTGGTCTTCCCGCCGGAAAAAAATGAGCATCCGGAAGGTAAAGACAGAGGGGCTGACGAAGTATGCGGCGGCAAGGACATCGTGTTCCTGCGAGACTTGATCCAAATACGTTTTAAACCGCTTCAGAGAAGCATAGCTTTGCACGCCTCCAAAATGGGAGAAGTATAGGAATTGAGTTTCTCTCAGTGGTAAACTGCCGCTCTCTCGCTTTAGAAAAGTTGAAACGTCACTGGCGTAGATCGAGTGCATTTCTTTGTTGCGAAGCCAAAGCCCCAAGACAACCGCGCATGACACGACCAACAGAAACAACATTATCGCGATTCTACGGGTTTTCGATGTCATATGGCTTCCTTAGGAACGGGCTGCGCCTCTGCCTACCGATCATGCGCCAATCCCAATAAATATCATTTGTTACTTTATACTAGCTGTCTAACAAACGGCTCTCTATCGCTAAAGCGCATTTTGTAAGAAGAAGCCGATCACCGCGAGCACTCAAGGTCTCTTCCGGACCGAAGGCAGCGAAACCTCTATCTTGGCCCCGTGGTCACTGCGCTCAATTGTCAGCGCGCCTCCATGGTTCTCCATGACCCGAGCGGCGATTGGCAGACCTAGGCCGCTGCCCGGGCCGGTGCCCGTTTGGCTGAAGCGGCCAAGCGCCAGCAATTGATCATCCGGCGCGATCCCCACGCCGTCATCTTGCAGGACCAGTCGCGTCCGCCCATTTGAGCTTTGCAGTGTGACGTCTATGTTCGAGACATCAGGCCCGCCATGTATCACGGAATTTGTCAGCAGGTTCAGGATCGCTTCCTGCAGCATAAGCTCATCGCCCCACACCTCATGGCGCCGACCGTCTGGATGATAGGAAACGGCGATGTCCCTACCCGGTGTTTGATTGCGAAACCGGGTGACCGCGGCCTCGACAGCCTGAGCAAAATCGAGGACCTCACCGCGATCCGCAAGGTTCGTTCCGCCAGCGCGCTCAAACGACAAGAGCTGGTTGGTCAGATGCGTGGCCTCGCGCGCCGCACTGACCAATTCAGCGCTGCGTTCCTTGGCCGCAACGCTTGACGGCGCGCTCTCGACGGCCTCGGCCAGCGCCAGGACTCCGGCAATCGGGTTGCGCAATTGGTGGGCGGCGTTGGATATGAACTCGTCCTTAGAGCTGATGCGCCGCGAGACCCTGTCGAGCAGCGAGTTCAGCGTCGACACGATCCCTTGCGCCTCTATCGGCACCGGGCGGCGGATCGGTTCCAGCTCGCTTGGGGTGCGTTTGGAGATCGCGTCCTGCAGGTCCAGCAAGGGACGCAACCCAAGGCCAACTCCGAACCAGACGACCAAAGCGACCGAAAGCACCAGCAAGGCAATGACGCCGAAGGCGCGGATGACCACCTCGCGCACGAACCCAGTGCGCACGGTCATGTCTTGCCACACCGAGATGGTGAAGACGCCCGTTAGGCCGTCAACCGTGGTGGCGTCTTGGAACCGCAAAACGCGGACGTCCCGGTTTTGATATGTCGCGTCATAGAATTGCTGCTGCGGGGGCGCGTCGGCGGTCGAGGCCGGCGGCACCGGCGGGGTCGCATACCCGGTCACGAACACGCCATCCGGAGCATAGACGTGATAGAATAACTCGCCGCCCGATGTGCCGCCGATCAGTCGCCGTGTGTCCGGGCTAAGCGCATCGCCGCCAGAGACGGCAACGTCGCGAGAGATGGCCAGCGCCGCCGAGAGCAGACCCCGGTCAAAGATCTCCTCGGCGCGCTGCGTCGTATTGCGAAACTGCCAGGCCGCGGCGGCGATGGAGATTATCAGAAGTGGTGAAAGGATGATCAAGATCAGCCGCGCCCGCAGGGATTGCAGCGTCATGTCTGGGCCTCGTGCAGCAATTGATAGCCCAGCCCGCGCTGGGCCTTGATGACCAGGCCGAAGGGTTTCAGCCGGGAGCGGATCCGCGAGATATAGACCTCGACGACCTGCTCCTCGACATCGGCCCCGGTCCCATAGACGTGATCCAACAGCGCGGTCTTAGTGACGAGCCGGCCCCTCGCGGCCAGAAGGCATTCGAAGATAGACAGCTCCCGGCGCGGCAGATCAAGCGGCTGATCGTCCGCCATAAGCTGGCGGGCCGCGGCGTCGAATTGCAGCGGGCCGATATGTTGCAGTTGCCGTTGCGGCGTCGCGCGCCTGCGTGACAACGCGCGCACCCGTGCCTCAAGCTCTGCCATCTCGAAGGGCTTGATCAGGTAGTCATCCGCCCCGGCATCCAACCCGATCACGCGGTCCTCGGTTTCGGCGCGCGCCGTCAGCAGGATCACCGGGCGCGGATCGCCGCCCGCGCGCAGGGCCTTGAGCAAGCTCAGCCCATCGGTGCCGGGCAGGTTGATGTCCAGGATAATCAGGTCGGACACGCAGCCCTTCAGAAAGGCCGCGGCCGCGTCGCCATCGTGCAAGACATCCACCGCATGCCCCGCGTCCTGCAGGCGGTACGCGATGCCCTTGGCCAGTCCCACATTGTCTTCGACAAGGGTGATCCGCATCTTTTTCGGCCCCGAAAGTTTCATGCAAGGTTCGCAGGTCATGGTTGATACATCAACCGGGCAAGGACAGGCCGGTGATTCTGTGAAGGTGCCCTCTTTGAGGGGTCCAAATCCTAGGGAGGAACATATGTCCTTATTTAAAACCACGCGCCGCGCGGCCATGGGGCTTGTCGCTGCCGCTGTCGCAACGCTGCCGTTCCAGACACAGGCCGGCGGCCATGGCATCGACCTGGCCGGCAAGACCGTTGAATGGATCATCCCGTTCTCGGAAACCGGCGGATCGGCCAAATGGGCGAATTTCTACGCGCCGCTTCTGTCCGAGGCGCTGCCGGGCGCTCCGACCGTTGTCGTGAAGTTCATGCCGGGGGCCGGGTCCACCAAAGGCGCGAACTTCTTTCAAGAGCAGACATATGACGACGGCACCCTGATCTTTGGCTCGTCGGGGTCCACGCAGTTCCCGTTCCTGCTGGGCGATCCGCGGGTGAAGTATAACTACGCCGACTGGAATGTCGTGCTGGCCTCCGGCACCGGCGGTGTCGCCTATCTGCCGCCTGACATGGCGGCAAAGATGAGCGGCCTGGATGCCTCGGGTCTACAGGGAGAGGACTTCATCTATGGCTCGCAAGGGGCCACGCGGCTGGATCTTGTGCCGCTTCTGGCCTGGGAAATGCTCGGTCTGAGCGTTGAGCCGGTGTTCGGGATCAAGGGCCGCGGCGACGGGCGTTTGATGTTCGAGCGCGGCGAGGCCAACATCGATTACCAGACGTCTTCATCCTACCTCAAAGGCGTGACGCCACTGGTCGAGGATGGCAGCGCGGTGCCCATGATGAGCTGGGGCGCGCTGGATGACGCAGGCAACATCGTGCGGGATCCGACCTTCCCGGACATGCCGACCTTCAAAGAGGTCTGCGAAGCCACCGCAGGGTGCGAAACCTCTGGCGAGAAATGGGAGGCTTGGAAGGCCTTCTTCATCGCGGGCTTCCCGGCTCAGAAGATGGTCTTCTTGCCGAACGGCGCATCGGCGGACGCAATCGCGACCTACACGGCGGCTTTTGAAGCCGTCAAAGCCCGCGCCGATTTCGCAGAGATCTCTTCCGGTCGCCTGGGCGTGTACCCGCAAATGACCGGAGACGAAGCCAAAGGCGCGCTGAAAAGCGGCACCGAAGTCCCGCAGGCCGCCAAGGAGTTTGTCGTCGGTTGGCTCGAAGAGCGCTACGGCGTGACGCTCAAGTAAGCTTGGCTTTCAGAATGCCCCGTCAACCGGCTTGACGGGGCATTTTTGTAAGCAAAGCAGGGGGCATCGTCATGGATGTCATTTTCACCGCGCTGCCCGCGCTTGGCGACGCCTGGGCGCTGATCCTTCAGCCGGTTGTGTTGGGCTATCTGATCCTAGGGGTCATCATGGGCCTTTGCATCGGCGTCTTCCCCGGGCTGGGTGGGATCGCCGGTCTGTCCCTGCTGTTGCCGTTCATGTTCGGGATGGACCCGATCCTGGGGCTGGCGCTGATGATCGGGATGGTCGCCGTGGTGCCGACCTCTGACACGTTCGCGTCCGTTCTGATGGGCATCCCTGGTTCGTCGGCATCGCAGGCGACCGTGCTGGACGGCTTTCCCATGGCAAAAAACGGCCAGGCGGCGCGGGCGCTATCGGCGGCCTTTGCGTCCTCGTTGTTCGGAGGCCTCGTCGGCGCCAGCTTTTTGACGGTGTTCATCCTGGTGGCCCGCCCCGTCGTATTGGAGTTCCGCACGCCGGAGCTGTTGATGATCACCATCTTTGGCCTGTCCATGGTCGGCATCCTCGCCGGCCGCGTGGCGATAAAGGGCATTGTGGCCGCGGGCCTTGGGATGCTGATCGGCACGATCGGCGAGGGCGCGTCCTCGGGTGATCTGCGCATGTCATCCTACGACTTCCCCTATCTCACGGATGGTCTAAAGCTGGTGATCGTGGGCCTTGGCATCTTTGCGATACCCGAGATCATCTCGCTGTTGCGGCAGGACCGCGCGATTGCAAAAGAGCAGGCGCTGGGCGGCGGCTGGCTGGACGGGGTGCGCGATTGGTTCGCCAATATCTGGCTGTCGGTGCGCTGCTCTATCATTGGGGTCATCGTTGGGGTCATCCCGGGGCTCGGTGGGTCCGTTGTGGACTGGATCGCCTATGGGCACGCCGTTCAGACCACCAAAGACAAATCCAAGTTCGGCAGCGGCGAAGTGCGCGGCGTGATCGGGCCGGAAAGCTCTAACAACGCCAAGGAGGGCGGCGGGCTGGTGCCCACGCTGCTGTTTGGCATCCCCGGTTCGGGCTCTATGGCGATCTTTATCGGGGCGATTGCGTTGCTGGGCTCCGGGCAGATCGAGGTTGGCCCGGCCATGCTGAAGAACAACCTTGATATCACCTACTCCATCGTTTGGCTGCTGGCGCTGGCGAATGTTGTCGGCACGGTGATCTGCATCGCGGCCTCGGGCGGAATCGCCAAGCTGACGACCATTCGCTTTGCGCTGCTGGCGCCGTTCCTGTTCATGATCATCGCCTTCGCGGCCTTCCAGTCGGGGCAGAACTTGATGGATCTGGTGGCGCTGTTCGCCATAGGCTTCCTGGGCATCATGATGCGCCGGTTCGATTGGTCGCGCCCGGCGTTTCTGATCGGCTTCGTCTTGTCAAACCCGGCAGAGACCTACGCCAACCAGGCCCTGCAGATCGCGCAGTCGCGCTTTCGCAAGGGGTTTGGCGAGGGCATAGACTATATCTTTTCGCCCATCGTGATTGTGTTGCTGATCATCACGGTCATCTCCGTGGTCGTCGGGCTGCGGCAGGCCAAGTCCATTCTGGCCGAGGGCGATGTTAAGTCCGGCTCGAAGCGCGCGCCGCTCGCCTTCCTGCTGATCGTAACCGGCTATATCGCCTACGCCCTGTTTGACGCGGCCTCGATCCCGTCCTTCAGCCGGGACCGCACCTTCCCGATGTTCGTTGCTTGCGTCTGCCTGCTGGGTTGCGCGGTCTTGATCATCCGCATGATGCTAAAGCCAGAGACCGACACGGTCTTTGCCGACCGCGAGCGTCATGGCGATGACTCAGAGGCCACCCACGGCCTTTGGCCCACCCTGGCCTGGTTTGCCGCGCTGTTGGTCCTGACCGCCTTGCTGGGCTTTATCCTTGCGCTGGGGCTGTTCCTGTTCAGCTTCCTCAGAATTCGGGCGGGGCTCAGCAATGTCGCGGCGGTGATCTATACCGCAAGCGGCATCGCGTTCATGTGTGCCATGGCATGGCTGCTAAACCGCGACTTCCCGCCCGGGCTGCTGCAGGAATACGCGGATCTTCCGTGGCCGCTGACATGAGCCGGAGGACCATTGCGTTCCCCGTCCGCCGCAGAGTTGCTCTTCATACAAACCCCATAGTCTGGACCTAACCCCATGCCCAAAGTCATCATAGCAGGATCCGGCAACGCCGCCCTATCCGCCGGTATCGCAGCGCTCGAATGCGGCGCCGAGGTCTTGATACTCGAAAAGGCGGATCCGGCGCTCGCCGGTGGCAATACCAAATACACCGCTGGCGCGATGCGCTTTGCCTATGCGTCGGGCGATGATCTGCTGCCGTTGCTGCGCAACCCGGCGGACCCGCGACTGTCAGACACGGATTTCGGAAGCTACACCGAAAAGAAATTCTCGTCTGATCTACTGAGCTTCAATGATGGGCGCCCGCTGAGCCCTGAACAGCACGCGCTGATTTCGGAAAGCTATGACACCGTGCGCTGGCTGGCCTCGCATGATGTGAAGTTTGAACCGATCTATTCCCGCCAAAGCTTTATGAAGGACGGGCGGCATGTGTTTTGGGGCGGTCTGACACTGGCCGCCGAGAACGAGGGCGTTGGTCTCTTCGATCAAGAGTTGGCGGCGTTCCATCGCATGGGCGGCGAGATAAGATACGGCACGCCCGTGGCAGATCTTACCAGCGAGAACGGCAGAGTGACCGGCGTGACCACCGGGGACGGGCATGCCTTTGCCGCCGATGCGGTCATTCTGGCTTGCGGCGGGTTCGAGGCAAACGCCGAGCTGCGGCAGGAACATATCGGCCCCGCATGGGACAAGGCCAAGGTGCGCGGCACGCCGCACAATACGGGCGATGGATTGCTCATGGCCAGGGCGCTCGGCGCGCAGGAATACGGGTTTTATGGCGGCTGCCACGCCACGCCGATGGACTTGCACATGGCGGATTACGGCAATCTCGATCTGCCGCATCGCGAGCGCAAGTATTACCGCAAGATATGCTATTTCTTAGGGGTAATGCTGAACGCCAAAGGTGAACGCTTTGTCGATGAAGGCATCAACTTCCGCAACTACACATACGCTCAGTTTGGCGCCGCCATCATGGAGCAGCCGGGCCATTTCGCATGGCAGATCTTCGATGCCAAAGTGTTTGACCTGCTCTATGGCGAATACAGCTTTCACGACGCCCATTATGTCGAGTCTGCGACGCTTGAGGGGCTGGTCGCCAAGCTTGACGGAGTGGATCAGGCCGCCGCACTCAAGACGCTCGAAAACTACAACGCCGCAGTGGACCAGGGCACCGCGTTTGATCCGACGTCTCTGGACGGCAAGGCGGCAGCCGGGGTGTCGCCGCGGAAATCCAACTGGGCACAGACCATCGAACAGGGCCCGTTTCGAGCCTACCCGGTCACCGGCGGGATCACCTTTACCTATGGCGGCTTAAAAGTGGACGCGTTCGGTGCGGTGCTGTCAGGTTCCGACACCCCAATCGACGGGCTATACGCCTGCGGGGAACTCGTCGGAGGCGTGTTCTTCAATGGCTATCCCGGCGGTTCCGGCCTGACCTCGGGGGCGGTCTTTGGCCGCCGCGCTGGCCGCGCCGCTGGCAGCCCTTCGCCCTAGACGAAGATGCGCGCGCTCGGTCCGAAGGTTACGCCAGCAGGCTGTTAACGGCTCCGCTTTCCAAACACGCTGACCGCGGACGGAACGCCCGACTGGGTGACCTATCGGCGGTCAACCCATCGGGCGGCCCCAAAAGTCCAAACTCAGATGTCGAACTTAACGCCCTGTGCCAGCGGCAGTTCGGACGAGTAGTTGATCGTGTTCGTCTGGCGGCGCATGTAGCCCTTCCAGGCATCCGATCCGCTCTCGCGCCCACCGCCGGTTTCCTTCTCGCCGCCGAAGGCCCCGCCGATCTCGGCCCCCGAGGGTCCGATATTGACATTGGCGATCCCGCAGTCAGAGCCCGCCGCCGTCAGAAACGCCTCGGCCTCGCGCATGTTCAATGTGAAGATGCAGGATGACAGCCCCTGCGGCACGCCGTTATGCAGCTCAATCGCCTCGTCAAACTCGTCATAGCCCATCACATAGAGGATGGGCGCGAAGGTTTCGGTCTTCACGGTCTCGGTTTGCGCCGGCATCTCGACAATCGCCGGGTTCACATAAGCCCCGTCGCCCACGCCATTTGCCGCACCGCCGCCATGCACCGTGCCGCCCTCAGAGGCCGCCTGGTCCAGCATCGCCTGCATCCGGTCCGCGGTGGCCTGGTCGATCAACGGGCCGATCAGCGTGCCGTCGCTGCGCGGATCGCCAATGGGCAGGCTGGCATAGGCGGGCACCAGCTTGGCCACCAGCTCGTCCTTGATCGAGTTATGCACGATCAGGCGGCGCAGCGTGGTGCAGCGCTGGCCCGCGGTGCCCACGGCCGAGAACACGATCGCGCGGATCGCCATGTCCAGATCCGCCGAGGGCGCCACGATCATCCCGTTATTGCCGCCAAGCTCCAGGATCGGGCGGCCCCAGCGCGCTGCAACCTTGGGGCCCACGATGCCGCCCATGCGGGTCGAGCCGGTGGCAGAGAGGATCGGCACATCGGTGGAGTTCACCAGCGCCTCGCCGATCTCTGGCCCGCCGACGACCAGCTGCACCAGCCCCTCGGGCGCGTCGCCGAATCGCTCTAGCGCGCGGTCCAGGATCTTCATGCAGGTCATCGCGGTCAGCGGCGTCTTTTCGGAGGGCTTCCAGATCACCGGATCGCCACAGATCAGCGCCAGGCAGGTGTTCCAGGACCACACCGCCACGGGGAAGTTGAACGCGGTGATCACGCCGCAGGGGCCCATCGGGTGCCAGGTCTCCATCATGCGGTGGCCGGGGCGCTCGGAGGCAATCGTCAGTCCATAAAGCTGGCGCGACTGGCCCACCGCGAAGTCGCAGATGTCGATCATCTCTTGCACCTCGCCCAGGCCTTCTGAGGTGATCTTGCCCGCCTCCAGCGTCACCACGGCGCCCAGCGCGTCCTTGGCGGCGCGCAGTTCCTCACCCAAAAGCCGCACCAGCTCGCCCCGGCGTGGGGCGGGCACCACGCGCCAGGCTTTGAACGCCTCTTTGCTTTTTGCGATGATGCCGGGCATGTCGGCAGCGAGCGTCTCGGCCACCTGCGCCACCACCGCCCCGTCAATGGGCGAGCGCACGGGCAGGCTGCCGCCGGTCAGGTCGGCCTGGGTGAAGCCCGCGGCTTGCAATACCTCTGAATGGCGCATCGGGTGTCTCCTCTTGATGTCGCTACGCGGCGAGGCCGCGCTGGTCCTCCCGGCCCATAGAGACCAGGAGCGGTGTTTCGTTCTGCAGGGTTTGGAAGTCGGATTTGCTGGCCATGCCGCGCCAGTTGCCGGCGATCAGCGATTGCGCCACCGCGCCGCCCAGCGTGGTGCCGGGGCCGGTGATGATGAAGAGATCGGGGGCGAAGTCGCGCGCGGCCACCGTGATCGCGCGGGTGAAGTCATAGGTCTCGGTAACCTGGTGGCCCAGCGTGTAGTCCCAAAGCTGGCGCGTATCCGTGGCCCCCGGCCACCAGACCGCGCCGCGCCCGTCTATGAGCGGCAGACTGGGCTGGGTGAAGAGGTCCTGCGACAGGCGGGCTTTGCCTTGCGCGCTGATCGGCGCCATCAAATGCGAATGGAACGCGGCGTGGTTCGGCAGCCGCATTGGGAAGCGGTCAAGCCGAAGGGCGGCGTCCTCAAAACCCGCGATACCGGCCTCATCACCGGCCAGCACCAGCATCCCGCCCAGGTCTATCGACAGTTTCAGCGCGTGCTCAGCGCGGGCGTCGATCTCGGCGACCAGGGCCAAAAGCTCGGCCTTGCGCGGCATGTCCGGCCGCCAGTCGTCGCCCGTATGCGGGTAGATCACCTGCCCGCCGATCAGCGCCTCTTGCATCAGCGTGCCCATGGTGTTGACGATCTCGAACCCGTCCTGGGGCGCCACCGCGCCGCCGCAGGCCAGCGCCGAGTACCAGCCCATCGAGTTGCCGGTGACGGCCACGATCTCGATGTCCTCCCGGAGGCTCAGCCGGTCGCCCAGCGAGGCCGCATAGATCAGCGCCGAGGCATTGTCGCCCCGCGTGTGCTTGGCGTTCGAGAAGCGCGCGGCGCCGTCCAATGCGGTCAGGGTCTCTTGGCCCAGCGCCGACCGGCGCGCGTCAAACGCCGCCAGCAGCCCGGCATCGGGGAAGGTCCGCGCCAGGGTGCCCAGCTCTGGCTTGTTATAGGTCCCGCGCCCGGGGCAGATCAGAACGGCGGTGGTCATGCCCGGCCCTCCAGCGCGGCCTTTGCGGCCTCATAGATGCTGTCGGCGGACGGCATGGTCGCGCCATAGGCGGGGCCGGTGGCGATGAAACTGTCCTCGGCGGCAAGGCGGGATGTGGGGAGGTCGCAGCCCTCGGTGAAGAGCGCCATGAGGGCCTCGGACAGCCCGCCGGTGCGGCGGGTTTCGTCCACGATCAGCACGCGATCCGCGCCCTTCACGGCCTCAAGGAGCGCTTGTTCGGGTAGTGGGTTCAGCCAACGTGTGTCGATCACCCGGGCATTGATGCCGTCCTTGGCGAGCCGCGCCTGCGCCTGGCAGGACAGGTAGTACCCGTTGGCAAAGCTCACGATGGCCAGGTCGCTTCCGTCACCCTGAACGCCGACCTCGCCAAAGCCGATGCTCTGATCGGGGCCGGGATAGGTCGTCATCCAGCCGCCATCCCCCGCCTCATGCAGGTCGCGCATCGGGTAGAGCGCGATGGGCTCCAGGAACACCACCAGCCGCTGCTCCTCGCGCGCCAGCCGCACGCATTCGCGCAGCATCCGCGCGCCGTCCGCGCCGTTCGAGGGGCAGGCCAGGATCAGCCCCGGAATGTCACGCAGAACCGCCACCGAGTTGTCATTGTGGAAATGCCCGCCAAAGCCCTTCTGATAGCCCAGCCCCGCGATGCGCAGCACCATCGGGTTGGTGAACTGGCCCTGGCTGAAGAACGGTAGCGTCGCCGCCTCGCCGCGCAGCTGATCCTCGGCGTTGTGCAGATAGGCCAGGAATTGGATCTCGGGCATCGGGACAAAGCCGTTCTGTGCCATGCCAATCGCAAGCCCGAGGATGGACTGCTCGTCCAAAAGCGTGTCGATCATCCGGTCGGACCCGAAGCGTTGGCTCAGCTTCTGCGTCACCCCATAGACGCCGCCCTTTCGGCCCACATCCTCGCCCATCATGACGATTTCGCGATGCTCCAGCATCAGGTCGGTCAGCGCCCAGTTGAGGATGCGGCTCATCGGTTGTGGGGTGTCATGGGCCTTTAGGTCGCCGCCAAAGGACTTGGCGCGGGCCTCGGCGCTGGGGCCATTGGTGGGCGCGCAGGCGCGTTTCGGCGGGATGAGGCTCGCCATCACATCGCTGGCGGTCTGCAGGCGAGGCCGGGTAACGGCCTGAGCCGCCACGCGCGCGACGCGGGCGCGGGTCTCTTCGTAGATCCGCAAGGCATCGGCGGGCGACAGCCCGCCGGCCCCCTCAAGAAGACGTACAGAGTGCAGCAGCGGGTCGTTGGCCTCATCCGCCTCGACCTCGGCCTTGGGCAGGTAGGTCGTGGCCACATCCGCGCCGGCATGCCCGTAAAGCCGCACGGTGCGAATATGCAGGAAGGCGGGCTTGCGGCGGCGGCGGACGTATTCGGCGGCCTCAAGCGCGGTGGCGTAGGTGTCGAAGATGTCCAGCCCGTCGCAGGCGAAATACCTCACGCCCGGGCGATTGCGGAACCCATCCGCGATCCAGCCCTTGGGCGTCTTGGTGGAGATCCCGATGCCGTTATCCTCGCACACGAACAGCAGCGGCAGCGGCACCGATTGATAGCTGGTCCATCCGGCGGTGTTGAATGCGCCCTGCGCGGTGGAGTGGTTGGCCGAGGCGTCCCCGAAGGAGCACATCACAATGGCGTCATGAGGGTATCCGGCATGTTCCGGCGCGTGGCGCCGCGCCGCGCCAATGGCATAGGCCGCGCCCACCGCCTTGGGCAAATGCGAGGCAATCGTCGAGGTCTGCGGCGGGATATTCAGCGCCTTGGAGCCCAGCACCTTATGCCGCCCGCCCGAGATCGGGTCCTCCGACGAGCAGGCAAAGCTGAGCAGCATGTCCCAGGCCATCGACTGCCCCGGCACCTGATCGCCGCGCGCGATCTGGAACGCCGCATCGCGGTAATGCAGGAACGCCGGGTCCGTGGGGCGCAAAGCCGCGGCCACCGCTGCCATGCCTTCATGCCCCGACGAGCCGATGGTGTAGAACCCCTGCCCCTCTTTCTGCATCGCCCGGCTTTGCAGATCCAAGGCGCGGCTGAGGCATTGCGCGCGAAAGAGGCCCACGGCCTCCGGCGCGCCCAACGGCCCCGCGGGCGCAGCCCCCTTGGGCAGGTCACCGGAGACGACCCGCCGCCGGAAGTTCTCTTCGACGATAGAAGCGCGATCCATGGCTTAGACGAACGCCTGAATGCCGGACTGCGCGCCATAGGCATGGATCGGGTACATCACCAGCGCGGACTGCACCGACATCATCGAGCGGTAACCGCTATCGACGCGCTCCTCGGTCAAATGGTCAGTCAGATAGAAAGGATCGCCCCAGGTGAAGTCATTCAGGTCGCGGCCAAAGCCCTTGGCGGTCAGGTCTTTCATCACAGGTCTCCTGTCAGAGCATCGCTCAGGCGGGCGAGCGCCGCGTCCAGAGCGTCATCGGAATAGGCAAATGAGAGGCGGAAATGGCCGGGCAATCCAAAGGCGCGGCCGGGCACCAGCGCCACGCCCGCCTGGTCGAGGATGCGGGCGCAGAAATCGCCGCAGCTCTCGCCAGGGCGCAGCGCAGCGGAGCAGGACGGAAACACATAGAATGCCCCATCGGGCTCTGGGCAGGTGATCCCAGGCAGGGCGTTCAGCCCGGCGACCACTTTCTGGCGTCGGGCGCGGAAGGCGTCCCGGCGCTCTGCAAGCAACCCGCGCGGGCCGCTAAGGGCGGCCAGCGCGGCGGCCTGGCTGACCGAGGAGGCGCCCGAGGTCGACTGCCCCTGCACGACCACCATCGCCTTGATCAGCGACGCGGGGCCGACGCCCCAACCGATGCGCCAGCCGGTCATCGACCAGGCCTTGGAGACGCCCGAGACGATCAACGTCCGCGACGCCAGCTGGGGCGCGGCGGCGGTGAAGCTGGTGAAAGGCGCATAGCTGAGATGGGCGTAGATCTCATCCGAGATGACCCAGACATGGGGGTGGCGGTCCAGCACCGCCGCCAGGGCCGCGATCTCGGTCGCGGTGTAGATCGCGCCCGACGGGTTCGACGGCGCGTTCAGCATCAGCCAGCGGGTGCGGGGCGTGATTGCGGCCTCCAGCGCCTCTGGCGACAGCTTAAAGCCCGCCTCCATTGGGCAGGGAACGGTCACCGGAACGCCCCCCGCGACCACGACCATATCGGCATAGCTGGTCCAGAACGGCGTCGGAAGGATCACCTCGTCACCGGGATCCAGGGTGGCCAGAAGCGCGCTCGACAGCACTTGTTTGGCGCCGTTGGAGACAATCACTTCTGATGCTTGCCGTCCGTGTTCGTCGGCGACCGCCTGGCGCAGAGCCGGCGTTCCCGCGGTGGGCGTGTACCTGGTCTCTCCGTTGCGCATCGCGTCGAAAGCGGCTTCGATCACGAAGGCGGGCGTCGGAAAGTCCGGCTCGCCGGTGGACAATGCGATCACGTCACGGCCCTCGTCGCGCATCTGGCGGGCGCGCTCCGAGATCTGAACGATCTCTGAAAGCTCGATCCCGGCCAGCCGCCCGGACCTGCGGAATTCGCTTGGACTATCCAGCATAGCGCGCCCCGTTTTGCGTTGTCAGAAAGGTGCCGAGCGGGATGTCTTCCTGCTTTAGGAACCCTTGGGCGGGCAGCTTGCCATCCCGCACCATCTCGATCACGGCGACGACCGACGAGGCCGTTGTCCAGGCGATCGCGGTCCGGCTCTTTCCCGCAATCTCCACCGGTTTGAGGGCCCGCACGAATTCGCGGCGGGCCAAGGCGCCATCGGCCGTGCCTTCGGCGGAGACATGGATATACACAACGTCCTCTTCGACTGGCGGCTTGGCGTTCACCAGAATCTCGCCCGCCTCGCTCTTGCGGTCGCGCATCAACAGCTCGTGGAAGAAGAAGTTCATCAACTCCACATGGCCGGGGTAACGCATTGTTTTGTAGTCGATGTTTGGCACCTTGCCGAGATAGGTCTCGCACATGGTGCCCAGGCCGCCCGAGGTGGTGAAGGCCTCCAGCTCGACGCCGCCGATCACGATCTTCTCGATCCATTCCATTGGCGAGACCCATTTGTGTTCGCCATTCTCCAGCACCTCGCAATCGTTGAGGTACTCGTTGACGACACCTTCGGGGGACCAGTTGAAGGAATATCCCATCAGCCCGGTCGGGTGCTGCGGCAGCGCGCCAACCCGCAGCTTGCAGGACCGGCAGAGGTCAAACTGCGCGATCAGATCAGCGGCCACGATGCCCACAAAGCCCGGGGCCAGCCCGCATTGCGGCGCCATCAAGCCCTTCGAAGTCTGGGCGAGCTCTAGGATGGCCTTGGTCGTTGGGACGTCCTCGGTCAGGTCGAAATAGTGGATTCCCAGGCCATGGGCGATCCGCGCGATCCCGGTGTTGAGGAAGAACGGAAGGCAGGACAGCACCGCATCCGCCTGCCCCAGAGCCGCCGACAGCGCCGCGTCATCCGAGACATCCAAGGATGCCGTGCGGTATCGCGGTTTGAGCCCGCCTTGGGGCGCAAGATCGTAGCCTGTGACCGCGAATCCGGCGTCGACAAGCAGCTCGGCCGTCAATGCTCCAACTTTCCCCAGGCCCAAAACCGCCACAGACTGCATCTGCACACCTCGCTCTTGATTTGGCGGAAGCGTAGCGGTTTGACACATGCGGATTAATTGGTGAGTTTATCACAATATCATGACTTGGGGTAATGAACGATGCATCTTCCTTCCCTGTCGGCCCTGCGCAGCTTTGAAGCCGCCGCCAAGCATCAGAGCTTCACGCGTGCCGCAGAGGAACTGCGCGTCACCCAGAGCGCCATCAGCCGCATGGTGCGCGAGCTTGAGGCGGCGGTCGGGGTCGCGCTGTTCCGCCCGGCGGGGCGGGGCGTGTCCTTGACCGAAGCCGGGCGCAACCTGGCGGGCCCGCTGCACAACGATCTCGAACGCCTGCGCCAGACCATGCAGAATGCCAGCGCCGCGGGGGACGGGATGCGGACCCTCTCGGTTGGGGTGCTGCCGACCTTCGGCTCGCGCTGGCTGGCCCCGCGCCTGGCCAGGTTCCGCGCCAGCCACCCGGATATCGAGTTCGCCTTGCACAGCCGCCCCGAGCCCTTCGACATGGCGCATGATGGGATCGACCTGGCCATTCATTTCGGCCGCAAGGAATGGGTGGACGGGACGCTGACCGAGCTTTGCCTTGAGGACCTGGTCGTCGTGGCCTCGCCCGTGATGTCCGAGCGCTTTGGCATCAAAGCGCCGGTGGACCTAAAAGACATGCCACGTCTGCACCTGCAGACCCGCGCCAACGCCTGGGAGGTCTATTTCGACAGCCTGGGCCTGCCAACCGGCATGGCCCGGCGGGGCACCCTGTTCGACCAGTTCTCGACCATGATCGCGGCCGCAATCCACGGGCTTGGGGCGGCCATTGTTCCCACCTATCTGATCGAGGCGGAGCTGGCGCAGGGCACGCTGGTGGATCTGGGCCAACCGCAATGCCCTGGTGACGTTTACTATGTTGTCACGCCAAAGGGGGTGGCAAACCCGGACGCCGCTCAGTTCCGCGACTGGATGATCGCCGAGGCGCGGAGCTCAACCCGCAAACGCGCCCTGCGCCGACAGGCTGGCCGCTGACTGCCAGAGCAGCATAAGCGACATCCGCGTGCAGACCGCCAGCACCACCGCACGCAGCCAGCGGGCCGCGGAGGCGGCCAGCCAAGCCTGTGGCGCGGGACCGGCGTTACCGAGGCGTAAACGGTGCGGGCGGCGGATTTTGCCGTGGGGCCGCGAATCGGGCGGTTGATGGCTTATTTTGTTGGGAAATCCGGGGTCGGCGAAGCGTCGGCAAAGTGTCGGCCTTGCGTATGGCACCTTGTCGGGCAGTGAGCATGGTTAACGGACCGCGCGGTGGTGGGAGCGTTGTGGCGTCGTTGGGGAAGGATGCGTGTGATCGCGGTGGGCAAATTGCCCACCCTACAGTTCGCTTCCGCGCCCGAGTATACCGACCACGCGGTGGTGGGGGCGTTGTGGCTTCGTCGGGGAATGGTGCGTGAGATCACGCGCTCTACCGAGTAATCAGTGCCGTGTGATCGCGGTGGGCAAATTGCCCACCCTACGGATCGCTTCCGCGCCCGAGTAAACAGATCCTGCGGTGGTAATCGCGCTGTGGCTTCGTCAGGGAATGGTGCGGGAAAGGGCATCCAAAAGCGGAGGGTTTTGGCGCCGCCGCTAGGGTCTTTCAAGCGCCGTTCAGCCTTGGGCCCCGGTTGTGCTCTAGCAGCGCGGCGGGCAAAGGCGGCAGGGCGCGGATCAGGTCGCTGGCCTTCTCGCCGATCATGATTGTGGGTGCGTTTGTGTTCGAAGAATTGATCGTCGGCATGATCGAGCTGTCGCAGACGCGAAGGCCCTCCAGCCCATGCACGCTGAGCTGCGGGTCAACCACGGCCATGTCTCCGACCCCCATGCGGCAGGTCCCGGCGGGATGGTGCTGGGTCTTGGCCATGCGGCAGGCATAGGCGAACAGATCCTCGCGGGTCTTCACCTGGGGACCGGGCAGGGCTTCGCGCGCCAGGAAGGGCTCAAACGCGGGCTGGGACAGGATCTCGCGGGCAATCTCTAGCCCATTCAGGGAGCCCTCGCGGTCCTGCGGGTGGGACCAGTAATTTGGATCAATCAAGGGCGCGTCGTCGGGGTCCGCGCTGGCCAGCGTCACCGACCCTCGAGATTTCGGGCGCATATAGGCGCAGTTCAGCGTCACCCCGCCCTTGTCGACCGTCACGATCCCCTTTTCGATGCCCGAGCCCTGGCCGAAATGAAACTGGACGTCCGGGCGGTCGGCCTGGTCATTGGAGAACCAAAAGGCGCCGGTCTCGAACAGCGACGAGGTCACCGGGCCGGACTTAAAGAGCACATATTGCAAGGCCGCGAGCGCGGATCGCGGGAACCTGTCATAGCCGTCATAGCTATAGCGGCCGCTGCATTCGCCCAATGCGCAGAGGTCCAAATGGTCCTGCAGGTTCTGCCCCACCCCGGGCAGGTCGTGCCGCACGTCTATGCCCACAGACGCCAAGTGATCCGCCGGGCCGATGCCGGACAGCAGGAGCAGCCGCGGGCTGCCTATGGCGCCGGATGTGACCAGCACCTCGTGCCTGGCCCGGATCAGGTGCGCGCGCCCGCCTTCATTGGTCTCGATCCCGATGGCGCGCTTGCCCTGCAACACGATGCGGCGGACCTGCTGCCCGGACCGCACCGTAAGATTGGGGCGCTGCGACGCGGGGTGCAGATAGGCGCTTGCGGTGGAGGACCGTTTCAGATCGCGCTGGGTCAGCTGGTAATACCCGGTGCCCGCTTGCTGGCGCCCGTTGAAATCCGGGTTGTAAGGGATGCCGTATTGCTGCGCCGCCCGCACGAAGGCGTCCGCGATGGGCAGAGTGCCGCGAGAGGCCGACACGCCAAGCGGGCCCTCGGTCCCGTGGTAGTCGTCATGAAAGCGCTCATTTCCCTCGGCGCGTTTGAAATAGGGCAGGATCTCGCGGTAGCTCCACCCGTCGCAGCCATCCTCGGCCCAGCCGTCATAGTCCCGCGCATGGCCCCTGGTGTAGTTCAGCGCGTTGATCGTGCTGCCGCCGCCCAAGACCTTGCCCTGGGTGTACCAGAGCACCCGGTCGTTGAGGTGCTTTTGCGGCACCGTCGACCAACCCCAGCTTGCGATGCCTTTGGTCAGTTTCGCGAAGCCCGCCGGCCAGCGGAAGAGCAGGCTTTTGTCGGCGCCGCCCGCCTCGACCACCAAAACCGAGACATCCGGGTCCTCGCTGAGGCGGGAGGCCAGGACACAGCCCGACGAGCCGGCACCGACGATGATGTAGTCGAACTCTTCAGTTTGGCCGCTCACCTCGGCACCACGATGGCGCGGACCTCGCCCTTTGGCGGCGGCGAGGCGATGGCCGCCGCGGCTTGGTCCAGCGGGATCGACCGGCTGACCAGCGGCGCGACAATGATGCTGCCATTCGCGATCATAGCCGCCGCGCGGGCATGGGTGAATGGGTTGAGGAAGCTGAAATGCATCTGCACCTCGCGAAACAGCAGATCGAAGGGCTCGATGGGGACCTGCTCGCCCTGTGGCAGCACCCCCAGCACCACGACACGGCCACCGGTGCGGGCAAGGCTTGGGGCCTGCGCGACCGTCGCGGCCACGCCCGCGCATTCCACCACCAGATCCGCCCCGTCCGGCCAGATCTCGCGCACCAACTGCGCGTCGCCCACGGCGTGATCGGCGCCCAGCTCACGCCCCAGGCCTTGTTTGGCGGCGCTGTGGGTCAGCAAGCCCACCTCGGCCCCGGCCAGCCGCGCGATCTGAACCGCCATGAGGCCGATCACGCCGCCGCCGATCACCAGCACCCGCTCGCCCGCCTGCGCCGCGCCGATATCCATGCCATGCAGGGTGCAGGCCAAGGGCTCGCAGAAGGCCCCATGGAGCGGGTCGAGCCCGGCGGGCAGGACCACCGCCTTGGCGGCCGGAAAGGCGCAATACTCGGCAAAGCCGCCGTCGCGATGGATGCCGGTGGCGATGTTGTTCTGGCACAGATTGACCCGCCCGCGCAGGCATTGCGCGCAGGCCCCGCACCATGTGTTGGGATCGCAGGTGACGCGCGCGCCCAGGTCCATCCCGGTGTCGCCCGCATCCACGATGATGCCAGAGAACTCATGGCCCAGGATCTTGCCCGGCACCGAGGGGAACTCGCCCTTGAACAGATGCCGGTCGGTGCCGCAGATGCCCGCGGCCTCGACCTTGATCAGCAGCTCGCCAGGGCCGGGCTGTGGTACCGGGGCCTCGACCGTGCGGATGTCCCCGGTCCGCAAGAGCCGGGTCGCCTGCATCGTCTCGGGTGGCCTAGCGGACACGACTTCCGTTGCTTTCGTCAAAGACGAAGAGGTGATCGGGTGGGATGACGACGCCGACATCATCGCCCTGGTCGCCGGTGAAATCCTTGGGGGCCTTCACGGCGATCTGATCGTCGCCCCAATCGACCGTGACCAGCGCGTGGTCGCCGATCAGCTCGTTGGTGAAGATCTTGCCCACGAATGTCCCCTCGGATGGCGGCGCGATGGAGCAATCCTCGGGCCGCACCCCCATCACCGCGCGCTCGATATTGGCCGAGACCGACGCCTCCACCCGCACGCCATTGGTGACGAACTGGTTGCCGTCCATGCGCCCATGCACCACATTCATCGGCGGCGAGCCGATGAACTGCGCCACAAAGAGATTGGCGGGGTTGTTGTAGATTTCGGCGGGGGTGGCGAGCTGTTGCAGCACGCCCTTTTCCAGGATCGCCACGCGATGGGCCAGGGTCATGGCCTCGATCTGGTCGTGGGTGACATAGATCGTTGTGATCCCCATCGACTTTTGCATGTGCTTGAGCTGCGCCCGCATATGCCCGCGCAGCTTGGCGTCGAGGTTCGAGAGCGGCTCGTCCATCAAGAACACCGACGGCTGCCGGATCACCGCGCGGGCCAGCGCCACGCGCTGGCGCTGCCCGCCCGAGAGCTCCCTTGGGTAACGGTCCAGCAGGTCCTCGATCTGGACCTGCCGCGCGGCCTCGCGCGTGGCCTTATCCATCTCTTCCTTGCCGACCCGGCGGACCTTCAAGGGAAAGCCGATATTCTCGGCCACCGTTTTGTGCGGGTAGAGCGCGTAGGACTGAAACACCATCGAGATGTCACGGTACTTCGGCAGGACCTCGGTGACGTTATGGTCGTCGATATAGACCTGCCCCGCCGAGGGGTTCTCTAGCCCCGACAGGATGCGCAGCGCCGTGGTCTTGCCCGAGCCCGACGCCCCGAGCAGCACGACGAACTCGCCCGGCTCGACCTCTAGGTCGAAGTCGCGCAGCACCTTCACATCGCCAAAGCTTTTCTCGACATTCTCGAACCGAACCGATGCCTTGTGGCCATAATCTGCCATCTCTTAGCCTTTCACCGCGCCCATTAGGACACCCCTGGATATGAATCTGGTCAGCAGGATCGCCATGATGATCACCGGGATGATCATGACCACAATGATCGCGCACATCTCCCACCAGAAGATGCCCTTTTCGCCTGCGTTCTTGGCGGCCACCATGATCGGCATGGTCTGGACCTTCACGGTCGCAAGGAACACCGCAAAGAGGTACTCGTTCCAGCTCAGCACCAGGATCAGCAGCGTCGTCGCCGCCAGCCCCGGCCGGGTCAGCGGCAGGACGATCTCCCAGAAGATGCGCGGCCGCGTGGCGCCGTCGAGCTGGGCGGATTCCTCGAGCTCGATCGGCAGGTTGGCGAAGAAGTCGTGCATCAGCCAGACCACGATCGGCATATTCGCCACCGCATAGAGCAGGATCAGCGCCAGATGCGTGTCCAGCATCTTCACCGCCTGGAACATCACATAGATCGGGATCACGATGACAATCGGCGGCAGGATGCGCTGCGAGATGATCCAAAACAGGATATCGCCATTGCGCAGGTGCATCTTGAAGTAGCCCCGCAAAGCCCGCGCAAGGAAGTAGAACAGCGCCAGCGCCACGGTCGCCGCCGCCCACCAGGGCGCCCCGGCGTAGGTGGTGGCGTAGATCACCACCACGATCAGCCCCACGAAGATCATGATATTGCCGAACCGCGGCTCATAGGTGATGCGCGCCAATGCGTAAGCCGCCATCGACCCCACGATCACGCAGAGCCCCGTCGAGAAGATGCTGATCACCACCGAGTTCGTGAACGCTAGGTAGATCTTGCAGATCTGCGGGTCCATCGGCGTCAGGTCGACAACGGGCGACACGATCCAGACAAAGGAGTTATAGACCAGCAGCCCGAACTGCCGCGCGATGGCCGCGAAGTTGCAATTGGGGTCCTCGGTGAACTGCGTGCGCCAGGCCTCCAAGGTCGGCTGGAAGTCAAAGAACGGCAGGTAATACGGCCCCTGGTTGACCGCGGCGGCGTCCTTGAACGACGTGATCACCACCCAGTAGATCGGAAACAGCACAAAGAAGGACCAGACCGCCAGCATCGAGTAGGCCACGACCTTGGCAAAGGGCGACATCTTGCCAACGGACGGGGCCTCGAACAGGCGCTGGCCCAGCGTGCGATCGGCCTTGTTGAAGCGATACGAGCCCTGCGTCATGACTTTGGCTTCCTGATCTGGCCCATGACCACGTAGTTGAAGAAGGACGCGCAGACCACGACCGTGAGGATCAAGAGCAGATAGGCGATGGCCGCCGAGCCGCCCAGATCATTGGCGCGCCAGATATACATCGAGTTGAGCGTCATCGACTCGGTCGCGGACCCCGGCCCGCCCCCGGTCATGATGTTTGGCAGGTCGACGATCTTGAAGGCCTCGATCATCCGGATCAGCAGCACCGTCACCGCCACGGGCAGGACCTGCGGCCAGGTGATCTCGCGGAAGATCTGCACGCTGGAGGCGCCATCAACCTGCGCCGCCTCGACGTGATCGCGCGGGATGTTCTCTAACGCGGCCAGCATGCAGATGAAGATGAAGGGGATCCACTGCCAGCTGTCGCTGACCATCATCATGAACCGCGCCGACCAGGCGTCGGCGGACCAGACCCAATCGCCCAGGCCCAGAAAGCCAAGCACCGGCTCGAACGGCCCCTTGGTCACATCCGCCACCATGCGCATCGCATAGCCCACGCCCAGGGGCGTGATCATCAGCGGGATGAAGAAGATGACGCGGAAGAAGTTCTTGCCGGAGATCGGTTGCGAACACAAAAACGCCAGCCCGGTGCCGATCACGAACTGGATCGCGCAGCCCACCAGCACATAAAACAGCGTCGTGTAGAGCGTGCCGATATTGTTGCCCGAGATCAGCGACGCGCAGAGGATATAGGCCAGGAAGATCGCCATCGCAGCCGAGATCGAGCGGCCAATCATCCCCACCCAGGTCGTGATCCGCACCGAGCGGATCAGCCACCACAGCACCGCGGCGGCGATGATCCCAAACAGCACCCAGCCAAAGACGCTGATGTCCAACCGGCCCAGGAAATGCTGCTCGGCGCTGCCGAAGAACTGCTTGGAAAAGTTGCGGAAGCCCACATAGCGGAACTTCAGCCCGTCGCCGGACCAGCGCACCCGGCTTAGGGCAAAAAAGATCGAATAGATCGTTGGGAAAATTGCGAAAATCAGGATCAGCGTGACAGCGGGCGCGATGAAGAACGTGCCCGAATGCTTGTCCACCCACTCGCCCAGCCGGTCGCGGGTGCCTGCGCCAGCCGAGAAGGGTCTCGGCTGGCGGGTGTTTTCATAAGACGTCATGTATCGCGTGCTTTATTCGGAACCAAGCGCCAGGGCCTGGGCCTCGACCTGCTCGTCGCGACCGAAGTCCTCGGTGATCTCCTCCCAGCCCTCTTCGATATTCTCCAGGGCCTCTTCGACGGTGATCTCACCGGCGAGGTAGCGGGCCAGCTGGGTGTCCAGCACCACGGCGGTGTATTGCTGCGCGCCGGGGATCTTCATGTCGGAGGACATGTTGGGATTGGCCAGGGCGCCGTTGATCGCACCGAGGTAGTTGTCGGCCAGCGCCTGCGGCATGCCCGCCTCGACCCACTTGTCGGTGCTGGCAAGCTGCGACACGCGGTAGGGGTTGTAGCCCGTGGCGCCGATGGTGACGTCCACGCCCGACTGCGCCGGCTGGTTCATGTAGGACAGGAAGTCATAGGCCGCCGCCTTGGTTGCCGCGTCCGCCTTCTTATTGATGGCACCGGCCCAGCCGCCAAACGCCGCGAAGGGCGAGTAGTTGACGCCGTCAATGGAATGCGGCGCGCTTTCGGCGGTGGCGGGCACCAGCGCGCCGGTCTCGCGGTCCAGCACCTCGCGCGACCCGATCGCCGCGATGGCGAAAAGCTTGCCCTTGATCGACGAGGCGTCGTCGTCAAGCTGCAGCGTGCCGGGATCACCCCACTCGACCAGCAGACCACAGCGGCCCGCCTTGAACAGCGCGCGGGTGTCGCCGATATCCATGTTCAGCTCTTCCGGAGGGCCGAACTCGCCGGTCGCCTTGTAAAGCTCGAACGCCTTCTTCCAGCCCGCGTTATTGATCAGCGGCTTCATCGTCGCGTTGTCAAAGTGGAAGCCCTGCGCGGTGCCATTCGTCTGCACAATCGGCGCCGCGAAGGTCTGGATCGCGAAATAGGACTGCGCGTTGCGCTTCTTGAAGATGCACGAGCCATAGTCGGCCTCGCCATCGCCATTCATGTCCATGCCGTGGATCTTGCCGGCCACGTCCAGGTAGTCCTCCCAGGTCACGGGCGGCTCGACACCGGCTTCGGTCAGCACGTCAGTGCGGTAGTAGACCATCTGAAAGTCGCCATCGACCATCAAGAGCTTGGTCTTGCCGCCGACCTTCTGGCCGAACTCGCGGAAATAGGGCGCGATGTCGTCCAGGTCGATCTTGTCATCGGCGGCGACGTAAGGGTCGAGATCCTCCAGCAGGCCCGCGGCGTCCAGCTCGACGCCCCAACCGGCGGCGAAGACGCCAACGTCAATCGAATTGGTCCCCGTGGCCCAGTCGTTCTGGATCTTCGGAAAGATCTCGGCGAAGGGCACTTCGGTCACGACGATCTTGGCGCCGGTGAGCGCCTCGAAGTCCTTGCCGCGCTCAACCAAGGGCCCAGCGATGACATATCCAGGCCGCGTTAAGATGTTTACCGTCACGCCTTCGTGCTGAGCGACCGCAGGCGCAGCAACGCCCCCGAGTGCCGCAGCACCAATTGTAAGCGCAGCCATTTGTTTGCGAAAATGCATCTAGTTTCCTCCCAATTTATTTCTTCGTGTGTGGGCATTCTTTGACCCTACGCAGGCCAGCTTAGGACGCAAATTCACGATTGGCTACCAACTTTCCGAATCTTTTTAGGGCCTTGCCCCAGCCAGTCTAAGAGGGGCGTTATATTTAAAGATGCATAGCGCCCCGCATCGCGAAAACACGCCGTCCAATGCAAGGCTTGTGAAAGCTCTGCATCTATTACCAAATGCGCCTGGCCGGTTCCGCCGTACAAAGCGAACGGGACAAAGCGAGCCGGAAAAAGCCAGCCGGACAAAGCTAAAGGGGCGATGCATGGATTCTGGGCTAACTGACCGCGCTATTCTCGTAACCGGCGCCTCCGGCGGGATTGGCGCCGCGACGGTGCGGCTGCTGGTCGAGGAAGGCGCGCATGTCATCGCATCGGGCCGCGACGAGGCGAAGCTGGCCGAATTGGCCGCGCAGACCGGTTGCGACACGCGCGCCTTCGATCTGACCTCGGAGGAGGAGGTCGCGGCAGCGCTTGCGGATCTGGAGCTCTACGGCCTGGTCAATTGCGGCGGCTGGGGCGGAGAGATCGCGACCCCGATGGACACCGATATCGACGTCTTTGACAAGGTCATCGACATCAACGCCCGCGGCACGCTGCTGGTGACCAAACACGCCTCAAAGGGCATGGTGACCGCCGGCAAGGGCGGCGCGATCGTCAACGTCTCGAGCCAGGCGTCGTTGGTTGGCCTTAAGGGGCACATCTCTTACGCGTCCTCCAAAGGCGCGGTGGACGCCATGACCCGCGTCGCGGCGCTGGAGCTTGGCCCGCATGGCATCCGCGTGAACGCGGTGAACCCGACCGTTGTGATGACGCCGATGTCCGAGTGGTACTGGGGCCGCGAGGATATCGGCGGGCCGTTCCTGCAGACCATGCCGCTGCGCCGCTGGGCCACCGAAGAGGACTGCGCCGGGCCCATCGTGTTCCTGCTGTCAGACGCGGCCTCGATGATATCCGGGGTCTGCCTGCCGGTGGACGGGGGCTTTACCGCGGTTTAGCCCGCAGGCACTGGCGCGCCCTCTGCGAGCAGCCCCCTGCCCTTCAGCGCGGTCCAGAAATCGGCGGGGATCGGCGCATGGAACCATTCGACGATCTGCTGCAGCTCGGTCTTGTCGCGCGGCCCGGGGATCACGGAGCTGACGATCTCATGCCCGAGCGGGAATTGCAGCGCCGCCGCCGCCAGGGGAATGCCGAAATCATCCGCCACGGCGCCCAGCGCGCGGGCCTTGTCCAGAACCTCTGCCGGGGCCTTGGCGTAATTCCACATCTCGCGCCCGACCAGAATGCCAGAGTTGAACGGCCCGCCGCAGATGATGCTGGTCCCCGCCGCCGCGCAGGACGGGAACAGCGCGTCAAGTGGCGTCTGCTCCAGCAAGGTGTAGCGCCCCGCCAGCAGGAACACGTCCCATTCGCCAATGCCCAGCGCGTCCTGGCAGACCTCGTTCTCGTTCACGCCCAGACCAATGGCCTTGACCAGCCCGCCACGGCGCAGCTCGTCCATCGCGCGATAGCCGCCCTCCGCGAGGTCCTTGAAATGGCGCGCGTTCTCCGCCGCGCCGTGCTGGAAGGCGCCGATGTCATGCGCCAGCAGGATGTCGATCCGGTCCAGCCCGAGCCGCTGCAGGTTGTCCTCAAAGGCGCGCATGATCCCGTCATAGCCGTAGTCGTAGACCACATGGAACGGCAGCGGATCGACCATGCCGAAATCCATCGGGTTGGGCACGGCGCCGGGCCGCAAGAGCCGCCCCACCTTGTCAGACAGCACATAGTCGGTGCCGCGCAGCATGTCGCCCATCACCCGCTCGGACCGGCCGAAGCCATACCAGGGCGCGGTGTCGAAATAGCCGATCCCGGCGGCCTTGGCGGCCTCGACCAGCTCTTTGGCCTGGGTGTCGAGAAGGTCCACGAAATTGCCGCCAAGCGGCGCGCCGCCCAGCCCCAACGTGTCAATCTGCAAGGCGGTTCTGCCAACGCGTCGCTTATGGTTCATCTCAAATGCCTTCGGATCGGGGATGGTTGCTGCGTCACACTACTGATTTGCGCCCCGTCGCCCAAGGCGATTTTATCCGCCGGTCGACGCGTTTGCCAAAACGCGATTTGCCGGTAAGCTTGCGGCCATAGATTGCCCGGAGGCCGCATTATGGACGACTCTAAATTCGGCAGCGAGGATAGCCGGGGCTATTGGAGCCCGAACGAGCGCATCAGCTATGGGCCGACATTCGCCTGGCCGCCCCAGCCCTGGGCCTTCCTGAAATGGTTCTTCGCCTTCCCGGGCTACCTGCTGCCCTGGAACCTGCTTTATGCCGTCTTCGCGGTGGGCATCTGGGTCTACCTGACGCCGTCACTGGAGCGGTTCGAGACCCCATCCTTGGGGCTTATGGCCTTGATGCTGGGCCGCAACCTGGGGCTGGCCGTGCTGGTCTACGGCGCGTGGCATCTGTGGCTCTACGTCTGGCGCCTGCAGGACACCGCGTTCAAGTACAACCGCAACTGGCCGAGTGAGGACTCGGCGGTCTTTCTGTTCAAGAACCAGACCTATGACAACATGTTCTGGACGCTGGCCAGCGGCGTGCCGATCTGGACGGCCTACGAGCTTTTGCTGCTTTGGGCCTATGCGAACGGCTACGCGTCGATGATCAACCCCGCGGAGAACCCGGTTGGCTTTGTGGCCCTGTTTTTCTTGGTGCCGTTCGTGCATGAGGTCGGGTTCTACTTTGCGCATCGGCTATTGCATTGGCCGCCGCTCTACCGCGTGGCGCATAAGCTGCACCACCGCAACGTGAACCCCGGCCCATGGTCGGGGCTGTCCATGCACCCGATCGAGCATGTGATTTACTTCTCGTCGATCCTGATCTTCTTTGTGGTGCCCGCGCACCCGATCCACATGATCAACCTGGCCTCGCGGCCGGGGTTGGCGCCGGCGCAGGGGCATACCGGTTTCGATCGCGTGGTGCTGGGCGACAAATCCACCTGGAACACATCCTACTACGCGCATTACCTGCATCATCGCTATCACGAGGTGAACTATGCCGACGGGATGGTGCCCTTGGACAAGTGGTTCGGGTCCTTCCATGACGGATCGCCCGAGGCGGATGCGGCCATGAAGGCCCGCCGCCGAAAGTTCCGCCAGGCAAATGGAACGTCGACCTAAGGACCCAGCTTGGCCCAAGCGGATTGCTGCGCCTAATGTCCTGACCGATTGCGGGCTTGACGCTATTGCACGGCTCAACCGTAGCGGTGTGGTTCATGCGCCGATGCCGCTGGCGTGTTGCGCAGCGGATTCGCATTGGCCACGAAAGGGCGGCGGCAAGGTGCTGCCACTGGAAGCATCGCGGTCACAACCCGCGCCAGATCGCTGCCATCGCACCCGCACCTTCACGCTACGCGCGCATGTTTGACCTTGCCTTTCGAGCGTTTACCAAGCAAGTCATCGTGTAATTTAGACCAAGCGGCTGGCCGATGGAGATCATTGAGACAAAACTTTCAGGGGTTCTAATTCTGACCCCAAAGAGGTTCGGCGATGCCCGCGGCTTCTTCAGCGAGAGCTGGAACGCGCGCCGGATGGCCGATGTCGGGTTGGATTACGCCTTTGTGCAGGACAACCACTCTATGTCGATGGAGGTGGGCACGCTGCGCGGGCTGCACTTTCAGGCGCCGCCGCACGCCCAGGACAAGCTGGTGCGCTGCGGGCGCGGCGCCCTGTTCGACGTGGCGGTGGACATCCGGGTGGGCTCGCCCACCTACGGGCAGTGGGTCGGTGAAGAGCTGAGCTTTGAGAACGGCAAGCAGCTTTTGGTGCCCGCGGGCTTCCTGCATGGCTTTGTGACCCGCGCGCCCGAGACCGAGATCATCTATAAGTGCAGCGATTATTACGCCCCCGCCTGCGACGGCGCGGTGCGCTGGGACAGCTGCGGCATCGAGTGGGGCTTTGCGGGCGCGCCGGTCCTGTCGGACAAGGACGCCGCCGCGGTGGCGCTGCGCGACTTCCAAAGCCCCTTCACATGGAGCGCCTGAGATGCGGATACTTGTAACCGGCGGCGCCGGGTTCATCGGCTCGGCGGTGGTGCGGCTGGCGGTGTCGCGCGGGCACGCGGTGGTGAACGTGGACAAGCTGACCTACGCGGCCTGCGAGGCGAACCTGGCCAGCGTGGCCGGCAGCCCCAGCTACGCCTTCGCCCAGGTGGACATCTGCGACCGGGCGGGGCTGGACGCGGTCTTCGCCCAGCACGCCCCCGACGCGGTGATGCACCTGGCCGCCGAGAACCATGTGGACCGCTCCATCGACGGGCCCGGCGACTTCATCGAGACCAATATCACCGGCACCTACACGATGCTGGAGGCCGCGCGGGCCTATTGGACCAAGGCGGGCAAGCCCGAGGCGTTCCGGTTCCATCACATATCGACCGACGAGGTGTTCGGCTCGCTGCCGGACGACCCCGAGGTGATGTTCACCGAGGACACCGGCTATGACCCGCGCTCGCCCTACTCCGCCTCCAAGGCGGCCAGCGACCACCTGGTCAGCGCCTGGCACCACACCTATGGGCTGCCGGTGGTGATGACGAACTGCTCGAACAATTACGGGCCGTTCCACTTCCCCGAAAAGCTCATCCCGGTGGTGATCCTGCGCGCCCTGGCGGGCGAGGAGATCCCGGTCTACGGCCAGGGGCAAAACGTGCGCGACTGGCTCTTCGTCGAGGACCACGCCGACGCGCTTCTGACCGTGCTGGAGAAGGGCGCCCTGGGGCGGACCTACAATATCGGCGGCGAGAACGAGGCGAAGAATATCGACATCGTGCGCAGCATCTGCGCGATCCTGGACGCCAAGCGGCCCAAGAACCATCCCTACGCCGATCAGATCGCCTTTGTGACCGACCGGCCCGGGCACGACATGCGCTATGCCATCGACCCAACCCGCATCCGTGACGAGCTTGGCTGGCGGCCGTCGGTGACCCTGCAAGAGGGTCTGGAGCGCACAGTGGACTGGTATCTAGAGAACGAGGACTGGTGGCGCGCGCTGCAGGGCCGCGACGGCGTGGGCAAAAGACTGGGAGCCGCTTAGGATGACGAAGACGAACCGCAAGGGCATCATTCTGGCGGGCGGGTCCGGGACCCGGCTCTACCCGATCACCATGGGGATCTCCAAGCAGCTCCTGCCGATCTATGACAAGCCGATGATCTACTACCCGCTGAGCGCGCTGATGCTGGCGGGCATCCGCGAGATCGCGGTGATCACCACGCCCGAGGACCAGTCGCAGTTCCAGCGCCTTCTTGGGGACGGCGCGCCATGGGGGCTGGATTTTACCTATATCCAGCAGCCCTCGCCCGATGGGCTGGCGCAGGCCTACCTGCTGGCCGAGGCGTTTCTGGACGGCGCACCCTCGGCGATGGTGCTGGGCGACAACATCTTTTTCGGGCATGGGCTGCCCGAGGTGCTGGCCGCGGCGGACGCGCGCAAGACCGGCGGGACGGTGTTCGGCTACCACGTGGCGGACCCAGAGCGTTACGGCGTGGTGGGGTTCGACGCCGATGGGAAGGCGCAGGAGATCATCGAGAAGCCCGCCAACCCGCCGTCGAACTACGCGGTCACCGGGCTCTATTTCCTAGACGGGACGGCGCCGGAGCGCGCCCGCGCGGTGCGGCCCTCTGCGCGCGGCGAGCTGGAGATCACCTCGCTGCTGGAGAGCTACCTGAGCGAGGGGCTGCTGGACGTGCAGCGCATGGGGCGCGGCTTTGCCTGGCTGGACACCGGAACCCATGCCAGCCTGCTGGATGCCGGAAACTTCGTGCGCACCCTGACAGAGCGGCAGGGGATGCAGACCGGCTCGCTCGACGAGATCGCCTTTGAGCAAGGCTGGATCGACGCCGAAGGGCTGGCCGAACGCGCTAAGATGTTTGGCAAAAATAGCTATGGGGCCTATCTGCGGCGCCTGCTAAAGGCTTGACCCGCCTGGCGCCTCGTGGGCATTGAGAGCCGGCGCCAAATCGGTGCGCAAACCGCAAGACTCTCGATGGCAACTCTGGGGATACGTCCATGACTTCTACTAATGTTACGCCGGTAATTCTGTGCGGTGGCTCCGGGACCCGGCTTTGGCCGCTGTCGCGCAAAAGCTACCCCAAGCAGTTCGCGCAATTGATGGGCGAGGAGACGCTGTTTCAGGCCTCGGCGCGCCGCATGACGGGCTCGGACGGGGCTGTGTCCTTCGAGGCGCCGCTGGTGCTGACCAACACCGATTTCCGCTTTATCGTGACCGAGCAGCTGCAGGCGGCGGGGATCGACCCCGGCGCGATCCTGATCGAGCCCGAGGGCCGCAACACGGCGCCCGCGATCCTCGCCGCAGCGCTTTTTGCCGAGGCCGCGACCCCTGGCGCGGTGCTGCTGGTCGCGCCCTCTGATCACGTTGTGCCCGACGCGGACGCCTTCCGCGCCGCGGTTGCGCGCGGGCTGGCCGCGGTGGAGGCGGGCGACCTGGTGACCTTTGGCATCACGCCCACCCATCCCGAAACCGCCTATGGCTATCTAGAGCTTGGCGCCGCACCCGCCGCTGACGGCGCGCCGGTCAAGCTGACGCGCTTCGTTGAGAAGCCCGGCGAGGCCCGCGCCCAAGAGATGCTGGACGCCGGGACCTTCCTTTGGAACGCCGGGATCTTCCTGTTCAAGGCCACCGACATCATCGCCGCCTTTAAGGCGACCGCGCCGAGCGTGATGGCGCCGGTCCAGGCCGCGCTGGACGACGCCAAGCCCGATCTGGGGTTCCTGCGTCTCGCACCAGCCCCCTGGGCGCAGGCCGAAGACATCTCGATCGACTATGCCGTCATGGAGCGCGCCGAGAACCTCTCGGTGGTGCCGTTCTCTGCCGCCTGGTCGGACCTGGGCGGCTGGGACGCGGTCTGGCGCGAGAGCGGCCCCGACGGTGACGGCGTGGTCACCAGCAGCGGGGCCACCGCCATCGACTGCACCGACACGCTGCTGCGCGCCGAATCCGAGCGCATGGAGGTCGTCGGCATCGGGCTAAAGAACATCATGGCCGTGGCGATGAACGACGCGGTGCTGGTCGCCGATATGAATGCCGCGCAGGACGTCAAAAAGGCCGTGGCCGCGCTGAAGGCAAAGCAGTCCAGCCAGGCCACGCAGTTCCCCAAAGACCACCGACCCTGGGGCTGGTTCGAAAGCCTCGTGGTCGGCGGGCGCTTCCAGGTCAAGCGCATCTGCGTGCATCCCGGCGCGGCGCTGTCGCTGCAAAGCCACCACCACCGGTCCGAGCATTGGATCGTGGTCGAGGGCACCGCCAGGGTGACCGTGGACGACCAGGTGCGGCTGGTGACCGAGAACGAAAGCGTCTACATCCCGCTGGGCGCCAAGCACCGGATGGAGAACCCCGGCAAGGTGCCGATGGTGCTTATCGAGGTGCAGACCGGCGCCTATGTCGGCGAGGATGACATCGTGCGCTACGAGGACGTGTATTCAAGGGAATAGGGTGCGGCTTGGCGGTGGCCCATACGGGCCACTGACCCGCCTCGCCCCCCCCGCCAGGTAGACCGCTACGCCGCGGCGTCCTTTTGCTGCGCCATCCAGGCGTCCAAGCTAGCCACCTGTTCCTTGTCCATCTTTAGCCCAAGCTTCGAGCGCCGCCAGACCACGTCCTCGGCGGTGCGGGCGTATTCGCGATCCATCAGCCACGCGACCTCGCGCGCGGTCAATGTCGCCCCGAAATGCTGCCCCAGATCTGCCGCGGTGTCGGCGCCCGACAAGATCTCGGCCGCTTCGGTACCGTAGGCCCGGACGAGCCGCTTGGCCCAGGCATCCGTTAGGAACCCATGGGCGTCTTGCAGCGCCCCAACCTGCGCGGCGACGCCGTCGACCGGGAAATCGCCCCCGGGCAGCGCGACGCCGCCCGTCCAATCCGCCTTGACGTCTAGATGCGCGCCTATCTTCGCCAGGGCGTGCTCCGCAAGCTTGCGGTAGGTCGTGATCTTGCCGCCGAAGACGTTCAACACCGGCGCGCCGGCGCTCTCGTCGACCTTCAACACGTAGTCTCGCGTCGCCGCCGAGGCGCTGCTGGCGCCGTCGTCGTACAGCGGGCGCACGCCGGAATAGGTCCACACGATGTCATCGCGGGTGACCGTCTGTTTGAAATACTCCGACGCGAAATCCAGCAGATAGTCGCGCTCGGCATCGGTGATCTCGGGCCGGGTGCTGGGATCTGCATGATCCGCATCCGTGGTCCCGATCAGGGTGAAGTCGCCCTCGTAAGGGATGGCGAAGATGATCCGCCCGTCGCGGCCCTGAAAGAAGTAGCACTTGTCGTGGTCAAACAGCTTGCGGGTCACGATATGGCTGCCGCGCACAAGGCGCACCCCCTCGCGGGCGTTCAGTCGCACGACGCCCTTGATGACGTCCTCGACCCAGGGACCGGCCGCGTTCACCAGCATGCGGGCCTGCCGGGTCTCGCCGTTCGAGAGCGTGACATGCCACACTCCGTCGCGGTTCTCGGCCGAAGTGACCTTTGTGCGCGTCATGATCTCGGCCCCGCGCGCCGCCGCGTCGCGGGCGTTCAGCACCACCAGGCGGCTGTCCTCGATCCAGCAGTCGGAATACTCGAACGCCTTGGCGTATTGCGGCTGCAGCGGTGCTCCGGCGGGGTCGCTGGTCAGGTCCAGCGTGCGGGTGCCCGGCAGGATCTTCCGCCCGCCCAGATTGTCATACATGAACAGCCCCAGCCGGATCAGCCAGGCCGGGCGGCGCCCCTTCATCCAGGGCATCACCAGCCGCAGCGCGCGGCCCACGGGCGTATCGCCCTCGAACCGCTGCTCGCGGTGATAGGGCAGCACAAAGCGCATCGGCCAAGAGATATGCGGCATGGCGCGCAGCAGGGTCTCGCGCTCGATCAGCGCCTCGCGCACCAGCCGGACCTCCAGGTATTCCAGATAGCGCAACCCGCCATGGAACAGCTTGGTGGAGGCCGAGGAGGTCGCCGAGGCGAGGTCGTTCATCTCCGCCAGGCTCACCTTCAGCCCGCGCCCCGCAGCGTCCCGCGCGATGCCGCAGCCATTGATGCCGCCGCCGATGATGAAGAGATCCAGGGGGTCCTGATGTGCCATGCCAGCCTCAAACGAACAAATCCGAAAACCAATATAGGCATAACACCCGCGATTCGAAACCGTATTAGGGCCATTTCCCTTGCAATACGCGCAAACCCGAAAGAAACTGCGCGCAAAGGAACACCGCATGCCACAGAGCTTCCGACAGCCCGACATCCTCGAGATCGCCCGGCGCGACGGCAAGGTGACCGTGGACGGCCTGGCCGAGCATTTCGGGGTCACGGTGCAGACCATTCGGCGGGACCTTGCGGAACTGGCGGAGGCGGGGCGCCTTTCGCGGGTGCATGGCGGTGCGGTGCTGCCCTCGGGCTTGAGCAACATCGCCTACCAGGATCGCCGCGGATTGAATGCCCAGGCGAAGGCGCAGATCGCGCGCCGCGCCGCAGAGTTGATCCCCGACGGGGCCTCCCTGTTTCTGAACATCGGCACCACGACCGAGGCGGTGGCGCAGGCGCTTTTGCATCACGAGCGCCTCTTGGTGGTGACCAATAACATGAACGTCGCCAACATCCTGATGGGAAATCCCGGCGCCGAGGTCGTGGTTGCTGGCGGGACCATGCGGCACAGCGATGGCGGGCTGATCGGGCCAATGGCCTTGCGCATGGTGGAGCAATTCTCGTTGGATTGCGCGGTGATCGGCTGCTCGGCGCTCAGCGAAAGCGGCGACATATTGGACTTCGATCTCGGCGAGGTCAGCGTGAGCCAAGCGATGCTCCAGCAGTCCGCGCGCAAGATACTCGTGGCGGATGGGTCCAAATTCTCGCGCAAGGCCCCCGCGCGGATTGCGCGCCTAGACGAGATGGACCACTTCGCCACCGACGCGGATCTGCCTGCCGTCTTGGCCGAGCGCGTTCAAACCTGGAAGACCGAAGTCCTGATCTGACCTCCCGGATGCGACGGATGCGCGCGGCGGCCGTTTCTTAACGAAATCTTCAGCGCTGTGCGCGACAGATGATTCAGGGTGGGCACGGCCCCCGTGCGCGCCGCGGCTCTCACCTAAATACCCTCTCTTGCACTCATCCAATCGCACTGGCGGCGGCCTCGAATGCCGCCTCCGTATGCTCCAGGTCTGCTTGCGTGAGCGCCAGGGAAGGATAGAGCTTGCCCGGGCTCTTAAAGATGCCAGACCCGCGTAAATGATCATTAAACGCTGCGTTCCATGCGCCATCCGCCTGGATCACGTCGCGGTAATCCCGCGCCGGGCGATCCAGAAACAGGATGTCAAAGAGCGTCGCATCGCCGGTGATCTGATGCGGAATACCCTGCGCCTTCAGTGACTTGGACGCCATGCGCTGGATGCGCTCGCCCGTCTCGCGCAGGCGCGCGTATTGCCCGTCGCGGGCCAAGATCTCCATCGTCTTGAGCCCCGCCGCAGAGGCCACTGGGTTCCCCGAGAGCGTGCCAAGCTGCATCAACCACTTGTCGGCGCCTACCAGGGATTTGTCGAAATGCGCCATGATCTCGCGGCTCGCCGCGATGGCGGCCAGCGGAAAGCCCCCGCCGATGATCTTGCCCAGCGTGCAGATGTCGGGCGTCACGCGGTAGAGCTCCTGCGCGCCGCCATAGGCAAAGCGGAACCCAGTGACGATCTCGTCAAAGATCAGCAGGATGTCATTCGCGGAACAGAGATCGCGCAGCGCCTGCAAAAAGCCCGGTGCGGGCGGAATAATGCGCTGCAAGGGCTCGACGATCACCGCGGCGAGCTCGGATTTATGCTCTGCGATCAGAGACTTGACGAATTCGATGTCATTGAAGGGCGCGATCAGCATCTCGGCGCGTACCGTCTCTGGGATGCCCGCGGAATCCGGCACCGCCTGCGGGAAGTTCACCATGCGCGTGGGCGCCAGGGACATCTGCGCCTCGGCTGACATGCCGTGATAGCCGCCCTCGAATTTCAGGATCTTGTCGCGCCCGGTATAGGCCCGCGCCAGGCGCATCGCGTACATATCGGCCTCGCCGCCGGAGGACACGTAGCGCACCTGCTCGGCGCAGGGCACCGCGCGAGCGATCTCTTCGGCCAGCTCTATCCCTTTGGCGTTATTGGCAAAAAACGTCATGCCCTTTGGCAGCTGCTCGAACACGGCCTCCATCACCTCGGGGTGGCCATGCCCGATAAGCATTGGCCCCGAGCCGATCAGGTAGTCGATATATTCATTGCCGTCCGCGTCCCAGACACGGCTGCCCGCACCGCGGGAGATCACGATCCCGGGGTCGAAATTGCCGAAACCGGCGGCGGGCAGGACCTCGGCGGCGCGGGCGATCCATTCGGCTTGCGTGGAGATGCGGTTCATGGATTTTGCTCCAATTTCGGGTGTCGGCAAAACGTCGGGCTTTTGTCGGGCATGTGTCGGGCACGGCGTCGGGCAAGCGGGCTAATCGAACACGGCATCTGGCGCCCCCAGCAGGTCAAGATCGGGCGACACGCCGAGCCCTGCCCCCGACGGCGGCGCGATCCGCCCGCCCGTGCGCGCCGGGGCGTTCGGGTCCAGCCGCGGGCCCACATAGCTGGAGAGGTCGCAGACATTCAGCAACAGCCGTGGCTCGGTCGCCGCGCCCAGATGCAGCGCGGCGGCGGTCACAATGTCAGAGCCCCAGGTGCATTCCACGCACATCCGCGCGCCCAGATGCAGGCAGAGGTCCCGGGCCTGCCGCAGCTTAGAGAGCCCGCCGAATTTCGAGATCTTCAGCGCCACCGCATCCAGGACCTGCCGCTGATGCGCCTCCAGAAGCGTCGCGGTGTCATGCGCCAGTTCGTCCATCTTCATCGGCAGGCCGGTGGCGTCGCGCACCGCCTGGCATTCGGCGAGGGTGGCGCAGGGCGCCTCGAGCATGACATCCAGTCGGGAGGCATCGCGACCCACACGGGTCGCCGTCAGCCGATCCGTCCCGCAGTTCCAGTCGCCATAGACCAGCGGGCCGTCTCCGACGGCCTCGCGCACCTTGGCCAGCCGCGCCACATCCGCGCGCCAGTCGTCATCGGCGCCCAGCTTGCACTGGAACTGGCGGATGCCGGTGGCATAGGCCTCGCGGGCGATGCGCGCCATCTCGTCGGGGTCAATGCAGGTGATCGAGTGGTAGAGCGGCAGGTCTTGTTGGCGCTGCCCGCCCATAAGCGCGTGCAGCGGCAGCCCCGCCGCCTGCGCAGTCAGATCCCAGAGCGCGATGTCGAGCGCGGATTTGGTATAGCGGTGGTCCGGCAGATGCGCGTCGAGCCGCGCCATCAGCGCCTCTGGCCCCACCGGGTCCGCGCCGAGGATCACCGGCGCCATCTCCTGCACCGCGGGCGCCACCCCGCGCGCGTAGGCCGGCAGGTAATGTGGGATCGGACAGACCTCGCCCCAGCCGGTCAGCCCGGCATCCGTGCCGAGCGCCAGCACCACCGTCTCGACCGTGTCACAGGTCTTGCCCGCGGCCATGTAATAGGTCGCGTGGCTGGTCAGCGGCACATGCCAGAGACGGATGGAGGTGATCTTCACTTCAGCTCGACCTCGATGAAGGACATGGGCGCGTCGCCCGCGTTGATCACGTTGTGCTCGACGCCGGCGTCGCGGCGGTAGGCGGTGCCTGCGGGGATGGTGGTTTGCGTCTCCGTGCCATCGGGATGCTCCAGCACCATGTGGCAGTCCGTGAGCGTGGTGATCACATAATCCATCTGGTGGATGTGCCAGCCGGTCTCGGCGCCCGGGGCGAATTCGAACCGGGTCACGCGGGTGCGCGCGTCGTCGATGAGCTGGGTGGCGGTGGCCTGCGGGCGGGTCATTTGGGGGTCCTTTTGCGGCGGTGATAGGTCAGCGCCAGCGCGATCACCTGCGCGAGCGCGTCGGCGTTCAGGGGCTGGTCGAGGGGCATTAGGACGGCGCGGTTGCCCTCATAGGTGAACTCGGTTGGGAAGCGGTCCCGGTATTGGTCGATGAGCGTTGTCTGGCAGTGCACGAAGAGCTTAGCGTGGGTCGGGGTCGCGCCGAGCCGGATCGTGGTGCCGTCCCTTTTGGGCGGCAGGAAGGCCGGCTGGCCCCATTTGAGCGCCTCGGTGACCTCGATGCCCATCTCAGCGGCGGTGCGCAGGATCAGCGCGCGGATCTCGCGCAGCCGGTCAGGCGCGGCTGTGGCACCGATCGCGTGGGCCATATCGGGGGCGGGTGCTTTGCTCATAATTGCTGCCCTTCCTTGAGGAGGAATTGCGCCGACTTCGTCGTCGCCAGGGGGGGGCCTCGCTGCGCTCGGCCCCTTGGATTGGGGTATTACGCGCGCCCAGTTTAGGGGTGCTTGCGCTGGGCGCGGGCGGCGGGATTGCGTATTTGAGACAAGGTGAAGCATGGGGTTGTTTGGAACTCTCTGCCGGTGCGCCGAGGCTCTCGTAGTCAGGCGCGACGCAAGGGCCGGACGCGCGCGGGGTGTAGGGCTTGGCGTTGGCGGTAGGGGGCCGGGCGCGCCGGTGGGGCGGGTGTTGTTTTTGTGCAGATCGCCCGTGTTGACCCGCCGCTCCTGGAGCCTGAAGGCGGGCAGATGCGCGCGCATTGCCGTGGTGACCCCTTCGCCCCGGCAGTCCTTGGCCAGAAGTGGGGCGCAGAGGCTCTCCCCGAGACGGCTCCCGCGGGCGGCGTCCACTGGCGCCTTGGCACAGCCGTGGCCCTGGATCACGCGGTTCGTGATCTGCTCGATCCGCGTCGCTTGCGTGGTCTCCGCGTCGATCGGCGCAGGCGCCAGGTGAGGCAACGCCCCCCGGGCTTGATCCGGGGCGCCCCGGTTAATGAGGCTCCGGGTCAGGTCCAGGACGTCTGTGGCGCGGCCCGGTCTCATGCCGACATCCGCGGCAGTTCCGCCAGCCCCGCGCCGCGCCAAATCGCGTAGCAGAAGAACGGTGTGTCCAACGTGCGCATGGCGTGCTGTTCATAGGAGGCGTGGCTGCGGGTCTCGCCCGGTTGCAGGCGCGCCTTTGGCTGTGATCTGGACAGAAACAGCGGCGATCCGTGCAGCGCAAAATAGCGCTCCTCGGCGGCGTGGTCGTGCCAGCCATAATCCAGCCCGGCGTCCCAGAATGCGATGTAGCCGCGAGACTGCGCAGAGTGGAAGTGCCCGCACGGACCATAGAGCTCGACATAGCCGTAGCGGTTGAGGAAATCCTGGCCCACCTCGTCGGCGCTATAGGTGCGGCGCCACTCCAGCTGGTCGGCGACGGCCATCGTCTCGGCAAGCAGGGGCGCGCGCGCGGGCAAGCCCGCAAGCAGGGCGGATGCGGGGCACGGCACCGGAGGCTTTGGCACGGGCCGCAGATCCCTGGGCCATGGCGCGAAATCCCGCAAGGACGGCGTGGCCTCATGCAGCCGCCGCGCGGCCTCAAGGAGCCCGGCAAGGCCCGTCACAGCGCGCCCCGCGCCCAGGTCGGCTTTACGGTCAGATCCCCCTTCCAGAGCACATGCGCCAGCAGCGGTTGATCCAAGGTCGTGGTCGCGTGCGGCTGGTTGGACGCGTGAACAACGTGCTGGCCCGGGCCCAGCACCTGAGGCGCAGCGCCCGCGCGCCGGAACGTGGCGCTGCCCGCGAGGACGAAATAGATCTCCTCCGCCGGGTGCTGATGCCAGGGGTAGTGCAGCCCCGGCGGCATATAGACGAGATACGCGGCCATGGACTTGCTCATGAACGCGCCGCCGCCGCCGATCAGGCAGTAGCAGCCGAAGCGGTCGAGGAAGGTCGCGTCGATATCGCTGCCCTTCCAGGTCTCGCGCCATTGCGCGACCGGGCTGGCCTCCTGGTAAGCGCGGGCCAAGGGATCGGTGAGCGCCTCGACCTCAAACAGGGCCGCGGGCCGGATCCTGTAGGGCCGCGGGTCGCGCGGCTTTAAGTCATCCGGGAACGGGCAGAACGCGGCAAGCGCGCCCTGGTGGGCGGTCCGTGCTTCGGCCAGCAGATTATCCCAAACCGCGCGCGTCATGCGGGGCCCGAATTTTTGAAAAAATTCGGCTCAGATTTTTTGTAAAAATCTGCCCCCGCCCGGGTCACGGGATCACCACGATATTGCCGGTATGGGTCTTGGCGATGAAGGTCTCCTGGCCCGCATGGAAGTCCTCGAGCTTGTAGGTGCCCGCCACGATGGGCTTGACCTCGCCGCGCTCGATATAGGTGATCAGGTCGCGGAAGATATGCGGCTCCACCACCGTCGAGCCGTGGAAGGTCAGGTCTTGGAGGTAGAGCGTGCGCACGTCCAGCTCCACGATGGGCCCCGCGATCGCACCCGAGGTCACGTAATGCCCGCCGCGGCTGATCTGCTCGATCAGCGTCGGGAAATACGGCCCCGCGACGATATCGGCCACCACGTCGACCTTATCCGAGCCCGTGGCGTCGGCCAGGGCCTGGCCGAGATCCTCTGGCGCGCGATCCAGGATGTGGGCGGGGCTCAGCTTGGCGACCTCGCCGTGCTTGGCGGGCGAGGCCATCGCGATAGTCACCGCCCCGCGCCGGTTCGCCAGCTGGATCAGCGCGGAGCCGACCCCGCCCGAGGCCCCGGTGATCAGCACCCGGTCGCCCGCCTTGACCTGCGCCCGGCTCAGCATCCCTTCGGCAGTGGTGTAGCTGCACGAGAACGTGGCCAGCTCTGCGTCGCTGAGGTCGCTGTCCACCGCGCCCACGTTCCGGTAGTCAGTCACGCAATACTCGGCGTACCCCCCGTCCAGTTCCGAGCCGAAATACCGCGCCTTGTCCTTGTTCAGCGGGTCGTCCCAGTCGCGCACCCAATTGTCGGTGATCACCCGCTTGCCGATCAGGCCCGCGTCGGCCTCGGCCCCCGCCGCCACCACCGTGCCGCAGACATCCGCGCCCTGAATACGCGGGAACGTCACGCCGGAGCCGCCCCAGGTGCCGTCGCCGTCGCCCACCGCCTCATAGGCGCCGCCCGTGGTGCCCTCGGTCACGTCCTTGGAATACCAGCCCGAGCGCGTGTTCACGTCCGTGTTGTTCATGCCCGTGGCATGCACCCTGATCAGCACCTGATGCGGCGCGGGCTGCGGCACCGGCCAGTCGGTGCGGTATTCCAGCTTGTCCAGCCCGCCATGGCCGGTCAGCACGATGGCACGCATTGTGGTGGGAATATCGGTCATGGGCGTGGCTCCTATTCTGTTTTCGAATTGGCTGCGCCAATCCGACCGGTGCGAGGGGGCGCTGCCCCCTCGCGCTCCCCCGGGATATTTGAAAACCGGAGAAGCATCATGCCCTATTCCGCCGCCTGCGGTGTCGCATCTGTGCGCGGCAGCGCTGAGGCGGGGTCATAGGCCGGCTCGGCCAAAACGCGGGCGCGGCGGGGCTGGCCATGGATGACGACCTCGAGCGCGGTGCCGGGTTGGGCGGCCTCGGGTTTAATATAGGCGAAGGCGAGCACCTTTCCGACCGTCGGCCCGAAGGCCACCGAGGAGGTGGCCCCAACAGGGTCGCCATTCCAAAGAACGGCCTCGCCACCATGGCCGTCGATCTCGCCATCGGGCTCTATTTCCAAGTAGGCGCAGACCCAGCGCAGCGACCCGGCCAGGGTCGCCTCCTTGCCCAGGAACGCCTTGTCGGTCCTCACAAAGCGCATCACATCCGCCTCGGGCAGGGTCACCTCATTGGTCAGCTCGCCTGCGCCTTTGAACATCTTCTCCATCCGCATCGCGTTCATCGCAAAGCTGCCATAGTCGCGCAGGCCCAGCGGCGCGCCCGCGGCCATAAGCGCGTCGTAGACGCGGCGCACGGCCGCCATCGGCATGTGCAGCTCCCAGCCAAGCTCGCCGCCATAGGACATCCGGATCGCCTCCACTTGATGGCCCGCCACCGCGATCCGCTGATGCGTGAGCCACTTGAACTGCGCGTTGCCCAGCGGCGCGTCCGTGCAGCGCGACAGGATCGCCCGCGCCCGCGGGCCCTGCAGCGCCAGGGCGCCCATCTTTTGGCTCAGGCATGCCACCTTGGCGCCCCGGTTATGCGTTGCCAGGTGATCCATCACCCGCTGCTCGAAGAAGGCCGCGCAGGTGATGTAATAGGCGTCCTCTCGGAGGCGCACGATGGTGACCTCGGCCTCGATCCTGCCGCGCCGGTTCAGGAGATGCGTGAGCACCATGCGCCCCGGCGCGGGCAGCCGATTGGCCACAAGCGGATCCAGCGTGGCCGCGGCCATCGGGCCGGAGACTTCGATCTTGGCAAAGCTGGAGATGTCCATGATGCCCGCGGCCTCGCGGCAGGCACGCACCTCGCCCGCGACCAGCGCGTCCACCGCGCTGCGCCTGAAGCTGTAGGTATCGCGGGCGCTGGCGCCCGCCGCCCCGTCGAAGAAACGCGGGCGCTCCCAGCCGAACACCTCCTCATGCACGGCGCCCTTGGCCTTGAGCACCTCATAGAGCGGCGAGGTCTTCACCGGGCGACCGGCCAGCCGGTTAAAATGCGGGAACGGGATCTCGTGGCGCAGGCAGTAATCCTCGCGCGCCTTCACCACCTGCCACTCCTTGGTCGCGTAGGGCCCAAAGCGGCGCGGGTCGAACTCGCGCATCGAGATATCCGCCGCGCCATGCACCATCCAGCGCGCCAGCTCGCGCGTCAGCCCGGGCCCCCAGCCGATGCCGATCTGCGTCCCGCAGGCGCACCAATAGCCAGGCGCGCCCGCCACCGGCCCCACCAAGGGGTTGCCATCCGGCGGGTGGCTGATCGCGCCGTGCACCTCGCGCTGGATCCCCAGCTCGGCCAGCACGGGCATCCGGCCCATGGCGTTCTCCAGCCAGGGCATTACCCGGTCGTAGTCGGCGGCGAAGAGCTCGTTCTCTGCCTCCCAGGGGCAGTGATCCTCCCAGACCGTGTTGGGGTTCTCTTTCTCGTAGATCCCGATCAGGCCCTTCTTCTGCTCCATGCGGATGTAGCCCGAGACCAGCTTGTCGTCGCGGATCACCGGCAGTTCGGTGTCGAGATCGGCAAACTCCGGCACCGGGTCGGTGACGAAGTAGTGGTGCGTCATTGAGGTGGTGGGGATCAGCAGGCCCGACCATTCGCCCATCTGGCGCGCGTAGGTTCCGCCGGCGTTCACCACATGCTCGCAGGTGATGGCGCCCTGCTCGGTCTCGACCAGCCATTCGCCATTGCCCTGCCGGGTGATATTGGTGGCGCGGCAGCGGCGGATGATCCGCGCGCCCTGGGCCCGCGCGCCCGCGGCCAGGGCCTGGGTGACGCCCGAGGGGTCCACATGGCCGTCGTCCGGCGTGTAGAGCGCGCCCAGCACGCCCTCCAGGTTATAGAACGGGTGCAGCCTGGCGATGAAGGCCGGGTCCACCAGCTCGATATTAAAGCCCAGCGCGCGGCCAACGGACAAAGTGTGCCGCAGCCAGTCCATCTCGTCCTCGGTATAGGCCAGCCGGAACGAGCCGCAGCCATGCCAGGTGACAGACTGCCCCGTCTCGGCCTCCAGCGCGCCCGCATATAGCCCGATGTTATAGTCCACGCATTTGCCCAGCCCGAAGCTGGAGGTGGAATGCGTGATCTGCCCCGCCGCGTGCCAGGTGGAGCCAGAGGTCAGCTCGGCCTTCTCCAGCAGCACCACGTTGGACCAGCCCTCATGCGCCAGGTGATAGGCCAGGCCGCAGCCCATGATGCCGCCGCCAACGATGACGGTTCGGGCGTGGGAGGGGAACTCGGGCATGGCAAGCGACTCCGCTGCGGTTTTCGGTGGACAGCGTAATCGCACATCTGTACCACCGTCAATCATGAATGATACAAATGTTCTGGATCGCCTGTCTGAGGAATGGGACGCCCTAACGCCCGCGGCGCAGAAGGCCGCGCGCTACGTTTTGGAGAACCCGCAGCAGGTGGGCGTCTCGACCGTGCGCGGGCTGGCGGAGGCGGCGGATGTGACCCCCAACACGCTGGTGCGCATGGCCCAGCAGGTGGGGTTCGACGGGTTCGCGGATTTCCAAGAGCCGTTCCGGGCGGCGATCCGCGACGGCTCGGCCAGCTTCCCCGACCGGGCGCGCTGGCTGCAGGAGCAGGCGGGCAAGGGCGCCTTGGGCGCGCTTTATGCCGACATGGTGGGCAGCGCGCTGCGCAATATCGAGGAGACCTTCGCCGGGATCGAGGTGGCCCATCTGCAGTCCGCCGCCGAGACGATCTGGAACGCGCGGCAGATCTACACCGTGGGCGTGGGGGTGAATTCCTCGAACGCGCAGAACTTCACCTACCTGGCCTCGACCGGCATGGGGCAGTTCCACGCGATCCCTCGGATGGGCTCGACGGCGGTGGATGACCTGGCTCGGGCGAGCGACCAGGACGTGCTGATCGCGATCACCTGCCGCCCCTACCGGGCCGAGGTCGTGGCTGCGGTGGAGGTCGCGCGCGAGCAGGGCCTGACCGTCATTGGCATCAGCGATTCGCCCGCCTCGCCGGTGATCCGCGGCTCGGCGCATAGCTTTGTCGTGGCCAGCGACACGCCGCAATTCTTCCCCTCCTCGGTGGCGACGATCACCCTGCTGGAGACCTTGCTGAGCTTTGTCATCGGCGCGGCCAGCCCCGAGATCGTGCAGCGGGTGGAGAGGTTCCACGCCCGGCGCCACGCGCTGGGGATCTATGCGGGTGACAGCGCATGAAGAAGCCTATCCACTCGCTTGACGCGCGCTACTACACCGACCCGGCGGTCTATGCCGACGAGATGCAGGGGCTCTTTGCCCGCACCTGGCAATTCGCCTGCCATGCCTCCGCGCTGGCGGGGCCCGGCGACTACGTCGCCTTTGAGATCGCGGGGGAGAACCTGTTTTGCATCATGGGGCGGGACGGGGTGATCCGCGCCTTCTACAACGTCTGCCAGCACCGCGCGCATCAGCTGGTCGCGGGCTCTGGCACGACGCGCGTGGTGGTCTGCCCCTACCACGCCTGGACCTATGAGCTGACAGGGCAGCTGCGCGCGGGACCCAACATCAGCGCCGTGGAGGGGTTCGACAAGTCCAAGATCTGCCTCACGGAGGTGCGCACCGAGACCTTCGCGGGCTTCGTCTTTGTGAACCTCGACCCGGATGCCGCGCCGATGGACGACTGGTTCCCCGGCGCCCGCGCCGAGCTTGAGGCCTTTGTGCCGCATCACGGCGCGCTTGCGCCCATCGAGTGGGTGGAGATCGAGGAGCGCTGCAACTGGAAGGTCTCGGTCGAAAACTACTCGGAATGCTACCATTGCGCGCTGAACCACCCGACCTTCGCCACCGGCGTGGTGAAGCCCGAGACATATGACATCCAACCCCAGGGGCATTGCCTGCGCCACACGACCGAGTGCCAGAACCTGGATCGGATGACCTATCCGGTGGATACATCCGTGCCGCATGGGGGCGATTACTCGAGCTGGTTCCTCTGGCCGATGTTCTCGTTCCAGGTCTATCCGGGCAACGTGCTGAACACCTATCACTGGCGCCCGCGCGGGGTCGACCAGGTCACCGTCTGGCGCGGCTGGTACAGCAAGGGCGGGGTGGACGACCCGGTGATCCGGCAGCTGGCGCTACAGGACCGAAACACGACCGTGGCCGAGGATATCGGGCTGGTGGAATCGGTGCAGCGCGGCCTAGGCTCGCGCGGGTACCGCCCCGGACCGCTGGTGCTGGACCCGTGCAGCGGGGTAAACTCGGAACATTCCATCAAGGCGCTGCAGCAGTGGATGCGCGAGGCGGTTGATGCTTGACGCCGTTTTCTTAAAAAGAAAACGGATCGGATTGCTTTAAGCAATCCGGGGCCGCGCGAGGAGGAACGCGATGCCGAAACAATCCGGGCGGTACTTTTGCGGGGCAGTGCGCTGGTGGCATCCAGGCGCGATGACCCGCGCCCTGGCCTCTTGGGCGTTGACCGCGCTGATGCTGCTGATTGTGCTGGCCGCGCTCGAGTTCGTCGAGCACGCCGGGCGGCTGGGCTGGGCGGGGTTGAACGGCGAGGCCGCGTGGTCGCGGTTCAATTCGCAAATCGCGGCGGCAAATATCGGCATCTACGCGCATATGCTGACCGGCGCGGTGATCACCGTTCTGGCGCCGTTACAGCTCATCCCGGTGATCCGGCGGCGGCTGCCCGCGCTGCACCGCTGGTCGGGGCGCGTGCTGGTGGTGCTGGCACTGGTCACGGGCCTCGGCGGGCTAAGCTACATCGCGCTGCAGGGCACCATCGGCGGGGCGCATATGTCGGTGGCCTTCGCGATCTATGGCCTGCTGGTGCTGCTCTGCGCGGTGCAGACCATCCGCCACGCCCGCGCGCGGCACTGGCTGGATCACCGCGACTGGGCGCTGCGGCTGTTCCTTCTGGCGATCGGCAGCTGGCTGTACCGCGTGCATTACGCGATCTGGGAGCCGCTGACGGGCCGCGCGGGCATGGATTTCAGCTTCACAGGCTGGTTCGACCAGGTGAACCTCTGGGCGTTCTACCTGCCCTATCTGGCGCTGCTGGAGCTGGCGCTGATGCGGCAGGGGCGCGGGTTGTTCGGGAGGGCGCGGGCATGATGATGCCAACGCGGTGGCGCCGTGGTCCGTGGGCGAGCATGGGAGCCTATTGGGAGCGGAGGCGGGATAAATCCCGCTCTACGGGGGCATCGCCATGCATGCATTCCTTGCGCTTTCGGCCGATCCTTTCACCACAGCCTGGCGAGATCCACCGGGTTGAGACCGCACAAACGCCGCTATGTCGAACTTTTCCATGCCCCTGAACGCGTTAAGCAGGTGCATCGCCGCGCGAAACCGCATTAAGATCGGCTTTATACGCATCGGATAAGGGGGGAGCCGTGACGGTTAGCATCATCACAGGGGCCGCGCGGGGCATCGGCCTGGCCACGGCCAGACTAATGGCGGCAGCGGGGCATGAGGTCGTGCAGGTGGACTGGGATTCAGAGGAGCTCGCTCGGTCCGCCCTGCCGGGCGTCCTTGCGATAGACAGCGACATCTCGGACCCCGCACAGGTGGACGACATGATCGCGCAGGTGCTCGCCCAGCACGGGCGCATCGACAATCTGGTGAACAACGCGGGCGTGGCCGAGTTCGGGCCCGTTGAGGACTGCTCCTTCGAGATGTGGCGCCGGGTGATGGCGACCAATCTCGACGGCACATTCCTGTGCACCCAGGCCGCCGCGCCCGCCCTGAAGGCTAGCCAGGGCGCGGTGGTCAACATCGCCTCGATCAGCGGGCTGCGGGCCTCGACGCTGCGCGTCGCCTACGGCACCTCCAAGGCGGCGGTGATCCAGCTGACCAAGCAGCACGCCGCCGAGCTGGGCGAGCACGGCATCCGGGTGAACTGCGTCTGCCCCGGCCCGGTGCGCACCAAGCTGGCCATGGCGGTGCATTCCCAAGAGATCATCGACGCCTATCACGACGCGATCCCGCTGAACCGCTACGGCTCGGAGGAGGAGATCGCCCAGGCCATCGCGTTCCTGTGCTCGGACAAGGCCAGCTATATCACCGGCCAGGTCCTGGCCGCGGATGGCGGGTTCGAGAGCACGGGCGTTGGGCTACCAGCACTGAGGGCGACATGAGGGATTACTGGCAGAACTACATCGCCGGCGACTGGGTCGAGGGCGGCGCGGGGCGCATCGCGGTGGAGAACCCCGGCACAGGCGAGGTCTGCACCGAGCACGCCCTGGCGGATGTGGGTGACGTGGACCGGGCGGTGCAGGCCGCGAGGGCCTTCGTCGCCTCAGATGTCTGGACCGACATGCGCCCTATGGCCCGCGGCCGGATCGTCCAGGACATGGGCCGCTGGTTCGAAGCGCATGCCGAGGAGATCGCCCAGGTGCTCAGCGCCGAGCAGGGCAAGCCCATCTGGGAGGCCCGCGGTGAGGTCGGCAACGCCGCCAAGTATTTCGACTATTTCGGCGCGCAGGCGGCGCTCTTAGAGGGCCGGTCCATCCCGCTGGGGGCGGGGTATTTCGACTTCACCGCGCTGGAGCCCTATGGCGTCTCGGCGCAGATCATCCCCTGGAACTTCCCGCTGGAGATCGCCGCGCGCTCTATCGCCTGCGGGTTCGCGGCGGGGAATGCCTGCATCGTCAAGACCTCTGAGATGACGCCCTGCGCCTCGGCCTATTTCGCGCAAGCCGCCGAGGCCTGCGGGGTGCCCAAGGGCGCGCTGTCGGTCTTCACCGGGCTCGGCGCGGACGCGGGCGCGGCCCTGGCCGGGCATCCGGGCGTGGACCAGATCGTCTTCACCGGCTCCGTCGCCACCGGCCAGCGCATCGCCACGGCGGCGGCGCAGAACATAGTCCCCTGCGTGCTGGAGCTGGGCGGGAAATCCGCCGCGGTGGTGCATGCCGACGCCGACCTGGACGCCTTCGAGACCGATATCCGCAAGGGGATCTATGTGAATGCAGGGCAGATCTGCTCGGCTCTGAGCCGCGTGGTGGCCCATGAGAGCGTGCATGACGAGCTGGTCGAGAGGATCGCGGGCGTCGCCCGCCGCACGCCCCTCAGCCTCGGCGCGGAGGCCGAGGAGCCGTTAGGCGCGATGGGGCCTATGATCTCGGCGGCTCAGCGCGACCGCGCTGTGGACATGGTCGCAGAGGCCGAGCGCGCGGGCGCCCAGGTCGTCGCTGGCGGACGTAAGGGCAACCTGCCCGGCTTCTTCATGGAGCCCACGGTGCTGGCGAATGTCCAACCAGATCAACGCATTGCGCAGGAAGAGGTCTTTGGCCCCGTGGTCAGCGTGCTGAAATACCGCGACGAGGCCGAGGCCATCCAGATCGCCAACGGCACCGATTACGGCCTGGTGGCGGGCGTCTTCACCCGCGACCTCGACCGCGCCACCCGCGCCGCACGGCAGCTGCGCGCGGGGCAGGTATTCGTGAACGAGTGGTTCGCGGGCGGGGTCGAGACGCCCTTTGGCGGATATGGCAAGTCCGGCTATGGCCGCGAGAAGGGCCAGGAGGCGCTGCTGAACTACGTGCAGACCAAGAATATCGCGATCCGGACCCGCTGAGTGTCGACCCTGATCAAGCCCTTCAGCCAGGACCAGGCGCGCGGGATGCTGATCGGAATGGCGATGGGCGCGGCGATGGGCAACGCCCGATACGGGCTGGCCCCGGGGCAATGGACTGGCGTGGCCACGCAGGCGCTTTGCATGGGGCAGATGCTGCGCTCGGCCAATGGCTGGGACGCCGAGGACGTGATGAAGCGCTTTGTGAACTGGCGCGATCATGGCTATCTATCGCCCACGCGGATGTGCTTTGACCTCGACCCAGGGATGGGCGCCGCGCTGGAGCGGTTCGAGGCCACGCGGAACCCCTATCAAGGCGTGCCGGAGAGCCGCGACGGCAAGGCCATCGCGCGGCTCGCGGCGGTGGTGATCGCCTATGCGGGGCGGGTCGAAAGCGCCGTGGCGGTGGCGGGCCTTCAGGCCCGGCTGACCCATGGCGACCCGGACAGCGCGCGGGCCTCGGCGGCGGTGGCGGAGTTCATGGTGACGGGCGAGAGCAGCACTCTTTCCGCGGTGGAGGCGCCGCCGCAAGCGCCGGTTGCCGTGGGCGACGTCCTGCGGGCGGCGATCTGGGCCCTGGGGGCCGGGAACAGCCTAGAGGAGGTCCTGCAAAAGGCCACGGGGTTGGGTGGCGACGCCGATGTGGTGGGCGCGGTGGCAGGGCAGCTCGCCGGGCGGCGCCATGGCTATGGCGGGGTGCCTAGCGCGTGGCGCAAGCTGCTGCATGACCACGATAAAATCCTTGGTATCGCGGATGATTTGCACGCCATGCGGCCGGTGGATGTATGAGTGAAACCGCGATCCAGCCGCTGGGCCGCGATCAGTTAGAGCCCGCCTTTGCCCTGGCCACCGAGGTGTTCATCGCGGGCAGCAATGTGCACCGCGCCCTTGGGATCGGGTTGGAGGCATACCGCGCCTATCTGCGGCCTTCCTTTGAGGCGATGGTGGCCGAGGGGCTGTCCTTTGCCGCCACCGACGCTGCCACCGGGGCCTTGGCGGGCTGCGTGATCGTCACTGACTTTTCCAAAACGGGGACCGCCCCTGCGAGGCGGGATCCTGCGCTTGCGCCGCTTATCGCATTGACCGATGCGCTGGGGTCCAAATACCCGCGCGCCTTGGGCGCTGGAGAGGCGATCTTGGTGGATATGGCTTGTGTTGCAGAGGGTTACACCGGGCGCGGGCTCTACACCGCACTTCGCGGGGCGGCGCAGGACCACGCCGCGCGACGCGGATTTCGCTGGGCTTTGGGAGAGCTTTCCTCTGCCGCGACACAGCATGTCATTCTGGGCAAGATGGGCCACCGCGCGCTGGCGCGGGTCGATTTCGCCACATTCGAATTCAACGGGCAGCGCCCCTTCGCCAGCATCACCAAGCCGCGCGGCTTGGTGCTGTCCGAGGGCGCGTTGTAAGCTGTGAAGAGCATCACGGCACACACAAAAAAAACGCCGCGTCGCGGCAAGGCATCCATTGGGAGAACATAGATGAGCCTGTTTGACGAAGACCTGTTCCGCAAGGGGCTAGAGCAGCGCAAGGGGACCTTGGGCGCTGAATATGTTGAGAAAAATCTCGCCGCGGCAGATGAGTTCACCCGCCCCTTCCAAGAGGCGATGACCGCCTGGTGCTGGGGCTTCGGCTGGGGCGATGAGGTGATCGACCCCAAGACCCGCAGCATGATGAACCTGGCCATGCTCGGCGCCTTGGGCAAGATGCACGAGTGGGAGATCCACTGCAAAGGCGCGCTAAACAACGGCGTCAGCAAGGAGGAGATCCGCGCGATCGTCCACGTGGTGGGCATCTATTGCGGGGTGCCGCAATCGCTGGAGTGCTTCCGCGTGGCGCGCCGGGTGCTGGAGGAGGCGGGGGAGCTTTAGGGCGGCCTCCGGCCTGAGAGCACCCCAAAGCAAACGGGTTCTCGGCACTATAAGGCCATAAAATCGGCGCGGTTCCCTGGCACACCACGGTGATTGGTTCTGTGCGAAGGGTCATATTGATGGCAAAACCATTCACGTTCCTGCGCGCCGCCGTGCAGCGGAGCAAGTTGAATGGGCGGCGGGTGTTGGGCTGGTCCATGCAGGTCGGGGCGGTCGCGGTCGTGGTGACGCTCGTCGAGATGAGCTATCTGTGGTTTGCCGTTTTGCCGAGCGCGCCCGATGCCCTTCAGGCGGCGGCCCAGGGCATCGCGTCCGGCGGGTTCATCTTTGACAGACTTACGCTCTTGGTCGCTCCAATCCTCATCGTAAACTCCGTTGCATCAGGCGTGTTTGTCTTGCTTGCGGCGCTCGCCGCGGCTGTGTGCGGGCTGCTCATCCCCCGGCACCTGATTGGGTATCTGGACGGGGTGCTGTGGGTTGTGATGGCAAGCGTTTTGATCCCCTATTTTGGCATCGCTGACCGTCTGTCAGAGCAATTGGGCAACATCGGCGGGGTGCTGCCATATGTCGTGCTTTGGCTGCTCGTATACATGCGGGCGCGGCTGGTTCCGGGCTTTGCCCGGCTGGACTTCAAAGACAACGCCGCGTTGGATCTGGCGATTGACGCAGAAGCGGCCTGGGGCGCTCTGCGCACGCACTTTGGCATCTCTATTGCTGAGCCCGGGGACACCGCGCTCTTGGCTGGGCAAACCGGCGGCGAGGTCCGCTTTTCGATCCCAGGGCATCATCACCTTGTGATCGAGGAAAAAGGCACCAATCGCAACTTTACGACCTCTCGGGAAGAGATTGCGATCACCATGTTTGCCGCTGGGCATTGCCGGCTGAACCTTCGGACGAGGATCGAAGGCCTTAACCCGTGGATCTGGTGGGGCTGCTGGGTGACCCCTTCCGCGAGGGACCAAGCGTTGCACCTCTCTGCGCAAATCCTGGGCGAGCCCGATCCCTCAATCGCTGGTCGAATTTTGCGGCGGCATCGCCGGAAGGCGGAGAGAGCGGCCATGGGGGCGGTTCCGGCTTAAAACGCGACATGTTTCAGAGTTCACCCTTGGTCGAACGGGCCAGCATGTCGTAGGTCTCGGCGGCGGCCTCGGCCGAGACGTAGCCCAGCGCCAGGTCCAGTATCACATCGTTCCAAAAATGAGTGTCGCGGAACGTCAGACCTTTGTTCTTGAACGTATCTAGCGCCCGCTGGAGCTTCCCTTGGGCGAGCACCTGCGCCGCCCGGCGAACTTGAGCTGCTGCGTTGTGCATCGACCATGTGCCCCGCAGCCACAATTGGAGGACCGCGCGGCCCAACGAGGGCCCGTGGAAAGCGATGAATGCGCCAGCATAGACGTTTCTTGATCACTGGTTGCTCCGGCGGCGGGAAAAGCACGCTGACCCAGGCGCTTGCGCGCGCCGGATATGCGACCGTCCCAGAGCCTGGCCGCCGCATCGTCAAAGAGGAACGCGCCGGTTCGGGCCGCGCCTTGCCATGGGTCGACCCCGAGGGCTTTGCCCGGCGCGCCCTGGAGATGGCCACCCGTGATCTCGAAGGGGCCGGCGCCGTCGACACGTTCTTTGACCGCGGAACACTTGATGCCCATGTCGCGTTGCACCACCTCACGGGCGCGCCTGTTCCGGGGGAGTGGCCATATTCTCAGCCGGTGTTCTGCGTGCCGCCCTGGCGCGAGATCTTCGTCAATGACGCCGAGCGGATGCATGACTTTGGCGTGGCGGAAGCTGAATACCGCAGAATCCTGACGGCGCTGGGCGCAAGCGAGGTCCAATATCACATCGTTCCAAAACTGAGCGTCGAGGAGCGCCTGGCCTTCGTGCTTGAGCGCATCTAGCGCCCGCTGGGGCTTTCCTTGGGCGAGAGCTTGCGCCGCCCGGCGATCTTGAACCGGTCCGCCGTGCCATAGTCGCGCATCGCCACGCCCGCGGTGAAATCCCCAAAGGCCGGCCCGTGCTTGAACAGGTGCCCCGAGCAGCCCCCGGCCAGCAGCACGTTGGAATGCTCTGGGTGCCAGTCGACGATGAAATGCGTGTCCGGCGTCAGGATCACCTGGTTGAACTTGCTGTCCACCACGCGCTCGCCGATCAGCCCGGGCAGGCGGTGCCGGATGTACTGGCGGGTCTTGTTGAGGGACTGGCGCTCGATCAGGCGCTCGTCATTGTTGATGTCGATGGGCGTGTTGGGGATGACCACGGCGGCCTTGACCCCGGAGCCCTCCGACGAAGGAATGCCAAAGCTGCCCTGCCCGTGGTCGATCCAGCAGGGCATGCGCTCCATGTCGAACTGGTCCGAGCCATCGGGCGTCGAGGTATAGAGCACGTTGATGCCCATGATCGCGCTGATCGGCTTGATCGTGCGGGGGAACATCTCGGCCATCCAGGCGCCGGTGGAGATCACGATCACGTCGGCCTCCAGCGGGCGCCCGTCCAGCATGGGGCGCTCGGATGCGTCCGTCGTCACCGTGCCGCGCTTGACCACGCCGCCCTCGCGCTTGAACAGCTCCACCGTGGTGATCACGCAGCGATGCGCCATCAAGAGCCCCGCCTGGGGTTCGAAGAGCGCATAGCTGATCTCGTCGACCTTGAACTGCGGGAAGCGGGCGCGCACCTCGTCCGGCGTGAAGCGGTAATAGGGCACGCCGACCTTGTCGAAGGTCTCGGAGGTGGCGTCCTCCCAATCGCAATGCCCGCCCGTGGCCAGGATCAGCGCGCCGCATTCATACATAAGGTTCTGGCCGGTCTCGGCCTGCAGCTCTAGCCAGCGGGCGCGGCTGTCGCGGGCCCAGCGGGTGTAGAACTCGTCGCGGCCAGAGATCGCCCGGATCACCCGGTTGTAATCCGTCGAGGCGGCGCGGGCATGCCCCGGCTCCCAGCGGTCGATCAGCGTGACCTTCGCGCCACGGCGCTGCAAATGCAGGGCGGTCATCGCCCCGGCTATTCCCCCGCCAACCACAATGATGTTTGAATTGGGCATCAAGAACCTTGCCACGATCTGTATTTCTGGATACTGTATACAGAATACGGTCCGCTGGCAAGGATCGTAAAACAGGGAGAATAACGTGCCAGAACAAGACTTTAGCCTGCCGGAGGGCACGCATACCGTGGTGATGGGCGGCGGCGACGCCAACGGAATCATGCGCGGCAAGCGCTTTCCGGCCAGCCACTGGGACGCAATCTGCAAGGGCGGCAACGCGATGTCGATCGCCACCTTCGCCATCGATATGACCTGCGACGTCTGGGACACGCCCTATGTGAACTTCGACAACGGCTATCCGGACATGCACCTCTTTCCGCTGACCAAGCCGGTGCCGATCCCGTGGGAGCCCGGCGTGGCGATCTGTTTCGGGCGCTTTGAGGGCACCGACCACAAGCCCGTACCGATTGACCCCCGCCAGGCGCTGGTGCGCCAGGTGGAGCGCGCGCGCGACATGGGCCTTGAGGTGCAGGTCGGCACCGAGCTGGAATTCTACCTGCTGGATCCCGAGACCGGGTTGCCCAAGGACAAGGGCATCGGCGTCTACGGCCTGGACCGCGCCGCCGAGCTAGAGCACGTGCTGGGGCCGATCCGCACCCAGATCAACGAATGCGGCATCCCGATCGAGCAATCCAACCCCGAATACGCCGCCGGCCAGGCCGAGGTGAACATCCGCTTCGGCGAGGCGCTGCGCGCCGCCGACCGCGTGGTGATGTTCCGCTCGCTGGTCAAGCAGCTGGCCGCGGCGCATGGCTACCGCGCCACCTTCATGGCCAAGCCCTTCTTTGAGGAGAGCGGCAACGGCTTTCACGCGCATTACTCGCTTTGGAAGGACGGCCGGAACGCGTTCTCGGATGGCGGCAAGCTGAACGACACCGGGCGGCACTTTTTGGCCGGGCAGCAGGCGCGTATGGCCGAGGCGGCGATCTGCGGCTCGCCCACGCCGAACGGCTACCGCCGCCGCCAGCCCTATACGTTCTGCCCGATCAACACCGCCTGGGGCATCGACAACCGCACCGTTGGGCTGCGGGTGATCGAGGGCAGCGAGAGCGCCGTGCGGGTGGAGAAGCGCGACGCGGACGCGACCGCCAACCCCTATTACCTGCTGGCCACGGACATCGCCGCGGGGCTCGACGGGATCGAGCAGGGACTGGAGCCCTCCGAGATGACCACCGGCAACGCCTATGAGAGCGAGGACGCCGCGCCAATCCCGACCACCATGGTCAAGGCGCTGGAGCTGGCCCGCGGGTCGAGCTGGCTGAAGGGCGTGATGGGCGCGGACGGCTACGAGATCTACCTGCAGCAGGCCGAGCGCGAGCTGGAGTTCCTGCTGGCGCAGATCAAAGAGACGGTCACCCCGGTGGAGACCCAGCGCTACCTGGTGAACTTCTAGTGCTGCTGGGCCGCGTCACCGGGACGGTCACCGCGACCGCCAAGGACGCCTCGCTGGTGGGCGGGGCGCTTTTGCTGGTGGAGGTGCCGGCGGGCGAGATCATCGCGCTGGACACCGTGGGCGCGGGCAAGGGCGACCAGGTGATCGTAACGACGGGGTCGGCGGCGCGGCTGCCGAGCGGGGCCACCGGTGCGCCGGTGGATGCCAGCATTATCGCAATCGTGGACAGCGTCTCAAAGGCGTGAGTGAGGAGACCTAAAATGGCGAAACCAGCAGCGGGCCAGGCGGCCCTTGGCATGATCGAAACGCGGGGCCTGGTGGCCTCGATTGAGGCGGCGGACGCGATGGTGAAGGCCGCGAGCGTCACCATCGTTTCGCAGCAGCGCCCCGGCGGCGGCCTGGTGGCCACGCTGGTGCGCGGCGAGGTCGGCGCGGTGAAGGCCGCGACGGACGCGGGTGCGACGGCGGCCAACAAGGTCGGCGAGGTCGTCTCGGTCCACGTGATCGCGCGCCCGCATGACGAGCTTGAGGCCATCCTGGAAGGTCTCGGATAGGCGCGGGCCGATTTCTTGCAAGAAATCGGACAAGAATTTTGGAAAATTCTTGGCCCGCCCAGCCGATAGGAACGCGCCCAGATGAGCAACCCGTTCGCTGATTTCGCTGAAGCCGCCTCGAGCGCGCGCCGGACATCCCTTGCAAGGGATGTGCCGCAATTTTCCAAAATTGCGGTGCTCGGCGGTGGCGCGGATGCGCGGCTGATTGCAGCGCTGTGTCTGAGCGAGGGGGCGGAGGTCACGCTGTTCTCAGCCTACGGGGCCGAGCTGGAGGCGATGCGCGCCTCCTCCGGCATCACCCTGCGTGGGGCGGGGCCGGTTGGGACCTATCACGTGGATCGCCCGCAGGGGCCGTCGGTCAAGCTGACCGCTGAGCTTGACGCCGCCGTGAAGGACGCCGAGCTTATCTTCCTGACCGGGCCGGTCCACAAGCAGCGCACCTATGCGATGGTTCTGGCCGATCATCTCCAGGGCGGGCAGGTCATCGTACTGCCCGGCGGGCGCACCTTTGGCGCGCTCGAGACCGCCTGGTATCTGCGCATCGGCGGCGCCACAGCGGATTTCACCATCGTGGAGACTCAGGGCCTGCCCTATTGGATCCGCAGCGAGGGCGCGGTGCTGCATCTCTCCCAGGCTGGCGCCGTCGGCGCCGCCACCCTGCCCAGCGGACGCGAGCACGTCCTGGCGGCCGTGACGCCGCTGATCGCGATCCAGCCGCCCCATCCCATCGCCGTGAACGGCTTTCATGACGGGTCGGCGCTGGTGGAATTCCCGGCACTGCTGATGTCGGGGCCAGCGCTGGGCTCTGGCGCACAGCCGATCCCAATGGGCGGGCAGCCCCTGCCGGAAAACCAGAGCTTTGCCAGCCTCATCGGGCCGGAACAGAGACGCATTATTGAACAGCTTGCCGAGGAGCGCCGCAGCGTCGGGCACGCCTTCGGCACGCGATCCTTTCCCGACACCGACGACTGGATCGACCTCTATGCAGGAGGATCGCGCGGCGAAGCCGCGCGCCCGGTTCCAGATCAAGAGAGCGCCAAGCAGGCGCTGCGCGACGGGGTGATCGGCTCGCTGGTGCCGCTGGTCTCCGCCGCCAGGCTGACCGGCACAAAGGTGCCCGTTACCGAGGCGATGATCACCCTGGCCTCCAGCGTTCTGGGCGCGGATGTTGCCGCCGCCGGGCGCCGCCTGGACACGATTGGGATCACCGCCACGGACGCCTCGGAGGCGCGCCGCCAGATGGACAAGATCGCCGGGGGCGCCCATGGATAACGACCTGCTTTCCATCGCCGCGGCCCGCCGGGCCGCCGACACCGCCTTTAAGGCCTATCAGGACTTCCTGGGCACCGACCCCGCGCAGGTCGACGCCATCGTCGAGGCCATGGCCCGCGCGGTGGAGCCCGAATGCGCCCGCCTCGGCCAGATGGCGCATGAGGAGACCGGATACGGCAACCCCGAGCACAAGCGCATCAAGGACCTGATGAACGCCCGCGAGACGGTGAACTGGCTGCGGGACGTCACCACGCTGGGCATGCTGTGGCGCGACGACGCCACCAAGATCGCGGCCTTTGGCGAGCCGATGGGCGTGGTGGCCGCGCTGATCCCCGTGACCAACCCCACCAGCACGATCATCTTCAAGGTGCTGAGCGCGGTGAAGGCGGGCAATGCCATCGTCTGCGCGCCGCATCCGCGCGGGCTGCGCTGCGGGCTGGAAACCGTCAAGATCCTGGCGCAGGCCGCCGAGCAGGCCGGCGCCCCCAAGGGCCTGGTCCAATGCCTGAGCGAGGTCACCATCGAGGGCACCGACGCGTTGATGAAGCACCGCCGCACCAGCATCATCATGGCCACCGGCGGGCCAGGCATGGTCAAGGCGGCCTATAGCTGCGGCAAGCCCACGCTGGCCGTCGGCGCGGGCAACGTGCCCTGCTATGTGCACGGCTCGATGAAGGACGACCTGGACGAGGTCGCCGAGATGATCGTGGCCTCCAAGAGTTTCGACTACGGCACCGCCTGCGTCTCCGAGCAGGCGGTGATCGCCGATCCCGAGATCGCCCGCGACATGCGCGCGGCACTCAAGCAGGCGGGCTGCTATTTCTGCACGCCGCAGGAGGCCGACCGCCTGGCCAAGGTGATCTTTCTGGGCAAGCAGCGCATGAACCCAGAGCGCGTCGGGCAGGCGCCCGAGGTGCTGGCCGAATTGGCCGGGTTCTCGGTGCCGCCGGGCACCAAGGCGCTGATCAGCGAGGAGACCGAGATCGGCTGGCACCGGCCCCTGTCGGCGGAGAAGCTGAACCCGGTGATGGCCTTCTACGCGGCGAAGAATTCCAGCCACGGCATCGAGCTGGCGCATAGCATCGCCAAATTCGAGGGCTGGGGGCACTCCGCGGTGGTGCATTCCAACGACCCGCAGGTGGTCGCGGACTTCGCCCGAGTGCCCACGGGGCGCGTGCTGGTGAACGTGCCCGCGATCCATGGCGGGGCGGGATATGCGACCGATATGGAGCCGAGCTTTATGCTGGGCACCGGCACCTGGTCGGGCTCGATCACCTCCGACAACGTCACCGCGCTGCATCTGATCAACATCAAGCGCGTGGCCTATGCGAACCGCAACTGGCGCGACATCTATGAGGACTATGGCTAATGGCTGATATCACCATCCGCGCGCTGATGCAGATCGACAACCTGCAACCCAAATTCGCTGCCTATAATGGCGCGACGGTGCAGGGCTCGATCCCCTTGGCGGGCGACACCGTGCTGATCGGCGAGCTGGCGCCGGGCAACGGCGTGTTCGGGCTGATCGACCGCGCCTTGAAGGCCTCGAGCGTCGAGGCGACCAGCCAGATGGTCGAGCGCGAGTTTGGCTTTTTCATCCTGCGCTCGCCGTCGAATGCCGAGGTCTCTATGGCGCGCGATGCGATCCTGTCAGAGCTGGGCGCGTCGATGCAGGACCGGCTGAAGCCCGCGATCGCCTCCACCCAGATCATCACCAGCGTGGAGCCGCACCAGGCGCAGCTTCTCAACAAGTGGCGCAAGGGCGCGCTGCTGGTGCCGGGGCAGACGCTGGGGATCATTGAATGCGCCCCCGCGGCTTATATCTCCATCGCCACCAACGAGGCCGAGAAGGCCGCCGAGATCGACATCGTCGAGGTGCGCGCGGTGGGCCGGTTCGGGCGCCTGTTCATCAGCGGGTCCGAGAACTCGGTGCAGACCGCGATGGAGGCCGCGACGCGGGCAATTGAGGCGATCGAAGGACGCAATGAGTAGGGTTGTAGGCTCTGAACTGATCGAGGACGCGCGCCAGCGCGGGCGCGTGGTGTTCGAGATCCTGCCCGGCGACATCATCACGGATGTGGCGCGCGAGACCGCCGCGCGGATCGGGATCAGGCTGGTCGATGGGCCGCTGGAGCGGCCCGCCCCGGTCAAGACCGATGGCACCACGGCGATGCGGCGGTTGATGTACAAGCGCTCGGCGCGGTGGGTGGCGCCCCGTCGGGGCGCGATCCTTCCGGCGCGGCGTTTCAGCAAGCTCGCCTTGGTTGGCGCGGGCGGCGTGGGCGGCAACATCGCGCATCTGGCGGCGATGGCGGACATGGCCGACGAGATCGCCTTGATCGACATCGCGCCGGGGCTGGCCGCGGCGACGGCGTTGGACCTCAACCACGCCACCGGCATCACCGGCGCGCGGGCGCGCTGCCTGGGCGGCGAGGACCTGTCGCAGGTCAGCGGCGCCGACGTGGTGGTGGTCACCGCCGGGCGCGCGCGCTCGCCGGGCATGACCCGCGCCGACCTGATCGGGGTGAACGCCCGCGTGATCCAGACCGCCGCCGAGGCGATCCGCACCCAGGCCCCGCAGGCCATCGTGATCGTGGTCACCAATCCGCTGGACGAGATGACCACCGAGATGCTGCGCGCCACGGGCTTCCCGCGCGAGCGGGTGCTGGGCATGGCGGGCACGCTGGACTCCAGCCGCTTTCGGAACGCTTTGGCCATGGCGGCGGGGGTCACCCCGGCGGACGTGCAGGCCATCACCCTGGGCAGCCATGGCGAGGAAATGGCCCCGATCCCAAGCCTCGCCCGGATCAAAGGCGCGCCGCTGGAGAAGTTCCTCAGCCCCGAGAGGATCGCGGCCTGCGTGCAGGACGCCGTCACCGGCGGCGGGCAGGTGGTGGCCTTGAAAAAGATGGGCTCGGCGACGATTGCGCCTGCGCATGCCTCGGTCGAGCTTTTGGACCACATCCGCGGCGCGCGCAGCGGGCCGGTGCCGGTCTCGGTGCGATTGGACGGCGAATACGGCATCGAGGGCGTGGTCCTGGGTGTGCCCGCGCATCTGGGCGCCAGCGGGCTGGTCGAGGTCGAGGAGCTTCGCCTGACCGAGGAGGAACGCGATGCTCTGCGTCGCGCGGCGGACGCGATCAAGGCGCGGTTGGCGTCATGATCCGCAAGGCCCAGGGCGGCGGCCGCTTCGAAGAGATCGGCAGCTATTCCCGCGCCAAGCGCGTCGGGCCCTTCGTCTACGTGGCGGGCACCACCGCCATCGAGCCCAGCGGCAAGCTGCACGCGCCCGGCGACGCCTACGCGCAGACGCATTACATCCTGCAAAGGATTGAGGCCGCGCTGCGGGATGTCGGAGCCGAGCTGCGCCACGTGATGCGGGTGCGCGCCTATTTCACCGCCGACTGCGACACCGGCGGATTCGTCCGCGCCCATGGCGAGGTCTTCGCCGGGATCGAGCCGGTGCTGACCGGCGTGACGGCGGGGCTTAGCCAGCCGGGGATGGTGGTGGAGATCGACGTGGACGCCATCGTGCATGACGAGGACGGCACCATTGCCGGATGAGGCCCGCCTGACGGAGCTCTTGGCGCTGGAGCGGCAGGTCTGGGACGCTCTGCTGCGCGGCGACGCGGCGGCGGACGCGGCGCTCTTGAACGAGCGGTTCCTGGGCGTCTATCCCAGCGGGTTCTCCGACAAGGCGGGGCACGTCTCGCAGCTCGGCGATGGGCCGTCGATCCTGCGCTATGCGCTGTCGGAGGCCAGGCTGCTTGATCTGGGCGAGGACCGGGCGCTGCTGTCCTATCTGGCGCATTACGAGCGGATCGGGACAGGCGCGGCGGAGAGGATGTATGTCAGCTCCATCTGGGAGCGTTCCGGCGGCGGCTGGCGGAACATCTTCAGCCAGGACAGCCCCGCAGCTTAGCCCTACTGGCTTTACATCGCGACCTGGCCGGGCGAGCAAAGGCGCATGCATTATCGCCTCGCCCAGCCCGACGACGCCCAAGCCATGTCCAACGTCTTCACCCGCCTGGAGGCCGTCGGCAAGCGCCGCCTGCCCAGCACCATCGCATACGCGCGCGAGACCTATATCGACCACTTTGCGAACATCTCTTGCTGGGTCGCCGAGGAAGACGCCAAGCTGGTCGGGCTGCAAGTGCTCAAACGCGCGTGGCCGGGCAACCCCTACGATATCGAGCCCGGCATCGGCGTCATCGGCACCCATATCGACCCCGATTTCGGGCGCCGCGGCATCGGGCGCGGCCTGTTCGCCCACACCTTGCATGCCGCCCAAGCCGCGGGCCTTGCGGAGATCGAGGCCCGCATCACCGAGGACAATGCCGAGGGGCTGGGATATTACGAGGCGATCGGCTTTCGCACCTATGACGTGATCGAGGGGCGCGTGCGCAAGAAGTTCCCTGTTTCGCCCTAAAGGAACCGCTCCTTTGCGCCCCTGGTTGCCCTCGCGCTGGCGTCGACGCGCAGGAATTCGTTGACACGCGCCACGCTTCCGGTTTCTGTATACAGTATACAAAGAGGCCGGAACGGCCCGACGCATCATAGGGAGCGTAACATGACACAGACTTTCAAACTATTGCTTAGTGCCTCTGCCGCCGCCGTATTGGCCACAAGCGCAATCGCCGACGTCAAGATCGGCTTTATCGGCTCGCTGTCCTCGGACACCGGGCTGAGCACCTTGCGCGGCGCCGAGATCGCCATCGAAGAGCTGAACGCCGCCGGCGGCATCATGGGCGGGCAGAAGATCACCATGGTCACCGCCGACACCCAAGAGGACGTCACCGAGGGCATCAAGGCCTATGAGTACCTCGCCGAGACGGAAGAGGTGGACTTTATCATCTCCGGCTCCATCGACGACGTCTCGCTGGGCTGGCTGCCCCGGATGCAGGAATACCGCATCCCGACGCTGGACACCTGGACCTCTTACATCGGCATCATCGACATGGTGGTCGAGGACCCCGAGGGCATGGCGCCCTATTTCATGAACATCGCCTCTGACGAGGCGCTGGCCACGCTATACATCAGCTTTGGCGCGGACGTGCTGAAGGCCAAGATGGGCTTTGAGAGCGTGGTCGTGCTGGCCGAGGACACCGCCTTTGGCGGCGCGATCACCGGGCTGGTGACCGAGGCGCTGGCGCCGGTCGCGGGGATCGAGGTCAAGGACATCATCACCTATGACATCGGCACGGTGGACTTCGCGCCGATCTTCGCCAAGGCCGAGGCCTCTGGCGCGGATTTCATCTACCAGGTCTCGTCGGTGAACAGCCAGGTGGTTTCCAGCCAGTATGTGAAGCTGCAGGTGCCGATGGCGATGACCGGCGTGAACGTCTCGGCCCTGGGCATGGAGTATTGGGAGGACACCGGCGGCGCGGGCGGCGGGATCTCGACGCTCTCGCCGGTGCCCTCGGTCGGCTTCGAGCTGGACCCGGTCAGCCAGGGCTTCGTGGACACCTACCAGGCCAAGTACGATTCGCGCCCCGTGGTGCCGCATTTCAACGGCTTCAACGCCTATCACGGCGTCAAGCAGGCCATGGCCGCCGCCGAGGCCGCGGGGTCCTTCGAGGCCGCCGCCTGGGCCGCCGAGATGGAAAAGCAGGACCTGGTGCTGGAGAAGGACGGCAAGCTTTGGCTGCGCTACGCCTTCTGGGGCAAAGACGAGGTCGAGGAGGTCACCGGCCGCACCTATCCGCATAACGCCCGCTTCGACCTGACCGCGCCCTATGAGGACGCGCAGCCCTCGATGGTGGTGGTGCAGTGGAACGAGGACGGCTCGGTCGGCGTGGTCTACCCGTTCGAGTTCGCCACGCAGGACTTCACGCTGCCAAGCTGGGTGCCGTCCAAGTAAACACGCGTAGGATGGGGTTAAACCCCATCCTACCGACCGATCGAGCAGGAAGGACGCCCGCAGGTGACCCACCCCCAAGATGTGCAAAAGGCCTCGCCCGGCCGGACCGATGAAGGCGTGCAGGGCCTCACCTGTGGCGCCGCGGCCTCTGCCAAGAGGGCCAACGCGCGCCGGATCTGCAGGAACGTCATGCTGACCCAGCTCGACGCGGTCCTGACCGAGACCTAACCCGATGCTTCAAATCCTCATCCAAGGCCTCTTGCTCAGCGGGCTCTACGCGCTGATCGCGATGGGCTTCACGCTGATCTTCAGCGTGGGGCGGGTGCTGAACCTGGCCTATGGGGCGTATCTGCTGATCGGCGGGTATGCCTATTTCTACTTCTCGCAGCAGCTGGGCCTGCCCAAGATCGCGGGTGTGATGCTGGCGGGGGTGCTGGGCTGTGTGTTGGGGCTGCTGAAGTACCAGCTTTTGGTGAAGCGGGTGCAGGGCGTGCACTCGGCGGTGGAGATCGCCACGCTGATCCTCGCCGTGGTGCTGCAATCCGCTGTGGTGCTGATCTTTGGCGACAGCTCCAAGATCCTCTTGCCCATCGTGCCGGGGGTGGAGCGCGTCGCGAGCGCCGCGATCCCCTATTCCAACCTGGTGGCGACGATCATCAGCTGGGCGATCCTGATCGGGCTCTATTTCTTCGTGCGGCTCACCCATACGGGGCGCGCGATGCAGGCGGTCAGCATGGACGCCAAGGGCGCCGCGATCAGCGGCATCGACGCCAACCGGATCAACATGATCACCTGGGGCATCTCGGGCACGCTGGGCGCCATCGGGGGCGTGTTCTTTGCCAGCTACACGCAGCTTTATCCCGGCATGTGGGTGGCGCCGCTGATCATCGCCGTGGCGGTGGTGATCGTGGGCGGGATCGGCTCGATCATCGGGACGCTGGTGGTGGCGCATATCGTGGGCTTCATGGAGATCATCGTCTCCAGCTGGAACCCCGAGCTGCGCGGCGTCTTCACGATGCTCCTTATCATCCTGGTGCTGGTCCTGCGGCCCAGGGGGCTCTTTGGCCGCGAGGAAATACACTAAAATGAACCTGCGCTGGTATCACTTTGCCGCCTGGGGCGCGCTGATCGCCGCGATGCTCTTGATGCCGCGGCTGGTGGATCTGGGCCTCATGGGGCGCGGCACGCTGCGCACGATGATCCAGGCCTGCTATCTGGCGATGTTCGCGATCTCCTGGGACGTGCTGAGCGGGCGCACGGGCTACATCTCGTTCGGGCACCCGTTCCTGATCGGGATCGGCGCCTATGGCACGGCGATCCTGTCCAAAAAGTTCGGGGTGCCGGTGGAGCTGTCGATCCCGCTGGCGGTGCTGATCACCATGATCGGCGGGCTGGTGGTGCTGCTGCCCGCGCTGCGGATCAAGGGCAGCTACTTCGCGCTTGTCACGCTGGCCTTCATGGAGCTGATGTACCAGCTGGTGCAGGTGATCCGCCCGGACCTGACCGGCGGCACGCGCGGCCTTTCGGGGATCAAGACGCTGACGCGGGGCGCCGAGAACGGATACATGCTGGCGGTCTCGCTGATGCTGGCGGTGGCGCTGGGCTGCTGGCTGTTGATGCGCACGCGGTTCGGCACGGCGCTTTGGGCGCTGGGGCAGAACGAGGAGGCGGTGAGCGGCTCGGGGCTGTCGACCATACGGCTCAAGGCGATGGCCTTTTTGGTGAGCGCCTTCGTGGCGGGGCTCGCCGGCGCGTTCCTGGTGCATTACAACGGCTCGCTGGCGCCAAGGGCGATGTTCGACATCAACAGCGTGTTCACCATCATCGTGGCCGCGCTTATCGGCGGGGCGGGCACCATCTTGGGCCCCGTGCTGGGCGCGTTCTTTTTGACCTTCCTGCTGGAGTGGCTGCGCCCGTTCCTGCCCGGCGCCGAGCGCTTCCTGGTCTACGGGGCGGTGGCGCTGGTGCTTTACATGTACCAGCCCAAAGGCATCTACGCGATCATCGAGGGCGGCCTAAAGCGGCTCTGGGGGCGGGCATGAGCGCGCGGCTGCAAGTCTCCAACCTGGTCAAGCGCTTCGGCGGGCTGACCGCAACGAATGACATGAGCTTCACCGTGGAGCCGGGCGAGAGCGTCGGGCTGATTGGCCCGAACGGGGCGGGCAAGACGACGATCTTCAGCCAGATCATGGGCGAGCACCGGCAGACCAGCGGGCAGATCCACATGGGGGAGCAAGAGATCAGCGCGCTCAGCACGCCTGCGCGCATCCGCCGGGGCGTCAGCCGCACCTATCAGGTGCCGCGCCCCTTCCCCGAGATCACTGTGGCCGAGAACATCCGCGTCGGCCTGATGCCCGACAGCGTCTGGCAGATGGTCACCCGGGGGGCGGATAGGGATCGCGAGCGCGAACTCGCTCTGGCGGTGGGCTTCGCGGAGGCGGACCTGGACCGCACCCCCGCCGAGCTGTCCATGGGCGACCTGCGCAAGCTGGAGATGGCCCGCACCCTGGCCACGGACCCCAAGGTGATGCTGCTGGACGAGGTCTTTGCCGGGCTCACCGTGGGCGAGATCGCCACGATCAGCGCCCTGGTGCAGAAGCTGCGCGACCAGGGCATGACCTTCCTGATCGTCAGCCACGACCTGAAGGCGCTCGAGCCGCTGATCGACCGGGCCATTGCCATCGACCGCGGCACGAAGATCGCGGAGGGCGCCTATTCTGAGGTGATCGCGGACGCTGGCGTCCGCGCGTCCTATCTGGGAGGCGGCGGCGATGCTTGAGATCCAGGGCCTCTCTGCCTTCTATGGCCGCGCGCAGGCGCTGTTCGACGTCTCCTTGCGCGCCGAGAAGGGCGAGATCATCGCCGTGATCGGGGCCAATGGCGCGGGCAAGTCGACGCTGTTTGATAGCGTGCTGGGGCTGACCAAGACCACCGGCGCGGTGCGGCTGGAGGGGCAGGACCTGACCGGGCAAGGCTCGTCGGAGATCGTGCGGCGCGGCGTGGGCTACGCGCCCGAGCGCTTCAACCTCTTCCCCTACATGACCGTGCGCGACAACCTGCTGGTGGGCGCCTACACCGCGCGGGGCGACATCGAGACAAACCTAGAGATGGTGCATGCGCTCTTCCCCCGGCTGGCTGAGCGCGCCGGGCAGGAAACCTCCACCCAATCTGGGGGCGAGCGCCAGATGGTGAGCCTCGGTCGCGCCCTAATGGGCAGTCCTCGGCTGTTGCTGGTGGACGAGCCCACCATTGGGCTGGCCCCCAAGGTCTGCGACGAGATCGCCGTGGTGCTGCGGCGCCTGCGCGACGAGTTCGGCCTGACCGTGGTGATCGCCGAGCAGAACGCCAATTTCGCGCTCTCTCTGGCCAGCCGGGTCTACGTGCTGGAAAGCGGGCGCATCACGGCGGAGGGCACCGCCGAGAGCCTGGCCAAGGACGAGGCGCTGGCCGCGGCCTATTTCGGGCACTGACGCAAGCAACGAGAGCGGGCGGCGGGACAAGTCCCGCCCTACATGGGTTGCGTCTCAGCCCAAGAGCTGCGCCGCCTGCCGCAGCGCCAGCTGGTAGCCATGCGTCCCGCAGCCGATGATCACCCCGTCGGCGCGCAGCGTCACGTAAGAGAAATGCCGGAACTCCTCGCGCGCGTGGATGTTCGACACATGCACCTCCACCACCTTGCCCTCGAACGCGTTCAGCGCGTCGAAGATCGCGATTGAGGTGTGCGAGTAGCCGCCCGGGTTTATCACGATGGCCTCGGCCCTGCCGCGGGCCTCCTGGATCCAGTCCACCAGCTGCCCCTCGGAGTTCGACTGCCGACAGACCAGCTCTAGCCCCAGCTCCGCCCCCAGGGCGGTGCACTCGGCCTCGACCTCGGCCAGGGTGGTGGCGCCGTAAAGCTCTGGCTGGCGCTGCCCCAGCAGGTTCAGGTTGGGGCCGTTCAGAAAGTAGACGGTCTTGGGCATCGCAAAGAAACCTTCTCTTGGGTTTCCCCCCCTTACGCCATATGACGTCGCAAACGAAAGCCCAGGGGGACCAGATGAGCTTTGACCGTTCCATCAAGATCGCACCTTCGATCCTGAGCGCTGACTTTGCCGACTTTGGCCGCGAGATCCGCGCCATCGAGGACCAGGGCGCCGATTGGGTGCATGTGGACGTGATGGACGGGCATTTCGTGCCGAACCTGACCTTCGGCCCGCCGGCGGTGAAGGCCTTTAAGCCGCATGTGACGACCTTCATGGACGTGCACCTGATGATCGCGCCGGTGGACCCCTATATCGAGGCCTACGCCGAGGCGGGCGCGCAGATGATCACCGCCCATGTCGAGGCCAGCCCGCATATCCACCGCACCTTGCAGGCCATCCGCGCGGCGGGCTGCAAGGCGGGGGTGGCGCTGAACCCCGGCACGCCCGCAGAGGCCGTGGCCGAGCTGTTGGATCTGGCCGATATGGTGCTGGTGATGACCGTGAACCCCGGCTTTGGCGGGCAGAAATTCATCGACATGACCGCCAAGATCGCCAAGATCCGCGGCTGGATCGGCGACCGTCCGATCCATATCCAGGTGGATGGCGGGGTGACGCCCGAGACGGCGCCGCTGGTCGCCGCGGCGGGGGCGGATGTGCTGGTGGCGGGCTCGGCGGTGTTCAAGGGTGGGTCCGTGAGCGACCCCGCGCCCTATGGCGCCAACATCCGGGCGATCCGCGAGGCCGCCTTGCCACGCTAGGATCGCCAGTCATAGACTGGCCGCATGCCGGGAAGGTATTTCCTCCGCCGCCCTCTTGCCGAGATCGCCCAACATCTGGGCGCCGATCCCGGCGCGCTGGTGGCCGAGCCGCGCAACAACGTGGCGCCGGGGCAAGAGGTCCTGGTCTGCCCGCCGGACCGCGCTCTGACCCAGATGCGCTGGGGCATCATCCCGGTGGGCCGGGTGAACGCCCGCGGGCGCCCGGTGATGGAGACGGTGGTCAACGCGCGCTCCGAGACGGTGTTCGAGAAATCCGCCTTTGACGGGGTGCGCCGCTGCCTGCTGCCGACGGATGGCTGGTATGAGTGGACCGGCGAGACGCGCCGCAAGACGCCCTGGCGGATCAGCCGCCGGGACGGCGCGCCGGTGGTCTTCGCGGGGATCTATGACGTCTGGACCGCGCCGGGCGGCGGCACGCAGGTCTGGCAGGTCGCGGCGCTGACCTGCGAACCCAACGCGGATGTGCAGGACATCCATCACCGCATGGGCGTGATCCTAGAGCCCGCGCAATTCGCAACCTGGCTGGGCGCAGACCAGACCGAGGCCGCGGCGCTGATGCGGCCGCTGCCCGACGGGCTGTTGCAGGTCGAGGAGGCGGTGGGCGTGGATTGGGACGGGCCGTGACGGGGTCTTGGTGAAACCGCTGGGGATCCCGATGGGCGCCCCAGCGCTTTTTAGTTTATACCAAGCCGCTTCATACCCACGCGAATGCGCAACGCAATCGACTGCGACAGCGGGTCCATCTGCATTACGCGCGCCGTGGTGCGCTCGATGAACGTGCCGTTCTGAAGCTGAGCCATCCGGTGCCCATAAGAGGCCGGGCCGATTTCGACCATCGAGATCAATCGAATGAGCAGCACAACGTAGATAAAGAACACGATGTGCCACATTGGCAGCCATCGGTTGCGTTTCTTGGTTCGGGCAAGTTCCAGCCCGTCGTGATTAAAGCTTACGGCGGCTGCGGACTGATATAACGCGCCCGAGGCGCCACCGGCTTGTCTCTTTTGAAACAGATTACGCATAACACATCTCCCACCGGGCATCATACACAGATCTGTGGCGAAAATATGTTCACCTGCTGCGTCGTGCGTAGCGCAGCAGCGCGCTGCCCGCGATGAGGATCCAGAACAGCTCGATCAGGATCGCCCCGGGCACTGGCTCGAAATAGAGGCTAAACAGGATCAGCAGCGCGCCCAGAAGGTTCCACAGATTGAAGGCCGGGCGTTCGGGGTCCACCCAGCCGCGCGTCACCGCCAGATAGGCACTGGCGATGCAGAGCGAGCCCAAGACGCCGACCCAATCGATCCAGGTAAAGCTGAGATCCATCTAGGGCTCCACCCGTCGCCGCTCGACCAAAGGCGAGCCGACCCGGGCGCGGGTCACAAAGAACAGGTCACCGTAGTTCAAAGGCGGCGGCTCGGGGGCCGAGATCGCGTCCCAGATCGACTGCAAGTTGCCCTTATTGCCAATCCAAACAATGGTCTTGCCCGCCCCAGAGGCCATGAGCTGCGCGGCGGGGTTCTCGGCCGGGATGCGCTGTACGGTCAGGCCGCGCGCGCGGGCCAGCGGCACCGCGGTTTCCAGGTTGCGCTTTATGCCGGGCGCATAGATGGCGTCGATGGGCACCCCTTCAAGCGCGGCAACCAGCGCCTCGGCCCGGGCGATGCCCTGCTCGGTCAGGTCCTCGCCCACGCGATCCGCGTGGCGCAGAATGATCAACGTGGTCTCGGGAGGAACCGACACTTGGCCAGGTGCCGCGCAGGCGGCAAGCAGCGTCAAGAGCCCCAGGATCAGTCGAACAGGTCGCATACCGCGCAGTTTTGAACAAATCGCGCGCGTTTGGAACTGGGAATCGCAAAAAAGCCGCATAAGCTGCCGCCCTTGCGCCAGGCGCGGCCCAATGCGACGGTATAGTCAGCTTTACTTGCTCGGAGGGATTCCCATGCGCACCTTGTTCGCCGCCGCTCTCGCTTTGTCACTGCTTGCCCCTGCGGCGCAGGCGGCCGGATCCCTGGGTCAGATGACGCTTTACCCGGGCACGGACATTGCCTTTCTAAAGGCCCCTGACCGCGAGCGCTCTCGGGATCTGCGCCTTTGCGCCACGCGCGGGCATGTGCATGTGCTTTGGCTGGACGTGTTTCTGCGCAATGGCGGGCACAGGACAGTGCCGGTCAATCTGCGCCTTCCGCGCGATCACTGCACCAGCTGGATAAAGCTCCGCGGTCGCGCGCTTGGGCGGGATGTTCATCGCATCTCGGTGCATTACGACAGCTTCCACGACCATAGCGGGCATGCCGTGCTGCGCGCCGAGGGTCAGTAGGGTCGAATCGGTTAGATTACGAAGCAATCGAAACACTTTGTTTCGAATTCGAGGCGCTTCCGGCCACATTCCCGCCCCATTTCAGCACCAAAAGCGCCTTACCAAAGTCGCTTTCTGGGTGGGGGCCTTCATGCAAAACAAAATGATCAACGATGACTTCAAGGTGCAGAGCCATTGGGCGCATTGGAATGGCAAGGACGGCAGGCTGCCGCAAGAGGACACCGGACTGCGCCTGTTTGGGCGCCGCCTGTCCAAGATCATCAGGTGGCTGCTGCACTAGGCTTCAGCCGTAGGAATAGAGAAGCGGGCGCATGCCGCCCGCCTCATTGTCAGATATTACAACGCGTTAGGCGAGGGTGAGGTTCACCGCAGCCTGACGACCGTCGCGGCCATCTTCGATGTCGAAGTTGACCTTCTGGTTGTCGGCAAGCCCGGTCAGGCCCGAACGCTCTACGGCCGAGATGTGGACGAAAACGTCCTTGCCGCCGGCGTCAGGCGCAATAAAGCCATAGCCTTTGTCGGTGTTAAACCATTTCACAGTGCCGCTGGCCATCTGTGTGTCTCCTTAATGATGCGCCCCGCGGGGGTGCGGGCGCCCGGCTTAGTCAGTCCTGTTCGAGAGACTGCAGCCAAAAGCGAGACAGTGGTCGAAAGGGGGTAACAATAGCGCGTGCCGTATGGGCCGGAAGAGCTGCAAAATCAAGCGAAATCGCACTTTTGCCGCGAATCGGTGGTTAAGCGCATGATTTCTTGAGGAATTCGGCGTCGGCCTTTTGTCGGCAAAATGTCGGCCTTTTGTCGGGCACGATCTCGCAATTGGGCGGGATGAACAGACCGTGCGCGCGACTCATGAAACATTAAGGTTCTGCGCGTGGGAGAGCGATGGGCGCGCCGTGGGGCGAGAAGCGCTTGGGTTCTGGCATCAGGCGGATTACCAAAGTTGAGCGCATAGAGCAGAGGGCGGGACATGGCGGAGCTATTGGGCATAGGGATACTGATGGGCCTTGGCGGGACCGTGGCGATGGACCTCTGGGCGCTGCTGCTGGCCCGGCTGGGCGTGTCGCCCTTCCCGAACTGGGCGATGCCGGGCCGCTGGGTCGGGCACATGCCGGTGCTCTTTCACAATGACATCGGGTCGGTGGACCCAGTCCGAGGCGAGCTGGCGCTGGGCTGGGCGCTGCATTACGGCGTCGGGGTGAGCTACGGTGTGCTCTGGGCTCTGCTCGGCGGCGCGGCCTGGCTGGCGGAGCCCACATTCCTGCCGGTCTGGCTGTTCTCGATCTTCACCATCGCGGCGGGCTGGTTCCTGCTGCAGCCAGGCATGGGCCTGGGCTGGGCGGCATCCAAGACCCCCGCCCCGTGGAAGACCCGCGGGTTCGGGCTCTTGGCGCATACGGTCTTTGGGTTGGGGATGTGGGCGGTGGCTTTGGTTTTGTGAGCGGTGGGCAGATTAATGTCTTCGCTTGCTGCGCTTGCATTTCTCGCTACTTTCAATAGACTTTTTGAGTGAAAAAGAGAGTATTTTCCTTTACCCGGGATTTTTTACATGCGAACCATCGCTTTACTTTTTTTAGCACTCTGCTTTCAGCTTGAAACTTTATCTGCCCAAACCTCACAAGAGTTCGCAATTGCTGAAAGAACGTTCCACGAAGAAGAGTATGTTGCCATCAATGTCGCGCAAGAGTTCCCGACCAATCGATTTCGTGAAGTACAGATCGCCCTTACTGACCTCGGGTACAGCCCGGGTCCGATAGACGGAATTTTTGGCCCACTTACAGAAGCCGCTATTCAGAGATTTCAAGGCGAACTCAACGCAAGTGCCGATGGCGTCCTACAAAACCACCAATTCATGATCCTAAAGATCGCTGCAAACTTGAGTGTATCGGACTCTGAGAGAACGCGAATTCAAACTGTCCGAGCTTCGAGACGAGCTTTCCTAGCGGTTTTGAATGAACGGGAGCAAAGTCCCGCGGGTTCACAGCCTGACGTCGTGCGACTTAACGCATCCCCTCCACCTACCTTAGGTGAAACAGCGGAATCACCGACAGCTGATGCCTATGATCCAGAGAAAACCGTGAGCGCGACGATAGAGCCACCGATGCCGTCCCGTTTGTTCGCCACTCTGAACGAGTTTCCGCCCGAGAACTTTCTTGGATATGGAGTTCTTTCTTTCAAGGCGCTGGCGACGCCTAGGGACCAAGATCGGCATGAAATGATTTGCCAAGCGTTCTTTGCATCATTGCCTCGGTCCACCGAGTTGCTGGAGCCAAGATCTCAGCAGTTTACGACCGTTTGGCCAGTGCTGAGTCCCGATGTTTCTTGCGATCTCAACTTCCAACAAAGAGAAGATATTCCGGCAGCGTGCGAACTCGCGGTAGAAAACTACAACGATGAGCTTGCTCGCTTGACAATCGATGCCGCACGGCGGGCAGGATTCTCCGATGAAGGCACTGGCCCGTTCCTGCTTGGCTGGTTACCGGCAAGAGAGTTTGGTGAAGCTGAAGCTCTTATTGTTTCATTGGACCTGTCGTTGGTGCATGATTTCCGCCAAGCTTCGATTCTGTTCAACGAATGGAAATGGGAAATAGAAGCTGACCCACTACTACGCGAAGTATTGTTTTCGCCAGAACGCCTGCGACATAAAATTCGACAGTTATCTGTACAACATGGCCCCGGAGTTTTCGGAATTTTCTTCGGCGGATAGTGAAAGGGGTTTGATATGGAAGGCTTGCCTGGAATAGGGAAGGGTGGTCTAATTGGAGTGCTCGCGGGAGTATTATTGGCAATTTGGGTGAATCCAGGAATTCCTGAAGCTTTTGCGATGATTGTTTTTTTGGTAGCGCTTTTGTCAATCCTAGTCTCAGTAATAATTGGAATCTTATTGAAGAATCGATAAATCTTTTAACCGGCAGAGATTAGATTTTGCGTTGTGAGTATCGGCAAATAACAAATTCTACCAACGTGTTCGCTGGCCCAAGAAATCATGTACAACTCTCAAAAGTCTACCCAAGCGGTTAAAATTCTTATACTTAACCCGCATCCGCTTGGAACGTAGCGCCAATTCTGCGAGGAGTACGCACGCGCTTTGGCAAGCCAAAACGCTGCCACGCACCAGCCGAACCAACGCAGAATACGAAGAAGCCCACCCTAACGGGTGAACTTCTTATACTTAATCCGTTTCGGCTCCACCGCGTCGGGCCCGAGGCGGCGCTTCTTGTCTTCCTCGTAATCCTCGAAGTTGCCCTCGAACCACTCCACATGTGCCTCGCCCTCGAAGGCTAGGATATGCGTGCAGATCCGGTCCAGGAAGAAGCGGTCGTGGCTGATCACCACGGCGCAGCCGGCGAAGTCGACCAGGGCGTCCTCTAGGGCGCGGAGGGTTTCCACGTCCAAATCGTTGGTTGGCTCGTCGAGCAGCAGCACGTTGCCGCCCTCGCGCAGCAGCCGCGCCATGTGGACCCGGTTGCGCTCGCCGCCTGACAGCAGCCCGACCTTTTTCTGCTGGTCGCCGCCCTTGAAGTTGAAGGTCGAGCAATAGGCGCGGCCGTTCACCTCGGCGTCGCCCAGCTTGATGATGTCCTGGCCATCGGCGATGGCCTCCCACACGTTGTGGTTGGGGTCCAGGTCGTCGCGGCTTTGGTCCACGTAGCTGAGCTTGACCGTGTCGCCGTAATCCACATTGCCCTCGTCGGGCTGCTCCTGCCCCGTCAGCATCCGAAACAACGTCGTCTTGCCCGCGCCGTTGGGGCCGATCACGCCGACGATCCCGCCGGGGGGCAGCGAGAAGGAGAGGTCCTCGATCAGGAGCTTGTCGCCCATCGCCTTCTTGAGCCCGGTGACCTCGATCACCTTGGAGCCAAGACGGGGCCCGTTGGGGATGACGATCTGGGCGCGGGTGATCTTCTCGCGCTCGGACTGTTCGGCCAGCTCGTTATAGCGGTCGATCCGGGCCTTTTGTTTGGCCTGGCGGGCCTTTTGGCCCTGGCGCATCCATTCCAGCTCGCGTTCCAGGGTCTTTTGCTTGGACTTGTCCTCGCGGGCCTCTTGGCTGAGGCGCTTGGCCTTCTGCTCTAGCCAGGCGCTATAGTTGCCCTCGTAGGGGATGCCGCGGCCGCGGTCGAGCTCCAGGATCCAGCCGGTGATGTCGTCCAAGAAGTAGCGGTCGTGGGTGACGATCAGGATGGTGCCCTTATAGGCGATCAGGTGCTGCTGCAGCCAGGCGATGGTCTCGGCGTCCAGGTGGTTGGTCGGCTCGTCCAGCAGCAGCATGTCGGGCGCCTCGAGCAGCAGCTTGCAGAGCGCGACGCGGCGCTTCTCGCCGCCCGAGAGCGTGGTGACGTCGGCGTCGTCCGGCGGGCAGCGCAGCGCCTCCATCGAGATGTCGATGCTGGCGTCGAGGTTCCACAGGTCCTGGGCGTCGATCACGTCCTGGAGCTCGGCCATCTTGTCGGCGGTCTCCTCGGAGTAGTTCATCGCGAGCTCGTTATACTCGTTCAGGATGGCCTGCTTCTCGGCCACGGCCAGCATGACGTTCTCGCGCACGGTCAGGGCGGGATCGAGTTCCGGCTCCTGCGGCAGGTAGCCCACCTTGGCGCCCTCGGCGGACCAGGCCTCGCCGGAGAAATCCTTGTCGAGCCCGGCCATGATCTTCATCAGCGTGGACTTACCCGCGCCGTTCACGCCGACCACGCCGATCTTCACGCCGGGCAGGAAGCTGAGCCGGATGTTCTCAAAGCACTTCTTGCCGCCGGGATAGGTCTTGGACACCCCGTCCATGTGGTAAACGTACTGATAGCTGGCCATGGCGTCCGCTCCTTCGCAAGAAATCCGCGCCCCCCTCTAGCCAAGGCGCCCAAGAAGGGCAACGATGATCGCAGGAAGCGGGGGATGACGGATGCTAAGACTTGCTTTGGGGCTCATCTGTGGCGCGGCGGCGCAGGCTCAGGCGCAGGGCGTGCGCAATATCGAGACGGAGGGGAACCTTGTGGCGCTGGCGCCGCTGGCCTGCGTCGCGGTGGAGGCGGTCGGTGCGGAGGCCACCCCGGCGGACATCTCTTTTGGGATGCGCGACTGCCTGCGCCAGGAAAACGGCGCGACCGCGTTCGATCTGTTCATCCTGCTGATCACGCGCGGGAGCTTTGACGCCAAGCGGGTCGCGGACCGCAGCGCCGGCCAGGCTATCAACATGCTGCTGCAACAGGTGGGCAGCGAAGCGGGCGAGGCGATGCTGCTGATGGGCCCGCACCAGCAGGCCTATCTGGCGGACGGCTCACCCGAGCGCGCCGCGCTCTGCGCGCTGCAGCGCCAAAGCGGCCCGCCCGCTTATCACCCGCGTTACATGATCCAGCACGGGATCAAGGCCGTGACCGGCCTGGACGGAGACGGTCTGATCGATGACTTTCAGGCGGAGCGGGAATGGGAGACCACCCTGCTGCAGGTCGCGAAGTGTGATCGGCCGTAAGGCTCCTTCGGTGGATTAAATTTGAGTTAACGCCGCGTTGGAAGTTACCCCCTCCCTACCGCCCTCTATTTTCAGGCGATTCGGTTACGATGCAGGTAACGCGCATAAAAGACCGGTCTTCCCTGCGCGGAGGGGACCGGCCGCCAGTGCAACAAATCGAGAGGCGGTGGCAGGGGCACCAGGGCTCGAACCCGGGACCTACGGTTTTGGAGACCGTCGCTCTACCAACTGAGCTATACCCCTAAAGCCAGGCGCTGGGGTAGTCCGTCGCGCGCCCAAACGCAAGTGGAATTCCAACCCAACAGCGGGGCGTGAAAGACCTTTCTCAGGATTTCTTAGCGGAACCTGGCCGGTCCCATGGAAGTTGTGGGCGCCCGGCCTCAACTTGCCCTCGCAGGTTTAGGGCGGGGCGTTGTAATCGCGCTTGCCTTGCGGCGCGGCATGACCGAAGCTGGCGCCATGAGCAATGCTGACCGCGATGCCGCGGAATTCGAGGGCGTGCCCTGGCGCAACGTCAACCTCAACGACCAGCCCGAGGCGCGCCGGGTGCCCACCATGCTGGCGGGCGACGAGCAGCGGTTCTACACCTGGATCACCCAAGACTGGGCAGAGGGCACCGGCGCCGTGGTGGACCTTGGCGCCTTCGCGGGCGGCTCTACGGCGCGCCTTGCTGCCGGCGCCAAGGCGGCGGGCAAGCCGCTGGCGATCCACGCCTATGACAAGTTCACCGCCAAGGCAGAGACCAAGCAGACCGAGCTTTACGACAAGGGCGTGCCGGAATTCGACGGTGCGGACATCCTGCCGCTGGCGCGGGACTTCCTGTCCCCCTGGGCCGATCAAATCACCTATCACAAGGGCAATATCGAGGAGCTGGGCTGGGACGGCGGCCCCATAGAGATCCTGGCGATTGATGTCTTCAAGAAGGTCGATCTGATCGACCCCATTACCCGCGCCTTCTTCCCCTCGCTGGTCCCCGGGCGGTCGCTTTTGGTGCAGCAGGACTTTCTGCATTGGTCGCAACCCTGGATCTGCGCGCAGATGGAGCTTTTCGGCGACGTGTTCGAGCCCGTGGCCTTCGCCCGGCGCGATAGCATCGCCTATCTGCTGCGCAAGCCGATCACCGAGGCGGTCCTAAAGCGCGCCCAGGTCGCGTCGCTTACGGATGATGACATGCAGGGCGCCATCGCCTCGGCGCGGGTGCGCTTTGGCGACTGGGGGATCCAGAACCGGCTCGACGCGTTGTCCCAGGGTCTGGCGGCCAATCCTGGCGCGCGGGTCTCCTGGCAGATGAAGCCCCCAGAGGCATAGGCGACAACGCCTGGATCATGAACCCAACGGCGCGAGACTGCCTCGGCTTCAAGACGCCAATCGAGGCCTTCGCTCAGCAAGTCGGTGTCCGCTGTGAATGCGAATCCGACCTGTGCTTGAACGTGTTTGGACCTGCGGCAGCGGTTCTCTGATGTCGCGGGCGCCGCCATGTTGCGACGCAAGACCTGAGACCGAACGCAAGCCGAATTGGCCCCGCAATCAGGGTGCTCTTGCGACTGCCGCAACGATCTCTCTGACCGGCGCTGTGTTCAATGCGCTTCGCCGCTGCAAAAGCAGAGAAGCCGCCTGATTTCAGGCGGCTTCTTTTTCTTGGCTGCTTCTCCGCCCTATTGGGCGCGAGGAGGCCCCGCTGTTACTCGATGATCTTCGCGACGACGCCGGCACCCACGGTGCGGCCGCCCTCACGGATGGCGAAGCGCAGGCCCTCCTCCATCGCGATCGGCGCGATCAGCTCGGCCTCAAAGCTGATATTGTCCCCAGGCATCACCATCTCGGTGCCCTCGGGCAGCTTGAAGTTGCCGGTCACGTCCGTGGTCCGGAAGTAGAACTGCGGCCGGTAGCCCGAGAAGAACGGCGTGTGGCGGCCGCCCTCTTCCTTGGTCAGGATGTAGGCCTCGGCGGTGAACTTGGTGTGCGGCTTCACGGAGCCGGGCTTGCACAGCACCTGGCCGCGCTCGATCGCCTCCTTGGCCACGCCGCGCAGCAGCGCGCCGATATTGTCGCCGGCCTCGCCCTGGTCGAGCAGCTTGCGGAACATCTCCACGCCCGTGCAGGTGGTCTTCTGCGTGTCCTTGATGCCGACGATCTCGATCTCTTCGCCGACCTTGATCACGCCGCGCTCCACCCGGCCCGTGGCAACCGTGCCGCGGCCCGAGATCGAGAACACGTCCTCGACGGGCATCAGGAAGGGCTGGTCCACGGCGCGCTCGGGCGTCGGGATCGCCTCGTCCACCGCCGCCATCAGCTCTTTGATCTTCTCCTCGCCGATCGCCGGGTTGTTGCCCTCCATCGCGGCCAGGGCCGAGCCCGCCACGATCGGGATGTCGTCGCCGGGGAAGTCGTAGGAGGACAGCAGCTCGCGGATCTCCATCTCGACGAGCTCCAGCAGCTCCTCGTCATCCACCTGGTCGACCTTGTTCATGAACACCACCAGCGCGGGCACGCCCACCTGGCGGGCCAGCAGGATGTGCTCGCGGGTCTGCGGCATCGGGCCGTCGGCGGCGTTCACCACCAGGATCGCGCCGTCCATCTGGGCGGCACCGGTGATCATGTTCTTGACGTAGTCGGCGTGGCCGGGGCAGTCGACGTGGGCGTAGTGGCGCGCCTCGGTCTCGTACTCCACGTGGGCGGTCGAGATCGTGATCCCGCGGGCCTTCTCCTCGGGCGCGCCGTCGATCTGGTCATACGCCTGGAAGTCGCCGAAATACTTCGTGATCGCCGCCGTCAGCGTCGTCTTGCCGTGGTCCACGTGCCCGATCGTGCCGATGTTCACGTGCGGCTTGTTACGCTCAAACTTTTCCTTTGCCATATCGTAGGGCGCCTTACTTTTAAGGGGCCGGTCGCGGCCCGGGTCATCATCGCGCGCTCGTTAGCCGCGCGGCCCGGAAAAATCAAGCAGATGTTGCCGAAACCGGTCTAACTGTCGGGCTCTGAGGCGATGCCAAACCATTCCGGATTCTCCAGCAGCCATTCCTGGATCTCACGCGCGGCCAGCGCCGAGAGGTTGTCGAGCTGCACCTGCTTGCTGGGCTGGATGCCCGCGCCCGAGAAGATCCCCAGCACGGTGATCGTCTTTGGCTTCTCGTTCAGCTTCGCGCCCTTTGCGTCATACCAGACCGTCACCGTGACCCCAAGCGCCGATTTCGGCGTCGGCACGCCCGGCAGATCAATCGCGGCCAGGTTATAGGCGTCGATGCTGATCCCGAAGTGATAGAGCCGCGTGCCGTCCTCATACCGCCCGAAGCGCGCGTCGATCGCGCCGGTCATCGCCGCCTTCCATTCCTCATCCGTCGCCCGGCGCGAGCCCGGCACCAGTTTCGGATCGGGGGTGACCACAATGTTATGGCCCAGCTTGAAGTCGCCAAGATCCACCGGCGGGTCGGTCAGGTCGGCCGTCGGAGGCGCGCAGGCCGCCATGAGCAGCCCAATGGATAGTAAAATTACAGCCTTCGTCGCGCGGATCATCCCAATACCCCTTTACTTAACTTCACCAGGGCTACCGCGCCAAAGGCCAATCCGCAACGCCCAAGCCCTTTAGGTGAACCGGTTATCCCGGGGGAAGCCCCGCGGCGCCATGCGCCCAGAGCCGGCCCGCTTGCCGATCCACTCGGCCAGATCGGTCTCGGTCCGCCTGCGCCCCGCCGGGTCCAGCCAGCTGAGCCCCTCGGCCAGGGCAAAGGTCGTCGCGTCCGACATCCCGCCATCCTTGTAGCGCTGCAGGCGCACGCCCTTGCCGCGGGTCATCTCGGGCAGCTCGGCCAGCGGGAAGACCAGCACCTTGCGGTTCTCGCCCACCACGGCCACGTGGTCGCCCCGCACCGGCGTGCAGACATGCGCCTTGAACGGCACCTTGACGTTCAGCGCCTGCTTGCCCGAGCGGGTCTGCGCGATGATCTCGGCCTCGGGCACCACGAACCCGTCGCCCGCATCAGAGCCAACCAGCAGCTTGCCATCCGGGCGGTGAATGAAGAGATCGACGATCTCGGCCTCGTTCGGCAGGTCCACCATCAGCCGCACCGGCTCGCCCATGCCGCGCCCGCCGGGCAGGTTCGCGGCCAGGAGCGTGTAGAACCGCCCATTGGCGCCGAACATCAAGAGCTTGTCCGTGGTCTCGGCGTGGAAGATGAACCGCGGCCCGTCGCCATCCTTGAACTTCAGCTCGCGCGTGAGGTCGATATGGCCGGTCATCGCGCGGATCCAGCCCATTTTGGAGCAGACCACCGTGATCGGCTCGCGCTCGATCATCGCCTCGATGGGCACGTCCTCGACCTCGGCCGCCTCGGCGAATTGCGTGCGGCGCGGGCCATATGTGGCGTCCTTGCCAAAGATCTTCTTGGTCTCGCGCAGCTGCTCGGCGATCCTGCCCCATTGCAGATCCGCGTTCTCTAGAAGGTCCTCGATCTGGGCGCGCTCCAGCATCAGCGCGTCGCGCTCGCGCTTGAGCTCCATCTCCTCTAGGCGCCGCAAGGACCGCAGGCGCATGTTGAGGATCGCGTCCACCTGCACCTCGGACAGCTCGCCCGGGCCGGGCTGGGGCGAGACGTAATCCGCCTCGTCGCGCGCCCGCACGTGATCGCGCGACCAATCCTCGCGCATCAGCGCCGCCTTGGGGTCGTCATCGTAGCGGATGATGTCGATCACCCGGTCGAGATGCAGGAAGGCGATGATGAAGCCCTCGAGCACCTCCAGCCGGTGGTCGATCTTCTCAAGCCGGTAGCGCGAGCGCCGCAGCAGCACCTCGCGGCGGTGGTCCAGGAAGGCCCGCAGCACCTCCTTGAGCGAGCAGACCTTGGGCGTGCGCCCGTCGATCAACACGTTCATGTTCAGGCTGAACCGGGTCTCGAGATCCGAGTTCCGGTAGAGCATGTTCATCATCACGTCGGGGTCGACATTCTTTGACTTCGGCTCCAGCACGACGCGGATGTCATCGGCGCTCTCGTCGCGCACATCGGCCAGCACCGGGATCTTCTTGGTCTGGATCAGCTCGGCGATGCGCTCGATCAGCTTGGATTTCTGCACCTGGTAGGGGATCTCGGTGACCACGATCTGCCACTGGCCGCGGCCCATATCCTCGGTGTGGTGCTTGGCGCGCAGGCGGAAGGCCCCGCGCCCGGTGCGGTAGGTCCGCGCGATGCTGTCGCGCGGCTCGACGATCACCCCGCCGGTGGGGAAATCCGGCCCCTGCACGAAGTTCAGCAGCGTGTCGTCGCGCGCGTCCGGCGTCTTGATCAGATGCAGGCAGGCGTCGCAGAGCTCGTTGAGGTTATGCGGCGGGATGTTGGTGGCCATGCCCACCGCGATCCCGCTGGAGCCATTGGCAAGCAGGTTGGGATAGGTCGCGGGAAGCACCTCTGGCTCTTCCAGGCGCCCGTCGTAATTGTCGCGGAAATCTACGGCGTTCTCGTCCAGCCCCTCCAGCAGCGCCTCGGCGAAGACGGTCATGCGCGCCTCAGTATAGCGGCTGGCCGCGGGATTATCGCCGTCGATATTGCCGAAGTTCCCCTGCCCGTCCACCAGCGGGTAGCGCACGTTGAAATCCTGCGCCAGGCGGGCCATGGCGTCGTAAATCGCCTGGTCGCCATGCGGGTGGAAATCGCCCATCGTGTCGCCGCTAATCTTGGCGGATTTGAGGAACTTGCCGCCCGCCGTCAGGCGCAGCCGCGACATCGCGTAAAGAATGCGCCGGTGCACCGGCTTCAGCCCGTCGCGCGCATCCGGCAGCGCCCGGTGCATGATCGTCGACAGCGCGTATTGCAGGTAACGCTCGCCAATCGCGCGACGCAGTGGCTCGGCGCTCTCGTTGGGCTCTATGTTGGGTGTGTCGGTGTCGTCGCTCATACATGCTGTGTACGTCAGCGGTGCGAGCGCGACAAGGCGCAGGTGTGGAAATCCATTCCTTTACAGGTGCTCCAGCTTCATCAACAATTAATCGTCTTTTGTTGCGTGAGTCGCGCCATGCGTTTGTTGAGTCTGATCGCTGTCACTTTGGTCGCTTTTTACTTTGTCGGCGTGTTCACACCGGACGCGCCGGACATCGCTGAGCCCGTTGCTTTGCCATCGACACAAGCGCCGGCGGTCACAGAAGAAGAGACCGCGGAAGACGTGCGCCTGACGGTGCTCGAAGCGTCCCCGACCACACAAGAGCCACCCGCCCCGGAGCGCCTCTCTGCGACCACACCCCCGCGCGCGGCAGCGCCGGAATTGCCCGTTCGAATCGCCACGCCGACCCCGGTGCTTCCAAGCCTGGCCACCGGGCTGGACCTAAGCGCCACGGAGCGCGCCGCGACCGCGGCTCTGGCGCCTGACCCCAGGGATATCCGTGTCGTCACCGGGACGCGCGTGAACCTGCGCGCCGGTCCTTCGACCAGGAACGCCATACTGACGCAGGTCCTGTCCGGTGACCAGGTAGAGATACTGGAGGCCGGCCAAGGCGGATGGGTGAAGATTTCGGCCAATAATGGCGATGTGGAAGGCTGGATGGCGGCGCGGTTCTTGACGGCGGCGCGGCGCTAAAGCCTGCCGCGGCCCGGAATTTTCTATTTCTTAATGGTCGATTAATCCGACTCATCGACAATCGAGGGTGGGTTCGGGGCCCGCCCTGAATTTAAGGTTAAAAACCGCCTCCACCCGCCCTAATTTTCCCTGAGTCGGTATAACATTCGGTTAATCTGCCCCGCGTCATTCAGCGCAAACCTGCCCGCGTTTTGGTGCGCCGTGCGATTTTCGCGTTGAAACTGCGCCGCTCCCACGCCTTAAGTGCCCGCATGGCACGCAGCATTCTCATCACAGGCTGTTCTTCGGGGATCGGTTACGACGCGGCGGTCACGCTGCGCGACCGCGGCTGGCGCGTCTTCGCCTCGTGCCGCAAGGAGGAGGACTGTGCCCGGCTGCGCGAGGAGGGCTTTGACAGCCCGCGCGTCGACTACAGCGACCCCGCAAGCCTGGAGGCCGCCGTCGCCCAGGTGCTTGCCGAAACCGGCGGCACGCTTGACGCGCTTTACAACAATGGCGCCTTTGGGATCCCCGCGGCGGTGGAGGACCTGCCCCGTGCCGCGCTTGCGGACATCCTTGAGGCCAACCTGATCGGCCCGCATCACCTAACCACGCTGGTGCTGCCCGCCATGCGCGCCCAGGGGCACGGGCGGATCGTGAACTGCACCTCGGTGATGGGCTACACCGCCTATCCCTGGCGCGGCGCCTATGTCGCCACGAAATACGGGCTGGAGGGGCTGACCGACACGCTGCGCATCGAGATGCACGGGCTGCCGATCCATGTCAGCCTGATCGAGCCGGGGCTGATCACCACGGATTTCGGCAAGAACTCACAGAAGAATTTCGAGCGCTGGATCGACTGGAAGAGCTCGGCCAAGGCAGCGGAATACGAGCGCGACCTGATCGGTAAATGGCGCGGGCGCAACCCGGTCGCCTGGCTGGAGGTGCCGCCATCGCATGTCACCGCCAAGATCATCCACGCGGTCGAAAGCCCCCGGCCCCGCGCGCGCTACCGCATCACCAAGCTCGCCCATTTCGCCTATATCGCCAAGCGGCTGCTGCCCACCCGCGGCGCCGATTGGCTGATCCGCCGCATGTCCTGAGGCAAATTCGCCCCTGGCTTTTTCCGCCAGAGCCGCTACATGCCGAGGATCGACCCCGGAGGCCCACATGCTGCAAGACCCGCTGTTCATCGTTGTCGCCATCGCCTGCATCGCGGTGCTGGTGATCCTGTCCATCGGCATCGGCGGCTTCGCCAAGGGCGGCGACTTCAACCGCAAATACGCCAACAAGATCATGCGCTGGCGGATCGGCGCGCAATTCGTTGCGGTCATCCTGATCCTCGCCTTCGTGTTCTTCCGGCGCAGCAACGGAGGCTGAGCATGGTCGTCCTGTCCAAGATCTACACCAAGACCGGCGACGCGGGCGAGACCGCGCTGGGCAATGGCGCGCGGGTCGCCAAGCATTCGATGCGGGTCACGGCCTATGGCACCACCGACGAGGTCAACGCCACGGTCGGCCTGGCGCGATTGCAGGCGACCGGCGAGATGGACACGCAGCTCAGCCGCATCCAGAACGATCTCTTTGACATCGGCGCGGACCTCTGCCGGCCCGATATGGAGAAAGACGCCGAGGCCGAATACCCGCCGCTGCGCGTCACCGAGGACCAGGTCTTGCGGCTTGAGGCCGAGATCGACGCGATGAACGCCGCGCTGGAACCGCTGCGCAGCTTCGTGCTGCCCGGCGGGTCGGCTCTGGCCGCGCATCTGCATCTCTGCCGCACCGTAGCGCGCCGGGCCGAGCGCCTGACGGTGGAACTCGCGACGATGGAAAGCGTGAACCCCGCCGCGGTGAAATACCTCAACCGGCTGAGCGATTGGTTCTTTGTCGCCTCGCGGATCGCAAATGACGACGGCCGCGCGGACGTGCTTTGGGTGCCGGGGGCGAACCGCTAGTCCGACCCTTTTCGCCTCGCCGTGCCGCCCCGGGCCAGGGCAATGTCCAGCAGATCGTCCATCGCGCCCCAATCGCCCAGCTCCAGCCGCACCGGCAAAGTCAGAACCTTTGAACGGAACCCGCGCGGCAGGCGCACGGCGTCCTTCTCGGTTGTCACCAATTGCGCGCCACGCGCCGTCGCCTCAATTTCAAGCCGCCGCATGAGCGCCTCTGACAGCGGCTGGTGATCGCTGAGCGCCTGCGCCTGCACCAGCTCTGCGCCAAGGCCCCGCAGCGTGGCAAAGAACTTCTCGGGCCGCCCGATCCCCGCAAACGCCAGCACGCGCTGCCCGGACCAGTCGATGCCCATCTGCAAGGGCTGCAACGCGCCCTGCAGGACGGGCACCGTGATCTGCGTCCGCCAGTGCAGCAAAAAGCGCTCTCGCTCCTCAGGCGCCCCGATGACAAGCACCGCTTGCGCGCGGGACAACCCGACCGGCACCGGCTCGCGCAGCGGGCCAGCGGGCGCGACGCGCCCATTGCCAAAGCCCACCCCGGCATCGACCACCACAACAGAGGCGTCCTTTGTCACGGCGGGGTTCTGGAACCCGTCATCGAGCAGGATCACTTCGGCGCCCGCGGCCTGGGCGGCGCGCACCCCCGCGGCACGATCCTTGGCAACCCAGACCGGGCAGAACGCCGCCATCAACAGCGGCTCGTCACCGACCTGAGCGGCGCTATGCGTGCGCTCGGCAACGGCGACCGGGCCCTCCAGGCTGCCGCCATAGCCTCGGCTGACCACATGCACGGCGCATTCTTGCGACAAGAGGCGCTGCGCCAGGGCGATCACCGTCGGCGTTTTGCCCGCCCCGCCCAGGGTCAGGTTCCCCACGCATATCACCGGCACCGAGGCCGCATAACCGGGGCGCGCCACGCGGCGCGCCGTCGCCCGCGCCACCAAGGCCGAAATCGGCGCCAGCGCGCGCGCCTGCCATGTCGGCTGGCTGGGCGGGGTGAACCAGAAACCGGGCGGTCTCATCGCTGTCCCTCTAGCTCTGACAGTGCCAGATCCAGGACCAAATCGGTCACCTCGGCCCCCTCGGTCGTGACCTCCCAGGCCTGGCGCGCCAGCTCCGCCGCGCGGGCCGGAGACAGCAGCGCCTCGACCGCATCCCCCAGCCCCTTGGCGTCGTCGATGCGGCGCGTGGCGCCTGCGCCATTCAGCCGCTCATAGGCCCCACGATGCCGCCGCGTGCGCGGCCCATGAATGATGGCCGAGCCCAGCGCCGCGGCGTCAAACGGGTTCAGCACCTCTTTGCCGCTGAGAGAGCCCCCCAGATAGGTCACCGGCGCGAGGCGGTACCAAAGGCTCATCTCGTCATCGTCACTGCCATCGGCGATCAGTATCTTCACATCCGCCGTGGGCTCTTCATCTTTCGAGCGCCTGGCGACCTTGTACCCGGCCGCGGTCAGCTCCTGGGCCCAGCGATCCGCGGCGCCTGGCTGGGACGGCACAAGGATCAGCAAGAGCCGGTGCGCGCGCAGCTCGGCAACGGTCTGCGCGGACAGGACCGCGTCGCGCTCTTCCTCGGGGATCCAGGCGGCAAGCCAGGCCGGGCGCCCGCCGATCACCTGGGCCAGCGCGTCATGCTCTGTCTGGTTCACCGGCAAGGCCGGAGCGCCCTCGCGCAGGTACCCGGTGGTTCTGATCTGACGCTCCCTGACCCCCAGCGCGCGCAACTGCGCGGCAGAGGTGTCATCCGCCGCAAGGATGCAGCGAAAGATCCTCAGCACGTCCCCGGCGATACCGCGGGACCAGACCGACAGCGGATCCCAAGGCGCGGTGCCCGCATCCACCAAGATGGCGGGCACGCCGCGCGCATTGGCCTCCATCTGCAGCGCCGGGCGCAGTTCCGGCTCGGTCCAGAGGGCGAGGTCCGGGCGCCAATGGTCCAGGAACCGGCGCACCGACGGTTGCGTCTCTTCGGGCGCGTATTGGCACAGGATGCGATCATCCGAGGGCAGCCTTTCCGTGGCGGAGGTGGTCAGCAGGAAATGCAAGTCCTCGCGCTCTGCCAGCATGCGCTTGGCCAATTCCCGCGCCGCCAATGCCTCGGCATCGGCGCCAGAATGCAGCCACACCAGTGGCCCATCCGGCCGGTCATGCGCGCCTAGGCCGCAGCGCTCTCGGTCGGGGCCCTTCAGCAGATGCACAGGCGTGCGATCGGCGCGCCCGCGCGTCGCGAGGTAAAGGGACAGACGTAGGGACTGGGCCATTCAGCTCCACCGCTCGGGCGGCGCCAAGGGCAGGCGCCGCAGCTTACCCCCGCTTTGTGTCGCGGTCGCGGTAATACTGCAAGACCTCGGCGCGGGGGCGCCACCCGTAGCGCCGATCCTCCAGCACCGGCATCCAGACCAGCCTTCCGCCCTTGCGCCAGGGGTCCAGGATCACGCCGTCAAACATCGTGGCCCCCTTGGCGCTGATGATGGCCGTGGAATGGTCGATAAGGATGTTGTCGTGATTGGCGATGGCGCGGTGCAGCTCCAGCGTCTGGAACGCTTCGGCCTTTAGGCGCCGCTCCATGTCCTCGGCCCAATGCCAGCAGAGCCCGCGCGGGCGCAGCCCGGCATTGACCTTAGCGTTATGGATCAGCGGCGGGTCGGTGATGCCATATTCCGACTTAAGCTGCGCGGTGTAGCTATAGGCGATGGAGGCGGCGCGGGCGGCCTCCTCGGGATCCACCTGCGGCGAGAGGCCCAGGAGCAGCCGCGCCAGCTGCGCCGTGTTCTGGTCCGTCAGCGCCGCGATGGGCGCGGGATCGGGATCGGGCGCCGCAGCGGCCAGGTCCGGCGCATCAATCTGCGCCCGCGTCGGCACGTCGCCCGCACCGCAGGCCGCCAGCGCAACCAGCAGCGGGAGGATCAAAACAGCACGGATCATACGCGGCCTCGTTAGCTTCAAACGCGGCAAGAATTAACCAGCCACGCGGCCCGTGTACAGGTCGATCAAGCGATTGTGCAGCTGGGGTGCCGCGGAGAACACGCCCTTGGCCTTGGCGTCTTCGGTGTTGAACCGGATCGGGTCGCCGTTGCGGTCGCTCGAGACCGCCCCCGCCTCATCCGCGATCAGGATGCCCGCCGCGATGTCCCACTCATAGGCGTCGCGGATCGTCAGCACCGCGTCGAACCGCGCCTCGGCCACCGCGCAGAAGCGATAGGCCAGCGAGGGACGCCAGTGCCGGTCAAGCTTGGGCGGCGTCTCGGCCCACCATTTCGCCTCCAGCGCGGGCTTTGCGGCCAGCACCGTGGCGCCGTCGGGCTCTGCGCGGCTGCCCGCCCGCAGCGGCGCGCCGTTCAGCGTGGCGCCATGACCGCGCGCGGCGGCATAGGTGCGATCTCGCGCAGGCATATGCACCACCCCGGCCACCGGCGCGCCATCCTCGACCACGGCGATGGAGATCGCCCAGGTGCGCTCACCCCCGATATAGGCGCGGGTGCCGTCGATAGGGTCCACAATGAACACGCGGCGCCTCTCAAGCCGCGCCAGGTCGTCTTCTGTCTCCTCCGAGAGCCAGCCATAATCGGGCCGCGCGGCGCGCAGCATGCTGCGCAGAAAACCGTCCACGGCAAAGTCGCCCTCGCTGACCGGAGAGCCGCCGTCCTTGTGGTCGACCCGCTGGTCCGTCTTCCAATATTTCAGAGCAATGTCAGAGGCTTGCAGCGCAGCATCCGTGATCAGCCGCAGGTCACTTTCCGGCAAGGGTCAGCCCCTCTACCAAAAGCGAGGGCACGACCCGCGACAGGTGCGTGCGAGCGTCGTTGGCCGGGATTATGCTGCGCAGCATTTCGCGCAGGTTCCCCGCAATGGTGCATTCGTTCACCGGGTAGGCGATCTCGCCATTCTCGATCCAGAACCCCGAGGCGCCACGGGAGTAGTCCCCGGTGGTGGGGTTGATCGAGGACCCGATCATCGAGGTCACCAGAAGGCCGGTGCCCATCTCGGCCAAGAGCGCCTCTTTCGTTTGCGTGCCCTGCGTGAGCGCCACGTTCGTCAGGCTGGGGCTCGGCGGGCTGGAAGTGCTGCGCGAGGCGTTTGCGGTGCTGTCCAGGCCCAGCTTGCGGGCCGTCGCGAGGTCCAGCGTCCAGCGCTGCAAGACGCCATCCTCGACGATCGCGCTGGCGCGGCTGGCGAACCCCTCGCCATCAAAGGGCCGCGACCCGGCGGTGCGCGGGCGCAAGGGATCCTCGGTCAGGGACAGACCCGCCGGCAGAACCTGCGCGCCCATCGCGTCGCGCAGCCAGGACGCGCCGCGCCCAATGGCCGTGCCGTTGATCGCCTGCAAGAGATGCCCGATCAGACCGCTCGCGATGCGCTCGTCATAGAGCACGGGGAAGGCGCCGGTCGGAGGCTTGCGCGCGCCTGCGCGCGCCACGGTGCGCTCCGCCGCCAGGCGGCCGATCTCCTCGGCGCTCTCCAGATCGGCGCGGTGCAGGCGCATGTCGCCGTAATAGTCGCGCTCCATCTCGGTGCCGTCGCCGGTGATCGCCACGCAGGACAGCGAGGTGGACGTGCGCCCATAGCCGCCGGAAAAGCCGTTCGACGCCGCCAGATGCACCCGCCGCTGCCCGTGCCCAGCGCCGACCCCGTCCATCTTTGTGATGCCGGGCACGGCCATGGCGGCGGCCTCGGCCCGCAGCGCCATGTCCTCTAGCTCTTGCGGCGAGGGCTCGGGGGCAGGGTCCGCAAGATTCAGCGTGGCCAGATCCCAATCGGTTGCCAGATCACCGGCCTCGGCGAGCCCGATATGCGGGTCCTCTGGCGCCTCGCGCGCCATGGCCACCGCGCGCTCGGCCATCGTCGCGATGGTGGTGTCGGAGGTGTCGGAGGCCGAGACGCAGGCCTGCCGCTGCCCGATCAGCACCCGCAGGCCGATATCGACCCCCTCAGAGCGCTCGGCCTGCTCTAGCTTGCCCTCGCGCACGTCGATGGAGATCGAGCTGCCGTCCACCGCGATTGCGTCCGCCGCCTCGGCCCCCGCCTTGGTGGCGGCGTCTAGGAGGCGAGCGGAGAGTTCGGCGAGGTCTGGCATGGAAGGGTCTCGTGTGAATGCTGCTCTGGGAGGTAGTGCGTTAACCGGCGGCGCGCAAGGCGGGACGGCCCGGCCGCCTGGGCGCTGCGGCAATGCAAAGCCCTCCCCGCGCGTGGCGGAAAGGGCCAGGACCGCTTCGGGGTCTTTGCTACTGCAGGCGCTGCCCGTTGGCCGAGATCGCGCCCGAGGCGCCGTCGATCTCGATCTTGGAGCTCAGCGAGTCGTCGCCCACCGGCTGGGCGAACATGCCCATCATCATCTTGCCCATCATGGCCTGCTCTTCCGGCAGCAGCCCCATGGCCACAAGCTTGTCCATCAGCGCGTTCGACCCGTCCAGTTGCAGATCAAGCGCGCCGGTCGGGGCGGGGATGCCATCGAACGTATCCATGTCCGCCATGTCAAAGGTGAACCCGCCCGAGCCGGTCAGCTCGGCGCCCGCGATGGACAGCTTCAGCTCGTTGATGTCCATGCTCTCCAGCGCGCCGGGCATCTCGACATCCGCGGTCATCAGCGCCTCGGGGTCCATGATGTCCACCAGCCAGTTCGCCTTGCCCGCCAGCTCGATGATCAGCGTCGCCGGGTCGCGCGGCAGCTGCGCCGCGGGATCGATCATGCCCCAGATCATATCGCTGACCGAGAGCCCCTCGAGCCGCAGCGAAAGCCCCAGATCCTTGGCGTCGTCGGAGGCCAGCACCGGCATGGTCATCCCAAAGAGCGTCTTGGCGGCGGTCAGCGACACCTCTGGCAGCGGGATCTCCGACCCCGAGACCGTCAGCTCCATACCCGTGTTGCCAATCGCATAGCTCATCACGCCGTCGCCCATCTCGAACTCCATCAGGCCACTGCTGGAACTGCCGTCCATGGCAAAGCTGTCGCGGCTGTCCTTGAAGTCGACGGTGTATTCTGCCCCGCCATGGCTCAAGGAGCCGACGCCCGCAGCGCCCGCCTTCATCATGGCGGTGAAATCGCCCGGCTTGTCGGTGGCCGCATAGACCATGTCGGCGACATACTCGACCGACTGGAACGCCACGTTCATGTCAAACGCGCCGCTGCCGTCGGGCTCGCGCCCCGTGACCACCAGGTCGCCGCTGGCGGCAACAAGGTTCATCCCCAGCACCGGCATGTCACCGGAGCCCAGCACATAAAAGCCCGAGTAGTCGTTCAGGGTCATCGTGGCTTCCATCGCCTCGGACAGCTCCTCCTCGTGCGGGATATTGATGTCCAAGAGCGATATGGTGACGCCGGGGCTGCTCATGTCATAGGTGACCTCCGAGGGGTCACCGGACGCGACAATCTCAAGGCCGGATTGATCCACCGCAAGGCTTATGGTGCCGCTCTCATCGCCCTCCGGCGCAATCAGGACGTCCATCGTGTAACTGTCGGGCATGACAACCTTCACCGTGCCGTCGCCGTTGCTGATCAGCGTCATGTCAGGCATCGTCATCGAAACATCCAACGCGACTTCGCCGGACATCTCGGGAGCCGGGACGGGGAAGGTCATCGACAGGTCAGAGACCGTCAAAGCGCCGCCGGTGTCGTTCACCGACCCCGCGCTAATCTCATATCCAATGACGTCATAAAACCCGGTCATGTTCTCCCAAACCTGGGCGGGTGTAACATCTGCTTGCGCCCCAGAGCCGAGCGCGAGAATAACAGCAGTAGTGCCGTGGAGGGCGATACGTTGTTTCATTGTTACCTTCCGGAATAATGTGAATGAGGCCAGCTTCCGCCGGGTAAGCCGCAGGGTCAAGGTGAGACTTTCCAGACCATGCAACCATACCGCGCCGAGAGCGAAACATGAAAGAGGATATAGCATGAACCTGACAGGCAAGACCGTAATCGTGACCGGCGCGAGCCGCGGAATCGGGGCCGCGGCGGCCCACGCCTTTGCCGCCGAGGGCGCCAAGGTCGCCTTGGTGGCCCGCAGCAGCGCGGCCATTGACGCGTTGGCCGCCGAGATTGGGGATGCCGCGATCGCCCTGCCCTGCGACGTGGCCGATTACGACGCGGTTGCCGCGATGGTGGCCGCGGTTGAGGACCGGCTGGGACCGGTCGACATTCTCGTCAACAACGCCGGCGTGATCGAGCCGATTTCGCACATCGCGACCTCTGACCCCGCGGGCTGGGCCGGCGCGATCGCCATCAATCTCACCGGGGTCTACAACTGCGTGCGCGCCACTTTGCCCGGCATGATCGCGCGCGGCGGCGGCTCGATCCTGGGCGTCTCCTCCGGCGCGGCCCACAGCCCGATAGAGGCCTGGTCGCATTACTGCGCCTCCAAGGCCGGGGCCGCGATGCTGACCCGCATGATCGACAAAGAGAACCGAGACGACGGCATCCGCGCGATTGGCCTCTCGCCCGGCACGGTGGCCACCGAGATGCAGCGCGAGATCAAGGCCAGCGGCGTGAACCCGGTCTCCAAGCTGGAATGGAGCGACCACATCCCCCCCGAGTGGCCCGCAAAATGCCTGGTCTGGATGTGCGGCCCTGAGGCGGATGCGCATCTGGGCGAGGAGCTTGCCCTGCGCGACGAGGGTCTACGGCGGCAATTGGGGCTGATCGCGTGATTGATCTGACGAAGGAGGGCGGGCTCTGGACCGCGACGCTGAACCGCCCCGATAAGGCCAATGCGGTGACCCGCCCGATGCTGGAACAGCTGGCGGATATCGCCGAGGCCGCCAGCGCGGCCAAGGTGCTGGTGCTGACCGGCGCAGGCAAGGTGTTCTCGGCCGGGATGGACCTGGAAGAGGCAAGCACCGGCCTGGCCACCGACCCGGTGTGGGAGCGCCTGTCTGGCGCGCTTGCGGCCCTGCCCTGCCTGACCATCGCGGCGCTGAACGGCTCGCTGGCGGGGGGCTCGTTCGGGATGGCGCTGGCCTGTGATCTGCGGATCGCCACGCCGAGCGCCAAGTTCTTCTACCCGGTGATGAAGCTGGGCTTCCTGCCGCAGCCCTCTGACCCTGGGCGGCTGGCGGCTTTGGTCGGCCCGGCGCGCGCCAAGCTGATCCTGATGGGCGGGGCCAAGATCACCGCACCCGAGGCGCTGGCCATGGGGCTGGTGGACCGGGTGGTGGAGGCCGACGCGCTGGGCGAGACGGTGCAGACGCTCGCCGCCGACGCGCTGAGCGCCGCGCCCGACCACATCGCGGCGATCAAATCCATGGTGAACGGCTGACCGGCGCAAGGGTCGCTTTCGGGGCCGCTGCCGTCGGCAAATCAATTGCGCCCGCCCCTCGACTCAGCTACGAGGTCCGCTGACGACGCCCCATCCGGGGCCGGAGAGGAGAGCCGCGGCACGCCGACCCAATCAGGGGGCACGCCAACGCATCGTCAAGCGGGCCGCGACCCGCCCCTATCCGCTGTCGCAACAGAGGGGGCGCTGCCATGAGATACCTAACCGTTTTGATCCTAAGCCTGACCGGCTCCGCCGCGCAGGCGCATGTCGGCCATCTGGGCGAGGCCGCGGGGCATGGCCACTGGCTGGGCGCCGCCGCGGCGGGGGCCGCGATTGCCATCGGGCTCTGGGCCGGGCTGCGCGGCCGCGGCAAGCCCGCGTCAGAGCCGGAACCGGCCGAGCAAGCGCCCGACGAAGACGAGCTGCAGGAGGCCTGACCCGAGATGAAGACAGGTGTGATGATCTGCGGGCACGGCTCGCGCAGCCAGGCCGCGGTTGATGAGTTCGCCGTCCTAGCCGAGAAACTCCCCCCGATGCTGCCCTCGGACTGGATGGTGGATTACGGCTATCTGGAATTCGCAAACCCGGTGATCCGCGACGGGCTGGACCGGCTGCGCGAGGCGGGCTGCGACCGCATCCTGGCGGTGCCGGGGATGCTCTTTGCGGCGATGCATTCCAAGAACGACATCCCGACGGTGCTGAACAGCTACGCCGACAAGCACGGGATTGAGGTTAAGTACGGCCGCGAGCTGGGGGTGGACCCCAAGATGGTGGCCGCGGCCGGCGCCCGCGTGCGCGATGCGGTGGACGCCGCCAACGCCGCGCAGGGCGAGGTGCCGCTGCACGAGACCTGCCTGGTGGTGATCGGACGCGGCGCGTCCGACCCCGACGCCAATGCCAACGTCGCCAAGATCATGCGCATGCTCTGGGAGGGCATGGGGTTCGGCTGGGGCGCGGTGGGCTATTCCGGCGTGACCTTCCCGCTGGTCGAGCCAACGCTGGAGCATGTCGCCAAGCTGGGCTACCGCCGCGTCATCGTCTTCCCCTACTTCCTGTTCACCGGGATCCTGATCGACCGGATCTATGGCTTCACCGACCAGGTCGCCGCGCGCCATCCCGAGACCGAGTTCGTCAAGGCGGGCTATCTGAACGACCACGGCTTGGTGCTAGAGACCTTCGCCGAGCGCGTGACCGAACAGCTCGGCCCGGTGCCGATCCCGAACTGCGGTACATGCGCCTATCGCGAGCAGGTGCTGTCCGGCGTCGAGGGCGGGCACAAGCATATCAAGCCCGAGGACCGCGCCGCGCATCCCGCCTATGGCGACATGCCGCCGCCGACCTGCGTCTTGTGCAAGTACCGCACCGAGGTGCTGGGCTTTGAGGCCGAGGTCGGCGCGGTGCAGGAGAGCCACCACCACCATGTCGAGGGCCAGGGCGCCAGCGCGCCGGGCTCGAACGTGGCCGATTGCGCGCATTGCGACACGTTCTGCACCGGCTTCTGCCGGCTGGTTATGGCCGATGCGCATCACCACCACCATCATCATGATCATGGGCACGGGGACGGGGACGGGGACGGTCACGGGCACCACCACGACCATGATCACCATCACCACGCCGAGTACCCGCATGCCAAGCACCCGCTTGGCCCCGAAAGCGCGCGGCCCACGAAGTGAGGCCCTACCTAAAGGACCCCAAGGCGATCTATGCTGAGAGCTTCGCGACCGTGCGGCGCGAGGCGCGGCTAGAGCGCTTCCCTGCGGGCATGCAACCCGTGGTCACCCGGCTGATCCACGCCTGCGGCATGATCGAGATCGCCGACCGGCTGGCCTATTCGCGCAGCCTTAGCGAGAAAGCCCGATCAGCGCTGAGGAGCGGCGCCCCGATCCTTTGCGATTGCGAGATGGTTGGCGCCGGGATCATCCGCCGCTACCTGCCCGCCGAGAACGAGGTGGTCGTCACGCTAAACGACCCGCGCGTGCCGGGCTTGGCGCAAGAGCTGGGCACAACGCGGTCCGCCGCAGCGGTGGAGTTTTGGCGCGACCGGATCGAGGGCAGCATCGTGGCTATCGGCAACGCGCCCACGGCGCTGTTCCATCTGCTGGAGCGGCTGGACGAGGGCTGGCCGCGTCCCGCGGCGATCCTGGGCTTCCCCGTGGGCTTTGTCGGCGCGGCGGAATCGAAAGCCGAGCTGGCCGCGGACCCGCGCGGATGTGATTTCATCGCTTTGAAGGGCCGCCGCGGCGGCTCGGCCATGGCCTCAGCGGCGGTGAACGCCCTCGCGGCGGGCCTGCCCGAGGAGGGCAACTCATCCAGCCCGTGCGGGCTTTCTTCGTCAGACGGTCGCACGCCATGAGCGCGCGCTGGCTGCATATCGTCGGCATCGGCGAGGACGGCATGGACGGGCTCACCCCCGCCACCCGCGCCGTGGTTGAGGCCGCCGAGGTGATCGTCGGCGGCGACCGCCATCACAGCCTGGCCGCCAACATCACCGCCGAGCGCCTGGCCTGGCCCTCGCCCTTTGACGCGCTGATCGACCAGCTGCGCGCCCTGCAGGGGCGCCGCGTGGTGGTGCTGGCCACTGGGGACCCGCTGTGGTTCAGCGTTGGCGCCCGCATTGGGCGCGCCCTGCCGCCCGACCAGATCACCTATCACCCGCAGCTCTCCGCCTTCCAGCTTGCCGCCGCGCGCATGGGCTGGTCGCTGGCGGATGTGGAGACATTGACCGTGCATGGCCGCCCGGTCGAGCAGATGATCGCCTTCATCCAGCCCGCCCAGCGGCTCTTGATCCTCACCACCGGCGCCGAGACCCCCACCCAGATCGCGCGCTTCCTGACCGAGCGCGGCTTTGGCCGCTCGCCGATGACCGTGCTGGCCAGCATGGGCGGCACCGAGGAGCAGCGCTTTGATGGCGTGGCCGAGAGCTGGTCGCATGACGTGCCCGCCTTCAACACCCTTGCGGTGGAGTGCGTGGCCGCGCCGGACGCAGCGCTGCTGCCGCGCGTGCCGGGGCTGGCCGATGAGCTTTTCCACCATGACGGCACCATGACCAAGCAGGAGGTCCGCGCCGCCACGCTGGCCAAGCTGATGCCGATGCGCGGCGCCTTGCTGTGGGACATCGGCGCGGGCTGCGGCTCGGTCGCGGTCGAATGGATGCGCGCCGCGCGCTACGCCCGCGCCATCGGGATCGAGCCCCGCGCCGACCGCCGCGCCATGGCCGCGGAGAACGCCCTGGCGCTCGGCACGCCGAAGCTAAAGGTGATCGCGGGCGAGGCGCCCGCAGCACTTGAAGGGCTGGAGGCGCCGGACGCGGTGTTCATCGGCGGTGGCCTCTCGGAGGAGAGCTTCGCGGCCGCATGGGCCGCGCTGCGCCCGCTGGGGCGGTTGGTGGCCAACGCGGTCACGCTGGAGAGCGAGGCCAGGCTCATGGCGCTCCACGCCGCCCATGGCGGGCAGCTGGTCAAGTTGCAGGTGAACCGCGCCGAGCCCGTTGGCGGCCTAACAGGCTGGCGCCCGCTGATGCCGGTCACCCAGTGGAGCCTGGTGAAGCGCTGATGGCACGGGCGGGATTTGCGTATTTGGGACAAGGTGAAGCGGTATGAGTGGCACGCTGTATGGCGTCGGTCTGGGCCCCGGCGACCCGGAGCTGATCACGCGCAAGGCCGCGCGGCTGATCGCGGAGGCCGAGGTGGTGGCCTACCCGTCGCTGGAGGGCGGCGACAGCCTGGCGCGCTCCATCGCGGCGGAGCTGATCCCGGACGGCGCCCAGGAGATCGCCATCGACATCCCCATGACCGTGGCCCGCGCGCCCGCCCAGGCCGCCTATGACGCGGGCGCCGCACAGATCGCTCAGGCGCTGGAGGCGGGGCGCGACGTGGTCTGCCTCTGCGAGGGCGACCCGTTCTTTTATGGCTCCTTCATGTATCTGCACGCGCGCTTGGCGGAGCGCTTCGCCGTGGAGGTCGTCCCCGGCGTGACCTCGATCACCGCCTGCGCGGCGCGGGCGGGCATGCCGCTGGCCGCGCGCAACGAGCGCGTGACCATACTGCCCGGGCCGCTGCCCGAGGCAGAGCTGCGCGCGCGCATCGAGGGCGCCGAGAGCGTCGCCGTGATGAAGGTCGGGCGGCACCTGGCCAAGATCCGCAGCGTGATCGCCGGGCTCGGGCTGCTGGACCAGGCGGTCTATGTCGAGCGCGCCTCGCTGCCCGAAGAGTGTGTGCTGCCCTTGGCAAAGGCGCCCGAGAAGGCGCCGTATTTCTCGATGATCCTGCTCACGAAAGGAGCCGATCCGTGGTTGTAGTACTGGCTTTGTCAAGGTCCGGAGAGGCCACGGCGCATCGCGTGGCGCAGGCGCTGGGCGCGCCGGTGCACGGTCGCGAGGGCCGCGTGGCGCAGGCGGACGCGTTCTTTGCCAACGCCTTGGACCACGCGCGCGACCTCTTCGCGGCGGGCACGCCGGTGGTGGGGGTCTGCGCGTCAGGCATCCTGATCCGGGCCGTGGCACCGCTGCTGAGCGACAAGACGACAGAGCCGCCGGTGCTCAGCGTCTCGGATGACGGGGCGGTCGTGGTGCCGCTCTTGGGCGGGCACCGGGGCGCGAACCGCTTGGCGGGCCAGATCGCCGACGCGCTGCAGGCCACCGCCGCGGTGACCACCGCGGGGGACGTGGCGCTTGGGGTCGCGCTGGACGAGCCACCCGCAGGGTGGCGCCTGGCGAACCCAGAACACGCGAAACCCGCCATGGCGGCGCTCTTGGCGGGCGACGGCGCGGCGCGGCGCGGTCCGGAAGCATCGCGCGCCGAATGGCTCGCCGCGCTTCCTCAGGGCGAGGGCGTGGAACTGCATTGCAGCATGGCCCCGGTCGAGACCGGGCCTGGGCTGCTGCATTTCGCGCCCCAGCGCGCCACACTGGGCGTGGGCTGCGCCCGCAACTGCCCGCCAGAAGAACTTTCGGCGTTGGCCCGCCGCATGATGGAAGAGGCAGAGCTGGCCCCGGGCGCGATACACTCGATCAACACGATCGACCTCAAGGCCGACGAGCCCGCGATCCTGGCATTGTCGCAAGAGCTTGGCGCGCCGATCCGCTACTTCACTGCTGCCGAGCTAGAGGCGCTGACCCCGCGGGTAGAGAACCCCTCGGACGTGGTCTTTGCCGAGGTAGGCACCCATTCGGTGGCAGAGGCGGCCTCTTTGGCGCAGTCCGAGGCCAGCACGCTGTGGCACCCGAAGGAGAAGACCGCCAACGCCACCTGCGCGATCTCCTGCGCGCCAGAGCCGTTGACGGAACTGAAAGGCCGCCGGCGCGGCAAGGTCTCGCTGGTGGGCATCGGCCCCGGTCAGGCCGCCTGGCGCACGCCCGAGGCCTCAAAACTGGTGCAGGAAGCCGACGAGCTGATCGGCTATGGCCTCTATATCGACCTGCTCGGACCGCTGGCCGCCGGCAAGCCGCGCCACGACTTCCCGCTGGGCGGTGAGGAGGATCGCTGCCGCTTTGCGCTGGAGCGCGCGGGAGAGGGGCGCAAGGTGGCGATCATCTGCTCAGGCGACGCAGGGATCTACGCCATGGGCGCGCTGGTGTTCGAGCTGATGGACCGGGGCGCCGACGAAAAGGGCGTGAGCGACGCCGCGCGGCGGGTCGAGGTCGTCTCTGCCCCCGGCGTTTCCGCCCTGCAGGGCGCCGCGGCACGGGCCGGTGCCCCTCTGGGGCACGATTTCTGCGCCATCTCGCTTTCGGACCTTCTGACCCCGCGCGCGGACATCCTGCGCCGCATCAAAGCCGCCGCCGAGGGCGATTTCGTGATCGCCTTCTACAACCCGGTCTCGAAGCGGCGCCGCGACCTCTTGGCCATCGCGCGGGACATGCTGCTGGAGCATCGCCCGGCAGACACGCCGGTTCTGCTGGCGTCGTCGCTGGGCCGCCCCGAGGAGGAGATCCGCTATCGCGCCCTCAGCGATCTGGAGGTCGACGAGGTCGACATGCTGACCGTGGTTCTGGTGGGCTCGTCGAACTCGAAACTGGCGCAGCTGGGCGAGGGCCCGCGCATGTACACGCCGCGCGGATATGCGCGCCGGATCGACGGGGACCTATCGGGATGAACGGCGTCCTGCTAGAATTCGCGGGCCGCATGGCGGACCAGGGCGCGACCATGCTGCCCGAGAGCTACGCGCAGCTTGTGGCCAACGCGCAGCTCTTTCTGGGGCCGCGGATGTCGGGCGCGTGCAAGGTGCTCGATTTCCGGCTGAACCTGCGCAAGGGGCGCGTGGTGCTGGCCTATGAGGACGGTGGCGAGGCCGCAGCGGACGCGCAAGTGATCGGGACGTACGCGAATGACGGCTCATTCATGTGGGGCTGGGGGCACCCGGAGGTGCCCGAGCCGATGCAGGCCGCCGCCTGGGCGGTGCAGCAGTTCGGCGACCGGCAAGAGATCGACGCGCTGCTGACCCGCGGCGGGCCCACAGACGCGGCGCGGCTGGCCGAATACCAGGCGATCTGCGCCTATATCTCGGACGCGGATGGGGTGTTCATCGGCGACCATGGCGGCGGCGGGCAGATCGCGTTCTGCTACTATTTTGGCGACCAGATCAAGAAAGCGATGCAGGTATGAAGGTCTATTTCATCGGGGCGGGCCCGGGCGACCCTGAATTGCTGACATTGAAGGCCGCGGATCGGATCGCGCGCTGCCCGGTCTGCCTCTATGCGGGGTCTTTGGTGCCGGCGGAGGTCGTGGCGCGCGCGCCCGAGGGCGCCTTGGTGCGCGACACCGCGCCCATGACTTTGGATGAAACCCATGCCGAGATACTCGCGGCGCGCGACCGGGGCGAGGACGTGGCCCGCGTGCATTCGGGCGATCCGTCGCTCTATGGCGCCACCGCCGAGCAGATCCGCCGCTTGGAGGCGGATGATATCGCGTATGAGATCATCCCCGGCGTGCCCGCCTATGCCGCCGCCGCAGCCGCCTTGGGGCAGGAGCTGACCATCCCGGAGGTCGCGCAAAGCATCGTACTGACGCGGGTCTCGGTGACCTCGACGTCAATGCCCGAGGGCGAAACGCTCGAGAACTTCGCCCGCACCGGCGCCACGCTGGCGATTCACCTCGGCGTGAAGGCCCTGCGCGACATCGAACGCACGCTGACGCCCTATTACGGGGCGGACTGCCCAGTGGTCGTTGCCTACCGCGTGGGCTGGCCGGATGAGATGTTCATCCGCGGCACATTGTCGGACATTCGCAAGAAGGTCCGCGCCGAAAAGATCACCCGCACCGCGCTCACTTTGGTCGGCCCCGCGCTGGGTAAGGTGCGCGATTTCCGCGACAGCGTTCTGTACGATCCGGCCTATCCGCATGTGTTGCGCCCAAGCGTCACCTCCGAGTAAGCTTGGCCCCTCGTCACAAAAAAGCCGTCTTGGATAACAATCCTTAACTTGACGGTGCGATGATTTGCGTCATCCTGTGCAGCGGTGAGGGGGAAACTAACATGTCAGAATTTCTGCCAAAAGAGGTGCGGGAAGGGCTGGAACTGGCCCGCAAAGCAGACCTAAAGCGTAGGAGCCGCCTGCGGGTGCAAGTGGGCGAAGATGCGTATCCGATTCTGCGCTCGTGGGAGACCGGCTTTGCATTGGATGCGGAGAACGCGCCGCATCTGCGCGGGTTGGTGGATCTCTATAACGGCGGCGTGCATCTCTATCAGTGCCTGATCGTGGCCAGCTCGGAAGAGGCCGGCGAGATGATCTATGAGTTCAAGCGCAACACTGCCGCCGTGGACAAAGCGCCCCTGGATTTCTACCGCGACGAGACCGCGCCCATTGCCTTGCTGGGGCGCTAAAGCGCGCGACCGAGGCCTGCATTTACTTGACTCGCTGGTGGCGCGGTAGGCTCCGCGCGGTAGGTTAATCGAACCCTAACTGGTCTGGAGTAGTTTCGGCACCGAAGCGCTTCAACCGCGCGGGATTGGCACCCCGCGCATCCACGACCCAAGGCGGCACCGCCGACCTTAACTCTGCCACGACAAGATGGGGCCATCGGGGCCCAGCCTCACGAAACCCGCGACATCGAAACAATCCGTGATGAGATTAACTTTTTCTCAACCCGGCCCGGGGCAAAATGCCAGGGCGGCGGGCGGGTCACCTATTTTGATAGGTTAAACCCCCATCCTCCCGCCCTTATTATCCGGGCCATCCCACTAAGATTCGGTGAACGCCGCTAAGCGCCTTGGCGCTACTGAAACATTTCTGATGCGCTGGTTGGCGCGAACCGGTGGGCGGAACGAACCGCTTGGCGGAACGAAACGGTGGGTGGTGCGAAACGGTGGGCGAGCCGCTGCGCGACCGAGGTCCTTGCCGTGGACCTACCGAAGGAAGTCAGCATCTGCGCGGTGCGCCCGCGGCGCCGGGTCGCCCCCCAAACGACCCAAAGATACTACGGCGCGTCCCAGTCCATCACCACCTTGCCCGCCTCGCCAGACAGCATGGCGGCGAAGCCCGCCTCGTACTCGTCGATCCCGATGCGGTGCGTGATCAGCGGGCTCAGGTCCAGCCCCGACTGCACCAGCGCAATCATCTTGTACCAGGTCTCGAATATCTCGCGGCCATAGATCCCCTTCACCTGCAGCATCTTAAAGATGATCTCGTTCCAATCCACGGCGAATTCCGTGGGCGCGATGCCCAAGAGGGCGATCTTGCCGCCGTTGTTCATTCGGGCGATCATCTGGCGCATGGCGGCGGCGGCGCCGGACATCTCTAGCCCGACGTCGAAGCCCTCGGTCATGCCGATGTCGCCCATCACGTCGCGCAAGGACTGATCGGACACATCCACCACATGCTGCACGCCCATGGCGCGCGCCAGGTCCAGCCGGTAGGGCGCGATGTCGGTGATCACCACCTTGCGCGCGCCCACGCGCTGCGCCACCAGCGCGCCCATGATCCCGATGGGCCCCGCGCCGGTGACCAGCACGTCCTCGCCCACAAGGTCAAAGCTCAGTGCCGTGTGCACCGCGTTCCCGAACGGGTCGAAGATGGCGGCGATCTCGTCGGGTATGTCGTCGGGGATCGGCACCACGTTGGCCTCGGGCAGGCAGAGATACTCTGCGAAGGACCCGGGCCGGTGCACCCCCACGCCCAACGTGTTGCGGCACAGATGCCCGCGCCCGGCGCGGCAGTTGCGGCAGATGCCGCAGGTGATGTGCCCCTCGCCCGAAACGCGCTGCCCGCGCTGGAACTTCACCGCCGCGGCGCCGGTCTCGACGATCTCGCCGCAGAACTCATGCCCCACCACCATGGGCACGGGCACGGTCTTGGCCGACCAGTCGTCCCATTTCCAGATATGCGCGTCGGTGCCGCAGATCGCGGATTTGCGCACCTTGATCAGCACCTCATCCGGGCCGGGCTGGGGCACCGGCACGCGCTGCATCCAGAGGCCCTCGCGGGCTTCGGCCTTCACCAGGGCGCGCATCTCGTTGCTCATTGGATCAGCCCCATCTCGCGGCCCACGGCGATGAAGGCGTCGATCGCCTGGTCAAGCTCGGCGCGGCTATGCGCCGCGGACATCTGCGTGCGGATGCGGTCCTGGCCGCGCGGCACCACGGGGAAGCTGAAGGGCGCGACATAGACCCCGCGCGCGTCCAGCCGGGCGGCCATGTCCTGCGCCAGCTTCGGGTCGCGCAGCATGACGGGGATGATCGGGTGCTCGCCGGGCAAGAGGTCGAACCCCGCCGCCCCCATGCGCGCGCGGAAATGCGCGGCGCTCGCCATCAGATTGTCGCGGCGCTCGGTTGAGGCCTCTAGCATCTCGATCACCTTGATCGACGTGGCCGTGATGACCGGCGCCAGCGTGTTCGAGAACAGATAGGGCCGCGAGCGCTGCCGCAGCCAGTCCACAACCTCGGCCCGCGCGCAGGTATAGCCGCCCGAGGCCCCACCCAGCGCCTTGCCCAGCGTGCCGGTCAGGATGTCCACCCGGCCCATCACGCCGCAATGCTCATGCGTGCCGCGCCCCGTCGCGCCCATAAAGCCCACCGCGTGGCTGTCATCGACCATCACCAGGGCGTCGTAGCGCTCCGCCAGGTCGCAGATCTCGTTCAGCCGCGCCACATAGCCGTCCATCGAGAACACGCCGTCCGTGGCGATCAGCCGAAAGCGGGCACCGGACGCGCGTCGAAGCTGCGCTTCAAGATCCTCCATATCGCTATTGGCATAGCGATAGCGCTGGGCCTTACACAGGCGCACCCCGTCGATGATCGAGGCATGGTTCAGCGCGTCCGAGATGATCGCGTCCTCCGGCCCCAGCAGCGTCTCAAACAACCCCGCATTGGCGTCAAAGCAGCTTGAGTAGAGGATCGTGTCCTCGAACCCCAGGAAGGCCGAGAGCCGCGCCTCAAGCTCTTTGTGCACGTCCTGCGTGCCGCAGATGAACCGCACCGAGGACATGCCGTAGCCCTGTTGCGAAAGCGCCTCTTGCCCCGCCGCGATCAGATCCGGGTTGTCGCTGAGCCCCAGGTAGTTATTTGCGCACAGGTTGATCACCCGCTGGCCGGTGGACAGCCCCACCGTGCCGGATTGCTTGGAGGTGATGACGCGCTCGGACTTATAAAGCCCGGCGGTCCTCAGGCCGTCGATTTCGTCCCGCAGATGACTGACAAAGCTATCGCTCATGGGCCCCTCTTTGAACTGGCGGCACGCCGCATGGTGTGCCCAGGCATTGCCCGGGCATCATGCAGGTCCGCGTGGGGAATTACCACATCGGCGGCGCTCCTCGCGCCGCCCGGTGGTTATTGCAGGTCGCCGAAGGCGTTTTGCAGGCGCGCGACCGCGTCCTCGATCACCGAGCGCGGCGCGCCGAGGTTGAAGCGCATGAAGCTCTCGCCGCCCTTGCCGAAGGTCGGGCCGTAATTGGCCGCGATCTGGGCGGTCTCGGTGACGCGGCGGGTGAACTCCTCGCGCTCCATGCCCGTCCCGGCGAAATCCACCCAGGCGAGGTATGTGCTCTCTAGCGCCATCGAATGCAGCCCCGGGATCGCGTTCACGCCCGCGTCGAACACGGCGCGGTTCCCGTCGATATAGGCCACCAGAGCGTCCACCCAGGCCGCGCCCTCGGGCGAATAGGCAGCCTCGACCATGTTCAGGCCAAAGCTGTTTGGGCCGATGCCCAGCCCGGCCATCCGCGCGGCGAAGCGCGCCCGTAGGGCGTCATCGGCGATGATCACGTTGCCGGTATGCGCGCCCGCGAGGTTAAAGGTCTTGGACGCGGCGGTCATCATCACCTGCCGGTCCTCGCAGCCAAGGATCTTCGCCATGGGGATGTGCTTGTGGCCGCCAAAGACTAGGTCGTTATGGATCTCGTCGCTGACCAGCACCAGGTCGTGGCGCTTGGCGAAGGCGGCGACGCCCTCCAGCTCTTGTTGGGTCCAGACCCGGCCGCCGGGGTTATGCGGCGAGCAGAGGATCAGCATCTTCTCGCTGCCGTCCATCTGCGCGTCCCAGGCGTCGAAGTCGAGCGCATAGCGCCCGTCGTTGTTTTGCATCTGGCATTCCACCACGCGCCGCCCCGCGGCGCCGATCACCCGCGCGAAGGCGTGATAGATCGGCGTGAACAGCACCACGCCGTCGCCGGGCTGGGTGAAGGCGTCCAGGCACAGCGCGGTGCCGTTCACCAACCCGTGGGTGGTGAAGATGTGGCTGGGGTCGACCTGCCAGCCGTGGCGGTTCGCCATCCACCAGCAGACCGCATCGCGATAGGATCCGTCCTCGCCGTAATAGCCGTAGGTGCCGTGCTCGACCATCTTGGCCAGGGCCGCCTGCACGCAGTCCGGCGACGAGAAATCCATATCCGCCACCCACATGGAAATACCCGTATCCGGAGACACGCCATAGAGCCGGTTCATCGAATCCCATTTGACGGAATGGGTGCCGCGGCGGTCGATAATCTTGTCGAAGTTCATGGGTCTTCCAGTTGCTGTGGTGTTAAGCATTGCTAGCGTACTCGCCGCCGAGCGCAAGCGGATTGCGCCCCGCGCGTCAAAGGCTTACATGAGCGCCCCATGAGCCTGCTGAACATCCTCATCCATCCCGACCCGCGCCTCAAGAAGATGTGCCCGCCCGTTGCTGACCTGACGCCCGAGCTGCGCAAGCTGGCGGATGATATGCTCGAGACGATGTATGCCGCACCCGGCATCGGGCTGGCCGCGCCGCAGGTGGGGCAGATGACCCGCTTGTTGGTGATGGATTGCGTCAAGGAAGACGACGCCCCCGCGCGGCCGATGGCTTTGTTCAACCCCGAGGTCACCTGGTCCTCGGAGGAGACCGGCGTCTACGAGGAGGGCTGCCTGTCGATCCCCGAGCAATTCGCCGAGGTGACCCGCCCCGCGCAGGTCCGGGTCGCCTGGACGGATGTGCACGGCAAGCGCCAGGAGGAAGAGTTCGACGGGCTCTGGGCCACCTGCGTGCAGCACGAGATCGACCACCTCAACGGCAAGCTCTTTATCGACTACCTCAAGCCGCTGAAGCGGCAGCTGATCACCCGCAAGATGGTCAAGCTCAAGAAAGAGCGGGCCCGGGGGTGAGCCTGCGCGAGATCCTGCACTGGCCGGATCCGCGCCTGGCCGAGATCTGCGACGCGGTGCCAGAGATCGGGGCGCATATTGCGGCGCTGGTCGCGGACATGTTCGAGACCATGTATGACGCCAATGGCCGCGGGCTGGCCGCGCCGCAGGTCGGCGAGCTGGTCCGCGTGTTCGTCATGGATGCGGGCTGGAAAGAGGGCACAAAGACCCCGATTGCGATGATCAACCCGCAGATCCTGACCTCAAGCGACGACAGCGTCGAGATCGAGGAGGGCTGCCTCTCGATCCCCGACTTCCCCTTGACCGTGCGTCGACCCGCTCGGGTCAAGATGCTGTGGCAGGACCTGCAGGGCGCGCCGCACCAGGCGTGGCTTGACGGCGCCGAGGCGCGCATCGCCCAGCACGAGCACGCGCATCTTCTGGGCCGGGTGATCTTTGACGAATTCGCCCCGGAGGAAGCCGGGCGGCTGCAAGCGCGATACCTGGAGCGCCGCACATGACCGCCCGCCTCTGCATCCCCTGGCCCGACAAACGGCTGCGCAGCGCCGCGGCGCCGGTGGAGGAGATCACCGACGAGATCCGCGCCATATGGGACGACATGATCGACACGATGGAGGCCATGCCCGGCGTCGGCCTCGCCGCGCCACAGATCGGCGTGATGCTGCGGCTGGCCGTGGTGGACGCCTCTGACACGCGCGGCAAAGCGGTGCGCATGGCCAATCCCGAGGTGATCGACGCCGGGCGCGAGCTGCGCGCGCATAACGAGGCCAGCCCTAACCTGCCCGGCGTCTCTGCGTCGCTCAAGCGCCCCGCCAAGGTCATGGTGCGCTTCCTCAACCCGCAAGGCATGATGGACCGCCGCGAATTCGAGGGGCTCTGGGCGACCTCGGTGCAGCACCAGATCGACCACCTGAACGGGCGAATGTATTTCGACAACCTGAGCAGTCTCAAACGCAAGATGCTGCTCAAGAAGGCCGAGAAGGCGCGGGCAAGTTCGAGCTGAGGCTGCGGGCTTTGAGCGGGCTCTTATCAAAAGGGGCCCTACCGGGCGCTCTTTCCTAAGCGAGACGCGAGGCGACGCCCCAACGCCAGCCGCGCGCTTTGGTTTGCGGTCGCGCCATTTTCCGTATTTATGGCCAAGAAGAAGGAGGACCGGATGCGCATCATCTTCATGGGCTCGCCAGAATTCTCGGTTCCGGTTTTGGACGCGCTTGTGGCGGCCGGGCACGAGATTGCCTGCGTCTACTGCCAGCCGCCGAGGCCCGCAGGGCGCGGCAAGAAGGACCGCCCCACGCCAGTGCAGGCGCGGGCCGAGACCTTGGGCCTGTCCGTGCGGCACCCGGTGTCCTTGAAAGGGGCCGAGGCGCAGGCAGACTTCGCCGAGTTGGCGGCGGATGTGGCCGTTGTGGTGGCCTATGGGCTGATCCTGCCGCAGGCGGTGCTGGACGCGCCCCGGCATGGCTGCCTGAACATCCACGCCTCGCTGCTGCCACGCTGGCGCGGCGCCGCGCCGATCCACCGCGCCATCCTGGCCGGTGACGCGGAGACCGGCGTGTGCATCATGCAGATGGAGGCCGGGCTGGACACCGGGCCGGTGCTGCTGCGCGAGGCCACCGCGATCACCGCCGAGGACACCACCGCCCGCCTGCATGACCGGCTATCGCAGATCGGGGCGGCGCTGATTGTGACGGCCCTGGGGAGGCTAGACGGGCTTGCGGCGCAGCCGCAGCCAGAGGCGGGCGTGACCTATGCCGCCAAGATCGACAAGGCAGAGGCCGAGATCGACTGGACCCGCCCCGCGGTAGAAATCGACCGGCAAATTCGCGGCCTCTCTCCCTTTCCGGGCGCCTGGACCCTATATAGGGGGGAGAGGGTCAAGCTTCTGGGCTCGGAACTGGCGAAAGGCGCCGGGTCGCCGGGCGAGGTGCTTGACGGCGCGCTGAGCATCGCCTGTGGTGCGGGTGCACTGCGCGTCACGCGCCTGCAGCGCGCGGGCAAGGGCGCGATGGACGCGCGCGAGGTGCTGCGCGGCTGGGAGATAAGTCCGGGCGACCGGGTAGGAGAGTAAGACATGGCCTTCATGGCGCTATTCGGCACCATCGTGATCGCAGGCATCGTCGGCTATGCCAGCGAGCGCAGCGGGTTCACGCATAACGGCGTGATCCCCTCGATGATCATCTGCATCGGCGGCGCGTTCCTGTTCTTTTTTGTGCGCGTGATGTTCGGCATCAGCTTTGGCAGCCATGGGGTGAACGCGCTGGTGTCCTCGATTGGCGCGCTGGTGATCGTGCCGACGCGGTATCGGAAGTAAACGCAATGCCCTTGGTCATGCTTATCGTTGTTGGCGCCGCCGCGGGGTATCTCGCCACGCGGCTAATGCGGATCGACACCAACGTGGTGGTGACGGTCTCGATCGGGGTGCTGGGCGCGCTGCTGGGCGGGCTGGTGCTGCGCTTCTTGCTGACGGTGACCGGCTGGATGGCCGGGTTCGTGGGCGCCGTGCTGGGCGCGATGCTGCTGATCTGGGCCTGGCGCACCTACGGGCCGAAATAGGAGAGACGAGAATGGACGAGCAAACACGCATCGAGATCGAGGCCGCGGCCTTCCGGCGCCTGCAAAAGCACCTCATGGAGGAGCGGCTAGACGTGCAGAACATCGACATGATGAACCTGACTGGTTTCTGCCGCAACTGCCTGAGCCGCTGGTACCAAGAGGCCGCCAACGCCCATGGCATTGAGATGGACAAAGACGCCGGGCGCGAGGCCTTCTATGGCATGCCGTTCGCGGAGTGGAAGGACAAGTACCAGACCGAGGCAACGGGCGACCAACAGGCCGCCTTTGCCAAAAGCCACCCCTAGGGCTAAGCGGATCTAGGCCGATGCCGCAGCTGCCATTGGCACTTGATCGAGGCTCTGGAGTAAAATTCTGCGAGAAGGAGTGATCCATGATTAGATTGGTTCTGGCGCTCACCCTGGCATTGACCGCGAGTGCCGCCCAGTCCGGGCCCAACAGCCAGCTAGAGCGGCTGGTGCAAGCCCGGCTGGCCCATTACGGCTTTAAGGACGTGGACGCGTCAGACTTTGCAACCCCCACCCTGGCGCGGCTGCACCTGACGCTTATCTCAAGCGGGTCCTTCCTTAAAAAGCGGCGCGAGGTGAAGAACATCCTGCGCACCGCAAAGTACAAATGTGAGGCACTTGAAGATGCGCATACTGGCAATCGGCTTGATATCAATCGCACTCGCCGCGACGACTGCGAGCGCTGACCCAGGCGATAGCCAATTGCGCCAGGCCGTGTCGCGCGACCTGCATCGCTATGTCCGGGACGTGACGGTCGATGACCTGCGGAACAGTCAAGTCGCGGCGATCTATGTGATCATGCACGGGCGGCACAGCGAGGGAGAAAAGCGGATGCTGATCCGCTCGACCGTGGGCGGGCGCAACACGCTGCGGGGCTTGCTGTTTAACCGGTAGGCGCGCGGCGCCCCCGGAAGGCCCAAGGCACGGCTATCCGGCCGCCTTCGAGGGCGCCTTTTTCGGCTTGAACGGCGCCATCCCGGCGCGCGCCAGGGCATCGGCGCGCTCGTTCTCCTCGTGGCCGGCATGGCCCTTGATCCACTTCCAGGTCACCTGATGGCGCAACCGCGCCGCGTCCAGAGCCTGCCACAGATCCGCATTCTTCACCGGCTTCTTGTTCGAGGTCCGCCAGCCGTTGCGCTTCCAGCCGTGGATCCATCCCGTCACGCCGTTCTTCACATAGGCGCTGTCGGTGACCACGGTAATGGTGCTGGGCCGCTCCAGCGCGTCGAGCGCCTTGATCGCCGCCATCAACTCCATGCGGTTATTGGTGGTATCGGCCTCGCCGCCCTTAAGCTCGCGCTCTTTCAGCACCGCGTCGCCGTCGCACGCGATCAGAAGCGCGCCCCAGCCGCCGGGACCGGGATTGCCGCTGCAAGCACCGTCCGTGTAGGCAAAAAGCTCAGCCATGGGCGTAGACCAGGATGAAGGGCCACATCACGCCATCGAGCCCCGGCTCCTCGCCATATTGCTTATCGGTTACGGTGAACCCTGCCTCTGTCATCAAGCCCTCCAGCTCGTCCTCGCTGTAATAGGCGTAGAAACGCCCGATGCCGTCGCGTTCCTCGCCCGCGCCAAGTTTCATCCCAAGGTACAATTGCCCGCCCGGCTTCAAGGCGCGATGCGCCGCCGCCAGGTGCCCCGGGAAATCCGCCTTCTGCGCGTGCAGCAGCGAGAAGCTGGCCCAGACGCCGTCATACTCCGCCTCTTCGTCCAGCGCCTCAAAGCTCTCGACGCGGACCTTGATCCCCACGGATTGCTCGACCAGCGCGGCGAACTCGGGCGAGGCGTCGGTGGCCACAACGTCAAACCCCATGTCGCGCAGCGCGGCGGCGGAGTTGCCCGCGCCACAGCCCCAGTCGAGCACCTTGCCGCCCGGCGGCAACGCCTCGGCGAAGGGCAGCAAGGGCTTGGGCTTGCCATCCGTCTTCACCAGCTCGGCATACTCCGCCGCCTTGGCGCCATAGACCTCCAGGGTCTCCTTATCGCTCATGCGAAGGCTCCTAGCAGGATTGAAGGCACCACCAGCGCGGTCAGCAGCACCCGCAGCCAGACCCACCAGGGCGGCGTCTGGCCCTTGCGCCAGGCGCGCAGGTCCAGCCCGAGCAGCACCAGGAAGCCCGCGGCGAGGTAGAACAGCGCCTCTTTGGGCTCGATCAGGCCGAAATAGACCGGAAAGATTGGCACCATGAACCCAAACAGCGCCGGCACGGTGCTCAGCGCATAGCCCATCGGGTCGTTGTCCTTGGCTGCGAAGGCCCAGATGCAGCCCGACATGAAGCCCAGGATCATCACCCCGTAAAGCGATAGCGTGGCATGGGCGAGCTGCTGGACCTCGCGCGATTCCGCGAATTGCGCCAAAAGGCCCGCGGCGAAGAACGGCAGCACCCCGGCAAGGCCTAGGATCAACGCGGTGCGCAGGATCCCCATCATGCGCGTTCGAACGCCAGGCGGGTTGCCAAGGCCGCAAAGATCGCCGCGAACCCTCGGTTCAGCCAGCGCAGGGCGCGCTCGCTGGACAGCAACCAATCCCGCGCCACTGCGGCGAACACGCCGTAAAGTACGAAGACCGCAAAGGTCATCGCCATGAACACGGCCCCAAGCATGACCATCTCGAACGTGGCGGTCGCCGGCTCCCCGCTGAGGAATGGCGGCAGAAGGGCCAGGAAAAACACCGAGAGCTTTGGGTTCAGGATATTGATCAGCGCGCCCCGGCGCGCGGTCCGCCAGGCGCTTTCGCGCGCGGTGTCGCGGCGCACAGCCAGCACGCCGTCCGATTTCAGCGCCTGCCAGGCGAGGTACAGAAGATAGGCGACGCCCGCGAATTTCACGACCTGAAAGAGCAGCGCAGAGGTGTGCAGCACCGCCGCCAGTCCAAGCGTCGCGGCCAGAAGGTGCGGCACGATCCCAAAGGTGCAGCCGACCGCCGCCCACACGGCCGGCCAGCGCCCGCGCCCCAGCCCGATGGCCAGCGTGTAGACCACCCCAGTGCCCGGCGCGACGACGACCACCAGCGCGGTGACCAAGAATTGCAAAGAGATCATTCAGGCGTCCTCGCGGGCTGACACTTACGCAATACTCTGACACCACGCCGCGCGCGTCCACCGGAAAGTCGCCAACCTTAGGCGGGTTGCCGCAGCACCCGAGGCACCTTGAATTCGACATTCTCCTGGGCGGTCTCGACCTGCTCGACGGTCACGTCATACCGGGCGCGGAAGGCGTCGATGACCTCGTTCACCAGAAGCTCCGGCGCCGAGGCGCCCGCGGTGATCCCGACGCTCTTGATCCCATCGAGCGCGCGCCAGTCGATCTCGGTGGCGCGCTGCACAAGCTGCGCATAGTTGCAGCCCGCCCGCGCGGCGACCTCGACAAGCCGCTTGGAATTCGACGAGTTCGGCGCGCCGACCACAAGCATGGCGTCGCACTTGGGCGCGGCGGCCTTCACCGCCTCCTGGCGGTTGGTGGTGGCGTAACAGATGTCTTCCTTATGCGGGCCGACGATCTTGGGGAACCGCGCCTGCAGTGCGGCGACGATCCCGGCGGTGTCATCCACGCTAAGGGTCGTCTGGGTCACATAGGCCAAGCGCTCGGGATCGCGGACCGACAGGTCCGCCACCCCCGCCTCGGTCTCGACCAGCAGGACCTCGCCCGCGGGCAGCTGCCCCATCGTGCCCAGGGTCTCGGGGTGGCCCGCGTGGCCGATCATCACCATCTGGAGCCCGTTCTTGTGGTGCCGCTCGGCCTCGATATGCACTTTGCTGACCAGCGGGCAGGTGGCGTCAACAAAGACCATCTCGCGGGTCTGCGCCGCGGCGGGCACGGATTTCGGCACGCCATGGGCCGAGAAGATCACCGGGCGGTCATCGGGGCATTCCTCTAGCTCCTCGACAAACACCGCGCCCTGCGCGCGCAGCCCGTCCACGACGAACTTGTTGTGCACGATCTCGTGGCGCACATAGACCGGCGCGCCCCATTTCTGCAGCGCCATCTCGACGATCTTGATGGCGCGGTCCACGCCCGCGCAGAACCCGCGCGGGGCGGCGAGATACAGGGTAAGCGGCGGCTGCGTCATCGGTGGCATCCTTTCGCCTCTGACGTAGGTGCTACGGTTCGCCGCGTCCAGGGGCGGATCGCCGCTTTGCGGGCTGGCGTTACCGAAAATCTGTCTGATCGGCACCGCAACGCCTGCGGCGGCTCGTGGCAGAACAGAGGGATGCGGCGGGCGCCTGCCGCAAGGCCGTCGCCAAATGGCCGCCCAGCGCGACGATGCCCGCGCCCCAAAAAAGAAGAAACCGCATCCCATCTCTGGGAGCGGCTCTTCCTATTCGCCTACAACGGCGCGGCTCACTCTGCTTCGGGTAAGGGAGTGACTCTCACCCGGTACTAGTTTGGTCTTGTAAGGACCGAGGGAAGTTCCCCTCAGCCTATTCGGTCTCTGCCAGTTCCAGATGCTCCGGCTCGCGCGGTTCGCGCGGCGGGCGCCCAATGACATCCTTCAGCTCGTCGAGCTCGATGAAGTTGTCGGCCTGGCGGCGTAGCTCGTCCGCGATCATCGGCGGCTGGCTGCGGATCGTTGACACAACCGACACCCGCACGCCTTTGCGCTGCAGCGCGTCCACGAGCGGGCGGAAGTCGCCGTCGCCGGAGAACAGCACGATATGGTCGACATGCGGCGCCAGTTCCATGGCGTCCACCGTCAACTCGATATCCATGTTGCCCTTCACCTTGCGGCGACCCTGGCTATCGACATACTCCTTGGCCGGTTTTGTCACCATGGAGAAGCCGTTATAATGCAGCCAGTCCACCAGCGGGCGGATTGGCGAGTAGTCGTCATTCTCCAGGAGAGCCGTGTAGTAAAAAGCGCGCAGCATCTTGCCGCGGCGCATGAACTCTTGACGCAGGAGTTTGTAGTCGATGTCGAACCCAAGCGCTTTCGCAGCCGCGTAGAGGTTCGATCCATCGATGAACAGCGCAAGCCGTTCGTCTCTGTAGAACATTTATAATCCTTCCGATAAACTGTCCCGCCATTCGAGTTGCCATGAGTGGGTGGCGGAGTGAGCCAAATTGCGCGGCGAGACATCGCGCTAAAATAATAGGAATCGTAAATGCCGCAAGCGACTTACTGTCACAATCAGGACAATAATCATAGATCAGACAACCAATATACCCTGATTGGGCTCGGGTCAAACCTATCAAGCCGCGTAGGGCCCTCGGAACTCACCGTTTCAACTGCGATAGAGCGAATCACCGATTCGCACCTAACGGTTGAATCCCGCAGCCGGCTCTTCGCCACGCCTTGTTTTCCGGCCGGCGCGGGGCCGGATTATGTCAACGCCGCCATCCGTGTTGCGGGCTGCGACGATCCGCGCAAAATCCTAAGCATCCTCCACGGCATCGAAGCGGAATTTGGGCGCGACCGCGCCGAGCGATGGGGGCAGCGCACCTTGGACCTGGACCTGATCGCCTGCGGCGACGCCGTGCTGCCCGACCATAGCACCTTCGAAACATGGCGCGCCTTGCCCCTAGAGGTGCAGGTCGGCGCCACCCCGGATCAGCTGATTTTGCCGCATCCGCGGCTGCAGGATCGCGCCTTCGTGCTGGTGCCGCTGGCCGATATCGCGCCCGACTGGCGCCACCCCGTTCTTGGGCGGACCGTCCAAGAGATGCTGGCTGAGCTGCCCGAGGCAGAAAAAACCGCCGTTCGCCCCTTATAAACGGGCCGTTTCGCCCCCATTTTGCTTGTCAACCTCAACGGAAGCGCATAAGACGGCGCTCTCAACCCCAGCCCTGAAGGATTGGAGCAGCCATGGCGCGTGTTACCGTCGAAGATTGCGTAGATAAGGTTCCGAACCGGTTCGAGCTTGTGATGCTCGCCAGCCACCGCGCCCGCGAGATCTCGAGCGGCACGCCGATCACCGTGGACCGCGACAACGACAAGAACCCCGTTGTGGCCCTGCGCGAGATCGCCGACGAGACGCAGTCGTCCGAGGAGCTGCGCGAGCGGATGATCGAGAGCCACCAGACTCAGATCGAGGTCGACGAGCCGGAAGAAGACGCCATGGCCCTGCTTATGGGCGCCGAGGCCGACAAGCCCGCACAGGATGACATGTCCGAAGAGAAGCTCCTTCGCGCGCTGATGGAAGCGCAGGAGCCTAACTAAGAGGCGGACATAAGATGGCCCTAGACCGTTTGATCGGCGTCGAAGACCTGATCGACCGGGTTCGCGGGTACAACCCCTCCACGGATGAGACCTTGCTAAGGGCCGCCTATGACTATGGCGGCCTTATGCATGCCGGGCAGCTGCGCCATTCCGGCGATCCCTACTTTATTCACCCCGTCGCGGTGGCCGAGATCCTGGCCGGCATGAACCTGGACGACCAGACGATTGTGACCGCGCTGCTGCACGACACGGTGGAAGACACCAAATCGACCTTCGCCGAGATCGAAGAGCGGTTTGGGCATGAGATCGCAGAGCTGGTGGACGGCGTCACCAAGCTGACGAACCTGCAGCTGTCGAGCTCCGAGAGCAAGCAGGCCGAGAACTTCCGCAAGCTCTTCATGGCGATGTCCAAGGACCTGCGGGTGATCCTGGTCAAGCTCGCCGACCGGCTGCACAATATGCGCACCATCAAGCATATGCGCCCCGAAAAGCAGGTGCAGAAGTCGCGCGAGACGATGGACATCTTCGCCCCCCTGGCGGGCCGCATGGGCATGCAATGGATGCGCGACGAGCTCGAGGACCTCTCCTTTGCGGTGCTGAACCCCGAGGGGCGCAACTCGATCATGCGGCGCTTTCTCAAGCTGCAGAAGGACACCGGCGACGCGATCGACAAGATCAACGTCGACATCAAGGCCGAGATGCGCAAGGCGGGCATCCCGGCGATTGTCCGGGGCCGCGCCAAAAAGCCCTTCTCGATCTGGCGCAAGATGCAGGAAAAGCAGCTTAGCTTTGCCCGGCTGTCCGACATCTATGGCTTCCGCGTCTTGGTCGAGACCGAGGAGGAATGCTACCGCGTGCTCGGCGCGATCCACCAGCGCTGGCGCGCCGTGCCGGGCCGGTTCAAGGACTATATCAGCCAGCCGAAATCCAACGGCTACCGCTCGATCCATACCACGGTCAGCGGGCGCGACGGCAAGCGGGTGGAGGTGCAGATCCGCACGCACCAGATGCATGATGTCGCCGAAAGCGGGGTGGCCGCGCATTGGTCTTACCGCGAAGGCGTGCGGGCGGAGAACCCCTTTGCGGTCGACCCCACGCAATGGGTCGCGACCCTCACAGAGCGGCTGTCGAAATCTGAGAGCCATGACGACTTCCTCGAGGCGGTCAAGCTCGAGATGTATGCCGACCAGGTGTTCTGCTTCACGCCCAAGGGCGAGGTGGTCAAGCTGCCGCGCGGCGCGACGCCGCTTGATTTCGCCTACGCGATCCACACCCGCATCGGCGACAGCTGCGTCGGCGCAAAGATCGACCACATGCGGGTGCCGCTTTGGACACGGGTGCGCAACGGCCAGCATATCGAGATCATGACCGCCGAGGGGCAGAAACCGCAGGCGACCTGGCTGGACATCGTGATCACCGGGCGGGCCAAGACCGCGATCCGGCGCAGCCTGCGCGAGGAGGACCGCGAACGCCTGGTGAAGCTGGGCGGCGAGCTGGCCCGGGTGGCCTTCGACCATGTCGGCAAGCGCGCCTCGGACAAGGCGCTCAGCACCGCGGCCAAGCAGCTTGGCCTGCCCGACGCGCAAGAGCTTCTGGCGCAGCTGGGGTCGGCTGAGATCAGCGCCCGCGAGGTCGTGGAGCTGCTCTACCCCAAACTTGGCGCCCAGAAGGGCGACGAGATCGACGCCGCCCGCGCCGTGGTCGGCCTGGCCAAGGACCAACGGTTCGAACAGGCCCAATGCTGCCAGCCTGTGCCCGGCGAGCGGATCGTCGGCATCAGCTATCGCGGCAAGGGCGTGCTGATCCACACCATCGACTGCCCGGTGCTGGAGGAGGTGCAGAACGAGCCAGAGCGCTGGCAGGACCTGCATTGGCACTCTGGGCCGCACCGCGCGGTGCACATGATCAGCCTGGACCTGACGATCTCGAACGACGCGGGCGTGCTGGGGCGCATCTGCACCTTGATTGGCGAGCAGCGCGCCAATATCTCGGATCTGCAATTTGTGGACCGGAAACCGGACTTTTATCGCCTTATTGTTGCGGTAGAACTGCGCGACGTGGAGCATCTGCACGCCGTGATGCTGGCCCTTGAGGCAGATAGCGACGTCGCCTCGATCGCCCGCTATCGCGACCAAGGCAAGAAACCATAAGGCATGTGAACGGGCGACGGGGTGGTGTTCAAAAGACGAGACGCAAGGAACTGGCTGCGGATAGTGGCTGAGTTCTTTTACCCGCGGGGCGGTTGGCGCCGCGCGGCGTCCTATATCGTCCACCGCCTGCGCCGGCTGCCGGACCCGCCGCACAAGATCGCGCGGGGAATAGCGGCGGGGGTCTTCGTCTGCTTCACGCCCTTCTTCGGCTTCCACTTCTTCCTGGCGGCGGGGCTGGCCTTTGTGATGCAAGGCAACATCCTGGCCTCGTTGCTGGCGACGTTTTTTGGCAACCCGCTGACATTCCCGATCATCGCGGCGATCAGCCTGGAGCTTGGGCAATGGATGCTGGGCACGCCCGGCGTGGGCCCGCTGCCCGATGTGTTTGCCGATTTCGGTCGCGCCTCGGCCGAGCTTTGGCATAATTTCCAAGCGCTCTTCACCTCGGAGTCCGCGCATTGGGACCGCTTGGGGCGGTTCTTTTGGCGGGTGATGTGGCCTTACACGGTCGGCGGCCTCGTGCCCGGCGTGATTGCTGGTGTCGCCGCCTATTTGCTGGCGCGGCCCGCGGTGGCAGCCTATCAGCGGCGGCGGATCTCTAGGCTCAAGGCGCGCTATGAGCGGCGGGCGAAGTCGCAGGACGGGCCCGGGCGAGGCCAGTAGGCCGCGCGCCATTCGCAGACCAGTCGCGGCGGTCCGTCGGACCCACCCGGATCCATGATCCGGGCCGAATCGCTAATTTTTGATGAAATTTCCGCAATCTCAGACCGGCCCCCACCCATGCGCATCCATTAGGTCCGCACTATTGCCCTAAAACACAGAAGCCTTAGACTGGCCGTCCCGAATCCCTGCCCCGGAGAGACCCCATGCATCCCATCGGCACGCTGCGTCTTGGTGTGAACATCGATCACGTCGCCACGGTCCGCAACGCCCGCGGCTCGGCCTATCCCGACCCGGTCCGCGCCGCCAAGATCGCCGAAGCAGCGGGCGCCGACGGCATCACCGCGCATCTGCGCGAGGACCGCCGGCACATCTCGGACGAGGATATCGAGCGCCTGGTCGAGCACCTCTCCGTGCCGCTGAACTTCGAAATGGCCGCCACGCCCGAGATGCAGGCCATCGCCCTGCGCCACAAGCCGCACGCCGTCTGCATCGTGCCCGAGAAACGCGAGGAGCGCACCACCGAGGGCGGGCTGGAGGTCGCGCGGGACGAGAACCACCTGGCGCATTTCATCGCGCCGCTCGCGGGCGCTGGCTGCCGCGTGTCGATCTTCATCGCCGCCGATCCGAAGCAGATCGAGGCCGCCGCCCGCATCGGCGCCGCCGTGGTCGAGCTGCACACCGGCGCCTATTGCGACCTGCATGCCGAGGCGCGCTTTGACGAGCGCGACGCCGAGCTGGAGCGCCTGCGCGAGATGTCCAGCTTTGCCCATTCGCTGGGGCTAGAGGTCCATGCCGGGCACGGGCTCACATATGATACTGTGCAGCCCGTGGCGGCCTTCCCCGAGGTGATGGAGCTCAATATCGGGCATTTCCTCATCGCGGAGTCGATCTTTCTGGGGCTCGAACCCGCGATCGCTCAGATGCGGCGCCTGATGGATGAGGCCCGCGAGCAGGGCTAGGACGTTCCGCTCTTTTGTCCGTCAAACGCGCCTAGGCGCCGTTTGAACGCGCGCTTCTCATCGCTATCCAGATCGGCCTCTCCGACGCCGTCATGGTTGTTGGGCGGCACCGGCAGCGCCTGGTGTCTTGCCGCCACGAATGTCTCGACGATCAGCTGCGAGGCCTCGACCGCCCTGGGGGTGCGCAGCACGGTGGCCAGCATCGTGGCGCCCTTCTTGGTATAGACCCAGGGCGGGCTCCGGCGCCCGCCGCGCCCCTTCTTTGCGGTCACAATTTGGGACCGCAAAACGCCCCATTCCGCCTCGGTTAGCTGAAACGCGTAGTCCTCGGGGAACCGCGCCTTGTTGCGATCCCGGGCCTGGTTGAGCTGTTTGGTGGTGCGGCCATAGAAGGCGGCGAGCGTCTCATCCCGCAGCACGGATTGGCCGCGAAACTCAAAAAGGTCCACCTCGACATGCTCGGCGGTGATCTGCGCGCCCGGCGGCTATAGGAGGCAATTCGACCTCCTTAATGAATTTCGAGTTCAAGAACCTGGCTGAGATCAGCAGCACGGCAATATCGGCCGCGTCCAGCGCCGCATGTATCTTGTCACGCCAATCCGCGCCGGTTTCGATGTCTTGGTCGGACCACGGGTCAACCCCGAGGCCCTTCAGGGTCGCCAGCTGCTCGATCAGTTCGTCAAGCGTGTCGGCATCCGTCCGCGCGTAACACAAGAACACATTGGGCATCGGGAATCGCTTTGCGGTCACAATCTGTGACCACAAACAAGCCCGCAACCAGAGAGCGTGTCAACAAAGGCAGGCATTCGCCCGCATCGACCAGGTCGGTTTTGGCCCCCATTGCGTCGGCTTGCCGGGACCGCGCGCGCCCCTAATCTGGTCATTAGGCGCAGGCTTATCTGAGGGAGTCGCAGGCCCATGAAAACGCATGTCAAAGCACTGGTCGTCGGCGGGGGCGCCGTGGGCGCCGGGATCGCCTATCACCTGGCCAAGTTCGGCTGGGAGGATGTTATGCTGGTCGAACGCGACGAGCTAACGAGCGGCTCCACCTGGCACGCCGCGGGCCTGCTGCCCCTGTTCAACATGGGCTACGCCACCACGCACATCCACGACTACTCGGTGAAGTTCTATAAGACGCTCGAGGAAGAGACCGGGCTGAACGCGGGCTTCTCGGTGGTGGGCAACCTGCGCATGGCGCAGACCCAGGAGCGCATGGACGAGTACATGCTTTACGCCTCGACCGCCGAGACCGTGGGCATCCCCTACGAGTTCCTCAGCCCCAACCAGATCAAAGAGCGCTGGCCGCTGATCAAGACCGAGGACCTGCAGGGCGCGCTTTACCACCCCACCGACGGCTACATTAACCCCGCCGATGTCACCATGGCGATGGCCAAGGGCGCCCGCCAGCGCGGCGTGCTGATCGAGCGCAAGTGGCAGGTGGACGGCTACGCCTGGACCGGCGCGCACTGGGACGTGACCCTGACCAAGATGGTCGAGAAGGGCGGCAACCTGGTGCCCTCCGACGAGCAGGTCGTGGTCCATGCAGAACACGTGGTCACCGCCACCGGCAACCACGCGCAGCGCACGGCCAAGCTTTTGGGGATAAAGATGCCCGCCATCCCGGTCGAGCATACCTTTATTGTCACCGACGCGGACCCTGCGCTGCAGGAGTTCCGCAAGACTAACCCCGAGCACCCTGTTATCCGCGACGCCGACGCGCAGTCCTATGTGCGCGAGGAGCGCGGCGGCTGGATCCTGGGCACCTACGAGCGCAACGCGCCCGCGCGGTTCGAATACAGCGTGCCCGACAGCTTCCGCGCCGACCTGTTCCAGCTCGACCTGGAGCGGATCGAAGAGCAATACATGGCGATGATCCACCGGATGCCCTCGACCGAAGAGATCGGGCTGAAGGACGATTTCAACGGCCCGATCTGCTACACGCCCGACGGCAACCCCCTGGTCGGCCCCGCGCCGGGGCTGCGCAACATGTGGCTGGCCGAGGGGTTCTCTTTCGGGATCACCGCCGCTGGCGGCACCGGCTATTACATGGCGCAGATGATGGTCGAGGGCGAGGCCGAGATCGACATGGCCAGCCTGGACCCCAAGCGCTACGGCAACTGGATGACCACCGAGTTCGCCGCGCGCAAGAACGAGGAGTGCTACGAGCACGTCTACATCCTGCACCACCCCGATGAGGAGCGCGAAGCCTGCCGCCCGCTGCGCACCGCGCCCGCCTATGACCGGCAGAAGGCGCTGGGGGCGCAGTTTGGCTTCGTGAATGGCTGGGAGCGGCCGAACTATTACGGGCCTCTGGATGCGCCGTCGAGCTTTGACCATGACGGGCGCAGCTTCCGCCGCGGCGCGTGGTGGGCGCTCGCCAAATCCGAGGCCGAGGCGATCCGCGAGGGCGCGGGGCTGATCGACGCCACCGCCTTTACCAAGCATGTGGTGCGCGGGCCGGGCGCGACCGCGTTCCTGGACCACTTCACCTGCAACAAGCTGCCCAAGGTGGGCCGGATCAACCTGACCTACGCGCTGACCGGCGCGGGCACCACCCGGACCGAGTACACCATCGTGCGGCGCGGCGAGAATGATTACTACCTCGTCAGCGCGGGCGCCTGGACGGCCTATGACGCCGACTACCTGATGAAATCCGCCGAGGACTTCATGGGCGCGGGCGGCGGCTATGTGGACATCCACGACGTGACCTCGCAATGGGGCGTCTTCGCCATCGCCGGGCCGAAGTCGCGCGATGTGCTGGGCGAGATCGTCAAGGATGCCGACCCCGCCACCGTGCTGGGCAACAAGCGCTTCCCCTGGCTTTCGATGCGCGAGATCGAGCTGGGCATGTGCCCCGTGATGGCGATCCGGGTGGCTTACACCGGCGAGCTGGGCTGGGAGCTGCACCACCCGATCGAGATGCAGACCTATCTGTGGGATCAGCTGATGGCGGCGGGCGAGAAGCACGGCATGAAGCTCTGCGGCGCGCGGGCGCAGAACTGGCTGCGCCAGGAGAAGAGCTATCGTGCCTTCGGCACCGAGCTGGGGCGCGACGCGACCCCGCTGGAGGCTGGGCTAGACCGCTTCGTGGACCTGTCCAAGGAGTTCCATGGCAAGGATGCGATGGTCGAGACCGGCATCCGCGCCAAATGCGTGACCCTTCTGATCGATGGGCCGAAGGATGCCGACCCCTGGGGCCGCGAGGCGCTCTATGACGGCGACACCAAGGTGGGCCGCCTGACCTCGGGCGGGTATTCCGTGGCCTTCGGCAAGCAGATCGGGATGGGTTATGTCGCGCCAGAGCTGGCCGTGACTGGCCAGAAGCTGAAGGTGAAGATGCTCAACCAGCTTTGGGACGCCGAGGTGACCGAGGACAGCCCCTATGATCCGACCAACGCGGTGATCCGCAAGGACGGCTAACCGTTGTTAAATTGAGTGCCTGCGGCACGCTCTTTTGAGCTCCTCCTCGGCTTCGCCTGCGGGGGAGCGATTGGCGCCACGATTGAATGGGGCACTTGGTCTCAGGTGGCCCGCTTGCGGCGCCACCAGCGCAGCCAGATCGCGCCGCGGCGGCGCAGCCGTATGATCGCCCCGCCGATCCAGGGCCGCAGGAACGGCAGGTCCAGCGCCAGTAGCAACAGCCCCAGCGGCAGCATCCACAAGCCCAGCACCGGCAGGAACGCAAAGACGCCGCCCAGGATCAGGAATATGGCAATCGGCACGCGCACGATGCCCCAGCCCCGCGCCCGCAGCGCGGACAGCGGCGCCCGCATAGCCGGGGCCAACGCCTCGATCCAGCGGAACTGGCGCTCTATGCGCCGCACATTGCGCTTTTCCTCGTCACCCATGCGCCCTTAGCTGGGTCTGCCTTGCAGAAACGTCAAGGGGCAGCCGTGGCTCTAAGGGCAATTCGGCAAGCCTCCTGGCCTTGGACACGGTCAGGCAGGGCAGCACGGGGCGGCGGTAGTCCAACCCGCGGTCATGGATCAGCGATTGCACCTTGCGCGCCTGGCTCAGCCCCAAGAACGACATCGCCGAGACGCCGGGATAGAAGCTCTCAACCCAGGCCCCATTGGCGCGGACCAGGCTGTGGCGCTCTAGCAAGAGGCTGAAATAGGTCGCCGACCGCACGCCATGGCAGCTGCGGACACCGGGCAGGCCCAGCAGCCCCTTCGCCGGCGCAAGAACCGCCGCACCGGTGGCGTCCCGCATCAGCATCCGGTGCTGCGGCGAGACCCGCAGCGCGCGTTTAGGCTGGTCCGGACCTAGCGCTCCAATTTTGAATTCAATCGGCTGGTGACGCGCGTTGCCCGGCGCAAAATCCATCCGCTGCCGCCCGATCCAGCAGATCTCCACCGCATCGCCGCGCGCGTCCCGCACCTTATCGCCCAGGCGCAGCGCCTCGACCGCGACCTCGCCCCGGGGCGTTGCGATCCGCGTGCCCTGCGCGAAGCAAACCGGCCCAGTGCCCGCAAAGCTGTCAAAGTCGCTGAAGCTAAACGTGCTGCCACCCGGCAGCGTCACGGTGCCGTCTAGGTTCCAGCCAGAGGGCAGGCTGTCGACCCCCACCGTGTAGTCCGTGCCCCCAATTGAGATCACGCTTCCATCCGGGAGCGATAACGTGTCGGACCCAATGCTTGCGTTGATGGAGGAGCCGCTGCCAAACTCTGTGCTGCCCGTGATCTCAATAACGTTGGTGCCACCGCCGATGTTGAAGGTCGTGCCGCTGGCAAAACTCACATCCTCAAGCGTGATAATGCTATCGCCGAAGCCCGTGCTCATCGATGTGCTCGTCACATCCACGCCCGAAAGGTGAACGTCGAGCGTGCCACTGCCCCAAACGACCGGTCCACCTATCGTGCCCCCGGACCATGTCAGCTGTAAATCCGTACCGCCGAAGTCGAAGGTTCCAATCGTATCCACATTCGTCAGGTTCAGGGTCACATCGCTCATCTGGCCCGTGAGCCCGGAGATGGTCGAATCCGAGGCCGTGATGTCCATCGTGCCCAGGCCTCGGTCGATCACCCCGATCATAGAATTCGTGATCGTGACGGTCGAATTGCCACCGCCAAGGTTGATGTCGTCAATCGGAGACCCCTGCGGGGCACCGTTCAGCGTGCCCAGGTTGTTGGACACGTCTATCGTGTCATTGCCAAAGGTCGTCCCATAGAGATCGGGCATCGCGCACTCCGCCAGGCCGCCACGCGGGCTGCCAGCCGAGGTCACCACAAAAACCCGAAGATTCTGTTATCAATTGCACTAGCGCGTCATGGCCGCGGCGCAGCAGTGCCTGCGCAACGCGGTATTTTACCTCTGGAAGCGCGCCGGAGAGAGCGCCTGCACCACCGATGGGTCAAGCTCTGCTGCACGACCGCCCAGCACATCCGCCGCAAGCTGGCTATAGGCTGGGCAGGATTGGATGCCATAGCCGCCCTGCCCGGCCACCCAGACAAAGGTCTCCTCTGCGGGATCGCGCCCGATGACCAGCGAGCGGTCGGGCGAGAAGGTCCGCAGCCCCGCCCAGGTCATCTCGACGCGCGTGACCGGCTCGGTCACATGCGCCTCGTAGCGGGCGATCCCCTCGGCCAGCACCATGTCGTCGGCCCAGGCGTCCTGCGGCGGCACGGGGTCCTCGTCGGCGGGCGAGATCAGCCACTTGCCCGCGTCCGGCTTGGCGTACCAGGTCTCGCCCGGACCAAAGAGCACCGGCCAGCCGCCGACGTCCTGCCCGCCCGGCGCGGGCACCCGCGCCATCGAGCGGCGGCAGGGGGTCACGCCCAGCGGCGCGATCCCAGCCAGCTTGGCGATCTCATCGACCCAGGCCCCGGCGGCGTTCACCAGGATGCGCGCCTCATAGGTGGCACCTGGCGCGATCGCGGCCCAGCCCAACTCGGTGCGCGCAATCGCCGAGACCGGCGCCTTCGTCACGATCTCGGCGCGGTTCCCCCGTGCGGTGCGCGCGAAGCCCTGCAGCAGCGTGTCGGTGTCGATCTCCAGCGCGTCATGGTGGTACCCCGCGCGCGTGATCTCGTCGGCGATAATGGGAACCATCGCGCGGGCCTCGGCGAGGGTGACCTCGTCCATGCCCAATTCGGCGATGGTCTCGCCCGTGGCGGCGTCCTCATGGGGCAGCCCCACGCATAGGAAGCCGCGTGGGCTCAGCACGCCCGCCGCCTCGTGATAGGCGCGGCTGGCGCGGTTCAGCGCGATGGTCGAGGGCGAGCCGTAATTCTCCTCGAACATGGCCGCCGAGCGCCCCGAGGCGTGGTAGCCCAGCGCGTCCTCGGCCTCTAGCAGCACGACCGAGCCCAGCTCGGACAGGCGCGCGGCGGTGGATAGCCCCGCCATGCCGCCGCCAATGATCAGAAAGTCCTTCATGCGGATCAGCTTGTCGGGATTAGCCACAAATGAAAAGCCCAGAAGCGACCGGCCAAACACGGGGCCGGTCGCAGTGCTTTATTCGGCGGCCACTGGCTCCGCCGGGAGCCGCACCACAAGGTCGCAGCTTCTGCAGGCCTCGGCGCCGGTCTGGTGGTACCACCGGCAGTCGCCGCGGATGGTGCAGGGCGGCAGAGTCTTGGCCCTGACATCCTGGGGCAGCGTCGCGATATGGTCCAGAACGCGGTCGATCAGCCCGCAGGCCTGGCCCGTCCAATGGCCGCAGCCGCCCTGCGCGCAAGGCGCCGCAAAGCGCATCCGCGCCTCGGGCTCGCCCTGGCGCTTGGCGCGCGCAATGAAATCGGCGTCGACCTCCAAGGGCGTGCGCAGCGGCTTCACGCGGCCATCGGCCCCAAGGGTTCCGATAAGCTTGGCACCGGGCGCCGCCCGGGCGCTGGGGCAGGTGAGATCCGCCATCGCAGCGCCCTAGCGCAGCTCTTGGAACGCCGATTCCAGACGCTTCTGCGAGCGCAGCACGTCGTCGAATTCCGGGCCGATGATGATACCCCAGGGGAAGGGCCGCGGAAACCGGATCGCCAGCGGCTTCTCCATGCGCAGATCCGCGACATGGGACAGCGCGACCTTCTGCAGCTCGGCGTTCAGGGCCTCGGCGGCGGCGTTGCTCATCTCCATGTCACCGAGGTCGATTACGAATCTAGGCATAGCTTTCTCCTTAATAAATTATGTCCTGCGCTAAATTAATGCGCGACTCTTTCATAGCATATACACGCGAATGGGGATTGGTCCGGAATTCCGGACCCGGCTGAAAACAGCAAAGACCCGCCGATCCCGGCGGGTCTCCTTCTTTTTGACGGGCAGTGGGCCTGCGGCCCACGACCCTTAGTTCGGCACGTCGCCGGTCAGGCCTTCGACGTAGAAGTTCATACCGGCCAGGCCGTCATCGCCAAAGTCCGCCGCGGTCTCGCCCTCGGCCAACCAGACAGAGCCGTCCTGCTTGTTGATCGGCCCGGTGAAGGCGTGATAGCTGCCATCGGCCAGCGCGGCCTTCAGCGCCAGCGCCTCGGCCTTCACTTCGGCGGGCACGACGTCCGAGATCTCGCCAATCTCCACCATGCCAGGCCCGATGCCGTCCCAGGTGTCCGTGCTCTCCCAGGTGCCATCCATCACGGCGCCCACGCGGGCGACGTAGTAGGGCGCCCAGTCGTCGATGATCGAGCTGATGCGCGGCGCGGGCGCGAAGGCGGCCATGTCAGAGGCCTGCCCGAACGAGTAGATGCCCGCCTCTTTCGCCACCGCCTGCGGGGCGGTCGAATCGGTGTGCTGCATGATCACGTCGGCGCCCTGGTCGATCAGCGCCTGCGCGGCGTCGCCCTCTTTGCCGGGATCGAACCAGGTGTAGACCCAGACCACCGAGAACTCGACATCCGGGTTGGCCTTCTTGGCGTGGATATAGGCCGAGTTGATGCCCCGCACGACCTCTGGGATCGGGAAGGACGCGATATAGCCGATCTTGTTGGTCTTGGTCATCTTGCCCGCGATGTGCCCGATGACGGCGCGGCCCTCGTAGAAGCGGGCCGAGTAGGTCGAGACGTTGTCGGCGCGCTTATAGCCGGTGGCATGCTCGAACTTCACGTCCGGGAACTTGGCCGCCACGTTGATCGTGGGGTCCATGTAGCCGAACGAGGTGGTGAAGATCAGGTCCGCGCCCTGCAGCGCCATCTGGGTGATCGCGCGCTCGGCATCCGCGCCCTCGGGCACGGTCTCCTGGTACATGGTCTCGACCTTGTCGCCATAGGCCTCCTCGACCGCGAGCAGGCCCTGGTGGTGCTCGTAGGTCCAGCCCAGATCGCCGATCGGGCCGACATAGATGAAGCCGACCTTTGTGGGCTCGTGCCCGTCGGCGGCGGCGAAGCCCGCCGTGCCGAGCGCCAGCGCGCCGGCGGCCAGAATTGATTTCAAGTTCATTTGGTTCTCCCCAAGTGTGGCGGCCCTACCGGCCGCAATCCTAGCCCCTATCCAGAGGCGTGAAAACTTCGACCAAGCGCGGCGGGCGCGTTCAGCGCGGCCCGGCCCCGCCCGGATGACATGATGACCAGCACCAGGATGGTTATCAGATACGGGCTCATCGACAAATACTCTACCGGCACCGCAAGCCCCGCGACCTGCAAATTCAGCTGCAAAACGGTGACCCCGCCGAAGAGATAGGCACCGACCAAAACCCACACCGGCTTCCAGGAGCCGAAGACCACGATGGCGAGCGCGATCCAGCCCGCGCCCGCGGTCATGCCCTCGGTCCACTGGCTGACGCGCATCAGGCTCAGATAGGCCCCGCCCAGCCCCGCGCAGGCCCCGCCGAAGGCAATCGCGGCGACGCGCACATGGATGACCTTGTAGCCCAGCGCATGCGCCGCGTCGTGGCTCTCGCCCACCGCGCGCAGGATCAGCCCGGCGCGGGTGAACTTCAGGAAGGCCCAGACCGCCGCCACCAGCACCAGCGCGAAGATCACCATCACGTCCAGCCGCCCCAGGTCGTCGCCCAGGAAGGACAGCCGCAGCCCCGCGGTGGAGGGCGGGCGCAGCTGCAGGTACTCGGTGCCCAGCAGGGCCGACAGCCCCAGCCCGAACAGCGTCAGCCCCAGCCCCGTCGCCACCTGGTTGGTCATCAGGTACTGCGTCAGCGCCGCGAAGATCAGGCTCAGCAAAGCGCCCCCCACCGCCGCGCCCACGAAGCCCAGCAGCGGCGAGCCCGTGTTGATCGCGAAGATGTACCCGCAGACCGCGCCCACGACCATCATGCCCTCGACGCCCAGGTTCAGCACGCCCGCCTTCTCGACCACCAGCTCGCCCACAGCCGCCAGCAGGATCGGCGTCGCCGCGATCATCAGCGAAGCGAGCAGGATCGCCGGGTTGATGTTAGAAAAGTCCATTACGCCGCCCCCCGCTGGCCAAGCCGCACCCGGTAATTCGCCAGCACGTCCACCGCCAAGAGGAAGAACAGCAGCATCCCCTGGAAGGCCTGGATCGCGCTCGCGGGTAGTTGCAGCGAGGTCTGCGCCGCCTCGCCGCCGATGAAGGTCAGCGCTAGGAGGAGCCCCGCCAGCAGGATCCCAATCGGGTTCAGCCGCCCCAGGAAGGCCACGATGATCGCGGTGAACCCGTAGCCCGAGTTAAAGTCGATGGTGATCTGCCCGGCGGGCCCGGCGACCTCAAAGAGCCCCGCCAGCCCGGCCAGCCCGCCGCTGATCCCCAGGCAGACGACCACCAGAAGCTTGGGCTTGACCCCCGCGAACCGCGCCGCGCGCGGGCTCTCGCCGGTCAGGCGGATCTGGAAGCCCAGCATATGGCGGCTCAGCATGATATAGGCGAAGATCACCGCGATCAGCGCGGCCACCACGCCCATATGCATGCCGGTGCCTGCGATTAGCTCGGGGTTCGCGGCGGCCTCGTATTGGCTCAGGTTCCGGCTGCCCGGGAACCCCGCCCCGTCGGGGTTGCGCAGCGCGCCCAGCGCCATCGACGCCAGAAGCTGCTCGGCCACATAGACCAGCAACAGCGAGACCAGGATCTCGTTGGTGTTGAACCGCGTCTTCAGGATCGCCGGGATCATCGCCCAGGGCGCCCGCGATCACCATCAGCGGGAAGATGATCCACAGATCGGCGGGGTAAAAGGCCAGCCCCACCGCGGCGCCGCAGATCGCGCCCAGGATATACTGCCCCTCTGCGCCGATGTTCCAGATGCCCGCGCGGAAGCCCAGGCTCAGCCCGATGGCGATCAGGATCAGCGGCCCCGCTTTGACCAGAAGCTGCCCGCGATAGTACCAGGCGAACTCGCCCAGCAGCGGGTCGTAAAAGATCGTCTTGATCGCCAGCACGGGGTTCTTGCCCAGCGCCGCGAACATCAGCCCGCCCGCCAGCATGGTCAGCGCCACCGCCAGAACGGGCGCCGCCGCGGACCAGACCCGGCTGGGCTGGGGGCGTTTCTCAAGCCGGATCACGCGGCGCACCCGTCTCTGGCCTGGGTTTTGGCGGCGGCACCCCATGCTTCTCCGGTTTGGAAATATCCCGGGGGGAGCGCGAGGGGGGCAGAGCCCCTCTCGCCCACCGCGACGCGCAATGCGCGGCGCAATACCTTCGCGTTACCCATGCGCGGCCTCCAGATCATGCGCGCCGCCCATCATTTGGCCGATCTCCTCAGCGGTCAGACCGAGCGCGGCGCGCGGCGGGGTCAGGCGGCCCTCGTTCAGCGCGGCGAAGCGGTCGGATATCTCCATCAGCTCGTCCAGGTCCTGGCTGATCACCACCACGGCGCAGCCCTCGGCGGCGAGGTCCAGCAGGGCCTGCCGGATCGCCGCGGCGGCCGAGGCGTCCACGCCCCAAGTCGGCTGGTTCACCACCAGGCAGGTGGGGCGCTGTAGGATCTCGCGCCCGATGACGAATTTCTGCAGGTTTCCGCCCGACAGCGACCGCGCGGCGTTGCCCGGCCCCGGCGTGCGCACGTCAAAGCCCGCGATGATCTTCTCGGCGAACTCCCGCGCCTTGCCCCAGCGCAATAAGCCCCGGTCCACCAGGTCCTCGCGGATCGCGCCGGTCATCAGCGCGTTCTCGGTCAGCGTCATATCCGGCGCGGCGGCGTGCCCCAGGCGTTCCTCGGGCGCGGCCAGCAGGCCCAGCTTGCGGCGCGCGTTGGGGCCCAGATGCCCGACGGATTCCCCGTTCAGGATCACCGAGGCCGGCCCCGTGGTCACCTCTCCGGACAGGGCCGCCAGCAGCTCGTCCTGCCCGTTGCCCGCGACACCGCCGATCCCCAGCACCTCGCCCTCATGCACAAAGAGCTTCACGGATTTCAGGCTGGTCCCAAAGGGCGTCGTAGAGGGCATGGAGAGCCCGCGCAGGCTCAGCACGACCTTGCCGGCCTCCTTGGTCTCTCTTGTGGGGGTGTGCAGGGTCGAGCCCACCATCATCTCGGCCATCGAGCGCGCGCTTTCCTGCCGCGGATCGCAGGTCGCCACGACCTTGCCCAGCCGCAGGATGGTCGCCCCGTCGCAGAGCGCGCGGATCTCCTCCAGCTTATGGCTGATATACAGGATCGCCGTCCCCTCGGACTGCAGCTTGCGCAGGGTGCCGAACAGGATCTCGACCTCCTGCGGGGTCAGCACCGAGGTCGGCTCGTCCATGATCAGCAGCTTGGGGTCCTGCAGCAGGCAGCGGATGATCTCGACGCGCTGGCGCTCGCCCGCCGACAGATCGCCGACCAGCCGGCCCGGGTCCAGTGGCAGGCCATAGGCCTCGCTGACCTCGCGGATGCGGGCGGCAAGCTGCCCCATCTTGGGCGGGTTCTCCATGCCCAGGGCGACGTTCTCGGCCACGTTGAGCGCCTCAAAGAGCGAGAAGTGCTGGAACACCATGGCCACGCCAGCGGCGCGGGCGGCATGGGGCGTGGCGGGGGCGAAGGGCTGGCCATTGAACAGCATCGCGCCCGCATCCGGGCGCACCAGCCCGTAGATCATCTTGACCAGGGTGGACTTTCCCGCGCCGTTCTCGCCCAGCAGGGCATGCACCTCGCCCGGGGCCACGCTGAAGGACACCGCGTCATTGGCCACCACGCCGGGATAGGCCTTGGTCAGCCCCTCGATCGCCAGAAGCGTTGCGGTCATAGTTCCATCCCCGTCCCTAGGCTGCCCGGCAGGCGCCTGAGATCAAGTAGCCTCGCCGCGACCCCGATGGCAATCGCGTGCGGGTCTTTTCCAAGCTCTTTTGCGCCAATCGGGCACTCTATGCGATCAATTTGGGCCTCCGCGTGGCCCAGCTCGCGCAGGCGCTTGCGGAACCGCGCCCATTTCGTGGCCGAGCCGATCAGCCCGGCATATTCAAACGGGCGCTGCAGCACGGTGTGGCAGAGCTCTAGGTCGTAGTCATGCTCGGGCGTCATGATGAAATGCGCCGCCTCGGGCGGGGCCTTGGCCATCACGGCCGTGGGCGGGACCTGGTCCGCGCGGTGCACGCTTTCGGGCAGCGCCGCCATCAGATCGGGCCGCACATCCGCCACCCAGGTCTCGAACTGCGGCAGGGGCGCCAGCACCCGCGCCAGCGCCTGGCCCACGTGGCCCGCGCCGTAGATATAGACCGGCTGGCGGTCCTCCCAGACCTGCTCGACCAGCCAGCCCTCGACAAGCTGGGTCTTGATCGCGCCGGACATCTCCGACGACATCGCAAGCTTGCGCCGCAGCTTCTGAGGCAGGGGCGCGTCGCCCTCGACGCGGCGCAGGAAGATCCCGGCAAAGGGCCAATCGGCGGCGTCGATCTCGTCGCGCGCCCGCGCGGCGTCCCAGGCCTCGGTCACCAGGGTCACCGCCCCGCCGCAGCATTGCCCCAGATCCGGGCCCAGGGCGTGGCGCGTCACTATGGTGGCGCGATCCTTCAGGATCTCCCGCGCGCGCTTGGTCGCCGCATGCTCCAGATGCCCGCCGCCGATCGTGCCCTGCTGCCCGTCCCGCCAGACATACATCGCCGTGCCGGTATCGCGCGGGGCCGAGCCCTTATGCTCGGCGATCACGACGCGCGCGACGCTGCCATGGGCGGCGATCAGGTCCGCAAGGCGCGACAGGTCGATCATGCCTGCACCCTCTGCACGGCGCGGAACACGCGCTCCGCCGTGGCGGGGGCGTCCAGCGCGGGGTAGGGTCCTTGTTGCCCTATCGCTTCGCTGCTTGAGGGCCCGCCGCAGGCCGCCACCGCGTCCGACAGCGCCATCAGCGCCGAGATGCCCAGCATCAGCGGCGGCTCGCCCACCGCCTTGGAGCGATAGATCGTCTCCTCGCGGTTCTGCGCGTCCCACAGCGCCACGTTGAACACGTCCGGGCGGTCGCCGCAGGCGGGGATCTTGTAGGTCGAGGGCGCGTGCGTGCGCAGCCTTCCCTTGCCGTCCCACACCAGCTCCTCGGTGGTCAGCCAGCCCGCGCCCTGCACATAGCCGCCCTCCACCTGGCCGATATCCAACGCCGGGTTCAGCGAGGCCCCCGCGTCATGCAGGATGTCGGCGCGCAGGATGCGGTTCTCGCCCGTGAGCGTGTCGATCACCACCTCGGTCACCGCCGCGCCATAGGCGAAGTAGAAGAACGGCCGCCCCCGGCCCTTCACCCGGTCCCAGGTGATCTTGGGCGTCTTGTAGAACCCCGTGGCCGAGAGGCTGACCCGCCCCTGGTAGCATTCCTGCGCGGCCTCGGCGAAGGGCAGCTTGGTGCTGCCGATGCGCACCTCGCCACCCTCGAATTCGACCTCCTCGGGCTTGGTCTGGTGCAGCTCGGCCAGATGCTCGGCCATGCGGTCGCGGATCGTCTCGCAGGCGGCCTTGACGGCCATGCCGTTCAGGTCCGACCCGCTTGAGGCCGCCGTGGCCGAGGTGTTGGGCACCTTGGCGGTGTCCGTCGCGGTGATCTTCACCGCCTCCAGCCCCACGCCAAACGCCTGCGCCGCCACCTGCGCCACCTTCTGGAACAGCCCCTGCCCCATCTCGGTGCCGCCGTGGTTCATGTGGATGGACCCGTCCTGGTAGACATGCACCAGCGCGCCCGCCTGGTTCAGATGCGTCAGCGTGAAGGAGATGCCGAACTTCACCGGCGTCAGCGCGATGCCCTTCTTCAGGATCGGGTTGGCGGCGTTCCACTCTGCAATCGCCGCGCGCCGCGGGGCGTAGTCCGAGGATGCCAGCAGCGCCTCCACCATCCCGTGCAGCTCGAAATCCTCGACCGGCTGGCCATAGGGCGTCTCCTGCGGCTTCACCTTGTCAGAAATACGCATGCCCGCCCCATCCGCGGGCGCGGCGTAGAAGTTGAGGCGCCGGACATCCACCGGGTCCTTTCCCAACGCGTGCGCGATGTGGTCCATGACGCGCTCGATCCCGACCATGCCCTGAGGCCCGCCAAAGCCGCGGAAGGCGGTGGCGGACTGGGTGTGGGTCTTCAGGCGGTGGCTCTCGATCCTGACCGCGGGCAGATAATAGGCGTTGTCGGCATGCAGCATCGCCCGGTCGCAGACGGGCAGCGACAGGTCCTGCGCCCAGCCGCAGCGGGCGTATTGCGTGAAGTCCACGGCAAGAACCCGGCCCTCGTCGTCAAAGCCCGCGCGATAGGCGATCCGGAAGTCATGCCGCTTGCCGGTGATCACCATGTCGTCATCGCGGTCATAGCGCATCTTGCAGGGGCGGCCCGTGGCGCGGGCGGCCACGGCGCAGGCCACAGCCAGGGCGTTGCCCTGGCTCTCCTTGCCGCCAAAGCCGCCGCCCATGCGGCGGGTCTCGACGCGCACGGCGTGCATCGGCAGGGCCAGGGCCTCGGCGACCTTGTGCTGGATCTCGGTGGGGTGCTGGGTGGAGCTGTGCACCACCATGTCGCCGCCCTCCTGCGGCAAGGCCAACGCGGCCTGCCCTTCGAGGTAGAAGTGCTCCTGCCCGCCGATCTCGATCTGCCCCTGGACCTGCCGAGGCGCGCCCGCAAGGGCTGACGAGGCATCCCCTTGCTGCCAAATGACAGCCCCGCCTTCGAACCGGCTATCCGCGGCCAGCGCGTCGTCAATCGTCAGGATCGCGGGCAGCTCCTCATAGGACACCACGCCCAGCCGGGCGGCCTTGCGCGCGGCCAGGTGGGTCTCGGCGACCACCAGGAACAGCGGCTGGCCCAGATAGAACACCTCGCCCTCCGCCAGCAGGGGCTCGTCATGCACGGAGGGCGAGACGTCGTTGGCCGCCGGCAGGTCCCCTGCCACCAGAACCGCGACCACCCCGGGGGCAGCGCGCACGGCGGCGATGTCCATCGCCGCGATCCTGCCGCGGGCGATCTCGCAGAGCCCGAAGGCCAGCGACAGCGTGCCCTTGGGCGCGGGGATGTCGTCGACATAGCGCGCCTGGCCGGTGACATGCAGCCGCGCGGCGTCATGGGCGGTGGCCTGGCCCACGCTCACGGGGTGACCTCCAGCACGCTGGCCTGCGCGCCCACGTCCTCCAGGAAGTAGCGCACCAGCATGTTGCGCGCGGCCTCCAGCCGGTAATCGGCGCTGGCGCGCATGTCCGAGAGCGGCGTGAAGTCCTGGTCCAGCGCCCCAAGTGCCGTACCAACGGTCTCCTCGGTCCATTGCTGGCCGAGGATCGCGGCCTCCAAGGCCGCCGCCCGTTTCGGGATCCCGGCCATGCCGCCGAAGGCGATGCGCGCCGCGCGCACCTCGCCACCCTCCACGGTGACGTTGAAGCAGCCCAGGACCGCCGAGATGTCCTGATCGAACCGCTTGCTCAGCTTGTAGCATTTCAGCCGGTCGGGCTGGCGCTTAAAACTCACCGCCTCGACGAACTCCCCCGGCGCGCGGTCCTGCTTGCCATAGGCGAGGAAGAAATCCTCCAGCGGCAGCGTGCGGGTCTCATCGCCCCGGCGCAGATGCAGCGTGGCGCCCAGCGCGATCAGCGCGGGCGGGCTGTCGCCGATGGGCGAGCCGTTGGCGATGTTGCCGCCCACCGTGGCGGCGCTGCGCACCTGCTCGGAGCCGTACCTCCGAAGCATCTCGGCGAAATGCGGGTGATGCGGCGCGATAGCCTCGCGCAGATCAGCGACGGTGGCCATGGCGCCGATCTTGATCTGGCTCTTCATCGCGGTGATTTTCTTCAGCGCCGAGATGCCGCCCAGAAATGCCACAGGTTCCAGCGAGCGCAGACCCTTGGTGACCCAGAGCCCGACATCCGTGGCACCCGCGATCAGCGTCGCGTCGGGGTGCTCCTGATACCACGCCGCCAGCGCGCCAATGGTGCGCGGCATCACGTAGGGTGGGTGGTTCTGCCGCGTAGCGGCAGGTTCGCCCACCGCCCCTTTAAGTGGCGTCAGATCCTCGGCCATCCATTCCGGCACCGGCTGCGTGGCGGCGGCCTCGGCGGCGCGGATGATCGGCGCATATCCGGTGCAGCGACAAAGATTGCCCGCCAGCCGGTCGTCGTGATCCTCGGCGCCGGCTGCGTGCGCCACAGCCATCGCGCAGACAAAGCCCGGCGTGCAGAAGCCGCATTGCGACCCGTGATGCGCGACCATGGCCTCCTGCACAGGGTGCAGCGCGCCGTCCGGGCCCGCGATGCCCTCCACGGTGCGCACTGCTTTGCCATGCAGCTGCGGCAGGAACAGGATGCAGGCGTTCAGCGCCTTCGGCCCCTCCGCGTCCGTCACCATCACCGTGCAGGCGCCGCAATCGCCCTCGTTGCAGCCTTCCTTGGTGCCGCACAGCCCGCGCTCCTCGCGCAGCCAGTCCAGCAATGTCCGCGTGGGGTTCACATCGTCGAGATGAACGGGCGCCCCGTTCAGCAAAAACGCGATGTCCGGCATAGACTCAAAGCCGCCGCTTTCTGTTTGACCTGGGATTTCCCTCGGTGCCCGACCCGATGCGACGTAAAGCCGGGGCGTTATCAGGCGTTGATGAAAGCGGGTTTCCGGCAGCGTTGCAAGCAATTTAAGGACAGGCCCGGTCTTTGCATACACGTGGGCCGGGAAATGCACTTAGTTTGGGCGGGCTAAGGGCTTAAAAGCCGCGCTCTTGGCCATCGTAGCGAAAGAACTTGCCGGTGTCGGCCAGGGTCAGCCGCTCCGCCAGCGCCAGTATGCCCGCCGCGACCTCCTCTGGCGAGAGGTCCGCCGCAGCGCCGCCCATATCCGTGCGCACCCAGCCCGGGTCGACCAGGGCCACGGCGATGCCGTCGGGATCCAGATCCGTGGCGAGGCCCTGCATCAGCTTATTCACCGCCGCTTTCGAGGCGCGATAGGCGATCCGGTCGGACTTGGCGTAGCCCATATAGGACATCTGCGAAGAGACGGTCAGAATCCGCGCGCCCCTTGCCTGCCGCAAGCTGGGCAGCGCCGCCTGCGCCACCGCCAGGGGCGAGAGCGTGTTGATCGCCAGCGTCTTGGCGAAGCCCCGGAAATCCATGTCCAGCGTGGACTGCCGCGCCGGGCCGATCACGCCCGCGTTGTTGATCAGCACATCTACCGGGCCCTCGAGCCCGGCCAGCGCGTCGACCACCGCCTCTGGGTCGTCAAGCTCCAGCGCGAAATCCGCGCCCTCGCCGGTGCGGGTGGTGGTGAGAACCTCGTGCCCTTCGGCCTCGGCGGCCCGCCGCAGCGCCAGGCCAATCCCGCGATTGGCGCCTGTGATCAGATATCTTGCCATATGCCTCAGCCTTGTTTCGCCAGAAGCGCGTCGATCTCGGCGCGCGCGGGCATGGAGGGTGCCGTGCCGGGGCGGGTCACCGATATGGCCGCGGTCGCGCAGCCGAACCGGACCGCCTCTAGCGGCGCCCTGCCTTCAGCCAGTGCCGCCGCAAACCCGCCGTTGAACGCGTCCCCCGCGCCGGTGGTCTCGACCACCGCGCCCGCGTCCATCGCGGGCACATGCACCGATTCCGTCGCGCTGTGATAGAGCGCGCCGTTCTCGCCCAAGGTGATGATGGCGCAGCTGACGTCTTTGGCCAGCAGATGCTCGGCGGCCTCGCGCGCCTCGTCCAGCGTGCTCACCGGCAGGCCGGTGATGCTCTCGGTCTCGCTCTCATTCGGGGTCACGTAGTCGCAAAGCGCCAGCATCTCGTCGGCGATCTCTGCGGCCGGTGCGGGGTTGAGGATCGTCGTGGCCCCGCCCGCCCGCGCGATCTCCAGGGCGCGCTGCGCGGCCTGCATGGGCTGCTCGAGCTGGGTCATGAACACATCCGCGCCGCCGATCAGGTCGCCGCGGGCCTCGATATCGGCGGCCGAGATCGTGCCCGCCACGCCGGGGCAGATGATGATCGCGTTGTCGCCCGTGGCCTCCTCGACAAAGATATAGGCCGCACCCGTGGCCATGTCTTCGTGCTGGGTGACCGCCGGGGTCACCCCCGCCGCGCCCCAGACCTTCAGCGCCATATCCGCGAAGGGGTCGATCCCAAGCTTGGAGATGAAATGCGCCTCCCCGCCCGCCTTGGCGCAGGCCACCGCCTGGTTCGAGCCCTTGCCGCCCGGGCCAAGCGCAAAGCTGTTGCCCATGATCGTCTCGCCCATCCTGGGCGCCCGGTCGGCGCGATAGGTGGTGTCGGCCACGAAGACCCCAAGGATCACAACTGGCATGTCATTCCTCCGGCGGGATCACGCCCTTGCGCAGCATGAAGCAGCCGTAAAAGCGCCGCTCGCCGGTCTGGATCACCGCGTAGCTTTGCTTGGCCAGGTCGTAGAAGGCGAAGCGCTCGATGCTGACCATCTGGCGCACGGCGCCCTCGGCGGCGTTTATCGCGGCTTGCACCTCGGCCTGCACGGGCTGGATGTCGTCCGGCGCGCCGACGACCTCCATGCGGCCTGCGAAGTCGTCGACGAAGCTGTCCAACGGCAGCACCGACAGCACGGCCTCCACGGCCTCTGCCGCTGTCAGGTTCTCCATCCGCAGAAGCTCGCCCAGCGCGGTCTCGCGGGCGACCGAACCGCTGGGGAAGTTCGTGTCCGCGATGATCAGCACGTCGCCATGCCCCATGTCGCGCAGCGCATAGAGCACGTCCGCGTTCAACCGCGGGTCAATTCCTTTGAGCATAAATTCCTCCCGTTTGCCGCCTACCGTAGGGTGGGTGGTTCCGCTCTGGCAAGAGCGGGTTCACCCACCGCCCAGCATAGAGAGCGCCTTGGCGGCGATGGCGCGCCCTATGGCGGCCTGCGCCTCGGCGGTCAGATGCACGCCGTCTACCGGGTCCACCTGCGCGACGGGCGCTAGGTCGAGGAATCCCGCGCCCTGGCGCTCGGCGATTTTCTCCAGGTATCCTGGCAGGGCGCGCGACTTCTCGGCGCCGCCGGCGAAAAGCTCTCCTAGATAGCCGACCTCCTCGATGGGCACCGGCGCCACCAGCAGGACCTTGGGCGCGCGGTCATTCGGTCCGGTATCCGAGCCTATGGCCAGCTTTGCCAGCCGTTCGATGGCCAATGCGATGTCGATGGGCGGGGCGCCGAACCGTGCCTTAAGGTCGTTGGTGCCCAGCATGATCACCAGCAGGTCGATGGGCCGATGCGACTCCAAGAGCGCCAGCAAGGTGCGTTCCCCGTTGCGGTGCTTGCCCTCGATGGGGTCGTCATAGGCGGCGTTGCGGCCGGACTGGCCCTCGGGGATGACATCGTAACCGTCGCCCAGAATCCCGGCCATGACGCTGGGCCAGCGCTGCGCCTTGGGGAACCGCCTCCGGTCGTTCCAATCGACCATGGCGATGGTGCCGTGGGTGTTGCTGTCGCCGAAGCATAGGATCGTCTTGTCGCTCATTGTGGTCTCATCGCTTTGAATTCGCCGCAAGCCTAGGGGGTTTCGCAGACCGACGGAATACCGACGTTTTGCCGACGCAAAACCGACGCTGAAATTTGCTAGTGTCGGGGTCTGTTGACTGGCGCCCGCGGCAACTCGTCCAGGATCGCTTGTGCTGCGGCGCGCGGGTCCGGCGCGCGCCAGATCGGGCGGCCCACAACGATGTGGTCTGCCCCGGCGGCGATGGCGCTATGTGGGGTTGCGACGCGCTTTTGATCGCCGATTTCTGCGCCTTCTGGCCGCACACCCGGGGTCACGATCAACCGCCCCTTGGCTTCGGGCAACGCCCGAATCTCCACCACCTCTTGCGGCGAGGCGATCACCCCATCCGCACCGGCCTCCAGCGCCCGCCGGGCGCGCTCCACGGTGATCTCATGGATGTCCCCGGGCACGATCATGCCCGCGTCCAGATCGGCGCGATCCAGCGAGGTCAGCACCGTAACACCCAAGATTTTCATGGGCTTACCCGACGCGCCCTCCTTGGCGGCGCGCACTACATGCGGGTCGCCATGCACCGTCAGAAAGTCCAGGTCGAACTGCGCCAGCCCGCGCACCGCGGCCTCGACCGTGGCGGGGATGTCAAACAGCTTCATGTCCAGGAAGATGCGCTTGCCGTGCTCGTCCTTCAGCTCGTTGGCCAGCGCCAGCCCGCCCCCGGTCAGCATGCCCAGCCCGATCTTGTAGAACCCCACCGCGTCGCCCAGCCGCTCTGCAAAGGCCAGCCCTTCCAAGGCGTTAGGCAGGTCTATCGCGGCGATCAGGCGGTCGTCGGGCATGCGGGCTCCATATTTTTAAGGCGGTCGCGCGGTGTATGGCGACTGCGCGCGCGCCGGTCAACCGAACATCTTGCAACCGCCGGTTAACGCCCCCATCTCTATGCTAAGGCTTGACACTGCCGCGGGCTGCCTTGCGGGCGCGGCGCCGGACAAGCGCTTGTAAAGAAGGAGAGAACCATGGACTTAGAGAAGTTCACGGAGCGGTCGCGCGGTTTCCTGCAGGCGGCCCAAACGATCGCCCTGCGTGAGGGGCACCCACAGCTAACCCCCGAGCATCTGCTAAAGGCCCTGATGGATGACGACCAGGGGCTGTCGGCGAACCTGATCAAACGCGCCGGTGGCGCACCCGGGCGGGTGCGCGAGGCCGTCGACACCGCCGTTGAGAAGCTGCCCAAAGTGTCCGGCGACAGCGGCCAGCCGATGATGGAGCGCCAGCTTGCGAAGGTCTTGGACGAGGCCGAGAAATTGGCCCGCAAGGCCGGTGACAGCTTTGTGCCCGTCGAGCGCATTCTGACCGCCTTGGCCGTGGTCCGCTCCAAGGCCAAGGACGCCCTGGACGCGGGTGCCGTGACCGCGCAGGCCCTCAATTCCGCGATCAACGACATCCGCAAGGGCCGCACCGCCGATAGCGCCAGCGCCGAGGACGGCTATGACGCGCTAAACAAATACGCCGCCGACCTGACCGAGGCCGCGCAGGCGGGCCGCATCGACCCCATTATTGGCCGCGACGAAGAGATCCGCCGCGCCATGCAGGTGCTGTCGCGCCGCACCAAAAACAACCCCGTTCTGATCGGCGACCCCGGCGTGGGCAAGACCGCCATTGCCGAGGGCCTGGCCATTCGGATCGTCAATGGCGACGTGCCAGAGTCCCTTAAAAACAAAAAGCTTATGGCGCTCGACATGGGCGCGCTGATCGCGGGCGCCAAGTATCGCGGCGAGTTCGAGGAACGCCTCAAGGCCGTGCTGAAAGAGATCGAGGCCGCCGCGGGCGAGGTCATTCTCTTCATCGACGAGATGCACACGCTGGTCGGCGCCGGCAAGGCGGATGGCGCGATGGACGCCGCCAACCTGATCAAGCCCGCTCTGGCGCGGGGCGAGTTGCACTGCGTCGGCGCCACCACGTTGGACGAGTACCGCAAATATGTCGAGAAAGACGCCGCCCTCGCCCGCCGGTTCCAGCCCCTTCTGGTCGAGGAGCCAACGGTCGAGGACACGGTCAGCATCCTGCGCGGCATCAAGGAAAAATACGAGCTGCATCATGGCGTTAGGATCGCCGACGCCGCGCTGGTCTCGGCCGCAACGCTGAGCCATCGCTACATCACCGACCGCTTCCTGCCGGATAAGGCCATCGACTTGATGGACGAGGCCGCAAGCCGCCTGCGCATGGAGGTCGACAGCAAGCCCGAGGAGTTGGACGCGCTCGACCGCGAGATCCTGCAAAAGCAGATCGAGGCCGAGGCGCTGAAGAAAGAGGATGACAAGGCCTCGAAGGATCGGCTGGAAAAGCTTGAAAAAGAGCTGTCCGACCTGCAGCAACGCTCTGCTGAGCTGACCGCAAAATGGCAGTCCGAGCGCGACAAGCTGGAGTCCGCCCGCGGGCTGAAGGAGCAGCTTGAGCGCGCGCGCGCCGAGCTGGAGGCCGCCAAGCGCGACGGCGATCTGGGCCGTGCGGGCGAGCTGAGCTATGGCATCATCCCGCAGCTGGAAAAGCAACTCTCCGAGGCCGAGAACGGCGAAAGCGACATCGTGGTCGAAGAGGCCGTGCGGCCTGAACAGATCGCCCAGGTCGTGGAGCGCTGGACGGGCATCCCGACCTCCAAAATGCTGGAGGGCGAGCGCGAGAAGCTGCTGCAGATGGAAGACGAGCTGGGCAAGCGGGTCATCGGCCAGCGCGCCGCGGTCAAGGCCGTGTCAAACGCCGTGCGCCGCGCCCGCGCCGGGCTGCAGGACGAGAACCGTCCGCTTGGCTCGTTCCTGTTCCTGGGGCCCACCGGCGTCGGCAAGACCGAGCTGACCAAGGCATTGGCCGAGTACCTCTTTGACGACGACAAGGCGATGGTCCGCATCGACATGTCCGAGTTCATGGAAAAGCACGCCGTCGCGCGGCTGATCGGCGCGCCTCCGGGCTATGTGGGTTACGACGAGGGCGGCGTGCTGACCGAGGCGGTGCGGCGGCGGCCCTATCAGGTGGTGCTGTTCGACGAGGTCGAAAAGGCGCACCCGGATGTCTTCAACGTGCTGCTGCAAGTGCTGGATGACGGCGTGCTGACCGACGGCCAGGGCCACAAAGTCGACTTTAAGCAGACGCTGATCATCCTGACGTCGAACCTGGGCTCGCAGGCGCTTAGCCAGCTGCCTGAGGGCGCCGATTCGGCGCAGGCCCGGCGCGATGTCATGGACGCGGTGCGCGCGCATTTCCGGCCCGAATTCCTGAACCGCCTGGACGAGACGATCATCTGCGATCGCCTCAACCGCGGCGACATGGACGGGATCGTTAAGATCCAGCTTGGGCTTTTGGAGAAGCGCCTTGCGCGGCGCCAGATCGGGATCGAGCTGGACGAGGGCGCGATGCAATGGCTCGCGGACGAGGGTTATGACCTGGTCTTTGGCGCGCGGCCTTTGAAGCGCGTGATCCAGCGGGCGTTGCAGGATCAGCTGGCAGAGATGCTATTGGCCGGGGACATCCTGGACGGCGACATCGTGCAGGTCACGGCGGGTGCTGAGGGGCTGATCGTGGGCGACCGCATCGCGCGCTCTGATCGGCAGCCGCCTGAGGACGCCGTTCTACACTAAGCGTTGGTGCTTGGCGGCGGGGCACCCCTCCTCGCCGCCAAGCCAGCCCAAAGCTAGAGCAACTGCAGGGGCTCGCGCAGTGCTCCGATATCGTTCACCGAGACCTCAACCTCTCCGGCCGTGATCAAAACGGTTTGGCCGTTCTGCTGCCTGGCCTCCACGATCATGGTGTAGACATCGACCGGCGCCGACGAGAGCAGCTCGTCGTTGCGGTAGCTCTCGACCTCGAAAGAATAAAGCCCCGTTGGCGCAGCACCGCCGTCAAACTGACCGTTCCATTGCAGCAAATCGTCGGAGACATTCATCGCAAGCCGGTCGATTTCGTCACCGGCCTCGTTGCGGACCACCAAGACCGCGGCATCCGCAGTCCTCTCGGGCTCGGGCGCGATCGTAATGGGCGCCCCGCTAAAGAAAGCCGCCACCGGCGCGCGCGCCTCCATCCCGACCCAGCCCGCATATTGCGCCATCCCGGTCAGCGTCATCTGGCCCGCCAGGTCCTGTAGCAAGTCGTTCGTGAGAACCTGCTGCTCGACGCCCGAGAAGGTCGCGAGTTGCACCGCGAAATCCTCTGACTTCACCGGTTCCAACGGGTCCTGGTTCTCCAGTTGCACGGTAAGCATGCGCAGGAAGGTCTCGAAATCCGACGATATCCCCGACGTAGCGGAGCCGCTGGAAGAGGAGGCCGAGCTTGCGCCATTGGCCGTGGTGTTTGGGTTGATCTCCATGCTCGCCTCGTTGCGCTAAAGTCGAATGTCCACGCCGCCCTCAACCGAGGTGCGGCCCTGCCAAACATCCTCATCATCGGGCTGCTCCTCTGACACGGCGCCGCCCGCGCCGAACGCCAAATCTTGCTCGGCGTCGCTGTCCTGCCTGGGCTGGCCCTCGCCGAAGTCGAACGAGATGTCGCGATAGCCAAGCTGGCGGAATTCCTGGCTGAGGATATCAAGGTTGCGCCGCATCAGATCCGCGGTCTCGCCACGCTCCGCCAGCAAAGAAACGCTGACCGCGCCATCGCTAAGGGCCAGGGTCATGCGGATCCGCCCCAACTCTTCTGGCCGCAGAGAGATCTCGACCGTCCCCTCGCGCATTGGCTGAGCATGGGACAAAAGCTGTTGGGCGGTGTGCTGCGCCATGCGCGCATCGGGCAGGGTGCGCGGCGCCTCAACCGTCGCCTGAGTCGTTTGCGTGGTGGTACCGGCAACCAACGGGACGTCTCCGCGGGGGGCGTCCTTCATCGCGCCCAGCTCGCCCTCAAACCGGTCAAAACCCGCGCCCGCTGGCGTCGGCGCCAACGCCACCAGTGGCTGCTGGACGATGTAGGGCGTGGGAATTGTCGGCGTCGCTTGGTTTGCACTCGGCGCCGAGGGCGCGGATGGCACGTCCACCCGGTTCCTGGCCGCACTGATCCGCTCGCCTTGTGGGCTGCGCAGATCACTTTGCGCAGGTGACGCAATCCCAGGCCCGTAGGCGCGCCGAACTTGATATGCCGACGAAGGCCCCAAAGGCAGACCTATGCCAACCGGGTTCGGTTGCCCGATGCCGGCAGCAGAGGGCGCGACGTGGGTTTCACGCGCCTCAGCCCGCCCGGTGCTTGGCAGTGGCGGCTCGGGCGCGGTGTCCGCCGCGCTCACCGGCCGCCCTTGGACGGCCGTATTCGGCGCCTCCGCAGGCGTGCCGGTGCCAAAGGCAGCGCGCGCCGGGGCGCCGTCCGTCGCGCCATAGGCCGGTTGCCCAACTGCGCCCCGGTTGCCGGCCACATCCCCTTCGGAACCGGTTGATCCGGGCGAAAGATTGGTGGGCAGTCTTTGCTCGTCCTGCGCGCGCAACTGCGCAAGTTCTGCGGCGCGCTGCACGGGCGTCTGGCTGAATTCTGTCGGAGCGGTCGCATTCTGGACGCCTCCGACGATTGTTCGAGCAACGCTCGACGCAGCGTCGGATTTGCTGTCCGAAAGGCGCCCCGCCCCGTTAGAGGCTTGCGGCAATTGCCCGAATTCTGGCGACGTCGTCGGGCTTGGCAACGCCCGGGACTGGACCTTTACCGTATAGCCCGCATCCGGCACGCGCATCACGGTGGACCTGTCGGGCATCGCGGCGCCATCCGTGCGGGCCGCGCGTTGGTCCTGCGGCGTTTCGGCGCCCTTGGGCGGCTCTTTACCCGCCACACCGGGCGCCTCGGTGTTCGATACCGGGCGCGCCTGCTGATGATTGGTGACAGGTACTGCCAAGCGCTCGCGGTTTGGCGCGGTCGCGGCGCCCCCTGAGATAGAGGCATCCGTTTGCGTGCGACTTGATGTTCCAGCCGCCTGGCTCGCTGCCTTAGGCTCAGTCGGACTTGCTTGCCCGACCAGAGGCGCGCCCGTTGCGGCCTTAGCCGCAGCGCCAGCATTGACTTGCGGCGCCTCGCCGCGAGTGATCGGGGGGGGAGCGCCACGCGTTTCTTGGTTGTGCGTAGCAGTTGCCGCAGAGTCTCGCGCGTTGCCGGGCGTTGGAATCGGAGCCTCTGAACGCGCAACGTCCACTGCCGGTTTTGCCGATAAGGCACGTGTGTCTTGCGCCGCGACGTTGGTGTCAGGGGTCGCAGAGCGGGCGCGCGATTCGATTGCGGCGTCCGCGGTCGCGATTTTCGTCTCTGTAGCAGAGCCAGGCGCGACATTAGCATCAATCCGAGCGGTTTTACTGGAATTGCTGTGCGATACATCCTGCGGGGCCCCGCCGAGGGCCGATCGCGTATGCGCCTCCTGCGCCACCAAATGCGCGGGGAGAGCAGGCTTGCCGGACGGCGCATCCTTCAAGCCGAATTCCTGACCACTGTTGTTCAGATCGCCCCGTTGCGCATCAGCTTTAACGACTGAATTTTCCAGAAGTTTCTCTGGATCCACCGGCTGCGACCCTATCTTCAGCTCGCGCGGGGTAAGATCGCTTTGCTCTGCCGAGTCGGCCGTCACGGGCCCGCGAATCATCTTGTCAGGAAGGGCCGCTTCCTCGTTGTCCGCGCCGCCTTCGGACGATGCGAACTCAAGAAACTCGTCCTCAAAGGAACCTTCGCCGCTGGTTTCATTTGGGATGTCAATTCGCGCAGAAACCTCTGTTTTTGCTGCGATCTGACCGAAGTATGGGATTGTTTGCATGCTGCACACCGGGGTTTCTGCCGCCTTTGTGCTAGGTATCTCCGACAAGAGTTACCGTATCTTTACCAGTTCCGCGCAAGAACCCATGCAATTAGTTCGAATTGTGCGGAGTGTCGTGATGGACGCAGTGACAAATCCCCTGGCCGGTCCCGGCCAACAATCAGCGCAGCGTGGGGACCTTCGCCAGACCGCCACAGAGAGCGGCGACGCCAAGCTGCGCGCGATTGCGGAACAGCTAGAGGCGTCCTTTCTTGCCGAGATGCTGAAGCACGCCGGTGCCGGCGCCTCGCGCGAATCCTTCGGAGGCGGCGCTGGCGAGGATCAATTCGGATCCTTCCTGCGCCAAGCCCATGCCGAAGAAATCGCCAAGGCCGGCGGGATCGGCCTGGCCGAGCATCTGTTCGAAGCCCTAAAGGAGAGAAACGATGGGATTCTTTGACGTGCAAGACACGCATGAGGCGCTAGAGGATCTCCTGACCCGGGAACGCGCCGCTATATTGAGTGGCGAGTACGAACGGCTCGAAGGGCTCGCCGTTGAAAAAGAGCGGCTGGTGAACGCGCTGGCCAAGACCCGCGTGGATCCCGATGTTTTGACGCGACTGCGCGAACAGACAGAGCGCAACGGCATTCTATATGACGCCATGCGGGCCGGGATTGGATCGGCGCTGGACAGGCTGCGCGCGATGCGCGAACCGCGCCCCGGGCTAAGCACCTATGATCAATCCGGGCAAAAAACAGAGATGGCGACGCCAAGCTCAAAGGAGGTACGCCGCGCCTAACACCTTATGTTAACTATGAGTTTTAGGCAATTCGGCACATCATCGCCACACGGCCTTCACACTCTTTTTCCTTTTTCGGTGGAGAACCGGGCCTGCACCCTGGGGGTGGCGCGCCACGGGATAACACCGTGGTCAGCACTTGTCAGAATGGCAATCGCACCCGCCCAAACGGGCGATTTCTACCTAATCGGCGCAAAATGCGTCGGCTGACAAAAGGAAAACCGAATGTCCAGCATTCTTACGAACAACAGCGCGATGGTCGCGCTGCAGACCCTGAAGGGTATCAACTCCAACCTCGCCAAGACCCAAGAGATGATCTCGACCGGTAAGGCCGTCGGCTCTGCCAAAGACAACTCCGCAGTATGGTCGATCTCCAAGGTTATGGAGTCGGACGTGCAGGGCTTCAAGGCCATCTCGGACAGCCTCGCGCTCGGTGAATCCACCGTCGCTGTTGCTCGTCAGGCCTCGGAGACTGTGACTGACCTGCTCACGCAGATGAAGGACAAGATCGTCGCGGCGCAGGCCGACAACGTTGACCGCTCCAAGATCCAGGACGACGTTGAAGCTCTGCGTGGCCAGATCAAGTCCGTTGTGGGCGCTGCCCAGTTCAACGGCCTGAACCTGGTGGATGGTTCGTCGACCGAGTTTAACTCGAACGGCAATCTGGGCGCGGATATCCTGTCATCCCTCGACCGCGACAACTCTGGTGGTGTGACCGTTTCGAATATCGGTGTGGACGCGCAGAACCTGTCGACCACGGCTGGCACCTCGGTCACTGCCGTGACCGCTGACACCGCCACTCTGACCGAAAACGGTGGCCTCGACGACGAGGTGATCGTTGCCCTTGGCGCGGCGTTCTTGGATACTTTGGGAACGGCAGTTGGCACGACGGCTCAGAAAGCCTCTGAGGCTGGTGTCGACACTGCTGTAACGACCGGTCTGGTCGAAGGCGACGTTATCCGCCTAAAGATCGGTGACACCGAAGGCTCCTACGTTGTGCAGCAGAACGACACCAACGATGCCGTTCTGGCCGGCCTGAAGAACGGCCTGCAGCAGTCCGGGCTTAACACCTCTGACTTCACACTCGACTTGGGCGTCACCGGTCAGTTGACGGTGACCAACAACACCAGCCAGGCTGGTATTGGCGTGACCCTGACCCAAGAGCGTGGCTCTGGCGCGCTCGCGCAGCTTGAGACCATGGATGTGAGCACCTCCGCCGGCGCGACCACGGCACTCGGCAATATCGAGAGCATGATCCAGTCGGCCACCGCATCTGCTGCGGCGTTCGGCTCGGTTGCTGGTCGGATCGAGACGCAGTCGGACTTCATCGGCAAGCTGACCGACTCGCTGAAATCGGGCATTGGCGCGCTGGTGGACGCCGACATGGAAGAAGCCTCGGCACGTTTGCAGGCGCTTCAGGTTCAGCAGCAGCTGGGCATCCAGGCGCTGTCCATCGCGAACCAGTCGCCGCAGTCGATCCTGTCGCTGTTCCGGTAAGCTAATGGTCCGGGGCGCGCTCCCCTCGCGCGCGCCCCGGATCCGCCGTTTTCACACCACCAAACCCCATTCCCCTCTCGGAAGGATCCGACGTGAACGCTCTCGATCTGGCCCGAACGGCCTATTCTTCCGCAGCCGCCCCAATCCGCACGCATCAAAGCACCGAATTCGACGTCTTCGCGCAAATCACTGGCCGGATCAAATCCGCCATGGCGCGCGGTAAGCTCGGGTTCGCGGATCTCGCGGCCGCACTTGACGACAACCGAAAACTCTGGGTCCTGCTCGCCTCGGACGTGGCCGACCCAGGCAACGCCCTGCCGCGGCAGCTTCGCGCGCAGATCGTGTACCTGGCGGAGTTCTCGATGCTCCACACGACCAAGGTGCTCGACGGCAAGGCCAGCGCCGAAGTTCTGGTCGACATCAACACATCAATCATGCGCGGTCTGCGCCAGCAGGAGTCCGCAAGATGAGTGGCTTGATCCTAAAACTTGGTCCCAAGGAACGCGTTCTGATAAACGGCGCGGTGATTGAGAACGGCGATCGCCGGTCGCGATTCTCCATTGTGACGCCAAACGCGAACATCCTGCGCCTGCGGGACGCCATCCACCCCGAGGAGGTCACGACCCCCGTTCGACGCGTGTGCTACATCGCGCAGCTGGTCTTGTCGGGCGACGTTGAACCGGACGAGGCGAAACATCAGATCCTGCGCGGCATCGAGCAGCTCAGCCAAGCCATGTCTGATCCCGATAGCCGCAAACAACTCACCGCCGCGACCGAGGCGGTGATGGAAAAGCAGTTCTACCAGGCCCTCAAGGCGCTGCGCGACCTGCTCCCGCGCGAGGACCGCCTCTTGGCGGGCCGGATGCAATGACCTACCAGCCGGTCGTCCCGCTCAGCGGCTTCGCCGGCTGGACTTTCCTCCAGCGCACCCGCGAGAGCCAGCAGGAAGCGTTCGAAAACTCGCAGTTGATCCAGCGCAACACGACCTATTTCGAAGAGAATATCGGCGAAATCAAAACCGCTGAGGCGCTGGTCGATGACCGGCGCCTCCTGGAGGTGGCCCTTGGCGCGTTTGGCCTGGACGAGGACATCAACAACAAGTTCTTCATCCAAAAGATCCTTGAGGATGGCACGTTAGACCCTGACTCGCTGGGCAATCGGCTCTCGGACAAGCGCTATTTTGCCATGGCCGAGGCGTTCGGTTTCGGCGACTTCCCAATCCCGAACACAGAGCTGTCGGATTTCCCGCAGGAGATCACATCGCTCTATAAGGAACGCCAATTTGAAGTGGCAGTCGGCAATGCCGACACCAATATGCGCTTGGCCCTCTCCCTCGATCGCGAGCTGGACACGCTTCTGGAGGAAAGCACCACCGATGACGGGCGCTGGTTCCTGGTCATGGGTCAGCCCCCGGTGCGGCAGGTCTTTGAGACCGCCTTGGGCTTGCCCAGCTCCTTTGGAAGCTTGGACATCGATCTGCAGTTGACCGGGTTCAGAGACGCCGCCTCGCAGCGTTTCGGCGATGCCGAGGTAAGCCAATTCGCCGATCCGGAAAAGCGCGAGGAGCTGATCCGCCTGTTCCTTGTGCGGTCCGAGATCGCCGCCGGCACGGCAAGTATCACCGGCGCCTCAGCCGCGCTGACCCTGCTACAGAACGCCAATATCGGTGGCGGGCTCTTCGGCTAGGCCTAATCCCCGACGCATTGCGCAAGGGATTGAAAACTGGCCGTGATCCCCACATCCTCGCGCATGGTGATGAAGGTATCGAGCTTGGGGAAGGCCGCGATGGCCGCGTCGATATTCGCGTCCGTGCCCATCGTGTATAGCCCCGCCTGCACCATCATCTCGGACCGGTCATAGGTGCCAAGCAGGCTGCGCGCGGACGAGATGATTGCGTTCTCCGGCTCGGTCGCCGCGCCCGGCAGGGACCGCGACACCGACCGCAGCAAATCAATCGCCGGGAACCGACCGCGTTCGGCAATCTTTCGATCCAAGACCACATGCCCGTCCAGGACCCCGCGCAGCGTGTCCGCGACGGGCTCTTCCATATCGGATCCGGCCACCAGCACGCTGAACACCGCCGTGATGTCGCCGGTCTGATCGGTGCCGGGGCCCGCCCGCTCGCAAAGGGCGGTGATCAACGGCATGGTCGACGGCGGGTAGCCGCGCAGCCCGGCGGCCTCGCCCGCGGCCAAGGCGATCTCGCGATGCGCATCGGCGAACCGCGTGACGCTATCCGCCAAAAGCAGCACCTGCTTGCCCTCGTCGCGGAAATGCTCGGCCACAGCCATCGCCGTCCAGGCGCAGCGCCGGCGTACCATCGGCGCGGTATCGGACGTGGCGGCGATCACGACAGAGCGCTGCATGCCCTCGGCCCCCAGGACACGCTCGACAAACTCGCGCACCTCTCGCCCGCGCTCGCCAATTAGGGCGATCACAACCACATCGGCCTGCACGCCCAGCGCGAAGCGCGCAAGCAGCGTCGACTTGCCAATCCCCGAGCCCGAGAACAGGCCAATGCGCTGCCCACGCACCAGCGGCAACAGCGTGTTGAACACCTTCATGCCGGTTTCCAGCCGGGCCCCCAGACCGCGCCGCTCGGTCGGGTTGATGGGCGCCCCCCGCAGCGGGTAGATCTTTGGCCCCCGCAGGATCGGCCCGTCATCCAGCGCGTTGCCATAGGGGTCGATCACCCGCCCGATCCAGCTTGAATGGGGGGCGACGCCCTGCTGCGGGGTCATCACCACCCGGTCGCCAATTTGCAGGCCATCAACCTGCCCGTTCGGCAAGACCAGCGCTTCCTCGGTCGAGAGCGAAATGATCTCGCCCTGCACCGGCCTTTCCGCGGTCTCGTTCAGCCACACCAGATCGCCAAGCGCCGCAACGTCCGAGAGCCCCGCGACGGTGATCGTGCCCGACTTGATCGCGATGACCCGCCCCACCGGCCGCACCGGCGCGATCGCGCGCACCTCCGACATCAATACGTCCAAGCCAATGCTGTTCATCTGCCCTCCAAAAGATTTGCGACAACTTTTTCTAAACGAATCAGAGTTAAAGCTTGATTGAGGCAGAAAGGGAGAAACCCTTTGTTTGGACGGCTAGAGATCTTTCAAACCGCCATTGGTATGGCGAAACACGCGAGTGCGCGGCAGGCGAAGATCGCCGCGAATCTCGCAAACGCGGACACCCCGGGCTACCGCGCCCAGGACGTCAAACCTTTTTCCGAGACCTATCAAGCAGGGTCCTCGTCGGACGGGCTACGCGCCACCCGGCCTGGGCATCATTTGGGGCCGGTGACCGGCCAGGGCGCAATCGAGGCTTTTTATCGCCCAGACGGGCAGAGCCCCGGCGGCAACTCGGTTTCCATCGAGCGAGAGATGGTCGAGGCCGTGCGCGCGCAAAGCGCGCATAACCGCGCCATCACCATCTATCAAAGCGCGCTTGGCATTATGCGCAGCTCTGTTCGCACCGGTCGATAGGGAACCTGACAGATGAATGATATTCTAAGGACCCTAGAGGCCTCGGCCAGCGGTATGCAGGCGCAATCCGCGCGGCTGCGCCATGTGTCAGAAAACATCGCGAACGCAGACACGCCCGGCTACAGGCGCAAAACGATCTCTTTTAATGAGACGATGGAAGCCGGGCGTATGACCGGCAAAGTGGAAACGGGGCAGGTGCAGCTGGACCAGCGCGACCTGCCAGAGATTTTCGACCCCAGCCATCCTATGGCGGGCGAAAGCGGCAACTATTTCGGTTCGAATGTCGATCTGGTTGTCGAAATAGCGGACGCGCGCGAAGCGCAGCGAAGCTACGAGGCGAACCTCAAAATGTTCGAGCAGGCCCGGCAAATGTCCACCCGCTTGCTCGAACTTCTACGCAGATAGGAGTCATAGATGAACATCCGGTCCACCCTGGCCGCTGAGGCCTATATCAACACCCGTCCCGCCACGCAGCCGCAGCCCCTGCCCGAGGCGCAGCCGGTCGACACCGGCTTTTCCAAGCTGGCGGAGGATTTCGTCACCACCTTGCAAGAGGGCGAGGCTACCGCGAAGGCGGCCATGACCGGCGATGCGGACCCGCACGCTTTGGTGCAGGCCCTCGCTCAGACCGAACTGGCGGTCGAGACCGCCGTGACCCTGCGCGACAAGGTGGTCGAGGCCTACCAAGAAATCCTGCGGATGCCGGTCTAACGCCATGATGGATGAGCTCGTCTTCTACGACACGATGCGCCAGGGCCTGTGGAGCGCCGTTATGATCTCGACGCCAATTCTGGTGGTGGCGCTGATCGCGGGCCTGATAATTGGCCTGTTCCAGGCGCTGACCTCGGTGCAGGAGATGACGCTCACTTTCGTCCCAAAGCTCGCCGCAATTGTGGCGGTTTTCTGGGTCACCATGGGCTTTATGACCGAGACGCTTACCAGCTTTTTTAGGGGTCAACTGATCCCCCTCATCGCGGGCGGTTAGAGAATGGACAACACAGGCTACACAACGCTCAGTCGGCAGTCCGGGCTTATGCGCGAGATGCAGACCGTTGCGAATAACATCGCCAATGTCTCGACCACGGGATACCGGGCGGAGGGCGTGGTGTTCTCCGAGTTCGTGAAGGCCTTGGCGCCGGGCGAGCCGTCGCTTTCGATGGCGCATGCGAATGTGCGCGCGGTCGATTTTTCGCAGGCCGCGCTGAAACCAACCGGCGGGACTTTTGATTTCGGCATTGAGGGGGAAGGCTTCTTTTTACTCGAAACGCCAGAGGGCCAGATGCTGACCCGCGCCGGCAGTTTCACGCCGAATCAAGAGGGCGAGCTGGTGGCTCCGGACGGCGCGCGCCTATTGGACGGTGGCGGCGCGCCGATCTTTGTGCCGCCGGATGCGCGATCCATCGCGCTGGCCACGGACGGCACGCTCAGCGCGGACGGCACGCCTATCAACCAGATTGGGCTCTTCTTGCCCTCGGATCCCACGCAATTGGAGCGCCGCGGCGGGGCACGTTTCGCCGGTGGTGGAGAGCCCCTGCCCGTTGAAAACGCCGTGATCCTGCAAGGCTTCGTTGAGGGCTCGAACGTGAACGCGGTCAACGAAATCGCCCGCATGATCGAAGTGCAACACGCCTATGAGCTGGGCCAGAAATTCCTGGATCAAGAGCACGAGCGGGTCCGAAGCGTCATGCAGACCCTTGGAAAATAAATCAGGTAAAGGAGAGCCACCATGCGCGCCCTAAGTATCGCCGCCACAGGCATGAGCGCCCAACAGATGCGGGTCGAGGTGATTTCCAACAACCTCGCGAATATGAACACCAATGGCTACAACGCGCGCCGCGCAGAGTTCGCCGATTTGCATTATCAACAGATGGCGCGGGCCGGGTCGATCAATGCCTCCGACGGGACGGTTCTGCCGACCGGCGTGCAGCTTGGGCTGGGCGTGCGACCGGCCTCGGTCTCGGTGATGCTGTCCCAAGGCGCGTTGGAGGCAACCAACGGCGATCTCGACGTCGCCATCGAGGGCGAGGGCTACCTGGAGGTCACGCTGCCGTCGGGCAACTCCGGCTATACCCGTGACGGCGGGCTGAAACGCAGCGGCGACGGGCTCGTGGTCAATTCCGACGGCTACCCATTAGTGCCGAATATGACGATCCCGGACGATGCCGCGTCGATCTCGATCAACGCGGATGGCGAGATGTACGCGCATTTTAACGACCGCGTGAACCCCGAGCTGCTGGGCCAGATCACGCTGGCCGATTTCTCGAACCCAAAGGGGCTTGAGGCTATCGGCGGCAACCTTTTCACCGAAACCGCGGCCTCTGGCGCGGCCATTGTGGGGCCTCCCGGCGAGAATGGCCGCGGCACGCTTCGGCAGGGTTACATAGAGGCCAGTTCCGTTGATTCTGTGCGCGAGATCACCGAGCTGATCGAGGCGCAGCGTGGATATGAGCTGAACGCCAAGGTGATCACCGCGGCCGACCAGATGCTGGCCGCCACGACGCAGGTGCGTTGATGCTGCGCCTTAGCTGCCTCTTTGCCCTTCTGGCGTCCTCGGTCGCGGCCGAGACGCTTGTCGCCACACGGACAGTGCGCGCGCAGACCCTCTTGGGGCCTGAGGATGTCAAGGTGATCGAGCGGACCATTCCAGGAATGCTGTCCCATCTCGATGAGGCCGTCGGGCTGGAGGCGCGCGTTTCGCTTTACGCGGGTCGCCCGATCAAGCCCGAGGATGTCGGCCCGCCGGCGATTATCGAGCGCAACCAGATCGTAACGCTGATCTATCGCCGCGGCGGGCTGACCATCGCGGCGGATGCGCGCTCGATGGCGCGGGCCGGCGTGGGCGACAGCCTTCGCGTGATGAACCTGGCCTCTCGCTCCACGGTCACGGGGATCGTGCGTCAGGACGGCGCGGTCACTGTCGGCGGACCGGATCTAAGCCTCTACAACTAAAGGTCTAATCTTTATGCGCCCATTTCTTATGAGCCTGGCTCTTTTGACGGTTTTGATCGGCTGCGATCGGCTGGATCATATTGGCAAGGAACCCACATTCACGCCGACGCAGGGTACAGATGAATTCCATGCGATGATGAACCAGCCGCTTCCCATTGCGCTGGAACCCAGACGGGACGTGGATACCGCCTCGCTTTGGTCTCGGTCGCGTGGCTCGCTGCTTGGGGACCGCCGCGCGATGCAGCAGGGCGACATCCTCACCGTGGTGATCGAAATCGACGAGAAAGCGGAGATTTCGAATAGCACCAACAGATCCCGCAGCGGCTCCGAAAGCCTGGGCATTTCCGACTTCTTTGGAATCCCGGAGCGCATCAACCAAGCCCTACCGGACGGCGCGTCGCTGGATTCCGCCGTCTCCACCTCTTCCTCCAGCAGCTCCGGCGGCGACGGTTCCGTCAGCCGCAAAGAAAAGCTGACCCTGCGAATCGCCGCCACCATCAAGGGCGTGCTGCCAAACGGCGTGCTGCAGATCGTGGGGCGGCAGGAAGTCCGCGTGAATTTCGAGCTGCGCGAGCTGCTGGTCTCGGGATATGTTCGCCCAGAGGATATCTCGCGTCAGAACGAGATCACCTATGACAAGATCGCGGCGGCCCGGATTTCTTACGGCGGGCGCGGCCAGATCACCGATGTTCAGCAACCGCGCTACGGTCAACAAATCGCCGATATCGTGCTGCCCTTCTAAACCCGAGGCGAAGATCTATGCTTGGTAAAATTCTCCCGATCTTATTGGCCCTGATCGGCCTTGGCGCCGGCGTCGGCGCGGGGATCGCCCTGCGTCCAGAGCCCGACCCGATGGCCATGGACAACCCCTGCGGCGACGTTCACCACGAAGAAGACGAACATATGGAAGAGCCGAAGGAGGAAGACGACGAAGCGGAGAGCGGCGACTATGATTACGTCAAACTGAACAACCAATTCGTGGTGCCCGTCGTTCGCGACGGTCGGATCGGCGCCCTGGTTGTGATGTCGCTGAGCCTTGAAGTCGAACTCGGCCAGAACGAAGCGGTTTACCGCATGGAACCAAAGCTGCGCGATACCTTCCTGCAAGTCCTTTTCGACCACGCCAATGCGGGCGGCTTTGAGGGCGCGTTCACAAAATCGGCGCGCATGGACATACTTCGGACCTCGCTTCTGGAGGCCGCGCAAAGCACGTTAGGCAGTACCATCGCTGACGTTCTGATCACCGACGTTGTTCGTCAGGACGCGTAAACCGGTGGCGGTGCGGTGCGCCGAAACCGTATAGCGCCGCCCTGCCGCAAGCCTATGTGCTCACGCCGGGTGCTGTGTGTCCGGCGCCACGACATCTCCTTCGCCGCTCCAGCCTTCGACCCAACGACCAACCACACTTAGCGCGGCCTTCTCGTCGGCGGTCGCCACGGCCTCGCGCAGCGTCCGCAATGCCGAGGCCACTTCGATCTCAGAAAGCTTCACCTCACGCGCGGCAAAGATCTTTTCATGCGCGGTGGTCAGGTGCCCCTCGCCAATCAGAAGCTCTTCGTTGAGTTTTTCGCCGGGCCGCAGCCCAGTGATGACAACCTCGATATCCCCGTCCGGATTCTCGCGGTCCCGCACCGAATAGCCGGCGCCCTCAACCATCTGACGGGCGAGTTTTGCGATCTGGACCGGTTGCCCCATGTCCAGCACAAACACCTCGCCGCCCTTGGCGAAGCTTGACGCGCGCAGCACCAACCGCACGGCCTCCTGCACGGTCATAAAGTAGCGCTTAACATCCGGGTGCGTCAGCGTCACCGGGCCGCCACGCGCGATCTGCTCCTGAAAAAGCGGGATGACACTCCCGCTGGAGCCAAGCACGTTGCCAAACCGGACCATCGCAAAGATCGTGCCGTCACTGCGCGCTGCTAGGTCCTGCACCACCAGCTCTGCCAGGCGCTTGGAGGGCCCCATCACATTGGTCGGTCGCACGGCCTTGTCAGATGACACCAGAATGAAACGCTTCACGCCGGCCTCTAGCGAGGCCCTTGCCAATGTGGACGTCCCTAGGACGTTGTTGGCCAACCCCGAAAGCGCGTTCGCCTCGACCAATGGGACGTGTTTATAGGCCGCGGCGTGAAGGACAATGTCCACCTCGTGCTCATTTAGAACCTTCCGGGCCAGACGCGCGTCCGTCACAGACCCCAGAATGGGCACGATTTCGGTCCCAGCATCACGCGCGAGACCACCAAGCTCGGCGTTGATTGTGTAGAGCGCGAGCTCGCTAAGCTCATAGAGGACAAGCTTTGCGGGCTTGCCGGCCAGAACCTGCCGGCAGAGCTCGCTTCCAATGGATCCGCCCGCGCCCGAGACTAGGATCGTGCGCCCGGAATATTCGCTGTCTTCGGCGGGCCAACTGTCGCCCACCTGCGCGCGCCCAAGCAACTGGCCCGGCAGCACAGGCGCGAACTTTTCGACCAGCGCCTCTTCTCCAATGAGCTGTGCAAAGGATGGCAGTGCCTGCACTTCCAAACCGGTCTCTTCCAAGCGACGGGCGATCTGGGTCTGCTTCGGCAGGCTGAGCGATGGCATCGCCAAAAGGACGCGATCGACGCCACGCTCCGCGGCAAAGCTGGGCACGCGGCTGGGCTTTAGAACGGGCAGGCCCGCGATCCGCTGCCCTTGCAGCACCGCATTGTCATCGGCAAAGGCCACCGGAACGATGACATCATGCGCGCGCAGCGCGTGCGCCAACTGCAAACCGGTCGTGCCCGCGCCGTAGATCAGGACCCGGCACCTCGACGTATCGCGCTGGTAGACAAGCAACAGGAACTGCAGCATTGCGAACCGGGCAAAGACCGACGCCAGAAAGAAAACCAGCCCAAAAACAACGTATGTGCCCCAGCCCAGATCGAGCCCCTGGAAGCCCCCCAGAACACCCGCCGTAAGCGCCACCAACGCGGCAAACACCCCGGTCTTCTGGACGCCGCCATAATCATAGGCAACCAACCTGGTGTTTGGAATTCGCAACAAAATGCTAAGCGCCGCCGCCACCACCGCCACGAGGGCCAGCATCGGGGCCACGCGCCAGACATGTTCAGCCAACGCGCTCCACCCAAACTGCACAAGAATCGCAGAAAACAGCGCGATTGGAAGCAGCAGGATATCAACTAATACGAGAACGGCTTGTTTTTGAGCAAATGTTAAGTTTTTGATGTACTCAATCATTTCAAATCTGTATAACCCGTTTTGCACCTCCACCCAGGGCACGCCTTCAGAAATTCGACGCCGCTACCCCAAGGTTTTCAAAACCTTACGTCGTCCAGTTTACAAGTATGAGCTTTAAAGTCAGAAACTCTCGATGTCCATCATCATGATGTCATGTCACCGAATGGGCTGCAGATCGCTTACTTTTTGGGCCAATTATGGTCTCGGCGAGCCAATTCGCGACAAGCGCACCAAGAATTCAAGCTTACACAAGGATCATCCGACAATTGGCCCCTCTGGTGGTTCTGGGTTGATTCGCACCACCTATACGGAACTCTCGAAGCCCGAAATTCAAGCCACGCGTCCCGCCGCAAAATCATGGCGCGGCGCAAAAGTCGAACCCGTCAAGTGCGGGCAGAATGGAACGCATTTTAAGCATTTCCACGGCTGACTTGGGCATAAATTAAGAAGGCGATGCGAGTTTTGCGGAAGACAAACCGCGAGGATTCCCAAGGTGTGTACGATCTGCCAAGCGTTCCATCCTTTCGAGGACGAGTGCAGCTATAGCGCGCTCGCCGAGGACCGCCCGACCGGCATTCTGGCCGATTTCTTAGAGAACACTGACGCCCCCGGAGGCATCTCAACGCCCTACTCTTTGTCCGTGGGCGACACCCTTTTTGGAACGCTGTCTCGTTTTGACGTTGACTGGGTGGCCGTCGACGTCGTCGCCGGGCAGACCTACGCCATCTCGCTCAATTCGGCGGCCAGCGGCGGGATTGGCGATGCCTACTTGCGGCTGTACGACAGCGGCGGGAATTTCATCGGCTACAATGACAATGGCGGCACCGGCGACAACGCGTTTGTGAACTACACCGCCACCTATACCGGGACCATCTATGTCTCGGCGGAAGATTTCAGGTTTAGCGCGGGAGATTACGAACTATCCGTCGCCGCCGGGACCGCATATGCGCAAAGCAGCCTGGACCAGATCGCATCGCAACTGACCAACACCTATTGGGGCGGCACGCAGCGTGCTTTCAATGCGAGTGTCAGCGACACGATCACGGTGAACATCACCGGGTTGACGGCAGAAGGGCAACAGCTTGCGCGATGGGCATTGGAGGCCTGGACGAATGTAAGCGGGCTCCAATTCCAAGAGGTGTCGAGCGGCGCGCAGATTACCTTTGATGACAATCAAAGCGGCGCATATGCCAACTTCAGTTACTCTGGCGGCACAATCCGGTCGGCGACCATCAACGTGTCCACGGCATGGCTGTCCAGCTATGGCACCACCATCGACAGCTATTCGTTTCAGACCTACATGCACGAGATCGGGCACGCGCTCGGCCTGGGACATGGCGGCCCGTATAATGGCTCGGCGGAATACGGCAACGACAACAGCTATCTCAACGACAGCTGGCAGCAGACGGTGATGTCCTATTTCAGCCAGTCCGAGAATTACAATGTGGTGGGGGATTTCGGCTACACGGTGTCGCTGATGGCGGCGGATATTGTGGCCATTCAGAACCTCTACGGCAGCAATGTGACCGCCCATGCCGGAGACACCGTGTACGGCGCGAACTCTACGGTGGGCGGCTATCTGGGCGACTACTTTCAGCATTTCTTTGGCGAGGTGGCTTCGGATCCCGCCGTCTACGACGGGAACTATACCGCCGTCACAATCTATGACACGGGCGGCACCGATACGCTGGATTTCACGCCGGTGACCAGCGACCAGTTGATCAACCTCTATGCCGAGGCGGCCTCGAATGTCGGGGGGCGCATCGGCAACCTGGTGATCGCGCGCGACACCACCATCGAGAATGTGAATTCCGGGGCAGGCAACGACACGCTTATCGGCAACGAGGTGGGCAACGTCCTGGTCGCGCGCGGCGGCAACGACGCCGTCTATGCCGGCAACGGCAATGACTCCGTTCTGGGCGGGAACGGCGATGACCTCTTGAACGGCGATAATGAGAACGACACTCTCAACGGCGGCAATGGGAATGACACGGTCACCGGGGGCCGGGGGGACGACTCGCTGCTGGGTGGGAACAACCACGACATCCTTTTTGGCTGGCTCGGCCTCGACACATTGAACGGAGGCGCGGGCAGCGACACCTTGATCGGCGAAGAGGATAGCGACCTGCTGGACGGCTGGTCGGGCAACGATTTCCTTTATGGCGGCCAGGGCTGGGACACGCTGATCGGCGGCGGCGGCAATGACAGCCTGAGCGGGGATAGCGAGGACGATCAGCTCTTTGGCGGAAATGGTCAGGACACTTTGGCGGGTGGAACTGGGCGCGACTTGCTGGAGGGCGGCGACGGCGCGGATCAGCTCTGGGGCTGGATCGGCGATGACACTCTGTCCGGCGGCGTGGGGAACGACCTGCTGGTTGGCGAGGATGGCAACGACTACCTGGTAGGTTGGCTGGATGACGACACACTGGACGGCGGCGCCGGTGACGACACGATGAACGGCGAAGGCGGCAATGACCTGTTCGTGTTCTTCGACTTCCACGGCAACGACACGATCCTGGGGTTCGAGGCCACCAATGACGCCGAGGATATCTCGCTGGCCGGGATCACGGGGCTGACCAGCTTTGCGCAGATGCAAAGCTCAGGAGCGATAAACCAAGTGGGCGCGGATGTGGTGATCGACACCGGCACGGGCACGATCACCCTGGCGGGTGTATCGCTGGGGGACCTGGACCAAAACGATTTCGTCTTCTAGGCGCACGGCGGGTTACAACCGCACAGATTGACGTCGCTGGTTGCCGTGCGGCGGGTTCCTGACTAAAACGCTCCCTTGTCTGCGGAGTGAAGCGTCAAAACCTTGTCCACGAAACCAAATCATAGATGGACGCTCGGCGGTCGCGGTCTTGCGGTGTTGGCGGTTGCCGTCGCGGTGATCTGTGTTTTGCCGCATGTCGCGGTGATATTGGCGGCACTTACAGGCGGGACAGAGACGCTGTCCCACCTCGCAAGCACCGTCTTGTGGCGATATACCGGGTCCACGCTGGCGCTGGTCGCAGCGGTGGGATCACTGGCGTTTCTCATTGGCACCGGCACGGCATGGCTGGTCGTCATGACCGAGTTTCCGGGGCGCCGCTGGTTAGAGGTCGCCTTGGTGATACCCCTGGCCTTCCCCGCCTATGTGCTTGCCTATGCCTACACGCATATCTTGGACCACCCGGGCATCGTGCAGGCGACCCTGCGGGGCGTCACGGGCTGGGGGCCGCGCGACTACTGGTTCCCAGAGATCCGGTCCTTGGGCGGGGCCGCCGCCATGCTGGCCTTGGTGCTGTACCCGTATGTTTACCTCTTGGCCCGCGCGGCTTTCCTCGGGCAAAGCGCAACAACCTTCTTTGCGGCGCGCGCGCTGGGCCGAAAGCCGTGGAGCGCCTTTCTGACGGTCTCTTTGCCCATGGCCCGCCCCGCCATCGCCGCGGGCGTCCTGCTGGTGGCGATGGAGACCATCGCGGATTTCGGCACGGTCAGCCATTTCAGCGTGCAGACCTTCGCCACCGGCATCTACAGCAGCTGGTTCACCTTCGCCGACCGCGCGGCCGCGGCGCAATTGGCGCTGGGTCTTTCGGCCTTCGCGCTGCTGCTTGCGATGACAGAGCGACTAAACAGGGGGGGCGCGCGCTACCACGCTGGCAAGCGCCAGGAAGGGATGAGCCGGATGGACCTGCGGGGCGGTCTTGGCTGGGTCGCGGCGGCGGGGTGCCTGTTGCCCGTGCTGCTTGGGGTGATCGTGCCGGTGATCACCCTGGTGTCGATGGCGATTGGCTCAGAGCAGGACCTGCTGAGCCGCCGCTACATCGGTTTCATTCAGAACTCGCTGACGCTCGCCGGTGTGGCCGCCGCGGTCACCCTGTGCGCGGCCCTGGTGCTGGGCACGGTGCAGCGCGCCTGGCCGGGTCGGCTGTCGACGACCAGCTTCTTTGTGGCGCGGCTGGGATATGCGGTGCCCGGCGGCGTGATCGCTGTCGGGTTAATGGTGCCCTTCGCGGCCTTTGACAACGCGCTCGACGCCTGGATGCAGGCGAATTTTGGCATCCGCACCGGGCTTTTGATCACCGGCTCGATTTGGCTTTTGATCGGCGCCTATCTGGTGCGCTTTCTTGCCGCCGCGCTTGGGGCTTACGAGGGCGGCATCGCCGCGGTCAGCCCAAACATGGACGCGGCCTCGCGAGTCCTTGGGCACTCGGTGTTCTCGACCCTGCGCCGGGTGCATGTGCCGATCTTGGCGCCGAGCCTTCTGACCGCGGCGCTGATCGTTTTCGTGGACGTCATGAAGGAGCTGCCCGCGACGCTTATCCTGCGCCCGTTCAACTATGACACGCTGGCCGTGCAGGCCTTTCGGCTGGCCTCGGACGAGCGCCTAGAGGGCGCGGCGGTGCCCAGCCTTGTGATCGCGGCGATTGGTCTGCTTCCAGTCGTTTTGTTGTGCAAACGGGTGGCGCGGCGGCAGCGCTAGGTCAGTGCCCGCCCTTGCCCAAATGCATCCCCTCGACGAGGCCCAGCATCGGGCCAATCCCGTGGTTGATGTCAAAGAAGCCGCGGAACAGCATCTCGCCGGCCACATAGACAAGCACCACCAGGCCCAGCCAAGAGATCCAGGGGTAGTGCGTCAGCAGTTTCATGATGATCGTCGCGCAGAACGCCATTAGGACAATCGCCAGGCCCAGCCCAAAGACCAGCATCACCCTGTCACCGTCGGCGATCGCCGCCACGGCCAGCACGTTGTCCAGCGACATGGACACATCGGCGATGGTGATCGAGATCAGCGCCGAAAGCATCGTGCGCTGCGGCGCGCCCGTATAGCCGCCCGCGGGGTCCCCCGCCGTCGCCATCGCGTGTTCGGCCTCGGCGCCGGCGCCCTCGCGGATCTCGACAAAGAGCCGCCAACAGACCCAGATCAGCAACAGCGCCCCGACGAAGAGAATGCCAGGAATACCCAAAAGTGTCGTGGCGATGACCGCGAACACGATGCGAAGGACCGCGGCGATCACCATGCCATAGATGATGGCCTTGCGGCGCAGCTCTGGCGAGAGCCCGGCGGCGGCCATGCCGATCACCAATGCGTTGTCGCCAGACAGGATCAAGTCAGCAATGATGATCTTGCCAAAATCCATTGCCGTGTCGATCATCGCCTGCCCCGCGCTCTATTCCGGCGAAGGGCCGGTATTTACATGTGCGCTGGCATTTAGGAGCGCGACCGGCGCGTTGCAAAGCAGAGCTTGCCTTCGCCGGCCAAGGCGATGCGGCAGCACCACACATTCCGCAGAAAGCCGACCAATATCGGGAAAATTGAGACCGATGCGCCGATAATTGAGACTCGCAGTCTTATTAATCTTTGCAGTCGTGCAAAAATCTTAGGAATGCAGCCCGCGCATCTGCAGGTCGAATCCCGCTTGGATATGGCGGGTGAACTCCTCAAGCGCCTCGGTCCTGTCACCGGTCGCGATGACATCCACCAAGGCCATATGCTCGCCCAGCGACAGCGACAGATCCACGTTCTCAATCGTCGCGAAGATCTGAAAGGCCATCGCCTTGCCCCAGATCATGTCGAACATCTCCAGCAGGTAACGGTTCCCCGCCAGCTCGACAAAGGACCGATGGATCGCGCGGTTGGCCTCGAAATAGGCGCGGGCGGAGTGATCGTTCAGCCCTTCCTCGCGCGACACGATCTCGCGCAGCATAGCGATCTCGCTTGGGTCGTTGCGCACCGCAAGGATGCGCGCCGCCTGGCCCTCGACGGCGGCGCGGGACTGGTAAAGCTCCTTCACCTCGTCATCGTCCATCTGATACAGCCGGAACGTGCCGCGGTTGGACACCGTCAGCACGCCCTCCTGCTCGAGCCGCATCAGCGCCTCGCGCACCGGCGTGCGGCTGATATTCATCTCTGCGGCCAGCTTTTCCTGGATCAGGTTGTCCTCTGGCCCGATCTCGCGCCGCTTGATCGCGTCGACCAGCTCGTCATAGACCTCGTCCGCCAATCGGCGTCGCGCGGGTTGGATGGATTTGAGGGCCATGGGCGAAACTCACTCTGCTCTGTATCCCTGTATACAGGATTCAGAAATACAGACGCAAGGTGTGCGGCCGCACCCACCCGGATCCATGATCCGGGGATTCGCCCTAACATTCCCCTAATTTTCTGCCAAATCCGCTGCGCCACGCTGCCGCAGCCAGACCGGAAAGCTCAGCAGAACCGCCGAGGCCGACACGATCGTCATCACCGTGCCCGGCATGAAGTTCGCATAGCCCGGGAAGTCCACGAACAGCAGGTACCCCACATCCGCCAGCCCGCCGACCATGCCCGCGACCCAGATCGCGGTGAGGTTCCCGCGCCAGATGAAATAGGCCGCGATCACAGTGGCCGCGCCGATCCAGCCCAGGTTCCAACCATGCTGATGCAAGATCCCGCCCACCGCAGGCGCGTAGTCATGCTGCAGGCTCGCCGGGTCGACCGCGTCAGCCACCGCCGCGAAGCCCCCGCTGGCGTCGCTGGACAGGATGATCACCCCGGCCAGCATATGCACCAGTCCCCAGACCACCCAGAGAATAGCGGCGGCCCGCAAGGCCATCTGTTGCGCGTTGGACATCTTGTACCCCTTTGCCGTTGCGCCGCCACGCGGCGCTGATTAGGTTGATGAAGTCAACTTAATCCAAAGGTGGACTTTGTCAACCAAAGACGATCAATCTATGCGCATCGCCGTCTCGGTGGACCGGCTGATGCGGCGCATCCACGGGCAACTGCAACAGAAAGCCCCCGCCGTGGACGTCGAGAATGTGGGCCCCTGGGGCGGCATGATCCTGATGACCCTGGCCGATCTTGGCGAGGCGCCCATCCTTGAGCTCGCCCAGCACATGGCCCGCGACAAGTCCCAAATGACCCGTAAGCTAAGCGAGCTAGAGCGCAAGGGCCTGGTCGAGCGCCACACCTCCGAGGGCGACGCCCGCGTGCGGCTAATGCGGCTGACCCCGCGCGGCGCGGAGTTGGTCCAAGACCTGCAGGGCGTTCTGGGCGACGTTCTAGACGGGCTGCTGACCGGGTTCAGCGCCGAGGAGCGCGCGCGTTTTCTTGCGCTGCTGGAGAAGCTTTAACCTCTGGGACGCGATTCCCTCTTGCCCTCTCGAGATCTCTGTATACTGTATACAGTAGCCAAGAGAGGAGCCAAAATGTGTGGAATCGCAGGGCGCATTCTGAACGCGCCGGGCCAGGTCGGGCGGGATCTCGTCGATCTGATGGACGCCCAAGAGCATCGCGGCGCCGATAGCACCGGCTTCGCCATCTACGGCCCGCCGCGCGAGGCCGGGTATGTGCTGCGCGGCATGGGCTATGATAAATCCAAGGTCGACGCCGACCTGGTGGACCTCAAGGCGATCATGACCGACCACGGCGCGGACTTCGCCGCCGACCCGCAGGTGCTGACCGATGCCGCGCCCTATTACTGCTTCCGCGTCGAGATGACCGACCCGCGCGACCTGGCCGCCTGGGTGGCCGACGCCGACACGCTGACCGACCGGATCGAGGTGCAAAGCTGCGGGCGCAGCCTGGAGATCATCAAGGATGTGGGCGGCGCGGCGCAGGTCGCCGATAAGCACGGCGTGCGCGACATGGAGGGCACGCATGGGCTGGGGCATGCGCGCCTGGCGACGGAATCCGACGTGCGCCCCAACGCCAGCCACCCCTTCTGGGCCCGCCCCTTCAGCGACGTGGCCATCGTGCATAACGGCCAGATCACCGACTACTTCACCAAGCGCGACCAGCTGACCCGGCAGGGCTACCGCTTCTTGACCGAGAACGACTCTGAGCTGATCGCCGTCTGGGTCAGCGACCAGATGAAGGCCGGGCTGACCATGCCGCAAGCGCTGACCAAGTCCATCGGGTCCATCGACGGGGTCTTCACCTACATGATCGCCACGACCGACGGGATCGGTTTCGCCAAGGACCGCTACGCCATGAAGCCCCTGGTGGTGATCGACCAGGCGGGCGACCTGGCCATGGCCACCGAGGAGCAGGCCGTGCGCCGCATCTTCCAGGGCGAGGAGGACGTGATCAACTATGACGGGCCCTCCATGACCGCGCTCTGGGGCGTCGGCAACCGGAGCCTTGCTGCATGACCCATATTGTCGACGTCGGCGAGCGCCACATCCGCGAGATCAACGAGGAAATCCAAGAGGCCGCCGCACGCGGCGACGAGATCCGCGTGGTCAACACGCTGAGCCGCCACAACCTGGGCGTCGGGCTGCCGGATGGCTGCAAGATCAGCTTTGAGGGCTCGGTGGGGTATTACTGCGGCGGGCTGAACACCGGCGCCCGCATCGAGGTCGAGCGCAACGCGGGCTGGGCCGTGGGCGAGGGCATGTCCAAGGGCCACATCACCGTGGGCGGCTATGCTGGCATGTCCGTGGGCGCGGCGATGATCAACGGCACAATCCATGTGAAAGGCGACGCCGGGCCGCGCTGCGGCGTGGCGATGAAGGGCGGCAACATCGTGGTCGAGGGCAAGATCGGCTACCAGTCGGGCTTCATGGCGCATCAGGGCAAGATCATCGCCCTGGGCGGCGCGGGCGAGAGCTGCGCCGACGCGCTGTGGTCGGCGGAGGTCTGGGTCGCGGGCGACGTCGACAGCCTGGGCGTGGACGTGAACGTCGTAGAGCCCACCGCCGAGGAAGTCGCCGAGGTGGACGCGATCCTGGACCCGCTGGGCCTGGTGGATTCGAGCCGAAACTGGCGAAAAATGGTCGCCGGAGAGCGGCTTTGGTATTTTGAGAGCCGAGACGCAAGCGCGTGGCTGATGATCTAGAAAGCAAGGCGGGACAAGTCCCGCCCTACAGAGGGTGCGCCTCGCCGCGTAGGGCGGGATTTATCCCGCCGCCCGACAGGAGAAGATGATGTCCGAACCGTACAGCTACCCGTTCGAACTGCCGCCCGAGGACGAGATCCGCTTTGCCGATGCGGGCGCGATCGAGGGCCGCCCGGCTGGCGTCCCGTCCAGCTATGACGAGGGCGGCTCCACCCGCTGGACGCCCGAGGCGATCTCGGAGGTGCACGCCCTGGCCCAGCTGGGCCGTTACCAAGTGCGCGGCTATAACACGTTCAACAAGCGGATGCCGACCTTTGACGACCTGACCTTCGTGCCCGCCACGATGACCCGTCTGCCGCTGGAGGGCTACCGCGAGAGCTGCACCACCAAGACGATCCTGGGCGGCGGGCGCGGCACGGATGTGGTGGCCAAGCCTCTGGAGTTGGATATCCCGATCTACATCGCCTCGATGTCCTTCGGCGCGCTCAGCGCCAACGCAAAGGCCTCGCTGGGCTATGGCGCCAGCCGCGTGGGCACGATGACCTGCACCGGCGAGGGCGGCATGCTGGAGGAGGAACGCGAGGCCTCCAACAAGCTGGTCTATCAGATGTCCCCCGCGCGCTATGGGATCGACCTGGATCACCTGCGCCGCGCCGACGGGCTAGAGATCGTCGTGGGCCAGGGTGCCAAGCCCGGTACCGGCGGGCTGTTGCTCGGCATGAAGGTCAGCCCGCGGATTTCGCAGATGCGCACCCTGCCGGAGGGCGTGGATCAGCGCTCGACCATCCGGCACCCGGACTTCCTGGGCGCCGATGATCTGGCGGTGAAGATCGAGGAGCTTCGCATCGCGACGAACTACCAGGTGCCGATCAGCCTCAAGATGGGCGCCACGCGCCCGCGCTACGACGTGGCCATCGCCGCCAAGGCGGGTGCGGATATCGTGGTGGTGGACGGGGCCGAGGGCGGCACTGGCGCCTCGCCCGAACTGCTGCTCAACCACACCGGCATCCCGACCATGTCTGCGATCCGCGCCGCGCGTGAAAGCCTGGACGAGTGCGGCATGTCCGGCAAGGTCAGCCTGGTCGCCGCGGGCGGCATTAGGTCCGGCGTGGACGCGGCCAAGTGCCTGGCGCTGGGTGCGGACGCCGTAATGATCGGCAACTCGGCCATGATCGCCATGGGCTGCAACTCGCCCCGCTACCTAGAGGATTACGCCAAGCTGGGCACCTCGCCGGGCGCTTGCCACCACTGCCATACCGGGCTCTGCCCCGTGGGCGTGGCCACCCAGAACCCCGAGCTGGAAAAGCGCATGGACCCGCATGCGGGTGCCGAGCGTGTCGCGCGCTATCTGACGGCGATGACCATGGAGATCACCGCGCTGGCCAAGGCCTGCGGCAAGTCCAGCGTGCATAACCTGGAGGTCGAGGACCTGCGGGCTCTGAGCTTTGAGGCCTCGGCCTTCACCGGCGTGAAGATGGCGGGGATCGACCGGGCGTTCGATTGGTAACGCGCGCGACACCCATCCCGGACCTGATCCGGGATCTGCTATTGCCCCGGTGTTAGAGGTCCGGGGTCAAGCCCGGGACGGGCAGGCGCCTGCGGCCAGGCTTAGGGCGATGGAGCATCCGCAGACCGAGGCCGCGCGCGGGTTGCACGATATGCTGGAGGGCATGGCCGCAAAGGGAGCTTGAGATGACGGGAACAGCGCTGCCAGACAAGGCCGATGTCGTGGTGATCGGCGCGGGCGTTATGGGCGCGGCCATCGCCTGGCAATTGTCTCAGCTCTCTGACCTGCGCGTGTTGGTGCTCGACAAGACCGGCCCCTTGGGCGGCATGTCGGGGCGCACCTTTGGGCAGGTGCGGATGCATTACTCGAACGCGCTGACGCTGCAGATGGCCCTCTATGGCATTGATTTCTTTGCAGATTGGACGGCGCGGGTCGGGATTGGGGCGAGCGGCTATGTCCCCATGGGCTACCTGCTGACAGTGACCCCGGATCAGGTCGCGCCCGCTCAGCGGAATGTGGATCTCGCCCGGTCGCTGGGGATCGAGACCGAGTTCATCGGGCCGGATCGCATTGCGCAGATCGAGCCCGTGATAAACACCGACGGTCTTGTTGGCGGCGCCTGGGACCCGGCGGGGGGCTATATCGACGTCACCAAGATCACGCTGAGCTGGCTGGCGGCGGCGCAGGCGACCGGGCGTGTCGCGCTTGCGCGCTCCGAGGTTGCGGCGGTCGGGGCCGGTCACGTCTCTACCGAGCGTGGCGACATACAGGCCGGTCACATCGTGTGCGCGACCGGACCATGGACCGGCGGCTTGGTGGACGTTCCCATCGAATCGCGCCGGCTGGACACGATGTATCTGCAATTGCCGCGCGGCGCGGGGCGGCTCTCGACCTGTGTGACCGATGGCACGGCGAATATCGTGCTGCGGCCCGACATGGGCAACACTGTCCTTGCTGCCGCCTATCCGCCCCAGATGGAGCTGGTCGAGGATCCCCTGGTGGTGCCCACGCAACACAGCGAGGACGCCCATTTCGGGCGGATCGAGCGGGCCATCCAGACGCGGTTCCCGGGCCTGGCCGGGGCCGCGCCGCTTAGGTCCGTCAGCGGGACATATGACATCACGCCCGACTGGCACCCGGTGCTTGGCCCGGTCGACGGGCGCCCCGGCCTGCAGCTTGCCTGCGGCTTTTCCGGTCATGGGCTCAAGCTTGCCCCCGCGGTCGGCCTTAGCATCGCCGAGGGCATCCTGGGCCGCCCCCTGAGCTTTGACATCCACCCCTTGCGCCCAGAGCGCTTCGCCCAGAACGAGCCAATGTATCTCGCCTATGGACCCGGCGGGCGGGCCTGAGTAGGGAGGCGACATGAAACTTACCGTCTATGACTGCCTCAGCCCCGACAAGCTGACCGCTAAATACGGCCCCACCGGCAACCACGTGATCCGCTGGATCGCGCCGCACCTGCCGGAGGCCGACCTGGAGAGCCTGCATATCGCGGGCGACTTGCCGCCCAAGGCGCCCGGCGAGACCGATGGGATCATCATCTCGGGCTCCGAGAAGGGCGTCTATGATGATACCCCCTGGATGCAGCCGTTGCGCGAGAATATTTTGGCGCACCGCGCACATGGCACGCCGATCTTTGGCATCTGCTTTGGGCACCAGATCATGGCGGATGTTCTGGGCGGCAAGGCCGAGAAGGTCGACCAGGGTTTCATCACCGGTGCAAGGCGCTTTGACATGGCGGGCGCGGAGACCCCCGCCTATGTCGCGCATCAGGACCAGGTGACGAAGGCACCGCCCGGGGCGACGGTGACCGCCTCGGCGCCCTACTGCCCGGTGGCCGCGCTGGCCTATGACGACTTCCCAGCGCTCTCGGTGCAGTTCCACCCCGAATATGACGCGGGCTTCACCGAGGATCTCATCGACTTGTTCGGCAGCACGCTGATGACCGCCGAGCAGATCGCCGAGGCCAAGGCCTCGATCACCGGGGACGTGCCGCGGGATCTCTATGCCGCTGAAGTCGCGGCCTTTTTCCGCGGTCACCTGAGTTGATTTAGATCAAAGCCGCGGCCGGGGCCGGGCTATAGGCTGCCTTCAGGATAAAGGAGGAGCCAAGCGATGGGCATTTTTGAGAAACTCGCCACCTACCTGGCGCAGCGGCGCGAGCTAGGCGAGCTGGACGCGATGGCCGATACCGAGCTCTCCGACCTGGCCCTGGAGCCCCACGCCCTGCGGCAGACGATCCTGGCCCGGCCCCAGCTGCGCCGTCAAGTGCTTGGCATGGCAGAGAAATTCGGCCTGACCGACGAGGATATCAGCCACCCGCATTGGCGCGAGATGGAGATCCTAGAGCGCTGCCAGAACTGCGACCGCCCGCGCGCCTGTCGGTGGTATCTAAGCGGGCGGGCCACCGAGTTCGGGCCCCAGCACTGCCCCAACGCCGCGACCTATGGCGAGATCGCACGGGAGAAGGGCGCGGGCTGAGGCCTTGACCGGTTCTTAACGCTGCGCGCACACAGATCCCGCGAATCGGGGGTTAACGCCTTATTTTGTTGAGAATTCCGGTGTCGGCAAAACGTCGGCAAAACGTCGGACTTCTGTCGGGCACGGTGTCTGGCAGACCCCTTGGTTAACAGAGCGCGCGGTGAACCCGCCCTCCCATTTCACGGCAGGAGTGACTGGCCCAGCATTCGCCCAGCTTCGCGAGTTCTGTGACCTGCCGCCGATTTCCTACAAGGAAATCGGGCCGGAAGCTTTTTAAGCTTCCGCCACCGCCCAGATTTAGACCGACACCGAGGCCAAAAGCGCGTCGCGCGCAATCGCGTCTCTTGTGCCGGAGAACTTCACGCTGCCGCGTTCCAGCACCGTGAACCGGTCGCCCAGCTCATAGGCGAAGTCGAAATACTGCTCCACCAGCACAATCGCCATCTCGGCCCGCGCCCGCAGGTCGCGGATCACCTGGCCGATCTGCTGGATGATATTGGGCTGGATGCCCTCGGTCGGCTCGTCCAGCAACAACAGCTTGGGCCGGGTCACCAGCGCCCGCGCAATCGCCAGCTGCTGCTGCTGCCCACCCGAGAGGTCGCCGCCGCGGCGCCCCAGGAAGTCCTTGAGGATCGGGAAATGCTCGAAGATCTCCTCGGGCAGCTGCCGCTGGTCGCGCGGCAGGCAGGCAAAGCCGGTCTCGAGGTTCTCGCGCACCGTCAGAAAGGGGAAGATCTCGCGCCCCTGGGGCACATAGGCCACGCCCTTTTGCGCCAGCGCGTGGGCGCTGGCCTTGCTGATCTGCTCGCCATCCAGCCTGTAGCTGCCGCCGCTGCGCCCATGCGTGCCCGAGATCGCCTTGAGCAGGCTGGTCTTGCCCACCCCGTTGGTGCCCATCACACAGGTCACCGCGCCGCGCGCGGCGCTGAGGCTGACCCCGTTCAGGATCTGACTGCCGCCATAATGCAGCGTCAGGTCCTCGATCTCCATCAAGCTATCGGCCAAGATACACCTCGATCACCTTCTCGTCGCTGGTCACGTGGTCGATGGAGCCCTCGGCCAGCACCGAGCCCTCATGCAGCACCGTGACCTTGCAGCCCAGGCGGCGGACGAATTCCATGTCTTGCTCGACCACCACCACGGCGCGGGTCTTGGCGGCCTCCACCAGGATCTCGGTGGTGTGCTCGCGCTCGGCGGGGGTCATGCCCGCGGCGGGCTCGTCCACCAAGAGCAGCTTGGGGTCCTGCGCCAGCAGCATGCCGATCTCCAGCCACTGCTTCTGGCCGTGGCTGAGCTCGCCCGACTTGCGCTCCAGCGCCTGGGTGAGCCCGATCTGCGTGGCCAGGTCGCGCACCTTGGCGTGGTCGTCGCCCGAGGGCCGGAACCGCAGCACCGCCAGCGGCCCGCGCTTGTTGCGCAGCGCCAGCATCAGGTTGTCGGCCACCGACTGGTCCTCGAACACCGTGGGACGCTGGAACTTGCGCCCAATGCCGGCCTGGGCGATCTGGCTCTCGGACATCGCCAGCAGAGACTGCGATTTCTCGCCCCAGATCACCCGCCCCTCATCGGGGCGCGTCTTGCCCGTCACGATATCCATGAAGGTCGTCTTGCCCGCCCCGTTCGGGCCGATCACCGCGCGCAGCTCCGCCGCGCCGATGTTGAAGGTCAGGTTGTTGATCGCCTTGAACCCGTCGAAGGAGACGGAGACCCCGGAGACCTCTAGCAGCGTGTTCATTTCTGGGGCGCCTCCTTGAGCCCTTGCGGGCCCTCCTCGGCGCGCGCGCGCCGCGAGAGCAGATCAAACAGCCCGCCGATCCCCTGCGGCGCAAACAACGTCACCGCCACGAAGCTGAGCCCCAAGAGCACCGTCCACCAATCCACCCACTGGATCGTGTAGACCCCCAAATTCACGTCCGGCGCCTGCCCGCCCGTGAACCAGGTCGACAACAGCGACACAAAACCCGCGCCGATCACCGCCCCATAGAGCCGCCCGCGCCCGCCGATCGCCACCCAGACCGCCAGGTAGATCGACGCAATCGGCGCGATCTCTGCCGGGTTGATGATCCCCGCCTGCGGGTAGTAGAGCGCGCCGGCGATCCCCGCCAGGATGGCCGTGAAGGTGAAGATGAACAGCTTATACGCCTCCACCGAGTAGCCCAGGAACCGCACCCGGCTCTCGTCGTCGCGGATCGCCCGGATCACCGAGCCGAACTTGCCCGACACCACCCAGGTGCATAGGGCGTAGGCCAGCCCCAGCGCCAGCGCCGAGCCCCAGAAGAACCACAAAGACACCGTCGCCTGCGGCACCGCGTCCAGCCCGGGCAGGTTCTGCAGCCCCGAGAGCCCGTTATTCCCGCGCAGCCCGCTGTCGTTCTGGAACAGGTACAGCGCCAGCGCCAGCGTCATCGCCTGCGTCAGGATCGACAGGTACACGCCCGTCACCCGGCTGCGGAAGGCCAGCCAGCCGAAGACCAGCGCCAAGAGCCCCGGCACCAGCACCACCGCCGCCAGCTGCAGCGGCAGCGAATGCGCGAAGGCCCAGATGGGCGGGAACTCGGACGCGCCCACCACGCCGAAGATTTGCGTGGCGATCCCCTGCGATATCTCCGCGGCTGTGGGCGGCAGGGCCGCGGCGGCCATGCTCTCGGCCACGATGATCTCGGTGCGCGCATACATCAGCCACATGCCAATCGCGTAGCCCCCGATCCCGAAGAACGCCATGTGCCCCAGCGACAGGATCCCGCAATAGCCCCAGACCAGGTCCATCGCCAAGGCCACCAGGCACAGGCACAGCGTCTTGCCCAGGGTCTTCACGAAGGAGGTTGAGATCATGCCCATCCCGAACCCCTCGGCCAGCACCGTCACCCCCAGGGTGAACAGCGCCAGCACCACCAGGAAGATCACCAGCGAGGGGTGGCGCGCCACCAGGGGCCCGCGCCGGGATTGCGTAAGCCGTGCCTCAGACATGCGCCGCCCCCGCACGTTTTGCGTGACTTAGAACACCAGCTGCTTTGCGCGCGACAGGAAGAACCCATGGCCATCCGCATTGGTGCAGGTAAACCCGGTGGTCTGCGATGTGCATGTTATGCGCCCGAAATTGCCGGTCGCGCCGTATTCCGCGATGTCGGTGTACCGGGACGCCTTTCCGGACGGACGCCCGCAGGTGGCCTGCACCCTGCCGCGCTCGCCCATGCGCATGTCGAACTGCCTCCCGGAGGCGCAGCCCCCAGAGCCGTTGTGGTTGATAATGGTGCAGTATAGCTGCGCGCCGCCCTGCAGCGAGCCGTTGCAAAAAATGTTGGCCGATGGGGTGCGAAAGCCGAAACCATCGGCGAGCGCCGGTCCCGCGAGGCAGGACAGAAGCGCGATGTAGCGAAGCATGAACAAGTCCTTTGCTTAAAATTCGAGGCCCAGCGTCCCCGATTGGCGTCTCAAGATCAAGCATTCTCTATGCCTCCGCCGCGCGGCCCTTGAGGGCGATGATGCCCCGTGGCCGGAACTGAATGAAAAGGATCACGAAGAGGATCATGTAGGTCTGCGCGGCCAGCGTGTTCGAGGGGTTCAGCCACTCCACGCCCTTCTGGAAGACCCCCACCATGCTCGCCCCCAGCAGCGTGCCCCAGATGTTGCCCACGCCGCCCACGACCACCGTCATGAAGGACTGCACGATGTAATCCGCCCCCATCTCGGAGGTCACCTTGGCGTAAAGCCCAATCGCCACGCCCGCGATCCCCGCGATCCCCGAGCCGAAGCCGAAGGTCAGCATGTTGATCCGGTCGGGGTTGATCCCCATCGAGGCCGCCATGCGCGGGTTCTGCGTCACCGCGCGCACCTCCAGCCCCAGCCGCGTGCGGTTCATCACGAAGAGGAACAGCGCCAGGAACAGCAAGGCCAGCACGAAGATCGCGATCCGGATATAGCTGATCGAGACGATGTCGTTGAACACCAGCGAGCCGTCCAGCCAGCCCGGCGCCGTGAGCGGCCGCGCCTGGGTGCCAAAGATGTTCTTGGCGATCTGCTGCAGCGCGATCGAGATCCCGAAGGTCGCCAGCAGGGTCTCCAAGGGCCGGTGGTAGAGCCAGCGGATCACCAGCCGCTCCATCGCCACCCCCGCCGCGAAGGTCACCGCGAAGGCCAGCGGGATCGCCAGGATGATCGACATTGTGTAATTCGGCACGAAAAGCTGCACCACATAGCCCGTATAGGCGCCCATCATGATGAACTCGCCATGGGCCATGTTGATCACCCGCATCACGCCGAAGGTGATGGCCAGGCCGATGGCGGCCAGGAAGTAGATAGAAGCCAGGGATATGGCGTCCAAGGCCAGGTCCGCGGTCTGGTTCACCGCGACCTTGGCCTCGATGGATTGCAGCACGCTCAGCGCCGCCACGGCCACGCTGGGCGTAGCGCCGGTATAGCGCTCAAAGAAGGTCCGCTGCGCCAGCGCGGCGTCGATCTGGGCCTCGGTGGCGGCGGGCGCGGCCAGCCCGCGCTCGGCGAGCTTGGCATAGGCGATGTCGCGCGCGGCCTCGGTGCTCAGCGAGGCGACCTGCACGCCCGCGACCTGCCCGTCCGAGATGTTCTCGATCAGGGCGGTGCGCTTGGCGTCGGCGTCCAGGCGCGGCGGCGCCAGCTCGGCGGCCACCAGCATGTCATAGGCATCGCGACGCGACAGCGTCGCCTCCCCCAAGGTGATCAGCCGCGCGACCTCGGGCCCGTCAGGGGCCGCGTCGGCGAAGGCGATCTCGGTCACCACGAGCGGATTCAATGTGGCGCGCACATCCACGCCCAAATCGCCGGCAAAGCCCTCGATGGCGGCGATGCGCTCGGCGTCACCCTCGGCGAAGCGGATCGTCAGCAGACGCTCCAGTCGTGCCTTGCGGGCCTTCAGCCCGGCATCGGCCTCGCCCTCGATGGCGCCGCGCAGGGCGGTCAGATGCGCGGGCTCGGCGTCGCGCTCGATGGCGTCCAGGGCGGTGGCCCGCGCCACGGGGTCGGGCGCGTTCAGCTGGAACTGCACCAGCGCGGCGCCGATCATGCCGCGGATGCCGCTATTGGGTTTCAGCTGCTTGAATTCCTTGGTGGGGAAGGTGCCGATCTCGGCACCGCTGGCGAAGTCAAAGGCGGCCAGCTCTTTCTTGGTCTTCGTGCCGTACACAAAGAGACCGGTCTCTTTGTTGCGCCACATCTCCTTGGCCTGCCAGCGCTCCAGAACGGCCTGCGCCTCGGCCAGCCCGCTGGCGGCCAGGGCATCGATCGCCGGGGCGATGGTCTTGCGCGAGCTCTTGGCGATGATGTCGCCATGCTCCTGCAGGAGTTGCTGGATGGGGGCTTCGGCGTCCTGCGCCGCGACAGGGCCCAAGGGCAGAACGGCCACGACACAAATCGCGATCAGTTTCAGGATCTGCTGCACGTCGCCTCACTTCACACACGCGCCGCTTTTCCGCAGCGCAAGGGTCTTCTTCGGTTTGGAAATATCCCGGAGGGGGGTCTGGGGGGAGGCAGAGCCTCCCCCCAGTTGGTCGGCGCGGCGTCAGCCGCGACGAAACCTTAGTAGTTCGACTTGATCTGCACGCAGGTCGAGGTCTCGGTGTTGTACATGCCACAGCCCAGCTCAGCCCAGTCGGACTTCAGCACGGCGCTTTCCGGCAGGTAGTCGGTCCAGGCGTCGCCCGGCACTTCCGAGGTCTGGCTGATGATGTCGAACTGGCCGTCCTCCTGGATCTCGCCGATCAGCACGGGCTTGGCGAGGTGGTGGTTGGGCAGCATCACGGCGGTGCCGCCGGTCAGGTTCGGGAACTCCTGGCCGTACATGGCGGTCCGCACGGCGTCCACGTCGGTGGTGCCGGCAGCGGTCGCGGCGTTCACCCACATGTTGAAGCCGATGTAATGCGCCTCCATCGGGTCGTTGGTCACGCGCTCTTCGCCCATGGTGGCCTTCCAGGCCTCAACCCAGCCCTCGTTTGCCTCGCTCTCGGCCGACTGGAAGTAGTTCCAGGCCGCCAGGTGGCCCACCAGGTTGGTGGTGTCGAGACCGGCCAGCTCTTCCTCGCCGACCGAGAAGGCCACAACGGGGATGTCGTCGGCCGAGATGCCAGCCGCGGCCAGCTCTTTGTAGAAGCCAACGTTGGCGTCGCCGTTGATGGTCGAGATAACGCCGACCTTCTTGCCGTCCGCGCCCAGCGCCACAACGTCAGAGACGATCTTGGACCAGTCGCTATGCCCGAAGGGGGTGTAGTTGACAAAGATGTCGTCCGCCGCGATGCCCTTTTGCTGCAGGTAGCTTTCCAGGATGTTGTTCGTGGTCCGCGGGTAGACATAGTCGGTGCCGAGCAGGGCGAATTTCTCGACCTCAAGCTCTTCCAAGAAGTAATCCGTGGCCGGGATCGCCTGTTGGTTGGGCGCCGCACCGGTGTAGAACACGTTCTTGGAGCTCTCCTCGCCCTCGTACTGGACGGGGTAGAACAGCAGGCCGTTCAGCTCTTCGATCACGGGCAGCACGGATTTGCGGCTCACCGAGGTCCAGTTGCCAAAGATCACGTCCACCTCATGCACGGTCAACAGCTCGCGCGCCTTCTCCGCAAAGAGCGGCCAGTCGGAGGCCGGGTCGACCACAACGGCCTCCAGTTCGCAGCCCAGCACGCCGCCGGCGGCGTTCTGCTGGTCGATCAGCATGACCATGGTGTCCTTCAGGGTGGTCTCCGAGATCGCCATCGTGCCCGACAGCGAGTGCAGCACGCCCACTTTGATCGGCGCGTCGCAGGCCATGGCAGGCGCGGCAGCGGCCAGAACAAGAGCAGCGGTTGTTCCAAGTAGTTTCTTCATCGCATTTCCCTTTGCGGAAGGCGCGGGGACGTTGCGAAACATGACGAAGAACGCCATATGCCACCCACGCAGTTATGTGCGGAGTGCGGTGGCGTTTCTTGGTTTCCAGACCGATGCCATCGCACGCTTTCAAGCGGGGCTTGCGGCACCCGCGGTGGCACTTAAGGCGGGTTCACCCCCAGTCTGCGAGTTTTATTGGCGGGGTTGGAACGCCAGGCGCGGGATTCTGCAAGGCATTTGGGCAAGTTTCGAGCACATGTTCAAAATTTAAGCAGCATGTTTATCGGCAAAAGACGGGTTAACCAAGTCCCTGAGATTCAGAAAGTTTTCAGCACGCGAATCTTTTTCTACCCCTGGGAAAGGTGCTCTCTGACCGTTCCCGCCTTCGGTGAAAGCGCGGGGTCGATGTCCCGCATCTCCAGCGACAGCGCGATGGAACGCTCGGCCATGACCGGCGCCAGAAACACCCGCGCGGCCTCAAAGATGGCCTGCGTCGCCGCCGCCTTGACCTCGTCGGGGCGGCCGCCCCGCAGCCGGATCGAGATGTCCACGAAGCCATGCTTGGGGTCGCCATCCGCGATCGCATAATGGTCCACCCGCGTGGCGCGCACGCGCACGCCCGGCATGGGGAAGGCCTCGACCTGGACAGCGGCGGCGCGGACCGCCTCGCAGAGCCCGCCGATATCGGCGTCCTCTAGGTTCGCGGAATACTCGATATGAAAATGCGGCATGGGCGTTTGGGTGCGGATTCCGCCCCGCGATGTCAAGCCTCGCCCGCAGAACGCAATCGTCCCCGGTTAGCTTGTCCTTAAGATGGGTGGTGCAAAATCCAGCCAACACCCGGAGGTACCATGGCCCGTGTTCTTGTTGTCGACGACGAACCCTTTCTGCGCGAGGAGTTACAGGAATCCCTAGAGCTTGAGGATTTCGACGTCACCACCGCCTGCGACGTGCCGCACGCGCTGGAGGAAAGCGCGAAATCCAGCTTCGATGTCGTCGTGACCGACCTAAAGATGCCCAAAATGGGGGGATTGGAGCTGATCCGTGAACTCAAGAACCGCGCCTACCAGGGAATTGTAATCGTGGTTAGCGGGCACGGCGCGGAGTCTTCCCGAGAAGAGGCGATGGCCCATGGCGCCGCCGCCTGTTTCGCCAAACCCGTTGATACGGATGAATTAATCGAGGCGATCAACGCAAGAATCTAGCGCGAGTTTACCTAAAATTTTTCACAACCTGCCGCGCGGCGCGCCAGCCCAACGCGCTCAACCGCGGCCAAACGGTCCACCTTAGGTCGAATTCGCCCCGCATATCGCGGCCCCAGCAGTAACGAGTTAAATGGAGAACGAGTAATGGCCCCCGAAACATTCCGAACACCCGACCTCACCGTCCTGCTCGCCGATGATGACACCGACGCGCTTGAGGAGCTTGCGGACATCGTCGACCTGGAAGGCTGGAAATGCCTGACCGCCCCGGATGTCGACAAGGCGCTGGAACTCATCGCGGCCAACCCCGCCATCAAGGTCGTCGTCACCGACGTGCATTTCGTCGACCAGGCCGGAGAGACGTCGAACGGGCTGCAGCTGGTGTCGCGCGCGCAGGCTCGGTTCGCGGATCGCGGCCTGTCCTTCGTTGTGCTCAGCGGCGACCCCAGCGCGCTGCAATCCTCGATCCAGATCGGCGCGGTGGACTTCCTGTCCAAACCGCTGGTGGCCGAGGACCTGGTGAGGGCGATCAAACAGGCCGAGGCCAGCGGCGGCGAGGAGCGCGGCAATGCCGAGCTTGCCAGCTTCATGATCGAGAAGGCGCAAAAGGCCGCAATGGCCGCGATCAAGCAGGACCCCGCGCCGAACGGCCAAAAGCCGGAGGGAGCGGCATGATGCGGCGCCTGGCTCAAACCGTTGCGGCGATGGCCCTCGCGATTGCGGGCACCACCACCGCGCATGCGCAATCGGGCGGCACGACCCTGACCTTCGGCATCGTGCCGCAGCAATCCGCCAGCCGCCTGGCCAAGATGTGGGGGCCCTTCCTGTCCGAACTCAGCGCCCGCACCGGCGTGACCGTACAGTTCAAGACCACCAAGGACATCCCCACATTCGAGGCCTGCCTGGCCGAGGGCGCCTATGACATCGCCTATATGAACCCCATGCATTACGCGATCTTCTCGGAAGAGAGCGGCTATCGCGCCTTCGCCCGGCAATCGCAGAAACGGCTGAAGGGCGTGATCGTGGCGCGCGCCGAGGGTCCGGTGCAGGCGCTTGGCGATCTTGATGGCACGCAGGTGGCCTTTCCCTCGCCCGGGGCGTTCGGGGCCAGCATCCTGACGCGCTCGACCCTGTCCGAGCGCGGGATCGCCTTCACCCCCAACTATGTGAAGTCCCATGACAGCGTGTACCGCGCGGTTGCCGCCGGGCTGATGGCCGCAGGCGGCGGGGTCACGCGCACCTTCAATGCCGTCGATCCGGCGATCCGGGCGCAGCTGCGCATCATGCATGAGACAGAGGCCTATACCCCGCACGCCTTCGCCGCGTCCCGCGAATTGCCCGAGGCGCTCGCCGATGCCGTGCGGCAGGCCTTTCTGGACATCGCCGCCGATCAGCCGGCGCTGGTCGACGGGATCGGGATGAACGGGTTCACCCTCTCTGGCGACAGCGATTGGGACGATGTGCGCGGGCTGGGCATGGCCCGGGCCGATACCGGCATCGCGACTGGAGGCGGTGCCGCATGTCCTTCCGGCTAAAAACGGTCCTGGGGATCGCCCTCATCGAATTGACGGTGATGGGGATCCTGATCGGGATCAACCAATTCGCCCTGGGCGGCTCGGCCGCGGATCAGCTCTATCAACGGGCCGAGGCGACGGCGCGGGTCTTTGCCAACGCGGTCTCTGACGCGGTGATCGCCACCGACCTGGCCACGCTGGACGCCACGATTGAGACCGCCCTGTCGACGGAGGAGCTAAGCTATCTGCGGGTGCGCAACCCGACCGGCCTGGTTCTGTCCGAAGGCGGCGATGCCTTGGCGCTTGCCGCAGAATTCGCGGCGGATGCCAGCTTTGACACCGCGCGTAACGACCACCGCATCGACCTGGACGTGCCGATCACCGTCGAGGGGCTGGATTATGGCCGTATCGAGATGGGTCTGTCCACGGCCTCGGTCGAGCGCGAGATCGCGATGGCCCTGGCCTGGAACCTTGCGGTGGCCTTCATCGGGATGTCCCTGGTGGCGATCTTCGGCTACGTGCTGGGGTCCTATCTGACGCATCAGCTGCATTGGCTGCGGGAGGGCGCGCGGGGCTTCGCCGCCGGCGACCTAGATCGCAAGATCCGCGTGCGCGGCACCGACGAGCTGGCCGAGACCGCGCAATGCTTCAACGACATGGCGAACTCGCTGGCGCAGGACCGCGCCACCCTGGCCGAGCAGCGCAATCAACTGCTGGCGAAGAAGGCCCGCGTGGAGGTGATCGTGAACTGCATGACGATGATCTCGCGCGGCGAGGACGAGATCTCGGTGCCCGACACCGACCGCGATGACGAGATCGGCAGCATGGCCCGCGCCACGGTGATCTTTCAGGAGTCGATGCGCGCCACCGAGGAGGCCCAGCAGGAGCAAAAGCGCCTTGTCACCGCCTTTGACCAGATTGCCGAGCAGGTCGTGGTCTTTGACGAGACCGGCCACGCGATCTTCCTGAACGCCGCGTTCCGGCGCTTTAACCGCGATATCCTGGCCGAGCTGCCGCATAGCTTCACGCAGAAGGAATTCCTACGCATGGGCTATCACCTGGGCGCCTTCCCCGGCGTGTCCGGCGATCCCGAGGACTGGATCGAGGCGCAGCTTGCGCGCGAGAACATGGCGCCGGAGGAGATCCGCCGCGCGCCCGACCGCGTCACGCTAACCGTGCAGACCTATGTCGACGGGATCGGCGTGGTCCTGACCGCCAAGGACGTCACCGAGCTGCGCATCTCGGAACAGCAGCTCATCCAGGCCTCGAAGATGGCCACCCTGGGCGAGATGGCCACCGGCATCGCCCATGAGCTGAACCAGCCGCTGGGCGTGATCCGCATGGCCTCTTCCAACTGCGTCAAGCGCATCCAGAAAGGGATCGTCGACCCCGATTACCTGATGGGCAAGCTGCAGCGCATGGGCGAGCAGACCGAACGCGCCTCGCAGATCATCAACCACATGCGCGTCTTTGGCCGCAAGGCGGTGGGCGTGATGGAGCCGTTCGACCTGCGCGAGGCGCTGCTGGAAACCGCAACGCTGGCCCGCACGCAGCTGAAGACGCTGGATATCTCGCTCAAGGTCGCGGTGCCCGAGACGCCCGCCTATGTGATGGGTGAACGCGTGATCTTTGAGCAGGTACTGCTGAACCTGGTCAGCAACGCGCGCGACGCGATCGAGGAGCATGGCGACGGCGGCCCCGGTGAGATCCGATTTGAGGCGGATTTTGACGGGCCCGATGGGCATGCGGTGCATGTCTATGACAGCGGCGGCGGCATCCCCGAGACCGTGCTGGATAAGCTGTTCGAGCCGTTCTTTACCACCAAGGAGCCCGGCAAGGGCACCGGGCTGGGCCTGTCGATCAGCTTTGGCACGATACGCGACATGTCGGGCCGGATATCGGCGCGCAACGTCGAGGGCGGTGCGTGTTTCACGATCACGCTGCCGGATGTCGGCGCCGCGGTCAGCGAGGCGTCCTAGAACGTATTGATCACATTGTTGTAAGCGGAATGCGAAGACCTGTTGCGGCATCCGGTATGCATGCCTATGGTATACCAAGGACCACAGCGAATCGGCATCCATGCAGCTGCAACCCATAGAGACGTCCATCACCTTGAAGGACCACGTGTACGAACGCCTGCGCACGGCGATCATCGGCATGAATATCTATGAGGACATGGCGGACCTGCGGCTGGACGAGCGCTCGATGGCCGAGCAGCTTGGCGTGTCCCGCACCCCGCTGCGCGAGGCGCTGACCCGGCTGGAGAATGACGGCTTTATAGAGATCCGCCCCCGCAAGGGCGTTTTCGTGGTCCGCAAGACCATGGGCGAGATCCTGGAGATGATCGTCGCCTGGGCGGCGCTAGAGAGCATGGCCGCGCGGCTCGCCGCGGGCGTCGCCGCCGACAAACAGATCGCCGCGCTGCGCAAACACGCGCTGAAACACTCCGAAAGCTCGGCGCAGGCCGACCTGGCCGAGTATTCCGAGGCCAATATCCGCTTTCACCAGATGATCCTAGAGATGTCGGGCTGCGCCCTACTGGCCGAGATGGCCGACGGGCTGTTCGTGCATATGCATGCCGTGCGCCGCCGCGCCATGGAGGAAAGCGACCGCGCCAGCCGCTCGGTCGTGGACCACCTGGGCATTATCGAGGCGCTCGAGGCGCGCGACGCCGACCGCGCCTGCGACCTGGTGCGCCAACACACAATGCGGCTGCACGAGCATGTGCGCCGCACCTGGACCAGATTCGAACTACGCTTAAACGCTGCCAGCTAGGCGGCCAAGGAGAGACACATATGGCGGACGGAGCCATCGAAACCGATGTAGAGTTGACGGACGGATTCCACCTGATCATCGACGCGCTCAAGCTGAACGGAATCGAGAACATCTATCACGTGCCCGGCATCCCGGTGACCGATCTGGGCCGGATGATGCAGGAAGAGGGCATGCGCGTGATCTCGTTCCGGCATGAGAGCAACGCGGGCAACGCCGCCGCCATCGCCGGCTACCTGACCAAGACGCCCGGCGTCTGCCTGACGGTCTCGGCGCCGGGGTTCCTGAACGGGCTTGTGTCCCTGAGCCACGCCACGACGAATTGCTGGCCGATGATCCTGATCTCGGGCTCGTCCGAACGCGAGATCGTGGACCTGCAGAAGGGCGACTATGAGGAGATGGACCAGCTTGCCATCGCCAAGCCGCTCTGCAAGGCGGCCTACCGCGTGCTGCATGCCGAGGATATCGGCGTGGCCGTGGCCCGCGCGATCCGCGCGGCGGTCTCCGGCCGCCCCGGCGGGGTTTACCTGGACGTGCCCGGCGCGCTGCTGGGCCAGACCATGGAGGCGCTGCAGGGCCAGAAGTCCCTGATCAAGGTCGTGGACCCCGCCCCCGCGCAGTTCCCCAGCCAGCAGGCGGTGGACCGGGCGCTGGACACATTGAAATCCGCCAAGAAGCCGCTGATCATCCTCGGCAAGGGCGCGGCCTATGCGCAATGCGACGCCCTGGTGCGCGACTTCGTCGAGAAATCCGGCGCGCCCTACATCGCCATGTCCATGGCCAAGGGCCTGCTGCCCGACGACCACCCGCAATACGCGGGCGCGGCGCGGTCTCTGGTTCTGAAGGAGAGCGACTGCGTGATGCTGGTTGGCGCGCGGCTGAACTGGCTGCTCGGCCACGGCCAGGGCAAGCAATGGGGCGAGCGCTACAGCAAGAAATTCATCCATATCGACATCTCGCCGACCGAGATGGACAGCAACCAGCCCATCGACGCGCCCCTGGTGGGCGACATCGAGAGCGTGCTGAGCATGATGACCGCTGGCATGGGCGACTGGGCGAAGCCGCCCGCGGAATGGACCGATGCGATCAACGCCAAGGTCGCCACGAATGTCGAGCGGATGGGGGCCAAGCTGGGCTCGAACGCGGTGCCGATGGACTACCACGGCGCGCTGGGGCGACTAAAGAAGGTCTTTGCCGACCACCCCGACGCCATCCTGGTGAACGAGGGCGCCAACACGCTGGACTTCGCGCGCTCGATCATCGACATGTCCAAGCCCCGCAAGCGGCTGGATGTGGGCACCTGGGGCGTGATGGGCATCGGCATGGGCACGGCAATTGCCGCCGCCGTGGAGACCCAGCAGCCCGTGGTCTGCGTCGAGGGCGACAGCGCCTTTGGGTTCAGCGGCATGGAGGTCGAGACCATCTGCCGCTACAAGCTGCCGGTCTGCGTGGTGATCTTTAACAACTCGGGCATCTATCGCGGCACGGATATCGACCCGACGGGTCGGGACCCCGCGCCCACGGTCTTTGTGCCCGAGGGCAAGTACGAGATGATGATGCAGGCCTTCGGCGGCGAGGGCGTTGTGGCGCGCAGCCCCGACGACCTGGAGCGCGCCGTGCGCGAGGCCATCGCCAGCGGCAAGCCCACCCTGATCAACGCGATCATCGACCCCGAGGCCGGCACAGAATCCGGCCGCATCGGCAACCTGAACCCGCAATCCGTTGTGAAGAAGACGTAAGGTGCGTGCTTGCGCGCATCTCCCGACAAGGAGACACCCAATATGAAAGCCCTGGAAGGCGTCAAAGTCCTGGACTTTACCCATGTGCAATCCGGCCCGACCTGCACCCAGCTTCTGGCCTGGTTCGGTGCGGACGTCATCAAGGTGGAGCGCCCGGGCGTCGGCGACGCCACCCGCAAGCAGCTTATTGACGTGCCGGGGGCGGACAGCCTCTACTTCACCATGCTGAACCACAATAAGCGCTCGATCGAGCTGAACTCGAAGAACGAGACCGGCAAGCAGGTGCTGACGCGCCTGATCGAGACCTGCGACGTGATGGTCGAAAACTTCGCCCCGGGCGCGCTCGACCGGATGGGGTTCACCTGGGAGCGCATCCAAGAGATCAACCCGGCGATGATCCTGGCCTCGATCAAGGGCTTCGGGCCGGGCAAGTACGAGGACTGCAAGGTCTACGAGAACGTGGCGCAATGCGCCGGCGGGTCGGCCTCGACCACCGGATTCCGCGATGGGCCGCCCCTGGTGACCGGCGCGCAGATCGGCGACAGCGGCACCGGGCTGCACCTGTGCCTGGGCATCGTCACCGCGCTCTACCACCGCACCCAGACCGGCAAGGGCCAGAAGGTCAGCGCCGCGATGCAGGACGGGGTGCTGAACCTCAGCCGCGTGAAGCTTCGCGATCAGCAGCGCCTGGCGGCGGGCCCCCTGAAGGAATACAGCCAGTTCGGCGAGGGCGTGCCCTTTGGCGAGGCCACCCCGCGGGCGGGCAATGACAGCGGCGGCGGCCAGCCCGGCCGCATCCTGAAATGCAAGGGCTGGGAGACCGACCCGGACGCCTATACCTACTTCATCACCCAGGCCGCCGTGTGGGGCAATGTCTGCGACGTGATCGGCAAGCCCGAGTGGAAGGACGCGCCCGGCTACGCCACCCCGCCCGAGCGGCTGGACAAGCTCAACGAGATCTTCGACGCCGTCGAGCAATGGACCATGACCAAGACCAAATTCGAGGTGATGGACATCTGCAACCCGCTGAACATCCCCGTCGGGCCGATCCTAAGCATGAAAGAGCTGATGGAGGATGAGGGCCTGCGCAAGACCGGCACCATCGTTGATGTCGAGCACCCCGAGCGCGGGACCTATGTGACCGTGGGCTGCCCGGTCAAGCTGTCGGACTCGCCCGTCGAGGTCGTGCGCTCGCCGCTTCTGGGCGAGCATACCGAGGAGGTCCTGACGCAGGTCTTGGGCTATGAGGGCGAGGCGCTGGCGGCGGTGATCGAGAGCGGCGCGGTTGGAGACGTTCGCAAGGAAGCCGCCGAATGAGACTGATCGTGATGGGCCAGCAGGCCTTTGGCAAAGACTGCCTAGAGAAACTGATCGCCAGCGACGACGACGTCATCGCCGTCTACTGCGAGCCGGACAAGGGCGACCGCGTCGACCCGGTCAAGGAGTTCGCCCTGGAACAGGGCATCCCCGTCGAGCAGCCCGCGGATTTCAAGGACCAGGCGGTTGTGGACCAGCTGGCCAGCTATGATGCCGACCTGATGGTCATGGCCTTTGTGAACATCTTCGTGCCCGAGGCGGCGCGGGACACGCCCAAGATGGGCTCGATCTGCTTCCACCCGTCGCTTTTGCCCAAGTATCGCGGGCCGTCGGCGGTGAACTGGCCGATCATCATGGGCGACACGAAGTCGGGCTTTTCCTGGTTCTACCCTAGCGACGGCTTGGACGAAGGCGACAGCCTGCTGCAGTGGGAATGCGACATCGGCCCCGATGACACCGTGATCGACCTTTACTTCAAAAAGATCTACCCCGCGGCCGTCGCCAGCGTGCTGGACGTGGTGAACCTCTTTCGAGCCGACAACCCGCCGCATATCGTGCCCGACGAGAGCCAGGCGACCTACGAGCGCCGCTGTACCAAAAAGCACGCCAAGATCGACTGGAACAAGCCCGTGGGGCAGGCCTACAACCTGATCCGCGGCACCAACCCCGCGCCCGGCGCCTGGACGACCATCAACGGCGACGAAGTGCAAATCTATGACTGCGTGCGAGGCCCCGGCGACGGTGTGTCCTCAAAGGTCGTGGAAATAACAAATGATGGCGTTTGGGTCCAATTGATCGGTGGGCGAATCTGTATCAAACGCGTGCGTCCAGCCGGCGGAGGGAAGACCTCTGCGGTTGATTGGGCGAGTGATATTGGCCTGGAAGTGGGCCATATAATTGGAACCTAGAGGCCAATTTGGATCATAATTGGCCTATGCCGGAGTAAGAAATGTCCGATATCGAAATCGCCCGCGCTGCAAATAAGAAGCCGATCCAAGAGATCGGCGCCAAGCTCGGGATCCCGTCCGAAGACCTGCTGCCCTTTGGCCACGACAAGGCCAAGGTCAGCGCCGAATTCATCAAGGCCCAGGCCGACAAAGAGGACGGCAAGCTGATCCTGGTCACCGCGATCAACCCCACCCCCGCGGGCGAGGGCAAGACCACCACCACGGTGGGCCTTGGCGACGGGCTGAATGCGATCGGCAAGAACGCCTGCATCTGCATCCGCGAGGCCTCTCTTGGGCCGAACTTCGGCATGAAGGGCGGCGCCGCGGGCGGCGGCTACGCCCAGGTGGTGCCGATGGAGGACATGAACCTCCACTTCACCGGCGACTTTCACGCCATCACCAGCGCGCACTCGCTGCTGGCGGCGATGATCGACAACCACATCTACTGGGGTAACGAGCAAGAGATCGACCTGCGCCGGGTGGCCTGGCGCCGCGTGGTGGACATGAACGACCGCGCCCTGCGCAACATCAACGTCTCGCTGGGCGGGGTGGCGAATGGCTTCCCGCGCGAGGGCGGGTTCGACATCACCGTGGCCTCCGAGGTCATGGCGATCCTCTGCCTGGCCAATGACCTGGCCGACCTGCAAAAGCGCCTTGGCGACATGATCGTGGCCTACCGCCGCGACCGCTCGCCGGTCTACTGCCGCGACATCAAGGCCGACGGCGCGATGACCGTCCTGCTGCAGCAGGCGATGCAGCCCAACCTGGTGCAGACGCTCGAGAACAACCCCGCCTTCGTGCATGGCGGGCCCTTCGCCAACATCGCGCATGGCTGTAACTCGGTCGTGGCCACCAAGACCGCGCTGAAGCTGGCCGATTACGTGGTGACCGAGGCGGGCTTTGGCGCCGACCTGGGCGCCGAGAAGTTCCTCAACATCAAGTGCCGCAAGGCGGGGCTGAGCCCCGACGCCGTGGTCATCGTCGCCACCGTGCGCGCCATGAAGATGAACGGCGGCGTCAAGAAGGACGACCTGGGCGCCGAGAACGTGGCCGCCGTGAAGGAAGGCTGCGCCAACCTGGGCCGCCACATCGAGAACATCCAGAAGTTCGGCGTGCCCGCCGTTGTCGCCATCAACCACTTCGTCACCGATACCGAGGCCGAGGTGCAGGCCGTCAAGGACTACGTCAAGGACATGGGCGCCGAGGCCGTGCTGGCGCAGCACTGGGAGAAGGGCAGCGAGGGCACCAAAGAGCTGGCCACCCGCGTCTGCGCGATCATCGACGAGGGCAAGTCCGACTACGCGCCGCTCTATAAGGACGAGCTGAGCCTCTTCACCAAGATCGAGACGGTGGCGAAAGAGATCTACCGCGCCGACGAGGTGATCGCGGATGCCAAGATCCGCAACCAGCTGAAGGACTGGGAGGAGCAGGGCTATGGCAACCTGCCGGTCTGCATGGCCAAGACGCAGTACAGCTTCACGACCGACCCGACACTGCGCGGCGCGCCCACCGGGCATTCCGTGCCGATCCGCGAGGTGCGCCTGAGCGCCGGCGCCGGTTTCGTGGTGGTGGTCTGCGGTGACATCATGACGATGCCCGGCCTGCCGCGCAAACCCGCCGCCGAGTCCATCCACATCAACGACGCAGGCCAGATCGAGGGCCTGTTCTAGGTTGTGACCCGGCGCATCAACATATCACGCAGCTTGCCCCGGCCCAGCGCCGGGGCGGCTCTGGTGCGCGCCGACCGACCCTTTCCCAACACGCCACGGATCTCACCGGACGGTTGTTCGCCATATTGGGCCGACAGCCTCTGCGCGATGTTGCCAAACGCCAATCAGGCGATAAGATCAAAATATAACAACGCAAGGGAGGACAGGCGGGCCTAGAATCGAACAGTCCAAGCCACCGAAGGCCCCGCAAGAGGGCCGCTGCGGCATTCACCTACTTACTGGGAGGAAGAAATGTCTTTAACCAAACGCACTTTTGCGGGTCTTGCCGCCGCGGCCGTTATGGCCTTTGGCATGGGGCAGACGGCTACGGCCGGAAGCCACGCGTTCGAGCCAAGCAAGCCCATCGACTTTGTGATTATGGCCGGTAAGGGCGGCGGAGCTGACAAGATGGCCCGTCTTATGCAATCCATCATCGAGCAAGAGGGCCTATCCTCGCGCCCCGTGGTGCCAACCAACAAGCCCGGCGGCTCTGGCGCCGAAGCGCTTGTGCACCTGAACTCCGCCACGGATCCCGATCACACGATCATGGTGACGCTTAATTCGTTCTTCACCACGCCGCTGCGCCAGCCTGGCCTGGGCGTTGATATTATGACCTTCGCGCCGATCGGGCGGATGGCCGAGGACACCTTCCTGCTTTGGGTCCACAAGGACGAGGGCATCACCAGCTTTGACCAGTTTGTCGAAGAGGCAAAGTCGCGCGGCTCTGGCTGGGTCATGGGCGGCACCGGCAAGAACTCGGAGGACAACATCATCACCGACCACCTGAACGCCACGTTCGGGCTGGACATCAAGTACATCCCCTACAAGGGCGGTGGCGAGGTGGCCAAGCAGCTGGCCGGTCAGCAGATCACCAGCTCGGTGAACAACCCCTCCGAGGCGCTGGGCTTTTACGAGAGCGGCGACGTGATCCCCCTGGTGGCCTTCACCGACGAGCGGCTTGCGCTGTTCCCGGACGTGCCGACGCTGAAAGAGACGGGCAACGATTTCAGCTACTTCATGCAGCGGGCCGTTGTCGGCGCGCCGGGCATGTCGGACGAGGCGCTTGGCTACTACAACAACCTGTTCCAGCAGGTGTTTGAGACCGACGCCTGGCAGGAGTATCGCACCAAGAAGGCGCTGCTTGGCGCCAAGATCGAGGGCGACGAGCTGCGCGCGTACTGGGAAACCCAGCGCAACCGGCACGAGGGCATCCTGAAAGCCTCTGGCGCAATCAACTAACAAGAAACGTGGGATGGGGTTGAACCCCATCCTACACCTGATTCAGGTGGGGAGTTACCTTTGAGACGAGCGGAAATCGTGACCGCAGCATTCCTTGCGCTGCTGTCGCTCTACTTCATGTGGGAAGCTGGCGAGCCCAGCGTAAACGCCTGGGACCCGGCGCTACAAAAACGGTTCGGCAATATCGGCTGGACGGACGAAGGCCCCGGGAGCGGATTCTGGCCCTTCTGGTTGAGCATGATCATGTTCCTGTGCTGCGTATGGATCGCCGCGAACTGGTTCCGGCGCCTGTCGCCGCCCAGCCAGTCCGACGCGCCGTTCCTGGACAGCTACGGCAAAAAGATGCTGGCCCTGGTCGGCGGCGGCGTGTTCGGGTTCCTGATCTTGATCGGGCTCATCGGCTTCTACGGCGCGATGTTCGTATTCATGATGTACTACCTTCTGGTGATCGGGCGCCACCGGCTGAGCGTCTCGCTGGCGATCTCGGTGGCCCTGCCGGTGGTATGCTTTTTCTTCTTCGACGTGGCGATGCGGATCTTCTTGCCCAAGGGCTACCTAGAACCGCTCTTCATCCCACTCTACGACATCTTCTTGTGAGGGACTGACCCTATGGACGTGCTGTTTTCCCTCGGACAGGGAATCTTGGTGGCGCTGGAGCCGCTGAATCTCGGACTGGCAATTCTGGGCGTGGTCGTGGGGCTCTTCGTGGGCGCCATGCCGGGTCTGGGCTCGGTGAATGGCGTGGCGATCCTGCTGCCCTTCACCTTCGTGATCCAACAAATGACGGGCTCGGCGACCTCGCCGATGATCTTCCTCGCCGCGATCTATTATGGCGCCATGTATGGCGGCGCGATCTCTTCGATCACGCTGGGCATACCGGGGGCCTCGACCGCGGTGGCGACGACATTCGACGGCAGGCCCATGGCGCTGCAGGGGCGCGCGGACCGCGCGCTGGTCACCGCCGCGGTGGCGAGCTTCGTCGGCGGCACCATCGCCAACATCCTCTTCACCGCCTTCGCGCCGCCGCTCGCCTTTGTGGCGCTGAAATTCGGCGACCCAGAGATCTTTGCCCTGATGCTGCTGGCCTTCGCCACCTTCGTGGGGCTGGGCGGGGACGACATCCCCAAGACGATCTTCTCGATCTGCTTCGGGCTGGTGCTGGCCACGGTGGGCTTTGACATCATCTCGGGCGAGCCGCGCCTGCTGTTCTTCGAGGTGCAGGGCGAGAACCTGATCCCCGGCCTGAACGCGGTGAACTGGTTCAGCCGAGGCATCCAATTCCTGGTGCTGGCCATCGGGGTCTATGGCATCGGCGAGATGATCTGGACGATCAACTCGTCGCGCGACGGGGTGAAGATGTCGGAGGTCAACGTGAGCTTTTCGCGCATCATGGCCTCGATCCGCAACTTCCCTGAGGCCTGGAAGGGCACCACGATTGGCTCGCTCTTGGGCTTCTTTGTGGGCATCCTGCCCGCCGCCGGCGCGACCCCGGGCTCGCTGATGAGCTACGGCGTGGCCAAGATGACCTCCAGGAACCCGCAGGAATACGGCAAGGGCGCGGTGGACGGCGTGGCGGCACCGGAGGCGGCGAATAACTCGGCCTCCACCGGCGCGATGCTGCCGATGATGACACTGGGCATCCCCGGCTCGCCAACCACGGCGGTGCTGCTGGCGGGGATGGTGATCTGGGGGCTGCAGCCGGGGCCCGCGCTGTTCGCCGAGCAGCCGGATTTCGTCTGGCCGCTGATCGGGTCCTTCTACATCTCCAACGTGGTGGCCCTGCTGGTGAACCTGGCCTTCATCCCGCTGTTCCTGTGGATGCTGCGGATGCCGTTCACGATCCTCGCACCGCTGATCTTCGTCTTGTCGCTCGTGGGCGTCTACGCGGCATACCAGAACATCTATGACGTCTGGTTGATGGTGATCATCGGCTTCGCGGCGTTCTTCTTGCGGATGCTGGACTACCCGCTGGCGCCGGCGGTGCTGGCCATCGTGCTGGGGCCAATCGCCGAGCCCAAGCTGCGGCAGTCCCTGCTGTTCTCGGACGGCAGCTTTGACATCTTCTTCACGCGGCCCATCGCAGCACCGATCACCATCATCGCGCTGATCCTGCTGTTCCTGCCGCTGTTGAAGCTGATCCGCGACAAGCTGAGAGGGAGTTAGGTGCCGCTGCGTCCCAATAATTGCCCCGTTCACAGTTTGGCCCTAAACTGCGGTTAATTGGGGCGCATTAGCACCGGAGCAGGACCCATGATCACTCAAGCACAGATGGCCAGCATCAGCCGCGCGCTGCCGTTCTGGCTGTCGCTTGGGCTCGTGCCCCTGGCGGTGATCGGCGCGCTGCTGGGCGGCTGGACGGTGCTGTTGCTGCCGCTGGCGGGCTGGGGGCTGTTCTCGTTGCTGGACTTTGTGACCGGGCTGGAGACCGAGAACGCCGACCTGGATACGCCCGAGGACGACCTCTTTTGGTACCGGCTGGTCACGCTGATCTGGTTCCCGGTGCAGCTTGCGCTGCTCTTCTGGCTGATCTGGTACGCCGCCGACGCGCCGCATCTGAGCTTTATCGAGAAGTTCGGGCTGTTCTTTGGCATGGGTGTGATCTCTGGCACCGTGGGCATCAACTACAGCCACGAGCTGATGCACCAGAAGAACAGGCTGGAGCGCTGGCTGGGCGATCTGCTTTTGGCGATGGTCATGTATGGGCATTTCCGGTCCGAGCACCTGCTGGTGCATCACCGCTACGTGGCCACACCGCGCGACCCGGTGACGGCGCGGTACAACGAGGGGTTCCACCGCTTCTTTCCGCGCGTGCTGTGGCAGTGTTGGTGGTCGGCCTTTAAGGCCGAGCGGGCGATGCTGGCCCGCAAGGGCCTGCCCTGGCACCACCGCTCGAACCCGTTTTGGCGCTACTGGGGCCTGCAGGCCGTGTTCTGCGCCCTGGCGCTGTGGCTCGGCGGATGGCTGGGGCTGTACTTGTTCCTGCACCAGGCCTTCGTGGCGGTCTGGCAGCTTGAGCTGGTGAACTACATCGAGCATTACGGGCTGACGCGCAAACACCTGGGCAACGGCAAATACGAGCACGTGCTGCCGCGCCATAGCTGGAACGCCGCGCATAAGGCGTCAAACTGGCTGCTGATCAACCTGCAACGGCACTCTGACCACCACTACAAGCCCGACCGGCGGTTCCCGCTGCTGCAGAACCATACTGAGGCGGATGCCCCGCAGCTGCCCTATGGCTACCCGGTGATGACCCTTGCGGCGATGGTCCCGCCGCTCTGGCGGCGCGTGATGAACCCGCGCGTGCGCAAGTGGCGTGCGATTTATTACCCAGAGGTCACGGATTGGAAGGCCTATTCCAAGGCCGACAATCCGATGCCCGTGCGGTAACAAAACTCTTTCAAGAGTTTTGCAAATCTATTCCAATAGATTTGGTTGCGCTAGAATTTGAGCGCCCTCTGGAAGGAGCTCAATCCTGGGCGGTCTGAAACTCTGATTTCAGAGTTTCGCAAATTTCTTCCAAGAAATTTGCCGCCTCACACCATCTGGATCACGTCCTTGTCGATGGACAGCATATAGCCCTTCCGGGCCACGTTCTTGATCAAAAGCTCGCTGACCATCTGATTGCCCAGCGAATCGCGAAGCCGCTTGATTCGCGTCGCACCAGAGGCTTCGTCGCAATCCGCGGCGTTCTTGCCCGAGATCATCGCCTCAATCTCGCTGCCCGACAGCATCTCTTCATCCATCCGCGCCTCGGCCAGCACCGCCAGCGTTTCGATGGCCGCGCCGGTTAGGGCGAACTCCATATTGTTGAGGTAGACCTTGCGTTCTTCCCGGCTGATCAGAAGCGAACTGACCTGGATGCCCGAGCGTTCGATCTGCCCCATGCGCCGGTTCAGCGCGATAATGGTGATCAGAAACACCAGGCAGGCGATCAAGAGCGCGGTAGAGAAAACGAGCAGCACAAAGATCACCTGCCGGTAGCTCACCAGCACCGCGGCGAAGGAGGTGCCGCTTTCGGCCAGGATCTCTAGCAGCTTTATCTCGGACTCAGAGGTCAGGTTGTCATTCTCCACAAATATCCGCTCCACCCGGTCATTGAACGCGTTCGCGTCGGGCAGGTTGATGAAGAGAAGAATGGAGGCCGTCAGCAGGATCAGGACGATCCCGGCCAGCCCATAGGCCACCACCCGGTTGCCATAGCGGCGGGTGGCGGCTGCGTCTGCGTTTTGGTCAACCAGGCTCATGGCCTGGATGTTAGCCGCTTTGGCGCACCGAGAGAATGCTCAATAATTCCCAGCCCCGGTTGGCCAGCTGCGCCCGAACGGCGGACTGCACACCGGCGGGGGTGCAGTTGCTGCCCTGGACGGTCACCGTGCCATAGTCGAGGCGCAGGGGCTGCGTGTTGCGTTTCGCCTTGTACTCGGCCACGCAAGCAGCAGAGGCCGTGGAGGCGGCGAGCGCCCAGAGGAGCGCAGATATGTAAAGGGTGTGTCTCATGCCCCGATATCTGCCCCCAAGCGGAATGTTATTCAATAACAGACCCCATGTTTTAAGGCGTTATTGGATATCGGCGCGGCGATATTGCTTAGCCGGGGTCGGAGGCCCGAAATGGTTGGCATCAACACCGCCCGCCCCTTGGAATTCGGGGCTGCCTGTCCAAGAAAGGACCGAACCCATGACCAAACGTCTCCTCGTGACGATCCTCGCCGCCTCGATGGCCCTGACCTCAGTTTCCACCGCGCCCGCACGCGCCGCCGACAGTGGCGAGCTGGGCCGCTTTCTGTTGGGCGCTGGCGCGCTTGTGATCATCGGCAGCGCGCTGTCGAACCAGAACAAGCGCCGCCACACCCAATACACCACCGTTACGCCCACGCATCCGCGCAAGGTCGTGCCCAGCTTCTGCATGCGCCAGAGCCGCTTTGACGACGGCCCGCGCCGCTTCTTCGGCAAGCGCTGCCTGCGCAACAACATGCGCAAGGACTTCCACGCGCTGCCCGGGCACTGCCAGCGGACCATCCGCACCCATAACGGCAACCGCCGGGTGTTTGGCGCGCGCTGCCTGCGCAAGAACGGCTGGGTCTTTGGCTAAGCGCCCCTGATCCGTCGAGCAGTGGCCCGGTCTTGCCGGGCTGCGTTTCCGGGGCAGGTCAAAGTTGCGGGTGACCTGCCCCGGAATTGACTTAGGCGCATCGCTTGGGTCAGGAGAAGGCATGAAAAGACCCGCACCCACCCTAGAGTTTGAGCAAGCCGCGCATCAGCGCGGCTTTACCCGTGTCTGCGGCGTGGACGAGGTCGGGCGCGGTCCCCTCGCGGGGCCGGTCACCGCCGCCGCCGTGGTCCTGGATCCTGACAACATCCCGCCGGGGCTGGCCGACAGCAAGACCCTGACGGCCCAGCGCCGCGTCGCGCTGGCGGAGGATATCCACGCCAACGCCCAGGTCTCGATCGCGCATGCCACCGCAGCCGAGATTGACGAGATCAACATCCTACAGGCCAGCCTCTTGGCGATGCGCCGCGCCATCAGCAGCCTGGAGGCGCCGGCGGATTTCGCCCTGGTGGATGGCAACCGCCTGCCCGTGGGCATGAACATCCAGGGCCTGCCCGTGGTGAAGGGCGACGCGCGCGTTTTGTCCATTGCCGCGGCGTCAATTGTGGCAAAAGTTTGTCGCGACGAGATCATGGAGTCTTTGGCGCAACAATTCCCCGGCTATGGCTGGGAGCGAAACGCCGGATACCCCACGCAGGAGCACCGCGATGCGCTCAAGAACCTTGGCGCGACCCCACATCATAGACGCAGCTTCAAGCCCGTCCACAATATCTTGTAGCAACACTTTTTTATAACCTTTTGATTCAAAATAACATTTGACTGCGAATCCCCTCTGACTCATCTTCGCAGTCAATAACGACGCCACGAACGGCGCGGAAACAGAGGCAGACAGGTCCAATGATGACCAAGACTATGGAAGCGGCAGAATTGCCGCTGAACACTATTATTGCGCAAGATTGCGTGGAGGCGATGAACGCGCTCCCGGCGGGTTCGGTTGACCTGATTTTCGCCGATCCGCCCTACAACCTGCAGCTCAAGTCAGAGCTGCACCGGCCGGACAACTCCAAGGTCGACGCGGTGGATGACCACTGGGACCAGTTCGACAGCTTCAAGGCCTATGACAAGTTCACGCGCGAGTGGCTGGCCGCGGCGCGGCGCCTGCTGAAGCCGCATGGCGCGATCTGGGTCATCGGCAGCTACCACAACGTGTTCCGCATGGGCGCCGAGCTGCAGAACCAGGGCTACTGGATCCTCAACGACGTGGTCTGGCGCAAGTCCAACCCGATGCCGAACTTCCGCGGCAAGCGGCTCACCAACGCGCATGAGACGCTGATCTGGGCGTCGAAATCCGAGGGCGCGAAATACACCTTCAACTACGAGGCGCTGAAGTCGCTGAACGAGGGCATCCAGATGCGCTCTGACTGGGTGCTGCCGATCTGCACCGGGCATGAGCGGCTGAAGGACAGCAACGGCGATAAGGCGCATCCGACCCAGAAGCCCGAGAGCCTGCTGCACCGCGTGCTGGTCGGCACGACCAACCCCGGCGATGTCGTGCTGGACCCGTTCTTTGGCACCGGCACCACGGGCGCTGTGGCCAAGATGCTGGGCCGCAACTTCATCGGGATCGAGCGCGAGGCCGCCTATCGCGAGGTCGCCGAGCGGCGGCTGTCACGGGTGCGCCGCCTGGACCGCTCGTCCTTGCAGGTCTCCACCAGCAAGCGCGCCGAGCCGCGCGTGCCCTTCGGCCAGTTGGTCGAGCGCGGCATGCTGCGCCCCGGCGAGGTGCTGACCAGCCCCCGCGGCAAGACCGCCAAGGTGCGCGCCGACGGCACGCTGGTCGCCGCCGAGGTGACCGGATCGATCCACCAGGTCGGCGCCGCTCTGGAAGGCGCGCCAAGCTGCAACGGCTGGACCTACTGGATGTACAAAAGCGACGGCAAGCAGATGCCCATCGATGTGCTGCGCCAGCAGATCCGCGCCGAGATGAATTAGGCAACTAGAACCATAAGTTTACCGCCAGTGCCTGTGGCCTGACCACGGTACAAACTATCCCCGCCGAGCAACCGTTCGGCGGGGATTTTTTCGGGGCGAAGGGTGATCCGCGGGTCAGTTTTTGCACACACCATTCTGGTATGTCCCGACCTCGCGGATCACCGCACTGCTCGGCGCCTCTTGCCGAATGCCTGTCAATTCCGAGACCAGCACCCGCCGCATCAGATCCTTCAGCGCGGTCACGCGGTAGCAAGAGATGCTGGGCTCGGCATGGGCGTGCCCTACGCCGCTGTCATCGGTTAGGAAGATGTAGCGTCCGTTCGTGGCGAGCGCTGCCTGGCGCATCAGGAACTCTGATTCTGCGGCCACGCCGCTAGCGCCAAGCCCGAAGATCTGCACGTTCTTACCCGCGGCCATCGCGGCGGCGTCAACATAGCGGGAAGCATCGCGGCTATGCGGAGGGGCGTCGGCGATGTGGAATAGGATGCGCTTGCCCTGCCCACGGCGCCAATTCTGACCAACACCTGTCGCCAGTGCCTTGGCCGCGGCCTCGGGGTAGTCGCCGCCACCCATTGCATTTTGCTGCCGCAATGCGCGTTGGATCTGCCCGGCGCTAAGATCCATGCCGAAATTCCTGACCTCGTACACGTCGCCCTTATCCCGGTAGACCACCAGCCCATAATTGACGTCGATATCACCCGCTTGACGCCTTGCCTGCCGCACGATGCCGCGCATCTCCTTGGTTAGCCAGGCAAGCTCGTCGCCCATGCTGCCGGTGGTATCCACCACGAACATCAGGTCCAAGAAATCCGGGCGCGCGGGCAGCGTGGCGGGCATGGTCACCTGCACCGGCGCGTCCTTGGTGGTCAGCATCGCGCTGATTGCGCCCTGCTGGTCGCCCCGGAAGGCGCGCAGCTCGAAAATGCCCGCGCTTGAGGCGCCGTGCATGCGCGGGAACACCGTCACGCGCCCGCCCACGCCGGAATAGCCATCAAAGAAGGGCTCTGCCTTGCCCTTGCGGCGCAGGGTGACCCGGACGCCCGGCAAGGGCGTGCCGTCCGGCGCCACCAGCCGCGCCTGCAGCGGGTCGCCCAGGCGCGAGGCCGGCAGGCCCGTCTCTGTCGCCGCGCGCTTGGCGTAGCGTTGGAACGCCGCCATGTTCAGCCCATCGTCAATATCACCAGCTGTAATGACCCCGGTCCGCGGGAGGGTTGGGGACGCACCAACGGACCGGGGTGCGGGCGCGGCAGAGACCTCCGCCGCGCCGGTATCGGCAGAGAGGGAGGGCTCTGCCAGAACAGGTTCTGGAGCGACCAACGCGGGTTCGTCGAAGACGTTGGCGCCTTCGCAAGCCGTCAGCACAAACACCGCCGCGGCGCAAAGGGCGAGGGGGGACGTAAAGAGCCCCTTGGGCCGGAGGGGGTTGGCGGTGTTTGTGCTGTGGATCATTGGTGTCTCCAGAAAATGTGTAAAACGCACATATTATGATTCGCTTGCCTTTGTAAAGACAAATGTGCAAATTGCGCATTATGTTAGATGTGCTCGACCCGATCTTCTCCGCGCTGGCCCGACTGATGGTCGCGCGTGGCGTGCTGTTCCCCGATCTCGCTGAGCGGATGAAGGGGCATTACGTGCGCGCCGCCACCGCCCAGGCCGACGGCAAGGTGACCGATAGCCGATTGTCGGTGATGACGGGCCTGCAGCGCCGCGACGTGGCGCGCCTGCGCGACGCGCCCACGCGTGAGCCGCGCATGAACCACCTCTCGCGCCTCGTGGCGCTTTGGCAGACCGAGGACGGCTATCATGTAGGCGGTGAGGCTCAGCCTTTGCCCAAGAACGGCCCCGCGCCGTCCTTCGAGGCGCTGGCCTTTGAGGTCCGCAAGGACGTGCACCCGCGGACCATGCTGGACGCGCTCCAGGCCGCGGGCACCGCCCGTGTCGATGCCGCCAGCGGAGAGGTCGAACTGCTGGAGAAATCCTACCAGCCGCTGTCAGGCTCGGACGACCAGCTTTCTTACCTGGCAAAGAACATGGCCGACCACATGTCCTCGGCCAGCGAGAATGTCCAAGGCCAGACCCCGCCGCATTTCGAGCGCGCGGTGCATTACACAGGTCTGACAGAGGCCCAGGTGACCGAGCTGCGGGCCGTGCATGCCGAGGCGCAGATGGCGGTCTTCCTTGACCTTAGCCAGCGCGCCACGGCAATGAAGGCCCAGAACGACGCCAACGCCGCGCATAGGTTCCGCGCCGGCGGGTATTTCTACGACAGGGAAGAAACGGATTGATGCGCAAAATTTTATGGAGCTGCACCGCGCTGCTGGGGCTCGCCGCGTTGGCGGGATGCGCGCAACTCGAAGAAGAGCCGATCATGGTGGAACCGGTCGTCATCTCTGAGGCCGAGGATTGCGCGATCGTCAGCGAGGACGGGATCGGCGGCACCGGCTGCCCGGCACAGGATGTCGTGATCACCCGCTCCGCGACACGGCCCTGGTAAGACTAATCATCGATGCGGCGCGCGCCGGCGAGCCCGGCAAGCGTTGCTTCTGCCTCTGCGACGATATCGGCGATGATCTCTGCGGCGGGCTGGCGGCGCTTGACCAGGTGCACGCCCTGACCGGCCCACATCGACAGCGCCTCTATGTCACCCTGGACGCCCGTGTTTGGCGTGATCGACTGATAGCGCTGCACAGCGCCGCTGCGGTCGCTCTGCGCGATGATCTCGCCCTCGCCGGGACGTGCGCCTGTCTGTGGGCTCCCCGCGTCAAGCCAGGCCCGCACCGTGCTGTTTTTTAGGACCCGATGCGGGGCGTCGGGCCATCCCACATTAAAGAGGTTGTCAAAATGCGCGGTGTCGGCCTCGGTCGCCCGGACAAGCCCGCGCATGTAGTCCGGATGGGTCAGCGCCTCTTGCGCTGCAAGGAACCGCGTGCCGATCCAGGCGCCCGAAGCGCCCAGGGCGAGCGCCGCGGCCAGCCCACGCCCATCGGCGATGCCACCGGCGGCGATTACAGGCACGTCGCCCACCGCGTCCACAACGGCGGGCACGAGGGCCATCGTAGAGACGTCGCCCCGCACGTGGCCACCCGCCTCCCAGCCTTGCGCGCAGACCGCGTCCACGCCCAGCTCCACCGCCGCTGCCGCCGAAGCCGCCGTGGCGGCAGTAAAGATCACCTTGGCGCCGCCCTTTTGAGCGCGCGAAACGAACGCCCCGGGCGACTGCCAAAAGAGCGAGATGATCGGCACGCCTTCCTCAAGGCAAGCGTCAAGATGCGCCTCGCTGGAGAACTCCATATTGAGGTTAACACCAAAGGGGCGGTCGGTCAGCGCCCGGATCTCGCGGATCCCGTCGCGCAGCGCGTCATCGTCCAGGTGCCAGAGCGGCGCCAGCCCCAACCCGCCCGCGTTGCAAACCGCGGCCACAAGCTGTGGCGAGACCGCGCCGGCCATGGGGGCGAGGGCGATCGGGAGCTGCACCCCCATCAATTCGCAGAACGACGTCTTCATCACGGCCTCCTTCGGGAGCGTGCCTCAGACCCCCAGATACAGCTTAAAGGCCTGATGCTTTGGATCAAGCTCCGAGGCGGCGAAGGTCTGTTGGCCCTGGCCGTTCTCGATGAAGGTCACCTGATCCGCCACCGACAGCACGGCGTCGATGCGCTGCTCGACCAGAAGGATGGCGGTCCCCTCGTCGCGCAGCCGCAGGATCACGTCACGGATTGTGTCGATCATTGAGGGCTGCAACCCCTCGGTGGGTTCGTCCAGCAGCAGGACCTTCGGTTCGACGCAGAGCGCGCGGGCGGTGGCCAGCATTTGTTGCTCGCCGCCTGAAAGGGTCTCGGCGCGTTGCGAGAGCCGCTCCTTGAGGCGCGGGAAGAGCTCTAGCGCCCGGTCCAGCGCGCGGCGCGGGCTCTTGCGCGCCATCAGCCCGATCTCGAGATTCTGCGCCACGGTCAGTTCGGTGAACAGCCGCCGCCCCTGCGGGATGTAGCCGATCCCCGCCGCGGCCCGCTGATGCGCTGGCAGTGCGCCGACGTCTTGCCCGTCCAGCTGAACGCCACCGGCCCAGAGCGGCAGCAGCCCGGTTATCGCCTTCATCGTGGTGGTCTTGCCGGCGCCGTTGCGCCCCAGAAGATACCGTAATGGGCCTCGGCGCGAATCTCGGTCGTTACGCTTGAAGCGGTGTCGCAGAGAGGGTGTCGTTGCCCTTTGATACGCATGATGCGTGTCTACGAGGTCTTGCCAGATGGCGCGCCTCAATTCCAAAGAATAGAAAGGACAACGACATGGATATCTTTATCGGACTGGACGTCTCTCTGGCAAGCACGGCTGTTTGCGTGCTCGGTGATCGCGGCAAGATCCTGAAGGAAACTGACGTCGCCAGCGAGCCGGAAGTGTTGGTCAGCTTCCTCAAGGCCTTGCCCTGCGAGATTACCGGGATTGGCCTGGAAGCGGGTCCACTGTCCCAATGGCTTCACAAGGGGCTGACCGAGGCCGGGCTACCCGCGATCCTGATGGAAACGCGGCAAGTGAAGGCGGCGCTGAAAGCAAGCCCGATCAAGACGGATCGGCGGGATGCACAGGGGATCGCGCATCTCCTGCAGATGGGTTGGTTCAGCGCCGTGCACTGCAAGTCGGTTCCTGCTCAGGAAACACGCGTGTTGCTGACGGCGCGCAAGGCGATCCAGAAGGTACTGATCCAGTTGGAACTGTCGGTGCGGGGCGTGTTGCGCAACTTTGGCCTGAAGATGGGACCCGTCTCGAAAGGTCGCTATGACCAGCGGGTCAGGGACCTGGCGGCGGGCAATACTGTGCTGAAAGCGGCTATTGAGCCGATCCTGCGTGCCCGCGCAGAGCTGCGAAGGGAACTTGCGGGGTTCGAGAAGATGGTGCGCGATCAGGCGAAGATCGATCCGATCTGTCGCCTGCTGATGACCATGCCCGGTGTGGGTGCCGTCGTTGCGCTGACGGTGAAGGCCGCGATCGATGATCCCACACGCTTCAAACGATCTCGTGATGTTGGCCCCTGGGTCGGGCTGACGCCGGGGCGGGATGAATCCGGCGAGCGGTCCATTGTGGGCGCGATCACCAAGGTCGGAGACGCAGGTCTCCGGGCGGCGCTCTACCAGGCGGCCAACGTGATGCTGCATCATGGCGGCCCGAACTGGCTCAAGTCCTGGGCGCTGCGCCTTGCCGAGCGTCGTGGGAAGAGACGTGCCACCGTGGCGCTGGCCCGTCGCATCGGCGTGGTGCTGCACCGGATGTGGGTGGATGGAACCGGGTTCCGCTTCACCCGTGACGAGGCGATGGCGCTCCGGCAGAACGCCTGAGCGCCCCGCATCCATGATTGAAATGTTTTCAGCACAAGGAGCGTTCGGCCGCACCTGACGGTGCCGGCCCACCAGTGTCCCAGCCGGGACGCGGTCCCCGATGATGTACGCAAGCTGCCATCTGCCGACCCGTTCCAGGGTTGAGCGCGCCCTGAAGATCGACACTCGGGAGCCGAACCGGACAAGGTATGAAGTTGGCAGCCATTGCGCTGACCACGGACGGAAGCACGAGCCCGGCGCAGACACATCACGGTGAGCAGGCATGCCGACAGGCGAGGCCAACAACACTGGCATATTCCCCATCGCCACAGCACAATCACTCCGCTGTGAACCTCACTGCGCCTGGCAGGCACCCCGGAAACCTTCGTCGGTTCCCGGGTTTTTGAGGGTGAAAACGCTGTCCTTGACATCAACTGGCCCATTACGGAAGGCAGTGAATTTTACCTGCCTCCACGCCCATCGAGAAACCGCGCAGAACCTGGGCCGCGCCATAGCCGGTATCGACGTTGCGCAGCTCTAACATGGAGCTGCCTGATCGAGCGCGACGCGACGCCGCTGGAAAAGTTTGGGAAATGTTAGGGCGAATCGGGGAATAATGAACACAGGGTGGGCGGGCTTCTGAGCACAAAAAAAGACGCACGTGGCCGTGCCCACCCATAAATTTTTGCTCGCCGATTCGCGCAAATATACCGTTAACGCACGGCAAAAATTTAGGGCACCGCGGCGCTCTGTCGCAAATCTCATGCCTCAACACCCCCCAGGTAGGCCGCCTGCACCGCCGGGTCCGCTTGCACCACCTCCGGCGCGCCTTCCGCCAGCACCGCCCCAAAGTTCAGCACAGTGATCTTCTGCGCCACCCGCATGACCACGCTCATGTTATGCTCGATCAGCAGCACCGTGGTCTCGGGCGCCAGGCCTCGCACCAGGGCGCAGAACGCATCGATCTCGCTGTCCGCCAGCCCCTGCGTCGGCTCGTCCAGGATCAACAAACGCGGCTTTTGGGCCAAGCCCATCGCGATCTCCAACAGGCGCTGGTGGCCATAGCTGAGGTCCCCGGCCAGATCGCCCGCGCGGTCGCGCAGCCCCACGCGCTGCAACGCCTCTGGCACCTCCCGCACCGCATCGCCCCCGCGCCGCCGGACCGCCAGCGCCACGTTCTCATGCGCACTCAGCCGCGCGAAAACCGATGTGATCTGGAACGTATAGGCGATGCCCAGCCGGATGCGCTCATGCGCGGCCAGGCGCGAGATGTCCTGCCCGTCGAACCGCACCGTCCCGGCGCTGGGCGCCATGCGACCGCATAGGAGCCCCACAAAGGTGGTCTTGCCCGCCCCGTTCGGCCCGATCAGCGCGCGGATCTCCCCCTGCGGCAGCTCAAAATCCACGTCGCTCACGGCGGTCAGACCGCCAAACGCCTTTGTCAGCCCCTGGGTCGACAAGAGGCTCATGGCAGCCACCGCCATAGCCGCGCGCGCAGCTCTCCCACGATCCCCTGCCGCGCGAACAGCGCCAGCGCCACCAGCACCACGCCCACCACCAGCATATGCGCCGTAGTGAAGCCCGAGGAGATGTCGATCAGGTAGAACGCAAACAGCGTGCCCACGAAGGGCCCCAGGATCGTGCCAGCGCCGCCCAGCAGCACCCACAGCAGCGGCAGGATCGAGTATTGCGTGGTGGCAAATGTCGCCCCGACATAGCCGAACAGCAGCCCATAGAACGCCCCGGCCGCTGCCGCGATCCCGCCCGAGAGCGCAACCGCGCCCAGCTTGTGCCGGAACACGTTATAGCCCAGCATCCGGGCGCGCTCTTCGTTCTCGCGGATCGCGATCAGCACCTTACCGAACCCGCTCTGCATCACCCGCAGCGACAGGAGCATGCAGGCGCTAAACAATACGAATGCAACGAAATAGCGCGGTCCCGGCTGGCTGAGGTCGAGCCCCATCATCACCCGCTCGGCCTGCTGGATCACGAACCCCTCGTCGCCGCGCGTCCACTCGCCGAAATACAGCGCCACCAGATAGACCGCCTGCGCGAACATCAGCGTCACGATCATGAACCCCACACCGACGGTGCGCAGCGCCAAGGCGCCCACCACCAGCGCCAAGACCACCCCGCTCAGCACCCCCGCGATCAGCGCAGGCCCCGGCGTCCACCCCAGGTGGCGCATCGCCAGGCCCATCCCATACATGCCCGCGGCAAAGAACATCGCGTGGCCGAGGCTCAAGAGCCCCGTATAACCGAACATCAGGTTGTACCCGACGGCGAAGCTCGCCAGCACCATCACCCGCGCCAGGTTGCCGTGGTGATAGGCCGGCAGTACGAACTGCAGCGCAAAGAGCAGCCCCAGCAGCCCCAGATGCAGCGCCCAGACCTTGCCCGCCTCGCTCATGCCGCGCGGGTCCCAAACAGCCCCTGCGGGCGGAATACCAGCACCAGCGCCACCAAGAGCGTCGCCAGGATTTTCGCCAGGGTGGGCGAGAAGAAGACCGAGATGATGCCGTCCGACATCCCGATCAGCACCGCCGCCAGCACCGTGCCCGGCAGGCTGCCAAGCCCGCCGATGATCACCACGATGAAGCTCAGCAATAGCGGGTCATGCCCCATCAGGTAGTGCGCCTGCTGGATCGGCACCACCAGCACCGCGCCCAGCGCCGCCAGCGCCGCGCCCAGCCCGAAGACCAGCGCATAGACCCGCTCGACCGCGACGCCAAAGACCTGCGCCATCTCGCGGTCCAGCTGCGTGGCGCGCATCACCAGCCCGATCTTGGTGCGCGTCATCAAAAGCCACACCCCCAGCAGCACCGCCGCCGCGGAGCCAATCACAAAGAGCTTGTAGGAGGTGGTCGATGGCGCCCCCCATCCGCTGGGAAAGTAGAACCCGTCTTGCCAGCTAAAAAGCGGCAGCATGATGCGGTGATTGAACGGCTCCTGCACGGGGCGCGCTTCGGGCCCATAGGTCATCAGCGCGACCTGTTGAATGATGTATAAGAGCCCGATGGTGACCACGATTGTGCGCTCGGGATCGTAGTCGACCCGCTTCAAAAGCGTCACGTCCGCCGCCGCGGCCAGCAGCCCCACCAGCACCGGCGCCACCACCAGCGCCGCCATGAAGCCCAGCGCCGGGTGCCCGCCCAACGAGGTCGCCACGAACCAGGCGATCACCGCGCCCAGCATGTAGAACTCGCCATGGGCGACGTTCACAACGCGCATGATGCCAAAGACCAGGCTCAGCCCCAGTGCCGTCAGCGTCAGCACCGCGGCGGTCACCGCACCCTCAAGCGAGGCCAGCAAAAGATGTGCTCCAAAGTCCATGCAGCTCTCCCTTGAGAATCGTTAGCGCACAAACAAATGCCGCACAACTCTTTTGCGCTTTATCCCTGCCTTGCACCGGAGCGCGTTGTAAATGCGAGCGGCACCGCTCGCACCAGCCTTGCAATGGTCTAGACCCGCCCTGTCGCGACCTACAGTAAATACTTCAACGAGATGTACTAGAGATCGCATGCCTGAGCGCGGCGATGATGGAGCAGTTTGATCCGCTGCGCTTGGAAGGCGCGCCCAATGCGCCGACAAAAAACCCAATCTGCGCCTATGCCAGCCCGCCAGTTTCGAGCGGTCATTAACCTGCAAAGGCGATGAGTGCATCTGGCCTCCAGCGGTCCTTTGGGCGCGCCAAATCTCTTGCAAGAGATTTGCACTTTCCTTCAAAGGAAAGTCGGGCCCGCAAGCGGCCAAGAGGGCGCCCTAGGCGGATCATCTCCTGTCGCGCCAAAGAAACTCTTGCAAGAGTTTCGCAATTTTCTTGCAAGAAAATTGTGACGCGCCAAGACCCGCTGGAGGCAAGTGCGATCCCTAATGCCCTGGCCCTAGCGCTCGACCACAACCGGCAGCCGGGCAAGCATGCCCTCCCTCTGTCCGGGTTTCCGATCCGGCTCGCCCATCAGAGCCCCAAAGCCCGTCGCAGGAAGCTATAACCCAGCGCCGCGTTCTTGGCCCGATCATGCACAGAGCTTGACCCGCCATGCCCGCCCTTATGCTCGACGTAAAGCGCGTCCTGCCCGGCCTCCCTCAAACGCGCGGCAAACCGGCGCGAATGCGACGGGTCCACCCGGTCGTCGAAATCCGAGGTCTCCACGAAGACCGGCGGATAGGCCCCCTCCGCCGCCGGCGCAACGTTGTGCAGGGGCGAGTAGCCGCGCAGCGTCTTGGCCATCTCTGGATCGTCCGGGTCGCCATACTCGTCGATCCAGCCGCGCCCGGCGGGGAAGCTGTGGAAACCAAGCATGTCGTGCACGCCCACGCTGGTCCAGACCGCCCCGAACCGTTCCGGGTAGCGCGTCAGCATCACGCCGGTCAGCAGCCCGCCATTGCTGCCGCCATTGCAGGCCACCCGCGCGGGCGTTGTGACCCCGCGCGCGACCATATCAGACGCCACGGCGGCGAAGTCCTCGAAGGCGCGCGGGCGGTTCTCGCGCTTGGCGGCCTTGTGCCAGGCTGGGCCAAGCTCTCCGCCGCCGCGGATGTAGGCCTGCGCAAAGCCATAGCCCTTCGACAGCCACAGCGCCCCGCGCATCGCGGGATAGTAGGGCGCCAGCGAGACGTTGAAACCGCCATAGCCGTAAAGCAGCACGGGCAGGTCCGGCGGCGCGTCGGCAGGCAGAACCAAGTGGTAGGGCACCTGAGTGCCGTCATCCGATGTGGCCTCTAAGAGCTGCACGGTCAGGCCGGTGGCGTCGAACTCTTCGGGCTCCGCCCAGATCAGGTTCCACGTGATCCCGTCCGGCCCGTCCTCCAGGTCGAAGGTGTAGACCCGTGGCGGCGTCAGAAAGCCCTGCAGGTTGAGTTGCAAGGTCTCATCGCTATCGTCGCCCGTGGAATGCCCGCCTAGGAACGCGCTATCGGCCGCTACGGGGAAGGGGATCTCCACCGGGGTGGCATCAGCCTCGCCCAGCGCCAGCGCGAAAAGCCGCGGCACCATGTTGTCGCGCAGCATCCAGACCAGCCAGTCGTCCAGCACATCAACGCTTTCGATGGACTGGCGCGCCTCGGCCTGCATCACAACCCGGGCGCCCCCGGCGCCGACCTCGCCCAGCATGAGCGCGCCCACCGGACCGCCCTGCCCCTTTACCACATAGGCGTAATGCGTGGCGCTGTGGGTGACGCTGGTGTCGGTCGGCGCGGGCAATTTGAACGGGCCGTCGGCGCGCAGCAGGGTGACCTCCTGCTCGCCTATCGCGATCACGCGCGTCACGCATGTCAGCCGCCCGCCCTGCCCGTCCGGCACGTAGTATCCAGACGCCAGAAGGTCGCCCGGCGCAGCGCGAAAGATCTCCTCGGCCTCCGCCAGCGCCTGACCGCGCCGCAGTCTGCGCACCGCGCCGGGCCAAGAGCTGTCGGTGGCGTCGCCCTCCAGGGCGCTGGACCAGAGCACGGTGTCAGCGTCCAGCCAGGTGACGTGGCCGCGCTCTGGGCCCAAGGTGAACCCGCCCTCTACGAAAGCCCCCACGCCGCAGTCATATTCCCGCGCGATGCGCTGGTCCGAGCCGCCCTGGCTGAGGCAGATCAGCACGCGCTCTGGGTTGTCGGGGCAGGTCGGCGCGCCGCGCCAGTGCCAATCCTCGCCCGTCTCGGCGCAGTAGGCATCCAGGTCGAACACCACGTCCCAGCCGGTTTCGGCCTCGACCACACCGTCATCGGGCCGCCGCAACCAAACGCCGCGCGGGTGCGCGCCCGTGGTGCGGAAGGTGTAGATCCAGGCGCCCCGCCGGATCAGCCCGCCCAGCGAGGCCTCGCTGCCCAGGATGCGCTCCGCCTCGGCCACGTCCGCCTCGAAGGCGGCGTCCATCAGCGCGGCCTCGCTGCGGGCGTTCTCCCGCGTGGCAAAGGCGCTGATCGCAGCGGGGTCAGAAATCAGGTCTTCGAACATATTGGCCGGGCCCTTTATTGGAGTGATCGCGCCCGATATTGCGCCTTTGCCCGCGCCTCGGCAAGGCGAAGCCGCCGCCGCCTTATCTAGATCTATGGCGCCCGCGCTCAGACCAAACAAGCGGTGCGGCAGGCATCGCCGGCCGATAGCGCATCATCAATCCTGATGCGCCTCAAAGAACCCGATAGTCTCGCTCACCATCTGCGTCAGGGTCTCGCCCTCGGCGAAGACGTTAAAGACGTGGTCCATCTCGGCCAACCAAAGCGCCTCTGGCCCCTCATGCGCGGCGATATAGGCGGCGCCGTTCTTCGGCAGCACGGTGGTGTCCTGCGCGCCGCTGGCCACAAAGAGCGGGCCGTCATAGGCCTTGATCTCGGCCACGGGGTCATGGGTCTCAACGCCGTCGAAGAAGGCGCCGTTCAGGGGGAATTCGGCCCAGGGCAGCTTTATCTGCACCACCTCATCTGGCGCCGCGGCCATACCGGCGGCAAGGGTTTCCGCGCCGAGGAATGCGTAGGTCTCCATCGGGTCGCCCACGGCGTTCCACAGCGCGACGCCATCCGGCGCGCCGCTGCGGCCAGCCAAAGAGGCCGCCACAAGACCGCCTTGGCTCCAACCGATCACATAAACGTCCTCGCCTGCGACCCGGTCAGAGCCCTGCAGATAGGCCAGCGCGGCCTGGGCATCGGCGATCTGGCTCTCAAAGGTGGTCTGGGCGAAGGTCATGTCGGCCAGGCTCTCGCCAGAGCCGCGGAAATCGATGCGCAGGCTGGCATATCCCGCCTCGGCCAAACGCCCCGCCGTGTAAGCGAACACCCCGCCCGGCACATGGTCGGTGGCAAGCTCGTTGCGCGTGCCGGTGAACCCATGCAGCAGCAGCACGACCGGCGCCGGGCCGCCTGCGGGCAGGTTCAGCGTGCCGATCATGTCCTGGCCTTGCGAGGACAGGGTGACGACACTTTCGCCGGCAACCAGCGGCGTGGCGGTTAGCAGCAGTGCAGAGATCGTTCGTAGCATTGGCGTACTCCTCTCGTGTTGAGGCAGGGCCTCCCCTGCTTCATCTTGTCGAAAATACGCATGGCGCCGACCGTGCGGCCAGCGCCATCGCCCGCGTTAGAGCGGCTGGGTCGTGTAATCCACCTCGTCGGGATAGAACGTGTCCTCGATGCTCGTCGAGTGCACGCGGGCCAGCTTCCCGCCCTGGACCTGGCTGATGTACTGGTGCCCGAAGACCTGGTGCGTCTTGCCGATGAAGATCTTGGCGCCCTGCGGATGCGCGATCCCCTCGGGCATGTCGGTCATCGCCTCCACGGCTTCGATCAGCGCGGCGCGGTCACCCGGACCGGCATAGCCTGCGGCCTCCATGCCCGCCTTCACGACGTGCAGGGTCTCCCAGCAGCCGAACATATGCGCGTAGGTGGACACATCCGCCGGGTCGCTGACCGAGGCGCCGTTGGCGTCCACGCCGACCTTCTCGCGGAACAGCTTGTCGGCGTCGGACTGGTCGGCCTGGGCGTAGCGCGGGTTGCCCTCCCAGAAATACGTGCCGTCCAGGAACTCCAGGCCCGGCGAGGCGATGTCCACCGCCTCCAGCGAATCGATGAAGCCGAAGATCGCTGGCGCCGAGGGGCCGAAGAACTCGCCAAGCTCCTTTACAAAGGTCAGCACGGCGGGGCCCACCATCACGTGGTACAGCACCTCTGTCTCGCGCGGGATCTTGGGGAAGTACTTGGTGAACGAGGTCTCGCTCGGCGGGATCGCGATCTGCGAGATCACCTCGCCGCCCTGCGCGGCCATGGCCGCGGTGAAGAAGTCGCGGTGGTCATGCCCGAACGCAAAGTCGGGGTAGATCATCGTGACCTTCTTGCCCAGATTCGCGTTCACATAGGGCGCCATCGCCTGGACCTGGCTTTTGACGTCCGTGATGCCGGGCTGCAGCGTGTAGCGGTTCAGCCCGCCGCTGGCGACGTGATGCCCCTCGGAGACAACGAAATAGGGGATCTTTAGCTCGCCCGCCCGCGGGGCAGAGCCGATCACCACATGGCTGAACAGGGTGCCAAAGGCGATGTCGCAATTATGCTGCGTGGCGAATTTCTCGACCACCTCGGCGCCGCGCTTGGGGTCGGTGCCGTCATCCTCTGCGACGATCTCGATGGGGCGGCCATTGATGCCGCCTTGCGCGTTGATGAACGCCGCGGCGGCCTCGGTGGTGCGCCCGTACCAGCGGCCATAGGCGGCGCCGATGCCGGTGCGGTGCTGCTGAAAGCCAATCTTGATGGGGGCGGCGCTTTGCGCGTGGGTGTAGCGCGCCCAGAGCGGCAGAGTTGCGGCGGCGGCGGTGCCCGCGGCCAGGCCCTTCAGGACGCCGCGGCGATTGGTCTTCTTCAACTCAGTCATCTTTTCCCCCAATGTCTTTGAGCATCTAGATTAGTGTGCGAACTGCGAACTCGTTTGTCTACAAATTAATTTCTTATACTTTGGACAACTAGAATCGAGGCGAAGCCAAGAGCCAGAGCCCGAACCAAGTATAGCCGAGCATGAACACGGCCAGCGGTACCTGGCTAAGAACCGCCTCGCGATGCGACCCGTAAGCCTTCAGCGCCACCGCATGTGCGGTCAGCACCGCCAATACATGCCCCGCCACCACTGCGCCAGCTTGGCTTAGATAGATCACCCGTACACTATCCTTGGAGTTAAAGAACCCCGTGGAAACAAAGAACTCGCCCAGCCGCAGCCAGTCTGCGCCGGACATGAGCGGGTCGCTCAACGCCACCAGCGCGTATTGGCTGTCCACCAGGAAACTCGGCAGGTAATGCGCCACGTGATAGCCCAGCGCGATGGGCAGAAGCGTCGGCGCAAAAAGCCGCATCCCCCGCGTCAGGTGCGGCCCCTGCCCCGCCAGGCGCTGGCCCAGCGTCAAGGTCAGCGCGAAGACCAGCACCAGAAACAGATTGGCCAATAAAAGCCCGGCCGTGTTCTGCCAGACCACCGCAGAGCGGCCCGAGAACTCCAGCGGGTTCATTCCCAGCACGCCCAGCCACCAGAAGGTCTCGTTCAGCCCATCAAAACTGCCCGTGGCCAGCACCATGACGCAGAAGACGGCCAGGCTCAGCGGCGGCGCCGCGCCCGTGGCGATCTGCCAGCCCGGCGGGCCCAGCCGCAGCCGGCCCCCAGAGCGGGCGCAGATCCCCACCCAGCCGATGGCGCGGAACAGAACGGCAAAGGGCTCGCCCCGGCGCAGCCAGGCCGGTCCATAGAGCAGCGCCAGGGCGAAATGGAACACCCAATAGCCCGCCGCCAGCCGCGCCAGATGGTCCGGGTCCGCGGGCGCCGGGTCGGCCAGCAGCACGAAGCCGAACAGCAAGAACCCCGCAAGCGCCGGCCAATACCCAAGCCACGCGGGCAGGCAAAGCGGCGCGCGCCAGCCAAGCCCAGAGCGCGCCAGCCAGGCCGGGGCTGTGAATGGGTTCAGATACGTCCAGATGTCGCCAGCCAGCCCCTGCACGGTCAGCAACCCCATCCAAAAAACCGTCCAGACCATCAGGACCAGCGGGTTCGCCAAAGGGTCCCGCGGCCCCGCCAGCCCAACCCAGATCAGCAGCCAGAAAATTACGCAGGAACAGATGCTTATTGAGAGTTGCGCGCGCCGCGCTTTTGCCTCAAGTATAGGCACAGTTGCATTTATTCGTAAGGCGCTCCGGCGCGGCGCGACCGCAAGGGCAAGCACCGTTAACAAAACAGCAACCACGCCTGCCCCAGTATAGAGGTCGGTTGGCAGCAGCAGGACAAAACCCTGCTCCGAGGCATGCGCCCAGCTGCGCTGCGGCGCCACCACGGCGCATAGGTTGAGAATTAGGCATGGCAGCTTATGCTGCGCCAAAGAAGGATACAGGCGGAGCCGTCGCATGGAATTGGCAAGACTACTTCTGGCCCTGGGCTTTTTCGGCATCGCGGCCCTGTCATTCCTTCTTTTCACAGAGGAGCCTAGCGGCATCACCGTCAGCGATGTCAAGCTGGAACCGATGGGCGGCGGGTTCGCCCTGCTGGCCAAGATCGAGAACCAGGGCGCCCCGGATAAGCTGTTGGGCGTGGGATCCGATGCGGCATCGCGGGTGGCGTTCTCGGGGGCGACCGGCGATCTGGCGGTGCCGGATAGCGGCACGGCCAGCCTGGCCATGGACGGGGTCCACGGGATGCTGATGGGCCTGCAGGGCGGCACGACCGAGGGACGGCTGGTACCGGTCACGCTCTGGTTCGAACGCGCGGGCCGGGTCGCGGCGCGGGCGCGCATCAGCGGCGGCGCGGGCATGTCGCATGACGCGTTGCATGTTGTGCCCGAGGAGGAAACCGCGCCGACGATCTCGATGCAGCTGTCGCAAAAAGGCCCCACCGGCCCGTGGGAGGGGCAGCTGACGGTCGAGAACTTTAGCTTCGCCAAGGACGCCGTGGACGGGCCGCACCAACCCGGTCAAGGCCACGCGCATCTCTACCTAAACGGCCTTAAACTGGGCCGCCTCTTCACGACGGAGTTCACCATAGGAGAGCTGCCCGCCGGCACCTACGAAGTTGTGGTGGTCTTAAATACCAACGATCACAGAAGTTACGCCACCGGCCGCGTGCCTGTCCTTGCGTCCGAGACGATAACGGCGGACGCGGAAACGCAATAGATTGCAATATGTTCCGATTGCGCACCCTGGGGTTGTTAACAGCTCAATTTCAGTCCAAGTTGCCGGTATCAACTTTGGGGAAGGCGCGACGTGAGACCGATCCACTACATTGCCCGTTGGTGTTTCGTAATGGCTCTTTTGATCCCTTCGGCGCTACGTGCCGGGGAAGACGATCCCAAGGGTCTTGTCATTCTAGAAATCAGTGGGGCCTTGGCCAACGCCTCGAACGATGGCGTTCGGCGTTACGATATGCAGCAAATCGAGGGGTTGGGCCTGCACGAGATCATCACCGAGACCCCTTGGACCCCGGGCCGGACAAGTTTCACTGGCGTGTTGATGCGTGATCTGCTTGCGGATGCCGGGGCGCAGGGCGACGTCATCTCGGCGGTCGCTCTGAATGATTACTCGGTGGATATTCCGATATCAGATTTTGATCGGTATAACGTCATTATGGCGACGAAGATGAATGGCGAATACCTTACGATACGCAATCGTGGCCCCTTGTGGGTGATCTACCCCTATAGCGACGTGCGGAGCCTGCGGAACGAGCTTTTTTATACGCGCTCCATCTGGCAGCTCCGCTCAATCGAAATCCGTTGATACACTTAAAGAGACCGAACTGATGATCAGGTGGCGCGGAATTTTTGACCGAATGCTGCTTTACGGCGCCGTGCTTATGGCGGCGCTGTCTATTGTCGTGATCGTCTCGGCGATCCGCACGGCGCAGGAAACAAGCCAGAACTTCAATGACAACCTGACCTTCTATGCCGGCCAGATGGAGGTCGAGGCCCTGCTGTTGCAAGACGCCCTGTCGCGGTCTGCCGTGAATGACCCCTCGCTAGAGCCCGGCGCGGTCACGCTGCGCTTCGACATTCTGTGGAGCCGCGTTTTCAACGAGCTCGACCCAGAGGTCTTCTGGACCGATGAGACGACCTACGAGCTGGCGATGCAGACGCTGCAGTCTAGCCGGGAGGCCCTGCAAGAGGTCGAGGCGCCCGTCGCGGCGCTGCAACCCTTGGACGTCGCCGGCGCCGTGGCCATAAAAAACAGGATACGCCCGATTGTTTTCGAGGCGCGCGCGCTGCACCTTGCGTCCAAGGACAGTCGCGTGCGCAACCAAACCACGCTTGTGCGCCACCAGCTTGCGCAAACGAACCTGGTGTTCGGCCTGATCGTCGGGATGGCCCTGTTCGGGGTGTGCAGCATCCTTCTTTTGCGCGCCGATCGGCGCGAGATCCAAAGCATGAACGCGCGGCTGGAGGATCGCGTGCGGCAGCGCACGGACGACCTGCAATCCGCCAACCGTCGCCTTGCTGGCGAGATCGCCGAGCGCCAGCGCAGCCAGGACCTGGCGGAAGAGCGCGAGACGCGGCTCGAGCAGGCCGTGCAACTGGCAAGGCTGGGCTATTATGTCTGGGACAGCATCGAAGACCGGTGCGAGCTGTGCTCGGGCCAACACGCGGCAGCCTATGGCATGACCCCGACCCAGTTCATCGCCGCGGCGGACGGGCGCGCCGCCGCCCTTGAGCTGATTCACCCAGATGACCGCACAAAGGTCGCAGAAAAGTACCAAGAGCTGTGCGACGGCCACATCATCGAGGTCAGCTACCGCGTCAAGACAAGCTCTGGCACGCGCCGCCTGCGCGAGGTGGCCCGCCCGATCTTTGATGACGTCGGCAACGTCATCCGGGTCAGCGGCTCGACGCTGGATGTCACCGACCAGTACGAGACCGAGCTAAAGCTGTTCGAGGCGCAGAAGATGGACAGCATCGGCAAGATGACCGGCGGCGTGGCGCATGACTTCAACAACCTGCTGGCGGTGATCCTGGGCAATCTGGAGCTGCTGCAAGAGGCGCCGACGGACGAGGAACGCGACGAGATGTTCCAGGACGCCATCAACGCGACCCTCCGCGGGCGAGACCTTACCATGAGCATGCTCAGCTTTGCCCGGCGCGCGCCGCTGGACCCCTCGGACCTGCAGCTGAACGAGATCGTCGCGGAAATGCATGGCATGCTGCGCCGAACCCTGCCAGAGAGCATTTCGCTCGAGGTCGTCCTCAGCGATGACCTCAGCACCGTGGTCGCCGACCGCAGCCTGACCGAAAGCACGCTTTTGAACCTTGCGATCAACGCGCGCGACGCGATGCCCGATGGCGGCAGGCTGACAATTGAGACCAGCAATGTCACGCTTTCGAACGACCAGATCGATGCGGCGGGCGAAGAGATCGAGCCCGGCGAATATGTGATGCTGGCGGTCACCGACACCGGGCGCGGCATTCAAAAAGAGCTGATGGCGAATATCTTCGAGCCGTTCTTTACCACCAAGGAATTCAGCAAGAATTCTGGCCTCGGGCTTTCCATGGTGCAGGGCTTTATGCGCCAGACCGGCGGCACCGTGCGTGTGTATTCCGAGCCCGGCGTCGGCACCACCTTCAAGCTGCTGTTCCAGGCCGCCGTGGCGCAAGACGCCGTGGCCGAGCCCGCCGAGATGCCCGACGTCGCGACCCCGCCCGCGTCGCTGCGCGTGCTGCTGGTCGAGGACGACGACACTGTGCGCAAAATCCTCACCCGTCAGCTTGAGATCAGCGGGATGTGCGTTGTGCCGGCCGCCGAAAGCGCCGCCGCAGAGCACGCCTATCAGACCGATGGCCCGTTCGACGTGGTCGTGTCAGACATCGTGATGCCCGGCGATCTACAGGGACCGTCCCTGCTGCGGCGCCTGCGCGAGACCGACAAGGATCTGCCGGGCGTGCTGCTTTCGGGCTACCCGCAAGAGGCCATCATGCATGGCAATGGCGTCAGCCCCGAAGACGTGATGGTCATGAAGCCGGTTGGGCGCGAGGATCTTATCGCGGCCATAAATCTGGCGCTGAACCCCGGCTCCGCGCCTTCCCCAAAGCGCTCCTGAAAGTAACCTCTCAGGGGTCGTGCGGCAATTCGGGCTTACCTATCAATTTTGCAATGAAACCGCGCGGGTTTGTGGCGCGACGGCATCCGGAACATTGACGCGCCGTGGATCACGTGGTGATGGGGGCCCGCAATACCGCGCCGAATCCTGGGAGGCCCCTCATGACAATCCGCATTGGCAACGCGCCCTGTTCCTGGGGCGTTGAATTCGCGGACGACCCGCGCAACCCGCCCTGGCGCCGGGTGCTGGCGGAATGCAAGCAGGCGGGCTTTGACGGGATCGAACTGGGCCCCGTTGGCTTTGTGCCCGAGGATCCGGTCGAGCTTGGCGAGGCGCTGGACGAGCATGCGCTAGAGCTGATCGGCGGCGTGGTGTTCCGGCCCTTCCACGACGCGGGCGCCTGGGATGACGTGATGGACGGCTCGGTGCGGACCTGCAAGGCGCTGGTGGCCCATGGCGCGCAGCACCTGGTGCTGATCGACAGCATCTCGCCGCGCCGCGCGGCGACGGCTGGCCACTGGGGCGACGCCGAACAGATGGACGCCGCCGAGTGGGCCGCCTATCGCGACCGCCTCGCCACCATCGCCAAGATGGGCTCCGAGGAATACGGGCTGACCGTCGGCATCCACGCCCACGCGGCAGGGTTCATGGATTTCGAGCCCGAGCTGGAGCGGCTGCTGGAAGAGACCGACCCGGACGTGCTGAAGATCTGCTTTGACACCGGGCACCATTCCTACGCGGGCTACGACCCGGTGGCCTTCATGCGCAAATGGATGGACCGCATCAGCTATATGCACTTCAAGGACATCGACCCCAAGGTGAAGGCCTGGGCGGTGGCGAACCAGATCGGGTTCTATGAGGCCTGCGCCGAGGGGATCTTTTGCAAGCTGGGGCTGGGGGACGTCGATCTCCCGACCGTGCGGCAGATCCTGCTGGACGCGGGGTTCGAGGGCTGGTGCACGGTCGAGCAGGACTGCGACCCGCAGGGCAAGACCTCGCCGCTGGACGACAATACCCATAACGGCAGCTACCTGAAGAGCATCGGGTTCTAGGGGCGCCAAAATCTTGGAAGATTTTGGGTCGGAGTTTTGCAAAACTCCGGCCACCGCAAGGAGCAAACGCATGACCAAACTGAAATGGGGCATGATCGGCGGCGGCAAGGGCAGCCAGATCGGACCGGCGCACCGCTTGGGCGCACAGGCGGACGGGCTGTTTGAGTTCGCCGCGGGCGCGCTGGACCATGACGCCGAGGCGGGCCGCGCCTATGCCGCAGAGCTGGGCGTGCGCGGCTATGCCGACTGGCAAGAGATGCTGGAGGCCGAGCGCGGCAAGCTTGACCTCGTCACCGTCGCAACCCCCAACGCCACGCATTTCGAGATCACCAAGGCCTATCTAGAGGCCGGGTTCAACGTGCTCTGCGAAAAGCCGATGACCATGACGGTAGAAGAGGGCGAGGAGATCCTGCGCGTGGCCGAGACGAGCGGCAAGATCTGCGCGGTGAACTACTGCTACTCGGCCTACCCGATGGTGCGCCAGGCACGCGCCATGGTCCGCGCGGGCGAGATCGGCAAGGTGCGCCTGGTGGTGACGAATTTCAGCCACGGCCATCACGGCGACGCAACCGACGCCGACAACCCGCGGGTGCGCTGGCGCTATGACCCGGCGATGGCGGGCGTTTCGGGGCAGTTCGCGGATTGCGGCATCCACGCGCTGCACATGGCGAGCTTCATTTGCGATGACGAGGTCGAGACGCTGTCGGCGGATTTCGCCTCCACCATCCCAAGCCGCGAGCTTGAGGACGACGCGATGGTGAACTTCCGCATGGCGGGCGGCACCGTGGGTCGGCTCTGGACCTCTTCGGTGGCGATCGGGCGGCAGCACGGCTTTGATATACAGATCTTCGGCGAGACCGGCGGGCTGCGCTGGGCCTCCGAGCAACCGAACCAGCTGATCTACACGCCCATGGGCGGGCGCACGCAGATCATCGAGAAGGGTGAGGGCGGGCTGCATGACGACGCCGCGCGCCTCAGCCGGGTTGCGATTGCGCATCCTGAAGGGTTCCCGCTCGCGGTGGCAAATATCTATGTCGATCTCGCGGCGGCGATCCGAGGCGAGTCGCGTGACGGCCTGCCAGGAGCTGAGGCCGGGCTGCGGTCGATGGCGGCGGTGCATCAGGCGGTCGCCTCTGCCAAATCAGGCGGCGATTGGGTGGATGCCAGGCCGCCGATGTTTCGCTGAGCGATGAACGGCTGGGGCGCGTTGTCACAGCGGTTGAAACTTAACGGAAACTTCAGAAATCTGCGCGACAGATAGATCAGGGTGGGCGCCGGCACGGCGCGCCGGGCGGCTCCCACCCAATTTCATTCTTTCGACCGAATCGCTAACTTTTAGCTAACGCTGAATGAAATTGGGCCACCCCGTGCCGATGCGTCGCGCATAGGCCACAGAAGGCACGATCACTCCGCCGGTTGCCCCAGCGCCGCCGCATGCAGGTCCTCTCGGTAGGGTCGCGCGCCGGAAGGCAATTTGCGCCTCAGATAGACCTCCTCCCCCCGGAATTGCCGCCAGATCACCGGCAGCATCTCGGCATAGGCGTGCAGGATCGACGGGCTCGGCGCGGGCAGGTCATCCTTGATCCGCGCGTGCAGCTCCGGCAGCCGGTGATACGGCACCATCGGGAACATGTGGTGCTCGATATGGTAGTTCATGTTCAGATACAGGAACCGGCTGATGGGGTTCATATAGACCGTGCGCGTGTTGAGCCGGTGATCCAGCACATTGTCCGCCAGGCCCCCGTGCTGCAGATACCCCGTCATGATGAAATGCCAAGCGCCGTAGAGCCGCGGCAGCCCGATCACCATCAGGGGCAGGATCGACCAGGTGAGGATCGCGACCAGCAGGGTCGCCGCGTAGATCGCCACCCAGATCCGCGCCACGCGCACCACCTTTGGCTGCTCCGCCTCCGGCACGAATGTCAGCTCCTCCGGCGCCAGCCGCCCGGACGCGTTCAACAGCATGCGCGCCAGCCCGGCATGCATGTCCGGCAGCCCGACCACGTTCAGCACGGCCCGCGCCATGGCGGGCGGGCGCATCAGCGCGATCTCGGGGTCGCGCCCCACGATGATCGTATCCGTGTGGTGGCGAAAGTGGCTCCAGCGCCAGGTCTCGGGGTTCCGCACGATCATGAAGCAGGCGACCTGGTACACCAGGTCGTTCATCCACGCGGTCTTGAACATCGTGCCATGCCCGGCCTCGTGCCAGCGCGCGTCGCTGCCGGAACCATAAAGCGCGCCATAGGCCAGCCAGAACGGCGCGGACCACCAGCTGGGCCAGAGCGCGACGCCAATCCCGGCGAAGACCACCATCAGCCCGTAATACAGAGCCGTGTTCGCGATCGCGGGCTGATCGCTGCGCCGCATCAGCGCCTTCATCTCTTTGCGGGGGATGTCGGTGTGATACCACTCCGCCGAGGCAAGGCCGGTCTCTACCGCCCGGCGCCCGGTCTCTCCCAGCAAGTTGTAGTCGCGCTCGGTCACGTCGCGGTCTCTCCCCGTCGCGATAATCTAGCCATATTCGCTTTTTCTGCAAAGGCGGGGATTGATTTTGCCGCGGAATCCCTCAAAGTCCGTCAAGCCGATGATGTAAGTATAGCATTGGAGACGCGCCGATGGCCCGCAGGCCCACAATCCAGGACATCGCCCAGGCGGCAGGGGTCAGCGTGGCCACCGTCGACCGCGTGCTGAACGGGCGCCTGAAGGTGCGCGAGGAGACGGCGCGCAAGGTCAGCGAGGCCGCGCATCGCATCGGCTACCACGCCACCAACCTTATCGAGCAGCGCCTGCGCGCCGACCTGCCAGAGCTGCGCGTGGGGTTCATCCTGCAGAAGATCTTCCAGCCCTTCTACCAGAACGTGGCCGCCGAGATCGAAGACGCCATGGCGCGCGCCGCGGGCATCCGCGGCAAGGCTGTGATAGAGTTCGCGCAAACGCAGACCCCCGCGGATATCGCCAACCTTATGGTGCAGATGCGCGGGCGGGTGGATGTGGTCGCCGCCAACGCGGTGAACCACGTGCAGGTGACCGAGGCGGTGCTGACGCTGAAGGAGGCGGGCATCCCGACCTGCGCGCTTTTCAACGACTTCGCGCAGGGCGAGCGCCTGACCTATATCGGCACCAATAACCTAAAGGTTGGGCGCATGGCGGCCTGGATGGTGGGCACGGCCGCGCGCCGTGCCGGCAAGATCGCGGTCTTCGTTGGCGGGCACCGCTGGCACGGGCACGAGCTGCGCGAGACCGGCTTTCGCAGCTACTTCCGCGAGGCGCGCAAGGACTTCCAGGTGCTGGACACCTTGGTGAACCTAGAGACCCGGCAGCTGACATATGAGGCCACGCTTAACCTGCTGGACCGCAACCGCGACCTGGTTGGCCTCTACTTGGCGGGCGGCGGCATGGAGGGCGCGATCCAGGCGCTGCGCGAGAATCGCAAGCCCGGCGACGTGGCGCTTGTTGTGAACGAGCTGACGCCAGAGAGCCGCAGCGCGCTGGGCGAGGGCTATCTAACAATGGTGATCGCCACGCCGCTGCGACAGCTCTTCCCCGACCTGGTGGACCTGATCAAGGACCATGTTCTGGGCGAAAACGCCACCGTCCCCAGCCAGAAATTCCTCGAACCAATCCTCTACGTGCCAGAGTCCGTTTGAGCTGACGAAAACCCATCAGGCCCCACGCGGCAACGCGTCATGAATGATAGCTTTTCGGCGAGAAAGGCTTGACCCGCAAAGCCGAATGCCGTCACCGTCCTGCGCATCAACTACAAGCACACATCTGGGGAGGAGTGGGGCATGGCGAACCGCACACATGAAGCCACTGGTGCGATCATCACCGGCGGCAGCCAAGGGCTTGGCCTGGCAATTGCGAAACGACTGATCGACGAGGGCTGCACCCGCCTGGTCATCACCTCGCGCAACCCCGAGAAGGGCGCAGCCGCCGTGCGGGAATTGCGCGCGCTGGGGGCCCGGGCCTACACTTTGCCGGTGGAGATGTCCGACATCCCCGCCGTGCAGGCGATGGTCGGCCAGGCTGTCGAACTGATCGGTCCCGTCAACGCGCTGGTGAACTGCGCGGCCAATACCGCCCGGGGCTCGATCCTGGACACCACGCCGGACCGCTGGGACGAGATCATGGACCCCAACGCCAAGGGGCCGTTCTTTGCGCTGCAGGAATTCGCGCGCCACTGCATCGCCGAGGGGCATACCGGGTCCTGCGTCAACATCCTCTCCATCGTGGTCTATGGCGGCACGTCCTTTCTGGCGCCTTATGTCGCGTCGAAGGCCGCGCTGGCCGGGATTACAAAGAACGCCGCGGGCGCGCTGACCAAGCACCGCATCCGCGTCAACGGCATCAATGTCGGCTGGATGGACACGCCGGGCGAGGACATGCGCCAGAAGGTCAGCCACGACCGCGAGGACGGCTGGCTCGATGGCGTCGAAGACAACGTGCCATTCGGCATGCTGGTGAAACCCGAACATGTCGCCTGGCAGACCAGCTTTCTGCTAGGCCCCGCGAGCGGCGTCGTCACCGGCGCGCTCATGGATTTCGATCAACAAGTGGTCGGGGCCTATCCCGACACAGACGAGGTATAAGAATGAAGTTTGCCGTACTTGGCGCGGGCCGTATCGGGCGCGTGCACGCAGGAGCCATTGGCTCGGTGACAGGGGCCGAGCTTGTGGCCGTCGCCGACGCGATGCCCGCCGCCGCAGAGGATCTGGCCCAGTTGCATGGCGCAGAGGTGCGCACGATTGATCAGATCGCGGCCGCCGATGACGTGGACGCGGTTGTGATCTGCACGCCCACCGACATGCATGCCGACCTGATCGAGCAGTTCGTCCGTGCCGGCAAGGCGGTGTTCTGCGAGAAGCCAATCGACCTCGATTTGGGCCGGGTTAGAGACTGTTTGGCCGTGGTCGAGGAAACCGGCGGCATGCTGATGGTCGGCTTCAACCGACGCTACGACCCGGATTTCGCCGCGCTGCATGCCGCCGTGGCCGACGGGCGCGTGGGCACGGTCGAAATGGTCACCATCACCTCGCGCGACCCCGGCGCGCCGCCGCTGGACTACATCGCGCGCTCCGGCGGGATCTTCCGCGACATGACGATCCATGATTTCGATATCGCGCGCTGGATGCTGGGCGAAGAGGTGGAAACGGTGATCGCCTCCGCCTCGGTGCTGACCGACCCCGCGATCGGCGAGGCGGGGGATTTTGACTCGCTCAACGTGATCCTGCGCACCGCCTCGGGCAAGCAGGCCACGATCACCAACTCGCGCCGCGCCACCTACGGCTATGACCAGCGGATCGAGGTGCATGGCAGCGAGGGCATGGCCAACGCCCGCAACATGCACGAGGCGAATATCGAGATCGCCGACGCCAAGGGCTATCACCGCCCGCCGCTCGAGAACTTCTTTATGACCCGCTACACGGCGGCCTACGCCCACGAGATCGCCACCTTTGTGGGCTGCGTGCGCGACGGCAAGGCCCCGCCCACGGGCGGCTATGACGGGATGATGGCCTTGGCCCTGGCGGACGCCGCGGTGAAATCTGTCGCGGAAGGCCGCGCGGTACAAATGGCGGAGATCCTGGCATGAAGGACCTCGACCTAATTACCATCGGGCGGTCCTCGGTGGATCTCTACGGCGCGCAGGTCGGCGGGCGGCTAGAGGATATGGGCTCGTTCGAGAAATACATCGGCGGCTCGCCCACCAATATGGCCGCCGGAACCGCGCGACTTGGGCTGAAATCGGCTCTGATTACCCGGGTCGGCGACGAGCATATGGGGCGGTATATCCGCGAGCAGTTGGTGGCCGAGGGCGTGAATGTCGAGGGGGTGAAGACCGACCCCGAACGGCTGACGGCGCTGGTGCTGCTGGGCATCCGCGACGAAGAGCAATTCCCGCTGATCTTCTACCGCAGCGATTGCGCGGATATGGCGCTGTGCGAGGATGACATCGACGAGGGGCTCATCACGCGGGCGCGCTGCGTGACGGCGACGGGCACGCATCTGTCGAACCCGCAAACAGAGGCGGCGGTGCTCAAGGCGCTGCGCCTGGCGCGGGAGAATGGCGCCCGCACCGCCCTGGATATCGACTATCGCCCGAACCTCTGGGGCCTCAGCGGGCATGGCGACGGCGAGAACCGGTTCATCGAGTCCGAGCGGGTCACTAAGAAGCTGCAATCGACCCTAAACCACTTTGATTTGATCGTGGGCACCGAGGAAGAGTTCCACATCGCCGGCGGCTCCACCGACACGATCCAGGCCCTGCGCAATGTCCGCGCGGTCTCGGGCGCCACGCTTGTGTGCAAGCGTGGTCCTATGGGGGCGGCGGCCTTTCAGGGCGCGATACCTGACAGCTTGGACGACGGCGAGAGCGGTCCGGGCTTCCCCATCGAGGTGTTCAACGTGCTGGGCGCCGGGGACGGGTTCATGTCTGGCCTGCTCAAAGGCTGGCTGACCGACCAGGACTGGCCCACCGCGCTGACCTACGCCAATGCCTGCGGCGCCTTCGCGGTCAGCCGGCACGGATGCGCGCCTGCCTATCCGTCCTGGGAGGAGCTACAGTTCTTCCTAGAGCGCGGCGTGGTCCGCAAGGACCTGCGCAACGATGCCGAGCTAGAGCAGATCCACTGGGCCACCAACCGCAAGGGCGACTGGCCGGTGATGCGCGTGTTCGCCTTCGACCACCGCGGCCAGCTTGAGGACATGGCCGACGCGGCGGGCGTCAGCCACGAACATATCCCCTATTTCAAAGAGCTCTGCCTCGCGGCCGCCTTGCAGGTGCAAGCCGGCGAACCTGGCCATGGCATCCTCTGCGACCGGCGGCTTGGACGCGACGCGCTCTATAAGGCCGTCGGTCAAGGCCTCTGGATCGGGCGGCCCACCGAGGTCCCGGGCTCTCGCCCCCTTCGGATCGAGGATGTCGGCGCCGATTTCGGCGGGCTGGGCGAGTGGCCGCTGGAGCATGTGGTCAAGTGCCTGTGCTTTGCCCACCCGGATGACGATGACGCGCTTTGGGCGGATCACATCGACACCGTGCACCGCCTGTTCACCGCCGCGCGGCGCAACCGGCTGGAGTTCCTTCTGGAGGTGATCCCCTCCAAGGCCGGTCCCGTGGACGACGACACCACGCCGACTGTGATCCAGCGCTTCTATGACGCGGGCGTCTTCCCCGACTGGTGGAAGCTGGAGCCGTTCAAGACCGACGCGGCCTGGGACAAGGCCTGCGAGGCGATCAACAAAAACGACCCGAACACGCGCGGAATCGTGGTGCTTGGGCTGGACGCGCCGCAGGCCGAGCTAGAGGCAAGCTTCGCCCTGGCCGCCAAGCAGCCGCTGGTCAAGGGCTTCGCCGTGGGCCGCACGATCTTTGGCGACGCCGCGCGGGCGTGGCTGAAGGGCGAGATGACAGATGACGCGGCCGTCGCCATGATGGCCGAGAGATATCAGGCGCTATGTCACACTTGGGACAAGGCGAGGGAGGCTTAAATGGGAACGATCAGACTGACCGCCGCGCAGGCGATGGTGCGCTATCTTGCGGCGCAGAAGACCGAAAGCGGCGAGAGCTTCATCGCGGGCTGCTGGGCGATCTTTGGCCACGGCAACGTGGCGGGGCTCGGCGAGGCGCTTCAGCCGATGCAGGACGTGCTGCCGACCTATCGCGGCCATAACGAGCAGACCATGGCGCATACCGCGATTGCCTACTCCAAGCAGCTGCGGCGCACCCGCGCGATGATGGTGACCTCGTCGATTGGCCCGGGGGCCACGAACATGGTCACCGCCGCCGCTCTGGCCCATGTGAACCGCATCCCCGTGCTGCTGGTGCCCGGCGATGTCTTCGCCAACCGTGGCCCGGACCCGGTGCTGCAGCAGGTCGAGGATTTCGGCGACGGCACGGTCAGCGCGAATGACTGCTTCCGCCCGGTGAGCCGCTATTTCGACCGGATCTCCCGGCCCGAGCACCTGCTGACCGCGCTGCCCCGCGCGATGCAGGTGATGACCGATCCGGCCCAGGCCGGGCCGGTGACGCTCGCGTTCTGCCAGGACACCCAGGCCGAGGCCTATGACTACCCGGTCAGCTTCTTTGAGCAGCGCGAATGGCACATTCGCCGCCCCGCCCCCGACCAGCGCGAGGCAAAACGCGTCGCCGACATGATCCGCGCGGCGAGGAGCCCGGTGATCGTGGCCGGTGGCGGGGTGCATTACTCCGGCGCGCATGAGCAACTGCAAAGCTTCGTCGAGGCGCATCAGATCCCCATCGTGGAAACCCAAGCGGGCAAATCCGCCCTGCCCTGGGACCACGCGCTGAACTTTGGCCCCGTTGGGGTCACCGGCGGCTCGGCGGCGAATAAGCTGATCGAGGCCGCGGACCTAATCTTTGGCGTCGGCACGCGGTTGCAGGATTTCACCACCGGGTCCTGGGGGCTGATGGGCACGGCGCCGCTCGCGACGCTGAACGTGAACGCCTATGACGCGGCCAAGCACGGGGCCGAGCCGATGCTGGCGGACGCGCAGGCCGGGCTTGCGGCCCTGTCGGCTCTGCTGGGCGGCAACCAGGCCGCCGCGCCGGATGCGGGGCTCAAGACGCAGTGGTTCGGCGCGGTCGACCCGCTGACGGACGCGCCCGATGGCAACGCTCTGGCCACCGACATGCAGGTGATCGGCGCGGTGCAGCGCGCCGCGGGCCCCAACACCGTGGCGATGTGCGCCGCGGGCACCATGCCGGGCGAGCTGCACAAGCTCTGGAAGGCGGGCCGCCCCGGCAGCTACCACATGGAATACGGCTTTAGCTGCATGGGCTACGAGATCGCCGGCGCCATCGGCATCAAGCTGGCCGAGCCCGAGCGCGACGTGATGTGCTTTACCGGCGACGGCACCTATATGATGGCGAATTCCGAGATGGCCACCGCGGCCATGATGGGCGTCGAGTTCACCGTGATCGTGACCGACAACCGCGGCTATGGCTGCATCAACCGGCTGCAGATGGGCACCGGCGGGGCGGAGTTTAACAACCTGCTGAGGGACGCGGCGGGCGAGAATGACAGCGCGATCGACTTTGCCGCCCATGCCGCCGCGATGGGGGCCGTGTCCGTGAAGGTCTCTAACATTGCCGAACTCGAGGACGCGCTGGCCAAGCGCCACGGGCACGGGCGGCCCTATGTGGTGGTGATCGACACCGACCCCTACCCGTCCACCGAGGCGGGCGGCACCTGGTGGGAGGTCGCCGTGCCCGAGGTCAGCGAGCGCCAAGCGGTGCGCGAGGCGCGCGAGGCCTACGAGGCGGCGTTGGCGACGCGGAACACCCGGTGAGCTGGCGCGACCAATTCGATGTGCGGCATGCGATGTTTCGCCCGCTCTGGCGGCGCGCGCTGATCGTCGGGCTGGCCGCGGCGTGGACAAGCTATGAGATCGTGAACGGCAACTGGGTCTGGGCGGGCGTGTTCACCGCCGCGACGGCGTTTCTGGCCTATGAATGGTTCGTCGTGTTCGACCCGAAGAATTATGAGGATGAGGAATGAGCAAGCTGTTGGTCAAGCCGACTGGCACCACGGGCAAGGTGCATGAGATCACGCCGGAAAGCGCGGGGTGGGGCTATGTCGGGTTCGGGCTCTATCGCCTGGCGCCGGGAGAGACCGCCGCCGAGGCCACCGGCGACCGCGAGGCGATCCTGGTGCTGGTCGAGGGCAAGGCCCGGCTCCGCGCCGCGGGGCAGGATTTCGGCGAGATGGGCGACCGGATGGACGTGTTCGAACGCACGCCGCCGCATTGCCTCTACGTGCCCAACGGCAGCGACTGGGCGGCCGAGGCGACCACCGACTGCGTGCTGGCGGTCTGCACCGCGCCGGGCGAGGGCGGGCGCGAGGCCGCGGGGATCGGCCCGGCGGGGATCGAGACTGAACCGCGCGGACAGGGCACCAACACGCGCTACATCAACAATATCGGCATGGAGGGCCGGGACGTCGCCGACAGCCTTCTGGTGACCGAGGTCTTCACGCCGTCGGGGCACTGGTCAAGCTGGCCCGCGCATCGCCATGACGAGGACGACTATCCGAACATGACCTACCTGGAAGAGACCTATTACCACCGGCTGAACCCGGCGCAGGGCTTCGGCATCCAGCGGGTCTGGACCGAGGATGGCAGCCTCGACGAGACCATGGCGGTCAGCGATGGCGACGTGGTGCTGGTGCCCAAGGGGCACCACCCCTGCGGCGCGCCCTATGGCTATGACATGTACTACCTGAACGTGATGGCGGGGCCGCTGCGCAAATGGCGGTTCAAGAACCACCCCGACCACGACTGGATCGCGCAGCGGGACGCGGGCTAGGGCATTTTGAGCATCATCAAGACGGGCAAAGGCGGTCCTTGCAAAAGGATGGCCTAGCCCACCCCACACGAATGTCTCTGTCGCGAGGCCGAGTCGACTTTCGACTTTCGCTTGCGCAAAATCGCCTTGCACGCGCGGCGTGAGCTTTTCTGCGGGGCGGCAAATTCCCCGTTTCCGGCCACTCACAAGAGTTGAGTTGGTGAATCAAATCCGCTCCTACCCCCGGGTGCGTGGATTCCGAGCGGGGCAGATGTCGGACCTCGCCGTCATGTGCCCACGCGGCTTTTAACAGGGTAGCTAAGGTCGGCGCCAATCCCGTGACCGTCCGGCGGTCGCGCGTGTATTGGCGCGAGAACGGCTGGACTTTAGCGATACCCGGCGAGTGCTTCCTCTAGCCCAGCCATGACGCCTGCAACTTCGTTCGGATTGCCTGCAGCGGGATGAGGATGGGAGAAGTGCCCGGCATCATTGTCAAAATACTGGCCTGACCTGCCAGAGAATTCCTCTGACAGAGCCGCCCGGATCAAGATATCAGCGCCGATTGACAGATCATTGCCCGCAATTCCAAAGCCCTCCTTGACCATCTTTGATGCCAAGAGCGAACCAGGGTTCACCGCCACAACGCTGGGGCCCTCGGGCAGCGCCTTGGCCAGTTCCGCCGACCAGATGGTGATCGCAAGCTTGCTTTGAGCATAGGCGGGGAAGTCCTCTAGCTGCCCCGCGCCCAGCATCGCCGCAACATCGACCGGCTCTTGCGCCGCCGAGGAGAGGTTCACGATGCGCCCCTCCTGGGGGATGACCCCAAGCAGCGCCTTGGTCAGCAGATAGGGCGCGATGGTGTTTACCTCGAACCGGATATCGCGCCCCGAAGGCGCCCGGGTCTGCGCGGTCTTCAGGATGCCCGCGTTGTTGATCAAGACGTCGAGCCGAGCGTGGTCCGACCGCACTGCATCAGCCAGCTTTTGCGTGTCCTCCAGACTGGACAGATCGGCGCGATAGGTGACGGCCCCGGGGATCTCTTGCGCCACCTGGGCGAGCTTGTCGGCGCTGCGCCCATGCAGCAACAGCGTGTGCCCCTGGTCTGCCAGCATCTGCGCGGTCAGGCGGCCAATCCCGTCGGTCGCGCCGGTGATGAGGATCGTCTTGGTCATGGGGCCTCCGATAGGGTTGGGAAATGCGGCAGGACTTGGCTGGCAAGCCGGTGCATGGTCGCCTCGATATCCGCGTGGTTGAACCGCATGTTGAGCGCCACGTGGTTCACGCCCAAGGATTGCAGCTCTTCGAGGTAGCGCAGCAGGTAATCCACCCCGCTGGAGAAGCCCAGGTGGATCGGGCGCGGCGCGGCGGTGGGATCGGATTGCAGGTCGATGTAGAGCGATTGCGAGACCGGTTTACTCGGCTGGCCCTGCGCGGCCACCCGCTGCCGGTAGTCCGCCACGACGCGGGCCTGCGCCGCAGCACCGCGCGGATAGGTGATCCAGCCATCGCTGTGCCGGGCCACCCAATCGGGGTCCTGCTGGCTGCCCCCGGTGACCAGCAGCGGCAACTGCCGGGCGGTGGGCTTGGGCAGCATGTCCAGGCCGCCGCTCAGCGTGCCCTGGTCGGTCTGCGCCACGGGGTAAGCACCCGCCGCCGCGCGGATATAGGCAAAGCCGTCGCGGAACCGCGCGCCCCGGTCTTCAAAGCCCATCGCCATGGCGGGGTATTCCTCTGGCCGGTCACCCGAGGCCACGCCCAGCAACAGCCGCCCGCCCGACAGCACATCCACCGAGGCCGCGGCCTTGGCGACATGGGCGGGATGGCGCAGGGGCAGGATGATACTGCCCGTGCTCAGCGCGATCCGGTCGGTCACCGCCGTCAGCATGCCCAGATAGACAAACGGGTCGAACATCTGCCCCGCATCGCCAAAGCTGGGCACATTAAACGGCACATCGCGCAGCCACAGCGCGGCAAAACCCAGCTCTTCGGCCAGGCGCGCGCGCTCTAGGTGGTGCTCCATGGTCGGCTCTGCGTGGCGCGGATAGGCTTCGAGCGGGATGATCAGCCCAAGGCTCAGGCGCCCCGGTTGGAACACGCTGTTGAAGGCGCGGTTGAGCTTGGGGAAGGCCGCGGGCCCGGTCACGCGCGATGCCGTTTGGCCAGTTGCAACGCCAGCAGCCGCGAGAAATAGCGCGCCTGGCTGAGGTTGCCGCCGGTGAACCACAGGCCCGGCTGCGCCGTCTCGACCCACATGTTGCGCAGCTCTCCGATCCAGGGGCCGGGGTCGCCCTTGGTGCCAGAGCCATAGCCCCAGCACGGGCCGATCCTTGTGGCCGTGTCCTGGTCGATCAGCTTGGCCGCCCAATCCGTCATGTCGCCATACCCCGTGGCGTAGATCACCGCGTCCGCCGCCAGCGCCTCGCCACTCTCAAGATGCACCGAAGCCTCTGACAGATGAACGACGCCATGGCCAGAGCGCACGCCTATGCGGCCATCGACCACTATCTGGGTCGCGCCCACGTCGATGTATTAGCCCGAGGCCGTGCGGCGATACTTCATGCCCAGCCCGGTGCCGTCCTCGGCGAAATCCAAGGCGAAACCGGCCTTGGAGAGCTGTTCGTAGTAGTCCTGGCGATCCGCGCGGATACCGTCCCACAGCGCGCGATGCGCAGGCTCCAAAAGCCGCAGCGGGGTCGCGGCTTGCAGGATATCAGCCTTGTCGGTGGTGATCCCGCAGGCCACGGCTTGCGCCGAGTAGAGCGGGCCAAGCAGACGCTCGCAATAATCCGATTGGTCCACCACCAGGGTCGAGGACCGCTGCACCATGACCGGCCTGGCGCCATGGCTGACCAGGTCGGAGGCGATGTCATGGGCGCAGTTGTTGGCGCCGACGACGACCACATCCTGCCCCGCAAAGGCCTGGTCGCCCTGGTAGGCGCTGGAATGCATCTGCGGGCCTTGGAACGCGTCATGGCCGGGGAACTCGGGCAGGCGCGGGAAGCCTGACAGGCCCAGGGCCATCACCAAGTGAGTGGGGGTGAGCGTGACTTCTTCGCCGTCCCGCGTGATCTGGGCCACCCATTCCCCGCTGCCCGCATCGTATTGCGCAGAGCGCAGTTCTGTGCTGGTCCAGATATTCAGCCCCTGGTCGCGGGCGTAGTCCTCCAGCCAATCGCCCATCTGGTCCTTCGGCGTGAAGACGAGCCAATCCTCGGGGAAGGGCTCAAACGGCATGTGGTCGTACCAGACCGGATCATGCAGCACCAGGCTGGCGTAGCGCGAGCGCCATTGATCGCCCACGCGCGGGTAGCGGTCGACAATCAGATAGGGCACGCCCAGATCGGCCAGTTGCGCCCCCAGCGCCAGCCCGCCCTGGCCGCCGCCGACCACCAGGACGAAGGGCGCGTCGCTGAGTGGCGGCGGCGCCTTATGCAGCCCGTCAAGCTGGGTAAAGAGCGTGTGGCAGAGCCCGTCCTTTAGCCGGATATGCCCGCGGCCGGGGCCTGCGTTGGTCTCGAAGCGAAAGAACCCCTCGGTGGCGGCGGGCGCCCCCTCGAATACCGGGTTGCGGAACTGTGCCGCTGGGCCTCTTGTTGCGCCGAATTCCTGGATCGCCGCGCGGCCCTCCAAGGTCTGCAGCGTCCAACCAAAGGGCAAGTAGTCGCGCCAGAACCCGCCCGGCAGAAAGCCGCGCGCAAGCGCTGCCCCGTCGCCCTCCGCCGCGTGTCCGGCGAAGGTCTTTAACCAGGCGGACGCGTCCCCCATGTCAGGCCGGGGGCTCTGCGAAACGGTCCAGGGCGTCGGGCGAGGGCGGGACCACCAAGCCGGGCGCCTCTGGCAGGGCGACGCAGCCGCTCTCGATGCGGATGACATCACCGCAAAGTTCCGTGCGCAGGGCGTTCTCGTTTACATCAACCTCGCAGGCCGAGTTGCGCCCCACGGCGGCGCTGATCGACAGCGCTGCGATCTGCCCCACGGCGGAGCCCATGAAATGCGGCCAGATCATCACGTCCTCCGGCACCTGCGCCGCCAGGTCCAGCGCGCCAGAGACGCCGCCCCATTTGGCAACGTCAGGCTGCAAGACCCGCATGCCTGCGCGGGTCATGGTTAGGAAATCGGCGATGCCATAGATGTTCTCGCCCCCCGCGAGCGCAATGTCGGTCGACCGCGCCAGATCCTCCCATTCGGATGCAGGCGCATCCGCGCGCAGGCATTCCTCGGCAAAGTAAGGATCGAAGGGCTCAATGGCGTGCAAAGAGGCCTTCGCCTCGTCCAAGGACCAGGACTGGTTGCTGTCCACCATGATGCGCGCGCCCAGCGGGCAGAGCCGCGCGGCGCGTTCCACGATCTCGGCATTGCCATGCTCGGCGAAGCCGATCTTGAGCTTGAAATGGGTCTGGCCAAGCCCGGAATGGCGCGGGATCAGCGTCTCCAGGTCGCTCGCATTGATCGAGGTGGCATAAGATCTCGAAGAGGCCGAAGGCAGCCCCATGAACGCCGCGAAACTTTCACCGCTGGCGCGCAGTGCAAGATCCCAGAGCGCTGTGTCCAGCCCGGCCAAGATATGCTCGAACACCCGGGCCTGCCCGATATGCAGGAAGAACACCGAGAGCTTGGCGCGCAGGGCCTCCTGCACCTCGCGCGGGTCGGTGAAGCTGAGGCCGGTGAGATGCGCGGCGACCACATCCTCGATGATATGCGCCTTGTGGATATTGGCGCGCGGCGGGAAGTTCGCCCAGACCTCACCCCAGCCAAAGCAGCCCTGATCATCAGTCACCCGCACCAGCAGCGCCGGGCGCGTGGGCATCGTCCCCAGCGCCATCTTGGGCGAGACGCCGCCCGTGGCCCGGATCGGGAACACCTCGATCTGGGCGAGGGTTATGGTGCTGCGAAAGCTCATGTTAGGCGATATAGGCCGCGTGTTCCGAGGTGTAGAAGTTCACCGCGGTGGGGCCGACGGAATAGGCGCCGACGCCGGAGTTTTTGACCCCGCCAAAGGGCATATTGTTGTCCGGCACGGTGCCGTGGTTGACATGGATCATGCCGTTCTGGCTTTCGCGTAGGAAGCGCTGCACCAGTTCGTTGCGGTTGGAAAAGAGCGACGAGGTCAGGCCGAATTCGGTGCCGTTCAGCATCTCTATGGCCTGATCGAAGGTCTCATATTCCAGCACCGACAGGACGGGCCCGAAGATTTCTTGCTGGCCTGCGATCGAGTGGTGCTGGACGTTGTCCAGGATGGTCGGGCTGTAGAAATAGCCGTCCTCTGGCCCGCCTGGGGCTGCGCCGCCGGTCAGGGCGCGGGCGCCCTCGGCAATCGCCTTATCCGTCACCTCGCAGACGTCCCGCCAATGCGGCAGGTTGCACAAGGGGCCAAGGTCGCTCGTCTCGTCTAGCCCGGGGCCCATCTTCATCGCGGCGGCCTTGGCGGTCAGGATCTCTTTGGCCTGGGCGGCGAGGTCCTTTTGCACGATCACCCGGCTGATGGCGGTGCAGCGCTGGCCGCTGGTCATGAAGGCCGCGCCCAGGATTTGGGTGATCGCGCCCTCCAGGTCATTGCTGTCATTCAGGATCGCGCCGTTCTTGCCGCCCAGTTCCAGCTGCACCGGGATCAGGTTCTGCGCGGCGGCGGCATAGACCAGCTTGCCCGTGGGTACAGAGCCGGTGAAGCTGACCCCGTGGATGTCGCCTTTTGAGACGGCCTCGGACGCGACGCGGCCTGACACCATGGCCACCTGGATCAGGTTGGCGGGGAAGAACTCCTTGGCGATCTCGGCCAGCAGGAAATTCGCGCCGGGCGTGAACTGCGAGGGCTTCATAACCACCGCGTTGCCAAAGGCCAGGGCGGGGCAGATCTTGCGCATCGGCGTCGAGATCGGGAAGTTCCAGGGGCTGATGCAAAAGATGACCCCGCGCGGGCGGCGCAGGATCTGGTTAGAGATCCCCGCGCGGCCCGAGGCGATGGCCATGGCGCCCATGCGCGCGGCCTCACCCACCGAGAACCGGCCCTCGGCGCAGGATTTCATCGTCTCGCCTTTGGATTCGCGGAAGAGCTTGCCTTGCTCCAACGTGCCGGCGGTGGCCAACGCGTCAGCGCGCGCCTCGACGGCGTCGGTGAAGGCGTTCAGCCGAGCGGAGCGCTCCAGCCCGGGAACCCGCGCCCATTCGGCCTGGGCCGCATGGGCGCGTTCGATCACCGCGCCCAGCTCGTCCGGCGACATGATGCCGTAGCGGCCAATCTTCTCGGACGGGTTGGCGGGGTTGACCGTCTTGTAGGCGTCTGCGCCCGCGCCGAATTCGTAGCGATGGGTCATTTTTTCTTCTCAATCACGCCCCGCGCCGCATCGGCGATTGCCGGGGCATCAAGGCCAAATTTGTGCATCAGGTAAGGCGTGGTGCCGCCCTCGCAGAAGCGGTCCTGAATGCCCACGCGCTTGAACGGCAGGCCGATGCCTTCGTCCATCAGCACCTCTGCCACGGCAGAGCCGAGCCCGCCGATGATGCTGTGGTTTTCCGCCGTCACGATGGCGCCGGTCTTGGCGGCGCTCTCAAGGATCAGCCCCGCGTCGATGGGTTTGAGCGAGGTCATGTCGACCACGCGCGCCTCGATGCCTTCAGCCGCCAAAGCGTCGGCGGCTTGCAGGGATTCCGGGACTCAAAGCCCCGCCGAGATGATCGTTATGTCGCCCCCCTCGCGGCGGATCACGCCTTTGCCGACCTCCAGCGTTTGCGGCGTGAAGTCCGGCGGGGTGGTCTCTGGCCGCTTCATGCGCAGATAGGCCGGCCCGTCCCAATCCAGCGCCAGCTTGACCATCGCGGCGTGGTATTCCGGGCCCGAGGGCTCGAAGATCGCCATGTTGGGCACCGCGCGCATTATGGCCACGTCCTCGATCGCCTGACGCGACACGCCCAGCAGGGTGGCCACGCCGGGCAAAAAACCCACGATCTTCACCGGCAAGTTCGGATAGGCGGCCTGCATGGTGATCTGGTCCAGCACCCGCTTGGTAATGAAGGCGCAGAAGCTGTGGCTGAACGGGATCTCGCCGGAGCGGGCCATGCCGCCCGCCATGCCGATCATGTTCGCCTCTGCGATGCCGACATTGTGGAAGCGGTCGGGCAGCTCGTCGCGGAAGCGGTCCGTCTCGGTCGGCGGCACCAGATCGGCGCAGAGCGCCACGATGCGCGGATCGGCTTGCGCGGCCTCGACCAGCGCGTCGCCATAGGCGATCGGCAGGAGCTTGAACGAGCGGTTGATAAAGTCCGCGGCCTCAAGTTGCGTCAGTGTGCTCATAGCTGGGCCTCCAGCTCTGCGCGGGCGCTTTCAGCGACCTCGGCGGGAAAGCGCAGCTGGTGGAACATCAAGCCTTCCAGCGAGGCGACGCCCTTGCCCATCAGCGTGCTGGCCTTGATAAAGCTGGGCTTGCCCTTGGTCGCGCGCGCCGTGTCGAACGCGGCCAGCAGCGCGCCAATGTCGTTGCCGTCCACCTCTTGGCAGGCAAAGCCAAAACTGGCAATTTTGTCCAACTGCGGCTCTAGCGACATCACCAGATCCATCGGGCCTTCGGATTGCACAAAGTTGTAGTCGACGATGAACACCAGGTTATCGAGCCCCTTGGCGCCCGCCAGCATCGTGGCCTCGGCAAAGTAGAGCGAGGTGAAAATGTCAGCCGCGCCAAGCCCTTGCTGCACATAGCCCTGGCCCGACGGCGCGACCATATCCACCACATGAAGGCGCAGCCGCGTTGCGATTTCCTCCAGCTAGGACAGATTGTGTTTCGCTTTCATGATCACGCCGTGCTATACTTGAAAGGTATGGATCTTTGTACCTATGATGGAGGGGATCTTGTCAACATGAAACTTCAGGCGATGAAGCGCGCGGCGGTCCCCCTGCATGCAGAGGTGGCCGAGGTTTTGCGCCATCAGATCATGTCGGGCGAGCTGCCCGCCGGGGCCAAGCTGCCCGCCCTGCGCGAGTTGACGGACCAGCTTGGCGTGGCGCGCATGACCGTGGTGCAGGCGATGAACACACTTGAGGACGAGGGCCTGATAGAGAAGCATTCCGGCAAGGGCACCTTCGTCAAGCAAGTCAAACGACCCGCGCGCCACACATTGCAGATGAAGGCGGATATCAGCCAGATTTACACCATGGTGGACCAGCTTGAAGTATCGGTGCGCCAGGGCGATGCGATCATCGAGAAGGACGCAAACGGACGTTATTTCAGGTCAATGCGCCGAATTCACGCCCGATCCGGCAAGCCCTTCTGCCAGGTGGAGATCAAGCTGGATGACCAGGTGTTCGATCGCGCGCCAGAGCGCTTTGCCCAGGAAATCGTCGTGTCGGTGCTCAAGGATTTGGGCGTCACGGTGCACAAGGCTCGGCAAAAGGTGACGATATCTTACGCCGATTTTGTGATGGCGCAGGCGTTGGGGGTCAAGGTGAACTCGGCCGTGTTCCGGGTGCTGCGCGAGTTTTTGGATGCCGATGGCGCGCTGATCTATTCGGCGGTTCTGTCCTATCCAGGGGACCTTCTGGAGCTTGAGATGGAGTTTTTGACCGAGGAGGCCTGAGCGAACAGGGTTGACTCAAAGGCGGGCTTACAGAAGGGTACGTACATCTAGATCATTAAATGGCGGCAAGGCATGGTTTGAAGTAGGGAGGACTTCGAAATGAACTTTATCAAACTGGCCGCCGCAGGTGTTGCAGCGCTTGGCCTGAGCGCCGGCGCTGCGCTGGCCGAGTGGTCCGAAAAACCGATCACCTACGTTGTGTCCTTCGGCGCGGGCGGAAATGCCGACGTCGTCGCGCGCATGAATGCCGAGGTGCTCAGCGAGGCGCTTGGCGTGCCCGTCAACGTCGTCAACAAGCCCGGCGGCGCGCATATGCCCGCCACGATGAGCGTGCTCGAGACCCCCGCCGACGGTTACACCGTGTTCAACTGGTCGCCGCCCAGCTTTATGGTCGTTCCGCTGACCCGCGAGACGCCTTACACCCCGCTTGAGGACTTCATCCCGCTTTACGCCGGGATTTCCGCGTCCAATGCGCTCTATGTGCGGGCCGACAGCCCCTAGACTTTTGAGGATTTCATCGAGGGCGCGCAGGCGAACAAGCTGACCATGGGCGTGAACAATTTTGGCGCGCCACCGAACCTGAGCGCCGTGCAGATGGCCTCTGAGTTTGGGCTAGAGTTCAAAACCGTCGCGCTGAAGACCGTACCCGCCACCCTGGCTGGCCTAATCGGCGGTCAGGTGGATGTCGCCGTGGGCCAGGTCGCCTCGGTCCACGCCTATGGCGACGAGATCCGCCCGCTGATCATCTTGGACAACACCCGCAAGCCTTACTACGAGAAAGACTTGCCCGGTGTGCGCACCGTGGGTGAGGCCTTCCCCGGCAAGGCGGCTGGCACCTGGGTGCATGGCGGTCTGGCGGTCTGGCGGTCAAGGCGGGCACCCCGCAAGAGATCGTGGACAAGCTGCTTGAGGCGTCCGCCTCAATGGGCGAGGACGCGTTCGTCGCCAAGGTCCCCAAGGCGGTCAGCTATGACTGGACCCATGGCGTTGATGAGACGACCGGGCTGATCCAGTCGGGCATCGATCTTTACTCACCGTTGCTGGACGGCCTGGGCCTGCTGCACAAGTAGGCCCGCCGAAACACGGCGCCGTGCAGGCCAAATCCGCGCGGCGAGTCATTAACTGGGGAAACTCATGTTAAGCCAACAAACCGCCAATCTTGTCTTTGTCGTCGCCATCCTTGGCGCGGCCGGGTATTTCGCTTGGGTGGCGGAGGGGTTCGTGACCTCTGGCCTGCTGGCGGGCTCTGGTCTGCCGTCAAAGTTCTTCCCGCAGCTGACCCTTGGCATCACCGGCGCCTGCGCGCTGGTCGTTGGGTTCTTGTATCTGACCCGGGGCGCGGCGGGCGGAGACGCCGACGAGACCGTGTTTGAAAGCGGCACAGAGGCGCGCCAGAGCCTCCTAATGCTGGGCGTCTCTGTGGCCTGCTATGTGATTTGGCGTAATTTTAGCTTTGTCCCGATGGCGGTCCTGCTGGGCCCGCTGAGCCTGTTGGCGATGGGTGTGCGGTCGCCGCTGATCTACGTGGTGGTGCTGGCGCTGACGGCGGCGATCACCGCGATCTTCACCTATGGCCTTGGGATTCAACTGGTGTAGCGATGTTTGACGCAGCCGCCCTGATATCCGCCCTGGGCCTTCTGGCCGACCGGCTGACCATGGCTCTGCTGGTGCTGGGCATCGTCCTAGGGCTGGTGATTGGCATCCTAACCGGGCTTGGGCCGCCGATTGCCATCGCGCTGGCGCTGCCCTTCACCTTCTACATGGACACCGTGCCGTCGATGGTGCTGCTCTTGGGGAGCTATTCGGCGGCGATCTACGGCGGGTCAATCTCTGCCATCGCGGTGGACATCCCCGGCACGGGCGCGGCGATCGCCACGGTGCAGGACGGGCACAAGATGTTCAAGGCGGGCCGGGGCGGCGAGGCGTTGGGTTTCTCGCTCACCGGCTCCATCATCGGCGGGTTGTTTAGCGCGGTCTGCCTGGCGTTGATCGCGCCCCTGCTGGCGGATTTGGCGGTCAAATTCGGGCCGCGCGAATACCTCGCCATCAGCGTCTTCGGCCTGATCGTGGTGGTGCGCGTCGCGGGACAGAGCCTGGCCAAGGGGCTGCTGGTGGGTGCGCTGGGGATCTTTCTGACGACCTGTGGCCTGGACGAGCTGAACGGGACAGTGATCGGCATCATCCCGGGCGAGGGCGCGGCGGTGGGCGCGTTCTTTGCTTATTCCGAGGCCAAGCGGCGGTCGAAAGAGCCGGAAAAATACGGCACCGGCATCCCAGAGGGCATCGTGGCACCCGAGACCGCCAACAACGCTACCGTGGGCGGCGCGCTGGTGCCAACGCTGACGCTGGGCATGCCCGGATCGCCCGCCGCCGCCGTGCTGCCGGGCGCGTTGCTGATCCAGGGGCTGACGCCGAGGCCAAAGCTCTTCAGCGAAGAGCCGGACCTGATGTACGCGATCTTCATCGGGCTCTTCATCATCAACATCCTAATGATGTTCATCGGCCTGATCGCGATCCGATTTGCGGCGCAGCTGATCCGCGTGCCGACCGCGGTGATCGTGCCCACGGTGCTGCTGCTGAGCTTTGTGGGGATTTATTCCGTCTCGAATTCCTTCTTCAACGTGGGCGTCCTGCTGGGCGCGGGCATCCTAGGCTATGTAGCGCAAGCTGGGCTATTCCATCGCGCCGCTCTCCATCGGCTTCGTGCTTGGCCCGATCCTAGAGAACGCGCTGCGCCAGTCGCTGACCATCGCGGACGGCTCGGTGAGCGAGTTCTTTAAAACGCCCATTGGGCTCACGATCTATGCAGCACTCGCGCTGACGATCCTGTGGGGGCCCATCACCAAGAGGCTGCGCGGATGACCCAACCCAACATCCTGATCATCTATGCCGACCAGATGCGCTATGACGCGATGGGCTGCGCGGGCAACCCGGTGATCCGCACCGCCAATATCGACCGGCTGAGCGCCGAGGGCGTGCATTTCGAGGAGGCCTATACCAGCTATCCGATCTGCTGCCCGTTCCGGGCCTCGGTGATGACGGGCAAGTATGCGCAGAACCACGGGATGATCCAGAACCACTTTCCGCTGCGCGGCGGCCAGGGGTTCCTGGCGGAGTATCTGCGGGATGCGGGCTATCAGACCGGTTACGTTGGGAAATGGCATCTGGAGGGCGGGCCAAAGCCGGGGTTCGTGCCCCCGGACCGACGGTTCGGGTTCGAGCACCTCATAGGCTTCAACCGGGGCCACGATTACCAATCGTCGATATACTACGACGATGCGGGGCAGGCCTATCACTCGGCGCGCTACGAGCCGGATTACCAGACCGACCAGTTCATGGAGTTCATCGACGGCGCGGCGAAGAAGGACGCGCCGTTCTTTGGTTATCTCAGCTATGGCCCGCCGCATTTCCCCATGGACATGCCGGATTACCTGCGGCGCATTTATAAGCCGGAAGAGGTGCCTCTGCCCCCCGGCGTGCCCGATCCAGAGCTTCAGGCGCAGTTGCAGACCCACCGCAACGAGATGCTCTGCGGCGGCGATCCGCGCTCTGGCCATAAAAGCCACGCCGCGCATGAGACCAAGCCCAAGGGCGAGGTCGAGACAGAGGCCGAGATTCGCGAGTTCATCGCCGAATATTACGGCATGATCCACAATATCGACTGGAACCTGGGGCGGATACTCAACCAGTTGGACGCGCTGGGGATCACGCAGGACACGATGGTGATTTTCCTCAGTGATCACGGCGATATGTGCGGCCAGCACGGGTCGTTCTGCGGCATCAAAAACCACGCCCATCGCGACGCGATCTGGTACCAGGTCTTCACCCAAACCGGCGGCAACCCGAGCGAGTTCGCGCCCTTTGCCGAGCGCGGCATCCGCACCAAGGACTGGCTCTATATGCGGCGCAAGGATCACCGCGCGCTGCTGTTCGATGAGCGCGCCGATCCGGACGAGCAGGTGAACCTGGTGGATGACCCGGGCCACGCTGCCCTGATGGATGATTTCGACGCGCAGATCACGGCGCATATGGCCGCCACCGGCGACGACTGGGACATGGCCGCCGACTTTCCGCCGCCCGACTGGGTGACCCATGCCGAGGCGAAAGAGTACCTTGAAACGGAGCTTCTGCCCAATGCGATCCATGTGCCCTGATGCTGCTTGAAGGCCCCCGCAGCTTCTACCCCGCGCCGTTTGACGACATCAGCTTTGACCTCTGCACCCGTCGCAAGGACGTGGTGATCATGAGCTCGAACCTCAGCAAACATTGCCAAGTCGTGCGCGTCAAGAACGAGCTGCCCGCGCAACATCTGGACGTGGGCATGGCCGAGCAGAACCTGCTGTCGGTCACGGCGGGCGTGGCCAAGGGCGGCTATATCCCCATCGCGACCTGTTTCGCCTGCTACATCACGCGGCGCGCCTATGATCAGATGATGATCTGCATGGGCACGGGCTCTGGCCCCGGCACCAACCGCGAGACCGGCCGGACCAATGTCGCCATCGGCTTCACCCCCGGCATCGCAAACCCCGCGCGGATCCACCATCAGGCGGCGGAGGACCTTGGGATGGTGCGCGCCATCCCGAACGCCAATGTGATCGACCCGATGGACCCGACCGACTTTCGCGCCGCGGTGAATGCGGCGGTGGACCTGCCGGGGCTGACCTACATTCGCGGGCATCGGGGCGACACGCCGCGCCTGCTTGACCCGGCGAAGTTCACGTTTGAGCTGGGCAAGACCTATACGCTGCGCGCGGGCACAGGCATCGGGATCATCGCCACGGGACACGCCTCGCAAAGGGCGCTGGAAGCCTCGGATATCTTGACCCAGCAGGGCGTCGACCACTCGGTCCTCATGTGCCGACGATCAAGCCGGTGAACGAGGCAGAGATCGCCGATTTCGCCTTCGCCCATAACCAGATCGTGACGGTCGAGAACCACCAGATCGTGACCGGGCTGGGGTCACTGGTCGCGGAGATCGTCAGCGACGTGGGCGGCGGGCCGCGCATCACCCGCATGGGCCTGCCGAACCGCTGGGCGCCGGGCGGCACGCTGCCCTATATCCGCGCGCAGCTGGGGCTGGACGCCGAAACGCTGGCCAAACGCATCGCCGAGGTGGCGCAATGAGACGCAACTCCTCTCCGCTAGAGCTAGAGATCACCGCCGCCAAGATCCGCCGCAACGTGCTGGATATCTGCCGCCAACGCGGGGGCTATGCCGCGCAGGGCGTCGCGCTCGCGGATATCGCCGCCACGCTCTATTTCGACGAGCTTCGCCCCGATGGCGAGGGCTGGTTCAAGGACCGCTTCGTGCTGTCCAACGGTCATGACGCGATCATGACCTACGCCGCCCTGGCCGAGACCGGGCACTATTCGTTGGACGACCTGCGCAGGATCAACGCCGATGGGTCCTGGGTGGATCAAAGCCCCATCGAGGGGCAGTTGGGGTTCGAGATGACCGCGGGTTCGCTGGGGCAGGGGCCAAGCCAGTCGGCGGGCCTGGCCTGGGCGCTGCGCCAGCAGGGGTCAGACGCGCGGGTCTATTGCCTCTTCTCCGATGGCGAGCTGCAGGAGGGGAACACCTGGGAGGGCGCGATGTTCGCCGGGCATCAGCGTTTGGATAACCTTTGCTACATCGTCGACAACAATGACATGCAGGCCTCTGGCCATGCGGCGGATGTGATGGGCGTGGAGCCGGTGGATGCCAAGTTCGAGGCCTTTGGCTTTGCCGCGCGGCGGATCAGCGGCACCGATGTGCAAGAGCTGATGGATACGTTCGGCGCGGCGCGTGCGACCAAGGACAAGCCCTTTGTGATGATCTGCGACACGCGGCTTTGGGACGGGATCGACTGTTTGCAGAAGGCGCTGCCGATGGCGCATTACACCGCCAAGGGCGCGGTGGATTGGGACGCGGGGTTGGCGGACATCAACGCGGCCCTCGCAGAATTGGAGACGCAACATGAGCGGTGAGCCCCACCTTGCGGGCAAAGCCGCGGTCGTCACCGGCGCTGGCAAAGGCATCGATAAATCCATCGCGCTGGCCTTCGCCAAAGCGGGGGCCGATCTGGCGATCTGCGCGCGGTCCGAAAGCGATCTCGCGGCCATCCAGACCGAGATAGAGGCGCATGGCCAGCGCTGCTTTGCCAAGCCCGCCGACCTTGGCGACGCCACCCAGGCCGAAGCCTTCTGCGACGACACGCGCGCCGCGTTTGGCCATGTCGACATCATCGTCAACAACGCGGGCGCCTATCTAGAGCGCGGCGCGTTCGAGGCCTCTGACCCGGATCTCTGGTGGCGGACCATGGAGGTCAACTTGCGCGGGCCCTACCTTGTCATCCGGCATCTGCTGGCGGGGATGCGCAACGGCGGCAAGATCATCAACCTGAACTCAGGCAAGGGATACAGCGCGGGGGCGAACAGCAGCGCCTATCACAGCTCCAAAGCCGCGCTGCGGATGATGACCGAGGGGCTGGCCAACGAACTATGGCCGCGCGACATCGACGTGAACACGCTGATCCCGGGTCCCAACGCAACCGAGACCTTCGACAACCCCGCCCCAGGCGCGGAACGCATGCCAGAGGAGATCCTGGCGCTGGGCAAAGAGGCGTTGCCCAAGGGCCTGCCCCCCTGGGAGCGCGTCAAGCACCCCGACGAGGTCGCCGCCCTTGCCCTGCAGATGGCCACGCAGCCCGTCGGCGGCCCAACCGGGCAGGTTTTTTCGCTGGCCCGGCGCCCTTTATGAACTTCTCACCGGCCAATGCGATAGACATACCATGACGACGAAAACACTCGATGATTAAATCGCCTGACACAGTCGTGGCAACGAATTCCCTGGACTAATCAGTCGCTAAAATGGCCGCAGCAAAGCTCGCAATTGCCCGGGCATGGCACGACAAACTGTCACTCGGGCACATTCGATTTGCAGCACGCCGCATCAACGACCGCTTCAATGGCTGCGGTGCAGCGGCGCTTTCGAAGAATAAACACCGCGGCATGCGCACGCAGCGTGAAACTCGAATTCATGGGTTGGGCGGAGGACCAAAAAAGCCAACGATCTCGTCAATTCGTCCGTCCTCCGCGAGTGTTCCGAAGTCTACGCCCTCCAAGGCCGTTTGCCCTTCAGCAGTGACCATCTTCCAGTGAAAATATATCCGAGCGTGATGGGCACTTGCACGACTCGCCAGCTCGATACGCGCACCGGGCATTTGTTGATGAAATGACCCAATGAGATCGGCCAATTCAGTTCTGCCCTGGGCCGAGCCGTTGGGATCGAGGTAACGTCCGGTTTCACTCCAACAGGTTTCAAGAATTGCGAGTCGGCGCTCCCGATCTGTTTCGACCCATGCTTGACCGTAGGCGGTAAGCGCGTCGTCTAATTCCAATGCCATAAGATCCCCTGAAGTGTTGATCTAACTACCCATGGCCAACTTAGCAGACATTCAGCCTGTCTGCAGCATTCGCTTCCCGGGGCTCATAGCTGCCCAATGCTAACGGCGCATACCCCGGCTTTCGGACCGCACCAGTCCGGCCGTTGACCGCAATGGCCAAACTCTTGATCTTTCGCCGTCCCTGTCGATACCGAGACAATCGCGCGTTGGCAGGCGAAGTTCATGTCGGGCGCCGCGACGCCGGGCTCGGCGCCCATTCTGCCGAATGCTGTACTCTGTTCGAATGGACGCGTATCTTGTTAAGCATTGCGATTGGCTCTGGACGTCCCGCCTTGGCTCCGCTTACTTATCCACAGAACATGTGTTCAGCTCCCGCCGCCGTCAACGCGTCGGTCTGGGCGTCAAGGTTTTAGTCTGTTGTTGAAACGTGAGCATATCCGATGATCATGCCCCACCATCACAAAACCTTCCAGGACCCCAATCGCTTTGTCATAGGTTTTCGGGACAGCTATCAGCTTGGTCACTCGCGCGGGGATTGAGAGTGACAAGAATGGCTGCTTTGTATACATCCTATGTATTATCTTGTTAGGTAACACGGTGAGTTCAGGTGAATAGAAAATGGTAAAAAAAATAACAGAGTCAGCCGCAGTTCGTATTTCCGGAGAAGGCTCGGACGCGGGCAGGCACGGCACTTGGTTTCGAGGCGACCATACCCAATTTAACCCTTCCTGCGCCCAGATGGTTTCAGAGGACTGCGTTAACGAATTCGTCCTGAACGGCTGGCTGCCGAATGACAAACCCATCAAGCCCGATACGAAGATCACAGCGTTTGGGTCTTGTTTCGCATCCAACATCTCTGATTGGCTCAGCAAGCGGAATTTTCGGGTACTGAACAAAGGCGACGACGCAACCCGAGCCTATGTCGTGACGATGGGTGAGGGAATGGTGAACAGTTTCGTCATCCGTCAACAGTTTGAGTGGGCCTGGGAAGACAAGGTCTTTGATCAGCCCCTATGGCATGGATACAAAGCCGAAGAATTCGGCTATGACCCTGAAATCCAATCGGAAACGAAGAAAATCTTCGACGAGACGGACGTCTTCATTCTGACTTTTGGCCTCTCTGAGGTCTGGTACGATGAGCCGACCGGAAATGTCTTCTGGCGCACCATCCCCAAAGACGTCTACGATCCAGATCGCCATAAGTTTCGCGTTTCCACGGTCGAAGAGAACAGCGAGAACCTTGAAGCGATCTATCAGCTGATCCGCAAACATCGCCCCGACGCCAAGATTTTGTTCACGCTTTCCCCGATCCCACTGATCGCAACCTTCCGCGAGAACTCCTGCCTGACGTCCAATAGTGTTTCAAAGTCTATCCTGAGGGTTGCCATCGACAACATCGTGCGTCGGCATCAGGACGAAGGGCACCTGTATTATTGGCCCTCGTTTGAAATCGTGATGGATGTTTTCCACTCGCCATGGAAGCCAGACCGCCGCCACCCCCCAACGCGGGTGCTGCGGTTCATCATGACACTCTTTGAGCATCATTGGTGCGATAGCCCCGAGGACAATCCGCCGCCGGATCTCGCGATATCCTGGGCGCGCGCCTGTGCTGCCAGTGGCCTGCTGCCATACGAGCTTGAGGACATTCTAAACCGCCGGCGCAAGTTCAGGCTTCGCCGGCTTATCAACCGTGGCGGACCTTTGGATAGTGATGAAGAGATTGACTTGGCCAAACGCGATTTTTTAAACAAGATCCTCCAAAAATGGGATGATGAAGACGCCAGCGAATAGTCACCCCCATCTGTCCCATTGCTGCTGACGTCAGACATGGGCAGCATGATGGCACGGATTCTGGGGAAGGCGTCCGAGTGGGAGATGTGGAATCCCCTCTAGACGAGAGTTACTTCACTTTTGGGAACCAACCACGTCCAGCGCATTGTCCTTGATCAGACAATTGATCAAGACTTCTCCGTATTTAGCATTGCCGTGAACTCCGTCGGCTTCAGCCAGGTCATCTAAATATCCGCTCTCTTGGTTTTCAGCAATTCTCTCCGCTTTGAATACGTTAACCCCATTCACTTCTAATTCTCGGGTAATAATCTCCCGAACCCGCCAAAACATGTCGGGCGCTTGAAACGGGGGCGGTGTCACCACGATGACACTCGCCCTCCTTGATAGAGCAACAAGTATTTCAATGTGCTTCTTTCGGAAATTCATCACATATTCGGTCAAAAAGTCGTCTGAAAGAAACAACCCTCCCGCCTCCAAATCACCGGAGCATGGCGCGTGATTATTCCAAGACAGTGGTTTGGCAATTTGGCCTAAATGATATCCAATGCTCGCAATAATAGGCAGGCCGGTCGAGAAGATGTCGTCTGTTCCCAGTTGCTCATGTAGATTTTGAATCCGCCCCAACAGCTTGGGGCGCGGGCTCGTTAATCCGTGCCGCCTGTGGAATCTAAATCGCGGCCCATGCCATGCCAACCCGGACGCATAGAAGAATGCGGGGTTCAATCCGTGTTGTCTTGCACCCTCGGCACATGCAATGGCGTGGCTATCACCGAAGATGATGAGATCAGCGTCCATTGTATTGTTCCAGTATCATCTCTTCACACACCACATCTTGTTCATCGGCAACCATTTCAAGTTGTTGCTTTTCATCGTCGTTTTCCGATGAGGGCGGCGCCGAAATCCCCAAGCCAGTAAAAAAATGCTCCATGACAAACCGTACGCCATACGGTGAAACAGATCGCATATTCGGCTCAAAGAACATGGCACGTGTCGGTGTTCCGGTGATTATTTCGTAGGATGGAAAGTAGTCAATTCTGCTATGGTTCTGCGCCATATCAGATGCAACGGCCCGCAGAACCGATTTGGAATATGTCGTTGCGACCAATACATGCGTTCCAGGGTTAGCAGTTGCTGTGAGAGGGACTGGAGAAACTGTGAACAAAAACTGTAAGCTAGGGTTCAGCGTCCACAGTATTTCTAGGGCCTCCTCTAGATGTGCCATGACATCCGGATAGCGATAGTTTTTGAACACATGCGTTTCTTGATCATATGTCCCGGCCAATGTACCGGGACATAACCCATAGGGCTGCCCGTTTTTCTTGTTTTCCCACCCTTCCGTGAGCCCAAGCGTAAACACGAACACATCGGCTTCGGTGATCGCGGCTCGAAATGCTCTTGCCGTGCTCTGTAGCATAGCAATGGTTTGGGTACGGTCCTTGAACCCATTGGGTTCGATCATTGGTCGAAGACTATCTCGAAAACAGCCACCGTCCTCCCACACTTCGATGTTTTCTGCGTATTCAGTCGCGTTCGCCAGCTTCGCCCATTCAAGTAATTGCCGTGCGGTATAGATATTTGCCGTGCGCGCTGAAAAAATGCCATAATTGTACCGAGAAGCCAAACTCGCGGGAGTCCGACCTGGTGCTGGCTCGGCGTTGATCCAGTTCAATTTTCGCTCAACAAGTGCTCGGCTAATGTGTTGGGCAAAACAGGAGCCAAACGTTGCAAACCGACAGGTTTCGTTGATGTCAAGCTTACCTTCCCACAGATCCTGAAGCCCGAACAATCCGACATCCGCAATGGCAGATCGCCAAAAAGCCGAGGGTGGCAGATTGGTGTATGGGTTCTCAATTTCACTTCGCATATTTTTTTGACCCCGCGCTCGCCAAATACTTCAATTACCGCTCGAAGAGCCCGACCGAAAACTAAGTTGAATGATTTCAGGCACTTGTGATCCTCGTGATTTGCGAAACCGGGGGAATGCAATGCCGTGGACTGAAATCACTCGCGCGGACTATGACCGACGCGGCTAGCGTTACGCAAGCGGTTGTACGGATGAAGAGCGGGCCTTGACCGCGCCGGTCATGCCGCCCAAGGCCAAGGGTGGTTGCCCGCGCAGGCCCGACATCCGATCGGTTTGGGACGCGATCCAATACATCGCCGCAACCAGCTGCCAATGGTCGATGCTTGCCAAAGCGAGCCGTAAGGTGGGCAAATTGCCCACCCTACTCTCCGAAATCGCCGTCAACATCTGCCCCCACCCAGGACGCATCCACACGCCCGGCACGGATTTCCCGATGGATCGAGGAATACGGCCAATCTGCCGCCCGCGCGACAAGCCCGTGCTTCACCGGATTGCCCCAACAATATTCCACATGCACCCGATAATCCGCCTCACTTCGGATCGTATGCTCCCAGAACCGTCTCTGCCAAATCCCGCGCTCGCGCTTCTTGACTTTACTGTATGAGCGGAACGTAGGGTGGGCAATTCTGCCCACCGCCCGCGAAAAGCGAGATTTGATCTTGCGCCAACGCTCCGAGTAATCGCTATCTCCAACCGGGAGGGTCCAGACCGCGTGCAGGTGATCGGGAAGCACGACCATAGCGTCGCACTCAAGAGGATGCTCCGCAAAAGTCGCCGAGTAGGCCTCCCGCAGCGTCCCGATCTGGTCCACGAGCAAAGCCGAAGATCGGTTGGCCAGCGCCACGGTGAAGTAATATGTCGCCCCGGCTATTTTGAAGCGCTTGTAATTTGACATAAGCAAGGCTCGCCCGTCGTGGTTAAGGAATGGTTTCTGACTGCTCTGGAAGTGCGGTGGGCAAATTGCCCACCCTACGAGACTGCGCGCGGTGTGTTAACCACGCCGTTTTCGGGCACCCTGCCCGACGGAAATCCGACGCTTTGCCGACAAAAGTCCGACACCGCTTTTCCCTGCAATATATGGCGTTAACACCCGATTCGCCGTCACAGGGCGGGCGCGGCGTTCACATCCCCTTAACCCCGCTTGCGACCACCCGCGATTTGGCGCGTCATCGACATTGCGCGCCAGGGCGCTACACTCCGGGCATGCGACTTCTGACCGCCCTCTGCCTTGCCGCCGCGCCCGCCGCCCATGCCTGGGACTTCACCGCCGATCCGATCTGCACGATCTGGCACGGCACTGACAGCGCCGAGATGGTGGTGACCTATGACCCCGCGCGGGCTGTGCCCTATGCGATCTCCGTCACCCTGGCCGACCGCACCTGGCCCGACACCGCGCCCTACGCGATCCGCTTTGATGGGCCGCGCGGCTTCGTGATCTCGACGGACCGGCATGTGCTCAGCGATGACGGCGCGGCGGTGATCGCCTCGGACACGGGGTTCGAGAATGTTCTCAAGGGCTTGGAGGCCAACATCGTCGCCTCGCCCCTGCTTGGAAACATGGCCGTTGCCATTCCGCTCAGCGATGCCGCCCCGGCGGTGGCGAAATTCCGCGACTGCACCGTGACCGGGTTGAGCTAACTCGGCGGAGCCCCGCCGCCGCCGACCTCCGGCGTTCCCCCAACCGGCAGAAACCGCTACCACAGACGCCATGAACATCAACGACTTCAGCGGGGCGAAGATCGCGATCCTGGCGCGGGACCATGTGCTGGCGCTTCTGCGGGACAACAAGCCCGGCATCCCGTTCCCCAACATGTGGGACCTGCCAGGCGGCGGGCGGGACGGCGCCGAGGCGCCGCTGGACTGCGCCCTGCGGGAGCTCTGGGAAGAGGCCGCGATCCGCATCTCCCCCGAGGACGTCACCTGGCGCAGGCTCTACCGCAACCCTCAACCCGGCGGGCTGGCGCATTGGTTCTTTGTGGCCCGCCCCGGCTGGCTGACCCTCCCGCCGCCGCGCCTGGGCGACGAGGGCCAGGCCGCGCGCTGGATGCCGGTGGAGAAGTTCCTATCGCTGGAGAATGTCGTGCCGCATTTGGTCGTCCGCCTCGCCGACCACCACGGGGATATCTGCGCAGAGGCGTAATCCCGCCAGGCGCGAAGTCACATTTTCCGAACTGATCTTGCCGGTTGAGCCATCTCGGTTATCCTGTCAGATAGTGTAAACAAGGCGGACCCGCCTGTGCGTATAGGGTCGCGCCCCATATGGGAGACAAATCATGACAATGCATACGAAATATAGCCTCGCGGCTCTCCTGTGCAGCACCATGCTCGCCGCGCCAGCGCTTGCCGGGGGGCATATCCCCGCCGATGTGACGCTGGCCGAGGACCAGACCTTCACCTATCGCCAGCTCGACGAGTTCAGTTCCGTCGACCCGGGCGTGGTCGAGGACGTGTCTGGCTCGGAGATGGTGCGCGACCTCTTTGAGGGCCTGATGAGCCAGGACGCCGATGGCAACCTGGTGCCCGGCGTGGCCACCCATTTCGAGGCGAATGACGATAACACCGTCTATACATTCACCCTGCGCGACAACGCCAAGTGGTCAAACGGCGATCCGGTGACCGCGGGCGATTTCGTCTATGCCTGGCAGCGCGCCGCCTCGCCCGCGCTGGCCTCGCCCTACCAATGGTATATCGAGCTGATGTCGATCGAGAACGGCAGCGCCGTGATCAAGGGCGACAAGCCGCTGAGCGACTTGGGCGTGAAGGCGATCAACGACACCACCCTGCAGGTGACGCTGTCGGCGCCGCTGCCTTACTTTCCGCAGATGGTCACCCATGGCACGACTTTCCCGGTGCATAAGGCCACTATCGAGGCGCATGGCTCTGACTGGACCAAGCCCGGCAACATCGTGTCGAACGGCGCCTATGTGCTGACCGAGCACCTGCCGAATGAACGCTCGGTGCGCGAGCGCAACCCGATGTATTGGGACGACGCCAACACCACCATCGACAAGACCGTCGCGCTGGTGATCAACGACGAGAACGTGGCACTGACCCGCTTCCTTGCCGGAGAGCTGGACCGGACCGAGATCCCTGCCGGGCAGTTCCCGCGCCTCAAGGAGGAATACCCCGGCGTCGCGATCAGCTTCCCGCGGCTCTGCAACTACTACTACACGTTCAACCTGAGCGACTCCGGCCCCGAGGTCTTCAAGGACGTCCGCGTGCGCAAGGCGCTGGCCCTGGCGGTGGACCGCAAGATCATCACCGAGAACGTGCTGGCGGGCGGCCAACCGCAGGCCTACACCTTCACCCCGGCCGCCGTGGCAGAGTTCACGCCGCCCGAGACCGAGATGGCCAAGATGGCCCAGGCCGAGCGCGACGCGATGGCCAAGGAACTGCTGGCCGAGGCGGGCTTTGGCCCCAACAACCCGCTCCAGTTCGACATGATCTACAACACCTCTGACGGCCACAAGAAGATCGCCGTGGCCATGACCCAGATGTGGAAGCAAAAGCTGGGCGTCGAGGCGACGCTGGCCAACATGGAGTGGAAGGTCTTTCTTGAGACCCGCGGCAACCAGGACTTCGAGCTGGCCCGCGGCGCCTGGTGCGGCGACTATAACGAGGCCTCGACCTTCCTGGACCTGCTGGACAGCGAGAGCGGCTATAACGACGGTAAATTCGTGAACGCCGACGTGGATGGCCTGCTGGAGCAGGCCAAGCTGTCGACCGATGCGTCCAGCCTCTACACCCAGGTCGAGCAGATCATCGCCGAAGAGATGCCCATCATCCCGATCTACCACTATGCCGGCGTCTACATGATGGACAGCGATGTGGGGAACTGGCCCGTGGGGAACGTGGAGCAGAACTGGTACTCCAAAGACCTCTATAAGATCGCCGAGTAAATAGGCTTGGTGCAGCGCCGTCCCGGGTCAAGCCCGGGACGGTGGCGCGCGAGTAGGTAGATGATCTCATACACATTCCGGCGGCTGTTGGTCGCCATCCCGACCTTGTTCCTCTTGGTCGTGACCTGCTTTTACCTGATGCATTTCGCACCAGGGGGCCCGTTCACGTCCGAGCGCCCGATCCCGCCCGCCGTGCTGGCCAATATCGAGGCGCGCTATGGCCTGGACCAGCCGCTGTGGAAGCAGCTCTGGGACTATCTGGTCAACATCTTCGTCTATTTCGATTTCGGCCCGTCCTTTGCCTATAAGGACCGGGACGTGAACGACATCATCTCGCAGGGCTTCCCGATCTCGCTGACCTATGGGTTCCTGAGCTTCGTGGTGGCCTCGGCGGTGGGGGTGAGCCTGGGCGTGGGCGCGGCGATCCGGCACAACTCGTGGCTGGACTACTCCGCCGTGTCGCTGGGCATCGCGGCGCAGGCGCTGCCGAACTTCATCATGGGGCCGATCCTGATCCTCACCTTCACGTTGTGGCTGGGCTGGCTGCCCGGCGGCGGCTGGAACGGCGGGCAGTGGCAGTATCTGATCATGCCGGTGATCGCCTTGAGCACGTCCTTCATGGGCTCCATCGCGCGGATCACCCGGTCGAGCATGCTGGAAGTGCTGAACTCGAACTTCATCCGCACCGCCCGCGCCAAGGGCCTGCCGGAGCGCCAGATCATCTGGCGCCACGCGATGAAGCCCACCCTGCTGCCGGTGATCAGCTATCTCGGCCCGGTGTTCGTGTATGTGCTGACGGGGTCGGTGTTTGTGGACATCTACTTCTCCACCGGCGGGCTGGGGCAATCCTATGTGAACTCGGCGCTGACGCGGGACTACGCGGTGCTTTTGGGCGTGACGATCCTCTACGGCGCGCTGACCATCATCGTGAACCTGCTGACGGACCTGGCCTATGCCTGGTTCGACCCCAAGATTAGGTACTAACCCCATGGTCGATACGAGATACGACAAGGCGGGCGAGCTGGCGGCGGAGGTGACCGATTACACCGCCGTGCGGGGCCGGTCCTTGATGCGCGACGCGCGGGATCGGTTCCTGGCGAACCGGGCGGCCATATTCTGCATAGCGATCCTTGCGGCGATTGTGTTGTTCGTTGTGGTCGGGCCTTTCTTTGCCGTCTGGGATTTCGAGACCATCGATTGGGTCGCGATGGGGGACGTGCGCACGCTGGGCGCGCCCTCCGTCGACACGGGGCACTTCTTTGGTACGGATGACCTGGGCCGGGACCTCTTTTCGCGTACCATCCTGGCCACCTCGACCTCGCTGATCGTCGGGCTGATCGGGGCCACCATGGCGCTGGTCGTGGGCACCGCCTGGGGCGTGATCGCGGGCTATTACGGCGGGCGGCTGGACAGCATCATGATGCGCATCGTGGACATCCTGATGGCGATCCCGACCGTGCTGGTGATCATCCTGATCCTGGTGGTCGCGGGGCGGTCCTTTACCACGCTCTTCATCGCCCTGGGCGCGGTGAGCTGGCTGACCATGGCCCGCATCGTGCGGGCGCAGACCCTGGCGCTGAAGAACCGCGAGTTCGTCGAGGCGGCCCGGGCGGCGGGCGTCTCGGAGCCCGCCATCATCGTCCGCCACATCCTGCCGAACCTGCTGGGCGTGGTGATCGTCTATGCGTCGCTTCTGGTGCCGGACATGATCCTGGCGGAGAGCTTTATCTCGTTCCTGGGGCTGGGCATCTCCGAGCCCTATACCTCGCTGGGCGCGCTGATCTCGGAGGGCGCGGGCACGATGGCCTATGGCACGCTCTGGCAGATGATGTTCCCGCTGGGCTTCTTTATCGCGATCATCTTCACGATGTTCTTCATCGGGGATGGGCTGCGCGACGCTTTGGATCCAAAGGACCGCTAGGCATGAGTATCCTGACCGTGGACGACCTGCATGTGGATTTCGACACGCCCGATGGGGCGGTTGCGGCGGTGCGGGGCGTAAGCTTCCAGATCGAGGCGGGCGAGTGCCTGGGGATCGTGGGTGAGAGCGGCTCTGGCAAGAGCCAATCGTTCATGGCGGCGATGGGGCTGCTGGCCGGGAACGGGCGCGCGCGCGGGTCGGTGCGGCTGGAGGATCGCGAGATCTTGAATCTCGCCCCCCGCGCGCTGAACGAGATCCGCGGCGACCGGGTGGGCATGATCTTTCAGGACCCGTTGACCGCTTTGACGCCCCACCTGCGCGTCGGCCAGCAGATGGCCGAGGTGCTCAAGGCGCATCGCGGGATGGGCGGGCGCGCGGCGGAGCGGCTCTGCCTGGACTGGCTGGAGCGCGTGCGCATCCCCGAGGCCGCGCGGCGGATGAAGCAGTACCCGCATGAGCTCTCCGGCGGGATGCGTCAGCGGGTGATGATCGCGATGGCGATGCTGTGCGAGCCGCGGCTCTTGATTGCGGATGAGCCCACCACGGCGCTGGACGTGACCGTGCAGGCGGAGGTTCTGGACCTGATCGCAGCGCTGCAGCGCGACACGGGCACCGCGGTGGCGCTGATCACCCATGACATGGGCGTGGTGGCGCGGATGTGCGACCGGGTGCAAGTGATGCGGCACGGGGCCTTCGTAGAGCAGGGCTCCGTCGAGGAGATCTTCGCGCGCCCGGCGCATGATTACACGCGGCGCTTGCTCGACGCGATGCCCCGCATCGACGCCACCCAGGATCGCCGCCCGCAGGGCGGCCCCCCTCTCCTAGAAGCCCGCAACGTCAATGTGCATTTCCCCTTCAATACGGGAGCGGGCCTGTTCGGGCGCACCGTGCCCTTGAAGGCCGTCAACGGGGTCAGCTTTGATTTGCGTGAGGGCGAGACACTGGGCATCGTCGGCGAGAGCGGCTGTGGCAAGTCCACCTTGGCCCGGGCAGTGCTGCGGCTGATCGAGCCGACGGCGGGCTCCGTCAGCTGGCTCGGCACGCCCCTGGGCGACCTCGACCGTCAGGCGATGACCAAGGCGCGCAAGGATCTGCAGATCGTCTTCCAAGACCCGCTGGCGAGCCTCGACCCGCGCATGACCATCTCGGCCTCGATTGCCGAGCCCTTGCGGGTTTTCCGCCCCGATATGACGCCGCGCGAACGCCGCGAGGCGGTGGCCGAGATGATGCAGCGCGTCGGGCTGGAACCGCTGATGTATAACCGCTACCCGCATGAGCTGTCCGGTGGGCAGAACCAGCGCGTGGGGATCGCGCGGGCGATGATCAACCGGCCCAAGCTGATCATCTGCGACGAGGCGGTCTCGGCTTTGGATGTCTCGATTCAGGCGCAGATTGTCCGCCTGCTGAAGGAGCTGCAGGCCGAGTTCGGCATGTCGATGCTGTTCATCAGCCACGACCTGAGCGTTGTGCGCGACATCTCGGACCGGATCATGGTGCTCTATCTGGGGCGGATCGTGGAACTGGCCGAGAGCAACGCGATCTGCGCGACGCCACGCCATCCCTATACGCAGGCGCTGATCTCGGCGGTGCCGATCCCCGACCCCGTTGCAGAGCGCACGCGAAAGCGGCTGCACATCCCTGGCGAATTGCCATCGCCTCTTGACCCCAAGGCGGCGCTACGATTCCTGCCAAGCCGCTTGGCTGAGGGCGAGACGGACTATGTGCCTGAGCTTCAGGAACCCACGCCGGGGCATTTCGTGGCCGAGCATGACCCTTTGGAGCGCATCCTGGCGGCGGAATAAGTGAAGTAGAGCGGCGGCGTCGCTGGAAGATGTTCAAGATATTAGCGAGATCTTCATCCGAATCGCCCGACAATCGTCGGGTGGTGGTAGGGGACCTGTCTTGAGATACCGAGCGGGGCTCCCACCCAATTTCATTGTCCAGCGCTTCGCGTTAAAATTCCGTGCACGCTGAATGAAATTGGGCCGCGGCGCATCACCGCACGCAAGCGCTCAAACACCCACGAACCGCGCCGTGACCTCGGCGTCCAGCGCCGTCATGTCGCCCGACCACACGTCCCGCCCGCGTTCCAGGATCACGGCGCGGTCGCAGACCTGCCGCTGCTCGGCGAGTGTCTTGTCGATCACCAGGATCGCCATCCCCGTCTTGGCCTTCAATGCGGCAATCGCCGCCCAGATCTCCTGCCGGATGATTGGCGCGAGCCCCTCGGTCGCCTCATCCAGGATCAGCAGGCGCGGGTTGGTCATCAGCGCCCTCCCGATGGCGAGCATCTGCTGCTCACCCCCGGAAAGCGAGGCCGCGCGCTGCCCACGGCGCTCGCCCAGGCGCGGGAATAGCCCGCAGACGCGGTCCATGTCCCACTCCCCGGCGCGCGACGCGGCCAGCAGGTTTTCCGCAACCGTGAGGTCCCCGAAACAGCGCCGCCCCTCGGGCACCAGCCCGATCCCCAGCCGCGCGGCGCGGTGGCTGGGTAGGCGCGTCAGGTCCTGGCCGTCAAATCGCAACGCGCCGGAGGCCGGCAGCATACGGCAGATCGCCTTCACCGTGGTGGATTTCCCCATGCCGTTGCGGCCCATCAGCGCGACCACCTCGCCCTCCGCAACCTCTAGGGAGACGCCGAACAGGGCCTGGCTCGCGCCATAGGACGCGGCGACATCAGAGAGCGCCAGAAGGCTCATGCCTCCTCCCCCAGATAGGCCTCGCGCACCGCGGCGCTGGCGCGGATCTCGGCCACGGTGCCGGTGGCGATCACCCGGCCATAGACCAGCACAGAGATGCGATCGGCCAGGGCGAACACCGCGTCCATGTCATGCTCCACCAGCAGGATCGGCGCCTCGGCGCGCAGCCCGTCCAGGAACGCCGTCATCCGCTTGGAGCCGTCCGCGCCCAGGCCGGCCATCGGCTCGTCCATCACGAAGGCTTTGGGTTGCAGGGTCAGGGCGATCGCGACCTCTAGAAGTCGCCGCTGCCCGTGGCCTAGCTCAGAGACCCGCATCGCGGCGTGCTCCGCCAGCCCCACGCGACCAAGCGCCTCCTCGGCCTGCGCGCGCAGCGCGCGATCCCCTAAGGCGGCGCCAAGGAATCGCCAGACCCGCCCAGAGGCACCCAGAGCCCCCAGCAGGGCGTTTTGCAGCACCGTGTCCTCCATCGCCAGCGCCGAGACCTGAAAGGTCCGGCCTAGCCCCAGCCGCGCCCGCTCGGGCGTCGCAAGGCCCGTGACGTCCCGGCCCAAGAGCTCCACCCGCCCCGCATCGGGGCGCAGCCCGCCGCAGATCTGCGCGATCAGCGTGGACTTGCCCGCCCCGTTGGGGCCGATCACGGCGTGGATCTCGCCAGGGCGCAGCTCCAAGGACACATCCTCCGACGCTGTCACCGCGCCAAAGCGCTTGGTGATCCCATGGGTGGACAGCACCGCGTCAGCCATGGCCACCACCTCCGCCTCCGGGGCGCCCCGCGATCAGCCCCACCAGCCCACCGCGCGCAAAGAGCACCACAAGCAGCAAGGCCGCGCCGAGGTAGATGTGCCAGAACTCGGTCAACCCGCCCAAGAGATGCTCAAGCGCCACGAACACCACCGCGCCCGCCACCGGCCCCATCAGGCGGCCGACGCCGCCGATGATGATCAGCACCGTGATCTCGCCCGAGAGCTGCCAGCTGAACATCGTCGGGCTCACAAAGCGGTTGAGGTCCGCGAACAAGGCCCCAGCCAGCCCGGTGATCGCGCCCGAGATCACGAAGGCCACTAGGCGCAGGCGCATCGGGTTCAGCCCCACCGTCTCCGCCCGCGCGGGCGACTGCCGTGCCGCGTTCAGCGCCAGCCCGAAGGGCGAGCGCGCCAGCCGCGCGTTGAACCAAAGGACCACCAATAGGATCGCCAGGCAGAGCCCGAAATACTGGATCGGCACTAGCGTGTTCAGCCCCGGGAACCCGTTGCGCACATAGATCGACAGCCCGTCCTCGCCGCCATAGGCCGCCCAGGAGATCGAGAAGAAAAAGAACATCTGCCCGAAGGCCAGGGTGATCATGATGAAGTAGACGCCGGAGGTGCGCAGGCTGAGAAGCCCGATCACCAGGGCCGCGAGCGCCGACAGCACCACCGCCACCAGCCAGATCACCAGCATCGACTTGGTGCCCTCGATGCTCAGCCCGAACAGCTCCATCGGCGTGTAGCTCTGCGCGTGGCTCGCCAGGATGCCCATCGCGTAGCCGCCGATGCCGAAATAGACCGCGTGGCCAAAGCTCACCATCCCGCCGATGCCCAGCGCGATGTTCAGCCCCACCGCGGCCAGGGCAAGGATCACGGCCCGGGTGGCGAGCGTGATCGTGAAGGGCTCGTCGCTGAGATGCGCCCAGGCAGGCACCGCGATCAGCGCCACGAGGATCGCGGCGTTCAATGCCGCCTCCCGCCTCATGCGCGGGCTCCGAAGAGGCCCGTGGGCCGCCAGATCAGCACCACCGCCATCAGGATATAGATCGCCATGCTGGCCAGGGAGGACCCAACCGAGGTCGCCGCCGAGGGCTCCATGAAGAGCTTGAAGAGCTCCGGCAGGAAGACGCCGCCCAAAGTGTCCGTCAGCCCCACCAGGATCGCGCCCACCAGAGCGCCGCGGATCGAGCCGATCCCGCCGATCACGATCACCACGAAGGCCAGGATCAGCACCGGCTCGCCCATGCCGACCTGCACCGACTGGATCGCACCGACCAGGGCGCCGGCCAGCCCCGCCAGGGCCGCACCCAGCGCGAAGACCAACGTGTAAAGCCGCGAGATGTCCACGCCTAAGGCGGCGATCATCTCGCGGTCATTCTCGCCCGCGCGGATCTGGATGCCGATCCGCGTGCGCGTGATCAAAAGGCCCAGCCCCAGGGCCACGCCCAGCCCGGTCCCGATCAGCACCAGCCGGTAGAGCGGGTATTGGATGCCGCCGGGCAGGGTCACCGGCCCGGACAAAGCGTCGGGGATGTCCAAAAACAAGGGGAACGAGCCGAAGACCCAGCGCGTGCCCTCGCTGAAGATCAGGATCAGCGCGAAGGTCGCCAGCACCTGGTCCAAATGGTCCTTGTCATAGAGCCGCCGGATCACCACCAGCTCCACCAGCGCGCCCGCCGCCGCCGCCGCCGCCATTGCGGCGATCAGCGCCAAGAGGAAAGAGCCCGTCCAGCCCGCCACCACCGCGGCGAAGAACGCCCCGATCATGTAAAGCGAGCCATGCGCGAGGTTGATCAGCCCCATCACGCCAAAGATCAGCGTCAACCCGGCGGCCATCAAAAACAGCATGACCCCGAATTGCAGCCCGTTCAGGACCTGCTCTGCGATGAGGATATGGGACAAGATGCGCGCCTGGGTGAAACGTGCCCCGGGCTCTGACCCGGGGCCTCTAGCTGCGTTCTGTTAGAGGTCCCGAGTCAAGCCCGGGACGGGTTGCTCACATCTTGCAGTCGCCCGCGTAGGCGTCCGAGTGGTTCTCCAGCGCCTTGCCGATGATCTTGTTGGTGAAGACGTCGCCCTCTTGGATCACCTCGCGGGCGTAGATCGTCTGCACCGGGTGGTGGTTCGGCCCAAAGGAGAAGTCGCCGCGGGTGCTGTCGAAGTTCGCCGCCCGCAAGGCGTCGCGGAACGCGCCCGCGTCGCCGACATCCGCCGCGGCCACGGCGGACACCAGCAGGTTCGCCGTGTCAAAGCCCTGGCTGGCGTAGAGCGAGGGCAAGCGACCGTACTTCTCTTGGAAGCTCGACACAAACGCCGCGTTGGTGGCGTTGTCGATGTCCTTGTTCCACTGGCTGGTGTTCACAACGCCCAGCGCCGCGCCGCCCACCGCCTGCAGGATGCCCTGGTCAAAGCTGAACGCCGGGCCCACGACGGGCAGGTCCACACCGCTATCGGCGTATTGCTTGAGGAACGAGATCCCCATGCCGCCGGGCAGGAAAAAGAACACGCTATCGGCGCCCGAGGCGCGGATCTGCGCGATCTCTGCCGCGTAATCCGTCTGGCCCAGCTTGGTATAGATCTCACCGGCCAGCTCGCCCTCAAAGAAGCGCTTGTACCCGGTCAGCGCGTCCTTCCCGGCGGGGTAGTTCGGCGCCAGGATAAAGCTTTTGGCGTGCCCCGCGCTGTTGGCATGGGCGCCCGCGGCCTCGTGCAGGTTGTCATTCTGCCAGGCGACGTTGAAGTAGTTCTCGTGGCAGCCCTTGCCCGCAAGAGCGCTGGGGCCCGCGTTCGGCGAGAGGTAGAACTTGCCCTGCGCGGTGGCGGCGGGCACCACGGCCATGGCGAGGTTCGACCAGATGATGCCGGTCAGTACGTCCACCTTCTCGGACTGGATCATCTTGTCGGCCAACTGCACCGCGATGTCGGGCTTGCGCTGGTCGTCCTCGATGACGACCTCGATATCGTCGCGGCCCGATTGCTCGATGGCCAGCATGAAGCCGTCGCGCACGTCGATGCCCAGCCCCGCGCCGCCGCCCGAGAGCGTGGTGATCATGCCGACCTTCACCTCGGCGCTGGCCGCGCCAGCCGCCAGGATCATGCCCGTCGCAAGGGCGAGTGATTTGAATTTCATGGTGACCTCCCAGTTTTTGGAACTCTTATGGGTGATTGATTGCATCCGGTTGAGCGTTTGTCCATTCGATCTCGCGCGCGGGGTCGAGCCAGGCGAAGCCGGCGGCGAGGGCCCGGATGTCGAGCGCCTCGATATGCGCCTTCGAGCCCCAGCCCATCGCGGCAACGCTGGGTCGACGGTGCGGGGCGCTGGTACCGGTTCCGTCGCATCACGATCCCGCAGATTGTGCCGTTGATCGTCTCTGTGGCGCTGCTCTCGGCCATCTGGACCTTTGACAGCTTCGAGATCGTCCGGATTCTCACCGAGGGCGGGCGGTGAACGCGGCGCTCTGTGCCGGGGCGACCTGCTTCCCCCACCCTTTCAGCGCCATGTCCCCTATCCAAGGCTGCGAGCCCGGCGTTGTAGGCGCGGCGATTGACAGCGCGGCCCCTACTGGGATCATCTGCGATGGCATCCATGTGGCGGACGAGATGATCGCGCTGGCGACCCGTGCGCGCGCCGTGCCGGACCGCATGTTCCTGGTATTGGATGCCAAGCCGACCCTGGGCGGGCTCGAGCAATTCGAGCTTTATAGCCCCGGGAGTTCGCTGCGCGAGGGGCGGTTGCCAGAGCTTTGGGCCAATGCTGCGTCATGAGGCCGAGTTTGACCCGGAAGGCCGTTACTTTCCTTTCGGTGTGGTGCAATAGGGTAACTTCAATCTGGGCGGCGTTATGATCTGGAGCGGGCATTGGCGTGCCGCAATTTTCTTGCAAGAAAATTGCGAAACTCTTGAAAGAGTTTCTTCAGCGCGCCTCGAAATGATTCTTCTGTCCCAACCTCTTACCGGCGCGCGGGGCCACTTTCCTTGGAAGGAAAGTGCAAATCTCTTGCAAGAGATTTGGCGCTCCAAACGCCCGCTCCATGTCAAAACCAGACTTGCCGCGGCGACTCAAGCTAGCCGTTCTCGGCGAGAACATCCCCTGCAAAGTAAAGCGAACCGCCCACCAGGATCCGCGCGTTCGGCGCGTCCTGCGCGATGCGGCGCACCGCAGCCTCCGCCGTCTCGGCCTCAAAGGCCGCCGCGCCAAGGCTTTGCGCGACCCGGACGATCTCGTCGGCGGGCAAGGTGGCGGTCTGGTTGGGGATCGTGACGCCCTGCAGCGAGGCCGCCGTTGCCAGCAGGGGGCGCAAGTAACCGGCCACGTCCTTGGTGTTCAGCATGCCGATGACCAGGTGCAGCGGGCGCGGCGGCATCTCGGCCAAAGTCCGCGCGATAGTCTCGCCCGCGGCAGGGTTATGCCCGCCGTCCAGGATCAGCTCTGCGTTCGGGGCGGCCTCGATCAGGGGGCCATGGCGCAGGCGCTGCATCCGGGCGGGCCAGGCCGCGTTGAGCATCGCCGCCTCGCAGGTGGCCTCGTCAAAGCCCAACGCCCGCAGGCCCGCCAGCGCGGCACCCGCGTTCATGATCTGGTGCGGCCCCAGGAGCGTGGGCAGGGGCAGGTCTAGAAGCCCGGTCTCGTCCTGGAACACCAGCCGCCCGCGTTCCACTTGCACATGCCAGTGCTGCCCATGCGCCAGCAGGGGCGCGCCGAGCCGCGCGGCCTGGCGCTCGATCACCTCAAGGGCCGCGTCTTCCTGAGGGCCGACCACGCAGGGCACGCCGCGCTTGATGATCCCGGCCTTCTCAAAGGCGATCTCGGCCAATGTATCGCCCAGGAACTGCTGGTGGTCGATGCTGACGGGCGTGATCACGCTCAATTCGGGGTCGACCACGTTGGTCGCGTCCAGGCGCCCGCCAAGCCCGACCTCGAGCAGAGTGTAATCCGCTAGCGCGCGGGCAAAAGCCAGCAGCGCCGCGCAGGTAGTGATCTCGAAATAGGTGATCGCCTCGCCGCCATTGGCGGCCTCGCATTCGTCGAGCACCGCGGTCAATGCGGTCTCGTCGATCAGCTCTCCGGCGAGGCGGATGCGCTCATGGAAGCGCACCAGATGCGGCGAGGTATAGGCGTGCACGCGCTTGCCCGCGCCCTCCAGCCCGGCGCGCAGCATCGCCTGGGTGGAGCCCTTGCCATTGGTGCCCGCGACATGGATCACCGGCGGCAGGTCGCGCTGCGGATTGCCCAGCCGGTCCAGCAAGCGCCAGACCCGGTCCAGGACCAGGTCCATGACCTTTGGGTGGAGCGTCATCATCCGTTCCAGGATGAGGTCCGAATTTGGGGTGCTCATGCGGTTTTGGGCTCGACGGCGTCCTGCGGCTCTTCGGCAGGCGCCTCTTCCGTGCCTTGCGGGCCGTCCTCGGCTTGTTCCGGCTTCGGCGGGGGCAGGTCGCCCTTGATCGCAGGCGAGAGCCCCAGAAGCATGCGCGTGATGGTGATCAGCTCTTCGCGCATGTCTTTGCGCGGGGTCACCCGGTCCAGCATGCCGTGGTCCAGCAGGTATTCGGCGCGCTGGAATCCCTCGGGAAGCTTCTCGCGGATCGTTTGCTCGATCACGCGCGGCCCGGCAAAGCAGATCAGAGCGTTGGGCTCGGCGATATGCACGTCGCCCAGCATGGCGTAGCTGGCGGTCACGCCGCCGGTGGTCGGGTGGGTCAGCACAACGATATAGGGCAGACCGGCCTCTTTCAGCATCTCGACGGCCACGGTGGTGCGCGGCATCTGCATCAGGCTTAGGATGCCTTCCTGCATGCGCGCGCCGCCCGCGGCGGAGAATAGGATCAGCGGCGCCTTGGCCTCGACCGCGCGCTGCGCGGCGGCGATAATGGCGTTGCCCACATACATGCCCATTGAGCCGCCCATGAACGAGAAGTCCTGCGCCGCGGCGACCACGGGCGTGCGGCCCATCTCGCCCTGGGCCACCAGCATCGCCTCGGTCTCGCCGGAGCCCTTCTGGGCGGCCTTCATGCGGTCGGGGTATCTCTTTTGGTCGCGGAACTGCAGCGGGTCGACCACCGGTGCGGGCACCTCTACCTCGGCGAAGGCGCCGCCGTCGAACAGCGCCTTGAAGCGCTCGCGCGGGGTGATCGCCATGTGGTGGTCGCAATTGGTGCAGACGTTCAGGTTGTCCGTCAGCTCGCGGTGGAACAGCATGGTCCCGCATTCGGGGCATTTCGTCCACAGGTTCTCGGGCACCTCGCGGCGCGAGAAGATCGAGTTGATCCGGGGGCGGACGTAGTTAGAGATCCAGTTCATCGCGGGGCCTTCGCTAGCATGGGCGCCAGATAAGCAAGCCTGCCCGGAAATGCAATGTGCGCTGCGCCGCAGTTTGCCGCTCTTGCGCGCGCGCCGCTCAGCAGCGCAGCGCGATCCGGCAGGTCAGCCAGCCGATCAGCATCACCATCGCGTCGACCACAAAGATGCCGGGGTCGCTGACGGCCTGCTCCAGCGTCTCGGGGAAGATGAACAGCGACAGCCCCGACAGCGGGCCCTCGAAGCTGAAGATCAGGATCGCGACGCAGTTGTTGACGAAATGCAGCGCGATGGCGGGGCCCAGCGTGCCGCTGCGATAGGTCAAGTCCGCCGCCGCAAACGAGAACAGCATCGCCCAGCCCGCGATCATCCAGGCCGACGCGCCATAGACCTCTGGGTCGTAATGCAGCAGCCCGAACAGCAGCCCGGGCACTAGGAACCACGACACCCGCGCCATGCTGCGCACGGCCATCTGCTGCACCAGGTAGCCGCGGAACAGGACCTCCTCGGCGGTGACCTGGATCAGCACACCCAGGGCCGAGATCGGCAGCAGCAGCAGCCAGGGCAGGACGCCCAGATTGAACCGCACACCGCCATAGCCGCCCCAGGGCGGCGCGGCGTATACAACCAGCGTCACCACAAAAAGCGGCAACAGGCAGGCAAAGAACTGCCGCACGGCCAGGCCAGGATCACCGAACAGCGTGGCAAAGCCGCGCTCGTGCAACAGCGGCAGCCCCACCCAAAGCGCCAGAAAGATCGTCGCGAAGAAGTACAGCACGAACAGGCTGTAGCGGGTCGAGGCCTGCACCTCGTCCCACGGGCCTTGCGTCACCCCGCTCAGCACGCCCGAGAGCATCATCCCCGCGCCCATGACCACCGCGGCGATCAGGAACAGCCCCACGATCATGCGCCAGACCTCCGGCCGCGCCCGGGCCGGGGCGACGAAGCTTTCAAACGGATCGGGGAAACGCTCGGACATGGCCCCCGGCTTAGCCGGTGCGCCCCGCCAGGGCAACGCGCAGTTTCCGGCGCGCGCCAGCGGCTGCACCGAAACCCGCCATACGTCTTGTCCTCGCGCGGCGGCTCGCCTATTCCGGCTGGGATACCGAATAGGGAGGCCAAGCCATGCTCAAGGGCAAGTTCGACAAGTCAAAGCTGCCAAGCCGTCACGTGACCGAGGGGCCCGAGCGCGCGCCGCACCGGTCCTATTACTACGCCATGGGCATGACCGAGGAAGAGATCCACCAGCCCCTGATTGGCGTGGCGACCTGCTGGAACGAGGCCGCGCCCTGCAACATAGCGCTGAACCGCCAGGCGCAGGCGGTGAAGATGGGCGTTAAATCCGCCTATGGCACCCCGCGCGAGTTCACCACGATCACCGTGACCGACGGCATCGCCATGGGCCATGAGGGCATGCGCTCTTCCCTGGCCTCGCGCGAGGCCATCGCCGACACAGTCGAGCTGACCATGCGCGGGCATTGCTATGACGCCATCGTGGGGCTGGCGGGCTGCGACAAGTCCCTGCCCGGCATGATGATGGCGATGATCCGGCTGAACGTGCCCTCGGTGTTCCTCTATGGCGGGTCGATCCTGCCGGGCCGCGCGCCCAACGACCCCGAGGTGCCCGCGGCCTACGCAAACCGCGACCTGACCGTCCAGGACATGTTCGAGGCGGTGGGCCAGCACCAGTCCGGCAATATGTCCGACAAGGCTTTGGAAGTGCTCGAGCGTGTGGCCTGTCCCTCCGCTGGTGCTTGCGGCGGGCAGTTCACCGCAAACACCATGGCCTGCGTGTCCGAGGCCATCGGCCTGGCGCTGCCGAACTCCTCTGGCGCGCCCGCGCCCTACCAGACCCGCGACCAATATGCCGAGGCCTCTGGCGCCGCGGTCATGAACCTGATCGAAAAGAACATCCGCGCCCGCGACGTCTGCACCCGCAAGGCGTTCGAGAACGCCGCCCGCGTGGTGGCCTGCACCGGTGGCTCGACCAATGCCGGGCTGCACCTGCCCGCGATGGCGCATGAGGCGGGGATCGAGTTCTTTCTCGAGGATGTCTGCGAGATCTTCCGCGACACGCCCTACTTCGTCGACCTCAAGCCCGGCGGGCAATACGTGGCCAAGGACCTCTATGAGGTCGGCGGCATCTATGTGGTCATGAAAGAGCTGCGCAAGGCGGGGCTCTTGCACGAGGACTGCCTGACCGCCAGCGGCTATTCCATCGGCGAGGAGATCGACAAGGTCTATCTAGAGGCCGACGGCAAGGTGATCTATTCCATCGAGAACCCGATCTCGAAGACTGGCGGCGTGGTGGGCCTCAAGGGCAACCTGGCACCCGAGGGCGCCATCGTGAAGATCGCGGGCATGGAGACCCAGCACCAGCGCTTTGTCGGCCCCGCCCGCGTGTTCGAATGCGAGCAGGACGCCTTTGAGGCGGTGCAGGAGCGGTCCTATAAGGAGGGCGAGGTGATCGTCATCCGCAACGAGGGCCCCGCAGGCGGGCCGGGCATGCGCGAGATGCTGGCGACCACTGCGGCCCTGTCCGGTCAGGGCATGGGCAAGAAGGTGGCTTTGATCACCGACGGGCGCTTTTCCGGCGCCACGCGCGGCTTCTGCGTCGGCCATGTCGGCCCCGAGAGCTACCACTGCGGGCCGATCGCCCTGCTGAAGGACGGCGACCTGATCACTCTGGACGCGGTCAAGGGCGAGATCAGCGTGGACCTTAGCGACGAGGAACTCGCCGCGCGCAAGGCCGCCTGGCCGGGCAAGCGCGAGACGATCTATCAGTCCGGCGCGCTTTGGAAATACGCGCAGCTTGTGGGAGAGACCTATAAGGGCGCGGTGACCCATCCCGGCGGCGGCGCCGAGGCGCACGAGTATATGGATCTCTAAGCGCTCCATGACGCGCGCCCTTCTCGGACTTTTGGCCGCGGCCCTGCTTATGGGCTGCGGCGACGGTGCAACCACCGCATTCGCAGAGCTGCCGTCGCTGGGGCGCAAGGCCCCGGACACGGTGGCGGTGGCGGGCGGCGCGGTCGTGGTCGGCGGCCCGTCGGGCTATTGCGTGGATCGCGGCAGCAGCCTGTTACGCGGGGACACGGCGTTCGTGCTCTTGGCAAGCTGCGCTTCGATTGCTCGGGCAGAGGGCGCGCTGGCCCCTGCGGCGCCGGGCCTTCTGACCGCCTCGGTGGACCAGGCCAGCGGCGCGGCGCCCAGCGCCGTAGACCTCTTGGCGTTTCTGGACGGGCCCGAGGGGAAGGCCGCGCTTGCCCGGGACGGCGACGCAGAGTCGGTGACGATCCTGCAAAGCCAGATCGAGCAAGACGCGGTGCTGCTGCGCATCGACGACCAAAGCGCCAATCCGACGCCCGGGCTAGAGACCACCTATTGGCGCGGGTTGTTTTCTGAGAAGGAGCGCTTGATCACCGTGACCGTCATTGGTTTCGCGTCACGGCCGTTGGATCCAGACGCGGGTCTGGCAAAACTGCGCGGGTTCATCGCGCGCATTCGCGCAGAGTCCTCGGCCGTGGAACCAAAAGCAGCTGAACAGGCGCCAGCCAGGGGGCTTAAAGGGTTCTTTCGCAAACGCCGTGTATAAACTATCTGTTTCCAGAAGCGAAACAAAGATTCGCAATGGGACTGGGAAGGTACGAATAATCCGATGCGCTTGACGGACTTGATTGAGGGCGTGTTTCACCGGCGCGTGCTGCGGCGCTGGGGCCGCATTGCTGGGCGGGCGGAGCGGCTGGATCTAGAGGCGCTTAGCACGCTGCGTGCCAAGGCGCGTCAGATCCGGCGCCTCCTGGACCGGGTGATTTTTGTGGCCGAGGGGCGGCTCACGCTGCCGGCGGTTGGGTCGAACGCGATCGTAAAGCCGCTCTACACCGATTGGGCGTATCGGCCAGAGCTGTGGCGCGGGCCGGTCTCGCCGCTTGGCATCGTCGCCGTGGCGTCCAAGACCGACTATGGCAAAGAGGTGCGGGTTTACCACGACTGCCGCCAGACCGAGCTTACGCTTAGGCAAACGCGGAACTCCCGCGAGAGCGATCTTGCCCCCTACGGTCTGCGCATGGATGTGTTCCGCTTCGACGGCTCGTTCCTTTCGCTGGTGATCGAGCTGCCGAACTCCGCCGTCGAAGGGCTGGAGCGGCGGCATGTGATCCGGCTGTCGACCGTGGTCGAGCTTGAAAAACCGCTAGAGATCTTCGCGCGGCTGAACGTCAAGCACGGCCCCAATGTCGAGCAGATCGTGCGCGAGCTGCCCATGGGAGAGGAGGACGCAATGGTGGAGTTCGACCTCGCCTACACCAAGTTGAACGAGCGCCGGCTCGAGAAGATGTGGCTCGACCTCATTTTTGAGGGCGCCGAGATGAACCAAATAATGCTGCGTGATGTTGTGATGACCCGCCGCCCGCGGGCCGAGATGTAAGGCCCCAAAATGGCGCGGCGGGAGGATTTAAGAGGTGTGATGTGACCGAAACCAACCTTGTAAAGACGCGGATCCATGCCGGGATCTGGGAGGGCGTGCTGACCTCGGGGCTTGGGACCGGCGAGGCGCCAGAGATCATCGTCACGCATCTCGAGCAGCCGGTGGTCAGTGTCGCCGTGACCGCGGATGGCGACAGGCCGGGGACATGGAATGTCAAGATCGCCATTCCGCCGGACCTTCTGTCCGATGGCGTGCAGACCTTCGTGATCTGGGATGCCGAGACCGAGGAAAAGCTGACCAGCTTCACGATTGTCACCGGCGCCCCGCTGGAGGACGACATTCGTGGCGAGCTGGACTTGCTGCGCGCCGAGCTGGACATGCTCAAAAAGGCCTTCCGGCGGCACTGCGTCGAGACGTCCTAGCGGGCGCCTGGGGTCCAAGCGCTTTGCCGTTCGCCCGGGCATTTTTACGCCTCGGGCTGCTACTTTCTGAAGGGACTCCAAGACTGACGTCGCGTTTCTAGTGACATTTCTGTTGTGACATTGCTTTACGTGCGCGTAAATCTGGGCGTAAGGAGATTATGAGTATGGCAAATTACCCGCACCTTCTCGCACCGCTGGATCTTGGCTTTACGACGCTGAAGAACCGCGTGCTGATGGGCTCGATGCATACCGGCCTTGAAGAGACCAAGGATTGGAACCGCGTCGCGACCTTCTATGCCGAGCGCGCGGCCGGCGGGGTCGCCCTGATGGTCACCGGCGGCATGGCGCCCAATCGCGAGGGCGGCGTGTTCCCCGGCGCGGCGGGCCTGTTCAACGATCAGGACATCGCCAACCATAAGGTGGTCACCGACCGGGTGCACGACCATGACGGCAAGATCTGCATGCAGATCCTGCATGCGGGCCGCTACGCCTATTCGCCCGATTGCGTCAGCGCCTCGCCGGTGAAATCCCCGATCTCGCCCTTCCCACCCAAGGAGCTGGACGAGGACGGCATCGAGAAACAGATCGCCGACATCGCCGAGGCCGCCCGCAGGGCGAAGGAGGCGGGCTATGACGGGGTCGAGGTGATGGGGTCCGAAGGCTACTTCCTCAACCAGTTCCTGGTCACCCACACCAACAAGCGCACCGACCGCTGGGGCGGCAGCCTAGAGAACCGCATGCGCCTGCCCATCGAGGTCGTGAAGCGTGTGCGCGCCGCCGTGGGCGAGGCGTTCATCATCATCTACCGGCTGTCGATGATCGACCTGGTGCCGAACGGGCAGACCTGGGACGAGGTCGTGACCCTGGCCCGCGAGATCGAAAAGGCCGGCGCCACGATCATCAACACCGGCATCGGCTGGCACGAGGCGCGCATCCCCACGATCGCCACCTCGGTGCCGCGCCGCGCCTTTACCTGGGTCACCCAGAAGCTGATGGGCGAGGTTGGGATCCCGGTGATCACCTCGAACCGGATCAACACGCCGCAGGTGGCCGAGGACGTGCTGGCCGATGGCTGCGCCGATATGGTCTCGATGGCGCGGCCCTTCCTGGACGACAGCCAGTTCGTGGCCAAGGCCATGCGCGGCGAGGCGGACCTGATCGCGCCCTGCATCGCCTGCAACCAGGCCTGCCTGGACCACACTTTTAGTGGCAAGATGACGTCCTGCCTGGTGAACCCGCGGGCGTGTTTCGAGACCGAGCTGGTGATCGAGAAGGCCAATGCTTCCAAGGCAATAGCCATCGTCGGCGGCGGCCCTGCGGGCCTGTCCACGGCCTTGGCCTGCGCGGATCGGGGCCACAAGGTGACGGTGTTCGAGAAGGCGTCCGAGATCGGCGGGCAACTGAACATGGCCAAGACGATCCCCGGCAAGGAGGAGTTCTATGGCCTGGTGGATTGGTACGCCGCGAGCCTGGCGGCGAAGGGCGTCGACCTGCGTCTTGATACCGAGGCCAAGGTCGAGATCCTACGCGACTTCGACGAAGTCATCATCGCCACCGGCGTCACCCCCCGCGACCCGAGCATCCCCAACGAGGGCGGGCATGTGGTAGGCTACCGTGACGTGCTGCTGCACGGCACGCAGGTGGGCGACCGCGTGGCGGTGGTCGGCGCGGGCGGCATCGGGTTCGACGTGTCGGAATTCCTGGTACATGAGGGCGAAAGCCCGACCGAGAACCTGGCGGCCTGGAAGGAAGAATGGGGCGTGGGCGACCCCGAGGAGACCCGCGGCGGGCTGGCCCCCGAGGGCCCGCAGCCTGAGGCGCCGGCGCGCCAGATTACCCTGCTGCAGCGCAAATCCACCAAGGTTGGCAAAGGCTTAGGCAAGACCACCGGCTGGATCCACCGCGCCGCGCTGCAGATGAAGAACGTCAAGATGATGGGCGGGGTGAACTACGAGAAAGTCACCGCCGAGGGGCTGCATGTCTCGTTTGGCGAGGCGCGCGAGAACCCGCAGGTGATCGAGGCGGACACGGTGGTGATCTGCGCCGGGCAGGTCTCGGAGCGCTCGCTGGCGGACAGCCTGGAGGCGGCGGGCGTGGCGTGCCACGTCATCGGCGGGGCGGATGTCGCCGCCGAGCTGGACGCGAAACGCGCCATTGATCAGGGCACCCGGCTGGCCGCCACGCTGTAGGGGTTACCGAGGGGTGAACGCTGCGGGCGGCGGTTTTCGCCGTGGGTCCGCGATTCGGGCGGTTAACGGCTTATTTTGTTGGGAAATCCGCGGTCGGCAAAGCGTCGGCAAAGTGTCGGCCTTGCGTATGGCACCTCGTCGGGCAAGGAGCGTGGTTAACGGACCGCGCGGTAGGTGGCGGGGTTGTGCGTTCGTTGAAGGACGGCGCGTGAGATCATGCAATCTGCGGCTCGCCTTGAACGTTAAAGGTCGTGTGATTGCGGTGGGCAGATTGCCCACCCTACGGCTTATTTCCTGCCTTTGGGAGGAGCGGTGTGTGAGGCCACGCACCCGACGCTTACATTGCCGGTTAAGGCGCGTGTGAACGTGGTGGGCAGATTGCCCACCCTACGGCCCCCTGCCCCGCCCGCCCATGTATAAGGGCCGGTGCCGCAGGGACAGGCGCATCTGGATGGCCCATATTGCCACTCAAAGTTGATTGTTTCCATGTTTCCGTGCCGCAAACGATCCGCGTCAAAACCCTGCAATTGTCAGGGAGCCGCCCCATTCTCGGCCCAATTCACGGCGATACCGACCGTCAGAGGGGCCGCATTAGGATGAGAATAAATGGACCGACTAACTGAGATGGAGGCCTTCGCGACGGTTGTGGACCAAGGCGGGTTCACCGACGCTGCCAGGAAAATGGGGATCTCCAAATCGGCGGTCTCAAAGCACGTATCCTCGCTGGAGGCCCGCCTGGGCGCCCGACTGTTGAACCGCACCACGCGCCGCGTGTCGCCGACCGAGATCGGTCTGGCCTATTACGACCGCGCCCGCCGCGTGCTGAACGACGCAGGCGAGGCCGACGCGCTGGTGACCTCGATGCAATCGGCGCCCTCGGGGCTCTTGCGCATCTCGGTGGCCACGGATTTCGGCGTCAACCACCTGTCGCCGGTCCTGGGCGAATTCCTGGGGGAGTTCCCGGACATCACCGTGAACATGGTGCTCAACAACCGCTATGTGGAGCTGATCTCGGAGGGCTTCGACATGGCCGTGCGCATCGGCGAGCTGGAGGACAGCACCCTGCGCGCCCGCAAGCTGACCGAGACGACCAAGCGGATGGTCGGCTCGCCCGGCTACTTCCAGCAATACGGCCGGCCGCTGAAGATTGACGACCTGAACGAGCACAAGTTGTTGCATTACTCCAGCCAGAGCTCGGGCAACATGTGGAAGCTGACCGCGCCCTCGGGCGAGCGGCGCCAGGTGCGCACCGCCGGCTGGCTGAGCGTAAACGACGGGCAGTCGCTGCTGAACGCGGCGATCTCGGGGCTGGGCATCGCCTACCTGCCGAGCTTCCTCTACGCCGACGCGCTAGAGCAGGGCCTGGTCGAGGAGGCCATCCCGGACCTGCCGGTGGAGAGCCAGGGCATCTACGCGGTCTACCCGCCGGGCCGGTTCACCCAGCCCAAGGTCCGCGCCTTCATCGACTTCCTGGTGCATCATTTCGCCGAGAAGGGCCCCGACGCCTGGTAGGCACACCGATTTTAGGGACGGGAACATCGCAAGACCCGGGCGCACCCCGCGCCTGGGTCTTTCTTGTTGCGAGGCTGGGCGCAATTTGCTTCGGCTGGAGGCCAAGAAGCTCAAGCCGATCCCCGACGGAAATGGCCGCCAAGCGGTCCGGGCCTAGTCCGGCAATCCCGCCCTGCGGAACAGCTGCCAGTACTCAGACTTCTCTTCTGGGTCCATAAACGGCGAGTTCCGCATATGCGATGACAGCCCGAAATCGGGGAAGCCTTCCAGGATTTCGGCCGCATAGCGTTCCGCGTCTTGCCATTGGCCCAAATGCCCGTGCGCGGCGATCAGGATCCTGCGGATTGACGCGCTGCTTTTGTAGACGGAGAGGGCCTTTTTGCTGGCCACGATGGCCCTTTCGTGCTCGCCAGCGACCTCGTACACAAAGGCCGCGTTCCAGTGATACCAAACGGGATGCAGCGGGTTCTGACGCATGGCCCTGTCGATCCATCCCAGCGCCTCTGCGTCGCGGTTCATAAACCCCAAGAGCGTCGCCAGGCGCACCATCAGGTCGGCATCATTGGGGTTGATCTGCAACGCCTTGGTCAGATTGGCCAAGGCCTGGACGTGATCCTGATCCGCATAGAGGTCGATCTGGCTAAGCGCGTGATAGGCCTGGTAGCTGTTATTGTCCAAATCGAGCGCCCGCGCCGCCGAGGCCCGCGCCTGGCGCAAGGCCGCATCAAGATCCTCGGCCAGCGAGTGCCGCCAGAGCATCAGGTCGTTCTTTGCCTTCAACGAATGTGCCAGCGGGAAATCCGGGCTCAGCGCTATGGCGCGATCCAGCAGCGCATTGGCCTTGTTCAGGCCATCGCGGGTTATGGCTGGGGGCTCGGATCGCAGCGCGAGTTCATAGGCGCTTAGGTCATCCGGCGTCACAGATTTCGCCCAACGCGATGTGGCCACCTCGACCCGTTCCACCAGCATCGTGGCGATGCGCGCGCTGACCTCGCTTTGCACGTCCAAGACACCCGTTCGCGGCGCGGTGAAGTCTTGCGCCCAGAGGGCTTTGCCGTCGGAGCTGTCCGTAAGAAATGCCCTGATCAGCAAGAGCTCCCCGCCGTATTGCACATCGCCCGACAGCAGGTAGCGCACGCCAAGTTCGGCTGCGATTTGTTCGGGGGGCTTATCACTGTCGCGGTACTGAAACGCCGAGTGGCTGGAGACCACGAACAATCCCTCGAACCTGGACAGGTTGGCGGTGATGGATTTCGATACGCCATCGGTGAAAAAGACCTGGCTGTCGTCTTCGGCGATATGCTCGAATGGCAGGACCGCAATGGACGGGCGCAGTTGCGCATCAGGCGCGCGAAACAGCCCGGCCCCAATGATGATGAGCGCCACTGCCACAATCCCAGAGACCGCCAAGGCGGCGAAAAAACGACGCGGCTTTGCGCGAGATGTGGGCGGGGCCCCCACTTCTGATGCGACCAACTTGTACCCGGTGCGGGGCACCGTCTGCACGATGGCATGGGCCTCATCCCCGATCACTCGGCGGATATCTGCGATACACTGGATCAGACTGTCGTCGGTGACATGGACCGCGCCCCAGGCCGAAGCGATCAGATCGCTTTTTGCAACCGCCACACCCAGGTTGTCTGCCAATACGCGCAGCACGGCCAAAGACTGCGGCCTGAGCGGTAATCCCTCGCCCTGCGCGTCGTGCAAAGAGCACGTGTCCCTGTCGAAACGCACGGAGCCCAGCAACACTGCAGTTGGCTCGGCCCCCTCCCTTGCGCCCGCTGGAACCGGTTGAGACATGCGCAATCCTTACAGCTTTCAGCCGATTTCAGTAACCTGAAATCGAATTTTCAGGACGGGTCCTGCCGCTTTTGCGACTGCTTCGGCATCGAAACTCGGCTCGCTGGTGGGCCGAGCAAACACTCGGAGAGACGCATCATGAAGCATTTCATTGCCATAGTGCTGGCCATGGCCCCCATGGCTGTTCACGCCGGAGAGAGCTTTCAGGCGACCAACACATATGTGACCGAAAGCAAGGCCTGGCCGGTGGACCAAGCGACGGGCTATTGGATGGTGGCCTTCGAGGGGGTCAGCCAGGTGACCGAGGGGCCAATCGACACGATGCGCGTCGAATGTCATGGCGCTGGGTTTTGGGGGCCGGGCGGGCTCGACGGCGGCGGCATCTGCATACACGGCGAAGGCGACGATACCTTCATTCTGCGCTTCGACTCCAAGCCAGATGGGAACACTTGGACAATCCTAAGCGGGACCGGCAAGTATCAAGGCCTTACCGGCAGCGGCACGGCTGTCACGGAAGCGCTTGCTGGAAATCGACGGATCTCAGAGCTGGTGGGTGACGTCAGCTTGGGCAACTAGCGCCCGCGGGGCGCCGCCGCAGAGCGTTGGCGCCTTATTTTGCGGGCCTTTCTGGCTTCCGGCGTCCGTCGGACATGGAAGCAGAAAAGGGGGAAAGGTTCGTGACCTGACCTTCGCCTGACAGATGCCGCCCAAAACATGGCCAGCTGTCAGATCACATCTGAACCACTCCAGTTGATCAGTTGAGGAGGTCGTCCTCAAAGGGGAACCGGGCCACAAGCTCGCATCCATTCTCCGTGATGCGCACCATTTCCTCGAGCTTCACGCCCTCTTTGGCGCCCTTTTCGCCGATATAGCTTTCGACCGATACGGTCATGCCCGGTTGGAACATGCCATCATAGCCGGTTTGCTCGAACCACTTCAAAGGGGCCACCTGCGGGTATTCGTTGCACATGCCGATGCCGTGCACGATCACGCCGACCTCGAATTCCTCGTACCGGTCCGGGATCTTCCAGGATTTCTCGGCCAGCTCACGGAACCCAAGGCCGGGCTGCAGCAGCGCCATGTTGTGATGCACCTGCTCATGGGACAGCTTATAGACCGTCTTTTGTTCCTCGGTCGGGGGCTTGTCCTGGCACATCCAGGTGCGTGAGATATCGGTGCTGTAGCCATAGGGGCCGATCATATCGGTGTCGAAGGCCACCAGCTCGCCCACCTGCACGGGCTTCTCGCTGGCCTCGCTGTACCAGGGGTTCGTGCGCTCGCCCGAGACAAGCAGCCGCGTCTCAACGTAGTCTCCGCCGAGCGATGCGTTGACCGCGCCAAATGTCGCCCAAAGCTCGTTTTCGGTGATGCCGGGGCGGGTGATCTCCTTGAGCCGCGCCAGCCCGGTCTCGCAGACAAAGGCAGAGCGCGCCTGGGCCTTTTGCTCCTCTGGGGTCTTGATGCAGCGCGCGTGCTCGATCACATCCTGCCCGAAGGACACGGAAACCTGCCGCCTCTCCAACGCGTCGCGGGCCTCGCCGTCAAGCCTGTCGATGGCGATCCGCTGGTTGGGGAAGCGTTCGGAAATGACGTCGGCCACCTCGTCGGCCCATTTCTCCATCAGCGCTTGGCGGTTGCTTCCGGCGCTGTGATAGAACCACAGGACCGCGGGCCGCGTCTCTCCGATCGTCTCGATCCCCTCGGACAGATGCTCGCAATTCACGTAGTCAAAGATGATCGCCTTGCCCTCGCTGGGCACCAGGCAGTAGCGCGCGGAGTTGTGCATGGTCCAGATCTGCATGTTCCGGCAATCCGTCGCGTAGCGCACATTAACCGGGTCATAGAGCAGCATGCCGCCGAGGTCGCGCCTTTGCAGCTCGGCTTGCAGCCGATCCAGCCGTTCCTGCCGCAAGCTGCGCTGGTTCACCTGCGGCATGGTGGACAGATGCTGCTTTGCGGCCTCAAGTTGAAGCACGTCTACGCTTGCCAGGTCGCCGTCTTGCATGTCGCTGTTTCCTTTGCTTGCGCGCCAGAACCAGGGCAAGGGGCTTTCCCGATGAACTGGGCCCGACCAGGTCACCCTAAGTTCCGCTGGGTTCCAGATAACAACACCGGAGCGACTTCGGGGAATACAGCCGCGACAAAGCCGCTTGGCAAGGCGGCCGTTCTTACGCGGCGCGGAAACGACGCTTAAGCCCTTACATTCGGTCGCCGCCCCGGGGGCGCGCGCCCGGTCATACCCGTTCGATATCCCCCAGCGCGCGCTGGGCGTGGAACTCGGCCTCCCAGGCCTCGAACGTGCCAGAGGCAATCGCCGCGCGCATCCCGGACATGAGCTCTTGGAAGTAATGCAGGTTGTGCCAGGTCAGCAGCATGCCCGAGATCATCTCGCCCGCGCGGAAGACGTGGTGCAAGTAGGCGCGGCTATAGCCGGTGCAGGCCGGGCAGGTGCAGGTCTCGTCCAGAGGCCGCGGGTCGTCGGCATGGCGCGCGTTCTTGATCGCCACCGGCCCGCGCCGCGTCCAGGCCTGCCCGGTGCGCCCCGAGCGCGAGGGCAGCACGCAGTCCATCATGTCCACGCCCCGCTTGACCGCGCCGACAATGTCGTCGGGCTTGCCCACCCCCATCAGATAGCGCGGCTTGTCGCTGGGCAGCTGGTCCGGCGCGTAGTCCAGGCAGCCGAACATCGCCTCTTGGCCCTCGCCCACCGCGAGGCCCCCGATGGCGTAGCCGTCGAACCCGATGCCGCGCAAAGCCTCGGCGCTCTCGGCCCGCAGGTCCTGCTCTAGCCCGCCCTGCTGGATCCCGAACAGCGCGTGCCCGGGCCGGTCCCCGAACGCGTCCCGCGAGCGCTGCGCCCAGCGCATCGACAGCCGCATGCTCTCGGCGATCTGCGCCCGCTCGGCGGGCAGCGCGGGGCATTCGTCAAAGCACATCACGATGTCAGAGCCCAGCAGGCGCTGGATCTCCATCGAGCGCTCGGGGCTCAGCATGTGCTTGGAGCCGTCGATATGGGATTTGAACGACACGCCCTCCTCGGTCAGCTTGCGCAGATCCGCCAGCGACATCACCTGGAAGCCGCCGGAGTCGGTCAGGATCGGCCGATCCCAGTTCATGAACCCGTGCAGCCCGCCCAGGCGGGCGATGCGTTCCGCCGTGGGGCGCAGCATCAGGTGGTAGGTGTTGCCCAAGAGGATGTCGGCGCCGGTGGCGCGCACGCTCTCGGGCAGCATGGCCTTCACAGTGGCGGCGGTGCCCACGGGCATGAAGGCGGGCGTGCGGATCTCGCCCCGGGGGGTGGAGATCACGCCGGTGCGGGCGCGGCCGTCTGTGGCGCTGAGCTGGAATGTGAACTTCGACATGCGGGCGGGGATACAGCCCGGCGCACGGATTGCCTAGGGGCTGCCGAGGCGCGTTGGTGTTTTGGGCGTGGGCGCGGCCCAATTTTCTTGCAATAAAATTGGGAAACTCTTCCAAGAGTTTCGTCGACGCGTCCCGCATTGAGCCTTTAACAGGAACCCCCTCTCCGCTTGCGGGACCAACTTTCCTTTGAAGGAAAGTGCAAATCTCTTGCAAGAGATTTGGCGCGCCCAAAGAGCGGTTCATGCCGGTAAACCGGTGCCCTACTGCACGGTGATGGTGATCACCTGGCTGGCCACCGGCGGGTTATGCGGCACGTGGTAGGCGTCGCCCAGCACCAGCTGCAGCGTGTGGGTGCCCGGGCTGAGCTCCAGCGTGGTCTCGGTCTGGCCCTTGCCGAAGTGCCGGTTGTTCTCGTCCGCCTCGATGGCGTATTCCAGCTCCTCGGCGCCCTCCTCGGTGGCGCCCAGCGCGGCGCGATCCAACAGCAGGTGGTGGTGCCCGGTGTTCTCGATCTCGGTGCCCGCGGGCGCGATGCCCATGCCTTTCAGGCCGAACTGCACCAGCAGCGGCGAGGACACAGTCGCGCCGTCCTCAAGGTTGATGAAATACACCGCGGCGCCCTCTGGCGACGGCGTGTCCCCGGCGAATGCGGTTGTTGCGGTCAGCGCCGCGGCCGCGGCCAGTATCGCTAGGCTTTTCATTCCAAATCCCCTCCCTTAGGCTCCAAGTCACATGCCCCGGGCCGTTGCGGCGCGCGCGGCATTCGTGAGTGGGTAACAATCCGGGGGCGCGTTTTATTCGGTGGGGCGGCGAAAATAGTGCTGAGGCCGAGATCCGGCGCGCCCTGCCCGAGGTTTACCCCCGGCTGTGGCGGTTCTGCCTGGTGCTGGCGGGGCGGCGGGACGCGGCCGAGGACCTGGCCCAGGCAACCTGCCTGCGCGCCATCGAGAAATCCGCCGGCTACACCCCCGGCACCCATGTGGACCGCTGGCTGTTCGTGATGGCGCGGCGCATCTGGCTGAACGAGCTGCGCGCGGGCACGGTGCGGCGCGGCGCTGGGCTGGTGCCAGTGGAGGACGCGGAGATCGCCGAGGAAAAACCCAGCACCGAGACGAATATTCTCGCCCGTGAGGTGTTATCGGCTATGGGCGCACTGCCAGAGGCGCAGCGCGAGACCGCGCATCTGGTCTATGTCGAGGGATACGCTTATCGGGAGGCGGCAGAGATGCTAGACATCCCGATCGGAACTGTAATGAGCCGCTTGGCAGCGGCGCGGCGGAGCCTGAACGAGAGGCTCGGGCCCAAGGAAACAAGCGCGTGACGGACGACAGGATCGCCATAACCGACGAAGAGCTGACCGCCTTCCTGGATGGGCAAGCGGATGGGGCGCTATCGGCGCGCATCGCGGCGGCGCTGTCGTCGGATGCCGAGCTGGCGCGGCGCCTGGCGGCGCTGGACGCGCCGGTCTCGGCACTGGCCAGCCTGACGCCCGAGGCGCTGGGCGCCCCGGCCCCGCCCGCCTGGCTGGCCGAGCCGCCCGCCCCGGCGCGCCGGTTCGCGCTGCTGCCCCTGGGCGTGGCCCTGGCGGCGGGGCTGGCCATCGGCGTCCTTGTCGGGCCCGCGCTGCTGGCGACCGAGCCGACCGCCGCGCCCGAGCCCGGCTGGATCGGCGCCGTTGCCGCGTACCAGGCGCTCTACGGCCCCGAGACCGTCGCCAACGGCGCGCAAAACAGCGCGACCACCCAAGCGGTGCTGGCGCGGTTTGACGATGAGTTCAGCCTGGAGCTGGCCGCGATCACTCAGATCGAGGGCTTCGAGCTGAAACGCGCGCAGCCGCTGTCCTTCAAGGGCCGCCCGCTGCTGCAGGTGGTCTTTGCCGACGAGGGCGGCGCGCCCATCGCCCTCTGCGCGCTGCGGGTGGCTAAGCCCGACCGGAGCGCCGTGACCGAGGTGGCGGCCGGGCTGGCCGCGACGCATTGGATCAAGGACGGCGTGGGCTTCGTCGTGATCGGCGGGCAGGAGACCGCGGTGACCGGGGCGATGGCCGCCCAGGTGATGGCGAAGCTCTAGGAACGCGGGACGTGCCCCGCCTTCCCCCAAGGCAATCCGGCCCAGGCCGCTGAACGGCAAGTTGTGTTCCCTTCGATCTGTTGCTTTAGTGGGCTCAGATATCCGGTTGGCAGAAACAAGATGTAAGGGCACGCTTATGACCGATCCGTTCCGCCTGGGCTGGGAAGAGTGGCTGGCCTTCCCCGAATTGGGCCTGCCCGCGCTGAAGGCCAAGGTGGATACCGGCGCCAAGACCTCGTCGCTGCATGCCGCCGATATCGAGCCCTTCGGGCCGGCCAGCCGCCCCAAGGTGCGCTTTACCGTGCACCCCCTGCCCGGCCAGACGAGCCCTGCCATAAACTGCTCCGCCCCGGTGATCGACCGGCGCGAGGTGACCTCGTCGAATGGCGAGAGCGAGGTGCGCTATGTGATCCAGACGCCGCTGAGGATCGGCGACCGCACCTGGCCGATCGAGGTGACGCTGACCGACCGGGGCGCGATGTCCTACCGCGCCCTTATTGGCCGGCAGGCGCTCAGCGACGACATGCTGGTCTCGCCAACCGTGAGCTTCTGCCAGCCAGAGCTGGACTACGAGGTCTACCACTCCGCCAAGCTGCGCACCATCGTGCCCAACCGCGCGCTGCGCATCGCGATCCTCAGCCGGGAGGCGCAGAACTACTCCACCACCCGGCTGGTGGCCGAGGCCGAGCGGCGCGGCCACGAGGTCGAGGTGATCGACACCGCGCGGGTCTATATGGAGATCAACGCCCGCACCCCGCAGGTGCATTACGACGGCAAGCGGCTGCCGCATTACGACGCGGTGATCCCGCGCATCGGCGCCTCGATCACCGCCTATGGCACCGCGGTGATCCGCCAGTTCGAGACCACCGGCGCCTTCTGCGTCAACGGCGCCGAGGGCATCACCGCCAGCCGCGACAAGCTGCACGCGCATCAGGTCCTGGCGCGGCACAAGATCGGCATGCCCGTGACCGCCTTTGCCAGCTCGCCCAAGGACACCGACAACCTGATCGGGCTGGTGGGCAAGGCGCCCATCATCGTGAAGCTTCTGGAGTCGACCCAGGGCAAGGGCGTGGTGCTGGCCGAGACCTCGAAGGCGGCGCAATCGGTGATCTCGGCCTTCCGGGGGCTCAAGGCGAACTTTCTGGTGCAGCAATTCGTCAAGGAAAGCGCCGGCGAGGACATCCGGTGCCTGGTGGTCGGCGGCAAGGTGGTGGCCGCGATGCGGCGCAAGTCGGCCGGGGATGATTTTCGCTCGAACCTGCACCAGGGCGGCACCGCAGAGGCCGTGCGGATCACCAAGGAAGAGCGCGACTGCGCCGCGCGCGCCGCCAAGGCGTTCAAGCTGGGGCTGGCGGGGGTGGACCTCTTGCGCTCGGATGACGGGCCCAAGGTGCTAGAGGTGAACTCCTCGCCCGGGCTTGAGGGCATCGAGAAGGCCACCGGCCGGGACGTGGCGGGCCTGCTGTTCAACGAGATCGAGAAACACGTACGCCCGTTGCCCGCGCGCAAGTCGCGCAAGGCCAAACCCGCCGAGGCTTGAGCGCTTAGGCCAGCGCCGCCAGCCGCGCCTCTTGCCGCGCGATCATGGTTGCAACCTCGGCCTGCGCCGCCGCCGCCAGCCCACCGCCGGGTCGCCGCACCGTTGGGTGCGCAATCGCGCCGCGCTGCGCCAGGATGTGCTTGCGCACGCTCAGCCCCAGGCCCGGCTGGCTCTCATAGCGCACCAGCGGCAGGTAGGCGTCGAAGATGTCCCGCGCGGCGGTCTCGTCGCCCGCTTGCATCCGGGACACCACGTCGCGCATCATCTCGGGATACGCAAAGCCGGTCATCGCGCCATCCGCGCCGCGCCCCATCTCCTCGACCAGGAAAAGCCCCGCATTGCCGCATAGGATCGAGATGCGCCGCGCGTCACCCGCATCAGAGGCCGCCCGCAGCGCCGAGATCTTGGCCAGCCCGGGCCAGTCCTCGTGCTTGAGCATCACGCATCCTGGGCAATCCGCGACGATCCGCAGGATCACCTCGGTCGGGATCACTACATTCGTGGCCAGCGGGAAGTCCTGCAGCACCCAGGGCGCGTCGGCCACGGTCTCGGCCACGTTGTGGTAGTAGTCAATGATCTGGCCGTCGGTCTTCAGGCCGCCCGCAGGCGCGATCATCACCCCCGCCGCGCCCGCATCCATCGCGGTCTTCGACAGCGCCTCCATCGCCGCAAAGCCCGGCGACGAGACGCCCACCACCACGGGCAGGTCGGTACGCGCGGTGACGCGGCGGATCACCGCCTCGCTCTCGGCGGCCGAGAGCTTGCCCGCCTCGCCCATCATCCCAAGGATGGTCAGCCCCGTGGCGCCGCATTCGGCGTAGAAATCGACCATCGTGTCGACGCTGCCAAGGTCCAGCGCCCCGTCGGGCATGAATGGCGTGCAGGCAATGGTGTATACGCCGCTGGCGGTTTCGTCGATCATCGGTCCCTCCAATGTGATAGGTTGAGTGCGATCTGGCCCAGAGCCTGCGCGGCCGCGACCTGGCAGGGCTCGACCACGGGCAGGCCGGTGGCGACCTGAAGCGTTTTGCGATAGCGCGCCATGCCGGCGCAGCCCATGATCAGCACGTCCGCGCCGTCCTGGTCGCGCAGCGCCCGCGCGGTGTCCACCATGGCCTGCTCGGTCGCGCCGGGATCGGCGAGCTGCACCACGCCCAGACCCAGGGCGCGATCCCCCGCCAGCCGGTCCAGCACGCCCATGGCGCCAAAGCTGCGCATGTGCCGCGGGATGGACCCAGGCAGGATCGAGATCACCCCGAAGCGCTGCCCCAGCTGCATCGCCGCCATCACCGCGGCCTCCTGGATGCCCACCACGGCCAGGGTGGTGCGGTCACGCAGGGCGTGCAGCCCCGGGTCCCCGAAGCAGGCGATCACAAAGCCCTGCGCCTCGCCCTCTAGCCGCTCCGCCAGCTTGAGCATCGGCGCGATGGTGCCATCCGCCTGGGCCTGGCTCTCGATGCCCGGCGGGCCCTCGGCCAGCGTCACGCAGCGGATCGGCGTGCCGAAGGCGCGCAGCGGATCGACCGCGGCGTCGATGCCGGCGGTCACCGCTTCGCTGGAGTTGGGGTTGATGACAAAGAGCGTCATGCTCAGAGAAGAATGTCGTCCCGGGTCGATGTCTGGATTTCGACCTGGTAGCCCTCGGGGTCGTCGAAGACGAAGGCGCGGATGCCGATCTCGTCGTTCACGAACAGCTCTGACTGGCCGGGCAGGCCCAGCGCCTCGACATAGGCATACCAGGCGTCCACGTCGGGCACGCGGATGCAGAACTGCACCGGCTTCTCGGAGGTCCAGCTGTTCATGCCGTGGTTCTCGTCCACCAGGCCGATATGGGCCCCCTCGGCGACGCGGTAGATCTTGCTCCAGCCCTGGTCGATGGCCAGCGGCAGGCCCAGGACGTCCTCGTAGAACGCCATCGCGCGGGGCAGGTCCTTGTAATAGAAGAAGGTGATGGCAAGCGTGTTGGGTCCCTCGGGTCGGGTCATGCGTCGGTCTCCTGGATGGTTTGAATCTCATAGGATGGCGACCCGGTGGGTCGCATCCCGCTATTGGGGCGGTCGAGCCACTGGCCCTGCCCGGGTTTGGCGCGCAACGCGCCGTCTGCCACAAGTTCCTCGCCGCGCAGGAACACCCGCTCTGGCCAGCCGATGACCTCGCGCCCCTCCCAGGGGTTATAGCCGACATTGTCATGCAGGTCGTTGGCGCCGTAGGTCCGCGCGCGCTCCGGATCCCAGATCACCAGGTCGGCATCCAGGCCCGGCGCGATGTCGCCCTTGCCCGGCAGGCCATAGAGCTCTGCCGCGCGGCTGGACGTCCAGCGCACGAAGTCCTGATGCGGCAGGCCGCGCCGCCGCATGGCGTCAAAGAGCACCGGCAAGCGGGTCTCTAGCCCCGGCAGGCCCACCCCGATCTGGTCGAACCGCGCGCCCGGCCCGGCGGCCAGCTTGCCCGTCTCGTCAAAGCGGTATGGCGCGTGATCCGAAGAGATCAGGTCGATCGTGCCGTCGCTCAGCGCCTCCCAAAGCGCCTCTTGGTCGGCCTCTTGCCGCTGCGGCGGGCAGCACATCCACTTGGCGCCCTCGATGCCGTCGCGCTTTAGCACCTCGTCGGTCATCAAGAGGTAATGCGGGCAGGTCTCGGCCCAGATGGGCACGCCCGCGGCGCGGGCCTTGCGGATCACCTCCACCGCCTCGCGGGTGGAGATGTGGAACAGCATCACCGGCGCGTCCAGGAAGGCGGCGAAGCGGCAGATGCGCTCGACCGCCTCGATCTCGGCCATGCGCGGGCGGGACAGCGCGTGGTGCTCGGGCCGGTGCAGCCCGGCGGCGATCAGCCCGCTCTTGGTGTGCTGGATCAGCGCGTCGTTCTCGGCATGCACGCAGACCGTGGCCCCGGCCTGGCGCGCCAGGGACAACACGTGCAGGATCTCGGCATCCGCCAGCGCCACGTTATAGGTGGTGAAGACCTTCAGCGAGCGGTGCCCATCGGCGACGAGCCGCAGCAGGTCGGCGTCGAAATCCGGCACCGAGAGGTCGGACAGAAACAGATGGAACGCGTGATCGACCATCGCGCCGCGCTTGGCCCGCGCGGCGTAGCCCGCCAGGGTGTCGGCCAAGGGCTCGCCCTTTTGCTGGGCCGCGAAGGAGATCACCGAGGTCGTGCCCCCCATCGCCGCGGACCGCGTGGCGGTCTCGAACGTGTCGGCGTTCCACTGGCCCATGCCCGAGAGCTGCTCGATATGGCAATGCGGGTCGACGCCGCCCGGCAGGACAAGCTTGCCCGTCGCGTCCACGGACCGGGCGGCGGAAATGCCGCCGCGGATCGCGGCGATCTTTCCGCCCGCCACGGCGATGTCCGCCGGGAAACTGCTGGAGGACGACACAACCGTGCCGCCGGTGATGACAAAATCATATCCCATGTTAAGAGCATGCCTTGTATCGGCGCGCTCCGCTAGGGCTGTCGGGCATAAAAAGACACGTTGAGGTAGACCCGCGCCTGCCTGTCCCGGATCTTTTGGCCGGTCGAGAAGTTCCTCGCGCAAAATGCGTCGCGTCCTCTGAAACCCTTTCAGGAAGTCCTGGGCGTCATATCAGGTGACCCAGCGTGAAGTGAAAGAGGCGCTATGAACGGGTCGCTTGGCCGCACCAAATCTCTTGCAAGAGATTTGCACTTTCCTTCCAAGGAAAGTTGGGCCCGCGAACCGGCGAGGGTTTTCGCTTAAGCGATTCATTCGGGTCACGGTGTGGAAACTCTTTCAAGAGTTTCGCAATTTTCTCGCAAGAAAATTGCGCCGCGCCATGCCCGCCGGAGGCCATATGCGACCGCGTTACTCCGCGCGCCTCACAGGAAAAACTTCTCTTTGATGCGCGCCCAGGCCCGCTTTTCGAACTCATCCTTGGCGGGCTCCAGGCTGTTGCGATCCAGGAACCAGTAGAAGTATTTCTCGAATGGGAAGTCCGACATGGCCTCGGCGCCGAACCGGAGGGCTTCGCGCAGATCGGCTGTCTTTTTGGGCGTGAGCGTGGCGTGCCAGTAATCGCACTTGGCGCATGTAATGACGCAGCGCCGCTGCATCAGCGCCTCGAACCCGGCGGCCGAGTTCTGGGTCACCACCATCCTGGAGGCTTCGACCAGGTCATGCACGGAGGCGTCGCTGACGGTCACGTTCTGGTAGTCGGCGCAGATGTCCAGGATTGCCTTTCGCATCTGCTTGGACTGGTTTGGATGCGGTTTGACGTAGACGGGCTCTTCCTTGCAGGTCGAGGCCGTGGTGCGGATCATCTGCTCGGTCGTCAGGTGGTGGCTGCGCGGCAACGAATCCTCGATCTCTTGGCAAAACACCGCCGCGGCGGCCTCTTGCATCGGGTTCTTCATGCGCACCTCTTGCGGCGCCTTCGAGACGTTCTCGCGCAGCATATAGCTCGTCACGCCATTGAAGAAGTAATGCGCCTTCTCCTCGTCCAGATCGTGCGGGTTGAACCGCGAGAACCGCATCGAGGAGTTCCAGAACACCCCGACCTCGTCGAGATACCAAAACCCCCAGACATATCCCGGCAGCGCATGCAGCCGGTTGGCGCCATAGCTGGGCTGATCGCCCACGATGAGGTTGATGTGGTCCTGCTCCAAGAGCAGGCGCGAGGTCGAGCTGCCGGTGGCCACGATCCGGCTGGGGATACCCTGCTTGGTCGCGTGGCGCACTATCTTGGTAAAGAAGTCGAACTTGCCGTCCTGGATCGACTTAAACCAGTCGCCCTCGGCATGGATCACCAACGCGTGCGGCTCGGCCGCGGCGCGGCGGCCAGCAAAGGCGGCCCGCAAGTTCTGCATACCTCACTCCAGCGTTTCCACCGAATCCACACCCCAAAGTGCCTTGCGAGGCACCCAACCGCGATAACGCTCGGCCCTGATCCGACACCAATCCACAACACAATTGTCCAGCTGCGCGATCACTCCGATCTCGACCTGCGCGTTTACCGGGGCGTTCGGGTCCGGCTTCATCAGGATCGGCAGCATGTCCGTCTCTACGATGACCGTGCGGGTCCCGGATAGCAATGAGTAATGCATCCAGCCGCCCGCGCCGTCGCGGTCCTGCACCCGGCGCCAGTGGCCGTATTCGCCGGTGATCTCCAGCGGCATGTTGCGCCGCTTAAAGACCCAATCGATGCGGTGCCCCAGCGATGGCCCGCGCCGCACGTTGCCCTCGCTGGCCTTCAGCGACACGAAGCGCGGCATTGGCAGGTTGGTCACCGGGCCGCGCTCGCCCGCTAGGCCGGGCGCGCCAAGCACCAGCGCCGCAGCGACCACGCCCAGGAATGCTGTGTTGAACCTGCTCAGTCCCATCGCCTGCCTCGCCTCTTTTCGGGGGTCTTTGCCCCCGCTCGCGGCGCAGATTTGTCTTGTTATTCCGCCGCACTCTTGTTCAGCTAGAGATGCCAGCATCTGTGGCGCAAGGAAAGCAAAGGAAGGGTACGCATGGCGTCTGAACGGCTGAGTGTTGTTGTAACGCGACGGTTGCCCGACGCGGTAGAGACCCGCATGACCGAGCTTTTCGATGTGCGGCTGTGCCCACAGGACGGCCCGATGGAACGCGCGGACCTGGTCGCCGCCATGCAGGACGCCGACGTGCTGGTGCCCACGATCACCGACACCATCGACGCCGCCATGCTGGGCCAGGCGGGCGAGCGGCTGAAACTGATCGCGAATTTCGGCGCCGGCGTGGACAATATCGACGTCGCCACCGCGCGGCAGCGCGGGATCCTGGTGTCCAACACCCCCGGCGTGCTGACCGAGGACACCGCCGACATGACCATGGCGCTTATCCTGGCCGTCACCCGCCGCATCCCCGAGGGCCTGAGCATTATGCAGGCCGGGCGCTGGGAGGGCTGGGCCCCCACCGCGCTGCTGGGCGGGCGCGTGGGCGGGCGCAGGTTGGGCGTTTTGGGCATGGGCCGCATCGGCCAGGCGGTGGCGCGCCGCGCCAAGGCCTTTGGCATGCAGATCCACTACCACAACCGCAAGCGCCTGCGCCCCGAGACCGAGACCGAGCTAGAGGCCACCTATTGGGAGAGCCTCGACCAGATGGTCAGCCGCATGGACGTGATCACCATCAACTGCCCGCACACGCCCTCGACCTTCCACCTGATGAACGCGCGGCGCCTGAAGCTGATGAAGCCGAACGCGGTGATCGTGAACACCTCGCGCGGCGAGGTGATCGACGAGAACGCGCTGACCCGGATGCTGCGCGGCGGCGAGATCGCCGGGGCCGGACTGGACGTCTACGAGCACGGCACCGACGTGAACCCGCGCCTGCGCGAGCTGCAGAACGTGGTCCTGCTGCCGCATATGGGCTCGGCCACCCGCGAGGGCCGCATGGAGATGGGCGAGAAGGTCATCATCAACATAAAAACCTTCGCCGACGGGCATCGCCCGCCGGATCTAGTGGTGCCGGCGATGCTTTGAGCGCCTGCAAGACCGGGGGGAACGACAAGATGCATTTTCACAAAGCCCTTTGCCTCGCGGCCGCGTTGGCCCATGCGCCCGGGATGGCACCCACACCAATGAGTGGCGCGCGACCGCGCAGACCAAAAAGAACGGTGGCAGGATCGCCACCACAAAAAAGGCACGCAAGTATTCATAGGTTTGCGCGCCTCAATTAAGGGAGTTTCAACATGAGATTTTTGACGATTTTATTCGCCGTACTGCTGAATTTCTCGACGGTGCAATCCGCTTCGGCAGACAGCTGCTGGTGGCATAACGGGTCGCTGATGCGGCTGCAGGCCTTCGGCAACCAGCGGAACTTCTATTACGAAAACCCGCGCGAGGGGCTGTGGAATGCCGGGGTGCGCCGTGGGACGCTTTTGTTCAACGGCACCAAGAGCGGGAACTGGTATTCCGGGCTCAGCCGGGTGTTCTCGTCGTCCTGCCCGGGCAATCCGCTGGAGTATTTTGTCGAGGGGCCGGTCGCGCCGAACCAGACCCAGGTGACGATGCAGGGCACGCGCGAGCGGTCGCGCAACTGCGCCAGCACGGGGCAGGTCGTGGTGGACACGCTGGTCTTCACCTACGCGCGCGACTGCTGACCCGGGCCCGTCGCCAAGCTGCCACGAGGCGCCGTGGAGGCTTGGCGCGAATTGGCAGCCTGGCGCGATATGGCTTGGCATCTTCACGGTTTCTAAACCCGAATCGCACCACCCTACCCGGGTGGTGGTTGGGGAACTGAATCGGGGCAAAGCCCCGACCACCACCCGCATATTATGCGGGGCGCCTGCCTTAAGATCGGGTTAACTCAAAGGCGTGGGAGCCGTGCCACAACGCCGCACATACGCAGGTCATTGCGCGCGTCTTATCGCGCTGGACGTCGGCGCGTTGTCTTGCCAGGGTGGCGCAATGATACGCGCGCTCCTGATCTTCCTCGCCGCCCTGTGCCTGACGGCCTGCGCGGGACGCCCCTTGGCCGAGGGCGAGCGCGCGCTGGCCGAAGATCTCTTTGGCCCGTCGCTGGATGTGCAGAAGGTGCGCGTCAAGTCCGGCTTTCGCGGCGCGCCCAAAACGGACACCGCGCCGCCGCTGCCAGAGAACCCAGAGCCGATTAAGATCCGCCCCGGCATCTGCGACCGCACGGCGCCTACGCCGCCCGAGGGCCCGCCGCCGGGCTGGGCGCTTTATAACAACGTGCATTTCTCCAAGGATTATTACCGCAACGACACCGCGCCCGGCTGGCCGAACCAGATCCTGCTGCCGCAGACCTTCATCATGGCGCATGAGCTGGTGCATGTCTGGCAGTGGCAGAACCGCAAGCGCACCGGCTATCGCCCCGCCAAGGCCGCACTGGAGGCGATCCTAAACCAGGACCCCTATTTTTATGTGCCCGAGGAGGGCGCGGGGCTGCTGGAATACGGGTTCGAGCAGCAGGCCTCGCTGCTGGAGGATTACCTCTGCTACGCAATCTTTGACCCCAAGAACGCGCGGCGCGGACAGATCCGCGCGATCCTGGCCCCGCATTTTCAGATGGACCGGCTTGACGAGGCGCTGGCCAGATAAGCCGGGCTACATCCGGTTCTCGTCCAGGAACTTGCGCAAGACCTCCAGCCCCGACCCCAGCTCTTCCATGATCTTGTAATGCTCTGGCTCTAGCAGATGCCCAAACATCCCGACCACGCTTTGGATCGCCGCGTCGCGGAACGCGCGCCCGGCCTCGGTCAGATAGACCAGCTTGCCGCGCGCGTCCTCGGGGTTCGGGCCGGTGGTGATAAAGCCGCGCTCGGTCAGCACCTTCAGCGAGTGGGTCATCGTCGTCTTGGTGACCTGCATGGCGCCTGCGATCCGGATCGGCGTGATCCCGTCGCCGGTCCGGACCAGGTGGTTGAGGATCGAGAAATGCGACGGGTGCACCCCGTCGGGCAGGCTCTTGGCGAAAAGCGCCATCGACAGCTGGTTGATGATCCCGATCTCGGTGAAGAAGCTGAACAAGCGCGCGGCGTCGCGTTGGTCTAAGGTCTTTGGGTCTTCGGTCAATCGCTCACCAGTTTTGCCTCGATGGGCCAGCGCGGGCTGGCCGGAACGGTCGGACCATAGCCGATGCGTCCCAGCATTTGAACCGTGCCGCCATCCGGCGCCAACCGGCGATGCGCGTCGGCATAAAGCGCGGCCATCTCGGGGTATTCCTGCAGCGCCTGGCTCATCGGGTGCAGGCCCAGGCCCTCGCGCGTTGTGGCCAGGTTCAGCCGCAGCCAATCCCGCCCCACCGCGATCTGGTCCAGCCGAGTGTTGGTCTCGGTCACCAGCCAGATATGCCCCATCGAGGTCCGGCAGTTCGTGGTGACGGCGTCGATGCCGCCCCTATAGGCCACCGAGGAGGGGTCCGTGACCGTCTCGCGGCTTAGCACACCCGCCAGGCGCAGCGATTCAAACATCGGCCCGCTGAAGCTAATCCCATCCGGATTGGCGTTCACCTCGGCCTTGCCGATGCGGAACAGATCCACGCTTTCCTTGTAGGTATGCGGGGTCTCGATCTCGATCAGCAGCGCCTGCTCGGTCAAGTCGCGCAGGTATTGCGTCAGCTCCGCCTCGGTCGAGCCGCCAGCCTGGGCGATACGCACGGCCGACATGGCGCGCTGCAAGACGTCCCGCGGCACGGGGCGCGTGGTGTCATAGGGCTGTTTGGTCGAGCGCCGTTGCAGCGCATAAGCAAAAAGCGGGTCGGCAGAGGTCGCCGCCCCAGAAAAGGTGACATGCGCGACCGGGCGCCGGTCCAGCGCGGCCGGGTCATGGCCCGCCGGGAAGAGCTCTGTCGCGACCGCGAAGCCCACGCTGTTGGCCGCCATCTCCATCAGCTCCAGAAAGCAGCCCAGCCCGATGGTCAGCTGCCGGTCGAACGGGTCGGTATGCGGCAATTGCCGGTCGGTGTCGAAGTAAAGCTCGAAGGCCTCCGCCCCGCGCAGCTTCACCTTCCAGGGCTGGCGGTTATGCGGGTTGGGCGCCAGCACCGCGTAGGACAGGGCGTGCAGCCGGGGGTCGTCATACTGCGCAGCGCCTGCCGCGTCCCAGGGGGCGAGCGCCTCGGTGGGGGTCCGTGTCGCCACAAATGCGCTCGCCCCGCCTGCCGCCAAGACAACTCCGCCGCCGATCAATGTCAGAAATTTCCGCCTTTGCATAAGATACACTCCAATTAGGTTCGATGTCGGACCATATAAGGTATGACGTCGAACCAATCAAGCCCTTTCCTCTGGCCTAATGCAGCGTCATCCGCTACCAGCCCCAAATCGCAGCCAGAAAGCCAAACAATGAGCACACGCGCCGGTTTCACTGCCCTGATCGGAGAGCCCAACGCGGGCAAGTCGACGCTTTTGAACCGCATGGTCGGGGCGAAGGTCTCGATTGTGACGCATAAGGTGCAGACCACGCGGGCGCGGATCCGCGGCGTGGCGATGGAGGGCCAAAGCCAGATCGTGTTCGTGGACACGCCGGGGCTGTTCCGCCCGCGCCGGCACCTGGACCGGGCCATGGTGGCCGCCGCATGGAGCGGCGCGGCGGATGCCGATGTGGTGGTGCTGATGATCGAGGCCCATCGCGGCGTGACCGAGGGCGTCGAGCGCATCCTAGAGGGGCTCGCCCAGCGCGACAGCGGCCAGACCGTGGCGCTGGCCATCAACAAGATCGACCGCGTCGAGGCGCCGGTGCTGCTGGGGCTGACCAAGGACCTGAATGCGCGCTTTGCCTTCGCCAAGACCTTTATGATCTCCGCCGAGAAGGGCCATGGCGTGGACGACCTGCGCACCTGGCTGGCGGGCGAGATGCCCGAGGGGCCGTATCTCTACCCCGAGGACCAGATCGCCGACCTGCCCATGCGGATGATCGCCGCCGAGATCACCCGCGAGAAGCTGACCCTGCGCCTGCACCAAGAGCTGCCCTACCAGCTGACCGTCGAGACGGAGAGCTGGGAGGAGAAAAAGGACGGCTCCGCCCGGATAGAGCAGCTCATCTATGTGGCCCGCGACGGCCATAAGGGGATCGTGCTGGGCAAGAAGGGCGAAACGGTGAAGGCGGTGGGCCTGGCCGCGCGCGTGGAGCTGGAGGAATTCCTCGACCGCAAGGTGCATCTCTTCCTGCAGGTCAAGGTGCGGCCCGGGTGGCTGGAGGAATCCGAGCGCTACTCGGCCATCGGCCTGGACTATTCCGATGGCAAAACGTGAGGCGCCTTGGGCCCTGGCGGCCCCGCGTCGCCAGCCGCGAAGACGCCCGCCAGGGCGGATGAGCGCCCCCGCATGAGCACGCCGCGCCTGACAGCAGAGCTTTGGGTGCAGGCCTACTTTACCCGCCTGAGATTGCAGGATATTCCCGCCTTTATCGTCTCCAAGGGCGACGCCACCGCGGGGGCCGTGATCGTCAAGCAGAACGCCCTGGACGGCACCGCCAAGGCGTTTCAGCGCAGCGTCGACATCCTTAGCGGTGACCGCATCTGGGTCACGCTGACCGAGGGCGCCGAGGCCGAGGTGGATGCCACCATCACGAAACAGCGCGGCTTTGACCCCGACCTTTGGGTCATCGAGGTCGAGGACCGCGACCGGCGGCACCTGCTGGACGAGCCGGGGCTCGACAGCTGATGGAATGGCAGGACCACGGCACCGTCTTAATCGCACGCAAGCATGGCGAGCATGCCGCGATCCTAGAGGTCTTCACCCAGGCGCATGGCCGCCACGCGGGCGTCGTGCGGGGCGCCTCCAGTCGTAAGATTGCGCCCACGCTAGAGCCCGGCACCGAGGTCGCCGTCACCTGGCGCGCCCGGCTGGAGGACCACCTGGGCAGCTACGCCGTCGAGCCCGTCAAGAGCCGCGCCGCGGCGGTGATGTCGGGGCGCAAGGAACTGGCCGCGCTGAACGCGTTGACCGCGCTTTTGTCCTTCGCCCTGCCGGAGCGCGAGCCGCACCCGAAGCTCTTTGAGCGCAGCCAGGCGGTGCTGGACATGATCGGCGAGACCGAGGCCTGGCCCCTGGCCTATCTGCACTGGGAATTAGCGCTTTTGGACGAGATGGGCTTTGGCCTGGACCTGAGCGCCTGCGCGGTCACCGGCGCGTCGGACGGGTTGAGCTATGTCTCGCCCAAGACCGGGCGGGCGGTGACCGAGGCCGGTGCGGGCGCCTGGAAGGAGAAGCTCTTGCCCCTGCCGCAATGCCTGCACACCCCCAGCGCCGCGCCGGACGACGAAATCGCACAAGGCCTGCGCACCACCGGCTATTTCCTGCGGCACTGGCTGGCCCCGGCGCTTGGCGACCGCGAGCTGCCTGCCGCCCGGCAGCGCTTTGTGGACGTGTTCTCGCGCTAGCCCTTCAGGGCGCCTAATCCCCCGCGCGAAACAGCAGCGTCGCGCCATGATCGTCCTGCAATAGGATCGTGTCGCCGGCGATCTCGGCCAAGTGCATGCCGTTGATAAGATTGTACAAATTGTCGTGCAGGGCCCGCGCGTCGCAGTCTTGGTCCTTGCCGCGTTCTAGGGACAGCGCGAACCAGGGCAGCGGGGCCGTGATCCGCCCGGCCATCTGGCCGCATGTGGTGCGCAGCTCAAGCGTCTTACGCGCCGGGAAGCGCAATGTGACGGCCTCGTCAACGGGGCGGTCCTGCATCTCTGCAAGGCGGAATACGCGGTCCCGCCCGGCATAGGCGGCCAGGGTCTCGTCGGTCTGGCAGAAAGTCAGCCAAATCAACGGCAGGATCACGTCGCACAGCATGGCGCAACCCTGCCACGCGGGCCGGGATCACGCAATTCCCGCAGCCAGGGCGCGGGCCTCTTTCGCGCCCCTTGCCATCGCTCGGCCAATCCCACAGAAACGGCGGGACCGGAGGAGGGCCCATGCAGACTGTTGCGAATTTCGATCGGATTGGTGAGGAGAACGCCTTTGCTGTTCTGGCCCGCGCGGGCGCGCTGGCGGCGCAGGGCATGGACGTGATCAATCTCGGGATAGGGCAGCCGGACTTTCCGACGCCGGAGAACATCGTCGAGGCCGCGGTGAAGGCGCTGCGCGACGGGCAGCATGGCTACACCCCCGCGACCGGAATTCCCCAATTGCGCGAGGCAGTTAGCGCCGATCTGCACCGCCGCTTCCAGGCCGAGGTGAACCCCGACCAGGTGCTGATCGTGCCGGGCGGCAAGGTGACGATGTTCACCGCGATCCTGATGTTCGGCGAGCCGGGGGCCGAGATCCTCTACCCCGATCCGGGCTTTCCGATCTACCGCTCGATGATCGAGTATACCGGCGCCACGCCGGTGCCGATCCCGATCCGCGAGGAGAACGGCTTTGCCTTCTCCGCCGAGGAGACGCTGGGCCTGATCACCGACAAGACGCGGCTGGTGATTGTGAACTCGCCGGCGAACCCCTGCGGCGGGGTCACGCCCAAGGCCGAGATCGACGCGCTGGTGGCCGGGCTGCCCGAGCATGTGGCGATCATGTCGGACGAGATCTACGACCAGATGCTCTATGACGGCGAGGAGCACGTCACTCTGCTGGGCTATCCCGAGATCCGTAACCGCCTGATATTGCTGAACGGTTGGTCCAAGACCTACGCCATGACGGGCTGGCGGCTGGGCTACTCCGTCTGGCCCGAGAACCTCTATGACAAGGCGCGCAAACTGGCGGTGAACGCCTGGTCCTGCGTGAACGCCCCGGCGCAATTCGCCGCCCTAGAGGCGCTGACCGGGCCGCAGGACGCGGTGGGGCAGATGCTGGCCGAGTTCGACGCGCGGCGCGGCCTGGTGGTGGACCTGATGAACGCCCTGCCGGGGGTCAGCTGCATCACGCCGAAGGGCGCGTTCTATGCCTTCCCCAATGTCACCGAGACCGGCTGGAAGGCCAAGGAGCTGGCCAGCGCCCTGCTGGAAGAAACCGGCGTGGCCACCATCGGCGGGCCGGATTTCGGCGTTCTGGGCGAGGGGTATATCCGGCTGAGCTATGCCAACTCGGCCGAGAACATCCAGCGCGCGGCGGAGCGGATGCGCGGGTTTCTTACCAAATCCTAAACGCACCATCCGCGCTACGGCCGCGAATCAGGCCTTAACGCCTTAAATCATGGGGTTTTCCGCGGTCGGACTTGTGTCGGCAAAACGTCGGCTTTGCGTCGGCGCGGATGTCGGCAAACCCCATGGTTAACACACCGCGCGGTGGGTCGTCGCCAATATGCCGGGGGCGTTGGTCTCGGGGTTGCTTGGCCGCTCTGAGCCCATTTTGCTGAATGCTGCGCCTCGCGGGAATGGCCGCTCAGAGAATTTCTGGGAGTTCTGGCTCGGCTTGTTGTTCGTATGTTTGAAAGACGATTGGCGTTTCGGCACGCGTGTCTCGCAATTCTGGTAGAAGATGAGTCTCAATGAATCTGCCGATATAGAATAGTCCGACATAGTACCTCGATGCCGGATAGCCGTTCAGTTCAGGATTGTCTGCCGCGAGCCGAATAGCCGTACCGGCCATCTTGGTACAGGATATCGAAGTGCGAACGTCGAACGAAACAGGTTCGAGAGTAAAGCCAATGCATCCATTTTGCCCTTCGTGGACAACATATGTGCCTGAAGAGTGCAGATACAAGTGAGAGCCTCGCCACCATCCTGTATCTTCGACCAGATCGATGGAAGCCGTTGTATAACCGTCATTTACAGTGAGCGTTCTATTCCAGTCGCTGTGAACACCGAACATGGGCGTCACAGACATGATTGCAGTTGCGTTCTCGGGAAGGTTGGCGACAGCAATGTACTCTGTGGAGCAAGCAGACAGGGCCAAGAGAAAGCCGACAGAGCCGGCGAAATTTCGAGATTTTCCAGAAGTCATTATTCGCTATCAATCACTCAAAACAGACATTGGCGCAAGTGCAGCGAAATGGTGCTCCGTCCGCGACCCAGTCTTTCACACATCACTAACGCTGCGCGATGCACGATCTTCCGGTCGGGGAGATGGCAAGGCATGATGATGGGCGACGCGATTGCCCTCTTCTAGCCGTCCATGACGGCGGCCTGCGCCCCTTAAACCGAACCTCCCGCGATGGCTCTCACGGCGGCACGGTGCCTGGGGGAGACCCAGGGTCTTAGCGCGGCGCAGGGACGACGGCGTCGCCGCGAACGGGCCTTAGGCGTCGAGCAGTTTGACGACGCTCGCCTTGAGGATTGCAAGATACGCCTCAAGCTCGGCGCGGGTCTGGACCAGGCGCTTGGCATTCATCGCCGATGCCACCACGAAACCGGCATAGTCCTCGGCGCTGGTGCCGATCTCGGCCAGCCCCTGCGCGCCCTCAAAGAGCCTGGCAATCGCGGCAACCTCTGCCCTGCGCGTCGCTGCGATGGAGTCCTGGCTATACTCGCCCAGAGCCGTTTCAAAGGCGGCTGTGTCCGGCGACTGGTGGAGCATGTCGAACCCGGCCAGGACTAGGCGCTCAAAGAAGATGTCGAGCTTCTCGGCGAGGGTATCCGCGTCGGACCAAGCCTGCGCGACCGACCTGATCGCTGTGCCCTTGGCCAGACGAATGGCCCCGCCGAGCACGGCGTCCTTATTGCGAAAGGTCGCATAGAGCGTTGGTTTTGAGACCCCCGCCTCTGCCGCGATCTCCTCCATCGTGGACTTGCGCACGCCATAGCGTTGGAACACGACCAGCGCCGCCTGGGCGTATTTTCTCTCGGCTTCCGATATTTCCATCTTGACGTTCTTCGTTTAGTCGTTAAGTAACGGGTTGACGAAACAGATAAGCTCGTAAAGAAACAATAGCAACCCAAACGTCGAAGGAGCGGAACATGATTACTGCAGAACAAACAGCGATGCTGGAACAGCTTGCCGGTGGTCTCTCAAAGCCGCCGCGCCTGCCGGTCCTGCGCACACCGGACGAGGTCGGGCTGACCTATGAGGAGGTTTCCTTCGCGACCGAGGACGGCGTGCAGGTCTCTGGCTGGTTCATGCCCGGCACATCGGGCCACGTCATCCTGAGCAACCACTTCTCGCCCGGCAACAAATACGGCTTTGCCGGGCACCTGGACGGCCTGGGCTTTGCCGGCGGCTTTGAGGTGAACTTTTTGCCCCGCTACAAGGCCCTGGTCGATGCCGGCTACAGCGTGCTGGCCTATGACCTGCGCGGCCATGGCAGCAGCAGCGACGGCGAGGGCGGCATCTCGGGCGTGGGCTATTACGAGTGGCAAGAGGTCCTGGCCGCGCTGCAATATGTGCGCAGCCGCCCCGACACCAAGGCCATATCCATCTACGCCATGTGCATGGGCGCCAACGCCACCCTGAACGCGATGGACAAACACCCCGAGGCCTTTGAGGGCATCAAGTCGATGATCGCCATCGCGCCCCTGAAGGGCCGCACCACGATCGAGCGCAACTGCGGGCATATGGAGATCGACGCGCAAGAGGGCGTCGCGGCCTTCGAGCCCATCTACACCGCCCTGACCGGGCTGAAAGTGGACGATCACAACATCATCCCGAAGGCCGAAAAGATTGCAATCCCGATCTTCTATGTGCAAGTTCGCGACGACATGAACTCGCGCTGGCAGGACGTGCAAGAGATGTTTGACCGCACGCCCGTCGAAGACAAGAAGATCTACTACATCGAAGACACGCCCTGGCGTTTCAAGGGGTACCAGTTCTTCTCTGACCATCCCGAGCAGATGCTCGAATGGTACAACGCGCATTCGTAAGGAGGCCCCGACATGTTTGGCAACATGATCTCGAATATGATGGTGAAACCGGGCCAGGCCCCGCTGTTCGACAGCCCGGCCAACTACGGCCTGGACTACGAGGACGTGGAGTTTCCGGCGACGGACGGCACCACCCTGCGCGGCTGGCTGATCAAGGGCGGCAGCGACAAGGTCATCATCCAAAGCCATTTCGGCGTGCAGTCCAACCGCAGCGGCTGGGAGCGCAAGGGCAAGGGCATGATGGCGCCGTGGAAGCAGGACATCAAATTCCTGCGCCAGGCAAAGCATTTTGCGGATAACGGCTACAGCTACCTGATGTTCGATCTGCGCGGCCATGGCGCCAGCGACCTTGGCCCGAACCCGTGGGTGTCCTGGGGCCCCGAAGAGGCCAAGGACATCCTCGGCGCCGTCAGCTTCATCGAGGGGCGCGCGGATCTGAAAGACGCCTCCATCGGTCTGCTGGCGTTCTGCATGGGCTCGGCCTCGACCACCTATGCCTACGGGATGGAAGACGGGCTGGCGCAGCATGACCGCATCAAGGCCTTCGTTGCGGTGCAGCCCCTGCTCTACGATATCTTTGTGAACGCGCTTGGCATGCCGGGCTTCATGCGGCGCGCGGCGGATAAAGTCACCACCGCACGGGTGGGCTTTGACCTGACAGAGCCGAACTTTATCGAGAGCGCGCCGAAGGTGAACGTCCCGACGCTGGTCATCCAGAACAAGAACGATCCGTGGACCCGGCTGGAGATGGTGCACCGCTACCATGATGCCTTGACCGTCGAGAAGGAGCTAAAGCTTCTCGACGTCGAGAAAAGCCGCTTTGCCGCCTACGAATGGGTCGGCAAGAACCCCGCGGAGGTGCAAGCCTGGTTCGACCGGTTCATGTAGGCACCGCAGAGCACCGGGCAGCGCAGGGCGCGCGCCCGGGCGAAGACCGCGGCGGTGACAATCTGCTGTCGCGGCCCTTGCGGCTTCCCTGCGGCGCTGTCCTTGGCAACCGCATCGCCAAATCGGCCATGTCGGATTCGCTGGGCGACGGGCGCGGCGGCCCGACAGTGGCGCAGATGCGCCTTTACGAGCGCTGGGCCGCGGGCGGGCTGGCATTGTCGATCATCGGCGAGGTGCAGGGCAGCCCCGACTTCGCCGAGAAGCCCGGCAACCTCGTCCTGAACGCCCAATCGGATACCGAACGCTTCCGAGAATTGGCGCGCCGCGGGTCCGCCAACAACGCGCATCTATGGCTGCAGCTTGGGCATGCGGGGGCGATGGCCGACGCGCCGATCAGCACCCCTAAGGGGCCAAGCGCGCTTGACCTGCCCGGGCTGAGCTGCGGCGCGCTGACATTGGCGGAGATCCAGCACCTGCCCGGGGCGTTCGCGCAAACCGCGCGCCGCGCGCAAGAGCTTGGCTTTGGCGGCGTCGAGATACACGCCGCGCATGGCTTCCTGCTTAGCCAGTTTCTGTCGCCGCTCTTCAACAAGCGCGCCGACGCGTATGGCGGCAGCCTTGGGAACCGCATGCGCCTGCTGCTAGAGACCGTTGCGGCCGTGCGCAGGGCCGTGGGCCCGGATTTCCCCGTAGGCCTCAAGCTGAACGCCACAGACCAGCTAGAGGGCGGGTTCCAGCAAGACGAGGCGCTAGAGGTCATCGCGGCTCTGGACAGCACCGGCATTGACCTGATCGACATCAGCGGCGGCACCTATTTTCCCGGCGCGCCCTCGTCCTCGGACCGCGCGGGGTCCGGCCCCTATTTCGCCGACTTCGCCGGGCGCGCCCGGACCAGAACGTCCGTTCCGCTGATGGTCACCGGAGGCTTTAAGACCCGCCAGCAGGCAGAGGCGACCCTGGCCAGCGGGAAGGCCGACCTGATCGGCCTGGCCCGCGCGCTTGTCGTGGACCCGGATCTGCCGTCGAAATGGATCAAGGGTGCGGCGGACGCGCCGCGCCTGCCGCGCTTTGAGGACCCGCCAGAGGGCGGCGTGACCGCCTGGTACACGATGCAGATCACGCAGATTGCCAATGGAGAGGGCGGGCTTTCGCCGAGCGACCTTGCCGCCGCAATCGCGGAATACGCGCAGCGGGATCGCCTGCGCCACGCGATCTGGAGCGATCACTTCCGGCGCTAAGCCCCGCGCCCGGGGACGCAGGGGGGGGGCGTGGGCCGCCCGAAGAAACCGGACGGCCCGCTTGTTTGGCTTACTTCCAGCCGACCGTATCGAAGATCCGCTGCGCGTCAGCAACGTTCTTTGCGACCGCGCTGAGGTCCACATCGTCGGCCTTGAAGACGCCGAGCGTGGCGACGGAGGGGCTGATCGACACGCCGGGCACCGAGGGGTACTCGTCGTTACCGGCGCTGAAGTAGACCTGCGCCTGATCGCTGGCCAGGTACTCGAGGAACTTGATCGCGTTCTCGCGGTTCGGCGCGTTGGCCGCGACGCCAGCGCCGGACAGGTTCATATGCGCGCCCTCGGCTTCCTGTGCGGGGAACACCCAGCCGATATTGGCCAGCGCGTCCTCGGGCAGGCCCTTCACCGATTTACGCAATGCGCGGGCGAAGTAGTAGGTGTTGGAGATCGAGATGTCGCACTCGCCGGACGCCAGCCCGCGCAGCTGGTCCGTGTCGCCGCCCTGCGGCTCACGCGCGAAGTTCGCCACCACACCGGCGGCCCAGTCAGTCGCCGCCTCGGCGCCGTGGTTTTCGATCACCGACGACAGCAGCGTCTGCGAGTAGACGTTGCTCGACGAGCGGTGGCACACCATGCCCTTGTACTGCGGGTCCGCGAGGCTCACGTAGTCCATCGGCGGGTTCTGCACGTCCGTCTTGTCGTAGAAGACGATCCGCGCGCGCTGCGAGAAGCCGAACCACTGGTTGTCGCTGTCCTGCAGCTTGGCGGGCACGCGCGCCTCAAGAACTTCGCTGTCGACGGATTGCAGGACGCCTGCGCTCTTGGCGCGCTCCAGGCGCGTGGTGTCGACCGTGATCAGCACGTCGGCGGGCGAATTCGCGCCCTCGGCCGCCATACGCTGGATCAGCTCGTCGCCCTTGCCCTCGATGCGGTTCACTTTGATGCCGGTCAGTTCTTCGAAGTCAGAGTACAGACGCTCGTCGGTGTCATAGTGGCGCGACGAGTAAAGGTTCACCACGCCCTCGGCGGCCAGCTCGGTGGCGAGCGAAAGCGACAAGGCGGTTGCGATAAATGGTACTGTTTTCATCGTGTTCTCCTAGTTTTGGGTCAGACGGCTCGCGCACAGCTAGGGCCGTAAACGAATCTTGCTAGTATCCTTATGGTTTTAATCAGGTATTGGCAACTGGCTCTTTCGCACGGCCCAGCGCGGCCCAAAAAGGGGCCGCCGACCAGCAATATCTGCACCGCCCGCCGCACCCGCGGGCGCGCCAGTTCGGCATGTTTTATTAGGGAGTTGCCGCGCTTTGGGCGCGCGGCTAAAGGCAGGGCGCCCCGAATTAAGCCGATGCGCCGCGCCCGAAATCCCGGGCGCCGCGCGCTAACCGAAAAACCGCGCCGGCCAGATCAGCCGTTGGCGATCATCTCGGCCTGATTCACGATCACCTCGGCCTGCTTGATCGAGGCGATATCCACCAGGCGGCCCTTATAGACGGTCGCGCCCGCGCCAGAGGCCTTGGCCTCTTCCATCGCCGCCAGGATTTCCTTGGCCTCGGTTACCTGCTGCTCGGACGGGGTGAACACCTCGTTGGCCAGCGCGATCTGCTTGGGATGGATCGCCCATTTGCCCACCATGCCCAGCACCGCCGAGCGGCGCGCCTGCGCGCGGTACCCGTCATCGTCGCTGAAATCGCCGAACGGGCCGTCCACCGGCAGCACTCCATGGGTGCGGCAGGCCGCCACGATGGCCGCCTGCGCCCAGTGCCAGGGGTCCGACCAGTGGTGCTGGCCGTCCTGCAGCATATAGTAGTTCTCTTGCGTGCCGCCGATCCCGGTGGTCTGCATCCCCATTGAGGCGGCGAAATCCGCGGCACCCAGGCTCATCGCCTCAAGGCGCGGGCTGGCGGCGGCGATCTCCTCGACATGGGCGATGCCCGCCGCGCTCTCGATGATAACCTCAAAGGACACGGGCCGCGCGCGCGCCTTGGCGGTCTCGATGGCGGTGACCAGTGCGTCCACGGCGTAGACATCCGCCGCGCAGCCCACCTTGGGGATCATGATCTGGTCCAGCCGCGGCCCGGCCTGCTCCATCAGGTCCACCACGTCGCGGTACCAATAGGGCGTGTCCAGCCCGTTGATCCGCACGCTCAGCGTCTTCTTGCCCCAGTCCACGCTGTTGATCGCTTCGATCACGTTGGCGCGGGCGGCGTCCTTGTCGCTGGGCGCCACGCTGTCCTCGAGGTCGAGGTTGATCACATCCGCCGCGCTGGCGGCCATCTTCTCGAACAGTTTGGTGTTCGAGCCGGGGCCGAAAAGCTGGCAACGGTTCGGGCGGGCGGCGGGCGTGGGCTGGATGCGGAAGGACATGAGGGCTCCGGGCAAGTTTGTTTCGTCTGATCTGCCCTGACGGGTAGAATGTTACCTTCCGAGCCGCAAGTGCATTTTGCGGCCGCAGCAATTCCGACGTCTGTTTCGGCGAAATTCAGTGAAAATTAGTGATTCGCCCAGGACAATCGTCCTGGGAGGGCGCCGCGGCGCGCCGAAGCCCTAGATCGCCCGCAGGCGGTTGTTCCGCGCGTTGTGCTCAAGCTCTACCAGCCCCAGGAACTCCATGACCGGCGAGACGTAGTTCGCAAAGCGCCCGCGATAGCCCTTGCGCAGCCCGTAATAGCCGCCAACGGGGTTGCCGGTGTCCCGCGCCCAGGCCTCTAGCGTGCCATCCTTGACGGGCTTGCCCTCGTCGGCATTGCCCAGCGGCATCCAATCCCCGTGGGCCTTCAGCATCGCATGCGCATCCTCCAGCGCGCGCAATTGGTAGCTGAGCACCGTCTTGCCCACCTGCACCACCAGCCGCGGCGGATCATGCGCGACGTCCTTCCAGACAAGGAAATCGGAGCTGAGCGGCGGGGTCTTTAATTGCCAGGGGTCGGCCTCGGTGCCGGAGCCATAAGTGACTGTCGTCATTTCAAACCTCACATGTTGATTCGCCCCGTGATACGCCGATAATCATGACGTCTACTGTCATATATGGGTTTTGAGATGCGCGCGGCCCGACTTCTTCAGATCGTATTGCTCTTGCAGAACCGCGGGCGCATGACCTCCGCCGCGCTGGCGCGCGCGCTTGAGGTCGCGCCGCGCACCATCCTGCGGGACCTGGACGCCATGACCGAGGCCGGGCTGCCGGTGATCGTGCATCGCGGGCGCGAGGGCGGCATCGAGCTGGGGTTCGACTACCGCACGCGCTTGACCGGGCTGGACCGCGAGGAAGCCGAGGCGATGGGGTTGCTCCTGTCCCTGCCGATGGACCGGCTCGCGGCCTTCGGGCTGGAGGCGGCGGGGCGCCGCGCCGCGGCCAAGATCTGGGAGGCCTTCCCGGATCAGACCCGCGCCGAGATGGCCAAGAGCCGTTCTCGATTCACCTGCGAGGCCGCGCCCGACGCGGTCGACCCACGCTGCCCAGCGCTGGCCCGGGCCGTCCGGGACGGGGTGGTGGTGCGCCTGCGCATGCGCGCGCCTCCGCCTCAGGAGGTCCACCCGATTGGCCTCTCGCAGACGCCGAAGGGCTGGCATTTGCGGGACGCCATCACCGGCCAGGACATCCCGGACGCGGAATGGGGGGACATCAACATTTCCGCGCACAGATTTTCATCATGTGAAGAAAATTCGACGTAGCGGCCAAGCTGCGCGGATTTCTTCCCTGATCTCGCCCCATCTTGAGCATTTTCGGCAAGACATCGCGTCCGATCTGAGGCACCCTTCGCCGACTTTTCCATGGGGATGCAAAAGACATGATCAAGACACCGTATCTTCTGTTCTTGGGCGACGCGCCCGACGCGCTGGCCGCGAAGGTGGCCCAGGGCATCAAGGACTGGCGGCCCGAATTCGCCGTCGGGCAATACCGCATGGAGGGCTGCAACGCCGATATGGGCGTGCCGGATATGGGCCTGGCCGAGGCCAAGGCCGCGGGCGTCAAGACCATGGTGATCGGGGTCGCGAACCGGGGTGGCTTCATCACCGACAGCTGGAAAGAGGTGCTGATCGCGGCGCTGAACGAGGGCTTTGACCTGGCCAGCGGGCTGCACAACCTGCTGCGCGACGAGCCCGACCTTGTGGCCGCCGCCGAGGCCAACGGCTGCACCCTGCATGACGTGCGCGTGCCCTCCGTGGACTACCCCATCGCCAACGGCGTCAAGCGCAAGGGCAAGCGCTGCCTGGCCGTGGGCACCGACTGCTCGGTCGGCAAGATGTACACCGCCATGGCGATGGAAGGCACGATGCGCGAGCGCGGCATGAAGGCCACCTTCCGCGCCACCGGCCAGACCGGCATCCTGGTCACCGGCGGCGGCGTGCCGCTGGACGCGGTGATCGCGGACTTCATGGCCGGCTCGGTCGAATGGCTGACCCCGGACAATGACGACGACCACTGGGACCTGATCGAGGGCCAGGGCTCGCTGTTCCACGTGTCCTATTCCGGCGTGACCATGGCGCTGGTGCATGGCGGGCAGCCCGACGCGCTGATCCTCTGCCACGAGCCCACCCGGGCGCATATGCGCGGCCTGCCGGATTACCAGCAGCCCTCGCTGGAGGATCTGCGCGACACCGCGCTGCACCTGGCCAAGGTCGGCAACCCCGCCTGCCAGGTCGTGGGCATCTCGGTCAACACCCAGCACATGTCCGAGGCGGACGCCGTCAGCTATATGGCCGAGGTCGAGGCCCGCATGGGCCTGCCCACCGTGGACCCATTCCGCCATGGCGCGGAGCGCCTGGTAGACGCGCTGGCCGCGATCTAGTCTGGCGTCGGTTTCGAGAGGGGCTCTGCCCCCCTCGAGCTCCCCCCGGGATATTTGCAAACCGGAGAAGGGTTTGATGATGGAGATAAGTGTCAACCGCGACGTGTTCCCCCTGGCGCAGGTCTTTCGGATCAGCCGCGGGGCGCGCACCGAAGCCCAGGTGATCACCGCGCGCGTCAGCGCGGGCGGCGCGTCCGGCTGGGGCGAATGCGTGCCCTATGCGCGTTACGGCGAGAGCCTTGAGTCGGTTGCCGCCCAAATCGAGAGCCTGGGCGCGGTGGACCGCGCCTCCCTGGCCGAGGCGCTGCCGCCGGGTGCTGCGCGCAACGCCGTGGACTGCGCCTTGTGGGACCTGGAGGCCAAGCGCGCGGGCAAGCGCGCCTGGCAGCTGGCCGGTCTGCCCAAGCCGGGCCCCGAGATCACCGCCTACACGCTGTCCCTGGACGACCCTGCCAAGATGCGCGCCCAGGCCGCCGAGCACGCCCATCGCCCGCTTCTGAAGACCAAGCTCGGCGGCGGCGAGGAAGACGTGGCCCGCATCGAGGCCGTCCGCGCCGGCGCGCCCAGCGCGCGCATCATCGTGGATGCCAACGAGGGCTGGAGCGCCGATCTCTACAAGACCCTTGCCCCCGTCCTGGTGCGCTTGGGCGTCGAGATGGTCGAGCAGCCCCTGCCCGCGGGCGAGGACGACGCCCTGCGGGAGCTGGACCGCGTGCTGCCGGTCTGCGCCGACGAGAGCTGTCACGACCGGGCCTCGCTGCCCGGCCTCAAGGGCAAGTACGACATGGTCAACATCAAGCTCGACAAGACCGGCGGGATGACCGAGGCCCTGGCCCTGCGCGAGGCCGCGCTGGCCGAGGGATTCCAGGTGATGATGGGCTGCATGGTGGGCTCGTCGCTGGCCATGGCGCCCGCGGTGCTGGTCGCCCAGGGCGCCGTGGTGGTGGACCTGGACGGGCCGCTGCTGCTGGCCGAGGACCGCGACCCGCCGCTGCGCTACGACGGCGCGGGCGTGCACCCCTCGGAGGCCGCGCTGTGGGGTTAGCGCCCCGCCAGCTGCGTCAGGAACACGCCCCCGCCCATCGCGGCGATCCCCGCCGCGCGGGTCAGCGACAGCGGCGTCACCTGCGCGCCGAACAGCCCGAAATGGTCGATGATCGCCGCCGAGATGAGCTGGCCAAGCAGCACGAAGAACACCGCGTTGCCGACCCCGAATGTGGGCGCGATCCAGGTGATCGACAGCACGTAGAACGCGACCAGGCAGCCCCCCAGCATCAGCCCCTTGGGCGCTTGCGCCAGCCCCGCAAAGCTGCCCCCCAGCACCGCGTAGGCCAGCAGCGCGCTTGCCAGCGCCACCACGAACAGCACCACCGCCGCCGAGACCGGCGAGCCGATCCGCACGCCCAGACCGGCGTTCAAAGCCGCCAGGACCGGCACCGCGACCCCCGCGCAGAGCATGATAAGCGCCGATTGTGTACTGGGCAGCATGACAGCCCCTTTCCGATTTGACCTGAAACCTGCCCTGGCATAGAGCCCGGCCAACGCCTGAGCACAAGCAAAAGCACAAAGCCCATAGGAGCCCGCACCATGAGCCGCATCGTTTACGTGAACGGAGAGTACCTGCCCGAGGACGAGGCCAAGGTCTCGGTCTTTGATCGGGGGTTCCTATTCGCCGACGGCGTCTATGAGGTCACCAGCGTCCTGGACGGCAAGCTGATCGATTTCGACGGCCACGCGGTGCGGCTGGAGCGCAGCCTGCGCGAGCTGGACATGGCCGCGCCCTGCGGCAAGGACGAGCTGCTGGCGATCCACCGCGAGCTGGTGGCGCGCAACGAGATCAGCGACGGGCTGGTCTATCTGCAGGTCACCCGCGGCTCGGATGGCGACCGGGACTTCGTCTTCCCCGGCGCCGACACCCAGCCCACGCTGGTGCTGTTCACCCAGTCCAAGCCCGGCATCCGCGACAGCGCGGCCTCAAAGAACGGCATCAAGGTGATCTCGATCGAGGACGTGCGCTGGGGGCGCCGCGACATCAAGACGGTGCAGCTTTTGTACCCCTCGATGGGCAAGATGATGGCCAAGGCGGCCGGCTGCGATGACGCCTGGATGGTGCAGGACGGCGCGGTGACCGAGGGCACCTCGAACAACGCCTATATCGTGAAGGGCCGCAAGATCATCACCCGCGAGCTGTCCAACGACATCCTGCACGGGATCACCCGCGCCGCGGTGCTGCGGTTCGCCGCCGAGGCGCAGATGGAGGTCGAGGAGCGCAACTTTACCATCGAAGAAGCGCAAGCGGCGGACGAGGCCTTTGTGACCTCGGCCACGACCTTTGTGATGCCGGTGGTGGAGATCGACGGCGCCCAGATCGGCGCGGGCGCGCCGGGCGAGCTGGCCAAGCGGCTGCGCGAGATCTACATCGAGGAAAGCGTCAAGGCGGGCGTTTAGGGCTGGATTTCGGTCCAATTTGTCTAAACTAGCGCATATCTGGTGCCCGGTTTGCCCGCTTTGTTGCGAAAAGGTCACATTTACTTACCTATATATAGACAGAGCGGGCCGGAATTTCCCGCCCGCTCGAGAGAGCAACATGGTAAAGGACCCATATGACCTTGGATGAGTTTATGCTGAATTTCCTTTCGAACATGTCGGGCGGCACGATCGTGCTTCTGCTGATCGCCGCCCTGCTGATCATTTCCATCCTGCTGGGGGTGCGGATCGTCCCGCAATCCGAGCAGCATGTGGTCGAGCGCTTCGGGCGCCTGCGCGCCGTGCTGGGGCCGGGCATCAACCTGATCGTGCCCTTCCTCGACCGGGTGAAGCACCGCGTCTCGATCCTCGAGCGGCAATTGCCGACGCAAAGCCAGGACGCGATCACCTCGGACAACGTGCTGGTGAAGGTGGACACGAGCGTGTTCTACCGCATCGTGCACCCCGAGAAGACGGTCTACCGGATCCGCGACGTCGACGGCGCGATCATCACCACCGTGGCGGGCATCGTGCGGGCGCAGATCGGCAAGATGGAGCTGGACGAGGTCCAGTCGAACCGCGCCACGCTGATCTCGACCATCCAGCATAACGTCGAGGCCGCGGTGGATGACTGGGGCATCGAGGTCACGCGCGCCGAGATCCTGGACGTGAACCTCGACCAGGCCACCCGCGAGGCGATGCTGCAGCAGCTCAACGCCGAGCGCGAGCGCCGCGCCGCCGTGACCCGCGCCGAGGGCGAGCGCCGCGCGGTCGAGCTGAACGCCGACGCGGAACTCTACGCCGCCGAGCAGGCCGCCAAGGCGCGCCGCATCGAGGCCGACGCCGAGGCCTACGCCACCGAGGTCGTCGCCAAGGCGATCCGCGACAACGGCGTGGAGGCCGCGCAGTACCAGGTCGCGCTTAAGCAGGTCGACGCGCTGAGCCAGGTGGCCGCGGGCGAGGGCAAGCAAACGGTAATCCTGCCCTCCAGCGCCATCGACGCCTTTGGCGAGGCCTTCAAGATGCTGAAGGGGAAACCGTCATGATCTGGCTGTCCTCCTGGTGGGTCTGGATCGCGGCCGCAGTGGTGTTCGCGATCCTAGAGACCCTGGCGCCGGTCTTCGTCTTCATTGGGCTCGGCGCCGGGGCCGCGTTCGTCGGCATCCTCCTGGCCTTCGGGTTCGGCTTTGGCGGATCGGTCGCCTGGATGCTGGTCGCCTTCGCCGCCGCCTCGCTGGTCGGCACGATCCTTTTCAAGCGCCTGCTGGGCGCGCGAAGGGACGAGACCAAAACCTTCACCCACGACATCAACGAGCCTTAGGGTCCGCTGAGAGCCCAATGCGGAATTTCAGTCTGCCGGAAGAACGCGCCCTTCACCTGGAACGCGCGTCTCAAGATACCTGCCGACACGATCCGCCGTCTTGCCGGAAAGTAGGCCCGCTTCAACCAAAAATTTCAAATTTGTGGCCGCTTGATCCGGATCCCCGGTTCTAACAGATTCTGTTATTAAATTTGCCTCGAAAGTCGATTGCTGAAGGTTTTGTTGATTGATTGAGTTGATGTAAGCGGGCACGGCAGTCATTAGCGCGACGACAATGGGCACCAACATGCCTAACATTACATTTCGTCTACCTTCAATGATGAGCCTGTCGTGAGAAATTTTTACTTCTCGCTCCCTAAGCCCAGCTTCTGTTTCAAATTTGTATCTCTCCCATTCGGTCGGTATTTCTGACATCGTCCATTTGCTCCGCAATAGTCCACACCCAATTGAATATCAGGAATCATAATCCTTGTCCGCCTTAGGTGTCAGTTGCCTGACATCACACCATGCTGAACGGCAGCTTTGTCCGCGAAGCTGCCATCTAGGCACCCTACCGCGCGGGCTGTTACCCATGGGCCTTGCCGACGCCCTGCCGGACAGAAGGCCGACGTTATGCCGACAAAAGTCCGACACCGGTTTCGGCAATGAAATAGGGTGTTCACCCCCGATTCTCTGGTCGGAGCGGCTCGGCGGGTTCAGACTCTGTTTATGTCTCGGCCCGAGACCAGATCGAGGGCTACTTGGAGCTCAGCTGGATTAGATCTTTCCCACGCGCACAAGCCCCACCCGATGGAATTCAAGATGTACGACAGCTGCTAGGCGGGGCGGTGGGCAGAATTGCCCACCCTACGCGGCACAGCGCAACATCTCGTAGGGCGGGACTTGTCCCGCCTGCATTCCAAGAAACGAAGGGCGCCCCAACCGGGGCGCCCTTTTTCTTGGGGGATCGTGGAAGGCAGCGCTTTGTTCCGGTTGGGCGACTTTCTCCCCGGCCCGAACTGAGAGGAAACCAATCCAACCTGAGCTTCGATCAAATCTCTGAGCGGGCGCAAGCCCGCTCTTGAGCCCACTCTGCTGATGCTGCGCTGCCTGCGCATGACCGTTTCTCACGGCAATCACCTCTCTTGACGTCATAGATCAATCCTATATCAATTCCGGGCGACCACTTCTGGTCGCGTCGTTCTCAGGGCGGGGTGAAATTCCCCACCGGCGGTAAACAATGCGAATTGTGAGCCCGCGAGCGCCTCGATTAGACGGTTGAGGGACAAGCAGATCAGGTGAAATTCCTGAGCCGACGGTTAAAGTCCGGATGGAAGAGAACAGGTAATAACACATGCACCTTCACGGGCTGCATGTATCGTTGTCCTGTGTGCCTTGAGTCGTGAGCGCAGATGAAAGGACAACGCCATGACTCTCCTAATTCAAAAATACTCTCCGGCAGTCGTCGGGGCTGCCTTAATGGTTCTGGCTGGCGCGGTGTTCGCTTTGATCAACACCTTGGTGCAGCACGCCGTTATGATCGAAAATGCGTCTCCGACGAGCGTCGCTTTCTGGCAATACGCGATTGCTTTGTGCGTGATGCTACCGTCGGTCATCGGTACCGGAAGGTCAGCCCTCCGCACGGCTGTTCCCGGCTTGCATGTTCTACGCGTCGCACTCGCGGCAGGTGGTGTTCAGTTCTGGGTATTTGGCCTGGCATACGTGCCGATCTGGCAGGCAATCGCTCTCATAATGTTGTCTCCATTTTTCGTGACGCTCGGCGCAGGCTTCATCTTGCGCGAGAGAGTGAGCCTGCAACGCTGGATCGCCGTTTCAATTGGCTTTGCAGGCGGGATGGTCATCCTCGCGCCCTGGTCTGACACTTTCACCCTGCAAGCCTTCCTACCCGTTGGCGCGGCAGCATTTTGGGCAGGCTCCTCCTTGCTGACAAAGCGGATGACGGCGACGGAAAGCTCGGAGACCTTGACGGTGTATCTATTGCTGCTCCTTACGCCGGTGAATGCTGGTCTTGCATTGGGCGATGGGTTTCATATCGACCTTGCGTCTCTTGGCGCGGTGATCATCGCTGTAGGTCTGCTTACTGCCTTGGCCCAATACGCTCTAGTCTCGTCATACCGAATTGCCGACGCGAGTTTTCTACAGCCGTTCGATCATGTGAAGTTGCCCTTCAACGTCGGATTGGGCGCATTGGTTTTTGGCTTCATTCCACCCGGAACAATGTGGCTGGGTTCTTTGATGATCATTGGTGGTTCCGTTTATCTCGTGTGGATTGAGAAGGACCAAGTCAGCACAGGAACGTAAACTTTGATTTGCGGACCTTCGTGTAGTCGTCGCGAAGGTCCGCAATGTCCGCAGAGCGGCCATCAAACGGCAAGGGCAAACTCCGCTCGTTGAAGGCACCGCGCCGCTGGTCTCGGAACCGGCCCGGCTATGCTTTGCGGGCCACCGGGAACCAGATCTCCACCTTGCCGGTCGCCGACGCGGGGTCGAACTCTTCGGTGTAGTGCTCGAATTGCGGGCCGTTCGCGATGCCCCACTCCTCGCCCAGAGCGCCATGCGAGAACACCGCCTCGAACACCTCTGCGATCTTGGACACGTGCCCGTTGATCACAAAGACCGCGTGCTTGCCCGCGGGCAGGGTCACGTCGGTCTGCCCGTCGGGCACCGGCGCGTCGGCAGAGACCTCTAGCCCGCAGAGATACTGGAACGATGTGGGGCCGCCGAAGCTGTGCGAGACGCCATAGACCCCGCCGACCACCCCCGTGACCGCGCCGTAATCCCATTCGGCCCATTGCGCGGGGATACCGCTGCGGTTCTCATGGGTGTAGCTGCCATTTGCGCCGATGATCCGGCGCTCCTGTGCGTCTGCGATGCGGTCAGGCTTCATCCGGCGGGCTCCCAAAGCTCTAGCGGGTTGCCCTCAGGATCGTGCAGATGGGCGAATTTGCCAATCCTCTCCATTTCGGAGTGATTGAAGGTCTCGATCCCGGCCGCCTCTAGCTGCGCACACATCGCCGCCAGGTCCGCCACGCGGAAGTTGATCATGAACTGGCTCTCGGCCCGGAAGTAATCGGTGTCCGCGGCGAAGGGCGAGAACACGGTCACCCCCGCCTCGGTCACCCAGGGCGCGCCCTCGGCGTCCTGCGGCACCAGGTTGATGCCTAGATGCTCCAGGTACCATTGCGCCAGCGCGCCGGGGTCCTTGGCCCGAAAGAAGACGCCTCCGATTCCAGTCACTCTTTGCATTCCCAGCCCTCCACGCATACGCCGCCACAGTAGCAGGTTTCCGGCCAACGCGCCGCCAATTCGACGTGACGCGGCGTTGCCAGGCAATACCGCGTCGATTTTGCACTGTTTTCCCAGCCCGCGCTCCGTTAACAGGGCCCATGGTTTTGAACGGCACGCCATGTGCGCGCCGAAGAGCAATGGAGACGCACGCATGAAGGTACTGGTGCCGGTCAAGCGCGTGATCGACTATAACGTGAAGGTCCGCGTGAAAGCGGACGGAAGCGGGGTCGATCTGGCGAATGTAAAAATGTCGATGAACCCGTTCGACGAGATCGCCGTCGAAGAGGCGATCCGCCTGAAGGAAGCCGGCAAGGCCGAAGAGGTCATCGCGGTCTCCGTTGGCGTCAAGCAGAACCAGGAAACGCTGCGCACCGCGCTGGCGATGGGCGCCGACCGCGCCATCCTGGTCGTCGCCGCCGATGACGTGCACACCGATATCGAGCCGCTCTCGGTCGCGAAGATCCTCAAGGGGATCGTCGACGAAGAGCAGCCCGGCCTGGTGCTCTGCGGCAAGCAGGCGATCGACAACGACATGAACGCCACCGGCCAGATGCTGGCCGCGCTGCTCGGCTGGTCCCAGGGCACCTTCGCCTCTGAGGTCAACGTCGAGGACGACCACGCCGTCGTCACCCGCGAGGTAGACGGCGGCTTGCAGACCATCAAGGTCGCCATGCCCACCATCGTCACCGTGGACCTCCGCCTGAACGAGCCGCGCTACGCCAGCCTGCCCAACATCATGAAGGCCAAGCGCAAGCCCCTCGACGAGAAAACCCCCGCCGATTACGGCGTGGACGCGGCGCCCCGGCTTGAGATCCTCAAGACCGAGGAGCCCGAGGCGCGCGCCGCCGGCATCATCGTGGGCTCGGTGGACGAGCTGGTCGAGAAACTCAAAGACGCGGGGGCTGTGTAATGGCTGTTCTTCTTCTGGGTGAAGTGAATTCCGGTGAGCTGTCGATGGACGCCACCGCCAAGGCCGTGACCGCCGCGAAGGCGATGGGCGATGTGACCGTGCTCTGCGCGGGCGCCTCGGCTGCCGACGCTGGCGCCGCCGCCGCGACCATTGATGGCGTGTCCAAGGTGCTGGTCGCCGAGGACGAGAGCCTGGGCCACCGCCTTGCGGAAAGCACCGCCGCGCTGATCGTGTCGCTGGCCGGTGAATACAGCCACATCGTGGCGCCCGCGACCACCGACGCCAAGAACGTGCTGCCCCGCGTGGCGGCCCTGCTGGACGTGATGGTGATCTCGGACGTCTCCGGCGTCGTGGACGCCGACACGTTCGAGCGCCCGATCTACGCCGGCAACGCGATCCAGACGGTCAAGTCCGCCGATGCAACAAAGGTCGTGTCCATCCGGACCTCGACCTTTGACGCAGCGGGCGAGGGCGGATCCGCGTCGGTCGAGACCGTATCGGCTGCGGCCAACCCCGGCCTCAGCGAGTGGGTCAAGGACGACGTGTCCGGCGGCGACCGGCCAGAGCTGACCTCGGCGGGCGTTGTTGTGTCCGGCGGGCGCGGCGTGGGTTCGGAGGACGACTTTAAGATCATCGAGGCGCTGGCGGACAAGCTGAACGCCGCGGTTGGCGCCTCGCGCGCCGCAGTGGACAGCGGCTACGCCCCCAACGACTGGCAGGTCGGCCAGACCGGCAAGGTCGTGGCACCCGATCTCTACATCGCCTGCGGCATCTCCGGCGCGATCCAGCACCTCGCGGGGATGAAGGACAGCAAGGTGATCGTGGCGATCAACAAGGACGAAGAGGCGCCGATCTTTCAGGTCGCCGATTTCGGCCTGGTTGCGGACCTGTTCCAGGCCGTGCCCGAGCTGACCGAAAAGCTGGGCTAACCCCCTTTCGCTAACGTGAATAAAGGCCCGCCCGTTTGGCGGGCCTTTCTCGTTCGGCGCAGGCCGCGTTTGGTCGGCAATTCCCTCTTGTCATAGCCCCCGCAATCGCCAAGCTGACGCGGCAAGAGCAAGGGGATGCAGATGCGCAAAGTAACCGTCGCCGCCACGCAAATGGCCTGCAGCGCCGACCGCGAGACCAATATCGCCAAGGCCGAGGCGCTGGTGCGCCAGGCGGCGGCCCAGGGCGCGAATGTCATCCTGCTGCAAGAGCTCTTCGAGGGGCTCTATTTCTGCCAGAACGAACGCTACGGCGACCTGGCCCGCGCCGCCGAGGCCCATGGCCACCCCACGATCCGCCACTTCCAGGCGCTGGCCAAAGAGCTGGGCGTGGTGCTGCCCGTCTCGTTCTACGAGAAGGCCGGCCCCGCCCGGTTCAATTCCATCGCCATTCTGGACGCCGATGGCGCGCATCTGGGCACCTATCGCAAGTCGCATATCCCGCACGGCGCGGGCTATCAGGAGAAGTTCTATTTCTCGCCCGGCGACACCGGGTTTCGGGTTTGGGACACTGCGTTCGGGCGCATTGGCGTGGGCATCTGCTGGGACCAATGGTTCCCGGAATCGGCGCGCGCCATGGCCCTGATGGGGGCGGAGCTGTTGTTTTTCCCCACCGCCATCGGGTCGGAGATTGGCGAGGAGGATTGGGACAGCGCCCCGCATTGGCAGCGCGTGCAGCAGGGGCATGCGGGGGCGAACCTGGTGCCGCTGATCGCCTCGAACCGGGTTGGGACCGAGCATGGCGACGGCACAGAGATGACATTCTACGGCGCGTCCTTCATCGCCGACCAGTTCGGCGCCAAGCTGGCCGAGGCCGATCGCGCGTCCGAGACCGTGCTGACCCATAGCTTCGACCTCGACGAATGCGCCAAATACCGAGACTATTGGGGCGTTTTCCGTGACCGCCGCCCCGAGCTTTATCACCCGCTGATGACCATGACCGGCGAGAAAAGCTAGACCGATTGGAATTAAGCGGCTTTAATCCCGGTGAATTCAGATGTGAATTTGCGGGAGGACACGTTGGTTCAGTTCATAAACGCCAAGGAAGACCTGGTCACCGAGGCCATTGACGGCGCACTCAGGCTCGGCGCGGGGCGGTTGGCGCGGCTGGACGGGTACCCGCATATAAAGGTGGTGCTGCGCACCGACTGGGACCGCGCGAAGGTCGCTTTGGTCTCGGGTGGCGGCTCGGGGCACGAGCCGAGCCATGCGGGTTTCGTTGGCCAGGGGATGCTGACCGCGGCGGTCTGCGGCGAGGTCTTCGCCTCGCCCTCAGTGGACGCCGTGCTGGCGGGCATCCTGGCGGTGACCGGCGAGGCGGGCTGTTTGCTAATTGTGAAGAACTACACCGGCGACCGGCTGAATTTCGGCCTGGCGGCAGAGCGCGCCCGGGCGCTGGGGATGAAGGTCGCCATGGTCGTGGTGGACGACGACATCGCGCTGCCCGATCTGCCGCAGCCGCGCGGGGTCGCAGGCACCTTGTTCGTGCACAAGATCGCGGGCGCCCTGGCCGAGCTGGACGCCGATCTAGAGACCGTCACCACCGCCGCGCAGCAAGTCATAGATGGCGTGATCTCGATCGGGATGTCGCTGGATACCTGCACGGTGCCCGGCTCTCCCAAAGAGGACCGCATCGGCGCTGGCATGGCAGAGCTGGGCCTGGGCATCCACGGCGAGCCCGGGGTCGAGCAGGTCGGCTTTGCGGGTGCCAGGGCCGCGATGGCGATGGTGGTGGAACGCCTGGCGGCTGCGATGGATCGCGGCGCCTACGTGGCGCTGATGAACAACCTCGGCGGCACCACGCCGCTGGAAATGGCGGTGCTGACCGAGGAGCTGCTCTCTTCCAAGATCGGCAAGCAGATCCACTGGGTCGTCGGGCCCGCAGCAATGATGACCTCGCTGGATATGCACGGGTTCTCGGTGTCGCTGCTCCCGGCGGACGGGGTCGAGACGCATCTGACCAAGCTTGCAGAGCCCTGGGCTTGGCCGGGCTGCCTGCCGGTCGGCGAGGTGGACATGCGCGCGTTGCCGGACGGGCTGGCCGTGCCAGCAGCGACCCCGTCGAGCGACCCGGCCACCGCCGCGCTGATACAGAAATGCTGCGAGATCATGGTCGCCGCCGAGGCCGAGCTGAACGCGCTCGACGCCAAGTCCGGTGACGGCGACACCGGCGCCACGCTGGCCACCGCAGCGCGGGCGTTGCTTGCCGCGATGGACCGACTGCCGCTAGCGGACGAGGCCGAGCTTTACCGCGCGATTGGCAACGAGCTGAGCCAAACCATGGGCGGCTCGTCTGGGGTCTTGCTGGCGATCTTCTTTGCGGCGGCAGGGGATTCCGCGGCGGCGGGGGCCGACATATCAGGCGCGCTCGGGGCCGGGCTGGCGCGGATCCAGCAGGTCGGCGGCGCCGCGCCAGGGGATCGCACGATGATCGACGCGCTTGGCCCGGCCTTGGCGGCATTGCCGGAGGGGCTCGCGGCCGCGGCCACCGCCGCCCGCATCGGCGCGGACCACACCGCCACCATCACCCAGGCCAAGGCCGGGCGCGCGGCTTATGTTTCGGCCGACGCCATGCGCGGGCATAACGATCCCGGCGTCGAGGCCGTGGCGCTGCTTTTTGAAGGTCTCGCTTAGGGCCTACATCTTTGCAAAGTCTATGCCCGGCCCGACCTCTTCTGCGCGCGCGGCGCAGTCAGACAGGATGGTGTGCACACCCATTTCCGTTGGATATTCGGAGACATCAAGGCCGTCCTGGCGCCCGCCGGCGCCAACCAGCAGCAAGGACCCGTCGCGTTCGACATGGCTCATGGCGGCGAATGCGATCATCACATCCCCATCCGAGACGAACAAATTCCCCATCAAAAATACGCAAGAAAGCATCACGCGCCCTATATTTGCCCCCAGGCAAGCAAGATGCAGCTGGCCCCACTATGGCACAACCCTAGATATTGTAAACAGCCATAGAGTCACAGCCCGCTAGAAAACGCCCGCCCGGTGCGCGCCGTTTCGGCGTACAGGGGATGTTGCCCTCGCCCAGCACCCAATGCCGGTCCGCATATCCATCCGTGTCCCGCAGATGCATGTGGCTCAGGTTGCCACCTCTACAACAGCCGCGCGATGCGCCGGGTCCACATCCTTGATGCTAACGGCCTCTATGGCCGTTCACCGGTCATTAACCAGTGTTGACTAGCCGTTGACGCACGCCATGCGCCTTTACGCCCTCATAACCCTTATCGCCCTTGCCGCGGGCCCCGCGTTCAGCGGCGCGTGGCCGCGCGAACAGGGCCAGATATTCCTGTCCTTTGGCACAACGATCAGCGCACCCCGCGCGCAGTCCCTCATCCAACTGGACCAGACCTATTCGTTCTACCTGGAACGCGGAATGCGCAAGGACCTGACATTTGGGTTGGATGGCACGGCCAATGGGATCGGCGCCTACACTGCCATCGCGTTCTTGCGTGCGCCGATCCTGCGGCGCTTTGAGCATTCCAAATTCGCGGTGCAGCTCGGCCTCGGAACGACCGGCCCCGGCGCGGACAAGAGCCCGGTTGTGCAGATCGGTCTGGCCTGGGGGCGTGGGTTCCAGACGCCCCTTGGGCCTGGCTGGGCCGCAATTGATGCTCAGACGCAGTACTTAACCCAAGGCGGTGACCTCATCGGCAAGCTGGACGCCACGCTGGGCGTGAAGCCCTGGGAAAAATGGATGTTCATGCTGCAAATCCAAACCGGCGATTATCCCGGCAGTGACCCCTATCTTCGATTGGCACCGGCTGTGGCCTGGGGGGCTCGCCCCGGTCGCCATATCGAGCTGGGCGTGCAAATCGGTTTGTCCGGGGACGACCAGATTGGAGTGAAGCTGCACAACTGGCTGGAGTTTTGAGGATTGCAGAGGGGCGCGCCTCGACGGGCGCGCCCCGCGCATCATTTATACCGGCTTGTCGACCCGCGCTGTTACAACGACGGTCCCGTTGCAGGCCTCGGGCCAACGCAGCTGCACGAGGTTGTTCTCGGTCCCGGCATTCGTGAACACGGCAGGGAAATGGTAGATATTCTGCCCAGCCGCGTTCTTAATATTGCCCTCGGCTACGACCGATTCCACCGTCCGCGCATTGCCACCGAATGGCAGGTAGTCCGCGACATTCAGCGTCCAGGTTGACGCGTTCGTCACCTGGTCAAACTCCAGCGTAACGGGGTTGATCGCGGCCTGTGCGATACCGTTGAACGTGTTGCCCGAGAAGACGACATTCCGCACGCGGGTGTAGTCGAGATCGGCAAAGCTGGTGTCCACCTCCTCGATCCGGTCGATGGCCCCGTTCAGCGCCTTAAAGGTGTTCCCGGTGACGCTAAGCCCCTGGATGAAATGGCCGGGCCCGTAGGGTTTGATCACGATCCAGCTGAACCACGGCGCCACATCGTTGGCGGTAAAGATGTTGCCGGTAATCGTCAGCCCGCCAAAGGAGAACTCGTTGGAGAATTCCGGCTTGGCGTCATGCTCGTTCGACATCTCGATAAAGCAGTTGTCGATATAGTTGCCGGTGATGATGGTCTTTAGGTTGGGCTCGGTGAAAATGATGCCACCGACCCTAGGCCCATCCGTCGAGCCGTCGCCCTGGAACAGGTGGTTGCCAACGATCACGTGGCCGTTCCCGTGCAGGAACATGGTGTGACCAAAGCGCTGGAACCGGTTGGAGCGGATCTTGGCGTCGTTCGCATTGACGTTGAAGACTTGGCTGACGCGCTGCGTGGCGAGCGTGGATTGCTCGTTGCTGACAAAGTGGCAGCGGTCGATCTGCAAGTCCTGGCAGCCATTGCCATGGCTGGTCAGCGCGCGATCCATCGGCTTGGTGATAAAGCTGTCCTTGAGGTGGAACGTCTCACCCGCCGGCGCCAGCAAGATGCCGCTGCTTCGCCCGTTGCACTGGATCTCCACATCGGTGATCGTGAATTTCGAGATTTTGGTGAAGCCGCTGAAATCCAGCACGAATTTAAAGCGCTTGAACGTGTAGGTCTGGTTTAAGGGCGCGCCATAAAGCTCTTGGCTAAGCGTTATCTCCCCGGCGCCGACATTCTTGTCGCGCACATAGACCTCGCGGCCCACGCCATTGCCCTGCACCAAAGAGCCGACCGGGATGTTCGCAACATTCGCGACATTGGTCAGCTTCTTGGGATTGTTGGCGCTGTAGCTCGCCGCGGAAGTCACCGTGTCGGTGTCCCAGTTCGACGACGCCACAACGTTAAACTGACCGTTGCGGATCACCCGGCGCACCTCATAGGTGGTCTGGTTGTTCACCGCCGCCTGCATGTCGATGGGCGCGTCCACCTCGATCCGGCGGCCTCCCAGGTCAAGGGACTCATGATCGGAGAAATTCAAGAGCGCTTGATAGGCCTTCTTGAAGGCCAGCACCTCGTCGTTCCCGAACGCGTCGCAGTAGTCGTGGAACTTAAAGTCGCGACGCAGAACCAGCCGTTCATTGGCGTTCATCACCAGCGTGCCCTCAAACCGAGTGCGGTTCTCCAGCGTCAGGTTCCCGGCGATGCGGTATGTGCCCGCGGGCACCAGAATGTCGCGCCCATTCGCAGCGGCATCCGCGGCCTCAAACGCCGCAAGGTCGTTGGTGGATCCGTTTCCAACCGCGCCAAAGTCGCGCACATCCACCCAGTCCATCATGCTGCGCAGGAACGCGCTGGTGATGTCCTCGATGATAATGTCGTCGATCCGCACGACGCCGCCGTTGTTGCCGGTCAGATCAAGGCCGAAATGGCCATAGATCGGCTCGGTGCCCCACACCATATCGACGCCGTTGCGGTCCCCGGTGCCCACGATGGCGCTCACCTCGACGATCTCGCCATAGCTGGTCAACGCAACGCCCGGCCCCGTGGTGACCAATCCTGTGACCTCGCTGCCGCCCGCGCGGCCCGCGCGCGCCGCGATGCGCACCGTGGGCAGATTGCCCGTGATTGCTTTGACCCGCGCCGTGACGCGCAGATAGCAACCAGGCAGAATGGGCGTCTCGCCCATATAGCGCAGTTTCTGCGTGTTCTCGGTCTTTACCAACTCCAAGCAGCCGCCGAAATCCTGGTCGGACGGCACGAATGCCGCGTTCGTGGCGCCGTTATATGTGCTCGAACCCGGAGTGCCATCCTGGCTTGACCAAACATCCAAACCATTTGCAAAGGCCGGCGGCATCAGCAGCAGGCCGTCTGTAATTGCCTTGTTCATCGAAACCCCTTTCAAATCCTGTGCGCGCGCCCGGGGCGCAGGCATAGGGCGCCGCGCCGGTCGATATCGAAACGCTCTCGTGGGAAAGCCCAGGCACGCCGCCCGGACAGGGGATATAGCTATCACGCTGCGGTTTACGACATGTTAACCTTGCGTGCGGAGATACGGTACGGCCGGGGGTTTAAGCCGCCAGTTCCGGCGCTTGGATGAACTGCACGCCGTTGATTTGCCAGCTATTTTCCCCCTGCAACATCTCGTATTCCAGGTAGTGAAACTGGCCCTCCGCATCACGGATCCGCACAACTTGATACGTGAATGGACCGCGTTGCTCTTGGCCTGAGAACGTCACATCCGCGGGCCGCCAGACCATCGGGTAACCGTTTCGCACCATCGCGCCAAAGCGCTCTGACGATCCAAACATCCGCTGGATGAAGGGAGACGCGAAGGTGAACGCGGTGGCAAAATCGTCGCGCTGGAACGCCTCGATCTGACTGGAGATCACTCCCTGGATGGGATCCTCTTGCGCCTTAGCCGGCAAGGCCACGAAGAATGCGAGAAGCAATGCTATGACGAGACGGACCATGTGACTCTCCTATCGGATAACGTAGTGGATACGCGCTGAAAGGAGAACTGGTTTCAAAATGCACCGCGCCGTCGGCGCCCACCCGGATCTCCCGCGTGTCTCTCATTGCCGGACGAAGTCCCCATTAGGAATGCGCCCACTCCGTCAAGAGGTCATGGGTGCATCGCAATCAACGCTGACGCCGATTGATTGCGATACCCTGCGTGATCCGGGCCGAATCACCAAGATTCTCTGAATTTCGCCTGATTTGACCGCCTAAAGGCTATGCTCGCTCAGCCGAGCATTCCTGCCAGACCGTCCTCGATCAGTTGGATCGATTCAGCGACCCCGTATAGCGCGATGAACCCACCAAAGCGAGGACCTTGCGAGGCGCCCAACAGCACCTCATAGAGCGCCTTGAACCAGTCACGCAGCGGATCGAACGCGTGGTCTTTGCCAACGGCGAAGACCATCGACTGAAGCTCTTCGGGGTCCAACCCGCCGTCCCAGGCCTTCAACCTCGCAAGCAGGTCTTCCAACGCGGCGCGCTCTTTGTCGTCCGGTGCGCGGTAGGTCTTCCCGGGCTTTACGAAGTCGTTGTAGTAGCGCACGGCAAAGCCCGCCGCGGCGTCCAGATCGGGATGGGTCTCGGCCGAGGCCTCTGGCGCGTAGCGTTGGATGAAGCCCCACATCTGCGCTTTCTCTTCCGCCGCCGACACCGAGGCGAGGTTCAAGAGCATCGAGAACGGCACAACCAGATTGGACGCGGGCACGTTATGCCCGTGGATATGGAACACCGGGTTCGCCATGCGCTGTGTCGCGTCTTGGTCGGCATAGGCGCGCAATTGCTGATGGTACTCGTCTACCGCCCGGGGGATCACATCAAAATACATCCGCTTTGCGGTCTTGGGCTTTTGGTACATGAAATACGACAGGCTTTCGGTCGAGGCATAGCTTAGCCACTCATCGATCGAGATCCCGTTGCCCGAAGATTTCGAGATCTTCTGCCCCTGGTCATCCAGGAAAAGCTCGTAAGAGAAATGGTTTGGCGGGCGCTGTCCCAGGGTCCGGCAGATCGCGTCATAGATCTTTTCGTTGGTGGCGTGTTCCTTGCCATACATCTCGAAATCCACGCCCAGCGCCGCCCAGCGCGCGCCGAAATCCGGCTTCCACTGCAGCTTTACGTTGCCGCCCGTCACCGGCAGCGTCCATTCGCGCCCGTCCTCGTCGTCAAAGGTCACGGTGCCCTCGCGACCGTCCACATGCTTCATTGGCACATAGATGACGCGCCCGGTCTCGGGGTGGATCGGCAGGAAAATCGAGTAGCTCTGCTGGCGCTCTTCGCGCAGCGACTTCAGCATGATCTTCATCAGGTCGTCATAGCGCTCGGCGCAGCGCAGCAGGATCTCGTCGAACTGACCTGATTTGTAGAACTCCCGGGCCGAGTAGAATTCGTACTCAAACCCGAACGTGTCCAGGAACCGCCGCAGCATGGCGTTGTTGTGGTGACCAAAGCTTTCATGGGTGCCGAACGGGTCGGGCACAGCGGTCAGGGGCTTCTGGATGTGCTTAGCCAGCTCTTCCTGATTTGGCACATTGCCCGGCACTTTGCGCAACCCGTCCAAATCGTCCGAGAAGCAGATCAACTTGGTTGGGATGTCGCTGATGACCTCAAAGGCGCGGCGGATCATCGTGGTGCGCAGCACCTCGCCAAATGTGCCGATATGCGGAAGGCCCGAGGGGCCATAGCCGGTCTCGAACAGGACATAGCCCTTCTCCGGCGGCGCCTTCTCGTAGCGTTTGAGCAACCGGCGCGCCTCTTCGAACGGCCAGGCTTTAGAGCTCATCGCAGCGTCGCGCAGGTCAGACATGTCGCTTCTTTCAATTTGCCGTGGCCCAATGCCACGGACGCGGCTCTGACTATTGCCGGGGGCCTGCGCCGTCAATATGCTGCACCGCAACACATGATGTGCAGGATGAGTCCCGTGACCGAGCCGACAATCTCCCTAACGCCACAAGACGCGCTTGTGGCCGTCATGATGGCCACCTCGGCCAGCGACGAGAATATTCGCACCGCCGAGCTGGTCTCGATCGAACGCATGGTGGATCACATGCCGGTGTTCGCCGAATACGACAAAGACCGGATGCTGGTGATCTCTAACACGGTGTTTGATCTCTTCGTGGAAGAGGACGGGCTGGACGCCTTCTTTGGATTGGTAACCGAGGCGTTGCCCGAGAAGCTCTACGAGACCGCCTATGCGCTGGCCTGCGATGTGGGCGCGTCAGATGGGCTTCTTGGCGAGCAAGAGCTGCGGTTCCTGGCGGAGCTGCGGTATGTTTTCCGCATTGACCGGTTGCACGCCGCGGCCATCGAGCGCGGCGCTCGGGCGCGCCATCAGGTGCTATAGGCTAGACCGCGTAGGTCCGGCCCCAGCGGTCAAGCAGTTGAATCTGCAGNTGTGAGGGTGGATAAACACAATTGTGTTATTGGTGGTGTCGGTTTCCACCACCTTTGCCTGAAGCACCTTGCCTTGGTGAATGGGTAGAAACGGGCTGTAGTTTTTGCGTCTCTCTTCGCCTAAATCTGCCGCCACTATTTTGGCAATTTCATTGTGGTGGGCTAGCACCTTTTTTAAGGTGGGGTTATAGACCCCGCCTTTATAAAGTTCGGTGGCACTTTTGAGTTTGTAGCTAAAGCCGAAGCTATCTAAAAACTGGCAGAGTTTATTGTTGTTGTGGGCGGCAAAACTGTCATGGGTGCCGAACGGGTCGGGCACAGCGGTCAGGGGCTTCTGGATGTGCTTAGCCAGCTCTTCCTGATTTGGCACATTGCCCGGCACTTTGCGCAACCCGTCCAAATCGTCCGAGAAGCAGATCAACTTGGTTGGGATGTCGCTGATGACCTCAAAGGCGCGGCGGATCATCGTGGTGCGCAGCACCTCGCCAAATGTGCCGATATGCGGAAGGCCCGAGGGGCCATAGCCGGTCTCGAACAGGACATAGCCCTTCTCCGGCGGCGCCTTCTCGTAGCGTTTGAGCAACCGGCGCGCCTCTTCGAACGGCCAGGCTTTAGAGCTCATCGCAGCGTCGCGCAGGTCAGACATGTCGCTTCTTTCAATTTGCCGTGGCCCAATGCCACGGACGCGGCTCTGACTATTGCCGGGGGCCTGCGCCGTCAATATGCTGCACCGCAACACATGATGTGCAGGATGAGTCCCGTGACCGAGCCGACAATCTCCCTAACGCCACAAGACGCGCTTGTGGCCGTCATGATGGCCACCTCGGCCAGCGACGAGAATATTCGCACCGCCGAGCTGGTCTCGATCGAACGCATGGTGGATCACATGCCGGTGTTCGCCGAATACGACAAAGACCGGATGCTGGTGATCTCTAACACGGTGTTTGATCTCTTCGTGGAAGAGGACGGGCTGGACGCCTTCTTTGGATTGGTAACCGAGGCGTTGCCCGAGAAGCTCTACGAGACCGCCTATGCGCTGGCCTGCGATGTGGGCGCGTCAGATGGGCTTCTTGGCGAGCAAGAGCTGCGGTTCCTGGCGGAGCTGCGGTATGTTTTCCGCATTGACCGGTTGCACGCCGCGGCCATCGAGCGCGGCGCTCGGGCGCGCCATCAGGTGCTATAGGCTAGACCGCGTAGGTCCGGCCCCAGCGGTCAAGCAGTTGAATCTGCAGGCGTCTTGATCGCGCGCGCCAAGCCCGCGTGCCCTCTGGCACGTCGCCATCCGAGCGCTTGATCTGATTGCGCCGCTGCACGTCTGCGGTGAAAATCGCGAATACCAACTCTCGCCCATCCGCCGCGCTTGCATAGCCCGCAAGCGCGCTGACGAAGTTCAGCGTCCCGGTCTTCGCGCGGACCTTGACCGGATGGTTCTCTACGATGTCACCCTTGTCGTTGCGCATCGGGATGTCTTTGAAGATGCCTCGGATGTTATTGGATTTCGCCGCCATCCGGAGCGCGGTCACCATATCCGTCGCCGAGACGCGCGAGGCGCCGCCCAGCCCCGAATGATCCACAAACTTCGCCGTCCGCATGCCAAGCGATTTGCGCGCCCAGGCCGTCATCTTATTGGCCGAGGATTTCAGCGTCTTCACGCTGCCACCCTTGATGTTACTCGCCATCACTCCAACCACCTCCGCGGTCAGGTTGGTGGAGAATTTCATCATCGCGCGCAGGATGTCGCGCAAAGGCGCGCTCTTATGCTCGACCAGCGTTGTGCCAAGCGGCGGCCGGGTCATGACCTTGGCACGCGGCACCGAGACCCCGTGCGCGCGGGCAAGGTTCTGGAAAACTTCAGCCGCGTATAGCCCGGGCTTTCGCACCGGCAGCCAGCGGCTGCCCGCATTCCCAAGGGCCCCGCGCGCAACCGTCCATTCATCATGGCGGGACTTGCTGGCATAGGTGTAGACCGGCAGCGATCTATCCACCACGCGCATCTTCGCGATAGCCACCTGCGGGCTGTATCTGCGCGCCCGCGCGTCCAGTTTGAGCGCATAGTTGCCCGACTGCCGCTTCCACTCGAAATGCACGCGGTTGTAGTTCAGGTTCAGGCCAGAGACCGCCGGGTTATAGCTGACATGCACCGGCTGGCCCGGGTCAATCGAGGGGATTGTCGGCAGCACCCCGCCATAGACGAGGAATTTGCCCGTCACCTCTCGCACGCCCGCCGCCTTAAGCTGACGCGCCATGTCGCCCAGGGCATCCGTGTCCAGCGTTGGGTCCCCGCCGCCCACCAAGATCAGGTTGCCCCGAAGTCTGCCGTTAGACACCGTTCCATCCGCAACCAACCGGGTGCGGAACCGAAATCCTGGGCCCAGGCGATCCAAGGCGTAAAGCGCGGTGACGGCTTTGGTCACACTCGCGGGGGGAAGAGCCAGACCCTGATTTCGCTCTTCCAGCACCGCGCCGGTGCGCGCGTCCGCCACAACATAACCAACCTTGCCGCTGAGTTTCGCCTTCAAGATCAACGATTCCGCAGCAGGGGCGGGGGCGGGGGCGGTGACCCGCTGTGCGCCGCGCGGTAACGGTCTGAGTGACGTCAGCGGCGCACGCGCAATAGCTTGCCCTGCCACGGACCCAAGCAAAGCGACGACAATAACACGTCGTGAAAAAAACAACTTCAATTCCTTACCCCCGTTGCGGTTAGAATAACCCCGCCGCATTCGCTTGGAGAATTAACGTTTCCAATCTCCGCGCGCTCTAATCTGCGTTGATGACAAATTTACCATAGGCACGTTCACAAAGCACCAGCAGGGAGCCCTACTTTTGGTCAAATACTTGGCATCCTTACCACTTAGTTGCGCGCGGCGATACTGAGTCGCCGCCCGCGAGTGCCGCGCCTCTGTGCGATCGCCCGGGCGCGCAAGGACTGCAATCGGGACATTCTCCATGATCCACCGCCATTGTTCCCAATGATGAAACGATGCCAGGTTGTCCGCCCCCATGATCCACACAAAGTTCACACCGCAATAACGGCGGCGCAGGGCGCGCAGCGTCTCAGCCGTATAGCGCGTGCCCAGCCGTGATTCGGCGTCGCTGATAATCACCTTCGGGTGGTCCATAATGGCGCGGCAGGCGCTCATGCGGCGATCCAACGGCGCCGGGCCTTCTGTCTTCAGCGGGTTGCCCGGCGAGACCAGCCACCAAAGCGCGTCCAACCCAAACCGCCGCAGCGCATGGCGCGAGATATGCACATGACCCGCATGCGGCGGATCAAAGGACCCCCCCAAAAGCCCGACGGTCTGCCCTGCCCGCGCGACCGGAAGCCCGCTCCGGTCGAAATATCCTGCGCTTTTTCCCACGGCCCGATCAATCGAGTGTCGTTGGGGGGCTGTCAATGTCTAGGCGGCAATTCCTGCGTCTGCCTGCGGGCCGTCACTCTCGGCGTTTTGCTTTCAGGTCTTTCTGGACCAACCGCTCCAACACGGCCGCGCGGCCGACGGATTTCGCGGTGACCTTGCGCTGCATCTCCAAGAGCGCGGCAGACCGGGCCTCTTCGAAGGACAGCGCTCGGATGCGCGAGGCATGCCATACATGCCGCGGAGATTCGAAATCCCGGCGATAGCTCACATCGCTCAACGCGACCTGGCGCTCCGCCTCCGCTTGCTCCATAAGGTCCAGCCGCGCCAGTTCCGCGCCGCGGCGATGCGCTTGTTTGGCGGCAAGCTCTGCCAGGTCGCGGTCGCGGATCGCGGCGGCAAGCTCTGACATCTTCTTTAATCCCTCGCTCATTGCAGCGATGCCTTGGCCTGTTTGCGCACACGCTCTGCGAATTGGATTGCCGCGGCCACGGCCTTGTAATGCGCGACGGGGATTTCCTGGCCGATATCGACCGACGCATAAAGCGCGCGGGCGGTCGGGGGGTCTCGGTGGATGGGAACCGCGGATTCAGCGGCGATCTCGCGGATTTTTGCGGCGACCTGGTCGACGCCTTTGGCGACGCATTCCGGCGCGGTGCCGGGCGCGCGGCTCCACTTCAACGCAACCGCATAATGGGTCGGGTTCACGACGACCACGTCCGCCTCCGGCACATCCGCCAACATCGTGTTCATCGCGATCTCGTAGGCGCGCTGGCGGCGCTCCTGCTTCATATGCGGGTCGCCCTCGGATTGCTTCGCCTCATCGGTCAGATCTTTGCGCGACATTCGGTTCTTGCGCGTATGCTCCTGCGCCTGGAACACATAGTCGATGCCGCCGATCACCGCCGCAATCACCAATACGATCGCCAGGAATTCAACGGTCAGGTCCAGCATAAGCTGCAGCACGGCGCGCGGGTTGAAACTTACGACCGAGACGACCTCGTCAAGCTTCCAATACAGGAAATACCCCAGGATCAGCGAGTAGATCACGAGCTTTAGGAAGCTCTTGAAGAACTCGAACAGCCCCGAGCGACCGAACTTGTTCTTCGCGTTCGAGATCACAGAAATTCGGCTCAGCTTGGGCTCCAGCTTGCTGGGCGCCACAACAAACGCCCGCTGTGCGAGGATGGCCGCCAAGACCGCAACGGCAGGAACGGCGAACCAGATCGCCAAGGGCCTGCCCAGCATCCCTGCCAAGACACCCGAGAGCGGATACGCCCCCTCGGCGAACCAAATCTCTGCGAACTGGTCGGACCGGCCCAAGAGGTTGGCCAGGACCCCGCCGACCTGGGTCATCGTAGTGGCCCCGATGGCCAGAATGGACAAAAGAAGACCGCCATAGGCGGCGGCCGTCATGATGTCATTCGACTTCGGGATATCGCCCTTGCGCCGGGCATCATCCAACTTCTTCTGCGTCGGTTCATATTGCTTTTCTGTGTCCTCGTCACCTTGGCTCATCAGCGCGCCTCAAACGGGTTCGCGAGGAAGGTTTGGAACTGCTCGTTCCACACCGACAAGAGCAGCGGCATCGTCAAGAACAGCAGGATCAGCCCGCCCGCGGTGATCGCGGGCGCGCCGACGAAGGCCACCATAAGCTGCGGCATGGCCTTGTTGATGATGCCCAAGGTGAGGTTGTAGACAAAGGACGCCAGCACGAAGGGCGCCGCCAACGTAAAGGCTAGGGCAAAGCCGCTGGCGACCCGCGCGATGCCCCATTCCGCCAGCAAAGAGGGGTCCGGAAAACCGCCCGTTGGAAAGACCTGGTAGGATCCGATCAGCGCGCGCGCCACCTGCACATGCAGGCCGGTCATCGCCGCCAGGGCAAGCCCGCCGACCACCAAAAGGTGCCCGATGGCGGGCAGAGGCTCCAAGGCCGCGGTGCCAAAGATCTGAGACAAAGAGGTGGACTGCGCCGCGATCGTGCCCGCCATCTGCAATACCAGAACGAAAAGTCGCAAGGTCAGGCCCAGGGCCAACCCGGCGATGACCTCCGTCCAAATGAGGAAAACAAACCCGTCGCCGCGCGCCACGATGGGCTCGATCTCGGGCGCGACGGCGGGCGCCACGATCAACGTGAACGCCAAGGCCAGAGCCAAGCGTAAACGCTGCGGGATGGACCGCTCTCCAAAGGCTGGCAGCACGGCCATGGCGGCGCCGATGCGCAAGAAAACGATGAACCCTATCGCGAACGTGGTCCGCCCTATGTCCAACAGCTCAAGCGCCATCTCGTTCACGCAGCCACCAGCCCGACGAGGGACGGCTTGGCCTCGGTGCCGATCTCTTCGAATGAGAACACCGGGTTGTTTATGCCCTTGGCGCTCAGCACGGTGCGTAGGAAGCGTCGGCGCCGGATCGACGTCACCAGCCCCGGATAGACGCCGGATTCTCCGGCCTTGGCTAGCCGATCGCTGACGGCACTCGCCAGCTTGTTGAAGTCGTCAGGCGGGAGTGCCACGTCCTTTTGACCTCGTTCGCCTTCGATTTGGAAGGCGGTAAACCGCTCCTCCCATTCGGGCGCCAGCTGGATCAGCGGCAAGGACCCATCCGGGCGCTTGAAAGGCGCGATAATCTGGAAACCCAACCGCTGGCGCACATGCTCGCAGATCCCCTCGGGCGTGGCCTGCGCGCCGCGCGCCTCGGCAATGGCCTCCAGGATGATCGGCAGGTTTCGGATCGAAACCCGCTCCTCCAGCAGGAGCCTGAGGATGGTCAGCAGTAGATCCACCGGCACCTTATCTGGCACCAGCTCGTCCATCATGCGGCGATTCGCAGCGGCGCGGTTTGGGTCGCTAAGGTTTGTGAACTCATCCAAGAGACGCCGAAGCGCTTTGAGGTTCAGCAACCGGCCAAAGTTTGACTTGATCACCTCCAGAAGATGCGTCGCCAGGACCTCGGTCGGCGTAACGACCGTGGTTCCCGTCAAAGCGGCGGTTTCATGCATGTCCTCGGCGATCCAACGCGCCGGGGCGCCGTATACGGGCTCTTTCACGTCCTCGCCCGGCGGCAGGTTGGGATCCTCGGACGTCAGGATCGCCAGCAGCCGCTCGGGCCGCAAGATATCTTGAGCCTGCTCAACCCCTTGCACACGGATGGCATAACTTCCGGACGGCAGCGCGGCATCATCCGTCAGCCGTATCTCGGGCAGGATCAGGCCAAACTCCGTCGCGATGTGGTTGCGCATATTCGCGATCCGAACGTCCAGCCCCGTCGCGGGGTCCAGCACCATCGCCACAAGATCCGGCGCGAATTGCACATGGATGTCGTCCAAATCCAGCATATCGCCAAGCGATGCGGCGGGCTGGGGCACCGCGGGCTCCTGAGCGTCCGCCTCCTCGCGCTGCCTCTCGGCCTCCTGCGCGCGCCGCCCATAGAACGCCGCGGTAAAAAGCACTGCCGCGCCGATGACAAAGGGAATGAATGGCAACCCAGGCACCAGCGCGAACAGGGCCATAAGCACTGCGACCGTCATCAACGCCGACGGATAGCGCCCCAATTGGCTGAAGAAAGCCATGTCTGTGGATCCGGTCGCGCCGCCACGCGCCAGCAAAAGCGCCGAGGCGATTGAGATAATGACCGCCGGAATCTGGCTCACCAGCCCGTCACCCACCGTCAAAATCGCGTAGGTCTCGAATGCCTGCCCAAGCGCCATACCATGAATGGCCGTGCCGATGATCAGGCCCATCACCAGGTTAAGCAGCGTGATCAAAAGCCCGGCGATTGCGTCGCCCTTCACGAACTTAGAAGCACCGTCCAGTGACCCGAAGAACGTGGTCTCTTGCTGCTCTCTCTCGCGCCGGGCTTTCGCCTCTTCATGATCGATGGCACCGGCGGACATATCGCTATCGATTGCCAACTGCTTGCCGGGCATCCCGTCCAGCGCAAAGCGGGCGCCCACCTCGGCCATACGCGCCGCGCCCTTTGTGATCACAACGAAATTCACGATGAGCAGGACGCAAAACACCACCAAACCTAGGAAGATGCTGCCGCTCATCACGAACATCGCAAAGCCCTCAATGACGTTCCCGGCGGCCTTTGTGCCCGTGTGCCCCTCACCAATGATGAGTTTGGTGGAGGACACATTCAGCGACAGCCGCAACATCAACGATGACAGCAAGACTGTGGGAAACACCGAGAAATCCAGCGGTCGCTCGATGAATAGCGTGACCGTGAACATCAAAATCGCGAGGGCGAACGAGGCGGCAAGACCGATGTCCAAGACCCATGAGGGCACTGGTAAGATCATCATGACGATGACCGCCATCAGCGCCAAAGCCAACAAGATGGTCGGCTGGAAAATATTCGAAAGTGAGAGATTCATTCGACCACCCTGAGGCAAGATATCAGCCGCAAAGTACGTCGCGCCACGCCGCCCACTCGCCACTCGCCGGTTTGAACGGCCGGTCTTTCACTCGCTATTTTCTGCATGTTTGCACGCGCCGCATTTCTTGCTGCTCTTCTCACCGGTAACCATCATTGGTTGAGATTTGGTGAGCGTTTAGGGTCGCTCCACCGCTGTCAGCAGAGCATTGAGAGCGCTTCGCGTCTCAGAACTTCGCGACAACAATGCTTGGTTTCTTGCGATGGGCCCGCTCGCCTCTACAGGATCATCATCAACCGCGAGTTCCGCGGCGCGTTGCCGCTCGCCCGTCCCGTTGCTGGCAACCTCCTGCCAGTCTTGGTTCTGCCAATTCATATCCAACGCGGCTTCGTCATCGCCAAGCACCGCAAGCAGTTGCGCCGACTGCGCGAAATCGCCAAGGCGCGCCAGCGCACGCGCCCGCAAAACGCCGGCCTCGCCGTCACTCGCACCAGCCAAATAGGCCAATGCAAGCTCTGGTTCACCTTCCGCGAGGTGGGACCTTGCATATAGCAGCCGGTCACTATCAGACGTTGTTTCGTTTATCGAAAGGACCTCGCGCGCGCGCCGACAAGCCTATATCAACGAGCCGGGCCGCAATCTGGCGGCGTATTTCGACAGCCCTTTGGTTATCCCCCGACACCAGGGTGCGGTCTAAGGCAACCTCGACAAAATCAGCGTCCGACGTTGTGGCCACAGCCAGCTCGAACAACTCCTCTCGGAGCACGGAGGCCTGCTGGGGCATGAGCGCACCGTCAGCTTCATGCTGGACCAACGCCTTTATGGCGCCAACTACGTCGCCGTTGTTGGCTTGCGCACGGATCTGCACGCGCAATAGCTCTGAGCCCACGGTCGTGCCCTCGGCCTCATGGGCCATCGCCGCGGTCGCAGTCGGCATGCGCGGGGGCAAGTCAACGCCGTTGTTCACACTCTCATCAACAAGCCGGATCACCGCCTCCGCGGCCATCTGACCATCGTTGCGAAACACATCTTCGAAATGCCCGATGGCTTCGTTGGGATTGCCATCGGCAAGCGCAAGCTCGCCACTCAGCATCTCAAAATGCGGACCCGGGTCTCCTGGCGCGCGCGAGATCGCGCTAGAGATCTCCTTCGCGGTCTCGACATCACCGACCGAAAGGAAACGATGCGCCAGGTGCGGACCCAAATGGCGTCGCAGATGCAGCGGAAGCTCCGAAAACGCTCCAAGAACCGGTTGGGTCGCCACCTCCAGAGCCGGGTCAAGGTCTGGATGCGCTAGCATAGCCCAGAATGCCACCCGCGCCTCACAGCTGACCTGCGCCATGGGAATGGCACCACTTTCGCTTTCGCCGTGATCCATAATATCTGCCAGGGCCAGCATTACTTCGCGATGTTTGATCCCGTCCCCGAAAGCGTCCAACAAGGCACGCGTTTCCGCGCCGAAGGTCAGGAAGATGTATTTCTTCGCCATTTCTGAAACCGCCTTTTTGTCAACGGCATCGAACTCGCCCACAAGGGCCGTGCGTCCGACAAAGAACCCATCTTCGGTGTTTTCCGCTATGCCCCAGCTTGCGACCTCAAACAGTTCGTCTCTTAGGCAAGTTGCCCCTGACGTGGTGGTTGCGTTTGGCCCGCTTGGCCGGGCGATTCCGCGGTCTATGGCCGTTTGTAAGCGGACATGATCAAGGCTGGTATTTGCCGCCACATCAGCGGGCTTCTCTTCCATGTCCGCAGCATCCCTCTCTGCTGGGATCCCGCGTTCCATCTCGCGTAACGTCTCTGTCAGATCGGCGACCACCAAACCCTGCGACGCCGCGCGCCCAATCTGTTCGATGAGATCCGCCTCTAGTGTGTCGACGCGCCCATCGCGCGCCATCTCGACGTCGGCACCCATCTCTTCACCCTGCGGTGGGCGAACAGGTCCATCTTTGGGAACAATCGGCTCTGCCCGCACGGCAAGGTTCCGGGACCAAGCGCGTTGCGTCCTGGCGGCCGTGTATCTTTGCGCCAAATCCGCAATCGCGCCTGTCGTCATCATGGGCATAGCAACGAATGGCTGAGTGCCGCTTTGGTCAAGCAGAGGGACCGGGCTGGTCTCTTGGGCCTGCTCGACTTCACTTTCGATGGTTTCGTTTTCGATGGTTTCGTTCAACACCAGACTGGCCTCGAACGCGGACCCTTCCGGCGCATCGCCATCCCTGACGTCAAGCACGATCCCCTCCGCGATAACGAACGCCACCGCGTGGCAGTCGCATTCGACACCCAGAGAAAGCCTGCCATCGCCCTCGTCTCTCAGGTCTGCCAGGCGGTCTTGGGGGATCCGGTCGAATACGCTTTCTATCGCGTAACCGTCCACCGCGTTTGGGGCCCTAAATTCATATCCCCCCTCTACCCGACCGAACGCCCATTCAGGCTCCTCGTCAAAATAGAGTACCAAGCGAACAAAACTTGCGTGGTTGCCCGATTGTACGCGGTTCTGTGCGGCCAATTCAGCTGCGGGTAACAGGCAAATGAGGATCAGGGTGAGAATTCGGATCATGCGGCGGCTTGTTTTGCCTCCTTTAGTGCCTCTTCCAGCTCGGTAAAGCTGGGGCGTGAATGGCCGGGTGTGTTTTGGCGGCCAACTTCGATGCAGATGTTCGTGGCATGGTTATGCAGGTTCGCGACCAGCACCTCGCGGATCAACTGGTAGAAATGCGCGTCCTCTTCGACAACATTCTTAACCTTCGAAGCGAATGGGCCAAAAAAGCCGTATGCCAAGAACACTCCCAAGAAAGTGCCCACAAGCGCGCCGCCGATCATCTTGCCAAGGATCTCAGGCGGTTGGTCGATGGAACCCATTGTCTTAATCACGCCCAGAACCGCGGCGACAATTCCAAGCGCGGGCAGACCATCCGCGAGGGCCTGCAGCTGGTGGCTGCCATGCAAGGCGTGATGCAGGTTCGCCTCCATCCGCTTCTCCAGGACTTCCTCAACTTGATGCGGGTCGTCATAGTTCATCGATGCCGAACGCAGCGTGTCGCAGATCAGAGCTGTGGCCTCTTTATCGGCGGCGATTTTTTCGTAGCGCTGAAAGATCGACGAGTTTTCCGGATCCTCAATATGCTCCTCGAGACCGACCGCATTCGCGCGCCCAAGACGAATCAACTCAAACAGCAAGCACAGGAGGTCCCTGTAATCGTGGTGCTTCCAGCTTGGGCCTTTGAACACTTTTCCCATGTCCTTCATCGTGTGTTTGATACCCGCCATATCGTTCGAGATGGTGAACGCCCCCGCGGCGGCGCCGCCGATCATCGCCATCTCATACGGCAGAGACTTTAGAATGATGCCAAGTTTGCCCCCGGCGGCGATGTAACCGCCAAAGACCATCACGAAGATAATCACAATTCCTACGATACCGATCATGTTTCGCGCCCTCTGATCCCCCGGCCCCCTAGGCCGCAGCAGGATTATTGGCGATAGAAGTTAACAGGCGGTGAGCGTTATCATTCTGTTGGCACATTCGCGTTCCGTCCGGCCAAGATTACGCTGATCGAGTAGGCCGCGGAGGCATCAAGCCCCGCCATGATCGAGGCAGCCGCGTCTGGACGCATACGGCCAAGGAACCCGGCGGCAAAATCAGGCGACATAGCGGCAAAGAGATCCGCGGCGTCCTTTGGCTTCATGCTCTCATAAACTGCGGTGAGCCGGGCAAGGTCGTTCTCGGCCGCCGTATCCGCCACGGCTAAGGTCGCGGACAGTTCTTGCTCGGCTTGTTCAAGCGCGACCAGGTTCTTTTTGATCTCCTGCTCTGCCAGGCTGAGCGCGGCCATGCGGTCCATCAAGGCCGCTTCCCGCGCGTCAAGCGTATCCTCGCGCGCCGATAAAGACTTTAGAATCTTGGCGATTTCTTCGCTGCTTTTGCACATCTCGCCGTCTTTGTGCATGCCTTCCCCGGGCGTGGCGGAGGCCATATCGGCGGATTTCTCCATCTTCATGGGATCGGATTCCAACGCGATTGCGCTGCTGGCACCGACGCCAAGGCGCAAGGCCGCCGATCCCAACAGCAAGGCTGCGATCAGCCAAAGCGTGCTGCGGCCCGGTCCGAACAGGCGACGCATGAACGGCTTTTTCTTTTGAGTTTTTGTCATGCCGCAGTCCTCGCAGCGTCGTGGCGGGCCGAGCGGAAGGTGGACGCCTCAGGGGCCGCATCTTGTGGCGTTGAAGTGCTGGACCGCGCCTCGTTGCCGTCGGACACATGCGGCAGATCATGCATGCTCGCCACGAGGAATTCGAGGCGCTTTGCCACGTCCTCGGCACGGCCCGTCAGCCCTTGGAGCGATTCGTTGGACCCGTTCGCGGCGCTCTGCGCCATCTGCAGCGTCTTGGTCATGTCATCGACCTGGCCCGACAGCACCGCGATGGCACCGCCGACGCCTTTCTCGAGATCGTTAAAGCGCTTTAGACGCCGCGAAAGCACAATGCAGTAAAACGCAGCGGCCGCCGCACCCGCTATGAGTAGAATATCGGCAATAAGTTCCATCGGTGCCTCCCTAGTTCAGCACAAATTCCATGATGAGAAGGTCGCGAACACGGCCCTCCCCGGTCACGATCTGGATGCGGCGCAGCATCTGCGCGCGCAGTTTTATCAGCGCGGTCGGTTCTTCGAGATCGGTCATGCTGACGGCGCGCAGGTAGCCATTCATGACATCCACGACTCGCGGTAAGAGGTCTGTGACATCGCTTTCGGCGTCTGGCTCGACCTCCAATTGCGCATCAAATTTTAAGTATCTCGTCGAGGACCCTTTCCCCAGCGTGATAACCAACGGTTCAATGGGGACGAACGCGACATCCGGCAAAGGCAGCGCCTCTGGCTCTTCTTCCTGCTCTGCGTGCTCGCCGGTGGGTTCGGGCGCGAGAATCATGCCCGAATAGACCGCAAAGAAGCCGCCACCACCGAGCAGCAAGAACATCACAAGCCCAATTAACATGGGCATTTTGGACTTCTTCGGTGGTTCCTCTTCCAGCTCTTCTTCTGTCGTTTCCTCGGCCATTTTAGCCCCCGCAAAAAATGTTTGTCAGGAATCGATATAGACCGATTGGGACTAACCGATTGTTAAACCAGATCGTTGCAAGGTGACGGCGGACTTTCAGAATGGAGATCCTCTTTGCAGCAGATTCTGTCGGTATGGTCGACGCTGGATGCGCGCCGCCGCGTAACCGTGTTGGTCGCAACGGTCGCGATGTTTGCGGCGGTTTTAGGGCTATCGCGCATGGCGTCGCAGCCAACCATGTCACTCTTGTATGCTGGGCTTGATCCCACCGCTGCCGGAGAGGTCGTGGCAGCGCTGGATCAGCAGGGCGTGAATTACGACGTGCGGGCCGGTGCGATTTTCGTGGATGCCGCGCAGCGCGACGCGCTGCGGTTGACGCTCGCGGCAGAAGGGCTGCCGGCCGGGAATGGGCAGGGCTATGAACTGCTCGATTCGCTGTCGGGCTTCGGCACCACGTCGCAGATGTTTGACGCCGCCTATTGGCGGGCCAAAGAGGGAGAGCTGGCGCGCACGATCACGGCTAGCCCGCAGATTAAGGGCGCCCGGGTGCATATCTCGAATCCGTCCTCTAACCCCTTCCAACGCGACCTCAAGCCAACCGCCTCAGTAACGGTCACTACAGCGTCCGGTGGACTTTCCGCGGCGCACGCTAAGGCAATGAAATTCCTTGTTTCTTCCGCAGTCGCGGGGCTGGCACCAGAGGATGTGGCGGTGATTGACGGGCGCGGCGGGCTGGTCATGGCCGGCGAGGATTCGCCGCTGTCGGGCGGCGGGGCCGACGAACGTTCGGCTGAGCTGAAGCAAAACATCGAGCGCCTGCTTGAGGCGCGGGTCGGGCATGGCAATGCGGTCGTTGAGGTCGCCGTTGAAACCGTCACGGAACGAGAGGCAATTTTTGAGCGGCGATTCGACCCCGAGAATCGCGTGGCGATCAGCTCGGACACCGAGGAGCGCACAACCTCGGCAAGCGGTTCGCAAGGCGGGTCCGTGACTGTCGCAAGCAACCTTCCCGATGGCGACGCCGGCGGGAACAGCAACAATAGCCAAAGCGAGAATAGCGAAACGCGCGAGCGCGTTAACTACGAAGTCAGTGAAACGACAAGAGAAGTGGTTCGTTCACCAGGTGCGATCAAAAAACTCTCGGTGGCGGTGCTTGTTGACGGCATTCGCACAGTCGACGAGGCCTTGGGTGAATCGACTTGGGCACCGCGCAGCGACGAAGAACTAGAGACCCTGCGCGAGCTCGTCGCCTCGGTTGTCGGTTTCGACGCTGACCGTGGTGATTCGATCACCCTGCGCTCACTGGAGTTCGAGCCTTTGATCTCCGAGGTGCCAGAAAGCGCCCCGTCCCTGCTGCAGACCCTCCATATTGACGCGATGAGCATCATCCAACTCACTGTGTTGGCCCTGGTGGCCTTAGCGCTTGGCATGTTCGTTGTGCGGCCAATCCTGTCGCGGCCCCTGGACGCCGCCCCCGCCTTGGCGCTGCCGGCCGCCGCGGCCCCGATCGCCGCAACAGCCGCAGAACCAGCGACGGCGCAGAGCGCTGATGGGCCTGAATTGGGTGGCGATACAGGTCTGCCCGATATCAGCCTTGGCGCTTTGAACGGCGAAATCGACGATGGTCCGGGGCCGCTGCCTGGCGCGGCGCTGGTGTCTGGCGACGGGCTGCTTGGGGCCGGTGGTCTGCCGGAAATCGACATCGCGGGCGGGAATATGAGCGGTGATCCCGTTGACCGCCTGCGCCAGCTCATCGACGAACGCAAGGACGAGACCATCGAGGTGCTGAGAAGCTGGATGGAAGACTCGGAGGAGACGGCTTGATGGCGCTCGCGCTAGAGGATTTTGCGCTCTCCGAAGCTGGCCCCCTTCAGTCGTCTGATGATCGCATCAGCACCACGGAGTCCGAGACGGCGCGGATGAATGCCTATGAGCAGGGCTACAAGGCCGGTTGGGACGACGCAGTGCGATCCGAGACCGAGGAGCAGGCGCGCATAGGCACAGAGCTGGCGCGGCACCTCAAAGAGATGTCCTTCGGTTTTCATGAGGCGCGCACCCACATCTTGAAGGCAATGGAGCCGCTACTTGAGGAACTCATTGGGAACCTTCTGCCGACGCTGGTGCGCGACTCTCTTGGACCGCGAATCGTAGAGACGTTAGAGCCGCTGATCGCAGACTGCGCCGATAGCCCTGTGCACATCGCCGTGGCCCCAGATAGCGAGGCGCTGCTCCGGCCGCATCTGGAGGCCAGCGGCATCTCGGAATTCGACTTGGTCGAGGAGGTAACGCTGTCCGACGGGCAGGCCTTTCTGCGCGTCGGCCGCATTGAGCGAAAGATTGATCTGACGCAGGCGCTTGAAGAAATCGCGAAATCCGTGCGCGCGCTGTCAGACCTAAATGAAAGGGCAATAATCGATGGCTGACACACCCGAGGCCGAAACCGGCCACCCATTCACCCGCGTGCCGATAGAGGTGACCGTGTCGGTGGGCAAGGCGCACCCTAAGGTGAAGGAACTGCTTTCGCTTGAGAACGAGGCGGTTTTGATGCTCGACAAGAAGGTCGAGGACCCGGTTGAGCTTTATGTGGGCGACAAGCTGATCGCGCTGGGAGAGCTGCAAGAGCTGGACGGCGAAAACGCGGGCCAGCTTGCGGTACGACTGACCGAGATCGCTGACCTCTCGAACGGGCTCTGACGTTTGCGGAGCACCTTTCTCAACTTCTTTCTCGTCGCCGCTTTCGCGCTCTTGGCAACAAGCGCTGGCGCGCAAGAGATCACCATCACCCTCGGGGAAGAGGGCTCGCTGGCGACGCGTTCGATCCAGTTGATCATCCTGATCACGCTGCTCAGCCTGGTGCCGGGGCTGGCGATCATGATCACCTGCTTTCCGTTCATTGTGACGGTGCTGTCGATCCTGCGTCAGGCGTTGGGCCTACAGCAATCCCCGCCGAATATGCTGATCATCAGCCTCGCCTTGTTCCTAACCTATTTTGTGATGGAGCCGGTCTTTACCGAAGCCTGGACGCGCGGCGCGCAACCGCTGATCGAAGGCTCGCTTTCCATCGAGGCGGCGTTTCGCGAGGCGCTGATCCCGTTCCGTGGGTTTATGTCCAACCGGATCGAGCCGGAGACCTTCGAGCGATTGGCGGCGCTGCGCGAAGCGACGGCCTCGACCCCGCTCGCGCCCGAGGCGCCGCTGTCGATCCTGGTGCCGTCTTTCCTGCTGAGCGAGGTCGAACGCGCCTTCCAGATCGGTTTCCTGATCTTCCTACCGTTTCTGATCATCGACCTCGTGGTTGCCGCGGTGCTGATGTCGATGGGCATGATGATGGTGCCGCCAGCCATCGTGTCGCTGCCGTTCAAATTGGCCTTCTTTGTGGTCGCAGACGGGTGGAGCCTGATCTCGGGCGCGTTGGTGCGCAGCTATTTCTGATGCGCTTAGATCAGCCCGACGAGCCAGGCCGAAACCAAAGCGACCCCGGCGCCCAGGAACATCCAGGTCAGGTCGCGCGCCCAGCCGCGCGGCTTTGGTGTCTCTTCAGGATCAGATTGTCGAATCAGGGCGGCCTCGACCATGCCGGGCAGCTTCGGCCCGAACCTGGCCACGACGCGCGCGGTCTTGGTCAGGTCACGCAGCAGGGCTTTCGGGCCGATATTCTCTTTGATGTAGCTCTCGACGATGGGCCGGGCGACCTGCCAGATGTTGATATGCGGGTCGAGCGAGCGCGCCACGCCCTCGACCACCACCATGGTGCGCTGCAATAGAATCAGCTCGGTGCGGGTCTGCATCCCGAACCGCTCGGTCACCTCAAAGAGATAGGCCAAGAGCCGCGCCATCGACACCCGCGAGGCGTCGAGCCCAAAGATCGGCTCGCCTACCGACCGCAAGGCGCGGGCGAACTCGTCGATGTCACGATCCGCGGGCACATAGCCCGCCTCGAAATGCACCTCGGCCACGCGGCGGTAGTCCTTGCGGATGAACCCAAAGAGGATCTCGGCATAGACGCGGCGTGTGTATTCGTCGATGCGCCCCATGATCCCGAAATCCAGCGCAATAATGTCCCCGTTTGGCGCGATCTTCAGATTGCCCTGATGCATATCCGCGTGGAAATAGCCGTCGCGAAGCGCGTGGCTAAGAAACAGCTGCAGCACGCGCTCGGCCAGCGCGGGGCGGTCGTGGCCCACAGCATCAATCGCGTCGAGATCATTGGCTGCGATCCCCTCGGCCCAGCCAAGGGTCATGGCGCGGCGCCCAGACAGGAACCATTCGACCTTGGGCACCTGAAACCCGTCGTCGCCGTCAGTGTTCGCCGCGAACTCAGCCGCCGAGGAGGTTTCCATCCGCAGATCCAGCTCCCCGGCCACGACGCTTTCGAAATGCTCGATCACGTCATGGGGGCGCAAGCGCCGCGACGCCGGGGATAACAGCTCAATCGTGTCGGCGGCCAAATAAAAGGCGTCGATATCCGTCTGAAAGGCGCGCTCAATGCCGGGGCGCAGGACCTTAACGGCCACCGCGCGGCCATCTTCGGCCAGCCGCGCGCGGTGCACCTGGGCGATGGACGCCGCGGCGACGGGCGGCGAGAACTCTGAGAACACCTCGTCCACCGGGCGCTCTAGCTCGGCGGCGACGGTGCGCTTGGCCTCCTCGACGGAGAACTCCGGCAGCTTGTCTTGCAGCACCTGCAACTCGCGGGCCAGTTCTGCCCCGACCACGTCGGGCCGCGTCGACATGAGCTGCCCGAACTTGATGTAGGCGGGCCCCAAAGCGGTCAAAGCCCGGGTCAGCGGCGGACGCGACACGTCGCCCTTCAGCCCCAGCCACTGGAATGGCCAGGCAAGCCCGCGCGCCGCAACGCGGAACGCCCAGGGCGGGTTGAAGGCGCCCATCACCACCGACATCGCGCCGGTGCGCTCCAAGGTCGCGCCGGTGCGGATCAGCCGCCATATGTTATGCGGGCCCCTCAAAGCTTCCAGCCTGAATGCAGTGCCGCGACGCCCATCGAGAGGTTGCGGTACTTGGCCTGCCCAAACCCCGCATCGCGGATCATGCCAAGGAAGGTCTCTTGGTCGGGAAAGCGGCGAATCGATTCGACCAGGTACTGATAGCTGGCGCTGTCGCCGACGATCAGCTTGCCCATGTTCGGGATGACGTTGAAGCTGTAGAGATCATAGAGCTTTTGCAGCCCCTCCTGCGGTATATGCGACAATTCCAGCACCATCAGGCGGCCGCCAGGTCGGAGCACGCGGTAGGCCTCGGCCAGGGCCTCTGCTGGGCGCGTGACGTTCCGGATGCCGAGGCTGATCGTGTAGACGTCGAAACTGTTGTCCTCGAAGGGCAGAGCCATCGCGTCGCCGACAACCCAATCCAAACGGTCGGCCATCTGCACCGCCTCGGCGCGCTGTTGCCCCTCGATCAGCATGGGCTCGTTGATGTCGCAGACCACGACCTCTGCCCCCGGCGCACGCCGCAGGAATCGGAACGCGATATCCCCGGTGCCGCCCGCCATGTCCAACAGGCGCTGCCCGGCGCGGGGCGCAAGCCAGTCCATCATCGCGTCCTTCCAGATGCGATGGATGCCCCCGCTCATTACATCGTTCATAACGTCGTACTTGGACGCCACCGAGGAAAAGACCCCATGCACGCGCCCGGCCTTCTCGGCCTCCGGCACGGTTTCGAACCCAAAATGTGTGGTGCTTTGATCGGTCTCGGCCATTCGCCCCTTGCCCTCGCGCAGAAACTCTCCCTTCTTATAGGGTTGATTGGGGCGGTTACAATTGGCCCCACGGTCGCGGGGGATGTAAGTGCCTGAATTGCCAGAGGTTGAGACGGTACGCTGCGGCCTTTTGCCCGCAATGGAGGGCGCCGTGATCGCCCGCGCCCAGGTGAACCGGCCCGACCTGCGCTGGCCCTTCCCCGAGCACATGGCCGAGCGGCTTACGGGTCAGCGGGTGAACGCGCTGCGCCGGCGGTCGAAATACATCCTTGCGGATCTCGCCTCGGACGAGACCCTGATCATCCATCTTGGCATGTCCGGGCGGATGCTGATCTCTGGCGACCCGCTGGGGCAGTTCCACCACGACCACCCCGCACCTGAGAAGCATGACCACGTGGTGCTGGACATGGAGAACGGCGCGCGGGTGACCTTCAACGACGCGCGGCGCTTTGGCGCGATGGACCTGACGCCGACCAAGGCGGTCGAGCAGCATTGGCTGATCCGCGATCTTGGCCCCGAACCGTTGGGCAACGATTTCCACGAGGACTACCTGAAAGAGCGACTCAATGGGCGCAACACGCCCATGAAATCAGCGCTGCTTGACCAGAAAATCATCGCCGGGCTGGGCAATATCTATGTCTGCGAGGCTCTTTTTCGTGCTGGGGTGTCACCAAAACGCAAGGCTGGGAAGTTGAGCGCGGCGCGTGTCGGCGCCTTGGTTCCGGTCATCCGCCAAGTGCTGCGCGATGCCATAGAGGCGGGCGGTTCGTCGCTGAAAGACTACCGCCAAGCCCATGGAGAGCTTGGATATTTTCAGCACAGCTTTGATGTCTATGACCGCGAGGGCGAGGCCTGCAAAAGCCCCGATTGCGATGCAACTATAAAACGAATCGTCCAGTCCGGACGGTCAAGCTTCTACTGCCCAAAGTGTCAAAGATGACTTGATCCCCGCGCAAGCAATGTTATGGACTCGGTCGGACGCGGAACAACCAAAGGCGACCTCATGGCCTTCAAGACGCTCATCGTCGAAGTAGAAGACCACGTTTCACTCATCAAATTGCACCGACCGGACGCGATGAACGCGCTGAATTCCGAGCTTCTAACAGAGCTGGGAACCGCGCTACGCGAGGCCAATTGCAATGACAAAGTGCGCGTGATCGTGATCACCGGCTCTGAAAAGGCCTTCGCTGCGGGCGCGGATATCAAAGAGATGTCCGAGCTTAGCTTCGTCGAAGTGACCGCCCGCGACATGTTCGGGCAAGTCAGCGAAGATTTCGCGCGCATCCGCAAGCCTATCATTGCCGCGGTCGCGGGATACGCCCTGGGCGGCGGCTGCGAGATGGCGATGATGTGCGACTTCATTATTGCCGCAGACACCGCCAAGTTCGGCCAGCCCGAAATCAATCTAGGTGTGATGCCCGGCATTGGCGGCTCGCAGCGCCTGACACGTTTCGTCGGCAAGTCCAAAGCGATGGACATGAACCTGACCGGTCGTTTCATGGACGCCGAGGAGGCCGAGCGCTCTGGCCTGGTCAGCCGCGTGGTGCCCGCCAAGAAGCTGATGGAAGAGGTCATGACGGCGGCGCAGAAGATCGCCGAGAAATCCGTGCTGCCGACCCGCGCGATCAAAGAGGCGGTGAACCGGTCCTACGAGACAACGTTGCGCGAGGGGCTCTTGTTCGAGCGCCGCATGTTCCATTCACTTTTTGCGGCCGAAGACCAGAAGGAGGGCATGGCCGCCTTCCTAGAGAAACGCGAGCCGCAGTTCCGCGACAAATAGCCGAATCCCCTTGCTAATCGGGCGCGCCCGTCGTAAGCGGCGCGCCTACATGCGCGTGAGGCCCGCCTTGGCCAGATGATGCCGTTGATATTCGTCCGGCCGGGTCGCTTTCGCGTGCGAGATTTTAACAGACCCAAGGACGGGACCCGATAGATGGCAAATTCGCCCCAAGCCAAGAAGCGCGCGCGCCAAAACACGCGCCGCCAAGAAATCAACAAAGCACGTCGTTCGCGCATCCGCACCTATCTGCGCAAGGTCGAAGAGGCGATCGCCTCTGGCGACAAAGACGCCGCGGCCTCCGCGTTGCGCGCCGCTCAGCCAGAGCTGATGCGCGGCGTGTCCAAAGGCGTTCTGCACAAGAACACCGTCGCTCGGAAGATGTCGCGCCTGAGTTCGCGCGTAAAAGCAATCGGTTAAAGCCTGGCTGCTCATTTCGCTCTGGGTGATTCCTCTCAGGGCGACAAAAACGATAGGCGCGTCGACCTCGGCGCGCCTCTTTTTTTGGGATGTGATATTTTGACCGCGAAATCGGCGGGGCGAGTTACGGTTCTGGGATTCTTTCGCCGAAAGCACCGAGTCAAGCGGCATGTTCTGTTGCGCGATCCGCAATCGGCACGCTAGCTTCACGAAGTCGATTCACAACGTCCAACTGGGGGAATCAAGTGAAGCGTCGCCTGATGGTGTCGGATTGCCAGCCGAATTGCCAAGGGCGATAACATGGCCCGACAACGGCCCGCTTTGCTTGGTGTGACTATGACCGGTTCATATTCCGGTTGTAGTTTATGCATGTGGGGGTAGCAAAGCGCCGCGTGGTGTGTTGCATACCTAATTGCCACATTGCCTCCATAACGGCAGCTCTGGTCACGACGCCTATTCTCCGAGCTGGGGGCTCGAAGATGCGTTTGGCATTGCTGTAGTAGGTGTATTCGTGAGGGGACATGGGCCTTGGGACTTGCACCGCCAAAGTGGTGGGAGCGCGGTTTGTTCCAAGACCAATGCCGAATGTGGCGCGTATGAGTCGACAACTTGAGCTCGGGGCACGAGACCGTTTGGGTTTGGCCTCTATAAACGGCGCAAAAAGCGTCGATCGTCAGGACGGAAAGAAAGCGGGTCAAAAGACAGATGGACAACGCCACTTGGGGACACATTAAGGAATCGCTTGCTGGGGCAGTAGGCAAGAGCAACTTCTCAAACTGGATTGAACCGCTTGAGTTCGCGCAGCTCCAAGACGGGGTCGCCACCTTCCACGTACCCACCAATTTCATGGGGGATTGGGTGCAGCGCAACTATGCCGACAACATCCTTGGCGCGCTCACTAAGTCCGGCGCGGATGTGTCGCGGCTGAAATTCGCGGTGTCTTCCGGGGCCCCTCGTCAGCCTGCCGCAAAACCCACGGCCACCCCTCCCGCGCAGGCTGGCCACGATGCTTTCGGCGTGCCCGGCGCCCCGCTTGACCCGCGCTTCACCTTCGAGCGTTTCGTGGTCGGCAAGCCGAACGAGCTGGCCCATGCCGCGGCCAAACGCGTCGCCGAGGGCGGCGAGGTCACGTTCAACCCGCTGTTCCTTTATGGCGGCGTCGGCCTTGGTAAGACCCACCTCATGCACGCCATCGCGCACGAGCTGGTAACGCAACGCCCCGACCTGCGCGTTGTGTACCTGTCGGCCGAACAGTTCATGTACCGCTTCATCCAGGCGCTGCGCGAAAAGCAGATGATGGATTTCAAACAGCTCTTCCGCTCGGTCGACGTCTTGATGGTAGATGACGTGCAGTTCATCGCGGGCAAGGACAGCACCCAGGAAGAATTCTTCCACACGTTCAACGCGCTTGTGGATCAGCACAAGCAGATCATCATCTCCGCGGACCGCGCGCCCGGCGAGATCAAGGACCTTGAGGCCCGCATCAAGTCGCGCCTGCAAAGCGGGCTGGTCGTTGACCTGCACCCGACCGACTACGAGCTGCGCCTCGGCATCCTGCAACAAAAGACCGAACAGCAGCGCGCCGCCCATGGCAACGTGCCCATGGCCGACGGCGTGCTAGAGTTCCTTGCCCATCGCATCTCCACCAACGTCCGCGTGCTCGAAGGCGCGCTGATGCGCCTCTTCGCCTTCGCATCCCTGGTGGGCAAAGAGATCAGCCTAGAGCTGACACAGGACTGCCTGGCCGACATCCTGCGCGAGGCGGACCGCAAGGTCACCATCGAAGAGATCCAGCGCAAGGTCGGCGAGCACTATAACGTGCGGCTCAGCGACCTGATCGGGCCCCGCCGCGTGCGCACCATCGCCCGCCCCCGCCAGGTCGCCATGTGGCTGGCCAAGAAGATGACCAGCCGCAGCCTGCCCGAGATCGGGCGCCGGTTCGGTGGTCGCGACCACACCACGGTGATGCATGGCGTGCGCAAGATCGACGAGCTGCGCGGCACCGACAGCCAGATCGCCGAGGACCTGGAGCTGCTGCGGCGCGCGCTCGAAGCGTGACCTAGATGCCCTTCGGACCCCATATATGGGGTTCAACCCCAAAAAATGACTTGAGCCGGGGCCGGAAACGAGTACGTTTCACCCCCCCGGCACAGGGCAAAGGATCGAGGGCATGAAACTATCCATCGAGCGCGCAACACTGCTGAAAGCAGTCGGCCAGGCGCAGTCTGTTGTCGAGCGCCGGAACACCATTCCGATCCTCGCCAACGTACTGATCGAGGCCGAAGGCGACACCGTCAGCTTCCGCGCGACGGATCTCGACATCGAAGTCGTCGATAAAACCGCCGCCAAGGTCGAGCGCGCCGGCGCCACGACGGTCAGCGCGGTGACGCTGAACGAGATCGTGCGCAAGCTTCCGGACGGGGCGCTGGTGCAGCTTATCGATGACGGCGCCTCGGGGCGGCTCGAGATCGCGGCGGGCCGGTCCAACTTCTCGCTGGCCACGCTGCCGCGCGAGGATTTCCCGGTGATGGCCTCGTCTGAGTATCAGTCGAACTTCTCGGCCAAGGCGCCCGAGCTGCGACGGCTCTTCGACAAGTCAAAATTCGCGATTTCCACCGAGGAAACCCGCTATTATCTCAACGGCGTCTATATGCATGTCGCCGAGGCAGAGGGCGGCAAGATGCTGCGCTGCGTGGCCACCGATGGCCACCGCCTGGCGCGGATCGACAGCGAACTGCCCGCAGGCGCCGAGGAAATGCCCGGCGTGATCGTGCCCCGCAAGACCGTGGGCGAGCTGCGCAAGCTGCTGGACGATGACGACGCGACCATCGCCGTCAGCGTATCCGAGACCAAGGTGCGCTTTGCCACGCCCGAGATCACCCTGACATCGAAGGTCATCGACGGCACCTTCCCCGACTACACGCGCGTGATCCCCGCCGGGAACACCCGCAAGATGGAGGTCGACGCCGCCGATTTTGCCAAGGCCGTGGACCGTGTGGCCACCGTGTCGTCGGAACGCTCCCGCGCGGTGAAGCTGCAGCTGGACGAGGACCGGCTGGTTCTGTCCGTGAACGCGCCCGATAGCGGCAACGCCGAGGAAGAGCTGGCCGTGGCTTATGGCGACGAAAGGCTCGAGATCGGGTTCAACGCCAAGTACCTGCTCGAGATCGCCAGCCAGGTGGACCGCGAGAACGCCGTGTTCCTCTTCAACTCCGCCGGCGACCCGACGCTGATGCGCGAGGGCAATGACACCAGCGCGGTCTATGTTGTCATGCCGATGCGGGTCTAACCCGCCTCAAAGCGGGGTCCCATGACCCGCCTTTGCCTCTCCGAGCTGACGCTTTCGCATTTTCGCTCGCATCGCGCGGCGCGGCTTTCTTTAGATGGCCGCCCGATTGCGCTTTATGGCCCGAACGGTGCGGGCAAGACCAACATTCTCGAGGCGGTCTCGCTCTTCTCTCCCGGTCGCGGCATTCGCCGCGCCGCCGCCGAAGAGCTGATCCGCACGCCAGAGGCTTTGGGTTGGAAGCTGACCGCCGTGCTGCAATCGCTGCACCAGGTGCATGAGCTGGCCAGTTGGGCCGAGCCCGCCGCGCCGCGCCAGGTCACCATTGACGAGAAATCCGCGACCCAGACCGCCCTTGGGCGCATCGCGCGAATGGTCTGGCTGGTGCCCTCGATGGACCGCCTCTGGATAGAGGGCGCAGACGGGCGGCGGCGGTTTCTGGACCGGATCGCGCTTAGTTTCGAGCCTGTTCATGCCGAAAACGCCTTGAAATACGAAAAGGCGATGCGCGAGCGCAACCGCCTCTTGAAGGACCAGGTCCGCGACGCCCATTGGTACGTCGCGTTGGAAAACCAGATGGCCGAGGCCGGCGTTGCGATCCAAAGCAGTCGGCAGCACGCGCTGGACCGGCTGGCAGAGGCGCAGTCAAGCGCCGACACATTGTTTCCAACCGCGGACCTGTCTCTCACGGCCCCGGACGAGACGAGGACGCCCGCAAGGGCCGAGTATTTCGCCGCTGCCCTGGCCGAACACCGCCAAAAGGACCTTTACGCTGGGCGCACGCTCATCGGCCCGCACCGCGCCGATCTGGATGCGACCTACGCCGCCAAAGGGGCCCCGGCCAAGCAATGCTCCACCGGCGAGCAGAAGGCCCTTCTGATCTCGCTGATCCTCGCCAATGCCCGCGCCCTGGCGCAAGATTTCGGCGCCCCGCCCATCGTTCTGCTGGATGAAGTCGCCGCGCATCTTGATGCGACGCGCCGCGACGCGCTTTACGACGAGATCTGCGCCCTTGGCGCCCAGGCTTGGATGACCGGCACCGGCGCGGAACTTTTTGAGGATCTGGGCGCCCGGGCCCAGCGCTTTGAGGTCACCGAGCAAGATGGTACATCCCTGATCAGCGAACGTGGCTAGTCGATGCTGATCCGACGTGCACAGGTCCCATTTGCAGGCTCGGGCAAGAAATCCGCGGCCAAGAACTAGCACCCCCCGACATTCGGGCGTAACGCTGCCCCATGGCGTTCACATTGCTCGATTTAGCGCTCTACGCGGGCGCGCTCTTCATCCTCTTCATCACGCCCGGCCCGGTCTGGTTGGCGGTGATGGCACGCACCATGGCGGGCGGGTTTCGCGCGGCCTGGCCCTTGGCGTTGGGCGTGGCGGTTGGCGACGCGATCTGGCCCTTGGTGGCGATCCTCGGCGTGACGTGGCTGGCGGCCACATTCACTTGGTTCCTTTTGGCGCTGAAATGGGTGGCGGTGTTGATGTTCCTTGTGATGGGCATCCTGGTGATCCGCAGCGCGGGCAAGGCGATTGGCGAGGACAGCCGGTTGACGCGTCCGGGCATGTGGGCGGGGTTTGCCGCGGGGTTGGCGGCGGTGATCGCGAACCCAAAGGCCGCGCTCTTCTACATGGCGCTCTTGCCGGGGTTCTTCGACGTGTCACGGGTCACTTGGGTGGATATCGCGGTGATCATCCCAATCTCGATGGCGGTGCCGTTCTTGGGGAACCTGATGCTTGCGGCGTTTGTGGACCGGATGCGGCGGCTGGTGCGCTCGCCCGCGGCGCTGCGGCGGCTGAACCTCGCGGCAGGCGGGTTGCTGATCGCGGTGGGCTTTGTGATTCCGTTCACCTGAGCGGTTAAATTCTGGGATTTTCATCGAAACTTAGTGATTCGTCCCGGATCATGGATCCGGGTGGGAGCCGCGGCTCGTTTTGCATGAAAACAGACCCTATTGCGGCCAAACAAGCTGTTCGCCCGGCAGGATCTTAAAGGGCAGACGCGCGCCGCTCTGCGCGACCCAATGCAGCTCTTCATCGATCGTAACGATCGGATAGCGTTCCCACGGCTCCGCGCCCCATTGGCTCTCAAAATCACCGTGCTCGCCTATGCGCCATCGGCCCAAAGTCGAGCGCTGGCCCTCAACGGCATATATGGTTTCGCCCGCTGCGGTGAAGTATTGGCGATAGGGGTCGCCGCCCCAGATCCCAAGGACCGTGTTACCGTTCAGTAATTCGGCAATCCGGTCTCCGCGAATGGGGCGTTCTGCGCCCCAGGCGGCCCCGCAAAGACAGGCAATCACTGCCCCAAAAACTATACTCCGCCGCCGCATCTGACCCTCGCGATTTGGGAACCCAAACTACCACAGCAAACGCCTAGCACGGACAGGTTAAGCCAGCCTCTCGACTTGTATGGTATTTGAACAAAATCTAGGCGTTGGGCGTGACATTGCCCCCAGGATTTCGTATATAATCCACAAGAATAAGGGGAAAGCCACGCATGGCCGAAGCAGTCCGGCAGCCCGACGATTACGGCGCCGAATCAATCAAAGTTCTCAAAGGCTTAGAAGCAGTCCGCAAGCGTCCCGGTATGTATATCGGCGACACGGATGACGGCTCTGGTCTGCACCATATGGTGTACGAGGTGGTGGACAACGGGATTGACGAGGCCCTGGCGGGCCACGCCACCGAAGTCCGCGTGAAAATCCACGCCGATAGCAGCGTCTCTGTCAGCGACAATGGCCGCGGCATCCCGGTGGATATCCACCCCGAGGAAGGCGTCAGCGCCGCCGAGGTCATCATGACCCAGCTGCATGCGGGCGGTAAGTTCGACAGCAACTCCTACAAGGTCTCCGGCGGTCTGCACGGCGTCGGCGTCTCGGTCGTGAACGCACTGTCGGTCTGGCTTGAGCTGACGGTCTGGCGCAACGGCAAAGAGCACCGCGCCCGGTTCGAGCATGGCGAGACCGCCAAGCACCTAGAGGTTCTGGGCGATTGCGGCGACCGCACCGGCACCGAGGTGCGGTTCCTGGGCTCAACGGACACGTTCTCTAACCTGGAATATAACTTCAAGACGCTCGAGAACCGGCTGCGCGAGCTGGCCTTCCTCAATTCCGGCGTGCGGATCATCCTGGAAGACGAACGCCCCGCCGAGCCTTTGAAGACCGAGCTGTTCTATGAGGGCGGCGTGAACGAGTTCGTGCGCTACCTGGACCGCTCTAAGCAGGCGATGATCGAGGACCCGATCTTTATCCGTGGCGAGCGCGACGGGATCACCGTCGAGGTCGCCATGTGGTGGAATGACGGCTACCACGAGAACGTGCTGCCCTTTACCAACAACATCCCGCAGCGGGACGGCGGCACGCATCTGGCGGGCTTCCGCGGCGCGCTAACCCGGACGCTGAACCTGTTGGCCGGGCAGTCGGGCCTGGCCAAAAAGGAAAAGATCAACTTCTCGGGTGAGGACGCGCGCGAGGGGCTGACCTGCGTGCTCTCGGTGAAAGTGCCAGACCCCAAGTTCAGCAGCCAGACCAAGGACAAGCTTGTCAGCTCCGAGGTGCGCCCCGCCGTCGAGGGCCTGATGAACGAGAAGCTGTCGGAATGGTTCGACGAGCACCCCGCCGAGGCGCGGATGATCGTCACCAAGATCGTCGAGGCGGCGCTCGCGCGGGAGGCCGCCCGCAAGGCCCGCGAGATGACGCGGAAGAAATCCGCCAATGATGTCGCCTCGCTGCCCGGCAAGCTGGCCGACTGCCAGGAGAAGGACCCCGAGAAGCGCGAGATCTTCCTGGTGGAGGGCGACAGCGCCGGTGGTTCCGCCAAGCAGGGCCGCGCACGCGCGAACCAAGCGGTGTTGCCCCTGCGCGGCAAGATCCTGAACGTGGAACGCGCCCGCTTTGACCGGATGCTGGGCAGCCAAGAGATTGGCACGCTAATCACCGCGCTCGGCACCGGGATTGGGCGCGACGAGTTCGACATCGACAAGCTGCGCTACCACAAGATCATAATCATGACGGACGCGGACGTCGACGGCGCGCATATCCGCACGCTGCTGCTGACATTCTTCTTCCGCCAGATGCCGCAGATCATCGAGGGCGGGTTCCTCTATATCGCGCAGCCGCCGCTCTATAAGGTCAGCCGCGGCAAGTCCGAGGTCTATCTCAAGGACCAGGCCGCGCTAGAGGATCACCTGATCGAAATGGGCATTGAGGGCGCCGTGCTGCGCCTGACCAGCGGCGAGGAGATTGCCGGCGCGGATCTCGCCCGCGTGGTGGAGGCCGCGCGGCAGTTCCGGCGCGTCCTAGAAGCCTTTCCCACACACTATCAACGCAACATCGTCGAGCAGGCCGCTCTGACGGGCGCGTTTGACCCAGGTCGCGCCGACGCCGATTTGCAAGCCGTTGCAGAGGCCGTGGCCGCCCGCCTGGACCTGGTGGCCGAGGAATACGAACGCGGCTGGCAGGGCCGGATCACGCAGGACCACGGCATCCGTCTGTCGCGCATCCTGCGCGGCGTCGAGGAACTGAGGACGCTGGACGGTGGCGTTCTGCGATCCGGCGAGGCCCGTCGCCTAAGCGAGGTCTCCCAGCCAACGCGAGACGTATTCGCAAGCCCGTCCCAGCTGGTCCGCAAAGACCGCGAACAGCCGATCTACGGTCCCATGACGCTATTGCAGGCCATCCTGGCCGAGGGCGAGAAGGGTCAAACCCTTCAACGCTACAAGGGTCTGGGCGAAATGAACCCGGACCAGCTGTGGGAGACCACATTGGACCCAGAAGCGCGCACCTTGCTGCAGGTCAAGATCGAGGACTTCCCAGAGGCCGACGACCTGTTCACCAAGTTGATGGGCGACGTCGTGGAACCCCGCCGCGAGTTCATCCAGCAAAATGCGCTGAGCGTCGAGAATTTGGATTTTTAGGCGCTATAATGTACAAAAGGCGCGGCAGGTGACCCGCCGCGCCCAGCATTACTCGGTGCGGGGAGTTAGTAGCTGGTCTTGATGCCCAGCGAGTCCAGGTGATCGCCGATCTCGTCAGCGTATTCGTCAGTGGCGCCGCCTACAGTGGTCAGCACGGCAATCCCGAGGCCAACGATTGCAGCGGTCAGCACGACCCAGTCGACGGTGACTGCACCATCTTCGTCGCGCGCGAACTTCGTCATATTATCGTACAGTTTCATCGGTCTGCTCCGTTTCTTATGTTTTCATTAACCGACTGCGTCTTTGCACCGGCAAGGACGTTAATGAAGGTTAATTGTGTCCTAAATCGGGACAGTCTGTGCTCAAGCGCGGCAATTATTGCGGAAATGTCGTGTCGGCAACACCCCGCCAGGTTGTGCGACGGGGTGCCCGGTTCATTAGGCCATTGCTTCGGCGCGCTCGGCCTGGATCTTCTCGGCCTCACGCCCGTGAAGCTCTTCATAGTGATCAAAGCGGCTTTCAACCCATGCGGTCCCTTGGGTCATCCCGCTGAGCGCCTGGAACAACTCATCCCGCACCGAGGCAGGCAACAAGGCCCTAAAGATATCCCAGCCCTTGGCGACAGGATGCGGGTCAAAGCCCAAAACCTGCCCCTTAAGCGAAGAGACCTGAGCCACAAGCTGGCCCGAATAGATTGAAGGCACATGGATATCCACGTGCTCGATGGGTTGCAGCAGGACCGGCCGTGCCTCGCGCAGGGCCTCGCGTATCCCAATCAATGCGGCGGTTTTGAACGCGTAATCCGAGCTGTCGACCGAATGGTGCTTGCCGTCCATGAGCGTCACGCCCACATCCACCACCCTGAACCCCAGCGGCCCCTTCGCGAGGCATTCCTTCGCCCCCGCTTCAACCGAAGGGATATAATTGCGCGGCACCGAGCCCCCCTTGACCACCTCATCAAAGCTAAAGCCCTCACCGCGCTTATTTGGGGCTAAAGTGAACACAATATCCGCGAATTGTCCGGCCCCGCCGGACTGTTTGCGATGGCGGTAGCGCTTCTCCACATTTCGCGTGATCGTCTCGCAATAGCTGCCCGCGACCGAGTGATCTGACACAGGGATGTCAAAATCCTCCGACAGCTTCTCGGTCAAACGCCGCATATGCATCGGCCCCTGCAGATGCGCCACCAGATGCCCCGTCTCCTCATCGTGGCTGATGGTAAGACCGGGATCGATCGCCTCCATCTTGGCCAAAGCGCCGGACAGCCGTGCATCGTCGCGGTCATTATCTGGGGTCAATACGCGGAGGAAGCCCGCCGGCAGTCCGCGCGTCCACTCAGGCAACCCCATCGCCTCGGCCTCCGTGTAGCCGTTGCCGGGGTTGAGGTGATCTGACTTAACCGCGATGGCCAGCCCGCCAGGCTCCAACGCAGCGGTGATGGGTTTGCCATCAACGCCATTCAAGGCACCGATCGTGTCGCCACCGATTGTCCCGCCCTGCGCAAGCCCGCCGTTCAGATCGCGCAATAGCACCGACTTGCCGACATGTTTGCGGTTATCGGCATAGACCGCGACGGCGGTCGCCGCGCCGATCCCCAAGCGCTCGGGTATATCGCCCGGGCCAGAGGATTCGTGCCGCAGTGATTTCATCAATCGGAACAGCCCGTTGCCATGCTCTGCCGCGCCCATATAGGCCGCGATGAATGCATTGCGCTGGTGCATCTGGCTGACCAGAGCAAAGACGTTTTCGGGGGCCGGGACTTTGTCTTCGATAAGCTGCTCTAGCAAATCGTCGTCAAAGTCGGCCAAATTTTCTAAGAGTTCAGTGCGCGCTTCGGTTTCCGCGTCGCGCATCGCGTCGGGAAGCTCGATCAAGTTCGACGGCTTGCCCTCTTGGTATTCCCAGGCGCGTTCCGAGATTAGGTCGACAGAGCCCACGATCTGCCCGCCCTCGCGCATCGGGATTTGACGCAGGACAACGGGGCGGCTGGCATAGGTCTGCAGCGCGGCGACGGTGTCGCGCACGCGGGCCTCTGCGGCGTCCATCCGGTTGATGAACAGATAGCAGGGCACGTCTGCTTCCTCGATGAACCGAAGATAAGGCGCGGCCTGGGCGGCACTGTCGGGATCAGGCGCCACACAAAGCACCACAGAATCACTCGCCGCCAGCGCATGCCCCGCCGCACCCAGATTGTCAGCGCCGCCGGCCACATCCAGGGCGGCCCAGGTCTCGCCAATGTAATCAAACGTTCGGAGGGTGAGGCGATCAGAAAAGGCGGTCTCCTGAGAGCCGCCTTCTAGTTCACCGAGAGCCTTGACGAGTGTTGTTTTGCCAGACTGCGAGGGTCCGAGGACCGTGAAGCAACGCATATTTCTCTCCTCCAATCGAGTATAAACCAAGCGCGTGTCGCGCCCTACTCGATCGGAAGCAAAAAAGCGGCTGCTTTTGCCCTCGCCTGTATGTGCTGCCCGGCCCCCGCCGGATTGCCCGATCTGGGAGCCTTGGATTGATGCTCGGTTCAGAAGCGCTTTGCGTCAAGCGTTTTTGCGCGGCACCAATGATTCGCTTTTTGGGGTAAGTGCTGCGCACCCTCCCAATTTCAGTGTTCGGCCAATCGCGCTAATAAAAGCTTAAGTTTCACCCAAACACTGAAATTTTGATCGCCCAGCCTCAGGCGGCCCGCACCTGGTGCACCGCATCGCCACGCAAACGCGCCTCCAGCAGCGCGATATGCTCTGCCCGCAGTGCCTCGACATCCGTCCCCGCGGGCGGATCCGGGTAAAGCCCAAAGGTCGACCCCCAATGCTGCTCGCAATAGACGGGACCCGCGCCCTCGTAGCGGGCATCTTGTTTGTGGGTTGGGATAAAGAAGTGGGACGGGAAAATCTCCCGCTCTCACGACGGGTTGGCGCGGATCGCCTTGGCCAGGAATTTGTTGCCAACAGAGCGCCACGCCGGGCCCAACCGCTCTGACATGCGCCGCCGCCAAGAACGGCGACGCAAAGCGCGGCGTCTTCACCGCATTCTCGCAGACGGTATAGACCGCCTCGCGCGGCCAAAGCCCATCGCCGGGCCGCAACAGAAAACCCCCGCCGGACTGTGTCCGACGGGGCGCAATGCGGGCCGTGAAGGGAGGGAGGAGACCCGCGGCCCTGGTCGCGATTGGGCCTTAGAAACCTGCGCCGATCACGATGCAGGCCTCGCCACCGGTCTGGCTCACATGGCTCGACGCGTTGTTGCCGAACTGGAACACGCCGCAGCTATTGCCGCCGCCGGTCTGGCTGAGGCTGGCGTCGTGGCCGTTGCCATCCTGGTGGATGATGCCGATGTTCCCACCGCCGCCCTGCAGCAGAGCCGCAGCGTTGCCGATGCCGTTCTGGCTGACATGGCCGTCGGTCTGAATGTCGTTGAAAATCTGATAGATCACCAGGCCGGTGCGGATCGCCTGCGCCTCGTCGGGGTTCTTGGCGTCGATCACGAAGTTGATCGAGCCGCCGGCGGTGGCAGGGGCGGCAAGTGCTGTCGCGGCGGCCAGGGTCAGGGCAGTAAGTGTTTTGTGCAATGTCTTTTTCATGGGTCAGGTTCCTTATGAATTGGGTTGGGATCAGAGGTCGAATTGGGGGTCGGTGGCGCAGATCATCTTGATGCCATCAAAGCGCAGGGTCAGCGTGGCCTCTACCTCGGCGCGGCGGCCCATGCTGGCTTGGCCCAGCACTGCAGTGTCACCGGCGCGCACCGAGAAGTTGCCGGATTGGGTAACGTTGGCAGTGTTGGCGCCATGCTTGGCGAACTGCATCTCGTAGCTTCCGTGCACCGTTTCAGTGGCGTGCACCAAGCCCTGATATTGCGGGCCAAAAGCGCCGTCGGTCACCGCGATCTCGCAGGTCAGTGGCAGATCATCGACGTGATGCGCCTGAGTACCGCCGGTGGCCACAAAGACCGCGGCCGCAGCGGCGGCGAGGGGGAGAAATGCGAAAGTCTTGGCCATGGGTCTGTCTCCGGTTTGTCTAGATATGCGCGGCCCGGGTCGGGGCGTGACATGTGGGAGGGAGAGGCCCCGCCCGGGCGCGCCTTGGCGTTGGGTTGCGATTAGTACTGCACGATCACCGAGCTATTGCCGAAGCCCTGCACATCCGTGGACGCCGAGTTGCCGTCGCCATATTGCAGCACGACATTGGTGTTGGCGCCGCCGGTGGTGTTCATGTCGACCGTGTTATTCGTTCCGAACTGACCCGTGGCGTTCAGGTTGTTCCAACCCGCCTGGCTCGAGACCACGTCGTTGTTCACGCCGGTCTGGCCATGCGCCGAGACGTTGTCGGAACCGTCCTGCGTGGCAAAGATGTTGTTGCCAAGGCCCAGCTGATAAAGCTCCATGTGGTTAAAATCGCCGGCCTGGCCGCCGCCGATGCCATTAAGCCAGCCGCTCTGCACGACATTGGCGGTGTTGCCGCCGGCCAATACGGGGGCCGCGCCCAGGGTCAAAGCGGTCAGGGCGGAAAGGGTCAGGGTCTTGAAGGTCATTTTGAAATCTCCGGTATGTGTATGGTTTGGTTGGGTTCGTGTGTTTCAGGTTCAGGTGTTTGGCGGGGATGCCGTGCGGCGTGTTGCCGATGACCCGAACATGGCCCCGACCGGCGATGTCACACAAAAGCACCGGATCGCTATGCGCTGACCGCGCGCCTGTCATTGGATGTCATGAACCTTTTGGGGCGCTCATACGACGCGCGCCCGGGCCACTTCTTTTCAGTAGCTTACGGCGCGCCGCCCCTGACGGGCGGCGGGCGGCGGTGCCTTCGCCCCGCGATCCTACGCATTTAAGTTGAGAGTGTTGCCGCGCTAGAAACTGCGGCTTCGGTCATCCGATAGCGGTCAAAATCAGACCGAATCCCGGCCCTTCGCCAGCCTGAGCTGCCGCTGACGCTCGCGAAACCTGTCGCGATCCGAATCGCTGTATTCCCCGATGCAGGCGGCGCAGCTCACGCCTTCTTCAAAGGCGTCCGCCGCGCGATCCTCGTCTGACACGGGCCGCCCGCAGGCGTGGCACTGCCCATAGCTGCCCTGCGCCAGCCCGTGCCCCACGCTGACGCGCCCGTCGAACACATAGCATTCGCCCTGCCAGGCGCTGTCCTGCTGCGGGACCTCCTCGAGGTACTTCAGGATCCCGCCCTTGAGGTGGAACACCTCCTCCACCCCCTGCCCGATCAGGTAGTTCGTCGACTTCTCGCAGCGGATGCCGCCGGTGCAGAACATCGCGATGCGCTTGCCCTCGAATTGCGCCTTGTTCTGTTGCCACCAGGCGGGGAACTCGCCAAAGCTCTTGGTCTGCGGGTCCACGGCGCCGTCGAAGGTGCCGATGGCGACCTCGTAATCGTTGCGCGTGTCGATCACCGCCACGTCCGGCGCCTTGATGAGCGCGTTCCAATCGGCGGGCTGCACGTAGCGCCCGACCGCGGCGCGCGGGTCCACATCCGGCTGCCCCATGGTGACGATCTCGCGCTTGAGCCGCACCTTCATCTTGCGGAAGGGCATCTGATCCGCGTGGCTTTCCTTGCACTCCAGATCGGCGCAGCCCGGCAGCGCGCGGATATGCGCCAGCGCCGCGTCCACGCCAGCGCGCGGCCCGGCGATGGTGCCGTTGATCCCCTCGCGCGCGATCAAGAGAGAGCCTTTCACCCCGCCCTGGTCGCAGGCCTCCCGCAGCCCGGGGCGCAGCCCGTCCGGGTCCTCAAATGGTGTGAAGTGATAGAGCGCGGCGACTACAAACATCGGTCCTCAAGTAGCGAAGCGGTAGGACATATGAAATGCCTTAATCCATCCGAGCGGCGGCGATGGCAAGCCCATCCACAATCGCGGTGAACGCGTCAGAGCGGTCAATCTCGGCATCTGGGAAGACGGCGCGCACCGCGTTCTCGACCCCCTGCATCAGGCTGGACCCACCCACCATCACCACGCGGGTGATGTCGCTCGGGGTCATTTTTGCGCTTGTTAGAGCCTGTTTTGCCGCCTCCGCGATCTCTGCCGCCGGATCCGCCAGCACGCGCATCACATCGCCCGCGTCCAGCGGGAACCGCGCGCCCTTGCGCAGGAACCCCACATCGATCCCCGACGCGTCCCCGCCATTCGCATCGATCTTTGCCGCCTCCACCGCGTGGGCGATATCATGGGCCAGCTCCATCTCCAGCACGGTCACCAGGCGCTCCCACGGGCCGGGATCCACCGCCAGCCGGGCCATGTGCTTTACATCGCGCAGGGTCTGCGGCGTGTATTGGAAGGGGATCTTCTCCCAGGTCGCCAGGTCACGAAACAGCGCGCGCGGCGCCTCGTTCTGGCCCGCGCCCATCTCGTTGCGGATCATCGAACCCAGCCCCAGCTGCGGCATCACCCGGTCGATGTTCAAGAGCCGGTCGAAATCCGTGCCGCCCAACCGGATGCCGTAATTCGCGATCACCTCTATGCCGTCGCCCTGGCCGCGGAACACCGAGTAATCCGAGGTGCCGCCGCCGATGTCCACCACCAGGCCATGGCCCTCGGCCACGCCCCCGCAGGCCAGCGCCGCGGCCTCCGGTTCGGGCAGGAACGCCACATCGGTGAACCCCGCGCGGTGATAGGCCTCCTCAAGGTCCACCGCGGCCTGGGCGTTGCGCGCCGCGTCCTTGCTGTGGAACCGAACCGGGCGGCCCGAGACGACCTTGGAGATTTTCGACCCTAACGCGGCCTCAGACTGCTCTTTCGCGCGCGTCAGAAACCGCGCCACCACGTCCAAGAGCGTCGTGCGCGCGCCGCCCAGGACCCGGCTCTCTCGCAGCAAGGGGTTGCCCAACACCGATTTCAGCGCCCGCAGGAACCGCCCCTCGCGCCCCTCAATCAGAGCTGCCACCGCCGCGCTGCCGAACAGCACCTCTTTGCTGTAGGGATCGAAGAACAGCGCGGTGGGCATGGTGGACGCACCGGGCTCTAGCGGCACAATCCGCCCATCGGGCAGCGCCGCAGCCGTGTTCGACGTGCCGAAGTCAATCGCAAGCCGTGCCATGGGACACCTGTCATTTGGAAGGAGGCGGCGTATATGGGATCGCCGCGCGCGGGTCAACAGGGGGTTGAGGCAGAATGCCTCGTTGAGAATGGCGGCCCGCGTGCCGATCTATGAAACAGGAGGTCGGTGATGGGAAAACGCATCTTTGGCGTCGTCGACGGGTGCCCGGAAACGCATGCCGCAGAGCCCGCCGGAACGCTCTACCAAGCGCTGCTTGGCACCGCATATGCTGACCTGCCCGCCGAGGTGCAGAAGCTGCATGGCGAGACCGGCACCCGTGTCTGGCAGGGTGAGGCCGAGGTCACCGGCGGCGCGACCATCCTGCACCGCCTCATCGCCCGCATCCTGGGCTTTCCCACCCGGTCCGGCACCACGCCGCTTGCCGTTCACTTCAACGCCAAGGGCCCGCGCGAGACCTGGACGCGCGACTTTGACGGCGAGGTTATGGTGACCCATCAAAGCCGCGGGACCGGGCGCGACGCGCATCTGTTGGTCGAGCGGTTTGGCAAGCTCACCGTGTCGCTCGCGCTTGTGGTGGAGGGCGACCGCCTGCGGCTGGCCCCTCGCCATTGGCGCCTTATGGGCCTGCCGATGCCACGGTTCCTGCTGCCCGGCGGCGAGAGCTACGAGACCGGACATGACGGGCGCTTTCGCTTCCATGTCGATGTGCGGCTGCCGCTTCTGGGGCGGCTGGTGCGTTACCGGGGCTGGCTGACCCGCGCCGCGGGCGATACACTCGGACCGTAAGCCAAGACGGAGCCCGACATGCGCGCAGCCAACCAAGCCCTGATCGTCATCGACCTGCAGAGTGATTTCTGCCCCGGCGGCGCTCTGGCCGTAGGCGAGGGCGACCAGATCGTGCCGGGCATCAACCACCTGATGCAGGAATTTCCCGCGGTGATCCTGACCCAGGATTGGCACCCCGCGGGGCACAGCTCTTTTGCCAGTTCGCACGGGGCAGAGCCGTTTTCGATGACCGAGATGCCCTATGGCCCGCAGGTGCTGTGGCCGGACCATTGCATCCAGGGCAGCGAGGGCGCCGCCTTTCACCCCGATCTGAACACCGACCGCGCCGACATGGTGATCCGCAAGGGCTACAACCCGGCCATCGACAGCTATTCGGCGTTTTTTGAGAATGATCACGCGACGCCGACGGGGCTAGAGGGCTACCTGCGCACCCGCGGGATCGACACGCTCACCATGGTTGGCCTGGCGACGGATTTCTGCGTGAACTACTCTGCCGTTGATGCCGCCAGGCTGGGCTTTACCGTGCTGGTGGACCCGAACCTTTGCCGGGCGATTGACATGCACGGCTCGCTGGCCGCCGCGCGCGATCTGATGACCGGCGCGGGCGTGACATTCGTTTAAATGGCGACGGGGTCAGGAATTCGCGACCCCGAGCGCTGTAGAATTCCGCGGTGATTTGCGGTAGCGGTTAGGGAATTGGACATTTGATTTCCCAGCCGAGGGCGCATCTTTCGTGGACCCACACGCGCAGCATCTCACCCAGATCGCCCATGGCGACAAGCAGGCGCTTGCCGCGCTTTACAAGGCGCTGGAGAAGCCGGTCTACCGATTCATCGTCTCAAGATTGAACGATCCCTTCGAGTCCTCCGACGTACTTCATGACGTGTTCATGGAAATCTGGCGATCCGCCGGACGTTTCGAAGGGAGATCGAAAGTGAAGACCTGGATATTTGGCATCGCCTATCGCAAGGTCATCGACCAGCACCGCAAGCGCGGTCGGGTCAGCGTGACCGATGACATACCAGAGCAGATTGATGACAGCCCGGACGCCGAGGCCTGCCTGACCGCGGGCCAAGAGGCCCAGCATGTGCGCCACTGCGTGGGCCAGCTCAAGGACGACCACAAGGCCGCGATCAGCATGGCCTTCTACGAGGACATGACCTATGGCGAGATCGCCGAGGCCGCGGGCGTGCCCGAGGGCACCATCAAGACCCGCGTGTTCCACGCCAAGAAGCTCTTGATGCGCTGCTTGCAGGGCCTCGTGCAGCGGGGGGCGATGGCATGACCCGCGACGATATCCAAGCCCTGCTGCCCTTCCTGGCCAACGATACGCTTACCGGCGACGAGCGCGCCGAGGTCGAGGCCGCCGTGGCCAAGGACGCCGAGCTGCAAGGCGAGCTGTCCGCGCTGAAGGCGATCCGCGAGACCATGCAGGCCGAAGAGATGTACTCCCCCGGCGAGATGGGCCTGGCCAAGCTGATGCGCGATGTCGAGGCCGAGGCCGAGGCGCCCGCCCCGCGTGCCTCCCAGCCCTTGCGCCGCCCCGTGCTGTGGCAGGTCGCCGCCGCGATCCTCTTGGCCGTGGTTCTGGGCCAGGCCGTCTTCCTGACCCAGGGCGGCGACCCAAATACCGGCGGGTTCGAGCTTGCCGGGACCGAGGCCGCCTTCGAGATCACCATTGCGCCCGACGCGCCCGAATCTGCGATCCGCGACCTCCTGCTTGAGGCCGGTGTCGAGATCGTCGCGGGCCCCTCCGCGCTGGGCGTGTACCAGCTCAACCCAATTGAGGGCGTGACCGAAGACGAAGCCCGTGGCATCCTGTCCGTATCTGATTTGATTGAAAGCCTATCTGAACCTGTTGAATAGGGGGCCCTAATGCACCCGAAGCGTTTTGTTGTAGCACTCGTCTGTATCTCTTTTGCTGTCCTGGCAGGGCCGGTCGCCGCCCAGCAATCCGGGGCCGCGCCACCAGCAGGACAGGGCGCGACCACGCCTCGCAACGACAACGACGGCGAACCAACGCGCCAACGGACCGACGCGGCCTTGGCGCTGGGCGGGCGCTTTGAGTTCATTACTTCGGGCCCTGTCGGACAGGCCAACGCCGCCGCCAATGCGCTAACCTCTGCGGGGGCGACACTGCTGCGGGCGCGGACATTCGGCACGCTTAACCGCAGCGTGCAGGTGTTCGACCTAAATGGCCTGCCCCTTGCCGGGGCGCGTCGGATCCTCGCGCAGGCGGCCGCGCAAACGCAGATCGACGTGCATAATTTTTACCGGTTCGCGCAAAGCAAACCGCGCATATTCGCGCCGCAACTGGTCGGACTGTCCGGCCAGGGCGGCTGCCGCGCCAATGGGCTGCGGATCGGAATGATCGACGGCCCGGTCGACCCTCGGCACCCCGCCTTGGCCGGTGCGGGCCTGACCGTGAAAAGCGTGCTGGGGCCGAGGGAAAAGGCCACGGACGCCAACCACGGCACGGGCGTGGCCGCGTTGATCGTTGGGGATGACCCCGGCGGCGCGCTGACCGGGTTCAGCCCCGGCGCACAGCTTTTTGCCGCCAGTGCCTTTGCCAAGGAGAGACGCGGCCCCGCGGCGGATGTCGAGCGCATAGCCGCCGCTCTGGACTGGTTGCTGTCTAACCGCGCGCGGCTCATAAACATGAGCTTTGCCGGGCCATCAAACACCGCGCTTGCGGACCTGATTGCCACATCGGCGCGGCGCGGCGCGATCATGGTCGCCGCCGTTGGCAACAACTCCAGCACCAAAGCCACCTACCCTGCGGCCTCGCCGAATGTCATTGCGGTGACAGCCGTGGACGCCGCCGCCAGGCGATATCGCAAGGCCAATCGCGGCGGCTATATCGAGTTCGCGGCACCCGGCGTCGACCTCTATGTCGCCAAGACGCGGGGCGGCAGCTACGCCTCGGGCACCTCATTCGCGGCACCGATCGTGACAGGCATCGCCGCCCATGCGGTGAAGCGCGGCGCGGGGTCCACCGCCGCTGTGCGCAGCGCCCTGCGGCGCGGGGTGACGGATCTGGGCAGCGCCGGGCGCGATGCGGAATACGGCTGGGGCCTGGTTCAGATACAGGGCTGCTAAAGCGCTCTGATTCAGGTCCTGCTAGAGGTTCTTTGCGATCCGCGTCGGCCTAGATTTTATCTCATTATTCTCAATATCTTGTGGATTTTCTCGCATTTTTTTCGCGCGCGTTTGAACCGGTTCGACGGGTCACACGACACATAGCTACGAAAACGAGGAAATGACCTAAAACCATACACCAAATGGAGATTTAATTGACCCGTATTACCCTTATCGCAGCCGCGCTGACCAGCCTGACCCTGACCGCCCCCGCCTCTTTCGCGGGCAATGCTGGTGCCTCGCTGCCCGACTGCTACAATCACGTGATCAACGCCTGTAACGGCACCAACCATCCAGAAGCGTGCTCGGAATCAGGTATGAACGCCTGCGACGAGTATCACAACGCCAACGCCGCGAATGGCGTGGGCGCCAAGCTCAAGCTGCTGTCCAATGGCAACGGCCGCTTTAAGGTCAAGATCGTGCCGCAGCGCGCCGCGCCGCCCGCGAAGGTCTTCAAGAAGACCGGCGAAACGCCCAGCGCTGTGATCGGCAAAATCTAAGGCCAACCTGCTGCCCAAGAAGGCCCTCCGCCCGGAGCGGGGGGCCTTTGCTGTTGGAATGCTTGCTGGACAAGGCGCCATGGGCTTGCTCTAACGGAACACCGTTAACCAAGGGCTTGTCATGGTCGATATCGCCACACGCGTCTGGAACCACAAATGGAAGATCGACCCCATTGTGCGGTCGTTGATCGACACGGATTTCTACAAGCTGCTGATGTGCCAATCGGTTTTCCGCAACAAGTCCGATGCGCAGGTCACCTTTAGCCTGATCAACCGCACCAAGGATGTGCGCCTGGCCGAGCTGATCGACGAGGGCGAGCTGCGCGAGCAGTTGGACCACATCCGATCGCTCAGCCTCAGCCGCGGCGAAAGCACCTGGCTGCGCGGCAACACCTTCTACGGCAAGCGGCAGATGTTCACATCCGAGTTCATGGAGTGGTTCGAGGCGCTGCGCCTGCCGCCCTACCACCTAGAGAAACGCGACGGGCAGTATGAGCTGACCTTCGAGGGTTCCTGGCCAGAGGTCATGCTGTGGGAGATCCCCGCTTTGGCCGTGCTGATGGAGCTGCGCGGGCGCGCCGTGCTGGGCGAGATGCGCAAGTTCGAGCTGCAGGTGCTTTACGCCCGCGCCATGACCAAGCTGTGGGAGAAGGTGGACCGTCTGCGGGACCTGGACGGGCTTTTGATTGCCGATTTTGGCACCCGGCGGCGGCACTCGTTCCTCTGGCAAGACTGGTGCGCGCAAGCAATGCTCGAAGGGCTGGGCAACAAGTTCATCGGCACCTCGAACTGCCTGATCGCCAAGAACCGGGACGTTGAGGCGATCGGCACCAACGCCCATGAATTGCCCATGGTTTACAGCGCATTAGCCGATGACGACACGAGCCTTGCGCAGGCGCCCTATCAGGTTCTGGAGGACTGGCAAAAGGAGCATGACGGCAACCTGCGCATCATCCTGCCCGACACCTATGGCACGCAAGGATTCCTGGACAACGCGCCGGACTGGCTGGCCGGTTGGACCGGCATCCGCATCGACAGCGGCGATCCGGCGACGGGCGCTGAGATTGCGATCAAGTGGTGGCTGGACCGGGGCGAGGACCCGCGCGAGAAGCTGGTGATCTTCTCGGACGGGCTGGACGTGGACAAGATCGCCGAGCTGCATGGGCAGTTTTTTGGGCGGGTTCGGGTCTCTTTCGGCTGGGGCACGCTGCTGACAAACGACTTCCGCGGGCTGACGCCCGGGGACGCGCTGGCCCCGTTTAGCCTGGTCTGCAAGGCGGTGGCCGCCGATGGGCGGCCCACGGTGAAGCTCAGCGACAACCCCCGCAAGGCGATGGGACCCGACGACCAGATCGCGCGCTACAAGCAGGTGTTTGGGGTGGGGGAGCAGGTGGAAGAGGACGTCTTCGTCTAGAGCGTTAACAAGATCTTTCACTGCCGCGCCCACCAACCCCGCGAATCAGTAGGTTAACCCCATAAAACCAAGGCAAAAGCGCTGTCGGCAAAACGTCGGCAAAGCGTCGGCAAAACGTCGGCGCGCATGTCGGCCATTGGCATGGTTAACAGAGCGCGCGGTGAGGGGGGCGGGACAAGTCCCGCCCTACAGATACCGCCGCGCCAGTCCCAGTGCCCGATCCACATAGCGGCGGTGGCGCGGGTCCTCCGGCCCGGCCCGCGCGATCAGCCAGCCCGCCGAGGACAGCCCGCGCATGGCGGTGAACTTTGGGATATCCGCCACCAAGGGCGCCGCGTCGCAACCGCGCTCGCCAGCGTAGCCCTCGGCGATGCTCGACACCAGATCCGCGAAATCCGCATGCTGCCAGAATTGCACCAAGGCCACGCCCAGATCATAGAGCCGGTAGCCCGTGCCGCTGTCATCGAAATCGATCAGCCACATGTCCCGATCCGTGCAAAGCACGTTCTCGGCAATCGCGTCGGCATGGATCAGCCCCTCGTCCAACCCGGCCTGCCCCGAGAGGTAATCGCGCGCGGTATCGCGCGCCGCAACAAGAGCCTGCGCTTCCGCGTCGCGCAGCGCCGGGTTCTCCCAATAGCGCCCCCAGAGCGGGTCGGGGCCGGTCAGGCCGTCCCGGTTCCAGGCGTGCCGGTTTAGGGTCAATCCCGAGGCGTCGGTCAGCGTGTGAAGGCGGGCGAGCAACGCGCCAAGCCGGCGAAGCTCTGGCGCAAGCGGCGTGCCGGCATCGAAGCGATCCGCCAGGGGTTCCGCGTCGACCCAGGTCACGGCGGTGACCAGCCCGTCGGGCGTCTCGACCACCAGATCACCGGAAAGCGTCGGCACGGGCCTAGGACAGGGGAAGCCCTGTTGCGCCAGGGCCTCTGTCCATTTCAGCTCGTCCTCAATGGCCTGGCCGGTCTGATACTCGACCCTATGCAGGCGCAAAGCGGCCCGTTCACCGGATGGCAGGGCCATCTCGTAGACCCGGTTCTCGCGCTCCGTCACCATCCGGGTGACGGTCCCGCCCCAGGGCGCGGCCATGCCCGCCGGGGTGGTCATGCCAGATGCGGGAAGTAGTCTTCGCAGCCCCCCTCGCGATAGACATCCGCCGTGCAGCAATGCAGCCCGCCGCCAAAGGCGTAGGCGTCGCGCAGCTCGACCTCGACAACCTCCATCCCCAGCTTATCCATCTGCTCGGCCTGGTAGACCTCGGACTTCTCGACGCAGACGGTTTTCGGATCTAACACAAGCACATTCATGCTGAGCCACACCGACGAATAGCAGAGCGGCGGCGGCGCGTTATGCGCAGGCTGCGCGGCGTCGACGATCTCCCAGCCGTTCCTTTCAAACATATCCCGCTGGCCCTCGGGCAGGCGCCGCTGCGGGTTGTTCAGGATCAGCCCGGGGCGCAGCGGCGTGAAGGTCGCGTCGATATGGATCGGGTAGGGGTCGCCTGGGAAGTTCACCGTATGCACGCGGTGGTCGGGGAAATGCCGCCGGAGCCACTCGATCCCCTTCAGGTTCGTGGTGAAGCCGTGCTGCACCACCAGGTCGCGCCCGAACCGCAGCACGTCGGCGGCGTCGAAGAGCGGCTCTTCCTCGGTGGTCACAAAGAACTTCTCGGCCGCCCATTGCAGGCGCTTCTCGACGCCGATCTTCTCGGACAGGTAATCCGGATGGTAATCCGCATCGGTCAAACGCGGTTTCGGGGCGGATTCGTGTCTGAATTTGGGGTCTTCGTCCCAGTATTGCTGCATCAGCGGGCGGTAGTTGAGATACTCAAACCAGCGGCAGCGATAGGACATCGTCGCCTCTAGGATCTCGGCGCCCACGGTCAGCAGCACGTCGCGCGGCGGCATGCAGCCGAACTGGCTGTCGGTGTGGAAATCCGGCGTGGTGGCGGGCAGCGCGTGGTCGATGGGCGTGGGCCGGTCGACGCGGACGCCGCGGGCCTGGAGCTGGGCGGCGAAACTGTCGAGCAGCTCATTGGCGCGGTCGATGGTCTCTTGCGGGCGGCGCCCCCACTGGCCGCGCATGTCGCTGTCCTCGGGCACCTTGGCGTCCAGGGCGGGCTCTTCGGGCGGGATGTGGCAGTCATCCGCGCGGCCCACGATCACGTGGCGCAGCGGGTCCCACTCGTTCCAGGAATTGACTTGGGTTTTCTCAGGTGACCAGGCCATCGGTCTCTCCATTCCTTGCTTGGGGATTGGCAGGTCCTCCAATCTCCCGATCGAAAGTCCCGGCGTGCAGGAAGGGTGATACGATCTGGGCGGTCCCGGACCGGCGACGCCATCGCCGGAGATCCGCTTGCCGGTTAGCATGGTTGCGGGCGCCAAGGAAGCCGGATTCTATTCCGCCGCAACGGGCTCCTGCCGGGGCAGCTCGCGCGGCAGCATCGCCACCGCGCAGAAGATCACCGCCGCCGCGCCCGCGAGGATCAAGAACAGCGTGTCGAAGCCCCAGCGCGCGTGCACGAAGGCGATCAGCGGCAGCGCCGCCGCCAGCACCGTGAAGGCCACCACATAGCGCACCCCGTAGATCCGCGCGCGGGCCGAGCCGCTGGCCAGCTTGCCGATCAGGAAGTCGTTGATCGGGATCTGCCCGAACGCGCCCAGCATAAAGCCCAGCGCCGCGGCCAGCGCCAGCCCGTCCGTCAGCCCCGGCGAGAGCGCAAAGAACACGATCTGCAACGCCGCGACCACCATGAACACCCGGCGGGGGCCGAACCTGTCCAGCGAGGCGCCCACCACTAGCTGCGCCAGCGAGGCCACCGCGAAGGTCACGAAGGCCAGCGCGCCGATCACCGTGGCCACGTCCCCCTGCGCGGTCATCTCTGCGATGCGCGACGCGAGGCCGGACAGGCGTTCCTCGAACATCTTGGGCAGGGCGAAGGTCGTGGACTGAAAGTTGATAGAGGCCACCGCCGTGGTCAGGAACACTATGCCCGAGACGCGCATCAGCACGCGGCGGTAGTCGGGGCTCATCGGTTCGGGCGGGGTCGGCGCCTTAGAAGCGCGGTGCTCCTCCCAGATCCCATCCCAGCGCAGCCAAGCATAGGCGACACCCACCAGAATCGACACTAAACCGGGCCAAACGAAGGCCATGCGCCAGCCGCCATTGTCGATCAAATAGCCCGTCAGCAGCGCCGCCGAGGCCACGCCCAGGTTCCCCCACACCCCATTCGCGGCGATGCGCATGCCTGTGTTGCGCCACTTCATCGTGACAATCGCCAGCCCGACGGGGTGGTAGATCGCCGCAAAGACGCCCACGACAAAGAGCCCGATCCCGATCTGCACCGGGGTCTGCGCAAAGCTCGTCGCAATCGAGGCCAGCCCGATTCCGACAAAGAACACCACCATCATGCCGTCGCGGCTCCATTTATCCGCCAGCCACCCGGCGGGCAGCGCGAAGGCCCCAAAGGCGAAGAAGCCCGGCGCGGCATAGGCGAGCAGCTCGGAATAGCTGACGCCCCATTCGCGCACCAAGGCCAACGCCGCGACCGTCGCGAAGATCAATGTGAACAGATGGTCCAGGAAATGGCCAAGGTTCAGCAGCAGGAAATAGGCTCTATCCTTGCCCAAGTTAGTCTCCTTGCTAGTCGCCATGCAGCCGGTCGATGATGCGATGGATCATATCAATGTCGGCGAAAATCGCGTGAACATCATCCTCCATATCAGCCACCGGCGTGTTCAGTGACCCCATCTGAAGGAAGGAGTCGATCGACTGCTTGAGCGTCATGTAGAAGTTGTCGCCATAAAAGCCCGCGATCATACTCTGGATGCCACGGCGATCCGTTTCCTGCGTGCCGATGGTCAGCAGGCTGTCCAGGAAGGCGGACGGCATCATGCGATGCGCGGCGTCGGGGTCGTTGGAATAGACCTCGAATGCGGCCTCGAACTCGGGATGATCGAAGCTGACGTTGGGCATGCCGCGCCCGCTCTTGCCCGAGAAGATCTCGGCCAGCTTATTTTCCATCTTCCCAAGTTCACGGGTGATCAGGATCGGCTCGGGCGCCGCGACCGGCACAGAGATCCAGAACAGTAGGCCTCTAAAAACCGTGGTGGTGGTTCTCTCTCTGTTGTCTGGACTCGACCTTTTCCGTTTTTGCAGATGCGCCTTGACCAATACAAATCTTGTGTCGCGGTAGCTGCCTTCTAGCCGGTCTTTGAAGTTTGCGATGTTGAAGCTGCTAAGCATCCCCAGACGATCCATATTGTCCGTATCGATGCCATCGCCACCTGATCTGTCATAGCTGAGATTGCCGACATGGCGACAAATGGCCGGCATGATCACCTCGGACACGTTGTCGGACCAGTTGGCGGACTGGCGTCTCCAGATGGTAAGCGACCCGAAGGCGCTGAACCCAACCACAGCAAGAACAATCGGCAAAATCAACTCATGATCCCCAAACATCACGACCATAATTATGACCGCCGCGACGGCGACGCCGATGAGGATGCGGATCCACCTCTTTGCCAAGGCCAGACGGCCTTGGCGCTGCTGCTCTAGCGCGACGAGCCTGGGGCGAACCTCGTCTTGAAAGATCGGGGCAAAGCCCTGTTCAATGCGATTGCGTTCGATGAAATCCATGGCACCCTCCAATATTTACGAGCGTACCGCATCGGGTCAGTCGCTGTCTACGACGCGCCCGCGCAGGGATTTCACCTCGCCGCGGACCTTCTTGGCCTTGATCCTGCGGTTCTTAGAGCCGAGCGTTGGGCGGGTCTTGATGCGCTTTTTGGGCTGGATGAGGGCCTTTTTTATCAGCTCGGCCAGGCGTTCGCGGGCGATATCGCGGTTGCGCGCCTGGCTGCGGGTCTCGTCGACCTGCAGGATCAGCGCGCCATCCTGCGTCCAGCGCCGCCCGGCCAGCCGCTTGAGCCGCGCCTTGACCGGGCCGGGCAGATTGGGCGAACGCGCCGCCTCGAACCGCAGCTCGACCGCGCTAGAGACCTTGTTGACGTTCTGCCCGCCGGGGCCAGAGGCGCGGATAAACTGCTCGGACAGCTCCCAATCCTCGATCGTGATGTCATCGTTTATGCGCATGATCTCGGTCTACTATAGAAAAGGGCCGCCCGGATGTCAGGCGGCCCTCCCAAGGCATATAGAGAAAGTTCGGTTAGAACATTCGTTCAAGCGTGGGTCCCAGCCCTTGGGGCTGCCCTCAGGTGGTGAGCCCTCCGATTGTCCCGACAACTTTCTCCAACATCGCTTTAGACACTGGGTCACCTCCTTTCGCTTGTTTCAGACAAGCTCAGGTTGGCACAGATTTTGTGTTTGTCAAAACTTTTTACACAACCCGTGCGGTGAGACGCCCAATGATGAGGCGGAATGGCACCAAGGCGATCAAAGCGATGGCAACTTTCACGCACCAATCCACGCCCGCGGTGCCGATCCAGCGGGTCAATTCCGCGCCGAAGGGGGTGGCCACGACCTCGTTAAAGAACTCGGTATTGTGGTCACTGCCCAGCACGCCCGCCGCCGTGGCCGAGAAGGCGATGAAGAAAAAGAGCGCCGTATCAAGCGTCGAGCCCACCAGCGTCGACGCCAAAGGCGCGCGCCACCAGGTCCCGCCGCGCAGGCGGTCAAAGATCGCCACATCGACGAGCTGCGCCACCAGAAACGCCGTTGCCGAGCCCAGCGCGATCCGCAGCGTCACCGCAGGCGCCGAGAAGTCCGGCGCAAGCTCCACCATCACCTGCGTGCCGATCAGCGAGCAGACGATGCCCACCACGAAACCCACAAAGACCACCCGCCGCGCGGCGGAAGCCCCGTAGACGCGGTTCATGATGTCGGTCACCAAAAAGGCGAAGGGATAGGTGAACGCGCCCCAGGTGAGCCAGTCGCCCACGAAGAATTGCACAAGAATGTTGGAGGCGACGACAATGATCGCCATGGCGATCACGCCAGGTAGAAGCTTGGTCATTTGTTGATCCGTTTTGACAAGGTCGCGGAGACTTGGCCCCGCGCGCGTCGCGGGACGGGGGCATGTAACGCCATGCGCGTTGGATCGCAAGGGCATCGCGGCGGCAAAACGCCATGCGGGCCTGAAAGGCGTAAATGCCTTAAGATAAACGCGTTAAGCTAATTTTGGGTAAATCCCCCGTCCACCCTCCCCTATCCTCCGGCGATTCGCGCTAATTTCGCGTTAACGCAGGCGGGCAGGTATAGGGGCGCGTCGGAACATGGCGTGTCGGAGCCTTTTAGGGATCAAGATGCGGTAAACATGGCCGATTCTGGTAAACGATCCATGAACGCCGCTCATGTATCGGCGCTACTCCAACCGATACTCGACGAACTCTGTCCGCTGCAGGAACCGGTAATTGTCATCCGAGATCATCGTCACCCGCAGCGCCCCTTGCGCGTCGCGCCACACCGCGATGCCCTCCAGATTGTCATGCCTTCCGCTTGGCGTGCTCAGCAGAACGCGCTCGTCCAATATCCGTTTGCCCTGCACCGCAAAGCTGCGCACCCGCGACATGAACCCAAGCAGCCCGGTAAAGTGCCGCTCCAGCAGATAGAGCCGCCCATCGGGGCCGAAATCCGCGCCCACCGGCAGAAACTGCCCGCGGCGCGGGATCGTAAAGGGGATCGTCCAGGCCCCGTTCTTGTAGCGATAGACCGGGAAGGGGCGCTCTAACTTCCCGGAGCGTTCGGGCAGCGTGTAAAGCGCGTTGTCGGGGCCAATCGCCAGCGCCTCGAGCGACGAGTTGTTCTGGAGCGCATTAAAGCTGTGGTGCCGGGGCAGCCAGGCGGCCTCTGACCCCGGATCGCGGTAGGTCCAGACCCGGTGCACCGCCTCAAAGGACACATAGAGCCTGCCATCCGCGCGCAGCGCCAGCCCCTCGCCATCCACCTCGTAGCGATCCAGCGCGCTGCCGTCGTCGTCCTTTAGGGGGCGCAGATTGGCCTGCTCGACCGCTGCAATTCGCCCCGCCTCCCGCCGCAATGTGCCGGTCGAGATGTACCCCTTGTCGGACACCGCCATGAAGCTGGTGCCGGTCTCGTCCACTTCCAGCCCGGAGAAGCCGCCAAAGCCCTCGGCGCCGCTGGTCCAGGTGAAGCTACCGACATGGACCAGCTCTGCACGCGCCAGCTGGGCCGCGCCCAACAGGCCGCACAGGATCAGCGCGAGGACAGTACGCTGACGCATTGCTGAGGCAGATCGGACATGACGTATTCGCGGCGCGGCCTGGGCGGCGGAGCGTTCGGGTCTGGCGGCGGTGGGTTCAGGATGTCCTGCACCCATCTTTCCGCATCCGCGCAGCCGTCGCCCGGCGGCATCGGCGCCTGGTCCACGCAGCCCGCCGCGCCGCTGGGGCAGCTAAGCCGCACATGGAAATGGTAGTGATGCCCCCACCAGGGCCGGATCTTGCGCAGCCAGTCGCGGTTGCCGCGCGCGTCCCTGCACATCTGCACCTTGGCGCCCGGGAACACGAATATCCGCGCCACCGCGGGATCGCTGGCGGCGGCCTTGAGGATCTCGTGATGCGCGCGGGTCCAATTGTCATTGGTGTAGGCGCCGCGCGCGCGGCGCGTCGAGATCGACGAGATATTCTCGCGATCCGGGCGGGTTAGGGTCAAATTCAGCGCGGGCTTCATCCAGATGTCGACATCCATCCCGATCTGGTGGCTGCGATGCCCGGTCAGCATTGGCCCGCCGCGCGGCTGGCTGATATCGCCGATGTAAAGCCCGTTCCAGCCGGGCTGCGCCGCCGCCTTGGCCGAGAGGCGCTTGATATAGGCGATGGTGTCCGGGTGCCCCCAATTGCGGTTGCGCGACAGGCGCATGGCCTGCCAGGTCGGGCCGGTCTCGGGCAGCTCCACGCCCCCCGCCAAGCATCCCTTGGCGTAGCCGCCATAGGGCGCGGCGGGCTGTGCCGAGCCCGTCCCCTTGGCGCCAAACAGCGCCTTGGCCAGCACGGTGTTGTCGATGCCCGCGGCCTGCAGCACCTCTGGCGAGGCGGCCCTGGGCGGCGCCTTTGGGGCCACCGCCTTGGTGGGCGCGCCCCGATCACCGCCGCAGGCGACCAGCACGCATGCCAAACCTAGTACTAGCCCGAATGCCCTGACCATCGCCGGTTCCCGCTTCCCTCTGGGTCAACCCAGCGTAACAGAACCAGCGCAATAATGAAGAGCACAACCACCGGCGCCAACCCGAGCCGCGCGTTCTGCGTGATCGTGGTGAAGGCGGCGATCAGCGCAGGCGCCAGGAACGCCGTGGCCTTGCCGGAGAACGCGTAGAGCCCGAAGGCCTCCGTTGGCCGCTCTGGGTCCGCGTGGCGGGCCATCATGGTGCGCGAGGCGCCCTGGATCGAGCCGCCCGCGCCGCCGATCGCCGCGCCAAGGATGAACATCATCGCGTCCGGCAGCCCGGACCCCTCGGCCAATGCGATGCCAAAGAAGCTCTCGCGCGTCATGTTCAGGATCACGATGCAGACCACGATCAGGATCCACGCGTTCACCACGATCACCGGTTTCGGGCCAAAGCGGCGGTCCATCTTGCCGCCGAGCCAGCTGAACAGCGCCGCGCTGACCGCGCCGACGATGCCGAAGATGCCGATCAGAGTGATCTCCCATTGCAGGACGAACCCCGCGTAGAAGCCGCCAAAGCCGTAGATCGCGTTCAGCGCGTCGCGGTAGAACATCGAAGAGCCGAGATAAGCGAAAAGGCTGGGCTTCTTGGTCACCCCCGCGATGGAGCGCCCAAGCTGGCGCAGCGCGTCGCCCACGCTGCCGGTGATGTTGGGCCGCACCGGGTCGCGCACCCACAAGAAGAACGGGATCATGAAGATCACGAACCAGACCATCGTGATGGGCCCCACCGCGCGCGTGCCCTCGCGCGCCGCCGCGTCCAGCCCCAGGACCGGGTCCAGCCCGATCAGCGTCTTGCCGTTGCCCTGCTCGGCGAACAGCACCAGCACCAGCAAAAGCGCCAAGACCCCGCCCGCATAGCCCAGCGCAAACCCGTTGCCGGAATGCTCGCCGATATCCTCCCACTTGCTCAGGGTCGGCAGCATGGAGTTGATGAAGACCAGCATATACTCGGCCGAGACCATCGCGATCCCGAACGCGATCAGCGTCAGCATCATCGCCGAGCCGTCCGGCACCATGTGCCACAGCGTGTAGGTGCCGGCGATGTAGACCAGCGAGAACAGCACCATCCAGGGGATGCGGCGGTCGCGGGTGTCGGCGATGGCGCCCAGGACGGGCGCGGTGAAGGCGATGAAGAGCCCGGTGATGGTCAGCATCGTCGCCCAGCTTGACTGCGCGCGGGCCTCGGCGGCCTGCTGCTCTAGCCCCTGGCCGGCGAAATGCTCTGCCATGACAAGCCCGAAATACGGACCGAATATGAATGTGAGCAGGACGGTGTAGAAGGGCTGTGTCGCCCAGTCGAACATCATCCAGCCCCAGATGCGCTTGCGCGCACTGATGGTTGCCATCTTCTCATCCCCCATTTGGGATCATTATGACAGTGAAGCGCTTGAGCGCGCAATGATAACTTGCCCAAGCGGGGACTGACGCCGCGGAAGATCACAAGATGTTAATCAGATGCTTACTCTTGCGGCGCAGTAAGCCATTAGAAAGCGCACAGAGTTGCACGACACCTTGCCACCGCTGGCGCGGGTGCCTAACTACGTCCCAAGCTAACCGGAGCATGCTTTGATGGGCATCATACTCGAAATTCTCGCGCTTCTTCTGAACGTGGCCTTCTTCATCATGATCGTGCACATCATCATGAGCTGGCTGATCAATTTCAACGTGCTGAATGTGCGCCAGCCCCTGGTCTACCAGATCTGGTCGGGGCTGAATCGCCTGCTAGAGCCGGTCTACGAGCCGGTGCGGCGCGTGCTGCCGGACACCCGGCCGCTGGACCTGGCGCCGCTGGTGGTGTTCATCGGCATCATCATCGCGCGGGATATCATCATCCCACGGCTGTATTTCGCGCTTTAGGGCGTCGATCCCGCAGAAATTCATCGAATATTAGCGATTCGCCCCGGATCATGGATCCGGGTGGGAGCCGCGGCTCGAAACCGAGGTTTCCCACCCAAATTTAGGGTTTCGCTCCCGGGTTAAGAAATCGTTTAATTTCTTTCCCCAGCGCGGGTGTGTCGCAGCGCAAAGCGCGGAAAGCGCCCTCCACCAAGCGACCCCTAGCCGCCCTCGACAAGCGACTTGAGGTTGCCCAGGCCCGTTTCGTAATCCGCGCCGACCCAGCGGTCCATCATCATGCCCATGTAGCGCGCCATGGGATTGTAGCCCGTGTCGGTGACGAAGCCCCAGGTGATCTCGGTGCCCTCCCCGGCGGCGGCGAGGGTGAACGACGCCTTGGCGGTGCCCATCGGCCCGAAATCAAGCGCGGTCTCGACCTTTTCGTTCTCGACGCTCAGCGTGATCTCTTGGGTGCCATTGCCCACCTGCGGGTCCTCGCTGGCCCAGGTCATCTTGTTGCCGACGCCGGCCTCTGGCCCGGCATAGTCCAGCTTGACCTCTGGGTCGCGCTGCATCCAGGGCGACCAGGCCTCGGTCTTCTGCAGCGAGTTCACGTGCGGGAACACGGCCTCCGGCGCCGCGTCAATGGTGACGGACCTGGCCACGGCGACCTCGCGCGGCAGCAAGAACGACCCCAGGGCGAGGACCGCCACCAGCAGGACGATTCCAGTCAAAAGACGTAGCAAAATGCGCATGATTGATACTCCAAATGACGTTACATTTGGGGATCATAACATGCGCAGCCGAGTCGCACATCTTATACGGGCACGAAGCTACCGGTCTTCGGGTCAAGCTGCTCCAGCGCGCCCTCGGCGATGTTGTTCCACAGCCCGTGCAGCGTCAGCAGGTCCGACTCCACCGACTCTTTCACGAACGGGAAGGTCATGAGGTTGTCGATCGAGGTCTTCACGGCCTCGTATTCCAGCGCCCGCACGCGCTCGGCCTCGTCCTCGATGTCCTTCACGCGCTCGTAGCCGGGGCGCAGCACGTCCATCCAGCGTCCGACAAAGCTGGTGGGCTCCTCCAGCGCGGGCGCGTGGCCCGAGCACATGTCGTGACAGCCCTTGACGCCGCCGCAGCTTGAATGCCCCACCACCACGATATGCGCGACCTTAAGCGCGGTCACCGCGTATTCGACCGCCGCCGAGGTGCCGTGGCGGCCGCCATCCGGCTCGTAGGGCGGGACCAGGTTGGCGATGTTGCGGTGGATGAAGAACTCGCCCGAATCGGCGCCGAAGATCGCCGTGACATGCACGCGGCTGTCACAACAAGAGATTATCATCGCGCGGGGGTGCTGGCCCTCGTTCGACAGATGCCGGTACCAGGCCTTGTTGTTGTCATAGGTCGTGGCTTTCCATCCGCGATAGCGCTGGACCAGGTAGTTGGGCAGGGGTTTTACGACGGACATGGCGGATCCTCTCTAGCGTTCGCTGCCATCTAGCGAGCAATTTCGGGAAATTCGAGGTATTTTCGCCATCCGGATCAACGAATTCTTCGCCTTGCCTATGCAGTATGCACGTCTATCGAGGGAAACTAGGGGTGAGGTTCCTATGCGTGTCAGCCAGATCCGGCCGCAAGAGGCCGTGACACTGAACACTGATGTTCTGGACGAGATGTGCGTCCAACTTGGGCACGGCAAAGCCGAGGTCGCCATCTGCGCGGCGATGGAAGATCTTGCCGTGCTGCTGCAATACTCGGGGACCCTGCTGAAGGCGGGCGACCTAGAGACGCTGCAGGTCACATCGCAGCAAGTCAACGGGCTCGCCGAGCGCACCGGCATGGTGCGCCTGGCGCGCGTCGCCAAGGACGTGACGATGCTGTCCGAGCGGGGCGATGTTCCGGCTCTTGCCGCCACCACCGCGCGCATGCGCCGCGTGGGCGAGCAATCCCTGATCGCCATGTGGGACCGCGAGGATTTGACGATCTGACGCGCGTGGCCACTTGCGGGCAGCGCCCAGGCAGCTAGGTTTGGGCAGACATAGTTTAAGGACGCCCGATGAGCCTAAAATTCAGCCAAGAAGACGCGGCATCACGGCCGCTTTTTGTCGTTTCCAGCGAAGAATTCGCTGATTGGAGCGCCAGCCAGCCAGCCGCCGTGCAGACCTGGCTTACCGAGACTGGGTTCAACGGCGGCTTTGGGCAGGTCGCAACCCTGCCCGGCGCCGATGGTGTTGTCAGCGCCGCCGTGGCTGGGGTCGGCGGCGCGCAGGACCGGGCGCGCCACCGCTTCGCACTGGCCCAGGCGCAGGCCCGCCTGCCCAAGGGCGACTACCATATCGAGGGCGGCATGGCCGGCCTCGACCCCGCCGAGCAGGCGCTCGGCTGGCTCTTGGCGCAGTACCGCTTTGAGCGATACAAACCCGCCCGCGATTCGGGCGCACGCCTGAAGGCGCCCAAAGGCGTCAACGCGGCCCGAACAGAGACGATCGCGGCGGGCGAGGCCCTGACCCGCGACCTGATCAACACGCCGGCCGCTGACATGGGGCCGGGCGACCTAGAGGACGCCGCGCGCGCCCTGGCCAAGAGCCACGGCGCCAAGATGTCGGTAATCCGGGGCGAGGACCTGCTGGCGCAGAACTTCCCCATGATCCACGCCGTCGGGCGCGCCGCCGCGCGGGAGCCGCGCCTGATCGACATCACCTGGGGCGGCAGCGGCCCCGCGCTGACGCTGGTCGGCAAGGGCGTGTGCTTTGACACCGGCGGGCTGAACCTCAAACCGGGCGCCTCGATGGGGCTGATGAAAAAGGACATGGGCGGCGCCGCGGCTGTGCTGGGTCTTGCGCATATGATCATGGCGCTTGCGTTGCCGCTGCGGCTGCGGGTGCTGATCCCCGCGGTCGAGAACGCGGTCAGCGGCGGGGCGTTCCGCCCCGGTGACGTGCTGGCCTCGCGCAAGGGCCTGAGCGTCGAGATCAACAACACCGACGCCGAGGGTCGGCTGGTGCTGGCCGACGCCCTGGCGCTGGCGGACGAGACGCCGCCGGATCTGATGATCTCGATGGCCACGCTGACGGGCGCGGCGCGGGTGGCTGTGGGGCCGGATCTGGCGCCGTTTTACGCCTCGGAACCCGGGCTGGCCGATGCTATACGCGCGGGCGGCCGCGCCGCCGCCGATCCGGTCTGGGAGATGCCCTTTCACGCGCCCTATGAGCCCATGATCGAGCCCGCCATCGCCGATCTCGACAACGCCCCCAAGGGCGGCTTTGCCGGGTCGATCACCGCGGCGCTGTTTCTAAAGCGTTTCGTCTCTGACTCGGCGCAATACGCCCATTTCGACATCTACGGCTGGCAGCCCAAACCCGCCCCCGCGCGCCCGCTGGGGGGCGTTGGCCAGGGCGCACGCGCGGTGCTCGAGGCGCTGCCGCAGCTTCTGGACCTCTAGGTGGACCCGCGCACCACACCGGCCAATGGCCGCGTCGCGGCCAGCCACCTGCGCGGCCTGGTAGAGGCCGAGCACTTCACCGACGGCGTGCCGCGCCAAGTGGCCGTGCCGGTGGTTGATCTGCTGCGCGCACCCGGCGGGCCCCGCGACCGGCAGCTTGTGCAGGGCGACGCCGTCACCGTGTATGACGAGCTGGAGGGCATGCGCTTTGTGCAGGCCGCCAAAGACGGCTATGTTGGCTATCTCCCGGCCGAGGCGCTTGCCGGCCCGGCCCAGGCGACCCATTGGGTCGGAGCACTCGCGGGCCATGCCTACACAGAGCCCGACATTAAGGCCCCGCAGGCGCATCCGCTTTACTTTGGCGCCCAGCTGCAAACCGTCAGCCACATGCCAAAATTCTACGAGACCGCGCAGGGCACCTACGTGCCCAAGCCACATCTGCGCCCGCTGGAGCGCCGCTTTTCCGACCCGGTGACCGTGGCGCAGCTTTTCTTCGGCGCGCCGTATCTTTGGGGCGGCAACACCGTGGCGGGGATAGATTGCTCTGGTCTGGTGCAGGCAGCGTGCCTGGGGTGCGGCATAGACTGCCCCGGCGACAGCGATCTGCAAGAGAACGCCTTCCCGGAGGCCGGAGGCGACCTGGCCCGCGGGGATGCGCTGTTCTGGAAGGGGCATGTGGCGATTGCGGTGGACGAACAGACCCTAATCCATGCCAATGCGCACCATATGGCCGTGGCCTATGAGCCCGCCGAGCAGGCCATCCACCGCATCGAGGCACAAGGCGACGGGCCGGTGACGTCGCGGCGCAGATTGGTTGCGCCATAGAGCGCGCGCTCGATCCTACGTATGAACTCATTGGCTTGGCGGAACCAAATCTCTTGTAAGAGATTTGCCACTTTCCTTTCAAGGAAAGTGCGCCGCGCGCGGTGCAGATCAAAGCGCATTAGGGCGTTGTGGTCGGTGTCGACCCGAAACTCTTGGAAGAGTTTCGCAAATCTCTTGCAAGAGATTTGCCTGCGTACCCCAGCAATGTCTCATTGCAATATATTGAACCGCCGCGCGATCTCGGCCTCCTGTGCGGCGCGCAGATAGCGCGGGTCATGTTGCATAAGAATCTCCCGCGCCTTCGCCTTGGCACGGTCGCGCGCGTCCAATGCCCCGGCCTCCTCCCAGGTGCGCGGCGCCTCCCGGTCGGCCAGGGCGGGGTAGTAATAGTCCCGCTCCATCGCGGCCATCGTGTCCGGCCCGCCCAGGAAATGCCCCTCGCCCAGCACCGCGTCGCGGATCGCGCCAAAATCCAACGCCTCCATCTCGATCCCGCGCAGCACGCGGTAGAGATGCCCGATCATGTCGTTGTCCAGCACGAAGGCCTCAAAGCTGGCGCCCATCAGCGCCGCCATCATGCCCGCGCTCTCATAGATCATGTTGCCGCCCGCCAGCCCCGCGGCCAGCGCCGTCACGCCTTTTTCCATACCGAACTGCGCGTCCGGCACCTTGGCGTCGGTCATCGACGCCGCCACGCCCGAGGGCAGGCCCAACCAGTTGCTGAGCTGCGCCGAGGCAGCATTCATCAAAGCGGTCTCGGCCCCGCCGCCCACGAAGGCCCCGGTGCGCAGGTCGATCACGAAGGGCCAGTTGCCAAAGATCATCGGGTGGCCCGGCCCCATGCACTGGATCATCACCAGGCCCGCCAGGGTCTCGGCCAGGGAATGCGCCAGAAAGTTCGCCAAGGGCGCGGGGCCCGTCGCCCCCGCCTGCGCCGCGATCAGGCAGGCGATGGGCACGCCATGCGCGACACAGGCAAAGGCCACCTCCACCGCGTCCTCGCCGTACCTAAGCGGTGAGATGATCGGCGAGACATGCGCCGTCACAAAGGGCCGCGCCGCGTAGGACCCCTTGCCGCCGCCCGCGATGTCGAACATCTCCACGATGGGCGCCACGTAGTCGCCCATTGTGAACGACATCGCCACGGGTTTCGTCGTGTTGCGCAGCAGGGCGTTGGCGGTGTTCACCTCCAGCTCGAAGTTATCCGCCACATCCGTAGCGATGCAGCAGCGGGTGAACCAGGCGATGTTCTCCAGCTTGTCCTGCAGGCGCGTGAAGTCATGCAGGTCGCGCAGCGTCGAGGGCCTGTACTGCCCGGTCTCCAAGTCCAGCACCTGCACCGCTGCGCCTCCCGTGCCGTAATGCACCGCGTCGCCGCCGATAGTGACCGAGCGCGCGGCGTCTCTGCCATGCAGGGTCACCTTGCGCGAAGTTAGGGCGATACAGTCTCGAACTAGGGCCTCTGGCAGCAGGATCCGGTCGCCCTGCGACCGCGCCCCCTTCGAGATGAGAAGATCGGCCAGCCTATCCGGCACCTCGCCCATGCCCAGCTCTGCCAAGAGCCGCAGGGCCATGTCCAGAACCGCCTGGCAGTCGGCCTCGGACAAAGGCCGGTACTGGCCGCCGATCGGTCCGGGCGGCGCGGGATTGATCACCGGCGGTGCCGCCCGCTGCGCGACCCGCGCCGCGCGCCCGCCGCCCCGCTTTGAAGTTGCTCGTGCCATAGGCCCAGCAACCAGATCGTGGGGCGCGCCGCTATCTCAATTGCGACCTCCCCCTGCCGCAGCCGCGCAGGCCTGGGCATAGGCGGCAGGCGCCTCGTCCCAGACGCATCCTTGGTGATTGCCCTTGGGCGGGTGTGATAACTTGTATGCCGGTCAAGCCGTTGAGGCCGGCGCCGATTTCTTACGAAGAAATCGGAGCGGAAGCTTTCAAAGCTTCCGCCACGCCCAGGCGCCACCCGCACCTTTCCCAAACCCGCTTTTCGCGAAACATGAAACTCGCGCCACGCGTCGCGAACGCGCTTGACCGGGGCGCGAAATTGCAACGTTCTAGGGCGCAGATACGGAGGCTAACGCGATGAAATCCACCACCCGCGCGGTTGTCATTGGCGGCGGAATCGCTGGCTGTTCGACCCTATATCACCTGACTCAGGAGGGCTGGACCGATGTGGTCCTGATCGAGCGGGACGAGCTGACCTCGGGCACCACCTGGCACTCCGCCGCGCAGGTGACCAATTTCGGCATGAACCAGACGATGGTGGGGCTCAAGAGCCACTCTATCGCGCTCTACAAAGAGCTGCGCGACGACCCCGATTACCCGGTGGGCTACAACCACGGCGATGGCGGCATCCGGCTGGCCAATGACGCGCGCACCATGGAGGGGTACCGGCACTTCGCGTCGATGGCCCGCGGCATGGGCGTGGAATACGAGGTGCTTGACGCCGCCGAATGCCAGCGCCGCAACCCTCTGATCTCGACCGAGAACCTCATCGGCGGGCTTTGGGACGGCGAGGACGGGCATATCGACCCCGCGCAGCTCTGCGCCGCGCTGACCCGCCGGGCGCGCAAGGCGGGCGCCGAAGTGGTGCGCCACAACCCGGTAACGGGTCTAACCCAGCACAAGGACCACTCCTGGACGGTGCATACCGAGCAGGGCGATATCGACGCCGAGGTCGTGGTGAACGCCGGCGGCTACCGCTGCAACGAGATCGGCGCGCTGATGGGCGTGCATCACCCCGTCGCCTCGATGGAGCATCAGTATTTCATCACCGACGCCATCCCAGCCGTGCGCGATGCCGGGCATCGCATCCCCCTGCTGCGCTGCCCGATCAGCGATTACTACTGCCGCCAGGAGAAGGACGGGCTGCTGATTGGGTTCTACGAGCAGGACTGCAAGACCTGGGGGATGGATGGCATATCGCCGAGCTTCACGATGGACCTCTGCCCGGACGATTTAGAGCGGGTTAGTGACGTTCTAGAGGGCGCGATTGCGCGGATGCCGGTGCTGGCGGAGACTGGGATAAAGACCATCGTGAACGGCCCGATCACCTACACAATCGACGGCGCGCCTTTGGTTGGCCCCGTGCCGGGCAAGCGCAATGCCTTTTGCATCATCGGGCTGCGCGCCGGGCTGGGCGAGGGCGGCGGGCATGGCTGGCTGCTGGCGCAGCAGATCGTGCATGGCGAGGCGGTCTACGACACCTGGTGCCTCGATCCGCGGCGCTTCACCGGGCATGGCAATCACGAGCTGACCGCGCTGAAGGCGATCGAGGATTATCAGAACGAGTTCCGGTTCCACTTCCCGCATGAGCACCGCCCCGCGGGCCGCCCCGTAAAGACCACGCCCCTGACCCCGGTGCTTGCCGCCGAGGGGGCCGCGTTCACCACCGTGAACGGCTGGGAGAGGGTCGATTACATCAAGCCCAGCGCCGAGTTCTCCGAGACTCACAGCTTCCGCTTTACCGAGGCCTTCGACGTGGTCGCCGCCGAGGTCGCAAACGTGCAGACCAATGTCGGGCTTACCGAGGTGAACGGCTTTAACAGGATCGAGGTCGGCGGGCCTGCGGCGCGCGATTACCTTGAGTATATGATCTGCGGGCGCGTTCAGCACCGCCCCGGACGTGTCGGGCTGGGTTACATGCTGAATGACCAGGGCTGTTTGAAGTCCGAGGTCACGGTCGCGAACCTGCCGGATGGGCGCATCTGGCTTGGCTCTGCCGCCGCCGCCGAGTGGCACGACATGGACTGGCTAAGGGCGCATGCGCCCGAGGGCGTGACGCTTTCCAGCCTGACCAACGACTACACGATCCTATTGCTCGCCGGTCCAGGATCGCGACAGGTCCTGTCGCGCGCCTCTCGCGGGGATTGGTCGGCCGATGCCTTCCCCTGGCTCAGCATCCGCGAGGCCTTCATCGGGATCGCCCCGGCGGTTGTCATGGCGGTCAGCTTTTCGGGTGAGCTGGCCTATGAGATCCACGTGCCCAACAACCAGCTTTACGCCGCCTATCTTGCGCTGCGCGCGGCGGGCAAACCGCTTGGGATGCAGCTCTTCGGTGCCCGCGCGGTGGAGTCGATGCGCCTTGAGAAGGGCTACCTGCATTGGAAGGCCGACATCCTCACCGAGTTCGACCCGTTCGAGACAGGGCTGGAGCGCTTCGTGAAAATGGACAAGGAGTTTCACGGGAAACAGGCTCTAACCAGGCGTGAGAGGGGGAAAAAGCTGGTCACCCTGTCCCTGGACACGCGCGCAGCTCCGGCGCATCCCGGCGCATCCGTGGTGCTGGACGGCAAGGTCGTGGGCACCGTCACCTCCGGTGATTGGGGGCACCGCACGGGGCTGAACCTGGCTTATGCTTTCGTTGAACCGGCCCTTGCGGCGGAGGGCACCGCACTATCCGTGGATGTGATCGGCAGGCAGGTCCCTGCCAAGATCATCGCCGCCGGGCCCTATGATCCGAACGGTATGCTTACCAAATCGTAACCACGAATTGCGATAACCCAGCCCGCGCGCAAAATGACTTTCCGGCCCAAAGACCACCTGATGAAGGTGCAGGGCGGGTAGCGATACGGGGAAAACCACCCCGGACCCATTCAAGGGGCAAGGGCGACCATACCCGGGCCCCCGCGGAGATCTGGCGGCGCCGCCACTTTCAACCAGCAGCGCTTAGTCGACCACCCGCAGCGTGAGATTGATCCGCCCGCCGCCCTGCAACAGGGACGACGAGCCCGGGCGTGTGCGGTCGAGCCCGTGATAGGTCAGCCGCGCCTCCCCACCCATCACCATCACATCGCCAGAGCGCAGCCAGATCGACTCGGTCTTGCCGCCGCGCTCCGTGTTGCCGATGCGGAACAGCCCGTCATCGCCCAGCGAGACCGAGACCACGGGGAAGGAGAAATCCGCCTCGTCGCGGTCCTGGTGCAGGCCCATCTTGGCGGCGCCCCGGTAGAGGTTCAGCAGGCAGCAATCCGGCGCGCGGTCGAGCCCGGTCACTTGGTGCCAAAGCTCCAGGATCGCCGCCGGGATCGGCGGCCACGCGCTGCCCGAGGGGTGGCGCCGCTCATAGCGGTACCCGCGCCGGTCCGAGTACCAGCCGTATTTCCCCGCGCTGGTCATCTGGACGGACATCTTCTTGCCCCAGCGCGTCTCGGGCGAGAAAAGCGGCGCGGCGGCAACCAGCTCTCGCAGGTCCTTGGCCATCGCCGCCTGCGCGTCCGGCAAGATCAGCTCCTGATACAGCGCGAAGCCGCGGATCGTTAGGCTGGGCTTGGGAGTATGTGGGACAAAGGCCATAGAGAGTGATCTAGCGCGCCGCGCCGCGCGTACCAAGGGCAACCTCCGAAACGGGAAGAGCGATATGAAAACATGGGTCACGGTGTTTCTGATCACGGGTGCCGCCGCTCAGGCCCAGGCGGATCCCGCGCGGGTCGGGCTCGGCGCCGCGCTCGTTCCGCAATACGCGGGCGCCGAGGACTACCGCGTCATCGTCACGCCCTCCTTTGCCTTCAGCCTGGGCGAGGTGGAGGTGCAAAGCCGCGGCCCTGCAGTGCAGGTCGATCTGGTGTCACGGCGCGGTTTGGACGCAGGGCCCGTGCTGCGCTGGGATGGCGGTCGGGATCCATCGCGGATTGACAGCGCCGCGGTGAGCGCGCTGCCAGAGGTGGACGGCACGTTGATGCTCGGCGGTTTCGTTGAGCTGGGGTTCCCTGTGGCCGAGGGCACGTTTCTCGGGCCGCGACTGGAGGCGCTGCAAGGCGTCTCCGGCGGGCATGACGGATTGCTGGTCGAGGCATCCTTGGGCCTCACCCGGCTGAGCGGCGACTGGGTGACCGGCGCGCGCGCCTCGGTCGTCTATGCCGACGACGCGCTGATGGACAGCGCGTTCTTTGTGGGGGCTGGCAGCCCCTCTGGCCTTGCGGCCTATAACCCAGGCGGCGGCCTGCGAGACATAGGCCTGTCGGTGTTTGCCAGCTATCAATTGAGCGATGAATGGTCCGTGTCAGGCGCCTTAGGCATCACGCAGCTTGTCGGAGAGGCCGCGGACAGTCCGATCGTGTCCAGCAAGACCCAGGGGGTTTTGAGCTTTGGGCTGAGCTACACGTTCCAGTAGGCAGCGCACCTGTCGGCTGCGATGAGTGGCGGAGGGCTTTGAGACACCCGGCCCGGATCTGATCCGGGGCCTCGCGGTGTAAGCAACAAGCGGGTCCTGCCCGGCCGACGCGCCGCCTCTATCGACGCATAGCTGCAATCGAAACGCGTGATTTGGCGCTCCACGATTTACGCGGTTTTTGCGGCGGGTTTTATTGCAGTGTTTCTTTTTGCTGTGTTTCTTAGGGAAATCTTAGCCCGAATCGGAACACCATAAATGGGCGGTGGTTGGGGAACCGTCTCAAAGAAACGCACCTTCGGTGCCCACCCATTTTCATCTGTCGCGCTCCCCGGTTAATGGTTCGTTAAAATCCACGCAAAACATGTCCTTTCGCGACAATCCGCCCCAGCCCGGTCAGCCGCGCCGCAGCAAAAGCACGTCCCTCAGGATCGACTCGCTCATCCGATGCGCGACCGCGACGGGCACCTCTTCCAGGCCCAGCCCCGAGAAGGCCTCCAGCAGCGCCACGCGCTTTGGCTGGTAGCTGTTGAACGCAATCGCCATGGCCCCGCCGGGTGCCAGGCTCTCCGCCCAGCCCGGCGCGGCCTCGCACAACACCTCCAAAGCGCTGCGCTGGCCCCGCCCCTGATGCTGCACCCCGTAAGGCACATCCGTTGCGATCACGTCGAACCGCTTGCGTTGCAAGAGGTCGCGCGCCGCCACCGTGTCACCGGTGATGAACCGCGCCGAGACGCCCTCGGCCGCGAATTCCAGGTACTTGCCCGCGCCGCGCTTATTCACCTTTTGCACCCAGCCCTCGCTCAGCTTGTGCTTCTGCCGGTGCAGCTTGGTCCATTTCTTCAGCCCGCGCTGGATGTCCACCGGCGCCTGCTTGTCCTGCTCGATCCCAACAGAGCGCATCCCATAGCGCATCGCCCAGAGGCAGGTCGTGCCGCGCCCGCTCATAGGATCGAGGAGCGTCAGCTCCTCCGCCGGGCGGTCCACCTGCTGCAGCGCGAGATTGATCAAGAGCTGCGTGAGCGTCTCGTTGGTTTTGCCGCGATACTTCTCACCCCAGACGAAATCGGGGTGCAGGTGGAAACCGGGCGTCTGCGCCACGGGCAGCATCGCATCGCCTTCGATCGCGAAGGCGCCCTGGGCAAAGGACAGCCGCAGCAGTCCCGGCAGCGCGCCCTCGGCGACGTCCACCACCAAAAAGCGCATGTCACCATGGCTCAGCACCTCCGGCGCCACATCCACGGCCCCGGACAGCTCTGCGAACGCAACCTCGGCGGCCTGGTGGAAGTAAGCGGCCTCGGCGCGCGGCGAGATCAAGAGGGCGTATTTCGGCACGATTCCTTCATCCTTTCTTAATCCTTACTCTTCCAACCCTTAGCGTGCCGTTTCACACATCGCGCTGCGGCGCAAGAACGCCCAAAAAAACACGCCTTTTGCGCCCCCGTGCGGCTTGCAGGGGGTATTTTGCCTCCCTATATACGCCGAGAAGCCTCGCGGGGATGTGATCCTCGCGTAATTGTTGGGATAGGGGCTGGGTGCCGCAACGGGCCGCGCCCCAATGTATCGCCGTTAAGAGAGGACTATACGAATGGCCAAAGTCATCGGGATTGACCTGGGGACCACCAATAGCTGCGTCGCCATTATGGACGGCTCGCAGCCCCGCGTTATCGAGAACGCCGAGGGCGCGCGCACGACCCCTTCCATCGTGGGTTTCACGGATAACGAGCGCCTGGTCGGCCAGCCCGCCAAGCGCCAGGCCGTCACCAACCCAGAGAACACCGTCTTCGCGGTGAAGCGCCTGATCGGGCGCCGCTCGGACGACCCGGCGGTTCTGAAAGACAAAAAGCACGTGCCCTACGAGATCGTAGACGGCGGCAATGGCGACGCCTGGGTCGAGGTGAACGCCGACAAGTATTCGCCCAGCCAGATCAGCGCCTTCATCCTGGGCAAGATGAAAGAGACCGCCGAGAGCTACCTGGGCGAGGACGTCACCCAGGCCGTGATCACCGTGCCGGCCTATTTCAACGACGCCCAGCGCCAAGCCACCAAGGACGCGGGCAAGATCGCCGGCCTGGAAGTGCTGCGCATCATCAACGAGCCCACCGCGGCGGCCCTGGCCTACGGCCTGGACAAGAAAGAGACCAAGACCATCGCGGTCTACGACCTCGGCGGCGGCACCTTCGACATCACCATCCTTGAGATCGACGACGGCCTGTTTGAGGTGAAATCCACCAACGGGGACACGTTCCTGGGTGGTGAGGACTTTGACATGCGCATCGTCCAGTACCTGGCCGACGCGTTCAAGAAAGAGCACCAGGTCGACCTGTCCAAGGACAAGATGGCCCTGCAGCGCCTCAAGGAGGCCGCCGAGAAGGCCAAGATCGAGCTGTCCAGCTCGTCCCAGACCGAGATCAACCAGCCGTTCATCTCGATGGACCCCAACTCGGGCACCCCGATGCACATGGTCATGAAGCTGACCCGCGCCAAGCTGGAAAGCCTGGTGGGCGACCTGATCAAGAACTCGATCAAGCCTTGCAAGGCCGCTTTGAAGGACGCAGGGCTGTCCACCGGCGACATCGACGAGGTCGTGCTGGTCGGCGGGATGACCCGGATGCCGAAGGTGATCGAAGAGGTCACCAACTTCTTCGGCAAAGAGCCGCATAAGGGCGTGAACCCGGACGAGGTCGTGGCCATGGGCGCTGCGATCCAGGCCGGCGTGCTGCAGGGCGACGTCAAGGACGTGGTGCTGCTGGACGTGACCCCGCTGAGCCTCGGCATCGAGACCCTGGGCGGCGTCTTCACCCGCCTGATCGACCGCAACACCACGATCCCGACCAAGAAGTCGCAGATCTTCTCGACCGCCGAGGACAACCAGAACGCAGTGACGATCCGGGTCTTCCAGGGCGAGCGCGAGATGGCCGCGGACAACAAGATCCTGGGCCAGTTCAACCTGGAAGAAATCCCGCCCGCGCCGCGCGGCCTGCCGCAGATCGAGGTCACCTTTGACATCGACGCCAACGGCATCGTGTCGGTCAGCGCCAAGGACAAGGGCACCGGCAAAGAGCAGGTGATCACCATCCAGGCCTCCGGCGGTCTCAGCGACGACGAGATCGACCAGATGGTCAAGGACGCCGAGGCGAATGCCGAGGCCGACAAGGACCGCAAAGAGCTCGTCGAGGCCAAGAACCAGGCCGAGAGCCTCATCCACGGCACCGAGAAGTCCATGGAAGAGCATAACGACAAGGTCGACCCGACCACGATCGAGGCCATCGAGCTGGCCATCGCCGCGCTGAAGGACCAGCTTGAGACCGAGGACGCTGGCAAGATCAAATCCGGCATCCAGAACGTCACCGAGGCCGCGATGAAGCTGGGCGAGGCGATCTATAAATCCGAGCAGGAGAAATCCGGCGCGGCTGAGCCCGAAGACTTCGACGGCGGTGAAGAGCCGCGCGGCGTGGATGACGACATCGTGGACGCCGATTTCGAGGACCTGGACGAAAACAAGCGTGACTAGACGCTGTGAAACAGCCATGGGCCGGTGTGGGGAAATCCGCGCCGGCCTCATGCGTTCCGAAAGGAGCTGACAGTGGCAAAACGCGATTACTACGAGGTCCTGGGCGCCCAAAAGGGTGCCACAGCCGAAGAGCTGAAGAAGGCCTACCGCCGCAAGGCGAAAGAGCTGCACCCGGACCGCAACTCGGACAACCCCAACGCCGAAAGCCAGTTCAAAGAGGTCAACGAGGCCTATGACGCGCTGAAGGACCCCGACAAGAAGGCCGCCTATGACCGCTATGGGCACGCGGCGTTCGAGGGCGGTATGGGCGGCGGGCCAAGGCCCGGCGGGCCCGGGCATGGTGATTTCGCCAGCGCGTTCTCGGATGTGTTTGACGACCTATTCGGCGACTTCATGGGCGCGCGCCCGGGCGGCGGCGGCGGGCGGCAGCGCGCCACGCGCGGCTCGGACCTGCGCTATAACATGCGCGTGTCGCTGGAGGATGCCTACCAGGGCGTCCAGAAGACCATCAACGTGCCGACCTCTGTGTCCTGCGGCACCTGCGACGGGACCGGCGCGGAAGGCGGCGCCGAGCCGACCACCTGCCCGACCTGCTCTGGCATGGGCAAGGTGCGCGCGCAGCAGGGCTTCTTTACGGTCGAGCGGACCTGCCCGACCTGCGCGGGCGCGGGGCAGATCATCTCGAACCCCTGCGCTGCCTGCGGCGGCTCGGGGCGCGTGAACAAAGACCGCGCGCTGAGCGTGAACATCCCCGCGGGCGTCGAGACCGGCACCCGCATCCGCCTCGCCGGGGAAGGCGAGGCCGGGCTGCGCGGCGGGCCAAACGGCGATCTCTACATCTTCATCGAGGTGCAGGAGCACGCGCTGTTCCAGCGCGACGGGCAGGACCTGTTCTGTCATGTGCCGGTCAGCATGGCTTCGGCGGCGCTCGGCGGGGACATCGAAGTCCCGACGATGGATGGCGGTCGCAGCCGCGTGAAGGTCCCCGCGGGCAGCCAATCCGGCCGCCAGATGCGCCTGCGCGGCAAGGGCATGCCCGGCCTGCGCGGCAGCGGGCATGGCGATATGTTCATCGAGCTCGCGGTGGAGACCCCGGTGAACCTGACCACACGGCAGAAGGAAATCCTGCGCGAATTCGAGAAGCTCAGCGAGGAGAACAACCCCGAAAGCTCGACCTTCTTCTCGAAGGTGCGCAGCTTCTTTGACGGGATGACAAGCTAGGCTTTTGGAGGGTTTGTTGCGCCGGGTTTTGTCACCCGGCGCCGCGCCCGCCCTGCGTGAGTGTTCGCCGCGAATCGCCAAGATTCCATTAATTCTCGCGGCGCCTCGCACCCCATCCTGAGAATTTTACCCCCGATTAACCAATTCGGGCGAGGATCGCGGCATGGCACGCCCGCCCGCCTTCAACGAAGCCCCCCTGCCCCTGTTCGAGGGCGAGGAAGCCGTGCGGGCGGTGAACTCCGACCGCCTGCCCTCATACATCAAGGGTCATCGCAAGCGCCTGCGCGAGCGCTTCCTGCAGCGCGGGTCAGAGGCGCTGGCCGATTACGAACTGTTAGAGCTGCTGCTGTTCCGCACGTTCAAGAACGGCGACGTGAAGCCCCTGGCGAACCGGCTGATGCAGCGGTTTGGCAACCTGGATCGCGTCATCTCCGCCCCCCGCGCGCTGTTGCAGGACGTGGACGGCGTGGGCCCCGAGGCCGCAACAGATTTCAAGGTGCTCGAGGCGCTGGCCCGGCGCATGGCCCGCGCGCAGGTGATGCACCGCCCGGTCCTGTCGGGCTGGGACGCGCTGCTTGACTACTGCCACACGGCGATGGCGCATCGCGCGACCGAGCAGTTCCGCGTGCTCTACCTGGACCGCAAGAACGTGCTGATCGCCGACGAGGAGCAGGCCGAGGGCACGGTGGATCACGTGCCGGTCTACCCGCGCGAGGTGGTCAAGCGCGCGCTGGAGCTAAACGCCTCAGCGCTGATCCTGGTGCACAACCACCCCTCTGGGGATCCCACGCCGTCGGATTCCGACATCCAGATGACCATCCAGATCGAGGACGCCGCGCGGGTACTGGGCGTGACGCTGCACGATCATTTGATCATCGGCAAGGAGACCGAGCTGAGCATGCGCAGCGCTGGGTATCTATGACGGAGAGATGCACGCCCAAGGGCTTAGACTGTCTTAAACAGGCCCCCCGTCTGTTGGCGGCGAAAACAATGCAACAACGAAGTTCCGCAACCCCGCCTCAATCGCACCTGCATTGGATCGCAAGAACTTGGATCAGGTTTTTAAACGAAACGCGGCAGAAGCTACTGAAGTTGCGGGCGGTTGCTTTCGACGACAGCGCATTGCCAAAAACTTGCGTCACCACTTTTGGCAGTGCGCCCGCACGATCCAGAGGTCGCGCATGCCCTGGCTCCGGTCTCCGGTCTCCGGTCTCCGGTCTCCGGTCAAAGACGGGACACTTGGATGTTTCAATGCAAACCCGAAACGCTCTGTTTGGCGCGACAAACTGGCCCTGGGCGCGAATTTCTGAACGAAAATTAACCGCCCATTAGAGCGAATCGGCGGACAATATGGGCGGGTGGACGGTGGCATCCCTCGTGGAAAAAACTGAATGCACCGCGCGCTCATTTAACCCAAACTTCAACCCGCCGATTGATCTCTTTGCCCCAGGGATCCTCGTCGCAGGCCATGGGCATGGCTTCTCCATAGGCCTGTGCCATGATCTCTAACCTCTCGCGATCCGCCGCCGGCGCGGCGCGAAGCACGGCGCGCTGCACGGTCACAGCGCGGCGCCGCGCCAGGCGCAGGTTGCCACGCGCGGCGCCGTCACCATCGCTGAACCCCACAAAGAAAAGCTGCCTCTGGTCGAAACGGCCTCTCTCTAACTCGGCGGCGAGAATATCCACGTTCGAGCGCGACTGCGCATCCAGGACCGGTCCGCCCGGTTTGAACCGAAAGCTCAGCGTCAACCGCGAGGTGCCATCCATCGCGGCGACCATCCTCTGCAGCTCTACCAGCGGGACCTCTTTGCCCGCCGCCTGCACCGCATTCGCAAGGCGCTGCCCCTGCTCTGCCAGCGCCACCTGGCCCACGCGAAGGTCAACGAAACCGGCGCGTAGCACCACGGGTTGCGCGGCTGCAGACCGGATATAGGCGCCGAACTCGCGCGCGATGGGTGAGGGTCGCCCGCGCGGTGAATAGACAAATAGCGGCATCGTCAGCGGGTAGTCCTCTGTCTTCAGGCTCGCGGCGCGGGCGGGCAAGCGCTTGCCGCAACTGCCGACGATGTCCACCGGCTTGGCGTTGCCGATATCCGAGAACGCAGCGATCCCCAGCGCATGAGGGTCCCGCTCTACCGCGCTGGCCAGGCTCGCATTGTCGGGGTGCAAAGTGACCCCGGCCGAAAGCAACTCGCGCGCAGGAAAAATCACCCGGCGCAGGAACTCGGCAGCATACCCTGAATCACCGTCCCGCAGATGAAGCTTCAGCGGCGCGGGCGGCTGGCCCAGCGCCTCCCAGCTAATGATCTTGCCCGCGAACACGGCGGCAAGGTCATCCATCGTGATCGCATCCAGCGGGTTGCGCCGCGCCACGATGGGCACAAGCCCATCCAAGCCGACGATCCGCGAGCGCTGCGGCGCGCCCAGATCGCCCAGCCCCGCGGCGCGGCCAAGCCGGCGCTCCTCCTCGGTGACCTCACGCGTCGATAGAACCAGGTCGGCCTCATCTGCGATGAGGTCGGCAAAGCCCTCGGCGGTCGAGGTCACGTTGAACATGACGCGGGTGATCTCTACGCCGGTCTCGCGGTCCTTCAATTCATAGGTAAACGCGGTGTCGCTGGAGACAAGCCGCGCGACGGCGTAGCCCTTGCGCGCCGCGAAGGTCTCGACCAGCGCCGGCATCAGCACCGCGCCCATGGCCTGCGAGCCGGCGATCCGCAGCTCTGACACGAAGCTGGTCAGGTCGGGACAGCCCGGCCCATCGCACAGCACCCCGGCGCCATCCATGGTCAGCGGGCCATGTGCGGTGTCGATGCGGTAAAGCTCGCCGTCGAAGCTCAGCAAGGTCCCCGAGACGGCGACGCTGCCATCACGCGACGTCAAGGTGACGTCCTGCGCAACCGACGCACCCGGGCTGATCGAAACGAGAAGTGCGGCGATGAACGCCGCACAGAGATGTCGCATCAAATGCTGATCCTTGCGCCGTCAGTTTGACGCGATTCTCAGGTCTCTGATCAGATTTTTCAACACCAGAAATTCACCCACCGCATCGCAATCCGGAACAAACAGCGTCACGGCAACGGTTTTGGGCTGGCCGTCAATGCCAGGCTCTACGGTGTGACCGGCAACCTCCGCGCCGCAGTTCTGCGCGGTGACCTCGGCCTCGACGCTGATGCGCACCGTCCCGGCGGCGTCAGCGGTGCTGGCGGGGAAGGTGTAAACCTCGGACATCTGCGCGCCCTCGATGCTCGGGTCGCCCAGGCGCATCAGATAACCAGAGCCCTCGAGCCCTGCCAGAACCGGATCGCCGGGGGCCTCGGCCCAGATATGCCCGGCGGCGCCATATTCGGCACCGAATTCAAGCGCGTGAAGCTGCAGACCTGATTGCGCAGCGGACACGATGGCCACGCGCTCGAGCCCAGAGAAGTTCTCGGCGTCGATGGCGGTGGCGGCCTCGGTTCCGTCCTCGAAGACAACGCTCAGCTCAGTGGCGCCGACCATGGCCGGGACCATCTGCTGGGCGAGGCCCAATTCGTCGGTGCGGATGGAGAATTCCAGCGGGCCATAGCGCACAGCCACGACCGCGTCGCCGCGGCAGGGGGCCATCATCGTCATTGTGAACTTGCCGGTCTCGGTCACGGGCGACGCGGAAAGGGTCGGGCCGCAGCTAATGCCGAACTGGTTGCGCGCGGTATTGTCGATGGAGGGCGCGGCGGGGGGCTCTTGCGTGGCCATGCGAGCCTTCAGGTCCGCGCCGGGATTCGGCAGCGGTGCGGGCATCAGCACATCGGCGGGCGGCGGCGGGAACTCGGCCTCCGCCGCCAGGCTTTCCTGCGCGCGCAGCGTCTCGAGCGGCACGTCAAGCTCGGCCTTGGCCAGCACGGGGCCCGGCGCAGGCGCGGCGCTCCCATCAGCGGGGATTTCAAGGGCGTCGGCGGGCGCGCTTGGTGCGGGCGTCGCCACAGCGATCAGCGTGACGTCATTCTTATCCGCGGCGACAACCGCGGCACCAACGGGTTCCGCGCCCTCGGGCGCGCTGGCAGAAGCGGCGTTGGCCGCGGCCAGGGATGCCACGGACCCAGCATTCACGCCCGGCGTCGCCCCATTGTCACGCTGCATCAAATGCGCGGTCACGGCTGCGGCGGCGATGGTCACGCCCGCGGTTAAAAATCTTTTTTTGCTCGGCATTCGCCCACTCCGTCCAAAGGCGGTTCAGGCGAGGTATCCCGGAAAATTAAGGTAAAGGTATGACCAAGACGCTAAATAGCGCCGCTTTCAGAAAGCAGATTGCGGCCATTTTGCCACAGTAAAGCCATTCGCATCAGAACCTGACACAGGTTTATCGCGATCCGTAGCAGAGACGCGCTGGCCCCTAGGCCAGGCGCCCATGGCAGTGCTTGAACTTCTTGCCGGACCCGCAGGGGCACAGGTCGTTGCGGCCGGGATTGCCCCAGGTCGTCGGGTCGCTTTCGTTGAAACCGGCGATGGCGTTGGGGAAGCCCGGGTTCTCGCCCTCTGCGGCGGCGTCCGCATTTGGCGTCGCCGTGGCCTGCGCCTGTTGCAGCGCGCGTTGCTGGGCGATCATCTGCTCCATCATCGCCTTCTGCTCTTCCTCGGACATCGGGCGGACTTGGCTGAGCTTTTGCGTCACATCCTCGCGCAGCCCGTTCAGCATCGTCTCAAAAAGCTGGAACGACTCGGTCTTGTATTCGTTCAGCGGATCGCGCTGTGCGTAGCCGCGAAAGCCCACGACCGAGCGCAGATGTTCGAGCATCAGCAGGTGCTCGCGCCATTTCGCGTCGATGGTCTGCAGCAGGAACTGCTTTTCGATCGTGCGCATGTTCTCGGGACCGAACTGCACCGCCTTCTGCGCCATCATCTCGTCCGCGGCCTGGCAGAGCCGCTCGCGGATGGTCTCGTCGTCGACGCCTTCCTCTTCGGTCCAGCCGATCACGCCGGTCTCAACGCCGGCCTTCTCGAGCACGGCGGCATAGAGCCCCTCGCCGTCCCATTGGTCGGCATAGGTCTTGGGCGGGATGTAGGTGTCGACCAGATCGTCGATCACCTGGTGGCGCATATCCTCGACCACATCCGACAGGTCCTCGGCCTCCATCACGTCGCGGCGCTGCGAGAAGATCACCTTGCGCTGATCGTTCATCACGTCGTCGAACTTCAGAAGCTGCTTACGGATGTCAAAGTTGCGCCCCTCGACCTTGGCCTGGGCGCGCTCCAGCGACTTGTTCACCCAGGGGTGCACAATCGCCTCGCCTTCTTGCATGCCCAGCGTGGTCAGCATCTTTTCCAGCCGCTCGGAGCCGAAGATGCGCATCAGATCGTCCTCGAGGGACAAAAAGAACGAGGACTTGCCCGGGTCGCCCTGCCGCCCGGAACGGCCGCGCAGCTGGTTGTCGATGCGGCGGCTCTCGTGCCGCTCGGTGGCCAGCACGAACAGCCCGCCGGCGTCCTTGACGGCCTGCTCATCCGCGGCGTGGGCCTCTTCGATCCGTTGCCGGATCTCATCGGGGTTCCCCTCTGGATCGGCGGCAATCGCCTCCATCACCGTGAACTCGACATTGCCGCCCAGTTTGATGTCGGTGCCGCGCCCGGCCATGTTCGTGGCGATGGTGATCGCGCCCAGCTTGCCCGCATTGGCGACGATCTGCGCCTCTTGCTCGTGCTGGCGCGCGTTCAGCACGTTATGCGGCAGGCCGCCCTTGTTCTCGGCGACCTGTTCCAGCGCCTCGGCATCGGCGATCAGCACGGCCTTTTCCTCGGGCTTCTTGATGCCCTCGGCGACGGCGCGCCGCGCGGCGGCGATCCGTTTCAGGCCCTGCACGTCGCCCAGAAGCTGCGACAGGAACTCTGACTTCTCAATCGAGGTCGTGCCGACCAGCACCGGCTGGCCCTTGATATGCGCCTTGGCGATCTCTTGCACGATGGCGTCGAATTTCTCCTGCGCGGTGCGATAGACGGCGTCGTGGTCGTCCTGGCGCGCGATGGGCAGGTTGGTGGGCACCTCGACCACGCCGAGCCCGTAGATATCGGCGAATTCCTCGGCCTCGGTCAAAGCGGTGCCGGTCATCCCCGAGAGCTTGTCATAGAGGCGGAAGTAGTTCTGGAAGGTCACGCTGGCCAGGGTCACGTTCTCGGGCTGGATCTTGCAGCCCTCCTTGGCCTCAATCGCCTGGTGCAGCCCGTCCGACAGGCGCCGCCCGGACATCATGCGCCCGGTGAACTCGTCGATCAGCACGACCTCGTTGTCGCGGACGATATAGTCCTTGTCCTTGGTGAACAGCTTATGCGCGCGCAGGCCCTGGTTGATGTGGTGCACGATGGTGGTGCTTTCGGGGTCGTAGAGCGTGTGCTCCTCGGGCAGGATGCCCGCCACCTTCAGCCGCTCTTCGAGGAACTCGTTGCCCTCGTCGGTGAAGGTCACGTTCCGGGTCTTCTCGTCCAGCGTGTAGTGCTCGTCGGTGACCTCGGGGATGATCCCGTCGATGGTGATGTAGAGGTCAGAGCGGTCCTGCGCCGGGCCAGAGATGATCAGCGGCGTGCGCGCCTCGTCGACCAGGATGCTGTCCACCTCGTCCACAATCGCGTAATGGTGGTCGCGCTGATACATGTCCGACAGCTCGGACTTCATGTTGTCGCGCAGGTAGTCGAACCCAAGCTCGTTATTGGTGGCGTAGGTGATATCGCTGGCATAGGCGGCCTGCTTCTCGGCGTCGGGCTGCTGCGGGTAGACCACCCCGGTGGTCATGCCCAGCGCGCCGAACACCTTGCCCATCCACTCGGCGTCGCGCCGCGCCAGGTAATCGTTCACGGTGACGATATGCACGCCGCGCTTGGTCAGCGCGTTCAGATAGGCCGGGAAGGTCGCCACAAGGGTCTTGCCCTCGCCGGTCTTCATTTCCGAGATATTGCCCTCGTGCAAAAAGATCCCGCCCATCAGCTGCACGTCAAAGGCGCGCAGGCCCAGCGCCCGCTTGGCGCCCTCGCGGCAGTTGGCGAAGGCCTCTGGCAGCAGCTTGTCCAAGCTCTCGCCGCCCGCCACGCGCTCGACGAACTCGGCGGTCTTGGCGATCAGCTCTTCGTCAGAGAGTTTCTCGAACTCGGGCTCCAGCGCGTTGATCTTTTCGACTGTTGGTCGGGTCGCCTTGATCTTGCGGTCGTTCGGCGTGCCGAAGACCTTTTTGGCAAGTGTTCCGAATCCCAGCATCTGCTCTCCGCGCTGTTGCGTCTTCAATAAACATGAGAGACAACTTGTTGCCCCAGGCGGCCTGGCCCCGAATGGGAGGACAGCATCACCTGCGCCCCGTTGCGCCCTTTCGCGATGTAAGGGCCGCCTGGATTAGTGTCAACGTTACCTGGCTGCTTTCGCGCCGGACCGCGCGGGGAATGGCGTGGTTAAAGGCCCGGCGCGGGCCGGCGCGCCTTAGGGCAATGTAAGGAGATAGGCGTGTAGGGTCCCCGCGTGCCGGAATGCGGCACCACAGTGGATAGGAGGACCCTATGGTTTCCATTATTGCAAGCGCGCGCGGGCTGACATTGGGGCTGGCGGCCGCGCTGGCCCTCGCGGGGGCGTCCTGGGCGGCCGACGACGCGCATAAGGACGCGCATGCGCATGACGCCGAGGCGATGACCGAGGCGCCCATGGAAAAGCATGAGATGGCCGGGGCGGAACATGAGATGGCCAAGCCCGGCACGGCGGCCGACACGGTCATGGCCCGGGTCGGGGCCACCGAGATCACCCTCGGTCACATGATCGCGATGGCCATGACAATCCCGCAAGAGCAGACGCAGATCCCGCCGGAACAGCTGTTCGAGGGCATCCTGCAGCGCCTGATCCAGCAAGAGGCCGTGGCGCAGCAGCTTGCGCCCATGCCGCGCATCCTGCAGCTGCAATCCGAGAACGAGCGGCGCTCGCTTCTGGCCAGCGCCGTTGTCGAAGAGATCGGCGCCCGGGTGACCGTCACCGAGGAGGACCTGCGGGCCGCCTACCAGGACCGCTTTGGCGACTTTAAGCCCGCCACCGAGTACAACGCCTCGCATATCCTGGTCGACAGCAAGGACGCCGCGATGGAGGTCGCCGAGGAACTTGCGAACGGCGTGCTGTTTGAGGACCTGGCGCGCGCGCGCTCCACGGGGCCGTCCGGTCCCAATGGCGGCAATCTGGGCTGGTTCGGGCCCGGTTTCATGGTGCCGCCCTTCGAGAACGCCGTGATGGGCCTGAAAAAAGGTGAGGTCTCGGCGCCCGTGCAAACCGATTTCGGCTGGCACGTGATCATGCTTAACGATATCCGTCTACCGAACGTGCCCACCCTGGAAGAGCTGCGCCCCGCGTTGGAGCAGGAAGTCATGAACGAACGCTTTCGCGCCGAGCTGATGGAGATGGTCAACCGGGTGCCCATCGAGCGGGCAAGCCTGGGCGCGGTCGACCCGATGGTGATCTTTGACAGCGAACTGGTGCAATAAAGCAATGACGACCCCGATCTCTCCCCTGGCGCCCGCCGCCTTCCCGGACCTGCCCGAAATCGCCGGCGTGCGCTTTGCGACCGCCGCAGCGGGGGTGTCGGCGGGAGTGAAATACCAAGGCCGCGATGACGTGATGCTGGCGCTGCTGGACGAGGGCACCACGATTGCCGGGGTGTTCACCCAATCCGCGACGCGGTCGGCCCCGGTGTTGGATTGTCAGGCAAAGCTGGCCAAGGCCGGACCAGATGACGACATCGAGCCCGCCGCGATCCTGGTGAATTCAGGCAACGCGAACGCCTTCACCGGGCGCGCCGGGGACGAGAGCGTCGCGCGCCTGTGCCAGGCTGTCTCTGAGGCGGCCGGAGTGCCCGCGGATCGGGTATATACCGCCTCAACGGGCGTGATCGGCGAGCGCCTGCCGGACGAGCGCATCGCGGGCGTGATGGGCGATCTTGTGGCCCGCGCGGGTCAAGACGATGCCGAGGCAGCCGCGCGTGCGATCATGACCACCGACACCTTTGCAAAGGGCGCCAGCACCGAGGTGGACGGGGTTAAGATCATCGGCATCGCCAAAGGATCTGGCATGATCGCGCCCGATATGGCCACGATGCTGGTCTATATCTTCACCGATGCCGCGGTGGAGCAATCGGCGCTGCAGGATATGGTCTCTCGGCTCAACACGGGGACCTTCAACTGCATCACCGTGGACAGCGACACCTCGACCTCTGACTCGCTGATGGTGGCCGCTACGGGCAAGGCCGGTCCCGCGGGCCCGGGGTTCGAGGACGCGCTGCATGGCGTGATGCTGGACCTGGCGCATCAAGTGGTGCGTGACGGCGAGGGCGCAACCAAGTTCGTCGAGATCAACATTACAGGCGCGGCGACCGTTCAGGACGGGCAACGCGCGGCGATGGCCGTGGCGAACTCTCCCCTGGTGAAGACCGCCATCGCGGGCGAGGACCCCAATTGGGGCCGCGTCGTCATGGCGGTGGGCAAATCCGGCGCGGCGGCGGATCGCGACAAGCTTTCGATCCGGTTCGGCGACATCCTTGTGGCCGAGAATGGCTGGGTCGCCGAGAGCTATACTGAGGAGGCCGGGGCGGCCTATATGAAGCGCGACGAGATCACCATCTCGATCGACCTCGGCATCGGCACGGGAACGGGCACGGCCTGGACCTGCGACCTGACGCATCAGTACATCTCGATCAACGCGGATTACCGCTCTTGAGGGGTGGCCGGAAAATTGGAATTTTCCGGACCAGTTTTTTTAAAAAAACTGGCACCCGGCCATGAAGACGGTGCTTGTATCCGCGGTCGCGCTGATCGACCGGGACGGTCGGGTGCTCTTGGCGCAGCGGCCCGAGGGCAAATCCATGGCGGGGCTCTGGGAGTTCCCTGGCGGCAAGGTGGAGCCGGGCGAGACGCCCGAGGTCGCGCTGATCCGCGAGCTTGAGGAAGAGCTGGGCATCAACACCTGGCAGAGCTGCCTGGCGCCGCTGACCTTCGCCAGCCACAGCTATGAGGACTTCCACCTGCTGATGCCGCTGTTCGCCTGCCGCAAATGGGAGGGCGTGGTGCAATCGCGCGAGGGGCAAGCCTTGAAATGGGTGCGCGCGCAGGACCTGCGCGACTATCCCATGCCCGCGGCGGACGTGCCGCTGATCCCCATCCTGCGGGACTGGCTGTAAGGCGATCCCAGGCAACGTGGTTGCCGGTTCTCCGTCCGGCACTGCGCATAGGCAGATGAGCGCGCCAGCGTTGCCTGCAAACGCCCCTGCCGCGCGCAGGTTTAGGAGATTCTAAATCAATGTGAGCGTTAATCCGGGCACGGCATCATCCAATTTCTGGGGAGGGCCACCATGCTCCGTACCATACTTTTAGGAAGTTGCGTCTCTGTGCAGGGGACGTTTGTTAGACAGTTCAGCGATGGGAAAATCGCGGTGCAGGTCGGCAATAAGGTCTTTTCGGGCTACCCGATAGGCGCCCGCGCGGCGTAGCCGCGGCGAGCCGCCCAAGGTAATCTCGACAGACCGACCGCCGCGTGCAGGCCGCGCGCGCCAGCCTTAGGCCAGCGTGCGCTCTACTTCCTCGCGCTCGAAGATCTCGATCACGTCGCCCTGGCGGATGTCGTCGTAGTTCTCGAACGCCATGCCGCATTCCTGGCCGGACTGCACCTCGGGCACCTCGTCCTTGAAGCGCTTCAGCGTCTTCAGCGTGCCCTCGTGGATCACCACGTTGTCGCGCAGCAGGCGCACGCCCGCCGAGCGGCGCGCCACGCCTTCGGTGACCAGGCAGCCCGCCACGTTGCCGACCTTGGTGACGCGGAAGACCTCTTTGATCTGGGCGTAGCCGATGAAGTTCTCGCGCACCTCCGCCGACAGCAGGCCAGAGGCCGCCGCCTTCACATCGTCCACCAGGTCGTAGATCACCGAGTAGTAGCGGATCTCGACGCCCTTCTGGTTGGCGCTGTTGCGCGCCGGCGCGTTGGCCCGCACGTTGAAGCCAAAGACCGGCGCCCGCGACGCCTCGGCCAGGCCGATGTCGGATTCGGTGATCGCGCCCACCCCCGAGTGCAGCACGCGCACGCGCACCTCGTCGTTGCCGATCTTCTCCATCGCTTGCACGATGGCCTCGGCAGAGCCCTGCACGTCGGCCTTCACCAGGATCGGCAGCTCGGCCACGGTCTCGTCGGCCTTGGCGTTCGCCATGAGCTGTTCCAGCGTGGTCGCAGCGCCAGCCGCGGCGCGCTTGTCCTTGGCGGCGTCCTGGCGGTACTCGGCGATCTCGCGGGCCTGCGCCTCGGTGTCGACCACGTTCAGCACATCGCCCGCCTCGGGCGTGCCGTTCAGGCCCAGCACCTCGACCGGCACCGACGGCCCGGCCTCTTTCACGCGGTCGCCCTTGTCGTTGACCAGCGCGCGGACCTTGCCCCACTGTTCGCCCACCACAAAGATGTCGCCCTGCTTCAGCGTGCCGTTCTGCACCAGAACGGTGGCCACGGGGCCGCGGCCCACGTCCAGCTGCGCCTCGATCACGGCGCCAGAGGCGGCGCGGTTCGGGTTCGCCTTCAGCTCGAGGATCTCCGCCTGAAGCGCGATCGCCTCGAGCAGCTCGTTCAGGCCCGTGCCCTTGATGGCCGAGACCTCGACGTCCTGCACCTCGCCGGACATCTTCTCGACCATGACCTCGTGCTGCAGCAGATCGGTCCGCACCTTGTCGGGCTGCGCCGCGGGCAGGTCGATTTTGTTGATCGCCACGATCATCGGCACCTCGGCCGCCTTGGCGTGGTTGATCGCCTCGATGGTCTGCGGCATCACCGCGTCATCGGCGGCCACGACCAGCACCACGATATCCGTCACCTGGGCGCCGCGCGCCCGCATCGAGGTGAAGGCCGCGTGGCCCGGCGTGTCGAGGAAGGTAAGAAGGTCGCCGCCCTGATCCACCTGGTAGGCGCCGATATGCTGGGTGATCCCGCCGGCCTCGCCCGACACGACCTTGGCGTTCCGGATCGCGTCCAGCACCGAGGTCTTGCCGTGGTCCACATGGCCCATGACCGTGATGACCGGGGGCCGCGCGATCAGATCGTCATCGGCGTCCTCGACCGTGTCGATCACGTCCTCGACATCGGCGTCAGACACCCGCTGCACGCGGTGGCCGAACTCCTCGACGATCAGCTCTGCGGTGTCCGCGTCGATCGACTGGTTCTGCGTCAGCATCATGCCGTTGTTCATCAGCGCCTTGACCACGTCGGCCACGCGCTCTGCCATGCGGTTGGCAAGCTCGGAGACCACGATGGACTCGGGCACCTGCACGTCGCGCACGACCTTCTCGCGGTTCTCGGCCCCGCCCATCGCCTTTTGGCGCATGCGCTCTTGCTTACGCTTCATCGCGGCAACCGAGCGATGCCGGCCGTCACCGCCGGTCAGCGCCTGGTTCAGCGTCAGCTTGCCAGAGCGGCGGCCGCCGTCGTCGCCGCGGCCACGGTTGTTGCGGTTGCGGTCGTCGCGCTCGCGCTCGGGGCGCTTGGGCGGCGAGGACGGCTTGTTGGGGCTGCCGCCACCGGCGGGCCCGCGCTTTTCTTCGACCGGCGCCGGGCCGGCCTTTGCTTTGGCAGCGGCCTCTGCGGCGGCGGCCTTTTCGGCGGCCTCGGCCTCTAGCCGGCGCTTGTCCTCGTCGGCCTTGGCCTGGGCGCGCTCTTCACGCTCGCGCTCTTCACGCTCCTTGGCCTCGACCTCGGCGCGGCGGCGGTTGCGCTCTTCTTCGCGCGCGCGCTCGTCGGCGGCGCGTTTCTCGGCCTCTTCGCTTTCGCGCGCCTTCGCAGCGGCGAGCGCCTTTTTGCGGCGCTCCAGCTCGGCCTCGCTAAGCCCGGCGGGGCGCTTGGACGGATCCCCGCCCGACGACGCACCGCCAGATTTCGAAGGGGCACCCGGCTTGGGCACCACAACGCGCTTGCGCTTGGTCTCAACAACGACGTTCTTCGTGCGTCCGTGCGAGAAGCTCTGCTTCACCTGCCCCGAACGGGCGCTGCCACGGAGGCCGAGAGTCTTTTTGCCGTCTGTATCGCTCATGTGGTCTTTCAACCCTTCCCGGCGGTGGGCCCACCGCCATTTTCACGCAAGCCCTTTAGCCGCGTGGCATCCTCTATAACACGTTTGCTGAGTCCACCAGGGCCAAGAGCGCTATGTATCACATGATCGCGCCCGAATGCCAAACCCAATTCATTTGCAGTCAAGCAACCAATGAACTTGCCGTTTTCCGGCGTACTCAGCTTCGATTTTCCTCGACCCGAGCCGTCGATGGCTTGGATCAGAACCTTGGCTTCGCCCTTATCCAGCCAGGACTTTACTTTTTCGTAACCGGCCACCGCGCGGCCCGCCTTTCGGGCCATGGCGATGCCCTCGATCACCCGCTTGGTCAGCTGGCGCTCGATCTCATCGACCAGCGTTTCCGGAACCTGTACGGACTGTTTCGCGGACCGAGAGAATAGCCCCTTCTGCACGGCCTTGTCCAGGGCGGCCCGATCCGCGGCCACCCAGATCCCGCGCCCGGGCAGCTTGCCCAGCACGTCCGGCACGACCGAGTTATCCGGCCCCACAACAAAGCGGATCAGGCCCGCCTTTGGCTGGCTCTCCCCGGTGGCGATGCAACGCCGCTCCGGTTCGGTTCGATCTTTAGGCCTGCCCCCACGGGTCATTGGCACATGCGAGGCCCATCAGGCCTCGCCCTCCTCAGCAGTAGCGGCGGTGGTGGCGGTGGTGGAGTCTTCGACCTGTTCCTCTTCCTCGGCCTCGGCCTCGGCCTCTTCTTCCTCGGTGACCAGATCGTCGGGGTCGACCCAGCCCAGCTGGATCCGGGCGGTCATGACCATGCTCTGCGCCTCTTCCAGCGAGACCTCGAACTTCTCTAGCACGCCGTCATCCTTGTGCCGCTCGCCGTCCACGGTGGTCCAGCCTCCGGCCAGCTCCCAGTCGGCGCAGGTGGCGAAGTCCTCCAGCGATTTGATGTCGTCCAGCGCCAGCGCCTCGACCATCTGCGGGGTGAGGCCCTCGAAGGTGACCAGGCTGTCCTCGACGCCCAGCTCACGGGCATGCTCCAGCGCCTTGCGGTTCAACTCTTCGATGTAGTCGCGGGCGCGGGCCTGAAGCTCTTGCGCGGTGCCCTCGTCGACGCCCTCGATCACGGTCAGCTCGTCCAGCTCCACATAGGCCACCTCTTCGAGGTTGGTGAAGCCCTCCGAGACCAGCAGCTGGGCGAAGAACTCGTCCAGGTCCAGCGCTTCCATGAACAGCTTGGTGCGCTCTTCGAACTCGGCCTGGCGGCGCTGGCTCTCTTCCTCTTCGGTCATGATGTCGATGTCGAGACCGGTGAGCTGGCTGGCCAGGCGCACGTTCTGGCCGCGGCGGCCGATGGCGAGCGAAAGCTGCTCGTCCGGCACCACGACCTCGATGCGCTCGGCCTCTTCGTCAAGCACCACCTTGGTGACCTCGGCGGGCTGCAGCGCGTTCACCAGGAAGGTCGGCGCGTCCTCGTTCCAGGGGATGATGTCGATCTTCTCGCCCTGCAGCTCGTTCACCACGGCCTGCACGCGGCTGCCGCGCATGCCCACGCAGGCGCCGACCGGATCGATCGAGCCGTCATAGCTGATCACGGCGATCTTGGCGCGGCTGCCCGGGTCGCGGGCCACGGCCTTGATGTCGATGATGCCGTCATAGATCTCGGGCACCTCCATCTTGAACAGCTCGGCCATGAACTCTGGCGCGGTGCGCGACAGGAAGATCTGCGGGCCGCGCGGCTCGCGGCGCACGTCCTTGATGAACACGCGGATGCGGTCGTTGGGGCGGTAGCTCTCGCGGCCGATCTTCTCGTTGCGGCGCAGCACGGCCTCGCCGCGGCCGATATCCACGATGACGTTGCCGTATTCCTCGCGCTTGACCAGCCCGTTGATGATGGTGCCGGCGCGGTCCTTGAATTCCTCGTACTGGCGGTCGCGCTCGGCCTCGCGGACCTTCTGCAGGATCACCTGCTTGGCGGATTGCGCGGCGATGCGGCCCATCTCGACCGGCGGGACCTCTTCCTCGAAGAGGTCGCCGACCTTAGGGTCGTCCAGGTACTGCTTGGCCTGCTCGACGGTGAACTCGGCCTGGTAGTTCTCTAGCTCTTCCTCCTCGACCACGGTGCGCACGCGGGTGAAGGTCGCCTTGCCGGTCTTGCGGTCGATGGTGACGCGGATGTCCATCTCGGCGCCGTAGCGGCTCTTGGCGGCGCGGGCGAGGCTTTCTTCCATCGCCTCAACCACCAGGCCGGGGTCGATCATCTTCTCGCGGGCCACGGCCTCGGCGGTCTGGAGCAGCTCCAGCTGGTTGGCGGATGTGATTGCCATGTCTTAGTCCTCCTCGGAGACCGCTTCCTCGGTCTCGATGTCGTCAAATTCCTGCTCGTCGATGATGCCGGCCGCCTTGCGCTGGCGCAGCATCTCCTTGATCAGATCGTCGGTCAGCACCAGCTTGGCCTCGGCCAGCCAGTCGAATTTCAGCCCCACGGTGCCCTCGTCGATATTGACCAGCACCTCGTCGCCCTCGACCCCGGCCAGCACGCCCTTGAAGCGCTTGCGCCCGTCGATCAGCTCTTGCGTCTCCAGCTTGGCGTCGTAGCCCTCGAAGGTCGCGAAATCCTTGAGCCGCGTCAGCGGCCGGTCGATGCCGGGCGAGGAGACCTCTAGGTTATAAGCGTCCTCGATCGGGTCCTCGACGTCCAGCGTGGCGGAAACGGCGGTGGAGATCGCGGCGCATTCATCCACCTCGATCCCGCCCTCGGGCCGCTCGGCCATGATCTGGATCGTGGGGGTGTTGCCGCCCATGTAACGCACGCGGACCAGCTCGAACCCCATGCCCTCGAGCACGGGGGTGATGATCTCGGCCAGGCGGCGGTCGATCTGGGCTTTGGCGATCAGGTCACTCATAGGGTCGGTAGGTCCAAGCACAAAAAAACGGGCGCGCGGCCCGTTGATATTTCCCGGTGGAGCCTTGGGGGTGGAAGCCGAGGCGCCGCTGTTGAGGGGGATATACGTAACATGGGGCGGAACTACAAGGGGTAGATTTGGCTCTTCGCACACCACATATTGTGTTATTAGAAGTTACCCTATCCCACCAATCGAACGCTTCGTCAGAAGTTGTGGACAATATACTTGACTCACACAACAGCACGCGGAATCCTGAAGTGTGGTGACAAAAACGAAATGGACCGCCTAGCGCCAACCAGAACGGTCCAAACTCGTAATCCGCGCCATAGCACGAGGGCCATGCGGATCCCGAAGGTAGTTCGAGTGGAATCCAATTCGAACGGGTTGTCAACGGTCCTCCTAACATAGGAGCCGTTTAGTTATGGCAAACTTTCAAGGTACCTGCGCCTGGCAGGGGAACTCAGGCACAAACTACACATATTGGGTGTATCCGATCCGGACAAGGTTCACCAAAGATCCTGGCAATTACATCTATACAAAGAAAGATCACCTCGGACGTTGGGTCAATGTCTACACTGGGCAAACCCAAGACCTGAGCACACGGTTTGATGATCACCACGCGATGCCCTGCATACTCCGTTGTGGAGCTACGCACATCCACGTTCATCAAAACACGGGCGGCAAGCAGGCTAGGCTGGACGAAGAAACCGACATTCGAAAATATTACGACCCGACTTGCAACAAGCAATAGCCCGGCACGGTCCGCGAAAACAAGTAGGATGGGGTTCAACCCCATCCTACCCCCGTCCCTACCGTTGCATGCAAACTGGCGAGCTGCAGGGCCTCGGGCTGTCGGCGGATGCCTCCGCGGCAAAGGGCAACTGAGCGGGCAGGTTCCGCGCGGCGCTGCTAATCCACGGCCCGGATCAACTTGCGCTCCAGCACGCGCAGCACGGTCTTCAGGTCATGCCCGCGCTTCAGGATCTGCCCATCCATCGCCACCACAGAATAAAGCCCCTGGCGATTTCGAAGCCGGGGGCGTTTTTCGATGCGATAAAGCGGCTGCTCCGCGGTGCGCCGGAACACCGCGAACACGGCGACCTCGCGCAGGCTAGAGATCCCATAGTCGCGCCACTCTCCGGCGGCGACCATGCGACCGTAGAGGCCCAGGATCACGCCCAGCTCTTTGCGGTCGAAATGCACCTGCTCTGGTGCGGCGTTCGGGCGGGGAAATGGGGTCGGCGTATGAACCGTCATGGGGGTAGCTTGGCCGCATCCTTGGCCAAAATCAAGCGCCGCCGCAATTCCGCCCCGAAAAGACCCCGCAACAGACGCGGGCGCTCCCACATCCCGCCGCACGGCAACGCGATAACCGGACCTGTAGCGAAGAAGCTAACTCGGCGCCGCGGTATCATAGCCCCCACCCAGTCCGCGGCGCCGAGATTTTCGCCTCCCCCCCCAAACAGCCAGAGCATCGCGCCTCGGATGCGCGCTTTGCACGGCCTTTGGGCCGCTCTTGGCCCGTCAGGGTTGCGCGCGGCGCGCCAAGCAAGATATGGCGTTCCCGTCCTGCCCTGGCCCGCGCAAGGAGGCTAACGAACGTGACCCGCACCGATTGGATGGCCTCCGGCGGCGTCCTGCTTTTGCTGCTGGTCGTGGCGCTGGCCGTGGGCTTTATGCACGACTATTCGCTTTATCTGCATCAATGGCGCGCGATTCTGGCCGGCGGCGATCCCTGGGCCGCGCAGTTCCAGGGGCGCGAGATCCCGTTCAACGCCTATGGCCCGCTGCACGCGGCGTTCGCCTTGCCCTATGGGCTGCATCCGCTTGCGCCAAAGGCGATCTTTGCCTGCCTGTGCGCGGTGGTGTTCGCGCTGTGCCTAGTCGAGGCGCGCGGTGGCCGCCCCGGCGCGCAGGTCGATCACCGGCGGCTCGCGCTGCTGTTCCCGCTGGCGCCCGCGGTGATCATCGCCATCCCGGCCTTCGGCAATAACGACATCGTCCCCGCCAGCCTTACCTTCCTCGCCCTGATGGCCCATAGCCGCGGGCTGCGGACCGTGGCGGGGCTCTGCATCGGGCTGGGCGCCTTGGTGAAGTTCTATCCGCTGCTGTTTGCGGCCTTCTTCGCGCTGAACCGGGGGCGGCTTGACCTGCGCGTGCCGCTGGTGGCGCTGGGGGTGTTCCTGGCCGGGATGGGTCTGGCCTATGCCGTCTGGGGCGACAGCGTGCTGGCGCCGTTCCTGTTCGGCTCGGGCCGCGAGGCCAAGATGCTGTCCGTGCTGCGGTTCCTGCGCTCTGTCGAGGTCGTCGAGGCCTCGGCGCTCTACGCGCATCTGCTGGACCGCAACGCGCTCTACGCGCTGGGGGCGGTGGCGCTGGTGGGCCTGCACGCCTGGCGCGCGCGCTGGCCGTGGGAGCTGGCGGTGCTGCTGGGCACGCTGAGCGTCTTCGTGACCTATAAGGTCGGGCACCCGCAGTTCTTCGTGTCCTGGCTGGCGGTGCAGGCCTGGATCCTGGCGCGGCGGCCCGACCCAGAGGCGGTGCTTGCGGCGCGGGCCCTGCTGCCGGTATCGGTGTATCTCTCGCTGTTCCAGGTCACCTACCTGGTGAGCCGCCTGGTCGACGGCGCCTATCTGGCGAACGGCTGGTTCTTCGTGCGCGAATACGGGTCGCTACCGTTCCTGGCCTGCGTGGCCTGGGGGCTTTGGCGCGCGCGGGCGGTGGTGTTTCGCCGCTGGCGGCGCCCGGCGGGGTGGTCGCTTTAGGCGCGATGCTTATGCGGCGGCCGGTGGTGGCCCATGCGGGGGCATCAGGGCCTTGAATTTTAGGGAAATCTTAGAGCGAATCAGGGGATAATCGACCCAGGGTGGGCGCCGCGGCGCGCGCGTTCTAGGAAAACGAGCCGTGGCAGAACCAGCCCGACGACAGGGCGCCGCCATGCGCGTAATACAGCCAAAGCCGATCGCCATGCCCCGTTGTCACCTGGTAATAGTCCCGCACGCCGGAGCGCCAGTCCGGCTCGTCCAGCCACCATTCGGGCGAGATCCGCTCTGGCCCGCGCGCCGTCACCACCTCATGCGCGCGCCCGCGCCAGCGGAAGGAGAGCGGCAGGGCGGGCATGTCAGGGCCCTGCACCGGCTCGGGCCGCCAGATCAGCAGCGGGCGCGGCGTGGGCGCGCGCGGCCAGGGCGCCGCGGCGGGCTCTGACCAGGCCGCGGCGAGGCGTTTCGAGGTCTTCTCGGGGATATGGCTGTCGGCGGGGTGCATCCGGGTGATCGCGTCCAGCCCGATCCGGGCGCCCAGCCGCCCGATCAGGTCATCCAGCGCCGTGTTCGCCGAGAGCCGCGCGTTCACCTGCGCCGCCGCGTCCAGATGGCCGCGATGCTGCCGGTCGTGCAGCGGCTCGGTCACATGCGCCTCGATCCGCACGCAGTCGATGCCAAAGCCCGCGTCGATATCGGGCAGCTTCATCAGCAGCAGCGGCTTTATCCGATCCGGGCTGGCCGAGGCGCGCGCCATACCGACCTCGAGCGTCTGCATGGTGCTGTCGGCCCGAAACAACTGGAACTTGACCCGGCGCGCGCCGCGCCCCTTGGCCTTCAGGCGCGCCTCTAGCTCTGGCAGCAGCCGGTCCACCGCCGCGATGATATCCGTGTCGAGCCCGATGGGCTCTGGCAGGGTCAGCCGCACCGCGAAATGCAAGGGCGGCTTGGCGGGCGAAACCGGCTCTGGCTCCATCCCCAGGGCCTGATCCAGCCGCTGCACCAGCGCGCGCCCAAAGCGCCGGGCCAGGGCGGCGCGGGGCGTGCCGCTAAGGTCCCCGATGCGCCGAAGCCCCAGCCGCACCAGGTTTTCCGCCGTGTCAGGGTCGATCCGAAGCGCCGAGACCGGCAGCGGCGCCAGCACCGAATGCGCCTTGCCCGGCGGGGCGATCCGGTTGAGATCCGCCGCCTCCACGCCCGGCTTGGGCGCGGCCCCACCCTTGGTCCAGTGCCGCCGCTTGGCGGCGCGGGCGCGGGTGGCATAGGCCTCTTGGTCGATGGCGTCCCCGGTGCGGCTCATCGCCACCGGCTGCCCGGCATAGCGCGCCAGGGCCCAGGCGGCCCCCACCGTGTCGGCGACCCCCGTTTGCACCGTCAGCCCCAGATCGGCGCAGTCCTCGGCCACCTGGTGCAGCAGCGGCTCCTCGCCGCCGAAGAGATGCGCGCAGCCGGTCAGATCCACCACAAGCGAGGCGGGGGCTTCTTCGGAGACCCAGGGGCTGAACTTGCCCGCCCAGCGCCGCAGCACCGCCAAAAACTGCGCCTCGGCCTGGGGGTTGGCCAGACGCGTCAAGAGCTCGGGGCACATCGCCTGGGCATCCCGCAAGGGCTGGCCGGCTGTCAGCCCCGCCGCGCTGGCCTCGACCGAGAGCGAGGCCAGCACCTGCGTGTTGCGCCGGTCCTCAACCACGGCGAAGGGCTGCGCCAGCATACCGCGATCCAGGCGCAAGAGACGCTCGGCGGCGAGGCGCGGGAACCACAGCGAGAGGATACGACGATTGGGCATACAGACAGCAGATGTTCACACTATGTTCTCATTCCTACTGCGAGTCGCCCAAGCGAGTCGAGTCCTTGCGGGCCCGCCAAACGCGGTTAGACTGCCGGCATGAAACGACTTGCCCTGCTCCTCTGCCTCGCCGCCACCGCCGCCCTCGCCCATCAAGGCGTGCAGAACCCCGCCGTCATGGCGCGCATGCATGCGATGAAGGACATCGCCGGGCAGATGAAGCTGCTGGGCGGGATGGCCAAGGGCGCGACCGCATTCGACGCCAGCGCCGCCCAGGCCGCCGCGGCGGTCATCACCCAGAAGGCCGCGGCCACAAAGGATCTCTTCCGCGCCCAGGAGGACGACCCCAAGTCCGAGGCCCTGCCCGCGATCTGGGCCGACTACGCCGATTTCGAGGCCAAGGCCGACGCGCTCACCCAAGCCGCTCAGGCCGCGACCACCGTGGCCACGGCCGAGGAGCTCGCCGCCGCGATGTCGGCGCTCGGCGCCACCTGCCGGGACTGCCACCGCGCCTATCGCGAGTAGCCGTTATCCAAATGTGCGCTGCCGCGCGCTCTTTTCTCAGCAAGCCCAGAGGCGACGCGAAACGGGACCGCCCGCATGGCGCCAGGGTCGCGCCGCCCGTATTTTTGGCCAAGAAGAAGCAGGGGCTTGATCGGGCAACACATTTGCTGCGAAGAATGCCGCAACAGAATGTTTTCCTCGGGAGGGATAGATTATGAGAACACGCGCCGCTGTTGCCGTCGCCGCCGGCAAGCCACTTGAGATCATGGACGTGAACCTGGACGGCCCCAAGGCGGGCGAGGTCCTGGTGGAGATCAAGGCCACCGGCATCTGCCACACCGACGAGTTCACCCTATCGGGCGCCGATCCCGAGGGCCTGTTCCCCGCGATCCTCGGCCATGAGGGCGCGGGCGTGGTGGTTGAATGCGGGCCGGGCGTCACCGGCCTGAAGCCCGGCGACCACGTGATCCCGCTTTACACCCCCGAATGCCGCGAGTGCGATTACTGCCTGAACCCCAAGACCAACCTCTGCCAGGCGATCCGCACCACCCAGGGCGCGGGCCTGATGCCCGACGGCACCAGCCGCTTTAGCACGCTCGATGGCGACCCCATCCTGCATTACATGGGCTGCTCGACCTTCTCCAACCACACGGTGCTGCCCGAGATCGCCCTGGCCAAGGTCCGCGAGGACGCGCCGTTCGACAAGATCTGCTATATCGGCTGCGGCGTGACCACCGGCATCGGCGCGGTGATGAACACCGCCAAGGTCGAGATCGGCAGCCGCTGCGTGGTCTTCGGGCTGGGCGGCATCGGGCTCAACGTGATCCAGGGCCTGCGGCTGGCGGGCTGCGACCAGATCGTGGGCGTTGACCTCAACGACAGCAAGAAGCCCATGGCCGAGCGTTTCGGTATGACCGACTTTGTGAACCCCTCCGAGGTGGAGGGCGATCTTGTCCCCTATCTTGTTGATTTAACAGGCGGCGGGGCGGATTACACCTTTGACGCCACCGGCAATGTGAAGGTGATGCGCGACGCGCTGGAATGCGCCCATAAGGGCTGGGGCGAGAGCGTGATCATCGGCGTGGCGCCCGCGGGGGCCGAGATCTCCACCCGGCCGTTCCAGCTGGTCACCGGGCGGGTCTGGCGCGGCACCGCCTTTGGCGGCGCGCGGGGCCGGACGGACGTGCCCAAGATCGTGGACTGGTACATGGAGGGCAAGATCGAGATCGACCCCATGATCACCCACACGATGGGGCTGGATGACATCAACAAGGGCTTTGACCTGATGCATGCGGGCGAGTCGATCCGGGCGGTCGTGACCTACTAAGCGGTGCACGGCGGTCCTCTGTCGGGGGGGCCGCCGGACGGTGCCTGGCCACCGAGGCGGGCGGCGGGACAAGTCCCGCCCTACGAATGTGTTAACCCGCCGCGCGGGCTGTGACCGCGAATCGGTCGGTTAACCCCTATTTTCATGGCGAAACCGGTGTCGGCGAAGCGTCGGCAAAACGTCGGACTTCTGTCGGGCACGGGTATGGCAAAGCCCATGGTTAATAGGCCGCGCGGTGGGGTGTTGGGGCGGGCGGTGCGTGCAAGCACTCGCCCGACTTGCGGCTGGAAATCTCGCCAAAGTCTTTACATTCGTTCAGCGTAATTCTTCCACTGAATGCAGAATCCGGACGTTCGTCTCTCTATTCGTGAACCGACAGTCTGTGGGACATTGCTGACATTTAGATCTGAAATCCCAATATCCGCTTCCGATCAACATGGCATGTGGGTCGGCGGGGTCTTATGTTTCTAGTCTCAGCCTTGGAAAAAAGACAACTTTTCCACTCCATTTGCCAAACTTAAGACTTGCACCGTTAGGTGGTGTCGGTTTCAAAAACCTCTAGCTATTTAGACAAAACCAAATCATTTCCGCCCGACGACGCCCGGGCAAATGGCGGTGCGAACCGCGCATAGAGGCGACCTGGCTCAGGAGTCTCTCTACATCGCGATTGCTTCTAATCAATCCTAAAGCGTTTCGACAAAAGTTTGAATCGGTTGGATTCCCACAGAGCTTGAACTGTGATTCACCTTAATAGGGAGGATCACATCATGCCAGCACCATTGTCGACAGAACTGCGCGACCGCTTTGCGCGTTTGATCAGGGAAGGACTGTCCGGGAGAGAAGCCTCACGCCGCCTTCAGGTTTCTGCCGCCACTGGCGCTCGATGGGCCGGTCGAATCCGGAGTACCGGGGCTGCCACTGTTGCACTGATGGGACGTCCTGCGGGATCGGGCAAGCTGGCCGACCATATAGAGTTCTTTAGGGAGTTGGTGACGCAGGACCCGGACATCACGTTATTCGAACTGCGTGATGCACTCGCTGATGCGGAAGGGGTTGCGGTCCATCATTCCGCCATTGCGGGGTTGCTCAAGCGCCTCGGCTTCACGCACAAAAAAAGTCGTTGGTGGCCTCCGAGCGCCGCCATGCCAAGGTAAGGCGACGGCGGGCTGATTGGTTTGCTCATCGCATTCCGGCCGTCGGGGCCTCACCGGATCGTGTTGTCTTCATTGACGAAACCGCCGTGAAGACGAACCTCACGCGGCTACGGGGCTGGGCGTCACGCGGCGAGCGCCTGACCATGGACGCGCCCTTCGGCAGTTGGGGGACGCAGACACTGATTGCCGGTCTGAGCTATGATGCGCTGATCGCACCCTGGGTCATCAAAGGCGCAATGGACGGTCCTGCTTTTGCCGCCTACATCCGCGAAGTGCTGGTGCCCGAAATCACACCCGGCACGGTGGTGATTCTCGACAACCTGGCCACGCATCGCAACAAGGAAGCAGCAGCCGCGCTAAAGGCGCATGGCTGCTGGTTTCTGTACCTGCCGCCACACTCCCCAGACCTCAACCCGATTGAACAAGCTTTCTCGAAGCTCAAGGCCCATCTCCGACGGATCGGAGCACGCTCGTTCACATCCGTCTTCAAAGCCATCGGTGAAATCTGTGACCTGTACGATCCGGAAGAATGCTCGAACTACTTCAAGGCCGCTGGATATGTCTCAAACTAATGTCGAAACGCTCTAAGTTCCTCAGGTTGCGGACCGCAAAGCAGTCCGCCTCTGTCTCGTCTCCACCTACGACTTGATGCGCGCACTCGTGAAGAAACCAGAATTGAGCTGTCAATGGCGGGATCTGGTTAAAAAAAATCGGGTCGATTTGGATCGACGGATTTGGTCCAGTGGTCGATAGTCCAATCATTCCGTGCACGCTCGGATCAATCCAAATTGGCACCTGCTGGCCGAACCTCGAGGTACAATACATCGGAACTCCACCGATGTTGACTGAAGCATACGGGCCCTGCTGCGCCAAAGCTTCATCTGGTTCACCGCCCAAAACCACAGCTACCAACGTACCCAGAAAAATCTTCGAAAACCGTGAAGTGAATGCTACCGAGATACCACTAATATACATCAAAAAAACTCCCTATTCTAGCTATACTTCTTGCAATTTGATTTGACTGGGTTTCCTACCGTAAATAAACAGGTCCGATAACTTCATCTTTAGGCTAGTACGATCTCCTGCACTTGAGAACTATCAAGCTTCCACCTTTATGCGTTTCAGCAGCAGCCTTTCTGAGCCAAACCGTACTACCCTTGTAGGAAGATCTGTTGTCGCCCTCCCAAACAATTTCACCATCTGTGGTTTCGGCATAGAAGTATAGCTCATGATCGCGCCGATGGCAGATAGGGTTTCCACTCGAGAGGAGACGTGTGGTCCTGTCAGTATCGACTGTCCACCATCCACGCGCGCGCCATTCGTCGTAGGATGCGGCATGTTCTATCATTATTCGTATCTCATAGTAGCAGTCATTTCTGACATATACAGCCTCACATCCAAATGACTTGCCTGCAAAGGCAATAAAAAAAGACAGTAAAATCAATTTCATGTAAATTTACCCCCAAAATCCGCCGGTAAAGTAGCCGTTATGTAACTAAATGGAATATAGGGTTCGCACTGCTTTACAGTCAACATTGCTACATCGGTCGTTCCCCTTTGGACAGTCAAAGAGGTTATCGGGCTCACTACCGCCAAACGACGTTATTTGCGGTAGCGTCTGGTGTTGGAGGAGACGTTACAAACTTCGCTGTGCAAGACACAGGGTGAACGATTAGCGGCCCATCAAGAGCGTCCGCACTGTGTGATTTGATCTGCGCGATGGTAATCGGGCAACGCAACGCGCTAGCGATTGGCGGCGTAGCGGGCCAGGAACGTCTCGACGGCGCCGCGGACGATGTGGTCGGTCTCGGCCTCGGTCCAGTCGGTTTTCACGCCCAGCAGGGACTGCACGTGGTGGCCCGCCTTGCACATCTCGATGAACTGATCCGCCGCGAGGTCCACGTCCTGCATCACCAAAGCGCCGGCCTCGGCCTGCTCGACCAGGTAGGACACCAAGGCGTTCCGGGCGATCGTGGGCCCGCCCTCGTAGAAGGCCCGCCCGATCTCGGGGAAGCGCGCGCTTTCGGCCACGGCCATGCGGTAGGTCTGCCGCCCCAGCTGCGACATGAAGAACCGCGCCATGGTGGAGGCCGCCTTGAACAGCACCTCGTCCAGGGGGCCGTTCATCTGCACCTGCTGCACCGCGAGCTCCGCCTGGCGGGCGCATTCCTGCTTGGCCACCTCGATGAACAACAGCCGCTTGTCGGGGAAGTAGCTATAGAGCGTCGCCTTCGAGACCCGCGCCGCGCGGGCGATGTCGTCGACGCTGGCGCCCTCGTAGCCGTCGGCCAGGAACACCTCGCGGGCGCCCTCGAGCACCTGGTCGAACTTGCGTCCGCGCTTGATCTGGGCCTCAACGTTCATGGATGTCCTGCTGCTGCCATAGGCTGACAATATAAACTGTTCAGTTCAGTTTCGGCAAGCCGGGTGATCACGCCCTCCAGGTGTAGAGCGCCGTGACCGCATAGTTCCACGCCGCGCCCACTATGATCCCGGCGATCGCCGACAGGTACCAGACCGTGCTGAGCGACGTGAACAGGTAGACCGCGATGCCCACATTCGCCAGCGCCCCCACCGAGGACGCCGCGCAGAACGACAGCCAGCCCGGCAGCAGCCGCCAGCCCGTCAGCCGCCGGTCGAAATAGGTGAACACGTTGTTGACGAAGAAGTTCGCCGTCATCGCCACCAGCGTCGCCAGCACCTGCGCCCGGGCGAACCCCACCTCCAGCGGCCCGAAGAGCAGCGCCAGCACCGCCATATGCACCACGATGCCCAGCCCGCCCACCAGCGAGAACATCACGAACTTGGTCGGCACGTAGCGACCCAGGGTCTTGGCGATCAGCAGCTCTAGGAACTCCAGCACCACGCGGCTGTCGAGCTTGCTTTCGCCATGCGCGCGCGGCCGGAACGTATAGGGCAGCTCGACGACGCCAAGCTTGGGGCCGCCGGTGGCCAGGATGTCCAGCAGGATCTTATAGCCCGTGCCGGTCAGATCGGCGACGCGGTCGCGCAGCACCTGGGCGCGCAGCGCGAAGAAGCCGCTCATCGGGTCGGTCAGGTCCCCGGCCCTCAAAAGGCGGCTCAATCGGGTCGCGAGTCGAGACTGTTTCAGCCGAGACGCGTCCCAATCGCCGGTGCCGCCCCCCGCGATATAGCGCGAGCCCACCACCAGGTCCGCGCCGTCGCGCAGTGCGGCCAACATCGGCGCGGCCAGCGCCTCGTCATGCTGCAAATCGGCGTCCATGACGATCACGTATTCGGCAGAGGTCGCCTGGATGCCCTCGATCACCGCGGTGGAAAGCCCGCGCCGCCCGACGCGCTCGACACAGCGGATGCGGCCATCGGCCTGGCCCAGCGCGCGCACCGCATCGGCGGTGCCGTCGGGGCTATGATCGTCCACAAAGATGACCTCGTAGGCCTCGCCCGCGAGGGCCTCGCCCAGTCGCTGGGCAAGCTCGCCAACATTCTCGACCTCGTTGAAGGTCGGCACCACAACCGCGACGGCGGGCGCGCCGATAGTGCTGGCGGTATTGATGATAGCCCCTCCGGATCCTCGCAGAAAATGGGTAGAATATTCGCCCTGTCTCGTCCAGAGCGGCTTTCTCTTGCCGGCAATCCGGTGCTAAGGCGTGAATATGGTTGAAATCTTTCTGCAGACGCTGCCCTTCTTCCTGCTGATCGGCGTGGGCTTTGCCGCCGCCGCGACCGGGTTCTTCAGCGAAGAGGCCACCGCCGCGCTGACCAAGTTCGTCTTCTACTTCGCGCTGTCGGCCATGCTGTTCCGGTTCTCGGCGAACCTGAAATTCGAGGAGGTCTTCGACCCGCAATTCATGCTGGTCTATCTCTGGGCCACGGCCTTTGTTTACCTGGTCACCACCGCCGCGGCGCAGCTCAGGGGCATCCCGGTGGCCGAGGCCGCCATCGAGGCGCAATGCGGCGTGATCGGCAATATCGGCTTTCTGGGCATCCCAATGCTGGCGCTGATCATGGGCGAGGCCGCGGTGGGCTATATCATGATGATGCTGGCGGTGGACCTTTTGGTCTTCGGCGTGTTGGCGGTGGCGCTGATAACAGGCTCTAAGCGAGCCGAAGACGGCCCCGGCATGGTGGCGACCGTGCTGAAGGGCATCCTTACCAACCCGATGCTGATCGCGATCTTCCTGGGCTTCTCCTGGTCGGCGCTAGAGCTGCCCATCCCCGGCCCGATCAACGCCTTCGTCTTCTACCTGGGCGCGGCGGCCACCCCTGGCGCGCTCTTCGCCATCGGCGCCTCGCTGGCCAGCAAGTCCGCCGAGCGCATGGCCGTCGCCGGGTGGCTGAGCTTTGTAAAGCTCATCCTGCATCCCGCCGCCATCGCCCTGGCCGCCCTGGTGATCTGGCCCATCCAGCCCTACGCCGCCGCCGTTATGATCGCATCGAGCGCCCTGCCGACCGCCGGGAATATCTACATGGTCGCCGCGCATTACGGCGTCGCACCCCAGCGCGTCTCTGCGACGATCCTGATCTCGACCATTTGCTCGATCGTAACGGTTTCTCTGGTACTGGCTTGGCTTGCCGAGCGGGTCGCCTTCCAGTAGCGCTGGGGGCGACTCAAATTCGGGAGGGACGGCGATGGAAACGGTAGCAGAGAACGCGTGCTTTGGCGGGGTGCAGGGCGTGTACAAGCACGCGTCTAAGGCGACGGGCTGTGACATGACCTTTGGGCTGTTCCTGCCAGAGGACGCAAGCCACGGCCCGGTGCCGGTGCTGTGGTACCTGTCGGGGCTGACCTGCACCCATGAGAACGCCATGACCAAGGCCGGGGCGCAGGCCTGGGCCGCCGAGGCGGGCATCGCGCTGGTCTTCCCCGACACCTCGCCACGGGGCGAGGGCGTGGCCGATGACGACGCATACGATCTGGGCCAGGGCGCGGGGTTCTATGTGAACGCCACGCAAGCCCCCTGGGCGCCGCATTACCGCATGTGGGACTACGTGACCGAGGACCTGCCCGCGCTGGTGTTCAAGAACTTCGCCTGCGACCCCGAGGCCCAGGGCATCACCGGGCATTCCATGGGCGGGCATGGCGCGCTGACCATCGCCATGAGCCTGCCGGGGCGGTACAAGTCCGTCTCGGCCTTCTCGCCCATCTGCAACCCCACCGGGTCGGATTGGGGGCGCAAGCAGCTGGGCGCCTATCTGGGCGATGACCAGGCCACCTGGGCGGCGCATGATTCGAGCCTACTCATGCAGGATGCGGGCTTTGACGGGCCAGTTCTGATCGACACCGGCACCAAGGACCAGTTCGTTGACCTGCTGCGGCCCGAGACGCTGAGCCACGCCATGGCCGCGCGCCGCCAGCAGGGCGCGTTCCGCATGCAGACGGGCTACGACCACAGCTATTTCTTCGTCTCCAGTTTCATGGAGGACCATGTGGGCTTTCATGCCGAGGCAATGAGTAAAGGGTAATACATGGCCGACTACGATCTTATCATCATCGGGTCCGGCCCGGCGGGGCGCTCGGCGGGCATCCAGGCGGGCAAGCTCAGGCGCAAGGTCCTGGTGGTGGATCGGCGCGACCAGCTGGGCGGGGTGTCGGTGCATACCGGCACGATCCCGTCCAAGACGCTGTGCGAGACGGTGCTGAACCTGTCGGGCTGGCGCGAGCGGTCGTTCTACGGCCGCTCCTACCGGGTGAAGGACGACATCGACGCCGAGGACCTGCGCATGCGCCTGCACAAGACGCTCGATTACGAGGTCGATGTGCTGGAGCATCAGTTCAACCGCAACCATGTGGACACGCTGCACGGCGCGGCGAAGTTCGTCAGCGCGACCGAGATCGAGGTCGCCACCGACGCCGGCGACGTCCAGACCCTGACGGCGGATAAGTTCCTGATCGCCACGGGCACCAAGACCTACCGCCCCGACAACGTGCCGTTCAACGGGCGCAGCATCCTCGACAGCGACGAGTTCCTGGCGATGGGGCAGATCCCGCGCTCGCTGGTCGTGGTGGGCGCCGGGGTGATCGGGGTGGAATACGCCACCATGTTCTCGGCCCTGGACGTGCGAGTGACGCTGATCGAGCCGCGCGAGACCTTCCTGGATTTCATCGACAAGGCGCTGATCGGCGACTTCACCCATCAGATCCTGGAGAACGGCGTGGACCTGCGCCTGGGCGCGGCCATCGACAAGATCGAGGACGCGAATGGCCATGTCGAGGTCACGCTGGAGAACGGGCGGCATGTGCGCGCCGAGATGCTGTTATTCGCCGCCGGGCGCATGGGGGCGACGGATAAGCTGAACGTGCAGGCCGCCGGGCTGGAGGTCGACCATCGCGGGCGGCTGAGCGTGGACCGCAAGAGCTATCAGACCAACGTGCCGCATATCTATGCGGCGGGGGACGTGATCGGGCACCCCTCGCTGGCCTCGACCTCGCTGCAGCAGGGGCGGGTGGCCGCCTGCCACGCCCTGGACACGCCGACGCTGAAGGAATCGCCCTGGTTCCCCTACGGCATCTACTCGGTGCCCGAGATCTCGACCTGCGGCATGTCCGAGGAAGAGCTGCAAGAGCGCGGCATCAACTACGAGGTCGGCGTGGCGCGGTTCCGCGAGACCAGCCGCGGGCATATCATGGGGCTCGAACACGGCATGCTGAAGATGCTGGTCAGCCTCAAGACCCGGCGCCTCTTGGGCGTGCAGATCGTCGGCGAGGGCGCCACAGAGCTGATCCACATCGCCCAGGCGGTGCTGAACCTGAAGGGCACGGTGGACTACTTCGTCGAGAACACGTTCAACTACCCGACCCTGGCGGAGGCCTATAAGATCGCCGGGCTGGACGCGTTCAACCGCATGCCGATCCCGCGGGAATTCAAAGCCCCGCCGCCCGCCGAGTGATCTATGTGGACGCAGACGCCTGCCCGGTGAAGGCCGAGGTGGAACGCGTGGCCACGCGCACCAAGACGCAAGTGGCGATGGTGTCGAATGGCGGGCTACGGCTGTCGCAGAACCCGCTGATCGAGATGGTCTATGTGGATCAGGGCGCGGATGAGGCGGATATGTGGATCGCCGAGCGCTGCGGCGCCGGGGACGTGGTGATCACGGGTGACATCCCGCTGGCGGCGAAATGCGTGGGGGCGGGGGCGGTGGTGCTGAAGCCCAACGGAGAGACCCTGAACGCGCGGAATGTGGGCCAGGCGCTGGCCACGCGGGACCTGATGGCGGATCTGCGCGCGGCGGACCCGTTCCGGCAGGGCGGCGGGAAGCCGTTCTCTAAGGCAGACCGCTCGCGCTTCCTGAACGCGCTGGACCGGCTGGTCGCGGCGGCGGCGCGTGCGACATGAAGGCCTGCGATTCTTAACGAAATCTTGGTGATTCCCCCAGGACAATAGTCCTGGGTGGGAGCCGCGGCTTTGCCCCGGGGGGCTCCCACCCACATTTAGGTTGGCGCCAAATTTCACAAAAATTCCTTAAGAACTTCAGCGCTGCGACAATTCGCAACACGGCAGGTCTCCAGGCCCCATCGCGCCGTTTACCGGTTGCACATCAAACCCAGTCTGACACTCTCGCCGCAACGCAAAACCGGAGTGCAAACATGACAATCAAGGCGGTGGTCTTCGACATCGGCAACGTGCTGGTCGAGTGGTATCCCGAGCGGCCCTTTGACCGCATCCTGGGCGAGGCCCGGCGAAAGGAGCTTTTCGCGCAGATCGATTTCGACACGATGAACCTGGAGTCCGACCGCGGCATCCCGATGGCCGAGGGGCTGGAGCGCTTGGTCGACGCGCATCCCGAGCACGCCGCCGAGATCCGCCTTTGGGGAGTGCATTGGCTTGAGATGCTGGCGCCCGATCTGCCGCATTCCGCCAAGCTGCTGCGCGCGCTGCGTGCCAAGGGCATGCCGGTCTACGCGCTGTCCAATTTCGGCGACATGACCTTTGCCATGGCCGAGGAGCGCTATCCGATCCTTAAGGAATTCGACAAGCGCTTTGTCTCCGCCCGCATGGGCGTGATCAAGCCCGACCCGGCGATCTACCAAATGCTGGAGGAGGGCGTCGACGAGGCGCCAGAGGCGCTGTTGTTCATTGATGACCGCGCCGAGAATATCGACGCGGCGCAGGCGCGCGGCTGGCACGGGCATCTCTTTGAGACCGAGCAGGGCCTGGCGGATCGCCTGATGGCGGAGGGCCTCTTGACCGAGGCCGAAGCTGCGCCGTGACAGCCGCGCATCCGCAGGCTAACGTAAGTTAACACCGTTAAGCGCAACAGACCGCGGGCGTAGATGCTCTGGATCCTTCTCCTTCTCATTATGGCGGCCGCTGCGGCGCCATTTGTGTTGGAACGGCGCAAACCGGATATGGACGACATGGTGCGCGGCACCGCGCCCGGGGCCTTCGCGAACCTGTCGGACGGGCACACGCATTATCAGTGGCACGGGCCCGACGACGGCCCGGTGCTGGTCTGCGTGCACGGGCTGACCACGCCCAGCTATGTCTGGGAGCCGCTGCTGCCGGGGCTGACCGAGGCCGGGTTCCGCGTGCTGACATACGACCTCTATGGGCGCGGCTTCTCTGATCGCCCGCGCGGCGCGCAGACCCGCAGCTTTTTCATCCGGCAGATGCGCGACCTTCTGGCCGACCAGGGCGTTGCGGATGGTTTCACGCTGATGGGCTACTCGATGGGCGGCTCGATCGCCGCGGTCTTCACCGCCGAGGAGCCGCAGCGCGCCCAGCGCCTGATCCTGCTGGCCCCGGCGGGGATGGTCCACAGCCCGTCGCGCGTCGCAGATTTCGCCCGGCGCACCCCGGTTCTGGGGGATTGGGTGATGCTGGCCTTTGGCGGCCGCGAGCTGCGTCAGATCGCCAAGCAGATGCCCGCCCCGCAATCCATCCGCAACCGGCTGGGCGCAGAGACGGACTGGCGCGGCTACCTTCCCGCCGTGCTCTCCAGCCAGCGCGATCTTCTGGCCGAGGAGCTGGAAGAGGAGCACCGCGCCATCGCGCAGGCGCAGATCCCCGTATCCGCGATTTGGGGCGCGTTAGACACTGTTATCCCGCCCGCGGCCATCGGCAAGCTTACCGAATGGAACCGCAACACGCACCAGATCTCGGTCCCCGACGCCGACCACGCTCTGGTCATGTCGCACCCCGATGAGGTGCTCGCCGCGATGGCGGAAACGCTGGGCTAGGCCGCCAGAGCGCGCTCGGATAGCGGCTTTTCGCGCACCGGCAGATGCACGATGGCGCTGAACGCCCCCACCGCCACGCCGACCCACCACACCGCCGTGTAGTCGCCATAGGCGTCATACATCCGCCCGCCCAGCCAGACCCCCACGAAGGCGCCCAGCTGGTGGCTGAAGAAGATGATCCCATAGAGCGTGCCCATATAGCGCAGCCCGTAGATATGCGCGACCAGCCCGCTGGTCAGCGGCACCGTCGCCAGCCAAAGCGAGCCCATCACCACCGAGAACAGCACCACCGTTGTGGGCGTGATCGGGAACAGGATGAACATCGCCGCCGCGATGGTCCGCCCGGTATAGATCCAAGCGAGCAGGTACTTCTTGGGGTAGTACTTGCCCAGCCAGCCCGCCGTCAGCGTGCCCGCGATATTGGCCAGCCCGATGATCGAGATCGCCACCGCGCCCAGCGCCGAGGTCGTGGTGATCCCGATCGCCGCCAGGTTGCCCGCGGGGTCCACCGGCCCGCACATCTCGGTGATCAGCGCCGGGAAATGCGCGACCACAAAGCTTAGCTGATAGCCGCAGGAAAAGAAGCCCAGGAAGATCAGCGTGTAGGACGGATCGCGGAAGGCCTTCTTTAGGATGCCGCCCAGCGATTCCTCCAGCTCTGCCTTCGAGGCCGCAGGCGGCGTTTTGATCATCGGCAGGAACAATAGGGCCGCCAGGATCATTGCGGCGAAGACCAGGAAGACCTGCTGCCAGGTCATGATGGTCAGGAGCCACTCCGCGAGGGGCGGCCCCAGGATCTGACCGCCCGACCCCGCGGCGGTGAGGATCGCCAGCGACATAGAGCGATTCTCGTCACTAGAGGTCCGCCCCACCACGGCCAGCAGCACGCCAAAGCCCGTGCCCGCGATGCCAAAGCCCACCAGGACCTCCAGCGCCCAGTGTTGCTCTGGCGTCCAGGCCAGGGACGACACCGCCAGGCCCACCGCGTACATCACCGCCCCGATGAGCAGCGCCTTGCGGTCGCCGATTTTCTCGGCCATCGCGCCAAAGATCGGCTGCCCGATGCCCCAGGCGAGGTTCTGGATCGCGATCGCCATCGAAAATTCGGCTCTAAGCCAGCCGAACTCGTCCGATATCGGGATCTGGAACACCCCAAAGGAGGACCGGATCAAGAAGCTCAGGAGGATGATGAAACAGCCGCCTATCAGGACCGGCGTGATCAGCGAGGCGCGGGTGTCGGGCATGGGTCAGCATTCCTGTCTTACCGCGCCACGGTGTTGCAAATCCCCCGCCACGTCAAATTGATAATTGAGCCCATGCGCATCAGCTTTCCTTATACATTTCGACGCATTATCTCGGCATGGTGAGCAAGACCGTGCAGATGATATACGAGGCGCTGATCGCCGATGGGGCCATCACGCCCGACCCGGCGCAGCGCCGCGTGCTGCCCCTGCTGGAGGAGATCCGCGCGCATTTCGCGAACCCGCCCCCGCCGGGCGGTTTCCTGGCGAATTTCTTCAACAAGCCGCCGGAACCCCCCAAGGGCGCCTATATCTGGGGTGGGGTCGGGCGCGGCAAGTCCTTCCTGATGGACCTGTTCTATGACGCCGTGCCCATAGAGGCGAAGCGGCGGGTGCATTTCCACGCCTTCATGCAAGAGATCCACAGCGGCATGGCAGAGGCCCGCAAGACCGGGGTGGACGACGCGCTAAAGCCCGTGGCTGACAGGGTCGCGTCCGAGGTCGACCTTCTGTGCTTTGACGAGATGCAGATCTCGGACATCACCGACGCGATGATCGTCGGCCGCCTGTTCGAGGCGCTGTTTGAGGCGCGCGTGGTGGTCGTGACGACCTCTAACCGGGTGCCGGACGACCTTTACAAGGACGGGCTGAACCGGCAGCTGTTCTTGCCCTTCATCGCGCTGATCAAGGACAGGATGGTCGTGCACGAGCTGGTCTCGGACACCGACTACCGCCAGCACCAGCTTGAGGGCTCCGAGAGCTACTTTACGCCCGTGAACGAGGCCAGCCGCGCCGAGGTCGAGGCGATCTGGCAAGAGCTGAGCGGCGGGCGCTCGGACCGGCTGTTCTTGACGGTGCAAGGGCGCGAGGTGGAGCTGGCGCGGTTCATGAATGGCGTGGCGCGCGTGCCGTTCTGGGAGCTCTGCGGGAGGCCCCTGGGGGCGGCGGATTACCTGGCCGTCGCCGATGCCGTGAAAGTCTTGATCCTCGAAGACGTGCCGCATCTCAGCCAGTACAACTACAACGAGGCAAAGCGCTTTGTGACGCTGATCGACACGCTATACGAGTCGAAGACTAGGCTGATCGTGACCGCGGCGGATACGCCAGAGCGGCTCTACCTTGAGGGCGCCGGGAATTTCGAGTTCGAAAGGACCGCCAGCCGGCTGCGAGAGATGCAGTCCGAAGGGTGGGGCACATGATCCGGGCCTTTGTGGCGATCCCGCTGCCAGAGGAGGCGCGCGATCAATTAGAGGACGCGCAGATCGGATTGCGGGTCGGACGCCACGTGCCGTCAGAGAACTTCCACATCACGCTGGCCTATCTCGACAAGCAGACCGAGCAGACGCTCGCGCGCGTGGACGAGGTGCTGGGGCAGATCGACCTGCCGGGCTTTTATGTCTCAATCAAGGGCGTGGACGTGTTCGGCGGCGCCAAACCAAGGCTGCTTTGGGCGGGTGTAGAGCCGAATGACGCGCTGTCCACACTTCGAGAACGCGTCCGGCGCGCCGCCATGCGTTCGGGCGTTGAATTGTCGCGCGAGCGCTTCCGCCCGCATGTGACTTTGGCGCGTTTCAAGGAGTCGCGGCGCGGGTCAGAGATCGCCAATGTGCAAGAGTTTTTGACCAGCCAGGCCGGGCTTTGCCTGCCGCCGTTTCGCGCGACTGAATTCCGTCTCTATCGCTCGACCCTGCACCAAAATGGCGCGACCTATGACCCGCTGGTGTCTTATGGGCTGACATAGATGAGGGCGGGACGGGCCCAGCTCGATCACGGAACAGAAAATTCTGCCACTCGGTCAAAAAATTAGCGAAACCTTAGCGATTCGGGCGGAACAATCGAGCTGGGTGGGCTCGCAAGGGCCGCGCCTTTCGGCGCCCACCCAATTTCATGTCACATGAAATTTCTTAACGTTCCGCTAAATTCTAACGTCGTCACAAAATTTGAACCGAGCATGCATGCCCCAAAAACGCGAAACGATCACAAAGCGGCGCCGGACTCCGTGTCGAATAGATGCACAAGCGATGGGTCGACGGAGAAAAACAGGCTCTGTCCCACCTGAAACTCCTCTCTTTCGCGGATCACGGCGACGATCTCTTGCCCGCCGCTGCGCAGCGCCAGGTGGGTCTCGGACCCGGTGGGCTCGATCACAGCGATGCTTGCCGGCAGGCCCGCATCGGAGACCCGCATATGCTCTGGGCGCAGCCCCACGGTCACCTTTTGACCATCCGCCAGCCCCGTCGTCGCGACCTCAACGCGCGTGTCGCCAATCATCACCGCGCCGTCCCGCGCGACGCCCTCGAACATGTTCATCGACGGCGAGCCAATGAACCCCGCCACGAAGGTGTTTGCGGGGCGGTCATAGACCTCCAAAGGCGAGCCGATCTGGCGGATATGCCCGTCCTGCATCACCACCATCTTGTCGGCCATGGTCATCGCCTCGATCTGGTCATGCGTGACGTAAACCGTGGTGGTCGCCAGGCGCTGGTGCAGCTCGCGGATCTCGGTGCGCATCTGCACGCGCAGTTTCGCGTCCAGGTTCGACAGCGGCTCGTCGAACAGAAAAACCTGCGGGTTGCGCACGATGGCGCGGCCCATGGCAACGCGCTGGCGCTGCCCGCCGGACAGGGCGCGGGGGTAGCGGTTCAGGTAGGGCGTCAGGCCGAGTATCTCGGCCGCCTCACGCACGCGCGTCTCAATCTCTGCCCGCGGCATCCGCTGCATCCGCAGCGCGAAAGCCATGTTCGAGGCCACGGTCTTGTGCGGGTAAAGCGCATAGTTCTGGAACACCATGGCGATGTCGCGCTCGCTGGGTGGCTTGTTGTTCACCACGCGGTCCCCTATAGAGATCGTGCCGCTGGTGATGCCCTCTAGCCCCGCGATCATCCGCAATAGGGTCGATTTCCCGCAGCCCGAGGGCCCGACCAGCACCACGAACTCGCCATCCGCGATCTCGACATCCACGCCATGGATCACCTCGGTGGACCCATAGGCTTTGCGAATGTCGCTAATGCTTACTTCGGCCATCATCCCCCCTAAGATTGAATTGGTAGCGAAGCGCCCCTGGCCTGTCCATGCCCTTGGCAAGCGCGAAATTCGATTTTGTTGACTCGTGCACAGCTTCATCCATACTCGGCCCGGTACGGTGTCACATAGCGGCCCGCATGTCATAAGCGATTGAATTCACGGCGCCGCTGTTAGGCCGTTGCATTGATAACAAAATTCTAAGGGAGGAAAGTCGATGAGAGTCGATGTGTTTAATGCGATGAAGCGCGCGGGCAAGATTAACCGCCGCTCGATGCTTAAAGGTATGACCGCCGCCAGCGCTGTTGCTGCAACCGGCGGGGTTTTCACCGGTGCCTCAGTCCGCCCGGCCTATGCGGGCGGGCACGCGGCGCTGCGCGCCGAGATCCTCAAGATCCCCGGCGTGGGGCAGGGCTCGCCCGGCGACGCCGAATGGCAGAAGGTCGGCGAGATGTGCCTGGGGCCGACCAAGGAGGTCGTCCAGGAAGGCGAGTTCGCGGGCGTCGAGCTGACCTTTATGGGTCTAAACAACCAGAACCTACACAATTTCCTGTTCCGCGGCTTCCTAAAGCCCTGGGAGGCCTATACCGGCGCCAAGATCAACTGGATCGACCTCGCCCAAGCCGACTATAACGCCCGGCTGCAGCAGAGCATCGCCACCGGCACCGTCGATTTCGACATCATCGAGATGGGCGCGCCCTTCGAGGGCGACGTGCTGGGCCGCGGCATGGCGTCAGAGATGCCCGACTGGGTCAAGAGCTCGATCGATATGGACGACTATGTCGATTACCTAAAGGCCCCCGTGGGCACCTGGGACGGCAAGACCTACCGGATCTCGATCGACGGCGACTGCCACACCTTCGCCTACCGCACGGATTACTTCCCGGACGGCGCGCCGAAGACCTGGCAGGAGATCAACCAGATCTCGAAGGACCTGATCGGCACCGAGGACCCGCTGACCGGGCTGCCCGCGCATGGCTATTTGGACCCGCTGAAGGGCTGGGGCGGCTTTGGGTTCTACTTCCTGGAGAACCGCGCCGCGGCCTACGCCAAGCATCCCGGCGACATCGCCTGGCTGTTCGACCCGGACACGATGAAGCCGCGCGTCAACAACCCCGCCTGGGTGCAGGCGATCCAGGACGTGCTGGACCTGATCGAGGCCGGCGCCTACCCCGCCGACCAGATCAATGCCGATCCGGGCACCACCGGGTTCCAGCAGTTCCTGGCCGGCACCGGCTCGATGCTGATGTGGTGGGGCGATATCGGCTCTAACGCGCGCACGTCTGACACGTCTTTGGTCGGCGACGTCGTGGGCTTTGGCATCAACCCGGGCTCTGATCGGGTCTATAACGCCGCGGCGGGCGCCTGGGAGAACACCTATAACGAGGCGCCGAACATGGCCTATCTCGGCTGGGGTGTTTACGTGATGGCCACGGTGGACAGCGACAGCAAGCGCCAGAAGGCGGCCTGGTCCGCGGCGGCGCATCTGGGCGGCAAGGACCTGTCGCTTTGGGCCTCGGCCTATCCGTCCGGGTTCCAGCCCTACCGCAACACCCACTTCCAGTATGACGAGTGGGAGGCCGCTGGGTACGACCGCGCGTTCATCGAGGATTACCTCGGCTCGAACGCGGACAGCTACAACCACCCCAACGCGGCGCTGGAGCCCCGGATCCCGGGCATCTTCCAGTATTACTCGGTGGCTGAGGACGAGCTGGCCAAGGGCTATGCTGGCCAATACGCGGGCGCGCAGGAGACGGCGGATGCCATCGCCGCGGCCTGGGAGAACATCACCGACCAGATCGGGCGTGACCAGCAGATCGCGCTCTACAAGGCGTCGTTGGGTCTCTGACCGGAAAAACAAAGGTAGGATGGGGTTTAACCCCATCCTACGCATGTCTGGCTGCCCGGAATTCGCTTCCCTTTTGGCCTTGGCGGGGTAACATCTTTTCATGAGCGCGGAGGGGGATCTTTTGCATGTCGTGACGTCGGACCAGATCGGTCCGGCGCGGGAACGGCTGGGTCGTGGGCTGATCTGGGGCTCGTTCGGTGTGATGGTCCTGGCCTTCGTCTATTGCACCCTGGCGGATAATGGCGCGCTGGGGCTGGAGCTGACGAATTGGCGGCCCGCCTTATACGGCTATCTGATCTGGGCGACCTGTTTCTGCATCGCGCAGGTGGTTCTATATGGCGAGCAGGGCAAGCGGCGGCTGTTCTTGCTGCCCGCCACGCTTTTTGTAGTGGCCATGGTGATCTTTCCGCTGATCTTCGCCCTGGGGATCGCGTTTTCCAACTGGAACCTCAGCAGCCTAGAGGGCCGCAGTTTCAACGGCTGGGACAACGCGCGCCAGGCCTGGGGGGACCCGTTCTACTGGAACGCGCTGAAGAACATGGTCTACTACACGCTGGCGATCCTGGTGGAATACACCATCGCCTTCGGGCTGGCGCTGATCCTGGCCAGCCAGATCCGCGCGCGAAAACTCTTCCGCGTGGCGTTCCTGCTGCCGCTGATGCTGTCGCCCGTCGCCGTCAGCTGGATGGTGGGCAAGTCGATGATGGAGGCGCGGTTCGGCCCCCTGGCGCGCTTGGGGCGCGAATTGGGCTGGGATAGACCCTCTTTCTTCGGCGACCCAGAGATCGCGCGGGCCACGATCATGGTCATGGACGCCTGGACCTTCATCCCCTTCATGATGATCATGATCCTGGCCGGGCTTCAGGCGATCCCAAAGGAGGTGCAGGAGGCGGCGAAGGTCGATGGCGCCAATGGCTGGCGCGGCTTCTGGGAGGTCACCTTCCCCCTGATGCTGCCGGTCAGCCTGACCGCGATCCTGATCCGCATCATCTTTAAGCTCAAGCTTGCCGACATCATCATTAACGTCACCAGCGGCGGGCCGGGGGGCGCCACGGACAGCGTCACCAGTTTCATTTTCCGCGAGTATCGGGACCGGTCGAATGTCGGCTACGGCACCTTCCTGGCGATCCTCTACCTGGTGCTGATCGTGCTGGCGATCACGGCCTTCATGAAGGCCGTCGACCGCTGGATGAACCCGAGGTACTGACGTGGCAGAGCAGATCTTTCATGACCACGAGAGCGACCACGGACACCGCGCCAAGTGGTTCGCGGGGCGCGTCGCGGTCTATGGCATCCTGCTGCTGTGGACGGTGATCTGCCTCTTCCCGATCTACTGGACCATCACCACCAGCTTTAAACTGGCGCCGGACGTGATGAAGGGCAACATGGTGCCCTGGTGGGACTTCACGCCGAAATGGAAGGGCTGGGATTCGCTGGGCATCTCGCCGAAATACTGGGCGGTGGAAAGCACCGTGCGCGAGGAGTTCCTGAAACGCTTCACCAACTCGGCAATCGTCTCTGTTTCCGCCTCATTGCTGGCGGTGGTGCTGGGCAGCATGACTGCCTATGGGCTCAGCCGGTTCCGCTATAAGTTCGGGTTCATGCGCAACCCCGACATCTCGTTCTTCTTCCTCAGCCAGCTGATCCTGCCGCCGGTGGTTTTGGCCCTGCCGTTCCTGGTGCTCTACAAGGAATTGGCGTTGTTAGACACCAGAATCGGGCTGATCCTGCTTTATACGCTGACCGTCTTGCCCATCGTGATCTGGATCATGCGCGACCAGTTCCTGTCGATCCCGGTCGAGCTGGAGGAGGCCGCCCTGGTCGACGGGCTGTCCGTTTGGGGCGCCTTCGTGACGATCATCCTGCCCATCGCGCTGCCGGGCATGGTCGCGGCCTTCATCCTGTCGCTGGTGCTGACCTGGAACGAGTATTTCTTTGCCGCGCTGCTGACCTCGACCGACGCCAAGACCCTGCCGGTGATGGTCGCCTCGCAGACCGGTTCGCAGGGGATCAATTGGTGGTCGATGGCGGCGCTGTCGACGGCGGCGATCTTCCCGTTGGTGATCATCGGCGTGGTGCTAGAGCGCTACATCATCAAAGGCATGGCCGCCGGCGCGGTGAAGTGATCACAGCTCGGCCATAATGTCCTTGGTCTGGGCGTAGAGCCGTTTGAAAAGCGCGTATTGCTTGGCCTGGCTTTCGTGGTTTTCGGGCGAGACCGTGTCGATCGCAGGGTTCCAAACCGCGATGTCGCCGGGCTTGGCCAGCCCAACCGCGCAGGCCGCCAGGAACGCGTCGCCATAGCTGGCGCCCACGGTCTTTTCGCTGACAATCTGCGGCACCTCGGCATAGTCGGACGTCGCCTGAAGCCAAAGCGCGTTCTTGGTGCCACCGCCCACCGCGAGGATCCGCGACGGCGCGGCATCAACGTCGCGGAAGGTCTCGACCACATGCGCGGTGCCCATGGCGATGCCCTCGATCAGCGCGCGGTACATGTCGCCGCGCGTGTGGGTCAGGTTGAGCCCAAAGAAGGCGCCCTTGGCGTTAGGGTCATGGATCGGGGTGCGCTCACCGCTGAAATAGGGCAGCATCAGCAGACCCTTGGCGCCCGTTGGGCTTTCGGCGGCCTCGGCTGCAAGCGTCGGAAAGGCTTCCTCTCGGGTCAATTCCTGGGCGAACTGGTCTCTAAACCAATGCGTCAGCGTGCCGGAGGTCGCGAGCCCCGCCATCGAGGCGTGCTGGCCCTTGAAGAGCCACGGCGCATACCATAGGCGCGGATCGCCGACGCGGACGGCGGTGACCTGGATGATGAAAATGGTCGAGCCATACATCATCATCATGTCGCCGGGGCGTTGCACGCCGACGCTGATCGCCTCGGCCGCCGCGTCAATCGTGCCGCAGAGAACCGGCGTGCCCTCGGCCAAGCCAGTCACCGAGGCGGCCTGCTTGGTCACCTGGCCAGCTATCTCGTTGGACCACATCAGCTCTGGCAGCATATTCGGCGTCGCGATGTCATCGGCCAGGTCCGTGACCCAGTCCAGCCGGTCCACATCGTAGATCGGGCTGAAATTCGCGGCGGTGTAATGGTCGATCACGTAGCGCCCGGTAAGGCGATGGGTCAAAAGGCTGGTCGATGTTAGAATTTTGGCGGTCCTGGCCCAGATATCGGGTCTGTTTCGCCTTAACCATAGGATTTTGGGCCCAACGGATTGCGAGGTCAGGGCGTTTCCGCAGCGCTCGAAGATCACGTCCTCGCCAATCCGCGCGGTCAGCTCTTGGATCTCGGCGCTGGCGCGGGTGTCCACCCCGTAAAGCACGCCGTTCATCAAGGGGCGCCCAGCCGCATCCACGGGCAGCATGCACGGCCCGATGGCCGACGTTGCGACGGCCTTGATCTGGGCGGGATCGACTCCGGATTCCTGAAGGATCGCTTGGGTCACATGCACAAAATCGCCCCACCAATCCTCTTCCGGGCGATGCTCTGCCCAGCCGGGCTGCGGCACGATCATCTCATGCGGGCGGTTTGCTTGGGCGACGATTTCTCCGGCCATGTCGACCAGGACGCCCTTCGTCTCGAAAGTGCCAATATCAACGCCCAGCGTGTAGGTCATGTGTGTGCGTCCCGGTCCAATGTAAATTTGCTGTCAATCGAGGTGATCATCGCCTGCAGAAGCGCCAAAAGCGAGGCTAAGTCGCCCAAATCGGCCATCTCGAGGCTTGAATGGGTGTGGCGGGCCGGAAAGCCAAGATCCAGACAGGCCACGCCCTCGCCCAGCGTCTGCACATAGGACAGGTCCGTCAAAATGCCCGTCTGCGCGCTGCGTTGCAAATCTATGTCGGCGCGCTCCGCGGCGCTTTCAGCAAGCGCAACCATCGCCGGATGCGGAATGACCCCGTTCAGTGTTCCGCGCCCGTGGAATGAATAGAGGCTCATGCCCGGCCCTTGCCCAAGCTGCATGTTGCCGCGTTCCGCCATGTCAGGCGTGTCGCTGGCGAGCATCAAGTCAAGCTGGATCGCGCAATCCGGGTTTAGCCTCTGCGCCAGAGGCACGATGCCGCGCAGATTGAATTCCTCTTGCACCGACCAGGCGATATGCACGGTTGGACCCGAGTTCCCCTTGTTTAGACTCTGAACCAGCGCGATCAGAACCGCACAGGCCGCCCGATCATCCACGCTTGTGCCCGCGATCCGATCGCCAGCCAGCCGCATCGCCTGCGGCGCGTATACGACCGGCGCGCCAATTCTCACGCCGGCCTCTTTAGCCTCTGCCGCGCTGGTAAATCCCGCATCCAGCACCAGATCGCGATAGCTTGGCACCTGGTATTTCTCGGCCACCTGCGTGGCATGGTGGCTTTTGTTGCCAATGATGGCGGGGATGTCGCGCCCCTCGCCCAGCGCGATCACCATGCGCTGCGACAGCAAGGCGCGCTCTGGCACGCCACCAAGCCGTTCGAGCCGCATCGTGCCATCGGGCTCGATCTTGCGCAGGATGAACCCGAGTTGATCCATATGGGCGAATATCAGCAGGCTGGGCAGCGACGGGTCGCCTTCGATGGTCGTCCAGAGATTGCCAAGCCGGTCCGATTGTGTCGCACAGCTCAGCTCGGCGGCGATTGCGCGGCGCACCCGATCCTCATGCCCAGAGAGACCCGGAATCAGCATCAATCTGCGCGTGAGGTCCCAAAGGCGTTCTTTCATCGGGCGGCCCTGGCGCGGGACATGAACTCTTGCGCGCGGTCCGGGTCCACGGGCTTCCAGGTATCCCCGTCCACCTTCAGCGACGACCCGACGATGCAGCCATCCGCGATGCGCAGCACGTCGGCAACGGTGTCATGTTTCACCCCGGTATTCGCCAGCACGGGCGTGTCGGGCAGCGCCGCCTTCACAGCCTCTAGGTCCGACAATGCCGCCGCCTCGCCGGTTATCTGGCCCGAGACCAGCACCGCATCCGGCACCGAGGAGAACACCGCCGAGCGCGCGCGATCAGGCAGCGGGCGCTGGTCCAAGCTATGCGCGAATTCCGCCGAGACGTTATAGAGCAACACCAGGTCATCCCGCCCCAACCGCTTGCGATAGCGCAGCGCCTTGCCCGCATCGGGGGACCATGTCCCCATGTCGCTGGCATAGGTGCCGGTAAAGATCTCTCGGACAAAATGCGCGCCCGTCGCCGCGGCCAGCGCGATGGAACTCATCGGATCCCAAAGCACGTTGACACCGTAGGGCAGCGAGATTTCGTCTCTAACCTTGCCGATTACATAGGCCATTGCGGCGGTGGAGGCCGTGTCGACCTGGAACTCGTAGGGCCGGTCATTCTCGTTTCCGAACATGATCGCGTCGAACTTTGCGTCCTGAAGCGCGCGAATATCCGCGCGCACGCCGTCGACCAAACCCTCTAGCCCCGCGTCCTCGTCAAAGAGCGGCGTGCCCGGCAGCGCCCCGAAATGGACCATACCGATCACCGGCTTGCCGACCCCAAATGTCTTGCTGAATTTGCTCATCCCAATGCCCCATCCTTTGCGCCAGCCTAGCGCCTGGTCGCCCATCGGTGAAGCGCTTTGGTTAGCTGTGCGGCATCGCCTGCTTAACATCTTCCCTGGTCAGGTCGGACCGTTCCGCAATCGGCGTCGCCACAAAGCGAGACGCGGCGGTCTGCGCAAAGCTTAGCGCGTGCTTGAGCGCGGCGCCGGTCATCAACTCTGCCGCAAGCGCCCCGACAAAGGCGTCGCCCGCGCCATGGGTCGAGACGACCTGCACGGCTGGCGCGGGCATCCAGTCGTTCTCGCCATTCTTGGCAAAGGTGTAGCCCTGGTCCCCCAGCGTGACGACGAAGCCCCGCAGACGCAGGGTTTTCAGCGCGCGCACCGCGTCCCAGACGTCCTCTTTGCCGGTCATCTGGCAGGCCTCGACCCGGTTGAGGATCAAGAGGTCGACGCGTTCCAAGAGGTCTGTCGGCAACTCGCGAAAGGGCGCGCCATTTAGGATCAGTGTCGCGTCGTCCGGCAGCGACCTGGCCAAAGCCAGATTGGCGGACTCCGGGATCTCGTTTTGCAGCAGCACATGCGAGAACGTCTCTAACCCGGCACAAATGCCGTCATTGAGCAGGTTGGCGCCAGACACGATGACGGCGCCGTAGTCGCCATTCTTGTCGCTTATTGCCACGCTCATGCCCGTGGGGCTGTCCGTTTCAAGGACCCCGCCGCGCTGGACCCCGGCCCTGTCGAGCCGGTCAAGGATGAATGCTCCAGGCGCGTCCCGCCCGACGCGACCCGCCATGCTGACACGCGCACCGAACTGAGCCGCCATCACGGCCTGGTTGCCGCCCTTGCCGCCAAAGCGGTAATCGACGGCGCTGCCCACCAGGGTCTCGTCCAGGCCGGGCAGCCTGGGGGCGTCGACCACCACGTCATAATGCAGCGCGCCGAGAACGAGCAGCCGGTTCATGAGGCGTATAGCGCGCGGGCCACAATGCGCTGGCTTGCGGCGGCGTCTTGCATTTCGATCGCCCGGGCCAGGTCGGGGTCATTGCCAAGCCGGGCCGCGACCGCCCGCAGCCGCTCTGCCATCTCGACATTCGTACTGGCCTCGGCCACGGGATTGATCCCCGAGTGATCCGGAAATGTGTCGAAATAGATCGCGCCGTCATAGCCGATCCGATCCAGCGCGCAGAACAGCTCGACCGTTGCCACCGGATGCACCGTGCCCACCATCAGCCCGTCGTCGCGCTTGCCGTAGCCGTCGTTCAGATGCACGCCCATAAGGCGCGAGTGCCGGGCGATCAGCATTGCGGTATGCGCGGGCATCTCGTCCGCATAGAGCACATGGGCAAAATCCAGAGTTACGCCTATATTGGGTCGATCTACATCCCGCGTGGCGAGCAAGGTCGTGCCGATATCCGGCATCAGCGCATAGGCGCGGGGCTCGTTCGGCTTGTACTCGATAGCGACATCCACATCGGGGTTGTGATCCGCCACTTCGGCCATCGCGGCGATGGTGTCGTCCCAGGCGCGCGCGTAGTCCATTTGGAACGCGTAATCGAAGCCGTCCTGCCCCATCCACAGCGTCATAAGCGGCGCGTTCAGCGCGGCGCAGTGGTCGATGCCCCGCTTGGTCAGGTCGATCGCCTTGCGCCGCACCGCCCTGTCGGGATGGGTGAACGCGCCCAGCGCAAAGCCCGGGTCCGTGTAGTAGCGCATCGCGAGCCCGTTCAGCGAGATCCCAAGCCCATCCAAACACCGGCCCAGCTCGGCCGCGTTGGCGTCGGTTATCTGGTCTGGATAGTTCAGATCCGCCGCGTTCAGGCCCGGCACTTCGGCCACCTTTCGCAATAGATCCGCAGTGCTTGGCTTTTCGCCGGGAAAGCACGCCTTAAAGGCATTCAGGCGCGCGGCGTATCTTGGGGCGTTGGGTCGTTGGGTGCTCATGCAACCTCTATAGGCAGACCGGGGGTCGCTGTCACTCTTGGGGCCTAGACGCCGCGCGCGCGCCTGCTAAATTCGGGCAAAACCCCCAAACGCGAGGCCGCCATGCTTGTTGTCATATCCCCTGCGAAGCGCCTGGACTGGTCAGCGCGGCCTGAACCCATGACCGAGCCGGTCTTTCTCAAAGAAGCAAGCCGCCTGGCCGGTCACGCAAGACAGCTGACGCTTGCGGGGCTGAAGGGGCTGATGGGTCTGAGCGATGACCTTGCGCGGCTGAACCGTGACCGGTTCCGCGCCTATTCGGACGCGCCAGAGGCCGAGGCGCAGCGCCCCGCGATGTACGCCTTTGCCGGGGACACCTATCTTGGGCTTGATGCCGGCTCGATGGACGATGACACCAAGGCCTTTGCGCAGAACCACCTGCGCATCCTGTCCGGGCTTTATGGCGTTCTGCGCCCGCTGGACGCCATCCAACCCTACCGGCTTGAGATGGGCAGCAAGCTTAAGACCCGGCGCGGCACGAACCTTTACCAGTTCTGGGGGGACGCGCCCGCCAAGCTGCTGAACGCCGCCGCCGAGGAGAGCGGGTCCGACGTGCTGGTGAACTGCGCCAGCCAGGAATATTTCGGCGCGGTGGACCTTAAGCGGCTAAAGCCGCGCGTTGTCGAGCCCGCGTTCTTTGAGGTGAAGGGCGGCACGCCCAAGATGGTCAGCTTCTTTGCCAAGCGCGCGCGCGGCGCGATGGCGCGGTTCATCTGCGAGCAGCGCGTGACCAGCGTGGACGGGTTGAAGGATTTCGACCTTGGGGGATACGCCTATATCCCCAGCAAAAGCACCGATGATCGCCTGGTGTTCGAGCGGCCCGCCGAAGCTGCCATGGCCGCCGAGTAGCTAGGCCGCCTGCTCCGGGAAGACCGGCTCGCAGATGTCTGGCGTCTCGTCGGCGATGCGGGCGAAGATCGCCGCCTTGCGCAGCGGCTTGGTCAGGTAATAGTCGAGCCCGGCGGCGAGGATCCCGTGCTCATCCCCCTCCATCGCGTGGGCCGTCAGCGCGACGATGGTGGTGCGCGTTAGACCCTGTTCCGCCTCGATCTGCCTGATCTGCCGCGTCGCCTCCTTGCCGTCGACCTCTGGCATAGAGATGTCCATGAAGATCAGATCGGGCTGCTGTTCGCGAAAGGCCTCTACCGCCTCGCGCCCATCCTCGGCAAAGGTCAGCTCGATATTGAGCGACTTCACCAGCTTGCTGAACACAAGCCGGTTTGTCTTGTTATCCTCAGCAGCGAGGATGCGCATCGGGCGCGGGTCAGCGGGGCGCTGAGCCGCGACGGGTGTTGGCGCGGTGTCGGGCAGGGTGCAGATCGCCTCTAGCATATCCGCGCGGCGGAACGGCTTTTGCAGCTGCGACGCGACCAGCCCATCTTCAACCTCCCATGGATCCGAGGCGTTTCTGAGCATAATGACCGGCGCGGCGACACCGCTGCCGCGCAAACGCTGCACCAAGGCGACCCCGTCGATATCGGGCAGCATCTGGTCCAAGATCAGCACATCGCCGGGCCCGGGTTCAGCCGCCAGCACATCCGCAGAGTTGGTCGCCTGAACCACGGGCAGGTTCAGGGCCGCAAGCTGCTTGGCCACGATCTGGCGGTTGAGCATCTGGGCGTCCGCGACGATCACCCGCTTGATCCAATCTGGCGGTGGTTCCGGCCGAATTTCCTCGGCGAATGACACAGGCAAGGAAAGCTGAAAACCAAAGCTGGAGCCGCTGCCAAGCTCGCTATCAACCCAGACCTCGCCGCCCATGAGGTGGATCAGGCGCTGGGTGATGGCCAGGCCAAGCCCGGTGCCCTCGAATTTTCGGTTCGACTCGTCCTCGACCTGATTAAACTCGCCAAAGATATGCCCGATCTTGTCCTTGGGGATGCCGATCCCGGTGTCTTCCACCGCGATATTGAGGCGCTGCATCGTTTCGTTTTCATTCATCGACAGGCCGATGACCCGCACGACAACATGGCCCTCGCTGGTGAACTTGATCGCGTTGCCGATGAGATTGATCAGAACTTGCCGAATGCGACCCGGATCCGCCTCGAAATGCGTGGCCAGGAACATGTCGTAATCGACCATCAGATCCAGGTTCTTCTGGCGCACCGAGGGCAGCATCATCACGGCCACCTCATGCACCGTGCGTTCCAGATCGAAAATCTCTGGCCGGATGGTCAGCTTTTGCGCCTCGACCTTGGAGTAATCCAGCACGTCGTTGATCAGCACCAAAAGCGCCTCTCCAGAGGATTTGATCGTGTCGACATAGAGCCGCTGCTCTTCGTCCAGCTCGGTGTCAATCAACAGCTCGGCCATGCCGACCACGCCATTCATCGGGGTGCGGATTTCATGGCTCATATTCGCGAGAAAGGCCGATTTGGCGCGGTTCGCCGCCTCTGCCCTATAGCGCGCGTTCTTTAGCTTTGCCTCGTTGCGGATCGTGTCGGTGATGTTGAGCGCCAAAGACACGGTATCCCCATCGCGCGAGCGCTTGTCGATAAGCTTGACCGAGGTGCCATTCCAAAGCCGCAGCACGCAGGGTTGAATACGCTCGCCGCGCCAGCGCCAGAGCATCTGCTCGACCCAATCATCGCGCTGGCATCCCTCAGTATCGACCAGCCCCTCTTCGACGGCGAACTTAAGCATCGCCTCGTAGCCGATACCCGGCCTGACATCTGTCAGATCCTCGAACGGCAGCAGATAGGCAGAGTTGGCGGCGACCAGAACCTCTTCGGCGTCAAATACCGCAAAGCCGTCTTGGATCGTCTCAACCGAATCCCAAAGCCGCCGCTCGGCGATTTCCATGGCGGAGTTCGCGGTCTCAAGCTCTTCTCGGACCTGCTCTGTCTCGGTCCGTTTTTCGACGATCTCGTCGCTAAGACTGCGCGCGTGATGGGACAGCCTGCGGTTAGCTGTGCCCAGCTCCGCTTGCTTGACCTCCAAAAGGCGTTCGGCGGCCATCCTGGCCCGACGCTCTTTTGCCAGAAGGTCGTTTGGATCCATCGTGTGCTCTCCTAATCGGGGCGTTCATGACAAATGTTGCTGAAAATTGACTTAATCGCCGGGGGTATTCCGTTGCCGGAGCGCCGAAGACATGTCACCATAACGGCATTGATTTTTCAGGAGGCTCGCATGCGTTTCGCCCTTTGTTTTCTTGCTGTTTTTGCGACATTTTGCACCGGAGCGCTCGCAGAGGGCCTGATTCCGGAACGCCGGTTGGCCCTGGTTCGGGACGTGGATTTTCCCGGCGGGGACATTCAATCGATCTTCGACACGACCCTGAACGCCTGCGAGCAGGCCTGCCTGGCGAATTCCCGCTGCGCGGCCTTCACCTATAACACGCGGTCCAATTCCTGCTTTCCAAAGTCAGAGTATGGCGAAAGCGCGGCCTATGAGGGCGCGTTCTCTGGCATCGTTCTGGTCACCGACCCAGCAATCGTCGCGCGCGGCGCGCAGCGCGAAGGCGACCTGGATTTCTTGCGCGAAGGCGATCTGAACGCTGCGCGCGAAATGGCGCTGGACCTGACCAACAAGCACGTGCCGAACGACTGGACCGCCGCGCAGCTGCTGCAATCGGCGACCGAGGCGCGGACGAATGGCAACATCGTTGCCGCCTACCGGTTCACCGGCGCCGCCACGGTGCTGAGCGATGCGGCGGATCATTGGGTCGAATATGGCCGTCTGGCCTTGGCGATTGAGACGGAAAAGAGCTCTGAGCAGCGCAGCTATCAGGGCCGGGCTGTGTCGGCGGCGGTGAACGGCTATTTGCGGGCCGGGTCGCCAGCCATCCAGGCGAACGCGCTGCTGGTCCTCGCCGATGCCTTGCAAAAGCGCGGCCGCGGCGGGGATTCCATCCCGGCGCTGCGGCTGGCGCTGGACCTTGCCCCGCGCCAGGACACCGAGGAACAGCTGGACAAGGCCATCGGCAAGTTCGGCTTCCGGGTCACCAGCCATTCGGTGGACTACAACGCTGCGCGGCCCCGCATCTGCGCCGAATTCAATGAGAACCTGGTGCGGGTCGGCGTCGACTATGCGCCCTTCCTGCAGCTGCCCAGCGCCGAGCTGACCGTGGAGGCCGAGCAGCGCCGCCTGTGCATCGAGGGTGTCGAGCATGGCAAGCGCTATCAGGTGACCTTCCGCGAGGGGCTGCCCGCGGCCTCGGGTGAGACCCTGGCCAAGAACATCGAGTTGTCGATGTATGTCCGTGACCGCTCGCCATCCGTGCGCTTCCCCGGTCGCGCCTACGTGCTGCCCGCCATGGGCGAGGTCGCTTTGCCGATCGAGACGGTGAACGTGACCGAGGTGGAGCTGCTGCTGCGCCGGGTCAGCGACCGCTCGATCCTGCGCGCCATCCAAGATGACTATTTCGGGCGACCCTTGTCGAAATGGGAAGAGGACAACTTTGGCAATGACATCGCCACCGAAGTGTGGTCGGGCGTCGGAGAGGTGCAGCAGGAGCTGAACAAGGACGTCGCGACGCGCCTGCCGATGACCGAGGTCGTGGGCGCGCTTGAGCCCGGCATCTACGCGCTGCAGGCCAAGGTCCCCGGCGCCGACCCCTATGACAACCCCGCCGCCACGCAATGGTTCGTGGTCAGCGACCTTGGCCTGGCGACCATGCAGGGCGAGGATGGCCTGCATGTGTTCCTGCGCGCGCTCAGCAGCGCGGACCCGCTGGCGGGCACGGAAATCACGTTGCTGTCGCGGTCCAACGACGTGCTGGCCACCGCCACGACCGACGTCATGGGTTACGCCGTGTTCGAGCCCGGCCTAACGCGCGGCACCGGCGGCGCCTCGCCCGCGATGGTGCTGGCGCGCACCGAGAGCGATATTACCTTTCTTTCGCTGACCGATCCCGAGTTCGATCTGTCGGATCGCGGCGTCGAGGGGCGCGCGCCGGCGGGCGCAATTGACACCTTTATCACCACCGACCGCGGCGCCTACCGCGCCGGAGAGACGATCCACGCGACCGTCCTGACCCGCGACGCCACGACCGAGGCCATCGAGGGCCTGCCCCTGACCGCGATCCTGAAGCGGCCGGATGGGGTCGAATACTCCCGCGCGCTGTCCCAAAACGAGGTCGCGGGCGGGCATGTCTTTGCCTTCCGCACCACCGGCACCGCGCCGCGCGGGTCCTGGCGGCTGGACATTCACACCGATGTGGACGCGCCCTCCGTCGCCTCGGCGAAGGTTCTGGTCGAGGACTTCCTGCCCGAACGCATTGACTTCGACCTAGAGCTGCCGAAATCGACTCTAAAACAGGACGAAGTCGCGAATATCGGCGTCGATGTGCGCTATCTCTTCGGAGCGCCTGGCGGCGATTTGCCGGTCGAGGGCGAGCTTTTGCTGCGCGCGACGGACACTCTAGAGGCCTATCCCGGTTACCGGTTTGGGCGTTATGACAGCTCGGTGTCGCCCGAGGTCTATTACTTCCCCAGCGACATTCGCACGGACGCCAGCGGGCGGGCCACGATTGGCGCCGAGTTCCCGCAACTAGAGACGAACTTCCGCCCCTTGGAGGCGATCATCGCCGTGCGCGTCTCGGAAGGGTCCGGGCGGCCGGTCGAGCGCAAGATCACCGCGCCGGTGGCCCCGAATGGTCCCGTGATCGGGATCAAGCCGAACTTTGACGGCACATTGGCTGAGAGCACCGAGGCGTCGTTCAACCTGATCGCATTGGATGAGGCGCAACAGAAGACCGAAATGCCCGTGCGCTGGACGATCAACCGCGTGCAAACGCGCTACCAGTGGTACCAATATAGCGGCTACTGGAACTGGGAGCCGATCACCACCCGCCAGCGCATCGCCGAGGGCGACGCGATGCTGGGCAGCGATCCAGTGACCGTGGCCGCCCCCGTTGAATGGGGCCGCTACGAGATCAAGGTCGAGCGCACCGGCGGGGAATACATCGCCGCGTCGTCGGATTTCTATGCCGGCTGGTATGGCGGGACGGATGCCTCTGCGACGCCCGACCTCTTGGAGGTCTCGCTGGACGCCGAGGATTACCGCCCTGGCGACACCGCCAGGCTGCGCCTGGTGCCGCGCTATGCGGGTAAGGCGCTGGTCACCGTGATGTCGAACCGGTTGATCGCCATGAAGGCGGTCGAGGTCGCTGAGGGCGAGAACCTGGTCGAGCTGCCGGTGACCGATGAGTGGGGCGCCGGGGCTTATGTCACGGCCACCGTGATCCGCCCGATGGATGCCGCCGCGGGGCGCAACCCGGCGCGGTCCCTGGGCCTGAGCTATGCGCCCGTCGACCCCGGCGCGCGCAAGCTTTCGGCTGTGTTCGAGACTGAAACGGAGGTCGATCCGCGCGGACCGCTGCCTGTGGCCGTCAAGGTCGACGGCGTTGCCGAGGGCGAGGCGGCCTATGTCACCATCGCCGTCGTGGATGTCGGCATTCTGAACCTCACCGGCTTTGATGCGCCCGACCCCTCGAGTCACTATTTCGGCCAACGCAAGCTGGGTATGGGCATGCGCGACGTCTATGGTCGGCTGATCGACGGGCTGAACGGCGCGATGGGGCAGGTGCGGTCCGGCGGGGATGCCTCGCCCCAGGCCGGGCTGCAATCGCCGCCTCCGACCGAAGAGTTGGTGGCCTATTTCAGCGGGCCTATTCCCCTCGGTCCCGATGGCTATGCCCGCACAGAGTTCCAGCTGCCCTCGTTCAACGGCACGGTAAAGCTGATGGCGGTGGCCTGGTCCAAGACCGCCGTGGGTGAGGCGGCGGCGGACGTGCTCGTCCGCGATCCCGTTGTGTTGACCGCGAGCCTGCCGCGCTTCCTGGCGCCGGGCGATACCTCGCGGATGCTGCTGGAGATCGTGCACGCATCCGGCCCGGCGGGGCGGATTGGGCTTGATGTCCAGGCGCAGGGCGTGCGCTTAAACCGTGCGGTGCCCTCTGGGCTGAACCTGGCCGAGCAGGAAAAGCAGGTGCTGTCGATTCCCATCACCGCCGTGACGGCCGGGCTGCACAAGATCGACGTCACGCTGGCCACGCCGGGCGGCAAGGTCCTGACCAAGACCCTGAACCTGCCGGTGCAGGTAAACGACCCTATTACGGCCCGAACGAGCCGTTTCAGCCTTGCCGCGGGCGACACGTTCACCTTTGACAGCAACGTGTTCGCGGGTCTGCAAATGGGCACCGGGTCTGCCACCCTGGCCGCCGGTCCCATCGCGCGGCTCGACGCGCCGGGGCTACTAGAGGCGCTGGACCGCTACCCCTATGGCTGCACCGAGCAGATCACATCCCGGGCGATGCCCCTGCTCTATCTGGATGACATCGCTAGGGCGATGGGCCTTGCAGAGCGCGAGACCCTGGCCACGCGGATCGACCAATCCATCGAGCGCATTCTCACCAACCAGGCCTCGAATGGCGGGTTCGGTCTGTGGCGGGCCTCGTCCGGTGATCTGTGGCTGGACGCCTACGTCACGGACTTCTTGTCACGGGCCAAGGCGCAGGGCTACGCGGTGCCGGATATCGCGTTCCGTACTGCGCTGGATAACCTGCGCAATCGGGTGAACTACTCCGCCGACTTCGACATCGGCGGTGAGGACATTGCCTATGCGCTTTATGTACTGGCGCGCGAGGGCGCGGCCTCTATCGGTGACTTGCGCTACTATGCCGATGTGAAGGGCACGGGCTTTGGCTCGCCCTTGGCCTCGGCGCAGATTGGCGCCGCGCTGGCCGCTTATGGCGACCCGACGCGGGCGGATCGGATGTTCGGCATCGCCGGCAAACAGATCCGCGGAGAGCTGGCCCGCCCAAAGCGCGGCTCTGTCTGGCGGTCCGACTACGGCACGACACTGCGCGACCGCGCCGCTGTACTGACATTGGCGGTTGAGGCGGGCAGCAACGCCGTGGATCAATCCGCGCTGCTCGACAGCATTGCGCCGGTGCAGGGCGCCAATAGCCGCTCGACCCAAGAGCAGGTGTGGACGCTGCTTGCCGCGCACGCGATGCTGGATCGTGGCAGTTTCGGCAATCTCACGGTGAACGGTGCCGCCGCTGATGGGCCGCTTGTGCGGGTGGTCGAGGATGACACGGCCTTTAGCGCCTTGGCGATCCAGAACACCGGCACCCAGGCCGAGACGATCACGCTGACGACCTTTGGCGTGCCAGAGGTGCCGGAGCCCGCGGGCGGCAAGGGATACGCCATCGAGCGGCGCTATTTCACCCTAGAAGGCGACCCTGTTTCGCCCGAAAGCGTGAAACAGGGCGATCGGATGGTGACGGTCCTGACGGTGAAACCTTTTGGCAAGACCGAGGCGCGGTTGATGATCGACGACCCGCTGCCCGGCGGGTTCGAGATCGACAACCCCAACCTATTGCGCGGAGGCGATATCGGCGCGCTGGACTGGCTCGAACTGCACACCAACACACGCAACACCGAGTTCCGGCAAGAGCGATTCCTGGCCGCTGTCGACTGGCGCTCCGACAAGTCGTTCCGGCTTGGCTATATCGTGCGCGCGGTCAGCCCGGGCACGTTCCATCATCCCGCCGCGAGCGTCGAGGACATGTATCGGCCGGAATTCCGCGCGCAAACCGATGCCGCCCGGGTGACGATCACCGAATGAGGGCGCGCGGGCTCTTTCTAAGCGCGGCCCTGCTTTTTGCGGGCGCGTTGGGCCGCGACGCCTTCGACCGCTGGGTCGACGCGACGGTGGTGCCGCCCTTGGCCGTCGAAACCTCGGTCGAGATGCTGGACCGCAAGGGCGAGTTGCTGCGCGCCTATACCGTGGCGGATGGCAGGTGGCGCCTTGCCGTTAGCCTCGCCACGGTTGATCCCAGCTTTGTCGAGATGCTGATCGCCTATGAGGACAAGCGGTTCTACCGCCATAACGGCGTCGACTTGCGGGCGATGGCGCGTGCGTTTGGCCAGGCCGTCTTTCACGGCAAAGTGGTTTCGGGCGGATCGACCCTAACCATGCAGGTCGCGCGGCTCTTAGAGGACGGGCCCACCGGAACTGCGCAGGGCAAGCTGCGCCAAATCCGCCTAGCTCTGGCATTAGAAAGGCGTGCCGACAAGCGCCAGATCCTAGAGATCTACCTGAACCGCGCGCCCTATGGCGGCAATCTAGAGGGCATCCGCGCCGCAAGCCGCGCCTATTTCGGCAAGGACCCGCGCCGTCTGACCACTGCCGAAGCTGCGTTGCTGGTCGCCTTGCCGCAATCGCCCGAGGCGCGCCGCCCGGACCGCTACCGCGGCAATGCCGTCGAGGCGCGGGGGCGTGTATTGAACCGGATGGTCTTGGCCAGGATCATTGACGACGAAACGCGGGATTCTGCAGAATCAGAGCCTATCTCGCCCAAGCGCCGACCGTTTCCCAAGCGCGCCGCACATCTTACGGACCGCCTGCGAAATGGTGCCGGGGACGTGGCGCATCTGACCTTGGACGCAGAGCTTCAGGACCGCCTAGAGGGCTTGGCTGCCCGCGCGGCGCGTGAGGCTGGCAACAGGCTGTCCATTGGGGTCCTGGTCGCGGATCACCAGAATGGCGAGATCCTGGCCTCGGTCGGATCGGCCTCTTATCAAGCTGGCGCGCGGCAGGGGTTTGTCGACATGACCCAGGCCATTCGTTCGCCTGGGTCGACGCTGAAACCGCTGGTCTATGGTCTGGCCTTTGATCAGGGTCTTGCCCATCCCGAGACGCTGATTGACGACCGGCCCACCAGTTTTGGCACCTATGCGCCGCAGAATTTCGACAACATCTTTCGGGGCACGCTGCGGGTGCGCGACGCGCTGAAGCTGTCGCTGAATATCCCGGTTGTCTCGCTGACAGAGGCGCTTGGGCCGTCGCGGCTTGTGGCCCATTTGCGCCGCGCCGGAACGGAGACGACGATACCAAGGGGCAAGCCCGGCCTTGCCGTCGCTTTGGGGGGCGTTGGCGTCAGCCTTGAGGGGCTCGTGCGGCTCTATGCCGGGTTGGCCAACGGCGGGCGCTCCGTCGATCTGCATAGCCAATTGGGGCACATTCCGGGTGAGTCAGAGACTGTTCTAACGCCAGAGGCCGCCTGGATGGTAGGTGACATTCTTTCAGAGATACCGCCCCCGCCCGGGTCTGGTGTTGCGGGGCTGGCCTATAAGACCGGCACGAGCTATGGCCATCGGGACGCCTGGGCGATCGGGTATGACGGGTGGCATGTCATCGGCGTTTGGCTTGGACGGCCCGATGGCACGCCAGTGCCCGGCGCGTTCGGCGGCGATCTTGCCGCGCCCATCCTGTTCGAGAGCTTCGCGGTTCTCAAGCCAGAGCTTGATCGCCTACCGCCGCCGCCTCCGGGTGCGCTGCTTGTCAGCCATGCGCAGCTGCCCAGGCCGCTGAGGCAGTTTCGCAAGCGAGACGCGGTCTTTTCTGAAAACGGGGGGCCGGAGCTCGCCTTTCCACCGGATGGCGCTCGCATCGAGCGGGTCGTTGGCGGCATCGCCGTTAAGGTGCGCGAGGGCGCAGCGCCGTTTACCTGGCTCGCGGATGGCCGGCCGGTGCTGACGAAAAGCTATGAACGGTCCGCGGTTCTAGACCTTCCCGGCCGCGGTTTTGTCACGCTGTCTGTCATTGACGCCGAAGGGCGCTCTGCGCGCAGCAATATCCGGGTCGATTAGAGCCTTTAGCGCGCCGCGCAGCGGTTCTGCCCTGTCGCAAAGCTCGGTGACGATCTGCTGCTCGTATTGCTGGGCCAGCGGGATGATCTTGGCCACCAGGCCGCGCCCCTTCGTTGTCAGTTCCAGGATCAACAGGCGCGCGTCCGCCGGGTTCGTGGTCTTGGTGATGTAGCCACTGGATTCCAGGCGAGTCGCCGCGCGGCTGACCTTGGGCTTGTCCATGTCAACGCGCTCGTGGATTTCGCGAACGCTCACGCTGCCAGATTGGTTGAGATGAGCCAGAACGCGCCACTCGGCCACGGTTATGCCAAACTCGCGGCGATAGATGCTTGCCAGCTCGCGGCTTAGCCGTTCCGCGGCGACTGCCATTTGGTACGGCAGAAATTCGTTAAGATCAAAGTCACGGTCATCCATGGCAACAGATTACTTGACATCGTTGCAATTGCAACGATATTTGTCCCCATCGTCCCTGGAGGCTGAAAATGAATACTCAGACCGCCCCGCGCGACATGGTCCGCGCCGCGTCGAACATTGGCACGCATGACGGTTACATGCCCGGCTTTGGCAACGATTTTGAGACCGAGGCCCTGCCCGGCGCCCTGCCCCAAGGCATGAACTCGCCGCAGCGTTGTGAATACGGGCTTTATGCCGAGCAGCTCTCTGGCACCGCCTTCACCGCGCCCGGCCCTGAACGGACATGGTGCTACCGCATCCGGCCCAGCGTGAAGCACACGCACCGCTTCACCAAGATCGACCTGCCCTATTGGAAGAGCGCGCCATGCATTGACGACGAGATCATCTCGCTTGGTCAATACCGCTGGAACCCGATTGAGGCGAAACAGGGTCTAACCTGGCTGACCGGCATGCGCACGATGACCACTGCGGGCGACGTGAACACGCAAACCGGCATGGCCGCGCATATCTACCTGGTGACGCAGTCGATGGAGGACGAATATTTCTACTCTGCGGATAGCGAGATGCTGGTCGTGCCGCAGGAAGGCCGCCTGCGGTTCTATACCGAGCTGGGCATTATCGACCTGGAGCCGCAAGAGATCGCGATCTTGCCGCGCGGGCTGGTGTACCGCGTTGAGGTCGTCGAGGGCCCCTGCCGCGGGTTTATCTGCGAGAATTACGGCCAGAAGTTCGACCTGCCCGGCCGCGGCCCGATTGGCGCGAATTGCCTGGCCAATCCGCGCGATTTCAAGACCCCCGTCGCGGCGTTTGAGGACCGCGAGGTGCCCTCTACCGTCACCGTGAAATGGTGCGGCGGCTTCCACCAGACCCAAATCGGGCATTCGCCGCTGGACATCGTCGCCTGGCACGGCAATTACGCGCCCTGCAAATACGACCTGCGGACCTACTGCCCCGTGGGCTCGATCCTGTTCGATCACCCCGACCCGTCGATTTTTACCGTGCTCACCGCGCCCAGCGGGGTCGAGGGCACCGCCAATATCGACTTTGTGCTGTTCCGCGACCGCTGGATGGTGGCCGAGGACACGTTCCGCCCGCCCTGGTACCACAAGAACGTCATGTCCGAGCTGATGGGCAACATCTATGGCATCTACGACGCCAAGCCCGAGGGCTTTGTGCCCGGCGGGATGAGCCTGCACAACATGATGCTGCCGCATGGGCCGGACCGGGACGCTTTCGACAAGGCGACGACCTCGAACCTGGGGCCGGGCAAGCTGGAGAACACCATGTCCTTCATGTTCGAGACGCGGTTCCCGCAGCACCTAACCGAATTCGCCGCCAAAGAGGCCCCGCTGCAGGACGATTACATCGACTGTTGGGCGGATATAGAGAAGAAATTCGACGGCACGCCGGGGCGCAAATGAGGCTTTACACCTATTGGCGCTCGACCACATCGCTGCGGATCAGGGCCGCTTTGAACCTGAAAGGGATCGCCTATGAGCCCGTGCCCGTCGACCTGTTGAAGGGCGCGCAAAACACGGATGCCTTCGGCGAGATCAACCCGACCCACGGCGTGCCGGTGCTTGAGCTGGACGACGGCACCCGCCTGATGCAGAGCCACGCGATTGCCGAGTATCTCGACACTATCTCGCCTGAACCGCGCCTGTTTCCGGCCGATCCGCTGGAGCGCGCCAGGGTTCAGGCCGCGGCCCTCACCATCGCGATGGAGATCCATCCGGTGAACAACCTGCGCATTCTGGGCTACCTCAAGGGCAGGCTTGGGCATAGCCAGGACGAGGCCGTCACCTGGATGCAGCATTGGATGGCCGAGGGCTTTGCCGCGTTCCAAAGGATGATCGCGCCCGACACGCCATTCTGCTTTGGCGACGCGCCGACCTACGCCGATCTCTGCCTGGTGGGGCAAATGGTCAACGCGCGCCGCTGGGGCCTTGACCTTAGCCCCTTTGCGCGGCTTGCTGCCATCGACGCTCACGCGCAAACCTTGCCTGAAATTGCGGCTGCGATGCCCGAGAACCAACCGGATGCGACTTGAATGCCTTTGCTAAGATCCTGGATCGAGACGGCGAACTCCGCCGAGACTGAATTTCCGCTCAACAACCTGCCTTATGGCGTTTTCTCGGTAGGGGATGGTGATCTGCGCTGCGGCGTAGCCATCGGCGACCGCATCGTGGACGCCACGGGGCTGGAGGCCGCGGGTCTGCTGCGCGCGGACCCGGATGCGGACGTGCTGGACGCGCCCTTTTGGAACGACTTCATGGAGCTGGGGACGACCGTCTGGGCCAGCTACCGCGCCGCGCTGACCGAGATGCTGGCCGAGGGCGCCAGCGAGGACGCGCAGGACGCCATCACCACCTATTCGGTGCCAATGGCGGATGCGACCCTGCACATGCCCTTCCGCGTGGCCGAATACACCGACTTTTACGCGGGCCGGCATCACGCCACCAATGTCGGCACGATGTTCCGCGGCGCCGAGAACGCGCTGCCGCCGAACTGGCTGCATATTCCCATCGGGTACAACGGGCGGGCCTCGTCGGTGGTGGTCAGCGGCACCGAGGTGCGCCGCCCCTGGGGGCAGCTTAAGTCGCCCGACCACGAGGTGCCCGCCTTCCTGCCCTGCCGCCGCTTTGATATCGAGCTAGAGATGGGCGCGATTGTCGGCACCGGGTCGGATCGCCCGGTCAGCGTGGATGAGGCCGAGGATATGATCTTTGGCTACGTCCTGCTCAACGACTGGTCCGCGCGAGACATCCAGGCCTGGGAGTACCAGCCGCTTGGGCCGTTCCAGGCCAAGGCGACCGCGACCAGCATCAGCCCTTGGATCGTGACCAAGGCGGCGTTGGAGCCCTTCCGCACCTCGACGCCCGAGCGCGAGAAAGAGCTGCTGCCCTACCTAACCGAGAACAAGCCAGGACTTTACGACATCCCGCTTTCTGTCACGATTCAACCTGAAAACGGCTCTGAAACCGTGCTGGCGCAGACCAACTATTCCGAGATGTACTATTCCAGCGCCCAACAGCTTGCGCATCACACCACCGCCGGATCGCCGATGAACGCGGGCGACTTGCTTGGGTCCGGCACGATCTCTGGCCCGACCAAACCCGAGCGCGGCTCGCTGCTTGAACTCAGCTGGGGCGGCAAGGAACCCATCGAGATCGAAGGCGGAACACGGACTTTCATCGAGGACGGTGACACGCTGACCCTCAAAGGCGCCGCGCAAGGTGACGGCTTTCGGGTTGGTTTCGGTGACTGCACCGGCAAGGTGATCCCGGCGCTCGACGCATCAGACCTGCCCTACAAGACGGAAAGATAACATGGCCAAGGCATTCGCGTCCCAAGGGGACATGGCGGAAAAAGAGATCAGCTTTACCGAGATCGGCGAGGGGCTCTATGCCTTTACCGCCGAGGGCGACCCGAATTCGGGCGTGATCATCGGCGACGACTCGGTGATGATCATAGAGGGGCAAGCCACGCCGCGCCTGGCCCGCAAGGTGATCGAATGCGTGCGCTCGGTGACGGACAAGCCGATCACCCATCTGGTGCTGACGCATTACCACGCCGTGCGGGTGCTGGGGGCGAGCGCCTTTCAGGCGCCGCAGGTCATCATGTCGGAAAAGGCCCGCGCGATGGTCGTCGAGCGCGGGCAAGAGGACTGGGATAGCGAGTTCACCCGCTTCCCGCGCCTGTTCCAGGGGCACGAGGAAATCCCCGGGCTCACCTGGCCGACCACCACGTTCAACGGTCGCATGTCGGTCTATTTGGGGCAGCGTAGGGTCGATTTGATGCAAGTCGGGCGCGCGCATACGGCCGGTGACGCGGTGATCTATGTGCCGGATCAAAACGTGATGTTCACCGGCGATATCGTGGAATACAAATCCGCCTGCTATTGCGGCGACGGGCATTTCCACGACTGGCCGGGCACTCTGGACAATATCCGCAAATGGGATCTGGACGCGATCGCGCCGGGGCGGGGCGACGCTCTGGTCGGGACCGAGATGGTCAACGCCGCCCTGGATTCGACCGCCGATTTTGTGCGCTCGACCTATGCGCCCGCGGCGAAAGTTGCGCTTAAGGGCGGCTCGCTCAAGGACGCTTGGGACGCGGTGCGCGCGGAATGCGATCCGAAGTTCCACGACTACGCGATCTACGAGCACTGCCTGCCCTTCAACGTCGCCCGCGCCTATGACGAAGCCCGCGACATCGACACGCCGCGCATTTGGACCGCCGAGCGGGACGCGCAGATGTGGGAGGCGTTGCAGGGGTGAGAGCCATTCGCCTCATAGCGATCTGGTACGCGGTTTGGACGGTCGCGCCGACACCCATCATGCTGATCGGCTATCTGGTGACGTGATGCCCTATGACTACAAGCCCTTCCCCTATACCGCCCCGCCCGGCCTGACCGCGCCAGAGCCGCGCCACAAGGTGGTCATCGTCGGCGCCGGGCCAATTGGGCTGGCTTTGGCTTTGGAATTGGCGCAGCACGGCATGCGCTCGGTGGTGCTAGACGACAATGACGTGGTGAGCATCGGCAGCCGCGCGATCTGCTGGTCCAAACGCTCGCTGGAGATACTCGACCGGCTCGGCATCGGCGAGACATGCGCCGAAAAGGGTGTGACCTGGAAGATCGGGCGCACCTATCACGGCGACCGCGAGCTGTTTAACTTCGACCTGCTGCCGGAGGAGGGCCACAAGATGCCCGCCTTCGTGAACCTGCAGCAATATTATGTCGAGCAATTCCTGGCCGAGGCCGCTTTGGCGAGCGATCTGATCGAGCTGCGGTTCAAGAATAAAGTCTCTAACATTGCCCAAAACGGGGAATGCGTGACGGTTTCGGTGGACACGCCCGATGGGTCTTACCAAGTCGAGGCCGAGTATTTGGTCGCCTGCGACGGCGCGCGCTCTCCGATCCGGAATATGATGGGTCTGGATTTCGATGGCGAGCTGTTCGAAGAACGTTTTTTGATTGCCGATATCGAGATGCAGGCCGAGACCCCGCCCGAGCGGTGGTTCTGGTTCGAGCCCACGTTCCACCCCGGCCAATCCGCGCTGATGCACAAGCAGCCGGACAACATCTATCGCATTGACCTGCAGCTTGGCTGGGACGCCGATCCCGAGGCCGAGAAGCAGCCCGAGGTGGTGATCCCCCGCATCGAAAAGGTCGTAGGGCACGGTGATTTCCGGCTGGATTGGGTGAGCGTCTACAGTTTCCAATGCCGCCGCTTGGAGAGGTTCGTGCATAATAGGGTCGTTTTCGCCGGGGACAGCGCGCATGTGGTGTCGCCCTTCGGGGCTCGCGGCGGCAATGGCGGGATGCAGGATGTCGACGCCTTGGGCTGGCGGCTGGCGGGCTTAATGCGTGGCGACGCAGGCCTCGCGATCCTAGAGGATTACAACACCGAACGCGTGCACGGCGCCGATGAGAACATCTTTCACAGCGCCGGTGCGACCAAGTTCATGTCGCCCGCGGATGGTCCCGAGCGTGAAGAACGCGACCGCATCCTGGCACAGGCGGCGACCGATCCAGAGGCGCGCAGCCGGATCAACTCGGGGCGGTTATCGGTGCCCTGTGTCTACCCGCTGCAAGGCGCGCCGGATGGTGCAAATCTGCCCGATGCGACCCGTCCCGGCAGTGTCGCCCTGGATGCGCCGCAGGGCGACGGGTGGTTGCTGAACAGGCTGGGCGGCGGGATGAAGCTGCTGTGTATTGGGTGCTCGGTTGAGACTGATGTCGACACCGTATCGGCGGATCTCAACGATTTCGTCGCGCGGCGGTATCTTGGTGAGGCCAAGCAGGCCGTCTACCTCATCCGCCCGGATCAGGTGATCGCGGCGCGTTGGATCGACCCAAAACCAGCCGAGATCGACGCCGCCCTAGCCAGCATTTGGCGCTAGGGCGCGCCGCCCGGCCGCGTCCAGCACCCAACAATCGCGGCCCTCGAAGACTGCGACCGTCAGGGGCCGGCCGTAACCCGCGCCAGTGTCCAGGTTCACGCGGTTGCCGTAATGCGTCGCCCCATCCACCGGCGTGTGCCCGTGCACCACAAGCTTGCCGTGATCCATTGGGTCCACGTGAAAGGGCCCCCTGATCCACAGCAGGTCGTCTTCGGTTTGCTCCGCTAGAGCAAAGCCCGGGCGGATACCCGCATGGGCGAAGAACAGGTGCTCTGTCTCGATGGAGTTCTCCAGCATGCCTAGAAATGCCTGGTGATCCTCTGGGATCTTGCCGCGCTGCGCCCAGAGCTCATCCGGCGTCGCCTCATGCGGGTTCTCGAATCCATAGGAGGCCAGCGTGTCGCGGCCCCCCAAAGGCGCGTGTAGCCAGGTAAAATCCTTGCGCAAGACTGGATCCTGGACATGTGGGTCCGCCAGAAACATCGCGAACATGCGGTCATGGTTGCCGCGCACGCATCGCCAGGGCTGCCCCACCGCGATCCCCGCCATCAGATAGCGGATCACGCCCCGGCTGTCCGGGCCGCGATCCACGTAGTCGCCCAGATGCACCACCATGGCATCCGGGTCGCCGGTGCGGGCGCGGTCCTCTGCGATCCACGCATGGGCGGCACGAAGCATATCGAGCTGCCCATGGATGTCGCCGATCGCGTAGACGCGCATCTAGTTCACCTCGAACTGCAGCGTGCTGATCTGGGTAAAGAGGCCCGTCTTGGCCAGCTCGTCCAGCACCGGCGCGGGCGGCTCGTCATCGAGATACAGCAGCGCAATCGCCTCGCCACCCACATCCGCGCGGCCCAGGGTAAAGTTCGCGATGTTCACGCCGTTGCCCCCCATGGTCTGGCCCAGCGTGCCGATGATGCCCGGCACGTCCTCGTTCGTCGTATAGAGCATATGCGCGCCGATCTCTGCATCAATGTTGATGCCCTTGATCTGGATAAAGCGCGGCTTGCCGTCGCTGAACACGGTGCCGGCGATGGAGCGTTCGCGCTGATCCGTCACGACGGTGATCTTGATATAGGCGTCGAACACGCCGGTCTTGGGCTGCGTCGTGCGGCTGATCTTGATCCCGCGATCCGCGGCGATCACCGGCGCCGAGACCATGTTCACATCCGGGTTCACCGATTTCATCAGCCCTGCGATCACGGCGCAGTTCAAAGCGTCGAGGTTCATCTCGGCCACCGCGCCATCGTAGAGGATGTTCACGCCCTTCACCGGCTCGTCGGTGAGCTGGCCGACAAAGGCGCCCAGATGTCCGGCGAGCTTCACCCAGGGGCCCATAGTCTTGGCCTCTTCGGCGGTCACGGAGGGCATGTTGAGCGCGTTCTGCACCGCGCCGGTCAGCAGGTAGTCCGACATTTGCTCGGCCACCTGCAGCGCGACGTTCTCTTGCGCCTCGGTCGTGGCGGCACCCAGATGGGGCGTGCAGACGACGTTGGGAAGGTTGAACAGAGGGTTGTCGTTCGCGGGCTCGACGGCGAAGACGTCAAAGGCCGCACCCGCAACATGGCCGGATTGCAGCATCTCGGCGAGCGCTTCCTCGTCCACCAAGCCGCCACGGGCGCAGTTCACGATGCGCACGCCGGGCTTGGTCTTGGCCAGGTTCTCGCGGCTGAGGATGTTCCTGGTCGCGTCGATCAGCGGCACATGCAGCGAGATGAAATCGGCCCGCGCGAGCAATTCATCCAGCTCGACCTTCTGCACGCCCAGATCGTCGGCGCGCTCTTCGGACAGGAAGGGGTCATAGGCGACGACCTTCATCTCTAGCCCGCGGGCGCGGCGACAGACGATGCCGCCGATGTTGCCCGCGCCGATCACGCCAAGGGTCTTGCCCGTCAGCTCGACCCCCATAAACTTGGACTTCTCCCACTTTCCGGCATGTGTAGAGACGGAGGCCTCGGGGATTTGCCGCGCAACGGCGAACATCATCGCAATCGCATGCTCGGCGGTGGTGATCATGTTGCCGAAGGGCGTGTTCATCACGATCACGCCCTCTTTGGACGCCGCGACCTTGTCGACATTGTCGGTGCCGATCCCGGCGCGGCCGATCACCTTAAGGTTCGGGGCGTTTGCCAAGAGCTTTTCGGTGACCTTAGTGGCGGACCGGATGGCGAGACCGTCATAGTCGCCGATCACCTTGAGCAGCTCGACCTTGTCCTTGCCCAGCTCGGGGCGGAAATCGACGTCGATGCCGCGGTCGCGAAAGATCTGCACGGCGGTTTCGGAAAGCTTGTCAGAGACGAGTACTTTGGGGGCCATTTTGGCGCTCCTTCAAAGATGGAATTGGAATGTTTAGGCGGCTTGCGTTTGCGCGGCGATCTCGGCCTCAAAGGCCCATTCGATCCAGGGCATCAGAGCCTCAAGATCGCTGGCCTCGACCGTGCCGCCGCACCAAATGCGCAGGCCCGGAGGCGCGTCGCGATAGGCGCCGATGTCAAAGGCGACGCCCTCGGCCTCTAGCCGCTTGGCCACCGCCTTGGCGAAACCCGCGCCGTCCGCGATCCGCGCGTCGGTGAACTTCAGGCAGACGCCAGTGGTGGATTGCGTCGCCGGGTCCTCGGCGAGGTTTGCGATCCAGTCACGCGAAGCGACGAAGCGGTCGATCACCGCGGCATTCGCATCCGCGCGGGCGATCAGCCCCGGCAGCCCGCCGACGGACTGCGCCCAGGCGAGGCATTGCAAGTAATCCTCGACCGCCAGCATGGACGGGGTGTTGATCGTGGCGCCGGAAAAAACGCCGTCGATCAGCTTGCCGCCCTTGGTCAGGCGGAAGATCTTGGGCAGCGGCCAGAGCGGAGTGTAGCTTTCCAGCCGCTCCACCGCACGCGGGCTGAGGATCAGCATGCCATGCGCGGCCTCGCCGCCCAGCACCTTCTGCCAGCTGAACGTGGTCACATCCAGCTTGTCCCAGGGCAGGTCCATCGCGAAAGCCGCAGAGGTGGCATCGCAAAGCGTTAGGCCATCGCGATCCGCAGGGATCGCCGCCCCGTTCGGAAGGCGCACGCCGGAGGTGGTGCCGTTCCAGGTAAAGCAAACGTCAGAATCATAGTCTACACCGGCCATATCCACGATCTTGCCGTAGTCGGCGGTGGTCACCTTGGCGTCCAGCTTGAGCTGTTTCACCACATCGGTGACCCAGCCCGCACCGAAGCTTTCCCAAGCCAGCATCTCGACCGGGCGGTCGCCCAGCAGGTTCCACATCGCCATCTCGAACGCGCCGGTGTCCGAGGCCGGCACAATGCCGATCTTGTAATCCGCAGGCACGCCCAAGATCTCGCGCGTGGTCTCGATCGCGTCCTTGAGCTTGGCCTTACCAATCGCCGCGCGATGCGAACGGCCCAGCGCGGCATCCTTGAGCGTATCAAGCGTGAATGTGGGGGGTTTGGCACAGGGGCCAGAGGAAAAACGCGGATTAGCCGGCCGCGTCGCCGGAGTATTCGTTACCATCAGTGGTATCCTTACAGATATGCGCCCCTCGTTGGGGAGGGGTGTCCCACCACCGCGTTTACCAGACCCATTGGCTTTGACAACCGTCATTTTGTCGCTATAGCGCCGCTTGTTACCTCAAATGCGACCTGTCAGGATGCGTTCATGTTTGTGATCACACTCATTGCCGACCCGCAGCGGCGGAACCTTGACCCCGCGCTGCCGACGTCCCTGCGCAACGCCTGGGGCGGCGGGGACGTGACCTGGCTATCGCCGGACGAAGCGGCGGAGTTCCCAGTCGAACGACTTCCCGGCAACTTCTGGACCGCCTGGGAGGATTGCCGCGAGCTGGGCGTCGATATGGTGCCTGTTCCAGCCGAAAACCGGCGCAAGAGGCTTTTGCTCGCGGATATGGACTCGACCCTGATCCAGCAGGAATGCATTGACGAACTAGCAGCCGAAGCGGGGTTCGGCGAGCAAGTGAGCGCCATCACCGCGCGCGCCATGAACGGCGAGCTGGATTTCGAGCAGGCGATTGACGAAAGGGTCGGATTACTGGCGGGGTTGCCGGTGGATGTGATCACAAAGGTTCTGGCCGAGCGGATCACCTATATGCCCGGCGGCAAGACCCTGGTTGCAACCATGAAGGCCAGCGGCGCCTATTGCGCCTTGGTCTCTGGCGGGTTCACCGAGTTCACCGGCCCCGTGGCCACGCATCTAGGCATGGATGAGCATCGCGCGAACGTGCTTTTGCGGGACGGGGCTGTGCTGAGCGGGGCTGTGCAGCACCCGATTCTCGGGCGCGCGGCGAAGGTTGAGGCTCTGGACCAGATCTCGGCCAAACAAGGCATCACTGTGCAGGACGCCATCGCCGTTGGTGACGGCGCCAATGATCTGGGCATGCTGGGGCGCGCCGGAATGGGCGTGGCCTTGCACGCGAAACCCGCCGTCGCGGCGCAATGCGATATCCGCATCAACTACGGCGATCTGACGGCGCTCTTGTATCTACAGGGCTATAACAGAGACGAATTCTCCTAAAAACCCGCCGCGGGGTGCACGTAGCCGGTCATGATCCCGTTGCGGTTTCGGATCTCAGCATTGCGGCGTTTCAGCACAAGCGGGTCGTCAGGCTCCACCACGCCAAGCCGCACCAGGATCGACGCAATCGCGCATTCGCTGCCGCGCGAGGTGCCGTCTTCGATCTTCAGCGCCACGCCGAGCCGTTTCTCGGGCAGGATCGCAACATACATCGCCTCGGCCCCGCCCTTGATGGCGGCCTTGCCCTTGGCGGCGCGCATCAGCTCGGTGCAGGCGCGGCCCTCGCCGGCGACAAGCTCGGGGTGCAGCATCATCGCCTCGCGCAGGCGGCGCATCGCGCGGGACCGCGCGTCGTCGCCATCCGCGCTGGCAAAGCGCGCCGCGGCGCGGGCGAGACCATGCAAAGAGGTGGCAAAATTCGGGGCAGAGCAGCCATCGATGCCATAGCCGGGGCTTGTCTCGTCCGTGCACTCCTCAAAGGCGGCGCGGATCATTTTCTGCAGCGGGTGGTCCGCCTCGATATACTCGGGCCCGCCGCGAATATGCTGGTTTAGAGACAGAAACCCCGAGTGCTTGCCCGAGCAGTTATTGTGGATCTGGCAGGGCTCTTCGCCCGCGCGGACCATCGCCAATCGCGCATCCATATCGCCGGGGCTCTGCGGGCCGCAGCGGAAATCGTCATCGCTGAGCCCCAGGTCACGCAACCAGAGCGCCACGCGGTCCGTATGGATCGCCGCGGCGTTGTGCGAGGCGCAGGACAGCGCAAGTTGCTCGGCCGTCAGGCCCAGCGCATCCGCGGCTCCGCTTTCCACCAAGGGCAGCGCCTGGACCATCTTGCAGGACGACCGCGGCAGGATGATTTTCTGCGGATCGCCCCAGGCCTCGACGATCTCTCCGCGCTCGTCGCACACCACTGCGTGACCGCGATGCACGGATTCAAGGAACTCACCGCGCCATAGCTCGACCATTGGAATAGCATCTTGCATCCGCGTCTCCCTGAGTCTGCGCGATTTTCTGCCAAGAGGGCTTTGAAACATCGGCATAGTTCCGTTAAACTAGGTAAAGCTGATTGAAAACCGCAAGCTTGCTCGAAAAGGTCGCACGAGATTGACCGTGAGCAGGGAAGAGGCAGTGGCGACCGGAGGCCCAATAACGATGCAGATGTCAATTTTCCGCGGAGCGTTTGCCGCAGTATTCTGCCTCGCCGCTACGGCGGCGGGCGCGCAGGAATCCAACAATCGAGTGGCCGCGCACACCGATTGGAGCGTGTTTGAAGCAGGCGACCCGGCGCAATGCTGGTCCGTTTCAGCGCCCAAGGAAGTGGTGAACACACGCGAGGGGCGCCCCGTGGAGGTGAACCGCAGCGCGACGTTGCTTTTCGTGTCCTATATCCCAAGCTCCAGCGTGGCCGGCCAGGTGTCGTTCACCGGCGGCTACCCGTTCCGGCCGGATTCGACGGTGACGCTGGATGTGGGCGGAACCAAGTTCGAGTTGTTCACCGAAGGCGAGATGGCCTGGTCCGCATCGGATGCAGACGACGCAAAGATCATCACTGCGATGAAGCGCGGCTCTGAGGCGGTTCTTACGGGCATCTCCTCTCGCGGGACACAAACGCAAGACACGTTCTCGCTGTTTGGGTTCACCGCCGCGGTCGAAGAAGCCGAAAAAAGGTGCAGCAGCTAGCGCCCGTGCAACAGCTGACACGGCGGGTCACCTCTGCCCAAGAGACCACGGACATCGCGCAGCGGCTTGCGCCGCTTCTAGGGAATGGCGACACGATCTTGCTGTCGGGCGATTTGGGCGCCGGCAAGAGCCACTTTGCGCGCAGCCTCATTCAGGCGCGCATGGCCGCCATGGGTGCAATCGAAGACGTGCCGTCTCCGACTTTCACTTTGGTGCAGAGCTACGCGCTGCCTGACATTGAGATTTGGCATGCCGATCTCTACCGGCTTAGCGACCCCGATGAGGTGCTTGATCTGGGCCTGGAGGACGCTTTGATGACGGCGCTGTGCCTGATCGAGTGGCCGGACCGCCTGGATCCAGCGCTTGTTAAGGGCGCCGCGACGCTTGAGCTGCGGATGACAGAGCATCCCGGCGAAAGGGATATGCGCGTTTTGGCCGGGGACCCCAGATGGTTGGAAATGTTCCGGGTGGCCTTTGATGGATGAGCGACTGCAACGCGCTAAGTCGTTCCTAAATTCCACCGATTGGGCCGGTATAGAGCCTGTTTCCATGGCGGAAGACGCCTCTACCCGCCGGTATTTCCGGCTGACACACAAAAACGGCCAAACCGCGGTTTTGATGGATGCGGCACCGGAGGCCGGGCAAGACACAGCAATCTTCGCGCGCCTGGGCGCTGATCTGAACGGCAGGGGGCTAAGCGCCCCGCGCGTCTTGGCCGAGGACCATGCGCTGGGCTTTCTTCTGCTTGAGGATCTTGGCGACGGGCTGATCGCGCAGCTTGTCGAAGAGCGCCTGGAACAAGAGACACCTTTATACGCCGCGGCCGTCGACGTGCTGATCGCGCTCGATGGGCAAGCGCCGCCACCGGGGTTGCCTGCGCTGGACCCCGCGACGCTCGGCGACATGATAGAGCCCGCCTACACTTGGTACCGGCGCGCGGTCGCTGGCGCGCCCGGCGGCTTGCTAAGTGCCGCAAGTGGTGAGGTGAAGGCGGTTTTTCAGGATCTACCGAACGGGATCTTCGCGCTGCGCGACTATCACGCCGAGAACTTGATCTGGCTCCCGGATCGGACCGGCAATGCGCGCGTAGGACTGCTGGATTTTCAGGACGCCGTGTGTGGTCCGGTCGCCTATGACCTGGCGTCGCTGCTTTTGGATGCGCGGCGCGACGTCTCGCGCGCGGTCATCGAGGCGATGCTGGACCGCTTCGCAACCGGGACCAATCGGGACAAGGACACCGTGCGCACCGCCTTCGCGGCGGTCGGCGTGCAGCGGAACCTTCGAATCCTGGGCGTTTTCACGCGCCTAGCCCTGCTGCACGGCAAGCCGCGATATTTGGATTTTCTTCCACGCGTATGGCGATATGTTGAGAGCAACTTGCGACACCCGGCCCTGGCAGGACTAGCGGCGCGCGTCCTAGACGACCTGCCGGTCCCCACCGACACCGTGATAGAGGATCTCAAACGCCAATGCGACGCGGCCCGACAGGTGTGATGATTTTTGCCGCGGGGCGGGGCACCCGCATGGCACCGCTCACCGATACGCGCCCGAAGCCGTTGATCGAGGTTGCCGGGCAGGCGCTGCTGGACCACGCGCTGGCATTGACCACGCCGGGCGACCAGGTCGTGGTGAACACCCACTACCTTGCGCCCATGGTCGAGGCCCATCTGAACGGCAGCGGCGCAAGCACTGTCTTTGAGGAGGTCTTGCTTGAAACCGGGGGCGGGCTGCGCCACGCCTTGCCGCAATTCCCCAAGGGGCCTGTGATCACGCTGAACTCAGATGCCGTTTGGCAGGGGCCAAATGTGCTAGAGCTTCTGCGCGCGGCGTGGCAGCCGGACAAAATGGATGCGCTTTTGGCTGTGATAGAGCCTGAACGAGCGATGGGTCACCGCGGTGCCGGTGACTTTGGACTCGGCGCGGATGGGCGACTTAGGCGCGGGCCCGGGACGGTTTATGTCGGCGCTCAGATCCTTAAGACGGACAGTCTGGAGCTGGTCAAGGACGAGGTTTTCTCGCTGAACCTCATCTGGGACCGGATGCTGTCGGAGGATCGCCTTTATGGCATGAGCTATCCGGGGAAATGGTGCGATGTCGGCCAGCCCGAGAGCATCGCACTGGCAAAGGATATGCTGGGTGTTTGAGCCAACCGACACACCGCGCGTCTTTGGCGTACCGCCCGGCGAGGATTTCCCCGCCGCCCTCTTGAAGGGCCTGCGCGACCGGATGGTCGGCCTGCCGCCCGAGGCCTGGCCCGATGTCGAGATCTACGTCAACACGCGGCGCATGCAGCGCCGTTTGAAGGCGCTGTTTGACGCTGGCGGGGCCACCCTTTTGCCGCGCATCCGGCTGATCACCGATTTCGCCCGCGACGTGCGGTTCCCGGACATCCCGCCAATGGTGCCCGCGCTGCGACGTAAGCTTGAACTGGCACAGCTTGTCTCGAAACTGATCGAACGCGAGCCCGACCTGGCGCCGCGCACCGCAATCTACGACCTGGCGGACAGCCTGTCGGCCCTGATGGACGAGATGCAGTCGGAAGGCGTCGATGTCGGCGTTTTGGAGCGGCTGGATATCGCAGAGGTCTCTGGACATTGGCAGCGGAGCCTCAAATTCATCTCGCTGATTCAACCGCTCTTTGATGACGAGGCGCCCACGCCGGAGACACGGCAACGGATGGTGATCAAGGCGGTTAAGGCCCGCTGGTCAGCGGCGCCACCGTCGCATCCGGTCATTGTCGCGGGCTCTACCGGCTCGCGCGGGTCCACCGCAGAACTCATGCGCGCGGTCTGCGATCTGTCGCAGGGCGCGCTGGTTCTGCCGGGTTTCGACTTTGATATGCCGCATAGCGCCTGGTCGCAGCTGGACAGCGCCATCACCGGCGAGGATCACCCGCAGTTTCGCTTTGGGAAGCTGGCCCGTTCGATTGGGATCGACCCGAGGGCTATTGGGTGCTGGTCGGGCGAGGACGTCTCGACACCGCGAAGCAAGCTGGTTTCGCTTGCGCTGCGGCCCGCGCCGGTCACGGATCAATGGCTTGTCGAGGGGCCAAAGCTGGAACACCTGGACGCAGCGACCGCTGATGTGTCGCTGATCGAGGCGCCCTCTGCCCGGATCGAGGCGCTCTCGATCGCGCTGGCCCTGCGGGACGCCCATGAACGCGGCAAGACCGCGGCGCTGATCACGCCCGACCGCACGCTGACACGGCAGGTCACCGCCGCCCTGGATCGGTGGCGGATCGTACCCGATGACAGCGCCGGGCAGCCATTGGCCTTGTCTCCACCCGGGCGTTTGCTTCGGCAGGTTTCGTCTCTGATCCAGCGGAAAGTGACCGGGGACACGTTCCTGGCCTTGCTGAAGCATCCGCTTGTGGCGACCGGTGATGGCAGCCGCGGCGGGCATCTATTGCAGACGCGCGAGTTCGAGCTTTGGCTGCGTCGCCGCGGCCCGGCCTATATCACGCGGCGGGATCTTGAAGCATGGGCCGCGGGCGGTGACGAGGACAGGACCAATTGGGTCGCATGGATCGGCGGCGTGCTGGATGCGCTTCAGCAGCCGGATGGCAGCAGCCTGGACGCCCGCCTTGACCATCACATTGCGACGACCGAGCGCCTTTGCGCCGGGCCGGGCGCCATGGGGTCCGGCGCGCTATGGCTGGAGGCCGCGGGCGTCGCCGCCCTGGATCTGGTTGAATCGCTGCGGTCCGAGGCCGGCTATGGCGGCACCCTAGACGCCGACGAATACACCGCGCTGTTCCGGGGCGTCCTAAACCAAGGCGAGGTGCGCAGCGCAATCCTGGCGCATCCCGACCTGATGATCTGGGGCACGCTCGAGGCCCGGGTGCAGGGCGCCGACCTGGTCATCCTTGGCGGGCTGAACGAGGGAACATGGCCGCAGCCCGCGCGCCCGGATCCCTGGCTGAACCGCGTCCTGCGGCATCAGGCGGGCATGCTGCTGCCGGAACGCGAGATTGGCCTGTCGGCGCATGATTTTCAGCAGGCCGTGTGCGGCCAACGCGTGATCATAAGCCGATCAATCCGCGATGCCGAGGCGCAGACCGTGCCTTCGCGCTGGCTCAACCGGCTGATGAACCTGCTGAGCGGTCTTGGGGACACTGGCAAGTCCGCCCTGAAAGGCATGCAAGACCGCGGTTCGGAATGGGTCCGACTGGCCGAGAACCTCGGAACGCCCACGCAGCACGCCGTCGCGCCCGCGCCGCGTCCTTCGCCAAGGCCACCGGTGGAAGACCGCCCCAGCGAGATCTCTATCACCGAAGTCCAACGCCTGATCCGCGATCCATATGCCGTTTACGCCAGGCGCATCCTGGGGCTGCGGCCGCTGGATCCGCTGCGGCAATCCCCCGACGCGGCGATGCGCGGCACGGTTTTGCACGAGGTGTTCGAGCGTTTCATTTCCGCTCCGCTTTCCGGGTCGCTTGCGGATGACCGCGTCGCGCTTTTGTCCATCGCCGGCGCGGTGCTTGAGAAACGGGTCGGATGGCCCGCGGCCCGACGGCTATGGATGGCGCGGGTGGCCGGCTTGGCAGACTGGTTCGTCGCGGGCGAGTACCAGCGCCGCACACAGCGGGACCCGATTGCCCTAGAGAAAGACGGGCATTTCGACCTGGCAGACATCGGCATGCGCCTCTATGGCAAGATTGACCGGATTGATCGCGGGGCGAGCGGCGATCTTGCGGCCTATGACTACAAGACCGGCCAGATCCCCACGGCGAAAGTGCAGGAGCATTTTGACAAGCAGCTGCTTTTGTCCGCGCTGATCGCCGAGCGCGGAGAGATCATGGACGTCCCCAGAGGCCCCGTTTGCGAAGTCGGGTATATCGGGTTGGGGACAAGCCCCAAATTCGACCCCGTAGAGGCGAATTCGGGCGACTTAGACACTGTTCTGATCGGGCTGCGGCGGCTTTTGGCAGCCTTCCAGGACCGGTCGCGGGGGTACAGCTCTCGCCGCGCCGTGAACCGCCAATCCGTGCAGGGCGACTACGATCACCTTGCGCGGTTCGGTGAGTGGGACGAAAGCCACCCGCCGCAAAACGAGGATGTCGGGTGATGGACGCAGCGACCCTCAGACAAGTGCAGGCGGCCGAGCCCGCCACCTCGACCTGGCTTTCGGCCAACGCGGGATCCGGCAAAACGCGGGTGCTGACCGACCGGGTTGCGCGGCTCTTGTTAGAGGGCGTTCAACCGCAGAACATCCTGTGCCTGACCTATACCAAGGCCGCCGCGTCAGAGATGCAGAACCGTCTGTTCAAGCGTCTTGGCGATTGGTCCATGCGCGACGATGACTCGCTGGCCGCAGAGCTGCAAACGCTGGGCGTTGCGGCGGATGGGCGTCTCAGCGATGCCCGCAGGCTTTTCGCGCGCGCCATTGAGACGCCCGGCGGGCTGCGCATTCAAACCATCCACTCTTTTTGCGCGGGGCTATTGCGGCGGTTTCCTCTGGAGGCCGAGATCTCGCCCAACTTCATGGAGATCGACGAGCGCACCGCGCGTTTGCTGCAAGACAAGGTCGCGGAAGACCTCGCCGAGCGATCCGGCCAGGCGTTCGACGACTTGGCGCGGCACCTGGGCGGCGGCGAGCTTGGCGGTATTCTGCAGGCGATCCTGAACGATCGCGAGATGTTTCACACCCCAGCGGAGCTTGGCGATCTTTTGCAGGCCGTCGGCCTGCCGCGCGATTTCTCTGATGCAGCGCTTTTGAGGGAATGCTTCACCGGGCAAGAACCTCTCTTCATGCCCAAGGTCATGCGCGCTCTGTCCGAGGGCAGCAGCACAGACATCAAGGCGGGGCAGAAGCTGGCGGGGATCGACTGGGCGCAGCCGGGCATCGACGACATCAAAATGCTGGCGGGTGTCTTCCTTTACGGGGAATCGGCCAAGTCCCCGTTTGGCGCGAAACTGGACCGGTTTCCGACCAAGGCCTGTCGCGAAGGCCTTGGCGCCGCGCTAGAGCCATTGCAGCAGTTCATGCAGCGGATCGAAGCGGCCAGGGATCGGCGGAACTGTCTCTATTCCGCCCAAAAGTCCGCCTGCTTGCACCGCTTCGCGGCGCAGTTCCTGGGGCTATATTCCGCCGAAAAGCAGCGGATGGGCTGGCTCGATTTCGACGATCTCATCCTCAAATGCCGCGCCTTGTTGTCAAATGACGCGGTGGCCTCGTGGGTGCTCTACCGGTTGGACGGCGGGTTGGATCACATCCTGGTGGACGAGGCCCAGGATACCAGCCCGGCGCAGTGGCAGGTCATCGAGCGCCTGGCACAAGAGTTCACCGCCGGGCTTGGCGCCCGCGACGATGTGCTTCGCACGATCTTTGTGGTGGGCGACAAAAAGCAGTCGATCTATTCCTTCCAAGGCGCCGATCCGCGCGAATTCGACCGCATGCAGGCCCAGTTTGGCGAGAAACTGGCGCAGATCGAGGCCCCGTTTCAGCCGCTGGAGCTAGAGCATTCCTTCCGCTCGTCGGACGCGATCCTGCGGTTTGTCGACCGGGCCGTCACGATTGACGGGATGCGCCACCGCGCCTTCCACCAATCGCATGCCGGGCGCGTGGACCTGTGGCCGGTGGTGCCCAAGACCGAAGAGCCCGAAAAGAAGGAATGGTACGACCCGGTTGATATCGTCGCCGAGAACCATCACGACGTGATCCTCGCCCAGCGCGTGGCCGAGTTCATGGCCCAGCAGATCGGCAAGCAGACGCTGCCGACACGCGAGGGCGGGCAGAGGCTCATCAGGGCCTCGGACTTTTTGATCCTGGTCCGGCGGCGGTCCAACCTGTTCGAAGAGGTCATCCGCGCCTGCAAGCGCTATGACCTGCCCGTGGCGGGCGCGGATCGGCTAAAGCTTGGCGCCGAGATGGCCGTGAAAGACCTGTCGGCGCTGATGGCCTTTCTCGCCACGCCAGAGGATGACCTGTCCCTGGCCGCCGCGCTAAAGTCTCCGCTTTTTGGCTGGGACGAGGCGACGCTTTATGAGCTCGCCGCAAATCGGGGCCAAACCTATCTGTGGCAAGAGCTGCGCAGCCGCCGCGAGGATTTTGCCGATACCGTCGCGATGCTGGACGATCTACGCGGCGCGGCGGATTTCTTGCGGCCATACGATCTGATCGAGCGCATCCTGACGCGGCACGAGGGCCGCAGGAAGCTTCTTGGTCGGCTCGGGCAAGAGGCAGAGGACGGCATTGACGCCCTTCTATCGCAATCGCTTTTCTACGAACAGGCCGAGGTCCCAAGCCTGACCGGGTTCATCAGTTGGATGCAGACCGACGAGGTCGAAGTCAAACGGCAGCTCGACACCGCCGGGGATCAGATACGCGTGATGACCGTGCATGGTGCGAAGGGGCTTGAATCGCCCATCGTCATCCTGCCCGACACCAACAAGCGGGACCTTCAGGCGCGCGACCAGATCGTGCCGGTCGAGGGTCACGCCTTTTGGAAAGTACCCGCACCGGAACGCCCGGACGGCATGAATTCGGCTCTAACGCGGCGGAAAGCGCGCGAGTTGGAAGAGCAGGAGAGGTTGTTTTATGTGGCCGCCACCCGCGCGGAAACCTGGCTGGTGATTGCTGCGGCCGGGGAAGTGGGCGAGGCGGCGGAGTCTTGGTACGCCAAGTCCAAGGAGTGCCTGTCAGACCTCGGGGCGGTCGATACCGAGCACGGGCTAAGATACGAGCCGCTGGGCTGGGCGCAAGGCGAACTTGAGCAGCCCAAACAGCCCGCAGATCTGGACACCACCATCCCAATTTGGGCATCGCAGGTCGCGGACACCCCTGCGCGACCAGAGGAACCCCTTGCGCCCTCGGGGCTGGGCGGCGCCAAAGCAATCGGCGGGCTGGGCGGCCAAGACGAGGAAACCGCGCTGCGCCACGGTTCCATGGTCCACCGCTTGCTAGAGGTCCTGCCTGAATGCGAGCCGGGGCATTCAGAGGCCGTGGCGCAACAGCTTTTGTCCGCAGAATTCGCCGACGCGCCCCAAACGGACGCGATTCGTGAGGCTATGGCCGTGCTGCAAGATCCCGCGCTTTCTCATCTCTTTGTCGCCGGAACCCAGTCCGAAGTTGACCTGACGGCGTCAATTGCCGCTTTGAACGGCAGGCGCGTTGCAGGTGTGGTGGATAAGCTGGTCGTCACCGGCAGCAAAGTTCTGGCCGTCGATTACAAGACCAACGCGGTTGTGCCGGGCAGCCCCGCCGAAGTGCCAGAGGGCATCTTGCGCCAGATGGGCGCCTACCTTGCTGCTTTGGAACAGATTTTCCCCGACAAACCGGTGGAGCTGGCGATCCTGTGGACGCGCAACGCATGCCTCATGCCGCTCTCACACGACATCGTGAGGAATGCTTTGTCCAGAGCGACTACATCTTGACGCGCCAGCATGGCGCACATAGCTTCGCAACCCAAACGCTTTGCCCAAGGAGAGCAGACATGGCCACCGTCGCCGTCACCGATGAGACTTTCGAAGCAGAAGTTGTGAACTCTGATATCCCCGTCGTCGTCGACTTCTGGGCAGAGTGGTGCGGCCCGTGCAAACAGATCGGCCCCGCGCTTGAGGAACTGTCCGAAGAGATGAGCGGCAAGATCAAGATCGCCAAGATCAACGTGGATGAGAACCCGGATTCGCCCGCCAAGATGGGCGTGCGCGGCATCCCGGCCCTGTTCATGTTCAAGGACGGCCAGCCCATTTCCAACAAGACCGGCGCCGCACCGAAGGGCGCGTTGCAGGACTGGATCGAGTCGTCGATCAACGGCTGATCCTAATCGACGGATTGATTGAGGGCGCTTCGGCGCCCTTTTTCGTTTAAATCTTCCAGCCCCGACAGCGCACCGCCGCTAAAATCTGGGCCTCTGCCTCAGGCGCGCCGCCATTGATCGTGGTTTTCTTCAGGAACCAGTGCAGGTATCCGGCGAAGTCCGGCCTTAGGTCGGGCGCAGACGCGATCGCGGCCTCCGCACCCAGCGCAGAGACATTCGCCGCGATGTGATGAAAGTCGATTTGCGCGAAGAGCACGGCGGGTTTTTCAAAGAAGTAACCGCTCAGCGCGACTGACGAGTTCTCGGTCACCACGTAATCGCAGCGCTGCAACAGTTTGACCATCGGCTCGGATGAAAGCGTTAGCCGCCGGTTCTGATCGGCCAAATCGCGCAGCGCATCGGTTTCCTCGGTCGTGTAGGCCTCATTGGGATGTAACCCGACGACGATCTCTCGATCCTGTTCATGCGCCAAAACGGATCGGATCATGTCCAGCGGGCTTTGCGTTTGGAAAGAGCGGCGGTCCAACAGGCGGCCCTGCAGCGGGATGTAGACCGTGCTGTCGGTTTCGACCTCCGAGATCTCACCAAAGAGACGCTTGCGTGTATTTGCCACAAACCGGTCCGCGGCTTTTCGGTTCACCGCCTCTGGGTCGAATTTTGTCTTCGCGATCTGCCACTCCCAGCGCTTGGCCGAGGACTCGATCCGCCAGAAGGGGTAGAAATAGGCGCGCCGCAGGGTCAGCGCGCGGGAGTGGAACGGATCCTCCATATGAAACAGCGCGTAGCCGCCGCACGCGGCGGATTTGGCGCGCTCGACCGCTGTGCTCTTAACGAATTCCACGCGATACCCGGCGCCCTCGAAGGCAGAGCGTATCTTGTTCATGATATTGAAAGACCCGTCCACCGCGCGGGCAAGGTCGGTCTCGTCAAGATAAACGCGCAGGACTTGGGCATCGGCCATGCGCCTAGCTATGTGCGGCGATTGAAGAGAAGTCAAAGCGGGTTGTTCCGCAGGTCCGAGATAGCCATATAGGCGGTCAATGTAAGGAGAGTTCGATGTCGGAAGAATTCCCAGGCTGGCACGGCACCACCATTATCGGCGTCAAGAAGGGCGGCGAGGTGGTGATCGCGGGCGACGGGCAGGTCAGCCTCGGCCAAACCGTGATCAAGGGCACCGCGCGCAAGGTGCGGCGGCTCAGCCCGGGCGGGTTCGACGTGGTCTGCGGCTTCGCGGGTTCGACGGCGGACGCCTTCACCCTGCTAGAGCGGCTGGAGACCAAGCTGGAGGCCACCCCAGGGCAGCTGCAACGCGCCGCGGTGGAGCTGGCCAAGGACTGGCGCACCGACAAGTACCTGCAAAAGCTCGAGGCGATGCTGATCGTCAGCGACGGCAAGGAGATCTACGTGATCACCGGCGCGGGCGACGTGCTGGAGCCAGAGCATGACGTGACCGCGATTGGGTCAGGCGGGAACTACGCCCTGGCCGCCGCACGGGCATTGATGGACGGCGACCTATCCGCCGAGGAGGTCGCCCGCCGCGCCATGGCGATCGCTGCGGATATCTGCGTTTACACCAACGGCAACCTGACCGTGGAAACCATCGCCGGATGATTGAGCGCAAGGACCTCCAAGCGGCGGTTTCGGCTGGAATCGTGACGGAATCGCAGGCGGCGTCCTTGGCGGCGCTGGCCGATAGCCGCCGCGGCGCGCGCGAGAACCTTGCGCCGGGGGACGAACCCTTTGAGCTGTTCAAGGGCTTTAACGAGATCTTCATCGTCGTTGGCCTGGTGATCCTGGCCATGGGCTGGATCGCCGTGACCGGCGTGTCGATTGGCACCAATCTGGGCGGTACGATGGGGCGCATCACGCTTTATGCGGTGATCGGGGCAGGGGTCCTGTGGGCGCTGGCAGAGTACTTTATCCGCCGCCGCCGCATGGTCGCGCCCGCGATTGCCCTGACCGTGCTCTTTGCCGGGAATGCCGCGGCGGGGCTCAACGCCTGGCTCGCGCAGCCCTTCATGGTCATGCAGAATGACCTGACCAGCATCCCATTGCCTTTGCTGCTGACGACCGCAGCGGTCTTTGTCTTTTGGTTCCGGTTCCGGGTGCCCGTTGCGCTGGCCTTCGTTGCACTCGGGCTTTTTGCCGCCGCTGTGGTACAGTCGGCGGCGGGCGGGGAAGCGCCTGGTGACCTGCGGGACTTCTTTCTGCTGTCTGCGGGCAGCAACTTTGCTTGGCTGACGCTCGCGCTGGGCGTGGCGACCTTTGCCGTGGCGATGATGTTCGACATGAGCGACCCGCATCGCGTGACCCGGCGCGCGGCGAACGGGTTCTGGCTGCATGTGATCGCCGCACCCGCCATCGTGAACACCATCGCGCTGACCTTGCTGTCCTCGGACAGCGCGGGCGCGATGGGGCTTTTGATCGCGTTCTTGGGGCTGATCGCCCTGATTGCCATGATCATCGACCGGCGGTCCTTCCTGATCACCGGCGTGGGCTATGTCGTGGCGGTTGCGACCACCGTGGGCGACGCTGGCGGCACCGCCATGGCGATCCTGATCCTTGGCATCACGCTGCTTATGCTGGGGGCGTTCTGGGAACGCATTCGCGCCGTGCTCTTGCGCGGGCTCGCCCCGTTCCTACCTTTGTCGAAATTGCCTCCTACGGCTTGAATAGAGACTGATATGACCGATCTTACCCCCCGCGAAATCGTCAGCGAGCTGGACCGCTTTATCATCGGCCAGAAGGACGCCAAGCGCGCCGTGGCCGTGGCCCTGCGCAACCGCTGGCGGCGCAAGAACCTGCCCGACGACATCCGCGACGAGGTCTACCCCAAGAACATCCTGATGATCGGGCCCACCGGGGTCGGCAAGACAGAGATCAGCCGCCGCCTGGCGCGGCTTGCCAAGGCGCCGTTCCTAAAGGTCGAGGCCACGAAGTTCACCGAGGTCGGCTATGTCGGCCGCGATGTCGAGCAGATCGTGCGCGACCTGGTGGACGCCGCGATCATCATGACCCGCGAGAACATGCGCGAAGAGGTCAAGGCCGCCGCGCATCAGGCCGCCGAGGAGCGCGTGATCGAGGCCATCGCGGGCAAAGACGCCCGCGAGCAGACCCGCGAGATGTTCCGCCGCAAGCTGAAGACCGGCGAGCTGGACGACCATGAGATCGAGCTAGAGCTAACGGATAGCTCCAACCCGATGCCAATGTTCGAGATCCCGGGCCAGCCTGGCTCGAACATGGGGATGATGAATCTCGGCGACATGCTGGGCAAGGCAATGGGCGGGCGCATGGTGACGCGCAAACTGACCGTGGCCGAAAGCTATGCCGTTCTAATCGGCGAGGAGGCGGATAAGCTTCTGGACGACGAGACCGTGACCCGCGCCGCCATCAGTGCCGTCGAAGAGAACGGGATCGTCTTTCTCGACGAGATCGACAAGGTCTGCGCCCGGCAGGAACATAAGGGCGGCGATGTCAGCCGCGAAGGCGTGCAGCGCGACCTGCTGCCGCTGATCGAGGGCACCACCGTCTCGACCAAACACGGCCCGGTGAAGACCGACCATATCCTGTTCATCGCCTCGGGCGCCTTCCACATCGCCAAGCCCTCGGACCTTCTGCCCGAGCTGCAGGGGCGCCTGCCGATCCGGGTGGAGCTGCGCGCGCTGACCGAGGAGGACTTTGTGCGCATCCTGACCGAGACGGACAATGCTTTGACCCTGCAATACACCGCCTTGATGGGCACCGAGGAGGTCACGGTCTCCTTCACCGAGGACGGCATCGCGGCGCTGGCCAAGATCGCCGCAGAGGTGAACCAATCGGTCGAGAATATCGGCGCGCGGCGGCTCTATACGGTGATGGAGCGCGTGTTCGAAGAGCTCTCGTTCACCGCACCGGACCGCGCGGGCGAGGAGATCACCGTGGATGCGGGTTTTGTCGACGCGAACCTGGGCGAGCTGACCAAGTCCGTGGATGTAAGCCGCTACGTACTCTAAGCGCTTTTCATTCCTGGCATGCTCCGTCACTGATGGCGCATGTCGTTCCCGCAGTTTCTCCGTCAGAACGCGCCATTCCTTGCGGCGGGGGCGCTGCTGACATTTTGCTCCAGCTTTGGGCAGACCTTCCTGATCTCGGTCTTTGCGGGCGAGATCCGCGCCGAGTTCGGGCTAACGGACGGCGATTGGGGGCGGCTCTACGGTATCGGCACCCTGGCGAGCGGATTGGTGATGATCTGGGCGGGGGTGCTGACGGACCACTTCCGCGCGCGCTACCTGGGCGCGGTTGTCTTGGTGCTGCTCGCGCTGGCCTGCCTGGCGATGGCTCTGGCCCCGGCGGCCTGGGCGCTGCCCTTCGTGATCTTCGCGCTGCGCTTTACCGGGCAGGGCATGATCAGCCACATCGCCGTCGTGGCCATGGCGCGCTGGTTCGTGGGCTCGCGGGGCAAGGCGCTGGCCATCGCGTCGCTGGGCTACGCCGTGGGCGAGGCGTTCTTGCCGCTCTTCATCGTCTTCATGTTCGACATCGTGGACTGGTGGGTGCTGTGGTTTGGCTTCGCGGTCTTCGTTTTGCTGATGATACCGCTACTTTCGACCCTACTTCGCCTGGAAAGGACGCCGCAATCGGTGGCAGAGGACAGCCAATCGACCGGCATGCACGGCCGGCATTGGTCCCGGCGGGACACGATCCGACATTGGCTGTTTTGGCTGATGGTGCCCGCGATCCTGGGGCCGTCCGCCTGGATCACGGCGCTCTTCTTCCAGCAGGTGCACCTGGCAGAGACCAAGGGCTGGAGCCACGCCGCGTTGGTCACGCTCTTCCCGCTCTATACCGGGGTCGCTTTGGTCGCGACCCTTGCGACGGGCGCTCTGGTGGACCGGCTGGGATCTGCGCGCCTCATTGCTTTCGCCGGGCTGCCGATCGCGGCGGGGTTCGTGGTGCTCGGGGCAACCAGTTCTTTAGGCGCCGCGGCCATCGGGCTGGCTTTGGTCGCCATCGGGCATGGCGCGAACGCGACAATCCCGAATGTTTTTTGGGCGGAGTTCTACGGCACCCGAAGCATTGGCTCGATCAAGGCGCTGGCGACGGCGGTCATGGTGCTGGGATCGGCGGCGGGGCCATGGATCACCGGCGCCATCATTGATGCGGGTTTGGCGTTTGAGGGCCAGATGTTCTGGATCGCGGGGTATTTTGTGGCCGTTGTGGTGCTCGTCTGGGCGGGTGTGCGGCGTGCGGCTAGGGCGCTGGGCTAAGGTCTTGGCGCGGCCCCATGTCCATTGGAAATTCGGGATATCTTAACGCGAATCGGCGGAAAATGGACATGGGCGGGCAGCGCGCTGCATCTACGTTACTCCGGGCGCAGAACCGGTACCCATAGTCGCAGGAAATTAGCGCCGCCGCTTTAGATACACATAATACGCCCCGCCACCGCCGTGGCGCTGATGTGCGTCGGACACTTGCAGCACCATCAGCGACAACGGGGGCAGACCAAGCCATTGCGGCACGTTGTGCCGCAGCACCCCGCGCGGCGTCGGAATCGGTCCGCCATCGTCGCGGTCTTTGCCTTTTCCGGTGATCACCAGGACCAGCCGCAGCCCACGCGCATGCGCATCCTGGATAAATGTGCTCAACACACCATGCGCCCGCGCCTGGGTCATCCCATGCAGATCGACCCGGGCCTCTGGCTTAAGCTTACCGCGCTTCAGCTTGTCAAAGGACTTCTGATCCATACGCAGCTCTGAGCTGTTTGCCTTCTTTATCGGCGGCACGGCGGTAGCGGTCGAAGGTCCGCTGGACCTGAACTTTGGCTTGGGCATTTTCGGAGGCGGCGGGATTTCTTCCGGCTCAAACATCTCGGGCAACGGCTTAGGTTTGGGGGCACTCGTATGCAGAGGGTTTGCGCTTTGCGCCACTCGGTTCCAGAGCGCGCGGTCGTCCTCTGAGAGACCGCGACGACCGCGTTTCTTGCTCACCCGTCCTGGCCCTCAAAGGCCAAGGCATAGGCGCGCTGGATCGGCATCAGCACGACCATACGCCCCGGGTCGCGGGTCTCACCGGCGCGGCGCCCGGCATAGTCACCCGTCCCATAGAAGATGTCGGCCCGCTGCGCGCCCTTGATGGCGGAACCGGTATCCTGCGCGATCATCAGCCGTCGCATCGGCGTGCTGCCACCCTTCTCGATCCAAACAGGCGCGCCAAGCGGCGTGAATTTCGGGTCGACCGCAATCGACCGTAAGGTCGTGATCGAGCGATTCATGGCCCCAAGCGGACCCTGATCCGCTGGCACGCGGCTCACCTCGCGAAAGAACACATAGGATGGGTTCGTCTGCAAAAGCCTTCGGCCTGCCACTGGGTTCCGCTTCACCCAATTCCGGATCACCTGCGCGGATACCTGGTGCGGCTGGTACACGCCGCGCCGCACAAGCTCTTGGCCCACGGACTTGTAATCATGCCCGTTCTTTCCGCCATAGCCGACGCGCAGGTAGTTTCCGTCCGGCAGCTTCACCCGGCCAGAACCCTGGATCTGCAGGAAAAACACATCAACAGGATCATCAATCCAGGCAATCTCTAGCCCGCGCCCGCTGAGCGCGTCTCCGTTCTCGATCTGTGCCCGGCTTAGCCACTGGATGCCGTTCCTCACCTCCGGCGGCTTTTTATAGAGAGGGTAGCGATAGGTCGCGGTGCGCTGCAGCGAACCGTTCAACTCTGGCTCGAAATACCCGGTAAAAAGCATCGGGTCGCCGTCTTCTACGAGAACCGGCTTAAAGAAGAGCTCGAAGAACGTGCGCGCAGATGTTTGCTCTTGGGCCAAGGAGCACAGCGAGGACCAATCCGGGTCCTTCATATCCATGCAGGTGTTCAGGAAGACCTTCAGCGCGGCGTCGTGATCGTCGCTGCGCCATCCTTTGAGGTCTTCGAATTCCAGAACCTCATAGGACAGGGATTGTCCTGATGCGGCGCCCGACACGCTTAGGCCAATCGCTGCCGCCAACGCATAGACAAGCCGCCTCATTCCCCGGTCGCGACAAGCTTCCAGTTGGGATCGTCGGTTCCCATTTCACGCGCGAAGGTCCAGATATCCTTCTGGCGCTTCACCTCTGTTGCATCGCCTTCGATGATCTCGCCGGCGGCATCGCGAACGACCGAGGTCAGCTCGCCCACAAAACGAACCGTCACTTCGCCCACCGCACTGGAGGGGTCAAAATGCGCGCCCACCAGCGTCAGCTCTCGCACGCCAACAAAATTCGCCTCGATCGTAAGGCCCTGATCTTCGCGGGCGCCGACAACGTCCACAAAGGTCTGATGCACATCCTCGCCCAAGAAGGCCGCGATATCATCGATGTCGCCGCGCTCGAAGCTCATCAGGATCATTTCATACGCCCCGCGCGCGCCCTGCAGGAACTCGCCCACGGCAAAGCTTGGCTCGGCGCGCTTCATTTCGGCCAGGGCTTCGGCCTCTGGCGAGCCCTCTTCGACGTGATCCGTGATGTCCAGATCCGGCCCACCCTCGATCACCTCAAAGCCGCGGCGCATGGGCGCATCGCTGGTCGGAGCCTCGGCGCGCGGCTTCTCGAACCCCTCGCGCGTACCCAAGACGCTGCGCAGTCTTAGGATCAGGAACACGGCGATTCCAGCAAGCACCAAAAGTTGGATGATGGACGAGTTCATTGAGGTCTCTTTTCAGGCGTAAGGTGGCATCAGTGGTCTACCGCGCATATGTAGGGTGCACATGCCGGTGAGTCCACCTTACCACAGCTACGAATAACGAGGATATCATGTGGCTTTTCGCCCTATTTGTCGCAGTTCCGCTGATCGAGATCGCGCTTTTCATCCAGATCGGTGGCGCCATTGGTCTGGGCTGGACTCTTTTGATCGTCGTAATCACCGCCATTCTTGGCACTTGGCTGGTGCGTGCGCAGGGGTTGCGCGCGCTTGCGGACCTGCAAAATTCGTTCCAGCAGCTCAATGATCCGACCGAACATCTGGCCCACGGGGCGATGATCCTTTTCTCGGGCGCGCTGCTGCTAACGCCCGGATTTTTCACCGACACTGTCGGCTTTCTATTGCTGGTTCCGCAGGTGCGGCTGGCGGTGTTCGGCTATGTCCGCGCGAGGGTAAAGGTCGCTCAATTCTCAATGGGATCGGCGCCTCGCCCTGGCACAGGCGCGACGCGGGACGATGTCATTGATGGTGAATTCGAGGAAGTTGCGACGAAACCAGAGGAAGTCGACCGGCCAAAATCTCCAACGCATGGGACTTCTGGCTGGACTCGGCATTGAGGCCCCCTAAGCGACCTGCTAGAGGGGCCCGAACCCAAAATTCCATGCGAGGAAGAGATTAATGGCAGAGAATGGTGGCACCACGCCCGAAGCAACCGAGGCGCAGCCCACGCCGCAACCGCCCAAGATGCAAGTCATGGCGCAGTTCATTCGCGATCTGTCCTTCGAGAACATCATGGTTCAAAAGGGCGTTACCGGTGGCGATGTTACGCCTGAATTCAACGTTCAGGTCGGCCTTGACGCCAAAAAGCGCCCCTCTGGTGACAACCATTACGAGGTGGTCTCGAAATACTCGATCACGTCCAAGAATAAGAACGGTGGCGAGACGCTGTTTGTGATCGAGCTGGATTATGCCGGCCTGTTCATGATCGACAATATCCCCGAAGAGCAGCTTCATCCGTTTCTGATGATCGAATGCCCGCGGATGCTGTTCCCGTTCGTGCGCCGCCTGGTTTCCGATCTGACGCGCGAAGGCGGCTTCCCTCCGCTGAACATGGATGTGGTGGATTTCGTTGCGATCTACCGCCAGCTGGTTCAGCAAAAGGTCGCCGAGGCGCAGCAGCAGCCCAAGAACTAGGGCTTAAGCGTCCAGTTTTTTCCAAATCGCATCGTCGCCCAGCGCCTCGACAAAGGCGTCATGGGCGGCGCTTTCGGCTGGCGTGACCAGCGAGGATAACGGTTCCGGACGCGGCTTTGGTCGCCAGGCATTGCCGTCCGCATTGCCGCCGGAATCCGCCGTTCCGCCCGCCAGCCCGAAATCCGGCTGACGCCCGCCGATCAATTCCAGATAGACCTCTGCCAGAATTTCGCTGTCCAGCAGCGCGCCGTGCAGCGTGCGCGAGGAGTTGTCGATGCTAAAGCGACGACAAAGCGCATCCAAAGACGCGGGCGACCCAGGAAACTTGCGCCGCGCGATGGCCAGAGTGTCAATCGCCTGGTCCATGGGCAGCTTTGGATAGTTCAGCCAGCCAAGCTCGGCATTCAGAAACTTCATGTCAAAGGACGCGTTGTGGATCACCAGCTTGGCGTCGCCGATGAAATCGATAAAGCCCTGGGCGATGTCCTTGAACAGGGGCTTGTCCCGTAGCGTGACCTCGCCCGGTTTCGCCGCGCGTGGCTCGGACAGCAAGTCCGGACCAATCCCGTGCACGCCAAACGCCTCGTCCGGCATACCCCGTTCGGGGTTCACGTAGACATGAAAGGTGCGCCCCGTGGGGATATGGCCCGAAAGTTCGATCGCGCCGATCTCGACGATGCGGTCACCGGTTTCGGGCTCGAACCCGGTGGTTTCGGTGTCTAGAACGATCTCACGCATTGGCGATCCTGCGGCGAATATCAGCAAGGCAAGCTTGCACCGCCGAACGCGCGCCCTCAAGTGTTTGCGTATCGATGATGTAATCCGCGCGCGCGCGTTTCTCGGCATCCGGCGTCTGTTTGGCTAGAATCGTCTCGAAATGCTCTGGCGTCATTCCAGGTCGAGCCAGCACGCGGGCGCGCTGAACCTCGGGCGGTGCACTGGCCACGACAATAGCGTTCATCCCAACATCGCCTCCGGTCTCAAAGAGCAGCGGTATGTCGAACAACAAGATCGCGGCGTCTGAATCGGCAATGAACGCAGCGCGGTCCTGCGCAACAAGCGGGTGCACCGCGGCCTCGATCCTTTTGAGCGCTGTGTCATCTGCCGAGATCCAACGTTTCAGGGCCTCGCGGTCGACCACACCATTGACGACGGCCTTTGGGTAAAGCTCTCCAATCGGGACAACGGCAGCCCCGCCGGAGCCATAAAGCCGATGCACAGCCGCGTCGGCATCCCAAACCGGAACACCTTCGTCGGCGAACATCTGGGCAGTCGTAGTCTTGCCCATGCCGATGGAACCTGTCAGCCCGATCAGGAATGGCGGCTTGCTCACCTCAGCATGACCTGCCGGACCGCGTCATCAACGACCGGGCGCTTGCCGAACCAGCGTTCGAAAGCCGGGGCAGCTTGGTTCAAAAGCATGCCCAACCCGTCCACCACCGTGCACCCGATGTCAGACGCATGCCGCAATAGGTTGGTCTCTAGCGGTGTATAGACCAAATCGGTCACCACAGCGCTTGGCGACAACGCGTCCAAAGGCACACGAAGCTCTGGCTTGCCGGTCATTCCAAGCGAGCTTGAGTTCACGACAGTTGTCGCACCGTCGAGCATGTTGCCGGCCTGCACCCATTCATAGATCGTGACCTTGGCGCCGAATTCCGCGCGTAGGGCATCCGCGCGGGCGCGTGTCCGATTGCTCAGCCGGACCTCGGGAACACCGGTCTCTATCAGCGAAGCCACAACCGCGCGCGCCGCCCCGCCGCCGCCGATAACCGCGGCCGGTCCGGCCTTTGGGTCCCAATCCGGCGCGTTCTGGCGCAGGTTCTCTATGAACCCGTAGCCGTCGGTATTGTCCGCGTGCAGCTTGCCATCCTTGCGAAAAATCAGCGTGTTCGCCGCACCGATCAAAGCAGCGCGGTCGGTGACGAGATCCGCGATGGCCATAACATGCTCTTTATGCGGAATCGTAACGTTCAACCCCACAAAACCAGCCTTGGGCAGGACGCGGATCACCTCTGCCAGATCCGATTGTGACACGTCCATCGGGATATAGGCCCCGGCGATCCCATAGCGCTTCAACCAATAGCTATGGAGGGTCGGCGATCGGCTATGCGCGACCGGCGAGCCAATGACGCCAGCCAGCGGGATGCGTGGAAGTTCGCTCATCCGTCGATGACCCCTTTGAGAGTAAGATAGGACAGCACCTCCAATAGCGGCATCCCAAGCACATGGAAATAATCGCCGTGCACTTTTTGGAACAGCCGGCTGCCTTCTTCTTCGAGCTTGTAACCACCTACGGAGTGCCGGATGCTTTCCCAGTTCCGGGCCACATAAGCATCCAGATATTTGGCAGAGGCGGCGCGCATTGCCATCCGCACCGTGCCGATCTGCCGCCACACAGGTTCGCCATTCTCATAGATCACAGCGGCAGAGATCAGCTCGTGCGTTTGTCCGGATAGGGCGTCCAGCTGCGCGCGGGCTTCCTCTGCCGATTTCGGCTTTGAGAGGATCTGACCTTGAAAATTAAGAACCTGATCACAACCTAAGACCAGGCGGCTGGGGTGTTTGCCCGCGACCTTCCGGGTCTTGGCCTCGGCCAAATGGTCGGCCACGTCGCGCGGCTTTGCCATCTCAATTTCAAGCGCTTGGCGCATCGCGTCTTCGTCAACCCGCGCGACGACAACTTCGAAAGGCACACCCGCATTGCGCAAAAGATCCTGTCGGATCTGCGAGCCAGAGGCGAGGATGATCGGGTCGGGCATGTGGAGAACTTTGTGGGTGTGTGGCTGGGTAAACGTGTTCGTTAAATTTGGGTAAACGTGACCGTCGCGGCTGTCACGGGATAGATTGGCCATTTCACCGGATTTGTTAGAAGTTTTTCCGATGTGGGTATTTCCTCAGATCGGCTGTGAGAAATCGGAAAACCACGAGGATCGCGGCGGAACGCCTTGGTTTACGCACAAGAAATAACCGTATAAGTTTCTGTTTTTAAAAGCATATTTATAGATTTTCACATATGTGGATAAAATTCCCGCGGTTTTTTCACAGGCTGCAAAACCCATTGGATAAAAATTTAATCCCCGTTATCCACAGGACCTACATATTCATCATCCTTTTCTTAATTTAATTATTTTTTAAGAAGGGTTTCTAGAAAGGTCCGGTATGATCACTGAATGGCTCTTAAACGCGTATCCTTGGATAAAGGCCGGGCACATCATCTCGGTGGTCGCGTGGATGGCTGGGATCTTTTATCTGCCAAGGCTGTTTGTCTATCACGTGGAATCCGTCGAGGCGGGTAGCGCGACCGATGAGATGTTCCAGACGATGGAACGCCGTCTGCTGCGGGCCATTATGAACCCTGCGATGATTGCGACCTGGGTGTTTGGGCTGTGCTTGGTCTTTACGCCCGGCGTGGTGGACTGGGGCGCGCTGTGGCCTTGGACAAAGGCCGCGAGCATTATCGCGATGACTTGGTTCCATCATTGGCTGGCGAAACGGCGCAAGGATTTCATTTCTGGCACCAACAGCGTGACCGGGCGTCAGTACCGCATGATGAACGAGCTGCCGACGCTGCTGCTGGTGATTATCGTGGTCTCGGTGGTGGTTCGCCCGTTTTGATTGACTTATCGCAGCCAAGCCCCTAAATGAGCGCCGCGGCCGTCCGGTCGTGAGCTTTCCAGACTTAACACTGACAGAGCGGCGCCGCGCGCCTCTGCAAATGGATATTCCCATGAGCGAAGAACGTTTGAACCTATCTGAACTCAAAGCCACGAGCCCTAAGGACCTTCTGTCCATGGCTGAGGAGCTGGAGATCGAGAACGCCTCGACCATGCGTAAGGGCGAGATGATGTTCCAGATCCTGCGCGAGCAGGCGGAAGAGGGCTGGGTGATCGGTGGCGACGGGGTGCTGGAAGTGCTCCAGGACGGCTTTGGGTTCCTGCGCTCGCCGGAAGCGAACTATCTTCCCGGCCCGGACGATATCTATGTCTCGCCTGAGATGATACGCCAGTACAGCCTGCGCACCGGCGACACCGTCTCTGGCGTGATCCGCGCGCCCAGCGAGAGCGAGCGGTACTTTGCCTTGACCAAGGCGGAATCGATCAACTTCGAGGAACCGGAAAAGGCCAAGCACAAGGTTGCCTTTGACAACCTGACGCCGCTTTACCCCGATGAGCGCCTGAAGATGGAGATCGAGGATCCGACGATCAAGGATCGCTCGGCCCGCATCATCGACCTTGTGGCGCCTATCGGGAAGGGGCAGCGTTCACTGATCGTGGCGCCGCCGCGGACCGGTAAGACGGTGCTGCTGCAGAACATTGCGCATTCCGTTGAGGCCAACCATCCGGAATGCTACCTTATCGTGCTGCTGATCGACGAGCGCCCGGAAGAGGTTACGGACATGCAGCGGTCCGTTAAGGGCGAGGTTGTCTCCTCGACCTTTGACGAGCTGGCGACGCGGCACGTGGCGGTCTCTGACATGGTGATCGAAAAGGCCAAGCGTCTGGTCGAGCACAAGCGCGACATTGTGATTCTGCTGGATTCGATCACCCGCCTGGGCCGGGCCTTCAACACCGTTGTGCCGTCCTCGGGCAAGGTGCTGACCGGTGGTGTGGATGCGAACGCCCTGCAGCGCCCCAAGCGCTTCTTTGGTGCCGCCCGGAACATCGAGGAAGGCGGTTCGTTGACCATTATCGCGACGGCGCTGATCGACACCGGTAGCCGTATGGACGAGGTGATCTTTGAGGAATTCAAAGGCACGGGTAACTCTGAGATCGTGCTGGACCGTAAGGTCGCCGACAAGCGCGTGTATCCGGCGATGGATATCCTTAAATCCGGCACCCGGAAGGAAGACTTGTTGGTCGACAAGATTGATCTGCAAAAGACCTTTGTGCTGCGCCGCATCCTGAACCCGATGGGGACGACGGACGCGATCGAGTTCCTGCTGTCGAAGCTCAAGCAGACAAAAACCAACTCAGAGTTCTTCGATTCGATGAACACCTGAGGTCCAATGGACACGATCTTTGCATTGGCGTCAGCGCGCGGGAAATCGGGCGTTGCGGTGCTGCGGATATCAGGGCCCCAAGCGTTTACGGCTAGTGAGCGGCTGATGGGGTCTTTGCCTGATCCGCATATGGCGCGTGTTCGGTCTATCCGTTCGGCCTCTGGCGATCTAATTGATAAGGCCCTGGCTATCCGGTTCCCGCAAGATGCGAGCTTTACCGGCGAAGAAAGTGTTGAAATTCAATGCCATGGCAGCCCTGCGGTGGTATCGTCAATCCTAAGGGAGCTGTCGGATATGGACGGTCTTCGCCTGGCTGAGCCGGGCGAATTCTCGCGTCGTGCGCTGGAAAACGAGCGTATGGATATCGCTCAGATCGAGGGTCTCGGCGATCTGATCGAAGCCGAGACAGAGGCGCAGCGGCGCCAGGCCTTGCGTGTTATGACGGGCAAGCTTGGTCAGAAGGTTGAGCGTTGGCGAGAGCAGCTCATTCGCGCGATGGCATTGCTCGAGGCCACCATAGACTTTGCCGATGAGGACGTCCCGGTAGACGTGGTGCCAGAGGTGACCCGGCTGTTGACGACCTGCCTTGAAGAGCTGCGCGCTGAAGCAGAGGGTTCTAAGACAGCGGAACGCGTCAGGGATGGCTTTCAGGTTGCCATTCTTGGGGCGCCAAATGTCGGCAAGTCTACGTTGCTGAACCATCTGGCGGGGCGCGAGGTGGCCATTACGTCGGATATAGAAGGTACGACGCGCGATGTGATTTCGGCCAAGCTGGACCTGAATGGATTGCCAGTGGAGTTTCTTGATACCGCCGGGCTACGCGAATCCTCTGATGTGATCGAGAGTATTGGGATCAAACGGGCGCGCCGCGCCGCGGAAGAGGCGGATCTGCGTGTGGTTTTGGTGGAGCGTGAGGGCGAGGAACCTGATGTTGTGTTGGGCCCGGACGACTTGGTTCTGATCGCGAAATCGGATGTTTCCGCACCTAATGGGATTTCTGGGCAGACCGGGGTAGGTGTCAGGCAGATGTTGTCCCATATCACAGAGGTGCTGGAAAAGAGCGTCTCTGGCGTCGGCGTCGCAATAAAAGAACGCCATAGGGTTGCCATCGAAGCTGGTATTTCGTCGATTGATGGTGCTTTGACCGTGCTTAACTCTGGTGAGTTGCGGGCGGAGCTTGCCGCAGAGGAACTTCGAAGCGCGGTTATGGTTGTGGAGTCGCTTGTTGGACGAGTCGATGTAGAGCATATACTAGACGAAGTATTTTCTCGATTCTGTATCGGTAAGTGAGGAATGTTTCACGTGAAACATCGCGACTTTGATATCATCGTGGTGGGGGCGGGCCACGCAGGCGTTGAGGCAGCTCATGTCGCGCATCGTATGGGTGCGCGGGTTGCGTTGATCACTTTGACCCCGGAAAGCGTGGGCGTGATGTCCTGTAATCCCGCGATTGGGGGATTGGGCAAGGGTCACCTCGTTCGCGAAATCGATGCGATGGGCGGCGTGATGGGCGACGCTGCGGATCACGCGGGCATTCAATTTCGGCTGCTGAATCGCCGCAAGGGCCCGGCGGTGCGCGGGCCCAGAACCCAAGCTGACCGGAAGCTTTATAAGGGTGCAATCCAGAGCTGGGTTGAGAAAGCTCAGAAGCTGTCTGTCATCTATGCGGAGGTTTCTGATTTTCTTTTGGACGGCAACACGGTCGTTGGTGTTGCCCTTGGCGACGGATCTGAGGTTAAGGCCGGTGCGGTTGTTTTGACGACGGGCACATTCTTGCGCGGTGTGATCCATGTCGGCGACAAAAGTCACAGCGGCGGACGCTGGGGCGAAAACCCGTCAATTAAGCTCGCCGAGCGATTGACCAGCTTTGAGCTTCCCATGGGGCGTCTAAAGACGGGGACCCCGCCGCGGCTCGATGGGCGCACGATCCGTTGGGATGTTCTCGAAGAGCAACCGGGTGACGAAGCCCCATTCATGTTCTCGTATAGAAACCACGCGCCGATCGCCCGGCAAGTCGCTTGTGGTATTACGCATACGAACACAAGGACCCATGACATCATTCGCGAGAACCTGGGGCGTTCCGCGATGTATGGCGGTATGATCGACGGTGTGGGGCCTCGGTATTGCCCTTCGATTGAAGACAAGATCACGCGGTTTGAGGACAAGGATTCTCACCAGGTGTTCCTAGAGCCAGAGGGTTTGGAGGATCACACGGTCTATCCGAACGGGATTTCGACGTCTTTGCCGGTGGATGTCCAGGAAGCGTATGTGCATTCGATGTTGGGCTTGGAGGAGGCGAAGATCCTGCAGCCTGGCTATGCGATTGAGTATGATTATGTGGATCCGCGTTCGCTGACGTCGGCGCTGATGGTCCGCGACGTCCCCGGGCTATATCTGGCCGGGCAGATCAACGGTACCACGGGATACGAAGAGGCCGGGGCTCAGGGTTTGGTCGCGGGGATCAACGCTGTGCGGTCTGTGCGTTCCGAGGAAGAAGTGATCTTTGGTCGGCGCGATAGCTATATCGGTGTTCTGGTCGATGATCTTGTGACGCGCGGGGTGAATGAGCCATATCGGATGTTCACGTCCCGCGCTGAATACCGGCTGTCCTTGCGTGCAGATAACGCGGATCAGCGGCTTACGCCTTTGGGGATTGAGCTTGGCACCGTGGAGGCGCAGCAAAAGGTGGTCTTCGAAGAGAAAACAAGCTTGTTGGAAGAGGCAACCACGCTGTTCAAGGCCAAAAGCTACACCCCAAAAGAGCTGCGAGGGGCAGGGGTGAATGTGAAAGAAGACGGAAAACGCCGGAGCGCCTACGATCTTTTTGCCTTCCCGGACGTGGACCTACAGACAGTGGTGTCTCTTACCCCCGAAGCGGCTCAGTTCCCGGATAGCGTTCTAGAGCAGGTGAGTTATGACGGGCTTTATGCCAGCTACGTTGCCCGGCAGAACAGCGATGTCGCGGCGCTTAAAAAGGACGAACAAGTTCGCATCCCCGCTGATTTTGACTATCGTCACCTTTCAGGGCTTTCAAACGAGTTGACCGAGAAGCTTCAACGCGCGAAGCCGGAAACATTGTCCCAGGCGGGTCGGATCGAGGGTATGACCGCGGCGGGACTGACTTTGATCTTGGCTCATATTCGCAAACTAGACGGTAAAAAGTCGGCATGAACGAAGAACAGGCGCGCTTTTGCGAGCAGTTCAGTGTTTCACGTGAAACATCCGAGAAGCTGCAGATCTATGACGACCTTCTGAATAAGTGGAACCGCACAATAAATCTGGTTTCCGGAAGCACCTTAGACGCCGCGTGGCATCGCCATATGACCGATAGCGCGGCGGCCTATGCCAGAATTCCGCTGGACGCAAAGAGTTTGGTCGATCTGGGCGCGGGTGGCGGTTTCCCGGGTATGGTGCTTGCCATCATGGCGGCTGGGGAGCACAGGGATATCAGGCTTACCTGCATCGAGGCCGATTTGCGCAAGTGTGAATTTCTTCGCACCGTCGCGCGTGCCACCGAATTAAAGGCCGGTGTCCTGACGCGCCGCATCGAGGACGCGCCGCCACAGAACGCAGATGTTGTCGTCGCGCGCGCACTTTCATCTTTGACAAAACTTCTGACCCACGCGGAAAGGCATCTACACCCGTCCGGGTTTGCGATTTTTCACAAAGGTGAGGGTTGGAAAACCGAGCTTGAAGAGGCACAAGAACACTGGAAGTTCTCTTACGAAACGTCGCCAAGCATGACCCATCCAGAAGCCGTTCTTCTTAGCATCGGAGACATCACGCGTGTCTGACTTAAGCCGCCCACGCCAACCCAAAATAATCGCGGTCGCCAATCAGAAAGGCGGGGTTGGAAAGACGACGACGACCGTCAATCTCGGGGCCGCGCTGGCGAAACTTGGCAATAACGTTCTGATTGTTGATCTTGATCCGCAAGGCAACGCGTCAACCGGGCTGGGCATTGCGCGCCAGGACAGAAACCTGACCACATATGATCTGCTGTTGGACGACGCACCGATCCAAGACGTGTTGTACCGGACTAAGACTGAGGGGCTTTGGCTCGCGCCTTCCACAACGGATCTGTCGTCAGCGGACTTAGAGCTTATCTCCAACGAAAAGCGCACCTTCCTGCTAAGGGATGCGCTGCGTCAGGTGGATATCGACTCCTACGAGCTGGATTTCATCCTCATTGACTGCCCGCCATCGCTTAGCCTGCTTACCGTGAACGCCATGGTTGCGGCGGATAGCATTCTGGTGCCGCTACAGTCTGAATTCTACGCGCTGGAAGGCCTGTCGCAGCTTCTGCTGTCCGTCAGAGAGGTGCGACAAGCCGCGAATCCCGCCCTAAGGATCGAAGGTATCGTCCTGACCATGTATGACGCCAGGAATAACCTTTCGGTTCAGGTCGAAGCGGACGCAAGAGAAAACCTAGGAGATCTGGTCTTTAAGACCATAATCCCCAGAAACGTGCGCATCAGCGAGGCGCCATCCTTTGCGCAATCGGTCTTGGACTATGACCCGATGTCGAAAGGCGCCATTTCCTATACGGGCCTTGCCGAGGAGTTGATCTCGCGGTCCAAGATCTCAAGGGAGAAGTCGATTGGCTGAGAATAAACGGGATAAAAGAGGCCTGGGCCGCGGCCTTTCTGCGCTTATGGCGGATGTTGCCCCGGTCGAAGACCCAAGCACGGATGTGCCAGCCGGGGGTCACGAAACTGTAGTTGCGGTCGAGCTGATTACACCGAACGAAGACCAGCCACGCCGAACTTTCGATGATGAGCAACTCAACGATCTGGCGAACTCGATCCGAGAGAAGGGCATTATCCAGCCGCTGATCCTGAGGCCGCATCCCAGAAAGGCCAACCAGTATCAGATCGTTGCGGGGGAACGTCGCTGGCGTGCCGCACAGATTGCCAATCTGCACGAGCTACCGGCAATCGTTCGGGATTACTCGGAAACCGAGATGCTCGAGATCGCGATCATCGAGAACATCCAACGCGCCGAGCTTAACTCGATCGAAGAAGCGGCCGGATACCGCCAGTTGATGGACCGCTTTGGGCATACGCAAGAGAAGATCTCGGAAGCTTTGGGGAAGAGCCGGAGCCACATCGCGAATTTGTTGCGGTTGCTTAACCTGCCTGATGATGTGCAGGAGATGGTGAAAGGCGGATCGCTGAGCGCGGGGCATGCGCGCGCATTGGTGACCGCGGATAACGCGTCAGAGCTCGCCAGAAAGATCGTCAAAGGCGGGCTGTCTGTGCGGGCGACAGAGGCTTTGGTGAAATCCGGTGGCGGGGCGCGGAAATCTGCACCGAAAGCTGCTCGGGGCAAGGATGCCGATACGACTGCGCTAGAGAATGACCTTTCCGCCGCGACTGGACTGAAGATATCCATTGATCATGGGAAATCAGGCGAATCCGGGCGGGTTAGTATCGATTACCCAAACTTGGATGACCTGGACCGCATCTGTCAGCTGCTGTCTGCATCGCGCTAAAACCCGCTAACCGTCTGTCAAAATATCGCGCAAGATCCGGTTTAGAACGGGGCGCCCGTCAGGGGTTACCCGTAAGCGGTCATGTTCAAGTGAAACCAGACCTATATCCGATAACTCATTGATTTTAATGTGATTAATGCGAGGATCCTTAGTCGCCGAGACCTCAACCCCCTCATCAAGCCTTAGACCCATAAGCATCTTTTCCTGAAAAACCTCTTCAGCACTAAGTGTCTCGCGCTTGGATTCACCGATCCCCGTCAACGCGCTTTCGAGCCAAAGACTGGGCATTAGAGCCGTTTCTGTGGAAATACGTTGTTGATCCACGGTAATGCGACCATGCGCACCCGGCCCAATGCCAATCCAGTCGCCGCTTCGCCAATAGATCTGGTTATGACGGCTTTCTTGTCCTGTTTTTGCGTGATTAGACACTTCATAGGTTGGCAGTCCATGCGCGTTGCAGATCTCCTGCGTGGCAAAGTAGAGATCAGCGCCGAGGTCCTCATCTGGAAGACCCTTTAGCAATCCGCGCGCGTAGCGATCCCCAAAGGCGGTGCCGTTCTCGATGGTAAGCTGATAGAGCGATAGGTGATCAGGTTCCATCGCCAGAGCGCGGTGTAGTTCGTCCTGCCAATCCGAAAGGGACTGATGCTGGCGCGCATAGATCAGGTCGAAACTGACGCGGTCAAAGACGTCTCGTGCCAGTTTAATGGCGGACAAGGCCTCTGACATGCTGTGCAGGCGACCCAATGCCCGCAGGTCAGTGTCATTGAGCGCCTGCACGCCAACAGAGACCCTGTTAACACCCGCATCCCGATAGCCAGAGAACCGGCCAGCCTCGACAGATGTCGGATTGGCCTCCAGCGTGACTTCGACGTCATTGGCCAGCGTCCATTGCGCAGAGATGGCCTCTAGAATAGCGCCGACAAGCTGGGGCTCCATCAAGCTGGGCGTGCCGCCGCCGAAGAAAACCGAACTTACGACGCGACCGGGCAGCTCGGCACCATAGCGCTTTATCTCGGACAGAAATGCGGTCTGCCAGTCAGATTGATCGACCGAGTCCACGACATGGCTGTTGAAATCGCAATATGGACATTTCGCGGCGCAGAACGGCCAATGGATGTAGATGCCGAACCCGGCGCGCTGCCAATTCTCAGGCAAGGCAGCCTTCGACGAGCTTTGCGAAGGCGACCGCACGATGGCTCATGGCGTGTTTCTCTGCGGGGTCCATCTCGCCAAATGTTTGCGATTTGCCCAAAGGCGTGAATATCGGGTCAAAGCCGAAGCCAAACTGGCCGCTCATCGGCCAGGTGAAATGGCCCTCGACCTTGCCCTCGAATATCTCGTCATGGCCATCAGGCCACGCAAGGCAAAGCGTGCAGCAAAACCGGCAAGTGCGCGGGTGCGCAGCGTCAAGTGCCTCCAACTCGTCCCAGGCCCGCGTCATCGCCAGGGTAAAGTCGCGCCCATCCGGCGTTTCGGCCCAATCGGCCGTGTACACACCCGGTGCGCCGCCCAGTGCGTCAATCTCGATCCCACTATCGTCAGAAAGCGCGGGTAGGCCGGTCGCCTTGGCGGCAAAATGCGCCTTAATGCGGGCGTTTCCGATGAATGTGTCTTCGGTCTCCTCGGGTTCTTCTAAGTTGAACTCCGCAGCCGATTTCACAGAATAACCATAGGGCCTTAGCAGCTCGTCCGTCTCGCGCAGCTTGCCCGCGTTATGCGAGGCAAGCACCAGATCCGGACCCGCGAATTTACGCATCTGCGGCGGCCTTTTGCGCGGCGACCAGCTCTTGCACGCCCTTATCCGCAAGCCCGACAAGCTGCGACAGTTCATCGGTCGAGAAGGTCGCGCCCTCGGCGGTCATCTGCACTTCGACCAAGCGCCCGCTGCCGGTCATCACGAAATTGCCATCGACCCCGGCTTCGCTATCCTCGGGATAGTCGAGATCAAGAACCGGCTGGCCCGCGTAGATGCCACAGCTTACCGCGGCGATATGGTCGGTCAGGGGGTCGCTGATAATGTCGCCCGCCTTCATCAGCTTGTTGACAGCCAAGCGCAACGCGACCCAACCGCCGGTGATCGAGGCGCAGCGCGTGCCGCCATCGGCCTGGATTACATCGCAGTCGATGGTGATCTGGCGTTCGCCCAAGGCTACGCGATCCACGCCAGCGCGCAGCGCACGCCCGATAAGCCTTTGAATTTCTTGGGTTCTTCCGGATTGTCCGTTCTTGGCCTCGCGCCGCATCCGCGTGTTCGTCGCCCGCGGCAGCATGCCGTATTCAGCGGTGACCCAGCCCAGCCCAGAATTTTTGAGAAAAGGCGGCACGCGCTCTTCCAGCGTGGCCGTGCAAAGAACATGGGTGTCGCCGCATTTGATCATGCAGGATCCCTCCGCATGTCGCGTGACATTGGGTTCGATCACCACGGGGCGCATTTCGTCTAGGTTTCTGCCGGAGGGTCGCATTTCGGTCCTTTCTAAGGCTTTATTCACTTACCCATCGCCACTAAAGCTGCGCAACCCCGATTGACGCGGCAGGCGCAAAGTCTTTAATACACGCTGCCTTCGCGAGTCTCATCTGATGCCTGACGCAACCAAGATCATGTCCGAAATGAACGAACGCAGCCGCGAGGTTTTCCGCCGCGTGGTCGAGGGCTATCTGGCGAACGGCGAACCGGTGGGCTCGCGCACCCTGACGCGGACGCTAAGCGAGCAGGTCTCTGCCGCGACGATCCGCAACGTCATGCAGGATCTCGAGCATCGGGGGCTGATCGATTCGCCGCATGTCTCGGCTGGGCGCGTGCCGACCGAGCATGGCTTGCGGATGTTCGTGGACAGCATTCTTGAGGTCGAGGATCTCAACACGGACGATCGCGAAAAGATCGATTCGACCCTGGGCCCGAACGACCAGGACGTGACCGCGCGGCTCGATCACCTTGGCTCCGCGCTTTCTATGATTACGTTCGGCGCCAGCCTTGTTCTGACGCCTAAGCATGAGGCCCCGATCAAGCATATCGAGTTTGTCTCTTTGGCGCCGGATAGGGCGTTGGTTGTGCTGGTTTTTGCGGATGGGCATGTCGAGAACCGCGTGTTCGAACCGCCGGTGGGGCAGACGCCCAGCTCGATGCGAGAGGCCGCGAATTTCCTCAACGCGCTGGCCGAGGGCCGCACGCTGTCGGAGCTTCGTGCCGCGTTCGACCGCGAGATCGCCGAGCGGCGCCAAGAGCTTAATCTGCTTGCCAGGGAATTGGTGGAATCGGGCTTCGTGATCTGGGAAAATCAGGGCGAGCCGCAAGAGCGCCTTATCGTGCGCGGCCGGGCCAATTTATTGGACACGGATGCGCAAGACCAGGACATAGAACGCGTGCGCACGCTGTTCGACGATCTAGAGCGAAAGAGGGACATAGCGGATTTCTTGGAGCTCACCGACGAGGGTGAAGGAGTGCGCATTTTTATTGGCTCCGAGAACAAGCTTTTTTCACTTTCGGGTAGCTCTTTGGTGGTCTCTCCCTATATGAACGCTGATCGAAAGATCATAGGCGCCGTTGGGGTCATCGGACCCACGCGCCTGAACTATGGACGAATAGTGCCAATCGTGGATTACACGGCGCAACTTGTCGGGCGGCTGATCGCCGACCGAGGGTAATGAGGACGGATATGTCGGACGAGCAGAAGAAACCAAGCATGCCGGATGTGGACCTTTCGGCTCTGGACGATGGCGAGACCATCGACATCACACAAGAGATCGAAGAGGCCGCCGAAACGGCTGCCATCGACGCCACGATTGAGGCGCTGGTCTCGGAGCGGGACGACCTGCGCGACAAGTTCATGCGTGCACTCGCTGATGCCGAAAACTCGCGCAAACGGTCCGAGCGGGACCGGCGTGAGGCCGAGCAATACGGCGGATCAAAACTCGCGCGCGATATGCTGCCCGTCTATGATAACCTCTCCCGCGCCATTGACGCGGCCAATGATGAACAAAAGGCTGCGGCTGGCGCGATCATGGAAGGTGTCGAACTGACGCTGCGCGAGCTTCTGAATGTCTTCAAGAAGCACGGAATCGAGCCGATTCATCCCGAAGTGGGCGAGCGCTTTGATCCGCAACAGCATCAGGCCATGTTCGAAGCACCGCTGCCAGAGACCAAAGCCGGCGATATCATCCAGGTTAGCCAAACGGGCTTTATGCTGCATGATCGGTTGCTGCGGCCTGCGCAGGTTGGCGTCAGCTCGACGCCTGGGTGACGTTTTGTCTTGGTGGATCTTCACCAAATATTTGTGATTCGGTCGAGATAATGAACCTGGGTGGGAGCCCCCAAAGACGCACCTTCGGTGCCCACCCAGTTTTATCCTTCGAATAAAACCCTAACGTTTCGCTAAATTTTTTCGGGCTGCGTCAATTTCGCGCGTCAGAAAGAGCCTTCAACTCGTAGATCAGCTCAAGCGCATCCCGAGGCGTCAACTCGTCCGGAAGAATCTCGCTCATGCGTTTCTCAACCACATTCTCCGACATATCGGGGGCGGTGGGAGCATTCGGTACGGAAGAGAACAACGGCAAGTCATCCAGAACGGCCAAAGGCGCGGCGCGGCCCTCGCGCGCCCCTGATTCCAACTGCGCAAGGATGTCCCGCGCCCGCTCGATCACCGCGCTTGGCAGGCCCGCTAGACGCGCCACCTGCACGCCATAGCTGCGGTCCGCCGCGCCTTTGCGGACCTCGTGCAGGAACACCACTTCGCCTTCCCACTCTTTGACCGCGACGGTGGCATTGCTGACCCCGTCCAGCCGTTCGGAAAGCTGCGTCAGCTCGTGATAATGCGTGGCGAACAGCACCCGGCAGCGGTTCGCCTCGTGCAGATGCTCTAGCGTGGCCCAGGCGATGGATAGCCCATCATAGGTCGCTGTCCCGCGCCCGATCTCGTCCAGGATCACCAGCGCCGTCTCGTCAGCCTGGTTTAGGATTGCGGCCGTTTCGACCATCTCGACCATGAAGGTCGACCGCCCGCGCGCCAGATCATCAGAGGCCCCAACACGGCTAAAGAGTTGACTGACCAGACCGATATGCGCCGCCCGCGCCGGAACAAAACTGCCCATCTGCGCCAGCACGGCAATCAACGCGTTCTGGCGCAGGAAGGTCGATTTACCGGCCATGTTCGGACCAGTAAGCAGCCAAATGTCAGCGCCGGCGGTGCCCTCGGCCAGATCGCAATCATTGGCGATGAAACCATCGCCCGCGCGCCTCAAGGCGGCCTCGACCACGGGGTGACGCCCGCCGCTGACCTCAAACGCACGGCTCTCGTCGACATTGGGCCGGGCCCAGTCCTCTGTGCGTGCAAGATCAGCAAGACCCGCCATCAGATCAATCTCGGCCAAGGACTGCGCGAGGTTGGTCAGCGCGGCGGCGGCCTCTAAAATCGCCCCAGTTAGGGTTGAATAGAGCCGTTTCTCGATATCAAGGGCATGATTTCCCGCGTTCAAGATCTTGGTCTCAATTTCGCTCAACTCAACGGTTGTGAACCGCACGGCATTCGCCGTGGTTTGGCGGTGAATGAACGTCTCGTTCTGCGGTGCGGACATCATTTTGTCGGCATGGGTCGCGGGTGTCTCGATGAAGTAGCCCAGCACGTTGTTGTGCTTGATCTTCAGGGCGTTGACGCCCGCCAGCTCCGAGTATTGCGCCTGCATCGTTGCGATGACCCCGCGCCCTTCGTCCCGCAGCCGCCGAGTCTCATCCAATTCGGCATCGTATTCCGGCGCGATAAAGCCGCCGTCCCGCGCCAAAAGAGGGGGTTCCGCCACCAGAGATTGCTCTAACAGCTCCAAAAGGGCGTCGTGCCCGATAAGGTCCTTGCTGGCGCGGGCCACGATCTCCGGCGTGTCTGTCGATGCGAGAAGCTCGTGCATTTCCGTCGCCGCGCCCAGTGCGTTGCGGATTGCGGCCAGATCCCGCGGTCCGCCCCGATCCAAGGCCAGCCGCGACAGCGCGCGCGAGACGTCGGGGCATTTTCGCAAGCAATCGCGCAGGCTTTCGGAAAGATCGCGCCGTTCCAAAGCAAATGCCACGGAATCCAGGCGGGCTTGGATCGTATCGACTTGCCGCGAGGGGCTGGACAAGCGCCGTTCTAACAAGCGCGCGCCACCGGCGGTCACTGTGCGGTCAATCACCGACAGCAGCGACCCGTCGCGACCACCGCTAAGCGCATGGGTCAGCTCTAGGTTCCGCCGTGTTGCGGCGTCGATCTGCATGCTGTCCTGGCTGGCCTCGCGGACTGGCCGCTGCAAGAGCGGCAGCTTGCCCTTCTGCGTGATGTCCAGATAGTCGACAAGCGCACCCATGGCGCCCATCTCGGCACGGTCAAAACTGCCAAACGCCTCTGTTGTACCGACCTTAAAAAGCTCACGCAGCCTGGTCTCTGCCGCCGACGAGTCAAAGCTTGCGCGCGACAGCGGCGTGGACGAGGCCCCAAGTTCAGAGACTATTTCGTCCAAAACCGGCTCTCCGGCCTCTGACAGGATGACCTCACTTGGGGCAATCCGGGCAAGCTCGGGCGAAAGCCGCGCCCGCAGACAGGGCATCACTCGGAACGCGCCGGTCGAGATATCGACCCAGGCCAAAGCGCCCTCGTCGCGCACCTCTACGAAGGCCGCAAGGAAGTTGTGCCGCCGCGCCTCGAGCAGCGATTCCTCGGTCAGCGTCCCGGGTGTGACCAGCCGCACGACGTCGCGTTTCACGACGGATTTAGAGCCGCGTTTCTTGGCCTCAGCCGGGTTTTCCATCTGCTCGCAAACGGCGACGCGGAACCCCTTGCGGATTAGCGTCAAAAGATAGCCTTCGGCCGAATGCACAGGGACGCCGCACATCGGAATGTCTTCGCCCAGATGCTTGCCGCGCTTGGTCAGCGCGATATCCAGCGCCGCGGCGGCGGCCACCGCGTCGTCAAAGAACATCTCGTAGAAATCGCCCATCCGATAAAACAGCAGGGCATCAGAATACTGGGCTTTGATCTCCAGAAACTGCGCCATCATGGGCGTTACAGCGGCGTTGGCAGCAGTCACAAAATTCCCCCGGATTTCTCCGGGCGGACAGTACCGATACGGATTTGCGTGTTAAAGCAGGAAAATGCCGGGCCGGAGGATTAGCTGCCCGCGAAAGGCGCGGCGCTGCCCCAAAGAGTTTTGACGCGTGCGTCGCGGCCGCAAGCTTTGCGATAGCGCTTATAGGCGTTTGCCTTGGTCTTTGGGCCAAACCGGGTCAGCACCAGATCCTGCTGCTTGTAGTAATCCTGGTGATAGGCCTCGGCTGGGTAGAACGTGCTGGCCTCGCGCACCACGGTGGCAATGTCCTTGCCCAGCACCAGCATCGCCTCGGCAATCGCGACCTCAGCCGCAGCCTGTTCGGCCTTATTAGAGACGAAAATCGCGGTCGTATAGGTGTGCCCACGGTCGCAGAACTGCCCGCCCGCATCCGTGGGGTCAATCGAGCGCATGAACATATGCAAGAGCTGATCATAGCTCAGCTTGGAGGGATCATATGTGATCTCGACCGCCTCAATATGCCCCGTCCCGCCGCGCACCACCTGCTTGTAGGTCGGGTTCACCACCTCGCCGCCCGCAAAACCAGAGACAACCTCGATCACGCCCGATACGCTTTCGAAATCCTTCTCGACGCACCAAAAGCATCCGCCCGCGACCACCGCCTTGGCGGTCTGCCCGGCCTTCGCCTGCCCGCAGTACACGGCAAACCCCAACAGGATCGCGACGCCTAAGAGCACGGGTTTGATTGATTGGAATGTGATCTGCATAGGTTCAACCTCCGTTCGTAAGGACGTTGCAGATCGCAGCGTGATGGGGCAAGTCACCGGCGCGTGAGCTCACAAAAGGGTGACCGATGCGAGAGGGGAATTCATGAGAATCGCGATGTGGTCCGGACCGCGCAATCTGTCGACGGCGATGATGTATGCCTTCGCCCAGCGCGCGGACTGCGAGGCCGTGGACGAGCCTTTCTATGCGGCTTACCTGGCCGAGACCGGCCTGGACCATCCCATGCGCGCCGAGATCCTGGACAGCCAGCCCAATGATCGGGGCGAGGTTGTCGCCGCGCTTGCCGAGGCGCCAAAGGGCATCCGCTATGAAAAGCACATGACCCATCACATGCTGCCCGGCTGGGACCTTGGCTGGCTGGCGGACGTTGTGAACGTGTTCCTCATTCGCCACCCCGCGCGGGTCATCGCCAGCTACGCGGCCAAGCGCGAGAACCCAACGCTGAACGACATCGGGTTTCGGCAGCAGTTCGAGCTGTTTGAGCATGTGAAATCGCTCGGCCAGACACCCGTGGTGATCGACAGCGCGGATGTTCGAGCGGACCCAGAACAGTCTCTAACCCGCCTTTGCTCCGCTCTGGGGCTTGAATTCGATCCCGCGATGCTGCGTTGGGAAGCGGGCCCAAAACCATATGACGGAGCCTGGGCGCCGCATTGGTACGGTGCGGTCTGGAACTCAACGGGGTTTGCCAGCGTAGAGGGTCCGCTGCCTGACCTTTCCAGTGCGTCAGCGGCGTTGGTAGAGCAAGCGTTGCCCTATTACGAACCGCTGGCCGCGCTAAAGCTCTAGGCGCAGTTCGACCTCGCCGTCGATGATCTGCCCGGTGCGCGCGTAGCCGATGGATTCGTACAGCTTCAGCGCAACAGTGTTCTTCGGAACCGCGGTGATAAGCATCCGCTTGAGACCGCGATCCCGTGCGATCTGGTGGATGCAGGCCATGGCCGCGCGGCCATAGCCCTCGGCCTGATGGTCCGCCCCGATCACCAACCGCCAGACATAACCAGCCTCTGGGTCGTCGTGCTCTTCCAGATGCGGGTAGTCGCGGAAGTCGATCCAGGCGAGCAGGCCCACGCGGGTGTCGCCCGCCCAAATCGCATAGGCCTCGGCATTTGGCTCATAGGCCACCTGCGCCAGCGTTTTTTCGTTCCGCGCTACGAAATCCATCTGATCCTCGGCCACCGTCAGCCGGAAGAGCGGGCCAAGGTCGTCCCGCGTGATGGGTTTGAGCGCGACGCTCACTTCGTGCGGCGGTCCCGCGCGGCGAGCAGCTTGAGGCGCAGCGCGTTCAACTGGATGAACCCGGCGGCGTCCTTCTGGTCATAGGCGCCGGCGTCCTCCTCGAAGGTCACATGAGCCTCGGAGTAGAGCGAGTGGTCCGACCAGCGGCCCACGCAATCCACCGAGCCTTTGTAGAGCTTCAACCGAACAGTGCCGGTCACGTGCTCCTGCGACTTGTCGATGGCGGCTTGCAGCATCTCGCGCTCGGGCGAGAACCAGAAGCCGTTATAGATCAACTCGGCGTAACGCGGCATCAACGAATCCTTGAGATGCCCCGCGCCGCTGTCCAGCGTGATCTGCTCGATCCCGCGATGGGCCTCCAGCAGGACGGTGCCGCCGGGGGTCTCGTAAATGCCGCGGGACTTCATGCCGACAAAGCGGTTCTCGACGAAATCGAGCCGCCCGACGCCGTGTTTGCCGCCGATCTCGTTCAGCGCGGTCAGGATCGTTGCCGGAGACATCGCCTCGCCATTGATGCTAACGGCATCGCCGCGTTCGAACCCGATTTCGATGAATTCGGGCGTGTCTGGCGCCTCTTCTGGGCTGACGGTGCGCTGATAGACATAATCGGGGGCGGCCACAGCCGGGTCTTCCAGAACTTTGCCCTCGGAGGAAGTGTGCAAGAGGTTGGCGTCCACGCTGAACGGCGCCTCGCCGCGCTTGTCCTTGGCGATCGGAATCTGGTGCTCTTCGGCGAAGCCGATCAGCCGGGTGCGGCTGGTCAGATCCCATTCGCGCCATGGGGCAATCACCTTGATGTCGGGGTTCAGCGCATAGGCGCTCAGCTCAAAGCGAACCTGGTCGTTGCCCTTGCCGGTGGCGCCGTGGGCCACGGCATCCGCGCCGGTCTCGGCGGCGATCTCGACCAGGCGCTTGCTGATCAGGGGCCGCGCGATGGAGGTGCCCAGCAGGTACAGCCCCTCATACACCGCGTTCGCCCGGAACATCGGGAACACAAAGTCGCGCACGAATTCTTCGCGCACATCTTCGATATAGATGTTGTCGGGGCTGATCCCGAGAAGTTCCGCCTTGGCGCGCGCGGGCTCAAGCTCTTCACCTTGGCCCAGATCGGCGGTGAAGGTCACGACCTCGCAGCCATATTCGGTCTGCAGCCATTTCAGAATGATCGAGGTGTCAAGGCCGCCGGAATAGGCCAGGACGACTTTCTTGGGCGCGGACATGGGGCTTCCTCGTATGCGTTTGCTATCGCGCGGCGGATAGCGAGAAACGCCAAGGAGGGCAATGGGGTGGTGGGTTTTGGCCTAGTCTAGGCTGCGGCCCCAGTTTCAAGGAACCCCAGCAAAGCGGACTTGGAGTCTGCGTAGATCAAGATCGGATCGGCGACGCAGATCGTTTCTGCTTTGCCGGATGCGGCCAGTTTCTCGGCCTCTGAACAGGCGCGGGCGAATTCGGCGAGCCCCAAGTTCAGCGCCGAGCCTTTAAGAAAGTGAAACTCCGCCTCATAATTCTCTGGGTTGGCGTTGGCGGTTAGCCTTTCGACCACCTCGTCCACCTCTGCCAGGAAAAGCTCTACGACCTCCAGGAAATCCTCTTGTCCGACCTCAGAGCGCAGTTCTTCGATTCGGTCCCAGTCCATCATGGCATTTCCAGTTCTTTAAGCGTTTCGCTTGAAAACCTGATTCAGGTTTTTTGCGACCTGCTTTAGGCCGCGCGGATGAAAGCACGATTTAGAGAAGGCCGGGTAAACGCGCATCGAAGCGGTAGAATAATTCCATAAAAGTTTAGGCTTAGAGACACTTTAACCACTGGATCCTACTAACTAATGATTGTGCCTCCTGAATGAGTTTTGATGCGTTGAGCCAGTTCGCCAAACACCCTTTGCCGCCTCGTTTAGACGAGGCGCAACAAGAGACAATTCTTGTTGTTGATGACAGCCGCGCGCAGCGTCGGCTTGTCAGCGCTCAGCTGGGGCGCTGGGGGTATCACGTTGTCGAGGCCGCGAGCGGTGAAGAGGCGCTGGAGATTTGCCAGGCGGACTGCCCCGATTTTGTGGTCAGCGACTGGATGATGCCCGGGATGTCGGGGCTCGAGCTTTGCCGCCGCTACCGCGCGCTTCGCGGTGATCGCTACGGCTATTTCATTCTACTGACCTCCAAGAGTGAAAAGGGCGAGGTGGCGGAGGGGCTGGATGTCGGCGCCGACGATTTTCTTACCAAGCCGTTCAACGCGGCGGAGCTGCGATCGCGTATCCGCGCCGGGCAGCGCATCCTAGAGATGGAGCGCGAGCTGACAGAGAAGAAACGGCTTGTCACGACAACGCTTGAGGAACTGCGCGTTCTTTATGACGCGATAGATCGCGACCTGGTCGAGGCGCGCAAACTGCAGCAGTCCTTGGTGCCGGATCGTCACTGTGCCTTTAGCGGTGCTGACGTGTCCATGCTGCTGAAGCCCGCCGGGCATGTCGGCGGTGATCTGGTCGGTGTCTTTCCGGTAAGCGAGACAGAGATCGGCATCTATTCACTGGATGTCTCTGGTCACGGGATCGCCTCTGCGCTGATCACGGCGCGCCTGGCGGGCCAGCTTTCGGGGTCCTCGCCAAAGCAGAATGCGGCCATCAAGAGGGGCGCGGACGGCGCGCTGGTGATGCGCTCGCCAGCGGCGGTTTGCGAGACGCTGAACAAGCTGATCCTCGATGAGATCGAGACCGAGCATTACTTTACGATTCTGTTGGGCCGGGTGAACCTGGCCACCGGTGAAGTGACCTTGGCGCAGGCCGGGCATCCGCACCCGGTGATACAGCGCGTTGACGGCTCGATTGAGTTTCTGGGGCAGGGCGGATTGCCAATCGGATTGGTCCCGGGCGCGGAATTCACAGAGTTCGAGGTGACGCTTAATCCCGGAGACCGGCTGCTGCTGGGTTCAGACGGGATAACGGAATGCGAATCCGTGTCGGGTCAAATGCTTGAAGACGAAGGGCTAGAGAGGTTGCTTCGCGCGAACCGCAATCTCAGCGGGCTCAAGTTCTTTGAGGCCCTAATGTGGGATCTTTCCAGCTACGCTGGCGATCAGGATTTTGCAGATGACGTGTCGGCGGTTCTTTTGGAGTATCGGGGTTTGTAACGCCCGGTTTCACAGGCGCCTCGGCGCCCACCCGGCGCCAGTGTCCACCGATTCGCTGAAGAATTCGCAAATTTTCAAAGCCCAGCGCCCTAAAGGCCAAACAGACCCCGCACAAAGTCGCGATCCCCCTCGTTGTGCAGCTTCGTCGCGGCATCCAAGGGGGACATCCAGACCGCAACATGCCCCTCTTCGCTGGGCGGACCGTAGGCGCGAACCGGCCAGGCGCAGTAGATGTGGCAAAGCTTCTCGGCCCACATGTCGTATTCCGGCATGTAAACGAACCGGCGATATGCGCCCAGGCGCTGGGCGCGCCCAATGCGCCAGCCGGTTTCCTCGAAAACTTCGCGGTGCAGGGCCTCAAGCGGGGTCTCGCCGGGGTCGATCCCGCCGCCAGGCAGCTGCAGCTCGAAATGCGGATCCCCCTGGTAGGTCAGCAGCACTTGATCCCCGCGGGGCAGAACCGCATATATGCCTGGCCGATGTTGGTACCGCTGCCCCGCAACAACTGCTTCGCCATAACGCCTGATCATGCCCTGCTCCCGTTGCCCCAGCGCCTGGGGCGCGGTATGCCAGGGCGTCGCCCGTAAAGGAAGACTATGTCGCTCGGAACTCAGATCGCCTGGGATGATACCGTCCTGCCGTTTCAGCTCGATCACGCGGATATTCGCGGTCGGTTCGTGCGGCTGACCCGCAGCCTGGACGAGATCCTGGCGCAGCATGCGTATCCGCCGCAGATCGAAGCACTGCTGACCGAGATGACCCTGCTGACGGCGCTGATTGGCCAGACGATGAGCCTGCGATGGAAGCTGTCGCTGCAGGTCCGGGGCGACGGCCCGGTCAAGCTGATCGCGACGGATTACTTTGCGCCGGCCTCCGAGGGCGAGGCGGCGCGCCTGCGCGCCTATGCCAGCTTTGATGCACAGGAGGTGCAGGATGGTGCGCAGCCCTTCGACCTGCTGGGAGAGGGCTATTTTGGAATCCTGATCGACCAAGGCAGCGGCACCGCGCCTTATCAGGGCATCACGCCGCTTAGCGGCGGATCGCTATCGGCCAGCGCCGAGACCTATTTCGCCCAATCAGAGCAGCTGCCGACGCGGTTTGCGCTCTCCTTTGGGTCGTCGACCCTGCCCGGCCAGAAGGCGGGTTGGCGCGCGGGGGGCATGATGATCCAGCATATGCCGAAACAATCCCCGTTTGCCGCCGGCGCATCTGAGGGCGCCGAGACTTTGCTGACGGCCAAAGATCTGGTCGAAGGGGAGGACGGTGAGAATTGGGACCGCGTGAACATTCTGCTCGATACCATCGACGAGACCGAGTTGGTGGGACCGATTCTGCAGCCAACGGATGTCTTGGTGCGCCTGTTTCATGAGGAACAGCCGCGGATCTTCGACACGCAGCCGGTGAGCTTTGGATGCACCTGCTCGGAGCAGCGCGTGAAAGACAGCCTGGCGGGCACGCCGGTTGACGAGCTGCGGGAGCTGGTAACAGAGACCGGTATGATCACCGCGGATTGCCAATTTTGCGGGGCGCAATATGCGTTCTCGCCCGAATCCGTGGGGGGTGCCTAGCTTGGATTTGCATGCGCCTCTTGCGGCCATTCTGGAGGCGCTTGAAAGGCCAAGCTCTGGGTCATCCGATTTCGATCTGAACCCCGGGGTGGTTCTGCCGGAGGGGCGCAAGTTGCGCCCAGCGGCGGTGCTTGTGGCGTTGATGGAACGGCATGGCGAATTGCAGGTGATCTTGACCAAGCGCTCGTCGGCGCTCAAGCACCATCCGGGGCAGATCGCGTTCCCGGGCGGCAAGGTCGATGCCAGCGACAAGGACGTGGCCGCCGCTGCACTGCGCGAAGCGCGCGAAGAGATCGGGCTGGACCCCGCCAATGTCGAGATACTTGGCGCTTTGCCCAGCCATGAGACCGTGACAGGTTTTGCCGTCACACCAGTTTTGGGGCGCGTTAGAGACGATTTTATCCCAATTCCAGAGCCGGGCGAAGTGGCAGAGATGTTCTTTGTGCCCTTCGCGCATGTCTCTGACCCGGCCAATTTCTCGGTGCAGTCGCGCCGCTGGCGCGGGCAGAGACGGCGCTACTACACCGTGCCCTACGGGCCGTATTACATCTGGGGCGCCACGGCGCGCATCCTACGGGGCCTCGCGGACCGGCTGCCGTGACGCGCGTGTCGGCAGATTGGTTGACCCGACCAGAGGCCCAGGCGGTCTTCAACGCCCTGGACAAGTATCAAGTTTTTGCCGTTGGCGGATGCGTGCGCAACACGCTGCTAGGGGTTCCGGTCGCGGATGTGGATCTCAGCACGTCCGCCAGACCGGACCAGGTGACCGCGGCGGCAGAGCTGGTAGGGCTGAAGGCCATCCCCACCGGCATAGACCACGGCACGATCACGGTCGTCTCGGGCGGCATCCCGCACGAGGTCACAACCTTTCGACGCGACGTGGCCACGGATGGGCGCCGCGCCGTGGTGGCCTTTGCTGACACCATCAAGGAGGATGCGCTGCGTCGGGATTTCACCATGAACGCGCTTTACGCGCAACCCGATGGCACGGTCGAGGACCCCCTTGGCGGGCTACCGGACCTGCAGGCGCGGCGCGTGCGGTTCATCGAGGACGCGGCTCAGCGGATCCGCGAGGATTATCTGCGCATCCTGCGCTTCTTTCGGTTTCATGCCTGGTATGGCGATCAAAGCGCCGGGCTAGACGTCGACGGGCTCGCCGCATGTGCCGCGAATTCCGACGGGTTAGAGACGCTTTCCAAGGAGCGCGTCGGCACCGAGATGCTCAAGCTATTGGCCGCGCCCGATCCCGCGCCCGCCGTGGCGGCGATGGCGCAGGCGGGCAACCTGACGCGCATCCTTCCAGGCGCGGATACCAGCGCCCTGGCGCCATTGGTGCATCTGGAGGACAGGTTTGCGCCGGACCCGATCCGGCGCCTCGCCGCAATTGGTGGCCAGGCTGTGCCAGAAAATCTGCGGCTCTCGAAGGCGGACGCGCGAAAACTGGCCCAGCTGCGCGAGGCGGCCACCAATACCGACCCGCCCGCCATTCTGGGCTACCGGCTTGGGGCTGAGGCGGCGACAGATGCCATATTGGTGCGGCACGCGCTTTTGTCCGAACCTTTGCCCAACAATCTAACCGATCAGATCAAGCGCGGAGCGCAGGCAGTATTCCCCATAAAAGCGGCGGATTTGCACGAAGAAGGGCCCGCGTTGGGCGCGAAACTGCGCGCGCTGGAGGCAAGCTGGATCGCTTCGGATTTTACGCAATCGAAGGCTGAATTGCTTGGTGAATCAAAAGATTAGGGTCCCGCAATCCTCTTGATGCGATTCTCACCCGTGACATTCCCAGCCAGTTCGCGTAGAACGCGACTCATCCAGATGACGGAGGTGCAAATGAAGTATGGGATTCGTGTCCGCTTAGGCTGAGACCGCGCCCGTACTCGCGCGCGGTTTTGCCGATCAAACGCGTGATCATTTGCAACTTTTTCTCTCTCTTAAAGAGCTTCGTCATGTTCCGATTCTTTGAAAATCTCGTCGACCCTTACACGCCGTACAAGCCAACCGATACGCCGCCGACCAAGCTGTTTGCGTTCCTTTGGGACTACTCGCAGCCGTTCAAGCGCGTGTTCATCTACGCTGGGATCATGTCTGTGATCGTGGCGGCGGTCGAGATCGGGCTGATCTTCTACATGGGCCGCATCGTCGACGTGCTGAACGCCGGCGACGCGGCAGAGGTCTGGGCGCAATATGGCACAGAGATCATCCTTGCCGCGCTGTTCATCCTTCTGGTCAGGCCGGTTCTGCAGGTGGTGGACGTGGCGATTCTGAACCAATCGCTGCTGCCGAATTTCGGCACGCTGATTCGCTGGCGCGCGCATGGGCAGGTCATGCGGCAGTCGGTGGGTTGGTTCGAGAATGACTTCGCCGGGCGCATCGCCAACCGCGTCACGCAGACCCCGCCCGCCGCGGGCGAGGCCATCTTTCAGGTCTTCGACGCGATCACCTTTGCGATTGCCTATGTCGTCGGCGCGGCGGTGCTGTTGTGGAATGCCGATGTGCGGCTGATGCTGCCAATGCTCGGCTGGCTGGTGCTTTATGGCTGGTTGCTGCGCTGGACGATCAAGCGCGTGGGCCCGGCCAGTCAGGCCGCGGCGGACGCGCGGTCGAAGGTCACCGGGCGGATCGTGGACAGCTACACCAACATCCACTCGGTCAAGCTCTTCGCGCATCACGACCGCGAAATGGCCTATGCGAAGGAGGCGATCGACGAAACCCGCGAGACCTTCCTCAAAGAGATGCGCATCTACACGGTGATGGACATCTCTTTGGTGACGCTGAACGGGCTCTTGATTGTCGGCGTGGTGGGCTGGGCCATCGCGCTTTGGATGAACGCGGGGGCTTCCGTGGGCGTGGTGGCGGCGGCGACCGCGCTGACGCTGCGGCTGAACGCCATGACCGGCTGGATCATGTGGGCGGTGACGTCCTTCTTCCGCAACCTCGGGATCGTGCAGGAAGGGATGCAGACCATCACGCGCCCCATCGCGTTGGTGGACGCGCCGGATGCCAAGCCGCTAGAGCTGTCGACCGGCACGATTGAGATCGACGAATTGACCCACCATTATGGGCGTGATGTCGGCGGGTTAGACTCTGTTTCGCTCAACATCCGGCCAGGTGAGAAGGTCGGGATCGTTGGGCGGTCGGGCGCGGGCAAGTCCACGCTGGTGAAGCTGCTTTTGCGGTTCTACGACGCGGAATCCGGAACCATTCGCATCGACGGGCAGGACATCGCGCGCGTCACCCAAGACAGCCTGCGCGGGGCGATTGCCATGGTGCAGCAGGACAGCTCTCTGATGCACCGCTCGGTGCGGGACAACATCCTCTATGGCCGCCCCGATGCCACGGAAGAAGAGATGATCCGCGCCGCGCGCCAGGCCGAGGCGCATGCGTTCATCCTGGATCTTGAGGACCCGGAGGGCCGCAAAGGCTATGAGGCCCAGGTGGGCGAGCGCGGCGTCAAGCTGTCCGGCGGGCAGCGCCAGCGCGTGGCGCTTGCGCGGGTGATCCTCAAGGACGCGCCAATCCTGGTGCTCGACGAGGCGACGAGCGCCTTGGATAGCGAGGTCGAGGCCGCGATCCAGGAAACGCTTTATGGCATGATGGCGGGCAAGACGGTCATCGCCATCGCGCACCGCCTGTCCACCATCGCGCAGCTTGACCGGATCGTGGTGCTCGACGCGGGTCGCGTGGTCGAGGACGGCACCCATTCCGAGCTCTTGGCCCAAGGCGGGCTATATGCCAGTTTCTGGAACAGGCAATCTGGCGGGTTCATAGGCATCGAGGAGGCTGCGGAATGAAGCAGACCATGTCGCGGTTCATCGAGGCCGCGGGCAATCAGATCGACACGGAACAGCCCGCGGATGGCCCGCCGCCCGTCGAGCTGCGCCCGTTCATTCTGTGGTGCCTGCGCGGCGGCTGGCGCGTGGTCTGGCTGGGCACCGCGATCTCGGTGATCGCGGGCCTGACCGAAGTGCTGGCGATGTACTTTCTGGGCGCTTTGGTGGATGCGGTCGACCAGACCCCGAACGAGACCTTCCTGGCCGAGCATTGGGGTCTTATCCTGATGTCGATCTTCATCCTGCTGGTGATGCGGCCGCTGTTCTTCGGCGGGTTGGCGCTGACGCAATCGGTGATGATCGGGCCGAATATTGGCAAGCTGATTATGGCGCGGCTCTACCGCTGGACCATCGGGCAATCGGTCACCTATTTCGACAATGATTTCGCCGGGCGGATCGCGCAGAAAAAGATGCAGGCCGCGAACTCGCTGACCGAGATCGTGATCGAAAGCGTGAACGCGATCACCTTTGGGCTGGCGACGGTCATCGGCGCGGCTTGGGTCCTGGGGGCGATGAGCCCTTGGATGGTTTTGCTGCTTTTAGGCTGGTTTTGTGTCTATCTCGCGTTCCTTCGGGTGATGCTGCCGATCATCCGGGTCCGTTCCTCGGCGCGGGCCGAAGCGCGGGCCGGTGTGACCGGGCAGGTGGTCGATACGATCAGCAACGTCAAAACGGTCAAGCTCTTTGCCGGCTCTGCGCATGAGGACCGCATGGTGCTCAACGCCATAACCTCGCTACGCGACAGAGCCTTGCGGTTTGGCGAGGCGCAGACGCTGTTCCGCTTTGGCCTGATCTTCATCGCGGGGCTCTTGCCGGTTGGTATGGTGGCGATGGCGATTGTGTTGCGCGGCAACGGGATCACGCCGGGCGATATCGCCGCCGCGGGCGCGATCACGATCCGGCTCAGCCAGATGACCGGGTGGATCAGCTTCACGCTGATGGCGATCTACAGCCATGTCGGCGAGGTCGAGAATGGGATGCAGACCATCGCGCCCGCGAACCGGATCGAGGACGCGCCGGTTGCAGGCACGCTGGAAGTCAGCCAAGGGGCGATCCACTTTGACAACGTCACCTTCGCCTATGGGCGCGAAACCGGTGGGGTGGACGGCATCAACCTGGCGATTCAACCCGGCGAGAAGGTCGCGATTGTCGGCGCCTCCGGTGCCGGGAAATCGACCCTGCTCAGCCTGCTTTTGCGACTTTATGACACCAAGGCGGGGCGCGTCTTGATTGACGGCCAGGATGTTGCGGGCGTGCGGCAGGAAAGCCTGCGCGCGCAGATCGGCATGGTCACGCAAGAGACCGCCATGTTCAACCGCACCGCCATGGACAACATCCGCTATGGCCGCACCGAGGCCAGCGACGAAGAGGTCATCGCCGCCGCGCGCCGCGCCGAGGCGCATGACTTTATTCTAGAGCTGGCCGACCATCGCGGGCGCAGCGGCTATCAGGCCTTCCTGGGCGAGCGCGGCGTGAAGCTTTCCGGCGGGCAGCGGCAGCGCATCGCTTTGGCGCGGGCGATCTTAAAGGACGCGCCGATCCTGGTGCTGGACGAGGCGACCTCTGCCTTGGACAGCGAGGTCGAGGCTGAAATCCAGGCCGCGCTGGTCGATGTGATGCAGGGCAAGACCGTGCTGGCCATCGCGCATCGCCTGTCCACGATTGCCCGCATGGATCGCATCATTGTGCTGGATCAGGGTCGCATTGCCGAGGAAGGCACCCATGACGATCTGATCGCCAAGGGCGGGTTTTATGCGCGGTTCTGGAACCGGCAGTCGGGCGGGTTCATCGGGCTCACCGAAGCGGCGGAATGAAACGCGTGATGATCATCGGGCAGCCGGGCAGCGGCAAGTCCACCCTTGCCCGCGCGCTGGGCGAGATCACCGGTTTGCCGGTGGTGCATGTGGATCTGATCCACTGGATGCCTGGGTGGGAGGAACGCCCAAAGCCGGAGAAGATCGAGATGGCCCTGGCGGAAGAGGCCAAGCCGGAATGGATCTTCGAGGGCGGGCTGTCGGCGACCTGGGACAACCGGCTGGCGCGCGCAGACACGCTGATCGTGCTGGACATGCCGTTTCTGTTGCGGGTTTGGCGGGTCTTCAAGCGCACGATCCGCGATTATGGCCGCTCTCGCGCAGATCTGCCGGAGGATTGCCCAGAGCAATTCGACCCAGAGTTTTGGGCCTGGATCTGGAACACCCGCAACACAGCACGCGCGCGGATCCGCGCCATGGCAACTGCTGCGTTAGAGACTAAGGACGTGTATCATCTGCGCTCGCCCGCGGATGTTCGCGGGTTTTTGCACGAGTTAGAGACTGTTTATGCCTGAATACACCATCGAACGCCTCGGCCATCACGGCGACGGGATCGCGCCGGGGCCTGTCTTTGCGCCGCTGACCCTACCCGGAGAGGTGGTGACAGGCGACCTGGACAAAGACCGTATCGCCGCGCCCAAGATCGTGACGCCCTCGCCGGATCGTGTCTCGCCGCCCTGCACCCATTTCAAGCGGTGCGGCGGGTGCGCTTTGCAGCACGCCCGCGATCCTTTTGTCGAGAGCTGGAAGCGCCAAGTGCTGACCGAAGCGCTGGCCGCGCACGGGCTGCCCGCGCCGATCCGCGCAGTGCATAGCTCGCCTCGGCAAACCCGCCGCCGCGCCACGTTCTCGGGCCGCCGCACGAAATCCGGCGCCTTGGTGGGCTTCCATGGCCGCGGCTCTGACGTGATCCATGAGGTGCCTGGCTGCCAAACATTGCTGCCAGAGATCACCGCAATGATCCCGGCACTAGACGAGCTGGTCCGCTTCGGTGCCTCGCGCAAGGGCGAGCTGTCCCTGTCGGTGACCTGGTCCGAGGCGGGGGCGGACGTCTCCATCCGCGATGCCAAGGACCTGACCCCGCCGCAGATCCCCGAGGCCACCGCATTGGCGCAGCGCCATAGCCTGGCGCGGCTGACCTGGAACGGCGAGACATTGCTAGAGCGTCACGCGCCGGTGCAGGTCTTTGACGGGATCGCCGTGACCCCGCCGCCGGACAGCTTCTTGCAGGCGACCGCCGAGGGGCAAGATGCGCTCATACAGGCCGTGTTAGAGACTGTTTCCGGTGCCAAACGCATTGTCGACCTCTTTGCTGGGTGCGGTACCTTTGCCCTACCGCTGTCACGGCACGCTGATGTGCTGGCGGTCGAAGGCGAGGCCGAGATGCTGTACGTGCTCGACCGTGCCTGGCGCGCCGCGCCGAACCTGCACCAAGTTACCACCGAGAAGCGCGACCTCTTCCGCCGCCCGCTGGTGCCGCAGGACCTGAATCGCTTTGACGCCGCGGTGATCGACCCGCCCCGTGCGGGTGCCGCGGCGCAGATCGCGGAGATCGCCCAATCTGACCTCGCGACCCTCGCGATGGTGTCCTGCAACCCGGTCACATTCGCGCGCGATGCGAAAACGCTCACCGCCGCCGGATTTGCGATCAATTGGATCGATCTTGTGGACCAGTTCCGCTGGTCGCCCCATATCGAACTTGCCGCAAGCTTTTCCAGGTAGCATAAGGCGCGCAAAACAAGGGGCACGCCCATGCAGGACCGTTTGACCAGCTTTATCGAGCACGACCGAGTGCGCAGCTTCATCATGGCGGTGATCGTGTTCAACGCAGTCATCCTGGGGCTGGAGACATCAAAGTCGGCGATGGCGCAGTACGGCGAGCTGATCCATCTGCTGGACCAGGTTTGTCTGGCGATCTTTGTGATCGAGCTGCTGATCAAATTCGCCGCCTATAGGCTGCGGTTCTTCCGCGACGGCTGGAACATCTTTGACTTCATCATCGTGGGGATCTCTCTGGCCCCGACGGCGCAGGGGCTCTCGGTCTTGCGGGCGCTGCGGATCCTGCGGGTGCTGCGGGTGATCTCGGTGGCGCCGCGGCTGCGTCGCGTGGTCGAGGGGTTCGTGACCGCGCTGCCGGGCATGGCCTCGGTGTTCCTGCTGATGGCGATCATCTTTTACATCGGCGCGGTGATGGCGACGAAGTTGTTCGGCCTGGGCTGCGCGCATTGCACGCCGGAGCAGAACGTTCTGTTCACCGAGTGGTTCGGCACGCTGGGCAAGTCCGCCTACTCATTGTTCCAGATCATGACGCTAGAGAGCTGGTCCATGGGCATCGTGCGCCCGGTGATGGAGGCCTTCCCCTATGCCTGGGCGTTCTTCGTGCCCTTCATCATGGTTACGACCTTCGCGGTGGTGAACCTGCTGGTGGGTTTGATCGTGAACTCGATGCAGGACGCCCATGCCGAGGAAACCAACGCCGCCACCGACAGCTATCGCGACGAGGTGCTGCAGCGATTGGCGGCGATCGAGACGCAGTTGAGAGAGCGGCAACAGTAACGCGCCCGTGAGCGCGGGGCACTTTGTCCACAGGCTGTAATGCGCTAAGGTGTCCGCGAGAGGCAGGACGGTGTAACGAATGAAAATGCTTAAGATACTTGCGCTTCTGGCGTTGGTGCTTGGTGTGTCGGCCTGCTCGTCGAGCAAGTTCAAGACCTATAACGGGCCCGAGGTGACGCGCGTCGTCGTGTGGAAGGACGCGCGGAAGATGCGGCTCTACCACCACGACAAGGTGCTCGAGGAATACGAGATCAACCTCGGCTTCGCGCCTTCAGGGCACAAAAACTTTGAAGGCGACGGCAGGACGCCCGAAGGTCGGTATCTGATCGACCGCCGCAACCCGAACAGCAGGTTCCACCTGTCGCTGGGGATCTCCTATCCGAATGTCCGCGACATCGCCGCGGCACGCGTCGCCGGGAAGGACCCGGGCGGTGACATCTTTATCCACGGGCGACCGAATCCGCTGAAGCGGGACGAGGATTGGAACTGGGGCTGCATCGCGGTTTCGAACCGCGAGATGGAGTGGATCTATGCGATGGTGCGCAACGGCACGGTAATCGACATCTACCCCTAAACGTTGCCCTCTTGCTCGGTGGCGGGGGGGATCACGCCTGGGATGTCCGGTTCCAGCGAGGCCGACGGGGCGGCTTGCGGGATCTGCGCCGGTCCGCCGCCGCCTATGATCAGGGTCCACCAGATCTTACCGCCCGGTTCCTGGAACCAGGAAAAGCCCATATCCCGGCCCTCTCGATCCAGGATGACCTGACGCGTGTCGGGCTGCGCCATCCATGCGGCCAGCGTTTGAAGCTCGGTTTCGAACGTCTCCGAGATGTTCTCCCCCAAAAGGGTCAACTCGTAGCCCGCGCGCTGGACGCGCTCTACCGGCGACGAGCCGTCCGAGCCGAAATGCCAGGGCCGGTTCTGCACGGACATGTCCCGCGAATGGGTCGCGGCGGCGGCGTTAAGCGACGCGTTCAGCTGCAAGGCGGGGGCGCCAGAGGCCTGGCGCAGCGCGTTCACCGAGTCCAGCATCCGGATCTGGATGCGCGATTCATTCGACTTCGAAATGCGGTAGAGCCGCGGCAATGGCTTGCCATCAGCGCCAAGCGGCGCCTCAATGGGCGTGGCTGTGCAGGCGACAAGCGCGAACAACGCGGTGATCAACAGGGCAATGGAACGCATATCTGGTCGCCTATCCTCTTTATTCTCAATTGCCATACCGTCTTGGTGTAGCGTAATCAAATCGTTGCCAGCGGGATACTGCGCGTTGACATTTGTTTGAATTGCGACTGCGGCTTTCTCGCAATAATGTGTAGCCAGGCTGATTATCAGCAGATGGAGAATTTCATGGCTGACGGACTTGAGAATAAAATGAACCGCAGGCTGTTTCTGGGCACCGCGGCGGCAAGCGGACTGGCCGCGCCCGCACTGGCCCAGACCATCGGCGATACCGTCGACATCCAGGGCGAAGAAACAGCGATCGTGCGCCGCAACATCTCTAGCTTCCGCGCGCTGGACTGGCGACCGTATTTCTCGAATACGAAGGGTGGCGCGGTCTTGGTCGATGTCACCTCGCGCGCCTTGCATTACTGGTCCGAGGACCAGTCTGTTTACAAGCTGTACCCGACCAGTGTGCCGTTGAGCGAAGAGCTAACCAAGCGCGGCCGCACCAGGGTTATTCAGAAGGTTGAGGGCCCGTCCTGGCGCCCCACGCCGTCAATGCTCAAGCGCAATCCAGAATGGCCAAGCTTCATCGGGCCCGGCCCGGACAACCCGCTGGGATCCCACGCGCTCTACTTGTCGTGGACCTATTACCGCATCCACGGCACGCATGACACGCGCAAGATCGGTCGGAAATCATCCAATGGTTGCATAGGGTTATACAACGAGCACATCGCCGAGCTGTTCGGCATGACCAAAGTCGGTACGCAAGTGTTGCTTATTTGACGAGATACCAGGGTCGAACGTGCCGCGTTGCAAAACTTGCATTCGCCTTTAACGGTTAATGGTGGTTAGTGAGAATCCTACGGGCGTATGAGTGCGTCCTGTGTCTATTCGATTTACATACCAGAACAAGATACCTGGAGGACCACATGAAGAAAGTCGCAATCGCTGCTCTCATCGCAGCCGCCGCGTCCACAGCAGCCTACGCTGGCACCATTGACCCTGTTGTCATCGAGCCCGAAGTAATCATTGAAGAAGCAGCGTCGTCCTCGTCGGCAGGTCTTGTTGTTCTTCTTCTGTTGGTTGCTGTCGTCGCAGCTGCCAGCTCGTAAGCCGAGCGCCTGGCCGCTTCAGCGGCCTTACACAGAGATAGAAGCAGCGGTGCCGATCCGGCGCCGCTGTTTTTTTGTGGGCTTTCCGTAACCCGCGCGGAACCTACTTGATCCAGCCGCTCAAGTTGTCCTCGATCACCTTGCCCAGCGCTTCGATATGGGCGGGCGCGTCGTTCAGGCATGGGATATAGGTGAATTTCTCGCCGCCGGCCTCTTCGAAGCTTTCGCAGATCTCTTCCTGGATCTCCTCCAAGGTCTCGATGCAGTCCGCCGAGAAGGCGGGCGCGATCACCGCGATGTTCTTTTTGCCTTCCTCGGCGGCCACGCGGGCAACTTCCTCGACCGTATAGGGCTTTAGCCATTCTTCGGGCCCAAAAACCGACTGGAATGTGGTGCGGATCGCGCTGTCTTCCCAGCCCAGGCGTTCCTTCAGCAGGCGCGTCGTTTTCTGGCACTGGCAGTGGTAGGGGTCGCCCTGCATCAGGTAGCGCTTGGGCATGCCGTGATAGCTGACGATCAGAAGGTCTGGCTTGGCATCCAGCTTGGCGTAGCCGGCCTCGACCGATTGCGCCAAGGCGTCGATATAGGCGGGCTCGTCGAAATAGGGCGCGGCGACGCGGGCCACGGGCTGCCAGGTTTCCTTCATCAGGGCGCGAAAGAACTGGTCGTTGGCGGTGGCAGAGGTGGCGCCCGCGTAATGCGGGTAGAGCGGGAAGAACAGGACCCGGTCGCAGCCCTGCTCGACCAGCGCCCGCACCTTTGATTCGGTGGACGGGTTCCCATAGCGCATGCAGAAATCCACGATCACCTCGCCGCCGTAGCGCGCGGTCGCCCACTCGGAAAGGGCGGCGGTCTGGTCTTTGGTGATCGTCATCAGCGGGCTCTCGCCCTGCGCGTGGTTCCAGATGCTTTTGTAAGCCGCACCGCTGGTGAAGGGGCGCTTTGTCAGGATGATGAGCTGCAGCAGGGGCTGCCACTTCCAGGGCGCATAGTCGATCACGCGTCGGTCGCTGAGGAACTCGTTCAGATAGCGCCGCATGGACCAGTAGTCGTAATTGTCCGGGGTGCCCAGATTGGCCAGCAGCACGCCGACCTTGCGCGGCTTCACCCCGGGGTGTTCCGCGGGCAGGTGCGTATTCGCGGTCGCGTTTGTGTCGAGCATGTCTGGGGCCCCATCAATCTGTTCTGTGTTCGACATAAATCCCAATCCTTTCCCGTCAATTGCCCTTGGGCAATTCGGTCTCTTCGGTCCCAAGCGCATCCGCTAGGCGCGCCTTGGCAGAACCGGGTCTCAAGGGCTGCGGCTGGCTGTCGTCCGGCGCCCAACCCGTCAGCGTGATAAGCTCGAAAGTTGCGGTGATCCGCCCGCCATCTGTCGCGTATGCAGCCGCGTAGCGCTGGGCGGCGTCCAGGAAAACGCCCCGCCGCGTGGGGCGCCGCAGACGGGCGGCCAGCGCGTTGGCCTCACCCATCCCGCGCAGCTCCGCCATCAGACGGAACAAGTCGGTATAGGACACGGATAGGCTGTCGGTGTCGGCTACGGGCAGCGCAAAGCCCGCCCGCTGCAACAGCGCGCCGAGGTCGCGGATCTCGGCCATGGGCGCGACGCGCGGGCTCAGCCCGCCGGTCAATTCAGTCTCTGACTCGGCCAAAACGGCCCGCAGCTCGTGCAGGGTCTGGCCCCCCAGGAGGATGCATAGAAAGAGCCCATCGGGCTTCAAGGCACGGCGGCATTGGATCAGCTGCCCAACGGGATCGCTCGCCCAATGCAGGGACATGGCGTGGATCACCAGGTCATGCGACCGCTCTTGCAGGTCCAGCACATCGTCATCCGCGACCACTAAGGCGTTGGGGACCACGGGCGCCCAAATCTGTGGCCATCCGGTCACAACAGCGGGTGCCGTAAATGATTTGTTAACCAACGTGAGTCTTTCCTGAACACTGGAAGCTGCCTCTTCCTGCAAAAACACTACCGGCTCCGCCATCCGCATCGCGCGGGCGCGGTTCCGGTTCAATGCCGTTCGGTCGGTCAGATCGGGTTGGCGCTGCATGGGCTCCTGCCTGTGTCGGCGCCCGTCTTAGGGGGGATATCTCGGAATGCAAAGCCTGCTGCGCCTCGCCTTTCCACCGACATGCCTAAGTTGCGATGAGATGGTGGACAGCAGTTTCGGTCTGTGCGGTCTGTGCTGGCGGGACACGCCCTTTGTCACCGGGCTGACATGCGATGCCTGCGGGGTGCCGCTGCCGGGGGAGAAAACCGACCAGCCGGTGCATTGCGACGACTGTATCGCGATTGCGCGCCCCTGGACTCGCGGCCGCTCGGCGCTGATCTACAAGGGCAACGCGCGCAGGATGGTCCTGGCGCTGAAGCATGGCGACCGGCTGGACCTCGCGCGCCCGCTCTCGGCCTGGATGGCGGGGGTCGGCACGGAGCTGCTCTTTGAGGACACGGTGCTGGTGCCCGTGCCCGCGCATTCGCTGCGGCTGATCAAGCGGCGCTACAACCAGGCCGCGGTCCTGGCCAATGCATTGTCCAAGCATCTCGCGCGCAACACGATCCCGGACCTTCTGACGCGCACGCGCCAGACCAAGTTGCAGGACGGCATGTCCCGAGACGAGCGTTTTGCCAACCTCGCCGACGCCATCCGGCCCGCCAAGCACGCGGCGCTCAAGCTCGCGGGGCGGCCCGTGCTGCTGGTGGATGACGTGATGACCTCTGGCGCGACGCTGGCCGTGGCGGCCGAGGCCTGCCGGGCCATTGGCTCACGCCGGGTTGATATATTGACACTGGCGCGGGTCGCCAAGGATGCCTAAGTTCCCTCGGAACACGTGACCAAGGACATCCCACCCATGCAGCCCGTTGAACTCTACACCTCTCCGCTTTGCGGGTTTTGCCATGCCGCCAAGCGTTTGCTGGACCAGAAGGGCGTCAGCTATGCCGAAGTCGACGTGCTGGCGCAGCCGCATCGCCGGCAAGAGATGATGAAGCGCGCGGGCGGGCGGCACACGGTGCCGCAGATCTTCATCGGGCCCAAGCATGTGGGCGGCTATGATGACCTGGCCGCATTAGAGCGCGCCGGGCGGCTGGACGCGATGCTGGCCGGGTGACGGGGTGACCCGCGCGGCCCTGATCCAGCTTTCCTCCTCGGACGACCCGGCGGCGAACCTGGTCAAAACCCGCGAATACGTCTCTAACGCGGCGCAAATTGCCGATTTGATCGTCACGCCAGAGGTGACGAACTGCGTCTCCACCAGCCGCACAAGGCAGATCGAGGTGCTGCGCCCCGAGGCGGAGGACCCAACGCTGGCGGCGCTGCGCGACGACGCGGCCCGGCTGGGCAAATGGGTGCTGATCGGCTCGCTGGCGCTGAAGACCGACGACCCGCAGGGGCGGTTCGCGAACCGCTCCTTCCTGATCAACCCGGCTGGCGACATCGCGGCACGCTACGACAAGATCCACATGTTCGATGTGACGATCTCGGACACCGAGCAGTACCACGAATCGAAGGGCTATCGCCCCGGTGACCAGATCACCGTGGTCGACACGCCGCTGGGCAAGATCGGGCTGACGATCTGCTACGACATGCGCTTTCCGGCGCTCTACCGCGCGCTGGGCCAGGCCGGGGCGCAGATCATCACCGTGCCGTCGGCCTTCTCGCCTGTGACGGGCGCGGCGCATTGGGAGGTGCTCTTGCGGTCCCGCGCCATCGAGACCGGCGCCTATATCCTGGCGCCCGCCCAGACCGGTCAGCACGCGCTGACGCGCGGTCGGCCGCGCGCCACCTTCGGGCATTCCGTGGCGATAGACCCCTGGGGCGGCATCGAGGCCAAGGCAGGCGCCGCGCCCGGCGTGACGCTGGTCGCGCTTGATCTGGCCCAGGTAACGCTTGCGCGCACCCGCATTCCGGCGCTAAGCCATGACCGCCCCTTCAGCGGTCCTTAAATGAGCGAACAGAACGACAACCTATCGGTCGCGCTTTTCAGCGAGATCTTCATGGCCGATCAGCTTGCGCGCAATCGGCTGAGCAAGGCGTTGCCCAAGGGCATGGAACTTAGCCACTTTTCGGTGTTGAACCACCTGGCGCGCACGAATGGCGAGAAAAGCCCGGGGCAACTGGCCGATGTATTCCACGTCACCCGCGGGGCGATGACCAACACCCTGGCGAAACTCGAGCGCGCGGGGCATGTCCACATCCGGCCCGATTGGGACGACGCGCGGCGCAAATTCGTGGCGATCAGCCCCTCGGGGCGGCAGGCCTGCGAGACCGCGTTCCAAGTGATCGCGCCGATCGTGGCCGAGGTCGTGGCGGCAATCGGCTCGGATAAGGTGCGCGCTGCGTTACCGGTGCTGCGCGAGGTCCGCACGCGGCTCGGAGGCACGTGATGTTCCGCTCGCTAGGGCTGCGGTCCGAGGCGCTGGTGATGGCGGGGCGCAGCACGTTTGAGGACAAGGGCGGTTTCATCGTGCAGCGCACGCCCGCCGAGCCGAGCTTTTGGTATGGAAATCAGCTGATCTACCGCGCCCATCCGCGCGATTCTGATGCGATGCTGCACGCCTTCGCGACGGCCTTCCCCGAGGCAGAGCATATCGTGATCAGTTTCGACACGCCGGGCGAGGACCCGCCCGAAGCGATGCTAGGCCTGGCGGGCATGACCCTGGACCACACGGATATCCTGGCCGCGAATGGCGGCATCGTGGGGCCAGAGCTTCCCCCTGGTCTGACGTTTCGGAGGATAGACTCGGATACAGATTGGGCCGGGTTAGTCTCGCTCCAATGCGAAACCGGGGTGGAGCAGGGCCATGATAGTCCGCGCCACTTGCCCTACCTAGAGGCGAAGTTCGCGCAGGTCCGTCAGGCTTGCGAGCAGGGTCGCGCGGCCTGGTTCGGGGTCTATGAGAGCGACCTTCTGGTCGCGGATATGGGCATATTTTGGGGCGATGGGCTCGCCCGGTTCCAATCGGTGGAGACGCGCAAAAGTCACCGAGGCCGGGGCATATGCGCGGCTCTGCTCGCTAAGGTCAGCGCCTTTGCCCGTGCGCAGCTGCCCGGCTGCATTTTGGTGATCGTCGCCGAAACAGGCTCGCCCGCTGGGCGCATCTATCGCCGCGCGGGGTTCGTTCTAAAAGAGACCCTGGTGAGCCTGCTAAAGCCCGCCTATTAGCCGCAAACCGGGCCGCGGCACATTCGCGCGCTATGGAGATTTCAACGAAATCTTAATGCGTAGGCTGAAACCTAAAACTGGGTGGGTAACCTCCGGTTACGAGCGGCCGCTCCCACCCGGATCTATGATCCGGGCCGAATCACCAAGATTTCGCTAACAGAATCACCTCGGCTGCGGTTTTTTCCCGAAGGCGGCGACCTAAGCCCGGTCCCCGCTGGCCTCATTGGCCGCGCTGATCCATTCCGAACCGAAGTCCACTAGGTCTGGCGCGCTGCACAGCCGCGCCTCGGCCTTGCCGACCGGACCCGTCCGCACTGCACCGGTGTCCTCGAACGCGGCCCCAACCGACGGGAACAGCCGCCCCAAATCATCCGCGACCTCTGGGGATTCGACCCATTTGCCTTCGTGCTTCACACGCCGCGTCTTCACGCGCCGCGGATCGGCCAGCGTTTCAGCGGTGTGCAGCAAGGAGCAGCGGTTCCAGCCCACATTGATCAGCAGCACTTTGGCGTTCGGGCGCCTCAGAAACGCACCAAAGGGCGTGTCCGGCCCGCAGGCCCAATCCAAGGGATGCTGCGCGACGACCTGCTCGGCTCCGGCGCCATGCGCGCAGACCGAGATCGTGGGGTGGCCAGATCGCAGCGTGCCGGGCCAGGTACGGAACCGCTCTGCCAGCACACCCATGCCGTCCGTGGGGCTGGTCTTGGGGTCAAACCCGGGCACGTCGGCCTCGGCCTTTGCGATCTCTGCGGCGGTCATCGCTTCGCGACTTAGGTGTGCCGGAAAATAGGCATCGGTGCTGAAACCAGGCATGGCGACCAGGCCCGCGTCACCGACAGCGGCAAGAAGCGCCTGAATGATATCATCAGGGCCCGCGCCCAGCCCCTTAATCCCGGCATGCACAAAGAGGGCGTCCCCGTCTTTTACGCCAAGCGCGTCAAGATCCTTTTGGATGTTCATGCGCCCGGCTTAACACTCGCGGTCACGTAGTTCACCGACAAATCGCGGTCCGAGATCGACCAGGACCAGCCCAGCGGGTTGAACACGAACCCCTTGCGGTCCACCGGGTCCAGCCCGGCCTGGCGCAGCAGGTCGAAAAGCTCGTCCGGGGTGATGAATTTGGACCAATCATGCGTGCCCTTGGGCAGCCAGCGCATCACGTGCTCGGCGCCGATGATGGCCATCAGAAAGCTCTTGGGGTTCCGGTTCAGGGTCGAGCAGGTCATGATCCCGCCGGGCTTTAGAAGCTGCTGGCAGGCGGTCAGGAACCCCAGCGGGTCGGCCACGTGCTCGACCACTTCCATGTTCAGGATGGCGTCGAATTGCTCGCCATCGGCGGCCAGCGCCTCGGCGCTGGTGTGGCGGTAATCGATCTTTAGCCCCATCTGCTCGGCATGGACCTGGGCCACGGGGATGTTGCCCGCGGCGGCGTCGGCGCCCACGACCGTGGCGCCCAGCCGCGCCATGGGCTCTGACAACAGCCCGCCGCCACAGCCGATGTCCAGGATCCGCAGCCCCTCGAAAGCCCCGCGCTTGGTCAGGTCGCGGTCGAACTCGGAGGCGATCTGAGCGGTAATGTAGTCCAACCGGCAGGGATTCAGCATATGAAGCGGCTTGAACTTGCCGTCGGGGTCCCACCACTCGGCGGCCATGGCCTCGAATTTGGCGACCTCGGCGGGGTCAATCGTGCTTTGCATATCGGCGCCTCGCGGATTTTCATGCGCCCCCCATGGCAGGGACGGCCTGGGCACTATATAGGGCAGATATGGACAAGTCGGCAGATAGACGAAACAGCGCACCCTACCTGCACCCGCCCATCGACCCGTTCGATCAGCGGGTTATGGAGGTCGGCGACGGGCACCGCATTTATGTCGAGCAATGCGGCAACCGCGACGGCATCCCGGTGGTCGTGCTGCATGGCGGGCCCGGCGGCGGCTGCAGCCCGGCGATGCGGCGCTACTTTGACCCTTCTGTCTATCGCATCGTGCTGTTCGATCAGCGCGGCTGCGGGCGCTCGCGGCCCCATGCCAGCGTCGAGGCGAACACGACCTGGCACCTGGTCCGCGACATCGAGGCGATCCGCGAGGCGCTGGACATCGAGCAATGGTGCGTCTTTGGCGGGTCTTGGGGCGCCACGCTGGCGCTGGTTTACGCCGAGACGCATCCCGACCGCGCCGCCTATCTGATCCTGCGCGGTGTGTTCCTGGCGACACAGGCCGAGCTGGATTGGTTCTACGGCGGAGGGGCCGGGCAGTTCTGGCCCGATATGTGGGCGCGCTTTTCGGGCCTGATCCCCGAGGAAGAGCACGGCGACATGATCGCGGCCTATCACAAGCGGCTTTTTTCCGACGATCTGATGCTTGAGACGCGGTTCGCCCGGGCCTGGGCCAGCTGGGAGAACACGCTGGCCAGCATAGAAAACGAGGGCCCCAGCGGCGAGAGCCCCGCCGACTACGCCCGTGCCTTTGCGCGGATCGAGAACCACTACTTCACAAACAGGGCTTTCCTTGAAGAAGATGGGCAGATTCTAAAGCAGGTGGACCGCCTAAAGGGCATCCGCGGCACCATCGTGCAGGGCCGCTATGACATGATCTGCCCGCCCGTCTCGGCGTATCGGCTGCACAAGGCCTGGCCCGGATCGGATCTGCGCATGGTGGGCAAGGCCGGGCACGCGCTGTCCGAGGCGGGCATCAGCGCCGAGCTTATCCGCACGATGCAGCGCATCGCGCGCGAGCCTGCGATCAAGGCGCTGGCCAAATCCTAAACGCGCGAGCTGATAGTGCCAGATTATCGTGCGTTTACGTCCAGCGCGCCCATAAAAAGGAGTCCAACCAATCTCAACGCTTTACATGTGCCCTGAGGCAGGTAGTTTTTTGATGCAGATGGGTAGTGACGCGGGGGGCTCCACGGTTTGAATTCTGTACTCCGAATTATCGGGCAACGGTTATTGCTCGGTTTGGTGACGTTGATCGTAGTTTCTCTGGTGATCTTCATCGCTGTGAACGCGCTACCGGGCGACTTCGCCCAGGCGGTGCTTGGACAGGGCGCGACAGACGAGGCGGTCGCTGCGATCCGTAAGGACCTCGGCCTCGATCAGCCCTATTTCTACCGATACTTCACCTGGCTGGGCGGCATGTTGACCGGCGATCTGGGCGTCAGCTTCGCGCAGATGAACTTTGCCTCCAACATGGGCGGCACGCAGCTTAAGGGCGTGCTAGAGCAGATCGCGCCCCGGTTCATGAACACGATGTTCCTGGCGGGTGTGACCGCGGCGATTGCGGTGCCCTTCGCGGTGATCCTCGGGGTCCTGGCGGCGCTCTACCGCAACTCGGTCTTCGACCGCGCGACGAACATCACCACGCTGACCTCAATCTCATCGCCGGAATTCTTCCTGGCCTACATCCTGATCCTGTTCCTGGCCGTGCTGAACCCGGTCTTCCCATCGCTGTCGAACATCTTCGAGGGCATGGGCTTTGGCGAGCGGCTGGAGAAGACCATGCTGCCCGCGCTGACGCTGACGCTGGTGGTGACGGCGCATATGATGCGCATGACCCGCGCGGCGATCATCAACTTGCTCGCGAGCCCCTATATCGAGATGGCGCGGCTCAAGGGCATCTCGCCGATGCGGGTCATCGTGGTGCACGCGCTGCCCAACGCGCTGGCGCCGATCATCAACGTGATCGCGCTGAACCTGGCCTACCTGATCACCGGCGTGGTCGTGGTCGAGGTGGTGTTCGTCTACCCGGGCATCGGGCAGCTCTTTGTGGATAGCGTCAAGATCCGCGACATCCCCGTGGTGCAGGCCTGCTGCCTGATCTTCGCGGCGGCCTATATCCTTCTGAATCTCACGGCGGACGTGCTTTCGATCCTGTCGAACCCAAGACTGAGGCATCCAAAATGACCTGGTGGCTATGGATCATATTGGGCGCCGTCGTCATTGGCGCCGCGGCCTGGGCCTTCCGCATGGCGGGGCAGCAGGCAACGGGCAACAAGCCGTTCTTTCGCGACATGCCGTTCGGGGTGGCCTTTGGCTATGTGCTGGCCGCGGTCTTGTTGGTGTTCTTCGTGTGGTTCTACTTCCAACCGGCAGAGCTGAACGGCGCCCCGCGGGCCTCGGTGATGTTCTTCCGTTGGGCGATGAACTTCTTTTTGATCTCCGCGGCGGCGGCCTTGGCGTTCAAGTTTCTGGGCAGTTTTGTGGGCACCGAGGGGTCGCGCAAGCTGTTCCGGTCGATGCCGCTTACGGCGAGCTTCGGCCTCTTGGTCATTCTGATCTACACGGTGCTGGCGATCTTCGCGGGCATCATCGCGCCGCATGGCCAGGAAGAGATCTTTGCCCAGGCCAATGTCGTGCCAGGTGGCAACCCCGCGATGGGCGGCAACCCGGACTTCCCGTTGGGCACGGACCAGATCGGCCGCGACATCTATAGCCGGCTGATCTATGGCGCGCAGAACACGGTGGGGATCGCCTTTGCGACGACCTGCCTGGCGTTCTTTCTGGGCGGCTCGCTTGGGTTCCTGGCGGCGACGCTGGGCGGCTGGCTGGACCAGATCCTGTCGCGCCTGGTGGATGTGCTGATGGCGATCCCGGCGCTGATCTTTGCGCTCTTGCTCATGACCATCGCGTCGGTCTGGGCGCCCACGCTGGGCATCCCGCTGACCGTGTTCATGGTGCTGATCATCGCGGTGATCGACAGCACGCGGGTGTTCCGACTGGCGCGCGCCGTGGCGATGAACATCGTTGTGATGGATTACATCGAGGCCGCCAAGCTGCGCGGAGAGGGTCTGAGCTATCTGATTTTCCGAGAGATCCTGCCCAATGCGACCGCGCCCTTGCTGGCCGAGTTCGGGCTGCGGTTCTGCTTTGTGTTCCTGACCATCGCCTCGCTGAGCTTCCTCGGCGTGGGCATCCAGCCGCCGCTGGCGGACTGGGGCACCATGGTGCGCGACCTGGCGCAGTTCATCAACTTCGCCGCCTTCGCGCCGCTTGTGGCCACCGCGCCTCTGCTGGCGGCGGGCGCCATCGCGCTGCTGACAGTGGCGGTGAATTTCGTGGTGGATTGGATGCTTCACAAGTCGTCAGGTCTTAAGGAATGATGAAGGCGCCGATCCAAAATAGCCCTCTCCCTACCGCCCTTTATGGTAAGGCGATTCGGATAACATTCGGTAAAGCGTTGAGAAATGACTGCGGCACCGAACTGTGGAGTGACCGATGAGCGACAGTGACGTCCTTGTAGAAATCAAAGATCTCTGGATCGAGGGCCGCTCGGACGAGACCTGGAACCCGATCATCAACGGCGCCTCGATGACGCTCAAGCGCGGCGAGGTGCTGGGGCTGATCGGGGAAAGCGGCGCGGGTAAATCCACGCTGGGCCTGGCCGCGATGGGCTTTACCCGCGACGGGGTGCGGATCAGTTCGGGCGACGTCAAGTTCGACGGGATCGACCTGGTCAACGCCTCTGCCGCGGTGAAGCGCGAGCTTTTGGGCAAGCGCATCGCCTATGTGGCGCAGTCCGCGGCGGCGTCTTTTAACCCCGCGCATAAGCTGATCGACCAGCACACCGAGGCTCCGGTGCAGCACGGCGTCAGCTCGCGCAGCGACAGCCAGGCCGATGGTATCGAGCTTTATGACCGGCTGCGCCTGCCCAACCCCGACGAGATCGGGTTCCGCTATCCGCACCAGGTCTCTGGCGGGCAGCTGCAGCGTGCGATGACGGCCATGGCCATGGCCTGCCGCCCCGACCTGATCATCTTTGACGAGCCGACCACCGCGCTGGACGTGACCACGCAGATCGAGGTCCTGGCCTCGATCCGCGACATCGTCGAGCAGTTCGACACCGCCGCGATCTACATCACCCATGACCTGGCCGTGGTGGCCCAGATGGCCGACCGGATTAAGGTCCTGCTGAAGGGCGACGAGGTGGAAGAGAGCGACACGCGCTCGATGCTGTTGAACCCGCAGGAGGAATACACCAAGTCGCTTTGGGCGGTGCGCAGCTTTCAGCGCGACCAAAAGCCCGTGGCCGCCACTGACGCCACGCCGGTCATCAGCGTCAAGAACGTCACCGCCGCCTATGGCAAGGTGCCGGTGCTCTATGACGTCAGCTTTGACATCCATGCGGGCCGCACCGTGGCCGTGGTGGGCGAGAGCGGCTCGGGCAAGTCCACGACCGCGCGCTGCATCACCGGGCTGCTGCCGCCGCTGAAGGGGCATATCGAATTCAACGGCGAGACGCTGCCGCTGGACTACCGCAAGCGCAACAAGATGCAGCTGCGCCAGGCGCAGATGATCTACCAGATGGCCGACACCGCGCTGAACCCGCGCAAGAAGATCGGCGAGATCATCGGCCGCCCGGTGGAGTTCTACATGGGGCTCACCGGCGCCAAAAAGCGCGAGCGGGTGCGCGCGCTTCTGGACGAGATCGAGCTAGAGCCAGATCAGTTCATTGACCGCCTGCCCAGCGAATTGTCCGGCGGGCAGAAACAGCGCGTCGGCATCGCCCGCGCGTTGGCCGCCGAGCCGCAATTCATCATCTGCGACGAGGTCACCTCGGCGCTGGATCAGCTTGTGGCCGAGGGCATTCTCAAGCTCCTGGCCAAGCTGCAGGACGAGCTGGACCTGGCCTATATGTTCATCACACACGACCTGGCCACGGTGAAATCCATCGCCGACGAGGTGGTGGTGATGAAGGACGGGCGCGTCGTCGAGGCCGGCCCGAAAGAGGAAATGTTCCAGCCGCCGCACCATGCCTATACCGACCTATTGCTTAGCTCGGTGCCCGAAATGGACCCAGATTGGCTCACAAATCTGCTATCTGAGCGCGGAGTCGAGAACATCGGCGACGCGGCTGTTGATAAAATGTAAGCGAATCGCAATAACATTGATCACCACTTGGCGGGCTTGGCCTGCCGCAAACAAAGAACTTACTGGGAGGTAAGACATGTCAAGATTTACACGACGCGGACTTCTGAAGACCGGCGCCGCTGCCGGTGTTCTGGCCGCAACTGGTGTTCCCGCGGCGGCCATGGCCAAGCGCGGCGGCACACTGCGCCTTGGCATCGCCGGCGCGAACACGTCCGATAGCTGGGATGGTCGGACCCATTCCGACAGCTACATGATCATGCTGGGCCACGGCACGGTGTTTGACTGCCTGACCGAGGTGAACGCCGCGGGCGAGCTGGTCGGCGAGCTGGCCGAAAGCTGGGAGGCCTCTCCGGACGCCATTACCTGGACCTTCAACCTGCGCAAGGGCGTGACCTTCCACAACGGCAAGCCCTTTGGCGCCGATGACGTGATCGAGTCGCTGCAGATGCACACGGCCGAGGGCGCCAAATCCGCCGCCAAGCCGATCGTCGCCTCGATCACCGAGATGAAGAAACTGGGCGAGCACCAGGTGCAGTTCACCCTGGCGGCCGGCAACGCGGACTTCCCGTACCTGCTGTCCGACTACCACATCCTGATGTTCCCGGCCGGCCAGATCGAAGAGGCCATCGCCAAGGGCATCGGCACCGGCATGTACAAGGTCGAGAGCTTTGACCCCGGCGTGCGCGCCGTGGTGAGCCGCGTGGACGGCCACTACAAGGACGGCAAGGCGGGCTGGTTCGACAGCATCGAGCAGATCGCGATCAATGATTCTTCCGCGCGTATGAACGCGCTGATGACCGGCCAGGTCGACGCCGTGAACCGCGTGGACTTCAAGACCGAGGCGCTGCTGAAGGCGAACCCGGGCGTGGAGATCTTCGAAGTGACGGGCAACCAGCACTTCACCTTCCCGATGCTGACCAACACCGATCCGTATTCCAACGTGAACGTCCGCAAGGCGCTCAAGTACGGCATCAACCGTCAGGAAATGGTCGACAAGATCCTGCTGGGCCACGGCGCGATCGGCAACGACCACCCGATCGGGCCCGCGAACCAGTTCTACCACTCCGAGCTGGAGCAGCTGGAATACGATCCGGACAAGGCGTCGTTCTACCTCAAAGAGGCCGGGATGGATTCGATCAACGTCGATCTCTCGGCGGCCAACGCGGCCTTCCCGGGTGCTGTCGACGCGGCACAGCTCTACCAGGCCTCGGCCTCGGCGGCGGGCATCAACATCAACGTGACGCAAGAGCCCGATGACGGCTACTGGTCCAACGTCTGGCTCAAGAAGCCGTGGTGCGCCTGCTACTGGTCTGGCCGCGCCACCGAGGACTGGATGTTCTCGACCGCGTATGAATCCGGTGTGCCGTGGAACGACTCCCATTGGGAGAACGCGCGCTTCCAGGAGCTGCTGATCACCGGCCGCGCCGAGCTGGACACCGACAAGCGTCGCGAGATCTACCACGAGATGCAGGCGCTTATGTCGGCAGAGGGTGGCACGATCGTTCCGATGTACGCCAACTACGTGGACGCGCATTCCACCAAGCTGGCCAACTCGGGCACCATCGGCAACCTGTGGCAGATGGACGGCTCGCGCATCTCCGAGCGTTGGTGGTTCGCGTAAGCGACCCGTCTACGGACCTACCGAAAACAAAGGCGCCCCGGGATCACCCGGGGCGTTTTTCATTGGGCCGGGGCTTCGTGCACAGGGTCTGAGCGCCCATACACTGTCAAAACCCTGGCCTGACGCGCCCCGCGCGCTAAGATCGTCTCCATAGCCAGCGAGGAGACATGATATGTCCAAGCCAGTGATTGAAGAGCGCGAAAACGGCCCCCTTGTGATCAAGGGGCTGACCTCGATGACCGATGCCGCGGGCAACGCGGTAGAGGTCAAACCCGTCATGGCGCTATGCCGCTGCGGTGCGTCCAAGAACAAGCCGTTCTGCGACGGCTCGCATAGCGAGATCGGCTTCGAGAGCCGCGGCGGCGAGGCCTCGGGCAAGGACATTCTCCTGTCCTATCAGGGCGATGACGTCACGGTGATGTATAATCCGCGGGTCTGCTCGCACGCCGCGCATTGCGCCACGCAATTGCCCGACGTGTTCGATCCGCAGTCCAAGCCCTGGTGCAATCCCAACGGCGCGCCCGCCGACAAGGTCCGCGAGATCGTGCGCTCTTGCCCCTCCGGCGCGCTGAGCCTCAAAGAGGACGGCCATCTGATGCCCGGGGACCGGGCCGAGATCACGGTGGAAAAGAACGGCCCCTACTGGGCGCTGGGCGTCGACGTAGATGTCGATCCGGCGGGCGAGGGCGCCACGGCGGACAAGAAGGTTCTGTGCCGCTGCGGCCTGTCTGGCAACAAGCCCTATTGCGACGGCACGCATTACAACCAGGGCTGGAAGGACAGCTGACGCGCTCGAATTCAGCGTAGGATGGGTTTAAAACCCATCCTACTCTTCGCGGCGCGCGGCGTTTACCTAATCCGCTTGCGATAGACGGCCCTGCCACCGGGGCGCTGCCCGCTCTGCTCTGTGGCCCGGGTCTCATGCGTTTCATAGCTCATTTCAATTCCTTACCTGTTGTCGAGTTGCGCACGGACGCAGGTCACGCCCAACCGCGTGGCGCGGTAGGGGCGTCCGTTCTTAGAGTGGATGAACCGGCGCTTCTTGAGCCGGGTGAAGACGTCCAACGTGCAGTCCAGCAGCACGTAGCCTTCGCGGGTGAAGCATTGCACGGCACGTATTTTGCCATTGGGCGTGCGCTCAAAGTGAATCGCGCCGCCCTGCGCCAACGCGTGCAACACGCGCTGCTCCCGTTTAGAGATGTTCATTGGGTTTTCCGAGATATCTACGTCAACGCAACAGTCCGTCCGGCGTCACGCGCGGTCGGTCTGGTGGGTTAGGTCGGCCCAATCACAATGGGCCTCAGTGGCGTGCCACAATCTCTGACATAAAATCTCCATCGCCGGGCACCGGCCCAGCCCGGCCCGGATACCGCAAGCGCGGCCTTAAAACAAGACCGTCGCCCGCAAGGCGCGCGTCCTCTGGCTGCGGGGCTAAGGCCGGATGCACTCCGCGGGCGTGCGGTAAAAGCTGAACGGGTGGCCGCGATAGGCGCCGGTCGTTGGCGCGACCTCGGCGATCTGGACGGATGCGGCGCAAGGCGGCGCCTGTGCCGAGTGCAGCACCAACAGAACCTCGCCGTCCTGACCCTCAAACGCAAATCTCTGCGCGTAATGATGCGGCGGGCGTCCCGCGACGGGCATGGCAAAGACCTGCGCGGGGTGGTCCCGGCCGGTGTAGAAGAGATCGGCCAGAAGGTCTCGATCCCCCGCCACGACCCGGTCCAGCCCGGCATCCTCCGCGGCCTGCAGGATCTGTTGGCTCAGCGCGTGACGCCCCAGATAGCGGTTCAGCAAGGGTTGCCCGTCGCGCGCCAGAAACTCCGGCGCCGTGGTCGCCAAGGGGAATAACAGGCACAGGAACCCGTTCACGGCGAAGCTGGCGATCAGCCAGGGCCGCGTCAGCCGCGGGATCACCACCAAGAGCCCGGCCAGATACGCCGCCGCCGCCCAGTTCGCATAGGCGCGGCTCAGCAAGGCCTGCACGCAAACGATGGCCACGATGGGCAGCGCGAAAAGCAGCAGCATCCGCAGCGGCGGCGACAGCCGCGACCAGCGCAGCGCGGCCCATAGCAGCGCCCCGAACAGCACCGGGCCGAAGACCGCGAATTGCGCAAAGAAGAACTCGGCCAGCCCGCCCGGGTTCAGCCCCGCCCGGGCCGAGGGGTCGCGCACCCAATCGGCGTTGTCCAGCGTGTGCTGCACCGTGGTCAGCCCGTTGGCGATGTTCCAGATCAGGTTCGGCGAAGCGGTCACCAGGAACGCGACCAGGATGGTCGCCGCCCCCCGCCAGGAGGGCCGCGCGCTGGGCACCACCAGGGCCAGCACCGCGCAAAGCACGTAATAGATCGCGGCATATTTCGACAGAAAGGCCAGCCCCAACGCCGCCCCGGTGAGGATCGCGGCGCGCGCGCCGTCGCCCTCCAGCACGCGCAGGTAGCCCAGCAGGGCCAGGGCCAGGAAGGGGAACATGATCGTGTCGGTCGAGATCAACAGGCTGCCCACCGCGACCATCGGCAGCGTCACATAGGCCATCGCGGTCAGGATGGCCGCCGTCCGCCCAAACAGACGCGCCGCCACCGCGCCCAGGATCAGCGCCGTCGCGCCATGGAACAGCGGCCCCGGCAGGCGCACCCAGAACTGCGCGTCCGAGCCGCCCAGCTCGGTGAAGGCCCGGATCACCCAGCCGATCATCGGCGGCTTGGAGTAGTAACCAAAGGCCAGCTCTTGCCCCCAGAGCCAGTATTGCGCCTCGTCGACGAAGAGATCCGTGCGGTTGAGCGCCAGCAGGACCACGCGGGCCAGCGTCACCAGCCCCACGCCCAGCAAAGCGGGCGCCAGCCAGGACCTATCCGTCACGCTGCGCGCCATAGATGAACCAAAGGTTGCGCGCATAGACCACCACGCCCAGCGACTGGCCGAGGATGATCACCAGATCCTGCCGCCAGATCCCATAGGCGAACAGCATCAGCCCGCCCACAATCGACAGCCACCAGAAGGCCACCGGCACCACGGATTTCTTCTCGCGCTCGCTGGCGAACCATTGCACCAGCATCCGCCCGGCGAAAAGCAACTGCGCGGTGAGGCCGAAAAGGACCCAGGCCGCTTCGGTCCCGCTCTCGACCAGCAGCACAGAGAATAAGAGCTCCTGCACCTACAGCTCCTCGGGGTCCAAGGGGCGGGCCTTCTTGCGGCGCCGGATCAGCCAGGCCACGCCTATGAGGTCGTAAAGGCCAACCAGGGCGCGCTGGAGGTTAGAGTAGTTCGACCGCCCGGCCTGGCGCTCACGGTGGCTGACATCGACCAGGGCGATCTCCCAGCCGTCGCGCTTGAACAGGGCGGGGAGATAGCGGTGCATGTGATCGAAATAGGGCAGGTCCAGGAAGCCCTCGCGCCGGAAGCCCTTTAGGCCGCACCCGGTGTCGCGGGTGCCGTCCTGTAACAGCCAGCCGCGCAGCCCGTTGGCGACGCGCGAGGCCAGGCGCTTTGACAGGGTGTCCTGCCGCGCCACGCGCTGCCCGGCGACCAGCCCAAGCTGCCCGGCTTTGTCGGCCAGCAAGGGCCCAAAGAGCTTGGGCAGCTCGGCGGGCGGGTTCTGCCCGTCGCCGTCCAGGGTACAGATGATTTCGGCGTTGGCGGCGCGCACGCCGCTATGGACCGCGGCGCTCTGCCCGCCGGACTGGCCGTGGCGGATGACGCGCAGTGCGGGATGCTCGGACATCAGCGCGAAACCGCGCGCCGCGGTGTCATCGGTAGAGCCGTCATCGACCACGATGATCTCATAGGCGTCCAGCCCGGCGCAGGCCGCGGCGACCTCTGCCAGAAGCGGGCCGATATTGTCGGCCTCGTTCTTCATTGGGATGACAATGGAAACGTCGGTCATGGGCCCTCACACCGGGGGCTGCGTATCCAAACCCTGCGGGCTTGTCTACCGCCGCCTTGGTCCGCGCTTTAGCGTGTCGCCCAGCGCCAGGGTCGGTTTCAGCACGTGGCGCTCGGCCTCGGCGCTGGGATGCCCGGCGTGGCGGGCGATGATCTGCGCCGCCTCGCGCCCGATATCGGCGCGGCAGGCGTCCATGGTGGCCAGGGTCTTGGGCAGGCCCTCCAGCAGGCGCAGCCCGTTGAACCCGGCCAGGCCAATCTGACCGGGCACGTCGATGTCCTGATCCAGGCAGTAAAGCAGCCCGCCCGCGCCGACCATGTCGTTGGAGTAGTACAGGAAATCCAGGTCCGGCGAGCGCGTAAGCAGCGCCTGCGTCATCTCGCGGCCCTTCATGATCGACGACCCGCCCTCGTAGAACTCCTGGTCGGCGACCTCCAGCCCCTCCTTGGCCAGGGCCTCGGTGAAGCCCTCAAAGCGTTTGCGCGCGCGGTGGTCCAGGGGCATCTTGGTGCCCAGGAAGCCGATCTTGCGGTACCCGGCCTCGACGATGGCCTGCGCCATGTGCCGCCCGGCACGGCGGTGCGAGATGCCCACCATGGCGTCCACCGGCGTGCCGTCGCTGTCCATGATCTCGACGATGGGGATCCCGGCGCTGCGCAGCATGGCGCGGCTGGCGTCGGTATGCTCCAGCCCGGCGAGGATCAGCCCGGCGGGGCGCCAGGACAGCATGTCATAAAGGACCTTCTCCTCGCGCTCGGGCTCGTAATTCGTCACGCCATAGACGGGCTGCAGCTCGGTCTCGTCCAGGACCTCGGTGATGCCAGAGAGGACCTCGGGGAAGACCAGGTTGCCCAGGCTGGGCACGATCACCGCCACCAGGTTCACCCGCTGCGAGGCCAGGGCGCCGGCGATCTTGTTGGGCACGTAGCCCAGCGTCTTGGCCGCCTCCAGCACCTTGTCGCGGGTCTTCTCGCTGACGTCGCCGCGGTTGCGCAGCACCCGGCTTACGGTCATCTCGGAAACGCCAGAGGCCTCTGAGACGTCGCGCAGCGTCAGCGGGCGGTTGAGATTGGCAGAGGCATCACTGGTCACGACGGGCCCTCAATTGGCGGCTGTTATGTCTCTGTTACAGGGTCTTGGGCCAAGGTCCAAGGGGCATGGCGGCGTCGCAGCCTGCCGCGCGCTTAGGCACCTGTGCCCAATTCTTGGGCGAGGTGCGGATGGGATTGCGCGCATGCCCAGATTACCGCACTCTTCTATGACACCGATTAGCATCGTGACTAAAGATTCGCCCGTGACGAAGCACCAGACATTCGACGCCCTCGCGGCGCAGCCCCGGGCGGTTGGCGCGGTGGCGCTCTCGATGGGCGCGGGCGGTCTAAAGCACCTGCGGCAACAGGGCGCGATGAAGGCGCTGTTCCCGCGGGTCGATGAGGCGCCGCAGGTGGTGCTGGTGAACTCGGCGGGCGGGGCGACGGGGGGCGACCGCTTCTCGGTCGACATTACGGCGCAGGCGGGCGCGCGGCTGACCGTGACCACGCAAGCGGCAGAGCGCGCCTACCGCGCGCAGCCCGGCGAAACGGCGGTGATCCGCAACCATCTGAGCGTCGCGGACAGCGCGCGGCTGGACTGGCTCCCGCAAGAGATGCTGCTCTATGACCGCTCGGCTTTGGACCGGCGCCTGAGTGTGGATCTGGCGCCCAGCGCCCAGCTGGTGCTGGCCGAGACGCTGGTCTTTGGTCGCGCGGCGATGGGCGAGACGGTGCGCGAGATCAGGATCGCGGACCGCATCGAGATCCGCCGCGACGGCGCGCCGCTCTTTCTCGACCAAACCCGGTTTCAGGGCGATTTAGAGACGCATATGGCGCAGCCCTTCACCGCAAACGGCGCCGGGGCGATGAGCCTTGTCCTGGTGGCGGCGCCTTGGGCCGCGGCGCAGATCGAGCCGATCCGCGCGATCCTTCCCGCCTCTGCCGGGGTGTCCCTGATCCGCGACGACCTGCTCGCCCTCCGCATCCTGGCCGAGGACAGCTTTGCCCTGCGCCAAACCCTTGTTCCGATCCTGCAGCGCCTCTCCGGCACGCTGCCCAAACCCTGGAAGATCTAGACGATGCAACTGACCCCCCGTGAGAAAGACAAGCTCTTGGTCGCCATGGCCGCCGAGGTCGCCCGCAAGCGCCTGGCCCGCGGCGTGAAGCTGAACCACCCCGAGGCGATCGCGCTGATCACCGACGCGGTGGTGGAGGGCGCCCGTGACGGGCGCTCGGTGGCGGATATGATGGAGGCAGGCGGCCACATCGTGACCCGCGACCAGGTGATGGAGGGCGTCGCCGAGATGATCCACGAGGTCCAGGTCGAGGCGACCTTTCCCGACGGCACCAAGCTGGTCACCGTCCACAACCCGATCCGGTAGGATGGGTTTCAAACCCATCCTACGCACAGACGCATCAGGAGCGCATTATGATCCCAGGTGAGTACTTCGTCGCAGAAGGCGACATCACTTTGAACGCGGACCGCGAGGCCGTGACCGTGATGGTGGCCAATACCGGCGACCGCCCGGTGCAGGTCGGCTCGCATTACCATTTCGGCGAAGCGAATACGGCGCTGGTGTTCGACCGCGACACCGCCATGGGCATGCGCCTGGACATCGCCGCCGGCACCGCCGTGCGGTTCGAACCCGGCCAGCGCCGCGAGGTCCAACTGATCCCCATCGCAGGCAAGCGCGAGATCTATGGGTTCAACCAAAAGGTCATGGGGGCGTTGTGAGGATGGAATGGACAGCCGCGACCGACCCTCGGGGTGGGCGCCGCAACATTTCCTTAGGTCGCTTCGACCGTCGCGCGCGGATCGTCGGTTCGGGGCGTGCCCTTGAGAATGCGCCCTCCCCGTGGGGGAGGGTCGGGCGCGGCCCGTCGTTCCTCCGGGAAACCTTCGCTCAACCCGTGTCACCACCAGCCGCGGTATTGACCCAGAATGACGATAATGAAGGTCGTATAGGCAATTGCCTGCAGCCAGAATGCGGTGCTCGACATCTTTCCTACCCCAAAGGTAATTGCTTCTGGCATTTCAATGACAACAAACTGAGTTGTAGGAAAAAGTACTGAATCTGTAGGAAATTCAGGAAAGCCATCGACTGCTGCTCCCAGAACACAGCCAAGAGACATAGACATGCCAGCCACAATCAAACGCACCGACTACGCCGCCATGTTCGGGCCCACCACGGGCGACAAGGTGCGGCTCGCCGACACGGACCTGATCATCGAGGTCGAGCGCGACCTGACCGCCGAGGCCGTGGGCAGCGCGCAGACCGGCGGCGCGGGCCAGAACGCCGCGATCTACGGCGAGGAGGTCAAGTTCGGCGGCGGCAAGGTGATCCGCGACGGCATGGGCCAGGCCCAGACCACCCGCGCGGCGGGCGCCGTGGACACGGTGATCACCAACGCGCTGATCCTGGACCACACGGGCATCTACAAGGCGGATGTGGGCCTCAAGGACGGGCGCATCCACGCCATCGGCAAGGCGGGCAACCCCGACACGCAACCCGGCGTGGATATCATCGTTGGCCCCGGCACCGAGGCCATCGCGGGCGAGGGCCGCATCCTCACCGCGGGCGGGTTCGACAGCCACATCCACTTCATCTGCCCGCAGCAGATCGAGGACGCGCTGCATAGCGGGCTGACCACGATGCTGGGCGGCGGCACCGGCCCGGCGCATGGCACGCTGGCAACCACGGTCACCCCCGGCCCCTGGCATATCGGGCGCATGCTGCAGGCGGCGGATGCCTTCCCGATGAACCTGGCATTCGCGGGCAAGGGCAACGCCTCGCTGCCCGCCGCGCTAGAGGAGCAGGTGAAATCCGGCGCCTGCGCGCTGAAGCTGCACGAGGATTGGGGCACCACGCCCGGCGCGATTGATTGCTGCCTGTCCGTGGCCGACGCGATGGACGTGCAGGTGATGATCCACACCGACACGCTGAACGAGAGCGGCTTTGTCGAGAACACCGTGGCCGCCATGAAGGGCCGCACCATCCACGCCTTCCACACCGAGGGTGCGGGCGGCGGGCACGCCCCGGACATCATTAAGATCTGCGGCGAGGAGCACGTGCTGCCCTCCTCGACCAACCCCACGCGCCCCTTCACGGTGAACACCCTGGAGGAGCACCTGGATATGCTCATGGTCTGCCACCACCTCGACAAGTCGATCCCCGAGGACGTGGCCTTTGCCGAGAGCCGCATCCGGCGCGAGACCATCGCCGCCGAGGACATCCTGCACGACATGGGCGCGTTCTCGATCATCGCATCCGACAGCCAGGCCATGGGCCGGGTCGGCGAGGTGATCATCCGCACCTGGCAGACGGCGGATAAGATGAAGAAGCAGCGCGGGCGCCTGGCCGATGAGACCGGCGCGAACGACAACCTGCGGGCGCGGCGCTACGTGGCGAAATATACGATCAACCCGGCCATCGCGCATGGGATTTCGGGCGAGATAGGGTCGATTGAGCCGGGCAAGCGCGCCGATCTGGTGCTCTGGCACCCGGCCTTCTTTGGGGTGAAGCCAGAGATGGTCTTGCTGGGCGGCTCGATCGCCTGCGCGCAGATGGGCGACCCGAACGCGTCGATCCCGACGCCGCAGCCGGTCTACTCGCGGCCGATGTTCGGCGCTTATGGCCGCGCGGTGGAGCGCTCGGCGGTCACCTTCGTCAGCGCCGCGGCGCAGGCCGAGGGGATCGGTGACGCGCTGGGCCTGGCCAAGGACACTGTGGCGGTGGCCAATACCCGCGGCATCGGCAAGAAGGACCTGATCCTCAACGACGCCACGCCGCATGTCGAGGTGAACCCCGAGACCTACGAGGTGCGCGCCGATGGCGAGCTGCTCACCTGCCAACCCGCCGAGGTGCTGCCCATGGCGCAGCGCTACTTCCTGTTTTGATGCGGCCGCTGGCGATATTGGCCGCCCTGGCGGGAACCCCTGCCCTGGCGACCTGCCCGACCGCTGCGGATATGACGGGCGGTGTGGTGTTCACGCTGCAGGGCGGCGGCACCGAATTGCACAAGGTGATCCGCAAGGACTGGGTGCAGATCCGCGCCACATTCCCGGATGGCGACGCAAGCCAGCTAGAGCTGTTCCACGGGCTATATCTCAGCGCCAGCGTGGCCATCGCGAATGGGATTCCGCAACTTAGCGAGGCCTTCACCTACGCCACCGAGACCGAGCTGCAGCAATGGCAACCGCCGCGGCCAGACGGTGCCTGGGACAACGCGACGGCGGGCGGGGGAACCGCCAAATCTGGTCCGATCCAACCGGTGCAGCTTGGCGACTGCGTATACAATAGCTTCGACGTCGTCCTCACCTACACAAACGACGAGGGCTATGTAGAGACATACCGCTACCTCCCTGCGCTACGGACCGGGCTTCTTGTTGCGGCAAAGGATGAGAGCGGCACGCAGAACTATACCTATACAGACCTGCGCGTGAGCCAATAAACGAGGAACGAATTGTGCGTTCGAGCAGCCGGGAATTACAGCGGATCGTGAAAAACCTGAACCAGGTTTTGAAGCGGAACGCTTTCAGGATGGATAGATCGGAGACCCCCATGCGCCTCGCCTATGGTTTTTGCCTCGCCCTTTGCCCCTCGCTGGCCCTGGCCTGCCCGACGGCGGCTGACCTTGATGCCGGGATTCTTCTGACCGCCAAGACCGGCGATACCGAGACGTTCACCCGCTTCTCCGAAGACGTTGTGCAGTCGATCTACAGCGACGGTGACGGGTTCCAGAACCGGGCGCTGCTGGGACAGGGGGTTTATCTGCTGGAGCTGATGGACCTGGAGGACGGCAAGCTCGTTCCCGATACGCGCATCACCTATGCGTTCCCAGTTGTGCCAGGCGAATTGCCAGAACCGGTCGCTGGCGGGCTCTACAGCGCCGAGATCGCGGTGCAGGATGCCGGTGATGTGCAGCGCGAAGCGCAGCGCTACGAATTCAGCGAGATCACCCAGGCGACATATGCGGACTGCACCTATGATCTGATCAAAGTTGCCGTATCCTACGGCGATTCCGACAACACAATCGACCGGGTGCACTACTTTCCAACGCTGGGCATATCCTACCTGGCGGGGTCAAGCTATGGCATTGGCGCCGACCGGAAGGAGGACCTTTACGAATACGTCGCGATCAAGGCCCTCGCGCCCGCCGCCGCGAAGGGGGACGTCGGCAAGACCGACGCGTCGGGGAATTGATGCGCAAACCGTCTCTAAAACGGCTCAACAAGCACGATATCGTCCTCCCTTTCGGCTTTACCGGCGCGCTCGCGGATCAGCACGGTGCAGGACGCGGTTTCCTTCCAATAGCGCGGGTCGTCCCGGATCGCGGCGGGCAGGCTCTTGGCGTCAAAGCTGCGCCGCGTGCCGCGTCGTATTGTTGCAACGAACCGCTCGCCTTGGATCGGGGCGTTGGCGCGCGCCTCCAACAGCGCCTCGCGCAGGGCCTCCTCGCGCGCCTTCAGTGCCTTCATCTCGGCGCGCACCTGGCCAAGTGCGTCGGCGAGGTATTGGGCTTTGGCGCTGGGCAGGGTCATGGCCCCAGACTTCATACGTAGGGTTGATAAATCATGAACACGGACGCGGGTATTAGGGTGCGGGCGGGAGAAATCCGCCACAAGGACCAATGGTCCAACGCCGCCGACAGCATCGCGCTGGACTACGACGCGCGGTTCCTGCGCCGCAAGGTGCTGAGCACCTCGGGCGGGCTCTCGGTGCTGCTCGACCTGGCGCAGACGACCTCGCTAGAGCATGGCGACGCGCTGGCGCTAGAGGACGGGCGGCTGGTCGAGGTCATCGCCGCGCCCGAGCCCGTGCTGCGCATCACCGGCGACCTGCCCCGGCTGGCCTGGCATATCGGCAACCGGCACACGCCCTGCCAGATCGAGCCCGACCACCTGGTGATCCGCGACGACCCGGTGATCCGGCACATGCTGGAGCATCTCGGCGCCGGCATCACCAGCGTCAACGCGCCGTTCACGCCCGAGGGCGGGGCCTATGGGCACGGGCGCACCCATAGCCACGAGCACGGGCACACCGCGCATGACCATGACCACTGACCTCTTGACCCTGGCGCAGTGGCTCTCGCCCGCCTACCCGGTGGGGGCCTTCGCCTATAGCCATGGGCTGGAGGAGGCTATTTCGGCCGGAACAGTCTCTGACGCGCAGAGTTTGAGCGATTGGGTCACCACCGTGCTGCAGCATGGCAGCGGTTGGAATGACGCGCTTCTGCTGGCGGCGGCGTTCCATGCCGCGATGCCTGACGAGGTCGACGCCACCGCCCGGGCCCTGGCCGCCTCAAAGGAGCGCCTGCAGGAGACCGACCAGCAGGGCGCGGCCTTCGCCGCAACGACAAGCGAGGTCTGGGGCATCGACCTGCCGGACCTGACCTACCCGGTGGCGGTGGGGCGGGCCGCGTCGCTGATGCGGCTGCCCTTGCCGGAAACCTCCGCGCTTTACCTGCAGGCCTTCGCCAGCACGCTGGTCTCGGTGGGCGTGCGGCTGATCCCCCTGGGCCAGACCGCGGGCGCGCGGATCACGCAGCGCGCGGCGGCGCTCTGCGCCGGGATCGCCTCTGACACGCAGTCCGGCGACCTCGACCGGCTGACATCCACCGCGTTTTTGGCCGATATAGGGTCGATGCGCCACGAAACCCTCTATTCCAGGACCTTCCGCACATGAGCATGAACGGCCCCCTGCGCGTGGGCATCGGCGGCCCCGTCGGCGCGGGCAAGACCACCCTGACCGCGCGGCTCTCCGAGGCGCTGAAGCAGACGCACTCCATCGGGGTGATCACCAACGACATCTACACGCAGGAGGACGCCGAGGCGCTGATGCGGATGCAGATCCTGCCGCAGGACCGCATCATCGGGGTCGAGACCGGCGGCTGCCCGCACACGGCGATCCGCGAGGACGCCTCGATCAACATCCGCGCCGTGGCGCAGATGGTCGAGCGGCACCCCGAGGTCGAGCTGGTGCTGATCGAGAGCGGCGGGGATAACCTCAGCGCCACCTTCTCGCCCGAGCTGGCGGATGTGACGATCTATGTGATCGACGTGGCCGCGGGCGAGGAGATCCCGCGCAAGGGCGGCCCCGCGATCACCAAGTCGGACATCCTGGTGATCAACAAGACCGACCTCGCGCCGCATGTGGGCGCCAGCCTGGAGGTGATGGAGCGCGACGCCACCCGCATGCGCGACGGTCGCCCGTTCGTGTTCACCGCCTTGCGCCATGGCGAGGGCGTGGACGCGGTGCAGAAACTCCTGGCCGAGATCGGCGGGCTGTAGGCGCGCGCCAAGAGCATCGCTGTCGCCACATGCACGCGGCGAACGAGGCGCGCTCCGCGGATGACCGCTCCGAGCCCGGACCGGCCACTCCCGACCCCGTAGGATGCTGCGGGCGCAGTTGGCCTCTACCAGCCCGAAGCGGACATGGAGAGATTCGTTGCTTGGTGCTCATTGATCTGTTTCTCTGAGGTGGACAACGATACCTCAGCGGGGAGAATGCTTGTGTTGGTACAGAAAGATGTCCTGGCTTTTTTGATTGAAAAATGCCCTGGGCGCAGCGAGCAACAGCTTTCGGAGGCAATATTCGGCAGTGGCGATAAAGCCTATCAGCAACGAGTAAATCAAGACTGCCGAATGCTTGCTGACCAAGGTGAAGTCGAGAGGCGCGGAAAAGGAGGTTCCGGGGACCCATTTCGCTATTTCCCAGTGACTAGATAGTGACTTGTCTCAAAGCCTCAGGATCACATTTTTTAGCCCTTTTAAGACATTCAAACCATGTGCAGAGGGCATTCCTCTGCGGGGGCAAAAGATCCCGCCGGATTTTCCCGAAAGCGGACATTCCTCTCGACACGGACCATCACGAGCGTGCTAGGTATGAACAACCTATTGAGGCTCTGCAGCTAGGGCGTCTACTCAGGATTATCACTATTTTGTTTAAGGGGTTCGCCATCTGACTGTGGCTCTATCATCTTGAACGTGAAGTTTTTGTTCATTCCGAACACCATAGCTAGTGCACCAAAGTTTATGACGGCCGTTGCTAACAGCAGAAACCACTTCGCGTAAGCATTCCAATCAGAGCTGTAGACCTGCCATGATGCCGAACCTATCAAGGCCAAATGTGTAATTGGCAGAAGCAAAACAACTACAATAGTGATTGTAGTCATGAGGCCAGAAAACACGCTGAAACCCTTTTTGTGTTGGTAAAAGTCTTCCCCCCAAATGTTCAACTTGGGTCGGTATAGCTTGAGAAAAAAATCATAGTGTTTACGAGAAGCGTTGAAGAAGTCAGGATCGATCAGATTGCTATCAACGATACGGTTGCCGAACTGGTCGATGATGCCTCCATAACACTGGCTTGTTACGAAGGCTGCGCACATGAAATAAAATGCCATAGAGGCGCTGAACAAAAGAATTTCTTGGATCGCAGGAATGTCAGATATTTGCACCCCAATGATAGGAATCGTCCAATTTTGACCGTTTAGGATGAGAAACAGCAAAGCGTTTTGGGTGAACAGGGCACGAATTAGTTGGTCTTGCTTCTGCACAGCCTCTCTGTGCCGCTCGATGTATTTTTCGTATGTTTCCCGCCCAAACACTCCGTTTTTGTCTAAATTTAACTCTGCATCGAAGGTCATGTTCATACGAGCAATGGGGGATAAGCGAATTTCGTTATCTTTCAAATCTGACGCTCCTCTATCTCTCGCACTGTTCTGCTGCTCTTGCATGATGTCACGAGTTGAACGGCGTTGACACGCTCAATCGGCATCCTGGGGTTGTTTGCGGGACGGGGCGAAATGACACGCTAAGCCCAGTGCGGATAACATTGCAAACTCCGCTTCCTGCGCGGTTGCGACCTTTGTCGCATGCAAATCGCCGATGTGATGGCGTCAGGCCAGACCAAAGAGCGGGCGTCTGAGTGCTGTTTCGCTGCAGACCTGCTGCCGCACCGCCGCTAGGCAGCTCCGGGCCCCAAGCCGACGGGCAAGCGCCGTTGTCTGAATGGCGTGTCACCGGTGTTTCGGTCGACTTAGGCAGGGCCATGCGTAACGGGCGGCGTCATGCTTGCGTTTGTATCGATCAGTGGCATCCGACGTCACAGAAGAATGCAACATGTGGCAGTCCGCCGGATAGCCGAGCGACTGCTCCACGAACGGACCACGGGATGCGTTCTTGACTTCTACACCGCCCTTGGGCACCCAACCCATTCATACTGCACGGAGTTTGCCATGATAATCAGAGACGCCGTTGTCGGTGACGTGGAACAGATGAGCGCGTTCCTCAAGGAGCTAACCGCGTCCGGAAAGCGCAAGAGCCCGGACGACGAGGCGTTCGTCGCGGCGCACTACATTGATGCCCCCGGAAAGATACGATGCTCAGTTGCTGATGACGAAGGGAGCGTGCTTGGCTTCCAGTCACTGCAGCGCGCCGAGGATGGCAACAAGTGGGGGGTCGAACCTGGCTGGGGCGTCATCGGCACCCACATACGGCCCTCTGCGGCCCGCCGGGGCGTGGGGCGCGCGCTTTTCGCTGTCAGTCGCAAGGCTGCTGAGGTTGCCTCGATTACGGCCATTGACGCGACTATTGCGGCAGACAACCCTGAAGCACTGGCCTACTACGAAGCGATGGGTTTCAGGACCTATCGAACGTCCAGCGGGCTAATCTGCAAGTGTTTCGAAATCACGTGACTGCCGTTCTAGAAGACGAATGGTTCATATCGTCGAGTGGGACGCCGCGCGTGAAATCGGTCGTTGGGTGTTGTCCTCATGGAGCCTCAAGAGATCTTGCGACCGCGCGATTGTGAGTTGTCTTAGAGGGCGAACAAAGCTTTCTGCCTGTAGATCTCAAGTATCGCTGGGCTGAGAAGCTTTTTGTGAGATTGGCCCAAGCTGACATGGACGCAAACCGCGGCGAAATCACCCAATGAGCCCAGAACAACCGTTACTGCGCTTTGCGTGAACGACGGCTTTTTGAGATTACGGCATAACAACTCTCGCGCGAACGAGCTTCGTGCAACAAACACCGTACGTCACACAACGGGCGTTATGTGTTGAACGTTGGGGTTGAAACGGAATTTGACCAAGGGGATGAGCTAAATGTGACAGAAGCTGCATTTTTCACGAGTATTGCCTATTTGGACATCAGACTTTGGACCATTTTTAAAAAATATTTCTAGTGTCTTTACACAGGCCCAGGGCGACGTCATGTTTGTCTCATTGCATGTCAAAATCTTAGAAGCTCTGGTCTTATGGAAGCGATTGCCGAATATGTAATTTCGATCCAAGGCATTATCGGACTTGGCGCGGTTTTGTTTTTGCTTTTGGCTGTGATTTGGTTCCTTCGAGGCAAGTCGCGCTTTGACGCTATCGTTGGCACATCGATTTGGCTTGGCGGTATGGTTTTCGCATTAGTTTTTTATGTATATTACTATGCGGCCAGTTGGCCTCCAAACGCGCAAGACTGCATCGGTCGCGACGACTGCTCTGTGATTGTTAACGGCGGTACGATGGTGGGGGGGTCTTCTTCAGTGTATAAATTTGAAGGTAATTCAACGGACCTTCAAAGTCTTTATCCTGCGGGAACACGTTGCCAAGACATCTCTCCTGGTGCTGGGCAGGTCAAGCTGTCACACCCTTTGCCAGTAATGCTTGTTCGGACGACAAATCCAGGGAGCGTCGAGAATCAAGCAACGTTCTGTGAGTCCAGTGGCCTTAGCGAAAGCTGCGGTTCTGACACGCTCGCGCCAGGCGTTCGTGTCTACTTAATCGCGTGTCATGATTTTTCCGGTACAAGCGGGCAAGGACCAGTTCTACTCGAGTTATTCAATGTGGAGGAAGGCTAAGATGAAGCTAAGTCAATCACTTGTTTTCTTTTTTTGTTCAATAATTCCTGTTTCCGCTCAGTCTCAAGAAGAAAAAATTTCAAATTTTACGATGTGTTCGAGTGCTAGGTTGCTAGACGATCGAAAGACAATCAGACATGATTTTGATTTTAGGTTCGTCACTCCATTCGACACACCGAAACGTGTAGCCCTGATCAGTCTTGACAACAATGACCGTATGTGGCCGCAAGGTGAAGGTGCGCTCGCCTTGAGAAGCTATGTTGAATCGAGACCTTGGCACGTATTCAATACAGCGTCATTTCCATTGAGGCTTTTTTTCGTCCTACCAAACGAAGAGCTGCGCGAGCAATTGGTGTTTATGGGAGCCACGAGTACCGCCATTTCTAGGAGCACCGAGTTGAACGGCTCTAACCTTTACGATGTCATTACCGAAAACCGTATTAGCAATGAGTGTAAGGTGGATCTGGTTGCGTTTGGGGTTACGCGGGTAACCTGCGATAGTGTTGAAACAAGCTGCTAAAGCCTAGAAATCATTCACCATCTGTTAGGCAAGCGCGCTATCTGAATTTTCATTTTCGAATTGTGCGCGTTACTGGCCTCAAAATCCGATAAGGCCTGATATGTTAAGCTTGCGTTCGCGACGCGCCGAAGCTGCTGTTGGCGCAGCCTCAGCGAAACGACAGTTTGTCCGCAAAGCACCATTCGCTCGCCTATCCCCGCTCCGCGCGCATCTCGTCGACCTTCGCCAGCTCCTCGGCCAGCATGTCGTCCAGGCGGCGCAGCTCGGCTATGCGCATCTGTGCGAAGGTCGCCAGGATGCGGTTCATGCGCGCCTGATAGCCGTTGCCCATGGCGCGATAGAATTTCGCCACGCTCTCATCCAGCCGCAGCGTGATCTTCACCTTCTTCTCCTCGACGTCCACGTCCTGCTCTAGCGTGTCCCAGGCCTCGGGCACCTGCGCCTGCACGTGGTACTCGAACACGTCCTCGGATTTCAGATGCGCGGCGTTCAGCAGCAACCGCTCGAAGTATAGGCGCTGGGTCCGGGTCTTGGCGCGGCGCGTGATGCCGGAACGGTGCGGGTTGGTGGGCATGGCAATCTCCTGGGTCAAATCGCCGATATGCTAAACCAGCGGGGTTAAGCGACCCCTGCGGCACCGCGCGGGCGTGCCCGACACAAGTCCGACGTTTTGCCGACGCCTGCCCGACCGCGGTTTTGGCATGAAAACAAGGGCGTTTCGCGGGCGGCGACCGCCAGCGGTCGCGATCCTGCGCGCGCATCGTTAACCCGTTGGAAACGCCACCGTGCGGTCGCATCTGGCCGCGCCGATTGCAAGACGGGCCTTAGGGCAACGCGCTCACGCGGTATGCCGCCGTTTGCTGCTCTAGCCGCTCGACACCGTTCGCGAAGGCGTCCGGCCCGACGAGGCGGTATAGCAATCCGCTTGTGGCCGCTTTGGAAACAAGGCCTTGCGCCATGCCAAGCCCGGCAGGATCGGTCCCGCAGAGCCGCGCGAAACGCAGCGCCATCTCGGCCTGGTTATGCGGCCTGCGGTGGTGCCCCTCCGCGCGGCACAGTTCGAGCCCCGCGCGCATCTCCGCCTCCGACCGTGGGATCTCGCCGGACCAGGTATAGGCCAGAAATCGCGCCTGCTGCTCGAGGGGCGTCGGGTAGCTGCCCGCTTGCGCCCAGAGCCCCATAAAGGCGAGCCCCGGCAGCTCAGGATGCAGGGTAAACGCGTCCAGCTCGATATAGTCTTCGCTGAGCGCGACACGCCCCGTGATGTCGTCGGACAGGAACGGCAAATCCAAGCGGAACCCGGTGCCCGCCACGATGCCGTCGACCTCGATGCCGCTACCGTCCTCAAATTGCACCATAAAGCCGTCGATCCGCGCCGGCCAGGGCGCGGGCGTGACACGGCCTTCAGCGACGAGGTTCAGGTAATGCTGCGAGCCCGTGGCGCCCGCCTTGGCGAAGTCCGAATGCGGCTTGGGCGTGCCGTATCGGCTGGGATCGCCCGCGTGCTCCATGATCTTGGCCTCGCTATCGGCCAGCAAACCGGCCGGGTCATCCAGCGCCAGCCGCCCGCGCTCATGCGTGAACAAGCGGTACTCGATCGGCGTGCCCAGGAACATCTTGGGGTTCACATAGCGCTGGCGGCGCTGGCACAGATGCACCGAACCCGCCCCAAGCATAGAAAGATCCGAGGCGATCTCGAGGGACGAGATTGACCCGCCCAGAACGGCGACCCGCTTGCCTTGATAGGCCATCGGATCCTTGTAGTCGAAGGAGTGGATGACCCCCATCTCGCCGGTGAAACCCTCGGCGCCGGGGATCATGGGGGTCACCGGATCATTGAACCGCCCGGTGGCGATAACGACATGCTCCGCGCGGTCTTGAAACGTCTCTCCATCGGCCTTTAGGGTCAGTTCCCAGCCGGTTGCAGCGCGTTCCAGATGGGTCAGGCGGGTGCCGAAGCGGATCGCATCCAATAGGCCGAACTGGCGCGCGAAATCCTCGAAATACTGCCGTACCATGGCATTATGCGGAAAGAGCGGCGTGCCCGCGGGGAAGTCGAGATCGGAGAACCGCGTGGCCTCAATGAAGGTGTTTGTGACCATCTGAGGCCACACGCCGCTCATCGAATTGGTCCAGGACCATTGCCCGCCGACTTCTGAATGCGCCTCGTAGATCCGCGGCGCGAACCCCCGCGACTTCAGCCAGCGCGCCGCGGCCAGCCCACCGGGCCCGGCGCCGACAATGATCACGTCTGCGGTCATGCCATGGGCGCGCTATGGCACGGCGCGCTTGTCCTGCGACGAATGGCGCGGGGCTGCGTTAGAGGAATATTGTGATTCGGGGCGTCACAATGAGATTGGGTGGGCGGGCGCCTGTGCCTTTCGAAAACGCAGAAGGCGCGCGGGAGCCTGCGGCTCCCACCCATGTTCATTCTCTGGGGCGAATCGCTAATTTTCTTTGAAGTTTTTCGAGCCGGGACGATCCGTCGCAAAGAGTGATTGATCATCGCGACACCCCCTAGTGAAAGTACAACCCGCCGCAGACGTTCAGCGCTTGCCCGGTCACGTAATCCGCCAGGTCTGAGGCAAAATAGACCGCCGCGCCCGCCACGTCGCCCGGATCGCCAAGGCGCTTGAGAGATGTCGCATTCGTCCAGTATTCACGATCCGCGCCGACCAATTTATTCTGCGCCATTTCCGTTAGAATGATGCCCGGGCAGATCGCGTTGACCGTGATCCCATCTTCGCCCACCTCCTGCGCGTAGACCCGGGTCAGCGTCACCACCGTGGCCTTGGTCGCGGCGTAATGCCCCTCGGTCGGGATGCCCTGCCGGGCGGCCAGCGAGGCGATATTGATCACGCGCCCGAACTTGCGTTCCCGCATCTGCGGCAGGAAGGCGTTCGTGCACAGCAGCACGCCCTTGGCGTTGATATCGAAGTGCTTTTGCCAGCTGGCCTCGTCAAGGTCCTCAAGCCGGGATGGCACCAGGATGCCCGCATTGTTGACCAGCACGTCGATCTGTCCGGCCGCCTCGACGGCCGCCTCGACGCTTGCTTTGTCGGTCACATCAATCTCGACGAACTCGGCGCGTTGGCCGAGCTCTGTGATCTTAGTCATGAGCGCCTCGGCGGTGCCGCTCTGCGCTGCGAGGTCGGCGATCACGATGTCCGCGCCGGCCTTGGCCAGGCCCAGGGCGATCGCGGCGCCAATGCCTTGCGCGCCACCGGTCACCAGCACACGTCTTTCGCTCAGCATAGTCATATCTCCTTCACCGGCCAGGCGCCCATCGCCGCATAGGTGCTGTCAAAATCCTTGAGCACGCCCTGCGAGCCCAGCCCCGAGGCCACATGCGCCGCAACCGTATTGGCAAAGCGCGCGGTTTGCCGGATGTCCCAGCCCTTGGCGATCCCGGTGATCACGCCCGCGGTAAAGCTGTCGCCGCAGCCCGTCGTGTCGACCACGTCGATCTGATGCGCGGGCAGATGGAACGCATCGCCCTGGGCCGGGTCCACCCAGACCCCGTCGCCCTCTAGCGTGATCAGCGCGTTCTTCACCCCGCGGGCCTTGAACCATGCGGCGACCTCGGCGGGGGAGCCGCCCCCGGCCATCGCCCGCGCCTCTTCGATGGAGGGCACGAAATAGTCGATATAGGGCAGCAGCGGCTCGACCAGCCGCACGGTCTCGTCATTGGCGAGGATCAGGTCGAACACGGTTGTGCGCCCAAGCGCCTTGGCGCGCTGCAGTAAAGCCAGGGAGGGCGCGCCGTCGAACGCAGCCAAAAGCCCGGTCCCGCCCAGATGCACGATACGCGCGTCGCAGGCCGCCTCGATCCCGGCATCGTCCAGCGTGAATGTGTTCGAGGTGCCCGGCACGAAGAAGGCGCGCCGCGCGCCATCCGGCCCGATAGGCAGCATCGACATGGGCGATTGCACCGCGTCGTTCCGGCTGACCAGGCCGCAGTCGATCCCCGCGGCTTCCATCGCAGAGACCAGCCAGTCGCCCATAGGATCGCGCCCCATCTGGGTCGCCACCCGCACACTTAGCCCCAGCATGGCGCAGTCCAAAGCGGTGGCCCCGGCGGTGCCCGCCACGGTCATGGTCATTTGATCCACAAATGTGGCCCCGCCGCGCGGCGGCATCTGGTCGGCATGGGCGCACAGCGTGTCCAGCACCACAAAGCCGACCGCGGATAGGTCAAACTGCGTCATTCCTCGTCCTCCGGCGTGCCCAAGCCATAGGCGGCATTCTTGTCGATGACCTCTTGCACCTGCGCCTCTGACAGCGGGACCGGCGTGCCGATCTGCAAGCAGCCATGGTAGAGCCGCGCCAGGGTCTCCATCTCTTCGGCGCGCCAGAACGCCTGCTCCACCGAGGAGCCCACTGCGATCATCCCGTGATTGGCCAGCAGCACGCCGTGGCGCCCCTTCATGGCGGCGATTGCCACGTCAGAGAGCTCTTGCGTGCCGTAAAGCGCGTAGGGTGCGATGCGGATATTCGGCCCGCCAAAGATGTTGATCATGTAGCTCATCGCCGGGATCTCATACCCCATCGCGCCCAGCACCGTGCAGAAATTCGGGTGCGCGTGCACAACGGCGTTCACGTCGCGCCGCCGGGCGATGATGTCGCGGTGGAACCGCCATTCCGAGGACGGCGCGAACGGCCCGCTGGCCGCGCCATCGCCGAGCCGCACGAACGCGATCGCCTCGGGCGTCAGCGCGTCATAGGGCACCGATGTGGGCGAGATCAGCATCCCGTCGCCATGCCGGATCGAGATGTTCCCCGACACGCCCTGGTTCAGCCCAGAGCTGTTCATCTTGCGGCAATGGTCGATGATCGACTGCCGCTTTTCGAGTTCTGTGGGCTCTTGCATGGGCTACTCTGCGGCGATTGGCAGGACATCCAGGCCCAGCCGCTCGAATTGCTCGGGCGGGCTGCCCTCGGCCTGCATGCGCTCGACCAGCAGCGCCAGCATCCGGGCGCGCTGATCGGGATGGCTGTGCCAAAGGTTCTGGGTCTGGCCGGGGTCGCTGGCGCGGTGATAGAGGTGGTCCTCGCAGGTGCGCGGGTCGATGGTGATCGGCGTCTTCCACAGCGGGTAGGGCACCGAAGGGTCGAACGGCCCCTGGTCCGCAGGCGCGGTGGGGGCCTTGCCCACGCGCCCGTCCACCGGGTTGTCCACGATCAGCGGCGTGGTGATCATGGTGGAGTACGTATAGAGCGGCTTGCCCTCGACCGGTGACTTGAACAGCGTCCATTCCCCATCCGTGAGGCATATGCCCTGGCCGAACGTGCCGTAGGTGATGGCGTCGCGGGCCCCGGCCGCCTCTGTGATCACCGGCAGGAAGCTTTGCGAGTGGCGCGTCGCCTCGGGCGGGGTGCCGCCGGAGGCATCGATCAGCGTCGAGAACAGATCGACATTCTGCACCAGCGCATCGACCCGGCGGCCATCGCCTGCGTGTTCCGGATGCCAGACCATCAGCGGGATGTTCGCGTGGCTGTCGTAATGCGGGTACTGCTTGCCGAAGCCGCCGCGCTCGCCCAGGTCATGCCCGTGATCGGTGGTGAACACGACCATCGTGTTCTTCCACAGGTCCAGCGCGGTGAGCCTGTCAAAGAGCTTGCCGATCCAGGTGTCGACCATGGTGGTCTTGCCGTAATACTGCGCCCGCAGATAGGCCAGCTCCTCGGGCGAGGTCTGGGCAAAGAACGCGTCCTGGTCGGCATAGACCTGGTAGGGCGGCCAGATGTTGTAATCGCCCGCATCCCCGGGCAGATCGCCGGTATACATGGTGTCGTAGGGCGCGGGCACGTGGAACGGCTCGTGCACGTCAAAGCTTTCGACCTGCAAGAAGAACGGCCCGCGCTCGGCGTATTTCTCCAGCCATTCGCCGGCGGCGGTAAAGGTCTTGGCCGGAAAGAAATCCGCTTCGGTCTCAAAGCCCTTCACGTTCTCGTAATACTGCCGCATGTGATAGGCAGAGCGGAACTCGCTCATCTTCTCGACCCAGGCGGGCACGTCGCCTTCGGGCGGCAGCGTGTGATAGTCGGTCTCGTGACCGCGGATCATCTCTAGGGACATGAAGCCCTGCATGTAGCCGTTCGCCGTCTCTTCCCAATAGTGGTAGTGATCGGTCACCAGCCCGGTATTGTAGCCCTGCTTTTGGATCTCGCGCGGCAGGCGCGGGTCAAAGATCTCCAGCGGGCCCCAGGGCCGCCACAGGAAGTCTTTGCGCCCGGCAGAAATCTCGCGCCGCGCGGGCATGCAGGGCAGGCTTGAGATGAAGTAGTTGTCGAACACATGGGACTTTGCGGCGAAGCCCGCCAGGTTCGGGGTGCGGCAGGGGGTGTCGGGGTTGTAGACCGACAGCGCCTCTTTGTTCAGGCTATCGACCAGGACGAAGATGATGTTCATGATGATCCTCCCACGGGCCGCGCTCGCCGGATCCTCTCGCGACGGGCTGGCCTTTCTTTGGATATAATCAAAAATCTGTCAAGCGTGTTCATATTTTGTGCAGTATGTTGACCGATGTAGGTTCTGGTAGTACCCAGAAATAAAGAGATTCGACCGGGGACCGCCCTGACCCAGCTTAAAGGAGCGCAACCCCGAGTCTGATATGCCCAATGGAGGAGGAGACCATGGCAAATTCGAAAACAAGCTATGTGAATCGCCGCGCGGTTCTACGCGGTGGCGTGGCGGGGGCAGCGGCGCTTGCGGCGCCGACATTCTTCGTTGGCAAGGCCCATGCCGCGAATGAGAAGCTGCGCGTTGGCATTATCCCGGCTTACTCGTTTGGTCTTTACTGGCTGATCCAGGACCAGGGCTTTGCGCCCGGCGTCGAGATGGAGTTCAGCGTGTTCCCCTCTGGCCCCCCGGCCATCGAGGCGATGGTGGGCGGCTCGGTCGACACGATCACCGTGGGCTCGGTCCCGCCGCTGGCGGCGATGCATCGCCAGGTGGCGAACTTCCGCGAGATCTCGATCTGCGGCGACGCGTCCGGCCTGTTCCAGATCGTCGGCCGGCCGGGCATGTCCTCGCTGGCTGACCTAGAGGGCAAGAAGATCGCCGTGACCTCGGGCTCGAATTTCGACTTCTTCCTGGGCGTGGCGCTGGAGAACGAGGGCCTGTCGGATATGCCGCTGACCCGCGTGAACATGGAGCCGATCGACGGCCAATCCGCGTTCATCGCCGGCGCCGTGGACGCGACCGTGCCGCTGGCGACCTCGCGCAAGCTGATCTACGATGCCCTGCCCGATGCCGCCTTGCTGGCCGATGGGTCGCAGATGCCAATCGAAGCGCGCCCCTCGATCATGGACGTGTTCATGTCCACGCAAGAGAATGTCGACGCCAACGAGGCCGCCTATATCGAGATCGTGCGCGCCTTCCACGAGAAAGCCGTGCCGCTGCTGCGCAGCGACAACGCCTTTGTGGTTGAGCGGATGATCGAGTGGCAGTCCGGTATGGGCCGCGCCGCGGTCACCGCCGCGGATGTCGAGCCCCTGCTGAACGGCTACTTCTACTTTGATGCCGCCGAGATCAAGGACGTCTACGCCAAGGGGCAACTGACCGCCGCGCTGCGCGTGCAGTCCGAGTTCCTGGTCGCCAATAAGCGCATCGGCGGCCTGCCGGACCTCAACGCTCTTGTTTCGGACCAGATTGTCGCGCAAATCTAGCGGGCATGGAACGCATTCAAAAAATACTAAGGGGGCGCTTTGTACTGGGCGCCCTCTCTATCGCGGTGGTGCTGGCGGCCTATCAATGGATCACCATGCAGCCGGACAACAACCCCGCGCTGCTGCCGCCGATCCCGAACATCATCGCCAGCTTCTTCACCAATATCGAGGCCGGTTCGCTGCAGACCACGCTGGGCGCAAGCCTTTACCGCATCTTCCTGGGCTTCTTCATCGGCACGACCCTGGCCGTGATCATCGGCTGCCTGGTCGGCTGGTATAAGACAATCGAGTACCTGGTGGACCCGCTGATCGAGGCGATCCGCCCGATCCCGCCGCTGGCCTATATCCCGATCATCATCATCTGGTTCGGCATTGAGGAATTCAGCCGCGTGCTGCTGATCACGATCGCCTGCTTCATGGTCTGCGTGGTGAACGTGATCGCGGGCATGAAGAACGTGCCGCAGGTCTATGTGGACGCGGCCTCGACCATGGGCGCCTCGCGGTTCCAGGTCTTCCGCACCGTGGCGGTCCCGGCGGCCACGCCGTTCATCATCACCGGCTACCGCATCGCGCTGGCGGCGGCCTGGACGACGCTGGTGGCGGCAGAGCTGATCGCCGCGCCAAGCGGCCTGGGCTACATGCTGCAAGAGGGCCGGCGGTACTTCCTGACGGATCAGGTCATGATGATCATCGTGATCATCGGCGCCTGCGCCTTCATCATGGACCGCACCTTCCGCGCGATCCAGAAACGCCTGATGGTCTGGTCTGAGGCGCGCGAGTGATGTCGGAAATCAAAGTAAACAACCTGACCCACACCTTCAGCAAGGGCACGCCAGAGGCGCTGACCGTGCTGGAGGATATCAACCTGAGCTTCCCCTCCGGCAGCTTCACCTCGATCGTGGGCACCTCGGGCTGCGGCAAGTCCACGCTGCTCAAGATGATGGCGGGGCTGTTTGACCCCACCGATGGCGAGATGACCCTGGACGGCGCGGTGATCCGCGGCACCGACCGCAAGCGCGGCATGGTGTTCCAGCAGGACGCGGTGTTCCCCTGGATGACCGTGGCCAAGAACATCAGCTACGGCCCGCGCATCCATGGCGCCAGCAAGGCCGAGCAGCAGGCCGCCGAGACGAAATGGATCGAGGCCGTGGGCCTTAAGGGGTTCGAAGACCGCTGGCCGCGCGAGCTGTCAGGCGGGATGCGCAAGCGCGTCGATATCGGGCGGGTCTACGCCAACGACCCGGACGTTCTGCTGATGGACGAGCCTTTCGGTGCGCTGGACGCGCAGACCAAAGAGCGCTTGCAATCGGACCTGCTGGAGACCTGGCGCCAGACCCAGAAGACCGTGATCTTCGTCACCCATGACCTGGAAGAGGCGATCTTTCTGTCCGACCAGATCGTGGTGATGTCCGCCCGCCCCGGGCGCATCCGGCATATCGAGGAAGTGGCCCTGCCGCGCCCGCGCAGCAACGAGATGCGCCTGACCTCGGAGTTCCTGGATATCAAGCGCAAGCTTTGGAACATGCTGGACCACTAGGGAGGGGGCTGCGCGTTCGTGAACCGGATCAGTGGAAAGCGCAGGTTTGCGGGGCGGCCAAGTTTCGAGGCGTCCGAAGGGCTTGCGCTTGAGAACTTCCGCCGCGAATGCAGCCATGTGTTCCTGTCGCGCGAGGCGCCGCTGCCGCTGTGGGAACAGCTCTATCAGCATCTCGAGAACCTGATCCTCAGCGGCAAGCTGGCCGTGAACAGCCGCATCCCGCCCGAGCCGATCCTATGCGATCTGTTTCGTGTGTCAAAGCCGGTGGTGCGGCACGCGATCTCTGCGCTGGCCGCGAAGGGCCTGGTGCTGAAGCTGCCGCGAAAGGGCATGTTCGTCGCCGAACGGCCCAAAGAGAGCGGGTTCATCACCTCTAACATCAGCCTCTTTGACGACATGCTGGCGCGCGGCGCCACGATCGACACCCGCACATTCGATTTCGTCACCTGCCCCGCGGATGCGCAAGAGCAAGCGGGCCTTGGCCTTTTGGAGACGGACCAGGTGATCCGGATCACCCGCGTGTTCCGGATCGACGGCCAGGCGATCACCCATTCGGTGATGTCGTTCCCGGCCGCCGCGCTGCCGGGCTTCACGCGCGACAGCTTTCGGGGCACGTCGATCCAGGGCGTCATCCGCAGGGAATACGGGCTCAATATCGTGCGGGCTGATCGCTGGTTGAACGCCGAGATCCCGCCGGGCCTGGTGCTCGACCGTATGGGCATCGCCGAGAAACGCTCGATGATCTTCATCGAATCAACGGGCTATGCCGAAACTGGCGAGCGGTTGGAGTATTATCGCGCCTATTACGACTCTTCGGTCGCGCGCATACGCCTGTCGGTTTCCGATTAGTTATATGCGACCGTTCGGCGGTCTCGATCTTTCAAGCCGAGCCTCAAGAACCAGAACCGAGCGCCCGCGCCGCCCGCCTCCAGGGCCTGCCGGCGCGTCGTAAGCTTGTTGGAAACTCTCCTGCGCGCGCAGCGATCAGGGTGTGGCCTCTGCCCCGGACTATGGTATTCATCACCGCAAGGGCCCCGTAGCTCAGCTGGATAGAGCGACCGCCTCCTAAGCGGTAGGTCGCAGGTTCGAATCCTGCCGGGGTCGCCATTGACTGAGGCTGAAAGGGGTCAGGGCAGGCGTGTCGATACTGGGTAGGTTGCTTGGACGGCGCGCGCGGCGCGACGCGGCCTATGTTTCGCGCTTTTCGGCGCCCATTAAGCCGGAGGCGCCCTTCTTTGCCATCGGCGATATCCACGGGTGCTTTGATCAGATCCAGCGCGCGATTGCCCGCATCGATGCCGAGCATCCGAGCTCTACAATCCTATGCGTCGGAGATTTCGTGGACCGTGGCGAGCAATCGGCAGAGGTGTTGACCTACTTGCATGGCCTTCAGGCAGAGCGCGGTGCGCGTTTGATCTGCTTGATGGGCAATCACGAGGAGATGCTGCTGAAATTCCTTGATGACCCCGAAGCTCGCGGGCCGGGGTGGATGCGCCATGGCGGGCTGCAGACCTTGGCCAGCTACCGCGTGGCTTTGGACAGATCCGATTTTACCGTGACGAGGGATGCCTTGGCCGAGGCGATGGGGCCGACGCTTGTAGCCTGGCTCCGCGCATTGCCGACCTCCTGGCATAGCGGCAATGTCTGGGCCGTCCATGCCGGTGCCGACCCCGCGTTACCAATGGAGCATCAGGGACGCGACACGTTGCTTTGGGGGCATCGCGACTTCGGCCGGGTGGCGCGGAGCGACGGGCAGTGGGTCTTGCACGGGCACACGATCCGCGACGCGCCCCAGGTCGAGGCCGGCGTGATCAGCATTGACACCGGGGCCTATGCGACCGGGCGCCTGACGGTTGCTCATATCCAGGCGGGTGACGTCGAGTTTTTCATGGCTTAACCCCGTCCGAACCGCGCGCAGCCTGGCGCAGGCTTAGCCTATGCGCGGCGATGTAAAGCACCGCGCCGCAGCCTGCTAAAACGACCAGGCAGGCCAGCATCATCGCATAGCCTCCCAGGGACCATAGCAGCGCTCCCAGGAAGGCCGACAGGGCCGAGGCCGCCTGGTACATCGCGGCCAATCCCCCTGACTTTGCTCCGAAATCGGCCTCTCCCATGAAATCGCGCGCGATCACCGGTCGCAGGATGCTGACCGTGCCATAGGCGCTGCCGAAGAGCAGTATGAAGAGCGCAATGATCGCGACCGACCCGCCCGCCACCAGCAGCGCCAGGACGGATCCGCCCATGCAGACAAAGGCGATCAGCGCGAAGGCATGTGTGCTGAGCCGATGCTGGGTGGCGACCATGCCCAGACGGCCAACAATCTGCATCGGCCCGATACAGGCCGCCAGCACAACCGCCGTTGCATCCGTGACGCCGCGCTCTGCCAGTAGCGGCAGGAAGTGGTGCAGCGAGGCACCGTGCACGATCGCGCTCAGGGCAAAGCCCAGGCCAAGCAGCCAGTAGACCGGCTGGCGCAGAAACCCGTAATCCGGCTGCGCCATCCCCTCGGCAGGCCCTGCGGTCTCGCCAAGAGCCTTGGCTCCGGCCCATAGCAGCGGCGCGACGATCAGCGCCACGAAAGCGCCGATCAGGGCCGTGCCCATCCGCCAGCCAAAGGCCTCGGCCAGCAGATGCACGGTGGGGAAGCTCACCGTCCCCGCGAAGCCCGCCACAAGCGTCACCCATATGATCGCGCTCTTGGCTTTTGTGCCCCGCGCGCGGGTGATCATGGCAAAGCAGGGCTCGTAGAGGCAACCGGCAAAGCAGGCGCCAATCCCCAGCCACAAGAGGTAGAACTGCCAGAGATGCGCGACCTGGCTGACGCCGATCACGCAGAGCCCCGCCAATGCCGTCGCACCCGCCATCTGAGCCGCGCCATGCCCCCGGTCGATCAGCCGCCCAGCAAAGGGCGCCGCCACGGCAGAGGCGAGAACGGCGATCGTGATCCCCAGCGTGAGCTCTGCCTTCGACCAGCCCAGAGCGGCTTCCCACCGCACCAAAGACGCAGGAAAGAGATAGAACGCCCCCGCCCAGACCAGTGTCTGACCGATAGCCAGCAGGAGTATGGCGTTGTCCCGTAGCATCTAGCGGCCCAAAACGCTTTCAAGCGTTTTGCAAGGCTCTTTCAAGAGCCTTGGTTTCGCGCGCAACAAGCGACGCACCATGGCGCCGCACTTAATGCTCGCGGAACAAACTCGCTTGGAAGCGAGTTGCAAATCTCTTGCAAGAGATTTGCTTGCACCAAGATCAGCCGCCCAGGAACAGTCGCCCGACGTCCGGGTTCTCCAAGAGCTCATCGCCAGGCCCTGCAATCGCCAATTCGCCCGACACCAGCACATAGCCGATATCGGCAAACTCCAGGCCCTTCTTAGCATTTTGCTCCACCATGAGGATCGTCTTGCCCTCGTTGTGCTGCAGATCGTGCAGGATGTCGAACACCATGTCGATGAACCGCGGCTCTAGCCCGATGGAGGGTTCATCCACCAGGAGAATCTCGGGGTTCATCACGAGGGCGCGCGAGATCTCCAGCAGGCGGCGTTCACCGCCGGACAGCACCTTGGCCTGGTGCTTGCGGCGCGCGGCCAGGCGCGGGTATTTGTCAAAGACCTTCTCGGCGGCCTCTTTGGCTTGCTTGGGCTCGTCTTTCAGGAACCCGCCCATCCAGAGGTTTTCCTCGACGGTCATGCCGGGGAAGACCGATTTGTCCTGAAGGATATAGGCGATCCCGGCCTCTTTGAGCTTCATCTGCGCGCTGAGCTTGGTGATGTCGCGCTTGGTGTCGCCGTCGCCCACCTTCACCGATCCCGAGAAGACGTTGTTAAAGCCAAAGATCGCGTGCAGGATGGTCGACTTGCCCGCGCCGTTCGGACCGATCAGACACAGCGATTGCTGCCGCGCCACGGCCAGATTGATGCCGTGCAGGATCTCCATCTGGCCGTAGCCGGCGCGCAGGTCCTCTAGCACGATATAGGGGTCGTTCTTGGCCAGCGCCATCAGGTCGCTGGTGGCCACCTGGCCGCCGATGGCCTTGGCCTGGGCGTTCACTGCCTCGACGGAGATCACCGTGTCGACGGACCCGCCGTGATAGCCCGTGGAGCGTTGCTTTTCGTCAGCCATCAATGTGCCCCCAAATATGCGTCGATCACGCGCTGGTCGTCCTGGATCTCGGCCGGGGTGCCCTCGGCCAGCATCTGCCCATGCGCCAGGCAATAGATGTGGTCGGCCATGTTCATGATCACCCGCATGTTATGCTCGATAATGAAGAGCGTGATCCCGAACTCGGTATTCGCGCGCTTCAGCCGGTCGATCAGCCCATTGATCAGCGTCGGGTTGATCCCCGCCGTCGGCTCGTCGAGCAGCAGCACCGTCGGCTCGTTCATCAGCGCCATGGCGAACTCCAAGAGCTTCTGCTGGCCGAAGGACAGCGACCCCGCCTGCAGATAGCGCTTCTCGTAGAGCCCGACGAATTCCAGCAGATGCTCGGCCTTGTCGGTGTCCGCCTTGGTGTTGCGCCGGAACGCGTCCATCAGCGACATCTTGCGGTGCGGCATGCTGATCAGCATGTTCTCGACACAGTTCATCTGGCTGTAGATCCGCGTTTGCTGAAACGTGCGCAGCAGGCCCAGGCGGGCGATCTCTGGCACCAGCATCTTGCTGATCTCCTGGCCCTCGAACTTGATCGAGCCCTCGTCAATCGGGTGGTAGCCCACGATCGAGTTGAACATGGTGGTCTTGCCGGACCCGTTCGGGCCGATCAGCCCAGTGATACCGCCCTTCTTGACCGTCAGCGAGATGTCGGTATTCGCCTTCACCCCGCCATAGGATTTCGAGACGCCGTGGGCTTCGATGATATTGCTCATGCCGCGGCCTCCTTGTCCTTAGATTCGACCTTTATGCCGAACCACTCCGGCCTGCGGTGCTTGAGGTAGCCCATCAGCCCGTCCTGGAAGAACACCACGATGATCACGATCAAAAGCCCCAGCGCGACCCATTGCCCGCCCAGGAAGTAGTTCCAGGTGACCTCTTTGAAGACGTGGAACAGGATCGCCCCGATCACCGGCCCCCAGAGCGTGCCCTTGCCGCCCAGCAGCACGCAGACCACCATGAAGATGCCGAGGTTGATCGTCTGATAGGCGGTCTCCAGCGGCTCGAAATGGATCAGCTGAAACGCCGACACCGCCCCCGCCGCGCCCACGAACACCGCGCTGATCGCCCAGGTGATCGTCTTGTAGCGCAGGGTGTGGATGCCCATCGCCTCGGCCTTCTCCTCATCGTCGCGGATCGCGTTGATCGCGGCGCCAAAGCGGGTCGAGTAGAACCACTTGCAGAAGATAAACAGGACCACGCCCAGCCCGGCGAAGAGGAAGTAGATCAGCACCTTCTCGAAATCCGGGTGCAGCGGCGAATGCGGCATCGAAATGCCCTGACCGCCGCCCAGCCATTCGATGTTGGACACGATCTCGCCCGCCGCAATCGCCAGGCCCAGCGTGCCAATGGCAAAGTAGGGCCCGCGCAGCCCGAAGAACAAAGGCCCGATGATCAGCGCGCAAAGCCCGCAGAACAGCCCCGCGCCGATGATGCCCACCACCATGCCGGTATAGTACTGCCCGGCGGTGAAGCTGAAGATCTCGGACCGCGAGGCGTCGGTCCACTCGCCCACGTTATAGTAAAGCCCGATGGCGAACACCGCGCCCGCATACATGCCTGTCCCGTAAAAGAAGATGTTGCCCAGCGAGTTGTACCCCATCTGCCCGCCGGTCATGTCCCAGGCCTGGGCCACAACGATGAACAGCCACAGCGTTGCCAGGAACGCCGTGTAGCTGGGAAAAAGGAATGGCGCGGCGACCGTGATCGCCAGCAGCGCGATGTAAAGGATCCAGTTCTTTGACATATCCCCGCCCCCCTTAATTCAAGGCCTGCCGCTTCCGGCGCTGCTGGAGCAGGCGGAAGAACAGAACGATCAGAAGAAGCGTCACGGCGATGGCCTGTTGGTAGCCAATGCCGAAGATATGCGCGCCGTATTGCTCGGCGGCGCCGATGCCCAGCCCCGCCGCGATCACGCCCGGCAGGTTGCCCAGCCCGGCGGCGGTGACGATCACGAAGGCGCGGACCGAGTAGGTGATGCCGTAGAAGGGCTGGATCACCCAGACCATCACGATGATGGCGCCCGCGGCACCGCAGATGGCGGCGTTCAGGCTGAAGGTGAAGGCATAGACCTTCTCGGTGTCGATCCCCATCACCCGTGCGGCGCGGCTGTCCTGCGCGGTTGCGCGGATCGCCTGCCCCATGCGCGAGCGCTTCATGAAGATGATCACTGCGACGGCGAGCCCCGCGGCCATGCAGGTGCCGATCACCTTCGCCATTGGCAGGTTGATGAACCCGCCAGCGAAACTGTAGGTCTTGTAGTCAAGCTGCAGCGACTGCGTGTCCGAGCCGAACATGAGGTTCAGGATCTGCGCCATCATGATCGCCAGGCCGAACGTGGCCAGCAGCGAGGTGAAGAGGTCGCGCTCGATCACCCGCGTGATGATCAACTTGTAGGTCATCCAACCGATCCCCCACATGACGACAAACGCGATGGGCACCCCCAGCAGCGCGACGGCGTTGTCTGATAGCCCGATGGATTGCAGCCAGCCGGTTTTTACCAGCCACCAGCTGCAATAGCCGCCGGCGATCACGAAATCGCCCTGCGCGAGGTTCTTGACGTTCATCACGCCCCAGACCAGGGCCAGCCCATAGGCGGCCAACGCAAAAAGCGACCCGATCATAATGCCGTCGATGATGAAGGCCAAATTCAGGACCGGATACTGAAACAAGTAACCGGTGTTCGTTAAAATCTGATCCATGTAACCCTGGACGCTCCCCTGCGTCGCCGGATGAAACCGGTATTCTCTGTGCTGTTTGGAAAAAACGCCGGGCGGTCTGATCGCGCCCGGCGTAGGATCTGTAGGATGGGTTTCTAACCCATCATCCGCTTAGTTCCGCGGCCAGTTCACTTCGTGGCTCGCAAACGCGCTTGGCGCGACCACGTTGTACTTGCCGTCCTGGATCTGGCGCAGCACCATCGGCTTGGCGATGTTGTTGCCAGCCTCCGAGAACTTGATGTCACCGTAGAAGGTCTTCAGGTCGGTCTCGGCGATGGCGTCGCGCACGGCGTCCTTGTCCAGCGTACCGGCGCGCTCGAACGCGTCCTTAAAGACATACACAGCGGCCGAGGCCTGTGCGGTCTGATAGGGCACGGTCTTTTCAGCGTACTCGGTGTAGTTGGCCTTGAACTCCTGCTCGTAATTCGCGGCGGAGCCAAAGATCGGATCCTCGTAGGTCAGCGTCTCGGCCCATTGCGTCGAGCACAGGAAGTCCTCGGCGTTCTCGCCAAAGTTGCCAACCACATCGGCGGCTTCGCAGTGGGTGATCGCGATCATCGGAACCTTAACGCCCTGCTCGCCGATCTGGCGCACAGCGGTCGCGGCGCCCTTGGAGTGGCCGGACACCACCAGCACGTCGGGCTTAACCAGCTTCACCTTGGTCAGGATCGAGGTCATGTCCGAGAGGTCGCGCGGCAGCTTCTCGTCCACGACGATCTTCATGCCATAGCGCTCGGCGTCCTCCATCACACCCGCGCGGATGTCGAGCGAGAACGGGTCGTTCTCTACCGCGATGGCCACCGTCACGTCAGAGGCGGCTCTGCCTTGTGCTTCGGCCTTCTCAGCGGCCAGGGTGATGGCGGATGCCAGGTACTGCTCGGACGTGGACAGCACCGCAAAGAGGTACTTGTAGCCCTGGTTGAACAGCGAGCGTGACGCGCCCTCGGCTTCGACCATTGGGATCTGGTACTTCTCAGTCACCGGCGCGATCGCCTTGGTCAGGCCCGACGAGTACGGCCCAAGCATATACTGGACGCCGTCCTGCTGGATCAGCCGCTCTGCCAATGTCGCACCGCGGTCGCCCTTGCTCTCGTCGTCGTAGTAGATGACGTTGAAATTGTAGCACTGGTCGTCGACCATGATGCCGCCGTTTTCCTTGATCTTGGTGATTGCGAATTCATAGCCGTTCTGCGCGTGCACGCCGTTCGTGGCGTATTTTCCCGTCAACGAGATGGCCGCGCCAAGTGTAATCGTTTCGCAGTCCATCGCAGCGGCCGAGGTGCCCATAGCGACCCCCGCCACAGCTGCCATCGAAAGCATAGTGGTCTTGATATTCATAATTTCCTCCCAATCGAACGCATCGTTTTCGACCTTGTTCGTTCGAGAAGTGAAACATAGGACCCTTGATAGATCAAGCTTGCTGAATCGGCGTGTGGATAGGCGTTCTACAAGCGCAGATTTTGCCCTGGACCGGATTGCGTTTTTTTTCGCGCGCGCTACTTTTCTAGAAACTGAAACGATCCTTTGCATTGTTTAATGGTCTAAGTCTTTATTTTTGATCGTTTTTCGATGAAGGAAACCATGTGGAAATATTACACGCGGCAGAGATATTAGATCGCACCAACACCAAGCCTGAACTTGTTCCGGCCGCCCATCAACTAGATATGGACGGCATCATTGCACAACTCACCCCTGAGGGCTTTCTCGCTTTACCCGCAGGAGATGAAACAGAGGGCCTGGCGCGAGCCCTTGATAGCGGCGAAGTGACCCGCGGGGCGAGCGGCCGAATCTGGCACACAGAGATCTATGAGCACGCGCGCAAGATCTATGACTTTGCCGCCAAGCATCAGCCCCGGATGTTAATCGGTCACGGTTTGGGCGCGGGCGCCGCGCAGATCTTGTCCACGTCCCTCGACATCCCGGCGATATGCTTTGGCTCGCCGATGTCACTGCGCGGGCGAAGGTGGGTGAAGGGCGAGAACAAGGTGCTGAACATCTGCCGAAGAGACGACCTTATCACGCGCTTCCCACCGGTTTGGCTAAAGTTCCGCCATGTTGGAAAGGTGCATTGGATCAGCACGGGCAACCCAAAGCCCAAGACAGGCCATGAGATATCCGACTACGTGCATGCGATAGAAACCGGGCGGGTCAGGCCCTCGCTGCCGGTGTCCTGGATATAGCCTAAACCGTTCCGATTTTGATCTGATAGAGCAGCCAAGGGCTGGTCGCGCGCGACCTCTGGATCGTGCGGGCGCACTGCCAAAAGTGGTCACGCTTGTCTTGGGCAGTGCGCTGTCGTGGAAAGCAACCGCCCGCAACTTCAATAGGTTCTGCCGCGCCTCCCCTTGAAAACCCATACAGGTTTTTGCGATCCGCCTTAGGCGGCAATTGCTCGGGTAAGGTATTCCATAATCGGCGGAAAAACCCTTGCGGGAATCGCGGTTGCAGGATTACCCTTCTTCACGAAATGTTTACGTTTGGGCAACTTGCCCTTTTGATTGCCTAATTCCGAGCTTTGTTTGCCAGGGGAAAATAAATTGCTTGATGACACCGGCCCGACCTCGCCCAATAGCGACCACACCCACGAAGACAACGCAGACGTCATCTTTAACCCGCTGACATTCCGAAGCGGGCTGGGCGAACTCAAGAACCGCATCATCCGGTCGAACATCTCTGGGATGTTTGACGACTATAACGGGCATGGCGGCAATGCGCGGGTGAACTGGGAGACGAAGTTCGCAAAGGGCGGCTGCGGGGCGATCATTTCCAGCTACACGCCGGTGACGGTGAAGGGCCGCATCCTGACGCGCTACGCGATGATCGACGACGACGACAAGATCCCCTTCTGGGAGATGGTCGGCAAGTCGGTCCACCACCACGGCTCAAAGTTCATCATGCAGCTCAGCCATTCCGGGCGGCAGCAGGATCTGTCGGGGTTCGAGAACATCCACCACAAGGTGCTGAGTTCCACCAACCACAAGGACTACTTCCACGGCATCCTCTGCAAGGCCGCCACGCAGGACGAGATCAAAGATCTGGTGCAGCTCTTTGCGAACGGCGCGCGCCGGGCGCAGCAGGCCGGACTGGACGGCGTCGAGCTGCACGGGGCGAACGGCTATCTGATCACCCAGTTCCTGTCGTCGGGCATCAACGACCGCACCGACCGCTACGGCGGCGACTGGGAGGCCCGCGCGCAGTTCGTGCTAGAGATCATCCGGGCGATCCGCGAGAAATGCGGCCAGGAATTCCACGTGCAGATGAAGATCAACGCCGTGGACTTCAACTCTTGGCTCTATCCCTGGCAGAAACCGGGCAACACGCTGGATGAGACGGTCAATATCTGCAAGCTCTTGATGGATGGCGGCAAGGGGTTTGACGCGTTCCACGTCTCGATGGGCTCGACCTTCCCGCATCCCACCAACCCGCCGGGCGATCTGCCGATGCAGGACGTGGTGCGCTGGTATGACGTGATGCTGAACCAGGGCGTGCGCGCCAAGATGAACTATCGCATCTTCTCGAACTGGTTCGGGCGCTGGTTCTTCCACCGCTATTGGCTTTGGCGGCGCGGGCCCAAGGTTGAGGGCATCGGCGAGGATTACTCGGCGGTCATCAAGAAGGCGGTGCAGGAGGTCGACAAGGACATCCCGGTGATGGTCACCGGCGGCTGGCAGCACGCGCACCGGATCGCCGACGCCATCCGCAGCGGGCGCTGCGACGCGGTCACCATCGCCCGCGCGCTGATCGCAAACAACGACCTGCCGCAGATCCTGCAGCGCCAGAACGCCCCGGACAAAGGCAAGGAATGCACCCACTGCAACAAGTGCCTGCTGAACGACCTAGAGAACCCGCTCGGCTGCTACGAGATGAGCCGCTACGACGGCACAACCTTCGAGCAGAAGTACGAGGCGATGATCAAAGAGGTGAACTCGGTCTACTACCCGCCGACCTACCCGTACCACGATGTGAGTGAAGTCTGATGTCAAACGACGAATTCGACTATGACCGGCCCACACCCATAGAGGCCTACGAGAACACGCGGCGGTGGTGGTGGCGCCTGGTGTGGTTCCTGCTGATCGCCCTGCTGCTGATCTGGTTCTTCAGCAAGGAATGGGTGATCGCCTATGACGACGAGGTGGAGCATTTCAAGTATGGCTCCATCGGGTCCGAGGGCAACCAGGGCCTGCCGACGCCGATCCTGCAAGCCCTGCCGGTGATCTATAAGGACGAGCTGGGCGATCAGGGTTTCGCCAAGTTCGGCCTGATCCAGGAAGAGGGCCACGACCTGCCCATCGGCTTCTCTAAGCGGATCGTGGGCGGGATCGAGCGCGCTTGGCTGAACTGCTCGGTCTGCCATTACGGCACCTACACCCTGCCGGGTGAGACGACGGTGCACACCCTGCCCGGCGGTGCCTCCAACGACCTCGACCTCTTCGCCTTCATTGAGTTCTTCACGCGTGTCGGCAAGGACCCCGGGTTCAACACCAACACCGTGATTGCGGCCATCAACTCTGACGAGGTGCCCGGAAACCTAAATTTTCTTGAGCGCCAGCTCTACCGCTTCGCCGTGATGCCACTGGTGAAGAAAGAGATGCTGGCGCTATCCAATCAGCTGGAATTCGTGGCCCGGCAAGAGCCCTATGGCCCCGGGCGCGTGGACACGTTCAACAGCTACAAGGTCTTGCAGTTCGGCTTCCCGATGGGGCCGCATGACATCTCGGATGTCGCTTTGAATGGCTCGTCCGACTACCCGTCCATCTGGATGCAGCGGCCCCGGGCGGGGATGAACTTGCATTGGGACGGCAACAACGCCAGCGTGACAGAGCGCAACTTTTCCGCAGCACTTGGCGCGGGCGTGTCGCCGGTTACGGTGGATGCCGAGAGCCTGTTTCGCATCCGCGATTGGATCGACACGCTAGAAGCGCCCAAATTCCCCGGCGAGATCAACATGGCCTTGGCCGAGACCGGCGCGCCGCTTTTTGAGACGCATTGCGCCGCCTGCCACGGAATGGGCAACGCGGATTACGACGAGCAGCTTGCGGCCTACGAGGTGGCGATGGCGGCGAAGGAGACTGGCGAGGACCACGCCGCCGAGGCCCTGATCAAGCCGACGCGCTATGACTATGACACCGGCAAGTACCCCTATCTGGGCCAGGTTGTCGGGCTGGAAGAGATCGGCACTGATGTGGGGCGCTGGGCGTCCTATGACCAGGATTTTGCGGCCGCGCAGATGGGGCTTTATGCGGGCACGCCCTATCGCTTCAGGCATTTCAAGAAGACCGACGGCTATGCCAACCACCCGCTGGACGGGATCTGGGCGCGCTCGCCCTACCTGCACAATGGCTCGGTCCCGACGCTGCGCGACCTGATGAACACCGCCGCCGAGCGCCCCAAGACCTGGCTGCGCGGCGCGCGCGAGCTCGACCTGGTCAAGGTCGGCTACCGCAGCGACGCCAGGTCCGGCGGCACCTTCACCTATGACACCAATGTCCTGGGCAACGGCAATGCGGGCCACGAATACGGCACCTCGCTAAGCGACGCCGAAAAAGACGCCATTGTTGAGTATATGAAAACGCTATGACCCAAGCCTCCAAAGCCCTTGTGAACTGGAAGTATCGCCACGCGGTGGTGACCTGGATCGGCATCGGGTTGAACCTGATCGTGGCGATCCCGTTCTTTATCGCGCCGCTGTGGTGCCTGGAGATCCTGAACATCCCGGCGGTGGACCCGATCTGGCCGCGCGTGGGGGCGGGGCTGTTGCTGATCATCACCACGTTCTACGTGCCGATGACGCTGGACATCGACCGCTTTCGCATCTTCTGCTGGCTGTCGATCCTGCCGTCGCGGACCTTTGGCTCGACCTATTTCATCACCATGGTGGTGGTGTTCGGCTACGCGCCGGGATTCCTGAGCATCGCGCTGATTGACGCCGCCATCGCCATCGCCTGGCTCTATTGCATGATCAACATCGTGCGGATCGAGCAGGCCATCGCAACCGGGCAGGTGGCGGCATGATCAGGTTCTGGATATGGCTGCGCAACATTCTGATCGCCGTGGTGGTGCTGGGGGTCGGCGGGTGGCTCTTGCTGCTGCGCGAGGTGCCGCAGCCGATCAACAACGATCCGGCCTTCGCGTTCAACCACGGCTCGATTGGCAATGAGGCGGCCCAAGGCCTGCCCGAATGGATCTGGCGCGTGCTGCCGATCGTCTTCCCCGAGCATCTGCCGGGCGATCAAAAGGGCTGGTCGGCGCTGGGCGTGGCCTGGCGGTCGGGCGACGAGCTGCCGATTGGGTTCTCGAACAAAACGCTGGGGGTGATCCCGCGCATCGCGCCGAACTGCGCGTTCTGCCATCAGGGCACCTACCGGTTGAACGCTGAGGACCCCGAGACCATCGTCAGCGCCGGCGCGGGCACCCGCGTGGACGTGCAGGGCTTTATCAAGTTCCTGATCGCCGTGGGCCAGGACGACAAGTTCAACGCGCGCAATATCATGCCCGCGATCAAGTCTCGCGTGGACATGCCGCTGTGGGAGCGGGTGATGTATCGCTTTGTGCTGATCCCCGGCGTGCGCTTTGCGCTGAAAGGCCAGGCCGAGACATTCGCCTGGATGCAGGACAATCCGACCTGGGGCATTGGCCGGATCGACCCGTTCAACCCGGTGAAATACACCGCGTTGGAGCTGCCGGATGACGGCACCATCGGGAACTCTGACATGATGCCGCTGTGGGATCTGCAGGCCGCGCAGCCCACCACGCATCGCCGCTTCTCGGTGCATTGGGACGGCTTGCTGAGCGACGTTCACGAGACCGTCGTTGCGGGCGCGATTGGCGACGGGATGACTTACAAGTCCTTCCCCGGTGCCGAGGAGAACCTGAAGGTGATCGAGGATTTCTCGAACGTCGCGATGCCGCCGAAATCGCCTTTCTCCAGTGACCTGGACCCGGGCGATCCCTTCTATGTATCCGCCGAGGCGGTGGCGCAGGGGGCAGAGATCTATGCGGGCCTCTGCGCGGATTGCCACGAGCCCAGCGGTACGCGGTTCCGCACGCCCATCCCGATGGTCGAGATCGGCACCGACCGGCACCGCCTGGACATGTGGACGGCTGAGGCCGCGCGGCGCTATGGCAACTACCAAGAGGACTACGCCTGGAACTTTGAGTTCTTCCACAAGACTGATGGCTACAACGCCGTGCCGCTGGTTGGGCTCTGGCTGAAGGGACCGTACCTGCATAACGGCTCGGTGCCGAACCTGGCCGCGCTGCTGGAGGCGCCAAAGGATCGGCCGACCGAGTTCTGGCGCGGCTCTGACCTGGTGGACCCGGTGAATGGCGGGTTCGTGAGCGGCGAGGATGACGACCCGCTGCGCCGCAGCTGGAAGGTGGACACCAGCGTGCCGGGCAACGCCAATACCGGACATACTTGGGGCACCGATCTCGGCCAGGCCGAGAAGGGCGCCCTGCTTGCATATCTAAAAACGCTTTGATCGGAGACTGAAGAACATGGCCTTGTCGTATTTCGTGCGCTTGCTGGGGCGGCTGATCAAATGGGTGATCTATGTCGGCCTCGCGCTGACGGTGGTTGTCGCCGTTGTGGGCTTTTTCGTGATCCGAGCCCTGATCTTGCCGGATGCGGATAAGTTCGGGAATGTGGATGACGAGGCCAAGCTTGCGGGCATGACGGTCGATGACATGCCCGGCGCCGACGAGGCCTATTTTCAGGACATGGACCACGGGCTGCTCAAGAAGCCCGCCAATGGCGCGCCCTATCCCGACGAGATCCTGCAGGTCGCCAATGATCTGGGCATGGACCCCGAAGAGGTCCGCACCCGCGCCATCAAGGGCCAGAACATGTGGATCGTCTGGACCGGCGGCAACGACAAGTTCTGGGACTTCGCGGCGCTGAACACCATTGGCGCGTTTGATTTGCTCAAGCTGATCTCGAACGACCCGAACGCGGCCTATGGGCGGCACAACCGCTTTCGCTATAACGGCATGATCAACGAGCCCTGCTTTGAGAAAAGCGAAGAGCCGGATCCGGATCGCTTTGGCCTCATGCTGGACCGCCGGATCGAGGGCTGCGGAGGCGGGGACTACACCGCAGATCCGTTTGCGGATGATCAGAAATACAAGGGTGCCGCCTATGGCAGCCGCGGCGACACGATCGAGGTGGGCAGCTACTACGGCGAGCCGAGCGGCGTGATCGGGCTGCGCCTGCTGCCGAACCCGGATTTCGACGACGCCGCGGCCAAGCGCTGGGACGCCGAGAAGTACTATAACGACCCCGATTACTACAACGATGCGGACCTTGTGCGGCCCTATCGCGTGGGCATGTCCTGCGCCTTCTGCCATGTGGGGCCGAACCCGCTGAACCCGCCGGAGAATGTCGAGGAGCCGAAATTCTCGGAACTCACCTCGAACCCCGGCGCGCAGTATTACTGGGTGGATCGCATCTTTGTCTGGGATACCGAGCCGCGCCCGGACCCAAGCACCCCTGCCAAGCAAGAGCGCAACTTCCTCTACCAGCTCTTCCACACGAACCCGATGGGGACGCTGGACACCTCGCTGGTCTCTACCGACTATATGAACAACCCGCGGACCATGAATGCGGTGTACGAGACCCGCTCGCGCTTCATGCAATCGCTTCAGACCGGCTGGGAGACGCTGGAGGGCGGCGAGCGCGACAACAAGCAGTTCAACGACTATCCGGCCTTTGCGGCGCTGAACGCTGCCTATGACCCCGAAACGGGCGCAAGCGCGTCCATGCGGGTGCTTAAGGACGGCGCGGACAGCGTCGGCGCGCTGGGCGCGCTGAACCGGGTGTATCTGAACATTGGCCTCTTCTCCGAGGAGTGGTTGCTGCATTTCCGGCCTTTCGCGGGCGGGCAAAAGATCAGCCCGATCAAGATCGCGGATGCGCAGAAGAACTCTGTCTATTGGCAGGCGACTGAGGCGCAGAGCATCGACATGGCGGTGTTCTTCCTGGTGACCACGCGGGCCGATAAGCTGGAGGATGCGCGCGGGGGCGAAGAGATCCTGGCCGCCGATGACAGCGCCACGGTGGAACGCGGCATGGAGGTCTTTGCCGAGACCTGCGCCGCCTGCCATTCCGATGGTGAACACCAGCCGCCGATCCCAGATTCCTATGGCGTCGACATGGGCATCTGCGAAGGCGGCGGCGCTGGACCGAACTACCTGGAGTGCTGGGCCCGCTATTGGCAATGGGCGCAATCGGATGAGTTCAAATCCGCGATGACCGACAAGGTGAAGGACCCGGACTTCTTGCAGGGCAACTACCTGTCCACCGAGCGGCGCGTACCGATGGACCTGCTGGGCGTGAATGCCTGCTCGCCCACGGCCACCAACGCGCTGAAGGGTGACATCTGGGACAACTTCTCGTCCACGACCTACAAAGAGCTGCCGCCGGTCGGTCCGGTCACGGTCGAGCACCCGGTCTCGGGCGGCGACAGCACCTGGCAGGCGCTGGGCAATGGCCGCGGATACCTGCGGCCCGCCTCCCTGGTCAGCCTCTGGACCAGCGCGCCCTACATGCTGAACAACTCGGTTGGGTATGAAAAGCACTATTACGGCCCGGACTATTACGCGGCGGTGGACCCGGCGCAGGCGGCCACGGACGATTACGCCAGCGACGGGGACGCGACAGAGACCGCGGCCACCGAGGGCGATGAGGGTGCCGCGCAAGAGCCAGCCGCGCCCAGCTATGACTACGCGAGCTACGAGGACCGCTATTCCAGCGGCTACGCGTACCCCGCGCATGTCTCCTGCCCGTCGGCCTATCCGGATGATCCGTATATGCCCTGCGTCGAGAACCGCGTGGTCAATTTCGAGCGCTCGATCCGCAAGATGCTGAACCCAGAGACGCGGTATAAGGACCAGCTGACCCAGGCGCCGGTCGCGGGGCAGATCTATCGCACCTCGGCGCCCGCCTGCCTGATCGTGCCGCCGGGCTTCTCGCCGCCGATCGTGCAGGGCTGGAAGGGCCTGCTGCATCGCATAGCGCCCTGGGCAGTGACCGAGGAGGGCGGGATCGAGGTCGGTCCCTTCCCCGCGGACTTCCCGATCAACGCCCTGCTGAACACCAAGCTTCTGCCGGATAATGACGAGGACGTCTCGCTCTTGTCCCACGGCTGGCAGTTGGCCAAGGCCGGGCCGACGCTGATCAGCGCGGTCAAGCAGCTCGGCGGGCAATGCTCGCCCGAGGAGGTCGCCGACCCGTCCGTGCAGGCCCTTGCGCAAGAGGTCGTCACCGATACCGGTCTGGTGGACACGCTGGTGGGGCTGTCGAAATGCCCTGACTATGTGGTGAACAAGGGCCACCATTTCGGGTCCGACCTGAGCGACGCCGACAAGGACGCGCTGATCTCGTATCTCAAGCGGTTCTAGGCGGGTGCGGACTACGCGGTCATATGACGTGATCGTCGTCGGCGGCGGGGCTGCCGGCGGCGTGCTGGCCGCGCGGCTGGGCGAGCAGGGCAAGCGGGTGCTGGTGCTGGAGGCCGGGGGCGACCCGCTGGAGAAGTCCAGCCAGGTGCCCGGCACGCGCGATCTGGAGGTGGATTACCAGGTGCCCGCCTTTCAGGCCTTCGCCAGCGAGAACCCCGGCATGACCGATGACATCTGGGTGCGGCACTACGAGGACGACACTCAGCAAGAGCGCGACTGGAAGTACCGCAAAGAGCATGACGGCGTGCTTTATCCCCGCGTGAAGGGGCTGGGCGGCTGTTCCAGCCACAACGCGATGATCATCATCAAGCCCAACGACCGCGATTGGAACCACATCGCGCAAATCACCGGCGACACATCCTGGGCCGCGGCGAAGATGCAGAACTATTGGGAGCGGATCGAGCGCTGTCGGCATCGCATGCCGTTCTGGCGCTGGCTGCAAAAGCTGACCGGGTGGAACCCGCTTGGCCATGGCTGGTGGGGCTGGATGCAGACCGAGATCGCCGTGCCCTTGTCCGTGGTGCGCGACCGGGTGCTGCGCCGCGATATCATCAAGTCGATGGGCGCCGCCGCGGCTGCCTATCCCGGCAATGCGCGGGATTTCGAGATGACGCGGCTCGATCCGAATGACCGCGACCTGTGGAGCCCGAACGGCTCTGGCGTGCGCATCCCGCCGATGTCCACGAAGAACAGCACGCGGGTGGGCGCGCGCGACCGCCTGCGCGCGGCGATGCGCAACGGGGCCAGCGATATCGACCTGATCCTGCACGCCTCGGTCGAGCGCGTGGAGGTCGACGAGACCAAACGCGCCCGCGCTGTGCATTACCGCGACAAGACGGGCGCTGTGCATCGGGTGGAGGGGCGCGAGATTGTGCTGTGTGGCGGGACGTTTCGCACGCCGCAGATCATGATGCTCTCGGGGCTTGGGCCGCGGGACCACCTGGACGCGATGGGCATCGAGACCAAGCTGGACCTGCCCAATGTGGGTGCCAACCTGCAGGACCGCTACGAGCTGGGCGTCTCAAACCGGATGCGCGACGACTGGCGCGCGCTGAAGGGCGTGGAATTCTCGATCCACGACAAGCCCTACCGGCGTTGGAAGAACTGGCGAATGGGCACCTACAAGAGCAACGGCACGATCTTTTCGGTCGAGCTGAAGTCGAAGCCCGAGCTGCAGGTGCCGGACCTGTTCCTGTTCTCTCTGCTGGTGGATTTCCAGGGTTATTATCCGGGCTATTCCGAGGACACGCGCCCGCCGAACTACCTCACCTGGGCGATTCTCAAGGCCTATACCAAGAACAGCGCCGGCACGGTGCGGCTGCGCTCTGCCGACCCGGCGGCGCCTTTGGATGTGAATTTCCGCTACTTTGACGAGGGCAATGGCGACTGGGAGGACGACCTGGACGCGGTGGTCACCGCGGTGCGGTTCGTGCGCCAGATGGGCGAGGCGATGGGCGCGCAGATCGAGCGCGAGATGGCCCCCGGGCGGCAGCTTTCGAGCGACGCGGATCTGCGGCAATACGTCAAGGACAACGCCTGGGGGCATCATGCCTGCGGGACCTGCGCGATGATGCCGAAGGATGAGGGCGGCGTGGTGGACAGCCGGTTCAATGTGTACGGCGTGGCGGGGCTGCGGGTGGTGGACGCATCAGTGTTCCCGCGCATCCCGGGCTATTTTCTGGTAAGTGCGGTCTATATGATCGCCGAGAAGGCCGCGGACACGATCCTTGAGGATTTGCACGCCTAGGCGGCCCGGCGCCGGTGCCGTAGATGTTTATGACAATTGTAGGTTAAATTGACGCAGGTTTCGGTGTATGCAAGGCAGAAAGCCGAACCAGGTAATCGGGGCAGAGCATGAAGATCGCAGTAATTGGTACGGGCTATGTGGGCCTTGTCTCCGGGGTGTGTTTCTCGGATTTCGGGCATGACGTGGTGTGCGTGGACAAGGATCCGGGCAAAGTCGCGATGCTAGAGCGGGGCGAGGTTCCGATTTACGAGCATGGTCTGGACACGCTCATGGCCAAGAATGTCGAGGCCGAGCGGCTGACCTTCACCGGTGACCTGCCCGCGGCGATGGAGGGGGCCGAGGCGGTGTTCATCGCGGTGGGCACGCCCACCCGGCGCGGTGATGGGCATGCGGACCTGACCTATGTGATGGCCGCCGCCGAAGAGATTGCCGCAAACCTGACCGGCTACGCCGTGGTGGTCACCAAGTCGACGGTGCCCGTGGGCACCAACCGCCAGGTCAAGCAGGTGATCCGCAAGGCGAACCCAAAGGCCGAGTTCGACGTGGCCTCGAATCCCGAATTCCTGCGCGAGGGGGCCGCGATCGACGACTTCATGCGCCCCGACCGCGTGGTGGTGGGCGTGCAGAACGACCGTGCGGCGGATGTGATGAACGAGATCTACCGCCCGCTCTTCCTGCGTGAGTTCCCCGTTGTGGTGACTGACCTGGAAAGCGCCGAGATGATCAAATACGCCGCCAACGCGTTCCTGGCTACCAAGATCACCTTCATAAACGAGATCGCCGCGCTCTGCGAGCGCGTAGGCGCCGACATCAAGCAGGTCAGCAAGGGGATGGGGCTGGATGGCCGCATCGGCAACAAGTTCCTGCATGCCGGGCCCGGCTATGGCGGCTCGTGCTTTCCCAAGGACACCAAGGCGCTGGCGCGCATCGGGCAGGACCACGCCATGCCGATGCAGATCACCGAGACGGTGATCAAGGTGAACGAAGAGATCAAGCGGCGCATGATCGACAAAATTGTGGACCTCTGTGATGGCTCGCTGAACGGCAAGACCGTGGCGGTGCTTGGCGTGACGTTCAAGCCCAACACAGATGACATGCGCGACGCACCGGCGCTGACCGTGGTGCCCGCGCTGGTCGGCGGTGGCGCGAAGGTGCGCGTCTGCGACCCGCAGGGGCGGCACGAGGGCGAGGCGCTGCTGCCGGGCGTGCATTGGGTCGAGGACCCCTATAAGGCCGCGCAGAAGGCGGACGTGCTGGTGATCCTGACGGAGTGGAATGAGTTCCGCGCGCTGGACCTAAAGCGCATGGCGCGCCGGATGGAAACGCCGCGTATGGCGGACCTGCGCAACATCTACTCGGCCAAGGATGCCAAGCGGGCGGGGTTCGAGGCCTACGAGGCCGTGGGTCGCGCCTCGCAGATCAAGCTGTTCGACGCGGTGGACACGGCCGCTGAGTAGGAGAAAACGCGCGCCGGATCACAAACGCGCCCTCTTGTGATTTACTGAATTGTCAGGGACGTTTCCGCGGAAAGATCACCCACGAAGCGGGTCAATAATGTTCAAATCTCAAGACCGTTGGACGTCCGTGTTTCACATCGGGGCGGGGAAATGCGGAAGCAGCAGCCTTCAACGAGCTCTGTCTTTGTCACCGCGATTTTCGTCCAAGGATCGACGAAGGTGGTACCGCTACTGTGTGATAACACCAAATTCCATCCATGCACCGTGGTGGGTTTCGCGCGAAATGGCGACGGGGCGCCACAAAGGTATTCCCTCGCATGCGTTCAAAGACATATTCTTCGACGCCGTGGACGGAACGCAGACAGCACTCAAAGCTGAACGTGTCAAAGAAACCCGCAGATTCATCGCTTCTCGAGTAAGGTTCAATTTCACCCCGGTGTTTTCCAGCGAAAGCACGGTGAATTTGTTGACGCAGGACAGTGGCGCGCGCCTATTCAAAGCTCTAGGTGTTCGTCCGCTGCTCATGTTTTATGTGCGCCCACAGGTCGAGTTTATCAACAGCTCTTGGTGGCAATGGGGTGTCTGGGGCAATATGCCATTCGAGCAATGGTACAAACACAGACTTCGAGAGAGCAAATGGGACGAGATGCTGGTGGCGATGTCCGCCCTCCCGGTTGAACACGAACTTCACATCGGAACCTGCTCAGAGAACGTAGTTGCGGATTTTTACGCCAAGCTGGGCGTCGATCCCAAACCCGAATTGTTGAATGCGCGGACCAATGAAACCCTAAGCACCGCGGCCATTTCCTTTTTGCTTCGAAACCGCAAGTACCGCCCAACGCCGCACGCCAACAAAGCGGACGTCATTCTGGAAGATTTCGCGCCGTTCAAAGCTGCCCCGAAACCCTGGTGCCTTCAGCCGCACCTGGTCGAGGAGGTCATCGAGAGAAATAGAGAGAGCAATCTGCGGCTACTTGAGCTTGTTCCAGCGCATGTCGCCGAGCAGATCGCCGCGGACCCGCATTGGTGGGACCCCAATGCTTACGCCGACAAACGGCACTGGGATTGGACGGATCCCGGCATCCTTGCCGAAGGGCACAATGACGCTGATGCGCTCAGGCGTCTAAGCGAAAAAGGGATGGCGTAGCTGGTCCCGAGGACATTCCGCGCGCGCGCCCTTTTTGATCTTTTGAGCACCGCCAAAAGTAGTGAGTCAGGCTCTTTGGCCCTCGCGCCGGCAGAACGGATCAATTGATCTCCGGCTCGGGCACAGGCGCGCCAAACTCGGTGCGCAGGAAGTCAAAGTCACAGCCCTTATCCGCCTGCTCGATATGCTTTGAGAACATGAAGCCATAGCCGCGTTCATAGCGCGGCGCGGGCGCGACCCAACCAGCGCGGCGCTGGGCAAGCTCCTCATCCGTGAGGCGCACGTTCAGCGACCGATTCGGGATATCGACCTCGATCACATCCCCCGTCTCGATCAGCGCCAGCGGCCCGCCGATGAACGCCTCCGGCGCGACATGCAGGATGCAGGCGCCGTAACTGGTGCCCGACATCCGCGCATCCGAGAGCCGCAGCATGTCGCGGTGACCCTGCTTCAGCAACGCCTTGGGCATCGGGATCATCCCCCATTCGGGCATGCCCGGCCCGCCCTGCGGCCCCGCATTGCGCAGAACCAGCACATGGTCGGGGGTCATGGGGTAATCCTCGTCGTTGATGATCTCCTTCAGCGCGGCATAGCTGTCGGCCACAATCGCTGGCCCGGAATGCGTCTGATACCGCGGGTCCATCGCCGCGGGCTTGATCACCGCCCCGTCCGGCGCGAGGTTGCCGCGCAGCACCGCCAGGGAGCCCTCATGATAGACAGGGTTCGCGAGCGGCCGGATCACGTCGTCCTGATAGTTCTTCGCCTCCGCGATCTCTTCGCCCATGGTCTTGCCACTGACCGTTAGCGTGGACAGATCCAGCTTGTCGCCAAGCTCCACCATCAGCGCGCGCAGGCCGCCCGCGTAGAAAAAATCCTCCATCAGATAGTCTTTGCCCGAGGGCCGGATGTTGGCGATCACCGGTGTGGTGCGCCCGATGACGTCCAGGTCGTCCAGCCCCAGCGGGATGCCCGCGCGCCGCGCCATGGCGATCAGATGGATGATCGCGTTGGTCGAGCATCCCGTTGCCATGGCCACGGTCACCGCGTTGCGGGTGGAGGCCTCGGTCATGATCTTGTCGGGCGTCAGGTCATCCCAGACCATGTCCACAATGCGCCGCCCGCTCGCCGCAGCCATGCGTTTATGCGCGGCGTCCGGCGCGGGGATCGAGGACGCCCCCGTCAGGCAGAGCCCCCAGCCGTCCGCGATGCTCATCATCGTGGACGCGGTGCCCATCGTCATGCAGGTTCCATAGCTGCGGGCGATCCCGCCCTGCACGCCGTCCCATTCCGCCTTGCCAATGGTGCCCGCGCGCCGCTCGTCCCAGTATTTCCAGACATCCGTGCCCGAGCCCAGCTTTTCGCCCGCATAATTCCCGCGCAGCATAGCGCCCGCGGGCACATAGATGAACGGCAGCCCCATGCTGACCGCGCCCATGATCAGGGCAGGCGTGGATTTATCGCAGCCGCCTAACAAAACGGCGCCGTCCACGGGATGCGAGCGCAGGGCCTCCTCGACCTCGATCGCGCCCAGGTTGCGGTAGAGCATCGAGGTCGGCTTTAGCATCTGCTCGGCGAAGTCGCTCACCGGCAGCTCGGCGGGGGTACCTCCGGCTTGCAGGATGCCGCGTTTGACCCATTCAGCCCGGTCGCGCAGATGATGGTGGCAGGGCGACAGGTCCGACCAGGTGTTGATGACCGCGATGATCGGCTTGCCGTGCCAGTCCTCGTCGGTCCAGCCCATCTGCATCGCCCGCGAACGGTGCCCCATCGAGCGCAGATCATCCGGCGCGAACCACCGCGCGCTGCGCAGGTCTTCATAGCTTTTTTTCATGTCTGTGGCCTCCCGCCGGAACGATACGCAGATTTCCGGCGCGCCTTGCCGTCTGTGTCGCTGCTTATCGAGAATTACACGAAATCTTCACCGAATCGGCAAACAATAAAGGGCGGTTGGGAGAGGGATGTTAACGCATCGACGCGTTAAGGTCTCATTCATCCATTTCGACCCCGTGCCAGAAACTTTTGCGCCCTGGATGTTTGCTGCGCAACCGGCGGGCATAGGCCTCGTGGCTGGGCAGTCCTTGATAATCCGTGATCTCTAGATCGGCGCGCGCGCAGGCCTGAAAATGCCCAATCGCATAGGGCATGCGTTTGGTTTTGTTGTTCTCGAGGATGAAAGAAATCATGGCGCGCCAGCACAGAACCGCGGCGAGCGGCTGATCCGCTTGCAGCGCCTGCGCGGCAGGGGTCAGGAAATAATACATGTCCCCATCCAGCTCATCGTGGCGCTCCACGATCAGCCGCGCGGCCTGCGCGTGGGCCGGCCAATCCAAGAAGAATTGAAGCGCCGCGTCTATGTCACGATGGGTGCGGGCGATTTTCATGCCCTGCTCTTCGGCCTCCATGTCATCGAAATCTGGCAGTGCCTTGACGATGTCGCGCAGCGGCTTGGCCTGAAGGGTGTTGCGGAAATGCGCCCAGCGGAAGGCCTGTAGCGCCCTGGTCCATCCTAACGCCTCGAGTGCGGCGCAATACGCCGCGTTCCATTCCTCTGGGATATAGCGCGTGGTTGGCGCGTCGCGTGCGGCCTCCAGGCGCAGGATCGCCTCCTTTGCGCGGCCATCGGCGATCAGTCGCGTCGCCAATTGGGCGGCAACGGCAGGGACCAAAAGCTGTTCTTGGTCAAGTTCGGCGCGATACGCATCCGCGTCGCCACGCAAATCAGCGATGGCTTTGCGCCAGGCCTTGATCTGCATCGCTTTCTGTTCTTTCGGCCAATCGCGATCAAGGGAATAGCCATACCGCCCATCGCCGAGGCGGATGGCGTAGGCGTCGGAATCGGATGCGGGCGGAAGCGGCTCCGCCTCGAACGTATCAACAAGCGCGGACAACCGATCAACGGCTTCCTCGGTCAGGACCGGCGCCAGCGCGTCAAGAAGACCGTCCCATTCCCCATAGCCGTTTTCAGAGAGCGCCTCGTATATCCGCTCCGCCAGCGGTTCTGGGCGCAACTCTGCGCGCGGCGCGATCTCGCCCAGCTGTTCCAACGCACCTTCAAACGTGGCGTTCAGATCGCCACTGCGGTCATAGAGCCGCTCATGTACGCCGGGTGCAAGCTCGATGAACTGCCAGGTCAGTTCGAAGGCTTCGGCGGGATCCTCCGGTGCGATCCTCTCAACAATCATCTCTAGCTGTGTTTCGAGGTCCTTCAGAAAAGTCTTCTTGCGCCGCCAGCTGACATTGCCCTTCGCGCGCCGGATCGCCGCGAAACGCTTGCGGACCTCGTGGGCAAGGGCTGCAACACCCGCTTCTTGTGTAAGCTCCAATCGAAGGCGCCGCTTTAGATCAGCGCTGCCGGCTGCAAGCTCGAGGCAAAGCGCGGCGAGACGTTCGGCGCCCAGCGCGGCAAGGTTCTTTTGATTGAGCGTGTTGCGTGCCATCGGTGCACAGAAAACCCTAGTTTAAACAGAACTGCCAGAGCGCGATTACGCGATATTCACAGGAGACGCTCTTTGGCCGGGGCTTAGGCTCAAGCTGCTCGGCTGCTGCAGCGGCCTGGTCGCCTCTTCATTAGATCTTCACCGAATCGCCGAACAATAAAGGGCGGTTGGGAGAGGGAAAATACTCGGTGCGCGCGATTAATGACTTGTTAAGTTGGTGGGCCGGAAACAAGCCGTTCTAATTCTCCGAAAGATGCTGAAAACTGTTGGCTTGCGGCCACTCAGGCAAGGTTAAGACGTCCGCGCCTCGTCGCCCCCGGCGAACCCATCCAGCAGCACCGCGACGTTGGCGGCAAGCCAAGCGTCGGCGAAGCTCTCGTCATTCAAGACATTGGGTTCGTCGTCCGAGGAGGTGGCGGCATACATCACCTGATTGCCCAGGCGGTCGAGCACCAACCCGGTGATCAGTTCCACTTTCAGCGCCGGGTTCAGGTACCCGGCCTCCTGGCCCGCCCTTAGATACGCCGCTAGCCCTTCGTGGAACCGCGACATGCTGACAAAGCTTTTACTCTCGCGAACCATGATGCGAAAGACCGGCGCCTGGCCGAGCAGCGCCCGGAATGTCTCAGAGATGAACATCTCCAACCGAAGGCGGTATTCCTCCGCCGTCTTGGGGGGCTTGGCGATCAGTCGCAGTGGCACATCGAAGGTCGTCGAGGAGAACTCGTTGAGGATCGCATCCAACAGCCCCTCTTTGTTGCCGAAGTAGTGGTGGATCATCGTCGCGCTGGCATCCGCGGCCTTGCAAATGTCGCGCACCGAGGCCCCGGCATAGCCCCGGTCCGCAAACAGTGTCTTGCCGGCCTCGATCAGACGGGTCTTGATGGATGCGTCCGTGATGATCGGCCCCCCAACACTCATGCCGCGGCGAGCGCCGCCTCGGACTTGATCTTTTCGATCTTGCGCGGATGCGGCTCGCCCGTCTCCAGCATGTGCTGGATTTCTTCTAGACTGCGGATAAAGCCCGCATCAAGACCTTTGGTAAGCTGCCCCCGCATCAGCTTGCCGAACCATTTCGGGGTGGCGTCGCCGATCCAAGTGACAGTGCAGTTTGCCGCATCAATGGTCTTGATGATCACCGTGGCCGTGTAGCCGCGCATCGGCACCAGACGGCCGAGGTTGTGCAAGGTGACGTCGACGCTGATGGTCGTGTTCGCGGGGTCGTAGGAGGTCAGGACCTCTTCCTGATAGATCGGCTCGAACTTTTTGATCAGGTAAGAGTATCGCCCGCGCGCCGGAGCACCGGGCAGGGCGGGACCAGGGATAGGCTCGGCCCTTGGGATCGCGGCCATCCAGCGGTCCACGCGAACGAAGTCCTCGCCAATCAATTTCCAAGCGGCTTCGGCAGAGGCTTTCACGGTTACAGTGTTCTTAGAGGTCATGGTATGTTCCATCCGATATGTATTATCTAGCGAATGTTAGATAAGGGGAAGCGCTCGATTTGTAAAGGGCCCGATGCGAAATTGCGGCTTGGGCGCTGGCCTGACGCTATGTCTGGGCGCACAAAAAAGCCCGCGCCGGATCCCGGCGCGGGTGAATTCTCATCAAAGTTTCAGACGGTTAGATCTCGGCAAGCTCCTGCTTGAGATCGCCCAGCTCGGCGCCGCCGGACATCAGGCGGCGCATCTCTTTGTCGGAGATATCCGCAGCCACGCCAGAGCCGATCACCTTGCCCAATGCCAGGAAGGTGAAGCGGTCACCCACAAGACGCGAGTGGATCTCGTTATGCGTGATGAAGATGATCGCGATATCGCCACGCGCACGCACCCGTTTAACCGTCTTCAATACGCCCATCTGCTGGACCTGACCCAGTGCCGAGGTCGGCTCGTCCAGGATCAGGACCTTGGCGCCAAAGTAGATCGCGCGGGCAATCGCCAGCGTCTGGCGCTGACCGCCCGACATGGTGCCCACCGCCTGCGTCGGGTCGGAGAAGTCGATCCCGATCTTGAGCATCTCGTCATGGGCGATCTGGTTCATCTCGTCCATGCGCAGGGTGCCTAGGGGCCCCTTCAGCTCGCGGCCCATGAAGAAGTTGCGCGTCACCGACATCAGTTGGTTCAGCGCGAGGTCCTGATACACCGTGCCGATGCCCGCCGCCGAGGCGTCGCGGGGCGAGCGGAAGTTCACCGGAGTGCCCTCCATGTAAAGCTGCCCCTCGGTGGGTTGGTGCACCCCCGCGAGCGTCTTGATCAGCGTCGACTTGCCCGCACCGTTATCGCCCAGCAGGGCGTGGACCTCGCCGGGATAGACCTCTAGATCCACCCCGCCCAGGGCCGTGAACGGGCCAAAGCGCTTAACGAGGCCTTCAACCTTTAGATATGGCTGTACCATTTAGATGCCCCCCGTAATGCGTTTACGGATGCGCTCGTTGGCGAATACCGCGGCCAGAAGGATCGCGCCCACGAAGACACGGAACCAGGCGCCGTCGATGGTCGGGATGAAGAACACCGCGTTCGACACAAGGCCCACGGTGACCGCGCCGAACGCGACCCCCACGACCGAGCCGAACCCGCCCGTCATAAGCGTGCCCCCGACCACCGCGATGGCGATGGCGAAGAGCTCCATCAGGTTGCCCTTGGCCGCGTCCGCCGTGTTGGTGTCGAACACCTGGCAGGCGGCAAACATGGTCGCGCAGAAGGCGGTGAACATGAACAGGCCGATCTTGACGCGGTTCACGGGAACGCCGTTGGCGCGCGCGGCGTCCTTGTTGTCGCCGGTCGCGTAGATCCAGTTGCCCAGCTGCGTGCGGCTCAGCACGAAATAGGCCACGGCAGAGATCACCAGGAACCACAGGAACCGCGCGTCAAAGCCGTCGACCCACTGCGTGCCGCGGCGGTTCAGGTTGCCGCCCAGGGTGAACCACTGGTCGGTGCGATCAATGCCCTGATCCACGAAGAACTGCCCAATCGCGAACCAGATGTCATAGAACCAACCAAAGACCTTGCCGCCGAGCAGGTCGGCAAACCAGCTCTCTTGTTTGAAGTCCTGCAGGCCAGAGACCTGCGTGGACTTGTTGATCAGGCGGAACCCGACCTCGGTCGCGCCGCGCAGGAAGAACAGGAACGCCAGGGTCACGATAAAACTCGAGAGCCCGGATCGGACCACCACCGTGCCGATGAACCAGCCCAGCGTCAGCGTCATCGCCAGCGTTATGATGAAGGCCAGGAACGGCGTGGCCTCGCCCAGCCCAAAGGGCAGCCCCCATTTCAGCATGAGCGCCATGGACATGCCCGCAAAGCCGATCATCGACCCTATGGAGAGATCGAACTCCCCGGCGATCATCAGCAGGGCCGCGCCCATGGCGATGATCCCGAATTGCGAGATAATCTTGATGTTATTCTTAAGGCCCAGCGCGTTGAACGCCTTGCCATTGGACATGATCAGCAGCGCGAAAATAATCACGATCATCACGACAAAGGCCCCGATCTCGGGCCTGCGTATCGTACGTTGGAACCATGTTTCTTGCTGAAGTCTGTCAGACTCGCTGAGATCGGCCATTACCGCTCATTTCTCCTACCAAAACCCTAGTTGTGAAACAGGCGGGGACGAACCCCGCCTGCTTCCGCGTGTTATGCTATAGCAGCGACCTTACCGGTCAACACCTGCCAGCGCTTTGACATCTGCGGCGTTGGACGCATCCACAAAGCCAGGGCCCGATGGGATGTTCGCGCCAGGCAGTAGGCCAGCGTGGTTGTTGTACAGGTGCAGCACGATGACGGGCATGTAGCCCTGCAGGCGCTGCTGCTGGTCGATGGTGAAGGCGGCGTCGCCGGCTTCGATCATGTCCATCACGCCAGGCGAGAGGTCAAAGCAAGCCAGGTGCACTTCGGCGCCCACGGCCTTGATTGCCTTGCTGGCGGCCTCACAGACGTGGGGACCAACAGCCAGAACGCCGTCGATGCTCTCGTCAGCTTCCAGGGCGGCGGCGGTACGGGTCTCGATCTGAGCCACGTCGTTGGAGACGTCGATCATGTTGAGATCGCCACCGAGGCCCGAGAAGTAACCCTCGCAACGGTCAACAAGCGCGGTGTTGAAGGCTTCCTGGTTCAGGCAGAGACCGTTGGTCACGCCTTCTGCCTTCGCACGACCACCAGCAGCTTCACCGGCCAGACGCTCGGGCTGACCCACATGCATCAGGGCGCCAAGCTCTGCCGAGGACTCAAGGCCAGAGTTCATGGTGATGACCGGGATACCATCCGCAACCGCCGACTTGATCGCCGGGCCAAGCGCCGCCGCGTCAGGAAGCGATACGATGATGCCATCGGGCTCGGAGGCCGCGGCGGTCTCGATCAGAGCGGCCATCGCTGCCATGTCGCCGGAGACGTCAAAGTTGTACTCCAGCGTTGCGCCAACAGCGGCGGCGGCGTCGCGGCCACCCTTCTCAACCACCGGCCAGAATGGGTCGGTGCCCTGAGTGTGGGTGATCATGACGTAGCGCTCGCCATGCCCATCGGCATAAGCAGCGCCGGCCACCATCGATGCAGCCATGGCCGCTATAATTGTCTTCTTCATCTTCATCCTCCCATTGGATTTATGAAATGCGCCGCATCATGCGGCAAATCGATCCGATCTTATGACCGGATTCCCAGCATTGCGTTTGGTTAACCGTTGCACGGTTTGCGCCCCGCAATTGCATCTTTTCGAAATCCCTCCCCCTCGTCGGTTGATTTCGATGTCTCCTCTGTGCCCGCCATCATTGCCCATCCAACCCTATACGCGTCAAGCCGCAGCACGTTGTGTTGGAACATTTCCGGGGTCTGGGGAAAACTCAACAGACAGCTTCTCGCATTTATGATGTAATTTGCTGGCAGCCCCAGCCAGGCAAGCCAATTTATGCAGGAAATGATAGCATTCCCCGCATCAATCTCATCATTGATGTGATGTTTTTGGTGCCTCCGAACGAGACTGTGGGCGGAACGGGCTGGCCGAAAAATGTGTAACTTGCGACGATTCTCTGCGCGCGTGGTTCGCGTGCTTGGGCTCCGGCTTGCCGCAAAGACCATAAAATCTTCCCTGGTGACTAATTACACGTGGCTTCCCGGTTATGCTGGCGCAATTCTCTTCGGAATCAAAGGGATTTCCTGCCCCCGGCGCCAAAATGGGTTCTTAAAGACCAATCGCGTAGGCTTGCATTAAGCGTGGCGTCGCCGCGGCCGATACAGTCCCACCCTGACCGCAGCGCACGGCGCTCAACCGCTTCAATGCGTCGAGGCGACCATGCCAAACGTGCCGGTCAGCTCGGGGCGGGTGGTACAGCTCACGCGGATTTCGCAAGCGCCACCGGCTGCCCCGTCATGGCAAGCGTGCTGACCCGCAGCGTTTGCAGCCGCGCCATGAAGGCGTCGCGGGAGGGCGCGTTATATTTGGCGGATTTTGCCGTGGCATAGAAGAATTCTGCAAAGGCCTCTGGCGTGGAGCCGTTTGAAAGGATGGCCGCACGGTGGGGCTCTAGCGCCGCGGCGATCAACGCGCCCCATTTCGAGGCCAACTCTTCCAGCTCTGCCTTGGCGGCGCCTGTGAAGCCCTCCAGCAGGCCCTCAGCGTCCGGCGCGGCCTCGATCATGTCGTACCAGGTGATGGGCCCATGGGCGTAGAAGATGTCGATTTTCGTGGGCAGGTCGGCCGCGTTTTCCCAGGCCGCGCGCACCTGCTCAAGCGTTTCATTGCCGCCCAGACGCACCACCGCACGGAATACTTCGTCTTTTCCGGCATAAGCGTTATAAAGGGTCTGACGCGCAACCCCGGCCTCGCGCGCGATGTCGTTCATCGTGGTCTTCGAAATCCCGTAGCGAGAGAAGACGCGCCACGCGGCTTCAAGGATCTGTCGGTTGCGGTCGTTCATTTGGGCACTGTTTTCGTACTTGCGTTCCGTTGTCAATTTGGACATATTGACCAAAATAGTCTAAAAGTCCAGAGCATACCCACTAAGGAGGTCGCCATGGAATTCACCGTAAACGGAGAAAAGCGAGAGGCAGACGTCGAATACGACATGCCGCTTCTTTGGGTTCTCAGAGACGAACTTGGCCTAAAGGGAACGAAATACGGCTGCGGGGTCGCGCAATGCGGCGCCTGCACTGTGCATGTGGACGGGGTCGCCGTGCGCTCCTGCCAGCTGGCCGCCGGCGAGGCCGAGGGCAGCGATATCACCACGATCGAGGGGCTGGGCACGCCAGAGACCCTGCACGCGGTGCAAGAGGCCTGGGTCGAGCATCAGGTCGCGCAATGCGGCTACTGCCAGTCCGGTCAGATCATGCAGGCCGCGGCGCTGCTGGACCAGGACCCCGAGCCCAGCGACGAGGTGATCGACATCGTGATGAGTGGCAACCTCTGCCGCTGCGGGACCTACCCGCGCATCCGGGCCGCGGTGCACACCGCCGCCAAGAAACTGCAGGAGGCTTGATCCATGGGACGTTTGCGTACAATCGGTCGCCGCTCTTTCCTAATCGGGTCCGCCGCCGTCATGGGCGGGGTCGCCTTTGGCACCTACATGGTGCAGGCGCCGCATGATAACCCGCTGGCCAAGGATCTGGCCGAGGGCTCTGCCACCTTCAACCCCTGGGTCCTGATCAGCCCCGAGAAGATCACTCTGATCGCGCCGCATGCCGACAAGGGCCAGGGCGTAAGTTCGGCCCAGGCGGCGCTGATCGCCGAGGAGCTGGACGTGGAGTTCGGGCAGTTCGAGGTGAGCTTTGGCAAGCCTGACCCGGCCTATTGGAACCACGCCATGTCCGAGGAGGGGCTGCCCTTTAAGTCCACCGACGATCGCTGGGCCGTGGAGCGCGCGCGCGCCACGATGGGCGGGGCGCTAAAGGTCATGGGCATGCAGGGCACCGGCGGCTCGACCGCCATGGCCGACAGCTTTCACAAGCTGCGCGAGGCCGGCGCCGCCGCCCGTGAGACGCTCAAGCTGGCAGCATCGAACCGCACCGGCGTGCCGGTCAGCGAGTTGAAGACCGCAAACGCCGCCGTTCAGCTGCCCGACGGCACCGAGATCAAATACACCGAGCTGGCCGGCGAGGCCGCGCAGATCGAGCCGGTGCGCTTCGTCAAGCTGCGCGATCCGTCCGAGTGGCGCCTGATCGGCAAGCCGATGCAGCGGCTGGATATCCTGGGCAAGTCCACCGGCACGCTCGACTACGGCATCGACGTAGAGATCGAGGGCATGGTGCACGCGACGATCTGCGTGAACCCGCGCCAAGGCGGCGTGATGAAGGGCTACAAAGAGAACGGCGCGCGCGAGATGCGCGGCGTGATCGACATCGTCGAGATCACCAACGGCGTGGCCGTGGTGGCCGACAACACCTGGCGCGCCTTCCAGGCCATCAACGCCATCGAGTGCGACTGGGGCGACGCGCCCTATCCGCATGAGCAGGCCGACCATTGGACCGCCATCGAGGACAGCTTTGTCGAGGCGCAGCTGGATGACGAGTGGCGCAACGATGGTGACGTCGACGCGGCCAGCGGCGAAGAGATCACCGCCGAGTACCGCTCGCCCTACGTGGCGCACGCGCCGATGGAGCCGCTCAACGCCATCGTGCAGGTGACGGACGCGCGCGTGGACATCTGGACCGGCCACCAGATGCCGATCATCCTGGAACAGCAGATCGCGGCGCTCACCGAGCATGACGTCGAGAACGTGCATTTCCACAACCAGTGGATCGGCGGCAGCTTTGGCCACCGGCTGGAGCTGGACTACATCAAGCAGGCGGCCGAGATCGCCAACCAGATGCGCGGTACGCCGGTCAAGATGACCTACACCCGCGAAGAGGACTTTGCCCACGACTTCCCGCGCCACATCGCGATGGGTCGCGCTTCGGGCAAGGTCGCGGATGGCAAGGTCGTGTCGATGTCGCTGGACATCGCCGCGCCCTCGGTGCTCGGGTCTCAGATGAGCCGCGTGGGCATAACGGTTCCGGGCGCGGACGCGCAGATCCCCGCCGGGTCCTGGAACAACCCCTATGCGCTGGCCAACTTCCGCATGCGGTCCTACCGCGCGCCAGAGCTTGCGCCGGTGTCCTCCTGGCGGGCCGTGGGCGCGCCCGGGGCCGGGTTCTTCTTTGACAGCTTCCTGGACGAGCTGATCCACGCGGCGGGCGCCGACCCGATGGAAGAGCGCCTGCGGCTGATCAACCACAAGCCGTCGCGCAAGGTGCTGGAAGAGGTCGCCGCGCTGTCGAACTGGGGCTCTGAGATGGGCGAGAACCAGGGCCGCGGCGTGGCCTTCATCGAAAGCTTCGGCGCGCCCGTTGCCGAGGTGATCGAGGTCACCCAATCCGATGCGGGCATCAAGATCGACAAGGCCTTTGTCGTGGCGGATGTCGGCACGGTCGTGGACCCGATAAACTTCGAGAACCTGGTGATGGGCGGCGCGATCTTTGGCATGGGCCACGCGATGAACTGCGAGATCACCTATTCCGACGGGATGGCCGAGCAGTCCAACTATCACGCGCACGAGGCGATGCGGATGTATCAATGCCCCGAGATCGTGATTAAGGGGCTCGAGAACGGCCACAAGATCCGCGGCATGGGCGAGCCGACCGTGCCGCCCGCCGCGCCCGCGCTAGGCAACGCGATCTTCGCGGCGACGGGGCAGCGCATCCGCGAAATGCCGTTCCACAAGCATATCGACTTCGTTTAGGGGCGAGGAATTATGAAGCTAACATTCGTAAGCCTGAGCCTCGCCTTAGGGTTGGTTCTGACGGGGCCGGTTTTAGGCGCCGGTGACAATGTAGAGATCAACCCGCCCGCGGAGGGTTCGGTTAACCGCGAGGACGGCCTGGCCGCCTGGGATCGGATCTACGAGGTCGCCTCGCATCCGCGCTGCGCGAACTGCCATACCGGGGCGGACAACCGGCCCATGTGGTCGGGGCCCAGCTATGGCCGCGCCCGCAAGCACGGGATGAATGTCAACGCGGGCGAAAGCCGGATCGGGGCCGAGTTCGTGCTCTGCTCCACCTGCCACGCCTATCGCGAGAACCTGCATGACGTGCCCCACGCGGCGCCGCAGGTGGCGATGAACTGGCAGCTTGCGCCGGTAGAGGCGGAGTGGTTCGGCAAGAGCTCGGAATATATCTGCAACCAGCTGCGGGACCCCGAGCGCAACGACGGGCGCGACTACCTGGCCCTGGCAGAGCACCTGGACCACGACCTGATCCTGCACTGGGCCTGGAACCCCGGCGGTGGGCGCGAACCCGCGCCCTATGACCTGCAGTCCCATGTGAACGACATTCTGGTGTGGGGCGTCGCGGGCTACCCCTGCGTGAACGACTAAGGAGCGGCGAAATGCGTGGAATCAACTCTCTGGTCGATGTCTCGGGCTATCTCTTGATGCTCTCGGGGCTGATGCATTTGGTGGCCTTTGCCTGGTCGGGGCTCTCCTACGGGGTCTATGGGTTTCTGCCGGTGGGCGTGGCGCTGGTGGTGATCGGCTACGCGCTGCAGCGCACCGAATGGCGCTGGCTGGCCTGGATCGCCTACCTGGTGATCGGCATCGCGGTGTCCTTTGTGATCCGCGATTTCTACGTCACCTCCGGGGCACCAAGCTGGTGGTTCTCGGCGATGCTGGTGGTAGACGCTTTGGCCGTGCTGGTGCTGTTCATGTTCCTCTGGCGGTCGCCGAGACCACAGGCGGCCTAGCGTCGGCTACGGGGCGCGTTGCTTTGGGATGACGAGCGACGGCCTCTGCGGCACTTCCCCGCGGCGATGGAAATCTTTGCGGTTTCTTAACCTGGGAGCGAAACGCTAAATTTGGGTGGGAAACCTCAGGTTTCGAGCCGCGGCTCCCACCCGGATCTATGATCCGGGACGAATCACCAAGATTTTCCTAACAAATCAGAACACCGCGGTGGTTTGTCGCAAACAAAGACCTAGGCGCGTTATCGGGTCATCGTCGCCAGCAGACGATCCATAAACTGATCGCAGGCCACGAGCTGGGACAGGTCTATGCCCTCGTCCGGCTTATGGCCGTCGCGCTCCATCGAGCCGGGGCCACAGACCACCGTGGGGATGCCCAGACCATCAAAGAACCCCGCCTCGGTGCCATAGGCGACTTTGCAGGTGTCGGTGTGGGCTAGGTCCTGCGCGATGCGGGTTATCTCGGCGTCTAATGGCGTGGAAAGGCCTGGGTAAGCGAACGCGTTTTCGATCTGAATGGAGCCTATGTCAGCCGAAATCGCTTCTATCGCGGCGCGAAGCTCTGCGGGATCGTCGCCCGCCAGATGGCGGAATTCGAACAAGAGCTCGGCCCGCTCTGGCACCATGTTCAAGGCGGTTCCGCCGCTCATCGTGCCGACATGCAAGGTGGTGTACGGGATGTCATATGCGGCGTTTCGGGCGCCGGTCTTGGCCAGTCGATCCTGCATTGCTCGCAGGCCGGCGATAAAATCCGCCGCCAAGTGCAACGCGTTGCGAAACCGCGGCGCCAGCGCGGAATGCCCGGCCTCGCCCTGGCAGACCGCGCGGAACGCGGCCTTGCCCTTGTGGCCGATGGCGACGCGCATTTCCGTGGGTTCGCCGACGATACAGGCACGGGGTTGCCCCAAGAGGGGCGTAAGCCAGGGCAGCATCTCGGCGATCCCGATGCAGCCGACCTCCTCGTCATAGCTGAACACCAGCTTAAGCGGCTCTTTAAGGTCATCCGCCTCCACGCGATCCGCCAGGGCCAAAACCGAGGCCACAAACCCCTTCATGTCGGTCGTGCCGCGTCCAAACACGCGGTCGCCCGCGCGGCGCAGCTTGAACGGATCCCCGGTCCAGGGCTGACCTTCGACGGGCACCACATCCGTGTGGCCTGACAGCAGCACGCCGCCCTCGCCCTTGCCGATCTGCGCGAATAGCCCGGCCTTGTCACCAGATGCGTTGGGGAGGCGCTGGGTCTGGAAGCCACGCGCCCGAAGATAGGCTTCGACCCAGTCTATCAACGCAATATTGCTCTCGGCGCTGACGGTCGGGAAGGCAACGAGCCGCTCTAGGATGTCCAGTGTCTTCACGTGAGCGTCTCTAACACGGCCAAGATCTCCTTTGGATCTGTTGTCGGGTTGACGATGCAAAGCCGGAACACCTTGCGCCCGCGCCAGGTCGTTGGCAGGCACAAAAGCGCGCCAGAGCGGCGATGCGTCTCGGCCCAGACCTCCATCTCGGCGTCGCTCATCGCATGGGGACGGAACAAGATCACGGTCAATTGCGGCCCCAGGGTCAGCTCCAGCCCCGGCATCGCGTCGATGCCTTCCGCAATGTCGCGGGCAATCCTGAGCGTGGTGGCGATGGCCTCGCCATAGGCGCGCGACCCGTGCGTGGCCAGCGAGAACCACAAGGGCAGCCCGCGCGCCCGCCGCGTCAGATGCAGCGCGTAATCCGAGGGGTTCCAGGCCGCCTGGTCGACCGCATCGAGATAGGCCGCACGCTGCCCATGCGCCGCCGCACCCCAACGCGCGTCCCGATAGACCAGCGCGCAGCTGTCATAGGGCGCAAACAGCCATTTATGCGGGTCCACGATAAAGCTATGCGCGCGCTCGATGCCCTCGAAGATCGCGCGCGCCTCTGGGTCGGCTATCGCCGCCAGCCCATAGGCGCCGTCGAGATGCAGCCATAGACCCTGCTCTTCAGCCAGATCCGCCAGACCCAAGATGTCATCAACAGAGCCGCAATTCGTGGCCCCCGCATTGGCGACAATCGCGCATTCCCGCCCGGTTAGAGCCTGTTTTGCGGCCTCCGCTGACATCCGGCCGTTTGTGTCCGTCTCAACCAGGATCAGATCGACATCCATCACATCGGCGACCGCCTTGATGCTGGAATGCGCCTCGACCGAGGCAAGGATCGCCCAGCGTTCGGGGCGCTCGCGTTGGGCGGCGGCCCAGTTCCGCGCGGCATGCAAGGCCGACAGGTTGCCCAGAGTGCCGCCGGCAACGAAAACGCCCCCGGCCTTGCCATCCCAACCGGCCAGCCCGGCCAGCCAGGCGAGGGCCTGGTTCTCGGCATGGACCGCCCCGGCGCCGCCATCCCAGTTGCCGGCAAAGATCTCGGCTGCGCCTAGCACGGCGTCAAAGCTCAGCGAGGCGGTGCTGGGTGCGGCCGCCACAAAGGACAGGCTCGCCGGGTGATCATAGGGCCGCGTCGTGGGCACGATAGCGTCGGTAAAAAGTCGGAACGCGGCCTCTGCGCCAATGCCATTCTCGGTGACCGAGCCGCCAAGAACAGGCTCTAACGTGGCGAAATCGCGGGCACCGGCCTTGGGGTCGGGCCCGTCCTCGATACGCGCGCGGGCCCAGTCCAGCATCCGCGTGGTCTGCGCGGCATCAAAGGGAAACGGGCGTGGCGTTTTGGGGCGATCCGTCATTGTGGCGCAAGCCCCGCAATTTCGCGCCGGAAGGGCAGCGCGTCGCCAAGGTCTGGCGCGTCCAGCTCGCGGGCATAGCGGTGCCCGGCATAGGTGGCCCAGGCGATCGGGCCGGGCGCGTTGGCGTCGCCGATGATCTTGACCGAGCGGATGCCTGAATCCGCCCAGCTCTCTTCCTGTGACTTCAGGTCACGGAAAACGCCGCTGTTCTCTAGTTTCGAGTCCACCATGACGACAGCATCGCATCCGATGCTCTCACGCCGATCCGTGTAGCTGCAATTCATCTCTATATCGCCCGAATTCACCTTGATAAGACCCGCATTCGCCCGCACCGCGACACCCATCTCCAGCAAACGCCGCTGTATCTCGTGTTGCTCCAACGTGTTCACCGCCCATTGACTGACCATCGGCGCCGGGGTCACCAGAGTGACCTGGCAGCCCTGCTGCACCAAAAGCTCTGCCAGCACCCCGCCCATATAGTAATGATCGTCGTCATAGAGCACGACATGCCCGCTGGGCAGGCGCCCGTCCATCAGATCATCCGGCGTGAAAACGGACATGTTGGGGTCGATTTCAACAGGCGTTACATGCTGACGGGCCACCCCGTCACCGCGCCAACGCGCGCCGGTGGCGATGCAAATGTTCTGGAACCCGAACTCGAGGATCTGAGAGGCGTCCAGAGCGCTGTCGAAATAGGTCTCTACATTGGGTTTCTGGCTGAGCTGGTATTCGCGGTAATCGGCGACGCGTCCCCAGGCGCTGAGGCCCGGCAGATTGCGTTCGCGCGCCACGCGCCCGCCTATGCTGGTCCCCGCCTCGGCCAGGGCAACGTCATAGCCACGATTGGCGCAGGCCAGCGCGGCCTCCAGCCCCGCCGGGCCGCTGCCGACGACCAGAACAGTATCTGAATCGCCTCGTTTAGAGATCTTCTCCGGGTGCCAGCCCTTGCGCCATTCCTCCATAAAGGTCGGATTCTGCGTGCAACGGCTCAACGACATGGTCATGTCGCCGGTGATGCAGATATTGCAGCCGATGCATTCGCGGATGTCCTCGATGCGGCCCTGTTCCACCTTCGCGGGCAGGAAAGGATCAGCGATCGAGGGCCGCGCGGCGCCGATGAAATCCAGCGTGCCCGCGCGCACCAGCCGCGCCATCACATCGGGCGAGGTGAACCGCCCCACGCCCACCACGGGCCGGTCGGTCATCTCGCGGATGCCCTGCACCAAAGCCTCCTGCGCGGCCTCTTCCTTGAATCGTGACGGGCCCGAGCAATCCTCCCACGTGCCATGCGCCAAGTCCCACAGATCGGGCAGGTTGCGGTTCATCTCGATGAATTCGCGCAGCTCGGCGTTCGAGAACCCCAGCGCGCCCAGGCTCTCATCCAGCGAGACGCGCATCGTCAGCCCCATCGTGTCACCCACCGCGTCGCGGATATCGGCCACGACCTCATTCGCGAAACGCGCGCGGTTCTCAAGGCTGCCGCCGTATTCGTCAGAGCGGTGATTGGTGATCGAGGACAGGAAGTGCTGGAAGATCCCGAACCCATGCGCGCCGTAGAGGCAGATCAGGTCGAACCCGGCGAGTTTGGCACGCTTGGCGGCGTTCACGAACCAGCGCCGCAGGTCGCGGATGTCGGATTTGTCCATGCCGCGGGCCTGCACCGGGTCGGGGGTGAATGTCCGCACCGGCTGCGGGCTGACCGCCAGCGGCACCTCGCGCGTGTAGAGGTTCGGCCCGTTCACGCCGGAATAGGCCAGCTGGATGCCCGCCAAGGCGCCGTGCGATTTCATCGCCTCGGCCATGCGGGCAAACATCGGGATGTCCTGATCCTCCCACAGGCGCAGCTCGATATAGGGCGTGATCTCGGAGCTATGGTGCATCTCGGTCTGCTCGGTAAAGATCACACCCCAGCCGCCCTCGGCCTTCATGCCGCGCATCGCCGCCGCGGCAGAGGGGTCGCGGTATCCGCCACCGTTGCAGTGGGGCACCTGGTAGAACCGGTTCTTGGCCGTGACCGGACCGATCTGCACCGGCTCGAACAGGATATCATAGCGCGGGTCACGCATTTTAGGTCGTCCTTGAATTGGTCGTTTCTGGCTTGGTTTGGCTCGAATCTGGCGGGATGGGCAGGCCGGGATAGCCCCATTCGCCCATCACCGCCTCGACATGGCGCGCGAAGGCCTGGACGGTCTGCACCGTCTCGGCGCCCTGCGGCAGCACAAGGCCCAAACGCATCGGTCGCACGCCGCCTTTCAGCGGCACGAAATGGATCCTGCGCCCGTCTGGGGCCACGTCAGCGCGCGGGCGGATATTGGCGATGCCATACCCGAACCCGTTCGCCACCAGCGAGCGCATCACGGCGATGTCCTTGGTGCGCTCGGCGATGACGGGGCGCAGCCCGCGCTGCTCGAAGACGCCGAGGAAGTAGTCGGTGGACAGCGGCAGGTCGAGCAGCACCATGTCGTGATCGGCCAGCTCTTCAAGCGTGACCTGAACGCGGTTGGCCAGGGGGTGCCCCTCGCCCACCATCGCATAGGGCGGCAGCTCTCGAAGCGGCTGGAACTCCAGCTCGGGCGGCAGAGCGAGGTCGTAGGACAAGGCGAGGTCGATCTGCGCGCGGCTTAGCCGGTCGATGATCGCGGCATGATCAAGCTCGTGTTGCAACACCCGCACATCGGGGAACTGGTCCTCGAAGCCGCGGCGCAGGGCGGGCAGGATCAGCTGCGCAAAGCTCACCAGGCAACCGATGCGCAAAGGGCCCTGCACCTGGTCTGAGATCGCCCCGCCAAGCCGGTTCAACTCGGCGGCCTCGGCCAGGACGCGCTGCGCCTGCGCCATGAATTGCTGCCCGGCGAGGCTCAGCGCCAGCCCATGGGCGTGTTTGCGCATGAACAGAGCCTGTCCGAACTCCTTCTCAAGCTGCGTGATCGCGCTAGAGATCGACGGCGACGAGACATTCACCCGGTCCGAGGCGCGCGAGATGCTGCCCTCTTCGCCCACAGCAACGAAGTATTCCAACTGGCGCAGGGTGAAGCGCAGCGTCATGGCGCCGCGCGGTCCTGCTCGGCCAGCCAGAGGTGGAAGTCGCGGATCGTGCCCTCCATGTCCGGCCCGGCCAAAGGCCCGGGTTTGGCATGCACAGAGCCGAGCCCGATATGCTGTCGTTCTAGCTTTTCGCGGTCCTCGGCGTTCACCTGCTCCCAGAGGCCGATGCGCTGCCGGATCGTGTGCTCGTCCAGGTCGTCGCCATAGGTCGAGAGGGTCCATTTCACCCGAATGCGACCCGAATCCACCGGAAAGATGCACAAGGACGCCAGCAGGGTGGCCGCCTGGCTGGCCACATGGGTGGGGAAGTTGGCGAAAAGGGTGGACCGCTGCCGCTCTGCCGCGCTGAGCCCAGGCGCGCCTTGCCCCCGCGCCGTGCCATTGGGGTAGTTCGCGGCGTAACTGGTGTACCCGCCGCCGCCTCCCAGCTTGCGCGACAGGCCCGTGGGCGTATAGCTGTGCAGGGTCTGCGGATGCACCACGGATAGGTGGTAGCCCTCCATGAAATTCTCAACGAGGCTCTTCCAGTTGCAGGCCCAGTCCTCCTCGGCGACATGCACCAAGCGGAAGCGCTCGGTCTCATAAGGCGCGAGCAGCGCGTCCAGCTCTGGGTGGTGGAAGGGTGCGGCATCGCCCGTAAGGTTCACATAGATGAAGCCGTTCCAAAGCTGCACCAGATGTTCGGGCAATCGGCATGATTTAGGGTCGAATCCGGCGTTCTTCATGCGCGGCGCGCGCATCAGCGCGCCGTCCAGCCCGTAGGTCCATGCGTGGTAAGAACAGACGAAACGCTTGGCGTTGCCGCTGCCCTCGGCCAGGGGCATCCCGCGATGCTGGCAGACATTCGCAAGCGCATGAATGCCGCTCTGACCGCGCACCACCAAGAGCGGCTCGTTCAGAAGCTGGATGGTGAAGTAGTCGCCCGTGTCTGGGATCTCATCCACCCGCCCAACGCAATGCCAGCCGCGCCTGAGAACGGTGGCGGATTCATGGGCGAATTGCTCTGCCGCGGTGTAGAACCCGCCGGTCAAGCCCATGGGCCGATCCTCGGGCAGAGCCGCGACGGATTGCAGGGTGTCGCGCAAGGTGGTCATTCGTCCCCCGGCACGCCGTAGCTGGGGGCGGCGGATGGGTCGAGCGCGCGGGTGACGTAATCCATCATCTGGGGCTCGTATTCCGTCCAGAGCATCCGCAGCCGCGTGACGGGCGCGTCGTCCCAGTCCACGCGTAGATCCACCAAGGGCCAGGGGGTCTTGTCCGCCACCAAAAGGCACGCGGAATGCACCGGGCCCTCCTCGCCGCCGCCCTCCGTCAAACCGGATTCCAGCGCGCCCAAGAGTCGCTCCGCCAGGTGCAGATCGGGCGTGGATTGAAAGCGGTCGACCATGACGCTGGGCAGGCGCTCTTCGGCCAGAAGGTTGCCGGCGGCGATGCAGTCGTCCCCAACCGCCTCGGCGTGACGGCCCAGGGTGCTTTGGCCCGAGAAGATCGCACAGCCCTTGTGGCTGACCACGGCGACCTGGCGGAAATCGGGATGCTTCTCGGTGGCCATGACGGCGGCCAGGGCGGTTTCGGCATCTGCGCCGCGCGCGATCTGGTCCAGCACGTCATTGCCGATGGAGGGCATGGTGACATTCTGCGTGGCCACCGCGCCGACGCCCGCGCGCACCCAGGGGCAGCGCGCGCCCACCGCGATAGAGGAGGTGGTGATGGCGACGCCAAACATGCCAGTGCGGTTGCAGCGCCCGGTGATCGAGAAGGTCATGGCATTGGCCCCCAATGCGCCGCCGGGGCGGCAAAAAATTTGCTGGTTGTTAAGGCGAATCGTGCGACCCTCGAGGGTGGGTTCGGGGCCCGTATCGGGAAAAATTTTGCGGCCATTGCCCCGCGCAGCTTCTCCTGCGCGGGGCCCCAAACCCTCCCACGATTGTGGTGCGATTCGGATTTCGGATTTCTTAATTTCAGGCGATTTAGTCTCGATTTTGTCGCCGCCCGAGCCATTCCCAACGCCTCACACCTCATCCGGGATCACCGCCGTCGCCTCGATCTCCACAAGCCATTCCGGTCGGGCCAGCGCGGGCACCACGAGCCCCGTGGACACCGGGAACACGCCCTTGAGCCAGCCGCCCATCTCGCGATAGACCGCCTCGCGGTGCCGGATGTCCGTCAGGTACACCACCACGCGGCAGACATGCGCCATCTCGCCCCCGGCCTCCCGCATCAGCAGCGCGATGTTCTCCATCGCCTTGCCCGCCTGGGCGCCGGGATCGCCCACATGCAGGCTCTCTCGGGTCTCCAGGTCCTGGCTGACCTGCCCGCGCAGGAACACCGTCTGCCCGCGTGCGACAACCGCCTGGCAGAGGTCGTTGTCCAGGTTCTGCTCGGGGTAGGTTTCCTTGGTGTTGAACTTGCGGATGCGGGTATGGGCCATGGGCGGTCTCTCAGTGGTGAAGGTCGAAGTAATCGCGGCAGAACCAGATGAACTGTTCGGCGGCGCGGGAGGGCGGCAGGCCCGTCCGGGTGGCCAGCACCACGCGGGACGGCTCTGTTTCGGCCAAAAGCGGGCGCTCCACCAGGGCGGCGCCATCATAGGCGACCTGCGCGGCGGGGCGCGTCGCCAGGATCGAATAGCCCAGGCCCTGCCCGACCATGCCGCGCACCATCTCGAGGTTCGAGGTGCGGTAGACCACGCGGGGCTCGACCCCCGCCTCGCGCATGATGCCAAGGAAGTAGTCCCGGCTGGGCGGGGCGTGCAGCAGGATCATCTGCTCTTCGGCCAGGTCCTCGGGCCGTAGCGCCTCTTGCGCGGCCAGCGGGTGATCCGCGGCCAAGAGCACATAGGGCTGCAGCCGGGTCAGCACCACCTTGTCCAAACCATCCGCCAAAGCGATGTCATAGAGCAGGCCCACATCCGCCTCGCCCGCTAGTAGGCTCTCCTGCACGCGGCGCTGGTCGCCCTCGATTAGGTCGATCTGCAGCTCCGGCGCCTCGTCGCGCATCCGCCGCATCATCGCAGGCAGGATATACGGCCCGAACGTGTGAAAGCAGGCGACACAGAGCCTGTTCTGGGCAATCCGCTGCCCGGCGGCGACGCTTTCGGCCCCCTCAATCCGCGCGGTCGCGCCATAGCCGCGGTTGGCATAAACCAGGGCCGAGCCGCGCCCATGCACATAGACGTCCTCCACCTCGCCGATGAAGACGTGATGGGTGCCGATGCGCCGCGCCTCTTGTATGGTGCAGTCAAACGCCACCAGAGGATCGCGCACCCGTGGTGCGCCGCTGGTCATCGCTTCCCACTCGGCGCAGTCGAACTTATCCGCCAACTGGTCCTTGAACCGCCCCGCGAAGCTGTCCGAGATATAGCTCTGGTCGTCGCGCAGCACGTTCACGCAGAATACGCCGTTCTCGATCATCTTCTCAGCGGCGGGCGACATGTGGTGCACGCAGACCAGCAAGGTGGGCTTTGGCCCGTCCGCCGAGACCGACGACATCGCTGACACCGTCACGCCGGCGCGCCCCGCCGCGCCATCCGTGGTGATCACATTCACCGTGGCCGCGGCGTGGCTCATGCCCGCGATGAACTTGTCGCGGAGCTCCATCGTCATGCGCATCCAGCCTCGATCCGCCGCATCAGATACTGCGCGAAATCGTAGTTCGGCCGCTCCAGGTGGCTCAGGTGCCCAGGCGTCGCCGCGTCCGAGCACAAACCGGCATAAACCTTCTCTGTGCAACCCCGATCCTCGATATTCACCCGGTCCAGCAGGTCCTTGAGATCGACGAAATTCTGCTGCGCGTCGGGATCCTGGGCATAGTCATCCGACATGCCGCCGCCGTATCGGATATGCACTTGGCCCGGCGCCACAGGATGCAATGAGAGGTACCAGAAATACCCCGGCGTCAGCGTGATCAGCAGGCTGGGATAGATCGCCAAGAGGAAAGTCGTGCGCCGCTCCTCGCCCTGCAACCGGTCATTCGACGGATGCGCCAAAGCGATGCGCAGCGTGTCGTCCTTTAGGATCGTGTGGTAGTTGAATGCGGGCAGCCCGGGCGGGCAGATCATGTCCTCCAAGCGGCTAAGCCCCCCCACCGTCGCCGCGTGGCAGACCGGCAGATGGTAGCTCTCCATGAAGTTCTCGGCCAAGACCTTCCAATTCGTGTCCCAGACATGTTCTTCATAGAAGGTCTCGGTGTAGTTGGTCATGTCATAGCCGCTGACCAGCTTTGCCACGCCAGACAGCTCCTCGGCCACGGGGCGCGCTTCGGGGTTCAGCGTCACAAAGACCCAACCGAGCCACTCCTCGCAGCGCACCGCGGGCAGGCAGTAATCGCCCCTGTCGAAATCCTCGTTCAGCCCCATCGCGGGGGCGCCGCGCAGCCGCCCGTCGGTGGCATATGTCCAGGCGTGATAGGGGCAGACGATGGTCTTGGTGTTGCCGCGCCCATGCAGCAGGGTCGACATGCGATGCAGGCAGACGTTGGACATCGCGCGCAGCCCGTCCTCGGCCCGGATCACCAGGATTGGCTGGCCGGCGAGCTTCGCCGTGGTGTAGTCGCCCGGCTTGGCCAGCGCGCTGGCCCGCCCGACGCAGTACCAGTCCTGCGCGAAGATATGGCGCAGCTCCTCCTGCATGAACGCATCCGTGGTGTAGACCTCCGGCGGCATCGCCTTGGCGCGCTCGAAGGGCACCGCCGTGTTCTGGCGCAGGGCCTCGACCGGATCGACAAAATCCTTCATTCAGCGGCCTCTTTCGTCTCTACAGCGCCTGAAAACCACGTATTGATAGCACCATCGCCCAAGGCGAGGTCCTTGCCGCCGGTGACGCGGTCCGACAGGTTCGCGCCCTCCTTGACGAAGGCCATCGGCCCGTCGAAGTCAAAGTTGCGGTAGACGGCGGCCAGATGCGCAAAGGGCGGCGACTGGGCGAAAAGCTGAAAGGTCAGCCGGTGCCCCGCATAGTCACTGTTCAAAAGGTCGCGGCCATAAGCCAAGAGCTTGCGGCGATCCTCGGCCACCCAATCCTCGTTGATGGAATAGAACTTATCCATCCAGGGCTTGGTGTCCGGGGCCTCGAACTCGGCGACGTTCGGCGTCACACAGATCTGCCCGCCGCAGAGCTCGCGCGCCAGATGCACCATCTCTGGCAGATTGCTGATCGCGTGGACCCGACCGGTCATCAACAGGCTCTGATTAGGCATTAAAAGCCCCGCGGGGGACTTCTCGGCCAGCGCAATCGCGGCCGTTAGATGCGCGTTGATCCCCTCGCGCCAGACCGCCAGGGTCGACAGCTTTTCCTGCACGGCGGGCTGCTTGTCCAATCCGGTCTGGCGGGCGTTGAACAGCGCGGTGCCGATCATCTGGTCGGCCTGTTTCAGGGTGCGCTGCACATAGGCGAAGGCCGAATACCGATGCAGGGTCGCCCGGATGAACGTCGCCGCTTTGGTGTGGCGGTAGAACAGCACGTTCTCCCAGGGGATCAGCACGTTGTCGAAGATCACCAGCGTGTCGACCTCGTCGAACCGGCTCGCCAACGGATAGTCCCGCGCGTCCGAGCGCGGGCAGCCGCCGCGCGCGCCCGCAAAACCGGCGCGGCAGATGAACTTCATCCCCGGCGAGTTCAGATCGCAGATGAACCCCACCGCGTAATCGCTCAGCGCCTCGTTCCCCCAATTCGCAATCGTGGGCTTGGTGAAAGCCTGATTGGCATAGGCGGCGGCGGTCTCGTACTTGGCGCCGCGCACCACGATGCCCGCGTCGGTCTCTTTGACCACATGCAACAGCATGTCTGGGTCTTGGTCCTGCGGCGCCTTCGACCGATCCCCCTTGGGGTCGGTATTGGCCGAGACATGGAAGGGGTCGCCCTGCAGCACCTGATGGATATGCGTCTCTATATTGGCCGAAAACTGCGGATCGACCTCGTTCAGCACGTCTTGGCCGTCAAACAGAGACCACATCTCGCCCACGGTCTCGTCGCCCACGCGGGTGACCACCCCGCCGATCTCGTTCATCATGTGGTCGGTGGCGCGGCGCTTGGCCCACCAGTCGTCCTGGGTGTAGGGCAGGGCGTTGCCGATGGCGTTGACCTCGTCGCCGTCGCGCACGGTCATCACCGGCGCGTGCTCGGCCTCGTGCTGCATGTCGTAGATGCGGGCGCGGATATCCACCAAGGGCTTGAACGCCGGGTGGGCGGTGACGTCCGTCACCTTCTCGCCATTCATATAGACGTCGCGCGTGCCGCGGATGCTGTCGCGGTATTGATCGCCGGTGCGGATCATGTTGGGCCTCCCATGGGTGCTGCGCGCAGATTAGCCAGTGCCTAATCCCTAGGCCATATGGCTTAGCGTAGACTTTTTCGAAGCCAATGATAGGGTTTTTCGAATTTTGCCGCTCTGCTGCACATCATAAGCTTTCCTTGCGGTCTGGAATGCGTAAGCTGCCGTGGAATATCCTAGGGGGCACTGCGTGAACGACGTGGCAAGAAAGAGCTTTTAATGGCCGGGGGCGCGACCACCGGCGGCGCCGCGCGGGCCGAGACCTATGCGGGCGTGCGAAACTGGCTGCTGCTGCCGTCCTGGCTGGTCCTGTGCATCCTGGTGCTGGCCCCCATCGGGATCATGCTGGTCTATTCCTTCCTGACCAAGGAGTTCCGCGGCGGCGTGATCTGGGAGTTCTCGCTGGCCGCCTATGATCAGTTCTTCTGCGACCGGGGGCTCTTTGGCGACGAGCCCTGCTCGATCGAGTGGACCTATATCACGATCTTCTGGCGCTCGATCTGGCAGGCGGGGGCGGCAACGCTGCTGGCGTTGCTAATCGGCTTCCCAACGGCGTTCTTCATAGCAACGCGACCGGAACGGTCGCGCCCGCTTTGGGTGTTCCTGATCACGGTGCCCTATTGGGTGAACCTGCTGATCCGGACGGTGTCGATGAAGTTCCTCTTGCGCGACAACGGCCCGATGAATGACGCGCTGATCGGGATGGGGGTGATCGCCGAGCCGATCACGATCATCAACACCAATCTCGCGGTGCAGATCGGGCTGTTCTACAGCTACCTGCCCTTCATGGTGCTGCCGATCTATGCCGCGGTGGAGCGCTTTGACTTCCGCCTCAGCGAGGCCGCCGCCGATCTTTATGCCTCCAAATGGGTGACTCTGCGCCGCGTGGTCCTGCCCGCGGTGCGGCCGGGTGTGATCGCGGGCTGCATTCTGGTCTTCGTGCCCTCGCTGGGGGCGTTCCTGGCGCCGGACCTGCTGGGCGGGGCCAAGAATTTCATGATCGGCTCGTTGATCGAGGAGCAGTTCAAGGGCAGCGCGGGCAACTGGCCCTTCGGGGCGGCGGCGGCGATGATCCTGCTGTCGATGGTGCTGGTAATCCTGCTGATATCGGCGCGGCAATCGCAAAGGTCCTCGGCATGAGGCGGGGCTTCGACATACGCGCCTATCCGGGCTTTGGCGCGCTGACGGCGCTCTGCCTGGTGATCCTTTACGCGCCGCTGCTGGTGGTGACGGTCTATTCCTTCAACGCCTCGCAATCGATCACGATCTGGGAGGGGCTCAGCCTGCGCTGGTACGCCGATGTCTTCACCGGGCCGGAATCGGCCACGTTCAAGAAGGCGGCTTGGAACAGCTTCACCATCGCGATCATGGCGGCGACCGTGGCGACGGCGATCGCGACCTCGGCGGCCACGGCGATTGTGCGCGGCGGGCGCTACCGGCTGCGCACGCTCAGCTTCGGCCTGATCAGCCTGCCGCTGATGGTGCCAGAGATCGTGACCGCGGTGGCCACGCTGATCTTCTTCTCGGCCATCGGGTTCACGCGCGGCTATATGACGATACTGCTGGCGCATACGGCCTTTTGCATCCCCTTCGCCTATATGCCCATCGCGGCGCGGATGCAGGGGATCGGCCCGGCCTTCGAGGAGGCCGCGTTGGACCTTTATGCCACCCGCGTGCAGGCCTTCCGGCGGATCCTCTTGCCGCTGATGATGCCGGGGATCATCTCGGGCTTCCTATTGGCGTTCATTATCTCGCTGGACGACTTCATCATCACCAATTTCTTGAAGGGCGGGGGGGTGGAAACGCTGCCCACGGCGATCTTCGGCGCGGTCAAGCAGGGCATAAAGCCCAACATCATGGCGATCTCGACGATGCTCCTGGTGGTCTCTATCGTGATCGTCACGCTCAGCTACTTTGTGAGTAAATCAGACAAAACAGACTAACCAACTGGGAGAATACAAATGAAACGACTAATGACGACGGCGGCTGCGTTCGCGGTTTCCGCCACGGGCGCGATGGCTGAAGGCGAGTTGGTGATCTATCACTGGTTCGAATACATCCCGCAGGACCTGCTGGAAAAGTTCACCGCCGAGACCGGCATCAACGTCACCATGGACACCTATGACAGCAACGAATCGATGCTGGCCGCGCTGAAGGCCGGCGGTATGGGGACCTATGACGTTGCGGTGCCCAGCGACTACATGGTCGACATCATGATCGGCGGGGGCATGCTGGGCGAGATCGCCGAGGGCGAGTTGGCCAATGCGGGCAACATGCAGGCCGCCTGGGCCGACCCCAGCTTTGACCCGGGCCGCAAGCATTCGATCCCCTATCAGTGGGGCTCGACCAGCTTCTCGGTGAACCGCGACGTCTATCAGGGCGAGATCAACACGACCGATATCCTGTTCAACCCGCCTGCGGAGCTTTCCGGCAAGATCAACATGCTCGACAGCCAGGGCGAGGTTCTGGCGATGGCCTCGATCCATCTCGGCATCCCGCAATGCTCGACGGATCGCGAGCAGCTCAAGGCGCTCAACGACATGCTGCAGGGCGCCAAGGCGCATTGGGCCTCGTTCAACTCGGACAACTCCAAGGACATCCTGGTCAGCGGCGATGCCGCGGTCAGCCAGATCTGGAACGGATTTGGCGCCAAGGCGCGCAACGAGGGCGCGAATATCGAATACGCCTACCCGAAAGAGGGCTACGTGGTTTGGATGGACAGCGTGGTGCTGCTGAAGGACGCACCGAACCGCGACAGCGCGATCAAGTTCATGGACTTCCTGCTGGAGCCCGAGAACATCGCCGCGGTGACGAACTTTGCGCAATATTCGGCGGGGGTCGAGGGCGTCTCGGATCTGCTCGAGGGCGACTTGGCCACCCAGCGCGAAAGCAACCCGCCCGCCGATGCGGGGCCGGGCGTTTTCGTGCAGGTCTGCTCGGAAGAGGTGCAGGTGGTCTACGACCAGATCTGGACGAACCTTAAGAAATAAGCGCTTCAGGATCGCCGGGGGCCCTCGGCGATCCACCCCGCCCATCGGCAATCGCACGCCGCCGCGCATCTGCGGGCTTGCCGAAGCCACCCCCGTTCCCGATATAAGTAAGGCAGAACAATAAGCCCAGAACGGGTCCGAGCGCATGGTTTTCGATGACAACAGCTATTCCCGCCTGGTGGCGTGGCTCAAGGTGGTGCTGCCGCTCGCCGCGCTGGGGCTGTTGTCGACGCTGTTCCTGGTGGCGCGCACCGTGGACCCGGCGCAGCAGCTTCCCTTCGCCGATGTGGACGTGGACGAGATCGCGCGCGAGCAGCGGATCGGAAAGCCCAAATATAGCGGCATGACCTCCGAGGGCGCCTCGGTGTCGCTGGCCGCGCAATCCGCCTCTCCGGCGCCGGATGACGCCAATCGGATCAGCGGAGAGACCGTGGATGCCGAGGTGGCCCTGCCAAATGGCGAGGTGATCGACATCCAGGCGGATCACATGCAGCTGGACTATGCGGCCGGGCTTGCCAGCTTGCGCGACAGGGTGCGCATCCGCACCACCAGCGGTCTCGAGATGCAGACCGGGAGCTTAGATGTAAGGCTGGACCGAACCTCGGTGCGCTCTGACAGCGTGACGACCGTCACCGGCGGGCTGGGAGAGCTGGTTGCAAATAGTTTCGAGCTTAAACCTCAAAATGATGAGGCTTCGCACTATGTGTTGGTTTTCAAAGGCGACGTAAAGCTGGTATATCGGCCAGGAAGATAAGGATCTGGTATGACGTTTTCAAAATCCCTTCCGGCGATTGTGCTGGGGCTGTTTCTTTCTGGGGCGCTCGGCGCGGCGGGCGCCATGGCGCAGACCACCGCTGTTTCGATGGGGCTGCAGAACCATAACAGCGACAGCCCGATGGAGATCACATCCGAAGAGCTGTCCATCGACCAGGAGGAAAGCGTCGCGGTCTTCGAGGGCAACGTGCTGGTGCGCCAGGGCGAGCTGACGATGACCTGCGCGCGTATGGTGGTCGAGTACGGGCCCGACGAGAACGGTAAGGACGAGATCAAGATCGTGCGCATGTTCGGCGGCGTGACCCTGGCCTCGCCAGAGGAAACGGCCGAGTCGGATCGCGCGGTCTACACATTGGCAGTCGAGAAGATCGTGATGCTGGGCGACGTGTTGGTGACCCAGGGGGCGACCGCGATTTCGTCCAATCAGCTGACCTATGATCTCGACACCGGCGACGGCCTCTTGGAAGGCGACGTCAAGACCGTGCTGCAATAGGGGGGCGGTCGCAGATGGAAATCGAACCACGCCTCACGCTGACCCAAAGCCAGTCCGGCCTGCGGGTCTTCAACATCCGCAAGAGCTACCGCAAGAAGACGGTGATCCGCGACGTGTCGCTTGACCTTGGGCGGGGCGAGGTCGTGGCCCTGCTTGGGCCGAACGGCTCGGGCAAGACGACGACCTTCTACGCGGTGGCCGGGCTTGTCAGCCCCGAGGGCGGGCAGGTCCTGATCGACGGCAAGGACGCGACGTTCCTGCCGATGTATCGCCGCGCCAAGCTGGGCATCGGCTATCTGCCGCAGGAGGTCTCGATCTTCCGCGGGCTCAGCGTCGAAGAGAACATCTCTGCGATCCTCGAGATCTCGGTGCCCAACAAGGTCCGGCGGCGCGAGCGGCTGGAGGAGCTGCTCAGCGAGTTCTCCATCAGCCACCTGCGGCGCGCCTCGGCCCTGTCGCTTTCGGGCGGCGAGCGGCGGCGTGTCGAGATCGCGCGCTGCCTGGCCGCGGACCCGAAATACCTGCTTCTGGACGAGCCCTTCGCGGGGGTGGACCCGATCGCCGTGGGCGAGATCCGCGCGCTGGTGGCGGACCTCAAGAACCGCGGCATCGGCGTTCTGATCACCGACCATAATGTGCGCGAGACGCTCGAGATCGTGGACCGCGCCTATATCCTGCATGACGGCCAGGTCCTGATGAGCGGCACGACCGAGCAGGTGATCGAGGACGAGAACGTGCGCCGCGTTTACCTGGGCGAGACGTTCCGCATCTCCTGACCGGCGCGGGCCGGTCACACGCGAACGTGGCGCGACGTGACCGCGCAACCCCGCGCCTAGCTGTTGACAGAACGCCCCTTGATGCCGCCAAATGGGGGCAATGCTGATGCAAGTACTTGGCGCGCCCGCGCCGTCCAGCTTTTACCCGTTATCAATCCCGCCAGGGCATGACCGCTGGCGACGCAGATTCGCAGGCGATCTGTAGGGATTTCTGTATTTTCTTTGTGTCTTCGTGAAAGGAGCCTCGATGCACTACCAGATCACCGGCAAGCAGATAGATATCGGCGAATCACTGCAGGAGCGAACGCGCGTGCAGCTGGATGCGACGCTGGAGAAATACCCAGGTCGCCCAACCGACGTCACGGCAACCTACTCGCGCAACGGGCACGTGTATGCCTGCGAGGTTGTGGTGCATCTATCGACTGGCTTGACGGTGAACGCGCGGGGCCAAGACTCTGAAATCTATAGCGCTTTGGACAATGCGGTCGAGAAAGTCGACAAGCAACTACGGCGCTACAAGAGGCGGCTAAAGGACCACCATCGCGTGCGCGAGACCCCGGTTGCACTCTCTGGCGGTAGCACCTATATCCTCGCCGCACGCAAGGAAGAGCAAGAGCCAGAGCCGGACACATTACAGCCGATGATCGTGGCAGAGATGGAGACTAAGATCCCGTCGCTGTCGGTCGGAGAGGCGGTAATGCAGATGGAACTCGCGGGCGCTCCGGTACTGGTGTTTCGTAAAGAGGGCGATGACCGCTTGAATGTTGTCTACCATCGTGAGGATGGCAACATCGGCTGGATTGACCCTGGACATTGATTTAGATCGCCGGCCGCGCCCCGTGGCCACGCCGGCGAAACGAGGAAAACGAGCTTAATGGAGCTTTCGTCTATTCTGAGCGCTGAGGCCATTCGGTCGATCAGCGCGGTCTCCAGCAAAAAGCGCCTGCTTCAAGAAGTTGGCGAGCTTACGGCAGCAACCTACAATCTAGAGGCCGACATCGCGGTCGAGGCCCTGCTCGAGCGCGAGGCGCTTGGTCCCACCGGCGTCGGCAAAGGCATCGCGCTGCCGCATGCGCGCCTGCAGGGCCTTGAGAGCGTGATTGGCGTCTTCCTGCGCCTGGAAAAGCCCATCGACTTTGATAGCGTGGACCGCCAGCCGGTTGACCTGGTATTCGCCCTGTTCGCGCCGCCCGATACCGGCGTCGAGCACCTCAAGGCCCTGGCCCTGGTGTCGCGCACGCTGCGGGATGCGAATGTCTGCGCCAAGCTGCGCAGTTCGGCGGACGCGGCGACGTTGCACGCCGTCCTGACCGAGGCGACGACGTCAGAGGCCGCCTAGCGCGCCCCGAGGCGCGGCGGCAATGTCAAAGCCGCAGCGCCTTGAAACCAAACATCATATAGTCTTTCTGATAGGCGCTGCGCACGGCGTCCTCGATCTCGCGGTCATAGATATCGGCCAGCGTCACGGGTCCTTTGTCGGGCGCGGGGGCAAAGTCTGGCGCCGCGACACCGGCCTGCGCGGCCAGCTGCGCTAGCCCCGTCTTCAGATCCGGCTCGCGCAGCACCATATCGGGCACTTGGAATTGGGCGAAACCCGCCAGCACCTCGGTCTGCGAGGCCCAGGCCGCGTCCACCCGGATGCCGGTCTGCCCACCCAGATTGCCCTTCACGAAAGTGGCGAAGGCCAGGAAGGCGGCGCGATGCTGGTCGGCGCTGAAATCGTCGCCCGGCGCGCCCTCGGGCAGCGGCAGCGTGTAATTCTTGCGCAGGTTCTCGCGGATCTCGCCAAAGGTCTCATCGCCGTGGCCCAGGATATGCGCCACGAATGCCGCGTGCAGGCGCACCACCGGGTGGCGCACCACGGCAAAGCTGCGGTGACCGGGGTGCTGGCGCTTCCACTGCCGTAGTGTCTTTTGCGTGAAGCCGCGGCGCAGCGCGTCCGCGGTCACGCCATCCACCTGCGTCAGCCAGGCTTCGATCGCGGCGGTCGGCCCGGCCTTGATCGGCTGGTAAAGCAGCGGCGCCTCGGCGGCGGCGACATAGCTGGGGATCGCGGGGGCGCGCCGGGGCTCGAAATTCGGGGTGCGGGTGAGGTCAAAGCGGTCGATCTGGGCGATCTCGGCGCGCATCTCTTCAAAGTTGGCGACCTTGTGCTCCAGCGCGCTGGGGTTCTGCACCTTGGTGCGCTGCGTGGTGCGCTCTTTCTTGTGGTCGACGCCCAGATAGGCGGCCAGCCCGTCCAGCACGTCCAGGTCGCGGATGTCGTCATAGCCGATGTAGAACGCGGCCTGCCCGCTGGTCTGCAGCCCCTGCATCAGCCGGCGCTGAAAGCCCTGCAGCTTGTCCAGATGCGTCTCGAACTCGGCGCGATCAAAGGTGATCTGCGCGGATTTGGCGTTCTTCATGTCGTTGAGCCGCCACTGCCCGGTCTCGGCGGCGATCTTGCGCGAGACGTAGCTGTCGATGGGGTTGCGGGTCAGGATGATCTTGCCGCAGCGCGGGTCGGCCAGGGTCTTGTCCAGGATGCGCGGGTCGTGGTCGTGAAAGAAGCGAAAGCCGGGCAACCCTTCGGTCTCGGCCTGCATGCGTTGCAGCAGGCGCTCGGGGTCGGCCTCGCGCTCTTGCAGGGTGACGCCCAGCATCTCGGTCTTGTTGGCGCCGCCCATGAAGACCGGGTTAAACGCCTCGCCATAGCATTGCAGGCCGGGGTATTCGTTGACGTTCTCTTCCAGAAAGTTCGACCCGGTCCGCATCTCGGCATAGATCACAAAATAATCGAAGGGTCGGGTCATCCGTGTCTACTTTTTGATAAGGTAGGGTTTTCGGCGGTCGCGCGGGGTGTCCTGCACGGCGTCGCCGCTGGGGAAGTCGCCCATGAGATGCGGGTGCATGCCCTGGTTCTTGAGGTTCTGCAGGAACTGCCCAAAGCCGTTCAGGTCGACCAGCCGGGGCGCCTCGGTCAGGCGCCGCGAATAGCGCGGCCCGATCTCGTCGATCACGGTCTGCAGGGGCTCCATGGGGCTCTCGACGAAATCCGCCATGCTCCAGATGCGCACCCGCGCCTTGGTATGCGGCGAGCGCAGCGTGTCCAGGAACTGCGCCTCGATCTTTTGCAGGCGCGCCGCCTCTTTGCGGATCTCGGTGAAGTTTTGACTGGAATGAAACAGCGGAACCGCCCAGGCGCCGGAGATCACCGAGATCTGGGCGTTGGAATCCGCCGACAGGAACCGGTTTAGCTTTTGGTTGTCGCGCGGGCTTAGCTGGAAGCACTGGTGCTCGCCGCGCGTGTTCCAGATCAGATTGGTCAGGAAGCTGCGCGGGTTGTAATCCCGCAGGAGGGGGCTGTTGCTCAGCGCGCCAGAGAACGCCGTCTGCTCCCCCGCGAATTCCACGCGGTCGGGGGCGAACAGCTCGCCATGGACGCGGGCGCCGACCATCCGGCCCAGCCAGTCTTCGAACTCCTCAAAGAGGTCGCTGAAGCCTTGGAAGACAGAATAGGGCGCGCAGGTCTTGCCGTTCTCCCAGCCCTCGTTGGGGAAGCGGCTTTGCATGAACAGCCCGGCGCGGCCCCGGGTGCGCCGGTCCACCGCCTTGGCAAAGATCCGGTCGATCTTGCCGGGTTCGGGCTCTGCCGTGCCCATGATGTCGATGTCACCGGACAGGAAGGTCTCGTAAAGGCGGTTCGCGTGGGGCCAGATCTTGCGCGCCACAAAGCAGTTCGAGCGCCGCAAGAGCTGCAGGTGGTCGTCGTAGAAGATGTGCGGCTTGCCCTGGAAGTCGAACTTGGACAGGGTCAGCGACCGGCTCTCGATATTGCTGGAATGCAGCCTAACAAGGGTCTGATAATAGCTCTCGTCCGGGATCCAGACCCTTCGAAAGTAGGCGTCATAGGCGCGCCGATCCGGGTCGTGCAGGATCGCGGAAAGGGTCTGCCGCGTCAGGCACCACCACTGGCTGCCCAGATGCGGCACCAGGCCCTCCGGGACCCTGCGTTTCAGGCGCAGGGCGCGCTGCAATCTCACGTAGCGATCGAAAAGATAGCGCTGCCGCTTCCATGAGAACGGAAAGCGCAAGGTAAAGCGCTCGGAATCGAGCCCGCCAACCGTCCAGGGCACGTCCTCAGTCGTCACGGACTCGATGAAATTCGTCATCGGCCGGTCTTCAAGATAGTCGCGCAGCTCGCTGACGGGGCGCAGCGGTAGGCAGGACCCCGAGGCGAGATACACGTGCCGCACGTCTGGGAACGCGTCCAGCATCATGGTCGAGGCGCTTTGCGAGGCGGCCACAAGGCTCCACGTGCCCCATTCGCAGCGGTGCCGCTTGCAAAAGCGGATGTTGTCGAGATCGCGAAAGCTTTTGACGAAGTCGCTATGCGCCTTGCCGGGCACCCGCCGGTCGACATGGATCACCACGGGGCAGCCGTTCTTGGACCAGTGCCGGGCGACCCGCGCGGCGCGGTGCAGCGCGTCATGCACCAGCATCACAACGCCGAAGCCGCTCACGCCCAGTTCCCCTTGGACATCAGCCCGAGGATTTCAAGCTGGCGCCAGTTGATGTATTTCTCGGACCATTTGCACCACAGATCGGGGTTGTCCTTCAGGCGCCGGTTATAGGCCCGGTATTCGTGGCTGGCGGCGTAGTGCTGGCGGCGCTCAAGCTCTTCCGCGGCCTTGGTGCCGAACGTGTCCAGGAACTTGGCGTGCAGCAGGCAGCCCGAGGCTTTCTCGCCGCCCCACTCGTCATAGACCTGGTTCAGCCCGCGCGGCAGAACCATATGGGTCGAGCTGACATAGGCGTAAGAGCGGTCCCATTTGACCAAGGGGATCTTGTTGAGCGCCGGCGCGCGCGGGGTTGTCGGGGAAGAACACCCGCGCCCGGGGCCCGCCCTGGATCCATAGGTTGCCGAACTTCTTGTTCTTGGTGACCGCGTAGTTGCCGCTGTCGAACCAGTTGGCGATCTCGAACGGGTCCTGGCCCTCTCGGTAGGGGAAGGCGTCAATCGGCCCCTTGGGGTACATGTCCAAAAGCATCGCGCTGAAGGACTTGATCGAGGACGCGTCCAGCCAGTCGGTCAACGCGCGCAGCGGGCGGGTGTCGCAGAACGGGTAGATCAGGAACTCGTCGACATCGACCACCAGGTTCCAATGCCCGTGCCCGTATTTCGATTGCAGCCAGTTCAGCCAATCCACACCGAACCGCGCCCGCTTATAGCTGGCCTCTGTGGTCCAGACAGAGACGTCATCCTGCTCGGACAGGTACTCCAGCGAGCCATCATCCGAACCATTGTCCACGATCAGGAAATGGTTAACCCCCATCTGGCGGTAGTAGCGCAGGTAGTATTCCAGGCGGATCTTTTCGTTCCGCAGCGTGGCGAAGGCCAGGATGTCGTCAGGGCGAATGCGACCCGTCCGGTCGCTTGCCGCAACCATTTCCCGGCGCTTCCGAAACGCGCGAATGCGCCAGCGCTTGCGCTGAAGCCTAAGCCTGTATGACCGTATCGCGCCCAAACTCTTCCCCAATAGAGCCGCAAACCGTTGTCAGCCAACGCAGTTATCAGGATACCTTTAAGACGCGGTTGAAATGCGCGTCCCATGTCGGCAATGCCTGCGGCTTACTCCTTTTAGATGTGTCTGCCCTGTCATCCTGCCCCAGCAATTGTAGGATGGATTGTTTCCATAAATACATGTTGTTGGTATTTGCGTAAATGGGCATATCCCCCAATATTTCACGCAAGACCGGCAAATCTGAACAGATCACCGGGGTCCCCAGCCCAAGCGCCTCCGCCGGAGGCAGGCCGAACCCCTCTGCAAGCGTCGGAAAAAGCAGCCCCGCCGCGTTTTGGATCAGCGCCGCCAGGGCCCCGTCGTCCAGACCGTTCGCCTCAATGACGTTGGCGGGGTTGGCGTCCAAGCGGCGAAAGACCTCTGCGTTCTCCCAGCCGCGCGGGCCCGCGACAACCAGCGCCGGCGCCTGCGCGCCGAGATCCTGCCAGATGTCCAGCAGCAGCGCGTGGTTTTTGCGGGGCTCGATCGTGCCGATCGTGACGAAATAGGGTCTGTTCAGGCCCTCGAGGGCGGGCATCTCGCCCGGCTCGGGGATCTCGACGCCGATATGGGCCACATGGGTGGGCACCTCACGGCCCCATTGCCCGAACCAGTGCCTCACCCGTCGCTCTGTGTCTGCAGAGATGCAGATCACCCGGTCGGCATGGGCGGCCACGGCGCGCATCCTCTGCTCGAAACGCGCGACGGTGCCCGCGCGCTGATACTCGGGGAAATCCAGCGGGATCATGTCATGCACAAGCACGCTTACTTGGGCGTTTTCGACCCTGTTCCAGCCCGAAAGGCTCCTGTCGCTCAGGTTGGAATGCCCGACATTGAGGTAGCGGGTGCCCGGCGGCACGGCGCGCGCCAGCATGTCACCCAGGCGGGCGCGCCTGCATCGATCCGCGGCCAGCCGCCTTAGGTCGGCCTCGGCCCGGGCCTTGGCGGCAGGCAGGCGTCTCAGTCGCCCCAGCCAATCCGCCGCGCCCCATGCCGCGCGCCCCTCGATCCGATGCAGCACGGCCTCAAGCCCGTCCCGGTCCAGCAGAACATATCCCAAAGAGGTCCGAGCAAGCCCAAAGATCGGCGCGCCATGCGCCACGAAGAACCGCAGATAGGCCAGCTCCACCCGGTCCACGCCGGTCAGAACCCCACGCCCAACGCGCGAGATCAGCCGGGTTATGTCAAGGCACCGCGCTTGTTTTGGCACACCACACCTTCTGCCTTCTTCTTGGCCATAAATACGGTGGGGGGTCTGGGGGGCAAAGCCCCCCAGCGGGTCGACGCGCGAAGCGCGGCGAAAACAGCACTATTTCTCGTAATGCCCGTTTTGATGCCAGCGCCAGGCGTCGGTGACCATCTGCGCCATGGTGGAGCGCTTGGGCTGCCAGCCCAGCTCCTCGGCGGCGCGGGTCGAGCCCGACACCAGCCGGGTGCAATCCCCGGCGCGGCGCGGTCCGATCTGGAACGGCACCTCGCGGTTGGTGACGACGCGGCTTTGGTCGATGACCTCGTGCACCGAGAACCCGTGCCCGGTACCCAGGTTGAACACGCGGCTGCCCTTGTCGGCCTCCAGCCATTTCAGGCCCTGCACATGGGCGTCGACCAGGTCCATGACATGCACGTAGTCGCGGATGCAGGTGCCGTCCGGCGTGTCGTAATCGTCGCCGAAAACGGTCAGCCCGTCGCGCTTGCCGTCAATGGCGTCCAGGATCAGCGGCACCAGATGGGTCTCGGGCTGGTGGAATTCGCCGACCTCGCTGTCGGGGTCCGCGCCCGCCACGTTGAAGTAGCGGAAGATCACCGATTTCAGACCCGAACTCGCCTCGAAATCGACCAGCATGTCCTCGATGGCGCGCTTGCTGGCGCCATAGGCGTTCAGCGGCGCCTGGGGGCAGCTTTCGTCCAGGGTCACGCCGTCCTGCTCGCCATAGGTGGCGCAGGTCGAGGAGAACACGAAGTTCAGGCAGCCATGGTCCACCGCGGCCTCGATGAGGTTCAGCGATCCCAAAACGTTGTTGCGCCAGTATTTGCCGGGGTCGCGCATCGCCTCGCCGACCTGGCTGAAGGCGGCGAAATGCATCACGGCGGCGGGCTGGTGCTCGGCGAAGGCGCGGTCCAGATCGGCACGGCTCAGCAAGTCACCCTGCGCGAAGGGTCCGAACTTCACCGCGTCTGACCACCCGGTCGAGAGGTTGTCGAACGTGACCGGCGTGTAGCCCGCTGCCTTCAGAACCTTACAGGCATGCGACCCGATATAACCGGCGCCGCCGGTCACCAGAACGTTCGGCATATCCCTCTCCTGAGATGCGGCGCGCTATTGCGCGGCAAGCTGGGTTGCCGTCATCGAGCGAAGGTAGTCGCCGAATTCGTCCTGCAAGTCCTCGCGGGCCATGCCGAAGGCGACCGTGGCCTGCAAGAAGCCCGCTTTAGAGCCGCAGTCAAAGCGCTGCCCACGGAAGCGGTAGCCATAGACGGGACGCTCTTCTTCGATCTCATGCGCAATGGCGTCGGTGAGCTGGATCTCTCCGCCAGAGCCGCTCTTGAGCTTGTTGAGCGACTGCAAGACCTTGGGCGTCAGGATGTATCGGCCGATCACCGCCAGGTTCGACGGCTCGGTTCCGGCGGCGGGTTTCTCCACCATGCCGTTGACCGAGACCATGGCGCCCATATCGTCGCGGATGTCGAGAACGCCATAAAGCGAGGCCTGCTCTGGCGGGACCTCCATCGACGCGACCATGCAGCCTCCGGTTTCCTCATAGGCTTCGACCATCTGCTGCAAGCAGGGCTTCTCTGCCGCGATGACGTCGTCAGGCAGGATCACGGCGAAGGGCTCGTTCGGGGCGATCAGGCGGCGCGCGCACCATACGGCGTGGCCCAGGCCCAGCGGCTTGTTCTGGCGGACATAGGCGATGGCGCCGCTGTCCATGTTGGTGCTTTTCAGCTCCTCCAGAAGGGTGTCCTTGCCTTTCTTGCGCAGGGCGGTCTCAAGCTCGGGGGCGGTGTCAAAGTAGTCCTCAAGCGCGCCCTTGCCGCGCGAGGTCACAAAGATGAACTCTTTGATTCCCGCGGCCCGCGCCTCGTCGATCGCATACTGGATCAGCGGACGGTCCACCAAGGTCATGATTTCTTTCGGGATCGACTTTGTAGCGGGAAGAAAACGGGTCCCCAAACCAGCAACAGGAAAAACGGCTTTTGTAACTTTACGTGCCATGCTCACACCCTACATATTTTTGCTTTACTTACCACCACAGCGCGACTTTGCCACAGTCGATAGGCAAATTGCATCAGCTTTCTGATGTTAATCCGCTAATGTGCCTATCGCGCTTCGACGTCAAGATGAACATGTGATGCGAATGTCCGCAAGAAGCTTTTTTTCCCGTGCGACCCGTGACTTACGTCGCCAGGGCTTAAAAATCTTGTCATTGCGGTCCGACTTGCCGAACAAACCGCCGATTTGCTCCCAAAACCCGTGTTGAAAGCTCGCCCGGTGATAAAGCGCCGTGGAGCCGAAGAGAAACAGCGTGACCCGCCGTCCCTGGGCAGCGGCGGCGCGGGCCTCGGCCCGCAAACGGCCTGCGGCTAAGCGGTGCCCGGTCATGATCAAGGGGTCTCCGTAAGGAACTCGGCTCTGAAAGACCTTAAATGGGCGTGTTCGCTCGGGGATCGCGGTGGGCGGCTCAAGACTGCGCGCCAGCCCATCCTGGATGCCGCTCTCTAGCCCGGCCATCAACCCCGAGACGTCCCGCGGTTCGCAGGCCCCGGCGACCATATTGCGGACCAGCCGGGCGCGCTGCTCTTGCCGGAAAGCATCCATGGCGCCGTCTCGCATGTCAGGCAGAGCATGCTTGCGCAGAAAAACGGCTTGGCTGGCGCCGATTTCGGTCAGGCTTCTAGGCGTGCGGTCGGCGGCGCGATACCGGGACGCGTGAAAGCCGTGATGCACCTGCGCAAGGGGCACCACCGCGGTTTTGTGGTGGTCCTTCGCCAGGCGCATATTCACATCCGTTTCGTCCAGAAAGAACCTAAAATTCGGGTCAAAACCGCCGATCTTCGCCAGGACGCCGCGCCGGAAAGCGCAATTGGTGCCCTCGGTCTTCACGGCCTTGCCCGGGGCTCCGGTCAGCACCACATGGGCGCCCTCCGCCGCAATCGCCGTTTCGCGGCCGGTCGTGTCCACCCAATTGGCGCGGGACTGAAACGAGATACCGTTGCGCCCGCGCACGTAACCACCAGCGGCCACGACCTCGTGATTCGCGAATGGGGCAGACAGGTGGTTGAGCCAAGTCGGCTCGGGCACCGAATCGTCGTCAATGAAGGCAACGACCTCTCCCGCGGCCTGCGCGATGCCAAGATTGCGCGCCGCAGAGATATTGGCCTCGTTGAATTCGATCAGGCTTACGGCCTCGCCCAGCCCCATGTCGCGCACGGCGTCACATCCGGCGCGGTCCGCGACGATGACGACCTCGAATTGGCCATAAAAGAGCTGCTCTATCCCCTCCAGGCAGCGTTGCAGCGACGCCGGGCGATCCCGGCTGACGATGACAACGCTGATGGGGATTTCGGTCATGGCGTGCCGAGTTCCGCCAGAATAGTCTCGATCCGGGGCAGGTCCTCGGGGTTGTTAAGCTCCCAGAAGGCGCGCCCCTTGCCCTCGACCTCGACGCAAAGAACCGGGCGGGCCTGCTCTAGAAACCGAAGCTGTTCCAGGCCTTCCAGCGTCTCCAGCGGACCGACCGGCCAGCGCGGATAGGCGGCCAGCGCCGACGGGCGGTAGGCATAGACGCCGACGTGGTGGAAGACCGGCGTTTCATCCGCGTCCGCGTAGGTGCCAGGGGTGTAGGGGATCACCTCCTTGGAGAAGTAGAGCGCCTGGTTGTCCGCCCCGAACACCGCCGTGGTGCCGCCCACGCGCCCCGCGCGGCGGTCCCCCAGGAAGCCGTTCAGCGCCGCGCCGTCGCAGCGCAGCACCGGGGTGGCGACCTCTGCGGTGGCCGCATTCTGCAGGCCCGCCACAAGGTCCTCGATGAACCAGGGCGGGGTCAGGGGCGCGTCGCCCTGCAGGTTGACCACGATGTCATAGCCGCCGCCCAGCGCGTCGAGCGCCTCGGCGCAGCGCTCGGTGCCGTTGCGCGCCTCTGACGAGGTCATGACCACCTCGGCGCCGAACGCCTCCGAGGCAGAGGCGATCCTGTCGTCATCGGTGGCGACCACGACGCGATCCGCGCCCGCGACCTGCTGGGCGACCTCCCAGGTGCGCTGGATCAGGCTCTTGGCCTGGCCGGTCGCCCCGCGCAGCTCCACCAGCGGCTTGCCAAGGTAGCGAGAGGAGGCGTAGCGCGCGGGGATTACGACAAGTACAGACACTAACCCGCCTTAAGCTCTACGCCGGGCGCGTAGGCGATGAAGAACGTGTTCTCGTATCCCGGCTTGCCGTATTGGAAGGTCTCGTGGTCGTCAAAGCGCACCATCTTGCCGCCCGCGCCCCGCAGCACGGCGTCGCCCGCGGCGGTGTCCCATTCCATGGTGCGGCCCAGGCGGGGGTAGATGTCGGCCTCGCCCGCCGCGACCAGGCAGAACTTCAGCGACGAGCCCGCGCTGGTCATGTCCTTGACGGCGTATTTGTTGATGTAGTCGTCGGTGGCCTGGTCGCGGTGGCTCTTGGAGGCCACGACCATCAGCGCGCCGTTGTCGGGGGTGGTGACGCGCATATCGCGCTGGGCGCCGTCGATTTCCTCGACCGAGACACCATCGGCGCGGGTGTAGAACAGCCGCTCCTTGGCGGGGGCATAGACCACCCCGCGCACAGGCACGCCGTTCTCGACATAGGCTATGTTGACGGTGAACTCGCCGCGGCGCTTGATGAACTCCTTGGTGCCGTCCAAAGGGTCGACGATCAGGAAGGTCTCGGCCTGGGCGGAATGGCTGGCGGACTGCTCCTCGGTGACCAGCGTCACATCCGGGAAGGCGGCGCGCAGCCCGGCCGAGATATGCGCGTCGGCGGTCTCGTCCGCGATGGTGACCGGGCTCTCGTCGGACTTGGATTTCACCTCGAAATCCTCGCGCCCGTAGATCTCCATGATCAGCGCGCCGGCCTCCAGCGCCAGGCGCCGCATTACAGCCTCTAGTTGTACAAAATCCACCACTTGCCTCCGTTAGCCTGCATTCCAGGCCTGTTGATTGATAAACAGCCTCGGAACCCTTATGCTTTCATGTTAAACGAACGGCAAGAATTCCCTGCATATAGTATAGGGGCGGGCCCGAGGCAGAATCGCGAACCAATTTATGTTTCAGCAACGCACGCATACAACGACGTTTCAGTCGGCCATCTCGCTGCTGGAGCTGATCTATCATGCGATCGTGCGCAACGTCCGGCAGAGCCATGGCAACGCCGTCGTCGGCCTGCTGGTCAGCATCGCGCAGACGGCGATCCTGGTGGTCGTGTTCTACGTGATGTTCACGGTGCTGGGCCTGCGCGGGATGGCGATCCGCGGCGACTTCCTGCTTTACATCATGTCTGGGATCTTCCTGTTTCTGACGCATAACAAGTCGGTAAGCGCGGTCACCGGGGCAGAGGGCCCGGCCTCGCCGATGATGCTGCACGCGCCGATGAACACCACGATTGCGATCATTTCCTCGGCGCTCAGCACGCTCTACATCCAGGTGCTGGCCCTGATGGTGATCCTGTTTGTGTACCACGTGGGGTTCGCGCGGCTAGAGGTTTACCAGCCGATCTATGCCTTCGGGATGGTGCTGCTGGCGTGGTTCTCGGGCGTGGCGGTGGGCACGGTGTTCTTGGCGGCCAAGCCCTGGGCGCCGGGGTTCGTTGGGATCGCGCAGCAGGTCTACACGCGGGCAAACATGTTCGCCTCGGGCAAGATGTTCGTGGCGAACACGCTGCCAAGCTCGATGATCGCGATGTTCGACTGGAATCCGCTGTTTCATTGCATCGACCAGGCGCGGGGCTTCTCGTTCATCAACTACAACCCGCATTTCAGCTCGGTGTCGTATCCGCTATATCTGTCGTTTGCGCTGATCGCGATCGGGATGATGGGCGAGTTCTACACCAGGCGGCAGGTCTCGATCAGCTGGTCGGCGGGCAAGTAGGCTGCGCGGGCTGGTCCTGGGGCGCTGACCACCGCGCGCATTGGTTACCAGATCGTAACCGCCGGGCGGCATAACTTCGCCCCGAGCGCTCAACTCAACGACCATCCGGCCCCATAGACCACCCCCTCATTGGGTGCAGGGGCGGGCTTAGCGATGGGGCAAAACCAGCCCGAGCCTATTCTGGGGGCCAACCGGCCCTCGCGGAGACTTGGCGGCGCCGCCAACCCACCCTCGGTGCACGACACATAGAGCCATTGAGACGTCGCTTTGGGACCGCCCCCAAAGCGGGCGATTGCTATGCTGCGTTCAAGTCATTTTGAAAAGCAGGAGCATGTTATGGGCGATCCCACGGAAATTCTGAACTTTCGGCGCGTGAGCGACAAGATCACGCTGTCCGGGCAGCCATCCGAGGCGCAGCTGGCCGCGCTAAAGCCGCTGGGCGTCAGCCATGTGATGAACCTCGGCCCGCATCACAACAAGGGCGCCCTGCCGGACGAGGCGGGCAGCCTGGCGGCGCTGGGCCTGGACTATGTCTACATCCCGGTGGAGTTCGACGCGCCGACGCAGGACGATTTCGATGCCTTCTGCGCCGAGATGGACCGGCTCGACGGAAAGGTGATCCACGTGCATTGCATCTACAACGCGCGGGTCTCGGCCTTCTTCTATCGCTACGCCAAGGAGGGCCGCGGCGGGGATGCGGACGAGGCCTTCGCGCGGATGGATGGCATCTGGCGCCCCGGCGGGGTCTGGGCGGCGTTCATCGGCGACGAACAGTCTCTAAACCTGCCCAACCGATACGCGGGCGAGGATTACTAAGCCGGCCTTCGGCGAAACTAGGAAGCCGGGGAACGGACCAACGTCCTCTTTGCGGGGATGCTTGGGACCGGTCGGCTGAGGGGGCGACCCAACACCCGCGCAGTGTTCTAGAGCAAGAGGCCCGCGACAGTAGCGTCTTCCAGGATCGCCGCGCGCAAGGGATCGACCGTGCCGTGCGCCTCCAGCAACTCGGTAACGGTCAGGTCGGGGGGCGCTACGGCGCGAAAAGTGGCGAGCGCAGAGGCCAGGTGGCCCGGCTCGCCGGTGCGGACAGCGGCCGAGATCATGAACAGCGCATTGCCGAGCGGGAACGGAAACGGCTCCAATATGCGAAAGGCCTGCATATAATCCGAACTGTGATAGGCGGCAAACCCCAGCGCGTGCCGGTGAAACGGAACCTCCCCCGGCACCAGCGACAAGAGCCGGTCGCGCAGGTCTTTCGCCCGGCCTCCGAGCGGCGCGCAGAAGCCGCCCCAGATCAGGGACCGGGCCAGCACGTCCGGGTTGTTCGGCTGGAGCGCAACCGTGCGGTCGAGGATCTCCATGGCAGCGCCCGGGCTCCCTTCCAGCACGGCCAGAAGCGCCCCTTGCATCATCGCGATCGGGTCCTCGGGGTCCAGCGCCGCACAGCGCCGGGCCGCCTGTAGCAGCGCCGCGCGATGGGGCTGGCGCAGGTCACGGGTCTTTTCCGCGCAGAGCAGGGCGTGATGCGCCGTTGTCACCAGCGACCAAGCCGCGGTGTATTCGGGATCGGCGGCAACCGCCTTTGTTGCATGGTCAAGCGCCAGCCGTACCCCGGCCAGGTCGAAACGCAAAAACGCCTCGACGCCGAGCAGCCAGTGCTCGAATCCGCCCAGCGTGCCGGGCAGGCGCCGATGCGCGCGTAGCCGCAGGCTACGGACATGTGCCCCCGTCCAGGCTTGGGCAAGCCCAGCCACAGTCTCCGCCGCGGTTTCGTCGATCATCGAGAAGACATCATCGTCCGAGAAATCCCGCCGGGCGGACCAAACTACTTCGCCCGTGTCCTCCGCGGTCAGACAGAGGGAAATCAGCACGCGTCCGCCGTCGGCCAGCAGATCGCCAGACAGCGCAAATCCGCCCTCCTGCGGCCCGCCCCCCCGCAGCACCGCAAGCCAGGGGTTGGTGGACAGCACGCGGGTGATCTCGCCGCTGATGCCGCGGGCGATGCGCTGCCAGCGCGGGCTTCCCGTCAGGTCTTCAAGCCCCATAACGCGCAGGGTTAAGCGCGACGCCCCCGGCGGCGCGACGGGCACAGCGCGCAGCCGGTAACCGCGCCGCGGTACCGTCTCCAAGTGTGTGGCGTCGTCGCCAAGTGCCACGCGAATGTCTCCGATGCACTTGGTCAGACTGTCCTCAGTCACATGGACCTCACCCCAGACCGCGTCCATCAACGTGCGTTTGTCGATCGTCTGTCCGGGTAGGCTGGCCAGAACCGAGAGCAGCTGCGTGGATTTCGGTCGCAAAGCCACGTGCCGACCCGCCGGGTCCCGCAACTCACCTGCTGGCAAGCGAAGCCTGAATTGGCCGATATCGACCTCGACTTCCTGTGCCTCGCGCGCCAATCCGCTCCCCCTCTGCACAAAAATTCCGGGAAGTTTCCGAACACTTTCCGGACTTCCGGACCACGGGGAAACACTATCGAACACGGCCACCGGTGCCTAGAGCAGCCTTCCCAACAGGCCGACCCACCCCAAAGGAGACGTATCATGCCAAGAATGACCCGCCGCATAGCCCTGCTCGCTGGCCTCGCGCTGGGCGCCGCGACCATGGCATCCGCCGCCGACACAGACGCGGCCCTGACGGCCTTTATTGAGGCCAATAACCGCTATGCGCCACCCAATGCCGATCCCTCTGCCGTCGCCGCAACCTACGCCGGTAACGCAGTCGTGGCGCACCCGATGGCAGAGCTTCCCGGGGGTCCGGTGCATGGTGCGGACGCGATTCTCGCCATGCTGAAAGAGATCCACGGGCGCTATGACACGCTGGAGCATGTCGAGGCCCGGCGGCTTGTCTCTGGTGACCGCGCGGTCTGGGAGGGCTGGGTCGCGGCGACGATCCGGAACGACGGCCCGGCATTCCGGATCCCGTTTGTCCTCAGCCTTACCTTCGACGCCGACGGGCGGGTGACCGAGCAGTTCACCTATGTCCGTCCCGAGCAGGTTCGCGAAGCGCGGCAGTAGCCGCGCTTGCCTGAAACGGCGATGGCCTAGGGATCGGGGCGGGAGCGGTCAAACCCGTTGCGCAAAGCTGGTTCCCTCCCAAAGAGGCGCCCACAGCACGTTGCCCTTGGCGTCACCCACCAGGATATGCAGCCCTGATACAACAATCGCCGTGACCTCCGCGCCGGTGGAGCCAGAGATCACAATCGCCTGTTTGGCCTCATCAAGCTCGGCGAGTTGAACCGCGCCGTCCCGATAGCCCGCAAAGACGGCGTTTTCTCCGGGCAGGGTGCGCAGGCAGGTGACCAGCTCGTCTTGGTTATAGGCCACGCAGACCGGCTTGCGCCCCAGGGGGCCCTTCTTGCCGTCGAATGGCCAGGCGATGGCTTCATCGGCGCCAGAGGTGACCAGATGCGGGGCATCGCCGACCCAGGCCAGGCTCTTGATCTTCGCCGGATAGCCCGGCATCGCGAAATCCCCCTTGTCGCGCAGGCGCCAGGCATGCAGCGCGTTCTCTTGCATGCACGTCACCAGGTACTTGCCGTCCGGGCTGAAACAGGTATCGCCGTGGAAGCCCTTCCAGACCAGCTTTGAGGCCTTCCAACGCTTCTCGCGTGCCCAGACGGTCGCCCCGCCATAGTAGGTGACGGCCAGGCGCTTGCCCTTCGCGTCAAAGGCAAGCCCGCCCACCGTGCTGGCATGCTCAAAGACGGTCACTTTGCTTTGCCCGGCGGTCCAGACATGCGCCTCTTTCCCCGAGGAGCAGGCAATGTGGCCGTGGCTTGCGGCGACGCAATCCACCCAGCGGGTGCCGAAATGCGCCAGCTCATCAACGTGGCCGTCAAGCGAGGTCCGCAGGAACTGCCCGTCATCGCCGCCGGTCAGGACATGCCCGTCGCCATCGGCGGCCAGGCACAGGATAACGCCCTCATGCAGCTTAAGCTCCTGCGGCATCCTCCCTTCTCGGAAGAACCGCAGCATGCCGTCGCCGAAGCTGACAACAACGGTCTCGCCAACGCTCACCGCGGCGGTGACCGGGGCGCCAAAGGCGTACCGCGTGCCGCGCTGCTCGAGCGCCGTGGGCTTGAGGCCGGTTTTGCGGGCGGGCTCGGCCTCTACGCCGCCTTGCACGCTTCGAACCCTTCCTTGAGATCCATGCTGTCCAGATTGCGCCCAATAAACACCACGCGAGAGTTGCGCGCCTTACCATCGGGCCATGGCCCCATATCCGATCCGCTCATCAGCATATGCACGCCCTGGAAGACATAGCGGTCCTCCTGCCCGGCGAAGTCGAGAATGCCCTTGGAGCGCAGAATGTCCTGGCCACGGGTTTGCAGCAGCTTGCCGAACCAGGTCTGAAACTTCTCCAGATCAAGCGGCGTCTCAGAGGTGAAGGACACGCTGGTGACATCGTCATCATGGTCATGATCGTGGTCGGAGGTCAGAAAGTCAGGCTCGACCTCCAGGACCCGGTCCAAGCTGAACGCGTTCAGCCCCACGACTTCGTCCAGCGGCGCGGTGCAATGCGCGGTGCGGATGATCTTGGCGTAGGGGTTGATCTTACGGATGCGCGCCTCGACCCGCTCCAGGCCGTCGGCCTCGACCAGATCGGTCTTGTTGAGCAGGACGACATCGGCAAAGGCAACCTGTTCCTCGGCCTCGTGATGCGCGCCAAGCTGCCCGTCCAGATGCACCGCGTCCGCGACCGTCACAATCGCGTCAAGCTTGGTGCGGCTGGCCACGTCCTGATCAACAAAGAACGTCTGCGCGACGGGCGCGGGGTCGGCGAGCCCGGTGGTCTCTACGATGATGGCGTCCAGCTGATCGGCCCGCTTCATCAGGCCGCTCAGGATGCGGATCAGATCGCCCCGGACGGTGCAGCAGATGCAGCCGTTGTTCATCTCGAACACTTCTTCATCGGCATCCACAACCAGGTCGTTGTCGATGCCTTCCTCGCCGAACTCGTTGACGATGACGGCGTATTTCTTGCCGTGGCGCTCCGTTAGGATGCGGTTGAGAAGGGTGGTTTTTCCGGCGCCTAGAAAGCCGGTTAGTACGGTGACGGGCACCCGCGCGGTCTGGTCCATGGTTTGTCCTATTGGTGGGCTGGCACGGCGGTGTTGCATTCGCTGCATCGGCCGTGGATTTCGAGAACTGTGTGATTGGGCGCAAAGCCCGTGCGTTTGGAAAGGCTTTCGACGCTGTGGGCGAAGCCAGAGTCGACATGCTCGGTCACGTTGCCGCAATCGTCGCATATCGCGAAGACGGGGATGTTGTCGTCATGGCCGCCGCAGCAGACCGTCCAAGCGTTGAGCGATTCGATCCGGTGCACCTGGCCCGCGTCCAGCAGCTTCTCCAGCGCGCGATAGATGGTCGTCGACGCCGTGACGCCTTCCGGGCGAAGGCCCTCAAGGATCTCATATGCCGAAAGCGGGCGCTCCTGGCCTTTCAGAAAGCCCAACACGCGCTCGGCATGGGTGAGCCGTTTTTCACGATTCTGCACTGCTTCGCCTTTCGCACGGATTGCGCTTGACCTCATGTAACAGCTCAGATTACTTGACGCAATGTTACAACGTTACATCTAGGATGCTCTCTGCATGCAAGACGAACCTGCGCTTTTGTCGGTCTGCACGACCTGTCGGGATGGCCGCGAGAAGGACACTGGCGCGCGTGGCGGGTCGCGCCTTGCCAAGGCCATTCACGCGCGCCTTGACGAGCTGATTGCAGCCGGGGCGACGCTGCGCGGGGTGACATGCATGAGCCAATGCAAGCGCCCTTGCATCGTGTCGCTATGCCAGGACGAAAGGTTCACCTATGTCTTCGGCGATCTTGATCCCGAGCGCCCCGAGCACATAGACGCGCTGTTGGATCTCGTGGCGCGATACAAAGAGGCGCCCGAAGGTTTTTTGGGGCGCACGGACCGGCCTGAGCCGCTGAGGGCCAACATTCTTGGGCGGTTTCCGCCCACCCGCAGCGCGTCCTTGCTGGTCACGCATCTCGACCCGATCGCCGCGGAATGAGCGCGGATCAACGCGTCCGCCGCGTGCCAGCCCAGCCACAAGGGTCTGAGACATGAAGGACCTCGCGACGCATTTTGCCCCGTTTGATGCCCATTACACGCGTCACGACGCAATCGGTGTCGCCGACGCGGCCTATCTGAGTGTCGAGAACGCTTGCTGGTCAATCCCCCGAAGCGGGCAGCGCGTTCTGCATCCCGTCAGCTTCGAGCTGGCCCGCGGCCGCGTGCTTGGGGTGGTCGGGCCCAACGGCGCGGGCAAATCGACGCTGCTGCGGCTGCTCTACCGTTATCTCGCGCCATCCGAGGGCTGCGTAAGGATCGACGGCATCGACATTTGGTCCCTGACGGCCCGCGAGGTCGCGCAATCGGTGGCCGCGGTGTTGCAAGAGCAGCCCACGGATTTCGCGCTGACTGTGCGCGAGATCGTGGCGCTGGGGCGCACGCCGCATCGCAAGGGGTTTGGCGGCATGTCCGGGGCGAAGGACGCCGCCATCGTCCAGGAGGCGCTGGATCGCCTTGATCTGGACGGGTTCGCGAATCGGCGGCTCGGCACGCTGTCCGGCGGCGAGCGGCAGCGCGTCATGGTCGCGCGCGCCCTGGCGCAGCAGCCCCGGCTGCTGATCCTTGATGAGCCGACCAACCACCTTGATATCCGGCATCAGCTTGAGGTGCTCGCCCTGATCCGCGATCTGCCGCTCACGATTGTCACATCGCTGCACGATCTGAACATGGCGGCGTCCGCCTGCGATGACGTCTTGATGCTGCAGGCCGGGCGTCCGCTTGGCTTTGGGCCACCGGATACCGTTCTCACGGAAGGCACCGTGTCAAAGGCCTTCTATGTGACAGCCAGGCAGGAGCGTCTTGCGCCCAGCGACACCCATCACCTGACATTCCACCTGTAATCTAAAGGAAACCCAAGATGAGACAATTCGTTCTCGCAGCGCTTTCGCTCGGCCTAAGCGCGGGTCTGGCCTCGGCGGAGACCAGCGTGCAAAGCTGCAACCGCACGGTGACATTCGACGCGCCGCCGACGCGCGCGGTCTCCAATGACGTGAACCTGACCGAGATGATGCTGGTGCTTGGCCTGGCGGACCGCATGGTGGGCTATACCGGCATCTCAGGCTGGAAGACGCTCGACGCGGATATGCGCGCGGGGGTCGAGGCGCTGCCCGAATTGTCCGCGAAATACCCCACCAAAGAGGTGCTCGCAGGGGCCGACGCGGATTTCTTCTTCGCGGGCTGGAACTACGGCATGAAGGTCGGAGGCGAGGTGACGCCCCAGACGCTGGCGCCCTTCGGCATCAAGGTCTACGAGCTGACCGAAAGTTGCACCCATATCATGGACAAGGGCAAGGCCAGCATTGCGGATATGTATGCAGACCTGACCAATCTCGGCGCGATCTTTGGCGTTGAGGAAAAGGCCGCCAGCCTGATCGACGGCTACAAGGCGGATCTGGCGTCCTTCTCTGACGGGCTCGAGACCGGCGATCCATTGCGGGTGTTCGTCTATGACAGCGGCGAGGACGCGCCCTTCACCGCCGGTCTCTACGCCATGCCGACCGCTCTGATCGAGGCCGCCGGTGGCACAAACGTGATGAACGGCTTCGAGAAAAGCTGGGGCACCGTGACCTGGGAGGAAGTGGTCGAGCAGAACCCAGAGGTGATCGTGATCGTGAACTATGGCGACGTGACCGCGGCGCAGAAACGCGCGTTCATGATGTCAAACCCGGCCTTCGCCGAGATTGACGCGGTCAAGAATGATCGCTTTGTCACGCTCGAATATGTCGAGGCAACGCCGGGCCCCCGCAACATTCAGGCGATCAAGACGCTCGCCCAGGCGTTCTGGGCGCATTGATCCATGCATGAGGCAGCGGCGGCGCGATCTGCGCCCACCAAGGTGGCAAACATGCCATTCCTGGCCCTGGGCGGTCTGATCGCGCTGCTTGTGTCGCTTTCCATCGCCGTCTCCGTGGGGGCCGTCCCGATTCCCGCGGGCACGGTCTGGGGGGTCTTGGCCAACAAGCTGTCTCCGGGGTTTGCCGAGCAGACATGGAGCCAGGGCCGCGAGGCGATCGTTTGGAACATCCGCTTTCCGCGCGCGATCCTGGCCATGATGGTCGGCGGCGGGTTGGCCATCGTGGGGGCCAGTCTTCAGGCCGTCACGCGCAACCCGCTGGCCGATCCGCATCTGCTGGGGATTTCCTCGGGCGGGGCGTTTGGCGCGATCTTCGCCCTGCTGCATGCGGGGCTGTTCTTGGGGCTCTTGACGGTGCCGCTCTTGGCGTTCCTGGGGTCGCTGGCCGCGACGCTGATTGTGCTGGGGGTGTCGCGCCTTGCCGATGCCGCAAGCGCCGATCGGCTGGTGCTGGCCGGGGTCGCGGTGTCGTTCATCATCATGGCCGGGGCGAATGGGCTGATCTTTCTGGGGGACCCGCGCGCCTCGCACACCGTGGTCTTCTGGATGCTCGGCGGGCTTGGCCTGGCGCAGTGGGACCAATTGATCTACCCGCTGGTGATCCTGGTGATCCTGGTGCTCTGCGGGGCGTGGCTTATGTCGCGGACGACCCAGTTGAACGCGATGACCATCGGGGACGAGACCGCCGCCACGCTCGGGATCGCGGTGGCGCGGTTCCGGCTAGTCGTCTTCGTGGTCGGGGCCCTGATCACCGGGGTGATGGTCGCGTTCTCGGGGATCATCGGATTTGTTGGCCTAATGGTGCCGCATATCGCGCGGATGCTGGTGGGCGGGGATTACACCCGCGTTCTGCCGGCTTCGGCCCTGATCGGCGCGATCTTCCTGCTTTGGGCGGATATCGCGGCGCGCACGGTCATGGCGCCAGAGGACATGCCGATTGGCATCGTGACCGGGCTTGTGGGCGGCGTGTTCTTCGTGTGGCTGCTCGGGCGGCGCTCGCTGTGAGGCGCGATGCGGCCCGGGGAGGCCCGGCGCCTACCTGCCCTGTCTCTGCCCACCCCACTCGCTTTGGTATCCCGGGATGGTTCCGGACGGGCTTTTGATCAACGCCAGCGCCCGATGATCAGGCGCTGGCGGGTGCTGTGTTGCTGGGCCCGGCTTACCCGGTCACCGCTTCCAGCCGATCCGCAACGACCTGCCAGTCCACCAGGTCATTTAAGAAGGTCTCGACATATTTGGGACGCTGATTGCGGTAATCGACATAGTAGGAATGCTCCCAGACGTCGCATGTCAACAGGGCCGTATGGCCTTGCGTGATCGGCACTTCGGCGTTGCCGGTCTTGGTGACCGACAGCTTGTTGCCATCGAACACGAGCCAGCCCCAGCCCGACCCGAATTGCGTCAGGCATGCCTGAGTGAATTCGGCCAGAAACGCGTCAACGGACCCGAAATCGCTGATCAGCCGCTGCTCCAGGTGCCCGGGCATCGCACCGCCGCCGCCTTTGCGCATACCCATCCAGAAATGGGTGTGGTTCCAGTGCTGGCCCGCCTGGTTGAACAGCAGTGCCTGGCCGGGATCCTGCGCGGATTGCTGGATGATGTCCTCCAACGAGGCCGCCTCCAGCGGCGTACCCGCGGTCAACTCATTAAGCTTGTCGACATAAGCCTTGTGGTGCTTGCCATAGTGAAACTCCAGCGTTTCGCTGGACATGGCAGGGGCAAGCGCATCCATGGAGTATGGCAACTCCGGTAGTGAGAACATTCGGTGTCTTCCTTGATTTGGGTGGATGAATGAGGCTGATCTGGTTCAGCAGGCCCGGGCGTTTGGCGTCCACATCAGCTTGCGAACCCGTGCAATCTCCTGCGCGATCCGAGAGCGAGACGCCCCAGTCATCTGTAGATGCGTGGCCAGCGCGACCATCGCCGGTTGTAGCTGTGAGGCGCATAGCTGACGCAATGTGTCGGGGGCGGTGGTCTTGGCTGCCAGCTCAAGCAGGCAATCAAACGCGGCCTGATAATGCGTTGTCGCCCGGGCCGGCCGCGAGCGACCAAGTTCCAGTTCCGCGATGTTGTGGTGCGAGACAACCAGCAGGACCGGAGCCTGTGGCAGGTTCAGCCCGTTCTCCGCCTTTGCCAACAGATCCTCGGCTTCCGCAAGGGCGCTCGCATAGAGCTGTTCGGCCTGTTCGATGTCATCACGTTCCAGCGCTGCATTGGCGGATTGAGTCTGCATCTTCCAAAGCGTGTCAGCGGCGACCTGAATGGCGCCGGTTTGGGTGTCGGCTGGGGGGATCATCGCTCTACTCCGCGGGGCGAATAGTCCGAGGTCGAGTGGGGCATGCTGATCTCCTTGCACCTGGATTCTGGGTTCAGACCTGAGTTCCTATACATATTTAGCCGAGGCTAAATATTGTCAATTGGTTTTTAGCTCAGGCTAAAAGTTTGCCTCCTGCGGCGCGCCCATGCTAAGCACGCCGAATGAAAAACGGATCATCAGCCGCATCGCCCCAAATGGACTCTGAACCCTCTGCCGCTGATCAGGCCCGCAATTTCCTGCGCGTCCGCGAAGCGCATAAACGCGAGATCGCAGAAGACTATGTCGAGATGATTTCGGAATTGTCGCAGACCCAGGACGCCGTGCGCACCGGTCATCTTGCGGAACGTTTCGGGGTCTCGCACGCCACGGTCACCAACCACATCCAACGATTGATTGCCGAAGGGCTGGTACATGACAGGCCGTATCAGCCGCTCGTATTAACCGAGCAAGGCGCGGCGCTGGCCCATCAGTCCCGCGGACGGCATCTGCTGATCCGTTCCTTCCTGATCGCAATCGGCGTCAGCCCCGAAACTGCAGAAGCCGACACCGAAGGCATCGAGCACCACGTCAGCCAAGAAACCCTGGCCTGTTTCACCGAGCTGCTTAAATGGATTGAACGGGAAGGCTCGCCAATTAGCTGACACCCGCGCAGATCGCAGTGGATTTCTGCGTTCCTCCTGGTCAGGGGAACTGTCCCCTAGCGATCGAGCGCCGCGTTCAGAAGTTCGAGACAAGATCCAATTCATCCCGCCCATATCGCTCATATTCAATCCCCAAACGGGATTTGATGGCCTCTGGGAGGAGGCGGCGAGACGAGATGCGCGGGCGGTTTATCTCAGGGATAAGGCGATCCGCGCCGTAGAGGTCGACATATTCCTGATAATTGTCGAAATGGGAGCGGGTGGCGGCATCCACAAAGGTCTCGGCAGGCGCACCATTCGCGAGGATCACGTCATGGGCTTCCGTCTCGATGTGGTAGACGGCAAAGCTGCGTTCTAATGCGGCTGCAGGGATCCAATCTATTGAGCTTCCGTTCACGAGCGCCGCGGCGTTGATAACATAGCCATCAATGACTATGCCGTGATCGGCGGTAACGGTCAGGTCGCTGTGGGGCAAACCATTGGCCAAAGCGCCGGCACGAATAAGGACCAGTTGTGACCGAAGGCCAGAGAAAACACTCTGCATCGCTTGGACGCCTATCCATTTGACCGCCACGTGGGATCCTGCTTCCGTCAGGATCAGGTCCCCGATTTCCAAGCTCTCGACTGCTCGCTCGTTGTCTGGAGTGCTAATGAGTGTTCCCGCCGCGAAGCAATAGGCGTAGGTTCCTGAAGTCGAACTGGAGATTGTGCTTCCGTTCATGAGGCTGCTGTTGTTGGTCAGCAGATTCAGCGAGCTGTCTGCAAACTGAACAACCGGGCCCTCAGGCGTCAAGGCGACCAAGACCACCGGCTGGTCCAAACTGGGAAATCTAGGGAAGCCTTAAGTTAACGTCTCACCGATGGGCGACATGCCATCAACCGGGGCGTCGACCTCGGTTAGGGACGCAGAAACCCCGGCAGGATTAGCACTCAATGTCAGCGTGCCGCCTGGAGTCCCCGTAATGGCGATTGCCTCGGAGAATACTTCATTTGCCATGTCTACTTTGCTTTCAAAAATCTACGTAAGGTATGAAATCCAATGGGATGGGTGCACTGTAATGCTATGCCGATGAATAACACAACAAGTTTCTCTCGTAGGTAAAAAAAGCGGCACTGTTGTTGATCAGCTGATGCCATAGGGCTGGATCATTGCTGTGATCCACATTTCAACGCTTAATCGGATCTTAATGTTTCGGGCAAATCGCTAGAAAATGCAGAGAGCATTTTGCTAGGGTCTGAGAGAGTGCGGACATTCAATGCATTCCATTTGGACGGAGGGGTTGCGGGACCAGGCGGACCCCTGCACGTGCGGCGAGGATTTGCGAGGGATCGCGACTTTGACTTCGCGCGTGCAACACGCAGGATGCAGCGCCGCAGCAGGCTTGCACACCCATAGCCACCCTAAGATAACTCAAAGGTCCGCTCTTGGCGATCGATGGCTTGGGAACTCTCGACCCGGTTGTCGGAACCCTCAATTCAGCAAATGGCACAAATTGGCTTTGGCGGTCAGGTGTATCTTTGAATGCAGCCAAACAGCCCAGATTGATATGGATGAATGCACTGATTGAGATTCCCCTAAAGCGGGATCAATTCCCGGTGGATATACCCAGGAACATGATCGGCGGCAGGTCCCGGACGCTCCCGAAATCAAGTCCGGTGATTTCTTCGATTTCCGCAATCGAGACCTGGCTGTTAACTACATCGAACGGCTCGGCGGCGCCGGTCAGCTCGTCGCCATCAACCGCAATGGTTTGACGCAACACATATCCCACGGCGCTCGGAATTCCGTCGATCTCGGTAATCAGGACTTTCCAATAAGCCAGTGGGATCTGAACATCGCGATAAATTGGGTCTGCCTCAGAAAGAACCGGTCCGGAAAACACCGTCGCTTTCAGGCCGCCGTTCTCAAGGAAAGAGGAAATGCCGTTTTCCAACTCCCGCCAAGTCCGCCGATTAAATTCTTCGTGCTGCGGCGTGGCGTTGGTGTAATAGTACGCCGTCCGCTCCGCACGCTCCGCCACGATCAACCCGCCCCAGGTCACATTTCTGGGCCGCACCAAGTGCCCCCTATCCAAAGCGTTTCTTGCATATAGCTGATTGTCAGCCTGCTGTGCTGCGGCTAGTCGCGGATCCAGCATCCACTGGCCCGACCGCCTCATCTGGATCAGCCTTCCGCTATCAATGTTCTCTGCAGCAATGACCGGAAATCGTCTCTCATTGTGCATCACGATCGTATGATGGACATAATGCAATGGATCGCTCGCAACGGCCATCAGGTCGCCCCTGGCCGCCGGGAAGGGAATTGATAACTTGAGGAAATCCGAATCGTAACCGGGTGTCATGTCCGGCTGCAATTTGCCTGGATCCGGCGAGACCTCTTCTGGGTCCATGGGCTCTAGCTGCAACATCGCCAAGACATTTTCCACATCGCGTTTCTTAATATCCGGGACCTGTGCCGCCAGTCCGTCAAGCGACAGGTTGCCCACGTTTTCACGCATATACGCGCGCAAGGCGCCACCGTCGAACATCCACGAAACTGGGCGAACATAGGCAAATTTGCCGTCCCGTAGCGTTTGCCAACGGCCGGCCACGTTCAACCCAACTAGCCGCCCGGTGCTCAGGCTGATCAGCGGGGCGCCGCCTGTTCCGCCGCTGGTGCTTGCATCGACGACGATTGATCCGCCGCTCAAAACGGATGCATTCGATGGCGTGCCCGGTGCGGGAACGGCTAGAACCTGTCCCGGCATGATGCGCTTTACTCCACCACCCTTCTCGCCCAACAGGTTCTCCATGAATTCCTTGGGCAATCGCGCGTCCAGGTTGGGAAACCCGATCAGGAATGCGAAATCATTCACGCCCACTTGGGCGTTTTGCTCCAGATCGGCCGTCAGCGGCGGGAAGGCTGCTACATCATGGCGCTCGATCTCTAACAGCGCCAACTCGGGGCGGGTGTCATCACTCCTGCTCAGATAGAGAATGCGCTTGATCGGCAAACGCGGCGTGGTCGCGTCGGTATCCTCCGGCCAGGCATCGGCAAAGACGAATTCTGCCGTGTATTCGCCCGGAATGGCGATCAGTTCGGATCCGTCGCCTCCTGCGCGCAATCCGTCGTCCAGAATGCTGTAGGCCATCGTCGCAATCAGGTTTGGACCAATCGCAATACCCATCACCGGCGTGGAAGCAAAGGTCTCGCCCGCCTCAGGCGCATAGATCCGAAACAGCCCCGTAGCCCGCGCGGCCCGCTTGATCGCCTCTTTCGACGCCTCGTAATCCAGTGCACGTTTCCAAAGGTGCCTGGCTTCATCGACAACCGCCCCATCACTTACAACAAGAGCCGGACGAGCTTCGGCCAGAACCCGGTATGCCTCAGCGTCAGTCACGTCTTTATTGCGGGCCAGCGAATCCTTCGGGTCAAGTCGCAACAGGGTGAGATAATTCAATTGATCGTTCTGGATCCGGACCAACAGTGCATTGCGCTTTTCGTTCGGCAGCAGGTTTGAAAAATCCGCTCGCAAAGACCAGAATTTCGGATACTTCGCACCATTGTCGATTGCGTGGGTCAACGCGGTCAGCGCCGATTCGACTTTGGTCACCTCGTCTCTGGAAAGCTTGCCATTGCGTCGCAACCGATGCGCCAGAGTTTGATACTCGGTCCAGCGCATGGTCCAGTTACAGAACTCCTCGCGCCCAATGACCGCGATATCCTTGCCCAGCTTTGCCGCGTCCAACCAGATCAGGCTGCAGGCAAGATCAAACGCAATTTGACCGTAATCCCCCGCCCCCTGAAAGTGCAATGTACTGGGCAGCTTCCGGCCATCGGCCAGCACAATGTCCTGGTCAACCAGTTGCAACGCCGCCCGATAATCACTTCCAAGTTTCGAAATCGTGCCGCTCAGCTCGCGCGGGCCACCCACCCAACGACGGAGTTTTTCCAGAATGTTGGTGACCGGAATCTCCTGAACCGTAATCTGAAGATCGGTCAGCACAGTTTCAGCGCGTTCAATCGGCGGCCCCGTCACCGGCATCAGCTGTCGCTCGGTCTCAAATTCCGACGGCTCCACATTCGAAAATCGCCAACGCAGATCGGAATGGCGCTCGATAACGCTTAACCCCAGGCTACGCCCGATCTCCTCTTTCTCGACAGCCTCTTCGATATAGATAAAGCTGCCGATCGTTGTCCGGGTATCCAGCCAAATGCGCCGGATTTCCGAGGCAAACAAGAAGATGAGTCCAACCAGTATCATTGAATAGATGACCTTCACCCAGGTGAAGGTTAGAAACATGGTCGATATCGTGGCGGAGGCTGTCTCCCGAATCTCATGCCTATATGGCGAGAATAACAGGCCAAAACCGACGATCAGAAAGAGCGCGCCAAGAAAGATGTATGTGACGTCGCGACCCAAAATCATGCGAAGAGTAATTCCGAAAAAAGACTCCATATCAAATAAACTAGCACGAATCCGACAAAAGTATAACTTAGGAAATCTGGTTGGCACTTCTGTGATTGTGGCGGAATAGGGGCCGCCAAATGTTTGACCCCGCAACTTTGCGCGAACGGTACGGGTTAGTGCCTCTATAGAGGTAGCGGTTCACAGGTCGGCACTTACCAATTTTTGACAATGTGGGCAATTCTGTCTTCGGAACCGCTAAAGTATCTTGAATTTCATTACTTACCCGGTGCGTCGCGTGGCAGAGGGGGCCCGAGAGAAAGAGGTATAGGACCACCAACCCCAACGCCTGGCCAAGGTCGGTCCCTGTGCCTCTCCAATCCATGGCGTGGTCGCCGTCGGTCAATCAGAGGCCCGGCGGTCACGAAGTGGAATGCGTAAATGCCTGCTTTTTGAGCCGCACTGCGGCACCAGAATTTGCCGCGGGACCGCAAACGATATTCTGCGTGCGCGCGTAGCAAATTTCCCTATCTCTTTCGTTCGCTGCAGCCTTTTTGCAGTACTCAGATGACGCCGAATCAGTTTCGTCGCGCTAGACTCGTACGCCACCCGTTAATACTTCAATCCCGTGCGGCTGGAGAAAATTTAGGTGATACAGGATTTATTTATATTACAATCGCGTAGAGGAGATATTCACTCCTTACCGGACTCTTCGGGATCTTAATTTTCCAATGTTTGGTTTACAGGAAATTTATTGACGATATAATTCATAATATATATTTTGTTCTTTTTATTCATAAGTTAAGGGGGGGGTGCGGTTATCCGTTTGTCGCGATTCTCAATTATCACTGTGTGCCTCACACTGCTTGCTGGATGCAGTTATCAAACGAATATAACACGGGCAGAGTTAGAGGGCGCGAAAAAAGCATCTCTGGGATCACTGCCGATTGATGTAACCCGAAGTTATTCCGACGTTCTGAAATTCGGCACGTCGCTGTCGAACATCTATATCAACGAAGCATCCTCTGCTGCCAGTGACCAGGACGCAGGGTTCTTTGCATTGTTGGGAATTGCGACATTGGGCTCGGTCAGAGCTATCAATGGGGCGTCAGCTGTAGAATTAGGCAAAATTGCCGTTGCAGGTGCAAGTTCCAATCAAGCCATTCAGTACACGCGATCGGCGACGGCTGTCCAAGCCCTGATCACGGCAGCGACCCAAACGAATTGCCTTGTGTCGACTGGGGCTGCTTATGAAGTTGAATTCACGCCCGTTTCCACACATGGCACCAACGCCAAACAAACTCTTCTGACGGCCTATGATACCGTAAGGATCAATCTCAGGCGGTCCCTGCTCCGCCAGGCGCCGGACTATGCGACTTTGCTTGAAAACCTGCGCCAAGCATCCGCAGACAACGCGTCGAACGGTTTACTGGGGTTATCTGCGTCCTCAGTCGATCTTAATAAGCGATTGGCAGCGCTTCGAGAGCAAGTCGCCAAATGCCTTTTGAAAGTCTAAGACGTGTTGTTCAACTAGCATCATGATGAGACGGCCTTAGAAGGCCAAATACCCGCTCATCTTTTTTTGTTAATCGACTTCCGATTCTGAACCATAGGCAACGGTATTTTGCCAGATAAGGATATCATAACGATTGCTATCGACCCGCAGGGCGGCGGCGAAAATTCGATTGCCGGATCGCACCCCTCGCAGGTCGCTGCGCCGAACGGGCTCGTCGACAAGGACCTGATCCTGCAGATAGCTCTTGAGATCGAAAAGGTCTTGGAAGGGCGCGGCATGCGCGTGGCGATGACGCGCAAATCCGATCGAAACCTGGCCAAGGCAAAGCGCAGCCAAGTTGCCCGTGACGCCGCAGCGAGCCTGTTCGTTTCCTTGGGCTTTTCCGCGTCCGAGGACCCGAATGAACAGGGGGTGAAGGCGATCGTTCATCCCGACGCCGATGCCGGCTCGAGCAAACTGGCCGAAGACTTACAGCAAGCGCTCTCTGTTGCGGTTGGCCATCCGCGGCTGGGGATCAAACGGCGCAAGCACGCTGTCCTGCGCCCCGACCGTCTGCCCGAGGGGACCCCGGCCTGTGAATTGGCGATCGCCTATCTCAGCAATCCGGCAGAGGCTGATCGGCTCGCGGACCCGGCCCATCTGCAGGGCATCGCCCATGTGATCGCCGACGTTCTTTGGGACAGTGCCGGAGGTGCGTATCCCAGGATCGAAGAGCCCGAGGCGACGCGGCCCGAACCCAAGCGAATGCCCACAGCCGAAGTGCTCAAATCACAGGACCTTCCCGCCGAAAAATTGCAAAACCGAGAGGATTTCAACATGGCAACCATCGTCATTGACCCCGGTCACGGTGGCACCGCAGATCTGCCGTGCTCGTCGAAGAACAACGCAGTAGGCCCGGTCTTCGGAACGCTCGAAAAGAGCCTTACGCTGGACGTTGGCCTCAGACTCGACCGCGAATTGCGAAACCGCGGCCATAACGTGACGCTGACCCGGTCGACGGATGTGAATGTCGCCGGACGGGAGCGGGCCAAGATCGCCCAAAGGTTGAACGCCGACGTCTTTGTATCGATCCATTTCAACGGCTCGACCGGCCACAACGCCCAGGGCACCGAGACCTTCATCCACAGACGGCATTCCAGCACCGGAGACTCCGCCTCGCTGTGCCGTAGTGTGCAGGCGGCGGTCTTGCGGGCAACGGGATTGCGCGACCGCAACGCATTGCACCCGCCGCATTTCGTTAAGAAGGCCGGCTTCTGCGTGGTCAATCCCAGAGACCACTCCGCAAACACCGCCGCCGTTCTGACCGAGATCAGCTTTCTCGACCGCGCGGACGAAGAGCGGCGGCTGCAACGCGACAGCTATCGCGACGAGATCGCGTTTTCACTGGCGGAGGGCATCGAGGCTTATCTCACGCCCGAGACCTCTGTGTCGCCCGGGCTGGAGGACGCGGACGTCGAAGATGCGTTTGCCTTGTCCGACTGGGAAAGTGCCGCAGAAGGGTCGGCCTTCCTGCAGGCTGAGCCGCAAGAATATGGCGATGGGGTCGAACAGGGAGGCCATGCAATTGCGGGCGCAACGCCTGGGGTTTCTCCCTCAATCGACGCCGGTGTCAGGGACATCGCGCGCGCGTTAAGTGCCGCACCGCCATCAACCCGCGCCGATCCCGATGAACGGGGCGAAGAAACGCATCTGAATGGCAGCGACGCACCGGATTTCTCGGGCTTCGGGCAAGATGTTGACGCGGATGCCCGAACGCTCGGGCAGGTGTTCGGTCCCAGCATGGCCGCGCTGACAAGCTTCGACCACCCTGCATTCGCCGACTTCGTGCGTAGCCTGAACTTGCGGCATTTCCAACCGATTGAACTGCTGTTTCTCGGGAGCTCACATGGAAATCCGGGCAGCGATTGCCATAACCTGAACGAACTGCCGCCGCGGCATCTTTGGTCCCGCATCGCCGCGACGATCCAGATGCTCGATGAGATCCGCGCGCGCCTTGGCGGCCCGATCCGCATTCTGTCGGGCTATCGCAACGAGGCCTACAACGCTTGCGTCGGCGGCAAGCCGGGCAGCTTGCACAAGCAGTTCAACGCGCTCGATTGGACCTCTACCGTAGGCGACGTTCCGCAATGGCATGCGATCGCCAAACAGGTCAGGGCCAGCGATCCGAAGTTCCTCGGCGGGATCGGCGATTACCCGTCCCGGAATTTCGTACATATCGATACCCGCGGCCACCAGGCCGATTTCTGACCGATCCGGGAGAGTAATTATGTTTGTACATCGTGATCTGACGAAACCCCAATTTCTTGAGCGAAACAAAAGCGAACTCCAGGCACTGTTTGACAGGGTAAACGCGGATCTGGCGGCACGGTACGGCGCCGCGCTGCAGCCGCTGACGCCGCATGACTTCTGGCTGGTCTTCTTTGCCGAGGCCGCCATCGACGCGCGCGGACATGTAGACATCAACGGCAGACATTCGCTGGGCGAGCGCGGCCTGCTGCCGCTGCCCTCAAACATCACGTTCTGGAATGGCCCCGGCGCGCCGAACCCGACACAGCCGCATTCGCTGACCGAGAACCTGACGCACTACGCGCTCTACCTCGGGCAGCTGAAGAACAAGGTGGTCCGGCAGCGCGGTGGCAGAGACATCTATCCCGGGCTCTTCCGGCATCCTGGCATTGCCGGAAACAGGGGCCGCATGGCAAAGGTTCTGGCGGGGGTGGTTCATGGCTATTTCTTCGGCGGCAATTACCGGCCCGGTCCACCGCCGGACAACGCCCTTCTCGATGGATTTGCCCGGGATCGCTCGGTTGCCGACATGCTGCGCGGCACCACCTATGTCCATGCCGGCACGTCTATTCTGGAAAACCGGCAAAGAAATATCGACGAGGCGATGGCCTTTATCGAACGCCACTTCCCGCACAGCGGACCAGGAACCGGCGGCATTGTCCCTGCCAACGCCGACGGGCGATACACCCTCGCTTCCGGCGCCACGTCGGGATTTGCCACCGCCATTCTGCGCATTGATGTGGATGGGCCGCAGGCGCAAGGCCATCTCAGCCTCGAGGTCACCCAGGGCTTTCCCAGGCTGTTGACCCATGTGGTCGCCGAGGTCGTGGACGACGGCCAGCAAAATGGTGGACGCCGCATCCAGGCGGTGCCGATATATCAATCCGGTGATGATTGGCTGGTTCGCGGCGACGAAATCACGCTGGTGCTTCCTGCCTCGGGTGATGTGAATGTCGTCGTGCGCCGGGGCTCTGCCGTCATTTCAGAGTTCGATGTCACCCATGAAGGCCCGTATTTCGACAAGGTAGAATTCGAAGTCGACGTTGTCGAAAACGCCGGACGCGTGCACGAAATCTACGACCCACACAGCCATCCGAACCGCCCGGCAACGCTGCCCGCCGCAGCGGTCACGATTGAAAGAGCCTTCCGCGAGGCTGGCTTTGACGTGCAGATGTCGGCGGAGCGTTCGAGTATTCCGCTAGAGGATGCAGGAAGCAACGAAACCTGGAGCAACAGCGAGCTTCACAATGCCATGCAGCGCTTCTGGTCGCGCTATGACGACCAGGCCCAGTGGGGATTGTGGGTCATCTATGCTGCAATGCATGACAGGGGCGATGACCTTGGCGGCATCATGTTCGACAATATCGGTAGCAATCATCGCCAGGGCACTGCGATATTCACCGACAGTTTTATTTCCCGGCCGCCATTTGGCGAAACGCACCCGGATGCCTGGCGCCGCCGAATGCAGATTTGGACCGCTGTGCACGAGATCGGCCACGGCTTCAACATGGCGCATTCCTGGGAAAAGGCCCTAGGCGACGCCTTTCCGCTGACGGCGAAAAACGAACCCGAAGCACGCAGCTTCATGAATTATCCCTATGGGGTGAGCGGCGGCCAAGAGGCGTTTTTTAGCGATTTCGAATTTCGGTTCTCGGACCGCGAGCTTCTGTTTCTACGCCACGCACCGCGCGATTTCGTACGGATGGGGGGCGCCCGGTGGGGATCCAATCACGGGCTCGAAGCGCCGCCGGACATGACCGAGCAGCATTTCCAGCTGGAACTTCGGCCAAATCGCGACCGGAACGTCTTTCCGTTCATGGAACCGGTGCACCTGGAACTGAAGTTGACGAATACGTCGACCGAGCCACGCAAGGTTCCAAGCGACATTCTGACCGATGGGCACCATTTGGCAATTGCCGTCGCCCGTGACGGAGCCGAAAAAACGCGTCGGCACCGGCCCTTCGTGATGGCTTGCCAATCTCTGCAAACGACCGAGGTTGCGGCTGGAAAGTCGCTTTATGCGACGCATTTCGTCGCGGCATCGACCGGGGGCTGGCTGATCGACGAACCTGGATTCTACTCGGTCCAGGCAGCCGTTTCGATCGAGGGCGAGATGCTGATCTCGAATGTATTGCGGATCTATGTAAGCCCCGGTTCGCATATGCAAGCGCACACCATTGCGCCCGATTTTTTCAACGAGGACGTCGGTCGTGTGTTGGCATTCCAGGGTGTGCCCGAACTCAGCAAGGCAAACGACGTATTGCAGGAAGTGATCGAGACTATGCCCGACGCTGCAGTGGCTCAACACGCTCGGTTGGGAGTTGCAGGCCCTTACATGCGTCGCTTCAAGCGGTTGATAATCGGAGATGATCGTGCCGACCTTCGGGTGCAGGCTTCCGCCCCGGATCTCGACAGAGTGCTGGAATTGCAGCGGTCGATGTTCGGGGAACGCGCAACGGAAACCGCCGAAACGCTTGGGCATATACAATATCGCGCGTCCGCGGAATCGCTCGCGCAATCTCTCGCCGACAATGGTGCGCTCGACGAAGCTGCGGCTGTGCAAAACCAACTCGTGGATACCCTTGAACGCCGCGAAATTCTGCCAAGTGTCATTCGCGACTGCCGAGCGATCCTCGGTGTTTATCGGGGCGCGCAGAAGAATGGGTAAGGAGTGTACCACAATGGCGAATGGTGCTTTCTAGATAATAGTTGATAATCTTGAATGGATTTTTGAAGACGTGATGCATACCGGCCTGCCTGCAGTGCCGCATGGCGGGCAAGAGCCCAATGGGCGCGTCGAAAGCGATGCAGCGAAGGCACCGATTTTAAGGCTCCCAATTGCGGGAAGCTAGGTAAAACGCCAGAACCAACAGCATGGAATTTATCTGGGCTGATCTTCCCGCTTATGTGACGGGTCGGCGAACCGACACGTCACTTTCGGCTATCGTGTGTCCCGGTTGTTCAAATAGGTGAGCAATAGAGCCAGTCCTGCCAGAACCAGTTCGATCTCTGCTCACCTCCCCTCAGCTCTTTGCGGAGGCTTACCTCATGCGCTGTCGTTGTGCCCGACAGCTATGTTTTCTCAACTAATAAGTCGTTACGATGTCTTCCGATTCAAGGTATCCTGTCGGTTGTTCTAGGTCTGCGTATGGCAGCAGACGACGGCCCGATTTTGCGCCACCTCATGACCGTTTGGAGCTTATTCTGGAAAAAGGGTGTAGGGTGAATTCAGGCGTGTGGTGCAACATCGTTGGCGGAATTGATATCCGCTTGTCGTCAAACGAGAAAACGATGTTGCCATGTCAAAGTACACGCAACTCTCCCCATACGAAAGAGATCAAATCGCTGACCTTAGAGCTCAAGGGCTTGGTCCGACAGCCATCGATGCGGCCATTGGTCGGGACAAATCCACGGTGAGCCGCGAACTCAAACGCAACGATCATCAGGACGGTGCTTACCGGCCTGTCTATGCCGAAGGTTCGTATCGTTTCCGCCGCCAGCGCGGGGCCGTTCTGGAGAAAGATGGTCGCCTGCGGCAATTCGTTCTCGACCGCTTGGCGGAAGGATGGACACCGGAGCAGATCGCAGGCTGGCTCAAGTGCGGAATCGAGATTGGTCTGAGCGCGATCAGCACAAAAACCATCTACACTGTCATCTTCCGCAGTGGCCAGAAGACGCAAAGGCTTTGGAGATATCTGACTCGCCGCAAAGCCAGCCGGGGTCACCGCGCTCGCAGATCAAAGGACAAGATTGCAAGCAAGACCCTTATCTCTGAGCGCTCCCAGGCCGCAAATGATTGCGCAGAACCGGGTCACTGGGAAAGTGACCCGGTGATTTGCAGGCAAAACCGCCCGCTTCTGGCGCTGCATGAACGCAAGACGCGCCTGACAATCATGACCCGCCTCGTCAGCAAGACCGCCGCCGAGACGGCTACCGCCATTACGGGTAATCTTTCAAAGATCGACCCAGGAATGCGCCGGAGCGTGACCTTCGACAATGGCGGTGAAATCGCACGGCATTCCTTGCTCAAGGACGCGCTCGGATTAGCAGACATACTTCTGCGATGCCTATGCAAGCTGGCAAAAAGGCGGGGTCTAGTAGGCCGCTTCTCAGGACATTGCTGCGCAATACCCTGCCAGCCGAGGAACGGTCGCATCAGGCGATGGTTGCCAAGACAAACCTATCTCGACGCGCTGACTGAAGAGGACATCCAAGACGTCAGCATGACCCTCAACCTCACTCCGCGGAAGTGCCTTGGCTTTCGCTCACCAGCAGAGGCTTTCCTAAACGAACTTGGGAAATCGCTCACAATCCGCTTCAATAACAACGTTGCACTTGGCGTTTGAATCCACCCATTTCTCGGGCTGCGAGCGCACGCAGCACAAAATCATAACGGCCGGGTCGGGCTTGTAGTCAGCGTTCTCTGCGAGTCGATCAAATGTCTGCAAACAACTCGGCGACCCGGATTTGCGCAACCGGGCCGCCGCTGCATCGTTAGGAGCTTGTTTGGTCACCGTGTAACTCCACCCGTTCAGAAATCCAGTCCTGCACTTCGCTTTCCAGCCAACCTACGCGATTGGGTCCGAGTTGTATCCGCTTGGGAAACTGACCCGCTTTCTCCAATCGCGCCACGTGCTGCTGCGAATACAAAACCACCTCCTTCAGATCGCGTTTCGACAGTATCCTCATCACAATGTCTCCTTGAGTAAGGAGCATCGCGATGCCCCGGTGGGATTGACCCCGGTCCGAGTGATCCCAGGAAAATCCAGTGGCGCAAGAAATTGTAGAGATTCGATGAGACGCACGAACCCAAACGCCGGAACAAGTGGTTCAACGCTGTGGTGAAATTACTCATAGCGGAACATGCCAGCTCATCACAAGATATTGCAATTTCTGAGCCTAGGATGAGCCTAAGACTCGGCGTTATGTCTGCTTAGCGGATAATTTATTTGGCGATCCCTCGAGGACTCGAACCCCGAACCTGCTGATTAGAAGTCAGCTGCTCTATCCAGTTGAGCTAAGGGACCGCTCGCGCGCCGTTCTGCGGCAGGGGGCGGGATTAATCAAGGCTCATAGAGCATGTTCAGCCAAAGTGGGTACCGGTTTGGCGGTTCGAACATGCGACAAATCAATAAGCTGGCGTCTGCGGCTACTTGGTGGCGCCGGTGACGGGCGAGGGCGGGCCGAAGTCGCGGTTCTCGGGGTCCTCGGCGACCCAGGAGCGATGCTCGGCCTCGATCTGCTCGACATAGGGGACGATGTCAGAGCCGTCCCCGCTGGCGAGCCGCTGGGCTTTGTACTTTTGACCGGAGGCGGTCCAGAGGTGGAGGAGTTCGGCAATGTGGCGCTGTGTCTCTGGGTGCCTCAATTGATCGAGCGAAAGGTCAATGGCGACCGCCTTCGCCATGTCCTCCGCTGCGCGGGCCATGTCGCCCTGATTGGCATACATGACAGCGAGATTGTTGAGCCGGGCCGTCACCTCTGGGTGCCGTGTGCCGCGCAGGGCACGGGTAATCTCCGCCGATTTTTCGGTATACTCCACCTCTTTTTTGCGATGCACTGGGTCGCCGCTTTCGTTGCCCCAATCATAGTAAATGGCGCCGAGATTGCTGAGGTCTATTGCATAATTTGTCGAAATCTCACCAAGCGCGACCTTGTCGATTTCCGTTGCGCGTTCAGTCAGCTCCACCGCCTTGGCGAAATTCTTGCGCCGCCGATGTAAGTTACCGAGATTCGAAAGCGTGATTGCGAGAGACGGATCACTCGGCACCAATATCTCTTCTTTGATTTTCAAGGCGCGGAGATAGGTGGCCTCTGCCTCGTCCCAGGTCTCTTCACGTTCTTGCAGGTGTCCCGCGAGATTGCCGAGCGCAGTGGCAAGCTCCTTTGCATTGTCTTTATGCAATTCCTCACTCAGCGCTACACTGCGCCTAAGCAAATCGATTGCACCGTCAAAATCGCCACGAGCGTTCAGAAAAAGAGCAGCTTGATTCAGCACGTAATCCAGCGCTACGCCGAATTGGCCGGGGCCGGGAGTGTGAGATTTCAGCGCTTCGGCATGCGGTACCAACCGCGCGCAAAGCGGCCAAGTACCGGGATCATCGACTTGATACGGCATCAACCGCCGGATCATCATGATCGCCGCGTCCCGCCAGGTCTCGGCCTCTTCCTCGCTCAGCCGCGCGCGGGCGACCTCGCCGATTAGCCGGTGCATGACCAAGACCGGGCCAGCCGGGCTCTCTTCGCCATATCTCATCAGCGCAAAGGCGGTCAGCGCTCTGAAGGCTTCGCTGGCCGCCAATTTATCGGACAACGCGCTGCTTGGTGGGTCAGGCAAGATGTCGGACTCACTCGCGGTCGCTTTCAGCAGTTCTACATCAACCCCATCCGGCGACAGGAACGCACAGATGTTCAAGATCGCCAGCGCGGCCGCGCCGTGAGGACGTTTTGCCACCGCCTCAATGGCCGCACTAAAAGTCGCCATGACCGTTACCGGCACGGTCAGGTTGTCATATTCGTGCGCAAGCAAATCGACCAGATGCGCCTCGTACTCTGCGAAGTCCCAATCACCGTGTTCGCGTAGATAGGCTCCGGCCTGTTCCGCTGCCAGCGGCAGCCCTTCCAGTCGCTTGGCAAGCGACCGCGCCTGTGTTTTCGTGCCCCTCTCCACGCGGCGCAGCAGGTATTCCGTCGTGGTGTCCTCGTCCCAGATATCGAGCGGCATCATCTCTGCAACGTTCTCAAAGTGGCGAAAGCGAGAGGTCACGATCACCTTGGCGGAACCTTGGGGCAGCCAATCCTTCACCGTCTTAGCATTTGGCGCGTTGTCGAAGATCACCAGCCAGGGCAGCGCCGAGGGTTGCTGGCCCAGCCAGTCGCGCACGGCGATGGCGTTCTCGCGGCTGTCCTTTTGGCGGTCGATATCCGGCAGCTTCTCGGCCAGGGTGTCATAGGCGTTGATGACGCCCGGCGCGGTCTCTGCCGGGATCCACCACACGCCGCCGAACCGCGCGCGGTTGCCGTGGCGCAGCGCGTATTCCCGCGCCAGGGTGGTCTTGCCGACGCCGCCCATGCCCGCCACGGCGGTGATCGCGGTGGCCCCACCCGCGCGGATGCGCTCGTGCAGGTCCGCCATCTCGGTGTCCCGCCCGGTGAAGAGCGGGTTTGGCTGGCCCTCTACGTTCCAGAACTCCGGGCGCCGCTTGTCCAGCGTTAGCCCACCCGCCTGTAGCCGCGCCTGCTTTGCCCCGTCTTCCTGCAAGGCCGCGACCAGCGCCGCCCCCATCTCGGGCGCCTGCTTCCCGCGCAGGTCGATCCTTTTGAGCGGTCCCATCAGGGACGGGAAGGTGCAATCCTCGATCTGTACCGGAACGATCAGCGGGTTGGCGTTCAGCGGGTCCTGCCAGAACTTCGCCAGCCGCTCGGCATGGGAATAGACCTTCTCTTCGGCGAAGTATTTAGTGGAGCAGACAGCGATCAACTGGCGGGCAAGGTCCAGCCCGGTTTCCATCCAATAGGCGATATGTCCTCCGGACGGTATATCTTTGGGGTGGAAGTAGGTCGAGAACCCCGCCGCGTTCAGGGCGTCGTTGAGGACCGTGGCGACCTCTAAGTCGTCGATGGTGAAACTGATAAAGAAATCGCGCTGGGCTTGGTCGGGCATATCGCTGCAATCAAAAGCTGACTGCAGTTAGTCATCCACACCCAAGGGCGTTGGGGCAAGCGATTAGTGCGTCCAGGCCCCACGGCGGTTGGTGGCGAAGTTCTCGGCATAGCCGCCGGCGCGGATGTTGGGCTTGCGCTTTTGCGGGGCGAGCACCGTGGCGGTGATGCCCTTCTCCTCGGCGTAGTCCAGCGCCTCTTTCTTGGTCTCGAAGGTCAGCCGGACCTGCGCCTGGGTGTCCGCCGAGCTGGTCCAGCCCATCAGCGGGTCCACCTCGCGCCCGGTGTCGGGCGTGAATTCCAGCACCCATTGCTTGGTCTTGGCCGTGCCGGATGACATGGCGGTGCGCGCGGGCTGGTAGATACGAGCTGGCATGGGGCGGGCCTCCGAGGTTGCGGGCCCTGTATCGCAAATTCCACGGCCTCGGCGCAAGCGATCAATTCGACGCATTTGAGCGTTCTGCGCGGCGGTTTTTGGGGGAGTTGATCGCCGGCCAAGCGCGTCGGGTGGTGGGATGGGGTGGGTCGCGCGCCCGGCCAGCGATCAGAGGTGTAATTGCTTACAAATACACGGTATGCGGGATTATCCACAGGGGCAACCCGAAAATGACGCTATGATTGCAATTTCTTGACCCGCACACGCTGGGTTAGATTTTTGCACCTTTGAGCCCGCCGGTTTTGGCCCCGTTCGCATGGGCAAGGCCTCGCAGCTTGAACAAGAACAAAAAGTGATCAACTCTAGCGCAGGAAAGGAATCACCCTTCATGAACGAGCCCATCCTGAATGCCCCGGCCCCTGAACCGCGCAGCCGCGAAAAGCTTGAGGGCGGGGTGGTCCTCCGCATGCAGACCGCGTTTGAGCCCGCGGGCGACCAGCCCACCGCGATTACAGAGCTGGTGGCGGGCGTGAATGCGGGGGAGCAGGACCAGGTGCTGCTCGGCGCCACCGGCACCGGCAAGACCTTCACCATGGCCAAGATTATCGAGCATACGCAGCGCCCGGCGATCATCCTCGCGCCCAACAAGACGCTCGCGGCGCAACTATACGGCGAGTTCAAGGGGTTCTTCCCCGATAACGCCGTGGAGTATTTCGTCAGCTATTACGACTACTACCAGCCCGAGGCCTACGTGCCGCGCTCGGACACCTATATCGAGAAAGAGAGCCAGATCAACGAACAGATCGACCGGATGCGGCACTCGGCCACCCGGGCGCTGCTGGAGCGCGACGATGTGATCATCGTGGCCTCGGTCAGCTGCATCTACGGCATCGGCAGCGTCGAGACCTACGGCGCGATGACCCAGGACCTCAAGGCGGGGGGCGAGTACGACCAGCGCCAGGTGATGGCCGACCTGGTGGCGCAGCAGTACCGCCGCAACGACCAGGGCTTTGCCCGGGGCTCGTTCCGGGTGCGCGGCGACAGCCTAGAGATCTGGCCCGCCCACCTGGAGGACCGCGCCTGGCGGCTCTCGTTCTTCGGCGAAGAGCTGGAGGGCATCACCGAGTTCGACCCCCTCACCGGCGCCAAGACCGACACGTTCGAGCGCATCCGCGTCTACGCCAACTCGCATTACGTGACCCCCCGGCCGACGCTGAACCAGGCGATGATCAGCATCAAGCAAGAGCTGCGCACCCGGCTGGACCAGCTGGTCAGCGAGGGCAAGCTGCTGGAGGCGCAGCGGCTCGAGCAGCGCACCAATTTCGACCTGGAGATGATGGAGGCCACCGGCGCCTGCAACGGGATCGAGAACTACTCGCGCTACCTCACCGGCCGCGCCCCCGGCGAGCCGCCGCCCACGCTATTCGAGTTCATCCCCGACAACGCCATCGTCTTCGCCGACGAGAGCCACGTCTCGGTGCCCCAGATCGGCGGCATGTATAAGGGCGACTACCGGCGCAAGTTCACCCTGGCCGAGCATGGCTTCCGCCTGCCCTCCTGCATGGACAACCGGCCTTTGAAGTTCGAGGAATGGGACGCGATGCGGCCCCAGTCCGTCTTCGTTTCGGCCACCCCCGCGTCGTGGGAGATCGAGCAGACCGGCGGCGTCTTCACCGAGCAGGTGATCCGCCCCACCGGGCTTTTGGACCCAAAGGTCGAGATCCGCCCCGTCGAGATGCAGGTGGACGACCTGCTGGACGAGGTGCGCCGCGTCGCCGCCGACGGCTATCGCACCCTGGTGACCACCCTGACCAAGCGCATGGCCGAGGACCTGACCGAGTACATGCACGAGCAGGGCATCCGCGTGCGCTACATGCATTCCGACATCGACACGCTGGAGCGGATCGAGATCCTGCGCGACCTGCGCCTGGGCGCCTTCGACGTGTTGATCGGGATCAACCTGCTGCGCGAGGGGCTCGACATCCCCGAATGCGGGCTGGTGGCGATCCTGGACGCCGACAAGGAGGGCTTCCTGCGCTCCGAGACCTCGCTGATCCAGACCATCGGCCGCGCCGCCCGGAACGCCGAGGGCCGGGTGATCATGTATGCCGACAAGATCACCGGCTCGATGGAGCGCGCGCTGAAGGAAACCGACCGTCGCCGCGCCAAGCAGATGGCCTATAACGAAGAGCACGGCATCACGCCCGAGACGATCAAGAAGAACGTCGATGACGTGCTGTCGGGGCTCTACAAGGGCGACACGGATATGAGCCGCGTGACGGCGACGGTGGACAAGCCGATGGTGGGCGCGAACCTACAGGCGCATCTGGACGGGCTGCGGCTGGAGATGCGCAAGGCGGCGGAGAACCTGGAGTTCGAGGAGGCCGCGCGCCTGCGCGACGAGGTCAAGCGGCTGGAGGCGGTGGACCTGGCCGTCGCCGACGACCCCATGGCGCGCCAGTCCGCGGTCGACGCCATCGCCGCGGGGGCGGTCGCTACGAAGGGCCGCTCGACGGCGGGGAGACCGGGGCAGAGGGGTGGGAATGTGAAGCGGAAGAGGCGGTGAGATGGATCTAAAAACAATAGACAGATTGGACCCGCGAGATGCATGGCCAAACGAAGCCACTGATTTTACTCCATGGCTTGCCGAAGATCCAAACTTTCAAGTTTTAGCTGACGCATTGCATTTAAATGATGCTGTTGTTGAGGGTACTGAGCGGTCTATCGGAGATTTTGCGGCAGATATTATTGCGAGGGACCGCGACGGCTATATCCTGGTTGAGAACCAGTTAGCACAAACCGATCATAGCCACCTCGGGCAAATCCTCACATATCTTGCGGGGTTAGGATCTTCTGCAAAAGTGATCTGGATATCGACTAGGGTTAGGGAGGAGCACCGGGCAGCGGTCGACTGGTTAAATGAAGAGACAAGCAACCAATTTTCGTTTTTTGCCGTGGAACTAGAACTCGTCAAAATTGGGAACTCACCTATGGCTCCCCTCTTTCATGTTGTGGCAAAACCCAATGAGTGGACTCGCCATTTAAGTAGAAAATCCCGGCAGATCAGCGGTTCGGCCGTGTCAGAACGCCAGAAAATGTACCTTGGGTTTTGGACCGAATTCGCCCAATACTTGGACGAGAAAAGTCCAGGATTGCGAGGAAGTAACCCTCCAAAGGACCATTGGTGGAACTTTCCTGTAGGCCGCGCGGATTTTGCAATAGTCCTCACAGCAGGAGCCCGTGATTCGAAAATCGGCGTCGAACTGTACATCCACAATGACACAGAGAAGCTGATCTTTGAGCATTTCAATGAAAGTCGCGAGGAAATTGAAGCCGAGTTTGGCTACCAATTGAGCTGGGAAAGATTGGATGATCGTAAAGCCTCAAAGATTGCATTGAGACGTGAGAACATCGATCCAATGGATACAAACAAGAGGAACGAGGTTTTTGACTGGTATCTGAAAGGGCTCACTGACTTCCGACGGGTATTTTCCACCAGATGTCGAAAGGTTGAGATTGAGGAGCTTCGCTTGGAATAAACGCGCTAGGGGTGCGTGATAGCATGCACCGCCTTGGGCGCACGCTCTCTATTGGCCACAGAATTTACCCCGCCTTAACCAAAACAAATTCAATCTGCGGGACATGCAAAACCGAAACTCGCCGCTCTCGCCCGAGGTCTTCTTACAAGACCTCTTTACCTCCAAAGCCGTGATGACCGGCGGCGTGATCCGCCGCAAGGCGCGGGATGTGGAGCGCTTCGCAGGGATGGACCGCTTCATGGCCGAGATCCTTCGCCGAGGCTTTCACGTCGCCGAGAACTCCGGGCAATTGGTCATCTTCTGCAACAACGCTCCAATTCGTTGGCTGACCTCTCCGCCGGGCGCGCAATCCTTAAAGGATTGCGAATCGAAATCCTTTGAGGATTTCGGAACCCGCGCGCGATACGGCTGATCGTCCCGATGCGCCAGACGGTCTGATACCTCAGGCGCTTTCTACCCAAATCAAAAAGAACACCGCCTCCCGGCCCGAAGCAGCGAGCCGTAGGGTGGGCAATCTGCCCACCGCGATCACACGACCTTCCATCACCGCGCGGTCCGTTAATCACGCTCCTTGCCCGACATAGTGCCATACGCAAGGCCGACACTTTGCCGACGCTTTGCCGACCGCGGATTTCCCAACAAAATAAGCCGTTAACCGCCCGAATCGCAGACCCACGGCGAAAACCGCCGCCCGCGCCGTTCACCCCTCGGTAACCCCTACAGCGTGGCGGCCAGCCGCGTGCCCTGATCAATGGCGCGTTTGGCGTCCAGCTCGGCGGCGACATCCTCCCCGCCGATGACGTGGCGCGGCTATCGCCTTGGGGCGCCGAAGATCGAGTCCAGCACGTTCTCGATCGCGTTTCCGAGGCCCTGGTTCGGGCGGCCGGGCGAAGACACCGCCGTCGGCACGTCCCGCGGCAGCTGCGCCGGCGTGAGCATCGGCAGCGTGCGCGGCGGCAGCCCGGCATGCACGCGGGTCATGACCTCCTGCCAGATCTCCGCCGGCAGCCCGCCCCCCGTCACCCCGGAAAGCGGCGTGTTGTCGTCATAGCCCATCCAGATGCCCGCCACGTAATCCGCCGAGAAGCCCAGAAACCAGGCATCCCGCGCGCTGTTCGTGGTGCCGGTCTTGCCCGCCACCTGCCAGCCGTCCAGCTTGGCGCGCCCGCCGGTGCCCGTCTCGACCACCTGGTGCATCATGTAGATCAGCTGCTGCGCCGCCTGGGGCGAGATCACCCGCTCCCCTAGCCCGCCGGTCTGCGTCATCAGCGGGCTCTGCTCGCCTAGGAACCGCAGGTCCACCAGCCCGTAGGGCCGCACCGAGGAGCCGCCGTTCAGGATGCCCGCATAGGCGCCCGTCATCTCCAGCAGGCTGGCCTCAGAGGTGCCCAGCGCCAGCGCCGGGCCAGAGGCCAGGTCGCTCTCGATCCCAAAGCTCTCGGCCACCGTGCGCACCATCCCGCGCCCCACCGCCTCGGAGACCCGGATCGCCGGGATGTTCAGCGACCAGATCAGCGCCTCGGTCAGGCTCACCGGCCCGCGGAAATCGCGCGTGTAGTTCTTGGGCGTCCAGGGCCCCGAGCCGGGAATGTCGATCGTCAGCGGGCTGTCATCCACGAAGTCATCGAACCGCCAGCCCAGATCCAGCGCCGTGGCATAGACGAAGGGCTTAAACGCCGAGCCGGTCTGCCGCTTGGCCTGCACCGCGCGGTTGAACCCGCCCGAGACGCCCTTGAACTGCCGCCCGCCCACCATGGCGCGCACCGCGCCGTCCGCCGACATGATCACAATCGCCGCCTGCGCCTTTGAGCCCTCCTTGAGCTTGGCGTCCAGCACCGCCTGCAGGCCCTCCTCGGCGGCGGTCTGGATGCGCTGGTCATAGGTGGTCTTGACCACCACGTCCTCGGTCGTATCCCGCGTCAGGAAGTCCGGTCCGCGCCCCATCACCCAATCGGCAAAGTAGCCCCCCGCACGGGCCTCCGCCGCCTGGCTCAGCGTGGCGGGCGCCGCCGCCGCCGTGGCGCGGTCCGCGTCCGTGATATAGCCCTGCTCATGCATCAGCTTGAGCACCGTGGCGGCGCGGTCCTGGCTGCGCTCTAGGTTGTTGGTCGGCGCGTAACGCGTCGGCGCCACCAGAAGCCCCGCCAGCATCGCCGCCTGCGGTGCGTTCACCTCGGCCGCCGAGCGCCCAAAGTAGCGCTGCGCGGCGGCCTCGAACCCATGCGCCCCGGCGCCCAGGAAGGCGCGGTTGAGGTAGATCGTCAGGATCTCGTCCTTGGTGAACTTCAGCTCCATCGCGACGGCGTAATGCATCTCTTTGAGCTTGCGCCACATCGAGCTCTCGCGGCAGTCCGCCTCGTAGGCGCGCTCGCTGTCCCAGATGTCCTTGTCATAGGGCACGCCCATGCAGATCAGCTTGGCGACCTGTTGGGTGATCGTGGAGCCGCCATGCCCGGAAAGCGGCGGGCGCCCCTCGCGCATGTTGATCCGCATGGCGCTGGCTATGCCGCGCGGGCTAACGCCCAGATGCCGGTAGAACCGCTTATCCTCGGTGGCGACCACCGCGTCGCGCAGCACCGGGGCCACCGTATCGGTGGTGATCGAGCCGCCGAACTGCTTGCCGCGCCAGGCGAACACCTCGCCATTGCGGTCCATGATCGTCACCGAGCCGCGGGTGCGGCTGTCGAGCAGATCCTCAAGCTCGGGGATCCCGGACATGAAGTTCCAGATGGTGATGCCAGAGACCAGCGCCAACGCGATGGCGCCGCGCGACACCGCCAGCCAGATCAGCCACGAAAAGAAGCCACCGATCCGACGGAACAACCCGCGCTTGGGCGCCGCCGCCCGGCGCGGGCCGCGGGGCTTCTTCGGTTTCGCTTTTGCCTTGTTTCGCGCCGCAACGGGCGTGTAGCCCTTGCCACCGCCCGCGCCATTCGTGCGGCGCGTGTTCACCACGCGACGTGTGCCGTTACCCTTACTGCTCATCTTAGCCCTGCTCGGCTTCGTTGTTTGACCCAGTTTAGCGCGGCGGCGCGGAAATGTGGACCCGATTCTTGGCCGGGCGGCGAGGGCGCGAATTCGCATTCCGCACAATTTTTCACCATTGCGCACAGAAAGTATAATTTTTGTGCAGATTGGCCGGGAAACGCCCCGCCCAGCCGCAGCGCGCCATTGAGGTTGCCGCGCTGCAGCGCTGTTTTGCGGCAGTGCCTCCCGTATCTCGGGAACCTGATGTCAAAGGGGAATAGGGTGAAACTGATCATTGCAGCGATCAAGCCATTCAAGCTCGACGAGGTGCGCGAAGCGCTCACCGAGGTCGGCGTAGGTGGCATGATGGTGTCCGAGATCAAGGGCTTCGGCGCCCAATCCGGACACACAGAGATTTATCGCGGCGCGGAATACGACGTGAATTTCGTGCCCAAGGCCAAGCTGGAGATCGTCGTACCGGACGCGATTGCGGAGCAGGTGGTCGAGACGATCCAAAGCAAGGCAAAAACCGACAAGATTGGGGACGGCAAGATTTTTGTCCTCGATGTGGCTCAGGCCGTGCGCGTGCGCACCGGCGAAACCAATGAAGACGCGCTGTAGAGCGCCGCATTACGAGGACCTGATATGAAACTTCTAAAGACTGTAAGCGCGGCCGCCCTGATGGTGGCACTGCCCTCGTTGGGCCTGGCGCAGGAGGCAGCGGAGGCACCCGCGGCCGTCCCCACCGACGTGGTGTGGATCATGACCACGTTGCTGTTCCTGATCGGCGGCTTCCTGGTGTTCTTCATGGCCTGTGGCTTTGCGATGCTCGAGGCCGGCCTGGTGCGCCAGAAGAACGTGACCATGCAGCTGACCAAGAACATGGGCCTCTTCGGCTTCGCCTGTATCGCCTACTACGCCATCGGCTATAACCTGATGTACCCGCTGGGTACCTGGTCGATCGAAGGCATCCTTTCGGGCGTTTGGGGCCCGGCGGTCATGGAGGCCGTGGGCGTTGGCGCCGACGCCGTGGACGACTATGCCTATGCGTCGACCGGCTCGGACTACTTCTTCCAGTTGATGTTCTGTGCCGCGACCGCCTCGATCGTGTCGGGCGCGCTGGCCGAGCGCATCAAGCTCTGGCCCTTCCTCGCCTTTGTGGTCGTGCTGACTGGCGTGATCTACCCGCTGCAGGCCTCCTGGAAATGGGGCGGCGGCTTCCTGGACAACATGGGCTTCTTGGACTTCGCCGGTTCGACCGTTGTGCACTCTGTGGGTGGCTGGGCCGCTCTGGCGGGCGCGATCATCCTGGGCTCCCGGGTTGGCAAGTACAAGGACGGCAAGGTCGTTCCGATGCTGGGCTCGAACCTGCCTCTGGCAACGCTGGGCACGTTCATCCTTTGGCTGGGTTGGTTCGGCTTCAATGGCGGCTCGCAGCTGGCCATGGGCTCGATCAGCGACATCGCCGACGTGAGCCGGATCTTCGTGAACACCAACATGGCTGCGGCCTGTGGCGCCATCGCCGCGATGATCCTGACGCAGCTGGTCTACGGCAAGGTTGACCTGACCATGGTGCTGAACGGCGCGCTGGCTGGTCTGGTGTCCATCACCGCCGAGCCGCTGACGCCGACGCTCTTCATGGCGGGCCTGATCGGTGCCGTGGGCGGCGCGATCGTGGTCTTCGGTGTGCCCTTCCTGGACCGCCTGAAGATCGACGACGTGGTTGGCGCCATCCCGGTGCACCTCTTCGCGGGCATCTGGGGCACCCTGGCCGTGGTCCTGACCAACGGCGACGCCAACCTGGGCACGCAGATCTACTCCATCGTGGTCGTGGGTGTGTTCACCTTCGTCGCCTCCGGTGTGGTCTGGTACATCCTGAAGCTCGTCACGGGCATCCGGGTTGACGAGGAAGCCGAGATCAACGGCCTCGACACCTCCGAGCTGGGCATGGAGGCCTATCCAGAGTTCTCAACCACTTAATCTCCTCCCAAGAGACTGGTTGACACTTGCCCGGGCGTTCGCGCCCGGGCCTTTTTTGTTGCGATGGGAACCATATCTAAACCCTTGGGGCTTACTGCGTCGGAGCAGAGCATGAACCGCCAGAAGGCCCAGGATGCGTCAACGCGCGAAACCCTTTCTAACATTCGTTTTCATGGCGCTGTGGGCGCATTGCGCTGCGGCGTTCTCGCTGCTGATAGACCCAGACGCCACGGGCGCGCGCGCGCCGCTGGTGAACCTCTCGGGCGCCGCCGCGCCGATGCCGCAACAGGCCAGCCTGCCGCCCGACCAGCCCATGGGTCGCGCCAGCCTGTTTCTGGACCGCGACGTCGGCACCTTCTTCGCCCCCCTCCCTGAGCGTGAGAACCAGCCCGCCAAGCGAATTCTGTCGGGGCAGCGGGCGCCGGGCGTGACCGGACTGCGGGATCTCATCGCCTCGGCAGAGGCCGGGGCCGCGGGCTATAACGCGGTGCAGCACGGCGCGCGGATCAAGCCCGGCAAGCGGCCCACGCAAATGACGATTTCCGAGATCTTCGCCTGGATCAAGGCCACGCCGGGGCAGCCGCACGCCATCGGGCGCTACCAGATCATCCCCAGCACGCTGCGCTACCTTGTGTCCGAGCTTGGGGTGGACGGGCGCGTGGTGTTCTCGCCGCAGGTGCAGGACCGCATGGCGGACCTGCTGATGGCCAATGCCGGGTTCGGCAAGTTCCGCGCGGGCAAGCTGACCCGCGTGCAGTTCATGAACAACCTTGCCAAGGTCTGGGCCGGGCTGCCCACCTCCAAGGGCACGTCGCATTACCACGGCTATGCCGGGAATTACGCGACGATCTCTTGGGCGTCATATGAGGCCGAGATGAAGCGGCTGTTCCCGCAGAGTTGATCCGTTGAGTTAGCCGTGCGTGCCTTTAGGGCGGCAGGTTTCGGCCAATGCTCCCTGCGCGCGCCTTCGCTCTCTAGAAGAGGCTGCCCTGCTCCTCATCGGGCGGGCTCGGCTTTGTCGCGCGTTTCGGCGCCGGTTTTGGTCGCTCGCCGCCCACCGAGAACCGCCCGTCAGAGAATTGGATCTCCAGCGCGCTGGCCTCTTCGGCCCCGGACTTGCTGGTCACAACGGTCTCGCCGTCGCGCACGACGGCATAGCCGCGCTCTAGCGTGGCCTCATAGCCCATAGAGAGGCGCAGCCTCTCCAGCCCCTCAAGCTGCCTACGCCAGGTGGCGGTCTGCGTGCCCGCGACCGCGGCAAAGCGCCGTTCCAAGCGGGTGAAGGCTTCGCCAGCGCGGACCAGGTCGCGCTCCAGGCGTTCGGGGCGAAGACGGCTGGACTGCGTGGCGAGCACCTCGCGGCGGCGCTTGTCCTGGCGGGCGTGGCCGGCGGCCAGGCGTTCCGCTGCCGTGGTCAAGGCGCGCGCGCGCTCGCTCAGGCCCTGCCGCAAGGCCTGCGGCCGCAATGCGCCAGCTACTTCGCTTAGCCGAAGCCGTTTCTTGCTCGCCGCGGCGGTGAGCGCCTGCGGCAGGCGCGCGTCCATATGGTCCAGACGCTGCCGTGCCGAGGCCGTCAGCCCCTCGGGACGCGGCAGGGCCCGCGCCAGATCCGCTAGGCGGGTCTTGCGCTGCTGGATCAAACGGCTCAGCCCCCCAGAGACCCGCGCGCCCTGCGCTTCGACCCAGGCCAGCAGTTCTAGGCGCACCGGCACCGCCAGCTCCGCCGCTGCCGTGGGCGTAGGCGCGCGCTTATCCGAGACGAAGTCGATCAGGGTCGTGTCCGTCTCATGCCCCACGGCGGAGATGAGCGGGATCTCGGAGGCCGCCGCGGCGCGGGCCACGATTTCCTCGTTGAAGCCCCAGAGGTCCTCGATGGAGCCGCCACCGCGGGCGACGATCAGCAGATCCGGTCGGGGCAGGGCCCCGCCAGGCGTCAGCGCGTTGAAGCCCTCGATCGCGCGGGCGACCTCTGGCGCGCAGGCCTGACCCTGCACCGCCACGGGCCAGACCAGCACCTTGCGTGGGAAGCGATCCCGCAACCGGTGCAAGATATCCCGGATCACCGCGCCCTGCGGGCTGGTGACCACCCCGATCACCTCGGGCAGAAACGGCAGCGGGCGCTTGCGGGCGTCGTCAAAGAGCCCCTCTGCGGCGAGCTGCTTCTTGCGCTTCTCCAAAAGCGCCATCAGGGCGCCCTCGCCCGCCACGGCGACGTGCTGGGCGTTCAGCGAGAACTTGGATTGGAAACCGCTGGCGGTCATGCGCCCCTCGGCCACGACCTCCATGCCCTCCTCGGGCATCACGCCGATCCCTGGCACCTGGCCCTTCCAGGTCATGCAGCTAAGGACGTTGCGGTCGTCCTTGAGGTCAAAATAAAGATGCCCGGAGCGGGCCAGCACCACGCGGCCCACCTCGCCGCGCACGCGGACCCAGCCGAGCTCTGCCTCGACAAGCTTTTTGACCGCGCCCGCGATCTCGCCGACGGTGAATTCGGGCGTGTTGGAGCCGGGGGTGGGGTCGTCGATTAGATCCATGCACATGTCCTCAAGTAGCGAAGCGGTAGGACAACATCACGTCCTCAAGTAGCGAAGCGGTAGGACGACATCACGTCCTCAAGTAGCGAAGCGGTAGGACCACATATATGCCGGTCTTGTGCTGCTCTTGTGCCAAGACTAGAACGCCCTTGCGTTAAGGGAAAGGCTCCTCCGCGCCTTGCGGGCGTCCTCGCTGCGAGGAGGGCCCGACAAGCGGGCTTGCCCGCTCAGGGCGCGAGGAGCAGGCCGCCAAATGGAGAGCAACAGATGAACATCCTTATCCTTGGCGGCGGCGGCCGCGAGCACAGCCTCGCCTGGGCGGTCAAGCAGAACCCAAAATGCGACCGCCTGATCGTGGCGCCGGGCAATGCGGGCATCGCGCAGCTCGCCGAATGCGCCGCCTTGGACATCAACGACGGCGGCGCGGTGGCGGAGTTCGCCCTGGCGCAAAGCATCGACTTTGTGATCGTGGGGCCGGAGGCGCCGCTGGCGGCGGGCGTGTCGGACCGGCTGCGCGCGGCGGGGATCCTGGTCTTCGGGCCCAGCCAAGAGGCCGCGCAGCTTGAGGCCTCCAAGCGCTTCACCAAAGAGATCTGCGACGCCTGCGGCGCGCCCACGGCGGCCTGGGCGCGGTTCACCGAGGCGGCACCCGCGCGCGACTATGTCAAAGCGCAGGGCGCGCCCATCGTGGTCAAGGCCGACGGGCTGGCCGCGGGCAAGGGCGTGATCGTGGCGATGACTGAGGCCGAGGCGCTGGACGCCATCGACGACATGTTCGGCGGCAGCTTTGGCGAGGCCGGGGCCGAGGTGGTGATCGAGGAGTTCATGGAGGGCGAGGAGGGCTCGCTCTTCGTGCTCTGCGACGGCGAGGCCGTGCTGCCCGTGGGCAGCTCGCAGGACCACAAGCGCATCGGCGAGGGCGACACCGGGCCGAACACCGGCGGCATGGGCGCCTATTCCCCCGCCCCGGTGCTGGAGGGCGCGGTGGCGGACCGCGCGCTGCAGGAGATCGTTAAGCCGACCGTGGCCGAGATGTCCAAGCGCGGGATGCCCTATCAGGGCGTGCTATATGTGGGGCTGATGGTCCAGGACGGCGCGCCGCGCCTGGTCGAATACAACGCCCGCTGGGGCGACCCCGAATGCCAGGTCTTGATGATGCGGCTTGGCGCGCAGGCGCTGGACCTGATGCAGGCCTGCGCCGAGGCGCGCCTGGCCGAGGCGCAGGTGAACTGGGCCGACGACCACGCGATGACGGTGGTCATGGCGGCGGAGGGCTATCCGAGCGGCTACCAGAAGGGCTCGGTGATCGGCGGCCTGGACGCGCTGCCAGAGGATTCCTCTAACATGGTCTTCCACGCCGGCACCAAGGAGATTGATGGCAAGGTGACCGCGAATGGCGGGCGCGTGCTGAACGTCACCGCACGGGGGGCGACCCTGCAAGAGGCGCGGGACCGCGCCTATGCGATGGTCGACCAGATCGACTGGCCCGAGGGCGTGCATCGGCGCGACATCGGCTGGCGAGCGCTGTCCGATTAGGAAAGACGGAACAGACACTCTGGGCGGGCCCAAATCTCTTCCAAGAGATTTGCACTTTCCTTGCAAGGAAAGTGGCCGCGCTCAGCCGACCTGCGCGCCCTGCACATAAGCCGCGCGCAGCACGGGGGTCGTGCCCGCCAAATCGAACCGGATCACATCCGCCCGCCGGCCCAATTCCAAGGCACCGCGATCCGCCAGCCCCGCGCTCTCGGCCGGGTTCTTGGTCACCGTCGCGATGCCGCGCGCCATGTCCCCCCAAAGCTGGCCAAGCTGCGCACCGCCCAGAAGCAGCGAGGAGGGGATGTAGTCCGACGATAGTATGTCGACGCAGTCTTGCTCTGCCAGCGCCTGGGCCGAGACATTGCCGGAATGCGAGCCGCCCCGCACCAGGTTCGGCGCGCCCATGATCACCTGGATCGCCTCGGCGCGGCAGGCCTGCGCCGCGTCCTCGGTGGTTGGGAACTCCGCCAGCGATGCCCCGTGCGACTTGGAGGCCGCCACGTGCTCGGTCGTGGTGTCGTCATGGCTCGCCAGCGTCGCGCCAAAGCGCGCGGCTGCGGAGACGGTCGCCGCGGTGTGCGCCGCGCCATTCTGTGCCGACACGCCGCGCAGATAGGCCATATACTCTTCGAACTCCGCCTGAGAGAACCCGTGCTTGCCCTTGTAGTAGACCTCCAGCTTCGAGACGTCGCGGAACTGGCGCTGCCCGGGCGTGTGGTCCATCAGCGAGACGATGCCCACGCGGTCGCTGTCGTCGAACTCTCCAAGCTCGGCGGTCAGCGTCTCCGAGCATATCTCGGCGCGCAGGTGCAGGTGGTGGCTAATCTTCAGCGCGCCGCGCGCGCGCAGGGCCATGATCTCGGTGGCGACCTCGCGGGCGTATTTGGGGTAGCTGCCGCGGCTGGGATTCGAGCCCACACGCAGCGCGTCAAAGACGGTGGTGATCCCGGTGGAGGCCAGCTCGCGGTCATGGGCCATGATCGCGGCGTAATGCGGCCAGTTGACCTTGGGGCGCGGCGAGAGGTGGCGCTCTAGGTTGTCGGTATGCAGCTCCACCAGCCCCGGCGCGACGTGATCCCCGCCGCAATCCACCGCGCCAGCGGGCACGGCGCGCCCCTCGTTGATCTCGGCGATCAGCCCATCGCGGAACAGGATGCTGCCGCGGATGGTCTCAGTGGGAAGCACAAGCTCAGCATTGGCGAGGCAGGTCTCGGTGGTCATGTCGTTCGGTCCTTAGGCGTGTTCGGGCGTGTCTAGCGCCCGATCGGCAAAGATATGTGACAGCGCGGCGCGCACGGTGTCCTCAAGGTCGCCGCCATTGTCGAGGGTCAGCACGTCCAGCCCCTCGGGCAGCGCGACCCGGCGGGTGAGCCGCTTGGCGATGTCCTCTTCGGTCTCGCGGCCCCGCGCGGCCAGCCGGGCGGCCAGCACCTCGGGCGCGGCGGTTAGGTTCAGAACCAGCATGCCGGGGAAGGCCGCCGCGGCCTCGGTCAACCGCTTGCGCGAGAGGTTCGCCAACAGGATGCGCCCCGCGTCCAGATCGGCCCGGACGGAATTGGGGATGCCATAGCGCAGCCCGTGGGCGGGCCAGGACAGCGCGAACTCTCCGGCGGCCTCGCGCTTGGCGAAGTCCGCCTCGGTTGCGCCCACGAAATCCTCGCCCCCCGCCTCGGCGGGCCGGGTGATCACCCGGCGCACCAGGCCAAGCCGCGCGTCCGCCGCCACCAGAGCCTGCATCACCGTGTCCTTCCCGACGCCGGACGGACCCACGACCGCGATGAACCGCCCGCCCATCTCAGGCGGCCTTGGGCGTGAAGGCGCCCACGTCGATCTCGCGATCCGCCACGCGGTCGCGGGCGGGCGCGTCATGGAAGATCCCCACTATGGCGCTGCCGGCGGCCTTGGCTTCTTCGATCAGTTCAAGCACGGTGTTGCGGTTCTCGGCATCCAGGCTGGCGGTTGGTTCGTCCAGCAGCATCGCCGGGAATTGGTGCGCGAAGCCGCGGGCCACGTTTACGCGCTGCTGCTCGCCGCCCGAGAAGGTGGTGGGCGAGAGCGCCCAGAGCCGTTGCGGGATGTTCAGCCGGCGCAACAGCTCCTCTGCCCTAAGACGGGCGTCTTCGTTGGGCGTGCCGACCTCCAGCAGGGGCTCGGCCACGACCTCGACCGTGGGCACCCGCGGCACCACGCGCAGGAACTGCGTCACGTAGCCAAGGGTTTGACGCCGCAGGGCCAGGATCTCCCGTGGCGCGGCGCGCGCAACGTCCACCCCGCCCACGCGGATCGAGCCCGCCTGCGCCAGGTAGTTGCCGTAGATCATCCGCATCAGGGTGGACTTGCCCGCCCCGGACGCGCCGGTGAGCGCCACGCACTCCCCCGGCGCCACGGAGAAGCCCGCGCCGGTGATCACCGGGATCTCCGCCGCGCCCTGATTGTGCAGGGTGAACGACTTGGTGACGTCCGTGAGTTCGATCATGACTGCCCCTTCACCTTGTTCCAAATACGCATTGCGCTCACACCTGCAACACGCTCGACACCAGCAATTGGGTGTAGGCGTGCTGCGGGTCGTCCAGCACCTGATCCGTCAGGCCGGATTCGACCACGTGGCCGGATTTCATCACCATCAGCCGGTCCGCCAGCAGGCGCACCACGGCGAGGTCATGGGTGACGATGATCGCCGAGAGCCCCAGCCGCCGCACAAGGCCCCGCAAGAGGTCAAGCAGGCGCGCCTGCACCGAGACGTCCAGGCCGCCGGTGGGCTCGTCCATGAAGACCAGCCTTGGCCCCGTCACCAGGTTGCGCGCGATCTGCAGCCGCTGCTGCATCCCGCCGGAGAAGGTCGAGGGCCGGTCGTCCACGCGCGCGCCGTCGATCTCGACCTGGTCCAGCCAGTCCAGCGCGGTCTCGCGGATCTCGCCGTAATGCCGCGCGCCCACGGCCATCAGCCGCTCGCCCACATTGCCGCCCGCCGAGACGCCCATGCGCAGCCCGTCGCGCGGGTTCTGATGTACAAAGGCCCAGTCGGTGCGCGCCAGCATCCGCCGCGCAGGTTCGGACATGGTCACAGTGTCCCGAAGTCCCTCGGCGCGGGTGTCAAAGAGAACCTCGCCCCGATCAGGGGCGAGGTGCCCGGCCAGGCAATTCAAGAGGGTTGACTTGCCCGAGCCGCTCTCGCCGACGATGCCCATGACCTCACCAGGAAAGAGATCAAAGGAAACGTCAGCGCAGCCGATTTGCCGACCGTAGGTCTTGGCGATGTTTTTGACGGATAGAAGAGGTGTCATATGGCCCTCCATTCGGTTGCCGCGGAGGTCATGTCCGGGGCGAAAGCATACCAGTTGCCGCCGCCGCCCGATTGATCCTGCGCGCGTGAGATCGGGATCCCTGCCAGATGGCAGCGCAGCAGTGTGGCCACACCGCCATGCGCCACGATAAGAACGTCGCCCTCAGAGCGCGGCTCCGCCAGCGCCTCCCGGACGGCAGTGACGATGCGCGCCTGCGCATCCACCGCGCGTTCCCATCCGCGAATGCTGTCTTGCGGATTGGCAAAGAACAGGTCGGCTGTGGCCTCGAATTCGGGTCCGGGCAGGTAACCCGTGGCGCTGCGGTCATTCTCACCCAGAGCCGGGCGGATGCGTGGCGCTACGCCCAGGACCGCGCCGGTGATCTCGGCCGCATCACGTGCCTTGCGCTCGGCAGAGCAAAAGATCGTGCCGACGCTTTGCAAGGCCGGATCGGTGGCAAAGCGGGCATGCCGCGCGCGCCCCAGGTCGTTCAAAGGCCAGTCCGGCACGGGGGTGTCAGGGTCGATGATCACCTCGGCATGGGTCAGGAAGATCACCTTCATGCCTCGTCTCCAGAAAAGGCAACGGGTGCGCGCAGGCGGCCGATGGCCTCACCAGGAGAGAGATCAAAGGAAACGTCAGCGCAGCCGATTTGCCGACCGTAGGCCTTGGCGATGTCTTTAGCGGATAGAAGAGGTGTCATCTGTTTCTCGCGGTGGCGGAATTTTGGAAAATTCCGGCAATTTTCTTGCAAGAAAATTGGGGCGCCAAGATCATGCGGCGTCCTCCGTGCCCAGCCGTCCCACATGGCCTTGCGCGCGGCGGGCGGCGCAGAAATCAGTGTCGGAGCAGACAAACATCCGCCCGCCCGCGTCGTCCACGATGACCTCGTCGAGATAACTGTGCTCGGCCCCGCAGAGGTCGCAGGGATGATCGGCTTTCGACGGGTCAAACGGGTGGTCGTCGAAGTCCAGGCTCACCACCTGCGAATAAGGCGGCACCGCATAGATCCGCTGCTCGCGCCCCGCGCCAAAGAGCTGGATCGCCGCCATCTCCATTTTGGGGTTATCGAATTTGGGGATCGGCGAGGGGTCCATGATGTAGCGCCCCTCGACCTTCACCGGGTAGGCATAGCTGGTGGCGATGCGCCCATGCCGGGCGATGTCCTCGTAGAGCTTCACATGCATCAGCCCGTATTCCTCAAGCTCGTGCATCTTGCGGGTCTCGCTCTCGCGGGGCTCCAAGAAGCGCAGCGGCTCCGGGATCGGCACCTGATAGACCAGGATCTGATCCTCGGTCAGCGGCGTCTCGGGGATGCGGTGGCGGGTCTGGATCACGCTGGCCTCTGCGGTGGCCTCGGTCACCGCCACGCCCGCGGTCTTCTCAAAGAAGCGCCGGATCGAGACCGCATTCGTGGTGTCATCGGCGCCCTGGTCGATCACCTTCATCGTGTCGTCCGGCGTCAGCACCGCGGCCGAGACCTGCACCCCGCCGGTGCCCCAGCCATAGGGCATGGGCATCTCGCGGCTGGCGAAGGGCACCTGGTAGCCCGGAATCGCCAGCCCCTTGAGGATCGCCCGGCGGATCATCCGCTTGGTGTCCTCGTCGAGATAGGCAAAGTTGTACTCCGCGTTTCTCGGGTTAACTTTATGATGTGTTTCCAGAGGCTCAGTCATGAAACTGTCTCACTTGCCGCATATCTTTTCGCCAGTTGATTCCAGCCACAGGATGTCGCGTCATGCTGACCGCTGCCGCCACCTTGACCTGCGCGTGTGTTGCCGCATGGTTCGTCTTTAAACCGCTGGCGTTCCGCCTGCTGCCGCAGGAGTTCGCGGGCCCGGACGGCTGGTACTATGACACCCGCGCGCGCAAGGGCATCTTCGACTGGCCCGGTAAGGCCTAGCGCTCCGGGGTTTTCACCGAATGTGAAGACTTCCCGTGCAGTATCGCGCGCCTGTGCCCCGCACTCGTGACGGGGCCACGCGTGGGTATGGGGTGCGCCATGGTTGTTCTGATCAACTCTCTGATCTTCATAGATTTCTTCCTGGCGGTGACGCTGGTCGTCGCGCTGTGGGAGCGCTACGAGGACCGCCACTTCCCGCGCGAGACCGAGGCCGATAAGGCCCGCAAGCGCCAGGTTCTGGACGGCTGGCGGCGCTGAGCTTTGCAAGCCCCCGGCGCGCATCACTGCGTTGCCTCTTTGCGGGCCCCGGCCTCGGCGCGCAGCTTACGCACCAGCTCGATCTCGGATTGGAAGTCCACATAATGCGGCAGCTTGATATGCTCTAGGAACCCGGTCGCCTGGATGTTGTCGGAATGGTAGAGCACGAATTCCTCGTCCTGCGCGGGGGCGCCCACGTTGTCCTCGCCCAGCTCCTTCCAGCGCAGCGCCCGGTCGACCAGCGCCATGGCGATCGCCTTGCGCTCTGACTGGCCAAAGACCAGCCCGTAGCCGCGGGTGAACTGCGCCGGCTCGGTCTTTGATCCTTTGAACTGGTTCACCGTCTCGCATTCAGTCAGCTCGACCTCGCCGATCTCGACGGCGAAGCCCAGCTCGGGCAGCTCCATCTCGACGGCCACTTTGCCGATGCGCAGCTCGCCCACGAAGGCGTGGTTGCGGGCGTATCCGCGCTGGGTGGAGTAGGCCATGCCCAGCACGAACCCCTCGTCGCCGCGGGTCAGCGATTGCAGCCGAAGGGGGCGCTCGGCGGGCGTCTCCAACGGCTCGCGGGTCAGGTCCGGCGCAGGGGCGTCAGAGGCGGGCTGCTCTTCGATCAGCCCCTCCTTGTTGAGGAACTCGGTGATATGCGGCGTGGCCTCTTGTCGCGGGGCCGCTTGCGGCACCTCGACGGGCGCGCCGTCAGCCGCCAGTTTGAAATCCAGCAAGCGGTGCGTGTAGTCAAAGGTCGGCCCCAGCACCTGCCCGCCCGGCGCGTCCTTGAAGGTCGCCGAGATCCGCCGATCGCAAGCCATCTCGCCGGTCTCCAAGGGCTCCGAGCGCCCGAACCGGGGCAGGGTGGTGCGGTAGGCGCGGATCAGAAAGATCGCCTCGATCAGGTCACCGCGCGCCTGCTTGATCGCCAGCGCCGCCAGGTCCGGATCATAGAGCGAGCCCTCGGCCATCACGCGGTTCACCGCCAGGGCAAGCTGCTCGCGAATCTGCTCCAGGCTCAGCTCGGCGACGTTCAGATCGCCGCGCCGCTCTTCGGCGAGCCAGGCATGGGCGTTGTCGATGGCCTTCTCGCCACCCTTTACGGCGACATACATCTAGGAAACCCTCGTTGTGCGCGGCAGGCCTGCTACTGCGGTGCCGGCGGTGAAGTAGAAATCCAGCCCAAGCGGAAAGAGCATCGCGTTTCTTTGAAACGCCGCCAGCTCGGGGAGGTTCAGCGCGTGTTCGCTTTCAATGCCGGGGCCGCTTAGGGTGGCGCCTTCGCGCGCGAGGGCGGTGCTCTCGACGATCAGCGTCGCGGAGCGGTCGGGGTAGTCGGCCAGGCCCACCATATAGGCATCCAGCGGCTGCAAAGCGGCCCAGTCGCCGAGCGCGAACATCGCCTTTGCCGCGCCCACCACCGGGGCGCCGGTGTGGAAGGTGATCCAGGTCCGCACCGGTTCGCAGTCCCATGCGCCCGCCAGATGCACCGGCGTGCCGGCGTCGCATAGCGTCAGGATAAGCGCCCCCGCCGCGACCGACATCGGTGCGGGCGGCACCGCGCCGCCGATCTCGTAGATCCGGCCCGGGCGGGCCATGGCCTCCATCGCGGCGCGGAAGGCTTGCGCCGCATCAACGGGTGGATTGGCAAAGCCGCCTTCTAGTGTGACGCTCATCAGTCCTCCCCCCGCACCATCGTGAAGAAATCGACCTTGGTGGCGGCGGCCTTGGCCGCGCGCTCGGTCTTGGTCTTGGCCCAGCCCGCCGCGAGGGGCGCTATGATGTCGCGCTTCACGGTCTCGGCGGCATCAGATTGCAGCAGCGCGTCCGCCAGCGCGGCCTGCTCGGCCTTCGCGCGATCACGGCCCTGAACGACGGCATGGCCGACCTCGCCGCTGGCGAGCCGCACCGAGGCGCGCGTCACGGTCATCTCGCCCAGGCAGAAGGGCGCGCCGGTGGCGCCGGTGCGGCCCTGGACCATCACCGCGCCGATCTCGGGCCGGCGCAGCCACTGGAAGTCGGGGGCCAGGCCCGCCTGCTGCCAAAGCGCCGCCAGTGCCTCGGCGGGGGCCTTGGCCAGCGTGCCCATCCAATCCTTGCGGGGGTTCTCTTTGGTCATTTAGACACCTTGCGGGTTTGTCTAGTACACTATACAACTAGACAAATCATTACCGGCGGGCCGCGACTCTGGCAAGGCCCGTCATGTGAAACTTTGGTGACAGCATGGCCCGCACCCCGATCTGGAAATCCATCGCCGAGGCGCTCCGCCAGGAGATCGCAAGCGGGCACTACGCGCCCGGGGACAAGCTGCCGACCGAGGCGCGGCTGGCATCGCGGTTCGGCGTGAACCGCCACACCGTGCGGCACGCGCTGGCGGCGCTGGCCGAGGACGGGCTGGTCTTTTCCCGCCGCGGCGCGGGCGTATTCGTGTCGCACCACCCGACCGACTACCCCATCGGGCAGCGCGTGCGCTTCCACAAGAACTTGGAGGCCGCGGGCAAGATCCCCGGCAAGGAAGTGCTGTCGGTCGAGACCCGCCCGGCAGACGCCGACGAGCGGCGCGCGCTGGGCCTCGCAGAGGCGGCGCTTGTCCACGCCTATCACGGGCTCTCAACGGCGGACGGGACGCCGATTGCGGTTTTCCTGAGCGTTTTCCCCGCCGCGCCCTTGCCCGGTCTTCCGGCGGCGCTGCGCGTTACCGGCTCGGTGACCACGGCGCTGAGGGCGTGCAAGATCGAGGACTTCACCAGGGCGTCGACGCGGCTGACCGCGGCGCTGGCCGGCCCCACCCAGGCTCTGCATCTGAGCCTGCGCGAGGGCGCGCCGCTGATCTATTCCGAGGGGATCAACCTGGACCCGGACGGGCGGCCCATCGAGTTCGGCCGCACCTGGTTCGCGGGCGAGCGCGTCACGCTGACGCTGGGCGGCGTTAGTTGACCTCTAGCTCTGCGATCAGCGCCGCATAGCTCGCCCCATGCATGTCGCGGTCCGCGCGCGTGCCCTGCACCTGCGGGCGCGGCAACGAGAACTTCACCACGTTCAGCGACGGGATGTCAAAGCGCTTCAGCTCGGAGGCCTCCGTCTGGAACAGCCCCGCCACGCGGTCGGTCGAGACTCCATCGCGCACCCGCGCGAAGGCCTGCGCCGAGCCGCAGAAGATGTCGATGGTCAGCCAGAACGGCCCCGCGTTCTTGCTGCGCACCTTCTCGACGATAGAGCCCAGCTCAGCCAATCTCGCGCACCTCTAGCCGGAACGCGTCCATCGGGTGCTCCAGCGGCAGCACATGGTTAAGGCAGAACTCATAGATCTCGCCCCGCTCGATCTCGGCGGGCGAGAAGGGGAAGGCGAAGGTGGGCTGCTCCTCCTCGGGCGTCAGCGGGTGGTGCAGAAGGTAGGGGTTCAGCATCTTTCCGATCTCGTCCACAAGCTCCGGCGTCTGCGCGGTCACGATCCCCATCACGCCCAGCTCCACCGCGCCATTCGCGCGGTTCTCCAGCGCGCCCAGGGTGGCGTCGCGGCCAATGATCCGCAGCTCGATCTCGAACGCATCCGTGCCCAGGCGGGCCTCGGCCTTGGCGCGGCACTTGGTCAGGATGTCGTCGCACCAGGCAGGGGCGTTCTCGACATAGCGCCGGTCCCGCAGCAGCGTCAGCAGCACCGACTGGTAGCCGACCCGCCGCGCGCCCTCCAGCTTCACCGAGTAGCGCCCCGGCACCCATTGCGACCCCGTCACGCGCACCCGCCTGTCGTCCAGCGCGTCATAGTGCGCCCCGGTCACGTCCAGATGCCCGCCGGGTTCGTATAGGATGAACGGGTCGGAATTCTCATAGAGCATATGCGCCGAAACGGTGTGCGGCGTGGCGTGGGCGCCATCGGCCAAGGGTGTCACGGTGAAGCCCTCGGCGTCGAAATCCACCAGGATCACCCCCGATTGCGGGTTCGTGGCGCATAAGGCGCCGCATTCGCCGATCTTGGCGCCGTGCCAGGCCCCACCGGGATGGCAGCCCCGCTGCAACGGCAGGGCGGCGATGATCGCCGTATCCGTGGTGCGCCCGGCGATGACGATGTCGGCGCCGGTGTCCAGCGCCGCCTGGATCTGCTCTGCCCCGGCCAGCGCCACGATGTTGGTGCAGTCCGCCAGCAGCGCGTCGTCGATCTCCGGCGCGGGGTGGAGCGGCGCCAGCGCCGCGGCCTTAATCTCCGTCTGCCCCGACTTGAGGATCGCGACGCGCAGCGTCGCCCCCCGCTCGCGCAGGATCTCTTCGGTGATCCCCACCAGCCAGTCCACCGCGCTATCCGCCCCACAGGTCCCCGCCGTGCCGATCACCAAGGGGCAGCCCGCGCGTTGCGCCGCATCGATCAGCCCGGCCCATTCGATCTTGGTCGAGGCGCGGCTATACTTGCTGACCCCGCGGCCCAGATAGCTGGGCCCGCTATCGGTCGAGCCGCCGTCAATGGCGATCAGGTCCGGCTTGGCGGCGATCCCGCGTTCAAGGGCGGTCTTGTCATAGCCAAGGCCCAAAGCGCCGGAGGGGATAAGGATGCGGGTCATGCGACTAAGCTCCACGTCCCGGGATAATTATCTACAACTGTTTGCAAAATCGACAGATGGGATTTTTTGCAGCGCATATCCAGAATTATCACCGCACCCATCCTCCAGTACCACTGCCCACAAAATGAATGGAGCACGATATGGATACTGCGAAACGCACCCTAGCGAAAGCCACGACGTGGCAAGTCTCTGGCTTTGCAATGATGACCCTGCTTGGTTTTCTGATGACCGGCAGCTTGGCCACTGCCGGGGGATTTGCTGTCGCAAGCACGCTTATAGGGACCGTAAGCTATGTCGTGCACGAGCGCGTTTGGGCGCAGATCGCGTGGGGTAGCGGACGTCCCGTCTAGGGTCCTAGCCCTCTGGCTCATATGTCCATCGGTACTCCGGCGGGGTCGGGCCCTTGTTGCGCCCGCCCTGCTCGGTCTGCTCCCAGGCATGCGCCAGGATGCCCACCGAGCGGCTTAGGCAGAACAGCCCGCGCGCCAGGGGCGGCGCAAAGCCCAGCTCGGCATAGATCACCGCCGTGGCGCCATCGATGTTCATCGGCACGGGCTTGCCCGCCTTGCTGGCGAGATGCGCCTCGATCCCCTCGGCGATCTCCACGAAGGCGCCGCTCGCATCGCCCTGACGGGCGGCCTCGCGGGTCAGCGCCATCAGCCGGGGTGCGCGGGGATCAGTCGGCGTGTGGAAGCGGTGACCAAAGCCGGGCACGTATTTGCCGCGCTCGGCCTGCCAACGAGAGACCGCCTCGGGCACAGAGCTCTCCAACGCCATGTGGTAAAGCTCCACCGCCTGCTCCCCGGCGCCGCCATGCACGTCGTCCAGCAGGTTCACCGCGCTCGCCATCGCCTGGTTCAGGCTGGCCCCGCAGGTCACCGCCATCCGCGCTGTGGCGATCGACGGCGCCTGCGGGCCATGGTCCACCGCCGCCACCAAGGCATGCTCCAACAGCCGGGCCTGGCCCTCGGTCGGCAGGTCCCCGCGCAGCATCAGCCAGATCATCTGGGGAAAGCTCACAGCGCCAATCAGCTCCTGAATGGGACGCCCGCGGATGTCGATCCGCCCCGGCTCCATGTCGATGATCGCGGTGCGCCACCAATCGGATACGTCGCTCATAGGGCGCCCTCCTTGTGCAATTCGGCAATCTCGGCCTCGGAAAGGCCAAGCTCTGTCAAAACGGTTTCGGTGTCGGCGCCAAGCTCTGGCGGGCCGGCCTCAACGGTCAGCGGCGCCCCGTCGATCTGCACGCCGGTGCGGACAACCTCAACCGAGCGCCCGTCCCGCAGCGTGAACCCCGCGACCTGATCGCGCTGTTGGTATTGCGGCTGCTGCAACGCCTCCTCCATGCTCAAAACCGGCCCGGCGGGCACGCCAATCGCGTTCAACTCCTCCACCCACACCGAGGCGTCGCGGCTGCGCAGCACCGCCGCGATCCGCGCGTTCAGCGCGTGACGGTTGGCCTTGCGATCCGCGCGCGTGGCGAAATCCGGGTCCGCCAGCATCTCCGCCAGCCCCAGATGCCGCGCCAAAAGCTCCCACTGCTCCTGCTTGTTGGCCGCAATATTGATCGGCGCGTCGGCGCATTGATAGGCCGCCGAGGGCGCCGAGGTGAGGTTCTCGTTGCCCGCGGGCACTGGGTGCACGCCGCCCACCAGCAGATTCGACACCGCCCAGCCCATCGTTGCCAGCAAAGAATCGAGCATCGCCACGTCGATGAAGCCCCCACGCGGGCGCGCGTTTAGCGCCGCCGAGATCGCCATCGCCGCGGTCAGCCCACCCACCGTGTCCGCCACCGGCCAGCCCGCGCGCAATGGCGCGCTGCCTGCGTCGCCGGTGATCGCCATCGCGCCGGCCATGCCCTGGATGATCTGGTCATAGGCGGGGCGGTCCCGTAGCGGCCCGTCCTGGCCAAAGCCCGAGATCGCGCAGTAGATCAGGCGCGGGTTCTCCGCCTTCAGCGCCTCATAGCCCAGGCCCAGCCGGTCCATCACCCCGGGCCGGAAGTTCTCCACCAGCACGTCCGAGCGCGCCACCAGGCGCCGCAGGATGTCCTTGCCCGCCTCGGATTTAAGGTTCAGCGTCATCGACCGCTTGCCGGGGTTCGGCGCCAGGAACGAGATGCCCATATTCTGCGCCGAGAGCCCCTCGTCCTGGCCCAGCTGCCGCGCCAGGTCGCCGCGCCCCGGCGCCTCGACCTTCAGGACCTCCGCGCCCAGATGCGCCAACTGGTGGCAGCAGAACGGTCCGGCGAGCACATTCGTCAAATCCAGAACCCTCACGCCCTCAAGCGGCTTGGCAGGCATCGGCGGCCCTCCCTTGCCTGCATTGTTATGCCCTGATGGCGGCCATCACAAGAAAGCGCTTTTCCCCGTGTACCCCTTGGGCTATCAGGCGACGCCGATCCAAGGAGCACGCCGAAAATGGGTTACAAAATCGTCGTCGCGGGCGCCACGGGCAACGTGGGCCGCGAAATGCTGAATATCCTCGCCGAGCGCGAGTTCCCCGTCGATGAGATTGCAGCACTCGCCTCGCGCCGGTCGCTTGGCACCGAGTGCTCCTTTGGCGATGACACCCTGATCACTCAGGACCTTGATACGTTCGACTTCACGGGCTGGGACATGGCGCTGTTTGCCATTGGTTCGGAGGCGACGAAGAAATACGCGCCTAAGGCCGCGGCGGCGGGATGTGTGGTGATCGATAACTCGTCGCTCTACCGCTACGACCCGCAGGTGCCGCTGATCGTGCCCGAGGTGAACCCGTCAGCGGTGCATGACTACGCCAACAAGAACATCATTGCGAACCCCAACTGCTCGACCGCGCAGATGGTGGTGGCGCTCAAGCCGCTGCATGACCGGGCCACGATCAAGCGCGTCGTTGTCTCGACCTACCAGTCCGTGTCCGGCGCGGGCAAGGACGGCATGGACGAGCTCTGGGACCAGACCAAGGCGATCTACAACCCGACCAGCGAAGTCCCCCCCGCCAAGTTCACCAAGCAGATCGCCTTCAACGTGATCCCGCATATCGACAGCTTCATGGACTCAGGCGAGACCAAGGAAGAGTGGAAGATGGTCGCGGAGACGAAAAAGATAGTGGATACAAGGATTAAGGTCACCGCGACCTGCGTGCGCGTGCCGGTCTTTGTGGGCCATTCCGAGGCGATAAACATCGAGTTCGAGGACTTCCTGGACGAGGACGAGGCCCGCGAGATCCTGCGCACCGCGCCGGGCATCCTGGTGGTCGATAAGCGCGAGGATGGCGGCTATGTGACCCCGGTGGAGAGCGCCGGGGACTATGCCACCTTCATCAGCCGGATCCGTCAGGACAGCACGATCGAGAACGGGCTGAACCTGTGGTGCGTTAGCGACAACCTGCGCAAGGGCGCGGCTTTGAACGCGGTGCAGATCGCCGAGCTGCTGGGCCGCGAGGTTCTGAAGAAGGGCTGACCACCGGTCCGCGAAGCGGTCGGGTTAAACGCCGGTTAACGCTGCGCGCGCCCCGAACCGCCGCCAGCCCTGCGAATCAGGGCGTTAACCCCTTCTTTTGTGGGGTTTTCGGCGGTCGGACTTTTGTCGGCAAAACGTCGGACTTTCGTCGGACCCGTTCCGCCAAACCGCCCGGGTTAATAGACCGCGCGGCGGGTTAGGAATTCGTTGGGGGCAGGGGCGTGGCACCGCGCGCACCACCTGGGCGGCAGGATGGGGTGGAACCCCATCCTACGATGGCTGCCCTGCCTTCCCTCGCGAAAGAGATGCCGTTACCCTGCCCATAGGTTGAGCGAGCGGCGCATTTTGGACGGATTGCTAAAAGTCATTTCGGAGCTAGGATTTTGGGGCGCGCTTTTTGCCGTCACCTTCACCTCATGCTTCTGGTTCATCGGCAATCTGAAAGACAGCCCGAATAGCCGCAGGCGGATGATGGTCTGGCTGCAGGACGACACCTGGGGCGTGGCCTATCGGCGGCTGTTAAAACGCAGGCTGAACATCCTGGATTCGGTGCTGTGTGCGCGCGACGAGCGCATCTTGCCCAAGACCCACCCCGCACGAGCGTGGAGTCTGAACCTGCTGTCCTTTACGCTGATCTTCGCCTTGGCCTATCCGGTCCTGTCGCTTTGCCTGCGCTGGATGGTGACGAATTCGGGGATGGTTGGCGGTGTAGAGGTTCTGGCACCGGAGCCACGCACCTGGCTGCGCTATGGGACGATAAGCCTTTTAGGTTTTGGCTTGGCCATGGTGCTAATTTCCACCCGGTTCACCGATCTCACCCGACGACTACTAGTCTTCGTCGGGTGGGGGTCGATAATGGCAATGTTGGGCCTGTCGATCTGGCTCGATAGTTCCGCAGTCGCATTCGCAGTCGCAGGCGCAGGAGCATTCGCATTCGCATTTGTAGGCGTATTCGCAGGCGCAGTCGCATTCGTATTCGTCGGCGCAGTCGCAGCCGCAGTCGCAGGCGCATTCGCAGGCGTAGGCGCATTCGCATTCGCAGTCGCATTCGCATTCGCATTCGGATTCGCAGTCGTACTCGTGTTCGTAGTCGCAGGCGCAGGCGTAGGCACAGGAAGCTGGCTCAATCTATGGTTCGGACAGAAAACTGGTCGTCCTAGATTGGTACTTGGCCTATGGGCGGCGATGGCGTTGGTTTTCGTGTGGTTCGCCACGCCTTTCATGCCCGAGCTAGACAATGAAGAACGCGGGCAGCTTTTGTTCCTGTCTTTCCTGCCGCTGGTGAACGGGCTGGCGGATTTTGCGTCCATTGGTCTGACTCGCTGGTCCTTGCGCAAGGGCGTGCAGGGGATGCTGCCCTGGTCCTGGGTGATCGACCTGGCCGGCGCGGTGGTGATCTTTTTTGGGCTTGGCGCGGTGATTATCCTGTTCATCCATATGGCGCAGCCGGGCGGGGTGCCATTGTTGAGTCTCGAAGTTCTCTTTGCCGAGATCAAAGGCCCGGCCACGCGGGGTCAGTACTGGTGGCTCTTGTTCATGCTGTTCTCGACCCTGATCCCGACCGTGCTGCACGGGGTGGTCGCGGCCACGGCGTTTTTCACCATCTACCCAAAGCCCTGGCGGCTGCGCATCACCGCATGGCTGCGCGACGCCCCGGAGGACGCCATCGCGGCGCGGGGCGGGCGGGTCACTTTGGCGCTGGCCTTCACATTGGCCTTCTTTGTGCCGGTGTTTCTGATCGTCGAGGCCGTCCGCTGGTGGCCCGGCATTCTGAACGGCACGATCTGGGTGTTTGAGGGCTTCGCGTGCTTGATCGGCGCGGCCTAAAGCGCGCGGCGCATGACGACCGCGTTGCTAAGCTCTCCGTTGGGATGCTTGTAGTAGCGCGGGCGCGTGCCGATCCTGGCGAAGCCGTCCTGCTGATAGAGCGCGATGGCGGCGGCGTTCGCCTCGTCCACCTCTAGGAAGACCGCCTGCGCCTCGCGCCGCCGGGCCTCGGCGGCGAAGGTCTCTAGCAGCGCCCTGCCCCTGCCCGCGCGGCGGGCGTCCGGGTCCACGGCGATGGTCACAAGCTCTGCCTCGCCCGCGACCGCCCGGCCCAGCGCGAAGCCGTCCTGGATCGTGCACAGGAACACCGTCGGCCCGGCCAGCAGGTCGGCGAATTCCAGCGCCGTGAAGGGCCGCGGCACGGTGAAACAGCGCGCGTGCAGCGCCGCCAATTCCTCCGGCGTCACGGCAAGGTCTCGGGTAAGATAACCGGCGGCGCCTCGCGCGGCGGGGCGGCATCGGCGGCGCGAAGATAGAGGGGCGCCGGACGCTCTGGCGCGGCGGCGGACCTGCGGGCGGCGATCCTGGCAATCGCGGATCCCGGCGCATAGAGCGCGGGCGCGTGCGCGGCGCCCAGATGCGCCGCGGCCTCTGCGCCCAAGCTGCCAATGCATTTCAGGCCGGGCTCTGGCTCTAGATCGTCCAGGCTGCCCAGGAACGGCTCTGCGGTTCCATAGCCGAACCTCTGGAAGTAGCCCTGCCCGCGCCGCGCGTCCAAGCAGGCCAGGACGGGACCCTCGGTCCCATAGGCCAGCGCCTCCAGCAGCGTCACGCCCATCGCGGGCACGCCCAGGCCCAGCGCCAGCCCGCGCGCCGCGGAGACCGAGATGCGCACCCCGGTGAAGTTGCCGGGGCCGATGCCCACGCCGATGCGATCCAGGTCGCCCCAGGCGGCGCCCGCCTCGGCCAGCACCTCTTGCAGCATGGGCATCAGCCGCTCGGCCTGGCCCTTGGTCATGTCCTCGTACCGCGCGGCGGGGCAGTCCCCGTCCACGATCAGCGCCGCCCCGCACCAGGGGCCGGAGGTGTCGAAGCCCAGCGTGATCATTTGGCGGCGTTCAGCGCGTCGCGCCCGGAGCCCTGCACGCGCGGCAGCCCGTCCTCGGGGTGCAGCCAGGGCACCTGCTGCTCGGCGTGGCAGTGCATCGTCGGGGCCAATGCGTCCATCTGGTCGATGATCCCGAGGGGCACGTAGATCTGGTCCGGGACATAGGCGAACCGGCCCGCGATGGGCCCATCACAGGCAGCGCAGGTCCAGCGGGTCACGGCCTCGCCGAAATGCCGCTCTCGCAATCCCGGCGGCAGCGGGAAATCCGCCTCCGCGAAGCCTGCGAGCACGGGCACCGCCGCGCCGGTCCAGCGCTTACAGTCGCCGCAATGGCAATAGCTCACCACCAGAGGCGCTTTCGCCTCGATCCGAACCGCGCCGCAGTAGCATCGCGCCGTCACCCTGTCAGGCAACAGGGCGCACCTCGAGCACCTCGGGGATGTAGTGGCGCAGCAGGTTCTCGATGCCCATCTTCAGCGTCAGCGTCGAGGAGGGGCAGCCCGCGCAGGCGCCCTGCATATGCAGGTAGACCACGCCGCGCTCGAAGCCGTGGAAGGTGATGTCGCCGCCGTCCTGCGCCACGGCGGGGCGCACGCGGGTGTCCAGAAGCTCTTTGATCTGGCCGACGATCTCGCCATCCGGGCCGGTATGCTCGGCATGGCCAGAGCCCGCCGCGGCCTCGCCCTGGATCACCGGTTGGCCGGACTGGTAGTGCTCCATGATCGCGCCGAGGATGGCGGGCTTGATATGCTCCCAGGCGACGGCGTCCTCTTTGGTCACCGTCACGAAGTCATTGCCGAAGAACACGCCGGTGACACCCTCGACCGCGAAGATGCGCTGCGCCAGGGGCGAATCCCCGGAGGTATCCGCCGTCGGGAAGTCGGCGGTGCCGGCCTCTAGCACGGTCTGGCCGGGCAGGAATTTCAGCGTGGCGGGGTTCGGCGTGGATTCGGTCTGAATGAACATCTGGGTGCTCCCTCTCTTGGTGTATGGATATGCGGCCTGGGGGCGCCCAAGTCAAGAGTTTAGAATGATTCTAAAAGTACGCCACGGGGACCGCCAGCAGATGCCACGCGCAAAGACGCCCAATCGGGCGGGCGCGCGGCCCCTGCGAGGCCCCAGCTAGCAGATCGCCTCGAGCTGATCGCGCGACAGCTCGCCCGGCACGATGGTGATCGGCACCGGCAGGCTCCCCGAGGAGCGGCTGAGCTGGTTTACCAGCGGCCCCGGCCCGGACCCGTCATTGCCCGCGCCCAGCACCAGCACGCCGATCTCGCTGTCCTCGCGCACCTGGGCGAGGATCTCTGGCACCGGCTCGCCCTCGCGGATCACCAGCTCTGGGTCGACGTTCTGCCGGTCGCGCATCCACTTGGCGAAGACCTCGAAATGGGTGTGGATGCGCTCGCGGGCCTCCTCGCGCATGATCGCGCCGACCCCGATCCAGTGCTGGAACTCCTCCGGCGGGATGATGGATAGAACCTGCACGCCGCCGCCGGTGCGCGCGGCGCGCAGGGCGGCGTATTGCATGGCGTTGAGGCATTCTTTGCTGTCATCCAGCACGACCAGGAACTTGCGCATGGGGTCTCCCTTGGTTGAACCGGATCATCGCCGGTTCCGGCGGGCGAAGCAATGGGGCCGGGCTGCGGCGGCGCGCCTCAGGCGGTGACGCGCTGGCCCGCGCCTGCGGCCTGGGCGCGCTCTAGCACCAAGGCCGTGGCGGCGTAGTCCCCCAGCGCGATGCCGCGGAACGCGAAACAGGACGGGCGGGCGGGGTCATATCGCAGAGGCTTGGCGCCGCTGACCAGCTCTGTCAGGTCGGCCCCCACGATCTCGGGCGGGATCATTTTGCGCTCGGAGGCCGCCTCCTGCTCGCGCTCATCAATGACCGCCTGCCCGAACGCTTTGAGGCTCTCTTGATGCCAGGGGATGCCCAGATCGGTGATCGCGGCGAAGGCGCCGGGCTTGAGCCAGCCCGCGTCCAGGAAGGGCGCGATGGCGTAATCCAGCGTCACCGAGGTAACCACCAGGTCCACGCCCTCCAGTGCCTCTTGCGGGGTGGCGGCCCTGCGGGCCGCGAGGCCTTTTGCCTTTGCCTCGGCGCAGAGCCGGTCCGCGTTCGCCGCGCCGCGCCCATAGACGCGCACCTCCTCCAGCGGGAAGAGCTCCATGAACGCCGCGAGATGGGTCGAGGCCTGCACCCCCGCCCCCACGAAGGCCACGCTTTTGGAGGCCGGGTTCGCCAGCCGCCGCGCCGCCACCGCCGACAGCGCCGCCGTGCGCGCGCCCGTGATCCAGTTCGCGCCCAGAATCGCCCTCAGCAGCCCCGTCTGCGCGTCTAGCGCCATGATCGCGCCGTTGATCGCGGGCAGGCCCCGGCCCGGGTTCTCGGGGCAGACGCTCACCTGCTTGAGCACGGTCAGGTCCTCGGCATTGCCCACCGCCAGGGTGGACATCATATAGCGGGCGTCACCGGGCAGCAGCGCCGATTTCGGCGTGGTATGCAGCGCGCCCTCCGACTTCTGGATCAGCGCCTTCTCGATGGCGTCCGCCACCTCGCCCGGCGCGATCCCCAGCGCCTCCAGCGCGCCGTCCGGGAGGTAGAGAAAGCCCTCGTCGCTCATGCCGAATGCGCCCAGTCCCAGTACATCTCGCGCACGCGCCGCGTCACCGGCCCCACCTGGTAATGCGTGCCGTCGAACTCGGTCACCGGCGTGACCTTCATCATGTTGCCGGACAGGAACACCTCGTCGGCCTCGCGGAAGTCGTCAAAGCTCAGCACGGTCTCGTGCACCTTGGTGCCGTCCAGGCCGAGGTTCGAGATGTGCCGCGCGCGGGTGATCCCGGCCAGGAAGGTGCCGTTGGGGATGGGGGTGAAGACCTCGCCGTCCCTGACCATGAACACGTTCGCCGTGGAGCTCTCGGCCACGTTGCCATTGGCGTCCGCCACCAGCGCGTTGCCGTAGCCCTTGGCATTCGCCTCGGCCAGCATGCGCGCGTTGTTGGGATAGAGGCAGCCCGCCTTGGCGTTGGTCACCGCGTTCTCCAGCACCGGGCGGCGGAAGCGCGTGGTGGTCAGCGTGGTGGCCGCATCCGGCGGGGCCAGCGGCTTGGCCTCCAGGCAGATCGCAAAGCCGGTCTTGCCCAGCGCGGGCACGACGCCCATCGGGCCGGCGTCAATCGCCCAGTACATCGGCCGGATATAGACCGCGGCGTCCTTTGGGTAGCGCTTTAGGCCCTCCCAGGCGATCTCGACCATGTCCTCGGTCGAGACCGTGGGCTCGATCATCAGCGCCTCGGCCGAGCGGTTCACCCGCGCGCAATGCGCCTCTAGGTCCGGGGCCACGCCCTCGAACAGGCGGGCGCCGTCAAAGACGTTGGTGCCCTGCCAGGCGCCATGATCGGCGGCGCTCATGATGGGGACGTCGCCCTCGTGCCAGGTGCCCTGATAAAAGGTGCGAATGTCGGTGCCCATGACCATGCGGTGATCCTCCTGTTTGGTGCGAGACTAGGCGCGCGGGAGGGGAAGGTCCAGGCGAAGTGACCCCCGGCCGCGGGCAGGCCAGGGGTCGAGTATGCGATGGGGTGGGGAAGATTCCATCGCGGGACGATGGCCACAATCTATCGCGGCGAGGCCACAGTTTTGTGACGCGGCGACCGGCGGCGCGGGCGGCGTGCCGCGATGCGCGCGGGGCTGACACGGTGCTGGAACTTGCTTGTTGAAAGGGATGTGAGATTTGGGCCGGAGCGGGCGTTGGTGCGCCACAATTTTCTTGCAAGAAAATTGCGAAACTCTTGTAAGAGTTTCTTTGGCGCGCGCCGCAATGATCCGCCATGCGCACCCTCTCACCGGACGCGGCCCCAACTTTCCTTTGAAGGAAAGTGCAAATCTCTTGCAAGAGATTTGGCGCGTCCAATGGGCGATCTGGGCCTTAGAGCTGCGAAGGACTGACCAAGCAAACCGCTCTCGAAAAGAGCGGTTAAGCGCCAGAGCCCACCATGCCGACGATCTCGTAGGTCTTTGCCAGGATTGGGGCGGTGATCTCGCGGGCGCGCTCGGCGCCGCGGGCGAGGATCCGGTCGATCTCGGCCTGGTCATCCATCAGCCGGGACATCTCGGCGCCGATGGGGCCCATCGTCTCCGCCGCCAGCTCCGCCAGCTGCGGCTTGAACTGCCCGAACTGCATCCCGCCCACATCCGACATCACCTGATCCACGCTGCGCCCGGACAGCGCGGCCATGATGTTCACCAGGTTGCGCGCCTCGGGGCGCCCGGCCAGGCCCACATATTCCGACGGCAGCGGCTCTGGATCCGTGCGCGCCTTGCGGATCTTGTTCGCGATCGCGTCCGCGTCGTCGGTCATATTGATCCGGCTCATATCGCTGGGATCGCTCTTGGACATCTTCTTGGACCCGTCCCGCAGGGACATCACGCGGGTGGCCGCGCCCTCGATCACCGGCTCGGTCTCGGGGAAGAAATCCACGCCGAAATCATGGTTGAACTTGATCGCGATGTCGCGGGTCAGCTCCAGATGCTGCTTCTGGTCGTCGCCCACGGGCACATGGGTGGCGTGGTAGACCAGTATGTCGGCGGCCATCAGCGCGGGGTAGGCGAAGAGCCCCAAAGAGGCGTTCTGCGCGTTCTTGCCGGCCTTGTCCTTCCACTGGGTCATGCGCTGCATCCAGCCCATCCGGGCGACGCAGTTGAAGACCCAGGCCAGCTGCGCGTGCTCGGGCACGGCGGATTGGTTGATCAGGATCGAGCGCTCGGGGTCGATGCCCGCCGCGATGTAGCCCGCGCAGAGCTCGCGCGTGGCCGCGGCGAGCGCCTTGGGGTCCTGCCAGACCGTGATCGCATGCAGGTCCACCATGCAATAGACCGTCTCATGCGTGCCCGCGTTCTGCATATCCACCCAGCGCTTCATCGCCCCAAGGTAATTGCCAAGGTGCAGATCCCCAGAGGGCTGCATGCCGGAGAAAACTCGGGGGGTGAAATCGGCCATTGTCTTGGTGCCTCCTGAGGCGGCGGCGGGACAAGTCCCGCCCTACGGGTTGCGCCGGGATGCGCTACCGGAAGGGGCGGGGGGCGTCAAGGAAGGCGGGCCGCAAGGGGGTGCGCCAAGACGGGCGCGGGCCAGGCAAAGGTGGTCCATAATACCGGCGGCGGTCTGGCACCGCCGGGGCCTATGCCTCTGGGTAGAGGGCTGCAACAGTGTTCTGCACCGCGGGCTCAAACTCGAACGCATCGCTGCGGTCGAGCCCGGCGGGCACCGCCGCGGGGCGTGGCGTTGGCTTGCGCGGCGCCGCTTTTGCCGCGCGCTCGCCCAGATACATCGGGTGAAATTGGTTGATCGCCATCCCGGCCTCATAGAGCCCGCCAGGGGTCCCACGCGCCAGCCTCTTGAGGCAGTCCTGGCGCAGAAGCTCAAACAGCTTCGCCCGCCCCAGAGATCGCGGATCAATCCCGCGCTGCATATCCAACATGAATTCACCTTTTGGCCTGCAAAGAATGTCCGAAAACCTCTCCGCACTGGGAGCAGCCAATTTAGAGTTAACTTTGCCGAAGATCTTCTCATTTTGGGTCATTGTCCCCGTTTCGGGAACAAGCCCACTAGAGACCCGGCTTTGTTTCCCCCTACGCCTGGATCGGCGTGTTTTGCAGCGCCCTGTGCAGCGCCTCGACCATCTGGTCCACATGCGCGCGGCTGAACTGCAGGTTCGGGCGGATCTTGAGCGTATTGTAGTGGATGCCCAGGCGGTTGAGCAGGATGCCGTCCTGGCGCAGCGCATCGACCATGCGCGTGGTGAACGCGGCGGCCGGGGCCTTGCTGGCCCGATCGGTGACGAGCTCGACGCCGCAGAACAGCCCGGCGCCGCGCACATCGCCAATCACCGCGTGCTGGGCGGCCAGCTGCTGCATCGCGGTCTTGGCATAGGCGCCAACATCGGCGGCCCGCGCCATCAGCCCCTCCTCCTCGATCACATCTAGCACGGCCTCGGCGGCCGCGCAGGCCACCGGGTTGCCGGCGAAGGTGTTGAAGTAGCGGAAGGTCTCTTGGAAGGCCTCCATCACCGCGGGCGAGGTGATCACCCCCGCCACGGGAAAGCCGTTGCCCATGGGCTTGCCAAGGGTCACGATGTCCGGCGCGCAGACCGTGCGCTGATGCCCCCACATATGGCTGCCCAGGCGCCCGAAGCCGGGCTGCACCTCGTCGGCGATCAGCACGCCACCGGCGGCGCGGATCGCGGCCTCGGTCGGCGCCAGGAACCCCGGATCGAGATCCGGGAACCCCTCATTGGCAAAGAACGGGCAGAGCATCATGCAGGAGAAGCCGTGCCCAGCCTCCTCGAGGTCGCTGATCGCGCGCTGCACCTCGGCCGCGAAGGCCCGCGCATGGGCCGCACCGGCCTGCCCGCCCAGCGGGCGGTAGCTGTCCGGCGCGGGCACGTGCCGGATATGGCTGCCATCGCCGGTCTTGGGCGGGTTCGTGCGCGACAGCGCCGCCACCGCGGTGGTGTTGCCGTGATAGGTGTGGTCGGTGACGATGATGCCGCGCTTGCCGGTGACCGCCTCGGCCATGCGCAGCGCCAAGTCGTTCGCCTCGGAGCCGGTGCAGGTCAGCACGCCCATAGAGAGCGGGTCGGCGAAGCTTGCCGTCAGCCGGTCAAGATAGCGCAGGATGCCCTCGTGCAGGTAGCGCGTATGGGTGTTGAGCGTGGCCGCCTGGGTCGCCACGGCCTCGACAACCTTGGGGTGGCAATGGCCCACATGCGGCACGTTGTTGTAGCAGTCCAGGTACTGGCGCCCGTCCGCGTCCCAGACCCAGACGCCCTCGCCGCGCACCAGATGCACGGGCTCTTCGTAGAAGGTGGTGACCTTGGCCCCCAAAAGGCGCGTGCGGTCGGCGATCAGATCGGCGGATGTGCGGGTCATATCGGGTGCCTCGTTTTTCGCCGGGAGATTGGCGAGATGTAGGCGAAAGCGCAATCAGGAAAACGGGGAGGGGGGCGGCAAATCTCTTGCAAGAGATTTGCACTTTCCTTCCAAGGAAAGTTGGGCCCGCGTCCGGTGAGAGGGTGCGCATAGCGGATCATTGCGGCTCGCGCCGAAGAAACTCTTGCAAGAGTTTCGCAATTTTCTTGCAAGAAAATTGTGTCGCGCCAGGGTCCGCTGGGGAGGGCCGAGGGGAGCGCAGCGCTCCGCTCACAGCCGCGCTTGTCGCTTGCATTTCCTGCGGTGCCACCGACAAATGCAGACATGCTCGCACGGATTGCTGCAACCTCTCTCGCGCTTTGGCTTGGGCTCGCCCTGCCAGGCGCCGCGCAGCTGTCGGACGAGCTGGCCCTGGCGCGGCAGGTCCTGGCAAGCGTGCAGGCCGCGTCCTTTGACCGCAACCGCGAGTTCTGCGGCATGCTGGGGCGCACCAAGGACGGGCGCCTGGTGGCTTCCAAGCCCAGGCGCGGGCGCCGCGTGAGCTGTCTGCCGCGCCGGCCCTTTCGTGCCAAAACACTGGTGGCAAGCTACCACACCCACGGCGCCTACAAGCAGAACGCGGATGGCGAGGTGCCCTCGCTGGACGACGTGCTGGGCGATATGGATGACGGGGTGGACGGTTACCTGGCCACGCCGGGCGGGCGGTTCTGGTACATTGACGGCACCACCGGCGTGTCGCGGCAGATCTGCGGCCTGGGCTGCCTGCCGCAGGACCCGGGCTTTATCCCCGGCGCTTGGGGCCCGGTGCGCAAGGTCTACACGCTAGAGCAGCTTGCCCGCCGGTTCGGTGGCGGCTAGCCCCCAGGCATTGCAAGGAGAAACGGGCATGAGGCATCTAGGATTGATCATCGCTGGCACCCTGCTTGCACAGCCGGCCGCGGCGCAGAGCCAGGACGAGATCGCCGCGGCGCGCAACGTGCTGATGCAGCTGCAAGACAGCTCTTTCGCGGCCAACCGCGCGACCCGCGCGACGCCGCCGAGATCATCGCCAGCTTCCACACCCATGGCGGCTTCGACGAGGACGCCGATAGCGAGGTGCCCTCGGTCTCGGATGTGCTGGCGGATATGGAGGAGGGGCTGGACGGGTACCTGTCCACGCCGGGCGGGCGGTTCTGGTTCATCGACGGGCAGACCGGCGTGTCGCGCCAGCTCTGCGGCCTGGGATGCCTGCCGCAGGACCCGGATTTTGCCCCCGGTTTGCACGGAACTATCTCTAAACGCTATACTTTAGGGCAGCTTGAGGCCCGCGAGAACGAATAGCGCCCGCGATCACGGCCACGTGCGCGATCGCCTCTTGGCAATTCCTGCCACTGGGTTAGGCTGGGGCGATACAAGACGACAATCTGGGAGTTAAGCTCATGAGAACAATCGCCTTCGCGGCGCTGGCCGCCATGGCCGCAACAGCCGCATCAGCAGAGACCTTTAAATGGGCGGGCACCACCGACCCGCAGACCATGGACCCGCATGCCGTAAACTCGGCCCCGGTCCTTAGCTTTCTGAACAACGTCTACGAGGGCCTGGTGCGCCGCGGCAAGGACATGGCGATCGAGCCCGCCCTGGCCACCTCCTGGGAGCCCATCGGCGAGGGCGAGGGCTGGCGCTTTACCCTGCGCGAGGGCGTGAAGTTCCAAGACGGCAGCGATTTCAACGCCGATGACGTGATCTTCAGCTATGAGCGCGCGGCCTCCGAGGTCTCTGACGTCAAGGGCTGGTTCGCGCCCATTGCCGAGGTCAAGAAGGTGGACGACTTCACCGTGGACTTCCTGACGAGCGCGCCGAACCCGATCTTCCCCGACAGCATCGCCAACTGGATGATCATGGACGCGGGCTGGACGACCGGCATCGACGCCGCCGTGCCCGACAAGGAGAACGGCAACGCCGCCACCCTGCAGGCGAACGGCACCGGCGCCTTCATGGTTTCGGACCGCCAGCCGGGGCTGCAGACCAAGCTGACGCCCTTTGACGGCTGGTGGGGCGAGGTCGAGCACAACATCACCGAGGCCACCTTTACCCCGATCAAGAACCCGGCCACGGCGGTGGCGGCTCTGTTGTCCGGCGACGTGGACCTGATCAACCCGGTGCCGATCCAGGACGCGGGCCGCATCGCCGAGCGTGACGGCATGAACGTGATCCAGGGGATCGAGGCCCGCGTGATCATGTTCGGCTTTGGGCATGAGGCGGACACGCTGAAATACGGCGCCGACGCGGGCAAGCCGAACCCGTTCCAGGACGTGCGCGTGCGCGAGGCCGTGGCCAAGGCGATCAATGTCGACGCCATCCTGGCCACGATCATGCGCGGCAATGCCGAGCTGGCAAGCCAGCTGGTGAGCCCGGCCATGCGCGGCTTCTCGAGTGCCAACGACGCCCGCCCGGTCTATGACGTGGAGGCCGCCAAGGCCCTGCTGGCCGAGGCCGGCTATGCCGACGGCTTCTCGTTTGGCCTGAAATGCCCCAATGATCGCTATCTGAACGACGAGGCGGTCTGTCAGGCGGCGGTGTCCATGCTGGCGCAGATCGGCGTGAAGGCAGAGCTCGACGCGATGCCGGTCAACAACTACTGGCCAGAGCTGCGCGCCGACAATTACGACATGTACCTGCTGGGCTGGTCGCCGGGCACCTTCGACCACGAGCACCCCGTGCGGTTCCTGGCCTCGACGCCCAACTCCGAGAAGAAGCTGGGCAGCTGGAACTTCGGCGGGTACTCGAACGCGCGCATCGACGAGCTGCTGCCGATGATCCAGTCCGAGATCGACGACACCAAGCGCCAGACTATGATCGATGAGGTCACCGGGATTTATCAGTCCGAGCACGCCTATGTGACGATGTATGTGCAGCCGCTGGTCTGGGGCACACGCGCCGGCGTGGAATTGGTCCAGCGCCCGGATAACTTCTTTATCCTACGGTGGGTCACAGCCAATTAACCCTCCCTAACACCGCATTAAGGGCGTCCGCGATCTCGCGGGCGCCCTTTTTATGTTGGGCATAAGCGCCTCAGCAACAAGCTGTTTCCCGGTGCAGCGCGCGCACGTTAACATTTCGTTAGGAAATGCGTTGCAGACTCCGCTCAGGTGGAACCAGGCCCGACTCCTGAGAGGCTCAACCGAATGCAGAACCGAGACCAAGACGCGGTAAGCGCGTTGGCGGATGGGTTGCGCCCGGAGCGAACCAGCGCATTCGCTGAAATTTTTCGAACGCATGGCGCGCGCGAACCCACCATCCTTTGGGATCCCAGCCTTGATGATATCGACAACCCGCTGCTGCGGCAGTTCCATTCCCGCTGCACCGCGCTTGCGGTGGATGGCGGTATCCGCATGCAGGACTTCCGGCTCGAGGATTTCAGAGGGCTAGAGGACTGGATGACGCTCCTGGACGTGGAGGCGGATGGCCGCGTCTTCCGCTACCGCCACTTCGGCGACGGCATCGCCAACATTCGCGGCCTGAAGCTGCTGGGGCAGACCACACAGACGCTTGGCGGCCACATCGCGCTGTTCTTTGACGCCGTGTTTCGGGCCGCGCTGCAGCACCGCCTGCCGGTCTTCACCGTGCACGAGCCGCCCAAAGCCATCTTCGCGCTGCAGTGGTCGCGGCTGATCTTCCCGCTCTTGGACGAAAGCGGTGACATCCGCCAGTTCCTGGTCATGACCCTGGCGGACAATGAGCTGCGCGCGGGGCTAGAGATCATCCCCGACCCGGTGCTGATCGTGGATCGCGATCAGATCATCCGCTTTGCCAACCGCGCCGCGCGCGAATCCTTCGGGCGCGAGCTTTACCTGGGCTCGGAAGTGGACCTGTTCCAGTTCGCGGGGATCGACATCGAGCTGCCCGCCACGCCCGAAGAGATGGCGCGCTCGGAGACCGTGCGGGACGTTGTCAGCCTGGCGATCCGCGGCACAATGATCGAGCGCTTCCACCTCACCGTCAGCGGCACGGCGCAATGGGGGTGCTGCTTTTACGTGATCACCCTGCGGCCGGCCACCAACCAGACGCAGGTGCCGGTGCAGTCGCAGATCGCCTAGCGGATAGAATTGAGCCGGCCTGTGGGCGGTGTGATTGGCCCGAAAGGGTGCGCGCGCGTAAGCACGCACCGCTTGTCTGCGAAATCCCTGGGCGGGCCGATAACCATCCCCCCCCCAGCGCTTGCCTAGACCGACGCCGTGGCCCCGCCATCCATGCGCATGTTCTGCCCCGTGATGTAGCCCGCGCCCTCAGACGCCAGGTAGGAGACCAAGGACGAGACCTCTGCCGTGGTGCCGTAGCGGCCCAAGGGCACCCGCTGGCGGCGCTCCTCCTTTTCGGGCAGGCTGTTGATGAACCCCGGCAGCACGTTGTTCATCCGCACATTGTCGGGCGCGTATTTGGTGGCGAAGAGCTTTGCGAAACTTGCCAGCCCGGCGCGGAACACGGCGCTGGTGGGAAAGAGCGGATCGGGCTCGAACACGCAGAAGGTCGAGATGTTGATGATCGCGCCGCCGCCCTGGGCCTGCATGATCGGGGTCACGATCCGGGTCGGGCGGATCACGTTCATCAGGTAGTAGTCCATGCCCTTGTGCCAGTCCTCGTCGCTGATATCGAGGATCGGCCCCTTGGGTCCGTGCCCGGCGGAGTTGACCAGCACGTCCACGCGGCCCCATTTCGCCATGGCCTTGTCCACCAGCGCCTGGTGGCCCGCGATCTCAAGGTTCGAGCCGGTATGCCCGACCCCGCCCAGCTCCTCGGCCAGCGCCTCGCCCTTGCCCGAGCTGGAGAGGATCGCCACCTCGAACCCGTCCGCGTGCAGCCGCCGCGCGGCGTCCGCGCCCATGCCAGAGCCCCCGGCGGTGATCAGTGCAACTTTTTTCATGTCTTGGTCTCCTTTAGTCGGGGCCACCCTATGAGGGCGGCGCAGGGACGAAAAGCCGTAATCCAGGCAGGCGCCCCCGGCGCAAAAGTTCAGCCCGCACGCGCCTCTTTATTGGGCCTGTAGGAGGCCGCGGTCCCCTTGAGGGATCAGCTCCGCCGCTGGCCCTCCACCAGCCGCACCAAGAGCGCGCGCAGCTGCTCCTTGCCGTCCTCGCCGATCACATCGGCGCAGCCTTCCTCGATCTGGCGGATCTGCACGGCGGCGAGGGTCCTAAGCCGCTGCCCCTTCTCGGTCACCGACACCACCTTGTCGCGCCGGCTGCCCTGGGCCAGGGCGACCTGCAGCACGCCGTGACCGGCGAGCCGGTCCACCGCCTGCTGCGCGGCCTGGCGGGAAAAGCCCAGCTCGCGGTGGATGTCCGACAGCTTCATCACCCGCCCGCGAAGCTGCCCAAAGACCCGCATGTCGGACTGGCGGATCTCGGCGAACTCCGTCGCCGCGCGGCCCTCGTCCATATAGCCGTTCCACTGCGCCAGGAGGGTCATCATCATGCCCTTCAGGTTGGTTCCCAGGAACGTGTCGTCTTTTTTGTCAATCAAGGTTGACATACCTCCAGGAAGCCTTACTTCGTCAACCATAGTTGAAGTTCTTGGGAGGCCGCAATGAACAGGCGCAGATTTCTGAAGGCAAGCGGGGCGGGGGTGGCCATGGCGGGCGCCGGGATGGGCTGGGCTCAGACGGGCGCGCGCCCGCTGCCGGTGCTGGCGATGACCGACCTCACCGGCGGCATAGAGGGCCGCATTGCGCTGGGCCTTGCGCCCGCCACCCATGATTTCGGCAACGGTGCGGCCAGCGCCACCTACGGGATCAACAGCAGCTATCTGGGCCCCGTGCTGCGCGTGAAGCAGGGCCAGACCCTGCCGTTTGACGTCAGCAACGGCCTGGCCGACCCCACGACGCTGCACTGGCACGGGCTGCACATACCCGGCCCGGTGGACGGCGGCCCGCACCAAGAGATCGCCCCCGGCCAGACCTGGTCCCCTGACGTGCCGATCCAGCAGCGCGCCTCGATGAACTGGTTCCATTCCCACACCCATGGCCGCACCGCGCAGCAGACCTACAAGGGGCTGGCCGGAGTCATGCTGATCGAGGACGACGCCAGCCTGTCCGCCGACCTGCCGCGGAGCTACGGCGTGGACGATTTTACCCTGGTCCTGCAGGACAAGCTCTTCGATGGCGCGGGGCGGATGCGCTATGAGGTCTCGGGCGAGGTCTTCGAGGACGGGTTCCAGGGCGACACCCTGGTGGTGAACGGCGCCATCGCGCCGCTGGCGCAAACCGTGCCGCGCGGGCTGGTGCGCTTGCGCATCCTGAACGCCTGCAACGCGCGTTTCCTGACGCTGTCGATGGCGGAGGGGCCGGTGCAGGTGATCGCCTCGGATGGCGGGTTCCTGGCGGCGCGGGTCGAGGCCGACAGCATCCTGATGTCCCCGGGCGAGCGCTATGAGATCCTGGTCGACCTGCGCCGCGCCGCCAGCAACAGCCTCAACGTCAGCTTCGGCGAGGGCGGCGGGTTCTTGGCGGGGCTCTTTGGTGGCGCAGAGACCGCCGCGCTGACGCTCAACTCGAATGCCGAGCCGGGCCTTGACGCCGCGCTGCCAGACGCGCTGGCCAATCTCGCGCCGCCTGAGCCGTCCGCGGCGCGCGTGACCCGCTCCTTCGCGCTAGAGATGGACACCGGCGCGGACCTTGCCGCGCTGGCCGCCAACTGGGGCAACTTCTGCGGCGGCGGCGCCATGGCGATCAACGGCCAGCCGATGAAGATGGACCGCATCGACGAGGCCGTGCGCAGGGGCGACACCGAGATCTGGCGGATCAGCGTCGATGACATGCTGCACCCGTTCCACATCCATGGCGGCTCGTTCCGCATCCTAAGCCAGAACGGCGCCCCGCCGCCCGCCTATGCGCAGGGCTGGAAGGACATGGTGCATGTCGAGGACGGCTGGTCCGAGGTGATGATGCGGTTCGACCACGAGGCCCCCGCCGACGCGCCCTACATGTATCACTGCCACATCCTAGAGCACGAGGATTGCGGCATGATGGGGCAGTTCACCGTGACCTAAAGCGTTGCGGTCATGGCGGCGGCGGTGGGGCTGGAGAACAGAAAGAACGGGTCGCCCCCGGTCACGATGGATTCAATCGCGTCCCCAAGCGCCCTCTGCAGCAGATAGGCCAGATCGTCGATGCGCGGGCTCATCACGCCGACGCTGATCTCTTGTCCGCCTTTCACCGCCTCGATCACGTCGAACATGGTCTTCCAGCCGTCCTCGGTCTGCCCAACAATCGCAAGCTGGAACCCCGCCGTTGTCGCGAGCCCCGTGAAGTCCGCGGGCGACAGGCCGTTCGCGGCGGTCAAAAGGTTGTAGCCAAGCGATTCCGTCACCGCCATGCCGATGGCTGTGCCGTCGTTGGGCTCTTTGCTAAGCGCGATGGGTGGCGCCGCAGTCAGGTCGCGGCAGGCGCGTCCTGGTAGGCAAATACCGGCGCCCAGTCCTGGCCCCAGACCCCGCGCCAGTAGTCCTGCAGCATGCTGTTCTGTATTGGCGCGCGCCCGGACCACAGATCGGCGTCCGGCCTGGAATGGCGCGCGAAATAGGCGTCGATCCTGGCCGAGAGATCCCTGACCACCCCCGCATGCGCCGGATCATCGGCCAGGTTCACCTCCTCGCCGGGGTCGTTGCTGAGATCATAGAGCGCGTCCGGCAGGTCCGGGGCGTTCGGCGCGCGCATAAGCATCGAGAAATCCAGGCCGCGCCCGCTGCCCGCCTGCCCCATCATAAAGTTCCGCACGGCCTCGGCGGATAGGCCCCGCCGGGGCACGCTGTCCATCGGGCAGCCGTCATACCGCGCGGCATGGCGGTTGCGGTTGCCGTCATTGGTGGCGGGCCAGTGCCCGTCGGGCGCCGGGAAGGGCACCTAGGCGAAACAGGGCCCGTCCTGCGCGCCGATCCAGTCCAGCGCCTTGTCGGTGAAGAAATCCACCGAATGGCCCGGCTGGGCGTAGACCTCACCGTTGTCAAAGATGCGGTTGTCGTAGAAGGACCGCACATGGCCGGCCGCCATCGTCACCCAGTGGTCCCAGCCGGGCGCCTTGGCCGACGGGTCGCCCAGGTGGTACTTGCCAAAGAGCCCCGTCGCATAGCCAAGCCGCTGCATCTCTTCCGGCAGGGCGAGCAAAAGGCGTTCGAGAACCGCCTGCCGCGCGCGGCCATCCGGTCGAGGTTGGGCGTGTAGACCTCGGCGTTGCCATAGCAGCCCAAAGTCTCGGCCATCTGATTGTCGGTGAAGATCAGGATGATGTTCGGCTTGCGCATGGAGGCGGCCTCGTAGAATTGTCCCGTCGGGGGCAGCATCCGGCAAGCGCGTATGTAAAGCAATGCGGCAGGGCCTGCCGGTCACTCCGTTGAGGTCAGGATGGCCTCGACGCGGCGGTTCTGTGCGCGCCCGTCCTTGGTCAGGTTGGTGGCCACCGGGGCAAGGAACCCGACCCCATCCGCCGAGACCTGCGCCCGGCTGACGCCAAGCGCGCGCACGAGCCGGTCCATCACCGCCGCGGCGCGGCGCTTGGACAGCGCCACATTCGCCGCCAGGCTGCCCTCGCTGTCGGTGTGGCCGACCAAAACGACGGTGCGCTCGGGCCGGGCGGTCAGATACGCGGCAAGCCCCTGCAGAGAGGCAAAATCTTGGTCGGCAAGCTCCGATCTGCCGGGCTTGAAGCTCAGATCGCCCAAGGTGGCATGACCCGTCGCCTCCAGCTGCGCGCCCACCGGGCCGGCGTCGGCCACGGTCGCGCGCGGCGCCTTGGTGGAAGCGACGACGGTCGCGGCCTGCGGCGTGGCGCCGACCTGGGTGAGCTGCACAAACCCCGCATTGGCGCTGCGGCTGACCACCAGGCTTGCGTATTCCGGGCCGTCATCGCCATGGCGCTGCGCCAGAAGGTAGCGGTAGTCGCCGAGGCTGACATGCATGTCGGGCTCTGGCAGCAGCTCCAGCTGGTAGCGGAAGTCAAACCCGCCGCATTGCCGGTCCTCGCATTCGAAGGCGATCTGGTAGCCCGCGGCTTCAAGCTGCACGCGCAGCGGTTTGAGCAGCTGCAGCGTGGTCAGGCTGCCCGCTCCCACCCGCCAGGTCATCTGGGTCACGGCGCCCTCGGCGGTGACGCCTTGTTTGGCGCCCTCCGAGAAGGCGGCGGTGGGCAGGAAAACGCTGTCCTTTGAGGTGCTTGTTTCCGCGATCGGGGTGGCTTGCGTGGGGAATTCCAGCTCCAGCGCTAGCGCCGCGCTGGGCGCCGCCAGGCAAAAGAGGCAGGCCGCTAACCTCACCGCGCCGCCGCGTGATAGGCGTGGTTGGGCTGCATCCCCGTGGCCGAGGCCACCCGGTTCGACATGTTGAAAAACCCCACCACGCTGGCGATGTCAAAGATGTCGCGGTCGCTGAACCCATGCGCGCGCAGCGCTTCGCGGTCCGCCTCCTCGATCTCGGCGCTGGCCTTGGTGACCTGCTCGGCAAAGCGCAGCATCGCGCGCTGCCGGTCGCTTAGATCGGCCACGCGCCAGTTCATCACCATCGCCTCGCCCAGCTTGGGGTCGCCCGAGAGCTGCCGCACCGCCGCGCCATGCGCCACCTGGCAGTACCAGCAGCGGTTGATCGCGCTGACCACCACGGCGATCATCTCGCGCTCCAGCTTGCTGATCCCCGAGGGCGCCAGCATCAGGTCGTTATACATGCCGGTGAAGGCGTTCAGCTTGTCGATGTCAAAGGCGTAGGCGCGCAGCACGTTGGGCACCATGCCCAGCTTGTCCTCGCAGACGTCGAAGTATTTCTGCGTCTCGGGCGGCAGCGGGTCGACCTGCGGCAGGTCCAGCGCGGTGGGCGAATTCTTTGGGTCGGTCATCTCTGCTCCGGGCGTCAGGCGCCTTCTTTTGTGCGGTAGTGATAGTGTCCCACAATCTGCATCCCCAGGGAAGAGTAGAGCGCGTTGGCCGGGGCGTTCGCGCGGGTCACAAGCAGCGCAAGCGTCGTGGCGCCCTGATGTTGCGCCCATAGCGCCGCGCGCCGCAAGATATTCGCGCCGACGCCCTGGCGGCGCATCGCCGGGGTGACCTCGATGGCGTGGATCATCGCGACGTTGTCATGGATCGCAACGAAACCCGTGCCGGCGGGCTGATCGTTGTGCCGCGCCAGGATCGCGGCCCTTGGGCCGCCCGCCCGCTCCATCACCGCGACGCGCTCCGGTCCGATCCCGCCCTCCGCCCAGAGGTCGCGCTGGATCGCCAAGGGCGGCCACAGCGCAAAGGAGGAGACCGGCGGCAAAGGCGCGCCCGTCAGCGCCGCGACGGGACAGGCATAGGCCACAGTGGGGTCGGCCACCGCATAGCCCTGCCCCGCCAGCACGGCATCGAGCCTGTCCTCACCCGCGCGGACCATCACCAGGGCGGGGCTCTGGGCGCTTTGGGCGTCCCATGCGCCCGCGCCGTCGAGGGTCGCCGCGCTGACGCGCTTGCCGCCCCCCGCGCCGTCACGCAATGTCCAGTCGCCGTCGCGCCGCGTGGCGGCCGGGGGCCAAGTGGCCTCAATCACCGCATAAAGCTGATCGGCCGTCATATCGCGCCCGGAAATTGCGCCCTAAGGTCCCGCGCCACGGCGGCGACGCTCTCCGCATCGGAGCCGCGCACGACGATATTGGTGCCGTAGATGCCGTTCTGGCTGAACGGGTAGGATCCCAGCGACAGCTCCGAATGGGCCGCGGCCAGCGCGGCCAAGGGACCGGCCACGTCGCCCTCGCCGCGCTCGATCCGCACGCTCTCGCTGACCAGCGGAGCGCCGCCCGAAAGCTTGGGCAGGACAGATGCGACCATGGCCTGAAAGATCGCGGGCACCCCGGCCATGACATGCACGTTTTCCAGCGTGAAACCCGGCGCCGCAGAGATCGGGTTGTCGATCAGGACCGCGCCGTCGGGGATGCGCGCCATGCGCAGGCGCGCGTCGTTGATCTCGGTCCCGGCGCGGGCGTAATGCGCCGCTAGGATCGCGCGGGCATCCGCGCGCACGTCGATCTGCGCGCCAAAGGCGGCGGCCACGCAATCGGCGGTGATGTCGTCATGGGTGGGGCCGATCCCGCCGGAGGTGAAGAGGTGGTCAAACGCGCTTCTAAGCGCGTTCACCGCGGCCATAATGGCCGCGCGGTCGTCCGAGACCACGCGCACCTCGCACAGGTCGATCCCGACCTTGGTCAGCTCGCCCGCGAGGTGGTACATATTCGCATCGCGCGTCCGGCCCGAGAGGATCTCGTCCCCGATCACAAGCATCGCGGCGGTGGGGTTGGGCATGCACGTCTCCTCTGGGCGGGGGCAAGAATTTTCCAAAATTCTTGACAAAAATCTTCCAAGATTTTTGCGTCGCCCGGTATAGAGCGCTCATATGAAGTTTCAAACCCCTCTCATCCCGGCACGGTTGCTGAGGCGCTACAAGCGCTTCCTGGCCGATATGGTGCTGGAGGACGGGCGAGAGGTCACCGCCCATTGCGCCAATCCCGGCTCGATGATGGGCCTCAAGGACCCCGGGCTGCGCTGCTGGCTAGAGCCCAATGACGACCCCAAGAAGAAGCTCAAATACGGCTGGCGGCTGGTCGATCACGAGAACGGGCATCTGACCGGCGTCGACACCAGCCTGCCGAACCGGATGCTGCGGGCCGAGCTGATGGCGGGCCGCGTGCCCGAGCTTTCGGGCTATGACCTAGTGCGGCCCGAGGTGCCCTATGCCGCCAAGAGCCGCGTCGATTTCCTGATGCAATCGCCCGGTCGGCGCGATGCCTATGTCGAGGTGAAATCGGTGACGCTGAGCCGCCAGGCGGGCCTCGGCGAGTTCCCCGACAGCGTCACCGCCCGCGGCGCCAAGCATATGGGCGACCTGGCCGAGATGGCCCGGCAGGGCCATCGCGCGGTGGTGTTCTTTCTGATCCAGCGCACCGACTGCGACCGGGTCAGCATCGCCGCGGATATCGACCCGGCCTATGCGGCCGCCTTTGACGCGGCCATGCAGGCGGGCGTTGAGGTCATTGCCTATGACTGCGCCATCACGCCCGAGGCTGTGACGCTGCGCCACTGCGTACCCGTCGACCCCTAGCCCTCGGCGGCGACCTGCCCTATATGCAGCGCGACACCAAGCAGAGAGACAGACCCGTGGACGAGCGCAACCGAGGACGCCTGACCAAAGACGGCATTCGCATCTATGAGCCGAGCGATTTTGAGGGCATGCACGCGGCGGGCCGTTTGGCCGCTGAGATCCTCGACAACGTGGCGCCTCTTGTGCAGGTCGGCGCGACCACCGCCTTGTTGGATGACTTCATCCGCAACGCGGTCGAGGCGGCGGGCGCGAAGTCAGCCACCATCGGCTATAAGGGCTATCAGCACGCCAGCTGCATCAGCGTGAACCATGTGGTCTGCCACGGCATCCCTGGCGGCAAGGTGCTGAAGGATGGCGACATCCTGAATATCGACGTCACGGTGATCGTGGATGGCTGGTTTGGCGACACCAGCCGGATGTATGTCGCGGGCAAGCTTTCCCGCCGCGCCGAGCGGCTGATCCAGGTGACCCATGACGCGCTGTTCAAGGGCATCGAGACAGTCAAGCCGGGCAACACTTTCGGCGATATCGGCCACGCCATTCAGGCCTATGTCGAGGCGCATCGCATGTCCGTGGTGCGCGACTTCTGCGGGCATGGGCTGGGGCGGGTGTTCCACGCGCCGCCCAACGTCTTGCACTACGGGCGCGCGGGCACCGGCGCGGTGCTCGAGGAGGGCATGTTCTTCACCATCGAGCCGATGGTGAACCTGGGCCGCCCCGAGACCAAGGTGCTGGCCGATGACTGGACCGCGGTGACCCGCGACAAATCCCTCAGCGCGCAGTTCGAGCACTCGATCGGCGTGACCGCCGATGGGTTCGAGATATTCACCCTATCACCGGGCGATAAGTACCACCCCACATACACGGCGTGATGCGGGCCGCGCTGGCGGTTCTGCTCTTGGGTCTCTGGCCGTTTCAGGCCGGGGCCGCCGAGATCGGCGACGCCTATCGCGCTTGGGTCGCCTCGCATGGGGCCGCGCCCGCTACCCTGGCCGTGATCTCGCCCGAGGGCGTTTTGACCGAGCAGCTAGGGGTGGCGGCGGCGCCGAGCGCCGCGATGCCTCTCGCCTCTGTCTCCAAGACCCTCGCGGCGCAATGCGTGCTGGATCTGGCGCGGGCAGGCGCGCTGTCGCTCGCCGATACCTTGCAGCAGCATCTGGGGTGGCAGGGCCCGCAGGGCAGGGTCACCCTGGGCGCGCTGCTCACCCACACAAGCGGGCTCTGGCCGGACAGCACGCAGGAGGGCGCCACGGGCCGCACCCTGCGCAGCACGCGCCACGCCGAGCGGATCATCGAGGCGCTGAGGACCCGCCCGCTGGCGACGCCAGAGCATCGCTACAATAACGAGAACTACCTGGTGCTGGGCGACGTCCTGCGCGCCGCTGGCGGGGCTGACCCGTTCGAGACCTGCAAGGCCCGCGCGGGCTCCTGGCAGGGGCTGGAAAGCCTCGCCATGGCGCCGGGCACGCGCGCGCTTGGCATGGCGGGGGGCTATGCGGGCGCGGCTCCGGATCTGGCGCGCTTCGTTGCGGGGCTAGAGGCGCGGGCCGATTGGCCGAGCGTGCAGGTCGCCCCGGGGGTGCTCTATGGTCCGGGCGTCCTGATGCGCAACGTGCCCAAGGGGCGCAACATGTGGCATTTCGGCGGGATCTGCACGCGCGTCTCGGCTGAGAATATAGGCGCCTTTGTGGTGCAGCTGGCCAGTGGTTGGAGCGTCGCCGCGCTCTATTCCGGGTGTCAGGACGCGGAGGCGCTCTTGGCCTTGCAGCGCGATATCTTGGTGCCGCTCGACCGTTAAGCGTCCCCCGCGCCACGCCCGTCGTGCAATCCACGGTAGGGCCTTGATTTCGCTTCACACGCACCGGCACGCGGTCTAACGCAAGGGAAGCGGCCAGGCGGGGCCCGCATGTTTGGCCCGCGCCCTGGCCGCACAATCCCAGGGGGAAGAATTTTGGGCGCGCTTGATCAGAACCTTGAGATCCTAAACCAGCTCTTGGAGCGCTTCAAAAACACCGGCATCCTGAACCGGATCGGCGGCGCGGATCACGACGGCGCGGGCGGGACGTTCCAATCCCGATCGCCGGTTGACAAGAGCCTGATCTGCCAGGTTGCGCGGGGCGACGGGCGCGACATCGACGCCGCCGCGCGGGCCGCCGCTGGGGCCTTTCCTGCCTGGCGCGACATGCCCGCCAAGGAGCGGCGCGCGATCCTGCTGCGCGTGGCCGAGGGGATCGAGGCGCGGGCCGAGGAGATCGCGCTCTGCGAGTGCTGGGACACCGGCCAGGCCTGGCGCTTCATGTCCAAGGCCGCGCTGCGCGGGGCCGAGAACTTCCGCTACTTCGCCGACCAGGTCTCCGGCGCCCGCGACGGCCAGCACCTGCCCTCGCCCACCCTGATGAACGTCACCACCCGCGCGCCGATCGGCCCGGTGGGCGTGATCACGCCCTGGAACACGCCCTTCATGCTGTCGACCTGGAAGATCGCGCCGGCGCTGGCCGCGGGCTGCACCGTGGTGCACAAGCCCGCCGAGCTGTCGCCCCTGACCGCGCGCCTGCTGGTGGAGATCGCCGAGGCGGCCGGGCTGCCGCCGGGGGTGCTCAACACGGTGAACGGGTTCGGCGAGGAGGCCGGGCGCGCGCTCTGCGAGCACCCCGCCATCCGCGCCATCGCCTTTGTCGGCGAGAGCAAGACCGGCAGCATGATCGTGCAGCAGGGCGCGCCCACGCTCAAGCGCAACCACCTGGAGCTGGGCGGCAAGAACCCGGTGGTGGTGTTCGAGGACGCCGACCTGGAGCGGGCGCTGGACGCGGTGATCTTCATGATCTACTCGATCAACGGCGAGCGCTGCACCTCGTCCTCGCGCCTGCTGGTGCAGGACAGCATCCGCGCCGATTTCGAGGCCCGGCTGGTGGAGCGCGTGAACGCCATCAAGGTGGGCCACCCGCTGGACCCGGCCACCGAGATCGGCCCGCTGATCGCGCGGGAGCATTTCGACAAGGTCACGGGCTATTTCGAGATCGCGCGCCAGGACGGGGCCGAGATCGCCGCGGGCGGCCAGGCGGCGCCCGGCGATGGCTACTACGTGCAGCCGACGCTCTTCACCGGCGCCACCAACGACATGCGCATCGCGCAGGAGGAGATCTTTGGCCCGGTGCTGACCTCGATCCCGTTTGCGACCGAGGACGAGGCGCTGGCCATCGCCAACGACAGCCCCTACGGCCTGACCGGCTATGTCTGGACCAATGACCTGACCCGCGCGCTGCGCTTCACCGAGCGGCTGGAGGCGGGCATGATCTGGGTGAACTCCGAGAACGTGCGCCACCTGCCGACGCCCTTCGGCGGGGTGAAGTCCAGCGGCATCGGGCGCGACGGCGGCGACTGGTCCTTCGAGTTCTACATGGAGCAAAAGCATATCGGCTTCGCCACCGGGCAGCACAAGATCAGCAAGCTGGGCGCATTGGACTGAGACAGGACTAAGACAGGACAAAGACAGGGCCCACCCGTCCCAGGCTTGACCCGGGACCTGCGCCAAGATTTGAATTAGAGGCCCCGGGTCAAGCCCGGGGCGCGACAAACCAGGAGGCCAACGTGCCGATCCCCGCACCAAACCTTTACCCGCCATTCAATACGATCCGGCTTAGCCATGTCTGCCTGAACGTCTCTGATCTGGCCGCGTCGACAAAGTTCTATTCCGACATACTGGGGCTTCAGGTCACCGACGCGAATGACACTCATGTCTATCTGCGCGCCATGGAGGAGCGCGGCCATCATTGCGTGATCCTGCAGAGATCCGCGCAACCCGGCACGGTGGAGGTGATGGGCTTTAAGACCTTCGACGAGGAGGACCTGGACCGCGCCGAGGCGTTCTTTCAGTCCCAGAACCGCCCGACGCAATGGGTCGAGCGCCCCTATCAGGGCCGCACGCTGCTGACCTCGGACAATTTCGGCATCCCGCTGGAGTTCTATCACAAGATGGACCGGCTGGAGCCGATCCACCAGAAATACGCGCTCTATCGTGGGGTCAAGCCTCTGCGGATCGACCATTTCAATGTCTTCTCGCCGAATGTGGACGAGAGCGTGGCGTTTTACTCCCAGTTTGGGTTCCGCGTGACGGAATACACCGAGGATGAGGAGAGCAAGCGCCTTTGGGCGGCCTGGATGCACCGCAAGGGCGGCGTGCATGACATGGCCTTCACCAACGGCACGGGACCCCGGATGCATCACCTGGCCTTCTGGGTGCCGACGCCGCTGAACATCATCGACCTCTTGGATCTGATGTCCACCACCGGCTATGTCGGCAATATCGAGCGCGGGCCCGGGCGGCACGGCATCTCGAACGCGTTCTTCCTCTATATCCTGGACCCTGACGGGCACCGCACCGAGATCTACTGCTCGGACTACCAGACCGTTGATCCCGACCTCGAGCCGATCAAATGGGACCTGCAGGACCCGCAGCGCCAGACCCTTTGGGGGGCGCCCGCGCCGGAAAGCTGGTTTCAGCATGGCACGCGGTTCGTGGGCGTGGACACGCAAGACTCGACCATCGCTGCCAGCCCGATCATCGCGCCGTAGCGCGTTCGGCAGGCGGCGCGCATCCGTATTTTTGGCCAAGAAGAAGCAGGAAAGAAAATGAGATTTGCAACCATACGCGCGAGCGGCGCGCAGCTTTATGGGACCGTGTCAGAGGCGGGTTTCACCGCGCTGTCCCCCGAATTCCCGCAGTGGAGGACCCTGCGCGACGTCATCGCCGCGGGCGGCCTGGCAGAGCTGGCGCTGGCATCCGCCGGCCGCGACGTGACCCATACCGAGTTCAGCTATGACATCCCCGTGCCCGACCCCGAGAAGATCATCTGCGTGGGCGTGAACTTCCCCGACCGCAATGCCGAGTATAAGGACGGCCAGGACGCGCCGCCGAACATGTCCCTATTCCCGCGATTCGCGCGCAGCTTCACCGGGCATGGCCAGCCCCTGACCCGCCCGCCGGAGAGCCACAAGCTGGACTACGAGGGCGAGATCGCCGTGGTGATCGGCAAGGCCGGGCGGCGCATCCCGCAGGCGCAGGCCTATGACCACATCGCCGCGCTGACGCTGTGCAACGAGGGCACGATCCGTGACTGGGTGCGCCACGCCAAGTTCAACGTCACACAGGGCAAGAACTGGGACGGCTCCGGCGCGATGGGCCCCTGGCTGGTACCGTTTGAGGACCCCGCGCAGTTGGACGATGTGCGGCTGACCACCCGAGTGAACGGCGAGACCCGCCAAGAGGACCGCACCGGACGGATGCTGTTCCCGATCCGGCGGCAGATCGCGTATATCTCGACCTTCACCACCCTGGTGCCCGGCGACATCATCGTCACCGGCACCCCCACCGGGGCGGGGGCGCGGTTCGACCCGCCGATCTTCCTCAAACCCGGCGACGAGGTTGAGGTTGAGGCCCAGGGCATCGGCATCCTCAAGAACGGAGTGGTGGACGAATGACCCCCCAGGAACACGCCGCCGCCGCCGCGGATCTGCTGCGGGCCGAGCGCACCGGGCAGCAGATCGGGCTCTTGACGCTGCGCCACCCGGAGATCTCCATGGATGACGCCTATGCCATCCAATCCGCCATCCTCGCCGCCAAGCTCGAGCAGGGGCGCCGCGTGATCGGCTGGAAGATCGGGCTGACCTCGAAGGCGATGCAATCGGCGCTGGGCATCGACATCCCGGACAGCGGAATATTGTTCGACGACATGGCCTTTGACAGCGGCGCGACGGTGCCGGCGGGGCGCTTCATCCAGCCGAGGATCGAGGCCGAGATCGCCTTTGTCATGGGCGGCGCGGTGGGCGGCGAGGGCGTCACGCGCGCGGACGTGATGGCCGCGACGCAATACGTGGCCCCCGCAATCGAGATCCTCGACACCCGGGTCGAGCGCCGCGACGCCGCCTCCGGCCAGCCGCGCAGGATCTTCGACACGATCAGCGACAACGCCGCCAATGCCGGGATCGTCCTGGGGCGCGAACGGCACCCCCCCGACAGCGACCTGCGCTGGGTCGGGGCGATCGTGTCGCGCAACGGGGAGGTCGAGGAAACCGGGCTGGGCGCGGGCGTGCTGAACGACCCGGTCGAGAGCGTGGTCTGGCTGGCCCGACGCATGGCGCAATACGGCCAGAGCATCGAACCCGGTCAGGTGATCCTGTCGGGCAGCTTCATCCGCCCGGTGGAATGCCCGCCCGGGGCAGAGATCCATGCAGATTTTGGCCCGTTCGGGTCGGTGGAGATCGCCTTTGCAGGCGGCGCGCGCCCGGCGCCGCGCTAGTGACGGAGCATTGAAGGCCCCGCGGGGCGGGGCGGCCTGGCTGCTGACCTGGACTTGGGCGCTTGCCTTGCGAAAAAACCCGGCCTTTGGGGCCGCCTGACCGTTTGCGCGCGGCGGCCCGGCATGCCAGACAGTCGCCAGGGAGATCGAAACATGAAGATCGCGGAAGAGGTGACATTCGGGGGCTCTGGCTTGGACCGGGCGGCCGAGCTTCGGGACAAGCCGGAGGCGATTTCGCGGCTTCTGGCGGACCCGCAGGCCCGCGGGCTGGTGTTCTGGCGCGGCAAGCCCTTGCTTGCGGGCGAGGACCGCGACGCGGCGGGGCTGGTCAAGACGGATCACCCGGTCCTGCAGGGCGCGGCGGCTCCGCTGTTTCTGGGTCTCGACGAGGCGGGCGCGCGCTTTGCCTACGACATCTCGCATTGGGAGCCAGAGGCGCTGCCGGACACGATGGGGCAGTTCTTTGACCCCTCCGAGGTGGCGCATCCGGCGCTTGGCCCCGGCTATGTGTTTCACGAATTGCGCGGAGTCATGACGCGGCTATCGGCGCGTGACGCCGAGCTGATTGTCACCGCGCAGGCGCTGTTTAACTGGCACCGGACGCATAAGTTCTGCGCCCGCTGCGGCAGCCGCTCCGAGATCACGAACGCCGGGTGGCAGCGCAATTGCTCGGCCTGCAACGCGCCGCATTTTCCGCGCACGGACCCGGTGGTGATCATGCTGATCACCCGCGGCAACAAGGTGCTGATGGGGCGTTCTCCCGGCTGGCCGGAGGAGATGTACTCGCTGCTGGCGGGCTTCGTGGAACCGGGCGAGACCATCGAGGCCGCGGTGCGCCGCGAGGTCTTCGAGGAGGCCGGCGTGCGCGTGGGCGCGGTGGAGTATCTCAGCTCGCAGCCCTGGCCCTATCCCAACTCGCTGATGTTCGGCTGCTGGGGCGAGGCGACCTCTGACGAGATCACAATTGACCCCAATGAGATCGAGGATGCCAAGTGGGTCACCCGCGAGCAGATGATGGATGTGTTTGCGGGCAACAGCGACGCCATGAAACCGGCCCGAAAGGGCGCAATCGCGCATTTCCTTATTTGGAATTGGCTGCGAGACGCGCTAGATTAACCCGGCGAAAAGACCAATAAGACATAGAGCAGCAGCATGCGTTTTTCGACCAAAGAAGACATCGAAGCACCGATCGAGCACGTCTTTGCTTCGGTCACTGATTTTGACGGCTTCGAGCGCCAGGCCCTGCGCCGCGGCGCCGAGGTGCAGCGCCATGATGCTTACGGCAAGCCGGGCATCGGATCGGAGTGGAACCTGAAGTTTAAGTTCCGTGGCCGCATGCGCGAGGTCTACGCCCGGATGACCGAATTTGAGGCGCCGAATGGCTTTGTCACCGCGACGGAAGCCGGCGGGCTTGAGGGCGATGTGGCGCTAGAGCTGGTGGCCCTGTCGCCGCGCCGCACGCGTATGCAGGTCTCTGTCGATCTTAAGGCGCGGACCTTGGCGGGACGCCTGCTGGTGCAATCGCTGAAATTCGCGCGCGGCAACCTCAACAAGCGCTTTGCGAACCGCACCTGGCAATTCGCGCAAGACGTGGAGAGAAAGTACAAAGAATCGGCGTAGCGCGGCCTAGCTCGGGCTGGCGTGGTAGAGATGCGTGAACGCGGCGACCCCTATGAGCGGGGCGACAAGCTGTACCACCGGGATGTTCAAGCCAAGCCCGACCAATAGGCCGACCGCGCAAAGCGGCAATATGCCTGTGCGGAAGGCCGCCTTCGCCTCTGGCGTCGGCACCCGCCGCAGCGCCACGGTTTCGAAATACTCTCTTGCGATCAGATAGCCGCCGGCCAGCACAAACAGCAGTGCGGCGGGCAGCCCGGTGAGCCAGGCGATGACCCAGGCCGCAAGGCTGACGCCCAGCATCAAACCCAAGAACCGTAGCGCGTAGCCGATGACCTCGCCCGCGCCGCGCCTGCGGACCTTTGGCAAGTGCGGGTAGTGGCGCGCCTCCACCGCCTCCACGATGGGCTCCAACAGCGCGCCGATGATGGCCACGGCGAGGGGCGACATGATGTAGGTCCAAAAGAGCCAGGACGACCAGCGCACCCAGCCGCCGCCCTGCTCTGAGGTCTCGCCGCCCCAAAGCCCGGCGGGCGATGGGATCCAGTCGATCACCGCGGCGATACCGACAATCACCAGCAGGAATGGCCCGGTGACCAGCACGGCAATCACCAGCGCCAGGACCAGGATCCCAAGGATGCGCCTGTCGGCGAGCTGCGCGAGCGCCAGCGACAGCGCGCGGGGCAGGGCGGTGGCGTTCACGCGGAACGCCACTCGGTGATGGCGTCCAGGTCCGGCCGCGGGCGCTCTGGAGGCGCGACGGTTTCGGTCCCGATATGCATCAGCCCGGCCACCCGTTCGTGATCGGCAAGCCCCAGCCCGTCGCGGATGAAGTCACGGTCATGGCTGGGCCAGCCCGAAAGCCAGTTCGCGCCCCAACCCGCGGCCAGCGCCGCGTTCAACAGCGCCAGGCAGACCGCCCCGGCGGAGTAGACCTGCTCGATCTCGGGGACCTTCTCTGAGGGCTTGGGCGCGCTGACCACCGCCACGGCCAGCGGCGAATTGGTGTACTCGTTTGCGGCCTTCTCGACCTTCTCGGGCTCGATCCCAAGCGCCGGGCCGCGCGTGCGCACCAGCGCGGCCAGCCGGTCCAAGGCGCCGCGCTCCAGCACGATGAACCGCCAGGGCTCTAGCTTGCCGTGATCGGGGCTGCGCGCAGCCGCTGTCAGCAGCGGTTCAAGCGCCGCGCGATCCGGCGCGGGCCCCGAGAGTGTCTTGGCCGGGCGCGAGCGTCGGGTCAGCAGGAATTCCGAGGCGGCGGGATTTGGGTCGGGCATGTGTCCTCCAGGTTTTTCGCTGATGTTGGGAAGAACGCGCCGGGCTTCAAGCCATGGTGCGGTCATTTGGTGACAACTGCGTGAAATCCGCCATGCCTAGACAGCAAAAAGCCCGGGACTGGCCCGGGCTCTCAGCGTCGCGACAAAGGGCGGCCTTAGCGGCGGATGCCCAAGCGCTTGATGATGTCCTGATAGCGCGCCACGTCCTTGGCCTTTGTGTAGTCCAAAAGCTTCCGGCGCTGCGCGACCAGCTTTAGAAGGCCACGGCGCGAGTGGTTGTCCTTCTTGTGGGTCTTGAAGTGCTCGGTCAGGGTCGCGATGCGGCTGGTGAGGATGGCCACCTGAACCTCAGGCGAACCGGTGTCGCCCTCTTTGGTGGCGAATTCCTTCATCAGGCGGGTCTTTTCTTCGGCAGTGATCGACATCGGGGTCTCCTGTCTTAAAGGGTTGATGGCGCAAGCCGGGATGTCGTCCAGCAGGGCCCGTGGAGGGGTCTTTGCCCCCATTGGAGGCGAAGATGGGCGCGTATAAGAGAAATCCTTGCGCAATGGAAGCGGAATCTTCGCGGCGGTCCCTGCGCCTGTCCGCGGCGGTTGAGGCGCGTTCTCGGCGCGCGCCCTGGCGAGCCGGGGCCGCAGATCCCGGTGGCGCCAGCCATTTACCTTAAATTGACTCTACTATTCCCAGCGTTCCCGCCTCAATCAATGCTATTGTGACATCTTGGGATGACTGGAGCGAACCATGCTTGCGGCCTTGATCATACTGGGACTGGTGCCCCTGGCGGCGCTGCCTTTCTTGGTAGAAGTCGATAGCGATGCCGACGACCAGGCGGATGACGGCGCGGCCGCGGAAGCGGGCGGCGCGGAGCCGCAGTCTCAGGTCGTGCCGCTGGAGGACGTCGTCTCGCCCGAAGGGGACGACCCGACCGGGGCATCGGGCGACGAGGCGGGCGCGACCGGCGAGATATACAGCCTGGACAGCGGCTCTGGCGACATGACCATCGAGAGTTTCGAGCCCGACCGGGATATCGTGGAGCTTGATCTTTCGGGCACGACGGGCGGCATCCTCTTTGAGGCGATGGATACCCCCGACGGCGCAATGGCGCGTTTCGATATCGGTGGCGAGGCCGAGATCTCCATCCTATTCCAGGATCAGGGCGAGGTTCCGGCGGACGACATCATGCTGCGCCTGCCCGATGCGGTTGATGGCTCGATCTTTGAGATCTCCTTGTCCGATGCCTTGGTCGCCGAGGAAATAGGCCAAGTGGTTTCACCCGACGCGCCGCCGCAGACCGAGCTTGACCCGGATCGCGAATTGGTGGACCCGCTTTTGGGCGTCATTGACCCGGTCGATCCGAACGCGCCGGACCCACGGCCTGTGGAGCCTCTTGACCCCGACACGATCATTGATCCCGTGGACCCCAACGCCCCGGACCCGCGGCCTGTAGAGCCCATTGACCCCGACACAATCCTCGATCCCGTGGACCCGGATGCTCCGGCTGATCCAGTGGTGGACGGAGGCGCCGGTGACCCGCTCGATCCGGTGGGTCCGAACGACGAGACATTCGGCCCCGAGGGGGATCTTGCGCTGCGTGAACTGTTGGAGCGGGACAGCGACAACCTTGTCGGAATGGGCGAGACCCTAAGCTCGGCGCTTGCGGCGGGTGTGGAGGACCTCACGCTCAGCGATGCGGGTGACGCGGTTGCCTTGGCCGAAGGCACCGGCGCAAGCACGTCCTTGGAGATGGGGCAGACCGCCCCCGTCGTTGGAACGGATGGCGTGGTTCAAGTGGTTGACGGGGCGCTGGGCGATGACCTCATCACTCTGGGCAGCGATGGCGGGTATGCCTTTGGCGGCGAGGGCGACGACACGCTTGTCGGCGGCTCGGGAAGCGGGGCTTTGTACGGCGGTGCGGGGGCGGATGATCTGACCGCCGGCGAGACCGGCGGCTACGCCGACGGCGGCAGCGGCGCTGACGTGATCACAGGCGGCGCGGGCAATGACGTGCTGGAAGGCGGCGAGCATGCGGGCGGCGCGCCGGGTGGCGATGACAGTATTGACGGCGGCGCGGGCGATGACCTGATCCGCGGCGGGCATGGCGCGGATACGCTGCTGGGCGGCGCGGGCAACGACGTGATCGACCATCTTGGCCGCACCGAGGAACGCGAGATTATCGAGCACCACGAATTCGCCTGGCATATTGGCGAGGATGCGGACAGCCTGGCGGGCGGCGAGGGCGACGACACGCTTATCTTTGACCGCCACGACACCGCCGAAGGCGGCGCGGGCAGCGACATGTTCTGGCTATACCATGACGGCGCGGACGGTTTGGAGGTGGCCCAGGTGGCGGACTTCCAGGTCGGGGAGGACTTCCTGCGCGTGTCGCTGAACCCGCAGATCGGCGAGAATGAAGAACCCGTGGTCGAGGTGCGCCCTTCCGCGGATGGCTCTGATGCCGTGGTGATCGTGAACGGTGACCTGGTGGCGGTGCTGCAAGGCGCGCCGACCGCCACCGCGTCAGACGTCTATGCCTCGGTAGAGCCCGATATCTTCCCGCTCGGCTCGGCGGCCTAAACCATCGCCGTTGGCGCCTGGCTTAGAAGCCAACAAGTGAGCCAGGCCCCGCCGGGGGTTCCCTCTAGGGCTTCGCGATCAATTCCCGCGGCAGATCGCAAAAGCACTCCGCCGGGCCCTCCGCGGTGATGCGAATGGGCTCGGTGATCTCCAGGCCCCAGTCATCCATCCAAAGACCCGGCATGAAGTGGAAGGTCATGTCGGGCTCTAGCACGGTCTCGTCCTCCTCGCGCAGGCTGATCGTGCGCTCGCCCCAGTCCGGCGGATAGCTGAGCCCGATGGCATAGCCGCAGCGGGCGCCGCGTTCGATCCCGGCCTTCTCCATCTCGGCGCCCAGGGCGTTGGCGATGTCGCGCGCCTGGTTGCCCGCGCGGGCGGCGTCCAGGCCCGCCTCTAACCCGGCGATCAGCGCGGCCTCGGCGCGCCGGATGTGGTCCGGCGGATCGCCCAGGAACACGGTGCGCGAGCAGGGCACGTGATAGCGCCGGTAGACGCCGGCAAGCTCAAAGAACGTCGCCTCGCCGTCGCGCATCTCGCGCCCGTCCCAGGTCAGATGCGGCGCGGCGGCGTCGGACCCGCTTGGCAGCAGGGGCACGATGGCGGGGTAGTCGCCCCAGTCCTCGCCGACGCCCAGAATGCCCTCGGCCATGATACCTGCGGCCAGCTCGTTCTTGCGCAGGCCGGGGGCGGCGCGCTCGATGGCATGGCGCTGGATCTTCTCGGTGATGCGCGCCGCACGGCGCATAAAGCCCAGCTCTTCGTCGGACTTCACCGCGCGGCACCAGTTCACCAAAGCCGTCGCGTCCAGGAGCGTGGCCTGGGGCAGTGCCTCGGACAGGGCGGCATGGGCCTTGGCCGAGTAATAGTAATTGTCCATCTCGACGCCGATCCGGCCTGCGCCAAGCCCCATGTCAGAGAGCCGCGCGGCGAGGTCCTGCATCGGGTGCCGTGTGGTGGATTGCACGTAGTGGTCGGCATAGCCCGCCACGTCCGTGCGGCTTAGGTCCACCGTGCGTTTGGCGCCGTTCGCGTCCTGATTGCGCCCCCACCAAAGCGGGCGACCGCCGGCCGGCAGCACCACCGCCTGATGCACATAAAAGGACCAGCCGTCATAGCCGGTCAGCCAGGCCTGGTTCGAGGGATCGGTGGCAATCACGGCGTCCAGGTCCTGCGCGGCCATGGCGGCGCGCGCCTTGGCAAGGCGGCGATCATACTCGGCGGCGGAGAAGGGGGGAATCGGATCGGTCATGCGCCAAGACTAGCGGGGTGATCCGGGATGTCGAATGGCGTTTAACGCCCTGGCGGCCCGAGCACCCGCCCCGGCAATCTTAGCACGCGCCCTGAGGGCTCCAAGCCACCGGCCCTTGCGCGTAGCCCACATAGAGCGGGTGCCTGGGGTGACCCTCTTTGGTCAGACCCAGCGCGAAGAGCTCTTGGCCCGTGCCGCGCAGCAGCGCCTCGACCTGCGCGCCGCGCTGACGGTGCGCGCCATGCGTGCCCCAGCCGCAGATGATTTGCTGCGCCCATCCCGCGCTTGCCAAGAGCGCCGCGTCGTTGCCCTCGCCCACCGGTTCGGCGGCCGCGCGCAGGTCCTTTGGGTCGGTGGCCCGCCAAGCAAAGAGGTTCACCACCCGGAACGCGCCGAACCCCATCGCGCGGGCGCGCCTTTCGCAGCGCTCTACGGTGGGGTCGTTGCGCAGCTCGCTGGCGGTGGAGGGGTTGAGCATCACGAAGGCCACGCCGCGCCCGGGGTGGTCCCAGGTCCGGGTTAGGCTGTAGCGGTAGCGCTCGCAGTCGGAGTATTCGGCCACAGAGGCGCAGCCTTCCGCCTCATGGCGGCGTGTGATCAAAGCACGAAGACCCGGCTGGGGTGCAGCTCGCCCGCGCGGTAAGTGCCCACCGCCACGGCCTTGCCATCAAAGCTGGCCCAGGCCTCGTCGCCGTATTCCGCCTCGGAGCTGAACACCATGCCGGGGTTGCCGTTGCGCAGCCGGGCCGCGCCCTCTGGCGTGCAGCGCAGCTCTGGCAGGTCGAACAGCCCGTCCTCCAGCGGCCGCAGAAAACCGTCCAGATCCGGCGACTTCGCCATCTCGTCGATCTGCGCGAGGGTCAGCCCGTCCGAGGCCTCGAACGGCCCGGACCAGAGCCGCCGCAGCGTGGTCACATGGCCCTTGCAGCCCAGCATCTCGCCCAGGTCGCGCGCGATCGAGCGCACATAGCCGCCCTTGCCGCAGACCAGGTCCAAAACCACGTGATCCGCGTCCGGGCGCTCAACGAAGGACAGCTCGTCCACAAAAAGCGGGCGGGCGGCGATCTCCATCTCCTCGCCATCGCGGGCGCGCTTATAGGCGCGCTCGCCGTCGATCTTCACGGCGGAGAATTGCGGCGGCACCTGCATGACGTCGCCCTCAAAGCTGGGCAGCGCGGCCTTGATCGCGTCGTCATCCGGGCGGGTATCAGAGCTGGCGATCACCTCGCCCTCGGCGTCGTCGGTGTTGGTGGCCTGGCCCAGCCGCGTGGTGAAGCGGTAGGCCTTCAGCGCGTCGGTGATATAGGGCACCGTCTTGGTGGCCTCGCCCAGGGCCACGGCCAAAACGCCGGTCGCCTCGGGGTCCAGCGTGCCCGCATGCCCGGCCTTCTTGGCCTCATACGCCCAGCGGACCTTGTTGACCACCGCGGTCGAGGTCATGCCCGCGGGCTTGTCCACCACCAGCCAGCCCGAGATGTCGAGTCCCTTGCGCTTGCGTGCCATGCTACTTGTTCCTGTTTTTACGAGCGCGTCGGCTACCGCGCCCGGTGCGCCAATGTCAACCGGCGGGCTTAACCGTGCCTATGATCGGTCCCATCGGCAGCCCCAGGTCGTGCCGGTCCAGCCCGGGCACGTAGAGCTTGGAGACCTTGCCATCCAGGTAAAGAGCGTTCGCCGTGCCGGCCAGGTCGCGGAAGAACCGCGCGAAGTGATGGAAGTTCACCGGCTCGTCGGAGATCCCCAGCACCACCTCGCGGCCATTGGCGCGCACGCCCACGCCGTTGCGGATGTGGCGGCTGTCGCTATCGGCCAGAAAGCGCGGGTGAAGCGCGCCGTCGATCACCAGCAACGGCCCGGATTGCGTCGCAAAGCGGCAATCAAGCGTCCCGGCATGCGCGCGGCTGTCCATCACGGCGGCCCCGCCGTCGCGCAGGCAGAGCACGCCGTTCGGGAGCATGCCGAAGTTGCCGGGCCCGGCGCGGGTCACAATCGGCGCCAGGGTCTTTGATTGCTCGACATATAGGCCCACCGGCGCGCGGTCGGGGTGGTACATGCCCGCGTTCATCGCGATGCCCAGGCGCGCGCCGCTCTGGCTTAGATGCTGATCCAGCCGGTCAAAGCTGCCAAAGGGCGTGCCCGCGTCGTCATGCAGCCAGAGCCGCATCTGCTCTGCCTCAAGATCCACCACGCACCAGGTAAAACCGGCGCCGTCAAAGCGCGCGGCTTGGCATTCTGCGGCTTGCGTCGCGGGCGCGAGCAGCGTCGCGATGAGCAGCGCAAGCCCCCGCATCTAGCCCTCGTCAATATCCCGCCGCACGTCGTCTTGGCCCAGCAGGCGCCGGGTCTCATCCATGCGGTCAAAGCTCTCGTCCAGCACAAAGCGCAGCTCGGGCGAGAATTTCAGCGTCAGGCCCTTGTTGATCGCCCGGCGCAGCTCGCCGCGGTTGCGGCGCAAGGCGTCGAGCGCTTCCTCGCGAAAGTTCCCGCCCAGCGGCAATACGTAAGCCGTCGCGACCTTGAGGTCGGGCGAGGTGCGCACCTCGGACACCGTGATCGACATGCGGTTCAGATCGGGGTCGTGAATGTCCCCGCGGTTAAGCACGTCTGACAGCGTGCGCCGGATCAGCTCTCCGACGCGCAGCTGGCGCTGCGACGGGGCGCGGCCCGGATTATGAGATTGCTTGCCCATGAAACGCGTGGTCCTGATCTGCGGCACATCCCAGCCTGCGCTGGGCTGACCTAGTTATGACACTTTCAGCGGTTTTGGAAGCGTTCAGTGTGGCGCTTTGCCAAGAAGCTCTGAAACGGTGACCAGCTCAAAGCCGCGATCGCGCAGCCCGGTGAGGATCGCAGGCAGCGCTGCCCGCGTTCCCGGGCGGGTGGAGTACATCGGGTGCAGCAGGATGATATCCCCCGCCCGCGCCTGCGACACCACATGCTTGGCCAGCGCCGCCGGGTCCTTTTGCAGCGCCAGATCGCCGTCGCCCTCCAGGCTCCACATCACCGAGAGCCGGTTCTGCCGGGCAAGCACCCAGGGCAGCACAAAGAGCTTGTTGCCATAGGGCGCGCGGAAGTGGATCGGGCCGTCATAGCCCAGGCCCCGGATCGCGGCGTCCGTCTGGTCCAGCTCGCGGCGCACAAAGCCCGGCGCGCGGAACACCATCCGCGCGTGGGTATAAGAGTGGTTGCCGATCTCATGGCCGGCCTCAGCGATGGCGCGGCTGGCCTCGGGGTGCTTTGCGATCGCCTCTCCGATCAAAAAGAAGGTCGCCACGGCGTCCTGCTCGGCCAGCATAGCCAGCACCTCGGTCGTGTGAGGCTGGCTCGGGCCGTCGTCAAAGGTCAGCGCAACGCGGGGCCGGTCCTGCGGCCCGTGGCTGCGCATTTCGCCGAACAACTGCACGCTCTCGACCCGCGCCAGTTCGCGCAGCCCGTAAAACGCGGCGGCCAGGATACAGATCGCAATGAACAAGTAACGCATTCCCGCTGCTTGAACGGTGCGGAGGTGAAACACAAGCTTTGCCAAGCGCGGGGCGGCAGGGTACAGGGGCGCAAACGGAGGGCGAGATGACGGAACGACCTGGGATCGTGGTGACGGGCGCCAGCGGGCGCATGGGGCAGATGCTGGTGCGCACGGTGCTGGGCTCGGACAAGGCGCGGCTGGTGGGCGCGGTCGAACGCGCGGGCCACCCCTGGCTGGGGCAGGACCTGGGCGCGGCCATGGGCGGCGCGGACCTGGGCGTGACCGTGACCGACGACCCGCTGGAGGCCTTCGCCAAGGCGCAGGCCGTGCTGGACTTCACCGCCCCCGCGGCGACCTTGGAGTTCGCGCGCATCGCCGCGCAGGCCCGCGTGGTGCATGTCATCGGCACCACGGGCATGAGCGCCGAGGAGATCGCAGCACTCGAGCCCGCATCGCGCCATGCGGTGATCGTGCGCGCCGGCAATATGAGCCTGGGCGTCAACCTGCTGGTGAAGCTGACCCGCATGGTCTCTGCCGCGCTGGACGAGGATTTCGACATCGAGGTCATCGAGGCGCATCACAACCAAAAGGTCGACGCGCCCTCGGGCACCGCGCTGATGCTGGGCGAGGCCGCGGCTGAGGGGCGCGGCGTTGCGTTAGAGGACGTCGCCGACCGGGGCCGCGACGGCATCACCGGCGCCCGCAAGCGCGGCGACATCGGCTTCACCGCGATCCGCGGCGGCGACATCATCGGCGAGCATGACGTGGTCTTCGCGGGCGCCGGCGAGCGCCTCACCCTGCGCCACGTGGCCAGCGATCGCAGCCTGTTCGCCAAGGGCGCGCTGCGGGCCGCGCTTTGGGGGCAGGGGCAAAAGCCGGGGCAATACGACATGATGGACGTGCTTGGATTAAACTGATCCAAACGATCCCCCGATACGTAGCCCTATTTGTTAGTGCGCGTTCAGTCGGGGGCATCCGATGCGAATTCTTGTTGTGTTTTTATGTTTGGTTGGGCTCTTTTCGGTACCTGCTGCGGCGGAGTCATTCCGTCACATCCAGGACGAGCGGAGCTTTGTGGATCTGGTGACCGGGAAGAAACTCACGCGGCTTGGCATCAAGCTTAGCGTGACGAATAACGGGCGGATCCAAGGCCGCGCCTTCGGCAAACCGGTGACGGGCAATTGGCGCTGGCAAAACGGGGCGTTCTGTCGAGATCTCTATCATGGCGACACCGACCTGGGGCCGAATTGCCAGCTGGTGAAGATGCGCGGCAACACCGTGCGGTTCATATCGGACCGCGGCACCGGGATTTATGCGGATTTTGCGCTGCGCTGAGGCCTGGGGTCTGGGACGGGGTTTGGCCTGGAGTGGACGTTGCGAGGCTCCAACTCCAAGTGCGACACCGGCGGACAGTTCAGCGCAGAAACTCGTGTGGCTCGGAGCATCTGTGTTCCCCTCCAATGTTCTGTTTCCGCATCCTTTCCGGTTCTTGGGGCGCGGGGTTCCTCTTGGGGGAGTTTGCTGTCGATAGTAAAGCGCTTCACCAACGTCAGAGGCAATGCCTAGGCGTAACGTGCCACAAGGAAACCTCCTGCGAGGCCGGGCAGCACCGGCAGCAACCAGCTGGCCCGCCAGCGTTACGATTAGACTGCGGGATCGGCCCCAAGTTCCTTCAGGGTCTCGGTCTTACCCGCCATCAGCCGCATCAGTTGCTGCTCGGTCAGTTCCGACTTCTTGAAGGTTCCCAAAGAGCGGCCCAGGAACAAGACCACAAAGGTGTCGCCGACCGGATACGCATGCTGCACGTTGTGTGTGATCAGGATCACGCCGACCCCGTTGTCGCGCGCCTCGCGGACGTAGTTCAGGACCATCTCGGCCTGACGCACCCCGAGTGCCGAGGTCGGCTCGTCAAGAATCAGGACCTTCGCCCCGAAGTGGACCGCGCGCGCGACCGCGACGCTCTGCCTTTGGCCGCCGGACAGGGTTGCAATCGGCCGCATGACATCGGCGGCCTCCGCGCCCATGCCGCGCATCGCCTCTTTGGTGGCCGCGATGGCATGCTCGGTGTCGAACCGGCGGAAGGGCCATCGCCCCTTGGCGGGCTCCCGACCAAGGAAGAAGTTGCGGTAGACCGGCATCATCGGCACCACCGCGAGGTCCTGGAACACGGTGGCGATGCCGAGATCGAGCGCGTCGTCCGGCCCATCAAAGACAATGTCCTCGCCATTGACCCGAATGGTGCCCTCGTCTGGCTTGATCACGCCATTCAGGGTCTGAATAAGGGTGGACTTTCCGGCCCCGTTGTCCCCCAGCAGGCAAACGACCTCCCCCGGGGCGACACTGATGGTCACATCCTTGAGGGCGGAGAAACTGTCATAGAACTTAGAGACGCCGACGGCTTCGAGGTAAGGTGCGGCGCTCATGAACGGCCTCCCTTCGGCTTTAGCGCCAGGGTGCGCGTATAATTATTGATGACCACTGCGATCAGAAGCATCCCGCCGAGGAAGGTCATGAACCACACGTCAGGCAGCGGCGTGAAGAAGAAGCCCTGGCCGACCATCCCGAACAACAGGGCGCCGAAGAACGCCCCGATGGGCGAGCCATAGCCGCCGGTCAGCAGCGCGCCGCCAATCACGGCGGCCGTCACGACCTCGAATTCGCGCCCCAGAGCGGCGTTGGCGTTGCCCTGGTTGATAGCATAGACATTGATGGCGGCGACAAGCGCTGCCGAAACGGCGGTGGCCACGTAAAGGATTATCTTGACCCGGTCCACCTTAATACCGGTGCGCACAGCGGCGGCGCGGTTTCCGCCGGTCGCGTAGATCCAGTTCCCGAAGATCGACCTCTGCAAGACCCATGCGCAGAGAAGCGAGACGCCAATCCACCAGATCAGCGATATCGAGAACGGTCCAACTGAGGAATTGAACAACAGCGACACCGGATCTTCGTCGGATACCGAGCGCACCCGGTCGATGATGCTATTGCCGGTCAGCATCCGCAGGATGCCCTGTGTCGCCCCGCGAATTATAAACAGCGTCGCAAGTGTTATGATGAACGACGGGAGCTTTGTTTTGACGACGAGGTATCCGTTGGTCAGCCCGATCAGTGTGGCGACCGCGACGCTGAAAAGGAAGGCCGGCAGCACCGCCCACCCCGCGTAGACAATTAGGTAACTCAGTGTGATCTCGCAGGCGGCGACGACAGATCCAACCGACAGATCGAATTCACCAGCCACGAGCAAAAGCGTGATGGGGGCGGCGATGATGCCAATAGTCGCCGCCACCTCCAGATAGTTTCTTGTCATCACCAAGGAGAGGAAACCAGCGTCGCCTGTGAATATCGCGAAGAACGCGAAAACGACAACGGTTCCGACGATTGCGGTGAACTCGGGCCGCGTGAAAAGTGCACGCAAGGCAAACCCGTTCCCCCGAGCGCGCCGAGCACTGGCGTCCGCTGCTGGCATGGTATTCTCCTTAGTGAAGGCAGGTACGGTTACTGAACGGCCAACAGGCTGTCGACGTTCTCAGGAGTGATAACCGCGGGCCCGGTGATAAACAGGCTGGTCGCCGGAAGGACGGCTTGGCGGTGGTAGAGCGCCAGCAGGACCACCGGATAGTATCCCTGCGCGTATTGCTGGGCGTTCAATGCGAAATCCATCTCGCCGGCCTTCAGCGCGTCCGTCGCGCCAACGGTGACGTCGATGGTGCCCCATTGCATCGCCTCTCCCCGGTCGCCCAGGTCGTTGCGCGCCTCCAGCATCGCGCTGATGCAGCACGAGCCGATGGAGAACACCGCATCGATCTCTGGGTCCTTGGTCAGCTCGGTCATCGTGATGGTCTTAATCCGGTTCGCATCGTTCAGATTGCTCACCGGGATCTCGGCCAGCGTGGTCCCGCCGTTGAAGGTGTCGCTGAACCCGTTTGTGCGGGCATCCACGAACGGGATGGCGCCGATTGGTGTGGTGATCACCAGGGCCTTCTTCGCGCCCATAGCGTTGTACTGCGCGGCCCCGATCTGGCCCTGAATCGTGGGGTCGTCGCCAACGAAGGTCAAAGCGTTCACCGCCTCCACCTGATCGCCGCCCTGGTTCACAAGGATAACGGGGATGCCCGCGTCGGTCGCCTTCAGGATCGAGTCGTTCAGCGAGTCTGGGCTGGGATTGCTGATAATCAACCCGTCCGGCGACGAGGCGATCGCAGCCTCGATGTTGCGCTGCTGCTGATTGGGATCGTTTAGGTTCTTGTCAGTCCCTCGATAAATGACGTTTACGCCCAGGTCCTCACCAGCCTGCTCAAGTCCGCTGACAACGCTGGTCCAGTAGGGGTCAGAAGACGGCGAGTGCGTGACCATCATAAAGGTCAGATCATCTTCAGCCATCACTGGCGTGCTCAGCCCCATCGCAACTGCGACAAGCCCGGCAATACGTGAAGATCGTGTAAACATGGTTGGTCCTCCTCCAAAGATCCGTAGCGCTGGAAATGTTCCGCGTTCACCAAGACCTCTCGGCTAGGTTTGCCGCGAAAAGCGCCGCTTCCAGCAAAAGTAAAGCGCTTTACTTATTTTGTTAAAGCCATTGTTAAAGCGCTTTACCTTTCTGTGTCAATCGCCGTTCGCCAAGCTCTCAAAGAATGCGTGCAGCAACAGGACGGGCGGTATGACGCCTAGTCTAACGATGGACGAAATCGCAGCGCGCACCGGCGTTTCGCGCGGCGCGCTAAGTCTGGCCCTGAGGAGCTCGCCGAAGATTTCGGCGAAGACCACCTCTCTCTTACAGGAATAGGGGCTGTGACGCCCGGGACATTCGGCTGGGTGTCCTGGTCTTCGAGGCTGACTTATGCACCATCATATCGCGGGTCTTGCTAACTCTTGGTCTTTTTCCCTTCAGGCGAGCGTGTGGCCCGTGAACTGGATCGGATCGCTGAGATGCGGGGTTATCCCTGTCTGGTTGTCAGCGATAATGGCACTGAACGGACTTCAAAAGCGATCCTGAAATGGCAAGAAGATCGCAAGGTCGATTGGCATTACATCGCCCCCGGCAAGCCCCTGCAAAACGGATTCGTGGAAATTTTCAATGGACGCATGAGGGATGAATGCTTGAATGAACATCTGTTCGATAGTCTGCGCCAGGCCCGAAATCTGGTGGCAGCATGGCGCACCGACTTCAACCACCACCGGCCCCATTTTAGCCTCGCTGGCATGACACCGGCGGAATATGCTAACCGGTCAGAAGAAGACCAAAACCTGAACAGAGCTAACCCAAATTGGCGGACCCTAAGCGGAGCAGGTCACAGTTAATGCGGCGTTTCGGCTTAAAATATGTCTGTGATGGGAAGGTCCGCGGCTGAGAACGGCCAAGTCTTGGTGCCCGGCGTTAAAGCCCCGCGGCGCGCCAGGACTGAATGTAGTCTTTGCCGAGGCCGCCAACATCCGTGGCGCCAAAGACCCAGTCTTCGGACCACGCGAACACCGCGGCGTGACGCGCCGCGCCAGCCCGACCATGCACCAGCAGCTGCGGCCCGGTCCCTTGGGCGGGAACGCTTAGGAGCGACCGCAACGTTGCAATCGATTGGACCAGCGCATGGTCGGGTGCCGAAGCGGAGTGGCCGACAACGGCGTCGTTCTCTGTCATCACCCAGGTCCTTGCATTGTCCATCACCGGGGCCAGGAAGGCCGCAAGGCTTTCGGTGGGATCGCGCGAAGCCTGCATGGCGCGTTTCGACAGCCGGTCCTGGATGGCTTGAGGGGAGATGCCCTGCTGCCCCCTTGGGTCGAAGTCGCCAAGCAGCGCCGATCGCGTCAAGAGCTCTGTGGAGGTTGCGCAGAAGCCATGCAGCAGCTCTGTGACCTTCGCGATATGCTCTGGCGTGTCGGAAAGTGCCACGCCCACAGACATGTCGACATCCGCACAAAACTCCGATGGTGCCTCTGCAACCGAGCAAAGCCGCCGGTTGCCGGCCAATATGCAAAGGGAAAGGCCCTTTGTGTTTTGGTATACCAGCCGCGCCGGGAGCATCGCGAGCGAGATGTCGCGCAAGAGCGCGTGGGTCAGGTCCTCGCCATCTTGCGCGGTCAGCTTGCGCCACCCCCGGGACGTCTCATCCTCGCCGATAAGCACGTCAATCAGAATGCCGAGTTCGCCGCGTTCGGTCATGCGGCCTCCCCAACCCATTTGAGCGTCAGCCGCGCCCCAGCTTCGACCGCGTCGGGGTCAACATCCGCGCCGCATCTGCAACAGATAACCTCGCCCGGATCACCGGTGGAGCGCATCAAAAAGTAGGACCTGTCTTGCGTGAGAAACGTCGTGAATTCGGTTTCAGACGCATGGTCCCCCTCAGCAGGGCAGGGGTTAGAGCGAAGAAGAACGCAGGCCATCTCTGCTAGGGCGTCCAGCTGCTCTTGCGGGGGCTTTTGCGGGGCGCTGAGCGACATCACCAAGGCGACGTCCAGATCGATATAGGCGCACAGGTCGCAGCCGGGCAAAGCGCTCCGCAGCTCGTCCAAGAGTTCGCCAATTCTCAAGTCACACCCGTTTTAAAGCGGACCATCCCCGCCAGCGGCGGTTTAACCGCATTTGCTTTATGATCTCCTAAGCATGGTCTTTTTAAGCGTTGGGGCAAGGCGGAAGCAGGGGCGCCTCCTAGGCCGGGGGGCGCACCGGTCGCTCCCGGTAGCGTGGCCCGGACTGCACGCGGCGCGGCATCACGGCGCCCTCGGAAACCGGTGGCGCGGGCCGCCGATTGAGCGGCGTCACGGTCTCAGCCTCAGCCCCAGCCACTCTCTGGTTCTCCACGTCGGTCGTGCTCGGATCGGTTCCGCCCGCGTCAGTCCCCTCCGCTGATAGCTCGCGAGACAGGCCCACCAGCGCGGATACAAACTCCGCGGCGCCGCTTTTCTCCCAAAGCGCAAAGTCGTTCTCGGCGTCAAGCGCCTGCGTCAGCGAGATTGGCAGGATCGCGCGAAACATATCCCCCGCCTCGGTCTGCATGCGTTGCAGCACGCGGCGGCGGTCGCTGTCGCTCAGGATCTTGTCAAAGCGCGTGACCAGAAGCAGGCTCTTGTCGGCCAGCGCCTCGGAATAGGCCTCCCAAACGGCGGCCTCGCTCTGCCGCCAAGCCTGCGTCGCGTGGGTGCACCAGATCGCCGCGTCGGCGAATTCCATGACCCGCTCCCAGACCTCGGCGGGGATGTTGGGGTCCGAGATCCCCGGCATGTCGATGATGTCAAAGAGCTCCAGAGTGTCTGCCTTATGGAAGATGCGGATGTATTCGGTGTCATGCGGCGAGATCTGGTCGATCTCATTGGTGTCAAAGGGGCAATCCTCGCCTTCGGTGCTGCGGAAATAGGGAGCGTCCGCGCCGTGCGAGATCCACACTGGCGGCAATTGCGTGGCCGTGACCTTTGTGGGCAGCGCGTTGCGGCCGATGAGCATGTTCGTCAGCGTACTCTTGCCCGCGCTGAACTCCCCCATGATCGCCAGGCGGGGTCGACCTGGCGCGCGTGCCTTACTGGGATCTGGGGGGAAGAATGACTGGGGGTGCGGGGGCATGAAAACCTCATCCAATGGGGGCGGGGCGGCGCGTCAGGCGACCATGGTGCTCAAGATCTCGAGCGACCTGTCGATGTCTTGGGTGCTGCGTGGCTGGTCCTGGCGCGCTTGCCCGGTGTCTCTTTGTGGATCCATAGCGGGGTCGGCGCGCGCCATGCGCTGCAGTGCCTCGTGCTGTTCCTGTAGGAACTCGGAGAACTGTGTGAGCAGCGCAGCGCGCAGCGGCTCGGCGTATTCACGGCTGAGCCCTTCTAGGATGGGCAACGACTCTGCCTTCACCAGCTCATAGAACTCATCAGAAAACGCGCTGTGCCCGCGTCTGCGCCGCCACCATTTCGACCACCAGTTGCTTTTGAGATCGAGCACGATCGTTTGCCCGAGGATCACCGGCGGCGCGGGTTTTTCTGGCTCCGGCGGGGTGATCTTGAAGACTGCGTCCCGAGCGACACCGCTGTTGCGGCAAAGCGCGGTGGCCTCTTGAGCCGCGCGCGCGAACGCCTCTTTGGCGTTTTGGACGGCGCGCTTTGCAAAGAGCTGATAGGCCGAGCGCAGGAGTACACGCAGCCCGGTCGGGTCGTAGGACCAGACCACGTCCTCGCCGTGGGCGTCGAGATGAGTCACCAGGGCCGCTGTGGCGCGGGACAGGAAGTTCCTGTGAACGCTTTGCATTCGGGTCTCGAAATCTGCCAGGTGCTCATCCAACACGCCCTGCAACACAGCGCCTCCGTCGGACCGCAGCTTCTCAAGCTGTGCCATGGCTTCGTCGGGCGAGATCGAGGCCTCTGTCGGCGCGGATTGCGTCGGTGCGCGCATGGCGGACTTTAGCTCGTAGGCGAGGTTCTGTGCGCGCCGCGCAACCTGATCGAGTGCCTCTTGGCCAGGACCCGCGGCGATGCGCCGCGAGATGGCCTCGAAAAGCTCGGGCACTCCCGAGAGCTTCCAAAGGATCTTGTCGTGCTCGGTAAGCCCTGGGAATTTGCCCCTATGCGCGGTGCCCCAGTTCTTGAGCGACGCAATCGCGTCCTGCGTCAGCGGCACGGCGTCCGTCTGCAGGGCGGCGGTCGCCCAATGCGCGCTGCCAAAAACGATCTCAAAGTCCTTCGTGCCGTTGAGATCCCGCAGGGTGCGCTCGATGCTCGCCTTGATCTCGGGCACTTGATTGCCGGGGTCAGACAGCTCGTCGATGCGGTTAACGAAAATCACGACTTGGCGCGCGTCCACGTTAGAAATCAAGCGGATTAGGGCCATATCCACCGTCGACAACGCCTGATGCGCCGACAGGACCACCACGCAGATGCGGCTGTCGCGGATCGCGCGGATGGTGATCTGCTCCCGCACCATGAAGGTGTCGTTTACGCCGGGGGTGTCACGGATGGCGAGGTTCATCGGCAGGCCGGGCCGCTCTAGGTAGAGATCGGCGGATTTGGTGATGTCGGCAAAACGTCCGTTGGCGCGCGTTGCATCCGTCTGCGAGTCGAATGCGTCGCCGAGGCAAACGTAGCGCTCGATCAAGCTACTGTCGAAAGTCCCGTAATCGTGGCTTTGGCCCAGCAGCAGCTCGTATTTGCGGCCCAGCCTGCGGCGTGACTTCTCCTGCATCGCCTCGACCTGCTGGCGGACCTTCTCGGCCTCGCTTTCCGAGCCCGCGCGGCCCGCGATCTCGCCGACCCGCCCGCCATTGGTGACGAGCCGGTCCCACTCGGCCTTCTCAAAGAAGCGGAACTCTGCCTGCGTGTCGCGTATAAGCGTATCAGGGGTCAGGTGCAGGGACGTTACAACCGAGGTCCATGGGTTCACATCCGCTGGCAGCAATCCCGGCCAGCCTACCATCGCGTTGACCAGCGACGTCTTGCCCGCCTTTACCTGGCCGATCATCGTGATCGAGGGTTCCGCTGCGGTCAGCTTGCCCTGCAGCGTTTTGGCCTTGGCGCCGATGGCCGCCCCGCCCGTGGCCCGTAAGGTCTGCAGGACCGACATCAGGTCGTCGCGTTGCGCCCGAAGCGCGTCGAGGGGCGCGAAATTGTCATGCACCAGCTTTTCATACCCCCGGGATACGGAAGGCTGTGGCTTTTCGAATTTGGCTTTTGCGTTCATCTTGACCTATCAAGTCGGTGCGCGTGCAGGGTCCAAGCGGCACTCGGGGGCGGCTGGGCGGCGCGGGCGCATGCTGGGGAGCATTCCGCTTGCCGCTGTCGAAACATGGCCAGGCAATTGGGCAATTCTGCGTCGCTGCGGGGCAAATGCGGGCCTGAAACCCGCAAATGAACGCAGGGTTTTAGGCGACTTTTAAAGACACGACGTGGCGTTTGAGCTGGATCATGGCGAGCGTGGCCTCGATCGCGGCGTTTTCGGTGTTTTCCAGTTGCAGCAGCATCACCAGATCCTGGGTCTGCTGGATGTGGCCGTCCAAATCGCCGGGCAGCGCCCGGTCCTCTGCGAGCGCCTCCAGCGTGTCCAGATAGTGCTGAATGACGCGATCCTGATGGCCGTCAATGTCAGGTTCGAGCGATTTTAGGGAGGCCACGCGACCGGAGAGCGCTTTCGATATGGCGGCGGTACAAACCTGCTCGGGCGGTGGCGCCTTCACCGGGGCCTCTGTTGTCTGTGTCTTGGGGCGGGCGGGCTCTTGGTGCTTTGCTGCGGCAGGCGCGGTCTGGGTCATATCGACGGGGCGGCGACGCATCTTGAAGTAGCGCTGCAGGAATAAAAGCGCGCCGTCTATGTCGGCCTGGCATCCCGCGTCCACGTAGGAATGCAAGGCCGAGAGCAACCTCTCAAAGTCGTTCGGCTCTAAGAGGTCCGACGTTTGTTCGCCAATCCGGGAGTGCTCGCGCAAAACATTCAACGAGAAGGCCGCGTTGAACCCCAGGCGCTGGAAGGCCGCGAGCGCCTCCTGACTTGGCGCGTCTTCGCCGGGCCTTTGATTGATCACCAGGAACGCGTGCCGCGTGAGCTCTGCTGGGAGGTCCTGCCAGCTGTCGAGCGCCGAGGCCAAGCCGCTGGCGGCAAGCCAGATCACCATGTCAGTTTGGGTCAGCACGTCGGCCCAGCTCTCGGCACTGGACCCGGGTTTGGTGTCCACAAAGACGATGTTGGGTGCGATCCCGGTCGCGGTTTGGATCGCCGAGAAGGTCTGGTAAAGCAGCGTTTTGCCAACGCCGGGATCGCCCGCAAGCGCAACCCGAACCGGAGACGTCAAGCGCTCGATCAACCGCTCCGCCGTGGGGCGCGCGCCCGCAGGCGTAGCCTTTGACTGCAAAAGCTCGGCAAGCTGGTCTACAATCTGTTCAACGCTGGCTCTGGTCATGGATTCGGGGTCCGGCTGACGGCGCGCAGGATGCGTGTGAGTTGTCGCATGGGCTTCTTCGGTTGTGCCTCTGTGGCGCCATTGTCAGCCATCAGTGGCAGTGCGTTGGCGGCGCGAATTTCATTGATGCGCATCTGTTCATCGGCCCGTTCGTCCGAGACCTTCATAAGCGCAAAGCACACATTGTCCTGGTCCGGGCAGTCCGCCATTCGAATCGCGCTAAGCACCTTCTCGGAGGCCTTGGCGCACGTCCTGTCGGCGTTCTCGCGGATCACGCGCGCGATTTCCGAGGGCTTCAGCGAGCAAAGCCCGTCGCTGGCGACGATCAAGGCGTCGCCGTTCTTCAGCGAAAAGGGCGCGTCCGAGCAGTCCACATAGCGAATCTCTTGGCCGTTGATGGCGGAGGTCAGAACGGAGCGGTCGGGGTGGGTCCTGGCCTGCTCGGGCGTCAAGACCCCCTGCTGCGCCAGGTAGTCGATCTGGGGCGCGAGGGAGTGCTCTTCGTTCAGCCGGGTCATCTTGCCGTCCCGCAGCAGGAACACCGGCGAGTCGCCAACCGACAGCCAAAAGAGATCCTTCCCCGTTTGGACCGCGATCACCAGCGTGCAGCCCATGCCCTCGCAGTTTGGGTTCTCGGAGATGTACCGCTTGAGGTAGCCATTCACCTTCTGCGCCGCCGACAAGAGCCGCCCCGGAATGCTCGCGGGGTCCCTGAGCATGAAACGTGTCGTGTATCGGAGTTCGCGAAACACCTCTGTTGTCACCAGGGTGCTTGCGACGTCGCCCGCGTTGTGGCCGCCCATCCCATCGGCAAGTACGACAATGCCCAAGCGGCTTCCGATGGCGAAGTCCGCCAGAACGGCGTCTTCTTGGAATTCTCGCTTGCCCTTGTTGATTGCGACGGCTGCATCGATCTGAAATCTGGCGCGCTCAAACAAGGGGCTACTCGTGGTCTTGGCCGGGTGCCCAGGTGAAACCCTCGCCGCATAGGGCAACGAAGCGCAGCGTTGTCTCTCCAATTCGGATCTCATCACCCGAGGCGAGTTCCTCGGTGCTCAGGACCGGTTTGTTGTTCAGCCGCACGATGTTGGTCTTGCCGCCATGGCCCAGGTAGAAGGCGTTCAATTCTCTGTCATAGGCGACCGCGGCGTGGTTCTCGCGCGAGATCGCCGTGTCACCGAAATCTAGCGATATGGCCTGGTCATGCCCGCGGCCGATCTGCGCGGCCCCCTCCTGCAGAGAAAAGGACGCGCCAGCGCCCGGGCCACCTGTCACCACCAGCCAGCCGACGGGAAATTTCACACCCGCGTTTGACGGCGTGGCCTGCTCTGGGGCCGCGTTGCCGAAGATGTCGCCCTCTCCCGGCGCCGCGGCGCCGAACCCCAAGAGTCGGGTCTTTTGGCGCCCCTGCTCGACCTCGTGCACGTCCGAGACGGCGCGCTCCTTGAGCATCTTCAGGGCTTCCTGCGCCATCATGCGTTTCGCGTCGAAAGCATCCTGCGTGGATTGAGGCTGGGGCGGGTCTTCGGCCGGTGTGGTCAGCACCAGCGGGGGCGGATCTTCAGCCGGAGTGGTCAGCACCAGCGGGGGCGGGTCTGCGCGCGCGTCCTCAAAGGCCGCGTCGGGGTCGTCTGGGCTGTCAAAGACGGGGAACTGATCCGGCGCGGCGCGGTCGTGCTCACCTATCTCAACGGCGGGCATGTCGGCCGCGGGCCCGGTTTCGACCCCCTCAGGGTGCTCGCGCTGCATATCCTCTTTACCAGATGTCGTCCGGGCAATCATCTCACTCAGTAATCGCATTGAACTCCTGCCGCCTCTCGTTCTTGTTGCCTGTTAGTGTTGCTTGGTTTCTGGGGTCCAGGTTGCCAGGTCGACCGGCTTCTCGGGTCGAGGGGGCCGCCCTGGGCGCCGCCGCTTGGGCCGAGACGGATGCGGCTCTTCTGCAGCGTCGCCAGGGTCCTCAAGCTTTGCAGTCATGGCGTCGCGCTTAAGCTTGCGGGCCTTTTCGGCCTTTGCCTTCTCTTCGGCGGCGCGTGCCTCCTCTTGCCGCTTTTGCGCCTGCGCCTCGATCGCTTTAGCGATGGCGGCGTTTGTCTCGCGGGTCAAAGCCTCGATGGTCTCGTCGATCAGGGTGTCCTGTCGCGCCTGCTCGACCAGCGCGGCCTGCCGCAGCGATTCTTCGATCAGCTGCAGCCAGTCCCGCGCGGTCGCCAGCCTGTCGCTTTCGAAGACCTCCAGAGCGCGATGGATCGCCTGTAGGAAGTACCGGTCGTAGGGGCCGGAGCGCGCGGGGATCGGCTCCAGCGGGTCGGGCTTGTTGGCCGCGATCGCCGCCAGCCGAGTTTGGCTGTCGGGCGGCGCCTGGCCAGTGATCACATGATAGAACGTCGCCGCGAGTGAGTAGAGATCGCTGGACGGGCTATGCGCGCCGTTTTGCACGTAGAACTCCTGCGGCGAGTAGCCATCCTTCACCATATGCAGCTCGGTCCCCAGCGCGTCGGCGCGGGCCGCGAGCTCGTGCGCGGCGCCGAAATCGATCAGCACCGCGGTGCCGTTTGGGTCGATCAGGACGTTATCGGGCGAGATGTCCCGGTGCAGGATGTTGCGGTCATGAAGATAGGCCACCGCGTCCAAGAGCTGCCGCAGGACGGCCTGGATATCGTCAGGCGACAGCGCCTCGGGGTCGCTCTCGACGATGTCCAAGAGGTTGCGGCCTGGCACCATGTCCAGCGCCATATAGGCGGTGCCGTTCTCTTCGAACACCTGGTGCACGCCGACGATGTTGGGATGCACCAGGCGCGCCATGCGGCGGGCCTCCATCCCAAAGTCGCGCACAATCGCCTCGAAGGTCGTCTGCAGCTTCCGCGAGCGCGTGCGCACAAGTTTGTCGGAGCGTCTGCAGATCGAGTTGGGGAAGCACTCCTTGATCACCACCCCACGATCCAGGCAGTCGCGCGCCCGGTAGGTGATGCCAAAGCCGCCCGCGCCGAGGAACTGCTCGATCCGGTACTGGCCCTGCAACAGAAGATCGCCCGCGCGGAGGGCGTCCTCTGCGAGGTCTTCCTGAACCAACCGTGGAGAGCGTGCGACGATGTTCATTCCTAAGGCACCCACATTCCGAGCAAAACTTCGTTTCCAAGGGGCGCCCATCGGCGGGCCCCGGTCCCGTTTGATTTTGGTTCGAAATGTGGCGAAACCTCGGCGCCGGTATGCGCATTGATTGGCTTACCTGAGCAAGTTGAGGGAACCGCCGTACGGGTTAGCCGGCGTCGGAAAGCGCTTTATCCCATGCGGCGGTCACCTCGTCCACGTCCTCAATCACCAAGAGTATCTTGATCGCTACGGTGCAGAAGGGCTCATTCCAGAGATGCCGCACCCAAGGATAGCGTCACAGCGGCTTGTTGCGCTGGCGATCAAGGATCGGCTTGGGATTGACGACGGCCATGGAAGGCTGACCGCCTGAGTTTTAACAATTCTAGGGATCTGTTCAGCCCAACAAGCACCAATTGTGGCCTCAATCAGCCCTTGGTTGTTTTCGAGTTCCAAAGCGGACGAAACGCCAATGTCGCCCTTGTCCGCGTCTTGTCAGTCCATCGTGACCGCAGCGAAATGTTGGTTTGGATTTATCCAATTTGAACCCGTATGAATGACTGCAAACGGGAAACGTCACGCACCGCAGAAACCAGCCCGCTGCATCCGCGAACAGATGCTGCATTGACGAAGGGCGAAAATTCAAGGTCGGAAAAGTCCGCAGACTACCAGTTCGCCGTCGTCTTGATTTCGCGTCCGCAGCGAACGGCGGCAATGCGGGCTGCGCCCGCAGCGTCCGAGTGCCTCGGTGAGCGGCTGGTTTGGGCCGTCAACAGCGGCTTCTAATGTTACGGCAATCCATGTGCTGCTCGACCGCATGGCCGCGAAGAGCCCATGTTGACCTTTTGCTGCGACTTCACCAATGTCGTTTTCAGAACCGACTTCAGAAGTACCTTATGGTCAAAAATGATTATCAACAGCGCAGATAGTATCGCGGCATACCACCGTTTTGTTCAAAGGGTGTTAGAGAGTAAGTCAGTTTGGCTTGTTGTTGAAACGGATAGAGACTTGCCCGTCACGTGCGCATCAAATGACGATATGGATACATTCGTTGTACCCGTCTGGTCTGATCGCGCATATGCCGTAAGAGCGCAGCCCAAGTTTGCGTTTAATACTGACGTTGAGGAAGTATCGCTGAAGAACTTTCTAGAGAGAACTATCCCCTTTCTGTCGGAGCAAAATGGACTTACCGGGCCCAACTGGAATGCTGATCTGGCAGGTTTGGAAGTCGATCCGTTAGAGCTCTTGGAGAAACTGCAGTAGTGTAGGACAGCTCAAGGCGAGTAGACAAAAGGCAATTTAAGCCGAACGATGCCCCAAGCCAGAGATTCCATTCACCTTTGCCAAAGTCCGCTTCGTCCGCAGAGCGGCCATCTAAGCAAGCGTAGGGTGGGCAATGTGCCCACCACCCTTAATAGCCGTACCCAAACATCCTCCAGCAAACGTAAGCTGCGCGAACCCACGCCTCCCCCCTCAGATCCCAAACAAACCCCAAACCCACCGCGCGCTGCGTTAATCCACCGGTTTGCCCGACAAGGTGCCATACGCAAGGCCGACGTTTTGCCGACGCTTTGCCGACCGGCGATTCCTCAACAAAATAAGGCGTTAACCCACCGATGAGCGGCCCCACCCCCGGAACCACCGCGCGCAGGGTTAACCCCTCGGAAATGCCCGCCGCGCCGCTGGACCGGCCAGATGTTATGTCCCCCGCAAAAAGGTTCCTGAGTGTCGTCGATAAGGACGCTTTTCGGTCTTTGGGGTCCAGGGCCGAGCCCGATCGAGGCGCCCAAGGCAGACGGCTCGGCGGATATCGTTTCGAAAGCCAAAGACCCCGTTTGTGCGGGCGGCCTCTTTCGCTTCCGATTTGGTCTTTAAGGGACCCGTCGCAATGGCTGTTCTGAGCCCACAGCAGAAGTCTTGGTCCCTCGCTGCGCGCGCTCACAGAACGAAAAATTCAGCATGAGGGAGATCAAGGTACCGCCGCGCAGCAAAAAAACCCAGCCATCCATGCAGGCCGCGGCATACATCGGAGGTCGAATTTGGAGAGCCGCCATCGGGTGGTCCGGGTCAATTGTTAGTGCATGATGGGCCTCTGGTCTATCGGGACGAGGCTTTCTGGCGCGGGCGGTCGGTATCCCAGGGCGCGGTGTGGCCTGATGGTGTTGTAGTGGATGCGCCATTGGTTCGATCAGGATCTGAGCTTCTCTGAGCGAGTAGAAGATTTCGCCATTGAGCAGCTCATCGCGGAACCTGGCATTGAAGCTTTCGCAGTAGCCGTTCTCCCAGGGTGATCCAGGCTCAATATAGGCCGTCTTCGCACCGACCGCTCCGATCCATTCCCTGACCTTCAGGGCGATGAATTCGGGTCCGTTGTCCGACCTGATAAACTCGGGCGGTCCGCGCAAGATGAACAGGTCTGTCAGGGCATCCACGACATCAATGGAATTGAGCTTGCGATCGACACGGATCATGAGAGCCTCCTTGGTGAACTCGTCGATGATGTTGAGTGTGCGATACGCACGCCCGTCATGGGTCCGGTCCTGAACGAAGTCATAGGACCAGACGTGGTTCGGTCGTTCTGGCCGAAGCCGCACACAGGAACCGTCGTTCAGCCAGAGCCGCCCCTTCCTTGTCTGTTTTTGCGGGACCTTCAGCCCCTCACGTCGCCATATCCGTTCAACCCGTTTGTGGTTCACATACCAGCCCGAGTTGTTGAGCAAGCCAGTGACCATGCGATACCCGTACCGCCCAAACTTTCGGGCAAGCTCGATGATATCCTCGGTCAACAGCTCCTCATCGGACCGGCCAGTTGGAACCTTGCGTTGGGTCGAGCGGTGCTGTCCCAATGTGCGGCAGGCGCGGCGCTCGGATACGCCAAGCGTCTGCCGCACATGATCAATGCACCGGCGGCGACGTGAAGGGCTTAGTAGTTTCCCCGTGCGGCCTCAGTCAGGATCAGCTTGTCGAGGGTCAAGTCAGACACTGCCCGCCTAAGATGCTGGTTTTCTTTTTCCAGTTCCTTGAGACGTTTCAATTGCGCCCGGCCCATCCCACCGTACAATTTGCGCCATCGATAATAGGTCTGCTGCGTCGTCCCGACCTGACGAACGGCATCTGCAATCGACATGCCTTGCCCCTGCAACACCTCAATCTGACGCAGCTTCGTTACGATATCTTCCGTTCTTCGGCATTCCTCGAACCAGTGGCGGAACGCCTCGAACTCTCTCGTTTTCCAGCCATTCTCTGGTCCTCCTGAAATCGGGATACTTCTATCCCAGTGGGTGGACCACTTTCAGGGGGCTATTCCAGGATGGGTTTTCAACCGAACCGGGTCCACAGTGACTGCGAAGAGAGGCGTGACCCGGATGAGAGACGAAGACCCCAACAACACGGGAACGAAACCATGAAATGAATTTGACCCAAACGCCCGATTAGAGACGTGGACCTTTGCAGCAACGGCACGGATGTCCGCTTTCATTCGCCTTGTGGCAGCCGCTGGTCATGGCCGGTCTCCAAAATGGAGAAGCCTTGATCAGATCGCTATTGATCGTCACAGACGCGGCGGCCCGCGACCCATGTCGCCTTGAGGTCAGCCGGTGTTGCGCGCATGACTATGGCTTGCAGAAGGTCTTCGTCCGAGAGCGGCACAAGATCCGTGTCCGGTAGATCGACCAGCACCGCATCGAAGTGACGGCCTGCCGCAAATAGCCCAACTGGCAGGTCCAAAACATCGGCGCCGCCCATGGTCGCAAGCCAAAACGCGCCGCGGAAATCGATGCGGCTTTCCGGGACGCCGCGACTGTGCTGTTCTTTGGACGGATCGGTTCCGGTCTCCAGCATGCGCGACGTGGCAACGGCCGCCCGGGCGTTGTCGAGCAGGAACGCGCTCGGCCCGCCGGAGATGTCAGTGCCAAGCCCGACCCGCACCGACTTCTCCAAGGCATGCCGCAGCGGGAACGCCGCATTGGCAAAATAGGTGTTCGACAGGGGGCAATGGGCGATCCCCGCCCCCCGCGCGCGGATCAAATCCATGTCGTCGTCATCGATAAAGCCCGCATGGGCCAAGACCGTGCGCCGGGTCAGCAGGCCAAAGCTGTCGAGAGCAAAGGTATCCGACATCCCGCACCGAGCATGGACAAAGTGGTGCTCCCAATCACTTTCAGAGCAATGGGTCTGGATCGGCGCATTCATTTCGGCGGCCAATTGCCCCAAACCTGCCAGCGCTTCGTCACTGCAGGCGGGAATAAAACGCGGCGTGACCGTGGCCTCGACCAGAGTGTTGTTGGGGATCGCCCGAACAGCGGTGATAAAATCGGCGGTGTCTTTGATGGCCGTTTTTGCATCGGCATCGCGGTAGTATTCGGGGCAGCTTTCAGGGTCATCCATCGCGACCCGCCCGACCAAGGCGCGCTGTCCTAGTTCAACACAGATCTCTGCCAGCCGCAGGCTGGAGGCGGCGTGGATGGTCGCGAAGTAAACCGCGGTCGTCGTCCCGCCCGCCAGCAGGCGGCGGACCATCGCACCATAGACTTCCGTCGCAAAATCTAGGTCCGCGTAACGTGCCTCCAGCGGAAAGGTGTACCGCAAGAGCCAGTCTTCCAGCGGCACATCAAGCGCCATGCCAAGTTGCGGGAACTGCGGCGCGTGGATGTGAAGATCCACCAGCCCAGGGATCAAGACCCCTTGCCCGCGCAGGTCGATCGTATCAGGGGTCGTTTTGGCCGCGCTGTATTGCGCGACAGAGGTAATCATCCCGTCGCCATCGACAGAAACGAGCGCATCGGGGATGCGCTCGATCTGGCCCCTTTCGGGGCTGTGCAAAAGGTCGGCCCGATACTGGGACACGATGTCAGGCAAAGCTATTGTGGAATGCGGGTTTCCACGCCCGCCACCAGCCAGTTGATGCCGGACATTGACGCATCGTCGATGACCTCTCCCGCCGCGAGGCGCTCCGTGCCGTCTTGATCCATGATCGGACCCGTCAGCGGATGGAACTCACCAGCACGCATCGCGGCCTCAGCACTCTCGATCATCGTCATGGTCTCGGCAGAGATCGACGAAGACCAGCTTTTGACATCGACGGTGTCATCGACATAACCGCCCCAGAACGCTTCGCCTTGGAACGTGCCATCCATGGTCGCCTGCGCGCTTGCGACGAAATAGTTTGACCAATCCGCAATCTGCGAGGCCAGCAGCCAATTGGGCGCGTATTCCTTCATGTCCGAGGAGGTGTTGATGACCCAAACGCCTTCTTCCTCGGCCACGGTCACAACGGACGGCGTGTCTTGGTACAGCGAATAGACCACGTCCGCGTCCTGTGCGATCAGCGCACGCGCACTCTCCTGAGCCTTGGGCGGATCGAACCAAGAGTTCAGCCAGACGACCTTGACGGTCACATCAGGCTTCACAGCCTGCAGGCCAAGCGTGAAGCCGTTGATCATGCCCACGACCTCCGGGATCGCAAAGGCGGCGACGATACCAACGGTGTTGGATTCCGTCACATCCGCAGCCGCCATTCCCACTAGGTAAGAGGTCTCGTAGTTGCGGCTTTGGAAGTTGCTGAAATTGTCGGCCAGCTGGTAACCCGAGGCATGGATAAACGTCAGATCAGGGCGTCTTTCGGCCAAGGAAATGCCGTCGTTCATATAGCCAAACGAGCCCAGCATGATCATGTCGGCCCCTTGCGCGGCCATCTGGTTGATGATGCGCGCCGCATCCGGGCCTTCGGGGACGTTCTCGACAAAGAAGGTCTCAACCTTATCGCCAAAGGCCTCTTCGATGGCCAGGCGGCCGGCATTCAGCTCAGCCGACCAACCGACATCCGCGATCGGTGACGGGTAGACGAAACCGATCTTCATCGGGTCGTCGGCCGCCGCAGGCAAAGCGAGCGTCGCAGCCGCCGCCAAGCTTAGGAGTATCTTTCTTCTTTGCATTTGGGTCCTCATTTAAGGCTGTTGTATTTAGGAGATTTTTAGCACCGCACCGAGACTGGCAGGGCTGTTTAGGCGAATGAAAGCGAGATTTCGGGAAATCACCGCAAGCATGATGATCGTTACGACATAGGGCAGGACGGACATCGCTTGGCTTGGGATGTTCCAACCAAAGGCTTGGATCGACAGCTCTAGCAGCGACATCGACCCAAAGAGATACGCTCCAAAGGCCACACGCGGCACAATCCATGTGCCAAACACCGTCAGCGCCACAACGATCCAACCGCGACCGGCGATCATCCCTTCGGCCCAAAGCGGCGTATAGGCGGTGGACATATAGGCGCCGCCAATGCCTGCCATCGCGCCACCAAAGCCGACGCAGCCCGCGCGGATCAGGCGGACCTTCAGCCCAAGCGCATGGGCGTTCTCGGGGCTTTCGCCGATGGCACGGATCACCAGCCCAAGCTTGGTTCTTGTCAGCACATACCAGGTGGCAAAGATCAGAGCGATCGACAGATAGACCATGATGTCTTGCTGAAAAAACATCTCGCCGATGACGGGGATATCCGACAGGGGTCCTAGATTAAGCTCGGGAAGCCCCGCGACGGTGCGACCCTCGTAGCTCTTGCCAATCGCCGACGACAGGCCAAGGCCAAGGATGCCAATTGCCAGCCCCGACGCGGTTTGATCGGCGCGAAACACCAGCGTCAGAACCGCATGGACCAGCGACAGCAGGCAGCCCAAGACCGCCGCGGCCACGAAGCCGACCGTGTAGGACCCCGACAGCGACACGGCGACAAAGCCCATCGCGGCCCCCGTCGCCATCATCCCTTCGATGCCAAGGTTCAGCACACCAGATTTCTCAGCGACAAGCTCGCCCATTGCGGCAAAGATCAATGCCGTTGCCGCGGCCAAGGTGCCACTCACTATGAAGACCAAAACATCCATCAGTCAGCCGGAGCCTCCTGTTTCAGAGCATCCGGTTTGATCCAACGGATGCGCGACGTCAGCAGGAAGGAACACGCCAGATAGAAGGTCAGGAGCATACCTTGGAAGATGCCGGTGACGGCATTGGGCACTCCCAATGACAACAGCGCGAAATCGCCGCCGACATAGACCAACGCCATCAAGGCGGATGCAAAGATGATCCCTATTGGATGCAGCCCGCCCAGCACCGCAACAATGATGCCCGCATAGCCGTAACCGGGTGAGATATTGCGCTGCAACATGCCCAACGGCCCCGAGACCTCCCCCACGCCCGCCATGCCTGCCGCCCCACCAGAGATCAGCAAGGCCAACCAGATGGCCTTCTTTGAGGAATAGCCAGCATAGGTGGCCGCCGCGGGGGCAATGCCGCCCACAGACATTTTGTAGCTGACAAGGGATCGCTGCACGAAGATCACCGCGATCAGCGAGGCCACCAGCCCGATGAAGAGCGAGGCATTCACGCGGGTGCCCTCAATCAAGATTGGGAATTTCGCCGCCGCGTCGAACCGGATCGACTGCGGGAAATTGAACCCCGACGGGTCACGCATGGGCCCCGCGACAAGGTAGTACAGCAGCTGCAGCGCCACGCTGGTCAGCATGAAGGTGACAAGGATCTCGTTAGCATTGAACTGCGCGCGCAGTAACGCCGCAATCCCGGCCCAGACCATCCCGCCCATCATCCCGGCGATGATCATAGCGGGCAGCAAGAGCGGCGACGTGGTCCCTTGGAACTGGATCGCAAGCGCCGTGGCGGCAATCGCGCCCACGATCAACTGCCCCTCCGCCCCGATATTCCAGATCTGCGCGCGAAACCCGATGGCCAGCCCCTGCGCGATCAACAGCAGCGGCGCCATTTTAAGCAGGATTTCCCCAACCCCATAGCTGGTTCGCAGCGGGTCAATGAATATCGCATCAAGGCCCTTAAGCGGCGGGACCCCGTAGATCATAAACAGCACCGATCCGCCCAGACAGGTGAGAAGGACTGCCAAAAGACTGACCTGGATCGGGGCCCAGACGGTTCTTTCGGGACGGGATTCGATCACCAGCCTAGACATGCGCGGCTTCCCTCAAAACCAAGGCGTCGAAATCGCCGGCCATCGCCAGGCCCACATCATCAATCGAGGCCGTTTGCGCCTGAACAGGCGGCGACAATTGGCCCCGGAACATCACTTGAATGGTGTCGCAGATCTCAAAGATCTCTTCGATCTCCTCGGACACGATCAAGATCGCGGCCCCTTCGTCGCGCAGATCGATCAGTTTTTGGCGGATGGCGGCGGCCGCGCCGACATCAACGCCCCATGTGGGCTGCGACGCGATGAGCACCTTGGGACGCAACGCCAGCTCGCGTCCGACGATGAATTTTTGCAGGTTCCCGCCCGACAGGCTCTGGGCCGTGGCATCCGGCCCGCCGCAGCGCACGTCCATCGCCTCAATGGTGCCCTGCGCCAAGGCGCGCCGCTTGCCCAGTTTGACCATGCCCCAGTTCACAAGCCCGGCGTGATGGGTGGTCAAACCAGTGTTCTCAGACAGGGTATGAATGGGCACCGCACCGCGCCCAAGCCGCTCTTCGGGCACAAAATGCAGCCCCTTGGTCCGGCGCTGGTCCGGCGTATCAGCGCCCAGTTCTGCGCCCTCCAGCACAATCGTTCCGGCGTCTTGCGATCCTTGAACGATCTCGCCCGCCAGCGCACGGGTCAGCGCGTCCTGCCCATTGCCTGACACACCTGCGATCCCGGTGATCTGTCCGCTGCGCAGAGTTAGCGAGATATCTTTCAGCGCCGGTGCAAACGGGTCTAGCGGCGTATGGTTTAACCCGGCGACTTCGAGGACGGCGTGCCCGTCACCGCGCTCGGCACTGTGGCTTGGGGCCGCGATTTCTCGCCCGATCATAAGCCGCGTCAGGCTCCGGGCGTCTTCAACCTTGGCATCCACCACGCCGACAACGCGCCCGCCGCGCATAACGGTCGCCGTGTCACACAGAGCCTTGATCTCATCAAGCTTGTGGGAAATGAAGATGATCCCGATCCCCTCGCTGGCCAGGCGGCGCAGGGTTTCGAACAATTTGGCGATGCCTTGGGGCGGGAGAACCGAGGTCGGCTCATCCATGATGATAAGCTTGGGTTCCTGCAAAATGCAGCGCAGGATTTCGATCCGTTGGCGCTCGCCCACGGTCATGGCCTGCACGCGGCTGTCAGGCTCCACATCCAGCCCGAACTGCGCAGACGCCGCGCGAATGCGCGTTGACAAGTCGGCGATCGTGCCGGGCACGGCAAGGGATATGTTCTCGGCGGCGGTCAGGGTTTCAAACAAGGAAAAATGCTGGAAGACCATGCCAATGCCAAGGTCGCGCGCCTTCAGCGGCGACTGGATGTCCACCTGTTCGCCACGCCATTCCACAGTCCCGGCATCAGGGCGCACCGAGCCATAGATGATCTTCATCAGGGTCGATTTTCCGGCACCGTTTTCGCCCAGAACCGCATGGATCTCGCCGGGCATCACATCGAGGTCGACGGCATCATTGGCCAATACAGCCGGGTAGGCCTTGGTCACGCCGCGCAGGCGCAAGAGGGGCGTCTCAACCATCGCTCTCGGCCTCGCGCAATTCGTGCAGCGGATGAATGCCGGGCATGGTCACGAAACCAGGCAGGCTGCGCACGGCATAAAGCCAATTGCGAATTGCGGGATATCCGTCATGTTCGAACCCCGCATCGGGGCTGAGCGCCACATACGGAAAACAGGCGATATCCGCGATGGTCGGCCCGTCGCCAACAAGCCAAGTTTGCCCGGCAAACACGCGGTCCGTCAAAAGCACCTCCAGTTCATCAAGGTCTTTGCGCGCCGCGCCACGCACGGTCTCGATATCCGTGGGCCAATCAAGCATGGCGTTCAAACGGGCGGCGCCGACACTCGCTGTAAGGCGCGCCGAAAACCCCAGCCATTGCAGAACTTGCGCATGCAGGCCCGCATCCGAGACCGGATACCACATGCCGCTGCGATCGAAGCTTGCCGCAAGCCATCCCAGCATCGATTGCGTCTCGGACAGAATCAGTTCTCCCGCCACAAGCACGGGTAATGTCCCCGAAGGGTTCAGCGCGCGCATCGCCTCTCCGCGATGCTCAAGCCCCGGATAAAAATCCACGGGCACCGTGTCATAGGCGACGTTCAGCAAACCCGCCATCAGGCGGATCTTGTAGCAATTGCCCGAAAGCACGTAGTCATACAGGGTAAACTGGCTCATGCGTCCTCGGTCAACGCGCCGTAGAACGCGCCTTTGGATTTCAGCCACCGACGGTACGCGATTGAGGTCAAATCCGCCCGCGTCGGTATCTCCATTTTCGGATCAAGTGGCAGTTTCACGGGGCGCTGGTTTTCCAAGATAGAGCGGTCTTGCAAGAAGATTTCCTGCTGGAACTGAACCAACCCGGCAAAAGCCGACACGTCATCATAGAGCGCCATCCAAGGCCAGACGTCGCATTCCGTCTCCGTCCGAGGCTGGACGAAAATCGCGATGACATCCATCGCTTCGGGCTTGGGCGGGCAGGTCTTGTACAGCACGGCGGTGGTGGGCGCGGCCACGCGGTACAAGTATTGCGTATCGCCTCCGGCTTCGGCGCTCTTGGCGGCTTGGGGTTGGTAAAAGCTGATCTTGGTCGCCCAAACCTCATCCACGTCATCGCGGATTTCGGCCTTATAGGGGGCCACTTCCGTATGCGGCTCGCTGCCCAAAATGCCGGTATGCACAAACGGAAAATGCGCGATATCGAGAAAGTTCTCCACCGCCCGCAAAGGCGAGCATTTCACGCGGACAACGCCGCAAGGCACCAGCCGCCTGCCGGGCTCGTCCGCTTCGGGAATATCAAACAAAGGGCGCGGAGCGTCGCCCAGAGATGTCCAGACATGACCGTATCTGAATTGCGCGGGATAGGCGGACCCTTCGGCATCAATCACCCGTAGGTCATCCGTTGTGCCCGACACAGTCACCTCTTGGTCGAGCAGCATCGTGCGGCGCGGTCCGCGGGCCAAAACTTGTGCATCGGCTACCGCGTACCAATCGTTCAGGGCATAGGCGCGGCTCATGCGGCCACCTTCTCTTCCTGGGCCGACCGTCGCACAGCCTCGCACCAACGCGACAGGGCGGCGCAGCCTTCCGGCGTCGCATCCGCGTCAGCGAGCGCTGTGATCTGAAGACGTCCCTGGTCCAACGGGTTCTCCAATAAGAAGACTTGCCGCGCGCCCAATTGGTAAAGCCCCTGTTCAAGTTGCTCAGGGAAAGCCCCCTCAAAGGCCACCGTCCGGCATGCACGGGCCAGGCTTTCGGAATGGGATACAACATGGAAGCTGCGCAAAGGCTGGCTGGCCATCGGAACCGGCGCAGGCTCTGCCGCGCCTTGCGTATTCACCCAAATGACCCCGTCCGCTATGGCCACAGAAAACACCGTTGCCTTGATCGTTTTGGGGGGATCTAGTTCAGGATGGGCGGGGATATACCGGCACACGCCAGTGCCGCCGTAGTGCCAGCCATGATAAAGACAGGCCAGATCGTTGCCCCGCACGAACCCGTGACTGAGCGCCATGCCGCGATGTGGACAGCGGTTGTCCCACGCCGAGATATCGCCATTGCTGGCGCGCCAGACCACAAGGTCTTGACCATTTACCTGTGCCCGCATCACCCGTTTCGGGTCCAGGTCACGTATTAAACCCACCGGTGCCGTTAGCATTGTCGTCCCGTCCACTTCCTTCTCATGCTTACTATTTTTGAGGCGAAGAAAAGAGACGCGATGCGAGAAACAGACCCGCCCCAAGGCATCTGCTCAAAATCCATGCGATCGGTCAACAAATGAGCAAAACGCAGGCGCTACCCAAGCACTTCGAAGCCCGTCAGCCGCGGGTTGGGCGCCATAGAGCGCACCTCGATTCTTTCGACATTTGCGTCCATCGGGCCAAGGCTGCAGGCCATTTCCATGGCATCAATCATGGGCTGCGGGCCCTGCACATGGATGTACATATCCGTATTGCCTTGCGCCTTCACCGATCCAGCCAGATCCAACAGCCGAGCGCGGTGGCATATCCAGCCGACAAAGCTCTCCGGTGCAAACACGCCGCCCAACCAGATTTGCACCGCGGTCACAGCCGCATCCGCGAGCGCATTCGAACGGCGCAGGTGTCTTAGGTCATCCGCCTGATTCACAGAATTCCCCTAACTGCTCAGAGGCGCGCCGAGGCCGAATTTGTCCACCAAAGCCCGCCGATACGCCACTGACATCCGGTCTGCTGGAATATGCACCTCGTCCATGATCCCCAACGGGAGGTCTTCGGGGTGCTGGTTTTCCACCAATGGCTTGTCCTCATTGTTGATCATCATGCTTTCTTTGATCAAGAACGCCTCGTCCGGGGCGCCAGTCGTATCCGTGGCCACCTGAAAGATCTTCGTCTCATGGGCGGATACAGGGCAAACGGTGTCTGCGAAATACTGGACATACCAGCTGTCATTGGGGCGGATGATCAGGATCGTCGAGAACGGAAAAGTGAGCTCATAGGTATAGACCACATGGCGGGTGTCGCCGGGGACGTCGTCGGGAAAGCGGTTGAACCCTTCGTCGTAGCCAAGGTCAAACGTCAGCCCGTGGCCGGTCTCATGAACATCATAGGGCGGGATGCGGTCGTTTTCGTCGCCGCCGAACGTGTTCACATGCACCCAGGGAAAATGCGCAACATCGTTGAAGTTTTCGACATGGCGGCTGGCGGCGGCTGCCCATGTGTCTGGGGGCATGAAGATCTTTTTAAGGCTGTCATCCCCAACCCCAGGCCACTCTGGCAGCGGCCAGGTCGGCGTCGCGGCAAGACAGGTCCAGACAATTCCATAGCGCTCTTCGACCCGCAATGATTGCAGGCGAAGGCGCGGTGATACGCGCGCGTTTTGGTCAGGATTCGACGGGATTTTGGTGCATTGTCCAGAGCCATCAAAATGCAGCCCGTGCATGGGACAAATCAGTATACCATCATCAACCCGTCCAGCGCTTAGGCGCGTCCCGCGATGGGGGCATAGATCCCGCGCGGCAGAGACGCCGTCCTTTGTTCGCCAAATGACCAAGTCGACATCCAAAAGCCGCGCTGCAACGGGGGCGTCCGTGATGTCATGGGCAAAGGCGACCGGATGCCAAAAGCCAGACAGGATGCGCCAGTCATTCGGGGCAAAAGTGCAATTTTTCGGCAGATCGTTGTCGTGTTGCGCATGATCAACTGGCAGAAACATCCGGTATAAGTCCTCGTCGATCCGTCAGGCATCTCTGGCCGAAACATCTGCGCCATAGCCGCGCCTGTTTCCATTAAGAAGAGACCACATACTCATCAGTGACAAGAGACCCAAGCAAGATTTTCGGCGCGCTCGATGGCGCAGCACCCTGCTGCTGTCTGACGCGCCAATCCCATACGCCCGAAACAAAGGGTTTCGAACCGCAAAAACCACCTTACCCTTCAAGGTCTTAGGCGATCTCGACGACTATGTTGAGCAAGTGGCGGAGACGAAGGGATTCGAACCCTCGAGACGATTCCTCGCCTACTCCCTTAGCAGGGGAGCGCCTTCGACCACTCGGCCACGTCTCCACCGGCGGTTCTAGGGCCAAGAGGGCGCGGGTACAATGGGAAAATGCGTGCGGTTGGTGGTCTTTGGCTTCTTATCGCAACGCGCCCTAGGCGGCCTCGCGGTCCAGCTGCAGCGCGGCGGCGATTTTCTGCCCCACATCGATCAGCTGGCGCCCGATTTCGGCGCGGCGCGGCTCGGTGAATCGGCGCACCGGCCCCGTGGCGCCTACGCTGAAGGGCGCGCCCACCGGGCCCACGCGGATGGGCGCCGCGACGGAGGACACGCCCAGCTCGATCTCTTGTACGCATTCGGCGTAGCCGCAGCTCTGGATCGCCAGGAACTCCCGGGCGATCGCGGCGGGGTCCGTCTTGGTGTGCTCGGTATAGTCGCGCATCGGCCCGTCCACGATGCTCTGCCGGAACGCCTCGTCCGCGAAGGCCGCGATGGCCTTGGAGCAGCTGCAGGCATGCATGGGCCGAACGCCCAGCCCGGGATGCATGTAGGAGCGCGCCGGGTCCGCGGGCAGCTCCACCCGGATGATCTCCACCCCGGCCTCGCGGAAGCGCGCCAAGAACACCGCCTCGCCGAGGTCCCGCGCCGCCTGCCGCATCGCGGGCTCTGCCAAGCGGGACACGTCCTGATCCGACTGCCCCATCAGCGCGATGCGCGTCAGCCGCGCGCCAACCAGGTAGCCGCCCTCCACCGCGTCCAGCAGCCGGTGCTCGGTCAGGCTTTGCAGCAGCCGATACGCCGTGGGGCGGGGCAGGCCGGTGGCCTTATAGATCGCGGCCGCGGCAACGGGGCGCCCCGCGGAGGCGACGGTTTCGAGGATGTGGGCGAGGCGGTCCAGGTGCATATGTCTCAAAATACGGACAGTTGTTTCGAAAGGCAAGACGCACTAGGATCGCCGCAGGACGAATCGCGGGAGGACACGGAATGGAATGCTGCGGCCCCGGCTATGCCAGCCCGGCGGAGGCGATGCAGGCCCCGCGCGAGAAGCTGCTTTACACCATCGCCATCTATACCGGCACCGGCATCCAGAAGCCCGACTATCTGGTGACCATCGACGCCGACCCCGACAGCCCGACCTATTCCCAAGTGATCTCGCGGCTGGAGATGCCGGGCATCGGCGACGAGCTGCACCATATGGGCTGGAACGCCTGCTCGTCCTGCCATGACGATTCCAGCATGTCCCGGCGCTACCTTCTGGTGCCCGGCGTGCGCAGCTCGAACATCCATGTCGTCGACACGATCGACCCGCGCAACCCGGTGCTGCACAAGGTGATCGAGGGGACCGAGATCAAGGCCAAGACCAACCTCTCCGCACCGCACACCGTGCACTGCCTGGGCTCCGAGATCATCATCTCGATGCTCGGCGACGCCAAGGGCGAGGCGCCGGGCGGCTACCTGCATCTGAACAAGGATTTCGAGATCGTCGGCCGCTGGGAGAGCTCCATGGGCGACATCAAGTTCGGCTATGACTTCTGGTACCAGCCGCGCCACAACGTGATGGTCTCGTCCGAATGGGCCGCGCCGAACACCTTCATGCCGGGCTTCGACCTAGAGGAGGTCGGGCACCTGAAATACGGGCGCGAGATCCATTTCTGGGACTTCGAGAAGAAGGAGCCCAAGCAGACCTTCTATCTCGGCGAGGACGGGCTGGTGCCGCTAGAGGTGCGCTTTCACCACGAACCGGCCTCCAGCCACGGCTTCGTCGGCGCCGCGCTGAGCGCCAACATCATCCATTGGTGGAAGGACGGTGCGGGGGAATGGCAGTGGGAGAAGATCATCGATGTGGAGAACGAGCCGCATCCCGAGTGGCCGATCCCCGTGCCCGGCGTGATCTCGGTGATCCTGCTGTCGATGGACGACCGGTTCCTTTACTTCTGCAACTGGCTGCATGGCGACATAAGGCAGTATGACATCAGCGACCCGCATAACCCGGTGCTGACGGGGCAGGTCTGGATGGGCGGGCTCTTGGGCCGCGCCCCCGAGGTCAACGGCTGCAAGGTCACCGGCGGGCCGCAGATGATCCAGATGAGCCTGGACGGCAAGCGGCTCTATGTGACGACCTCGCTGTTCTCGACCTGGGACAACCAGTTCTACCCCGAGATCCGCACCAATGGCGGCGTGATGCTGATGGTGGATTGCGACACCGAGAATGGAGGCATGAAGATCAACGAGGATTTCGTGGTGGATTTCGGCAAGGAGCCGAACGGGCCCAGCCGCTGCCACGAGACGCGCTATCCGGGCGGGGATTGCACGTCGGATATCTGGCTGTGAGGCGCCGCGGGGAAGATGGGGTAGAACCCCATCCTACGCCCAACATGACGGGGGATCCGCGATGAGCACGGTCACCATAACGCTCGCGAACCGCGACTACGCCCAATACAAGGTCGAGGCGCGCCGCCCGCTGCTGGACACCCTGCGCGAGCAGGGCGTGGACCTGCCCTATGGCTGCAAATACGGCGGCTGCATCACCTGCGCGGCCAAGCTGACCGAGGGCGAGGTGGACCAGCGCCGTCAGGTCGCGCTGAACAACCGCCAGCTGGGCAACGGCTATGTGATCCTCTGCGTGGCCCGGCCGGTGACCGACTGCACCTTCGAGATTGGCGTGGAGAGCCACGACAAGCTCTACCGCAACCCCTGGCTGGACCCGCTGGAGCCGCATGAACTCAAGGCGGACATCGCCGCACCACGCCGAGGTAATTGATGGTAGATGTCAGCGATCAATTCTTGTTCACTCCGATTGGATTTCTGGCCCTTATCATTTTGGCGCCCGCGATTTGGGTGACCAAGCGGATTATCCTTGGCGCCCTAAACCTGTCCTTTGTAGAGCAAACACGCGCGTTGCGGATCGCTGGGGTATTCTGGGCAGCCGCGGTCCTTGTGGCGCTGTGGTTTATCTTTGAACTTATCGTCATGGCCTTTGGCTTTATCGCGGGCGGCGTGGGCGGGATCATACTTGCGGCATTGTTCTGTCTGATCGTCGCGACACGCGCTTATTTCTCTTGCATGACCCCGCGCATGACCGGGCTCTGGCTACGCAAGTTTCATGTCGAGCCGGACAGCGATTTTCGCCTATCGCGCATGTTTGAACGCCTATCAATCAGCGATGTCCGAATGATGACCCTGGCCGATAGCCGCGTTGAAACCTCGACCCTGTCGAAACGCCAATCCATCTATAAGCTTTTGCTTGAGGTGGTGATGTACTTCCTTTTCCCGGCACTGATGTCGATCGTGATTTTTCTGATTTGGTTCAACGTCGCAATCAACAACTCTGAACTTTTCGCCCGAAATGAGTCTATCCCCGACTGGTTCACGTCGATGACGCTGCTATACATCCTTGGAGGGATCCTGGCAGTTTACACGATCATCGGTATCTTCGAACTGGTCCGCAACGTTCTACGCATCCGTGTGGTCGGGGCAGGACGGGTGAAACTTAAGGGGCAGCGGATCTTTGACTATCTTGAACGGGAGCGGCGCAAGGCCCTTGCCGGAGCGCAGTCGGAGTACTTGTCGGGTATGCGCATCCTGCGGGTCCTTACCGCTGAATGGCAACAAGTCATAGCGCGGTCGATCCAATCCGTGGACATAATTTTTTTGATATCACCGAGCTTACGGACAACATGGCCTGGAAACTAGGAACGGTCCATACGAGTGGGGCGCTGGGTAAAACAGTATTTCTGTCCCAAAACGCCGGCGACATTGACGCCGTCATCCAGCGCCTTGGACTGGCGACTGACACCGCGCTGAACCATCTTGTCTATGGTGATCTTAAAGACGCCGAAAAAGGCGAAAAGCTACTCCGAAAAACGCTTCGCCGTGCCGCGCTTATGCTCGGCGCAGGCGGCGCCAACACCTAGGGACCCAAGCATGCCAGACGCAGACATCGACCACCGATATGACTACGCGCCGGAGTATCTATCGGGGATACTTAATTCGGTCAAAACCATCGCCATGGTCGGCGCCAGCCCCGACAAGACCAAGTTCAGTTACGGCGTGCTGCGGGTGCTGCACGAGACGGGCTATGATATGGTGCCGATCAACCCGCGCCCGGACGTGACCGAGATCCGCGGTCTGAAGGTGTTCAATTCGCTGGCCGAGGTCGACCGGCCCATCGACATGGTGCAGGTCTTCCGGCGGCGCGAGGATTTCTACGGCGTGGCCGAGGAGGCCGTCGCCGTGGGCGCCAAGGTGCTTTGGGGGCAGATCGGGGTCTATGATGACGCCGCGGCGAGGATGGCCGAGGAGGCGGGCTTGCAGGTGGTGATGGACCGCTGCCCGAAGATCGAGCTCTTCCGGCCGTTCTGGAAGCCGCGATTGGACCTGGCGATCTGATACGGGCGCTGCCATTCTCTGCTGCGTCGGCCTAAGGTTGCGGCAGCGGCGGCGCGGCTGGCCGCTCGGCGCGCCGCTTGCGAGACCGAAACCAATAGGAAAGGGCCCAAAGAAGATGCCACAGAACATCACCAAATCCGCCAAGGCAATCGTCAAAGAAGCCCTAAGCGCGGTGCCCAGCATCTCGACCGAGGACGCGCTGGGGCTTGTCGGCGCGGACAGCCATGTCTTCGTGGACCTGCGCAACCCCGATGAGCAGGAAAAGACCGGGCGCATCCCCGGCGCGGTGGCCAGCTCGCGCGGGATGATGGAGTTTCATCTCGACCCAGAGAGCCCGGCCCACAAGCCTCAGTTCAACCAGGACAAGACCTATGTCTTCTACTGCGCCAGCGGCGGGCGCTCGGCGCTGGCCGCCAAAGTGGCGATGGAGATGGGGCTGAACCCGGTGGTCAATCTGACTGGCGGGATTGGAGCCTGGAAAAAAGCGGACGGGCCGCTAGAGTAGCGCCAGGCGCGGCGCGACTTAAGGAGGAGTGCGATGCCAGACTATCCGGTGGATATGGAGATGCGGCCCGAGGTCGAGGGCTTCTTTGATCCGGCCAGCAACACGATCAGCTATATCGTGAAGGACCCAGGCAGCGATGCCTGCGCGATCATCGATAGCGTGCTGGACATCGACTATGCGGCGGGGCGGATCACCTATGACAGCGCGGATGCGCTGATTGATGCGGTCACGTCGCGCGGGTTGTCCCTGGAATGGATCATCGAGACCCATGTGCATGCCGATCACCTCTCGGCGGCGCCCTATATCCAGGACAAGCTGGGCGGCAAGATCGGCACCGGGGCGCGGATCATGGAGGTGCAGGAGACCTTCGGCAAGATCTTCAACGAGGGCACAGAGTTCCAGCGGGATGGCTCGCAGTTCGACGCGCTGTTTGAGGATGGCGACCGCTACGAGATCGGTGGCATGAGCGCCTTTGCCATATCAACGCCCGGGCACACGCCGGCCTGCATGGTGCATGTGATCGGGGATGCCGCCTTTGCGGGGGACACGTTGTTCATGCCCGATGGCGGCTCGGCGCGCGCGGATTTCCCGGGCGGGGACGCGGGCGAGCTTTACGACAGCATCCAAAAGGTGCTGGCGCTGCCCGAGGCGATGCGGCTCTTTATCTGCCACGACTACGGCCCCGGCGGGCGCGCGATCGCGTGGGAGACCAACATTGGCGCGCAGCGCGAGGCCAACATCCATGTTGGCGGCGGCAAGACCCGCGAGGAGTTCATCAAGTTCCGCACCGAGCGCGATGCGCAGCTTGCCATGCCCAAGCTGATCATCCCCTCGCTGCAGGTGAATATGCGCGCGGGCGAGATCCCAACGGACGAGACCGGCAATCCGGTGCTGAAAGTTCCAGTGAACGGATTGTGACTTGGCGCGGCGCAAAATTCTTGGAAGAATTTTGACCAAATCCTTGCAAGGATTTGGCGGCGCTCGCCGATGAGGGACCGTGCGTTGAGGGCGGTCACATTGTGTTGAGGCCACCGAGATCAACGCTTGACGCCTTGCGGGACCAAAACTTTTTTGAAAAGTTTTGTCCAAATCCTTGCAAGGATTTGCCACCGAAAGCCGCACTGTCATGATCAAACCAGACCGGGACCTTCTAACCTCAAGCCATTGGGGCACCTACCGCGTGGAGGTCCAAGACGGGCGCGTCACCGGAATGCGCCCGTTCGAGCGTGATCCTGATCCCTCGCCTATCGGGCCCGCATTGGTGGATCTCTTGGACGATCCCATGCGCATCAAGGCCCCGATGGTGCGCAAAAGCTGGCTGGAGGGCGGGCCAGGCACCGCGGGGCACATGCGCGGGCAAGAGGCCTTTGTGCAGGTCACCTGGGAGGAGGCGAACAGGCTGGTCGCCGACGAGCTGCAGCGGGTGCGCCGCGAGCATGGCAACCAGGCGATATATGCCGGCTCCTACGGCTGGGCCAGCGCCGGGCGCTTCCACCACGCCCAGTCCCAACTTAAGCGCTTTCTGAATTGCATCGGCGGCTACACCTCCAGCAGGTTCACCTATTCCTTCGCCGCCGCCGAGACGATTGTGCCGCGCATCCTTGGCACGTTTCGCGGGTTTCTTAACAATCAGACGAGCTGGGAGAGCATCGCCACCGATTGCGACCTGCTGGTCGCCTTCGGGGGCATCCCGCTGAAGAACGGGCAGATCAGCCAGGGCGGGCTCGGCGCGCATATCCAGCGCGACGGCGTGTTGCGCGCCAAGGCGGCGGGCGTGGAGTTCGTGAACATCTCGCCGCTGCGCTCGGATATCGACGCGGCCATTGGGGCCGAGTGGCTGGCCCCGCGCCCCTGCACGGACGTGGCGTTGATCCTGGCGCTTTGCCACACGCTGCTGGTCGAAGACCTCTGCGACGACGAATTTCTGGCGCGCTACACCGTTGGCATGGAACAATTCTCTGCCTACCTGCTTGGGTGCTCTGACGGGGTGGAGAAGACCCCGCAATGGGCCGCCGCCATCACCGAAATCCCCGCCGAGACCATCCTTGAGCTGGCCCGCCGCATGGCGCAGAGCCGCACCATGGTCTCTGTCGCCTGGGCGCTCACCCGCCAGCAGCATGGCGAGCAGCCCTTCTGGGCCGTGATCGCGCTGGCCTCGATGCTGGGGCAGATCGGGCGGCCCGGAACGGGTTTTGCGTTCGGCTACTCGGCGATGAACAACACCGGGCTCAACCGGCAGCAGGTCAACTACGCCTCGCTGCCGCAGGGCAAGAACCCGGTGGCAGAGTTCATCCCCGTGGCGCGGGTGACCGAGATGCTGGAGCGCCCGGGAGACGCGTTCGACTTCGACGGCACGCGCTACACCTATCCCGACATAAGGGTGGTCTGGTGGGCCGGGGGCAATCCGTTCCATCACCACCAGGATCTGAACCGCTTCCGCCGCGCCTGGGCCAAGCCGGACACGGTCATCGCCAACGACTGGTGCTGGAACAGCCTGACCAAGCATGCCGACATCGTGCTGCCCTGCACCACGACGCTGGAGCGCGCCGACCTGGCGCTGACGCCCAAGGACCGCCACCAGGTGGTGATGGACAAGGCGATGGAGCCGGTCGGGCAGGCGCGCGACGACCACGAGATCTTTCGGGGGATCGCCGCGCGTCTGGGCGCGGAGGAGGCCTTCACCGAAGGCCGCTCGCCCGAGGAATGGCTGCGCTGGATCTACACCGTCTCGCGGCAGCGGGCCGCGGCCGAGGGCGTGGAGATGCCCGATTGGGACCAGTTCCAGCGCGACGGCTGGATGGAGGTGCCCGCGCCGCCCAAGCTCACAGTGATGATGGAGGCGTTCATCGCCGATCCAGACGCGCACCCCTTGGCCACGCCCAGCGGCAGGATCGAGATATTCTCGGAGACCATCGCTGGGTTCGGCTATGACGACTGCCCGGGGCATCCGGCCTGGATGGCGCCTGCGGAATGGTTGGGGGCGGCGGCACCGGACGAGCTGCACCTGATGTCGAACCAGCCGCACAACAAGCTGCACGGGCAGATGGACCACGGTCGGGTCAGCCAGGCGGACCGGCCAGACGGGCTCGAGCCGGCGCTGATGAACCCCCGCGACGCGCGGACGCGCGATCTGTCCGAGGGGCAGCCTATCCGGCTCCACAACGCGCGCGGGGCGTGCCTGGCGACGCTGCGCCTGTCGGAAGCGATCCGCCCCGGCGTGGTGCAGGTGGCGACAGGCGCTTGGTGGGACCCGGACCCGGATGGGGACCTGTGCCGACACGGCAACCCCAACGCCTTAACCCCCGACCAGGGGACCTCGAAATTGGCGCAGGGCCCCGCGGCGCATAGCTGTCTGGTCCGGGTGGAGGCCTTTGAGGGCCGGCTGCCCGAAAGGCGGGCGCATCAGCCGCCCGAGATCGTGCCGCGCGGGTGATGCCTTTGGTTGGATGGCGGGCTTGGGTTTGACGTGGAATTTGAGCAAGACGCGCACCGCTCTGACAACGCTTGCCGACACCAGATACAACGGGACTCATTTGGAGCGACCGCCCAGCTTGCCTGGGCTGCGGCCATTCGGTCATTCGCTCGAACCGGTGGCGCTGAATGACCTCATTCCCCCAGGAGGCCGCAATTGCAACCGCGCATACATTTGCAACGTTGCGATTTCCAGAGATGTCGTTGTCGGTTGATCTGATGCGCAGGCGACCTCCAGGTCGGCCGCAGCCCGGGTGATGCCTTTAGTTGCATAGCCGCCTTTGGCCCGAAGCGGGCATTGGTGCGCTGCAATTTTCTTGCAAGAAAATTGTGAAACTCTTCCAAGAGTTTCTTCAGCGCCCCCCGAAATGATCACTCTATCCCACTCTCTTACCGGCGCGCGGGCCCACTTTCCTTGGAAGGAAAGTGCAAATCTCTTGCAAGAGATTTGGCGCCCAGAAGCCCGCTCCAGCCCAAAAGCAACCAGCTCCGGCGCGCCAAGAACAATGCGTTAGACACGCCCCGTCGCGCATTCTAACGTGCAGCCGAATGCGAAGCGGGCGGGCAGGATGTCTCTAAAACCAGCAAGACTTGGTGTCGATATCGGCGGCACTTTCACCGACGTGGTCCTGGAGCGCGGTGAGGCGCTGTTCTCTACCAAGGTTCTCACGACCTATGCCGCGCCGGAGGACGCGATCATCGCGGGGATGGCAAAGGTCTGCGCGAAATCCGGCACCGCCCCGGAGGAGATCGGGCAGATCATCCACGGCACCACCTTGGCCACGAACGCGCTGATCGAGCGGCGCGGCGCCAAGACCGCGCTGATCACAACGCAGGGCTTTCGGGACGTGATCGAGATGCGCACCGAGAGCCGGTTCGAGCAATACGACCTGAACCTCAAGCTGCCGGAGCCGCTCCTGCCGCGCAACCGGCGCTATGTGCTGCGCGAGCGGATGGACGCGGATGGCAACGTGCTGATCCCGCTGGAGCGGGCGGAGATCGAGGCGCTCGCGCAGGAACTCAAGGCTGCCGATTACGAGAGCATCGCGGTGGGGCTGCTGCACGCATACGCCAACGATGCCCATGAACGGATGATCGCCGAGGTCCTGGCAGAGGTCCTGCCGGGCGCCATGGTCTCGCTATCCTCCGAGGTCTCGCCGCAGATGCGGGAATACGAGCGCTTCAATACCACCATCGCCAACGCCTATATCAAGCCGCTGATGAAGTCCTACCTGGACCGGCTGGCGGGGCGGCTGGCCGCTGAGGGTGCGGATTGCCCGATATTCCTGATGCATTCCGGCGGCGGGATCATGTCGCTTGAAAGCGCCGCGGAGTTCCCCGTGCGCCTGGTGGAGAGCGGCCCCGCGGGCGGCGCGATCTTTGCCGCCGACATCGCCGCGCGGCACGGGCTGGACAAGGTGCTGAGCTTTGACATGGGCGGCACCACGGCCAAGATCTGCCTGATCAAGAACCAAACGCCGAAGACCGCGCGGGTCTTTGAGGTGGCGCGCAGCTACCGGTTTAAGAAGGGCTCGGGCATGCCGATCTCGATCCCGGTGATCGACATGGTCGAGATCGGGGCGGGTGGCGGGTCGCTGGCCCATGTGGACGCGATGAACCAGATCCGCGTCGGGCCAGAGAGCGCGGGTTCCGAGCCGGGGCCCGCCTGCTATGGCCGGGGCGGCGAAAGGCCCGCCGTGACCGATGCCGATCTGGTGCTGGGCAAGCTGGACCCCGATAATTTCGCCGGGGGGACGATCCCGCTTGATCCCGGGCGCGCCTCTTCCGCCCTTGCGGGCGTCCTCGGCGCGCCCCTGGGCATGGACGCCACCGAGGCCGCCTGGGGGCTGGCAGAGGTCGTGGACGAGAACATGGCCAATGCCGCGCGGGTGCATGCGGTGGAGAATGGCGAGGACCTCAGCGGGTACACCATGATCGCTTTCGGCGGGGCGGCGCCGCTGCACGCGGCGCGGCTCTGCGAGAAGCTGGGCGTGGCGCGCTGCCTGGTGCCACAGGGCGCGGGCGTGGGCTCGGCGATCGGATTCCTCAAGGCCCCGTTCAGCTTCGAGGCCAACCGCTCTGTCTTCATGTGGCTGTCGGCCTTCGATCCGGCCCAGGTCATTCAGCTCTTCGCGGAGATGGAGGAGGAGGCCACGCGCTTCGTGCGCTCCTGCGACGCGCAGGCCGAGATCGCCGCCGACCACCGCGTCTACATGCGCTATTCGGGGCAGGGCTGGGAGATCCCGATCAGCCTGACCGCAGGGCAAGCGGCCAAGCCTGACGCGCAGACCCTCCTTGAGCTTTTCGAGCGCGACTACGCGGTGCTCTTTGGCCGCGCCGTGGACGGCATGGAGGTCGAGATCACCGTTTGGTCGGTGAACGCCTACACGCAGCAGGAGGTCCCGGATCAGGTCCGGGACGTGGGCGGCGCAACACCCGACCGTCCCGGGCTTGCGCCGGGACCTCTGGGCCAGCGCGCGCTCTTTGACCCGGCGCTGGGCGCGCAAGCCCAGGCGCAGGTTCACGCGCGCGACACATTCGCTCAGGGCGACTGGGTCCAGGGCCCGGCCCTGATCACCGAGGATGAGACCACCGTGGTCGTGCCATCGGGCCGCGCCATGCGGGTGCAATCGGACGGCACGCTGGACGTTCACGCCACCCGCGCGCCCCAGGAAGGAGACGCCAATGCCTAGCCCAAGCCAGGTCGCCTACCAGGTCATGTGGAACCGCCTGATCTCGGTCGTCGAGGAGCAGGCGCAGGCGCTGATCCGCACCGCCTTCTCTACGAGCGTGCGCGAGGCCGGGGATCTCTCGGCGGGGGTCTACAACGCCGGCGGCGAGATGCTGGCCCAGGCGGTCACCGGCACGCCTGGTCATGTGAACGCCATGGCGGACGCGGTGGGGCATTTCATCCGCCGCATCGGCCGCCAGAACATGGCCGAGGGCGACGTCTACATCACCAACGACCCCTGGGAGGGCACCGGGCACCTGCATGACATCACCATCGTCACGCCCTCGTTTCTGAACGATCAGCTGATCGGCTTCTTCGCCTGCACCGCCCATGTCACCGATATCGGCGGGCGCGGCTTTGGCGCGGACGCGAACTCGGTCTACGAGGAGGGGCTCTACATCCCCATCATGCGCTTCGCCGACCGCGGCGCGGTGGATGCCACCCTGATGGCGATGATCCGCGGCAACGTGCGCGAGCCGGACCAGCTGGTGGGCGACATCTACGCCCTGGCCACCTGCAACGAGATCGGGCACCGGCGGCTTGTCGATATGATGGTGGAGTTCGACCTGGCCGACCTGGCGGGGGTCTCGGAGTTCATCCTGTCGAACTCGCGCCGCGCCACGCTAGAGCGCATCAACGCGCTAGAGCCCGGCACCGCCGAGGGGCATATGCGCATCGACGGCAACGACCGGCCCATCGACCTGCGGGTCCGGCTGAGCATCGAGCGCGACCGCATCCTCAGCGACTGGGCGGGCACCAGCGGGCTGGACAAGAAGGGCATCAACGTGCCGCTGGTCTACACCAAGGCCTATGCCTGCTACGCGCTGAAATGCGCCATCGCGCCGGAGATCCCTAATAACGCGGCCTCGCTTGCGCCGTTCGAGATCACCGCGCCAGAGAACTCCATCGTCAACGCGCTGCATCCCGCGCCGGTCGCGCTGCGCCATATCATCGGGCATATGGTGCCGGACACGGTCTATGACGCGCTGGACAAGCTCTTGCCGGGGGTGGTGCCCGCCGAGGGCGCGGGGTGCTTGTGCAACTTCCAGCTCTCGCTGCGGCCGGCGCCGGGGGCGGGCCCCGGGGCGCGCCGGGCCGAGGTGCTGACCTTTAACTCCGGCGGTTCCGGCGCGCGGCCCTCCCTGGACGGGATGAGCGCCACCGCCTTCCCCTCGGGGGTGATGACCATGCCGGTGGAGGCCACCGAGCAGGTCGGCCCGGTGATCATCTGGCGCAAGGAGCTGCGCCCCGACAGCGGTGGCGCGGGGGCGCATCGCGGCGGGCTGGGGCAGTACATGTCCGTCGGCGCCCGAGAGGGCCACGAGTTCGACATCTCGGCGATGTTTGACCGGGTGGACCACCCGGCGCGCGGGCGGCGCGGCGGCGAACCCGGCGCGCCGACACGGCTGGCCCGCGAGGATGGCTCGGCGATGCGCGGCAAGGGGCGCCAATCGGTGCCCCATGGCGGGCGCGTGGACATGGCCTTTCCCGGCGGGGCGGGGTACGGCGACCCCGCTTGTCGCGATCCTATTGCCGTCAAGCGCGACCTCGCGCTGGGCTACATCTCCGCCGAGACCGCCCAAAACACCTATGGCCTCACCCAGGCCGAGATCGACGCCGTGCAACGCGCGGCCAGCCAAGGAGAGGATTTCTGATGGCAAGCGGCGCATTCGCGAAATCCCCCGGTCAGGCCTCTTACGATGTGATCATCATTGGCGGGGCGATCATGGGCTCTTCCACGGCCTGGTTCCTCACTGACAACCGGGACTTTGACGGCTCGGTGCTGGTGGTGGAGCGCGATCCCTCCTTTGAGGCCTGCTCCACCGCGCATACCAATTCCTGCGTGCGCCAGCAGTTCAGCGAGGAGCTGAACGTGCGCATCTCGCAGTTCACCGCGGATTTCGTCAAGAACCTGCGGGCGCATATGGGCGGCGACGAACGCGTGCCCGAGCTGGGCATCCAAAGCTATGGCTACATGTATCTCGCCGATAACGAGGGCTTTGCCGATGTGCTGCGCGCCAACCAGAAGGTGCAGCTGGACTGCGGGGCCGAGACGCAGCTGATGCGCGCCGAGGAGATCGCCGCCAAATACCCGTTCTACAATGTCGACGACATCGTGTTGGGCTCGATCAACACCAAGGACGAGGGCTATTGGGACGGCGGCACGGTGTTCGACTGGTTCCGCCGCTCGGCGCGCGAGCGCGGGGTGGAGTATATCGACAACGAGGTGGTGGCGATCACCAAAAACGCCGCCGGCAACCGCGTCGAGAGCGTCACGCTGGCCTCGGGCGAGGTCGTGGCCTGCGGGCAGGTGGTGAACGCCTCGGGACCGCGCGGCGCGCGAACGGCGGCGATGGCTGGGCTCGAACTGCCGGTGGAGCCGCGCAAGCGCTTCACCTGGATCTTCTCCGCCGAGCAGCCGCTAGAGCAAGAGCTGCCGCTGACCATCGACCCCTCGGGCGTGCATATGCGCCAGGACGGGCCGCGGACCTATTTGGCGGGCTGCGCGGCCGACCCGGACCCTGCGGTCGCCTTCGATGACTTCGCCATGGACCATAACCGCTGGCAGGACCACGTCTGGCCGATCATCGCCACCCGCATCCCGCAATTCGAGGCGATCAAGGTGGTGACGGAATGGGCCGGGCATTACGCCTTCAACACGTTCGACCAGAACGCGGTCGTGGGCCCGCATATGGAGGTCGAGAACTTTTTGTTCCTCAACGGCTTCTCTGGCCACGGGCTGCAGCAATCGCCTGCAATGGGGCGCGGCACGGCGGAATGGCTGACCTATGGCGCATTCCGGGCGCTTGATCTGACCCCCTTCCGCTATGATCGCATTGCCCAGGGGCGGCCTTTCGTGGAAAAGGCCGTGATCTAGGCGCCGCCCCCCTGCAAGGAAACCACATCCCATGAAGAAACTCGTTCTCACCGGCGCCGCGGGGCGCCTTGGCTCTTACCTGCGCGAGCCGCTGAGCAAACTGACGGAAGAGCTGGTCTCCTCCGACATCGTGGAGGACATCGGCAAGCTTTACCCCGGCGAGCGCTATCAGCGCGCCGACCTGGCGGAGTTCGCCGCGATTGAGGCGCTTTTGGAGGGCGCCGACATGGTGGTGCATTTCGGCGCGATTGGGGATGAGGCGCCGTTCGAGCAGATCCTCGGGCCCAACATCGTCGGCGCCTATAACATCTGGGAGGCCGCGCATCGGCATGGCCTGCGCCGGGTGGTCTATGCCAGCTCGATCCACGCGGTGGGGATGCACCCCAAGACCGAGCGCATCGGCATAGACGCCCCGCACCGCCCGGACACGTTCTATGGGCTGGCCAAGTGCTTTGCCGAGGATCTGGGGCGGCTCTACTGGGACAAGCGCGGGCTGGAATCGGTGCATCTGCGCATCCTGTCCTGCGCGCAGGTGACCAGCACGCGGGCGCTTGGGACCTGGCTCAGCTACGAGGACCTGGTGCAGCTTGTGACCCGCGCCATCGAGGCGCCGGTGACGGAATGCAGCGTGATCTATGGCGTGTCCGATAATGACCGCGTGCCGGTAGACAATAGCGGCGCGCAGTTCCTGGGCTTTCGGCCCAAGGACAATGCTGAGATGTTCGCGACTGATATCCTGGCCGCCGCGGAGCCTGCGGACCCGGGAGACCTCGCCCAAACGCGCCATGGCGGACCATTTGCCGCCATCGCGCTGGGCAATAGCGGCCTGGCGGTGATGGATGTGATCGACGACACCAAGAGCGTTGAGTAAGTCGCCGCGTTGTCTTCTATCTGGCATAGAGCCGACGTTCCCAACACGCGCAACGCTCAGCGATATCTGCCGACACCAGACGCACCGGAACCCAAGCAAAGCAAGCGCCCGAGCTTGCCTCGGGCAGCGGCCGACCTCCCCCAGGAGGCCGCTTTTGCAACCGCGCATCTAGTTGAAACGTTTTGATTTCCGGAGATGATGTGATCAATTGAGCTGATGCGCAGGCGACCTCCAGGTCGGCCGCTGCCCGCGTTGCGCTTGGCTCAAGGTGGCGGCCCAGGATCAAGCCCGGGGCGGAAGGTCTTCAACGTCAACACCACGCCAAAAAAAGACCTTCCCTCACCTCACGCCGAGTGCGTTCCAAGCAACCGGCACGTTTGTCCCTGTCCAATCCCGGCCGGCTTCTGCTAGACCTTCCCGAAAGGGGCGCGCAGGTTTGAGGCCCGCCCAGCACCGAAACGATGAAGCGATCCGAAAACGCCCCATGACCGACAAGACAATCCTCCGCGCCCTGGCGGGCGAGACCCTGCCGACCCCGCCGGTCTGGCTCATGCGCCAGGCCGGGCGCTACCTGCCGGAGTACCGCGCCACGCGCGAGAAGGCGGGCGGGTTCCTGGACCTTTGCTACACGCCCGAGCTGGCCGCCGAGGTCACGCTGCAGCCGATCCGGCGCTACGGGTTCGACGCGGCGATCCTCTTCGCTGACATCCTTCTGGTGCCGCAGGCGCTGGGCGCGGACCTGGCGTTTGAGGCGGGCGAGGGGCCGCGCCTGTCGACGGTGCAATCGGCCGAGGACTTCGCCAGGCTGCGCGGGGTGGACGGCATCCATGACACGCTCTCGCCGATATACGAGACCGTGCGGATTCTCTCCAAGGAGCTGCCGCGCGAGACCACGCTGATCGGGTTCGCGGGGGCGCCCTGGACCGTGGCGACCTATATGATCGCGGGGCGCGGCACGCCGGATCAGGGCCCGGCGCGCAGGCTCGCCTATGGCGACTGGGAGACCTTCCTGAGGCTGCTCGATCTGATAACCGAGGCCACGGCGGAGTACCTGATCGCGCAGATCGATGCGGGCGCCGAGGTGGTGAAGCTCTTTGACAGCTGGGCGGGGGCCTTGCCCGGCCCGATGTTCGAGCGCGTGGTGATCCAGCCCGCGCAGCGCATCATCGCCGCGATCCGCGCCAGGCACCCCGATACGCCGGTGATCGGCTTCCCGCGCGGGGCGGGGGTGGGCTATAAGAGCTACGCCCAGGCGGTCGACATCCAGGGCCTGGCCATCGACACCAGCGTGCAGCCGCAGATCGCCGCGCAGGAGCTGCAACCGCTGACCTGCGTGCAGGGCAATCTCGACCCGATGCTGATGGTGCTGGGCGGCGACCCGCTGCGCCGCGAGGCCCGGCGCATCAAAGAGGCGCTGTCGGGCGGGCCGCATATCTTCAACCTCGGACACGGGATCACGCCGGACGCGGACCCGGCCCATGTGGACCAGCTGCTGGAGGCGGTCCGAGGATAGAAGCAGGACAGGGGAGGCGGAAATGAAGCTCTTCATTGCGGGGCTTGCGACCGAGACGAACTCCTTCTCGCCGATCCCCACCGGGGATCTGGCCTTTCAGGACAGCTTTGTCAGCCGGCGGGCGACCGCTGAACCCGCCAATCTCTTCTCCGCCCCGCTGCACGAGTGGCGGCGCCTCGCCGAGGCGCGATCCTGGGAGGTGCGCGAGAGCCTCGCCGCCTTCGCCCAGCCCGCGGGTACTACGATCCGCGCAACTTACGAGCGCTTCCGCGACGAGATCCTGGACGACCTGCGGGCGGCGGCCCCCGATGTGGTGCTGCTATCGATGCATGGCGCGATGATCGCGGATGGCTATGACGACTGCGAGGGGGACCTCCTGGCGCGGGCCCGCGAGATCGTGGGCAAGGACGTGGTGATCGGGCTCGAGATCGACCCGCATAACCACCTCACCGAGGCGATGCTGGCCAGCGCCGACCTGATCGTCGCCTACAAGGAATACCCGCATACGGACAGCCCCGACCGCGCGCGCGAGCTCTTCGCCTTGGCCGCCGACACCGCGGCGGGCAAGATCCGACCGGTGATGGCCGCCTATGACTGCCGCATGATCGCGATGTATCACACCACGCGCGCGCCAATGCGCGGGTTTGTCGACGATATGCAGGCGCGGGAGGGCACGGGCGGCGTGCTGTCGCTGTCACTCAGCCACGGCTTCCCCTGGGGCGATTGCGCCGATGTGGGCACCAAGATGCTGGGCATCGCGGATGGGGACGCGGCGCTGGCGGCCTCGGTGGCCGAGGAGTTCGGCCGCCGGCTTTGGGACCTGCGCGAGCAGATCCGCCCAGACTGGCCAGGGATCGAGGACGCGCTGCGCCAGGCCTCCGCCGCGCCTGAGGGCCCGGTGGTGGTGGCGGATTTCGCCGACAATGCGGGCGGTGGCGCGCCGGCGGATTCGACCTTTGTCCTGCGCGAGGTCCTGTCGCAGGGGCTGCGCGATGTGGCGCTGGGCATCGTCTTTGACCCGGTGGTGGTGCGCATGTGCCAGGACGCGGGTGCCGGTGCTCGGATGCGGGTGCGGCTGGGCGGCAAGATCGGCGAGATGTCCGGCGACCCGGTTGATCTGGACGTGGTGGTGCGCGGCGTGCGCACCGGCATGCATCAACTTATGGGCGAGACCCGGATGGAGATGGGCACCGGCGTCTGGCTTGAAGCCGACGGGGTGCATATCGTGGTCAATGACAAGCGCACCCAGGCGTTTCACCCGATCTGCTTTACCGATCTGGGGATCGACCTGTCGGCGATGCAGGTGGTGGTGGTGAAGTCCTCGCAGCACTTCCATGCGGGCTTCGGGCCCATCGCGTCAGAGGTGCTCTACATCTCCGGCCCGGGCGCGATCACGCCGGACTACGCGGCGATCCCCTATACCAAGCGCGAGCGGAACTTCTGGCCGCTGGTGGAGAACCCTTTCGGGTGAGGCCTGTTTGGGCCCTGGGGTGGATCTTGGCGCGGCACAATTTTCTTGCAAGAAAATTGCGAAACTCTTGAAAGAGTTTCTTCGGCGCGCCCCGCATTGATCCGCTATGCGCCACCGCCTATCCGCTTGCGGGACCAACTTTCCTTGGAAGGAAAGTGCAAATCTCTTGCAAGAGATTTGGCGCGCCCAAAGAGCGTGCCGGACCCCAGATCCCACTCGGTCGGTCGAACAGGGTTTGGCCCCGTCGACCCACCGTGCGCAGTGTTAACCATGGCACTTCCCGACCATGTGGCCGACGCAAAGCCGACGTTTTGCCGACGTTTTGCCGACAGCGGAAATCCCAGCCAAATAAGGGATTAACCCCCGATTCGCGGCGCGATCAGACTCGCGCCGATAAGACCTTGTTAACGTCCGCCATGCGCTAGCCCCGCTCAAACAGCCGCTGGGCCATGACGCCGACGCGCGACTCCACCGCCTCGCAGGCATCCAGGATCATGTCCTCGCGGAACCGGCGCCCGACAATCTGCACGCCCACCGGCAGCCCGTCATTGTAGTTTGCCGGCACGTTGCCCGCGGGCAGCCCCATGAAGTTCATCGCGAAGCTGTAGAAGCCCTTGAACATGATCTCCGCGGCGCCCTCGCGGCCCTGATAGTCGCGGTCCCACGCGTAGGTCGGCGAGGGGAGAAACGGCGTCAGCACAAGCGGGTAGTCCTGCATGAACAAGAGCCAATCGCGGATATAGCTCGACCGCCGGGCGAAGGCGCGCAAGAGCTCGTCGCCCTCATGCGGTGGGTTCAGCTCAAAGCAGAGCTCGAAATAGTCGTTGAACCCTGGGCTGCCATGCTCGCGCATGGCGGGCAGCAGCAGGGATTTGACCTCGCCAAAGAGCGTGCGCATCCCGTCCAGCCCGATCTCGCGGCAGTTGGGCGGCTCGACCTCGACCACCTGATACCCGGCGTCCACCAGGGCGGCGCGCGCGTTCTCCAGTGCGGCGTCCACCGCCGGGTCCAGATCGAACTCATAGCTATTCTTGGTCATGGCGACCTTGATCGGCCCCTCCATCGCGGGCCCCTCGAAGGGCATCGGCACCTGCCAGGGGTCATGCGGGTCATAGGCCACCGCTGCCTGCATCCCCAGGCGCACATCCGCCACCTCGCGGGCGATCAGGCCCTGCACGGACATCAGTTGCGCCATCAGCCCGCGCTCTTCCTTCTGCGACGGGTTATAGGCGGGGGTGCGACCCAGCCCCGGCTTCACTGTGGCAGAGCCGGTCGCGGCGGCGGGAAAGCGCAGGCTGCCGCCGATATCGTTGCCGTGACCCAGGGCGCCCATCCCGGCCATCACCGCGGTCGAGGCCCCGCCCGACGAGCCGCCCGACGACGCCCAGTCATTCCAGGGGTTATACGTGCGCCCGTGCAGCGGGTTGTCGGTGGTGCCGCGGAACGAGAACTCTGGTGTGTTGGTGCGCCCGATGACCACGGCGCCGGCCTGCAACATGTTCTTTACAAAGGGCGAATCCGCCGGCGCGATCACGTCCTTATAGGCGGGGACCCCGTTCGGGGTCGCGTGTCCCACCTGGTCGATATTCTCCTTGATGGTGATCGGCACGCCGTGCAGCGGGCCGACCGGGCCGCCCTCCGCCATGGCCTTGTCACGGTCCGCGGCCTGCGCCATCGCGGTCTCGCTGAGGTCATCCACCACGGCGTTCAGCTTGGGGTTGACGCTGTGCATCCGCGCGACGGCGGCGCCCACGGCCTCGACCGAAGAGATCTCTTTGTTCGCAATCTGCTTAGCCATTGTGCAGGCGTTCTCCTGCCAAAGTTCCGTCTTGCTCATTTTGTTCCCCCGCGCCGCGCGCATGTATACCGTATTCCAATGATCGTTGACTCAAATCCGGCGCCATTCAATAGTGAAGTAAGAAAAACCACCAATGGGGAGATTGTTATGTTTTCATTCGCACGTCGCGGCATCCTGGTGGGTGCGGCAGCGGCAGTGGCGCTGAGCCTTGGGCTCGCCACGCCGCAGGCCCAGGCCGAGACCGAACTTAGGGTTGTCCCGCATTCAGGCCTGAAGATCCTCGATCCGATCTGGACCACCGCCTATATCAGCCGCAACCACGGCTATATGGTCTATGACACGCTGTTCGCGCTGGACACCGCGGGCGAGGTGCAGCCGCAGATGGTGGACAGCGTCGAGCGCTCGGCGGACGGGCTGACCCTGACGATCACGCTGCGCGACGGGCTGAAATGGCATGACGGGGCGGATGTGACCGCCGAGGACACCGTGGCCTCGATCAACCGCTGGGCCTCCAAGGATGCGATGGGTCAGAAGATGATGACCTTCGTCGACAGCCTTGAGGCCACCGACGCCAAGACCATGATGTTCAAGCTGAACACGCCGACCGGCCTCGTTGAGCTGGCGCTGGCCAAGCCGTCCTCGAACGTGCCCTTCATGATGCCCGCGCGCATCGCGGCCACGCCCGGCAGCGAGCAGATCGAGGAATATATCGGCTCCGGCCCGTTCATGATGAACCTGGACGAGTGGGAGCCCGGCGTGAAGGTCGTCTATGAGAAGTTCGACGACTACGTGCCGCGCGACGAGCCCACCGACGGCCTGGCCGGGGCGAAGCTTGCCAAGGTGGACCGGGTGATCTGGACCCCGAACCGCGACATCCAACAGGCGATCAACGCGCTGAACGCCGGCGAGGTGGACCTGATCGAAAGCGTGCCGCCCGATGTGCTGCCGCTGGTCGAGGAGGCGGGCGAGGCCTATACCGCGCGCCACAGCCCCTCGGGCCTGCAATACACCTTCCGGTTCAACGTGCTGCACCCGCCGTTTGACAACCCCAAGGTCCGCCAGGCGCTGCTTTACGCGTTCAACCAAGAGGACTTCCTAGAGGCCACCATCGGCAACTCGGACTACTTCGAGACCTGCAAGGCGATGTTCGTCTGCGGCCTGCCGTTCGAGACCGACGCGCATATGGATGGCCTGTTGGAAAGCAACTTTGCCAAGGCAAAGGAGCTGCTGGCAGAGGCCGGTTACGATGGCACGCCGGTGGTGCTGATGCACTCCACCAACGTGCCGGTGCTGACGAACCTGGCCCCGGTCGCCAAGGACCTGATGGAGGCCATCGGCATGAACGTGGACATGCAGTCGATGGACTGGTCGACCCTTGTGGCGCGCCGTTCCAAGCAGGACTTGCCGGCCGATGGGGGCTGGAACGCCTTTGCCACCGCCTGGGACGCGGGCGACCTCTTCAACCCGCTGGCCATGGCGTTCTTGAACTCCTCCTGTGACCAGGCCCTGTTCGGCTGGCCCTGTGACGACGAGATCGAGAAGCTGCGCGATGACTTCGCGCGGGCGACGTCCTTTGACCAGCAGAAGGCGATTGTCGAGGACATCCAGGCGCGTTGGGTCGAGTACCCGACCCATATCCACCTGGGCCAGTGGTACACCCCCGCCGCCATCCGCAACAATGTGGAAGGCTACCTGCAGGGCGGCGTGCCGGTCTTCTGGAACATCTCGAAGAACTAAGACAAGCGTCGCGGCGGCCCTCGGGTCGCCGCGCATCCAATTTAGCGGGGCGGCCCTGGGGGCGCCGCGCATCACATCCAGCGGGGCAGGTGGATGCTTTCCTATCTCTTGAAACGGCTGCTTGCGACCATCCCGGTCATGCTTGTCGTGGCCGTGTTCATCTTTCTGCTGCTCAGGCTCACCCCCGGTGACCCAGCGGCGATGATCGCGGGCGACTACGCCACCAAAGAGCAGATCGACGAGATCCGCATCGGTCTGGGGCTGGACGAGCCCCTGCTGAAGCAGTTCTTCATCTGGATCGGCAATATCGCGCAGGGCGATCTGGGCGAGAGCTTTTTCTTCAAAAAGCAGGTCGCCGAGCTGATCGCCGCGCGGATCGAGCCGACGCTGTCGCTGTCCATTATCACCATCCTCTTCACCGTCGCCGTGGCCGTGCCCCTGGGCGTGATCGCGGCCTACAAGCAGGGCTCTTGGCTGGACCGGATCGTCATGGGGTTCTCGGTGCTGGGCTTCTCGATCCCGGTCTTCGTGATCGGGTTCGGGCTGATCTGGGTGTTCTCGCTGGAATTGGGCTGGTTCCCGGTGCAGGGCTACAAGCGGCTGGGCGATGGGGTAGGCGGCTGGCTGAGCCATCTGATCCTGCCCGCGCTGGCGCTCTCGATCATCTTCGTGGCCTTCATCGCGCGCATGACCCGCACCTCGGTGCTGGAGGTCCTGTCCGAGGATTACATCCGCACCGCCCGCGCCAAGGGCCAGACCGAGACCCGCGTGCTGATCCGCCACGCGCTGAAGAACGCCGCGGTGCCGATTGTGACGGTGATCGGCTTTGCCTTCGCGATCCTGATTGGCGGCGTGGTCGTCACAGAGAGCGTGTTCAACATCCCCGGCTTGGGCCTTCTGACGGTGGACGCGGTGCTGAACCGCGACTTCCCCACGATCCAGGCGGTGGTGCTGCTGTTCTCGTTCATCTACGTGCTGATCAACCTGGTGATCGACCTCAGTTACACCGTGCTTGATCCAAGGATCCGCTACTGATGCGCGCGCAATCGCCCTTCGCGCGGACGCTGCGCAGCCTCATGGGCCACCCGTCAGTGGTGATCGGAGGCACGTTGGTGGGGCTGATCTGCCTGATGGCGGTCTTCGCGCCGATTCTGGGCACGATTGACCCGAACCTGAACTCGACCTCCACCCGGCTGAAGCCGCCGGGGTTCGAGGGCGAGATGAAGGTCTATACCGACGAGGGGCGGGTGAAGATCCCGGTGACCTATCGGATGGGCTCGGACAATCTGGGCCGGGACGTCTATAGCCGGGTGGTCTATGGCGCGCGGATCTCGCTGGTGGTGGGGATCGCCGTGGCGGCGATCTCGATCTCGCTGGGAATGTTCATTGGCCTTATCGCGGGGTATTTCCGCCTGCTCGATAGCGTGATCATGCGGATCATGGACGGGCTGATGGCGATCCCGGCGATCCTATTGGCCATCGCGGTGGTCTCGGTGTTCAACGCGGGGATGCTGTCGGTGATCATCGCGATTGTGGTGCCGGAGGTGCCGCGCGTGGTGCGGCTTGTGCGCTCGATTGTGCTGTCGATCCGCGAGGAGCCCTATGTCGAGGCCGCGATCACCGCGGGCACCCGCGTGCCAACGCTTCTGGTGCGGCATGTGCTGCCCAACACCGTGGCGCCCCTGATCGTGCAGGGCACGTTCATCGTCGCCTCGGCGATCATCATCGAGGCGATCCTGTCTTTCCTCGGGCTTGGCGTGCCGCCGGACGAGGTGCCCACCTGGGGCAACATCATGGGCATCGCGCGCGAGAACTTCCAGCTGCACCCTTATCAGGTGTTCTTCCCCGGCGTGATCCTGGCGGTCACGGTCTTGGCGGTGAACATGCTGGGCGACGGGCTGCGCGACACGCTGGACCCGCGCTTTGCCAAGCGGGGCGCGTGATGACCGAGAACGTGCTTGAGGTGAACGACCTGACGGTGGCGCTGCCCAAGGATGGCGACCGTCCGAACGCAATTGAGGGGATCACGCTGTCGGTGGCGCCGGGCGAGATCGTCTGCGTTGTCGGTGAGTCGGGCTCGGGCAAATCGGTGACCGCCCAGGCGGTAATGGGGCTTCTGCCGCCCGCGCTACGGCCCACCGGTGGCGAGACCCTACTGGCGGGCGAGAACACCCTGACGGCCACCAAGTCGCGCTTGCGCGACCTGCGCGGCACCAAGATGGCGATGATCTTTCAAGAGCCGATGACCGCGCTGAACCCTGTGACGCGCGTCGGCGATCAGATCGCCGAGATGCTCGAGATCCACACCGGGCTCAGCGCCGCCGAGCGGCGCGCGCGGGCCATCGAGATCATGGACATGGTGCAGCTGCCGGACCCCGAGAAGATGGTGGACGCCTTCCCGCATCAGCTCTCTGGCGGGCAGCGGCAGCGGATCATGATCGCGATTGCCCTGGTGCTGGACCCGGCGCTGCTGATCGCGGATGAGCCCACCACCGCGCTTGACGTGACCACCCAGGCGCAGATCCTCAAGCTGATCAAGGAGATGCAGGAGCGGCGCGGGACCGGTGTACTGTTCATTACGCATGATTTCGGCGTGGTGGCCGAGATCGCCGACCGCATCGTGGTGATGCAGAACGGGCGCGTGGTGGAACAGGGCACCCGCGACGAGGTGCTGCTGTCCCCGCGCGAGGCCTACACGCAGATGCTGATGGCCTCGGTGCCCTCGATGACCCCGCCCGCGCGGGCGGAGGTGTCTGGCGAGCGCGCGATTGACGTCTCAAACCTGGTTAAGCGCTACGGCTCCAAGGGCTGGTTCGGCGGCGGGCGCGAGGTGCTGGCGGCCTCGGATGTGAACCTGCATGTGCGCAAGGGCGAGACGCTGGGGATCGTGGGCGAGAGCGGTTCCGGCAAGTCCACCGTGGCCCGTTGCATCGCGCGGCTGATTGCGCCCACTGCGGGCTCGATAAGCCTGCACGGCACCGAGATTGCCACCTTGCCCGAGGGGCGCCTGCGCCCCCACCGCCGCAAGGTGCAGATCGTGTTCCAGGATCCCTACCGCTCGCTGAACCCGCGGCGCACGATTGGGCTGTCGCTGATCGAGGCGCCGCTGAATTTCGGCATGGCCAAGGACGCCGCGCTGGCGAAGGCGCGCGACCTGATGGAGCTGGTGGGGCTCTCGGGCGACGCGCTGGACCGCTATCCGCACCAATTCTCGGGCGGACAGCGGCAGCGGATCTGCATCGCCCGCGCTTTGGCGGTGGAACCGGACGTGCTGATCGCGGACGAGGCGGTCTCGGCGCTGGACGTGTCCGTGCAGGCGCAGGTCCTGGAACTGCTCGATGACATCCGCCAGCGCTTTGACCTGGCGATGCTCTTTATCACTCATGACCTGCGGGTCGCGGCGCAGATCTGCGACCGCCTGCTGGTGATGCAAAGCGGCGTGGTGGTCGAGGAAGGCCCCACACGGGATGTCTATTCCGCCCCGCAGCACAACTACACGCGCCTGTTGCTCGATGCCGCGCCCGGGGCCGGCGTTGAATTTGGCGGCGCAGCCTAAGGAGAAACGAATGCCCACACTACCGATCATCGCGGACTCGAGCGAAGAACTGACCGCGATCTTCAAGGACCTACACGCCCATCCCGAGATCGGGTTCACCGAGACGCGCACCGCGGGCGTCGTGGCCGAGAAGCTGCGCGGCTATGGCGTGGATGAGATCCATGAAGGCATCGGCAAGACCGGCGTGGTGGCGCTGATCAAGGGCAAAGGCGGCGGGAACCGCCGTGTTGGCCTGCGCGCCGATATGGACGCGCTGCCCATCGACGAGCAGACGAACCTGCCCTACGCCTCCCAGAACGAGGGCGTGATGCACGCCTGCGGGCATGACGCGCATACCACGATGCTTCTGGGCGCGGCCAAGCACCTGGCCGAGACCCGCGACTTCGACGGCACCGCGGTGCTGATCTTTCAGCCCGCAGAGGAGGGCCTGGGCGGCGCGCGCGGCATGCTGGCGGACGGGCTCTTTGAGCGCTTCCCCTGTGACGAGGTCTACGGGATGCATAACTTCCCCAGCGGCGAGCCCGGCAAGGTCGGCATCTGCAAGGGCACCGCGATGGCGGGGGCCGCATTCTTTGATATCGAGATCACCGGCCGCGGAAGCCACGCGGCGATGCCGCACCAGTCCCGCGACCCCATTGTGGTGGCCTCGGCGCTTGTGGGGCAGATCCAGACGATCCTGTCGCGCAACGTAGCACCCCTGGAGGCCTGCGTGATCTCGGTGACCCAGATCCATGCGGGCGCGGCCTATAACGTGGTGCCCGAGACCGCCTCGCTGAACGGCACGATCCGCTACTTCAAGGACGAGGTCTACGCGCTGACCGAGACCAGGATGCAGGAGATCTGCGACGGCATGGCCAAGGCGCATGGCGTAGAGGTCAACGTCCAGTTTCGCAACGTCTTCAACGTCCTAGAGAACGACCCAGGGCTGTCGGACGCCTATCTGGAGGCCGCCGCAGATGTCGTCGGCGCAGAGCAAGTCACCGACCAGCGCGAGCCCGCCACCGGGTCCGAGGATTTCGCCGACATGCTGCAGGTGGTGCCGGGGGCCTATTGCACGGTGGGGCATGCGGGCACGGTGCCGCTGCACAATCCGGGCTTCGTGCTGGACCCCGAGATCCTGCCCGTTGGCGCGTCGATCATGGCGCGGATGGTGGAGCGGCGAATGCCATTGGCGGCGGGCTAAAGTCCGCGATCTCTCGCTCCGCCGCGGCGGCGAAGGCCAGGGCGGTGCGATCCCGCCCGTGGCCCGCTATGGCCTGGTAGCCGACGGGCAAGTGCCCGACGCGGCCCATTGGCCCGACCAGGCTCGGCAGGCCGACCACGCCGGAATAGCCCGACCAGAACAGCTCTAGCGGTTCCAGCTGCGGCCTGCCGTTCACCTCGATCCGGCGCTTGTAGCGCGGCACCACCTCGTCCTTGAGGGGTGCCGCCGAGGCCGCCACGGGCGCGAGCAGAATGTCCACGTCCTCAAAGAACGCGTCAAAGGCCAGCCGCGCCTTGCGCCGCTCGTTGTCCAGGGCAAGCCACTCGCGGTGGCTGATGGCCTGGCCCTCGATGCGGTGTCCGAAGACGCGCTTTTCGATGTCGCCCTCGGCGTCGATGCGCGCGCGCATCTCGGCGATGCCCTCATCGGTGGCGGACATCGACAGCGCGGCGCCGAGCAGCCGCAGATAGGTGGTGAAATGCGCCTCGCTGTCGATCTCTGGCAGGCGGTCGCGGATCACGGGGCCGCCCGCGGCCTCGATCTTGCGCGCGAAATCGTCGAGCGCGTCCAAATAGGGCTGGTCCACCGGGCTGGCGGGGTCGCCCAGTTTCACGGCCACGCGGAACTCTGAGAGCCGCGTGCGCGGGTCCTCGGGATGCGCGGGCAGGAACTGCGAAGCCTCAAACCGAGAGGGCCCAAGCAGCACGTCAAAGGCCAGCGCCAAGTCCCCCGCGCTGCGTGCCAAGGGGCCGCCCGCGCCGATGTCGGTGTCGCCGTACCAGCCGGGGCGCTTGTGCCCCTGCATCGACAGCGCCCCCCAGGTCGGCTTCAGCCCGAACACCCCGCAGAAATGCGCCGGGTTTCGGATCGACGATCCGATATCGCTGCCCAGCTCCAGCGCGCTCATTCCCGCGGCCAGCGCCGCGCCAGAGCCGCCCGAGGACCCGCCGGGCGTGCGCGCCAGGTCCCAGGGGTTCGACGTGGAGCCATAGACGTCGTTAAAGCTCTGCCATTCCACAAGGTTCAGCGGCACGTTGGTCTTGCCATAGACCACCGCACCCGCGGCGCGGTAGCGCGCAACCAGATCGGCATCCGTTGTCGCGATGACGTCCTTCCAGGCGGGGTCGCCCCAGGTCGCCGGGCTGCCCGTGAGGTCAAAGCTCTCCTTCACCGTCACCGGCACGCCATGCAGGGGGCCGCGCAGGCTCCCCCGGGACTGCTCGGCGTCGCAGGCGCGGGCCTCCTCCATCGCGCGCCCGCGATCCTGCCAGATCACGGCGTTCACCTGCGGGTTCACCCGGTCAACCTGGTCGAAATGCGCGGTGAGCAAGTCTACGGCGGAAACCTGCCCCTGGGCCACCTGCCGGGCCATCTCTTGAGCTGAAAGAAAGGTGATATCCGCCATGTCGACCCCGTTGCAATTGACCGCGTGGCCGCATGGCCGCTTGGGCGAAGTATAGGGAATTTGGGACCGTGCGCCATGGGGTTAGGCGCGCGCGCCTACAGCGGTAATCGTCCCTAGAAAATAAAGTCGGCCTGATCCAGGTCGCTGTTATTCACGCCCGCAAGCGTGATCGTGCCGGCGCCGGTGTCGATCACCACGTCCCCGCCGACCTGGCTGATGGCGTTCGTCGCGACCATCTGCGCGAAGCTCGCAAGCGCCATTGATACTGTCATCAACCGCTAAGTTGCACTGGTCAGTTGACTCCAAGAAGCGCTTTAGGTTCGCGGATTCTGGTTGGCGCCAAAGCGTTTACAGAACCCGTGCGCGCAAATGCTTACATTGGAAAAAAATTAAGGCCCGCCCCCCGAAGGGGACGAGCCTTGTAGCGAACTCTTATCAATGGATGTGGAGGTTTATTCCGCAGCCATCGTCTGGCGCAGCATCCGGGCCTCATGCGCCTTCAGCGACTGGCGCGCCGAGCCATAGGCGCGGCGGCCCTGGCGGCTCTGCAGCTCGGGGAACAGCGTGAAGATCTCGTCGCGCTGGTCGGCGTCGATGCCCGACAGGCTGTGGTCGCCCGGCTGGAAGCTCTCCGTCCAGGCGCCGTCGCCCAGGATCACCTGGTGGCGGTCGAACATCACGTGGATGTACTCCGTCCCCAGCGTGTCGATCTGGTGCACGCCCGGCTGGCCGACCAAGTGCTTGGCCGCCACCAGGACCTCGCGCTCGTCGAAGAGCACCTGGGTCTGGCTGTTAGCCACCAGCATCCGGTGGTTCGGGCTGACCATCATGTCGCGCTCCGGCAGGTTGTTGCCCAGCGCGCCCTTCTTGATCAGCACCGGCCGCAGCTTGGGATCCGCCAGCAGGTCCTTCCCGGTCACCTTCTTGGAGCCGATCCAGTTGATCGCCTGCACGCCGTCGTCGCGGGTGATCACGCGGTCGCCCACATGCAGGTCCTCGACGCTGATCTCGCCGCGCGGGGTCGCGATGCGCGCCCCAGGCGTGAAGCAGATGATCAGGCGCTCGATCTCGGTGAACTCCAGCGAGCCCTCCACGCTGCCGTCGGCAGCCAGGAAGTTCACCGTGCCCGATGTCGAGTCGCCATCCGCGTCGACTGTCTCGCCGACCACCTGCAGGCGCCCCAGACCGCGCAGGTCCAGCGTGTCCACGTCGTTGCCGCCGGTGCCACCGTCGACCACGTCGCCAAAGGCATGCTCGCGCTCGTCGATGAAGAACTCGTCCCGGTCGTTCTCGCCCCGCATCGTGTCGGCGCCCTGGCCGCCATAGATGTCGTCCTTCGAGTTGCCGCCCAGGATGCTGTCGTCGTCCACGCCGCCAAAGATCGTGTCGGCGCCGCCGCCACCCAGGATGGTGTCGTCATCGTCCTGGCCGTAGATCAGGTCGTTGCCGGCGCCGCCCTCGATGTAGTCGCGGCCGTTCTCGGGGTCCGGGTCGCCGCCATTGGGGAAGCTGCCGTCATCCGGGATATCCGCGCCATCGAACGGAACCACCGCCGGGTCCAGCCCGCCATAGATGGTGTCGTCGCCCGCACCCGCCGAGATCGTGTCCGAGCCCTCGCCGCCAACGATGAAGTCATCGCCGAAGGTCGAGGTGATGCTGTCATCGTCGATGCCAGCGTCGATCACGTTGTCGCCGGAGCCCGCGATGATCGTGTCATCATCGTCGCCGGTGATGATCGTGTCATCGCCCGAGCCCGCGGTGACCAAGTCGCGGTCGTCGTTCTCGTTGCTGTCTGCGATGAGACCCGGCAGCGGACCGTAAGGCCCAAAGCCGAACCCGTCGCCATTCTTGTCGTCCAGCAGTGGCGCGCTGCCCGAGGTGTCGATCAGGTTGTCGCCGTCGCCGCCGTCAACCGTGTCCGCGCCGTCTCCGCCGGTGATCGTGTCGTCGTCGTTGCCGCCGAGGATCGAGTCGTCGCCCGCACCGCCGTCGAGCTCGTCCCCGCCGCGCCCGCCGTCGATGGTGTCCGCGCCGTCGCCACCCATAATGGTATCGGCCTCGTCGCCGCCCACCAGGCTGTCATCGCCGTCGCCGCCTTCCAAAGTGTCCTCGCCGTCGCCGGAGAGCAGCGTGTCGTTGCCGTCCCCGCCCACGACGCTGTCGTCGCCGCCGTTGGTCTGGACATAGTCATCGCCAGTCGACCCCATCACGGTGTCGTCGCCCGAGCCGGTCTCGATCATCTCGATCTCTTCAAAGGTGGTTGTGTCCACCCCATCAGTGATCGTGCCAGTCTCGGGTGCGGTGATGTCGACGGTCAGATCGTCCTCGAAGTCCGAGGCGTCCAGAAGGTCGCCGCCGTCATCCTCGTCGGTCTCGCCGCCAATGATCACATCGTTGTCGATGTTCTCAGCGTCGTCGGCCAGCACAAAGACGTCGTCGCCCGCGCCGCCATATACGGTGTCGTCGCCGACGCCGCTGTCGATGGTGTCGTCGCCGCCATTGCCAAAGATCGTGTCATTGTCGCCATCGGTGCCGTCGATCATGTCGCCTTCGACATCGGTGTAGCCAGGAGCCATGACCTCGCCGCTGTTCAGCCCGTCTACCGGTCCGATCACGTCCGTCACGGTCACGGTTGCCGTCCCGGTGTCGCTGCCGCCATTGCCGTCCGAGACGGTATAGGTGATCTCGGCGTCGCCCACGAAGGCCACAGCCGGGGTGAAGGTCACCGTGCCGTTGCCATTGTCGACAACCGCTCCCTGACTGGCGGGCACACTGACCGAGGCGATCTCCAGCGTGTCGCCGTCCACATCGGTGTCGTTGCCCAGCAGGTTGACCTCAACAGGCGTGCCCTGAAGCGTGCTGCCGCTGTCGTCGTTGGCGACCGGATCGTCATTCACCGGGGCCACGTTGAAGGTGACCGTGGCGGTCGACGTCTCACCCGACGGATCCTGGATCGTATAGGTGACCGAGTCCGGGCCGTTGTAGTTCGGATCGGGCTCGTAGGTGTAGGTCCCGTCGCCATTGTCGGTCAAGGTGCCGTTGGCCGGATCGCTGATGGAAGTCACCTCCAGCGGGTCGCCATCCGGATCGGTGTCATTGGCGGTCGGGTTGAAGGTGACGCTTTGGTCCTCGTCCACATTGACGGTGTCGTCGTTGGCGGTCGGGGCCTCGTTCTGCGGATCGGTCAGGATCGTCTCGATCTGGCTGAAGGTCAGCATGGAGCCGTCCGAGAAAGTGACCGTGCCCGACTGGGCGCCGTCGTCGCTGCCGTCAGCAGAGGCGTTGATGGTCACCTGGCCCGCGCCGCGCAGGTCCAGCGTGTCGTTGTCGGCGCTGTCGTCGGGGCCGTTGCCGCCGGTGATCACGTCGCCGTCGCCCTCGGCACCGCTGGCCACGATGAACGTGTCGTCGCCATCCTCGCCATACATCTCGTCGGCGCCGTCGCCGCCGGTGATCACGTCATCGCCGGGCTCGCCGAACGTGGCGTTCACGTCAAATGCGATGTCGGTGACGTTGATGCCGGTATTGTTGCCGCCGTCCTGCTGGTGCTCGACCGTCCAAGAGGCGACGGGGCCCGCAATAGTGACCAGGACCGAATGCTCAAACGCGGAGTCCTGGGTGTAGTCGTCGTCATTGCTGGATGCGGTGTTGCCGGACAGCGTAAGCCCCGAACCCGCGTCGGACAGCGTCACCGGGATCTCGTTGCCAAACTCGTCATAGGCGCGCACCACAACCCGACCGTCGCCGTCGATGTCGTTGATGCGGAACTCGACATTCTGGATCGGCTCCTCGGACGTCCAGCTGTAGAGCGCGCTGTTCGCGTTGCCGTTCAGGATGGATTCCAGCGACGACTGGGCGCCCACACCTGCGTCCAGATCTTGGGTGTTCTGCAATTCAGTCTCGAACTGCGTGTCGACGCCGGAGGACTGCGATTCAACATCGAAGGTGATCGTGGTCGAGCCGGTGTCCTGCGAGAAGCCGGTGGTCTGGACATTGTTGCCAAAGCCGGCGGCCTCGGACCATTCAAAGATCTCGCGCGCGGGCGCCCCGTCGGTGCCGCTGTCGCCATAGATCGTGTCATTGCCACCTGCGCCAGAAATGGTGTCGTCACCGCCGTTGCCAAAGATTACGTCGGCGTCTTCGGTGATCAGGTCGCCGCCCTGGTCGGTGGGCGCGTTGCTGTCGTCGTAGCCTAGCTCCATGACTTCGCCGTCGGCCTCGCCGTCGACGACGCCATTGGGATCAACCACCGGCGGCTCTCCGCTTTCGTAGATGGCGACATAGTCGATCGAGCCGTCAAAGAACCGGTCGTAATCGTCGTCATCATTTTCGCGCGCGCCGAAGGTAAAGCTTGCGTCGTCGTCACCGATATCCATCGACAGGCCGGTCTGCGAGCTGTTGACGCTGGCAGTCGAACCATCATCAAGGTTCTCAACTTCCAGCGTAACGCCGCTGTTGATGTCCCAGCTGTACTTGACGTTGATCAGGTCGCCCGGATCCACAAGACCGGCCGAGGTCGTCAGGATCTCTTCGTCGCCATTGTCGTTGCAGTGGATGACTTGGACGGCGCCGTTCGCCAGGACGGAAATGCTAAAGTAGCCATCGTCGCCCGCATCCTCGTACTCGCCGCGGCTGACCAAAGTGTCGGGGCTGCTGCCGATATGGCTGTCTTGGGTGAATTGCACCTCGATGGTGCCCTTGTCCAAGTTGTCGAACACATCATCGTCATCGTCGTCGGCTATGACGTCAAAACGGTCTCCGTGCCCGTCGAAATGAGCGCGGTCACCCGAAGCCCCGGCATTGCCTTCGAACGCGCCGTTCTGGGCGATCCCGTCAGCGAGGCCGGTATCCGCATTGGCATTGCCATTGATGAAGTCCCATAGGCCAACAAGACCTGTCACAGAATTTGGATCAAAATTCGACATGTTCTTACTTCCCTACAGCTTGGGCTAATGCGCCTCCGTCGGCGCGCTTTTGGAGTTGGATCGGTACGGAGATGCGGTTCGGCGATACGCCTTCGTTGGGCGCGGCAAACAACAACGGCATCGGTGTTTCGCCGATCCCCCTCGTGTGTTGCCGCGCGAATGCGCTTCGCTTCATCTTTAACTCCCATCCCCCGACCATCGGAGGCACCATTTGAATGGGCCGGGCAAAAGTCACCCGACCCAAATGCGGCGCTTCGCAAAGCGCGCATGGTTCGTTCCAATTGTTGCGGACCCCCCACGTGCCCGTTCACCCTTGGCAGCTCTCTGACACGGAAACCCGCGCCTACAGAAAACGGCGGGGCCCCCGCCCGACCGTCATACCCGAACCATGCCGCTGTCGTTGCGACACCCCATCGGTACCTCCAGAATATGCTTGGACTCCTGCCGACTCGAAAAGAATTTTGTTCGAATTCGGGCGCAAAACGGTTTTTGACTCCACCGATGGTAGCTTTGCCTGCTCAAAGGTTAATGCGGTATGTCACAAAGAATACATTGCATTGTTTAGCATAATTGTAAGACGATGGACCCAAACACGGCCAATTCCGGAGTATTGTTTCCAAAAACATCGGGAATGGCTAAATTTGCCGCGATTGGCTGTTTCCAGATTGCGTCTAAAGCCACATTTCAATTTTCATCCTAAGGTTGATTTATTTGCGAAGCGCTTCTGCGCACAAACATTCAACAAACGGGTCGTTATCTGATTATTACCTCGCGCTTGCGAAACAAACTCGCAGAGAATCAGAGAATCACCCGGTCGGTATTCGCCGATTTCGGCGCAGATCCACCGAGAATGCGGTGGAATCTTGCCGACATGCGAAAGGCCCAAAGGCAGCGCGTGGCGACCGAGGGTCAGGCAATACAACCCGCGACTGAGCGGCGCGGGTCGTAACCTTGCTCTCCGCGGCACATTCCAATCCGCCCGCGATGCTGGCTTTCTGCGCCGCAGTTAGCCCGACACCAAGACCGTTTGTCCGCCGCGGGCTTACGGCAGCGCTATGGCTGCCAATGCGCTATGCGATCGAGCGCGCCGTGAGGTGAAGCCGCGCGTCGACCTGGTCCACGACACGATCAACCTCTTGATGCCAGGTCCCCATCGAAGCGCCGATGGTCCGCACCAGCCTGTCCACCCGCTCGATCTGCGCGGCGCCTGCCTCGATGGCGCGCGCGGCGGAGGAAGGCTTCATCAAGGCCTCTGCGGCCTTCGCGTATTTCTCAAAGGGTACCTGATCGCTTGGATCCGCGCCGAGCCTGCGCGCAAGGTGACCGACCCAGGCGTAGACGTCTGCGCTGAGCGCCAGGTCGCCATGTACGGCGTCGCGGATGGATCTGGGTTCGTCTGCGGTGACGCAGCGGTAGTTCCCGGTCAAGAGCATCGACCATTTCGCAAGGGGCACGAAGAGCGAGTCATGCACCCGCAGCTTCACCGGAACCTCCTTGCCGTCGATGCGCACGGCCTCGATGTCGTCCGCAAGCTCCTGCAGTAAGGCGGTGTGCTGCGGGTCCTCAAAGGGCACGGCCTTAAAGTTTGTGGGCAGACCCACATGCAGCACATTGGCGGCCTCTTCTGGCGGGCGGAAGGCCTGCGGGTCGGGCGAGCACAGTGAGACGAGGCCCGGCTGGAACCCGTCCCAGACCTCGGGGCAGGAATACGCCGCGCGCAGCATGGAGGTCTGCAGCCCCGGCAGGCGCATCAGATAGGGCAGGGGCGGCATGTTCATGATCGAGAGGCATGGCTTGCCCGAGAGGGCGATCTGGCGCATCAGCCAAGCAATCTCTGGCGCGCGGTATTGCGGTTCCTGCATCGCCAGGCAGACCAAGTCGAAGCGCGTTGGGTCCACATTGGTGGGCGTGATCGCCCGGACCGAGCCCGGCAATGCGCCGGACGGCAGCGCCCGGTGAGTGTCTTCGCCGCGCAGCTTTATCCGCACGATGGTGCCCGCGGCGTTGATGCGCGCGGCGGTCGCCTCGCGGCAGGTCATCGTGACATTGTGCCCGGCCATTGCCAGCTTGGTGGCCAGAAGCGACCCGTAGGACGCGCCGAGGATAAGGATGTTGCGTGACATGATAGCCTCTCGAAATTTTGTGACTGTTAGGCTGGCACATTGAGGGGGTTCCCATAAGCCACTTTGGGTGGTCAAAGTGACGCACCAGTCTGGACGTTAAGCCATTGAAAATAAACGTACTTAACGCAAAACAAACATATGCAATTGTATACGTTTGCGCATCTTTACGGTGTGCGATTGCGTACCGATTCACGTCCCGAGCGCGTCCGTCCAAGCGCCGATCCCACCGACCGGCGCCCAAACGGTCTTTATGCCCTCACGGCCCGGATTGGCCAAAATGATCCTTCGGCCGGACCCTATTTGTGATCGCGCGGCGCCGGGTATTGCATCCGATGCAGCACGTCGTCCCAGCTAACAGTATTGCGCACAAATTCCTGTGTTGCGTCCCGCGGGGGTTGATAGTCCCAAGGCGTCATCCGTCCGGTCTCTAGAGCGGGCTGCACCACACGCCGCATCCGTTGCGAGGCTATGACGTCGCTGCGGATCGCTTCGTCATCCCAGCGCTCGGTTGCCTCCTTGGCAAACTCCGCCGCGATCTGGGCGTGACCGGCATCGGCGGCCAGGTTGGTCAGCTCGCCAGGGTCCTCCTCGAGATCGAAGAGCTGCGGGTCGTCCGCCGCGCAGTGGATGTATTTCCAGCGCCCGCGCCGGATCATGCACACCGGGTATCCGGGCGTCATCTCGGCGCAGTATTCGCCAATCGCCTCGGTCTGCGTCTCGGTCCCCGTGGTCAGCGTGGGCCAAAGCGAGACGCCATCGACGGCCATGCCAAGCGCACCGTTATCCTGGGCGATCTCGCGGAAGGTCGGCAGGATATCGACCAGCGAGCAGGGCGCCGCGACCTCTTGCTGGCGCACGCCCGGCCCGGCCACGATCAGCGGCACGCGGGCGGAATGCTCCAGCCAGGACATCTTGTACCAAAGCCCGCGCTCGCCCAGCATGTCGCCGTGATCTGCCGTCACCACCACGATGGTGTTGTCGAGCATGTCGGCCTCTTCCAAGGCCTTCACGATCTTGCCGACATTGGCGTCGAAATAGCTGGTATTGGCGTAGTAGCCATGGCGGGCGTTGCGGATCTCTTGCTCGGTCACCGCGCCCTGATGCGCCTCGATCCCCAGGGCCAAACGGGCAGAATGCGCGTCCGTCGCAGAGGGGGATGCGGGCATGTCGATCTGGGCATTATCGTAGAGATCCCAATATTCAGGCCGCGCCACGTAAGGGTCATGCGGGTGGATCAGGCTGACCACCATCGCAAGGGGCTGATCGGCAGACATCGCGTGATCGAAGATCCGCCGCCGCGCCAGGAACACCGCCTCGTCGTCATAGTCATACTGAAAGGTCGTCATGGCCTGATCGGCCTGCCGCACCGCATCCATATTGTGGTACCAATGCGCGATGCGGCGGTCTGGGTCCTCCCAGTTGGGCGTCCAGGCGGTGTCGGCGGGGTAGATATCGGTGGTCAGGCGCTCCTCGAACCCGTGCAGCTGATCGGGGCCGACAAAGTGCATCTTGCCGGACAGAACAGTGCTGTACCCCGCCGCGCGCAGGTAGTGGGCGAAGGTCGGGATCGTGGCCGGGAACTCGGCGGCATTGTCATAGGCGGCGATCTTTGAGACCTGCTGGCCCGCCATGAAGCTGGCCCTGGACGGCGCGCAGAGCGGCGAATTGCAATAGGCGGCGTCAAAGCGGGTGCCGCGGGCGGCCAGCGCCTCCATATGCCGGGTTTTGACCAAGGGGTGGCCATAGGCGCCGGTGAATTGCGGGGCCAGTTGGTCGGCCATGATCAGGACGATATTGGGGTGCTTTTGCATGTTGGTGTCGCGTCTTATTTTGTGTCGGTAAGTGGCTATCGCATGGCGCATTGCCCTCGCACCAACACGGGCGGCGGCTGATAAGTCATGGCCTTAACATGCATCACCTATGCCCCTTTCTTGCCCGCATGAGCGTAGCGGGGGCCTCACACGGCTTCTGATCTGCCGGCGACAGATGCTTGTCGCGGATGGGCCCTGGCCGCGCCAGCCCGTCGAGGGGCGGCCCACCCACCCACCCCCGCCCCCCGCCGGGCCGCCGCGGCCAGGGCCCGTGGTGAACTTTCCCGTTGCGTTTCCAGCGTATTTCGCCAAGCCTGAGCACGCTGCTCGGGAGGAGCGGAGCGAGATGTCAACCTCGGGCATGGCGCCTGGTCCCGCCGCCAAGATGGCGGGGCGGAAAGCCAAATATAGAGGAGATCTTACATGACACGAGTGGGCGTAGTGGGCCTGGGCGATATGGGCTCGGGATTGGCGAAGAACCTAATGGTAGCGGGGTTCGAGGTGGCGGGGTTTGACCTGTCATCGGAGCGGATGGCGGCTTTCACCGGCGCGGGCGGGGTCGGCTGCGGCGCGGCGGCGCAGGTCGGGCAGGGCGCCAAGGCCGTCTTCGTCATGGTGATGAATGGTGATCAGGCCCGGCAGGTGATCGCGGACCTGGCCACGGTGATGGCGGCGGGATCCGCGGTGATCCTCACCGCCACGATCCACGCCCATGAGGCGCGCGAGATCGCCGCCTCGCTGGAGGGCACAGGCATCGACATGATCGACAGCCCCGTCTCAGGCGGGCAGCCCGGCGCGATGGGCGGCACCCTGGCGCTGATGGCCTCGGGCACGGACGCGGCCATGGCCGCACAGCGCGACGTGCTTGAGGCGGTGTCCAAGGTCATCCATCATGTCGGCCAGGAGGTGGGCGACGGCCAGGCGATGAAGGCCTGCTTGCAGTCCCTGATCGGCTCGCTTTTCGCGGCCACCTACGAGCTGAGCGTGCTGGCGGGCAAGGCGGGCATCTCGGGGCAGGTGCTGCGCGAGGTGATCGCCTCGACCGGGGCGGGCAACGGCATCACCGATGGCTCGCTTGAGAACATCATGCATCGGCGGTTCGACGGCACCGGCTCGGGCATTGGTACCATGTGGAAGGACCTGACGATCTCGCTGGAGATGGCCAAGCGCGAGGGCGTGCCGATGCACACCACCGCCACGGCGATGCAGATATTCCAGGCCGGGATCGCCAAGTACCCGGCGGGTGACAACCAGTCCGCCGCGCGGGTCATCGAGGAGATCGTCGGCGCGGAGCTGGCGCCATGAAGCTGGGCGTGATCTGCGACGGCATTAGTCGCGACCTCAAGCATGCCCTTGATGTGATGGACGAATTCGGGCTCGACCATGCCGAGCTGCAATTCGTTTGGGACAAGGAGGTGGGCGATCACTCGGCCGATGAGATCGCCGGGATCAAGGCGCTGGTGACCGGCTTTGGCAAGCCGGTCTCGTGCCTCTCGCGCCATATCTTTGCCGGGCTTACCACGGCGAACAAGCCCGGCGACGAGGCCCATACCCGCCATATGGACGCGCTGAAACGCGTGATCGACATGGCGCATGCGCTGGACTGCCCCTTGGTGCGGATCATGACCAACAAGAAGGAGCAGATCCTTTGGGGCGCGGGCGGGGCCGAGACGTGGAACGTGGCCCATGGCGCCTGGGATGCCACGCTGGAGCTGATCGCGCCGGCGATCCCCGTGGCGCGCGCGGCGGGGGTGACGCTGGTGGTGGAGACCGGCAACGGCACCATGGTGAACTCCAGCTATACCGGGCGGCGGCTGATTGATGACCTGGACGCCCATGGGGTGCTGAAGGTGCTCTGGGATCCGGCCAACAATTGCTGGTGCCACGAGCTGGCCTATCCGGACGGCTATGAGGCGCTGCGGGGCGGCTATCTGGGGCATGTGCATATCAAGGACGTGCTGGTCGACACGCCGCGCGCCAAGCTAGAGGTGCGCGAGATGGGGCAGGGGCAGCTGGGCCCGCTGTTCCAGCCGATGGCGGACGCGATGCGGGCGGATGGCTATGACGGGGTGATCTCGCTGGAGAGCGTCTATCACCCCGGTGACGGCGATTTCGAGGCCGGGTTCCGGCGCTGCGTGGGGATGTTCAAGGACATCTTTGGCTGATCAAGACGGGCTCTCGTCGGGGTGGCTGGGGACCTGCCCCGGCGGCGGCCGCGTTACCAATGGGTAAACGATACGGGCTGTGGTTTTGCGGCGCCGCGCCGCGAATCGAAGCTTAACGGCTTATTTTACGGGGTTTTGCGACGTCGGCCTCGCGTCGGCAAAACGTCGGCAAAGCGTCGGCGCCCGTTTGGTGATTAGGCCGGGTTAACAGAGCGCGCGGTGGGTCTCGCGCAGCTCTTGCACGGACGCTCCGAGGGGCCAGAGGTGACGCATCCCGCCGCGCGGCTACCAATCCTGGGCGAATGCTGTAACATCCCGACCTGTTTAGCGAGTCGTGCGGCTCACCATAGGTGCATTGGAATGCGACCGATTGCTTTGATCATAGCGGTATTGCTCGCCGCCGTCCCGGCCCATGCGCTGGACATCCGCTGGCGCTCGGAACTGGCCAAGCCCGGCGACTTCGTGACCATCGACCTGAGCCAGGACGGGCGCATCCACCACGTCTATCGCGGCAAGTCCCGCGGGGCCTTCATCGTGGACAGCTATCGCGGCAATAAGCCCAGCGGCAGGCCCATCTTTACCAGCTACCTGGATGCCCAGGGCAATTTTCTGCGCTGGGTGAACGCCGAGGGGTTCCAGATCCGCTATCGCCCGCATGACTGCACCCGCACCATCGGCAAGTGCCAGTACACCGAGCTGCATTCGGACGGGCTGCGCGAGCGGCGCGTGCGGGTGACCAAGGCCACGCGGAACGGCTTCAGCTTCAAGGAATATGACGGGCGCGGGAAGTTCATGTTCGGCGGCACGATCAAGATCGACGAGCGCGGGTTCGCGCGCGACGGGTTTATCAAGGGCGAGGGTGTGAACCAGCGCTTCCGGTTGGTGAAGCGGCGCTATCAAAAGTAGTGGGGTTTACGAAATCTTGGTGATTCGCCCCGGATCATGGATCCGGGTGGGCGCCGAAGGCGCCTAGTGGGAGAGGTGAGCGTTGGCTTGGAGCGGACGTTAGAAAACGCCGCCCCGGACTTGATCCGGGGCCTCCACCTTGAACTGAGCGCAACGCGGGCAGCGGCCGACCTGGAGGTCGCTTGTGCTACGGATCTGCGTTGCGTGCGGTCTTCGAAAACGCCTCCGCTTCAATGAGTTGCGACGTTGCAAAAGCGGCCTCCTGGGGGAGGTCGGCCGCTGCCCGAGGCAAGTTCGGGCGGTTGCATTGCTTGGGTGTCGTCGCGTCTGGTGTCGGCAAACGTTGTCAGGGCCATGCGCCAGATAGCCAACGCCCGCGCCAGCCCAAACTCAGCCGACGCGCCGCCGCAATGCACCTCTGAACCTACTGCGTCTTTAGCGCGCGCAGGTAAGCCGGGCGGCTGGTCAGCCGCTCAAGATAGCCCTGCACCGCGGGCGTGGGCTCGGGAAATTTCGCGTTCGCTGCCCAGCGGCAGCAATGCGCGGCGAGCATATCTGCCAGGGTCATCTGATCGCCCATCAGGTAGGGCCCGTCGCCGATGCGCGCCTCGAGCCGTTCCAGGCTGCGCGCGTATTCCCATTTCAAGCTGTCCTTGACCTCTGCAATGCGGTGCTCTTCCGGCAGCACAAAGCTGTGCTTTGCGGCCATCCACAAAAGCGCGTCCAGCTCGTCGTTCAGGAATTGCGTGTGGCCGTCCTGCTGGGCGCGTTCAAGCGTGCCCGCGGCACAGGTGAGGGCCCCGTGCTTGTCGGCCAGGTAGGTCATGATCGCCACGGAATCGGTCAGCACCGTGTCGTCCTCCAGCAGCACGGGCAGCTTGCCCACGGGGTAATGCGCCGTCACCTCGTCACTGCGCGGGGCGGCCAGCACGTGCTTATAGTCCAGCCCCAGCTCCTCGAGCATCCAGATGACGCGAAACGCGCGGGAGCGGGGCCCGCCGATCATTGTGTACATGTGCTGAAATCCTTTCGTGTTAGCGCCGCGACGCCAGCATCGCCAGGCGCACCAGGGTGCGCTCGACCAGCGCCATCTGCGGCGCGCGCTGCGCGGCGGAGCGCAATTGCAGATCCGTGTCGGTGAGCATGGTCAGGGCCTGCTCCAGCTTTGGCCGCCCCCAGCCCTGCGCCTGGCGCAGCATCCGGTCGCGCCGGGGGCCAAAGACCGGAGGCCGTACCCTGGCGATGCCCGAGGCCGCGCCGCCGGGGTCCGAGGCCGCGGCATGCAGCGTGCGAAAGTGGCGCGTCGCCCCAATGCAAAGCCCCACGGCCTGGGTGCCCTGACCGGTCAGCTTCTGCATCAGGGGGCCGATCTCGCCGGTGCGGCCCTCGGCGACCACATGCAGCACGTCATCCAAAGCGGCCTCGATGGTTGCGGGGGCGCAGGCCTCCAGCTCGGCGCTGGTGGCGGGGGTCGCATCGCCCAGCTTATAGAGCGCCAGCTTCTCGATGGTCTGGCACAGGTCGCCGGGGTCGATCTCGCGCGCCAAAGCCGAGAGGTCCTGCAGCGCCTGCGGATCGATCGCGGTCAGGCCTGCCTTCTTCAGCTCGGCCTCGATCTCGGCGCGGCTGGGCGGGTCGTCATAGATGCCGATGGCAAAGGCGGTCTTGGCGCCCTCAAAGGCCTTGCGCAGCGTCGAGCGCGCGGCGAGCCCGCCCGCGGTGACGATGATCTGCGCGTCGCCAGGCTGCCATTCCGACAGCGCGGCGGTGACCGCCTTGGTCACCGAATCGGCGGCCTCCTCGACAAAGACCGCCCGCGCGCCGGGGAAGAACCCCGTGGCCTTGACCGCGTCCACCAGCCGGGCGGGGTCCTTGCGCAGCTCGGCGGCGGTCATGCGTTCGAGCCGCATCTCCTCCTCGGCATTCGGTCCCAGGAGCGCCGCGAGCACGTCCTGGCGCTTTACCGCCACGCGCATCGCGTCCTGGCCGTAAAGCAGCGCGCCGCTGGCGGAGCGGTCCGGGTCCTGGAAATACCGAGCGGCCTGGGCGCCGGTGAGCTTCATCTCAGTTAGATCCGCGCCATTCGGGCGCGGTCGCGATCAGCCGGGTGACCACCTGGTCGGCGAGGAGCACCATCAGCCGCTCATGCGCCTCGCGGTCCACGGTCTGCGTCGAGACGATCAGGCGGGTGGCAGAAAAGCCGGTGAAGTTCTCGACAAAGCCGCGGGTCACCTCGCGGTCCGTGCCCATTTCGACCAGCGTGTAATCCACCGCTCCGAACACATTGAGGCGGGTGGTCTCGCCCGCGGGTGTCAGGCCGACGCCCTCGACCCGCGTGCGGATGCGGTAGCGCAGGGCAAAGCGCGGCGCCGCCGCGCGGCCCAGGCGTTCCTCGAACTGGCCCACAAAGACAAAGGCGTTCCGGTCGCGGGGCTCGTCCGCCAAGATCTGGCCCTGCAGGCCGTCTGCCTGCCCGCCCGGCGCGTAGACCGGAGAGAAGCCACAGCCCGCCAAGGCCAATGCCGCGCCGCCGGCGGCCAGCAAGAGGCCCCGGCGCGTTGGCCGAGGCGGCTTGGCGATTCTATCAGACGACGACATTCACAATCCGGCCCGGCACCACGATCAGCTTTTTCGGCGCCCCACCGTCCAGCGCCTTGATCACAGCTTGGTCGGCCAGGGCCAGCTTTTCAACCTCTTCCTTGGGCATATCCGCGGGCACGCTGATTTCCGAGCGCCGCTTGCCGTTGATCTGGATCGGCATTGTGACGGTGTCCTCGACCAGCATCGCCGCGTCGGCCACGGGCCATGCGGCGCCGGTCACGAGGCCGGTTTGGCCCAGCATGGTCCAGAGCTCTTCGGACAGGTGCGGCGTCATCGGCGACATCAGCTGCGCCAATGCGCGCGCCGCCTGCCGTTTGGCCCCGTTCGAGGCCTTGGCCTTGGCCAGCGTGTTGGTGAAGGCGTAGAGCTTGGCGATGGCGGCATTGAAGCCAAAGCTTTCGACGCCCATCGTCACGTCGTGGATGGCCTTGTGCATCTCTTTGAGCAGCACCTCATCCGTAACTTGCGGCCCGGACTGGTCGTCTTCTTCGGCTTGGGAGGCGATCTCGGAGACGATTCGGTGCACGCGGGAGAGGTGCTTGAACGCGGCCTCCGCCCCGGACGCGGTCCATTCCACATCCCGCTCGGGGGGCGAATCGGACAGCACGAACCAGCGGGCCGTGTCGGCGCCGTAGTTCTGGATGATCGAGAGCGGGTCCACCACGTTGTTCTTGGACTTCGACATCTTCGCCGAGGGCACGATTTCCAGTTCGCGATCATCCTCCTTAAAGAAGGCCTTGCCGTCGCGCAGATCGACCTGCTCGGGATAGTAATAGTCCGGGCGTCCGGTTTGCGGATTGTCGCTTTTGTAGATCGCGTGGGTCACCATGCCCTGGGTGAACAAAGCATCGAACGGCTCATGCGCCGATTTCGGCAGGTGGCCGCAGATCTCCATCGCGCGGGCGAAGAAGCGCGAGTAGAGCAGATGCAGAATCGCGTGCTCGATGCCGCCGATATACTGGTCGACATTCATCCAATACTCGGCATCCGCCTTCTCGGTCGGCGTGGGCGCGCGCGGCGCGGTGAAGCGGGCGAAGTACCAGGACGAATCGACAAACGTGTCCATCGTGTCGGTCTCGCGGGTCGCGGGCTTGCCGCATTTGGGGCAGGCGCAGCTGCGCCAGGTCGCGTGCCGGTCCAGCGGGTTGCCCGGCGTGTCAAAGCTGACGTCATCGGGCAGCTCGACGGGCAGGTTTTCTTTCTTTTCGGGCACCACGCCGCAATCGTCGCAATGCACCACGGGGATCGGGCAGCCCCAGTAGCGCTGGCGGCTAAGGCCCCAGTCGCGCAGGCGGTATTTGGTCTGGCCGGTGCCTTTGCCCTGGGCCTCGAACCAATCAATTGTGGCGTCGATGGCCTCTTGGCTGGTGCATTCGGTCACGTCTGCGAAGTGGTCGATGAACACCACCTTCTCGGATTTCGCAGGGACCAGGGCCTCGTTGCCCACTTCGGTCTCGTCGCCGGGCATGTAGAAGGCGTTGCGCACCGGCAGGCCGTATTTGCGGGCGAAATCCAGGTCGCGCTGGTCATGGGCCGGGCAGCCGAAGACCGCGCCGGTGCCGTAATCCATCAGCACGAAGTTCCCGACCCAGACCGGCAGTTCGCGGTCCTCGGTGGGATGGCGCACGGTGATTCCGAGATCGATTCCCTTCTTCTCGGCCTTCTCCATCGCGGCCTCGGTGGTGTCCATCTTGCGGGTCTCGGCGATGAAATCCGCGAGCTCCTGATTCGTTGCGGCCATTTCGCGCGACAAGGGGTGCTCGGGAGAAATTGCGATGAACGAGGCGCCGCGCATCGTGTCGGGGCGGGTCGAGTAGCACAGAATCGGCGCGCCGCCATCCGCACGCTGGAAGGGGATCTCTATCCCGCGGCTCTTGCCGATCCAGTTCTCCTGCATCAGCCGCACCTTGGCGGGCCAATTCTCCAGCCCGTCCAGCGCGCTCAGCAGATCCTCGGAGAAGTCACTGATCTTAAAGAACCACTGCGTCAGCTCGCGCTTTTCGACATCGGCGCCAGAGCGCCAGCCCTTGCCGTCGATCACCTGCTCGTTGGCGAGCACGGTCATGTCGACCGGGTCCCAGTTCACCACCGCGTTCTTGCGGTAGACCAGGCCTTTCTCGAGGAAATCCAGGAACAGCGCCTGCTGCTGGCCGTAATATTCCGGGTCGCAGGTGGCGAACTCGCGCGTCCAGTCGATGGACAGCCCCAGGGGCCGCATCTGGTCCTTCATCGTGGCGATGTTGTCATAGGTCCAGTCCTTGGGGTGCCCGCCCGAGGCCATCGCGGCATTCTCGGCCGGCATCCCGAACGCGTCCCAGCCCATCGGGTGCAACACACTGAAACCGCAGGACATTTTGTACCGCGCGATCACGTCCCCCATCGTGTAGTTGCGCACATGCCCCATATGGATGCGCCCGGAGGGGTAGGGGAACATCTCGAGCACATAGTACTTTTCCCGCGCGGGGTCGCGCTGGGCAAGAAAGGACTGCGCCTCATCCCAGGCGGCCTGCCATTTCGGTTCGATCTGTGCTGCGTCGTAGCGGGACATGGGTCGTGGGTCCTTCAGGGAGGGGTGGAACGAAAAACGCCGGGCAAAGCGCCCGGCGTTGATACTTTGGCTTTTAGCCGGGGTCTATAGGCGTCCGTCGGCGATCCGGAGCTGGCGCGCGCGGGTGAGAATCGCGTCCTCCACGGCCTGGACGGTCTCGCGACTCACCGGGCCCGAGCGGCTTTGCAGCGCCAGGTTCAGCGAGCGCGCGTCAAGGGCCGGGTCCTGCACATAGATCGTCGCGCGATAGGCCCGCCCGCCGCCGGGCGGGGTGCCATATCCGGTCACGATCACGCCCGAGAACGGGTCGGCGGCCTCGATAGGCAGGAAGTTAAGCACGTCAAGTGCCGCGTTCCAGATGTACTTGTTAACCTCAACGGTGACGTTTGGGTCGTCCGTGGTCGCGAACAGGTCCCAAATGGTGCCACTTTCCTGCCGCTCCCGGCGCTCAATCGCTGCTGGGGTGTTCTCGTACTGACGGCGCGCGTTCTCGCTCTTGCTCGAGGTGGTGCGCTTTGAAAATAGCCCGTTGCCAATGCCAAGGCCGCCATTGTTGCCGCAGCCCGAAAGCGCAACCGCGGCAAGCAAAATGCTTCCGGTAAACAGTGGCTTAAGTCTCGTCATGTTCATATGCCCCGTGCCCAACTCGCGCTGTTAGTATCCGAGCCCCGTTTGGGCGACAAGAGATTTCCCGAATGGGCGGATTTCCGCGCCCAAAATTCACTGTGACATAGCTGCATCAATTTTCGGCCCTTTCTTTGACGGTGCGGTGGCATTTCTTGCAATCCGAGGCCTGTGGAGCGAGACAAGGCCATACTCAATTCGAATACCGGGTTGGGGTACACCTTTTAATAGAATGAGGGAAAACCAATGAAAAAGGTTCTCTTCGCAACTACCGCTCTCGTGGCCTCCGCCGGTATCGCGTCCGCTCAGGGCGTTGAGCTTTCCGGTTCGGCCGAGATGGGCGTCTTCGCCGCAGATTCGATTGATGCGCTTGGTGTTTTCACCAACGGTGAAGTTAGCTTCTTCACCGACATCGACGTAACGTTCACCATGTCTGGTGAAACGGACAACGGCCTGTCCTTCGGCGCTTCGATCGACCTGGACGAGTCGGATGGCTCCGGCACGTCTGGTGCATCTGCAGCTTTCTCGCCCGCTACGCAGGGTGGTGAGTCGATCTTCATCTCCGGCGATTTTGGCACCCTGACCATGGGTGACACCGACGGTGCCTTCGATTGGGCGATGACCGAGGTAGGTATCGGTGGGACACTTAACGACGACCACACTTCCCATGCTGGCTTCAACGGCAACGCTACCTTTGACGGGTCCTACGATGGTCAGGTTGCGCGCTACGACTATTCGTTCGATGACTTCGCGTTCGCCGTTTCGGCGGAAATCGATGACGCTGGCGTCGGCGATGCTGTGTTTGGCATCGGTGCAACGTACTCCGGCGATCTGGGTGGCGTGACGCTTGGTGTTGGCCTTGGCTACCAGCAAGTTGGCTCCCGCGACGCCATTGGTCTGAGTGCTACGGCACAGTTGGATAGCGGCTTTGAGGCTCGCCTGAACTACTCGACATACAGCGCGTCGACGGTTTCCAGCTTCAATCAAACAAGCGCTGTTGACAGCCATCTTGGCCTTGGTCTCGGCTACTCCATGGACGCTCTGACGATCGGCGTAAACTATGGCGTGTTTGAAGCTGCGACCGCTGGCGAAGCTAACCACGAAGGCTTCGGTATCGCCGTTGATTACGATCTCGGTGGCGGTGCAGTTGTTCAGTTTGGTTACGGTTCGAGCACCGTCGCAGACGCGTCCACTGCTGTCGGTGGCGACACTCTGAGCGCAGAAACCTGGTCGCTCGGCGTTGCAATGAGCTTCTAATCCTTCCAAGGATTACTGCTTACGGAGAGAGCGGGCCTAGCGCCCGCTCTTTTCTTTTTGTGGATCGCTCTGTACGACATGCGGCGTGGCGACCCTAGATGACATCCGGCTCTTGTTGAAACGCGGCTTGGCGGACAAAGCCGTGCCCGCTGCGTTGTCGCTGTCGCGGCGTCGGCCAAGGGACCCCGGGGCGCTGGAGTTGCTGGCCCAGGCCTACGCCGCGGCCGGTCAGCACAAGACGGCGCTGGCGAGTTATGACCGCCTGGCGAGGCTGGCCCCGAAGAGCGCCAAGCCGCTGGCCGACAAGGCGCTTTTGCTGCAGCAGATGGGCGATATGCAGGCCGCGGACGAGGCATTGCGTCGCGCGCTAAGGCTAAGTCCGTTGAACGGCAGCCTGCTGCGGATGCTCACGGCGGCCAAGACACCGCCCGACGATCCCATTGTCGCGCGCTTCAAAGAGGCGTGGGAGAAGCAGCAACTGAGCGCGGCGGACCGGATCGAGGCCGGGTTCGGCCTGGCCAAGGTCTTTGGCGCGCAGGGCTGGGATTATCTGAACGAGGCCAACGCGTTACAGCGCGCGGCGGCGCCCTGGAAGATCGCGGATCGCGACGCCGAGGTGACTGGGCTCTTGCGGGCCATGGGCTCTGGGCCTTGGCCGGAGGCGCCCGCGCCCGCCGCGGATAGAAGGCCGATCTTTGTGACCGGCATGCCGCGCTCTGGCACCACCTTGTTGGAGCAGATCCTGTCGGGCCACGCGGACGTGCAGGGCACCGGCGAGACCGGGCTGCCCCTGCGGGCCTGTTATTCGGTTCTGGTGCAGAATGGCGGGTTTCGCGACGTCTCTGGGCTGACCGGCGCGGAGCTTGCCACGATCGGGCAGCGCTATCTGGACGGGATGGAGCGCTTCCACCAGGCGACGGGCGTTTTCACCGACAAATCCATCAACACCTACATGATCATGGGGCTGCTTCATCACATCCTCCCCCAGGCGCGCGTGATCGTGGTGCGGCGTGATCCAAGGGACATTGGGCTCTCGATCTACCGCAACTTCTTTGCCACCGGCACGCATGGCTATTCTAACGATCTGGCGGATATCGCGCGCTATGTCGCCACGATGGAGCGCTGCGTGGAGCATTGGCACGCGGCGCGGCCCGAGGCGTTCCTGGAGGTCCGCTATGAGGACCTCGTCACCGACCCAGAGCCCGCCATCCGCGGCATGCTGGACTATTGCGGCCTCGATTGGGATCCGGCCTGTTTGACCCCAGAGAAGAACCTTGGCGCGGTCAAGACCCTGTCCGTGGATCAGGTCCGCTCGCCGATCAACCCGAACTCGGTTGGTGGTTGGAAGCGCCACGCGGCTGCGCTATCCCCGTTGCTTGAGACATTGGGGGAGCTTACCGCGCCATGGGACTAGAGGACGTACGCGCTGCATTGGACGCGGCCTGCGAGGGCGCCGGCCGAGCGCCGGAGGATGTGGCGCTGATCGCGGTGTCCAAGGTGCAACCCATTGAGCGCGTCGAGGCGGTTCTGGCGGCGGGGCATCGCGTGTTCGGCGAGAACCGCGTGCAGGAGGCCGCGGGGAAGTGGCCCGATCTAAAGGCGTGCTTCTCTGGCGTCGAGCTGCACCTGATCGGGCCGTTGCAGACCAACAAGGCGCGGCAGGCGCTGGACCTCTTCGACGTGATCCAAACCGTGGACCGCCCCAAGCTGGCCAAGACCCTGGCCCGCCTGGCCCAGGAGACCGGGCGCTGCCCGCCGCTTTACGTCCAGGTGAACACCGGAGAGGAGCCGCAAAAGGCGGGGGTTCTGCCCGGTGACACGGATGGTTTCGTGGCGGAATGTCGGTCGCTTGAGCTGCCCGTGGTCGGGTTGATGTGCATCCCGCCGGTGGAGGAAGAGCCCAGCCTGCATTTCGCATTGCTAGCCAAGATTGCGGCGCGCAATGGGCTCAAAGAGCTCTCCATGGGGATGAGCAGCGATTTCGAGCGCGCCGTTGCGCAGGGCGCGACCTCCGTCAGGGTCGGCTCTGCGATTTTTGGGGCGCGTGTCCCGCCGCACTAGGTGGGTCAAATTTTTTGCAAGAAATTTGCCACTTTCCTTACAAGGAAAGTGCCTGCCCCATGGGCGGGGGGCAGACCTTCGGCCCGCGATCCTATTGAGGCAGGCGCTGATCCGAAACTCTTGGAAGAGTTTCGCAAATCTCTTGAAAGAGATTTGGCCCGCGTCGCGATGGGGCTTTCGGTCAGACCTGTAGAACCGTACCCGGAGCAGCCCGTCCAGCGATCCAGCGCAGGTGGTCGCCTCGGAATGCGATGCAGCCCTCGGTGGGAAATCCGGGCCGACGCCATTGATGCAGGAAGATCGCCGAGCCTGCCCCTGGCGTCGCCAATGGCCAGTTCCAATTGGTGACCAGCACGATGTCATAGAGCGGGTCGGCGCGGCGCAGCGCCTCGTGGCTGGGCGCGTAGGGGGCCTGCACCAGCGTGTTGTAGCCCGCGTCCTCGGGATCGTCCGACCAGAGATCGCCGGGCAGGATCGGCTCGGCCCAGGGCGCGGGGCAGGGCGCGCGGTCGGGCCGATAGAGGCAGCCCACGATGCGGTGCCGCCCCATGGGTGTGGCGCCATCGCCCTCGCGCTTGTCGGCGCGCAGGCCGCCGCGTCCGATCACACAGGGCAACAAAAGCCCTGCAAACCGCAGCCCGCGCGGGGTCAGCACCATATCCGCGGGGCTCACAGGATATGCCCCGACTTCTTGGCCTTTGTGTTGAGATACTTCTCGTTCAGCGGGTTCAGCCCGACCTTCAGTGGCACGCGCTCGACCACGCCGACGCCGCAGGCCTCCATCATCGCCGTTTTCGCCGGGTTGTTCGTCATCAGACGCACCGACGCAAACCCCAGGCGCTTGAGGATATCCGCGCCGATCCGGAAATCGCGCTCGTCATCCTCAAAACCCAGGCGATGGTTGGCCTCCACCGTGTCGAAGCCCTGGTCCTGCAGTGAGTAGGCGCGCATCTTGTTGGCCAGCCCGATGCCGCGGCCCTCTTGGTTGAGGTAGAGCAGGATGCCCTCGCCCGCGGTGCCCATCTGCTGCAGCGCGGCCTGCAATTGCGGCCCGCAGTCGCATTTTAGGCTTCCCAGGATGTCCCCGGTGAAGCAGGCCGAGTGCAGCCGCGTCAGCACGGGCTTGTCGCGGGCAGGGCGGCCTATTTCGACCACGTAATGCTCCTCGCCGCCGTCATCGGGGCGGAAGACATGCACCCGGCCCGCCTCGGACACCGAGAGCGGCACGCGCCCCGACACCACCGGCGCAAGCGGGCTGAGCGCGTGCAGCGCCTCGGAGGCCAAATCAATGTTGATGCGGGTGAGCTGCCGATGTTCGGCCGTGGTGGGGGCCACCACCATCGCGGGCAGCAGCCGCGCGGATTTGGCCAGCGCGATGGCCGCCCGATGCGGCTCGGGCGAGCCCGCGCGCAGGGTTTCGAACGGGCCCTTCATGGGCGCGGTCATGTCGTCGGCGGGATCGGCGACCTGGGCGATCCAATCCACGGAGGCGGTGCCGGGCACCGCGATCCTGGCCAGGTCCCCGTCATAGGCGCGTGCCTTCAAGGTCTCGGCCCGACGCGCGGTGATCGCCAGCACCGGCGCGCCCTCGGCGCGCATTGAGCCCAACCGCTCGGGCGTCAGGACCTCCGCCGAGGCGGCCAGCGCCAGCCCCTCCTCAGAGCGCAGCACCACCGGCAGCCCCATGCGCAGATCCGCCCGCGCCCGCGCCAGAAGTTCGACAATTGTGGGGATCAAGCTCATGCTGAGGGCCGGTTTTTCTGTAACACTTGCCTGTCATATGCAACATTTCCTCGCAGGTCGACACGAGAGCGTGAATTCACTGACGCAAAACTTGGCAAGCGCCCCCCGTTGTCCCAATTGTCGATAAGACGGCGGCTAGGAGGCCCAGGGAAATGTCGAACCTAAAGAAGATATTGCTGGTCGATGATGATGACGACCTGCGCGAAGCACTGAGTGAACAGCTTGTGATGACCGAGGATTTCGACGTCTTTGAGGCCGCCAACGGCGCCGACGCGATGACGAAATCCAAAGAGGGCCTGTACGATCTTGTGATCCTTGACGTCGGGCTGCCGGACACTGACGGCCGAGAGCTTTGCCGTCTGATGCGCAAGCAGGGCGTGAAATGCCCGGTGCTGATGCTCACCGGCCATGACAGCGACAGCGACACCATCCTGGGGCTGGACGCGGGCGCCAATGACTACGTCACCAAGCCCTTCAAGTTCCCGGTCCTGCTGGCCCGCATCCGCGCCCAGCTGCGCCAGCACGAGCAGTCCGAGGACGCCGTGTTCCAGCTTGGGCCCTACACGTTCAAGCCCGCCATGAAGATGCTGATCACCGAGGAGGACCGCAAGATCCGCCTCACCGAGAAAGAGACCAACATCCTGAAGTTCCTCTACCGCGCCTCCGAGGGCGTGGTGGCTCGCGACGTGCTGCTGCACGAGGTCTGGGGCTACAACGCGGGCGTGACCACGCACACGCTTGAGACCCATATCTACCGGCTGCGGCAAAAGATTGAACCCGAACCGTCGAACGCGCGACTACTGGTTACAGAGTCCGGCGGCTATCGGTTGATTTCCTAGGCCCTGGCCTTACCCCCTCCCGCCCCGCGCCCGGGTTATGGCGCGGAACCTCCCTGTTGGACTGCCCGGGCCTTGCGCCCGGGCTTTTTTTTGAGGGGGGCGTTGTGGTTGGCCTGGAGCGGTCGTTAGAAACCCGCCGTCCCGGGCTTGACCCGGGGCCTCTGCCTTGAACCAAGCGCAACCTGGGCAGCGGCCGACCTGGAGGTCGCTTGCGCATCAGATCAACCAACAACGGCACCTCTGGAAATCGCAACGTCTGAACCAGATACGCGGTTGGAAAAGCGGCCTCCTGGGGGAGGTCGGCCGCTGCCCGAGGCAAGCTCGGGCGGTTGCACTGCTTGGGTCCCGTTGCGTCTGGTGTCGGCAAGCGTCATTAGGGGGGGCACCGCTCGCCCGAGTGATGCTTTGCGGGCACGCGCGGGGGCTATTCCTCGATCCGAAGGCGCAGCACGGCAAAGACCAACAGTGCCACTGCGACCACGGCGCCGACTAGGTAGGGCAGGCGCAGCGCCACCTCGCGCCCAAGGCTGGGCTCTGCCCAGGCCACCAAGAGCCCCGCTGACAGCGCCCCCAGCGGGATCGAGCCCCAGCCGAAGAACCGATAGATGGCGTTCACCCGGCCCAAGAGCGCGGGCGGGATCACCCGTTGGCGCAGCGACACCGTCACGATGTTCCACACCATGCCCCAGAACCACATCCAGGCCAGGGCGAGCGCCGCCATGATGGCGTTCGGCGCCAGCGCCACCGCAAGGAACGCGGTGACGAACATCGCCAGCGCCGCAAGGATCGTCGGGCGCGACCCAAGCGCGCGCGCCACGCGCGGGCCCAAGAGGCCGCCCGCCACGGCTCCCGCCGCGCTCACCGTCAGCAGCAGCCCGTGCCCGGTGGCCTGCAGCCCCAGCACCTCTTGGCTAAACAGCACCAGGACCGCCATGTTGCCGAAGGTCACGAAGTTCAGCACGCTCAGCATGATCGCAAATGTCAGGATCGTGCGGTGCGCGCGCATCCAGCGCGCGCCTTGCGCGAATTGCTGCCAGAAGCCGCCCTCGGGGGGCGCCAGCACCACCTGGCGCAGCGTGACCGCCCAGATCAGGCAGGCCGCCACACCAAAGGTGGCCGCGTCGATCAGGAAGGGCAGGGGCACCGACACCGCGATCAGGAAGCCGGCCACGGGCGGGCCGATGAACTGCCCCATGATCTGCTCGATGGACCAGAGTTGCCCGTTGGCAGTCTCTAGGTCCTTCTTGTCGACCAGCTGCGGCAGGGCGGTCTGGGCGGTGTTGTCGCGAAAGACCTCGGCCACGCCAAGCAGGAACGCCAGGGCGCAGAGCCCCGCGATGAGGCGCGCCGCGCCGGCGTCGGTGTCCGCCATGGGCAGGTCCGGCGCGGTCAGTACCAGGCCCACAACGGCCAGCGTCAGGAACATCCGCAGCGCGTCCGCCCAGATGATCAGCTTGCGCCGGTCCACCCGGTCGGTCACCACTCCCGCGGGCAGCGAGAACAACAGCCAGGGCAGGCGCTGTGCGGCCGCCACCGCGCCGATCAGCACCGGGTCGCGGGTGATCAGCGTCGCCAGCCACGGAAAGGCCAGGGCCGAGATGCCGTCGCCCAGGTTCGAGACCCCGGCCGCGGAGAAGAACAGGCGGAAATTGCGATTGCGCGTGAGCAGCATGGAATGAACAACTTTCGGGCTGGTATCGGGGCGAGCTTCCCCCTACCAACGAGGAACGTCAACCCTCCCGGAGCCACCGCCATGCCCTTCACGCTTTGCACCTGGAACATCAACTCGGTCCGCCTGCGCGAGCCTATCGTGTTGAAGTTGCTCGAGGAAGAGGCACCAGACGTGCTGTGCCTGCAAGAGTGCAAGTCGCCGGTGGAGAAGATCCCGACCGAGGGCTTCGCGGCTTTGGGCTACAGCCATATCGTGGCGCGGGGGCAGAAGGGCTATAACGGCGTGGCGATCCTGTCTAAGACCCCGCTGGAGGATCTGGGCGATCGCGATTTCGCCTCGCTGGGCCACGCCCGCCACGTGGCGGTGCGGCTGGAGAACGGCGTGCGGCTGGAGAATTTCTATATCCCCGCAGGCGGCGACGTGCCGGACCGTGAAGTGAACGAGAAGTTCGGCCAAAAGCTCGATTACATTACAGAGATGCGCGACCACTGGCGCGCCGAGGCACCCGAGAAGGCGATCATCGTGGGTGACTTCAACATCGCGCCGCGCGAGGATGACGTCTGGTCCCACAAGCAGCTTCTGAAGGTCGTCAGCCACACGCCGATCGAGGTAGAGCATCTCGCCGAGATGCAGGACGCCGGCGGCTGGGTGGACATCACCCGGCAGGACATCCCCGAGGGGCAGCTTTACAGCTGGTGGAGCTACCGCGCCAAGGACTGGTCCGCCGCCGACAAGGGCCGCCGGTTGGACCACATCTGGGCCACCCCGGACATCTCTAACGCGGCGCATGGCAGCCGGGTGCTGCGCGACGCGCGAGGGTGGGAGAAACCCAGCGACCACGCCCCGGTTTTTGCGAGTTTCGACCTCTAAAACCGGCGTCGGTATTACCTCGGTATCGCGTCGGTGCGCTTCCTTGGGGGGGCGAGGTAGTGCTGGCGCCTCGTGGGCCCTAGCTCCAACGCTTGTACTCTGTCAGATAGCGGCCTAGCGCTGTCGCCGCGTTCCGCCTACCTTGTCAGCAGAATTGCAGACGAGTGATAGATGAACGACGAAGAGACGCTTCGACAAGCCGAGCTTCGCCATGTCGAGAACGCAACCCATTGGGCGGGCATAATCGACCGGGCTGAGAGCGAAGCGCGGGCGGTCTCGCCGCCACGTCCCTGCGACTACAAGCGCTGGACGGAGGCCATCGCGCGCGCCTGCGGCAAGGACGCCGTTTGGCTTGGATCTTACTGGATAATATTTGGCAACAACGCGGAAGGGTTGATGGCATACACGGCGATGGTCGCTCGCCCTGTTTGGCCGGAGGAACACCAACACCTCGTCGAATTCTCCCTGCGGTTCCTTGAGGCGGATGTGATGCTCTTTCGGTCGGGCTACGCCAAGAAAAACCTGTTGCAGCGGTCGCGGCAGGCGCGGCTGAGCGACGATCACAAAGCGCGGCTGCGCCAACTGGTGCGCCGTACGTTGCTGCAGGGGACGGGGATGGACGAGTTTCGCGAATATTGCCGCATGGCCGTGAAACTTAGCCCGCTTGGCTTTGAAGGTGAACTCAAAGAATGGGCCGCGCAAGCTTATTTGACGACTGAGATTCCAGGCATTGAGCTTATCAAGATCATCACGCAGTTGGACGAGAAGGCTTGTGAACGCTGGGTGACTCGCACCCGGAACCGCGGTGCCCGATATTATGCCGTCCGCTCCGACCTCTCTTTGCCGCTCGTCAAGGTCGCTGATTTGCCTGTTGAGAACAAGCTATGGCGCTCTGCCTGGCTCATGCTGCAGCACCTGCGGCGCTGTGGCGTGATAGCCGAGGAGGCGGAGTAGCATGCGCCACATGGCACGGGCGTTGGTTTGTTTTTGTGGTGCTTCTGCTTGTGGCGCCGAGGATTGCGGCGGCGGTGCGCGAGGCAGAGGCCCGTGATGGGGTCCTGCCCGCCGCTGACCGTGCTGGAAGATGCCGGCCACATCCCGCATATCGAGGACCCCGCAGCGTTCAACGCCGCGCTGGTTTCTACGCTGCAGTCACTGCGCAACAGCCCGTGACCCCACGTCAAAGTAAGGCATACCCGACCTGACGCTTTGTGGTAGGTGTGCTCCATTCTTGGGCGAGAATTGGTGGAGCGTGAGATGGCCGGATTGATGCGGCGGGGATTGTTGCTGGGCGCGGGAGCAGCCCTGGGCTGGGCCGGGGCCCGCGCGCTTGGGCCGAACCTGCCGGTGCTGGACGGCACGGCGGCGGTGGGGCCTTCGGACGCGCAGGGCGTGCTGAACGACGCGAGCCTCTTATCCGAGACGCCAGTGCACAGCCACATCACCCTGGGCCAGGACCCGGGCGAGGCCCTGGTCGCGGCGCTGCGGGGCGAGCTGAAAGCGGCCGCCAGCGAGAGCCGCGCGGTCAATATCGGCGCAGCTAGGCATTCCATGGGCGGGCAGGCCATTCCCAGGAACGGCCACGCGGTGAGTTTCGACAACGGGCTGATTGAGCCGGACACCGCGGCGGGCACGTATCGCTGCCACGCTGGCGCGCGCTGGTCCCAGGTGATCGCTGCGCTGGACCCTATCGGGTTCGGCCCCAAGGTGATGCAGTCCAACCATGATTTCGGCGTCGCCGCGACCTATTGCGTGAACGCCCATGGCTGGCCGGTGCCGTTTGGGCCGATGGGGCACACGGTGCGCGCGGTCGAGATGGTGCTGCCCTCCGGCGATCTGGTGCGCGCCAGCCGCGAGGAGAACGCCGAGCTCTTCACCCACGCGATGGGCGGCTATGGGCTGACCGGGCTGATCATCGCGATGGAGGTCGAGATGGTCGAGAACCAGCTCGTAGAGCCCAGCTTTGCCGAGATGCCTGCCGAGGCGTTCGCCCCCGCTTTCCAGGCTGCGCTGGACGACCCGGGCGTGACCATGGCCTATGGCCGGCTGAACGTCGCCCGTGCTGCGTTCTTCGACGAAGCGCTGCTGATCACCTACCGCCCCGCGGCGGACCAGTCAGAGATCCCGCCCGCCACCGGGTCGGGCTGGATGAGCCATATCGCGCGGCATGTCTACCGCGCGCAGTTGGGCAATGAGCGGCTGAAGGGGGTGCGCTGGTGGACGGAGACGGATGTGGGCCCGGCGCTGGGCGGCGGCGCGGCGAACCGCAACTCGCTGATGAACGAGCCGGTGGCGACGCTGGATGACCGCGACCCGACCCGCACAGACATCCTGCACGAGTATTTCGTGGGCTTTGACCGGTTCCCCGACTTCCTGGAGGTCTGCCGCCGGGTGATCCCCGCCAGCTATCAGGAGTTCCTGAATGTCACGCTGCGCTACGTGGCGCAGGACGATGAGGCCTGGCTGAGCTATGCGCCCGTGCCGCGCATCGCCGCCGTGATGAGCTTTAGCCAGGAGATGACCGCGCGCGGCGAGGCGGATATGGCGCGCATGACCGAGGCGCTGATCGAGGGGATCATCGGCATCGGCGGCAGCTATTACCTGCCCTATCGCCCGCATGCGACGCAGGCGCAGTTCACGCGCTGCTATAAGCGCGCCGGCGAGTTCGTCGCCCAAAAGCGCGAGATCGACCCGGGGCTGTTGCTGCGCAACGGGCTGTGGGACGGGTATATGGCGGCGCTATGAGGCTGGGCTCCGCCGCATATCCGCCCGCGCGGAAAAACGTCGCACCCGTTAGGGAATTATTTCTGATTCGCCCAAAGGATAAAGGGCGGTAGGGAGGGGGAAACTCGTGCGCAAATATGCGCCCGAGCCTAATGTCATGACCAACACCAGACGCATCGCATTCGCTTACTTCTTCGTCCTGACCATCGTGGCGGGGCTGAACTACATCCCCGGCCTGACCGACGCGGACGGGCTGGCCTTTGGGATATTCGCGCTCGACATCTTTGACGACGCGCTGCACCTAGCCTCGGCGCTTTGGGCGCTGGCGGCGGCGCTGATCTCGCACCGGGCGGCGCGTCTCTACATGTTGATCTTTGGCGCGCTCTACCTGGCGGATGGGGCGATGGGGCTGGCGGTGGGCTCGGGCTATCTGGATATGGGGATCTTCACCAATGGGGTTCTGGAGCTGCCCTTTGGGTTCAAGATCCTCGCCAACCTGCCGCATATCGGGCTGGGCGGGATCGCCCTGGCGGTGGGGCTGTTTCTGGATCGGGACGAGCGATGATCCGCTTCGTTCTGCGATGGCTTAGGCGCGTGATCTTCGGCCTGGTGTTGCTGGTTCTGCTGCTGCTGGCGCCGGTGGGCTATAACGAGCTGGCCTGCTCGGGCGAGCCCGTCGCCGACAGCTACCAGCCGATCGTGAGCGACCCCGACTGGCACCGCGCCGAGGCGCGCAGCTTTTTGACCTACCCCGAGTGGCACATCGTGCATGCCTATGACGACTATGCCCGCGTGATCCGCGACGGCGATCCGCATCAGTTCGGGTATGTGCAGGCGGTCCGGGGCTTTTGGGGCTCGCTCTGCGCGCTGACAGAGGTCTCGGCCCGCCATGGCGGGTTCGATTGGGTGACCAAGCAGACGATCTACACAATCGGGGTGAGCTTCACGCTCGAGCTGGGGCTAAAGGCGGCCTATGAGGAGACCCTTGGCCGGATCGCCACGTTGATCCGTGGGCAGAAACGCGCGCCGCTGGATGATCTCTCTGCCAAGCAGGCCGCGGATTACGCGGCTTTCCTGCAGCAGGTGCCCTGGTATCGATGGGACTTTGCGGGCGATGTCGCCGCGCTGAAATCCGCCAATACCGGGTCATGGCGCGACACGGAGCGGCGCGTGGCCCTGGGGCTCGAGTTCAGGGCCAAGGCGGGCTACGCCAAGGTGATCGCCGCCGCCGTGGCCAGCGCGGGGTTCGACGCGCTGCGGCTGCGCATGGTGGTGACCGGGATGGACGCCGCGGCGCTGGAGGCGCTGGGCGAGGTCGCGGTGATCGAGCAGACCGCCGCGCATATTGTGATCGAGACCCCGCGCTACCGAGAGCTGACGCATCTGCTGACCGAGATGGCCGACCAGGGCGCGGAGTTCATCGAGATCGCGGGCAATGACGACATCATGCTGACCGCCATCGCGCCGCGGGGCGCCGAGCACGGCGCGCTCTTTGCCTTTGACCGGCAGGGATACGGCGACACGCGGCACCTGATCTCGATGAAGGTCAGCGCGCTGAACGATTGGCTGCGCGCGGCCCGCGACCCATCGGGCGGGCTGACCCTTGAGCATATCCATGATTATTAGGATCGCGGCGGGCAGCGCCGCCCTCCTCGTCGGTTGGGTGGCGGTTATGGCGCTGGTGATGCGCTTCACCGATGCCGCGCCTGCGGCGGTGGTGATCCTGCCGAGCAAGCCCTTTATCGCGGCGATGCCCGAGGGCATTGCGATCCTCAGCCAGAACCGCCTGACCCTCACCTTGCGCGACGACGGCCCCGATCTTGCCGCCCGGCTCTATGCCTCGGGGGCCTGGTTGGTGCTGCCCGCGGGGCTCACCGGATGCCTGCCCTTGCCAAAAACCCTGCGCCAATCCGGCTGACGCCCTTGCAACCCTGGGGCCGGTGCGCCATCTAGCGCACAACACCGGACGCAATGGAGGCTCATATGCTGGAGCTTGGGCAAAACGCGGGCGCGGCACCTGCCGGCGATCTGATCAAGGACGGCTCTGAGGCCACGTTCATGCAGGATGTGATCGACGGCTCGGCAGAGGTGCCGGTGATCGTGGATTTCTGGGCCGAATGGTGCGGGCCCTGCAAGACGCTTGGCCCGATGCTGGAGGCGGCGGTCACCCGCGCTGGCGGCAAGGTCCGCATGGTCAAGATCGACGTCGACAAAGAGCAGCGCCTGGCGGCGATGCTGTCGCAGCAGGGCCTGCCGCTGCAGTCGATCCCCACGGTCGTAGCCTTTCACCAGGGCCGCCCCGTGGACATGTTCCAGGGCGCGGTGCCGCAGTCAGAGCTCGACGCGTTTGTGGCCAAGGCCGCCGCGCTGGCGGGCGACGGTGGGCTGGGCGAGGCGGTTGAGGCCGCCGAGCAGATGCTGGCCGAGGGCGCCGCAGTGGACGCGGCCCAGACCTTTGCCGCGATCCTGGGCGAGGCCCCCGACAACGCCGCCGCCTATGGCGGGCTGGTGCGGGCGCATGTCGCGATGGGCGATCTGGACCAGGCCGAGGCGATCCTGAACGGCGCGCCGGCGGAGATCTCTGAAAGTCCCGAGATCGAGGCCGCCCATGCCCAGATCGAGTTGGCCAAGCAGGCCGCCAATGCAGGCCCGCTGGGCGAGCTGCGCGCGGCGGTCGAGGCCAACCCCGACGACCTGCAAGCCCGGTTCGAGCTGGCCCAAGCGCTGCACGCCGCGGGCGAGGTCGAGGACGCCGTGGCCGAGCTTTTGGACCTGTTCCACCGCGACCGCGAGTGGAATGACGGAGCGGCAAAAACCCAACTCTTCACGATTTTCGACGCGCTGAAGCCCACGGATCCCATCGTTCTGAGCGGCCGGCGAAAATTATCCTCAATGATATTTGCCTAATGCCCCGCATGGTTTAGGTTAGGTGCATGTTTGCATCGGCCGACCTGCCGGACATGATTCCGGTCTTCCCGCTGCCCGGGGCGCTGCTGTTGCCGCGCTCCAGGCTGCCGCTGCACATCTTTGAACCGCGCTACCTGGCGATGCTGGACGACACGCTCAAGACGTCGCATCGCTTGATCGGCATGATCCAGCCCGGCGACAGCGATGGCGAGCGGCTGCAAAAGATCGGCTGCGCGGGGCGCGTCACGGCGTTCTCAGAGACCGAGGACGGGCGCTATATGATCACGCTCGCCGGGGTGTCGCGCTACAGGGTGCGCAAGGAGGTGGACGGGTTCACGCCCTACCGGCGCAGCACCGTCAGCTGGGACGGCTTCGCCCGCGACCTGGGCCCAACCGAGCACGACCAGGGTTTTGACCGGGCGGAATTCCTGTCTCTGCTGCAGCGCTTTTTCGACGATCAAGAGCTGAAGGCCGATTGGGACAGCCTACGCGAGGCGGAGGACGAGCTGTTGATCAACTCGCTGTCGATGCTCTGCCCGTTCGAGCCCGAGGACAAGCAGGCCTTGCTCGAGGCGTCGTCGCTGTCAACGCGGCGCGAAACCCTGGTGACTCTGATCGAGTTCGCGCTGCGCGGCGGCACCGTCGAGGAGCGCATGCAATAATGAGCGACGCGCCGCTATACGACCGCAAGATGCTAGAGGCGCTCGTCTGCCCCAAGACCCAAGGCGTGCTAAGCTATGACGCCGAGCGCCAGGAGCTTGTCTCGAAGGCGGGGCACCTAGCCTATCCGATCCGCAACGGCATCCCGGTGATGCTGGTGGACGAGGCGCGCGCGCTGGACTAGGGCCCGCGGACACTCACCAGACCGTCTCGCCCGTTTGGGCTTTCGAGGATTTTCGCCCTGCTTGCGTTATCTGAGCTTGGAATAGACGGCTATTTCGGCGCTCAGATGCCTGAGCTGGAAGAAAATTCGACTGAGACTGAGGCGCTTTGGGGATTGACCACGGGCCCTAGTTGCTGCGCTTGTTGATCTCTGTCGGGATGCTAAAGAGCGCCGGCGGCAGGCTGCCGCCCAGCTCCGTATCGCCCAGGATCACCGTGGTCTGCGAGCCGTCCTGATTGGTGATCACCCATTGGCGCAGCTCCACCGGCGGGCCAGAGAAGACCAGGCGGATATTGCCGAGCTCTGGGTTCTCGGGGTCCTGCGCTGTGACGCTGGTGGTGGTGCCGTCAAAGTCATGCCCCACGACCATATTCTCGGCGCGCAGGTTCACGTTGCGCTTCAGGATCAGGTTCAGCGGCGTGCGCTTGAGCGGGTACTGCTCAGGCCCCTGATTGGACTTTTGGTCAAAGATCGCGACCTGCCCGCCGCCCACCATCACCAGCGGTGCGTTCTTGCCCTCGTATTCGAACCGCGCCCGCCCGGGGCGCTTGATGTAGATCGTCCCCTTGTCAAAGGACCCATCGCTGTTGATCTGCGTGAAGGCGCCTTTGACCGTGTCGAGGTCATTAAGGGCGCGCGAGATGTCCCTGAGCGACAACTTCTCTTGCGCCCAAAGGGGCGCGGCGGTCAGCGCAATCAGGATCGGGGCCACAAGGGCAACTGCTCTTTTCATAGGGGCAATCTAAGCGCCCTTGCGCGGGATTGCACCCAGGGCCGCCCAGAGATCGCGAAGAATTGCGCATCGCCGGTCTACTCGCCGATCTGCTGCACCGCGCGGCCGTCGATTTCGACGGCCACCTGATCGCCAACCGCGAAGCGCGCCTGCTCTGCCGGGTCGTTCTGGCGCCGGGCAACCAGCGTCGGCCCCTGCGCCAAGCGCAGATGGAAATGCGTGTCGGTGCCAAGATAGACGAGGTTCTCGATCTGGCCCAAAAGCTCAGTTTCGTTGCCCTGAGGCGCCGCGATCCCAAGATGCTCGGGCCGCACCAGCAGGGTTGACCGCCCCATCGTCGCGCCCTCTGGCAAGGCCACCGCATGGCCGCAGGGCAGGCGCGCCATGGCCCCGCTGTCGCCCTCCGCCGTGACCGTCACGTCCAAGAAATTGCTGTCGCCGATGAAGCCTGCCACAAAGCGCGTCTCTGGCCGGTCGTAGATCTCGCGCGGGCCGCCGATCTGGTGGATGCGGCCCTCGCTCATCACCGCGATCCGGTCGGACATGGTCAGCGCCTCCTCCTGGTCGTGGGTGACGAAGATGAAGGTAATGCCGGTCTCGCCCTGCAGGCGCTTGAGCTCGATTTGCATCTCTTTGCGCAGCTTGAGGTCCAGCGCCGAGAGCGGCTCGTCCAGCAAGAGCACCTTGGGATGCGGCGCGAGCGCGCGCGCCAGGGCGACGCGCTGCTGCTGCCCGCCGGAGATCTCAGAGGTGCGCCGGTCGCGCATCGGCTCCATCTTGACCAGCGCCAGCATCTCGTCCACCGCAGCGGCGACCTCGGCGCGCGGCTTGCCCTGCATCTCCAGGCCAAAGCCGATATTCTCGGCCACGGTCATATGCGGAAAAAGCGCGTAGCTTTGGAACACCGTGTTCACCGGGCGCTTGTTGGGGGGCAGATGCGCAATGTCGGCGCCGTTCAGCTTTAGCGTGCCGCCAGAAGGGGCCTCGAATCCCGCGATCAGGCGCAAGAGCGTGGTCTTGCCGCAGCCCGACGGCCCCAGCAGGGTAAAGAACTCGTTCTCGGCGATCTCTAGGCTCACCTCGTGCAGCGCGGTGAAAGCCGCGGCCCCCTGTCCGAAGGTCTTGGTTATTCTCTCGATCTCGATCATGCGCGTGCTGTCCCTGCCGTCCCCTGCCTTCGCCCCGGCTGCGACTTCGCCACAAATTTCGCGACAAAACAATCTTTTGCGGCTGACAATTTCGCAAACTCTCGCTTAGCCTTGCCTTGAATGGGCAGAAAAGAGGCGGAAATGTTGGGCGAGGACAAAAGCGCGCCCCTGGCGGGGATCAGGATCATCGAATTCGCGGGCCTGGGGCCTGGCCCCTTCGCGGGCATGATGCTGGCGGATATGGGCGCTGAGGTGATCCGCATCGACCGCCCCGGCACCAAAGCGGCGCCCACGGATTTCCTGGCGCGGGGGCGGCGCTCGGTGATGCTGGACCTCAAGCAGCCCGCGGCAGTGGAGGCCGCGCTTGCGCTGCTTACCGGGGCGGACGGGCTGATAGAGGGGTTCCGGCCCGGCGTGATGGAGCGGCTGGGGCTTGGGCCCGCGCCCTGCATGGCACGCAACCCGCGCCTGGTCTACGGGCGCATGACCGGCTGGGGCCAGGAGGGGCCGCTGGCGCATGCCGCGGGGCACGACCTGAACTACATCGCGCTAAGCGGCGCGCTTTGGGCGATGGGAGAGCCGGACCGCGCCCCGGTCTTCCCGCTGAACCTGCTGGGCGATTTCGGCGGCGGCGGCATGTACCTGGCCTTCGGCATGGCGGCGGGGCTGCTGAAGGCCGCACGCACAGGGCAGGGCGACGTGATCGACGCCGCGATCTGCGACGGCACCGCCTCGCTGATGGCCATGATCTATGGCTGGCGCGCGGGTGGTGGCTGGCAGGACCAGCGCGGCGCGAACCTGTTGGATGGCGGCGCGCCCTGGTACGGGGTCTATTCCTGCGCGGATGGCAAGTGGGTGACCGTGGGCGCGTTAGAGCCGCAGTTCTGGGCGCGGCTGCTGCAGCTTTTGGAGATCCCCGAGGCGGAACTGGGCGACCGCCATGACCGGGGCAACTGGCCGGTGATCCGGGCGCGCCTGGCAGGTGCGTTCGCCCAAGGACCGCAGGCGCATTGGGTGGCGCTGCTGGAGGGCACGGATGCCTGCTTTGCCCCGGTGCTGGACCTAGAGGAAGCCGCGCAGCACCCGCATAACGTCGCGCGGGGCGTGTTCGCGAACGGTGGGCAGTCCGAGCCGATGCCCGCGCCGCGCTTCGCTGGATCAAAGACCCCAAAGCCAGGCGCCCCGCCCGAGCCCGGCGCCGACGGGCAGGCCGTGCTGGCGCAGGCCGGTATGTCGCCCGAAGAGATTGCCGCGCTGCTGCGGACGGGCGCGCTGGCGCTGCCGTGAAGCTGCATGAGCCAAGGACGCGCCGCTGGGCTTTGGATTGGGGCAGCTTTACCTAACGCCATCCTCGGCCAAAGCCAAAGTTGCTACTGCTGCTCGGGGACCAGGATCTCGCGCTTGCCGACGTGGTTGGAGGCGCTTACCAGCCCCTCGTCCTCCATCTGCTCCACCAGGCGCGCGGCCTTGTTATAGCCGATGGCCAGCTTGCGCTGGATGTAGGAGGTCGAGCATTTGCGGTCCTTGATCACGATCGCCACGGCCTGGTCGTAAAGCGCGTCCTCGCCATCGGTGTTCCCGCCGAGGCCCAGCACCAGGTCGATATCGCTTTCCTTGTCGTCGTCGGGCCCGTCCACCACGCCGCCGATATATTCCGGCGGGCCGAAGGACTTGAGGTAGGTCACGATCTCCTCGACCTCTTCGTCGCTCACGAACGGCCCATGCACGCGGGTGATCTTGGCCCCGCCCGCCATGTAAAGCATGTCGCCCATGCCCAGAAGTTGCTCGGCGCCCTGCTCGCCCAGGATGGTGCGGCTGTCGATCTTGGAGGTCACCTGGAACGAGATCCGCGTCGGGAAGTTGGCCTTGATCGTGCCGGTGATGACGTCGACCGAGGGGCGCTGGGTGGCCATGATCAGGTGGATGCCCGAGGCCCGCGCCATCTGCGCCAGGCGCTGGATGCAGGCCTCGATCTCCTTGCCCGCCACCATCATCAGGTCCGCCATCTCGTCGACGACGACCACGATGAAGGGCATCTTTTCGGGGGCGAATTCCTCGGTCTCGAACACCGGCTCGCCGGTGTCGTCGTCAAAGCCGGTCTGGACCGTGCGGGTGAACATCTCGTCGCGGCTCAGGGCGTCCTCGACGCGGCCGTTATAGCCCTCGATATTGCGCACGCCCATCTTGGACATCTTGCGATAGCGCTCTTCCATCTCGCCCACGACCCATTTCAGGGCCACGACCGCCTTTTTTGGGTCGGTGACAACGGGCGAAAGCAGATGCGGAATGCCGTCATAAACGCTGAGTTCCAGCATCTTGGGGTCGATCATGATCAGCCGGCATTCCTCGGGCGTCAGCTTGTAGAGCAGCGACAGGATCATGGTGTTGATCGCCACGGACTTGCCCGAGCCGGTGGTGCCCGCGATCAGAAGGTGGGGCATCTTGGCGAGGTTCGCCACGACCGGGTCGCCGCCGATATCCTTGCCCAAGGCCAGCGGCAGCTTTTGGTTGCCATCGCCAAAGTCGCGGGCCGAGAGCACCTCGCGCAGCACGCACATCTCGCGGTTGGCATTCGGAAGTTCGATCCCGATCACAGAGCGGCCCGGCACGGTGGATACGCGCGCCGAGAGCGCCGACATCGAGCGCGCGATGTCATCGGCCAGGCCGATCACGCGGCTGGCCTTGAGGCCCGGCGCGGGCTCCAGCTCGTACATGGTGACCACGGGGCCGGGGCGCACGCTGACGATCTCGCCCTTGACGCCGTAATCGTCCAGAACAGTCTCCAACATCCGCGCGTTCTGCTCAAGCGCGTCGTCGCTGAGGTGGTGGCGCTGGATCTTGGTCGGGTTTGTCAAAAGCGACAGCGGCGGGGTCTCGTAGGTGGGGTAGTGGTCCTCGAATTTCAGCTGCGGCTGCGCCTCGGCCTTTGCCTGGCTAGAGACCGGCGCCTTTCGGGTGCTGTGCTGGACCATCGGCTTTTGCGCAGGCGGGGTGCGCAGGATCGGGACCGAGGAGGGCTCTGCCTCGAGATTGGGTGTCGAGAGCATGGGCCCTGCGGTCTGCTCGGTCTGCGGTGTGGCGGCTTCAAAGTTGATCGTCGGCGCGGTCATCGCAGTCGGCGCGGCGGCGCCCGGCGTGGTCGGTTCGACATCGGCGAGGATCATCGGCTGCGGGCCCTTGGCGCGATCTGCCGTGGCGCGGATCACCGGCGGTTCCTGGCGCATCGCCTGGGCGGCGTGGCTTTGCCTGGCGCGTGCCTTGATCGCATCGGAGATGCGCGAGCTTACGCGGTCCTCGCCCTCTTCTATCAAAGGCGGGACCGGCTCGGGTGCCGTCAGCGGCGGCTCCTCGGCCACGGGGGCGCGCTTGACCAGCGTCGGCAGGCGCAGGCGTAGCCCGGTTTTGGGTTCGACCGGCGGTGCCTCGGAGGCCGAGACGAGCTCTGGCTCGAGGGGCCAGGCCGCCTGCTCGGTCGTGGCGTAATGCTCGGCCTCTGCGGCCTGGGCGATGCTTTGGGCCGCCTCGCGCCGCTCTGCGCGGCGTTGCCGCCAGCCCTGCGCGCCGCGTGCCGCGCCCCGAGCCAGGCCCGTTGCGCCGCGCCCAAGCAACGTCATCAGGTTGCCATAGGCCAGGATGAAGCTGACCCAAAGAAAGCGCAGGATCGCCGAGAGCTCTCGCAGGGAGAAGCCAAGCACGAAGAGCCCCAAGGACAGCCCGATGATCGCGAAGGTGACCGACCAAATCTTGAGCGCCAGGCCAGGCTCGACCGGGAGCACGTAGATCAGCGGCCCCAGCACCATGTCGCCCACGGCGCCACCGATGCCCACATAGAGCCCGAAGGAGTTCGTCCACTCCTCCGTCGGCAGGAACGTCGCCACGTAGGGCGCCAAAAGGAAGATCCAGAGCGGCGCGAAGACCATGCGCCAGACCCAGTCCCCCGGCATGCGGTGGAAAGCGAACCGCGCGCCCCAGGCCAGCAGGAAGATCGCGATGCCCCAGCTTGCCTTGCCGATGATGATGAAGAGCGGCGAGGCCACCGTCGCGCCGAACCGGCCCAGCAGGTTCACCGCCGGCTCATCGGTGACAGAAAGCCAGCTTGGGTCCTCGGGCACGTAGGAGCCCAGGATCATAGCGGTCAGCACGCCGAACCCCAGCATCACAAGGCCCGCAAGCTCCTTGCTGCGGCGTTCGATCGTCGCCTGGGTCTTGCTGTCCAGAAGCCGCCCGCGTCCACCTGCCTGATAAGCTGCCATGCTATCTTATCCTTACCCGTAAATGCAGGCGCGCAGGGCCTTCAGCCCGCCCGCCAGTTCGTCCCTTGGGGCGACCAGCGCCGCCCGAATATACCCGTCGCCGGGGTTCCGCCCGTCCACCTCGCGCCCCAGATAGGGCCCCGGCAGCACGCGCACGCCGGTCTCGCGCCAGATCTTGAGCGTCGCGGCCTCGGCATCCTCGACGGGCAGCCACAGAAAGAAGCCCGCGCGCACCGGCTGGAACCCGGGCACGCCTGCGAAGATCTCGTCGGCCAGCTGGTACTTGTCCTGATAGAGCGCGCGATTATGCGCGACATGGGCCTCGTCGCCCCAGACCTGCTGGGCCACGCGCTGCAGCGGCAGCGGCAAGGGCGCGCCGGCATAGGTGCGCAGCTGCTTGATGCGCGCGATGCAGTCCGGCCCGCCCGCCACGAAGCCAGAGCGCAGCCCCGCAAGGCTAGAGCGCTTGGACAACGAGTTGAACAGCAGCACGCGCTCGGGCGAGATGCCCATGTCCTTGGCGACCTGCAGCGCGCCCACGGGGGCGGTGTTGCCGGCGTAGAGCTCCGAGTAACACTCGTCGGCGAAGACCTTAAAGTCATGCCGCTCGGCCAGCGCAAAGAGCTGCGCGAGGTAGTCGCGCGAGGCCACGGCGCCCTGCGGGTTGGAGGGTGTGCAGATATAGGCGATCTCGGTGCGGTCCAGAAGCGCGGGATCAAGCGATGCGAAATCCGGCAGAAAGCCGGTCTCGGCCAGCGCGGGCAGATAGACCGGCTCGGCCCCCACCGCCAGGGCCGCCACCGCGTAGACCTGGTAGAAGGGGTTCGGAATGAGGATCGCCGGGCGCTGCCCCGCCGCCGTCTTCTCTGGGCAGAGCGCGAGGCAGGCGTTGAACAGCCCCTCGCGCGTGCCGTTGAGCGCCATGACCTGCTGGTCCAGGGCCAGATCGACGCCGTAGCGGCGCGAAATCCAACCGGCGATTGCGTTCAAAAGCTCAGGCGAGCCCTCGTTGGGGGGGTATTTGCCAAATTCAGAGGCGTTCTCGGCGATGATCTGCGGCACCCATTCTGGGAACGCATGTTTTGGCTCGCCAATGGACATGGACACGACCGGGCCGCCCGGGGCGTGGCCGTCCAATAGCGCGCGCAGGCGCGGGAACGCGTATTCTGGCAGGTCCGAAAACCGCTCTGGAAACGTCATGGGTCTGCTATATCTGCCTCAGTGTCGGGATCATTCTCGCCCCGTTCGCTGCAACGATAGCGGCCCTGGCGGCCTCGGTCCAGGAAATCCCTGCAAAAATCGCACCTTGCGGCGGCCTATTGTGACTTTTAGGCCCTATTGGGCCCGTTCTGGCCGGGCGCAGGATGACTCCATAAGGGGCGTTCGCGATTTGGGGGATATCGAAGGCGCGGTCTGGGCCGTGGACCCTGTCTGGAATTCAACAGAACAGGGCTTGTCGGAGTTATTTCCTTCAGGTTGCCGCCAGTCTGGTGGGGAAAGCCACCACAGATTGCCCCGCGTGGGGTGAAGGTAAAGAAAGAGGTGGCCGAAATAGCCCCTCAAACACTTTGTCCGCTATTTGAATCCGCGAGTCTCGTCTAGAGTTGAGGTTCATCCAAAATCGCTTCTCAAGGATGAAGTCAGGTGCTGCGAAGTCGATCAGCTTTTCGATTGGATCAGCGTCGATGTTGAATTCAAGAAAGCACTCTTTCTTATCGGAAAAAAACTCTCGAACAGATGAATTGTGGGCTTCGTAGTCATGCTGCCATGCGTGGAGAATTTCAAAGCCTGCACGATCATGACGTTTCGCAGCACGCAGCAGATAATCACCATTGGCATGCCCTGCTCGGCTTCGTATCCAATCCCATTTGTTTCTTACGTTTAGCATGAATTTTGCATCGGGGTAGGCTGCGTAAAGTTCTCTGAAGCTTTTGAAATTCTCGATCTCGTCATCGTCGCTCGTGAATTCCATATCAAAGAAGGCAAGACTCTTGCTCAGCCCTGCTAGGGGCTTTTTGTTATGACTAAAGTTTTTCCTTATTCTGGATTGGACGTTCCAATGATATGGATCCCGACCAGAAATCAGGCTGTTCCTTGTCCCCGTATGCTTAACACACGGAATCCCTGATCTCGCGAACAACTTGAAGAGTGAGGTTGTGCCGCACTTGTTGAAACCAATCTGGAAAAATCTCACAGGCATTCTTCGCATTTAGCGTATTAACCTTCTTGGGTCTTCCCGAAAATTGGAAACAAACTGTGTGCTGTACAGATCAGAACATGATCGTCGCCCCTCAAGCTCAGCCCGGCCTTGCGCTACATAACTTCCGTTCGCGGACCTGCGTGGTTCGCTACGGACGAGGGAGGTCGGCGCAGGGTTGTGGAAACCCTTCAGCTTTTGCCTCCCAATCCTTAGGGTGTCATTCTGCCCCCACCCAGTACTGCGCCCCTATGCCAGCGCGACCTCCGCCGCGGCGCCCAGCCGAAGCAGCCGTTCTTCGCTCATTGGCGGCGTCAGCAGCATTGCGCCGGTGGACGGCACGCCCGTGGGCAATGTCAGCCCCGCCAGCCCCATCAGGTTGCCGATCCGCGTGTTGCGCAGCGCCATCAGGTTCTCTTCGACGAAATAGTCGAAATCGGCCTCAATGCGGGCGATATTGGCGGGCAGGCGCGGCGCGGTGGGCAGGATCACGGCGTCATAGCCCGCGACCGCCTTGGCCCAGTCCACGCGGATCGCCTCCAACCGCTGCCAGGCCGCAACGAACGCGTCCGCGCCGTGGTCGCGCCCAGAGCGGAAGCGCTCTAGGATGCCCTTATACATCTTCTCGGGCGCGGCCTCGATGACCTCGCCCCAGGTGCCGTAGGCCTCGCCGGTGAAGAGCAGCCCGGCCAGGCCCATGGCCTCGCGGATCGGCTCGAAGGCGCCGCGTTCGATGATCGCACCGGCGGCTTGCATGCGTTCGACCGCGCTTTGGAAACCGGCGGCGGGGGCGCCGTCGAGCTCTTCCATCGCGATGGTTTCTAGGACAAGGAAGCGCGTGCCCCGCAGGGTCGCGCCGCGCAGGTCCGGCGCCGTGCCGCCCTCCATGGCGGCCAGCATCAGCCCGGCGTCCTCGACCGTGCGACAGAGCGGCCCCACCGTGTCAAAGCGCGCGCAAAGCGGCACCACACCCTCCAGCGAGAGCCGCCCGGAAGTGGTCTTGAGCCCTACCAGATCGTTCCACACGGACGGAATCCGCACGGACCCGCCGGTGTCAGACCCGATCCCGCAGGGGGCCATGCCCTGCGCCACCGAGGCCGCCGCGCCAGAGGAGGAGCCGCCCGCCACCGCGTCCGGATCGTTCACGGAAGGCGGCGTTTCGGTCACGGGGTTATAACCCAACCCAGAGAAGGCCAATTCCGACATATGCGTTTTGCCCAGGCAGACCAGCCCCGCCTTGGTGGCGGCGCGCAGCACCAGGGCATCGCGGTCAGGCACCCGGCCCTCCAGCAGGGCCGAGCCCGCCTCGGTCGCCACGCCAGCCGTGTCAAACAGGTCCTTCCAAGAGATCGGCACGCCATCCAGCGGCCCGCGGCGCTGCCCCAGCTTGGCACGCTCGGCGGCGGCCTCGGCCTCGGCCAGGGCCCGATCCGCGGTCACGCGGGCGTAAACGCGATCCCGAAGGGGATGCGCATCAATGGCCGCCAGGTAGGTCTCTGCCAACGCCACCGGATCGACCTCGCCCGTCGCGATGCCCCGCCCTAGATCGCCCATGCTCGCCCAAAGCCAGTCCTGGTTCGTCATACCCGCCTCCTGTTTGTTCCCGCGGACGGTAGCGGCAGTGGGGCGCATGGACAATCCCGCAAGCGCGCCCATATCTGGGGCATGGATTACGACGTTATCATCGCGGGCGGCGGTCTGAACGGATCGGCCCTGGCTTTGGCCCTGGCAAGCGCTGGGCTGGAGGTGGCCGTGGTTGACCCGCTGCCGGTCGAGGCGCGCGTTGATCCGGGCTTTGACGGGCGCAGCTATGCGCTGGCGCTGGCGTCGCAGCGGCTCTTAGGCGCGCTGGGCCTGTGGGAGGGTCTGGCTGCGCAGGCGCAGCCGATCCTAGAGATTAAGGTCTCGGACGGGCGCGCGGGCGAGGGGCCCTCGCCCTTCGTGCTGGAGTTCGACCACGCCGAGATCGAAGAGGGCCCGATGGGCTTCCTTGTGGAGGACCGGCATCTGCGGCGCGCCTTGCTGGACGCGCTCACGGGGGCGGGGGTGACGCATGTGAGCGGCGCTCGGATCGCCGGGCATATGCCCGGCCCCGCTGGCGTGGAGGTGTCCCTCGAGGGCGCGCGCGCGCTCCACGCGCGGATGCTGGTAGGCGCCGACGGCGCCGCGTCCGCCACCGCGCAACGCGCCGGTGTAAAACGCACCGGCTGGGAATACGGCCAGACCGCGCTCGTTGCAGCGGTTGCCCACGCGTACCCGCATCGCGGCATCGCGCATCAGTTCTTTATGCCCGCCGGCCCGCTGGCGATCCTGCCCCTGACCGGGGACCGCTGCTCGATCGTGTGGACAGAGACCGACGCAGAGGCCGCGCGCATCCAAGCCCTCGATGACGCGGGTTACCTGGCCGAGCTGCGCCCGCGCTTTGGTGGCTTCCTGGGCGGGATTGAGCTTGCGGGCGCGCGCTTCACCTACCCGCTGGGGCTGTCCTTGGCGCAATCCTTTGTCGCTGACCGCGTGGCGCTGATCGGCGATGCCGCGCATCGCGTGCACCCCATCGCGGGGCAGGGGCTGAACGCTGGGCTCAAGGACGTGGCCGCACTGGCCGAGGTGCTGACGCTTGCGATGCGGCGGGGCGAGGATATCGGCCGCGCGGATGTACTGGAACGGTATCAGGCTTGGCGCCGCTTTGATGTTGCGGCGCTCGCGGCGGCGACGGATGGGTTTAATCGGCTGTTCTCAAATGATCTGGGTGGCCTGCGGGTGACGCGCGATCTTGGGCTTGCGGCGGTGAACGCGTTGCCCGGGGTGCGGCGCGGGTTCATCCGAGAGGCCGCCGGTCTTACGGGTGACCTGCCGCGGCTCTTGCAGGGTGAGATTCTGTAGGCGGGGGCGGGTTTGCCTTCGAGGCGGACGTTGGAGATCAAGCGCACAGCTCTGACAACGCTTGCCGACACCAGACGCAACAGGGCTCACATAGAGCAACCGCCCGAGATTGCCTCGGGCAGCGGCCGACCTCCCCCAGGAGGCCGCTCTTGCAAGGTAGCAACCCATTGGAACGCTGGCGTTCTCGAAGATCGCTCGCAAAACAGAGCCGATGCGCAAGCGACCTCCAGGTCGGCCGCTGCCCGGGTTGCGCTCAGTTTAAGTGGGAGGCCCTGGATCAAGCTCGGGGCGGCAAGTCTCTAATGTCCGCTCAAGCCCAAAAACCGCCGCAGCCAAATACGATCCCTAAAGCCCGCGCACCCGGCAGCGTGCCAGCTGGCTTTGGTACATCTGCCCGCGCGCCTCGACCTTGTCGGCCACTGCCAGGAGCCACGCCTTACGGTTGTAGCTGCCGCGCAGATATCCGGTCTGGCCCTCGTGATAGGCCAGGTATTGGTTGCGGGTGTCGGTCAGTGCCACGCCGGTGCGGTCGCGGGTCTGGTTCATGTACCAGCCCATGAAATCGGTGGCATCGGCGATGTCGTTGCGCTTGGCGCGGCGCTTGCCCGTGGACTTTAGGTACTCGTCCCAGGTGCCGTCGAGCGCCTGGCTGTAGCCGAAGGCCGAGGACTGGCGCCCCATCGGGATCACGCCCAGCGCAAAGCGGAACGGCGTTCGAGCGTTGCTGACAAACCTGGATTCCTGGTGGATCGTGGCCATCTGCACGTGAACCGGCACGCCCCAGCGGCGCTCGGTGCGTTTGAAGGCGCGCGTGTATTTTGGCTTCTGCTTTAGGATGCTGCACGCATTGTCCAGGTTGCGCGGCGAGCCGGAGTTGCCGCCGCCGCCGCCGCATCCCGCGAGGACCGCCATTAGTGCCATGGTGAGGAAGATCCTGCTCATCTGCCCCTCGTTGTTTTGTTTTGACGCCTTGTAGCGCAAATCCCGGCGACAGGGAATGGCTTTTCCGCAGGCGCGGCCGCAATCCACGCGACTGTGATAGCGGGGCATGGGCAGAGCTCCGCCGACTGTAAGGGCAAAGTTCACAGACTGTTTCCCTTGAATCTCGCGCCGATCCATGGACAAAAGCCGCACTGACCGTTTAGGAAAGTGTGTCAGGGGGACACGAGATATGTTGCAAACGCGGGCCAAATACCACCTGGGTCAGGTGGTGCGCCACAAAAAGCACCCGTTCCGCGGGGTAGTGTTCGACGTGGACGCAATGTTCTCGAACACCGATGAGTGGTACGAGTCGATCCCCGAGGACAGCCGCCCGCACAAAGAGCAGCCGTTCTATCACCTGCTGGCCGAGAACGATCACAGCTATTACGTGGCTTATGTTTCCGAGCAGAACCTGGTTGCGGATTACTCTGGCGAGCCGGTGGACCACCCCGACCTGCCGGATCTATTCGGCGATTTCGAGGACGGGCACTACCCGCTGCATTTCCAGCTGAACTGATCGCGTCGGGCCAAATCTCTTTGAAGAGATTTGCAACTTCCTTGGAAGGAAGTTGGGTGCGCAAGGTTCAGGTGAAGCACCCCGGCATCATGTCATGCTTCGGCGCGCAGCGCCCAAAACTCTTTCAAGAGTTTTGCCGATTTCTTGCAAGAAATCGGGGCCGGTCAAGGCAGATCGGTGTTACTCTGCCATGTCCACCGCGGCGCCGGACGCTCTCCAGGCCTTAAACCCGCCCTCCATCTCGGCAATATTCTCGGCGCCCATATCCTGTAGGGCCTTGGCCGAGAGCGCAGAGCGCCAGGCGCTGGCGCAGAACAGCACCAGTGTTTTGTCCGTCGCCAGCGCTTCCTTGTGGTAGGGCGAGGCGGGGTCCACCCAGAATTCCAGCATACCGCGCGGGGCGTGAAACGCGCCGGGCACGCGGCCCTCGCGCTGCAGCTCGCGGATGTCTCGGATGTCGACCAGAAGCGCCGTGCCGGCCTCCTGCGCTGCGCGCGCCTCTTCGACGCTGAGGCTTTTGATCTCTTGCTTGGCCTCGTGGACCAGCTCCTTTACGGGGCGAATGGGCATTTGTGAGCCTCCCTAATAGCCAATGGCGCAGCCGTCCTTGCGCGGGTCAGAGGCGCCTTCGAGCACCCCATTCATGTGGTCGATGCGGATCATCTGGGCCCCGCCGATGCCGGTCTGCGGCACAACGACGTTGTGGCCCATATCGGACAGCTCTTGGCGCACCGCGTCCGAGTACCCCTTCTCGACCCGCATCTCGCCCTCCTCGGTGAAGCAGCGCGGCGCGTCGATGGCCGCCTGCGGGTCCAAACCGAAATCGACGATATTGGTCACCATGCGGGCGTGGCCGCAGGACTGGTACTGCCCGCCCATCACGCCGAACGTGGCCGAAAGCCGCCCGTCAGAGCGCAGCATCCCAGGGATAATCGTGTGCATCGGGCGCTTGCCCGCGCCCGCTTCGTTGGGGTGGCCCGCCTCGAGCGTGAAACCGGCGCCGCGGTTCTGGAACAGGATGCCGTATTTGTCCGAGGCCAGCCCCGAGCCGAAGCTGTGGAAGATCGAGTAGATCAAGGACACGGCCATGCGATCTTTGTCGATCACCGTGATGTAGATCGTGTCGCGATGCACCGCCTCGCTGATGGCCGTTGGATCCGGCATCGCGCGGTCGGGGTCGATCAGCGCGGCGAGCTTTGCTGCGGTCTCGGGCGACAGCATATGATCGAGCCGCGCCATGTGGTCCGGGTCGGCGATAAAGCGGTTGCGCGCGTCATAGGCCAGTTTGGCGGCCTCGATTTCGATATGCGCGCGCGTGGAGCCGAATGGGTCCATCGCGGGCAGGTCGAACTGCGCCAGCATATTGTTGAGCAAGATCGCGGTCGCGCCCTGGCCGTTGGGCGGATGTTCGACAAGCTCCAGCCCCTTGTAATCGCCCCGGATCGGCGTTGTGTAGTCACAGCGTGTTGCCGCGAAATCTTCTAGCGTGTGACTGCCGCCCAGCGCGCGCAGCGAGGCGACCATGTCCTCGGCGATCTCGCCCTCGTAGAAACCGGCCCGGCCCTCTTTGGCAATGCGGCGCAGCACCTCTGCCTGCTGCGGGTGGCGAAACAGCTGCCCCGTCTGGGGGGGCTGGCCCTGGCTCAGATAGAAGTTCCGGGCGCCGCCCTGCAATTTCTCCGCGCTGCCAGACCAGTCGAGCGCGACGCGCGGCGCTACGGGCACCCCGTTCTGCGCATAGGCGATGGCCGGAGCGAGGATCGCCTCGACACCCAGCAGGCCGTAATCCGCCGCAAGCGTGCACACCGCGTCGACCGCGCCGGGCACGGTGACCGCATCGGCGGTGTCGACGGGGATGTCTTGCAGGCCGCGTTCCCTGAGCGCGGCGGCGGAGAGGCCCGCCGGGGCGCGGCCGGAGCCGTTCAGCGCGACGATCTCTTCGGTGCCCGCAGGTTTGACAAGAGCGAACAGATCGCCCCCAATCCCGGTCATCTGCGGCTCGCATATGCCCAGCAGAACCGCGCCCGCAAGGGCCGCATCGACGGCGTTTCCACCAGCTTGAAGCGTGTCCACCGCAATCTTTGCCGCCAGAGGATGCGAGGTGGCGCATATGCCGTTGGCCGCAAAAACCGGTGCCCGCCCGGGCAAGTGAAAATCGCGCATGAACGCCTCCCTTATATTCGAAGGCGAGCCTATCTCGAAAATTCTTGGGCGCCAGCCCAAATACGGCGCAAGCCATGGGCGCGCGTTCGGTTCGGGGGAGTATACCTGCGGGAGTCATTCCCGACGCCGTGTGCTGGGTGGGGGCTATGTTGACGCGGCGTCGGGAGAAGCTATGCAGCTACAGGGGCGTTATTCGCGTACAATTCGGGCCGGTTTTTGAACGAATTGCGGCGATTTGTGGAAATTGTCGCTGAATCGTGAATTCAGCCCAAAAAATCCTCCGCGACCACGGACCCCTGGCGGAACCGGCGCGGCGCGGTGTCGGCTATTCCTGCGCGGGCACGCAGAATTGCAGGATGTTGCAATCGCCCGAGCGGCGGTACCGCAACTCTTTCGTCATCTGCTGGATCAGGAACCAGCCAAAGCCGCCCTCTGGCAAACCCTCAAGCTCTTCACCGATCTCGACGCTGTCAACCATGGGGATAGCCCCGTTCGGCATCGGTTGACCGTTGTCTTGGACATCGAAATGCAAGCCACCGGTAGCCAGCCTGTGGTCCAGAACGACCGCACCGTCGCTGCGCCCCGCATAGGCGTGCTTGACCACGTTGTTTAGAACCTCGGCCAGCACTTGCTCGGCGTCCGCGCAAAGGCGCGGGTGAGCGCCCCAATCGCACCAGGTCTTCTGCGCCTTGATCAGAACATTGCGCACCACGAATGGATCTGATCGAAACTCAATACGATGTGCGGGGTCACTCACGTCAAAGGGGGTCCTTCAAGAGGCGCGGGCCAGCTCTGCGATCGCGGTTCGGGCATCCTTGTGGATCGTAAAGACCGTTTCCATGCGGGTGAGGCGGAAAACCTTCTCTACCGTGGTGGTCAGCGCCGCGAGCTCCAGCGATCTGCCGCTGTCGAGATGCTTCATCGCGGCAACCAGGGCCCCCAGGCCGCTGCTGTCCAGAAACTCTACCTTACTCATGTCCAGGACCACGCGCTCCGGTCCATCAGTGGCAAGCTCTCGCACTTTTTCCTTGAACTGTATGGCAACCGCAGCGTCGATTCGCGATTCATTCACCAGAATCAGCACCGCATCGCTGTAGACCTGACATTCCATTTGCATGGCTCTCTCCGCCGTTGATGCTGGGTTACGCTAGACGGAAATCGTTACCATCCGGTATGCAGGGGCCAATTCACAGACAGGGGGACGATTCTTATGCGGGACGTGATAATTGCAGGCGCGGCGCGCACGCCGATGGGCGGTTTTCAGGGCGCGCTTTCGGGCGCGACTGCGGCCGAGCTGGGCGGCACGGCGATCAAGGCCGCGTTGGAGGCCTCCGGCGCCGCGCCGGCGGCGGTTGAGGAGGTCCTGATGGGCTGCGTACTGCCGGCGGGGCAGGGGCAGGCCCCGGCGCGCCAGGCGGGGTTCGCGGCGGGCCTCGGCGACGCGGTTCCCGCGACCACGCTCAACAAGATGTGCGGCTCGGGCATGAAGACCGCGATGGTCGCCTTTGATCAGATCGCGCTGGGCCAGGCGGATGTCATGGTCGCCGGCGGCATGGAGAGCATGACCAACGCGCCCTATCTGCTACCGAACATGCGCGGCGGCGCCCGCATCGGGCACGGCGCGGCGCAGGACCACATGTTCCTTGATGGGCTCGAGGACGCCTATGACAAAGGCCGCCTGATGGGCACCTTCGCCGAGGACACCGCCGAGAAGTACCAGCTTTCGCGCGAGGCGCAGGACGAATACGCGCTGCGCTCGCTGAGCCGCGCGCAGACGGCGCAGGCCGAGGGCGCGTTTGAGGCCGAGATCACTCCGGTGACGCTGGCCACCCGCAGGGGCGCGGTCACGGTGGGTGAGGACGAGCAGCCCGGCAATGCGCGCCCCGACAAGATCCCGCACCTCAAGCCGGCCTTCCGCAAGGACGGCACGGTGACGGCGGCAAACTCCTCGTCGATCAGCGACGGGGCGGCGGCGCTGGTGCTGGCCTCTGCCGAGGCCGTGGCCGAGCAGGGGCTGACCGCGCGCGCGCGCATCCTGGGCCATGCCAGCCACGCCCACGCGCCCAACTGGTTCACCACCGCGCCGGTGCCCGCGGCGCAGAAGCTGCTGGAGCGGATCGGATGGGACAAGGATGACGTGGACCTGTGGGAGGTCAACGAGGCCTTCGCCGTCGTGCCGATGGTCTTCATGCAAGAGATGGGGCTTCGCCCCGAGATCGTGAACGTCAATGGCGGCGCCTGCGCGCTGGGCCATCCGATTGGCGCCTCCGGCACGCGGATCATTGCGACGCTGCTTAACGCCCTCGAAAAGAGGGGGCTCAAGCGCGGCGTGGCCGCCATCTGCATCGGCGGGGGCGAGGGCACCGCGATCGCGATCGAGCGGGTCTAGGCTCTGCGCTGGGAGGGCGCTTTCGAATGGCTCCTCATAGGTGCCATTCGAAACGACGGTTCGCCCAAACCGGCCCGCCGAGTTGGCTTAGGACACCCAAGCGGTGATAGGGCAGCAGCACAAAGCCGTGCGGGTTTACCGTCTCGACCTGAACGCGCTCAGTGTGTATCAGCCCCATTGAATGGACGGCATGCTTCAGCCATTGGATGAAGGACATTTGAGGTGGGAGTTAAGATAATGATTGCAGCGCTTAAAAATGTCGGTCCTTGTGGCGCCGTCAAAGACATGACCTTCATCCAAAAACGTCGCGGAGCACTCTAATGCCCACCGCACTTGTCACCGGCGCGGCCGGCTTTATCGGGTTTTACGTCTGCCGCAAGCTCTTGGGCGAGGGCTGGCGTGTGATCGGCTTGGATTCCATGTCTGACTATTACGATGTGGAGCTGAAAAAGGCCCGCGAGCGCCAGCTGCGCCAATCTGCGGATTACCGTTCCGTGTTGGGCAAGGTTGAGACGCCGGGGCTGCTGATGCAGCTCTTTGAGCAAGAGCGCCCCGATGCAGTGATCCACCTCGCCGCGCAGGCCGGGGTGCGCTACTCGATCGAGAACCCGCGCTCTTACCTTGAGGCCAACATCGTCGGCACGTTTGAACTGCTGGAGGCCGCGCGCGCCTACCCGCCGCAGCACATGCTCTTGGCGTCAACCTCCTCTGCCTTCGGGGCCAACACGGTCATGCCCTATACCGAGACCGACCGGGCCGACCACCAGATGTCGTTCTACGCGGCCACCAAGAAATCGACCGAGAGCATGGCGCATTCCTACGCGCATCTGTTCGACCTGCCGATCACGATGTTCCGCTTCTTCACGGTCTACGGGCCGTGGGGGCGGCCCGATATGGCACTGTTTAAGTTCACCAAGGCGATCCTCGAGGGCAGGCCCATCGACGTCTACAACCATGGCGACATGAAGCGCGACTTCACCTATGTCGAGGATCTCGTCCACGCGATCTGGCTGCTGATCGCGACCGCGCCGGAGCGCCCCGCGGACGGCGTCGTGCCGGATGGTGACAGCCTGTCGCCGGTGGCGCCCTTCCGGGTGGTGAATATCGGTAACTCACACGCGGTGCAGCTGACGGATTTCATCGCCGCGATCGAGGCCGCGACCGGAACGCCCGCCGCGCGCAATCTGCTGCCAATGCAGCCCGGGGACGTGCCCGCAACTTGGGCGAATGCCGACCTGTTGAAGGCCCTCACCGGATATGCGCCCGAAACCGGTGTCACCGAGGGCGTCCGGAACTTTGTCGACTGGTATCGCGGGTACTATGACGTCTGAGGAGCAATGGTCGCGGGCGTTTGCACGGTCATATCCTGCGCAGCGGCCATCACGCCAAGAAGGCGCTCTATCCCATGCGCAAACGTGCCGTCAGTTTGGCCGCATTCCGGCTCAAAATCCTCTGCTTGCAGCGACAGATCTGCCATCCGAGTTAAAATCGGCGCCTTAAGCCAACACATCATTCCGGCAGGAAAACTAAAGTTTGCAGGCATTGGCCCCAGTTCAACGCGCTGCAACAGTTCAGACACCCGTAGCTTGTTTGCCCCCAATTGCTTGGCCCATCAAAGGCGTGCCCATTGGCGGTTAAAATGGCGGCCTTCGGGACTGCGAACCCCGCAGCGGGTCCAGACCCGGCTTGCTGCGATGAATCACCGGGTGCTGCGCCGTTTCGCTGTGAAGACGCGCGCGCATCGACAGGTAGACACCATGGATCGGGGTGGCTGCGGGGCGTTTTCCGTCCCCGAAGGAAATCTTCTTGTTATGCACGGCGATGATGGCATTCATCAAAACCGTGCCGCCGTGCTGGAGACGATGCGAACCCTCAACCCAGAACTGCGCGTGATTCTCACGGTCTCACCGGTGCCTATGACCGTCACATACCCGGGAAAACAGTGGTTGTGGCAACGATGCGGAGTTCGTTGTTCTCGCCAGCGCCCGGGTGACGCGCGTGTAGGCTCCAGCTAGATCCCGCGGTATTGATCATACTAGATCCTTTAGTTCAGCCCGGCGAAACGGCGCGCGCCTTCGGGAAGCGTTCCAAAATATGTGACCGCCGGGGAGGGTGCGACCGCAAACTCGGCGTGCCGAATCCTGCGATATTCCTCCATGAATTGCGCCATGGGATGCTCTTGGCGCGGCACATTCGTCGCCACGCCTCCGTGGAACTGGTGGAACACGCCCTCTCCCAAAAGCACGACACCGCCAAGGTCCGGTTCTGCCAGGACGCGGTTACGAAAATCATGGTTCACCAACCCGCCCCCTGGCGATTGGAACCGCGTCTCAAAACCACCAATGCGCTGAAACGTGTCATGTCGCATCGCCAGCCAACTGCATTCCGGAGGAATGCGCCCAAAGAACCCCGGATTAGACGACTGCGCTAAAGTCGAGATTTCAAACAGCCGATATCCGTCATCCGGCCACTTTATGCTGTCTAGAAGCTGATCCTCTTCTGTCTGACCATACCCTTTGAGCATCGAGTCGTTTTGAACCTCGGGGCCCAAATGCCAGGACAAGCCCACCACGAAGGGCTGCGTTTTCAAGGGCAGGGCGCTTAGTGTGGCTCCGATCAAGCCCGGGCTGGCCATGCGCGCGCCGTCCACGATCACGGCAACATAGCGCCCTTTGGCCTGAGACACGCCAAAGTTCACCGCGTCGACGGGTGAGACAGAGTCGGTTTCAAGGGCATGATAGGTAATCTGGGGGCCAAGCGCCGTCACCTCGGCGGGATCTAACGGTGCCGAGGATCCGTTGTCGATGGCAAGGACCTCATAGCTTTGCGGATCAACCCCTTGCTGATAGGGCGGCACCAATGACCGCAAGGTGCGGGCCGCTTCGCGCCGCATGTTGTGGAAAATAACGACGATCGACAGCATTATGGTTTCCGAAACCAGACGCCAGACCAATCCTGTGTGTGCATCTCCGGCAAGGGCTGGTCCCGTCCGGCGAAGAAATCCTGAACGGCCTTCCGGCAGGGGGGCAGCACGCCCCAATCGTCTATGATCACGATGCCGCCGGGGCAGACCTTGTCATAGAGCGCGGTTAGGGCGTCCATCGTCGACTCGTAGAGGTCCCCATCCAGGCGCAGCAGCGCCAAGCTCTCTGTCGGCGCGTCGCACAGCGTGTCCTTGAACCAGCCCTTCCGTAATGGGCCAGTTGATGTCAAGGACAGCGTTTTCACCCTCAAAAACCCGGGAACCGACGAAGGTTTCCGGGGTGCCTGCCAGGCGCAGTGAGGTTCACAGCGGAGTGATTGTGCTGTGGCGATGGGGAATATGCCAGTGTTGTTGGCCTCGCCTGTCGGCATGCCTGCTCACCGTGATGTGTCTGCGCCGGGCTCGTGCTTCCGTCCGTGGTCAGCGCAATGGCTGCCAACTTCATACCTTGTCCGGTTCGGCTCCCGAGTGTCGATCTTCAGGGCGCGCTCAACCCTGGAACGGGTCGGCAGATGGCAGCTTGCGTACATCATCGGGGACCGCGTCCCGGCTGGGACACTGGTGGGCCGGCACCGTCAGGTGCGGCCGAACGCTCCTTGTGCTGAAAACATTTCAATCATGGATGCGGGGCGCTCAGGCGTTCTGCCGGAGCGCCATCGCCTCGTCACGGGTGAAGCGGAACCCGGTTCCATCCACCCACATCCGGTGCAGCACCACGCCGATGCGACGGGCCAGCGCCACGGTGGCACGTCTCTTCCCACGACGCTCGGCAAGGCGCAGCGCCCAGGACTTGAGCCAGTTCGGGCCGCCATGATGCAGCATCACGTTGGCCGCCTGGTAGAGCGCCGCCCGGAGACCTGCGTCTCCGACCTTGGTGATCGCGCCCACAATGGACCGCTCGCCGGATTCATCCCGCCCCGGCGTCAGCCCGACCCAGGGGCCAACATCACGAGATCGTTTGAAGCGTGTGGGATCATCGATCGCGGCCTTCACCGTCAGCGCAACGACGGCACCCACACCGGGCATGGTCATCAGCAGGCGACAGATCGGATCGATCTTCGCCTGATCGCGCACCATCTTCTCGAACCCCGCAAGTTCCCTTCGCAGCTCTGCGCGGGCACGCAGGATCGGCTCAATAGCCGCTTTCAGCACAGTATTGCCCGCCGCCAGGTCCCTGACCCGCTGGTCATAGCGACCTTTCGAGACGGGTCCCATCTTCAGGCCAAAGTTGCGCAACACGCCCCGCACCGACAGTTCCAACTGGATCAGTACCTTCTGGATCGCCTTGCGCGCCGTCAGCAACACGCGTGTTTCCTGAGCAGGAACCGACTTGCAGTGCACGGCGCTGAACCAACCCATCTGCAGGAGATGCGCGATCCCCTGTGCATCCCGCCGATCCGTCTTGATCGGGCTTGCTTTCAGCGCCGCCTTCACTTGCCGCGTTTCCATCAGGATCGCGGGTAGCCCGGCCTCGGTCAGCCCCTTGTGAAGCCATTGGGACAGTGGACCCGCTTCCAGGCCAATCCCGGTAATCTCGCAGGGCAAGGCCTTGAGGAAGCTGACCAACACTTCCGGCTCGCTGGCGACGTCAGTTTCCTTCAGGATCTTGCCGCGATCACCGAGCACGCAAACAGCCGTGCTTGCCAGAGAGACGTCCAGTCCGATAAAGATATCCATGTCGTTGTCCTTTCTATTCTTTGGAATTGAGGCGCGCCATCTGGCAAGACCTCGTAGACACGCATCATGCGTATCAAAGGGCAACGACACCCTCTCTGCGACACCGCTTCAAGCGTAACGACCGAGATTCGCGCCGAGGCCCATTACGGTATCTTCAGGAAGTGGATATGCGCCTCGAGCAGGCCATAGGCGGCGAAGTTAGCCTTCACCTCGTCCAGCGAGACGGCCAGCTCGGGGTAGGCGGACTTGTCGAGTTGCAACCCCTTGTCTGGCTCTTTTTGGCTGACGGGTAGGCCTTCGAAGCTGTCGGCCAGGATCACCTTGCGCCCGCCAATCCCGTGGTCGCGCAGATATCCCGCCATGAAGATGCAGGCCCCCCCGCGCCAGACCCCGCACTCCATCAGGTCGCCGGGGATGCCGTCGCCGATGATCTTGTCGAGGCAGACATGCAGCCCATTGAGGCGCGCGCGCCCGATCATCGTATGACTGAAGCCCGAATTGCGGATATTGCGGTCCATGAACTGGCCGATGCTGCGCGCCGCGCGGAGCTTCTCGAATTGCTCGGGCAGGGCGGCGCGGATGTCGTGATACGTGGCGAAGTCAAAGGTTTCTTCGCCGGACAAGCAGGCCCGCAGATAGAGCAGCCGCAGTTCGTCGTCGAGATACATCTCGTTCAGGAGGCACCGCTTCAGCAAATCGAGATACATACTCACACCCGGCGACAAACAAGCCCCAAATTGTGTGGGGCTTGCTGTATCGTAGGTCTCTGTGGAGACTAAGGCAAGGATGCCTCACTCGATGGTCAGGGCCTCGACTTGGCCTTCAAGCGCCTCGATCTTTGCTTCTTGCGCCAGTGTATAGAGCGTCAGCTCTTCGACCTTCTTCAGAAGCGTCATCTGCATCGCGGTCATGTTCAGCGAGCCGGTGTTGATCTCGGTCGCCGAGGGCACATTCGGCAGATGGTTGTTCGCGATGATGAAGGCGCCGACCTCTGCAAGCGGCATCAGCTCGTAATCCGGCGCGAAGACGTAATCCGGCACGTTGAGGTTGGTGCCGTTGACCGAAAACGCCGCGCCCGCGGGCAGCTCGATCCCGGAGGCGCTGACCTCCGCCCAACGGTCGCCGCCCGACACGGTTGGACCGGCCAACAAGATCTCGTTGTTGTTCAGCGAAATCTGGCTGCGCTGGGTGGTGCCGTCGCTGTCAGTGGCGAGGATCCGGCGGTTGTCGGTGCTGTCTGATTGCATGCGAATCTGGACCGCATTGCCGTCATTGCTGGAAAAGCGGACAAGTTTGAGGCCGTTGCCGGAAATCTCAAGCGCTTCGCTCGAATTGTTGTTGATCTCAAGCGCTGCTGCAGGGTTGTTGGTACCCATCCCGATATTAGCCGTACTGTCGACATAGAGCGCATCGGGCTCGATGCGGAACGGCAGTCCAGAGCCGTTGGTCACGTCTCGGACGAAAAAATTCGACTCGTTACCCGCCAGGTCCCAGGTCTGCGGGGTAAAGCCCTGGGAACCGTCCTGCTCCAGCCGCAGGGTGGGCGTGTTGCCTTCCGCAACATGCAGGTTCACCACGGGGTTGGAGGTGCCGATGCCCACATCGCCGTCGTCTTCGACATAAAGCGCGTTGGCGCGGGCGCCAGCCTCAATGCGGAAGGGGAAGCGGTTCGCATCGACATCCTGGACGGCGAAGTAGTTCGCGCCGCCATTGCTGCTGTCATTGATCTGGATGCGCCAGTCATTGGTGGGGAAGCTTGCCGACGAAGAGGTGTCTTGGAAGTGCACGCGAAGGTTGTTTTCCTGGAACCGCTGAGTGTCGGAGCCAAAGGCCGGCGCGGCGGGGCAGTCGACGCCCACACAAAGGCTGCCATCCACCACGACATCCGACAGGAAAACCGGGCCACCGGCATGTGCTGGGATCGCCGCCATAAGCGACATCATTGCACCGGCCGAGGTCGTGTAAATCAAATTGCGATGAGACATGATCTATTGCTCCTTATTAAAATTGAACCCAGCGGGAGAATCCCATTAGGCGAGTAAATTCCAAAATCAGAATACCTGATTCTACCAATTGGGTAAAATAAATTGACGTTAGGTAAGCCTGTAGGGTGGCGAAAGTCCGCCATTCCATACCTAATGCGCTATTCACGCTTACAAGATTTTCCGTGGCTTTTGGGCAATTGAAACGCCAAGCCAATCTGGAGCCTTAAACGGCTCCAGACATTTTGCCGTACTGTTGGACTTATCTGTCCGCCAAGAGCTGGTCGATGAGCTTCTGCTGCTCTAGCGTGTAAAGCGTCAGCTCTTCCACCTTCTTCAGCAGCGTCAGCTGCATCTCTGTCATGTCGAGGCCGGCCTCTTTGATCTCCGCCGCCGAGGGAACCTCTGGCAGGTGGTTGTTCTCAACGATAAAGGCGCCGACCTCTGCCAGCGGCATCAGCTCGTAATCCGGCGCGAAGACGTAATCCGGTACGTTGAGGTCGGTGCCGTTGACCGAAAACGCCGCGCCCGCGGGCAGCTCGATCCCGGTGGCGCTGACCTCCGCCCAACGGTCGCCGCCCGACACGGTTGGACCGGCCAACAAGATCGCGGTGTTGTTCAGCGAAATCTGGCTGCGCTGGGTGGTGCCGTCGCTGTCAGTGGCGAGGATCCGGCGGTTGTCGGCGCTGTCTGATTGCAGGCGAATCTGAACCGCATTGCCGTCGCTGCTGGAGAAGCGGACAAGTTTGAGGCCGTTGCCGGAAATCTTAAGCGCTTCGGCCGAACTGTCGTTGATCTCAAGCGCTGCTGTAGGGTCGTTGGTACCCATCCCGATATTACCCGTAGTGTCGACATAGAGCGCATTGTTGGGCGCAGTGCGCCTGATGCGGAACGGAAGCGCAGAGCCGTTCGTCGCATCACGGATGAAAAAGTTCGTCTCGTTGCCCGCCACGTCCCAGGTCTGCGGGGTAAAGCCCTGGGAACCGTTCTGCTCTAGTCGAAGGGTGGGCGTGTTGCCATCCGTAACATGCACGTTCACCAAGGGGTTGGAGGTGCCCAGTCCGATGTCGCCGCTGTTATCCACGTAAAGCGAATGGCTGGGCGCGCCTGCCAAGATGGTGAAGGGCGTGCGGCCGCCGTCGATATTATCGATCGAGAATTTGTTCTGCCCGCCATTAGAGCTGTCATTGGCGGTGATCTGCCAGTCAGTGGTGGGGAAGCTTGCCGAGTTCGAAGTGTCCTGGAACTTGATCCGCAGGTTGTTTTCCTTCAGCCGGATCGTGTCAAAGCCAAAGCTCTCACCGTTCGTACAGTCAAAGCCGACGCAGAGCGAGCCGTCGACAATCAGATCATCCAAGATTACTTGATCCGCCTGCGCGAATGGCGTCGAGAAAACGGTTATGGCCGCGGCAAGGCCCGCGAAATTCCTATACATCAATTTGGTCATTAAAGATTGCTCCTAGATATCTTCTCGTTACCCTCAGAAGGATTGATGCCTTCAATCCAGTTACTTGTTGTTTGGGGCCCAGGGCGGAACACAAAAAAAAAAATGCCAGTCGGGCCTCCGCTGGATTTTTAACCCATTTTTTTCCAACGGTCTACTACGCCCTGTTTCTCAAGTGTTATGCCGCAATGGGATGCGACCTGCGACCCGGCCAGTTTCGACCAGCCCCCATCGCCCGGTCGAGGAGTTGCAAGCCGATCTGGACGCGTGCCTGGCCAAGCACAACGAACCGCGGCGACACAATCGCGGCGTGAGGCGCGCCAGTTGAGACCGCGGTATCGATCATGTGACGCGGACATGCGCGCAGCGGTGTGGTCCTCTCCGGGGTCATGAAGCCTTCGGTCCGATTGAGAAACCTCAATCGTCAGACAGGTTCGACGGACCCCCAACAAAGCGTCGCATGATCTGTGGTGGACGACGGCAGCCAAACCCGCCAAGGCCGCGGGGGCGGGTCAGTCCTGGGGCTCCGAGGCGACCTCGATCTCCTGATATGAGCCCGCCCAAGCGGCCCGATGGACCAGAGCCGCAAGCGGCACCGCGCGAGGCCCTCCGCGCCATCATAACAACGTGTAAACGCCGCGCGCGGCGCGTCCGTTGGGCAGGCCGCCCGAACTGGGGGTTAACGCCTTATTTCGTTGAGAAAATCCGCGTCGGCCATGTGTCGGCAAAACGTCGGACTTCTGTCGGGCACGGTGTCGGAAAACTGCGGGTTTAACAGGGCGCACGGAGAGTTTCTTGAAACTTAATCTCGCGGACTTAGCCGATATGAGCACCCAAGTGACATTGACCTTTGGTGCCATTCGCGGTGATCGTGATCCGTCGACCTGTAAAACGGGTCACAGCATTTGAAGAACAGGAGACGGCCAAATGATTGAAGTGGACTGGGCGCGGCTGAAAGCACATGAACTGCGCGCGCTGGCAAATGAGAACGCGGTTGTGATTTTGCCCATTGCATCGATCGAGCAGCACGGGCCGCATTTGCCTGTGATGACCGACACGCGTCTTGGTCAGGAAGTGGCACATCGCGCGGCGCGCAAGGCGTATGGAACCCGGCCCGTTGTGGTGACGCCGGTGGTCTGGTCAGGCCTGTCCGAACATCACATGCCGTTTGGCGGCACATTGATTCTCAGTCATGACACGTTCCGGCGGGTTGTGCGGGATTTGATCGCCTCCATCACCCGCCACGGGTTTCGCGATATTCTGATTGCGAATTCCCACGGTGGAAACACCATCGCGATGCAGCAGATCTTGGACGAACTGTCCCCTACTTCGGAGGCCACGCTGGTCGCGACCGCCTATGCCACCGAGGCCGGCGAGGAGCTGTCCCGACATCTCGAGGACCAACCGGGTATAATGCACGCAGGCGAGGCGGAAACCTCGATGATGATGGTGTGCGAACCAGAACTGGTCGACGACAGCGATCTTGCTGGGCTGGCCAGCCCCATGGGCGCCAAAAAGTTCCTGCAAGCTGGAGAAAAATCGTATCGCTGGAGGCCCTTCGCGCATGTGACCGAAAATGGTCTGGCGGGGAACCCCGCGCGGTCAAACGCGGACAAGGGTGAAAAATTGCTGGAGGCCGGCGCGGATGCGTTGGCGCGTTTGATCTGTGATCCCGAGACCTGGGCCGCGCCCAATGACCTGCGCCTGGAAAGCACAGGGGGCGTTCCGTTCAGGGAGTAAAGCACGCTCTGCGAATTACAAACCTGCTGCGTGAATTCGCGCGCCTTTTTCTGCTCTGGGCTCTGAGCCGAGCTTGGTCTTTTTATCGGAGCCTGGCCGGGGCGAGTTCCAGCGCCCGCCCCGGTAAGTCATCGCATCAGAGCTGCAGGCGGAACCGCGCGAGGCCATCCGCGCGGTCATAACAGCGTGTTAACGCCGCGTGCGGCAGGTCCGTTGGGCAGGCCGCCCGAATCGGGGGTTAACGCCTTATTTCGTAGAGAAAACCGGCGTCGGCCATGTGTCGGCAAAACGTCGGACTTTTGTCGGGCACGGTGTCGGGCTGTTGCGGGGTTTACAGGGCGTACGGTGGGGTGATTGAATGTTAATCTTGCGGACGAACCCGACATAAAAACCATACTGGAGCGACTACGAAGTGAAAGCGATGGTTTTTCGTCTGGTTGCTCTTGAGCGCGCGTTTGAGTGATCGAGTTTGGTTTGAATGAAAAACCGCGCTGGTATCCGGCAGGTTGGGCAAATCAACTCATTTCTGCGCGGTCCCGGATCATTTTACGCGGACACACGCTCCCCGCGCATGCTCTGACTGGCCATGACGACCGACGGAAGCGCGCATTTTCAGCGAGAGCGTCTCGCGATCCAGTGTCGCCGTATAGCGGACGTTGATCTTCGCGCCCGTTGTCGTGCGCGCTCCGTCCCAGTCGAACCTGCCGCGCAGCTTGCTGCCCTTTTCGCTCAAAACCCTAGCCGGGAAACTGCCAAAACGTTCTCCGCTCGATCCGTAGCTTTCCACCATGACCTGCTTCTCACCCCGCGTGTGGGAAAAAACATAGGCCGGGAGGAACCAGCCCTTCGTGTATCTCGCCTCGACCTGGCATTTATAGACATCCGCCGATGCCGCCCCTACCGCCAGAAGGGAAACCGCCCCGGCAATGAAAAAAGACCCCGTGATGTAACGTTTCTTCATAAGCTTGACTCTCAAATAAGCTGGATTTCCCCATGTGGCCAATCGTTGAACGACAAAGTCAAGTGAATCTTCGGGTTTAGCAAATACTTCTTCCCGCGTGGCGCCTGTGGTCGTGGAAGCGCCTATAAAATAGGTGGCGCTACTTCCCCCCCCTGTTGTCATTGCTCTTGATTGGATGGAGTGGGACCCTGCGCTTGCCGAATGGGGAGACCGCCTAGCGGGATCTTGATGTTACTCGCACGTGTTTGGTCAATGCCCGCAATGGAAAGCGAAAGGCAGATGCACTAGATGTATGGAACCCAAACAGCGATCAGCTTCACATCCCAAGCGCAAATATTGCATGATTAACTTTCTGACCTTCTCATCAGCTTGATCATTGCGGGGGTGATTGATGCCATCATGATCGGCAAGAACTCAAGTCTTAGGTATCCATAATACCAGACCCAGCTGGACAGCGATAATTTGTGTCGAGCGTATTCGCTGATCAGCAACCCGGCCAGACTAGCGCTGATTATACCCCAGCGCGCCAACCTAGTTTCATCTTCAGAAAAGAGCGTCTCGCCATTGTCACCATGAAACAGATGGGTTCCTTTTTGGAGAAGCCCGTAGAGTTGTTCTAAAACATTCAGCACACACCATGCGCTCGGAAGAAGTTGAAAATACAAGAAATTTCCAGTGGATAAGGTCAGGGATGCGCCAAGTGGCAACAAGAGAAGTCGTAAAACTTCGCCCGACCAGGTTCTGCCTTTGAAAAATTCGACGCAACGGCGGATCAACCACAAAGCTAGGGCAACCGTCACCGCCGCCAGAAATCCGAATTGGTAAAATGCGAAGATCACTGGTACCGGGAAAAGCAGCAGAATTGATAGCTCCCAAAGACAGCCACGTTGCGCTGGCTCCGAGTTTTCATCTTCATTCAAATGGGCTGATGCAAGCTTAAAAGAAGCAATAGCCAAGCCGCTCAAAATGCAGAATATCACGATTGGAATAATGAGATATATCATATTCTTCCAGTTTGGGGTTGCCTAGTCGAAGTCGCACTCTTCCTATCTACATCTCAAGTATTTTTCCAGCTCCAGGCAATGCAAAGACTCTTGAAAACTGCGACGTTCAACGCAATTGGCTCGGAGCCGACCTTGATTTTAAGATGGAAGCCTGGCCAGGGCGGGAAGCGCCCGCCCCGGCGGCCTTGGTGCATCAGAGCTGCAGGCGGAACCGGGCCAAGCCCTCCGCGCGGTCATAACAGCGTGTTAACGCCGCGTGCGGCGATTCCGTTGGGCAGCCCCCGAATCGGGGGTTAATGCCTTATTTCGTTGAGAAAACCTGCGTCGGCCATGTGTCGGCAAAACGTCGGACTTTTGTCGGGCACGGTGTCGGGCAATTGTGGGATTAACAGGGCGCACGGTGGGGTGACTGAATGTTAATCTTGCGGACAAAGCACCATTTCGCTGCGGGTGCGCCAATGACGGCTTTGGATGAAACGTCCCTGCCAAAAACGGTGGTTTTCGCCGGTGACAGAATCGTATGAGTTTTGGCAGATTTTCCCTGATACTAAGCTGTCCGACAAATTAAGGCTTAGTCTGGTGAGCGGGTCACCGTTAGTGTTTTGCGGAATCCCCAGCCTTCGTCGAGGACGATTCGGTACTTGCAAGTATCAGTTCGGACAATAGAAATGGCTTCGCCAAAGTTTGGAGCGATCAGACTGGTTGCGACGACCGTATTATCCGCATTCCAAGCCTCAAATCTGAAAGCGGTTCCTGTCGCCGCTTCCGCAATATTTGATACAGCCGATCCGAATTGAACGACCAAATCATCTCCAAAGTATTCTCCCGCTAGGTTTGGCCGCGCCACTGCAGTCTTGCTCTCAGTCCCACTCGTACATGCGTACGATGTCGCAGGCAGCATTAATCCACATAGCAAGATCGCGAGTGATCGGAACATTCTTTCCTCCTTGGTAGACTTGACATGAGCATCTTCGTTGCGGATTTCAATGTACGACGTCAAACGCCCAAACAGGTCTGCGTTCAGGTCAAAAACGTCCGGCCACAACCCCTCTGCCAAAAACGGACGTTTTTGACACTTCGAGTGGTCTTGCTGAAATGGTTGGAAAATCTTGGGCCACAACCCCTTGGCAAAACTCTGTTTGATATTGTCACGTTTTTGGCCGTCGCTCCAAGACCGGACATTCGTGCGCAGCGCAGCATCGGTGAAAGGGGCTCAGAGCCGACCTTGAGTTTTCGTTCCAAACGCCGCCGGGGCGGGGGGGGGGCCTGCCCCGGCGGCCTCAGTGCATCAGAGCTGCAGGCGGAACCGGGCGAAGCCCTCGGCGCCATCGCCGGCCTCCTCGATGGTCACGCCTTTGACATCCTCCGCATAGCCCTTCGCCGCGGGGCCGGTGTCAAACAGCACCGTCGCGCCGTCCAACGGCTTGAAGGTCCAGTTCGCGTCCGCCGAGGGGTTGATCGTGCCCTGCTCGACGATGTAGCGCACGATCACGTCGCGGTTCGTGTCCGGGGCCTCGAAGATGATCGTGTCGCCCTTGGCGCCCGGGAAGTCCCCGCCGCCCGAGGCGCGGTAGTTGTTCGTGGCGATGACGAACTCCATCTCGTCGGTCACCGGCGCCCCCTCGTAGGTCAGGTTCACGATCCGGTTCGCGCCCGGGTTGGCCATGCCGCCCTTGGGGTCGAATTTTGACGGCTCGGAGAGGTCGATCTGGTACGACACCCCGTCAATCACGTCGAAATTGTAGCTGGGGAAGCTGGGGTTCAAAAGCTCGGCGTCCCTGGCCCCTGGCGCCACCTGGTTGAACATGCCCGCCGAGCGCTCCAGCCAGTCCTTCACCTGCGCGCCGTTCACCTTCACCGCCCGCACCGTGTTGGGGTAGAGGTAGAGATCCGCCACGTTCTTGATTGCCACGTCGCCCGCGGGCACGTCGGTGAAATACTCCGGCCCGCCGCGGCCGCCCGCCTTAAAGGGCGCCGCCGCCGACAGGATCGGCAGGCCCGCGTATTCCGTGCCCGCCAGCATCTCGGAGATGTACCATTTCTGCGCGATCGACACGATCTGCACCGAGGGGTCATCCGCCACCAGCGCAAAGTAGCTGTGCAGGGGCGCCGAGGTCTTGCCCACCCCGCGGCGCACATAGGCCAGCGTCTCGTCATGCTCCTGCTGGACGGAGGCGAGGACCTCGGCGTCGTCCTCCACCAGGGCGGTGATCGAGCGGTCCTCGTTGCGCTTCGATATCGGGCGCGCGGAGCTCTCATGCGCCATCACGCGCCATTCGCCGCCGGACTTCTCCAGCATCAGGTCGATCAGCCCCAGATGCGAGCCCCAGAAGCCGCCCATTGTGGCGGGCGTGCCCATCAGCGTGCCCGCGGCGGGGTCCACCACGTCGGTGCTCTCGTGTTTCGGGCCCGGGAAGACCAGATGCGTGTGCCCCGTGAGGATCGCGTCGATCCCATCGACGCCGCCCAGGGCGGTCGAGGCGTGCTCGAGCATCTCGCCCTCCGGCGCGCCGATGCCGGAATGGCTGAGCGCGATGATGATGTCGGCGCCGGCCTCCTTCATCTCGGGCACATAGGCCCTTGCGGTGGCCACGATGTCGCGCACCTCCACGTTGCCCTCCAGGTGCTTGCGGTCCCAGTTCATGATCTGCGGCGGGGTGAAGCCGATCAGCCCCACCTTGATGGCATGCGCCGCGCCCGCGCCGTCGGTGACCCGGCGGTCCAGGATCACATAGGGCCTGAACAGCGTCTTGTCCTGCCGCGGGGCCGCGCCCAGTTCCAGCGCCACATTCGACAGCACCACCGGGAAATCCGCCCCGGCCATGGACTTCATCAGGAAATCCAGCCCGTAGTTGAACTCGTGGTTGCCGATGGTGGCGGCGTCATAGCCCAGCACGTTCATCGCGGTCACGATGGGGTGGCTGTCGCCCTCCTTCATGCCGCGCTCGTAGGCGATGTAGTCGCCCATCGGGTTGCCCTGGATCAGGTCGCCATTGTCGAGCAGCATCGAGTTCGCCGCCTCGGCGCGGATCCCGCGCACGATGGAGGCCGCGCGGCTAAGCCCAACAGTGTCGCGGGGCCGGTCCGCATAGTAGTCATACGGGAAGACATGCACGTGCAGATCCGTCGTCTCCATGAGACGCAGATGGACCTGCCCGGCGGCCGCGCGGGCCGAGAAAGGGTGCAGCGCGATCAAGGTGGCTCCTGCGGCGGCGCCGGCAAGGAAAGTCCGACGAGAGATCAGGTTATAATTCTTTGTGGGCATAGCAAGCACTCCTATAGGTACTGGAACTTGAATAGGGGGCGGGCGTGACCGTTCGATGACAGCTGGGGCACGCCCAGGCCTGGATGCAACCCTAGCGCGGGTCGGTTGGTGGGGCTAGAAGAAAGGATTTCGCGGCGGGTTCGCGCCGGGTTCATGAAGCAATCCACGAACGGCCACCCCATCCGGCACGAGACCAAAACCGACCCAGATGGCAGCCGCGTGAAGTGGTTCCAGATCAGGACGTTTTCGCAAAAGCCAAAACCGGTAGCGGCGAGGGGATAGGAGAAATCTGTCTGGCGATGCGTCGCGTTGGCCTTCGGTCAAAATTGTGCAAGGCTGGCGAACCTTTAAAGAAAAAGTATTCTCAATAATCTTCTGGTGATCTCGCCATTTTTAGCAGGGCAGGTCACTGCGATTGAGGCCGCGACCGGCAAGCCAGCGATGCGTAACTTGCTGCCGATGCAGCCCGGCGATGTGCCGGCTACCTGGGTAAATGCGGACCTGTTGCGGAGGCTAACCGGATATACCCCCCGTACAGGTATCACCCAGGGCGTCACGCGTTTCGACGAATGGCACCGTAATTACGGCAGCGTTTGAGCAGCTCAGGCGCCCGGCGCGGGCGGGTCCGTCTGGGCAAAGCAATCCGTTAGTAGGTGAACATAATCCGCCGCCTGTTGTGGCATCTCCGGCGCGGGCTCGGTTGCACCCGGCGTACCCTGGTCCAGCTTCGCCTGAATGGTGGCCAAGAAGCGCTCGTGAGTTTCGCAGATCGTCAGGAGGGCGTTCGCCTCGATACCGGGTACATCGGTCGAAACCGTATGCAGGCCAACGGCGCGGTACATATACAGCTTCAGCGGGTTCATAAAGGTGGACACCTTGTCCGCCGTGTGTGGCATGATCGCAAGATCGGCCCGGCTCAGAAATGGCAAGAGATCGCGTTCGGGCTTGGGGCCGTGGAAGACTACGTTTGGTTGCTCAAGCGCCTGATAGAACCCGTCCTTGGCCCGCATTGCGGCGCCCACCAGATGCAGCCTGATATGCGGGTCCAGCTGCGCCAACGCAACGACGAGATCCCAGTCAATCCTGTCGTTCATATTGCCGCTATAGACGATCTCGAATTGTGTGTTCCGGTCTTGATTAGGGGTGCGATTAAAGCCAGCCGGCAACGTGTACCAATTCGGAATGACATGGGCTGCCGCCTCTATATCGCTCTGGACAATGCCCGAGGAGCGGAAAAAATCTAAGTTCCGCTGCGAGTTGAACACCAGGCGATGCGCCAGCCTGGCTAAGATGTTGTATTGGGTCTTGATCTGTGTGACCGCCGCCCCTTTGGCCCATGAAAGCTGATTGTCGACGACGTCCACGACAACAGTATAGGGGGACAGAACATCGTACAGTCGCTCAAGAGAGTTGATGTAAGGAAAGAGCACGACCGTCGCGTTCGCAGGTGTAATGTTCTGTGCGGCAAGGAAGTCGATCACCATGCCTTCGAGTAGGGCAAACGCGCGCATGTAGATCTGGTGGTAGGCGACGCCATCGTCATCAACATACACGCCTTCGCGCTTTAGATCGCCCAGATGCACAAGCTGTAGGTGGTCGGACATGAAGGCCTGCCGTCCCTCTCGGTATTGCTCGTCAGATGTTGCGTGCAAGAACTCGAGCACAACGACCCTATGGTCAGGGAAGGCGCGGCGGTAGGTGCGCGCGATTTGATCAATCCGGCGGCCGTAAAGCCCGGCATCATGCTGCTTCCAGACCAGCAGTAGGACAGGTTTTGAGGGCGCGCGTCTTTCCGGCTCGCTTCCGGGGAACAGCTGCGCCAGAGCAACGGCTGCGCGTGGTGCCTTCTCGGCGACGGCCAAGGCTTGGGTGAATCCCGCATAGCCGCCGTCGAAGGTGAATTCATGCGGCAGGCGCGCCTGGCCACGGTAGGCCAAAGCGGCCTTGAGCTGCTCTTCAAAGTCCTCTTCCGTGAAAAGAAAGACGCCGTCCGTGTCCGCAAGGTCCATCACGCTTGCTGATTTGGGCACCAAAACGGGGCGTTGGACGCTCAGTGCGTCGCCGATCTTCGAGGAAATCTGATACCGGGTGATCTTGTCATCCATGCCCTCTGAGGAGGCGTATCCCGTCAAAATGATGTCCATCTCTGCAAGATGGGCGCTGAGTTTGTGCTGCAAGATATTGCCGCCAGTCTCTGCGCCGGCCTTTTGCAAAGAGACCCGCAGTTGGTCGGGGTTGATGTCGCCAGCAACATGAAAGGAGATGTTCAGGTTAGAGCGCTTCTTGATGTCCTGGATTATCTGCGCGACTTCCAAGATCCGCTTATGCGGGCGCACGGTGCCAATGAAGCCAATCTTTAGGGGGCGCTCGGCGTTGTTGGTCGTGTTATCTATTTTGCGTTTGGGCGTAGGCCTGCGCACATGGCGCACGAAGGCTGCGTCAAACTCCTCCTTAAGCGTGATGCTGGCGGCGGTGCGGGCCGGCACGCGTTCGGTTGCGGCTCGGCTCAGCCCAATCGTTGGCAGCCCGTAGGCCTTATCTCGGCTCGCCTTGGAGCGAGAAAAATGTTCCTCGTTGTCGTCGAGATCTAGGATCAACTTGGCCTCGGGCCTAGCCACTTTGGAGGCCAGCAAGAAGGAGGGCATCCGCGGCTTGCAAATCCAAACCGTGTCGAAGGCGATGCCCATGGCGCGCATCAAGCGGTGATATTGTTGTCGCTCTGCCCATGGGATTGCGACGATCATGTGTTCGCTTTCCCGCATGGGTGGCCAGATTTCCCCGCCGAACTCCTTGAAGAGATAGACGAACAACACCACCGGGTGCCGGGTGCGCGCGACGTCGCACAAGACCTTGGCGCGCCCGATCGGGTTGTGCCCGCCGTCCCAGCAGGTCACGGCCACCGCGCCGGGTTGCCGCGCAATCTGGGCCGCGGCGGTAAGCGACTTCATGATTGAAGTTTCCGGGACATTCTTTGCAGCGATCGTTTCCGCTACAAGCTCTAGCCGCGTGTCCTGCAGCGCATAGAGGCTGACCTTCATGCCCGCCCGCAGGCCATTCACGCTAAATTTAAAGCCCTGAGTTCCACGACTGCCAAGCGTTGCGTCGATATCGCTGCGTGGCGCACCCCACGCCAAAAGCGCCGCCGGCTTGCCATCCACGAACAGGACCGGGACGCATTCCACCACCCCCGGCGCGTAAAGCCAACCGCTTAGGATTGCGTCGCTGATGCTCTCAATGCAGCCGCGCATGGGCTCTGCGGGTTGTAATGTGGCGGTGGTCGGGTCTGGCTCTGCGGCTTGCTGTGGCTTGGCGAGCGATTGGTAGCTGCCAATAAGACCACGCACCATGGATTTCACTTGCCCGACCAAGGAGCCTTGGGCCGGTCTGGCGGACGAAGATTTAAGCCGCGTTCCGGTTTCAACCACGCGGACTTCCACGTCGTTTAGGGACGCCGGGGGATCCATGCTTGGTGGTAGGATGATTTCGAAAGCATGAAACCCGTGCCCGATACCTGCATCGGCGAGATCGGCCCGAAAAAGCTTGGCCTCCGCCTGTGCCTTGGTTGCGCCGTCCAGTATGTATTCTACCTTAACGGACTCTCCTGGTCTGCCTGGTAGCCAAGCCCAACCAATAATCGTATTATCGAGAATAGCATCGACGTAACCCGCAGTTTTTGGCATTTTATTGGCTTAATCCTCTATAGCTTTGAGCTACATAATATACTCTCCACCTACAGCGCCAGGGGTAGTATGGCTACTGTTGTCATGTCGAAAAAAGAGGGGCCTGCGCCTTTGAAGCGCCGCGCAATGAGGTGTGTTTTGAATCCGGGTAAAGTCAACTCATGCGGTCGACAATTTCAACATGGGTTCCGTCGATGAGGTGGCTGAAGCTTGCGCTGCATTATTGCGTGTTGGCCGTGAAACTCTTCTTGTCGTCAACGGTGCCTCCTTGGCGGCTGAGGCGTATCCAGGCGTCGGGGATGTTTGATCCGGCGTTCTATCGCAAGGCGCATCCCTTGCTCCATCCGGTCCATCTGCGGTTTCCGCTCCGCCACTACCTGACCCAAGGAGAACGCTCGGGGCTGCAGCCAAGTCCGCTGTTTTCTCCGAGGGCATATCTGCGGCACAACTCTGAAATCGGGTTGGAGTCCTTTGAGGGCGCGCTTTGGCACTACATCTCCAAAGGCCGGGCGCAGCGGTTGGTCTGCGTTGATCCCGTCCCGGATGCGGCGGCCTATGGGCCCCTCGCAGGCGCGCCCTGTGCGCCCGCCGATATCGCGGTCGTCGTGCATGTGTTCTACCCCAAGCTTTGGGCCGAAATAGAAGCGCGTCTGCACAAACTGCAAATCGGCTTTGATCTTTATGTCACCGTGACCGAAACGGCCGAGCACGCCGCTCAACTGATCACGGAGATCCGCAGCGCCTGGCCGCGCGCGTACGTTGTGGCGATGCCGAATCGCGGTCGCGACGTCCTGCCCTTCACCCAACTGGTTAATGGCGGCCTGCTGAGCCAATATCAGGCTGTTTGCAAATTGCACACCAAGGCCTCTACCCATCTTAGGGACGGGGCAGGTTGGCGCAACGCGCTCTTAGAGGGGGTCCTGCCGTCTGAGGATGCACCGGCAATGCTCAGGTCCTTCTTGAGTGACCCGCACGCGGCGTTGCTTGTGCCAGAGGGGCATGCCTATGACGGGCCGGGCCACTGGGGCGCCAACCGCGCGCGGGTCGAAGCCCTCATCAAGCGGCTGCGACCGGGGCAGATGCCGGCGCGCTTTAGCTTCCCGGCAGGTACGGTGTGTTGGATCAAGGCACCTGTGATCGCACAGCTTGTGGCGCTGGCGTTGCAGGTCGAGGAGTTCGAGCCGGAATGGGGCCAGACGGATGGCACGCTCGCGCATGGGGTGGAGCGCCTCCTGGGGGTTCTTGCCGCGGATCTGGGCCTTTCCGTTGCGACACCGTCGGCATTGGCTCGGGCTTCTAGCCCGGCATTCAGCGCCTCTGAAACTGTCGCCTAATGCGTCCTGCCGTCCGCCTACCAAGCCCTGACAGCCATGGCTTTGGGGCCTGCGCGATATCGGACGCAACGCGAACCCATTTGTCGAAATCGACCTCGTCGCGAAACATCAAATTTTTGCGCTCACTGGCGGGGTAGGGCACATAATCTTGCCCCACATGTGCCGCGCGCTCGACGAGCGCCGCGTTGACGCGATCGCCAAGGGCGCACATCGCCTGGTGTTCGGCCCGCGTTAAAAGCGTATTGGTCTCGGGGTTCCTCAGGCCCATCTTTCGGGCGAGGACTGCCGAGATCTCGGCGATCCAAATCGCGATCGGAGACGGCGATCTGTTGCGCTCTTCGGGCAGCGGCTGCACGAGGTCCCTGCCTTCGCCCAGACCGGGCTGAATAGCCGCGAGCGAGGCCAAGGCAAAGCCCTTAGGATCCTGCTTGAGCGTCTCGTATTGAACAATTTTGACAGTGGTTTCAAAGACCGCCTCGAAGGCGTCGATCACCGCGATGTAGTCGCAGACCCGTGCGTGATCCAGGGCCACGCCCGGATCGCAGCCAAAATACACGTCATTCTTTTTTGGCCCACCCGTTTTCAGCATCTGTACAGCGAGAGAGTTGCGCATCTCTTCGACACGTCGAGTGGTGAACATAATATGGAACTGCGTGTCCGCCCCGAAGAGCGCCCGAAAAGCCCGTGCCGCTTCGGGATCGAACAAAACCCGTGTGAAGACCTTGGAATACAAGAGCAGCGTGTCGTGCTCGCGAAACGCGTCTTCAATAAGTGCGCGCCCATAGCCTCCCGCGCCGCGCCGCCATAGAATTCATCTGGGACCACGCTCTTGACCCAAACCGCGGCCACGGGATGCGATCCTGTATAGGGCGGGGTTCGGGGGTAAGCGATGCCAGCCTGGTCCAGCAGATCATGGTTCTTAAAGAGCAAAGACTGTTGAAAAGACGTCCCTGTCTAATAATTTCCAACCCAAAGGATAACCGTTTTCATAGTATGGATGGCTAGCCTCCCTTTGGCGAAAGATCAAACAGGGGCTGCAACCAAGGAGTGTGGGATCTATTGCAAAACCACAAAAAAATGGGTTGATAGGGGGAACATTGTCCAACAGCACGATCCAAGATGTGCAGAAAGCTCAAGGTCGACTAATGAAAGAACGTAGCGTCTTCCCCAACATCAATGCCCCATCGGAAGGGCGTCATCGCACCGAAACGTTCAGATGGATCATGGAGTCGCTCAAACGAGACCCAACCATCGGTAAGAAACTGGCGGATCTCGGAGCAGGCCCCTGTCTGTTCGCCCAGATCGCTTGTGAATACGGTTTCGAACCGACCGCTGTGGACGGGCGCATTGCGCGAGTGCCGGAAAATCTGGGAAGCGTGACGTTCATTCAATCCAATGTCATGGATTTCAACCAATCGACCTTCGACGTCAGCGTTATCCTCGGGCTACTCTACCACCTCACGCTCGAAGATCAGATCAAGTTAATGGGCAAGGTCCCGAAGACAGCGGTCCTTGTTCTGGACACACAAGTTCACCATTCCAGCTTGGTTCAGCATGACGCATCGGCGGCTCGCGGCTTCGACACGGGGAATGTCGTCAAGAAGAAGAACTACGAAGGCGTCATCTTCCCCGAAGGCGACAACCCGATGGCGTCGATCGAGAACCCAACCTCGTGGTGGCATACGCCCAACAGCCTGCGCACCTTGCTGAGGGAAGCCGGGTTTGTCGAAGCCATCACCGTAGGCGAGCCCTATGTATCTAAGTATGGTGGGCGTGAATGGATTGTGGCCCGCAAGGCGGGAACTTTCTCGACAATATGAGCCTCCTGAGAGGCCGTCACCCAGGATGCGGATGGTGGCCTTTTGAGGAACGCTTGGACAGTTAGAAGGCGTTAAAACGTTGCCTATTTTCAGAGCGGCAGGGAAGGTGATTTTCTTTGCGCATGTCCCAAAATGCGCAGGCACATCCGTGAATCTTTACCTTTCCCGCCGCTTCGGCCAACTGGCATTCTTGGACCGGCGCTACCTATCACAGCCCGAAGGGGAGCGTTGGAGCAAGAGCTCGCCTCAGCATGTGCCGACCTGGGTCCTTGAACGCTATTTTCCCAAGACCTTCTTTGACATGAGCTTTTCTGTCGTCCGCCATCCAGTAGACAGGATTGCCTCTGTTTTTATGTTCCAGCGCGAGCGGGAACAGTCCGTGTCACCAGATTTGTCCTTCTCGGCCTGGTTGGAGGGACTTCCCGAGGCCTTGCAAAAAGACCCGTTTGCCTTCGATAATCACGTCAGACCAATGACGGATTTTGTGCCCGTAGGGGCCCGCGTCTTCCGTCTGGAGGAGGGGCTTCAAGCAGTGACCGGCTGGCTGAACGAAATCGCGGGGGACGAGCCGTCCAAGGATGGTATCGAGAACGCGAATTCCCGAGAGACACGCATTGCAGAGATGCAGAGCAGCGAGGCACCCGTTCTTGTGACCGCTACAGATCGGGAAATCATCGCTCAGATATTCGCTGAAGATTTCAGCCGCTTCGGGTATGACGTGGATGCCGAGACGCAGTATTAGGGCGGTTCGCGCAAAGTCTAAGGCTGGGTTGAGAGCAAAACCGGCAGATTCCATCGAACATGCGCGGGCGCTCTGACCGCCTTTCAAGCTTGCGGGACCAAGGGCCGAACGCTTTGTGATTAGGCTGGTGTTTGAACAGCGGCCCCATGCAATACGTTCCAAATCTCCGACGGCCGGATGATGTTTTGGTCCGCCACCCAATGGCCCTTTTTGATCTTATATTCGACCGGGTTATGTGACGCGACATGGCTGGCATAGGATGGCCAGTCCAGAACCGTGATCTGGCTGCGCGCGTGCTCGGCTCCTACGTCCAGGACGTATTGGGCTACGGCCCTGGTCAGCAGCCCCGGCCCCGTCTGTGTCCAGGCCGTTTCGACCGAGCGCTCCGATAAGGCCCTGCAGGCCATCTCGGCCGCCGAGACCAACACCGGATGCTTTGGCGGGGCGGCGATGAAGTTGTTGCCTAGGGCACCGCCAAGGGTTTCGCGATAAAGCAGTAACCCGCGCGTTCCCTTCAGCAGCGCATCTAGATCGCCATAAAGAACGTCATCGGCATCTGCATACACTCCACCCCGCTCGGCGAGCACGCAGAGCCGCAGCATGTCCGCCTCACCCGCAGTGGTGCGTGCCAAGCCAAATGCACGGCTCCACTTAGAGCCATATGTACTGCGCAAGAAATTGGCAGCCGAGCGGCGGTTAAAGATTTCATGCGTGAAGCCCGCGCAGTTTTTCCAACTCTCAACCATATGCGAGATCGGACCGGGGAGGCTGGGCTTATCCCAGTACTGAAAGATTTGCCGCGGGATGGTCTGCGGTGCCTCTGCGTGGGGCGGGGCGGGGCGTTGGTTTGAGCCGGCACTCCACCAGGAATCGACGAGCCGTGTTGCCGCAACGCAAGAGTTGGGCCGTGCGCGCGCCCAGTCTTCGACCGATACATGCTCCCCCTCTGGTGCTTCTTCTTTCTCAAGCGCCAGTTCGATCAGGAACGCGCCCGGCAGGCCCCGCCGGTGCAGAGGGCGGTTTTCCCACTCCCCAGGCTGCCCGATCCTGTGAGTGACTTGGTCATAGGTTTTCAGTTCCATGAGGTTGAACATCAACTTAATTTGGAGTTCCTGGATGCTCTGCTGGCATTGACCGGCTGCAAGGAGCTGTTCAAATGCGGTGGTAGCTCCCTCGAAATCGGCCCGATAGCCGCAATAGAGATGCTGCATCTGCGCGACCACCTCGGTTGGTAGGCGGTCCTTTGCGTCAGTCAGCGTCTGGGCGACCTGGTCAAGCGCGCCAAGCTTCATGAGGTTGCGAACGCACGCCGACCAGATGCTGGAATCCTCGGGCCAGCAGCGTAGGCATAGCCGGGCGTAGCGTGTTCCCAGGGCGAATTGATGCGATCCAAATAGGACCTGAATAAGCCGCAAAGCCTCTGTGTTTGTCCGCTTTGCGATCTTATGACGGCGCAGCACTTCCAGCGCCAGATCGTACTGCATTGTTTGGATATACGTCACTAGCGCGAGCTCATCAGCCAGCTCGTGGCGGTCCTGCGCGCGCAATGCGTTCAAGACTGTGTCGACAAGCTCCGCCGAGGCGGTTTTGACGTGACGCCAAAAGACATAGCGCAGAAAGACGGGTTCAAGCATCGCCTTCCGGGGGGCCTCTAGCAAACATGCGGTTTCGGCTTCGGAATCGTTTTTATCAGAATAGGCCCGGGCCAGGCGGATCCGTTCTGTCAGGTTAAGCGCGCCACGGTTGCGCAAGCCCTCCAGGATCTCGATCGCCTCGGGCCAGCGGCGTTCTTCGAAGAGCAGGTTGATCTCCAGATCCTGCCATAGGGGCTTCTTTTCTGGGGCGATCTTGATCACCCGATCAAGGCTTTCGCGTGCCTCGGCGATCGCGCCGCGCGCGTGGCGTGCACGGGCCAACCGCAGGGGCATCCAGAGGTTTGCAGGGTGTGCATCTGCGCCTTGATCCAGCAGCGCCTCCGCTTCGTCTGGTCGCTCCTCGGCGATGAGGATCTCGGAGCCAAGCAAGTAGAATTCTGGCGGCTAGGGGTCCACCGCAAGCTTGTGTGCCTTGTCGAAGAATTGCCGGGCCGCCCGCTTGGCGCCGCGCTCATGGGTTAGCCGGGCCAGGCGTATCGGGAACCAATAGACTTTGGGATGCGCCTTACCGCCGGCGCGTAGCGCTTTTTCAGCGGCCTCTAAGTCCCCTTCGCTTTCCAGGACGGTCGCCTCAAACAAACAGAGTTCCACCGAGTAGGGCGTGCCCGCCCGCGCGAGGGCCTTGTTCAGGGCCGCGCGCGTGGCGGGGCGGTCGGACCGGCGTTGCGCCGCCCTGGCCTCGGCTAAATGTAGCTCGGTCTCAAGCTCATCGGCCCGCGCGCTGCGCCGCGATAGGCGCAAGAGGCGAACCTCTAACAATGCGAGCTGTTGTTTGCTGTCGTTATCTTGCGGCTGTGCTTTCGCGCGCGCAAGATATGTCCGCGCGGCGTCAAGATCGCCGCTTTGATCGGCAAGCTCGGCCAGGCGGCAATAGAGGCTCACATCCGCGCGCCCTGCGGCGATCGCCCTAAGCAGGAAGTCCTTCTCACGCGCCTGCATCGCCACGCACTCTTCCCGCAACACGTCCGCCCGTACCACCAGCCGGTCTGCATCTGCTGGCGACAGCTCAGGAGAGCCTTGGGTCGCGGGGTTTGAGGTGTCGGATTGCAATTTGATTGTTCCCCTAGGAATTCGTGGCATACTAAGCGCAGCGCGTCGGCGCATTGAAACGGATTTCCGGTGCTTTTCCAAGTATATTCAAAGCCGTGGGCCGGTGCCATCAAATCGGGGCAACCCCGGGTGCCCCGATGTGTTTCGGGAGAAGCATTCAAATCTGCGTTTTAGCGGCTGGGATATGTGGGGTCTCCGCCCGGCCAGGAATCGCTCACGTCAGCGCCCAGGTCGGACATCTCTACTTGGTTGCAACGCGGTATGTGCGCCGCTGAGTTGGCGGAATTGGCAATTCTTATAGCGGCCTCCACTCGCTTCACGAGCCACACGATGAGTTCGTTTGGCCGCGTTCGCTGACCTGCCGCAGATGGTCCCTCATTCATAACGAGAGTCTGCGGGTTTGTTTTTCATATTCCCTGGTTTCGGTTTGGGCCAGCGCGCCGGGCGCGGAGCCTTCAAATTGCTCAAGCGTCCGGCGCGCTTCTGCGGCCGTTTGATTCCCGAGCGATGAGCGCGGTCTGACGTTGTTGTAGTCATAACGCCAAAACGCCAGCTTTCGAGGTGCATCGTCGAGGCAGTCGAGCATCTCCTCGTTCAATCATTCATCCCGCAGGCTTCGGTTGAAGCTCTCTAGGAACGCGTTATGCTGCGGCTTGCCTGGGTGGATGAAGTGCCAATCGACACCATTGTCGCTCGGACCAATTGCGCGACGATGGCTTGCTCAGCCGGGCGTGACCGTTCGATGACAGCTGGGGCACGCCAAGGCCTGGATGCAACCCTAGCGCGGGCCGGTTGGTGGGGCTAGAAGAAAGGATTTCGCGGCGGAACGGTGCCGCCTGCGCCGCGCCTCGCGCGGCCTTGCTGGATGGCGCTTTGATCCTGGCACTATGACTGCCAGCGGCGCTGGGGGACTGACGCGCCCATCCGTACACGACATCCATAAGCTGCGGGCAGCTATGGTTCGCAAGACAACGCCTGTGTGAATTGGTAGCGGAGGAGGGACTTGAACCCCCGACACGCGGATTATGATTCCGCTGCTCTAACCACCTGAGCTACTCCGCCACGAGCGAAGCGCGGTGTAGGGGAGGCGGCTCTAGGCGTCAAGGGGGAAGTGCTGGCAAATTGGCTCTGGGGGCGGTGAAAAATCGGCCGACGCGGCGCGGCGAATTCAGCGTGAGCCGGTTGCATGACCGCGCGGGCTTTGGTGGCGGCGATTTGCGCCGGTGGGCGGATGATTCTGGTGGCCTGCGCGCGGTCGCCCGGGATGGGGGCTCTCAGGTGCGATTTTTTGTCCCGACATGGTTTGCGGGCGATTGGGGTGATTTATGGGAATTGATTCAAGGGCTTGGTGACCTAGCGTCAACATTTGTTGCGAAATTCCCGCAAAAGTAATCCACAAGAATCGAAACTCCCCTGATTTGTATTGCTTGGCAGATGCATTCGCCTGTGCTCTTCTCAACTTAGGGATGCGCTCTGCATCTCTTGTGTTAGGGAAGACCAGAGGTACTTAGTTATGACGTTAGCCAATCGCTCCGCCGCGCGGGGTGTGCTCGCCAGCACGCTGTTCGCACTCTCAACCACCGGCGCATTTGCCCAGACCGCCGCCGAGAACGGCTTTGCCAACGCGGTGAACGACCCGCCGCCGGGCTATTCCGGGCCGGTGTTCGAGCTCAGCCACGACTACCCCGCCGAGCATCCCGGCGATTGTGGCCCCGACGATTGCCCCTGGCTGTCCATCGACGTGGATTTTACCACCGGGGTGCCGCTGGACTGGGACGACCCGGACAGCAACTGGAACGCCTACATCATGTCGATGCTGGATGTGGCGATCCGGGGCCAGGACCCGAACTTCTCTAACGAGGCGGGGTTCAACACCGCGCCGAACGGCTATCCTGAGTGGTTCCACGTCCCCTGGATGGCCTATGACCCCAGCGCGGGCCGCGAGTTCGCCCACGGCACCACCAACGAACGCACCGCGCATCTGTCGGACTTCGTCGGCAGCCCGATGCCCAACGCCACGCCGCTGACCGCGATGAGCAACGACTGCCAGGCGCAATTCCCGCACGGGTTCGAGAGCTGGGCCGTGGGCGTCTACAACGCCTGGGGCGGCTACGCCATCGGCCAGGCCTTCCCCGAGGACGGCATGCCCGCGCTGACCCAATGGGGCGGCCAGGTCGTGCCGCGCGGACTGCCCTTTCCCGATGGCACCATGGTGGCCAAGTTCCTGACCACCAACGCCACGCCGGACTGCGTGCAGTATCTCGAGGGCTCGTCCGTTTGGATGGTGAACCGCCACGCCTATAGCGACAGCACGGGCTACACCTGCGAGCGCGCGCTGCAAGAGACCCGCCTGACCCAGGTGGACGTGGCCGTGATCGACCCGCGCTCGCCGACGCGCTGGGTCTATGGCACCTTCGGCTACTCGGGCAACGCCGAGGGCGACACCGTGCTCGAGCGCCTGGTGCCCCTGGGGCTGCAATGGGGCTCGGACCCCAAGACCTTCCCCGCCGTGCCGCGCGCGCTGAGCGTGCCCGCGACCGAGAGCGTCTTGAACCTGGGCATCGTGCCGGATGTGATCGAGTACGAGCACTGGGGCTGCGAGGGCCGCCTGGCCGGTCCGGTGGACAACCCCGTGTCGTCCTGCCTGTCCTGCCACGCCTCGTCCTTTGCGGCGGCCAATGGCGCGATCCCGGTGATGGGCACGAACGTGCCGCCCTCCTTTGGGTTTAGCGGGATCTGCGCGGCGGGCGGCTCGGCCCAGAACGCGGCGTATTTCTCGAACTACAACTTCCCGCAGGCCTACCCGGACGCGGCCTATGCCGGGGCGGTCCCGCTGGACACCTCGCTGCAATTGGCGGTGGCGTTCACGCAATACGCGACCTTCGCCAATAACGGCGCGCCGAACGCCTGCACCAACCCGAACCAGTTCTGATCGGGCCCAGGGAGGAAGACCATGACCAAAGACGTCACCCGCCGGGACTTCCTGTCCCGCTCCGGCAGCCTATTGGCTGCCGGTACCGCCGCCGCGACCCTTGCCGCCGACAAGGCGCAAGCCGCCACCCAGGACGCGCCCGCCGCGCCGGCCGAGCCATATTCCGGCTCCACCAACGACTACACGCTGACCTCGGATTGGAAGGTCGTGGAGAGTTTCGGCGCCGATGCCAGCGTCAGCGAGACCGGCGTGACCGCCAAGCTGCGCGCCTGGAATGACAGCGTGCCGGGGCCGCTCTTGACCTCTGAGCCGGGCAATTTGCTGAACATCAAGGTGGTCAACAACCTGACCGCCTATAATGTCGAGCCCTATGTCTCGAAAACCAACCCGCTGTTCCAATGGGACGGCAACCACAACGTGCCGCATGGGCTGAGCGCCACCAACCTGCATGTGCATGGGCTGGAGGTGATCCCGCATCTCTTCGAGGGCGGCGAGGGCACCACCGACCCCACCGCCGACATGATCCAGATCCCGCCCGAGGGCGGCACCCGCGACTACACGTTCCAGCTTCCGAACGACCAGCCGCCGGGGCTGTTCTGGTACCACCCGCACAAGCACGGCTCGACCGTGGTGCAGGCGGTCAGCGGCATGGCGGGCGGCATCCTGATCAAGGGCGATATCGACGAGGTGCCCGAGATCAAGGCCGCCGCCGACAACATTCTGGTGGTGCAGGATATAGGCCTCTTTCAGACCGACAACCCCGACCGCGACGGCGCCGACACCTGGATCTACGAGCCGGTGCAGAACACCATCTGGCAGACCTTTAGCGCCGGTCAGGTCACCGTCTTCAACCCCGCCACGGGGCAGAAGGAGAACACCGACTTCAAGGGCGGCTTTACCACCGGCGATTATGCGATCCGCTATTTCTTGGTGAACGGCACGCCGATCTTCAAGGAGACGCATAACCCCGCAAACCCGACCGCGCCCACCGGCAAGGCGCTGAGCGGCAACATCCCCAACTACACGATGAAGCAGGGCGAGGTGGCGCGGTTCCGCATCCTGAACGCCAATAGCGACGACGTGATGCCGCTCTACCTGCAGGGGCATGACCTCTATCTGATCGGCATGGACGGGGTGAACCTGCCCAAGCTGAAGACGATCAACGCGGTCCCGGCCACGGCGTCGGAGACGGAGTACCAGATCCTCATCGCGCCCGCCAACCGCACCGAGTTCCTCGTGAAAGCCGCCAACCTGCCCGGCACCTATGACCTGGTGCAGGCGCCGCAGTCGCTGCAATTCCTGGAAAGCGACCGCCGGGTGATCGCCACGATCACCATCACCGACGAGACCAACGACATGGACCTGCCCAGCGCGCTGCCGGTGCAAAAGCGGCACTTCCCGCTGACGCCCGATAGCGACGTGATCCGCAAGCGTTACGTCAATTTCGGCATGCAGTTTCCCGGCATGGCCAACGAGGTGGTGGGCATCGATTTCTTGATCAACAACCAGCTTTATGACGAGCGGGGCGTGCCATTCGTGGTGGATCTTGGCACGACGGAGGACTGGGTGCTCGGCTCTCCGGGGCATGTGATGAGCCCGCCCGCGGGCTCTATGCCGGGGCATATGAACAACACCGAGGGCCACCCGTTCCACATCCATGTCAACAGCTTCGAGGTGATCGCCGAGGCGGACGTGGCCCCGGACGGCACGGTGACGAACTATGTGCGCTACCCCGACGACCAGGTGCTGATCCAGGACACCGTCTGGGTGCCCATGGGCAAGCAGATCACCATCCGCAACACCTTCAAGGAATGGGCGGGAAAGTCGGTCTATCACTGCCACATCCTGCCGCATGAGGACACCGGCATGATGCAGAACTTCCTGATCTTAGACGGCTCTGACAGCCATAGTGATCACGGGTGAGCGCGATGTCTGATCCCAAGAAGGTCGTGCTGGTCCACGACGCCGCCATCGACGAGTACATGTCCACCATCCTGCTGACCACCATGCCCGAGGTCAGCCTGGAGGGCATCGTGATCGTCAACGCCGACTGCATCTATGGCCCCGCCATGGATGCGGCCTGGCGCATCCAGCAGTTCATCGGGCGCACGGACATCCCTCTGTCGCTGTCCAATGCGCGCGGGCTGAACCCGTTCCCCTGGCCCTACCGGGCGGATTGCATCAAGCAGGGGCAGATCGCGGCACTTGACCCCTTCGGGCCGCATCCCGACTGGCCGCCCTACCCGGATGGGGACGCCTGGCTGGAGGAGTATCTCAGCGCGGCGACGAGCCGGTGACGCTGCTCTGTTTGTGTCCGGCCACGCCCATCGCGCAGCTTCTGCAGAAGCGCCCCGATCTGGAGGCCAAGATCGCCGAGATCGTCTGGATGGCGGGCGCCTGGAACGTCAAGGGCAACCTCGATCCAACCACGCTGCCGGTGGCCAATCTTTACGCCGAGTGGAACGTCTTCTGGGACCCGCCCGCCTCGGACTGGCTGATCCGCGAGACGTCGGTGAAGATCACCGTCTTCCCGCTGGATGTGACGGACCAGGCCAAGCTGGACCCGGATTTCCTGGATGCGTTGGACATGCAGGGCAAGGTCTACCCGTTCTCTAACCTCGCCGCGCAGAGCTACGCCTTGGTCAGCGACGAGCCCTTCTATGAGATGTGGGACGTGGTCACGACCTGCTACCTGGCGCATCCGGAGTTCTTTGACCCGGCCCAGCCCACGCAGATGCGGGTCGAGACGATGGGCGACAAGGAGGGCGCGATGGTGCCCGACGCCGACGCGCGGGCCGTGGATGTGGTGTTCACGCTGGCGCAGCAGCAGGCCTTTTACGACTACGTTTTGCAACAAATCGCCCGCTAGGCGGGCCCGATTTCTTTTTTGGAAGGGGGACGCACCCATGGCCACCAATCGCAGCACCGACGCTCATCGGTGCAAGAAGCCCTACGAATTGCCGCCCCTGCCAGTGATCGACTGGTCCCTGGTCGGCAGCACAAAGCCCGAGGTCGTGGACCTCGGCAGCCCCAGCGCCAGCGACCCGATGCCCCGCGCGGATATCGCGGTGATGACCTGGACCAGCGCGGAATGGGCCGCACTCGACCATGTCTTCGTGAACTCCGACAAAGAGGCGTATGCCAGCTCGGACGCGTTCCGCGACGGCTGGCACTGGCGTTCCAGCGGCGGCAGCGACAACAACAGCCACCTTTGGGGCTATTACGCGATGGTGAAGATCACCCCGGATGCGGGCGGCGACCCGCTGCGCGTGCTGCTGTTTAAGGCCGACGCGCATCTGGCGCACCCGCCCTACGGCGCGGGCATGATGAAGATGGTCGAGGTGCTGATCAGCGAGGCCGCGCCAAAGCGGCTCTACTCGATTGGCACCGCGGGCGGGGCGACGATCTCGGAAAAGCTCGGCGACACGGCCGTCACCAACGCGGGCAAGATCCAGCTGAAGCTGGAGGAGAACAAAAAGCTCGGGATCGATGGCGAGACCGTCACCGGCGACTGGTTCCCCTCGACCGCGCGGTTCGGCGATGTCGAGGACAAGCTGCTTTACAAGCTGGAGCCGCTCATCAAAGAGCCATTCCTGCAAAACATGATGTGCGAGGCGCTTTACGACAACGGCTATGGCGATAAGAGCTGGATCGGCAAGTATGACGTAACCGACATGATGAACGACGCCATGCGGGATCTCGACGCGCCGAAGGGGCTCGACAAAAAGGGCGTGCCGCTGCTGACCACGGATTACTACTTTATCTCCAGCATCGACGACACCACCGGCTATAGCGCGCTAGAGATGGACGATGCCGTCCTGGGGCTGCAGGCGCAGAAACAGGACACGGCTTTCTGCTTTGTGCGCAACGTCTCCGACCCGGTCGTGCCGATGAAAACCGGCGGCGGGGAGGACATCCCGCAGGAGCTGCGCGAGAGCTGGTCCAGCCAGATCTACAGCAATTTTGGCTTCTACACCTCGATGAACGGCGCGCTGATCACCTGGGCGGCCATCGTCGCGGATTAGGCTTGGCCGACTGAATCGCTTGCTCCGCGTGGAAAAGTCGATATTTTCCGCGCGGAGGTGCGATTTGGACCAGTTTGTGAGCAAAGACGAGGCGGCGCCGGGCTCGGCCACGCAGAGGGCCTATCTGGCTTTGCGGGCGCTGATCGTGGCCGGCGAGATCCGCCCGGGCGAGAAGCTTAAGATCGACGGCCTGCGCCAGCGCCTGGCCACAGGCGCCTCGCCGATCCGTGAGGCGCTGAGCCTTCTGACCTCCGACAACCTTGTGGAGCGCATCGACCAGCGCGGCTTTCGCGCCGCCGAGGTAAGTGCGGCGAATTTCCAAGAGATCCTGCGCCTGCGCTCCACCCTAGAGGATCAGGCCCTGCGCGAGAGCATCGCCCGCGGCGACCAGGCCTGGGAGGAGGCGCTGGTGCTGGCGCATCACCGGATGCAGCGCGCGCAGGAGCAGGGCGGCGACGGGTTCGAGCCCCTGCATAAGGCCTTCCACATGGCGCTCCTGGCGGCGGCGGCGGCGCCGATCCTGCTGAAATTCTGCTCGCAGCTTTACGATCTGAACATCCGCTACCGCTTCCTGGCGGGGCGGGGCCGGGACTATCAAAGCCGAGACGTGACCGAAGAGCACGGCGCCATCCTCGCGGCGGCGGTGGACCGGCAGGCGGATACGGCCAGCGCGTTGCTCTTGGCGCATTACACCCGAACCGGAAGCTACCTGGCGGGCCTGTTGGATGATGGCGCGCTGGGGTAAGGAGGTCAGATCCAGGCCAAGACGCTTCCCAACCGCCCCCCCTCTCCAGCTGCCCACTTCGCTGCGCCGCCCGGTTGACTTCCACCAAAATCACCGCCACCGCTGCGCATAGAATTGGAGACCGCCGATGACCTACGCAGACAAAGCCCAGACCGTGCTCAAAATTGCCAAGGAGGGCGGCGCTTTGGCGCTGGACTACTTCCATCGCCGCGGCGAACTGGAGGTCGAGAGCAAGCAGCAGCAGGACTTCGTCTCGGAGGCCGACCGCAATGTCGAGACCCTGATCCGCGCGGGGCTAGAGGCCAGCCTGCCCCAGGACGCCATCGTCGGCGAGGAGCACGCCCCCAAGCCCGGCACCAGCGGCATGACCTGGGTGATCGACCCCATCGACGGGACCACGAATTTTCTGACCGGGGTGCCGTTCTGGTGCGTGGCCATCGCGGGCGTGGCCGAGGGCAAGACCCAGGTCGCGGTGATCTATGACGCTCTGCATGATGAGGCATTCCTGGCCACGCGCGGCGGCGGCGCCACGCTGAACGGGGCACCCATGGCGGTGCGGGACGTGCCGTTGACCGAGGGCACGATCTGCGTGGGGTCCTCGCGGCGCTCACCGCCGGCGGATTTTGCGTGGCTCTTGCAGTCGATCGTTGAGGCCGGCGGGGTCTTCGCGCGCACCGGCTCTGGTGCGCTCGGGCTGGCCTATGTCGCGGCGGGCCGCTATCTGGGCTATACTGAGAGCTACATGAACGCCTGGGACTGCCTGGCGGGGCAGCTTCTGATCGCCGAGGCGGGCGGGCTGGTTGAGGAGCAGGACGACGCGGCGTTCATTGCAGCGGGAGGGCGGGTGATCGCCGGGGCGCCGCAGGTCTTTGCGCCGCTGCGGAATATGACGCTGGATGCGTTCTTTCGGGACTCTGGCAAGTAGCGCTGGTTTTGGGCTTGGCCCCCAGCGGTGCTTGGCGCGCCGCAATTTTCTTGCAAGAAAATTGCGAAACTCTTGAAAGAGTTTCCTCTGCGCGACCCGAAATGATCCGCTAATCGCACCCCCTTGCCGCTTGCGGGCCCAACTTTCCTTGGAAGGAAAGTACAAATCTCTTGCAAGAGATTTGGCGCGCCCGAAGAGAGCATCCGGCAATTATCCAGACCTAGCGCATGCGTCGCTCAACCAGCTCCACAGCCGCGGCCACCGCGGCGTCGATGGACATCTCGGAGGTGTCCAAAACAACCGCATCCGCCGCTGCCGCCATGGGGGCCGTATCACGCTCTGCGTCGCGAGTATCCCGCGCCACCACATCCGCAAGCACGCTCTCGCGGCTAACGGACGGGTCCTTTGCCACCAGCTCCAGGAAGCGCCGCTCGGCCCGCACCTCCACGCTAGCGGTCACAAAGAGCTTCGCCTCGGCCTCGGGGCAGATCACCGTGCCGATGTCGCGCCCGTCCAGCACCGCGCCGCCGTCGCGCCGCGCGAATTGGCGCTGGAACTCCACCAACGCCTGGCGCACCTGAGGGATCGCGGCCACGCGGCTGGCCGCCTGTGCGATCTCGGCGGTGCGCAGATCGCCCTGCAGGTCCTCCGGCGCCAGCGCCTGCGCCGCCGCCACGGGGTCGCCGCCGCGCAACGCCTTGCGCCCCACCGCCCGATACAGAAGCCCGGTGTCGAGATGCGCCAGGCCGAAATGCGCGCTGACCGCGCGCGAGATCGTGCCCTTGCCCGCTGCCGCCGGGCCATCGATCGCCACTGTGAATGCCATTCTGTCCGACCCAATCATTGACGCCGCCGCCTATCGCGTCCGGCCTTTCGCCTGACGGTTCAGACAATGGCGGGGCGCGTTGCCAAATGCGGTTACTCAGGTTTTGGCAGTGCGCTGTAGCGAAGAACATCGCAAAGGTCACGCCAAATTTCGGCGGCATATCTCATACGGCGCCGCGCAGGCGTGTCCGGGCTTGATCCCTCTCTCACTTGGTTGCATAATGCAACTGTTATGGTCAAATCTTCCCCCCACAAGATCCAAGAAATCCGGCGCGCGTCGCGCCGATTGGTGCGCGCTCTGGGCTTCATGAAGGCAAACCTCGCAGGCACATCGCTCTCCCCGTCCGCAGTGCACGCAATTGTCGAGATCGGCAGCGGACAGGCCGGCCGGGCAAGCGAATTGGCCGCGACGCTGCAGCTCGAGAAATCTACCGTCAGCCGCCTGCTGGATCGGCTGTCTGAAAAGGGATTGCTGACGGTAACGCCAAGCGCGCGGGATAAGCGCGCCCAGGACCTGGAACTGACCGCGTCCGGAGCACGCCTTTACGGCGAGATTGAGCGTTTCGCCGATGCCCAGGTCAGCGCCGCGCTCGAACACCTGCCCGGGTCCTGCCACGACACCGTGCGGCTTGGGCTGGAACTCTATGCGGCCGCGCTGCAGGGCGAAAAGCCCAAGCCCGAATTCCAGATCCAATCCGGCTACACCCCCGGGATCCTGGCGGCGGTCACCGAGTTCCACGCGCTTTACTACGCGCAGAACTTTGAGTTCGGCGCGGTCTTCGAACGGAAAGTCGCCACCGAGATGGCCGAGTTTCTCGCCCGGGTCGATCACCCGCAGAACGAGGTCTTCTATGCGGCAATCCATGGCCGCGTGGTGGGCTCTGTCTCGATAGATGGCGAGGATCTCGCCGACGGGGTCGCGCATCTGCGCTGGTTCATCGTCGGCGACCAGGCGCGCGGCACGGGCATGGGCCAGCGCCTTTTGGCCGAGGCGCTGCGCTTTGTCGACGATATGGGCTTTGCCGAGACCCAGCTTTGGACGTTCCGCGGTCTGCAGGCCGCGCGGCATCTTTACGAGCAGGCGGGCTTTGTGCTTGTCGAAGAGAAGCCCGGGCAGCAGTGGGGCAAGGAAGTGTCAGAGCAAAAGTTCCTGCGCCCCCATGGTGCGAGCGGCGCAGGCCCATAAACCGGTCAGCTCTTACAGGCCGCCAGAAAACCGTCCACATCCGCGTCGCTGGTGCACCAGCTCGTCACCAGGCGGCAGGTCAGAGGCTCGTCGTCGGGGCCTTCGTCCAGCCCGGCGCCCGGCTCGGTGAGGTAGTATTTCGCGCCCGCGGCAAAGGCCGCCTTGTGCTGCGCGCGTGTCAGCTTGGCGAAGATCATATTCGCGTCCACCGAGTTGACCAGCGAGGCCCCGGGCAGCGCCGCCAGCCCTTGCGCCAGCCGCCCGGCGGTGCCGTTCGACGCGCGCGCCATGGAAAGCCACAGATCATCCGCCAAATAGGCCTGCATCTGCGCGCTCAAATAGCGGTGCTTGGAGAAGAGATGCCCGCCGCGCTTGCGCCGCAGCTCGAACTCCCAGGCCTTGGCGGGGTCAAAGATCACCACCGCCTCCACCGCCATCAGCCCGTTCTTGGTGCCACCAAAGCTGAGCACGTCCACGCCCGCGCGCCAGGTCATCTCGGCGGGCGTCGCCCCGGAGGCGACAAGCGCGTTGGCGAAGCGCGCGCCGTCCATATGCACGGGTAGGTGGTGGTCCTCGGCCACGGCGTTGATCGCGGCGACCTCCGTGGCGGAATAGACCGCGCCCATCTCGGTCACATTGGTCACCGAGACCATGCCGGGCTGCACATGGTGCACATCTCCGATCGTGCGCCTGCCGATGGCCGCGCGCAACGCGCCGGGGTCCATCTTGGCGTCCGTGCCGTCGATCAGAACCAGCTTGGCGCCGCCGGTGTAGAACTCTGGCCCGCCGCATTCATCCACCTCGATATGCGCATCGCGGTGGCAATAGATCGCTCCCCAGGGCGGGCAGAACGTGCCCAGCGACAGCACATTCGCGGTGGTGCCGCTGCACACAAGATAGACCGCCGCCTCGGGCGCCTCAAAGATCTCGCGGATGCGGTCGCGCACCTCGTCCATGATCGGGTCGGCGCCGTAGCTGCCCATATAGCCCTGGTTGGCGCGGGCCAGCGCCTCCATCACCGACGGGTGGGCGGGCGAGGAATTGTCCGAGGCGAAATACATATAGGTGGTCTCCGTTCTTTCGGCGCAGAGTTTTCCAGATCGCTGGGAATGTCCACCGCTTCTGACACGGTTGCAATCGGTGCGGGTTTGGGCCAGCCCTGAGGTGTTCTAGCGCGAGGGCAAAGACATGAGTAAGATCGCATTGGTCGGCATCGGCAAGATCGCGGTGGACCAGCACGTGCCCGCCATTGCGGGCGCGCCCGAGTGGGAGCTGGCCGCCACGGTCTCGCGCCGCGGCACGGTGGAGGGGGTGGAGGCCTGGACTGGCATCGACGAGATGCTGGCCGCGCGGCCGGATATCGGCGCGGTGTCGCTCGCCCTGCCGCCGGTGCCGCGCTTTGCCTATGCCGAGGCGGCGCTGCGCGCCGGTCGCCATGTGATGCTGGAGAAACCGCCTGGGGCCACCCTGGCCGAGTGCCACGTGCTGGCGGCGCTGGCCGCAAAAATGGGCGTGACGCTCTTTGCCAGCTGGCACTCCCGCGAGGCGGCCATGGTCGCCCCCGCCAAGGCCTGGCTCGCCGACAGGCAGGTCACCGGCGCCCATATCACCTGGCGCGAGGACGTGCGCCACTGGCACCCCGGCCAGGACTGGGTGTTCGAACCCGGCGGGATGGGCGTCCTGGACCCCGGCATCAACGCGCTCTCGATATTGACCGAGATCCTGCCCGCGCCGGTGCATCTGCAATCGGCCCTGCTGGAGGTGCCCGCGAACCGGCAGGCCCCAATCGCGGCGGATCTGGCGTTCAGCGGCGGGGTCACCGCCGAATTCAACTGGCTGCAAACCGGCCCGCAAACCTGGGACATCCAGGTGCATTGCGGCGATGACCGGCTCACCCTGCGCGAAGGCGGGGCCAGGATGGAGATTAACGGGCACGATCATGACGAGGCGGTGGTGGGCCCGACGGGCGAATACCCGCGGCTCTATGAGCGCTTCGCGCGGCTCGTCGCGGCGGGCGAGAGCGACGTCGACCTTGCGCCGCTCGTGCATGTGGCCGACGCGATGATGCTTGGCGCGCGCAAGAACGTGGAGGCGTTCGAGTTTTAATCGGGTGATACTTCCGAAGGCCCCGATCGGTGGGGTGTTTGGCCTAGCGAGGCCATTGGCGCGCGCCAATTTTCTTGCAAGAAAATTGCGAAACTCTTGCAAGAGTTTCCGTAGCGCGACCCGAAATGATCCGCTATGCGCAACCGCTTGTCAGCTTGCCGGACCAACTTTCCTTAGAAGGAAAGTACAAATCTCTTGCAAGAGATTTGGCGCGCCCAACGCCCAGTCCAGGCCAAGAGCAAACATTCCGGGAAACATCTCAAAGTTGATCTTTGCGATGGATGCACACCCGTGCAATAGTCCGATCATTAGCCAATCCAGATAAGGACACAGCCATATGCCGATTACCCACACATTCGCGCCGGGCGCCATGCTCGCCACCGCCTGCACGCTCCTCGCCGCGCCCGCCTTTGGGGGTTTTCATGATGGCACGGACCCGGCCTGCACCGGCGATGGCTGGCTGGCCAAGGACGACGCCACCTTCGCGGCGGACTGCGCCAACATGGCCTTCGACGGATCGCTGGAGGATCGCCAGAAGGTCGCCTGGATGTTCTTCGCGCGCGTGAACCAGCTGATCGACGACCCGGCCTATGGCGGCGTGTCCGGCACCGGGAAGGCGCCGGTCTGGATGGCCTGGCCCACGGATGCGGACACGTTCGGCACGGCGCAGCCCTTCGCGTTCTCGAACACTCCGCGCGCCGATATCCAGCCCGTGACCGAGAAGAAGGACCTCAAGGCGGGCCGCGTCGCCACCGCCGACCCCGACAGCGCCAACGAGGAGGTCAACCGCAACCAGACCAGCTATGACTACCTGATCCAGGCCGGGCTCACGACCAAGATCGACGTGGCCAGCTTTTTCGAGGCGAACGACTTCGTGGACATGCCCGTGGGCTCCATCGAGCTCAAGGCCTCCTGGCTGCAGGTGACCGAGGGCAGCCCCGCCCCCGAGGGCGCGCTGACCTTCCAGTTCGAAAGCGGCGAATACTGGTGGCGCGGCCTGCACATCATGGCCAAGATGCGCCCGCTCGACGACCCATCTGACATGTTCTACTCCGAGGACCCCTCGTGGTTCTGGACCACCTTCGAGTTCAACGCCAACACCGGCACGACCCATGTGCGCGAGGCCTTCATCACCCAGCGCGCGCCGCTGCCGCCGGAGCAGATCGAGGCGATCCTGCAGGCGGGCGGCATCGCGGGGTTCGGCTTTGAGGAATACGCCCCCAACGGTACCCAGATCCGCTTTACCGTGGACGGCCAGGGGGAGCAGCCGATCATCCTGGGCCACACGGATATGGAGGACTTTGCCGGGGCGCCCAACACCGCGCAGCCGCGCTACTGGACCAGCTTCGAGGCGTCCTGCCACAGCTGCCACGCTACGGCGAGCTACAACCCTGAAACGGCTTCGTTCTTCCCGTTCTCAGTGCCAACGGGAGCGCTGCACCCAGGCTACAACGTGTCGAACGCCCAGGGCTCGACGCATGTGTTCCTGGGCCAGGGCTACAAGCCGCTGGACTTCATGTGGCCGATCGCGTTCCAGGCGCGTTGACGATGGCGTTTTTATCGCCATCGTCGGTGATTTAGCGACCAACTATTTGCCTAGTCAGTTTTTATTCGTTGGCGGGTCCCGCGACTTTTGTAGCTTGAACTTTCGCGACAAATTCGAGTTTCGGAGCCAACGATAGACCACGGTAGCAAGGTTGATCGCTTGCTTCGTCAGGATTAGTGAGAGCCTTATCGTTAAGGCGATGGTCGGATCGCCACCCAGCAACGCGAATATGGTGGCAAAGATACTGATTATGGAAAAAAGGTGGTTCAAGCGGAGGGTCATCAAATTTATCCTCGTTAGTAGCATGTTTGTAAACTTTATGTAGACGTTTTTGTAGATAAAAAAAGAGGCGGTGGAGATTTTTCTCTTCCCTGCGTGTTAAGTGTTTGATATGCGTCACCAAAAAAAGGGAGCGGTACTCTGGCGAATGAGCGAGCAACAACGGCGATAGGCGAACGCCTGAAGTCGTTGAGAGAGGCAAAAGGTCTTTCTCAACGGCGTTTGGCCGAACTTGCGTTCGCCAATGTCAACTCTGCCATGCAGGTATCAAAGATTGAGACGGGTGAAACTCAAAGACCCCATGCGTCATCAATAGAAAAGCTGGCGAGGGCGCTCGGAGTGTCGGCTGAGTTTCTTAAATCGGGCGATGAGCCGGACATTCGATTGAAGACAGTTCTTCTGAATTTTCAGTCTCTGCCTTCTAGAATTCGCGGTCGGGATCTCGAGATTGAGACAATCCACAGAGAGTTGAACTCGGTTGGGCGCTCAATAAGTTTAATCGGCGATGGAGGGGTCGGAAAATCAACTCTAGCCCGATACTACGCGATTCGGCATCAGGCGGACTACGATGGTATTCTCTGGTGTGATGCGGACAACCGGGCCGCGTTGATCAACGATCTTTGCCTGCTCTACACGCTCTTCTCAACGGACCTTCTGCGGGAAGATCAAAAGAACGAAAACACCGTAAAACAGCTCTTCGCCCATATGGAGCAGCGCGGCGAACGATGGCTCTATGTCTACGACAACATCCAAGACTACGACACGCTGCGCGGTCTACTACCGCCGGGGCATTTGATCGTCACCACGCGGCAGAGCCAGGGCTGGGGCGAATTCAAGGTGCTGCACACCGATGCGCTGCCGTTCAGGGAGTTGGACGACCCGGCGGTGGAGGTGTTGCTGGAAACGGCGGAGCGGGACTCGGATCGTGAAGGCGCGCGGGCGCTGGCAGCGGCCCTGGGCGGGTCGCCCCTTGCCCTGGTGATCGTCGGCAGCCTGTTGCGGCGGCACAGGGATCGCAGCTTTGACTACTACACAACGGCGCTGGATGAGGTGCTGGTCGAGGAGGACGCCTACCCCGAGTACCTTCAGTCCCTCAAGGCCTCAGTTCAGCTGAGCTATGACGATATATCGGACGACCCGCAGATTCAAACCGATGCACAGATGGTCGCAGATCTTTTCGCTTGGTTGGCGCCGGAGGGACTGGAGGCGGGGCTGATCACTGATCCGCCAAGCGATCCGTCATGGGGACAGTTTAAGGGCGACATACCAGAGCCATTGCAAGACCTAGCGCAGGCCCCAAGCCGTGTCCTGAAGTCGGTAGAAGCGTTAGAGGACCGCTCGCTGATCCGCCGGGTGGGCTCCAGTTTTGCAATGCATCGCATGACCGCTGCCGCCTTGCGGGCCATGCAATCTGAGCGCTTGTTGAACGAGGCTGCCGCCGCCCTGCTCGCTGCGGTCTATCCAGGTGGCGATGGATATCAAAACCCAGGATTTTCAGGGAATTGGCCGCTTTGCCGTCGCCTGACCCCGCATGTCCGGGCGCTTTGGGCCAGCGGCAATGCTCCCGTAAACGCTGCGATGGAATATTTGCTAAATCAGGCCGGGATATTCTTAGGCAAGATTGGTGACAACTCTGGCGAAATTGACCTAAAACGTGCTTCACTGGACCTCAAATCCGCGCGACTGCCAGAAAACGACCGGGACATTGCCGTGGGCCATGCCAATCTCGGTTTGGCGCTGCAACGCGCCGGTGATTTGGAGGCAGCAGAGCTTGAATGCCGCCGCGCCGTTGAGCTTGGAGTTCAATACCATGCTGGCACAATTGACCTTGCTGATTGGCGCGACCTCTTAGGTGGGCTGCTGCTCGTCAAAGGTCGCGCGGGCGAACCAGACGCACTCACCGAGTCCTTGCGAGAGTACCAGCGGTCTGCGGCGATTCTGCGCCGCCATGTGCCGCGCCTCAGCGACGCGCGGGCGCAGGTGCTCAACAACCTCGGTACGGTGCGCGATGAGCTTGGACAATTGCCGGCAGCATTGCGGCTCGGTGAATACTCACTGAACATTTGGCGGGAAGTTTTGCCGGAGGGCGACGCGCGGCGTGGATATGCGCTTTTGAACGTCGGCGCGATGGCACTCAAAGCTGGCGCGGCGGATCGCGCCGAACCGCTTCTGGAGGAGGCGCTGGCGCTTTGGCAGGCGGTCTATCTCGAGGCACCGAAACATCCTGAGATCGTCAACGTTGCTGGTTGGCTCATCTCCACCTATCTCACCCGCGCGCGGGCGGGGGAGGATGCGCAAGCGCGCAAGGTGAAGGCGATGCAACTTTGCGATGAGTTCGGTTTTGACTACGACCAGAGGGTCGAGCACGCCAAGCGCTACCCCTACGCCCCCTAACCCCGCATCACCTTGTGCCCGACAAAAGTCCGACGATTTGCCGACGTTTTGCCGACGCCGGTTACGCCTCATCCTCGCGGCTCAGCACATAGGTGCCTGGGGCGGCGCAGATCGGGTCCTTGATGTCCCGCGCGGGGACCTTTGCGCCCGCGGATTTCGCCAGCCATTCGCCCCAGCGCGGCCACCAGCTGCCCTCGTTATACGTCGCGCCCTCGCGCCAGTCCTCTTGGGTTAAGCCATTGTCGTCATTGGTGTAATGCCCGTATTTCTTCTTCGAGGGCGGGTTGACGATCCCGGCGATATGGCCCGATTCCGACAGGATAAGCTGCTTGGATTTCGACCCCATCATGTTCACGCCGCGAAAGCTGTCTTGCCAGTTCGCGATGTGGTCGGTCTCGCAGGCCACCGCCGTCAGCGGCACATTCACGTCCGAGATGTGCAGCCGCTCGCCCAGAAGCTCTATCCCCTTGTCCGCAAAGCGGTTTTCCTGGCAGAGCTCGCGCAGATACTCGATCACCATGCGCGCCGGCAGGTTCGTGCTATCCCCGTTCCAGTAAAGCAGATCAAACGCCGGCGGCGTCTCGCCCATCATGTAGCTGCGGATCGCGGGCTGGTAGATCAGGTCGTTGGGCCGCAGGTAGCTGAACGTGCGCGACATAAAGAAACTGTCGAGATAGCCCGCCTCGGAGGCCTCGCGCTCGATCCCATCGACGAAGTCGTCCGACAGGAACGGCGTGAACTCGCGCTGGTCCGAGAAGTCGGTGACCGTGGTAAAGAAGGTGGCCGATTTGACCGACTTGTCCTTCTTCTTGGCCAGGTAGGCCAGGGTCATCGACAGGGTCGTGCCCGCGATGCAGTAGCCCACCGCGTTGACCTGCTTCTCGCCGGTGATCTCTTTGACCTGGTCGATCGCGGCCAGAAAGCCCTCCTCGACATAGGTGTCCACGCCGACATCGGCGTAACTGGCATCCGGGTTGGCCCAGCTGACCACGAACAGGGTGAAGCCCTGGTCCACAACCCACTTGATCAGCGAGTTCTTCTCTTTGAGATCAAGGATGTAGAACTTGTTGATCCAGGGCGGGAAGATCACCAGCGGGGTCTTATGCACCTTCTCGGTGGTGGGGGCGTATTGGATCAGCTCAAACATGCGGTTGCGGAACACCACCTGGCCCGGCGTGGTGGCGATGTTCTTGCCCACCGAGAAGGCGTCCTTGTCGGCGAGCGTCACCAAAAGCTCGCCCTCGCTGGCCTCGATATCGCGCACCAGGTTGTTGAGCCCGTCCACCAGGGACTGCCCGTCGGTCTCCACCGCGCGCTCCAGCGCGTCGGGGTTGGTGGCCAGGAAGTTCGTCGGGGCGAAGGCGTCGATGATCTGGCGCGAGAAGAACTCCACCCGCTGCTGGTCGCGCGGCTCCAGGCCCTCGATCCCGGCCACGGCCTTTTCCACCGCGGCGGCGTTCAGGGAATACTGCTGCTTGACGAAGTTGAAATAGGGGTTGGTCTGCCAAAGCGGGTTGGCAAAGCGGCGGTCGCTGGGGGTGTTGTCCTCTGGTGAGGCCAGATTGCCCTCGGCCAAGGCGCGCTGCGCCTCGACGAAATGCTGCAGCGTTTGGCCCCAATAGGCCGCCTGCTGCTCGAACATTTTGGAGGGGTTGGCCAGCATGTCGGCCCAATAGGCCCCCGCCGCCTTCATATAGACATCCTGCCCCGGGCCGGCGAGCCCCTGGTCATAGGTCCGCTTGTTCGCAATTGCAGAAACGAGGCGGGCAGAGAGTTCCTCTATCTTAACGATATTGTCGTTTAATTTCTCTAGGTTCTCACCGGTTGTCAGATCATCGGTTGTCATTTTACGAATTCCGGCTATTTTGCAGGTGCAGCAATACAGGCGTTTACCTTACACGGAAACGCGACGTTTCGCCATCGTAAGTCTGGGGCGGGGCCAAAAAACGAGGTGAGCAGATGCGTTACATGGCCACATATGACCTGATGGAGACCGCGCGGGTCACCAACCAATGGCTGGGGGCATCGGCGCGCGCCTTCGGGTCCTATCCGGCCACGGGGCTCTATCCCAACCCGTTCTTTCAGATGCTCTCGGCCTGGGGCGAGGTGACCGAGCGGACCTTCTCGCGCATGGTGGCCAAACCGGATTGGGGGATCAACTCGATCACCGCCGAGGATGGCCGCGACCATGTGGTCGAGGTGGAGACGGTGGTGGAGCGCCCCTTTGGCGATCTGATCCGCTTTAAGGTGCTGGGCCGCAAGGCGCGCAAGCGCAAGGTCATGCTGGTGGCGCCGATGTCCGGCCATTACGCGACGCTGCTGCGCTCGACGGTGGCCTCGCTGCTGCCGGATGCCGAGGTCTATATCACCGATTGGCACAACGCCCGCGACATCCCCGTCAGCCGCGGCAAGTTCGACATCGAGGATTACACGATCTACCTGATCGAGTTCATGCGCGCGCTGGGCTCGGACGTGCATGTGGTCGCCGTCTGCCAGCCGGTGCCGCTGGCGCTGACCGCTACGGCCTATCTGGCCGAGCACGAGCCCCAAGCGCAGCCCAAGACGCTGACCCTGATCGGCGGCCCGGTGGACCCGGACGCCGCGCCGACCGAGGTGACGGATTTCGGCCGCCGCGTGACCATGGGCCAGCTTGAAGAGACCGCGATCCAGCGCGTCGGCTTCAAATACGCGGGCGCGGGCCGGATGGTCTATCCCGGCCTTCTGCAGCTTGCGGGCTTCATGTCGATGAACTCCGACAAGCACGCCAAGGCGTTCTCCGAGCAGGTGCTGCGCGTGGCCAAGGGCGAGGCCGGCGACCACGACAAGCACAACCGCTTCTACGACGAATACCTGGCCGTGATGGACATGCCGGCGGAGTTCTACCTCTCCACCGTCGAGCGGATCTTTAAGGATCGCGAGATCGCGCGCAACGCCTTCACCGTGAACGGCAAGCCGGTGGATCTCGGCAAGATCAAGGACGTGGCGGTGAAGATCGTCGAGGGCGAGAAGGACGACATCAGCGCGCCGGGGCAGTGCCTGGCGGCGCTGGACCTGCTGACCGGGCTGAGCGCGGACAAGAAGGCCGCGCATCTAGAGCCCGGCGCGGGCCATTACGGCATCTTCGCGGGCAAGTCCTGGCGCAACAACATCCGCCCGCTGGTGCTGGACTTCATCGACAGCAATGACGGCGCCGCGCGCCGCAAGGCGACGGCGAACAAGACCAGCAAGCCGCGCGCGGTCAAAAAGAAAGCCGCGGGCGGGCGCGCGGCGAAATAGCCCCCGCCCGCCCGGCCGGGCATTGCCCCTGCCGAGCGCCCGGTCTAAGCAACACGCATGACCACCGCCTCCAATACCGGGATCTTTCTTCGCGCCGCGCTTGACGGCGCGCCGTTCATGCTGGTCGTAGCCCCGTTCGGGCTGCTCTTTGGCGTGATCAGCACCGAGGCGGGCCTGTCGCTTGCCGAGGTCATCGCGTTCTCGGTGCTGGTGATCGCGGGTGCTGCGCAATTCACCGCGCTGCAACTGATGCTGGAGCACGCGCCGACGCTGCTGATCCTGGCGGCGGGGCTGGTGGTGAACCTGCGCATGGCGATGTATGCCGCAGCACTTGCACCGCATCTGGGCGCGGCCCCCCTGCGCTGGCGGCTCCTGATGGGCTATTTCAACTTCGACCAGAGCTTTGCCCTGGGCCTGCAGGCCTACGAGGCGCAGCCCGCCTGGTCCATGCCCCAGAAGATCGCCTATTTTCTGGGGGTCGCCCTCCCGCTGGGCGGCCTGTGGGTGCTGGTGACCTGGCTGGGCGCGGTCACCGGGGCGATCATACCCGACAACTACGCCCTGGACTTCGCCATGCCGATCACCTTCTTAGCGCTGGTGGCCCCGGGGCTGAAGAGCCCGGCGCATATGGCCGCCGCCGCGACCTCTATCGCGCTGGCCTTGGCCCTGGCCTGGCTGCCGGCGGGGCTGGGGCTGATCCTGGCGGCGATGGCCGCGATGGCGGTGGGCGCCGAGGTCGAGCGGCGGGGGGCCGGGCCATGAGCTACGACACCTGGGAGATTTGGCTTCTGATTGGTGGGCTGGGGCTTGGCACCTTCCTGATCCGGTTCTCGTTCCTGGGGCTCATCGGCGGCAGGCGCATGCCTGAATGGGTGCTGCGGCACCTGCGCTATGCCCCTGTGGCGGTGCTGCCGGGGCTGGTGGCGCCGCTGGTGATCTGGCCCGAGGCGACGGGCGGGGCCCCGGACCTGCCGCGCGCCGCCGCGGCGCTGGCCACCCTGGCGGTCGGGCTTTGGACCCGCAGCACGATCTGGTCCATCCTGGCCGGTGCGGGCACGCTTTTTGGGCTCATAGCGCTTGGCGTTTAGGCTTTGCTTGGATGCGCAGGGCGCGAGTTATCTTGGCAACAGATGATCGGGCCTGGGCTTGAGTGGTCCTTTGACTGCAAGCGCTTCGCTTCAGCAACGCTTGCCGACACCAGACGCAGCGGCACCCCAGCCGCGCAACCGCCCGAGCTTGCCTCGGGCAGCGGCCATTCGGCCATTCGCTCGAACCGGTGGCGCTGAATGACCTCATTCCCCCAGGAGGCCGCTTTTGCGACGCTGCATCTCGTTGAAACGTCTCGGTTTCCAGCGACGTCGACGTTGATTGACCTGATGCGCAAGCGACCTCCAGGTCGGCCGCTGCCCGGGTTGCATTTGGTTCGAGGAAGAGGCCCCGGATCAAGTCCGGGGCGGCGTTTCGACCCACGCCCGCTCCCGGCCAAATGCGACCACGCGAAACTCAGGCACCACGAGCCATATGCCCCCCAAAAAGCATCTGAATCCTTCGTTACCAACTGCGGCGCAATTGCGCGCTTTCGTCCTGGTGACAGCGCCGCGGGAATAGACTATCCACCCACAAGCGCAGACGAAAAGGGTTAGGCAGATGGCCGAACACAAGCATGGCGAGATGGACGTCTCGGTTCAAGAAAAGACCTTCGCGGGATTCATCAACTGGGTGACGCGGGCGTCGATTGGAATAATTATCTTCCTGGTCCTGTTGGCCATGATCAACGGCTGATACGCTCGCCGTGAATGTTGGGGTGTGTTCATGCGGCAGCTGATTCTGGTATTGTGTTTCCCGTTCCTGCTGGCGGCCTGCGGGGCAGAGCCCGTTTGGGCCCCCGAGGAAGAGGTGCAGCGGGCGATCTACCGCCACGACGCGCCGCCCTCGATCACCGTGATCACGGTGGTGTCCAACCGCGACGGGTCGGGCGGGCACTCGGCGCTGCTGATCAATGGCTCGCAGCGGCTGATCTTTGATCCGGCGGGCACCTGGCACCATCCCCACATCCCCGAGCGCAACGACGTGCATTTCGGCATGAAGAACGCCGCGGTGGATTTCTACCTCGATTACCACGCGCGCGAGACCTGGCACGTGGTCAGCCAAGAGATCCCCGTCTCCGCCGAGGTGGCAGAGCGCGCCTTGGCGCTGGTCAAGGGGTACGGCGCGGTCTCAAAGGCCTACTGCACCCGCGCCAACACCGACATCCTGGCGCAGCTGGAAGGGTTTGAGGGCGTGCCTCGCACCTTCTACCCGGTGAAGCTGATGAACTTTATCGACACGATCCCGGGGGTGAAGCGCAGCACGTTCTACGACGATTCGCCCGCCAATAACGGCACCATCAAGGCGCCGGCGCTGCTCTAGCGCCGCGGGTTAGGCCTGCTCGGAATCCAGCGCGCATTGCGGGCTGTTATAGAGCTGCGTGAGCGGATCAGGATCGCTGGTGCTGATGCGCATTTCATACCCACCGAAGAGGCCGATCATCTTGGCCTGGTCGCGGAACGCCTCGGCCAGCCGCGGTGCCTGGCCCATCGCGAAGCTGCACAGCAGATCATTGCCGTCATAGGCGCCGATGCGGATCCGGCAGGCGCCATCGGCGGCGCCGTAGATTTCGCGGTCGACGCTCATACCGGTTCGAAACAGGTCGTGCAGGTCCTGGTGGAGCGGCGCGCAGGTCTCTAGGTGCTTGGCGAAGCTGCGGTACTCTAGCTTGGTCTGCACGCCACCAAAGAAATAGGCAAAGCCCGATGGGGCAAAGCCCGCCACGATGACGAAAGCGGCGAGGATGTGGTGAAGGCGCATGGGTCTCCCTCCATGGGTTGCTGCGTCCCTGATAGGTCGTTGCAGCGCGCCGGAGGGTTCAATCGCCCCCTAAAGCAGCGCGCCGAATTCCGTGGGTAGGCGCAGCGGGCCGCTGGCGATCTTGCCGACCTTATTGGTGCGGGCAAAGTCGGTCAGGATCTGGCTTTTGAGCGCGGCGCGGGTCTCGGGCGTCAAATCGCCACGCGGGCGGGCTTCGACCTCGCGCAGGATGCCGACATATTCCTTCCAGGGGCGCCGCCAGCTGCCAGAGCTTGCCGCGCCGGCCTCCTCCTGCTCGCCGTAATAGGCCTTGCGCGTGGCCACGTAGCGGTCCAGCAGGTCGCGGTCGCAGTAGCGCAAGTGAAACAGCAGCAAGTCCGGGTCGATCACCCAGGGCGCGCCCCAGACGCGGTGATGCGTGGCCCCGCCGAAGTTGAAGTAGAAGGCGCAGGGCTTGCTATACTGCGCGTTGCAATAGACCCAAGGGCGCTGGCCCAGAACGGGCTGAGCAAGGTCCAGCGGCGCCTCGTCCTCCTCAAGACCGTGCAGCACCTCAAACCCCAGCGCCGAGCGCACCATCTCGCCGTCATGCCGGTCGGCGAGGAACTCTGCCAGCGCGCGCCCGTCCCCCGGGGCGGGCATGACGAACTCGTCGATATCCACCATCAGGACGCACTGAAAATAGGCTTGCAGGCCGCGGATCAGGAAATGCTCGCAATCCAGGCGGCGGCGCTCGAAATTCTCCAGCCCCGTGCCCCGCAAGGGCACGCTCATCACCGAGCAGCCCGCGAAGATCTGCTCCAGCTCTTCGTCCTCGCCATGGATGATGACGTAGATGTCCTTGAGCCGCTCCACATGCTGGCGGTAATGCGCGATCCACTTGCGCGCCCAGTGGTGGTCGCCGCGCACCATGGTCAGGATGGCCAGGGGGGATTTGCTTGAGGACATCAGTGCGGCACCGGCATTTTATGGCTCGTATCCCTGTTGTGGCAGAGCGGCGGGCGCGAATGAATACCCAATTGCAGCCTTTGCGATACCATAATCAATGCTTAGCTAAACTGCATGTGGTTCTTTCGTTCTTTTACGTACCTACATCCGCCGGGCTCGCAATGGGTTACAAGAATTCTACTGTTTCTGGCGCTTTACCTGCTGTTTGATGGCGCGCAGGGCAGGTGGCTGGGCATAGAGGTCTTCGGGCTTAAGATCGCGGTGTTCTTCCATGCGCTTTTGATCGTCGTGCATCGTTTACCGGTTACTTTGGACCGCATGCGCGCCGCCGAACTCCCGGCGGTGGCGCCCATAGCAGTGGCCGTTGCGCCCGTCTTTCTGGCCATCCTCTTTGCGCCAAGCCTTTGGCACCTGCAGGTTTACCACCTATTCGGGCTATGCTTTTTTGCCGGTTTTATTACGATTCTAATGTTCGCCTCCGACGATGAATTCCTCAACGGAATACCGGATGTGTGGGCGCCGAACGCACGGCTGGTGCGCCGATCGTTTTGGCTAAGGGCCATTCAATCAGCCCTGCTGGCGCTGATCGGCAGCTGGGTGATCGCGTCGGGCTCAGAGCTGGACTGGGTGGTGTTCTTTCTCTTGGCGCCGACGATGCTGTTCTACGTTCGGCAGTGGCTGATGGTTCTGACCGTGATGACGGACCCGGACGGCGAGCCGTAACTGGCCGAGGGCTACTCGCCGGGGCGTTTCAGCGAGAACAGCTCGGTGACCGTGGTGTAGTCGCGATAGCCCAGACGGGCGAGCGGGTTGAAGGCCAGGATGTCAAACTTGCCGTCGCGGACGCAATCGTCGCGCAGATGGATGCCGGTGACCTCGCCAAAGACGACCGTGTTGGCCGCGCCCGGAAGCTGCACGGTGCGGGTCAGCTTGCATTCCAGCACCGCGGGCGCGCCCGCCACATAGGGGCAGTCCACGGTCTGGGCCTGGGCCTTCTCCAAACCGGCCAGCTCGAACTCGTCGACCTCCATCGGGTGGATGCCCGCCGAGGTGTTCATCGCGTCCCGCATCGCCTCGGCCACGATGTTCACACAGAACACGCCGGTCTCGACGATATTGGCCACGCTGTCCTTCATCTCGGCCCGGTCCGGCTTGCCCGAGGTGCAGGCGAACATGACCTGCGGCGGCTCATAGGCGACGCCGTTGAAAAAGCTATAGGGCGCGAGGTTGGCGCGGCCGCCCGCGTCCTGGCTAGAGATCCAGCCGATGGGCCGCGGCGTGATGATCGCATTGAACGGGTTGTGCGGCAGACCGTGGCCGTCTTCGGGGCGGTAGAACATCTGCGAATTCCTTTGCGTTGCCCAAGACCTAGCTGCGTGCTACGGGCCTTTCCACCGAAAACGAGGGGGCAGGGTTGTATTCGCTCGCAACAGAGCAGCCAGAGGACTGGTGGGAGGTCGAGGCCCTCTATGACTTGTGCTTTGCGCCGGGGCGCGAGGCGCTGTCCTCCTACCGTTTGCGCGATGGGGCGCCGCCGGTGGCGGCGCTCTGCCTGGTGGCGCGGGACGCCGATGGCATCTTGGGCGGCGCGGTGCGCTTCTGGGAGGTCCGGGTGGGCGCAGCGCGGGCGCTTCTGCTGGGCCCCATCGCGGTGCACCCGACGCGCCAGGGCGAGGGGTTGGGCGGGCTCTTGATGAACCAGTCGCTCGGTGCGGCGCGCGCGCTGGGCTGGGAGCGCGTAATGCTGGTGGGGGACGCGCCCTATTACGGGCGCTACGGCTTCGCGCCGCTCACTGGGGTCGAGATGCCGCCGCCCACCAACCCCGACCGCGTGCTGGGCCTGCCCCTGGTGCCGCGCGCCTGGCAGGGTGTCGCGGGAAAGGTCGCGCCGGCGGGTTGAAAACCGCTGGCCCCGCCCCAATGTAAAGAGCATAAACATTGGGAAGGGAGGCAGTATTGGAGCTTCTAGAGAAACCGATCACCGGGGACCTTGTCGAGGACCGGTTGCAGGAGCTTGCGCAGCGCTACGCGCGCGCGGGCGGGCCGATCATCCAGGTCCTCAATCTTATCGGCGGGCAGACGGACGACCTTATAAAGCAGCTGCCAGAGGGGTTCTCGGACAACCTCGTGGCCGGGACCGAGCAGGCGCTGCGGCTTGCGATGAAGGCCGCCGAGCGCTCGCGCGGGGTGATCGGCGACCAGCCGGGCTGGCTGACCCAGGCGGTCAGCACCGCGGCGGGCGCCGCCGGCGGGTTCGGCGGGCTGGGCAGCGCGCTGGCCGAGCTGCCGGTGACCACCACGATCTTCCTGCACGGCATCCAAAGCGTCGCCGTCGAGCATGGGTTCGACGCCTCCGAAACGGGCGTGCAGTTCGACTGCGTGCAGGTCTTCGCCGCCTCCGGCCCGCTGGAGCATGACGACGGCGCGGATCTGGCCTTTCTGACCACGCGCATGGTGCTGACCGGCCCGGCGATGCAGGCGCTGATCGCGCGCGTGGCGCCGCGGCTGGCGGCGGTCCTGGGCCAAAAGCTTGCCGCGCAGGCTGTGCCGCTCCTGGGCGCCGCGGCAGGGGCGGCCACGAACTATGCCTATTCCAGCTACTACCGCGAGATGGCGCATGTGCATTTCGGGCTGCGCCGCCTTGGGATCGAGGCCGACCGGGACATGGACGTGCTTGTGAAGTCCCTGCGGCAGCGATTGCCCAGCGGCTAGGCGCTTGTTGGGTGCGTCGGTTGAATCCGGCGGGCTATACTCGACCACGGGGCGGCAAAATTGTCGCCGCGGCGCATCACGGTTGCAAACTCGTCGCCGATTGCCAACGCGCCCGCGCCCGCGTCGTTAACAAGCGAGACATTGTCGCTAATCGGCATTTCTTGGGCCGCGTGTAGTCTGCGGGCCCAAGGCCCGCTGTGGGGTTGAGTAATGCCGACATTCGAGATGCAGCCGGACTTTTTTGTCTACGCGGCGGGGGCGCTTTTCATAACGGGCTATCTGATCATCAACCAGGTGATCCTGCGCCTGATCGTGATCTTCGGGACGTTCTTTTACATCGCCTATTACGCGACCGTGGCCGAGGCGCCGCTCTGGGGCGCGATCTACATGTCCAGCGCGCAGGGCACGGCGCTGTTGATCGGGCTGCTGATCCTGGTGGGCCGGAACACGCGCCTGGCGATCCCGCGCAGGTTCCAGGACCTCTACCCGCGGTTCTCGCATCTGCCGCCGGGGGATTTCCGCGCGCTGATGCGGCGCGGCAGGCGCTATATGACCGAGACCGAGGAGGTGCTGGGCCGCGAGGGCGCGCCGGTGGACCGCCTCGTCTATGTGATCTCGGGCGTGGGTCAGGTCCGCAAGCGCGGCGAGCGCTTCACCGTCCCGCCCGGCGTCTTCATCGGAGAGGTCGCCTACCTAATGAACCGCGGATCCGCCGCGACCACTACGCTGCCCGAGGGCTCCGAGATCATCGCCTGGGACAAGGCCGTGCTGGACGCCGCCAGCGCCAAGAGCCCGCGCTTTCGCCTGGCGCTTGAGGCGGCGATCTCTCGCGACATGGCGGCCAAGGTCGCCCTGGCCGTGGCGCCCGGCGATATGCGGCAGAACGCCCCCCAGGGCTTTGACACCGGGCAGACCGCGCCGTAAAGAATAGGAAGGGCCGCGGTTCGGAGACCCCTCGTGAGTGACCTTCCAGAGTACTACTTCCGCGTGCGTGACAACGGCGCCTTCGTGTTCCGTGTGGACACGGAGAATCGCCAGCGCCGGATCGAGATGGACCAGATCGCGGTGGTCAACATCAAGAGCGGGCAGGTCAAGGTGCATGGCGACCGCGCGCTCAGCGCCGCCGACAAGGCCGCCATCGAAAACTGGATGGCCGAGCGCAAGGCGCTGCTGGCGCGGCGCAACCTGGATGATATCCACCGCGCCGTCGATTATCTCAACCAGACCGCGCATTGGGTGAACAGCTCGGCCGATGACGAAGAGCTCGCCGAGGTCACCGACGCGCTCCTGCTGGCGATGCATGACCTGCGCACCGTGCTGGTGCGCAAGAAGGCCGACCAAATGATGAAAGCGGCCAAGAAGCCCAAGGTGCCCGGCGAATAGCCTAACTTAGGCGATGGCCTGCCCGTGCAGCCGCCAGAACCGCCGCATCAGCAGCCCCGCGGCCAGCGCTAGCCCCAGAACCAGCCCCAGCCAGACGCCGTTCGCGCCCAGCCCCAGCGGGAAGCCGAAGAGGTAGCAGCAGGGCATGCCGACCAGCCAATAGCTCACCGAGGCAAAGATCATCGGCACGCGGGTGTCCTGCAGCCCGCGCAAGAGCCCCAGCGCTATGATCTGCAGCCCGTCGAAGACCTGGAACAGCGCCGCCATGGCCAGAAGTCCCGCGCCCACGGCGATAATGGCCCCGCGATCCGGGTCGCCGGGGTCGGTGAAAAGCCCCATCAGGAACTCCGGCACCGAAAGATACACCAGGATCGTCAGCAGCGCGAAGCCGACCGACGCCATGGCCGCGACCAGCGCGCCGTCGCGCAGCCGCTGCGCATCGCCGCGCGATAAGGCGTTGCCGACCCGAACGGTCGCCGCCTGGCTGAGCCCCAGATGCACGATGAAGGTCAGCGAGGCGAGCTGCAGTGCCACGCCATGCGCGGCCAGGGGGATCTTGCCCAGCCATCCCATCAGGATGGCCGCCGAGGCAAAGAGCCCGGTCTCAAAGAGATGCGTCAGCCCGATGGGCCAGCCAAGGGTAAAGACCCGCCGGAACCCCTCGCGATCCAGCCGCCAGATGCGCTGGAATAGGGCGTGCTCGGGCAGCACCCGCAGGCTGTAGACCATCAGAATCAGCAGGTTCACCGACTGCGTGATGACCGAGCCGATGGCGGCGCCCCTCAGCCCAAGCTCCGGCGCGCCGAAATTGCCGAAGATCAGCGCGTAGTTCACCACCGCGTTCAGAACCGCCGCGATGGCGGTGCTCCAAAACACGATCTGGGTGCGCTCCAGCGCGGCAAGGTAGTTCTTCAGCACCATCACAAAGAGCGCCGGCAGGACCCCGAAGCCGATAATGCCAAGAAAGCCCGCCGTGTCGGCGGCGATCACCGCCTCCTGCCCAAGGGCCAGCAGGATCGGCTCGGACCACAGGAAAACCGGCAGGAAAACAAGCCCATAGAGCGCAGAGATCCACAGCCCCATGCGGGTGACGCGCCGGATCTGGGTGACGTCGCCCTTGCCCGCGGCCTCGGTCACCAGGGGCAGCACCGCAAAGCCGAAGCCTGCGCCGACTAGGAAGATCAAAAAGAACATCATCCCGCCCAAGGCAGAGGCCGCGAGCGCGTCGACCGAGTACCAGCCCAGCATAAGCGTGTCGGTGAGACCGATGATGATCTGCGCCACATGGCTGCCGATCAAGGGTAATCCAAGAACCAATAACGCGCGGGCGTGTTGGGGATATGTCAATCTCGCCGCCATGGCCCGCCTTAGGACGTCCCGCCCCGGTCCACAAGCGGAACCTGCGAGGGCGCGCGGCGGTACAATCTTGGCGCCAATCGCCCGCCCCGGCGCCGCTGACGCAAAGCGCGCGCCGGGGTTACGGGGCGGCACCGAAAGCGGGGCCGGGGCGGGCTCATAAAGCGTGCGCCTTGTGCGCACTCATTTTAACAACAGCCCCAGAGGCAAACCCTACCGGACGGGCCTTTTCCTTCCGGCGCGCTTCTGCCACTCTCCGGCGCAAAAGGGAGCCGCCTCATGCCGATCAAAGCCTGCGTTTTCGATGCCTATGGCACGCTGTTTGATGTGGCCGCAGCGGCCCGAGAGGCCGCCGCCGAGCCGGGGCGTGAGGCTCTTGCCGCCTGCTGGCAGAAACTCGCGGGCGACTGGCGGCTTAAGCAGTTGCAATACACCTGGCTGCGCGCCGTCGCCGACGCCCATACCGATTTCTGGGAGGTCACGCAGAACGGGCTGGACTGGGCGCTGGAAGCCAACGGGCTGCAGGGCGACGCCGAGCTGCGCGCGCGCCTCCTGGCGCTTTATTTCGAGCTTTCCGCCTACCCGGAGGTGCCCAAGATGCTGGCGCAGCTGAAGGCGGCGGGCTTTGCCACCGCGATCCTGTCGAATGGCGAGCCCAAGATGCTCGCGGGCGCGGTGGAAAGTGCGGGCGTGTCGGATGTGCTCGACGATGTGCTGAGCGTGCAGGATGTGGGCGTCTTCAAGCCGCATGCGTCGGTTTACCAGATGGTGAACACCCGCTTCGGCACCGCGTCGGACGAGGTTCTTTTTGTGTCCTCCAATGGCTGGGACGCGGCCCATGCCTCCGGGTTTGGGTTCACCACCGTGTGGGTGAACCGCGCGGGCGAGCCGATGGACCGGCTGCCCTGGACCCCGGCGCATGTGCTGTCGGATCTCACCACGATTCCCGATCTCGCGGGCGCCGCATGATCCAGCATTTCACCAGCATCGACGGCACCAAAATCGCCTATCGTGACGAAGGCGCGGGCGCTCCGGTGCTGTGCCTTTCGGGGCTGACCCGGAACGGCTCGGATTTCGACTACTCCGCGCCGCATCTGGGCGATGTGCGGCTGATCCGGATGGATTATCGCGGGCGCGGGGCCTCCGACTGGGCGGATCCGGCGAGCTACACGATTATGACAGAGGCGCAGGACGCGCTGGCGCTGCTCGACCATCTGGGCGTGGGGCGCGCGGCCATCCTGGGCACCTCCCGCGGCGGCATGATCGCGATGTTTCTGGGGCTGACGGCCAAGGCGCGGCTCAGCGGCGCGTGCCTGGTGGATATCGGGCCGGACCTGTCCCGCGAGGGCCTGACGGTGATCAAAGGCTATATCGGCAAGAACCCGGTGGCCAAGTCGATGCGCGACGTGGCGCTGGCCCGCGCGCGGATGCTGAACGGCTTTGCCAATGTGCCCGAGGCGCGCTGGCTAGAGGAGGCCCAGAAGCACTTCGTCGACACAGGCGACGGGCTGAGGATCAATTACGACCCGGACCTGGCTCGGATCTTTGACGAGAACGCGGACGCGCCCGCGGCCCCGCCCGACATCTGGCCCTGGTTCGACGCGCTGGGCGGTCTGCCGCTGGCGCTGATCCGCGGCGCGAACTCCGATCTGCTATCGCGCGAAACCGCCGCCGAGATGCAGCGCCGCCGCCCCGACATGGTCTTTGGCGAGGTGCCGGATCGCGGGCATGTGCCCTTCCTGGACGAGCCCGAAGCCGTGGCCGTCCTTCGCAACTGGGTGGAGAGCCTATGAATATCGAGATGATTGAGGCCGCCGCCGCGCGGCTTGATGGCGTCGCGCGGCGCACGCCGCTGCTAAGCTCGCCCTTCCTGGACGAGATCGCCGGGCGGCGGGTCCTCATCAAACCGGAATGCCTGCAGCATACCGGCTCGTTCAAGTTCCGCGGCGGCTATAACTCGGTCGCGGCGATCGACCCGGAGACACGCGCGCGCGGCGTGATCGCCTATTCCAGCGGCAACCACGCCCAGGGCGCGGCCTTGGGCGCGCGGCTGCACGGCGTGCCCGCGGTGATCGTGATGCCGCAGGACGCGCCCGCGATTAAGCTCGCTAACACCGCCGCCCTGGGTGCCGAGGTGGTGACCTATGACCGGGTGGGCGGCGAGAGCCGCGAGGCCATCGGCGAGGCGCTAGCGACAGAGCGCGGGCTGACGTTGATCCGGCCCTATGACCACCCAGAGGTCATAGCCGGCCAGGGCACCACCGGGCTAGAGATCGCTGCGCAGGCGACAGAGCATGGCGTGACCGAGGCGGACGTGCTGGTCTGCTGCGGCGGCGGCGGGCTGACCTCGGGCATCGCGCTGGCGCTAGAGGCCAAGGCGCCGGGCCTAAAGGTGCGCCCGGTCGAGCCTGAGGGGTTCGACGACGTAAAGCGCTCGCTGGCCTCGGGCCAGGTGGTCACCAACAACACCCAGACTGGGTCACTATGCGATGCGGTGCTGACCCCGGCGCCTGGCGAGTTGACCTTTCCGATCATGCAGCGGCTTTGCGGGCCCGGGATGGCGGTCACGGATGAGGACGCCCTGCGCGCCATGGCCGAGGCCTTCAACCGGCTGAAGATCGTGGCCGAGCCCGGCGGAGCGGTGGCCCTGGCCGCGGCGCTTTACCATGCGGCGGAAGTCGAAGGCGACGCGGTGATCGTCGTGGTCTCGGGCGGCAATGTCGACCCGGCGGTGTTCCAACGCGCGTTGGCGGGTTTCTCCGACTGACGCCTTGGTGTGCCAGTAGACCATCCCGATTGGCGGTCAGTTATTGGCCTGGAGCAGGCATTTGGGCGCGCCAAATCTCTTGCAAGAGATTTGCACTTTCCTTCCAAGGAAAGTGGGCCCGCGCGCCGGTAAGAGGTTGGAATAGAGTGATCATTTCGGGGCGCGCTGAAGAAACTCTTGGAAGAGTTTCGCAATTTTCTTGCAAGAAAATTGCGGCGCACCGATGCCCGCTCCAGGCCAATTGCAGCCTTTGTCAAAAAGCATCTCCTTTCGATCCGTTCGCAATGGTTACCGGATCGTAACCTGGCCCGGGCATCCTCTGCCGCGAAGCTTCAGTGCGGGCGTAGCGGCCCGCGCATTAGACAATTCCAGCGCGTTTTGGGGCGAGTTTCCCAGGCGCGCCGGTCGGTAGATCGCTTGAGGCCGGGTGACGCCGTGCCTCGCCACCGATGGACATGTCGCCTGTGGCGGCCGCCCATTCAAAATAGACCTCGCTGGGAACTCAAACTCACGACTTCCAGAAGCGACGGGAACAGAACCGATGAAAGAGTTGCCAAATGCCCTTGGGCGCTGCTTGACGCAGCGGCCCAACGAGAGCGAATGAACCATTCCGCGGCCACGGGCTGTGCCGGAGTGATGCGGTTCTATGTCATGAGCCGATCGCAAAGAACCCAAATCAAATTCTCAGGCGGAACGCGGCAGACCCTGCTGATGTAGCGGGCGTTTGCCTTTGACCTGAGATATTGGGCAAAGGCGGCGCGCACGCAGCCTCTTGATCCTGCGGGCGCGCTGCAAAATGTTGTGATCAAAGTTCTCGGTAATGCGTTGATGTTAACGTTATCTCAACCCGACTCACCCCACCCTACACGGGTGGTGGTTGGGGAACTCTCTGAAAGAGAGTTACGCCCCTCCCTACCGCCCTCAATTGTTCGGCGATTCGGTGAATATTCCCCTTACGGCGGCAATTCAGGCGCGTTTCGGCGGGAATCGGCGCAACCAAAAAAGCCCGCAACCTACTCCGCACGCACAAGCGTCAGGTCAAAATCGGCCATTAAGTAGGGCCCGCTAACCTGGCCGCTCAGCGCGTAGCCGTCCGGAAAGCTGCCCGCCGCTTGGGGCTGGTACTTCATCACCAGGTCGCTGCGCACGCCGAACACCGTGTCCTCGTCCAGATAGGGGTCATCGTCGGGGAATATCTCGGTCACCAACGGGCGGAACCCGGGCGCGGTGGCGATGTAGTGCAGATGCGAGGGCCGCCAGGCGTGCCGCCCGGTCGCGCGCAGGATGTCGCCCACGGGCCCGTCCGTGGGCACCTCATAGCTCACCGGCTTGACCGTGGTGAAGCCATAGCGCCCATCCGCGCCGGTGGTCTGGATGCCGTGGAAGGAATAGGTGTCCTGCTCCTCGTCCTGGCTGGAGTAAAGCCCGTTCGGCGCGGTCTGCCATATGTCCAGCTCGGCGCCTTCAATCGGCGCGCCGTCCGGGTCGCGCACCACGCCATGGGCCAGCAGGACCTCGCCCTCGTAATGCCGCTTCATGTCGAAGCCGAAGGGGATGTCGGGCGCGTCGGCAATATGGAACGGCCCCATCACCGAGGAGGACGTGCCATCAGGCACCGAGTTGAGCATGTCCACCAGCGAGGACAGCCCCAGAACGTCGCTGAGCAGGATGAACTCGTGGCGCTCCTTGTCGGTGAACTCGGTCATCCGCTCCAGGAACTGGATGCCCTGCATCCATTCGGCATGCGTCAGGTTCACCTCCCGTGCGAAGCCATGCAGGTGCCGCGCCAGGCTGCCCATCACCTGCAGCATGCGCGGGTCCGTGTCCGGTCCGAAATAGCTTAGGAAGACGTCGGTGATGTTGTCCTTGGTCACGTTGCGCATGGGCAATCTCCTAAAGGATGGCGAGGCTCAGGGCCGGGAACCGGATCAGCACGATCAGCACCAGCAGCATCACAAAGGCGAAGGGCAGGGCGCCCATGAACACATCCTTCAACGTAATGCGGTCGTCGTCCAGCGTGGCCTTGATCACGAAGCAACTGATCCCCAAGGGCGGCGTCAAGAGCCCGATCTCGGCGGCCACCACGCAGACGATGCCGAACCACACCAGGCTCAGCCCCATGCCCTCGATCAGCCCCAGAAACAGCGGCACCACGATCAGGATGATCGAGGCCGTGTCCAGGATCGTGCCCAGAAACAGCATCAGCACGACTAGGATCGTCATCACCCAGAAGAAGCTGAACTGGTTGCTCGCCAGGATGTCCTGCAAGGCGTTGGGCAGCCCCGCGATCCCCAGCATGCGCGCATACATCGACGCGGCGGTGATCAAGAATAGAAGTGCGGCGGTGATGTGCCCGGTCTCCAGCACCGTCTCCCAGAAGCTGCGCAAGTTGATCCGCCCGCGCAGCCCGGCGATCACGATGCCCAAGAGAGAGCCCAGGGCGCCCGCCTCCACCGGCGTGGTCCAGCCCAGGTAGATCCCGCCTAGCACCACCACGATCAAGAGCAGGATCGGCAGGGTCTTGGCGGCGATCTCGCCCCAGCCCATCAGCGGGCCATGCTCGATCGCCTCGCCGCCCACAAAGCCCGGCGTGAACCGCCCCATAAACCAGATCGCGCCCACATAAGCGGCAGCCAGCATCAGCCCCGGCACCACGCCCGCTAGGAACATCTGCCCTACGGATTGCTCGGCCACGAAGGAGTAGATGATCAGCATCGCCGAGGGCGGGATGATCATCCCCAGCACGCTAGACCCCGCCACCACGCCTACGGCGAAGCGCGGGTTGTAGTTATGGCGCAGCATCTCGGGCACGCTCATCTTCGAGAACACCGAGGCCGAGGCGATGGAAGAGCCGGTCACCGCGGCGAAGACCGCATTCGCGCCCACCGTGGCCATGCCGATCCCGCCGGTGATGCGCCGGAAGCCCTGGTTCATCACCGCATAGATATCCGCGCCCAGCCCCGCCTTGCTGACGATCAGCCCCATGAACACAAAGAGCGGGATCGTGGCGAAGGTGTATTCCATCACGGAATCGCCGATGGCGATCTTGAGCAGCGCAAAGGACAGTTCCAGATTGTCGCGCATCACCCAGATGGCGACAAAGCTGACCAGCCCCAGCGCGATGGGGATGTAGACGCCAAGGTAGATTAGAACGACGATGCCCAGGATCGAGATCAGCCCGATCTCAACCGGGGTCATGGCTGGTCCCCAGCGCTGAGCATGCCAGGGCCTTGGCGCGCTGGGCCGCTGCCCACCACGACCTTCAACCCGAAATGCACAGCACAGAGGCAGGCCGACAGGAAGATCACCAGCTTGACCGGCCACCAGGGCGCGGTGAAGACGCCCGGCACGCCAAAGAAGTCCTGCGAGTGCCACATCTCTACGAATTCCGGCCACATCGCATAGGCCACAAGCGCCATGAAGATGCCCGAGGCCGCGTCGATCAAGCGGCTCTGCCAGAGCCCCACCAGAGGGCGGCGGCGCTGCATGAGCCCCAAGAACCCGTCCGAGCGGGTCAGGCGCCCCACCCGCACCACGTCCGGCAATTGCAGGAACACGATCAGTACCATCGAGAACTGCACCACCTCCACCGCGCCCAGGAAGGGCTTGTTGAAGAAGCCGCGCGCCACGATGTCATAGTTCACAACGGCGATCAGGGCGATCACCACAAAGGTGCCGGCGGCATTGGCCGCGATGGCTATGCCGCCGGCGATATGACGAAACAAGTCCACTGTTTAGGTCGACTTAGTTGGTCGCGGCCTCAGCCGCCCAATCGCGTACCGGGGTAAAGCCGGCATCCTTGAGCTTGCCCATATAGGCGTTCAGCATCTCGGTGCCGGGTTGCCCCTTGCCGTTGAGGTTGGTCGCCCATTCGCCCGCGATGTTGGGGATCGCGGCGACCCAGGCGGCGCGCTCGGCGGGGTCCATCTCGACAATGGTGCCGCCTTGCTCGACATAGGCGTCGCGGCTGGCGGCGGCGCGGTCCATGGCGATGCCCGCGACGTGGCCGCGATACGCCACGGCGACCTCTTGCAGCACGCCCTTGACCTCGTCGGGCAGCTTCGCCCAGTAGTCCTTGTTCACGGTGATGGTCTTGGAGTTCACCGCGCCGATATCGGCGCGCAGCATGTAGGGCGCGACCTCGGCGATCTTAAAGGTCTTGGCGGCCTCGGGCCAGAGCATGGCGTGATCGACCAGACCGGTTTGCAGCATGTTGTAGAAATCGGTCAGGCCGCCGCGCACGCCCGCCGCGCCCTCGATGCCCTCAAGATAGCGCAGGTTCATACCCGCGCCCGCGACCTTGCTGCCCTCGATATCGGACAGGCTGTTAACCGGCGTCTTCGAGAAGATCTGGTAGGTGTCCAGAACCACGCCGGTGGCCAGATAGACCTGGTTCTGGGCGTCGAACTCCGCCTGCATGGCGGGGAACTCCTTGGCGATCTCGTCCACCGCCTTGGCCACGGCGCGGCTGTCGGCGGCCACGAAGGGTGTTACCGCCGAGATCGCCTGGCTGGGCAGCTTGGAGCTGTGGAAGATCGTGGTGACGATGCCGATATCGCCGAGCCCCAGCTTCATGCCCTCCAGCACGCCCTTGGGCTTGACGATCGAGCCGCCATAGCTTTCCTGCCAATCCATGACGTAATTGCCGTTCTCGGCCAGGCGCTTATCGACCTCGGGGATGAAGAAGTTGGTGAACTCCTTCACCCAGAGCGCGCGGGCCGGGTAGCCGTCGATCACAACAGCCTTGATGGTCTCGGCGGCCATGACCGGGGCGGTGATCAGCGCCGCGGCGGCGGCCAGGGCCGCCCGTCTCGTCCATGTCTTCAGCATTGTTCGTTCCTCCCTAAAAATGCCCGGGTTACCCCTTGGACCAGGTCACGGTCAGATCCGTGCCGGCCTTCTCATAAAGTTTTGAAATTGGGCAGAATTTCTCGGTCTCAAGCGCCACGCGCTGCAGCTCGCCGTCGCTGCAGGGCCCATCGGCTGTGACCGCGAGGCGGATCGCCGTGAAGGGCACGTCGACCTCTTCCATCAGCAGCACCCCGCGGCGGTCGAAATCGACCTCCATCTCAAAGCTCAGATGACCGATCGCGACGCCCAGGCTGGCGGCGCATTTATTGCCGATCACATTGGTGCAGCCGATCAGCGCGCTATAGGCGGTGGCGGTGGGCGAGGGCCCCATGCCGGTGCCGCCGCGCACGGCGGGCTCGTCGATCACGACGTCCAGCCCGTCCACGGCGATATCGGCGCGCGAATGGCTGGCCCCCTGGCCGCTGAGCTTGATCGTCATATGGGTCTTTTGTCGGATCGCCATAGCGGATCACCTCATGCGAAAGAGCATACCTCGTCGAATGCGAAACGAGGCAGCTTTTGGAACAAAGCGCTCTCGTCGGCATATCCGAGGTTGCAAAGGAAGTTGGATTTCAGCGGGCTGCCCGCAAAGAATTCGGCGTCCACCACGGCGTTGTCAAAGCCCGACATGGCGCCCACATCCAGCCCCAGCGCGCGGGCGGCGATCATGAAATAAGCGCCCTGCAGGGTGCCGTTGCGAAACGCCGTGGCCTCGATATGCGCTTGCTTGCCCTCAAACATCGGGCGGCGGTCCTCATGTGGGAAGAGCTTAGGCAGATGCGTCCAGAACTCCAGATCATGGGCGATGATCGCGGTGACCGGCGCGCCCATCATCTTGGGCAGATTGGCGGGTTTAAGCGCCTTGGCCAGCCGTTCCTTGCCCGCCGCACTGGTCACGAACACGAACCGCGCGGGGCAGGTGTTCATGCTGGTGGGGCCCTGGGCGGCGATGTCGTAGATCGCCTCCAGCATGCTGCGCGGCACGGGCGCGTCCTTCCAGGCGTAATGCGAGCGCGCGTCGCCCAGGATCAGATCGACGGCGTCGGGCTCGAGCTCTGGCATGCGCGCCTTGAGCGCGCGGAAGCCGCGCTGAGCCTCGGCCCGCGCGGCCTCCAAAGCCTCTCCGGTAAGCGCGTTCATTGCGCGGCCTGCTGGGCGCCTTCTGCGACCACCGGGCTGGCGCAGATGCCGATCCCCTCGATCTCAATCTCGACGGTCTCGCCGGGTTTCAGCCAGCGCGGGTTGGGCTTCTTGGCGTGGCCCACGCCCGGCGGGGTGCCAAGCGCGATGTGGTCGCCGGGTTCCAGCGTGGTGTACTCGCTGAGGATGGCGATGGTGCGCGCCACGCCCCAGATCATATTGGACGTGTTGGAGCTTTGCAGGATCTCGTCGCCCACGCGGCTCTCGATCCTAAGCCCCGCTGCGCCGGGCGGCAGCTCATCCGGGGTGACCACGACGGGCCCCACCGCGCCGGTGGCGTCAAAGTTCTTGCCCGGCGTCCATTGATGCGTCTTGCGCTGATAGTCGCGCACCGATCCGTCATTAAACACAGTGTAGCCAAAGACGTGATCGAACGCGTCCTCTTCGGCGATATGGCGCCCGCGCTTGCCGATGATCAGCATCAGCTCGGCCTCGTAATCCAGCTTCTCCGAGCAGGAGGGCCGCACCATCGGCGCGCCCGCCGCCATCAGCGAGTTGCGCCCCCGCATGAACAGCGCCGGGTAGTCGGGGATGTCATAGCCGCCCTCTTTGATGTGCTCGACATAGTTGAGCCCCAGGCAGATGATGGTCGGCGGCGCAGCAACCGGAAGAGCGGGCGTGATCGCGGAGACCTCCACCACCCCCGGCTGCGCTGCCAGCGCTTGCGCCTTGGCCCGCAATTCGGCCGAGGCGATCATGGCAGAGAGATCGGCGCCAAAACCTGGCTCGGCGGCCGTCAGGTTCACGGCGCTGTCGCCGGTGACGGCGAAGACGCCCGTTTGCCCGTCATGAGCGCCGCACAGCAACCGCATCCCTACCGTCTCCTATCTGAGCTTGCCGTTCAATTTTGGCGACAAAATTAGGCAGAGTCAAATAAAGTCGATTTTTTTTGAACGGGAAGTATCGCGAGATGAGCTCTGTCGCGGAGCCCGCCGCGCGCCTGAGGCGCCGCAATCAATTGTGATTGCGTTTACAATTTCTCAACCCGACTCGCAGCATGCTGCCAAGGGAGGGCGGGAGGGTACCTGTGGGGAGATGGTATTTCCCCCATCCACCCACCCTTATTATTCTCTGAGTCGCGCTAACATCTTCCTAACGCCGCCATGCCCGAGATCCGGTCCGGGGTTTTCTGTAACATTCCGTGTCTGCGCATGGTTCCGCCACGCCCGTGATGCATCCGTGCGTTTGCGCACAAGAATTAAGCGGTTGGCGTCCAATTGCACCGCAGGGCCGCGCCGACTTTGACCTGCGGCACGTTTCCCGCCAAGGTGGTTTCAATGACGACGGGTGACACATATGACGAGATGTGGGGGCGGGGCGATGACCTGCGCCCGCCATATGAGGGCTATAAGCACTGGCTGGACGGCGAGGACGCCAAGCGCCTGCGCGCCAAGCGCCGCGAGGCCGACGAGCTGTTCCGCCTTACCGGCATCACCTTCAACGTCTATGGCCGCGCCGATGCCGAAGAGCGCCTGATCCCCTTCGACATCATCCCGCGGATCATCTCGAGCCGCGAGTGGCGCAAGCTGTCCCGCGGGATCGAGCAGCGCGTGCGCGCCATCAACGCCTTCCTGCACGACATCTACCACCGCCAAGAGATCATCCGCGCTGGGCGCCTGCCCAAGGAGATGATCACCCAGAATGAGGCCTTCGAGCCCAAGATGATCGGGGTCACCCCGCCGGGCGGCATCTATACCCATATCAGCGGCATCGACCTGGTGCGCACCGGCGACGACCAGTTCTACGTGCTCGAGGACAACGCCCGCACGCCGTCCGGCGTCAGCTATATGCTCGAGAACCGCGAGACGATGCTGCATATGTTCCCCGAGCTGTTCCTGAACAACCGGGTGATGCCGGTGCAGGGCTACCCGCGGGACCTGCACGCCTCATTGGCGGCCTCGGCGCCGGATATCTCGGGGGCCAAGCCCACCGTGGCGGTGCTGACCCCGGGCATCTTCAACTCGGCCTATTACGAGCATGCCTTTCTGGCCGACCAGATGGGCGTGGAGCTGGTGGAGGGGCATGACCTGCGCGTGGTGGACGGGCGCGTGGCGATGCGCACCACGCAGGGCTACCAGCCGATTGACGTGCTCTACCGCCGGGTGGATGACGCGTTTCTTGACCCGCTGAACTTCAACCCCGATAGCCAGCTGGGCGTGCCCGGCATCATGGATGTCTACCGCGCGGGCGGGATCACCATCGCCAACGCGCCGGGCACCGGGATCGCCGATGACAAGGCGATCTATAGCTACATGCCCGAGATCGTCGAGTTCTACACCGGCGAGCGGCCTCTGCTGGAGAACGTGCCGACCTATCGCTGCTCGGAGAAGGACGCGCTGGCCTATGTGCTGGACAACCTCTCGGAACTGGTCGTCAAGGAGGTGCATGGCTCCGGCGGCTACGGGATGCTGATCGGGCCGACCGCCAGCAAGAAGGAGCTGTCGGAGTTCCGCAAGAAGCTGACCGCGCGCCCGGGCAATTACATCGCGCAGCCCACGCTGAGCCTGTCCACCGTGCCGATCTTTACCAATGCCGGGCTGGCGCCGCGGCATGTCGATCTGCGGCCCTTCGTGCTCTACTCGCCCAAGGGGGTGAGGATCACGCCGGGCGGGCTGACGCGGGTGGCGCTCAAGAAGGGCTCGCTGGTGGTGAACTCCTCGCAGGGTGGCGGCACCAAGGACACCTGGGTGCTGGACGACTGATGCTGGGCAAGACCGCAAATGGGCTGTTTTGGATGTCGCGCTACCTGGAGCGGGCCGAGAACACCGTGCGCCTGATCGAGACCGGGCAGCGCATCGCCCTGACCCGGTCGGGGGCCAGCGACGATGACTGGACCTCGGTGCTGCAGACCGCCGGGGCGCTGGGCGCCTATAAGGAGGCCCATGACGAGGTCACCCGCGACCAGGCCATCGACTGGATGCTGCGCGCGGGCGACAACCCCTCGTCGGTGCTGTCCACGATCAAGACCGCGCGGCAGAATGCCCGCACGGTGCGCACCGCGATCACCGGCGAGGTCTGGGAGGCCACCAACGCGATCTACATGTATGCCTGCGACACCCTGCGGCGGAAGGTCGGCGAGCGCGACCTGCAGGAGGTGCTGGGCCATGTCCGGCGGCGCACCGCGCTGGTGCGCGGCGTCACCCACGGCACCATGCTGCGCAACGACATCTACGACTTCGCCCGCCTGGGCACCTTCCTGGAGCGCGCGGATAACACCGCGCGGATCCTGGACGTGAAATACTACGTGCTCCTGCCCTCGGTGCGCGCCGTCGGCAGCGCCATCGACAACGTACAGTGGGAGACCATCCTGCGCTCGGTCTCCGCCCAGGGCGGGTTCCGCATGGAATACGGCAACGCCACCGAGCCGCGCGACATCGCGCATTTCCTGATCCTGGACCGCCGCATGCCGCGCAGCCTGGCCTTCTGCATCGGCAAGATCTGCGACAACCTGGGCTATCTGGCCGCCAGCTACGGCACCCAGCCGACCTCGCTGCAAAGGGCGATCAAGATGCAGCAAAAGAAGCTGAGCGGCGACATGGACGCGATCTTTGACAGCGGGCTGCACGAGTTCATCCAAGACTTCCTGTCCGATCTTGCGGATCTTGGCGGGCAGATTCAGACGGATTACAGGTTTGTCGAGTAAGGCCACACCCCATGCAAATCGCGATCACACATAAGACGCGTTACAGTTTTCAGGACCAGGTCAGCTTTGGCCTGCAGCAGCTGCGCACCACGCCGCGCGGCACCCGCGGGCAGGCGGTGCTGGAATGGTCCACCGAGGTAGAAGGCGGGCAGACCGAGGCCGCGTTCCAGGACCATCACGGCAACGCGGTGCGGCTGATCAGCTTCGCGGCGGGGGTCACCGAGCTAGAGATCGTCAGCCGGGGCAGCGTGGCGCTCAGCGATGACACGGGCGTGGTCGGGCCACATCGTGGCCCCGCGCCGCTGTGGCTCTACCAGCGCGAGACGCCGCTGACCAAGCCCGGCGCCGGGGTGCGCGCGCTCTTGCGGCGGATCGAGGGAGAGACGCCGCTCGACCAGATGCACAGCGCCATGGCGCTGATCGCCGGCGAGGTGCGCTATGAGATCGGCGCCTCCTCCCCCGATTGGGACGCCGAGACCGTGCTGGAAGAGGGCAAGGGCGTCTGCCAGGACCACAGCCATGTCTTCCTCGCCGTGGCGCGCGCGCTGGGCCTGCCGGCGCGCTATGTCTCGGGCTACCTGCGCCTGGAGGACCGGGTGGATCAAGTCGCCATGCACGCCTGGGCCGAGGCGCATGTGCCGGATCTGGGCTGGGTGGGCTTTGACGTCTCCAACGGCATCTCGCCCGACCAGCGCTATGTGCGCGTGGCCACCGGCCTGGACTATGCCGAGGCCGCGCCGGTCATCGGCAGCCGCGTCGGCGGTGCGGGCGAGGCGCTGGACGTTGCCATTCAGGTGGCCGAGCAGTAAGGCGGGCCGCGTGACTTATTGCGTTGGAATGCTGCTGGACCGGGGTATGGTCTTCATGTCGGACACCCGCACGAATGCGGGGCTCGATAACATCTCTACCTTCTGTAAAATGTCGATCTGGGAGGAGCCCGGCGAGCGGGTGATCACCCTTCTGAGCGCCGGCAACCTGGCCACGACCCAGGCGGCGGTCAGCCTGCTGAACGAGCGCATGAAGGCGCCCGAGGAGCGCGCGCCCTCGGTCATGGCCGCGGCCTCGATGTTCCAGGTGGCGCAGATCGTGGCGGACACCCTGCGCGAGGTGATCGCCCTGCATGACGAGGCCGGGCAGCGCGCCGACAGCGCCTTTCACGCCACGCTGCTGCTGGGCGGCCAGATCAAGGGCAGCGCGCAGCGGCTGTTCCTGATCTACCCAGAGGGCAACTTCATCGAGGCCGCCGAGGACACGCCCTTCTTCCAGATCGGCGAGATCAAATACGGCCGCCCCATCCTGGTGCGCGCCTTCGATGCGGGCATGAGCTTTGAAGAGGCGATGCGCCTGCTGGTGGTCAGCTTTGACAGCACCATAAAAGCGAACCTGACCGTGGGGCCGCCGATGGACTACCAGTTCGTCGAGGTGGATGCCTGTCGGACCGCGACGCGGGGCCGGATCGAGGAGGACGACCCGTATTTCCAGACGCTCTCGAACGGCTGGGGGGACGCGCTGAAGCACGCGCTGGACCGTCTGCCGGTGTTCGACGCGCAGGACTAGACGCGTGCCGCGCTTGATGCGCTGCCTGTGGGGTCTGCGGCAGGTTTAACGCGAGCGCGCCGCGCAACATGCTGATCTTGAGCGCTTTTTCGGGTCTGGGTGTGCCGGATCTTGCGAGAAACGCCGCGATTGTCGCGGTGCAAAGGCTAGGCCGAGGAGGCCAAGGCAAAGCGCGCAAACCGGCTCAAAGCAGCGAAATCTTAACCCGAATCGCGGAACAATCGACCTGGGTGGGCGCGGCGCCGCGACAGCGGCGCAACCGCTAGTTTGAAGACCCGTCCGTGATCTCGGCGTTCTCTTCGTCCAGCAGGCCTTCGTCCCAGGTCCCTTTGGCGCGCTGTCCGCCAGCATAGATGATGGTGCCCTCGCCCTGGCGCTTGCCCTTCACGAAGGTGCCCTCGTAGACGTCGCCATTGGCGTAGGTCGCGCGGCCCTGGCCGTCGATCTCGCCGTCCACCCAGGACCCGGTGTAAAGGAACCCGTTCGGCATGGTGATCGAGCCCTGCCCGTGGCGCTGGCCGTCCAGGAACTGCCCCTCATAGACGGTGCCGTCGGCATAGGTGGCCTTGCCCTGGCCCGAGCGCTGCCCCTCGGCCCACTCGCCGGTATAGCTGTAGCCGTCGGTGAAGGTCATCGTGCCGATGCCATGGTTCTTGGCGTCCTTGAACTGGCCCTCATAGACCAGCCCGTTGGCGTGGCGCGCGACGCCGGTGCCGTCGATCACACCGGCGACCCAGGAGCCCTCATAGCTCGAGCCGTCGGGGTAGACGATCTTGCCCTGGCCCTGGGACAGGTCCGCGCGGAACTCGCCTTCATAGACCGAGCCGTCAGGGTAGGTGACCTTGCCCACGCCCTCGATCCGGCCCGCCACCCACTCGCCGTCATAGGCGTAGCCGTCGGTGCCGCGGAAGGCGCCCGTCCCGTGGCGGCGGTCATTCAGGAACTGGCCCTCGTAGACGTCGCCATTGGCATAGGTCACCTTGCCGGTGCCCTGGCGCTCGCCGTTCACCAGCTCGCCCACATAGATGTCGCCGTTGGGCTGCGTCAGCCGCCCGGTGCCGTTGATCTGCCCGTTCGCCCAGGCGCCCTCATAGATCAGCCCGTCGGGCATGGTCAGCGTGCCCTTGCCCTCGCGCAGGCCGCGCACCAGGTCGCCCTGGTAGATCGCGCCGTCCGGATAGGTGATCTTGCCCTTGCCGTCCTTGGCGCCGTCGACCCAGTTGCCCTCGTAGCTGTAGCCGTTCGGGCTTTGCATCTTGCCAAGCCCGTGATGCATCGCGTTGCGGAAGGCGCCCTCGTAGATCACGCCGTTGGCATAGGTCGCCATGCCCGAGCCGTTGATCTTGCCGTCCGCCCAGTCGCCCTCGTAGACGCCGCCATCGGCGAAGGTGATCTTGCCAAAGCCCTCGGGCTTGCCCTTGGCAAAGGACCCCTCGTAGACCGAGCCGTTGGGGAACCGCGCCACGCCCTGGCCGCGGATCTCGCCCGCCACCCAGCCGCCGGTATATTCATAGCCGTTCGGCAGCCGGTAGGTGCCGATGCCGTCCTGCTTGCCGTCCTTGAACGTGCCCTCATAGACGCCGCCGTCATCATATTGCTTGAGGACCACTTCGCCGCCGGATTGCGCATGCCCAGGCGCCGCAAGCGCCACCGCGAGGCCCAGCGAAAGGAAAAGGCTTGATTTCTGCACGATGCTTCCCACGTTTCTGGTAGAGTTCGGTCGGCGGACCAAGGTTTCGCGTAATCCTAAAGCGTTTCGACAAAAGTTTGAATCGGTTGGATTCCCACAGAGCTTGAACTGTGATTCACCTTGATAGGGAGGATCACATCATGCCAGCACCATTGTCGACAGAACTGCGCGACCGCTTTGCGCGTTTGATCAGGGAAGGACTGTCCGGGAGAGAAGCCTCACGCCGCCTTCAGGTTTCTGCCGCCACTGGCGCTCGATGGGCCGGTCGAATCCGGAGTACCGGGGCTGCCACTGTTGCACTGATGGGACGTCCTGCGGGATCGGGCAAGCTGGCCGACCATATAGAGTTCTTTAGGGAGTTGGTGACGCAGGACCCGGACATCACGTTATTCGAACTGCGTGATGCACTCGCTGATGCGGAAGGGGTTGCGGTCCATCATTCCGCCATTGCGGGGTTGCTCAAGCGCCTCGGCTTCACGCACAAAAAAAGTCGTTGGTGGCCTCCGAGCGCCGCCATGCCAAGGTAAGGCGACGGCGGGCTGATTGGTTTGCTCATCGCATTCCGGCCGTCGGGGCCTCACCGGATCGTGTTGTCTTCATTGACGAAACCGCCGTGAAGACGAACCTCACGCGGCTACGGGGCTGGGCGTCACGCGGCGAGCGCCTGACCATGGACGCGCCCTTCGGCAGTTGGGGGACGCAGACACTGATTGCCGGTCTGAGCTATGATGCGCTGATCGCACCCTGGGTCATCAAAGGCGCAATGGACGGTCCTGCTTTTGCCGCCTACATCCGCGAAGTGCTGGTGCCCGAAATCACACCCGGCACGGTGGTGATTCTCGACAACCTGGCCACGCATCGCAACAAGGAAGCAGCAGCCGCGCTAAAGGCGCATGGCTGCTGGTTTCTGTACCTGCCGCCACACTCCCCAGACCTCAACCCGATTGAACAAGCTTTCTCGAAGCTCAAGGCCCATCTCCGACGGATCGGAGCACGCTCGTTCACATCCGTCTTCAAAGCCATCGGTGAAATCTGTGACCTGTACGATCCGGAAGAATGCTCGAACTACTTCAAGGCCGCTGGATATGTCTCAAACTAATGTCGAAACGCTCTAGGTGACGCCGCACCCGCTTACAACGGTTTTTGGAGCGACTTGGGTTTCCACCGCCGCCGCGTCTGGATAAGAGGCTTTGGACGCGAAAGGAATTGCAATGAGCGACCGGTTCCGCCTGACCCTGGCCCAGCTTAACCCCACCGTGGGCGACATCGCCGGCAACGCCGAAAAGGCGCATGACGCCTGGAGGCAGGGCCGCGAGGCGGGCGCCGACCTGGTGGCGCTGACCGAGATGTTCATCACCGGCTACAACGCCCAGGACTTGGTGATGAAGCCCGTCTTCCACAACGCCGCCATCGCGGCGATCGAGGCGCTGGCGGCGCGCTGCGCCGAGGGCCCCGCTCTGGCGATTGGCGGCCCCTGGGTGGAGGGCGGCAAGCTCTATAACGCCTACCACATCTGCCGCGGCGGCAAGGTCACTTCGCGCGTGCTCAAGCATAACCTGCCCAACGAGACCGTCTTTGACGAGGTGCGCGTCTTTGACGCCGGGCCCCTGGGCGGCCCCGTGGGCTTTCAGGACACCCGCATCGGCTTCCCGGTCTGCGAGGACAGCTGGCACCCGGAGGTTTCCGAGACCCTCGCCGAGACCGGCACCGAGTTCCTGCTGGTGCCCAACGGCTCGCCCTATTACCGCAACAAGCTGGACACCCGCATGAACCACATGGTGCAGCGCGTGGTCGAGACCGACCTGCCGCTGATCTACCTCAACATGGTGGGCGGGCAGGATGACCAGGTCTTTGACGGCGCCTCCTTTGGGCTGAACCCCGGCGGCGAGCTGGCCTTTATTATGCCGCCCTTCGACGAGGCGATCCGCCATGTGGATATGATCCGCGGGCCCGAGGGCTGGCGCCTCGAGCCCGGCGAAAAAGCGCCGCAGCCCGACGCGTGGGAGCAGGATTACCGCGTTATGGTCGAAAGCCTGCGGGACTACTTCCGCAAAACGGGCTTCTCCAAGGCCCTGCTGGGGCTCTCGGGCGGGGTTGATTCGGCGCTGGTCGCGGCGGTGGCGGCGGACGCTTTGGGGCCAGAGAACGTGCGCTGCGTGATGCTGCCGTCCGAGTACACCTCCGAGCATTCGCTGGAGGATGCCGAGGCCGTCGCCAAGGCGCTGGGCTGCCGCTACGACTACGTGCCCATTTCCGGCCCGCGCGCGGCGGTGACCGAGGCGCTTGCGCCGCTGTTCGAGGGCACCGAGCCGGACGTGACCGAGGAGAACGTCCAGTCCCGCCTGCGCGGGCTGCTGCTGATGGCGCTGAGCAACAAGTTCGGCGAGATGCTGTTGACCACGGGCAATAAGTCAGAGGTCGCGGTGGGCTACGCCACGATCTATGGCGACATGTCCGGCGGCTATAACCCGCTGAAGGACCTCTATAAGACCCGCGTCTTCGAGACCTGCCGCTGGCGCAACGCCAACCACCGCCCCGACTGGATGGCCGCCCCCGCGGGCGAGGTCATCCCGACCCGCGTGATCGACAAGCCCCCCACCGCCGAGCTGCGCGAGGACCAAAAGGACAGCGACAGCCTGCCGCCCTATGAGGTGCTGGACGCGATCCTAGAGGGGCTGGTCGACAACGAGGCCTCGGTCGACGACCTGGTCGCCGCCGGGTTCGAGCGCAATGTGGTCAAGAAGGTCGAGCACCTGATCTATATCAGCGAATACAAGCGGTTCCAGTCCGCCCCCGGCGCGCGGCTCTCGAACCGCGCCTTCTGGCTGGACCGGCGCTATCCGATTGTGAACCGCTGGCGGGATGGCGACTGGGAGAGCTGATCGCTTGACTGACGCCCGTCACGCACGTCACCGTCGCGCCAATACCCGCGCCAGGGCCACCAGCAACAGACCCGTGACCAGGAACAGCACCCCGATCCCGATCACATAGAGCCCCACGCCCAGCCAGCCCGATTTCACCGGGTTGAGGAAGAAATAGGGGAAGGCGCCGTCCAGCAGCCCGCGCAGGATCGCGTAGGCGGCATATCCAATGGGGCAGCCCAGCCAGATCACCGCGTCGCGCCAGCCCAGCCCCGCCTTTGGCGCCAGCAAAGCCCAGGTGCCGAGCACCGCCAGCGGGATCGCCGTGTGCTGGAAGATGTTGACCAGCACGTCCCAGCCCTCGGGGTCGTGGTCCGCGGCCAGAAGCGCGTGATAGATCACGCCGACCAGCACGATCCAGACGGTCAGCGCCGCGGGCAGGCTCGCGCCCGGCCAGGCGCCGCGCCGCCAGGTCAGGGCGAATATCAGCGCCACGGCCAGGATCATCAGGTTGGTGAAGAACCGCGCCTGTATCCAAAGCGATGCGCCCAGCTTCTGCCCGCTCGACACGTCCACCGCGGTCTGCAGCAGCAACGTCCCGAGTGCGGCGAGGGTGATCGCGATCGTCGCGGTTTTGGCGGCGGGAGAGAGCGTTAGGTTCATGCCGCCACATTGCTGGCCGGGCCCCAGGGGGTCAACTCCCCGGGGCGCGACAAAAGCTTAGCTTATCCAAGCCTTATGCAAGCGAGAGCTGGTAGCTCACCGGCACATAGCGGAACCCGTCGCCATTGGCCTCGACATAGCCCATTCCGGGGAAGGGCATGTGGTAGCCCACCATCGGCACCTTATCGGCGGCGAGCATGCCCAGCACCTTGCGGCGGCTGGCGGCGGCGGCGGCTTTGTCCTGGTCAAAGCGCACCTCCCAATCGGGATAGGCCAGCGACCAAACGTAGTGGTTGGTCAAGTCCGCGATCAGCAACAGCTGCTGGCCGCCGCTTTCCAGCATATAAGTCATGTGCCCCGGCGTGTGCCCAAAGGCCGCCATGGCGGTGATGCCCGAGGCGACGCTGCCGCCATCGCCGATGAAGCTGGTCTTCTCGGCCAGCGGGCGCATGTTGGCCTCGAAGCGCTCGTTTTCGCGGCCCGCCCAGGCGTCGAACTCGACCTGGCCGGTGACGTAGCGCGCGTTGGGGTAGGTCGGCGCGCCCTCGTTCATCAGCCCGCCGATATGGTCGCCATGCATATGGGTGATCACCACGATGGTGACGTCCTCGGGGGCGTAGCCCGCCGCGGCCAGGGCGGGCAGGGTGCCGCCGGCGCTGAGCCCGGTGTCAAACAGCACGACCTCCGCGCCCGTTTTGACCACCGTGGGCGTGAAGTAGAACCGCGTCTTATCGGCGGGGATGAAGTTGGCGGCACTTGCGGCGGCGAAATCCTCTGCCGAGGCGTTCATGCCGAAGATGTTCTGCGGCTCCTCCACCACGCGGGTCCCGGCCAGCATCGTGGCGACCTGCATCTCGCCCAGCTGCACCGTGTGCTGGATGGCGTTCTGCGGCCCGCTGGCATGGCCGTCGGCGGCGGCCAGCGTGGGCGTCAATACGGCGGCTGCGGGGGCCAGAGCGCCGGTGGCGAGTAAAGTTCTGCGGGATATGGACATGATCAACCTCCAAAAAATCGATATTTCGCATCTTAGGACGAATTGAGCCCCTGTCCAATCAACCTTTTGTAAACCCCGGGGATGCGCGAGAACCGTCTCGCGTTACTCCCACCAGCGGTCAATCGCCGCGATATCCTCATCCGACCAGCCGAAGTGATGCGCCAGCTCATGCACGTAGACATGGGCGATGAGATGCCCCAGGGGCTCGGTGCCGCGCTCGGCCCATTCATCCAGGATCGGGCGCCGGAAGAGCCAGATCGTGTCGGGGCGCAGCATTTGCTCGGCGGTTGATTTCTCGGTGAGGGGGATGCCGTCGTAAAGCCCGGTCAGCTCGAAGGCCTCCATCTGCATGTCGCGCAGGATGTCCTCGGGGGCGAAATCCTCGACGCGGATCGCCACCTGGAGGGCTGCCGCGCGGAACGGCTCGGGCAGGGCGTCGCGCGCGGCCAGGGCGATGGCCTCGAAGGCGGCAAGGTCGGCGGGCGTGACGGAAGCGGCGGGATGGTCCATAATGGGGCTATAACGAGTTTGGCAGGCGCGAGGTAGAGCCATGGCCGACAACAAGACCCGCCCCACCGGTGCCGCGGTCAGCGATTTCCTAGAGGCCGTCGAGCATCCCACGCGGCGCGCCGACGGGCTGCGGCTGCATCAGATCTTCAGCGAGCTCACCGGCTGGCAGGCGCAGATGTGGGGCCCGACCATCGTGGGCTACGGGCAGTATCACTACACCTATGCAAGCGGGCGCGAGGGCGATTTCCTAGCCACCGGATTCAGCCCGCGCAAAGCGAACCTGTCGATCTATGTCATGCCGGGCTACGCCAATTTCGGCGGCATCCTGGACCGGCTGGGCAAGCATAAGATGGGCAAGTCCTGCCTTTACGTGAACAAGCTGGCGGATATCGACGAAGCAGTGCTGCGCGAGCTGATCGCGGCGGGGCTCAAGGACCTGGGCACCCGCTGGGGTGTCCAGGCCACTTGAGAGGGGCCGCTCGGTCCGCCCGCGGGGCGTCCTCGCGGCGCGCCGGTGGACATCGCGGCAGGGCTGTGACAAGAGCGCGCGCAAGGAGTTCCCGCCCATGACAACCACGCGTTTCGCACCCTCACCCACCGGCTATCTGCATATCGGCAACCTGCGCGCCGCGCTGATGAACTACCTCATCGCGCGCAAGGCCGGCGGCACCTTCATCCTGCGGCTCGACGACACCGACCCAGAGCGCTCGACCCAGGCCTATGCCGACGCGATCCAGGAGGATCTGGAATGGCTGGGCCTGACCTGGGACCGGATCGAGCGGCAGTCAGACCGGCTAGACCGCTACGCCGCCGCCGCCGACAAGCTGCGCGAGGCGGGGCGGTTCTATGAGGCCTTCGAGACGCCGGTGGAGCTGGACCTCAAGCGCAAGAAGCAGCTCAACATGGGCAAGCCGCCGGTCTATGACCGCGCCGCCCTGGCGCTGTCCGAGGACGAGAGGGCGGCGCTGCGCGCCGAGCGCGGGCAGGGCGTCTGGCGGTTCCAGCTGGACCACGCGCGCATCGAATGGGCCGACCTGATCGCGGGCGAGACCTCGATTGACGCGGCCTCGGTCAGCGACCCGGTGCTGATCCGCCAGGACGGGCAGGTGCTTTACACCATCGCCTCGGTGGTGGACGACACCGAGATGGGCGTCACCCATGTGGTGCGCGGCGCCGACCACATCACCAACACCGCCACGCAGATCCAGATCATCCAGGCGCTGGGCGGGCAGGTGCCGCATTTCGCGCATCACTCGCTGCTGACCGGCCCGCAGGGCGAGGCGCTGTCCAAGCGGCTGGGCACCCTGTCGCTGCGCGATCTGCGCGCCCAGGGGCTGGAGCCGATGGCGGTGCTGAGCCACATGGCGCGGCTGGGATCAAGCGACCCGGTGGAGCTGCGCGGCTCCATGGACGAGCTGATCGAGGGCTTCGACATCTCGCGCTTTGGCACCGCGCCGACCAAGTTCGACGAGGCCGACCTGCTGCCGCTGACCGCGCGGCATATCGCGGCGCTGCCGCTGGCGGCGGTGGCCGGCGAGATCGCAGCGCTCGGCGTGCCGGGCGACAAGGCCGAGGCCTTCTGGAACGTGGTGCGCGAGAACATCGCCACCCGCGCCGGGATGGCCGAGTGGTGGGCGCTGTTCCGCGACGGGGCCGCGCCGCTGGTGGATAACGAGGATCGCGACTTTGTCGCCCAGGCCCTCGCGATGCTGCCAGATGCGCCCTATGATGCCGGCACTTGGGGCAGCTGGACCGCCGCGGTCAAAGAGGCCACCGGGCGCAAGGGCCGCGGGCTGTTCATGCCGCTGCGCAAGGCCGTCACAGGCCGCGAGCGCGGGCCCGAGATGGCCGACGTGATGCCGCTGCTGCAGGTCAAGCCCCGCCTCTAGGCGCCGGTGGCGTGATCCAAATGAGTGCTTCCGCACGCTCTTTTTTTAAGCTGGGCGCGCGGCGACGCCCAGTTTTCTGGTGCAGGCGATGGGCTTTGGGGCGGCGCCGACCAAGGTCGACGAGGTCTACCTGCTGCCGCTGACCGTCCGGCATATCGCGGCGCTGCCACCGGAGGCGGTGACCGGCCACGAGCGCGGGCCCGAGATGGCCGAGGTGAAACCTGTGCTGCAGGTCAAGCCCCGCCTCTAGGCGCCGGTGGCGTGATCCAAATGAGTGCTTCCGCACGCTCTTTCTTTAAAGCTGGGCGCGCGGCGACGCCCAGTTTTTTGACGCAGGCGATGGGCTTTGGGGGCGGCGCCGGGCCGCCCCTCTTATGCCTCTAGTGATGCGCGTGGCCGCCCTCGAGCAGCTTGAGCCCCGGCGCCGGGCGGCGCGGGCGCTCCTCTCCCGCGACCGGGATCACCACCCATTCCAGTGACCCATCCGCGCAGGTCTGCACCGTTGGAAAGTAGAGCATCTGCCCCGGTTCGAACGCGTCCGTGATGCGCGCCCGGAAGATGAACTCGTCGTAATGGGCGTCCTCCAGCCGTCCGGTCCAGGTGATCGAGGTGACGCCCTCGCTGCGCTGCCCGTGGTATTCGTAAGTGCGCGCGTAGGGCTCCACCACCGTGGTCAGCTCCCAGCCCGGTTTGGGCTTTGGTTTGGCGTTGATGACGCCCTCTGGGATCGTGATGGTCACGCTCTCGGTGGCCTGGCCGGCGCAGCCGTGGCTGACGCGCATCACGGCCTTGTAGTTGGCGTTAAGCGCGGCCTCCTTGACTTCCAGCGAGGCATGGGCCGCGGCCTGGGAGGCGGATAGGGCGAGGGTCGCGGCGACGGCCGCGGTGAAGGTGGTTTTCATAGATGTCTCCTAGAGATGATGTTGTGGTTTGGTCTAAAGGAGACGGGTCGGGGGCGCGCGGATGCCGTGCCGGCCGGAGGGCGCTCTTGCGATCACGGGCCCGAGCGCGGGCAGGGTGCGGCGCAGCAGGCTGACGGTTTGGCCGATCTCGTGAGAGGGACCCGTAGGGCCCGGCGCCGCGGCGGCCGCGCAGCCCTCGCAGGGCAGGTGCGACGCGTCGCCCGCGTCGCCGCAGATGTCATCCGCCATGCCCAAAAGCGCGAGCGTGTCCAGAAGCGCCGTATCACGGTCCGGCGCGCCGTGGTGCAGCCCAGGCTGCGCCGTCGCCAGCCCCAAAAGGAGCACCAGCAAGAGTGGCAGTTTTAGAGCGTAGCCTATTGACATCACGGCGTTCTTAGCCGCGGCGGAAAGCAACCTGCAGCGCCCAAATGGTCGCACCCAGCCGCGCGGAGGCGACTGCGCAATTGCGTTTGCGCGGATTCGGCGTAGGGTCGGCCCATTGATGGCGGGGTGGGCGCATGTCCGAGCAGGCCAAATTCCTAGAAGGCAACCTGATGCGGCACATCGCGGTGATGTCCCTCACCGCGTCCGTCGGCCTGATGGCGGTCTTCATCGTCGATTTCGTCGACATGATCTTTATCTCCTGGCTGGGCAAGGACGAGCTGGCGGCGGCGATCGGCTATGCCGGCGCGATCCTGTTCTTCACCACCTCCTTCGGCATCGGCATGGCCATCGCAGCGGGGGCCCTGGTGGCGCGGGCCCTAGGCGCAGGCGACGGCGAGAAGGCCCGGCAGCAGGCCTCGCACGCGCTGATCTACGCGGTGGTCTTCGGGGCGCTCTTCGCCTTCGCGGTCTGGCTGAACCTAGAGGCCCTGGCGGCGCTGATGGGCGCCTCGGGCGAGACGCTTGTGCTGGCGGTGGAGTACCTGCAGATCATTGTGCCATCGCTGCCCTTCCTGATGGTGGGCATGATCGGCGGCGCCATCCTGCGCGCCCATGGCGACGCGCGGCGCGCGATGATGGCCACGGTCTGGGGCGGGGTGGTGAACGCGGTGCTGGACCCGATCCTGATCTTCGGGCTGGACATGGAGCTGGCTGGCGCGGCCTGGGCCAGCGTGGCCGCCCGCATCACCATCGGTGTCACCGCGATCATCCCGATCTACCGCCACCATGGCGGGCTGGAGCCGCCGGATCTGAAGGGCCTGGCCCTGGATCTGCGCCCGGTTCTGCTGATCGCCTTCCCCGCCATCCTGACCCAGCTGGCCACGCCCATCGGGCAGGCCTATGTCACCCGCTCCATGGCCGCCTATGGCGAGCAGGCCGTGGCGGGCATGGCCATCGTGGGGCGCATCACGCCGGTGGCCTTCGGGGTGATCTTTGCGCTGTCGGGCGCCATCGGCCCGGTGATCGGGCAGAACTACGGCGCCGGGCAGCACGAGCGGGTGCGCGGCGCCTTCCGCGACGGCATCATATTCACCGCCGTCGTGGTCCTGGTGATCTCGGCGCTGCTGTTCGGGCTGCGCGGGCCCATCGCGGCGCTGTTTGAGGCCCAGGGCCTGACCCTGACGCTGGTCTACCTGTTCTGCGGGCCCCTGGCGCTGACCTTCTTCTTCAGCGGCGCAATGTTCGTGGGCAACGCCGCGTTCAACAACCTGGGGCACCCGTATTACTCGACCTGGATAAACTGGGGGCGGCACACGCTGGGCACGATCCCGCCGGTGATCCTGTTCAGCGCCTGGCTGGGCGCGCCGGGGGTGCTGATCGGGCAGGCGCTGGGCGGGGTGATCTTTGGCCTGCTGACCTGGGGGCTGGCGCTGCGGGTGATGAGCACCGCCGAGGTCGTGAAGGTGCCCGAGAAGGGCCATTTCGACCGCCAGTCAAGGCTGATGAGCCTCTTGCATCTGCGCAAGTAAGCGGTTCTGGGCGAATTGGGTGCGCAAGGCCCCAGCAACGCTTGCCGACACCAGACGCGACGGAACCCAAGCAGAGCAACCGCCCGAGCTTGCCTCGGGCAGCGGCCGACCTCCCCCAGGAGGCCGCTTTTGCGACGTCGCATCTACTTGATCCGTTTCGGTTTCCAGAGATGTCGTCGTTGCTTGACCCGTTGCGCAAGCGACCTCCAGGTCGGCCGCTGCCCGGGTTGCGCGAGCGTCAAGGTGGCAACGCCCCTCCAGGCCAAGAGCTGCGACCAATTCGGGCGCCGGCCGCCGCTTGCCACAGCGCGCCAACCAAAGCGCGCGGGCCGGCAGAGGCCGCTATGAAACCCAGGGAATTGGTGGAGCCGATCGGGATCGAACCGACGACCTCGTCATTGCGAACGACGCGCTCTCCCAACTGAGCTACGGCCCCACATGGCGCGTAGATGGACCCCAGTGCCGCCGGTTGTCAATATCCCGCCCGCGTTCAGGGCTCAGAGGCTTGTCCCTCGGGGCGCGAGGCTCCATGGTGCCGCGCATGGATCGCACGATTGCATCCCGGCGGTATTTCAGGTTCTGGCGCGCCTCGCGCCAGATCGGCGTGCGCACGGCGGTGATCTCGGTCGTCGCGGTGGCGGCGGCCAGCATCGCGCCATACATGGCGCCGCTGGTCCCGGAGGGCCTGGCCGATATCGTGACCGTGGACGCGGTGACGCGGCTCTTGCAGATCCTGGCGTCCTCGATGCTGGCGGTGACGATCTTCTCGCTGTCGGTGATCATCTCGGCGCGCACCAGCGCCTCGGCGCAGGTGACCCCGCGCAGCCATCAGGTGCTGATCGAGGACCGGGTGACGCAGAACGTGCTGGCGATGTTTTTGGGCGCGTTCATCTTCTCGCTGGTGGATGTGATCTTCCTGGGCACGGGGCTGTTTGACGGGGCCACGGTGACGGTGATCCTGGGGCTGACGCTGGTGGTGATCGCGCTGGTGATCTGGGCGATCCTGCGCTGGATCACGCATATCGCCGAGCTGGGCTCGGTCACGGCGACCTCGCGCAAGATCGAGGCGGCGGCGCTTGCAGCACTGGACGCGCGCCGGGCGCTGCCCTGCCTGGGGGCGCGGCCCTTGACGGCGGGGCACCTGGAGGTGCCGGCGCGGGCGGCGAGCTTCACCGCCTGGGACACGGGCTATATCCAGCATATCGACCTCAAGACGCTCAGCAGCGCGGCGCGCTCGGGCGACGGCAACGTCTATGTGGCGGTGCAGCCGGGCGAGCTGGTCTCTCCCGGCGACACGCTGGTTTACTACACTGCCGAGCTGGACGAGGCGCGGCTGCGGCGCGCCTTCACCATCGCCGACCGGCGGGTGTTCGAGCAGGACCCGCGCTTTGGCGTGATCGTGCTTAGCGAGATCGCGCAGCGCGCGCTGTCGCCCGGCGTGAACGACCCAGGCACGGCGATCGACATCCTAACGCGGCTGGCGCGGGTGCTGTCGGATTACCGCGACGAGACCAGCAGCGAGAAAGAGCCCCTGCTGCCGCGGATCTGGATGGCCTCGGTGACGGCGGACGAGCTTGTCCGCGATGCCTTTGATCCCATCGCGCGGGACGGGGCGGGCACCGTCGAGGTGCAGATCCGGCTGCAAAAGACCCTGGCACTGCTTGCGTCCAGCGGGGACGAGACCATGGCGCGCGCCGCCCGCGCGGCCTCGGATCGCGCGCTGCGGCTGGCGCAGCCCGCGCTGGCGCTGGAGGAGCACCGCGCGCGCGTCACCGAACTGGCGGAGCGGGTGTAGGACGGGGCACGCCCCGCCGCGCGCGACCCCGCGCTACTTGGCGCAGTCCGGGATCGTATAGCCCGCCTCTTCCCAGGCCGCCACGGCGCCGGGGTGGTACTTTAACCCGCTGGCGCCGCAGAGGTCGGTGAAGGCCACATCCGTCTCGCCATGCCAGGCGTTCGGCATGAAGGGCGCCTTGCCGTGGTAGGTGCCCAGGCCCTCAAGGAAGGCGGCGGTCAGCGCCTTGGCTAGCTCGAAATCCATCGCAACGTTCACGATCTCGCCGCCCACGGTGCCGGGGCCGCGATAGAGGTCGTCCTCGGAGGCCACGGTCACGCCGCCGGTATAGCCCATCTGCGAGATCGGCAGCGCGACGGGCACGGTGCCGGGGATGCCGGTGTATTTGGTGAAAGTCTCGCTCTCATAAAGCGCCTTGGGCAGCGACCAGATCGTCATGTCGCCCGAGGACACCGCGGCGGTCACGCGCCCGTCGGGGAAGCTCATCGGCAGCACGAACGCCTCCGCCGAGCCGTCGCGGATCGTCTTCACCGCCTGGCCCCAGTTGACCTGCACGCCGGTATAGTCGTCGCCCTCGGCCAGCCCGGCCACCAGCTTCACCAGGTTGCGCGCGTTGGTCAGCGCGGCCCCGCGCGGCGGCCCGTTGAAGATGGTGCGCCCCTTTAGGTCCTCCCAGCCGGCCACGGCGGCGCTGTCATAGGCGTAAAGCCCCTGCACCGAGATCCGGTAGGTGTAGAGCACCGCGACCTGCGCGGCCAGCTCGGCGCCCGTCTCCTTGCCGATCTTGGCGTAGGGCCCGACGCCGCGGGACAGCAGGAAGGGCAGTATGAAGGGCGCGGCGGCGATGTCGGTCTTGCCCTCGGCGACGTTCTGCACCGAGTTGGTCAGCGTCTGCCCGGTGGCGACCTGGATGTCGGCCACGCCGGCCTTGCTGGCGACCTCGGCCAGGGCCAGCACAGAGACGCCGGGCGTAGAGCCGGGGGCGGCGGTCTCGGCGGTCAGGTTGGCCTGCGCGAACGCGCCGGTGGCCAGGCCAAGGGACGCGACGGCCCCGGCCAGGATGAATGACTTGAACATGATTTCCTCCCAATTGGCGCCCCGATGCCGCCCCTTATGCGGGGCGTGCAACGGCGCTCACCCGCATCCGAGCAGGCAGAGGCCCCATGCGTCAAGCGTTTTAGCGCATGGCGTGGGCGCGCAGAGCCTCGGGGCCGAGCGCCATGAACTCGGCGTATCCCATGCGCAGCGGCGGCAGGTCGGGCAGGCCAAAGAGCCTGCGGCGCCAGGTCTCCAGCAGCACCGGGGCGAAGTCAAAGCTCTGGGACAAGATGCGCGCGCGCTGCTCGGCCAGAAAGCCGGGCGTGACCCGCCGCCAGTCCTGGACGATCACCACGGGCAGGTCCGCGAACAGGCGGTTGATCGGCAGGTCGGGGATCACCGGGATCGCGCCCAGAAGGATCCCCTCCCAGGTGCGGTGGCAGTCCATGCCGCGCCCGCGCGGGCTGATGGTAAAGGCAAACGCGGCGTTGCGCTGCCAGGTGGCCAGGCGCGGTTGCCGTGCGGGCTGGTACTCGGTGGCCTCGGGCGGGAGCTGCTTGATCACCTCCGCCCGGTCGCCGTTGCCCAGCACGAAATGCCAGTTGGAATAGGCCCGGGGATCGCGCCGCTCCAGCGCCGCCGCCCGTTCGCGCACCCGGTGCAGCTCGGCCTCCTGCGCCAGCGGCGAGGCCTGCGGGCCCCATTCTGGGCGGCGGTTGCGGCCAATGGTGTGGTAGTCGAGGCCCAGCGGCATCGGTGCCAGCTTGGGATGGTCGTGCCCGCAATTCTGCGCGTGCCAGCGGATCAGATGTGGGTGCTCCAGGATGCGGCGCATCCGGCGCGGGCCAAGCGCGTCCGGGCTGACATCCAGCACCGCGTCGCCCGAGACCAGCACGAAGGGCTTGCGGATCAGCGGTAAGCTCCAGCGCGCGAAATGCGCCAGGGCGGGGGCGTGGACATAGATGCGCCCGCCGGGCCGGTGAGCGCGCAGCGCCCAGGGGCTCCAGCGCTCTGCCACGTCATTCGGCCCCGGCTGGCGCGTCTCGCAGAGCTTCATCAGCCCCTTGGAGCCCACAAAGAGGCAGCGCGTCTCGTCTTGCTCAGGCGGGTAGGGCGGTTGGGGCTGGCTGCGGCGGAAAGGCATCTTCGTATCAGCGGCCCCGTTATCTCGGGTCGGTTTGGAGCGGGCGGCGGGAATCGAACCCGCGTCATTAGCTTGGAAGGCTAAGGTCTTACCACTACACAACGCCCGCAATCCGAGGCTGTGGTTAGGGCATGGGGCCTGGAGGGTCAAGGCGACGTGACGCGAAAGCTGGCGCCTGGGCGCGGGTTTGCGGGCGGTTACGCGGCGGGATGGGCTCTGCGCCGGGCCAGCCGGGCGCGGTCGCGTGGAATCGCATCCGGCCCCGCGGCGCAATTGGAGGGGTATTCAGTTGACGCGTCAACTTGATTCGCGCGACACTTCCTTAACCAATGAGCCGGAACCCGCCGCAATGAGCCGGCCGAACATATTGCTGATCTCAGCCGACCAGCACCGGGCGGACTGCATGGGGTTCGCGGGCCGGAGGGTGAAGACGCCGCATCTGGATCAGCTGCCGGCGGAGGGCACGCATTTCGCCAACTGCATCACGCCCAATGTGGTCTGCCAGCCGGCGCGGGCCTCAATCCTGACCGGGCAGCTCTGCCGTACGCATGCTGTGCATGACAACGGGATCGACCTGGATCCTGCGATTGGCGAGAAGGGCTTCGCGGGGGCTTTGGCGGCGGCGGGCTATGACACCGGCTATTTTGGCAAGGCGCATTTCTCGACCTACCACACGTTCCGGCCGACCGGCGCGCCGGAATGCCTGCGGTCCAGCGCCTGCTACCCTGACGACTGGAGCGGGCCCTATATGGGCTTTGACCATGTCGAGCTGATGCTGGTGGGGCATAACTGGTGGGCGCCCGAGCAGCCCCCCCGGCGGGCAGCATTACGAGCGCTGGTTCCACGCCGACGGGCAGGGCGCGGCCAAGGTCGCGGCGATGTGGCAGAACGCCGCCGACACGCATGGCTCGGCGCGCGCGGCGGCGATCCCTTTTGCGCCTGGGTCAGCTTTCCCGACCCGCATCACCCGTTCGACTGCCCCGAGCCCTGGTCGCGCCTGCACCCGCCCGACGCGGTCGACCTGCCCCAGCACCGCACCCGCAGCTTCGAGGGCCGCCCCTGGTGGCACAAAGAGGTGCTCAGCGCCGAACCCGCGGGCTCCAAGGAATGCGCCGACATCCGCAAGGCCTATAGCCGCATCCCGCCGCAAAGCGACCAGCAGCTGCGCGAGATCATCGCCAACACCTACGGGCAGATCGCGTGCCCCTGCGCCCGCGCATGCTGGGGGATGAGATCGGGGCGGGCGAGAGCGCCTATACGCACTACGACCGCGCGGTGGTGGCGCGCGCGCAGGGCTGGCTGGCCGCGCGCGGCGCGGCGCGCGATGAACGACCCTGGTGCCTCTATGTGGGGCTTGTGGCGCCGCTTTCCCGCTGGTCTGCCCCGAGCCGTTCTGCTCGCGCTACCGCGGGATGGACCTGCCCGAGCTCAAGCTTCTGCCGGGCGACGGGTATCGCCGCCACCGCTGGGTGGACAAGCAGAACGCCATGGCCGACAGCGAGGCGCGCTTTCGGGACGCCGAGGAGCGGCGCGACGCCATCGCCGCCTATTGGGGGCTTTGCACGTGGCTGGATCACAATATCGGCCAGATCCTGGCGGCGCTTAAGGCGTCGGGCCTGGAGGCGGACGTGATCTATGGCTCGGACCACGGCGATAACGCGGGCGCGGTCTCGGGCGCCTTCATGCTGCGCAGCGGGTGCTGGAAATACATCGAGTATATGGGATTCGCGCCGGAGCTTGTCGACCTTGCGGCGGACCCCGAGGAGGTGGAGGGCTGCGCCGCCAATCGACCGGACGTGGTGGCGCAGTTGGGCGCGCGGCGGCGCAAGCACCTGGACCCAGGGGCAGTCGATGCGAGGGCGTTTGCCGACCAGGACGCGCTGATCGCGCGCTTCGGCGGGCGAGAGAAAGCGCTGCAACTTGGCGCGCGCGGGGCGACGCCGCCGCCTGGCCCAGAGGGATAGCTTGCCAAGGGTCCGGCGCCGGGGCGCCAACCCGCCCGCGTTCTTGAGCCGCCGCGAAGATGCGCGCGGCTCAAGCGGGGCCCATACCCGCGGCTAGGACGCCGACGGCTGTAAAATACCCGGTCCTGGCGTTACGGCGTTAGCGGAATATTAGGCCGACTCGCCGGATAATAAGGGTGGGAGGATGGGGGTTTGACCGGATTTGGAACGCAACCCTCCCGCCGCCCTGGCAGCATGCCCGGCACCGGGTTGAGAAATCGTTAAAGCGTTCGGACTTCGCTCAAAGCCATCACGTTTAGGGCAGCTGCGCGCTTTTTTGGGCGCGAGCACCGCCGCGCCATGGGCCGCAAACGGACCACCGTCGAGGGCCATCATCCAGGGCCAGCGGCGGCGCGTGGGAACGCCTGGCCAGAGCAATGACACCCATCATGCCGCCCCGATTGCGGTTAGGCAAACCGACCATGCGCGGCGGTCTGCTTGGTGGGGTTACACTTGAACCTAACGCAGCGGTCTCGCTATATGCGTTCGATTACTCAAACATACGAGGCGACGTGGCTCAAAGCCCAAAACCGGGATCGACGATCACCATGCGCGACGTGGCGCGCGTCGCGGGTGTGTCCAGAATGACCGTGTCGCGGGCGCTGCGCAAAGACAGCCCGGTGTCGCGCGAGACGTGTGAGAAGATCCTCAAGGTCGTGCGCGACATGAACTATGTGCCCGACCAAATGGCGGGCAGTCTGACGACGAAGCGCTCGGGCTTTGTGGCGATGCTGGTGCCGTCGCTCAATAACCTGCATTTTGCCGAGACCGTGCAGTCGCTGACCGAGGGGCTGGAGGGCATCGGGCGGCAGATCCTGCTGGGGCACACGGACTATTCCGCGGCGCGCGAAGAGAAGCTGGTCGAGGATATGCTGCGGCGGCGGCCCGAGGCGATCGTGCTGTCTTACGATGGGCATTCGGACCGGACCGTGACGCTGCTGAGCGAAGCGAACGTGCCGGTGATCGAGCTTTGGGAGCGGCCAGAGGACCCAATTGGGCACACGATTGGCTTCTCTAACCGGGTGGCCGCGCGCGACATGACGACCGCGCTGATCGAGCAGGGCTATCGCAGCATCGCCTTCATGGGCGAGGAAAAGGACGACTGGACCCGGGGCGCGGCGCGGCGCACGGGGTTTGTTGCGGCGATGGACGCGGCGGGGCTTTCGGCGCATCGCGTCTTTCAAGTTGGCAAGCCGCCATTGTCCATCGAAGAGGGCGCGACCGCCACGCCCGCGCTCTTGCAGCGCTACCCGGACACCGATTGCATCTTTTGCGTCTCTGATGCTCCGGCCTTTGGCGCCCTATCCGCCTTGACGGGGCAGGGGCTTTCGGTCCCCCGGGATATGGGGGTTGCGGGGTTCGGGAATTTCGAGGTGTCTCGGTTCTCTTCGCCCGCTATTTCTACCGTCGTTGTGGACCCAAAAGGGATCGGGCGGGCGACGGCGCGCCTGATCGGAGACCTCTTGGAGGGGCATGCCCCCACCGATATCCAGCGGCAAATCGACATCCAGGCCATCCCAGAGATGCGCGCCAGCACGCGGCGTCGCTAGCGGCTTCTTGCCGGATGGGTGGATTCTTTCTCCTTGTGTTACCGGTCACAATGTGGAATTGTGACCGGTAACACAAGCTTTGGCCTTGGGGGGAGGCACCGACAGCATGCCGGCAATCCAACTCGAAAAACTGGTCAAACGGTACGGCAATGTGGAGGTGCTCCACGGGATCGACCTTCAGATGGCCGATCACGAGTTCACCGTCCTTGTGGGCCCCTCCGGCTGCGGCAAATCCACGACCCTGCGGATGATCGCGGGGCTCGAGGACGTCTCGGACGGCGAGATCTATATCGACGGCAAGCCGGTGAAGCATCTGGAGCCCAAGGCCCGCGACCTGGCGATGGTGTTCCAGGACTACGCGCTCTACCCGCATATGAACGTGGCCAAGAACATCTCGTTCGCGCTGCGGCTACAGCGCCGCCCCAAGGCCGAGATCGACGCCAAGGTGCGCGATGTCGCCGAGATGGTCGGGCTCACGGAGTTCCTGCATCGCAAGCCGGGGGAGCTGTCCGGCGGACAGCGCCAGCGCGTCGCAATGGCCCGCGCGCTGGCCAAGGACAGCGCGCTGTTTCTCTTCGACGAGCCGCTCTCGAACCTCGACGCCAAGCTGCGCGGCCAGATGCGCGCCGAGCTGGCGCTGATGTCCCAGCGCGTGCAAAAGAACATGATCTACGTCACCCATGACCAGATCGAGGCGATGACGCTGGCCGACCGCATCGTGGTCATGCATGGCGGCTATATCCAGCAGCAGGGCACGCCCGAGGAGCTGTTCAAGCGCCCGGCGAACAAGTTCGTCGCCGGGTTCCTGGGCACGCCGCCGATGAACTTCTTGGACTGCGAGGTCGTGGACGAGGGCGGCGCGATGCACGCGGTGGGCAAGGGCTTTCGGCTGCGCCTGCCCGCCGACAAGGCCGCCGCGATTAACGCGCATAGCGGCCGCGACGTGACGCTGGGCATTCGCCCGTCGGATCTGACCTTTGACGCGGACGCCGCCAGGGACAGCGCGCTGAACCTGCGCACGGTGGTCAGCGAGTATATCGGCGCGCAGTCGGTGCTCTTGTGCGAATGCGGCGGCGCCAAGGTCATGGTCGAGATCAATTCAGAGAAACCGGTCGCGCTGGGCTCAGAGCTGCGCTTTGCGGTGAACCCCACCGGCATTCACCTATTCGATCGCCAGACAGAGGCGGTGATCTAACGGAATAAGACTTTAACTGCATAGGGAGGAAGACATGCTGAAATTTCTAGGGACTACCGTGGCGGGCGCGACCCTCGCGCTGATGGCCGGGCGCGCGCTGGCGAACCCTTACGCCGAGTATGAGGGGACCACGCTGATCGTGAACTTCCCCGCGCACCCGCATTACAACGCAGTGATGAAGATCCTGCCGGAGTTCACCAAGGAGACCGGCATCGAGGTCGAGGTCGACCAGCTGCCCTATCTGAAGATGCGCGAGCGCCAGACGCTGGAGCTTGCCCAGGAGGAGGGCGAGTATGACCTGATCGCCTATGTGGTCTTCTCCAAGGCGGATTATGTCTATGCCGACCAGCTGGAGAACCTGGCGAAATACGTCATGAACCCCAAGCTGAGCGATCCCAATTATGACGCCGACGACCTGATCGACGGCTATGTCTACAATATCGGCTTCGCGGGCGGCACCAAGGGCTACCTAGAGGGCAAGACCGGCTCGCTCTTTGGGATCCCCTATGGCTCCGAGACGTCGATCCTGGGCTACCGCAAGGACATCTTTGAAAAGCACGGGCTGGAGGTGCCCGAGACCTATGACGAGATGCTGGAGCTGGCCTGCAAGATCCCCGAGCTAGAGCCCGGCATGGGCGGCGTCGCCTCGCGCGCGGCCTCCGGCCACCATGCGTCGCACGCCTATCTGCTGCACCTGGCCCCGCTGGGCGGCCGCATCTTTGACGACAGCTGGAACCCGACGATGAACAGCGCCGAAGGCGTCGCCGCGGCGGAGGCCCTCAAGAAGATCGTGGATTGCGGCCCCGAGGGCGCCAAGAACTTTGGCTTCGGCGAGGCGCTGGGCGCGTTCCTGAACGGCGACACGGCGATGTTTTTGGACACCACCGTGGTGGCGGGCCAGATCGACGACCCGTCGCGTAGCCAGGTCGTGGGCAAGGTCGGCTGGGCGCTGCACCCGATGGGCGCGCGCCGCGGCTCGCAGACCGGCGGCTTCGGCATCGGCATCCCGGCGAACGCGCTGAACAAGGACGCCGCGTTCCTGCTGATGCAGTGGCTGACCTCCAAGAGGGGCGACAAGCTTGTGGCCCTGGCCGGTGGCAACCCGTCGCGGTTCTCGACCCATGCGGACCCGGATGTGAACGCCAAGTTCCCGCATATGGCCACCTTCGGCGAGGCGCTCAAGCACGCCGATCCTGACTGGCGCCCGATCATCCCCGTCTGGGGCAAGATCAACGCCGATCTGGGCACCACGCTCAGCAAGGTGCTGACCGAGGACCTGGACATCCAGGAGGCCCTGGACGGCGTGGCCGAGCGCACCAAGGCGGTGATGACCGAGGCCGGATATTACACCTGGCAGTAGGTCTTCTCCCGACGGCGGGGCGCGCGCGTTAAGCGGCGCGCGCCTCGCCCATCTTTTGATCGCATGATGGGGTGGAACCCCATCCTACACATCCCATCCCTGGACGCGCCCGATGAAAACCGCCAATCGCCTCACACCCTATATGTTCATGGCCCCCGCGGCCCTGATCATGGCGATCGCGCTGCTCTACCCGCTGGGCTACATGGTCTGGGGCTCGTTCCGCGACTGGAACCCCAGCCAGACCATCGGCGAGGCCGAGTTCGTCGGGCTGAAGAACTACATCACCCTCTGGGGGGACCCGAATTTCCGCGAGAGCCTGGGCGTGACCCTGCGCTTTGCCTTCTTCGTGGTGACCTTCGAGATGGTGATCGGCGTCGGCCTGGCGCTTTTGCTGGACCGCAACATCCGCGGCATGTCGGTCCTGCGCACGCTGTTCATCCTGCCGATGATGATCGCGCCGGTCGTGGTGGGCCTGATGTGGCGCTATATGTACCACCCCACCGTGGGCACGTTTAACCGCACGCTGGATGGGTTGGGGCTGGGCAAGATCGACTGGCTTGGCCAGCACGCGCTGACCTCGGTGATCATCGCCGATATCTGGCAGTGGACGCCGTTTATCTTCATCCTGGCGCTGGCGGCGCTGCAGTCGCTGCCGCGCTCCGCACTAGAGGCCGCGCGCATCGACGGCGCCACCGCCTGGCAGCAGGTCTGGCACATTAAGCTGCCCCTGATGATGCCGGTGCTGATCGTCACCGGGCTGCTGCGCCTGATCGACGCCTTCAAGGTGCTCGAGGTGATCCTGGTGATGACCGAGGGCGGGCCTGGCCTGTCGACCGAGATCCTCGCCCTGCGCATCTCGCGCACCGCCACCGAGTTCCGCGAGCTTGGCGTGGCCGCCGCGATGTCCAACTACCTCCTGATCCTGCTTCTGGGGCTGACGCTGGCGATGTTCGCCTTCACCCGCTGGCAGGAGGCCCGCGCCCGCAGGGTCCGCGCCGCGGCGGAGGAAGACCTATGAGCCAGTCCCACCAAAAGCAGAACCCGGCCTTCTACGCGGTGATCGCCTGCCTGGTGTTTATGGCGGTCGGGCCGGTGGCGCTGATGTTCATCAACAGCTTCAAGCTGGATGTGGACATCATCTCGGGCACCGGCGGGCTGCTGTTCCTGCCGACGATCCAGAACTACGAGACGGCCCTGTGCGACGTGCTGTGGTACGAGCTGGACCACCTGGATTTCTGCTCGCTGAAATTCGGCGGGGCCTTCATCAACTCGCTGATCATCGCGCTGATCTCGACGGCGCTGACGCTGGTGATCGGCTGCATGGGGGCCTACGCGCTGGTGCGGTTCCGGTTCATGGGGCGCGACACGGTCTCGCTGACGACGCTGATGGTGCGCATGGTGCCGCCGGCGGTGTTGCTGGTGCCGGTGTTCGGGCTCTGGAACAACGAGTTCTGCCTGGACAAGGACGGGCTGCTCGGCGGGCTGATCCGCGACGCGTTCGGCGGGCGCGGGGATGTGTGCCTGGCGGGCACGCATTCCGGGATCATCCTGATCTATGTGGCGATGAACCTGCCCTTCGTGATCTGGATCCTGCAATCCTTCATCGTGCAGGTCCCGCGCTCGCTCGAGGAGGCGGCGCGGGTGGACGGCGCGGGGCCCTTCCAGGTGTTCTTTTTGGTGGTGCTGCCCCTGATTAAGCCCGGCCTGGCCGCGGCGGCGATCTTTACCTTCCGCATCGCCTGGAACGAGTACCTTCTGGCCTCGGCGCTCTCCGACCGCAACACCAAGACGGTGCCGATCCTGATCGTGAACAACATGTCAGAGTTCAACGTCGAGTGGGGCGTGATCATGGCCACGGGCATGCTGCTGGCGATCCCGCCGATCATCTTCACCCTGCTGGCCAGCCGCCAGATCATCACGGGCATGACCGCGGGTGCGGTCAAGGGCTGATGGAGTGGCTCCTGGCCCCCATCGACCCCACGCGCGCGCATGAGGTCGGCTTCGCGATCTCCTGGCACGGGCGGGCGATGGTGCTGGCCTGGGGCGGGCTGGCGCCGCTGGCGGTGCTCGCGGCGCGGTTCTTTAAGGTGCTGCCGGGGCAGGACTGGCCGCGCGAGCTGGACAGCCAGGCCTGGTGGCGCGCCCATTGGATCGGGCAGTCGCTGGTGCTGGGGCTGACGGTCTTTGCCTTGGCGCTGGTCTTGCCGCAGCGCTCGGGGGCGGCGGGCGCGCATGGCTGGCTGGGCTATGCGGTGCTGGTCTGCCTGGCCGCACAGGTCCTGCTGGGGGTCTTGCGCGGCTCCAAGGGCGGGCCGACCGCGCCCGCGCCGGATGGCAGCCCGCGCGGGGACCACTTTGACATGACGCGCTGGCGGCTGATCTTCGAGCACGCGCATAAGTCGCTGGGCTACCTGACGCTGGTGCTGGCCGCGGTGGCGATCCTCTACGGGATGTGGGCGGCCAACGCCCCGCGCTGGATGTGGATCGGGCTGCTGCTTTGGTGGGTTTTGCTCCTGGCGCTCTCTGCTATCCTGCAGCGGCGCGGTTGGGCGGTGGACACCTACCAGGCGATCTGGGGCGACGACCCATCCCTGCCGGGCAACCGCCGCAAGATCGGCTGGGGCATGCGGCGCCCAAACGAAAGCAAAGAAGGGGACGGCAATGTTCGGAGTGATCGAGGGAACGGGGTTTGAGGTCATTGATCCCAGCTTCGAGGCCTGCCTGATCGGGCATGCGCGGGTGGAGCGGCTCTGGACCGGCGCGCGCTGGGCCGAGGGCCCGGCTTGGTTCCCCGCCGGGCGCTACCTGATCTGGTCCGACATCCCCAACAACCGCATGCTGCGCTGGGACGAGACGGACGGCTCGGTGTCGACCTTCCGGCAGCCGTCGATGAACTCCAACGGCAACACCGTGGACAATCAGGGCCGGCTCGTGACCTGCGAGCACCTGGCCCGCCGCGTCACCCGCACCGAGCATGACGGCTCCATCACCGTGATCGCCGACAGCTTTGGCGGCAAGCGGCTGAACTCGCCCAATGATGTGGTGGTCTCGGCGGATGGGGCGATCTGGTTCACCGACCCCAGCTATGGGATTTTGGCGGATTACGAGGGCGCGATGTCCGACCAAGAGCAGGAGGGCTGCTATGTCTACCGCGTCTCGCCCGAGGGCGAGATCAGCATCGCCGCGGATGATTATGTAAAGCCCAACGGGCTCGCCTTCTCGCCCGACGAGCAGTCTCTCTATATCGCGGACACGGGCGCCAGCCACGACCCGGAGGGGCCCAAGCACATCCGCCGCCACCGGGTGGAGGGCGGCAAGCTCAGCGGCGGCGAGGTCTTGGCCGATTGCACCAGCGGGCTTTTTGACGGGTTCCGGCTGGACCGGGACGGGCGGATCTGGACCTCGGCGGCGGATGGGGTGCATTGCATCGCGCCGGACGGGACGCTGATCGGCAAGATACTGATCCCGGAATTGGTGGCCAATGTCTGCTTCGGCGGGCCGGTTGGGAACCGGTTGTTCATCTGCGGGACGACGTCGCTTTATTCGGCCTATTTGGCGGTGAACGGTGCGCGGTGATTGGCCTGCGATGATCGACCCTCATGGCGCGCCTTGCGCGCCGCGCGCTCTGGACATGAAATCGCAAGCGTTCATTAAAAATTCAGCGAATCGCCTAAAGATAAAGGGCGGTAGGGAGGGGGTAAACTTCGCGCGGCGCGTTTACTTTCTGTTCATCTAATCACAGCGAAAGGCGCGCTATGTTTGTCATAGAAAGCAAGGTTTTAACCCATCAGGCCGTGTTGGCGATGCTGGCCGCAGCGGTGGCCAAAGCCGATCAGATCGGCCAGCCGCAATGCGTGGTGATCGTTGATGCAAGCGGCGAGAGCTTGGGCGAAATCCGCATGACCGGCGCGAAATATCTCAGCCGTAAATCGGCGCGCGCCAAGGCGCGCACGGCCGCCTCTATCGGGGCGCCCTCCTCGGCGATCCCAGAGCCGGTGCGCCCCCTCATCGCCGCCGCGACCGAGGGCGATGTCACGGGGCTCGGCGGCGGGTTGCCCATCCGCATGGGCGGCGTCCTTGTCGGCGGCATTGGCGTGGGCTCTGGCACCCCAGAGCAGGATGTCGCCGTCGCCCAAGCCGCTTTGGCCGCAATCGGCGCCGATGGCGGCGCGTGAACACGGGCACCCTACCGCGCGCATTGTTAACCATGGCGTTTTAGGCCACCGTGCCCGACAGAAGTCCGACGTTTTGCCGACAAAAGTCCGACCCGGGATTTGTCAGGAAAATAAGGGTTAGCCGCGTGATTCGCCCCCCGCAGCGCGCACCCCGCGTTAGGAACCGCTTAACCTTTGGCGCCTGAGCTACCCAAATGCGATCTGCGCCTTGATCGTCTGAGACCGGTCCGAGGCCAAATCGAAAGCCGTCACAGCCTCCTCCAAAGGCAAGCTGTGGGTGATCAGCGGCGCCACGTCCAGCCGTCCCGCGCGCATCATCTCAACCGCGGTGAAGAACTCGGCATGGAAGCGGAAGGACCCGCGCAGTTCCAGTTCTTTGGCGGTCATGGCCTGCACCGGCAGGGTCATATCGCCCCCCAGTCCAAGCTGCATTATCACCCCGCCGGGGCGCATGGCAGGTATCGCGGCGCGCAGCGCCGCCGCCACGCCCGAGCATTCAAAGAGCACATCAAAATGGCCCTTGTCCGCGGCGTAAGGCCTTAAGGTGTCAGGGTTTTCTGCGACATTCAGCGCCGCATCGGCGCCAATCTTGCGCGCCATCTGCAAGGTGAAAGGCGCGATATCCGTGCAGGCGATTTCCATCGCCCCCGCCGCCCGCGCCACCAGGATCGCCAGCATCCCGATCGGCCCGCAGCCGGTGACCAGCACCCGCTTGCCCATCAAATCGCCCGCCCGTTTCGCGGCGTGCAGCACCACGGCCAGCGGCTCGGCCATGGCGGCCTCTCCCGCGCTCAGCCCGGTGGCATCGGCGCATTGCGCCGCATCCGCCACCAGATACTCACGAAAGGCGCCCTGGATATGCGGGAAGGGCATCGCCGAGCCATAAAACCGCATATTCAGGCAGTGGTTCTGCTGCCCCGCCTGGCAGAACTTGCAGGCGCCGCAGGGCCGCGAGGGCGACACGGCCACCAGCTGCCCAACCTCTAAGCCATTGACCTCGCTTCCAAAAGCCTCCACATGCCCGGCCACCTCATGGCCTAGGATCATCGGCTCGCGCAGGCGCACATCGCCAAATCCGCCGTGGTTGTAGTAATGCAGGTCCGACCCGCAAATCCCCCCCGCGGCCATGCGGATCAGCACCTCGCCGGGCCCTGGCGTCGGCGTCTCGCGCTCCTCGATGCGCAGGTCCTTGGCGGCATGCGCCACAATCGCTTTCATTTCAATTCCTTACAGCACAGGGGCCAGCAGAGGCGCACCCGCGAAATGGGCAGCCAGGTTGTCGCGCACCAGCTTGCCCATGGCCTTGCGAGTCTCGACGGTGCCCTAGGCATGATGCGGCTGCAAAAGCACGTTGTCGAGGTCCAGAAAGGCCCGGGCGTCACCGGCCTCGAAGTAGCGGCGCATGTCAAAGGCGTCGTCCAGCGGCGCATGATCCCAATCCGGGTAGGGGCCGACCTGCAGGACAACGGGTTTCGACATGCCGCGACTCCTTACTTGATACTCACTGGGCTTGACATTCATTGGTACCGGTAACATGGTATCCGTAACATTTTGCCGCCGTCAAGGGGCGACACCAGCGAAAAGGAACGCAGCATGGCGACCGGACAGGACCTCTTCTCACTCGCGGGGCGGCGCGCGCTGATCACCGGCTCGTCCCAGGGCATCGGCTTTGCGCTGGCCAAAGGCCTGATGGAGGCGGGCGCCACGGTGGTGCTGAACGGGCGCAATAGGGACAAGCTGGCGCAGGCCGCCGACGCGCTGGGCGCGACAGAGACGCTGGCCTTTGATGCCACGGACCACGCGGGCGTGCGCGCCGCCGTGGACGCGTTCGAGGCCGAGACCGGCGCGATCGACATCCTCATCAACAACGCCGGGATGCAGTTCCGCTCGGAACTCGAAGAGTTCCCCGCCGCCCAGTTCGAGGCGCTGTTGCAGACCAATATCGCCAGCGTATTCCATGTGGGCCAGGCCTGCGCGCGGCATATGATCGGGCGCGGCGCGGGCAAGATCATCAACATCGCCAGCGTGCAGACGGCGCTCGCCCGGCCCTCGATCGCGCCCTACACGGCCACGAAGGGCGCGGTGGGGAACCTGACAAAGGGCATGGCTACCGACTGGGCCAAGCACGGGCTGCAATGCAACGCCATCGCGCCGGGCTATTTCGACACGCCTTTGAACGCGGCGCTGGTCGCCGACGCCGATTTCAGCGCCTGGCTGGAAAAGCGCACCCCGGCGGGGCGCTGGGGCCAGGTCGAAGAGCTGGTGGGTGCGGCGGTGTTCCTGTCGTCGCAAGCGTCGAGCTTTGTGAACGGCCACACGCTCTATGTGGATGGCGGGATCACGGCCTCGCTGTGATGCAGCGCTTTGTGATCATGGGCGTGGCGGGCTGCGGCAAGACCTCGGTGGGGCAGGGGCTGGCGGCGCGCGGGCTTGTGCGGTTTGTCGATGGCGACGACCTGCACCCGGCGGAGAATATCGCGAAGATGTCCTCCGGTATTCCGCTGAGTGATGAGGATCGCGCGCCCTGGCTGGCGCGCGTTGGGCAGGCCCTGGCCGCCGCGGATGGCGCGATGGCGATTGGCTGCTCGGCGCTGAAGCGCAAGTACCGCGATCAGATCCGCGCCGAGGCGGGCGCCGTTGGTTTCGTGCATCTGCACGCGCCGCAAGCGGTGATTGCCACGCGCATGGACGCGCGCGAGGGGCATTTCATGCCGCCCGCGCTGCTCGACAGCCAGTTCCGCGACCTAGAGATGCTGGCGCAGGATGAGGCCGGGATCGTGGTCGATATCGACCAGGACCTGGCCGGGGTGATCGCGGAAGCCGCGGGATTCATTGAAAGGAATGCGGGATGAGTGAGAAGATTGCCTTGATCGGAGCGGGTGCCATGGGCGGCGCCATTGGGACGCGGCTCTTGGAGACCGGCAACAGCCTTGCGGTGTTCGATCTTGACGCCGAGAAGGTGGCCGAGCTGGTGGCAAAGGGCGCCACGGCGGCGGGGTCGGCGGCCGCGGCGGCCGCATCGGCGGATTTCGTGATCACCAGCCTGAACTCCGCCAAAATCGTCGGCATAGCGGCCTTCGGCGAGGGCGGGATCGTCGAGGGCGCAAGGCCTGGTACGGTGATCATCGACATGTCCTCGATCGACCCCGAGACCACGCGGGACTTTGCGTCCCGCGCCAAAGAGCGCGGGTTGGCCTGGGTGGACAGCCCCCTATCCGGCGGCGCGCCGAAGGCGCTTGTGGGCGAGCTGACCCTCATGGCCGGCGGCGAGGCGGCGGATGTCGAGAGGGCGCATCAGGCGCTACGGCATGTGGCGTCGAACTACACCCATATGGGCCCCTCCGGCGCGGGGCAGACCACCAAGCTTATCAACCAGGTGCTGTGCGGATTGGGCTTTCTGGCGGTGGCCGAGGCCACGCAGCTTGCGCTGGACGCGGGTGTGGATGCCGAGAAGATCCCGCAGGCCCTGAAGGGCGGGCGCGCTGACAGCGCGCTGCTGCAGGAATACCTGCCGCGTTTCGCCACCAAGGATTACCGCCGCACCGGGCGCATCGACAATATGGTCAAGGACCTCAACGCGGTGAATGACCTGGCGCGGTCGACGGGCACGTCTATGCCGATGACTGCGCTTTGTGGCGAGATCCACCGAATGCTGACGGCGGCGGGTCTGGGCGGCGAGGACCAGGCCGCGGTGATGGAGTTCTTCTCGGGCGTCCAGAACGGGGCGGCGGCGTGAACGTCGCGCGGGGCTGACGATGGCTGCGCCGGTGACCATGCGCGATGTGGCCGACGCGGCGGGGGTCTCGCCGATGACGGTCTCGCGGGCCTTGCGTGACGATGCCAGCGTCAAACCCGAAACGCGCCGCCGCATCCGCGAGACCGCCGACCGGCTGGGCTATGTCTACGCCTCGACCGCGCGGGCCTTCCGCTCGGGGCAGAGCGGGTTCGTGGCGGTCACGCTGCCGTCGATCAACAACGCCAACTTTGCCGAGACGCATTCCGGCCTGCTGGACGCGTTCAGCGAGACCGGATTGCAGGTGCTTTTGGGGATCACCGGGTACTCGGTCGCCGAGGAAGAGCGCTTGGTGCGCGAGCTGGTCAAGCGCCAGCCCGAGGCCATCGTGCTGACCGGTGGCCGCCACACCGCGGCCACGCAACAGCTGGTCTCGGCGCTGAGCATTCCGACGCTGGAGATTTGGGACCAGCCAGAGGCGCCGCTGGAGCATGTCGTGGGGTTCTCGAACGCCGCGGCAATGGGCGAGCTTGTGCGGCACCTGGCGGGGCAGGGCAGGCGGCGGATCGGCTTCCTGGGGGCCGAGGCGGGCAGCGACCTGCGCGGGGACGCGCGCCGGATGGGCGCCGTTCGCGCCGCGCAGGAGTTTGGCCTGCCGGAGATCCGCGAGATCAAGATCGGCCCCGCGCCGGTCTCGATGACGCAAAGCGCCGAGGCCGTGGCGCGGATGGGCGCGTCGCTTGACGCGCTTGACGCGCTGATCTGCGTCTCAGACCCGGTGGCCTACGGGGCGCTCAGCGCCTGCCAGCGACTGGGCGTCGCCGTGCCCGAGGCGCTGGCCGTCACCGGCTTTGGCGGCTTCGAGATCGCCGCGGTATCGCACCCGCGCCTCACCACAGTCAACGTGAACGCCTACGCGATCGGCGCGCAGGCCGGGCAGCTGATCCTGGAGGCGCTCCGCGGCGAGGCCCGCGAGGCGCGGCGGATTGATACGGGGTATAGGCTGGTGGCGGGTGAGACGTCGTGAGGCGACCGAAGCGGTCTTTTGACCTGGAGCGGGCGTTGGCACGTGGCAATTTTCTTGGAAGAAAATTGCGAAACTCTTGCAAGAGTTTCAGTGGCGCGACACGAGATGATCCGCCTAGGGCGATCTCTTGGCCGCTTGCGGACCCAACTTTCCTTGGAAGGAAAGTGCAAATCTCTTGCAAGAGATTTGGCCCGTCCCAACGCCTGCTCAAGGCCAAGCGAGACCGGAGCGCCGTACCCCCACCCTCCAGGTGCGTTCCCCTCTTAAGGCGCGATCTCCACATCCAAGGCCTGCGCCACCATGCGCTGAAAGGGATGCACCGCGTGCTCGGAGAGTTCTGTCAGCCCCTTATCGACGACGAACCGGGCTTGGTTATGGCCCAGCGACATGAGCCCGCGCCCGGCCATGATCAACAAAGCCGCAATCCAACGCATGGGGTCTTTCCCTCGGGCTGATCCAGGTCTATATAGCGCGTCAACTTCCCCGAAATCGCGGAACGGGCCCAGCCGGGCCACCGGATTTCCCCGGTCAGGGACGTATTTGTCAGCCACCCCTTTCGCCGCCCCGCGCGGCGGGGGCAGATGCAAGGAGACGTATGATGTCGAAACCGATTATGGCGAAGGCGACCGCCGTCTGGCTGGTGGACAACACGACGATCAGCTTCAAGCAGATCGCGGATTTCTGCGGCCTGCACGAGCTGGAGGTGCAGGGCATCGCCGATGGCGACGTGGCCACGGGCGTGAAGGGGTTCGACCCGATCGCCAACAACCAGCTGACCCAGGAAGACATCGACACCGCGCAGGCGAACCCGCTCTTCAAGCTGAAGCTGAAATTCTACGCTGCCGCCGTGGGCGAGGAGAAGCGCCGTGGGCCGCGCTACACGCCCCTGTCCAAGCGTCAGGATCGCCCCGCCTCCATCCTCTGGCTGGTGAAGTTCCATCCCGAGCTGACCGACGGCCAGATCTCCAAGCTGGTGGGGACCACCAAGCCCACCATCCAGGCGATCCGCGAGCGCACCCATTGGAACATCTCCAATATCCAGCCCATCGACCCGGTGGCGCTGGGCCTGTGCAAGCAGTCCGAGCTGGACGCCGCCGTGCAGAAGGCCGCCAAGAAGAAAGAGGCCGACGGCGAGGTCATGACCGATGACGAGCGCCGCAAGCTTGTCTCGACCGAGCAGAGCCTGGACATGGAGCCGGAGCCAAAGATCCCCGCCGCGATGTCGGGGCTGGAGACCTTCTCGCTGTCCGAGCCCGAAGGCGACCCGCGCGGCGATATGGATGACGAAGATGATCTGCCGGATGCCGACAGCTTCTTTAACCTGCCGTCGGGGGACGACCAGCCGGATATCGACGACGACTAAGGCCCGTTTGGACGCTGCCTGCGGCGTCACCGCTCGGTGACGCGTCTTGCATGGTCGACATTGTGGTTTTCGTTGTAATTTGCCTGGAGGGGACGTTGCGCATCAAGCGCACCGCCCTGACAACGCTTGCGGACACCAGCCGTAGTGGAACCAAGCAGTGCAACCGCCCGAGCTTGCCTCAGGCGCGGCAATTCGGCCATTCGCTCGAGTCGGTGGCGCTGAATGACCTCATTCCCCCAGCGGGCCGCTTTTGCGAAGCTGCAACTCATTGAAACGCTAGTGTTCTTAGAGATCGCTCGAAAATCAGTGCCGTTGCGCAGGCAACCTCCAGGGCGGCCATAAAGCTCCATTGACTCCACCTCCTTACCCTCAGCTCGTTCGCCTCGGGTGTCAGACTGCAGAACTTTGCTCCGCGACGGTCAGATCATCAAACCGATTCAGTGGACATGGAGGCTCCGGGATTTACATTTGGTCTAACGACTTCTTCGCTAAAAAGGGCTCCTTAACCCATTAATGAAACCACCTGGATGGCCCCTCAGCACTGTTTGCCGAGGGTGTGACGCAATTTTTCCGGTCGACAGCTAAACGACAGGAATCATTGTTAAGTTTCCGCGGGTAAGAGTGTTGGCGGATAGCCGACAAACAGTAACACAAATGTGAGCGAATGCAGAGTTTTGGTAACGGTTGCTTAAAAGTCCTTAAAAGGTTATAGATCCGTCGTGATTAGTAATTTTGTTAGGCGTTGGACCCTTCCTCGCTGTGTTTTGTCCCTCAATGGGCTGGGTGTTGGGTGGGTCTTGTGATCCGAATGTGTCCCCGGGAGAGACCGGTAGTCACATATTGAACTAGTGAAGGCTTGCAACGGAACTTACTCAAAAATGAATCGTACGATAAAAGACATGGCGGAGAACATCCGCTTCTTGTGTGAAATGACTGGAACAGTAAAAGAGACTGCAGAACGGGTTGGTATTCATCGGCAGCAACTTAGTAAGTACGTAAAAGGAGTGAACGCGCCATCTGTGATATCTCTTAAGAAGATATGCGATCATTTTTGTATTAGCGAAACCGAGATTTTCTTAGAACCTCCTGAATTTCAGAACACGTTTCGCTTGAAGCAGGAATACAACCAAGCTCCAATTGAGATATTAAAGGCGTATTCGGGCATAAGCTCTGCATCGGAAAGTGAAGCAGCGCGGCTTAACATGATGTGTGGGAAGTTTGTTTCTTACAAGCTCTTTGACCAGAATGACCTCACCGTATCCCGTTCTTTCCTAACGGTCACAAACAGGAACGGGCTGTTCTCGACCGTGCGATATGAGTGCAATGTTTCGTGCAACGCTGACGAAAAGTACTCGTACCTACAGCGCGTCTACGGAGTGTTGTATCTGGTGAGTGACCGTCTGTATTGGATTGAATCAAAACAACCGGAAAAACTCGCTGCGACGTTAACGTTCGGCACTTACTATCCCACATTTTACGGCAAAAAGTTGCTTTGGGGGAAATCCGTGAATGTTTGCCCATCAGCCCTGCGGCGCGTAAATACATCGAATAACTGTCTGAAGAAAATTGGGAATGGGCCAATTACACCTAGTGACCTTCGCCAATGTGGGCTTCTTGGGCCCGGCGACTTGGCGCTAGAGCAGGAGATTATCTCAACGCTTTCCGCCAAAGATTTTTAAGAATTAGACGTAGTTACTTCGCGGCCTTTGGACTGGTTCCGCCGTATTTTCAACAGCTTATTGCAACAGCCGATCGGGATCGGTTACCTCACTTCTTCGCCAAGAGACTAAGGCAAACGGTACGCTAGCGCATATCGAGGGCGTCCTGGTTCGCTACCTTGCTCACGATGCTCCTATCCTACTCAGGAGTTGGAGCCGCCCAAAAACCCAGAACGGTTCACAGTGACGACTTGAACGCATGTGAATCGCTTCTCCAAATCGACAAGCTCGCGTCGACTTGCTGCCAAGCATCGCATGCACGGAGCTGTCATTCCCACGGACGCGAAGCATGATGCGTTCTTATGCATTCATCCCGTCCGAATCATATGTCAGCAGCGCAATTCAACTGCCTCTGTGGTGCCGTTAGCCGGTGCCAAGGGGCCGTTTGCCGATTCGGAGCAAATAGCGCGGCAGTTCGCATGTTGTGAGCTAATCCGCGCTTAACTAAGACACATTCACGAATTGTGGCAAAATAAAGGCAACTTGTAGCTCCACCTGAGTCATTTGCGCTTCACCAAATACTCGAAAAGAGACAGGAGGCGAAACCAAATGGCTTCAAGCGCTGTCGACGAAAAAGTTTTTGAAATTGAAGTATTTAAATCAATACCGCAGTCTGTCGAAACAAGGAGCAGTGCGCAGCACTCGATTGAGAAAAGTGATCGGACATAGCCAAAAAAACCCGTAGGGGAGAAAAAATGACTGCGGAACAGAATTCACAGGATAATTTTGTTAACAACCTAAGATACCTGTGCAGCTTAAAGTCATCTATTGCTCAGGCTGCAAGGGATCTGGAGATCAACAGGCAGCAAATAAACAAATACTTAAACGGAACGAGTGCTCCATCGATTAGAACGCTTCGAAAGCTCTGTGACCATTTTTGTGTCGAAGAGAACGAGATGTTTTTGGCACCCGAAGAATTCCGGCAGATCTTTACGCTCAGAGACGAGTCAAAGAAGATCTCGCCCGATGTGTTGGACGCGTTCAATAAGCTTCAAGAGGCGAGTAAGAAAAACAGCGATCGCTTGAGCATGCTGGCGGGGAAATACTATTGTTACCGCCCCGCCGTGAAGGAGGCGAGGAAATACAGTCGCGCCGTTGTTTCAATCTACCAGAAGGACGGGCTGACGCATTTCGATCGGGTTGAGTATCTTTGCGATGTCGATGAGAAGTTCAAGACCTACTATTCTTGCAAATTCAACGGCTTAATGTTCCTGACAGCGGACAGGATATTCACATATGAAATGCGATCCAATGACTCTTTGAATGTGACCACGAGCCTGAGTATTTTCTACCTTTCGACACTCGGCAAGCGGTTGCGTTTGTACGGCGGTTACCTTGGCGTGGGCAACAAACATGAGCAGAGCATCAATCGCTCAAAGATCGTTCTGGAACGAATTGGTGAGGGAAGTATCCTGAAGAGCGACCTGGCCAAATGCGGGTACATTCGCGAGACGGAACAGGTAGCTTACGGTGATCCGGTGGACCATCTTTTTGAGAGTGTCGCTTGACCAAATGCTAACCGACGAGCTGAACCCACATGGCGGCTACCATCGTCTCTTGTGGTCGACAGCGCGTCGCACGGATCCCTTTGAGTTTAAGGGGTTGAGTAACGAGTGAATTGTTAGATTGGTGAAAGGCCGCTGAAATAAACGGCCTTTCACCGATTAGTAAGTTTCGTGAGTGTGGTGGGCACGTGCTAACTCCGTCAAAGCTACCCATCGGTCGTCAAGTTCGCGCCATTCAGCAGGGCATGAACTCTCGATTCAGCTGTTTGGCCGACGGCCATCCACGAGGCCGCTGCTCTGCCGATTTTCGTATCCGACCAGGTTTCAAAAACGATCTCGAATCCGGTGGTGGATACGTCTCTGGAAATCATCTTGTACCGCATATTCTCGGCGTGAGACGCATCGAGGCAGGTGAGGCTTAGAGGATGACCTGCGGGGGCCGTTCAAACGGCTGATCGAACGTCACCAATTTCTCGACACTGCGCGAGCCATGCCCAGTCCACATGTAGTCATCAGGGTTGATGTGCTCGAAAATTGTCTCATGGCCAAGAGCGATGCGAATTTCGTCCGCGCGGGCGCGGATCGTCTTTTGGCCTTCGGTCGGCATCTTGATATGTTGAATTGTCTCAGGCAGCATCTCGGCGCCCTCCCGATGGGCCGCTTTTTGGTTTGATTTGATCGTGCTTTTGCCCTTGGCGCCAAATACCGCCAAGTATCTTGAAGGCGAACTTACCCCGCAGCCACTCTCGGCATGACCCGAAGCATCTGACAAGCCAGGACGTTCTGGACGGCGGGGCGGTAATCCGATCGGCGAACATGCCGCAGATCAGGTTTTCTTGCTCCAAAGGGGGCGGTCTGGTCGTTTTGGGCGGTCCATCCAAGACCACGCGCCGTATTTCGATGCCTGAGCGCTCGTATCGATATTCGCCAAAGTCCAAAACTTTCTCTGGCTTATGCGTGGTGTATTTGTCTGTCGCACCCATTATTTCTTTCCATGGTAGTTGAACCACCTAACGCGTTCAGCAATTCAATCGCCCCCAGGGTGATATTGTAACTTGTTGATATTTTTGGCGCAGTTTCTCTTGTATTCGCGGACATCTGCCATACGCACATATCTGGCTTACCTATTGGCGTTCTTATATGCGCGGCGCCTCTTCGTTTGTGTGGTGCGGCGCGAATGCGTGCGAAGTTAAAGCTAGTGTCGCTGTGTGGCGTCTCCGCTGACGCGGTAAGGATGATTGCAATTGCTTCTGGTCCTACGATTTTGTTCAGAACCGCACGGCTGATGGACGGGTCTATCGGACGCTGAATAACCCGCCATGTGTGCCATTGGTTCGAGCACAATGGCGCGTGATGTATGCACTAGAGCGTTTCGACATTAGTTTGAGACATATCCAGCGGCCTTGAAGTAGTTCGAGCATTCTTCCGGATCGTACAGGTCACAGATTTCACCGATGGCTTTGAAGACGGATGTGAACGAGCGTGCTCCGATCCGTCGGAGATGGGCCTTGAGCTTCGAGAAAGCTTGTTCAATCGGGTTGAGGTCTGGGGAGTGTGGCGGCAGGTACAGAAACCAGCAGCCATGCGCCTTTAGCGCGGCTGCTGCTTCCTTGTTGCGATGCGTGGCCAGGTTGTCGAGAATCACCACCGTGCCGGGTGTGATTTCGGGCACCAGCACTTCGCGGATGTAGGCGGCAAAAGCAGGACCGTCCATTGCGCCTTTGATGACCCAGGGTGCGATCAGCGCATCATAGCTCAGACCGGCAATCAGTGTCTGCGTCCCCCAACTGCCGAAGGGCGCGTCCATGGTCAGGCGCTCGCCGCGTGACGCCCAGCCCCGTAGCCGCGTGAGGTTCGTCTTCACGGCGGTTTCGTCAATGAAGACAACACGATCCGGTGAGGCCCCGACGGCCGGAATGCGATGAGCAAACCAATCAGCCCGCCGTCGCCTTACCTTGGCATGGCGGCGCTCGGAGGCCACCAACGACTTTTTTTGTGCGTGAAGCCGAGGCGCTTGAGCAACCCCGCAATGGCGGAATGATGGACCGCAACCCCTTCCGCATCAGCGAGTGCATCACGCAGTTCGAATAACGTGATGTCCGGGTCCTGCGTCACCAACTCCCTAAAGAACTCTATATGGTCGGCCAGCTTGCCCGATCCCGCAGGACGTCCCATCAGTGCAACAGTGGCAGCCCCGGTACTCCGGATTCGACCGGCCCATCGAGCGCCAGTGGCGGCAGAAACCTGAAGGCGGCGTGAGGCTTCTCTCCCGGACAGTCCTTCCCTGATCAAACGCGCAAAGCGGTCGCGCAGTTCTGTCGACAATGGTGCTGGCATGATGTGATCCTCCCTATCAAGGTGAATCACAGTTCAAGCTCTGTGGGAATCCAACCGATTCAAACTTTTGTCGAAACGCTTTAGGCGGGCGCTCATGATCCGGGTCGATCGCAAGCTCAACTCAACGGACGTGCTGGACGCCCTGACAGACCTTTGCATCTTGTGTGGTCCGCTGGAATACATAAGATCCGACAATGGGCCGCTCGCCATTGTCGCTCGGATCAATGGCGCAACAAGGCTCGCTTTATTGCCCAAAAAAGTGCGGGACTGAATCGCAGCCGTTGGTGCTAAGACAGCCTATACCGACATACCCGTGATCCATCCATTCCAGGTATTTCTTAACTTTACTGCCGGCTTGTGTTTGATTTTTGCACGGTTTTTTAGGCTCGGTTCTCATGCAACCTGCGCGCCAGACAGCAGACAAGTCCGGACAGGGGGGGGCGTCCGGACTTGCTGCGTGGCCTGTGTTTGCCAGTAGTCTTTTTATTCTGCTCTTTCTTCCTCAATGCTATGTGTGAATTTATCCGCTAGGCGGCCTGCGAAATCTCGTGCGGATGCTCTGATCGCACCTGCTTTGTGTTCTCGATAGATCGCTTGCAGAAGGTCGCGAACTGCTTTTGCTCGTGGAGATGCCGTGTGACTTCTCCACCCCCCAGAAGCGTGCGCGCCGGAGTTCCGTTCAGCGACCCATCTGTGGTGTCCAGCGAGCCGAATAGGTCCTCAAGATCTGTCTTCTCTGGCTTCTCAAACCTGTCCTGGTGACCGGTCGTGGTCCCGATGAGCGTCGTGCCCGCGAATATGTTGGCCGTGTAGCTTCTGCCGCTTGAATCGTCGCCCTCACCAACCTTTGGATTGAATGAGTTAATCACGTTCGTGTTTTGGGTTTCGGCGGTCGTTTGGCTTATGAACCGACCATCATTCGTGATGCGGGCAACGCAATCGCCATCATAGCTGCTCTCGAAACTGGCATTGATAATCGTGATAGCGGGCATAGCCGCCCCTCCCCAGATGTTTTGAACCGGCTGCCGGGACGTTTGGCGAACGCCACAGTGGCTACCGAGCTGTATTCGAGGAACAGTATTTGCTAATTCACCTGGCGGTATGACTTCGCGTGCCGACGTGGTGCGAGCATCATCGGCGCGGAGGCTCTCGTGACTGCGAGAGGGATGTAACGTGAACGGGGTTCGATTGGACTCTCTATGCGGGAATTTGGGGCAAATATGGCGCTAAATCGGTTACGCTAGGGCCAGGAAATTAGCCAAGAATGACCAATTCGCTAATGATAGTCACAGGACCGATTTTGGCCTCGTACGGCTCAAAACGCATGTGGTTGGTGCGAAATTGGAAACGGTTGATCGGAACTGTACGTATTGTTGCGCCGAAGTGGGGTAATGGGAATCCGGACCGGTGTTCTCGTTAGTGAGAATCACTTATGGACATGGCCCACCGCCCGCCTTCACGCGTCATTTCTGCCGTGCTCAAGCCCATCTTCATCATGCTGTGCAGATCGCGGCGCTCGCTCAGTGTTAAGTGACAGTAATTCTATCCCAAATCTGTACCGGTATTCCGGTGTCGCACTTGGAGTTGAATTCTTGGGGGGGTGCCAAAAAACACCAGCCGGAGGTGCACATCAGAGATGAATTGTATTCTTTCTTCTGGATGACGATTTGCGGCATCCTAAAGGGCGCTGGCGTGATGGCCGTACCAGAGGACGTAGAGGCCAAGGCGGTCGCTGGGTTCAGGTCGTAAGGCCGAGGCCAGCAAGCAGATGTTGCAGCCGCTCCACCCTGACTGGGAACTCTGCGCGACCAAGCAGACAAACGATACGACAGCCATGACCACAATCCGAACCTGTCAGCATCGGGTTGTGATCAGGCTGTCGCATCGTCACGGTCGCATGGGTCTTGTCGGGCTACGCCCGCAACCGGTCACCCCATTCAGATCACGACGCGGATGTCGTCATCGACCAAAACCGTCGCGCCAGAATCCAGCGTGTAGACATCGAAGACGTCGTTCCCGTTGGTTTGGTTCCCCGCGGTCCTTGTTGCGTTTGACAGCGTCAGCGTGTCGTCCGCTCCGCCATAGACAGTCAAAGAGCCCGTGCCGTTGGTCAGCTCCATGATTTGGGCGTCTGACAGCACCAGATTAGACCCGTAAGAATAGTCCAGATCAAGCGCCAGGACATCAAATCCGTCCAAACCGGGATGCAGGATCGTGGAATCGTTGCCAGCATTGTCCTCAAGGACGACAAGCGTCGCGGCGCTATTCCCGGCATTGTCCTCGCTGACGACCACAAAATTGGTGCCATCCAAGATGGGTGTGCCGAAATCCAATTCCGTACCGAGATTCGGATCGCTAGATGCAGTCGTGTTGATTGCGCCAAGGGCCCCGGATGGCTGCAGCGTATAAATCGAATGGGCATCCTCGCCATTCCGCGTGCTGATCCCGGTAACCTCGTTGGATGTGAAGGTCAGGGAATTGACCCCTGGAGTGTCGACTTGCGTATCCACAAGGAAGCTCTCGGACAGGTTCGCGCTGTTTCCGGCGATGTCGGTGGCAGTAATTTGGACATTTGCGTTGTAAGTGCCGACTGGAACGGCGGCCTCGGGGAACGTGATTTCCCAATTGCCGGCAGAGTCGGCGACGGCGCTGAGCGTTGTCCCCGAGAACGACGCGGCAATCGTCGCGCCGGGCTCGCTTGTCCCAGAGAATGTCACCCCATCACTGCGTTCTTGCGCGTTTATCACGTCGTCAGCGGTCTGGAATTGTAATGCGGTCAGCGAGGTTTCAGTGTCCACTTTGACAACATCTGACAGTACTTGCGAGTTTCCAGCTGGGTCCGTTGCCGTAGCAGAGATCGGAATGTTGTAGGTTCCCGGTGCGATGCTATCCGTGGGGATGACCGCCGTCCAATTGCCGAGCGAATCGACAGTCGCGGCGATCTCGGTGCTTCCGAACTGAACCATCACAGTAGATCCAGGTTCGACGACACCAGACACGGTGACGCCCTGACCCTGCTCCGCGGAGTTCACAAACCCGTCGCCGGTCACCGCACCGATATCCGAGCGGAAATCGTCAACAACGGTATCAACACGTACGCTGTCGAACACAGTTTTCGTGTTGCCCTGGTCGTCGGAGATGGATGCCCGGATGGACAGGTCTTGCGTTCCGGTTGGCAAGTCGGAACGCGGCACCAGCACCGACCAGTCTCCAGAGGGAGATGCGGTCACGTTATAGCTTGCGGCTCCCACTGCGACGGCGACCGCAATTCCAGGTGTCGCAGTGCCGTGCACAACGACGCCGTCCGCGCGCTCCACGGCGTTGATCACATCGTCCGTTTCGATCGGGTCCGTCGATAGCGTGAGGTCGCCGGGATCGGTGTCAATGACCAGCGCCTCCACTGTCCTGGCGCTGTTTCCATGCGGGTCGGTTGTGACCAGGACCGCAGGGATCGTGGTCTCTCCGGTGGGAAGTTCATCGGGCGCAAAGGTTACCTGCCAGTTTCCCGCTGGGTCTACAGTGGTTTCGTGTGTTACGCCGTTCACCGTCACGGCCACCGTTGCTCCTGGCTCGCCGGTCCCGCTTAGGTCCACACCATTCTCATGTTCCACCGCGGAGATCACGTCGCCCGTCGCTTCAAACCCATCGGTCGGCGACGCGGTCGGAGCTGTTGTGTCGATGTCCAGGTTTGGTCCAAGCAGGTTGAACGCATTCCCATTTGGGTCGGTCGCGACCGCAGTCACGGTGTAGACGCCATCGCTGGGAAGATCGGCGAGATTGTAATTCGCGGACCAGTACCCGCTTGCATCCACCGTGGCCATCCTGACCTCGCCGCCGATGTCCACCTCAACCGTCGTGTTCGGCTCGCCAGTTCCTGTGATCTGCACGCCGCCTGTTGAATTTGAGCCGATGAACCGTGTCACGGCGGTGTCGTCAATCGTTGGTCGAGACACTTGCGGCGGGGACGATACAGGATCCGAGTCCCCGCCGTCACCGGCCAGAGCCAGTCCAGCGAGGCCAAGCCCCAGCGCGCCAGCTGCCAGAACGCCCACGCCAACTCCGCCGCCCTCGCCGCCAAACAACAAGGCGTGCTCATACGCGCCCTGATAGTAGTCAATGATCCGAACGGTTTCGCCGTTGTTTAGGACCAAGACGAGGTCATCGCCCACGCGTTCAAAGTCCTGAACCTCTTCGCGCGAAAACGAAAAGATGAAATCGGTTCTGTCCAGTGGCGCCCGAACCGTCGAACCCGCATCGATATAGACATCCACCGCCGATTCGCGGAGATTGTCATTGAAGTTATTCTGCCCAATAGCCATAATTGCCTCGCTTATTTTTTGCTTGAAGTTTCACGGGCAACCCCTTCAAGTCCAACAATTTTTCAGGTGATACCTAAGCGAGTTAATGCGGTGTAGCGCCTCCTGACTATCAGAGCGGGAGCATTTAGAGAGGCTTTTCTTTGCGAAGTTGTCGAAGTCGCAAATTGACTTCGCGAACCGACCCCAAGGCGCGTCATGTGTGTCGCGAGTCCGGTGCGTCATCACGCTGGAACGCTTCTTTTCCCTACCTCGAAGTAAGATACCGAGGTGGCCCTAAATTTCCGTGCATCCTGAAGTTCATTTAAGGTGGCTCATTTTATACTTGGGTCGTCACTCTTTCGGGCTCTGTTTTCGATTACATACTCATGGTCCGAAATAATTTCGCCATGGGCGGAATGCAGTTGCTCAACGTTGCAATGCCCCATCCATTTGCCGATGGCTGCCAGAGATTGTGGGCCTGTATCGAAAGCATTGAGATAGACGCATTCGTATTTCAGGCTCCGCCACAAGCGTTCGATTAGCCGGTTGTCAATCCAGCGGCCGCCCGAATGTCGGTTGAGATTCTGACCGGGGTTTCGGTTAACGCGTTGGTCTATTCCAAGCCGGTACACGGGCGGCCCCGAACGCTGTTCATGATCTCGGGGGGGCGGTCCAAGAAACCGCGCCGCCGCGGCGCCGCCTGACCCGCCATTAACTCGGTTGAACCTTGGCACAATCATCGGCACGTTGCGAAAAGCGCATCAGGGGCCGCGCGGCGTGTTGGGAGGCATGGGCATGCAGAACTCGCTATGAACAACAAAGTCGTGATCGCTGGCGGAGGAATTGGCGGGCTGGCCCTGGCGCTGACCTTCCACCAGATCGGCGTGCCCTGCCAGGTGATTGAGGCCTCTTCCCAAATGAAACCCATGGGCGTGGGCATTAACATACAACCCAATGCGGTGCGCGAGCTTTTTGATCTGGGGATCGGTGCAGAGGCGCTGGACCGCGTGGGGCTTGCGGCCCGGGAATGGGCGCTGGTGGGGCTGAACGGTCGCGAGGTTTACGCCGAGGCGCGCGGGCTTGAGGCGGGATACAAGTGGCCGCAATATGCCGCGCATCGCGGGGCGCTTCACATGCTGCTTTACCAAGAGGTCATCGCACGGTTGGGCGGGGATGCGGTGCGGCTTGGCGCCAAGGTTACGGGATACGAGACCAGCGGCGATCACGTGGTGGTGCATTTGGACGGTGGAGCAAGCCTGCAGGCCCCGATCCTGATCGGAGCGGATGGCATTCATTCCGTTGTGCGCGCCCAGATGCATCCGCAGCAGCCGCCCATCCACTGGGGCGGGATGCTGATGTGGCGCGGCACCGTGCGCGCCAAGCCGTGGCGCACGGGATCCTCGTTTGTGGGGCTCGGCAACCACCGCCACCGCGTGGTGATGTACCCAATCTCGGCGCCGGATGCAGAGGGTTACGCGCTGGTGAATTGGATCGCCGAGGTCACGGTCGACAGCGCCGAGGGGTGGCAGCAGGAGGGCTGGTTCCGCCCGGTGTCGCTGGACCGGTTCATCCACCACTTCGAGGATTTCCGTTATGATTGGCTGGATGTGCCCGCGATGCTGCAGGAGGCCGATTGCACCTTTGAAAACCCGATGATCGACCGTGACCCGGTCCCGACCTGGGTGGACGGGCGCGTGGCGCTGCTGGGAGATGCCGCACATGCGATGTTCCCCACAGGGTCAAATGGCGCGAGCCAGGCGATTGTGGATGCCCGCGTTCTGGGCGCGAAGATGCTGGCGCACGGGGTGTCGCCCGCGGCCTTGCGCGCCTATGACGCGCAGCTCTGCGGTCCGGTGTCTGAGCTTGTGCTGCGCAACCGCGGCGCGGGCCCGTTCGGCCTGCTGAACGTCCTGGACGAGCGCTGCGGCGGCGTCTTCGACGACATTGACGCGGTCATTCCCGCCGCGGAACGCCAGGCCTACATGGCCAAATACAAGGCCGCAGCTGGCTTCGCGGTCGAGGCGCTCAACGCCGCGCCGCCAACGATCGCCCACGGCTCCAAGGTAAAGGAAAGCGCGTGAGAACCTACAAGATTGCGGCCATACCCGCTGATGGTATCGGGCCAGAGGTCATCGCCGCGGGCCTGCAAGCCTTGCAGGCACTGGCCAGGCGCGACGGCGGATTTGCGCTGGAGGTCACGCAGTTCGATTGGGGCTCGGACCGCTACAAGCGCACGGGCGCGCTGATGCCCGAGGACGGGACCGAGACGCTCAAGGCCTATGACGCGATCCTTTTTGGTGCGGTGGGCGCGCCGGATGTGGCCGATCACCTGACGCTTTGGGGCCTCAGGCTGCCGATCTGCCAGGGGTTTGACCAATATGCCAACGTGCGCCCAACGCGGATCCTGCCGGGCATCCAGGCGCCCCTGGCGGGGGTGGGCCCCGGTGACCTTGATTGGGTGATCGTGCGCGAGAACTCTGAGGGCGAGTATGCCGGCATGGGCGGGCGCGCCCATCGCGGCCTACCCGAGGAGGTCGCCACCGAGGTCGCCGTCTTCACCCGCGCGGGCGTGAGCCGCATCATGCGCTACGCGTTCAAGCTGGCGCAGTCGCGCCCGCGAAAGCTTTTGACCGTGGTGACAAAGTCAAATGCCCAAAGGCATGGCATGGTCATGTGGGACGAGATCGCCGCGGAGGTATCCGCCGAGTTCCCCGACGTGACCTGGGACAAGATGCTGGTCGACGCGATGACGGTGCGCATGGTGAAAGAGCCGCGCAGCCTGGACACAATCGTGGCGACCAACCTGCACGCGGACATCCTGTCGGATCTTGCGGGCGCGCTGGCGGGCTCTTTGGGCGTGGCGCCCACCGCGAATATCGACCCAGAGCGGCGCTACCCTTCGATGTTCGAGCCGATCCACGGCTCGGCGTTCGACATCACCGGCAAAGGCATCGCCAACCCGGTGGCGACTTTTTGGACCGCCGCGCAGATGCTGGAACATCTTGGCGAGACGGCGGCCGCCTCGCGCATGATGCGGGCCGTCGAGCGAACATGCGCCGCGGGAACGGTGACGCCTGATGTGGGGGGGACCGCCACGACCCAAGACGTCACCGATGCGGTTTGTCGCGCGATCCGGGGTGAAAATATCTAGCCATCGACGGCTCGCCGCTCACGACCGGGGGCGGGCAATCCTGGGCCGCCAAAAATGTTTCGGCCCGGTTGCGATGCCCCACGAAGCAGTCGATACAACTTACAGTCAGAAATCGGCCGGCAGAAGGCACGCGGGAGGGACACCACATATGGAACTCAAGGGCAACGGAGCACTCATAACAGGCGGCGGCAGCGGGCTTGGCGCGGCGACCGCGCGGCACTTCGCAGAAATGGGCGCGCGCGTTGCCGTCCTTGACCTAGACCAAGAGGCGGCCCAGCGGGTCGCAGGCGAGATCGGCGGGATTGCCGTCGGAGTGGATGTCAGCGACGCGGCGGCCGTCGAGACCGCCATAGCGGAGGCCGAGGCCGCTTTGGGGCAGGCCCCGCGCGTGGCCGTGAACTGTGCGGGGATCGGGCTGGCCGCGCGGATCGTGGGGCGGGACGGCACCCCGTCATTCGATCTCTTCGAGAGAACTCTCAGGATCAACCTGTTCGGCAGCTACTATGTTATGACCCATGCCGCGCGACGGATGATGACCCTGGAGCCAGACGCTGGCGGAGAGCGCGGAGTCATAATCAACACCGCCTCTATCGCCTGGCAGGATGGCCAGCTTGGGCAGTCGGCCTATGCTGCCTCGAAAGGGGCGATCGCCTCCATGTCGCTGCCCGCCGCCCGCGAGTTCGCCCGCGCGGGCATCCGCGTGGTTGCGATTGCGCCGGGCTTGTTCAACACGCCGATGATGGAGGGCCTGCCCGAGGAGGTCTCCGCCAAGATTGCCGCCGACGTGCCGTTCCCGCCGCGGCTGGGCGCGCCGGAGGAATATGCCTTGATGGCCAGCCAGATCGTGGCGAACCGGTATCTGAACGGGACCACGCTGCGCCTGGATGGCGCGGTGAGGCTGCCGCCCAAATAGGCCTTTGCGTAGCTCCGGGATTGGCTTGGAGCGGGCGTTAGACTCCCGCCCCGTGCTTGACCCGGGGCCTCCGCCTTGAACCAAGCGCAACACGGGCTGCGGCCGACCTGGAGGTCGCCTGCGCAACATCGCCACCTGGCGCGCGCTCTCTACAACCGCAGTTGTTTCATTGGTTTGCAGCGTCGCAAAAGCGGCCTCCTGGGGGAGGTCGGCCGCTGCCCGAGGCAAGCTCGGGCGGTTGCATTGCTTGGGTTCCGCTGCACCTGGGGTCGGCAAGCGTGGTTAAGGCAATGCGCGTGTTCGCAACGACCGCTCCAGATCACAGGTATCGCACAGCCCCTATTGACGTTCGAATAGGTCTCAGACGAACCTGGCTCGATGGAGGAATTCGACTACGTCATCGTCGGCGCGGGCTCGGCGGGTTGCGTGCTGGCTGCCCGCTTGGTCGAGCGCACGCGCCACAGCGTCTGCCTGATCGAGGCCGGCCCGGCGGACTGGCACCCCATGATCCATCTGCCCGTCGGCTGGATGAAGCTGATGCGCAACGCGCGGTTCAACTGGATGTACGAGGCGGAGCCGTCGGACTGGACCGGCGGGCGCCGCATTCCGGTGCCGCGAGGCAAGACGCTGGGCGGATCGTCCGCGATCAACGGCAATGTCTTCAACCGTGGTGCGCCGTCGGACTTTGACCACTGGGCGCAGCTTGGCAATCCGGGCTGGGACTACGCCAGCGTGCTGCCGAGCTTTCGCGATCTTGAGACCTGGCTCGGCCCCGACCAGGACGGCGCGCGTGGGCGCGGCGGGCCGCTGGCGGTGACGCCGACCGACTGGACGCATCCCATTTGTGAGGCCTTCCTGGACGGCGCTGAGACGCTCGGCATCCCGCGCAACCCTGATTACAACGCCGGGGCGCAGTTCGGCGCGGCCTATTCGCAGCGCACAATCGCCGCGGGGCGCAGGCAGAGCGCGGCAAGGGCCTTTCTGCAGCCCAACCTGAAGAACCCCAATTTGCGCGTGCTGACCAAATCCCACGCCACCGAGATCAGCTTTGAGGGCAAGACCGCAACCGGTGTGCTTGTGCGCCGCGGCGGGAGATCGTTCGAGGTCAAGGCCAGGCGCGAGGTCATCCTTGCGGGCGGGGTGATCAACTCGCCTCAGCTCTTGCAGCTCTCCGGTATAGGCGACCCGGCGCATCTGGGCCGCATTGGAGTGGCCCTGCGGCACGCGCTGCCCGGTGTCGGACAAAACCTGCGCGACCATTATACGCCGCGTTTCACGGCGAGGGTGAAGGGCACGCAGACCTTCAACGAGCGCACGCGGGGCATGGCATTCGCGGGCGAGGTCGCCAAATGGCTGGCCGGGCGCCCCTCGGTTCTGAGCTTGCCGTCCACGGTCTGCTACGCCTTCGCCAAATCCAACCCGGTGCTCGACGAGAGCGATCTGCAGATCACCTTCATGCCCGCGAGCTACAAGGAGGGCAATCAGAGCCAGCTGGACGACCTTCCGGGCATGACCCTGGCCGCCTGGCAGCAGCGCCCCGAAAGCACCGGCACGGTGCTGGCGCGCTCCTCGGACCCGTTCGAGAAACCGCAGATACAGCCCAATTACTTAAGCGCACCCGAGGACCGCCGTGTCCTGCTCGCGGGGCTTCGCCTGGCGCGGCAGCTGATGCGCACCCCGCCGATGCAGCCCTTTTTTGCGGGCGAGATCTATCCCGGCGACGCGATGCAATCGGATGAAGAGCTGCTGCAGACCGCAGTGGAACGCGGCACCACGACGTTCCACATGATCGGCACCTGCCGCATGGGGCCGCGCGCGCAGGAGGGTTCGGTCGTGGATCACCAGTTGCGCGTGCATGGGCTGCGGAATTTGCGGGTCGTGGACGCCTCGATTATGCCCACCATGCCCGCCGCGAACACGAACGCGGCGGCGTTGCTGATCGGCGAGATGGGGGCCTCGTTTCTGACCTGACGGCCCCGCTACCAAGCTTAGGGTATTGGCACATCCGTCACGTATTTTGGTACCTGATAGCCGCGCTGCACGGCGGGGCGCTCGGCAATGCGAAGGTACCAGTCGCGCACGTTCGGGAAATCGCCCAGGTCGATCTCCTGCCACTCAAAGCGCGAGACCCAGGGCCAGCAGGCCATATCCGTGATGGAATAAGCGCCCCGATCTTCGCCAATCATGTAGTCGCGCCCGGCCAGCCGCCGATCCAGCACGCCATAGAGCCGCCGCGCCTCCTTGGAATAGCGCTCCTCGGCATAGGCGGACTTGCCCGCGTTGTATTTCACGAAGTGATGCACCTGGCCCAGCATCGGCCCGAGCCCGCCCATCTGCCACATAAGCCACTCGATTGCGGCCCAGCGGTCCTTGCCTTTGGGCAAGAAGCGGTCATGTTTCTCGGCCAGATACAGCATGATCGCGCCGGTCTCCATCATCTGCACGCCCGTGTCGTGGTCGACGATCGCGGGGATGCGATTGTTGGGGGCGATCTTGAGGAAGTCCGGGGCGAACTGCGCGTCCTTGGTGATGTCGACGGCATGGGCGGTGTAGTCGGCGCCCAGCTCCTCGAGCAGGATCGAGACCTTGCGGCCATTAGGGGTGGTCCAGGTGTAGAGATCGATCATGCTGTGCTCGCGGTTTGAGTGCGTTGGCAGAACAGTAGCGGGGCCGGGAGGGAAGCTCAATTTCTTCGGGGGCATTTAGAGCGAAAGATCAATCTTGGCCCGAAGCGTGCATTGGCGCGCCGCAATTTTCTTGCAAGAAAATTGCGAAACTCTTGCAAGAGTTTCTTCGGCGCGACCCGAAATGCTGGCTCTATCGCAACGTCTTACCAACGCGCGGGCCCACTTTCCTTGCAAGGAAAGTGCAAATCTCTTGCAAGAGATTTGGCAGGCCCAAAGGCCCACTCCAGGCTTAAAGTGACGATCTATGCGAGATGTCCTCAAGCATTTGCACGTAAAGCATTGACGGGCTTGGCGGTTTAAGCGTGTCTAGGCGGGATCGTGTTAGGGAGGATAGACATGAGCAAAGCCATCCGGGGGATCTATGCCGCCGCTGTATCGCCATTCGGCGAAGATGGCGCGTTGGACGCCGATAAGCTGATTGCCTACTGCAAACACCTTGTGACCGACGGAGGCTGTGACGGCGTGGCGCCGACCGGCACGACAGGCGAGGGCAACTCGATTGGCTACCGCGATCGCATGGCCTTGCCGGGGGCGTTCGCCGAGACGGGGTTCGACCCGAACCGCGTGATCTTTGGCACCGGGTCCTGCGCGACCTCGGATGCGGTTGATCTGACCTCGGCGGCGGTCGCGGCTGGGTTCTGCAACGTGCTGGTCCTGCCACCCTTCTATTAAAAGAACCCAAGCGACGAGGGGCTCTATGCCTATTTCTCGCGGCTGATCGAGGCGGTCGGAGATGACCGACTGCGGGTTTATCTCTACCACTTCCCGCAGGTCTCGATGACCCCGATCCCGGTGGATGTGGTGGTGCGGTTGAAACAGGCGTTTGGCCCGGTGGTTGCGGGGCTGAAGGATTCCAGTGGCGACATGTCCCAGGCGCTGGCCTTCGCGGATGCAACCGGCGGTGTTGAGGGCGGTTTTGACGTCTATCCCTCCAGCGAGGCGTTGCTCTTTGAGGGGCTGGCCGGTGGCTGCGCGGGCTTGATCTCGGGCTCGACCAACGCGTTCGGGGCGCTGGCGCAGGCGGGCAGGGCGGCAGGCCCGGACAGCGCCGCGTTCGCCAAGGTCAAGGCGGCGCGCGTGGTGGCGTCGAAATACCCGCTTATGGCCGCGATGAAGCAGGTGGAGGCCTGGCGCAGCGGCGACGCGACCTGGACGCGCATGGCGCCGCCTTTGGTGCCGCTGAGCGACGCGCAGAAGGCCGAGCTTGAGGCCGACATCGCGCAATTGCACGGTATTGCTCCTTAGGGCTGGGCTGAAACACATGAGAGCCGCGCCCCGGCAGAGCCCGGCGCGGCTTGCGTACCAGCGCTGCGACATTGCGGATGCGGGCACTCTTTCGGGGGCGGCAGACGACACCGTCCTTCGCGTCAGGAAGCCACCCATCCCGGAATACGCTGACTCCTTTGGGAGCACCACGCGCTGCGCGCAACCTTCCAGTCGCGCGAGAAAGCGCCACCCGCCGGGTGAGACCACGGCAAGGCCCATGACGGCAATGCGCCTTGGTTTTCTGTCAGGATGCGGAGCGGGGGATCGTTCCGGCGCCTACAGCTGCTCGACGGTGACGCGGTCGGTGTAGAAGGCCAGGTGGTCCTTGATCGCCGCGACGGCGTCCTTGGGGTCTTCATAGCTCCAGGCGGCGTCGGTGAGCGGGCCGGATTTTCCCTCGATGGTGAAATAGCTCGCGTCGCCCTTATGCGGGCAGTGGCTGGTCTTTTCGGTCTGGTCCAGGAAGGCCATGGCGATGTCGCCGCGGGGGAAGTAGATCACTGGCGGATAGCTGCCCTCGGTCAGCTCCAGCGCGTTCTGGCTCTCGCCCAGAACGGCGCCCGCGGCGCGCACGACCCAGGTGCCCGGCGCCTGTCGGATGTTAATGTGATCGGCCATTCTGCTCTCCCCCTTTATTGAATAGGGACGACCCTAGCAGGACATATGCGTCAATCCTATGTCAAATCGGCGCGGTGGCCCTGTCGAGCCACGCCTTGGTCTCGGGGCTGACGCGGCCAGAGACTTTCGCTTTGACCTCAGCATGATAGTCGTTGACCCACGCGCGTTCCTCCGCGCTCAGAGCCCCCGTGTCGATCAAGCTGCGGTCAATCGGCACCCAGGTGATGGTCTCAAAGTCGAACATCTCCCGTTTCGGATCTCCGCCCGGCAGGGCGGGTGCCTCCTGCACCACAATCAGGTTCTCGATGCGGATGCCAAAAGCGCCCTCTCGGTAATAGCCGGGCTCGTTGGATAGGATCATGCCGGGCTCCAGCGGCACCTGCGAGATCTTGGAGAGCCGCGCGGGCCCCTCATGGACGCAAAGGTAGACCCCTACGCCGTGCCCGGTGCCGTGGTCGTAATCCAGCCCGGCCTTCCACAAGGGGAAGCGCGCCAGGGCGTCCAGGTCGCGCCCGGCCAGCCCGCGCGGCCAGCGCAGCATCGAGATCGCGATCATCCCCTGCAGCACGCGGGTGAAGCACTGCACATGCTCTGGCTTTGGCGTGCCGATGGCCATGGTGCGGGTGATATCGGTGGTGCCGTCCTGGTATTGCCCGCCGCTGTCGACCAGCAGCAGCTCGCCGGTCGTGACGGGGAGGTTGGAGGCGTGCGAGACGCGGTAATGCGGCAGGGCGGCGTTCGGCCCGACCGCAGAGATCGTGTCGAAGGAGATGTCCTTGAGCGCGTTGGTGGCGCGCCGGAAGCCCTCTAGCTTCTGCGCCACCGAGATCTCGGTCAGCTGGCCTTTGGGGGCCTCAACGTCCAGCCAGGCGAGAAACTCGCACATGGCGGCGGCGTCGCGCAGATGCGCCGTGCGGGTCGCGTTGATCTCGGCCTCGGTCTTGCAGGCCTTGGGCAGGATGCACGGGTCGCGATCATAAACAATCGCCACCTCGGCCTGTTCCAGGACGCGCGTGACCGCGAGCGGCGCGCTGTCCTTGTCAACGCGGACCGGGCCTGTCAGGCCCGCAAGCGCGGCCTCGAACGCGTCCCAACCGCGCAGGGTGATCGCGGGATCCGGCCCGAGCCCGGCGAACTTGGCGGGGTCCGAGAACAGCTCGACCCGCCCGTCATCGTGGAGGATCGCGAAGGCATGGGTGATCGGGTTGCGGGGGATGTCCTGCCCGCGGATGTTAAGCAGCCAGCAGATCGAGTCCGGCAAGGTGAGGATCGCGGCCCTTTGGGCCGCCGCCCGCAAAGCCTCAGCGATCTCGGCGCGCTTGGTCTCGTCGCCTTTGCCGGCGAATTCCTTGGGGAACTGGGTGACCGGCTCGGCGGGGCGCGGCGGTTGATCGGGCCAGATGCGGTCCACCAGGTTGCCAGTTTCCTTCAGCGCAATGCCGGTGCCCGAAAGGCGCGTCTGAAGCGTCTCGATTTCGCCCAATGTATGCAGCCAGGGGTCAAGCGCGACCGTGCCGCCATCGGGGAGCTGCTCCACAAGCCAATCGCCCAGCTTCACCTCGGGCCAGTCCACCGGAGTGAAGACATCCGCGGTCTGGTCCTTGACCTGCACCCGGTAGCGCCCGTCGACGAAGACGCCCGCGATGTCCCGCAGCGCCGCGCAGAACCCCGCCGAGCCGCTGAACCCGGTCAGCCAGGCCAGGCGGTCATCGCAGGGCGCCACGTATTCGCCCTGATGCGCGTCCGCGCGGGGCACGAGGAACCCATCGAGCCCTTCCTTGGCCAACTCGGCGCGCAGCGCGGCCAGGCGCGGCGGGCCTTGCTCGGGGGAGGTGGGGGCGTCGAAGGACTGGAACATGGGGCGACTCCTTTTTTGCCAGATTGGCGCTGTTGCTACGGGGTTTCCAGGGGGAGTTGTTAAAAGGAGTGCGCTTTGCGCACGCTTTATGAGCCCTTGCGCGCCTTTGGCGCGACATCGGGCGATTGGCGCCCGGCCAAGACGTTAGCGCGCCACGATCAGCACCACACCCAGCACCACCAGCAGCGAGAACGCCCATTGGCGCGGTCGGATGACTTCCGTCCGGAAGAACAACGCCCCGAACACCAACGTCCAAAGCGGCGCAGTGGTGGCCAGCGGCGCGGCGATTGTGACAGCGCTGAGGTTGATCGCCAGAAGCAACGCTAGAATCCCCAGCCCGTTTATGATGCCATTGACCGCAAACAGCGCGATGCCCCGCGGAGTTGCCCGTGCCTCAGGTGCCCGCCGTCCGATCAGCCGCAGCGAGACCACCGCGGAAGAGACCGAAACCATCACGAGTGTGGCGAAGAACGGGCTTGGCACCTCCAACATGCCGAATTTCGTGATGGGCTGGGTCAGGCCTCGCGCCGCCGAGGCCCCGACCGGGATCAGCAGGGCGAGGAGTGACCAGTCTCGGCTGCTTGGCGCGCCCGCCGATAAGGCCGACAGCATCAGCCCCAAGACGACGACCGACATACCAAGCGCGATCTGCACACTCATCGCCTCGCCCAGAAAGAGCACTGCTGGAAGTGCCGCAAAAAATGGCGCGACCGACCCCATCGCGGATGTCAGGGTGGGGCCAACCTTGGCCACGCCCAGGATCTGTAGCGTTTGGCTGAGCGCCGGGAACATGAGCCCGCAGAGCGCGAAAATCCAGACCGCACGGGAGCTCCACCAAGCCGGATCCACCAGGAACGGCGCCAGGACCCATGAGAGCGCTGCCATGCTTGCTAGGCTGACGAAAGTGCCGATGCGAATATCCGCGCCGACCAAGGCCGCCCGCTGAATATGCGCGGTCAAGCCAAAGCATGCCCCCGCAAAGAGCGCCAGCGCGGCGGGCAGCAGCATCCTATCCGGCCCGCTTCATCCCCATCACGCGCGCCCGCGCGCGCGGGTCAGTGTCAAAGAGCGCGGCCAGCTGCTCGGTGATGGCACCGGCAAGCTGCTCGACATCGGTGATCGTCACGGCACGGTCATAATACCGCGTCACGTCATGGCCGATGCCGATGGCCAAGAGCTCCACCTGCTTGCGCTTTTCGACCATGCCGATCACGTCGCGCAGGTGCTTTTCCAGGTAGTTCGCGGGGTTCACGCTGAGCGTGGAATCGTCCACCGGCGCGCCGTCCGAGATCACCATCAGAATCTTGCGCGCCTCAGGCCGCCCGATCATGCGCCGATGCGCCCACTCCAGCGCCTCACCGTCGATGTTTTCCTTCAGCAGGCCCTCTTTCATCATCAGGCCCAGATTGTCGCGCGAGCGCCGCCACGGCGCGTCCGCCGCCTTATAGATGATGTGGCGCAGATCGTTCAGGCGGCCTGGCGTCTGCGGGCGGCCCTCGGCCAGCCAGGCCTCGCGGGATAGCCCGCCCTTCCAGGCGCGGGTGGTGAAGCCTAGGATCTCGACCTTGACCTGGCAGCGCTCCAGGGTGCGCGCCAGCACGTCGGCGCAGATCGCGGCGATGCTGATCGGGCGCCCGCGCATCGAGCCCGAGTTATCCAGCAGCAAAGTCACGCAGGTGTCGCGGAACTCTGTGTCCTTCTCGATCTTAAAGCTTAACGGCGTGGTGGGGTTGGCCACAACGCGCGCGAGGCGGCCGGCATCCAGGATGCCTTCCTCGAGATCAAACAGCCAAGAGCGGTTCTGCTGCGCCTGCAGGCGCCGCTGCAGCTTGTTGGCCAGCCGCGACACGGCGCCTTTTAGGGGCTCAAGCTGCTGGTCGAGATAGGCGCGTAGGCGCTCAAGCTCCTGCGGCTCGGCCAGGTCCTCGGCCTTGATCTCTTCGTCATTGTCGGTCTGGTAGACGGCATAGTCGGGATCGGCCTCGGAATGCGGGGCAGGGGGCGGCGGCTCCAACGGCATGTCGCCCTCGGGCATCTCCGCCTCGTCGGCCATCTCGGCATCGGCCATGTCGTCCAGAGTGACCGAGGCCTCCTGCGCGTCCTGGGTGTCTTCCTGGGCGTCCTCGGGGTTCGCGTCGCTGTCCTCTTGGCTGTCGTCTTCCTCGTTGCCGGTGCTGTCCTGCTCGTCGTCTTCCTCCTCGGAGGCCTCGTCCTGGCTCTCGTCGTCGAACTCGTCGGGGTCGTCGCCCAGCTGGTCGCCATAGCCCAAATCGTCGATCATCTGGCGGGCGAATTTTGCGAAGGTCGCCTGGTCTTCCAGCACCGCGTCCAGGTCATCCAGCGTCTCGCCGCAATTGCCCTCGATGAACTCGCGCCAGAGATCCAGCACGTGCTCGGCGTCCTTGGGCAGGTCGCGCCCGGTGGCCAGGTGGCGCACCAGATAGCCCGCGGCCACAGGCAGCGGCGCCTCGGACATGTTGGTGAGCGCGGAGTAGCCCTTGCGGCTGGCCTCGTTCTCGATCTTGGCGTCGATGTTAGAGGCGGTGCCGGGCATGGCGCGGGCGCCCACGGCCTCGCAGCGGGCGGTCTCCATCGCCTCGTAGATGTCGCGGGCCATCTGCCCCTGCGGGGCATAGCGCGCCGAGGTGGAGGGATCGTGAAAGCGCATCCGCATGGCGTAGGCATCCGCCGTGCCGCGCGCCAGCAGCACCTCCTCGCGGGTCATGCGGCGCGAGACCTGCGGCAGGCGCATCTGCTCCTGTGAGAGCCCCGGAGGGTCCACGGTGAAGCTTACATTCAACTCGGGCTCGTCGGCCAAGACCCGGGTCGCCTCGGCAAGCGCCTTCTTGAACGGGTCGGCAGGGTTGTCGGTTGGTTTCGCCATGAACGGGATCCTCTTGCGTGCCCGTTATCTAGCGGCGCGGCGCGAGAATCCAGAGGGAAAAACGGCCGCCCAAGTGATTGCGGCCCCGCCAATCGGCGTCAGTTCCTTGGCTTGGCGGATGGGCTATCCCGCCCGCTGCAGCAGCAGCGCCAGCGCGCTGTCGATGATCGTGCCGACCGAGACCGGGCGGTCGCCCAGGGCGGCCTTCGAAGAAATCACCGAGACCAGCCGCGGGCGCGACCCGCCCTGCACGGCGAACACAGGGGCCCCGGAGGCGCCAAAATCCACCTCGCAGTTCATCACCAGCACGTCGCCCTTCTTGGCCAGCACGTCACAGGGGTGCTGCCAGAGCGGCGTGTCGCGGCGCAGATGGGTGTAAGAGATCACGCCCAGCGCGTCGCCCTTCTCGGGGCGCGCATCGGTCGCGAAGGGTTGAATCTCGGCGCCGCTGATCGGGCTGTCGAGCTTCAGGATTGCGATATCCACGCTGGGGTCGTTCGCGCCGCCGTGGTTGTGCCGGTAGCTGGGATGCTCCACGGCCTTGATCACCGAGCGCGCGGCCTTGGCGTTGCCGCCGGTCAGCCCCGCCTCAAAGCGGATCTTGCGGGGGCGCACGCTGCGCCCGCTATAGGGATCGTAAAGGCAATGCGCGGCTGTCAGCACAAGGTCGGGGGCGATCAAGGCGCCGGTGCACATCGCGCGGTTGGCGATGGTCAGTTTGCCCACGGCCTCCCAGCCTGTGACGTTGGATCGTTCCGGTGTCCGGTCTTGCGCCAGAGCTCCGGTCGGCAGCGCGAGGCTCGCGCAAGTCGCTGCCATTAATAGTATCTTCCGCATCATTTCTCCAACACCCCGCTGTTGGATCAGATTTCTAAAGATACTGCGGCGGGATTAGGGTGCAATCGGGACGTGTGAGGGTAATATTGCGGTTTCATTGTGGCGGATAATCGAGAGCTCTTCGGCGCTTTGTGCCGCAAACTGAGATAATGGTTGCTTGGGGGGCAACAATATAAGTGGATCGGTCAAAATGTGGGTCTTATTGGCAGGGCGCTGAAGCGCTGCTTGTGGCCTCGGCGGATCTTGGTACGGCACAATTTTCTTGCAAGAAAATTGCGAAACTCTTGCAAGAGTTTCTTCAGCGCGACCCGAAAATGATGCCTTAATCGCACTCCCTTGCCGCTTGCGGGCCCACTTTCCTTGGAAGGAAAGTGCAAATCTCTTGCAAGAGATTTGGCCCAGCCAAGAACTCCAAGCGCGCCGCTTGGCCGGCACCCTGCCTTTACCGTACGCGCCGTTACCCGGCCAAAAGCGCTGCGTTGCCGCCAGCCGCGGTCGTGTCAATGCATAGGTGCCGCTCGTGCATAACATGTGCCAAGTCGGGCTGCCCGGTGATCAGCGGCACCAGCGGGCCGGGACGGTCTGCAAGGGCCTGGGCGTAGGCGCGTTCGTCCTCGCCCCAATAGATCACCGCAGCGTAGTCGCCCTTCACCAGATCATGCGGTTGGACCTCGGCCACCCGCGCGGCACCGCCCAAGCGGCGCACAGCGGCGGCCTGCCGGTCCATGGCGTCCTGACCGGGCCCGGCGCATAGGATCGGCCCGCGCGGTAGCAGCCCATATCGATTGGCCTCGCCGGTTGGACCCGGAAGCTCGCCGATCTGCGGCGCGTGGTCCGACGCCGCGCGGGCGGCAAGGCGCCGCAGATAGAGCGGCCCGCCCGCCTTGGGTCCGGTGCCAGAGAGCCCCTCGCCGCCGAAAGGCTGGCTGCCCACAACCGCGCCGATCTGGTTGCGGTTGACATAGACGTTACCCGCCGCGACGCCGTCGGCGATCTCCTGCACCCGGCTGTCGATGCGGGTGTGCAGCCCGAATGTCAGCCCGTAACCGGTGGCGTTCACCGCTGCGATCACGTCGTCGATGCCCTCGGCCGGGAAGGTCGCCATATGCAGCACCGGGCCGAAGATCTCGCGCTCCATCTGCGCGATCCCATCCACCGCGATCAGCGTTGGCGGCACGAAGAGCCCGTTCGGCGCCGACCCAATCGAGTGCATGACCTTGCCCGCCCGGCGCTTCTCGCGCACGTAGCCCGCGATCCCATCATAGGCCTCCTGGTCGATCACCGGGCCCACATCGGTGGCCAGATCCCAGGGGTCGCCCACGGTGAGCTGGTCCATCGCGCCCTTGATCATCTGGATCATCGGCTCGGCCACGTCCTCCTGCACGTAAAGGCAGCGCAGGGCAGAGCAGCGCTGCCCCGCGGATTGGAAGGCCGAGGCGACGATGTCGCGCACCGCCTGCTCGGGCAGGGCGGTGCTGTCCACTATCATCGCGTTCAGCCCGCCGGTCTCGGCGATCAGCGGCGCGCCAGGGGCAAGGTGCTGGGCCATGGCGCGCTGGATGATCTTGGCGGTCTCGGTGGAGCCGGTGAAGACCACGCCGTCAACGCGGCTGTCAGAGGTGATCGCGGCGCCCACGGTGCCGCCGTCCCCGGCGAGAAGCTGCAGCGCGTCCGCGGGCACCCCGGCCTCGTGCAGCAGGGCGGCGCCAAGGGCTGCGATCCTCGGGGTTTGCTCGGCGGGCTTGGCCAGCACCGCATTGCCCGCGGCCAGCGCGGCGGCGATCTGCCCGGTGAAGATCGCCAGCGGGAAGTTCCAGGGCGAGATGGCGGCAATGGTGCCCAGGGGTTCGGGGCGGATGCGCTCGGCCTCATCGGCATAAAAGCGCAGGAAGTCCACCGCCTCGCGCAGCTCACCCACCGCGTCGAGCCAGGTCTTGCCCGCCTCCCGCGCCAGGGTGGCGAAGATCTCCCCGAAGTTTGCCTCATAAAGATCCGCGGCGCGGCGCAGCGTTGCTGCGCGATCCTCGACGCTGGCATCCCAAGGCATCGCGGCGCCGCAGGCCCGCCGCACCTCTTCCGCCGTCGCAGGCTCTGGCGTCCTCGGCAGCTCGGCTTGGCGCGCGGCGTCGATTTGGCTTAGCGTCTGGGCATCCGTCAGGTCAAAGCCGGTGGAGTTGCGCCGCGCGCCGAAGATCGCCGAAGGGTGTCGCAAGCCCGCGGGCGCCGCGGCCGAGGTCGAGGCGTCAAACGGGTCCGCCGCGATCTCCTCTGGCGAGACCTCCTCATCCACGATCTGGTTCACGAAGGAGCTGTTCGCCCCGTTCTCCAGGAGCCGCCGCACGAGATAGGCCAAGAGGTCCTTATGCGCCCCCACCGGCGCGTAGATCCGGCAGCGCCCGCCCGCGTCGCGCAGCACGATGTCGTGCAGCCGCTCGCCCATGCCATGCAGGCGTTGGAATTCGAAATCCGCGCCGTCCTGCGCCATCTCCAGGATCGCGGCCACGGTATGCGCGTTATGCGTGGCGAATTGCGGATAGATCCGGTCCCCCATCCCCAGCAGCCGATGCGCCAGGGCGACATAGCTTACATCCGTCGCCGCCTTGGCGGTAAAGAGCGGGAAGCCGGGATGCCCCTCGACCTGCGCAAGCTTCATCTCGGTGTCCCAATACGCGCCCTTCACCAGGCGCAGCATCACGCGGCGGTCAAGCCGCGTCGCCGTCCCGTAGAGCCAGTCGATCACCTGCCCGGCGCGCTTGCCATAGGCCTGCACCACCACGCCGAACCCGTCCCAGCCCGCGAGGCTCTCATCGGCGAGCACGGCCTCGATCACCTTCAGCGACAGGACCAGGCGGTCCTGTTCCTCGGCGTCGATGTTCAGCCCCATATTCGCCGCACGGGCCTGCTGCGCCAGGCGCAGTACCACCGGCACCAATTCGGCCATAACGCGGGCCTCCTGCGCGACCTCATAGCGCGGATGCAGCGCCGAGAGCTTGATCGAGATGCCGGGGTTCTTGCGCACGTCACCGCCGTCGCAGGCAGAGGCGATCGCGGCGATCGCATCCGAATAGGACCGGGCGTAGCGCGCCGCATCGCCCGCGGTCATCGCCGCCTCGCCCAGCATGTCGTAGCTGTAGGTGAACCCCGCCTTCTCGTATTCACGCGCGTTGCGCAAAGCGGCGCGGATGTCCTCGCCCAGCACGAACTGCCGGCCCATCTCCTTCATCGCACGCCCCACCGCGGCGCGGATCACCGGCTCGCCCAGGCGCTTGATGGCGCCGCGCAGCACGCCCGCGATGCCGGGCTGCTCGTCATCCAGCACCCGCCCGGTCAGCATCAGCGCCCAGGTCGAAGCGTTCACCAGCGCCGAGGAAGCCTCGCCCATGTGCTTGCCCCAATCCGACGGCGCGATCTTATCCTCGATCAGCGCGTCGATGGTCTCGGCATCGGGCACCCGCAGCATCGCCTCGGCCAGGCACATCAGCGCCACGCCCTCGCGGCTGGACAGGCCGTATTCGCCCAGGAAATGCTCCATCAGGCTGGGGCGGGCCTCGGCGCGAATGCGGCGCACCAGCTCGGCGGCGCGGGTGGAGATCGCGGCTCGGGTCTCGGGCGTCAGCGCGGCCTGCGCGATGAGCCCCTCCAGCAGGGTCGCCTCGTCGGCGAATTTGGCATCGGTGGTGAAGGCTTCAAATGCCATGTGCTGCGTCTCCGGTTGCGTTGCGCGCGGTGTAGCGCATTTCGGGTGGTCGATGTGGCCGCATCGCGGTACTAACGTGGTCGAAATGGCTGAATATTTCCAGGAAATGGGACGAAGCGCGCATCATGGACCGGTATGATAGGAAGATCCTGCAAGAGCTGATCGCCGACGCGCGCCTGACCACCACCGAGCTGGCGCGGCGGGTGGGCCTGTCAAAGACGCCGGTCGCCGCGCGGGTCAAGGCGCTGGAACAGGCTGGGCTGATCACCGGCTACCGCGCGATGGTGTCGCCCGAGCGGCTTGGCCTGCCGCATGTCACCTTCGTCGAGGTCAGGCTGGACGACACGCGCGAGCGGGCGCTGGATGCCTTCAACGCGGCGGTGCGCAAGGTGCCCGAGATCGAGGAATGCTATATGATCGCGGGCGGGTTCGACTACCTGCTAAAGGTCCGCTCGCGCGATATCGCGGAATATCGGCTGGTGATGGGCGAGACGATTTCGACCCTGCCGCATGTCAGCGCAACCTCCAGCTACGTGGCGATGGAGGCGGTGGTGGAATCAAGCGCGGTGCCGATCGAGTAACGCGGCCGATTCTGGCGCCCGCCGCCCAGCCTTGGCCTGATGTCTCAGGTTCAAGGCCGGGCGCTAGGGGCGTCCGTGTCCATCCAGATCGTCACCGGCCCGTCATTGGTCAACGCTACTTTCATATCGGCGCCGAACTTGCCCTGTGCGGTCGCTATGCCCTGCGCGCGGATTTGGTCCGCGAAGTATTCATAGAGCGTCTCGCCCTCGGCGGGCGGCGCTGCGGTGGAAAAGCCCGGGCGGTTGCCGCGAGAGGTGTCCGCCGCCAGGGTGAACTGGCTGACCACCAACGCGCCGCCGCCGGTGTCCAAAAGCGAGCGGTTCATCTTGCCCGCCTCATCCTGGAAGATCCGCAGCTTGGCGATCTTGGCGCTCAGCTTGTCGGCCTCGGCCTCGGTATCGCCCTGCATGGCGCAGACCAGGATCAAGAGCCCCGGCCCGATCTCGCCCACTATGGCGCCGTCGACGCTGACCCGCGCCTCAGAGACCCGTTGTAGCAGGGCCCTCATAGCTCATGCGCCCATGGCGGGTTCGCCCCGGCGCGGCTGACGGTCACCGCGGCGGCGCGCGCGCCAAGGGTAAGGGCGTCGCGCAGCTCCTGCTCGGAAAGGCAGGCCACGGCGTTTTTGGTCAGCAGGTTGGCGCGCTTCAACGAGGCCAGAAGACCGGCGTTGAACGTGTCTCCGGCGCCGACCGTGTCCACGACCTCCACCGGCTCGGCGTCCACGAAGACGTTGAGATCCTTGGTGATCCCACGCGCACCGCGCGCGCCCTCGGTGACGCAGACCAGGCTCGCGCCGGCCTCGATGAGCTGTGCCGCATAGGCCTCCATCTCGTCGGGCCCGCCCAGCCAGGCCAGGTCCTCGTCCGAGAGCTTCACGATGTCGGACATCCCGATCATGCGGTTGATGCGGCCCCGAAAGCCCGCCTCGTCCGTGATAAAGCTTGGCCGGATATTGGGGTCGATCATGATGACCTTACCGGCCTCGGCCCCGGATTTCATCAGCGCCTCATAGGCCGCGGCGCAGGGCTCTGAGATCAGCGAGATGCAGCCAAAAACCAGGGCGTCGGCGTCGGCTGGGACCTTGGGCATGTCCTGGGGCGTGACCATGCGCATGGCGGTGTTCTCGTCATAGAACAGGTAGGTCGCCTGGCCCTCGACCAGCCGCACAAAGGCCAGCGTCGTTGGCCGCTCAGAGCGGATCGACAGATCGGTGCGGACCTTGGCGGCTTGCAGCGTCTCGACAAGCATCTCGCCGAAGAAGTCATTCGACAGCCCGCACACAAAAGAGCTTGGCGCGCCGAGGCGGCCAAGTGCAATGGCCGTGTTAAACACCGCGCCGCCGGGATAGGGCATAAAGGCGGGCTCGTCCGCCTTGGTTTCCCGTGGCAGCATGTCAATCAACGCTTCGCCGCAGCAGAGGATCATCGCAGAGTCCTTTGTAGTGTTTGCGCTAACGCTTTAGCGGTGCGCGCGCGGGGGCGCAATCATCCGCGCCAGTCAACGACCTCGTCCAGGCCGGCGCGCTCGGTGCGGAACTGGTTGGAGGGGTGCTCTAAGTCCTTGTAGCCAAAGGATATACCGCAGACGATCTGGCGACGCTCGGGCAGGTCGAACCAGTTGCGTAGGAAGGGCGAGAACCCCGCCAGAGCGGCCTGCGGGATGGACGCCACGCCCAGCGCCTCGGCCGCCAGGGTGAAGGCGGTGACATAGGCGCCGCAATCCAGCACGCCATAGGGGCCGAGATCCGCCTCGGTGGTGATCAGCGCCAGATGCGGCGCGCCAAAGAGGCGGAAGTTCTCCATCATCTGCTTGGTCGAGGCGTCGCGGTCGCCCTTGGCCACGCCCACCGCCTCGTAGAGCGCCCAGCCGCAGGTCCTGCGGCGATCCTGATAGGCGCCAGCGTAACGGCTGGGAAACGGGATGTCCGAGCCATGCGCGGCTTCTTTCGCGTGCGAATGCAAGGCCTTGCGCAGCCGGTCCGTCTCGTCGGGTCGGGTCAGGACCACCTGCCAGGGCTGCGCATTGCACCAGGACGGCACGCGCTGGGCGGTGGTCAGGATGCGCTCTATGGTGGCGTCGGGAATGGGCGTGTCCAGGAAGGCGCGGCAGGAATGCCGGCGCCGAAGGAGCGCCTCGAGTGTGTCAATCTCTGTCATGTCAGAGATGTCTCAGGTCTGGGCGCGCCTGGCAATTGCTTTTGCGAAATTGAGGGGGCGGTTGCGGGGCGTTACCGAGGGTTAAACGGTGCGGGCGGCGGATTTTGCCATGGGGCCGCGAATCGGGCGGTTAACGGCTTATTTTGTTGGGGAATCCGCGGTCGGCAAAGCGTCGGCAATGTGTCGGACTTGCGTATGGCAACTTGTCGGGCGGAGAGTGTGGTTAACGGACCGCGCGGTGGTGCGGGCGTTGTGCATTCGCCGAAGGGTGGTGCGTGAGGTCGCGCACCCTGTGCTTGCGTCGAAACATTAGAATTGTGATCGCGGTGGGCAGATTGCCCACCCTACAATTCGCTCCCGTTGCGAAAGATGGGTTCAAAACCCATCCTACGGCTTGCCGTTATCTACGGACCCGTAGATTCAATCGAACTGGCGTCCTACTCCGGAAATATCCCCATAACGCTATCTTTTCGAATATGTCACTGTAGATCATGAGCAACGGCGAAAAATTAGATAAATTCGCTTCCGTTTCAGATGGATATTCTTCGCCAAGCGGGTGTGAATGAAATGTTCCCCAAACCTGCCTTCGAGTAGGGCACACACCTAGATCGGCTTTGCGCATCTTGAATCTGCTCGGTTCCGCCGTTCTGTTCAGCGTGAAAGTCAAACGCACTTGACCGTCTGGGCCGCAAACAAAGTAACCGCATATCTCTCGGAGGCCGTCGTTGGCGGCAATAAGGGATCTGCGGCGCAATCTGCTAAATTCGCTTAGAGGAAGCCAGAAATTTCTCCTCTTGATTACATTTGTTGCTCGATGATTAGGCCACATAATTCCCCGCCGATTCTTTGAGACTCGCAAGACGTTCAAAGAGATTTTTGCTGGGCTCCAGGCAAGTGGTACCGCATGGCGACGCTGGGGTCAGGCACAATTTTTTGCGGGTTCGGTGTGAGCGGGGTTGCAGGCCGAGCCACAGTGGACGCGTTGTGCCTTCTTCGAGGGGTGGTGCGTGAGATCAGGCGTGCTGTGCTTGCGTCGAAAGATTAGTGCCGTGTGGTCGCGGTGGGCAGATTGCCCACCCTACGTTTTGCGTGCAGCCGGACAAATTCAGATCTGATAACGGATTGCTAACCAAGTGGCCCCATGTTGGCGTCATGGAGCACAAACATGAGAGAGCAATAGAACACCCATCTACGCGTGCCTTGGTGCGGCGCGCAATGGCGTTGCTGGGGCGACGTCGCGGTGCCAAGTCTACGTCGCTGCCCCGCGGGTGGCTTTCCGCCATCTCTTAACCTCCCGTTAGCGCGAATCGGCGGAGGATAGGGGTGGGTGGACGGGGGAACTACGCAAAGGGCGCATTAACGGATTGTTAAGTTAATCAAGCCCCTGCCAGATCATTGGTTCTGCGCGACCACGTAGCCGATCCCGCCCGCCACGATCAGACCCAGCGCCACGGCGATGGCGATCTTGATCGCCGACCAGGGGCGCTCGCCCTGCACCCGCCCCGTGCGCCCGTTCACCACGAAGCGGTAGGTCTTGTCGCGGTACCTATACGCCGCCATCCACACCGGCAGCAGGATGTGCTTGAAGGTCACGTCGCTGATCGCGGTGTCCACGTCATGGATGCGCTGCCGGTCGCCGCCGATGTCAAAGCGCACGTCGCGCTCGATCACCCGGTCCATATGGGCGCGCGCCTCGTGGAAGCCTTCGTCCAGCTCGACCGTGTAGCCCTCGGCGCGGAAACCGGCGAGGTATTCCGGGCTATAGGGCTCCAGCGCGGAGAGGTCCCAGGGTTGCAGCGCGTCGGTGTAGCGTTTGGGCAGGCTCTTGGAGGCCAGCACCAGCACGTCGTCGAAGAACCGGGCCACGCGGCCGGAGGTGCGCCGCCAGCGGATTTTTTGCACGCGCTGGGTCTCGGTCTTGCCATTGCGCGTGACGGTGCGGGTCTCGTAATAGACCGTGCCGCGCTCGCCGCGATAGCTGGACTTGGTTTCGGCATCGAAGGTCCAATAGGGCGTGTATATGCCCTCCATCCGGCGCCCCTTGCGGGCGTATTCCTGCAACCCGCCCGGCGCGAACCACAAGCCCCCCAGCCAGTCGTTCATCGCGTCATGCGCGGCACTCTCGGACAGCGCGAAGGGCAAGAGCCCGCGCGGCTTGATGTGGCGGTGCGTGCCGGTGTCGGTGACCACCGGGGTGGCGCAGAACGGGCATTCGGCGGCATGGGTGTCGGCGTCGAACTCGACCTGAGCGCCGCAATTGGGGCAGCTTGAGACGCGGGTCTCTTCGATCTCGGCCTCGGGCAGGCGCGCCTGCAGCGCCGCCTTGAAGTCGAGCTCCTTGATGCCGCCGCTGGGAGGCGGCCCGGCCATCTCGGCCTCGTTGCCGCAATGGTCGCAGATCAGCTTGCCCTCGCCGGCGGCAAAGCGGAAATCCGCGCCGCAATTGTCGCAAGGAAAGCGGTGCTCTTGGGGGGCGTCAGGCATCGGCTGCGATCCGTTCAAATGGGTTGCGTGAATAGTAAACGGCGCGCCGGGCAAGGGAAAGCCGTTGCATTGCCGCGCGGGCCGGGTAGTCTCTGCCTCGTCGCAACCGTGGGGTCGGCTATGCGGATGATATTGGCATTTGTATTTGCAGCGGCGGCAGCGCCCGGCCAGGCTGGCGACGTCACCTATCGGTTCGAATGGCAGGGCGCCGGCGGGTACGTCATGCAGGGCCGTATGAGCTTTGACGTCGCCCTTCTGGGCAAGCGATACGTGCTGGAGGATGACCTGTCCTGCTTTGAGATCTCAGGCACTAAGGACGGCGTGCCCGTGGGGCGCTGGGCACTGGGGATGCTTCTGCCCGAGACAACCTGGCGGCTGACCTTCGCGCCGACGCCCTCGGAATTCGTGGTCTTTGGCGAGGACTTCCCGATGCCGCAGGCCTGGAACATGGACGGGTTCGGCAGGAATTGCGGCGATCCCGGTTTTGGCTTCAATATCGGCGGTGCCGCGCAGGATCTCTGCGTGGACGGCGCGCTGATCGTGGCAAGCCAAGTGCCGCCGCCGCGGCCGATGCCGGTTGAGCGGGCCAATGGGATTAAGTTTGCGTCAGATGCGTGCCGCGCCGAGGCGCTTCTGAGCGGGCTTTACTAGGCGCGCGCTTGGCGATGCTTCATGTGCATTCCGGTTGCTTTTGGTCTTGAGCACCGTTCGGGCGCGTCAAATCTCTTGCAAGAGATTTGCACTTTCCTTCCAAGGAAAGTTGGGCCCGCAGACCGGCGCGCGGTCGCGCTAGAGGGATCCATTCGGGTCGCACCAAAAAGGATCAGTGTGGGGCGCGCCAAAGAAACTCTTGCAAGAGTTTCGCAATTTTCTTGCAAGAAAATTGTGGCGTGCCAATCGCCGTTAGCTGTCCTCCAGGCCTACGCGCCGGGGGGCGGCGGGGGCAGGATCGTAAAGAGCTGCGCCAGTTCCTGCACATCTTCGGCCCGCTTCCAGCCGTCCTGGCCTGCGGTCCAGACGAAGGTCTCGCGGGTGATCTCGCCGGCTTGTGCCATGCGCCCCAGTTTCGCCTTTGAGAACGGGCCGGAGGTCTGGCCGTTCTCGGCGATGTGCCAGACATGCTCGACCGGCGGGGGGGGCGGCGGGGCCGCCGCTGCGGGCTGCGGCGAGGAGGCCCCCCAGGGCCCGCCTTGCCCGCCCATCATCATATTGCCCATCGCCATGCCAAGGCCCGCGCCGAGCCCGGCGCCCATGCCACCACCGGCGCCGCCCTGGTTCTGCGCGGCATGGGTCATCGCCTCCGCCGCGCTATACTGCGTGAACTTGCCCAGATCGCCCGCCAGCCCCATCGAGGTGCGTTTGTCCAGCGCCTCCTCGACCGCGGGCGGCAGCGAGATGTTCTCGATGTAAAACTCCGGGATCGACAGGCCATAGCCCGCCACGATCTGGCTGATCTCGGCGGCGATCATCTTGCCCAGATCGGCGGTGTTGGCCGCCATGTCCAGCACCGGGATGCCGGAGCCCGCGATCACGCGGCTGAATTCCTGCACGATGATGTTGCGGATCTGAAAGCTGATCTCGTCCATTGTGAACTCGCCATCCGTGCCGACGATCTCGGTCAGGAACTTGGCGGGCTCGGCCACGCGCACGGTGTAGGTGCCATAGGCGCGGATCCGCGTCGGCCCGAACTCCGGATCGCGCAGCATGATCGGGTTCTTGGTGCCCCATTTGAGATCGTTGAAGCGGTTGGTGGCGACAAAGTAGATCTCGGACTTGAACGGGCTTTTGAACCCGTGGTCCCAGTGTTGCAGCGTCGTCATGACCGGCATGTTGTTGGTCTCGAGCATGTAGAGGCCCGGGGTGAACACGTCCGCCAGCTGGCCCTCGTGAATGAAGACCGCCGCCTGGCCCTCGCGCACGGTCAGCTTGGCGCCGTATTTGATCTCGTGCCCGTGGCGCTCGAAGCGCCAGACCATGGTGTCGCGCGTGTCGTCCACCCAGTGAATGACATCAACGAACTCGCCGGAAAGAAAATCGAAAATGCTCATTGGGGTCTCCTATTGTACTCTGTGCTAACTCTCGGCGCCCAAAAGCTCCAACGCAATCTGTTCGGCGATGGGGCGGGCCTCGGCTTCGGTCATGCCGGGGCGCATGCGCGGGTCGTAGAGCATGCGCAAGAGGTATTCGTCATGCGTGGTCAGGAGCCCGAACTCCTCGTCGTCATTGAACACCGAAGGGCGCGCCAGCGGGCTGTCATTGGGCAGGCCGAGCCCCTGGGCGATCTCTTCATGGATGCATGACAGCCGCAGCAGGTCGGGATGCTCGGCCCGGATCACCGCGGCCGCGCGCGAGTAGATGCCGTTCTCGCCGCCATCCACCGCGAAGACCAGGCACAGCGTCGAGCGCCGCATGTCCTGCACGGTGTCGACCGCGGCGCTGTCCACGTCCGGGCTGATCTCGCGCAGCTTCGGCCCCAGCACCTGGCGCTCGTCCTCGTTGACGATGAACACGAAGAAATTGGGGTCCGGGGCGCCCACCGTCACCGGCAGGCCGGTTAGGCGGGTCATGCGCCGGGCGAAGGCGTAGATCTCGCGCCGGTCGCGCGCGCGCTTGGCCAGGGGCACGCTGTCGCCAAAGACGATCTGCATCCGAATCGGCTGCGCCCAGCGATGCAGCCGGGTGGATTTTCCCGACCGCACCATGCGCCCGCCGACGCTGGAGAACTCTTCGAACAGCGCGATGCGCACGAAATTCTCAACCAGCTGCCGCCGGGTGATCGGCGTGTCCGGCCCGCCGCCGTCCACGCGCAGCAGCCCGCGGGTCAGAAAGTTCTGCTGGATGCGCCCGTAATAGGCCTCCAGCGACTTGCTGGCGGCGGAGGGCTCGGTGACGACGGGGCCCTCGGGCTCGGGGCCCGGCTGCGGCGGTGGCGCGTTGTCCAGGATCCCAATGGGTTGGCAGGCCGCAAGCAGCAACGCGCCTGCGACCCCAAGGCTCCAGTTCTTGAGCGTCCGCTGCCTCACGAAGCGTCGGATCCGGGCACGGCCTCGCCCACCGCGGCGCCCATGCCGGTGCCGCTGGCGCGGGCGGCCGAGAGCTTTTCGCGCAGCTCGCGCTCCATGTTCTGCAGCTCGGTCTCGGCCTCGGCGCGGCGCCGCTTGCCCTCGTCGGCGATCTGCAGGCTGTCCTCGATGGTGGCGATCAGGTCGGCATTGGCCTGCTTGACGGCCTCGATGTCGAACACGCCGCGCTCCATCTCCTCGCGCACGACCTTGTTGGCCTCGCGCAGGTTGGCGGCGTTCGCCTTGAGCAGCTCGTTGGTCAAGTCGTTGGCGTCGCGCACCGCCTCGGCGGCCTCGGACGAGCGCTGGATGGTCACCGCCTGCGCCAGCTGGGTCTCCCAGAGCGGCACGGTGTTCACCAGGGTCGAGTTGATCTTGGTCACAAGCGACTTGTCGTTCTCTTGCACCAGGCGGATCGAGGGCAGGGACTGCATCGTCACCTGGCGGGTCAGCTTGAGGTCATGCACCCGGCGCTCCAGGTCGTCGCGGGCCGAGCGCAGGTCGCGCAGCTCCTGCGCCTGCATCACCGCCTGGTCCTCGGGCGCGGCCTCGACCTCTTTCTCCTTGGCGGGGATGGTGGTGGCGTCCAGCTCTGCCAGCTTCTCCTCGCCCGCGGCGATGTACAAGGCCAGCTCGTCGTAGAAGCTGAGCGTCCGGTCATAGAGCACGTCCAGCGACTTGATGTCCTTCAAGAGCACGCGCTCGTGCTCTTCGAGGTCAGAGGTGATCTTGTCGATCTGGCCCTGCACGCCCTCAAAGCGGGCCATGAACTGCGCCATCGGGGCCATCTTGCCGGTCAGGCGCTCCCACAGCGAGCGCTTGCGGCGCACGTCCAGCTCGCCCACCGAGAAGCCGCGGATCGTCGACACGATCGTGCGCAGGCTGTCGCCCGCCGGGCCCACATCCTTGTTCTTGACGCCTTGCAGCATCGACTGGCTGATTTCTTGCAGCTCGACCTGGGCGGAGGAGCCGAAATTGATGATCGTGTTGGTGTCCAGCACCGCCAGCTCGCCCAGGCGCTTGGTGATCGCAGCGCTTGTTGGCTCGTCGGCTTCCGCCAGCGGCACCAAGGCGGTGGAGGGCTCGGGCAGGACGGTGGCCGAGACTTCCTCGACCTCCTTGAGCACCGCCTGCGCGGCCTCGCGGCTCTCTAGAATGGACATGTAACTTCTCCCTTCGGGGTAATCTAACTATCTTTGTTCAGGCCCTCGCGATCCAGCAGATCGCGCAGCACGTCCATCTCGACATTCAAATCGGTGCGGTTGTCAGAGAGGAGGGTTTCGGTTTTGGCGGCGAAGGTGCCCTCGAGCTCGTCGAGCAGGCGCAGGTAGTCATACTTGACCTGCGGCTCGCGGTTCTGGGCGTAGATATCGGAGAATTTCACGGTGGCGTCGCGGGCGCCGTTCAGCAGCACGCCCAGGAAGCGGCGCGCGCTGGAGAGGTCGCGGGGGTCTTGCTCGACGGTGCGGAACATCTCGCGGGCGGTGGCCTGGAAGCGCTCGATGCGGGTGGTGACCTCGCGGTCCTCGGCGCGCAGGCCGGCATCGGCCATGGCGGCCAGCCGAGCCTCGGCCTCGTCCACGGCCTTGGCCACGCGGTCGGTCTGGAAGGCGTCGATGCCCTCGGCGCCCTTGTCGCGCATAGGATCAGGCCCGAAGGCGAGGAAATGCAGCGCCGCGCCCAGCACGGCAAAGATGCCGGCCGCGGCGATGCCCTGCGCGCCCGCAATCGCGCCCACCGCCAGGCCGAGCCCGATCAGCACCGAGCCCAGCATCTTGCGGGGCAGGGCGGGGCGCTTGGCAATTTTTCGCGCATCATAGGCCTCTTGGGCCTTGATCCCCTCGCGCGTCATCCACGCCGCCAGCAGCATCACGCCCAGTGCCGCAAGGTAAAGCGCCAGCGCCAGCGGCTCTGACCCGAAGGCCTTCCAGGAGAAGACCAAGGGCACCACAAAGAGCAGGTTCACCCGCGCGCCGACGCGCGTGCGGCGGCGGTTCTGAAACGGCGATTTCGGCGCCGGGCGCGCGTTATCGCTTTGACCATCAGGGCTAAACTTGCCGCCGTAGCGCTGCGCCATGCCGTCAGGCCCCCGTGAACGCGACATAGAGGATCAACACCACCAGCAGACCAAAAGCCAGTAATTGCAGGCCGGATGAACTCATTGCGCTTCCCTTACTGAAACAGGCGTAAGAGCCTTGTCTATAGGCCAATCCTGCAGGCCAGACCAGCGTTAACCAAGCCCATTTGGGTGCCGCTGGGTCAGCTTCAGTGATTCGACTGCGATTGCCGCTCGATGGCCAGTTTGCGGCTGTATCCCGACTGGATCGCCTCGACCAAAAACAGCACCACCACCGAGAAGTAGAAGGTGGTCTTGGACATCGGCACCAGGTCGTAGCCAAAGATCTTGATCTGGAGCGCCTCGTCATGGGCGGCATGGCTGGCGGCGACCCCGGCCTCGCCCAGCAGCACCACGCCCACGATCAGCAGGATGAAGAGGCCCAGCACCTCGTACATGCGGTTCTTCTCTAGGAAGCGCGTCACGCCGTCCGCCAAGAGCAGCATCGCCAGGCCGGAGACGATGATCGCAATCGCCAGGATCGGGATCACCTTGGTGATCGCCAGCGCCGAGAGGATCGAATCGAAGCTGAAGATGAGGTTCATCATCACGATCAGCGCCACCGCCCGCGCCGCGGTCATGCCGGCGCTGCCGCCGCCCTCGATATCCGCGTCCAGGTGGTCCACCGAGAGCATATGCGCGATCTCCTTGACCGCGGTATACATGATGAAGATGCCGCCCAAGACGAAGACCACCGTGGCAAAGTTCACCCCGCCCTCCAGGTAGCCCGTCCAGGTGAAGGTGAAGAACGGCGCCGCCAGCGCGTCGATCAGGTAGATCATCGCCACCAGCAGGATGATCCGCAGCGCCACCGCGATGATGATCCCCCAGTAGCGCACCGCCGCCTGCTGGGCGACCGGCGCCCGCTGCGACTGGATCGAGATGTAAAGAAGGTTGTCGAAGCCCAGAACCGCCTGCAGAAAGCACAGCATCAGCAGGTTGCCCAGGTTCTCAAAGGTCAAAAGCTCGGCCATACTAGCACGCCCCTCGAAAATGTGTCTGCGGCAGTGATCGCAAATGCCGCGCCTGCGAACAAGGGGGCGCGTTGCGCTCTGGGCGGGACAATTTTCTTGCAAGAAAATTGCAAATCTCTTGGAAGAGATTTGGCTCGCCCAGACGGTCTGGTGGTCGCTATCTGCGGCGGGTGCGCTTGGCCTGGGTCGGTTTGGGGCGCTCGGGCTGCGGCAGGCCCAGCTGGTCGCGCAGCACCTTGCCGCGGATCTCCTTGACCTCGCCGGCTTTGAGCTGCCCCAGCTGGAAAGGCCCATAGCTGATGCGGATCAGCCGGTTGACGGACAGCCCCACCGCCTCCATGGCGCGGCGGATCTCGCGGTTCTTGCCCTCGCGCAGCCCCACGGTGATCCAGGCGTTGGCGCCCTGCTGGCGGTCGAGTTCCACCTGCATCGGCTGGAAGCGCTCGCCATCCGAGGTGATGCCTTGGCGCAGCGGCTCCAGCATGGCGTCGGTGGGCTTGCCATGCACCCGCACGCGGTACCGGCGCAGCCAACCGGTGGAGGGCAGCTCCAGCCGCCGCTTGATGCCGCCATCATTGGTCAGCAGCAAGAGCCCCTCGGAGTTCAGGTCCAGCCGCCCGACCGACATTACCCGCGGCATGCCCTCGGGCAGCGCGTCGAACACCGTCTTGCGCCCCTTCTCGTCGCGCGCCGAGGTCACCAGCCCGGTGGGCTTGTGGTAGAGCCAGAGCCGGGCGTCCTCTGCCGCGGCCAGCGGCGTGCCGTCCACGGCGATTCTGTCCTTGTCGGTCACGTTCAGCGCCGGGCTGTCGATCACCTTGTCGTTCACGGTGACGCGGCCCGCCTCGATCAGCCGCTCGGCCTCGCGGCGGCTGGCGCGCCCGGCGCGGGCGATGACTTTGGCGATGCGGTCGCCGGGGTTTGCGGTCTCTGGCATGGGCGGGCTTTAGGGCTTCGCCCCCAGCGGCGCAATGGGTTTGAACCCCGACACGGAGGTGGCGCAGCCAAAGAAATGCCGCCGCTCGGTGAGAAAGAGCCCCTGGGCGCGCAGCTGTTGAGCGAAATGCCCGCAATCGCCGAAGCGCTGGGTATAGGTGCCGATCATCGAGAAATCCTGCGCCCCGCGCAGCAACGCGCGCTCGACCAGCGGCAGGATTTTGGTGAGATACCAAAGGTATAGCGGGCGCAGGGCCCAGCCGCGCGGGTCCGAGGCCTCGATCAGGGCGAAGCTGCCGCCGGGCGCCAAGGCGGTGTTGATCTGGGCGGCGAGCAGGGATTGCCCCGCCTGGGTCAGCGTCTTCAGCCCGAAGGTTGCGATGACGAGATCCGCGCTGGCCGCGGGCAGCGGCTCGGTCAGCGCGTCGGTCTGGATATGGGTGATCGCGTGGCTGCGGGCCCTGTGCAGCCGCGCGACGGCTTCGTCATGCATCGCGCGCGAGATGTCGATGGCGGTGACATGCGCCCGGGGGAAACGCGCCAGCAGATGCGGCCAGACCTCGCCGGTGCCGGCCATGAGGTCGAGGATTCGGGGCGCCTTGGGCGTCTCGGCGCCCTTGAGCCGCGCGATCAGCACCATCGCACCCAGCCGCTGCACGCAGGCGCGGCGCCAGACCCAGACGAGGCCGAAAGACGCCACCGCCGACCACCAGCGATAGCGCGCCGAGCAGCGATCGAAAAGATCGGCCACGAATGCCGGGTCATATATGTCCTGATGGTCTTCCCCCATCCCCCCTTGTCTCAGGCCGCGCGGCGGTGGACAAGACGGGATGGTGTTTCGCTCGCATATGGACTTGGCGCTGGAGCAGGCGCGCGCCGCGGGCGCCCGCGGCGAGGTGCCGGTGGGCGCGGTCCTGGTGTCCGCGGCGGGCGAGGTCCTGGCCGCGGCGGGCAACCGCACGCGAGAGCTGAGCGACCCGAGCGCCCATGCCGAGATGCTGGTGATCCGCGCGGCCTGCGCCGCGCTGGGATCGGAGCGGCTGACGGGCTGCGACCTATTCGTGACCTTGGAGCCCTGCCCGATGTGCGCGGCGGCGATCTCTTTTGCACGGGTTTCAAGGCTTTACTACGGCGCTTCTGATCCGAAGTCGGGGGGCGTGGCGCAAGGCCCGCGCGTCTTCTCGCACCCCCAGGCGCATCACGCGCCGGAGGTCTATGACGGCATTGGCGCCGCGGAGGCCGAGGCCTTGCTGCGGGCGTTTTTTGCGGGCTTGAGGTCGCCGCTATCAAATTGAGCTCGCTGGCGCTCGCGCAGGTCTAGCCCACGTGCTCAGCCTGACGGCTTGCGCGCGCGGGCGGCGGGCAAGACGCGCGGCGACGCGCGACATATGCGTTCGGATTGGGCGCGCGCGGGGCGATGCGTATTTTCGACAAGGTGAAGCCGAGTTGGGTTAGAACGCGATCGGCTGCATGATTTCGGGTTCGATCACCTGGACGCCGGGCAGGGCGTCGATCAATGCCTGCGCGGATTGCTCCAAGAGCGGGAACGTCCTGTAGTGGCAGGGGATCAAGGTCTTGAAGTTGAAGTATTTCTTCGCCGCATAGGCGGTCTGCCGCATATCCATCGTGAAATGCCCGCCCGCGGAGATGATGCCGATATCGGGCTTAAAATAGTCCCCCATCCAGTCCATATCCGCCATGATGCCCGTGTCGCCGGAGACATAGATCGTGTGGCCCTCGCCCGAGATCATGTAGCCCACCTCTGAGCCCGTCACGAGCGGGCCCTCATCGGTGCCCATCCCCGTGGAATGCGAGGCCGGCACCATCGCGAGGCTGGCCCCGCCCGCCTGCACCGTGCCGCCCTTGTTGAAGCCGATCACCTCGATCTTCTCGTATTCCTCCCAGTATTTCATCAGGTCATACTGCCCGATCACCGGGATGCCGAGCTTGCGCGCCAGCGGCAGCATATCCGCGATATGGTCGAAATGCGCATGCGTCAGCACCAAATGCGTGCCGCCCGCGACCGCCGCCTCGTGCTGATCCTCGGTCAGGACCGGGTTCCCGGTCAGCCAGGGGTCGATCAAAAGCACCGCGTCCTCGATCTCAATCCGAAACGAGCCGTGCCCCAGCCATATGATTTGCATGAATACCTCCCTGAGTTTAACGACACGATAGCAAAGCGAGCGAGGCTGTCTATGGATTGGACGCAGGCGTTGGACGGATATTGCGAGCGGGTCGGGCCTGAATACTGGTCCGAGCCGGTCAACGCGTTGACAAACTTGGCCTTTCTGGTGGCGGCGCTTGTGATGTGGCGGCGGGTCACCGATCCGCTGGGGCGGCTCTTATGCATTCTTCTGGGAATGATCGGCATTGGGTCCTACCTGTTTCACACCCATGCGCAGATCTGGTCGGCCCTGGCGGATGTGGGGCCGATTGTTGGATTTATCCTAGTCTATGTATACGCCGCCAACTTGCACTTTTGGAACATGTCGCGGTTCTGGTCCGGGATCGGCGTGCTGTTGTTCTTCCCCTATGTGATGGGGGCAGCTTATCTGTTTAACGCATTGCCATTCTTTCATATTTCGGCGGGGTACTGGCCCGTTGCGCTGCTGATCGGTGGCTATGGCTTCGCGCTGCGCCATAGGGCAAAACGCACGGCGGGCGGGCTGGCGCTGGGCGCGGCGATCTTGGCGCTTTCCCTTTTCTTGCGCAGCATTGACGAGATGGTCTGCGCGCAGCTGCCGGTCGGGACGCATTTCCTGTGGCACATCCTGAACGGCATAATGCTGGGCTGGATGATCGAGGTCCATCGGCGCCACATCGCCGAGAACCGCGCGTCGGCATAGCGTCGGGCGCCTGTCGGCCCTTTGTATGGCAGCTTGCCCGACCGCTTGCCTGACGGCTTGCCCGATAGCTTGCCCGATAGCTTGCCTGACAGCGCCCCTTGCGGCGCCTCGGCCCGGGCGGTAAACCGCGCCCGTTCAAGACCCGTCCAAGACGAGAGAAACCCGATGTCCATCGACGACAAGACCGCCGCCCATGTGGCCAAGCTCGCCCGCATCAAGGTCGAGGAGGACGCGCTGCCCGCCTTGGCGCAGGAGTTCAACAACATCCTGGGCTTCATTGAGCAGCTCAACGAGGTGGATGTGGAGGGCGTCGAGCCGATGGTCTCGGTCACGCCGATGCGGCTGAAGCGCCGCGCCGATGAGGTCACCGATGGCGGCATGCCCGAGCGCATTCTGGCGAACGCGCCGGACGCGCGCGAGGGGTTCTTTGCCGTGCCGAAGGTGGTCGAGTGAGCGGGGTTTTGGGAACGGTCCGGCGGACCGCTTCAGGCGTGACTTCGGGCGCGAATTCGGGCGCGAACGGGCGCAGCCCAATCAAGGGATGACAAGATGACTGAGCTCACAAGGTTAACCATCGCCGAGGCGCGCGACGCGCTGCGCAAGGGCGAGACGACGAGCCTGGAGATCACCGAGGCCTGCCTGGGTGCCATCGAGGGCGCGGGGGCGCTGAACGCCTTCGTGCATAACACCCCAGAGATCGCGCGCGACCAGGCCAAAGCCGCCGATGAGCGCCAGCAAGGGCGCGACGAGGCGCTCGCGATGAACGGCATCCCGCTGGGCATCAAGGACCTCTTTTGCACCAAGGGCGTGCCCAGCCAGGCCGCCAGCCGGATCCTAGAGGGCTTTAAGCCGGAATATGAGAGCACCGTCACCCAGCAGCTTTTTGATGCCGGCTCGGTGATGCTGGGCAAGCTGAACATGGACGAGTTCGCCATGGGCTCGTCGAACGAGACCTCGGTCTATGGCGACGTGGTGAACCCCTGGAAGGTGGACGGTCGCGCCCTGACGCCGGGCGGCTCCTCGGGCGGATCGGCGAGCGCTGTGGCCGCGGACCTCTGCCTGGCGGCGACGGGCACGGATACCGGCGGCTCGATCCGCCAGCCGGCGGCCTTCGTGGGCATCACCGGGCTCAAGCCGACCTATGGGCGGGTCAGCCGCTGGGGGGTCGTGGCCTTCGCCTCGTCGCTGGACCAGGCCGGGCCGATGTGCAAATCGGTGCGCGACTGCGCGATCATGCTGGGCGCGATGGCCGGGCATGACCCCAAGGATTCGACCAGCGCCGACCTTGCCGTGCCGGATTTCGAGGCCGCGCTGACCGGCGACATCCGCGGCAAAAAGATCGGTATTCCAAAGGAATACCGCATGGAGGGCATGCCCCCCGAGATCGAGGCGCTCTGGGCGGACGGCGCAGCCATGCTGCGCGATGCTGGCGCCGAGATCGTCGACATCTCGCTTCCGCATACGAAATATGCCCTGCCGGCCTATTACGTGATCGCCCCCGCCGAGGCGTCCTCGAACCTCGCGCGCTATGACGGCGTGAAATACGGCCACCGGGCGCAGATGGCCCAGGGCGACGGCATCACCGAGATGTATGAGAAGACCCGCGCCGAGGGCTTTGGCGCCGAGGTGCAGCGCCGGGTGATGATCGGCACCTATGTGCTGAGCGCGGGCTTCTACGACGCCTATTACAACCGCGCGCGGCGGGTGCGGGCGCTGATCAAGAAGGATTTCGAGGACGTGTTCGCGCAGGGCGTGGACGCGATCCTGACCCCCGCCACCCCCAGCGCGGCCTTCGGCCTGGGCGAGATGGCGGACGCCGACCCGGTGCAGATGTATCTCAACGACGTCTTCACCGTGACGGTGAACCTGGCCGGGCTGCCGGGCATCTCGGTGCCCGCGGGGCTGGACAAGCAGGGCCTGCCGCTGGGGCTGCAGCTGATCGGGCGCCCCTGGGAAGAGGGCGACCTGCTGAATACCGCCTATTCGCTCGAAAGCGCGGCGGGATTTGTGGAAAAGCCCGCCAAATGGTGGTAAGGCCCGGGCAATATGCTTTGGGGCAGGGCGCGTGAGATGAGATACGCTTTTGGAATAGCGGCCTTGGCCGCGCTGGCGGCCTGTTCGCCGCCGGTGCCGGAATCCGGCGCACCGGCGCGGGACGTGAGCTTTGGGGACTACGGTGACTACAACAGCTACACGGTGCGGCGCGAGAGCGAGCTGACGGGCACGCCCCCGGCGCAGCCCGGCGCGCGGATCGGGCCAAGCCTGCCGCCCGCGCAGACCGCCGCGACGACCACCACCGGAACCCGCGTGCCGCCCGACAGCCTGCCGCCGCGCCAGACCCTGGTGAACGCCGACATTCCCCCCGAAACCCCTGCCTTGGGCACCACCACCACCAATGCGGGCACCACGCCGCCGGACCCGTCGCAGAGCAACCGCGGCCTCTCCAACGAGCAGGACTTTGACGAGGTCGCCAATCGGCAGTCCATCGAAAGCGACGCCGAGCGCCTGCGCGCCAACCGCGAGGCCTTCCAGGTGATCGAGCCCACCGCCGTGCCGACGCGCACGGGCAACGCCGGGCCGAACATCGTGCAATACGCCCTGTCCAGCCGCCACCCGCGCGGCCAGAAGCTCTATCGCCGCGGCATCACCTCGCAGCGCAAACACGAGCGTGCCTGCTTTCAATATGTCTCGTCCGACCTCGCGCAGGAGGCCTTCCTGAGCGCCGGCGGGCCGCAGCGTGACAGGCTGGGGCTGGACCCCGATGGCGACGGCTATGCCTGCGATTGGGACCCGTCGCGCTATCGCGGCTGAGCAAGAGCGGGCTGAGTGAACTGGCACCCCAGCCCGAATTGCGGTGAACGCCGCGCGGGGGCGCGGCCCGACATCGTTGTGATCCATTACACCGCCATGGCGAGCGCCGAGAAGGCGCGCGATTGGCTGTGCAACCCAGAGGCCGAGGTCTCGGCGCATTACCTGATCGGCAAGGACGGCGCGGTCTGGCACATGGTCGCCGAGGAGATGCGCGCCTGGCATGCGGGCGCGGGGGCCTGGGGCGCGGTGACGGATGTGAACTCGCGCTCGATCGGGATCGAGCTGGACAATGGCGGGGCCGAGCCGTTCTCTGAGCCGCTCATGGCGGCGCTGGAGGCGCTGCTGGCGGGGATCATGCAGCGCTGGAGCATCGTGCCAGAGCGCGTCATCGCCCATTCCGACCTGGCGCCGGGGCGCAAGATCGACCCCGGCCCGCGTTTCGACTGGGACCGCCTGGCGCGGCAGGGGTTGGCCGTATCGGCTGCGGCGGGCGCCTCATCCGGCCCTGACGGCCCGTCTTCGGCTGCGGCGTTCGCGCAGAACGCCGCCCAGCTTGGCTATACCGCGGACGCGCCCGAGGAGGCGATCCTGGCCGCGTTCCGCCTGCGGCACCGCCCCGGCGCCGAGGGCCCGCTGGATAATGTCGACACCGCGCTGGTCATGGACCTGGCCCGCCGCTTCCCCGTTGACGCGCGCGGCCTGAGCGCCTAACTCGGCGCCTGCGCGGATGGCTGGGCGGTCGCGGGGGCAACCTCGAGGAAAGTCCGGACTCCACAAGGCAACGGTGCCAGGTAACGCCTGGGCGGGGCAACCCGACGGACAGCGCCACAGAGAACAGACCGCCCCGGGCGCGCTCGGGGTCAGGGTGAAACGGTGGGGTAAGAGCCCACCGCGGCGGCGGCAACGTCGCTGGCATGGCAAGCCCCACCGGGAGCAATGCCGAATAGGGACCCCGCATGGGCGGCTTTGGCCTGGGGTCCGGGTAGGCAGCTAGAGGGCGCCGGGCGACCGGCGCTTTAGATGAATGGCCGTCGGCAAGTGGCGACACTTGCGGGACAGAATCCGGCTTATAGGCTGTCCGCGCTTTAAAATCCCGCCCCGCAGGGCCGGGCGGGGCGCCTTGTTCTGAGGCGCGAATCACCCCTCCAGTTAACAAACCGTAATTTGTGATCACACGAATTTCTGGTGTGATCACAAAACGATCTTTTATGGTAAATACGCCGCTGTTTCGGCGGATAAGGATTTATTTCCAAAGCTGCCCTATGCCACATCCCAATGAGTTGCTCAAAAGTGGCGCCGATGGTATCTGGTATACCACAGAGGTAACCAGATAACTGCCACCAGATCACGAAGGACGGTGAAGCGATGAACATTCATGAATACCAGGCGAAAGCATTGTTGCGGTCCTACGGGGCACCGGTGAGCGACGGGCGCGCGGTGCTGCGCGCCGAAGAGATTAAGGCCGCCGCGGGAGAGCTCGACGGCCCCGTCTGGGTCGTCAAGGCGCAGATCCACGCCGGCGGGCGCGGCAAGGGCAAGTTCAAAGAGGCCGACGCGGGCGAGAAGGGCGGCGTGCGCGTCACCAAATCCGTCGGCGAGGCCGAGGCCGAGGCCAAGGCGATGCTGGGCCGCACCCTGGTGACGCATCAGACCGGCCCCGCGGGCAAGCAGGTCAACCGCATCTTCATCGAGGACGGCGCCGACATCGCCAAGGAGTTCTACCTTGCGCTGCTGGTGGATCGCGGCTCCAGCCGGGTCAGCTTTGTGGCCTCCACCGAGGGCGGCATGGACATCGAAGAGGTCGCCGCCGAGACGCCGGACAAGATCCTGAGCTTCTCCGTCGACCCCGCCACCGGCTACCTGCCGTTCCACGGGCGCCGCATCGCCTTCTCGCTGGGGCTGGAGGGCAAGCAGGTCAAGCAATGCGTGGCCCTAATGGGCACGCTCTACAAGCTCTTCCTGGAGAAGGACATGGAGATGCTCGAGATCAACCCGCTGGTGCTGACCGGCGCGGGGGATCTGGTCTGCCTGGACGCCAAGATGGGCTTTGACGGCAACGCGGTCTACCGCCACCCCGACATCGCCGAGCTGCGCGACACGTCCGAGGAGGACCCCAAAGAGCTGGAGGCCTCCAAGTTCGACCTCAACTACATCGCGCTGGATGGCGAGATCGGCTGTATGGTCAACGGCGCCGGGCTGGCGATGGCCACGATGGACATCATTAAGCTCTACGGGTCCGAGCCCGCCAACTTCCTCGACGTGGGCGGCGGCGCCACCAAGGAAAAGGTGACCGAGGCGTTCAAGATCATCACCTCCGACCCGCAGGTCAAAGGCATCCTGGTGAACATCTTCGGCGGCATCATGCGCTGCGACGTGATCGCCGAGGGCGTAGTCGCCGCGGTCAAAGAGGTCGGCCTGACGGTGCCGCTGGTGGTGCGCCTGGAGGGCACCAACGTGGCCGAGGGCAAGAGGATCATCAACGAGAGCGACGTGGACGTGATCGCCGCCGACGACCTCAAGGACGGCGCCGAGAAGATCGTGGCGGCGGTGAAAGGGTGATTGACGTGTCACGTTTGATGATATTTTGCCTATTGCTGTTTGCCTCTCCCGCAATGTCTGAGGAGGTGAAAATCGAAAAGGGCGCGCGTTTGTTCGCCGAGTTATGCGCGAAGTCGCCGAGTACGATGGAGCAACGTTTGGTTTCGATTATCGCTTCAGAATACCAGGGAAATGGGATCGTCATCCCCGGAAAACACACAATCAGCGGCGCGTTGCGCCAAGCAATCCTGACCTACAACACCCCCTCCTACACCAAAAACAAAACATTCGAATGCTCTGTGCACGCGTTCAGAGTTGGAAACTCAGAGGCCATAAACGCCTGGGTGCAAGCATTTGTGAAAGCCAAGCCTTCGTCTTGGAGGTTGAGCAAAGTGGCACCCGTTGCAAGCAACGAAATGGCAAGATGGTCGGTGTCAGGGGTAGGGCGGAACGGGTTTCTGAGTGCGAAATCCATCAAACGAAAAGGCGCGCTGCTTAGTCTGAGTTGGCAGTGATGGCCGAAGTATCATCAACGAGAGCGGCGTGGACGTGAGCGCTGCCGGCGAACTCAAGAACGGCGCCGAGAAGATCGATGAAGCGGTGAAGGGATAAGGTCCTGGAATGACGAGGGAAAAAAGATACCGCGTTCTGAACCTGCTATTTGCGGGCTGCATGGTGCTGGCGATGCTCGGCAGCGCTGCGCTTAGCGGTCCCGTTTCTTCGGCGGCACGTCACAGTGTCGAGGGGTTCGCGGCGCATTGCTTTAGCCCGTTGATGACCGCGGCCAAGGCGGCCGAGGCTTTTGACGGGCTGCGCTATGAATTCTACGACCTGGACCCGTTCCGGGCGTCCAACCCCGTAAGCGCGCCGGTCAAGGCGCCGGTTACCCCGGGCACGGATCGCCGCTGCGAGGTCAGCTTTGACGGCGCGCATACCAAGCCCGCCATCGACGCCGTGCTCGGCGCGCTCGTTCGCGAGGGCATCAAGACCGAGGCCGATCTGCCCGCGACCTTCCAAGCCACTGATGGCACCGCGCTTCTAGCCGCGCGGCGCCTCAACCCCCGCAAAATCGCCGTCGTGCATGTGGGCACCCGCCCCGGCCCGAACGGCGTTGAAACCTTCATGAATGTCGAGCGCTTACCGCTCGCGGAAAACAGGTGAGCGTATGCCGCTTACCGCAAAACAGAATTAGGGACATAAGATAATGGCCGTACTCGTTGACGAAAACACCAAAGTGATCTGCCAGGGCTTCACCGGCTCGCAGGGCACGTTCCACTCCGAGCAGGCGATCGCCTATGGCACGCAGATGGTCGGCGGGGTGACCCCCGGCAAGGGCGGGATGGAGCATCTGGGCCTGCCGGTCTTCAACTCCGTGCACGAGGCGATGGCCAAGACCGAGGCGAACGCCTCTGTGATCTACGTGCCGCCGCCCTTTGCCGCGGATTCGATCCTGGAGGCTATTGATGCGGGCATGCCGCTGGTGGTCTGCATCACCGAGGGCATCCCGGTGCTGGATATGATGAAGGTCAAGCGCGCGCTGGAGGGCACCTCGACCCGCCTGATCGGGCCCAACTGCCCCGGCATTATCACGCCGGATGCGTGCAAGATCGGCATCATGCCGGGCCATATCCACAAGCGCGGCTCGGTGGGCGTGGTGTCGCGCTCGGGCACGCTGACCTACGAGGCGGTGGGCCAGACCTCTGCCGTGGGGCTGGGCCAGTCGACCTGTGTGGGCATCGGCGGCGACCCGATCAAGGGCACCGAGCACCTGGACGTGCTGGAGTGGTTCCTGGCCGATGACGAGACCGAGAGCATCATCATGATCGGCGAGATCGGCGGCAGCGCCGAGGAGGAGGCCGCGCAGTTCCTGAAAGACGAGGCCAAGAAGGGCCGCTCCAAGCCCACCGCGGGCTTCATCGCGGGCCGCACGGCGCCTCCGGGCCGCCGCATGGGCCATGCGGGCGCGATTGTCGCTGGCGGCAAGGGCGGCGCGGATGACAAGATCGAGGCGATGCGCTCGGCGGGTATCGTGGTGGCCGAGAGCCCCGCGGGCCTGGGCGAGGCCGTGCTGGAAGCCATCGGATAAAAGGTAGGGTGGGCAATTTGCCCACCTACGCGTTTAGGTGGGCAAATTGCCCACCCTACGGAGGGATCAATGACCGAACAAAGCCCCAACGACGTCTTCCATGCCTCCAGCTTTATGCAGGGGCACAACGCCGAGTATCTCGAGCAGCTCTATGCGCGCTACGCCGGCGACCCCAACGCCGTGGACGAGGCCTGGGCGAGCTTCTTCCGCCAGATGGGCGACGACGAGATCTCTGTAAAGCGCGACGCCGAGGGGCCAAGCTGGGCCCGCGCCGACTGGCCGCCCGCCCCGAATGACGAGCTGACCGCGGCCATGGACGGGCAATGGGCCGCCGAGCCGGAGGCCGCGGGCAAGAAGATCAAGGCCAAGGCAACCGAGGCCAAGGTCGAGGTCAGCGACGAGCAGATCAAGCGCGCCGTCCTGGACAGCATGCGCGCGCTGATGCTGATCCGCGCCTACCGCATCCGCGGCCACCTGGTGGCGGATCTCGACCCGCTGGGCATGCGCGACGCGACGCCCCATCCCGAGCTGGAGCCGAAATCCTACGGCTTCACCGATGCCGATTGGGACCGGCCCATATTCCTGGACAAGGTGCTGGGGCTGGAATTCGCAAACCTGCGCGAGATCCTGGCCATCGTGAAGCGGACCTATTGCGGCACCTTCGCGCTGCAGTACATGCACATCTCCAACCCCGAGGAGGCCTCGTGGCTGAAGGAGCGCATCGAGGGCTTCGGTAAGGAGATCCAGTTCACCCGCGAGGGCCGCAAGGCGATCCTGCGCAAGCTGGTCGAGGCCGAGGGGTTCGAGAAGTTCCTGCATGTGAAATACACCGGCACCAAGCGCTTTGGCCTGGACGGCGGCGAGAGCCTGGTGCCCGCGATGGAGCAGATCATCAAGCGCGGCGGCTCGCTGGGCGTGACCGACATCGTGATCGGGATGCCGCACCGGGGGCGCCTGAGCGTGCTGGCCAACGTGATGCAGAAGCCCTACCGCGCGATCTTCAACGAGTTCCAGGGCGGGTCCTTCAAGCCCGAGGACGTGGACGGCTCGGGCGACGTGAAGTACCACCTGGGCGCCAGCCATGACCGCGAGTTCGACGGCAACAACGTGCACCTGTCGCTGACGGCGAACCCCTCGCACCTGGAGGCGGTGAACCCGGTGGTGATCGGCAAGGTCCGCGCCAAACAGGACCAGAACAACGACGCCACGCGCTCGACGGTGATGCCGATCCTGCTGCATGGCGACGCGGCCTTTGCGGGGCAGGGGGTCGTGGCGGAATGCTTTGGCCTGTCCGGCCTGCGCGGGCACAAGACCGGCGGCACGGTGCATATCGTGGTCAACAACCAGATCGGCTTCACCACGGCGCCGCATTTCAGCCGCTCCTCGCCCTATCCCACCGACGTGGCGCTGATGGTCGAGGCGCCGGTCTTCCACGTGAACGGCGACGACCCCGAGGCGGTGGTGCATGCCGCCCGCGTGGCCACCGAGTTCCGCCAGAAGTTCGGCAAGGACGTGGTGATCGACATCTTCTGCTACCGCCGGTTCGGGCATAACGAGGGCGACGAGCCCATGTTCACCAACCCGAACATGTATAACCGCATCAAAAAGCACCGCACCACGCTCAGCCTCTACACCGAGCGCCTGGTCAAGGACGGGCTGATCCCCGAGGGCGAGATCGAGGACATGAAGGCGCAGTTCCAGGCCTACCTGAACGAAGAGTTCGAGGTCGGGCGGAACTACAAGCCCAACAAGGCCGACTGGCTGGACGGGCGCTGGTCGGACATGGACAAGGCCAGCGAGGATTACCAGCGCGGCAAGACCGCGATCGGCGAGGACACGATGGCCGAGGTCGGCGCGGCGCTGACCCGCCTGCCCGAGGGCTACCCGGTGCATCGCACCGTGCAGCGCATCCTGGACGCCAAGAAGGTGATGTTCGAGGCCGGTAAGGGCTTTGACTGGGCCACGGCCGAGGCGCTGGCCTTTGGGTCGCTGCTGACCGAGGGGCTTCCGGTGCGCCTGGCGGGCCAGGACAGCACCCGGGGCACGTTCAGCCAGCGGCATTCGGGCATCGTGGATCAGAACGCCGAGGGGCGCTATTACCCGCTGAATAACATCCGCGCGGGACAGGCGCAGTACGAGGTGATCGACTCGATGCTGTCCGAATACGCGGTGCTTGGGTTCGAATATGGCTATTCGCTGGCCGAGCCCAACGCGCTGGTGCTGTGGGAGGCGCAGTTCGGCGATTTCGCCAACGGTGCGCAGATCATGTTCGATCAGTTCATCTCGTCGGGCGAATCGAAGTGGCTGCGCATGTCGGGGCTGGTCTGCCTCTTGCCGCACGGGTTCGAGGGGCAGGGGCCCGAGCACAGCTCGGCCCGGCTGGAGCGCTTCCTGCAGATGTGCGGCGGCGACAACTGGATCGTGGCGAATTGCACGACGCCCGCGAACTACTTCCACATCCTGCGCCGCCAGATGCACCGCAGCTACCGCAAGCCGCTGATCCTGATGACGCCAAAGTCGCTGCTGCGGCACAAGATGTGCATCTCCGAGGCCGCGGATTTCACCACCGGGTCAAGCTTTCACCGCGTGCTGTGGGACGACGCGCAGCACGGCAACTCCGACACCCAGCTGGTGGCGGACGACAAGATCAAGCGCGTGGTGATGTGCTCGGGCAAGGTCTATTTCGACCTGCTGGAGAAGCGCGACGCCGAGGGCATCGACGACGTCTACCTGATGCGGGTCGAGCAGTTCTACCCGTTCCCGGCGCTGTCGATGGTCAAGGAGCTGGACCGCTTCAAGCAGGCCGAGATGGTCTGGTGCCAGGAAGAGCCCAAGAACCAGGGCGCCTGGAGCTTTATCGAGCCCAATATCGAGTGGGTTCTGACCCGCATTAAGGCGGCGCATTCGCGGCCCGAATACGCCGGCCGCACCGCCTCTGCCTCGCCCGCCACGGGCCTGGCCAGCCAGCACAAAGCCCAACAAGAAGCGCTCGTGAACGCGGCGCTCGGTATCGAAGGATAAGTGAACATGTCTACCGAAGTCCGTGTGCCCACCCTGGGCGAGAGCGTCACGGAGGCCACCGTGGCCACCTGGTTCAAGAAGCCCGGCGATGCCGTGGCGGTGGATGAGATGCTGTGCGAGCTGGAGACCGATAAGGTCACCGTCGAAGTGCCCTCGCCGGTGGCCGGTACCCTGGGCGAGATCATCGCCGCCGAGGGAGAGACCGTTGGCGTCGACGCTTTGCTGGCGACCATTGCCGAGGGCGCGGCGGCGGCGGCCTCCTCGGCACCCGCGTCCGAGGCGCCCGCCGCGTCGGGCGGCGAGACGATTGACGTGATGGTCCCGACCCTGGGCGAAAGCGTCACCGAGGCCACGGTGGCGAGCTGGTTCAAGGCGGTGGGAGAGAGCTTTGCCGCGGACGAGATGCTGTGCGAGCTGGAGACCGACAAGGTCTCGGTCGAGGTCCCAGCCCCGGCGGCGGGCACGCTGACAGAGATCCTGGCCGCCGAGGGCGCCACCGTCGAGGCCAATGGCAAGCTGGCGGTGATGACCACCGGCGCCGGGGCGGCAGCGCCCGCGGCCAAGCCCGGCGAGGACGCCCTTCAGGACGGAACAGCGGCCGCGTCCAAGGACGTCGAAGACGCGCCATCGGCCAAAAAGATGATGGCCGAGCACGGCATCAAGGCCGCGGATGTCCAGGGCTCTGGCAAGGATGGCCGCGTGATGAAAGAGGACGTGCAGAAGGTGCTGGCCCAGCCCGCGCCCGCCGCCGCGGCCCCCGCGCCGGCGGCTCAAGCGCCCCGCGCGCCCGTCGCCGCCGAGGACGCCGCCCGCGAGGAGCGCGTCAAGATGACCCGCCTGCGCCAGACCATCGCGCGCCGCCTCAAGGACGCGCAGAACACCGCCGCCATGCTGACCACCTATAACGAGGTGGACATGGGCGCGGTGATGGATCTGCGCAAGGAATACAAGGACCTCTTCGAGAAGAAGCACGGCACCAAGCTGGGCTTTATGTCCTTCTTCACCAAGGCCTGCTGCCACGCGCTCAAAGAGGTGCCCGAGGTCAATGCCGAGATCGACGGCACTGATGTGGTCTATAAGAACTTCGTGCATATGGGCGTGGCAGTGGGCACGCCGAACGGGCTGGTGGTGCCGGTGGTGCGCGACGCCGACCAGATGGGTTTTGCCGCGATCGAGAAGAAGATCGCCGAGATGGGCCTGCGCGCCCGTGACGGCAAGCTGTCGATGGCCGAGATGCAGGGCGGCACGTTCACGATCTCCAATGGCGGGGTCTATGGCTCGCTCATGAGCTCGCCGATCCTGAACCCGCCGCAATCGGGCATCCTGGGCATGCACAAGATCCAGCAGCGGCCCATGGTGGTCGACGGCCAGATCGTGGCCCGCCCGATGATGTACCTCGCGCTCAGCTATGACCACCGGATCGTCGACGGCAAGGGCGCGGTGACCTTCCTGGTGCGGGTGAAAGAGGCGCTGGAGGATCCGCGCCGCCTGCTGATGGATCTGTAGGATGGGCATGTTGCCCATCCATCTGAAAGGGGTGGTGGGTTAATAACCCACCCTACGAAAGATATGACCCCCGAGCTCACAGCCCTCACCCTTGCCGCGCTCCTGCAAGTCGGCCAGTTCTTCTTGATGGCCGTGCCCACGAATGTGGAGCTTGCGCCCGGCAAGACACTCAGCCCGCGGGATCGCGACCGGCTGGGCGGGGACATCCAGGATCAGGTCAGCGCGCGCACCGCGCGGCTGATCCGCGCCTGGGAGAACCATTTTGAGAGCCTCGCGCTCTTCACCATCGCCGTGCTGGTGATCTCGCTCAGCGACCAATCCACCGGCTTCACCGCCGCCTGCGCCTGGGTCTACCTCGCCGCGCGGGTCGCCTATATCCCGGCCTATGCCTTCGGCCTGGTGCCCTGGCGCAGCCTGATCTGGTTCGCCGGGTTTGGCGCGACCGCGCTCATGCTGCTGGCGGCGCTGCTATGACCCGCGCCTGCCCGACAGTTTGCCATACGTTTGTCCGACAAAAGTCCGACGCAAATCCGACACCCGAATTCGCCCAAGGAGTACCCCCATGTCCGCCTATGATGTGATCGTAATTGGTAGTGGCCCCGGCGGCTATGTCTGCGCCATTCGCTGCGCCCAGCTGGGGCTGAAGACCGCCTGCGTGGAGGGGCGAGAGACCCTCGGCGGGACCTGCCTGAACGTGGGCTGCATCCCGTCCAAGGCGCTGTTGCATGCCAGCCACCAGCTGCACGAGGCAGAGCATAACTTTGCCAAGATGGGGCTGAAGGGCAAGAGCCCGAGCGTCGATTGGAAGCAGATGCTGGCCTATAAGGACGACGTGATCGGGCAGAACACCAAGGGCATCGAATTTCTGTTTAAAAAGAACAAGGTGGACTGGTTGAAGGGCTGGGGCTCGATCCCCGCGGCCGGCCAGGTGACGGTGGGGGAAGAGACCCATACGGCCAAGGCCATCGTGATCGCCAGCGGCTCGGACAGCAGCACAATCCCCGGCGTGGAGATCGACGAGAAGGTGGTGGTCAGCTCCACCGGCGCGCTGGAGCTTAACAAGGTTCCCAAGAGCCTGGTGGTGATCGGCGCGGGCGTGATCGGGCTCGAGATGGGCTCGGTCTACGCGCGGCTTGGCTCAGAGGTCACGGTGGTTGAATTTTTGGACGCGGTGTGCCCCGGCATGGACGGCGAGACCGCCAAGGTCTTCCAAAGAACGCTGAAAAAACAGGGGCTTAAGTTCGTCATGGGCGCCGCCGTGCAGAAGGTGGACGCGACAAAGACCAAGGCCAAGGTGACCTATAAGCTGCGCAAGGACGATAGCGAGCACGTGCTTGACGCCGACACGGTGCTGGTCTCCACCGGGCGCAAGCCCTTTACGGATGGGCTGGGGCTAGACGCGCTGGGCGTGAAAACGACCGAGCGCGGCGTGATCGAAACGGACGCGCATTATGCCACCAATATCAAGGGCGTATACGCCATCGGCGACTGTATCTCTGGGCCGATGCTGGCGCATAAGGCCGAGGACGAGGGCATGGCCGTGGCCGAGATCCTCGCGGGGCAGGCGGGGCATGTGAACTATGGCGTGATCCCCGGTGTGGTCTATACGCACCCCGAGGTCGCCAGCGTGGGCGAGACCGAGGAAACGCTGAAAGAACAAGGGCGTAGCTATAAGGTCGGCAAGTTTTCCTTCATGGGCAACGGGCGCGCCAAGGCGGTGCATGCGGGTGACGGCTTCGTCAAGATCCTGGCCGATCAGGAGACCGACCGCGTGCTGGGTGCGCATATCATCGGGCCGATGGCGGGGGACCTGATCCACGAGATCTGCGTGGGCATGGAGTTCGGCGCGGCAGCCGAGGACATTGCGCGCACCTGCCATGCGCACCCGACCTTCAGCGAAGCGGTGCGCGAAGCGGCACTGGCCTGCGGCGATGGCGCCGTCCACTCGTAAGGTCATAAGGGCCTGGGCCCGCACCTACGACCCCGCGCTCGCCGTCGAGGCGGGCGCCCGGGTTGAGGTGACCCATGAGGACGACCAATGGCCGGGCTGGTGGTGGTGCATCGACGCGGGCGGTCAGGGCGGGTGGCTACCTGCGGACCTGATCTCGCCCGCGCAACCCGGGCGCTCGGTGATCCTGCGCGCGATGGACACGCGGGAACTTACTGTGATTGCGGGTGAATGCGTGCGGGCCTACCAGTCCGAGCGAGGCTGGACGATGTGTGAGAACGACTTGGGCGCGCGTGGCTGGGTGCCGGATGAGGCGTTGGCGCCGCCGCCGTCGCGTGCTGGGGCTGGGACGGATTGACGCGGGCCGTGGATCTTCACGATCACTTAACTGAATTGTGCGACAGATAATTATGGGCGGGCACGGCCCCCGTGCGCCAAATCGCCCCCGACTCAGGCTTAGGCCACAAGCATTCGCAGCCCCTGGGTGACATCCGTGCGCACCGCCAGCCGCAGCCCCGGCTCGTCGCCGGCGCGCAGCGCGGCCACGATCATGCGGTGATGCGGCGGCACCTCTGTGCGGTTCAGGCGCCCGTATAGCTTGCGCATCGTCGGCCCCAGCTGCAGCCAAATGGTCTCGGCCATGGCCAGCATCGCGGGCGCCTGGGCGCGCAGGTAGAGCGTGCGGTGGAACTCCAGGTTGGTGCGGATATAGCTAACGGGGTCCTTCTTGGCGACGGCCTCGGCGACGCTGGTGTTGATCGCCTGCAACCGCTCGATCAGAGCGTTATGCGCGCGTGATAGCGCGCGGCTGGCGAGTTCGGGCTCGATAAGGGCGCGCAGCGCGGCCAGCTCCTCGATGCGCTCGCCAGACAGCTCGGGCGTGGATATCCGCCCCGAGGTGGACAGCGTCAGCGCGCCCTCGGCGGCCAGCCGCCGGGCGGCCTCGCGCGCGGGGGTCATCGAGACGTCGAACTGCGCACCGATGCCGCGCAATGTCAGGGCGGTGCCGGGCTGCATCTCGCCATGCATGATCGCGCTGCGCAAAGTGCGATAGACTCGGTCATGCGCGGGCGCGGCGGTGTCACTGGGGCGGGACTGAATAAGCATGGGCCAACGTCGCCCGAAAACGCAGCTGGCGTCAATCGCCGAAGCGATAGCGATGCAGCCGGCCGCCGTGGACGCGCAGCCAGTCGCGTTGTTCCTGATAGTTCGGGAATACCGAGGCGACTACGGCCCAATAGGCTGCAGAGTGGTTCATCTCGATAAGATGGGCGACCTCGTGGGCGGCGACATAGTCCAGGACCTCGGGCGGGGCCATCACCAGGCGCCATGAGAACATCAGGTTGCCGCTTGCCGCGCAGCTGCCCCAGCGCGACCGCGTGTCGCGCAGGGTTATCTTGCCATGGGTGACGCCAAGTTTCTTGGCGTAAAAGGCGCAGGCCCCCGCAAGACGGGTCTTGGCCTCGAGCCGCAGGAAGGCCTTTACGCGGGCGGCGGCCATACCCGCGGCCATGGGCACCAGCATGCGCTCGCCTTCGACGCGGGCAGAGCGCCCCGGCGCGGCAACAAGGGGCAACTCGCGGCCCTCGAACATCACATGCCCGCCAAGCGCGACGTCCTGGGGCGCGGTCTGCTGGGCCAAGTGCTTGCGGATCCAGGGTTCTTTCTGGCGCGCAAAGTCCAGCGCCTCGCGGTCCGGCACGCGCTTGGGCACCGATAAGGTCACGCGCCCGTCCAGGGCGGAGACGCGCAACGTGATGCGCCGCGCGCGGGCGGAGCGGCGCAGGATAAGCTCAATCGGGGGCTCCCCGGGCAAGGTCGCGTGGGCCATGGCAGGACGTCCGTTTAAGGTGTCGTTTCCCTAGCCCCTTGCGCCGCGCAAGGGCACCCCCTAAATGACACCGCACCGGGGCCATAAAGCCTTTGACACCGCGCGCAGCCTGTGGCACTGGACGCCATTCCAGATAACGCGCCTTACCACTAAGGGGAAACACGGATGCCCAAGGAAGAATGGGGAACCAAGCGGCTTTGCCCAACCACCGGCAAGCGCTTCTATGACCTGAACCGCGACCCGATCGTCAGCCCCTACACGGGCGAGGTGATTAACCTGGATTCGGGCAACAAGTCACGCGTCGCCATCGCCCAAAAGGCGGAGAAGAAGCCCGAGGACGAACTGGTGGAAGACGCCGCCGACGTCCTGGAAGAGGACGACGGCGCGGATGTCGACATCGATGACGACCTGCTTGAGGACGACGATGACGACAACGTCCCGCTCGAGGAGATCGCGGACGTGCCCGCGGATGACGACGATCACTAATCTGGGGAATTTACCCTTGATCTCGTGATCCGAGTTCCATATGACCACCGGGCGGTTCAAGACCGCCCACAAAGATGGGGCCTTAGCTCAGTTGGGAGAGCGCTTGCATGGCATGCAAGAGGTCAGGGGTTCGACTCCCCTAGGCTCCACCATTCCAGAACTTTCGCAAAAAAGAATTGCCTAAGACCTTGAACGGTAAGGTCATACTTGCGGTTCGCTTTCCCTTCTTGCGCCGGTGGGCGAACGGGCCTGCAAAGCCAGCCAGAGCTCCGATTTGTAAGGTCGCTAGCCCTGTCAGGCTTTGTTCAACTCGCGCCACTTGGTGGCATTCCTTCTTTATGCACGCGCCCGCCATCAAAATTTGCGACAGGTCCGGCACGAAGGCGCCCACCCGGTCACGCGGCGCGTCTCGGGCTTCCCAAAACCCGACGCCGCCATGATCAGATGCACCGGTGTGTTCATCTTGCCGGCTTCCCCTGCGCCCTGGTCCAGGCTAATCACCGCAAGATAGGGCGAGAGGTGCCGGATGGCCAAAACAATCATGATCCAGGGCGCCGGCTCGAATGTCGGCAAGTCGATGATCGTCGCGGGGCTGGCCCGCGCGCTGACCCATCGCGGGCTCTCGGTGGCGCCGTTCAAGCCGCAGAACATGTCCAACAACGCCGCCGTGACGGTCGACGGGGGCGAGATCGGGCGGGCCCAGGCGCTGCAGGCCCGCGCGGCGGGGCGCGATCCGGTTGTGGATATGAACCCGGTGCTGCTCAAGCCCGAGACCGACATAGGCGCGCAGGTCGTGGTGCAGGGCAAACGCCTGACCACCTGCAAGGCGCGCGACTATGCGCGGTTGAAGCCACGCCTTATGCCCCGCGTTCTGGAGAGCTTTCACCGCCTGGCGGGCACGGCGGATGTGGTCCTGGTCGAGGGTGCGGGCTCTCCCGCCGAGATCAACCTTCGCGCCGGTGACATCGCCAATATGGGTTTTGCCGAGGCCGCGCAGGTGCCGGTCGTCCTGGTGGGCGATATCGACCGGGGCGGCGTCATCGCGCAGCTTGTCGGCACCCACGCCATCCTGCCGCCAGAGGATCGCGACAGGATTGTCGCCTTTGCCATCAACAAGTTCCGCGGCGATGCCTCGCTGTTTGACGACGGGCTGGCAGAGATCGCCACGCGCACCGGCTGGGCCTCGCTGGGGGTGCTGCCCTGGTTCGCGGAGGCCTGGCGCTTGCCCGCAGAGGACGTGATGGACATCGCCAGCACCAAGGGCGGCCCGATCAAGATCGCCGTGCCGCGGCTCGGCCGGATAGCGAATTTCGACGACCTGGACCCGCTGGCCTCCGAGCCGAACGTGTCCTTAGAGATCATCGAGCCTGGCCGCCCCCTACCAGGCGATGCGGCGCTGGTGCTGATCCCTGGCTCGAAATCCACCATCGGCGACCTGCAAGACTTTCGCGCGCAGGGCTGGGATGTCGATCTGGCGGCGCATGTGCGGCGCGGTGGGCACGTGCTGGGCGTCTGCGGCGGCTATCAGATGCTGGGGCGCGAGATCGCCGACCCGGACGGGATCGAGGGCCATCCCGGCACCCATCCCGGCCTCGGGCTGCTGGATGTGGCCACCCAGATGCATCCGCGCAAGACGCTGAGCTATACCGAGGCGACCTACCTGCCCACCGGCGCCCCCGTCACTGGGTATGAGATTCATATCGGCAGCACACAGGGGCCGGACTGCGCCCGCGCGTGGCTTGAGGTTGACGGCCGCTCCGTGGGCGCGGCGCGCCCGGACCAGCGGGTGCGCGGGTGCTACCTGCACGGGCTGTTTGCCTCCGATGACTTCCGGCAGCAATTCCTGGCCGAGCTTGGCGCCCCCGCCAGCGGCTACGCGCATGACGCAAGCGTCGAGGCGGCACTGGACAGCCTTGCCGCACATATCGAGGCCAATATGGATGTTGACGCGCTGATCGCCGGGGCCGCGGAAATCCGGGGCTAGGGTTGTAAGGCTCTAGGGCTCTAGGTCACGCACCGCCATGGCGCGCTGGATCTCGCGGCGCACAAGGCGGCGCACATTGCGCGTGATGCGTTCGCCAAGCACGCCTTGCAGCTCCTCGCGCACGATTTCCGAGACAACGTCGCGCAGCGCATCCTCGTCTATCGTTGCGAAATCGTCGGCCAGCAGATTCTCATCGTCGGCGTCAATCTCGGCACTTTCGGGTGCGGCATCGTCGTGCAATTCATGATCCGGCGCATCGGCCTGCGCCTCGACGCTCTCGTCCTGCGGCGCTGGATCCGTCCCGGTGTCCTCCAGATCAACCGCATGGGCGTGATCGTCAGAGGCGTCCTCGGCCCACATCGCCACCGTCTCTGCAACAGTGTCGTCGCTGTGATCTTCGGGGACCTCGAACACAGGCTCTACCGCCGCGGTGACTTCGGGCGCCTCGTCTTCTTCGACAAGCGGTTTCGGGGTGCCGAGATCCTCGTGCATGTCGTGTTCCGAGGCATCACCGTCTTCATGCTCTTCGGCTGCCATGTCCGGGGCCTCGGCCTCGGCGGCGGCTTCAGAGTTGCTGTCTTCCGGGGCTTCCGGCAGCACGATGTTAAGGACGTCCTCTATCGCGGTGACATCGGCATCGCCCGCCGCTTCATCACCCGGCGCGCCGTCCTCGGCCAGCAAGTCTAGGTCCTCGCTTAGAGACCGGGTCTCGTCATCACTGCCATCCTCGCTGCCGTCGGGCTCCCAGTCTTGCGTTGTCTGCTGGATCGCGGTTTCCAGTTCGGCGATGCGCGCCTCGAGGGACATGTCCACCGGGTCGGACAGATCTGCAGTCGACTCGGGATTCGGTTCGTTGGCAGGCTCTTGCGTGTCGGTCTCGTCAAGGTCCGCGGTCGGCTCGGCGGGGCTGTGCGCGAGTTTCGCGTCCGACCATTCTTGCGTGGCCTCATAGGCCGCAAGCCCCTCTTCGGGCGCGGCCTCGTCGTCAGCAGGCTGGGCCGTGTCTTCAGCGACAGGTTCCGCGCCTGCGTCCGAATGCAGTGGATCGGCCAGGAGAACGGGATCGGGCGCGTCATCGTTTTCCTGGTGTTCGGCGAGTACGGGTTCGGCGGCGTCCTCTATGTCTTCGGATGCGGGAACCTCTTGTTCGGCATGTTCCGCGTGATCCTCTTGTGCCCCCTCCGGCTCTTGTTCGTCCTCAGCGCCCGAAGCGTGCTCGGAATGCTCATCCGACACCGGCCCATCTTCGAGGTCGGGCACACGAAACGCGGGGGTAAGCACCAGCCGCTCGACCTTATCGTCAGGCTGCGCCTCGCTCTTGGGGCGGGCCTGGGGCTCATCCGAAACAAGGCGCCGAATCGAAGACAGCACGTCTTCGATCTCGGTATTGCTGGCTGGATCAGACATACTCGGCCCTCAAAATTTTATACTTTTGTGATGATCTTAATCGTTCGGGCCGCTTCGCACAACTGCGGCCGAAAGATATGGTGACTAACGCTTTAACGCGTCCAGTACACGGTCCAGCGCGCGGCCCTGCCGGCTGATCACGCGGGCGGGGTCGTGGCGGGTGGCGTAGTTATAATACTCCACCGGGTCGTAGGTCGGGATGCCGAGGCCCAGATGCTCTACCGTCAGCACGCCCATCGCCGAGAACAGCGTGTAGAGCGACACATATTGCTGCACCTCTGCGCTGATCAAATTCGAGCGGGCGTCCAGCAGGTCCTGCTCGGCGTTCAGCACGTCCAGCGTGGTGCGCGACCCGAACTTTGCCTCTTCGCGCACCCCGTCAAAGGCAACGCGGGCGGCGCGGACCTCGCGGCGTGCGGCCTCGGTGCGCGCGGCGGAGACGGACAGGTTGGCCCAGGCGGTGCCCACATTCTGCTTAACGGTGACCACGGTTTGCAGCAGCCCAGCGCGGGCGGCGTCACGGTTCGCCACCGCCTGGCGCTTGGCAGAGCGGCGCGCGCCCCCGGCATAGAGCGTCTGCGAAAGCTCCAACGTGACGGAGGAGCTGCTAGAGAGCCCCTCGGCCACCGTGTGCCCGGCGGTCGCGCCAAGCGTCGGCCCCATCGCGGCGCCTGCGCGCTTGATCGAAAGCTCCGCCGCGTTCACGTTGCGCTGCGCCTCATCAATGGACGGGTGGTTTCTGGCGGCGAAGGCTTTCGCCGCAGCCAGCGTGCGCGACTTCATCGGCGGGTTGGTGGGCCAGCGCAGGTTGCCAGGATAGCGCCCCACCACCGCGTTGTAATTCTCTCTCGCGACCTCAAGGTCGCCCTGCGCGGCGGCCAGGTTGCCGCGGGAAGAGGCCAGGCGCGCCTCGGCGATCGAGACATCCGTTCGCGTGACCTCGCCGACCTCGAAACGATCCCGTGCGGCGCGCAGCTCTTGCGTGATCAGGCGCACATTGCTTTGGCTAAGCGACACGAACTGCGCGGCGCGGATCATCTCCATATAGGCCTGGACGGCGTTCAGCAGCACCTGCTGCTCAGCCTGGACCAGCGCCGAGCGGACCCCAAGCACCGTCTCTTTGGCGGCATCCACCGCGTAGCGCGTCCGACCGTTGTCATAAAGCGTCAGCGTGGCGTTCAGCGAGGCGGTTGAGGTCCAATTGCTGGTCGCCACCGGCGAAAGGGACGGCGCGTTAAAGCTGGAGCGGCCAACGAAGGTGATGACCGGCAGCAGGCTGGCCGCAGCCTGCGCCACATCCTCGTCTGCGGCGCGCAGGAGCGCGCGCTGCTGGTCCAGCAGGTTGCTGGCGCGAAACGCCGAGATGAACGCGTCTGTGAGGCTTTCGGCCCGCGCCTCGATCGGGGCCCAGATTGCGGACGCGACAACCGCGAACGCCACACCTTTTATCCAGCCAGTCTTCATGTCGCACCGCCTCAGCCACTCTCGCGTAGAGTGTGGCGTAGATTATCCACAGGTTAAAGCTGAAACGCGGCCGCCTTGCGAAATCCGTCAAGAATTTCCGCAGATGCATTAAATGAGTCACGCCATGTCATGCCAGTGTCACTCTTCCAGCCGATCCGGCAGGTGCCCAGCGCGCCGTCCATAAAGATCGCGGCGATCCGGCCGCCGCTCTTGGTCTGCTCCACTAGCGTGTCGGGGATCTGCTCCACCGCGCCCTGAAGCACGACCACATCATAGGGCCCGTGCTTTGGCGCGCCATCGGCCAGCGCGCCGGTGACCACCGCCACGTTGTCGGCATGGGTCTCGCCCAGGATCGTCTCGGCCTCGCCCGCGAGGCTCTCGTCCTCCTCCAAGGCGACCACGGCCTCGGCCAGGCGCGCGATAACGGCGGCCGAGTAGCCAAGGCCGGTGCCGATATCCAGCACCAGTTCGTCGGGCTGGATGTCGAGCGCGTCCAGCATCTTGGCGAATGTGCGCGGCTCCAGAAGGCTGCGCCCATGGCCCAGCTCAACCGGGCCGTCCATATAGGCGGTGCTGCGCGCCGCGTCGGGCACGAAGTCCTCGCGCCGGACGGTCAGCATGGCGTCAATGATCGGGAATTTGGTCACATCCGAGGGCCGAATCTGCGTGTCGACCATCATCGTGCGCTGGACCGTGCTGTCTGCCATGATGCGCCCCTTCGTTGAACTGCACTCACTGCCGCGCCTCTTGGCATATCACCGGCGCTGGCGCAACGCCATCTCGCGCCGAGCCAATAGCACAGGCATCCTACGAAATCGTTGCCAATGGCGCTGGACAACGTTGCCAAAACGGACAATAACCCCGCGGGCGGACGCACGGCGCGCGGCCCGCAACACCACGGATGGCGAGTTGGCGGAGTGGTGACGCAGCGGATTGCAAATCCGTGTACACCGGTTCGATTCCGGTACTCGCCTCCATTGCACTTTTTCCCGTTTTATCCCAATAATATAGGCACTTGGAGTATTCCAAGGAGGATGCTTTGGAGGATATGAGTGCCCGACTACCCCGCCACAACGCTGGCCAAGAACAAAGACAAATACTACGTTCTGCTGACGATCCCCGCCGAGCTTCGCCAACACTTCAACGGGCGCAAGCAGCTCAAGCGCTCCACTGGCACCAGTGAATTGGCCGACGCGAGGCGGAGGCAGCACAACATTTCGTCGGACCTCTACGCCCAACTTGACGCCTGCAAGCCTGATCTACGGGATTTGATCAGCGATCACTTGGGCTGGATCGGCGACGCTGCCGAAATTAAGCGCCTTTAAGATAACGGCGACCTCGAAGGGATTATCATGTCCCACAAATATGCCGAGGACACGCACGATCCAGAAGCAGACCCGGACGACAGCTGCATTGAACTGGCCCATGCAGGCGGTGAGAGGGCGCTTGTCGCCTATCGGGAATGGAAGGCGCAGGAGACACGCAGAACCACGGACAGCCACGCTGTGAGCGTCTCCAGTGCGTCTAGGCAGTATCTGGAGACCCAGCCCTACAAGAATTTCAAGACGTCGCGTGAATGCGAACACGCACTGGAACAGTTCCGGGCATTTACCGGGGAAATCACACTCAGCGACATCACCGCCGTAATGGTCCATGATTTCGCCGAGGTGATCGGCAAGGACAAAAGCAAGAAGCTTATCAGCAAGAAGCTGGGGTATGTGCGGCGGATGGTCGACTATGCCGTGCGCAAAGGCTGGGTGCCGGTCAATGTCTTCGCAGGCATCAAGCTCGACAAGAACCTCGGGACCGAAAAACAGAGCTATCTCCCCCTGACAGACGACGAGCTTGCAATGCTGTTTGGAATGGACATGCCAGTCCATCTGCGCCGGTTGCTTTCCATTCTGGTCACGACAGGCATGAGGCTCGACGAAGCCGCCCTACTGAGCTGGGATGACGTGAAGCACGACAAGGCGCAGGACGTGACCTATTTCGACCTGACCGCCTCCCTCGTAAAGAACAAAGGCTCAGAGCGCCGTGTGCCGGTTCACTCAGCCCTGTCATGGATTGCCGCAGGGCGGACGGGCCAGATGTTCCCCGAGTTCCCCAGAGATCGCGACGGAAAAACCCAGTCTGCCTCTTCCAAGGCGCTGATGCCGCTGATCCGCAGGGTGTCTCGCGAGAAGAGCAAGGCGGTGCATTCCCTGCGCGGCAACTTCAAGGACATGCTGCGTGACGCCGGAGTGAGCAAGGAAATCAACGATTTCATCACTGGGCATAGCTCAGGCGACGTTGCCGGGAACTACGGCAATGGCCCAAGCCTGCATGTGCGAAAAGAAGCGATAGAGCGGTTGGTGTTCCCGTTTCTTTGACGGGCCATCATTGAGCCTGCGCATGAGCAACAACACTCAAGTGCCCCCACTCTAACATCGCCGTGGGTGATATTCGCTATCCTGCCGTGGCGCCTATGTGATCGACGAGAGCGGGCTGAATAAACTGGCCATGCGCTCCGACAAACCGCAGGCCCACGCATTCCAAGACTGGGTAACCCGCGAGGTGATCCCGTCGATCCGCAAGACGGACGGGTATTCGGTGGCAGCGGCGCGGAACGAACTGCGGCTGCGCCAGTACCGCCTGCGAGGCTTCCGACAGCGAGCCTGGGCACAAGACGAGAAGCGAACGGAGAACAGATCATCCCCTAATTTAAATCAGGGTTGGCCTGCACACTCTTGGCTTTGCGCACCCAGCAGTCTCAATCGCTTGAGCAAGCCTGAGTATCTTGCATTCCGCCACAGGGCGACGGGTGTAGCGCTCCCGGCTCTCTGCAAGAACGGCAGCTACTCCATGGCGAGAAGAAGGTGATCACCGGGGGGATAGGCCAGGAGGGGCGCAACCTCAGCGCTGGACAAGGCCAACGCGACAGAAAACGGCTGCTGTGCCCAGCCCATAGGTGCCACCATTAAACGCCATAGGTTCCACCATTGCAAAACCCCCACTGTTATTTTCGCGAAAATTGAAACAGCAGCTCTGTTTTTCGTTTTTTCGAGGCGAGGCAGTCGGGGTGTTTTTCACAACAGGAGAAAGCGCAAACGCAGCCGAAGCCTCCCAAGAGAGCGCTTGGGTATGCAGCCTCAGGCTATGCAATTTGCATAGGCGGGCGGTCTTTCTCTTCAACGCGACACCTGCAAAATCGAAAGAAACCCATGACACAACAATCCCCGACACGGAAACTCGTGCGCCTTAATCAGATCACCACACGGCCTGACGTTTTTCAGTTCAGACACCTCGACCTGTGCCCGCATCATGTCAGCGATCTGGCCGCTGTCCTGAAAAACGGAACCACGCTCGACCCCATGACGATCTGGTGCGATCCTAAGAGCCGCGACTTGGTCGTGCTGGACGGTCATCACAGAGCCGCAGCCTACCGTCAGGCCCAGTGGCCCCACGACATTCCAGTGATCGTGCATAGCTGCGACATCAATGCGGCACGGCTGATGGCGCTGCGCGAGAATGGCAAGACGCGCCTGCCAATGAAGGACGAGGAAAAGCGGGACGCAGCTTGGGTGCTCGTTCGGATAGACCTCAAGGAATACAGCAAAAAGATCATCGTCACGGTCACGGGGGTCAGCGACGGGACCGTCGGCAATATGCGCAGGACGCGCAGGAGGCTGTTGGAAAGCAACCCAGATGCGGCGCTGCCGGAAAGCTGGGCCGAGGCCATGGCGGCATTGAAGGGCCGCGAAGACCGGGAATACACTGAGGAGGAGAGAGAGCAGATGATCGCAATGAAGGTGGCAAAACTGGATGAGCAGATCGGCAAGCTGCTGGGCGACATGGCCTCGCGGCAGGTTGAGGCGGCTTGCGAGGTTGTCGCCAAGCGTTTGGGGCGACAGGGGCTGCGCCATCTGGTGGAGCACTTTGCTGGCGACATCCTCGACGAGATGACCGATCCGTACGGGCTGCACGAGCTGAATGACGTGTCATCTGATGACGAGGAAGACGCCTTGCAGCCTGAGGCCGAACTGCACTGACCCCGGAGCTTTTTGGGGTCACAAATCTGAGCGCCTGATAACGATGCAGGCGTGACGCCGCTTCCCCCCATCGCTTGTTTGCGGGCACCGCCCCTCAGAAATGAGAGGTGGGGGGCTGGTCGGTATCGCGCAAAGCTCAGCCCAGCGTCGCGGCGGTGACCTTTTGGGGTATACTTCAGCGCGACAGGTTGGCGGTACAGTCCGAGTGCGCTTTTAGGGTTGTTCTGGGGATTCCGGTACGTTACGCGATCAGGGTCTAGACCCAAAAGGAGCAGTTCTGACCATGCCCACCTACGGATACGCCCGCGTCTCAACCACCGACCAAGACCTGACCATTCAGCGAGAGGCGTTGTTGGGGGCAGGCTGTGAGGTCATCCGCGAGGAGAAGGTCAGCGGCACCAGCCGACAGGGTCGCGAGGAGCTGGCGACGCTCTTGGAGTTCCTGCGCGAGGGCGACACGCTGGTGGTCACACGGCTGGACCGCCTCGCCCGCTCCTTGGACGATCTGTCGGGCATCGTGCGCGAGCTGGAAGCCAAGGGCGTGGCGCTGAAGGCCACCGAACAACCGGTGGACACGGGCAGCGCGGCGGGCAAGGCGTTCTTCCAGATGCTGGGCGTCTTCGCCGAGTTCGAAACCAACCTGCGCCGGGAACGGCAGATGGAGGGGATCGCCAAGGCCAAGGCGGCGGGCGTCTACAAGGGGCGCAGGGCGTCCATCGATGTGGACGAGGTCAAGCGCCTGCGGGACGAGGAAAGTCTCGGAGCTACTCAGATCTCCCGCAAGCTCGGGATCGCGAGGACGTCGGTGTATCGGGTGTTGGAGAGGTTCTAGCGTTGTTCTGAGTGATGTATTTGTATTGCGGGATGAGCACGTGACACGGCCATGGTGCGCAGAACGCGGAGTTTACAAGGGCTAGAGAGCGGCCCTAAGAAGACATTCTCCCAGTTGGTGGACGCCGCATTGCAGCTTCACCGAACCGGACATTCGCCGCGTGTGCAAAGTCAATACATTGCCCTAGTTCGGCAATGCGAACATAACTGGCATTCACAGAATAAAGTTGGACGAAATCGTCCTAAATGCTGTCATTGCCTCCCCAGGAAGCGTTTAAACGCCTGGAAGGGAGACAATATTTTGCAACACGTCGCTACAGCCGCGTTTTTATTAATTTACAACTTCGAATCCGTCGGCGACTGCTTTGGCGGCCAATTGCGTCCGGGAAGCGACGTCAAGTTTCTCGTAAATGTGGGACAAGTGAACTTTGACAGTGCCGCGAGCGATAAACATTCGCTCTGCAATTTGTGGGTTTGACAACCCCGCTGTGGTGAGGCTGACGACCCGCCGTTCAGTTGGGGTCAAACTGTCCCATCCGGTTAACGGGCGAGCGCGTTTGCCGCGCATGCGAGACATTAAGCCGATGATTTCTTCTAGGTCTGCGTTCTTTGCCTTAGATTGCATTTTCTCTAGGTTGCTGATTCCCAAAAGGTTTTCCAGCGCATATGATTGGCTTGAACGCCTGGCCAATTCCACCGAGCTCCGTTCAAGTTGAATTTCCAACCGGGCTTGATCCACAAATGTCAGAATACGCGCTGCATCCTCGCCTTTTTCTTTGGCAATCAAGACGGAACTGATTGCCTCCATTGTGCGTAACAGTCCGGGCAATAAGGCGGCGTCTCTCTGGATTTCCAAAGCCTGGTGCAATCTGCCCTCCGCCGCGCCAAGGTCGCCCTTTGCCAGGCTCAGCTGTCCCCGAAAAAAGAAATTAAGCCCACTCAAAAGGGGATTGTCCAAAGATGCGGCCAATTCTTCTGCCTCGTCCAGAAGCGCATTTGCTTCGTCGAGTTTACCAAGCGCAATGTGCGCTGACGCATTTGCCAAAGCCAACTGTGCCGCCCAAACGGGGATACCTGCCGATTTCAGGTCTTCGGTATGATCACCGATCATTTCAATGGTGGCTTGCGGATTACCGGCACCGACTTCTATCAACCCCAATTGAAACATAGTTTCGGGAACCGCCAGAAAGGTGCCTGTGGCCGTCGCCGTCTGCATCATGTCTTGCATTTCCCGTCGAGCCTCATCGACCCATCCATTGTCCGCCTTGAGCGCCGCTGACCAAGCCTTCGCAAAGCCACCGGTTGCCGGATCGCCAACGTAGCTCGCGCTTTCTATCGAAATATCGAGCGAATCTCTTGCGGCGCTGAAGTCACCGGCGTCACGCGCAAAGTATCCTTTGAGCGCACTCCCCCAGGCGCGCAAATATCGACTTTCAGTTTCGTCAGCCAACAAAAGAAGGTTCTGGATCGTTTCGCTGCCACCAGCAACATGATGCGAAAACAAATAGACAACGGTGATCATTTTGATCCCGTGGGTTTCCGCCCAGCCGTCGTTGATCTGTCGTCCCAATTCGATACAGCGGCTCAACGATTCCCTTGCGCCTTTCGGGTCGGATACCGCTTGAGCGAAGCCTATGATGTCCAGCGCTCGGGACTCTGTCCAAGGGTCGTCGATCTCCCGCGCCAATTCAAGGGCTCTCATCGCTCTGGGAAAGGCCAGATCCATACGGCCACCGTAGGCAGATACATGAGATGCACCCCAATAGGCTCGGGCAACCAGAACATCTGGAGCCCTTGTTCGCGCGAGGGACGTGTCAAACCATCGCATTCCATGCTGATGCTGGCCCCAAATCTCATAGTAACCTGTTAAAGCCGTCAGCAATCTCAAAAGCGCACTTGGATCGCTCAGGCTTTCAGCAAAAATCAACGCATCTTCAAGGTTGTCAAATTCGGTTTGAATCTGGGCCATCAATATCGGACCATCACCCAGTATTAGATGCTCCGCCCGGAATTCGGAAAAGTCGATGAAATGAGCGAGATGCGCTGACCGCGCGGGCAACACTTCTCCATTCTCAACAAGTTGTTCCAAAAGATATTCACGCACGGTTTCAAGGAACCGATAGCGGCGCTGTGGCCCCGACCTGTCGACCTGAACAATCGACATTTCGACAAGGCGTTGAAGTTGGTCAAGCGGCGCGGTTCCACCGCCGATTGCTGTAGCCGCTTCAAGTGTAAACCCACGAAGAACGCTTAGTCGGCGCGCCATCGCCTTTTCTTCTGGCGACATCAGATCATAGCTCCAAACCACAGATGCGCGCAACGACCGGCTGCGGGCGGATGCATCGCGGACGCCGCCGTTCAAAAGATCAAATCGCCTATCCAATCCGGCAAGGATTTGTTCAGGATCCATCATCGGAGACCGTGCCGCGGCGAGTTCTATCGCCAGTGGCACGCAATCCAGTTGTTTAACGATAGTTCGAATTACGGTGCTCTCTGAGTAGCCATTGCTGAATACACCGCCGGATTGAAGACCCCGCTCGTAGAACAAGTTTTCCCCGTCATCGATGCTTAGGGGCGGTATTTGGCTGACAAGCTCTCCTCTTATACGCAGCGGTTCCCTACTGGTTGCGACTATCTTTACGTGAGGTGAGTTGGCCAAGACAGCCGCTGAAAAATCTGCACTGCCAGCCAGGACTTGTTCACAATTGTCCAGCACCAGCAGAATCGAACGGTTTTCAAGTTGGCGTGCAATTGTTTGGGACAGAGCTGTGCCCGCCTCTTCCAATATCCCCAACACGCGCGAAACTGCGCCCGCAACCCCACTGTCACGCAGAACACCCGTCAAGTCGATGAACCAAACACCGTGCTCGAACGATCCAAGTAATGCGCGTCCAGCCTTTATGGCCAGACGGGTTTTTCCGTTGCCACCTGGTCCGGTCAACGTGATCAGCCGGTTCTCTAATATCTGCATTTGCAGGTCCGCCACTGCAGCATCGCGTCCCAAAAGCGACGAAACCTCCAGCGGTAAATTGGTGTTTGCTTTCAAGATTGTCTCTGATTTTGATCACACAATACGAAAAAAGCGGTGGTTTAGGAAAAAATATCATCCGGCATATGCCACCTGGCAGATGTTCCATGATTCCCGAGGCCTTAAACCCGAACTCATGAAGAAGTTCGGGACAACCTCGAATGCCAAAAAGGAGTAAGGAATATGACAATCCAAAATAGAGCCCGCGAATTTTTTGAAGCCTGTGAAACCGGACAAGGATGGGATGCGTGTAAGCAATATTGCACCAATGAAGCGACGTTCGCGTGCCAATCGGATGCTCTAGCCGACACCAAAACGGTGGAAGGCTATTCGAACTGGATGCAAGGCCTTTTTACACCTTTGCCCGATGGTCATTATGAACTCAAAGGTTTCGCCGCCGATGAGGATCGGCAAACAGTGCTTGCCTTTGCGGTTTTTCATGGCACGCACACCGGTGAAGGCGGTCCTGTTCCGCCAACCGGCAAGAAGATCGCCGCAGATTACGTTTACGCAATGAAATTTGCGGACGGCAAAATTCGGCACCTGACCAAAGTCTGGAATGACGCGATCACGATGCGTCAAGGCGGTTGGGCATAATACCATCTGAACAAGCGGCTTCCCTAGCGGGGGGCCGAGACTCCAAGTTGGTGTTACCGAAAACGAGAAAACATGGGGCCCGCTGATAAGATGGGAAACGACTCGTTTCAGGACGAAATCCGAATAGCGCAGTGTGTGCAGGCGCAACTGAACACACCGACCCTAATGCTTGGGCTTGCGGTCAGTTCGGGGATTATCGGTTTCTATATTGGTCGGCACTGCAACCAGTCACGCAATTTTCCCCTTGGCACTTTCCGTTCTAATACTGATCCTCCCCCTAAGAATTTGGTTCCGACTGCGCGCTAAACAGCGCCCACAATTGGTTGGCCACCATAGAATTCGGACACTCGAGAATTTCACCCATCGGATTGGTGCTGTGAGGGCCACGATCGTTTTCCTTATCATGTCTGAACTTATGCCAACGAATAGGCGATCAACCTTTCCCTATCTTGATCGGCCCTGAGCTGATCTTGGGCGCCCGGTCCGAATGCTGCGGCCGCAGCCAGCATTGCGGTTCTCTGTTTGCGGCTGTGTCAAGTTGATTGGGTCGCGTGTCCGCCGGGGTCGTGGTTCTCTTCGAAGTCGGTCGTGCCGCTTCATGATGGCGTTCGGGGTTGATCGTCCAAAATGTCATTCACGAGGTTGGTCTTCGTTTGACCACCGCGACCGCTTTGGCTGGCTCGATCTGCCACCGTCCCGAGGGACGTCTGACCCGCCCTTAGGCGAGGTTTCTGTTGAGGTTTCTAGGCTCGCACCTCCCTTGTTGCGTGGAAGGTTGTGCCGTCTCGCCAGATACGCAGCATAATCACAGCAAGCTTTCTGGCTGCGGCGACGGCTGCATGTTTGATGCCTTTCCTTTCACTCAATCGAACGGCCCAGGCTCGCAGTGGCGAGGCGCGGCGCACCTGGCTGATCAGGGTGAACCCCGCTGCGTACAGGAGGCGACGGAGGTCGCGATCTCCACACTTACTTATCCGCCCGGACCAATCTGTATCGCCGGATTGGAATCGCCTCGGGGTGAGGCCGAGGAAGGCCCCGACGTCGGTCGCGCGCTTGAAACGGGCCTCATTGTCCAGCGTGGCGATGTAGGAAAGGGCCACCACGGGTCCTACTCCCGGAACAGTCATAAGCCTTTGAGCGAGGTCACTGCCACGCGCGATCTCGCGCAGCTCGTCTTCCATCGCGTCTGCTGCCGCGCAGAGCGCCCTGTGGATCGGGTTGAAGGCGTCCGCCATGAGCTCAATCGCCAGATCGGTTTGCCCGGCCTGAGCAAGCTGGTCGCGGAACCCACCGCGCTGGTTTGATCGCTGGATTGCGGTCATCCGGATGCCGAAGGTCTTGAGAACGCCGCGGACATGGGCCTCCAGGTCCTTGCGCATCCGGATCAGGCGCTCTCGTGTGCCGATCAGAACCCGAACCCTTTCCGAAGCTTCGCTGCGGATATGCACAGGGGTGAACCAACCGGTCCGAGCCAGATGCGCAAGACCTTCAGCATCGCCTCGATCCGTCTTGTTGATGCGACCAGACAAGGCCTTATGCGCCAATCTGGCATCAATGCAGATGATCGGCACGCCGCGCTTGTCGAGTTCGCGGGTCAGCCAGATCGCCAAAATCCCGCTCTCATGCACAACCCGTTCGGCTGCTGCGGCGTGCTCTGCAATGAAGTTGGATATTTGGTCAGGGTCGGTCGCGACCGATCCCCGCGCTATAACATCGCCTTCGATGTTCACCACGCAGATCGAAACTTCTTTGACGGAAACATCAAGGCCTACATAATGTGACAAGGTCGTTCTCCTTCACGGCTGGTTTTGTGAGGCTGATACTATCGGACCTCGTTCGCCTTGGGAGAGCGACCGCCGCAATCACACCATGTCATTCGCTGCACCTACGAAGTTTGGTTACGCCCACGAAAGACGATCGAAGACCCTGCAGGTCCTCACCCCGTTCGAGTATATTTGCAAAATCTGGACATCAGAGGCAGAGCGGTTCAATGCCAAACCAACCCACCACGTTCAGTCGGCACCTTCAACGTGCTCCAACAACGAAGGGTCAACTTCGTGCAAGACATGACGGGTTTGCGGATGGGGCACGAAATTCGTGCTCAAGCCAGACGCGTGCAAGGTGCAAATCGCGAATCCTGCGGCATCCGTCATGTTGAACATTTGCGGATATGCGACCGGGTCAGTACCCGCATGGTGCCCGGCGTTGCTTATGACGGGCACTCCATACCAATGGTGAACACAATCCATGTGAACATGCCCGGTCAGAATTCCAGCGACATTCTGACCAGAAATCGCGCACCGAAGCTGTTCGGATGCGTCTATTGTCAGGCAGGACCAGGCCAAATCGCCATCAGAGATACGAGGTCGGTGATGCGAGCATATGAGCTTTGGCAGATCCGGGTGTTTTTTCAAACGCGTCCCCAGCCAGTCCATCTGTCCGGCTTCCCAGCCGCCAAGCACACGACCGGGAAGTGAACTGTCGAGCACGATCACATGTAGGCCTTTGAGTACGCGATCATAATCCAGAGGCATGTCGTTCGGCTCGCTATCCGGCTCGAAAACGGCCCGAAATGAACTGCGGTGATCGTGGTTTCCCAAGGCGCAAAGTATTGGAACTTTAGGCGCTTCGGTCTCCAAGACTCTTTTCAATACTTCGTAGGAAGCTTGATCTCCGCGGTTTGTAAGGTCTCCAGAAATGACAATAAAGGACGGTGGTTTTGCCAACCGCCGTATCTCGGACAGACTGTGCCGCGTCGCAGCGACCGTGTCCATTTGCAGGTGTTTGTCGGACAACTCGGGTGCCGATATGTGTAAATCCGTGAGATGCACGAATGTTATTGGAGTGTTTGGCATTTGGCATGTCCTGAGCTCGATTTTCTAAGGCCGTTCGAATGCCGTTGATGTGTGCACTTGAACCGCATGTTCGCAGTCGTTACTAACGTAAGAGCAATGGTGAATGAAGGCTCATTCATATGAGAAAAGACTCTTCGATGCGTGACAGGATCCTACTAGCTGCAAGCGCCATGATTGTTGAACACGGCACGCACGCGCCAATGTCCAAGATCGCAAAAAACGCTGATGTGGCGATTGGGTCCGTATACAACCACTTCGCATCCAAGGACATTCTGATCCGGGCCATTTATCAAAAGCTCGGTGACGAATTGCTAGCTGAGCTTGTCCCGGACGATCAGGATAACTTGTCGGATATGGAGCGATTGGAGCGTTACATTGACGACTATATCTCCTTCATCTGGAAGGATACGGAACGTGCGATCCTGTTCGAATATCTGTCAAATGTGCCCCTCATTCCATCAGAAGACTTGGTCAGTGTGTTTGCGGATACGAGCCAATACCTGAATGATCTCCTGACCCGACTTCGGGAGTCTGGCCAGATATCTCAAGACTACACGGGCGTTATGCCGGGGTTCATTGGCGGTGCAATCCGAAATGCGCTGAAATGGCAGCGGATTAATGGAAAGCAGATGACCCCTGAACTGCATCAGGTGATCAAGAAAACATGTCTTTCTGCGCTCCGGTTTGACCAGGTCGATCGAGTTTGAAATCGAACGCGAATTGAACCGTCGCACTTTGTGCCGCGTGGCCGCCATAACCTGTTAAGCCGTCCGGTGACTCAGAAGCTCGCGCGTATATGCATGCTTGGGATTCGCGAGCACTGATCGGGTTTTCCCGGCTTCGACAATATAGCCCGATTGCATGACGATGATATCGTCAGAAAGGCTCGCGATGACGGCAAGATCATGGCTGATCACAACCAGTGCAAGCCCGATGTCCTCTTGCAGGTCCATCAGCAAGTTGAGAACCTGCGCCTGTATCGACACGTCGAGTGCGGACACAGGTTCATCGGCGACAATCAGATTTGGGCGTGTCACAATCGCACGAGCGATGGCTATTCGCTGGCGCTGGCCGCCTGAAAACTCATGCGGATAGCGCTGCGCAACCGAACCGGGCAGGCCCACTTGCTCAAGCGCATCATGAACAAGCCGATCCCGCGCGGACTGGTCCATGGTCCTGTCCATCAACAGCGGCTCGGCGATGCTCCAGCCAACCGGTTTGCGCGGGTCCAACGAACCGTAGGGATCCTGAAACACCATTTGTATGTTGGAACGCATCTGACGCATTTCACCAGCGGACTGTGCATAGACGTTCTTGCCCATGAAGAGGATCTGGCCGGTTTCCGGCTGGTCGAACCCCATGATCATGCGAGCCAACGTCGATTTGCCCGAGCCGCTTTCCCCAACGATGCCCAGAGTCTTGCCGGACTCTACCAGAAGTGTTGCGTCCCGGACCGCACGCAGTGTCTTGCGAGGCTCAAAAATGCTCTGACGTTGTTGCTTGAAAGAGCGGCTGACTTTTTCAACGCTCAGGAGTGGAGCAGAAGCGTGTCTTGGTCCGCAGTTGTCTTGCAGTGTCAGACCCGCTGCAGGGGTCCGATCGGATGCGGTTTTGTTGCGCTTGGCGGGGTCGCCTGAAAGTCGCGACCTCTCGGAAATCTCGGGCTTGACGGAGATCGGGTCGGGAATGGTGGGAAATCGCATGCGATCAGGACGGCTCAGATCAATGACCGGGCGCGCGGCCATCAAGGCGCGCGTATAAGGATGCTCGGGCGCATTCAGTACCTCTGTCGTCGCCCCGCGCTCCACAATGTCGCCGCGATACATTACAAGAAGATCGGTGGTCGCCCGCGCCACGCTTTCCAGATCGTGGCTGATGAAAACCAAAGCCATATCGCGTTCCTGCGAAAGGCGCGCGAGCAGGTCCACCACTTGTGCGGCGACGCTGGCATCCAACGCAGATGTCGGCTCATCCGCGATGAGCATTCTGGGGTTACGGGCCAGTGCCAATGCGATCAACACACGCTGTCTTTGTCCTCCCGAAAGCTGATGTGGGTATTGATTGATTTTAGAGGCCGGGTCGGGCATGCGCACTTCTTCCAAAAGCGTCAGCACGCGCGCCTTGGCCTTGGATCGCGCCATGCCGTCAAGGCGGATCATGGGCTCTGCGATGATCTGCCCGACTTTCTTCAGCGGGTTCAGCGACGAAAGCGGCTCCTGAAAAACCATGGCGATGTCACGGCCCCGAAGCCTGCGCCATGTGGTGTCCGACGCAGCGGGTATGTTCTGGCCGTCAAAGAGGATCTCACCTGTGACTGTGGCGCACTCCGGGGCCATACCTATCATCGAAAATGCGGTCAGCGATTTGCCAGAGCCAGATTCGCCGACCAGCCCGATACGCTGGCCCTTTTTGATCCTCACCGACAGGTCGCGCACCGCAGTGTTATCCCCAAACCGGATAGAAAGGTTGCGAAGCTCTAACATCAGCGCGTCTCATTGCGCAGTTTAGGATCGTTCAGATCTCGGAGGCCATCGCCCAAAAGCGCAAAGCCCATCACGCTCGCCACCATGCAGAGCCCTGGCAGGATCGCCAGAGACGGCGCGAGATAGATCAGCGTTTGCGCGTCGGCCAACATCCGACCCCAGGATTGATCCGGCGGTTGCACTCCCAGACCAAGATAGGACAGTGCTGCTTCGGCCAGAATCGCGGTAGCAATGTCGATGGTGGCCTGCACCAGCAAGACCGCTTGGATATTGGGCAGAACGTGGTTCCAGGTGATTGCGGACAGGCTGCGACCACCTGCGCGCGCTGCAACGGTGTACTCCTGCGTCCAGACCTGCCGGGCTGCGGCCCGTGAAACACGCGTGAAGGTAGGCAGGCTGATCGAGGCGATGGCAATGATTGTCGTGCTCAAGGATGGCCCATAGGCGGCAGCGAGCATGATCGCGACCAATATGGCCGGGAAGGCAATCGTGAAATCGGCGAGGCGCATGATCGCGTCTTCGACCAGCCCCCCAATCGCCGCCGCCGCAACGCCAAGACAGGTTCCCGCGATTGCTCCAAGCCCGACCGCAAGAATTGCCATGGAAATCGAGGTGCGCGCCCCGATCATCAACAGTGTGAACTGATCTCGTCCCAATTGATCGGTGCCCAGCCAGTATGAGCCGCTGGGGCCTGCAAATTTGTTGGCGACGTTCAGGACCGTGTGATCATACGGTGTCCAGACGACAGACAGGAGCGCAGCAACGGACATCACCGCAACCAGTGCGCCGCCTATGCAGATGTTGAATCGGATCGAGCTCATGTCCGACCCTCCTTCATGCGCGGATCAATCCAAGCATAGAACACATCGACCACAAAGTTTGTGAGCACCACCATCACCGCGAACAGGACCACCAGCGCCTGAACCGTGATCAAATCCCGGTTGCCGATGGACTGGATCATCAATCGACCCAAACCGGGCAGGTAAAAGACATTCTCGATCACGATTGTTCCGGTGATCAGGCTTGCAAATTGCAGCCCCGCCACGGTGACGATGGGCACCATCGCATTGGGTAGAATATGATAAAGCATAATCTGCCTCCGGTTCAGTCCCATGGACCGTGCGGTACGCACATAGTCCAGCCGTGCGACTTCTAGAATGGCGGCCCGGGTCACACGCGCAAGAATTGCGGTTTGTACCAGAGCAAGGGAACACGCGGGCAGGATCAGCGCCTTTGCCCCAGCCACCGGGTGGGACCAGCCGGGAAAGCCGCCCGGTGGCACCCAACGCAGTTGCACTGCAAAAACAATCACCAGGATCATCGCCAGCCAGAAGACCGGCACGGCAACCCCAATCTGGCTTGTCATGGAAAGCAACCGGTCGATCCAATTGCCATGGTTCATCGCTGCAATCGCCCCCAGAGCGAGGGCCCCGACAATCGTGAGTACAGTCGCAACAAGGGCCAGCGTCAGGGTCAGCGGCAGGCGTTCCGCTACCAGCTCGGACACCGGCACGCCAAAGGAGTAGCTGACTCCGAAATCACCATGAAATGCCCCGAGCAGCCAATTCACATACCTCTGCCAGGCCGGATCATTCAAACCCAGCTTGTCGCGCAGAACAGCACGGGCCTCGGGCGTCGATTCAATCCCGAGAATGGTGATTGCAGGATCTCCCGGAATAACATTCATGATTATGAATACGACCAGTGAGATGCTGAGCAGGGTCAGCAAGAGCCCAAGGAGCTTCTTAAGGGAACGCGACATAGAGACTTCCGTTTGCATACAGTGAAAAAGGGGCTGCCGTGCCCCTTCTTCCTTTCTTAGACTAGAGAATGTTACTGACTCGCATCCTTCATCGTCACACCAGCAAGCGGCTGGTAGAGAACCGAGGCGGACTGCCAGAAGCCCTCCACACCGGATCTGAAGACCGACAGGCGCGGCAGTTGGAACAGGAACACGGCTGGCGCATTCTCGGCAAGGAAGGTCTGCGCCTCAACGGTCAGGTCATGACGCATTGCCACGTTCGTTTCGGTGGATAGCGCGGCAAAGATCTCGTTGAACTCCGCAGAGTCGTAACCGTAGTAGTAGTCGGGGCCACGCGCAAAATTGCCCAGATCGTTTGGCGATGTATGGGCGATGATGGTCATATCGTAATTTTTCTGTTTGAAGACCTCATCGATCCAGAACCCCCATTCGACGGTTTCGAGGTTGACCGTGACACCTGCCTGCGCCAGCTGTGCCTGGATGATTTCACCCGACCGAGTTGCATAGGGGAATGGCGGAACACGCAAGCTCAGCTCGCTGCCAGCAAGGCCAGTGTCTTCAAACAGCGCTGTGGCCTTTGCGAGATCGAAGGGCATGACGTGCGAGAGGTCTACATGGGATTCACCATGCGGTGGATAGAAGCTCGAAATCGGCACCGCACGACCATACATCGCGCCATCGATGATGTCCCCGCGATTGATGGAATGGGTGATAGCCTTGCGCACTTCAAGGTTGGAGAATGGCTCTTTAGAGTTGTTAAGCGCCAGAACAACCTCGCCCTGCGTGGAGCCCACAGAGGTTGAAAAACGCGGGTCTGCTTCGAACTGATCCATCAGTTCAGGCGCAGGGAAACCTGGAAATATGTCGATTTCCTCCGCCATTAAAGCAGCGGTGGCGGCAGCAGCATCTGCAATAAAGCGGAACTCGACACCGTCCAGCTGAATGTTGTCCGCGTCACGGTGCTGGGCGTTCTTCGCCAGAACGAGACGGTCGCCGCGTGTCCAGGATGCGAAGGTGAATGGACCGGTGCCGACGGGATTGGTTTTGTTTTCCTCGACGCTTTCCACACCGACGATGGAGGCATCCCCACGGGAAATGTTAAAGAGGAAGAAAGCGTTGGGGGCGGAGAGCTTGATTTCAACCTTATGGGAGGCAATAGCGTTCACAGAGTCAATCGGCTTGAAAATGCTCTTGCTCGGGTTGACTGACTCTTCGGCCATTGCCCGGTTGAAGGAAAACACGACATCTTCGGCATCAAAGCTGGTGCCGTCGTGGAATAGCACGCCTTGCTCCAACTCGAAAATGTAGGTCGTGCCATCTTCCGAGATCGTCCAGCTCTTGGCCAAACGGGGGTGGATCGCCCCGCTTTCGTCCGCGGTTGTCAGGGATTCAAACACGTTATGTGTCAACATGCCATCAATGGACGCTGTCGCATCTGACGTTGGATCGAGAGAGGTTGGCTCTTGCTGCAGGCCGATGCGCAGAACGGTATCGGCTGCTGCCAGACCCGGCACGATAACAAGTGTTGTTGCCCAAAGGAGGTTTTTTAGTTTCATTGAGATAGTCCCTTCATTTGCTAGGGTGAAAGAATGATAGTGGCCTAGGCGATATCTTTGAGGTCATGCTCGACAAGGCTCTTGAGCTTGTTCTTGAGGATCGCGCTGTCTTTTTCAGGAAGACCGCAAGACGCGAGGTAGGGCACCGCTCCCCCATAACTTTCATCGAGCGCGGCGAGGAAGCCTGTGATCGTTGATGCATGGCAATTCCAGAGGCGCGACAAAGCCGTGATGTCTTGCCCGGCTTGGCGTGAGCCATGCTCAAGTCGTTCCAGCGCCTTTTTGATGCGTGGGCCCGTTTCGAGATATACGCTACATCAGACATCATTTAGATTTTGGCTCAACGTCTTTGTTCCCTGCCGGAAGATTGGCTCAACGACTTGCTATGGGTAGGTTGTAACAGATGAATGAACATTCAGTCAAAATGGTCGAAAAATAACCGCAGCCAGCTAAGGTTAGGCGAAAACTCCAATTTATGTATGCTGTTTGATAAGGATCGGAGGGTGGCATGTTTGGATCTATTTAAGGAGTGTCTTTCGAGCAGGTAACCCGTTTCCAGATCGCCTTGAGGATTGGACTGATGGGGACAAGCCGATGCGCTTCATTGATCCTCTTGTAGACAGGCTGATCTTTCGGACCTCGGTTTCGCCCGCGATTTTCCAGCAAGAAAGACTCGTCCGCTGGGCTATTTCTCTGATTGGCATTTGGTCACGAAATGCCCGGCGTCTGATGACACTCAAAAACCCCATGTCGATCATTCCATATCCCCCGACAAAAAACGTCGGGGCAGAGCTGTAGAACCCTACCGAAGAGGCGGGACAGCTTGAGAATGCACGGATTGTCTGTTTCTTGCGATTCTACTGGAAATTCTCAACGGACGAAAGAGCCGATGGATAACTGAAACTTGGATGTCCGCTCTGATCGCGGATGACGGCGTCTTCGCATCGGCCGCGAACGGCGGCTTCCCGCCCAACGTGCTGGTCTGCCATTTCCGTTTCGGGCTGGGACCGGTTTTCGACCAATCGACGATAAACTGCAACGCAGTTGTGGTTCCGGGCCGGAACCGGGAAAGACGAGGCCAGTTGCGCTCAGAACCCCTCCAGATACCCACCCCGCTCCAGAGCGCCCCACACAAACTGCTGTCGTTCAGTAAGCTGCTCTTCCAACAGTCCGTGGTCATAGACCGAGTTGGACGTCTTCTGTCCAGCCCATCCCCCAAGGTCGTTGACGTCAGCCTCGGGGATGGGGTGGAGGGGATCGCCAAAGCCAAGGCGGCTGGCGTCTACAATGGGCGCAAACCAAACCAGTTCATTGATGGACCGCTCCAGGAGTTCGTTGATGGAAAGTAAAATACGACACCCAGCACCGCTGCGCGTTGATCAATGACGAGGGAAAATGGCGAACAATGTGTCGTTCAAATCGTTGCATTCGGAGGATGCGAAGCGAATAACAAGGAGGATGCACCGCGCATAAGTCATTGTTATTAAACGATTATATAGAAATTACTCTATTCCGGTACTCGCTTCTAATACTCATTTAAAATTCCGTCACCCAATTTACATCGCAGTCCGCAAAAATTCCTTCTCGCGACATCAGAAAACCCGTTGCATAGCCTGGTGCCATGAGCCGTGCGGAATGGTCAGACTTGGAAATCGACGCCATCGTGGCGGACTATTTCTCCATGCTTTCTGATAAGTTGGCGGGTAACAGATACAATGAGGCGGCCCAGAACCGGGCCCTGTAGGATGTGATCGGATGATCCAAAGGATCAATCGAATTTAAGCATCAAAACAACTCGGCGGTCCTCAACGGATTGGGTGAAGCCTGGATCAGTTGTGAAGCACGCGACTTGATCTGACATTTCTGCCCTTGTCGAGCGCAACAAGGAGTGTCGACCCATGACAAGCATTCAATAGAAGATCACCAAACCGAAGCACGGGTGGCTGGAACTTGCAAAGCCGCTCGGGTCTGTCTCGCGGGCCTGCAATGTGATGGGGTGCTCGCGGGACCGCTCTTGCGGATTCAAAGAACTTTATGAACAGGGCGGCGAAGGAGGGGCTCTTGGGTTCCTTTAGACAGACCTAGGCGCATCCCGCCCCGCAAAGATCCAGCTAGGGCGCGAATGCTGGGCTTGGCTATGTGTTGGGTCCGCGATTGATTATCCAGGAAATTCGACAGGCACCTTACCGCCTAACGCGCTGAAATCTTTTGCTTCGCCAGGTGGCTCCACTTCGCCAATTGACCGGTCGGGATGTAGTGGTTGTTCTCGGCGCGGAGCCGCGGGCCGTCATTGTTGTTAAGAACATGCACACGGATATCGATCCCAGTGCATTTCTGTACATGCTGCAGGAAGGAAAGCGTCGCGATGAGCGGAGCGTTTGAAGACGGTACTGGACGATGGACGGCGAAGCCAATCTGTTCATTCTTCGGCATCCCCCTAAGAAATGGCGGAACGCCTTGAATTATATCGTTTTTTGCCATCGCGGGCCCTCCAATATGCGGGACAGATCAATCCCTATTGGTGGACCATTATGGGGGGGGCTACTCCACGGCCTCATGCTCGGGCCGTAAAGCTCGAGCCGGGCGGCTATGCCCCAAAGCAAAGCGCGCCCCGCTAAGGGCGCGCCTTGTTACAGTCACGGCTGTGACTTAAGCGGCTTCGGCCTGCTCGGCCAGCAGCGCGGCATTGCGGCGTTCGCTTTCCTCGCGGCTTAGCGCCACCGAGGTGCGCACACCTTTGCCCACGAACTCCATAAGCCCGTTCACAACGCGCTCGTTCGGGTCGATCCCGGCGCAGGAGAGAACCTCGCGCCCATCACGAGAGCGCGCCCAACGGGCAATCTGCTCTGGCCCGTTGCCGTATTTCTTGTCGTCGGCGATCGCATCATCCAACGCGGCCAGCACGACCGCAGCAAAAAGCTTGCGGGAGCGTTGCCCTTGTTCGAAGTTGAATGCTGTTCCATCAACGAAATCACTCATTTCGTCGTCCTTTAACCTTGATATTCTTGTTTTCTGGCGTGGCGGCCAATATGGCGTGTTCTGAGCGATTCGGTATTTCCCATTTGGAATGTCTGATATGCGTCTAGTGCATACCTGTTAGCGCTCTCACACTGCATTTAGTCGGCTTGCCTCGTCACCCATGCAAAGATATAGGGGGCGCCAACTTCTCTTCAACCTTTTGCCATGGTTTTGACACATGCCGAAAATCAACGGAAACGAGATCCGCCCGGGTAACGTTCTTGAGCATAACGACGGCCTTTGGGCTGCTGTGAAAGTCGATCACGTGAAACCTGGCAAGGGCGGCGCCTTTGCACAGGTCGAATTGAGGAACCTCCGTAACGGATCAAAGCTTAACGAAAGGTTTAGATCGGCGGATAAAGTTGAGCGCGTGCGCCTCGAGCAGAAGGACCAGCAGTTCCTTTACGAGAGCGACGGCATGCTGGTTTTCATGGACAACGAGACCTATGAGCAGATCGAGCTGCCCGCCGAGATCCTGGGCGAGCGCCGCCCCTTCCTGCAGGACGGCATGATCGTGCAGATCGAGTATTACGAGGCCGAGGCGCTGAGCGCCGCCCTGCCGCAGAAGGTCACCTGCACCATCGTCGAGACCGAGCCGGTGGTCAAAGGCCAGACCGCGGCGAACTCGTTCAAGCCCGCCGTGCTGGACAATGGCGTGCGCGTCATGGTGCCGCCCTTCGTGGGCCAAGACGAGAAGATCATCGTCGACACGCTGTCGATGGAGTATTCCGAGCGGGCCTGACCCTCGGCATGTCCTAACCAAATCCTAACGCCGCGTGCATCCGTTCCGGAGGCGCACGGCGCGAATCGGGGGTTAATCCCTTATTTTCTTGGCAAAACCGGTGTCGGCTTTTTGTCGGCAAAACGTCGGCTTTTCGTCGGGCACTGACGGGCCAAAGCGCGTGGTTAACAGAGCGCGCGGTGGTCTGGCCCTAAAGCCGCCGCACCACGGCGTCGCCCGCCTGCAAGTCGCCCTCGGCCCGATCAAAGCGCAGGTAGGCGAGCGCGTGCCCGCCCGCGATGCGATGCAGCATGCCAACCGGCTTGCCGGCGGAGGTGATCGCGGTGCCCGGCACCGCCGCGCCCTCGACGGACACCCGGGCCAGCCCCTTGCGCAGCGAGGTTTTGTGCTTCATCCGCGCGGTGACCTCCTGGCCAACATAGCAGCCCTTCTTGAAGTCCACGCCGTTGAGGCGCTCGAACCCCATCTCTAGGATGTAGCTGTCATTGGGGACCAGCTCGGCGCCGGTGGCGGGCACGGCCTGGGCGATCTCCAGCGCGGCCCAGTCGATCCCGGCGGGCGTGGCCTCTAGCGCGCCATAATGCCGCCACCCGAGTGCGGGGTCGCGCGGGTCGGGCCACGCCTTGGGCGGCGGCGGGGCATCCGCCCCGCGATAGACCTCTAGCGGCAATGGCGCGATCTGCACATCCGCGCGCAGCTTGTACATCCCCAGGCGCTGCGCCACGCCAGCGGCAAGGTCGGCCTGCACATCCAGCAAAACCGCATCCTCCTCGCCTGGGACCAGGAAGAAATCCGCCATGTACTTGCCCTGCGGCGTCAAAAGCGCGGCGTAGACCAGCCCGTCTTGCAGCCCGGCCACGTCATTGGTCACCAGCCCTTGCAGGAATTCCATCCGATCCGCGCCGCTAATGCGCAGAATCTGGCGGTCGGTGTCGCGGTCGGCCTGCATGTGGGGTTCCTTCCTTTGCTCGGGCGGTACTATAGGGGGCGCGAGCCCAAGGGAAAGAGCCAGATGCGCGCGCCAATCTCTATCGTGATCCCGACCCTGAACGCCGAGGGGGCGCTGCCCGCCACGCTGGGCGCGCTGGGCGAGGGGCTGGAGGCCGGGCTGATCCGCGAGCTGGTGATCTCTGATGGCGGCTCTGCGGACGCCACACGCAAGGTGGCCGAGCAGGCCGGCGCGGTCTGGGTCACCGGCGCGGCGGGGCGGGGCGGGCAGCTGCGCCGCGGCGTAGAGGCCAGCGGCGGCGATTGGGTGCTGGTGGTGCATGCCGATACCTGGCTGGCGCCGGGTTGGGCAGAGCAGGCCTTGCGCCACATTAACAGCGCGCCGGACAAGGCGGGTTACTTTCGGCTGGAGTTCCGCGCCCAAGGCCTGGCGCCCGCCCTGGTGGCGGGCTGGGCCAACCTGCGGGCGCGCCGCTTCGGGCTGCCCTATGGCGATCAGGGGCTGCTGATCGCGCGGGCGCTTTATGACGAGGTCGGCGGCTATGCCGACATCCCGCTGATGGAGGACGTGGCGCTGGCGCGCGCTTTGCGCGGGCGGCTGCTGGCGCTGCCGGGCCGCGCACTTACCGACGCCGAGAGATATCAGCGCGAGGGCTGGCTGCGCCGCGGCGCGCGCAACCTCTGGACGCTGGCGCGCTACCTGCTGGGCGCGGACCCGGCGCGCTTGGCGCGCGGCTACAACCGGTGACCCGGGCCCTTGTCAGCGCGGGGCCGAGCGCTTAGGCCTCGCGGGATGGATATCTCTGCGCTTCCAGGCGTCCGCGGGACGCTGACCCCCGACCGGGCCTTGGGCGATCTCACTTGGCTGCGGGTGGGTGGCCCGGCGGATGTGCTGTTTCAGCCCGCCGATATCGAGGATTTGTCCGGCTTTCTGCGCGCCTTGCCCGGCGACGTACCGGTCTTTCCCATCGGAGTGGGTTCGAACCTTATCGTGCGCGATGGCGGCATTCGTGCCGTGGTGATCCGCCTGGGGCGGGGCTTTAATTCCATTGAAATTCAGGGGGATATGGTGGTCTGTGGCGCGGCCGCCTTGGACGCGCATGTCGCGCGCAAGGCGGCGGAGGCCGGGCTGGACCTGACCTTTTTGCGCACCATTCCGGGCGCCATCGGCGGCGCTGTGCGCATGAATGCGGGCTGCTATGGCTCTTATGTGGCGGATGTTTTCGTTTCCGCTCAGGCGGTTACGCGGTCCGGGGAGGTCGTCACGCTGAGCGCCGATGACCTGCAATTCGCCTACCGCCAATCCGCGCTGCCCGACGGCTGGGTGCTGGCCCAGGCCACTTTCCGCGCCCCGCGCGGCGACGCCAACGCCTTGAAAACAAAGATGGAAGAGCAGCTGGCCAAGCGCGACGCCACCCAGCCCACCAAGGACCGCACCGCCGGGTCGACCTTTCGCAACCCCGCCGGGTTCAGCTCGACCGGGCAGGCCGATGACACTCACGAGCTGAAGGCCTGGAAGCTGATCGACGAGGCCGGGCTGCGCGGGCATCGCCTGGGCGGGGCGATGATGTCGGACAAGCACCCCAACTTCCTGACCAACGCCGAGGGCGCCACCGCCGCCGAGCTGGAGGCGCTGGGCGAGCTGGTGCGAAAAAAGGTGTTTCAAAACAGCAAGATTCAGTTAGAATGGGAAGTGATCCGGGTCGGAGAACCCGGACAGGCATAAAAGGGCCGCACGGCCCAGAGGTTTAAAGCCCAACAAGGTCAAGCATTTAGGCCAGGGGCAACAAGGCAGGCAAACGTGGGAACGTCGGGCAGGACATCCCCGAAAGTTGCTGTATTGATGGGTGGTCCCTCGGCTGAGCGCGAGGTGTCGCTATCGACGGGGCATGAATGCGCCGAAGCGCTGCGGGGCGAAGGATTTGAGGTGGTCGAGCTGGACGCTGGCGCCGACATTGTCGCGCGCCTGGGCGAGATCCAGCCGGATGTGTGCTTTAACGCGCTGCATGGGCGCTGGGGCGAAGATGGCTGCGTCCAAGGCATCCTGGAGTGGCTGCGGATCCCCTATACGCATTCCGGCGTGCTGGCCTCGGCCCTCGCGATGGACAAGGAGCGCACCAAGGCCGCGCTGCGCGCCGCGGGGCTGCCGGTGGCGCATTCGGTGATCGCCGACAAGTCCGAGGTCCAGGCCCGCCACATCATGCAGCCGCCTTACGTGGTGAAGCCCAATAACGAGGGCTCTAGCGTCGGCATCTACATCGTGCAGAAGAGCGCCAACCAGCCGCCCTTCCTCAACGAGGAGATGCCCGAGCGGGTGATGGTCGAAAGCTATGTGGCCGGGCGCGAGCTGACCACGGCGGTGATCGGCGACATGGCGCTGACGGTCACGGATATCATCACCGACAGCTGGTATGACTACCACGCGAAATACGACGCGGGCGGCTCGCGCCATGTGCTGCCCGCCGATATTCCGCAGGAGATCTTTGACGCCTGCCTGTCCTACGCCAAGCGCGCCCATAACGTGCTGGGCTGCCGCGGGCTGACCCGCACCGATTACCGCTGGGACGAGGAGAAGGGGCTCGACGGGCTCATCATCCTGGAGACCAACACCCAGCCCGGCATGACGCCCACATCGCTGGCGCCGGAGCAGGCCGAGCATATGGGCATCTCCTTTGGCCAATTGTGCCGCTTGCTTGTGGAGGACGCCTCGTGCAACCGGTGAACCCGCATGACGCCGCGCGCCGCGACCCGGCGCCCTCGCGCCTGTCCTACCGGGTGCAGCGCTGGTGGCTGACGCCGAACTTCCGGCGCATGGTGCGCTATGGCTTGCCGATCGCAAGCATCGCGCTCGCCCTTCTGTGGGTCTTTAGCGTCGAGGAAAACCGCGCCGTCATCGAAGAGCAGATCGCCGAGATCCGACGCGCCGTCGCCGAGCGCCCCGAGTTCATGGTCAAGGCGATGGCCGTGGACGGGGCCTCGGAGGAGTTGGGCGAGGACATCCGCGAGGTGCTGCCGGTGGACTTCCCGATCTCCAGCTTTGACCTGGAGCTGCAGGACATGAAAGCGGTGGTCGAGCAGCTCGACGCCGTCGCCCAGGCCGAGCTGCGCATCAAGGCGGGCGGCATCCTGCAGCTTGAGGTGACCGAGCGCATGCCGGCGATCGTCTGGCGCAACCGTGGCACGCTGGAGCTGTTGGACGAGACCGGGCGCCGCGTGGCCGCCATCACGCATCGGTCGCAGCGCCGCGACCTGCCGCTGATCGTGGGCGAGGGGGCGGATCAGGCCGTGCCGGAGGCGCTCGCGCTCTTCGCCGCGGCCACGCCCTTGGAGCCACGCCTGCGCGGGCTGGTCCGCATGGGCGAGCGGCGCTGGGACGTGGCGCTTGACCGGCAGCAGCGCATCCTTCTGCCAGAGCAGGGCGCGGTGCAGACGCTGCAGCAGGTGATGGCGCTGGACCAGGCCAAGGACGTGCTGGACCGAAACATCATAGATTTTGACATGCGGGACCCCGCTCGGCCGACCCTTCGGTTAGCAGCGCCGGCGGTCGAGGATCTCCACCGCATCAGAGCATTAGAAATAGGAGGCTCCGGCCAATGAGCGATCTCTACGAGTCCCAGCGCGCCATGCGGAACATGCGCCAGGCGGCGATGCAGCGGGGCGTGATCGCGATCCTGGACGTGGGCAGTTCCAAGATTGCTTGCCTGGTGCTGCGCTTTGACGGGCCGGGCCGGGTGACCGGGGACGATGGCGTGGGCTCGCTTGCCGGGCAGTCGGCGTTCCGGGTGATCGGGGCCGCCACGACGCGGTCGCGCGGGGTGCGCTTTGGCGAGATCGACGCCATGCAAGAGACCGAGCGCGCCGTGCGCACCGCGCTTCAGGCCGCGCAGAAGATGGCGCAGGTGCGGGTGGACCACGTGATCGCCTGCTTCGCGGGGGGCAACCCGCGCAGCTACGGCCTGGCCGGGGCCATCGACATCCACGACACGGTGGTTTCCGAGCATGACGTGGCCCGCGTCATGGCAAGCTGCGACGTCCCGGATTTCGGAGAGGGCCGCGAGGTCTTACACGCGCAGCCGGTGAACTTTGCGCTGGACCACCGCTCGGGGCTGGGCGACCCGCGCGGGCAGATCGGCAACAGCCTGGCCTGCGACATGCACCTTCTGACCATCGACATGGGCGCGGTGCAGAACCTTCTATACTGCATCAAGCGCTGCGACATGGAGCTGGCGGGGATCGCCAGCTCGGCCTATGTCTCGGGCGTGTCCTCGCTGGTGGAGGACGAGCAGCGCCTGGGCGCGGCCTGCGTGGACATGGGCGGCGGGGCGACGGGCCTGTCGATCTTCATCAAGAAACACATGATCTACAGCGACTCGGTGCGCCTGGGCGGCGACCACGTCACGCAGGACATCTCGAAGGGTCTGCAGATCCCCATGGCCACCGCCGAGCGCATCAAGACCTTCTATGGCGGTGTCGTGGCCACCGGCATGGACGACCGCGAGATGATCGAGATCGGCGGCGACACCGGCGATTGGGAGCATGATCGCCGCACCGTGAGCCGGGCCGAGCTGATCGGGATCATGCGCCCGCGGGTCGAAGAGATCCTTGAGGAGGTCCGCGCCTGCCTGGACCGCGCCGGGTTCGAGCACCTGCCGAGCCAGCAGATCGTGCTGACCGGCGGCGCAAGCCAGATCCCAGGGCTCGACGGGCTGGCCCCGAAAGTGCTGGGAAATCAAGTTCGTATCGGGCGCCCGCTGCGCGTGCAGGGGCTGCCGCAGGCCGCCACGGGGGCGGCATTTGCCTCGGCGGTGGGGCTGTGCCTCTTCGCGGCACACCCGCAGGACGAGTGGTGGGACTTTGAGATGCCAATAGAGCGCTACCCGGCCCGGTCGCTTCGGCGCGCCATGCGCTGGTTCAAAGACAACTGGTGAACACAAGCGGTGGTGCGATCGGCGAAATAACGCGGAAGTAAAGGCAGTTTCCCCTAGATTTTGTGGCAGTTTCGTGTCTTTTTAGGGGATGAGAGAATAAAAGGGGCACGAGTCGCCCCAATTGAGCAGATCAAGACCGGCCAGGACAGGGGCCCGGCAAGACAGCAGGCGGACAGGCAATGACATTGAATCTTACAATGCCCCAACAGGAAGAACTGAAGCCGAAGATCACCGTATTTGGTGTCGGTGGCGCCGGGGGCAACGCGGTCAATAATATGATCGACAAAGAGCTTGAGGGCGTTGAGTTCGTCGTGGCCAACACCGACGCGCAGGCGCTCCAGCAGGCGAAGGCCCCAAGCCGCATTCAGATGGGCGTGAAGGTCACCGAGGGGCTGGGCGCGGGCGCGCGGCCCTCCGTGGGCGCCGCCGCCGCCGAGGAGACCATCGAAGAGATCGTCGACCAGCTGGCCGGCGCGCATATGTGCTTCATCACCGCCGGCATGGGCGGCGGCACCGGGACCGGCGCCGCACCGATCATCGCGCAGGCCGCGCGTGAGATGGGCGTGCTGACCGTCGGCGTCGTGACCAAGCCCTTCCAGTTCGAGGGCAACAAGCGCATGCGCCAGGCCGAGGAAGGCGTGGAGCAGCTGCAGAAGATGGTCGACACGCTGATCATCATCCCGAACCAGAACCTGTTCCGCCTGGCCAACGAGAAGACCACCTTTACCGAGGCGTTCTCGATGGCCGATGACGTGCTCTATCAAGGCGTGAAGGGCGTGACCGACCTAATGGTGCGGCCCGGCCTGATCAACCTCGACTTCGCCGACGTGCGCGCGGTGATGGATGAGATGGGCAAGGCGATGATGGGCACCGGCGAGGCCTCTGGCGAGGACCGCGCGACCCAGGCCGCCGAAAAGGCCATCGCCAACCCGCTGCTGGACGAGATCTCGCTGCGCGGCGCCAAGGGCGTGCTGATCAACATCACCGGCGCGCATGATCTGACGCTGTTCGAGCTTGACGAGGCGGCCAACCGGATCCGCGAAGAGGTCGACCAGGACGCCAACATCATCGTGGGCTCGACCCTGGACGAGAACATGGAAGGCGCGATGCGCGTGAGCGTGGTTGCCACCGGCATCGACGCCGCGGACGTCACCCAGGACATCCCAGCGCCGCGCCGGTCTCTGGCCGCGCCGATGGCCACAGCCCCGGTTGAGGCCCCAAGCATCGAAGTTCCCGCCGCCCCTGCCGCTGTGCAGGAAGAGCCGGCACCGGTCGCAGAGGTCGCGCGGGCCCATCAGGAAGAGCCGATGCTCTTTGACGGGCTCGACGCACAATCCGCCGCCGCGCAGGAGCAGGCCGAGGAAGTCTTTGCCGAAGACCAGCTGCCGCCCCCGGCCTACCAGCCCGAGGTCGCCTTCACGCCGCAGCCTGACGTCTCGGAAGAGGCCGCATTTGTGGCGCCCAAGCCAGGCACGCCATCGCCAGAAGCGATGGCGCGCCTGCAAGCCGCCGTCAGCAAGGCGCCGCGCCCGGTTCCAAGCCAGGCCGCAGAGCGGCCGCAGCAGCCCGCCGCCGCAGCCGCCCCTGCAGATGCGGGCGCCGAAAAGCCGCGCTTTGGCATCAACTCGCTGATTGGCCGGATGACCGGTCATTCGGACGTGCCGCAGCCGCGCCCGGCGCAGCAGCGCGTGCAGCCGACGATGCAGCAATCCGCGCCCGCCGAGCCCGAGCAGGATGCCGATCAAGAGCGCATCGAGATCCCGGCCTTCCTGCGCAGGCAAGCGAACTAAGCCCGCGCAACAAAGACCGATCAGGTTACCCAAGGCGACCGCAATGTGCGGTCGCCTTTTTTCGTGCGTGTTGCCGGGCGAGGCCCCGCCAGAGCCGGTACGATGTGGCTCATCACGGCGAAGCCCATGGCCAAAGCGCAGAAAACGGCCTGTCCAGCGCCGCCGCGGCAATTTCTGAATTGTTTCCAACCTAGGCCGTCGAGCGGGGGCAAAATGGTGAATTATCAGTCTGTTGCGCAACAAAATCCGCGGAGTAGGCGGTTTTTTGCGCATCCATTTGAGATGTTTCAGAGCGTTGCAAAGAGTGAGTTGCTGACTTGGTTCCGCGCGGGTTAACGCTTTTGGTGCTGCCACGCATGTTGCAGCACGAGGGTTGGGACCAAAAGTGCAAACGACGTTAAAATCAGTAGTCGCCTTTACAGGCGTGGGCCTTCATTCTGGAAAGCCGGTGCGTATCGAAGTCCAACCGGCCTCGGCGGAATACGGCATTTGGTTCCAGCGGGTGGACGTCTCTGGCGTCGACCCCATGATCCCGGCGCGCTGGGATTGCGTGACGCCCTCGCCCTTGTGCACGCGGATTGAGAATGACGCGGGCGTCCATGTCTCGACCATCGAGCATCTGATGGCGGCGCTGGCGGGCTGCGGCATCCATAACGCGCTGATCAATATCGACGGCCCGGAAGTGCCGATCCTGGATGGCAGCTCTGCCGACTTCGTGGCGGGCTTTGTGGCAACCGGGATCCGCCGTCTGGGCGTGCCGGTGCGGGCGCTGCGCATCCTGCAGCCGATCCAGGTGCAAGACGGCGAGGCCATTGCGCGCCTTGAGCCTTGCGACAATTTCGAGATCGACTTTCGCATCGACTTTGAGGACGCGGCCATCGGCCAGCAGTCCAAGAGGCTGCGGATGGCCAACGGGGCCTTCATCCACGAGCTTTGCGACAGCCGCACCTTCTGCCGGCAGTCGGACGTGGATGCCATGCGCGAGAAGGGCCTGGCGCTTGGCGGCTCGCTGGAGAACGCCGTGGTGGTTGCGGGCGAGAAGGTCCTGTCGCCGGGCGGGCTGCGCCACGAGGATGAGGCGGTGCGCCACAAGATGCTGGACGCGATGGGCGACTTGGCCCTGGCGACCTGCCCGATCCTGGGCCGGTATACCGGCATCCGGGCCGGGCACGCGCTGTCCAACAAGCTGCTGCGGGCGCTTTTCGCCAATCCGGCCTCCTATCGGCCGGTCATGTGCGACGCGGCGATGACGGCGAAACTGCCGGGTTCTGGCATCGGGCGGGCGGACATCGCGGGATTGCGCGCCGCCGCCTGAGAATTCGGCGTTTTGCGCCGGAATATCCTGTGCTAAACCAACCCAGGACGCACTTCGTGCGGTGGGAACACGATAAGGGTGGTTGAGGCATGAACAGGTCAGGTTGGATAGCTGCGGGCGTGGCGCTGGCGGTTCTGGTCGGGTGCAGCCGGAGCGAAGAGGTCGCGATCGAGGACCAAAGCGCCGAGCAGATTTTCACCCAGGGCGAGTACCAGCTTGAGGTTGGGCGCGCCGATGACGCGGCGGAGTTCTTTGGCGAGGTGGAGCGGCTCTATCCCTACTCGGAACTGGCCAAGCGCGCCCTTATCATGCAGGCCTTCGCCTACCACGAAGACAACGATTACGAGAACAGCCGCGCCAGCGCGCAGCGCTATATCGACTTCTACCCCGCCGACGAGGACGCCGCCTATGCGCAGTACCTCCTGGCGCTCAGCTACTACGATCAGATCGACGAGGTCGGCCGCGACCAGGGCCTGACCTTCCAGGCGCTGCAGTCGCTGCGCACGGTGATCGAGCGCTACCCGGACACCGAATACGCGCGCTCCTCGATCCTGAAGTTTGACCTGGCCTTCAACCACCTCGCCGCGAAAGAGATGGAGATCGGGCGCTACTACCTGAAGCGCAAGCACTACCCCGCGGCGATCAACCGGTTCCGCGTGGTGGTGGAGGAGTTCCAGACCACGACCCACACGGCCGAAGCGCTGTACCGGCTGGTCGAAAGCTATCTCATTCTGGGTTTCCCGGACGAGGCGCAGACCGCTGGCGCCATTTTGGGCCATAACTACCAGTCCACCGAATGGTATGACGACGCCTATAAGCTGCTCACCGGGCAGGGGCTGCGGGCCGAGGTGGCGGGCGATGGCTGGCTGCGGCAGGTCTATCGTCAGATGATCCGGGGCGAGTGGCTCTAGGGAGGGTGCGTGCAGGCACGCACCCAACGGAACGCGGCTGATGCTCGTCTCATTAGACATCCGTGACATACTCATCATCGACCGGCTGGAGATCGAATTCCAGCCGGGCCTGAACGTGCTGACCGGCGAGACCGGGGCGGGCAAGTCGATCCTGCTGGACGCGCTGGGCTTTGTTCTGGGCTGGCGCGGTCGCGCCGACCTGGTCCGCTCCGGGGCCAAGCAGGGCGAGGTGACCGCCGTCTTTGAGCTGCCCGAGGGGCACCCCGCCCGCGAGGTGCTGCGCGAGGGCGCCTATGGCGGCGAGGATGGCGGCGAGCTTATCCTGCGCCGGGTCAACAGCGCCGAGGGGCGCAAATCGGCCTGGATCAACGACCGCCGGGCCTCCGGCGAGGTGCTGCGCGCCCTGTCGGACGCCTTGGTGGAGCTGCATGGGCAACATGACGACCGCGGTCTGTTGAACCCGCGCGGCCACCGCGACCTGCTGGACGCCTATGCCGGAGTGGAGGCCGAGCTGGCGAAGGTGCGAGCCGCGTGGCGCGCCCGCGCCGCCGCACAAGACGCCCTGCGCGCCGCCGAGGCCACGCTCGAGGCCGCCCGCGCCGAGGAGGACTTTCTGCGCCACGCCGTGGGCGAGCTGGACGCGCTGGCGCCGGAACCCGGCGAGGACGCGGCGCTCGACACCAAGCGGCGTCTGATGCAGGCCTCAGAGCGCATCCGCGACGACATCGCCAAGGCGCAAGACGCGCTGGGATATGACGGCGCCGAGGGCATGCTGGGCAATGCCGCGCGCTGGCTTGAGGGCGTCATGGACCAGGCCGAGGGGCGCTTGGATGCGGCGGTGGCGGCACTTGGGCGCGCGATGACGGAGCTGGGGGAGGCGGAGCAGGGCGTGGCCCGCGCCCTAGAGGCGATGTCGTTCGATCCGTCAGAGCTTGAGGCCGCGGAAGAGCGCCTTTTTGCGATCCGCGCCTGCGCGCGCAAGCACGGCGTGCAGCCGGATGACCTGGGCGCCTTCGCCGATGACCTGCGCGCGCGCCTTGCTGCGATTGATGGCGGCGCGGATAACATCGCGGGCCTGCGCGATGCCCTTGCTGCGGCAGAGGCGGCGTATGACGCCGCCGCCGGACGCCTTTCGGCGCGGCGGGCAAAGGCGGCGGTCTCGCTGGACGCCGCCATGGCCGAAGAGCTGGCCCCGCTTAAGATGGAGCGCGCGGTCTTTTCGACCGAGGTCTCCGAGGGCGAGGCCGGCCCCTCGGGCCGGGATGCTGTTGCCTTCACCGTTGCGACCAATCCGGGCACGCCCGCCGGGCCGCTCAATAAGATCGCCTCTGGCGGTGAGCTGTCGCGGTTTCTTCTGGCCTTGAAGGTGTGCCTGACCCAGGGCACCAGCGGCTTGACGATGATCTTTGACGAGATCGACCGCGGCGTGGGCGGCGCCACTGCGGATGCGGTGGGTCGGCGCCTTGCGGCGCTGGCCGGGGGCTGCCAGGTGCTGGTCGTGACCCACTCGCCGCAGGTCGCCGCACGCGGGGCGCATCACTGGCAGGTGGCCAAGCGGGTGGAGGGTGGTCAGACGCTCTCGACGGTGACGCCCCTCGCCGAGGCGGCCCGGGTGGACGAGATCGCGCGCATGCTGGCGGGCGATGTGATCACGGCTGAGGCGCGGGCGGCGGCGCAGGCCTTGCTTAGCGGGTAACGCCTGCGGGTCTCACGGGCGCTCTGGGTCTTGGCGGAACCAAATCTCTTGCAAGAGATTTGCAACTTCCTTGAAAGGAAGTTGGTTGCGCGAGAGTGTCGAGCGCGCTCTTTGTGCCTACGCCTCAGAGGCTTGCGCGACGCAAAACTCTTTCAAGAGTTTTGCCGATTTCTTCCAAGAAATCGCCCCCTCACCCCTTGAATTGCAGCTTGTGTAGCTGGGCGTAGAGCCAGTTGCGGCCGACCAGTTCGTCATGGGGGCCGTGCTCGACCACGCGGCCCTGGGCCATCACCACGATCTTATCCGCGGCGCGGATCTGGGCCTGCACGAACGCCTGTAAAGACTCGCCGGGACGCGATCGGCACCCAGCGAAACAGCCCCCCATGAGCACCATCCGCACAGGCGTCACCGCTGCCGCGATCAGCCAGATATGGCCGCGCAGGTAGCCCCGCCACACCTAGCGGGTCAGCGCGCGGCGGCCCGGGGCGTCGCTCATCCCTCCCAGCCCATCTTGGCAAAGAACTCGGCCGTCAGCGCCTCGTTGTCATAGGCCTCGGCGAACCATTGCCGGATCGGCATGGGGGCGCTCGCGGTGTCGGCCTCGTAGGCGTCCAGCACGTGATCCATCAGCCCGGTCTTGGTGCGCTTGAGATGCGCGTAGCGCAATGAAAGCATCTTTTTGGCCTGCGCGACGCTCGCGCCCTCTTGGTCCAGCAGCCACAGTGCCGAGACCAGCCCGGCGCGATCCGCGCCCGACTTGCAATGCAATAGGAACGGGCGCTCCAGCCGGTCGAAAATCTCAAAGAGCTCCAGGAAGGTCTCGCGCGAGACCAGATATCGCGCGTAGATCTTGTGGTCGATCAGCGCGATGCCCAGCTTTGCGCAGGCCTCCCGCTCGAACAAGTAGAAGCTGAAATCGTCCGCCCCGCGAAGGTTCAGGATGGTGCGGATGCCCTGTCCATGCAGCCTGCGCAGCCGCGCGGGCGAGGGCTGGTTCGAGCGCCAGACCCCCGGCGCGATCTCGAACTGGTTGGTCCAGAGCCCGCGCAGGATGCCATGGTCGGACAGGTAGAAATGCCACCACGCGGCGCGGCGCGCGCTTGGCGTCGAGATGCTCTTGCCAAAGGATCTCGAGAACCTCTTCTCGATCTCATGGATGCGTTGAATCAGGGCGCGCAAATTCGAGGCCTTTCGCCAGCGGGTTCAGAGGGTCGCCATAAAGACAAACGCCGGGGGGCTCAAGCGCTGGCGGGTCGGATTGACGCCCCCCCGGCGGCGGCGTAACGCTTGCGGCAGAGCAGAATGGAGCCGCAAATGACGCTTTCGAACGGACGCCACTACCTTGCAATCCCGGGCCCCTCCGTGGCGCCCGACGAGGTGCTGCGCGCGATGCACCGCCCGTCGCCGAATATCTACGAGGGGCCTTTGGTGGATATGGTGCCCGGGATCGTCGCGGATCTCAAGAAGGTGGCCCGGACCGAAGGCGAGGCCGTCATCTACATCGCCAATGGGCACGGCGCCTGGGAGGCCGCGCTGGCGAACACCCATTCGCGCGGCGACCGGTCCCTGGTTCTGGCCACGGGGCGGTTCGGGCATGGCTGGGCCGAGATGGCCGAGCGCATGGGGGTGATCTGCGATGTGCTGGATTTCGGGCGCTCGGATACCCATGACCTAGAGCGGGTCGAGGCCGCCCTGCGCGCGCGCGACGATTACGCCTCGGTGCTGGTGACACATGTGGACACCTCGTCCTCGGTGCTCAACGACGTGGCCGCGGTTCGCGCTCTGATGGACCGGGTGGGCTCTGGCGCGCTGCTGATGGCCGATTGCATCGCCTCGCTGGCCTGCGACCGCTTCGAGATGGACGCGCTTGGCGTGGACGTGATGGTGGCGGGCTGCCAGAAGGGGCTGATGGTGCCGCCGGGCATGTCCTATGTGTTCTTCAACGCCAAGGCGGACGCCGCGCGCGAGACGGCGAATTGCGTGACCTCCTACTGGGACTGGCGCCCGCGGGCCGCGCCGGAGGATTTCTACCAGTATTTCGGCGGCACCGCGCCGACGCATCACCTCTATGGGCAGCGCGCCGCGCTGGACATGATCTTTGCCGAGGGGCTCGAGGCCGTCTGGGCGCGCCACCGCGCCTTGGCCGGGGCGGTCTGGGCCGCGCTCGACTGCTGGGCGCAGGACGGGCCCTTGCGGATGAACATCGGCGACCCGGCTTTGCGCTCGAACGCGGTGACCGCCGTGAGCATCGGCAAGCCCCATGGCGCGCAGCTGCGCGGCTGGCTGACGCAGAACGCGGGCGTGACGCTGGGCATCGGGCTTGGCATGGCCACCGAGGAAGACCCCGCCTCCGAGGGCTACTTCCGCATCGGGCATATGGGCCATGTGAACGCGCAGATGGTGCTGGGATTGCTGGGCACGATGGAGGCGGGGATGCGCGCGCTGCAAGTGCCTTTCGGGGCGGGGGCCTTGGAGGCCGCGGCGATGGCCTGCACAGAGGCGGGCTAGGTCAGCGCGGCGCCGTTGGGGGCAGGCGGGTGTCTTTGGGTCGGCTTTGTGCGGCTTGGAGCGGGCATTAGAAACCCGCCCTAGGCCTGACCCTGGGGCCTCAACCTTGAGCCAAGCGCAACCTGGGCAGCGGCCGACCTGGAGGTCGCCTGCGCATGGGTTCTGTGTTGCGAACGATCTTCGAAAACGCGAGCGTTCCAATGGGTTGCGACGTTGCAAAAGCGGCCTCCTGGGGGAGGTCGGCCGCTGCCCGAGGCAAGCTCGGGCGGTTGTATTGCTTGGGTTCCGTCGCATCTGGTGTTGGCAAGCGTTGTCAGGGCCGCACGCATCCCGTCCAGCCTAAAGCAATCCCAGCGCGTCCTCGGCGATCATCTGCTCTTCCGCCGCAGGGACCACCCAGGCGCTGACCTTGGAGGTCTGCGCGTGCAGCCGGGGTCCGCCGCGGTGGTTGCCGTCGGGGTCCATGCGCAGCCCAAGCCATTCCAGGCCGCGCAGGATGCGCGCGCGCACCGCTACGGCGTTCTCGCCGATGCCGCCGGTGAAGGCGACCGCGTCGCAGCCCTCCATCGCCGCCACCAGGGACCCCGCGTGGCGCAGCGACCAGTAGCAGAAATGCTCGACCGCAAAGTCGCTCTCTGCGGAATGCTCCAGCACCAGGTTGCGCATGTCGGACTTGCCGCCGGAGAGTCCCAAAAGGCCGCTCTCGTGGTTCAGGATCGCCTTGGTGCGCTCTAGCCCGTTTTCTTCGACCAGGCGCAGCACGGCGTTGGCGTCGATCCCGCCGGAGCGCGTGCCCATGGTCAGCCCGTCCAGCGGCGAGTAGCCCATCGTGGTGGCCACGGACCGCCCGTTATGGATCGCGCATAACGACGCGCCGTTGCCCAGGTGGAACGCCAGCAGGCGCGAGGGCAGGGCGGCGCCGGACACCTCGGGCAGGCGCTTGACCATCGAGGCATAGCTGAGCCCGTGGAAGCCATAGCGCCGAATGCCCTTGGTCTCCATCATCTTGGGGATGGCATAACGCGTGGCGACGTCGGGGTTGCTGGTGTGGAAGGCCGTGTCAAAGCTGGCGAATTGCGGAAGGTCGGGGGCGGATGCGGAAAGGGCCTCGATGGCCGCGAGGTTATGCGGGTTGTGCAGCGGCGCCAGGGGCGTGCAAGAGACGATCTCGGCGATGTTCTCGGGCGTCAGGCGCACCGGCTTGGACAGGTGCCGCCCGCCATGCACCACGCGATGCGCGGCGGCGCGCAGCCCGCCTGGCTCTACGCCGACCTTCTTGAGCGCCGCCAGAACTGCGGCCAGTGCCGAGGTGTGGTCGATGAAGGGCTGCTCTTTGCGGGCGCCGTCGATCTCGAGGAAGGAGGCGCCGCCGATCCCGGCGGCCAGCCCGCGATGCTTTTCTTCCAGCGCGCCGTTGAATACCGCGAATTTGATCGAGGACGAGCCCGCGTTCAGAACCAGGATGTCCCCCGCATCGCCCATCTCAGTAACAAAGAACCGTGTCGGCGTCCGTCGTCATCTGCACCAGCAGCGTCGGCATGCCAAAGCGCGCGTTGTAGCCCTCTAGCAGGCCGTCATCATAGCCGCGGGCCTTGGCGGACATGCCAGAGACGCCCATCTCAGCGCCCGCCTCGCGAAGCCCCGCCAAGTGGTCGCCCACCCGGCCCGTGCCCTGCCCGGTCACGTCGGCATGGTCCGGTGAGAGCAGATGCACAGCGTCGCCCGCAAGAAAGAGCTGCACCGCGTGCCCCTCCTTGCAGCCGGTCAGGGCTACGAGCAGGCCGAGCGCGGCTTTGGTTGGGTTCTCGGGGCCCGTGTGGATGTGGATCAGAAGCTTGGCCATGATGAATTCTCCTCTGTGTCACTTGCGGTCATATGGCGCGAAACCTGGAAAATCTTTAGTGAATGTTCACCCGTTGTGCCGAATAATGGCACAGGGCGGGCACGGCCGTGCCGGTCGGAACCGGCACGGCCTGATCACGCGTTATTGCGGCACCATGTCGGCGGCGTCGATGCCGGCCACCTCGACGGGGTTCTTCATCGCGTCCCGGCGGAAGGGCTCGCCCAGCTCTTGGTTGATCATCGCCTCGATCAGCGTGGTGATGCCGTTCTTCTGGTCCCTCAGCGCTTGATCCAGCGCCGCGGTCAGCTCGTCCTGGGTGCGCGCGACAACGCCCTTCAGCCCGCAGGCCTTGGCGATGCCGGCATACGAGACTTCCTCGTCCAGCTCGGTGCCGACAAAGTTGTCATCGAACCACAGGGTGGAGTTCCGCTTTTCCGCGCCCCACTGATAGTTGCGGAACACGATCTGGGTGATCGCGGGCCACTCGCCGCGACCGATGGCGGTCAGCTCGTTCACCGCGATGCCAAAGGCGCCGTCACCGGCAAAGCCAACGACGGGCACGTTGGGGCAGCCGATCTTTGCGCCCACGATCGAGGGCAGACCGTAGCCGCAGGGCCCGAAGAGCCCAGGCGCGAGGTATTTGCGGCCCTCCTCGAAGGAGGGGTAGGCGTTGCCGATGGCGCAGTTATTGCCGATGTCGGACGAGATGATCGCCTCGCGCGGCAGGGCGGCCTGGATCGCGCGCCAGGCCATGCGGGGGCTCATCCAGTCGGGCTTGGCGGCGCGGGCGCGCTGGTTCCAGGTGGTGCCGGGGTCGTCCTGCTCCTCGTTCATCGAGGTCAGTTCCTGCGCCCAGGCGGATTTGGTCTGCGCGATGGTGGCCTTGCGCGCGGCGCGGTCGGCATCGCCGGCGGCGTCGCTGAGCTGCGCCAGGATGCCCTGCGCCACGCTGGCGGCATCGCCCACCACGCCGACGCTGACCTTCTTGGTCAGGCCGATCCGGTCGGGGTTGATGTCCACCTGGATGATCTTGGCGTCGGCGGGCCAGTACTCCATGCCATAGCCCGGCAGGGTCGAGAACGGGTTCAGCCGCGTGCCCAGGCAGAGCACCACATCGGCCTGGCTGATCAGCTCCATCCCGGCCTTCGAGCCGTTATAGCCCAGCGGGCCAGCGAAGAGCGGGTGCGAGCCGGGGAAGGCGTCATTGTGCTGGTAGCCGACGCAGACCGGCGCGTCCAAGCGCTCTGCCAAGGCCTTGGAAGCCTCAATGCCGCCCTCTGACAGCACCGCGCCCGCGCCGTTCAGGATCACCGGGAACTTGGCGCTGGACAGAAGCTCTGCCGCCGCGGCGACCGATTTGGCGCCGCCCTGCGGGCGCTCGAACTCGATGGGCTCGGGGATCGCGATGTCGACCACCTGGGTCCAGAAATCGCGCGGGATGTTCAGCTGGGCGGGCGCCGACAGGCGCTTGGCCTGGGCGATCACGCGGGTCAGGACCTCGGCCACGCGGGTCGGGTCGCGGACCTCTTCCTGATAGGCGACCATGTCCTCGAACAGCTTCATCTGCTCGACCTCCTGGAAGCCGCCCTGGCCGATGGTCTTGTTCGCGGCCTGCGGGGTGACCAGCAGCAGCGGCGTGTGGTTCCAATAGGCGGTCTTCACTGCGGTGACGAAGTTGGTGATGCCGGGGCCGTTTTGCGCGATCATCATCGACATCTTGCCGGTCGCGCGGGTGTAGCCATCGGACATCATGCCCGCCGAGCCCTCATGCGCGCAGTCCCAGAAATGGATGCCCGCCTTTGGGAAGAGGTCAGAGATCGGCATCATGGCCGAGCCAATGATCCCAAACGCGTGTTCGATCCCGTGCCGCTGTAGGACTTTTACAAAGGCCTCTTCGGTGGTCATCTTCATGGTGGCAGGCTCCCGGAAATGCTAACGCGGGCGGCACAATGCCCCCGCCTCTGGACCTCAGTTTTGTACGGCGGAGCGGGGTCAGCCAATAGGGCCAACCGGTGGGGCCGGTTATAGCCAGTCCGGGCGGGACGGGGCCGGGCAGGGCCGGGTCCCGGGAGTGGGCGCGCGCCGATCTATGCCGCCAGCGCATCGGCGATCAGACCGATGCCCTCGGTGATGCGTTCTTTTGGGATCGAGGAATAGGCGAGACGGTAGAAGGCGTTGTTTTCGTCCTCGGGCCCAAAGAAGGCCCGCCCCGGCTCGATCAGCACGCCCATCTCGCGCAGCCGCTGCGCCAGATCGATCGTGTCGACGCCTTCCGGCGCGCGCATCCAAAAACTGGAGCCGCCGAAATTGCTTGGCGCCGCCAAATCAAGACCGAACTCGTGGATCGCGGCCTCCATCACGGCGCGCCGCTCGGCATAGGCCGTGCCCATGCGCCGGACCTGCGCGTCGTAATGCCCAAGGGACAGGAAATAGGCCACCGTGCGCTGGATATGCCCCGGCGGGTGGCGCAGCACCAGCCCGCGCAGCGCGCGCGCCTCGCGAATGAAGGTCTCGGATCCCACCAGGTAGCCCAGCCGCAGCCCCGGGAATACCGATTTCGAGAACGAGCCAATATAGACCACCGCCCCGGTTTGATCGAGCGATTTCAAGGCGGGCGAGGGCGAGCGGGCAAAGGACATCTCGAATTCGTAATCGTCCTCGACGATGATGAACCCGTCCTGCGCGGCTCGGGCCAGCAGCGCGCGGCGCCGCTCCACCGGCATGGTCGCGTTGGTGGGGGACTGGTGCGAGGCGGTGGTGAACACCACATCGACCTCGCTTGACAGCGCCTCGGGCGGCAACCCGCCCGCGTCGACATCCACGACATCCAGCTTGCAGCGTGTGGGCTCTAGGATCTCGCGCAGCCCGGGGTAGCAGGGGTTCTCGATCGCGGCGGTGCGGCGCTGCGTCAGCAGGACCTGGGCGGCCATCCACAAGGCGTTCTGAGCGCCCAGCGTCAGCAGGACCTCCTGCGGGCGGGCGGCGATGCCGCGCCGCGGCAGGATGTGGCGGGTGATGAACTCGATCAGGCGGGCGTCGTCGCGCTCGTAGTAATCCGCGGTCATGGCCTCGAAATCGCGCTGCCCGAGCGCCTTCAGGGCGCATTGCCGCCAGTTCTGGTGGTCAAATAGCGTCGCGTCCGCCTGGCCATAGATGAACGGGAACTTGTAGCGCCGCCAGTCGGAGGGGCGCACCAGGGGGGCATAGCGCGAGAAGCGCTGGCCAATCGCGCGGGTCCAATCCACGGAATCCGCGGTCGCCTGGTCGGGGATGTCAAACACCGGTGGGCGCGGCGCGTTCTCGGACACGAAATAGCCCGAGCGCCCCTCGGCCCGCAGGAAGTCGTTCGACACAAGCTCGGTATAGGCCAGCGTGACGGTGATGCGGCTGACGCCCAGCTGCTCGGACAGGCGTCGGCTAGAGGGCATGCGCTCGCCGGGTTGCAGGCGGCCGGACAGAATGCCCTCGGTCACAAGTTCCTGGATCTGCTGCTGCAGCGTGCCCTCATAGCTGGGATCAAGCACAAAGCTTTCGGCGGGTATGACCAACGTAAGAGACCTCGGGCGGTGGGATAACTGGACTTAACAGCGCTGGGCGCATAATGCCAGAGCCAGATGCGGCAACCGGATGCTGGGCCGCGCGCGTTGGGGGGCTGTGAAACCTGGGGCGACCGGCGATGCCGCGACGGCGCCTAGCCTCGAAGAGCGCCGGGCGTGCGACCGTTTACCGGGCCGCTGGTCTGGTCCGCGCGGTCTTGCTTGGGCATGGGGGCCGGGTCCGCGGTTGGGTGGACGCGCTCGGACGGGTCCGCGCCGATCACGCGCCGGCGCCGCGCCATGAAGAGCGGCCCCCAGCCGCGCAGGGTGCCAACCGAGGGCGCCTGCGCGTCGCAAGGAAAGCGCGCGCGCCATTGGCGGGGCAGGGCGAGGCCGCAGGCCTCCACCCGCTCCAGCATCCACACCAGCGGTATATTCGACAAGGGCCGCGCGGGCAGGAAGCCGCTGAGCTGCCCGCCCACATCGCCATGGCTGCCACGGAACCAGACCTGCTCGACATGGCCGGGGAAATCTTCGGTGTCGTCCCAAAGCACCGGCGCGAAGGCCTCGCGCGTCTCGTCGCGCGCCAGGGCGTGGTAGGCGTGCTTTACCTGCGCGCCCAGCTCGTGATTGTGGAAGCGGTGCTTGGTCTCGGTCCAGCGCCACAGCACCGGCAGGCGCATCCCCAGCGCCTTCACCGTGTCCCAGACGCCCAGCATCTCGATCTCGGGCGCGTCGTGGCAGTAAAGCTGGGTGAACCTCTCGCAGGCCTCGCTGGTCCCGCCGCGCTCGTAATGGCGATAGGCGTCGCGGATATGGCGCACGGTGGCATATTCGGGCCGCAAGAGCCCGACGCGGTCGATCACCCCCGCCAGCGAGCGCACCGCATAGGCCCCGCGGGAATACCCGAACAGAAAGATCCGATCCCCGGGGCGGTAGCGCGAGGCGATGAAGCCATAGACGCGCCGGATCTGCCGGTTGATGCCGCGCCCCTCGATCACATCCCGCGCCGAGGTCCAGTTGCGCCACTGGATGCCCGCCTCGTATCGCAGGCTGATCCGCTTGTCGGGCGCCATCTCGCACAGAAGCTTATAGAGCAGCCCGGCATTTGTCTCGTAGCCGAGGCGCAGGGTGGACATAGAGCCGTCAATGATCACCACATGATCGACGCGGTCGCGCGTGGGCCCCGCGGGGAACGTGCGGGACTTCGGGCCGCGCCCGATCCAGCCTGCTATGCGATCAAATAGCTTCACCCTCTAACTCTTTCAAAGTCTCCCACATTTTGCCCGGCGTGAACGGCATGTCCACCCGGCGCGCGCCCTTGTCCCAGGTCGCATCCAACACCGCGTTGGCCACCGCGGCAAGCGCGCCGACGGTGCCGGCCTCGCCGCAGCCCTTCATGCCAAGCGGGTTGGCGGTTGAGGGCACAGGATAGGTTGTAAACGAGATCCATGGCAAATCTTGGGCACGCGGCATGGCGTAATCCATAAAACTTGCGGTCAGCAGCTGCCCGGTCTCGTCATAGACCACGCGCTCTTGCACCGCCTGGCCCACGCCCTGGGCCACGCCGCCATGTACCTGCCCCTCTGCAAGCAAGGGGTTGAGAAGGTTGCCAAAATCGTCGGTGACGGTGTACCTTACCACCTCCGTTTCGCCGGTGTCGGGGTCTATCTCCACCTCTGCTATATGGGCACCATTTGGATAACTGCGACCGGGCAGCTCCTCACGCTGCATAAATTTCAAGAGATCCTCGCGCCCGGCGGCGCGCGCCATCTCGGCGGCCTCCAGGAAGGTGGGCGTCAGGTTCGAGCCCTCGGCGCGGAACCGCTCGTCATCGAACTGCACCGCCTCTGCGGGCAGGCCCATCTCGTCCGCCAGGAACGCCGAATAGGCCGCAACCATCACCCTAACCGCATGAAAGGTCACGTTGGTCTGCACCGTCATCGAGCGCGAGCCGCCGGTGCCGCCGCCCTGCGCGATGGCGTCGCTATCGGCCTGCACAAAGCGGATCTTGTCGGCGGGGATGCCCGTCTGATCGCTGAGATAGGAGACCATCGTGGTCTCATGCCCCTGGCCGTTCGAGACTGTGCCGACATAGATCGTCGCCGTGCCGTCCGCGTTGAAATCGACCTGCACCGATTCAGAGGGCTCGCCCAGGATCGACTCGATATAATAGCACAGCCCCAGCCCGCGCAGCTTGCCCGCCGCATGTGAGGCGGCGCGGCGTGCCGCGAACCCCGCGCGGTCCGCCTGCGCCTCTGCCTTGGCCAGAACCGCGCCGAAATCGCCCACGTCATAAAGCTCGCCCGTCGCACTGCGATAGGGGAACTGATCGGGCCGGATGAAGTTCATCCGCCGGAACTCCCACGGGTCCAGCCCCAGATCCCGCGCGGCATAATCCATAGCGCGTTCAAGCACATAGATCGCCTCTGGCCGCCCGGCGCCGCGATAGGCGTCCACCTGCGTGGTGTTGGTATAGACCCCCACCGAGTGCAGATAGGCCGCCTGGCAATCATAGGTGCCCATCATCACCTTGGTGAAGAGATCGGTTTGAATGCCTTGGGACATAACGGAATTATACGCCCCAATGTTGAAGACATTCTTCACACGGTAGCCGATGATCTTGTGGCCCGCGTCCAGCGCCAGCTCGGCGGTCGAGACCAGGTCGCGCCCGGAATTGTCCGTCAGCATCGATTCCGTGCGCTCTGCCATCCACTTCACCGGGCGGCCCAGCAGGCGCGCAGCGGCGATCACCGCGTAGTATTCGGGGTAGGGGAAGGCCTTGGTCCCAAAGCCGCCGCCCACATCGGGGATGGTCACGCGCACCGCGTCGGGGGCCAGCCCAAAGGCCCCGGCCATGAGCTGCTTGATCCCCCAGACGTTCTGCCCGCCAAAGCACAGATGCATGCGCCCGTCCTGCCACTCGGCGTAGCAGGCGCGGGGCTCCATGGCGTTGCAGAAGATGCGGTTATCCGAGATGTCGTAGCTGAGCACCTTGGCGGCGCCCGCAAAGACCTGCTCGACCGCGGCCTCGTCGCCGAAGCCATAGTCGATGGCCACGTTCCCAGGCGCCTCGGGGTGGATCTCTGGGCCGCCGGGGGCGATGTCGAGATGCACCGGCAAGTCGTTGTAATCGATCATGATTAAGTCGGCGGCGTCCTTGGCGGCCTCCATCGTCTCGGCGATGATGCAGGCGATGGGCTCGCCCACGAACCGCACGCGCTTGCGGGCCAGGCAGGGGCGTTCGGGGAACGCCCCGTCCGAGCCGTCGCGGTTCGGGAACTGCCGCGAGAACATGCCGACCTTGACGCCCTGCGCCTCTAGGTCCTCGACGGTCAGCACCGCCAGCACGCCCGGGGCGGCGCGGGCCTCGTCAAGGTCCAGCGCGCCGAACTCGGCATGGGCCATAGCGCTGCGCAGGAAGTAGGCGACCGCCGCGCCCGCGGGCGCGATGTCGTCGACATACCGCCCCTCGCCGGTCAAGAAGCGTTGGTCTTCGATCCGACGGATCGGCTGGCTCTTGCCAAAGGCTTGCATGGGGTGCTCCGCGCATTTGAGTGTCGCGGTGGAGCCTAGCGGAGGGCGGCGGAATGTCTAGCGCCGGGCGTGGGTCTTACCGAGGGGTAAACGCGGCGGGCGGTGGTTTCGGCCCGCCGCGCCGCGGATCGGGGTTAACCCCTTATTTTGCTGGAAAATCCGCGGTCGGCAAAGCGTCGGCAAAACGTCGGCCTTGCGTATGGCACCCTGTCGGGCAGATCGCAGGGTTAATCGACCGTGCGGGGCTTGGGGGCGGCGCCTCAGAGAGGCGCAATCCTGGTGGCGCCGCCATGCAGGAACACCGCGCGGGCAAAGAGCGTCAGATCCACCGGGTTGGGCAGGCGTATATCGCTGGCATCGGGAACGGCCTTGGCGTCGGGGTCAAACCGGCGGTCGATCTGGCTGATGCACAGGAATGACACGCCCGAGCGGCGCGCGAAGGCGCTCAGTTGGGCGACCTGCGCGTCAAGCGGCGGGTGCGCGCGGCGCTGGTCCAGAAGCTGCAGGTAGTCGATGACCGCGACCGTGCCGGGGCCCGCGCCATCCAGCGCGCTGGTGATGTAATCGGCAGAGATCTCATCGGCCACGTCGAACCGCACCGCGTCCCCCGCGCGTCCCCCGACGGTGTGATACGGTTCGGCGATTTCCTCGGCGGTGTAGTCCAGCGAGAAGACCGCGCCCGCATGCCCGGCCTTGGTCGCCTCTGCGAGGATCTCCAGCGCCAGAAGCGTCTTGCCCTGGCCGGGGCGGGCCGCGATCAGCACCAGCTCTCCCGGGGTGAGCGCGGCCAGCACGCTCTGCGCGGGGCTGTTCGGGGCGGTGTTCGAAAGATGGCTCCAGGATTGGAACCCCTGGTCCGCGGCGACCTTGTTCAGGGCCGCGTGCAGCGGCAAGCCGCCGTCGCGGGCGAGCTGCTTGGCCTGGCGTTTCAGATAGAAGATGGGTGCAGAGATCTGCAAGGTTGAACCCTCCAAGGCGCGGCCTGGCTGCAGTCCCTCCGTTATGCGCGGCGCGTGCCCCGTCAGGTGTGTTGGTACAAGCGGCCCCGCATGCGTTCTGCTTCCCCGTGCCGGAGGGCGGTGGCCCGGGCCAGGGCCATGCGGCTACCGTATCCGGTGGGACTGGCGGGTCAAGGCCCAGGTGGTGAAGCCGCGCCGTTGACGCCGCGCCTGAGGCCTCACCGTTGGAACCTCACTGTCCAAAACCGACCCCCAGGTCGAAAACGGGACAGCATTGCCCGGCCTGGTGTAGAGTCTGCGGGGAATACGGGAGGATTTACATGTTGGATAGTTTGACTTTGGCGGGGGGGCGCCTCTCTGAGGCGCAAAAGGCGCAATATTGGGACCAGGGGTTTCTCTTCCCGATCCGCGCGATCCCCGAGGACGAGACCGCCGCCCTGCGGGCCGAGTTCGAGGCGCTGGAGCGGGAATGGCTGGACAATGGCCTGCCGCAGCCCCTCAACACCTACAAACGCCTGAACGCGCATACCGTGATGCCCATGGTGGCGCGCACGGCGCGCGACGCGCGGGTGCTGGACGTGGTGGAGGGCGTGCTGGGCCCCGACATCATGATCTACTCCGCCGAGTTCTTCATAAAAGAGCCCCGCACCAAGCATATCGTGTCGATGCATCAGGACCTGACCTATTGGGGGCTGGGGGCCATTGACGGGCTGGTGACGGCCTGGCTGGCGCTGTCGCCCGCCACGGTGGAGAGCGGCTGCATGGACTTCGTGCGCGCCAGCCATAAGAACGCGATCCAGCCGCATCAGGACACCTATGCCGAGGACAACCTGCTGAGCCGCGGCCAGGAGATCGAGGTGGATGTGGCGCCGGAGGATAAGGTGAATATCGCGCTGCGCCCGGGCGAGATGTCGCTGCATCACGGGCTGACGATCCATGGCTCGGGGCCGAACGCGTCGGATGACCGGCGCATCGGGATGGTGATCCGCTATATCCGGCCCGACATGGCGCAGGAGGAAGGCCACGAGGACCACGCGATGCTGGCGCGCGGCGCCGACAGGCATGGCAACTTCACGCCGGTCGCGCCGCCGCGCGAGAACTTCGCGCCCGAGGCGGTGGCGCTGCACGAGAGGATCCGCCTGCAGCAGGCGGCGGTGATGATGAAGGGCGCCAAGAGCGGCTCGGCCGCGGGGATGTATGACTGATGGAGCATGTGAAATTCACCGCGATGAAAGATGGCGACAAGGAGGATTACGCGTTCCTGCACCCCTTGGAGGTCGAGTACGCGTCTGGTACCGCCGACCGGCTGCTGAAGGCGCTGGTGAGCCTGGACGAGAGCCTCTCGGGCTATCAGGTCACGCGGCTGGGGCACTCGCTGCAATCGGCCACGCGGGCGGAGCGGGATGGGGCGGATATCGACTGGGTGGTCTCGGCCTTGCTGCACGACATTGGGGACATCTTCGCGCCCTATAATCACGACGAATACGCCGCCGCGATCCTCAAGCCCTTCGTGCGCGAGCAATGCACCTGGGTGGTGGAGAAGCATGGCGACTTCCAGATGATCTATTACGGGCACCATGTGGGCGCCGACCCCGAGAAGCGGCAGCAATATGCCGGGCACAGATACTTTGACGACTGCGTGGCGTTCTGCGCGCGCTGGGACCAGGCGTCGTTCGATCCGGGCTATGACACGCGGCCGATAGAGCATTTCGCCGCGCGGGTGCATGAGGTCTTCGCACGCCAGGCCTATGACCCGGCGGTGATCCGCACAGGCGAACGTGAGCCGCTGGTGGTGTAGCGTGGGATTTTGCGTGAGGTGGCTGGATTTGACCTCCAGCGGATATGGGCGCGACGCAATTTTCTTGCAAGAAAATTGCGAAACTCTTGCAAGAGTTTCCTCAGCGCGCCCCAAAATGATCCCTTAATCGCACCCCCTTGCCGCTTGCGGGCCCACTTTCCTTGGAAGGAAAGTGCAAATCTCTTGCAAGAGATTTGGTCCCGCCCGGACGCAGCGGCACATAACAGCTTCCACTCCCGCGCGCGCTTCGATACACCGCCCGCGACCGCAAGGAATTGCCCCCTCGTGCCCCATCGCTTCGCTATCTGAGGACGACGCGCCATGCCCATGGAAAAGACCTTCAACGCCGCCGAGGCGGAACCGCGCATCACCAAAGCCTGGGAGGAGGCCAAGGCCTTCGCCGCGGGCAAGCATGTGGACAACGCCGAGACCGGCAGCTTTTGCGTGATGATCCCGCCGCCCAACGTCACCGGCGCCCTGCATGTGGGGCACGCGTTCAACAACACGCTGCAGGACATCCTGACGCGCTGGCACCGGATGCGCGGGTTCGACACGCTCTGGCAGCCGGGGCAGGACCACGCGGGGATCGCCACGCAGCTGCAGGTCGAAAAGAAGATGAAGGCGGAAAGCAACATGCGCCGCACCGACCTGACCCGCGAGGAGTTCCAGGGCAAGGTCTGGGACTGGAAGACGGAATACGCCTTCACCATCATCGACCAGCTCAAGCGCCTGGGCTGCTCCTGCGACTGGGACCGCAACGCCTTCACCATGGCGGGCGCGCCGGGGGACCGCCGCGTGGGGCACGAGAACTCGCCCAACTTCCACGACGCCGTCATCAAGGTCTTCGTCGAGCTCTATAACCAGGGCAAGATCTACCGCGGCAAGCGCCTGGTGAACTGGGACCCGCATTTCGAGACCGCGATCAGCGACCTGGAGGTCGAGAATATCGAGACCCCGGGCCATATGTGGCACTTCAAGTACCCGCTCGCCGATGGCGTGACCTACGAGTATGTCGAGAAGGACGAGGACGGCAACGTCACCCTGCGCGAGACGCGCGACTATATCTCGATCGCCACCACGCGGCCCGAGACGATGCTGGGCGACGGCGCGGTGGCCGTGCACCCCAAGGACGAGCGGTACGCGCCCATCGTGGGCAAGCTCTGCGAAATCCCGGTGGGCCCCAAGGAGCACCGCCGCCTGATCCCGATCATCACCGATGAGTATCCCGACCCCGAGTTCGGCTCTGGCGCGGTGAAGATCACCGGCGCGCATGACTTCAACGACTACGCCGTGGCCAAGCGCGGCGGCATTCCCTGCTACCGGCTGATGGACACCAAGGGCGCGATGCGGGCGGATGGCGCGGCCTATGCTGAGGCGGCGGGCATCGCGATGGCTGTTGCCAAGGGCGAACGCAGCTTGTCCGAGGCCGAGGTGGACGCCGTCAACCTGGTCCCCGACGAGCTGCGCGGGCTGGACCGGTTTGAGGCGCGCGACAAGGTGGTCGCGCAGATCACCTCCGAGGGGCTCGCGGTGATGACCGCCGGGGACGATCCGCGCCTGGGGCGTAGGGTGGGCGGTTCCTCGTCGGAAGACGAGGGTTCGCCCACCGCCCCCGTACCTTTGGTCGAGGCCAAGCCGATCATGCAGCCATTTGGCGACCGCTCAAAGGTTGTGATCGAGCCGATGCTGACCGACCAATGGTTCGTGGACGCCGAGAAGATCGTCGGCCCGGCGCTGGATGCTGTCCGTGACGGCACGGTCAAGATCCTGCCCGAGAGCGGGGAGAAGACCTATTTCCACTGGTTGGAGAATATCGAGCCCTGGTGTATCTCGCGCCAGCTCTGGTGGGGGCATCAGATCCCGGTTTGGTATGGTCCCAAAGTCAACTCCGATGGCGTAAACATCGAAGGGGTCGAAGTATTCTGCGAACCAAGCGAACAGGAGGCAATCGAGCAAGCCCGAAAACACTATGGCGGGGTTTTCGCCGGTGACCTGACAGTTGAGGTACGTGGAGACACCCAGACGCATGGCGTACCTGTTCTCGCGGCCGGACAAGCCGGCATTTCGCTTGGCAAGAACCTGAATGTGGTCCTGACACGGGAGGCCGACGTTCTCGACACTTGGTTCTCCTCCGGGCTCTGGCCGATCGGCACGCTGGGTTGGCCCGAGGATACGCACGAGCTAAACACTTATCACCCCACCTCGGTGCTGATCACCGGCTTTGACATCCTGTTCTTCTGGGTCGCCCGGATGATGATGATGCAGCTGGCCGTGAAGGGCGAGGTGCCCTTCCACACGGTCTATCTGCACCAGCTTGTCCGCGACGAGAAGGGCAAGAAGATGTCCAAGACCACGGGCAATGTGATCGACCCGCTGGAGATCGTCGACGAGGTCGGCGCCGACGCGCTGCGGTTTACCAATGCGGCGATGGCCTCGATCGGGGGCGTGCTGAAGCTGTCGAAGGATCGCATCACCGGCTATCGCAACTTCACCACCAAGCTGTGGAACGCGGTGCGGTTCGCCGAGATGAACGGGGTCTATATCGAGCATGTGCCCTCCGGGGTCACGCGCCCCAGCCAGACGGCGAATAAGTGGATCATTGGCGAGACGGCCAAGGTGCGGGAAGCGGTGGATCAGGCGCTGGCCGAGTACCGGTTCAACGACGCCGCCAGCGCGCTTTATGGCTTCACCTGGGGCAAGGTCTGCGACTGGTATGTGGAGTTCTCCAAGCCGCTTCTGAACAGCGAGGACGAGGCCATTGTCGCCGAGACCCGCGCGACCATGGGCTGGGTGTTGGATCAATGCATGATCCTGCTGCACCCGATCATGCCGTTCATCACCGAAGAGCTTTGGGGCGTCACCGGTGACCGCTCCACGATGCTGGTCCATGCGGAATGGCCCAGCTATGGCGCTGAATTGATTGACGAAGATGCGGATCGCGAGATGAACTGGGTGATCTCGCTGATCGAGGAGATCCGCTCTGCCCGCCACCAGGTGCATGTGCCCGCGGGCCTGCAGATCCCGCTTATGCAATTGTCGCTGGACGGGGCCGGGCAGGCGGCCTGGGCCCGCAACGAGACCCTGATCAAGAAGCTCGCCCGCGTGGAGTCCTTGAGCGAAATCAGCGAGATGCCCAAGGGCGCGATCACCATCCCCGTCGAAGGCGGCACCTTCTGCCTGCCGCTGGCGGACATCATTGATGTTGGCGAGGAAATCGCTAGGCTTGAGAAATCGCTGGGCAAGCTTGAGAAGGAGATCAACGGCTTGCAGGGTCGCCTCAAGAACCCGAAATTCGCCGCCTCCGCCCCGCCGGAGGTGGTCGAAGAGACCCGCGAGAACGCCGCCCTGCGCGAGGATGAGGCCGCCAAGCTGCGCAGTGCATTGGATCGTCTAAAAGAGATTGGATAGCATGATATGCCGCGCAATTTCAGACAGTTGACTGAGGCGCAAATCAAGAAGGCCGAGGCGGAGGGCAAGCTCTCGGGCCTGGCGGGCGAGGGCGAACCGCTGCCGTATCGCCCCGGCGACGCCTATATCGACCCCGGCGACGCCGTGGGGCACCGGATTATGGCCGAGGCGGGCGCGCTGCCTGAGGAGATCACGCTCAAAAAGCAAGTCGCCGCAGCCAAAGACGCCTACGCGACTGCCAGTGAGGCCGACAGAAAAGCCGCCATGGCGCGGCTGGCTGATCTGGAGTTGAAGCTTGCGATCGCCCAGGAGGCGCGGCGCAAGTTCCTAAAGTAGCTACTTGATCTCGGCCAGCGGCAGCCGCGCCAGGACCGGCCCCTCGAGCAGGCTTATATAGAGATCATCGCCCACCACCCGCGCCCCGGTGGTGATGCCCAAAGAGCCGCTCGAATTCTGCAGCACGTTCAATATGTTGCCCTCGCCGTCAAAATGCACAACGATGCCGTGAGGGATCGGCGCCGGGCGCACCATGGGGCCCAGCCGCCAGATCATCTTGCGGAGAAACGGGTAGGGCATCAGGGCCTCCGCGGATACGCGCGGCGAGGCGAAGGCCATCCAATAGGTGCCGTCGCCCACGGGCTCGATATTGTCGGGGTAGCCCGGCAGGTTCTCCATAAAGATCTCGCGCTGCCCGGCCTGGTCCCCGGTCAGCCACAGCCGGTGCAGGCGCGCGCGCCCGGTCTCGGCGATCAGCAGGAAATCCTCGCCCGGGGACAGGGCCACGCCGTTGGTAAAGACGAACCCGTCGGTGATGATCTCGGCGCCGCGCTCGGGGTGCCAGCGCGCGACAGAGCCGGTCTGGGATTGCTCCCAGATCGTCATGACAGAGGTGAGCAGGGTGCCGCCCATCGTCTCGGGGTCGAACTTTTGCGAGGAGGCCGAGAAATAGACCGTGCCGTCGCGCGCCACGTCCAGCTGGTTGGCGTAGATCACCGGCGCGCCGTCGATCTCTTCCACCAGCCGCTCGGCCCCGCCGTCGGGCGTCCAGCGCATCAGCCCGTGGAAGCTGTCGGCGATGTAGAGCGCGCCGTCCGGCCCCTCGTCGAGGCCGAGGGGGCGCCCGCCCAGCTGCGCGACCTTGGTCAGGGCGTCGCCCTCCAGCCGGAACAGCCCGCCCGTGACATCCGCGGTGTAGAGCGCGCCATTCAGCACGGCGATGTCCTCGGGGCCCGCGGCACCCTCGGGCAGGCGCAACCGCGTGGCCCCGCCCAGGGCATCGGAGGGCGCGAAGGCCCCGGTCAGCCCGGGGGCCTTGGGCGGCGCATAGGCCACCGGCGCGACCGGCACGGGCCAGAACGCAAGGTAGAGCCCCGCCAGGATCAGACTGAGAAGAATAACACCGCGCATGCTCGCCCCGCCGCTCTTGCCGCCGCCCGCATCCTGGGCGATGGTCCCAGCATGACTGGACCACGATACACGCCGCTTGTCGACAGCCTTCCCGCCACCGTGCCCTTTGTTGGCCCCGAGACGCAGGAGCGCGCGATGGGGCAGGGGTTCCGCGCCCGGCTGGGCGCCAACGAAAGCGTTTTCGGGCCCTCCCCCAAGGTCGTCGCCGCGATGGCCGAGGCCGCGCGGGGCAGCTGGATGTATGGCGACCCCGAGAACCACGACCTGCGCCAGGCGCTGGCCGCGCATGAGGGCGTCGCGCCGGAGAACATCATCATCGGCGAGGGGATCGACGGCCTGCTGGGCTATCTGGTGCGCATGGTCACGGCGGGACCAGCGGACCATATCGTGACCTCGGACGGGGCCTATCCGACGTTCAACTACCATGTGGCGGGGTTCGGCGGCACGATGCACAAGGTGGCCTACCGCGACGATCACGAGGACCCGGCGGCCCTGTTGGCCAAGGCGGGCGAGGTGGCCGCCAAGCTGATATACTTCGCAAACCCGGATAACCCGATGGGGTCCTGGCACCCTCGCGCGGTGGTCGAGGAGATGGTTGCGCAGGTGCCGGCGGGCAGCCTGCTGGTGCTGGACGAGGCCTATGGCCAGTTCCTGCCGCCCGAGGACCTGCCGCGGATCGATCCAAGCGACCCGCGCGTGATCCGCTTCCGCACCTTCTCGAAGGCCTATGGCATGGCGGGGGCGCGGGTGGGCTATGGCATCGCCGCGCCGGAGCTGATCACCGCCTTCAACAAGGTGCGCAACCATTTCGGCATGAGCCGGGTGAGCCAGGCCGGGGCCTGCGCGGCGCTGGATGATGGCGCCTACCTGGCCGACACAATCGGCAAGGTGCGCGACGCCGTGGCGCGCATCGGGCAGATCGCGGCCGAGAACGGGCTGACGGCATTGCCGAGTGCGGCGAATTTCGTGGCCATCGACTGCGGGCGGGACGGCGCGTTCGCCAAGGCGGTGCTGGACGGGCTGGTGGCGCGCGGCATCTTCGTGCGCATGCCCTTCGTGGCGCCGCAGAACCGCTGCATCCGGATCTCGGCGGGCGAAAAGGCCGACCTGGAGGTGCTGGCGCAGGCCCTCCCCGACGCCCTGGCCGCCGCGCGCACGGGAGTTTGATCAAAGCTTGCCGCGCGTGGGCTAGTCAGAGCGGCAATTGGTGCTATCATCTGCCCTGAGTAGAGTGGGACGCCCATGCAGCACCACGATCGCCAAAGAGACACGCGCCGCAGCAGTGGAGCCCTTGGCTATGTCGAGGACTTCACCGTGCCGTTCCTGGTCACCGCGGGCGTTTTGTGCTTCGTCCTGTTCTACGCGGTGCTTGGCGTCTTTGGCTGGTTCGTGACCCTTGGGCTGGCCTATGGGACCGACAAATACATGGCGCGGCGCCAAAGGGCCAGGGCGCGCGTCTCGCGCGATGGCTGAGGGGTCAGGCTGAGAGACTAATTCGGACGCGCCGTCCCGGCGCCCGCCCTGAATCATCTGTCGCGCAATACATCTAAGAAATCGCTAAATTTCGTACGCTGCGTCCCCGCGCCGCAGCCCGGCCTACGCCATGGCCACCGTCACCAGGGTCGCCGCAACGATGTCCTCCACCGTCGCCCCCCGCGACAGGTCGCAGACCGGCCGCGCGAAGCCCTGCAGGAACGGGCCCACCGCCTGCGCGCCGCCCAGCTCTTGGGCCAGCTTATAGGCGATGTTGCCCGCGTCGAGATCCGGGAAGACCAGCACGTTGGCGTCTCCGGCACCCAACCCCTTCTTGGCGGCGATGGCGGGGTTCAGCGCGGCGTCGGCCTGCACCGGCCCGAGGAAGCCCGTGGTCTCCGCCGCCGCGCGCACCATGTCCACGGAGGCGCCCGCGCCGCTGGTGCCGGTGGAGAACGACAAGAGCGCGACCCGCGCCGCGCCGAGGAGCGCCGCGCCAGAACCCGAGGAGGCCCGCGCGATATCCGCCAGCTGCGCCGCATCCGGGGCCACGTTCACCGCGCAATCGGCGAATATCATCTCGCGCCCGTCGGGGAAGAGTATCAGAAAGAAGCTGGAGACCGTCTCGACGCCCTCCGCCAGCCCGATGCCAATCGAGGCGGCCTCGATGACGCGCTTGGTGGGGCTATCGGCGCCCGCGACCATCGCGTCCGCCTCGCCCGCGGCCACCATCGCGGCGGCGCGGTAGAGCGGGCGGCCCAGCATGCGCTTGGCGATGCCCTCCTTGAGCCCGCGCGCCTCCACCAAAGCCGCCACATGGGCCGCGCTGGGCTCCTTGGCCAGGGGCACCGGCACCACCAGCCCGTCCGCCTGCAGCCGGCGGATCGCCTCGGCCACGCGCGGCTCCGCGGCCTCTGGATATACGACTTTGGCGCGCCTGGACGCTGCGGTTTCGGTGGCCTTCTGCAATATCGACATGTATGCCTCGGTATGCCGGGGGAGTTGAGCACAGGAGACCGATATGACCGACGCCGTCAAGATTAATCGCGGCCTGAAGGGCATCTATTTCGAGCGCTCGGGGGCCTCTGACATCGACGGCACGGCGGGCAAGCTCAGCTATCGCGGTTATGACATCAACGACCTGGCGGAGAATGCGAGCTTTGAGGAGGTGGCCTACCTGCTGGTCCATGGCGAGCTGCCGACGCGGGCGGAGTTCGACGCTTTCGATGCCGAGCTTAAGGCGGCGCGGGAGCTGCCCGGGGCGGTCTATGACATCATCCGCGCGGCCAAGGACGGGCACCCGATGGACGTGCTGCGCACCGCGGTTTCGGCGCTGGCCGCTTTGGAGCCGGGGAGCCAGGACGCCTCTGAGGCGGGGTTCATCCGCAACGGGGTGCGGCTGACGGCGCAGATCCCGGTGGTGATCGCCGCCCATGACAACATCCGCAACGGGCGCGACCCGGTGGCGCCGGATGCCAGCCTGGGGCACGCGGCGAACTGGCTTTGGATGCTGACGGGCAAGGCGCCCTCGGCGGATGCGCAGCGCCTGGCGGAGCTGGACTTCATCCTGCATGCCGAGCACGGCTCGAACGCGTCCTCCTTCGCGGCGCGGGTGACCGTGGGGACCGAGGCGAATATCCACGGCGCCATCGTCACGGCGATCTCTACGCTGGCCGGGCCCGCCCATGGGGGGGCGGCCGAGGACGTGATGAAGATGGTGCATGAGATCGGCACGCCCGAGAACGCGGCTGAGTATGTGAAAACCAAGCGCAAGGCGCGCGAGGCGGTCACCGGGTTCGGGCACCGCGTCTACCGCACCGAGGATCCGCGCGCGCGGCACATGCGCAGCGGGGTGGAACGCCTGTCCAAAGAGATGGGCCAGCCGGAATGGTACGAGATCCTGCAGGGCGTGGTGGAGGCGATGAAGCCCTATGCCCGCCATGGCCTGAACGTGAATGTGGATTTCTATTCGGGTGTGATCTACCAGCTGCACGGGATCCCGATGGACCTCTACGTGCCGATCTTCGCTATCGGGCGCGCGCCGGGCTGGGTGGCGCAATGTATGGAGCAGGTGCGCGGCAACATCCTGATCCGCCCGCTGACGCTTTACAACGGGCCGGACCCTCGCCCGTTCGTTGCAATGGCCGACAGGTAGCCGCTGTTAAATTGAGCGCCTTCGGCGCGCTTTATGTCTCGTCGTCCGCCTCCGGCTCCCTCCTCGGGTGGGCCGGTCGCGCGTCCTGTTCTTCATCTTGTCCCAAATACGCATCTCTGCGCGGGCGCCCGATCGCGACGCCCATGTGGCGCGTCGCCTGCAGCCCAACTTAAAAAAAGAGCGTGCGGAAGCACTCATTTGGATCAAGCCCGCGAAAGGGAAAGGGGCGCCCCGTTGGAGCGCCCCCTCTACCGTCTTAAGGCCTAGGCCTAGTTGAAGGTGAAGTACTTGAACTGCGCCGCGTCGCCCGGGTCAACGATGGTGTTGACTTTGGACTTCATCCCCCAGTTCAGCACCTGGTGGTGGATCGGGATGTAGAGCTGCTCGTCCTGCACGACCTTCCAGATATCGTTGATCATGGCGTCACGCTTGGGCAAGTCGGTCTCGGCGGCCAGCGCCTGGATCTTCACATCCAGGTCCGGGTTGGAGAACCGCGTGGCGTTCCAAGAGCCGTATTTCTCGCCCTTCGAGTGCACCAGGAAGTTAAAGATGTACTCGCTGTCATAGGTCGGCACGCCCCAGCCCAGCATGTAGAAATCGGTCTCCAGGTTGCCGATCAGCGGGAAGTGCTGCGCCTTGGGCTTGGCATCCAGGTTCACCGTGATGCCGATCTGCGCCAGCATCCCCACCGCGGCCTGACAGATCGCCTCGTCATTGATGTAGCGGTCGTTCGGGCAGTCCAGGGTGATCGAGAACCCGTCGGCGTATCCGGCCTCTGTCATCAGCGCCTTGGCCTGTTCCAGATCCGTGTTCGAGGAGCTGTCCATGGCGTCGTTCCAGCCGTTCACGAAGGGCGGAGCGATCATGCCCGCGGGCGCGGACTGCCCGCGCATCACCACCTGCTTGATGGCGTCGCGGTTGATCGCCATCGACATTGCCTTGCGCACGCGCAGATCGGCGAGCGGGTTGGTGCCGTCGACACTGTCATTGGACAGATCCGCGTCGCCCTGGTTCAGGCCAAAGAAGATCACCCGGTTCTGCGGCGCTGTGCGCACCTCGAGCCCCTCGGCATCCGACACGCGCGCCAGGTCCTGCACCGGCACGTCCTGGATGAAGTCCACCTCGCCGGACAGAAGCGCCGCGACGCGCGTCGCCTTGTTCTGGATCGGCGTGTAGATGATCTCGGTGACCTCCATGGGGAACTCGTCCATGCCCCAGTAGTTCTCGTTGATCGTCAGCACGGTCTTCACGTCAGGTTCGCGGCTGACCAGCTTGTAGGGTCCGGTGCCCATGGCGTTGCTGGACGCATAGGTCTGCTCGCCGCCCTCATAGTCCTGCACCTTGACGGTATTGTTGGCCTCGGCCCAGCCCTTGTCCATCATGAACAAGTTGGTGAGGTTGTTGGCCATGATTGGGTTCGGACCGTTGGTTTCGATCTCGACCTCGTAGGGCCCGGTGGCGCGCACCGCTACCACGCTGGCCAGCAGCTCTTTGTAGCCGCTGTCGGGCGTCATGGCGCGCTCTATCGAGAAGACCGCGTCCTCGCTGTCAAAGGTCGAGCCGTCATGGTAGGTCACGCCCTCGCGCAGGGTGAAGACCCAGACGTTTGGGTTCTCCTCGGAGGGGCCCCATTCGGTGGCCAGCCCGGGCACCATGGCACCGGTCATGTCGCGCACGACCAGCGTCTCCATGATCTGATGCGCCAGCGCCGAGGTCGGGCCCTCGTTTTGCGCATGCGGGTCAAGGGTAAGCGAGTCGCCCTGCCGCGCCCAGCGAAGGGTCTCTGCGGACACGGAAACAGCGGTCGTCGCCAGGAGCGTCGCCGCGAGGGTAAGGTTTCTTATTTTCATGGATATCTCCCTGATTGGTGAACGGGAGTATGCCGTCTCGCGCGAAAATGGCAACGGTGCTGTTTTCAGATGGCGCGCATTCAGCGCGCAGGTCTAGCAATTCGTGCGGCTGCGCGCGCGCCCCTGACCCCCGTACCTGGATGTTGCTTAGAACTTAACCAGTTTGGAAATTCGCGAGTTTGCTCCAGTCAAACGCCACGCCCGTTCCCGGTGCATCCGTCGCCTGCGCGAGATGCCGCGCGACCTGCAAGGGCCGGTGCGTATAGCGGTCAATGGGAAAAGAATGCACCTCCATCCAGCCCGCGTGGGGCTGGCTGGCCAGGAGCGAGACATGCAGCTCTTGCATGCCATGCGAGCATACCGGGATGCCGTTCTGGGCGCAGAGCTGCGCCACTTTCAGCCAGCCGGTGATCCCGCCGCAATTCGAGGCATCGGGTTGCATATAGCTAAGGCCCGCCCATCGCGCGGCGTGCTCGAACTCCTCGATGATATGCAGGTTCTCGCCCATTGCCAGCGGCATTCCCGTGGCCTTTGCGATGCGCCCATAGGCAAGGTAGTCGTCTGGGATGGTGGGCTCTTCGAACCACAGCAGATCAAAGGGCCTAAAGGCATGGGCGGCCTCGGTCGCCGCCGCCTCTGACATGGAATAGTTCGCGTCCACCGCGAAGGCGATATCTGGCCCGATCAGCTTGCGCACCGCCGCGATCCGCTCCAGGTCTTCGGCCAGGGTGGGCTGCCCGATCTTGATCTTCACCCCATTAAAGCCGGCATCCAGGTAGCCGCGTATCGAGTCCAAGAGCTTAGGCAGCGGAAAGTTCAGGTCGATCCCGCCGCAATAGGCCTTGCACGCGGTGCCCGCACCGCCCGCCATCTGGCGCAGCGGCTGGCCCAGTCGCTTGCCCCGCAGATCCCATAGCGCGATATCCACCGCCGAGATCGCGAAGCTCGCGATCCCGCCGCGGCCCACATAGTGGATGTGCCAGAGCATCTCCTCGTAGAGATCCTCGACCGCCTCGGCATCGTGGCCCTCCAGGAAGGGCGCCAGGTCATGGGCGATCATTGCCGCGATCGCATGCCCACCCTTGCCGCCGGTATAGGTATACCCCGTGCCCTGGCTGCCGTCGTCCAGGGTCACCGTGGCGGTGATCAACTGAAAATGCGTGTGGCTGCCATGCTTGGCGTCCACCAGCACCTCGTCGAGGGGCACGTTAAAGAGGCGCGCTTCGATGGATTGGATCGCTGGCATGTCTTCTCCTACGCGGAACTCATCCGCCATTGCGGGCGTCTTCGTCAGGCGAGGAGTGCCCGCAGATCGGGGGAGCCCGATCAGGGCGCGAGGGGCCGCGCGCTGACGTTACTGGCATTCCGGCACCGGCGTGATCGCCTTCCCGGTTGCGTGAAACTGCGCCAGGTTGTCGGCCGCCAGATCGCCCATCGCGTTGCGCGTCTCGACGGTGGCCGAGCCGACATGCGGCAGAAGGGTGACGTTCTCCATCGCGATCAGCGCTGCGGGCACATGCGGCTCGTGCTCGAACACGTCCAGCCCGGCCCAGCCCAGCCGGCCCTCTTGCAGCGCCGCGATCATGGCCGGTTCGTCCACCGAGGACCCGCGCCCGATATTGACAAAGATCCCCTCTGGGCCGAGCGCGTCCAGCACCGCGCGCCCGATCATGTGCTTGGTGGCCGCGCCGCCCGGCATGATCGAGATCATCGCGTCCACGTCGCGCGCCATCTCCACAAGGTCCGGGTAGAAGCGGTGGGGCACGTCCTGCGGGTTGCGCCCGTGATAGACCACATCGATGCCGAACACGGCGAGCTTCTCGGCCGCGGCCTTGCCGATCCGGCCCAGGCCGACGATGCCCACGGTCATGCCGCGCACCGAGCGGCTAAGCGGCGCGCTGCCCTCGGCCTCCCAGCGTCCGGCGCGCAGATAGCGCTCGTCGGCGGCGAAGTTGCGCGCCACGGCCATGAGCAGCAGCACGGCGGTGTTGGCGACCTCGTCATTCAGCACGCCCGGCGTGTGCGTCACCAGGATCCCGCGCGCCAGCGCGGCGTCCATGTCGATGGCGTCATAGCCCACGCCGTAATTCGAGATCGCGCGCAGCTTGGGCATGCGGTCCATCAGCGCCGCGTCACAGCCGCCATGGCCCTGCCAGAGCAGGTATTCGATCTCGGCCCCGTGGGCGGCCAGGATAGCCTCCTGATCACCTGCACGGTGAACCGTGAAGGTCTGGGCCAAGCGCTCGGCGGTGCGATCCGCGCCGCCGATCATCAATGCAACGGGCTGGGTCATGCGTCCTCTCGCACCATTTGGGTCTGCTGGCCGAGCCCTTCGATCCAAACATCCATCTTGTCGTCGGAGTTGAGGTAGACCGGTTCGGGCTTCATCCCCATGCCGACGCCCGGAGGGGTGCCGGTCGAGATCACATCGCCCGGGTGCAGCGTCATCAGCCCCGAGAGATGCGCGATGATCTGCGCCACGGTGAAGATCATGGTCGCGGTCGAGCCCGTCTGCATCCGCGTGCCGTTCACATCCAGCCACATACCAAGGCTCTGCGGGTCCGGCACCTCGTCGCGGGTCACCAGCCAGGGCCCGGTGGGCCCGAACGTGTCGCAGCTCTTGCCCTTGGTCCAATTGCCGGAAAGCTGGGTCTGGAAGTGCCGCTCGGAGACGTCATTGCACACGCAATAGCCCGCCACGTAATCCAGCGCGTCGGCCTCGGAGACGTATTTTGCCTCTTTGCCGATCACCACGCCCAGCTCGACCTCCCAGTCGGTGTGGGTGGAGCCGCGCGGCATGACCACGTCGTCATTGGGGCCCACGATGGCAGAGTTGGCCTTCATGAAGAGGATCGGGTGGTCTGGCACGGCCAGACCGCTTTCGGCGGCATGGTCGGAATAGTTAAGCCCGATGCACATGAACTTCGAGAACCCGGCGACGCAGGCGCCGAGCCGAGGGTTGCCCTCCACTGCGGGCAGGCTGGCGGTATCCAAAGCGCGCAGCTTGTCCAGCGATGCGTCACCCAGCATCGCGCCGGTGATGTCGTCCACATGGGCGCTCAGATCGCGGATCACACCATCGCCATCCATAAGCCCCGGTTTTTCTGATCCAACCTCGCCGTACCGCAAAAGCTTCATGTCTTATCCTCTCTCTCGTCTGGGCGGTGGCGGATTTCTTAAAGAAATCCGATCCGAAATCCTTCAAGGATTTCGGCGCCCTAGTGGTTGTTTCTCGGTTTGTACTTATAGCCAACGTCGCGATAGGTGTGGGCGTCGCGCAGGGTCATGCCCTCGCTGAAGGGCTGCACCATCTCGCGGAAATATTGCTGCCAGGGTGTGTGGCTCTCGGGGCTCTGATATCCGCCCGCTTCCTCCAACGCTGCCCGTCGTGCCGCCAGCTCCGCGTCGCTGATCAGCATATCCACCCGACCCTTGGCCAAGTCGATCCGCACCCGGTCGCCGTTCTGAACCAGCGCCAGCCCGCCGCCATCCGGCGCCTCGGGTGAGGCGTTCAGGATCGAGGGCGAGCCCGACGTGCCGGACTGCCGCCCGTCGCCGATGCAGGGCAGCTCGATCTCGCCCTCCTGCTTTAGCAGGTAGCCGGGCGCGCGCATATTCACCACCTCGGCCCCGCCGGGATAGCCCTTGGGCCCGGCGCCGCGCATGATCAACACGCAGTTGGCGTCGATCCCCAGCGCGGGGTCATCAATGGTGGCGTTGTAATGCTCTGGCCCGTCAAAGACGATGGCGCGGCCCTCAAAGGCGTTGGGGTCATTGGGGTTGGACAGGTAGCGGCGCTTGAAGTCCTCGGAGATGCCCGAGGTCTTGATGATTGCACTGTCAAAGAGGTTGCCGGTGAGGTTCTGAAAGCCCGCGTCCTGCTTGAGCGGCGCCGAGACGGGCCAGATGACATCCGGGTTCACGATCTCGGCCTCGGCGCAGTTCTCGCCAATGGAGCGCCCGTTCACCGTCAGAGCATTGGGGTGCGGCAGCATCCCCGCCCGCATCAGCTCGCCCACCACGGCGGGCACGCCGCCCGCGCGGTGGTAGTCCTCGCCCAGATACTTGCCGGAGGGCTGCAGGTTCACGATATGCGGGATCTTGTGGCCCACCGCCTCCCAGTCGTCATTGGTCAGCTTGATCCCCAGATGCCGCGCGATGCCGTTGAGGTGGATCTGCGCGTTGGTCGAGCCCCCGATGGCGGAGTTCACCACGATGGCGTTCTCGAAGGCCTCGCGGGTCATCACCTGCTCGGGGCGCATGTCGTCCCAGACCATGTCGACGATGCGCTGCCCGGTGCGGTAGGCCATCTGGCCGCGCTCGCGATAGGGGGCGGGGATCGCCGCCGCGCCCGGCAGTTGCATGCCAAGGGCCTCGGCCAGCGAGTTCATCGTGGTCGCGGTGCCCATCGTGTTGCAATAGCCGGTGGAGGGGGCGGAGGAGGCGATCAGCTCGGCCATCTCTTCGTCGTTGATCTCGCCCTTGGCATGCAGCTCGCGCGCCTTCCAGACGATGGTGCCCGAGCCCGTGCGCTCGCCGCGGAACCAGCCGTTCAGCATCGGGCCCACGGACAGGGCGATGGCGGGGATGTTCACCGTGGCGGCGGCCATCAGCAGCGCGGGCGTGGTCTTGTCGCAACCGATGTTGAGCACCACCCCGTCGATGGGATAGCCCGCGAGGCTCTCCACCAGCGACAGGTAGGCCAGGTTGCGGTCCAGCGAGGCGGTGGGCCGCTTGCCGGTCTCTTGGATGGGGTGCACGGGGATCTCCATCACCGTGCCGCCGCGCTCGATCACCCCGTCGCGCACCCGCTTGGAGAGCTCGATATGGTGGCGGTTGCAGGGCGATAGATCGCTGCCGGTCTGCGCGATGCCGATGATGGGCTTGTTGCCAGAGCGCAGCTCCTCCAAGGTCAGCCCGTAATTCAGATAGCGTTCCAGATAGACGGCCGTCATCTCGGGGTCATCTGGGTTGTTGAACCACAGGCGCGAGCGCAGGTCCTCGGGTTTTCTCTTGGTCATGTCATTCCCTTGATATTCGGCCCAACATAGATATTCGTTAAAAAATACAGCGTGTTAGCCAGACCAGCCCCCGTCGATATAGAACGGCTGGCCGGTGGTGAACGCGCTCTCGTCGCTGGCCAGGTAGACCGCCAGCGCGGCGATCTCTTCGGGCTGGGCGACGCGGCCCATGGGCTGGCGCGACACGAAGGCCTCGAGCGCGGCCTCATAGCTGCCCATCTCCTCGCCAAGCGCCTTCACGCGGTCATGCCAGGACGGGCTCTCGACCGTGCCGGGGCAGATGCAGTTGCAGCGTACGCCGGTCTTGATAAAGTCGATGCCCACCGATTTCGTCATGCCCTCGATGGCCGCCTTGGAGGCCCCATAAACAAAGCGATTGGGCGCGCCGATCTTGGCGCCGAGGGCCGAGGCCATGTTGATGATCGAGCCGTTGCCGCGCGCGATCATCCCGGGCAGCGCGGCGCGGATCGTGCGGTACATCGAGCGCACGTTCAGATCGAAGGCAAAGTCCCATTCGTCATCCGTGGCGTCCAGAACGGTGCCGTGATGCACAAAGCCCGCGCCGTTGAACAGCACGTCCGGCTGGGCGCGGGCGACGCCTGCCGCGACGGAGGCGTCGTCGCGCACATTCATCACGAATGCCTCTATGTTTGAGTGGTTTAGCTCGCCGAGCAACGCCTCGTTCACATCCGTGGCGAAGACCTGCGCGCCCTCATCCGCCATGGCCAGCGCGGTCGCTCGCCCGATGCCCTGCGCCGCCGCCGATACGAGGGCACGTTTCCCTGAAAGCCGTCCTGACATAAGCCATCCTCCCATTTTCCTGAAAGTGTTAGCGCACACAAATGCCGAACAACAGACCTATCCTGTCCGGGGTGCCGCGGTTAGTGTCAGGGCTGATATAACTTGGAGGGTAGGGTGCAGAGAATTTTGATTTTGGGCGGCGGCGGCATGATCGGCCAGAAACTGGCCTGGCATCTGGCCGGCGAGGGGCTGAACGGGGATCGCGATCTGGACGTGACGCTGCATGATCTGGGTTATCCAGAGCCCTCTGCGCCCGGGCGCAAGCGGATCGGGAACGTCGCCGTGGCGGGCACCATGACAGCGGCCGTCGCCGAGAAACCGGACGTGATTTTCCATCTGGCGTCGGTGGTTTCCGGCGAGGCCGAGCAGGATTACGACAAGGGCTGGGCGGTCAATATGCACCCGATGTGGGAGCTCTTGGAGGCCCTGCGCGCGCATCAGGCGGCGGATCCGGGCTATTGCCCAAAGGTGATCTTTTCCTCCTCGATAGCGGTGTTCGGCGCCCCCTATCCGGAGGCGATTGGCGACACGTTCCTGTCGGCACCGCTTAGCTCTTACGGGGCGCAAAAAGCCGTTTGCGAGCTGATGCTCAGCGATGCCAGCCGCAAGGGTTTCGTCGACGGCATATCGATCCGCCTGCCGACGGTCTGTGTGCGCCCGGGCAAGCCCAACAAGGCCGCGTCGGGGTTCTTCTCGGGCATCATCCGCGAGCCGTTGAACGGCAAGGAGGCGGTGCTGCCCGTGGATGACAGCGTGCGGCATTGGCTTGCCTCGCCACGCTCTGCGGTGGGCTTCTTGGTGCATGCGGCTGGGCTGGACAGCGCGCGGCTGGAGGGGCGGAGGGCGCTGAACATGCCGGGCTTTTCCTGCACCATCGCCGAGCAGATCGAGGCGCTGCGCCGCGCCGCCGGTGAAGACGCGGTGAAGCTGATCCGGCGCGAGCCGGACGAGGCCATCATCAACATCGTCAAGAACTGGCCGCGCAACTTCCAGACCGACCGCGCCTTGGCGCTGGGCTTCACGGCCGAGTCCGATTTCGACGAGATCATCCGGGTCTATATTGAAGACGAGCGCCCGGGCTGCTAGCCCTAGGCCACTGCAATAAAAGGAAAACCTCTATGAACACCGCAAGACCCGCTGTCGGCGCGCCCCTCGGCCCGCTCACCTTTGCCAAACTTGGCGGAGGCGAGATCACCGTCGGCGCGCCCGGCGCGCGCTGGACGATGTTGGTGGTTTATCGCGGCAAGCATTGCCCGCGTTGTAAGCGTTACCTGAACAAGCTCAGCGGCATGTTGGACAACTGGAACGAGCACATGGATGTGGTCGTCGTCTCGGCCGACCCCGCCGAGAAGGCGCAGGCGGATATGGACGAGTTCGGTTGGACGTTTGACCTGTGCTATGACCTAAGCGAAGCCCAAATGCGCGCTTTGGGTCTCTACGTGTCCGACCCGCTCTCGGAGGCCGAGACCGACCGGCGCTTTGCCGAGCCTGGAACGTTCGCCATTCGCCCGAGCGGTGAGTTGATGTTGGTTGATATCTCGAACGGTCCTGCCTCGCGTCCAGATCTGGATGAGCTGCTGGATGGGATGATTTTCAACATCACCAAGGACCGGCCCGCGCGCGGGCTTGCCTAGCCACGGGCTAAGTTAAGGCACGGGCTAAGTTAAGGCACAGGCTAAGTTAAGGTACGGGGCGGGATAATCCCGCCCCTGCCAACGATCACGACCAATCGGTCAGCCCCAAGAGCTTCTCGCCCAGAGCGTTCAGCTTGGCGGGCCCATAGCGCGATTTCTCCCAATCACGCGGATCGCCCGGAAAATCGGGGCGGTTTGGCGGCTCGATCTCTTTCCAGAGCCGCACCCGCTCGGCCTTCTCGGCGGCGTTCTCGGGCTCGGCGGGATGCATCGAGATATACTGCGCCACACGGAACCGGTCCTTAGAGATGTTGGGCCGCACGCCATGGGCCAGTAGCGAGTTGAAGATCATCAGGTCGCCCGGCTCAAGCATGATGTTCTCGCGCGCCACGCCGGTCATGTCCGGCAGCAGCGGGTTGCGGTCGGCGGGCTGCGTTTTCACCCACTCGTCGAAATGCTCAAAGAGGTAGGGCGCGCATTGGAAGCCGCCGGTCTCCATGTCTTGCACATCGAGGCTGAGCACGCCCTGAACCCCAATCGGCGGCGGGTCGAGCGATGTGTTCACGTCCCAGTGGATGAACCCGTCCGTGGTGGTGGCGCCCTTCTTAGGCGCGTTCAGATTGGCGCGGTCGATGGTGACCCACAGGTCCTCGCGGTCCCAGATGTCCACGAAGGCCTCGTAGACACGCTGTGTCTGGCGGTTATCCCAGAGCGCCTGGTGGTGGTAGATCTCGACCATGCCCGCGTTGTTGAGCTCCTTGCGCACATGCGGGCGGCGCTCTGGCGCGTACCAGGTCTCGGGGTCGTTGCGGTCCTTTTCGTCGAACTCAAAGAGCACCTCCGCCAGCGCCTTGGCCTGCGCGGGCGGCACCGCCTCTTTCACCACCACGTAGCCCTTGGTGATCCAATGCTGCCAGTCCTCCTCGGAGAGCACCCGCAGGGGCAGCTCCTTTTGGATGTCCTTGAGCTGAGTGGTGAGCCCGGCGCTGATTGGGTGGCTGATGTCGTCGGCGTTTGGCTGCATGGCGATCTCTCCCTAATTGATCGCGGCCCGCAGAGCCCTGGCTCAGAGCCTTCGACGGGGCGCGGGCGCATATTGGCACCATGCGCCCGCTGCTGTCCAGCCTGGCGCGCGCCGCATTTTCGGCATATCGAAAGCCGGTTTTCGGGGCGCGTGAAATGCTTGCAGCCGCCCTTGCGGTCGGGCCGAATAAACGCATATTCAGCCGCAACCTGGGAGGCGCAATTGGATATCAACAAAAAATTTGCCGATGATTTTGCGGCGAACGGCGTGGACTTTATCACCACCGTGCCCTGCAAGCAGCTGGCCGGCGTGATCGAGGAGCTCGAGCGGCGCGACGACATCTTTCACATCCCGTCCAACAAAGAGGACGAGGGGATGGGGCTATGCGCGGGCGCCCATATGGGCGGCAAGCGCGCGGCGATTATCATGCAGAACACCGCGCTTGGGGTGACCATCAACACGCTGGCCACCCTGATCCAGTACTACCGTATGCCGCTGCCGATGCTGATCAGCTACCGCGGCGAGCTGGGCGAGCCCGTGGCCTGCCAGGTCGAGATGGCCGTGCACACCAAGGGCCTGCTGGCGCAGCTCAACATCCCGACCTACCACTTCCACCGGCCAGAGGACGTGGCCGAGTTCGACGCCATCCTGAAATACACATTCATGTGCAACAAGCCCGTGGCGATCTTGACCGACGCGACCTTCTGGGGCGGCTATGACGGCGAAGGAGACGCGAAATGATCCGTTCTGAGGTTCTCAAAGAGATCGCGCCGATCATCCGCGACGAGCTGATCGTCTGCAATATCGGCATCCCCAGCCAGGAACTGCACGCTATCGACGACCAGCCGACGAATTTCTACATGCTGGGTACGATGGGGCTGGCCTCGTCCATTGGGCTGGGCCTGGCGCTGGCGCAGGACAAGAACGTGATCGCGATCGATGGCGACGGCTCGGTGCTGACCAATCTGGGCACGCTGCCGACGATCGCCAACAACGCGGCGGGGAATTTCACGCTGCTGATCGTGGATAACGGTTCCTATGGCTCGACCGGCGACCAGCCGACCTATGCGGGCATGAAGACCTCGCTGTCTAAGGTGGCCGAGGCCTGTGGCTGCGAGAACGTGGTGGAGTGCCGTGCCGAGGACACCGGCGAGGTGCTTGAGGCCGCGCTGGCGGGCGACGAGATGACCATCATCGTGTGCAAATGCGAAAGCGGCAACGCCAAGATGCCCGTGATCACGATGGACCCGGTGGTCATCAAGGACCGGTTCATGAAGGCGGTGCAGGCCTAGCGATCTGCGTGGAGGCGGGGTCAAATCTGGCCTTGGCGCGACACAATTTTCTTGCAAGAAAATTGCGAAACTCTTGCAAGAGTTTCTCTCCCGCGACCCGCGTTGAACCTTTAATAGCAACCTCTTATACGCTTGCGGGCCCACTTTCCTTGGAAGGAAAGTGCAAATCTCTTGCAAGAGATTTGGTGCGCCCACATGGTGCTCCGGGCCAGAACCGCCAATCCGCCTCGCTGATCCGACACTCTTTCGTTCTACACGATGGCGGCGCGCACCCGCCTCATGCCTTGATCGCTTGCGCCCGAGGCGGAAACCACCATGATGCGTGCAACACCAGCCGGAGACTTCAATGCACATCCTTGTTCTGCAACATGCCCGCATCGAGCATCCTGGGATCTTCCGCGGTTTCCTAGCCGAGGACGGCCACAGCTGGGATGCCGTGGAGCTTGACGAGGGCGAGGCGCTGCCACCGCTGGACGGCTACGACGGGCTTTGGGTTATGGGCGGGCCAATGGATGTGTGGCAGGAGGATGCGCATCCCTGGCTGGTCGCCGAGAAGGCGTTGATCAAGGAGGCGGTCGCGGACCGCGGTCTGCCTTTCCTTGGGCTCTGCCTGGGGCATCAGCTGCTGGCCGAGGCCCTTGGCGGCGAATGCGGCCCCTCCGCAACGCCCGAGATTGGCATCCTGGACGTCCAGATGACCGAGGAGGGCGCCAGCGGCGTGTGGATGGACGGGTTGCCCGAGACGTTCAAGGCGCTGCAGTGGCACTCGGCCGAGGTCACCCGCCTGCCGCAGGGCGCCAGCGTGCTGGCCACGTCGCCAGCCTGTGCTGTGCAAGCGATGAAATGGGGCACGCGGGCATTCTCGGCCCAATTCCACGTCGAGATCGAGCCCGACACCGTGCGGAACTGGGCCAAGATCCCCGAATACGCCCAGGCCCTGGCCAGCGCGTTGGGCGAAGACGGCTTGACCGTGATGGATGACGGTGCGGCGCAGAATATGCGCGATTTCAACGCTATGGCCGAGCGTCTGTATATCAACTGGCTGCAATGCGCGGCCAAAACTTAAACTGGTGAATGTCTGCAGGCCCTAGCCTAACTCGCAAAGGCTGAGTGTCGCGCGGGGCGCGTGCTGGCTGGGCGGCTCGGTGCGCCGCTGTTGGCTGGCAAATTTGAGGCGGTTCAGAGATCCGCGCCTGTTAAGACCCACGGGACCTCACGGGTCACGGATCGAAGCTATGGCGGGTCGCAAAGAAACTGCATCAGGTTTTGAAGCGAAAGGCTTTAGGCCTCCTCTCCCAGCACCGCTGGCGTCGCAACGGTCGCGGCCGGGCCTTGGGCGGTACTTGCGACGGTGGCCATGCGGGCAGCGTCCCGCGCCGCGCTCTCGGTCGCGTCCGCGCTGCTTTGCGCGGCGTCGACAGGGTCAGGTTCACGCGGCGGCGCGCCAGTCCGGGCGCGCGTCTCGGCATTCTCGGCGGGCTGGTCCGCCGCGGCATCCTCCGGCGCGTCCAGAGCCAGCGCGGTATCTGCGCCAGGCGAGGGGGGCGCTTCGACGAAACGCGCGTTGGCGTCCTCCTCCCGGCCAAAGGAATGCGAGGCGTTCATCCGCGCGAGCGATTCCTGAAGCTGCGCGTCCAGTTCAAGGACGGAGATCTGAAACGCCGGCGGAGGGCCGGGGATCGTGTGCTCGTCGGGCTTTGGCTCAGCGGGCGCGTCAGGCGCGGGCTGCTGCCCGCTGCCGTTGCTTTGCGCATCCGCGGTCATCTGCCCGGACAGCGCTGAGCCCCCGGACGATGACGCCACGGGCGCGATGGCGGGAATTGCGATCTCTGCGGTGTGTCGGACCGGCCCGAGGCCGCCGAGTATATTTAGACCGGCAATGTCACCCATTTTGATGCTCCCACATTCGGAGCCCCCACATTGGGAACATTACCAAATCCGGCCCAAAACACAAGGAAACCTCAGTAAAACCTGAGGTATTGGTTAACCCACGGTTAATGCGCGGCGGTAGAATCCTGCCAGGAATTCCGCCGCGTCGTCAAAATGTGCGTCGCCCTTGGGGGCCAGGATGCCGCGCACCTGCACGTCGAAATCCGCGTAATGCTGCGTGGTGGCCCAGATCGAGAATATCAGGTGATGCGCGTCCAGGGCCGCGATGCGCCCCTGCGCGGACCAGCCCGCGATGAGCGCGGCCTTATCATCCACCAGGGCCTTCAACGGGCCCTTGATCTCGGTCAGGATGCGCGGCGCGCCCTGCACGATCTCGTTGGCAAAAAGGCGGCTTTCGCGCGGGTAGGCCCGCGCCATGTCGAGCTTGCGCCGCACGTAGCCCAGGATCTCTTCCACGGGGTCGCCGGCAGCGTCCAGGGTGCGTAAGGGATCCAGCCAGGTGTCCAGCAGGCGCTCAAGCAGGGCGATGTGCATCGCCTCCTTCGACCTGAAATAGTAAAGCATGTTGGGCTTCGACATGCCTGCGGCTGTGGCGATCTGGTCAAGCGTCGCGCCGCGAAAGCCCTGGTTCGAGAACACCTCTAGCGCGGCCTCAAGGATCGTGGCGCGGTTCTTCTCCTGGATGCGGGTGCGCTTTTGCTGCGCCATGTTCAGACCTTCACCCCGATGCCTTGGAGGATGATTCGCTTGATTGTGGTCTTGGCCTCCTCCCACTGGGCCTCGCCCAGCGGTTGACCGCCGTTCAATGTGTTGATTTGATGCCGAAAGTCGGCGTAGTGCTGGGTGGTGGCCCAGATCATGTGGAGCAGATGCCGCGGGTCCACTTTATCCATCAGCCCGGCGTCCACCCAGCGCTGGATTATCGCCAGCCGGCCTTGGGTCCATTCGACCAGGGTGGTTTCAAGGTAGTCCTGTGTGAACGGGGCGCCATGCATGACCTCGCTGGCCCAGACCTTGGACCCGTTTGGGTGGCTGCGACTGATCTCCATCTTGGCGTCGATATAGGCGCCGATTCCTTCGACGGGACCGACGGCGTCGTCAAAGGCCGAGGCGGCCTCGAGCCAGATGCCGAAGATGTTTGACACCACCTGCCGGTAGAGGTCCTCCTTGGTCTGGAAGTAGTAATGCACGTTGGCCTTGGGCAGCCCGGCCACGTCCGCGATCAGCTGCATAGTGGCGCCGCCGAACCCCGCCTGGGCAAAGACGCGCTCGGCGGCGCGCAGAATAATCTGCTCTTTCTCGCGGCGTTTGGCGTTTTTTTTGTCCGTGGGGGTCTGGATGTTCATGGACCCATGTAAAAATTTGTTGACCGCTTGGTCAAGTGACGGAATAGTCCTGGCCTACCGGTCAGGATAGGCCGCACATGCCAGGGGGATAGTATGGCCCAGCTCGCCGACAATATGCGCATAAATGGCGAACGCCTTTGGGATTCGCTGATGGAGATGGCCAAGATCGGGCCGGGCATCGCGGGCGGCAACAACCGCCAGACCCTGACCGACGAGGACGCCGAGGGGCGCGCGCTGTTCCAGCGCTGGTGCGAGGCCGCGGGCTGCACCATGGGGCTGGACACGATGGGCAACATGTTCGCGCGGCGCGAGGGCACGGATCCCGAGGCGCTGCCGGTCTATGTGGGCTCGCACCTGGACACCCAGCCTACGGGCGGCAAGTATGACGGCGTGCTGGGCGTGCTTGGCGGGCTAGAGGTCCTGCGCACGCTGAACGACCTGGACATCAAGACCAAGCATCCCATCGTCGTGGTCAACTGGACCAACGAGGAGGGCACGCGGTTCGCCCCCGCCATGCTGGCCTCGGGCGTCTTCGCGGGCAAGCATACCGAGGACTGGGCCAAGGACCGCATGGATGCCGACGGCAAGCGGTTCGGCGATGAGCTCAAACGCATCGGCTGGGAGGGCGACGAGCCCGTCGGCCAGCGCAAGATGCACGCCATGTTCGAGCTGCATATCGAGCAGGGGCCGATCCTGGAGGCCGAGGGCAAGGATATCGGCGTGGTCACGCATGGGCAGGGGCTGCGCTGGATCGAATGCACTGTGACGGGCAAGGAATCGCATACCGGCTCGACGCCCATGCATATGCGCAAGAATGCGGGCCGCGGCCTGGCGCGGGTGACCGAGCTGGTGCACGAGATCGCCATGGCCGCCCAGCCGGGCGCGGTGGGCGCGATCGGGCATGTGGACGTCTCCCCCAACTCGCGCAACATCATCCCCGGCAAGGCGGTCTTCACCATCGACTTCCGCTCGCCGGATCTGGAGAAGCTAGAGCGCATGGTGGCCGAGCTAGAGGCCCGCGCGCCGGGGCTTTGTGCGGAGATTGGTGTGGAGTTCTCGTCTGAGATCGTCGGCCAGTTCAACCCGCCCGCCTTTGATGAGGGCTGCGTGGGCGCGATCCGCGATGCCGCCGTGCGGCTGGGCTACAGCCATATGGATATCGTGTCTGGGGCGGGGCATGACGCTTGCTGGATCAACGACGTGGCCCCCACGGCGATGATCATGTGCCCCTGCGAGGACGGCTTGTCCCACAACGAGGCCGAAGAGATTACGCCCGGCTGGGCCACGGCTGGCACGGACGTGCTGTTCCACGCAGTGGTGGAAACGGCGGAGGTTGTGGGGTGAGGACGCTCGTTCTTTTTCCCGCAGCGCTGTGCCTTGCCGCCTGCCAGACAACGCCCGGCTTGGACGCGACGTCCGAGCCCGAGCTGAACACGCCCTATCCGCCGGGATATTCCAGGGCCGAGGGCCGGTTGCCGGAGCAGGTCAAGGCGAACCTGCCCGCCGACATCACCGCAGAGCAGGTCCTGATCGCGGATGACGGGTGCTACTTTTACCACCGCGGGGCCACGACCTATGCGGTCAAGGGCGGGAACCCAGTATCCAGGTTCTGCCTGGAGCGCGAGCCCGTCGGCATCCCTATTGACCTGAATGCGCCGGTCGGAACTACGGAGGCGGGCAGTTGAGTCCACCAGGCCGTGAAACAATTCAGCGTACGGCCGCCGGGACGGACGTGCTGTTCCACGCGGTGGTGGAGACGGCGGAGGTTGTGGGATGAGCGAACTCGTACCAAAAAAGGCTGGGCTCGTAAGGAACCCTCTAACAGTTATTGCGATTTTCGCGGGGCTTGCTGAGGTGACAGCAACTATTGCGCTCCCACAACTGACGCCAGAAATACAAAGACTCTTTGTTTGGTTCGTAATGTTGTTTCCAACGATGCTCGTCGCATTATTCTTCTTCATTCTTTGGAAGCGTCATCATGTTCTTTATGCTCCCAGCGACTATTCCGATGAAGAAAACTTCATGAATTGGTGGCGACGCGCTGGATCCAGCAGTCAAGACAATGACGAAGCTTATTTGGAAGAATCTGAAGAAGAGGTTGTCCAAATCGAAAGCCGATTTAGTCAAAGTGGATCTGCCCTCATTTCTCGACGGAACTCCGAATATCAAATTGCGGAAGATATTGCGGTGGCGCATCTGGAAACGAAATTGGGCCTAACATTCACTCGTGATGTGGAACTTCTGGGACACCGCGGTGTTCGCTATGATGCCATCGCGAAATCTAAATCCGGACCGATTTTAGTTGAGGCCAAACTCGTCCGAAGCCTCAACATGGCATACATGGTTGTAAGACGGGAAATCGATCGCGCAGCAGCCATGAGCTACCGGCTGCCACCGAGCGAGCTAAGGGAGTTGCGTCTAATCATTGTCATTTTATGGCGTGAGGAAGTTGGCGATGAGCAAAAGGAACGATCAAAACGTCGAATTTTAGAATTGAGGGATCAGGTAGGCCTTCCTTTTTCCGTCGAGTTCGAATTTTTGCCGTTTGTTTCGAATGAGGAGGAAGAGACGGAATGACCACAGTCATCAAAAACGGCACCATCGTCACCCATGACCTGACCTACCAGGCGGACGTCCTGATCGATGGCGGCAAGATCATCGAGATCGGCATGGCGCTGACGGGCGACAAGACCCTCGACGCCACCGGCTGCTACGTCATGCCCGGCGGGATCGACCCGCATACTCACCTAGAGATGCCCTTCATGGGCACCTATTCCTCCGACGACTTCGAATCCGGCACCCGTGCCGCATTGGCGGGCGGCACCACCATGGTCGTCGATTTCGCCCTGCCGAGCCCCGGCGAGGGGCTGCACGAGGCTCTGAAACGCTGGGACAACAAGTCCACCCGCGCCAATTGCGACTACTCCTTCCACATGGCCGTGACCTGGTGGGGCGAGCAGGTCTTTGACGACATGAAATCCGTGATCGAGCAGCGCGGCATCACCACTTTCAAGCATTTCCTGGCCTATAAGGGCGCGCTGATGGTCAACGATGACGAGCTCTTCGCGTCGTTCAATCGCCTGGCCGAGCTGGGCGGGATCGCGATGGTCCATGCCGAGAATGGCGATGTGGTGGCGGAGCTCAGCGCCAAGCTGCTGGCCGAGGGCAATACCGGTCCCGAGGCGCATGCCTATTCCCGCCCAAGCCAGGTCGAGGGCGAGGCCACCAACCGCGCCATCATGATCGCCGATATGGCGGGCGTGCCTTTGTATGTGGTGCACACCTCCTGCGAAGAGGCGCACGAGGCGATCCGCCGGGCCCGCCAGCAGGGCAAGCGCGTCTGGGGCGAGCCGCTGATCCAGCACCTGACGCTGGACGAGTCAGAGTATTTCAACGCCGACTGGGACCACGCCGCGCGGCGCGTGATGTCGCCGCCCTTCCGCAACAAGATGCACCAGGACAGCCTCTGGGCCGGGCTGCAATCGGGATCTCTGTCCGTGGTCGCCACCGACCACTGCGCCTTCACCACCGAGCAGAAGCGGTTCGGCGTGGGCGACTTCACCAAGATCCCCAACGGCACTGGCGGGCTAGAGGACCGGTTGCCGATGCTCTGGACCCATGGCGTGGCGACGGGGCGGTTGACGCCGAATGAGTTCGTCGCCGTGACCTCGACCAATATCGCCAAGATCCTGAACTGCTACCCCCGCAAGGGCGCCGTGGCGGTGGGGGCGGATGCCGATATCGTGGTGCTGGACCCCGAGAAGTCCAAGAGGATCCTGGCCGCCACCCAGCAATCGGCCATTGATTACAACGTCTTCGAGGGGCACGAGGTGAAGGGCCTGCCGCGCTTCACCCTGACCCGCGGCCATGTCGCGGTGCATGACGGCGAGATCCGCACGCAAGAGGGCCACGGCGCGTTTGTCTCACGCAAGGCCGATCATCCGGTGAACAAGGCGCTCTCGAGCTGGAAGGAGCTGACCAACCCGCAGCCGGTTAAGCGGACGGGGATACCGGCGACGGGGGTTTGACTGCCTAAAGATGAAGAGACGTGAGCCAACAGTTTCAAAAGGTGAAGGCGGTTATCAAATCGCTGAGCAAGAAGGCTTGATTTCAAGTTTTTATAAACAAAACAAAGCCGTACGAGTTAGCTTTTCTGGTGGTCTGATTGGCATCTTCTTGGGAAGCTCACGCGGCAGAGTCGATGCAGTTCTAAAGAGAGAGAACGCCGCCGGTTGGAATCTGGCTGAAGTAATTCCCGACAATCCCAACCTGGCTATATGGTTGCTTCGTTTGGTTTTCTTGATCGTTACGCTAGGTCTGTGGACGCTCTCGACTGGGTACATCTTCATATTTGAGAAACCGAGATGATCGACGAAATTGTATCGGCTAAAAATCTAGACCTGACGTTCCAGACCAACGACGGGCCGGTGCATGCTTTGAAGGGCGTGGACCTGGAGATCGGCAAGGGCGAGTTCGTCTCGTTCATTGGGCCTTCGGGCTGTGGCAAGACAACGTTCCTGCGCTGCGTGGCGGGGCTGGAGGAGCCGACGGGGGGTGCGTTGACCGTCAACGGCATGACCCCGGACGAGGCGCGGCGGGCGCGGGCCTATGGTTACGTGTTCCAGGCGGCGGGGCTCTATCCTTGGCGGACGATTGCGGGAAATGTGAAACTCCCGCTCGAGATTATGGGGTATTCGCGCGCCGATCAGGACGCGCGTGTTCGAAATGTGCTAGAGCTTGTAGAGCTCGCCGGGTTTGAGAAGAAGTTCCCCTGGCAGCTTTCGGGGGGCATGCAGCAGCGGGCGAGCATCGCCCGCGCTCTGGCCTTTGACGCCGACATCCTTCTGATGGACGAGCCCTTTGGGGCGCTGGACGAGATCGTGCGAGACCACCTTAATCAGCAGCTTCTGACCCTCTGGGCGCGCACGGAAAAGACCATCGGCTTCGTGACGCACTCGATTCCAGAGGCGGTGTATCTGAGCACCAAAATCGTGGTGATGTCGCCGCGCCCGGGGCGGATAACGGACGTGATCGAGAGCCCGCTGCCCAAGGAACGTCCCTTGGATATCCGCGACACGCCGGAGTTTCTGGAGATCGCCGGGCGGGTGCGAGAGGGGCTTCGCGCGGGGCATGCCTATGACGATTGAGGCCCAAAAACCCACGTCGGTATTACGTCGGTATCGCGTCGGTATTGCGTCGGTGCGCGCTGCGATATTGGCTATTGCCCTGGTCACCCTAACGCTTTCTCAAACAGTTCTTGCGGATCAGTTGTCCTCTATTGACGAAGGGACGCTCGGTGGAACGAAGCTGACCTTGGTGGCTCTCAAGATTCCAGGCGACAAAGGCAAGGGGTTCCCGCCTCGGCTGAAAGGGGCGAAATACGCCACTGAAGTTGCATCAGGCGAGTGGGCGCGCGTCGTATTGATGATCGAGGGACGAGAGCTTTCGCAGGGCCCACTCGTTCTCAATTGTCTCCTAAAAATCACTGATCCAACGGGCGTTCTCCTATATGATCAGGTCCGGAAGGATTGCTTGAACGAACCGGTAGATCGCTTGGTTATCGCAGATCTTGACGTAAGAATTCGACCGGACCCTGGCGATCCGATTGGCGCCTACCGCGTCACCGTCGAAGTCAAGGCGCGAGGAGTGGCTAAGGCGCGCTCGTTGACGGTCGGAATTGGCCATATCGGGTCGCGCCAATGAATCGCGTTCTACCCATCCTTACCGTGCTCGCCGGGCTGGTGGTGCTCTGGTACGTGGCCGTGGTGCCGATGAACATCGCGCAGTCGATCAGCCTAGCCAAGAAGGACGGGGTGGAGGTCTCGGCGCCCGAGACCATCGGCGAGATGGCCAAGGCCAGCAAGATCGGCCTGACACTGCGCAACCCGGACGTCTGGCGGTACTCTTACAGCCATAAACGCCCGCGCCTGCCTGCACCGCATCAGGTGGGCGAGGAGCTCAACAAGACCGTTCTGCAAAAGAATGTCACCTCCAAGCGCAGCCTGGTCTATCACGGGCTGATCACCCTGCGCTCGACACTTTACGGGTTCGTCCTCGGCGTCAGCCTGGGGCTCGCGATGGCGGTGGCCGTGGTCTATACCCGCGTGGCCGAGATGAGCCTGATGCCCTGGGCGGTGATCAGCCAGACCATCCCCATCGTGGCGCTGGCGCCGATGATCATCGTGGTCTCTGGCCAGATGGGCATCGCCAGCAAGGACGTGCCCAAGGCGATCATCTCGGCGTATTTGTGTTTTTTCCCGGTGCTGGTGGGCATGGTGAAGGGTCTGCGGGCGCCGGATGCGATGCAGCTGGACTTGCTGCGGACCTATGGCACCTCGGGCGCGCAGGTGTTCTGGAAGCTAAGGCTGCCCGCGTCGATGCCCTACCTCTTCACCTCGCTGAAGATCGGGATCGCGGCGGCGCTGGTGGGCACCATCGTGGGCGAGCTTCCCGCGGGCGCCATCCAGGGCCTGGGCGCGCGCATCCTGATCGGAGACCAGTTCGGCAACCCGATCATGGTCTGGGCGGCGCTGATCGCGGCGGCGGTGCTGGCGGGGGTCCTGGTGACGGTGGTGAGTCTGCTGCAGGGCGTGACGCTCAGGCGGATGGGGTTCGCGCGATGAGGGCCTGTGATTTGCGTATTTTTGACAAGATGAACGAGGGCCGCTTCGCGCGGCGAGCTTCGACTGCACGTGGCGCGGGGGATCGCGCATGACCTTGGTTGTGGCGGCGGCAGCGATCTGGGCGGCGGGCTGGTGGCTGAACGTCAAGCTGGCGGGCTCTGCACTAGGATCGCGGCCCCTGGGCCGCCTCATCGTGCCTGTCGTGTTTGGCGTGACGCTTTTGGGTGTGTGGGAGCTTGTCGTGCGTGGGCTGGACGTGCCCAACGTGATCCTGCCACCGCCCAGCATGATCGGGGCCAAGTTCGCTGCCGAGACCGCCACGCTCTGGATCGACGTGCTGCAAACCGCGCTCAAGGGCGCGCTGTCGGGTTATGTGATCGGCTGCGCGGCGGGGTTCGGTGCGGCGCTGGCGATCGACCGCTCGCCGTTCCTGCAGCGGGGCCTCTTGCCCATCGGGAACTTCGTGGCCGCGCTGCCCATCGTCGGCACCGCGCCCATCCTGGTGAACTGGTTCGGGTTCGACTGGCACTCCAAAGCCGCGGTGGTGGTGGTGATGGTATTCTTCCCCGTGCTGGTGAACACCGTGCAGGGGCTGGCCGACACCACATCCATGCAGCGCGACCTGATGCGCACCTACAGCGCGGGCTACTGGCAGACGCTCTGGCGCCTGCGCCTGCCCGCGGCGATGCCCGCCATCTTCAACGGGCTCAAGATTTCAACAACGCTCGCGCTGATCGGTGCTATCGTGGCCGAATATTTTGGCTCGCCCACGCGCGGCATGGGGTTCCACATCTCGACAGAGGTGGGGCGGCTCGGGCTTGATATGGTCTGGGCAGAGATCACGGTGGCGGCGCTGGTCGGCACGGTGTTTTACGGCGCGGTGGCGCTGATGGAGAAGCGGGTGACGTTCTGGCACCCATCGCAGAGATAACAATGACCAACCTGGAGGGAACAAAATGAAACAGATCCTAGGAAGCGCCGCGGCGCTGGGCCTGATGGCGGGCGGCGCGTTTGCGGCCGACGACCTGACGCTGCAGCTCAAATGGGTGACCCAGGCGCAGTTCGCGGGCTACTACGTGGCCCTGGAGAACGGGTATTACGGCGAAGAGGACCTCAACGTCACCATCAATCCCGGCGGGCCGGACATCGCGCCCACGCAGGTGCTGGCCGGCGGCGGCGCGGACGTGACCGTGGAGTGGATGCCAGCGGCGCTGGCCGCCCGCGAGAAGGGCCTGCCGATGGTCAACATCGCCCAGCCGTTCAAGAGCTCGGGCATGATGCTGACCTGCCGCAAGGATACCGGCGTGGCCAGCCCGGCGGACTTCGCCGACAAGACCCTGGGCGTCTGGTTCTTCGGCAACGAATTCCCCTTCCTCAGCTGGATGTCGCAGCTTGGTCTGGCCACGGATGGCAGCGCCGGGGGCGTGACCGTGCTGAAGCAGGGCTTTAACGTCGACCCGATCTTCAACGGCCAGGCGGATTGCGTCTCGACCATGACCTATAACGAGTACTGGCAGGTGATCGACGGCGGGCTGACGCCGGGCGACCTGGTGACCTTCAAATACGAGGACCAGGGCGTGGCCACCCTAGAGGACGGGCTTTACGTGCTGGAAGACAAGCTGGCTGATGCGGCCGAGGTCGACAAGCTGACCCGCTTTGTGCGCGCCTCGATGAAGGGCTGGAAATGGGCCGAGGAGAACCCCGATGACGCGGCCATGATCGTGCTGGAATACGACCAGACCGGCGCGCAGACCGAAGAGCACCAGACCCGCATGATGGGCGAGATCGCCAAGCTGACGGCAGGCTCGAACGGCGCGCTGATCGAGGCGGACTTCCAGCGCACGGTGGACAGCCTGCTGGCAGGCGGCTCGGACCCGGTGATCACCAAGCAGCCGGAGGGCGCCTGGACCCATGCGATAACGGATGCGGCGCTGAACTAGCGCGGCGCGCGCCCCGGGCTTGATCCGGGGCCTCCACCTGGAAACACCTCAAGGTCCCGCGGGTTCGCGGGGCCTATTCAGTCTGCCTAGACCATCATCTCTTTGGTCGCGCTGAGCGTCAGGTCGGGATAGTCCCGCTCCACCCGGTCGATGTCCCATTGCAGGCGCGTCAGATACACCACGTCGCCGTCATTGTCGTAAGAGATGTGCTGGCGGTTGGCCTGGGCGAATGTCTCGACCGCGTCCTTGGGCCCATGCACCCAGCGGGCGGAGGTAAACTGCGAGGCCTCGAACCGCACCGGCAGGCCGTATTCCAGCTCGATCCGGCTGGCCAGCACCTCGAATTGCAGCGCGCCGACGACGCCCACGATGAAGCCGCTGCCGATCATCGGCTTGAACACCTTGGCCGCGCCCTCCTCGGCGAATTGCATTAGCGCCTTGTCCAGGTGCTTGGCCTTCATCGGGTCGCCCGCGCGTACGCCCTGCAAGAGCTCGGGCGCGAAGGAGGGGATGCCGGTCACCCGGATCGCCTCGCCCTCGGTCAGCGTGTCGCCGATGCGCAGCTGGCCGTGGTTGGGGATGCCGATGATGTCGCCGGCCCAGGCCTCCTCGGCCAACTCGCGGTCAGAGGCCAGAAACAGCACCGGGTTGCTGATCGCCATGGGCTTTTTGGTGCGCACATGGGTCAGCTTCATGCCGCGCTTGAAGTGCCCGGACGCCATGCGCACGAACGCCACGCGGTCGCGGTGCTTGGGGTCCATGTTCGCCTGCACCTTGAACACGAAACCCGCGACCTTCTTTTCCTCGGGGCCCACCTGGCGGGGCTCGGCGGATTGCGGCTGCGGCTCGGGGCCGTAGCCCGCGATGCCGTCCATCAGTTCCTTCACCCCGAAGGAGTTGATCGCAGAGCCGAACCAGATCGGCGACATGGTGCCATCCAGCACCTCCTGCGGGTCCAGCGCGGGCAAGAGCTCGCGCGCCATCTCCAGGTCTTCGATCAGCTTCTCTAAGAGCTGCGGCGGAACATGTTCCGCGATCTTGGGGTCGTCCAGCCCGGTGATCTGGATGCTCTCGGCCACCTTGTTGCGGTCGGCGCGGTCCATCAGCTCCAGCCGGTCGCGCAGCATGTCATAGCAGCCGATGAAATCAGCGCCGACGCCGATGGGCCAGCTCGCGGGCGTCACATGGATCGCCAGCATCTCTTGGATTTCGTCGATGATCTCAAAGGTGTCGCGGCTCTCGCGGTCCATCTTGTTGCAGAAGGTCAGGATCGGCAGATCGCGCATGCGGCAGACCTCGAAGAGCTTCTGCGTCTGGCTCTCCACGCCCTTGGCGCCGTCGATCACCATCACCGCGGCGTCCACGGCGGTCAGCGTACGGTAGGTGTCCTCGGAGAAGTCCGAGTGGCCGGGCGTGTCCACCAGGTTGAAGCGGTATTCCTGGTCGCCGCTGGCATAGTCGAACGCCATGGCCGAGGCCGATACGGAAATCCCGCGGTCCTGCTCCATCTTCATGAAGTCCGAGCGCGTGCGCCGCGCCTCGCCCTTGGCGCGCACCTGGCCCGCGGTCTGGATCGCGCCGCCATAGAGCAGGAACTTCTCGGTCAGCGTGGTCTTGCCCGCATCCGGGTGCGAGATGATCGCGAATGTGCGCCGCCGCGCGATCTCGGGCGGCAGGTCTGGGGCGTTTGAGGTGCGGTCTAACATGGGCGCGGGTATAGGCGAGCCGCACAAAAGGGGCAATCGGCCAAGCACGCGCGCGCCTCTTAAACCTCGACCTGCCGCGCATCTCCTATTCGCGATCGTCGGTCCATCGCGATCTGGCGCCATTTCCTCGAGACATGGTAAATTGATCGCTAATCTGGTTTACTTGCCGGAAAGCCGCGCAAGCCCAGGGGGGACATAAAATGCCAAATTCGGAAACTTTCACTATTTTTTACCGGATTAGCACATCGGACTTGATCGACGGATCAGAAACCTATCCGGCTCCAACCACAGCAAACACGGAAGTATCGGACACTCGGGACTCCGGGGGAATCGACGGGATGACGGCAATCGGCGATCCGCTCGATTGGGATATCTCCGCATCCACGGCGGTGTTCTGGGGATTTTTCGGGGCGGGCGATCCCATTATCCGAGTGGCCACTTTAACGGATGGCACATTTGACTTTTACGTGCTGTCCAATGACCCGGTGCTCACGGGAACCGTCGGGTTTAATCCCAGTGGCGTCTATCAATATTGTTTTGCCGCCGGAACCGGCATTGCTGTGCCCAATGGCGAAACCCCGGTTGAACGGCTTTGCATCGGTGACGCATTGGCACTTGCCGACGGTCGCACCGCGCGCGTCAGATGGGTCGGTCGGCAGACGATCTCAAAACTGTTTTCAGGGCAGCGTTCGTCACTTGTTCGTATCGCCGCAGGCGCTCTGAGCCACCGGCAACCGCATCGCGACCTCTATGTCACGGGCGACCATGGCATGATTCTCGACGGCTATATCGTAAACGCATCCGCGTTGGTCAATGGAGGCACAATTGATTGGGTCGGCTTGGCGGACACGCCAGACCGCCAAACCGTCTACCACATCGAGACCGAGGATCATGATGTGATCCTCGCCAACGGCGCTCCGTCAGAGACCTACCTGGATGCGCCAGGTCGCCGGGCGTTCGACAACTACCAAGAATACCTGGACCTCTACAGTGCCGAACGCACCATCGCTGAAAGCCCGCTGCCCCGGATCAGCAGCGCCCGGTTGTTGCCCGGTCATCTCCGCGTCCCGATGGCGGCGTAGCGGTTAAGGAGGAACTCTTGGTCGCCGCTGGCATAGTCGAACGCCATGACCGAGGCCGAGACAGAGATCCCGCGGTCCTGCTCCATCTTCATGAAGTCCGAGCGCGTGTGCCGCGCCTCGCCCTTGGCGCGCACCTGTCCCGCGGTCTGGATCGCGCCCCCGTAGAACAGGAACTTCTCGGTCAGCGTCGTTTTGCCCGCATCCGGGTGCGAGTTGATCGCAAATGTGCGCCGCCGCGCGATCGCTGGCGGCAATTCGGGGGCATTTGAGGCTCTGTCCAACATGTGCGGGCGTAAAGGCGAGCCCGGGGCGAAGGGCAATCGGCAGTGCACCTGTCCAGCGCGTGGCACAGAGTCGGCGGGCAACGACTACGCCCGGCATCGCTTGCTTTACTGCGGGCACCCTGATCGCCACACCATCGGGGAGGTTGCCGTGGAGGCTTGGCGATTGGCCGCTCGGTCGTCACAACCGGCGGGCGCTGCGTGCCCGTGAAATGGGTCGGTTGGCGGCGGCCGCAGCACCGCTAGACAATCCAGCAGTGCTGCTCGATATTCGATCGGGATCAACGCGGCGCGGCTGGGTGATGCGGCCTGCCTGGATCACCAAAGGTACGACCAAGAAAGCCCAATCATGCCTCTTCACATCGTCGATCCGGCCTCTACCGAGACCGAGCACGTCACCTCGGTTGATGTTTATTTCTCGGGCACGCATATCGGCGGCGGGATCTATTTTTCGGCCAACCACAACCCTACGCCCGGGGGCAGCTCCAACGCCGAGCCTCAGGCCTGGCTGAACAGCGCCGCGGAGCTGCACAGCACCACCGAGATCGACTTTACGCTGCCTGCGAACTCGGCCGATTGGGGGCCGTATCTGAACGGCAGTACCGTCCTGGCGGGCTTCGATATCGGCATGCATGTGGGCGACACGATCACCGGCGGCGGGTTCTATGACGGCCCGGCGATCCCGCTTTTGGTGGCGATGGACCCGGATGACCTGTCCGGCACGGTCACGATCACCGGCTACCCCGAGCAGATGAATGCGCTGAACATGCAGGCGGGTGTGCTGCACCAGACCTCGGGTGACCTGCTGGGCTTTGGGCAGGGGTTCATCGAGCAAGATGTGAACGGTGATGACGGCGGTTACTTCCAGATCGACGTGGGTGACGTGGTCGGCGGGATGAGCGGCGGCGGGAACTTTCTTGATTTCGACGCCGATGGCGACGGCACGCCCGAGACCTACCTGATTGGCGCGACGTCGCGCTCGCTGACGGACGCGTTTGGCACCACGCTGCAGTCCACCGCCTTCGCGCCGCACTACGCCGACATGGCGGCGGCGATCCAGTCCCTGACCGGCGCGGCGGCGCGGGATGCGGACGACTTCGCGCGCATGGTGCTGTTGGCCGGGCAGAGCGCCGGCAGCGGGTTGACCCAGGTGCAGGGCGCGTTCTTCCACGAGGACATCTATGGCAGCGCTTTCGCCGACACGCTTCTGGGCGCCGGTGGCAATGACATGCTGGCGGGGCGCGACAGCGACGACCGGCTGGAGGGCGGCGACGGCGCGGACACGCTGAACGGCGGGGCGGGCAATGACACGCTGGTCGGAGGCGCCGGGGCGGATCTCTTCACCGGCGACAGCTTTGGCGGGGCGGTCACGACCGACGAGATCAGTGACTTCGACGGCTCGGAAGACATCGTGGACCTTGCCGGCTTCTTTACCGATATCTCTGACGTGATTGCCGCCAGCACCGAAAACGGCGCGGATCTTGAGATCAACCTCGGGGCCGGGTCCATGCTAATCATGCGCAACACCAGCCAGGCTCAGCTTAGCGCCACCAACACGAATACGCTGTGCTACGCCGAAGGCACGATGATCGCCACGCCCGCGGGCGAGGTGGCGGTAGAGGCCCTGCAGATCGGGGACATGGTACGCACCGACGGGCGCGCCGTGCCGGTGAAATGGATCGGGCGGCAGACGATCTCAAAGCGCTTCGCGGGGGAGCGGGCGCAACTCGTGCGGATTTCGGCAGGGGCGCTGGGCAACCACTCGGACCTCTATGTCACAGGCGACCATGGGATGATGCTCGGCGGCTTCGTGGTGAACGCCTCCGCGTTGGTGAACGCTTGTTCAATTGACTGGGTGTCTTTGGCGCAGACGCCAGAGGTCCAGACCGTCTACCACATCGAGACCGAGGCCCATGACGTGATCCTCGCCAATGGAGCCGCGTCCGAGACCTACCTGGATATGCCGGGCCGTCGCGCCTTCGACAATTACCAAGAGTACCTGGATCTCTACGGGGGCGAGGCCACGATACAAGAGAACCCGATGCCGCGAATATCGTCCGCGCGGCTTTTGCCCGGTTACCTTCGGGAACGGCTTACGGCTTAAAGCATCGACGCCTTGCGCAGGATGTCGGCGGCAATCGCGCTGTCGAGCATGCCCTCGCCCAGATCCACCGGCCTGGGGCGGTTCGGCGACAGGCGGCTGAAGCCGAGCTTTTCCTGCACATGCCGCGGCAGGGCGGGCGAGGTCCGGCGGTCCACCGTCAGGCTCTCGGTCGCGATGCCCTCGGCAAAGATGAACTCGTGGTTGTCAAACAGGATCTGGAAGTAGTCCACGAACCCGCCATCAGAGCGCTTCACCGTATCGCCATTTACCAAAAGCTCGGCCTTCACCACCACCTCGGCCTGGCCGGTCTTTAGGCGGTCCTGGCGCTGGTAGACGAACAGGCGCTGGTTGGGGCTGAGATGCAGGTCGTGGGCGTTATGCATCGCGCCCTTCTTGATCACGATGGGCGCGAAGGCCCCGGTGGCGCGCACGGTCTGTTGCCCGACCCAACGCACCGGCTGGATGCCGTTGTCGCGGGTGAGCACCCGGTCGCCGGCGCGGAGCTCTTCGACGCGGCGCTGCTCGCCCGTGGCCATGGTGATATGCGTCCCGCGGGTGAAGCTGACGCAGGCCAGGCCGGCGAATCTGGCGCGCGGCGTCTCGGTGCTGACATCCACCAGCGCGTAGTCCGTCCGGGGCGCGATCTCGGCCAGCGGCAGCATGTAGGTCTCGGCGATCACGCCGGTCTCGCGCTCGGTCTCGATCAAAACGATGGCCTCGACGATGGTGCCGTCCGGGGCCATCAGCGTGGCGCAGCAATCCAGATGGACCTCGGCCTCGATGGTGCCAAGCTGCGAGCCCTCGCAGATCACCAGATGGCTGCCGCCGTCCACATTGGCCACCGATAGCCGCCACTTTCGGGCCGCGGGCGTCAGCTGATAGATGTCGTCAAGGATGATGTCGCTTGCTTCGCCCAGCGGGTCGCCGAGGTTGGCGCCATTGCTGACGCGGAAGTCAGACGCACGGAACACCCGCAAACCCTGCGCGGTAGCCCGATTGTCAAATCCAAGTATGCTCATGCCCACCGACTCGCGATGCTACGTTTCGTGGCTGTGCAAGATGGAGACCGAAGAGTCACGAATCCCTTGGCGCACCCCACACGCCGAAGATTGGTCATGGTTAGAGCGATCATACATCTTGGTCAACTATCCGCGTTGCTTCGAGCGAGTGGTGCCCGAATTTGTTTCGCGACCAGTCACAGTCCGGCCTAAAGCAATGGATTGGCGATGATTTGGCGAAATTGTGGCTTTTTTAGCATGTGTTCTTTTTTGGCGCCAACTGGCCCTGATTTGGCTCTGATCTGCCGCTGCGCCCTTCCCGCCGCCGCGCCGCGGTGATAGGCGGAATGGAACGGAACAGAACTCGCGACCAGAGAGGTGAAGGCGATGGATCTTGGCATTAAGGGCAAGAAGGCGATTGTTTGCGCGTCGTCCAAGGGGCTGGGGCAGGGCTGCGCCCGGGCGCTCGCCGCGGCGGGCGTGGATCTGGTCATGAATGCGCGCGGCGCCGAGGCGCTTGAGGCGTCCGCGGCGGCGATCCGGTCGGAGTTTGGCGTTGATGTTCAGGCGGTTGCGGCGGACATCACCTCGGAGGAGGGCCGCGCTGCGGTTCTTGAGGCCGCGGGGCAGGTCGACATCCTGGTCAACAACGCCGGCGGCCCACCCCCAGGCATGTGGCACGACTGGGAGCGCGAGGACTTCATTCAGGCGCTCGACAGCAACATGCTGACGCCGATCGCGCTGATCAAGGCCTGCGTGCCCGGCATGATGGAGCGCGGCTGGGGCCGGGTGGTCAACATCACCTCGCAATCGGTGAAGGCGCCCATCGGTGTGCTGGGGCTGTCGAACTCGGCCCGCGCTGGGCTGACGGGCTATGTCGCGGGCACTTCGCGCCAGGTCGCGGGCAAGGGCGTGAACATCAACAACCTGCTGCCCGGCATCCACGCCACGGACCGCGCGACGTCGCTGGATGGCGGCGTGGCCAAGGCGCAGGGGATCACCCCCGACGAGGCGCGCGCGAATCGCGAAAAGACCATCCCGGCGGGCCGCTATGGCACTGCGGACGAGTTCGGCGCGGCCTGCGCGTTCCTGTGCTCGCAGCACGCGGGCTTTATCGTCGGCCAGAACATCCTGCTTGATGGCGGTGGGGTGAATTCCACCCTTTAAGCGGCCGCTTGGTTCGCCAGGGTGGGCGACCTTGCTTGCGGTGCCGTGGAGGCCTTGCTATTTGCGGCAAGCCCGAGCGAAAGGCTCGGGTTTCTTAAGGGGTAGACGTGCCGGGCGACGCGTTCAGATTGGAAGTGCAGCATCTGGTGCGCCATTTCGGTGGGCGGGCTGTGGTGGACGACGTCTCGCTGCGGGTGCGCGCGGGGCAGGTGACCTGCCTGCTTGGCCCCTCGGGCTGCGGCAAGTCCACCACGCTGCGGTGCGTATCTGGCGTTGACCAGCAGGATAGCGGCGCGATCTACAGCGATGGCGAGCTGATCTGCGACGGCAAGACCAGTCGCCCGCCCGAGGACCGCCCCGTTGGGCTGATGTTCCAGGACTTCGCGCTGTTCCCGCATATGAGCGTGGCCGACAATGTGGGCTATGGGCTGCGCGGGCCCCGGGCCGAACGGCGCGCGCGCGTCGGCGCGATGCTGGAACGCGTGCATCTCAGCGCGCTGGCGCGGCGCTACCCGCATGAACTGTCCGGCGGCGAGCAGCAGCGCGTGGCGCTGGCCCGCGCCCTGGCCCCGCGCCCCAAGATCATGCTGATGGACGAGCCCTTCTCGGGGCTCGACAACCGCCTGCGCGACGGCATCCGGGATGAGACGCTGGAGATCCTCAAGGACGAAGGCGCCGCCGTCCTGCTGGTCACCCACGAGCCGGAAGAGGCCATGCGCATGGGCGACGAGATCGCCCTGATGCGCGACGGCAAGATCGTCCAGCAGGGCGCACCCTACAACGTCTACAACGCTCCGGTGGATAAGGCCGCCGCGGCCTTCTTCAGCGACATCAACGTGATCCGCAGCGAGGTGCAAGGCGCTCTGACCGAGACCCCCTTTGGTCAATTCTTGGTGCCCGGCCAGCCCGACGGTGCCCAGGTCGAGATCGTGATCCGCCCGCAGCACCTGAAGATCGACTTTGACCGCGGCGGGCGCGGACCCAACCCCACACCGAGAGAAGGCACACCCGCGCGCGGCGTGGTCGAGCGCGCGCGCTTCATGGGGTCCGAGAGCCTGGTGGAGTTCCGCATGGATTACGACGGCTCGATCCTGAAGGCCGCCGTGCCGTCGGTGTTCCTGCCCAAGCCCGGCATGGCGCTTTGGCTGATGTTCCGCCGGGACCGCTGTTTCGTCTTCCCGTCAGAGTGACGGCTTCTCTTCCTGCTCCAGCCTAGCGGCATAGTCCTCTAGGCGCTTGCCGTCCTCCTCGACGAACAGCGCAGGCAGGACCTGCAACGCGTCGATCCGGTCGACGCGGAGCACGCGGAAGTCGTCACGCAGCTCGCACCAGCAGGTGGCCGTCCAGACCCGCCCCCAATATTCCAACTCCAGCGGCCGCACGGTGCGGGTCGTGACCGCGCCGTCCAGCGATTGATAGACCAGCCGCAGCTTCTGGCGCGCGCGGATCGCGCCGCGGATGCCGGGCATGTGCTGGAACCCCTTCGCCGCGTCCGCAAAAGGGTAGACCGCAAACCCCCAGCCGGTGGGCGGGGCGCGCCGATCCTCGGGCAGCACCGCGTCGATCTTGGCAGAGAGCGACGCGGCGGCGGCCTTTAGCTCGTCATCCGCGGCCTCGCCCACCACCGCCATACCGAAATGCAGCGCCTCCAATTCGGTCATCGTCAGGTTCAGCGGCGGCAGGGTGATCTCGGCGGTGATGCGATAGCCCAGCCCGCGCGCGCCCTCGATCGGCAGGCCGCTGGCCATCAGCGTGTCCATGTCGCGATAGATCGTGCGCACGGTGACGCCCAGGCGCGTGGCGATGTCCTGGGCGCGAAACAGGCGCCCCTCGCGCATGATCTGCACAACGGCGATAAGGCGGTCACTGCGGCGCATCGGGTCCTGCGGCTACGGGTTCGAAGGGAAGGCTACTGACAGGATACTGTCACAAATTCGTGCCCGTAACCAGGAAATTCGCCCGCGTGGCCTTTTCGCGCGTGCAGAATGCGCCTAACTGACTTGCCCAATAGTCACGAACTCGAACTGGGGCCGCAGGCCCCCACCGGAGGAAGTCACATGCACTCTGCAATGTTTATCACCAATATCCCGCCCGTTGGCTGGCTGATCATCGCCGTTGTGGTGCTGGTGCTGTTCGGCCGCGGCAAGATCTCTTCGCTGATGGGGGAGGTCGGCAAGGGCATCACCTCGTTCAAGAAAGGCGTCGCCGAAGGCACCAAGGAGCTGGAGGAAGCCCAGGCCGAGGCGGCCAAGGACGTCACCCCCGAGGACGAAAAAGACAAAGCGTAAATCCCGCCTGGAAGGGTTTCTGACATGGGCTTGATGGAGCTTATGATGGTCGGCGTGGTGGCCCTCATTGTTGTGGGGCCAAAAGACCTGCCGGTCATGTTCCAATCGCTGGGCAAGATGACCGCCAAGGTGCGGCGCATGGCGCGGGAGTTCTCCAGCGCGATGAACGATGCCGCCAACGCCACCGGCGCCAGCGACATCGCCAAGGACCTCAAGGGAATCGCCAACCCCAAGGCCATGGGCATGGACGCCCTGAAGGACGCCGCCGACGCCTTTGACAAGTGGGAGCCGGGCAAGGAGCCCAAGGTGGCCGATAGCGAGACCGCCAAGCTGCGCGCCGAGCAGGCTCGTAAGATCAAAGAGAACATGGCGCGCAAGGGCCAGGAGAAGCTTGACGCGGAGAAGGCCAGCAAGGCCGAGGCCGAAGGCGCCGAGGCACCGGCCACCACTGCCAAAGCCGCAAAGCCAAAGGTTGCCAAGGCAAAGACCGCCAAGCCCAAGGCCGAAGCAAAGCCCGCGGCCAAGCCGGCGCCAAAGCCCAAGACCACCAAGGCAAAGCCCGCAGCAACCAAGGCCAAGCCCGCAGCTGCCAAGGCGAAACCCGCCGCGGCCAAAGCAAAGCCCGCGGCAACCAAGGCAAAACCCGCAGCCGCCAAGGCCACGCCAAAGCCCAAATCCACACCCGCGGCGAAACCCAAAGCGGATAAGGCGAGCTAAGATCGCATGAGCCAGACCGAAGACCAGATCGAAGACAGCTCTGCCCCGCTGATCGAGCACCTCGCAGAGCTGCGCAACCGGCTGATCAAGGCGGCCATCGCGTTCGTGATCGCGATGTTTGCGGTCTTCACGGTCGAGGTCACGCCCTCGCTGGGGCGCCCGTTCTTTAACTTCCTTGCCAGCCCGATCTGCGACACGCTGATCTCGCGGGGGCAGGACTGCAACCTGATCTTGATCAAGCTGCAGGAGGGCTTTTTTGTCACCATCCGCATCTCGCTGATGATCGGGTTTGCCTTGGCGTTCCCCTTCATCGGTTTCCAGCTGTGGCGGTTCGTGGCCCCGGGGCTCTACCGGTCCGAAAAGAACGCCTTCATGCCGTTTCTGATCGCCTCGCCCTTCATGTTCTTCCTGGGCGGGGCCTTTGCCTATTATGTCGTGATGCCGCTGGCCTATGACTTCTTCCTGAACTTCCAGCAGGTGGGCCAGGGCGAGAGCGCGCAGATCGACTTCCAGGGCTCGGCGGGCGAGTACCTGTCGCTGACGGTGACGTTCATTCTGGCCTTCGGAATGTGCTTTCAGTTGCCGGTGTTGCTGTCGCTTCTGGGCAAGGCCGGGCTGGTCAGCGCCGAGGGCCTGGTGAATGTGCGCAAATACGCCGTGGTGGCGATCCTGGTGGTCGCCGGGCTGGTGACGCCGCCCGACGTCTTCACCCAGGTGATCCTATTCGTCGTGGTCTATGGGCTCTACGAGATCTCGATCCAGCTTGTGAAACGCATCGAGAAAAACCGCGAGGCGAAGCTGCGCGCAGAGGGCGCGTTCTTTGAGGAAGACTATGAAGACGACGACGCGGATGATGCCGAAGGCTGGACCGAGGAGGATGCCGACACGGATGCCGATGACGGCGAGGGACATCCCGAGGAGCGCACCTAAGTGTCCGATGATCTGATGCGCCGCATCGCCGAGGCGTTGGAAAGGGTCAGCCCGCCGCCTTCGCCCACGCCCAGCTTTGAAGGCGAGGCCTTCGTTTGGCACATCGAACCCGACCGGCTGGAGCCCGTGGCCAAGGTCAACCGCGTGGATCTGTCCCTGCTTGTGGGCATCGACCGCGCCCGCGACACCCTGGTTGAGAACACGATGCAGTTCGCGCGCGGCCTGCCCGCGAATAACGCCCTGCTCTGGGGCTCCCGCGGCATGGGCAAGTCCAGCCTGGTCAAGGCGGTGCATGCCGACGTGCACGAGACCTATTCGGTGTTGAAGATCATCGAAGTACAGCGCGAGGATCTGCCCAGCATCGGGCGGCTCATGAACCTGCTGCGCGACCGCGCCGAGCGCTTCTTGCTTTTCTGTGACGACCTAAGCTTTAGCCATGATGACACCCATTACAAATCGCTAAAGGCGGTGCTGGATGGCGGGATCGAGGGCCGCCCGGACAACGTGCTGTTCTATGCCACCTCGAACCGGCGGCACTTGATGCCGCGGGACATGATCGAGAACGAGCGCGGCTCGGCGATCAACCCGTCTGAGGCGACGGAAGAGAAGGTCTCGCTTTCGGATCGCTTCGGGCTGTGGCTGGGCTTTCATCCTTGCAGCCAGGACGAGTACCTGCAGATGATCCGCGGCTACTGCGCGGCCTATGGCGTGCAGATCGACGAAGAGACGCTTTGGGCCGAGGCGATCGAATGGCAGGCGACCCGCGGGGCGCGGTCGGGACGCGTGGCCTGGCAGTATTTCACCGATCTTGCTGGGCGGCGCGGCACCAGCCTTTAGCGGGGTGTAGCGCGCCGTTGGGCGACCCTACGCGGCTAACGAAATCTCAGACAGTCCTGAATGGCCTAAGGCCACGTCGCGCAGCACCTGCTTGCGCTTCATGAACGGGCGCGCCGTTGGGCCGTAGCAGTCCTCTACCGGCTTTTCGCCAAGGCCGGGCACGACGTCCTTTAACTCGTCCACGATGGCGTCGGGATACATCGCCAAGGCTTGCTCGCCAGGGTAAAAGCTCTCCGCCGCGGCGCCGTTGGCATAGATGACCTGATGGGCGTCAAACATTAGATGGATGTAGGTCACGCGCTTTTTGCCATGCGCCACGCGCACTGGGCCGGGGGCCTCTGCCAGATGCTTGGCCCGCGCGAAGGCCCCCCATCCGGGTAGGCCATTAGAGATTAGCAAGCCATGCAGCGGCGACACCAGAAGCGGGGCATAGTTGCCGCTGACGCCCGTTGGTATGAAGACCGGGGAGTGCTCTGGGAAGAGCTTCAGCTCGCGGCGCTCCAAACGGCGCTTACCGACCCAGCGCAGTGGCATCGCACCGTTGTCCTTGGTCAGGACCAGGTCGCCGACCTTGAGGCTCTCTATCGGCACGTCGCCTTTTGGTGTCCGGATCAGCGTGCCTTCGGTGAAGCAGGGGATGCCCGCCGCGCTCAGCGCCTGCGCGCCCGTGACCGTGGCCGGGGCGACGCCCTGCAAGATCACCGTCTCGCCGTTGGGGAAGCTTAGCAGCGCGTTGCCGAAGCCGTCGTCGCTGACCACCACATCCCAGGCGTTCACCGGGTTGCCGGCCGCGTCGGTCAGCCCGGTGACGTCGAACTGGTCGTTAAAGACCCCGTCGCCATTGGTGTCCGCGGTGTCGAAATCGGTGATCACATCCGCGCCCGAGCCGCCATCGGCCAGCACGAACACGTCGTCGCCCGCGCCGCCGGTCATGGTGTCATTGCCGGTGCCGCCGGTGATCGTGTCGGCGCCATGCATCCCGTCGATCACATCCGCGCCCGCGCCGCCGTCCAAGCTGTCGCTTGAAACGGCGGTGGACGGGATCGTCTCGAAGAACACGTCGCTTACATTGATGCCATGGGTGCCGGTCAGCGCATTGGAATAGACGATCTCGATCTGGCTCACCGGGCCCGCGATCTCCACCAGGACCGAGCCTGCGGCGTCGGCAGAGGTCTCGCCGGTCGGACCCGCACTGATCGTATTGCCAGACACCGTGTCATTGCCCGCGGGCGTGATCGTCACGCTCACGGGGTTTCCGTTCGCGTCATAGGCGTTGATCGTCACCGTGTCTTGGTGGTTGCCCGCCGCAAAGTCGATATCGCTGATCCGGAACGAGACGTTCTCGACCGCGTTCTCGACCTGCGCGCCGGTCGCGGCGGCAAAATCCATCGTCGTGGTAGAGGTCGCCGCGTCGCCATCACCAAAGAGGAAGAGCGAGGAATTGGCGTCGAACTCCTCGCCGGCCTCTACATAGACAGCATCAGTGGTCTCAATCGTGAAGATGGGGTCGTTGTTGCCATCGTTGGTGAAGCTGAGGCTGACGTCGATGTCGCCGGTATTCTGCGTAAAGCCCGCGGCCACATTGGTGCCGTCGGCGCCTTCGGCGCTCCAGTCCAGCACCTCGGTGCGCCCGGCGCCGCCATCGCCCAGGATGGTGTCGTTGCCCGCGCCGCCATCCACGGTGTCGCTGCCCGCCCCGGCGGTGATCTGGTCCGCCCCGGTGCCACCGGCGATGCTGTCAGCGCCGCTGCCCGCGTCAATCGTGTCCGCCCCCGCGCCGCCAATGATGCTGTCACTGCCCCCGCCGCCCAGGATCGAATCCGCACCCGCCCCACCATCGAGCGTGTCGTTGCCCGCGCCGCCATCCAGCGTGTCGTTGCCCGCGCCGCCCAAAAGCGAGTCCGCGCCCGCATCGCCCGCTAGAACGTCATTGCCGCTCTCGCCATAGATCGTGTCGGCGCCGTCGCCCCCGGAGAGCGAGTCATTGCCGCCACCCGCTGCGAAATCGCCATTGTCGCCATAGATCAGGTCGGCCCCGGTGCCACCCAGGATGGTATCGTCGCCCGCACCGCCCAATCCGGTATCCGCACCGGTGCCCAGGTAAACCAGGTCATTGCCCAGCCCGGAGGCGACCGAGTCATTGCCGCCCTCAGCATAGACAATGTTCCCGTGACCGCTGGGGCCGCTGCCGCCGCCGTCATCAATCTGGTCGCCCTCGGGGTCGCCCGCATAGCTGGCGTCGATTGTATCCGCGCCGCTGGTGCCCGTTACGATCCCATCCGGAGAGATATAGTCGTTAGCACTCCATGCCGGGTCCCCGGCCGTGACATCGGGATTGGAATTATAGGCCAGCGTTTCGTAGGACCGCCCAACCACCAGGGGCACTTCGGAGAGCGTGTAATAGCCCGCGGCGGCACCGTTTTCGACCTGAAGGGTCGTGACCTCAAAAATCTCTCCGGTGACGGTGTCGCGTATGGTCCAGACCTCTTCGGCATCCACGTTCGAGCCAGTAGAGGTGTTGCCGCCGACGGTTACATCCGCGGTCGCGGTCTCGCCGCCGGCGTTGTCATCGTCGAGCGTGAACTCTTGGATGCCGGTTTCGGTGTCGGTGATCGTGGCCGTGCCGTCAGCGGTCGCGGGCCCGGACCAGGTCGCCGTCCCATTGACCGTCTGATTGAAGATGCCAAGCGGATCGACATCATAGAAACTGACGTCATAGGTCGCCATGACGCGTCTCTATCGTCAGCGTGGTGCACCATTGCACTTGCATCCAGACCGTCAGGCGCACCCGTCGGGCGGAAGGTTCCTGTGCCGGGTTAAGGCGTTGAGTTTTTAAAGCGATTACATTCATATCTGCGGCCCCCAAATCTCTGCCGCGAGGTGGAATTTGGCAGGGGAGCTTGGCGCCGGATTGGCGACAATCAGGTTATTTTTAGAAAAATTGTATCCGAATTACTCAATAAACCGGGGGCTTGCCCAGGAATCGTCGCAGTTGTCGCAACTATTCCGCGAAGTCGCTCCGACTGTTTCCATCCTGGAGCCAGTCGGCTCGACTCCCGCCGCGCTCAGTTCAGATAGGTGATCGGATCCACGCTGTCGAAGCCCTCGCGCACCTCAAAATGCAGGAAGCTTGGCGAGGCGCCGCGCACCTTGGCGATGGTCTGGCCCTTGCTGACGCTGTCGCCCTTCTTGAACGCCACGTCCTCGATATTGGCATAGACCGTCAGCAGGTTGCCCGAGTGGCGCAGCACCAGGATCGGCACGCCATCGGTGTCGCGCGTGATCGCGGCCACGGTGCCGGCGGCGGCGGCCTTCACCGGGGTGCCGGCGCTGGCGGAGATGTCGATCCCGTCCGATTTGCCCTTCACATAGTCGCGGATGATGCTGCCATTCACCGGCATGGACAGCCGCGTGCTTGAGGCGGCGGTGCGGTCCTGGGCCAACTCGGCGGGCGGGGCGGGGGTCTCTTTGACCTCCGGCTCGGGCTCGGGTTCCGGCAAAGGCGTGCTGGCGCTGGGCGGCTCGGGCGCGATGGAGCCCGCGCCGGGCACGGACACCTCGGGCTCGGGGGCGCGGGCGGCGGGCGCCACCGGCGCGGATTTGGCGATGGGGATCAGCAAGTACTGCCCCTCGCGCACGTTCAGATCCGAGCCCAGCCCGTTCCAATCCGCCAGCGCGCGGACCGAGACTTTGTAGAGACGCGAGATCGAATACGCGGTCTCGCCGCGCGCGACCTGGTGCTGGATCGGCTCAGGCCCCGCCTGCACAGGCGGCAGCGTGCCGGTCGCGCCCTCGCGGTCGGCGCGGTCCAGCGCGTCGCCGGCAAGGGTGGTGATGTCGATGGCGTCGTTCGCGGGCAGGCCCGCCAGGGTGCCGCGGCCGTCTGCCGGCTCGGGCAGGGCCACGACCTCGCCGCCGCGCAGCTGCGTGCTTACGTCGAGCCCGTTATAGCGGGCCAGCGCGACCGGGTCCTGGCCAATGCGGTTGGCCACGTCGGCCACGGTGTCGCCGCGCTTGGCCACGGCCACTTGGAAGCTTGGGTAAGAGATCAGCCCCCGGTCGTCCGGGTTCGGGCGGCGCTGTGTCTGCTGGCGCACGGCCTCCGAGGTGTCTGGCCCGCCCGCTATGTTGCGCAAGTCCAGGTCAAAACCATCAGAGCACGCGCTTAGCGCAAACAGGCTCGTGCCCAGCAAGATGCCACGCAAAATGGGTCGGCGGATTTCTGCCATTGCTCGTCCTCGCATCCGAGCCCGGTTCGCTCCGGGCCTCTCGATTTGCCCCGCGGGGCCTGTTCTAGTCCTGTCCGAGCCCCTCCAGCAGGGGCACAAAGCGCACGGGGGCCAATTCGTCATAGTCAAAGCCCGCCTCGCTGCGCGTCACCTTTATCAGGCTCTGCACCGCGTCGGACTGCCCCACCGGCACCACCATGATACCGCCAACGCGCAGCTGCGCCAAGAGCGGGCCGGGCGCGTCCTCGGCGGCGGCGGTGACGAGGATGCGATCAAAGGGCGCCTGTTCGGGCAGGCCAAAGCTGCCATCGGCGATCAGGGTGGTGATATTTACAAGCCCCAGCGCGTCAAACACCGCCCGCGCCTCGGTCACTAGGCGGCGGTGGCGCTCGACGGTGTAGACCCGCCGGGCGAGCTGGCTGAGGATCGCCGCCTGATAGCCAGAACCCGTGCCGACCTCTAGCACCTTGTCGCGCGGCCGCACGTCCAGCGCCTGGGTCATCAGGCCCACCACCGAGGGCTGGCTGATGGTTTGCCCGCAGGCGATTGGCAGCGGCATGTCCTCGTAGGCGCGCGCCGAGAAGACCCCGCCCCGCAGGAACGCTCCGCGGTCGATCGACTCCATGGCCTCAAGCACGCGCTTGTCCATTATGCCCTTAGAGCGGAGCGCGAACAGGAATTGCATCTTGAGCTCGGCGTCCATCATCGTCGGCGCTATCCCAGCGTGGCCTTGAGCGCGTCCAGCGCGTCATGCGCGGTCAGGTCGCAACGCATCGGCGTCACCGAGGTGTAGCCCGCGATGTTGACGGTGCAATCGGTGTCGGGGCCGCTCTCGACCGCCTGGGCGCCGCCGCCGATCCAGAGGTACTTTCGCCCGTTCGGTGCCTCATGCGGGTTGGCCGAAAAGCGCACCCCTGGGCGGCGCCCCTGCGCCACCACGCGGGTGCCCTTGACCTGGGCCGCCGGGACCGGCGGGAAGTTGACGTTGTAGAAGATCGGGTAGGGGTCCGCACCCCAGCTGTCCGCCGCCAGGATGTCGCGGATCACCTGCGCGCCGGTCTGCGCCGCCGCATCGAACGGGTTCTCAATGGCGTTGTTGGCGGGGCCGTAGAACTGGCTCAGCGCGATGGCCTTGCAGCCCTGCAGGGCGCCCTCCATCGCGGCTCCTATGGTGCCGGAATAGAGCGTGTTCTCGGCCGAGTTGTTGCCACGGTTCACGCCGGACAGGATCAGGTCCGGCTGCGCGCCGCCCAGCACGTCATAGATGCCCGCCAGCACGCAATCCGCCGGGAAGCCCTCGACCTCGAAGCGGCGCGGGCCGCGTTCGGCGATCCGCGCGGGATTGGTGTAGCTGACGCAATGACCGACGCCCGACCGCTCAAAGGAGGGCGCGACGACCCAGACTTCTCCGGCGGCGCCCGCGATCTCGTTCGCGACGGCCTCCATGATCTTGATGCCAGGCGCGTCGATGCCGTCGTCATTGGTGATTAGAATGCGCATGTGCCCGCCCTGAATATGTATCGCATCGTCCATACGGCGCCGGGGCGGCAAAGGGAATACTGGGTGAGCCTCCGACGGAAATTCTGCGTTTTGGGTGTGGCTTGTTTTGGCCTACAGCGGTCCTTTGGGCGCGCCAAATCTCTTGCAAGAGATTTGCACTTTCCTTCCAAGGAAAGTTGGGCCCGCTAGCGGCCAAGCGATCGCCCTAGGCGGATCATCTCGTGTCGCGCCAAAGAAACTCTTGCAAGAGTTTCGCAATTTTCTTGCAAGAAAATTGTGACGTCCAAAATTCGCTCCAAGCCAAAACCGACCCTTGGCTTAATCTTGCTGCGCCGCCCGCTCTCCCTTTGCCGCGCCACATCGGCCCGCTTCGGACAGTTCAGAGCGCACTGATCACTAGTCTCACGCCCCGCCTTAAGCCGACGGTGCATGGATGATCGTTATTGACCCCAAACGCGCATTCCCTAGGGTGGCCCGAAAATGCGCGAGGCTCTGAAATGAACATCTTGACCAACAATCTACCCACCGAAGAGCTGCAGGCCATCGACGCCGCGCATCACCTGCACCCGTTCACCGCAGGCAACGAGCTGGCCCAGAAGGGCGCGCGGATCGTTACGCGGGCCGAGGGCGTTTGGCTGACCGATAGCGACGGCAACCGCCTGCTGGACGCCATGGCGGGCCTGTGGTGCGTCAACATCGGCTATGGGCGCGACGAGCTGGCCGAGGCCGCCGCGGCGCAGATGCGCCAGCTGCCCTATTACAACACCTTCTTTCAGACCTCGCATATCCCGGCCCTGAGCCTGGCCAAGCGGATCGCGGATCTCGCGCCGGGGGATCTCAACCACGTGTTCTTCGCCTCGTCGGGGTCCGAGGCCAACGACACCAATATCCGGCTGGTGCGGCAATACTGGACCCTGCGCGGCAAGCCCCAGAAGAAGGTGATCATCAGCCGGGTGAACGCCTATCACGGCTCTTCAATGGGCTCGGCCAGCCTTGGCGGCATGGCGGGGATGCACGCCCAGGGCGGCATGCCGATCCCCGATATCGAGCATATCGGGCAGCCGCATTGGTACGCCGAGGGCGGCGACATGGATCCCGAGGCCTTTGGGCGGATGCGCGCCCGCGAGCTGGAGGACAAGATCGCCGAGCTGGGCGAAGAGAACGTCGCCGCCTTCATCGCCGAGCCGATCCAGGGCGCCGGGGGCGTGATCATCCCGCCCGCCAGCTACTGGCCGGAGATCCAGCGCATCTGCGACGCGCACGAGATCCTGCTGATCGCGGACGAGGTGATCTGCGGCTTCGGGCGCACTGGCGAGTGGTTTGGCAGCCAGACGCTGAACCTGAAGCCGGACATGATGACCATCGCCAAGGGGCTGTCCTCGGGCTATGCGCCGATCGGCGGCTCGGTGGTGTCCGATCATCTGGCCGAGGTGCTCAACCAGGACGAATTCACCCATGGCTACACCTATTCGGGCCACCCCGTGGCCTGCGCCGTGGCGCTGGAGAACCTAAGAATCATCGAAGAGGAGGGCCTGGTCAACCATGTCAAAACCGTGGCCGCGCCCGCTTTGAAGACTGCCTGGGAGAGCCTGGGCGATCACCCGATGGTTGGCGAGACGCGCAGCATTGGCTTGATGGCCGGCCTCGCCTTGTCCCCCAACAAGGCCGCGCGGGCCATTTTCGACGCGCCGGTCGGCACGGTCGGCTACCAATGCCGAGAGGCCAGCTTTGCCAACGGCTTAGTCATGCGCCATGTGGGCGACCGAATGATCATCTCGCCGCCGCTTGTGATCACGCCCGATGAGATCGAGACCCTTGTGGCGCGGGCCCGAAGCGCGCTGGATACGGCGTATGAATGGGCAAAAAACGAGGGGCTTTGTTCGTAAAACCACACGGCCCAATTAGCGCCCAATTAACTGACTATCGTCATAGTTGATACTCAAGACGCCCATGACGATAGTCGGAGGACGGTATGCGTTTCGCCTTAATTGCGTTTGCGATGATTTTAGCGCTCATTGCGGGCCCCCATGTGGACCTGGGTGAGGACATGCCCGAGACCTTATTGCCAAGCCCTATCGTATCTCGCACCCTGCCGGAGCCTGAATACGCCGTGTCATTGCAGTCGGATGTCTTGCTTCCGGAAGTCATTTCCCAACCGGTCAGCATGGACGGGTCGATCTTCATCAACCCGCCGTCTCGGGTGACGATGCCCTTAATGCCGGATATCCCAGAGCCCGTGCATCAGATTGAACCCGTGCAAGCGCCGCTCTTCGCGGCGCTGGCGGCGCCAGACCCTCTGCTGTCGAGCTTGGTGGTCTCCACTAAGAATGTCGATGCAGCCATGGGCGACGGCCAACGCCAGGGCCGCATATTGGGGGATGCGCTGAATGTGCGCGTTGGGCCCGCAAAGCGGCACCCCTCAGTGGCGCGCCTGCGTCGTGGCGATGTGGTCGAGGTCGTGGGCAGAGTGAACGGCGGTTGGGTGCCGATTGCGCTTGAGGGCTCCGACCAGGTCGGCTGGGTGTTCCAGCGTTATATCGAGCTCCTTTAGACCAGCTTAGCGGCCCGGGCGGGCGCCAAAATCTCCAATCAGAAGCTGCGCGACCCTTGCCGGGTCCTTGCCAACCACTGGCCATCTTTGTTGGCGCGCGCGGGCGGTGTTGCGATAATTCTTGCGCCAAACCCACATAAGACCGGCCGTTCCCCTAGACTCGGCAAGGTGCAATGACGATATTCTGTACATGAGCCTGCCCCCCGGATTCCTTGACGAGCTACGCACACGCACCTCTATGTCGCAGGTCGCGGGGCGCAAGGTGATGTGGGACGCGCGCAAATCGAACCAAGGCAAGGGCGACATGTGGGCGCCGTGCCCCTTCCACCAGGAAAAAACCGCGTCTTTTCATGTGGATGACCGCAAGGGCTATTACTACTGCTTCGGCTGCCACGCGAAGGGCGACGCGATCTCTTTCGTGCGCGAGACCGAGAATGTCTCGTTCATGGAGGCAGTGGAAATTCTTGCCCGCGAAGTCGGCATGCAGGTGCCCGAGCGCGACCCCAAGGCGCAGGAGAAGGCTGACCGGATAACCCGGCTTGCCGAAGTAATGGAGCAGGCGGTCCAGCATTTTCGGTTGCAACTCAAGACGGCTGGGGCGGCAGAGGCGCGGGATTACTTGGCGCGGCGCGGCCTCAGCGAGGCGGCGCAGGAGCGCTGGGAGATCGGCTTTGCGCCGGACGCCTGGCAGGGGCTTTGGGATCATCTCAAGGCCAAGTCGGTCGAGGATGACCTGATCCTTGGCGCGGGCCTGGCCAAGCCGAGCCAGAAGGGCGGGCGCCCCTATGACACGTTCCGCGGGCGCATCATTTTCCCGATCCGGGACGCGCGGGGCCGCTGCATCGCCTTTGGCGGGCGGGCGATGGACCCGGGCGACAACGCGAAATACCTCAACTCGCCCGAGACCGAGCTTTTCGACAAGGGCCGGTCGCTGTTTAACGTGCGCGCGGCGCGAGAGGCCGCGGGCAAGGGCCAGCCGCTTGTCGTGGCCGAGGGCTATATGGACGTCATCGCGCTGTCAGAGGCGGGCTATACCGGCGCAGTGGCGCCGCTGGGGACCGCGGTGACAGAGACCCAGCTTCAGATGCTATGGCGGATCGCGCCAGAGCCTTTGGTGGCGCTTGACGGCGACACGGCGGGGCTGCGCGCCGCGATGCGGTTGATCGACCTGGCGCTGCCGCTGCTCGAGGCGGGGCGGTCCCTGCGCTTTTCCATTATGCCGCCGGGGCAGGACCCCGACGATGTGATCCGCTCCGGTGGGTCCGGCGCGATGCAAAAGCTGTTGGATCAGGCGCAGCCGATGGTGTCTCTGCTGTGGCGGCGCGAGACCGAGGGCAAGAACTTTGACAGCCCCGAACGCAAGGCCGCGCTGGACAAGGCGCTGCGGGAGGCGATCAGCAAGATCCAGGACCCAAGCCTGCGGGGCCATTATGGCGAAGAGATCAAGCGCCTCAGGTGGGACCTTTTTGGCACAGCGCGTCAGGCGCAAAAGCCGCGCGGGTCGGGGCAGGGGCGCGGCGCATGGCAGCGCCGCGGGGAGCCGCAGGGGCCGACGCCCGGCGCGAAGCAATCCGCCCTGGCGGCGCAATCTGGCGAGGTCGAGCAGCGCCTGCGTGAGTCGGTGATTCTGACGGGGCTCTTGGTGCAGCCGCAGCTGCTGGACCGATTCGAGCCGGAGTTGGACGACCTGTCCTGCACCACCCCCGATCACGAGGCGCTTCGGCGCGCCATCCTGCGGCATGCGACGGCCGAGGACCCACCCAGTGCCGTGGCCGGCGAGCTGGGCACCGACCCGCTTGAAACCCTTATGGCACAGGGCCATATCCGCGTGATCCCGGCGCTGCGCGCGGATGCGGACCCGGATGAAACCCAGGCCTGCATCGCCGAGGAATTCGCCAAGATCGCCGCCAGCCTGGGCGCCGAGCACGAGGTGCGCGAGGCGATCCTGGATATCGAATCACTTGCCGACGAGGGGCTGACCTGGCGCCTGACGCAGGCCGCAGAGGCCCGCCGTGCCGCGCAAAAGGGCCATGAAGAGGAAGAGATCGACTTTGAAACCGCGCCAAACGGCGCGAAAATCAACCGTAGCGAGCGAAAAGCGCTGGATGCTCTTGTCGATGGTATTGCGTTTTCGAAACCACACCGTACGCCTCGGTAAGGTTTGGTAAGGAAGCTCTCAATAAAAAAGGGTAAATGGGTGTGCGAATCACTGATTCGCGTTAAATGATTCGCATTGGGCCTATCCAACCCTATATGTGGCGCGTAAACGCCCCCGCGAAGACCGAGCAAGGAGTGCCCGCAATGGCCGCCAAGGACACCAACGAAGATCGCAAGCAGGACGACTCCGACCAGGAGGCGATGCTGGATATGTCCCAGACTGCGGTCAAGAAGATGATCGCTGAGGCGCGCGAGAAGGGCTACATCACCTACGACCAGCTCAACACGGTCCTGCCGCCCGATCAGGTGAACTCCGAACAGATCGAGGACGTGATGTCGATGCTGTCCGAGATGGGCATCAACATCATCGAGGACGAAGAGGCCGAGGAAGAGGAAAACAAGGGCGCGACCGACCTGGTAGAGGCATCCGCCTCGCGCGAGGTCGCCGTGGCGGCCTCCGCCACCGAAAAGCTTGATCGCACCGACGACCCCGTGCGGATGTATCTGCGCGAGATGGGCTCTGTCGAGCTGCTCAGCCGCGAGGGCGAGATCGCCATCGCCAAGCGCATCGAGGCCGGTCGCAACACGATGATCGCGGGGCTCTGCGAGAGCCCGCTGACCTTCCAGGCGATCACCATCTGGCGCGACGAATTGCTCAACGAAGACATCCTGCTGCGCGACGTGATCGACCTCGAGACCACATTCGGCAACTCGATGGACGAGGACGGCGAGGAGGGCACCGAGCCCGTCGTCGAGAACCTCAATGTTGAAGCCGCCGGTGTGCAGCAGCCCAAGAAAGAGGCCTCTGCCGAGCCAGAGCTGGACGCCGACGGCAACCCGATCCAGACCGATGACGACGACGATGAGGACGACCAGGCCAACATGTCGCTGGCCGCGATGGAGGCGGCGCTCAAGCCCCGCGTGTTAGAGACGCTCGACCGCATCGCTGACGACTATGCCATGCTCTCCGAGATGCAGGACCTGCGGATGTCGGCCACGCTGAACGAGGACGACTCGTTCACCGAGAAGGCCGAGCAGAAATACCAGAAGCTGCGCTCCGAGATCGTCGAGCTGGTGAACGAGCTGCACCTGCATAACAACCGGATCGAGGCGCTGATCGACCAGCTCTACGGCATCAACCGCCGCATCATGTCGATCGACAGCAACATGGTGAAGCTGGCCGACCAGGCCCGCATCAACCGCCGCGAGTTCATCGACGAGTATAAGGGCGCCGAGCTGGACCCAACCTGGCTGGACCGCATGGCCGAGAAGGCCGGGCGCGGCTGGCAGGCCTTTATCGAGCGCTCGACGGACAAGGTCGAGAAACTGCGCGCCGAGATGGCCCAGGTCGGCACCTATGTGGGCGTCGACATCTCCGAATTCCGCCGCATCGTGCAGCAGGTCCAGAAGGGCGAGAAAGAAGCCCGCCAGGCCAAGAAGGAAATGGTCGAGGCGAACCTGCGCCTGGTGATCTCGATTGCCAAGAAATACACCAACCGGGGCCTGCAATTCCTTGATCTCATTCAGGAAGGTAACATTGGCCTGATGAAGGCGGTCGATAAGTTCGAATACCGCCGCGGCTACAAGTTCTCGACCTACGCGACCTGGTGGATCCGCCAGGCGATCACCCGGTCGATTGCCGACCAGGCCCGCACGATCCGTATCCCGGTGCACATGATCGAGACGATCAACAAGCTGGTGCGCACCGGCCGCCAGATGCTGCACGAGATTGGCCGCGAGCCGACGCCAGAGGAACTGGCCGAGAAGCTGCAGATGCCGCTCGAGAAGGTCCGCAAGGTGATGAAGATCGCCAAAGAACCGATCTCGCTCGAGACGCCGATTGGCGACGAAGAGGATTCGCAGCTCGGCGACTTCATCGAGGACAAAAACGCGGTGCTGCCGCTGGACTCTGCGATCCAAGAGAACCTCAAAGAGACCACCACCCGCGTGCTGGCCTCGCTGACCCCCCGCGAGGAGCGCGTGCTGCGCATGCGCTTTGGCATCGGGATGAATACCGACCACACCCTAGAGGAGGTCGGCCAGCAGTTCTCCGTGACCCGCGAGCGGATCCGTCAGATCGAGGCGAAGGCGCTGCGCAAGCTCAAGCACCCCTCGCGCAGCCGCAAGCTGCGGAGCTTCCTGGATCAGTAAAACGCCATGACGACGCCTCGCATCGGGCTCGTTCTCGGTGGCGGTGGCCCGTCGGGGGTGATGCACATCCCCGTGCTGGAGGCGTTCGATGAGCTGGGCGTGAGACCCGCCGCCATCGCGGGCACCTCCGTTGGTGCGTTGATCGGCGCGATCTATGCTGCGGGCCTCCCCGCCAATGAGATCAGGGAACACTTCATCCGCCAAAGCGCGCGGGGGCTTCGACAGCTCACCCGCGTCCTGCTCAGGGGCGGGCTGGGCTTCAATCGCGGGCTGTTTGCGGTCAATCCGGAACGTTTCGCCGAATTGACCCTGCCCGCGGGGATGCCCGATCGGTTCGAGGACCTCGCCATTCCGTTCACCGCCGTGGCCATGGATTTCCATCGCAAGACGGCGGTGACACTTGACCAAGGCCCGCTGCTTCCCGCCATCGCGGCCTCCATCGCGGTGCCTGGCGTGTTCAAGCCGGTGATGCGCGATGGCCGCCCGCTGGTAGATGGCGGTGTCGTCGAGAATTTGCCGCTGACCCGCCTGCCGCCGGTGGACATCACGCTGGCGGTGAACGTCTTTACTGATCGCCCCAGTGACTCCGATAAACGCCCGGGCAATCTGCGCGGCGCCGCGGCGGTGATCCGCACCATGCTCTGCAAGCAGGTTGACGCGGCTCTGGCCGCAAACCCGCCCGACATCCTGATCGAGGCGCCGATCCAGCCCGGCGGCATCGGGGCCATGTGGCACGTCCGCCAAATCTTGCAGGAGGCAGAGCCGATGCGGGCAGAGACCTTGCGCCGCCTGTCTGAGCGGCTAACATCTCTGCCATCGGGCTAACGGGGGCGTATCATGTCATTTCTATCCAAACTCTTCGGCGGCGGTGGCGGCGACGGTCCAAAGAAGGGCAAGTCCGCCGATCCCGTCGAGCATAGTGGCTTCCGCATCTATGCCGAGCCGATCTCGGAGAGCGGCGGGCATCGCATTGCCGCCCGCATCGAAAAGGACATCGACGGCGAGACCAAGACCCACCAGATGATCCGCGCCGATGTGACCAGCAATCGCGATGAGGCCGTCGAGACCTCTGTACACAAGGCGAAGATGCTGATCGACCAGCAGGGCGAAACCATTTTCTGAACCGCCCCCAAAAGGAGCGCGCCATGACCCACCCCGCCTTCACCTCTGACAGCGTTGTCACGGTCACCGGGGGCGCCTCGGGGATCGGACGCGCGGTGGCGCTGCACTTCGCGGGGCTGGGCTGTCGCGTGGTGGTGGTGGACCGCAGTGTGGAGGCGCTCGCGCAGACCGAGGACGCGCTGCGCGGGGCAGGGGCGGCGGATGTGATGACCTCCGCCACGGATGTGTCCGACCGCGCGGCCCTTGAGGCGCTGGAGGCCGATGTGACCCAGCGCTTTGGCGGCACGGACATCCTGATGAACAATGCCGGGGTCAGCGAGGGCTCGTCAACGCTGGGCGATAAGGCGCCCTGGGACGCGATGCTGGGCGTGAACCTCTGGGGCATCATCAACGGCACGCAGGTCTTTGGGCCCGGCATGGTGGCGCGCGGGCGCCCCGGCGCGATTATCAACACCGGCTCCAAGCAGGGCATCACCACGCCGCCGGGCAACCCGGCCTATAACGTCAGCAAGGCGGGGGTGAAGGCCTTCACCGAGGCGCTGGCCCATGAGCTGCGCAACACCGAGGGGCATCAGCTGACGGCGCATCTGATGATCCCGGGCTTTGTCTTCACAGGCATGACCGCAGGCGGGCGCCGTGAGAAGCCGGACGCGGCTTGGACTGCGGAACAGACCGCCGCCTTCATGGTCGAGAGCATCGCGCGTGGCGATTTCTACATCCTCTGCCCCGACAATGACGTGGACCGTGCAACCGACGAGAAGCGCATGGCCTGGGCGGCGGGCGACATCATAAAGAACCGCCCCGCGCTTAGCCGCTGGCACCCCGACTGGGCGGAGGCCTTCGCCAATCACATGAAGCAGGGCAAACCTTAGCGTTTCCATAAGCGTGGTTGCGCTGCCGCATCCGATGACGGCGTCGCCTCTAAGGCGAGATTGTCATCGACCTGCTATTGCGTCCCGATGTAGGGCTCTGCCCTGAGTAACTGAGCGCAACGGCAGGAACAGGATGACCGAGCTTCGCATTCATCACGCCACGCGCGTGGCCGTGCCGGAAGGGTATCAAAGAGACCGCGCAATCCGCCCCTCCGGGCTCGCGCCGGAAAGCCATCTGCGCTACGATTTTGACACGTTCTTCTATCAGGCCATCCGTGCCGGGCGGCACGTCGCCCTGGTTGCCCCAAAGCTGCTGAATTTTCGGCGCCTCTTCCGGCAGGCCCAGTTCCGCGTTGGCGGGCAGCGCGTGCGCCGCACGCGTATCTTCTCGTTTTATCGCCATGCGATTATCTGGCTGCTCAACGTACCCGAGGGCGAGACACTTGCGATCACATTCCCGGATGGTTCCGAAGCAGACGCCCACATCCATCCGCAGGATCTTGGGTTTCTAGCGGGACTGAATTGTCAGATGATGATCTCGAAGGACAATGACCTGGGATGGATCAAGGACCAGCTTGGGTTCCACGCCGCAGCGTGCGGTTTGGAGGCGGTGTGCTTTATCGACAATGGGTCGACCGCCTATGGGCTGGACGATCTGGCGCAAGCACTCACAGAGGTCGGGCTACAACGCGCGGTCCTGATCTCGATGCCGTTCAAATGGGGCGGGGTGAACCGCAAACCGGCTAACCGAGAGCTATATTTGCAGACCGCCGCCTACAACGCTGCGCGACTGAAGTATCTAGCGCAGGCGCGTGGGGTCCTCTGCCTGGACGCGGACGAGATCCTGATCCCTCAGCCCGACGGCGAAACGGTGTTTGACCGCGCGCAACGCGCACGGCTGGGATTTGTGCGCTTCTCCGGGCGCAACCGCTTTCCTGGACCCGACGCCCAGCCGCGCTTTGACTACGCAGATCACGGCTGGATGCTGAGCGACCAGGCGCCTGCCGCACACAACTGGTGCCTGAACCCGCGTGGACCAATGGGGCACTTTCAATGGCGATGCCACAACCTAGAGCACAACATTCTTGATGTTTTCCAGGTGCTTCAGGGGGATCACTTCTATCATTGCCTGGGGATTGGCACTGGGTGGAAAGACCCGCAACGATCAGATGGGGGACCGGCGCTGCGCCCCGACCCCGAAGCAGAGGCATTCTGGCGCGACACATTCGTGCCCGCCTTGCCTCGATAAAGTGCGAGGGACACGCGGTTGACCGAGTTTGACATAGCGACACGTGGCGCCGGGCTTTATGAATTCACCCGCGAAGTGCAGGGCTGGCTGCCGGGCGAGGCGACCGGCTTGCTGACGCTCTTTGTGCGGCACACGTCCTGCTCCTTGCTGATCCAAGAGAACGCTGACCCCGAGGTGAAGACGGATCTGAACGCGTTCTTTCGCCGCTTGGTGCCGCCCAGCACCGACCCCAGCATGTCCTACCTGACGCATACCTATGAGGGGCCCGACGACATGCCCGCGCATATCAAGGCGGCGCTCTTGCCGGTCAGCCTGTCGATCCCGGTGCAGGACGGGCGCCTGGCGCTGGGCACCTGGCAGGGCATTTATCTCTTCGAGCACCGGGACCGGCCGCATCGCCGCCGGGTTGTGGCGCATCTAGCAGCGTCGGGCCTTTAACTTGAGGCATCAGGTAACGGTCTGGGGCGCGGAACCTTTTGAGCGTGTGGACGCGCTGCCAATAGTGGTGAGTTAGGTTCTCGCGGCACGCTGTAGCTAAGCAATTCACCCGGCTCGGGGCAATCGCGCACGCCACGCTGCACGCGGTCAATCACGAAGCGCGCACCAAAGTCGGTTTGTTGAAAGACGTAGCCGTCCCCGTTCCGAAAGACCCAATAACAATACGGCCCCGGAGCGGGGATCGTCGGGTAGGTAAAGCAGGCCTGGTCAAGGTCAGAGATCGCCATCTGCCCCGGATTGGAATAGGGGTAGATTTCGCCCTCGGGATAAGTGCGATAGACCGTCTGTCCGGAGGGCTCAATGCACTCATCCACGCGCAATCCGGAATTGGCTTCGTAACCGAATTGATGAGTGCCAAAGAGCTCGGAAAGCTCCGCGCCGCGCAGCAGCTGCATCTCCTGTGAAGAGGCGGGCAGGGCGACCATGGCAACGAGAACGGCGAGAGGTCTCATACTACACCGTCTAAGAGATATCCTCGCGCTGGGGTAGCGTATGTGGCGCAAATTAGCCTCGCGTGTTCGCGGCGCCATACATGCGCCGCTAAATGGAGTGGCCCAATTTCCCCTCTACCCAATCTGTCGCCTGTCCCCTATAGTGGCTGTGGATACTTAAGGACAGGGACCGAGGGAGAGGTCATGCGCTGCCCGTTTTGCGGAAATATAGATACTCAGGTGAAAGACTCGCGCCCGGCGGAGGATCATGTTGCGATCCGGCGGCGGCGTTTTTGCCCGGCCTGCGGCGGGCGCTTTACAACTTACGAGCGCGTGCAGCTGCGCGATCTGGTCGTCATCAAGACCAATGGGCGCCGCGAGGAGTTCGACCGTGACAAGCTGGAGCGGTCGATCCGGATCTCGATGCAGAAACGCCCGGTGGAGCCCGAGCGGATTGACCAGATGATCTCTGGCATCGTGCGCCGCCTCGAGAGCATGGGCGAGACCGACATCCCGTCCAAGGTCATCGGCGAGATCGTCATGGAAAGCCTCAACCGCATCGACACTGTCGCCTATGTGCGCTTTGCCAGCGTCTATAAGAATTTCCAGGACGAAGAGGATTTCGAGGCCTTCGTCTCGGAACTGCGCCCCGGCAACGACGACGATGTCGAGGACGATTGAGCGGCGCGGCTGACCAACGCTTCATGAACATGGCCTTGGGCCTCGGACGCCGGGGCCAGGGGCGCGTTTGGCCCAACCCGGCGGTTGGGTGCGTTGTGGTGAAAGACGGCCGGGTCGTGGGGCGCGGCTGGACCCAGCCCGGGGGGCGGCCACATGCCGAGCGCGTGGCCCTGCACCAGGCCGGCGCCTCCGCCAAGGGGGCGGATGTTTACGTCACGCTCGAGCCCTGCAGCCATTATGGCAAGACCCCGCCCTGCGCCGATGCATTGATCGCCGCGGGCGTCGCGCGGGTGGTCGTGGCGGTGGGCGATCCGAACCCCCAGGTGGCGGGCCAGGGCCTGTCGCGGCTGCGCGCCGCGGGGATTGCGGTGGCGCTCGGCGTGATGACCCAGGAGGCGGCGCGGGACCACCAGGGATTTTTGACACTGCAGATTCAGGCCCGCCCGATGGTGACGCTGAAACTGGCCTCCAGCGTGGATGGCCGCATCGCCACCGCCACGGGCGAGAGCCAGTGGATCACCGGGCCGGAGGCGCGGCGCCGCGTGCATCTTATGCGCGCCTGCCACGACGCGGTCTTGGTGGGCGGCGGCACGGCGCGGGCAGACGATCCCATGCTGAACACCCGCGGGCTAGGCGTGGCGCACCAGCCGGTCCGGGTGGTCTGGTCGCGAAATCTCGATGTTCCCCTAAGCGGCGCATTGGCCCGCACCGCCCGTGATACGCCCGTCTGGCTATGTTGCGGCCCCAGCGCGGACCCTGCTCTGCAACGGGCGTGGGAGGATCTTGGCGCCCGCGTTTTTGTCGTGCCGGTTGGCACTGGCGGGCAGGTGGCGCCGCGCGAGGCGCTGCAAGCCCTGGGCGAGGCCGGGATCACGCGCGTTTTCTGCGAGGGCGGCGGGGCGCTGGCGGCCTCGCTGCTTCAGGCGGATCTTGTAGACCGCCTAGAGGTGTTCTCGGCGGGGTTGGCGCTGGGGGCCGAGGGGCGCCCGAGCCTGGGCGCGCTTGGGGTGGACCGTCTGGCGGAGGCGCCGCGGTTCAATCTGTTGGGCACAGAGGCCGTGGGCCGTGATGTCTTGCTGCGGTTCTGCCGTTAGTGGCCGGGCGCGGACGTTGACAAAAAGCGCACCGCCCTGACCACGCTTGCCGACACCAGACGCATCGGAACCCAAGCAGCTCAACCGCCCGAGCTTGCCTCGGGCAGCGGCCGACCTCCCCCAGGAGGCCGCTTTTGCGACGCTGCAAACTACTGAAACAACTGCGTTTGTAGAGCGCGCGCGCCAAATGGCGACGTTACACAAGCGACCTCCAGGTCGGCCGCTGCCCGGGTTGCGCTTGGTTCAAGGGAGAGGCCCCGGATCAAGTCCGGGGCGATGGGTCTCCACTACCCACTCCAGGCCTACAATCGATCAGCTGCGCCGCCAGATCCAGGCATAGCTGGCAAAGGCTCCCTGCAGCTTGGCCAGGCCGCGGTTAAACCGGCCAGGCTTTGGAACCTCGCCCAGCGAGAGGCGACGGACCGCGATTTCGGGCGGGCAGGGTTGGTCGGTCACGGGGTCGTGGTAGCGCGGGTACGCAATGAGCGCGGCATGGGCCAGCGCGATAAGGGTGGGGCGGGCCTGCCGCCAGGGCGGCACCGGCCCGCGATCCTCGGTCAGCCCCCAGCCCGAGTAGAACGGCGCGCCGAGGCAGGTCACGGGCTTGCCGCGCAACAGCGCCTCGAACCCCATCAGCGAGGTCATCGTCCAGACCGCGTCCACCGTTTCGATCAAGTCCACGGGGTCGGCCTGGTGCAGCACCGCATCGGCCCAGTCTTCGGCGTTGTCCACCGCGCCTTCGCGCAGCCCGGCCTCTACATCCGGGTGCGGCTTATAGAGGATCACCGCGCCGGGGTTGGCCGCGCGGGTGGCCTGCAACAGCGCTGCGTTGGTGCGGATCTCACCGCAGCCCTTCAGGATTGAGGCGTCGTCCTCCACCTGGCCCGGCACCAGGATGCGGTGCCCCTTTGGCAGGTCCTCGGGCGCGGCGCGCTCTAGGTTATACTTGCTCAATTGCCCTTTGAGGATCGCCGCCACCAGCGCCTCGGCCCGGTGCAGCGCCTCCGGCGGCAGCGCTGCGGCCTCGGCGATCAGCTGGTCCAGGCGGCTCTCGCTTGTGGGGTCGTAGTAGATGCCGAGATCATCGGTGACCAAGGAGAGCGGCGGGATTAGGTCTGCGCCAAGACCGCGCGAGCGTAGGAACCCGTCCTCGACGCGGTGGACCGGTGCGGGAAGGGCCTCGACCGCTGGCGTGGCCTTGCTGGCCCAGACCAGCACGGGCAGGTCGCCCTTCGGGGCCTCGGTGAAGCGCAGGCGTTTCTCGCGGCCAAACACCTTCTGCAGCGGCGCGCGCTTCCACAGGCGCATGCCCGCCGCGTCATATCCCAGCCGATCCGCGCGCCAGGCGCGCGTCTGCGCCTCCAAGGTTGCGATCGCGTCCTCAAGCTCACAAAGTGCGTCGCGATAGGGATCGTACCAGGTGGGGTAAAGGATCATCACCGCCGCAAAGAGCTGTGCGCGGGTCAAGCTGCGCCGCCGCCGGTCGATTGGAAAGCGGTCGTCCGTCAGCCCCCAGCCCGCGTAGAAGGGCTGGCCGAAGAGCCGCGGTTTGTGCCCCGCCAGGATCGCCTCGAACCCCATGCCCGAGCTGACGGTGTAGACCGACGTGGCGCCCTCCATCAGCGCCCAGGGGCTTACCGGATCGCTGCATAATGTGACCAAGTCGCTGGCGTCCTCGGGCCCGAAATGGCCGGCGCGGTGGCCCGATTGGGTCTCGGGATGTGTCTTGATGACGACGCGACCGCCGAAGTTCTCTTCTTGCGCCCAATAGAGCATCTCGCGAAAGCGGCTTGCGTCCGCGCCGCTGCCGGCGATCGAGGCGTCGCCGCGGGTCTGGTCGATCACCAGCGCATAGGGCGCCTTTGGCAAGGCGGCATCGGTGTCAAAGGCGTTGTATTTTGAGATATGCGCGCGCTTGATCCAATCCATGGCGGCGCGGGCGCGGGCCAGAAGTGCGGTGTCGTCCAGCGGGTGCTCGGCCAGCAGGGTCTCAAGATCCGACGGGCGGGAGCTGTCGAAATGCACGCCGGTTTGGTCCAGCAAGAGGCCCAGCGGCGGCGCGCCAGCGCGCCCCGGCAGCACCGAGCGCAGAAACGCGTCCTCTATCCTGAGGAGCGGGGCGGCCCGTCGGGCCGCGATCCTCTCGCCGCGATGGGCGGTGGGAGAGTTGCCCCAAACGCCAACCCAATCGCCCGCGCGCGGCAGGCCCAACCGGATATCCCAGCCCGCCAGCGACAGGATGCGCCGAACCCGGCGCTGGGTCAAAAAGCCCCCATTGTAAACAAATAACCGCCGAGAAGGGGCTTCCTTCCCGGCGGCTCGCGCCTGTTCAGCGCCGTTCATCTGAGGTCAGTTGCCTGCCAAAGAGTTCACCGAGCCCGCGGTGGACAGCGAGCCGGTGACCGCCGAGAGGATCTTGGTGAACTGGGCGTAGGGCGCCTCGGTCACGTAAAGCGTGTCGCCGTCGCGAACGATGAAGTCGCGCGCCAGGAACAGCCCGTTCGGCTCGGTCAGGTCGAGCACGTAGACCATGCGCTGCGTGCCGATCAGATCGGTGCGGCCCAGGACCTGATGCGCGATCTCCTCTGGCTCGTTGCGGAAGACGAAGACGCCGGTGGGATCGGCGGTGGTGGGCGACAGGCCGCCGACCTGTGCGATGGCCTCGACTGCCGTCAGGGTCTGCGTCTCAAAGCGCACCTGCGTCTGCGCGCCGGTGGCGCCCAGAACGGTGAAGGATCGCGTGTCGGCCTCGACCAGGATGTTGTCGCCGTTGCGCAGGGCGATGTCGAAGCTGGGGTTCTCAAACAGGTCCTCGAACCAGACCTCGCCGGTTTGATTGCCGCGGATGACTTTCACGCGGGCGATCTCAGGCTCTACGCTCACGCCGACGGCGTTGGCCAGCATGGCGGTCAGGGTCCGGGTGGGGCGTTCGATGGCGAAGATGCCCTGGCCGCCCACCGCGCCGGAAATCGACACCGTGGCGCCGTCGCCGGCGGCGCGGCGCACCTGCACTTGCGGATCAGGCGTCGCCTCGCCCAGCTTCTCTGTGATGATCCGGCGCACGGTCTCGGGGGTGTTGCCCGCGGCCTTGATACGGCCCGCATAAGGGATGAAGATGTAGCCGGCGCTGTCGACCTGGACTTCCTCAAAGGCAGCAGAATTCGTGCCCGGCGAGGCGATCAGCGGCGAGTCCACGTTCTCGAAGATCGTCAGTCCCAGCGTGTCACCGGGACGGATTGTGTCCGAGCCAAGCTGACCCGCGTTTATGAAGGCCGAGCTGAACCCAAGAGCGGGAACAATCGCGGTCGCTCGCGTCACCCGGTCATTCACCGAGACCACGAACGCGTCGCCCTCTTTTTGCACTGAACCGCGGAAGATTTCGCGTTTATTGGGGCCGACGCGGGGCAAGCCGCAGGATGATACGATGCCCACAAGCATCAACAGGGCGACACCTTTCGCCCAGCGCGAAGTACTAATTTTCACTGCTCGGTCTCCTCGACCTTATAATTCTGCCTCAGTTTTTTTTACGCTAGAGCGTTTCGACATTAGTTTGAGACATATCCAGCGGCCTTGAAGTAGTTCGAGCATTCTTCCGGATCGTACAGGTCACAGATTTCACCGATGGCTTTGAAGACGGATGTGAACGAGCGTGCTCCGATCCGTCGGAGATGGGCCTTGAGCTTCGAGAAAGCTTGTTCAATCGGGTTGAGGTCTGGGGAGTGTGGCGGCAGGTACAGAAACCAGCAGCCATGCGCCTTTAGCGCGGCTGCTGCTTCCTTGTTGCGATGCGTGGCCAGGTTGTCGAGAATCACCACCGTGCCGGGTGTGATTTCGGGCACCAGCACTTCGCGGATGTAGGCGGCAAAAGCAGGACCGTCCATTGCGCCTTTGATGACCCAGGGTGCGATCAGCGCATCATAGCTCAGACCGGCAATCAGTGTCTGCGTCCCCCAACTGCCGAAGGGCGCGTCCATGGTCAGGCGCTCGCCGCGTGACGCCCAGCCCCGTAGCCGCGTGAGGTTCGTCTTCACGGCGGTTTCGTCAATGAAGACAACACGATCCGGTGAGGCCCCGACGGCCGGAATGCGATGAGCAAACCAATCAGCCCGCCGTCGCCTTACCTTGGCATGGCGGCGCTCGGAGGCCACCAACGACTTTTTTTGTGCGTGAAGCCGAGGCGCTTGAGCAACCCCGCAATGGCGGAATGATGGACCGCAACCCCTTCCGCATCAGCGAGTGCATCACGCAGTTCGAATAACGTGATGTCCGGGTCCTGCGTCACCAACTCCCTAAAGAACTCTATATGGTCGGCCAGCTTGCCCGATCCCGCAGGACGTCCCATCAGTGCAACAGTGGCAGCCCCGGTACTCCGGATTCGACCGGCCCATCGAGCGCCAGTGGCGGCAGAAACCTGAAGGCGGCGTGAGGCTTCTCTCCCGGACAGTCCTTCCCTGATCAAACGCGCAAAGCGGTCGCGCAGTTCTGTCGACAATGGTGCTGGCATGATGTGATCCTCCCTATCAAGGTGAATCACAGTTCAAGCTCTGTGGGAATCCAACCGATTCAAACTTTTGTCGAAACGCTTTAATTAACGGTTTCTGGGCGGAAAATCCACCCTGGACCCTTTGGATTGTTTCCGTCGCGGCGGTTTTGCATCACATTGACAGGGGATTGGCGAGATTTGGCCTCCAATGGGCATCGGCGCGTCGCAATTTTCTTGCAAGAAAATTGCGAAACTCTTGAAAGAGTTTCTTCACCGCGAGCCGCAATGATCCGCTATGCGCAACCTCTCACCGGCCGCGGACCCAACTTTCCTTTGAAGGAAAGTGCAAATCTCTTGCAAGAGATTTGGACCGCTCCAGGCCAAACCGAGCGGCTACTTCACAACCCTTAACTGCTGTCTGGGCGCCGCTGTTCCCTTGGCCAGCGCCTCGTAAGGATCCTCAGGCGCGAGCATCATATCCACCACCTGCCGCAGAAGCTGTCGGCGCCCGCGCGCCGAATAATACCCGCCCGCGATCTGCGATGTCTCCAGAAGGAAGTGCCGGTAGTCGCGATAAGCCCGGCTGTCGGGCCGGGCGGGGCGGGCAAAGAACTCTGGTAGGCGCTGGGTGGAGACGAATTCGGGCTTGGCGAAGACCGCCTCGCCGAAGACCTTCAGCGGCTGACCGCGCCACAGCACCTGCTGAGCGGCGGTTGAGTTAACGGTCACGGCGCTGCGGGCGTGGTCCAAGAGCTGTGCCAGCTTGCCGCCGCGCACGTAGTGCACCCGGTCCGCAACGCCATGTTCGGCGGCCAAGCGATTGATCTCGCCCCGCAAATTCACGCGGCCGTCCTCTAGGGGATGCGCCTTGAAGACAAAATGGTGATGCGTCGGCGCGCCCTCGGCGAAGCCTTTGATCACCAGTTCCAGGAAGTCCACCATCGTCTCGAAAGGCGAGTGCATCTGGAAGCTTGAGTCATGCTCCAACTGCAACAGCGCCAGGTGATAGGGGAAGCCGCCAAACTTGATCCGCTGGGTGGCGATCACGCGATCCGCCCAGATCATCGGCATCAGCACGAGCCGCCGCAGGTAAAGCCGGAATTCCTGCGTGACGGTCAGCGCACGATGCGGGGCAAAGTTGCGATAGGCGCGGTTCGCCAGCAGCACATGGCCGTGATAGAGCGCGCCGTAGAACACGTGCTGGCGCATGTCGCCCCAATGCGCCGGCGCCTCGGGGATGTCCAGTTCGGCGTTCGCCAGCGTGCGCTGCATGCCCGGCACGGTGAGATCCATAAGCGCGGAGTTGCCGTTCGAGCCGCCGCGCTCGTAGGTGACCCAATAGGGGCGCAGATAGCCCTCTTCAAAGACATGAATGGTCAGGCCCAGCTCCTTGGCCACGGCGACGGCCTCGGCATGGATGCGGCGGGTGTCGCCGTAAAGCACGATATCAGAGACGCCGTTTTCCGCGACGATCTGGCGAAAGCGCTCTGCCCAGGTGTCGATGGTGTCTTGGAAGGGAATGTAGCTGGCCTTGTCGCTCCAGAACGCCGCGTCGCCGGCGTTGAAGCCCACGCGCAGAGCGCGCGCGCCAGCGGCCCCCAGCATCTTGGCCAGACGCCGAAAGAACGGCCCATGCGGGCCCTGCAGGAACAGAAATGTCCGGTCTTTACCGGTTACCATGTGCTCAAACCCCATCCGCCCGATCTATGCCCGGCGGCTTTGTCCAGAGATTAGCATGTTTACCCTTTAGGGCAAATTTATGACCAAAGCGGAAAGATCGCATGGCCTTGCCCTCGGCGCGTGGCGGCGCTAGGCCTGCGGGAAAGGAGGCGCCCCCTATGTTCACAGGCATTGTAACCGATATTGGCGAGATTTTAGAGATCGAGCAGCGTGGCGACCTGCGCGCGCGGATCGCGACGGCCTACGACGTGGACGGGATCGATATCGGCGCCTCGATCGCCTGCGATGGGGTCTGCCTGACGGTGATCGCCCTGGGCGAGGACCCGAGGCCCTGGTTCGATGTCGAGATCAGCGCCGAGAGCGTCAGCAAGACCAACATCGGCCGCAATGGCTGGGCCGCCGGCAAGCGGGTGAACCTAGAGCGCGCGCTGAAGGTGGGCGACGAGCTGGGCGGGCATATCGTGTCGGGCCATGTGGACGGCGTGGCCGAGGTGCTCAGCGTGACGCCCGAGGGGGACTCGACCCGCGTGATGTTCCGCGCGCCGCAGGAGCTGGCGCGCTTCATTGCGCCCAAGGGCTCGGTGGCGCTGAACGGCACCTCGCTGACGGTGAACGAGGTTGAGGGGCGCGATTTCGGCGTGAACTTCATCCCCCACACTCAGGCTGTGACCACATGGGGCGGCGTCGCCGCGGGCGACGCGATCAACCTCGAGATTGACACCATGGCGCGCTATGTCGCCCGCCTGCGGGACTGGGAGCGCTGAGGTGAAAAAGCCGGTCGTGATGAACTCCTACGAGGATGACGGCGGGCTGCGCTGTGTCGATATCCGCAAGCACGAGGACGGCGCCTGGTCCTGGGCCGAGTGCCGCAGGGACCCAGAGGACGCCACGGGCTGGCGCATCCTGAATCTGGGCGAGGGCTACGGCGACGAGGCCGCGGCCTTTGCCGGTGCCATGGGCGCGGTGGATTGGCTGAGGCCGCCGCGCGAGGGCTAGGCGCGACCTTGGCCGTCGCGCATTGGCCTAGACCCCTGTCTCGAACGGTGCTTTGCTCGGTTCGACGAAACCCAACGCAGAGACCGCCATGAAGCTCGCCGATCTCGACATCATCGTCACCGCGCCGCCGCCACCAGGCTGGGGCGGGCGCTATTGGATCCTGGTCAAGGTCACCACCGATACCGGGATCACCGGCTGGGGGGAGTGCTATGCCGCCTCGGTGGGGCCGGACGCGATGCGCGCGGTGATCACGGACGTCTTCGAGCGGCACATGGCCGGCGAGCACCCCGAGAATATCGAGCTGATGTTCCGCCGCGCCTATTCCGCGGGCTTCACCCAGCGGCCGGACCTTACGGTGATGGGCGCGTTCTCGGGGCTAGAGATCGCCTGCTGGGACATCCTGGGCAAGCACCGCGAGCGCCCCGTCTGGGCGCTGCTGGGCGGCAAGATGAATGACCGCGTGCGGGCCTATTCCTACCTGTACCCCTTGGCGCATCACAAGCTGCCAGAGTTCTGGGTCTCGCCCGAGATGGCCGCCGAAAGCGCCCTGGCGCTGGTCGAGCAGGGCTATACGGGCGTGAAATTCGACCCCGCCGGGCCCTACACGATCCGCGGCGGGCACCATCCGGCGATGAGCGACATCGAGACCTCGGTGGCGTTCTGCAAGGCGATCCGCGCGGCGGTGGGCACGCGGGCGGACCTGCTGTTCGGCACCCATGGCCAGTTCAACACCGCGGGCGCGATCCGGCTGGGCAAGGCGATCGAGCCCTACCAGCCCTTGTGGTACGAAGAGCCAATCCCACCCGACAACCTTTTGGAGTTCCAGCGCGTGGCGCAGGCGGTCCACATCCCGCTCGCCACCGGCGAGCGGATGACCACGCGGGCCGAGTTCGCGGCGCTGCTGCGCACCGGCGGGGCCGATATCTTGCAGCCTGCCTTGGGTCGCGCGGGCGGGATCTGGGAGATGCGCAAGCTTGCCGCGATGGCCGAGAGCTTTAACGCGCAGATGGCGCCGCATCTCTATGCCGGGCCGGTGGAATGGGCCGCGAATGTGCATCTGGGCGTGTCGATCCCGAACCTGCTGATCGCCGAGACTATCGAGACCGACTTCCATCGCGACCTGATCAAGGGCTCCATCGCGGTCGAGAACGGCTATATCCCCGCGCCGACCGCGCCTGGGCTTGGCATCGAGGTGGACGAAGCGCTGGCGCGGGCCAATCCCTATACCGGCGACGGGCTGCATCTTCAGATGCAAGAAGCCCCCTGTGACTACCAGTCCGGGAACGTTTTTGAAGGCGGTGCCCCGACGCAAACCGGAGATTGAGTGTTGCAGAAACACCACAATCAGGACGGACATTAGGGCGGATATGTGCAATCAAGGCGGGAAATTGTCCCCGAATTGGGAACAATCTCAACCCCTTAGGCGTGTATTCGTCGGATTGCTGCACGTTGCCATAGTCTCGCCGCAATTTGAGGCTATAGTATATCTAAGCTGGTTCACGTGTTCCGGTGAACCGAAAAACAAGAGCTTAACGATTTCCTCCCTGACTGGACAGGCCGCGCAAGCGGCCTTTTTTTTCGGGGAACGCCGGGTGGCGCGCGCGGGGACATGCCTCAACGGCGCCAACTACCCAGGCAGATGCGCCGCAAGGATCGCGCGCAACTCAGCGCGCCGCCGCATCCCGCGCAGGGTCTCGACCAGTTCCCCGTCCGCGTTGAACACCAGCAGCGTCACATGGGGCACGTTGTAACGCGCGGCAAATACCTGGCCCTTCTCGGTTTTGATATTGGCGACGAGGTAGACCATCGCACATTCTTCAAAGCCGGAAAGCGCGCGACGGGCCTCCCGCCGTAGCGCATTGCAGGTGGCGCATCCCGGGTCATGGATCTGCACAACGCTCGGTTTGCCCTGTCCAACGCGGGTCAGATCATGCTCTGCAATCGTCGCCATCACGGAACGCGCGCCTATAATGCCGCCCCCGCCGAGCACCGCCGCGGCGATGGCGCCATTGCGGGCCAGACGCAGGACGCCGCGGCGGTCCATTTGCCTTTGCGCGTCGGTTCTGGGCGCTTGCGCCTTACCCTTCTTAGAGCCCTTTTGCGGCTTGCGAGACTTCCTCATTCGGCGACTCCAATGCGGCTGCGACCGCTTTGCAGTGTCAAGTCGAGGGCAGGATTGGGCAATGCACGCTTGCGCACGGGCGCTCACGAATGCGCGAGCGGTTCGGTAAGTTCCGGTCCAGAGGCGCGGTTCGAATTGACCCGCGGGTCCACGCGGTGGAATTCAAACTCCGAAGGCGGATCTTGCATTAAGATCGCGGCGCCTTTGCCCGCCTCGCCAAGCCAAAGCCCCCAATCCTTCGGCCTCAGCGTTACGGGCATGCGGTGATGAACCTCACGGACGGGTCCCCGCGCGGATGTGGTCACGATGGCACAGGTCGCCATCGTCGCGTCCTCCTGGCTCCAGTCCTGCCAGATGCCAGCAAAGACCAGCGGGGCCTTGTCGCTGGAACGGATGTACCAGGGCAGGCGCTTGCCATCGGCATCCTTGGTCCATTCATAGAACCCCGATGCCGGGATCAAGCAGCGCCGCTCGCGGCAGGCCGCGCGAAAGGCGGGCTTCTCGGCGATGGTCTCCGCGCGGGCATTGATCAAAAGCGGCCCGTCGCTGGGGGTCCTGTACCAGTGCGGTATGAAACCCCATCGCATCGCGCCCAGCCTGCGGCCGGTCTCACCGGCTGTGATCGCGTGCACCTGCGTGGTTGGGCAGACGTTGAAGTTTGGCACCGCCGGCAAGTCATTTGCGGGCTGTGCCTCAAAAAGCCGGGCCATCGCGTCGCTGGGCAAGGTGATGGCAAAGCGTCCACACATGGGCGCAGCCTAGTTCAGATCGTTCGGAAGGTCAGCCCCCGCGCATCGCCAGGTCTGCGGGAGATCTACCTGGGCGTTCTGACGGGGGCCGCGATGCAAATTGATCGTCGCGTTATGCCGCACTGCGCTGCGCTGGCGCGTCCGCTTTGCTGGCGTCCAGGGTGAACTGCGCGATAAGCTTGCCCAGCGCGTCGGTTTGCTCGCCAAGTGTTGCGCTAAAGCTCATGCTGTCTTCAACCATGGTGGCGTTGTGCTGCGTGACCTGGTCGAGCTCAAGCATCGAGTCCTTGATCTCTTCGATGTTTTGCGATTGGTCGCCCGCGTCCTCGGCGATCTTCTGCACAGCAACGTTAGAGTTCTCAATCCCAGAGCTTACCGCATCAAAGGCCTCGCCCGCGCGCTCCACCATGGTGACGCCGGATACGGTGATCTGCGTCGATTGGTCGATCAACCCCGAGATCTCATTGGTGGCTTCTGTTGCGCGTACAGAAAGCGCCCGCACTTCGTTGGCAACAACCGCGAAACCCTTGCCATATTCGCCCGCGCGCGCGGCCTCGACCCCGGCGTTCAGCGCCAGCAGGTTGGTCTGGAAGGCGATGTCTTCGATCATGCCGACAACGGCGGTCATCTTCTTGGCGCTTTCATCGATCTGCTGCATCGCGACGACGACTTCTTGCACGCGGCGCCCGCCCTCGGCGGCGTCCTCGCGCAATCTTGCGGTGATGTCGCTGGCCTCGCCCGCGGCCTCGGCGGATTTCACCACCATCTCAGAGAGCTGGCTGAGCGCGGCGGTGGTTTCTTCCAAGGCGGCCGCCTGAGAGGTCGTGCGTTGAGACAATTGGTCATTCGCGTCGTTAAGCTGATCGCTTGAGGAATTCAGCGTATTGATCGAATTGCCGACGATGCCCAATGCAGAGGCAAGTTGCTTGACCGCTTGGTTGAAGCTGGTGCGCAGGCTTTCAAATTCGGGCGGGAATTCATTCCCGATGGCGCAGGTAAGGTCGCCGATAGACAGCTTCTCTAGGGCGGTGCCAAGCCGCTCGATGACCTCAGCCCGGTTGCGTTGCGCGTCCGTCGATTCTTGCTTGCTGCGTTCGATGCTCTCGCTGGCGTCGCGCAGGTCGTCCTTGGTTCGGTCGAGCGCGATGAAGAGGCGCCCGAACTCGGTGATCTCGTCCTTGGTTTTTTGGCGATTCTCAAAGTCACCATTGCCGATGCGCTCCAACGCGCGTGCGAAGGCCGAGATACTGCGGTCAAAGGACGCCATCACGAACCGTGCGACAAAGATGGTGCTGCCGATCGCGACGGCGGAGACAAGGATCGCCATGGCCAGCAGGAAAGTCCGCCAAATCGCCAGCCCATTCCCGATCTTATGGACGGCTTCCTCGGCCTTAAGCTCGTCGCGGCGCAGGTTTTCGATCCAAGCGGTCGAACGCGCGAACCATTCTGCTGCGGTCACTCCCGAAATTGCGCCACCGGGCCCGGCTGCGTAAACAATATCGCGGAACTCCCCAAGGCCGCTGGATTCCAAGTCGCGTTTGAAATCAATGCCTTCTATGAGCCCGTGAAACTCCTTTTCCGCTGTGCTGAGCAGGCCGTGTTCGACGGAACCGAACCCCACAAACGTGCGGAATTGCTGCATGTTGAACTGACCGGTTCCAAATCCTGCGGCCCCAACCGCGCGCTCTCGACCGGCGGCTTCTTTCGCCTCTGCGAGGGCCAATAGACCGGCGCCAAGGCGCACTACATGCGGGTCCTTTTGCGAGACCAAAAGTTCCTCGCTGATGTCCAACGCATGGGTGATCAGGTCGGTATAGACGGGTACCATGTCGGCCACCGAGATGGTCAGCGCATTAATCTGGTCCCGAAGTTGCCCAAGCTCGGCCAATTCGCCGTTGAGTTCGCTGGCGATTTCGGGGACCCGCAGCACAACGTCATCAACATTGGCCCGCATCCTTGGCAGGGTGTCCGCGAAGTTTCGCCCCTCTGACGAGACAAATCCGGCGGATTGCCCGCGTTCCACTTGAAGCATATGCACCAGTTCGGACAGAATCTCGATCTCTGCGATATGTCGGCGCGTCTCGTTCGCGGCCAGAAACCCAACAAGTTGGTAGACGCAAAGATATGAACTGACCGCGACCAGACCCGCGATCGGGATGGCGGCCAAGAGTGTGATCTGCTGCTTCAGTTTCATACCATTTACCCATGCGAAATACGAATTCTGCGACACGCTACCAATGGGCTCTTTATAAAAGTTGAACATCAGCGGGGCCGCGGGTTGCCTTTTGGCGTGTCCATGAAGCTCTTTTTGCGGCAAATTTTAGCGAATTTCTTCCCGGGCCATCAGTTGCGACTTTAGGGGCGCGCGCGTGGGCGAGGGGTCAAGATTCACTGGGATTTGGCCGCGGCAGAGATCCGTCGGATCGTGGTTCGACTTGCCCCGGCGAAAACACCCGGTAGCATGCGGGTCGATAATTCTCGAACCAAAACGGCGCAGATGAGATCAAGCAAGCTAATCATCCCCTCCGGTCGGCGGGCGGCGCGGTCTCTCGGTCGCGGTGGTCACACGGCCGCCCGGGCGGGCACCCGCTGAATGGATCGGCGCTCCGCCCTCTTGATCGTCCCCGCGGATGTCAAAGCGCAGATCGTTCGCTGCGACGAGGGCCTCAGCTTTTGGGGCGGCGTTGATCCCAGCTCGGGGACGGTGATCGACGCGCATCATCACCTGCATGGGCAATCGCTTGCCGGTCGGATCGTCATGATGCCGACCAGCCGCGGGTCCTGCTCGGGCAGCGGCGTTTTGTTGCAACTGGCGTTGAACGGTATGGCACCGGCGGCGTTGGTGTTCCGCGACGACGAAGAGGTGCTGACCCTTGGCGCGCTCATTGCCGGGGCCATGTTCGACCGGACGGTGGGCATCGTTCGGCTGGGCGCGCGGGACTACGACGCGCTCTCGGCCCAGAACGAGGCCCACCTGCAGGGGGCAAGGCTGGTGGCGGGCGAGATTGCCATTGATCTGCACCGGATCACGCAAGACGATCTTGCCCTTTCGGACACCGATAGGGCGATGCTGAACGGCGGCCATGGCGAGCCCGCCGCGCTGGCGATGCAGGTGATCTCGGCGATGGCGGCGGCGCAGGGCGCCAAGGAGCTGATCGACGTCACGCGGGGGCATATCGACGGCTGTATCTACGCCCATGAGGCCAACCTCATCTTTGCCGAGACCATGGCCGAGATGGGGGCACAGGTCGCGATCCCGACCACGATCAATGCGATCTCTGTCGACCGCGAGGATTGGGAGCAGCATGACCTGCCGCCCAATTTCGGGCGGGCGGCCAGCCGGCTGGCGGATGCCTACGTGCGCATGGGCGCGCGGTCGACCTTCACCTGCGCGCCGTATCTGTCGGGCGATGCGCCGCGGCTGGGCGAAGAGATCGGCTGGTCGGAATCCAACGCCGTGATCTTTGCCAATAGTGTTCTGGGCGCGCGCACGGCGAAGCACCCGGACTACCTGGACCTCTTTATCGCTCTGACGGGGCGGGCGGCGCGGACCGGCGTCTACCTAGCCGAGAACCGGCGCCCGCAGATGCGGATTGACGTGGAGCTACCCGATGGCCACGACGATGCCGTCTGGCCGCTGATCGGCTGGATCGCGGGCGGGTTGGCGCCCGATTGCGTGCCGCTCTTGACCGGTCTGGAGGCGGCCTTGCCAAGCCGCGACGACCTGCGCGCGCTTTGTGCGGCCTTCGGGACAACTTCCGCCGCGCCCTTGCTGCATGTCGCCGGTGTCACGCCCGAGGCGGGTCTGCCCCTTGCCGAGAACGCCGCGCGTGCGACCGTGACCCGGGCCGATCTTGTCGCCGCATGGCGAGAGTTGAACGCTGGCCCGGAAGCGGTGGACCTAATCGCGCTGGGCAGCCCGCATTTCTCGCTGGAGGAGACCCGCGCGGTCGCCTCCCTGATGGCGGGCAAGCAAAAGCACCCGGATGTCGAGGTGATCATCACCCTGGGTCGCGAGATCTTTGTAAGCGCCGAGGCGGAGGGGCTGATCGCGCAGCTTCGCGGCGCTGGCGTGCAGTTCTACCGCGATCTGTGCTGGTGCTCTATCGTCGAGCCCATCTTTCCCACAAGCACACGGACCGTCATGACGAATTCGGGGAAATATGCGCATTACGCCCCCGGGCTCAGCGGGCGGGCGGTGCGCTTTGGGGGCCTGTCCGATTGCGTCGCCGCGGCGCAGACGGCGTGCGCGCCCGCGTCGCTTCCCGGGTGGCTGACTGGCTGAGAGCCTGCAGGCCGCGCATCTTGCCGAAAGCCAGATCATCTTGCCGTGCGGCCGCTTGGCTTGGTTTGGTCCAACTCAACGGCTCTGTTTCGTGCTGGATCAGCTGCTAAAGACCTTGTCTATGCAGCCGGTCAGCGCGTCGGCGCGCGTCCGCAGCTCGCTTGTCTCGAGGCTCGGGTCAAACAGCAGAGAGCCTAGCCCGAAGCCGGACGCGCCAGCGGCGACCCAATCCCCGAAGCTTTCCGCCGGGATGGAGCCCACAGCGACCACCGGCGCCTCCGCCGGCAACACGGCGCGTAGGGCTTTCAGTCCGGACGGCTTCAGCACATTTGCCGGGAAGGTCTTCAGGATATCGGCGCCGGCGCGCAGGGCGGTGAAGGCCTCGGTGGCCGTGAACACGCCGGGCGCAGAGATCATGCCCGCCGCTTTGGTGGCTCTGATGATCTCTGGATTGCAGTCGGGCGAGACCACAATCTGGCCGCCCGCATCTTTGACCCGCTGCACGTCCTCCGCGGTCAAGACCGTGCCTGCGCCGATCAAGGCCTGGTCTCCGAAGGCGCGCGCCAGGCGTTCGATGGCCTCCAGGGCGCCGGGGCGGTTCAGGGGCACTTCGATCGTGTTGATACCGGTCTCGATCAGCAGGCTGCCGGTCTCCTCGGCGCGCTCTGGGTTCAGCCCGCGCAGGATGGCGATCAGGCGATACATGTCTGGCGATGTCATGGGGGTACTTTCGGTCAATCAGTATGAGGGCTTGGTCGGGAACCAGCCGGGGCGCGCCGCATCGAGATAGGCGCCTTCGATCTTGTCGACGGCAATGGCCTCGACCAGCGCCTCGTCGATGTCGACGCCAAGGCCGCAACGATCGCTGACCGCATAGCCGCCGTCACGCAGCGCGGGCGGCTCCGGCGAGACATCCGCCCCGATCCAGGCGCGCTCGGTGTCGATGGGGATCGTCATGTTCGGGATGCAGGCGGCGAGGTGGATATAGGCGGCCTGGCTGATCGCCAATTCGCCACCGGAATGCAGGCCAACGGGCACGCCCTGCGCCTCGCAAAGCGCCGCTGCCTTTATGCATTGCCAGAGCCCGCCCGCCTGGTGCGGGTCGAGCAAAGCCGCGTCCATCGCGCCAGCATCCAGCGCCACGGAGACGTCGGACAGCGTGTAGGTCGCTTCGTCCAGCACGATGGGAATCGGCTGGCCGCGCAGTTCGGCGGAGCCTTTCAAATCGGACAGCTCCAGCGGCTGCTCGACCCAATTCGGCGCGAACTCAGCCAACCGAGCCAGTTGCCGCTTGGCGGTCGGGCGGGTCCAGGCCCCGTTCACGTCGAGGCGAATATCGGCGCTGCCGACCTCCTGCCGCGCGGCCTCGGTCAGGGCGATGTCGCTATCGGCGCCCATGCCGATCTTGATCTTGAAGGCCTCATGGCCGCGATCTGCATGCAGCTGCAATTGCCGCCGCGCCTCGGCCGGGTCAGAGGCGAACACATAGCCCGTCGCCCGCACCTCATCGCGCCACTTGCCGCCCCAAAGCGCCCATAGGGGCTGGCCCAGGGCGCGCCCAAGCGCGTCCCACATCGCCATCTCAAGCGCCGCGATGGCGTAAACGGCGGCGCGCTGGTGGTGGTAGTAGCCAGCGCCCAGGATCAGCCGGTGAAAGCCCTCGACATTCCTGATATCCCAGCCATGTACCAGCTCTGCCGCCGTGCCAAAGGCCGCGGGCGTGCTGTCGATCAGGCATTGGGTCTCGCCCCAGCCCTCATGGCCCGAGCGCGTCCTGATGCGGCAGATCAGCCGCGTCGTGCCCAGCCTCGTGCCAGAGCCCCACTCGACCGGGATCGAGAACGGCGCGCGCACCAACCAGTGGTGAATTTCGGCAATTTCCATCGGCATCCATTGACTTGAAACTTAGTTCCAAATATTGCTACCCGACGGAATGCGGGAAGGTCAATTCGTAAAATGGTGGCGAGAGACGATAGCGAAACCGGCGTTCAGCCAGGCATGCAGGCGCTTGTGCGCGGGCTGCGGCTGCTGGACGTTTTATCCGAGGCCAGCGGCCCGGTGCGCTTCAACGCGCTGCAAGAGGCGACGGGCCTGCCCAAGGCCACGCTGAACCGGGTGATCCAGACGCTCATTGACGAACGCTACCTGCGCGAGACCGACCAGGGCTATCGCCTGGGCGCGCGGCCCTTCCAGCTGGCGCATCGGGTGTGGGACGGGTTCGACCTGCGCGGCGCGGCGGCGCCCGAGCTGGCGCGGCTCGCGCGCAAGCATAACGAGGCCACGCGGCTGGCGGTGCTGGACAATGCGCAGGTGCTCTATATCGACCAGCGGGACGCGCAGCGCGAGGTGCGGATCGGCTCTGCGGTCGGGCAGCGCGCCGCCCTGCACGCGACCGCTTTGGGCAAGGCGCTGGCGGCGCATCTGGACGAGGGCGCGCGGCGGCGGCTCTACGCCTCTGACCTGGCGGCCATCACGGATGCAACCGTGACCAGTGCGGGCGACCTGGATCGGCAGCTGAACATGATCAAGGCGCGCGGCTATGCCGTCTCTATCCGCGAGCACCACGAGGAACTTGCCGGCGTCGCCGCGCCGGTTCTGGACCACACTGCGCGGGCCATTGGCGCCATTGGCATCGTCGGCCCCGCCTATCGCTTGGGCGAGGACCGCCTGCATGCGCTTGGCCGCGAGGTGATCGAGGCCGCCCGCCATATCTCAGGCAATATCGGAGAGCTTGCCATGTCCATCGGAGTCGCCCGCAGGCCGCTGCAAGAGGTTACAGGCTCGGTCGAGTTGGCCATCCCGGGTGAGGATTTCCTGGGCGAAGGCCCGCATTGGGACGCCGATGCGGGCGTGCTGCATTGGGTGGACATCCTGGCCCCGGCGCTGGTCTCGTCCGATGGCAAGGTCACCGCCCGCCGCGAGACCGCCTTGCCCGAGCTGACCGGCGTTGCAATTCCCAAGACTTCCGGCGGGTTCATCCTTGGCGGCGAAACCGGCATTCACGCGCTGGAGCCCGATGGCACCCTGGAAAAGCTGGCCGACCCCGAGGCCGACCGCTCTGGCAACCGCTTCAATGACGGCAAATGCGACGCCAAGGGGCGGCTCTGGCTGGGGTCGCTGGCGATCTCGACCGAGCCGGGCCAGGGCGCGCTTTGGCGCTATGCGAATGGCGAGACTTACAAGGCGTTGGATGGGATCACCGTGGCCAATGGCTTGGGTTGGTCGCCGGATAATAAGACCTTCTACTTCACCGATACCGGCGCCAAGACGATCTGGGCCTTTGGCTATGACCTGGAGACCGGCACGCTGGGCAATCGGCGCGTGTTCGCTGAGTTCGACGGCGCGAATGGCGTGCCTGACGGGCTGTGCGTGGATGCCGAGGGCGGCGTCTGGGTGGCCATGTGGGACGGCTGGTGCGTGCAGCGCTTCCTGCCCGACGGCACGCCCGATCAGAAGATCACCGTTCCGGTGCCGCGGCCGACCTCTTGCGCCTTTGGCGGCGCGGATCTCTCGACGCTTTACATCACAACCGCTCGCATTCGCCTCTCGGCGGCGCAGCTGGATGAGGCCCCCCTTTCGGGCGCGCTTCTGGCCGCAAATCCCGGAGTGCGGGGCCAGAAGGCCCATCCGTTCGCGGGCTGACGCTACACAGAAGGAAATCGCAAATGGCTAACCTGAAGATTGCGGGCCTGTGCAAGGATTACGGGCCCGTTGAAGTCCTCAAGAACATCGACCTGGACATCAAGGACGGTGAGTTCGTCGTCTTCGTCGGCCCCTCGGGCTGCGGCAAGTCCACGTTGCTGCGCATGATCTGCGGGCTGGACGAGGTGACCAGCGGTGCGCTGGCGATTGGCGATCAGATTGTGAACGACGTGCCAAGCTCCAAGCGCGGTATCGCGATGGTGTTCCAATCCTATGCGCTTTACCCGCACATGTCGGTGGCCAAGAACATGGGCTACGCGCTGCGCCTTGCGGGCGAGGACGCCTCGGAGATCGACCGCCGCGTGAAGGCCGCCGCCGAGATCCTCAAGATCGACCACCTGCTGGACCGCAAGCCGCGGCAATTGTCGGGCGGTCAGCGTCAGCGCGTCGCCATCGGCCGCGCCATTGTGCGCGAGCCCGAGGTGTTCCTGTTTGATGAGCCGCTGTCGAACCTCGATGCCGCGCTGCGCGTGGATATGCGCATGGAATTCGCCCGCCTCAAAAAGCGCCTGGGCACCACGATGATCTACGTCACCCATGATCAGGTCGAGGCGATGACCCTGGCCGACAAGATCGTGGTGATGAATGCGGGCCGCGTCGAGCAGGTCGGCGCCCCGATTGAGCTCTACCATGCCCCCATGAACCGCTTTGTGGCCGAATTCATCGGCTCGCCTCGGATGAACATCCTGCCCGCCGGGCTGGTCGCGGATGCCCCGGCTGGCGCCGACACGGTGGGTCTGCGGCCCGAGCAATTGGTCCTGGGCGAGGCCGGGCTTCGCGGCAAGGTGCTGACGACCGAACGGCTTGGCTCTGACACCTTCGCCTATGTCGAGATTGACGGGCTGGAGCGTCCGCTGGTCGTGCGCAAGGGCGGCGACGAGGCGCTGGCCTCGGGCCTGGACGTGACCGTGGGGTGGGGGGCGGATGCGCTTTACGCCTTTGACGCGGAAGGTCGCGCGCTCCAGGTGGCACCGCTCAAGGCGGCCTCCTGATGCTAGAGGCCTCTGACGATCCGCTGCTGAAGCCAAGGCAGGTCGAGGCCGCGTCCTACCCGTCGCTGCACGGACGGGGCGTGCTGATCACCGGCGGCGGCTCGGGGATCGGGATGTATCTGGTCGAGGCCTTTTGCGCGCAAGGCGCGCGGGTCGGGTTCGTGGACCTGAACGCCGAGGCCGGCGCGCGGGTGGCGGATGTGGTCGCAAAGACCACCGGCAATCGCCCCGCTTTTCGGCAATGCGACCTGACCGACATCGCCGCGCTGCGCGACGCGGTCGAGGCCCTGCGGGCGCAAACCGGGCCGATCACCGCCCTGGTCAACAACGCTGGCAACGATGATCGCGTCCCGTTCGAGGATCTGAGCCCCGATTACTGGGATGAGCGCCAGGCGGTGAATATGCGCCACCACGTCTTCGCCGCCCAGGCGGTCTTGCCGGACATGAAAGCGGCGGGGCAGGGGGTGATTCTCTCGATGGGGTCGAACTCTTGGATGCAGGGCGCGCCGGGGCTTTTGGCCTACACGACGGCGAAGTCCTCGGTGCAGGGGTTTGTGCGCTGCTTGGCGCGCGAGGTCGGCGCGTTCGGGGTCAGAGTGAACGCCATTGCCCCGGGCTGGATCCTGACCGACCGGCAGGTCAGCCGCGCCCGCGCGGTGCTGACCCACAAGTTCGAAGAGTATCTTCAAAAACAGTGCCTTAAGGAATTCCTGCTGCCGCCCGATGTGGCGCGGATGGCGCTGTTTCTTTGCGCGGATGACAGCCGCATGATCACCGGTCAGACCATGATCGTGGATGGCGGGGTCGTATGATTGAAACTAAGTTTCAAGATGCTTGCAAGGGGCTCATCCGCGCGCTATGACACTTTTGGAACATAGTTTCAGAACTAACGGGAGGACCATTATGAAACACCTAAAACTCACCGTCGCAGCGCTGGCGATGCTCGCGGGCACGCAGGCCGTGGCCGAGACCCAGTTTATGGGCTGGACCCAATCCGAAGAGACCGGCAAGGCCGCGATGGCCGCATTGGCGGAGTCCTTTGAGGGCGATGTCGAGCTGCAGGGCTATGCCTGGGGCGAGATCAACAAGAACTACATTCTGCGCGCGCGCTCCAACACCCTGCCCGATGTGGGCCAGGTGCAGGGCCGGCTGCTGCCGACCGTGGCCGCGGGCGCAAATCCGGTTGACCTCAACGAGGTGATCGGCCGCGAAAAGCTGCTCGAGATCTTCGACGCGGGCTTTCTTGCCATGGGCGAGGTGAACGGCAAGCAGGTTGGTCTGCCTTGGATCACCGGCACCATCGGTTGGGTCGCCAACAAGGAAGTCATGGCCAAGGCCGGCATCGAGGCGGCGCCGACCACCATCGAAGAGTTCAAGGCGGCGCTGAAGGCGGTGAAGGCCGCGGACCCGGACACAGTGCCCTTCGGCATGGCGACGAAGAACCCGAACTCGATCCTGCTCGACTACCTGATCCTGGCCTGGACCTTTGGCGCCGACCCGATCTCGGCGGACGGCAAGGCGGCTGTGAACACGCCAGAGGCCATCGAGGCGCTGGAATTCATGGTCGAGATGGTTCAGGGCGGTCTGGCCGCGCCTGAGATCGACCGCCCCGATGCGCGTCGCCTGTTTGCGCAGGGCAACACCGCCTTCTACATCGACGCCCCGCAGGCGCGCAGCTTTGCGCGCAAGTTCTCGGGCCGCGGTGAGGAGATCGACGGCGCAGTGCTGCCCATCGCGGGTCCGGTGGACGATGCTGGCGATACGCCTGTGTCGATCCAGTGGGGCCATATCCTGACCGTGTTTGGTGACAAAACAAAGCGATGGACAGCGACGGCGTGCGCTGGGTCATGCATCTTCTCGCCAATGAGCAGCTGGTTGATTACGCGGTGGGCCAGTCGGTTCTGCCCGCGACGATCTCTGGCCAGGCGTCCGATGCGGTTCAGTCCGACTCTTACCTGGCGAACTGGGTGGCGGCGTCGCAATCGCCGCGTCGGAACACGGTTGCGGCTCTTTCGAACGCGTCCGAGGTGGCCTCCATCGTGGGCGAGGAAGTCCAGGCCGCGATCCTGGGTCAGAAATCGGCCGCCGAGGCCGCCGCTGACATGCAGTCGCGTCTGGAAGACGCCCTCTAGAAATCCTCCCATGGCCGGGCGCGTCTGACGATGCGCCCGGCCGTTTTGTTTTTGGAGTCCCCAGTGAGCAAAGCCGCAACACTCACGGATCTGCCCGTCTCACCCCATGCCCGCCGCGGCGGGCTGAAGGCACGCCAAGGCCGTTTTGGCGTCATGCTGCTGATCCCAGCGCTCGTCGCGTTTGGGGTGGTCGTGCTGCGCCCCTTTATCGAGGCGCTCACGCTCTCGTTCTACAAATACACGCTCTCGACGCCCGAGCCCGTCTGGGTCGGTCTAAGGAACTTTGGTAAGGTTCTGACCGACGAGCGCATCCTGGGCAGCTTTGTCACCACGGCGATCTATGTGGGGTTGGCGACGGCGTTCTCGATCATCCTGGGGCTCGCCTGGGCGATCATCCTGAACCAGCCGTTCCGGGGCCGGGCGGCGGTGCGCTCGCTCTCGCTGCTGCCCTGGATCATGCCGTCGGTGGTGACGGCCTTCCTGTGGGGCTGGATCTTTAACTCGCGCTACGGGCTTTTGAACTACGGCGCCCTAGAGATGGGGCTGATCGACGAGCGCGTGGCGTGGCTGTCCACCTCTGCCGGGGCGATGGCCGCGATTGTGATCACCAAGGTCTGGCTGTCGATCCCGCTTTTCATGGCGTTCTTTCTGGCCGGGTTGGCGTCCATGGACCGCGAACAGATCGAGGCCGCGCGGGTCGATGGCGCGGGCAACTGGGCCGTGCTGCGCGACCACCTGATCCCGCATCTAAGGCCCGTGCTGCTGGTGACCATCGTGCTGGCGATGATCGGCAACCTGCAACAGTTCGACACGATCTGGGCGCTGACCGGCGGCGGCCCGGTGCGCGCGACGACCGTGCTGTCTGTCGAGGTCTACCGCCGCGCCTTTGAGAGCTGGGATATCGGCATGGCCGCCACGGTTGGCGTGCTTTGGGTCGCGACGATCCTACCGCCCGCTTACTTCTACCTGCGCCAGTTGATGAAAGGGGCGGAATAATGTTGGACCTTTCCACCTGGCAGGCGAAGACGGTGTTCACCGCGCTGGCCGTACTGATCGGCTTCTTCCTGTTCTTTCCGGTCTATTGGCTGGTGATTTCCTCGGTGAAGCCGGATCACGAGCTGTACCTCCTCTCGCCGACGATCTGGCCGAATGAGTTCACGCTGAAGCACTTCAAGACGGCCTTGTTCGAGGGCGGCTTGCCGCTGCATCTGACGAACTCGCTGATCGTGTCGCTGAGCTCGGCGGCGATCAACGCGACGCTGGCGGTCTATGCGGGCTATAGCTTTGCCAAGTACCGCTATTTCGGGCGCAAGCCGGTGATGCTGTTCATGCTGAGCGCGCAGATGTTCCCGTTCGGGCTGCTGTTGATCACGATCTACCCAATGTTCACCGATTGGGGCCTGCTGGACAGCCGCTTTGGCCTGATGGTCAGCTATATCGTCTTTGCGCTGCCGGTCGCGACCTACATGCTCTATAGCTACTTCTCCCAGGTCCCGAACGAGCTGATCGAGGCCGCGCGGGCGGATGGCGCATCGGATCTGCGGATCTTCCACACCATCGTGCTGCCGATCTCGGTGCCGCCGATTGTGACGGTGTTCCTCTATTCCTTCATGTGGTCCTGGAACGACCTTCTGTACTCGCTGACGCTGATCGTGTCGGACGACAAGCGCACGGTCGGGCCCGGGCTTCTTCTCAATTATCTCAACGAATCAAACGCCGACTGGGGCGGCGCCATGGCGGCCTCGCTGATGGCCGCAGCGCCGGTCGTGATCGGGTTCATGGCGCTGCAACGGTTCTTCATCCAGGGCGTCACCGCAGGAGCAGTAAAGTAATGACACTTCGGGGATGTTTTCCGGTTCTGTGCACGCCGTTCGATGCCGAGGGCGCGGTCGATGCGGCGGCGTTTGACCAGGTGGTCGACTTCGCTTTGGGCTGCAGCGTGCAGGGGGTGGTCTTTCCGGGCACCGCGTCCGAGGTCGGGCATCTGACTCAAGACGAACGCGCCATGCTGATCGCGCGCCTTGGCGCGCGGCTTGATGGCCGCGTGCCCTTCGTGGCGGGGGCGACCGCTGATACGCCAGAGGCGGTGTCGGACCATATCGCGGCCGGCGCCGCGGCGGGCGCGACCGTGGCAATGGTCATGGCCCCCAAGGCGCTCGGCCAGGACGTATCGGCGCATCTGGAGTTCTTCCGCGCCATCGACGCGCCAATCCCGCTGATGCTGCAGAACGCTCCGGCGCCCTTTGGGGCGGGGCTGAAGCCCGCACAGGTGGCCGAGCTGGCCCGCGCTCTGGATTGCGTTGACTATGTGAAAGAGGAAACGCTGCCCTGCGGCGCGAACCTGTCCACCGTGATCGAGCTTGCAGGCGACAGCATCAAGGGCGTCTTTGGCGGCGCGGGCGGGCGCTATATCACCGACGAGCTGGCGCGCGGGGCCTTGGGCACCGTGCCGGCGGTGGAGATCGCGGATTTGCACACCGCGCTGATCGCAAGCTGGGAGACCGGCGACCTGAACGAGGCCCGCCGGCTCTTTGCCGCCTCTCTGCCAATGCTGAACATGCAGGCGATCTTTCGCACGCGGTTGACCAAAGAGGTGCTGCGGCGCCGCGGCGTGATCGGCGCGTCCGAAAGCCGCCACCCGGACCCGCGCATGGATGCGGGCGACCTGGCAGAGCTTGGCATCTGGTGCGATTGGTTGTCCGAAGACCTCAGCGGGCCTAAGCTTATCGCCGCAGAATGAGCCAGCTTGACGCCATAACCTCGGTGGATGTGTTCATTGTCCGCATCCCCCGAGAGGTGCCCTATCTGGGGCCCTTGAAACCTGGCGAGGCAATCAACGAGCGCGGCTATCTGATCCGCAAGGGCAACAAGACGATCTATCCCGACAAGGATATGACCGTGTTGGTGCGCGTCACCGGCGAGAGCGGCAATGTGGGCTGGGGCGAGACCTATGGCATCACCGCGCCCGAGGCGACGGCGGCGATCATTCGCGATCTTCTGGCGCCGGTGATCCGCGGGCGCTGCCCGTCCGAGGTCGCCGCCATCTGGGACGATCTCTATGACATGCAGCGGGTGCGCGGCTATCACTCGGGCTATTACGTCGACGCCCTGGCCGCGATCGATATCGCCCTTTGGGATCTTTTCGGGCGGCTGACGGGGCTTTCGGTCGCGCAGCTTCTGGGCGGCAGACGGCGCGATACCATCCCGGCCTATATCTCTGGCCTGCCGCGCCAGACAGTGGCCGAGAAATGCCAGCTGGCGCAGGACTGGCAGGCGCAGGGCTATGACGGCTTTAAATTCGCCGCCGCCGTGTCGGACGCGGGCATTGCCCAGGAGATGGCCGCGCTGCGCGAGGCTTTGGGCCCCACCGCGCGCATCTGCACCGATCTGCACTGGAAGTTCGAGGCGTCGGAGGCCATTCGCCTGATACGCCAGCTTGAGGCCCATGACCTTTGGTTCGCCGAGGCCCCGGTCGCGCCAGAGGACATCCCCGGCCTTGCGCGCGTGGCCGCGTCGGTCGGTGTGCCCATCGCGGCGGGCGAGGAATGGCGCACCGTCTACGAGCTGCGGCCTCGGCTCGAGGCGCAGGCGGTCTCGATCCTGCAGCCCGAAATGGGCCATACCGGGATCACGCAATTCGCGCGGATGGCCACGCTGGCGCAGAGCTTCCACAAGCAGATCATCCCGCATGCCACGATCTCGACCGGGATCTTTATGGCGGCCTCGCTGCAAGCCTCTGCGGCGGCCGCGAATGTGGTGGCGCATGAGTATCAGCACTCGGTCTTTGACCGGAACTTGGGCTTGCTGTCCGGCGATATGGGCTGCGGGGAGGGCGCCTACCGCGTGCCAACCGGCCCCGGCCTTGGCGTCGCGCCCAATGATAAACTCTTGGGGATGGCGGAACCGGCCTGACCCACCACAAACACTCGGAGACATAGTATGACCGTCACTCTTGGGGTTGACTGGGGTTCTTCCCATTTGCGCATCCATCGGCTGGAAAACGGTGAGGCGGTGGATTGCATCCGCTCCAAATCCGGCGCCAAGGGGCTGATTGGTAAGGGCGCGGCGGCGTTCGAGGCCGTGCTGTGCGAAACCGCGGGCGCATGGATGGAGCAGGCCGAGGAGATCTTTGTCACCGGTATGGCCACCTCCAAGAACGCCTGGGTCGAGACGCCCTATATGGATTGCCCCAACGACCTGAGAGGCCTGATCGACCTGGCCGAGCAGGCCGAGATCATGGGCAAACCGGTCACGCTCTTGCCCGGTATCTCTGACCCTGTGGGCCCGGACGTGATGCGCGGCGAGGAGCTGCAGTTGTTGGGCCTCGCCGAAGAGGGAAAAGACAGGATCGTGGTGCTGCCCGGCACCCATTCGAAATGGGTCGAGATGTCGGGCTTTGAGGCCCGCCAGTTTCGCACCTTCATGACCGGAGAGATCTTTGATCTGGCCCGCCATAACGCGCTCTGCGAGCGGCTCGCCGAGGGTGAGGCGTTCGACGCCGCGGGTTTTGATGCCGGGTTGGCCAAGGCGACGGACGGCCTGCTCAACGGGCTCTTCTCGGCCCGACCCAAGGTGCTGCGCGGTGACATGCCCGCCTCTGCGACCCACGCCTTCCTGTCGGGCGTGGCAATCGGAACCGAGCTTTTGGACGCAAAGAGGGCGTTCGATGTGACCGAGAAAGACGTCCTGCTATATGCGGATGACCCGCTCGCCCGGCTTTACCAGCGCGGCTTTGAAGTCGCCGGCGTGGCAGTGACCCGCATCCATGAGAGCGCGACATCCAAAGGCTTCGGCGCGCTCTGCCGGAACTGACAATGATCCGTGCGGCAGCTCTCTGCCGCACCTAGCACTCTTGCGCAGATCGCGGCACCGGGCCTGTTGGGCCCCAAGGCGCCACGCGGCATCGCACAGACGCTCTGGGTCTATCCGCGCGCCCAAAACCCGCTGCCGAATGCCCCGCCAGGTTGGCTTGCGCCATAAGAGCCGAAAACTGCCGCTTTGTATTCAGTCGTCCGCGCAAAGCCGACAGAGCGTCAGAATGATTGAGAGACTGTCGTGGTATTCCCTTCCGTACGGCATTCAAGAGTCGTTTGAAGAATGGCTTAATAAGGATTCCAGCAGTGTATCTCTTTGCACCCCGAGCTCTGCGACGCCTGCGTCATGTATCTTGAGATTTAACGCGATGCCCACTGCCGCAGTTGTGCAAATTGATGGTGAGATTCCCGAAAGCGGATGAGGTGGCTTCATCCCGTTACGTATTTTGAGTGGCTACCTTTCCTGCAGCGGGCATTGCGTAAACAAGATCAAAGATAGCAAAGTCCGCGACTTGTGAATCTACGGCCTTGGATCTGCTGGAGGCTGCATGAATGGCCGATGTTCTGGCTGCAGCGCGGCGCTCGCATTTGAGCAGTTGCAACAGTTTTTGCGCTGCGCGCGCATGCGGCGAGAATTCTGAATTCATAGGTCGGGCTCACAACGGCCTTGCGGCGGCGCAGCAGCACGGATCAAGCGAAACAGCACTCAGTCCCACCCGCCTGATAATGCCAGTCAGCCCGAAGCGCACATTGCTGACCAACAGGTAGAGCGGTTTGCGGCACGTCTCACGTTGGCCGGGATCGTAACCAACAGTTAGCCAGCTGCTCAGGCCTACCCCTCGTTCCGTGGCATGGAAGTCAGCCAAAAGACCGTCGAATTGTTTGCCATTTCAGAAGTGGAAAGGCAGAACGCGGCCCCTTCCCAAGGGCCGCGTCTCGATAGCTTGTCAACCGGTTGGCTTATGCCAAGGCAATGTTCGAAGCCGACTCGCGGCCGTCGCGCCCGGATTCGATGTCGAACGTAACTTTCTGGTCGTCAGCCAAGCCCGTCAGTCCCGCGCGCTCAACGGCGGAGATGTGAACGAACACATCTTTGCCGCCGGTGTCCGGTGCGATGAAGCCGAAGCCTTTGGTTGTATTGAACCATTTTACGGTGCCGTTAGCCATATCCGTATTCTCCATAACTAGATCTGCCCGCGGAATGCGGCAGTGCGGCGTGGTCGGTCTGGATCGAGAGACTGAATGCCGGATTAGGGAGACAGCGGTCGAAAAAGAAAAACGTCTGCCCCGGCCACATATTACCATAGGCAAAAGGTTTCAAGCGCAGTTCGGTGAAGGCCGATATCCCGACCCGCCACAGTTGATCGGGCTCGCCCTCCTGGTTCGTGGTTGCAGAGGTCGCGATTTTTTTCGTGGTGGCGACACTCCCAGGACGAACATGCTGCGACGCGAACAGATGGCCAGAATGTGAAAATTGCGGCGCGACATCTCGATCTGCATCCAAGGTCAAGCATGGGCCACGAGCATCGGCCGCATGGGCCGGATCGTCGCCATAAGCGCCGCCCCCGCCGCAAATCAGCCTCGAATTGCCCCAAAAAGAATGGATAGCAGAACGAACTGAAACGCTTTGAACGTTTTCGATTGGTGTCGCAGCGAAACCTGTTCATAGAGCGGTATGTTTTCCACCCCCCTGAGATCAGTGATTCATCACGCCCGATACTTCCCCCTATGGTCGGCGTTGACGATTTTTCGTTGGCGCGCATTTGACTTGCGGTCTCGAGGTTTGGGTACAACGTTTGGAACGGTTATGCGCTGGTTCCCACCTGCAAGGAGCCGGTTTGACCGCGAAGCAAAACGGGTCTTCCCCAACATGAAGCGCAGTGCGCGATTGAAGCTCGGTCAGGATATGGGCCGGCAAATGGGTCGAACGCTTTTTGAGATCTACCACGACGCCGAATTTCAGACCCAACACCATAAATTCCGAGCCTCCGGCCCTGGTCTTGCGGCCCTCAAAGAGGCGAATGCCGCGGGCAAAGGGGCAATCATTGTTTCCGGCCATTTTGGGCAATGGGAAGCCGTGCGGGCCGTCATCAAAATGCATGGCCTAGAAAGTGGAGCCGTCTATCGCCCCCATAAAAACCGCCACTACGAGCGCCGCATTCGGGGCGGCATAGAGGCTGGAGGGAAACCAATTCTTGCGACCGGTCGGGTCGGCACGCGAGCCCTGGTGCGTCATTTGCGAGACGGCGGCATCATCTCCATCTTGTTGGACGAAAAATACGCGGAAGGGGCTCGGATACCGTTTCTTGGCCATGACGCCCTAACATCTCTTTCCGCAGCGCAGCTTGCCCTCAAATACGACCTCCCCATGATCCCCGCCTACGGCATCCGGACTGACGACGGGAACGCATTTCGCGTGGAATTCGAGGCCCCAATTCCCCACACCGACAGCATGACCATGACCCGAGCCTTTAATGATAGTTTGTCTGCGCGGATAATTGCAGACCCAGAACAGTGGTATTGGATGTTGAGGCGTTGGGATGGTGCTTGAGTTCTGCTCGGTCTGATTCCCAATCATGGCCACATTCAAACTGCGGGTGGCTGCGAATGCCCGCAAAGCGGGCTGCGGGCGCAGCATCAGGGCGGGGTGCTGAGAGTCCGGAGAGGGCCGTTCGCGTGGCACGCGTAGCGTTCCTGCGTCAAAGAACTGAAACTCTGAAAATCCAGCCGCTTTCATGATGCGTATCCCAAGCGGAATTCAGCAGGATTACTGTGGTTGTTTTTGATGGTCGATGGGGCCGAACCTGCTGCGATAATAGGTCAATGCGCTGCCTGTTTCATCTTGTCTGGATCATGAACTCAACCCCGCGAAAATGCCTCGGCTTCAGAACGCCGTTGGGGCCCTTCGCTCAAAAGCTCGGTGTCGCCCTTGAAATGTGAATCCAGCCCTTTGGAGATCTGTGATCGCAGATCCTCGCCTGCAGACCTGCGATCACCTGTCTTGCTTGCGGCCGCCATGTGCAGCGGGCGGCCAGAGCCTTCTATTCAGCGGCGTTGACTTCTTTTTCATAGCGCTGCGTGGCTTCTTCAACCGCTTTGAGTTGTTTCTCCGCGAGGCCGGCGCGGTTTTTCTGAGCACGGTCAGCCGCCGCTTGCAGCCCCATGCCAGAAGACTGGAAATGCGGCATCACTTCGCGCGCAAAAAGTTCGAAACTCTTCTGCGTGGCTCCCTTGTTTGCCCAGTTATGTGCGAGCGTGAGGTAAGCGCCAAAGCCGCCGTTGCTTTGTTCGAGAAGTTCCTCGATCTGCTTGACCATCATTTCCGGTGTGCCAACGACGCCCAGGCCCCCATTTACGAAATCAATCATCTCGTCGAGATTGCCTCCTTCGACGGCCATCTGCGGGAAGGCCGCGACGTTCTGGAAATAGCGGAACCATTGGGTCATTCCGTATTTCACATCCTCGCGGGCCTGTTCTTCTGTCTCGGCAAGGTGCATCAGACCAACCAGACGCCATTTGGCCCGGTCTGCAACCTGTCCGTGTTCCTTGGCAGCCTGCTCCTGAATGGTCCAGTGATGCGCCAGAACGTCCATGCCGACAGCTACGGTCGCGCCCAGTGACAAAAGCCCGGCTCCGTAGCGTCCGGCAAGTTTGGCCCCCGAGGGCGAGGCAACGGCCGCGACGGCAAGGTCGAACAAAGGTTCAGAATACGGGCGCAGGTGCAAGCGTGCGTCCTTTAACGTCAGACGGTCGGACTCGTAGTTAATCGGCGCGTCCGACGTCAGCAGGCGGTAGGCGATGTCGATATACTCCTCAAAGAGGGGGCGCATCTGCTGTGGTTCGAGGCCCAGCATGGACGCATCCGTTGGAAGCGCGCCCGGACCCATCCCAAACATCACGCGCCCGCGGGTCAGATGATCCAGAAGCACCATGCGTTCCACCGTCCAAAGCGGGTTGTGATACGGCATCGAAACGACGCCGGTTCCCAGACGAATGCGCTGCGTACGCTCGGCGGCGGCCATAATGAAGATTTCGGGCGAGGCGATAATCTCGCTCCCTGCCGAGTGGTGCTCTCCGATCCAGGCCTCATCATATCCAAGCTTGTCGAGGTGCTGTAGAAGTTCCAGATCGTCATCCAAGGAAATTGTAGGATTATGACCCGGCGCGTGAAACGGTGCCATGAAGATCCCAAAGTTCATTCGCATAGTGTTCCTCCCTATACTCCTATGGCGCGCTCGGTGATCTTTGGCCTCTTGGGCATTTTATCGGCATGCAGGCTGGTTTTGGGGATCGACACAAGCGCAGTCCGGTCAGGTTGTACGCGGGTTTTTGGGAAATCTTGGAAAATCTGGTGAAAACGTTGGACAATTCTGCAGGGCAATTGCGGCGGTTTTCCCGGCGCTCTAGTCGCGCCGGAAGGTCGCCGGAGTCGCACCTTTTAGTTTCTTGAACACGCGGTTCATATGCGGCTGATCGTAAAAGCCACAGTCAACGGCGATGGCCTTCAGCGGCCTGTCAGAGGTGCTCAGCAAATGCAGCGCGCGCTCAACCCGCTGGTTCAAGACAAAGCTGTGGAAGGACAGACCGAAGGTGCGCTTGAACTTGCGCATAAAGCTCCAAGTGCCCAAGCCAGTGATGGCGGCGGCATGTTCGTATGAAATCTTGTCCTGAATGCTGTCATTCACAAAATCTACGATGCGCTTTGCAACAGCGGGGGGTAAGTGCCCAAAGCGTTCGCTCGTGACGAACCCGGTGTCGGCATATGTGCGCAAGAGGCGCACCGATAGCTCGCGCGCGGCCGCCTCGGCAATGAGCGGACCGCCAAGGCTTTGGTTTCCCGCTTCCTCACGGATAACGGCCATACATCTTGAAATGCCGGGATCCTTGGCCCGCAGAACATCTTTCAGCGAGATATCGGCGACTTCACGTTCGAAGACTTCCTGTGCGATGCTTTCGACCAGATCAGCTTTGAGATAGACATGCGAGACATCCACGGTCTCGGTCCAGGACCAGTCGGATTTCTGCGCCCGCGTCAAAAGCGTGAGGTCGCCGGGTCCAAGGGTGTAGTCACTCCATTTTCCGTCAACGCAGCGGCGCAACGGCGTGCGACCGTTCTCGAACGCGATGATCATGTAGTCGTCCATCGGCGGGAGTTCGATCTCCATCCCGAGGTGCCGATAGCTTCTGTAATTCAGCCCTGTCCATCCACGACCGTCACCATTGCGCAGCAAGCGTCCAGGCGCGTATTTTGGTAGCTCTTTATATGTGATGCTTTTCATTTTAGGCGAGATCGAAAGTAATCTTAGGACCTTTCTTTACTCCGAGGCAGGGTCCCTCAAGGATGAGACAAGGTTGTCGCAAGTTAACTCTTTGTGTCAAGTTTCGTGTTCAGACCGCGCTTTCGCCCTGACGGCGATACATCTCCACAAATCACCGGGGCCGGATGAAAACGGCGCACAAGTCTTCAAATCTCGCATTCCGCGACGCGGCCGGCGGCCGGTTTGGTGGCGCCGTCTGATGCACTCATATTGATCAGCAATCGCGAGGTGAGTGTTTAAACGTGTTGGGAGAGCATGCGTTTTTTTCGGCCAGGAGGTTCGACCGAACCTGCGTTTTGCACCGGTAACGAAAGGCGGCTTTGTCAGTCTGCGTCGCAGCACGCGGCAAGTTCAACCAAGGTCCGGTTTGGGCCGTCCCTGCGGATGGCGGTGCGCCGATCGAGTGTACATGCGGCAACCGATCTAACGGCGGGTCAGAGCCCGCTTTGACCAATGCTGCGCGTTTCATGTGAGATCGCTTCTGATTAACGCGCCAAGAAAAGTTGTAGACAAACGAAGACCCAAAATTGCCTCGTAAGCGTTGCTGTTCTACTTCTTTCGTTAATGCGATCGCTTTAATTGGCTAACAATGTCGCTCGCTTTGATTTGGTCATCCTCGGCCAGAATCAGCGCTTTGGACAGGATCATCGACAGCCGGTTATCTCCATCAAATGGCTGGGCCACTGCGGATGCCTTGGATACAGCGCCGGGCATGATGCATAGATAGCGGTCGCAGGGCGCCATCAGGATGTTGGAGCTTCCAAGGTGGATGACCGGAAACCCGTGTTGCCGTTTCCTCCCGATCTGCAGTCTAAAGTCGGCTTTGTCGGCGCCGGCCTTCAGGTCATTAATGTGATGCGCGGTGTAGTGGACATTGATGACCGAACCGTGCCGAATTAGGTTTCTGTTGCGGTTTCCGGCGGACTGAATCACGCCGCTTCTGGGCATGGCGCGCAAGGCCATGTGTTACACCCTGCGTCGCAGTTTCAGGATGCTGTGACACAAGGCTTGTATCGGCCTGGGTTAAGCCTTTGTTTTCTTGAGGATCTCTAAGAAACCTGGCTGGGGTGGTAGGATTCGAACCTACGATACACGGTACCAAAAACCGCTGCCTTACCACTTGGCTACACCCCAACGGTGATCGGCTAATTACGCGCCTCCTGCCCGTGCTTCAAGACCCGATCTTTCGCTTTTTTACGATTTACGGCGGCCGAAGCAGGGACTCGCTGTCGGTTACCGCGAATTGGTTGAGAATTCGTGCGCAAACTCGCTTATCAGGCGCCCAGCTTGGCGTGCACCTCGTCCAGATCGACCTCGCCCAGCGGCAATTTGTTCCCAGGATTCTCAAAGTCGTATTTGAAGAGCTGGAAGTCGCGCTTGTAGATCTCGTAGACCAGATGCATCGACAGGTCGTCGAAATAGTCCTCGATCGGGTGGGCGCGCTTGGGGCCGTGGCCTTCGCTTTCGTTAAAGCGCGGGATCTCCTCAAGCAGGACGGGGTGGGCCATCTCGATGCTGTTCAGCACGGATTGCATGCCGTCGTTGAACTGCTCGGTGAAGAAGATGTTGTCGTAGCGCCCGCCATTCACGATGAAGGTCGAGATATGCCCCGACATGGCCGACCAATGGATGTCGGGGTCCATCGGGCGGCGCCAGCGGATGGTGTCGCGGGCGAAAAGCAGGAACCGCCGAAAGCTCTGGATTTGGTCGAACTCCTGCTTGCCGTCCTCGCCGCCGACCTCGATCCCGTATTTCTGGATCAGCAGCGGCACAAGGTTGCCGCGATAGCGCTTGCCGTTGCGCTGGATGCCGCAGATCTTGTCGAAGAACGAGCTTAGGATCCGAGAGTAGGGGTTGCGCACGCAGGTGAACGCATAGGCCTGATGCTTCTGCACGTTTCTGGTGATCTTGGGCTGGCTGGAATCCAGCGCCCATTTATGCATCCCGCCCTTGGCGTCATGGATGTCGCCCTCGAAGAATTCGCCATGATCCGAGTAATACATGATCTGACCGATCGTCGAGCAAGCGCATTTCGGCACCACCCGATAGACCATGCTCTCGCTCTCGGTCATCCAGGTTCCAGGAAATCCCATAAAACACTGCCTCCTTAGCCGCGGTTCGTCGCCCGAATGGGGTGCGGCACATTCGTTCAGAAAAAAGCAAATAAATCCTGTTTATTCAATGGTTATTCGCGATATGTCTGCAAACAATGTGTAAGTAAGACGAGAAACTGTTTCCGAAATGGCAAAAATTGCCTTCATTCTGCTGTGCCACAAGGACCCAGAGTCCATCATCCGGCAAGCGCAGCGACTAACCGCCACGGGCGACTACATCGCGATCCACTTCGACGGCAACGCCAAGCAGGCCTTCTTTGACCGCCTGCAGGAAAAGCTCGCCGACAATCCCAACGTGGTGTTCACGCCGCGCCGCATCAAATGCGGGTGGGGGGAATGGTCCCTGGTCGAGGCCACCCTGTTGGCCGTGGAGTCCGCGGTGAAGGCCTTCCCGCGGGCGACGCATTTCTACATGCTCTCTGGCGATTGCATGTCGATCAAATCCGCCAGCTACGCCCATGACTTCCTGGACAAGGACGATCGCGACTATATCGAGAGCTTCGATTTCTTCAAATCCGACTGGATCAAGACCGGGATGAAGGGCGACCGCCTGCACTACCGGCACTGGTTCAACGAGCGCAAGCACAAGTTCCTGTTCTACGCCTCGGTGAACATCCAAAGGCGCCTGGGGTTACACCGCAAGGTTCCGCAAGATTTGCAGATGATGATCGGGTCGCAATGGTGGTGCCTGCGGCGGCGCACGGTCGAGTGGATCCTGGATTTCTGTCGCGCCCGCCCCGATGTGCTGCGGTTCTTCCAGACCACCTGGATCCCGGACGAGACGTTCTTTCAGACGCTGGTGCCGCATCTGGTGCCGCAGGACGAGATCAGCACGCGGACGCTCACCTTCCTGATGTTCACCGATTACGGCATGCCGGTGACCTTCTACAACGATCACTACGATCTGCTGCTCAGCCAGGACTACCTCTTTGCCCGCAAGATCTCGCCGGGCGCGTTGGAGCTGAAAAAGCGCCTGGGCGAGCTTTACGCCGAGGATAGCGCCGAGTTCTCGCTCTCTAACGAAGGGTCCAGCCTGTTCCGCTTCTTGGTCGGGCGCGGGCGGATCGGGCGGCGATTCGCGCCGCGATTCTGGGAGACCGAGGCCACCCTGGGCCGCGAAAGAGAGCTGCTGATCGTGGTGTGCAAGAAGTGGCACGTCGCCAAGCGGCTGCTGGCGCAGATCAGGGCGGTCACCGGGCTGCCTTGCATTGAATACCTGTTCGACGAGGAAACCACGCCGCTGCCGGATCTCGGCGGCATCCAGGGCTCGATCGAAAAGCGCACGCGGCACCGCCGGGCGCTGATGCGCATGCTGTTTGACTATTACAACACCGACCGGATGGTGGTCTGCCTGGACCCCAACAACCTGGACCTGATGCGCGATTTCTTCTCGGATCGCTCCACGACCAAGCTGCTGGAGGTGCAATGCGACTTCTCTGACGAGTATCTCTTGGGCCATGCCAAGCGGGTGGGGCTCGCGGGGGAGCGCACCAGCGCCGAGACCCTGACCAGCCTCCTGCCCACGATCCGCGCCGATGTTGTGTTCGAGAGCGATCAGATTCGTGACGCCGGGTTCGAGGGCATCTTTCGCGTCAAAGAGGCCAGCACCGCGGACGAGAACGCGGCCAGGCTGGCCGACTTCCTGGGCGTCGATCGCCAGGCGGCGCTTAAGATCACAACGAACGAATACCTCTTCGTAGATTGAGCCCGCCTGCGACTGGGCGGTTGCATTTCCCGCGCGCGTTATCATAAAGGCAAGAAACGCCAGCTAAGGGTGATCCTATGACCATCGAAGCGCCAGAGACAGAGATCGTAGAGACTATGCGCGTCGCTTGCGACGGCGGCGAAGGGGCGCTGGGCCACCCGCGGGTCTGGCTCTCGATTGACCCCAAGACCGGGTTCGTCGAGTGCGGCTATTGCGACAAGAAGTTCATCCATCGGGACTTTGTAGAAACCGAGTAGCTGCGCGTGCGACGGGGATTGCTCCGTGCCGTTTACGGCCTGGCATCTCTGGTGGCCGCCTATCTGATGGCGGCGGTCCTTGGCGCGTTGGTGCCGGGCCCAAGCGACGAACAGCCGGACGGCGGCGCGGTGCAGGTGCTCTTTCTTGCGGGGCCGATCCATTACGACATTCTGCTGCCCGCCACCGCCCAGACCCGCGAGGCGCTTGGCTTCGCAGAGCCGGCAGGGGTGCCGATCACGCACCCCGCGGTGGAATGGGTCCTGGTCGGATGGGGCGCCGAGCGGTTCTACACCACCACCGGCACATATCTCGACGTCAATGCTGGCGCCATCTGGCGCGGCGTGACCGGGGACCGGGCGGTGCTGCGCCTGGACGTGCTGGGCGCGTTGCCGCAGGATCATGGCCTGTCCGGGATTGTGCTGTCGAGCGCCGAGTACTCGGCCCTTGTGGCAAGGATTGCGGCAGAGAGTGACACTTCCGCGGCGCTGGACCATCCCGGCTTCACCGAGACGGACGCTTTCTTTGCCGCGCGCGGGCCCTTCCACCTATTTCGCACCTGCAATGTCTGGGTCGGCGAGGTCCTGCGGGCCTCTGGCGCGCGCTTTGGGGCTTGGACGCCGACGCCCTATTCGGTGCGGCTCAGCCTTTGGTGGCATCAGGGGTGAACGGGCCCTGTGCGCCGACGCGCATAGTCCGGGGATGTATCCGGCCCGAAGCGCGCCATATCTAAGGGACCAGCGACAAGGAGCCGATCCGATGACCTTCCGCCCCGTCACCTCGACCCACCAGGCCCAGCCCACCATGGAGGGCGCCGGCGTGCATCTGCATCGCGCCTTCGGCTTTGGCGACACGTCTGAGAGCGACCCGTTCCTGCTGCTGGATGACTTCCGCAACGAGGACCCGGCGCAGTACCAGCGCGGCTTTCCCTGGCACCCGCATCGCGGCATCGAGACGATCACCTATGTGCTGGAGGGCACGGTGGAGCATTCCGACAGCCTCGGGAACTCTGGGCGCCTCGGCGCGGGGTCGGTGCAATGGATGACCGCGGGGTCCGGGATCCTGCATCAGGAGATGCCGCTGGGCAACGCGCGCGGCCAGATGCACGGCTTCCAGCTCTGGGCGAACCTGCCGGCCAGCCTCAAGATGACGGCGCCGCGCTACCAGGACATCGCGGGCGGTGACGTGCCCGTGGTGACCGATGACGACGGCACCAGCGTGCGCGTGATCACCGGGGATTTCTGGGGCCAGCGCGGCCCGGTGGACGGGATCGCCGCGGACCCGCTTTATCTGGACGTCTCGCTGCCGCCCAGCACGCAAAAGGTGCTGAAGGTCGACACCTACGCCAGCACATTCGCCTATGTCTTCGCCGGCGCGGGCAGCTTCAAGGACGCCAGCGCGCCCCAGGGCGTGCTGGTCGAGAAGGAGGTCGCGGGCGAAGAGCTCAACATCCGGGACATGACGGGCAACCGAACCCTTGTGCGTTTCGGCACCGGCGATGAGATCACCGTGCGGTCCGGCGAGCAGGGGATGCGCTTCCTGCTGGTGTCCGGGCAGCCGATCAAAGAGCCCGTGGCCTGGCACGGCCCCATCGTGATGAACACCCAGGCCGAGCTGCAGCAGGCGCTGCGCGATCTGCAGAACGGGACGTTCATTCAGCCGGTGGGGTGAGTTGCGCCAGGCGTGGAAGTGAGAAACCCGCCCCGGACTTGATCCGGGGCCGCCACCTTGAACCAAGCGCAACAAGGGCAGCGGCCGACCTGGAGGTCGCTTGTGTAGCATCGCCACTTGGCGCGCGTGCTCTGCAAACGCAGTTGTTTCAGTGGCTTGCGACGGTGCAAAAGCGGCCTCCTGGGGGAGGTCGGCCGCTGCCCGAGGCAAGCTCGGGCGGGTGCATTTTTTGGGTTCCGTGGCGTCTGGTGTCGGCAAGCGTTGTCAGGGCGTTGCGCTTGGCTCAAGGTGGCGGCCCCGGATCAAGTCCGGGACGGCAGACCTTCAACGCCCGCTCCCAGGCCAAACCGCCTCACCAAGCCGGGCTATGCCCGGCAACGTCCAGACTACATGTTCGGATAGTTCGGCCCGTCGCCGCCCTGCGGGACCGTCCAGGTGATGTTCTGGCTGGGGTCCTTGATGTCGCAGGTCTTGCAGTGCACGCAGTTCTGGAAGTTGATGACGAACTCGTTGTCGACCACCTCGTAGACCCCCGCCGGACAGTAGCGCTGGGCGGGCTCGGCGAATTTCGGCAGGTTCACCTTGATCGGCGTCTCCGCATCGGTCAGCCGCAGATGCGCGGGCTGGCTCTCCTCGTGGTTCGTAAACGAGAAGCTCACATTCGTCAGGCGGTCAAAGCTCAGCTTTCCATCGGGCTTGGGGTAGTCGATGGGCTTGTGCTTGCTCGCGTCCTGCGTCGATTGCGCGTCGTTCTTGCCGTGTTTGACCGTTCCAAACAGGCTGAAGCCGCCGAATATGGTCTGGAACCACATGTCGAACCCGCCAAGCGCCAGGCCACCCAGGGGGCCGAATTTGGCATTCAGAGGTGCGACGTTGCGAACGCGGTGCAGGTCTTTGCCCACGGGGCCGGACTTTAGCGACGCGTCATACGCCTCAAGGAGATCGCCGCCGCGCCCGTCCTGGATCGCCGCATGGGCCGCTTCCGCCGCCTCAATCCCGGAATGCATCGCGTTGTGGTTGCCCTTGATCCGGGGCAGGTTCACCAGCCCCGCAGAGCAGCCAAGCAGCGCGCCCCCGGGGAAGGCAACCTGGGGGATCGACTGGTAGCCGCCCTTGGTCACCGCCCTTGCGCCATAGGCCACGCGCTTGCCGCCTTCCAAGAGCTTGGCGATCTTGGGGTGATGCTTGAAGCGCTGGAATTCCATGTAGGGATAGAGATGCGGGTTCTTATAGTTCAGGTCGACGATGTAGCCGACATAGACCTGGTTGTTGTCGAGGTGGTACACAAAGGACCCGCCGGAGTTCTTGAACCCCAGGGGCCAGCCCATCGTATGGGTGACCTCGCCCTCGTTGTGCTTGTCTGGGTCGACCTCCCAGATCTCCTTCATGCCGATGCCGAATTTCGGCACGTCGCAATCCTCGTCCAGACCGTATTTCGCGATCACTTCTTTCGAAAGCGACCCGCGCACGCCCTCGCTGAGGAACACGTATTTGCCCAGGAGCTCCATGCCGGGCTCGTAGCCATCGCCGGGCGTGCCATCGGCGTTCTTGCCGAACTCGCCCGCGACCACGCCCTTAACCTCGCCATCGTCGCCATAGATCAGCTCGGAGCACGCCATGCCGGGGTAGATCTCGACGCCCAGCGCCTCGGCCTGCTCGGCCATCCAGCGGCAGACATTGCCCATCGAGACGATGTAGTTGCCGTGGTTGTTCATCAGGGGCGGCATGATCGCGTTCGGCAGTCGAATTTGACCGGCCTCGCCCAGGACGTAAAAGTTGTCCTCCTTGACCGGCACGTTCAGCGGCGCGCCCTTGTCTTTCCAGTCGGGGAAGAGCCGCGCCAAACCGGAGGGGTCCAGCACCGCGCCGGACAGAATATGCGCGCCGACCTCCGAGCCCTTCTCGAGCACGACGACCATCAGCTCCTCGTCGAGCTGCTTCAGACGGATCGCCGCCGACAGGCCCGCAGGCCCCGCGCCTACGATGACCACATCGACTTCCATCGACTCGCGTTCGATCTCCGACATCTCCGAACCCCTTTTTGCTCGCGTCCCGCTTGGCTCGCGCCGTGGTACTTGGCCCGTGCCGGGCGGTCAATTGCGACACGACGTTACAAAGGCCAAACGCGACGTTGCCGTCAGTTTGTGGGCGGGCAAGAAACCGCTTGACCTAAAGTTGACTTGAGGAATTACGACTCAGGGCATCAACGCAACACAACCGATGATTGGAGACCCCCAAATGACTGCGATGCTTGAACATGTGAACGTCACCGTGGCCGACCCCAAGGCCACCGCCGCCTGGCTGCAAGAGATCTTTGGCTGGCACACCCGCTGGGCGGGGGACTCGATCTATGGCGGGCTCACCGTGCATGTGGGCACGGACGCGCAGTACCTGGCGCTCTACGCCCCGCCGGAGCCGCCCAAGGGCCAGGCCCATAGCTACACGCATATCAACGGGCTGAACCATATCGCCGTGGTGGTCGACGACCTCGACGCCACCGAGGCGCGGGTGAAGGGCAAGGGCTTTTCCGTGGGCGAGCACTACGACTACGAGCCGGGGCGGCGGTTCTACTTTGACAGCCCCGAAGGCATCGAGTTTGAGGTGGTGGAGTATGATTAGGGGATTGTGGCGGTTCTGGCCTGGGGCCGCCACCTTGAACCCAGCGCAACATGGGCAGCGGCCGACCTGGAGGTCGCTTGTGTAACACCGCCACTTGGCGCGCGTGCTCTACAAACGCAGTTGTTTCAGTGGCTTGCGACGTTGCAAAAGCGGCCTCCTGGGGGAGGTCGGCCGCTGCCCGAGGCAAGCTCGGGCGGGTGCATTGTTTGGGTTCCGTTGCATCTGGTGTCGGCAAGCGTTGTCTGGGGGGGGGGCGCCAGATCCCCAAAGGCCCGCCCAGACGCAATCGTAACCCTCTTCCCCGCGCCCATAATCCCGCGCAAACCAACGCGAAATTCAGCCCATGGGGCCATCCAACACATGCAATACCGGGCAAACCCGGCTTGACTTTCCCAGCGCATCTGTTGAGGTAGATCGCCAAGACTGCCTACCCCCTTTCCGGAAGTACGGACCCATGGACAAAATACCTTTGACCCGCGCGGGCCACACCGCGCTCAGCGAGGAATTGAAGAGGCTCAAGTCAATTGAGCGTCCTGCGATCATTAAGGCGATCGCCGAGGCTCGCGAGCATGGCGACCTCAGCGAGAACGCCGAGTATCACTCCGCGCGCGAGAAGCAGGGCTTCATCGAGGGCCGCATCAAGGAGCTTGAGGGGGTGCTGGGGCTGGCGGACGTCTATGACCCGGCGACGCTGTCGGGCACGATCAAGTTCGGCGCCACGGTCAAGATCGTCGACGAGGACACCGATGAAGAGCGGACCTATCAGATCGTGGGCGAGCCCGAGGCGGATATCGAGAGCGGCAGGCTGAACATCAGGTCGCCGCTGGCGCGGGCGCTGATCGGCAAGGATGTGGGCGATTCCATCGAAGTGCGCACGCCGGGTGGCGAAAAGGGCTATGAGGTCCTCAGCATCGACTATATCTAGGGGCGCGACTCGGTAGGCGCTCCCAATAATGAGTACGATGGACGAGAAGCAGAACCAGACGCCGATTGATCTCGGCATTTACCGGCGTCAGGAGGCGGCGCCAAAGGTCTCGTCGGTCGAAATGGCCGCCGTGGCGGTCTCGATTCTGTGGATGGCGGGCGTCGGGGCCTTCTTCCTCTTGACCGCGAATTCCGAGCGGCCGCTGGACTCCCTGCGCTTCGTGATGACGCTGATGGCGATCTTCCTGCCGGTGGCGCTGATCTGGGTCGCGGTGACCGCGGCGCGCGCCAGCCAGGTGATGCGCGACGAAAGCGCCCGGCTGCAGGCGGCCATTGACGCGATGCGCCAGTCCTATGTGCAGGCGCTGCAGTCCAGCCAGGGGGTGAAGCCCTCGGTCGAGCGCAAGCTGGACGAGATCGCCGCCGCGCAGCGCAAGACCGCGCACACGATCGCCACCTTCACTTCGATCCGTCCCGAGGTAGAGCCCAGCGCCGTCTCCGCCCCGGCCATCGCCGAGACGCCGGACCCCGAAGAGCAGGGCAAGCTAGAGCTCGGCACCTCGGTCGAAGAGATGACCGCCGCGCCGGTGAATGTCTCGGATTTCGTTAAGGCGCTGAACTTCCCCGAGAATGCCGAGGATCGCGACGGCTTCCGGGCGCTGCGGCGGGCGTTGCAGGATCGCCAGACGGCCGAGCTGGTGCGCTATAGCCAAGACGTGCTGACCATGCTCAGCCAGGACGGCATCTATATGGACGATCTGCGCCCGGATCGGGCGCGGCCCGAGATCTGGCGCAAATTCGCGCAGGGCGAGCGCGGCCGGGCCATCGCCGGGCTCGGCGGTGTGCGCGACCGGTCCTGCCTGGCGCTTACCGCGGCGCGGATGCGCGAGGACCCGGTGTTCCGGGACGCCACGCACCACTTCCTGCGCCGGTTCGACAAGACCTTCGCGGCGTTCGAGGCCGGGGCCACTGACGCCGACGTCGCCGCGCTGTCGGACACGCGCACGGCGCGGGCCTTCATGCTGCTGGGGCGGGTGACGGGGACGTTCACCTAGGGGCTTGGGGTTGGGTCGGTGGACTGACGCTTGGCTCGGGCGGGGTGCACCTCGCCACACCTCACGGCACCGCGCGGTCTGTTAACCAGGCCGTTTCCGGGCAAGTTGCCCGACGGAAAGCCGACAAAAGGCCGACGTTACGCCGACACGGGGTTCCCCTGTAAAATATGGCGTTAACCGCCGATTCGCGCCTCGTCGTGGCGGCGCTGCTAACGCCGCGGTAACTTTGCCTTAACGGATGCGGTGACCTCTAGCCCTCGGCCTTGTCCAGCTCCTGCTCCAGGCGGAACCCGATCCGCCGCGGCGCCTCGGTGGCGACCTGCTTGGGCAGCGCCCGCAGCATCACGTTCAGCTGGGTGACGTGCTGGATAAGCTGGGTCTTGGCCCCGGTGGGATCGCTGCCATAGAAGGTCACGATATCGGGGTCGAAATAGCCGATCCCCTCGATGCGCACCACGCCCGCATCGCCGCCGGTAAAGCCCATGGCGATCTCGTGCTCGGCGTCGAGCTGCTCCTCGAAGTTCTTGATATATAAGATCAAACGCTCATAGGCCCACTCGGCGGGGCTCTTCTGCTCCACCGGTTTCTTGGCCAGGGCGGGCGGCAAGGGGATGTTTGGCCCGCTCTCCATATCCGCGACCGTGACGCGTATGCGCGGCAGCATCGCGTCCTCTTTGGCCTCCGCCGTGGTCTTGATCTCGTCGCTCATGCTTCCCTCATCTGCCAGGCCCAGGCGCCGTTTTCTAGGCGGGTCCGGGAGGCCTCGCCAAGCGCCAAGAGGTGGTTGAGATGCGCCACCGCTTCGACCAGGGCCAGGCCATATTCTCCGGCGCCGATCTTGCGCAGGAACAGCGGCTGAAAGCAATCCACCGCGCTGCGCGGCTGGGTCAAGAATTCGCGCAGCCGGCGCAGCGCGCCATGGTGGTTCTCGATCTTCTGGCGCAGCCGAAACGGCAGCCCGGTGAAGATACCGTAATGGGCCTCGGCGCGAATCTCGGTCGTTACGCTTGAAGCGGTGTCGCAGAGAGGGTGTCGTTGCCCTTTGATACGCATGATGCGTGTCTACGAGGTCTTGCCAGATGGCGCGCCTCAATTCCAAAGAATAGAAAGGACAACGACATGGATATCTTTATCGGACTGGACGTCTCTCTGGCAAGCACGGCTGTTTGCGTGCTCGGTGATCGCGGCAAGATCCTGAAGGAAACTGACGTCGCCAGCGAGCCGGAAGTGTTGGTCAGCTTCCTCAAGGCCTTGCCCTGCGAGATTACCGGGATTGGCCTGGAAGCGGGTCCACTGTCCCAATGGCTTCACAAGGGGCTGACCGAGGCCGGGCTACCCGCGATCCTGATGGAAACGCGGCAAGTGAAGGCGGCGCTGAAAGCAAGCCCGATCAAGACGGATCGGCGGGATGCACAGGGGATCGCGCATCTCCTGCAGATGGGTTGGTTCAGCGCCGTGCACTGCAAGTCGGTTCCTGCTCAGGAAACACGCGTGTTGCTGACGGCGCGCAAGGCGATCCAGAAGGTACTGATCCAGTTGGAACTGTCGGTGCGGGGCGTGTTGCGCAACTTTGGCCTGAAGATGGGACCCGTCTCGAAAGGTCGCTATGACCAGCGGGTCAGGGACCTGGCGGCGGGCAATACTGTGCTGAAAGCGGCTATTGAGCCGATCCTGCGTGCCCGCGCAGAGCTGCGAAGGGAACTTGCGGGGTTCGAGAAGATGGTGCGCGATCAGGCGAAGATCGATCCGATCTGTCGCCTGCTGATGACCATGCCCGGTGTGGGTGCCGTCGTTGCGCTGACGGTGAAGGCCGCGATCGATGATCCCACACGCTTCAAACGATCTCGTGATGTTGGCCCCTGGGTCGGGCTGACGCCGGGGCGGGATGAATCCGGCGAGCGGTCCATTGTGGGCGCGATCACCAAGGTCGGAGACGCAGGTCTCCGGGCGGCGCTCTACCAGGCGGCCAACGTGATGCTGCATCATGGCGGCCCGAACTGGCTCAAGTCCTGGGCGCTGCGCCTTGCCGAGCGTCGTGGGAAGAGACGTGCCACCGTGGCGCTGGCCCGTCGCATCGGCGTGGTGCTGCACCGGATGTGGGTGGATGGAACCGGGTTCCGCTTCACCCGTGACGAGGCGATGGCGCTCCGGCAGAACGCCTGAGCGCCCCGCATCCATGATTGAAATGTTTTCAGCACAAGGAGCGTTCGGCCGCACCTGACGGTGCCGGCCCACCAGTGTCCCAGCCGGGACGCGGTCCCCGATGATGTACGCAAGCTGCCATCTGCCGACCCGTTCCAGGGTTGAGCGCGCCCTGAAGATCGACACTCGGGAGCCGAACCGGACAAGGTATGAAGTTGGCAGCCATTGCGCTGACCACGGACGGAAGCACGAGCCCGGCGCAGACACATCACGGTGAGCAGGCATGCCGACAGGCGAGGCCAACAACACTGGCATATTCCCCATCGCCACAGCACAATCACTCCGCTGTGAACCTCACTGCGCCTGGCAGGCACCCCGGAAACCTTCGTCGGTTCCCGGGTTTTTGAGGGTGAAAACGCTGTCCTTGACATCAACTGGCCCATTACGGAAGGGCAGCTTATGCCCCGGCAGCACCAGCTGATCGGGGCGCGCGAACCGCAAGAGCCGCTCGCAGGCCTCGTACCATTCCGCGACCGGATCGGCGTCCGGCTCGGTGGCGTAGACGCCCAGATTGGGCGAGATCGATGGCAACAGCTGGTCGCCGCCCAGCACCAGATTATCGCTTTGAGACCAAAGCGTTGCGTGCTCCGGGGCGTGGCCGTTGCCAATGCGGATGGCCCAGTCGCGGCCGCCCGCGCGCAGGGTGTCGCCCTCGCGGAGACGGGTGAAGCCCAGGGGCAGGGGGGCCACGACATCGGCGAAGTTGAACGGGCGCTCCGCCAGTCGCTGCTCTAGGATCGCGGGCAGCATGCCCGCCGCCCGCCAGAAGTCAGCGGTCTCCGGCGCGACGTGGTCCTGCACGTCCAGCACCAGCATCCGCGCCATCAGCCAGGCGGTGCGGGTGGTGAGCAATTCGGCGCCGTGCTCGGCCTGGAACCAGCCCGCGTTGCCGATATGGTCGGGGTGGTGATGCGTCACCAGCACGCGGGTCACGGGCTTGCCCGCCAGGGGACCGTCCAGCAGCGCCTGCCAGATCGCGCGGCTGCGGCGCGAGGACATGCCGGTATCCACCAGGGTCCAGCCGTCGCCGTCATCCAGCGCGTAGCAGTTCACATGGTCCAGCTTCAGCGGCAGCGGCATGCGCAGCCATAAAACGCCCTCGGCGACCTCCACCGCGGCGCCCTCCTCGGGCGGCGCCTCGAATGGGTATCTTATGCCGCTGGCCTCACCATCCATCATTAGGCGACGGCCAGGTCTTCGGGCGACAGGGCGTAGAGCCCCTCGGCCCCGGCGCGGGCATGCGCGCAATTGGCGGCGTGGTCCGGCAGCAGGCGCGAAATATAGAACCCCGCCAGGGATTTACGCGTGTCGCCCCCGGCGCTGGCCGCCTTGAGGTGGTAATGCGCGCCCAGCACCCGCGCGAAGGCGCGCAGATAGGGCAGCGCGCCGGCGAAGCGGTCGCTCATGTCCTGGCCGACCAGCCATTCGGTGGTCTCGCGCAGGTTCTCCGCGGCGCTCCAAACCGGCTGCGCCAGATCGGGCATGGTCTCGCGCGCGGCCTCGGCGCCGGCCTCGATCTCGTCGAGCAGGCGATAGGCGGCCTCACCGCCATCCATCATCTTGCGCGCCACCAGGTCCATCGACTGGATGCCGTTGGTGCCCTCGTAGATCGCCGTGACCCGCACGTCGCGGGCGTATTGCGCGGCGCCGGTTTCCTCGATGAAGCCCATGCCGCCATGCACCTGCAGGCCAAGCTCGGACACGGCCATGCCGACCTCGGTGCCGTGGGCCTTGGTGATGGGCGTCAAAAGCGCCGCGCGCGCGGTCCAATCCGCCTGCCCGGTCGCGGTCGCCATATCCAGCGCCACGGCGTTGGCCAGCGCGATGGCGCGGGCGGCGAAAAGCTCGGCCTTCATGGTGGTCAGCATGCGCCGGACATCGGCGTGGTCCAGGATCGTGCCGGTCCCGCCCGGCACCGCGGCCCGGCCCTGCTTGCGCTCCAGCGCGTAGGCCAGCGCGTGCTGATAGGCGCCCTCGCCGGCGCCGATGCCTTGCACGCCCACGCCCAGGCGCGCGTTGTTCATCATGGTGAACATCGCCGCCATGCCGCCATGCTCCTTGCCGATGAGCCAGCCCGTGGCGCCGTCATACTGCATCACCGCCGTGGGCGAGCCATGCAGGCCCAGCTTATGCTCCAGGCTGACCACCTTCAGGGTGTTGGCCACGCCAGGGGTGCCGTTCTCGTCGGGGATGTTGCGCGGCACCATGAAGAGGCTGATGCCCTTGGTGCCCGGCACCCCATCGGGCAGCCGCGCCAGCACCAGGTGGCAGACATTGCCGGTAAAGTCGTTATCGCCCCAGGAGATATAGATCTTCTGGCCGGTGATCGCATAGGTGCCATCGCCGTTGGGCTCGGCCTTTGACCGCAAGGCGCCCACGTCAGAGCCCGCCTGCGGCTCGGTCAGGTTCATCGTGCCCGACCACTCGCCCGAGATCAGCTTTGGCAGGTAGAGCGCCTTGATCTCGTCGCTGGCATGGTGCTCGAGCGCCTCGATCTGGCCCTGCGTCATCAGCGGGTTCAGCTGCAGCGACAGGCAGGCGCTGGCCATCATCTCGTTCACCGCGGTGGTCACGGTCAGGGGCAGCCCCATGCCGCCATGTTCCGGGTCGGCGCTGGTCGAGACCCAGCCGCCCTCGGCGATCGCCTTATACCCGTCCGCGTAGCCCGGCGAGGTCCGCACCACGCCATTCTCCAACACCGCCGGGTGCAGATCGCCGTTGCGCTGCAGCGGCGCGAGCACGTCCTCGGACATCTTGCCCGCCTCGCTTAGGATCGCGTCCACCGTCTCGGCATCGGCCTCGGCGAACCGCTCTGTCGCGGAAACTGTGGCAAGCTCGACCACGTGGTCAAACAAGAAGCGGAATTCTGAAACCGGTGCGCGATACGGCATTGCGATACTCTCCAACGGACTTGGCAGCTTGGCGAACTCTCGGTAGATGGGGCGGATGCTAACACGGAGCCAAGGCCTCCGCAGTAGGGACGCCACGTCACATGTTAGAGACCCAGCGTTTGACGCCAGAGCAAATCGACCGCGCCGCGGCCATCCTGCGCGCGGGTGGGCGCGTGGCCTTCCCGACCGAGACCGTCTATGGGCTGGGCGCGGATGCCACCGACGACCGGGCGGTGGCGGGGATCTACGCGGCCAAAGATCGCCCGCGGTTCAACCCGCTGATCGTGCATGTCCCGGACGCGACGGCGGCCCGGCGGTTCGCGATCCTAAACGATCAAGCGGAACGCCTGGCGGGGGCCTTCTGGCCCGGACCGCTGACCCTGGTGCTGCCCCTGCGGGCAGAGGCCGGGATCGCGCCCTTGGTCTCCGCGGGGCTGAGCACGGTGGCCGTCCGCGTGCCCGCGCATCCCTTGGCGCAGGCGCTCCTGCGGGCGGTCGGGCGCCCCATTGCGGCGCCTTCCGCCAACCCCTCGGGCCGGATCAGTGCGACCACGGCGGATCACGTCTGGGACGGGCTCGCAGGCCGGATCGAGGCCGTTCTGGATGGCGGCGGATGCGATGTGGGGCTGGAATCCACCATAATCGGCCTGGCGCCGGATCCGGTCCTGCTGCGCCCCGGCGGGCTGCCCGCGGAGGCGGTCGAGGCCTGCCTTGGCGCGCCCCTGCGCCGCCATGACGGCGCGATCAACGCGCCGGGGCAGCTTTCGTCCCACTACGCGCCAGAGGCGACCATCCGGCTGGCGGCGGGCTCTGCCGAACCCGGCGAGAGCTTCTTGGGCTTCGGTCCTGGCCCCGCCACGCTGAACCTTTCGGCGGCGGGCGATCTGACCGAGGCGGCGGCGAACCTCTTTGGCCACTTGCGCGCGCTGGACGCCATGGGGCGGCCCATTGCGGTGGCCCCGGTGCCCGAGGCCGGGCTAGGGCTGGCGATAAACGACCGGCTGCGCCGCGCGGCGGCCCCGCGCCCAAGTTAGCCGTTGGGTTTTTGCGCGGGCCTTGGCGGGGCGCAATTTTCTTGCAAGAAAATTGCGAAACTCTTGCAAGAGTTTCTTCCGCGTGCCTCGAAGTGATCGTTTAAGCGCACCTACTCACCGGGTTGCGGGACCTACTTTCCTTGGAAGGAAAGTGCAAATCTCTTGCAAGAGATTTGGGTCACGCAACGCTCACTCCAGGCCATGAAGTCACACGCATTAATCCAGCCGGAGGCGATCCCAGTCTCTTGTTGCGCTTTGCAAGCCACTTGCCCGACCGAGACCAGGATTGCCCCGAAGATCACCCGCATCTGGCCCTTCACCCAATCGCGGCCCGCCGTTCTGCGGCCAGCCAGTCCAGGCTGTCCTCTGTCGCGCCCGCGGGGCGGTATTCCGCTCCCAAGGGGCGGGTCCAGCCCATTGCGCGGATCGCAGCGAAAACCGTTGGGTGGTGCAGTTCGCTCTCGTCCGGATTGCCTCTGCCCGGGACGCCGGCGAACTGGATATGCCCGACAAATGGCAGCAGGTGCCGCAACCGGGTCGTCACGTCGCCCTCGCTGCGCGCGACGTGGTAGCAGTCGAACATCAGTTTCAGGTTTGGCGCGGCCACCGTCTCGATCACCTGGCGGGCTTGATCGGTGCTCGACAGGAAATAGCCCGGCGCGTCATGGCGGTTCAGGGGCTCGATCAGGATGGTCCGGCGGGTCTGCGCGCAGGCGTAGCGCAGGTTGTCGGCGAACTGCTCGGCAGCAGCTGCGCCCGCGGCGCGTCCGGCCATGACATGGATGGCCTGGGCGTCAATCGCGTCCGCATAGTCGATGGCCTCGTCAATGGCGCCGCGCGCCTCGACGGCGCGTCCCGGCAGGGCCGAGAGACCGATATCGCCATCCCCGCCGATGCGCGTGTTCAGGCCCAGCATGGGCAGGGCGGTCTCGGACAGGGCGGCGCGCAGCTCGTCCTCCGGGACCGCATAGGGCCAATGGCACTCCACCGCGTCAAAGCCCGCGGCATGGGCGGCGCGGATCGCCTCCGGAAGGGGCAGGTCCTTCCACAGGAAGCCAAGATTGGCCGAGAACTTAAGCGCGCTCATGCTCGACCTCCCGGCGCGCGCCTGCGCATGAGCCGGGCGAGGGGCTCCAGCAGGCTCGCCCCGGCGATCAGCAGCACGCCCAGGGTCTCGCGTAGGCCGAAGGGCTCTCCCGAGAGCCAAGCCGCCGAGATCGCGCCCACCACGATCTCGGTCATGAACAAGAGCCCCACCACGCCCGGGTTGAGGTGCTTTGGCCCCCAAAGCGACAGGTAGGTGCCCGGGATCACCAGGACCACCACGAAGGCGATCAGCATCGGCATCGCGGGCCCGGCCTGGCCGACCGAGGCCACGCCCGCGGGCGCAAGCAGCAACGCCGCCCCCAGCGCCATCACGATCCCCCACAGGAAGAACCCCACGGTCAGATCCACCGCCTCATGCACCGGATTGGCCCGGATGCGCACCGCCACCACCGCCCAGGCCACGCCCGAGGCCAGCCCCATCCAGTCGCCGATATTCTGCGGCAGCGGCACGCGCAGCCCCAGCCCGAAGATCGTCAGCATCCCCGTGAAGGCCAGCGCCATCGCCGCGAAGCGCAGCGGCGTGATCGCCTCTTTCAGCACGACCCAGCCCAGCAGGGCACCCCAGATCGGCATCAGGTAGAACAGCAGGATCGCCCGCACCACCTCGGTGTAGATGATCGACATCGAGTAAAGCACCAGGGCCACGCCGCTGGCCAGGATTGTGATCTGCAGGTCCAGCCCGCCGCGCGCAAAGTGCCGCCAGCGCAGCGCCGCGATGGGCAGCACGATCAGCGAGGGCACCGCGAAGTAGAGCGTGATCACCCAAAGCTGGTGCAGCCCGGCATGCTCCAGCCCCCGCAGGGGGATCCAGAACAGCCCCCAGACCGCGCCTGCGCCCAGGCACGCCAGCTTGGCGCGGGATTCAACGGTGCCCAACAAAATGCGCGGTCCTGCGTTGCGGTGGAAGGCGCCGGGGCGCCGCTGCGCTCATGTTTCTTGTGTGCGGCCCTTGAGATCAATAGAAAAAAGCGTGGCGGTGCAGGGGGGCAGGGCGTGGAGTTCGACTATATCATCGTGGGCGCGGGCTCGGCGGGCTGCGTGCTGGCCAACCGGCTGAGCGCTGACCCCGCCAACCGGGTGCTGCTGCTGGAGGCCGGGCCGCCGGACAGGGCCTTGTCGCTGAAGATCCCCGCGGCGATGCTATCCAACCTGCGCAGCACGCGGCACAACTGGGCCTTCCAGGGCGAGCCCGAACCCGCGCTGGGCGGCAGGCGGCTGCAACATGACCGCGGGCGCACCCTCGGCGGGTCCTCGTCGATCAACGGGATGGTGTTCATCCGCGGACACGCGCTGGACTTTGACGGCTGGCAGCAGGCGGGCTGCGAGGGCTGGTCCTACGCGGATGTGCTGCCCTATTTCAAGCGCGCCGAGAGCAGTGCTGCGGGCGAGGGGACCTATCGCGGCGGCTCTGGCCCGGTGCATGCGCATTGGCCCGCCGCGAACTCTGTGCTGAACCGCGGCTTCTTGCAGGCCGGGCGCGAGGCGGGCTATCCCATCACCGAGGACATTAACGGGCGCGTGCAAGAGGGCTTTGGCCCGCTGGAATCCACCCGCCGCAACGGAGAGCGCTGGAGCATGGCGCGCGCCTATCTCGACCCGGCGCGCGGGCGCGCGAATTTGAAGATCGTGACCGGCGCGCTGGTGCAGCGCTTGGCGTTCGAGGGCGCGCGGGTGAGCGGTGTGCATTACCTGGCCGCTGGGCGGCCGGTGAGGGCGGCGGCGGCGCGCGAGGTGATCCTCAGCGCCGGCGCCGTGGGCAGCCCGCATATCATGATGCTCTCAGGCATCGGCCCCGCCGAGCAGCTGCGAGATGCGGGCATCGCGCCGTGCCATGACCTGCCGGGCGTCGGGCAGAACCTGCAAGACCACCCCGATTTCGTGATGCAGTTCAGATGCTTGCAGCCGGTGTCTCTCTGGCCGCAGACGCGGCTCCTGGGGCGTGTGCTGGCGGGGATGCAGTGGCTGCTGACCCGCGGCGGGATCTGCGCCAGCAACCATTTCGACGTGGTGGCCTGCATGCGCTCGGCGCCCGGCGTGGCCTACCCGGATCTGCAGCTGACGATGTCGCCGCTGGCGGTGGACAATAAAACCTGGGCGCCGCTCCCGGGCCATGCCTTCCAGATCCATATCGGCCTGATGCGCGCCCATAGCCGCGGCCAGATCACGCTGCGCGATGCCGATCCGGCGAGTCCGCCGCGCATCGAGGTGAACTACCTGCAAGACCCGCGCGACCGCGAACTTTTGCGCAGGGGCGTGGCGCTGGTAAGGGAACTTGTCGCGCAGCCCGCCTTTGCCGACCTGTGCGGCGCAGAGATTTTCCCGGGCAGCCATGTGCAAAGCGATGCGGATATGGACGCGGCGTTCAACGCAGATATCGCGTCGCAATGGCACCTCTCGGGCACCGCGCGCATGGGCGCGGCGACGGATGCAGGCGCCGTGGTCGACCCGCAGGGCTGCGTGCATGGCGTGCCGGGGCTGCGGGTGGTGGACGCCTCGCTTATGCCGCAGGTCACGAATGGCAACACCAACAGCCCGACGATCATGATCGCCGAGAAGCTGAGTGACGCCATCCTGGGCCGCCCGCCGCTGCCGCGCGAGGAGGTCGAGGTCTGGCAGAGCCCGGACTACGAGACGCAGCAGAGATAGGGGCGCTCCTATTGATGGCAGTTCCGCCCGGATAGGTTTGGCCTGGAGTGGACATTGGGCGCGCCAAATCTCTTGCAAGAGATTTGCACTTTCCTTCCAAGGAAAGTGGGCCCGCAAGCGGCAAGGGGGTGCGATTTAGGGATCATTTCGGGGCGCGCTGAAGAAACTCTTGCTAGAGTTTCGCAATTTTCTTGCAAGAAAATTGTGTCGCGCCAAGGTCTGGTGGAGCCCATAAGCTACCAACCGTGCGCAGGGTTATCAAAATCCTAACTGCCGCGGGGTAGAACTCCGCCTGCTTGGCCAAGCACTCGCGAAGTCCGACCGGGAGCGGTGACCCCGCCCCATCCGACCCTTCCGCGGATCACATTCGGATCACGGACGCCCTTTGCAGCGGCGCCGTTGCTTTTCCTATCCAGGCTGGGCCCTTCCGGCCCTGATCCCAAGACCATCACCGAGAGACTTCCCATACGAGGGGGACGGCGACGTCTCGCCCCCCCTTTGGCGTGGCTTGCCTCCGCGTGGCCTTAGACCCCAAGGCACCAGCGCATAATGGCCTTTTGAGCGTGCAGGCGGTTCTCGGCCTCGTCAAAGATCACCGAATGCGGGCCGTCCATGATCTCTGAGGTCGCCTCTTCCTCGCGATGCGCGGGCAGGCAGTGCATGAACAGGCTGTCGGGCTTGGCATGGCTCATCAATTCGGTGTTCACCTGGTAGGGGCGCAGCAGGTTGTGGCGCCGCTCGCGCGTGGTCTGCGCGTCATGCATCGACACCCAGGTATCGGCGACCACTAGGTCGGCCCCCGCCACCGCCTCCTCGGGGTTGCGGATGGTGGTGTAGAGCCCCTCCAGCGCGGGGTCCGGGTCCAGCGTGTCCGGGCCGGTGAACACGAGGTCGAACTCGAATTGCTTGGCCGCATGGGCGAAGCTGGCGAAGACGTTGTTGCCGTCGCCGGTCCAGACGATCTTCTTGCCTTTGATGGGGCCGCTATGCTCCTCAAACGTCATCACATCCGCCATGATCTGGCAGGGGTGGCTGTCATTGGTCAGCCCGTTGATCACCGGCACGCTGGCGTGCTCGGCCATCTCCATCAGCGTCTCCTGCTCGAAGGTGCGGATCATGATCAGGTCCACATAGCGGCTGAGCACGCGGGCGGTGTCGGCGATGGTCTCGCCATGGCCGAGCTGCATCTCGGAGCCCGACAGCACCATGGACTGCCCGCCCATCTGGCGCACGCCCACGTCGAAGGACACGCGGGTCCGGGTCGAGGGCTTCTCGAAGATCAGCGCCACCATGTGCCCCGCCAGGGGCTGCGCGTCATCCGGTGCGCCCTTGGGGCGCCCGGCGCGGGCGTCCTTCATGCCGCGCGCGTGGTCGATCATGTGCCGCAGGTCGGCGGGGGTGGTGGTGTGGATGTCTAGGAAATGGGTCATCGAGGGCTCGTTTGCTTGGAAAGGCTGGGGGGACCAGTCCCCCCAGACCCCCCTGGGATATTTTCAAACCGAAGAAGGGGCTATGCGTTCGCGCCTAGGGACGCGGCGGCGCGGTCGAGGCGCTCCACCGCCTCGGCGATTTCCGCGTCGCTGATCGTCAGCGGCGGCAGCAGGCGCACGGTGTTCTCGGCGGCGGGCACGGTGAGGATCTCGGCCTCATAGCCCGCCTTCACCACCTCCAGATTGGTCGCCTTGCAGACCAGGCCCAGCATCAGGCCCGAGCCGCGCACGGACGCGAAGACCTCCGGGTGCGACGCCACCAGCCCCTCCAGGCGCTGCCGCATGAGCCCCGCCTTGCGGTTCACCTCGGCCAGAAAGCCCGGGTCGGAGACGATGTTCAGCACGGCCAGCCCGACCGCGCAGGCCAAGGGGTTGCCGCCATAGGTCGAGCCATGGGTGCCGCCGGTCATGCCACTGGCGGCCTCCTCGGTGGCCAGCACGCAGCCCAGCGGGAAGCCGCCGCCGATGCCCTTGGCCACCATCATGATATCCGGGGTCACGCCCGCCCATTCATGGGCAAAGAGCCTGCCCGTCCGGCCCACGCCGCATTGCACCTCGTCCAGGATCAGCAGGATCCCCTGCGCGTCGCACAGCTCGCGCAGCGCGCGGATGTGGATCTCTGGCAGCGGGATGATCCCGCCCTCGCCGATCACCGGCTCGATGATGATCGCGGCGGTGTTCTCGGTGACCGCCGCCGCCATCGCGTCCAGATCACCCAGCGGCACCTGGGTGAAGCCCGGCAGCAGAGGCCCGAACCCGCCGGTGAGCTTCTCGGATCCCGCCGCGGCGATGCCCGCCGAGGAGCGCCCGTGGAACGAGCCCTCAACGGCGATGATCTCGACCTTCTCGGGGTGCCCCCTGTCGTGGAAATACTTGCGCGCCATCTTCACGGCCAGCTCGCAGCACTCGGTGCCCGAGTTGGTGAAGAACGCCGTGTCCGCGAAGGTTAGGTCCACCAGCTTGTCGGCCAGGGCCTGCTGATTGGGCACCTCGTAGAGGTTGGAGGTGTGCCAGAGCTTGCCCGCCTGCGCGGTCAGCGCCTCGACCAGCGCCGGGTGCGCATGCCCCAGCGCGTTCACCGCGATCCCCGCCCCGACATCCAGGTATCGGCGCCCGTCGACCGTGGTCAGCCAGGAGCCCTCGCCGCTCTCAAAGGCGAGCGGCGCGCGTGCATAGGTTGGCAGAAGGGACGGGATCATCGGATAAGTCCTTAGGGATGTAAGAAGCCTGTTGGTGCCCCATCGGGGCGGCGGCTGTCAATGTTTTGGAAGGGGCGCGCGGGCAGGCCGCGCTGGGTCACAGCGGTTGGGACGGCTTAGCGTCGGCGTCGGAGATGCGTCGCGGTGATCATGCGGCATGGCTAACGGTTCCCGCGCCGGATGTGAAGCGATTTCTCGGGGCGCCAATACCCGCCGCGCCCAACGCATAGGCGGCCGTGACCAGCCCCATGGCATACCCCTCGCGCCCCAAAGACCACGCTGTAACCCACCGCGCAGCCCCACGAGCCCCTCACGCGGCCACGCCAGCGCGACCCCGGTGGGGCCGATAAGTGCCGCCGCGGTAAAAAATCAGGGCGAAGGAATAAAGCGTTCTGCTTTTAATTTGAGACGTCAGGTTGAGAGCAAACGCCCACAACATCGGTAGGTGAGGCCGATCGCGGCGCGCCCGTGGTCCAGCTGTGCCAGAAACACCGAGACCCCGTGCACCGTGCCGAACCGGGCACAGATCAGGGCCGACACCGCCACAGCGGAGCCTTTGCCGGGGGCGAAGGCCTAGATGGGTTGGCTCCACATGGGGTCCCGTTGCCGAATGCGAAACAGAGGCTCGTGCCGCGCGGCAGGGCAGGCCGCAGCGGTTTGTTGGATTTTTTCACCTTATCTAAACCCGAATCGGAACACCCTCAGCGGGTGGTGGTCGGGGAACTGTCTCAAGGAATTCCCCAACCACCACCCGCAGATTCTGCGCGCGCTGGGGTTGAGATTTCGTGAAGATTCGCGCCCCTTTGCCGCGGCGCGCCGTCGCGCCACGGCCGTTACAGCCCGCGATTACCCCGAATGCGCCCGCTCCGCGCCGCGGGTGATCGCCTCGCGCAGGCGCTTCTCTAGCGCTTTCTGCTTGGACTCAGAGTAGAATTTCAGCCCGAACATGTCCTTGACGTAAAAGCTGTCCACGACCTGCTCGCCATAGGTGGCGATCACCGCGCTGGAGATCTGGATGTTTGCGTTGGCCAGGGTGCGCGCGAGGTCAAAGAGCAGGCCGGGGCGGTCGCGGGTGTCCACCTCGATGATCGTGTAGATCTCCGAGCCGTCATTGTCGAAGGTGATCGAGGTCGGCACCTGGAAGGCGCGCTCGCGTTTCTTGATCTTGTCGCGGGATTTAAAGGCCTCGGCGGCCACGACCTCGCCCCGCATGGTCTTCTCTAGGGTGGCGCGCAGGCGGTGCAGCTTGGAGGCCTCGAAGGGCGCGCCATCGGCGTCCTGCACCCAGAAGGCGGCGGTGGCCCAGCCGTCCTTGGAGGTGAATGTGCGCGCGTCTTTGATGTTGGCGCCGACCAGGGCCAGCGCGCCGCACATGCGCCCGAACGCGCCGGGATGGTCCTGCATCGCAAAGCAGACGCGCGTGGCGTCGCGATCGGGGTCCGGGGTCAGCTTGGCGCGGATGCCGACCTCGGTGATGCCCTTGAGCAGCTCGGCGAAATCCGCGTGGGCGGTGACATGCAGCCCCTGCCAATAGGGGTCATAATGGCGCGCCAGCTCGGTCTTGATCTCGCCCGGGGCCCATCCGGTCAGCCGCGCGCGCAGGTTCTTCTTGGCCTCGGTGCCGCGGGTGCCGCGGTTGAGCGCCTCCAGCCCGTCCTCCATCGCGCGGCGGGTCTGGCGGTAGAGCGCGCGGATCAGCACGGCCTTCCAGTTGTTCCAGGTGTTGGGCCCCACGCCGCGGATGTCGCAGACGGTCAGCACGGTCAGCAGGTCCAGCCGCTCGCGGGTCTGCACCGCCTTGGCGAAGTCGCGCACGGTGCGCGGGTCGGCGATGTCGCGTTTTTGCGCCATGTCGGACATCAGCAGGTGATAGCGCACCAGCCATTCCACGGTCTCGCATTCGGCGGGTTTCAGCCCCAGGCGCGGCGCGATCTTGCGGGCGATCCTGGCGCCCAGCACCGAGTGGTCCTCGTCCCGGCCCTTGCCCAGGTCGTGGCAGAGCAGCGCGACATAGAGCACCTTGCGGTTCACGCCCTCCTCCAGGATGGCGCTGGCCACGGGCAGCTCCTCGACCAGCTCCTCGCGCTCGATCTCGGCCAGCACGCGGATCGTCTGGATCGTGTGCTCGTCCACCGTGAAGGAGTGGTACATGTTGAACTGCATCATCGCCACGATGGGCGCGAATTCCGGCAGGAAGACCGCCAGCACGCCAAGCTCGTTCATGCGCCGCAGCGCGCGCTCGGGGTTGCCGTGCTTCAAGAGCAGATCCAGGAAGATGCGGGTGGCCACCGGGTCGGCGCGCATCTCGTCATCAATCAGGTCGAGATTGGCCGAGATCAGGCGCATCGCATCGGGGTGGATCAAGAGCCCCGTGCGCAGCGCCTCCTCAAAGATCCGCAGGATGTTCAGCTTGTCGGCGAAGAACGGCTTTTCATCGGCGATGTTCAGGCGGTTCAGCTCGACCTTATAGTCGGGCTTCACCCGCGGCTTGCGCTGGAAGAAGCGCAGCAGCGCGGGCTCGCGCTTGACGTGGCGCTCCTCCAAGGCGGTCAGGAAGATGCGCGTCAGCTCGCCCACGGCGGTGGCGTGGCGGAAGTAGTCCTGCATGAAATGCTCGACCGCGCGACGCCCGGCGGTGTCGGCGTAGCCCATGCGCTCGGCGACCTCGACCTGGCGGTCAAAGGTCAGCTGATCGGCGGCCCGGTCGGCGATCAGATGCAGGTGGCAGCGCACCGCCCAAAGGAACTCCTCGGCCTCGACAAAGGCGTCGTATTCCTCCTGCCGGAACACGCCATTCGAGACCAGATCGGCGCGATCGTCCACGCCAAAGACATATTTGTCGATCCAAAACAGCGATTGCAGGTCGCGCAGGCCGCCCTTGCCCTCTTTCACATTGGGCTCGACCATATAGCGCTGCCCGCCCTGCTTTTGGTGGCGCGCGGTGCGCTCGGCCAGCTTGGCCTCGACGAACTCGGTGGCGGTGTTGCGGAACAGATCGGACCAAAGCTTGTGGCGCAATTCCGCGGCGGGCTCGGCGTCGCCGCACAGAAAGCGATGCTCCAGCAGGGAGGTGCGGATGGTGTAATCCTCGCGCCCCAGGCGGAGGCAATCGCGCACCGAGCGGCTGGCCTGCCCGACCTTCAGATGCAGGTCCCAAAGGATGTAGAGCATGCTCTCGACCACGCTCTCGGCCCAAGGGGTCATCTTGTAGGGCACCAGAAACAGCAGGTCGACATCGGAATGCGGCGCCATCTCGGCCCGGCCATAGCCGCCCACGGCGATCACAGAGAACCGCTCGCCCTCCGTCGCGTTTGGGCGCGGGTGCAGGTGGCTGGAGGCGACCTCATAGATCGCGCCCACGATGCAGTCGGTCAGATGCGCATAGGCGCGCGTGGTGGGACCGGCGGCCTTGGGATGCGCCGCGAAAGCCGCGGCGATGGCCGCGCGCCCCTCGAGCATTGCCGCGCGCAGAACCTGCACCGCGGCGGCGCGGATCTCCTTGGCGCCCTTGGCCGCGCCGCAGGCCTCTTGCAAGGCCGCGCCCACGGCCGCCCCATCGAACACCGCATCGGGCGCGCAGATCAGCGCGCCGATGGGCGAGGCATGGGCGCCGGGCCTAGAGGCCGGCGCCGCCAAAGCTTCTTGGGGCGGGGTCAATGACGACGACTTTATTCTCTCGGATTGTGGCAACGGCCAGCCCACGTTCGTTTGTACCATCCGCCCGTAACCTGAAGACGCCGTTAACGCCAGAGAATCCGGTGGGCTGGGTCAGCGCGGCCCCCGTTAGGGCGTCCGCCTTGCCCGCCTGCACCAAGGCGCCGATGGCGGCGATGCCGTCATAGGCCAGCCCGGCGATCGGGTGCGGCGGCTCGCCATGCACGGCCTGGTAGCGGCTGCGGAACTGGTCGGTGAGCGCCGGGTCCGGCACCGCGAACCAGCCGCCCTGCAACGGCCCCAGCTCCAGCGCGCCGACCGGGATGTCCCAGCGCTGCAGGCCTATGAACTGGGTGGTGGTCTTGTCGATGCCATTCTCGGTCACCAGCTGGCTGAGGATCGGCAGCGCCCCGGCCGTGCCCGAGGTGTAGAAGATCGCGTTCGCGCCGCTCGATTGCGCCGCGCTGGTGATCAGGGGGACGGCCTGCACGACGCCGTTCTGCGACAGCTCAAAGGACGTCGTCCCGGCCTGGGTGGCGCCGCTGCGCGCGATGGCCGAGGCGATGGCCGCGCGGCCCTTCTCTTCGGCGGCGTCCTGACCGTTCACGATCAGGATGTTGCCCTTGCCGTTCGCCGCGGCGAAATTCACCAGCCTGTTGGCGGTGTTCTCGAACGTGTTGCCCAGCACGTAGACGTTGCCGCCCGCGATATCGGTGTTGTTGGAGAAGGCCAGCACGTTGACGTTGCGCGCGGCCACGGCGGTGCCCGCGGCGTTGGCCGCGGCGCCGTAGACCGGCCCGAGAATGATCTTGGCGCCCTCGGAGACCGCCTGGTCCGCGACGCTCGCGGCCTGCGCGGGGCTGCCGGCGGTGGCGTAGACGCGCAGGTCGATCTCGACCCCGGAGAGGTCGGTCATGGCCAGCCGCGCGGCGCTCTCAAGCGAGGCGGCGAGGATCTCGTCCCCCGACTGGCCGGAGCCGCGCGGGATCAACAGCGCAACGGGCACCGGCTTGCTGGTGTTGATGCGTGGCCCGCCGGTGCCGACCGCGGGCAGGGTGACGTCGCAGGCGGCCAAGGCCAGGGCCCCGAGCAACAGACCGGCGCCCACCAAGCGCCGCCGCGTCTTCATTATCAACCCGGTCATCCCAACGCTCCCCTTGGCTTGCCGACCGGTGCAGATTATGCCGAAGATTGGGTGGAGTAAACGCAATCATAGCGGGGGCGTCTTGTGAGGCCGGAAAAGATGAAACTGGATGCCGGGCTTTACTTTGTGGCCACGCCGATTGGGACGGCGCGCGACATCACCTTGCGCGGGCTGGATATATTGGCCTCAGCGGATGTGCTGGCGGCGGAGGATACGCGCACGTTGCGGCGCCTGATGCAGATCCATGGCGTCGCACTGGAGGGTCGGCAGATCGTTGCCTATCACGACCATAATGGCGCGAAGGCGCGTCCGCAGATACTCCGGGCGCTGCGCGAGGGGCGCTCTGTTGCCTATGCGTCCGAGGCGGGGACGCCGCTGGTGGCGGATCCGGGGTTTCAGTTGGCGCGCGAGGCGATGGCGGAGGGCTTGCCGGTCACCAGCGCGCCGGGGCCGTCGGCGGTGATGGCCGCGCTGACGCTGTCGGGCCTGCCGACGGATCGCTTCCTGTTTGCCGGCTTCCCTCCGGCCAGCAAGGGCGCGCGGCAGAGCTGGCTGGCCGAGGTGTTGGCGGTGCCGGCAACGGTTGTGATCTTTGAAAGTGCGAAGCGAATTAACCGAATCTTAGGTGAGATGTCCGATAAGGCGGGGGAAAGAGAGGCGGCGGTGTGTCGCGAATTGACCAAGCGCTTCGAAGAGGCGCGCCGCGGCACTGTTGCGGAACTGGCCAAGTCGCTGGAGGGCGAAAGCCTTAAGGGCGAAATCGTCTTGGTGATTGATCGCGACCGCCGAGAGGCCGCGGCGGATGATATGGATGACGCATTGGACAAAGCCCTTCTGGAGATGAGCGTGAAAGACGCCGCGGGTTTCGTCGCCGAACAATTGGGCCTGCCTAAACGCCAGGTTTACCAAGCTGCCTTACAACGGGAGAAGCCAGAATGAGCGGACAGATATCGCATTACGCCGGCGAGGCCGCCGAGGATATCGTTTCGCGCTTCTATTCCGGGCAGGGCTATGCCGAGCAAGAGCGCCGCTGGCGTGGGCCTGTCGGTGAGATCGACCTCATCCTATCGCAAGACGGCATGACCGTTTTCGTCGAGGTCAAGAAAAGCAAGGACTTCGCCACCGCCGCGTCCCGCGTATCTGCGCGTCAGATCGGGCGCATCGAGGCTTCGGCGGCCGGATACATGGCGCGGTTGGCGCTTGGCCAAAGCAGCGAGGCGCGCATCGACGTCGCCCTGGTCGATGCGGCAGGCGCTGTGGAAGTGCTTGAAAACGTCACCCTTCATTGACGCCGCGGCGCGGCGGGGCCATGTAGTCGGGGTAAGTCACCGGAGCCCCGCAGATGTCCCTAAAAGTCGCCTTCCAAATGGACCCAATCGATGCCGTCGACATTGATGCCGACAGCACGTTCCGCATCGCCGAAGAGGCGCAGGCGCGCGGCCATGAGCTTTTCTTCTACACCCCCGACAAGCTGGCCTTTCAAAGCGGCCGCGTGACGGCGCGCGGGCAGCGCATGGTTCTGCGCCGCGAGGTCGGCAACCATGTGGATCTCGCCCCCGAGGAGGAGGTCGACCTTGCCGATTGGGACGTGGTCTGGCTGCGCCAGGACCCGCCCTTTGACATGGGCTACATCACCACCACGCATCTTTTGGACCTGATCCATCCCGGCACGCTGGTGGTGAACGACCCGTTCTGGGTGCGCAACTACCCCGAGAAGCTCTTGGTGCTGCAATTCCCCGAGCTGACGCCGCCCACCACCATCGCCCGCGACCTGGACACGCTGAAGGCGTTCAAGGAGGCCCATGGCGACATCATCCTCAAGCCGCTCTACGGCAATGGCGGCGCGGGCGTGTTCCGCCTGGGCCCCGACGACAAGAACCTGACCTCGCTGCACGAGCTTTTCACCGGCATCAACCGCGAGCCCCTGATCGCGCAGAAGTTCCTGCCGGACGTCTCCAATGGCGACAAGCGGGTGATCCTGGTGGACGGCCAGCCTGTGGGCGCGATCAACCGCGTGCCGCAGAAGGGCGAGACCCGCTCGAACATGCATGTGGGCGGGCGGCCCGAGAAGGTGGGGCTCACCGCGCGCGACCGCGAGATCTGCGCCGCCATCGGGGCTACCTTGCGCGAAAAGGGCCAGATCTTTGTCGGCATCGACGTGATCGGCGACTACCTGACCGAGATCAACGTGACCTCGCCCACGGGCATCCAGGAGCTGGAGCGGTTCGACGGCACCAACACCGCGGCGCTGATCTGGGAGGCGATAGAGGCCAAGCGCGGCTGAGCGACGCGGCCTGCGCGCGCGCGTCAAATCGGGAAACCTCGTTGTGGGTCTGTTTTCTTAAGGAAATCTTGGTGATTCGTCCCGGATCATAGATCCGGGAGGGTGCCGCGGCACACCCATCCAGATTGCCGCCTAAAGCAGAGCGCCTCTAGGGCCGCATGATCATACAGGTCGTGGAGCCTGTCGCATAAAGCTTGCCATCCTCGGCGCCGCGGATCTCGCCATTGGCCACGCCGGTGGAGCGCCCCGCGTGCTGCACCAGCCCCTCGGCCACGATCTCCATCCCCAGCGGGATGCCGCGGGTGATGTTAATCTTGTATTCCAGCGTGGTGTAGAAGGCGCCCTTGGGCACCACGGTCATGATCGCGCAGGCCATGCAGCTGTCCAGCAAGGTGCCGTACCAGCCGCCATGCACCGTGCCCATCGGGTTCATCGTCTCGAAGGTCGGCGCGCCGCGGAACACCACGCGGCCCTCCTCGACCACATCCAGCCAGTAGTTCAGCGTCGGCCCGATGGGCGGGCCCGAGACGGTGCCGTCCAGAACGCCCTGCATGAATTCCAGCCCCGACATCGCGAGCATCTGCTCCCGCGTCGGCAGGTCGTCCATGGATTGCGCGATGAAATTGCCCATGGGCGCAGTTTGCACCGCCTTCAGCGGGCCGCAAGCCCCGTTGCGGAATTTACGCTACGTCGCGCAGCGCCAGTTTCGGCGTCACGCCAAGGGCATGGGCGACCTCGCGGGTCAGCGAGGGTTTGTTCAACGTGTAGAAATGTAGATCCTCGACCCCGCCCTCAATCAGGTCAGAGCAGAGCTCGGTGCAGGTCGCAATCGCCAGCAGATCATGGCGGTCGTCGCGGATCGCCGTCTCAAACGCGTCCGCCAGCCAGCCCGGCACATGCGCGCCGCAGCGCTGGGCAAAGCGCTGCATCCGCGTCCAGTTCTCTATCGGCAGGATGCCGGGGATGATCGGCGCGTCGATCCCCGCCGCCGCGCAGGCGTCGCGGAACCGAAAGAAGGTCTCGGCCTCAAAGAAGAACTGCGTGATCGCCGAGCCCGCGCCCGCGTCGATCTTGCGCTTCAACCAATCCACATCCGCACCGGGGAGTTGCGCCTCGGGGTGCGGATCGGGATAGGCGCCGACACGGATGTGGAACTTGTTCATATCGGCCAGGGCGGCGACCAGCTCGGCGCTGTCGGCGAAGCCATCGGGGTGGGGCTCAAAATGGCTGACGCCCTTGGGCGGGTCGCCCCGCAGCGCCACGATCTCGGTCACGCCCGCCTCGGCATAGCCTTGCGCGATCTCAAGCGTCTCGGCCCGCGTGGCATCCACGCAGGTCAGATGCGCGGCCACATTCAGCCCGTAATGGCTGTTGATCGTGCCCACGGCCTCGTGAGTCAAATCCCGCGTGGTCCCGCCAGCGCCATAGGTGACCGAGACGAAATGCGGCTCCAAAGGGGCCAGCTCGTTCACCGCGTCCCAGAGGCGGAAAGAGGCGTCTAGACCGTTGGGCGGGAAGAATTCAAAGGAGAGGCGGGGCATACTATTATCCTGCTTGAGTTGTCCTCTTGTCTCATGGCCCACGACGTGAGACAAATTCATAAAACTCACTAACGTTATGAGCCCTATTTGAAATGCACCTGGAATTCCGCCACCTGCGCACCATCAAAGCCATCCACGAGGCGGGCGGGCTGGCCCGTGCCGCCGACCTGCTCAACATCACCCAATCGGCGCTCAGCCATCAGGTGAAGGGGCTAGAGGACCAAGCGGGCGTGGAGCTTTTTGTGCGCCGCACCAAGCCCTTAAAGCTCTCCTCCGCCGGGCTGCGCCTGTTGAAGCTGGCCGAGAAGGTCCTGCCCGAGGTCGAGGCGCTAGAGGAGGATTTTCGCGGGCTGCGAACCGGCAAGACCGGGCGGCTGCATATCGCCATCGAATGCCATGCCTGTTTTGAATGGCTCTTTCCCGTCCTGGAACTTTTCCGCAAGGCCTGGCCGGATGTCGATGTGGACATCCGCCCCGGCCTGGCCTTTGACGCGCTACCCGCCCTGCAGCGCGAGGAGGTCGATCTGGTGGTCTCCTCGGATCCCGAGGATCTGGACGACGTTGATTTCACCGCGCTTTTCGACTACGAGCCGGTCTTTGTGGCCTCTGCCCAGCACCCGCTGGCGCAGAAGGAGTTTGTCGTGGCCGAGGATTTCCGCGACGAGCTTTTGATCACCTACCCGGTGGAGCGGTCCCGGCTGGATGTGTACAGCCAGCTTCTGCTGCCCGCCAAGGTCGAGCCGCGCGGGATCCGGCAGGTCGAGCTGACGGCGGTGATCCTGCTGCTGGTGGCCTCGAACCGCGGCGTGGCGGTGCTGCCCGACTGGGTGGTGCGCGAGGTGCGCTATCATTCCGACTATGTCACCCGCCCGCTGACGGCGCAGGGCGTGACGCGCCGGCTCTACGCGGCCACCCGGGACGTTGAGACAACCAAGCCCTATATGGCGCATCTTCTGCGCCTGGCGCGGACGGAGCCCTTGAAGCTTCAGCGCGAGGGGCAGACAATACCGGCGTAACCGGGCAGCCTGGTGGGGGGCACGCATGGCGCAAGACATCACTCTAGGAACCGCCGACGCGAAGGTCTCTTTGCATTGGTTTGTCGACTACACCAGCAAGCCGGCGCGGCGCATCCGCGACGTGATGATGCGCACGGCAGAGCGGTTCCCGACAGAGGACGTGTGCCTGACTTTGCGCTTCTTGCCCGGCAGCGCGCCGGGGGCGCAGGAGGCCGCCCGCGCGGTAATCGCCGCGCAGGGGCAGGGCAAGGCGTTCGATCTGCATCGCGCCTTGTTCGAGCGGGGCAGGGCTCTGGACATGCACGCGATAGAGGCCGCCGCCGCAGAGCTGGGCCTGGATGTGGCGCAGCTGCGCGCCGATATGGCGTCCGAGGCCACCGACGCGGTGCTCGCGGACCATCGCGCCGAGGCCACGGCGGGGCATATCAACGCCGCGCCCGCGCTATTCGTTGACGGGCGGCATTACGAGGGCGCCTGGGACGAGGATTCGCTGATCGAGGCCGCGACCAAGCCCCTGGGCTACCGCTGGCGCCTGGCCAGCAGCGATTTCTTCGAATGGGCCGCCTCGGCGGGCATGGTGCTGATCCTGGCCACACTGGCCGCCTTGGTCGCGGTGAATATCGGGCTGCATCACTGGTACGAGGAGCTCAAGCACCTCAAGATCGGCATCTCCATTGGCGAGGGCGGTCTGAACCTGCCCTTCGAGGCCTGGGTGAATGACGGCTTGATGGCGCTGTTCTTCCTGGTGGTGGGCATCGAGATCAAGCGCGAGATCGTGGATGGAGAGCTGTCGGATATGTCCCGCGCGGCGCTGCCGATCATCGGCGCGATTGGCGGGATGCTGGTGCCGGCGCTGATCTATGTGGCGGTGAACTGGGGCGGGCCCGGAGCGGGGGGCTGGGGCGTGCCCATGGCCACCGATATCGCCTTTACGCTGGGTATTATGGCGCTGCTGGGCTCGCGGGTGCCGACCTCTTTGAAGGTCTTCGTCTCGGCCCTGGCCATCGCCGATGACCTGGGCGCGATCGTGGTGATCGCGCTGTTCTACGGGCATGGGTTCGACGGGCACGCGCTGCTCTTGGCGGGGGTCGTGCTGGTGGTGATGGCGGGGCTGAACCTGGCGCGGGTTTATTCGCGGCTGCCCTACCTGCTGCTGGGCGTGGTGCTGTGGTACTACGTGCATGAAAGCGGCTTGCATGCCACCGTGGCCGGGGTGCTGACCGCGGCGGCGATCCCGTCGCGCCGGGGGGCGAACCTGGCGGGCGTGGCGGCGCAGACCGCCGCGGTATTCCAGGCCGAGCTTGAGGCGGCCAGCGGCAGCTCGCGGGGCATTGGCAACCGCGCCTTTGAGGTGCTGGAGGGCGCCATGGACCGCCTGCGCGAGCCGGGCCTGCACCTGCAGCACGCGCTGGAGCGCTGGTCGAACTTCCTCATCCTGCCGCTCTTTGCCTTCCTCAATACCGGGATCGTACTGGTGGGGATGTCGTTTGATCTCTTCGCGCCCGAGGCGCTGGGCGTGATCCTTGGCCTGCTGGTGGGCAAGCCGCTGGGCATCGCCCTGGCGGTCTGGATCGCGGTGCGGCTGGGGCTGGCGCGGCTCTCGGCCGAGATCTCCTGGATGCAGATCATCGGCGCCGGGGCGCTTTGCGGCGTTGGCTTTACCATGTCGATCTTCATCGGCTCGGCGGCCTTCGACGGCAGCACGCTGGACACGGTGAAGCTGGCGATCCTGATCGCCTCTGCCCTGTCGGGCGTGCTGGGCGCGGCACTGCTTTGGGTGGCGGGGCGCCCGGCGCGCTAAGCGCGGCCCCCCGCGCGCCGATGGCGCGGGATCTGTCGCGGGTTCCGGCGGACCGGGCCCTGCGGCAATGAGGCGGGCCTAAGCGGCTTGGCTTCCGCGCGCGGCTCGCCTATATCGCGCCGGTCCCATCGGAGAGCCAGACATGCAAGGCAGCGCCAACCTCAACCTGATGATTAAGGCCGCGCGCATCGCGGGGCGTTCGCTTGTGAAGGACTTCCGCGAGGTCGAGAACCTGCAGGTCTCGATGAAGGGCGCGGGCGACTTCGTCAGCCGCGCCGATCTGGCCAGCGAGGCGATCATCCGCGAAGAGCTGATGAACGGGCGGCCAAATTACGGCTGGCTGGCCGAGGAGAGCGACGAGGTGGAGGGCAAGGACCCCACAAGGCGCTGGATCGTGGACCCGCTGGACGGGACCACCAACTTTCTGCACGGGCTGGCGCATTGGTCGGTCTCTATCGCCCTGGAGCACAAGGGCGAGATCGTCTCGGCCGTGGTGTTTGACCCCGCCAAGGACGAGATGTTCTTTGCCGAGAAGGGGCAGGGCGCCTGGATGAACGAAAGCCGCCTGCGCGTGTCTGGGCGCAGCCGCATGATCGAGGCCATGTTCGGCACCGGCCTGCCGTTTGGCACCCGCCCCGACCTGCCGCACGCGCTGCAGGATCTGGCGCGCATTTCGCCGGTCTGCTCTGGTGTGCGGCGGCTTGGCTCGGCGGCGCTGGACCTGGCCTATGTCGCCGCCGGGCGCATGGATGGGTTCTGGGAACGCCACCTGCACCCCTGGGACATCGCGGCGGGCGTTTTGATCGTGCGAGAGGCCGGCGGAATGGTCGAGGGCATCAAGGACGTCGACAATCCGGTCATGGACAAAGGATTGATCGCCGCAAATGCCGAAATTCATGAGAAATTTGCCAGGGTTATCCGAAACTCCTAGGTTCTTACTCGGAGCCCCGTTAACCGACTCATTGTAGGGTAGCGCTAGGGGACAGTTGTGAACTTAGGATTGGTTAGATGACTCGTAAGCGATTGGCAGAACTACTCGAGGACGAGACCGGTGCCATCACCGTCGACTGGGTGGTGCTGACCGCCGCGGTCGTTGGTCTGGTCACCGCGATCTTCATAACGCTGGGCAACGACACCGCCGATTACAGCGAACAGATCGGCGAAGTGATGTCCAGCCAGAACATCCCGACCTACTGATCGTCGCCCGCGTCTGAGGGGTGGTTCGCCCCGTCATTCCATCCCAGCGGCTCCAGCTCTTTGGGGTTCACGCCCTCAAGGCAGCCGATATTCACGCCAAACTCAGAGCTGTCGGACCTGCGCCGGTGGTGGGTATAGATCCCGCAGACCGAGCAAAAGTAATGCTCTGCGGTGCCGGTGTTCCACTGGTAGAGGCTCAGCTTGTCCGCGCCCCGCAGCACCGTCAGCTCGGTCTCTTGCACTGATACGTTTGCGGCCTGCCGCCGGCGGCAAAAACTGCAGTCGCAGCGGCGCGCCTCTGCGATGTCCTCCGCCAAGGTGACCTCGAGTTCGACCGCCCCGCAATGGCATGATGCTTTCATCGGCGCCTCCCGGCGATAGGTATGCGTGACTGGCTCAGCCGGTACTTGGTCTCGGGGTGGTCCGGATGGCCGCCGGTGCGGGCCCAAAAGGACTGCCCGCCGCGCCGCGCCCAGAGCGGCAGCACGCAGAGCACCCCAAGAACGAAGCCGCCGATATGCGCCCAATAGGCCACCCCGCCGCCCTCCATGCTGGACCCCAGCCCGCCCAGCACCTGCAGCACGAACCAGACCCCAAGCACGATCCAGGCCCGGATCGGCCAGATCTTGAAGAACACCAGGAAGAAAAAGAACACGTCCACCCGGGCGCGCGGGTAGAGCAACAGATACCCGCCCATCACGCCCGCGATCGCCCCCGAGGTGCCCACCGTGGGCACCGTGGACCAGGGCGCGGCCAGCACATGCACCAGCCCCGCGCCGACCCCGCAGACCAGGTAGAACAGCAGGAAGCCTGCGTGCCCCATATCCTCTTCCAGGTTGTCGCCATAGATCCACAGGAACAGCATATTGCCCCCTAGATGCATCAGCCCGCCATGCAGGAACATCGAGGTGACCAGCCCGCTTAGGTTCCGGCCATCCGCCACGTTCTCGGGGATCAGCGCCCAGTCGAAATAGAACCGAAAGAGCGCGCGCTCGTCCGCGAAGAGGTGCCAATAGCTGATGAAGATCAGGATATTGGCCGCGATCAGCGCGTAGGTCACATAGGGCGTCTTCTCGGACGGGTTATGATCGCGAAAGGGGAACATCCCGGCAGCATCTTGGCCCGCCCGGGAAAGGTCAAGATCAATCGCCCGATCTGCACATCTGCCTCTTTCCGCCCGCCGCGGGCGCCGCTATGGTCGCCGCGCTACGGTCACGGGCCCGCGTGATGGAATGGTAGACATAGGGGACTTAAAATCCCTAGGCCGGAAGGCCGTGCCGGTTCGAGTCCGGCCGCGGGTACCAATAGAGACAATAGCTTACCAGATTTCTTGGTTGCGATAGCTAATCCGAAATACCCTTGCACAGAGCTTACACATTGCGTCATACGGAGCGTCGGCTGCGAGTGGCAGAACACAACACTCGATTTTGGGCGGAAAGGTGCACGTCAATAAGCGGTCTGATGGCCCGATTTGGCAGTGTTCGACCTACCTCCAGGGGAAAACCGCCGGGTTTTCAATAAAGAGGTGAGCCTTTCAGCGGCCAAGGACTTTGCTGAGGAATGGTATCTCAACCTCATGAGGACAAAGCGGGACGGCACGCTTGTCTCGGGGACGTTGTTTAAAACGGCGTCAAAGCAGTTCCTAAGAGAATTCGATGTTCTGACTGTCGGAACTAGAAATCGTCAATACGTGGATGGTCACGAGCGCCGAGTTCGGCTCTATTTGGATCCCTTTTTTTGGGAACACACCACTTCCAGAGATCAATGCCGGGGCAATTCAGGACTACCGCGTGCATCGTTTAATCGATTTTGCGAAGAAGCCGGCAAACAGCACGCTGCACCAAGAGATTGTCGTACTCCGACAGATTCTGGAGGTGGCTATTCGTCGAGGATAGATTGAAGCTTTGCTTGACATGTCGATGCCTTATCGAGGTTCCTCGAAGATCAGTCACCGAGCATGGGTTTTGCCGGAGGAGTATAGGAGGCTGTATACCTCGACCCGGGCGCGTATTCGCAAGGCCCGCAATGGCAAAGACCTTGCTGCAGCCCAGCGAGTGCATGAAAAGTTCTGTTTATGGCCAACACCGGTTTGAGGCCGGATGGGCTAAAAAGATTGGAGTATCGTGATGTGGCCGTTGTCCACGACGAGGCCACAGACGACACGCTTCTTGAAATCAGCGTGCGCGGCAAGCGCGGGGCTATTCTAATAACGTTGAAGGTTCACTTCGAGTCCACATGGACCCATGCTGGGCGCACCAGAATCGACGTCTTCGCAACGAACGCAGCCCATTCCGCAGTAGCGGCAGGACGCTGCGCAATTCAGCGCCGCGGGTTAGCCATGGCTCTGCGCAGACCAAGCCGCGAAGCGGGGGGCCAGAGAGGCCGCGAAGGGCGCGCACCGCGCAATGTGGGCAAGGCAGTACCAGTGCGCCTCGTGCAGCAGGTTCATGGTTCCAATGACCGTATCCTGATCATAGACGGGCACATTTAGAACGGACTCACAGCCCAACCCGCGAATGGTCTCATGGTCTGGAAAGACAGATCGAAGGTCGTCGGCATCCTCGCCGATATAGGCCATTCCTTTGTCCAAGACCTGCGCGCCCCAAACCCCCATACCGCCCAAGGGTTTGCGCCCCTTGACGGGATAGGCCTCGGGGTTGGAGGAGTACACGCGCGCGGCCTCGCGGGTGGCGTGATCAATCACCATCAACGTGAAGAGTTTATGGCCGACGATCTCAGCCATAAGCTGGTCGAGTGCCGCATAGAGGTCTGGCGCGGTCTCCAGGGTTTGCAATCGCAGACAGTCCATTATTGGGTCCTTAGGGATTTGGGCGGACGCTCGGCCAGCAGCCCTTGCGGCCGGATGCGCATTATCAGGATGAGGCTGCTGCCGATGATGATCTCGCGCAGAGCGGCGCCTTGCGCCCCGGACAGGCCATGAAAGAGCGGCTCGATGAAGCGGCTGCCCTCAAGGATCAGGATCACGAAGAACGCGCCGATGACAGCCCCGCTGGTGTTGCCGGTGCCGCCCGCCGTGAGGGCCAAGAAGATGTAGATCGTCAGAAGCGGGCGAAAGATATCAGGGGCCACATAGCTGGTGAAATGCGCGTAGGCCGCACCGGCAAGCCCCAGAAGCCCCGCGCCGATGGCAAAGGCCTGCACCTTGTAGCGCCTGACGGGCTTGCCCGCGACGGCGGCGGCGGTTTCGTCATCGCGGATGGCGCGCAACGCGCGCCCAAAGGGGGCTCGGCGCAGGCGCTCCGTCATCCACCAGGCAAGGCCCACGGCGGCAAACAGCAAGGCGCAGGACAGCGCGTTGAACTCAAGAGGCGTCAGCGTCCCGCGCAACGGGCCCGGGATACCGGGGATGCCGTCCGAGCCATTGGTCAGCCAGATCTCGTTCGCCGCGATCAGGCGGATGACCTCGCTGAAGCCCAGCGTCACAATCGCCAGATAGTCGCCGCGCAGATTAAGCGTCAGGCGCGACAGCAAGGCCCCGGCGGCGGCGGCGAAGGCAATCGCGATGACAATGCCCACAATGATCGGCAGGCCAAGCGCCACCGTTGCCAGCGCCGAGGCATAGGCGCCAAGGGCGAAGAAACCGGCAAGGCCCAGGTTGATCATGCCCGCCATGCCCCAGATCACGTTGAGACCCAGCGCCAACAGCGCGTAGACCCCGGCGAATGTCAGTGTGGCAAGAAGGTAGCTTAGCATCAGTAGGCCCTCTCGCCCAAAAGGCCGCGGGGACGGAAGGCCAGCACAAGGACGATCGCGATAAAGCCCACGGCGCTCTTATAGGCGGGGGACAGGACAAGCAGCGACAGCTCCTCGCCAATGCCCACAACCATCGCGCCCAGGGCCGCACCGGGTATGCTGCCCAAGCCGCCTACCACGGCGGCGGCAAAGATCGGCAGGATAAAGCGAAAGCCCGTCAGCGGGTCGATGGAGGTCCCAAGCCCCAAAAGCATGCCGCCCGCGCCAACCAGCCCCATGGCCACAAAGACCGTCAAGCGCCCCACGCGCACCGGGTCGATGCCCTTGAGCTCGGCCAGAGTGGGGTTGTCGGCCACGGCCCGCATGGCCTTGCCGATGCGCGAGAACTTCAAGGCCGCAAAGACCCCCGCCATGATCACCAGGGCCAGAGCAAGGTTCTGCACCTGCTGCGGGCCCACGCGCACGCCCATGATCCGCCAGTCCCGCACAAGCGGAAGGTCATAGCCGCGCAGGTCATTGCCAAAGCCAAAGCGCACCATGTTCTCCAGCACGATGGTCAGCGCGATCGAGGCAATCGCCGCCGTCAAAGCCCCATAGGGGCGCAGCGGGCGCAGCGCGATCTCGTCCGAGGCCAGCCCCACCAGACCCGCCACCATAAAGGCCGCCACCAGCGCAGGCACCGCCGGCAGGCCCAGCCCGACATTCGCCGCATATCCCGCAAAGGCCCCGATGGTGGCCAGACTGGCGACCGAGAAGTTCGGAAAGCGCAGAACGGCGAAGATGGCGGTAAAGCCAATGGCCGGGATCGCCAGAAGCGCTCCGCTGATGATGCCATTCACCAGAAGTTGTGGGATGAGGTCCATGGATGCCTGCTCTTGTGATTATTCAGTGGGCCGCCCCCGCCAGGAAGCGGCCCTTGTTTTGATCAGACCCGTTTGTATTCCGACGGCTTGCCGCCCGAGATTGTCTTGAACACGAATTGCGTGCCTGTGATGTCTCCGATCTCGTTGAAATCGCAGGGCCCCGATGCGCCGGAGTAGTTGATGCCGCCCGCAAGCGCTGCCAGGCCGTCGACGGCGCTTTCGACGATCTGGCCATCGCCCTGGCTGATGCTGCGCACGTTCTGGCGCACCGTGTCGCCGCTGCTGTCGCCGCCGGCCGCCATCGCCAGGATGGTCAGGCTTGCGTGGTCATAGGTTTGCGCCGAATAGGGATCGACCTCATCCACGCCCAGGATCGCCTTCACGTTGGCATAGGCCGCGCTGTTCACCGCGGGCGCGCCTTCCCAAGTGTAGATCCCTTCGGTCACCGCACTGGGCAGCGTGTCCAGCAGGCCCGCATTCACCGCATAGGCCGGGCCGATGATCTTGCCCTCATAGCCGGCCTGCCAGATGTCGCGCAGCAGCACGGTGCTGTCCGCCGCGTAGCCGCCCAGCATGATGAAGTCGGGCTTGCCGCGCAGGATCTGGTCGACCTCGGAGCGATAGGTGGACTTGTCCGCCTCGTAGATCAGGCTCTCCATGCCCGCCCCGTTGGCCGCGGCGATCTGTTCCAGGATATCAATGGACGAGGCCGCGAAGGGCGTCTGCGGCCCGATCCAGGCCATCTGCGTCGCGCCTTCGGCCACCATGAAGTCGCCCGCCACCTGGATCTGCAGGATCGAATTCGGCTGCGTCCGGCAGATGAAACCCTGATGCGGCAGCTTGGTGATGCTGTCGGCCCCCGAGACGCACATCAGCATCGTCTTGCTTTCCCAGGCCAATGGCGCGACGGCGGTGGTGATGGACGACGCCCATGTGCCCAGAATGGCAGAGACCCCATCCACATCAATCAGCTTGCGCGCCGCGCGCACGGCGGCCTCGGGCGAGGTCTGCGTGTCTTCGGAGGCAACTTCGATCTGGCGCCCCAGGATCCCGCCCGCCTCGTTGACCTGCGCCACCACTCCAAGGATCGCATCGCGCATCGATGGGCCGTAGGTGCCGCCCACGCCGGTCAGCGGCGTCAGCGTGCCGATCTTGATGGCGCCGGATTGCGCCCGCAAGAGAGCAGGGGTCGCCAAGGTCGCGGCACTGGCGCTTAGGAACGCGCGTCTGTTCAGTTTCAGCATGGTGGATCCTCTCTGTTGTTTTGCTTTCGTCTCTAAATATTCTTACCCGCCCAGGAACGTGCGCCGAATATCCGGATCGGCGGCCAGGTGGGCGCCGGATCCCGTGACGTGATTTTGCCCTGCGGTGAGGATGTAGGCACGGTCGCACATGTTCAGCGCGTCCATGGCATTCTGCTCCACAAGGAGGACGCTGACCTGTTGCGCAGCGATCTCCCTGATCGTTTCAAAAAGCTGGGTGGCGGCGATGGGCGAAAGCCCCGCCGAGGGCTCATCAAGCAGCAAAAGCCGGGGCGAGACCATCATGGCGATCGCCATGGCCAGGATCTGGCGCTGCCCGCCCGACAGGGTGCGCGCGGCATCGCCGCGTTTCTCGGCCAGGATTGGGAAGCGCTCGAACATCTCGGATATGCGCTGCGCCGGGTCCGAGGCGATATAGCCGCCCATCTCAAGGTTCTCGCGCACCGTCATGGTGGCAAAGACGTTGTTTTCCTGAGGCACGTAGGCCACGCCCATCTGGGCGATCTGGCGCGGGCGGCGCCCGTTCAGCTTGGTGCCATACAGCTCGATATGCCCCTTGAGCTCGGGCAAGACACCGGTGACGGCCTTGAGGAAGGTGGACTTGCCCGCGCCGTTCGGGCCAACGATGGCCACGATCTCTCCGGCGTCGGCGGTGATGGTCAGCCCCTTCAGGATCTCGTCCGCAGCGCTGTATCCGCCGACCACGTCTGTTGCTTGAAACATCATGCCCGCTGGCCCAGATATGCGTCCTGCACGCGCGGGTCGCTGACCACCTCTTCAAAGCTGCCTTCGGTCAGCTTCGCGCCCGCGGCCATAACGATCACCGGATCGCACAGGCGCGCGACAATCTCCATGTCATGCTCGACCACCAGAAAGGTCAGCCCGGTCTCGCGCAGCGCCGCGATGCGCTCGGCGATCTCGCCCGAGAGCGTCGGGTTCACCCCCGCAACGGGCTCATCAAGCAGGATCAGCTTGGGCCGCCCCATCAAGGCGCGCCCGATTTCCAGCAGCTTCTTCTGCCCGCCCGACAGGTCAGAGGACATGTTGTCCAGCACATGCGTCAGGTTGAGCTGCGCGGCGACCTCTTCGGCCCGCGTGATCAGCTCGGCCTCGCGCTTGCGCCAGCGCCCGGGCGAGAACAGCGCGGCCACCACATCCTCGCCGGGCTGGGCCTCGCCATGTAGCAACAGGGTTTCCAGAACCGTGAGCCTGGGGAAGCCGCGGGCGATCTGGAAGGTGCGCACAAGGCCGCGCTGGCTGATCTGTTCGGGCCGCCAGGTTGTGATCTGGGTGCCGTCAAAGGTGATCTGCCCGGCCTCGGCAGGGATGACACCGGAAAGGCAGTTGAAGACCGTGGTTTTGCCTGCGCCGTTCGGGCCGATCAGGCCCGTGATTGTGCCCGCCTGCACTGCAAGATCCGCCCCATTCAGCGCGTGAACGCCGTAGAAGCTACGGCGCAGACCTGCAACGCTAAGCAATGATACAGACACATGATCCCCCGGACGCGCAGATTTCAGCCCGCGCGTATCCTTTTTTCCTTTCTTACATACCAACTAGTCGGTATCTTGTAAACATGGCCGCAGACACAAATTCGATCGACAAGCGCACCCCCGTGACGCGTCGCCGCGACAAGGATAAGACAATTGCGGCGTTGAAACGCGCCGCGCGGCAGCAGCTGATCCTGGAAGGTGGTACGGGCCTGTCGATCCAGCCGATCCTCAATATGGCCGGGGTCTCGCGCGGGGCCTTGTTCCATCACTTCCCCACCAAGAACCATCTGATTGCGGCGGCTTTTTTCGATCTGATGGATGACATGGCAGAGCGCCTGGGGGCGCTCGGCGAGGCGCTGCGGGAGGGCAGCATCGGGCGCTCCGACTTTGTCGAGCGCGTGCGCGACGCCTATTGCAGCGACATCTTCGTGGGCTCGATGGATATCGCGGTCAAAACCCGGGCCGAACCGGAGTTGCGCGCGCTGGTCGATGAGGGGGTCGACGATTGGTACGTGGTGCTTGCCGCGTTCTGGCAGGACACGTTTGAGTTGCCGGGGTTCGGCGGCGCGGAGGCCGATCAGCACTGGGTCATGGCCTCGAACCTGTTGCGCGGCCACGCCTTCGCGTCGATCTACCGCTCCACCCCCGAGATCCGCCGCGCGTTTTGCGCATCCTTTGAGGAAATGATTCTGGCGCAAGCCGTCATAAAACCACTATCGCCACAGAATGGATAATCCCAATGACTGATATTCTGATCACCTCTGCCCGCATCGTCGACGGCACCACGGACCAGCCGCAGGACGCCGTGGATATCCGCCTGGCCGATGGGCAGGTGCAGGAGCAGGGCCAGAACCTAAGCCCCGGCGCCGAGACCGTGGTGATCGACGCCAAGGGCCAGTTCGTGATGCCGGGGCTGATCGACGCCCATGTGCATGTCAACGCCGTGGACGCGAACCTCAAGGCCAACGCCGCGCTGCCCGATCCCATCGTCACGATTGGCGCCATGAACCAGATGCGCGCCATGCTGATGCGCGGCTTTACCACCGTTCGGGATCTCGGCGGGGCGACGGGCGCCTTCCGGCAGGCGATGGGCGCGGCACCGCTGGCGCTGCCCAGGCTCAACATCTGCGGCAAGGCGCTCTCGCAGACGGGGGGGCATTCCGACCTGCGCGGCCCCTTCGAGCGCACACCGACCGAGGGCCATCAGGACCGGCTGGGCACCATGGGCGTCATTTGCGACGGCGTGCCCGCCGTCCGTCAGGCGGCCCGGGAACAGTTTCGCTCCGGCGCGGATTTTCTCAAGATAATGGCCAATGGCGGCGTCTCCTCGCCGACCGACCCGATCCACTTCCTGGGCTTCTCGCGCGAGGAGCTGATCGCGATGGTCGAGGAGGTCAACAACGTGGGCTCCTACGCCGCCGCGCATCTCTACACGGACGAGGCCATCCGCCGCGCGGTCGAGTGCGGTATTCACTCGCTGGAGCATTGCAACCTGATCGAGGCCGAGACGGCCCAGCTTGCGGCCAATCTGGGCTGCATCGCCTGCCCGACCCTGATCACCTATGACAAGCTCGCCAGCGAGGGGGCCAGCATGGGGCTGCCCGCCGCATCCGTCGCCAAGGTGGACGACGTGCGCCTGAAGGGGCTGGAGTCCCTGACCATCATGGCCGAGGCAGGCCTGCCCATGGCCTATGGCAGCGACCTTTTGGGCGGCATGCAGCCGCACCAATCCGGCGAGTTCGAACTGCGCGCCAAGGTTCTGCCCACCCAGATGGTGATCGCGGCCGCCACGCAGATTGCCGCCAAGCTGATGCGCATGGAGGGCAAGCTCGGCACCCTGAACCCGGGCGCGTTCGCGGATGTCTTGCTGGTCAAGGCGAACCCGCTCGAGAACATCTCGGTCCTTTCCGGGCAAGGCGAAGGCGTATCGGCCATCATTAAGGGCGGAGATATCGTCAAACATGAGGCGCTGCTGGCTTAAAGAGGCAACCGACACCATGCAGGCGGGCATTATGGATGCCGCGCGCGCGGGGCTCTGGTCTGGTTTTTACGTGCGCCGAAGACCCGCCCCACGGCTCGAAAACGCTCGACAATCAAGCGGCACTCTCTTGGCAGGCTTCGCGGGCTGAGCCCTAGGCCACAGCCATTGAAGCCAACAACAACGGCTGTGGCGCCAACCCATAACTTGTTAGAAAACGTCTTGGCAGACACGCAGCAGCTGGGGCCGTCCCACCCAACAGCGCATCACCCTTCATCCGCCAACGGGGGACCAGATGCGGGCCAAGTCTCCGAGGATCGGGTTGTTTTTTTGATGCTAGTCGAGCGCGATTAACGCGAAAACCACTCAACCGAGGCTACGGGCGCGTTTGGGTAATTGAGGTAATTGGAAGCAATGTTGCTGCATCAAGAACGTCGTGACCTGACAGGCCGTTGGCGCACCAGCAGCTAAACAATCCTTTGCCCCGCTCATTACCAGTTCGTGCGCGGTTCACCGAATGGCTGCAAGTCCCCGAAACCAGAGCATCGTGCAAGGCGCAGAGAAAGACCGAGGAGAGCCCAATTCACCTAATGCTGCAATGCAAAAAGCGGTGCTAGGTGACACTGCTGACATCCCTTGGCGGCAGCGTATGCTACCCTGGAAGTTGGCTGGCGAGGGAGAGCAGATATGAGCAGCATCGAGAACTATGTATCGCAATCAGGAAAGCTGATCCCTGTCTTTCGAATGGAGATAAACACTAGACCGGATGATGCCGAACGACTGTTGGATGCCATCTTTAAGGTTCATCCGCTTGCCGTTGGCGCTTACGAGCGAAATGCAACGGTAACCGCTCAGGGAGCCGAGACAGGAAGACCAGGAGAACAGACGGTTACGCGGATTCACAACGAGGACTTCGAAGCCGACGGAACCGAGGTCTACCCGTCCGTCGAACTGAAAGTATCCTTCGAGCGCGATGTGCAGCTGCTCGAAAAAATCATGGAGGCCGTTCTCTACGCCCATCAGTACGAGGAACCAATCATCCACGTTCGTGAGGAATGGGCCAGCCGCGCAAATTACACGCCAAAGAACGATAATCCGAACCGATGGTGGAACGATGCGCGCGGCACTCCTGAGATGGTTTCGCTCGCCAGAGTCGTAGATAGCTGGTTATCCTGAACGGCAGGTTTCGTCCGCATTGCAGTGATCCGCAACCCGCGCGCCAGAACCTGCGAGCCCAACGGGGCGCCAAGAAAAGCGGCGCCAGACGGGGAGGCCAAAGGGGCGGGTCCGGCTACGCCCCGCCCTTGGTGGCCGATAGCGTGATGGCCACATCCACCTGCCAGCCGAGCCCGTCCGTGTCGGAATATTGCTCGCCGATCTTGTAGCCGCGCCGGTCGATTCTCGCGCTGGCGGTCATGTCGGCGGTGTCGCCCTCAAGGGTCAGCGCAAAGGGCATAGAGATCGGCATCTCGATATCGCGGATGCGCAGCACCCCCTCGGCGACTTAGCCATCCGCGTCGGACAGGATGTCGGCCCGAAACAGCGCCGTCGGGAAGGCCTCGGCCTCAAAGAAGCCCTGCCCAAGCGCCTGCGCGGTCACCGAGCCCAGCGTCAGGCTGCCCACGGCGATGGTCACCTCGGCGTCGCCGTGGCGCCCCTCGATGGCGGTCTCGGAGAAGTTGATCGCGGCGGTCCAATCCGCGAAGCTGCCGGTCACGCGGTTGCCAAGCTGGTCGACGGTGATCTCTATTGTGCCCTCGGTGACCTGCCACTGGGACGGCACCGCGGCCAAGGCAGTGGCGGTGGCGCTGGCGGTGGCCTGGTGGCTGTCCTGGTTGGCGAGCGCCAGGGCGCCGGCGAAGCCCGCCGCATAGATCACCGCAGCGGCAAGCATCGGGGCGTGGCCATGCGGCGCGGGGGTGACCTGCACCTCGGGCTGGCCCGGCAGCATCCGCGCCAGCGTGGCGTCGCGGTCGATCACGACATGCTTCAGCGCGCCGGCGATGTGCAGCAGCACCGACAGGCCCAGCAGCTTGGTGAAGACGAAATGCACCGCGGCAAAGCCCTCGGCCACGGGCTCGGACTTCGGGACCAGCGGCAGGCCCTGGCCCAGCGGCCAAAGGATCGGCGCAAAGCCCTCGGTCGCGGCGTGGTGCAGCCAGCCCGACAGCGGCACGATCAGCATCGAGGCGTAAAGCAGCCAATGCACCAGCTCGGCCATGAAGGTCTCGAGCCGGTTCTCCGGGTGCAGCCCGGCGGGCTTGACCTGGCTCAGCGCCCACAGGATGCGCGCCAGCGCCACCAGGAAGGCCGCGATGCCCACGGTCTTGTGCAGGGAGAACAGCCAGGCCTTTTGCGCCAGCTCCTCGCCCGTGCCAAAGGGCAGCCCATTGGCGATCATGCCCAGCGGGAAGGCGGTCAGGATCAAAAGCGCGGTCAGCCAGTGGAACGTCTTGGTGACGCCGCCATAGCTGGCGGCAGAATTCGCTGCTTGCATGTCTGGTCCTCGATCTATGCTGGCGCTCAGATAGCGCGCCTGGGGAACAGCACAAACCCCCCGAATATTCACAGGGCATGTGCTTTCTTGCGCGCGGCTCAATTGCGCGCGCGCGCCGGGCGCGCTATGGCAGGCGGCAAGCAAAGAAGGGGGCTAGTGATGGCACGGGCGTTTATTTTTCCAGGGCAAGGCGCGCAGACGATCGGTATGGGTAAGGCGCTGGCCGAGGCCTATCCCGGCGCCAAGGCGGTCTTTGACGAAGTCGACGACGCGCTGGGCGAGAAGCTGTCGGCGCTGATCTGGGAGGGCGAGCAGGACGCGCTGACCCTGACCCAGAACGCCCAGCCCGCGCTGATGGCGACCTCGCTGGCGGCGATGGCCGCGCTGGAGGCCGAGGGCGTGACAGTTGCGGCCGCGGCCTATGTGGCGGGGCATTCCCTGGGCGAGTACTCGGCGCTGACCGCCGCGGGCGCGCTGACGCTTGCGGATACCGCGCGGCTCCTGCGCCTGCGCGGGCAGGCCATGCAAGAGGCCGTGCCGGTGGGCGAAGGCGCCATGGCGGCCCTGCTGGGCCTGGACTTTGAGACCGCGCAATCCGTCGCAGAGGAGGCCGCCGCGGGCGAGACCTGCCAGGCGGCGAACGACAACGACCCCAGCCAGGTGGTGGTCTCGGGCAGCAAGGCCGCCGTGGAGCGCGCCGTCGAGATCGCCAAGGCCAAGGGCGCCAAGCGCGCGATGCTGCTGCCGGTCAGCGCGCCCTTCCACTGCGCCCTGATGCAGCCCGCCGCCGAGCGCATGGCCCAGGCCCTGGCCGAGGTCGATATCGAGCGCCCCAAAGTGCCGCTTGTGGCCAACGTGCTGGCCCATGACATCAGCGACCCGGCCACGATCCGCTCGCTGCTGGTCGAGCAGGTCACCGGCTCGGTGCGCTGGCGCGAGAGCGTGGCCTGGATGGGCGCGCAGGGCGGCGTGACCGAGACCTGGGAGATCGGTGCGGGCAAGGCGCTGTCGGGCATGGTGCGGCGCATCAACCGCGAGATCGCTGTGCGCAACATCGGCACGCCGGACGACGTCAAAGCCGCCGCCGAGGCGCTGTAGCGCCCCCTGATGAGCGCCGCTTGGACCCTAGAAGAAACCGACCCCACCAGCGGGCGGCAGATCTTCGCCCGCCCGTCGGAGCCCATCGGCAAAGGGGACACCGGCACCCATGACTTCAAGATCGCGCGCGACTTTCAGGTCCGCTCGGCTGCGGGCGAGGTCCTGCTTGAAGCCCATGGCAGCGCCGCTGGCGAGTATTGGTGCGGCGCGTTCCTGTTCTTTGTGGATGGCAGTGCCGGGCGGCAGGTGCGGCTGGATGAATCCGACCGCGCCGAGGACGTCATAATGGACGTGCCCGACACGCCCCTGGCCCCCGACGCCATCCGGCCCTGAGCCTGGTTTGTCCGCCCTGCGGGCCGCCCAGCTTGCGCGCCATTGACGGCGTTGAATGCGGCGGGTCTGCCGCGGCGGATGAGAGCACCGTTCAGCGCGCCTTAAGGATGCGTAAACGACCCGCGCCGAGGACGCGTCCGTCCTGCCAACCGAATCGGGGTTAACGCCTTATTTTCCTGCCAAATCCCGCGTCGGCAAAGCGTCGGCAAAACGTCGGCCTTGCGTATGGCACCTTGTCGGGCAAACCGGTGGATTAACGCAGCGCGCGGTGGGTTTGGGGCTTGTTGAGGGGCTGAGGGGTGGTGCGTGAGATCACGCAGCCTACGTTTGCTGGAAGATGTTTGGGTGCGGCTATTGAGGGCGGTGGGCAAATTGCCCACCCTACGCTTGCTTAGAGGGCCGATATGCTGGACGAAGAAGACCTTTAGCGGTTCAAAATGAATTTCGGCTTCCACCACAGCCGTTGAGTTTTTAGAACACTGTTCATGGATGCTTTGTACCACGAGACGAAACTCGTTGAAGTCTACGATGCGATAAACTCATCGCGTGAGGATTTTGATTTCTACATCGAAGAATTTCCAAACGCGCCCGCTGACATCCTGGACATAGGATGCGGTACCGGGACCTTCGCTCTTGAACTAGCACGTCGTGGATATGCGGTGACTGCGGTTGATCCCGCCCCACAGATGATTGTCAGGGCGGAGCAAAAAGACACTGAAGGATCAGTAGATTGGGTAACCGGTCTTGTATCCGATTTAGCGAACAATATCAGTTTCGATGCAGCAGTCATGACTGGCCACGCATTCCAGTGTCTTCTAGAGGACACGCAAGTTTCGGCCCTATTTGAAGCGGTTGAGCAACGGTTGAGTGCAAACGGATCGTTTTGGTTTGAAACCCGCAATCCCATGACTAAACCTTGGTTGCGATGGACGCCGGAGCACGCATCGCCTCCCATAGCTCTTGGAAACGGTCGAAGCGTTGAGGTCGTCCAGAAAGTCTTAGAAGCCAAGGGCGATTACGTGACTTTTGAGGAGCGGTACAATTTCAGCGACACAGGCGGGACACTTGCCTCACAAAGCACGCTACGTTTTCTTGAATTGGACAAGATAAAAGCCATCGCAGCAAAATGCGGTCTGGAATTGTCTGAAACGTTTGGAAACTGGAAGCGAGAGCGGTTGGGAGACGAAAGCCCTGAGATAATCATCCAGTTGATGAAAGCAGCGTAGCGGACATCCGTGCGTCTTGCAGCATCGGTCAGATTGGGCTTAAGGCAACCCTTGCGGCGGGCCCCTTTCGGAGCATTGCGGAAACCAAAGAGGCCGCCAGAAACAACGGGGGGCTTCTGGTTGTCGAAACGATATCCGCCGAGCCGTCTGACTTGGACGCCTCGATAGGGCTCGACCCAGGGCTGCAAAGACCGAAAACCGTCCCTAACGGCTACCCTCCGGTTTCCTTGGGAGGGGGGACATAACATCTGGTCGGTCCAACGGTGCGGCGGGCATTTGCGAGGGGTTAACCCTGCGCGCGGTGGTTCCGGGTGTGGGCCGCTCATCGGTGGGTTAACGCCTTATTTTGTGGAGGAATCCCGTGTCGGCAAAGCGTCGGCAAAGTGTCGGCCTTGCGTATGGCACCTCGTATGGCAAATGGTGGGGTTAACAGACCGCGCGGTGGGGATGGGGTTTGCTGAGGTTCTGAGGGGTGGTGCGTGAGATCACGCGCCGAAGATGTTTGGGTGCGGTTATTGAGGGTGGTGGGCACATTGCCCACCCTACGCTTGCTTGTTCAAAATGATGGACCGACAGGTCACAGGCTCGAAGTTGGAAGTGAGGGTTGGGAAATCGTGCCAGCACTTGGCCCGGACACCGGCGAAATTGTTGTGAACAAAAAGAGTTGCGGCTCTTTTCATGATACCGACCTGCTACAGCACTTAACGCAAATGGGTGCGTCTCGGCTCATCATCGGTGGATGTATGACGCAATATTGCGTTGATACGACCGTCAGACGTGCTGTTTCACAGGGCTTTGATGTCGTATTGGTGTCAGATGGCCCCTGCACAGGTGATGCAGGCGCTTTGCGTCAGGGTCAGATAATTGCGCATCATAATCAAACCCTTGATGGTTTCGACGCAGGGCAATATTCGGTTCAAATTCAGTCAGCGCGTGATATCGTATTTATGCCTGCTTAACGCGGCATGACATGCCAAGCGATGCAGGTGCCGTCTCTCTAAAACCGAACTGCGCATAGAGCTTGTCGGCTGGAACATCTGCAAGAAGGCTTAGAAATGCTGTCTCAGGCAGTGTCTTCTTTGCGTGTTCCATCAAGGCCGTCATGATTGTTTTGCCAAGCCCTTTGCCGCGATGTCTTGGGTCAACTGCAATATCGACAATCTGTAAGAAACAACCGCCGTCGCCAACGATGCGCCCCATGCCAATTGCTTCACCATCCGATCGAAGCGTCACTGCGGCAAACGACCCCTTAAGCCCTATTGTAGCGGCCTCCTCCGAGAAGGCGCTTAGTCCGCCCTCCCGGCGCAGTTTCAGATATTCTGACACCGTAGGGGCCTCGAAATCTAAATCGACCGATGCTTTACTATTCAACATGACGACCCTTCCGCAGTGTTTGGAGGCACTGTTTCACTGCCGTGGGGAACTGACAAGAGACCGTCGAGGACCATCGGGTTCAAATCACACAGGCGTCATTCAGACAAAATCCCTAGGCCGGAAGGCCGTGCCGGTTCGAGTCCGGCCGCGGGTACCAATAGCGAGCTTTGCGGAGGAGGCCGGGACGCGGGCGCGCGTTCGGCGACACCGAATCATCAATCAATAATGTCGAAATGCATGCCGCCCCGCGTCAGATCTTTGCTGCGGGGCGGCTTGGTCTTTTGCCTACGACGCCTGATACTGTGGGCAGGACGCGAGGAACTCGGCATAGGCCTGATGGTTGGGATAGCTGAACTGCTCGGCCAGCGGGTTGCCGCGCTTGCGCTTCTTGGCGCCCATATCCGCCAGCAGCTCGTCGAAATGCTTGAAATGGAACGGCGCCGAGCACAGCCCGCCATAGATCTGCGCGGCGGGGCGTTCGTTGCGCTTCCAGTTCAGCATCATCTCGATATTGGCGTTCATCTCGGCCTCGGTCGGCTGGTTGGCCAACTGCCCGTCCATGTAGCGCACCAGCCAATTGGCGATCATCTCGGCCGACAGCACGGTGCAGAAGGACGAGTTGAAGCCCACAAAGCCCATATCCGGCAGGTCCGGGTTCACCGCCAGGCGGTAGACGCGGTACTGGCCGTCCTCCTCGATCAGCGTGGCCCGCGCGTCCTCGGGCAGATAGGGCACGCCCAGCTTCCAGCCCACGGCCAGGATCGAGGTGTCGGCCTCGACCCGCTCGCCGCCGGTCATCACGATGGTCCTGCCGTCATAGCGGTCGAACGTGCCCTGGATGGGCTTGATCTTGCCGGCCTTGAGCGCCTCAAAGAGCCCGGGCGTGACGATCGGCACCGAGCAGGACACCTCTTTCTCGATCGGCGTCTTGGGCACCATGTTGTGTTTGTGCAGGCCAAGCTGCGTCTTCAGCAGCGTCTCCAGCCCGCGGAAGTTCGCCCAGACCAGCGGCTTGAGCAGCGCCGCCAGGACCCGTTGCAGCGGGCCCTTGCCCCAGGTGTTGAACTGCTGCTCTTGCGCGCGCATGTAAAGCAGCCGCTTAAAGTTGATCCCGCCCACGAAATAGGGCACCCGCCAGACCGGCTCTAGATAGACCCAATGCACAGATCGCGCGCCGTTCTGCGCCGCGTTCACGGCGATATCGGTGGCGGATTTCGAGCCGCCCAGCACCACGACCCGCTTGCCCGCGATCATCTCGGGGTCGGTGTATTCCGACGAGTGCATCACCTCGCCACCGGCCTCGGCAAAGCCGTCCTGGCCGGGATGCGAGATGATGTTTTTGTCCGAGAACTGCCCGGTGCAGATCGCGACGAAGTCCACGTCCTGCGTCCATTCGCGCCCGGCCTCCTCCAGCACCAAGGTCCAGCCGCCATCCGCGCGCCGGGTCATGGTCTTGACGCCGGTGTTCAGCCGAAAGAGCCGCGCCAGCTTGTGCTTGGCGGCGTAGGAATGCAGGTAGGCATGCACCTGCGGGCCCTTGGGCCATTCCGGGTAATCCGACGGCATCGGGTGGTCGGTGTAGCAGTAGAGATCCTTGGGCGACTGCGTTTGCACGTCGGGGTAGCTGCGCGACAGCTCCCACACGCCGCCGAAATCATGGCTGCGCTCGAACCCCAGCACGCGATGCCCGCGCGCGTCAAAGGCCTTGGCGGCGGCAAGCCCCGAGACCCCGCCGCCGATCACGGCGACCGTTTTTCGTTTCACCATCTTCAGTGCTCCTTACCCGGCGTCCGGCGGGGGCGGCAGAAAGTCGACCTCGTGCAGCGCCGAGAGCCGCACCAGCTCCTCCGGTTCCGTGACCCCGTCCAGCGCGCCGAACAGCTCAAAAAGTTTGCGCGAGGGCGCCACGCCAAAGACGCAGGTCGCCTCGGCGCCGGAGCGGTTGAAGATGCCGTGCTCTTCGCCCGTGGGCATGCGGACCACATCGCCCGGGCCCGCCTTTTGCACGCTGGGCGCGCCCTTGGTGTGGCCGAACTCGATCTCTAGCTCGCCCGTGAGCATGGTGATCCACTCGTCCTGCGTGGGGTGGATGTGCGGCGGCACGAAGGTGTCGGCCGGAACTACTGCGTGCCAAATGAAGGCGTTGTTGGACAAAAGCTTGGGCGTGTAGATCTGCCCGACCACATTCCATTGTGTGCCCTCAAGCCCCTCGGCTGACGGGGTGACCCCGGCTCCATTGTGCATTTTTACTTCTCCCCTATGGTTCATTTCGACCCAGGCTATGTGGGCACGGGGAATTCGCTTATCCGAAAAACGAAAAAAATTGCGAGCGGCGCGTATCCAGGCGCGTCTTTGTGCTATCCTCGCCGGATGCAACCCGTTCCAAAGTCAGAGCCGCTGGCCCGGCAGCGACTGTTTCAGACCGACGAGCTGGACGAGGCGCGCGCCATCGTCGCCGCCAAATTCTGCGACCACCGGTTGGACATCGCGTCGGGCGCCGAGGCGTTCGACGCCTGCCACCATCGGGCCGAGGGCCGGGCGGCCTCGCTGAACTACATCCGCTACGGGGCGGATGTGCGCATCGATCCGGGAGAGCTGGGCTCGTTCTATCTGATCCAGATCCCCCTGGCGGGGCAGGCCGATATCAACAACAGCGCCGGCGAGGTCCATACCGGCGCCGGGCTGGGCAGCGTGCTGAACCCGCATCGCCACACGCGGATGCGCTGGCGCCAGGGGTGCACGCAGCTCTTGCTGCAGATCGACGCCGAGGCGCTGAACCGCCAGGCCGCGCGCCTGGCCAGCCAGGCCCTTGCCGCGCCGGTGACCTTTGCGACCGCGGTTGATGAGAACCGCGCCGCCACCGCCAATTGGGTGCGCAAGCTCAAGACCTGCTTTGGCCTGGCCGAGAAGGGCGCGGTCTTTGCCAGCGAGAACATCAACACCCAGGTGCTGGTCGAGGAGGAGCTGATCACAGAGTTCCTGCTGAGCCAGCCCAGCGACGTCCAGGACCTGCTGCACGGCCCCCGCCCAAGCGCGGCGAATGTGCATGTTCAGCGCGCCATGCAGTTCATCCGCGACAACCTTGGCGACCCCATCACGCTCGGCGATATCGCGGATGCCGCGGGCGTGTCCGATCGCAGCCTGCAGCTGGGCTTTCGCGCCGAGCTGGGACAGTCGCCCATGCGCTACCTGCGCGATCAGCGGCTGGCGATGGCGCGCCGGATGATCCGGAACGCAAGCCCGTCAGAGACCGTTGGCGACATATGCCACCGGGCCGGGTTCGCGCATTTCGGGCGCTTCTCGGTGGCCTATCGCGAGATGTTCGGCGAGCCACCAAGCGCCACCCTGCGGCGCTAGACGCGGCCTTCGCAAGAGCTCTCATAACAGAAATGGGCCCCCGAAACGGGAGCCCATCGCATGCGCGCTGAGGTGCTTTAGCCCACAAGGCCGCCATCATCGCGCCAAACGGCGACGATGCAGGACCGCGGCAGGCCCGACCCGTCAGGGAAGGAACCGCCCGGGTGCTGGATGCCCACAAACGCGGTGCGCTTGTCGGTGGACCAGCACAGCCCCGTGACCTCGGACCCGTTCGGCCCGGTCAGGAAGCGCTGGATCTCGCCCGTCACCGGGTCGCCCGCCAGCATCTGGTTGTTGCCCTGGCCCTCGAACTCGCCCTCGTTGTCGTCATCGCCATCCGTCTGGATCCACAGCAGGCCGGCGCTGTCGAACATCATCCCGTCGGGCGAGTTGAACATGTTGCCGGGGTTGACGTTGGACGAGCCCTTATACGCGCCCTCACCCACGACGGGGTTGCCCGCCATGACGTAAAGATCCCAGCGGAAGGATTCGGTCGCGTGGTCGTCATTGGCCGGGAACCAGCGCACGATCTGGCCGTAATTGTTGGCCTCACGCGGGTTGGGCCCGTTCACCGAGGTGTCGTCGCCGCCCGCATTTGGCTTCACGCCGCGGTTCTTGTTGTTGGTCAGCGCGCAATAGCCCTCGGCGGCGACCGGGTTCACCGCGACCCATTCGGGGCGGTCCATGGTGGTCGCGCCCACGGCGGAGGCCGCCATGCGGGTGTGGATCAGGATCTCGCCCGCGTCCATGCCCGTGGTCGCCGGCGTCAGCGGCAGCCAGTCGCCCGTGCCATCGGCGTGGAACTTGGCCGCGTAGAGCGTGCCGTCATTCAGCAGCTCCTCGGTGTCCCCGCCCGGCGCGTAGGTCGCGTTGGAGACGTATTTGTACATGTACTCGCCGCGCTCGTCATCGCCCATATAGACGACCACATGGCCCGAGGGCGCCAGCACGCAGGCCGCGTTCTCGTGCTTGATCCGGCCCAGCCCGGTGCGCTTTTTGGGCGTCGAGGCCGGGTCGGCGGGGTCGATCTCGACGACCCAGCCCGCGCGGTGCGGCTCGTTGGGGTTCTGCGAGATGTCAAAGCGCGGGTCGTGCTTGTGATAGTCGTAGCCCCAGCCGTCGATGCCGATGCCATAGCGCTTTTGGCCCGCCGTGCGCTCTAGATCGGCGTCGGTGGAGCCGAAATAGCCGTTAAAGTTCTCCTCGCAGGTCAGGTAGGTGCCCCAAGGCGTCGGGCCAGAGCCGCAATTGTTCATCGTGCCCAGCGACATGGTGCCGGTGGGATCGGCGGCGGTCTTGAGCATGTCATGCCCGGCGGCGGGGCCGGTGATCTGCATCGGCGTGTTGTGGTCGATGCGCCGGTTGAAGGGCGAATCCACCACGATCTGGTAGGCGCCGCTGTCATCGGGGGCCACCTCGAGCACGGTCACGCCCTGGATGCCCTGCAAGAGCTGCACGTCCTCAAGGCTCTGCGGCACGCCCTCGCTGCCCGGCAGGTTGGTCTTGCGGTTGGCGTATTCATTGTTGACCGCGAGCAACTCGTGCCCGTCCACCGAGTAAAGCCACATGCCGTCGGTGTTCTCGCCAAAGACCTTGGCCGCGTTCGCGGTGCTGTGGCCGGTGGCCGGGTCAAACGGCTCGGCGTCCGAGGTCAGCGCGTCGCCCCAGCGGGCCACGACCGACCAGCTATAGCCCTCGGGCACATGCACGGTCGCATCGGTCTGGATGCCGATCGGGGTGAAGGGAAAGCGGTTGGCCGATAGCGCCTCGGCCGAGGTCGACCCCAGCAGCGTGCCCGTGCCCATCACCGCCGCGCCCGATCCAAAGGCCACGATGCCGCCCAGGAACCCGCGCCGCGAAAGCGCCTCGTCCACCACACGGTCAAAATCTGAGGTCTCGGGACGCGGATCGTTGGCTTCGTCCCAGTCATCCATCGTCAAGCCGTGATCAAGTTCGTCTCGCATCTAGCTTCTCCCTAGGTTGCTATTCCGGCGCGGGAGAATCCCCGCGCGTTTGGCTGCGTCGGTACGGTACCGTGCGAGCGTTCTTACCGTTGCGATGTAACCGTATCTTAACGGTGGCAGGCCTGGCGGCTATGAATGCGGGCCGTCCAATGAAGATTTGCGGCTCGCGGGCGCGATCCTGGCAGCGGTGGTCTTGCGCGGTGGTCGCACGGGCGTCGAATCGCCACTTGGTTGATCCCAAAAGAACTCTGCGCTTCAAAATCATCCGGGCAGGCCGCAATATGGTGCGCAAGCAAATGAGGAGCGCAATCTGATGAGGTTAGCCAACAGAGATTGGGTGCCAGGCGCGTGCGAGGCCCGGGTGCAGGCCATCGTCGATGACATAGAGGCGGTGGAGGCGCAGGCCCTGCTGACCCGGATCGAGGACCTCGCCGAACGCAACCGCGCCATCCATGAGCGCGAGTGCTTCAACCTCAACCCCGCCACCAACGTCATGAACCCGCGCGCCGAGGCCTTGCTGTCCTCGGGCATCGGCTCGCGCCCGTCGCTGGGCTACCCGGGCGACAAGTACGAGATGGGGCTGGAGGCGATCGAAGAGATCGAGGTGATCGCCGCGCAGCTGAGCGCCGAGGTATTCCAGGCCCGCTTTGCCGAGATCCGGGTGGCGTCCGGCGCGATGGCGAACCTCTATGGCTTCATGGCCACCTGCGCGCCGGGGGACGCGATCATCGTGCCGCCAGCCTCGGTGGGCGGGCACGTGACACACCACATGGCGGGCTGCGCCGGGCTCTTTGGGCTGCGCATCGCCGAGGCGCCGGTTGCCGCGGACGGCTACACCGTGGATGTGGACGGGCTTGCCGCGCTGGCCCGGGCGGAGCGGCCAAAGCTGATCACCATCGGCGGCAGCCTGAACCTTTACGAGCACCCGGTGGCCGAGATCCGCGCCATCGCCGACGCGGTCGGCGCCAAGGTGCTGTTTGACGCGGCGCATCAATGCGGCATCATCGCGGGCCGGGCCTGGGGCAATCCGCTGGCGCTTGGGGCGCATCTGATGACCATGAGCACCTATAAGAGCCTGGGCGGCCCGGCGGGCGGGTTGATCGTGACCAGCGACGCAGAGATCGCGCAGCGGCTGGACGGCATCGCCTTTCCCGGCATGACGGCGAATTTCGACGCCGCGAAGTCGGCGGCGCTGGCGGTGACCATGCTGGATTGGCGCGACTTTGGCGCCGATTACGCCGCCGAGATGATCGCGCTGTCCCAGGCGCTGGCCGCAGAGCTTGCGGCGCGCGGCGTGCCGGTGTTCCGGACCAGGCAGGGGCATACGGCCTCGCATCAATTCGCGGTGCGGGCCGCGGCCTATGGCGGCGGGCAGGCCGCGTCCAAGAAGCTGCGCAAGGCGGGGTTTCTGGCCTGCGGGATTGGCCTGCCCCTGGACGAGGTTCCCGGCGATATGAACGGGCTGCGCATCGGCACGCCCGAGCTGGCGCGCTGGGGCATGACCGCCAAGGACGCGCCAGAGCTGGCGCGGCTGATCGCTTTGGCCCTGGCAAGCAATGACCCCGAGGGCATCGCCGCCGAGGTCTCGGCCTGGCGGGTCAACTTCGACAAGGTGCATTTCGCGCGGCTCTAGCCCCAAGATGTCCGGTGCGCGCCGGGGCATGAGCCGGGGCATGCTTCGGTTAAGGCATGCTTAAATATTTCAGGCTTGAAATTAAATGGCGCGGCGCCTAGGCTTCGCGCCAAGGGGCGGCTTTGGCCCGCCGGTTACGCTTCAGAATGGAGGATGCGATGCGCGTTGCATGCCTGGGCGGAGGGCCCGCGGGGCTTTACTTTGCGATCTCGATGAAGCTGCGCGACCCGTCCGCCGACGTCACGGTGATCGAGCGCAACCGCGCCGACGACACCTTTGGCTGGGGCGTCGTGCTGTCCGATGAGACGCTGCAGAACCTGGCCGCGAATGACCCCGAAAGCGCCAAAGCGATCGGCGAGAACTTCGCCTATTGGGACGATATCGCGCTGCATTACCGCGGCGAGGAGCATGTCTCGTCCGGGCATGGGTTCTGCGGGATCGGGCGCAAGAAGCTGCTGCTTTTGCTGCAGGATCGCGCCCGCGCGCTGGGCGTTGAGCTGCGGTTCGAGACCGAGGTGCAATCGGCCGAGGAGTACCGCCGCGACTTCGATGTGGTGGTGGCCAGCGACGGGCTGAACTCGCGCACCCGCATGCTTTACGCCGACACGTTCAAGCCCGAGGTCGACCAGCGGCTCTGCCAATTCACCTGGCTGGGCACGCATCAGACATTCGCGGACGCCTTCACCTTTATCTTCGAGGAAACCGAGCATGGCTGGGTCTGGGCCCATGCCTATCAGTTCGACGACGACACCGCGACCTTCATCGTGGAATGCGCGCAGGAGACCTTTGACAAGTTCGGCTTTGCCGAGATGTCGCAGCAGGAGAGCATCGCGATCTGCGAGCGCATCTTTGCCAAGCATCTGGGCGGGCACGCGCTGATGACCAATGCCGGCCACATCCGCGGCTCGGCCTGGATCCGCTTTCCGCGGGTGCTGTGCGAGACCTGGCACCACGAGAACGTGGTCTTGCTGGGCGACGCCTCGGCCACCGCGCATTTCTCCATCGGCTCTGGCACCAAGCTGGCGCTGGAATCGGCCATCGCGCTGGCCGACCTGATCCATACCGAGCCGGACCTGGACGCCGCGTTCACCCGCTATCAAGAGGACCGCCGGCTTGAGGTTCTGCGCCTGCAATCGGCGGCGCGAAACTCGATGGAGTGGTTCGAGCAGGTGGAGCGCTATCTGGGGCTCGACCCGGTGCAGTTGAATTACTCGATGCTGACGCGCAGCCAGCGCATCAGCCACGAGAACCTGCGCGAGCGCGACCCAAACTGGCTGGAGAGCGCCGAGCGCTGGTTCATGGACCGGTCCGGGATGCCCGCCGACGCGCCGGTGCGGGCGCCGATGTTCGTGCCCTTCCGGCTGCGCGAGATGGCGCTGAAGAACCGCGTGGTGGTCTCGCCAATGGCGCAGTACCTGGCCAAGGACGGCTGCCCGAACGACTGGCACCTGACGCATTACGGCGAGCGCGCCAAGGGCGGCGCGGGGCTGGTCTTTACCGAGATGACCTGCGTCTCGCCCGAGGGGCGGATCACGCCGGGCTGCCCGGGGCTTTACGCGCCCGAGCACGAGGCCGCATGGCGGCGCCTGACCGACTTCGTGCATGGCTTTACCGATGCCAAGATCTGCTGCCAGATCGGGCATTCAGGTCGCAAGGGCTCGACGAATATCGGCTGGGAGGGCATGGACGCGCCCCTGGCTGCTGGGAACTGGGAGATCGTCAGCGCCTCGGCCCTGCCTTGGTCGGACCAGAACGCCGTGCCGCGTGAGATCACCCGTGCCCAGATGGACGCGATCCGCGACCAGTTCGTCGCCTCGGCCGAGATGGCCGAGCGCGCGGGCTTTGACATGATCGAGCTGCACGCCGCCCATGGCTACCTGATCTCAAGCTTCATCTCGCCGGTCTCCAACATCCGCAGCGATGAATATGGCGGCAGCCTGGAGAACCGCCTGCGCTACCCGCTAGAGGTCTTCGCCGCGATGCGCGCCGCCTGGCCGCAGCACAAGCCCATGTCGGTGCGCATCTCGGCCAATGACTGGGTCGGCGAGGCCGGGGTGACCCCGCAGGACGCCGTCGAGATCGCCCGCGCCTTCACCCGCGCCGGGGCCGACCTGATCGACGTCTCCGCCGGGCAGACCACCACCGAGGCGCAGCCCGTCTATGGCCGCATGTTCCAGACGCCGTTCAGCGACCGCATCCGCAACGACGCCGGGATCAAGACCATGGCGGTGGGCAATATCTACGAGGCCGATCACGCGAACTCTATCCTGATGGCGGGGCGCGCGGATCTGGTGGCCGTGGGGCGCCCGCATCTGGCGGATCCCTATTGGAGCCTGCGCGAGGGCGCCGGGATCGGCGACCGGCAGGCCTGCTGGCCGCGTCCCTACGAGGCGGGGCGCGACCAGGCCTGGCGGCTTGCGGACCGCGCGGCAGAGGCAGCAGCACAGGAGCTAAGGGTATGAGCAGGCGCGTTTTGGTGACCGGCGGCGGCACGGGGATCGGGGCCGCCATCGCGCGCGGCTTTGCCGAGGCGGGGGATGCGGTGACCGTCAGCGGGCGCCGCCGGGAGCCTCTGGAGGCGACCGCCGCGGGCCATGACATGACCATCGCGCAGGCGGATATCACCGACGAGGCCGGCGTGGCGGCGCTTTTTGCGCAGCCCTTCGATGTGGTCGTCGCCAACGCGGGCGTTGGCGCCCCCGCCAAGCTGGTCGACACCACGCTGGAGCAGTGGAACTGGATCATCGGCACGAATCTGACGGGGGTCTTCCTGACCTTCCGCGAGGCGCTGCGCGGCATGGCACCGGGCGGGCGGCTGATCGCGATCGCCTCGACCTCCTCGCTGCAGGGCGGGTCGAATATCGCGCCCTATTCGGCGTCCAAGCACGGCGTGCTGGGGCTGGTGCGCTCCACCGCCAAGGAGGTCGCCAAGAAGGGCATCACCTGCAACGCGGTCTGCCCCGGTTTCGTGGACACAGAGATGGCGGCGGAGGCCGCCAAGGGCGTGGCCAAGAAGTTCGACGTCTCGGTCGACAAGGCCATGGGCATGATCGTCTCGGGCAACCCGATGGCGCGGCTGATCGCACCGGATGAGGTGGCGAGCGCGGCGCTCTACCTGGCCTCGCCGGGGGCGTCGTCGGTCAACGGGCACGCGCTGAGCGTGTCGGGGGGGGAGATATGAAGCCGAAGACACAACCGGCCGCCGAGGCCCCGCTTTCGAAGGAGCGGCTGCGGCTGTGGCTAAAACTTCTGAAGGCCAGCCGGGCCGTGGAGGACGAGGTGCGGCGGCGCCTGCGCCGCGATTACCTTTCGACGCTGCCCCGGTTCGATGTCATGAGCGCGCTGAGCCGCGCGCCCGAGGGGCTGAAGATGAGCGAGATCTCCAAGATGCTGAAGGTCTCGAACGGCAATATCACCGGCATCGTCGACAAGCTGACCGAAGAGGGCCTGGCGCTGCGCGTGGCGGTGCCCGGCGACCGGCGGGCGCACTCGGTGCGCCTGACCCCGCGCGGGCAAGAGGTCTTTGCCGAGCACGCCGCCGCGCATGAGGCCTGGATCGACGAGATCCTGGGCGGGCTGGACGCCGAGGACGTGGGCGGGATGATCGCCCGGCTCGACCACCTGGGCGCGACACTGGAGGATCAAGAGGATGTCTGAGGCAACGCATTTCCAATGCCAGGTGAAGGACGGGATCGCGCATGTCTCGCTGGACCGGCCCGAGCGCAAGAACCCGCTGACCTTTGAGAGCTATGCCGAGCTGCGCGACTGGTTCCGCGCGCTGCCCTATCGCGACGACGTGGATGTGGTGGTCTTTGGGCCGAATGGCGGGAACTTCTCGTCCGGCGGCGACGTGCATGACATCATCGGGCCGCTGACGCGGATGAACATGAAGGAGCTTCTGGCCTTCACCCGGATGACGGGCGACCTGGTCAAGGCGATGCTGGGCTGCGGCACGCCGGTGATTGCTGCGGTGCAGGGCGTCTGCGCGGGCGCGGGCGCGATCATCTCGATGGCCGCCGATCTGCGCATCGCCACGCCGGACGCCAAGGTGGCGTTCCTGTTCAACCGCGTCGGGCTGGCGGGCTGCGATATGGGCGCCTGCGCGATCCTGCCGCGCATCATCGGCCAGGGCCGCGCGGCGGAGCTTTTGTATCTGGGGCGCTCCCTGAGCGCCGAGGAGGGGCACGCCTGGGGCTATTTCAACAAGGTGGTGGAGGCCGAGGATCTGGAGGCCGAGGCCTCGGCGCTCGCCCGCAGGATCGCGGACGGGCCGGGCTTTGCCAACATGATGACCAAGACCATGCTGGCGCAGGAATGGTCGATGTCGCTGGAGCAGGCCATCGAGGCCGAGGCGCAGGCCCAGGCGATCTGCATGCAGGGCAACGACTTTAAGCGCGCCTATGAGGCCTTCGTCGCAAAACAGCGACCGGTGTTCGAGGGAGACTAGGGAGGGCAATTTTGGGGGCCAGCCCCCAACCCCCCGCCGTATTTGGAGCCAAGAAGAAGATGGACCGAAGCTTTTTGAACTGGCCGTTCCTTGAGGATCGCCATCGGGCCCTGGCGGCAGAGGTCGAGGCCTTCGCCGCCAGGGTGTCGGTGGATCACGGTGACGTGGATGCGGCCTGCCGGGCGCTGGTGGCGTCCCTGGGCGAGGCCGGGATCGCGGCGCATTCGGGTGCCGAGGACGGGCGGCTGGACGTGCGGTCCCTGTGCCTGATCCGCGAGACCCTGGCGCGCCATGACGGCCTGGCGGATTTCGCCTTTGCGATGCAGGGGCTTGGGACCGGGGCGATCTCGCTTTTCGGCTCTGAGGAGCATAAGGCCGAGTGGCTGCCGCTGACCCGCGCGGGCAAGGCGATCTCGGGCTTCGCGCTGACCGAGCCGGGCAGCGGCTCGGACGTGGCGGCCAACACGATGAGCGCAGCACTGGACGGCAACCACTATGTGCTGGAGGGCGAGAAAACCTGGATCTCAAACGGCGGCATCGCCGACGTCTACACCGTATTCGCCCGCACCGGCGAGGCGCCGGGCGCCAAGGGCATGTCGGCCTTCGTGGTGCCCGCGGACACGGCCGGGCTGGAGGTGGCCGAGCGGCTGGAGGTGATTGCGCCGCACCCCCTGGCGCGGCTGCGCTTTGACGGCTGCCGGGTGCCTGCGAGCGCGATGATCGGCCAGCCGGGGCAGGGGTTCAAGATCGCGATGTCGGTGCTGGATGTGTTCCGCTCCACGGTCGCCGCGGCGGCGCTGGGGTTCGCGCGGCGGGCGCTGGACGAGGCGTTGACCCGGGTAGGATCGCGCCATGTCGGGGGCGCGCCCCTGTCCGACTTGCAGATGGTGCAGGGCCATATCGCGGACATGGCGCTGGACGTCGACGCCGCGGCCCTGCTGGTCTACCGCGCCGCCTGGGCCAAGGACATGGGCGCGCCGCGGGTCACCCGCGAGGCCGCCATGGCCAAGCTCTTTGCCACCGACCGAGCGCAGCAGGTGATCGACAAAGCCGTCCAGCTGCATGGCGGCGACGGCGTGCGGTCCGGCGAGACCGTCGAGAAACTATACCGCGAAATCAGGGCCTTGCGCATCTATGAGGGCGCCTCGGACGTACAGCGCGTCGTCATCGCCCGCCAGACCCTTGCCAACCACGGAGCGTGAACGATGCTGAGACCTTCCGCCCATACTGACGGATTTGCCCGGGACAACCTGCCGCCCGGCGACCAGTGGCCCGACCTGCCGCAGCGGTTCGATTACCCCGACCGGCTGAACGCCGGCGTGGAGCTGACCGATGCCATGGTGGCGCGGGGCTTTGGCGACCGCACCGCGCTGATCGGCAACGGGCGGCGGCGCACCTATAAGGAGCTGACCGATTGGACCAACCGCCTGGCGCATGCGCTGGTGGACGATCTGGGCGTGAAGCCCGGCAACCGGGTGCTGATCCGCTCGGCCAACAACCCCGCCATGGTCGCCTGCTGGCTGGCCGCCACCAAGGCGGGCGCGGTGGTGGTCAACACCATGCCGATGCTGCGCGCCGCCGAGCTGAACAAGTATGTCGAGAAGGCCGAGATCCAGTTCGCGCTCTGCGACACGCGCCTGATGGACGAGATGGTCTCCTGCGCTAAGGGCTCGAAAACGCTAGAGAAAGTGATCGGCTTCGACGGCACCTCGAACCATGACGCAGAGCTGGACCGGCTGGCGTTGGAGAAGCCCGTGCAGTTCGAGGCGGTGCCCACCAGCCAGGATGACGTGGCGCTGATCGGGTTCACCTCTGGCTCCACCGGCGACCCCAAGGGCACGATGCATTTCCACCGGGATTTGCTTATCATTGCAGACGGTTACGCCCGCGAGGTGCTGAGCGTGCAGCCCGATGACATCTTTGTCGGCTCGCCGCCCTTGGCCTTCACCTTCGGGCTGGGCGGGCTGGCGATCTTCCCGCTGCGCTTTGGCGCCACGGCGACCCTGCTGGAGAACGCCGCCCCGCCCAACATGATTGAGATCATTGAGAAATACCGCGCCACGGTCTGCTTCACCGCGCCCACGGCCTACCGGTTCATGATGCGCGCGATGGACGAAGGCGCGGACCTGTCCAGCCTGCGCGCCGCGGTCAGCGCCGGCGAGACGCTGCCCGCCCCGGTCTATGACGAATGGATGGCCAAGACCGGCAAGCCGATGCTGGACGGGATCGGGGCCACCGAGATGCTGCATATCTTCATCTCCAACCGCTTTGAGGACCACAAGCCCGCCTGCACCGGAAAGCCCGTAAGTGGTTACGAGGCAAGGGTAATTGGCCCCGACGGGGCCGAGCTGCCGCGCGGCGAGGTGGGGCGGTTGGCCCTTAAGGGCCCCACCGGCTGCCGCTATCTGAAGGGCGAGCGGCAGGGCGAATACGTGCAGGACGGCTGGAACATCTCTGGCGACGCCTTCTGGCAGGACGAGGAGGGGTATTTCCACTTCGCGGCGCGCAATGATGACATGATCATCTCGTCGGGCTACAATATCGCCGGACCCGAGGTGGAGGCGGCGCTTCTCAGCCACCCCAACGTGGCGGAATGCGCGGTGATCGGCGTGCCGGACGAGGCGCGCGGCGCCATCGTCGAGGCGCATGTGGTGCTGGCCGATGCGGCGCCCTCGGAGGCGCTGACCGAGGCCCTGCAGGCCCATGTCAAAGCCGCCATCGCGCCCTATAAGTACCCCCGCAGCGTGGTCTATGCCGAGGCGCTGCCCAAGACACAAACCGGGAAAATTCAAAGGTTTAAGTTGAAATGAGCCATCAGATCATTCACCCCGAGGGCTGGCTGCCCGCCAAGGGCTACGCCAATGGCGTGCTGACCAAGGACGGCGTCCTGCATATCGGCGGGCAGATCGGCTGGACCGCCGAGAAGGTCTTTGAGGCGCGCGATTTCATCGGCCAGGCGCGCCAGGCCCTGGCCAATATCCGCGCCGTGGTCGAGGCCGCGGGCGGCACTGTCGAGGACGTCACCAGGCTCACCTGGTTTGTGACCGACAAGCGCGCCTATGTGGCGAGCCAGGCCGAGATGGGCGCCGCCTATCGCGAGGTCTTCGGGCGGCATTTCCCTGCGATGTCGATGCTGGTCGTGGCGGGGCTTATCGAGGACGAGGCCCTGGTCGAGATCGAGGCCACCGCGCATCTGAGCGACGCCAAATGCTAACGAGGTCTAAACGCCGCGGTCGCATGCAGGCGGCGAATCACCGGGTTAACACCTGTTTTTTATGGCCAAACGCCGGTCGGCAAAGCGTCGGCAAAGCGTATGGCACCTGTCGGGCAAACCCCGTGGTTAACAGAGCGCGCGGTGGGGCCTGCGCATGGCTGAGTTCGACCCCAAGAAGGACGGCGCGAAGACGGATTTCTCGGACGCGATGTCCTATGGCGACTACCTGGGGCTGAGCGCGCTGCTGTCCCAGCAGCACCCGCTGTCGGACGCCCATGACGAGATGCTGTTCATCATCCAGCACCAGACCAGCGAGCTTTGGATGAAGCTCGCCCTGCACGAGCTGAGCGCCGCGCGCGAGGCGCTCATCGCGGGCGAGATGCCCACCATGTTCAAGATGCTGGCCCGCGTGAGCCGCATCCTGGAGCAGCTCAACAACGCCTGGGACGTGCTGCGCACCATGACGCCGGCGGATTACACCGCCTTTCGCGCCGCCCTTGGGCCCTCCAGCGGGTTCCAGTCGCATCAATACCGGCTGATCGAGTTCGTGCTGGGCAACCGCAACCGGCACATGCTGGGCCCGCATGCGCACCAGCCCGAGCAGCATAAAATCCTGACCGACGAGCTGGCCCGCCCCAGCTTTTACGACGCGGTGGTGGCGCATCTCTTCCGCACGCTGGACGGCGACACCGCGCAGATGCCCGCGCCGCAGCTTGACACCCCGCACGAAGCCCAGCCCGAGATCCAGGCGCGCTGGCGCCAGGTCTACGAGGATATCGACGCGCATTGGGGGCTCTACGAGCTGGCCGAGAAGCTGGTGGACCTAGAGGATTACTTCCGCCGCTGGCGCTTTAACCACGTCACCACGGTCGAGCGCGTGATCGGGTTCAAGCGCGGCACCGGCGGCACATCGGGCGTGCAATACCTGCGCAGGATGCTAGAGGTCGAGCTGTTCCCGGAGCTATGGAACGTCAGGGGTGAATTATGAGCGTGCTGCGCAAAGAGATGTTCGAGCTGCCCGAGGGGGTGATCTATCTGGACGGCAACTCGCTGGGCCCGCTGCCGAAGGGCGCGGTGCAGCGCGCGGCGCGGGTGATCGAGACCGAATGGGGCGGCGAGCTGATCCGGGCCTGGAACTCGGCGGGCTGGATGGAGCTGCCGCGCCGGGTCGGCGATCGGATCGCGGGGCTGATTGGTGCGCCCGCGGGGTCGGTGGCCACCGGCGACACGCTGTCGATCAAGGTCTACCAGGCGCTGGCCGCGGCGCTGAAGATGCGCCCCGAGCGGCGCGTGATCCTGTCCGATAGTGGCAACTTCCCCAGCGATCTCTACATGGCCGACGGGCTGATGCGCACCATCGACAAGGGCTATGAGCTGCGCAGCCCCGCGCCCGAGGACGTGGCCGAGGCGATCACCGAGGAGGTGGCCGTGGTGATGCTGACCCATGTGGATTACCGCTCGGGGCGCTTGCATGACATGGCCGCGATCACCGCGCGCGCGCATGAGATGGGCGCGGTGATGGTCTGGGACCTGGCGCATTCGGCCGGCGCGGTGCCGGTGGACATCGCCGGCAGCGGCGCCGAGTTCGCCGTGGGCTGCAGCTATAAATACCTCAATGGCGGGCCCGGCGCGCCCGCCTTCATCTATGTGCGCCCGGATGTGGTCGAGGGGATCCAGCCCGCATTGTCAGGCTGGCTCGGCCATGAGGCGCCGTTCGCCATGGAGCTGGGCTATCGCCCCGCCATGTCCACCGAGCGGATGCGCGTGGGCACGCCGCCGATCCTGCAACTGGCGGTGCTGGACGTGGCGCTAGACGCCTGGGAGGGCGTCGACATGGGCGACCTGCGCGCCGCATCGCAGGCGCTGTCAGAGCGCTTCATCGCCGAGGTCGAGGCCCGCTGTCCGGCGCTGGAGCTGGCCTCGCCCCGCGACAAGCACGCCCGCGGTAGCCAGGTCTCGTTCGGGTTCGCGCAGGGCTACGCCGCGATGCAGGCGCTGATCGACCGCGGCGTGATCGGCGATTTCCGCGCGCCCAACATCATGCGCTTTGGCTTCACGCCTTTGTTCATCGATGAGGCGGACGTGGTCGCGGCGGTCGGCATCCTGGCCGAAGTGCTGGACGGCGAGCTGTGGCGCGCGGCGAAGTACCAGACCCGCTCCCGCGTCACCTGATGGCGTTCACCTTCCCGCAGAAGGTGCTGTTCAAGCACTGCGACCCGGCGGGGATCGTGTTCTACCCGCGCTACTTTGAGATGCTCAACGACGCGGTGGAGGCGTTCTTTGATGCAGCACTGGGCTGGCCGTTCGAGGTGATCCATGCGGAGGCGGCGGTGCCCACGGCGTCGATGCAGGTGCAATTCACGGCGCCCAGTCGCCATGGCGACGCGCTGGTCTTTGAGGTCGCGGTGCAAGCGGTGGGGCGCAGCAGCGTGACCCTGCGGACGCAGGCTCGCTGCGGCGCCGACCTGCGCATGGCTGTGGACCACGTGCTGGTGCATGTGGACCGAGACGGGCGCCCGCAACCCTGGCCCGCGCGCGTTCGCGGGGCCATGGAGGGGGTCATGGACGGGCCGGAGTGAGGCGCCGGCATTGGCCGTTTTGACCTTCGGCGGGTCTTGGCGCGACACAATTTTCTTGCAAGAAAATTGCGAAACTCTCGCAAGAGTTTCTTCGGCGCGACCCGAAATGATCCCTAAATCGTAACCCCTTGCCGCTTGCGGTCCCAACTTTCCTTGCAAGGAAAGTGCAAATCTCTTGCAAGAGATTTGGCGCGCCCAAAGGACGTTCCAGGCCAGAATGAGGCATCCACACCGAAGCATCGGTTCTCGCTGCCGACGGCACGAGACCATTGATCGGCCAGCGAATTGCCACTCGCTGCAAGGGGAGACAAAACTCTTGCAAGAGTTTTGCCGATTTCTTCCAAGAAATCGCGCTAGTGGGCGCGCTCGACCATCATCTTCTTGATATGCGCGATCGCCTTGGCGGGGTTCAGCCCCTTGGGGCAGGTCTTGGCGCAGTTCATGATCGTGTGGCAGCGGTAGAGCTTGAACGGGTCCTCGAGCTCGTCCAGCCGCTCGCCCGTGGCCTCGTCGCGGCTGTCGATGATCCAGCGATAGGCGTGCAGCAGGGCCGCGGGCCCAAGGTAGCGGTCGCCGTTCCACCAGTAGCTGGGGCAGGAGGTCGAGCAGGACGCGCACATCACGCATTCATACAAGCCGTCCAGCTTCTTGCGGTCCTCGATGGACTGCTTCCACTCGCGCTGCGGGCGGTTCGTCTTGGTCTCTAGCCAGGGCATGATCGAGGCGTGCTGGGCGTAGAAATGCGTCAGGTCCGGGATCAGGTCCTTGACCACAGGCATGTGGGGTAGGGGGTAGATCTTTACGTCGCCCTTCACCTCGTCCATGCCATAGATGCAGGCCAGCGTGTTGATGCCGTCGATATTCATCGCGCAGGAGCCGCAGATCCCCTCGCGGCAGGAGCGGCGGAAGGTCAGCGTGGGGTCGGTCTCGGTCTTGATCTTGATCAGCGCGTCCAGGACCATCGGGCCGCAGCTGTCCATGTCCACGAAATAGGTGTCGACCGAGGGGTTCTCGCCCGTGTCGGGGTCCCAGCGGTAGATCTGGAACTTGCGCGTGTTGGTCGCGCCCTCGGGCTTGGGCCAGGTCTTGCCCACGCGGATTTTGGAGTTCTTTGGAAGGGTGAATTGAACCATCGTTTTGCTCCTCGGCCTCTATGTGGCCAGTCCAAGGCCGGTCTGCAGCAGGCAGCGCGCGGTCTCGGGGCGTTTGGTGATGTCGAACACAAGCGTGACGGTGTCTTCGTCCACGCCGATCAGGGCGGCCTGGGCCAGCCGCGCGATCTCGCGGCCCGAGGCGTTGTCGATCACGCAGTCGGTATAGGGTGTGACGCGGTTGCCGTCGACGCCGGGGAAGCGCGTGACCAGCACCTCGTCAATCGCCGCGCGCGCGCCCTGGCGGGCCACGTTATCGGTAGCCCGCTGCACCTCGGCGCAGGCGGCGAGCGCCAGCAGCGCGGCGGCCATGCCAAGCGCGCGGATCAATAGACCCGCGCCTTGGGGGCGATCCTTTTGAGGTCGATCCCGCCCTCGTCCGCGGAGCTGAGCGGGTCCAGATGCACCGGGCGGTAGCCCAGCTTGGCCTCGCCCTTGCCCAACCAAGCCAGCGTGTGCTTGCGCCAGTTCTTGTCGTCGCGCTCTGGGAAGTCCTCATGCGCATGCGCGCCGCGGCTTTCCTTGCGGGCCTCCGCGCCGGTCACCGTGGCCAGGGCCTGCGGCAGCAGGTTGGCCAGCTCCAGCGTCTCCATCAGGTCAGAGTTCCAGATCATCGAGCGATCCGTGACGCCGACATCGTCAAACAGCGCGTCCACCTTCTGCACCCGCGCGACGCCGGATTTCAGCGTCTCCGACGAGCGGAACACCGCCGCGTCCTCTTGCATGGCGCGCTGCAGCGACAGCCGCAGCGAGGCCGTCGGCGCCTCGCCCTTGGCGTGGCGCAGCCCGTCGAAGCGGTCCAGCGCCTTGTCCAGAGACGCTTGGTTCAGCACCGGGTTCGGGGCGTTCGGGTCCACGACCTCGCCCGCCTTGATCGCCGCCGCGCGGCCAAAGACCACCAGGTCGATCAGCGAGTTCGAGCCCAGCCGGTTCGCGCCATGCACGCTGGCACAGCCCGCCTCGCCCACGGCCATCAGGCCGGGCGCGATGCGGTCCGGGTCATCCTCGGTCGGGTTCAGCACCTCGCCCCAGTAATTCGTCGGCACCCCGCCCATGTTGTAATGCACGGTGGGCAGCACCGGGATCGGTTCCTTGGTCAGGTCCACGCCCGCAAAGATGCGCGCCGATTCAGAGATGCCCGGCAGCCGCTCTGCCAGCGTGTCCGGCGGCAGGTGGTTGAGGTTGAGGTGGATGTGGTCGCCTTCCTTGCCGACGCCGCGCCCCTCGCGGATCTCGATCGTCATGCAGCGGCTGACCACGTCCCGCGAGGCCAGGTCCTTATAGGTGGGCGCGTAGCGCTCCATGAACCGCTCGCCCTCGGAATTGGTCAGGTAACCGCCCTCGCCGCGGGCGCCCTCGGTGATCAGGCAGCCCGAGCCGTAGATCCCGGTGGGGTGGAACTGCACGAACTCCATGTCCTGGAGCGGCAGCCCGGCGCGCGCCACCATCCCGCCGCCGTCGCCGGTGCAGGTATGCGCCGAGGTGGCCGAGAAATACGCCCGCCCATAGCCGCCGGTGGCCAGCACCGTCATCTTGGCGTTGAACACATGCAGCGTGCCGTCATCAAGCTTCCAGCAGAGCACGCCCTGGCAGATGCCGTCCTCGGACATAATGAGGTCGATGGCGAAGTATTCGATGTAGAACTCGGCGTTGTTCTTAAGCGATTGGCCGTACAATGTGTGCAGGATCGCGTGCCCGGTGCGGTCCGCGGCCGCGCAGGTGCGCTGCACCGGCGGGCCCTCGCCGAACTCGGTGGTGTGGCCGCCAAAGGGGCGCTGATAGATCTTGCCCTCTTCGGTGCGGCTGAACGGCACGCCGTAATGCTCTAGCTCGTAGACCGCCTTGGGCGCCTCGCGCGCCAGATACTCCATCGCGTCGGTATCGCCCAGCCAGTCGGAGCCCTTGACGGTGTCATACATGTGCCACTGCCAGTGGTCGGGGCCCATATTGCTCAGCGACGCCGCGATGCCGCCCTGCGCGGCCACCGTGTGCGAGCGCGTCGGGAACACCTTGGTCACGCAGGCCGTGCGCAGGCCCTGCTCGGCCATGCCGAGCGTCGCCCGTAGGCCCGCCCCGCCCGCGCCTACTACTACGACGTCATAGTCATGCGTCTCGTACTCGTATGCTGCCATTATTTACTTCCTAAGCTTCAGAGCGCGATGCGGGCCACGGCAAAGATGCCGGCCGCGATCAGCGCGTAAGAGAATGCCGTCACCACCACCATGGTGATCTTGCCCGCGATGCCGGGCACGTAGTCCTCCACCGCGACCAGGGTTTCCTGCATGACGTGGTAGATGCCCACGGCCAGCGTCAGGATGGTGATCAGCGCGGGCAGGGGGCGGGCGAAATAGGCCAGCACCTCTTCATAGGTGCCGCCGAGCCCCAGCCCGAAGGTGATCACAAAGAGCGGGCCGAGCACCACCAAGAGCATCGAGGTGACCATCATCTGCCAGTGGTGATGCGTGCCCCCGCGGCCCGAGCCCAGGCCCTGCGCGCGCTTGCGGTCGGTTAGAAACTGCATCCCGTATCCTCCCCTACAGCGCCACGGCGCAGATCAGCGCCAGGAGTGTTGCCAGGCCGAACATGCCGATCGCCAGCCTCTCGGACGTCTCGACCTCGAGGCAGTAGCCGAAGTCCCAAAGCACGTGCCGCAGCCGCCCCAGCACGTGGTAGAACACCGCCCAGGTCGCGCCGAACATGATCAGGTCGCCGAACCAGCTGCGCAGGAAGGCGTCGATCCCGCCGAAGGCCGCCTGCGATGTCGCGGCCGCAAGCAGCCACCAGACCACGAACACCGCCGCGCCCAGGAGCGCGATGCCGGTGAGCCGCACCATGATGGAGGACATTGAGGTAAGCTGTGGGCGGTAGACCTGTAGGTGGGGCGAAAGCGGCCGGTTGCCGCGATTCACGTCTGCCATGTCTGTTCCTCTCGTTGCCGCGCACGGGTGGGCGCGAGATTACGTCCTGAATACTATTTTTTCGTTGCGTGTCACGCGGTCCGCGGCCCGCATCGCGCGGTTTTTTGGCGCAGGTTGCGGATTTGTTTGAATTTTGTGATCACGCGCGGAAATATAGTGATCACAAACCCGCGGCCCGCGCGCCCTCACCTCGGGGCGACCTCGGCGAGATACTCGGCGAATTCGGTGCAGATGATGATCTCGCGCCGCTTTGGGTCGTAGAAGGCGTTCACCGTGTCGCAGGGCTCGACCCGGACCAGCAGGCGCTTGGGGAGCGAGAGCTCCTTGTTCATCGCCTCCACCTCGGCGCGGATCACGTCGATGGTCAGCTGGCCCGCCGTGCTGACGCGGTAATTGGCAAGAAAGCGGATCGTGCGACCGGCGCCGGCGTCGCGAAGGTCCGTGATCACCGGCCCCCAGGAATCCGCGGCCAGGCGGTATTCCTCTTCGCAGGTCTGGCGGCGCTCCTCGGGCAGGCGCAGCTCGCGGGCCAGGGCGGAGCGCTCGGCCGGGTTGGCCCCAAATATTAGGCAAACGAAGGTGTAATAGCGCTGCAGATCGGGGCCATGCACGTCCCAGTAGGACACCCGCACGCGCTGCGCCTCGGCGATCGAGCGCTCGCCCAGGAACCCAATCGCGGCGGCCCGCGCGATGCGCTGGGCGGAGGGCTCTTTGAACAGATGGTGGATCAAGACGGCGCTGAGCACATCGGCGGCGTCCTCCTCCTGGCCAAAGATCGGCAGCTTGAGGATGTCGATCAGCGCGTGGCCCAGCTCGTGATAGTAGATCGCGATGAGGTTTGCGGCCACGAAATCCTCGGTGCGCTTGTCCAGCGCGTGGGACGCGGGCGCGGCGAGGCAGAGCAGGATCGCGGCGAGGATACCTTTCATGGGCGCAGTTTAACGCGCCGCGGCGCGGCATGGTCAAGCGGATTTGGTCAAGTGGTGTACGGTCAGGGGCGGGCGCGTCACTGCACCATCAGGGCGCTGCAGATGCGCTGGCCGATGCGGGCCAGATGCGGCTCCAGCTCGCGGTCAATGGCCGCGAAATCCACATCGCTGGGGACCACCTTTGGCATTTGCTTTGGCAGCGTCTGCAGGAAGGCGATGCGGAAATTGGAGGGCGGGTGCGTCTCGTCCGCGGCGTGCCCGGTCTCGTGCATCTCTCGCAACAGCTGGTCGCGCTTGTCCGGCGGCACCTCGACGGTGGCGCGGGCCAGGCGGCGGATCATGTCGATCCCGTCGGGCAGGTTGCGCCCGCCGAGCCGGGCGATCTCGACATTGATCTGTGGGGCCATCTCGATCTGCTGCAACAGGCGAACCGGCGCCTTGGCGCCCGCCACCTCGGCAGAGAACGCATCGGCCAGGTACTCGGCGCGCTGCGATTCCAGAAAGCACAGTCGCCCCAGCGCGGCGCTGAAGAGCTCGACGATGCTGCGGGTGAGGCCGCCGATCAGATCCGCGATCAGGTTGGAGCTTTGGGCGTAATCATCGGCGTGATGCGGCTCGAAGATGCGCGAGGGCAGGAACATCTCGTACCAGGCGTCCAGAGTGCCCATTGCGGCGCCCAGAAAGCCGTTGCGGGTGGGGTCCTGGTTCACCAGATGGACCAATTCGTGCCCGATCAGCGCGATGCGCTGCTCCGCCGGCAGGCTCTCCCACAGGGTCGCGCCGAGGATCAGGTAGCGGGCTTTGCGTGTCTCGCCGACCGCGGCGTTGTGCGCGTCACTGATGGCGATGGCGTCGATCCGCGGTGCGCCCAGCGCCGCGCCCACCCGGTCCACCAGCGCGAATGTCAGCGGCAGCTCCGCGCGGGTGAGCGCGCCCTCCGGCAGGCGGCGGCGCGGCGGCAACAGGAACCAGCCCGCCGCGGCCAGGATCGCCGCGACCACGAGGGGCAAGATGTTGGGGAAGCCCGCATAGGCCAGCGCCAGGGCGGCGGCGAGGACCAGATAGGGCGACAACAGCACAATGGCCGCGAGCGCGTAGGTCACCAGGCGCACCGCCGAGCGCCGGTTCAGCTCGCCCGTGAGGTAGTCGCGCTGCGCGTCGAGAAAGATCCGCTCTGCCAGCCGCTTGTTCAGTTCCTTGCGCCAAGACCGCATCCGGCGGGCCCCATCAATGAAGGCAATCCCAGGCAGCTTGGCGGCTGGGGGGCGTAAAATCAAGGAAGGCCGGGCCGGCGGGGGCGAGAGGTCGCCGCCGCGGTCAGAGAACGCCGCCCCGCCGATCAGACATCGGCGAGGCGGAACGCGTCATCGTTTAGTAGCGGTAGTGCTCTGGCTTATAGGGGCCCTCGGGTGTGACGCCGATATAGGAGGCCTGTTCCTTGTCCAGCTCGGTCAGCTTCACGCCGATCTTGGCCAGGTGCAGGCGGGCGACCTTCTCGTCCAGCTTCTTGGGCAGGATGTAGACGTCGTTCTGGTAGGCGTCGGTGTTGGTCCAGAGCTCGATCTGCGCCAGGGTCTGGTTGGTGAAGCTGGCCGACATCACAAAGCTTGGGTGCCCGGTGGCGTTGCCCAGGTTCAGCAGGCGGCCTTCCGAGAGCAGGATCAAGCGGTTGCCCGAGGGCATCTCGATCATGTCCACCTGCTCTTTGATGTTGGTCCATTTGTGGTTCTTCAGCGCGGCGACCTGGATCTCGTTGTCGAAGTGGCCGATATTGCCGACGATGGCCATGTCCTTCATCTCGCGCATATGCTCGATGCGGATCACGTCCTTGTTGCCGGTGGTGGTGATGAAGATGTCGGCGTCGGCGACGGTGTCCTCAAGCGTGACGACCTCGAACCCGTCCATCGCCGCCTGCAGCGCGCAGATCGGGTCGACCTCGGTCACCTTCACGCGGGCGCCCGCGCCGCGCAGGGACGCCGCCGAGCCCTTGCCGACATCGCCATAGCCGCAGACCACCGCCGTTTTGCCCGCCATCATCGTGTCGGTGGCGCGGCGGATGCCGTCGACCAGCGATTCCTTGCAGCCATACTTGTTGTCGAATTTCGACTTGGTCACAGAGTCGTTCACGTTGATCGCTGGGAAGGGCAGCTGGCCGTTGCGCTGCAGCTCATAGAGCCGGTGCACGCCGGTGGTGGTCTCCTCCGAGACGCCCTTGATCGCGTCGCGGGTCTTGGTGAACCAGCCGGGGGTCTCGGCCATGCGCTTGGCGATCTGCTTTTTGATCACCTCTTCCTCCTCAGAGGACGGCACCGGGATGACGTCCTCGCCCGCCTCGGCGCGCGCACCCAGCAGGACATACAAGGTCGCGTCGCCGCCGTCGTCGAGGATCATGTTGGCGCCCTCGGGGAACTGGAAGGACTTGTCGAGATAGTCCCAATGCTCCTCAAGCGTTTGGCCCTTCACGGCGAAGACCGGAACATCCGCCGCCGCGATGGCCGCCGCGGCGTGGTCCTGGGTGGAGAAGATGTTGCAGGAGGCCCAGCGCACGTCGGCGCCAAGCGCCACCAGCGTCTCGATCAGCACCGCTGTCTGGATCGTCATATGCAGCGAGCCCACGATCCGCGCGCCCTTGAGCGGCTGCGAGGGCCCGTATTCCTCGCGGCTGGCCATCAGGCCCGGCATCTCGGTCTCGGCGATGGTGATTTCTTTGCGGCCAAACTCGGCCAGTGCGATATCCTTGACGACGTAATCTTGTGCCATTGGGCGCTCCGGATCTATGTTTCAGGCGCGGCATTATCACCCGCCCAGTGGCGCGTAAACCATACTTGCGGCAATTGGTTCAGGAAAGGCTAACTTCACTCACCGACTTAGGGTGATGGGTGATCTGTTCGTACCCGCTGTCGGTGATGATGAAGCTGTCGCCGACCTGGGCGCGGAAGCTGTCCGTCGCGACCGAGCCGTCCACCGCGAACACCATCCCCGGCTGCAGCGCGGTGGTCTCGCCGGTCACCAGCTGCGGCTGCTCGAGATAGCTGAACCCCGTGGCGCGCCCGCAGCGGAACGGGAAGTCATAGCCCGCATCCTGGATCACCGCGGCATAGGCGGCGTGCACCTGCTCGGCGCGCACTCCGGGGCCGAGCACCGACAGCGCCGCGGCCTGGCTGGCCACCGCCACCTCATAGACCGCCACTTGGTCCGAGGGCGGCTCGCCGATCCAGAAGGTGCGGTCGAAGCCCAGCTTGAAGCGGTGGAAATTCGTCATGCCGCAGAAGCACAGGAACACCGGCTCGCCGCGCCGCATGACGCGGGTGGTGGCGCGGTGGTGGGTCTTGGTGATCTGATCGCCGGAGGCCATGATCTGCAGGAAATGCGTGTTGGGCGACATCATGGCGTCGTCGTAATGCGCGGCCAGGATCTCGGCGGCCTTGCGGGTCCCGGCGCGAGACGTCGCCAGCGCGACCTCATATTCGGGCACGCCATCGGCGATGGCGCCGCGCCCGGCCTGCATCATCGCCATGCCAACCTGGCCCGCGTGGCGGGCGAGCTGCAGCTCCTGCGGCGTCTTGATCATGCGCATCTCGGCGATGATCGGCGTGACGTTGCTGACCGCGCGGTCGGCGAGCAGCCCGTCCACCGCCGCGCGCACCACGGGCGGCATGTGGCCGGGTTCCAGCCCGACGCAGCCCGCGTCCCGCAAAGCGCCGGGCAGCTCGGCGCGCCACTCCGCGCCCACGCCGTCATTCCAGGCCGCCACGCGGGTCACGCGGGCCGCATGCTCGGCCATCGCCGCATCCAGGCTGGGGGTGATCAGCAGGCTCTGGCCATCCGCCCAGACCGCCAGGATCGTGGGCCGACCGAACTCCATATGCAGGTAGTCGTAGTAGCCGCACAGATAATACACCGCGTCGTCATCGGTGATAAGGGCCAGATCGGTGCCCGCCGCGCGCAGGCGCTGCGCGAAGTCGCGCATCCGGTCTTCAAACATCTATGCGCTCCTCCCCCCTTGTGCGGCACCCTATGGCAGGGCGAGGCGCTCCATCTCGTCCTTGAGCGCGTTCAGCGCGGTCTTGATATTGCTGCGGCCCATCAGCCGCTGCACCCAAGCGCCGATCCACGCCGCGCCGCCAAGCTGCGTTTCCACGCGCATCGTGACGCAGCAGGCCGCCGCGTCGTCCAGCGGCTCGAACTCCAGCGCCACCAGCCCGCCGGGCGGCTTGCGCCCATAGGTGAGGCGGAACCGCTGGGCGAGATCGTCCTCGGTCGCCGGTAGCTGGCCGGGGTCGGGCGGCGGGCCGCTGAGGAAACGGGTCGCGATATGCTGGCTGGCGAAGAGGCGCGGGCGGTCCACGGCAATCACGGTCTCGATCGCCTCGACCTCGTACCCGCCGCCTGCGAAGACCCAGCGCAGCTGCGAGCCCACCCCATCCTCGGTGCGGTTCAGCACCTCGCAGCCGGTCACCTCGGCCTGCCAATAGGCGGCGTTCGCCGGATTGGTGACGAAGTCATAGACCTCCTCCGGCGCGCGCGAAATTATGACGGACCTCTGGGCGCGCATCCCTAGCACATCCTCAAAAGAGCGGATCGTGGCAAAGCCGAACGATGTCGCGAATGTTTGCCTTCAAGTAGGTGCCGAAAGCTAAAGGCAGAACGCTTGAAACATAAAAAGAGCATCACTTCCCAACCCGAGCCATAAATTGCGTGCGCTACTTGAGCATAAGTGCAGACACCAAGCTTCGCAATCATGTTCGGGGCGGGACGTGATTCCTTTTTGCAAAAAAAGCGCGCTCTATAGCTCGATCTCTAGCGTACCGTCAGGGTCGGCGGCGCGGGACTGGCACAGGATCATGCTGTTTTCTTTGTCCTTTTTGGACAGCACGAAGTCGCGATGCTCGACATCGCCGCTTAGCACGGTGCATTTGCACACCCCGCAGAGCCCGTCGGAGCATTTCACATCCACATGGATGCCCGCGCGCAAGAGCGCGTCGGTGGCGTGCTCGTCGGCGCTGACGGCGATCTCTTGGCCTGCGATCTTCAGCGTGAAGGGGAAGTTCTCGTAATCGGGCTGCTCGGGGACCGAGAAGTATTCCAGGTGGCGGGCCTCCTCGGGGAAGCCGCCCGCCTCGGCGGCGTCCATCACCGACTGCATATAGGCGTCCGGCCCGCAGGTGTAGACATGAGCGCCGTCCTTGTAGTCCAGCACCTTGGCCAGGTCCGCCCGGCTGCCCTCGTCCGAGAAGTGATAGTGGATCTTATCCGCCCAGGGCACGTTCGGCAGGTCCTCCAGGAACCCGGCATTCGCGCGTTTGGAGCAGCTATAGCGCATCTCGAAGGACGCCCCGATCGCGTGCAGCCGATGCGCCATGGCGATCATTGGCGTAATCCCGATGCCGCCGCCCATCAGGTAGGTGTGGCTGGCGGTCTCTTCCAGCGGGAAGTGGTTGATCGGCTTGGAGATGAAGACGCGGCGGCCCTCCTGGAAGATGCGGTGCATCAGCTTGGAGCCGCCCTTGCCCGCATCCTCGCGCAGCACGGCGATCTGGTACTTGGAGCGGTCCGCCGGGTCGCCGGACAGCGAGTATTGCCGGAAGAACTCTGGCGCCACCACCACGTCGATATGCGCGCCCGCCTCTACGGGCGGCATGTCCTGGCCGTCCACGCGGGAGAACTCGTATTTGGTGACCCCGTCGGTCATCCGCTCGGCCTTGGAGACCACGCATTGCACAACCGGGCTTTCGCCGTCGTCGGTATTGCGCCGGTGTTCCGTCGGTATCCCGTCGGCGCGGCGGCGTTTGTGCTCTTCGGCCGAGATCATGCCCTCATAGGCCTCGATCCCCGCCTCGCGGTCCATCGGGAAGGGCCAGGGATAGGGCGGCGGAGCCAGCGGGGCGGGGTAGACCGCCAGCGTCTGGTCCTCGTATTTCAGGTCCAGATCCTTGGACAGCGCGCGGGCGTTCAACTCATGTGCCGAGACGTGGTAGGGCCCGTCCTCGACCATCTCCAGGTCCCACCACCATTTCTTGGCGCGGTTCATCTCGCCATTGCCGACCATGTCGTCGAGCTTGGCAAGGGCGGGCGCGAGCGACGGCACGTTGGAGGCCGCCCAGCGGAACGGCGCCTCGGCAAAGAGCCCCTCGAGGTTCCACGGGCAGGTCTTCATGCAGCGCCCGCACATCGCGCCCCCCGCCGTGGTCACCCGGTAGGTGGTGCATTTCTGGCTGTCGCTCTTCCAGATCTCATAGCCGTTGAACATAAGCTTTGGCCCGGCGGTGATCGCCCCAGAGGGGCATTCGCGGGCGCATTTGTTGCAGGACTGGCAGAACTTCTGCAGGCCGAAATCGATGGGCCTGTCATGGGCCACGGGCATGGTGGTGGTCACCACGCCGGATTTCAGGCGCGGGCCCAGGAAGGGGTTCAGGATCACCTCGCCAATGCGGGAGACCTCGCCCAGCCCGCCCAGCAGCAGCAGGGGCGGGTGCAGCACCTCGTCATCCATCACCGTGTGCGTGCGCGCGGGATAGCCCAGGTTGCGCAGGTGCTGCGCCAGCACCCCGCCGAGCAGCGAGAAGCGCAGGTAGGCGCGCATCGACTGCGCGCAGGCGATCCAGTCGTCGCCCGAGGCGCCCTCCATCGTCTCATGCCCCTGGTCGACGATCATGCTGATCGCCTGGTCGTGGTAGGGCGTGATCTCGTTGCCCGCGGCGTCGTGGCTATAATAGGTCCAGTCGGGGCAGTCCGAGAGCCCCGCCGCGTCGATCCCCAGCCAGTAGAGCGCGGCCTTGATGTTGTCGGCGTTGCGGGCGGGGTCGCGGGTTGAGGGGTGCTGCGGGCCGGCCTCGCCGTCCTGCAGCAGGATGAAGGCCCCAAGCGAGGGCCGGAAGGCGAAGGCGGAGGCCGATTTGCGCACGTAATTGCCGTTCTTGGCGCCCTCCTGCGCGGCCTTGCCCAGATCGCCGAACAAGGACCGCGCGAACATATTCGCGCGCTTGGGCACGCGCTCGACATTGGGGCGGTCGATATAGGTCGTGGGCTCGTCTACGCGCTTGAGCGTCTCGAACGGGTGCGGGCCGTTCTTAAAGAGCCGCTTGGCGTAGGGGTCCTGGTTGCGCGCGGTCTTGGCGTGGGTGCCGTGGCCGGTGGCCCAGGAGACCGGCAGGTGCTGGTGCGGCTTGAGCGGCGCGTCCGGGGCCAGCTCCATCGTGGTGGTGATCACCGCCAGCCCATAGCGGTCCTCTAGGAACGGGTTCACCGCGCGGCCGCCATTGACCCAGTTGAGCCCCGCGGCCACGCCGAGCTGCTCCAGATGCACATCCGTGGTGGCGGCGGAATGCGCCCGCGCCTCGAAGCCCAGCAGGCGGATGTAGTTGGCCAGGGTGACGGCGGTCTCCATGCCCCGCAGGCAGGCGCGCTGGGCGTCGGCGTCGCGGAACCAATCCGTGCCGGGCTCGCCGTCCTTGGGCGGGCGCGGGTTGTCGACCAGAAACACAATCGCGTGGGTGTGGTGGCGGCAATCGGCGGGCGGCTTGGCCAGGCTCTCGCGCAGCCCGGCCATGATGACGTCGATGCCCGCGGCCAGCGATTTGGGCTGCATGGTGCGGATCTTTTCGGCCAGCCGGTCGATGTCGGGGTTCACCAGGGGCGCGTCCAGCCAGGCGGTGGCGGGGATCTTGCAGACCCCGACCTGGGCGCTGTCCAGGTAGTAGCCGAAGGCCTTGATATGCTCGGCGCGCTCGGCCAGGTCGCTGGGGATCTCGGCGGGCTCCTTTGGGATGCCGTCGCGGGTGGCATCCAGCATCGCCTGGAATTCCTGCATCGCGTTGACGATGCTGATCGGGTCCTCGGGGCGCCGGAAGCTTAGGGGGCTTGGCGGGGGCAGCTCCTGAAGCCCTTGCGGGCCCTGCTCGCTGCGGGTCATGCGCTCTAGCGGATAGGGCCCCAGGTGAACGGGGCGGTTGCGATAGGACCTTAGCTTCAGCATGGATGTTTGTTTGCCTTGTGATTTGTCGCGCTACATTTGGCCAGCGCGAACCGGCTGTCAACGCAGGACCAAGTGTGCGAAGAGGCACGCAAACAGGAGACGGCGCTATGGCGGATGCGATCAAGGGGGTGCTTTTTGACAAGGACGGCACGCTGTTTGACTTCAACGGCACCTGGAACGCCTGGGCCAAGGCGACCCTGGTGGCGCTGGCGCAGGGCGACGCGCCGCGCGCGGCAGAGCTGGGCCGGCTGATCGGCTATGACTTCGCCGCCGGAGCCTTTGATCCGGCCAGCGAGGTCATCGCGGGAACGCCCGACGACATAGCACGGCTCCTGGCGCCGGGGCTACCCGGGCGCGCCATGTGGGAGATCGAAGCCGAGCTGAACGCCAAGGCGGCGCAGGCGCCGCAGGTGGAGGCCGTACCGCTTGGGCCGCTCTTGGAGGAGCTGCGCGGCATGGGCCTAAAGCTGGGCGTGGCCACCAACGACGCCGAGGCGCCCGCGCGGGCGCATCTGGCCAGCGTGGGCCACGAGGCGGGGTTCGATTTCATCGCGGGCTATGACAGCGGCCATGGCGGCAAGCCCGCTCCGGGGATGTGTCTGGCTTTCGCGTCGCAGATGCGCCTGCCCGCTGGGCAGGTGGTGATGGTGGGCGACAGCACCCATGACCTGCTGGCGGGGCGCGCCGCGGGGATGCGCAGCGTGGCGGTGCTGACCGGCATGGCCGGGGCGGAGGAGCTGGCGCCCCATGCCAGCGCGGTGCTGCCAGATATTGGGCACCTCCCCGACTGGATCCGCGCGCAGGGCTAGACGCCGCGGCGATATCTGAACGCCAGGTAATGGGCTGGCTGCGTCGGTTTTCGTGTTCCTGGCCTGGTGCGTTCTGTGGGCGCGCCAAATCTCTTGCAAGAGATTTGCACTTTCCTTCCAAGGAAAGTGGGCCCGCAAGCGGCAAGGGGTTGCGCATAGCGGATCACTTCGAGGCGCGCCGAAGAAACTCTTGCAAGAGTTTCGCAATTTTCTTGCAAGAAAATTGTGGCGCGCCAATGCCTACTGGAGGCCCAGCTCGCACCCTTATCCTTACACCGCAGGCGCCACGACCGCCTCGTCATAGCCCAGCGACCCCAGGTCGCCGCCCTCAAAGATGTCGCGCGCGGCGATCCATTCGCGCGAGGCGTCAAAGATCTCGCGGCTATAGGGCTCGAACACGACCCGCTCGCCCGGCCCAAAGAGCCGTGTGTCCATCTGCGCCTGGAAGCGCTCGGGGAACTCGTTGCGGTAGTAATGCGTATAAAGCTCCTGGCGCAGGTCGATATCCGATTGCGCGCGGCGCAGCGCGGCAAAGAACTTTTCCACGTCGCCCATATTGGCGTCCTCGGCCACCATCGCGGCCATCATGAAGGAGGTGTCCAGCACCTTGCGGAAGCCCATCTGCTCCATGAAGTAATAGGGCCCCGAGAACAGCGACACCGCCGGGATGTTGCCGTCGATCATATGCTCCATGCGCTTGAACAGAAGCCCGTCGGCGAAGCTGAGGTTGATCTGGTCGGCGGGCAGGAACCGCTCCATCGCCTGGATCGTCGAGTAGTGGCTGCCGGATTGGTAGCCCACCGAGATCGGCACGCCCGCCAGGTCCTCGGGCCGTTTGATGGCGCTGTCGGCGGGCACGAAGATCGCGCAGGGCGAGACCGAGTAGCATTTCGCGTAGAGCTTGCCATGCCCCGAGGCCGCGGCCACGTTCACCGTCCAGTGGCAGGCGGAGCTGACATCGCAGCTGCGCCCCTTCTCGAAGGTCTGGTAGGCGCCTACCTTGTCGCCCAGGTCATGCCGGTCGCGCCCCAGGGGTTTGAGCTGGTCCTCCAGCTCGTATTCCAGCCCGACCTCGTCGAAATAGCCCTTCTCGACGGCGATCCACTCATGCAGCCGCATATGCGGCGCGATTACGAATTTTGACATGACGGTCCTCCCTTGCGCAGGAGGCTAGGGGCAGGGCGCGGGTCCCGTCAAGCTTGGCTTACTTCGATTGCATCCGGTCCACGATCCTTAGCACCATGCGGCGCGGCAGGAAGGGCGTGACCCAGTTCAGCATCACGCTCAGCCCGAACTCGTTCACCGTCACCAGCTTGCCCGCCAGCATCGCGTCATAGCCGTGCTTGGCGGCACTTTCCGCGGTGCGCCCGGACCGCACCAGATCGGTGCCCTCCAGGTTGGCGACCTGGGCGAACTCGGTCTCGACATAGCCCGGCGCCAGCACGGTGCAGGTCACGCCCTGGGCGCGCATCTCGTGGTCCACCGCCTGGCTGAAGGAGTTCACGAAGGCCTTGGTGGCATAGTACACCGCCTGCTGCGGCCCCGGCATGAACCCCGCGGTGGAACCGACGTTCAGGATCTTGCCGCCGCCCCGCGCGGCCATGTCCGCGGCGAAGAGATGCGTCAGCGAGACCAGCGTCTTCACGTTGAGGTCGATCATCGCCATCTCATCCGGCAGCGGGCGGTCCACCAGCCGCCCATGCCCGCCAAAGCCCGCGTTGTTGATCAGGATGTCGACCTCGATGCCGGCGGCCTGCACCGCGGCAAAGAGCCTCTCGGCGGCGCCCTCGGCGGCCAGATCGGCGGCGATCACATGCACCTGGACGGAATGCGCGGCCTCAAGTTCGGCCTTTAGCGCCTCCAGGCTGTCCTGCCGCCGGGCCACGATGACCAGATCGCCGCCCAGGGCGGCGTGGTGGCGGGCGAAGGCCGCGCCGATGCCGGCGGAGGCGCCGGTGATAAGGGCTGTGTTGCTCATGGTCTGACCTGGTTTGGAAGCGGTTGCCCCTTGGAGTTGGTCGCTGGTCGCGCCGGTGTCAACCGCGACCTCCTCGCCGGGTAGGGGGATGCCGCCGTCAAAGTGCAGCCGGTTCTTTGGGTCCACCATCTGCTTGACGTCCTGCAATGGGCCGAACTGCGTGTCGTAATACTCCTTCACCTCCTGCGCGCAGTCGGGGAAGTTGATGAACGCCCCCTGCGACATTGGGCCAATCGTGTCGCGGAAATCGTCAAAGAAGGCGTCGATCGCGCCTATGTCCACAGAGCTATCGTCCGCGTTCCACCAGGCCTGCGCCTGCACCATGTAGTCGTTCTTGCGCCAGGGATAGGCGGTCAGCTCGATCGGCCGGTCCTTGGCCGCGCCGCCCATGCCGTGGAAGCTGACATAGACATTCGCGCCCTTAACCTCGTCGTGCCGGCTCACAAGCTCGGCCACGGCGGCGGCGACATCTTTGTCGGGGGCCAGCACGTAAGAGCTGACCTTGTGCGGGTGCGCAGTGGTGTCACAGGTCGAGCGGGGGCCGCCCGCCGAAGGGGGGCCGAGCTGGATGATGTAATCCTTCGGTTCCAGCGCGCCAAAGGGCCCCTGCGCGGGGGGTGGAGAGGCGCGGCCTTCGAGAAAGGCGGCAGCGAAGGTGCCGGGCGTGTCGAAGTCTTCAAACCAAAAGTCATCCACGCTGGGCGCATGTTCGCCAAGGCAGCGCGAGACCTCCGCGCGGGCGTCTTCCTCCTCGCCATAGAACCTGCCGCTAACCACAAAGTCAGGGTTCTCATTGGGCGCCTCCTTTGTGCCGCTGACCAGCATCCGGCCAAAGAAGTTCGTCCGTTCGTCAGCGTCGGCGCACATCCTGATCCAGGCCGAGGCACCCTCTACCCGCCGCCCATCGTTCCAAACCAAGCGGAAGCTTGTGTAGCCGTCCACGTCGGGCCGGGTGAGCTTGAAGGTGAACTTGGTGATGGCGCCAAAATTGCCGCCGCCGCCGCCGCGGATCGCCCAAAAGAGCCGCTCATAATCGACCTCTGGGTCGCGCTCGCCATCGACAAAGCCGGTCTCGTCGATCTGGGCCCATGTGCCGTTGGGCAGAACGATCTCTACGCCGGTCAGCGCGTCCACCGTCGGCCCAAGCCAGCGATAGGACAGGCCCCAGCCGCCGCCCTGAGTCAGCCCGCCCACATTGACGTTGTCGCACACGCCGGTGGGCAGGATCAGGTGGTCCTCGGCCAGCCGATTGATGACGTTCACCAGCGGCGTCCCCGAGCCGACGGTCAGTGTCAGGGCGTCCGGGTCTACGTCGATTTCCTCGCCCGGGTCGGTCAAAAGCACCAGCCCGTCGTTGTTAGAGCTCATGCCCTCGTGGTGGTGTCCGCCGGACTTGATCGAGACCCGCGCTGTGATGCCGCGCGCGTCCAGTTCCTTGAACCAGAATTGGAATAACTCTCTGGAGTGCTTGAATTTCTCGGTGGGCGCGCAGGGCGCCACGACGGTGGGCTTGCGCGGGATGCGGGCGTTCTTGACCCCGGCGCCGGCGTCGTATTCGGGCCCGCTCATATAGGCGGGATAGCAGCGCTCTTTGGCGTATTCCGCCAGATCCCGCAGGTCGTCGCTGTCATATTCCGGCATGATGCCCCTCTTTGGATAAAGTGCTTCTTAAATTAAGCGCAGCCTATGCGCGCTATGCGTGCGCCGTCCAATGAAATCATCGCGCGTGGAGAGTTGCGCGGAAACTGCCCCGCCGACATGCGCCCTTGGAGCACGTGCAATCCCTTTGCGACGCCTCAGAGCCGCAGCAGGGGCACCAGAGAGGCCAGCAGAAGCGCCGCCATCGTCCAGTTGAACGCCCGCAGCCGGGCGGGTGTGCCTAAGAAGCGGCGGATCTCGTGGCCCAACACCGTCCAGCCCGTCACGGCCGGAAACGAGACCAAAAAGAACGCCCCGGCGACGACCAAGACGCCAGCAAGGCTGCGATCCGGGGCGTAGAGCGCGATGGCGCTCGTCCCCATCGCCCAGGCCTTGGGATTCACCCATTGAAAGCCCGCCGCCTGCAGGAAGGTCAGCGGGTGGCTTGTCGATGTGGCCTCACCCGGGGCCGCGGCGCCCGCGATCTTCCAGGCCAGCCAAAGCATGTAGAGCACCGCCAGCACCTTAAGCGCGCTGTCGGCGGCGGGCAGGCGCTCGAACACGCCCATCAGACCGATCCCCACCAGCGCAATCATCACCGTGAAGCCCAGCGTAATACCCGCCATATGCGGCACGGAGCGCAGCACGCCGAAATTGGCGCCCGAGGCCAGCAGCATCAGCGTGTTCGGCCCCGGCGTTGCCGAGGCAACGAAGGCGAAGAGGGTGAGGCTTAGAAGAAGGTCAGCATTCATGACCTAACTGCTACACCATCGCGATCGGATTGAAAAGCGGCGCGGGCCTTTGCGGGCAAAAAATACGCCCGGTTTCTTCGCTGGGGCCGCGTCCGGGCCAGGGCCAGCCTAATCGACCCAGCACTCGAATGCGCTGCACTGGCGTCCCGCGCGCTCTTGCCCAGCCCCCGCCCAGGTTCTATACGGAGCGCCGACCAACAGCACGCGACCGGAGGCACTCATGGCAGGCCACTCAAAATGGGCCAACATCCAGCACCGCAAGGGGCGCCAGGACGCCGCGCGGTCCAAGCTCTTCTCGAAGCTCTCCAAGGAGATCACCGTGGCCGCCAAGATGGGCGACCCGGATCCCGAAAAGAACCCGCGCCTGCGGCTTGCGGTCAAGGAGGCCAAGTCGCAATCGGTCCCCAAGGACGTGATCGAGCGCGCGATCAAGAAATCCGAGGCGGGCGAGGGCGACGACTACGAGGAGATCCGGTACGAGGGCTACGGCCCTGGCGGCGTGGCCGTGATCGTCGAGGCGATGACCGACAACCGCAACCGCACCGCGTCCACGGTGCGTTCGACCTTCGGCAAGCATGGCGGCAACCTGGGCGAGACCGGCTCGGTCGGCTTCATGTTCGACCGCACCGGCGAGATCCTATACCCCGCCGATGTGGGCGACGAGGACACCGTGATGATGGCCGCCATCGAGGCGGGCGCCGCGGATGTCGAGAGCTCCGAGGACGGACACGCGATCTACTGCGCCGACACCGACCTCAACGAGGTCTCCACCGCGCTGGAGACCGAGCTGGGCGAGGCCGAAAGCACCAAGCTGATCTGGAAGCCCACCACCACGACCGAGCTGGACCTTGTGGGCGCGCAAAAGCTGATGCGCCTGATGGAGGTCCTGGAGGATGACGACGACATCCAGCGGGTGACGGCGAATTTCGAGGTCTCCGACGAGGTCATGGAGCAGCTCGGCGCGGACTGAGCTGCTTCAGGGTAGATTGATTGGCCTGCAGCTGCCAATAGAAAACCACCGCCCCGGACTTGCTCCGGGGCCTCTACCTTGAACCAAGCGCAACCCGGGCAGCGGCCGACCTGGAGGACGCTTGCGCAACGTGGACACTTGGCACGCGGGCCCTACCTACGCAATTGTTTCAGTATTATGCGACGTTGCAAAAGCGGCCTCCTGGGGGAGGTCGGCCGCTGCCCGAGGCAAGCTCGGGCGGTTGCATCGCTTGGGTGGCGTTTCATCTGGGGTCGGCAAGCGTTGCCAGGGCGCTGCGGTTGATGCTCAACGTCCGCTCCAGGCCATCCTAACCCACCGCGGCCACGATCTTCTCCGCCTGCGCCTTCAGCACGTCCATATCCGCCATGGTCCCGGGCGGGCGCAGCGCCACGCCCGCATGGCGCGGCAGCACGTGGAAATGAAGGTGGTAGACCTCTTGCCCGCCGGCGTCCTCGTTGAACTGCTGGATGGTGACGCCCTCGGCGCCGAAGGCCCGCATCACCGCGTGGGACATGCGCTGCGTGGTGGCCATCACCGCGGCAAGCTGGGCGGGCGAGGCGTCAAGGAGGTTCCGGCAGGGCGTTTTGGGGATCACCAGGCAATGCCCGTCCGCACGGGGCATGATGTCCATGAAGACATAGGTCTCGTCGTCCTCATAGAGCTTGAACGAGGGGATCTCGCCGCGCAGGATCTTGGCGAAGATATTGTCGGGGTCGTAACTCATAGCGCGCTCCTTGCCGTTGCGCTTTGCTTACCCAATTTTGCGGCGCCGCGCCAAGGCGTTTTCGGGATCACCCGCCGCGGTGCTTGAAGCTGTCGCGCCGGAAGGAATAGAGCGCCGCCGGGTCCACCGCCACGTCCACCACCGCGGGCTTGCCGCAGGCCAGTGCGGCCTCCACAGCGGGCGCCACCTCCGAGAGCCGCTCCGCCCGGAACCCCGCCGCGCCGTAAAGCTCGGCCAGCTTGTCGAAGGGCGGGCTGGGCACATCGGCCCCGATATAGCGCCCGTTGAAGAAGTCGCGCTGATAGGCTTTCTCGGCCCCCCAGCAGCCGTTGTTCATCACGATGGTCACCGTATTGAGCCCCTCGGCCACCGCGGTAGACAGCTCGCTGACCGTCATGCCAAAGCCCCCGTCGCCCATCAGGCTGACCACGGGGCGCTCGGGCTGCGCGGCCTTCACGCCCAGCCCCGCGGCGAAGGAGAACCCCACCAGGCCGAAATCGAGCGGCGTAAACAGGCTGCCCGGCTGGTGGTAGTTCAGCGCGTCCGTGGCCTGTAGGCAGAGCGTGCCCGCGTCCATGGTGATGGCAGCATCGCGGGGCAGCACGCCCCTCAGCGCCTTATAGAGCCCGCTTGGCTGGGTCGGGTGGGTCTCCACCGCCTCAGCATCGCGCGCCGCAAGGTGCGCTTCGCGGTCCGCCTGAAAGCCGATCACCCAGGCGTCCATCGCCTGGCGCTGCACCGTCAGCGCCACCGCCTCGCGCAGCTGGCGGGCTGCGGTGGGGGCGTCCGCCCAGAGGCCGATCTCGACGGGGAAGTGCCGCCCGATGGCCTGCGGGTCCAGCTCGACCTGGATGATCCGCGCCGCCTGGTTGAGGTTGTCATAGCTGTAGAAGGTGGAATTGAAGCCCAGCCGCGTGCCCAGGGCCAGGATCACATCCGCCTCGCGCGCCAAGCGGCTGGCCACGGGGTTGCCGCGCGGGCCCATCTGGCCCGCGTTCAGCGGGTGCCCAAAGGGCACCGCGTCGCCATGCCCGGGCGCCGTCACCATGGGGCAGTTCAGCGCCTCGGCCAGGGCGCAGGCCTCCCGGCTGGCGCGGGTGTTCTTGATGCCGCCGCCCGCCACGATCAGGGGCCGGTCCGCCGCGCCAAGCAGCTGCGCGGCCTGCGCGATCAGGCCCGCGTCGCCGGCGGGACCGGCGGTGGGGCGGGTGGCCTCTGGCGGCAGCGGTGCTGCGCGTCCGGTCTGCGCCGCCAGGACGTCCCGCGGCAGGTTCAGCAGCACCGGGCCCTGGCGTGGCGTCTGCGCGGTGCGAAAGGCCTCGCGCGTCAGCTCCGCCACCCGGCCCGCCGAGGGCACCGACCAGGTCCGCTTGGTCACGGGGGCGAACAGCGCCTGCTGGTCGACCTCTTGGAAGGCATCGCGATACTGGTGCTCGGTCGAGAGCATCCCCGCCAGCGCCACCACCGGCGAGAACGCCGCCTTGGCCTGCGCCAGCCCGGTGACCAGGTTCGTGGTGCCCGGGCCGTTTTGGCCGGCCAGGATCACCCCGGCCCGGCCGCTCGCGCGGGCGAAGCCGTCGGCCATATGCGTGCCGGTGCGCTCGTCGCGCACCCCGATAAAGCGGATGTCCTCGGCGTCGTAGAGCGCGTCAAAGAGCTCCATCGTGGCCGAGCCGATCAGCCCGAACACATGGGTCACGCCCTCGGCGCGCAGCGTGTCGACAACGGCCTGGCCGCCTGAGATTTCGGTCATGTCTGGCTCTCCAAGAAGTCGAGGATGGGCGCGGTGAAGGCTTGCGGGTCCTCCATCAGGCCAAGATGCTGCAGCTTTGGGATGATCTTTAGACGTGGGGTGGCGCATTGCGCGGCGATCGCCTCAGACATCGCGGGCGTCGAGCCGGTGTCGTTCTCGCAGGTCATCACCAGCGTGGGCGCGGTGAAGCACTTGTCCACCAGCTCGCGCACCCCGTGGGCGAGGACCCAGGCGGCGCCTGCATAGCTCTCGGCGTCGACCTGCGCGCGCCATTCGCGCACCAGGTTCGGGCCCGGGCCGGTCTGCAGATAGCTGGGCGTGAACCAGCGCTTCAGCGCGGCGTCCATGGTGGCCATCGCGCCCTTGTCTCGCACGGTGCGGGCGCGCGCCTCGACCTCCTCCTGACCCGCGCCTCGGTCATGGGGCGCGTTCAGGATCACCAGCGAGGCCACCCGGCCCGGGTGGTCCAGCGCAAAGCGCCGGTTGATCATGCCGCCGATGGAGAAGCCCACGACATGGGCCTGGGCGAGGCCGAGATGGTCCATCAGGCCCGCCAGCTGATCACCGTAGAGCGCCAGGCTAGGATCGCGGGGTGCCGCCGCGCTCTCCCCGTGGCCATAGAGATCGTAGCTCAGAACCCGGTGCCCCGCGAGGTCCGGCAGCATGCCGTTGAACACGGCCCTACAAAGCCCAAGCCCGTGGATCAGCGCGACCACCGGCGCGCCCTCGGGCCCGGCCAGCGTAAAGGCCGTGCCGTCTGGCGCGCGCTCAGACACCGGCGGGGTTGTCCACGCTCAGGCCCATCTCGGCCAGGTCCTGATAGCGGTCGCCGATGCGGTGATGCGGGTGCCCCCCCACCGAGGCCCCCAGCGCCACCACGATCTCGTCCGGCGCGGGCGCGTCGGGGATGTTGGTGTGGATCGTCTGGTAGTGGCTGCGGCGGCCGGGGTCGTCCTTGTCCATCAGCGGGATCATGATGGGCTGCCCGCCCACGCCCTTGCAGTTGGTGAAGGCCAGGTAGTTCTTGGACTTCACCGCGTCGCGGATCTGGTTGCCGAACCATAGCGAGTGGGTGATGGCCTGGGCGTGCTCGACCTCGCCGCCCATGCCCACGACGCTGGCCTTGCCGAAGCCCTCCAGGCGGTCGCCGGTCTCGGCCAGGATCATCTCGGTCAGAAGCTTGCCGACCTGCGGGCAGACCTCGCGGACCTCCGGCGAGAGGTCCTCGACAAAGCCGCGCCCGAACCAGGGGTTCTTGATGATCGCCAGCGCGGCAACCAATAGGGTAGGATCGCGGACGGCACGTCCGCCCTCCTCATAGGTGGTCTGGCGGTGCAGGATGGTGCGGCGCAGATGCATCAGGAGAACTCCGGCATAACGTGATCAATAAAGAGCTGCAGCGAGCGTTTCTGCACCTCCATGTCCAGACCCATCGAGGCGTAGTAGATGAAGGCGTCGACGCCCAGGGCCTGGTAGGCACGCAGCTTTTCGATCACCACCTCGGGGGTGCCGAACATCAGGTTCTCCTCCAGCATGCCGGGGTCCACGCGCACGTTGCCCTCCAGCTCCTCGAAGGGGACGCGGTCGGGGAAGCCGTTGCGCACCTCGCCGCGCTTCATCATCAGGTTGCCGAACTGGCCCAGCACGCCCCGGATCGCGTCCATGGTGGCGGCGCGGTCGGTCGCGTTGGCCCAGACGCCCGCGTGGCGCATCATCGCGAACTGCCCGCTCCAGCCGCCGGCCTTGGCGATGGCCTCGTCCAGCTGCACGCGGTACTTCTCGGCTTCCGCAAAGGGCATGGTCAGCGGCCAGGACATGATGTTGCAGCCCTGCTGCACGCCGTAATCAAAGGTCACCGGAGAGCGCGCGGCGATCCATATTGGCACCTCCGCCTGCACCGGCTTGGGGCAGGAGGTCGACGCCGGGAACTGCCAATACGCGCCCTCATGCGCCACGTCGCCCTGCCAAAGCGCGCGCACCAGCGGCAGCGCCTCTTGCAGGTACTTGTACCCGTCCCTTTGGTCGAGCCCCGGGCGCATCCGGTCGAACTCGCGCTGATAGGCGCCCGAGCCCAGCCCCATCTCCAGCCGCCCGCCAGAGATCAGGTCGACCATGGCGGCCTCTCCGGCCAGGTTGATCGGGTGCCAATAGGCGGCGTTGGCCACGCCGCAGCCCAGGCGGATCTGCTCGGTGTGGTCGGCCCACCAGGTCAGGATCTGGAACGGGTTGGGCGCGATGGTCATCTCTAGCGCGTGGTGCTCGGCGGCCCAGGCGGTCTGGAAACCCGCCCGGTCGGCCATCTGGACCATAGCAAGGGTGTGGTCGCGCACGGCGCGCATATCGGTCTGCGGCGACATGCGCTCTAGATTGATCGCAATGTGGAATTTCATCTTGGACTCCATGTGAGGGGTTGGCGTGACTGGGCTTAGCCCAGCAGCAACCCGCACCATGTCTGAGGAGTCCATTCCCGCTTCATGCTTGGAAAGCTAGCCCAAGCCGGGCCGTTAAGGAAAGGTTTTTTGCGCGCCGGGGCTAGGCGGCGTCTGGCTTAAGCTCGCCGCTGGCGAGCTGCTCGGCCTCGATGCTTTCAAACAGCGCCTTGAAATTCCCCTCGCCAAAGCCATCGTCGCCCTTGCGCTGGATGAACTCAAAGAAGATCGGCCCGATCACGGTCTTGGAGAAGATCTGCAGCAGGATCTTGGTCTCGCCGCCATCCACCACGCCCTCGCCATCGATCAGGATGCCGTGCCTCATCATGCGATCCAGCGGCTCTTCATGGCCAGCCACGCGGGTCTTGGACAGCGCATAGTACGCCTCTGGCGGGCCGGGCATGAACTTGATGCCCCGCGCGGCGATCTCATCCGTGGCGGCATAGATGTCGCGCGACCCCACGGCGATGTGCTGGATCCCCTCGCCCTTGTACTTCTTGAGATAGGCCACGATCTGCCCGGTCTCGCCGCGGTCCTCGTTGATCGGGATGCGGATGCGCCCGCAGGGCGAGGTCAGCGCGCGGCTGAAGAGCCCGGTGAATTTGCCCTCGATGTCAAAGAACCGGATCTCTTTGAAGTTAAACAGATCGCCGTAGAAGCGGAACCACAGATCCATGTTGCCCTTAAAGACGTTGTGGGTCAGGTGATCGAGATAGTAGAACCCCACGCCCTCGGGATGCGCCTTGTCGAGCCAGTCGAACTCGGCGTTATAGGGGTTGGTGTCGTAGTAATCCTCGATGAAGTAGATCAGCGAGCCGCCGATGCCGATAATCGCGGGCACGTCCATGGTCTTGCCGGGGCCCTCGTAGGGCTCGGCACCCTTGGCCACCGCGTGGTCAAACGCGTGCTGGGCGTCGACGACGCGCCAGGCCATGGAGGGCGCGCAGGGGCCGTGTTCCTCGACGAAGGCGCGGGCATGGCTGCCCGGCTCGTCATTCAGCACATAGGTGATGTCGCCCTGCTGCCAAAGCTCGATATTGCGGGTCTTGTGCCGCGCCGTCAGGTGATAGCCCATCTTGATAAAAAGTTCGCGCAGCGCCTCCGGCTCGGGATGGGCGAATTCGACGAATTCGAAGCCGTCGGTTCCGGCGGGGTTCTCCTGCGAGATCACGGATTTCGGGGCGTCATGCGGGAAGGGGCCCATCAGAATTCTCCATATCAGCGGCTTCATGCCCAAAATAGAGCGTGACGCGCGGGAAATCCGCGCGTTGTTACACTGTGTTTCAACATATCGCGCGGCGATTTGACAAACTTGGCCAAAATGATGCATAAATTGCGCATGGAACTTGATGCGGTAGACAAGCAGCTCCTCGCGGCGCTGCAAAGGGACGCGCATCTGACCTCTGAGGCCCTTGGCCAGAAGTTGAACCTGTCCTCTAGCCAGGCCGGACGACGGCGCCAGCGGCTGGAGCAGGCGGGGCTGATCGCGGGCTATACGGCACGGCTGGACCCCGCGCAGCTGGGCCTGAACGTGCAAGCCTTTGTGCAGGTGCAAATGGCGACCCACGACCCGGAGAAGGTGCGCACCTTTGCCCATGTCGTGGCCGCAAGGACCGAGGTCGTCAGCGCCTGGACCCTAACCGGCGAGGCCGACTATCTGCTGCGGGTTTTCACACAGGATCTCTCGGCGCTGAACACGTTGATCCATCAGGTCCTTTTGCCGCACCCTGCGGTTGCACGGGTGCAAAGCCAGATTGTTATGGACCAGTTTAAGGCTGACGCGCCGCTTCCGACCTAACCCGTAGGATGGGGTTTAACCCCATCCTACCTTTGAATTCGAAAGGAGTTACCACCCCATGGAGGGGATGTTTTTTCAGATAGCGATTTACTTGGGCGCGGCCGTCGTGGCGGTGCCATTGGCTTCCCGGTTGGGCCTTGGCTCGGTGCTGGGGTATCTGGCCGCGGGGCTTTTGATTGGGCCGGTTCTGGGCCTTGTGGGCACCGAGACGCAAGAGCTGCAGCACGTGGCCGAGTTCGGCGTCGTGATGATGCTGTTCCTGATCGGGCTAGAGCTGGACCCGCGCACGCTTTGGGATATGCGCGACAAGCTTTTGGGGCTGGGCACGGCGCAGATCGTGGTCACAACGATCTTGATCGCGGCGGGGGCGGCTCTGCTGGGGCAGGCGACCAAGCCCGCGATCGCGATCGGCCTGATCTTTGCGCTCTCCTCCACCGCCATCGTGTTGCAGACGCTCAGCGAGCGTGGCCTGATGCGCACCCAGGGCGGGCGCAGCACCTTCTCGGTGCTTCTGGCGCAGGACATCGCCGTGATCCCGATGCTGGTGCTGCTGCCTTTGCTGGCCACCGCGCCGGTGCCGAGCTTTAACCCCGACGGCTCGATCAGCCGCGCCCAGAACGAGGACCTGGCCGACCATTCCGAGCACGCGTTGTCGCTGGTCGAGGGGCTACCGGGCTGGGGCGCTACGCTGGTCACCCTAGGCATGATCGCCGCCGTTATCCTGGCCGGGCGCTATCTGGTGAACCCGATCTTCCACTACATCCACCACTCGCGGCTGCGCGAGATGTACACCGCGCTTGCGCTGCTGATCGTGGTGGGGATCGCGGTGCTGATGGGGCTGGTGGGGCTCTCGCCCGCCTTGGGGACCTTCCTTGCGGGCGTGGTGCTGGCCAATAGCGAGTTCCGTCACGAGCTTGAGAGCGACATCGAGCCCTTCAAGGGGCTGCTGCTGGGCCTTTTCTTCATCACTGTCGGTGCGGGTCTGGACGTGGCGGGGTTCTTTGCCGCGCCCGTGACGCTGATCGGGCTGACGCTTGGGATCATGGTGATCAAGGGGCTGGTGCTCTATCTCCTCGCGCGGGTGTTCCAGCTGCGCGGGCGGCACAAGTGGCTGTTCACGCTGGGGCTGGCGCAGGCGGGCGAGTTCGGGTTGTTGCTGATCAGCTTCTCGGCGCAGCAGCACGTGCTGCCCGGGCCCTTGGCCGATCAGCTTCTGACTGTCACGGCGCTGTCAATGCTGCTGACGCCGCTCTTCTTCCTGGCCTATGAGTTCCTGTCCAAGCGCGTCGCCACGCCGGAGGCCGCCGAGGCGGACGAGATCGACAGCCAGGGCCCGGTTATCATCGCGGGCGTGGGGCGGTTCGGGCAGGCGGTGAACCGCATGGTGCAGATGTCGGGGTTCAACACGGTGGTGCTGGACCGCGACCTGGCGACGATCCAGCTCTTGCGGCGCTTCGGCTATAAGGGCTTCTTTGGTGACCCCACCCGCCCCAGCCTGCTGAACGCCGCCGGGCTGAAGGAGGCCGAAACGCTGGTGGTGGCGCTGGATGACCGCGACGCGGCGGTGCAGCTTGTCGCCCATGCAAAGCGCGAGCGGCCCGACCTCTTTGTGGTGGCCCGCGCGCGCGACCGGGTGCACGCCTATGCGCTGCTGGAGGCGGGCGCCGACAAGGTGGTGCGCGAGCTTTTCGACAGCTCGCTGCGCGCCGGGCGCTACGTGCTGGAGAATGCCGGGCTCAGCGAGTTCGAGGCCGCGACGCTAGAGAAGACCTATTTCGACTATGACCGCGCCGCCCTGCGCGACCTCGCGCCGCTCTGGAAGCGCGGTGTGCCGCTGGAGCAGAACGCGGATTACATGGCGCGGTCGCAGGAGCTGCATACCGAGCTTGAGGCCGCGCTTCTGAGCCGGTTTGAAGAGGAGCATGATGACGAGGGAGCGGTCTAAATTAAGCCGAGCCACAAGTGCCGCCGCTTCGGACCAGAGCCCGCCGAAGGCCGCGCGGTTCGCGGCCCTCTAGCGGGCTGCCCGCGCGCGCCTAGCCACGCCGCCGACGCCGACCACCGCTGCGCCCGCCCGCGGGCGCCGCGTCTGGGTCCTTGTTGAAGTTGATCCAGGCGCTGCCGGCCTCGTCGTTATTGGTCAGGAAGTTGGCGGCGCGGATGGCCTCCATTTCCTTGCCCGCGCGGGAGAGCGTGGAGCCAATGTTGAAGAGCTTGCAGAACGTCTCGTCATCCATGTCCTCTGGCAGCACGATGCCCGCGGCGGCGACCTTTTCCTTGGCCTCGGCCAGCTTCTTGGGCCCGACCGGGATGGCGACGGGGTTCATAATGGCAGAGGTCATGCCCGCGGTCATCGCCATCGGCAGGAAGGCGTTGTTGATGCCGTGCCGGTTCGGCAGGCCAAAGCTGATGTTGGAGGCGCCGCAGGTGGTGTTCACGCCCAGCTCCTCGCGCAGGCGGCGCACCAGGGTGAAGACCTGCAGCCCCGCGGTGCCCATGGCGCCCACCGGCATCACCAGCGGGTCGACCACGATGTCATGGGCGGGGATGCCGAAATCGGCGGCGCGCTCGACGATCTTCTTGGCCACGGCAAAGCGCACATCGGGGTCCTCGGAGATCCCCGTGTCGTCGTTCGAGATCGCCACCACGGGCACGTTGTATTTCTTGACCAGGGGCAGGACCAGTTCCAGGCGCTCTTCCTCGCCGGTCACCGAGTTCAAAAGCGGGCGGCCTTGCGCCGCGGCCAGGCCGTTCTCCAGCGCGCCCGGGACCGAGCTGTCGATGCAAAGCGGGCAATCCGTGACCTCTTGCACCTTCTCGACCAGCTCTTTCATCAGCGTGGGCTCGACAAAGTTGTTGTCGGCATAGCGCGGGTCCTCGGCCATCTTGTTGGAGAAGACCGCGCCGGAGTTGATGTCCAGCACGTTGGCCCCTGCCGCCACCTGCGCCAAAGCATCCGCCTGCACGCGGCTGAAATCGCCCGCCTCAAGCTCCTCGTTGAGGATCTTGCGGCCCGTTGGGTTGATCCGCTCGCCGATCACGCAGAACGGCTGGTCAAAGCCGATGATGGCGGTTTTGGTCTTCGACTCGACGATGGTGCGGGTCATAGGGCGTGGGCCTTCTTGGGCAGGGGCGGGGCGCGGGGCGCCGCGGGTTAAAGCTGAGACGTCATCAAGCAGAACCGCGCGGAATGCAAAGCGCAAAGCGACATCTTGTGCGTTGAAACGGACTCCTATCGAAATCGCTGCCGAACCGCGAGGGCGCGGGGCATGAAAAATCTTCAATGAGTTTATGAAAGCCAGCGCCGCGGCCTTGCTGCGCGGGCGCAGCGCCGGCTCTGAGCCTAGCCGCCGGGCGGAAAGTCGAACCGCAGATAGACCAGATAGGGCTCGAATTCCGGCGGGTTGGCGTTCTCGGGATAGCGCGGGATGTAGCGAAAGCCGAACCTCTCATACATCGACAACATCGCGCGGTTGCCCCTGGCGGTGTCGGCATAGATCGAGGTGCAGCCCATCCGGCGGGCCTCCTCTATCCGCATCTCAAACAGCCGCCGCCCCAGGCCGGTGCCGCGCGCCTCGGGGCGAACATACATGCGCTTCATCTCGGCCGCATCGGCCCTTATCCCCACCAGAGCGCCGCAGCCCACCAGCCGCCCCTCCGGGTTGGACGCCAGCAGCAGCCGGCCCTTCGGTGGCAGCATCTTGGGCAGGTCCGCGATAGAGCCGTCAGTGGCCTCCTGCGGCGTCACGCCGGTCAGGCCAGCCCTGGCGGCGGTCTCCAGCACGTCCGCGTAGTAGTCCAGCAGAAGCGCCCGGAACGCCGCGAGTTCCGGCACCTTAGAGACGAAGTCAACGGACACGGACATGGTAGACACTCCCTCATGCGCACTAGCGCAGGCTCGCAGGGCGATACGCACTTGGCAAGTCTGGTGCCCGTCGGCGCAAGGCTTGCTTGGGCACGGGGCGACCTGCCCATGCGCGCCTACCGGGACACCGAGGCCTCTCCCTTTGAAGAATAGGCGACTTGGGCTGTGGCGTGCATTGGCCTCAAGCGCATCGCCCTGGCAACGCTTGCCGACACCAGATGCAACGGACCCCAATCCGCGCAACCGCCCGAGCTTGCCTCGGGCAGCGGCCATTCGGTCATTCGCTCGAACCGGTGGCGCAGAATGACCTCATTCCCCCAGGAGGCCGCTTTTGCAACCGCGCATACTATTGGAACGTTAGCGTTTTCGAAGATCGCTCGCAACACAGCGCCGTAGTGCATGCGACCTCCAGGTCGACCGCTGCCCGTGTTACGCTTGGCTCAGGGCGGAGGCCTCGGATCAAGTCCGGGGCGGAAGGTCTTCAACGCCCGCCCCGGGCCAGAGCCGCCAATTCGATGCCCCTGGTCTAGATGCGACTACGCCGCGCTTGCCGCGACCCCGGAACGCAAAACGCCGCCCGGAGAGGGGCGGCGTTTGGGTCTTTCTTTCGGGCAGTTGGATCTAGAAATCCATGCCTTCGAATTTCTTCTTGAACTTCGAGACGCGGCCGCCGGTGTCCATCAGGCGCGTGCCGCCGCCGGTCCAGGCGGGGTGCACCGTGGGGTCGATCTCCAGCGTCAGCGTGTCGCCCTCTTTGCCATAGGTCGAGCGCATCTGGACGATGTCGCCATTGGTCATCTTGACGTCGATGACGTGATAATCGGGATGGGTGTCTTTTTTCATCTCGCCGTCTCCTTACGCCTGAGCCTTGGGCTTGTAGGTGGTGTCCTCGGCGATCCGCGCGGACTTGCCGCGGCGCGAACGCAGGTAGTAGAGCTTGGCGCGGCGCACGCGGCCGCGGCGCACTACGGTGATGCTCTCGATGTTGGTCGAGTGCAGGGGGAAGACCCGCTCCACGCCCTCGCCGAACGAGATCTTGCGCACCGTGAACGAGCCGGCGATGCCGACGCCGTTCTTGCGGCTGATGCAGACGCCTTCGTAGTTCTGAACCCGCGAGCGCGAGCCCTCGATGATCTTATAGCCGACCCGGATGGTGTCGCCGGCCTTGAAATCCGGGATCTCTTTGCCGAGCGCAGCGACTTGCTCCGCCTCAAGCTGTGCAATCAGGTCCATGGGACCGTCTCCTATATCTGCCTCTGGTTTGCCCAGAGAGGTGTGCTGTCGGCCCAGAGCTCTGGTTTGCGTCGGGTCTTCCCGCAGGGCCCGCCAGAGATTTCGGTCGTCATTTGCTTGTATCGCGCGGCGTCGATGACGTATCGGCACAGCGCAAACGCCCGAAAGACTCACACGAGCCTCGGACGGGCGGGGTATAGGACCGCAATCCCCGTCTGGCAAGAGCGTTCTTGGCGCCGTGGGTCAGGAATATCGGGCTTGGCGCAGCGCGCACAAAGCCCTTAAATGGGCCAGACAGAAAAATTGATTGAGAGAGCCTTCATGCGTATCATTCTTGCCTCCCTTTGCATCACCCTGGCCGCCGCGGCGCCCGCCATCTCGGCCACCTGCGGCAACACCGGCGCGGGGTTCGGCGCCTGGAAGTCGGAGTTTGCCAGCACCGCCAAAGAGGAGGGCGTGAAAGATCGCGGGCTGCGGGCGCTGGCCGCCGCGACATACTCAAAGGGCACCATCCGGGCAGACCGCAACCAGAAGGGCGTCAAATACGCGCTGGATGACTTCATCCGCATCCGCCTGGGCTCGGTGCGCGGCTTCGCCAGCACCGCGGGCAAGCGCATCGCGCGCAACCCGGCCTTCTTCGCCTCCCTGGAGAAGCGTTACGGCGTGCCGGGCTCGATCCTGGTGTCGATCCACGGCATGGAGACCGGTTTTGGCCGCAGCATGGGCTCGGTGCCGGTGGTGTCGTCGATCCTGACCGTGGCCTATGATTGCCGCCGCTCGGACTTCTTCATCCCGCATGCCATCGCGGCGCTGCAGATGGTGGATCGCGGCATGCTGAGCCCCAGCCAGCTGGGCGCCTTCCATGGCGAGATGGGCCATACGCAGTTCCTGCCCGGCAATGCGATGCAATTCGGCGTGGACGGCAATGGCGACGGTCGCGTGGATTTCTACAACGAGTGGGACGCGCTGGCCTCGACCGCGTATTTCCTGCGCAAGAAGGGCTGGAAGAAAGGCAAGGGCTACCTGCCGGGGGAGCCGAACTTTCCGGTGCTGAACGAGTGGAACGCGGCGACGGTCTATCAGAAGGCCATCGCGGCTGTGGCGGCGGAGATCGACAAATAGCGGCGCTGGATCGCGGCTGCTGGACCGGGCCTAGCTAGCTGATCGGGATCGCGCCTTGGGTGCAAGGCAGCTCTGGCGCGCCGGTCAGATCGCTGCGCAGGAACTCCAGCACGTTGAGCCCGGTCCAGACCTGGATCTGCCGCCCGGCGCTGTCCTTGCCATGGCCGATCACCGTGCCGGTGTCGTTATCCTGGATGGTGTAGAGCACCTGCGCGGTGGTGCCGTCCTTGCATTCCAGGTTCGAGAACCCGGTGCCGAAGAGCCCGCGCGAGCTCCACTTGCCAACGCAGGCGACCCCGTCGTTGCGACGCCCAAAGACCGGCCCCTCGTCCCAGCCGCGCGCCTGGCCGTCAAACCAGAGCCCGTCATCGCCGACACAGGCCAATACGCGGGTGCAGTTCTGCTGGTCCGGGTAGGGCAGTGGCGCGCAGGCGGGCATTGCGTCAGGCGTGCCATCAGGGGTCAGCCCCGGGACCTGCAGCTGCTGCGCCGAAACGTCGGAGGCCAAAACAGCGACTAGAAGGATCAACCGGATCATGTCAAAACAGCATTCTAGGAAACGAACGGTTGGGGCAGCTTATCATGGACACATCCTTCGGCAAGGGTTGCCACCTGCATCTGATCGACGGCTCGGCCTTCATCTTCCGTGCATACCACGCGCTGCCGCCGCTGACGCGCAAGTCCGACGGGCTGCCGGTGGGGGCCGTTTCGGGCTTTGTGAACATGCTGTTCAAGCAGGTCGAGGACAACAAGGGCCCCGACGCGCCGACCCATGTGGCGGTGATCTTTGACCATTCCGGCAAGAGCTTTCGCCACGACATCTTCCCCGACTACAAGGCCAACCGCCCCCCCGCGCCCGAGGACCTGCGCCCGCAATTCCCGCTGACCCGCGACGCCACGCGCGCCTTCAACATCGCCTGCGTCGAGATCGAGAACTTCGAGGCCGACGACATCATCGCCACCCTGGCGCGCCAGGGCCGCGAGGCGGGCGGGCGCGTCACTATTATCAGCTCTGACAAGGACATGATGCAGCTTGTCGGCGGCGGCGTGGAAATGCTGGACGCGATGAAGAACAAGCGCATCGACAACGCGGGCGTCGAAGAGAAATTCGGCGTCGGGCCCGAGCGGGTGATCGATGTGCAGGCCCTTGCGGGCGACAGCGTCGACAACGTGCCCGGCGCGCCGGGGATCGGCATCAAGACCGCCGCCTTGCTGATCAATGAGTATGGCGACTTGGACAGCCTCTTGGCGCGGGCCGAGGAGATCAAGCAGCCCAAGCGGCGCGAGACGCTGATCAACTTCGCCGACCAGATCCGCGTGTCGCGGGACCTGGTGACGCTGGACCAGAATATGGAGCTGGATTTTACGCTGGACGATCTGGCGGTGAAGGACCCCGAGGCGGACGCTTTGCTGGGCTTCCTGACCGAGATGGAGTTCCGCACGATTAGCCGCCGCGTGGCCGACGCCCTTGGCGTCGAGGCGCCGGTGATCGAAGAGAAAGTCGCCGCAAGCGCCGAGGAGGCCCAGCAAGGGGCCGAGGAGGTGCCCTTTGACGCCGAGAAATACGAATGCGTGCGGGACTTGCCCGCGCTGCAGGCCTGGGTCGAGCGCATCTATGCCCGCGGCTATGTCGCCGTGGACACCGAGACCACGGGGCTCAACGAGATGCGCGCCGATCTGGTGGGCATCTCGCTGTGCGTCACGCCGGGCGAGGCCTGCTATATCCCGCTGACCCACCGCGCCAGCGCCTCGGACGACCTGTTTGGCTCGGACGCATTGGCCGAGGGGCAGTGCGGCGAGCGCGAGGCCCTCGCGATCCTCAAGTCCGTTCTTGAGGACCCAAGCGTCCTCAAGATCGGGCAGAACATGAAGTATGACGCCAAGATCTTCTCGCGCTACGGCATCGAGGTCGCGCCCATCGACGACACGATGCTGATGTCCTACGCGCTGAACGGCGGGGCGCATAACCACGGCATGGACCTGCTGTCAGAGCGCTACCTTGGTCACGCGCCGATCCCGATCAAGCCGCTGCTGGGCTCGGGCAAGTCCGCGATCACCTTCGACAAGGTCGCCATCGACGAGGCCACGAAATACGCCGCCGAGGACGCCGACATCACGCTGCGGCTCTGGAAGCAGTTCAAGCCGCAGCTGCACCGCAGCCGGGTGACCACCGTCTACGAGACCCTCGAACGCCCCCTAGTGCCGGTGCTCAAACGCATGGAGATGTCGGGCATCAAGGTCGACCGCGACACGCTTTCGCGCATGTCCAACGCCTTTGCGCAGAAGATGGCCGGGTTGGAGGCCGAGATCCACGAGCTTGCGGGCGAGACGTTCAACGTGGGCTCTCCGGCGCAGCTGGGCGACATCCTGTTCGAGAAGATGGGTCTTTCGGGCGGCAAGAAGGGCAAAACGGGCAAGTATTCGACCCCCGCCGACGTGCTGGAGGATCTGGCGACCGAGCATGACCTGCCGGGGCGTGTGATCGACTGGCGCCAGCTCTCCAAGCTGAAATCGACCTATACCGACAGCCTGCAAGAGCATATCCACCCCGACACGGGCCGGGTGCACACCTCTTATTCGATTGCCGGGGCCAACACGGGCCGGCTGGCGTCGACGGATCCGAACCTGCAGAATATCCCTGTGCGCACCGAGGAGGGCCGCCGCATCCGCGAGGCCTTTGTGGCGCCCGAAGGGCGCGTCTTGCTCTCGCTCGACTACTCGCAGATCGAGCTGCGCATCCTGGCCCATATCGCGGACATCCCGCAGCTCAAACAGGCCTTTGCCGAAGGCCAGGACATTCATGCCGCCACCGCGTCTGAGATGTTCGGCGTGCCCTTGGACGAGATGACGCCGGATGTGCGCCGCCAGGCCAAGGCGATCAATTTTGGCGTGATCTACGGGATCAGCGGCTTCGGCTTGGCGCGCAACCTGCGTATCCCGCGGGCCGAGGCGCAGGGCTTTATCGACCGCTATTTTGAGCGCTTCCCCGGCATCAAGGATTATATGGACGCGACCGTCGCCTTCGCCAAGGAGAACGGGCATGTGCAGACGCTCTTTGGGCGCAAGATCCACACGCCGGAGATCAACGCGCGCGGGCCGCATGCGGGGTTCGCCAAGCGCGCCGCGATCAACGCGCCGATCCAGGGCACGGCGGCGGATGTGATCCGACGCGCGATGGTGCGGATGGAGGCGGCGATTGCGGATCTGCCTGCAACGATGCTGTTGCAGGTGCATGACGAGCTGATCTTTGAGGTCGACCAGGATGCGATCGACGCCACCATCGCGCGGGTCCGCGACGTGATGGAAAGCGCCGCTGACCCGGCGGTGCATCTCGATGTGCCGCTGGTCGTCGACGCGGGGCAGGGGGCGAACTGGGCCGAGGCGCACTGATGTTGCCGCTACGCGTGCCTAGGCCCTTTGGCGCGCAACCCCGCGATGGGATAACCTGAGCTCAGGCGCGGTTAGCCCAGCTCCGCCGCCGGGATGATTGGAAAGAACGCGCCGTGCGAGCGCAGGCCGAACCAATCGGTGCCCTCAACCGCCTCGGTCTCGCCGATCTCCACCAGCCGGTAAAAGCTCTTGCGGTCGATCAGCGCCTCCAGGTTGGCGCGGATATGCACATAGGGCGAGGGCTCGCCCGTCTCGGGGTCGCGCTCTACGCGGATCGGATGCTCGGGGCCGGCCTCGACGGTATCGCCCACATTGGTCTCGAAGGTCAAAACGCCGCCTGCGGCCTCGAAATCCACCGCCACGAAAGGCGCGTCATCCACCTGGATGCCGACCTTCTCCACCGGGGTCACTAGGAAATAGTCCTCCCCGTCCTTGCGGATGATCGACGAGAACAGCTTTACCAATTCGAATCGCCCAATCGGCGTGCCCAGATAGAACCAGGTCCCGTCGCGCGCGATCCGCATGTCCAGATCGCCGCAGAAGGGCGGATTCCATAGGTGAACCGGCGGCGATCCGGCCTTGGAGGCCGCTTTAGCGGCCGATGCGAGCGATTCCGCCGATGCTTTCACGATCATTTGTGCCCCATTTCTGTACAGCGGCCTTTTGCCATTTGTGCTTTTCGCAATAGGTCTCGATAGTAGCGATATAGCAAGCCCAGGAGCATTGTCATGTCTGACGCAGAGAACCTCGTTGCCGAAATCGAAGCGCTGGGCGCCAAGATGCAGGAGGCCGAGGCCAGCATTTCAAAGCGATTCATCGGGCAGAAGGGCGTGATCAACCTGGTGCTGTCGACGCTTGTCTGCGGCGGGCATGGTCTGCTTATCGGGCTGCCGGGGCTGGGCAAGACCCGCCTGGTGGAGACCCTGGGCACTGTGATGGGGCTTGATGAGGCGCGCATCCAGTTCACGCCGGACCTGATGCCTGCGGATATTCTGGGCTCGGAAGTGCTGGAGACCGCCGATGACGGAAGCCGGGCGTTCAAATTCATCCAGGGCCCGGTGTTCTGCCAGCTTCTGATGGCCGACGAGATCAACCGCGCCTCGCCCCGGACGCAATCCGCGCTGCTGCAGGCGATGCAGGAGCGTTCGGTGACCGTGGCCGGGCAACCCCATGCGCTGCCCGAGCCGTTCCATGTGCTGGCCACGCAGAACCCGATTGAGCAGGAGGGCACCTATCCATTGCCCGAAGCGCAGCTTGACCGCTTCCTGCTGCAGATCGACGTGAACTACCCCGAGCGCGAGGCCGAGCGCGATATCATCCTGGCCACGACCGGCACCGAGGACGCGCAGTCGCATAACGTGTTCTCCACCGCCGAGCTTCTGGCCGCGCAGCAGCTTGTGCGTCGGATGCCCGTGGGCGAGGCGGTGATGGAGCTGATCCTGGACCTGGTGCGCGCCTGCCGCCCGGGCGAGCCCGAGGCGACCGAGGCGGTGAACGCCTCGGTAGGCTGGGGGCCGGGGCCGCGCGCGGCGCAAGCGCTGATGTTGACGACTCGCGCGCGGGCCTTGTTGCAAGGACGACTCGCGCCGTCGGCGGAGGACGTGGTGGCCATGGCCAAGCCTGTGCTGAGCCACCGCATGGCGTTGACCTTTGCCGCAAGGGCGCGCGGCGAAGAGCTTGGCGCGATTATCGACGATACAGCCGAGCGGGTGACCCGCGTGGATGCCGCCGCGTGATCTTCGCGGGACCAAAACTCTTGAAAAGAGTTTTGCCAAAAGTTTTTCCAAAACTTTTGCTTCGCTCTGATGCCAGGTGCCGTCTGATCCTTTCGGACACAGCGCCTGCCTCTGGGCGGGGCTCAGGCCCTTGGAAGGGCCTGGCAAATCTCTTGCAAGAGATTTGGATGCGCATGCCGAGGGCCTGCGCATGACCGCCCATGGCGCTCTTCGCCAGCGCGCCGAGGCGCTGGCCGGGCCGCTGCCGGACCTCTTGGCGGAGGCGGAGCATCTGGCGCAGGCGGTGATGCTGGGCGCGCATGGACGCCGCCGCGCTGGCATGGGCGACGAGTTCTGGCAATACCGCCCCGCCCGCGCTGGCGATCCGGTGCGCGCCATTGATTGGCGCCGCTCGGCCAAGTCGGATGCGCATTTCGTACGCGAGAAGGAATGGCAGGCCGCGCAAGCGGTGCTTGTTTGGGTCGACGAGGCCCAGTCGATGAACTTCGCCTCCGACAAGAACCTGCCCACCAAGGCCGACCGCGCGCGGCTCTTGGCGATGGCGATCAGCGTGCTTTTGATCCGGGGCGGCGAGCGGGTGGCCCTGGTCTCGCTTGGCACGCCGCCGCGCAGCTCGCAGCTGCAGCTTTTGCGCATCGCGCAGGCGCTGTCCGACGAGACCGAGGCCGCCGATTACGGCGCGCCGGTGATCCGCATCATGCCGCCGCATTCGCGTGCGGTGTTTGTGTCCGACTTCCTTGGCGACCTCGCCGCCTTTGAGGAGCAGCTGACCCGTGCTGCTGACCGCGGCGTCAAGGGCGTGCTCTACCAGGTGCTGGACCCGCAGGAAGAGGCCTTTCCCTTTGACGGTCGCACCATCTTTCAATCCGTGGGCGGCACTTTGGAGCATGAGACGCTGAAGGCGGGCGATCTGCGCGCGCGCTATCTGGAGCGGTTGGCCGAGCGCAAGGCGCGGCTTCAGGACCTCGCCCGCGCGGTCGATTGGCAATATACCTGCCACCATACCGGCGGCAGCGCGCAATCGGCGCTTCTGTGGCTTTACGGTGCGATTGAGAGGCGGCGCTAGGTGTTCACGCTTTTTGGTATAGGTTTCGCGGCGCCCTGGTTGCTGCTCGCGTTGGCGGCGCTGCCGATCCTCTGGATCTTGCTGCGCGCCGTGCCACCCGCGCCGATCCGGCGGCGCTTTCCCGGCGTGGCGCTGCTGCTGGGGCTGGAGGATGACGAGACCCAGACCGACAAGACGCCCTGGTGGCTGCTGCTGCTGCGCATGCTGGCCGTGGCGGCCATGATCATCGGATTTGCGGGCCCGGTGCTGAACCCGCAGGACCAGCGCGCGGGCGACGGCGACCTACTGGTGCTGATGGACGGCACCTGGGCGGACGCGCGCGATTGGACCCGCCGCGTTGAGCGGGTGGACGCCTTGCTGGACGAGGCCATCCGAAACGGTCGCCGCGTGGCTATCGTGCAGCTCACAGACCTACCCCCGGACGGGGAACTGCCTTTCCAGGCCGCGGATGCCTGGGGCAACCGATTGGCAAGTTTCGCGCCGCGGCCCTTCCTGCCTGACCAAGAGGCGCTCGCCGCATGGCCAGAGCAGTGGAATGCCGACGGGTTTGATGTTTTCTGGCTGTCGGACGGTTTGGACTGGACGGGGCGCGAAGACTTGCTTGCCGCGCTGGAGGGCTATGGCGAGGTGACGGTCTTTGAGAACCCGCGCGCCCTGGTCGGGCTTCGCCCGGCGGAGTTTGAGGATGGCGATGTGGTGGTGCGCGCGACCCGAAGCCGGACCGCAGGTGCGACAGAGATGCAATTGGTGGCACGCGGGCTGGACCCCAATGGGGTGGAGCGGCAGCTGACCGCAGCGGACTTGGTCTTTGCCGAGGGCGAGGCGGAGGCCAGCGTGGCGCTGAACCTGCCGCCGGAGCTGCGTAACCGGATCACGCGCTTTGAGCTGGCGGGCATCCGCTCCGCCGGAGCGGTCACGATGACCGATGACGCGCTGCGCCGCCGCGAGGTGGCGCTGGTCTCGGGGCGCGATGACCGCGAGGGGCTCGAGCTGCTCTCGCCCACGCATTACCTTGAGCAAGCGCTGGAGCCGACCGCCGATCTCATCGGCGGCGACATGCAGGACATCTTGCTGGCGAACCCGGATGTCATTGTGCTGGCGGATGTGGCCAAGGTCTCGGAGGCCGAGGTCGAGCCGCTTCTGGAATGGCTCGACGCGGGCGGTATGCTGTTGCGCTTTGCCGGGGCAAAGCTGGCGGCCAGCGATGTGAGCCGCGCCGAAGAGGACCCGCTGATGCCGGTGCGCCTGCGCGCCGGTGGCCGCACGATTGGTGGCGCGATGAGCTGGGGCGAGCCTAAGGCGCTGCGCGGTTTCAGCGAGACCTCGCCTTTCTACGGGTTGGCGATCCCTGAGGACGTGCGCGTCACCAGCCAGGTTATGGCGCAGCCTGATCCCACACTGGCGGAGCGGGTGATCGCCTCTCTTGCCGATGGCACGCCTCTGGTCACGCGCAAGCGGGTGGGGCAGGGGCAGGTCGTGTTGTTCCACGTCACAGCGAACGCGGAATGGTCCACGCTGCCGCTCTCGGGGCTCTTTGTGCAGATGCTTGAGCGCCTGGCGGTGTCGACGCGGCCCGCGCAGCCCACAGCGGAGGATCTGGAGGGGACCGTTTGGGTGCCTGACGCGGTGCTGGACGGGTTCGGCGTGGTTAGAGACGCCGGGGCGTTGCCCGGCGTGGCGGGCGAGGATCTGGCAACCGGTAGGCCCAATGCGGCCATGCCGCCGGGGCTTTACACCGGCGAGGACCGGCGCATCGCGGTGAATGTGATTGGCGCCGAGACCGAGCTGGTTGCAACCGCCTGGCCCGCATCCATTCCGGTCGAAGGGCTGGCCGTGCTGCGCGAGACGGCGCTTAAGGGGTGGCTTTTGGCGGCGGCGCTCGCGTTGCTTGCTGTCGATGTGTTGGCCTCGCTTTGGTTGGGGGGGCGCCTGCGGCGGGTTGGCTCCTCCGCCCTGGGGGGCGTCCTCGCCCTGGCTCTGCTGCCGACACTGAGCGAGGCGCAAAGCGCCGATGATCTGGCGCTGCTGGCCACGGCGGAGGTCGTTCTGGCGCATGTGATCACCGGCGACCAACGGGTTGATGACGTGGCCTTCGCCGGGCTGCGGGGCCTCTCGGACACGCTTTGGCAGCGCACCTCGATCGAGCCCGCCAACCCGCTTTCGGTGAATCTAGAGACCGATGAGCTGGCGTTCTTCCCCTTCCTTTATTGGCCGGTGACGACCGAGCAGCCGGTGCCCTCGGACCTGGCCTATGCCAAGCTGAACCGCTATCTGCGGGGCGGCGGCATGATCCTTTTCGACACCCGCGACGCCGATATCGCGCGGTTTGGCCAGGCCAGCCCGAACGGGCGCAAGCTGCAGCAGCTCGCGCGACCGCTGGACATCCCCGCGCTGGAGCCGCTGCCCGAGGACCACGTGCTGACCCGCACGTTCTACCTGCTGCAGGACTTCCCCGGGCGCCATAACAGCCGCGATGTCTGGGTTGAGGCCGCGCCGCCGGATGCCGAGCTGGTCGAGGGCATGCCCTTCCGCAACCTCAACGACAACGTCACGCCTGTGGTGATCGGCGGCAACGACTGGGCCGCGGCCTGGGCCACGGACGAGACCGGCCGGGTGATGTTCCCCGTGGGGCGCGGCTTTGCCGGCGAGCGGCAACGCGAGCTGGCCAACCGCTTTGGAGTGAATCTGATGATGCATGTGCTGACTGGGAACTATAAGTCCGACCAGGTGCATGTGCCCGCCTTGCTTGATCGGTTGGGCAATTGACCGGCTCGGTGATCTTTGACCCGCTCTTGGAGTGGTCGCTGGTCTGGGCGGCGGTGGCGCTGGCGGCGCTGTTTGTTGCCGCAGCCGCATGGCGCGGCCTGTCGGGCTGGTGGCTGCGCGGGCTGGCGGCTGTGGTGTTGCTGGCGGCGCTTTTTAACCCGTCCTTCCAGCAAGAGGACCGTACTCCGCTGACCGATATTGTGATCCTGGTTGTGGATGAGAGCGCCAGCCAGCGCATTGCGGACCGCCCCGATCAGATCGCCGAGGCGCTGAGCGAGATCGAGGCAGAGATCGCGACCCTGCCGGGGACCGAGCTGCGCGTTGTGCCCCTGGGCGACGGCGAGGGCGACCAGGGGACCTTGCTGATGACCGCGCTGGCCGAGGCGATGGCCGAGGAGCCGCGCGCGCGCCTGGCTGGCGCGTTGCTGCTGACCGATGGGCAGCTCCACGACATCGGCGTGGCGCCGGAGATGCCCGCGCCTCTGCATGTGCTCCTGACCGGGCGCGCGGAGGATTGGGACCGCCGGTTGATCATCAAGAACGCCCCGGCCTTTGCGATCCTGGGCGAGCCGGTGACGCTAACGCTGCGCATCGAAGACCAGGGCGCCGTGCCGGACGAGGTGGCAACGGGCACGGCGGTCATACAGATCGCCATCGACGGCGGCCCGGCGCAGAGCTACCGCGTCCCCGTGGGCCAGGACCTGGATCTGCCGGTGACCCTGCCGCATGGCGGCATGAATGTGATCCAGTTCACCCTGCCGACGCTTGCGGGCGAACTCACCGATCGCAACAACGCCGCCGTGGTGCAGATCAACGGCGTGCGCGACCGGCTGCGGGTGCTGCTGGTCAGCGGCGAGCCGCATTCCGGCGAGCGCACCTGGCGCAACCTGCTGAAATCAGACAGCGCGGTGGATCTGGTGCATTTCACCATCCTGCGCCCCCCAGAAAAGCAGGACGGCGTGCCGGTGAACGAGCTGTCCCTGATCGCCTTCCCCACGCGCGAGCTCTTCATCGACAAGATTGACGAGTTCGATCTGATCATCTTTGACCGCTACAAGCGGCGCGGCATCCTGCCCGCGCTCTACCTCGACAATGTTCGCCAATATGTCGTGGATGGCGGCGCCGTGCTGGTCGCTGCGGGCCCGGATTTCGCGCAGGCCGCGTCGCTCTTCCGGTCACCGCTGGGGGACATCCTGCCGGCCGAGCCGACCTCGATCGTGATCGAAGAGGGCTTTACGCCGGAGGTCACCGAGCTTGGGCACCGCCACCCCGTCACCGAGGGGCTGGAGGCCTTCGCCCCTGTGGGCGAGGACGGCGAGCCTAAATGGGGGCGCTGGTTCCGCATTATCGACATGGTCTCGGTGAGCGGCTCCACCGTCATGCAGGGCATCGACGAGCGGCCCCTTTTGGTGCTCGACCGGGTGGGCGAGGGGCGCATCGCGCTGCTGGGCTCCGACCATGCCTGGCTCTGGTCGCGCGGCTACGAGGGCGGCGGGCCGCAGCTGGAGCTGCTGCGGCGGCTGGCGCATTGGATGATGAAGGAGCCGGAGCTGGAGGAGGAGGCGCTGATCGCGCGCGCCGAGGGGCAATCCATGACCATCACCCGGCGCACCCTGGGCGCGGCCACGGGGGATCTGGAGCTGACCGCGCCCGATGGGACGGTCTCGCTGGTGCCGCTGGAGGAGACCCGCCCGGGCCGCTTTGAGGCGGTGGTGGAGGGGCCAGAGATCGGGCTTTACCGGCTGCGCGAGGGCGACAAGGAAACCGTGATCGGGCTTGGGCCCTCGGCGCCGCGGGAGTTCGAGACGACGATTGCGACCGGCGCTTTGCTAGAGCCCGCTGTGGCCGCGACCCGCGGCGGCGTGATCCGGCTGGCGGATGGCACGCCGGACCTGCGCGCGGTTCGGGCCGGCCGGCCCGCCGCCGGGCGCGGCTGGCTTGGCATCACCCCGCGCGAGGCCTATTTGACCGCCGATGTGACCGTGACGCCTTTGGTGCGCGCCTGGCTGTTCCTGCTCTTGGGGGCGCTCCTGATCGTGGGGGCCTGGCTGCGCGAGGGGCGGCGCTAGGCGGTTCTCGGTCGCGCCTTTTACCAAAATGAGCCCTTCCGGGCGCTCTTTCTTAAGCCCAGCCTCTAGGCGACGCGGCATTTCCGGCCGGTCGGCTGTTGCTCGCGGCGCGTTTGTGCGTATCTGTAAAGAGGAGATGCGTGAGACATAGGAGAATGCCCGATGAAACTAAGCGACTTCAAGGCTTTGACCTTCGATGTCTATGGCACGCTGATCGACTGGGAGAGCGGTATGGTCGCCGGGCTAAAGCCCCTGACCGACCGGGTCGCCGGGCTGAGCCGGGACCAAATCCTAGAGGCCCATGCCTATTACGAATCCACCACCCAGGCCGCCACGCCTGCCAAGCTCTACCGCGACCTCCTGCCGGTGGTTTACCGCCGCCTCGCCGAGGAATGGGGCGTCGAGGTCACCTGGGGCGAATGCGTGACCTACGGGCTGAGTGTGGGGCAATGGCCCGCCTTCCCCGACAGCGCCGAGGCGCTTGCCTATCTCAAGCAGCACTACCTGCTGGTGGTCCTGACCAACACGGACAGCGACAGCTTTGTCGGCTCGAACGCGCGGCTGGGGGTGCATTTCGACGGCGTCTACACCGCGGGCGATATCGGCAGCTACAAGCCCGCGCAGCGCAACTTCGACTACATGCTCGAGGCCCTGGCCCGGCGCGGCATCGGCAAGGGCGACATCCTGCATACCGCGGAATCGATGTTCCATGACCACGCCCCCGCAAACGCCAACGGGCTGGCGAATTGCTGGATCTATCGGCGCCATGACCAAGAGGGGTTTGGCGCGACGATGAACCCCGGCGAGATGCCGCGCTATGACTTTCGCTTCAACTCGATGGCGGAGATGGCCGAGGCGCACCGCGCGGAGGTGGCGCTATGAAGCTGCGTCTGCATCATGTGAACCTGGCGACCGAGGACGTGCCGCGCATGGACGCGTTCTATCGCGACGTGCTGGGGCTTGCGACCGAGACCGACGGCCTGCCGACGCTGGAGAAGGGCAAGGGCTATGCGGGCGACGTGGCCTTTGTCACGGATGGTGCGGTACAGATGCACCTGGCCGAGCGCGACGTGCAGGCCGGGTTCAAGACCGGGCAGATCGTGAACCCCGTGAGCCGCGGGCATATCGCCTACCGCACCGACGATCTGGCGGCCTTCAAGGCGCATCTGGACGCCCAGGGCGTGCCCTATTCGGACTGGGCGCATTCGGCGGTGCAGGGCTGGCACCAGATCTTTTTCTACGACCCTGATGGGAATGTGATCGAGGTGCATGAGGTCCGCGACTGATCGTGGAGGGGCTTGCGCGGTGCGGGCCGCTTGCGCGCCGGAGGAGCGCCCCAGGTGCTGTGCTGTGGTCTTCCCGGAACGGGAGCGTGCGCGCCGGTCTGGGTATTATTCCACGCCTAGATCCCGAGGCACGGTGAAGTCCGTCGCCCGGCCCTGGTCCCAATCCACCTCCGCCCAGCTTCGCAGCCCGAAATCCGCAACCAGCGTCGCCGCCGTCGGATAATCGGGAAACCGAGGATGCTGCGGCGGGCTACGCACAATCATCGCCGCAAATTGCGCGATGCCGGGGTTATGGCCCAGCATCAAAACCACCGGGTCGCTGGCATGGCGCAGCTGGTCCAAAAGCATCTGCGCGCCCGCGTGATAGAGCGCGTTGCTCCACAGCACCTTGGGGGCGGTCTCGAAAGCCCCCGACAGAAAGGCCCAGGTTTCGCGCGTGCGCTGGCTGTCGGACGAGATAACCTGGCCGGGCTCATAGCCGCGATCGGCCAACCACTCGCCTACCGCTATGGCGCTGCGCCGCCCGCGCCCATTCAGAGGCCGCGCGTGATCGTCCAGCCCCGGCTGGTCCCAAGAGGACTTGGCATGGCGGATAAGGATCAGGCGCAGGGTCATTTTCTTGGCCTCATTGCTACGCTATGTCGGGGCTCTGTCATGTCACGCCGAGATGCGCGAACAGAACCCGAAACGGCTCGACTGGTGCGTTCTCACCAATCCACCCAAACGTCGGGACATGATAGCGTGCCTGACCGAAATTTGAAGACCACCGCCGCGCGGGCCTATATTCGTCCCAAGGTCAATGTGCATATCGATTTCCCACGGCACAAAGATCACCTGCTGGCCTCCAAATTCATTGCGGCCAAAAATTTGGCTGGGCGGCGCAAGATTAATGGGTCCTGACCCTAGCTCCAGATCCCATACCTCTCTCGCAGGTGTTCAACACAATGCGTTTCCGCGTCAGGCCTTCGAATCCCTGAAATCGTCGCAGCAAAAAGCGCGTCGTTCATATAGCAATCGGTGTTTTGAGGCTCGTTTAACCCCGTGGCAATCCAGATTGGAATGCCGCGCGCTGCCAACATGCCCGACAGCCAAAAATCATCGACCGTCCAACAAATTTCGGGGATTTCATAAGCGGTATCATCAAAAAACTCCGGCCGAACAAGCACTCCGCCAAAGCCCATAAAGATATCGATATAGCCCGGGCGGCGGAACACTTGCCGGCGGGGCCGATCCGGCGGATTCCGGTACTTTCGGCGCTGCAGCCACCACGCGTAGCGCGCCATGTACCATGGGTCGTGTTCCCATGGGCGTTTTGCCGCGCGGGGCTGCATCGCGCGCGCCATATTGGCTTCAGCGATCAACGACGCCTCGCATCCCAATGCGGCAATGCAGGCGTCTGGGTGCTCCTGTTGCGCGTCGGTCAGACGTTCCGCCCAGCGGGGGTGATAAATCCGGTCATCATCACAAAACAACAGATTTGCGCTCGTGCCGCGAAGCGTGCGCGCGGCTGGAAGGACTTTGGTTGCTGGCCCCAGATCCTCGTCGGGTCTTATGATCTCTATCCCCCGTGGCACTTTAGGCAAACGTCCGTCGTAATCGGGAAATCGGCGATAATGCTTGGGAATATGCAGCTGTATATGGTCGGGCCGCCGCGACTGAGCCAAAAGACTGTCCAGGGTTGGCCCGATCTGATCAAAGCGCGAGGGAATTGTGGTCAGCGAGATAACAAGCACCAATCGCGCTCCTCAGAATGATTGCCCTGTGATGCTGAACTTCATAACCGAATTGTCCCGCATCGCAAACAAAAGCACCCCGGCAAAGACCGCCAGCACGGTCCTCAACAGAAACGCATTTGGGTCTGCCTTTTGATGGGCGGTTCAGCTTCACATTCCGCCGCGGGCTCGGGAACGAAGCCGGGGCGGTTCTCATGCCAGGCGGTGCCGGTTTTCGGCGGGGCGCGTCCCCATTTGCAAGAGGCAACATTTGGCGGGCTTTGGCTCAGCGCGGGCCTTAGCGAGGTTTGCTTTTTGCGGGCATGGAGTGAAACGACCGCATATGGAACGCGGATTGCGCCTCTTGCCGGGCGTGGTTCTGCGACACCGGGCAGGCCCGGCGGGCGGCGCATCCGCGCGACATGCAATCGGCGCCCGCGGCGGTGTCCAGAAATCCGTGGCAGGCCGCGAGATCATAGCCGGTCTGGGCCGAAAGCGCATCCACCGGGCAGGCGTTTAGGCAAGGCTGGGTGGCGCAGGTCACGCAGGGCTTCCCTGGTCGCGCTGGGAGGCTGATCTTGGCCCGCATGGCTAACGCCCCGCGATAGGAGACCATCATGCCCGCAGTGTCATGCACCAGAGGTCCCGCGGGCGACTGCCACGCGCGGCCCGAGCGCATCGCCCAGCTTATGAAGGGCTGATAGGGCGGGCCGCCGAAGGGAAAGAGCGGCTCTGCGTCCAACTCCTCCGCCAGCGCGGTGATCACCCGCGTTGACCAGCGGTCGAGCGGATGCGCGGAACCGTCCTGGTATTCGGGGCTGTCCGTGAAGGCCGCCCAAAAGCCCGGCTCCCGCGGGCCGAGAAGAACCAACGTGCGGCGCCCCTGCGGGGCGCGATCCTCAGGGGTCGGATGAAACGCCCCAAACACATCGAGCTGCGCGCGATGCGCGGCGGCGGTTACCTCGCCGATGCTCATGCCTTGATCAGAGTGCCCGCCCCATGCTCGGTCAAGAGTTCCAAGAGGCAGGCATTGGGCGCGCGCCCGTCCAGGATCACCACGGCGCGCACGCCGTTCTCCATCGCATGCAGCGCGGTTTCGGTCTTGGGGATCATACCGCCCGCGATGACGCCCTCGGCGGTGAGCTTGCGGGCCTCGTCGGGGGTGATCTCGGACAGCACCTCGCCGTCGGCGTCCTTCACGCCGGAGACATCCGTCAGCAGAAGCAGCCGGTCCGCGTTCAGCGCCGCGGCGATGGCCCCGGCGGCGGTGTCGCCGTTGACGTTGAAGGTCTCGCCCTCCCGGCCCGCGCCGATGGGCGCGATCACCGGGATCGTGCCCGCAGCGGCCAGCGAGTGCAGGAAGTCGGGGTTCATCTCTACCGGGGTGCCCACGAAGCCCAGGTCGGGGTTGGTCTGCTCGCAAACCATAAGCCCCGCGTCCTTGCCCGAGATCCCAACCGCGCGCCCGCCCTCGGCATTGATCGCCTGCACGATGCGCTTGTTGACCCGGCCCGACAGCACCATCTCGACGACCTCAACCGTGGCCGCGTCCGTCACGCGCTTGCCGCCCACGAACTCGGACTGGATGTCCAGCCGCGCCAGCATCTCGTTGATCATCGGCCCGCCGCCATGCACCACCACCGGGTTGATGCCGACATGCTTCATCAGCACGATGTCGCGGGCAAAGCTTGCCATCTCGGCGTCGTCGCCCATCGCGTTGCCGCCGAACTTGATCACCACGGTCGCGCCGTCATAGCGCTGCAGATAGGGCAGGGCCTTGGAGAGCGTGCGGGCAGAGGCGAGCCAGTCTTCGTTCATCGGTCTACTTTCGGATTGGTGAACCTGCGGGCTGCTGTTAGACCTATCCTGCGGCCAAGCCAAGCGCCAGGCGCGCCAAATCCCAGAGGTGTTGCGATGACTGCTCTCCAAAAGACCCTTCTGCTAACCGGCGCCAGCCGCGGCATCGGCCACGCCACGGTGAAGAAATTCTCGAGCGAGGGCTGGCGCGTGCTGACCTGCTCGCGACAGCCCTTTGACGCGCGCTGCCCCTGGCCCGGCGGGGCGGAGAACCACGTCCAGCTCGACCTGGGCGACCCCGCCGACACGATCAATGCGGTGGGGCGCATCCAAGAGATGTGCGGCGGGCGGCTGGACGCGCTGGTCAACAACGCCGGCATCTCGCCCAAGGGCCCGAATGGCGAGCGCCTGAGCACGCTGGACACCGATCTGATGGATTGGGGCAAGGTCTTTCACGTGAACTTCTTTTCCAGCGTGGTGCTGGCCCGCGGCCTGAAGGACGAGCTTGCCGCCGCCAAGGGCGCCGTGGTCAACGTGACCTCCATCGCGGGCGTCCGCGTGCACCCGTTCGCGGGGGCGGCCTATGCCACGTCCAAGGCCGCGCTTGCGGCGCTGACGCGCGAGATGGCGCATGACTTTGGACCCCTTGGCGTGCGGGTAAACGCCATCGCCCCTGGCGAGGTGGAGACCGCGATCCTCAGCCCCGGCACCGACAAGATAGTCGAGAAGCTGCCGCTGCAACGCCTTGGCCAACCCTCCGAGGTGGCGGACGCGATCTATTTTCTTTGCTCGGACGCGGCGTCCTACATCTCCGGCGCAGAGATCGAGGTGAATGGCGCGCAGCACGTTTAAGCGCACGCCCAGCATCTTCTGGCTTGCGTTTGGCTAGACCCGCGCGCCGGGGTCGCGCACGGCGTGCCATCGCAGCGCCGCATGGCGCGCAAACTTCGCCACCATCACCTTGCGCCGGGCCGGGGCCAGCTTGTCCTCGGGCGCCATGCGCAGGATCTCTGCGTCATACTGGTCGGCCATGATAAGCCCGGTGCCATCCGGCAGTAGCTCTGTCGGGAAGTCCTGGTCTACCGCCCAAAAGTAACGGTCGCACCATTCCAGATAGCCCTGCCACTTGTGGTCGGACTGAAAATCGGCGCGGCTCGATTTGCACTCGATGATCCAGATCTCGCCCTTGGGGCCCAGCCCCATGACGTCGACGCGAAGACCGCCGGTGGGCACCAGTTCCTCCACGGTCACGAAGTCATGGCTCAGAAGGTGCCGGCACACGCCGCGCGCCAGCAATTGGCCTGGTTTCATCTCGGGGGTCAGATCATCGGGCATCGCGTTCATGACCATGAACAATTCGTGAACAAAAGGCAAGCCCCGCCTGCGCCATGGTGCGCTGCGCCCATGTTTGCTACGGCTAGCCAATGACGCAATTCTTGCAATCCACCCTGGCCGCTTGGTCCTTGAAGGACCCGCAAGAGGTCGCTCAAACGCCGCGCGGCGTGGTCTACCGCGTCACGCGGCCCGACGGGAGCCCCGCGGCGCTCAAACTCGCCAATCAAGAGATCGACACCGGCGAGGCCAATGCGCCGGACTGGCTGCGTTGGCACGATGGGCAGGGCGCGGTGCGGTTGCTGGCCGAGGCTCCGGGCGCCCTTTTGCTGGAATGGTTTGAGGGCCCGCCGCTGTCAAAGCTCTGCCACGAGGGTCGGGACGCCGAGGCTAGCGCGATCCTTGCCGACTGCGCGAGGCGGCTCTGGGCGAATCAGAACGAATTTACGGGCCAAGCGCAGCCGCTGGCCGCGTATGTGAATGGCCTGCTGAGCGCCGCGCCCGCCGCGTTTGCCAAGGATATCCGGCGCGATATCGAGGCCGCGCAAGCGCTTTGTCGCGCGCTCTTGGACACGAGCCCAACGCCGCGCATCCTGCATGGCGATCTGCATCACGACAACATAGCGCTGTCCGCGCGCGGCTGGCTTGCGTTCGACCCCAAGGTCGTTCGCGGCGATCCGCATTTTGAGTTCGCCAATTGCCTGCGCAACCCGATCGGTACGCCGCTTCTGCGCGATCCAGAGCGCCCGGTCCGAATGGCCGAAATCATCGCGACCCGCTGCGGGCTCGACGCGGAACGGCTTCTGGCGTGGGGTTTCGTGCAATGCGCGCTGTCGCTGACCTGGGCCAGCCTGCCCAGCGGCGTATCGGAAGAGGGCCATCGGCTGCTGCGGTTGTTCAGGCCATTTGCGCAGCGGCAGTGATGGCCCAGAACTGCTCCCGCAGGCCCTAAAGCAACCGACCCGCGACAGCATCCAATTTCGCCATCAAAGCGGGATCGCGCTTCTCCGGCGCGGTCATGATGGCGAACTCAAGCGCCTTGTCGCAGCCATGCGGGCAGTCCCCGCGCCTTGCGCCCAAGAGCCCTGGCAAGCGCTTGACCAGCCCGCGCGCGTTCTCGGCGTTCCCTGTCAGGGTCTTGATGATCTCGGTCACATCGACCTCGCCGTGGTCGGGATGCCAGCTATCATAGTCGGTGATCATGGCGACGGAGGCGTAGCAAAGCTCTGCCTCGCGGGCCAGTTTCGCCTCGGGCATGTTGGTCATGCCGATCACGTCGCAGCCCCAGACCTCGCGGTACATCTTCGATTCCGCCAGCGACGAGAATTGCGGGCCCTCCATGGCCAGATACGTCCCGCCGTCATGCACGTTGACGCCCTGGGCGCGCGCGGCCTCCACGCAGGCCGCCCCGAGCCGTGGGCAGGTGGGATGCGCCACGCTGACATGCGCCACGCAGCCGGTGCCGAAAAAGGACTTCTCGCGGGCAAATGTGCGGTCGATGAACTGGTCCACCACGACGAAATCGCCTGGCGCCATCTCCTCGCGGAAGCTGCCACAGGCCGACACGCTGATCACATCCGTCACGCCGATCCGTTTCAAAGCGTCTATGTTGGCGCGGTAGGGCACCGTGGTGGGTGAATGCACATGCCCGCGCCCGTGCCGCGGCAGGAAGGCCATCTTGACGCCCGCCAGCGTGCCCACCAGGATCTGGTCCGAAGGCGCCCCCCAGGGGCTTGCCACGTCGCGCCACTCCGCGCCCTCTAGCCCCTCGATGTCATACACACCCGACCCGCCGATTACGCCGATCATCGTCTCTGCCATGGTAAGCTCCGTCCTGAGGTTGTGCCTTGCCCGCATAGCTATGCCCAAGAATATCCGGGCGCGCCAGGGGCGTTGCGTTGGCTGCGGAGTCTAACCGATGCGCCCCGGGTGTTGCGGCGCGGTCCTACCCCGCGCTGTGGCCGAGCCCCGCGAGCACCCCGCGCAGCTCTGCCAGACCGCGCATCCGCCCGATCAGCGGGTAGCCCGGATGGGTGCCGCGGCCCAGATCGCTCAGCAGCTCGTGGCCGTGATCCGGCCGGAACGGGATATCCAGGTCCTGCAACACCGCCAGCACCGCCGGGATGTCGGTGTTCCCCGCCAGATGCGCGGCCTCTTGGAAGGACCCGTCGGGGTCGCGCGCCACGTTGCGGATATGCGTGAAGGCGATCCGGTCGCGGAACCGCTGTGCGATGGCGGGCAGGTCGTTGCGCGGGTTCGCGCCTAGCGCGCCGGTACACAGCGTCAGCCCATTGGCGGGGCTGTCCACACAGCCCAGAAGATAGGCGATATCGGCCTCGCTAGACACGATGCGCGGCAGTCCCAGGATCGGCCAGGGCGGGTCGTCGGGATGGGTGCAGAGCCGCACGCCAAGCTCCTCAGCCGTGGGTACGACCTCCTCTAGGAAGCGTTTCAACGAGGCGCGCAGGTCGTCCGCGGTGAACCCCTCCCAGGGCCGCAGGGCGGCGCGCAGGCTGCCCACATCATAGCGCGCATAGGCGCCGGGCAGGCCGGCCATGATCGCGTGCAGCAGCCGGTCGCGCTCGGCCTGATCCGCGGCGCTTGCCCAGGCCTCGGCGCGGGCCAGCACCTGGGGCGTGTAATCCGCCTGAGCCCCCGCGCGTTGCAGCATATGCACGTCGAAGGCGGCCATCTCGACCATCTCGAAGCGCAGCGCGGTGCCGCCGCCAGCCACCGGCGCGTCCAGCGTGGTGCGGGTCCAATCCAGGAGCGGCATGAAGTTGTAGCAGACGGTCTTGACGCCCTCGGCGGCCAGGTTGGCCAGGGACTGACGGTAATTTGCGAAGAGCGCGTCCAGGTTGCCCACGCCGCGCTTGATGTCCTCGTGCACCGGCAGGCTCTCGACCACCAGCCAGTCCATACCGCCAGGGGCGGAGCGGATGGCGTCCCGCCGGGCCGCGATAGCCTCGCGTGGCCAGGTCTCGCCATAGGGGATCTCGTGCAGCGCGGTGACGATGCCCGTGGCGCCGGTCTGCGCCACCTCCTCTAGCGAGATCTTGTCCAGGGGGCCGAACCAGCGCCAGCTTTCGATCATATCAGGTCCTCGATTGCGGCGCGCGCGCCGTGGGTGACGATCGTGTCGTAGGCGGTTGCAACCGCCGCGCGGAATCGGGCGTCCCCGGCCAGGGCAGGCTCAAAGACCGCCTCTATCGTCAGCAGGTTCGCGACCGGGTCCCCGGTATGGGCCGCGCGCAGCGCCGCCGCCATAGGATCGCGGACATCAATGTCCGCCCCTGCCTCATCCACCCCGCCGACATAGCGCATCCAGCCCGCCACCACGAGGGCGAGCCCGGCGATGGGCCGCCCCGCGGCGAGGTTATCCGCGATCGTGCCCAGGATCCGCTGCGGCAGCTTCTGCGAGCCATCCATGGCGATCTGCCAGGTGCGGTGCCGGATCGCGGGGTTCTGGTAGCGCCCAAGCAGCGCGGCGGTATAGGCGGGCAGGTCTTCGCCCTCAGGGGGGTCCAGGGAGGGCAGGATCTCTTCGTCCCAAAGATACCGGCAGAGCCCGGCATAGACCGGATCGGCCACGGCGTCCGAGATCGCCTCGTGCCCGCCCAGATAGCCCAGATAGGCCAGCGCGGAATGGGTGCCGTTCAGGCAGCGCAGCTTCATCGCCTCATGGGCGCCGACCGAGCGCACGAATTGCGCGCCGCCAGCCTCCCAGGCCGGGCGCGGGCCCGCGAAATTGTCCTCGATCACCCATTGCCGGAAGGGCTCATGCAGCACCAGCGCCTCGTCGCGGTAGCCCAGCTGCGCCTCCAAGCGGTCGAGATCCGCTTGCGTGGTGGCGGGGGTGATCCGGTCGACCATGCAGGACGGGAAGCGGATGTTGTCCGCGACCCATTGCGCGAAGGTCTCGTCCAAGCGCCGCGCCAGGGCCAGGCAGGCCGCCTTGGTCGCCGCGCCGTTATCCGGCAAGTTGTCACAGGACAGGATGGTGATTGGGCGGCGGCCCAGGCGCCAGCGCTCCCCTAGCGCGGTGACCAAGAGCCCGATTGCGGTCCGCGGCCAATCATCATCGGACAGGTCGGGCACACGATAGCCCTTCTCGGTGATGGTCAGCGTCACGATCTTGGTTTCCGGCGCGACAAGCGCCTGTTGGACGGCATGCGGATCCTCGGGCGCGACCAGCACGTCCTGGATCACCTCGATCACCCGGGCCTCTTCGCCCTCGGGGCCCATTGTGACCGAGGTGTAGGCCCCGCCCTGGGGGCCAAGCTGGTCACGGGCGCGCGGGCTTTGCAGGCTGACCGCCGTGATGCCCCAGTCACCGCCGTGCGCCGCGACGGCGTCCGCGGTGTAGGGCGCGACGAAGGCGCGAAAAAAAGCGCCGGGACCAAGATGCACGATGCCAGGTGCCATGGGGGGCGTGCGGCGGGTGAGGCGGGTCACGGGGCGATCTCCGGAACGGCGCGATAGGCGATTCTGGTCGAATTTAAGGAAATCTTCGGCCGAATCGCGGAACAATCGCCCCGGGTGGGCGACGCGTCGCGACCGGGCGCTCGCGCAAATTCCTTCCAAGGAATTTGCAAATCTCTTGGAAGAGATTTGGTCCGCCCAGAATAACCCGCCCATTCCCTCACAGCCGATACGCCTCCTTTGCCAGGCGGTAGCTCAGGTCATGGGCCAGCTCCTCCGCCTCCGCCTGCCGCAGGCGCCCCGTGGCCACCAGCCCCGCCAGATAGGCGCAGTCGCTGCGCCGCGCCACGTCATGGCGCGCGGGGATCGAGCAGAACGCCCGCGTGTCGTCATTGAAGCCCACGGTGTTGTAGAAGCCGCAGGTCTCGGTCGTGGCCTCGCGGAACCGCTTGATGCCCTCGTAGCTGTCGAAGAACCACCAGGGCGGGCCGAGCTTCAGCGCCGGGTAGGCTCCGGCCAAGGGCGCCAGCTCGCGGCCATAGGCGGTCTCGTCCAGCGTGAAGAGGATCACGCGCAGCCCCGGCTCCATCCCCACAGCGTCCAGCATTGGCTTCAGCGCGCCCACATAGTCGGTGCGCCCGGGGATGTCGAAGCCCTTGTCGCGCCCATAGGCGTCAAAGACGGGCGCCGAATGGTTGCGGCGGCTGCCGGGGTGGATCTGCATCACCAGCCCGTCATCCAGGCTCATCCGCGCCATCTCGGTCAGCATCTGTCCGCGAAAAAGGTCGGCCTCATCTGGGGTTGCCTCGCCTTTGAGTGCTTTATTGAACAAGCGTTCAGCGTCCTGCGTGTTCAGGTCCGCCGTGTGCGCGATGGGGTGGCCGTGGTCGCTGGCCGTGGCGCCATGGGCGATGAAATGCGCCCGCCGGGCGCGGTGCGCGGCCAGGTAGCCCGCCCAGGTCTGGGTATCCTCGCCTGTCATCTCTCCCAGGCGGGTCACGTTGGCGGTAAATCCGTCTTGTTCGGGGTCCACCACCGCGTCCGGGCGATAGGTCGGCACCACGCGCCCGGTCCAGCCGCTCTCGGCCACCGCCTTGTGATGCGCCAGGTCATCAAGCGCACCATCGGTGGTCGCGATCACCTCGATATTGAAGCGCTCATAAAGCGCGCGCGGCAGGAATTCCGGCTCGGCCAGCTTGGCGTCGATATGGTCGTAATAGGCCTCCGCTGTGGCAGCGGTCAGCAGCGTGTCCAGGCCAAACACATGCTCAAAGCTATGGTCCAGCCACATCGCCGAAGGCGTGCCCCGGAAGAGGTGAAAATTCTGCGCAAAGCGGTGCCAGATCGCGCGCGGATCTGTGTCCGAGCGGCTGCCATCGGCGCGCGGCACACCCAGCTCGTCCAGGGTGATCCCCTGACTGACAAGCATGCGAAAAACGTAGTGATCGGGCACCACGAAGAGCTCGGCGGGGTTCGGAAAGCGCGTGTTCCGGGCGTACCAGCTGGGGTCGGTATGGCCATGCGGGCTTATGATCGGCAGGTCCTGGACGCTTTCGTAGAGCCCGCGCGCGAGGTCGCGCAGGCGCGGCTCTGGCGGGAACAGGCGATCTGGGTCGGTCAGGGGCATGGGCGTTTCTCCGCAGCGCTGCGAGAGACATCTAAAGGTCAAACGGCTCGGATGAAAAGCACGCGGCGCTGGGAAGGGTGCAAGTTATTTCACAGCGGAGGCGTTGCCGCGTAGCGCCTTGGCCTGCGCTTTGCCCTGGTCGAAGGCGGCGCGCCGCGCCGCGATCTCCTCTGGACTCAGCCGGGCGGGGTTCGAATAGTCCTCGCGCCAGTCCGGCGGCCCGGGCCAGCGCAGCGGCGAGACCCAGGTGGTGCGCGGCGCCTCCGCTTCGACCAAAAGCCTTAGCGCCAGTCGCATCGTCTTTAGCTGGCTGTCGGGGTCGCCGGGCCGCCCTGCCGCGTTGCCCAACGGGAAGTCCGAGAACAAAAACCGCGGCGCGCCTGCATGCTCTACGATATCGCGCGCGCAGCCCATGATGACCGTGGCGATCCCGGCGCTCTCGAGCGCGCGTGCGGCAAAGCACACCGACTGGTGGCAGACCGGGCAGTTCGGCACCAGGATCGCGGCGTCAACGCCGCCGCCTGTCATGAGATCACAAAGCACCTCGGCATCGGCCTGGCTCTGCCGATGCGAGCGGTTCGTTGGTAGGCCGTAGACCAGCGGCGCGGCATTGCTGTGCTCCGACCGCAGGGCCCGCAGCGGCAGCCAGGTGCCGGGATCCTCGGCGCTTGTGTGGTCGCGGTCGATGGCCACGTGGCTGATGCGCAGGTCCGGGATTGGCTCCGCCGCCACCGCGTAGACCTCGTAGAACTTGGCCTGCGCGTTATAGGCCGCTCCCGGTCCTTGATTCCCCGCGCCCGGTTTGAACGGGGCGGCGGTAGTGACCACCGCGATCCTGGCCTCGGCGAGCGGCTTTCCCAACCGCGCGAAGGGCACGTCCCGGAAATGCGCCCAGTCGTATGGCGCGCCGTAGCCCAGGGCTTGGTAATAGGCGCGGGTGCGGTCGATATAGGCAATCGGTGCGCTCATTGCGCGACATGGATGGTCGCGCCTGGCAGGTCGATGCCCGCCAGTTCTGTCTGCCAGGTCTCTCCCGGCGCCACAGGGCCCGCGTCGGTCAGCGTGCCGGTGGTGACGATCTCGCCCGGCGCAATGGGCGTGGCACCGGGCTGGTTGGCGAGCTCGCCCATTAGGAAGCGCACGGCGTGCAGCGGCCCGTCGAGCACGTCTGTGGCGTGGCCATGCAGCGTGCCGCGCGGCCCATGCAGGGTCATCGAGAACCGCTCCAGCGTGCCCGGATCGGCAGGCATGGACCGCGGCGGCCCGTACCAGAAGCACCCGTGCAGGGACTGCGCCGCGGTGCAGTCGGGCAAGGAGAACGTCCAATTGGGGAAGGGCGAGGTGACGATCTCAAACCCGTGCGCAATCCATTCCACGCAGCCCGCGATCTCGGCCACGGTCATGCCGGGCGCGGGGCTTGCGGAAAAGCAAAAGGCGATCTCGGGCTCGATGCGCGGCTCGGCCAGCTTGGGGAGCGTCACCACACCGTCCGCGGGCAGCGCCGCCACGGTGGTGTCATACATCGGTGCCCACATCGGCGCGTCGACGTTATAGAGCTCCCAGATGGAGCGGTTGGTGAAGCCGATCTTGCGGCCCACGATGCGCTCGCCGCGCGCCTGCCGCCGCGCTGAAATCTGGGCGACGATGGTGTTGGCCTGCGCGAGGTCTACGCCATACGCCTGCGCGAATGGGGGCAACTGCCCGCCGCTGTCATATGCCTCTAGCAGGTCGGTGGCGTGGTCTGTCATTGGTCTCTCCCTTGTGGCCCAGATGAGCAGCCCGGATCGGAAATTGCAATCCGATGCGGCTTTTGGGCGAGGCCTTCAGTGGCAAGGGCTGGGAACGAGGCGCTTTCAATGTTGCGGTGCGCGCAGGGCTTTGGGTCGACGGATTACGCCTGGGTTTGGTGCAGGAGCATGTCGGATTGTGGCCTGGAGTGGTCGTTGCCAACATGCGCAACGCCTCAGCGACGATTGCCGACACCAGATGAAACGGGGCTCACATAGAGCGACCGCCCGAGCTTGCCTCGGGCTGCGGCCGACCTCCCCCAGGAGGCCGCATTTGCAACCGCGCATCTAGTTGAAACGTTTCGATTTCCAGAGATGATGTGATTGATTGGCCTGATGCGCAAGCGACCTCCAGGTCGGTCGCAGCCCAAGTTGCGCGAGCGTCACCGTAGAGGCCCCAGGTCAAGCCCGGGGCGGGTTTCTAATGATCACACCAGCCCAGAACCAACGAGCGTTTGGTCTCCCGGCGGGCTCAGGCCCGATGCGCCCCATCCGCAAGCGATTTCACGAAGGCCAGCACATCAGCGGGGCTCTCGCCCGCGCCGATCTTCTCGACGATGGCCGAGCCCACGACCGCCCCGTCAGCGACCCTCGCAATGGCCTCTGACCGCTCCGGCGTCTTGATCCCGAAGCCCACGATCACCGGCAGGTCGGTGGCGGCCTTGATCCGCGCCACCTCGGGGCCCACGTCCCCGGCCTCGGCATTCGCCGCGCCGGTGATCCCGGTGATCGAGACGTAATAGACGAACCCGGACGTGTTCTGCAGCACCTTGGGCAGGCGCTTGTCATCGGTGGTGGGCGTGGCCAGGCGGATGAAGTTCAGCCCGGCGGCCTGCGCGGGAATGCAGAGCTCGTCATCCTCCTCCGGCGGCAGGTCCACCACGATCAGCCCGTCGATGCCCGCGGCCTTGGCGTCGGCCAGGAACTGCTCGACCCCGCGGGAATAGATCGGGTTGTAGTAGCCCATCAGCACGATGGGCGTGGTGTCGTCGCCCTTGCGGAACTCGGCGGCCATATCCAGGGTCTTTTGCAAGGTCATGCCCGCCTCGAGCGCGCGCTGCCCGGCCAGCTGGATCGTCGGGCCATCCGCCATCGGGTCGGTGAAGGGCAGGCCAAGCTCGATGATGTCCACGCCCGCCGCGGGCAGGCCTTTGACCACCTCCAGGGCGGTGTCATAGTCCGGGTCGCCCGCCATGACATAAGACACAAAGGCCTTTTTGCCGTTGTCCTTCAGTCGCGAGAATGTATCGTCAATGCGTGTCATGGGCCCTCCTATCGTGGCAATCCCATGGGCCATATGGCGCGCGAGTTCAAGCCAAAGAGAGGGCGGGGCGATGTTAAAGGGGACATGCCTGTGCGGACAGGTCGGCTGGCGCTATGACGGCGCGCCCGATCAGGCGACGGTTTGCAATTGCGGGGCCTGCCGGCGCTATGGCGCGATCTGGATCTACGGCAACCTGGGCGAGCAGGTCTTCATCGACGGCGAAACGCGCGGCTATGTCCGAACCGACGCGGGTGGCGATCTGGCCTTCCACACCTGTCCGACATGCGGCGTGCCGCATTCCTGGCAGCCCGCCGAACTGCCCGCGGAGGGCGGATACCGCCTGGCGGTCAACCTGCGTCTGGCCGAGCAAGAGGAGGTGGCCCAAATTCCACTGCGCCGCTTTGACGGGCGTGACAGCTGGTCGAGCCTGCCGGATGAGAACCGCTGCGTGGCGGACATCTGGCACGGGGCGGTTCCACGCGGCTAAGCGCTTTTCTGGAGACTCACCATCCAACTGACCCGGATCTTGTCGCGGTGAGCGCCGCGAACGCTCCGTAACAGCACCGCCAGACCATCGCACGGCTTGCGCCCTGCGCCCGCAGCCCCTAGAAGCGCGCCGACACTCTGGAGACACGCATCATGGGCTTTAAGACCGGCATCGTTGGGCTGCCGAATGTGGGCAAGTCGACGCTTTTCAACGCGCTGACACGCACGGCGGCGGCGCAGGCGGCGAACTTCCCCTTCTGCACGATCGAGCCCAATGTGGGCGAGGTCGCCGTGCCGGACGCCCGGCTGGACAAGCTGGCGGGGATCAACGCCTCCAAGCAGGTGGTCCCGGCGCGCATGACCTTTGTGGACATCGCGGGCCTGGTGAAGGGCGCCAGCAAGGGCGAGGGGCTGGGCAACCAGTTCCTGGCCAACATCCGCGAGGTGGATGCCATCGCCCATGTGCTGCGCTGCTTTGAGGACGGCGACGTGACCCATGTGGAGGGCCGCGTGGACCCGGTGGCGGATGCCGAGACCATCGAGACCGAGCTGATGCTGGCGGATCTGGAGAGCATCGAGAAGCGCCTGCAGAACATCGTCCGCAAAGTGCGCGGCGGCGACAAAGAGGCGGTGCTGCAGGAGCGGCTGCTCAAGGCCGCCGTTGAAGCTTTGGAGAACGGCCAGCCCGCGCGCAATGTCGAGGTCGCCGACGACGATATGAAGGCCTGGAACGGTCTGCAGCTTTTGACCACCAAGCCCGTGCTCTATGTCTGCAACGTGGCCGAGGACGAGGCCGCCGAAGGCAACGCGCATTCCGCCGCCGTGGCCGAGATGGCCGCCGCCCAGGGCGCCGCATCGGTGGTGATCTCCGCCAAGATCGAGGAAGAGATCAGCCAGCTCGACGCCGACGAGGCCGAGATGTTCCTGGAAGAGATGGGCCTAGAGGAGGCCGGCTTGGATCGGCTGATCCGCGCCGGGTACGAGCTCCTGCAGCTGCAGACCTATTTCACCGCCGGCCCCAAAGAGGCACGCGCCTGGACGATCCGCGCGGGCACGCTGGCACCCCAGGCCGCAGGCGTGATCCATGGCGATTTCGAGCGCGGGTTTATCCGCGCCGAGACCATCGCCTATGACGACTACATCGCGCTGAACGGCGAGCAGGGCGCCAAGGATGCGGGCAAGATGCGCGCCGAGGGCAAGACTTACTTGGTCAAGGACGGCGACGTTCTGAACTTCCTCTTTAACGCATAACGCTCATCCGCCTTCCGAGCGGGGGACCGGCTCTGGGCGTCTTCGCGGCGAGGACGCCCGTTAGGGCGGATCGAGCGGCCCGGTTAATCCTGCGCCAGCTCGAAATCAACGACATCCGCCCAGGCGCGATAGGCGCCGATCACTCCCATCTGCCGGGCGATAAGGTACTCGCCCGCCGTGGTGACCGGGTGCGTTTTGGAGGCCTCGCCCGCTGTGCCGCCCAGCGGCACTTTGAGCTGCGTCCGGCGCGTCCGGGTGGTGCCGAACATCCGATCCATGTTGATGGAGATGACCGTGGCCTTGAACGCGGTCATCCGGTCCAGGTAGTCGGCGGCATGGCGCGCCTCATACGGGCTGGTGTCCAGCTGGTGGTACAGGCTGCGATAGGCCTGCGCGCAGCTTTCCGCCAGCAGGACCTCTAGTGTCGCCGAGGGGCTGCGCGGTTGGAACCTGGCGCGGTTCGCAAAATGCGAGCAGGTCTTGGCATGGATGCGGGATGCGGCGGTTTCCGGCAAGTCGGTCGCGGCCAGCGAGGCCGCCGGCAGCGCCCAAAGCGCGATCAAAACTGCTGCTCGTACAATATTCGGGAGCATTTAATCCTCCTTCTCAAAGTATTGTCGTAAAATTGTCATAAAAGTCTTAACACACAAAATTAATTCGGTGCCTCGGCGGTGTTTTTTGCCTGCACTGCTGCGGATTTGTGCTAAAACCGCTGCTTTGCGCGCCGAAATGGGGCTGCGCGGGGCGGTTGCCGTGGCGAAACAAGACCTCATTAGATGAGATTAGGGCATTCCTTACCCGCGGCGCATGTGATCTAACATGGCGGACGCAAGGGTCTGGGGATGCTGTACATGACCGAGCGACAGGAAAGCGACAGCCGCAAGCTTTTGGGCCGTTTGCGGGACACGCTGGCCGAGGAAGGCCCGGCGCAGGCGCGGCTTGACCATATTACCAGCCTGATCGCCGAGAGCATGAGCACGGATGTGTGCTCGATCTATCTGTTCCGGGACGCCGAGACGCTGGAGCTTTGCGCCACGGAGGGCCTGAACCCGGAATCGGTGCACCAAACGCGGATGCGCTTGGGCGAGGGGCTGGTCGGCCGCGTCGCCAAGACCGCCCGCCCGGTGAACACCGAGGACGCGCCCTCGACCAAGGGCTTCCGCTACATGCCGGAGACCGGCGAGGAGATCTTTAGCGCCTTCCTGGGGCTGCCGATCCAGCGCCTGGGCGAGCGTCTGGGCGTGTTGGTCGTGCAGTCCAAGGACAAGCGGCAATATTCCGACGACGAGGTCTACGCGTTAGAGGTCGTGGCCATGGTGCTGGCCGAGATGGCCGAGCTGGGCGCCTTCGTGGGCGAAGGCGGTACCCTGTCGGCGCCGCACCAGCGCGCCGAGCTGTTCCGCGGCACCATGGGCCAGGAGGGCACCGCAGAGGGCCATGTCTGGCTGCACGAGCCGCGCGTTGTGGTCACCAACCCGGTCGCCGACGACCCGGTGGCCGAGGCCGAGCGCCTGACCGAGGCCGTGGACCAGCTGCGCTATGGCGTGGACCGCATGCTCAGCCGGGTGCGCCCGGCGGATACCGACCAGCGCGATGTGATCGAGGCCTACCGGATGTTCGCCAACTCCCGCAGCTGGATGAAGCGGATGCAGGGCAGCATCGCCAGCGGGCTCTCGGCCGAGGCCGCGGTCGAGAAGGAACAAACCGCGGCGCGCACGCGCCTGGAATCGGTGCCCGACGCATATCTGCGCGAGCGGCTGCATGACCTGGATGATCTGTCGAATCGGCTGCTGCGCATCCTCAGCGGCCAGGGCAACGAGACCGGGGCCGAGATGCCCGTCGACCCGATCCTGGTGGCCAAGAATATCGGCCCGGGTGAGCTCTTGGATTATGGCCGCAAGCTGAAGGGGATTGTGCTGGACGAGGGCTCGGTGGGCAGCCACGCCGCCATTGTCGCCCGCGCGCTGGCGATCCCGCTGGTGGTGCATGCCGAGGGGATCTCGACCGAGGCGCTGAATGGCGATCACATCCTGGTGGATGGCGAGCAGGGCGTGGTGCATCTGCGCGCCGACGAGAACGTCGTAACGGCATTCCGCGACAAGATGGCGATGCAGGCGCAGGCGCAGCTGCGCTATGCCGGGCTGCGCGGGCAGCTGGCGGAGACACTGGATGGCAGCGTCGTGGCGATGCATATGAACGCTGGGCTGATGGCGGACCTGCCGTCGCTGAAAAGCTCGGGCGCCGAGGGCGTGGGCCTGTTCCGGACCGAATTGCAGTTCCTGGTCCGTAACCAGATGCCGAAGCGCTCCGAGCTGAAGGCGATCTACGAGCGCGTGCTGGACGCCGCCGATGGCCGGCGCGTGCAGTTCCGCACGCTGGACATCGGGTCCGACAAGGTGCTGCCCTATATGAAGCCCAATGACGAGCCGAACCCGGCGATGGGCTGGCGCGCGATCCGGGTGGGTCTTGATAAGCCGGGCGTGATGCGCATGCAGCTGCAGGCGTTGATCCGGGCCGCGAACGGGCGCCCGCTGACGGTGATGTTCCCCTTTGTGGCGCAGCTGGACGAGTTCACCGAAGGCCGCGACCAGGTGCTGCGCGAGATCGACCGCGAGGCGGCGCTGGGCCATGTGCTGCCCGAGCGCGTCGAGATCGGCGCCATGCTCGAGACGCCCTCGCTGGCCTTCGCGCCCTGGAAATTCTTCGAGCTGGCGGATTTCATCTCGATCGGCGGCAATGACCTCAAGCAGTTCTTCTTTGCCGCCGACCGCGAGAACGAGCGGGTGCGGCGGCGCTACGACACGCTGAATGTAAGTTTCTTGACGCTGATCGAGCGCATCGTGGCCCGCTGCGACGCAACCAACACCCCGGTCAGCTTCTGCGGCGAGGATGCCGGGCGGCCGCTAGAGGCGATGTGCTTTGCCGCCATGGGGCTGCGCGCGCTGTCGATGCGCCCGGCCTCTATTGGGCCGGTCAAGCACCTGCTGCGCCGGGTGAATCTGATCGACGCCCGCGCCGCCATCGAGACCGCCCGCGAGGCGGGGGAGATGTCGGTGCGCCCGGCGGTGGTGGAGTATCTCAAGGGGCTGGCCTAAGGACGGTATTGGCTTGGAGCTGACTTTGAGCCTAAAGCGCAGCGGCCTGACAACGCTTGCCGACACCAGACGCGACGGAACCCACGCAGAGGAACCGCCCGAGCTTGCCTCGGGCAGCGGCCGACCTCCCCCAGGAGGCCGCTTTTGCCACGTCGCAACCCATTGGAACGCAGGCGTTCTAAGAAATCTCTCGCAACACAGACCTGTCGCGCAGGCGACCTCCAGGTCGGCCGCCGCCCGGGTTGCGCCCCGGCAATTGCGCACCGCAACTTGATTTGACTTGCCCGTATGCTCGCAACCGCCTAAGCCCCTGCGCTTATGAGAATTCTGTTCCTGGGCGATGTGGTGGGCCGGTCCGGCCGCGAGGCGATCCGTTCCCGTCTGAAGGGGCTGCGCGAGGATTGGCGGCTGGATTTTGTCGTGGTGAACGGCGAGAACGCCACCAATGGCGCGGGGCTCTCGGCGGCGCATGCCAAGATCCTGCTGGAGGCGGGCGCCGATGTGCTGACCTTGGGCGACCACGCCTTTGACCAGCGCGACATGCTGCAGTTCATCGAGACCGAGCCGCGCGTGATCCGCCCGCTGAACTTCGCCAAGGGCGCGCCGGGGCAGGGCGCAAGGGTGTTCGAGGCCACCCGCGGGCGCAAGGTGCTTGTGACGCAGGTGCTGGGCCAGGTCTTCATGAAGCGGCCCTTTGACGATCCCTTCTCGGCGGTGGAGCCGATCCTCAAAAAGCACCCGTTGGGCGGGCAAGTGGCGGCCTCGCTGGTGGATGTCCATTGCGAGGCGACGTCCGAGAAGATGGCCATGGGGCATTGGTGCGATGGCAAGGCCAGCGTGGCGGTCGGCACGCATACCCACGTGCCCACCGCCGACGCGATGGTGCTGCCCGGCGGCACGGCCTACCAGTCGGATGCGGGCATGTGCTGCGACTTCAACTCGGTGATCGGCATGGACAAAGCCGAGCCGATGCGGCGGTTCATCACCGGCATGTCCGGCGGGCGCTTCACCCCGGCGGAGGGCGAGGCGACGCTGAGCGGGCTCTACGTGGAGACCGACGACAAGAGCGGCAAGGCCACCCGGGCGGTGGCTGTGCGGGTCGGTGGCCGCCTCGCCGAGGCGGCGCCCTAGGCGATGACCAGCCGCGCGACCCTCCTGGCGGTCCTGCTGTTCTGCGGCGCGGCCTGGGGGCTGACGGTGCCGCTCACCAAGATCACGGTCAGCGAGGGCTACCGGCATTTCGGGCTGATCTTTTGGCAGTTCGTGATCGCGGTGGTCCTGCTGGGCGGGCTCTTGGCGGTGCTGCGGCGCCCGCTGCCCTGGCGGCGGCGGCACCTAGGCTTCTATGTCGTCATCGCGCTGATCGGGACGCTGCTGCCGAACTCGGCCAGCTATGAGGCGGCGCGCTTTTTGCCCGCGGGCATCCTGTCGATCTGCATCGCGATGGTGCCGATGTTCGCCTTCCCCATCGCGCTTTTGATGGGCACCGACCGGTTCGATTGGTTCAAGCTCCTCGGCCTGGTCTGCGGGCTCATCGGCGTGGCGCTGCTGATCGGGCCGCAGGCGAGCCTGCCAGAGCGCGCCATGGTGGTCTTCATCCCCTTGGCGCTGGTGGCGCCCGCGTTTTATGGGTTTGAGGGGAATTTTCTGTCCAAATACGGGCTGCCGGACCTGGATCCCGTGCAGCTTTTATGCGGCGCGTCGATCATTGGCGCGGGGATCGCGCTGCCCCTGGCGCTGCTGACCGGGAGCTGGGTGGACCCGCGCCCGCCCTGGGGCGCTCCGGATTTCGCGCTGATGGCCACCTCCGCGATCCACGCCATGGTCTATGCGATCTACTTCTGGCTGGTGACGCGGGCCGGGGCGGTGTTCGCGGCACAGGTGGCCTATCTGGTGACGGGGTTCGGCGTGGTCTGGGCGATGCTGATCCTGGCCGAGCGCTACTCCGGCTGGGTCTGGCTGGCGCTTGTGGTGATGTTTGTGGGGCTGTTCCTGGTGCAGCCGCGGCGGCAGGCGTGACCTGGCTGCGCGGGCATTGGCAGTTGCTGGCGCTTTTGGCGCTGGTTCTGCTGCTGTGGAACACGCCAGTTCTGCTGCCCCTGAAGATCCTGGTGGTGCTCTTCCATGAGGTGGCGCATGGGCTGGCGGCGGTGCTGACGGGCGGCGAGATCGTTTTGCTGACGGTCTCGGCGGACCAGGGCGGACTGGCGGTGACGCGCGGGGGCAGCCGGTTCCTGATCCTGACGGCGGGCTATCTGGGCTCGTTATGCATCGGGGCGGGGCTCTTGCTGGCGGGGCTCTGGAGCCGCGCCGATAAGGCGATTGTGGCGGGGCTGGGGGTGGCGATGCTGGGCATCGCGATCCTCTATATCCGCGAGTGGTTCGCCTTTGGGTTCTGCGCGGGCACGGGGCTGGCGCTGATCGCGCTGGCCTGGGGCCTGCCGAATGCGGCAAGCGATATGGCGCTGCGGCTGATCGGGCTCACCAGCCTGATCTATGTGCCGCGCGACATCATCTCGGACACCATCGCGCGCGCGCATCTGCGCTCGGACGCGTTCATGCTGGGCGAGGCGTTCTTTGGCAGCGCGACGTTCTGGGGCGTGCTCTGGCTGGGTGTGAGCATCGGGGTGATCGCGCTCTGCGCGCGCTTCGGCCTGCGGGAGCCGAGCAACATAAAGCTGTAGCTCCTCGCGCCCTCGCTCGGGCTGGCCTGAGCGGCCCCGCCTAAAGCGGCCAGAACACCAGGATCGCCGGGATCGAGACCGCCACGATGATCACCTCCAGCGGCAGCCCGGTGCGCCAGTAATCCCCGAACCGGTAGCCGCCCGGCCCCAGGATCAGCGTGTTGTTCTTGTGCCCGATCGGCGTCAGGAAGGCGCAGCTCGCCGCCACCGCCACCGCCATCAGGAACGGGTCGGGGTTCACCCCCAGTGACTGCGCCATCTGGATGCCCACCGGCGCGGCGACGATGGTCGTGGCGGTGTTGTTGAGCACGTCCGACAGCGTCATGGTCACCACCATCAGCACGGTCAGGATCGCCCAGGCGGGCAGCCCTTGGGTGAAGCCCACCAGCGCGCCGGCGATCAGCTCGGTGCCGCCGGACTGCTCCAGCGCCGCCCCGAGCGGGATCATCGAGCCCAGCAGCACCACCACGGGCCACTCGATATGGTCGTAGATCTCTTGGATCGGCAGGATGCGCGTCAGCACAAAGCCCACCGCCACCAGCCCCAGCGCCACCGGCAAATAGAGCCAGCCCAGCGAGGCCGCGATCACGGCCGCGGCGAACATCCCGATGCCCAGCCAGACCTTGTCGTCCTGGGTCACCGCCAACCCGCGCTCGGCCAGGGGCAGGCAGCCCAGCCACTCGGTCACGTCGGCCTCGTGCCCCTGGGGCACCAGCAGCAAGAGGATGTCACCGGGGCGCACCTCGGTGCGCCGCACCTGCCGCCGGATGCGCCCGTTGGCGCGGCGGATGCCCATCAGGGCCGCGCCCTGGCGCCAGTTCAGCCCCACGCTGGCCGCGGTCTTGCCGGCGATGCGGGCGGTCTCGGGCACCACGACCTCGATCTGCGTCAGCCCGGCCCCCGCGGCGCGCAGCCGCTCCTCGCGTTTCGCCTCGGCGAAGTCTAGCGACAGGGCGGCGCGGAACTCGTCCAGCGCCTGCGGCTCGGCCTGGATCACCAGCGCGTCCTGCGCCGCGATCTCGCCGCGCCGCTGCATCCCAAAGAGCCGCTTGCCGTCGCGCACAAGGCCCACGATGGCCACGTCGTTCTTCTCGGCCAGCTCATAGAGGTCCTCCAGCCGCTGGCCGATGTGCTTCGACCCCTCGGGCACGGTCAGCTCCGAGACATATTCCGCCCCGTCGCCTGGCTCGCCGCCCGCGTCCTGCTGCGGGATCAGCCGCCAGCCGATCAGCGCCACAAACAACAGCCCGGCAATCGCCGCCACGCCGCCCACCGGCGCGAAGTCGAACATCTTGAACGGCGCGCCCAGGCTCTCTTCGCGGATCGCGGCGATGATGATGTTGGGCGGGGTGCCGATCAGGGTGACCATGCCGCCCAGGATGGTGGCAAAGCTCAAGGGCATCAGGGTCAGCCCCGGCGCGCGGCCCGCCTTCTTGGCGGTCTGCATGTCCACCGGCATCAGCAGCGCCAGCGCGGCCACGTTGTTCATAAACGCGCTGAGCACGCCGCCGATCCCGCCCATGATGGCGATATGCGCGCCCAGCCCGCGCGTGCTGTCCACCAGGGTGCGCGTGATCAGGAACACCGCCCCCGAGCGCACCAGACCCGCCGAGACCACCAGCACCAGCGCCACCACCAGGGTCGCGGGGTGGCCGAAGCCGCTAAAGGCGTCCTTGGTGGGCACCACGCCCAGAACGACCCCGGCCATAAGCGCAGAGAAGGCCACCAGGTCATAGCGGAACCGCCCCCAAAGCAGCAGGCCGAAGACGGCGCCGAAGAGCGCGAAGAGGATGATTTGGTCCTGCGTCATGCCTGCGACCCTACAGCGTTCGGTTCGAAAGCTGAATCATAGATTTCCGATGCGCGCGTGACCGGCTCGGCGCGTTTCGGCGGGGCTTAGACGTCCCCATCGGGGCGCCATTCGAAAGCGTCGCCCTTGGCGCGGACCCGGCCGATGGAGGGCAGCGTCATATGGCTGCCCAGAACGCGCAGGTCTTCGCTGGCGGCCCTGCCAAGAAGCGCGCGGCGCGAGGTCACCGCGCGATCCGGCTCAGCGTCATACCTGAAGTGCCACTCCGGGTGCCAGCACTGCGCGGTGCAATGCAGGGCATCGCCGGTGATGACGGCGCGGGCGGGGCCGCTTTCGACTAGGACCGAGACATGCCCGTCGGTGTGACCCGGGGTGGGGATCAGGGTTAGCTCGTCGCCCAATCGGTGCCCGGCCTCGACATGCTCGGCCTGGCCGGCCTCGATCACCGGGTGGATGCTCTCGGCGTATTGCGGCGGGGCGCGCTCGGCCATTTCGGCAATATCGACGCCGGGCATCAGGTACTTGGCGTTGCGGAAGGTGGGCACCCAGCGGCCATCCAGCAGGCGCGTGTTCCAGCCGATATGGTCGCTGTGCAGATGGGTGCACATGACATAATCCACGTCCTCGGGCGCGGCCCCGGCCGCGGCCAGCGCCTGCAGGAAGCGGTCGCTGTCGCGCATGTGCCAGAAGTCCGGGCTGGGCACCGTCTTGTGGTTGCCCACGCAGGCGTCGACCAGCACCAGATGGTGCGGCGTGCGCAGAAGGAAGCCCTGGACCGGCAGGATCAGCGCGCCGGTCCGCGGGCATATGGTATGCGGGTCCAGCGCGGAGATCACCTTTGCCAGGTCCGGGCCGGCGTTGGAAAACAGCTCGTCGGGCGGAAAAAAGGGGCCGTTCATCTCAAGGATGCGCCAGACCTCGACCTCTCCGATGCGGCACAGCATCTTGCGCGCTCCCCCTTGGTGGTGTCGCGGCAGTCTCGGCGCGTTCCCCGCGGCGGTCAAGGCGGCGCATCACCGGCGCGTGAGAATCCTCACGCCGTTGCTTGACACTCCCCAGACGCGGAGGCACTCAACATAAGAAACCCAGCCAGGAGGCCGTCAGGCAGATGTCCATTCCCCAATCCGGTGGCGGCCCGATCGAGCGGCACGAACAACTCGCTGAATACCTCGCGGACGGCTGCAAGCCCAAGGAGGACTGGCGCATTGGGACCGAGCACGAGAAGTTCGGCTATTGCGCGGACACGCATCTGCCGCTGCCCTATGAGGGCGAGCGCTCTATCCGGGCGGTGCTGGAGGGGCTGCGGGACCGGTTCGACTGGGCGCCTGTGGAAGAGGGCGGCAGCATCATCGGGCTCACCAAGGACGGCGCGAATGTTTCGCTGGAGCCCGGCGGGCAGCTCGAGCTTTCGGGCGCGCCCCTGGAGACCATCCACCAGACCTGCGACGAGGTGAACACCCATCTGCGCGAGGTCCAGGAGGTCTCTGACGATATCGGCGTGCGCTGGATCGGGCTGGGCGCCGCACCCGAATGGACCCATGAGCAGATGCCGCTGATGCCCAAGGGGCGCTACAAGCTGATGGACAGCTACATGGGCAAGGTGGGCACCGCGGGGCGCATCATGATGCGGCGCACCTGCACGGTGCAGGTGAACCTCGATTTCTCCACCGAGGCGGACATGGTGCAGAAGATGCGCGTGGCCGTGGCGCTGCAGCCGGTGGCGAACGCGCTCTTTGGCAACTCGCCCTTCTTCGAGGGCAAGGTGAACGGGCAGAAATCCTGGCGCGGCTGGGTCTGGCAGAACCTGGACGACGCGCGCACCGGCATGGTGCCGTTCATCTTCGAGGACGGGTTCGGGTTCGAATCCTGGGTGCAATACGCGCTCGATGTGCCAATGTATTTCGTCTACCGCGACGGCAAGTATATCGACGCGCTGGGCATGTCCTTTCGGGACTTCCTGAAGGGCGAGCTGCCCGCCTTGCCGGGCGAGACGCCGACGCTCAGCGACTGGGCGGACCACCTGACGACGCTCTTCCCCGAGGCGCGGGTGAAGAAGTTCATCGAGATGCGCGGCGCCGATGGCGGGCCCTGGCGCAGGCTCTGCGCGCTGCCCGCGTTCTGGGTGGGGCTGTGCTATGACCAGACGGCGCTGGACGCGGCCTGGGACCTGGCCAAGGGCTGGGACGCCGAGACCCGCGACGCGATGCGCGTTGCCGCCGCCGCCGAGGGTCTGGCGGCCGAAGTCGGCGGGATCAAGATGCTGGATCTGGCCAAGGAGGTCGTGGAAATCTCGCGCGAGGGGCTGCAGAATCGGGCCAAGCCCGGGCTGGGTGGCATGGTCCCGGACGAGCGGCATTTTCTACACGCATTGGATGAAAGCCTGGCGGAAGGACAATCGCCTTCGGACGAGCTCCTGCAGAAGTACGAGCGGGACTGGGCGGGTGACCTGTCCAAGATTTATTCGGAATTCAGCTATTGATTCGCGCCAATAGAACAAAAACTTAGCGATTGTTTCGCTGGCCGATCCAATGCGCAAAAATCCTGGCGCCCTCACTCCAGAATCCATAGGTTTGTCCTAAATGTGTTAGCTAGGTGGCGCAAAAGTGTTATTGTTTCACTTGGTTTTCGGGGTAACTGATTTTTAAGCTGGGGAAAGAATATGGTTGGCTTGCTGGGGCTCTTGGGGCTGCTTTTGTTGGGATTCGGACTGGACGCACTCTCGGATGACGATAGCGGAGGTGGCGGTGGCGCAACCGACGGCGAATCCGGCACCCCAACGGAGGGTGATGACAGTCTTGTCGGCACCGGTGCCGATGATGCAATCAATGGCCTAGAGGGCGACGACACACTCCAAGGCGCGGGCGGAAACGACGATCTGTTCGGGGCGCTGGGCGATGACAATCTGCTGGGCAATTCTGGCGATGATACGCTGACAGGCGCCGCGGGCTTTGACAGCATCCTCGGCGGCGGCGGCAATGACGACCTTTCGGGCGGGGCCGACGACGACACACTCGATGGCGGTGCGGGCAACGACCTTGTTGCTGGCAATGCGGGCAACGATCAAGCCTCGGGCGGCTTGGGTGACGACACCGTTGACGGCGGGCCTGGCGACGATACGTTGTTGGGCGGCGTTGGCGCCGACAGCCTGATTGGCGCGGCTGGCAATGATTTTGCCGATGGCGGTATCGGCGTGGACACGCTTGCTGGTCAGGACGGAAACGATACGCTTTTGGGTGGTGACGGCCCTGACCAGATCTCTGGGGGCGAGGGGAATGATAGCATAAACGGCGGCTTTGGCGAGGACCGCCTGTTTGGCAACCAGGGCGATGACCGGATCTTTGGCCGCGGCAATGACGACTTCATTGCGGGCGGCGACGGCGAGGACAGCCTGTTCGGTGAGGCCGGGCAAGACACGATCGCCGGCGGCCTTGACGCCGATACCCTGCGCGGCGCGTCTGGCAATGACTACGTGAACGGCGTGGTGGGTGGTGATTTCGACCCGCTGGGCTTCTACCAAACCGATTTTGACACTGGAGACGCGATGTTTGGCGGGCAGGGCGATGATACGATGGTCATGGGCTCGGGCGATGCGGTCACGGGCGGCGCTGGCGCCGACAGCTTCATCGGCGGGACCTGGGTGGATCCCGGCGCCCCGGCCTCGGTGCTGGATTTCGTCGCCGCGGACGATGCGCTCCTGATCTACTACGACCCGGCGGTGGTTGTCGGTCCGACTGTGACCGTGGACGACGATGGCGCCGACGCGGTGGTGTCGCTGAACGGGGACGCGGTGATGCGGGTCGTGGGGCAGGCTGGGGCGATCACCCTGGCGGATGTGGCCCTGGTGGAGCAGACGCTGGTCTAACCAAAAGCTAAGCTCCGGTCCGCTGTAGGACGGGCCGGAGTGATCCCGCGATTTGCGGTGTGGAATTCTAATCCCCTCAGCCCGGCACGAGCCCTTCCACGAATTGCACGACCTTCTCCTGTGGCATCTCACAGGGGCGCAGATGCGCCCGCTCGCGCGTCAAGTATAGGTTCAGGCTGATGTAATCCGCGCCGCCAAGCTCCTCGGCGACAAGTTTCCAGGCGGAACCCTTTGCCAAGGCGTGCTTGCTCACAACATAGCGCCGACCGTCGAAGGTGCCAAAAAACGTGCCTCTTGGCAGCCCATGAAAGGCCGCCAGAAAACCCCTCAGGACTTCGCCCCGATCTTTGTTTCGGTCCCGGCGCGTAGCCGCGCGATGTTGTCTTGGTGCTTGACGATCACGAAGGCGGACATCAGCGCCACCACGATCGCGCCATGCCAATGGTAGAAGGCCAGCGTGTAGAACGGCGCCAGCGCGACGGCCACCAATGCTGCCAGCGAGGAGAACCGCATGAGCGCCGCGACCACGAGCCAGGTCAGGCAGGCCGCCGCCCCGACCGGAAGCGACAGCGCCAAGAGCGTGCCCAGATAGGTCGCCACGCCCTTGCCGCCGCGAAACCCCAGAAACAGCGGAAAGAGGTGCCCCAGAATGGCAAAGAAACCCGCCAGCCCCGCGGCGCTCTCGCCCACCAGCCAGCGCGCCAGCAGGACCGCCGCGGCGCCCTTGCCCGCATCGCCCACCAAGGTCAGCAGCGCCGCCGCCTTGTTGCCTGTGCGCAGGACGTTCGTGGCCCCGATATTGCCAGAGCCCACGGCGCGTAGATCGCCCAGCCCGAAGAGGCGGGCGGCGACGATCCCGAAGGGGATCGAGCCCAAGAGATAGGCCAGAACGGCAGTGATCAGTAGGCCCACGGCAAAACTCCCTGCGGTGACGCCCATTCGGGCGCATGATCAGACACGATTCATAAGAACACTAGCCAAAAACGCGTTCCCCAGCCACCCAAGTTCCCAGCACGCGCCCCTGCATCCGCGCGCCGTCAAAGGGGGTGTTTTTCGACTTGGACGCCAGCTTGAAGCGGTCCACCACAATCGGCGCGTCCGGGTCGAACAGCACCAGGTCCGCGGGCGCGCCCTCGGCCAGGCGTCCGGCGTTTAGCCCCAGCCGCCGCGCGGGGTTCAGCGCCATCGCCTTGAAGAGCTGCGGCAGCGTCAGCTGCCCCGCATGGTAGAGCCGCATCGCCGCGGGCAGCAGCGTCTCCAGCGCCACCGCGCCGGAGGCCGCGACCTCGAATGGCAGGCGCTTGGATTCCTCGTCCTGCGGCGTGTGCATCGACGAGATCACGTCGATCAGGCCAGAGCCAACCGCGTCGATCATCGCCAGGCGGTCGTCCTCGGCGCGCAGCGGTGGCTTGACCTTAAAGAAGGTGCGGTAGTCGCCCACATCGAACTCGTTCAGCGTCAGGTGGTGGATGTTCACCCCCGCCGTGACGTCCAGGCCTGCGGCCTTGGCGCGCTCCAGCGCCGGCAGGGCGGCGGCGCAGGACAGGTTGTCGGCGTGGTATTTCGCGCCGGTCATCTCCACCAGCGTAAGATCGCGCTCCAGCCCCAGCCGCTCGGCGATGGGCGAGACCGCGGGCAGCCCGCGCAGCGAGGCGAATTTGCCCGACGTCGCGGCGGCGCCGCTCGAGAGCCCCGGCTCCTGCGGGTGCGCCACAACTAGCGCGCGCAGCGAGCGGGCATAGGTCAAGGCGCGGGTGAAGACCTTGGTGTCGGTGACCACCGCGTCGCAATCGGTAAAGGCCACGGCGCCGGCGTCCTGCAGGAACCCGATCTCGACCATCTCGCGCCCGGCGCGGGCCTTGGTCAGGGCCGCCATCGGCAGCACATGCACTGGGGCGGCATCCGCCGCGCGGCGGGCCACGAATTCCAGCTGCTCGGGGCTGTCGATCACCGGATCGGTGTCTGGGCGCGTCACCATCGTGGTCACGCCGCCGCGCGCGGCGGCGGCCCCTGCGGTGCGGAAGCTCTCTTTGTGGCGCTCACCGGGCTCGCAGACCTTCACGCCAAGGTCGACGATCCCTGGGGCCAGGCACTTGCCCCCCGCGTCCAGGACCTGCTCGGCGGGCCCCGGCGCCGTGATGCGGCCGTTCTCGACGCGCAGATCGCCCAGCTCCTCGGTCCCGGCCTCGGGGTCGATCAGCCGGGCGTTCGTGATCAAAAGGCTCATGCGTCGCGGTCCTCGATTTCCTTGATCAGGCGATAGACCTCCTGGGCCTCCATTGGCAAGGGGCTCTCAGGGCCGAAATCGTCCCGCCCGGTCACGCCGCCTCACGCCTCCGCGCGCTGGATGTCGCGGATCAGGCGGTAAACCTCGTCGCCCTTGTCGATCCGCTCGAACCCAATCGCCACCCGGTGCGAGCCGTTCTTGGTGCGCCGGTACTCCTCGGCGAAGTGGATCGTGTCCGGCGGGCCCTGCTGATAGTCGATGCGGGTCTTGGCCGCGATGGGAAAGCTGCGCAGCTTGCGGCCCTGGAACGGGATGTCGGTGGCGATGAAGGCGCGCCGGTCGGTGAGCGTGTACCAGGTGTGGCGCCGCGCCCAGGCGGGCCAAAAGATCGGCCCCGCCATGATGCCCAGCCCCACCGTGAAATGGATCAGCCCGAAGGTCCAGAAATACCCGCCCCCCGAGCTGGCCAGGAGCATCCAGACCAGCGCGAAGCCCGCGAAAAACGCGCCAAAGGTAACCGTTAGCAGGTGCCGGCCGCGGAACACCACGCGCGGGTCAGGTCGCCCCTGCCACAGGATCTCCTCGCCCTCGTCCAGGATGCCGTCCCAACCGTCTATCGAGGCCATAACCCGCTCCGCCGCCTATCCTGAGATCCAGACGATAACGCCGGTGAAGGCAAACAGGAACACAAGGGCCAGCGTGGCCACCATGCCGGATCTGCGGGGGTCCTTGGGGTCTTGCGGTGCGGGCATGGGCTATCTCCAGATCAGCAGCGCGAGCACGATCACCAAGAGCACGGCCAGAACGCCAAGCACCAGGGCCGCGGATCGGCTGGAATGCGGTGGTGGGGGGATGTCGTCGGGCAGGGCGCGCTCCAGCGGCGCGGGTTCGGCGGCGGCCATGTCGATATGCGGCTGCGGCGGGGCAAGCCGGTAGGCGCCCAGAAGCCGCAGGGGCGCCTGCGGGTCCAGGCGCTGCGCCCGCCCGCCAAAGGCCGCGGCATGGACCAGCACGAAATGCCCTTGCTGCGCGTCCAGCATCTCGGCGTTCAGGTCCTCATGGGCGATGCCCTGGCCCTCTTCGAGATAGGCGGCCAGCCCCAGCCCGGTCAGGTCTTGGTCGGTGAAGACCTCGATATGCTCCGGCTCCAGATGGGCGGCACCCAATGCGCGCTGCAGGGGCCAGGGGTGGTCGCCATTCGCCGCGGCCTGGCGCGGGGCGGTGAACGCTGGCACGGCGTCCTTGTCGAGGTCCAGCGCGTAGAGCCGGATGGTCTCGCGCTCGTTGCTGCCGACCTCTTGCGGATCCAGCGTCATGTCAGCCCTCGGGGTTGCCGCGATCTTTCGCGGGCAGGTTACGCGCCGGGGCGGGTATATGCCAATGGTCTCTGTGCGGGATGTGGCATAATCTCTGGGCAGGGAGATGCGAGGAGCTTCGGACATGCCGCGCGCCGCGGATAGTGCTGAACGGGTGGAGGTCCGCTCGCGCGCAGGGCTGCGCGCCTGGCTGGCGGCGCATCACGGCCAAGCGGCGTCCGTCTGGCTGATCACCTACAAGAAGAACAGCGATTACTACCTCGACTATGGCGCGATGATCGAAGAGCTCTTGTGCTGGGGCTGGATCGATAGCCAGACGCGCAAGGTCGATGACGACCGCACCAGCGTGCTGATCGCGCCGCGCAACCCACAATCGGCCTGGTCAGCGGTGAACAAGGGCAAGGTGCAGGCGGCGCGCGCCTCTGGTGTGATGACCCCCGCCGGAGAGGCCTTGATCGCCGCGGCCCAGGCCAACGGCATGTGGGAATTCCTGGACGATGTGGAGCGCTTGAAGCGCCCCGATGATCTGACCGCGGCGCTGGGCACGGCCTGTGACGCGTGGGAAGACTGGCCCCGCAGCGTGAAACGCGGCACGTTGGAGTGGATCAAGACCGCCAAGACGGAGAAGACCCGCGCAGCACGCATCGCAGAGGCCGCCACCGCGGCCCGCGAGGAGCGCCGCCCGAAACCATTCGCCCGCAAATAGAGGACGACACACGTGACCGACATCCTGACGCTAGAGATCACCGACGGCATCGCCGAGCTGTGCCTGAACCGGCCCGAGCGCAAGAACGCGCTATCCGAGGCGCTCTTTGCCGAGATCGCCGCCACCGGCGAGCGGCTCAAATCCGAGCCCGGCCTGCGCGCGGTGATCCTCAGCGGCGCGGGCGGCGATTTCTGCGCCGGGATCGACCTGCAATTCCTGCAGGCGCAGGCGGGTAACCTGGAGGCGATGCGCGAACGGCTCTTGAACCCGGACCCGGGCGAGCGGGCGAACTGGGCCCAGAAGCCCTGCTATGTCTGGCAAGAGCTTAGCGTGCCGGTGATCGCGGCGATCGAGGGCGTGTGCCTGGGCGGTGGGCTGCAGCTGGCCCTGGCGGCGGATTTCCGGATCGCGCGGGCCGATGCGCGGCTGTCGATCATGGAGGCGAAATGGGGCATCATCCCCGACATGGGCATCACCCAGAACCTGCCGAAACTGATGGCGGCGGATCGCGCCAAGCGGCTGATGATGACCGCCGCTATGTTCTCGGGCGAGGACGCGCTGGGCGAGGGGCTGGTGACCGAGCTGGCCGAGGCGCCGCTGCAGCGCGCGCGGGCGTTTGCGCAGGAGCTGGCGGGGCGCTCGCCCGAGGCGCTGGCGGGCATCAAGGAGCTGGTCGAGCAGGCCTGGACCCTTCCGGCGGGCGAGGGTCTCAAGCGCGAGGCCGAGCTGCAGGCGCCAATCATTGGCAGCCCGAACCAGTTCGAGGCCGTCATGGCGAATATGCAAAAACGCCCGCCCAAATACCGCTGAAGCTGAATGCGCATCCGCGCCGCCCGCGCGTGGCTCAAGCGGCGGCGCGGCCCTAAGGCGTGCGGGCGAACCGCGGCAGCAGGGCCGCGCTTACCACAAAGGCCAGGCCGACCCAGAGGATCGCGCTGGCGCCGAACAGCAGCAGCGCGGTGCTGGCAGAGCCCATTGCCGCCCCGGCCGGCAGCACGGCGGCCCAAATGGCGGCGATGGTGCCGTTCGCGATCAGGGCCCCAAGCGTCGTGGCGAATAGGATCGCCACGCCCAGCGTCGCCACGCTCAGCGGCAGCAGCACGCGCCGCTCGGCGGTCAGGCCGCGCCGCAGCGCGGTCAGTTGCCGCCCGAAATCCTGCTGCATCGCCATGACCGCGGGCACGATCAGCAGCACCAGAAGCATGCCAAAGCCCAGCCCATAGACCAGCGTGATCACGGTGGGCTTCAGGAACTGCGCCTGCTGGGACTGCTCAAAGAGCAGCGGGGCGAGGCCAAGAACGGTGGTCAGCGTGGTCAGCAGAACGGCGCGCAGGCGGTCGCAGACCCCGTCGACAATGGCGGGCACCAGCCCGCGATCCCTGGCGTGGTCATCCACCGTGGTCACCAGCACGATGGAATCGTTGATAATGATGCCGGTCATCCCGATCAGCCCGACCACCGAGAACATGCTCAGCGGCACGCCGTGCTGCATATGCCCGTAGAAGGCCCCGATCAGGCCGAAGGGGATGATCATCATCACCACCACGGGCCGCGTCCAGCTCGAGAAGATCCAGGCCAGGACCAGGTAGATCCCCAGCAGGCACAGCAGGAACCCGGTGAGCGCCTCGCTGAGAAAGCGGTCCTCTTGCTCGGATAGCCCGCTCATCACCGAGGCGACGCCAAAGCGCTCCTCCAGGTCGGGCAGGATCTGGGTCTCAAGGGTCTGGGCGACCAGGGCGGCGCGGGCCGGGTCGTCCTCAGAGATGTCGCCGGTCACGCTGACCAGGCGCAGCCCGTTCTCGCGCCGCACGGTCGAGAACCCGGCCTTGCTCTGCACGCTCACGATATCGGCCAGGGCGACGTAGTCGCCGGTGCCGGTGCGCATGCGGGTGCGGTCCAGGAAGTCGGCGGTCAGCTCTCCGGGGGGGATCTCCACCCGGATGGTGGCGCTGCGCGGCCCGTCGGGATAGCTGGCGGCCTCGATCCCGTTCAGCCGGTGGCGCAGCACGCGGCCCAGCCCGTCGATGGTAAAGCCAAGGGCCTGCCCCTGGGGGGTGAGCTCTAGGATCAGCTCTTGCTTGTCGTAGGACAGGCTGTCCTCCAGGGCCGAGACCTCGGGGAATTGCGCCAATTGCGTCTTGAGGTCCTCCGCGGCGGCCTTCAGCACCTCCGCCTCGGCGCCAAAGAGCTGCACGTCGATGGCGTCGCCCCCCGGCCCGGCGCGCCAGCCGCGGAAGCTGACGGTCTCGACCAGGGGCGTGCGGCGCACCTCGTCCTGCACATCCGCCACGAAGGCAAAGCTGGAATACCCCCGGCGCAGGTCGGCGTCGATCAGCTCGATGGCGATGGAGCCAAGCTGGTAGGTCTCTTTGTTCTCCACCCCCGACAGCCCGCGCCCGGTGTTGCCGCCGACCTCGGTCATGACGTAGTCGACGATGTCGACGCCGTCATTCTCGTCGGCATAGCGCTTGGCCACGGCCTCGGTGGCGCGCTGCATCTCGCGCATCATCACCAGGGTGTCCTCGCGAGTCGCGGCGGGGGCCATGGCGAAGTTGCCGCTGACCGAGCCGCGCTCAGGGAAGTTGATAAAGCGCCATTGCAGGTCCCCGGTCAGGAAGGGCGCCATCTGCAGCGCCAGCACCAGCACCGCCGCCGCCACGGTCGGGTAGCGCGCCCAGATCACCCAGGCGATGAAGGGCCTGAATAGGGTCTCGCGGAACCAGCGAAAGCCCGCATTCACCACGCGCGAGGGCACGTCGTACCAATGCTCCTTGATGGAATGCTTCAGCGAATGCGCCATGTGGTTGGGCAGGATCAGGAAGCACTCGATCAGCGAGGCGATCAGCACCACGATCACGGTAAAGGGGATGTCGGCGATCAGATCGCCAAAGCGCCCGCCGATGGCCACCAGCCCGAAGAAGGCGATGATCGTGGTGATGGTGGCCGAGAAGACCGGCGGGAACATGCGCTGGGCGGCGTTCTCGGCGGCCTGCATCGGGGTCTCGCCGTATTTGCGGTACCGCGCGTCGGCGTGCTCGCCCACCACGATGGCGTCGTCCACCACGATGCCCAGCGTGATGATCAGCGCGAAAAGCGAGACCATGTTGATCGTCAGCCCGGCCAGGAACATGAAGGCCAGCGCCCCGATCATCGCCACCGGGATGCCCGCCGCGACCCAGAAGGCGGTGCGCGCGTTGAGGAACAAGAACAGCAAGGCCACGACCAGCCCAAGCCCCAGCAGGCCGTTATCGAGCAGGATGTTCAGGCGCCCGGTGATCGCCTCGGCGCGGGTGCGGATCAGCTCGACGGTGGTGCCCTCGGGCAGGGTGGATTGCAGCTCGGCGGCGACCTCCTCGACCTGGCCCTGGATGTCGATGGCATCGCCCCGGTCCGAGCGGTCCACGCGCACCGAGATCGCGGGGTTCTCGCCCACGAAATAGGCGCGCTCGCGGTCCGCGCCGCCCACCAGGACGGTGGCGATATCCGCCACAGTCAGCTTCGAGCCATCCTCGTTCGAGCGCAGCACCACGCCCGCGATCTGGTCGGCGCTGCGCTTGGCCACGCCGGTGCGCACGCGAGCATTGGCGCCGGTGACGTCGCCCGCGGGGTCGGCCTCGGCCTCTGCGGCGATGGCCTCGGCGATCTCGGCCATCGAGATGTCGTGGCGCACCAGCGCCAGAGAGGGCACCTCGATCACGGTCTCCGGCGCGGCCAGGCCGCGGATGGTGGTGCGGGTGACGCCGGCCACGAAGAGCCGCGTGACGAACTCGTCGGCAAAGCGCCCCAGCTGGTCGGCGCTGACGGGGCCGGTGATGACCACGTCGGTGACGCGGTCCCGCCAGGCGCCGCGGCGCACCACCGGGTCCTCGGCATCGTCGGGCAGGTCGGTCACCGCGTCCACCGCGGCGGCCACGTCATCGGCGGCGCGCGCCATGTCCCAGCCCGGCTCGAAATCCAGCACGATCCCGGCGGAGCCCTCGCGCGAGGTGCTCTCGCTGCTCTCCACGCCCTCCACCGCCAGCAGCGCCTGCTCCAGCGGCTGCACGATGCCGCGGTCCACGTCCTCGGCCCCCGCGCCGTCCCAGGCCACGTTCACGCGCACGTTGTCGATGATCACATCGGGGAAGAACTGCGCCCGCATCTGCGGGAAAGAGGTGAAGCCCGCCACCACCAGCACGACCAGCAGCAGGTTCGCCGCGGTGCGATGGCGCGCGAAGTAGCTCAGGACGCCGCCGACGCGAGAGAAGCGCTCTTGCATCGCGCTACCCGCCCATCCGCGCTTCGATGCGCTTGATCATCGCGGCGGGGACCTCGGGCTTGGAAAGCTGCGACAGGACGCGCTGCTTGGCCTCTGCGGGCATGCGCTTGTTGCCCTCGATGAAGGCGATCAGCCGGGCGCGGCGCTCGTCGGTCAGGGCCACCATTTGCGGCGGCTCGGGCTCTGCGGGGGCGCCCAGGGCGCCCTGGGCATCCGGGCGCAGCGGGCGCACCTTGATGCCCGCCCCCAGCAGGGGCGAGCGCTCGGCCACCACCTCGCGGCCGCGCAGCGCGCGCGCGCGCACCAGCAGCGCGTCGCCCTGGCGGCGCAGCACCTGCACCTCGGCCTCCTCCAGCCGGTCCTCCTCGCCCAACACCAGCACCATGCCGGCGGAGTCCACCGCCGTGGCGGGCAGCGACACCACAAAGCGCAGATCGGGCTCCTGGGCGCGCACGGTCACGAAATCGCCGGGGCGAAAGCCGCGCGCGCTGTCGAGCTGCGCGAAGAGCAGCCGCCCGGTCTGGCCCTCGCCCACGGCGGCGCTCTCGCGGCTGATGCGCCCCTGGGCGACAAGGTCCACGCCCAGCACGTCCAGCTGCGCCGCGACCTCGCCCGCGATCAGGCGCCCGTCCGCGTCCAAGAGCCGCGCGTATTGCGCCGCCGAGACGCGGAACATCACCTCCAGCGCGCCGGGGTCCACCAGGTTGGCCAGCCGCTCGTTGTTCTGCACCAGGCCGCCCTCGACCGCGTTCACCTCGGATAGGGTGCCGGCGAACTCGGCGTGGATCTCGGTATCGGCCAGGCGCCGCTCGGCCTCGGCCAGGGCGATCTCGCGCCGGGCGATGGCAGTGGCGGCCTGGTCGACGCGGGCCTGGGCCTGGGCCAGGGCCTGGCGCTTGTTCAGCACGGATTGCTTGGCCGAGGCCTCGGCCAGGGCGGCGTTCTCCACCGCGTCCTCCGAGCCGATGCCGCGGGTAAAGCGCCGCTGAAGGCGCTCTAGCGACTGGCTGCGCAGGGCAAGCTGCTCGGCGGCAGAGGCCACGTCCTCTTCGGCCAGGGCCAGGCTGGTGGCGGCGTCGCGCGCCTCGGCCCGGGCCTCGGTGAGGTCGGTCATCGCCACGTCCAGCGCCGATTGCGCGTCCGCTGGGTCAAGCCGCGCCAGCAGCTGCCCGGCCGCGACCTGCCCGCCCTCCTCAAAGCCCTCGGCGAGCGTCAGGATCGTGCCCGGCGCGGTGGCGCGGACCTCTAGGGTGCGGCGGCTGCGGATCTCGCCGAAGGTGGTCAGCACCGGGGTGACCTGGCCGGGCTCGAACGGCACGGTGCTGACGGCGAAGACGCGCTCGCGCGCGGGGCGCTGGCGCTGCTCTTGGCTGGCGCGCTCCTGCATGGCGGCGCGGATGGTCTGCCCGGCATAGGCCAGCAGGCCCAGCGTCAGCGACACCAGGAGAAGCCCCACGAAAGACCGGCTTAGAAACCGCATTGGCTATTCGCTCTTCGTTGCTTTGGCGCGCGCGGCACCATGACGGCAGGCAATAGATAGCCCGTTCGCCAGGAATGGCCAAGCGCGGGCGGCCTCACATGCCGGTTATTGCGGCTTATACGGGCGCGGCGGCTACTTCCGTCGCTGATTCTCCGCCAATCGCGGGAAGATCTCGACAAAGTTGCAGGGGCGGTGGCGGTAGTCGAGCTGGCGGGCCAGGATCTCGTCCCAGGCGTCCTTGCAGGCGCCGGGCGAGCCCGGCAGCGCGAAAAGATAGGTCCCCTGGGCGACGCCGCCGGTGGCGCGGGACTGCACCGCTGAGGTGCCGATCTTCTGCATCGAGACGATGGTGAAGACCGTGCCGAAGGCGTCGATCTCCTTCTCGTAGACGTCCCTGTGGGCCTCAACGGTGACGTCGCGCCCGGTAAGCCCGGTACCGCCGGTCGAGATCACCACGTCGATCTCGGGGGCGGCGCACCAGGCGCGCAGCTGCGCGGCGATCTGGTCGCGCTCGTCGGGCAGGATCTCGCGCGCGGCCACCTGGTGGCCCGCGGCCTCGATCCGGTCCACCAGGACCTGCCCCGAGCGGTCCTCGGCCAGCGAGCGCGTGTCGGACACGGTCAGCACCGCGATGCGGACGGGGATGAACTCTGCGCTTTCGTCGATCCGGCTCATGGCGGGCTCCTTGGCTGCTGAGCGCAGATATATCCCAATGCGCGGGCGGGGCCAGCCTTGCATTGCGACCGGCGGGGGCGGGGCATGTCTCGCCGGTCCTGGCGCGCGACTGGTGCGGTAGTGGTGTCGATCTTGGCTTGGAGCGGTCCTTTGAGGATCTCCCGCCCTGGACTTGATCCAGGGCCTCCACCTTGAACCAAGCGCAACCCGGGCAGCGGCCGACCTGGAGGTCGCTTGCGCCACGGCTCTGTGTTGCGAGCGATCTTCGAAAACGCCAGCGTTCCAATGGGTTGCAGCGTCGCAAAAGCGGCCTCCTGGGGGAGGTCGGCCGCTGCCCGAGGCAAGCTCGGGCGGTTGCTCGGCTTGGGGTCCGTTGCGTCTGGTGTCGGCAAGCGTCGCTGGGGAGTTGCGCGTTTTGCTCAACACACGCCCCAGGCCACATGCAATGCGCGGTCGTGGCGAAGGCCGCATAGCGGATGTACATCAAACACCGTGCGGTTTGTTAACCACGCTCACTGCCCGACAAGGTGCCATACGCAAGGCCGACACATTGCCGACGCTTCGCCGACACCAGATTCGCCCGCAAAATAAGGCGTTAATGAGTGATTCTCGCAGTTCGGGCGGAAAACCTGCGCCCGCTGGCTTTAGGCTTTGTTAAGATCTCGCAGCCGGGCCTGCAGCGCCAGCAAGTCCGCCCAGGCCTCGCGCTTGGCATGGGTGTTGCGCAACAGGTAGGCGGGGTGGAACATCGGCAGCGCCGGGCGGCCCAAAACGTCCTGCCAGGCGCCGCGCAGCCGCGTGATCCCGCGCCGCCCCAGCATCGCCTGGCACGAGATATTTCCCATCAAGACAATGAGTTGCGGGTCCACCAGCTCGATATGCCGCCGCATGAAGGGCAGCATCATCGCGATCTCATCCGGCTTGGGGTCGCGGTTCTGCGGCGGCCGCCAGGGCAGGATATTGGTGATGTAGAGCGCCTGCGCGGGGTCCTCCTTGGCGCGGTCCATGCTGATGCAGTTGAACATCCGGTCCAGAAGCTGCCCGGCGCGCCCGACAAAGGGCTTGCCCTGGATGTCCTCATCCCGGCCCGGCGCTTCGCCGATGATCATCACCCGCGCCGCCGGGTAACCATCTGAGAAGACGGTGTTTCTTGCCCCCCGCTTTAGCTCGCAATGCTCGAATGCGGCCAGCGCTTGGTGCAGCGCCGCCAGCGTGTCGACCTGCGCGGCGTGGGTTGCGCTCTCCACAGCGTCCGGCCCTCCTGAGGGCGCCGCCCCCTGCGCCCCGGCGGGCGTTCCCGGCGCGTCCATGGCGGGCGCTGGCGCCGCGGGTCTCGGGGCCTGCTTGGGCGCGTCATACCGGTTCAGCGGAGCGTCCAGGATGGCCTCATCCGCGCCCAGCTCGACCTGCCAGGCCAGCGCCGCCAGCGCGTCGTGATATGAAAGCTCCGAATCCATCCCGGCAATCCTATGCCGCACGCGCCTGGTCTGAAACCCCGGGGATTATCTTGCTGAAATTCATTGAAAATTAGCGATTCGCCCCGGATCATGGATCCGGGTGGGCGCCGTCGGCGCCGACTTGCCCGCCCGCCGCGCCGCCTCTATAAGCCCGCCCAGAGCAAGCGAGGGACCCCATGAGCTTCAGCCACGCGCATCTTCTGGGCATCGAGCCTCTGGCCCCGCAGGACATCACCACGCTTCTGGACCGCGCCGACGCGTATGCCGAGGCGAACCGGCGCGGCGATAAGCACTCTGACAGCCTCGCGGGGCTCACCCAGATCAATATGTTCTTCGAGAACTCCACCCGCACGCAGGCGAGTTTTGAGATCGCGGGCAAGCGCCTGGGCGCGGATGTGATGAACATGGCCATGCAGACCTCCTCGGTGAAAAAGGGCGAGACGCTGATCGACACGGCGCTGACGCTGAACGCCATGCACCCCGACCTTCTGGTGGTGCGGCATCCGCAGTCCGGCGCGGTTAACCTGCTGGCAGAAAAGGTGAATTGCGCGGTGCTGAACGCGGGGGACGGGCGGCATGAGCACCCCACCCAGGCGCTCTTGGACGCGTTGACGATCCGCCGCGCCAAGGGGCGCCTGCACCGGTTGACCGTGGCGATCTGCGGCGACATCGCCCATAGCCGCGTGGCCCGCTCGAACATCCTGCTCTTGGGCAAGATGGAGAGCCGCCTGCGCCTGGTCGGGCCGCCAACGCTGATGCCCGCAGGGGCCGCCGATTGGGGCGTGGAGGTATATGACGACATGGCCGAGGGCCTGAAAGACGCAGATGTGGTGATGATGCTGCGGCTTCAGCGCGAGCGCATGGATGGCGGCTTCATCCCGTCAGAGCGCGAGTACTACCACCGCTATGGCCTGGACCCCGCGAAGCTCGCGCTGGCCAAGCCCGACGCTATTGTGATGCATCCCGGCCCGATGAATCGCGGCGTAGAGATCGACGGCACCTTGGCCGATGACATCAACCGCTCGGTCATCCAAGAGCAGGTCGAGATGGGCGTCGCCGTGCGCATGGCGGCGATGGATCTCTTGGCGCAGAACCGGCGGCAGGGACTTGGCTGAGCCAGAACCACAGCCCAAGCCCAAGCAAGAGCCAGAGCTGCGGCCCGGCGAGACGCTTCTTGCCGAGTGGCGCCCGGTGCTTGGGATATATATCGGCAGGGTCGTTTTCATCGCGTCGATCTGGATGCTGATCGCCGGTGGGCTGGGTGGCCACTTCTCGGAGCTGGCCCATGCGCCCTACTTCGCGCTGGCGGCCTTTGGGTTGTCGCTTGCGCACCAGGTCATCGCCTATGAGGACGGATCGGAGTGGCTCCGGCGGCGCGGCGACCTGTGGCGGCTCACCTCAGAGCGGCTGATCTATGAGAATGACAGGGACGCGGAGCGCGCGCCCGTGAGCGTCGAGCTCGTGGAGATCCGGCGCGCGCGCGCCTGGATGTTCTGGGCGGTGCGCGTGCAGTTTAACGACGGGCAAACCACCATGCTGCAGTTCCTGCCGCGCGCGCGGCAGGTGCGGGACCAGATCGCGTGCGCGCTGAACGCACTGCAAGAGACCCGCGGCGCGTAGCATCGCCCGCGGCTTTGTGAACCGTGCAGGCCTGAGAACATCGTTGACGAGCGCTGCGTTCGTGATACCGCTTGTTACATGCGTGTTATTCTTCTCGCACTTTGCCTGCTTGCGTCTCTGCCCGCGCGCGCCTGCGATTTGGCGCTGGCCTTGGCGGTGGACATCTCGGGCTCCGTCGACCCGACGGAGTACGAGATTCAGATGCAGGGGCTGGCCAACGCGATGCGTGACGGCGTCGTGGCCGAGGCGCTGGTGCGCGCCGAGGCGGCGGTGCTGCTGGTGCAATGGACCGGCACCTCGCGCCAAGAGGTCACCATCCCCTGGACGCGCGTGCGCAGCTACCAAGACGCCGAGGACCTGGCGCAGCGCATCGAGACCGCGCCCCGGCGCTGGCGCAACTTCTCCACCGCGATTGGCGACGCTTTGGCCTTTGTGGTGGACCAATGGCCGGACGCACCGCTCTGCAAGCGCCGCATCATTGACGTCTCTGGCGACGGCAGCTCGAACGAGGGCCGCGCGCCCCTGTCGATGCACCCGGAGCTGGCCGCCCTTGGCATCGCGGTGAACGCGCTGGCCATCGAGGAAAGCGAGATCGACCTGACCGCCTATTTCTGGGAGAACCTGATCCGCGGGGAAGGCGCCTTTGTGGTCACCGCGAACACGTTTGAGGACTACCCGGACCGGATCCGCATGAAGCTGATCCGCGAGGTCACGGCGCAGATCTCTTGCGGTCCGCCGGAATGCTGGCCCCGAAATGTCAGCGATGCTCCGCAGCCGGTCGATCTGGCGCGTAGGTGACGCGCGCGGCGCTGAGCCGCGCAGATATTGCTGAGCGGCCGCCGCCCCGCAGTCTTGTCGACCAAGGACCAACGACCAAACCCGGGCCTCAGTCGCGGCGCTGCCCGTGATCGCCCTCCTGGGCCAGAAAATCCTCCAAGGTCTTGCCCCTCTCGGGGCGAAAGCTGTCCTTGGCATCCGCCGAGACGATGCGATCCACGCGGAACATGCGGAAATCCACGCGGGTTTCGCACCAGGCAAAGAGCGTCCAGACCTTGCCCCAAAAGCCAAGCCCCAGCGGGCGCACGATGCGCCTGGTCGCCGTGCCCTCCGCGTCGCGATAGTCCAGTTCCAGGCGCTGGCGCGTGTCCGTGGCGATCTCTAGCTGGTCGATCAGGGCGCGGGCCTTCTCGTCTAGGTCGCCCATGGGGATGGCGTGGATCTGTACTGCGGCGGCGCGGGCGCGCTCGGGCTCTGCCAGCACCGCGTTGATCTTGATCAGCGCCTCCTCGGCGGCATGCGCCATCTTGAGCCCGCCCCAGGTGCGGATCAGCCGGGCGCCCGCCACAAGGGCCACGATCTCTTCGCGGGTGAACATCAGCGGCGGTAGGTCAAAGCCCTCGGCCATGACATAGCCATAGCCCGCCTCGCCCTCCACCGGCACGCCGGAGGCCTGCAGGTCGGCGATGTCGCGATATATAGTCCGCTGGCTGACCTCTAGCGCTTCGGCCAGAGCACCGGCGGTCACCAACCGCCCGCCCCGGAGCGCTTGCACGATCTGGAACAGGCGGTCGGCGCGCCGCAACTAGGCGGCCTTGGGCTGGAACAGCCCCAGCGAGTTGCCGTCGAGGTCAGTCGCATAGCCAAAGCGGCCGGGCGGGATCTCGACCGCGCCGGGCATCACCACGGTGCCGCCGGCGGTCTCGACCCGCGCGAGCGTCTCTTCCACCGTGTCCGGCACCTGCAGATGCAGCGTCGGTCCGGTGCCCGGCGCCGGCGGCTTGCCGGGGTAGAGATGCCCGGCAACGCCCTTTCCCTCGAAGGGCAACATGATGATCGGGTTTGGGCCGGTCTCGTCGCGGGTCGTCTCATACCCAAAGACCGCCTCGTAAAAGGCCTGCGATGCGGCCAGGTCGGTCACGGGGATCTCGCACCAGACCAGCGCGTTGTCGGGGGTGAATGCCATGGGTCTTACTCCTCTATCCAAGTTGATGAGGTGCTTATCTCATACCCCCACTGACAGCGTCCTGTCAGCATCTGTCATGAACGATTGGCGCGGGTGGCCAAAATCCCGCCGAGCGCGATCATCGCCATACCCAACAGCGCCAGCGCCTCCAGCCGCTCGGCAAAGAAGATCACGCCCCAGAGCGTGGCGCAGACCAGGTAGGCATAGTCGAACGGCGCCACCAGCCCCGCGGGCGCCACCTGATAGGCCACCACCGCCAGGACCGATCCGATCAGCGCCGCCAGGGCCAGGGCGGCCACCGCCACGGCCTCGCGCGGGCCGACGGGCACCCAGACCACCGCATCGGGGCTGACAAGCGGCCAGAGCAGCGCGCCCAGCACGCCGAACCCCACGAAGACCAGGTGCAGGTGCAGCGCGACCGCCGCCGGGTCCTCGCCCTGGCAGTGCTTGCGGGTGATCACCATCGCCAGCGCGTAGGTCACGCTGGAGACGAAGGGCAAGAGCGCCGCCCAGCCGAACGCCCCGCCGCCGGGGCGCAACAGCACCAGCACCCCGCAGAACCCCAGCGCCACCGCCGCCCAGGCCAGCGCGCTTGGGCGCTCGCCCAGGATCGGGCCCGCAAAGAGCAGGATAAAGAGCGGCGCGGTGTAGTAGATCGCTGCTGCCAGCGAGAGCTCCATTTGGTAGAGCGCTAGGTAGTAAACCGCCCACATAATGGTCAGCAGCAGGCTGCGTAGCATGGCCCAGCCGGGCGCGCGGGGCAGAAGCCGCACGCCGGGGCGGCGCAGGCGCAGGAAGCCCGCCAGGACCAAAGCGATGGGCAGAAAGCGCAGCGCGAAGAGCTGAAAGAGCGGCAGGTCACTGCCCAGCGACTTGATCAGCGCGTCGCCCAGCGAAAGTGCGGTGACCGCGCCGACGATGGCCGCCACGCCGAGGAGCGGATTGTCCTGAGGCGCTGCGGTGCTCAAAGGCTAGAACCGCTCGACCCAGGGGCGCAGGTTGAGCTCCTCGGACCAGGCGGTCCGGTCCTGGTTGATCAGGTTGAGGTATTCGCGGGCAATGGCGTCGGGGTCGAGCATCGAATCCGGCTTGCCGGTGGCGTCCACCCGCTCGGGCCGCGACGGGTTGCGGATGCCGCCGTCGATGTTCACCCAGGCTACATGGATGCCCTGCGGGTGCAGCTCTCGGGCCATGGATTGCGCCAGCCCGCGCTGGGCGAACTTGCCCATGGCGAAGCTTGCGGATTGCGGGAAGCCCTTCACCCCAGCCGAGGCCCCGGTGAACAGGATCGTGCCGCGCCGGTCGCCCTGCATTTCGCCCTCAAGCATGCGCTTGGCCGCCTGCTGGCCCATCAGAAACGCGCCATAGGCGGTCACTTCGACGGCGCGGCGCACCTCCTCGGGCTCCAGGTCCACCAATGGGCCGCGCACCCGCGCCGAGGGGTTGTAGACGGCCACCTGCGGCGACGTGGGCAGACCGGCAAAGAGCGCGGCCATGGCGGCCGGATCAGAGGCGTCCATTTCCACGGTCTCGGCGCCGCATTCCTCAGCCAGGGGCGCCATCTTGGCGCTGCTGCGCGCCGCGAGCACCAGCGCGTAGTCGGGCGCCAAGGCCCGCGCCAGGGACGCCGAAAGCCCGTCCCCAACGCCAATTAAGACCGCAATCGGTTTCTTCAAGAAGCCGTTCCCTTGATCATCCAATCCAGGCCAGGACGCGTCCGCCCACGGGGCTGATACTCGGCGCTGACGAAGCCAGGGTAACCCTCGGCGTCCAGAAGATCAAAGAAGGATTGAAAGTCTGCGCCGCCCTCGCTTGGCTCCCGGCGCCCGGGTGCGCTGGCGACCTGAACATGCCGGGCAAGCTTGCCAAAGCGCCGCCAGGCCTCCATCAGATCACCGCAGATAAGCTGCGCGTGGTAGCAATCAAACAGCAGCCCCAGGTTGGGCGCGTCGATCTCGGCGAGGATTTCTTCGGCCAGCTCGAAACTGTCTAGGAAATAACCGGGCGTCCCGGCGGGGTTGACCGGCTCGATGACAAAGGACTGCTCGGGCACTTCGGCGGCGGCCCAGGCGAGGTTGCGGATGTAGGTCTCGCGCGCCTCGGCGCCCTGCGCCTTTCCGGCCATGAGGTGGATATGCTGCGGCTTGAGGCGCTCGGCATAGCGCATGGTGCGCCGCAGGTCCTTTTGGAACCGCGCCCGGCCCCCTGGTGTTGCGGCAAAGCCGCGCTCGCCGCCGGCCCAGTTCGGGGGCGGCGCATTCATCATCACCAGGGGCAATTCTGCATGCCGCATGCTTCGGACGATCGCGGTCGCGGCGTCGTCATATGGGAACAATACCTCGGCCCCTTCGAACCCAGCCTCGGCTGCGGCTTCAAAGCGCTCCAGAAAGGGGAATTCCTTGAAAAGGAACGTCAAATTTGCTGCAAAACGAGGCACGACTGGTCCAACCCTTTGCCTCTGCCTAACAAGACTGGCGTAATCCGCAAAGGTTAAAATCGACTTTCCGTTGCGTTTTTGTACAACTATTTTCAGCGGTTTAGTTACGGATTGACCCTTTAGAGTGAAAGGCGTTTTTCAATACATGTCAAGGTTGAAAATACGAGGTCCCGCGGTCACAAGGCCTTAGCGGCGCAGCGCCGCCCTGACCTCGTCGAGCCGCAACCCGCCGGTGACGTGCGCCGCGCCGAAATAGGCCACGCATCCGGACAGGATCAGCGCCAAAAGGGCGGCGTAGCGCAGGATCGCGGTCTCAAGCGCGGGCGCCAGCACCCATGCGCCCCCCCACAGGACGGCCCCCATCACCGCGCAGGCGAAGACGATTCGCGGCAGCCGCCAAAGCAGTCTTTCGTCCAGCGCCACCGTCGCCCCCATCCGCCGCGAGCCACGCCATAGCAGCCACAGCATCGCCCAGCCGGACAGCGTGAGCGCCCAGGCCGCCGCTGTAAAGCCCACGACCGGCGCCAGCCCGATCGCCACGGCCGCGTTCACCCCCATCGCCACTAGCGCGTATCTGAAGGGCGAGGCCGTGTCCTCGCGCGCATAGAACAGCGGCTGTAGCACCTTCTGTAGCACCAGCGCGGGCAGCCCCAGCCCGTAGATCGCCAGGGCCCAGGCCGTGGCCGCGGTGTCGCTCGCATCGAAGGCGCCGCGCTCGAACATCACCGAAATCAGCGGCCCAGGGATCACGCAAAGCGCCACCGCCGCGGGCAGCGTCAGCGCCAGGCCGATCTCGGTTGCACGGTTGAACGCGTCGCGCCCGCCCGCGTCATCGCCCGCCGCCAGCCGCCGCGACAGCTCGGGCAGCAGCACGACGCCCACGGCGATGCCCACCACGCCCAGAGGCAGCTGGTAAAGCCGGTCCGCGGTGTAGAGCCAGACGATCGCGCCATCAAAGAAGCTGGCGACCTGGCGCCCGACCAGCAGGTTCACCTGCACCACGCCGCCCGCCAGTGCCGCGGGGGCCGCGATCACCGCCAGGCGCCGCAGATCCGGGGTCAGGCGGGGCAGGGTGGGGCGCAGGGTGAAGCCGGCGCGCCTCGCGGCCTCCCACACCAGCGCCAGCTGCGCCACCCCCGCCACCGGCACCGTCCAGGCCATCACCAGTCCAAGATCCCAGCCCATGCTGTCGCCCAGCAGCAGCGCGGCCACAAAGAGCACGTTCAGCAGCACCGGCGCGGCCGCCGCCGCCGCAAAGCGCCCGGTGGCGTTCAGCACGCCCGACAAGAGCGCCGCCAGCGAAATGAACAGGATATAGGGGAACGCGATGCGCCCCATCACCACGGCCATGTCGAAGCGGGCATCCCCGATGAACCCGCTGGCCATCGCCGCCACCAGCCAGGGCATCGCCAACAGCGCCAGCCCCGTAAACACCACCAGCACACCCGCCAGCCCCGCGAAGGCGTCCTGGGCAAAGCGCTCTGGCGCCTCGCCCGCCTGCAGCTTCTTTGAGAACATCGGCACAAAGGCCATGTTGAAGGCGCCTTCCGCAAAGAAGCGCCGGAACATATTGGGCAGCGAGAAGGCGATCAGGAACGCCTGCGCCACCGGGCCGGAGCCCAAGAGCGCCACCAAAAGAATGTCGCGGGCAAAGCCCAGCACGCGGCTGGCCAGCGTCCAGACGCCGACCGTGAAGATGCCAGCCATGAGGCGGATGGGTTTCAAGCGTTGCCTGCGATTGTTGTTCTGCTCGGCGGCAGAATACTCGGTTCGGGTCGCGTTGGGTAGTGCGGCGGTGCGACCGGCGGGAAGAGCGCTGTTCTTGGCCAAGAGCCGCGGGCTTGGATGCGTCTATTGCGGCCGAAGTTACTGCTGGTCGCGGGCGTGCTGGCGCAGAACCTCCAGCGAGACAATCTCCAACGCGCGAAAATGCGTCGCGGCCAGCTGGACCTGCGGCGCGCAGCCCTCGTCATGGGCCTGCAGGAACCGTGCCGCGCAGAGGCACCATTGGTCGCCCGCCTTGAGCCCCGGGAAGCCATAGGCAGGCATCGGCGTCGACAGATCGTTGCCGACATATTTCGAGAAGGCCAGAAACTCGGCGGTCATGATTGCGCAGACCGTGTGGCTGCCATGGTCCTCGTCGCAGGTGTTGCAAGCGCCGTCGCGGAAGAACCCGGTCAGCGGGTCCTGGCTGCAGGGCACCAGCGGGTCGCCAAGCACGTTGAGGGCGGGGTCTTTTTCCATGCTCATGCTTCGAGTGTAGCCTCTTTCGGCTGCCAGTCGACCCAGCGGCCATGAAAATCTGTGCGCCCCATGTCAAAGCGCAAATCGCCCGGCCAAAGCCGCAGCACCATCGCCGCGCCGGGCGTTTGGTCGTCAGCCTCCATCGAGAACCAGGCCAGCGGGGTGTCCGCGGTGGCCTGCGCCCCGGCGGTCTCGATCAAGGCCCGCGCGCGGGCGCTGACCTCTGCCGGGAAGTACTGCCAGGCGATGGTGTGGTAGATCAGGTGGCAGGCCGGGCTGGCGGGTGGCGGCTCCGCGAGCCGCGATCCTAGCCAATCTGCGGCATCGGCGGCGTCCACCTGCGCCTCGGCCACGGAGATCGCCGCGCGCGCGCGCGCCAAGCGCTCGGTCTGGTCCGGCCAGAGGTAGCAGCTCAGGCGCAGCGCGCCGTCCGGGTCACGCGGGTTCAGCGGCGTGAGATCCACGCCGCGCCGGTCAATGACCTGCGGCGAGGCCGCGGGGGGTGCAACGGCGCTGCGCCACTCCGGCGAGAGCGTCAGGGCAGGGGCGGCGGGTCCGAATGTCTGGCCAAGCGCCGACAAGGCGAAGCGATCCCACATCAGGTTCAGCCCCGCGCTGGCGCCAAGCTCTGACAGCACCAGGGGTAGGCCGAGCCGCTCGGTCAGCCAATGCCCCACGGCAATCAGAACGGCGCTGCGTCCGACCTCGTTGGTCTGCGGCGGGCGGTCGATCCAGGCGTCGATCCGCGCCGCATGCCGGGACAGCGCATCCTGGACGGTCTCCCAAAGCACCGCATCCGAGGCGACCGCGTTGGGAGGGTAGACCGCGATCAACTCTGGCGCTGTGCCGTCCAGCACCATCGCGTGCAAGGCCCCCATCAGCCGCAGCGGCACCGAGTGCCCGCGCGACGAGATATCGCCCTCCCAAGCGAACAGCCGGTCGGTCAGCGGTGTGCCCGGTTCCAGGTTGCGCGCGCAGAGCCGCAGCAGCCGACCGGTGAAGGGCGAGCCCAGAGCCTCGCAGCTGATTGCCTGGTGCTGAAAGGCGGCCCGCAGGGTCATCTGAACTTGTCCATGAGGCGCTGCAGCGGACCGCGTTCGTCGGTGTCTTGCGGCGGCTCATCCGCTTTTGCGGGCGTCTTCGTTGCCTTCGTCGGGCGCGTCTCGTCCGCCCTTTTGGGCGTCTTCGACGAACGCGCCGGGGCCACGCGAAGGCTGACCGCGTTCATGAACTTGCCAGGATCCCCGGCCGCGAGGTCGGGCGCCCCGTCAGAGCAGCCCCGGATCACATCGTCCAGCCAGTCCGCATCCGCCCTGGCGAAGTCATGCAGCACATAGCCCGACACGGCGTCCTTATGCCCCGGGTGCCCGATCCCCATCCGCACGCGGTGGTACTCTGGCCCGATGGCCGCATGCAGCGAGCGCAGCCCGTTATGGCCGGCATGCCCGCCGCCGGTCTTTACGCGGCATTTGCTCGGCGCCAGGTCCAGCTCGTCATGGAAGACATAGACCTCGCCAGGCTCCAGCTTGTAGAACTGCACCGCCGCGCCCACGGACACGCCTGATTTGTTCATGAAGGTCTCGGGCTTCAGCAAGAGCACCTTCTGGGACCCGAGCCGCCCCTCGGCGATCGCGCCATGGAACTTGCCACGCCAGGGGCCAAAGCCGTGATCCTCGGCGATGCGGTCCAGCGCCATGAACCCGATGTTATGGCGGTTGCGGGCGTATTGTGCGCCGGGGTTTCCGAGGCCGACAAAGAGCTTCATGGGTGTCGCTAGCTAATCTGTTTCGCATGCCTTCTTAATGGCAATGCTGCTGCGCAGCAATCGCGTCCTGCGATTCCATTGCGGCGCGGGGGGCGAGCCCTGTGCACCGCACGGCGTCGCATCGCCCGCTCGGCAGTATCGCAATGCGGTGGACCCAAAAAGAAACGGGGCCCGAAAGGGCCCCGTCAAAACGCCTCAGCAAAGAGCAGTTTACTCGTCGCCGTCCTCGTCGCCCGCGGTTGGGACGGCATCGGCGGCCACTTCGCCCTCTTCGCCATCCTCGTCGTCGCTGGAGCTAAGCCCGGACGGCGCCTGGATGTTCGCGATCACGAAGTCGCGGTCGATGGTGGGCTTGGCCCCGGAGGGCAGGTCCACTTGGCTGATGGTGATCGTATCGCCGATATCGGCGGCGGAAAGGTCCACCACGATGCTCTCGGGGATATCGCCAGCCACAACCAGCAGCTCGACCTCGGGGCGCACAACGGTCAGCACGCCGCCCATCTTGATGCCGGGGGCTTCTTCTTCGCCCTCGAAGGTGATCGGGATGAAGAGCTTGACCTTGGTGGTCCGGCGCAGGCGCATGAAGTCCACATGCGTCGGCAGGTCCTTGACGATGTCACGCTGCACGTTGCGGCAGATGATCCGCACGTCGTCGTGGCCCTCGACCTTGAGGTTGAAGAGCGTCGACAGGAAGCGCCCCTCTTTCAGCTTCTTCAGAAGCACGTTGAACGGGATGTTGATCGGCAGCGGGTCAGCGCCGCCCCCATACACAATCCCTGGTACCTGGTTGTCACGGCGTGCTTGACGAGCGGCCCCCTTGCCTGTCCCCGTCCGCACCGCGGCAACAAGATCTGGAATCTCGCCAGCCATCGGTATTCTCCTAGTGTTAGAGGGCATCCTCCAAGGGTGTATGCCCGGATGAAGCGTGGCGTATAGGGCAGTTCGGTCAGGAATGAAAGAGAAAAAACAGGGGCTATTGGCGCCCGCGTGCAAGCGGGATACTGCTATCGGAACACATTGAATTTCGGGGTCACGGCGATGTCAATTCTGACGGCAGCAAAGCTCTCGCGGGCCCCGGCGGCGGGGCTGGCGGCGGTGGGCGTGTTATGGGGCGGTCTGGCGGCCTCGATGCCCGATATTAAGGCGCGGGTGGGCGCCAGCGATGCCGAGCTGGGCCTGTCGCTTTTGTTCTCGGCGGCCGGCGGCGTCATCGCCATGTGGTTCGCGCCGCGCGTCGGCGCGGCCCTTGGGCGGTTCGCGATGCCGGTGATGTGCCTTCTGGTCGCCGCGGCCTTCTATGTGCCGCTCTTGGCGTGGGATTTCCTGACGCTGGGTGCGGCGATGTTCGTGGTGGGCTTGGCGGTGGCGGGGTTGGACATCCTCACGAATGTCGAGATCAGCGCCCGCGAGACGCGCCATGGCCAGCATCTGATGGGGTTCAACCACGCCATGTTCTCGTTTGCCTTCGCGGGCGCGGCCTATGGCACCTCGTTGGCGCGCCAGGCGGGGGCGGGTCCGGACGAGATCCTGCCGATCCTCTCTGTGGTTTGCGTGGGGCTTGCGGCGATGAGCTATCTGCCGCAGGTGGCGCAGGACGCGCAGCAAGATACCGGGCAGGCGGCGCGGCCGCCCTGGGCCGCGGTGATCCTGACCGGCGTGATCCTGATGGCGAGCTTCATCGGCGAGAACTCCACCGAGGCCTGGTCCGCGCTCCATATCGAGCGCACCTTGGGCGCCCCCGCCGGTGAGGGCGGGCTGGGGCCCGCGGTGCTGGGCTTGGTCATGGGGATTGGGCGGCTCTTTGGTCAGGTCATCTCCGAACGCATTGGCCATGGGCGATTGATCTTCGGCTCAGGGGTGCTGGGGGTCATCGGCGCGCTGATGATCGCGGGCGCGGGCAGCGCAGAGATGGTGATCGTGGGCGTCTCGGTCAGCGCGGTTGGCATGGCGGTGATCGTGCCCTCGGCGATGTCGATCCTGGGCGCGAGGGTGGGCGAGAAAGAGCGCGCCCTGGCGCTGTCGCGGGCCTGGATGCTGGGCATTGTGGGCTTCTTCATCGGCCCGGCCTTGATGGGCGGGATCTCGGAGCTCTTCGGTCTTAGGGTGTCTTTCGTGGCAATCGCCTGCGTGGTCGCGGTGATCCTACCGGCGATATGGGCCCTGGAGGGGCGGCGGGCGCGCGCCTAGCGCCGCGCCGGATCGCGGCGCTTGTATCGCTGCGGCGCGCCACCAGATAGCGGCACCAAATCCAAGCGGCCCGCGCCATGCAGCACAGAGAAACACGCCGCCCTGGCGTCGCCAATTGTGCGCTGGCGCATCACAGGCCCGCGGGCGCCGTCTCCGGCGCGGCACTCCGCCGCCAGCTCAAAGAAACGCACCGCGCTGAAGTCGCCGCCATACCGGGCGTAGATTTCGGACCCGTGCAGCGTGATCTCGGACCTGGGATCGCTGGCGCTGACCCAATCGCCCTGGATCCGCGCGCGCAGCGCCGCAAAGGGCGAGGGTTTGGTGCTGGTGGCAACAGAGCGCAGAACCACGGCGCGCTCGCGCCCGGAGCGTTCCACCAGGTCCAGCGCCACGGTCACTTCGATGCCAACAGGCATCGCCTCAAGGGCCAGCAGCATATCTTCCGGCGTCGGGCCGCCATAGAACGCGCGATACTTGGTCCCGCCGGCATGAAGGCTGCAATAGCTGCGGCTGCGCTCCAGCTCGCAGCCCTGGAACACTCCCGAGAGTGTTGCCGCCTCGCCGTGCCGCCCCGGCGGCAGCGCGCTTTTGAGCGAGGCGGTGTTGACGCCCAGGTCGGGCGCGGCGGGCAGTTTGGAAAGCCTCTGCGTTGTCAGCCCCGTGGCCTCAGCGTCGGGCGTCTTCGCCGCGCCGCTGCGCGCATGTTCCTGTTTGGCCACCAGGGTCAGGGTGAAGGAGGTCGCGGCTTCGCCCGTGTCGATCTCGCGAAAGCGCTGCGCCTCAAAGCCGCGCTGCGCGCATTCGGTGTCGCCGGCGATCTCAAAGCTGGCGGCGCGGGTGCAAAAGCGGAAATCCTGACCGCGGAAGTCACCGGTCGCGCTTTCGGCGCGGTAATAATAGTAGCGCTTGGTCAGATCGCCCGCGACGACAAGGACGCAATCGCCGGGGGGGATGTTCCACCAGCCCTTCGAGCTCCAGTCGCGCTCGCCCTTATAGCCAAGGGCCACGCTCTGGCGCAGGCCCGTTTCGTTGCAGACCGTAAGCCCCGCCACGGCGGGGAGCGCCGTGGCCAAAAGCGCCGCTAGGGCGGCGCCCGCAAGGGTTCGCCACGGCATGCGTTAGCGCAGGCGGCTGCCGCCGGCGCGCGGGTTGGAAGAGCGGCCCAGGTCTTGGAAGAGCGGCACCTGCTCTGGCGCTTCGGCGGTTTCGGTCGGGTCGCCTGCGGGCGGAAGCTCGACATTGTTTGCGTCGCCCGCGGTCGTGTCGCCCGCGGTCGTGTCGTCATTGATCGCGCCACCCGCGGTCGTGTCGTCGCTGGGCGTGGTTGCGACCTGCGGCGTCTCGACCGTCTCGGGTTCCGTCGCCGCGGGCGCTTGGCCGCCATTCGCGTCGGTGATGTCAAGGATGACCAGTTCCGTGCCGGTGCCAAGGTCGATCTCGCGGAAGTCCTCGCGCGCATAGCCGCGGGACACGCAGTCGCCATCGCCGACGATGGTGAACTCTGCGGTCTCGGTGCAGAAGAAGTAGCTTTGCCCGGTGAAATCGCCGCCATCTATCTCGGCGCGATAATAGACATAGCGATGCCGCTGCCCGTCCAGCGCCGGCGTGGCGCAGCCTTTGGGGTCGAGCACCCACCAGCCCTCCGAGGTCCAGCCTTCAGCGCCCTCGTAACCAAAGGCAATGGACTGGGTTTGGCTGGACATGTTGCAAACCCGCAGCCCGGCGCCATCGCTAGAGAGGATGGCATCGAGGGCGGCGGCGTTGTCATCGGTCGGCGCCGCGGTGCCCTCGGTGGTTCCGCTGTCAACGGCCTCTTGCGCAGGCTCCACGCCGCCCAGCTCGGGTGTCAGAACGAAGCTGAACGAGGCCGTGCCCGCGCCGATATCTATCTCGGCGAAGGATTCGGTCACGTAGCCGCGTGCCTCGCAATCGGTGTCGCCCACGATGGTGTAGGCCTCGCCCGTGGTGCAGAAATTGTAGTTGCCGATGGTGAAGTCGCCCGCGTCGATCTCGGCGCGGTAGTAGTAGTATTGCTTTTCCAAGGGGTCGCCGATTGGGATCACGCAGGCCTCGGGGTCGATGTTCCACCAGCCTTCCGAGGTCCACCCCTCGGGGCCCTGATAGCCGATGGACACGGCCTGGATGTGCTGGGTGGCGTTGCAGACCTCCAAGCCCCACGCGTCGGTGCCTGCGGTCTCGACAGTCTCGGCGGTCTCGACGGCCTCGTCCACGGTGCCTGGCGCGGGCGCGGGCGGGATGCCGCCGGTTTCAGCCGTTATGCGGAAGGTGAAGCCCTTAGAGGTCTCGCCCGTGTCGATTTCCGAGAACGTCTCGGTGACATAGCCGCGCGCCTCGCAGTCGTCATTGCCGGGGATGGTGTAGGCCTCGCCCGTGGTGCAGAAGCTGGCGCTTTGGCCGTTGAACTCGCCCGCGCTGATCTCGGCGCGGTAGTAGTAGAGCTGTTTGGTCAGCACGTCTTTGAGCGGTTTAGTGCAGGCGCCGGGCTCGATGTTCCACCAGCCCTCAGAGGTCGGTCCCTGCGGGCCCTCATAGCCAACCGATAGGGCCTGCGTGAACTCGGTGTCGTTGCAAAACTCAAGCCCCAGACCCTCGCCCGACTGCGCGACATCCATCGCCTCTTGCGTCATCCGGTAGGTGAAGCTGGTCGTGCCCTCGCCAATGTCGATCTCAAGGAAGTCTTCTTTGTCATACCCGCGCTCGGCGCATTCGGAGTCGCCGACGATCGTGTAGGCCTCTGGCGAGGTGCAGAAAAAGTAGCGACCGCCCTCGAAGGGGCCCCTGTTCACCTCGGCCCGCAGGTAAAAGTAGCGCGACGTCAGGTCTCCGGCGATGGGCGCGACGCACTCGCCGGGTTTGATGTTCCACCAGCCCTCCGAGGTCCAGGCCTCGGCGCCCTTGTAGCCGACCGAGACGCTCTGATCGGTGTCGGTGTCGTTACAGATGGTCAGCTCGGCATGGGCCGCGCCCGTGGAGAGTAGATAAATGCACGCTATAAATACAAACTGAAATCTCATGGAACCCTCCGCTTTGACGCCATCTTAAGCGCTCAAGGGCAGAGCGGTAAAGCATCCTAGGGTGGCTAAGTAACGGCGCCTAAACTTTGGTCGCAACCACAGGTGGCGTCACGGCGCGCCGCTTCAGCATCGCCTCGCGCCACGCGATGAAGCTCACCGAGGCGATGATCACCGTGCCGCCCAAGATGACCCAGCCATCCACCGGCTCAGAGAAGACCAGCGCCCCAAGCGCGGTTGCCCAAACCAGCTGCAGGAAGGTCACCGGCTGGGTGACCGCGATGGGGGCCGCCCCCAGCGCCAGCGTCATGGTGTAGTGCCCGGCGGTGGCCAGGGCCGCCACCAGGAACATCCAGGCGATCTGCTCGCCCGTGGGCCAGACCCAGACGGCGTAGGCGAAGGGCGCCAGCGCCAGGGTCACGATGATCGACAGCCAGCCCACCACCACGGCGGCCGGCACACGGTCCGCCATGATCTTGGCGATCAGGTAGGAGGTCGAGAAGAAGACCCCGTTGGCCAGCATCGCAAGATGCCCGCTAGAGATCTCGCGGAACCCCGGACGCAGCACGATAAAGGCCCCCAGCAGCGCGCAAAGCACCGCCAATATGCGCCGCAGCGCCATGCGCTCGCCCAAAAACAGCGCCGCGCCGATCGTGACCATGACCGGCGTCAGGTATCCCATCGAGGTGACCTCGGCGATGGCGATCTGCGTCATCGCATAGAACCAAAGCATGACGCCAAGGGCATGCGCCACGCCGCGCACCGCGAAAAACCGCATGGCAGAGCGATCCAGACCCGCCCGCAGCATGGGCCGGATCATCGGCAGCAGGAACACCAGCCCCAAAAGGTAGCGCAGGAAGGCCGCTTCCGGCGCGGGCAGCTCGCTGCCCACATGCTTAACCACCGCGGTGACGGCGACGAACAGCACACCCGTCACCAGCATCCAGCTGACAGCGACAATGGGACGGGATTGGGGCAGGGGGGGAGTGGTGGGCATATGCACGAATTGATCCGATTGGCCGGGGGCTTGCAAGGTCAGATTGGCCTGGAGCGGGCATTGAGTAACAAGTACATCGCCCTGACAAAGCTTGCCGACACCAGATGCAACGGAATCCAATCAGTGCAACCGCCCGAGCTTGCCTCGGGCAGCGGCCGACCTCCCCCAGGAGGCCGCTTTTGCGACGTCGCATCCATTTGATTCGATTTGGTTTCCAGAGACGTCGACGTTGATTGGCCGGATGCGCAGGCGACCTCCAGGTCGGCCGCTGCCCGCGTTGCGCTTGGTTCAAGGTGGAGGACCTGGGGCAAGCCCGGGGCGGTAGCTCTTAAATGCCCGCCCCATGCCAGGAACCTAACGCACTGATTTCCTCGCCGACCAAGGCCGCATTTGGATCAATGGATGGAATCGTCCAGCAGCAGTAAGATAGCGATGGTCCACATCGTCACGCCCACGACGACCTCCAGGATGCGCCACGCGGCGGGGCGCGCAAAGACCGGCCGCAGCAGGGTCGCGCCAAAGCCCAGCGAGAAGAAAAACGCGAACGAGGATGCCACCGCGCCCAGGCCAAACGCCAATTGCTGCCCCTGGTATTGCGTCGAGATCGAGCCCAAAAGCAGCACCGTGTCCAGATAGACATGCGGGTTCAGCCAGGTCAGCGCCAGCGCCGTGAGGATCGCGACGCGCAGCGACGCCGCCCCATTCTCGGTCGGGCTCAGGGCTTCGGAGGATCGCAGCGCCGTGCGAAAGGACAGCGCGCCGTAGACGAACAGGAACGCCGCCCCGGCCCAGCGCATCACCGGGGCGAGGCCGGGCAGCGCCTCGTTCAGCACGGCAAAGCCCGACACGCCCACTGTGATCAGCGCGGCGTCCGAGATCGCGCAGGTCAGCACCACGGGCAGCACGTGCTCGCCGCGCAGCCCCTGGCGCAGCACAAAGGCGTTCTGCGCCCCGATGGCAAGGATCAGTGAGAATCCAAGGGCGAACCCGGCTATGGCGGCGGTCAACATGTGCACCGCGCTATCTCCCCTGGCGGCGGTGTGCAACCCATCGACATTCCCCGCGCCGGGTGCCATCGTGATCAGACGCGCCGGGAGGGAAGCCTTTGAAAGATCCTCGCTATACCGTTGTCGCCGGCGCCTGCCTGACGCAGTTCACCGTGATCGGGTTTCTATTCTCCTACGGGGTTTTCATCGCGGAGTTCCAAGAGCATCTGGGATGGTCGCGCACGCTGTTGTCGGTCGCGGCGGCGCTGGGCTCGCTGGCTATGGGCGTGATGGCGATGCTGGGCGGGCGGCTGAGCGACAGGTTCGGGGCGAGCCGTGTTCTGGCGGTCACGGGGGTGCTCTATGGCTGCGGGATTGTGCTGCTGTCCGGGGTCACGCAGCCCTGGCAGCTCTTGGCGCTGTTTGCGACGCTGATCGCCGTGGGCCTGGCGACCCATGACGTGGTGACGCTGTCGACGATCGCGCGGCTCTTTGACAAGCGCCGCGGGATTATGAGCGCGGTGGTCAAGGTGGGCACGGCGCTGGGGCAGATGGCGGTGCCGCCGGTCACCGCGGCGCTGATCCTGGGGCTGGGCTGGCGCCAGGCGCTGGTGGTGCTGGGCGTGTCGGCGGCGGTCTTGCTGGTGGCGGCGGCTCTCTTGATGCGGGCACCGGTAAAGGAGAGGGCCGCGCAGAACGCGGACCTGCCCGGCGTGTCCTTTGCAAAGGCGCGCCAAAGCCGAGTGTTCTGGACGCTCTGCCTGATGCAGTTTCTTTTCTTCGCGACGCTGATGTCGGTGCCGTTCCATCTGCCGGTGCATGGCATGGACCTGGGGCTTGCGCAGGGGATGGCCGCGACGCTTCTTTCGGTGGTGGGCGGGGCGAGCATCGTGGGGCGCTTGACCATCGGGGCGCTCTCGGACCGGATCGGTGGGCGCAACACCTATGTGGTTTGCCTGGGGGCGCTGATTCTGGCGCTGGTCGGGCTGATATATGTGTCGACCCCGTCGATCCTGTTCCTGGCGGTCGCCTTCTATGGGTTCGGTCACGGCGGGCTGTTTGTCGTGGTGTCGCCCACGGTCGCGCGCTATTTCGGGATGAGGGCGCATGGGGCGATCTTTGGCGCGGTGCTGTTCTCGGGCACGATCGGTGGCTCGTTTGGGCCGATCCTTCTGGGGTGGGTGTTTGACACGTTCGGGAGCTACACGCCGGGATTCACGGCGCTGGCGGCCGCGGCGGCGTTGGCGCTGGGCCTGGCCTGCACCTTGCCAAGGCCGAAATCGGCGTAGCGCCGGCCGCGCCTCGGCGAATTTGGGCGCGGATTGAAAATTTTTTTCCTGCAATATGAAGCCATTATAATTTTTTTGCTGCAGTGCAGCATAAAATCCTTGAAATGCTGCGATGCGGCATGCATATAGGCTGCAGTTGCAGAGAACAGCGCACCCCACCGCGCATATTTGGAGAGAAGACAATGCCCGCAGCCAAGACACAAGATTACTCGAAGATCATGAAAGACATGCTGGGTGCGTTCCCGGTAGACATGACGTCCATGCAGGACGCCTTCAAGACCCAAGCCACCTTGGGCGAGAAGCTGTCGAAAGTTGCTTTGGACGCCGCCGAGAAATCCACCGAGATTTCGACCAAGTGGACCAAAGAGACCCTCGGCAAAGTCGGCGACGTGACCGCCGTTAAAGCAGACCCGGCTGACTACACCAAAGCCATGACCGATTTCGCTTCGGCACAGGCAGAGATGACCGCCGAATCCATGGCTGCTTTCGCTGAGATCGCCAAGAAAGTGCAGATGGAAACCGTCGAGCTGATGATGGCCGCGGGCAAAGACATCTCCGAGGACGCCTCGGCTGCTGTCAAGAAAGCCACCGCTGAAGTGACTTCTGCCGCTAAGAAAGCGACCGCTGCCAAGTAAGGCACAAAAAAAGTTCTCAGATCCGGCTCCCTCCTCCCTGCCGATCTGACCTACTGGGGCGGGTTTCATACCCGCCCTTTTATTTTTTGGGGGGCAGGCAATGCGATGTGCCGTGGCGCACTTGCGCCCAAACTCCCTTCGCATGCCCAAAGCCGTCTTCGCGCCGGATCGCACTTGCCTGACCCCAGCAGAAATGCTGCGCAGCATTTTCGCGGGCTTTACTTCGTGCCGCATCGCAGTAAGCTCGCTGCAAGAGCAAAATAAGGAGATAGCTCCATGGCCGAAAATGACGCGCCGCTTCTGATCAAGCGCTATGCCAGCCGGCGGCTCTACAACACCGAGACAAGTGATTACGTCACGCTCGACGAGATCGCGAAGTTCATTCGCACCGGGCGGGACGTGAAGATCGTGGACCTCAAATCGGGCGACGACCTGACGCGGCAATACCTGCTGCAGATCATCGCCGACCACGAGAGCCAGGGCGATAACGTGCTGCCGACAAATGTGCTGACCGACCTGGTCCGCAGCTACACGACCGAGATGCAGTCGGTGGTGCCGCAATTCCTGTCCCAGAGCTTTGAGATGCTGCGCGACGGGCAGTCCAAGATGATGGAGAACTTCTCGAACCCGCTGTCGGCGATGCCGGGCTTTGAGGCGATGAAAGCGCAGCAAGAGGCCTTTATGAAGGCCATGACCAGTGGCTGGACGCCAGGCGGCGGAACGATGCCCGCCCAAGAGGGCGGCGCTGGCGAGAAGGGCGATGACTTGGACGAGATCAAAGCCCAGTTGGCCGACCTGCAGTCAAAGCTCTCCAAGCTCGGCGGTTAGCGCCGGGGGCGTCGCGCGGCTTAGATCAAGTCGAAGTAGCAAAGGCCTATCAGCGTCGCGGTGCCGAGGCCGATACAGATGATCGTGCGGTCAAAAGGAGAGAAATCCCTTTGCATCGGCACGTTGCGTCCGGTGTTCCACATGGCAGCAAGTCGGCGCACCAGAGCGGTGCATGGGCAGCGAAGCGCAAAGCGGGCGGTTGGCGCGCTGGCTTCTTTGATTTTGGGGAGCTTATTTCGCACAGGTGTGGTGTCGGCCATATTCGATTCGCAAGTCGCGGTTAACATTCTGAACTCAAACACTGGCTACGATTTCGGTGAGTGCCTTAGATTCTTAAAAGATGAAACAAAAAAGATGAGAATAAGATAAATTCGACTTAATGCTTACCGTTTGGTTAATGATCCGCGGAGTTGGCCCTAGTCCGCGGATTCTATCGCGATTGTTTGCGTTAAGGCGCCCGTGGCTCGGTCGTAGATGAGAATACGGTCCTGCGCCGTCACCACCGCATACCAGCTCTCGGCCTGCGTGAAGGCCACCGCGCGCGCGCCGTCGGGCAGCGCGATCTCCTCTGGCAAGCTAAGATCCGGGCCGGATGGGAAGCGGGTGACAAGAAACCCGATCAGCACTATGAAGCCGACGATCATGACCAACATCAGCGTGGTCACCAGCGCCCGCAAGAAACGCAGTGATCCCAAGTCGCCCTCTGGAGCTTCGTCCATGTCCGCCTCCCGCCTGACAGTTACGATCGGACCCACGCCGCCGCCGCGCTTGGATAAGGCATTGGCCCGGGATGTGCCAGCCGAGGCGCATCTCAGCCGGACGCAAATTTCGCGCCTCTTAGAGGGCGGGGCCGTTCTGGCGAATGGCGATGCTGTCGGCGCGCGCCACGCGCCGCGCGAGGGCGATGTCTACGAGCTGCTGCTGCCAGAGGCGGTCGAGACGCATATGCGCCCCGAGGACATCCCGCTGGACGTGGTTTTCGAGGACGACGCCCTGATCGTGGTCAACAAACCCGCCGGAATGGTGGTGCATCCCGCGCCGGGCACGCCCTCTGGCACCCTGGTGAACGCGCTCTTGCATCACTGCGGCGAGAGCCTCTCGGGGGTGGGCGGCGCGAAACGCCCAGGGATTGTGCATCGCATCGACAAGGACACCAGCGGGCTTTTGGTGGTGGCCAAGACCGACGCTGCACATCAGGGGCTTGCCGCGCAGTTTGAGGCGCACACCGCCGCGCGGAGGTACCTGGCACTGTGCTATGGCGTGCCGGATGTCGGAGAGCCCCGGCTGCGCGGGGTGCGCGGCGTCGGCTTTGAGCCGGGCGGGGTCGTCAAAATCACAACGCAGCTCGCGCGCCACAAGACCGACCGCCAGAAGCAGGCCGTGACCTGGAGCGGCGGGCGCCACGCGGTGACGCGGGCGCGGGTGCTGGAGCGGTTCCAGGACGCCGTGGCACTGGTGGAATGCCGGCTTGAAACGGGCCGCACGCATCAGATCCGGGTGCATATGGCGCATATCGGGCACGGGCTGGTCGGCGACCCGGTCTATGGCGGGCGGCGCAAGCTTAGCGAGAAGGCGTTGGGGCACGACGCGGCCGAGGCCGCGCGATCCTTCCCCCGGCAGGCGCTGCACGCGCAGTCCCTGGGGTTTGCGCATCCGGTGAGCGGCGATGCGTTGTCTTTCGAGGCGGCGCTCCCGGCGGATATGGCGGGGCTCTTGGCGCGTTTCGGACCCTAGTTGTGTGCGTTTCTGCGCAATTTTCGGGATAAGGATGAAACATTCCACACAATCGCACTGAAACATTCCGCGCACGCCAGCTTTACCAACCTTCAACCTATTGCGTCCAAACCTCTCATTCCATTGGCAAAACCTGGGCTCTGTTGCGGCTCGCAATGTCTCAACTGCGCGTGAATTCACAGACCCGTGCCTGGAGCGCCGACGGAATTGCCCCCATGTTTCGTATTAGAAAAGACGACCACGACCCTTGCGAAACACGAATGGCACATCTTGAAGAGTGCCAGTGCAGTACATAGATGGATGTTAAGGGCCTAAACATTGGGCCACAGAAAGGGACAAAATGAGCAATTACGCGAACCTGCCTGCACCGACTCCCGAAGGGGGTTTGAACCGCTACCTCCAGGAGATCCGGCGGTTCCCGATGCTGGAGCCAGAGGAAGAGTATATGTTGGCCAAGGCCTGGGTCGAGCGCGAAGACAGCGGCTCGGCGCATAAGCTGGTCACCAGCCACCTGCGTTTGGCGGCCAAGATCGCCATGGGCTACCGCGGCTATGGCCTGCCCCAGGCCGAGGTGATCTCTGAGGCGAATGTCGGCCTGATGCAGGCCGTGAAGCGGTTCGACCCCGAGAAGGGCTTTCGCCTGGCGACCTATGCCATGTGGTGGATCCGCGCCTCGATCCAGGAATACATCCTGCGGTCCTGGTCGCTGGTGAAACTGGGCACGACCTCGGCGCAAAAGAAGCTGTTCTTCAACCTGCGCAAGGCCAAGGCCCGCATCGGCGCGCTGGAAGATGGCGACCTGCACCCCGATAAGGTCAAGAAGATCGCCACCGATCTGGGCGTGACCGAGGCCGAGGTGATCTCGATGAACCGGCGCATGTCCGGCGGCGACGCCTCGCTGAACGCGATGGTCGGCGGCGCGGATGGCGACAGCTCGGCCGAGTGGCAGGACTGGCTTGAGGACGAAGACGCCGACCAGGCCGCCGCATACGAGGCCAATGACGAACTTGAGGCGCGCCGCGCGCTTATGGCCGAGGCGTTCAGCGTGCTCAACGAGCGCGAGCAGGACATCCTCACACAGCGCCGCCTGCAGGAGAACCCCGTGACCTTGGAGGACCTCAGCGGCCAATACGACGTCAGCCGCGAGCGCATCCGCCAGATCGAGGTGCGCGCGTTCGAAAAGCTGCAAAAGAAGATGCAGGACTTGGCGCGTTCCAAGGGCATGCTGGCCCGCGCCTAGCGCAAATAATTCCCCCGGGCCGCCGTTTTCATAGGTGGCCCATTCTGAAGACCCCCGCGGTGTCCCTCGCGGGGGTCTTTTAGATTTTGGCACGCGGTATGGCGGCTGTTCTGGCCCGGAGCGCATTCTGGGCGCATCAAATCTCTTGCAAGAGATTTGAACTTTCCTTCCAAGGAAAGTGGGCCCGCAAGCGGCAAGGGGGTGTGATTAAGGGATCACATCGGGTCGCACGGAAGAAACTCTTGCAAGAGTTTCGCAATTTTCTTGCAAGAAAATTGCGTCGCGCCAAGCTCGGCAGGGGGCCGGTATCAGCTGGTCGCGCACCTTCACACACAACTTGCTTAGCGCGAATCGATAAGTGATTTTTGCCATCACAGGGGTTAGGGTCGCCAGTAGAGAGATGCATTTAGGACCCACGCCATGATTGAAATCCCAAGCCTTCGCCCCGAGACCCGCTATGGGACGCCCCCCGCCGATCAGCTCTTGTTCAACCGCGAATACGTGATCGGTTATTCCTACCTCTTCCGCCAGCCGCGCTGGTCGCTGCAGCTGATCAACCCGGCCAACCAGGTGGCCAATGTGGACCGCGAGGACACGTTTCGCGCCGATCTGCGCATCCCCGACCAGTTCCAATCAGAGCTTGATGACTACAAGGGCTCGGGTTTCGACCGCGGGCATCTGGTGCCCAGCGCCGACCATCGCTCGACCGAGTTGAAGAACTCCGAGACGTTCCTTCTGTCCAACATGGCCCCGCAGGCGCCGAAGTTTAACCGCCAGATCTGGCGCATCCTAGAGGGGCATGTGCGCGACTTGTCCGAGAAATATGTCGAGGTCTACGCCATGTCGGGCCCCTATTTTAAGGTCGGCGAGCAGATCAAGGTGATCGGCAAGACGGGCGAGGGCCAAGTGGTGGTGCCGCATGGCTTCTTCAAGTCCATCCTGGCCGAGAGCGTGAAGGGCAAGATGGATCTATGGTCCTTCATGCTGCCCAACGAGGGTTCGGACAAGCCGCTAAAGGACTTCCTGGTCTCCACCCGCGAGGTCGAGATGTGGACGGGGCTGCCGCTCTGGGAGCGGCTGCGCGACCCCAGCTTTGAGCGCAAAAAGACCTCTCAGAAGCGCACCACCTGGTTTTGACGACACCTAAGCGACCCCAGGGGATCAGCGGATATCTCCCTGGATCTGGGCCTTTTGCTTTGTCATTTCCGCCACCAGGAACCGCACGAAGGTCATGACCCGCACCGACGAACGTAGGTCGGGATGCGTCAGGACCCAGCCCGGCCGCGAGGACACTGCCCCCACGCCGGGGATGCGTTGCAGCCCCTCCAGCGCGTCCGCGAAAAAGCAGGGGAGCACAACCATCCCCAGGCCCTCTTTGGCGGCCTCGGCCTGGTCCAGCATGTCGGGAATTTGATGCTTGACCGGCGCGTCCGGAAACGGGCCCTCCTTGACCCACCCATGGCTCGGGTCGATCAAGCCCCGGCCAATCCAAACCGCGTCGGTCTTGCCATTCTCGAAGGCATGCCGGGCAATGTAATCGGGCGAGGCATAGGCCATGTCGACGAAATCGGGCAACCGTCGACCCACCAGATTCTCGTTTGGATCGAACTGAGACCGAAAGGCGACATCCGCCGCGCCCTTCATCAGATCCTCGATGGAAAAGCTCGAGTTCAGCGAGATCTCAATGCCGGGATATTGCTCTGCGAAGGCGGCCAGATGCGGCATCAGCATGTATTGCGACAGGAGCGGCGGCGCGGTCACGCGCACCTGACCAACCAGCGCCGTATCCAGGCTGTTGGCCTCGCGCTGGAGATCGAAGACTTCGCCCTCAACCCTCTCTGCGCGCGCGAAGATCTGCTCGGACATCGACGTCGCCAGCATGCCGTCGCGCGAGCGGGTGAACAGCACCGCGCCCAGGCTGGTTTCCAGGTCGGTGAGGTGGCGCGACACGGTGGAATGGCTCATCCCCAGCTCTTCCGCGGCGGCGCGAATGGAGCGGCACCGATAGAGCGCCAAGAACACCTTGATGTCATTCCAATCGAGCTGGGCCATGTCGCGTCCTTTGGTTAGAGGGTGGACGATTTCTGCACCATATCCCCCCAGATTCCGCAATTCCAATGCAAACTCTGGGCGCCTAACTCTGCAGCACCGCAAGAGTTGGACCCAAGAAAGGTGCACCGAAAATGAACCGGACAGAGTTTCATGACGTCATCAACGCCCCAAAGGAGCGCGTTTGGGATGTGCTGTTTCACCAATACGGCGACATCCATATCCACAACCCCACGATGGTGACATCCACCTATCTGCAAGGCGGCACGCAGGGCGCGCTGAACGCGGTGCGTCACTGCACCTTCAGCGAGAAACTCTTCCTGGATGAAGAAATCACCGAAGTGCGCGGGTCCGAAAGCTTCAGAATTGACGTCGTCAAACACAACCTGCCCTTTGTAAAGGACATGGCGGCGATCTACGCGCTCCGCGCGGTCGGGCCGGAAAGGACGGAACTGACGATGACCTCGTTCAATTCCTTCTCGCCCTCTTTCATGAAGTTCATGATGCGCGGCCAGATGGCCAAGAACCTGCGCAAGCATCTGTTTGGCATGAAGGTCTACGCCGAAACAGGCCGGATCGTGACCAAGGACAACTACGCCGAGATCTTCAAGACATATGCCTGACCCGGCAATGCGGCTGGCCATGCGCAGACCCATGCGCCGGCCCGCCCAACGACAAAATCCTTTAGGAGAGCAACAATGACCGCCGAGCTTAACCTAACAGCCGACGCGCGCATCGAATTTGGCTTTGGCACCGTCAAGACCGACAAGCAGGACTGGATGTATGGCGTGTATTTCCCCTACATGGCGCCCACAATGGCCGAGCACGGGCTTGCGATACTCGCGGGCTTCGGCGTGATCGCCACGAATTTTGCGGCAGGCGCGCCGCAGACCGGTAGCTTCGCCAGTTGGCCGTCAGCGGCGCACCGCGCAGCGCTTCACAGCGACCCAAGGTTCCTTGCGGTGCAGCCGGACAGGGACGCCGCCATGGACCTGCTTTCTGGCGGGCATCTCTTTCAATCCATGGACGATTTGATCGCGCTGAATACGGATAAGGACTATGCGGTGATCATCGCAAAGCACGAGGCTGACATAACCGACCCGATCTTTGTCCTCCCCTTGGCCGAGGACAGCCCAGAGCAGGTATTCGCCGGAAAGTCGATCATCCTGCGGCCCTGGAGCGACGCGGATGAGCTCTTGCTGGGCGGCGCGCCGACCGAGGCCCTGGTGTTTCGTGTCAGGTTTAGCCCCTCGGCCCGCTAGGCGCAGCAGCGTCATGCCTTTGTCGTCTTGCGGACGCGCGACCCAAAAAGGACTTGCCAATATCTGCGATCGCCGCCACCCCTATAACGAGTCCCGATCCTAAAGGCGCGGCCTGAGAAGAGATGCTGACGCTCGACAATATCCTTACCGACCGGGGCTCGAAATACGCGGTCTCCGGCGCGCCCTGTGGCTCCGAGGCCGAGGCCAAGGCGTTCCTCAAGGAGCTTAAGCGGCAAAAGAAATTCGCCAAGGCCACGCATAACTCCTGGGGGCTGATCCTCAAGAGCGGCCCGATCAAGAACGACGACGGCGAGAGCGGGGCCGGCAACGTCATCCTGCGCATGCTAGAGCGCGAGGGCGTCACCGACCACATCGTGGTCGTCACCCGATGGTACGGCGGCAAGCACCTGGGCGGCGACCGGTTTCGGCACGTGCAGACGGCGGTGCGGGCCTATTTGGACGCGCTCAACGCGTAGACCGCCTGTTGGGTACCCAACGGCTCAACCCCCATAGCGGCCAAAATAACCACCGGAGGAAGGTCGTGGCTACGGGGGGCGCCCGGCGAAACGCTTGCCGCGCATAGGCGTCCGCCTCCTTTTCTTGCTCCGCGATCCGCCCGCCCTCGATATGTCCGTGAGCGTGATGCCCGATTTCATGATAGAAAGTGTGTTCTGTCATGATCCGCTCGATCCATCGGCGAGGGCCCCAGCCAGACATCGGCCAAACAAGGACTATGCCGGAGAAATACAGCCGATATAGTCCGGCATAGTCCAAGGTCGGGTCTCTTCGGATCACGTCCACGCGTGACAAAGCCGCAAAATCGAGCTCTGGAGTTCGCGCCCAACGCTGCAGCGATTTGAGGATGCTTGGCCCCGCGTCATGAAGGTCGCGCGAAACGTAAACAGGAATGTCTGAACCAATTGTACCGATGGCTTTATCGGTGATCATTTCGGACATCAGATCAAGCGTGCGACGGTGCATGATGTGAAGCTTCTGAGCCTCAAGACGTTGGATTTCATCGCGAAAGCGGTCCCTATCCAAGGCGTGAAGCAGCGATAGAAGCGCCCCGAAATAGCGACTTGCGGGTCCGACCGGCTTCTTCTTCCAGGCTTCGCTCGACAGATGTTCTAGAGCATTTCGACATTAGTTTGAGACATATCCAGCGGCCTTGAAGTAGTTCGAGCACTCTTCCGGATCGTACAGGTCACAGATTTCACCGATGGCTTTGAAGACGGATGTGAACGAGCGTGCTCCGATCCGTCGGAGATGGGCCTTGAGCTTCGAGAAAGCTTGTTCAATCGGGTTGAGGTCTGGGGAGTGTGGCGGCAGGTACAGAAACCAGCAGCCATGCGCCTTTAGCGCGGCTGCTGCTTCCTTGTTGCGATGCGTGGCCAGGTTGTCGAGAATCACCACCGTGCCGGGTGTGATTTCGGGCACCAGCACTTCGCGGATGTAGGCGGCAAAAGCAGGACCGTCCATTGCGCCTTTGATGACCCAGGGTGCGATCAGCGCATCATAGCTCAGACCGGCAATCAGTGTCTGCGTCCCCCAACTGCCGAAGGGCGCGTCCATGGTCAGGCGCTCGCCGCGTGACGCCCAGCCCCGTAGCCGCGTGAGGTTCGTCTTCACGGCGGTTTCGTCAATGAAGACAACACGATCCGGTGAGGCCCCGACGGCCGGAATGCGATGAGCAAACCAATCAGCCCGCCGTCGCCTTACCTTGGCATGGCGGCGCTCGGAGGCCACCAACGACTTTTTTTGTGCGTGAAGCCGAGGCGCTTGAGCAACCCCGCAATGGCGGAATGATGGACCGCAACCCCTTCCGCATCAGCGAGTGCATCACGCAGTTCGAATAACGTGATGTCCGGGTCCTGCGTCACCAACTCCCTAAAGAACTCTATATGGTCGGCCAGCTTGCCCGATCCCGCAGGACGTCCCATCAGTGCAACAGTGGAAGCCCCGGTACTCCGGATTCGACCGGCCCATCGAGCGCCAGTGGCGGCAGAAACCTGAAGGCGGCGTGAGGCTTCTCTCCCGGACAGTCCTTCCCTGATCAAACGCGCAAAGCGGTCGCGCAGTTCTGTCGACAATGGTGCTGGCATGATGTGAACCTCCCTATCAGGGTGAACCACAGTTCAAGCTCTTTGGGAATCCCACCGATTCAAACTTTTGTCGAAACGCTTTAGCAACTCGGATAGCGCAGCATCTGGGTCGGTATGTGCTTCACGCCAGGCGTCGCGGACCGTCTCAACATCGCCCGATGCGGTGCCCCGCAGCAGTCGAGTGACTGGAAAGAACCGGGACATTTGGTGATCGCCTACTTCAGCTGGCTGTCTTTAGAGCCGCGCCGATTGAAGCCGGGCCGCGCCTTGAAGGCCTCGTCGCGCTCCTCCTGGCAGTCGATGCACAGCTTGACGCCGGGGCGGGCCTTGCGCCGCGCCTCGGGGATGGGCTCCTCGCATTCGGCGCAATGGGTCAGGCTTTCGCCGACGGGCTGCTTGCCCGCCTGCATGCGCTTAAGCTCGTCCTGGATCGAGGCCTCGATCTGCTCCTCCACCGCGCCGTCGCGGGCCCAACCTCCAGCCATGATGCACCTCCGATCTGTCGCAAGAGATTAGCGCAATCTTTGCGTGCCTGTCACCTAACTGTGCTATGCAATTCGCAACGTGGTGATGGGGGTGGGAAAATGGATCAGGATTACGACCTCGACGCGGCCTATGAGATCGACGGGCCAGAGGACGCGCGCAAGCTCTACGGCCAGTGGGCCGAGACCTACGACGACAGTTTTGGCAGCGACTGGGGCTATATTGCCCCGCGCGAGATCGCCCGGATCTACCGCGAGGAGGCCAATGGCAACGAGCCGGTCTTGGACATCGGCGCGGGCACCGGACTCTTGGCCGAGCATCTGAACGGCATGACCCTGGACGCCATCGACATCACGCCGGAAATGCTAGAGGTGGCGGCGCGCAAGGGGCTCTACCGGACCCGGATCGTGGGCGATCTGCTGGCGCCGCTGGCGCTGGAGGAGAACAGCTATGGCGGGGTGATCTCCTGCGGGACTTTCACCCATGGTCATGTCGGCCCGGACTGCTTCGCCGAGCTGCTTAGGGTGACCTGGCCCGGCGCGCTGTTCGTGTGCGGCACGATCCCGGCGGTGTTGGACGGGGCCGGGTTCGGCTCTGCGCTGGCAAAGCTGGTGGCGGAGGGGCGGATCACACCGGTTTCGTTCCGCGAGATAGGCATCTACGACAAGGACCACCACGACCACAGCGCCGATAAGGGCCTGGTGATGGTGTTCAGGACGCTCTGAGAAATGGCTGCCGTTCGCCTAAGATAGAGGCGGCGCTGAACAGACCAAGATTGGCCCTAGTCCAGCTCGGTCCAGGGCCAGGGCTTCACCTCGCTTGCCGCCGTCTGGAAGCGCGCGGCCTTGGCCATCCAGATCCCCAGGCTCTCGCCGAAATCCGCAAGCTGCTTGTTCGGCTCGCGATTGATCAGCATCATCACGAACTGCACCACCGTCACGACGCCAAGCACGGAATAGGCCATCGACAGCATGGCCGCGATCAGCACCATGTAAAGCAGGCGCATCCAGATCGTGTCGCGCCGCTCGGGGTCCTCCTGCGGGCCGTGCATCCGGCCCTCGAACTTCTGCTCGTCCGACATCACGCGATCTCCTGTTCCGCGGCCCAGACCATGTCTATCATAGCCTGCGTGCCTTTGGAAAACTCAAGCGGGCAGGGGTATGCGGCCGCCCCGCGCACCGCGGCGCCGAAGTTCTGCACCTGCTCGACATAGTGGTTCACGCCGGGCCAGCGGTGGGTCTCGGTCACCAGGCCGGGCCCCTCCAGGCGCAGCTCGGCCTGGCTGAAGACGCCGGCGTTGAACGGGCAGGTCAGGCGCATCACGCCGGCCTCGCCGTGGAATGCCATCTCTTGCCGCAGCGCCATGCGCATGGATGTGATCGACGAGTACCGGAAGCTGGGGAAGTCGCCGGTCACATGGGCAAAGACGTCCACGCCGTTCTCGCGCCGGATGCGCGCGTCCACCGCGAGGGGCTCCTCGCCGGTCACGAACCGCGCCGAGCCGAATGTGTAGACGCCGATATCGGGGATCGAGCCGCCGCCGGTCTCGGGCCGGTTGCGGATGTTGCCGGGATCACCGCTGTTGTCATAGCTAAAGACCCCGTCCACCAGCCAGATCTTGCCCAGCGCGCCAGAGCGGTAGATCTCGCGCGCCTTCTGCCATTGCGGGTGATGCACGATCATATAGGCCTCGGCGGCCACCAGCCCGGTGGCGTCGCGCTTGGCGATCACCGCGTCGAACTGCTCGGCCTGCATCGCCAGGGGCTTCTCGCAGAGCACATGCTTGCCCGCATCCAGCGCCTTCAGCGCCCATTCCACATGCAGGTGGTTGGGCAGCGGGATGTAGACCGCGTCGATCTCGGGGTCGTTCAGCAGGGCGTCATAGTCCAGATGCACCCGCAGGTCGGGCTGGAACGCCTGGAACGGCGCGGCCTTTTCCGGTGCGGATGTGGCCAAGGCGGCGAGCTTGGCGCCAGAGGCCGCGTGGATCGCGGGCGCCATATGCTCGCGGGCGAATTTCGCGGCACCCAGCACGCCCCATCTCACCGTATCTGACATAGCCTGGTCCCCTCGCTTCAAGCAATGACCGAAAGCTATGCCCAGCCCCCCAGGGGTGCAAGGGGGAGGCGGCTATTGCTTGCGCGGGGCGGCTTCAACCAGCGCCAGCGCGGCGCTTAGCCCTGCTTTGTATTCCGCGTCGCTGCCGCCCAAGATCTCGGCGAACCGGTCCGGTGGTTCGGCGATTGACCCACGCAGATAGTCAGCGCAGCTCTGCCCATAGGCGTCGCGCTGCTGCGGATCGGCACCGTAGTCCAAAAGCAACCGCACCTTGTCCAGGGATGATCCCGCGATCTGAAGCATGGTGCGCCCCGGTGAGAAGGCAGGCATCGAATGCTCGGCATAAAGCGCCTGCGGGTCGGCCCCGTTCCGCAAAAGCGCCTCCAACTCGACCGCGTCGCCCTCCATCACCGCGCGCTGCAAAGGCGTCCAGCCGTAGCTGTCAGTGCGCGCCTCGATATCCGCCCCCGCCGCGACCAGCAGGCGCACAACCTCGGAAAGCTGCGCGACATCCTCGGGCGGTCCCATGTGGTCGGCGATGGCGTGCAAAGGCGTGTTGTTATCAGAGAGTCCGACGCGCGGATCCGCGCCCGCCGCGAGCAGCATCTGCACCATTTCGGGCTCGCGCGGATCAGTGGCGCTAAGCGCATGGTATAGCGGGGTTTTCTCATACTCACCGAACCTGCCGTTCACATCGGTATGCTGCAGGGCCGCGCGCGCGAGGGCCACGTCGCCCTGCTCAAGCGCATCAAAGAGGTCCTCCACCTCGGGCGGCAGCGGCGGGCCGGGCGGATAGACCGCCTCAAACTGCGCCATCATCTCGTCCGCGCCCGCGGATATGCGTGCCGAAATCTCCGCGACCTTGGCATCGTCGCCCGCCTCCATGGCGGCCTCAAGCTCGGCCTGCAACGCGTCGGGGCCGTCCGGAGCGGCGTCGTTGAGGGCGATCATGCCGCGCAGGCTAGCAAGCTGGGTCTGCAGCATCGTGGCGGTCTCGGCCTGGCTTTCGGGCAGCGCGGCGATGAATTCTTCCGCTTCATCGACCAGCTTGCGCATCTCTGCGTTGTCGCCATTCATCACGGCCGCAGCCATGCGGATCAAGTACTCTTGGGCGTCCATGATTTTTGTCCCTACTAATTTACCATAATTGTCTCTTGGCGAGCATAACGCCCCAATAGGGTCATACTTAGGTAGAGCTTCGCCCGAAGTTTGACTGCGATGGGACGCCAAGACGGCGGCGGCTTACCTGATGCTTGCGTGGCACAACGGGCGCGCGGGCTATGGATCCAAAAAAGCGACCGATCCAGCCGTCTTGACTTGGTGATCAACACGTTGCAATCCGCTTGCAACGCATCACGGGTTGAGTACCTACTGTTACCGCAAACATAAGTTGGAGGATCGTCATGGGGAACGCACGGATCGGGCTGATTGGGCTGGGCGTAATGGGGGCGAACCTGGCGTTGAACATCGCCGAGAAGGGCTTTCCCGTCGCCGTGCATAACCGCACGACCAGCGCCATCGACGATTTCTTGGCCAAGTCGGGCGATCTTGCGGACCGGCTGACCGGGGCCGAGACGCCTGCGGCGCTGGCGGCGGCGCTGCAACGCCCGCGCGCGGTGATCATTATGGTCAAGGCGGGCGCGCCGGTGGATGCCACCATCGCGGCGCTCAAGCCGCATCTTGATCCCGGTGACATCATCATCGACGCGGGCAACGCCGATTTCAACAACACCCGCCGCCGCGAGGCAGAGCTGCGCGCCGAGGGGTTCCGCTTTGTCGGCATGGGCGTCTCGGGCGGCGAGGAGGGCGCGCGGCACGGGCCGTCGATCATGGTGGGCGGCGCGCCAGAGGCCTATGCCGCCATTGGCGACATCGTCGAGTCCATCGCCGCGAAGTACCAGCATGCGCCCTGCGCGGCGCATCTTGGCCCCGACGGGGCCGGGCATTTCGTGAAGACCGTGCATAACGGGATCGAGTATGGCGACATGCAGATGATCGCCGAGGTCTACGGGCTCATGCGCGCGGCGGGGCAGTCCCCGGCGGAGATTGCCGAGGTGTTTGACTGCTGGAACGCGGGACCGCTGAAGGGCTATCTGGTCGAGATCACCGCCAAGGCACTCGCGGCGCTGGACCCCGAGACCGGCCGGCCCATGGTGGACGTGATCCAGGACAAAGCGGGCCAGAAAGGCACCGGGCGCTGGACGGTGATCGAGGCGCTGAAACTGGGGCAATCGGCATCGACGATTGAGGCCGCCGTCGGCGCGCGCTCATGGTCGGCGGCGAAGGATATCCGAGAGATTGGCGCCGACAAGCTCGGCTTGAGCGCCGCCGGAGAGACCCTGCCCGAGACGGAGCCCGAGGCCTGGGAGGCGGATCTGGAAAGCGCGCTTCTGGCAGCACGGATCGTGGCCTACGCGCAGGGCATGACGCTCTTGGCGGCGGCCTCGCAGGAGTTCAACTGGTCGCTGGACCTGTCGCGCATTGCCGAGATTTGGCGCGAGGGCTGCATCATCCGCTCGGCGCTGCTGGACGATATCGCAAACGCCTTCCGCGACCCGCTGCCGGGGGACAACCTTATCCTGGCGCCCGCCTTTACGGCGATGCTGGCCGAGCGCGTGGGCGGGCTGCGGCGCGTGGTGGCGCGCGCAGCGCTGGGCGGCGCGCCGGTTCCGGCGTTGGCCGCAGCACTCAGCTATTACGACACGATGCGCCACGCCCGCGGGACCGCCGCGATGATCCAGGCGCAGCGCGACTTCTTTGGCGCGCATGGGTTCGAGCGCGTTGACAAGGACGGCGGCGGCTATCACGGGCCCTGGGCGATGGGCTAACCGGCCCGGGGTGTTGCGCCGCGCCTTGCTGCGCCCTGCGGGCTTGCGCGCGCGTCGCCGGGGGGCGCCTCGCTGCGCTCGGCGCTGGCTGCCGCGTCTATGGCCGTCTCAGGCGGTTTCTGATCCCGAATAGGCAATGCGCGTGAGGTCTCGTTTGCGACGACCCATCGGGTGGGCGTCGCTTTGGGCTTTGCCAGAAATAGTGCGCGCGTAACCTCTCGATCGTGCAGTCGAACGCGCGGCGCTGCGCGCAGCCCTGGACGTCATGAGCGCCGCTTGGCGCGCAGCGTGGGATCCGCCTGCGTTGGGTCCTCTGGCCAGGGGTGCCGGGGGTAGCGCGCGCGCATATCCTTGCGCACATCGGCATAAGATCCCGTCCAAAAGCCTGGCAGGTTCAAGGTGGTTTGCACCGGGCGCTGCGCGGGCGACAGCAGCGTCACCTTAACTGGGATGCCGGCCACCGTGGGATGGGTGGTGACGCCAAACATCTCTTGCAGCCGGACCGCGATTTCGGGGCCACCGCCGGTGTAATCTATCGCGATGCGCCGCCCCAGGGGCGTCACGAAATTGCCGGGCACGCGCCGGTTCAGCACCTGCTCGCCGTCCCATCCGATGCGCGCCTTCAGGGCGGGGCAGAGATCGAACGACTTTAGGTCCGCGGCGCTGCGGATGCCGGTCAGATAGGGCATCAGCCAGTCGTCCAGCGCGGCCATCAACGCCGCGTCGCTGCAATCGGGCAGCTCCTCGCCGCCAGAGCGGGCCAGCGCGATCCGGGACTGCAGCCGCCGCGCGGGGGCGGCCCAGGGCAGGCCCATCGCACGCACCCCCTCTAGCATGGCGGCGGCGATGGCCTCGGGCGGCACGTCCTCCCATTTGCGATCCCCCAGTACCAGCGCGCCGAACCGCTCCCGGCGCCGGGCCACCACGCGCTTTTCGCGCGGCGACCAGGCGCAGCTGTCCTCCCATGCGATCCTGTCGCCGTAGAGCCCGCGCAACTCGGCCTCTGTCAGCGCGATGGCCCGCCGGATGCGCGCCTCGCGCCCCGCGCCGTCCAGATCCGTGGCCACGATCAGGCGCTGCCCGGCGAGCCGGTCGGAGGCGTCCATCGCCGCGCCGGTCCCGCCGGAGAGTAGAAAGCTAGGCAGATCACCCGGACGGCGCAGCCCGATGCGGTCTGGATAGGCCAAGGCAGCCTGTTCGGCGGCCGAGTATGCCCCCCGCGCACGCCCCTCAGAGGGCGCGGCCCAACCACCCACCCCCGCCCCCTCTGACGCGCCTGCGCGGGGGGCGAGTTTGGCAAGCCGGTCGGCCTCCCGCCGGATCCGGTCAAAGGCGGGGTGGTTTTGGCGCAGCGCAGACAGGCGTGCCTCCAGGTCCGCGCCCGCCTCTCGCATAGGGTCGCGCTCATTCATGAGCGCCGCCAGGCCCGCCGCCTGCGCGCCGGCCGTCAGCAGCATATGCGCCAGGCGCGGATGCAGCGGCAGCGCCGCCATCGCGCGGCCATGCCCGGTTATGCGCCCGCGTAGGTCGAGCGCCTGCAGGCCTTGCAAGAGCCCGGTGGCCTCGGACCAACTGCCCGCGGGCGGCGGCGTGAGAAACGCCAAATCGTCTGGGCCCGCGCCCCAGAGCGCCAGCTCCAATGCCAGGCCCGAGAGATCCGCCGCGGCGATTTCGGGCGGCGGGAACGCGGCCAGCCCGCCCTCCTCGCCCTTTGTCCAAAGCCGGTAGCACACCCCCGGTGCGACGCGCCCCGCGCGGCCGGCGCGCTGGGTGGCCTCGGCCTTTGTCACCCGCTCGGTCACCAGGCTGGACATGCCCCGGCCGGGGTCATAGCGCGCGCGCCGGGCGCGGCCGGCATCGATGACCACGCGCACGTCCTGGATCGTCAGCGCCGTCTCGGCAATCGATGTGGCCAGCACCACCTTGCGCCCGGTCCGCGCGGGGGCCACCGCGGCGCGCTGCGCCTTGAACGGCAGCGCCCCATAGAGCGGATGCACCTGCGGCAGGTCGGACAAGAGCCCCTGCACGCGCCGGATCTCGCCCTCGCCGGGCAGGAACACCAGCACGCCGCCATCGGTGTCGCGCAGCGCCTCGCGGACCTGCTCGGCGACGGCGTGTTCCAGGCGCGCGCCCTTGGGCAGGGGCCGCTGGCGCCAGCGGATGTCTACGGCAAAGCTGCGCCCCTCAGAGCTCACGAGCGGGGCGTCGCCCAGCAGCGTCGCCACCGGCGCGGCGTCCAGCGTCGCGGACATCACCAGCAGCAGCAGATCCTCGCGCAGCGCGCCGCGCGCCTCCCAGGCCAGCGCCAGGCCCAGATCCGCGTTCAGCGAGCGCTCGTGGAACTCGTCAAAGATCAGCGCGCCGACGCCCGTCAGCTCGGGGTCGGATTGCAGCATCCGGGTGAGGATGCCCTCGGTCACCACCTCGATGCGGCAGGATCGCGAGACCTTGGTCTCGCCGCGCATCCGGTAGCCCACGGTTTGGCCGACGGGCTCGCCCAGGGTCTCGGCCATGCGCTCGGCGGCGGCGCGCGCCGCCAGGCGGCGCGGCTCCAGCATCACGATGCGGCCCGTGGTCAGCCCGGCCTCCAGCATCGCCAGCGGAACGCGGGTGGTCTTGCCCGCGCCGGGGGGGGCCTGCAGCACGGCGCGGCCATCGGCGCGCAGGGCGGCGAGCAGGTCGGGCAGGGCCTCGTCGATGGGGAGCGCGGTCATGCCCTGCTTATCGGCGATCTATCAGGGCCTGACCATAGAGCGATTTGAACGCCACGCGCGAGACGCGCAACAGTCCGCTGCCGAGCCCCGGGTCGCTATAGGTGACGCGCATCGGGAAGCTGCGGTGGCGCTTTACCTCCTCGGCGGTGAAGCCCTCCAGCCGCTCATAGGCGCCGCTGCAGACCGGCAGGCCGTCCTCCTGGCCCGCGGGGGCCAGCCGGATGCGGCTGCGGCGCCGGCATCAAAGATCGTGACGTTGAGCGTGCAGGCCTGCGTCGCGGGCACGTCGCGCAGCAGCGCGTAAACCGCCGAGAGCGGGTCCAGCGTGCCACCTTGCGTGGCCGGGTCGGGGGCGTCGGGGGCGGCGGCGCGGGGCGAGCTGTATTCCAGCACCGTCGGCACCCCGCCGCGATAGGTCATCAACGCGCTGGAGCTGCGGCGCCCGGTATCGGCGGTCTCCTGGTAGCGCTCGGGCACCAGGCGCCCGTCGCGGACAAGCCCCGCGGCCGCGCCGCTATAGCTGAAGTGACGGATCGCCGCCGCCAGCCCCGTGCTGCGGATATTGGCCTGCACGCCGTAGCGGGTCGCGCTCTCGGTGGCCTCCATCTGCACCACGCCGATCCGGAGCCCCGCCACCTTGAGGTCAAAGCGATCCGGGCCGGCAAGGACCGGCAGTGCGGCGCCGCAGGCCGCGCAGAATATCAAAGTCAGGATGGCCCGCATAGGAATCGCTCGTGAAAATCAGCCGCTCGGGCTGGACAATGCGCCAGCCAAGCGGGCAAGACAACGCGCGAGTTTGTGAGAGGGACCATATAGGCGGATGAGCGGGACCGAAATCAATGCCGGCGCCTTGGCGCAAAGCGTTCTGGCGGGCGAGCGGCGCGGGCTGGCCCGCGCGATCACGCTGGTCGAGAGCCGGCGGGCGGATCATCGCGCGCAGGCGGCGGAGCTGCTGGACGCGCTGCGCCTGCATCGCCGCGAGGCGCTGCGCATCGGGCTGTCCGGCACGCCCGGCGTTGGCAAGTCCACCTTCATCGAGAGCTTTGGGATGATGCTGACCGGGCAGGGCCTGCGCGTGGCCGTGCTTGCCGTGGACCCTTCCTCGGCGCGCTCGGGCGGGTCCATCCTGGGGGATAAGACCCGAATGGAGCGCCTCTCGCGTGACCCGCGGGCCTTCATCCGCCCCAGCCCCAGCCAGACCGAGCTGGGCGGAGTGGCGCGGCGCACCCGCGAGGCCGTGGCGCTATGCGAGGCCGCGGGGTTTGACGTCGTGCTGATCGAGACCGTCGGCGTGGGGCAGTCCGAAACCGTGGTGGCGGAGATGTCGGACCTGTTCGTGCTGCTGCTGTCGCCCGCGGGGGGCGACGAGCTGCAGGGCGTGAAGCGCGGCATCATGGAGATCGCGGACCTGATCCTGGTGAACAAGGCCGATGGCGACCTGCGCGCCGCCGCCACGCGGACCTGCGCCGATTATACCCAGGCGCTGCGGCTGCTGCGGGCGCGGGTGCACGACCCTGCGGGCTTCCCCAAGGCGATGATGGTCTCGGCCCTGGCCGAGGACGGCCTGGACGAGGCCTGGGCCGAGATGCAGGCGCTGGCCGATTGGCGCCGGGACGAAGGCCATTGGCAGGCGCGCCGCGCCGCGCAGGCCCGGCATTGGTTCGAGGAAGAGGTCCGGCAGGGGCTTTTGGCAAGACTGTCCGGGGATGCCGCCACGCTGGCGCGCATGTCAGAGCTGGGCGCGCAGGTGTCGCGCGGTGAAAGCTCGGCCACGGCGGCGGCGGACGCCATGCTGGCTTGGCTGCGCGAGTAGCGGCCGCCTCGCCTGGTGTTCGCTGTCAAGTGTTGGGACTGGCCTGGGGCGGGCAATGGCGCGACGCAATTTTCTTGCAAGAAAATTGCGAAACTCTTGCAAGAGTTTCTTCAGTGCGAGCCTCAATGATCCCTTATGCGCAACTCTTGCCAGCCTGCGGGCCCAACTTTCCTTGGAAGGAAAGTGCAAATCTCTTGAAAGAGATTTGACGCGCCCAAAGGACCGTCCCACGCCCAGACTTACTCCTCAACCAGAAGCGCGATCTTGCCCTGCGCGGCGCGGGTCTCGATCCGCATCAGCGCCTCGGTGGCCTGTTCCAACGCAAACCACTCTGACACGCGGGGCCTGATCTTGCCCGCCTCATAAAGCGCGATCAGCTCGCGCATATATTGCTGGTGCAGCTCGGGCTCGCGCATGGTGTGGGCGCCCCAGAACACCCCGGTGATCGAGCAGTTCTTTAGCAAAGGCAGGTTGAAGGGCACCGTGGGGATGCCCGCCGGGAAGCCCACAACCAGGAACCGCCCGTCCCAGTTCATGGCGCGAATGCAGGGCTCGGCGTAATCGCCGCCCACCGGGTCATAGACCACGTCGACGGCTTTGGCCTTGGCCTTAATCTCGCCGCCGAAGGCCTTTTGTGCCGCGCGGTCCATCTCGCGCGGGTAGACGATGGTGTCGTCGGCGCCGATCCCGCGGCAAAACGCGGCCTTCTCGTCAGAGGAGACCGCCGCGATGACCCGCGCGCCCATCGCCTTGCCAAGCTCCACCGCGCTGGCGCCGATCCCGCCCGCGGCGCCCAGCACCAGCAACGTCTCGCCCTCTTGCAGGCGCCCGCGGTTGCGCAGCCCGTAATAGGAGGTGCCATAGGTGAACAACAGGCAGGCGGCCTCGTCAAACGGCATCGCTTGGGGGATCTTGAACACGTTGCCCGCCGGCACGTTCGCATGGGTGGCGAAGCCGCCCGCATACATGGTCAGCCCGGCCACGCGGTCGCCCGGGGCGAGCCCCTCGACGCCTTCCCCCACGGCCTCGACCACGCCCGCGACCTCGCCGCCCGGCGCGAAGGGGCGGGGCGGCTTGAACTGGTACATGTCGCGGATGATGATCGTGTCGGGAAAGTTCACCCCCGCCGCTTTCACCGCGATCCGCACCTGGCCTTTTCCTGGGGCCTGCGGCGTGATCTCGGTCCGGCGCAGGGTCTCTGGGCCGCCCACCTCGTGGCTCATCATCGCGAATGGCATGTCTCGATCTCCCTTTCGGCTTTACGTGACGCGGCGGCGCGCAGGCGTCAATCCACTTGCCAAGCTGACGCGGCGTTGCCATCCTCACCTGGCGGAGGAAAAATGTCACCGGAAGAATTGCGCGAGAAACTCGGCGAGCCCTTTGGCACGTCGCGCTGGTATGAGATCGGCCAGGATCGCATCGACGCCTTCGCCGAGGTCACCGAGGACCGGCAGTATATCCATCTGGACCCGGTGCGCGCGGCGCAGACGCCCTTTGGCGGCACCGTGGCGCATGGGTTTCTGACATTAGGGATGCTGTCGGCGATGTCCTATGATGTGATCCCACTGACGGACGCGCCGGGGGTGAATTACGGCTTCAACCGGCTACGGTTCGTTGCGCCTGTGCGCGCTGGGGCCCGCCTGCGGGCGCATTTCACGCTGAAGGCGCTGCAGGAGGCCGCCGACCATGTGGCGCTGACATGGGGCGTTGAAGTGGAGATTGAGGGCGCGGCCAAGCCCGCCCTGGTGGCGGAGTGGCTCACCCGCCGGTATTTTGAGCAGCATGGAGAACACTGAATGGATCTAGGCATCACTGACAGGGTGCGCCCGCTGATCGAGGCCGTCCGGCAGATGGTCGAGGACGAGATCGCCCCCCTGGACGCAGAGTTCCATGCCGAAGTGGGCAAGCACCCCTCGGGCGACAGGTTCCAGCACACGCCGCGGCAGCTGGAGATCCTCGACGGCTTAAAGGCCAAGGCGCGGGAGCGCGGGCTCTGGAATTTCTGGCTGACCGACAGCGACAAGGGCTTTGGGCTTTCCACCGTGGAATACGCCTACCTGGCCGAGGAGATGGGCAAGGTGGGCATCGCCGCCGAGGTGTTCAACTGCAACGCCCCCGATACCGGCAATATGGAGGTGCTCGAGCGCTACGGCGTGCAATGGATGAAAGACCGCTGGCTGGCGCGGCTTCTGGAGGGCGAGATCCGCTCGGCCTATGTGATGACCGAGCCCGACATCGCGTCTTCGGACGCCGCGCAGCTGGCTTTTGAAGCCAAGCGCGACGGCGATGACTTCGTGCTGAATGGCGAGAAGTGGTGGATCAGCGGGGCGGGGGATCCGCGCTGTGGCCTGTACATCCTGATGGCCTGCACCGACCCCGGCGCGGCCAAGCATCAGCGCCACACGATGTTCGTAATGGACCCGGATTTACCGGGGATCGAGGTGCTGCGCCCGATGCAGGTCTTCGGCCATGACGACGCGCCGCATGGGCATATGCATATCCGCTTCACGGATGTGCGGGTGCCGGTCAGCCATATCGTGCTGGGCGAGGGGCGCGGATTCGAGGTGGCGCAGGGACGGTTGGGGCCGGGTCGCATCCACCACTGCATGCGCGCGATTGGCCAGGCGGAGAAGGCTCTGGAGCTGATGTCGAGGCGGGCGCTGTCGCGCGAGGCCTTTGGCAAGCGCATCGCTGAGCTCGGCGCGAATTTCGACATCCTCGCCAATGCCCGCATGGAGATCGAGCAAGCGCGTTTGCTTTGCCTGAAAGCCGCCTGGATGATGGACACCGCCGGCGTGCGCGAGGCGCAGCCCTGGATCAGCCAGATCAAGGTCGTGGCGCCGCTGATGGCGCTGCGGGTGATTGACGAGGCGATGCAGATGCATGGCGCGCAGGGGATCAGTCAGGACGTGCCGCTGGCGAATATGTGGACCCATGTGCGGACGCTGCGATTGGCCGATGGGCCCGATGCGGTGCACCGGCGGCAAGTGGCGCGCGCGGAGCTGCGCAAATACACAAATCAGGGCACCTAGGGTCGTGGTGTTGCGTTTGACGGCCCGCGGGCTCCACCCATTTTTATTGTCAGCCGATTCGGTAAATGGCGTCTTAACAGGCCACCAGCATTTGCGCCCATTGCGACAATGCGCCCCATCCAAAGGGCTGACAATAAAAAGCCGGAGCGCCCGGCGGCGCGGGATCGCCCCATGACCGCGGACGCGCAGGGCCTGGATGTTGCCGCGGTCGAGGCCTATCTGGCGCAGCATCTTCCCGGGTTCTCCGGCCCGGTCTCGGCGCGCAAATTCGCCGACGGGCAATCCAATCCGACCTTCGAGCTGACCACGCCCGGCGCGCGCTACGTGCTGCGGCGCAAGCCCCCTGGTGTGCTGCTGAAATCGGCCCATGCGGTGGACCGCGAGTTCCGGGTGCAGCATGCGCTGCGGGGCGCGGGCGTGCCGGTGGCGTGGATGCATCTGCTATGCGAGGACGATGCGGTGATCGGTTCGGCGTTCTATGTCATGCAGCATGTCGAGGGGCGGATCTTTTTCGACCCCCGGCTTGAGCCGGTGCAACGCGCGGAACGTCAAGCCATCTTCGACGAGATGTGTCGCGTTCTGGCGCGGTTGCACATGGTGGATCCGGCCTCTGTTGGGCTGGGCGATTACGGCCCCCCAGGGAATTACATCGCGCGCCAAACGGCCCGTTGGGCCAAGCAGTACCGCGCCTCTGAGACCGAGCCCATCTCCCATATGGACCGCCTGATCGCCGCCTTGGAAGAGCGATTGCAGGGCGGGGCAGGTGGGGGCGAAACCACCCTGGTGCATGGCGATTATCGCATCGACAATATGATCTTTGCGCCGGATGGGCCTCAGGTGCTGGCGGTGTTGGACTGGGAGCTCTCGACGCTGGGTCATCCTTTGGCTGATCTGGCCTCGGTGATCATGCAATGGCAGCTGCCGCCCGGCGGGACCGGGCGCGGCCTTGCCGGGGTGGACCGCGCGGCCGAGGGGCTGCCGAGCGACGACGAGTTCATCGCAAGCTATTGCGCGCGCAGGGAAATCCCGGTGCCTGACGATTTCGGCTACTTCCTGGCGTTTTGCTTCTTTCGGATGGGTGCGGTGCTCCAGGGGGTCAAAAAACGCGCATTGGACGGGAATGCGTCCAACCCAGAGCGTGGCTTGAAGTTGGGCGCTTATGTTCCTGTTTTCGCTCAGAAAGGCCTGGAGGCGCTGGGCGATGGCTGAGGGTCGGTTTGCAAACAAGGTGGTGATGATCACTGGTGCCGCGGGTGGGTTTGGCGCGGCGGCGGCGCGGCGCTTTGCCGAGGAGGGTGCAAAGCTCGTATTGTCGGATTTGGATAAGCGGGGTTTGGAGGCCATGGCCTCGAAACTTCCCACCGGCTCTCAGGTGTTCCGTCAAGGCGTTGATATCAAGTGCGAAAAACAGGTGATGTCACATATCGAACAATCGGCGGAGATGCTGGGCGATATCGACATCGCGATCAATAATGCAGGAATTGGGCAATCCCTGGCGCCGCTGCAGGCGACCGAAGAGGCCGAGTTTGACCGCGTTATGGCGGTGAATGCAAAGGGCGTCTTCTTGTGCATGAAGCACCAGCTGCCAAGAATGATCGCCCGGCGCGGCGGCACGATCCTGAACCTGGCCTCGGCGGCGGGGCTGGTGGGCTCGGGGCATCTGGCTGCCTATGCCGCAAGCAAGCACGCCGTCATTGGGCTCACCAGAAGCGCGGCGGATGAGGTCGCGCGGTACGGGATCCGCGTGAACGCGCTTTGCCCGTCCTTCGCGCCGACCGAGCTGTTCAATGAGATGGCCGACGAGATGGCGGGCAAGCACGGCACCGATCGGCAGGGGGCGTATGATCGCGTGACGGCGCGCATCCCCATGCGGCGCGTCGCGACGGTGGACGAGGTGGTGCAGGCGATGCTCTGGGCCTGCGACCCGGCCAATAGCTTCATGACGGGGCAGGCGATCTCGATCGATGGCGGCTTGACGGCGGTGTGACACCGGCCCGGGTCGGCGCGGGCGGAGGCGCCGCTCACCCGGCCTTTGGGTTGATCACATGGATCGGCGCACCGGCGGCGAAGGCGTTCACCTGCTCAAAGATGTCGGTGAATTGCAGGTCGAACTCATCCTCGGTCACGTAGCCGATATGCGGCGTCGGCAGCACGTTGGGATGGGCAAGCAAGGGGTGACTGGCGTCCCGCAGCGGCTCTGTGTCGAACACATCCACCGCCGCAAAGATCCGTTCGTGCGCGATCTCCGCCTCCAGCGCACCCGGCGCGATCAGGCCAGAGCGCGACGTGTTCACCAGCAAGGCGCGGGGCTGCATGGCGGCCAGATCCTCGGCGGTGACGATCCCGCGCGTCTCAGGTTTCAGGCGCACATGCAGGCTGACCACGTCCGAGCCGGCAAAGAAGGCCGCGCGGCTCTCGGCGACCGAGGCGCCATCGGCCACGGCCCGCGCGCGCCCGGCCTCGGAGCCCCAGAATTGCACGCGCATCCCCAAGGCCTCGGCGTAGCCTGCCACCGCGCGCGCGATCCGGCCGTAGCCGTAGAGCCCCAGCACCCGCCCGCGCAGCGTGCGCCCGACGCCCATCTGCCAGCCCCCCGAGCGGATCGAGGCGACCTGCTGTGGGATCTGGCGGTAGCCTGCCAGGATCAGCGCCAGCGTATGCTCGGCGGCGGCGTAGCTGGGCGTGTCGGAATGCATGTTCGAGCACAAGAGCACCCCGTTGCGGGTGCAGGCGTCCACATCGACATGCGGGTAGACCGAGCGCTGCGAGATCAGGCGCAGTTTCGGCAGCCGGTCCAGCAGCGCGGCGGTGATCGCGGTGCGCTCGCGGAACAGCACCAGCGCCTCGGCCTCGGCCACGCGCCCGGCCAGCCGCGCGGGATCCGGCTCGTGATCCGTCCAAACGGTCACGTCATGCCCGGCCAGCATCTCAAAGCATGGCAGGCCGCGCAGCGTGTCGAACCAGTCGTCGAGGATATGGACCTTCATCGGCTCTCGATTCCGGCGCCTGGCGCCGGCGTGCGCGGCGTGGCCACAAAGCGCGGCGCCTCCAGCGCGCGCAGGGCCTCGGCGACCGAGCCGCGCAGCCCGATGAGGTGGTTAAACTGCGCATCGCAGCCGGATATCGGCGTGGGGTAGGCGCGGATCTCGTCCTGGATCAGCTGCCGCGCCAGCTGCAGTTCGGCGCGGGCGACGGTAAGGCAATCGTCATGGGTCATGGGGTCACTCCGATAAGCACTGTATACTACCGTATACCAATCCTCGCAAAAACTCAATCCCGCGCCCAAACCGACCTCGGCACGAACACCTCGCCCGCCGCCAGCTTGCGCGCAGTGCGGGTCAGCCCCGCCGAGACAATGTCGAACCCTTCCCCGTCGCTGCGAAAATCCACCGCTACCTCCAGCTTGCCCATGGGGTGCTCCAGAAACAGCGTCACCGGGCTCGCGTTCGGCGCCGCCATCAGCCCCTCGCCCACCGTGCCGGGGCATAACAGGCAGGCCGAGACGCATTGCGAGCCCGTCACCGCCAGCGACGGGTGGCAGTTCCAGGGCATGAAATACCGCACCGCCGCCGCGCCGCCATCCGCCGCCGGCGCCAAGAGGCCGAATTTCGGCGTGACGGATTTGCTGACGTCGCCCAGCCCCATCATCGCGCCGGCCTTGATCCGCAGCGGCTCCATCCGGGCGTAGAAATCGCGGCTCTCGTCCAGCTCGGCGGCGCTCTCCTGCCCGGTCAGCCCGAAACCCTCGGCCCGCGCGATCACCATCGGCATCGCCACATCCATGCAGCTCACCCGGATACCGTCGATCACGTCCACCCGGTTGCCGGTGGGGAACAGCGCGCCCGTCGCGCCGCCCACCACGTCCATGAACTGCAGCCCCACCGGGGCCGCGCTGCCCGGCACGCCGTCGATGGTGGCGCCCCCGTCGTAAAGCACCGCGCCACCGCCCGGCGTATGCACCCGCTGCACCACCCGGGCGCCGGTGTTGACCGCGCGCACCCGCAGCTCGGTCACATCGCCCTTGGGCGCTACCAGCCCCATCTCAAGCGCCGCCGGGCCGACCCCCACCAGGATGTTGCCACAGGTGGGCTTAAAGTCGACCAGCTTCTCGGCCACGCTGACCTGGGCGAAGAAGTAATCAACATCCGCCCAATCGTCCTGCGCGCGCGACAGCATCGCCACCTTGGTGGTCACCGCCGTGCCGCCGCCGATGCCGTCGATGTTGATCGGATGCCCGGCCCCCACCATGGCGATCAGGACCTCGGCCAAGGTATCAAGATCCTCGGGCAGGTCGGCGCGGTTCATGTAGGGCCCGCGCGAGGTGCCGCCGCGCATGAAGAGGAAGGGAATGCCGGTCTGCGTCATGTGAAGTGCCCCATAGAAATGCCGTGAGACCGCAAGCGCACCGGTTGGAGGCCGCGGTCCACCCCGCGAGCTTGCAATGCCAAGCTTGCATGAAGCCTTCATCGCCGCAAAAATTCTCGCAACAAAGCGCGCCCGTTGAAGACATCGCGAGCTCGCGCGCCGGGGCGGGGCCGCGGCCAGTCAGGGTGGGACAAAACGGGGGAGCTAGAGTTGGATTGGGGAGGTTTGCCAATCGGTTCTGGGCTGGAGTGATCATCGAAACCCGCCCCGATCTTGACCCGGGGCCTCCACCTTGCGGCAAGCGCAAACCGGGCAGCGGCCGACCTGGAGGTCGCTTGCACAACGTCAGCACTTGGCGCGCGCGCTCTACAAACGCAGTCGTTTCATTGGTTTGCAGCGTCGCAAAAGCGGCCTCCTGGGGGAGGTCGGCCGCTGCCCAGGCAAGCTGGGCGGTTGCTCGTTGTGGGTTCCGTTTCATCTGGTGTCGGCGAACGTCGCTGGGGTGTAGCGCGTGTTGGCAACGTCAGCCCCAGGCCAATACCGCGCCATCGCTTCAAGCCCCTTTAACACCCACGCAGCACAAACGCTCCGCCATGGGGGCAGGGCGGTGCTTGGGGCGAATGTCTCGTTCGGGGCGTGGTCATTGACCGCTGAGATATGCTGAGGCCGTGCTTGGATGCGGCGGGCCCGCCTATGGGTCGTGCAGATGGCGGGGTCGCAAGTCCCGCCGGTGAAGCGCTTCGGTTAACCAAGATACCCGCGCGGGGTTAACGCGCGCTGAAGCCACCGCGCGCTACCCCGTCACCCGCCGCGCGTAGAGCGCGCCCAGCCCGGCGGTCGAGATCAGCGCCAGCAGCGACACCACCAGCGCGATGTTGCGCACCCGCTGCAGCGGCCCCAGGATGTCGTCCTCGGGCAGGTAGGTGAACACGGTCCAGGGCGTGCGCTCTAGGTCCAGCCGCAGCACGGCGCCGATCCAGGTCTCGCCGTCGGCGCCGAACCGGGCCAGGCGGATCTCGCCAGGAAACAGCGTGTCCAGCCCGCCCTCGATCTGCGCGGCGGCCTGGGTGAGGATCGGGTCGTCGCGCTCGGCCAGCGTCTTGAAGGCGCCGCCCTCGGTCAGTTCCGAGATCGAGTGCGCGATGATGTCGCCGTTCTCGGCCACGATCGCCGCCTGGCCGCGCGGGCTGATGTCGAGGGTCTCCAGGAAGCCCGAGAGCGCCGCGATCTTGATGTCCACGCCCACCGCGCCCACGAAGCCGCTGCCGCCACCGGCGCTCGCGCGCACCGGCACCGCCACGGTGATCCCCGGCGCCTGCGAGCTGAAGAAGATATAGGGCGGCGTCCAGACGGTGCCGTCCTCGTCCAGGGCGGCCTCGTACCAGGGCCGGGTGCGGGGGTCGTAGTCGTCCTTGGGGTCCATCTCGCGCCAGACATGCTGCAGCTGGGGCGCGTACCAATCCAGGCGCACCGTGCGCGCGGGCGCGTTGGCGATCCGCTTCACGCGGAACGCGCCGGGGTCCTCGTCGCCGGCGCGGCTGGCATAGATGAAGCCGCCATCTACCTCGCCCAGATAGATCCCGTCGAAATTGGGCCGCGCGGCCAGCAGCTCTAGGAAGTACTGCGACAGGGCCGAGCGGTCGCCAGGGTCCAGAAGCCCGGTCTCCAGCAGCCGCTGAGTCAGCTCGGCGGTCTTGTCGGCGGGGTCCAGGTAGCCCTCGGTATAGGCGGTGGCATCGCGCGAGATCCGCGCGGCGATGTTCTCGGAGAAGCGCAGCAGCAGGTCCTGGCTGGCCCAATAGGTGATGCCCAGCACCACCACCAGCGCCGACGCTTGCAGCGTGATCAGGCCCAGAACCAGTTTGGTGCGCCGCGACATGCCTATCCCCAAATTCGCACCGATCGGTGCGGCATCGGGCGCAGCATAGGCAGATCGCGCGACTTGCGGAAGCGGGCCGGGGTCAGGTGACGCAATGGGAGGTTGCGAAATTGTGACACTTTCGCGGATGGCGCGCGCGCAGCCGCGGCCTCGGCGGCCTCACTCGCTGGCGCGCAGCACCCGCGCGGGTCGCGCCGCCAGGGGCCGCCAGGCAAAGGCCAGCCCCGCCACCAGAGAGGTCAGCGCGCCGCCCGTGACGATGGCTAGGGCCGAGCCGGGCTCGAACGCGTAATCGGTCTCCATCACGAAGGTCATCACGCCCCAGCCCGCCGCCGCGCCCGCTGCGATGGCCACCAGCCCCGCCGCGAGCCCGAAGATCGCCGAGCGCAGCGCAAAATTGGCCAGCACCGTGGCGCGGCTGGCGCCCAGCGTCTTGAGGATCGCGGCCTCGTAGGTCCGCGCCCGCTCGCCCGCCGCCGCCGCGCCGATCAGCACCACGAAGCCCGTCAGCAGCGTCGCCAAGGCGCCATAGGTCGTGGCCGCGGCGATCCCCTGCAGCACCTCGGTGACCCGCGCGATGGCGTCGCGCACCCGGATCAGCGTGATGTTGGGATAGGCGTTGCCCAGCTCGCGCAGCAGCCGCGCGTCCGCGGCCTCCTCGCCATAAAGCGTCGCGATATGCGTATGCGGCGCGCCCGCCAAGGCGCCGGGGTTCATCGACAGGATGAACCCGATCCCCGCGTTCGAGAAATCCACGTCGCGAAAGCTGGTGACCTCGGCGGTGATGTCGCGCCCCAGCACGTTGATGGTCAGGCTGTCGCCCAGGGCCAGGCCCATCTCTGCGGCCTCCTCGTCGGCAAAGCTCACCTGCGGCGGGCCGTCATAATCGGCGTCCCACCAGCGGCCTGCGGTGACCACGGCGCCCTCCGGTGGGGCGGCGGAATAGGTGATGCCCCGGTCGCCCTGGATCACCCAGTGATCCCCCGCCACCTCGGCGGCGGGGCGGTCATTGATCCGGGTGATCACGCCGCGCAGCATCGGCGCGGTCTGCACGCGGGTGACCTCTGGGTCGGCCTCGACGCGCTCCAGGAAGGCGTCGATCTGCGCGTTCTGGATGTCCACCACGAAAAAGCTTGGCGCCACGTCCGGCAGGTCGCGCGCGATGGCGCTGCGGAAATTCGCGTCGATCTGCCCCACCGTGGCCAGCACGGTCAGCCCCAGCCCCAGCGAGAGCACCACCGCCCCGGCCTCCGAGCCGGGGCCTCCGACAGAGCCCAGCGCCATGCGTAGCGCGCTGCGCCCCCGTGCCAGCCTGGTGCGGGCCAGCCGGCGGGCGGCGGCCCGTGTAAGGGCCGCGATGCCTATCAGCGCGATAAAGGCCACAGCCATCCCCGCCGCCGACCAGATTGTCAGCCGCGCCAGGCCCGACAGATACGCCGCCGCCAGCACCAGGGCGCCGACCAGCGCCGCCGTCACCAAGAGATAGGGCCAACGCGGCAGCGGCACGCGCCCGCCCGCCCCGTCGCGATAGAGCGCCGCGGCGCGCACGTTCTCGGTCCGCGCAAGCGGCCACAGCGTAAACACCGCCGCCGCCAGCGCGCCATACAAAGCCGCCTCGGCCAGGGCGCGCGGGTGCAGCGCGAAGACCGCGGGCACCGGCAGGCGCTCTTGGATGATCGGCGCCAGGGCCAGTGGCGCCACCGCGCCCAGCACCAGCCCGATGGCGATGCCCGCCAGGGTCAGCGCGCCGATCTGCAGCCCGTAGGCCAGAAAGATCGTGCGGGTCTCGGCGCCCAGGGTCTTCAGCGTGGCGATCACCTGCGTCTTCTGGTCCAGATAGGCCCGCACCGCCGCGCTGACGCCCACGCCGCCCACGGCCAGCCCGGCCAGGCCCACCAGCACCAGGAACGCCCCCAGCCGGTCCACGAACTGCGCCACGCCCGGCGCGCCGTTGCGCGCGTCGCGCCAGCGCAGCCCGGCGCCGTCCAGCTCGGCCTCGGCGCGGGCGGCCATCGCGCCTAGGTCCGCGCCCTCTGGCAGGGCCAGGCGATAGGCGCTCTCAAACAGGGTGCCCGGCGCCAAGAGCCCCGAGCCCTGCAAGGCGTCCAGGGCCACGATGGTGCGCGGCCCCAGGCCAAAGCCGCCGCCGGCGCTGTCGGGCTCGCGCTCTAGGGCGGCCATTAGCACGAAGTCCTGGGCGCCGAGGCGGAACGTCTCGCCCACCGCCAGGCCCAGGCGCGCGATCAGAACCGGGTCCATCACCGCGCCGGGATAGGTGTCGCGGCCCGCCAGCGCCGCCGCGAGCTCGAGTTCGGGCTCCAGAACCGGCGCGCCGTATAGGGGATAGGCGCCGTCCACGCCCTTCACCTGGGTCAGCCCGCGCTCGGTCTCTTCGCCGCGCGTCACCACCGCCATGGAGCGGAAGTCGACGATCTCTGACACGCGGTCAGAGACGCCCTCCATCCAGGCGCGCTCCTGCGGTTCTGCGAAGCGGTAGGTCAGCTCGATCTCGGCGTCGCCGCCCAAGATCACCGCGCCCTCGCGCTCTAGCCCCAGCTGGATCGACATCCGCACCGAGCCCACGGCGGCGATCGCCGCCACGCCCAGGGCGAGGCAGGCCAGGAACACGCGAAAACCCCGCAGCCCGCCGCGCAGCTCGCGCCGCGCGATCCTTTTGGCGTTGGCGAAGCTCACTCCGCGGCGCTCGCCAGAGTGTCCGTCTCCAACTGCCCGTCGACCAGCCGGATCGTGCGGTCGCAGCGCTGCGCCAGCTCCGGCGCATGGGTCACCAGGATTAGCGTCGCGCCATGGCGGTCGCGCAGCCCGAACAGCAGGTCCATGATCGCCTGGCCCGTGGTGCCGTCCAGGTTCCCCGTCGGCTCATCGGCCAGCAGGATCTCGGGCCGGGGTGCTGCGGCGCGGGCGAGCGCCACGCGCTGCTGCTCGCCGCCCGACATCTGCGCCGGGTAGTGATGCACCCGGTCGGCCAGGCCCACCGCCTGCAGCTCGGCCTCGGCCCGCTCGAACGCGTCGGCAGCACCGGCAAGCTCCATCGGGGTTGCGACGTTCTCCAGCGCGGTCATAGTGGGGATCAGGTGGAAAGATTGAAACACAACGCCCATATGTTGGCGGCGGAAGCGGGCCAGCGCGTCCTCGCCCATCGGCGTGAGGTCCTGGCCCAGCACGCGGACGGCGCCGCCGGTGGCGCGCTCGAGCCCGCCCAGGAGCATAAGGAGAGACGACTTGCCCGACCCAGACGGCCCGATCAGCCCCAAAGTCTCGCCCCGCGCGACCTCAAAGGAGATGCCGCGCAGGATGTCCACCCGCCCCGCGTTGCCGTCCAGCGATAGCTGGGCGTTCTCTAGCCGTGCGACGGGGTCAACCATGGGTGCGGTCCTTAAGCGATGCGCGTCCTTGGGATATGGGGCGCTGGCGGCAATGCGCAAGCTCGTATTGGCGGGCATTTTAGTCGCATCCCCCTTGGCGGCGGATGAGGCGGCGGACCAGGCGGTGATCGCCATGCTGGGCGACAGCCTGACGGCGGGCTATGGTTTGGCGCCGGATGCGGGGCTGGTGCCGGTGCTGGAGCGCTGGCTGCAGGCCCAGGGCGCCCAGGTGCGCCTGATCAACGCGGGCGTCAGCGGCGACACCACCGCGGGCGGTCTGGCGCGCATCGACTGGACGCTGACCCCCGAGGTCGAGGGGCTGGTGGTCGCACTCGGCGCGAACGACCTCTTGCGCGGTTTGGATCCGGCAGCGGCGCGCACCAACCTGCGCGGCATCCTTGAGGCCGGGCGCGACGCAGGCGTCGCGATCCTCGTTGTGGGCGTCCCCGCGCCGCTCAATTACGGGGCCGATTACAAGGCCGAGTTTGACGCCATCTACCCGGATCTGGCGCAGGAGTTCGGCGCGCTCTACGTCGAGGACCTGCTGGCCCCGATGCAAGAGGCCACCGCGGATGGCACCCGGCTTGAGACCTTCCTGCAGCCCGACCGGTTGCACCCCAACCCGGCGGGGCTGGAGCTGATCGTGGCAGGGCTTGGGCCGCAGATGCTGGCGTTGGTGGTGCGGATCGCGCAGTGATACGCACTGCATAGGCTGGACGCCGGGCCGCTTGGCCTGTCTTAGGTGCATGCTTGGATGGGGGCCAGTTTTGGGCTGGAGCGGATATCGGCGGGGCGCAATTTTCTTGCAAGAAAATTGCGAAACTCTTGAAAGAGTTTCTTCAGCGCGCCCCGAAATGATCCTTCTATCGCAACCTCTCACCGGCGCGCGCGGCCACTTTCCTTGGAAGGAAAGTGCAAATCTCTTGCAAGAGATTTGGGTCACGCAAAGCTTCACTCTGGCCAAACCCAGCCGCCATCAAAGCGCTCTTTGCGACAGCGAAGCCCCCCTTTAGCGCTTGCCGTAATACAGCCCCACCACGTGCTCGGCCTGCGCAAAGAACAGCCAGCGCAGCACAAACAGCCCCGCCAAGTGCAGCCCGATCGCCAGCAAAGCCAGAAGGTGGCTGGACGGCAGCATCAGCAGCAGCACCGGCAGCGCGAAGCCCAGGATCAGGGCGATGTTCTGCAGCTTGCGGGCGTGCTTGCGGCCAACCACGAACACCATCTCATGGGTCAGGTAGTTGCCGCCCGTATGCGGCGGCTCAAAGGCGGTGACCGCCCCGATGCCCCCCAGCCCGGTGGCCGTGGCCATATCGGTTCCGCTCTCGGCCAGGCGCTGGTCGCCCGCGCGCCAGGCATAGACCTGCACCGCCGCCGTGCTCAGCAGCAGCACGATCGCGGGCCAGACCGCCCCGGTCAAGAGCGCCCCGCCGCCCAGGGAGAGCCCCAGGAACAGCACGTTGGTCGTCCAATGGTTCCAGCGCGGCACCGTCTTGAGCTGCGCGTAGATCATCGAGGTCGCGTAGACCGTCACCAGGCTGCCAACCGCCCCAAGCCAGCCCAGCGGCGCCAGCCATGCGCCCGCAAAGACCAGCGCTGCCGCATAGAGCCCCATCACGCCCAGGGTGATGCAGGCCAGCCAGCCCTCACGCGACAACCACGAGGAGCGCCACTGCGTGAAGGCCTTCAGCGCCCGCTCGGGGTGGCCCAGGTGGAAGGTCGAGGCCAGCAGCCCGCCCACCGACAGCGCATAGGCCACGGCGAAGAAAACGAAGCCCGTCCAGTAGGTTGGCGTGAAGTGCCCCAGCCCGAGCCAGAACAGCATGCCAAAGCCAAGCCCCGAGAGCGCGGTGAAAACGATGATGGAACCGGCTGGGTGCATTACAGTCTCTCCAAGGCCTTATCGAGCCAGCCCAGCAGGCCCTTTGGTTCTTCCGCCACCGGGGCGAGCAGGGGCGCCAGCACGTCGATCTCGGCGTCCTTGGCCCACTCATCTTTCGGTCGCGGCGGCAGGTAGCGGTTCACCGGCTTGGTCTCCTGCTCGGGCATGAGCTCGATCCCGCCGCGCTCGGCCACCAGCTGCGAGACGTTGGACTCCGGGTCCGCGAAGTCGCCGAAATGCCGCGCGCCGGCGGGGCAGGTGCGCACGCAGGCGGGCTCGCGGTCGATTTCGGGCAGGTTCTCGTTATAGATCCGGTCCACGCAGAGCGTGCATTTCTTCATGACGTTTTCAACGGGGTCCATCTCGCGCGCGCCATAGGGGCAGGCCCAGGCGCACAGCCCGCAGCCGATGCAGTCGCTCTCGTTGACCAGCACGATCCCGTCCTCGACGCGCTTATAGCTGGCGCCGGTGGGGCAGACGGTGACGCAGGGCGCGCCCTCGCAATGCAGGCAGGATTTGGGGAAGTGGATCAGCTGCGCGGGGGCGTTCGCGGGCTGCACCTCGTAGCTGTGGATGCGGTTGAGGAACGAGCCCACGGGCTCGGCGCCATAGGCGTCCTTGTCGGCCAGGGGCGCGCCGTAATTCTCGGTGTTCCAGCCCTTGCAGGCCACCACGCAGGCGTGACAGCCGACGCAGGTGTCCAGGTCGATCACAAGGCCCAGCTTGCGGGCGGTGGAGGTCGGAAGATCGGTCATTTTACCCCGTCGGTTTCACGTCGGTATTGCGTCGGTGTCGCGCCGGTGCTGCGCCGCGGCGAAATCGCCCAGCACCTGGTCGAATCGCTCCGGCGCCTCCCAGAAAGGCGAATGCCCGATGCCCTCGAAGACCACCGGGTGCGGGTCGGCAAAGCAGGCCACGCTCTCGTCAAAGAGCGCGCGCGGCATGGGCCGGTCCTGGTCGCCCCAGAGCACCAGCGCGGGCGCGCGCGTGGCGCGGGCGACATCGCGGTAGTCGTCATGGCGCAGGCGCGCGGCGGCGCGGATATGCGGCGGGCAGAGCATGTTGTAGCCCATCATCCAGGCCAGCGTGTCCGCCTCCACGGGCTGGGCCGTGCAGGCCTTCACAAAGGCCAGCGTGGCCGCAAGGTTCGCGCCCAGGTCCTCGCTATACATGCCCTGGGCGGCGACAGCGACGTCGGCGCCGCGTTGGGCCGCGGCCTCCGCGGGCTGCGACCGGCCAGAGGTCACCGCCGACCCCACCAGGGCCACGCCCGCCAGAGCGGCGTCGCCATGCACCGCCAGATAGTCCAGCATCACCTTGCCGCCCATGGACCAGCCCACAAGCAGGGGCCGGTTCAGGTCAAGCTGGTCGATGATCGCTGCGATGTCGCCTGCCCATGGGGCGGAGTTGTCATAGGCCTCTGGCGCGTCGGGCTTGTCGGAGGCGCCATGCCCGCGCAGGTCGGGGGCCACCAGAAAGAAGCGGTCGGCCAGCGGGCCCTCAAGCTGTTTGGTCCAGGACAGATGGCATTGCGACCAGCCATGGATCAGCAGCAGCGCCGGGGCGGCGGGGTCGCCCGCCGTCGCCACATGCAAGCGCACGCCGTTATGCCCGGTGACCCAGCTCATCCAAGCCTTGTCCGCTTCTTCGGTTTAAAAATATCCCGGGGGGGTCCGGGGGGGCAGAGCCCCCCCGGTCGGTCGGATTTTGCGCAAGCAAAATTCGAAACCAGCATCATGCGCCCACCTTCTGGCTGCGGTCCGCGGGGGCATCCGGCACCGGCGAGCCTTGCGCGGGATGGGCGGGCTGCGCCTCGGCGGGGGCGCGGACCTTCTCGATCTTCACCCGCAGGTCGAACCAGGCGGCCTGGCCGGTGATCGGGTCAGAGTTCGACCAGCGCATGCCATCGCCGCGCTCCGGCAGAAGCTCGTCGATCAAATGGTTCAGCAGGAACCCTTTGGTGACCTCCGGCGCGTCCGTGTCCAGCGCCCAGGCGCCCTTGCGCTTGCCGATGGCGTTCCAGGTCCAGACGGTGTTCTCGTTCAGCGCTGCCATATGCACCACGGGCACGGTGATCTCGCCCGAGGGCGAGGTCAGCCGCGCCCAGTCGCCCTCGGCAAAGCCGTGCTTTTGCCAGAGCTTGGTCGGCACATACAAGGGGTTCGCGCCGTGGATCTGGCGCAGCCAGGCGTTCTGGCTGCCCCAGGAGTGGTACATCGCCATCGGGCGCTGGGTCAGCGCCTGGACGGGGTATTCCTCGGGGTCGGCATGGCCGTCCAGGAAGGGCGGGTACCAGATCGGCAGCGGGTCCAGCGTGGCCTTGATGCGCTCGCGCAGATGGTCAGGCGGCTGGATCAGCCCGTGCCCGCGCGCGGCGCGCTGGTACTTGGCCATCGGTTCCACATAGAGCTGGAAGAGATAGGGCAGGGTCTTGTCGTAAAGCCCGGTTTCCACTGCCCAATCCTGGTAGGCCATGTTCCAGGGCTTATAGTATCTCGCCTCGTCGGGGATGTGCTTGAGCCAGAAGCCGCCATTCTCGATGTATTTATCCATCTGCGCAGGATTCACCGGGCCGCGGCCCGTGTCCTCCTCGGAGCGAAAGCCCGAGAGCGGCCCCACGCCGGGACGACGCTCGTGATTGACGATGTAGTCGGCGTAATCGGCGTATTTCTGGCTGCCATCCTCGTTGACAAAGCCCGGCAGGTCCAACCGCGCGCCCAGCTCGCAGAGCACCGACTGGAACCCGCGCACGTCGCGGTCGGGCTCCACCACGGGCCAGCGGATCGCGTCCGCGGCGCCGTCCGCCTCGCAGATCGGGCGGTCCAGCAGCGAGATGCAGTCGTGGCGCTCCAGATAGGTCGCATCGGGCAGGATCAGATCCGCATAGGCCACCATCTCCGAGCTATAGGCGTCGGAGTAGATGATATGCGGGATCTTATACTCGCCATCGTCCTTCTTGTCGGTGAGCATGCGCATCACCTCAGACGTGTTCATCGACGAGTTCCACGACATGTTCGCCATATACATAAACAGCGTGTCGATCTCATACGGGTCGCCCGCATGGGCGTTCGAGATCACCATATGCATCATGCCATGGGCCGACATGGGGTTCTCCCATGTGAAGGCCTTGTCGATGCGCGCGGGCGAGCCGTCTTCCTTGAGGCACAGATCCTCTGGCCCATGCGTAAAGCCCAGATGCGGGCCGTCCAGCGGCTGGCCCGGCGTCACCTTGCAATGCGGCTTGGGGTGGGCGTAGCTCGGCTTGGGGTAGGGCGGCTTGAACCGGAAACCCCCGGGCACCTCGACCGAGCCCAGCAGGATCTGCAGCATATGCAGCGCGCGGCAGGTCTGGAAGCCGTTGGAATGCGCCGAGATCCCGCGCATGGAGTGGAACGAGACCGGGCGGCCGATCATCTTGTCATGCTTCTTGCCGCGGAAATCGGTCCATTCCTGGTCGATGGTGATCTCTTCTTCGAAGGCAACCCGGGCGATCTCGCCCGCGATGCGCTTGATGCGCTCGGCGGAGATGCCGATGCGCTCGGCGACGGCCTCAGGCGCGTAGGCGGCGTCCATGTAGCGCTCGGCGATCAGGTGCAGCACGGGCTTATAGGTCACGCCCGCGTGGCGATGCGTGGCGGCCAGGTCCGGGATCGCCGCCTCGGCGGGGGCGGGCTTGCCCGTGGCGCGGTCGATTACCAGGGCGCAGCCCTGGTCGTCGCGCAAAAAGAGCCCAAAATCCGGGTCCTCTTCGTTGCAGTTCACCAGCACGCCCGCGTTGGTGTAGCGCGCCAGGTAGTTCACGTCGATCTTGCCCGCGCGCAGAAGCTCGTGCACCAGCGCCAGGATGAACAGCCCGTCCGTGCCCGGCGTGATCCCCACCCATTCATCCGCGATGGCGTTATAGCCGGTGCGGATCGGGTTCACCCCGATCACCTTGGCGCCGCGCGCCTTCAGCTTGCCCAGCCCGATCTTGATGGGGTTGCTGTCATGGTCCTCGGCCACGCCGAACAGCATGAACAGCTTGGTGTGGTCCCAGTCGGGCTGGCCGAACTCCCAGAACGCCCCGCCCATCGTGTAGATCCCCGCCGCGGCCATGTTGACCGAGCAGAACCCGCCATGGGCGGCGTAGTTGGGCGTGCCAAAGGCCTGCGCCCAGTAGGAGGTGAAGGACTGCGACTGGTCGCGCCCGGTAAAGAAGGCCAGCTTGGACTGGTCGGTCTCGCGGATCGGCTTGAGCCACTTTGTGGCCAGCTCCAGCGCCTCGTCCCAGCTGATCTCTTCGAATTTGCCCTCGCCGCGCGCGCCCACGCGCTTCAAAGGCGCGCGCAGCCGCGACGGCGCGGTGACCTGCATGATCCCCGCCGAGCCCTTGGCGCAGAGCACGCCCTGGTTCACCGGGTGGTCTCGGTTGCCCTCGATATAGGCGACCTGTTTCTTGCCGTCGGGGCCGTCCTTCATATGCACGTTGATGCCGCAGCGGCAGGCGCACATGTAGCAGGTCGTTTGGCGGACCTCGTCAGAGACTTTCGGCGAGGTATCGAGGGCAGGTTGTCGGTGCATCAAAGCTCTCGTTCTATGGCGTATCGGTGCGACCGAAATGGGCCCAGTCCGCACCAGCCGCACCCTAGCGAGCATTCGCTTTGGTCCAAAGGGCGCAAGGGGCTTGGTATCACGGAAATCTGGCCTCTGGCCTTAAGGCTTATCCGCTCTGGCCTTATCATCTTGCGGGTCGAAGATCCGCCGCCCTGGATGCCACGGCTCAGTTGCTCAGATTCTGTGCAGACCCGACGATCCCGAACACGCTGCCGATCAATCCAAAGATCGTCTGCGTTTTGGTGATCGGGGATTCGGTGACCAGCACGACATCCCCGGGATGGATGAAGAACCGCTTGGCGCTGAACAGCCCATCCGCCGTGGTCAGGTCGACCAAAAAGACCGCATCGCTATGCGACGGGCCCTTGCCGTCGGCGCGCACCTGGCCCTTGGGATACTCGCGCAGGATCAGCACGCCTTTGGGATCTGCCCGGCTGTCGTTGATCCCGCCCATAAGCGAGACCGCCTCGAGCGCGTTGATCCGCTCCTTGCTGAAATAGATCAGCTCTTCGCGGCCCGAAGACCCCAGCGCCTGAAAGAAGCGCTCGTCCTGTTCCACGATGATCTTGTCGCCGCCGCGCAGCACCACGTCCAGCGAGGCGTCGTCATAGAGCTTGCCCAGGGAGGTCCTATTCGTGCGCCCGTCGCGTACCAGCGAGACCTGCGGGTTGCGCATGCCCGGCGGCACGCCGCCGCCCAGCGAGATCAGGTTGAGCACCGAGAAGTTCCGGTTGGGCAGCGGGAAGCTGCCCGGCGCCGCAACCCCGCCCACGAGGCTGACAGAATTGCTGGCCCCCGCGGTGTAGCCGATCTGCACCTGCGCGCTGGGCAGCACCTCGCTGAGGGCGTCCTGGATCTGGCTGCGCGCGTCCTCCGGGCCCTGACCGGCCACGTAGAGCTTGTCGAGATAGGGCATGAAGATCGAGCCGTCCGGGGCCACGATGATGCCCGCCAGATCGACCACTTTGGTGCCGTCTATATGCAGCAGCGAGTTCTGCGAGCTGTCCCAGATCACCAAGTCCAGCCGGTCGCCGGCGCGGATCACCGGGCTCGCCGGGCCGCGGGTCGACCCCGCCCAGCCCACATAGCCGTGCCAGCGCGGCCAGCCGGCATAGGTCTCGACAGTGTCGCGGTTGACCGGGTAGACCGCAAACGGCGCATCGTCGTCCCCGGCCGCGTTCACGATCTCGGATTGCAGCGCCGCGCCGCGCGGCAGGCTACAGCCGACAAGCAGCACGCAGGCAACCAATAGTATCAACCGTTGCAAACGAATGCGCCCCCCGGTGACTCGCTTTTCATCATGGTGTTTCTATCGAGTTTCAGCAAAAAAGACACCCGAAAACAAGCTTGTGCGGCCCGCCATTGCGCTTCATTAGTTTGCAACGCTTTTCGGTGGAGCCGATTGAGTGAACAAAACAACGGTCATAGTGGGTGCCGGGTCGCGCGTCGGCCGCATGTTGGCGCAGGCCTGGGCGGGGCGCGGCGACATGCGCTGGGTCTCGCGCGCGGGACCGCGGCGCTGGGCGCTTGCGGACGGCCCCAGCGGCCTTGCCCCGCATCTGGAGGGCGCCGGCTGCGTGCTGTGCCTGGCCGGGGTCACCGCGGGCTCGCAAGCGGCTCTGGCAGGCAACCGCGAGATCGCCCTGGCCGTGCTGCGCGCCACAGACATAGCGGCGGCCGCGCCGCATATCTTCCTGGCCTCGAGCATGGCCGTGTACGGCCGCGCCGAGGGTTTGAGCGTTGAGGACGGCCCAACCGCGCCCGCCGGGCCCTATGGGCAGGCCAAGCTGGAGATGGAGCAGGCAAGCCACGCGCTGGCGGCGCAGGCGGGGCTTGGGCTTACCCAGCTGCGCCTGGGCAATGTCGTTGGCGCCGATGTGCTTGGCCAGAACCTGGCCGCGCGACGCCCCATCACGCTGGACCAGTTCCCCGACGGGCGCACACCGGTGCGCTCTTATGTCGACGCCGAGCGCTTGGCGCTGGTGCTGGACCGCCTCATTGAGCGCGCCGTGTCCGGCCAGAGCCTGCCGCCTGTGCTGAACCTGGCCGCGGCGCCCGCGCTGGAGATGGGGGCCCTGCTGGCGGCGATGGGGCAGACCTATCAGACGCGGGCGGCGCCCGAGGGGGCGCTTGCCGTGTCAGAGATGTCGGTCAAGAGGCTGAGCGCGCTGGTGCCCGGTGCCGCAGCACCCGTCTCGGCGCAGCAGGCCGCCCGCGCTTGGAAGGCGTTCCGCCCATGACCCCGGCGAAGCGCCTGCTGGATCTCTGCGTGCTCTTGCTGATCACGCCGCTGATCCTGCCCATCGGGCTGATCATCACCGCGGCGATCCTGATCCTCGACGGGCGACCGGTGATCTTCCGCCAGGAGCGCATGAAGACCCAGACGCAGGCCTTCTACCTGTGGAAGTTCCGCACTATGGTCAACGACCCCGACGATGCGGGCGTGTCCGGCGGCGATAAGGACGCGCGCGTCACCCGCGTGGGGCGGTTTCTGCGCCGCACCAAGTTCGACGAGCTGCCGCAGGCGGTGAACGTGCTGCGCGGCGATGTCAGCCTGGTGGGGCCGCGCCCGCCGCTGCGCCGCTATGTCGAGGATTATCCCGAGATCTACGGCGAAGTGCTAAAGTCCCGCCCCGGGCTGACCGGGATCGCAAGCTACTTCTTCTCGCGCCATGAGGGCTGGCTCTTGGCGCGCTGCAAGACCGCCGCCGAGACCGACGCGGTCTACCGGCGCCGCTGCATCCCCCGCAAGGCGCGCCTGGACTTGATATACCAGCGCAACCAGTCGGTCTGCCTGGATTTCTGGATCTTCTGGTGGACGACCGCGCGCATCTTGCGATTGCCCGGCGGGCGGCCTCTGAAGGTGCGCTATCGGTAGCGACTACCAATAGGAGCGCCTGCGGCGGGCCTCATTGCCCGCATAACCTTGGTTAATGGAACAGTTGGGGGTTAACGGAATATTCACTGGGATCGCGGAGAAGCGATCCGGGCAGGCGCGGCTTCGTGCTCGCAACGCGGCTTCGTGCTCGCGAAATGTTAACTAGTTCGAATAGGTAAAAGATAAGCTGCGCCCGCTCACCATCTCCGCCAGTTCGAACCCGCGTTGGCCAAGGCGGGTGATCAGATAGCAGTCCGGTCCGTCGCCATGCGCGTCCACCTCGGGGTAGGCGATGATCACGGGGCCTTGCCCGTAGGAGGCCGCGCAGGTGGGGTGGATCTCGAAGTAAGAGCGCTCCAGAAGGTTGGCGTCATAGATCTCATCGAGCTGATTGCCGTCGATGATCCAGACATAGCTGTCATCGTCATCTGAATTCCAATAGCCCTGCAGAAAATCCTGGATCTCGCCAAAGGACATCGCGTTTTGGACCGGGTCAGGCTGTGCCAGCGACGCGCCGCTGGCGATCGCGAAGCTGCGGATCGTGACCTCGGCCTGGCTGCCTTCGTAGTAGATAAGGTCCCCGTCGATTTGAACATTCGCATAGAGCGGCACCTGGGAGAGGCTTTCCATCACCGCCGCGTCTGTCGGGGTGAAACTGCTGGCGGTGTAGGTCCAGCCATCCGCGGTCACATCGCAATAATGCGCGTCGCCCTCCCAGTAGCAGCCCTGGAACTGGCCCACGATCGCATAGGGCTCGCCATGGGTGCCGGGCGGGGCGTTGAACCCGCCGCCCGCATCATTCTGCGGCAATTCGTCGGAATGCAGCGGCGCGTCCTGGGAGTGCTCGGGGATCTGATCGTGGAGGGTGAGGTTGACGATGAAGTCTTTGGACTGGCCGGTATCGACCTCTGTGAAGGCCTCTCGCTGGTAGCCGCGCTGTTCGCAATTCTCGTCGCCCACAATGGTGAAGGCGGCGTCGGTGGTGCAGAAATAGTAGTTCTCGCTGGGAAAGGTGCCGCCCTTGGACGTCGCCCGCCAGTAGTAATAGCGTTTCGTCAGATCGCCGGCCTGCACCTCTGTGCAGTCAAACGGCTCGACCCGCCACCAGCCCTCGGAGATCCAAGAGCCATCCTCGGTATATCCGATGGCAACGGTCGCCCGAGTACCGGTTTCGTTGCAGAAAATAAGCCCGGCAAGGGCAGGCGTTGTGGCGGTGCAGAATATCGCAAAGGCGGCGCGTAGCATTCTAGTCCTTTCAAGAATATGCACGCACCATAGGTGCAGCGCTGTGGATCCGGCAAGCAGGACCAATCCGGGCCCGGCGCGCGCCCCTGGGGCCAGCGGCCGCATGTCGCCGCGCCGGTTTGGATCGGCCCGAAGCGTGGGTTTTTTTCGGCAGATTATGAACAGCGGGTTAACAGACCGGCCGCCGAGTTACCCCCTCCCTACCGCCCTTTATCCTTGGACGATTCGGTGAAGATTTGACTAATCCTACAAGCGTTTGCGGCCCCGTTGCGAGATTTCTCTACCTCCCGAACGGCCCCCTTCAGGCGTTTCGGCGGATTGCACAGCCTCCCGTATTGGTGTTCCTTTCCGCCGACGATTGGAATGGAGGAGACCCCGGATGAACCTGGCCCTTTGGCTTCAGCGCAGCGCGCTGCGCTATGCAACGCGGCCCGCATTGCTGCGCGGTGCCGAGCCGGTCGCGGATTACGCCGCTTTCTGGAGGCAGGCCTCTTGCCTCGCCGCCGCTCTGCAGGCCCGCGGCGTGGGCACCGGGGACCGCGTGGCGATTTTTGCCAAGAACTGCCCCGAATTCCTGATCGCTTTCTACGGGATCTGGGCCGCCGGTGCCGTTGCGGTGCCGATAAACGCCAAGCTGCATGCCAAGGAAGCCGCTTGGATCATTGGGAATTCCGGCGCCTCGTTGGGGCTGTGCTCCTCCGCCCTGGCGGGCGTCCTCGCCAGCGCGGCGGAGGTGCCGATTGTCGACATGGAGTCGGCGGAGTTTCAGGCGATGTGCCAGGGGGAGGGCCTTGCCCCAGTCGAGCGGGCCGAGGATGACCTCTGCTGGCTGTTTTACACCTCGGGCACCACCGGGCGGCCCAAGGGCGTGCGCATCACCCACGGCATGGTGCGCGCGGCCTCTTTGGCCTATCCCGTTGATGTAGATGAGGTTTCGCCCGAGGACGCGGCGCTTTATGCCGCGCCGATGAGCCATGGTGCGGGGCTTTATGCGGCGATCCATGTGTTGCGCGGAGCGGCGCATCTGGTGCCGGCCTCGGGGGCGTTCGACCCCGCGGAGGTCCTGGAGCTGGCGGCGGGGCAGGGGCAGGCCTCGATGTTTCTGGCGCCCACCATGGTGCGGCGGCTGCTGGATGCGGCGAAGGCCGCGGGCGATAAGGGGTCCGGGATCAAGACAATCGTCTATGGTGGCGGGCCGATGTATGTCTCTGATATCACTGAGGCTTTGGACTGGTTCGGGCCCAAGTTCGTGCAGATCTACGGCCAGGGCGAATGCCCGATGTGCATCACCGCGCTGAGCCGCGAGGAGGTGGCGGGGCGCGTCCAGCTGGGATCGGTGGGGCGGGCGCAATCCGTGGTGGAGCTGGCCATCAAGGGGGGCGCGGAGACCGGAGAGATCATGGTGCGCGGCGCCCCGGTGATGCAGGGCTACTGGGAGAACCCGGAGGCCACGGAAAAGGCGTTGCAGAACGGCTGGCTGATGACCGGCGATGTCGGGCGGCTGGACGCGGAGGGCTATCTGACGTTGGTGGACCGCTCGAAGGATCTGATCATCTCGGGCGGCACCAATATCTACCCCCGCGAGGTCGAGGAGGTCCTGCTGCAACATCCTGATATACAAGAGGTTTCCGTGATCGGGCGCCCCAGCGCGGAATGGGGCGAGGACGTTGTGGCCTTTGTGGTGGGCAGGGCGGATGCGGCGGCGCTGAACGCCTTTTGCCTGGACAACATGGCGCGGTTCAAGCGCCCCAAGGATTACGTGTTCGTGCCGGAGCTGCCCAAGAACAACTATGGCAAGGTGCTGAAAACCGAGCTGCGTAAGCGCCTGTCTTAACGAGATCTGACCGCGGCGCGCGCATCGAGCAGGCGAATCGCCGGTTAACGCCTTATTTTGCTAGGGAATCCGGTGTCGGCAAAATGTCGGCCTTGCGTCGGCTTTGCGTCGGGCACCGGTATGGCGGGGGGCTGGGTTAACACTGCGCGCGGTGGGTCCGGCGCTGCCTGGGCTTTGGCCCGGGGGCGTGAAATTTCCTTTGACTTTTTCACGAACCCGGCCCATGAAATTCACCGGAGGAGTTTCATGGGCGAGATGCGAACGCTTGGGGCCGACCTACGCAGCCTGCGCAAGTCGCGGGGGCTGACCCTAGAGGAAGTCTCGGGCCGGCTTGGTAAGTCGGTGGGCTGGCTCAGCCAGGTCGAGCGCGACCTGTCCACCCCCGAGCCGCAGGATCTTGACCGCCTGAGCGAGATCTTCGGCGTGCCGCTGTCGCTGGTGGCCGTGTCGGACGCGCCGGAGGCCGAGGATGGCCGCATCGTGCGCAAATCCGCGCGCCGCGCCATCGGCGAGCGCGTGCCGGGGCTGGACGAATCCCTGCTCTCGCCCGACCTGACCGATGATTTCGAGGTCCTGCATTCCACCTTCCTGCCCGGCTCCAACCGCAGCGACCGGGTGGACCGCGCCACCAGCGAGGTTGGCGTGATCCTGTCGGGCAAGCTGGACCTCTGGCTGGGCGAGGACAAGTTCACCGTGGGCGAGGGCGACAGCTTTCGCATCCGCGACGAGACCCTGCGCTGGGCGAACCCCTATGACGTGCCCGCCGTGGCCATCTGGGTCATCTCGCCGCCGGTCTATTGAGGGGAACGCCATGATCAAGGGCAGATGCGAATGCGGCGGGGTGGCGTTTGAGGTCGCAAGGCTGCGCGAGACCGTCACCAACTGCCATTGCGGCCAGTGCCGGAAGATGTCGGGGCATTACCTGGCGCTGACCCGGGCGCAGGCCGCGGACATCACTTTTACCAGCGACGCAACGCTGACCTGGTACCGATCCTCGCCCGATGCGCGGCGCGGGTTCTGCGGCACATGCGGCTCCAGCCTGTTCTTTCACCCCACGGGCGCGCCGCATTACGGCATCGCCGCGGGCTGCCTGGAGGGCCCCACGGGCATGGCCACGACCAAGCACATCTTTGTCGCCGACAAGGGCGATTACTACGAGATCGACGACGGGCTGCCGCAATTGGAGGGCTACACGTGATGGAGTTACTCTTGGCATTCGACCCGGCGGTTCTGGCCGCCTTTATCCTGGCGGGGCTGCTTTTGAACATCACGCCGGGGGTGGATTTCCTGCTGGTGACCTCGAGCGGGATCAATGGCGGCGGGGCGGTGGGCCGCGCGGCGGGCTGGGGCATCAACCTTGGCATCGTGGTGCATATCCTGCTGGCGGCGGCGGGGGTCTCGGCGCTCTTGAGCGCCTACCCGCTGGCCTATGATGCCATCCGCTATGCCGGCGCGGCGTATCTGCTGTGGATCGCCTACAAGGCCTGGACCGACAGCGGCGAGCTGGCCCAAGGGGCGGCGGCGCTGACCCGCCGCGATGCCTTCCGCCGCGGGCTGATCACCAACCTGCTGAACCCAAAGACCGCGCTTTTCATCTTCGCCTTCCTGCCGCAGTTCACCGACCCGGCGCTGGGCGCGGTGGGCGCGCAGATCCTGATCCTGGGCGCCATCTTCACCGTTAACGGCCTGCTCTTCACGCTCATCCTGGGCACGCTGGCCGGGCGGCTTGGCCCGGCCCTGCGCGGCCAGATCCGTATCCTGAACAAATTGACAGCCATCCTTTTCGGCGGCCTCGCCGTGCGACTGGCGACACAATAAGGAGAACTTCATGGCTTTCCCAACGACTGCACGGGTGGTGATCATCGGCGGCGGCGTCGTCGGCACCTCGACGCTTTACCACCTGGCCAAGGCGGGCTGGACGGATTGCGTGCTGCTGGAGAAGAACGAGCTGACGGCGGGCTCGACCTGGCACGCGGCGGGCAATGTGCCCAACTTTGCGGGCTCCTGGGCGGTGATGAACATGCAGCGCTACTCGGCCGCGATGTACCGCACCCTGGGCGAGGACGTGGACTACCCGATGAACTACCACGTCACCGGCTCGATCCGGCTGGCGCATAGCAAAGAGCGCATGCAGGAATTCGAGCGCGTGGCGGGGATGGGCCGCTACCAGGGGCTACAGATGGACATCTGCACGCCGCAGGAGCTGCAAGAGATGCATCCCTTCATGCAGACCCATGACATCCTGGGCGGCATGTGGGACCCGCTGGACGGCGATATCGACCCCGCGCAGCTGACCCAGGCCCTGGCCAAGGGCGCGCGGGACGCGGGCGGGAAGATCGAGCGCTTCTGCTCGGTCATCGGCATCGACCGCGACGGCGACACCGGCGAGTGGATCGTTAAGACCGAGAAGGGCGACATCCGCTGCGAATACGTCGCCAACACGGCGGGCTATTACGCGCAGCGCGTCGGCGAGATGTTCAAGCCCTTCGGCGGGCGCACCGTGCCGATGGTGGTCATGTCGCACCAGTACTTCCTGACCGGGCAGTTGCCCGAGCTGGAGGCCTGGACCAAGGAGCAGGGCCGCAAGGTGCCGCTGCTGCGCGACGTGGACATCTCTTACTACCTGCGCCAGGACAAGAACGGGCTGAACCTTGGCCCCTATGAGCGCAACTGCAAGGCGCATTGGGTCACGCCGGAGGACCCGATGCCCGAGGACTTCTCGTTCCAGCTTTACCCCGACGACCTGGAGCGGCTGGAATTCTACATCGAGGACGCCATGGCGCGGGTGCCCCTGCTGGGCGAGGGCGGCGTGGAGCGCAATATCAACGGGCCGATCCCCTACGCGCCCGACGGATTGCCGATGGTCGGGCCGATGCCCGGCGTCAAGAACGCCTTTGAGGGGCACTCTTTCACCTTCGGCATCGCCCAGGGCGGCGGCGCGGGCAAGGTCCTGTCGGAGTGGATCATGCATGGCGAGACCGAGCTGGACATGTGGGCCGTGGACCCGCGGCGCTACACCGACTACGTCGATCACGACTACTGCCTGGCCAAGGCGCTGGAGACCTACGGCCACGAATACGCGATGCATTTCCCGCATCACACCTGGCCCGCCGGGCGGGACAAGAAGCACTCGGCGCTGCAGTCCCGCCTGGCCGAGGCGGGCGCGGTCTTTGGCGCCTATAACGGCTGGGAGCGGGCGAACTACTTCGCCAAGCCCGGCGATGACGTCAGCGAGGCGGCCACGCAGACCTGGGACCGGGGCGGCCCCTGGGAGGCGCGCATAAAAGCCGAATGCGAGGCGGTCCGCGACGGCTGCGGCGTGCTGCCGATCACCGGCTTCTCGCGCCTGTCGGTCGAGGGCCCCGGCGCACGCGCCTGGCTGGACAGCCTGACCGCCTCGCGCCTGCCCTCTGTGGGGCGTGTCGGCCTGGCCTATTTCGCCGACAGCCGGGGCCGGATCGTCACCGAGATGTCGGTGATCCCGCAATCGGACGACGTGATCTGGCTGATCACCGCTGCAACCGCCCAGTGGCATGACCGCGATTATCTGGCCGCCCGCGCGCCGGAGGGCATCGAGATCCACGACCGCACCAAGAAATACGAGTGCCTGCTGGTCACCGGGCCCAAGGCGCGCGACGTGCTGGCGGGGATCGCCGAGGCGGACCTGACCAAGAGCTGGCTGAGCTTTCAATACGGCAAGGTGGCGGGCAAGGACGCCGCGCTGATCCGGGTCTCTTTTGCCGGCGAGCTGGGTTGGGAGGTGCATTGCGATTTCGACGACGCGCCCACCGTCTGGGACGCGCTGATGGGCCAGGGTGTGACGCCCTTTGGCATGTGGGCGCTGGACCGGCTGCGCCTGGAGAAGGGCTATCGCGCCTGGAAGGGCGATCTGTCGACGGATTACTCGCTGCTGGAGGGCGGGCTGGACCGCTTCGTCAAGCTCGACAAAGACACGGATTTCCCCGGCAAGGCGGCCCTGCTGAGCGAGAAGCAAAAGGGCGTGGCCAAGCGCTTTGCCACGCTGGTGATCGAGGCCGGCGCGCAGGACCCGCCCTATATGTCGACGATCTGGCATGGCGACGAGGTCGTGGGCGAGGTCACCAGCGCCGGCTGGGGCTACCGCGTCGACAAGTGCATCGGGCTGGGCATGGTGCGCGCCGATCTGGCCGGCGCGGGCTCGGAGCTGGAGGTGGAGATTTTCGGCACCCGCTGCAAGGCCATCGTGCAGGCCGATCAGCCAATGTGGGACCCCGAGAACGCCCGCCTGCGCGCCTGATCGACGGGCGCGTTCTGGGGGGAGGCCCACCCGCCTCCCTTCTGCGCCTTTCAGGCTTGAACCCAAGGGGGCGCGCCTTCGGCGCGATAGGAGACAGACGATATGGCAGTGACATTGCTGGACGGCTCGATTGGGCAGGAGCTGGTAAAGCGGCTGGGCGAGCAGCCCACGCCCTTGTGGTCGACCAAGGTGATGCTGGACCGGCCCGAGCTGGTCGAGCAGGTGCACCGCGCCTATTTCGAGGTCGGCGCCGAGGTCGCCACGCTGAACACCTACCCGCTGCTGCGCAACCGGCTGGACAATAACGGCATCGGCGACCGGTTCGAGCTGCTGCACAACACCGCGCGCGGCATTGGCCTGCGCGCCCGCGCGGCGCATGGCGCCGGGCGGGTGGCGGCCTCGCTGGGGCCGCTGGGGGCCAGCTATCGCCCCGACCTGGCGCCGCCGGTGCCCGAGGCCGCGCGGGAATATGCCGAGATCGTCGCGCTGCATGACGCCGAGGTGGACCTGCATCTGATCGAGACCGCGTCGGGCCTGCGCCTGGCCGAGGGCGCCCTGGCGGGCTGCGTGGGCGCGACCAAGCCGGTCTGGCTGGCGGTCTCTGTCAGCGATGACGACGGCAGCGTGCTGCGCTCGGGCGAGCCCCTGGCCGACGTGCTGCCCCTGGTGGACCGCTTCCGGCCCGAGGCGCTGCTGGTGAACTGCTCGACCCCCGAGGCGGTCAGCCAGTCGCTGCCCATCATCGCGCCCCATGGCATCCCGTTCGGCGCCTATGCCAACGGGTTTACGCGAATCGCAGATGACTTCAAAGTGGTGCAGCAGACCGTCGACTCGCTTACGGCGCGCGCCGACCTGAGCCCCAAGGCCTACGCGGATTTCGCCGAAGGCTGGGCCGAGGCGGGGGCCAGCATCATCGGCGGCTGCTGCGAGGTTGGGCCGGATCATATCGCGGAACTGAAACGGAGATTCGGATAGGATGCGAGGAGCGGCTGCTCAAGCCCTTGCGGGCCTTCGTCGCCAGGTGGAGATATGATGAAGCTAACGACGCAATCGAAAGAGATCATTGGCAATTTCCCCCTGGGGTTCGTGGCCACGGTCACGCCCGGCGGGCGGCCCGCGGTATCCCCCAAGGGCACCTTCCTGGTGCTGGACGACGCCACGATCGCCTTTGGCGAGATCCGCTCGCCCGGGACCGTTGCGAACCTGGCCATCAACCCGGAATGCGAGGTCAATTTCGTCGACCCGTTCCTGCGCAAGGGCGTGCGCATCCGCGGCGAGGCGCAGATGCTGCGCCAGGGCACGGACGGGTTTGACGCGCTGATCGGGCGCTGGCGCGAGACCTGGGGCGACCTGGCCGACCGCATCAACATCATCGTCAAGATCCCCGTGGCCGAGGCCAAGCCGCTGACCGCGCCGCCCTATGACGACGGCGCCACCGAAGCCGAGATGATCGCTCTCTACAAGGCGAAATACGCGGGGATCTACCCGTGAGCGCCGAGCTCTACCTGCTCTACCTGGCCACGCTGGGCGCGTTCTTTCTGGGCCCGCCGGACTCGACCGAGCTTTTGACGATCTCTAACGCCATGCGCCACGGGCTGCGCCGGTCGCTTTACCAGATCGGCGGGGATCTTTCGGCGAACGCGCTGCAGATGATCGTGGCGGCCTTTGGCTTGGCGGCGCTGATCTCGAGTTCTGCCGTGGCGATCACGGCGATCAAATGGGCGGGGGTGGCCTACCTGGCCTATCTGGGGCTGCGGATGCTGCTGAGCCGGGGCGGTGGCGGGCCGCGCGCCGCGGCCGCGGATGGCGCGCCGCGCAGGCTTTACGCGCAGGGCTTCCTGACGGCGCTGGCGAACCCCTGGGCGGTGATCTTCTTTGCCGCCCTCTTCCCGCAATTCATCGACGCCGGCGCGCCGGTCCTGCCGCAGCTGCTGGTGCTGGGCGCGACCTACCTTATCTTTGACGCCGCGCAGCTGTTGGCCTATGGCGCCGCCGCGCAGGCCGCGAAACAACGCCTGGGCTGGCTGCAGGGCCGCGCGCTGCGGCGCATCTCGGGAAGCTTAATGCTGGGGGCGGCGGCACTGCTTGCCTCCAAAGATCTCACGGACGTGAAGGGAACGAACTGATGGCAATTCCAACGCAGGCGCGCGTGGTCATAATCGGCGGCGGGGTCGTCGGGTGCTCGGTGGCCTACCACCTGACCAAGGCGGGGTGGCAGGACGTCGTCCTGCTGGAGCGCAAGCAGCTGACCTCTGGCACCACCTGGCACGCCGCCGGGCTGATCGCGCAGCTGCGCGCCACCGCGAATATGACCAAGCTGGCGAAGTACAGCCAGGAGCTCTACGGCTCCCTGGAGGAGGAAACCGGCGTCGCCACCGGGTTCAAGCGCTGCGGCTCGATCACCGTGGCGCTGACCGAGCACCGCAAGCAGGAGATCTTTCGCCAGGCCTCCATGGCGCGGGCCTTTGGGGTGGAGGTCGAGGAGATCTCGCCCGCCGAGGTCAAGGCCAAATACGAGCACCTGAACATCGAGGACGTGCAGGCCGGCGTCTACCTGCCGCTGGACGGGCAGGGCGACCCGGCCAACATCGCCCTGGCCCTGGCCAAGGGCGCGCGCCAGCGCGGCGCCGTGGTGGCCGAGCGCACCAACGTCACCGGGGTCACCCGCGACGGCCGCCGCATCACGGGCCTGTCCTGGCAGAACGAGCAGGGCGAGGCGGGCGAGATCGCCTGCGAGCACGTGGTCAACTGCGCCGGCATGTGGGGCCACCAGGTGGGGCGCATGCTCAACACCAACGTGCCGCTGCAGGCCTGCGAGCATTTCTACATCGTCACCGAGGCCATCGCCGGCCTGACCCAGATGCCGGTGCTGCGGGTGCCGGACGAATGCGCCTATTACAAAGAGGACGCGGGCAAGATGCTGCTGGGCGCCTTCGAGCCGGTCAGCAAGCCATGGGGGCCGATCCCCGACAGTTTCGAGTTCGACCAGCTGCCCGAGGATTTCGACCATTTCGAGCCCATCCTAGAGGCCGCCTGCAACCGCCTGCCGATGCTGGCGGAGGCGGGCATCCACACCTTCTTTAACGGGCCGGAGAGCTTCACCCCGGACGACGCCTACCACCTGGGCCTGGCGCCGGAGATGGACAATGTTTGGGTCGCCGCCGGGTTCAACTCGGTTGGCATCCAATCGGCGGGCGGCGCGGGCATGGCCCTGGCCGCCTGGATGGAGAGCGGCGAGAAGCCGTTCGATCTGGGCGACGTGGATATCAGCCGGATGCAGCCCTTCCAGGGCAATAAGCACTACCTGTGGGAGCGCTCGCGCGAGACGCTGGGGCTGCTATATGCCGACCACTTCCCCTACCGGCAGAAGGCGACCGCGCGGGGCGTGCGCCGCACGCCGTTCCACCAGCAGCTTCTGGACAATGGCGCCGTGATGGGCGAGCTGGCCGGCTGGGAGCGCGCCAACTGGTTCGCCGATGCGGGCCAGAAGCGCGCCTATGAGTATTCCTGGGGCCGGCAGAACTGGTTCGAGAACTCCGCCCGCGAGCATAGGGCCGTGCGCGAGAATGTCGGCATCTATGACATGTCCTCCTTTGGCAAGATCAGGGTCGAGGGGCCCGATGCCACCGCGTTTCTGAACCATATCGGCGGCGGGCAGTATGACGTGGCGCCGGGCAAGATCGTCTATACGCAGTTCCTCAATGAGCGCGCCGGGATCGAAGCGGACGTGACTGTGACCCGCCTGACGGAGACCGCCTATCTGGTGGTGACCCCGGCGGCGACGCGGCTGGCGGATCAGACCTGGATGCAGCGCCATGTCGGCGACTTCCGCGTGGTGATCACGGATGTGACGCCCGGCGAGGGCGTGCTGGCGGTGATGGGCCCCAAGGCGCGCGATCTGCTGCAGAAGCTCTCGCCGGCGGATTTCTCCAACGCGGTGAACCCCTTTGGCACCGCCCAGGAGATCGAGATCGGCATGGGCCTGGCGCGGGTGCACCGCGTGACTTACGTGGGCGAGCTGGGCTGGGAGGTCTATGTCAGCGCCGACATGGCCTGCCATGTGTTCGAGACGCTCTGGGAAGAGGCCCGCGGCATGGGGGCAAGCCTCTGCGGGATGCATATGATGGACAGCTGCCGCATCGAGAAGGCGTTCCGCCATTTCGGCCATGACATCACCTGCGAGGATCACGTGCTGGAGGCGGGGCTGGGCTTTGCGGTGAAGACCGACAAGCCCGCCTTCATCGGCCGCGACGCGGTGCTGCGCAAGAAGGAGGAAGGGCTGAAGAACCGCCTGCTGCAGTTCAAGCTGACCGATCCCGAGCCGCTGCTGTTCCACAACGAGGCGCTGATCCGGGATGGCGAGTTCGTGGGTTACCTCTCGTCCGGCAATTACGGGCACAGCTTGGGCGCGGCGATCGGCATGGGCTATGTGCCCTGCGCGGGCGAGACGGCGGCCGAGGTGCTGGCCTCGCGCTATGAGATCGAGATCGCGGGGGTGCGCGTGGCGGCGGAAGCCAGCCTGCGCCCCATGTATGACCCCAAATCCGAGCGCGTGAAGGTCTAGAGCTGTTCCCAAATTGAGTTCGCTGCGCTCACGCAGGATGTCTCACGTCCTCGCGGGCAAGCCGCTGCGGGCGCTCGGGCAAGACGCGAGGCGACGGTCATCTTGAAGGGCGCGCTTGCCTCTACGGCGGATCGCAAAAAACTGAATCAGGTTTTGAAGCGAAACGCGGCAGAACCAACTGGTGTTGTGGGCGTTTGCTTTCAACTTGATGTCTCAAGTTGAAAGCAGAACGCTTGTGGTGGCAATCGCCCGCACGGAGCCGGAGGCGAGTACGGGCTAAAAGAGCGTGGCGCAGCCACTCAATTTAACAACAGCCCGGTCACCCGTAGCGCTGCACAAAGCGGCTTAGGATCCGCTCGGGCACGGTCACATCCGCCGCGCGGCAGATCTCGATGAGCCCGTCCGCCTCCTCCGGGGCGAAATAGCCCCGGTCCTTGTAGATGCGGATCCGGGTTGCGAATTCTTGCGCGTCCGCCTCGGGGTGGAACTGCGTGGCATAGACGTTCTGCCCGTACCGGATCATCTGGAACGGGCAGGCCTTGGAACTCAGGAGGTGCGCGCAGCCCTTGGGCAGCTCCTGCAGGGCCTCCTTGTGGCCCACAAAGGCGTCGAACCGCCGCGGCAGGTCCGAGAGCAACGGGTCATCCACACCTGCGTCGGTCGCGACACAGGTCGAGGGGCCGATCGGTTCGCCGTAGCGCGCCTTGCTGACATCCGCGCCCAGGTGGTGCCCCAGCACGCCGATCCCGGCGCAGCAGCCCATGAACGGCAGGTCGCGGGCTGTAATCTGGGCCATGAGCGCCAGACAGGCGGCCTCCATCCTGGCCTCAAGCGGGTCCTTGCGGGCCGGGTCGTCGCTGACGCAGCCCGGGCCGCCGCCCAGGATCGTGCCCGCGAACGCTGCGAGGTCCAGGCCGTCGGGGACGGGCTCGCGGTCCAGGCGGATCCTGTGCACACGGTCCCCTGGCAGGCCTGACTTGGCCAGGAAGGCGGCGAACTCGCCATCGGCGGCCTCGGTTTCTGGGCGCAGTTGCAGGATCAGGAAGGGTTTCATGGCGGCGCTGATTGGCGCAAACGGGCCCTGAGGTCAACGGCATCCCTATGCCCGCGCCGGTCTGGTCTCATCTCTGGCGGGCTTGGCGCGCATTCCGTGTGCCCGGGGCCAAGTTTCAAGAAACAGTTGAAGGATTAGGCGAACCGGGCAAGGATGCCGTGTAGAGACTCAGGCGCAACAGAAGGCGGGACGAACCGCCCGGCGCACTGAACCAAGCAAGAAGACGCCAGGGAGGATTTAATGACAAGTGTTTCAATGACGGTGAACGGCAAACCCGTTTCCGGAGACGTGGAGGGGCGCACGCTGCTGTCGTCCTTCCTGCGGGACGGGCAGGGGCTGACCGGCACCCATGTGGGCTGCGACACCAGCCAATGCGGCGCCTGCGTGGTGCATGTGAACGGCCAGGCGGTCAAGAGCTGCACCATGTTCGCCGCCGAGGCCGCGGGCGCCGAGGTCACCACGATCGAGGGCATGGCGAATGCAGACGGCTCTTTGGGGACCATCCAGCAGGCATTCCAGGATTACCACGGGCTGCAATGCGGCTTCTGCACGCCGGGCATGGTGATGTCGGCGGCGGCCCTGCTGGCCGAGAACCCCTCGCCCAGCGAGGCCGAGGTGCGCCATTACCTGGAGGGCAATATCTGCCGCTGCACCGGCTACCACAACATTGTGCGCGCGATCATGGCCGCCTCTGGCCAAGAGGTGCCTGCCGTCGCCGCCGAATAGTTAAGCAAGCGCTCGCCCGTCTACGCTTGGCTGCGACCAGAGCGAGGACCGCCCGTAAGGGCTGGAGGAGCGGCAAAAGATTTTAGGGAGGAATGACATGCCCAAAGACAGCGGCATTGGCGCCAGCAGCAAGCGGCGCGAGGATATCAGGTTCCTGACGGGAACCGGCAATTACACCGACGACATCAACCTGAACGGCCAGGCCTATGTGGCCTTTTTGCGCTCGGATGTGGCGCATGGCACGCTGAACGGCGTGGACAGCAGCGCCGCCGCCGGGATGCCCGGCGTGGTGCGCATCTTTACCGGCGCGGATTTCGAGGGCGTGGGCGGTCTGCCCTGCGGCTGGCAGGTCACCGACCGGCATGGCCAGCCCATGCAGGAGCCCGCGCACCCGGTGCTGGCCCAGGGCAAGGTCCGCCATGTGGGCGACCCCATCGCCGCCGTGGTGGCCGAGACCGCCGCGCAGGCGCGCGACGCCGCCGATGCGATCAACGCCGATATCACAGAGCTTCCCGCCGTGGTCGACATGTCGGCGGCCCTCGCAGAGGGCTCGCCAAAGGTGCATGACGATCTGACCTCGAACCTCTGCTACGATTGGGGCTTTGTCGAAGAGAACAAGGACGCCGTGGCCGCCGCCATTGACGGCGCGCATCACGTGACCACTCTGGAGCTGGTCAATAACCGCCTGGTGGCCAACCCGATGGAGCCGCGCGTGGCGGTGGGCGACTACGCCGCCCATAACGGCGAGAGCACGCTTTATACCACCAGCCAGAACCCGCATGTGATCCGGCTGCTGATGGGCGCCTTCGTGCTGGGCATCCCCGAGCATAAGCTGCGCGTTGTGGCGCCGGATGTGGGCGGGGGCTTTGGGTCGAAGATCTTCCACTACGCCGAAGAGGCGTTCTGCACCTTCGCCGCAAAGGCCATCAAGCGCCCGGTCAAGTGGACCTCGACCCGCTCGGAGGCCTTCATCACCGACGCCCATGGCCGCGATCACGTCACCAAGATCGAGCTGGCGCTGGACGCCGAGGGCAAGTTCCTGGCGCTGCGCACCGACACGCTGGCCAATATGGGCGCGTATCTGTCGACCTTCTCGACCTCGGTGCCCACCTGGCTGCATGGCACGCTGATGGCGGGGAACTACACCACGCCGCTGATCTATGTGAACGTCAAGGCGGTCTTCACCAACACCGTGCCGGTGGACGCCTATCGCGGCGCCGGGCGGCCCGAGGCGACCTTCCAGCTGGAGCGCGTCATCGACAAGGCCGCGCGCGAGATGGGGATCGACCCGGTGGAGCTGCGCCGTCGCAACTTCATCCAGCCCGACCAGTTCCCCTACGCCACCCCCGTGGCTGTGGAGTATGACACCGGCAATTACGACGCCACGATGGACAAGGCCCTGGCCCTGGCCGATTGGGACGGGTTCGAGGCGCGGGCCGCCGAGAGTGCCGCCAATGGCAAGTGGCGCGGGCGCGGCGTGAACAGCTATATCGAGGCCTGCGGCATCGCGCCCTCGGCCCTGGTGGGGCAGCTGGGCGCGCGGGCGGGTCTTTACGAGAGCGCCACAGTGCGGGTGAACGCCACCGGCGGTTTGGTCGTGATGACCGGCTCGCATAGCCACGGCCAGGGGCACGAGACCGCCTTTCCCCAGGTGATCGCCGAGATGATCGGCATCGACGAGAGCATGGTCGAGATCGTGCATGGCGACACCGCCAACACGCCGATGGGCATGGGCACCTACGGCTCGCGCTCCATCGCGGTGGGCGGCTCGGCCATGGTGCGCGCCGCCGAGAAGATCATCAACAAGGCCAAGAAGATCGCGGCGCATCTGATGGAGGCCTCGGACGCGGATGTGGAGCTGGCCAATGGCGAGTTCACCGTCGCGGGCACCGACAAGTCGGTGGCCTGGGGCGATGTCTGCCTGGCGGCCTATGTGCCGCATAACTACCCGCTGGAGGATATCGAGCCGGGGCTGGAGGAGACCGCGTTCTACGACCCGGCGAACTTCACCTACCCCGCCGGGGCGTACATCTGCGAGGTCGAGGTCGATCCCGGCACCGGCCAGGTCAGCATCGAGCGCTTCACCGCGGCGGATGATTTCGGCAACGTCATCAACCCGATGATCGTCGAGGGCCAGGTCCATGGCGGGCTGGGGCAGGGGATCGGGCAGGCGCTGCTTGAGAACTGCGTCTATGACGAGAACGGCCAATTGGTGAGCGGGTCCTTCATGGATTACGCCATGCCGCGGGCGGATGATCTGCCAAACTTCACGGTGGATCACTCCTGCCAGACGCCGTGCACCCATAACCCGCTGGGGGTGAAGGGCTGCGGCGAGGCCGGTGCCATTGGCTCGCCGCCCGCGGTGGTCAACGCCGTGGTCGACGCGCTGCAGCGCGGCGGCAAGGACGTCACCCATATCGACATGCCGCTGTCGCCCTCGCGCGTCTGGTCGGCGATGAATAGCTAATTGGTGGCATCGCTCCTCCGCCCTTTTGGGCATCCTCGCGAAATGGCGAGGAATGCCCGCAGGGCGGGGAGCTGCTCCAAAGGAGAATGTAAATGCACAACTTTGAATTGGTCACCCCCAACTCCGTCGCCGACGCCGTATCGGCGCTGAGCGGCGAGGACGCGCAGCCCCTGGGCGGCGGTCAGACCCTGATCCCCACCATGAAGCAGCGGCTGGCGGCGCCCGCCACGCTGGTCTCGATGGGCGGGATCGCCGAGATGGTCGGCGTTTGCGTGGATGATGACGGCGTGATGGTCATCGGCGGGGCCACGACCCACGCCCAGGTGGCGGCGGATGCCTCGGCCTCCTACCCGGCGCTGGCCGCGCTGGCGGGCCAGATCGGCGACCCGGCGGTGCGCAACCGCGGCACCATCGGCGGCTCGCTTGCCAATAACGACCCCGCCGCCTGCTACCCGGCGGGCACGCTGGGCTCCGGCGCCACCATCGTCACCAACGCGCGCGAGATCGCCGCGGATGACTTCTTTCAGGGCCTGTTTGAGACCGCGCTGGATGAGGGCGAGATCATCACCAGCGTGAAATTCCCGATCCCGGAGGCCGCGAACTACCAGAAGATGCTGCAGCCCGCCTCGCGCTTCGCGCTGACGGGCGTCTTCGTGGCGAGTTTCGCAGGCGGGGTGCGCGTGGCCGTGACGGGCGCGTCGAACGAGGGCGTGCACCGCTGGTCGGCGGCGGAGGCGGCTTTGTCGGCCAATTTCTCGGCGGATGCGGTGCCCGAGGCGCCGAGCGCCGACGACCTGATCAGCGACCTGCACGGCACGCCGGAATACCGCGCCAATTTGGTCAAGGTGCTGACGGGCCGCGCCGTGGCCGCGGCTGGGTGAGCCTTACGTTGCATTGTTAGCCCGCTGAACCAGGTTGGTTTGGCGGGCTTGTTCTTTTGGGCGTGTGGGGAGCGGTTGGTCTCCGGTTAAAGGTGGCCTGGAGCGGGCATTCGGACGGGCCAAATCTCTTGCAAGAGATTTGCACTTTCCTTCGAAGGAAAGTGGCCCCGCGCGCCGCTAAGAGGTTGCGATAGAGCGATCATTTCGGGGCGCGCTGAAGAAACTCTTGCAAGAGTTTCGCAATTTTCTTGAAAGAAAATTGCCACCTGCCAATGCCCGCGCCAGGCTGAAACCCACGCAACGCCGAGCGTCACGCCCGGGATATCTGCCGCAACACAACCTCGGTGGCCGCCTGCAAGGGCGCCTCGATCTGCGACAGGATCTTGTTGCGGTCGAACTCCGTCGGATCGGCGGCGAGCACCGCGCGCAAGGATCGCCCGAAGACCTGCCGCAGCTCTGTGCCGATGTTGAACTTGCAGATCCGCGTCTCGCGCGCCAGCATCCGGCGGGTCTCGGCGGGGACGCCCGAGCTGCCATGCAGCACCAGCGGCGCGGCGCTGACGGCCTCGATGGCGCGGAGCCGGTCCATATCGATCGAAGCGGATTGGTCCTGTTGCAGATGCACATTCCCGACAGAGACGGCCATTGCGTCCACGCCGGTGCCCTCGGCAAAGGCCTTGGCCTCGGCGGGGTCGGTGCCCAGGCTCTCGGCGCCCGCGGCGTAGCCCACGAACCCGATCTCTCCCTCGACGGAGACGCCGGCGGCGTGGGCCATGCGCGCGATCTCGGCGGTCTGCGCGATGTTCTCGGCCAGAGGCAGCTTGGAGCCGTCAAACATCACCGAGGTGAAGCCACACTCCACGGCCTCGCGGCATTCCTCGGCGCTGTAGCCGTGATCGAGATGCGCCACGACCGGCACGGTCGCGCCCTGAGCCAAATGCCGGAACATCGCCGCCAAAACGGGCAGGGGTGTGTGGGCGCGGCATCCGGGCCCGGCCTGCAGGATCACCGGGCAGCCCACGGCCTCGGCGGCGGCCACATAGGCGCGCGCGTCCTCCCAGCCCAGCACCACCAGCCCGGCCACGGCGTGGCCGTCGCGCAGGGCGGGCTGCAGGACCTCAGAGAGCGTCGCCAGTGTCATCTATTTGAACTTCGCGATCATGTCCTTGATGCCTGGTATCGTCTCGATCTGATAGGCGTGGGAGGGCTGGAAGAACTGCACCAGCGAGCGCTGCGACAGCCCGCCCAGGATGGTGAAGTAGTACATCTCATAGCCCGGCAGCACGCAGCAGGGGTGGTAGCCGTTGTCCAGGCAGATCGTCGAGCCGTCCACGATGTGATAGGCGTCCCCCGGCTGGCCGTCCTCGCGCTGCAGCATCTGCACGCCAGAGCCGTGATTGGGCCGGAAGCGGAAGTTATAGGTCTCGTCGTGGCGGGTCTCGGTCGGCAGCCGGTCGGTGTCATGCTTGTGGCTGGGAAAGCCCGACCAGCCGCCCGCGCCCACGGTGAACAATTCGCTGACCAGCAGGCGCCCGACCTTGTCGTGCTGCTTCTGGCCCAAGATGTGCTTGATCTTGCGGTGCGTCTTGGTGTCATCAGAGCCGTATTGCACCAGGTCGAGCGCGTCGGCGCGCACGTCAAACGGCTCCAGCACCGTGTCGTATTTCGCGCCGGCCACAAAGACCTCTGCCGCCTCAGACACACAGACCATCTGCGCCTTGGCGCCGCTGGGCACATAGACGCCCTCGGGCTCGCCGTCCCAGACATCCGCGCCGCGCCCGCCCAGATCGGCAAAGCCCATGCCCTCGACCGACACATCCACGCTGCCCGTGGCGGGCACGATGCAGGTCTCGTAGCCCGGCACCTGGTACTCGAAGGCCTGGCCCCGCGTCAGCTTGACGATATTGAAGTAGTTCAGCGGCACCGTGGCGTCGCCGGTGTCCACGATGGGCTTGTTCTGATTGTCATAGGGCGCGATATGCATGGGGTTACTCCTGTGGCTATTCCTGGGGCTCGGATGGGCCGGGATGGCTGGCGAGGAACCGGTCTAACTCGGCGGTGGTGGGCATGGCCGGGGCGCAGCCCACGCGGGTGACGACGATGGCTGCGGTGGCGGAGCCGCGGCGCACGGCCTCGGGCACCGTCCCGCCGCGGGCGCGGGTCATCAGGAACCCCGCCATAAAGGCGTCCCCCGCGCCGGTGGGTTTCAGGGCGTCCACCTGGAACACGCCCTGGCGGGTCTCTTCCCCCTCCGAGAATGTCACCGAGCCGCGGTGGCCCATCTTATAGACCACGGTCTTGCCGCTTGCGGCCAGGCCGCGGGCCGCGGCCAGCCCGTCAGCATAGCTCTGGGCCAGCACGCCGAACTCGTCATCATTGCCGATGATAATGTCGCAGGCCTCGGCCATCTGGGCGTAGACGCGGGCGCTGGTCGCGGCGTCGGGCCAGGAATAGGGGCGGTAATCGAGGTCGAAGACGATGGTGAGCCCCGCCGCCCGGGCGCGCTCAAACGCGGCGAAGGTGGCGCTGCGCGAGGGCTCTGCGGCCAGCACCGTGCCCGTGGTGACCAGCGTGTCATAGGCGGTAAAGTCCACCCTCGCGATATCCGCCTCGGTCATCTGAAAGTCGGCGGCGTTGTTGCGGTAGATCACCGATTGCGTGTCCGCGCCGTTGGTGTCCACCACGGCCAGCGAGTTGCGCGCCTCGCCGCCCTGGCGGCGGACATACGCGGTGTCGACGCCGAAATGCGCAAGCTGGTTAATGCAATAGCTGCCCACCGGGTCGTCCGAGACCGAGGTGACCAGCGCGGCGCGCCCGCCCTGACGGCAGACCCCGGCGGCGATATTGGCCGAGGACCCACCGAGGGCAGAGGTGAACCGCGCGCCGTCCTCCAGCCGGGTGCCCGGCGGGTCGGCGTAGAAGTCCATCCCCGCCCGGCCAATCACCAATATGCCCTTGTTCTCTGTCATGTCCGTCCATATGCCGCAGCGCTTACCGCATCGCGATCCATCAGCCTGTCGCGCGCGGAGTTTGGCGCCGCAAATACGGAAGGCGCAAGGGTGAAATTCGGCGCGCGCTTGGATTGCATCATCTGGTGATGGAATGCAGGCAGCAGTGCGGCGCGGCAATCACTTTTGACAGCTTCCACGCCCCGGCAATGATCTTGACGTGGTGGGGGAAATTGAGTTTGTTGCATTCGCAATAAATCAAATGGGCGCGGCGCACTGCCTCGCGCTCAAACTGGGAGGTACCAATGGCACTTACAAAAACACTGCTCGCAGGGGCGGCGGCGCTTGCGCTGACCGCGACCACGGCGCTTGCGCAAGAGGTCACGCTGCGGTTTCAGCACTTCATCAGCCCCAAGGGCGCGGTGCCAGCACTGTTCATGACGCCCTGGGCCGAGAAGGTCATGGCGGATTCCAATGGCCGCCTGAAGATCGAGCTTTACCCCGGCATGCAGCTTGGCGGTAAGCCGCCCGCGCTTTACGACCAGATCCGCGACGGCGTGATCGATGGCGGCTGGGCGCTGCCGGCCTACACGCCGGGCCGCTTCCCCGAAACGGAAGCCTTCGAGCTGCCCTTCGTGTCGTCGAAATCGGCCGAGCTGACCTCGAAAGCCGCATGGGAGTTCGCCGAGAAGTACCTGGGCGAGCGCATGGGCGACGTGCACCTGCTGGCCGTGCACGTTCATGGCTCGGGGATCATCCACACCAAGGGCGACCCGATCACCGGCCCGGCGGACTTTGCGGGCAAGAAGCTGCGCGGGCCGAGCCGTGCGGCCAACAACCTGCTGAGCGCCATGGGCGCGACCCCTGTGGGCATGCCGGTTCCGGCCTTCCCCGAGGCGCTGTCCAAGGGCGTGGTCGAGGGCGGGGTGATCCCGTGGGAGATCGTGCTGCCGCTGAAGGTGCATGAGCTGGCCGACAGCCACGCCGAGGTGGCTGGCCCCAACGCCATGTACAACACCTTCTTCATCTGGGCGATGAACAAGGACAGCTACAACAACCTGCCGGACGACCTGAAGGCGGTGATCGACGCCAATAGCGGCTTGGAGACCTCGGCCTGGGCCGGGCGCGCCATGGACGAGGGCGACACCATGGTGAAGGCCGTGGTCGAAGGCACCGACAACACGATCATCACCATGTCGGAAGAGGCCACCGCCGAGATCAAGGCCATCGCGGATGGCCAGATCGCCGAGTGGGTCACGGCTATGGACGCCGCTGGCCTGCCGGGTCAGGCGATGCTTGACGACGCGCGCGCGCTGATCGAAAAGCACGGCAACTAAGCGACTCATTCCCCCGGCGCGTAGACCGCGCCGGGGGCGTTTGCCGCGAGTGGTATGGCGGCAACCCGGGGGTATTATGGGCATAGCGGTGAGGGCAGAAGCGCGCGTTGCGGGCCTGATGGACCACGTGGCGCGGGCCCTGGCCTATGTGGGCGGCACGGTGCTGATCGCGATCGCGGCAATGACCGTGATCTCGACCATCGGGCGCGCCTTTGTGGGGCTGCAGGTCGGGCTTGGCCCCGTCCCCGGAGACTTTGAGCTTGTCGAGGCCGGGACCGCCGTGGCGGTGTTTGCCTTCATGTCCTGGTGCCACCTCAACCAGGGCCATGTGACCGTCGACATCGTGGCCGACAAGATGCCGGTTTGGGCGAACCGCGGCCTGGTCCTTATTGGCAACCTGCTGGTGCTGGCCGTGGCCTTCGTGATCGCCTGGCGGCTCTGGATGGGCCTGGGCGAGCAGGTGACGTGGTTCAGCCAGCCGGTGCGCGACATGCTGGGCTTTGGCTATAAGCCCTTCACCAACAACACGACCTACATCCTTGGGATGCCCTTTTGGTACAGCTACGCGCTGTCCTTTGTGGGGGCCTTCTTCTTCACCGTGATCAGCGTCTTCACCGTTTGGCGCGCAACGAACGACTTGCTGGGGCGCTAAATGACCGGTTTCGAACTCGCCCTACTGGGTTTCTTTGTCATGCTCGGCGCGATCTTTTTGCGCATGCCCATCGCCATCGCGATGGCGGTTACGGGTTTCGTGGGCTCTTGGATCATCCGGGGCAACCCCACGGCGGTGCTGAGCCAGATGAAGAGCATGTCCTATGACATGTTCTCGAGCTACTCGCTGTCCATCGTGCCGCTGTTCCTGCTGATGGGGCAGTTCGCGACCAAGTCGGGCATGTCGAACGCGCTGTTTGACACCGCGAGCGACTGGCTGGGGCACCGCAAGGGCGGGGTGGCCATGGCCGCCGTGGGCGCCTGCGCGGGGTTCGGCGCGGTCTGCGGCTCGTCGCTGGCCACGGCTTCGACCATGGGGCAGGTGGCCCTGCCGGAGATGCGCAAGCGCGGCTACTCGGACGCCCTGAGCACCGGCGTGCTGGCCGCGGGCGGCACTTTGGGCATCCTGATCCCGCCCTCGGTGATCCTGGTGATCTACGCCATCATGACCGAGCAGAACATCGTCAAGATGTTCCTGGCGGCCTTCATCCCCGGCATCCTGGCGGCGCTGGGATACATGCTGGCCGTGGCCGTCTATGTGCGCATCTACCCAAACAGCGCCACCGCGGCGGACCGCGTGCCCTATGGGCAGCGCTTCCGCTCGCTCTGGAAGGTCTGGCCGGTGGTGCTGATCTTTGGCCTGGTGATGGGCGGCATCGCGGGGGACTGGAACTGGTCCAAGGACGGGGTGCAGGCGCTGTTCACGCCCACCGAGGGCGCGGCCTGGGGCGCCATCGCGACCGGGCTCTACGGGCTCTGGACCGGCGGGCTGAACTGGCAGACCGTCAAGGAGTGCATCCTGAGCACCGCCAGCGCCACGGGCATGATCTTCCTGATCATCCTGGGCGCGCAGCTGTTCAACTCGTTCCTGGCGATCACGCAGATGCCGCAGGCGCTGGCCGATTGGATCTCCATGTCGGGCTACACGCCGCTGATGGTGCTTCTGGTGATGCTGGCGGCCTACCTGGTCTTTGGCTGCGTGATGGACAGCCTGTCCATGATCCTGCTGACGATCCCGATCTTCTTCCCGATCATCGAGAGCCTGGACTTCGGCATGTCCCCCGAGGAGACGGCGATCTGGTTCGGCATCCTGGCGCTGATCGTGGTCGAGGTGGGGCTGATCACGCCGCCGGTGGGGATGAACCTGTTCATCATCAACTCGATGGCCAAGGACATCCCGATCCAGCGCACCTATCACGGGGTGCTGCCCTTCCTGATCTCGGACATGATCCGCGTGGCGATCCTGATCGCCTTCCCGGCGATATCGCTCTGGCTGGTCGCGGTGATGTTCTAGCGCGCGCCCAAGAGCGGCGGTCAGTCCATCGGCCCATAGGCGGTCATCACCTGCTGCGAGCTGGCCTCGCGCAGGGCGATGATGTCCTGGTACTCCGGCGAGGCGTTCCAGCGCTGCAGCGCACCCAGATCGGGGAAGCTGACCGCCACGACCATCTCGCCCTGCACGTCGGCGCCGCTGAGCGTGGCGCCGCGTCTGCCGCGGAAGACAAGCTTTGAGCATACGGCCTGGCGACCTGCTGGGTCCTGGCCATGTCGTTCTGGAACCCGGCGGGGTCCGTTACCTTGATGGTAGAGATCATGAGGGCGGTCATGTCAGGCAACCTCTCTGGGTTTGTCTGGGATGGGCTGCGGCGCGTGGGACTGAACCCATGCGGGGTCGTCCTGGCTGAAGCGGGGTGCTGCGGCCAAGACAAAGTCTCGGTCGGCGGCGATGCGATCCAGGTTGGGTGGGCGCGTCAGCAGCATCTTGGCGAACCCAGCCAGCGCCGCCAAGGTCCGGGGCGCGCTGCGCCGCAGGTCCGGGCGCGCGCCGACGGCGCGGCGCGCGATGCTGTGGAACGCCTCGGGTTCGCGCCCGCCGAGCCTGGCCACGATGTCGGTCGGCGCGCGCTTTCCGCTTGAGGGCGAGAGCGTAAGGCCAGGCAACTTGCGCACCGTTGCGGTGACCCTAAACGCCGCCGTGCGGCGGGTCGCGCCGGGTGCGCTGAGCGTGGTGGCGGCGCTGGTGGTCGATGGCGAGGACATGGAGCTGCGCGCCCGGGAGGGCCAGGCAAGGGTGTCCTATGGGGCGGCCGAAAACCCGGATCTCATCCTGAAGACCGACTACGGCTCGTTGCTGGCGCTGTCAGAAGGCGAGATGCCCGAGCAGGAGTTCCTGACGGTCCACTGCCAGGTCGAGCTGCTCACGCCCGGAAAGGACGATGAGCTGCTCCAACTCATGCGGATGATCCTGGGTGTCCTCCACACCGGATGAAATGGTGCGGCGCGGCCAGCCACAGCGGCCACGCGGTGATGATATGAGAATTATTGGAGCGGGCGATGAGATTCGAACTCACGACATTTACCTTGGCAAGGTAACGCTCTACCCCTGAGCTACGCCCGCATCCTTTGGGTAGGCGGGGGATATCTAGAACCGCTTTGCGCTGCAAGCAGAAAATGCGCCGGATGCGTTGAGTTTTTCGGGTTTTCTGAAAATTGTGCGACGGAAGTTTTGCGCGGCCTCGTTCCACTGGGAAAGGAGGCCAAGTACATGCTCAAACGCCGTTTCATTCTCACCGCCGCGTTTTTGGCGCCGCTCGCTGCGCTGGCCCATCAGGGGCATGATCTGTCCGGGATCGAGGCGCAGGCGATTGCCTCGGCGCCCAACGGAGCCGGTTTGGGCGTCACGCTGCGGCTCAAGAACGCAGGCGACGCGGTCGTGGAACTGCAAGCCGCCTATAGCGACATCGGCGACGTCCTTTTGGCCGCGCCGCCCGTCCTGCAGCCCGGCGCGGTGACGGAGACCACCGTCTATATCGCCGCCAAGGACTGGCCCGGCATCTTCACCCTTATGCTGGATTTCGGCGCGGCGGGGCTTGGTCCGGTCACCGTGATCCCAAGCTAGGAACGCAATGAGAGGAGCAAGCTCATGATTAAGTATTCTCGGCGAGCGGCGTTGATCACATTTCTGGGCGGCGGGGTCGTCGCGGGCGCGGCTCTAGGCCAACACCGATTGCGCGTGCACACCGCCACCGAGGCGCAGAGCCTCTCGCTGGTCGCTGCCCGCAACACGGTGGGCGGCAACCAGGTCTCTATCAGCCTTCGCGGCGCCAAACGCGTGATCACGTCGAACGGTATCCCCGATCACGCGGTTGGCAGCTTTCCTAACAGGGGCAACCCGCACAAGATCGCGGCCCAGAATTACCGCTTTGAGATGCCCGTCCGCCCGCGCAAACAGAGCTTGTCCGGCGCTGAGCTTGGCGCTCTGGCCGGTGTGGCGGTGAACGGCGTGCCCTTTGATCCCGGCGCGGCGGAGTTTTGGCAGGGCCATCGCGCCTCCGGCTGGCAATATGAGGCCCTCGGCGGGGCCGTGGCGCTTGGGCTCGACGCCAACTATGCCCATGTGCAGCCCACCGGTGCGTATCACTACCATGGGCTGCCCATCGGGTTGATGCAGAACCTGGGCTGGTCCGCCTCACGGCCCTCACCGCTGATCGGTTACGCCGCGGATGGGTTCCCGATTTACGCGATCACCGCCGAGATCGGCGGGCGCGTGGTCGAGATGACCTCGTCCTATCGCCTGCGCAGCGGCAGCCGACCCGGTGGCGCGCAGCCCGGCGGGGAGTATGATGGGACCTTCGTGCAGGATTATGCCTATGTCGCCGGGGCAGGGCGTTTGGACGCGGCAAATGGCGCTTTCGTGCAGACTGCCGAGTATCCTAGCGGGACCTATGCCTATTTCCTGACCCAGAGCTACCCGGTCATCCCGCGGCTCTTCTTTGGCGCGGTGGATGGCAGCTTTAAGAAGCGCCGGCGCGGCTGATTGCGCGATGTAACAAGCACGCGCCCTATTCTCGTTGCATGTGTCCCCGCACCGGGCGCTCCGCGCCGGCAACGCTTGCCGACACCAGATGAAACGGGACTCACATAGAGCGACCGCCCAGCTTGCCTGGGCTGCGGCCGACCTCCCTCAGGAGGCCGCATTTGCAACGTTGCATCCAGTTGAAACGTTGCGGTTTCCAGAGATGATGTGAGCGATTGAGCTGATGCGCAGGCGACCTCCAGGTCGGCCGCAGCCCAAGTTGCGCTTGGCTCAGGGTAGAGGCCCCGGGTCAAGCCCCGGGGCAGGACTACCTTCAATGACCGCTCCAAGCCAACAAAGGACATCCGAGTGGCACCGATACTCTAGCGTGCGGTCACAAAGACACCTGACAATCCCGCCCGCTTGGCGCGAGCCTGGCTTTGAGACGCGCTATTCCAGCTCCACCAGCAGGTCCTTGGCGTCGATCTGACCGCCGGGCGAGACATGCACGGCCTTGACCACCGCGTCTCGGTCGGCATGCAGGCCGGTTTCCATCTTCATCGCCTCGATGGTCAGCAGCAGGTCGCCTTCTTTGACCTCGCCGCCGGCCTGCACCGCCACGGTGGCCACCACGCCGGGCATCGGCGCGCCCACGTGGTTGGCGTTGCCGGGTTCGGCCTTGGGCCGCGCGGCGACCACGGCGCTGGCGCGTTTGTCGGCCACGCGCACCACGCGCGGCTGGCCGTTCAGCTCAAAGAACACCCGGACGGATCCGTCTTCCTCATGCGCCTCGCCCACTGCCTGCAGCCGGATCTCCAGGGTCTTGCCGGGGTCGATCTCGGCGGCGATCTCTTCGCCGGGCTCCATGCCGTAGAAGAAGGTCGAGGTCGGCAGGGTGCGTACCGGGCCGAACTCGGCGTGGCGGGTCATGTAATCGGCGAAGACCTTGGGGTACATCATGTGGCCCATCAGGTCCTCGTCATCGATCTTGGCGCTGAACTTCTCCGCCAGCGCGGCGCGTTCGGCCTCCAGATCGGCGTCCTCCAAGAGCGAGCCAGGGCGCACCGTGATCGGCTTTTCGCCCTTCAGCACCTTCTTTTGGATGTCCTTGGGGAAGCCGCCATGGGCCTGGCCCACCTGGCCCTTCATCAGCGTGACCACGCTGTCGGGGAAGGCGACCTCTGTCTTGGGGTCCAGCACGTCCTCGGTGGTCAGCCCCTGGCTGACCATCACCAGCGCCAGATCGCCCACGGTCTTGGCGATCGGCGTGACCTTGATCACGTCGCCGAACATCTGGTTCACATCCGCATAGGTGCGCGCGACCTCGGGCCATTTGTCCTCTAGCCCCATAGAGCGGGCCTGGGCCTTGAGGTTGGTGAACTGCCCGCCGGGCATCTCGTGCAGGTAGACCTCGGAGTTTGGCGCCTGCAGCCCGCTCTCAAAGGCAGAATATTGCGCGCGTGCGGCCTCCCAGTAGTTGGATATCTCGCGGATCGCTTCCACATCCAGGGCCGAGCTGCGCTCGGACTGGCGCAGCGCCTCCACCATGGTGCCAAGCGTGGGCTGCGAGGTGTTGCCCGAAAGCGCGTCCATGGCGCAGTCGATGGCGTCCACGCCGGCCTCGGCGGCGGCCAGGTAGGTCGCGCAGCCGATCCCCGCCGTGTCATGGGTGTGCAGGTGGATCGGCAGGCCGGTCTCCTCCTTGAGGGTCTTGACCAGCAGCTTTACGCCCGCGGGCTTCAGCAGCCCGCCCATGTCCTTGATGCACAGGATATGCGTGCCCGCCGCCTGCAGCTCTTTGGCCATTTTGACATAGTATTTCAGGTCGTATTTCGGCCGCGCGCTGTCCAGCACGTCGCCGGTATAGCAAACCGCAGCCTCCAGAACCTTGCCGCTTTCCAGCACCGCATCCATCGAGACGCGCATATTCTCGACCCAGTTCAGCGGGTCGAAGACGCGGAAGAGGTCGATGCCGGTCTCGGCGGCGCGCGCCACGAAGGCCTGCACCACGTTGTCGGGGTAGTTGGTGTAGCCCACGCCGTTGGAGCCGCGCAGCAGCATCTGCGTCATCACGTTGGGCACCGCCGCGCGGATGTCGCGCAGCCGCTGCCAGGGGCACTCGTCGAGGAAGCGGTAGGCCACGTCGAAGGTGGCCCCGCCCCAGCATTCCAGCGAGAAGAGCCCGCCCAGGTCATGCGCGTAGTTCGGCGCCACCCGGATCAAGTCAATCGAGCGCATCCGCGTGGCCAGCAGCGACTGATGCGCGTCGCGCATCGTGGTGTCGGTGATCAGCAGGTTCTTCTGCGCGGCCATCCAATCGGCCAGGGCCTGCGGCCCGTCGCGGTCGAGGATCTGTTTCGTGCCGTCGGGGGGCGCCTCATTCGCCTTAACGGGCGGCTTCGGCGCGGCCAGGGCCGCCGGGCGCGTCTCCTTGGCCACCTCATTATGCCCGTTCACCGTCACATCCGCGATGTAGCTGAGGATCTTGGTGGCCCGGTCCCGCCGCGGCGCGAAGGCAAACAGCTCCGGCGTCTGGTCGATGAACTTGGTGTGGTACTCGTTGCCCAAAAAGGTCGGGTGCTGCAGCAGGTTCTCGACAAAGGCGATATTCGTGCTGACGCCGCGGATGCGGAACTCGCGCAGGGCGCGGTCCATGCGCTTGATCGCGGCCTCGGGCGTGGGGGCCCAGGCGGTGACCTTCTCGAGCAGCGAATCGTAGTAGCGCGTGATCACCGCGCCGGAATAGGCGGTGCCGCCATCCAGGCGGATGCCCATGCCCGTGGCCCCGCGATAGGCGGTGATGCGGCCATAGTCGGGGATGAAGTTGTTGGTGGGGTCCTCGGTCGTCACCCGGCACTGGATCGCATGGCCGCGCAGCTGCACGTCATATTGCGTGGCGGTGCCCGTGGCCTCGATCAGCGACTTGCCCTCGGCGATGAGGATCTGGGCGCGCACGATGTCGATACCGGTCACTTCTTCCGTGACGGTATGCTCGACCTGCACGCGGGGGTTCACCTCGATGAAGTAGAACTCGCCGGTCTCCATATCCATCAGGAACTCGACCGTGCCGGCGCATTCGTAGTTCACATGCTCGCAGATCTTCTTGCCGAGATTGCAGAGCCGCTCGCGTTGGGCGCCGGAGAGGTAGGGCGCGGGCGCGCGTTCGACGACCTTCTGGTTGCGGCGCTGCACCGAGCAATCGCGCTCCCACAGGTGATAGATCGCGCCGTGGCTGTCGCCGAGGATCTGCACCTCGACATGGCGCGCGCGCAGGATCATCTTCTCCAGGTAGCCCTCGCCATTGCCAAAGGCGGCCTCGGCCTCGCGGCGGCCCTCTAGGATCTTCTCCTGCAGCTCGTCGGGGCCCTCGATGGGGCGCATCCCGCGCCCGCCGCCGCCCCAGGAGGCCTTGAGCATCAAGGGATAGCCGATCTCGGCCGCCTCCTTGGCGATCTTCTTCATGTCGTCGCCCAGCACCTCGGTGGCCGGGATCACCGGCACGCCCGCCTCGATGGCCACGCGCCGGGCGCTGGCCTTGTCGCCAAGGGCGCGCATCGTGGCCGCCTTGGGCCCGATGAAGGTGATGCCGTTGGCGTCGCAGGCCTCGACGAAATCGGGGTTCTCGCTGAGCAGGCCGTAACCGGGGTGGATCGCGTCGGCGCCGCATTCCTTGGCCACGCGGATGATCTCGTCGATCGAGAGATAGGCGGCCACCGGCCCCATCCCCTCGCCGATCAGATAGGCCTCGTCCGCCTTGAACCGGTGCAGGCTCAGCTTGTCCTCGGTGGCGTAGACCGCCACGGTGCGCTTGCCCAGCTCGTTGGCCGCGCGCATGACGCGGATGGCGATCTCGCCGCGGTTGGCGATGAGGATTTTCTGAAATTCGGCCAAGGTCCCCTCCGTGTTTTGCAGTTGCAGCATCTCTTATGGTTATTCGCGGAATTGGTAAAGCTGTTTGACCGAAATCGGCTGTTTGTGGGTGAGGCGCGACGGAATGCTTTTAAGAAGCAGTATGCGCGGAGGCTTCGGCCTTTGGCCTGGAGCTGGTGTTTGATCCGGGGCCTCCAACCTGACCCAAGCGCAACCCGGGCAGCGGCCGACCTGGAGGACGCTTGCGCAGCGGTTCTGTTTTGCGAGCGATCTTCGAGAACGCCAGCGTTCCAATGGGTTGCAACGTAGCAAAAGCGGCCTCCTTGGGGGAGGTCGGCCGCTGCCCGAGGCAAGCTCGGGCGGTTGAATTGCTTGGATTCCGTGGCGTCTGGTGTCGGCAAGCGTTGCAGAGGCGTTGCGCTTTAGGCCAGAGGATCACTCCAGTTCAAAGATCGACCATGATCAACCCAGTTACGACGACCGCATCCGCTCCGCCAGGCCCTCGAAGGACGCCAGCCCAAGCTGCCCAAGGTTCGACTTTAGGTCCTCGCGCAGGATATGCACCACATGCGCCGCACCGGCGGCCCCCAAGGCCCCCAGCCCGTAGTGAAACGCCCGGCCCAGCATCACGAAATCCGCCCCCATGGCCAGCGCGCGCATGATGTCCAGCCCGCCGGCGATGCCGCCATCGAAGACGAGCGGGTAGTCCGGCCCCACGGCCTCGCGGATGCCCGGCAGCACCTCGATTGAGGCGGGCGAGCCGTCGAACTGCCGCCCGGCGTGGTTCGAGACCCAGACGGCATCGACGCCCTCGTCCTTCAGCCGCGCCGCGTCCTCGGCCACCAGCACGCCTTTGACCATCATCGGCCCGTCCCAGTGGTCGCGCAGCCATTTGAGGTACTCCCAATCCGGCGAGGTGCGGATCAGGTAGCCGATATGCTTGGTCGAGCTCAGCGCGCCCTTGTCGCCGGTGTAGCTTTCGATGGTGCGCAGCCGCGGCAGGCCGTGGCGCAGCGTGCCCATGGCCCATTCCGGGCGCAGGGCGATCTGCGCCAGGATGCGCGGGGTCAGCTTGGGCGGGGTGGACATGCCGCCGCGCAATTGCCGCTCGCGGCGCGAGGCGACGGGGACGTCCGCGGTCAGCACCAGCGTGCCGAAACCGGCGTCCTTGAAGCGCCGCAGCATATCCTTGCGGATGTCGGGGTCGCGCGGCGGGTAGAGCTGGAACCAGGCGTCGGGGCCCAGATGCGGCCCCACGGTCTCTGGCGTCTGCGCGGCCACGGTGGACAGCGAGTAGGGGATGCCTTCGTCGCGCCCCAGCCGGGCCAGCGTGCGCTCGGCGTCGGGCCACATCAGCCCGGACATGCCCACGGGCGCGATGCCGAAGGGCAAGGGGTAGTCGCGGCCCAGAAGGGTTGTGGAGAGGTCGAACTCCAGCTCTCCCGACAGGATGGCCGGGTCGAACAGGATCTCGTCCAGCTTGGCGCGGTTGCGCCGCACGGTGGCCTCGGTGCCGGTGCCGCTGTCCAGGTAATCCCAGGCGAAACCGGGGATGCGCCGCCGCGCGCGGGCGGCCAGATCAGAGATCGCGGGGTATCGGTTATCAAGGCTCATCCGTTTTCCTCTACCGACAGTTAACAAAGCCGCCAAGCATTTGTGGGAAGTTTTCCTGGTGCTTTCAGCAAATTTTAAGTGCTCTTTGCGTATGGTGACCGCGAACTTGGGTTCAGAAAGGACCGCACCATGCAGGTTTTGCTCGTCACCGATGACCTTCCGCAGCAAGAGGCGATCATGATCCCCTTCATCAAGGCGGGGGTGCTTGTGACCGCCACCAGCAGCCTGAAGGTGGCAGAGGCGTTCATCTCGACGAATGTGGTTGACCTGCTCGTGGCCTCCGAGCGGGTGCGTGGGCGCCTATCCCACAGCACGATCTTGATGGCAGAGCATCAGCATGCGCATCTCTCCACGATTCTCTTGACGGATCGCACCGATCGCGATGCCGAGGAGGTGTTCGAGCTGATTCCCTCGGTTCACGCGTTGATCGGGACCGGTGTTCCGGGCGAGGTGGTTCTGCAGTTTGGGCGGGCCTCGGTGGTCTCAAAGAGCAAGCCCGCGCCGCTCACCTTCTCGTCGCGCTTTGGCCGTGTGGTGGAAGAGGACGCATCGCGGCGCATAGCCGCATAAAATTCGCCGAAACCTCTGCGGAACATAATAAGAACAGCGCTTCCCCTTTCGCGCATGCCACTATATGTTGCGTTCCATGAGTCACTTCGACGAGAGCGATGCGTTTGAAGAGGCCGCGGGGCTGTCACTGTCCGCGCGGGCGATGGCGGCGCGTCCGGCGCCTTATCTCGACGGCCTAAATGCGCCCCAGCGCGAGGCGGTGGAGGCGTTGAACGGCCCGGTGCTGATGCTCGCGGGGGCGGGCACCGGCAAGACGAAGGCGCTGACCACGCGCATCGCGCATCTGCTGAACACCGGCACCGCGCGCCCGAACGAGATCCTGGCGGTGACCTTCACCAACAAGGCCGCGCGCGAGATGAAGAACCGCGTGTGGAAGCTCTTGGGCCAAACCGTCGAGGGCATGCCCTGGCTGGGCACGTTCCACGCCATCGGGGTAAAGCTCTTGCGCCGCCATGCCGAGCTGGTCGGGCTGAAATCGAACTTCACCATCCTGGACACGGACGATACCGTGCGGCTGCTCAAGCAGTTGATCCTGGCCGCGAATATTGACGAGAAGCGCTGGCCGCCGCGGATGCTCTCCTCGATCATCGACAGCTGGAAGAACCGCGCTTGGACGCCCGACAAGGTGCCGGCGGAGGAGGCGAATGCCTTTAACCAGCGCGGGATCGAGCTTTATCACTTGTATCAGCGGCGGCTGTTAGAGCTGAACGCCGTCGATTTCGGCGACCTGCTGCTGCATGTGCTGACGATCTTTCAGAAGCACGAGGACGTGCTGGCGCAGTACCAGCGCTGGTTCCGCTACATCCTGGTGGACGAGTATCAGGACACCAACGTGGCGCAGTATATGTGGCTGCGGCTCCTGGCGCAGGGGCATAAGAATATCTGCTGCGTGGGCGATGACGACCAGTCGATCTATGGCTGGCGCGGCGCCGAGGTGGGCAACATCCTGCGGTTCGAAAAGGACTTTCCCGGGGCCACGGTGATCCGGCTGGAGCAGAATTACCGCTCGACGCCGCACATCCTGGGCGCGGCGTCCGGCGTGATCGAGGGCAATAAGGGGCGGCTGGGCAAGACGCTGTTCACCGAGCTTGACGAGGGCGAGAAGGTTCGGCTGATCGGTCATTGGGATGGCGAGGAAGAGGCCCGCTGGATCGGCGAAGAGATCGAGGCGATGCAGGGTGGCACCCGCGGCTTGGACCCGGTGGACCTGGACGGGATGGCGATCTTGGTGCGCGCCTCGCACCAGATGCGCGCCTTCGAGGACAGGTTTCTGACCATCGGGCTGCCGTACCGCGTGATCGGCGGGCCTCGGTTCTACGAGCGGATGGAGATCCGCGACGCGATGGCCTATTTCCGCGTGGCCTGCTCGCCCGACGACGATCTTGCGTTCGAGCGCATCGTGAACACGCCCAAGCGCGGCGCGGGCGACAAGGCGCAGCAGACGATGCAGCGCATCGCGCGCGGCAATGGTGTGTCGCTGCTAGAGGGCGCGCGGATCGCCGTCGCACAGGGCGAACTCAGCGGCAAGGCCAAGGGCGAGATCGGCAAACTGGTCGATTTCTTCGACCGCTGGCATGTGCACGCCTTGGACAAATCCTACAATCACGTCGAATTGGCCGAGATTATGCTCGATGAGAGCGGCTATACCGAGATGTGGCAATTGGACAAGACGCCCGAGGCCGCCGGGCGGCTCGAGAATCTTAAGGAACTCGTCAAAGCCCTTGATCAGTTCGAGAATCTTCAAGGCTTCCTGGAACATGTCGCGCTGATCATGGACAATGAGACCGAGGGCGAAGGTTCGAAAGTGTCAATCATGACCCTGCATGCCGCCAAGGGGCTAGAGTTTCCTTCGGTCTTCCTGCCGGGGTGGGAGGATGGACTTTTCCCATCTCAGCGCTCGATGGACGAGAGCGGCGTGAAGGGCCTCGAAGAAGAGCGCCGCCTGGCCTATGTCGGCATCACGCGGGCAGAGGCGCTGTGCACGATCAGCTTCGCCGCGAACCGGCGCACCTACGGGCAGTGGCAGTCCGCCATGCCCAGCCGGTTCATTGACGAGTTGCCAGAGGATCATGTGGACGTGCTCACCCCGCCGGGTCTTTACGGTGGTGGCTACGGCGCCGCGGCCCCAACGGTGGAGGCCCGCGCGGCGGAGGCGAATGTCTATAACTCGCCCGGCTGGAAGCGCCTGCAACAGCGCCAGTCGCGCCGCCCGATGTCGCAGCCGCAGGAATCCGGCAATACCGTGATCGACCTCGACGCGATCAGCGCCTTCACCCAGGGCGACCGCGTGTTCCACCAGAAATTCGGCTATGGTTACGTGATGGGGATTGAGGGCGACAAGCTGGACATCGAGTTCGAGAAGGCGGGCGCTAAGAAGGTGATCTCGAAGTTCATCGTGTCCGCAGAGCGCGCGGACGACGTCCCTTTCTAAGGCGAATTCGCATCTTATTCGTCCAATGTGACGGTCCTGTCCGAAAAAGTTAGGAAAATCTTGGCGATTCGTCCCGGATCATAGATCCGGGTGGGAGCCGCGGCTCCAACCCAAAAACTCATAGACGCAACTTGGATGGGTCGCCGCTATTCTTGAAGCGTCGGGTTCCCCGACAGCCAAGTCTCCAACGCGTCGCGTTCTGACTTGGGCAGCACGAAGCCATCGCGCAGCGCGCCCAGCCCCGCTCGGCTCAACCCAAGCGCCACTAGGTCCACAAATTCCGGCACGTCGAAATAGGAGGTATGAATCAGCTCATCCCATTGCAAACTATCGTTTAATTCGCCGCGCAGGTCGGGCGAGACCTTCTCGCCCTGCGCCATGCCCAGGATGCGGCGCACTTTGTTCAGCGTCGAGATCGCGTTGCGGTCGCTATGCCCGCGCAGCGGCGCCGCCACCACTTCCGGCAGGGGCGCAAATTCACGTTTAAAGTCGGGCGGGTTTGCCGAGACCCCGCTGACCTCCTCCGGACCAATATCGTCGCCCCAGCTGCGCTCGCGCACGGACCGCCACACAATGCGATTGATCCAACCGGCCAGCGGATAACCCAGCGCGCCCAGCAGTTTCTTCAGCACCCAAGAGATCAGCCAGACAATCAGGAACACAATCACGGCAATTACAATCAAGGCGACGAGCACAAAAATGGCGAGGAAGGCACCAGGATCGTCGATGGTGACGAAGTCCTCGACAAGGTTGATAAGACCAAGCCCGATGATGGCCACCGCGATGATCTGCACCACAAGGATCGCGGGCTTTAGGAAGCTGGGCGGCACCAGGTCGCCATAGACATGGCGCACGTTGGAAAGCGCGGCGATGGCCTCGTCTTCATTGTGCCATAGGCCCAGCCATTGATGGCCAAACTGTTCTTCCAAGCGCAGCTTGTGCTTGCGGTCAAACCATTTGCGGCGCATGCGCTCCAGGAGCTTGAGCAGCAGGAAAGCCGAGAGGGCGTAGCCCGCCATGACGCCCGCGACGACGTATTCGTGCCCAGCAGAGGTCGCCGTGTCGTAGTCAATCAGCCCAAAGATGACATAAATCACCGCGGCTATGGCCGCGAAGACGCCGGAGACGAAGACAGACAGGCTCTTTTCGCCCATGCGCTGCCACATGCGCTTGTTCGGCGTGTAGTCCATGAAGGGCGTGCCCACCGTGCACCAGCCCATGAGCCCCGGCAGCGTGATGCCGCTGCGCGTCGCGTGTAGCAGCGCGCTGTAGATGACCGAGCCGCCATGGCTATGCCCGATCAGATAGTAGGCGTTGCCCTGCTTTTCTTCCTCTTGCACGGTCTTTAACAGCGCGGCGCCGGCTTTTCGTCGGGCCTCTTCGCTGTTGTCGCCCAAGCCCCACTGAAAGGGCACAGGCTCGGACGGAGTCTTTAGGCGTTCGGCCAGTGCGATCATGAAAGGGCTGCCGATTTGCCACCAGCGGTCCCTTTGCGCCTCATCAGAGCCCGCTCCCGTCCCATGCACTGTTATCAGCTTGGGCGCGGCAGCCGCATCAGTCTCGCCGTCCATGATGTCCCCTCCCGCCTAAACTCGTCACAACGGCGCCTCGCCGGAGCGTGGCACACCGCAAGCCAGCGCTCAAGCCGCATCACGTGGGCCAAAAAAAGAAAACGGCGGCGCCCGGGAGGAGGTGGACGCCGCCGTTTCCGTTAGGTGTGAGCAGGGAGGAGGAGAGCTCACACTTAAAATAAGATGCGGCGACGTCAGGGAGGAGGAGAGACGTCGCCGCTCAGGTTACAGACAGCCCAGGGAGGAGGAGAGGGCGGCCTGATCTGAATTCTGTGTCTTACGAGCCGTTCTGCTTGGCGATTGCGTAGATTTCGCCGCGGGCGATGCCCAGGTCAGACAATTCGCGGTCGGACAGGGCACTTAGCTCTGCAACGGTCGCGCGGATCTCTTTGCGGCGATGCGCGGCGCGGCGCAGGTCGGCAAAGCTGTTGCGCATCTGGTTAACCAGGCGGCTCTCAAAGCGGTGTAGTTCGTCTACAAAGGCCATCGTCGGTACTCTTTATCTTGCTCGGTTGGCGCAGGCGGTGCCAGTTTCTCTCGGCTCTTGTCGCCTGCTGTTGACACCAAGATAGGGTTTTGCTGCGGATGCACAACGGCTAGCTTCGAAATGCTGCTATGCAGCAATTGCATATGTGACCTAGCGTAAAGTTTACGCCACGTTGCGGCATAATAGGGCGCTCTGAGTGTCGCCCCTTGCCCTTTGCGTAAAGAATCACACCTATGGAGTGAAACTTATGCAGGAAATAAAGCCATGGCGGTCAGTGCGGCGGAAATTCGTCAAGTGTTGTCAACAGTTAAGCTGCCGGATGGTGGCGATCTGGTCTCACGCGATGTGGTGCGCGCGCTGTCGGTTGAGGGCGGTCAGGTCAAATTTGTGATCGAATCGCCGGACGCGGATTCGGCGAAATCCTGGTCCGCGGCGCGTGCCGAGGCCGAGCGGCGGGTGGCCGATCTGCCGGGTGTGACCCATGTCTCAGCAGTGCTCACAGCGCATGGCCCTGCTGCGCCGCAGCATAAAGCGCCGCCGCCGGACCTTAAGATCGGCCGCCACCCTACGCCGCAAGACGGCCCCGCGCCAGTCAGCGGCGTCGACCGCATCCTGGCCATCGCCAGCGGCAAGGGCGGGGTGGGTAAATCCACGGTCTCTTCCAATCTAGCCGTGGCCTTGGCCCGGCAGGGTCGGCGCGTGGGCCTCTTGGACGCCGATATATACGGACCCAGCCAGCCGCGCATGATGGGCGTCAACCAGCGCCCCGCCAGCCCGGACGGCAAGACCATCATCCCGCTGAAGTCCCACGGGGTCACGATGATGTCGATCGGCCTAATGGTGGACCCCGACCAGGCGGTGGTCTGGCGCGGTCCGATGCTGATGGGCGCGCTGCAGCAGATGCTGGGGCAGGTGCAATGGGGCGAGCTGGACGTGCTGATCGTGGACCTGCCGCCGGGCACGGGCGACGTTCAGCTGACGCTCTGCCAGAAGACCAAGATGACCGGCGCGCTTGTGGTCTCGACCCCGCAGGACGTGGCCCTTCTGGACGCGCGCAAGGCCATCGACATGTTCGGCAAGCTCAAAACGCCCGTCCTGGGCCTTATAGAGAACATGTCGACCTTTATATGCCCCGACTGCGGCGCGCGGCATGACATCTTTGGACATGGCGGCGTGAAGGCCGAGGCCGAAAAGCTGGGCGTGCCCTTCCTGGGCGAGCTGCCCTTGTCGCTGGATGTGCGCATCGCGGGCGACGCGGGCACGCCGGTCGCTGCGGGCGAGGGGCCAGAGGCCGACGCCTATGCCCAACTGGCGCGCGGATTGGTGGCGGGCGGGATCGCCTAGTCCCTTCATTGGGAAATCATGGGAACGGGAATTCATGGGACAGTGGCCCAATTTGGGCGCGTTGGTGCGAATCAGCGCGCCTGAATCGCATGGTTCTTTACCAAATTCGCGTTGAGCGCTACCGATTTTGCGTGTAATTCGCTCTCCGCGGCGAGTTTTTTGGGAAACTATGGGAAGTTTCGAGCGGGCACAGTGAAACGCTAAATATTGTGGCTGCCGTCGACGCAATTACCACAATATGTGTCGATATTGGAAATTTCGTCGCGATATATTGTGTTCCAGACCCGTTCTGGACAAGATGTTGCCCAAGTTTCCACAAATTTCCTGTTGATTTCCATGAATTCCCATGGCATCCCTGCTTACACGATGAATATGGGCCAAAGGGGCAAACAAGACCCCGATCCAATATAAGTCAGGTTTCATACAGGCACCCGCATTCATCGAACCAAGAGATCCGGCGCGCGGGCGAGCAGACATCCCCCCAGGTGGCGCGCGCAGCTGGACCTACCCGCAAAAGCGGGACGAGGGCGGCGGATTGGAACATGGCAGCATCCAATCCGCCGTTTCCTTTGAAGGGCTAAGGATTTTTTCGGGGGCGAGACAAAAGGGGCCGCGGGACAGTGGCACGGAGGTTCAGAGGCGAGTTCCACCAAAAGGTGGACGGAAAGGGCAGGGTGTCCATCCCCGCTCAGTTTCGCCGTGTGCTGGCCGCCGGAGACCCGAACGCGGACGGCAACGACCCCGAATTTGTCATCGTCTACGGCGACCATCGCCGCTCTTACCTGGAATGCTACACGGTTGAGGCCATCGACGAGGTCGATGACCAGATCAGCGCCCTGCCGCGCGGCTCTGTCGAGCGGCGGATGCTGGAGCGGCTGTTCTCCGGTCAGTCACTGTCCACGAATGTCGATGAAACAGGCCGTCTGGTCCTGCCCGCCAAGTTGCGGCAGAAGATCGGGCTGGACACCGAGGCCTTCTTTATCGCGACCGGCGACACGTTCCAGATCTGGAAGCCCGAGACCTACGAGGCCGAGGAGGTCAGTAAGACCGAGGCTTGGCTTGAAGATTACCCCGATGACTTTGACCCGCTGACCCTGCTGGACCAGCGGCGCGGGGAATAGGCAATGGAGGCCGCGGCGGACGCATTCATGCCAGAGCCACACATCCCTGTATTGTTGCGACCGCTTATGGCGGAGGTCTCGCCGGTCAGCGGCGTCTGGCTGGATGGCACGTTTGGCGCGGGCAGCTATACGCGGGCCCTGCTGGACGCGGGCGCCGATCAGGTGATCGCCGTGGATCGCGACCCCAGCGTGTTTGAGATGGCGCGCTCCTGGGCCGATGATTATGGCGACCGGCTGCGCATGGTGGCGGGCACCTTCGACCAACTGGATGAATACACAGACGAAAAGCTGGACGGCGTGGTGCTGGATCTGGGCGTCAGCTCGATGCAGCTTGACCAGCCGGAGCGCGGCTTTTCCTTCATGGCGGACGGCCCGCTGGACATGCGCATGGGCGATACCGGCCCGAATGCCGCGGATCTTGTGAACGGGCTGGACGAGCAGGAATTGGCCGACATCCTGTTTTATTTCGGCGAAGAGCGCGCCAGCCGCCGCATCGCCCGCACCATCGTGCAGGAGGCCGAAAAGCGTTACATCGGCACCACGCTCGAGCTGGTCGAGATCATCGAGCGCTGCCTGCCGCGGCCCAAGCCGGGCCAGTCGCACCCGGCGACGCGCAGCTTCCAGGCGCTGCGGATCGCGGTGAATGGCGAATATGAGCAGCTTGCCGACGGGCTCTCGGCGGCCGAGCGCGCGCTTAAGCCCGGCGGGCTTTTGGCGGTGGTCACCTTCCATTCCATCGAGGACCGCATGGTAAAGCGCTTCTTTCAGGATCGCGCCGGTCAGGGCGGGCAGGGCAACCGCTATGCTCCCGCCGAGGCGCAGCGGGCGGCGCGCTTTCGCATCAAGACCCGCCGTGCGGTGGGGCCCGACGATCAGGAGCTTGCCGAGAACCCGCGTTCGCGCTCTGCCAAGCTGCGCGTGGCCAGCCGCACCTGCGCCGAGGCCGGCGCGGTCGAGCGCTCGATCCTGGGCATGCCGATACTTCCCAAAAAGGGGGCGCGACGTTGAGATCGCTTCTGTTTTCCGTGTCCATCCTGGCCGTGATGGGGCTGGCTTTTTGGGCCTATCACGAGAATTACAAGACCAAGTCCGCTCTGGATGACGTCAGCGATCTGCGCCGCCAGATTGGCGACCTGATGGAGGAGCGCGCCGTGCTGCGCGCCGAATGGGCCTATCTCAACCGCCCCGACCGGCTGCGCGAGCTGGCGGATCTCAACTTCGATAGCCTGGGCCTGATGCCGCTGCGGCCCGAGCAGTTCGGCCATATCGACCAGATCGCGTACCCGCCGCTGGTGATCGAGGACCCGGTAGAGGTCATGGGCCTGCGCCCAGAGGTGCTCGAGCGGGTCTATCTGCAGAGCATGGTGCCATGACGCGCACGCCCCTGCGCCCGCTGGCGCGTATCCTGTCGGCCCGCCAGAAGGGCGAGAACCCCGACGTGATCGAGCGCGAGAACATCCGCCTGCGCCATGAGGAAATGCGCGAAAAGGCGCGGCAGCGCGCCGAGGGGCGCCTGGTGGTGCTGGCGCTGCTCTTCTTCTGCATCTTCGGTGTGGTGGGCGGGCGCATGGCGACCCTGGCCTCCTCCGAGCCGGCCGAGCCGACGGCGAAGGCCTCGACCAGCCGCATCGTGGCGCAGCGCGCCGACATCGTGGACCGCAGCGGGCGCATCTTGGCCACCAACCTGCGCACGCATTCGCTTTACGCCCAGCCGCCGCATATGGTCGAGCCCGAGAAGGCCGCCCGCGCGCTGGCCAAGATCTTCCCGGATCTGGACGAGGCGCGGCTGATCAAGGACTTCACCGGAAGCCGCAAGTTCCTGTGGGTGAAAAAGAAAATCTCGCCCGAGCAGAAGCAGCTTGTGCATCAGATCGGCGAGCCGGGCTTGCTGTTCGGCCCGCGCGAGATGCGGCTCTACCCCAATGGCAAGCTGGCCGCGCATATCCTGGGCGGCTACGGCTTTGGGCGCGAGGGCGTCTACGCCGCCGAGGTGATCGGCACGGCTGGGGTCGAGAAAGCCTTTGACGATTTCCTGCGCGACCCGGCCGAGCAGGGCCGCCCGCTGGAGCTGTCGCTGGACCTGACGGTCCAGGCGGCGGTGGAGCGCGTGCTTTTCGGCGGCATGCGGCTGATGAACGCCAAGGGCGCCACGGCGGTGATCATGGATGTGCATACGGGCGAGATCGTCTCGATGGCAAGCCTGCCGGATTTTGATCCCAATAACCGCCCCCTGCCGCTGATCGAGGGCGATCGGGCCGACGATCCGCTGTTTAACCGCGCGGTGCAGGGCGTCTACGAACTTGGCTCGACCTTCAAGATCATCACCGCCGCGCAGGGCATGCAGCTTGGCCTGGTGAACGCGCATACCGAGCTGGACTCCCAGTCGCCGCTTGTCTGGGGCAAGTTCAGGATCCGCGAATGGAACAACAAGAATTTCGGGCCGAAGCTGTCGGTGACGGATATGATCGTCAACTCCTCTAACGTCGCCACGGCGAACCTGGCGATGATGATCGGGCAGCAGCGGCAACGCGCGTTCTTCTCAGAGCTTGGCTTTTTTGATCCGACCCCGGTGGAGCTGGTCGAGGCGCCGGGCGCCAAGCCGCTCCTCCCCAAGAATTGGTCTGAAATCGTCACGATCACAACCTCTTACGGGCATGGCATGTCTGCCAGCCCGCTGCATCTGGCCACCGCCTATGCCAGCCTTTTGAACGGCGGCTATCGGGTGAAGCCCACGCTTCTGAAGCGCCAGGGCCCGCTCTTGGGCGAGCGCGTGGTCTCCGAGGAGGTCTCGCGCGCTGCCCGCGACATGCTGCGCCAGGTCGTGACGCGCGGCACGGCCACCTTCGCCGAGGTGCCCGGCTATAAGGTGGGCGGCAAGACCGGCACCGCCGACAAGCCAAACCCCCGCGGCGGCTATTACGAGGACAAGGTGATCGCGACTTTCGCCGGGGTCTTCCCCGCGGACGCGCCGCAATATGTGGTCGTGGTCACGTTGGACGAGCCGGTCGAGACCTCGGGCAGCAAGCCGCGCCGCACCGCGGGCTGGACCGCCGTGCCGGTGGCCGCCGAGATCATTCGCCGCACCGCTCCGCTGCTGGGGCTGCGCCCCGAGATTGAAGCCGCCACCCTAGATGAGCTACAATTGACCAAGAGCAGGTAAACAACACGGGCGGACCGCAGCATGGCTGATCGGGATCGGGCAAAAACGCTCTCGGATTTGGGATTGGCCGCGCAGGCGGGCCGCGAGGTCGGTGTGACCGGGCTGTCGGTGGACAGCCGCACGGTGCGGCCGGGCCATTTATTCGCCGCGCTGCCGGGGGCGCAGGTGCATGGCGGCGAGTTCATTCAATACGCATTGCGCATGGGCGCTTCGGCGGTTCTGACGGATCGCGCGGGGGCCGACATCGCGGCCTCTGAGCTTGCGGCGTCCAGCGCGGCGCTGGTCATCGCCGAGGACCCGCGCCAGGCGCTGGCCTATGCCGCCGCACTTTGGTTCGGCGCGCAGCCCGAAACCATGGTGGCGGTCACCGGCACCAACGGCAAGACCTCGGTCGCCACGTTCACGCGGCAGATCTGGTCGCTCTTGGGCTTGCCGTCGGTGAACCTCGGCACGACGGGGATCGAGGGCGCCTGGGAGGCGCCTTTGGCCCACACCACGCCCGAGCCGATCACCCTGCACCGCGTGCTGGCCGAGACCGCTAGCCGCGACATCCGCCACGCCGCGATGGAGGCCTCCAGCCACGGGCTGGTGCAGCGCCGGTTGGACGGGGTGCAGATCGCCGCCGGGGCCTTCACCAATCTCAGCCAGGACCACCTGGACTACCACACTGATTTCGATGACTATTTCAACGCCAAGGCGGGGCTCTTCCGGCGCGTGGTGGCCGAGGACGGTGCCGCAGTGGTCAATATCGACGACCCGCGCGGGCATGAGATGGCCGATATCGCGATGGATCGCGGCCTGGACCTGATCACCGTGGGCCACGGGCCCGAGGCGAACCTGCGCATCCGGGCGCAGCGCTATGACGGCACCGGGCAAGAGCTGCATTTTGACTGGAACGGGCGGCCGCGCGTGGCACGGCTGGCGCTGATTGGCGGATTCCAGGCCGAGAACGTGCTGACCGCCGCCGGGCTTGTAATCGCCACGGGCTGCGACCCGGCGCGGGTCTTTGACACGTTGCAAGATCTGCAGGGCGTTCGCGGTCGAATGGAGCATGCCGCCACCCGCGCAAATGGGTCGTCGGTTTTCGTGGATTATTCGCACACGCCAGAGGCCCTGCGCACCGCTTTGCGCGCCCTGCGACCCCATGTGCTGGGGCGTTTGGTGGTGGTTTTTGGCGCCGGTGGCGACCGCGACCCCTATAAGCGCCCAATGATGGGCGAGGCGGCGGCCGCAGAGGCCGATGTTCTATTTGTGACAGACGACAACCCCCGCAGCGAGGACCCGGCGGTGATCCGCAAGGCCATCATGGCCGCCTGTCCCGACGCCACGGAGGTGGGCGACCGGGCCGAGGCGATCCTGCGCGGCGTGGACGCCTTGCAACCCGGCGACGCGCTGCTGGTGGCCGGCAAGGGGCATGAGACCGGGCAGATCGTCGGCGACGACGTCTTTCCCTTCGATGATGTCGAGCAGGCCAGCGTGGCCGTGGCGGCGCTTGACGGGCGGCTGGTATGAGCCTCTGGACGGCGCAGGAGGCCGCCGCCGCGACGGGCGGCAAGGCCGGCGGTGACTGGCAGGCGGGCGGCGTGTCTATCGACACGCGCTCCTTGCGGCCAGGGGATCTCTTTGTGGCGCTCAAGGACGTCCGCGACGGGCATGACTTTGTCGCCCAGGCGCTTGAAAAGGGGGCGGCGGCGGCTCTGGTGAGCCGCGATCCGGGCGGTGCGGACCCTGGTAAGCTGTTGATCGTGGAAGATGTTCTTCCGGCGCTGGAGCGGCTCGGCGCCGCGGCGCGCGCCCGCACCCAGGCGCGCGTGATCGGCGTCACCGGCTCGGTCGGCAAGACCTCCACCAAGGAGATGCTGCGCATCGTCCTGGAGCGTCAGGGCCGGACGCATGCCGCCGAGGCCAGCTATAACAACCATTGGGGCGTGCCGCTGACGCTGGCGCGCATGCCCGCCGACGCGGATTTCGCGGTGATCGAGATCGGCATGAACGCGCCCGGGGAAATCGCGCCCTTGGCGCGCCTGGCGCGGCTCGACCTGGCGATGATCACCACCGTCGCCGCCGCGCATCTGGCCGCCTTCGATGACCTGCGTGGGATCGCCGCCGAGAAGGCTGCCATCTTTGAAGGGCTGGAACCAGGCGGGCAGGCGCTACTCCCCGGCGACCTTGAGGTCTCGGATATCCTGCGGCACGCCGCGGAGGCCAATTGTTCGAATTCTGCAAGCTTCGGCGCGGGCGAGTTCGACCATAAACTGACCGATCTGCGCCTGACCGGTGATGCTACCGTTGCTCGCGCCAACATCGGCGGCAACGATGTGCTGTTCAAGCTCTCGGTGCCGGGGCGGCATTTCGCGATGAACGCTGTGGCGGTGCTTTCGGTGGTCGAGATGCTGGGCCTAGACCTGGCCATGGCGGCGCAGGACCTGGGCCGTTGGCAGCCGGTGCAGGGGCGCGGCGTGCGCGAGCGCCGCCTGCTGGACCCGGTGGACCCAGAGCTCTCCTTTGACCTCATCGACGACGCCTTCAACGCCAACCCGACCTCGCTGGTCGCCGCGTTGGAGGTGCTGGCCGCCAGCGCGCCGCGCGACGGGCTGGGACGGATCCAGAAGGGGCGCCGCATCGCGGTGCTCGGCGACATGCTGGAGATGGGGCCGCAGGAGGCCGAGCTGCACGCAGCGCTTGCCGATCAGCCCAGCCTGGAGCTGGTGGACCAGGTGCATTGCGTCGGGCCTTTGATGCGGCATCTTTACGAGGCGCTGCCGCCGCATCAGCGCGGCGAATGGGTCGCGACCGCGCCCGAGCTGGTCGAGCGCGCCGGCGGCCTGATCGACGCCGGTGACGTGGCGTTGGTGAAGGGATCTAAGGGCTCCAAGGTCAGCCTTGTGGTTGACGCGCTACGCAAACTCAGCCATCCGCTGCCCGACGGTAACGAGGGATAACCCATGCTTTACTGGCTCACCGCCTTCTCGGATGGCGGGGACTTCTATAACCTCTTTCGCTACATCACCTTCCGCGCGGGCGGGGCGTTCTTTACGGCGCTGGTGTTCGGGTTCCTCTTCGGGCAGCCGCTGATCAACCTGCTGAAGCGCAAGCAGGGCAAGGGGCAGCCGATCCGCGATGACGGCCCCGAGAGCCACCTGATCAACAAGCAGGGCACGCCCACGATGGGCGGGCTGCTGATCCTGTCGGCGCTGGTGATCTCGACGCTGATGTGGGCGCGGCTGGACAACCCCTATGTCTGGATGATCCTGTTCGTTACGGTGGGCTTCGGCCTGGTGGGCTTTGCGGATGACTACGCCAAGGTCTCCAAGCACACCACGGAGGGCGTTTCGGGGCGGATGCGGCTGCTGATCGGGTTCGTGATCGCGGCGGTCGCGGGCTATTGGGCGATGTACTGGCACGGGGTCAGCGACGTGACGCTGGCCGACCGCGAGGGCTACGACCTGCTGGCGGGCCGGCTGGCCTTCCCGTTCTTCAAGGACGCGCTGTTGAATATGGGCGTGCTGTTCGTGCCCTTCGCGATGATCGTGATGGTGGGCGCGGCGAACGCGGTGAACCTCACGGACGGGCTGGACGGGCTGGCGATCATGCCGGTGATGATCGCCGCCGGGGCGCTGGGGGTGATCGCCTACGCGGTGGGCCGGGTCGACTACACGCAGTATCTGGACGTGCATTACGTCCCCGGCACGGGCGAGATTCTCGTTTTCGTAGCGGGGCTTATCGGCGGCGGCTTAGGCTTTCTGTGGTACAATGCCCCCCCCGCGGCGGTGTTCATGGGCGACACCGGGAGCCTGGCCCTGGGCGGCGCGCTGGGCGCCATCGCGGTGGCCTCCAAGCACGAGATCGTGCTGGCCATTGTCGGCGGGCTCTTCGTGGTCGAGGCGTTGTCGGTGATCATCCAGGTGCTCTACTTCAAGCGCACCGGCAAGCGGGTCTTCCTGATGGCGCCGATCCACCACCACTTCGAGAAACGCGGCTGGCAGGAGAGCCAGATCGTGATCCGGTTCTGGATCATCTCGCTGATCCTGGCGCTGATCGGGCTGGCGACTTTGAAGGTCCGGTGAGGGCGGATGGGGTGGAACCCCATCCTACGGTTACCCGAAAGTTAACGCAGCGGGCGCGTAAGGCCCGTTTCGCGGGCTAAGTCCCTATTTTGAAGGGAAATTCCCGGTCGGCAAAACGTCGGCAAAACGTCGGCTTTGCGTATGGCACCCTGTCGGGCTTCTCAAATTCACCCAGGGTGGTATCCTGTCCGCATTCACATTTGCGGATTGACCGAAATGAGTTTCTTCACCAAATACGCGCCGCACCTGGCCGGGGTCGCCGCGATCGCGGCGGTGGCGGGTCTGGCCTTCCCAACGATTGACTTCGTGCGGGACCTGTTCGCTGAACCGGAAGCCGGTCCTGCCCCGGTGGTGGTCGTGTCCGAAACGCCCGGCGAACCCATGGTCACCATGACCCTGGAGCAGTTCGAGGAACGGCAGCGATACCTGCGCGCACAGATCGAGGCTGAACTGGAACAAGCGGATGGCGAGCGCCGCGCGCAGCTTCAAAATGAACTCGCCGTTATTCAGCAACGCATGCAGGAAACCGAGGCGGCATATGCCGAGTCAGTGCAGCGCCTTGAAGACCTGCAACAAAAGCTCGATGAATTTGAAGGCAGCGTGCCAGAGGAGCGCCTGGCAGAGGCAAGTGACCTCTTGGCGATGGGCGAGACCGGGCTGGCGGATGAGATCTTCGCCGAGATCGAACTGGCCGAGCAAGAAGCGGTGGAGCGCGCGGCGACGGCCGCCTTCGCCCGCGGCGAGATCGCCGAGCAGGACATCCGCTGGCATGACGCGGCGGAGCATTACACCCGTGCGGCTCGGCTTGATCCCGATTGGGATAACCTAAAGAATGCACGGGAGTTCACGGGCAAGACCGGGGATTATGCGCTGTCGTTTCAACTCGGTGTCGAATTGCTCGATTGGGCAAAGCTGAACGGGACGCAGGAGCAACAGTCAATCGCGCTCAACGAACACGGAATCACACTTCAGCGTTTAGGCCAATACCACAAAGCTGAGGAGCTATTTGTCCAAGCGCTTGACATAGATAAGGCGACGATTGGCGAGGTGCATCCGAACTATGCTACGGGCCTGAACAACCTTGCGTTGGTGGTCCGGACGCAGGGGCGGTATGCGGAGGCCGAGGAGCTTTACCGCGAGGCGCTGGAGGTCGACAAGGCGACGATTGGCGAGGCGCATCCGAGCTATGCTACGGGCCTGAACAACCTCGCGAATGCGGTTCGGGCGCAGGGGCGGTATGCGGAGGCCGAGGGGCTTTTCCGCGAGGCGCTGGAGATCGGCAGGGCGACAATTGGAGAGGCGCATCCGCACTATGCCACCCACCTGAGCAACCTTGCGTCGGTGGTCGAGGCGCAGGGGCGCTATGCGGAGGCCGAGGGGCTTTTCCGCGAGGCGCTGGAGATCGGCAAGGCGACGATTGGCGAGGGGCATCCGGACTATGCCAGCCGCCTGAACAACCTCGCGGCGGCGGTCGAGGCGCAGGGGCGGTATGCGGAGGCCGAGGGGCTTTACCGCGAGGCGCTGGAGATCACCAAAGCGGCACTTGGTGAGGCGCATCCGGCCTATGCCATTCGCCTGAGCAACTTGGCGGGCGTTCTGGTGAAGCTCGGGCGGCGGGAAGAAGCCGGGCCAATGTATGAGCAGGCCTTGGCGATCTTTACAGAAGCGCTTGGGTCGGAGCATCCCAACACCAAAACCGTGCAAGGGAATCTCGACGCATTCCGCGCGGGGGAATAGTTTAAGCGGACCGGTGGCGGACGGGGTTGAGCTGGAGCGGACCTATGAGTTCAAGCGCATCGTCCCGTCAACGCTTGCCGACACCAGATGCCACGGGACTCACACAGAGCGACCGCCCAGCTTGCCTGGGCAGCGGCCATTCGGTCATTCGCTCGAACCGGTGGCGCTGAATGACCTCATTCCCCCCGGAGGCCGCTTTGGCAACGTTGCGACCCATTGGAACGCTGGCGCTGTCAGTGATCGCTCGCAAGACAGAACCGATGCGCAAGCGACCTCCAGGTCGGCCGCTGCCCGCGTTGCGCAATGTTCGAAGTGGACTCTGTAGGGTGCGCGCTTGCACGCACCGCCCTTCAGAGAGAATGCCCGCTTCAGGCACCACCCAGCACCCACGCCACCGCCTGACAGCGCTTTCCCTTCGCGCCCCGCTGGGGTACGCCCGTAGGCGGTAAGGTAAGGAGGGATGCCATGATCCCGGTCAGGGGCTATGAGGGCAGGCGCGTGGGCGTTTTGGGGCTGGGCCGCTCGGGGCTGGCCGCGGCGCATGCTCTGGAGGAGGGCGGCGCCGAGGTGCTGTGCTGGGACGACGGCGCGGAGGCGCGCGAGGCCGCCGCGCGGCAGGCGCTGACGGTGGTGGACCTGTCCAAGCAGGGCGCGCTGGAGGATCTGGCCGCGCTGATCGTCTCGCCGGGCATCCCGCATCTCTACCCCGCGCCCAACCGCGTCATCGCCGCCGCCTGGGACGCCGGCGTGCCGGTGGACAACGACATCGGGCTGTTCTTTCAAAGCTTCGCCACCGAGGACTGGGCGCGGTTCGACGTGGAGCCGCGCGTGGTGGCGGTGACCGGCTCGAACGGGAAATCCACCACCAGCGCGCTGATCGCGCATGTGCTGGAGCACGCGCAGCGCCCGGTGCAGCTGGCGGGCAATATCGGGCGGGGGGTGCTGGACATCGACCCCGCGGAGGATGGCGGCGTGGTGGTGCTGGAGCTGTCCAGCTACCAGACCGACCTGGCGCGCGCGCTGACCCCGGATGTGGCGGTGTTCACCAACCTCAGCGCCGACCACCTGGACCGGCATGGCGGCATGGGGGGCTATTTCGCGGCCAAGCGGCGGCTTTTTGCCGAGGGCGGCCCGGACCGCGCCGTGGTGGGCGTGGACGAGGCGGAGGGGCGCTATCTGGCCAACCAGCTGACCCATGGGCCGAGCGATGACCGGGTGATCCGGGTGTCCTCGGGGGTGAAGCTGGCCGGGCCCGGGTGGAACGTCTTCGCGCGCAAGGGGTTCCTGGCCGAGACCCGCAAGGGGCGGCAGGTGGGCGCGATTGATCTGCGCCCCGTAAAGGGCCTGCCCGGCGCGCATAACCACCAGAACGCCTGCGCGGCCTACGCCGTCTGCCGCTCGCTGGGGCTGGCGCCGAAGGTCATTGAGCAGGCGTTCAGCAGTTTCGCGGGCCTGCCGCATCGCAGTCAGCTGGTCGCCGAGCGCGACGGGGTGGCCTATGTCAACGACAGCAAGGCCACCAATGCCGAGAGCGCCGCGCAGGCGCTGCAGGCCTTCAAGAACATCCGCTGGATCGCGGGGGGGCTGGGCAAGGAGGGCGGCATCGCCAGCCTCGCGCCGCATCTGGGCGCGGTCAAGAAGGCCTATCTGATCGGGCATTCCGCGCGGGAGTTCGCGCTGCAGCTGGGCGACACGCCGCATGAGGTCTGCGAGACCATGGGGCAGGCCGTGGCCCGCGCCGCCGAGGAGGCCGAGGCCGGGGACACGGTGCTTCTGGCCCCCGCCGCGGCGAGCTTTGACCAGTATCCGGATTTTGAGAAGCGCGGCGAGGCCTTCATGGCGGAGGTCGAGGGGGTTTGACCCGTCGTCCGCGGGCCGTGGGGCATTAAAGGTCCCTTCGGGCGGGATTGTAGCGTCCAGGTGCTACGCCGCCGGGCCGCCGCATCACGGGCGGCCCCGCACGCGCGCCGTTAAAGCCGCGCGCCGCCGACCTTCTGCTCGAGCGCCTCTATCGCCTGCCGCATCTCGGGCCGGTGGGGATGCATGGCTTCGACCATGTGCCAGACCTCCAGCGCCTCGTCGAAGAGCTGCGTGTCCTGCAGGATCACCGCGAGTCCGGTCAGCGCGCCGAAATGCTGCGGGTTCAGCGCCAGCGCGCGGCGCAGGTCCTCTAGCGCGGGGCCGTAATAGCCCTGCTGGAAGAGCGCCGTGGCGCGCAGGTTCCAGCCCTCGGCGAAGTCCGGGGCGTGATCGGTCAGGGCGGAGAAATGCTCGAAGGCGACGTCGAATTCGGACGCCTCCAGCGCCTCCTCGCCGCGCTGCAAGAGCAAGTCCATCGCCGCGGAGCCAGAGCGCGACCACTCGGTGCGAATCTGACGCTCGATCTGCTGCCAATTCTCGGTCGCCGGATCCGCCAGCTGCGCCAGCAGATCCTCCAGAGTCGCCTCCTGCGCCCAAATGGGCTGCGAAATACCACCGCAAAGCAGAAATACCGTAACGGCACGTTTGAAGATGTGTTGCAAAGCACCCATAACATTAGGGTAACACAGCCGGGTCAGAAATCGAGCCCCGGATGATCACTTTGAGAGGAGATCGCGATGAGCGACGTAATTCAGCAGGCCGTGGCGGCCCTAAGCGAGCGTCTTAGCGAGGGCTTTGACGGCGTCGCCAAGTTCGCCGTCGAGGGCGAGGGCGCGATCATGATCGACAGCGACGGCGCGCGGGCCGGCGACGAGGAGGCGGACGTCACGCTGAGCGCGGATGCCGAGACCTTCCAGGCGATCCTGTCCGGCGAGATGAACCCGACCTCGGCCTTCATGGGCGGCAGCCTAACGGTTGACGGCGACATGGGCCTGGCGATGAAGCTAGGCTCCCTGCTGGCCTAATACGTGACCGAGCCCGCCCCCTTCTACAGCGACGTTGCCGCCGGGCCCGACCCGGATATCTGCGCCTGGGCCACGGCCTCGGACGGGGTGCGGCTGCGCCTTGGGCTGTGGAAGGGCGGCCGCGCGGGCACCGTGCTGCTTTACCCCGGGCGGACCGAGTATCTCGAGAAATACGCCGGCGCCGCGGCCGCCTTTGCCGCGCATGACCTGTGCATGACCGCCATCGACTGGCGCGGGCAGGGCCTGGCCGACCGCCTGGTCGAGCCGCGCTATCTGGGCCATGTGGGCGAGATCGGCGACTACCAGCTTGACGCCGAGCCGCTGCTGGCGCTGGCCCGCGCCGAGGGCCTACCCGAGCCCTTCTATGTGATCGGCCATTCCATGGGCGGGGCCATCGCCCTGCGCGCGATCTACGAGGGCCTGCCCGTGGCCGCGGCCGGCTTCACCGCGCCGATGTGGGGCGTCTCGATGGCGCCGCATCTGCGCCCCGTGGCCTGGGCGCTGTCCTGGGCGGCGGATCTTGTCGGCCAGGGCGCGCGCCTGACGCCCGGCACCTCGCCGGTCAACTACGCCGCCGAGGCGCCCTTTGAGGGCAACATGCTGACCCGCGACCCCGAGATGTTCGAGACCCTAAGGCGCCAGGTCACCACCCATCCCGATCTCGCGCTGGGCGGCCCCAGCCTGCACTGGCTGCGCCAGTCGATGATGGAGTGCCGCCGCCTGATGGCGCGCCCCGCGCCGGACCTGCCGACGCTGACCTTCCTGGGCGCCAACGAGCGCATCGTGGAAACCGCGCCGATCAAGGCGCGCATGGCCAGCTGGCCCAAGGGCGAGCTTCGAATCGTGCCCGACGCCGAGCATGAGGTCATGATGGAAACGCCGGATTGCCGCGCCCAGGTCTTTGATGGCTTCGCGGCGTTCTTTAAGGCGCATGGCGTGGCGTGATCTTTCGTAAGGTGTTGATTTAGGGGCATTTCGGCCTTGCCCCGGTCCCTGCCGTTTTGCCGGCAGCCGCCCCCAGGCCCGACGCGCCCCGTCCCTTCGCAAAGGCTCTCCAACATGCGAATAGTGTGACGCTGGTTTGCGCCGCCCTGGTCGCTGCGCCCGTGGGCCGACGCCCGCGCGCCGCTCCCAAAGCCGCGCCCAAAGCCGCTCCCAAAACCTCGCCCCTTCCCCCATGCCGTGGCAGCCCCTTGCAATCTTTAGCTTGTGGCGCCCGCCTGCGACCCATACTTAGAAGACGAGCAGCCAATAGACCCCTCCCATGTCGCAATCCGCCGGGCGCATTACAGCCGTTCTGGGCCCCACCAACACCGGCAAGACGCATTACGCCATCGAGCGCATGCTGGCCTATCGCTCTGGGGTGATCGGGCTGCCGCTGCGCCTGCTGGCGCGAGAGGTCTACGACCGCATCGTGGCCCTGCGCGGCCCCTCCGTGGTGGCCCTGGTCACCGGTGAGGAGCGCATCGTGCCGCAGCGCACCCAGTACTGGGTCTGCACGGTCGAGGCGATGCCCGAGGGGCTGGGCCCGGACTTTCTGGCCATTGATGAGATCCAGCTCTGCGCCGATCCCGAGCGCGGCCATGTCTTCACCGACCGGCTGCTGCGCGCCCGCGGCACCCATGAGACGCTGTTTCTGGGCGCCGACACCATGCGCAGCACCATTGCCGCGCTGGTGCCCAAGGCGCAGTTCCAGCGGCGCGAGCGCATGTCCACGCTCAGCTATGCCGGCGCCAAGAAGCTCAGCCGCATGCCGGGCCGGTCGGCCATCGTCGGCTTCTCGGTGGACCAGGTCTATGCCATCGCCGAGCTTTTGCGCCGCCTCAAGGGCGGGGCCGCGGTGGTGATGGGCGCGCTTTCCCCGCGCACCAGGAACGCCCAGGTCGAGATGTACCAGAACGGCGAGGTGGACTACCTCGTGGCCACCGATGCCATCGGCATGGGGCTGAACCTGGACATCAACCACGTGGCGTTCTCGGGCCTGTCGAAATTCGACGGGCGCCGCATGCGCCTGCTGGCGCCCAACGAGCTGGCGCAGATCGCGGGCCGGGCCGGGCGCTACACCAATGACGGCACCTTCGGGGTGACGGGCGAGGCCCCGCCGCTGGACGACGGCATGGCCGAGGCCATCGTCGAGAACCGCTTTACGCCGATCAAGAAGCTGCAATGGCGCAACGCGCGGCTGGCCTTCGGTTCGACCCAGCGGCTGATCGCCAGCCTGGAGGCCCCGACCGAGGATGAGCGCCTGTCCCGCGCCCGCGAGGCCGACGACCTGATCGCGCTGAAGACCCTCTCGGAGATCCCCGCCATCCACGAGCGCAGCGCCGGGCCGCAGAACGTCAACCTGCTGTGGGATGTCTGCCGCATCCCCGATTTCCGCGGCATCTCGCATAACGAGCACGCCGCGCTCCTGCAGCAGATCTTCCTCTACCTGCACGAGTTCGCGCGGGTCCCCGACGACTACCTGGCCATGCAGATCGCCCGCATCGACCGCCCCGATGGCGACATCGACGCGCTGTCCAAGCGCTTGGCATATATCCGCACATGGACCTATGTGGCGCAGCGGAAGGGCTGGGTGGATGACGAAAGCCATTGGCGCGGCGAGACGCGCGCTGTAGAAGATCGCTTGTCAGATGCGCTGCACCGCGCGCTGACGCAAAGATTTGTGGACCGCCGCACCAGCGTGCTGATGCGGCGGCTCAAGGAGAAGGAAGCCCTGGTGGCCGAAGTGAACGACAAAGGCGAAGTGAGCGTCGAGGGGCATGCCGTTGGGCGGCTCGACGGATTCCGGTTCCATCAGGACGCCTCCGCGACCCCCGACGAGGCCAAGACCCTGCGCCAGGCGGCGCTTGCGGCGCTTAAGCCGGAATTCCACCTGCGCGCCGACCGCTTCTATAACGCGCCCGATACCGAGATCGACTTCACCGATCAGGGCGGGCTGATGTGGGGCGAGCTTGCCGTGGGCAAGCTGGTGGCGGGGCCCGAGACCCTGAAGCCGCAGGTCGAGGCCTTCGTGGACGACGAGGCCGGGCCGGACGTGGCGCAGAAGGTCGCGCGGCGCCTGCAGCACTTCGTCGACCGCAAGGTGGCCACCCTGTTCGAGCCGCTGATGGAGATGCAGAGGGACGAGGCCCTGACCGGGCTGGCGCGCGGCTTTGCCTTCCAGATGGTCGAGGCCCTGGGCGTGGCGCCGCGGGACGCCGTGGCCCAGGACGTCAAGGCGCTGGACCAGGACGCCCGCGCCCTGCTGCGCAAGCACGGCATCCGCTTCGGTCAGTTCACGATCTTCATGCCGCTGCTGCTGAAACCCGCGCCGACGCGGCTGCGCCTGCTGCTGTGGTCGCTCTCGAAGGGCCTGCAGGAATTCCCCGAGAGCCCGCCGCCGGGCCTGGTGACCATCCCCACGCCGCAGGGCGCCGAGCCCGGCGCCGACATGATGGCCGGCTACCGCATCGCCGGCGAGCGCGCGATCCGCATCGACATGCTAGAGCGGCTGGCCGACCTTCTGCGCGCCGAGGACAGCCGCGGCGGGTTCGAGGCGAACCCGGACATGCTGTCGATCACCGGCATGACGCTCGAGCAATTCGCCGATCTGATGCAGGGGCTGGGCTATGCCGCCGAGAAGGGCGAGCGCGAGAAGGTGAAGGCGGCGCCTGCGGAGGGCTCCTCGAGCCCTGACGGGGCCTCCTTGCCAGAGCGCGCTGCGGACAATGCCGCGGAGGCGCAGGCTGCGCCTACCGAAGAGGACCCGCAAGGGGGTGATGAGGCGCCGGTGCAAGAAGCCGCTGAGACGCCAGAAGCCGCCGAGACGCAAGAAGCCGCCGAGACGCAAGACGCTGCTGAGGCCACCGAAGCCACCGAGGCCCCCGACGCAGAAGATGCGTCCGCCGAAGCCGCCACGCCGGACGCGCCAGCAGAGCCCACCACCGAAGTCTTCTACACCTTCCGCTGGGGCGGCTTCATCAAGAAGCGCCGCGAGCAGGGGCAGGGCCAGCGCGCCCGCGGCCCGCAGAAAGGCCGCGACGGAGCGGAGGGTGGCGCGCGGCGCGGCAAGCCCGATGGCAAGCCCGGCGGAAAGCGCGGCGGCAAACCAGGGGGCAAGCCCGGTGGTCCGCCCAAGGCCAAGAGCTTCCAGGCCCGCCCGCCCAAGAAGGAAAAGGCAATCGACCCCGACAACCCCTTTGCCGCGCTTCTTGCTTTGAAGGACAAATCCTAGGTGAATGAAAGCCGCGCGACGATCCGAGTTGACAAATGGCTCTGGTACGCGCGGTTCTTCAAGACGCGGGGGCTGGCGGCCAAGCTGGTCTCGGGCGGGCATCTGCGGGTGAATTCCAACCGAATCGCGAAGGCGGCCCATGCCATCGGGGCAGGGGACACATTGACCTTCCCGCAGGGCAACCGCATTCGCGTGGTGACCGTTCTCGATCTGGGCACGCGGCGCGGCCCGGCGCCCGAGGCGCAGGCGCTTTATGACGATCTGACCCCCGCGCCAGAGCCCGCGCCGGAGGCTAGGCCGGCCCGCATAGAGCGGGATTCCGGCGGGCGCCCCACCAAGAAAGAGCGCCGCGCCCTGGACGGCCTGAGGGCGCGCGATACGCCGGATGACGGGCGTTAACGTTACGTAAAACCCTGCCGCGTAGTTTGGCAGAATGGTACTTAAGGGGTCCGGCGTAATGTCCAAGAATAAGCCACACTGCCTGTTGGTCGACGAAAGCGAATATTATCGCCGCCACATGCGCCAAGTGCTGACCCGTGGCTGCCCGAAAGTGCCGCTGCTGATCGCGCGCAGCTTTGCAGAGGCCCGCACCCGGCTGGAGGAGCAGGTGATCGGTTTTATCTTCATGGACAACCTGCTGCCTGACGGCACCGGCATCGATTTTGCCGAGGAGCTGTCGCACAACGCCAAGGCGGCGCATATCCCGGTGGCGCTGGTCTGCGACCACCTCACCCCGTTCCTGCATGCCAAGGCCGAAAAGCTGAAGGTGCGCCGGGTCTGGACCAAGCATCAGTTTAAGGCGCCGGAGGTGCTGCAGGTGCTGGCCGAGAACGGCATGGTGGAGCGGCGCTTGGCCGAGGCCGGATGGGAGGGCACGCGCCGGGACCGGCGCGCAGCGATCCAATAGATCACGGCCGCGGGCCTGCCTGGATCGCGCCTGACATCGCGCCTGACGAGGAAAACGTTCCGGTCGCGCATCTCGATGCGCCGGAGGTGTTCCAAATCCGCGCATAGTCCTGCGCTGTGGTCTCCAATTCGCCTTATGCTGCTTGAATGATCCCAAGGGCTGGATTAGCTACACCTCCGAGCAAGAGGCCGAGCCCGAAATGACCTACATCGTCAACGACAACTGTATCGCCTGCAAGCACACCGACTGCGTCGAGGTCTGCCCCGTGGACTGCTTTTACGAGGGCGAGAACATGCTGGTCATTCACCCCGATGAGTGCATCGACTGCGGGGTCTGCGAGCCGGAATGCCCCATCGAGGCGATCCTGCCCGACACCGAGCCCGACACCGAGAAATGGGTGGAGTTCAACCGCAAATACGCTGAGCTTTGGCCGGTCATCATCACCAAGAAAGATGCGCTGCCCGAGGCCGAGGAGCGCGACGGTGAGGAAGGCAAGCTGGAGAAGTACTTTTCGGAGGAGCCCGGCGAGGGCGGCTAACCCGACCGATTCGGTGGGTCAGCAAGGCTGACTGGGTTCAATTCTCGCAAAAATCGAGAAAATTTGGGATCTATTATGTTGAATTGTAACTAATTTCGGCGCTTTCGCACCTGCGGCGCTTTAAATTCCCGCAAAAAAATGTTACATTGCCTGCAGCAACAATGATGGAATCCTGTAACCACCTTAGGGCCGCATGCCCCAAGATGGTTTTTTTAGCGCCAAATTCGGAGAGGGGGTTCCCCGCGCGGTGCCGCGCCGGATGGGTGTCTAAGGCTTATGGGTTCCGCCTGAGTAAGGACGCTGCATGAGCAAAGCGAAGAAATTGGAATTCCGCCCGGATGATTTCGTGGTGTACCCCGCCCATGGCGTGGGCAAGATCGTATCGATCGAAGAGCAAGAGATCGCGGGCATCAATCTGGAGCTTTTTGTCATCTCCTTTGAGAAAGACAAGATGACCCTGCGCGTTCCAACCCACAAGGCGACCGAGGTGGGCATGCGCGCGCTTTCCGCGCCGGATGTGGTCTCGAAGGCGATGACGACCCTGCGCGGCAAGGCCAAGGTCAAGCGCGCGATGTGGTCGCGCCGCGCCCAGGAATACGAGCAAAAGATCAACTCTGGCGACCTGATCGCCATCGCCGAGGTGGTGCGCGACCTGCATCGCACGGATGATCAGCGCGAGCAGAGCTACTCCGAGCGCCAGCTTTATGAGGCCGCCCTGGAGCGCCTGACCCGCGAGGTCGCCGCGGTGGCGGGCTCTGATGAGGTCTCGGCGCAGAAAGAGGTCGACGAGGTGCTGATGGCCCGCGCGGCCTAACGCCCCGACCCATTCGTTCTTGCGGAGCGCCGCCCGGAAATCGGGCGGCGTTTTGCGTGGCGGGGCCGCTGTTAAAAGGTGTCGCTGCGCGACGCAGTATGAGCCCGTACTCGCCTCCGGCTCCGTGCGGGCGGGATTGGGCGCCAGGCGACGCTAAACAGTTGCGGCGGCGAGCACCGCGAGGATGGCGATCTCGCTTGTCTGCTGGGTTGCGCCCAAGATGTCGCCGGTCTGCCCGCCGATCTTGGCCCGCGCGACCAGCGCAAGCGCGGCGCTGATCGCGCCGCAAGCCAGCGCGGCGGGGAGCACCGCCCAGCCAATGGCGAGGCCTGCGAGCCCCAGCCCCACAAAGATCGCGACCCAAAGGGTCGCCCCCCCTGGCCTCCCGGTCGCCGCGGCCAGCCCATCGCCGCGCGCGTTCGGCAGTGCATACATTACCGCTACCATCGGCGCCCGGCTTAAGGCCCCCGCGGCCAATAGCGCGGGCCAAAGCGGCCCGGCGCCTGCGATTGCGGCCAGCGCGGCCCATCGCAGCCCTACGCCAAAGACCAGCGCCAGCACGCCGTAAGCCCCGATCCGGCTGTCGCGCATGATCTCCAGCCGCCGGTCCCGCGTCCAGCCGCCCCAGAGCCCGTCGGCGGTATCCGCCAGCCCGTCCTCATGCAGCGCGCCGGTCACAATGACCATCGCCGCAAGCGCCAGCCCCGCCGTCATCGCCGGGGGCAACCCGCCGGCCAGCCAGGCCACCGAAGCGCCGATCGCCGCCACCAAGAGCCCCGCCACCGGGTAGGCCCAGGCCGCCGCCGCGCCGCGCGGCACGCCGCGCAGCCGCACCGGCAGGCGCGTCAGCAATCCCACCGCCTCGGCGATGTCATTGGGGCGCAGAAGCTGCGTGTCGCGATCAGGCATCGGGCCGTCCGATTGGGGCTATATCAGGCATTGTGAAAGCGATAAGCCGCGCCCGAGAATATCGCAACTGGGGACATCGATGCAGCGACCAAATGATCTTGCCGGATACCGCTCCGTTTTGCGCGACCTGCCCGTTATGGATGCCGCCGCCGCCGCCGCCGCCGCGGAACGCAACGGGCAGCTTACCAAGCCGCCCGGCGCGCTAGGACGGCTCGAGGATCTGGCGCAATGGTATGCGGGTTGGCGCGGCGACGCGCGGCCCAGCCTGGCCGCCCCGCAGGTCATCATCTTCGCGGGCAACCATGGCGTCACCGCCCGCGGCGTGTCGGCCTTCCCGGCCGAGGTCACCGTGCAGATGGTGGCCAATTTCGAGGCCGGGGGCGCCGCGATCAACCAACTGGCCAAGGCCTTTGGCGCGAGGATGGACGTGCACGCGCTGGAGTTGGACCGACCCACAGCGGATTTCAGCCAGGGCCCCGCGATGAGCGAGGCCGAGGCCGTGGCCGCGCTGAACACCGGCTGGGACGCGGTTGACCCAGGCGCGGACCTGCTGGTCGTGGGCGAGATGGGCATCGGCAACACCACCTCTGCGGCGGCGCTGGCGGCCGCCCTTCTGGGCGGCGATCCTGGCGACTGGGTCGGGCGCGGCACCGGCGTGGATGACGCGGGCCTGGCGCTGAAGGCGCAGGTCGTGGGCGAAGGCATCGCGGCCAACCAGGCCGCCATGAGCGACCCTCTGGAGGTGCTGCGCTGCCTCGGCGGGCGCGAGATCGCCGCCATGGCGGGCGCGATCCTGCGCGCGCGCCTGCTTGGCATCCCGGTGATCCTGGACGGGTTCATCTGCTGCTCGGCGGCATTGGTGCTGTCCAAGGCGGCCGAGGGCGCGCTGGATCACTGCGTGGCGGGGCACCTCTCGGCGGAGGGCGCCCATGGGCGCATGCTGGACGCGATGGGCAAGGCGCCTTTGCTGTCGCTGGGCTTGCGGCTGGGCGAGGGTTCGGGCGCGGCGCTGGCCATTGGGGTTCTGAAGGGCGCGATTGCCTGCCACTCGGGCATGGCGACCTTTGCGGAAGCGGGGGTCTCGGACGGGTAGTCTGGCGGCTTTGCATGCGCGGGCCGCTCTTTCGACGCAAAACCCGCGGTGAGTGGCTCGGGATTAAGAAAATCTTGGTGATTCGTCCCGGATCATGGATCCGGGTGGGAGCGGCCGCTGCGGCCGCTTATGTGGCGAGGTCCTCCCAAGCCAGAAACGCCATATTGGTCGCAAGGCCCCAGGTCTGCCGGTGCAGCTGGTCGATCTCTGCCGTCGGGTTCTGGATCATGGCCACCGCGCGCTCGGACTGCGCGTGGTCGGTGAAATGCATCACCGTGAAATACTGCTGCTCCAGCGTCTCCATTGTGTCGAGGATGGAGGCCGGATTGCGCCGCCCAATCGGGTCGGCGCCCTGGGCGAGGCCCAGTTCCACCATCGCGGCGACGAAGCGGTCATAACGCGCGGCGAAGTCGGCGGGCGCGACGCCCGGCTTTAGATCGAAAACAGAGAGCATGCGGAACATTCGGGCAGCGTTCCAGACAACGCTGGGGAGGTCAATTGCGAAGCGCGAGACGGAAAGCGCTGGCGGCGAAGCTCACTCCGCCGCCAGCATAGGCGCATGTTGCAGCCCCTCGGCGCGCGCAGCACCTTCGGGGTCCGACATATGCGCCATGAGCCAGCCCTGCAGCTCCGCTGGGGAGAAACGCTTAGTGCCCAGGGCGGCGGCGAAGGGCTCGGCGAGATCGGCCCGCTCGGGATAAAACCGCGCGAAGAGCTGCGCGGCCTGCGCCGCGCCGACGAGCCCCAGCTCGACATGCATATCCGCGCGCCCGGGCCGGATCAGCGCCGGGTCCAACCGCTCGCGGTGGTTCGTGGTCATGAACAGCGCGCGGCCCTCCTGGGCCGCCACCCCGTCGATGGCGTTCAGAAGCCCCGAGAAGCTGATCCCCGGCAGCGCGTCGCCCGGGTCGCGGCCCTGGAACGCCGCGTCGATATCCTCGATTGCCAGGATCGCGCGGTCGGGCGCCTCGGCCATCGCCTCGCGCAGGTCCTCGTCGCCAAGCCCGCGCCGAGCGATGTCCAGGGTCGCCACGTCCAGGTGCAGCTCGGACGCCACCGCCCGGATCAGGCTGGACTTGCCAGTGCCCGGCGGGCCGTAGAGCAGGTAGCCCCGCCGCCAGGGCACGCCGCGCGCGACGTACCAGTCCTTGGCCGCGTAGAACCAGCGCACGTCCTCCAGCAAGCGCTCCAGCCGGTCATCCACCGACAAAACAGTGCCCAGGGGGCGCGCGGGAAGCTCGCACAGCTCCTGCCAGTAGCTGGAGGCGTACTGGAAGAGTTTCGGCCCGTCCCGCTCCATCGCCTCGGCGATCTGGGCGCCGCGCGCCAGCCAGGCCTGGACCTGCGCCTTGCGCCCGCCGAACACCTGGATCGATAGCGTTTCGAGCGGGCGCTGGCTTTGGCCCACACGGGCCTTCTCGCTCATCTCGCGCGAGAGGCGCACGAGCTGCGCGCCGACGCGGAACCAATGCACGCCCTTGGCCGGGGCGAAGGCGTCCTTGGCGTTCCGATCCACATGGAAGCGGCGGCTCTTGCGCAGGGCGCCGGTCTCCTCCAGCCACAGCAAGAGGTGCCGGAACCCATCGGTCCGGTTGTCCAGCGTCACCGTCAGCCATAGCCGCGCCGCGCCGAGCCGCCACAGCGCGCCCAGCACCATGTGCAGCACGCCGTAAGCCGCGCCGAGTGCGGCGAGACCAAGCCCGCCCACAAGAAAGTCGTTCTCAAGCGCCTCCGCCAAGAGGCCCTGAATGTCATAGGTCATAAGGATCGCGCCGGGCGTGGCCGGCGCCTCTTGGTTAGGGAAACAGGAGCGCCGATATCGGCGCGATCCGCGCTCTAACCTTGGGCCTTCCAGCCAGAGAGCGCGGCGTTGACAGATATGTTCATCCCGAGCCCTCCTTTCGTTGCCTGTGCTGGGGCGCGCGTGATCGCGTCTGCGGTGATTCGAATCAAGCACAAGTTGCGGGCGGGCCACGCATCTGTGGCCAAACCGCCACGAATCCGGGCCTTGTTTCGCTGGAAAAGCCCGCCGATTCCGGCTAGGCTGCGCCTCAGACCCGGCAAACGGGCGGATTGAGGCAGTTTTGAGCGGTGGATCATGACAGAGATGGTATTTGGCGCCGCGCCCATGCGCGACGGCGAGCCGATTTTGCCACGCTGGTGGCGCACGATAGACAAATGGACGATCTCGGCGGTCCTGTTGCTCTTCGGGGTGGGGATCCTGCTGGGGCTGGCGGCGTCGCCGCCCCTGGCCAGCCGTAACGGCTTTGCGCCCTTCCACTATGTCGAGCGGCAGGCGGTGTTCGGCCTCCTGGCGCTGACGGCGATGGTGCTGACCTCGATGATGTCGCCGCAGCTGGTGCGCCGGCTGGGCATCCTGGGCTTCTTCTGCGCCTTCGCGGCGCTGGCGCTGCTGCCGGTGCTGGGCACGGATTTCGGCAAGGGGGCGACGCGCTGGTACTCGCTGGGGTTTGCCAGCGTGCAGCCCTCGGAGTTCCTCAAGCCCGGGCTGATCATCATGACCGCCTGGCTGATGGCGGCGAGCCAAGAGATCAACGGCCCGCCGGGCAAGCTGTTCTCGTTCTTCGTCACCTGCGTGGTGGTGGGGTTCCTGGCGCTGCAGCCCGATTTCGGGCAGGCCTGCCTGGTGCTTTTTGCCTGGGGCGTGATGTGGTTCGTGGCGGGCGCGCCCTTCACCCTGCTGGGCGCTCTGGGCGCCAGCACGGTCTTGGTGGGCACGCTGGCCTATAACAACTCCGAGCATTTCGCCCGCCGCATCGACGGGTTCCTGACGCCCGAGGTCGACCCCACGACCCAGCTTGGCTACGCCACCGGCGCGATCCGTGAGGGCGGCTATTTCGGCGTGGGCGTGGGCGAGGGGCATGTGAAATGGTCCCTGCCGGACGCGCATACCGATTTCATCATCGCCGTGGCGGCAGAGGAATACGGGCTGATCCTGGTGCTCTTCATCATCCTGCTGTTCATGGGCATCACCGTGCGCTCGCTGTTGCGGCTGATCCGCGAGCGCGACACGTTCATCCGCCTGGCGGGCACCGGGCTGGCCTGCACCTTTGGCGTGCAGGCGATCATCAATATGGGCGTCGCCGTGCGGCTCTTGCCCGCCAAGGGCATGACGCTGCCCTTCGTCAGCTATGGCGGTTCGTCGCTGATCGCGGGGGGCATCGCGATTGGGATGCTTCTGGCGTTCACCCGGACCCGGCCGCAGGGCGAGATCGGGGACATCCTTGGACGAAGGGGTCGCTAGACCGTGAGTAAACCACTTCTCGTGATCGCCGCCGGCGGCACCGGCGGGCATATGTTCCCCGCCCAGGCCCTGGCCGAGATCATGCTGCGCCGCGGTTGGCGCGTGAAGCTATCGACCGATGAGCGCGGCGCGCGCTACACCGGCGGGTTCCCGCATTCGGTGCAGATCGAGGAGGTCGCCAGCGCGACCTTCGCCCGCGGCGGGTTTGCCGCCAAGCTGGGGGTGCCCTTCCGCATCCTGGGCGGCGTGATCGCCGCGTGGCGCGCTTTTCGGCGCGATCCTCCCGCCGCGGTGGTGGGCTTTGGCGGCTACCCGTCGATCCCGGCCCTGGCGGCGGCGCGGCTGATGCGCCTGCCGCGCATGATCCACGAGCAGAACGGCGTGCTGGGCCGGGTGAACCAGCTCTTCGCCAAACATGTGGACCGCATCGCCTGCGGCACCTGGCCCACCGAGCTGCCCAAGGGCATCGAGGGGCACCATGTGGGCAACCCGGTGCGCGGCGCCATCGCCGCCAAGGCCGCCTCGCCCTATATCGCGCCCGGCGAGCACCCGATGGACCTGTTGGTGATCGGCGGCAGCCAGGGCGCGCGCATCCTCTCCAAGATCGCACCCGCCGCCTTCAAATCCCTGAC
>NZ_LFTY01000002.1:2044556-2103219 GCF_001078595.1 Candidatus Rhodobacter oscarellae | reverse complement strand
TGTTGCGCCATATCCGGGTCAGCCATCAGGCCCGCGAGGAGGACCATGCCCGCGTCACCGAGTACTACGCCCAGGCCGGCATCCGCGCCGAGGTGCAGCCCTTCTTTCGCGACGTGCCGGACCGGATCTCTGCAGCACAGCTTGTGATCGCGCGGGCCGGGGCCTCGACCGTGGCGGATCTATCCGTGATCGGCCGGCCCTCGATCCTGATCCCTTACGCGGCCTCGATCCGCGACGAGCAGACCGCCAACGCCCGCGCGCTGGTGGACGCCCAGGCCGCCGTTCTGATGCCGGAATCAAAGCTGGACGCGGCCACGCTTTCCGAGCATATCGCCGCGATCCTGGACGACGAACAGGCCGCCGCGCAGATGGCGCAGGCCGCACTCTCAATTGGCAAACCAGACGCGGCAGAACGTCTGGCAGAAATGGTAACGGATTTGACAAAGGGGCATAGTCAGGCAGATGAAGCATGAGCGGTGGGAACGGTTTAGGACCTGTGGCATGAACGCGGCGACGAAACTTCCGGGCGAGATGGGCCCGATCCATTTCGTGGGCATCGGCGGCATCGGCATGTCGGGCATCGCCGAGGTGCTCTTGATGCATGGCTACACCGTGCAGGGCTCTGACCTGAAGCAGTCCAAGATCACCGAGCGGCTGGCCGAGATGGGCGCCAAGGTCTTTATCGGGCAGAGCGCCGAGAACCTGGACGGTGCCGAGGTCGTGGTGGTCTCATCCGCGATCAAACCCGGCAACCCCGAGCTGGACAGCGCCCGCGCCCAGGGCCTGCCCGTGGTGCGCCGCGCCGAGATGCTGGCCGAGCTAATGCGCCTGAAATCCAACGTCGCCGTCGCGGGCACCCATGGCAAGACGACCACCACCACCATGGTCGCCACCCTGCTGGACGCCGGCGGGCTGGACCCCACGGTGGTGAACGGCGGCATCATCCACGCCTATGGCTCGAACGCGCGCATGGGGCAGGGCGAGTGGATGGTGGTCGAGGCCGACGAGAGCGACGGCACCTTCAACCGCCTGCCCGCCACCATCGCCATCGTCACCAATATCGACCCCGAGCATATGGAGCACTGGGGCACGGTGGAGAACCTGCACAAAGGGTTCGAGGACTTCGTCTCGAACATCCCCTTCTACGGGCTGGCCGTGTGCTGCACCGATGACGCCGCCGTGCAGGCTCTGGTGGGCAAGATCACCGACCGGCGCATCGTCACCTACGGCTTCAACGCCCAGGCGGATGTGCGGGCGGTGAACCTGCGCTACGAGGGCGGTTTCCCCTGCTTTGATATCGCCTTGCAGGGCGAGGATAAGATGATCGAGGGCTGCACCCTGCCGATGCCGGGTGACCACAACGTCTCGAACGCCTTGTCGGCGGTTGCGGTGGCGCGGCATCTGGGCATGTCGCGGGACGCGATCCGCGAGGCCCTGGCGGCGTTCAAGGGCGTCAACCGCCGCTTCACCAAGGTGGGCGAGGCGGGCGGCATCACCATCATCGACGATTACGGCCACCACCCGACAGAGATCGCCGCGGTGCTGCAGGCCGCGCGCCAGGCCATCGGCCAGGATTCAGGGTCACGGGTGATCGCCGTGCACCAACCGCACCGCTACACGCGGCTGAGCGACCACTTTGAGGCCTTCTGCGGCTGCTTCCACAACGCGGATGTGGTGGCCATCGCCGAGGTCTTCGCCGCCGGAGAGGAGCCCATCGAGGGCGCCGACCGCGACGCCTTGGTGGCCGGCCTGATCCGCCACGGGCACCGCCACGCCCGCGCGATCACCGACGAGGCCGACCTGGTCCGCCTGGTGCGCGAGCAGGCGCAGCCCGGCGATATGGTCGTCTGCCTGGGCGCGGGCACGATCAGCGCTTGGGCGAATGGGTTGCCGGAGAAGCTACCGCAGGGGTAACCTGCCTATGATGTTGACACAAACTGACTGCCCCGCGCACAACCGGCCTGAGGAACGAGGGCCAAGCCCGATGCTCCCCCAGGCAGGGACGCATTGGAAGTTTCTATCACTGCAAAGAAGACTACAAAAAACGCCATCCGTGATCGGAGGTGGCTGATTTGTCAGTGGATTCATATGGTTGAATTTTCTGAAATAATCGATAAGAATAGTCTGGAAGGCTGGTTCTGCTCACAGATGGTTGAGAACCGTGTCGCATCCGCGAGTTTCATTGCAGAACGCACCGCAATGAGAGTGGCACCATTGTTTTGGGCAAGTTTTCCGAGCCCAATACAAAAAAATCTCGAGGACATGCGTGCCTGGCGTTTGTTTAGCTGCACCCGAATTGCCGCAATAAGGCCGAGACTAGAGATTCCACTCTTGGTGCAGATGTCGACCCTTGATTTCGCGAAATCCAGAGACGGGGACCCAAGGGGTGACTACGCTGGTCAAGCGGGCGTGTACGCTAACGCAATTGGAAAGCTGGATTCGGAAAACGCTGTCAAGTCCGCGGCACTTTCTGTTTTGGAGGCCGCTGAGACCAACCATCAGAGGATCTGGGATTCAGTTCGCTCCGACGCAGGTTTGTTTTGTGGAACTCATGTTTTGTATGAGATTTTTCCGCTTTGGTCAGAAAACACGTCCAATCCATTCGAGGAAGACTGGCGAAAGGTTGAAGCTGCGCTGAACGCCACGATGCATCCGGAGAACTGGGGATTCTGGATCGACTGGTACCAGGCCCAACTCGACGGTCGGCCCATGCTGCCCGACAACGACGCCCACTGGGACATGCTCGCCGAGATTTTTGAGGTGTCCGACACCTCCCGCTTTCAAGAAGAGGATTGGAAGAAGGGCGCCGACCACATCAACCCGCTGATCCGCGAGATCTACGAGCGCTGGCAGCTCCTGGGTGAGGTCAAGGAGATCCAGGACGCGCTCAAGAACATTCGACAGTTGATGCTCGACTATGAAAGGCGTCAGCATAACCTCCCCGAAGCCATGCGCGAGGAACCGACAGAGCTCACTGCGCGGTACGCATTCCTCAGCGACCGATTGGAAGAGATCGAAGCCGAGCTCGACACGCCCAAGCCCGACTTTCCAAAGCTTCGGGCGCTTGCCAGCGGCCTCTGGGAGGCGATCGAGGCCTTGGGTAACTATTGCAAAAAGCTTGGCGATGCAGCCGCAATGAAGGCCGCGGGTACCATCGGCGTGGGTGCGGGCGGGTATGCGCTCGACAACTTGCTTCTCAATGGGCGGCTGACCGAGTTCGCCACGCGGTTGCTACAATTCGCGTCCGGCGGGCCTTGAGTCTGCCTAAATGGGCGTGCACGACCCACGCGTGACGACGCGGGCGAGGCGATGGATACGACCATCAAGTGGTACAAACGCCTCAAAACGATTGGCGATATCATCGAATGGCTTGAGCGCTTTGGCGGGGGGACGCCGCCTGTGAGCTAGCCACCGCACGCTCCCTCCAGGCCTGCGCAACAGCCGCCATTTTGCCCGACGCAAAGCCGACACATAGCCGACAGATGTCCGACAGCGAAAATCCTTTGATTTTCAGCGCCTAAGGCGCATCCGGTATCAGGACTTACTTGGCCCTCCGTTCGGTGCGTTAGGATTACGTTAGGCGGCGCCATGGCTCGGGTTGGGGCTTGCGCTCGGCGCCCTTGCCATGTCACTGGCAGGACCATGAGCGCGCCCCTTTTCATCTCGTGCCTTTGGGTCTTGGCGGCGACCGTCACCGCGATGCTGCCCATGCGGCGGCAGTTCGTGCCTGGGCTGGTGCTGCTCGGCCTGGCTCCCGTTCTGATTGTCTGGATCGGGGTTGTACATGGTCCTACGGTTGCTATTCTGGGCGTACTGGCCTTCCTGTCCATGTTCAGGCGCCCCCTGATCTACCTGATCCAACGGGCGCGCGGCCGCAACCAGACCCCGCCGGAGGACCCACCGGAATGACGCTCTCTTTGATCCTTGCTTGCCTCTGGGTGCTCGTCGCCTCGCTGGCGGCGATGCTGCCCACGCGGGACCGGCATTGGCGGCTGGCTTACGGCCTGATCGCGGTCGGCATCCCCCTGCTGGGCTATGTCACCTACCAGAACGGCCCCTGGGTGGGGCTGCTCTGCCTGGCCGCCGGGGTCTCGGTGCTGCGCTGGCCGGTGATCTACCTGCTGCGCTGGCTGCGCGGGCGGTTCACGGCCTAGGGCTTGCGCCGCTGCTGGTGGCGTGCTGATCTCTCGCAAAAGGGGAGGTCGGTTCCATGCGCAACATCGTCATCACCGGGGCGGCTGGCGGGATCGGGCGCGCGTTATGCCCGCTCTTGCGCGGCGAGAACCTCTTGCTGATCGACCGCCCCGAGAGCGGCGTGGAGGCGCTGGCCGAAGATCTGGGCGCCAAGGCCGTGGCGGGGGCGCCGCTGAGCGCCGAGGAATGCCACGCCGCGCTGGCCGAGCTGGACGGGCCCGTCCATGGCTTCGCGCATCTGGCGGGCAGCTTCACCCCCGACCCCGAGCTGGGCGGTGACCCCAGCATATGGACCAGCACGATCCAGAACAACGTCGAGAACGCCTATAACTTCGCCACAGCACTAGAGCCGCGTCTGTCCGATGATCACATGACCCGCATCGTGTTCGTGGCCTCGCTGGCCTTCCGGCAGGGCTCGGGCGATCACACGGCCTATTCCGTGGCCAAGGGCGGGATCGTGGGGCTGACCCGTTCGCTGGCGCGCCGCTTTGCGCCGCGTGCCACGGTGAACGCGCTGGCGCCGGGCATCATCGAGACGCCCATGCCCGCGCATATCATCGCCACGCGGGGCAACCTGCTGCGCGCGAGCAACCCGCTGGGCCGGTTCGGGCAGCCCGAGGAGGTTGCCTCGGTGATCCGGTTCCTGCTGTCGGACGAGGCGAGCTATATCAACGGCCAGACGATCAACGTGGATGGCGGGCATTCCATGGCGTGACGCGGGGGCCTATTCCCGCGCGATCCGCGCCAGGATCGTGATGTCGATCCGCGGGCCGACCAGGTCGGCAAAGCCGCTGGCGCCGAAGGCGGTGCGATCCACCGAGCCGGTCAACAGGATCGACAGCCGGTCCAGCGCGCCCGGGGCGGTGCCGCGCTGCCGGTAGAGCCGGGCCTGCAATGTTACCGGCCGGGTCACGCCGCGGATCGTCAGCTGCCCGGCCAACTGTGCGGCGCTTGGCGTGCCACGCACCGCGGTGGAGACAAAGCGCATCTCGGGGTGGCGCTTGGTGTCCAGAACCCGCGCGCCGCGCATCGCCTCGGTGGCAAAGATCAGCCCGGCGCGGGCCTTGGCGGCGTTGAGCGTGACCTGGGCGGTGGAGTTTCTGAGATTGGCAAAGTCGATCTCGATATCGGCGCGGGTGACGGGCATCCGCCCGGTCATGGGCTGGCCGTTGAGCTGGTAGGTGAATTGCACCGTGGAGGCGTCGGGCTCCAGCCGGTAGCTTTGCGGGGCGGCGAGCGCCGCAGCGGCGCCCAGGAGGGCGAGCACGGCGGCCAAAAGGGTCCGTTGCATGGGCCAAGGCTTAGCGCGCCGGGCCGCCTCGATCCAATCATAACAATTTGAGGGGCGCGTTACGGGATGAAATCCGGCGCGGGCGTCAGCTGCAGCTGCCCGTTCCTGGGCGTAACATGCCAGCTTTGGCGCGGCGCGGTGCGCGCCCGCAGCCGGTCGAGCCGCCAGGCGCGGCGCCCCTCGGCGCCGTGATCGCCGGTCATCTGCCAGCGGCTTTCGATCCCCTGCGCGCCGCCCGCGCCGGGTGTTAGGATCAGCCCCAGCGGCCAGGCGCCCGAGATCTCGCGCCCGGTCTCGGCCGCCAGGTGCAGCCGCCGCACCGGGGTCAGCCCCGGCGTGCCCGGCAGGTCCAGCACCACCAGCGGCACCGCGCCCGCGCGCAAGACCTCCTCCATGCACCACAACAGGTCCTCGCCCCGCAGCGGATCCAGAAAGGTCACCCGGCCCGGCTCCACCAGGTGGCACAGCCCCTCGGGGTTCAGCCGCTCCGCCTGCCAGGCGGGGGCGATCCAGAACACCGGGCCCTGGCTGCGCGCCGCGATCATCGCCGCCAGCGTGCGCCGCGCCGGGCCGCAAAGCTCGTGCGCGCGGCCCAGGCTGAGGCTCAGATCGCCCAGGAAGGGCAGCTCTGGCCGGGCGGGGCGGCGATGCGTGGCGCGGTTGAGAAGCTGACTTGTCATCGGGCGGCCAGTATAGATGTTCTATTTTTGTTCTCAAGTCGTTTGAGGCCAAGATAGGGTGTTTTGGACCGGAGTGGGCCTTAGAAACCCGCCTTGGGCTTGACCCGGGGCCTCCCCCATGAACCAAGCACAACCTGGGCAGCGGCCGACCTGGAGGTCGCTTGCGCAACGTCGGTACTTGGCGGGCGCGCTCTACAAACGCAGTTGTTTCATTAGTTTGCAGCGTCGCAAAAGCGGCCTCCTGGGGGAGGTCGGCCGCTGCCCGAGGCAAGCTCGGGCGGTCGCACTGCTTGGATTCTGACGTGTCTGGTGTCGGCGAGCGTTGCGCAAGCGACCTCCAGGTCGGCCGCTGCCCGCGTCGCGTTTGGTTCAAGGTGGAGGCCCCGGGGCAAGCCCGGGGCGGAAGATCTTCAAAGCCCGCGCGAGCCCAGAACCACCCACACAGGCAAAAACCTAGGGCGACACATGTGGGTTGAACACATGCCCGCCCACCGAGATCGCAGGGCAAGTCCCCGCGCCGGCGCCGGTGATCAGGACGCGCTTGCTCACCGGTTCCGATTCACCGTGGCGCGCCCACGTAGCGACCCACGCCCTCGGGCCGCTCCAGGGCGGCATGGGCGTCGTGGATCGCCGCCATCCGCTGCGGGATCACGCCGGTCGGCTCGGAGGGTCGCCGCGTCTCAAGTGAGACATGGATCAGGATATGCTCGCCGCTGGCGCAGAGCCGGTCCCCGGCCCAGAGCTGGTGGAAGAGATGCATCTTCTTGCCCTGGCCGTTCAGACAGATCGTCTCGACGCGGATGCGCTCGCCGGCCTGGATCTCGTCCAGGTGGCGGATATGGGTCTCGGCGGTGAAGTAGCTGCCGCCGGTGGCGATGTACTCGGCGTCGCAGCCCACGATCCACATGAAGCGGTCCGTGGCGTCGCCGAAGGCCTGCAGGTACTTCGCCTCGTTCATGTGGCCGTTGTAATCGGTCCAGTCCAAGGGCACGGCGCGGCTGACCGTCTCGATCGGCTTGGTCAGGTCATCAATGTCGGGGAAGTCCTGCACCGTCCCGTTCTGGTCGCGCAGCCCCTTGTCGGTCTCGTTCAGCAGGGCCCCGGCGCCGTAATCCTGATGCTTGAGCGCGCGCATCATGCCCACCAGGTTGTTGTCGCGGATGCGCTCTAGCTCGCGGATGGAATACTGCCCGGACTGCGCGTCGGACTGTCCCGCGATCAGGTCCACCAGCTCGTCGGTGAACTCGGGCACGTCCATCAGCTTGGTCCAGGGCCATTTCAGCGCCGGGCCGAACTGCGCCATGAAGTGCTTCATGCCGGCCTCGCCGCCCGCCACGCGGTAGGTCTCGAAAAGGCCCATCTGCGCCCAGCGCAGGCCGAACCCATAGCGGATCGCGTCGTCGATCTCTTCGGTCGAGGCGATGCCGTCCTTGACCAGCCAGAGCGCCTCGCGCCAGACGGCCTCGAGGAAGCGGTCGGCGATATGGGCGTCGATCTCTTTCTTGACATGCAGGGGGTACATGCCGATGGCGCGCAGGATCTGTTGCGCGCGGGCGATGGTCTCGGCCGAGTTGGCCGCCGTGGTCACCAGCTCGGCCAGGGGCAAGAGGTAGACCGGGTTAAACGGGTGCGCCACGACGATCTGGCCGGGGTTGGAAGTGCCCTCTTGCAGCTCGGAGGGCTTAAAGCCGGAGGTGGACGAGCCGATGATCGCGTCGCTCGGCGCGGCGGCCAAGAGCGAGGCGTAGACCTTCTGCTTTAGCTCCAACCGCTCTGGTACGCTCTCTTGGATCCAGGAGGCGCCAGCCACCGCGTCGGCCAATTCGGCATGGAACGTGATCGCGCCTTCCGCCGGCAGCGCGGTGTCCGAGAGCCCCGGGAGTGAGCGCCGCGCGTTGTCCAGGACCTCGCCGATTTTGCGCTCGGCCTCCGGGTCGGGGTCGAAAATCCGCACCTGCCACCCCATGAGGGCAAAGCGCGCGGCCCAGCCGCCGCCGATGACGCCGCCGCCGATGATCGCCGCGATGTTGCTCATGTCATTGTCTCCTTTGGTCGGTTGCGTCCGCTATTCGACGCAGACCGTGGCGCGCGCGCCTCTATTGGTCAGAATTTCGTGGCAGCCCACCAGCGGCTTCACCGGCGCGCAGGTCCCGGAGCGCGCAAGGCATGCCCCGTCGCACTCGCCCGCGCTGACGCAGCGCCTATTGGCGTCGCGCGTGCGGGTGACGCAGACGAAGGCGCCGGATTTGAGCTTGCTGAGGCTGCCCTTGCGCTTGGTGCATTCCAGGCGAAAGGCTGCGTTTGGGTCGGGCTTTGCGGGTTCGGCCTCTGCCTGGGGCGCCTCTTCGGCCCCTTGCGGGGCCTCCTCGGCGGGGCTTTCAGCAGCCTCGTCCGCCCCTTCCGGGGCGTTCTCGGCGTCGTCGAACACATAGCCGCTGTCGTCGGTCTCGGGCGCGTCCTCGGTCGGCGGGGCCTCGGTGGTGCCGAGGCAGCCCGCAAGCAGCAGGGCCGCAAGGAAAGGCAGCGCCCGTTGGATCATTTCGCGACGGGCGCCCGCTTGGTCAGGCCGAGCTTGGCGCGCACCTCGTCGGGGCCGATGATCCGCGCGCCCATATTGGTGATAATCGTGGCAGAGCGCTCCACCAGTTGGGCGTTCGTGGCCAGCTCGCCCTTGCCCAGCCAGAGGTTGTCCTCTAGCCCGACGCGGACATTCCCGCCCGCCAGCACGGCGGCGGCGGCATAGGCCATCTGATCGCGCCCCAGCGAGAAGGCCGACCAAGTCCAGTCGCTTGGCACGTTGTTGACCATCGCCATGAAGGTGTTGAGATCGTTCGGCGCACCCCAGGGCACGCCCATGCACAGCTGCACCAGGGCGTTCGGCTCCAGCACGCCGTCCGCCACCAGCTGCTTGGCGTACCAAAGATGCCCGGTGTCGAAGGCCTCGATCTCGGGCTTGACGCCTATCTCGGTCATCATGCCGCCCATGGCGGTCAGCATGCCGGGCGAGTTGGTCATGACGTAATCCGCCTCGGCGAAGTTCATCGTGCCGCAATCCAGCGTGCAGATCTCGGGCAGGCACTCGCGCACATGCGCCACGCGGGCGGAGGCGCCGATCATGTCGGTGGCGTCCTCGTTGACGGGGAAGGGGGCCTCGGGGTTGCCGAACACGATGTCGCCGCCCATGCCCGCGGTGAGGTTCAAGACCACGTCCACATCTGCGTCGCGGATGCGCTCGGTCACCTCGCGGTAGAGGTCCAGCCGGCGCGAGGGCGTGCCGGTCTCGGGGTCGCGCACATGGCAGTGCACGATGGCCGCACCCGCTTTGGCCGCGTCAATCGCGGAGCTCGCGATCTGCTCGGGCGAGCGGGGCACGTGCGGGCTGCGGTCCTGCGTGCCGCCGGACCCGGTGACGGCGCAGGTGATGAAGACCTCTTTGTTCATGGTCAGCGGCATGGGGCGCATCCTTTTCTTGAGTTGCCGCGTAGTGGCGCGGATTCGCCCCGCCGCGCAAGTCTGAAAACGACCCGCTGGCGCGGCGGGGCGCCGCGTGCACAGCCGATGTGCAGGGATCGGCGTTGCGACGCGCGGCCCGCGCGCCCAGCTCTGCCGCAAGGTTTTGGAAAGGAGCGACCCCATGGGTGCACCCTCAGAGATGACAATTGGCCATGTCCACCTGCGCGTGGCCGACCTGGAGCGCGCGGTTGCCTTCTATCGCGACGTGATCGGGCTGGAGGTCATGCAGAGATACGGCGATCGCGCCGCCTTCTTGTCCGCCGGCGGCTACCACCACCATATCGGGCTGAACACCTGGCAGAGCCTGGGCGGCACGCCCCCGCCCAAGGGGCACACGGGGCTCTATCACACCGCGTTCTTGTTCCCCGACCGGGCCGCTTTAGGCGCGGCGATCAAACGCGCGTTGGGTGCGGGCATCGAGATCTCCGGCGCCGCGGATCACGGCGTGTCCGAGGCGGTCTATCTCGATGACCCCGACGGCAACGGCGTGGAGCTCTACCGGGATCGACCGCAAGCCGAGTGGCCGCGGGACACGGAGGGCGCGCTGGCGATGATCAACGCGCCGCTGGACGTGGCTGCGCTGGTAGCAGAGGCCGCGCCTGCCGGTTAGGGCAAACCCGCCCGTCCCGTACTTGATCCGGGGCCTCCACTTTGAACCGGGCGCAACGCGGGCAGCGGCCGACCTGGAGGTCGCTTGCGCTACCGCTCTGTGTTGCGAGCGATCTTCGAAAACGCCTGCGTTCCAATGGGGGACAACGTTGCAAAAGCGGCCTCCTGGGGGAGGTTGGCCGCTGCCCGAGGCAAGCTCGGGCGGTTGCGCTGTTTGGGTTCTGGTGCGTCTGGTGTCGGCAAGCGTTGTCAGGGCGGTGCGCATGTAGGCAATGCCCGCTCCAGGCCAAAAGCGGCGCCGAGCCCCGCAGCGGGAATCATGCTCGCGGGCCGGTCCTTTAAGGTGGCGGCAGCGGCGTCTTACACGGCGGCGCGCTGCGTTAATCCTAAATCACCGCATTCGGCGGTGCTCCCAAACGATCCAGAGGTTGCGTCTGCCCAGTCTTTGCCCGATGTTTCAGGGTAAGGCCCGGACGCTATAGGAAGAGACCATGAAACCAGCACTCTCGGCCATCGCGCTCGCGTTTGGTGCCTCGGTGGCCAGCGCCGCACCGCAGCTTGTCACCAACCCGCAGATGTGCGGGCTTTCGGCCATCGACGGCCAGGAGCTTGGCATGACGCTCACCGCGAGCGAGATGTTCGAGATCGAGTATTACTGCGCGTTCGAGCCGCCGGTGGAGTTTCGCTGGGATGGCGACGTGACCACCACGCGGCTGGGCTACTGCTCGGAGCCGGGTCTGATCGAGCCCATCCTGGTCACCTTCCAGTTCGGCAGCTACGAGCCCGGCGTGGTCAATCTCTGGTGGCAGGGCGGGGACGCGCCCACGCGGTTCTTGGCCTGCGAGTAGCGGCGCGAAATTTATCCTTGACATGGGGTATTGACGCCGGAGGCTGCAGACCTTACCTACCGCCATCTCTACTGAGAATCGGCCGCATCGCGGGGTCGCCCCCCGCCGCAGCCACGAGAATCTTATAGCGAGCCCGCTGGACCTCAAAAATCCGCGGGCTTTGGTTGTGAAAAAAGGATCTGGGGTTACGGATCCGCAACGTGAAAAGGACGTATCCACGTGGCACGTATCGCTGGGGTAAACATCCCCACCGCTAAGCGCGTACCCATCGCGCTGACTTACATTCATGGCATCGGACACACCACCGCCACGCAGATTTGCGAGGCCGTGGGCATCGACGCCACCCGTCGGGTGAACGAGCTGTCTGACTCAGAAGTCTTGCAGATCCGTGAACATATCGACGCCAACCTTAACGTTGAGGGCGACCTGCGCCGCGAAGTTCAGATGAACATCAAGCGCCTGATGGACCTGGGCTGCTACCGCGGCCTGCGCCACCGTCGCAACCTGCCGGTGCGCGGTCAGCGGACCCACACCAACGCTCGCACGCGCAAGGGCCCCGCAAAGCCCATCGCCGGCAAGAAGAAATAAGTAAGGGAGGCCGAGAAACATGGCACGTGATCGTCGCGCTCCCAAGCGCAAGGAACGCAAGAACATCGCCGCCGGTGTGGCGCATGTGAACAGCTCGTTCAACAACACAAAGATCCTTATCTCTGACGTGCAGGGCAACGCCATCGCGTGGTCGTCCGCTGGCACGATGGGCTTTAAGGGCTCGCGCAAGTCGACGCCCTACGCGGCGCAGATGGCCGCCGAGGACGCGGGCAAGAAGGCCCAGGAGCACGGCGTTAAGACCCTTGAGGTCGAGGTGCAGGGCCCGGGTTCCGGTCGCGAAAGCGCGCTGCGCGCGCTGGCGGCTGTCGGCTTTAACATCACGTCCATCCGCGACGTGACGCCGATCGCCCATAACGGCTGCCGCCCACCAAAGCGTCGCCGCGTCTAATACGTTCTGCTCGCCCGGGCCCTGGCATAGCGCCGGGGTCCGGCACCATCTTTTGAATACCTCGGGCGTTCCCTGCCATCCGGACATGCAGCAGGGAACAAGAATGGAGGATAGGCATGATCCATAAGAACTGGCAGGAACTAATCAAACCCACACAGCTGGAGGTGAAGCCGGGCAATGACCCGCTGCGCCAAGCCACTGTTGTGGCCGAACCGCTTGAGCGCGGCTTCGGGCTGACGCTGGGCAACGCGCTGCGGCGCGTGCTGCTGTCGTCGCTGCAAGGCGCGGCAATCACCAGCGTACAAATCGACAACGTGCTGCACGAGTTCAGCTCGGTCGCGGGCGTGCGCGAGGACGTCACCGACATCGTCCTGAACCTCAAGGGCGTGTCGATCCGCATGGAAGTCGAGGGCCCCAAGCGGCTGTCGATCTCGGCCAAGGGCCCGGGCGTCGTCACCGCCGGTGACATCTCGGAAAGCGCAGGCATCGAGATCCTCAACAAGGATCACGTGGTCTGCCACCTTGACGACGGCGCCGACCTGTTCATGGAGCTTACCGTGAACACCGGCAAGGGCTATGTCGCCGCCGACAAGAACCGCCCCGAGGACGCGCCCATCGGCCTGGTGCCGGTTGACGCGATCTACTCGCCCGTCAAGAAGGTCAGCTATGACGTGCAGCCCACCCGCGAGGGCCAGGTGCTGGACTATGACAAGCTGACGCTGAAGATGGAAACCGACGGCTCTGTAACACCGGACGACGCCGTGGCCTATGCCGCGCGCATCATCCAGGACCAGCTGTCGATCTTCGTCAACTTCGACGAGCCCGAGGCCGCCAGCCGCCAGGACGACGACGACGGGCTGGAGTTCAACCCGCTTCTGCTGAAGAAGGTCGACGAGCTGGAGCTGTCGGTGCGCTCGGCCAACTGCCTCAAGAACGACAACATCGTCTATATCGGCGATCTGATCCAGAAGACCGAGGCCGAGATGCTGCGCACGCCGAACTTCGGCCGCAAGTCGCTCAACGAGATCAAAGAAGTGCTCTCGGGCATGGGTCTGCACCTGGGCATGGATGTCGAGGAATGGCCGCCGGAGAACATCGAGGACCTGGCCAAGAAGTTCGAAGACCAGTTCTAAGAATTGGGACGCGCGCCCCGGCGGGCGTCCCGTCGTCCATTGGTCGCTCGGACCAATGGCGCAACCAAGAACGACCCCGCCCCCGCCCGCCAGGGCGCGCTTGGTGGATAGCGATGGGCATAACGCCCCAAGGAGAGGGCCCCGCGCGCATGGGGCCCCAGACAAAGCATAAACGCCCGTAGAGGGCACGAAACGGAGAAACGATATGCGTCACAAGCGTGGCTACCGCCGCCTGAATCGGACCCATGAGCACCGCAAGGCGCTTTGGGCGAACATGGCCGGCTCGCTCATCGAGCATGAGCAAATCAAGACAACCCTGCCGAAGGCGAAAGAGCTTAAGCGGGTCGTGGACAAGCTGATCACCCTGGCCAAGAAGGGCGATTTGCATTCGCGCCGCCTGGCCGCGTCGCGCCTCAAGCAGGACGCCCATGTGGCCAAGCTATTTGACGTGCTTGGCGGCCGCTATGCCGAGCGCCAGGGCGGTTACACCCGCGTGCTGAAGGCGGGCTTCCGCTATGGCGACATGGCGCCGATGGCGATCATCGAGCTGGTCGACCGGGACGTGGACGCCAAGGGCGCCGCCGACAAGGCCCGCGTGGCCGCGGAAGAAGCCGAAGGCTAGGCCTCTTCGCGCCCGAATGGGCGTTTATCGGCCTGGCGAAAACGCCCATCAGAGCGGGTTTACCCGCTCCATGGGCGGATCAGCCGCCGGTTTTTAGGAACCCGCCCCACACGGAGGCGGGTTTTCTTTTGACCTGCGTTGTGATTCCGTATTTTTAGCCGAAAAGAAGCCTGAGGTGGATTTTGCCTGATCTCTTCGACACTGCTCCGGTCCCGGACACGGCGCCGCGCCCATTGGCGGACCGGCTGCGGCCCAAGGCGCTGTCGGAGGTCATTGGGCAGCAGCAGGTGCTTGGGGCGGAGGCCCCGCTGGGCGTCATGCTGGCATCCGGCGCGATGTCCTCGCTGGTCTTCTGGGGCCCGCCGGGCGTGGGCAAGACCACCATCGCGCGGCTTCTGGCGGACGAGACCGATCTGCATTTCGTCCAGATCAGCGCGATCTTCACCGGCGTGCCCGACCTGCGCCGCGTCTTTGAGGCCGCCAAGATCCGCCGCCAGAACGGCCAGGGCACGCTGCTCTTCGTTGACGAGATCCACCGCTTCAACAAGGCGCAGCAGGACGGGTTCCTGCCGCATATGGAGGACGGCACGATCCTGCTGGTGGGGGCCACCACCGAGAACCCCTCGTTCGAGTTGAACGCGGCACTTCTGAGCCGCGCGCAGGTGCTGGTGCTGGAGCGTCTTGGCCTGGACGACCTGGAGCGCCTTGCGCAGCGCGCGGAGCGCGAACTGGGCCGGGCGCTGCCGCTGGATGGCGAGGCGCGCGAAGCGCTGCTGGAGATGTCGGACGGCGACGGGCGCGCCATGCTGAACCTCGTCGAGCAGATCGCCGCCTGGAAGGTCGACGCCAAGCTGGGCCGCGCCGACCTGACCGCGCGGCTGCAAAAGCGCGCCGCGCAGTACGACAAGTCCGGCGACGCGCATTACAACCTGATCTCGGCGCTGCACAAATCCGTGCGCGGCAGCGACCCCGACGCCGCGCTTTACTGGTTCACGCGGATGTTGGAGGGCGGCGAGGACCCGCGCTTTCTGGCGCGGCGCATCACCCGCATGGCGGTGGAGGATATCGGGCTCGCGGACCCGCAGGCGCAGTCGGTGTGCCTGGATGGCTGGCAGACCTACGAGCGGCTGGGCTCGCCCGAGGGCGAGCTGGCGCTGGCGCAGGCGGTGATCTATCTGGCGCTCGCGCCGAAATCCAACGCCGGCTACGCGGCCTATAAGGACGCCCGACGCGCCGCGGCCAAGACCGGCAGCCTGGTGCCGCCCAAGCACATCCTGAACGCGCCCACGCGGCTGATGAAGGAGCAGGGCTATGCCGAGGGTTATGAGTATGACCACGCTGCCGAGGATGCCTTTAGCGGGCAGGACTACTTCCCCGAGGACATGAAGCGGGGCGTGTATTACGTGCCGGTGGAACGCGGGTTCGAACGCGAGCTGAAGAAGCGGTTGGATTTCTTCGTGAAGAAGCGGGCGCAGCGCAATTTGTGAGCTGCATAGGCCTGGAACGGACCTATGGGCTCAAATGAAACGCCCTTACAACGCTCGCCGACACCAGGCGCCTGGGAACCCAAGCAATGCAACCGCCCGAGCTTGCCTCGGGCAGCGGCCGACCTCCCCCAGGAGGCCGCTTTTGCAACCGCGCATCTCATAGAAGCGTTGCGATCTCCAGAGATGCTGTGATTGTTTGACCTGATGCGTAAGCGACCTCCAGGTCGGCCGCTGCCCGTGTTGCGCTTGGTTCAAGGTGGAGGCCCCGGATCAAGTCCGGGGCGGTAGATCTTCAACGCCTGCTCCAGGCCATTTCTTGACTCCTTAACCCGCAGGCGCCGCGTTGCTGCTGACAAAGCCCGCCCTGGACGCCTAGTCTGTGTGCAGGCAATGGGAGGAGACAGCCATGGCAGTGCGCATCGAGAAGGAGGGTCCAGTTTGGACCGTGATCAACGACCGTTTCGACGCGGCGCGCAACGCGGTGGACCCTGAGCATGCAGAGCTGCTGCATGACGCCTTCTTGGAGTTCGATGCGACCGAGGCGGCGCAGGTCGCGGTGTTTTGGGGTGCGGGCGGGGCGTTCTGCGCCGGCTGGGATCTCAAATACGCGGCCTCGCTGGGCGACCCGGCGCGGTTCACGGAAGAGATCGCGCCATTGGATTTCCCGGAGGGGGACGGCGCGGCGCCCCGCGGTCCTATGGGGCCGTCGCGCCTGCAATTGTCCAAGCCGGTGATTGCCGCCGTGGAGGGGCCAGCCGTGGCGGGCGGCATGGAGTTGGCGCTTTGGGCGGATTGCCGCGTGATGGGCGAGAGCGCCTTTTTGGGCGTCTACTGCCGCCGCTGGGGCATCCCGTTGATCGATGGCGGCACGTTCCGACTGCCGCGGCTGGTGGGCGAGGGGCGGGCGCTGGAGATCGCGATGACGGGCCGCAAGGTGCCCGCCGAGGAATGCCTGGCCATTGGCCTCTGCGAGCGCGTCGTGCCGGACGGCGAGGCGCGCGCCGCGGCCGAGGCGATGGCGCATGAGATCGCGCGCTTCCCAAGCGGGGCGATGCTGGCGGACCGGGCCTCGATCCGGGGCGGGCACGGGCTGCCCCCGGCGCAGGCGCTGCGCGCGGAATGGGCGCGTGGGCTGGACGCGGCGCGCCACCAGGGCATCGCGGGGGCGGGGCGCTTTGCCGGGGGCAAGGGCCGCGGCGGCGATTTCGGCGACATCTGAGTTGACAACACCGGCGCCCCGACCCATCAGGCGCGCATGGCCTTCTTCTATGTTGCATTCGGTGGCGCTCTGGGCGCGGTGCTGCGGTATTCCGCGGGGCTGATGCTGCGCGCGCCCTGGGGGACGTTCTGCGTGAACGTGCTGGGTTCGCTGGCGATCGGTGTGGCCTTTGCGCTGCTGGTCACGCCGCGGGGCGAGGCGGCGGTATACCCGTTCCTCGTGGTCGGCGTGCTGGGCGGCTTCACCACCTATTCGAGCTTCTCGCTGGACGCGCTGCGGCTGGTGCAATCGGGGCAGGTCGGGCTGGCGGCGGGCTATGTCCTGGGCACCACGGTGCTCTGCCTGGCGGCGGTGACGCTGGGCTACCTGGCCGGGAGGGCGCTGGCATGAGCGGCGTGCAGACCCTGACGGTTGCGGCGGAGGAGGCCGAGCAGCGGCTGGACCGCTGGTTCCGGCGGCGGTTCCCACAGGTCAGCCAGGGGCAGATCGAGAAGATGTGCCGCAAGGGCGAGATCCGCGTGGATGGCGGGCGCGTGAAGCCCGCCACGCGGGTGGGCCCGGGGCAGGCGGTGCGGGTGCCCCCCTTGCCGGAGCGGCAAGAGGATCGCTGGGCGCAGCCCCGCAGCCCGCTGGTGTCAGAGGCGGATGCCAAGATGATCCAGTCCGCTGTGCTCTACCGCGACGACCACTTGATCGTGCTGAACAAACCGCCCGGGTTGCCCAGCCAGGGCGGCAGCAAGCAGACGCGGCATGTGGACGGGCTGGCGGAGGCGCTCAAGTTCGGCCGCGAGGACAAGCCGCGCCTGGTGCATCGGCTGGACAAGGACACTTCGGGCGTGCTGCTGATGGCGCGCAGCCAGGTGGCGGCCAGCAAGCTGACCACGGCCTTCCGCGCCCGCGCCACCCGCAAGATCTACTGGGCGGTTGTGGTGGGCAACCCCAGCCCGGCGATGGGCACGATTCGGTTCGGGCTGGTCAAGGCTGGCGGGCGCGGCGCGCAGGGCGAGGGCGAGCGGATGCACTGCGTCCACCCGCGCGATGTGGACACCACGCCGGGCGCAAAGCGCGCCACCACGGACTATTCGGTGCTGTCGAATCTTGGCGGGCGCGCCGCCTGGGTGGCGCTGGTGCCGATCACCGGGCGCACGCATCAGCTGCGGGCGCATATGGCCGAGATCGGCCACCCGATCGCCGGGGACGGCAAGTATGGCGGCTCGGGGCAGGAGAATCTCGGCGACGGCTGGGGCGCGCAGCTGGGGGGCGTCATCAGCCGCAAGCTGCACCTGCACGCGCGGCATTTGCGCATTGAACACCCTTTCACCGGCGCTCTGATGAGCTTTACCGCGCCGCTGCCGGATCACATGGCGCGCAGCTGGGAGACGTTCGGCTGGAACCCCTCGGACGTGCCCAGCGACCCATTCGAGGAGCTGGAATGAGCTGGGCGGCAAAGCGGTTTTGGGACACGGCCAGGGCGGTCGAATCAGAGGGCGGTTACGCGGTTCATCTGGACGCGCGGCCGGTGAAGACGCCGGCCAAGGCGGGGCTGATTCTCCCGACTCGGGGGCTTGCAGAGGCCATCGCGGCGGAGTGGGACGCCCAGAACGGCCAGGTTGACCCAAAGGTAATGCCACTCACCCGCGCCGCGAATGCGGCCATCGACAAGGTTTCGGTGCAATTTGCCGAGGTTGTCGCTTTGCTGGCTGCCTATGGCGACAGCGATTTGACCTGTTATCGGGCAGCCGATCCCGCCCCATTGGCAGAGCGGCAGGCGGCGGCCTGGGACCCCCTGATCGACTGGGCGGACCAGGCCCATGGCGGGCGCCTGATCCCCGTGCAGGGGGTGATCCACCAGCCGCAGAATCCCGCCGCTCTGGAGGCCCTGGCCGCGCCGCTTTGGGCTATGTCTGCGTTCGAAGTGACGGCCCTGCATGATCTAATAAGTCTTTCTGGCTCCTTAATAATAGGGCTGGCGGCGAGCGCCGAGCATCAACCCGTCGCGGCGCTTTGGGCGGCCTCTCGCATCGACGAAGAGTGGCAGATCGAGCAATGGGGCGCGGATGACGAGGCGACCCTGGAAGCCGACAAGAAGGCCCGCGCCTTCGCCGACGCGGCGCGGTTCCTAGCGCTGACGCGTGGCAAAAACCCGCCCGTCTAAAAGATGACCATCCCTGCGATCAAGCCCATTTTTTGATCAGAAACACTGCGTTTCCGAAACTCCAGCCTTGACCTTTTCGAACGGAATCCACCACACTGCGCCATGCTGGGGCGTTCTGCCTTCACATACACTCAATGTCCGGCCAGCAATGGCCTGGAGAACCTACCCTGTGGGACAGGGTGGATATCAGGAAGAGGTAAACATGAAAAAAACCTTCGTTCTTGGCGCGCTGACCGTCGCTGGTTTGGCGGCCGGTGCGGCACAGGCTGCCACTGTTGACGATGTTAAAGCACGTGGCAAGCTGAACTGCGGTGTGTCGACCGGTCTCGTGGGCTTCGCGGCTCCCGATGCCAACGGCAACTGGGGCGGCTTTGACGTCGAAATGTGCCGCGCAGTTGCTGCTGCCGTTTTGGGCGACTCGAACGCTGTCGAGTTCGTGCCCACCACTGGTAAGACCCGCTTCACCGCGCTGGCTTCCGGCGAGGTCGACTTGCTGGCCCGGAACACCACCTGGACCTTCTCGCGCGATGTGGACCTCAAGTTCACCTTCGTTGGCGTGAACTACTATGACGGTCAGGGCTTTATGGTTCCGGCTGAGCTGGGCGTGTCCTCGGCCAAGGATCTGGACGGCGCGACCGTCTGCATCCAGACCGGCACCACGACCGAGCTGAACCTGGCGGACTTCTTCCGCGTCAACGGCATCAGCTACGAGCCGGTCCCGATCGAGACCAACGCCGAAGCGCAGCAGCAGTACCTTGCTGGCGCCTGTGACGTCTACACCACGGACGCCTCTGGCCTGGCCGCGACCCGCGCGACCTTCGAGAACCCGGGCGAGCACGTCGTTCTGCCCGAGATCATCTCGAAAGAGCCGCTCGGCCCGCTCGTTCGCCACGGCGACGACAACTGGGGCGACATCGTGCGCTGGACGCTGAACGCGCTGATCACCGCCGAAGAGCTTGGCGTGACCTCGGCCAACGTGGCAGAGATGTCCGGTGGCACCAACAACCCCGAGATCAACCGTATGCTGGGCACCGAGGGCAACCTGGGCGAGCAGCTGGGCCTCGAAGCCGACTGGGCGATGAAGGTGATCTCTGCTGTTGGCAACTACGGCGAGAGCTTTGAGAAGAACATCGGTGAGAACACCCCGATCGGCCTGGCGCGCGGCCTGAACGCGCTCTGGACCGAAGGTGGCCTGATCTACACACCGCCGTTCCGTTAAGCACATAGCGGTCAAGGGCGCGGAAATTCCGCGCCCTTTTCCTATCTACCGCGTGAGTCCGCCCTGGAAGGCTGACGCGGCACGACAGGGCCTTTATGGTTAAGTACCAGGGAGTGACAGGGATACATATGACGACTCTCACCGACCCTCCGAAGGAGACGTTTCGGCTGAGCATGTTAATCAACGATACCCGGTATCGTTCATTAACATTTCAAGCCATTGCGGCCATCATCCTCGCACTGTCGTTTTGGTACCTTCTGAACAACCTGTTTCAGAACCTTGCGGCAGCCGGGCTTAACATCTCATACAGTTTCTTTGGTGAGTCAGCCGGTTATGACATTAACCAGCGGCTTATCGAATATGACAGCCAGTCCAGCCATGGACGCGCGGCGGTTGTGGGTATCCTCAATACCCTGCTGGTCGCCTTCCTGGCTTGTATCACGGCCACGATCTTTGGCGTCGTGGCGGGCGTGCTGAGGCTGTCCAACAACTGGCTCGTCAGCAAGCTGATGGCCTTTTATGTCGAGATCTTCCGGAACATCCCGGTGCTGATCTGGATCATCATCATCTTCACCATCATGACGGCGGTGCTGCCCGCGCCGCGGGCCTTCCGCGGCGACGAGCCCGCGGCGAGCATGCTGTTTGGATCCGCGGCCTTCACCAATCGGGGCGTCTATATCCCCGGCCCTTGGTTCTCCCGCCCGCTGTTTGATGTGGCGGTGCTGAACTGGCTGCTGGTGCTGGCCTTCCTGGTTGGTTCGTTCTTTGGCGCGCGGGCGCTGGGGCGCTGGGCCACCAAGGTCCAAGAGGCTACGGGCGACCGCCCGGTGACTTGGTATTTTAGCTTGGGGATCTGGCTGGTGCCGTTCCTGGCGCTCATGGTCATCATGGGGCTCTCTTGGGAGTATCCCGCGCTGAAGGGCTTTAACTTCAGCGGCGGCATCAAGATCGGCGGGCCGCTGATCGCGCTGTGGTTCGCGCTGTCGATCTACACCGGGGCCTTCATCGCCGAGAACGTGCGTGCGGGCATCCAGGCGATCAACAAGGGCCAGACCGAGGCCGCCGCCTCGCTGGGGCTGCGTCCCGGGCGGGTTATGAACCTTGTTGTGCTGCCGCAGGCGCTGCGGGTGATCATCCCGCCGCTGATCTCGCAGTATCTCAACATCACCAAGAACAGCTCGCTGGCCATCGCCGTGGGCTATGCCGACATCACCGCCACGCTGGGCGGGATCACGCTGAACCAGACGGGGCGCGCCATCGAATGCGTGCTGCTGCTGATGCTGTTCTACCTGACGATCTCGTTGCTGATCTCGGCGTTCATGAACGTCTATAACAGCTCGATCAAGCTGAAGGAGCGCTGAGATGCCGACTGACACCTCTAACGTCGCCTTCGTACGCACCGAGACCCTGCCGGAGAAGGCGCCACCCGCCTCCGAGACCGGCATCGTCAAGTGGCTGCGCGAGAACCTCTTTGCGGGCTGGGCGAATTCGCTGCTTACCTTGTTGGCGATCTGGGCGATCTACATCATCCTCAGCAGCATCCTGCCTTGGCTCTTCGGCGGGCTTTGGACCACGTCAAGCCTGTCTGAGTGCCGTGAGATCCTGCAGGGCCGGGTGGGGGGCTGTTTCTCGGTCCTCACGGAGCGCTGGAACCAGCTGCTCTATGGCTTCAAGTACCCCAACGACCAGTATTGGCGCCCGAACCTGGCGCTGGTCTTGCTGTTCTTTGCGGCCGCACCGGTGCTGTTCTTTGACCTGCCGCGCAAGCTGCTGATCTTCACCGGGCTCTACCCGTTCCTGGCGTTCTGGCTGATCTGGGGCGGCGCGATTGCGGTGCCGATCGTGGCGCTGCTGGGTGTCGTTGCGGGCTATGTCGTGTTCGACCGCCTGGGTAAGCAGACCTTTGCCGGCGGCTTCTTTGGCGGCATTGCGGCGGCGATCTTGGTCTGGGTCTTGGGCATGGCTCTGATCCCAGAGACGGCGTCCGAGAACGCATTGCTGGAATCAGTTCCGTCGCGCGATCTTGGCGGCTTCATGCTGAACCTGATGCTGGGCGTGACCTGCGTGTCGCTGTCTCTGCCCATCGGGATCGCGCTGGCGCTGGGGCGGCAATCCAACATGCCGCTGATCAAGTGGATCTGCGTGGTGTTCATCGAGTTCATTCGCGGCGTGCCGCTGATCACGCTGCTGTTTGTGGCCTCGGTGATGCTGTCCTACTTCTTCCCGCCGGAAAGCACGGTGGACCTGTTCCTGCGCGTGGTGATCATGATCACGGTGTTCTCGGCGGCCTATATCGCCGAGGTGATCCGGGGCGGTCTGGCCGCCCTGCCGAAGGGGCAGTACGAGGCGGCGGACAGCTTGGGGCTGGACTACCCGCAGGCGATGCAGCTGATCATCCTGCCGCAGGCGCTTAAGATCTCGATCCCGGGCATCGTCAACGTGGCGGTGGGGCTGTTCAAGGACACCACGCTGGTCTCGGTGATCTCGATGTTCGACCTGGTCGGCATGATCCGCGGGCCGATCCTGGCCTCGACGGAATGGAACGGCGTCTACTGGGAGCTCTTGGGCTTCGCCGCCGCGCTCTTCTTCGTCGTGTGCTACGGCATCTCGCAATATTCGCAATGGCTCGAGCGCAGGCTCGCAACGGACCACCGGTAAGGGGGGTATAGAAATGGCTGAAGCAGCTCAGATGACGGTCAGCGACGAGGTCGCGATCTCCATCGAAAACATGAACAAGTGGTACGGCACGTTCCACGTGCTGCGGGATATCGACCTTACGGTGTATCGCGGCGAGCGGATCGTGATCTGCGGGCCCTCTGGGTCCGGCAAGTCGACGCTGATCCGCTGCATCAACGCGCTGGAAGAGCACCAGCAGGGCTCGATCACCGTGGACGGCACGCTCTTGTCCTCGGACATCAAGAACATTGATGTGATCCGGTCAGAGGTCGGCATGTGCTTTCAGCACTTCAACCTCTTCCCGCATCTGACGATCCTGGAGAACTGCACGCTGGCGCCGATCTGGGTCCGCAAGATCCCCAAGAAGGAAGCCGAGGAAACGGCGATGCACTTCCTGGAGAAGGTTAAGATCCCCGAGCAAGCCGACAAGTATCCCGGACAGCTCTCTGGTGGTCAGCAGCAGCGTGTGGCCATCGCGCGCTCGCTCTGCATGAAGCCGCGGATCATGCTCTTTGACGAGCCGACCTCGGCGCTGGACCCCGAGATGATCAAGGAGGTGCTCGACACTATGATCGAGCTCGCCGAAGAGGGCATGACCATGCTCTGCGTGACCCACGAGATGGGCTTTGCGCGGCAGGTCGCCAACCGGGTGATCTTTATGGACCAGGGCCAGATCGTAGAGCAGAACGAGCCCGAGCCGTTCTTTAGCAACCCGCAATCTGACCGGACCAAGCTGTTCCTGAGCCAGATCCTGGGGCATTAGGCCCGGCGGGCCTGGCCCGCGACCCAACAAGAACAAGACGCCCGTGACGCGAGATGCGTGCGGGCGTTTTTTTATGCGCGCGCGCCCAGCCCGCCCCAGATTTTTTAGCTCAAAACCCAGACGTTACACCACGACCGGCAAAATGCTGCCCGGCTTTGCACGGGGCCAGAGACTCAATCTCCGGCAGAACAGTCCGGCTTGCTTGACATGGCCGCGCAATGCGGCACTCTACTTTTACCAATTTGGGAGGAGTTCTATGAAACGTATGATTACTGGTGCTGCCGTTGCAGCAACAACCCTTGCCCTGACGGCAACAACAGCTTTGTCGGAGGGTGAACTTGTCATCTCGGCCAACACCTCAGACGCCGCACCTCGCGCGGCTTTCGAGGCCGTGGTCGACAAATTCCGCACCGCCAACCCGGACATCGATGTTCAGTTCAACGTGATCGAGCACGAGGCCTATAAGACCGCGATCCGCAACTTCCTTGTGGCCGATGAGGGCCCGGATGTGGGGTTCTGGTTCGCGGGCAACCGCATGGCGGGCTTTGTCGAGAAGGGGCTGTTCGCCGACATCTCTGACGTCTGGGCCGAGAACGGCCTGGCCGAGACCATGGCCTCGACGATGCCCTCGATCACCTTCGACGGCAAGCAATACGGGCTGCCCTATAGCTACTATCAGTGGGGCATCTACTATCGCGAGGACGTGTTCGCGGACAATGGCGTCGGGGTCCCGGCGACCTATGACGACCTGCTGGCGGCCTGCGAGACGCTGAACGCCGCGGGCATCGCCCCGGTGACCATCGGCACCAAGTTCCTGTGGACCGCCGCGGGCTGGTTCGACTACCTCAACATGCGCACCAACGGGCTGGAATTCCACATCGACCTGATGCTGGGCAAGGCCAAATACAATGATGACCGCGTTGTGGCGACCATGGCCAACTGGCGCAAGGCGCTGGATGCGGGATGCTTCATCGAGAACCACCAGAACTACTCCTGGCAGGAGGCGCAGCCGCCGCTGATCAATGGCGAGGCCGCGATGTACCTGATCGGCAACTTCCTGGTGCCGAACCTCCCAGAGGACACCGTGGCGAATATGAACTTCTTCCAGTTCCCCGACATCACGCCCGGCATGGCCCGCGGCGAGGACGCGCCGACGGATCTGGTGTTCGTTCCCGCCAACGCGCAGAACAAGGACAACGCCAAGAAGTTCCTGGCCTTCCTGTCGCAGCCCGAGAACGCCGAGGCGATTAACCAGGCGCTGCAAACGCTGCCGCCCAACTCTGAAGCCAAGCCGCTGAACGACAAGTTCCTGAACGCGGGCGCGGCGATGCTGGCGCAGTCCCAGACCGCCCAGTTCTACGACCGCGACACCACGCCAGAGATGGCCAAGGTGGGCATGCAGGGCTTCCAGGACTTCATGCTGAATCCCGATGACGTGCTTGAGATCCTCGACGAGCTTGAGGAAGAGCGCGCCCGGATCTTCGGCGACCTCTAAGTCTCGCAAAAGATATGAAAGGCCCCGCCCCGGCGGGGCCTTTTTCATTCCAGCGGGAGCATCACAGATGCAGGATGACGGGTATTTCGGAGAGGCGGTCGCGGCCCGCTACGACCAGAACCACGCCGGTGTCGATCCCTTGGTGCTGGCGCGCTCGGTGGATGTTTTGTTTGATCTGGCGGCGGGCGCACCCGCGCTGGAATTCGCCATCGGCACGGGGCGCGTGGCCCTGCCTCTGGCCGCAAAGGGCTGCGCGGTGTCCGGGATCGAGCTCTCCGCCGCGATGCTGGCCGAGCTGCGCAAAAAGGAGACCGGCACGCCCCTGAATGTCACGCTTGGGGACATGACCACGGCGCGGGTGCCCGGCCAGTTCGGGCTGGTCTACCTCGTCTACAACACCATCGACAACCTGTGCACGCAGGCCGCCCAGGTCGCCTGTTTTGGCAACGCGGCAGCGCATCTTGCGCCCGGCGGGCGGTTCCTAATCGAGACCCTGGTGCCGCCGCTGCAAAAGATCCCCTTCGGCGAGGACAAGCTGGTCACCGACGCCTCTGACGACCATATCTGCATCGACGCGTTTGATGTGGTGACCCAAAGCTACAGCTCGCGCCATGTCTGGATGCAGGGGCAGGGCGCACGCGTCAGCCAGATCCCCTTCCGCTACGCCTGGCCCGCAGAGCTCGATCTGATGGCCCAGATGGCCGGAATGGTGCTGGAGCACCGCTGGGCGGATTGGGCGCGGGCGCCGTTCACCGCGCAAAGCGAAAGCCACATCTCTGTTTGGCGCAAGGCATAGGCCTCCGCGCGCCCTTGAAAAGCCGCGCCATTGCGAGGATCGTCACAGCGGAACTCAGGGAGGGTGTGAGATGCGGTGCAGTGATGGAGAGATGCGAGATTTGGTGACCTCGCAGCCCGGGGCAGGGTGGGACTATGCGCAGACGCGCCACCCCTACCACATGATCGAGCGCCCCCTGGGGCCGCATTACTGCCTCTATAATCGCCGCCATATGGCGGTGCGCTTTGATGCGCAATCGGTCGAGGACGGCTATTGGATGCTGCGCCAGAAGGCCGCTGTGTTGCATACCGGCGAGCTGCCCTTGCAGTTCAAGGGCCCGGATGCCGAACGGTTGTTGGACCGGCTCTTCACCAAGGACATCACCAAGGTGAGGCCGGGGCGCTGCGGCTACGGGCTGGCCTGCTACGAGGATGGCGGGCTGATCGTGGACGGGGTGTTGCTGCGGCTGGAACCGGATCTCTTCTGGTACGCCCAGGCGGATGGCGATTTCTATTCCTGGGCGCGGGCGCATGGCGCCGGGATGGATGTGGAGATCAGCGACCCGGATATCTTCGCCAGCCAGGTGCAGGGGCCCGAGGCCTTGAATATTCTGGCCGCCGCGGCGGGTGGCCTGCCGGATGGGTTCACCTATTTCGGGATCGCGCGGGTGGATCTCGGCGGCCAAGAGGTTGTCATCACGCGCACCGGCTACACTAACGAGCTTGGCTGGGAGTTCTACACCGAGCCGCAGCATGACGCCGAGGCGCTCTGGGCGCATATCAAGGCGGCGGGTGCCTATTGCGGGCTGGACATGTTCGGGCTCGACAGCATGAACATCCGGCGCATTGAGGCAGGTATCCTGAACGCGGGCTCCGACTTTGATCTGCACACCACGCCCTTTGAGGCGGGGCTGGGGCGGTTCGTGGATTTCGACAAGGGAGACTTCATTGGCAAGGCGGCGTTGGTCGCGGCGGAGCGCGGTTGTCGCAGCTGGGGGATCAAATGCGTGGAGGGCGAGCCTCTGATCGGGGCGGTTTTGGAGGTCGACGGGGACGCCGCGGGTGTTGTCACCGCGGGGGCCGTATCGCCCTATTTGGGCCACGGGATTGGGATCGCCTTGATGGACAGCGCGGCGCATGGGCCGGGGACATCGGTGCGGGTTGGGTGCCGGGATGGTGTGATGCGCGAGGGGGCGCTGGTTGAGATGCCGTTCTATGACAAAGAATGCCTGATCCCGCGCGGCAAGTTGGTGGATGTGCCTGTGCGGGCTTAGGGCTGCGGCTGCCGCGGGGGGCTGCGAATTGAATGATGCGAGTCTGTCGGTTTGAGGAAAATTAACGTTTCCGAAATGCGAATCGGAAGAGAATAGGGGTGGAGGACGGGGGGATCCCCCACCCATAAAATTCGCTGAAATGAAGCTCCCCCGAGCCGCCCGCGGTGGGATGCTGGCTGATTCTGCTTAAGGAACTCTTAAGCGCAGGCAGGCGCGGCCTTGCTGCCTAACCCTTATTCGCGCCCAGGGTCAGCCCCGCGATGAACTGTTTCTGCAGCACGAAGAACATCAGCACCGGCGGCAGCGCCACGAGCAAAGACCCCGCCGCCAACACGTTCCAGGCGTTGTAGAACCGCCCCTTGATGATGTTGTTAAGCCCCGCGGGCGCCAGCATGCCCTCAGGCGAGGCCGGCGTCAGCACCAGCGACCAGAAAAAGTCGTTCCACACGAAGGTGAAGATCAGCACCGCCAGCGCCGACATCGCCGGCACCACCAGGGGCAGCACGATGCGGCGGAAGATCTGCCACTCGTTGGCGCCCTCGACCCGTGCGGCCTCGATCAGTTCCGACGGCAGCTGCGCGATGAAGTTGCGCATGAAGAACACGCAGAACCCGGTTTGGAACGCCCCGTGGAACAGGATCAGGGCCCAGCGGGTGTTGTAGATGCCCAGGTCCTGGGTCAGGCGCAGCACCGGCACCATCAGGATCTGGAACGGCACGAAGTTCCCGCCCACGAAGATCGCGAAGATCAGGATCTGGCCGCGGAACCTGTATTTCGACAGCCCATAGCCCGCCATCGTCGCTAGGCAGACCGAGATCGCGGTGACCGGGATCACCACCAGGAAGGAGTTCATGAACGAGGCCATGAAATCCTGGTTCGTGAAAGCGGTGCGGTAGCCTTCGATCGAGAACGGGTTGGGCAGGTTCAGCCCGCGCCCGCCGGTGTTGAGCTGGTCGGCGGTCATAAAGCTCGCCAGCATGATGATGATCAGCGGCAGCAGCCACAGCAGCAGCACCACGATCACGCTGATCTTGTAGAGCGTGCGCGATTGCGGCTTCCAGGTTTCCATCGGGGCAGGATACATGGGCCTAGTCCTCCTGCTGAACCATCTGGCGGATGAACACCGCGATGAACACAAGCATGATCAGGAACAGGATCACCGCGAGCGTCGCGCCATAGCCGTAGTCCTGATCAAAGAGCGTCTTCTGGTACATGTAGCGCGCCAGCACGTCGGACGAGCCGCGCCCGGGCCCGCCGATGGTCATCACCTGCACCAGATCAAAGCTGCGCAGCGCGCCGATCGTGGTGACCACCAGAGCCACGAAGGTGGCGGGCCAGAGCTGTGGCAGGATGATGCGCCGCAGGAGCTTCCAGCGCCGCGCCCCGTCCAGCCGCGCGGCCTCGATCTGCTCGGGCTCAATCGCCGTCAGACCCGCCAGGTAGATGATCATGCAATAGGCGATCTGCGGGTACCAGCCCGCCACGATGATCCCGTAGGTCGCGCGGGTCTGGTCGCCGATCACGCCGCTGTCCCAGCCCAGCAGGTCATAGATCCCCTCAAGCGGTCCGCTTGGGTCGTAGAAATACTGGAACACGAACCCGATAACGGCGGGGCTGAGCACAAAGGGGAAGAAGAACATCGACTTGGTGGCGCGGATCCACACCGAAGTCTGGTTGAGAAACAGCGCAAAGGCCAACCCGATGGGGATCGCCAGCGGGAAGAGCACCAGCCATTTGATGTTGTTCAGAACCACCTTGGTCTCGACCGACAGCCGCGGCCAGCGCGGGCTTTCTCCGGCGAACACACCGCTCCAATATTCCGCAATCCGGCCCGCATCGCGTGGGGTCTTGTCAAAGAAGCGCTCGTAATTCTCCAGGCCCACCCAGGTCATCAACGGCACCCGGCGACAGCTTTCATCCTCGGCCAGCTCCTGCAACGTGCGGCCATCCGAGCATTGGAAGGTGGTGCCGTCCCAGTCGTGGAAGGAGACCCAGAAGGAGCCGAAGATCGGATAAATCACCAGCGAGAAAAAGTAGATGGCGGCGGGGGCCAGGAACAACCAGGGGGCCAATCGATACGCGCGGGACATCACTTAGCTCCTCTGCAGGGGGCCGCTCCTCGGCCCTTGCGGGCGATCCTCGCGGGGTGCGCGCCTCGCATCAGCGCACCGCCAAGCCATTGGCGTCAAAGGCGTGCAGACAGCCCTCGGCGGGTCTTAGATGCACCGTGTCGCCCGCGGCATCGCCGCCCGCGCCGGGCTCGCTGAGCACGAACTCGTGCCCCGAGGCAAGCTTGAGATGGGTCAGCGTCTGCCCGCCCAGATGCTCGACATGAAAGACCTGGCCCGCCAGGCCATGACCCGCGCGCACCATATGCTCGGGCCGCACGCCGAATTTCACCGCAGAGCTGGCCTCATTCGAAAGCCAGCCCGCCTGCGCGGCCACGTCGGCGGCGAACATGTTCATCTTGGGCGAGCCAATGAACCCGGCCACGAAATCATTGGCGGGGCGGTCGTAAAGCTCCATCGGGGCGCCGACCTGCTCGATCACGCCGCCATGCAGCACCACGATTTTGTCGGCCAGGGTCATCGCCTCGATCTGGTCATGGGTGACGTAGATCATCGTGGCGGACAGCTCCTGATGCAGCAGGGCCAGTTCCACCCGCATCTGCACGCGCAGCTCGGCATCCAGGTTCGACAGCGGCTCATCGAACAGGAATACACCCGGGTCGCGCACAATCGCGCGCCCGATGGCGACGCGCTGGCGCTGCCCGCCGGAGAGCTGCTTGGGCTTGCGGTCCATCAGCTCTTCGAGGCGCAGAATGCCCGCGGCGCGGTCCACTTTGGGGGCGATCTCGGCCTTGGGGTGGCCGGTGACCTCCAGCCCGAAGGACATGTTCTCGCGCACGGTCATATGCGGGTAGAGCGCGTAGCTTTGGAACACCATCGCGACCTGGCGGTCGCTGGGCGAGACGTTGTTGACCACGCGCCCGCCGATCTCGATCTCGCCGCCGGTGACTTCCTCTAGCCCGGCGATGGTGCGCAAGAGCGTGGACTTGCCGCAGCCGGAGGGGCCGACCAGCGCCACAAACTCTTGATCCGCGATGTCGACCGATGCGCCTTTGATGACGTGAACATTGCCGAAAGATTTATCGACGTTCTTAAGGCTAACGGTCGCCATCGCACTCTCCCCCAAAAGTCTTTCAGCAAGCAGATTAGGTTTCCGCGGGTCTGTCAATCCGAAGTTGCAATGCTGGTGGATTCCATGAGGTTCTGGGCGCTTTTGGCCGGTTTTTGGGACCGATAGGGCGGCGTGGCGGCCAGGACTACGCGGTTGACAAGCCTTCCATCGCGGCGCGACATTGCCGCGCAATGCAATCGGGGAGGGCGCGACGTGGTGAGCAACAAGATCAAAGAGATATGGGCCGCGGGCAAGCCGGTGATCAATGGCTGGTGCTCGATTGGGAACCCGTTCGTGGCCGAGATCATGGCCGGGCAGGGCTATGACAGCGTCACCGTGGACATGCAGCACGGCGCGCTGGACTATAGCGATCTCTTGCCGATGCTGCAGGCGATGAAGGGCTCTGGCCCGGCGCTGATGGCGCGGGTGCCCTGGCGCGACCCGGCGCAGATCATGAAGGCGCTGGACGCGGGCGCGATGGGCATCATCTGCCCGATGATCAACTCCCGCGCCGAGGCGGAGGAATTCGTCAGCTACCTGCGCTACCCGCCGCTGGGCCAGCGCAGCTTTGGCCCGACCCGCGCGGGGTTCGCGATGCCGGGCTATAGCGTGGCGGTGAATGACGAGGTGCTGGCCTGGGCGATGATCGAGACCGCCGACGGGATGGCCAACCTGGCCGAGATTGCCGAGACGCCGGGGCTGGACGGCATCTATGTGGGCCCCTCGGACCTGACCCTTGGCACGCAGAACGGCCGCCTGGCCCCGGCGCTGGACCGGCAAGAGCCCGAGATGATCGCCCTGATCAAAGAGATCGCCCAGGTCAGCCGCGACAAGGGCGTGAAGTGCTGCCTGCACTGCCTGACGCCGGAATACGCCGCGCAGGCCATCGCGTGGGGCTATGACATGGTCACCGTGGGGGCGGATGCGCGCTTTTTGGCGGCGGCGGCCTCGGCCAGCGTGCAGACCTGGCGCGAGCTTACCGGTAACTAGACGACGCCACGGCGACGTGCGCGCCCTGGGTTAAGGCGTCGGAGGCGGGGGGCACAAGCGCCTTGATCGCCGCCACCAGCACCGGCGCGCGCACCGGCTTCATCAAGAGCTTGATATGCGCCAAGCCGAGGACCGTCTGCTTTGACAGGAAGTCCTCGCGATAGCCGGTCAGGAATACGATCGGCGTCTGCGCGCGCCGCTCTTGGGCCCGCACCGCGACGTCAAGCCCGGACAGGGGCGATTGCAGCACGTAGTCCAGAACGAGCAACGAGATTTCCTGTGGCCCGTCCAGGATTTGCAGCGCCTGTTCGGGCTGGGCGACGGTGATCACCTCGAATCCGACAAGCCGCAAGATGCGCTCGACCACGCGGCTGACATAGCGACTGTCCTCTAAAAGCAGCGCCACGTGGCCCTCAAAAACGCTATGTTCTGCAATGCCTTCTGGGCCTTCTGGCGCGTTGGATGATTTCATCATTCTTCTGTCTCGACTAACGCTTGACCCGACAATGTAGCTTCCATTTTGCGCAATCAAGCGATAAAACCATGATGAACGATGCAAAAATCCGATGATATAAAACTGGACACGCACACGCTGAAGGTCTTTGTGGCGGTGTACGAGCTGAACTCGGTCAGCCGCGCCGCCGAGCGCTTTGACGTCAACCAGTCCACCATTAGCTATTGCCTGGACAAGCTGCGCAGCTACTTCGGCGACCAGCTGTTTGTGAAGGCGGGGCGCGGGATCATCGCGACCGACCGCGCCGCGTTCCTGGTGCCCAAGGTGCGGCAGCTTCTGGCGGATCTAGAGGGCATGGCCGATATCGGCCAGTACAGCCCCGACCAAAACCAGGCCCCGCTTGTCGTGGCCACCAACGCCACAGAGCTTTTGCCCGAGCTTAAGCAATTGCGCTCTGGTATCTGGGCCAAGGCGCCGGATCTGGCGGTGAAGTTCCTAGAGCTCGGATCGCGTGAGAATATCGAGAACCTGCTAGAGCATTCCACCGCCGACCTGGTGATCTCGGCGGGCATGGCGAACTACCCGCCGACGCTTAAATACCAGCCGCTTTTTGAGGACGAGCCGCGGGTGTTCTATGATCCCAAACAGCGCGGGCCGATCCAGAGCATAGAGGATTACGCGGCCAGCAGGCATGCCGTGCTGGATTTCGGCGGGCATAAGAAAAGCACGGTCGAGCTGGCGCTGGAGGATCAAGGGCTGTCTCGCAAGGTGGCGCTCTATGTGTCCAACGCCTATGTCATGGCGCAGATGATGAAGGGGACCGCGCTGGTCGCCACGATGCAGCAGCGGCTGCTGCATTCGGCCTTTAAGGGGTTCGCGACCAGCCCGGTGCCCTTCCGGATGCCGAATGTGGTGTTCGATCTGATCTGGCATCGCCGCTACGACGGCACCGGGCGCAATATGTGGCTGCGCCGCCAGATCGCGCAGCTGCCTCGGCGGCCAGCGCTGACCGGCGCCGAGCACGCAGCGGGTTAGGGGCGATGGGGCGGGCGGCCCTTGAGCGATTGCGTCGGCGTTTTTTAGCGTGGTACCACGCGCGGGATTTCGGCCGTTTGGATTGGGATGACACATGACCAGGCTCTTGATTTTCGGCCGGACCGGCCAGGTGGCGACAGAGCTGCGCCGCCGCGTGCCCCAGGGCGTGAGCCTGCAGGTTCTGGGTCGGCAAGAGGTTGACCTGACCGCGCCTCAGGCCGCCGCAGAGGCCATCGCTGCCAGCGATGCCAATGCGGTGATCAACGCCGCGGCCTATACCGCGGTGGACCAGGCCGAGGAGGACGAGGCGCAGGCCACGACCATCAACGCCGCCGCGCCCGGCGCAATGGCGCGCGCCGCCGCCGCCAAGGGCATCCCCTTTGTGCATGTCTCTACGGATTACGTGTTCAGCGGCGCGGGCACCCGCGCCTGGAGGCCCAGCGATCCGGTCGGCCCCATCGGGGCCTATGGGCGCTCTAAGCTGGCCGGCGAGGACGCGGTGCGCGCCGCGGGCGGCCCGCACGCGATCATGCGGACCTCCTGGGTGTTCTCCGCCCATGGCAACAACTTCGTCAAGACCATGCTGCGGCTGTCAGAAAGCCGCGACCGGGTGAGCGTCGTGGACGACCAGGTGGGCGGGCCGACCGCGGCGGCGGACATCGCCGATGCGCTGTTTGCCCAGGCGCTGGGGCTGCTTCGGGACCCGGCGACCAGCGGCACCTATCACTTCTCCAACGCGCCGGATGTCAGCTGGGCCGGTTTCGCGCGCGAGATTTTCGCGCAGGCGGGCAAGTCGACGGAGGTGGTCGACATCCCAAGCGCGGAGTTCCCCACCAAGGCCGCGCGGCCGATGAATTCGCGCCTGGATTGCACGGATATCGCCCGCGTCTTCGACGTGGCGCGCCCGGATTGGCGCGCCAGCCTGGCCGATGTTTTGCAAGAGCTGGGGGCGGCTTAGGCGGGCGCGTTCAGGCCTCCTGCGGGCCCGATCTTGGGGCTCTTTGGCTGTCACAATAGTTTAATAAATACGTCACAAATCCGAATCTGAGCCAGTGCTACCCCGCAACAACCGAAGTTGGGGGCCGCATGTTACGGTTAGAAAGTTTGACGAAGCGCTTTGGCGCAAAAGCTGCCGTGGACAACGTCTCCATCGAAGTCAGCAAGCCCATGATGATTGGCATCATCGGGCGCTCGGGCGCGGGGAAATCCACGCTCTTGCGTGTGCTCAACCGCCTGGCGGAGGCCACCGAGGGCACGGCGGAATTCGAGGGCCGCGATATCCTGGGACTACGGGGCCGCGAGATGCGCGCCTGGCAGTCCGATTGCGCGATGATCTTCCAGCAGTTCAACCTGGTGCCGCGCATGGACGTGGTCTCCAACGTGCTGCACGGCACGCTGGCGCGGCGCTCGACGCTGGCCACGGTGATGAACCTCTATCCGCAAAGCGACATCCATATGGCGATCGACATCCTCGACCGCCTGGGCATCGCCGAGCAGGCCCCTAAGCGCGCCGAGGCGCTCTCTGGTGGCCAGCAGCAGCGCGTCGCCATCGCCCGCGCCCTGATGCAGGACCCCAAGATCATCCTCGCGGACGAACCCATCGCCTCGCTTGACCCGATGAACGCCCAGGTGGTGATGGAAAGCCTGCGCCGCATCCATGACGAGGACGGCCGCATGGTGATCTGCAACCTGCACACGCTGGATACGGCGCGGCGCTATTGCGACCGCGTGATCGGGATGCGCGATGGGCGGGTGGTGTTTGACGGCACCCCAGAGCAGCTGACCACCGGTGTCGCGCGCGACATCTATGGCGCCGATGCCTCGTTCTCCGAGGCCGCCACATCGACCGAGATCGAAACCCTAAACGCTCCCCAGGCCGTCCCCGTGACGGCCTAATTTTTTCCGCCGGGCCTGTCGAGACAGACAGATCTGGCACCAACCCCGTGGAGAGACCCATGAAAAAGACCATCGCGACGATCCTGGCCACCACGGCCATCTCTACCGCCGCATTCGCGGACGGCCATGCCATCACCGAATTCCGCATCGGTCTGCTTGGTGGCGAGAACGCCCAAGACCGCCTGAACAACAACGAGTGCCTGCGCGCTTACACCGAGGAAGCCCTTGGCGTTCCCACCAAGCTCTTCGCCCCGGCTGACTACGCTGGTGTGATCGAGGGCCTCGTCGGCGGCACACTGGACATGGCCTGGCTGGGCGCGTCCTCCTACGCCGCGACCTACCTGCGCGACGCCGAGGCCGTCGAGCCGGTGCTGGTTAAGATCAACCTGGACGGCTCCTACGGCTACCACTCGATCGGTTTCGCCCGCAAGGACAGCGGCATTGCCTCGATCGACGACATGCAGGGCAAGGTCTTTGGCTTCGGCGACCCCAACTCCACCTCCGGCTACCTGATCCCCTCCATCGAGATCCCGCAGTACAAGGCCGGCATCACCATGGAGTCGGGCGAGTATTTCGGCGAGGTTAAGTTCACCGGCGGCCACGAGCAGACCATCGTTGCTGTGAACGCGGGCGACATCGACGGCGGCGTGACCTGGGCCGACGGCCAGGGCGACTGGGAAGACGGCTACAACTCGGGCGCGCTGCGCCGCGCCGTGGACGCCGGCCTGGTGGACATGAACGACCTGGTGCAGATCTGGAAATCCGCGCCGATCCCCGAGGGCCCGATCGTGCTGCGCAAGTCGCTGCCGGCGGACGCAAAAGCGAAGATGGTCGCCCTGGTGGACGGTCTGCACGAGGCGGATGCCGACTGCGCCTATGGCGTTGCGGCGGGTGACAGCCTGGGCTTCGACCCGATCACCCACGAGGCCTACATCTCGATCATCGAGGCGCGCAAAGCAAAGTCGAACTAATCGACGCAACCAAAATGTAGGGCGGGACAAGTCCCGCCCTACGATTGCAGGCACATGACAGACATCTCCCACCCAACGCAGACGCTCGGCGAGATTCGGACGGGCTATCTGGCCCTGGTCCGCCAGCGGCGGCTTTATTCCTTTGTCGCGATCTTCATTTTCGCGGCCCTGATGATCTCGGGCTTCAACCTGGCCGAGGGTCGCAACGGCGGCAGTTTCTGGGGCGGGATCGATAACTTCTTTGACTACCCGGTCGAGGTGATCGCCGAGGCGGCGGGCAAGCTTGACGAGATGCCCGGCCACTTCGTGAACTTCTTCCCGGCGCTGGTCGAGACGGTGAACATCGCCGCGGTCTCCACGCTGATCGGCGCCTTGCTGGGGATCCTGTTCTCGCTGCTGTCGACGCGCGGCATGGCGCGGTTCCCGGCGCTGATCCCGGTGTTCCGCCGGGCGATGGATATCATGCGCGCGGTGCCAGAGATCGTGGTCGCATTGGTCCTCATCTTCATTCTGGGCGGCGGCCCGGTGCCGGCGATGATCGCCATCGCGATCCACACCACCGGCGCGCTGGGCAAGCTCTTCTCGGAGGTGAACGAGAACGCCTCGCTCAAGCCCGTCGAGGGGCTGCAAAGCGTCGGCGCGAACTGGTGGCAGCAGATGCTGCTGGGCGTGGTGCCGCAGGTGGCGCCGAACTGGCTGAGCTACGCGCTCCTGCGGTTCGAGATCAACATCCGCGCCTCCGCGATCCTGGGCTTTGTCGGCGCGGGCGGGCTGGGCTACGAGCTTAAGATCGCCATCCAATGGGGCCAGGGCAAGCTGGACGATGCGGTGGCGCTGTTCCTGCTCTTGTTCATCACAATCATCATCGTGGACCAGGTGTCGGGCTATATGCGCGGCAAGCTGACCCACGGCTCGGCAGGGCAGCAGTAATATGACCGACATCGCCGCGCTTCAGACCCAGGCCACGCAGATATTCCAGCGCAAGCGCATGATCGCCTTCGGCGTGCCGGTGCTGGTGCTGCTCTACCTGGCTTATGTGTTCTTCGCCTTCAACATGCCCGACCTCTGGGCGCGGGCCAGCGCCGATAACGCGCGCAGCCTTGTGGCGGACACCTATAGCCACAAGACCCATGTCACGCTGGACAACCGCTCTGGCGAGGTCACGGTGGCCATCGAGGGCGAAAAGAAGGGCCGCTATCCCGAGGGCATGAGCCCGGACTGGGTAACCCTGGGCGAGACCACGGTGATCGACCTCGAGGAAGGCCACGTTGTGACCTTCGGGCCCGAGCAGATCACCTATGACGTGCCAGATTTTGGGCTGATGAGCTTCGAGGTCTCCCGCGCCCGCGGCGTGGTGGCCGACTACCCGGTGGACACGCTGCCCGACTGGATCAACGCCTCTAAGAACCGCGTGACGATCACCACCGAGGCGGGCCGCCTGACGATCACCCGCAACCGCACCGAGGTGCTGCGCTACTTCACCGGCTGGGAGCTGTTCTTCTTCACGCTCGACAGCCCCTATCACGGGCTGAGCGTCGCGCAGGTCATGAGCCGCGCGGCCAGCGGCGAGGCCGGGGCCATTCTCAGCGACTTCTGGAACAACAAGATGTGGCTGCACAAGGATGTGGCCTGGGCGATCTTCGAGACCATCCTGATGGCCTTCCTGGGCACGTTCGGCGCGGCCATTGTGGCGCTGCCGATGGCCTTTGCCGCGGCCCGGAACTTTGCGCCCTTTGTGGCGCTGCGGTTCGCGATGCGGCGGCTGTTTGACTTCTTCCGCGGGGTCGACGCGCTGATCTGGACGATTGTGCTGACCCGCGCCTTCGGGCTTGGGCCGCTGACCGGCGCGCTGGCGATCCTGATCACCGACACGGGCACCTTCGGCAAGCTCTTCTCGGAGGCGCTGGAGAATGTGGACGAGAAGCAGATCGAGGGCATCCAGTCCACCGGCGCCAATGCCGCGCAGAAATACCGCTTTGCCGTGATCCCGCAGATCATGCCGGTGCTGCTGAGCCAGGTGCTTTACTTCCTGGAATCCAACACCCGCTCGGCCACGATCATCGGCGCGATCACCGGCGGCGGCATTGGCCTGCTGCTGACCCAGGCGATCATCACCCAGAAGGACTGGGAGGAAGTCACCTATTACATCGTGCTGGTGGTGCTGATGGTGATGCTGATGGACACGTTCTCGGGCTGGCTGCGCAATAAGCTGATCAAGGGCCAGTAGATGGCGCGACTGAGTGCCGACGGCCCGGTGATCGCCGAGGGCTGCATGACCTATGGCTCCAGCTTTGGCGCCTATACCGAGCTGCACGAGGGCTGCCGGGTGCTCAATTCCGAGCTTGGCGACTACTCCTATTGCGCGCGGTTCGCGGATCTGGCGAACACCACGGTGGGCAAGTTCGCCAATATCGCAAGCTTTGTGCGCATCGGCCCCACGGATCACCCGATGGGGAACGCCTCGCTGCACCACTTCCTCTACCGCTCGGGGGACTATTTCGACGGGGTCGCGCCGGACGAGGCGTTCTTTGAGCGCCGCAGCGCGCGCCGCGCCACGATTGGGCATGACACCTGGATCGGGCATGGCGCGGTGATCCGCCCCGAGGTCACGGTGGGCCACGGCGCGGTGGTGGCGACCATGGCCGTGGTCACCAAGGACGTGCCGCCCTACACAATCGTCACCGGCATACCCGCCAAGCCCATGCGCCCGCGCTTCCCGGCAGAGATCGCCGAGCGCCTGATTGCCCTGGCGTGGTGGGACTGGCCGCATGACCTGCTGCAAGAGCGCCTGCCAGAGTTCCGCGCGCTGCCTGCCGAGGAATTCTTAAACAAATATGAATGACTCGCCCCTGGCTCAGGCGCGCAGTCAACGGGGTGTTACACAGAGCAGATAAGTCTCAGGGTATTCTCAATGAACGGAGGTTCCCGTGAAACACCATCTTCTCTTGGCGGCATCGGCCCTGGCTTTGACAGCCGGCGCGGCGCAGGCCGACATGAACTTTAACCGCATCGCCAGTTTCGAGACGACGCTCAACATGGCCGCGGGCGAGGATCTGAGCCGCGAGACATCCGCCGAGATCATCGACGTGACCGCCGATGGCATGACGCTGGTCTATACCGACAGCCCGCTGGGCGTGCTGGGCCTGATCGACATCACCGACCCAAGCAACCCCGCCCCCAAGGGCAACGTCGCCCTGGATGGCGAGCCGACGGCGGTGGCGGTTGTCGGCACCACGGCCTATGCGGGTGTGAACACATCGGAAAGCTATGTCGCGCCCTCGGGCCACCTGGCCGCCATCGACACCGCCACTGGCACCGTCACGGCCACCTGCGACCTGGGCGGCCAGCCCGACAGCATCGCGGCGTCCAAGGACGGCAGCTTTATTTCGGTCGCGATCGAGAACGAGCGCGACGAGGATCTTGGCGACGGGCGCACCGGCCAGATGCCCGCGGGCTTTCTGGTGATGGTCAACACCACCGAGGGCGGGCTTGACTGCGCCAGCCTGAAGAAAGTCGATATGACCGGCCTGGCCGAGGTCAGCCCCGAGGACCCAGAGCCGGAATTCGTCGACATTAACGGGCTCGGCGAAACCGTTGTTTCCATGCAGGAAAACAACCACATGGTGGTTGTCTCCGCCGACGGCTCGGTGCTGAGCCACTTCTCCGCCGGTGCCGTGGATCTGGACATGATCGACGCCACGGACGAGCGCGCCATCCTGCGCTTTGACGAAAGCCAGCCGGGCCGCGTGCGCGAACCCGACGCGGTGAAATGGCTGGATGACAACCATTTCGCCACCGCCAACGAGGGCGACATGGACGGCGGCTCGCGCGGCTGGACGATCTTTAACAAGAACGGCTCTGTGGTCTATGAGAGCGGCGTGAGCTTTGAGCATGCGCTGGTCCAGATCGGGCATTACCCCGACAAGCGGTCCGACAGCAAAGGCGTCGAGCCGGAGTCGATTGAGACCGCCACCTTTGGCGGCACCCCGATGGTCTTCGTGGGCTCCGAGCGCGGCTCTGCCGTGGGCGTCTATGACGCCACCGACCCGGTGAACCCGGTGCTGAAGCAGATCTTGCCCTCGGGCATCGGGCCAGAGGGCTACGCGGCGATCCCCGAGCGCAACCTGCTGGTTTCGGCCAACGAGAAGGACCTGATCGAGGACGGCGGCGTGCGCGCGCATGTCATGATCTTCGAGTACCAGGACGCGCCGGCGATGTACCCGACGCTGACCTCGGAGGGCGCGGACGAGCTGATCGGCTGGGGCGCGATCTCTGGCATGGTTGCCGATAAGGACGGCATCGTCTGGGCGGTGAATGACAGCTTCTACCTGTTCCAGCCGACGATCTTCAAGATCGACACGAAGACCACGCCTGCCACCATCGTCGACGCCATCCGCGTGGTGCGCCAGGACGGCAACCCGGCGCAGCAGATCGACATGGAGGGCATCACCCTGGACGGCAAGGGCGGGTTCTATGTGGCCTCCGAGGGCCGCACCGGTCGCGTCATCCCGCACGCGATCTACCACGTCTCCGCGGATGGCGTGATCAAGAACCGCAAGGGCGAGATCGGCCTGCCGCCAGAGCTGATGGCCGTCGAGAAGCGCTTTGGCTTCGAGGGCATCACCAAGGTCGGCGACACGCTATGGATGGCCGTGCAGCGCGAGTGGAAGGACGACCCCAAGAACCACGTCAAGCTGGTGGCTTACAATCTAGAGACCAAGGAATGGGGCGCGGTGCACTACCCCAAGGCCGAGCCTGCGAAGGGCTGGGTCGGGCTGTCCGAGATCGTGGCCCACGGTGATTTTGTCTATGTGATCGAGCGCGACAACCAGATCGGCTCGAACGTGGTGACCAAGAAGATCTACCGCATCCCCGCCGCCGAGATGGTGCCTGCGCCGCTGGGTGGCACGCTGCCTGTGGTGTCCAAGGAAGAGGTGCGCGACCTGATCCCTGACCTGCAATCCTTTGGCGGCTATGTCGTTGATAAGGTTGAGGGCCTGGCGATCTTCGAAGACGGCACGGCCTGGGTGTCCACCGATAATGACGGCGTGGATGACAGCTCTGGCGAGACGTTCTTCTGGTCGATCGGCAATCTCTGATCGCTCCATCCGGAGTTACGCATGGAAAGAGCGCCCCCGGGCGCTCTTTTCTCTTTTGGCGACGCGTGCGCGGCTTTGGAGGGGGCCAGGGCAAGGGCGCCTCGTCTGCGGGTCACGCCAGCTGCTCCGGCATCCCAGCCGCCAATCGGGGTCGCCTATTGCAGCGCGATCAGGTCCGGCTTGCCCGTGGGCTTCACCACCCCGGCCACGCGCTTGAACTCGCGCATCTGCCATAGCGGCCAGCCCATGAGCTGGCTGAGGCTGCCGAATTGCAACCCGCGCTCGATCAGCCCGTCGAACGTGCCCGGCATGGCGCGCACGGTTGGGCTATGGATGTCGTGGCTGAGGATGATCGAGCCCGGCACCGAGTTCGCCACGATGCGGCGGCGCACCACGGACGAGCCCGGGCGCTTCCAGTCCAGCGGGTCCACCGACCACAGCACCGTGGGCATGCCGCGGGCCTTCCAGAGCATCTTGCGCTGACGCAGGGTGAACGAGCCATAGGGCGGGCGGAAGGTGACGGGGGGGCGGCCGGTGACCTTAAAGATGGCCTCGGTCGTGCGGTCGATCTCGCGCAGCACCGAGGCGTCGCCATGGCGCGCCAGGTTGGGGTGGGTCCAGGTGTGGTTGCCGATCTCGTGCCCCTCGTCGGCGATGCGGCGCACGATGTCGGGCCAGGTGACCACGGAGCGCCCGATCAGATTGAAGGTGGCGCGCAGGCGGCGCTTTTTCAGCTCGTCCAGCAGGATGGGGGTCAGGGTCGGGTGCGGGCCGTCGTCATAGGTCATCGCCACATGCGGGATCTTGGTGCGCACCGCGGTGATCGTGGCGGGCTCGCCGCGCAGCAAATCCGGCGGCAGCTTGATCTCATAGGCGGCCTGAGCCGCGCGCGGCGCGAACGCCAAGGCGGCCGCGCCAGAGGCGAGGAATGTTCGTCTAGATTGCGGCAGCATTACCATTACCCATAGATAAATCTATGACGAGAAACAGGATTCGCTTTCCGCGCCTGACGCAAGCAATCGTGTAACATGTCTTAAGCTTTCATGGCGCGCGTGGCGCGGGCGACACGGGTTTGCGCCTTTGGGCCCAGTTATCCACAGGGCGCGCCAAAAAAGGCCCGAGTTATCCACGGCCGAGACTGTGGTGAAGATTTCCTGCAAATCCGTGCTCAAATACGCTTGACGCCCCAAACCGCTTACCGTATCCCGCCCCTCACGCGCGGTTGTAGCTCAGTTGGTTAGAGTACCGGCCTGTCACGCCGGGGGTCGCGGGTTCGAGCCCCGTCAACCGCGCCACTTATTTCCCTCCAGACGATGAACGCAGGATTAACCCTGCGCACGGTGGGGGCGGCCCCTCCGCGCCGGAGGGCCCGCGCGGCCCTTATTTTGCTGGAAAATCGCGGTCGGCAAAGTGTCGGACTTTTGTCGGCTTTCTGTCGGGCACGCATATGGCTTTGGCCGCTCAGGGGATCACGATCCGCCGATCTTACCTTTCGCTGCACGTATGGCCTCTGCCGCCGCCTTGGCGTGGCCGACAATCGGATTGACCCAACCGATATACTCCTGACCCCAAAGCCGAGCGGCAGTGAGGATCGTCTCGGCATTCAGGGCGAGCCAGGCTGACCATTGTGCGGCTTCTGGGGAAAATGCCGCTGGTAATATCGTGGTGGCGGCCGCTGCGGCACCAAGGGGGGACTTCTTGAACTCGCGTACCACGGCGATAACGGCGTTCTGCGCCAAGGGCCGTCGCGAGCGGGTCAACTGGTCATCCACATCAGGCGCCGCACTATCGCGCGCGACCCCTTGAACCTCGTTATCAAAAGGCGCGTCTTCGCGAGCGATCGCGAGGGCGACCTCGATGTCAGCGGCGTCTTCGGCGGCATCGACGCGGTCGCGCCGATTGGCGGCCTGGCGATCCAGCAGGTCGCGCACCTTCTCGTCCGCCAAGGTCAAACCGGGAAGGGTCTCTACCAGATCCTGGAGTGTCTGGGCGCAGTCACCATCCAGCGGCTCAGACCGGTTCCCGCGTTGGTCGTAAATACGCTGTAGCCGTTGAAACGCCAAATGCGCCCGAACAAGGTCAATCGCATCGCCGCTAAGGCGGTCCCTTAGGGCCAGCGCGCGACGATAGATATCCTCATGGTGGTTGCCGCTTTGGCGAACCAACTCGTCCATCATCTCTCGGAGGTCCTCAAGAGTGGCCAGCGCCACCGGGTCTTGATCAAGCGAGACCGGGCCGGAGTTAAAGCCAAAGCCGTCTTGCGCCCAAGCCAGTTCCAAAGCGGAGGATTGCGACGGTCCCTTGCTGTCCTCGCCGGAAACCTCCCAGGGCAGGGGCTCGGGATAGGGCGGCAGGCTGTTGAGATATTCTAGGAGGGCGGGCATCGCCTCGCGGATCTCCGTAAAGCTATCGTATCTCTTTGCTGGCAAGTTCGGGTCCGCCGCCGCCGCTGCTGTCTCATGTATATAGACCGCGAGCTGTTCCTTTGGCTCCTCTGGCGGGTTTAGGATCACTGCGAATTGCAGCAGAGGTCTGAGATCGGCCACAGCGCTGCCTCTCAAGTTCAGCGCTCGCAATTTGCCCAGCCCCGCGATTGGGGTGAGGTCACTGACCAGGGTGTTGCTGAGGAAGAGGGTCTGCAACTGGCCCAGCCCCGCGATTGGGGTGAGGTCACTGACCTGGGTGCCGCCGAGGCGGAGGCTCTGCAATCGGTCCAGCCCGGCGATTGGGGTGAGGTCGGTGACCTGGGTGCTGTCGAGTTCGAGGCTCTGTAACCCGTCCAGCGCCGCGATTGGGGTGAGGTCGGTGACTTGGGTGCTGTTGAGGTCGAGGGTCTGCAACTGGTCCAGCCCCGCAAGGGGGGTGAGGTCGGTGACCTGGGTGAAGTTGAGGTCGAGGCTCTGCAACCGGCCCAGCCCCGCGATTGGAGTGAGGTCGGTGACCTGGGTGCCGCTGAGGTCGAGGGTCTGCAACTGGCCCAGCCCCGCGATTGGGGTGAGGTCGGTGACCTGGGTGTTGCGGAAGTCGAGGCTCTGCAACTTGTCCAGCCCGACGATTGGGGTGAGGTCGCTGACCTGGGTGCTGTTGAGTTCGAGGCGCTGCAACTGGCCCAGCCCCGCGATTGGTGTGAGGTCGGTGACCTGGGTGCTGAGGATCTGGAGGATCTGCAGCTTGTCTAGCCCCGCGATTGGGGTGAGGTCGGTGACCTGGGTGTAGTCGAGGTCGAGGCTCTGCAGGTTGGTGAGCTCTGCGATTTCCGGCGGCAGTTGGGTCAGCGTTTTAAACGGGTTGTCCGTGAGGCGCCAGAGAGCGAGCCCAGTGCCGCCTTCCTCGCGAACCTTCGCCATCTCGGCCCGCGCCGCGTCATAGGCGGCGCGTTGCTCTGCGTTCATCTGGTCATAGGACATCGCCATATCAGCGCCCGGTCGCCTCTTGATTGAATGCTGGCAATGTGGCGCAGATCGCCTCCGCTGGCCAGGGGCGGTGCGGGCAAGCAGGGCGCCCACCGGACTGGATACCGCCGGAATGCCGCCCATCGCCGCGCGCCGATTTGCTTTTGACGCCATCGCCGTACTAGGGTTGCGCTCTAGTTCAGTGCCAAAATTTTATAGGGAGGACGTCATGTGCCAGATTTTCGCCGGGCAGGACCCGGAACGTTATGCCAGTACCACCCGACGGCTGCGGTTGAACGGCCAGAGCACCAGCATCCGGCTCGAGAACGCCTATTGGCAGGTGATCGACGAGATCGCGGGCAATGATGGGATGACCACGCCGGTCTTCATCTCGACGCTGCATTCCGAGGTGCTGGAGCTGCGCGGCGAGCCCGAGAACTTCACCTCGCTGCTGCGCTGCGCCTGCCTGAAGTTCATGGAGGTCTCGGCGGGCGACGCGGGCAAGGCCATCGCCGCCGAATAGCGGGCGTTTCAAAAGCGCTGAAATAAACGGCAGGTAGTAAACCCATACTACCCCGACGCTTGGCGCCCCGCGCTACCCTAGCTGGACCACATAGCAGGGAGGCGCCGCATTGGCCAAGTGCATCCACTCGATGATCCGCGTGACAGACGAGGCGCGGTCCGTGGCCTTCTACGAGCAGGCCTTTGGGCTGACCGTCGCAGAGCGCCTCGATTTCCCGGACTTCACGCTCGTCTACCTGAGCAACCCCGAGAGCGGGTTCGAGCTTGAGCTGACCGTCAACAAGGGCCGCGCCGCGCCCTACGAGTTGGGCGACGGCTACGGCCACCTGGCGGTCAGCGTCGACGACCTGGACGCCGAGCACGCCCGCCTGGAGGCCGCCGGCCTCGCCCCCCGCAAGCTTGTCGCCTTCGCCCCCGCCGGCGAGGTCTTCGCGCGGTTCTTCTTCGTGGCCGACCCGGACGGCTACCAGATCGAGGTGCTGCAGCGGGGCGGGCGCTTTCAGTGACACAGAACCAAAACCACCCAGGGAGGAGAAATCATGACCCAGGCACACGGCCCCAAGGGGCTTACCCGCCGCCAGCTTCTGGCGCGCGCAACATCGGCCAGCGCGTCCCTTGTGGTCGGCGCGGGCTTTCTGGCGTCCACCGACGCCGCATGGGCGATGGAGACCACCGCGCTGCAGCCCGAGACCATGGCCACCCTGGTGCAGATGGCCCGCGACATCTACCCGCATGACCAGGTCGGCGACGAATTCTATGCCACCGCCGTCAAGGGCTATGACACCGAGGACGCCGCCCCGGGCATCGAGCAGGGCATCGCCAAGCTGAACGCCGCCGCCCAGGCCTCGGGCCATGGCAGCTACCTGGCCATGGGCTGGGAGCGCGACCGCGTCGACATCCTGCGCGCCATGGAGGGCGACGCGTTCTTTCAGCAGATCCGCGGCGGGCTGGTGACCGGGCTTTACAACCAAAAGGCCGTCTGGCCGATCTTTGGCTACGAGGGCGCCTCTTTCGAGTTCGGCGGCTACATCGACCGCGGCTTTAACGACATCAACTGGCTTTAGGAGGAGGCGATCATGTCAGCACCTTTTGATCTGAGCGACGACTCTGTAGTGGTCGTCATTGGCACCGGCGCGGGCGGCGGTGTTCTGTCCAACGAGCTGGCCCAGAAGGGCGTGAGCGTGGTGGCGCTTGAGGCCGGCGGGCGGCACTACCCGGAGGATTTCATCAACGACGAATGGGCCAGCTTCGTGCAGCTGGCCTGGCTGGACGCGCGCACCACCTCGGGCGACTGGCGCGTGGCCAAAGACTTTGCCGGTCTGCCCGCCTGGATCGTGAAATCCGTGGGCGGCACCACGCAGCACTGGGCGGGGGCCAGCCTGCGCTTTCAAGAGCATGAGTGGAAGGCCAAGACCGCCTATGGCGCGGTCGAGGGCGCGAGCCTGCTGGACTGGCCGATCGACGCCGCCGAGATGGACCCCTGGTACAGCAAGGCCGAGGACAAGCTGCAGGTCACCCGCACCGGCGACCGCCCGGGCCTGCCGGGCAGCAACAACTACAAGGTCTTCGAGGCCGGGGCCAAGGCGCTGGGCTATCAAGACGTGCATACCGGCCGGATGGCGATCAGCTCTAAGGAGAACGGCGACCGCATCATGTGCCAGCAGACGGGGTTCTGTTTCCAGGGCTGCAAATGGGGCGCCAAGTGGTCGGCGGGCTATCACGACATCGAGCAGGGCGAGGCGACCGGCAACCTTGAGGTCCGCCCGCAATCCCATGTCGCGCGCATCCTGCATGGCGATGACGGCAAGGTCACGGGGGTCGAGTATTTCGACGCCGACGGCAATCTGCAGATGCAGAAGGCCCGCGTGGTCTGCCTGGCGGGCAACTCGTTTGAGAGCCCGCGGCTGCTGCTGAACTCGGCCTCGTCGATGTTCCCCGACGGGCTGGCGAATTCGTCCGGCCAGGTCGGCAAGAACTACATGCGGCACATGACGGGTTCGGTCTATGCGGTGTTCGACAAGCCGGTGAAGATGTGGCGCGGCACGACCATGGCGGGGATCATCACCGACGAGTCGCGCCATGACCCAAGCCGCGGCTTCGTGGGCGGCTACGAGATGGAGACGCTCAGCCTGGGCCTGCCCTTCATGGCCGCCTTCCTCGATCCCGGCGCCTGGGGCCGCGAGTTCACCACCGCGCTGGACCTCTACGAGAACATGGCCGGCATGTGGCTGGTGGGCGAGGACATGCCGCAGGAAAAGAACGGCGTCACCCTGTCGGACACCAAGGACCAATACGGCCTGCCGGTGGCGAATGTGCATTTCGATGACCACCCCAATGACATCGCCATGCGCAACCACGCCTACCAGCAGGGCCAGGCGGTCTATGACGCGGTGGGAGCCACGCGCACCTTCCCGACGCCGCCCTATCCCTCGACCCATAACCTGGGCACGAACCGGATGTCGGACGACGCCAGCATGGGCGTGGTGAACCGCTGGGGCCAGACCCACGACATCGAGAACCTGTTCATCTCGGACGGCTCGCAATTCACCACGGGCGCGGCCGAGAACCCGACGCTGACCATCGTGGCGCTGGCGATCCGGCAGGCGGATCACCTTGCGGGCGAGCTGGGGAAGGGGAACCTATGATAATCTTATGGCGGCGCTATGATGGCGCCGCCGCCGGTCGGTTGTAATGGTTACTTCGGAGGACGTGATGCCCAGGGCTTGCCCGCAACTCTCCGTGCTTTTTCGGGCGCTTTTGGGCGCGTTTTTTGGGGCGCTTTGCCTGGCCGGCGCCGCCTGGGCGGCGGAGGAGACCTCAAGCCAAGACGCGGCAAGCGAAGAGGTGGCCACAGCAGAACCGGCCGCCGCGGCTCTGCCGGGCGACGCGGCGGCGGGCAAAAAGCTCTACCGGCGCAACTGCCGGGCCTGCCACGGCGCGACGGCCAAGGGCGCGTCGAGCTATCCCAAGCTGGTCGGGCATCCCGCCGCCTATCTGATCGACAAGGTGGTGCGCTATCGCGAGGGCGAGAAGTTCGGCCCCAACACGCCGCTGATGGCGCAGCGGGTCAAGAAGCTGTCGGACCAGGACATCGCCAACGTCACCGCATTCATTATTTCCCTACCGGACGACTAGCGCTATGATTGTTTAACACCGGCGCGCATCCCTGTTTTGCGCGCATAAGGCGAGCGCCGGCGGGGCGCGATAAGACGCCCCCCAAAAAGAGCGCGACCGAGGCCGATCACCATACCGAACCAAGACCTCTCGAGCAGTTAAAAACATGCGATTTGGGAGGAGTTCCTATGACTTTACGCTTTAAGATGACCTCGGCGCTGGCCTTTAGCGCGGCGTTCTGCGCCAGCACCGCGCTGGCGCAGAACACCACCAGCCTCAGCTACGAGCTGGTGCTGGGCGGGCTAGAGAACCCCTGGGACATGGCGTTCCTGGATGACGGCACTATGCTGTTCACCGAGAAGTGCAAGGGCCTGTCCGTGCGCATGCTCGACGGCACTGTGAACGCGCTTTACGGGATGGGCGGCGTGGGCGGCTATGCCTCGAACGGCGACGACCTATTCTGCGAGGGCCAGGCGGGCATGATGGGCGTGGCCTTCGACCCCGCCTTTGCCGAGAACCGCCGGATCTATGTCTACTCGACCTCCAACATGACCGCGCCGGGCACCAACCGGCTGATGCGGATGGTGGTGAATGACGACTTCACCGGCGTCTCGGACCGCACGGATATCGTGGACGATGTGGAGTACAAGCCCCTGGCCTCGGACCACCCGTTCGGCGGGCCCGGCGCACATAACGGCGGGCGGGTGCGCTTTGGCCCCGAGGGCGCGTTGTGGCTGACCACCGGTGATACGCATAACGAGGACGTGCCGCAGAGCCCGACCCTGATGGGCTCCAAGATCATGCGCATGGACACCGACGGCAACGCGCATCCCGGCAACAACCCGCCCGATGGGTTCGACGCGCGCACCTTCACCTATGGGCACCGCAACGTGCAGGGCATCGCCTTCCACCCCGGCACCGGCAACCCGATCACCGCCGAGCATGGGCCGTGGCACTCGGACGAGATCACCTTCCTGGTGAATGGCGGCAATGCCGGCTGGGACCCGCGCGGCAACATGGCGGGCCGGGGCGACTGCCCGGACGGCTATTGCGGCTACAGCCCCAACCAGATGGACGGGATGGACCGCTACGAGCGCGCGGCGTTCATGCCAATGACCGACCTAGAGACCTACCCCGACGCCATGGTGCCGATGTGGGACAATAATGGCTGGTCGCAGGGCACCTCGTCGAACGCCTTCCTGGCCGACAACTGGGGCGCCTGGTCGGGGCAGATGGTCGTGGGCATCATGGGCATCGGCTTCGGCGGCACGCCGATTGGGCAGCGCATCGACGTGTTCGAGCTGTCCGATGACGGCCAGGAAGTCTATGACGTGGTCGAGATGACCCTGCCCGAGGGCATGGAGGCCGGCCGCTTCCGCTCGGTCGTCGTGGGGCCGGATGGCAGCCTTTACGCGGCGGTCGATGAGGGCATGATCCACAAGTTGACGCCTTAGGTTCACAGCGTGCTGCCAAGAAGCTGAACCGCAGCTCTTGGCAGTGCGCCCAAACGATTACGAGGTTGTCCGCGTCCAGCCCTTATCTGATGGCTCAGGTGAGAGGCCGGACGCTATAGGCAACAGGTCGTACCGACCGCTTGTGCCCGTTGCACAGAAGGGATATCTGCGAGAGCCGGTCTTGGCGCGGCGCAATTTTCTTGCAAGAAAATTGCGAAACTCTTGCAAGAGTTTCTTCAGCGCGCCCCGAGATGAGTCTTCAATTGCAACCTCTTGCCGCTTGCGGGGCAACTTTCCTTAAAAGGAAAGTGCAAATCTCTTGCAAGAGATTTGGATCATGCCAATGCCCGCTCCAGCCATTCCACCAAGAGCCCCTTATTTACGGCCCAGGACAAACTCCACCGGAATCGCAAAGCGCTGATCGTCGACGCGGATCTGATACGCGCCGTCCTGCAGAGACCAGTCGGTGTCTATGCCCACGCCGGACATGGTGGCGTTGCCGCGCATGAATGCCCCATGGGTGAAGTAGAGCAACCGAGAGAAGCCATTCGGGAATGTGGCCACCACGGTGGCGTCGCCGCCGCCGCCGCGCGCGACCGCGCCGGCGCATTCGCCCATCTGCTGGCCCTGCTCCTGCGCGCAGGGGAATGAGGACCGCGCGTCAAAATCCCTCGATTTGGCGCGCCGCTTGCTGGTGTCAACGCCGGTGGGCAGCACGCCGTCGGGGCCTATCGCGGGGCTTACGCTGGAGGCCAGGACATATCCTTTCGCGCCGCCGTGCAGGGGGGTGACTTGGCACCAGGCCTCGCCCGTGGTGGCCTCGCAGCCATGGTTCAAAAGAAGCGTGCCCGGCGCCAGCGCGCCTAGGAGGTCTGAACCTGTCGCTGGCGCCGCGTATAGCTCGCCCCCCGCCTGGAGGGTTTGCAGCCGTCGGGGACCGCCCGCCTCTGGCGCGGACCAAAGCGTGGCCGGATCGCTCGATTGTGCGAATGAGGACGCGCCCTGAACCCCTGCGGCCCCTAGGGCGACGGCAAACGAGATAGTTCGCAATAGAAAAGCAGACATCGCGGCGCCTTTCCTGAGGTCAATGAGTATTGCTTCAATTGGAGCCCCGAGATTGAGGCGAAACGCCCGCAACTTCAATGCAGAGGTTCCAACTGACCCCGCCGCGGGTCTGGCGGCGAAACTGGGCCTTCCTTGGTTCGGCGCGTGAAGGCCCGCGAGCCACTTGGGAGCTGACGCGCAAAATCGCAGATCCGTTCACATTATCTAAACCCGAATCGCAACACCCTACACGGGTGGTGGTTGGGGAACTACCTTCGAGACAGTCCCCTACCACCACCCGAATATTATGAGGGGCGGCTGGGTTAAGATCACGTGAACTTTGCATGAGGCCAAATCACGCATGCGGTGCGTCTCTGATCGCGTTGGGGGCAGCGCCGCATCGCGTTCGACCGACTTTGCGCCTGCCGGAGCCCCATAGGGCCATCGCGGCATGGGCTGCGGTGCGGTCAGGGCGACCGGGAAAAGCCCGCTGCGTGGCGGCGACATCCGCCTGGCCCAAAAGCGCCGCCCGGGTGGTGCGCCAGGGATTCTTTGTAAGGGTACGCCCTTGGGCGGGGAATTCTCACGAAGAATCATTGATTTACGCGGTGAGAAAGTGTCCCGCCGACCCATTCCCGGCCTGAACCAAACATTTAAGCTGACCCGCGATGTGTCCTACCGTGGTCATCGACAGCGATCCGCTGTCTAAGTCACTGATTCTCAACGGGGAAACACCCGATTGGCAGTCCCTAGGGGAATCGAACCCCTCTTTCCAGGTTGAAAACCTGGCGTCCTAACCGATAGACGAAGGGACCGCGCTATCGAGTGAGCGGGTTTTAGGAAAAGCGCGCGGCAAGGGCAAGGGGGTATTTGCACCAATTGCGGCGTAATTTATCCGGCCCGTGCGGCGTCCTCCAGCCGAAGCTGCGCCGAGCTGCGGCCCTGCCATCGGTTCAGCTCCAGCCGCCCGGCCAGGTGGAAGGGCGCGCCGCCATGGGCCTCGAGCGCGGGACCCAGCGGGCCGTCATAGGCGCCAAAGCAGATCGCGTCGCGTTTTGCCCCCAGACCGTCGGTGAAGCTGACCTTCAGGTGGCTCTCGCCCACGCGGCGGGCGAAGGCGATCTTGACCTCTGGGAAGGCGAATCGCGGGGCAGGGGCCGCGGCGCCGAAGGGTCCGGCCTGGTCGATCGCCTCGATTAGCTCGACATTGGCCGCGCCGGGCATCAGCACGCCGTCCAGGGCCAGGTCCTTTGGCCCCAGCGCGTCGGCGCCCTGTCGCGCCAGCAGATCGCCCAGCCGCGCCATCGCGGCGTCGAGCTGATCGCGCGCCACGGTCAGCCCGGCGGCCATCTTGTGCCCGCCGCCCTTGACCAGCAGCCCCTCGGCGGCCAGCCGCTGGATCGAGGCGCCCAGGTCGATCCCCGAGACCGAGCGGCCCGAGCCCTTGCCCTCGCCGCCATCCAGGCCGATCACCACCGCGGGGCGGTTCGTGGCCTCCTTTAGCCGCGAGGCCACGATGCCCACCACGCCGGGATGCCAGCCCTCGCCCGCGGCCCAGACCAGCGGCCCGTCCAGGCCGCGCTCCGCCGCCTGATCCAGGGCGGCCTCGCGCACCTGGTTCTCGATCTCCCGGCGCTCTTTGTTGAGCATGTCGAGGCGCTCTGCGAGCGCCGATGCCTCGTGAGGATCGCGGCTCGCCAAGAGCCGCGCCCCCAGATCCGCCTTGCCGACGCGCCCGCCGGCATTCACCCGCGGGCCAAAGACGAAGCCCAAAGTGTAGGAGGAGGGCGCCGCGTCCAGCCGCGCCACATCCGCCAGCGCCACCAGGCCGGGGCGCTGCCGCGCGGCCATCACCTTGAGCCCCTGGCGCACCAAAGCGCGGTTCACCCCCACCAAAGGCGCCACATCTGCCACCGTGGCCAGCGCCACCAGGTCGAGCATCGCCATCAGGTCGGGGGTCTGCGCCTTGCCGCGCAGGCGCCGGTTCACCTCCACCAGCACCAAGAACACCACCCCCGCCGCGCAGAGATGCCCCAGATCGCCGCTTTCGTCCTGCCGGTTGGGGTTCACCACGGCCACCGCGCGGGGCAGGGTCTCGCCGCCCAGGTGGTGGTCCAGCACGACCACGTCCACAGTCGCGGCCTCGAGCGCCTCGTGGCTCAGCGTGCCGCAATCGACGCAGATGATCAGGTCGTGCTCGCGCGAGAGCGCCGCCATGGCCGGCGCGTTCGGGCCATAGCCCTCGTCGATGCGGTCGGGCACATAGAGCGTGGCGTCGTGGCCCATCCCCTGCAACCAGGTGATCAGGAGCGCCGCACTCGCGCCGCCATCCACGTCGTAATCGGCGAAGACCGCGATGCGCTCGCGCCGCTCCACGGCGGCGATAAAGCGCTCGGCGGCGGCGGCCATGTCGCGCAGGGTCAGCGGATCGGGCAGCAGGTCGCGCAGGGCCGGGGCCAGGAACCCCGGCGCCTCCTCCGGCGCCACGCCGCGCCGCGCCAGCACCGCCGCCACGGCGGTGGGCAGCCCGGTGGCCTGCACCATCGCCTCGCGGGCGCGCTCCTCGTCAATGCTGGGCCCGACCCAGCGCCGCCCGGTCAGCGAGGCTTCCACATCTAGATAGGCGCGATTGGTCACGTGTTGCATTGCCTCAGTGTGTCAATATCTGGAGGATAGAGTGGCGATCACAGCCAGATGTTGCAAGAGCTAGGATCAGTCCCCGGTCAATCTGGTGCCGGTCAGCGTCCCGCCCCCATCCACCGGCACGTTGCGGCGTGGCCGCTCTTGCAGCGCGCTGTCATCGTCGCGCACCCCCGCGGTGCGGGGCGCCCTGCCAAGATCGGCGCTGCTGGGCGAGAGCCGCGCCTCAGAGGGGATCGTGATCGGGTCCTGCCCGAGAAGGCAGGCGCCCGCGCGGGCCTCCACCGCCACGCCCTTCACCTTGTCGCCGCCGCCGTTCATGCACAGGCTCACCCCGGTCACAAACACCTGCGGCGCGGCCAAGCGCACCGTCGCCGGATCGCCGGAATTGTTGCGGTTGGCGTTGCCATGGCAGGCGATGAATTCGCCCTTGGGGCCGACAGTGCCGTTGCCCACCGGGTCCCAGAAGGACGCGATCACGTGGCAGGGCTCGTCGGATTTCTCGCGGATCGTGATCCTGTAGAGACCCAGCACGTCGCCCGGGTTCACGCTGAGACCGCGCGGCAGGCTGCCGGGGCGGCCCGCGTCGCCGCTAAACGTGATGGGGCCGCTGGGGCCGGTGAACTCGAACTTGCGCCCCAGATCACCAAGGATCTGCTGTGCAAAAGCGGGGGCGGCAAGAAAAGGGCAAGAACGAGAAGCGCGCGGCGCGTGTCAGAACCTCCGGTCTCTATGGCGGAAACCGTAGGCCAGGCGCGCCGCGCCCGTCAAACCTCACGCGGGTTGGGCTATTTTATCGGGTTGCGGTAGCGCATCCGCCGCACCGAGCCGGTCTTGGAGCGCATCAAGAGCGTCTCGGTCTCCAGGTATCCCGGCTCGCGCTTCATGCCCTGCAGGATCGAGCCGTCCGTGACCCCGGTGGCGGCAAAGATCACGTCCTGGGTCACCATCTCGTCGCGGTTATAGATACGGTCGAAATCGGTGATCCCGGCCTTGGAGGCCCGCCCGCGCTCGTCATCGTTGCGAAAGAGCAGCCGGCCCCACATCTGCCCGCCCATGCATTTCAGCGCGCTTGCCGCCAGCACCCCCTCGGGTGCGCCGCCGGCGCCCATATACATGTCGATGCCGGTCTGCTCGGCCTCGGCGCAGTGGATCACGCCCGCCACGTCGCCATCGGTGATCAGCCGGATCGAGGCCCCGGTGCCGCGCACCGCCTCGATCATGTCCTCATGCCGGGGGCGCTCCAGGATGCACACGGTGATGTCCTGCGGCAGGCAGCCCTTGGCCGAGGCCAGGGCCGAGACCCGCGTCGCCGGGTCCATATCCAGCGAGACGATCCCTTCCGGATAGCCCGGCCCGATCGCCAGCTTGTCCATATAGACGTCCGGGGCGTGCAGCAGCGTGCCGCGCGGCGCCATCGCGATCACCGTCAGCGCGTTGGGCATATCCTTGGCCGTCAGGGTCGTGCCCTCCAGCGGGTCCAGCGCGATGTCGACCTCCGGTCCCTCGCCGGTGCCGACCTCCTCGCCGATGAACAGCATCGGCGCCTCGTCGCGCTCGCCCTCACCGATGACCACTACGCCCTGGATGTTCAGCAGGTTGAGCTGGTCGCGCATCGCGTTCACCGCCGCCTGGTCGGCGGCCTTCTCGTCGCCGCGCCCCACCAGCCGGGCCGAGGCCATCGCCGCCGCCTCGCTGACGCGCGCCAGGCCCAAAGAGAGCATGCGGTCCTGAAAATCGATCTTGGGGGCGGGGCTGGCCATACGGGTAATCCTATGCTTCGGGGTCACTGTCGCGACCTCCCTAACGCGCCGAAGGGGCGGGGCTCAAGGGGGCTCGCGCCGCGTTAGCGCAAGCAGCGCCACGCGTCGCGCCCGTGTGGGCGCCGCGAGGCCGGTGGATCTCGATGGGGGAGGGGCAATGCGTCGCAAGATGCGGAATGCGGCGGGCCCGCCTTGAGGGGTCGTAAGGGTGGCGGGGATGTCAGTCCCGCCGGAGAAGCGCTTCGGCCGGCCAGGTAGCGCGGCGGGGTTAAGCCTTTCGTAACCCTGCGCGCGGTCGTGCTTGCCCAGCGTGGCGGTGTATTGCTTTGTGCTGGGTCTGATTTTGGCTTGGCGGGGACGTTGAAGAGCTACCGCCCCGGGCTTGACCCCGGGCCTCCATCTTGAGCCAAGCGCAACCCGGGCAGCGGCCGACCTGGAGGTTGCTTGCGCGTCAGTCCCATCAACGTCGACGTCTCTGGAAACCAAAACGAATCAAATAGATGGGCGGTTGCAAAAGCGGCCTCCTGGGGGAGGTCGGCCGCTGCCCGAGGCAAGCTCGGGCGGTTGCTCTGCTTGGGTTCTGCTGCGTCTGATATTGGCCTGCAGCAGTCGTTTGGACGGGCCAAATCTCTTGCAAGAGATTTGCACTTTCCTTCTAAGGAAAGTGGCCCCGCGCGCCGGTAAGAGTTTGGGATAGAAGAATCTTTTTGAGGGGCGCTGAAGAAACTCTTGCAAGAGTTTCGCAATTTTCTTGCAAGAAAATTGTGCCGCGCCAATACCCGCTTCAGGCCAGCATCGCCCTAAGGCTGTGCCTCGCCCCGGGCACTCGCGCGCCACTCGTAGCGATTGTCCAGCGCATCGGATCCGGTCAGCTCAAACCCGCAGGACTGGTAGAAACCGTTCGCCGGGCTACCTCTGAGCGCCGTCAGCTGCACGGGCAGGCGCGCGGCGCGCGCGCGATCCTGCACCCGGGCCACCATCTGCCGCCCAAGCCCGGCGCCCTGATGCGCCGCCAGGACGTAGAGGTGATCCAAATAGAGGTGATCCGCCCGCGGCCGCAGCACATAGAACCCCGCCAGGGCGTCGCCCAGGTAGGCCAGCACCGTGTCCTCGGCGGCGTAGGCGCTCAGGAGCCTGTCGCGGGCGCGGTCGGGGTCGAACCGCCCGACGGCCTCGAGGCTGGGGCGCATGGCCTGCGCCCGGATGTCGGCCAGAAGCGCGGGATCGAACCGGCCCGCCGGGCGGAAAGAGGCGCGCTGCATGGGCCGGGGCCGCTCGCTAGACCGCCTCGATGCGGATCGCCACCGGCGTGCCGTCCACCACGTCGCATTGCGCCATGCCGTCCATCGCGGCGTCGAGCGCCTCTTTGGTGGTCTTGTGGGTCACAAAAAGAACCGGGGCGGTGGGCTCGTCATGGCCGTATTGGCGCATCCGGTCGATGGAGACGCCGGATTCGCCGAGCGCCGTGGCCACCTTGGCCAGCGCGCCGGGTTTGTCGAAGAGCTGGGTGCGGATGTAGTAGGGCGCGGGCACGGCGGAATTGGCCGGCGTCGCCGGTTGCAGCCCCGCGGCGGGCTGGCCGAAGGTCGCCAGGCGAATGCCGCGCGCGATGTCCATGACGTCCGACATCACCGCGCTGGCGGTGGGGCCTTCGCCCGCGCCGGGGCCGCGCAGCACGATCTGCTCGACGCTGTCGCCCTCCAGCACGACCATGTTCGTGCCGCCCTCGAGCTGCCCCAGCGGGCTGTCGGCGGGCACCAGGCAGGGCTGCATGCGCTGCTCCAGCCCGCGCCCGGTCATCTGCGCCACGCCCAGAAGCTTGATGCGATAGCCCATGTCGCGGGCCTGCTCGATATCGGCGATCTCGATGCGCTGGATGCCCTCCAGCTGCACGTTGTCAAAGCTGACCTGGGTGCCGAAGGCGATCGAGGCCAAAAGCGCCAGCTTATGCCCCGCGTCGATGCCGCCCACGTCCAGGTTGGGGTCGGCCTCGAGATAGCCCAGCTTGTCGGCCTCCTCAAAGAGCGCGTTATAGCCCTGGCCGGTGGCCTCCATCCGGGTCAGGATGTAGTTGCAGGTGCCGTTCATGACGCCCATCACGCGGGTGATCTCGTTGCCCGCCAGCCCCTCGGTCAGGGCCTTCACCACCGGGATGCCGCCGGCCACGGCGGCTTCAAAGCGCAGCACTTGGCCCGCCGCCTCGGCGGTCTCGGCCAGGGCCTGGCCATGCACCGCCAGCATCGCCTTATTGGCGGTCACCACGTCCTTGCCCGCCGCAAGCGCGGCCTCGGTGGCGGCCTTGGCGGGCCCGTCCGAGCCGCCCATGAGCTCGACGAAGACGTCCACGTCGTCGCGGGTCGCCAGCGCCACCGGGTCGTCCTCCCAGGCGTAGCCGCCCAGGCGCACGCCGCGGTCCTTGTCCCGGGTGCGGGCCGAGACCGCGCTGATCTGGACCGCGCGCCCCGAGCGCGCCTGCAGGAGCGCCGCCTGGCGCTGCACGATCTTCACCACGCCGGTGCCAACGGTGCCAAGCCCGGCTATGCCAAGGCGCAGGGGGTCGGTCATGGGAAAGCTCCGTTCTTGTGGTGGTTTCGCCAGCCCATAGCCGCATTGCGCGGCGGCCTCAACCGCCCAGGCTGCTCAGGCGCGCCGATATGCGCCGCCGGGTCTCTTCGTCGATCACCGGCAGGGCGCGCAGGATCGCGCCGCGCTGGCGCAGGCGCTCGGCGCGCTCCAAGAGCGCCGCGCCGTCCTCGGGCGAAAGCCGCGCCTCCCGGCGCTTGGCCAGGATGTCATCGGCGGGCACCAGGCTGGGGTAGTCCGCGGCCTTGGCGCGCGCGCTCACCGCCGCGTCCAGCTCGGGGAACTGCGCGCAGCCCGCAAGAACGGCGCCCGCCGCCAAGGTTAGCAATAAGATCCTCATGGCCCCCGCCCAGGTGAAGTGTCGCAAGGTTAGCGCGGGGGCGGGCGGGCATGCAAGCGGGGGATTGAAATGAACGCGTGTTCAGATACAAACCGCCTATGGCACGAAAAACCGGCTCACATTCCGAGATCACTGGCCCGCGCATCCGCGCCGCCGCGCTGCAGCTCTTTGCGCGGCACGGCTTCGCGGCGGTCTCGATGCGCCAGATCGCGGGCGAGGTCGGCGTGCAGGCGGGCGCGCTCTACCTCTACACGCCGGACAAGCAGACGCTGCTGTTCGATCTGCTCGAGGCGCATATGGTGGAGCTACTGGACTCGTGGTCCAAATCCGAGGCCGGCGGCGATCCGGTCCAGAACCTAGAGGCGTTCTGCCGCTGCCACATCCAGTTCAACCTGTCGCATTCGGATTCGCTGTTCATCTCTTACATGGAGCTGCGCAACCTGGACCCCGACAACTTCGCCAAGATCGAGGCCTATCGGAAGCGCTACGAGGACGCGCTGGAGGCGATCCTGAAGGCGGGCACCGAGGCCAAGCTGTTCTCGCTGCCCGACACCAAGCTGGCCACCATGGCGGTGATCGCGATGCTGAACGGGGTGAACACCTGGTTCCGCGAGGGCGGGCGGCTGAGCCAGGACCGCGTGGAGCGGATCTATTGGAACATGGTGCGCCGCGCGGTCGGCGCGAAGGGCTTTTCATGAGCGTTGAACTGGGCGAGGGCGACGTCATCCTTGCCATCAAAGCGAACGCGTTCCGGCGCGGCGTGACATTGGCGGCGATGGTGAACAGCCAGGGGGCCAGCGGTCGGGTCGCCTGGTAGTCGCTGGCCGCCCTGTGAACGCGCAGGAAGATCGCCTGGAAGAGGTCGTCGCGTTCGCCCGCGCCGACGCCGGCGCGAACTAAATAACCGTAGACCGGGCGCCTATAGGCGGCGAGTAGGGCGGGAAAGGCCGCCGTGTCGCCCCGGACATGGCGCGGCAGCCAGCCCCGTTCCTCCAGCGCGACCACACGCTCGGCCGGGGCCGGCGGTGCTTTGCTCACCTCGTCCGATCCCGCCGCCATCGGCCCCGATCTCCGAGCTGTTTCACAGGCATCCATACCCCTCCGTACCCGGTGGGCCTGGAAAGGTTTCAGGATCGCGAAAAAATACGCCGGAATTTGGACCGGGGCGGAAAATCGCGTAAGCACGGTGGCAGTGGACTTCGACGGGAGGGGCGGAAATGTCCGGTGAAAGACCTCA
>NZ_LFTY01000002.1:29817-2044256 GCF_001078595.1 Candidatus Rhodobacter oscarellae | reverse complement strand
GCGGCGTGACATTGGCGGCGATGGTGGGCGTGTGCCTGGTCATGCTGGCCCTGGCGCTGGACGGGCAGGCGGGGCTTCTGACCCAGGCGGTCGTCGCCGCGCTGGTCCTGTGCATCGCGCTGGTCGGGCGGCGGTTCTTTATGGCGACCACCGAGACCCTGGAGCTGACCCGCGCAGAGCTGCGCCTCGCCAGCGGGCGGCGGCTCTGCGCGCTCGCGGAGATCGAGAAGGTGCAGCGGGGCGCGTTCGGGTTCCAGCCCTCCAACGGGTTCGTCCTGCACCTGACGGCCTCGGCGCCCTCGGAGTGGCAACTTGGCCTGTGGTGGCGGCTCGGGCGGCGGCTGGGCGTCGGCGGCGCCACCTCCCCGGCGCAGAACAAGGCCATGGCCGAGGCGCTTCGGCTTCTGCTGGCCGAGGCGCGCGGCGAGCTGGACGGGCTCACGCGGTAGGGCGGTTTGGCCTGCGGCCTCCTTTGAGCGCGCCAAATCTCTTGCAAGAGATTTGCACTTTCCTTCCAAGGAAAGTGGGCCCGCCTGCGGGTAAGGGATTGCAATTTAACTGTCATTTTGGCTCGCGCGACAGAAACTCTTGCAAGAGTTTCGCAATTTTCTTGCAAGAAAATTGTCGCGCGCCAACACGCACTGCAGGCCAAAGAAAGAGCGCACCGCCTTGCAGCGATGCGCCCATGCCGTGCTGGTTGCGACGCGCGCTTTAGGCTCCGCAGCCGAGCGTAGAGATACCCTCAAAGCAGAGCTGACCGGCGAAGCGCGGCCGCGTGACCGCGATGCTCTCGAAATAGAACGGCCCAAACACCGTGTCCCCGGGGCTTGACGAGTTATCATAGAGCGTCTTCAGCGTGATATCCAAGAAGGGGACGAAGGCCATCCAGGTCTCGACAACGATCAGGGTCTCGCCATTCGACATAACCGGCAGGAAGCCCACGATCTTGTCTTGCAACGTCGCCTCGGTGATGTCCTCCTTGCCCTCTGTGGCGTTGGACCAGACCAGCTGGTGGCCGCCGAGGCTTTGCTCGTAGGCCACAACCGTGACGCGCAGCACCGTGCGATGCGGCGACTGCGTCAGCACGTCCTGGATGTCATTCAGCCCGTTGATATAGTCCTCGTTTACGGGTTCGAGTTCGCGGGACAATAGATCGCTGATCGTGTAGGAGGCGCGGATGTTGTTGGACAGCGCCCGGTAGCCGTCAAACAGCACGAACATGCCAAAATATCCCCACAGCAGCAGCGGCAGCACCAGGATGGCCTCTACGGTGAGGCTGGCGCGCTCATCGCGGGCGAAACGCAGGATCTGGTTCATCATAACGTGACCCCTCTAGGCAGGCTCGACCACGAAGGCCGAGAACGCGACCACCGCGTAATGGGTGCCGCCGTTGATCTTTGGCAGCTTCAAGCCCAGCCCGGTGATCGGCACCATGGGGCTGACGGCGGCGCATACGGTCATCAGTATCAGATCGTTGCTTGTGCCATTCGCAAAGTTCAGCGCGGGCTCGGCGAGCTCGTCCTTGTCGACGCATTGCACGGCGCCCTTGCGGAAGGCGAAATCGCTCGTCGAGACGCGCTCCATCTCGATATGCAGCGAGTTCGCGCAATCGGGGATGAACCCGGCCGTGTTGCAGATGATGGTCTTGAGCTCGCTGTGGCTGGGCGCGCCGAGATGGCCGAGCTGAAGGTCGCGTACGGTGCGCTCGACGGCGCCGCCCAGCATCACCTGCCGGAAGGACACGAAGGAGGCCTCGAACGCCGACCCAAAGATCGACATGAAGAACGGGAACCAGATCACGAACTCGATCGTGGCATTCCCGTCCTCGCGGGTGCGCCAGTGGCGCAGTTTACGAAGCACATGTCTCATTGGATCAGCCGCAGTTGGTTGATCTGCGCCGCGATCGAGCTGAACGCGAAGCCGATCTCAAGGTTGTTGATGTCGTAGTAATGCCCGGTCGAGGTTGCGCAGTTCTCCAGGCGCTGTTCATGCGTGGAGTTGGGCACTTCCAGGCCGATGGTGAACACGATCACATTCTGGCTCTTCACGGCCTGGCAGATGGTGTCAAAGCGCGTGTCCTTGGTGGAGCTGCCCACATAGCTCACCGCGTTCGTGTAGCGGTTACGCTCGTAGCTCGTCAGCGAGTGCATGTCCCAGACCGGGCCGGCGCTGAAGTATTTCGGCGGGATCTTGGCCCAAAGGTCGTTCCACGTCTCCTGCGTCGCGTTCGCGCCGCCCTTAGGCGTTGACGCCCAGCTGTAGTAGAGGTCGTCGCCCGACCCGTAGGTGCGGAACCAGAAGTCGGGGTTGCTGCCCCATTCCCAGTCATAGCACGACCCGTAGTACCACTGGCTCCCCCTACAATAGCTGTGGTTGCCCGTCGGAGAGGTGACCGGAGTGCTCGCCTCGCCGTCCCACCACAGCGAGTAGTGGGTGTTGCCGCCCTGCTCGGTGGTCCAGACAAAGCTGTCCCCCTCGCGGTAGTTGTTCATGTAGAACTGGCTGGTGTGCTCGCCATCCGTCATCACGATCAGGATCTTCATGGCGTCGCCGGTGTCGTAGTTGAACGGGCGACCAGTGAGCGCTGAATGCACATCGCCCGTGCCGATCATGCCATCAACGACGCTCTGCAGGCTCGGATCAAGCAGAGCCGCGCCCCACTTCACCCCCACATCCGTCGAGGTGTTGCCCGATGCCACGAAGTTCCCGATATAGGTCTTTAGCGCGGACTTGTTGGTCGACCACGGCATGATCGCGCGGTTCACGACCTCTTGTTCGAGGTCCCCGCATACCGGCCATGGCGGCGTATCGCCCAGCGTGTAGTAGCTGCTCCAGCTCGTCCACGGGTCAAAGTGAACCGTCTGATCATACGGGGTGACCAAGGACATGGTGGTCGAGCTGAAATCCGCCGTCTGGAAGTTCAGGCAGTGCGAATACTCATGCCCGGCGTTGCGCTGGAAATAGGACAGCAGGTTCGCGCCAGCGTTCACCTGCGTCGCGTAGGGAATGATGGAGGTCGAGACCGTGTTCGCCTCGGCCGCGTCATAGACGGTGTCCAAAAAGCCCTGCGCCGCGGTCTTTAGGTTCGAAAGCCGGCTATAGCTGCCCATCGACCCCGAAACATCCAGCACCATCGAGATCTCGATATTGCCGATGCTTTCCTGGGCGGCGCTGTTTGCCGTTGCGACCAGCGTGGTGCTGTCGCTGCCTATCCCGGTGAAGACCGCCATTGTGCCGTGGTGCAGAGGCACGTGGATATGCGCGGTGGCCTGCACTTTCTGTGAGCCCAGGCCCTGGGTCACATTGATGTCGCTCTCGTTGATGTAGTCCGCCAGCCCGGCCTTCGCCATATAGTCCAGCACCACCGTCTTGGCGTCATTCTGCTGTGTCAGAGAGGCGGCGGCCAGCACGGCGCGGTCCAGGGTCGCTTGCAGGCGACTGCGGTGCGCCTCGTATCGCATCAGGTCAAAGGACAAGCCTCCGATCGCCAGCATCAGGCCAAAAAGCATTACACCAAAAATGATCATTGCGCCGTCTTCGTTACGCCAGAAACTCTGTCTTGTTGGCATAACGGATGGCTTTCTGCTTGCAGCGATAACTAAGCACCAATTCATTACTCACACTCCTAAACCATATCTGCGACGGAATTCTGCCGCACGGATGGCCAAAGCGGTATCTTTAGGATTTGTGGCAAAAATCGGGCAAAGCTGCGGTAATGGTTTGCAGATGGTTAAATCGGCGCAGATCCATGAACAAAGCACAGAATTCTCGGAGGAATGTCTCGACGGCCTAAACCGGCAGGTCCGGATTCGGGCCGGGCGGGCGACTCAGCGGATTTAACTGCCGGGGGTTAATCTCATTGAAACAGAGATGCTTTACGAGCCGAAATAGCGTAGCCTGAAGCACATTGTAATCCGGCTGCGAATCAACGAGTCACAGCCGCGAAGAGGGTCATATGAATCAGATGTCGGGAAAGATTAGCGCAAAAGAACCCAGCTTTCGTGAGTCCGTAGACTTGATGTTCAACCGTGCCGTAGCGCTGATGGATCTGCCGCCCGGCCTGGAGGAAAAGATACGCGTCTGCAACGCCACCTATACGGTGCGCTTCGGCGTGCGCCTGCGCGGGCAAATCCAAACCTTCACCGGGTATCGCTCGGTCCATTCCGAACATATGGAGCCCGTGAAGGGCGGGATCCGCTACGCGCTGGGCGTCAACCAGGACGAGGTAGAGGCACTGGCCGCGCTGATGACCTATAAATGCGCGCTGGTGGAGGCGCCGTTTGGCGGATCGAAGGGCGGGCTTTGCCTGGACCCGCGCCAGTACGAGGAATACGAACTAGAGATGATCACCCGCCGCTTCGCCTATGAGCTGGCCAAGCGCGACCTCATCCATCCCAGCCAGAACGTGCCCGCGCCCGATATGGGCACCGGCGAGCGCGAGATGAGCTGGATCGCGGATCAATACGCGCGGATGAACACCACCGACATTAACGCCAAGGCCTGTGTCACCGGCAAGCCGCCGCATGCCGGCGGCATCCAGGGCCGGACCGAGGCGACGGGCCGCGGCGTGCAATACGCCATCCAAGAGTTCTTTCGCCACCCCAGCGACAAGAAGAAGGCGGGCATCACCGGCGGGCTAGAGGGCAAGACCGTCGTGGTGCAGGGCCTGGGCAATGTGGGCTATCACGCCGCCAAGTTCCTCAGTGAAGAGGACGGCTGTAAGGTCATCGGCATCATCGAGCGCGATGGCGCGCTGGTCGATCCCAAGGGCCTGAATGTCGAGGCCGTGCGCAACTGGATCGGCAAGCATGGCGGTGTGGCGGGCTTTGCCGATGGCAAATTTGTCGAGGACGGCTCGAAGGTGCTTGAGGAAGAGTGCGACATCCTGGTGCCTGCCGCGCTTGAGGGCGTCATCAACATGGGCAACGCGGCCAATATCAAGGCGCCGCTGATCGTCGAGGCCGCCAATGGCCCGGTCACCGCCGGCGCCGACGAGATCCTGCGCGACAAGGGCGCGGTGATCATCCCGGATATGTATGCCAATGCCGGCGGCGTGACAGTGTCCTACTTTGAATGGGTCAAGAACCTCAGCCATATCCGCTTTGGCCGCATGGGCCGCCGCCAGGAAGAGGCGCGCCACCAGTTGATCGTGGACGAGCTGGAGCGGCTGTCGGCTGCCTCCGAGGTCGGTTGGGAGCTGACGCCAAACTTCAAAGAGAAGTACCTGCGCGGGGCTGGCGAGCTAGAGTTGGTGCGCTCGGGGCTGGATGACACGATGCGCACCGCCTACCAGGCCTGCTCGAAGGTCTGGAACGAGCGCGACGACGTCACGGACCTGCGCACGGCCAGCTATCTGGTGGCCATCGACAAGGTCGCCACGGCCTACCGCGCCAAGGGGCTGTAACGCGATGGCCCGCGACCTGGCAATTGCATGCAAATGCGGCCAGGTCTCGGGCGTGCTGCGCGGGATCACTCCGGCGCGCGGCACTTTGTGCCGCTGCTACTGCACCGACTGCCGCGCGTTTTCGCGCCATGTCGGCGCCGCCGACAGCCATGACGCCCATGGCGGGATCGAGATCTTCCAAACCCTGCCTGGACGCTTGGAATTCCTGACCGGACAAGAGCAGCTGCGCGCCCTGCAGATAACGTCCGGCGGCCTGCTGCGATTCTACGCTGGCTGCTGCGGCACGCAGTTCGGCAACATGCTGCCCGGCGGCAAGCTAAGGTTCGTGGGGCTGCCCTTGCCCGCCTTTCCAGAGCCGGATGCGCGTGATGTGATGGGACCTGTCTTGTCGGTGAACTGCGCCAAAGAGGCCCCCGGCGGCAACGCGCCAGAACGCAGCTTTGGATACAAAACGGCCGTCAACCGCGCCTTGCTGCGGCAACTGGCCAGCATTGTTTTCCTCGCGCCGCGGGGCTTTCCCTATTTCGAGAATGGCCAGCCTATTGCGGACCCGCATGTGCTGACCGAGGCAGAGCGCGCCGCCGCCTATGTCGAGGACGCCCAATAGGGCGGGGAAGGCGTGCGGCCTTGCGGGTTAACGGATGGATCCGATCTCGGGCATGGCGGCGTCGAGCTGTTCAAAGATCGCGCTGCAAATGTTGTCCATCTCGATGGTAAAGAATGCCTTCGCCGCGCGCTTATTGGGGTGGTAGGGGTCCTTAACCCGGCCGGACTTGTTTAACCGGAAGAACTTTTTGTTCCCCTGATTTGCGGCAATCGTCTCGGGTGTCGCGCCCTCGATAAAGCTGCACTGGCTGTTGCTCTCAGCGAAGGCGCGCCCGATATTGGTCTGCGCCTTCACGCGCAGCGCGGTGACCTTCTGGGAGTAGCTCGGCGCGGTGGTCATGAAGATGCAGGGCACACCGGCGGGCAGCTGCGCGTTCATCGCGCGCACGTCGCGCAGCGCCTTTTGGTAGTCATTCGCCCAGCGTTGCGCCGAGTTGCCCAGAAAGGACATCAAGATCAGCTTGGGCTGATAATAGTCGGGGCGAAACATCACCTCAAAGGCGGTCTTGCCCGGCTTGCAGAACTGATAGGCCGGGCCCCTGCCGATCTGCTTGTACTTGTTGTCGGTGGTGTTGATGAAGCCAAAGACGCCCGCGTTGACCTTCCATTTCGGGTCCACATCGCAGAGCGCGCGCTTGGTGGCGCCGCTTGTCGATGTCCAGGATTGCAGCGAGGTCGACCGCACGCCGATCACCGCGATCTTCATATCCGCGAGCGTGTCGAGCTTTTTGGCCTGGCGCCGGTTGGGGTCGCAATTGTCCTTTAGGTGCTCGAAGAACTCCAGGAAGGCGGGGCCGGTGCCAAACGGGATCTGGCTGTCGCCAAGCACCAGGATGGTGGGCGACACGAAACCGTCGCTCCATGCGGGCGTCGTCAGGCCCATCGCAACGGCGGCTGCGCGCAAGAGAAGTTTGATCATTTGGGTCTCTGGCCGTCAGTGGTGCCGCATCTTACCCAAATCGATGCATAGGTGCATTAAAAACCCTCTGAATACTTCGTGACCTTTTGTGTCGCTTTGTCGCCGTATCGCCGTCGCCGTATCGCCGCGCCGCAGAGGCGCTGTCGCAAAAAGCTGCTGCGGTGGCGCTGCGCGCCCTTGCGAGCCCCGCGATCTGGGGCGATTGTGGCATGCGACAAGACGGAGGCGCGCGTGCGTTTTTCAGGGCTGAAGATTCTGACCGAGGGCCTGACCGGCAACCGGGGCTGGACCCCGCATTGGCGCGATCCGGCGCCCAAGCCCGAGTATGACGTGATCATCATCGGCGGCGGCGGGCACGGGCTGGCGACCGCCTATTACCTGGCCAAGAACCACGGCATCACCAATGTCGCCGTGCTGGAGAAGGGCTATCTGGGCGGCGGCAATGTCGGGCGCAACACCACCATCGTGCGCGCCAACTACTTTCTGCCGGGCAACTCGGAATTCTACAGCCACTCGCTGAAGCTCTGGGAGAACCTCGAGCAGGACCTGAACTACAACGTGATGCTCAGCCAGCGCGGGCAGGTGCTGCTCTCGCATTCCGACGGGCAGAGCGACGCGCTGATCCGGCGCGGTAACGCGATGCGCAACCAGGGCGACGACGCCGAGTGGATCTCGCCCGAGTATATGCGCAAGAACTGGCCCTATCTCAACTTCGACAGCCCGCGCTTCCCGATCTATGGCGGGCTGATGCAGCGGCGCGCGGGCACGGCGCGCCATGACGCGGTGGCCTGGGGCTATGCGCGCGGCGCCGACCAGCGCGGGGTGGACCTGATCCAGAACTGCGAGGTCACCGGCATCGACATCGAGAACGGCGTCGTCAAGGGCGTGCAGACCACCCGCGGCGCGATCCGCGCCGGCAAGGTGGGCATCGTCACCGCGGGCCGTTCCGGGCAGGTCGCGGCCATGGCGGGCATGCGCCTGCCGATCGAGAGCCACGTGCTGCAGGCCTTCGTCACCGAGGGGCTCAAGCCCTGCCTCGACACGGTGATCAGCTTTGGCATGGGGCATTTCTATATCAGCCAGTCCGACAAGGGCGGGCTGGTCTTCGGCGGCGATCTGGACATGTATGCAAGCTACGCCCAACGCGGCAACCTGCCGATGGTCGAGCATGTGGCCGAGGCCGCCATGACGCTGATGCCGATGATCGGCAAGGCCAAGATCCTGCGCAGCTGGGGCGGCATCATGGACATGACCCCGGATGGCTCGCCGATCATTGACCGGACGGACACGGATGGGCTCTTTATCGATTGCGGCTGGTGCTATGGCGGGTTCAAGGCGGTGCCGGGCTCGGGTTACGCCTTCGCGCATCTGATGGCCACCGGCACCCCGCATAAGAGCGCCGAGAGGCTCCGCCTGGACCGGTTCCGCACCGGGCGCGGGTTGATGGACGAGGAGGGCACCGGTGCGCAGCATAACCTGCACTAGCGCTTGCGGCGGCGTCGCGATGCGTATTTCGGACAAGGTCAAGCAGCGGCGCGGCGCGGCGCGGGAGGCGTTGCGATGAGGCTGCCATGCCCGATCTGCGGCGAACGCGACGTGCGCGAGTTCACCTATAAGGGCCACGCGGTGGCGCTGGACCGCCCCGCGCCCAACGCGGGCGACGCCGCCTGGGAGGACTACGTGCATCTGCGCGAGAACCCCGCCGGGGAGACACGCGAGCTGTGGTATCACGGCGGCGGCTGCGGCGCCTGGATCGTGGTGCGGCGCAACACGGTGACCCACGAGGTCCTGGGCGCGGAACTGGCCAGCGAGGTGGCGGAATGAGGCTCTCGCAAGGCGGGCTGATCGACCGCGCCAAGCCGCTGCGGTTCTCCTTCGACGGCAAGGGTTATCAGGGCTTTGCCGGCGACACGCTGGCCTCGGCGCTTCTGGCCAACGACGTGCGCCTGGTGGGGCGCTCGTTCAAGTACCACCGCCCGCGCGGCATCCTGACCGCCGACAGCAACGAGCCCAACGCGCTGATGACCATCCGCCGCGCGGTGGACGAACCCAATGTGCGCGCCACCACGCAGGAGCTATACGAGGGGCTGGAGGCGCGCAGCCAGAACGCCTGGCCCGCGCTGGGCTTTGACCTTCTGGGGATGAACGACCTGCTGGCGCCCTTCCTAGGCGCGGGGTTCTACTACAAGACCTTCATGTGGCCGAAATCCTTCTGGGAGCGCGTCTACGAGCCCTTCATCCGCCGCGCGGCGGGGCTGGGCGCGCTGTCCAAGGCGCCCGACCGGGGGCGGTATGACAAGGCGTTCGCCCATTGCGACCTGCTGGTGATCGGCGGCGGGCCCGCCGGGCTGATGGCGGCCCTGGTGGCGGGGCGCGCAGGCGCGGATGTGATCCTGGCCGATGAGGACACGCGCCTGGGCGGGCGGCTCTTGGCCGAGCGCGAAGAGATCGATGGCGGCCCGGCGCTGGACTGGGTCGAGGAGGCCACGGCCGAGCTGCGCGCGCTGCCCAATGTGCGACTGATGACCCGCACGACGGTGACCGGCGCCTATGATGGCGGCACCTATGGCGCGCTCGAGCGCGTCTCGCAGCATCTTGCCAGCCCCGCGGGCCACGCGCCGATAGAGACCTTCTGGCGCATCGTCGCGCGCCGCGCGATCCTTGCGGCCGGGGCGCATGAGCGCCCCATCGCCTTCCCCAATAATGACCGCCCCGGCGTGATGCTTGCCAGCGCCGTGCGGGCCTATGTGAACCGCTGGGGCGTGGCCCCGGGCAAGCGGGTCGCCGTCTTTGGCCAAGGCGCGGATGCCGAGCGCACGGCGCGCGACCTGCGCGCCGCGGGCGTCGAACTGGCCGAGGTGATCACCGACCGCGTCACCGGCACCAACGGGCGGCTGGGGCTGGAGGAGATCCTGGTGCCCGATGGCGATGGCGCGCGCGGGATCAACTGCGACTGCCTTGCGGTGGCGGGCGGATGGAACCCGGCGGTGCATCTGACCTGCCATATGGGCGCCCGCCCGGTCTGGCGCGATGACCTGGCGGCGTTTGTGCCCGCCGAGGGCGCGGTGCCGGGGCTTACGCCCGCGGGCGCATGCGCCGGTGCGTTCTCGACAGCGGCCTGCTTGAGCGGCGGCGCCCGCGTTGCCGGCGCGATCCTAGAGGATCTCGGGTTGAGCGCGCCGAAACCCGACCTCCCCGAGGCGGAGGATGGCGGCTACACCATCACCCCGATCTGGCATGTGGAGGGCAAAGGCCGCGCTTGGCTCGACTTTCAGAACGACGTGACCGTCAAGGACGTCAAGCAGTCCGCCACCGAGGGCTTCCGCTCGGTCGAGCATATGAAGCGCTATACCACCCAGGGCATGGCGACGGATCAGGGCAAGAATTCCAACGTCGCCGCGCTGGCGGTCCTTGCGGACGCCACAGGCCGCACGATTCCCGAGACCGGCACCACCACCTTCCGACCGCCCTATACGCCGATCAATATCGCGGCCCTGGGGGCAGGGGCGTTGGACAAGGGCTTTGCCCCCGAGCGGCACCTGACCAGCCACGCCGCCAGCGTGGCCCGCGGCGCGCCGATGATCGAGGCCGGGCTCTGGTACCGGCCCAGCTATTTCCCCGCGCCGGGCGAGCAGACCTGGCGCGAGGCCTGCGACCGCGAGGTGACCATGGTGCGCCAGGCGGTGGGCGTGGCCGATGTGTCGACCCTGGGCAAGATCGACATCCAGGGGCCGGATGCGGGCAAGTTCCTGGATTTCGTCTACACCAACACCTTCTCGACGCTCAAAGAGGGCCGGGTGCGCTATGGCCTGATGCTGCGCGAGGACGGGCATGTGATGGATGACGGCACGACGGCGCGGCTGGGGGCGCAGCAGTATTTGATGACCACCACCACCGCGGCGGCGGGGCAGGTGATGGCGCATCTCGACTGGGTGCGCCAGGCGCTGATGCCGGGGGCGGATGTGCAGATCGCCTCGGTCACCGAGCATTGGGCGCAGTTCGCCGTGGCCGGCCCGAAGGCGGGCGCGGTCCTGGCCAGCGTGCTGGACGATTGGGCGCCGGGCGATTGGCCGTTCATGTCCTGCGGGGCGGTGTCGGTCTCGGGCGTCGCGGGGCGGCTCTTTCGGATCTCGTTCTCGGGCGAGCAGGGGTACGAGATCGCCGTGCCCGCACGCTTTGGCGAGAGCCTGTTCCGGCTGCTTGTGGCTCAGGCCGAGGCGCTGGGCGGCGGGCCCTACGGCATGGAGGCGCTGAACGTGCTGCGCATCGAGAAGGGCTTCATCACCCATGCCGAGATCCATGGTCGCGTCACCGCGTTTGACATCGGCATGGGGCGCATGGTCTCGGCCAAGAAGGACTGCGTGGGCAAGACGATGAGCGAGCGGCCCGGGCTCAGCGGGCCCGAGCGCGAACAGATGGTGGGGCTCAAGCCTGCGGGCTCGGTCAAGCAGCTGACCGGCGGGGCGCATCTCTTTGAGGCGGGGGCGCGTGCGACGGCGGCGAACTCCCAGGGCTATGTGACCAGCGTGGGGTTCTCGCCCACATTGGGCTGCTTCCTGGGGCAGGGGTTCCTGCGCAACGGGCGCGCGCGCCACGGCGAGACCGTGCGGATGGTGGACCATGTGCGCGGGGTGGAGGCGATGTGCGAGGTCTGCGACCCGGTATTCTATGACCCAGAAGGAGGGCGGATGCGTGGCTAAGCTGATCGCGAAATCGCCCGGCGCGGGGCTCTTGCCGGTGCGCGTTGGGTCGCTGAGCCTGACCGAAGAGGCGCATGACGCCATCACCTGCGTGGCGCCCTTCCAGGGCCAAGAGAAACCCGTCTCGGCGGCATTGAAAGACGCCATCGGCGCGGCGCTGCCCGGTGTGGGGCGCGTCACGGGCAAGGCGGGCGCACGCGTGGCGTGGTTGGGCCTGGGGCAGGTCCTGGTGCTGGGGCCGCCGGTGGCGCCGCCGGGTGCTGCGGTGACGGACCAGAGCGACGGCTGGGCCTGTCTGACGCTGGAGGGGCCAGGATCGCGGGCCGTATTGGCCCGGCTCACGCCCCTAGACCTACGCGAGAACCTGTTCAAGCGCGGGCACGCGGCGCGCTCGCTCTTGGGGCACATGACCTGCCTGTTCCTTCGCACCGGCGTGGAGCGCTATGAGATGCTGGTCTTCCGGTCGATGGCCGCGACGGCGGTGCATGAGCTGACCCATGCGATGCAGAGCGTTGCGGCGCAGCGCTCGGGCGCGTGAGTGAGGGGGCGGTGGGCCTCCAGAGAGCATTGGCGCGACGCAATTTTCTTGTAAGAAAATTGCGAAACTCTTGAAAGAGTTTCTGTGACGCGCGCCTGGATGACCCCCTAAAATCGACCGCTCGCCCAGCTGCGGGCCCCACTTTCCTTGGAAGGAAAGTGCAAATCTCTTGCAAGAGATTTGGCGCGCCCAAAACCCGCCCTAGGCCATGTCCGCAGCGGCATCTCCCCATTACCACCTACCGCGCGGGCATGAATGAGAGCCCATCCGCGGCCAGGTCCTCCTCGTCCCAATACCCGATCAGCACGCCCGGCGGCTCTTTGCCCAGCACGTCATCGAACCATTGCGGGTCCTTGGTGTGGCGGTTGTGGTGCCGGCGGGTCCAGGCAAAGAGCGCCTCGGTCAGGCGTGCGCGCGCGGCCGCTGCCGCCGGGGCGTCGCTTGCACCGAGATCCAGCAGCTCGTCCGGGTCGCTTTCCATATCGAACAGCATCGGCCGGAAACCCTCGGCATAGGTCAGTTTCCAGCGCGCGTCGCGCACCATCCAGAGCCGCGCGTCCTCTTGTGCGTTGCCAATGGCCTCGCGGGCGGGGCGGGTGGCGTAGTCGTATTCCGAGAAGGCGAAGTCGCGCAGCTTCGGGGCCTCGCCGTGCAATAGGGCCGTCAGGTCGCGACCCTCGTAATGGTGCGGCCGCGGCGCGCCGCCGAAGAAGCCCTGGAACGTGGGGGCGAGGTCTATGCTCTCGACCAAGGCGTCCGAGACCGCGCCGCGCTGCGCGCCCGCGCGCGGGTCGCGGATGATCAGCGGGATGCGCGCGGATTGGTCGTGGAAGAGGTCCTTTTCGCCCATCCAGTGATCGCCCAGATAGTCGCCGTGATCGCTGGTGAAGACGATCATCGTATCGTCCCAAAGCCCGTTCTCTTTCATCCACGAGAACAAGCGCCCCATCTGGTCGTCGATCTGCTTGACCAGGCCCATATAGGCGGGGATGATCTTCTCGCGGACGTCGTCGCGCGCGAAGCTGCGGCAGATGCGGCTGTCGATATAGCCCTTGAACACGGGGTGGTCGGTCGCGCGTTCGGCCTCGGAGCGGACCGGGGGCAGCACGTCCCCGGGCCCGTACATGTCGTGATAGGGCGGCGGCACGATATAGGGCCAATGCGGCTTGATGAAGGACAGGTGGCAGAGCCAGGGGCCCGCGCCACTGGCCTGGGCCTGGGCCATGAACTCCATCGCGCGGGTGGTCATATAGGGCGTCTCGGACAGCGCCTCGGGGATGTCCGCGGGCAGGTCCGAATACTTCAGAAACCAGCCCGAGCGGCGCTTGCCCTCGGCATCCAGGCCGGAATTGGCGTGCTCGTCCCAGGGGTTGGGCGAGTTGTAGCCTTTCTCACGCAGAAAGCGGTTATAGGCGGGCTCGGGGTTGTAGCCGGTATTGGGGTGCAGCCCGTCGTCGCGGTCGAACGGGTCAAAGCCGCATTCGGCGTGGCGCAGGCCCACCTTGGAGGCGGGGTCGATCCCAAGCCAATCCAGCCCCGCGCGGTCGGGAACCATATGCGTCTTGCCGACGATGACCGATTGCACGCCGATCTCGCGCAGGTGGTCGCCCATGGCGCGCTCGCCCACGCGCAGCGGCACGCCGTTCCAGGTCGCCCCGTGGCTGCGGCAGTACCGCCCCGTATAGGTGCACATGCGCGACGGGCCGCAGATTGGCGACTGTACATAGGCGCGATTAAACCGCATCCCGTCCGCGGCCAGCGCGTCGAGATGCGGCGTGTGAAGATGCGGATGGCCGTAGCAGCTGAGGTAATCCCAGCGCAGTTGGTCGGCCATGATGAAGAGCACGTTCTGCGCGCGTTCCGGCATTGCTGTCCGCCTAGTGTGCTACCCCTCCTCCGGGGTCACCAGATGATCCAACAAACTCAGCAATCTTTCCAGATTGTCTGTGCCGAATTCCGCTTCGAGATCCGCAAAAATGCGCTCTGTCTCGGACGCGTGGGCAGAGATCAGACTTCGCCCCTGTCGCGAGATATCAATTACGGCGCGTCGCCGATCCGCGGGATGCGTGTGCCGCGTGCATAGCTTTTTGGCCTCAAGGACCTGAAGTATGCGCGTAAGGCTGGGCATCAGCAGACAGGCTGTATGCGCGATTTCGGTTGCATCGCAGGGGCCGCGTTCTTCGAGTACACGAAGGACACGCCACTGCTGCTCTGTGATACCCGCGTCTGCGAGCATTGCACGTATCGGACCCATAACTCTTTCGCGCGCCCGCAATAACGCAATCGGCAACGAGCGGGAGGTGGCGCGAATAGTCGGGCTAAGATCACTTTGCCGAGGACTTGCCATGTAACGAGTATTGCCCATCCGATGCATATGAACAAGCGAACCGTTGGCTCAATTTTTATCTTTAGAAAATTATTCGGCTTAAACTTGACTTGGGTGCAAGATTCGCACGTCTAGATTGACCTTAAGGTCAAATCCTATCGCAACGTTACTTTCGCGAGCGGGTTGTCTTCACAAGTGTAACGTATAGCCAATTTCCATCTGGCCAGAACGCGCCGAAAACGACGCTAAAAACGTCGCCATGTCTCGGCTGTTTTCGCTTCGAATGCGCGCCCAAATTTGAGCGCTAAAGCAGCCCAAAGGCCAACCGCAACCGCGCGATTTGGCGCCAGGAATTTGTAACGGATTGTCCTGCGGGCCTCTGCCCGAAAGCGGGAGTTGGGCGCGCCCTTTCGCCGCCAAAGCGGGGCGATGCGCGGTCCGGTTCGGGGCCAAATTCCGCCGGATCAGTCGTTAGTATGCAAATTATGCAAAGCGGTGATTGTTTGGGCGCGAAAATCCTGGATGCGGCCAAAGATTTCAAATAATTAGTCACATCTGTGTCACATTAACTTGCTTCCCTTCCGAGGCTCCGCCATGCGCTTGCGCGGATTTCTTGGCGAAGGTCTGGCGGGTGCTTCATGCCCTGGGATTATGCTCACTTCGCCGCTCCAAGCCTTGATTGAGACGCCAAAAGAGACGTCGTTCCGGGCGCGGTTACTCTGGCGCATGGTTCCGGATCTAGCCTGGGTGGAAGGTTCCAAAGCGACATGCCATTACCGGCATCTCAGTCGTTTGAGATGGCGCATATGGGCGTCCCGCAAATGGACCGCCGCAAGTCCCGTTCGGTGCGAGGGTCGCTTGACCCGCCGGGCCGCGCTGCAAGCATAAAGCCGGTCAATTTGCCTCCAAATGGAGCGAGTTAGCGCGCTTTCGTGAGCGCTTTGGGTTCAGAATTGCGCAAAAGCGCTTCTTTTTCCGCAGCTAATATGTTGCAAAAAGCGCACCCTGCCGGCAAATAAATGGATCACAAGCGGGGCATTTCGCAGGCAGTTGCGGGTGATTTCCGCGAATCACAACGGGTGCACGCCCGTGCATATTGTCCCCTTGAGGATTCCACGCGCGCGGGCCAATGTTTAGCGACTAAAACGGGGGAGGCGGCGCAATGGCGCGGGCGGTCAAGAACATCCTATTCGTCATGTATGATCAGCTGCGCTGGGACTACCTCAGCTGCGCCGGGCATCCGCATCTACATACGCCGAATTTTGATCGCGTGGCGGCGATGGGCGTGCGATTCGACCGCGCCTATGTGCAATCCACGATCTGCGGCTCGTCGCGCATGTCCTACTACACCGGGCGCTACGCGCAGAGCCACGGGGCCGAGTGGAACGGCTTCCCGCTGCGCGTGGGCGAGAAGACCCTGGGCGACCACCTGCGCGCCGTTGGCATGGACTGCTACCTGATCGGCAAGACGCATATGCGCGCCGACGAGGAGGGGATGCAGCGCCTGGGCGTCGACCCCGACAGCATCATCGGGGTGCGCGCCAGCGAATGCGGCTTCGACCCCTGGGTGCGCGACGACGGCATGGTGCCCGAGGGGCCGGATGGCAGCTATGACGGGCGCGTCTCGCCTTACAACGAGTGGCTCAAGGAGAAGGGCTATCCCGGCCCGAACCCCTGGTCGCATTACGCCAATTCCGGCATCAAGGACGGCCAGATCGCCCCCGCCTGGATCCTGGAGAACGCCGACCTGCAGGCCAATATCCGCGAGGAGGACAGCGAGACGCCCTGGCTGACCGACCGCGCGCTGGAGTTCATGGACCAGCAGCCCGGGCCCTGGTGCGCGCATCTGAGCTACATCAAGCCGCACTGGCCCTATATCGCGCCCGCGCCCTATCACGACATGTTCGGGGCCAACCAGGTGCCCGCACCCACACGCGACGCCCGCGAGCTGGACAACGATCACCCGGTCTATAGCCGCTTCGCGCGCAGCCCCATCGGCAAGAGCTTTCAGGATGACGAGGCCCGCGCCAAGGTGATCCAGGCCTATATGGGGCTGATCAAGCAATGCGACGACCAGCTGGGCCGCGTGCTGGACCGGCTGGAGCAGACCGGCGCGATTGAGCACACCATGGTGGTGCTGACCTCGGACCATGGCGATTACCTGGGCGATCACTGGATGGGCGAGAAGATGTTCATGCACGAGCAATCGGTGCGGGTGCCGATGATCGTGTATGATCCGCGCGAGGCGGCGGATGCGACCCGCGGCACGGTCTCGGAGGCGCTGGTGGAGGCGATCGACCTGGCCCCGACCTTTGTGGAGGCCGCGGGGGGCGCGCCCGAGTTCCACTGGCTGGAGGGGCGCTCCTTGGCGCCGCTCCTGCACGGCGCGGCGCCATCGTCGTGGCGCGATGCCGTGATCAGCGAGTATAACTACGCCGCCACGCCCCTGGCCGGGGTGCTGGGCCTGTCCGACGAGGACGCGCGGATCTTCATGGTCTTCGACGGGCGCTGGAAGCTGATCCATTTCGAGGGCGGGATCCGGCCCATGCTGTTCGATCTGCAAAGCGACCCGGATGAGTTCGAGGATCTCGGCGCCCGCGCCGACCACGCCGCCGAGATCGAGCGGATGTACGGGCATCTCAACGCCTGGGGTCGGCGGCAGTCGCAGCAGGTCACGGTCTCCAAGGAGAAGCTGGATGGGATGCGCGGAAGCTCCGCCCGGCGCGGGATCCTGCTGGGCGTGGCGCGCGCGGCGGACGCTGACCCAGAGCTGTTCTCGAAATATGTGGGCCCGGCGCAGGCTGACTACACAAAGGAATAATGGCGGGTATTGGCCTGGAGCGGTCCTTTGACTTCAAGCGCATCGCCCTGACCACGCTTGCCGACACCAGACGCCACGGAATCCAAACCGTGCGACCGCCCGAGCTTGCCTCGGGCAGCGGCCGACCTCCCCCAGGAGGCCGCTTTTGCGACGTCGCAAAACACTGAAGAAAATGCGTTAGCAGGGCCCGCGTGCCAAGTGTCCACGTTGCGCAAGCGTCCTCCAGGTCGGCCGCTGCCCGCGTTGCACTCGGTTCAAGGGGAGGCCCGGGATCAAGTCCGGGGCCGTAGATCTTCAACGACAGCTCCGGGCCTAACACGCAATCGCAGCCCAGCGCGCCATGTGCTCCGAAGATAGCCCTGACGGCAAAAAGAAAGGGCCACCCAAGCGGGGCGGCCCAATCCCTCCTCCTCCCTGGAGAAGTTTAGTCTTCTTCTTCCAGCGCCTCGACGGCCTTTTGCAGGTCGTCCTTGCTGATCTCGGTCTCGGACACATCGGCCAGCTCGACGATGAAGTCGACGACCTTGTCCTCGAAGATCGGGGCCTGAAGCTGCTGGCGCATCTGCGGGTTCTGCTGCACGAACTCGAAGAACTGGCGCTCTTGGCCTGGGTATTGGCGCGCCTGGGTCATCACCGCCTGGGTCATCTCGGCGTCGGTGACCTCGATCTCGTGCTTCTGGCCGATCTCGGCGAGCAGCAGGCCTAGGCGCACGCGGCGCTCGGCGAGGCTGTTATGCTCGTCGGTGGGCTCGACCTCGGGGTGGTCGTGGCCCTCAACCTCGGGGTTTTCGTCATGCCAGAGCTGGTGCGCGATCTGGCTCGCCTCGGCGGAGACCAGGCTGGGCGGCAGCTCGAACTTCACGGCCTCGTCCAGCGTGTCCAGAAGCTTGCGCTTCATCACGGCGCGGGCGGCGCCGGCATATTCGGCCGAGAGGCGCTCTTCGATCTGGCCCTTCAGCGCGGCGAGATCTTCGGCGCCGAATTTCTTGGCCAGCTCGTCGTCGATCTCGGCCTTGGCGGGCTCTTTGACCTCTTTGACGGTGCAGGCGAACACGGCCGCTTTGCCTTTGAGATTCTCCGCGCCGTAATCGTCGGGGAAGGTCACGTTGACCTTGACCTCTTCGCCGGCCTTGGCGCCCACAAGCTGCTCTTCAAAGCCGGGGATGAACGAGTTCGAGCCCAGCACCAGCGGGTAATCCTCTGCCGAGCCGCCATCAAACAGCTCGCCATCGACCGAGCCTTTGAAGTCGAACACGACCTGGTCGCCGTCCTTGGCCTTCGAGCCCTTCTTGCGCGGCTCAAAGTTCTGCGCGTTCTCAGCGAGGTTTTCGAGCGCCTCGGTCACGGCGTCTTCCGCGACCTTGGTGACCAGCTTTTCCACCTTCAGCGACTTCATGTCGAGCTCGGGGATCGCGGGCAGCGCCTCGTAGGACATGTCGACCTGCACGTCGTCGCCGGGCTTCCAGTCCTCGCTGGTCATTTTGACCTCGGGCTGCATGGCGGGCTTGTCGCCGCTGTCCTCGAAATGCTTGGACATCGCGCCGTCGATGGTTTCCTGCAGGGCCTCGCCCAGAACGCGGTCGCCGAACTGCTTCTTGAGCAGGGCCAGCGGGACCTTGCCCTTGCGGAAGCCCTTCATCTCGACATCGGGCTGCGCCTCGACGAGCTTCTCGGTGACCTTCTCTTCCAGCTCGGCTGCGGTGAGCTGGATCTGGTAGCCGCGCTTTAGGCCTTCGTTCAGGGTCTCGGTGACCTGCATGTGGTACTTCCTCTGGCTGGGGCCGCGTGCGCCGGATGTGGCGGGGCCGTCCGCAAAATCAGAGGCCCTTCTAGGGACGCGCGCGCAAGGGCGCAAGGGGAAAGCGATGCGATTGGTGGTGGCGCGGCGGGAAAGTGCGGGCCGGGCGGGCCCGCGCAATGGGATGCGGCGCGGGAAAGCCGGGTTCCGCCTTAGCTGGGCGCTTGCGACGTGGTCTTTTGCGGCGCGGCTTCGGGGCGTTTGCGCCCTTGCGCGCTGCGGCTTTGGGCGCGCTCCAGCCAGTCCTCGAGGTTCTGGAAGGACAGGGCGCGCCCGGTCAGATGCGCGCGCGGCAGGGTGCTGCGGGCGATGTGCTCGCCCAGGGCGCGGTAGGCCTCGAACTGGCCCTCGTCAAACAGCTGATCGGCGGTGCTTTCATGCGGGAAGGCGGGGTTGCGGTCGCGGTACTCTTTGATCACCTCGTCCTCGTCCCCGGTGAAGGAGGACTTCATGTAAACCAGATGACCGAACTCGTGCTCGGTGATGTTGTTGGCGGGGTCCTTGGGGTATTTGATCCGGCCCACTGCGAAGTGGCTGCGCGATTGCTTCATCCGGCGGCGCAGGCGGATCGGGTCCACGTTGATGTCGATGTCGATGCCAAGGTCGATGCGCGCGAAGCGGATCAGCGTGGCCAGCCCGTTGAAATGCATCGAGGGGTCGGCCTCGCCGTCGCCCACAAAGATGATCCGGCAGCGCCGCCGCAGCAGCTCGATGGTCGCCAGGTTCTCGATATGCCCGCCATCCGAGAGGTTCACCCAGTCGTGGTCCTCATCCAACCGCGACAGCATCTCGCGTCCCAGCGCGCTTGGCCGCACCCGCCAGTGGAAACTATCCATCAGCGAGACCAGCCGGTCCTTGCCCGCGGGCCCCAGCCGTTTCAGGAACGGCTCGCCCTCGCGCAGCCAGTTGCCCTCGGCGACCTCCTCGGAGAATTCCGCGTCATCGGCGAACCGCAGGTCCACGGCGCGCTCGGGCTTGGCGCTGGCCAGGATCACCCGCGCTTTGCCCTTCTCGGGCAGGCTAACGCGCCCGTCAAAGGGCGCGTGCGGCGCCACCTTGTGGCGCATCAGCGTGGTGATCGAAGAGGCCAGGTAGCCGCCGCCCGAGACCGACGACATATAGTCCACATGGTCGAACACCCCGCGCCGGTGCAGCTCCTGCACGATGCCGAGGTTGATTGTGGCCGAGCGGATGCCGCCGCCCGAGAAGGCCAGCCCCACCAGGTTGTGGTCCACCGTGGGCTGGATGTTCACCGCCGCCCATTCGGGGTCCTGTCCCGGTTCCGTGGGCAGCTTGTCTAGCGGGCGGACCTCTGCGGAGCCATAGACCGAGGCGCGGCGCTTTTGGATCTCGCCCAGCTCGATTCGGATCACCGCCTTATCAAAGCTCAGATAGGCCTTGCTTTCGTTGTTGTAGCGGCGGCGCAGGTAGCGCTCCAGCCGGTCGGGATGCGGCACCCAAAAGCCCAGCCGGATGTTCAGCAGCGTCAGGAAGGCCACCATCAGCGGGCTGGTGGAGCGCCCCATATTGGGCGCCGCGGCGGCGGCCGAGATCGCCATCGCCGTGCCCAGGTCCATCTGCGGGAACACCGCCTCCATGTTCTCGGACCGGCAATAGCCCGTCCGGTCGCTGCCCACGAAGCGCTTGGAGAAGATGAAGAAGTCCGAGTTGCGGTCGCGCACCCCGATATCCTTGGTGTTCTGCAGGTTCAGCGCCACGTTGACGATGTGGTAGGGCGCGGTCGCGCCGGCGTCGTAGTTGCAGATCTCTTGCAGGTTGATGTCCTGCTCGATGTCGACCTCTTCGTCGGTGTTGGCGCCGATCAGATAGGCGCTGGCCAGCCGGTCCCGGTAGAGCCCGTTGATCGAGGTCTGGTTCACATCCACCGACAGCCAGCAATAGATCATGATCTCCAGCGCGATGACCACCACGAAGTAGACGTAGAGGTAATCCGCCCATTCGCGCCGCACATAGGGCGTGCCATACATCACCGCCGCCAGGAAGCCGCCCATCAGCACCAGAAGGGTCGTGATCTGCACATATCCGCGCAGCCGGAACGACCCGATGCCGATAAAGAATGTCACCGACAGCAGGAAGGTGAACAACGCCGGCGGCACCAATAGGCCGTAGTAGATCCAGTCCTCCCAGGCCGAGATCGCAAGCTCGGTCTTGTCGGTATAGACCAGGAACTCGACCACAAAGAGCACCACCAGCAGGGGGATCGCTAGCCCTAAGAGCCCCACCAGGAAGATGCCGATCTGCTTGGCCCAGCCGCCCAGCGTGGGCAGGATCTGGTTCGCGGCGACAATGCCCGCGCCCATCGCGGCGATGGTGGGCACGGCAAGGGCGACCTCGCCCTCCTGATAGGCGTGAAACAGCGATGTCAGCAGCGGGAAGGCCTCGACCAGCGCCGCCACGATCATAAAGAGCAAGAGCTTGCCAAAGAACTGCTCGTAGCTGTCCCGGCCCTTGACCGAGCTGAAATGGCCGGTGCGACGCGCGCTTCGGTAGCGCCGGACCCGGCTCATGCGCACGAAGATCGGGTAGAAGATGACGATGCCCGCCGCCGCCAGCAGCAGATAGCCCGAGAAAGGCAGAGGCAAGCGGCGCGGGAAGTTCAGCACCGTGTCGCCCTCGGCCAGCAGCTCTGGCGTTATGACCACGGTCTCGCCGTCGCGGCGCCGGAGCTCGACGCCGCCCTCAATGACGGTGAATTCCAGGTCCGGGAAGTCGTCGCTCTCCCAGGCGTCCAAGCCGATGGCCATCAGCGATTGAAGCGCCTGGCTTGGCCGGCGGTCATAGCTGTATTGTGTCGCGCGCGTCTCGCCGAAATTCGAGACGCCGGTGATCGTCAGCGTCTCCAGCTGCGTGCCGCCGCCACCACCACCGCTTTGGCGCTGGCTCTCCAGCTCGAAGGTGACGCGCGTGGGGATCGACATCGACAGGTGCAGCATTGCCATGACCGCACCGAACAGCAGGAAATATGGCAGCAGAATCAGGAAGTTAAGGAAAATTCCGCGGACCAGGACCGCGACGATGCGCAGGTAGTCCGTGGCGCCGTTCTCTAGCATGTAGTTTGAGTGGTTGCGCAGCCAAGTCATATAGCGCGACTCGTCCGGCCCGTCCGAGAGCGGGTATGGAAATTCGCCCATCTCCACGCCTGCGGAGATCTTCTTAACTGGTTGGTGCTCCAAATGCTCCCCGCCGCGCGGCGTCCCTATGCCACTGGCTGCGCGGCGGAAATTGCCACGCGCCGGGGCAAGCCTAGCGCCGACGGGCGTGCGCGTCGACAAAAATGCGCGGCATGCGGGTGTTTTGCGAGCTATTCAGCCGCGTCATGTTCCTTCAGGTAGCCCCGGATGAACTTGCGGATCTCGCGGGCCGCGCTTGTGTCCTGGTCCTTGCAGAGCTCCACGAAGGCGTCCCGCTCGCGCTTGTCCAGCCGAAGGATCAGCTGGCTGTCCTTCTTCTTGGCCTTTTTTTCTGGCTTCTCGCCCACGTTTTCACCCCAACCACCTTGAATTCCGCATATCTAATGTATATACATAAGATACACAATGCCCGAAGTTAGGATAACGAAGCACCCACGAAAGGAAAGAGAAATGAACTTACAGGCAGCCCGTCACCTTCTGATCCGCGACCGTTTGGATTGGAACAAACCGCATCTGCGCTGGGTCGCGGATCGGCTCTACCGCATGCACCGCGCCGCCAACGCGCGCTAGGCGCAACGCCGCGCGGACTTGCGATAAAAACGTGCATCGGCCACAAGGAGCCGAAATATCTTCGTCATACCGAGAGCAAGATGCACGCGCCAAATCCCATCGAGGCCTACATTCGAACAATCCCGGACTTCCCGCATGAGGGGATCCTGTTCCGGGACGTGACCACGCTTTTTGCCGACCCCGAAGGGCTGCGGCTGTCGATAGAACAGCTGACCGAGCCCTATCGGGGCCGCGGCATCGACAAGGTGGCCGGGATCGAGGCGCGCGGCTTTATCCTGGGCGGTGCCATCGCCCAGGGGCTCGGCGCGGGGTTCGTGCCCATCCGCAAGGCGGGCAAGCTGCCCGGCGCGACCATCCAGGAAAGCTATACGCTGGAATATGGCGAGGCCGTGGTCGAGGTCCATGACGACGCGCTGCAGCCCGGCGAGACCGTTCTGCTGGTCGATGACCTCTTGGCCACGGGCGGCACCGCGGAGGCGGGAATCAAGCTCTTGGAGCGGCTCGGCGCCAAGATCGCCGCCTGCGCCTTTGTCGTGGACCTGCCCGATCTGGGCGGCGGCGCCAAGCTGCGCGAGATGGGGATGGAGGTGCAGACGCTCTGCGCCTTCGAGGGGCTCTAGGGGAGCCCAGAAATTCGGTTAGGTTAGGTTGGGATTGGCCTGTGGCGGGCATTGGCGCGCCCCAATTTTCTTTCAAGAAAATTGCGAAACTCTTGCAAGAGTTTCTTCAGCGCGCCCCAAAATGATCGCTCTATCGCAACCTCATGCCGGCGCGCGGGGCCACTTTCCTTAGAAGGAAAGTGCAAATCTCTTGCAAGAGATTTGGCCCGTCCAAACGCCCGCTCCAGGCCCAAGCCCGCAATGGCATGGCCCCGGTCTAACTCTCCCGGTCTAACTCTCCGCGCCCTCTGGGTTCAGCTTGTCTTCCGTCCGGGTCTCAAAATCGCTCGCGTCATGACGCTCGCGCAGCTGCAAGGCGGGCTCGCCGAAGCCGCGATTCACCATGCGCCCCCGCAGGACCGCCGGGCGCGCGTCGATCTCCTTGGCCCAGCGCTGCACGTTTGCGTAACGCGCAACGTCCAGAAACTCGCCCGCCGAATAGAGCCGCCCCAGCGTGAGCTGCCCGTACCAGGCCCAGATCGCCATATCCGCGATCGAGTAATCATCGCCGGTCATGAACTGCCGCTCGGCCAGGTTGCGTTCCAACACGTCCAGCTGGCGCTTAGTCTCCATCGCGAAGCGGTTGATCGGGTACTCCCATTTCTCGGGCGCGTAGGCATAGAAATGCCCGAACCCGCCGCCAAGATAGGGCGCCGAGCCCATCTGCCAGAACAGCCAGGACAGCATCTCGGCGCGCTCGCCGCCTAAGAAGCGGTCGAACTTTTCGGCCAGGTACAGCAGGATCGCGCCGCTTTCAAATACGCGCTTGCCGGTCGAGACATCCATGAGCGCGGGGATTTTGCTGTTGGGGTTCACATCCACAAAGCCAGAGCCGAACTGATCGCCGTCACCGATTTTGATCATCCAGGCGTCATATTCGGCCTCCTCGATGCCGAGCGCCAGCAGCTCCTCGAAAAGCACCGTCACCTTCACCCCGTTGGGCGTGGCCAGCGAGTAAAGCTGGTGCGGATGCTTGCCGACAGGCAGCTCCTTGTCATGGGTGGGCCCGGCGATGGGGCGGTTGATGCTGGCGAAACGGCCGCCGCTTTCTGTGTCCCAGGTCCAGGTTTTCGGCGGCTCGTAAGTGTCGGTCATGTCGGTCTGCCTCATCATTGCTTGCGCGGACAGTATTTCTGCGGCTTGCTAAGGGAAAGGGGCAAACACGGGGGTGTGATCATGGCAGGCATTCAGGTCTCGGCGCTGGACCATGTGCATCTCTATGGCGCCGATCCGCAGGCCGCGGCGGGGTGGTACAACCGGGTATTGGGGCTGGTGGTGCATCCCTCGTCATCGCTCCGCGATCCGGCGCGCTCGGTCTATTTGGCGACCCCGCGCGGGCAGTACTGCGCCACATTCTTTAAGGGCGTGCCGCCCAGCGATGGGGATCACACCACCGCGTTCCGCGTGTCGGGCTCGGTCTTTGCGGCGTTCGGAGACGGGCTGCCGGATGGCGACATCCTTGGACGATCCGGAGCACCGTTGCGACGCGACGAGGCCGATGACCATGGGCCCGCCTGGTCCTATTACTTCCAAGACCCGGACGGGAACCATCTGGAGATCACGACTTATGATCATGAGCGGGTACGCAAGTGGTTCGCCGCGTAGCGCTGCGCACGGTAGGTTAAGAGATCCCTAACGGAGCTGCGGTAGAACCTGGGCTCGAAGCGCTTCGATCGCGCGGGATTGGCACTCCGCGCATTGACGACCCCCAGGCGGCGCCGCCGACCTATATTTGCCAATTAACGTATCGGCCCACGGCCCAGACGTTCACGAAATCCCGAGATCTGTAACGTGATGTGATCACGTTAACGAAATCTCAACCCGGCGCCGCTCAGAATGCCTGGGAGGCGGGTGGGTATGCGTTTGTTTCTACGTAATTCCCCCTCCTCCCTCCCTTATTATCCGCCGAGTCGGGCTAACAAATTGCTAACGGGCCACGAGCATCCCCGCGATGTCGTAACAAACAAGCCTGTTGTAACTGGAGATGCGGGGCCGAATGCGGAGCAGAATGGTTCCTGGCTGGCGGTCTTTTTGGTTTGCCCGGTGCTTGGTGTTCGGTACCCGGCTTGCTGGCGAAGCCCCGTCTGGACGACATATCTATTGCTCTCCAGCGAATAACAGCCTGTTTCTTTGCGTGCGCGTATCCACAGATCCCAGCGACCTCAGCTTTTTCTTTATGACAGCGCCGACCCGCAGACACTTGTTTACCTTTCCTAAACCATACGGGGGCATTCATTAACCGATCTTAAGGAGTGTTCATGGTCGCACGAGCCTACACCGTCGCCTTCCAGGGCGTCGACGCCCGCCTGGTCGAGGTGCAATGCGCCGTCGCACCAGGCCTGCCCGCCTTCTCCATCGTGGGCCTGCCCGACAAAGCCGTCAGCGAGGCCCGCGAACGGGTCCGCTCGGCGCTCAGCGCGATGGCCATCGCCTTGCCGTCCAAGCGCATCACCGTAAACCTCTCGCCCGCGGATCTGCCCAAGGAGGGGTCGCATTTCGATCTGCCGATCGCGCTGGCGCTGCTTGCGGCGATCGAGATCCTGCCGCTCGAGGAGGTCGAGCATACCGTGGCCCTGGGCGAGCTGTCGCTGGATGGCTCGCTGGTGCCGGTCATCGGAGCCTTGCCCGCCGCCATGGTCGCCTCGACCGAGGAGCGCACTCTGCTTTGCCCCGAGGGCTGCGGGGCGGAGGCCGCGTGGGTCGGCGCGGCCACCGTGATCGCCCCCGCCAGCCTTGCCGCGGCGATCCAGCATTACACCGGTCAGCGGGTGCTGGAGCCGGCTCAGCCGGGCGAGGTCCTGCCCGGCCCCCTGGGGCGCGACCTGCGGGACGTCAAAGGCCAGGAACGCGCCAAGCGCGCCCTAGAGATCGCCGCCGCCGGGCGGCACCACATCATGATGGTCGGCACGCCGGGATCGGGCAAGTCCATGCTCGCCGCGCGGCTGCCCGGGATCATGCCGCCCTTGACGCCCTCTGAGGCGCTGGAAACCTCGATGATCCACTCCTTGGCGGGGCTTCTGTCCGAGGGCGGCATATCGCGCGCGCGCCCATTTTGCGATCCGCATCATACCGCGTCCATGGCCGCCATCGTGGGCGGCGGGCGCGGCGCCAAGCCCGGCGAGGTCAGCCTGGCGCATAACGGCGTGCTGTTCATGGACGAGTTCCCCGAATTCCCGCGCCCGGTGCTGGAGACCCTACGCCAACCCATCGAGACTGGCGAGGTTGTGGTGGCGCGGGCCAACGCCCATGTGCGCTACCCATGCCGCTTCATGCTGGTCGCCGCGGCGAATCCGTGCAAATGCGGCTTCCTTCCGGACCCGGCGCGCGCCTGCGCGCGTGTGCCGCTATGCGGCGAGGACTACCTCGGCCGCATCTCCGGCCCGCTGATGGACCGGTTCGATCTGCGCATCGAGGTGCCGCCCGTGGCCTATAGCGACCTGGACCTGCCGGAGACCGGCGAGAGCTCGGCGGATGTGGCGGCGCGCGTGGCCCAGGCGCGCGCGCTGCAAGAGGCGCGATTCGCCGAGATGCCGAACGCGCGGGTGAATGCCGATGCCGAGGGCGCGCTGCTGGAACAGATCGCGCAGCCCGACACCGCGGGAAAGGCCCTTCTAAGCCGCGTTGCGGAGCGGTTCGGGCTTACGGCGCGCGGCTATCACAGGGTGCTGCGCGTCGCGCGCACCATCGCGGATCTGGATGGGAGCGACGGCGTGCACCAGCCGCATGTCGCCGAGGCCGTGAGCTTTCGGTTGGTCGAGGCAAGGGAGGCATTGCAGAAGGCGGGTTAGGGGAGAGCTATGGCGAATGAATAGGTCGCTTCTGGCCTCCGGGGGTGCTTGGTGCGACACAATTTTCTTGCAAGAAAATTGCGAAACTCTTGCAAGAGTTTCTTCAGCGCCCCCCGAAATGCTTCTTCTATTACAACCTATTCCCGGCGCGCGGGGCCACTTTCCTTGGAAGGAAAGTGCAAATCTCTTGCAAGAGATTTGGCGCGTCCGATGGGGAGCGCCAGGCCCATTGCGGGCTTTGGCGCCTGCGCGCGACCCTAGTCCAGAAGCGCCATGAAACTCGGCCAGGCCTCTGGGTCGGCCAGGGTCTTGTCCCGGCAGAACGGGTTGCAAAAGCCGTACACCTTGCCGTCAAGCGCCATGAAATCCGTGACGGGGTCACCGGAATAGGGGCAGGCGCTGTTGACGGACGGGCCCTGGGCAATCTCGGCGGCCCGCGGCGTCGGGCCTGGCCAGGGCTTTTGCGCGTTGTCCTTGGCGTAGCGTTGCGAGTTGCTTTCGCTGGCCAGGGCCATGGCGCGCCAGCGGCGAAACGCCGGATCCGCAAGGTGCCGGTTCACATAGCTAGCCGCCGCCGGCGACATCTCTAGCCCGTGACCCGCGATTCGGGCCGCGACGGGGGCGAAGAACGCATCCGCAATCGAGTAGCTGCCGCAAAGCCAGGGCCCGCCGAACGCGTCCAGGGCATGGCTCCAGATGCTGTCGATGCGCGCAAGGTCCGCGTTCACGTCGTCGGCGGGCGCGAAATCGGCATAGGCCACCAGCAGGTTCATCGCGCAGCCGCGGCGCAGCGCGAAGAAACCCGAATGCATCTCGGCCGCCAGGGTGCGCGCGGTGGCGCGGGCCTTTGCCCCGGCGGGCAAAAGACCGGCCTCTGGGTTACGGGAGGCCAGCTCCTCGGCGATGGCCAGGCTGTCGCTGATCACCGCGCCCTCGGTCGAGACCATCGTCGGCACGGTGCGCGCGGTGGGGTAGGGGGCCAGCGCCCCCCAGCCGGCTTCTTTGTCCGAGAGGTCGACCCATTTGGTCTCTCGTGGCAGATTAAAGACTTCGAAGAGCAGCCAGGCGCGCAGCGACCAGCTGGAATAGGGGCGGTCGCCCAGGATAAGGATATCAGTCATGTCCAGCAGCCTAGCCGCCGCGTTACAAAATAAGAAGTGAAGTTTTTAGATGATGTCCATCACGGAAGATGATTGATCGGGTCCGCCTCGCCTCCCGCAATCCGTGTGACCGAGAGGTTGTCGATCTTGTGGCCCAGCGCCTGGTAGGCGGTGACGCCCAGGGCGCGGCGGATCTGCGACACGATCACCCCCATATGGGCCACCGCGATGATGTGGCGCCCGGGATGCGCGGCGGCCAGCCGGGCCACGGCCCGGGCAATGCGCGCCTCGGCCTGGTTCCAGCTCTCGCCGTTTGGCGGCGCGGCGTCGCCGGGCTGCTCCCAATAGGCGCGCGACAGCTTGGGGAACCGCGCGGCGACGTCGCGGAAATGCATCCCGTCCCAGTCGCCGAAGTTGAACTCGCGCAGTTCGGGCTCATCCGGCAGGCGCGCCCGGGCGCCTTGGATCGCGTCGGCGGTGGCGGTGCAGCGGATCAGGTCGGAGGAGATCACCAAGGCGTCCTGGGGCAGATGCGCCGAGAGCCGCGCGATCTGCGCGCGGTCCGACAGGTCGGCGGGCACGTCGCGCCAGCCCACAAAGGCCTTCTCATGCGTGGGCCCGTGGCGCACCCACCAGAACGTGGTCATTCCAGGGACCCTTTTAGCACCAAGGGCAGCCCCGCCGCGACCAGCACGGCGCAATCTGCCCAGGCCGCCAGGCGCTGGTTCAGGCGCCCCTGCGCGTCCCGGAACCGCCGGGCCAGCGCGTTTTCCGGCACGATCCCTTGCCCCACCTCGTTGGACACCACGACCACCTCGCCCGCGCAGGCCTCAAGCGCGGCCAGCAGAGCATCGCTCTGCCCCGAAAGATCCGCCTCCGCCAAGAGCTGGTTGGAAAGCCACAGCGTGGCGCAGTCCAGCAGCACGGCCTCCTGCGCAGAGACCTCGCCGAGCGCCGATGCGACCTCCAGCGGCGCCTCGACCGTGCGCCAATCCGCGCCGCGATCGGCTTTGTGTTGCGCGATGCGGTGCTTCATCTCGCCGTCAAAGGCCTGCGCCGTGGCGATGTAGACGCGCGGCTTGCCGGTTTCGCCCAGCAGCGCTTCGGCAAAGCGCGACTTGCCCGACCGGGCGCCGCCCAGCACAAATATGCGTTTCGGCCGCAAAATTGTTCTCCGATGTGATCCAAACCCGGATGTGAGCCGTAACAGGGGAAACGGCGCGTCGTAAAGCATCTTGCGCGGCGCGCGATCTGGCCTGGGGAGGCGCTGATGCCGCTTGACGCAACCGAGAACCGCACCCTGTCGCGCAAAGCGATGCGTGCCGAGCTTTTGGATGCCGAGACCGAGCTTCGACTGGCCTATGCCTGGCGCGACCAGCGCGACGAGGCCGCGCTGCACCGCCTGGTGACCGCCTATATGCGGCTGGCGATCTCGATGGCGGCGAAGTTCAAGCGCTACGGCGCGCCGATGAATGACCTCATCCAAGAGGCCTCGCTGGGGCTGATGAAAGCGGCCGAGAAATTCGACCCCGACCGGGGCGTGCGCTTTTCGACCTACGCTGTGTGGTGGATCAAGGCGTCGATTCAGGACTACGTGATGCGCAACTGGTCGCTGGTGCGCACCGGGTCCACCAGCAGCCAGAAGTCCTTGTTTTTCAACATGCGCCGGGTGCAGGCTCGGCTCGAGCGCGAGGCCGCGGCGGTCGGATCAGAGCTTGACCGCCACCAGCTGCACCAGATGATCGCCACCGATATTGGCGTGCCCCTGCACGATGTCGAGATGATGCATGGCCGCCTGTCCGGCTCGGATTTCTCGCTGAACGCGACCCAGTCCAGCGAGGACGAGGGGCGCGAATGGGTCGACACGATCGCCGACGAAAGCGACCCCCATGACGAGACCGTCGAGCGCGCCAAGGACAACCTAACGCTGCGCGGCTGGCTGGCCGAGGCGATGGGCGATCTGAACGAGCGCGAGCGCTTCATCGTCCGAGAGCGCAAGCTGCGCGACACCGGGCGCACGCTAGAGAGCCTGGGCCAAGAGCTCGGCCTGTCAAAAGAGCGCGTGCGCCAGCTAGAGGCCGCGGCCTTTGGCAAGATGCGCAAAAGCCTTGAATCGCAATCCGCCGAGGTGCATCACTTCCTCGCATGATGAGATGGTGCCTAGCTTTCGTGGCCGCTTCCTGCCTTTGCGCAGGGCCGGCTGACGCGCGCGACGAGCGCATAGACCAAAACCGACTAAGCGCCCTGCCGCCCGCCGATGTGGTGCTTTTGGGCGAGGTCCACGACAACCCGCTGCATCACGAGAACCAGGCAACGGCGGTGGCCGCGCTGCGCCCCGCCGCCCTGGTCTTTGAGATGTTCACCGAGGCCCAGGCGCTGGCCCTGCGCCCCGAGATGCTGGTCGACCAAGCCGCGCTCGAGCAGGCGCTGGGCTGGGAAGAAAGCGGCTGGCCCGATTTTGACCTCTACTTCCCCATCTTCGAGGGCGCGCCGGGGGCTGCGGTCTTTGGCGGCGGCGCGCCGCATGAGGCCGCCCGCGCCGCGGTTGGAGAGGGCGCCGAGGCCGCGTTTGGCGCGGCGGGCACGATTTTTGGCCTGGATCTCGCGCTGGACGACCGCGAGCGCTCAAAGCGCGAGGCCATGCAGATGGCCGCGCATTGCGATGCGCTGCCGCCGGAGATGATGCGCGGCATGGTCGAGGCGCAGCGCTTGCGCGACGCGGTGCTGGCGCGGGCGGTGATCGCCGCCTTCCAGGACACCGGCGGCCCGGTCGCGGTCATCACCGGCAACGGGCATGCGCGCAACGATTGGGGCGTGCCGCGGATGCTGCGCCGCGCCGCGCCCGAATTGCGGGTGCTGACTGTGGGCCAGCTCGAGACCGCGCCCGAGCGCAGCGCGCCGTTCGATCTATGGTTGGTAAGCGACGCGCCCGAGCGCGCCGACCCCTGCGCGGCGTTCAACAAGGACTAGGACCCATGGGCATTTATCGCGCGGGCAATGTCCAATCCAAGCTTGGCCCCCGCGCCGGTTCGCATTAACTGTCGCTCATGACCCCGCTCGCCTATCTTCTTGCACTGCCCGTGCGCGGCTACCGGTTGCTGTTCAGCCCCTGGGTTGGGTTCAACTGCCGCTACCATCCGACCTGCTCGGCCTACGCGCTGGAGGCGCTGCGCAAGCATGGCGGGCTCAAGGGCGGCTGGCTGACGATCCGGCGTATCATGCGCTGCCACCCCTGGGGCGGGTCCGGCATCGACAACGTGCCCGAGCGGGTTGAGGATCGCCCGGATTAGGGCTTGCCGCACCGCGTGCCGCGCCGGAATGCGCGCGCGCGGAATTAGGCGTTGAGAATTTCGCCAAAAGCTGTATACAGGCGCCATCGCAACAACCAAAAGAGGAGGCACGAGATGACCAATTTGTATGTTCGAAGACGCCTCCTTGCGATTTTTGGCGGTGCTCTTGCCTGGCTACGCCCAGCACTTTGAGCCTCGCCACCGGCCTCTTTTGAAGCATTCGCCAAAAGCGGCCTAACCACCCTCCACACTGAACCGCAGATCCAAGCCCGGCCCTGATTCTGGACCTCCCGATTCTGGTCCTCCAGATTCTGGCCCCACGAACCCGGCCCCACGAACCCGGCCCCACGAACCCGGCCTGTGTTTGTCTCTGCTTCCCAACACCAAAGGAGTCGGCCCATTTGCGCCGGAGAAACCATGACACGATACGAACTTTTGCCGCTGAACATGATGCTGGAAACCGCGATTGCTCATTACGGGCCGCGCCGCGTGCTCTTGGCCGCGCTAGGCGGGTTCTTTGCGCCCGCCAAGCGCGCGCCCCAGGATGCCAGCCAGCTTGGCGACCATTTAAGGCGCGACGTTGGGTTGCCGCCCGCCGAGCCCAGTAGCCACTATCTGGGGCATCTGCGGTGAGGCCTCGGGCGCCCCGTTGCCGCGGGGCGCCCTGACGTCTCACATCGCATACTTGTTCGCGGGCGCCATCTGGCCTATGCCCGCGCGCATGTTGGACAATGGCTCAGAGATCCACCCGCTTTTCGAGGGCGCGCCCTCGACCACCGAGTTCAAGAAGCTCCGCAAGCGGATCGTGCGCGAGACCCGCGAGGCGATCCAGCATTTCGGGATGATCGAGCGCGGCGCCAAATGGCTGGTCTGCTTGTCCGGTGGCAAGGACAGCTACACGCTCTTGGCGGTGCTGCACGAGCTGCAGTGGCGCGGGCTCTTGCCGGTCGAGATCCTGGCCTGCAACCTGGACCAGGGGCAGCCGGGCTTTCCCGCCACCGTGCTGCCGGGGTTTCTGGAGCGCATGGGCGTGCCGCATCGCATCGAGTACCAGGACACCTATTCCATCGTCATGGATAAGGTGCCGCAGGGGCGCACCTATTGCGCGCTCTGCTCGCGGCTGCGGCGCGGCAACCTGTACCGCATCGCGCGCGAGGAGGGCTGTTCTGCAGTCGTGCTGGGCCATCATCGCGACGACATCCTAGAGACCTTCATGATGAACCTCTTCCACGGCTCCAGGCTGGCCACCATGCCGCCCAAGCTGGTGAACGAAGAGGGCGATCTATTCGTCTATCGCCCGCTGGCCTTCGTGGCCGAGGCGGATTGCGAGAAGTTCGCCAAATCAATGGATTACCCGATCATCCCCTGCGACCTATGCGGCAGCCAGGACGGGCTTCAGCGGCAGCAGGTGAAGGCCATTTTGGACGGCTGGGAGGCCAACAACCCCGGGCGGCGGCAAAAGATGTTCCGGGCGCTGATGAATTCCCGGCCCAGCCATCTGCTGGACACGGATATCTTTGATTTCGTGGGGCTTTCCCGCAACGCCTAGGCCTTGCGGCGATGTGCGTCGGGGCCTGCGGATGGCGCGGGCGTTTGCCGTCAATCTGATGCCTTGGGTGACGGTCCGAACGAATTAAATAAAATTGTCGGCAAGTCTTTTTGTCCTGTTAAGCATTGACTGAGGGATCGCGGATAGCCTGCGCGGAATCGCTCCCAAAAGACGGAGGCAAAAGTGCCCCGGAATCTTTATGCTTCAATCACCTAAGCTCATCGTGAACCACATCGCCCAAACAGTGCGCACGGCCCTGTTCGGACCCCAAATACTGGCCTTCGCGCCTGCTCTGGCGTTGCTCGCCTACTGGTTCGGGCTGCAAGCGGTGGCCCTTTTCGTCGCGTTGGTCTTCCCGACCCTCTTGATTCTTGTTGGCGTGTTTAACGCCTCGGCCAGGCAAGCGCTGCGGCGCGGTCCCACCGACCCGATCACGCAGCTTCCGACCCGCGATGTGCTAGAGGCGGCGCTGGATCGCAGCTTCGCGCTTGAGGCTGAAACGGGTCTGCGCAGCGGCGCGATGGTTTTGGAGATCGATGAGTTTGAACATTACCTCACGCAGTACGGCGAACTCGCGGCCCAGAAACTGTTAGGGACGATTGCCGGGCGCGTCTCCAGCGCCCTGCGAGAGCTGGACACCGTGGCGCGCCTGGACAAATCGGTGTTTGCAATCGCCCTGTCCCCGGCACGGCGGGCCGATCTGGAAAGCATGATACAGATCGCGGCGCGGATGCAGACCGCGATTTCCGAGCCGCTGATGCTGGACGGGTTGCGGATCTATGTGACGGCCTCGGTGGGGTTTTGTGTTCCCAAACGCGCGTCCGAGAAGAATGGGCGCTTTTGCATCGAGGCGGCAGAGGCCGCGCTGGCAGAGGCGCAAGCAACCGGGATTGCGGCGATTCGGGCCTATTCCGCGCAGCCCAAGCGTAAGCGCGTGATGCGCGCCGGTTTGGTTGGCGAGGTGCATGGCGCATTGGAGGGCGGGCAGATCAAGGCCTGGTTTCAGCCGCAGATCTCGACCGACACGGGCCATGTCAGCGGGGCAGAGGCCTTGGCCCGGTGGGAGCATCCCGATCACGGTATCATCCTTCCTGGCGCGTTTTTGCCTGCGATTTCCGCCGCTGGGCTCACCGATCGCTTGGGCGAGGTGATCTTGTTCAACGCGCTGTCTGCGATGCATGAGTGGGTGGATGCGGGGCTGCACGTGCCCTCGGTTGGCGTCAATTTCTCGACCGACGACCTAAGCGACCCCAAGCTGCCGGACCGGATCCGGTGGGAGCTTGACCGCTTCGAGCTGACGCCTGATCGGTTGTGCATTGAGGTGCTAGAGACCGTAATCGCAAGCAATTCCAACGACATAATCGCGCGCAACCTGGCGAAACTATGCGAGATGGGGTGCAAGATTGATCTTGATGATTTTGGCACCGGGCACGCCTCGATCGCCAATATCCGGCGATTCTATGTGAACCGGATCAAGATCGACCGCTCTTTCGTGACAAATGTGGATCGTGACCGCCAGCAGCAACAGATGTTGACCGCGATCCTAGAGATGGCCAGCCGGCTAGAGATAGACACGCTTGCGGAGGGCGTTGAAAACGCCGGAGAGCACACTTTGCTGGCGCAACTCGGCTGCAATCACGTGCAAGGCTACCACATTGCGCGCCCTATGACCCTACGCGATACGTCCCTTTGGCTGGGCAAACACAGCCGGGACATGCCCAGCGGTCCAGAGATTCCACGAAAAACCGGCGCCTGAGTGATTTCCGGCACCTTTCTCGCTGGCAGCCCTTGACCTTTCCCGGCCTGCCCTGTTGAACCACGCCTGATCTGAGCACAGCATACGGGCGGTGTCCGAATGGACGAGCAGAATAGAAATCTAATCCTGGCAATCGTTTTGAGCACTGCGGTGCTCATCGGGTGGACTCTTATGTTTCCGCCGCCAGAGGCCCCTGTTCTAGAGGGGCCGGCCACGGCCGCCGACACGCCTGTCGCCGCGGATACGCCCAGTGCGGGCGGCGCCACCACGGCCACGACTGGCGGTGCGGCGGATAACGTGTCCGCGACCGGCGCGGACATTGGGCGCGTTGAGATCGAGACCCCGCGCTTGGGCGGCTCGATTTCGCTGCAGGGCGGGCGCATCGACGACCTGGAGCTGCATGGCTACAAGACCTCGCTGGATGCGGGCAGTCCGGATGTGACCCTGTTTGCCCCGGTCGGCGCGCAGGAGCCTTATTTTGTGCTTTATGGCTGGGCCCCGGGCGGCGATTTGGGCTTCGACGACGTGCCCAGCGCCAACACGGTCTGGACGCTCAGCGATGGCGATATGCTGACGCCTGAGACGCCGATCACGCTGACCTGGCAGAACACCAAGGGCCTGAAATTCAGCCGCACGATCTCGGTCGACGCGGATTACCTGTTCACCGTCACGCAGAGCGTCGAGAACACCGGCTCGGCGATCGCGCGTCTGGCGCCCGACAACAAGATCGTGCGCGTCGGGCAGCCGCTGGACCAGCAAGGGTTCTTCATCATCCACGAGGGCGCGATCCGTCAGACCGGCGAAGAGCGCGAGGAATGGGACTGGAACGATTTCCCTGATCTGGGCGGCGACCCGCGCTGGGGCGCCAGCGCGGACGCGGTGCAGGTGCAGGAAAACGGCTGGGTCGGGTTCACCGACCATTACTGGATGTCGATGATGATCCCGGCGGCGGATCAGCCCTTTGAATCGGTGCTGCGGTATTCGCCGCCCAGTGATCGCTACGAGACCGTGGTGCGCCTGAACACCCTCGCGGTGGAGCCCGGCGAGACCCAGGCGGTCACGACCCGCCTGTTCGCGGGCGCCAAGGAATGGGAGACCATCCGCGACTACCAGGATAATGACGGCATCCACGAGTTCGTGGACAGCATCGACTGGGGCTGGTTCTTTTACCTGACCAAGCCGATCTTCTTCCTGCTGCATTGGGTGAACCAGATCATCGGCAATATGGGCTGGTCGATCATCGCGCTGACGCTGATCATCAAGGCGGTGCTGTTCCCGCTGGCCTATCGCTCTTACGTGTCGATGGCCAAGATGAAGGAGCTGCAGCCAGAGATGGAGAAGCTGCGCGAGAAGGCGGGCGACGACCGCCAGAAGCTGCAGCAAGAGATGATGGCGCTCTACAAGAAGGAAAAGGTGAACCCCGCCGGGGGCTGCCTGCCGATCCTTCTGCAGATCCCGATCTTCTTCAGCCTCTACAAGGTGATCTTTGTCACGATCGAGCTGCGGCACGCGCCCTGGTTCGGCTGGATCACGGACCTCTCGGCGCCGGACCCGTCCTCGATCTTCAACCTGTTTGGCATCTTGCCCTTCGCGATCCCCGAGCTTGGCCTGTTCGAGTTCCTGTCGCTGGGCATCCTGCCGATCCTGCTGGGGATCTCGATGTGGCTGCAGCAAAAGCTGAACCCGGCCCCGGCGGACCCCACGCAGCAGATGATCTTTGCCTGGATGCCTTGGGTGTTCATGTTCATGCTGGGGGTCTTTGCCAGCGGCCTGCTGGTCTACTGGATCGCCAACAACACGATCACCTTCGCGCAGCAGTACCTGATCATGCGCAGCCAGGGCTACAAGCCGGATGTGTTCGGCAATATCCGGTCGAGCTTTAAGCGCAAGGACAAGCCGCCCGAGGAACCCACCAAGAAGGCCAAGAAGTGACCGGCGCCCGCGTCACCGAGCTTTGGCGGCACCCCATCAAGGGCCATGGCCGCGAGCGAATAGAAGCGGTGACGCTGACCGCTGGTCAGACCATGCCCTGGGATCGGGTCTGGGCGGTGGCGAACGAGCGCAGCAAGGCGGATGGCTCAAAATGGGTGCCCTGCGGGCATTTCTCGCGCACCTCCAAGGCGCCGGCGCTTATGGCGATCACGGCAGAGCTGGACGAAGCGACCGAGCGGCTGACATTGCGCCACCCCGATCTGCCGGATCTGGCGTTCTCGCCGGACGCAGAGCCCGAGGCGCTGGTGGAATGGTCGCGCGGCCTGATCCCCGAGGACGCCCTGGCCTCTAGCCGAATCGTGCGGGCGCAGGCGGTGGGGTTCACGGATAGCGATTTCCCCAGCGTGACGCTCTGCAACATGGCCTCGCATCGCGCGGTCGAGCAGCATCTGGGGCAGCCGTTGTCGATCCACCGCTGGCGCGGCAACATCTGGCTGGACGGGCTGGCGCCCTGGCAGGAATGGGAGTGGCTGGACCGCGAGATACGCATCGGTGGGGCGGTGCTGCGCGGGCGCGAGCGCACCGACCGCTGCATTGCGACCACCGCGAACCCCGACACCGGGCGCCGCGACGCCGACACGCTGGGCGCGCTGGAGCATTGGGGCCACCAGGATTTCAGCCTACGCGCTGAGGTGATCGAGGCCGGCGATATCCGTCCGGGCGACGGGGTGGAGCTGCTTTGATCACCTTCCCGCTTGCCCCCGAGCCCGACGACGCGTCCCGCGAACGCGGGCGCATGCTGTTTGCGCAGACGGCGGAGTTCCTCAAAGGCGTGGTGGCGATGGACGGCCTGCCGCCCGCGGACCGGGTCGAGGTCTGCTTTGCCGGGCGCTCGAATGTGGGCAAGTCCAGCCTGATCAACGCGCTGACCGGCCGCAAGGGCCTGGCGCGGGCGTCGAACACGCCGGGGCGCACGCAAGAGATCAACTTTTTCACCCTGACCGAGGCGCTCTATCTGGTCGACCTGCCGGGCTATGGCTACGCCCAGGCGCCGCTTCCGGTCGTCGAGAAGTGGCAGCGCCTGCTCAAGGCCTATCTGGCCGGGCGCGCCACCCTGCGCCGCGCCTTCGTGCTGATCGACGCGCGGCACGGGGTGAAGGCCCCGGACGAAGAGATCATGGCGCTGCTGGATAGCTCCGCGGTGACGTTCCAGGCGGTGCTGACCAAGACCGACAAGGTGAAGGGCAAGGATCTGGACCGAGTGCTGAACCAGGTGCGCGCGGCGCTGTCCAAGCACCCCGCCGCCTTTCCCGAGCTGGTGCTGACGAGCTCTGAGAAGGGCGACGGGATCGCGACCCTGCGGTCGCTGATCTCTGGGATTGGCTAGGCTGGCGCGCCAAAGCCGCCGCCAGCCGGCGATTGTCGCCCACGCAGCGCCATTTTCCGGCCACGATCTTGCCACCTGACCGCCCGCTGGATTACGCAAGAGCGTAACAGCCAGCACCTAGAACGGGGACGTGATGCTGAGGTCAATCTGGAGCCATACGGCGCGCGCGGCGCGCCTGGCAATGTTCATCTTCATCGGGGTCCTGCTGGCCACGTTGGTCCGGGCCGAACCGATGCGCGTGTTGGCGATTGGCGATTCGCTGATGGCGAGCCATGCGATCTCTGGCCGATCCGTTGCGGGCTACCTAGAGCGAGAGCTGGGCGTGCCGGTCAAGGACCGCTCGGTCCTGGGCGCGCATATGGTCTATAGGCTGCCGATAAGCGGTGCTATGGGGCTGTCGATCCCGGCGCAGTTCCGGGGGGAGGACTGGGATTGGGTGGTGATGACCGGCGGCGGCAACGACCTGTGGCTGGGGTGCGGATGCGGGCGCTGCGACCGGCGCATGAACAAGCTGATCAGCAAGGACGGCACCCGCGGGAAGATCCCGCAACTGATGGCCAAGATACTCAAGAGCGGCGCCCGGGTGATCTATGTGGGCTACCTGCGCAGCCCCGGCATCAACACACCGATTGAGCATTGCAAGGACGAGGGCGACGCGCTGGAGGCGCGGGTGGCGGACCTGGCCGCGCGGGTGGACGGGGTGTATTACCTGTCGCTGCAGGACCTGGTGCCCAGCGGCGACCGCAGCTATTTCGCGATCGATCTGATCCACCCGTCCAAGAAGGCCAGCGCCCGGATCGCGGCGCGCGTGGCGGCGCTGATCAAGCCGTCCAGCTAGGCCGGCGCCCGCCTAAAGCCCCAGCCAGTCGCGCAGCACGCCGGTGACGTGGTCGGGCCGCTCCAGCATCGGGTAATGCGCGGTCTCGCCCACGACCTCCAGTTGGGCGTTCGGCATCAGATGGGCCATGAACTCGTGCCGGCGCACCGGGTACACAATGTCATGCTCGCCGCAGATCACCAGGGTCGGCGTCTTGGCGCGCCGCAGGGTGCTTTGCTGGTCGGGGCGCCGCTGCATCATGCGGGACTGCCGGATGAACACCTCGGTCCCCAGGGTGAAGGCCATTTGCTTGGCCAGCGCGACCAGCTCTTGCTGGTCAGGGCCCGGCGCGGCGGCGGCGCAGGTAAGCTCTGGCTCGATGGCCTGCGCGAGCCGCCCGGCGCGCGCCTTGGCGATCAGCGGCTCGCGCGATGCGGCCAGGTTGGGCAGCTCCTGCTGGCAGGTCGTGCTGATCAGCACCAGCTTGGTGATCCGCGCGGGGTCTTGCCGCAGGACCTCCATCGCGACGATGGCCCCCAGCCCGTGACCGGCCAGGGCGAATCGCGCGGGCGCCTGCTCGAGCACCGTTCGGGCGACCGCGTCGACGGTTTCTTGGTGGAAGACCGGCGCGATCTGCACCGAGGTCTCCATCGACAGGGCGATGATCTGCGGCCAAAAGACCCGCGCATCCGCCATCATGCCGGGCAAAAGTACGAGGGGGTCAGGCATTTAGCTACTCATGTGGCGCGACTGTTTACAAGCTTGGACGTTACCCTGTCTTGGGCCAAGGCTTACCTGATTTTCACCGCGCGAACAGCGCAAAATTGCCCGGGCGCCGCCGCGTCACACCGCCCCATAAACAAAGAGAGGCGCCGTTGCCCGGCGCCCCCCAAACTCTTGTTCCGCAGGCGCTTAGGCCAGGCTGCCGTCGATGGCCTTGCAAGCGTCGACGAGCCCCTTCACGGCGCTCACGGAGCTGTCGAACATCTCCTGCTCTTCCTTGGTCAGCTTGATGTCCACGATCTTCTCGATCCCGCCGGCGCCGATCACAGTCGGCACGCCGACATACATGCCCTTCACGCCCAGCTCGCCAGCGCAATAGGCGGCGCAGGGCAGGACGCGCTTTTGGTCCTTCAGATAGCTCTCGGCCATCTCGATCGCCGAGGTGGCGGGCGCGTAATAGGCGGACCCGGTCTTGAGCAGGCCGACGATCTCCGCGCCGCCATCGCGGGTGCGCTGGACGATGCCGTCCAGTTTCTCCTGCGTGGTCCAGCCCATGCTGACCAGATCCGGCAGCGGGATGCCCGCGACGGTCGAATAGCGCACCGACGGCACCATCGTGTCGCCATGCCCGCCCAGCACAAAGGCGGTCACGTCCTTCATCGAGACGCCGAATTCCAGCGACAGGAAGTGGCGGAAGCGCGCGCTGTCCAGCACGCCGGCCATGCCGCAGACCTTGTTGGCGGGCAGGCCCGAGAATTTCTGCAGCGCCCAGACCATGGCGTCCAGCGGGTTGGTGATGCAGATCACGAAGGCGTTCGGCGCGTGGGCCGCGATGCCCTCGCCGACGGATTTCATGACCTTCAGGTTGATGCCCAACAGATCGTCCCGGCTCATCCCCGGCTTGCGCGCAACACCGGCGGTCACGATGCAGACATCGGCGCCCGCGATATCGGCATAGTCGGTGGTACCGGACATCGCCGCGTCAAAGCCCTCCGACGGGCCGCTCTCGGCGATATCAAGCGCCTTGCCCTGGGGGACGCCGTCTGCGATGTCAAACAGCACGACATCGCCGAGCTCCTTCATCGCGGCAAGATGGGCAAGCGTGCCCCCGATCTGTCCCGAGCCAATAAGGGCGATTTTGGGTCTGGCCATGTGAGCTTTCCTCAATCCAGTTTGCAGTTGCGGCATTGCGTAATCCGTCGCGGCGGGGGGCGCAAGAGCACGCCACAGCCGCACCGGCCGCCGGTTGGGTCGGGGCGACTGGTGCGCGCTTCATAAACGACTATGGTTAATGCACTCTTTTGGACAGGCGGGGCCATGGCACTCGATTTCACGTTTTTTGCGGTGGCGATCCCCTGCGTGTTGTTTCTGGGCATCGACAAGGCGGGTTTCGGCTCGGCCTCGGCCATCGCCGTGGTGCCGGTGCTGACACTGATTCTCGAGCCGGCCGAGACCGTGGCGCTGATGCTGCCGCTGCTCCTGGCGATGGATTTCGTGGCGCTGCGCGCCTATTGGGGCAAGTGGGAGCCGGTCACCACCCGCGTGCTGATCGCGGGGAGCGTGCCGGGGGCGTTCCTGGGCGCGGCGGTGATCGCCTATGTCAGCGTCGATGTCTTCCGGCTGCTGATCGGCGCGCTGGCGCTGGGGTTTGTGGCCTTCCGGCTGGCGCAGCAAAGCGGGGCGCTGCGGCTGGGAACCCGCGAGATGTCGGACCCGGCGGGCTTTGCCTTCGCGCTGGGCGCCGGGGCCACGAGTTTTATCGCCCATGCGGGCGGGCCCGTGGCGTCAGTCTATTTGCTCTCGAAGAAACTGACGAAACTGGAGTACCAGGCGACGACGATCATCGCATTCTGGGTCAACAATCTCGTGAAGATCGTGCTGTACCTCTGGCTGGGCTTTCTCAGTTGGCAGACGGCGCTTGCCGATCTGTACCTGCTGCCTTTTGCCGTACTTGGTACGCTACTTGGGGTCCGTGTGCATCGCGTCGTGCCCGAGAAACTGTATTTTACGCTGATCTACTTATTTTTAACGATCGCGGGCACGAAGCTTGTTTTTGATGCGCTCGCCTGAGCGCGGTTTTGCTCCTCCGTCACTGTCTGATGTCTCCCTTAAAGCGCGGTGCCTTTGGCGGGGGTCAGATCGCCGTTTGTGGCTTCGAATGCCTGGCCAGAGGCCACAAGGCAGGTCATGCCAGACGGGTTGGTGACGGTGATGGTCCATGTGCCGGTCTCGAGCGAGGCGAACACCTCTACCACAGAGTTGTTCGGCGCCAGGCCAATCGACTGCCGGCTTTCGCCATAGGTCTCTGACAGGCGCTCGACCACGCGTTCGCGGTCGGCACAATTGTTAGTCTGCTGAGCAAAGGCGTGCTGGGTCGCAAGGATCAAAGCGCCAAAGCCCAGGGAGAGTGCTAGAAACTTTTGTTTCATGGGTCTTTCCCTATTCGAGGGCTGATCCCGTCCGGGCCATCCGGTTTCACCGGCGGTCGGGTTTCGCCCAGTTTCAACTGGCGTCGGATCTGTCGCACCGCTTATTTTCAAGGGCCACTTGAGCGGATTTCCCTCATCCAACGTGCCAAGCAGAGTGCGCCTTGGGAAAGAAGATTCGGTTAATCGCGCGCGCGTCCAGATGATTAAAACTTTACGCAACAGCTAGGGCGCTGAATTCACGCAATTTCTGCGGCGCGGCATATCGAGGCTTGCGCTCGCCAAAGCAGCAATTAGGTTGCCGCGCAATAATCTTGCGAGGGGAATCATGGATCACGCAACAAAACCTTACCGCTCGGTGCTCTACATCCCCGGATCAAAGGAGCGCGCCCTAGAGAAGGCCAAGGGCCTGCCCGTGGACGCGATCATCTTTGACCTCGAAGACGCGGTGGCCCCGGACGAGAAGGCCAACGCGCGCGCGCTGCTGGCCCAGACCCTTGCGGGCGGCGGATATGGCGACCGCGTCAAGCTGGTGCGGGTCAACGGGCTCGACACAGCCTGGGGCGCCGAGGACATCGCCGCCTTTGCGGCCTCCTCTGCGGATGCGCTCTTGATCCCCAAGGTCGCCTCGGCGGCGGATCTGGACACGGTGGCGGCCATCGCGCCGGACAAGGACCTCTGGGCGATGATCGAGAGCCCCGCCGGCATCCTGCACGCCGAGCAGATCGCCGCCCATCCCAAGATGAAGGGCTTCGTGCTGGGCACCAACGACCTGGCCAAGGATCTCGGCGCGCGGTTCCGCGCCGACCGGCTGCCGCTGATGACGGCGCTGCAGGTGGCGCTGCTGGCCGCCCGCGCCCATGGCGTGATCTGCATCGACGGCGTCTATAACGCCTTCAAGGACGAGGACGGGCTGCGCGCGGAATGCGAGCAGGGCCGCGACCTAGGCTATGACGGCAAGTCGCTGATCCACCCGGCTCAGGTTGCGATCACCAACGCCGCTTTCGCGCCCACCCAGGACGAGATCGCGCTGGCCGAGCGGCAGATCGAGGCCTTCAACCAGGCCAAGGCGGCGGGGCAGGGCGTGGCGGTCGTGGACGGCAAGATCGTGGAGAACTTGCATGTTGCCACCGCAGAGGCCACGCTGGCGAAGGCCGCCGCGATCGCGCGGCTCGAGGGGTAGCCATCCGAAAGGAGAGCCAAGATGCTGTTTTTGATGATCCTAGGGGGCGCGCTTTGGGCGGGCGCGCATGCCTTCAAGAGGCTCGCGCCAGAGCAGCGCCTGGCGATGGGCGCGCGCGGCAAGGGGCCCGTGGCCCTTGCGATCCTGGCGTCGATCGTGCTGATGGTCGTGGGCTACTGGAACGCCGACTACACCATCGTCTACGACCTGCCTGGGGCGGGCCACCTGGTGCTGCTCTTGATGCTCCCGGCGATTGCGTTGCTGGGGCTGGGGTCGTCCAAGAGCCGGCTCTGGCCCGAGATGCGCCACCCGATGCTGACTGGGTTCGCGTTGTGGTGCGGGCTGCACCTGCTGGCGAACGGGGACAGCTCGTCCATCCTGCTCTTCGGCGGGCTGGGCGCCTGGGCCGTGGCGCAGATGTGGCTGATCAACCGGGGCACGGGCTGGGCGCTCGCCAGCGGGCGCAAGCCGGGATCGCAGGCCGGGGACATTCGCCTCGCTGTGATCACCTTGGTGGTCTACGCGGTGCTGATCGTGCTGCACATCTTCCTAATCAAGAACCCATTCACGGGGTGACCCTATGAAGGCCTACCGACTGCTGACCGAGGAGGACAATTCCGCCTTCTGCCACAAGGTGACCGAGGCGCTGAGCAAGGGCTGGGCGCTTTACGGCGACCCTGCCTATGCCTTCGACGCCGCCAGCGGCAAGATGCGCTGCGCGCAGGCCGTGGTGAAGGACGCCGAGGGCGACTATGCACAAGGGGTCAAGCTTGGAGAATTGTGACCGGGAGCGCGCAGACCCTTGCAAGGGTCTGGCCATTTCTTTGAAAAGAAAAAGAAATGGTGCCCGGCCGCATCTGGCACGGAACCTAAAACCTTCGCGGCACCAGAGCCTTTCAAGGCTCTGACAAATTCCTTCCAAGGAATTTGCGTCGCTCTGAACACAGGACGAATAGCATGACCAAGACCAATGCGGGTCGCTTCTTTGAGGATTATGCCGTCGGGCAGGTGATCCGGCACGCGGTGCCGCGCACGATCTCTGGTGGCGAGCGCGCTTTGTACCACGCGCTCTACCCGGCGCGCGGGGCGCTCTATTCCTCCGACGCATTCGCCGGCGCCTCAGGGCTGCCAGCAGCACCGATTGATGACCTGGCGGCCTTCCATGTGGTCTTTGGCAAGACCGTGCCGGATGTCTCGCTGAACGCCGTGGCGAATCTGGGCTACGCCGAGGGGCGCTGGCTGCAGCCGGTCTATGCGGGCGACACGCTGCGCTCTGAGAGCGAGGTGATCGGGGTCAAGCAGAACTCCAACGGCAAGTCCGGGGTGGTCTGGGTGCGCACGCGCGGGCTGAACCAGCGCGATGAGACTGTGATGGAATACGTGCGCTGGGTGATGGTGCGCAAGCGCGACCTGGACGCGCCCGCGCCCGCGACGGTGATCCCTGAGCTCGCCCCCGCCGTGCCGGCGGAGATGCTGGTGGTGCCTGAGGGGCTCAACTTCTCCAGCTACGATTTCGATTTGGCCGGGGAGCCCCATCGCTGGGGCGACTACGCGGTGGGCGAGCAGATCGACCACGTGGACGGTGTCACCATCGAGGAGGCCGAGCACATGCTCGCCACCCGGCTCTGGCAGAACACCGCCAAGGTGCATTTCGACGCCACCTTCCGCCCGGATGGGAAGCGCCTGATCTATGGCGGGCATGTGATCTCTATGGCGCGGGCGCTCAGCTTCAACGGGCTGGCTAACGCGCAGGTGATCGCGGGGCTGAACGGGGGCGCGCATGCCAACCCCTGCTTTGCGGGCGACACGGTGCGGGCCTGGTCAGAGGTGCTGGACCGCGCCGAGACCGGCGCGCCGGGGGTGGGCGCGCTGCGGCTGCGGCTGGTGGCCACGACCGGTGAGGCGTTCGCGCTGCGCGGCGAGGACGGGAAGTACCTGCCTGAGGTGCTGTTGGACCTCGACTACTGGGCGCTGGTGCCGATGTAGCTTGCCGGTGGTGAACCTAGCGGAGGCGGCGGTGTTTGGCCTGAAGGGGGTGCTGACCAAAACACACGACACCCTAGCAGCGCTTGCCGACACCAGAAGTTACGGGACCCACACGGAGCGACCGCCTAGCTTGCCTGGGCTGCGGCCATTCGGCCATTCGCTCGAACCGGTGGCGCTGAATGACCTCATTCCCCCAGGAGGCCGCATTTGAAACGTGGCAACTCATTGGAACGCGGGCGTTTTCAGACATCTCTCGCAAGACAGAACCGCTGCGCAAGCGACCTCCAGGTCGGCCGCAGCCCAGGTTGCGTATGCCTCTATTGAGAGGTCCCGGGTCAAGCCCGGGACGCCGGTACGCACGATGTCCGCTCCAGATGAAAATCACCCTGCCCAACTCGGATCACCCGGCATCCGAATGAACGCCGCCCAGGTGCGGGGCTGTCTCAGCGCGCCTCTAGTTGTGCGGCGGCCTCGGGGTCGCTGCGCGCTGCCGCGCGCAGCGCCGCAAGCTCGGCGATGGCGGCCATGCGTTGCGCGTCGGCCTGGGCGGCCACCTTGCGGTCCTGCCCCGAGGGCTCTGCGGGGGCCAGCGCCGCTGCCTTGACGACCTCCATCTTCTGGATCGTCGCCTCGGGGTCCCCGGGCACCGGGGCGGCGTCAATCGCCACCTCACCGCCGATGGCGTATTGCTGGCCATCCGGGCCGGTCTGGTAGCTGTAGGTCGGTTGCCCGGCATATTCGCCGCCCACGGCCGCGTGGGCCTGCTCATGGGCGCGGACCTCGCGGTCGCGGGCCTTGAGCTTTTGCACGACCTGCTGCTCTTGCTCGGTGAGACCGGCGGCGTTGCTGGCGCTTTTTTCGGCCCTTGTGCTGGCATCGGCGCGGGCGAGCAGCAGATTGCGGCTTGCCTTGGAGCTTTCGCCGCGCGGGGCAAGCTCGGTGGTGCCGCCGAGGCGGTCGCTTGCGCTGAGCGCCGCTTGGGACGCGGCCCGGGGCGCGTCCTGGGATGCGGCTGGGGATGCGGCTGGGGATGCGGCGGCCGAACGGGCCGCCCGCTCTGCAAAACGTGCCGACATGATCGAATACACCGAGGCCTGCGGTGCGGCTGCCGCGGCGGTGGGATCAACCTGCTCCATGCCTTTCCCCTCTCCCATAGCGTGTGGATCCTAGCAGTCGCCGGTCACCAAAGGGTTACCCTCGGCGCGATTGCCGCGCGTTTGTGGTTCACACCGCCGCGAGGCCGGACTAAGTTCAACGCCGGAAGGAATGAAGCATGCTTGCAGGCAAACGCGTCCTCTTGATCATCGGCGGCGGGATCGCGGCGTTCAAATCGCTCGACCTCATACGGCGGCTGCGTGAGCGCGGCGCGACCGTGGTGCCGGTGCTGACCCGCGCGGCGGAGCAGTTCGTCACGCCGCTCTCGGCGTCGGCGCTGGCCGCCGAGAAGGTCTATCGCGACCTCTTCGATCTCACCGATGAGGCCGAGATGGGCCATATCGAGCTCTCCCGCGATGCTGACCTTCTGGTGGTGGCACCCGCCACGGCGGATCTGATGGCGAAGATGGCGGGCGGGCATGCCAACGACCTGGCCTCGACGGTCCTGATGGCCACGGATAAGCGCGTGCTGATCGCGCCCGCGATGAATCTGCGCATGTGGCAGAACCCGGCCACGCAGCGCAACCTGTCCGCGCTGCGAGGCGACGGCGTGCTTGTGGTCGGCCCCAACGAGGGCGACATGGCCTGCGGGGAATACGGGCCCGGGCGCATGGCGGAGCCGCTAGAGATCGTCGCCGCGGTCGAGGCCGCCCTGATGGACGGGCCGTTGAAGGGCAAGCATGTGTTGGTCACCTCTGGCCCGACCCATGAGCCGATTGACCCGGTGCGCTATATCGCCAACCGCTCCAGCGGGGCGCAGGGCACGGCGATTGCGCGCGCGCTGGCAGGCCTGGGCGCGCAGGTCACATTCGTCACCGGACCCGCAAGCGTGCCGCCGCCCGAGGGCGTCGCGGTGATCGCGGTGCAGACGGCGCAGCAGATGCTGGAGGCCGTGCAATCGGCGCTTCCGGCCGATGCGGCCATCTTCGCCGCCGCGGTCGCCGACTGGCGCATGGCGGAGGGCGCCGTGCAGAAGATCAAAAAAGAGGTGGGCAAATTGCCCACCCTACGCTTCACCGAGAACCCAGATATCCTCGCCACGGTCAGCCAGATGCAGGCGGGCCGCCCCGGCCTGGTCATTGGCTTCGCCGCCGAGACCGAGAACGTCATCGAGCACGCCACCGCGAAGCGGGCGCGCAAGGGCTGCGACTGGATCGTGGCCAATGACGTCTCGCCCGAGACCGGGATCATGGGCGGGGATGAGAACGCCGTGACCGTGATCGGCGCGGAGGGCGCGGAGGCCTGGCCCCGCATGGGCAAGGACGAGGTGGCGCGCAAGCTGGCCGCGCGGGTGGCCGAGGCCCTGGGTGATGGTTGAACGCGGGCCGCTCCGGGCGGGGGCGGGCTCCGGATTTGCGTATTTGGAACAAGGTGAAGGGGTGGAGCGGTGAGCCAGCCTGTCCTGCGGTTTTGCTATCTAGACGGGGCCGACCGCTCTGTGGCGCTGCCCAGCTACGAGACCGCCGGGGCGGCGGGGGCGGATCTGCGGGCGAATTTCGCAGAGGGCGAGCGCGGCGGGCTGGCCCTGGCGCCGGGCGCCCGCGCGCTGGTGCCCACGGGGCTGCGCATGGAGATCCCGGCGGGGTTTGAGGTTCAGGTCCGCCCGCGCTCGGGGCTGGCGTTAAAGCACGGCATCGCCCTGGTGAACGCGCCCGGCACGATCGACGCCGATTATCGCGGGCCGGTGGGGGTGATCCTGATCAACCACGGCGCCGAGCCCTTTCGCGTCGAGCATGGCGCGCGCATCGCGCAGCTCGTGGTGGCGCCGGTCGTGCAGGCGCGGATCGAGCTGGCCGACGCGGTGTCGCAAACCGCGCGCGGCGAGGGCGGTTTCGGCTCCACGGGGACGGCATGATCTATGTGCTGATCCTGGCGGCGGGGCTGTGGTTCCTGGGCCGCGAGATGAACGTGCCCGCCAAGGCGCGCTGGCTGATGATCGGGCTGCTATACGTCGCGGTCCTGGGGCTGCTGGTGCTGCGCCCGGCGCTGGCCGAGCCGCTGGGCGGCAGCCTTGGGGAGTGGCTGTTGCTGGGCGCGCTGGTGGCGGTTGTCTTGGGCTACCGGCGCGGGCTGGGCGGGCTGCGGGCCCGCGCGCAGGCCAGGGAGGCCGCCGAGGCGCCGCCGCAGACCACCGGCGCCTTCCAAAGCGCCGAGCTGGAGCGCTACGCCCGCCATATCATGCTGCGCGAGATCGGCGGCCCCGGCCAGAAGCGGCTCAAGCAGGCCAAGGTCCTGGTGATCGGGGCAGGGGGGCTGGGCTCGCCGGCCTGCCTCTACCTGGCCGCCGCAGGGGTCGGCACGATCGGCGTGATCGACGACGACGCGGTCGAGAGCACCAACCTGCAGCGCCAGATCGCCCATACCGACGCGCGCATCGGCGTGCCAAAGGTGTTCTCGGCAGAGAGTGCCATGCGGGACGTGAACCCCTTTATCGAGGTGCGGCCCTATCACCGCCGCCTGACAGAAGAGATCGCCGCGGGCCTGGTGGCCGAGTACGATCTTGTGCTGGACGGCACCGACAATTTCGACACGCGATACCTGGCGAACCGGGCCTGCCTAGCGGCGGGCGTGCCGCTGATCTCGGGCGCGCTGACGCAATGGGAGGGGCAGATCAGCGTGTTTGGCGGCGACGGGCCCTGCTATCGCTGCGTCTTCCCTGAAGCGCCCGCGCCGGGGCTGGCGCCGTCCTGCGCCGAGGCGGGGGTGCTGGGGCCGCTGACCGGCGTGGTCGGCTCGATGATGGCGGTCGAGGCCGTGAAGCTCATCGCGGAGGCGGGCGAGCCCTTGCGGGGCCGGATGCTGATCTATGACGCGCTTTACGGCGAGGTTCGGGTGATCAAGCTGTCCAAACGCGCCGATTGCCCGGATTGCGGAGAGGCCTGAGGTGACCGTGCGCCGCGCCGTGGCTGAGGAGACTGACGCCATCGCCGATCTCTGGCACGCAGGATGGCACGACGCCCATGGCGGTCTGGCGCCGCCGGACCAGCTGGCGCAACGGACGCGGGCGTCTTTCCTCCCCCGCATTCCGCCACGGCTTGCCCAAATGCGGGTGACCGGCGCGGTGGGTCGGCCAACGGGTCTGTGCGTTGTCAAAGGCGCCGAGCTGGAGCAGCTTTACGTGGATGCGCGCGCGCGGCGCCAGGGCGTTGCCCGGGAGCTTTGCAAGGATGCTGAGGCACGGATCCGGGAGGCCGGGCACGCCTTGGCCTTTCTCGCTTGCGCGATTGGCAATAGCCGGGCCCGTGCTTTCTACGAGGCGCAAGGCTGGGCGTTGGCAGGCAATAAAGAAGTTCTACTGGAGACTGCGGAGGTGCCGTTTCCGCTCACGGTCTGGCGCTTTGAGAAGCCGCTTTAGGCAGCGCAAAGGATCGCGGATGCGCGCACGCCCTAGGCCCCCAGCGCCAGTTGCACATCCTTAAGGTTCGACCGGCTCACCGGCACATGCGGCAGGTCATCGGCCTCAAAGGTGCAGCGCCCGCTGTCCTTCTTGCGCTCGAACGCGGCCACCTTGGCGGGGTTGATCAGGTAGCTGCGATGCACCTTCAGGAAGCCCTGCGGCAAGAGCCGCTTGGTCGCCTCGGTGATCGGCCAGACGCAGAACAGCCGCTCGCCATCGGTGTAGACCTGCGTGTAATGCCCGTCGGCGCGCACAAAGGCGACATCCGCCGCCGCGATGAACAGCTTGCCGCCGTCGCGCTCGCAGGGGATGCGCATCGGCGGGGTGGCGGGCGCAGCAAGAGGCGGGTCCGCCGCCGCCTCGGCGCCCGCGGCGGGGCCGGTTGCGGGTCGTGGCATCAGATAGGTCACCCCGACCCAGAGGAACGCCCCAAAGAGCACAAAGCTGGACAGGATCACCCCCAGCGCCAGCACCTCGTTGCTCATGATCGGCCCGAACTCGGTAAAGCCCGGCACCTTAACAAAGCGTGTGCCCGCGACGGCGGCGAAATGCACGGCGGCCACGGCCAAGCCGAAGCAGAGCGTGCCCAGCAGGATGTTGCGGTCGCTGCGCTGGCCATAGGCCACGCCGAAGGCCGCCACGCAGAGCCCCATGGCCAGCACGCCAGCCGAGATAAGCCCGCTGGGTGTGTAGACCGCGCGGCACAGCTCCAGCCCGGCCATGCCGATGTAATGCATCGCCAGGATGCCCGCCCCGACCAGCGCCCCCGCCGCCACGATGGTGGCGCGGGTGCGCTCGGTGAAGTGCAGCAGGATAAGCGCCACGCCGACGATCAGAATGCAGACCAGCGCCGAGGCCAGGGTGATCGCGGCGTCATAGTAGAACAGGATCGGCAGCTGCAGCCCCAGCATGGCCACGAAATGCATCGACCAGATGCCGCCGCCAAGGGCGACCGAGGCCAGGGCCACCGCCATCTTGCGCTGGCGCACGGATTTCGACGACAGGTCCTTGGTCAGGTTCAGCCCGGTGAACCCCGCCAGCAGCGCGACGATGACCGACGCGGCTACGAGCCCGGGGTTATGACTAAACTCAAGGAAATCCATGGCGCAAGGATGCGCGACAGGCCCGCGCTTGGCAAGCGCCGTGCAGCGCGCGGCGTGTGGCGCGCGCCCTTGGGTCAAGCGTTGTTGCTTACCCCTGCTGCGGGTCGGCGACCAACGCCTCTGCGAGGTTGCGGATCGCGGTGACCGTGCCCGGCCCTGCGATGCCGTCCGCGCCGCCGCGATAGACGCCCTCCTCGCGCAGCTTTAGCTGGATCAGGCGGATCACGTCGCGGTTCCGGTTGGAGAGCTGCGTGGTCAGGCGATCCGCGGCGGTCTCGTCGCCGCTCTTGAGGGCGGACCAGTAGAGCTCGGCGGCCTTCTCGGGCTCCGGCACCCCGGTGGGGCCGTTCTCGTAGACCTCGGCCAGAAACGACATCGCATGGGTGTAGCCCTGGTTGACCGACTTGGTCAGCCAGGACTCGGCCTGAGCGGAGTTGCTGACCACGCCGGTGCCGGTCAGGTAGTAGTAGCCCACAAAGAACTCGGCCATGGCGTTGCCCTGGTCGGCGATGTTCTGCGCGATCTCAAAGGCCTCCTCTTGGGTGCGCCCAGGCACGAGGCCCTTGGAGTAGAGCACGGTCAGGATCTCTTGGCTCAGCCAGTCGCCCTTGTCGGCGCCGATGGTGGCCAGCTTCTCGGCCTCCAGCAGGTCGATCTCGGTGCCCTCGGGCGGCGCGTAATGGGTGTAGGCGGCCAGGCCGTAGGCGGCGGGCACATCCGCGTTCATGCCGACCTGATAGGCTTGGGTCGCGGCCTCGTAATCGCCCGCGGCCTGCGCGATGCGCCCCAGAACCGTCCGCAGCGCGGGGTCGTCGGGAAAGCTTGCGGCGGCGGTGGTGCAGATCGCCAGGGCCCTTGCCTGGTCGATCTCTTCCAGTTGGCGCGGCCCGCCAAGCTGCGGGACCGCGGCCAGCGCCAGGCAGGGCTGGGCCAGCTCGGCGCGCCTGGTCTCTTCCTCCAGCATGGTCGCGGCGGCGGATTTGCCCTCGCAGATCTCGCAGGTCTCCAGATAGGCGGACAGCAGCTGTATCTCGCGCGCCTCCATGGCGGCGGCGAAGGCGGCGGTCTCGCGCTTATAGGCCTCGTCGGCCTCAATGGAGGCGATCAGCGCGCCCGCCTGGTCGGTATAGGCGCAGTCGACGCAGGTCTCGGTGTAGCTGCGCAGCGCCACCAGGTTGCGGGCCTCGGAGGCCTCGGTAAAGGCCGACGCCTCGGCGTCGCGGGCGCGGGCCTTGGCGTCCAGCACGGCGATGCGCTCCTTGACCTCGGCCTCATAGCTGCACAGCGCGCAGTTCTCCAGATAGATGGCCAGGCGGGCGGGCTCGGCATCGTCCTTGATGCGCTGCCAGATCTCGTCCTCCAGCTTGCTGGAGCGCGCGAACTCCTCCATCTCGCGCAGCCGGTCGGTCAGGGCCTCCTCATTGGGGCAGTAGAGGCAGGAGGCCAGGAATTCCTGCACGCCGTCGCGGTTGTTCGACTTCAGCAGGAACATCGCCTCGAAGGTCTCGTTGTAAAGCTGCGTCTCGACATCGGTGAAGACCGAGCGGCCCTCATAGGCGACGAGCTCCTGCGTGGGGTCGTTGGAGTTCTTCAACAGCACGCTGTAGCGCGGCCCGCAGGCGGCGTCGCGCTGGGTCTGGCGGTTCAGCGCGTTGCTCAGATAGTTCTCGACCTCCTGCGCGGTGGAGATCCCGTTGCCGTCGCCAAAGGGCGCGCGGTCGGCGAGTCCGCTGACCAGGCTGTAATGCAGCGCTTCCTGGGCGCCGCAGGAGGCGCCGCCGTCGCCGCCGATCATCACCACCAGCATGTCAAAGCCAAGGCCGTTCAGCGCCGTTTGCACCTCGCCAATGGCCATGGGAAAGACGTCGTCGGGGTCGGTCACGCGCAGCAGCCCCACGCGGCGATGCTTGGGTTTGAACGCGTCCACAAGCGAGGACACGCGGGTGGCGAAATCGCCAAGCGCGAAGGCCTCTCCGGCCAGCTTCATGGCATAGCCGCCCTCGGCGCTGGCAAGCCCCACATGCGCGACCAGGTAGAACTGCTCGAACTGCGCGTGGGCCTCGCTGGGCTCGGCCACGAAGGTCGAAACCGGGTTGGCGCGCAGGCGCGCGGCGAAGACCGCCTGCTGCGCGGCGTCGGCGGCGGGCAGGCTGTCGACCTCGATCACCGGCAGGTTCTCAGGCAGCGGACCCGGCGCGCCATCCTCGGGGGAGGCGCCGATGAACAGCATCTGCATCTTGGGATCGGCGCGCTCGGCAAGGGCCGGGTGCAGTGTTGAAAATAGGCAGGTGAATACAATCAAAATAAGGCGCGATAGCACGGCAATCTCTCCTGGCGGGCGGGCGCCGCCGTTACTTAAGTTTTCCCCAGGAGCTAGGCTAGCCAAGCGGTCCTGTGGAAATAAACAAAAAAACGCTGCAATTCCGGATTCTTACGGGATTCGTGACCTAACGGTCAAAGATCACGGGGAACCAATCCTCGCGCAGTCGGTCGCCGGACTGCATATTGTGCCCGGGGAAGGGCGGCGACGTAGGGCCGGGCCGCTCGACATAGCGCGCGTCGTCGCCAACGAATCGCACCGAGAAGGCGCGGCGGCGGCTGTCAGAGGTGTTCCCGCGCGCCCCGTGCAGGATGTCATAGCTAAAGGCGACGGCGTCGCCCGGCGCCATCTCCCACTCGCGGATCACCATCCCCTCGGCATCCGGGTCCGGCACCGGCATGTAGGCCTCCGGGTCTGGGTAAAAGTCGTCCTCGTTCAGCCAGCGCGTCGGCAGCACCGGCTTTGGCCAAAGATGCGAGCCCGACACGCAGCGCAGCGTCGCCTGGGTCACCGGGTCCACCGGCGACCAGAAGCTGACCGTCTGCCGCCCGGATACGAAGTAGTATGGCCCGTCCTGGTGCCAGGGCGTGGGCTTGGACGTGCCGGGCTCTTTCACCAGCACATGGTCGTGGAAGATCTGCGACCTGCTGGAGCGCATCAGATCCGCGGCCACCTCTGCGGCGGGCGAACGCCGGATCACGTCCTCGAACTCCGGGATGCGCGTCCAGTTGCAGTAGTCGTCAAAGAAGCGGCCCGCCTGGCCGGGCTTGAGGTTCTCGGCGGCATAGGGCCCGGGCTCGGCCATGTTGCGCTCGATCCCGGCGGCGAGCTGGTCCACATGGGCCGCAAAGAGCCCCTTGATCAGGACCACGCCCTCGGCCTGGAAGGTGTCGATATGGTCTTGGGTGATAAGCGCGTGCGTCATGGCGCGAGTGTTGGGCGATTCTCGCGGTGAGGTCAAAGGGCGGGGCGAAGAAAGGCGGCAATTGGTTTGGAGCGGTCATTAGAAACCCGTCCCGGGCTTGACCCGGGGCCTCCGCCTTGAACCAAGCGCAACCTGGGCAGCGGCCGACCTGGAGGTCGCCTGCGCGGCGGTACTGTGTTGCGAGCGATTTCTGAAAGCGCCTGCGTTCCAATGAGTTGCAACGTTGCAAAAGCGGCCTCCTGGGGGAGGTCGGCCGCTGCCCGAGGCAAGCTCGGGCGGTTGCGCCGCTTGGGTTCCGTGGCATCTGGTGCCGGCATATGTTGCCAGGGCGGTGCGCTTGATGTTCAACGCTCACACCAGCCCAAGACCGAGCTCTCCGATGTACCAAATTCATGTTGCATCCGGGTGCCATCCGGACAGACTGTCCGCCATGATTGACCCCACCAAGAAGGCCCTCTTGGCCGAGCTCTTCGATGCTGCGGTTGCCGCGGCCGATCCCATGGCGATTCTCCCGCAGCACCTGCCGCCGGCCCCAAAGGGGCGGACGGTTGTGATCGGTGCGGGCAAGGGCGCGGCGCAGATGGCGCAGGCGTTCGAGGCGCATTGGCCGGGGGCTTATTCCGGCCTGGTGGTCACCCGCTACGGTTACGGCGCGGCGTGCAAGGAGATCGAGGTGTTGGAGGCCGCGCATCCGGTCCCGGACGCGGCGGGGTTGGCCGCGGCGGAGCGGCTCTTGCAAACGGTCTCAGGCCTTGGCCCGGAGGACCTAGTCGTCGCGCTGATCTGCGGCGGCGGCTCGGCGCTGCTGCCAGCGCCGCCGGACGGGCTGGGGCTGGCGGATGAGGCCGCCTTGAACCAGGCGCTGCTGGCCTCGGGCGCGCCGATCTCGGTGATGAACGCGATCCGCAAGCAGGTGAGCCGGATCAAGGGCGGGCGGCTGGCCGCGGCGGCGTATCCTGCGCAGGTCGTCAGCCTGGTGGTCTCGGACGTGCCGGGCGATGACCCGGCGCAGGTGGCGTCCGGGCCCACGGTGCCGGATGCGGTCACGCCGCAGGAGGCGCTGGCGCTGATCGAGACCTATCGCATCGCGCTGCCCGCGCCGGTCATGACGGCGATCCAGGCCGCCGCGCCGCCGCATCCGCAGGACCCGGTGTTCGCGCGGCTGCAGACGCGGGTGATCGCCTCGGCCAGCCTGTCGCTGGAGGCCGCCTCCACCGCCGCTGAGGCCAAGGGCATCCCGTCGGTGATCCTATCGGACGCGATCGAGGGCGAGGCGCGCGAGATAGGCAAGATGCACGGCGCCATTGCGCGCCAGATCGCCACGCGCGGGCGGCCCTTCAAGGCGCCGATCCTCCTGCTCTCGGGCGGCGAGACAACGGTCAGCCTGGGCCGCGAAGGCGGGCGCGGCGGGCGCAACACCGAGTTCCTTTTGTCCTTCGCGCAGGCCATCGAGGGCGCGGCGGGGATCACCGCGCTGGCGGCGGATAGCGACGGGATCGACGGCTCCGAGGACAATGCGGGCGCGTTTGCCGATGGCGGCAGCGCGGCGCGGCTGCGCAGCACGGGCCGGGATCCGGCGGCGCTCTTGGCGCGGCACGACGCCTGGGGCGCGTTTGACGCCCTGGGGGACCTCTTTGTGCCGGGGCCGACGGGCACGAATGTTAATGACTTCCGAGCGATTTGGATCGAGGGCTAGGGCAGGCAGGCAGGCGTGCGCGCTTGGCGCGCCGATGCTGGTTTGATTGCGGCAAGCGGCTGCGGCGGATTGACCCGGCGGGTAAAATTTTAACGCAAAATTAGAGAGTTGCGAGGAACCTAAAAATGGGTGGGCGCCGGCACGGCGCAACCACGGCGCAACCAGGGCGAAACGCGCAACCCAAATCAGATCCCGCGCGCCCGGGCGCAAAATTACTGGCCAAAGCCGCACGCGGTGATAACCTGGGCGCAGGGATATTATTCTGGATGAAATTGGGAGGCTGGCCAGGCTTCATTGCAGCGCCGCCAGAACTGCGGCGGACCCATGCAAAGAAGCGCACTGGCTTGGAGATAGGGATGGATCTTTTAAGACGTGAATTTCTGTTGGGTTCGGGCGCTGCTGCTCTGCTGCTACCGAACATGGGACGGGCGCTGGATGCCAAGGGCCATGGCATTGGTTACCTTGAGGGCCTGGCCAAGCCCGGCGCGCTCAACCCCAAAGTGGCCTATATCGCGCCCAGCCAGATCGATCCGGCCTATAGCCATGCGGTCTATGTGAATACGTCGACGCGCTCATCGGGCGGGCAGAAGATGTGGGTGCTAGAGCGGCGGGGCGATGGCTGGGGCGTCGCAATCTGGGACGAGAAATACTGGGAGAAGAAGGGCGTGACCGGCGCGCCTGACTATTCCTGGCCGGTGTCAACGGGGCGCCACTATAAGGGCGATAGGCGTTCGGGGCCGACGCCCCTGGGCATCTTCAATGTGGACGAGCGCAAGACGCGGCACCGGCGGGGCTGGGGCAGCCCCGGCATGTATAACTCGATCTATATTGATCTGCATTACGGCAGCGGGCGGATCTCTGGCGTGGCTATGCACGGCACGACCTCCAGCAAGTACCGCCTGCTTGGGCGCGCCGACAGCCATGGCTGCGTGCGGATGCGGCAGGGCAATGCGGATAAGATCTGGGAGATGTTTCACGGCCAGGGGCGCCCGGGCGAGGGCTCGCCTTTGTGGTCCGAGGTGCCGCGCTACTTCACCTCTGAACCCGGTCCGAGCCGCAAGGCGCGCTGGGGCTATGTTCGCGACGGCTCGTTCCTGTACAGCGCCGCAGGTGAGCGGCTGACCAAGCCGGGCTATTCGGCGCTGTTCGTTTTCTTCCGGGATGATACGTGAGGGCACTCGCACAGGGCGTTCTTCTGAGCCTGGCGGCGCTGTTGCCTCTGGGCGCGCTTGCGGGCCCGGTCTGCACGGCGGTGGTGCAGCACAAGGCGCCGCCCTTGAACAGCTGCATCGGTTCGGCGCGGGTGAAGATCGCCGCCGTGGGCGATGTGCTGTTGCATCGCCCGCTGCAGCGGCGCGGCTATTCTGACCCCGACGGGTTTTACGCGATCTGGCGGGCGGTGGCGCCGATCTTTCGGGCCGCCGACATCGCCTATGCCAACCTTGAGGGGCCCGTCGCCCCGGGCGTGACCCGCGGTGGCAATAACACGCGCGATCCGGGGCCGGTGTTTGACGACCGTGTCTATTCGTCCTTCCCGCAGTTCAACTACCATCCGCGGGTGATCACGGACCTGATGCGCGCGGGCGTCAATCTTGTCTCCACGGCGAATAACCACTCGATGGATCGCGGCGTGCTGGGGGCGGACCGCACGATTGACAGCTTGCGGGCGGCCCGGCTGCGGTATTTCGGCACGGTCAAGACCGGCGAGGCCCGCAGCTTTGTCGCCTACACGCCGTCGCGGCTGGGGCGGATCGCGTGGATCGCCTGCAGCTACTCGACCAACGGGCTGCGCGACCCCAACAATCAGGTGCTGATGTGCTTTGAGGACCGCGAGGCGCTTTTGACGCTGGTGGCGCGCAATGCCGGGCGGTCGGATGTGGCGGGCGTGATCGTCACGCCGCATTGGGGGTTTGAGTACCAGCACAGCCCAAACGCGCGGCAGCGCGCCCTGGCGCGCGATCTCGTCGGCGCGGGCGCGACGGCGGTCATCGGCACCCATCCGCATGTGGTGCAGCCCTGGGAATATGTGCGCCGCAGCGACGGTAGCCAGGGCCTGGTGATCTATTCCACCGGTAACTTCGTGTCCGGGCAGGTCTCGCTGTCGCGGCGCACTGGCGGGCTGGCCTGGCTGGAGCTTTGCCGCCCGCGACCGCCTAAAAACCTGGCCTCTGCGCTGCGCTCTAAACTGGTGATTGCCAATTCCGGCTGGGTGCCGGTGATCATGAACCGCACCGCGCTGGGGCCTGAGTTGCAGGCGGTGACCGCGGCGGAGCCCGCCGGCAGCGCGCGCGACGCGCTGCGGCTGGTGACGCGGCATTGGCCGCCCAACGGCATCCGCGTGCGCGTGGCCTGCAATGCCTCAGATGCCACACTTGTGGCGCTTCAATGACTTAGCCCAAGCGAATCGTTTGCAGCCGCGCCCGCGACCCCTAGTCTGGTGGCACTGGGAGAAGGGCGGCAATTTATGCCGAGATGTCTGCAACTAGGCGCGGCGCTGCTTGTCGCGCTGTCAGCCTGTGCTGTGTCCGCGCAGGAAATCGTGCTGACCTTTGGCGGCGACGTGAATTTTGCGCGCTCGCGCGAGACCCCGCTGCCCGACAGGGTGCGCAAATTCGGAACGCACCGCCTGACGGATCTCACCGAGCTTCTGGCGACAGAGTGGGACGGCGATATCAACTTTGTGAATGTCGAAACCGTGGTGGCCGAGCGCGACGGCGCCCGCCAGGGCAAGACCTTTGTTTTCCGCAGCCACCCCGATCAGTTCCGCCACCTCATCCGCCTGGGCGTGAACGCCTTTGGCCTGGCGAATAACCACGCCTTCGATCACGGCCGATCGGGGCTTAGCGCCACGCTTGATTTCTTCGACGGCGAGGACCGCCCCACGCGCCCGCTGCTTTATGCCGGCATCGGTCGCGGCGAGGACGCCTTTGCGCCCAAGATCGCCACCGTGAAGGGGGTGCGGGTGGCGATGTCCTCGCTGAGCTTTGGCAGCGGCAGCTATGCCCCGCGCGAGGATCGCGTCGGCATGGCCTATCTGTTTTCGCGCGGGCATTACGACAAGGTGCTCGCTGGTTTGAAATCTGCGAAGGCTGACCTCAAGATCCTGTCCGTGCATTACGGGACCGAGAACGCCACCTCTTTGAATTCCGGGCAGGCGGCGCTGTTCCGGCGCGCCGTGGACGAGGCCGGGGTGCATCTGGTGCTGGGCCATCACCCGCATGTGGTGCGCGCCGTCGAGGCGATCCCAGAAAAGAGCGCGGCGATCTTCTATTCGCTCGGCAACTTCTTGTTCATCGGCGGCGCGGGCAAGGATGGCGCCGGTCTGGGCAGCGACTATGGCTTGATGGGGAAGGCCTATTTCTCGATCACGGACGGAGCGGCGCATCTGAACGCGTTAGAGGCGGTCCCGCTGAAGGGCGTGCATCTCAAACCGCGGCGCCCCCCCGCATCGCGCGCCGCCGCGACGATACGGCATCTGAACCGGCTGAGCCGAAGCTCGGTGGGGGACCGCGCGGCGGCATTCGCTGTGACGCGCCCCGAGGCGCCGCGCGGCTTGATGTGCTTTGGCGGGCCATACCCGCCGCGCGCCCGCGCACAATACTGCCGGATAGAGCGCAGCCTGGAATGCGATCTGCCAGATCTGATGTAGGACCAGCGCACGGTTGGTTAATTTTGCCCTAACCGAATTGCGTTAAAACCCTTGGCGAAGCGCTTCAACCGCGCGGGATTAGCACCCCGCGCATTCACGACCCTGAGCAGTTTCTTGTTCAACGGCATCGCCTGCCGCCCCGAACGCGATTATGTGTCCAGAGACGCCCATGTGGCGTTCCGGCACTGCAATCGCGGCCTCGTGTCGGCCAAGCGATGCTCTATGACCAGGCGAGCAAGGAACGCTCGTGGCGGCGCCGCCGATCATTCCGCCCTCCAGCGGATCGCAATCAACCTGACCCAGGCCTTCATGCGAAACGTTTTAGTGACAAGGTTTCGACGAGATACGGTGTTCACGCGCCATTGTCGTTTTGAAACACATCGTGATCAGATTAACGAATTCTCAATCTCGGCCCGGGCATGCTGCCTGGGCGGCGGGAGGGTTGCGTTTGAGGATAGGTTAAACCCCCATCCTCCCACCCTTATTATGTGGCGAGTCGCCCTAAGATATTCCTAACGCCTCAAAACCCGCGGGAGCGTCTGCAACATTCACCTTTTTGCGGGTTTGCTGCAATTCCGCGCGCCGAGGAGTGCCCGCAGGCGCGCGAGGAGGCGCTCATTTCACGCGCGCGCCACCCCGCCGGCCCTGCTATGCCGCCAGCCCGCGCCCCTTCAGCAGCGCCTCGACCCCCGGCATTTTGCCACGGAACTTGGTGTAGAGCACATCCGCCTCTTCGGACCCGCCAACGGAGAGAATATGCTGCTCCAGCTTCTTCGCCATCCCGGTGTCAAATGCGCCGCCGGCCTCCTTGAAGGCTTCGAATGCGTCGGCGTCCATCACCTCTGACCACATGTAGCTGTAATAGCCGCTGGAATAGCCATCGCCCGCGAAGACATGTGCGAAATGTGGGCTCGCATGGCGCATGCCGATGGCGTGGGGCAGGCCGATTTCTTGCAAGATCTCCGCTTGGCGCGCCATCGGATCCCCCGGTGCGGCGCCGGTATGGAACCTCAGGTCCACCAGGGCCGAGGCGACATACTCCACCGTCTGAAAGCCCATATCATAGGTCGCCGCGGCCAGCACCTTGTCCAGCATCTCCTTTGGCATCGCCTCGCCGGTCTCCACATGAGTGGCGAACTCTGCCAGCACCTCGGGCACCTCCAGCCAATGCTCGTAGAGCTGGCTCGGCAGTTCCACAAAGTCGCGCGCCACCGAAGTCCCCGAGATCAGCGGATAGGTCACATCGCTCAGCATCTGGTGCAGCGCGTGGCCGAACTCGTGAAACAGCGTGCGCGCATCGCCATAGCCGATCAGCGCGGGCTGCCCCTCGGCGGGCTTGGTGAAGTTGCAGACATTCACCACGATGGGTCGGATGTCGCCCGCCAGTTTTTGTTGGCTGCGCATCGCCGAGCACCAGGCGCCGGAGCGCTTGGAGCCGCGCGCGAAGTAATCCCCCAGAAAGAGCGCGACATGTTCACCGTTGCGCCTGACCTCCCAGGCCCGCACATCCGGGTGATACAACGGCACGTCGGTGGGCGCGAACTCCAACCCAAAGAGCCGGTTGGCGCAGGTAAAAGCCGCCTCGATCATGCGGTCCAGCTGCAGGTAGGGCTTGAGCTCGGCCTCGTCGAAATCATGCTCGGCCTTGCGGCGCTTCTCGGAGTAGTAATGCCAGTCCCAGCGTTCCAGCGCGCCGTTGATGCCATCGGCATGCAGGAGCTTGGTTAGCACCGTGCCGTCGGCCTCTGCGGCGGCACGGGCGGGCGCCCAGACCTGCATCAGCAAGTCCTCCACCGCCTCTGGGGTCTTGGCCATCTCGGTCTCGAGCTTGAAAGCGGCGAAGCTCTCATAGCCCAAGAGCCCGGCACGCTCCTCGCGCAGAGCGAGGATTTCGGCGGCGATGGCGCGGTTGTCGGTCTCGCCGCCATTGGCGCCGCGGGCGGCCCAGGCCTGATAGGCCTTCTCGCGCAGGTCGCGGCGGGGAGAGAATTTGAGGAAGGGTTCCATCAGCGAACGGCTGGTGGTGATCACCGGGCCGTCGGCGCCTTTCTCGGCACCGGTGGCGCGCGCGGCGTCGATCAGGAATTGCGGCAGGCCCTCCAAGTCCGTCTCCGAAAGCACCATGTGCCAGTCCCGCTCATCCGCCAACAGGTTCTGGGTGAACTGCGTGCCCAGCTCGGCCAGGCGGGACTTTATCGCCTTCATGCGCTCTGCCTCTGCGCCGCGCAGCAGCGCACCCTCGCGCACAAAACGCCGCCGGATCAGCATCAGCACCCGCTCTTGCTCGGGCGTCAGCCCAAGCGTCGCGCGCGCCTCCCACAGCGCCTGGATGCGCGCAAAGAGCGCGGCGTTGGAGTAGATCGCCGAGGCATGGGTGGAGAATTTCGGTGCGAACTCCCGCATCAGCGCCTCGCGCGCAGGGTTGCTGTCGGCCCCCGCGACGTTAAAAAACGCCCCGGCGACGCGGTCCAAAAGAGCGCCAGAGCGCTCTATCGCGTCGATCGTGTTGGCGAAACTCGCCGGCTCGGGATACTCGGCAATGGCCTGCGTCTCACGCAGGTCCGCCGCCATTGCCGCATCCAGCGCGGCAGCGAAGTGATCATCCTCGATGGCATCGAACGGGGCGATCTGAAACGGCGTATCCCAATCGGAAAGCAGCGGGTTCATCGGCGGGCTCCTATGTGTTTTGGGTAGCTTAGGCGCGGTCGTGACAGACCGCCAGATGCTTCGCCGTAACTTTAGAATTCGTTAATGCGCAGCGCGCCTAATTATCCCTCTCCCAACCGCCCTTTATTGTTCGGCGATTCGGTTGAGATTTTATGAAGCATCGATCTGGCTGGCCTAGTTTTGACGGAGGGTGCCGGGCGGTGGTTTGTTCATGTGCTTGGGAGGGGGTTTAACCGACTGGCGGTGGTTTTGACCTGGAGCGGGCCTATGACCTTAAGCGCACCGCCCTAACAACGCTCGCCGACACCAGACGCAGCGGGCCTTACATAGAGCGACCGCCCAGCTTGCCTGGGCTGCGGCCGACCTCCCCCAGGAGGCCGCATTTGCAACCGCGCGTCTCGTTGAAACATTTCGGTTTCCAGAGACGTCGACGTTGATTGAACTGATGCGCAAGCGACCTCCAGGTCGGCCGCAGCCCAGGTTGCGCGAGCGTCACCGTAGGGGCCCCGGGTCAAGTCCGGGGCGGGAGGCTAATGCCCGCTCCAGGTCAAAAGCGAAATTCAATCCCATGCGTCCCGAGACCTGTCGCTAGGCCGGATCGTCCTGCCGCAAGCGCCTCTCCAGCCGCCGCAGCGCCAATGACAGCGTCACCGTCATCAGCAGATAGATCAGCGCGACCACGTTATAGGTCTCAAAGTACCGAAAATTCCCCGCTGCCGTCACCTTGCCCAGCTGAGTGATGTCCGTCACCCCCAGCACCGACACCAGAGAGCTGTCCTTCACCATCGCCACGAAGTCATTCCCCAAAGGCGGCAGGATCGTGCGGAAGGCCTGCGGGAACACCACGAGGCGAAACCGTTGCCAGTTCGACAGCCCCAGCGTCTGCGCCGCCTCGATCTGGCCACGGTGGCACGTCTCTTCCCACGACGCTCGGCAAGGCGCAGCGCCCAGGACTTGNTCTCAAAGTACCGAAAATTCCCCGCTGCCGTCACCTTGCCCAGCTGAGTGATGTCCGTCACCCCCAGCACCGACACCAGAGAGCTGTCCTTCACCATCGCCACGAAGTCATTCCCCAAAGGCGGCAGGATCGTGCGGAAGGCCTGCGGGAACACCACGAGGCGAAACCGTTGCCAGTTCGACAGCCCCAGCGTCTGCGCCGCCTCGATCTGGCCTCGGTCTACCGATTGCAGCCCGGCGCGGAAGACCTCTGCGATGAAGGCCGAGTACCCAATCGTCAGCGCCAGGATCGCCCGCCATAAGAGCGGGAAGTCGCGGGTGCGGATCGGCTCGAGCCCCACCCCCGTCGCCGCCCAGTTCCAGGCCGCCACCAGCGCGGGTGCGAACACGAAGGCCACGTAGAGCAAGAGCACGATGATCGGGATGCCGCGGATGATCTCGATGTAGAACCGCGCCACCTGGCGCAGCACCAAGAACCGCGACAGCGAGCCCACCGCCAGCAAGAGCCCGATGCCGCAGGCCGAGGCAAACCCCACCAGTGTCACGAACACCGTGATCCAGACGCCCTTGCCCAGCGTGCGCAGCACCTGGGCATAGATGTCGTCCGAGATCACTCGGTAGAGGAAATACGCCCCCAGCGCACCGGCGAGCACCAGCCACCAGGGAAAGTCCTGGTCGTCGTCGCGCTGTGGGCCCATATCAGAGGCCCCGGGTCAGGCCCGGGGCGCCGCCGTGCTTACTCGCCAAGCTTGTACTCCAGGAACCACTTGGTGTTCAGCGCCTCGATCGTGCCGTCCTCTTTCATCGACGCGATCGCGGCGTTGATCGGCTCTACCAGGTCCGAGCCCTTGGGGTAGATGAACCCGAAATCCTCGGTGCCCAGCTTCTCGCCGACGATCTTCAGCCCGCCGCCGGAGGCGTCGACATAGCCGTTGCCCGCGGTGCCGTCGGTCAGCACCAGGTCCACATCGCCGGTGCGCAGCGCCTGCACGCCCGCGCCGAAGGTCTCGAATAGCTTGATGCGCGGGTTGGCCTCGTTGCCGTCTAGCACGTCATAGACGCCGACATAGAAGGGCGTGGTGCCGGGCTGCGCGGCCATCAAGAGGTCGTCGCCCGCCGCAAAGCTCGCCGCGTCAGAGAACCGGTCCTCGTCGCCGCGCACCATCATCACCATCTCAGAGCGCATATAGGCGTCCGAGAAGTCCACGATCTCGGCGCGGTCGTCGCGGATGGTGATCCCGGTCATGCCCAGGTCGAACTGCCCCTCGCTGACGGCGGGGATCATCGCGTCCCAAGAGATGTTTTCGTACTCCACGGTGATGTTGATGCGCGTGGCGATCTCGGCCATGGCGTCGTATTCCCAGCCGACGGCGTTGCCCGCGCTGTCCACGAATTGCAGCGGCGGGTAGGCGTTCTCGGTGACCACGACCACCGTGCGGCCCTCAAGATCGGGAAGGTGCCCGTCGGCCATGGCCACGCTGGCGGCGAAGCCGGCCAGCAGGCCGGTCAAAGCGGAAATCAGTTTCATCGCATGGCTCCCATTTTTGTTCGCGCCCAGATTACGCCCGCGATGGGGGAAGTCCAAGACCCCCAGTTCATTCCCTTCGCGGAAATCCAAACGATCCCCGCGCTGCGCGCATTTCGTGCGCGTTAGGGCGCAACTCGTGCAAATCGCGCGCAAGCGCTGCATTTTGATTGGATCGACCCGCCCGCGCATTCCAACCCTTCAGCAGCCAGAACTTTGCTCAGGGAGGAGAAGCAATGATTCCAGCCGCGTTTGAATATCATCGCCCGGCGGACCTTGCGGGGGCGATTGCCCTCTTAACCGAACATGGGGACGACGCGCGCGTCATGGCGGGGGGGCACAGCCTGATCCCGATGATGAAGCTGCGCATGGCCGAGGTGCCGCATCTGATCGACCTGCAGGACGTGACCAGCCTCGGCGGGATCAGCGTCCAGGGCGGGCAGGTGCGCATCGGCGCGATGGCGACCCAGGCCGAGCTTATCGACCATGCCGGGCTGTCTAATGCGGCGCCGATCCTGCGCGAGGCCGCGCTGCAGATCGCCGACCCGCAGGTGCGCTATATGGGCACCATCGGCGGCAACGTCGCCAATGGCGACCCGGGCAATGACATGCCGGGGCTGATGCAGTGCCTGGACGCCAGTTTCGAGCTGGAGGGCCCCGGCGGCGCGCGCGCCGTGAAGGCCCGCGACTTCTATGAGGCGGCCTATATGACCGAACGCGAGGATGACGAGGTGCTGACCGCGGTCAGCTTTGCGGCGACCTCGGGCGGCTACGCCTATGAGAAGCAAAAGCGCAAGATTGGCGATTATGCCACCGCCGCCGCGGCGGTTCTGCTGACCAAGGAGGGCGGCGCCTGCGCCAGCGCCTCTGTCGCCATGACCAACCTTTCGGATGTGCCGGTCTGGTCCGAGGCCGCAGGCGCGGCCCTGGTGGGCACCGCCGTGGACGCGGCCGCCATCAAGGCCAGCGTCGCCGCCATGCTGGGCGATATCGACCCCACCGAGGACAATCGCGGCCCCGTCGCCTTTAAGCGCCACGTCGCGGGCGTCATCCTGGGCCGCGCCATCGCGCGCGCCTGGTCGCGGGCGTAAGGAGAGAACACCATGAGCAACAAGATGCACATCAAGCTGACCGTGAACGGCGCGGAGGAGGAATTCCTGGCCGAGCCGCGCGAGCTGCTGATCTACACCCTGCGCGAGCGCCTCGGGATCACCGGGCCGCATATCGGCTGCGAGACCTCCCATTGCGGCGCCTGCACGGTGAACCTCAACGGCAAGACCATCAAGTCCTGCACCATGTTCGTGGCCCAGGCCAACGGCGCCGAGGTCACCACCATCGAGGGCATGGGCGGCCCGGACGCGCTGCACCCGCTGCAGGAGGCCTTCAAAGAGCATCACGGGCTGCAATGCGGCTACTGCACGCCGGGGATGATCACCCGCGCGGCCAAGCTGCTTGAGGAGAACCCCAGCCCGACCGAGGAGGAGGTGCGCTTTGGCATGGCCGGCAATCTCTGCCGCTGCACCGGGTATCAGAACATCGTCAAGGCGATCATGGCCGCGGCCGCGGATATGAGCTCCAGCAAGGAGGCAGCACAATGAAGGACGAAGTGACACGCGAGGAACGCGTCGACGCCCTCGGCGGCATGGGCTGCAAGCGCAAGCGCGTCGAGGACGCGCGCTTTACCCAGGGCAAGGGCAACTATGTCGATGACCTCAAGCTGGACGGGATGCTCTTTGGCGACTTCGTGCGCTCGCCCTATGCCCATGCGCGGGTGAAGAGCGTCGACAGCTCGGCGGCGATGGAGGTGCCCGGCGTGCTGGCGGTGCTGACCGCTGCGGATCTAGAGCCCCTGGGCTTGCATTGGATGCCCACCCTGGCGGGTGACAAGATGATGGTGCTGGCGGATGGCAAGGTGCTCTATCAGGGCCAGGAGGTCGCCTTTGTGGTGGCCACCGACCGCTATGCCGCCGCCGATGGCATCGAGTCCGTTGAGGTGGAATACGAGGAGCTGCCCGTGCTGGTGGACCCGTTCGAGGCGCTGCAATCAGATGTGGTGCTGCGCGAGGACCTGTTGGGCGCGGATGGCGGGACGCCCGACGGCGCACATGGCCCCAGAAATCACCCCAACCACATCTTCACCTGGGAGGCGGGCGACAAGGACGCCACCGAGCAGGTGATCGGCGCGGCGGATGTCGTGGCCGAGGAGATGGTCTATTATCACCGCACCCATCCTTGCCCGCTAGAGACCTGCGGCTGCGTGGCCTCCATGGACAAGGTGAATGGTAAGCTGACGCTCTGGGGCACGTTCCAGGCGCCGCATGCGATCCGCACGGTGGTCTCGCTGATCTCGGGGATTGAGGAGCACAACATCCGTGTGATCTCGCCCGATATCGGCGGCGGCTTTGGCAACAAGGTGGGCGCCTATCCGGGCTATGTGTGCTCGGTGGTGGCCTCGATCGTGACCGGCAAGCCGGTGAAGTGGATCGAGGACCGGATGGACAACTTGATGACCACGGCCTTCGCTCGCGACTACTGGATGCAGGGCAAGATCGCCGCCACCAAGGAGGGCAAGATCACCGGGCTCTGGTGCCACACGACCGCCGATCACGGCGGGTTCGACGCCTGCGCGGACCCCACCAAGTTCCCGGCGGGGTTCATGAACATCTGCACCGGCTCCTACGACATCCCCACGGCCTACCTGGCCGTCGACGGGGTCTATACCAACAAGGCGCCGGGCGGGGTGGCCTATCGCTGCTCGTTCCGGGTGACCGAGGCCGCCTATTTCATCGAGCGCATGATCGAGGTGCTGGCGATTGAACTGGGCATGGACGCCGCAGAGCTGCGCCGGATCAACTTCATCAAGGCCGAGCAGTTTCCCTATCAGTCGGCGCTGGGCTGGGAATATGACAGCGGCGACTATCACACAGCCTGGGGCAAGGCGATGGCGGCGGTGGGCTATGATGACCTGCGCGCCGAGCAGGCGCAGCGGGTCGCGGACTTCAAGGCCGGCAAGACGCGCAAGCTCTTGGGGATTGGCCTCTGCCACTTCACCGAGATCGTGGGCGCCGGGCCGGTGAAGAACTGCGACATCCTCGGGCTGGGCATGTTCGACAGCTGCGAGATCCGCATCCACCCCACGGGGTCGGCGATTGCGCGGCTGGGCACGATCAGCCAGGGGCAGGGGCACGCGACGACCTTTGCGCAGATCCTGGCCACCGAGATCGGCCTGCCCGCCGACAGCATCACCATCGAGGAGGGCGACACCGATACGGCGCCCTACGGGCTGGGGACCTATGGCTCCCGCTCCACCCCCGTGGCCGGGGCGGCCACCGCGATGGCGGGGCGCAAGATCCGCGCCAAGGCGCAGATGATCGCGGCCTATCTGCTAGAGGTGCATGACGGCGACGTCGAGTTCGACGTGGACCGGTTCGTGGTCAAGGGCGCGCCCGAGCGCTTCAAGACAATGAAAGAGATCGCCTTTGCCAGCTACAACCAGGCGATCCCGGGGCTGGAGCCGGGGCTCGAGGCGGTCAGCTATTACGACCCGCCCAATATGACCTATCCCTTCGGCGCCTATGTCTGCGTGATGGAGATCGACGTGGACACCGGCGAGCATGAGATCCGGCAGTTCTATGCGCTGGACGATTGCGGCACCCGGATCAACCCGATGATCATCGAGGGCCAGGTGCATGGCGGGCTCACCGAGGCGCTGGCCATCGCGATGGGGCAAGAGATCGCCTATGACGAGATGGGCAACGTCAAGACGGCCACGCTGATGGACTTCTTCCTGCCCACGGCGGTGGAGACCCCGCATTATACGACGGACCACACGGTCACGCCGTCGCCGCACCACCCGATCGGGGCCAAGGGCGTGGGCGAGAGCCCGAATGTGGGCGGGGTGCCCGCGTTCTCGAACGCGGTGCATGATGCGTTCCGCGCGTTCGGGCTGCGCCAGAGCCACATGCCCCACGATCATTGGCGGATCTGGAAGATCGCCAACGAGCTTGGGCTGCACGGCTAGAGGTTTCGCCGCGGCCTGCGCCGCGTCGATCCGCCGGGGGGACGCTGTCCCCCCGGACCCCCCTGGGATATTTTCAGCAAGAGGAAGGGTAACGACCATGTCTTTCCAGCAGCTTCAACACGATATGGCCGGCGAGGGATATGTCGCCACCGACGATCTTGCCATGGCGCTGCATCTTATGGATGTCCTTGAGCGGCCAATATTGCTTGAGGGCCCGGCGGGGGTGGGCAAGACTGAGGTCGCCCGCGCGCTGGCCGGGGCGCGGGGCGCCAAGCTGATCCGGCTGCAATGCTATGAGGGGCTGGACGCCTCGCAGGCGATCTACGAATGGAACTACCAGCGCCAGCTTCTGACGATCCGGGCCGCCTCCGAGGCCGGTGAGACGGGCCGCGCCGTCGAGGATCGCATCTTCTCCGAGGAGTTCCTGCTGGAACGCCCCCTGCTGGCCGCGATCCGCCAGCCCAAGCCGCCGGTGCTGTTGATCGACGAGATCGACCGCGCCGATGAGGAATTCGAGGCCTTCCTCTTGGAGGTCCTCTCGGAGTTTCAGATCACGGTACCGGAGCTGGGCACGATCCATGCCACAACGCAGCCTCTGGTCGTCCTGACAGCGAACGGCACCCGCGACCTTAGCGACGCCTTGCGCCGCCGCTGCTTATACACTTACCTGGACTACCCCGACCGCGAGACAGAGCTCGCGATCCTACGCGCGCGCTGCCCGGGCGTGGAGGCGCGGCTGGCGGGGCAGGTCGTGGGCTTCGTGCAGGCTCTGCGCCGCGAGGAGCTGGAGAAGGTGCCCGGCATCGCCGAGATGCTGGACTTCGCCGCGGCGCTGATGGGGCTGGGGATCGCGGACCTGACCAGCGATCCGGCGGTGCTGCAGTCCACGCTGAAGACCCTGCTGAAGACGCAGGTCGACCAGGCGAATGTGACCACCGAGGTGACGCAGCGCCTGGCGGGCAGGGCCGCATGAGCCGGGTAACGCGCTTTGCCGCCCGCGACCCGGGCCCCGCCGCGCGGATGAGCGGCTTTGTGGCGCATCTGCGCGAGAACGGCCTGCGGCTGGGGGTCGCCGAGACCGCCCTGGCCCTGGACGCGCTCACCCATGTGAGCGCCGCCCGCCCCGAGGAGGCCCGCCGCGCCCTGCGGCCGATCTGCACGGGCTGCAAGGAGGAGGCCGAGCGCTTTGACGCGCTGTTTGACGGCTTCTGGATGGATGCCGGCCGGGTGAGAACGCGGGTGATGCCGGCGTCTAAGGCCAAGGGCCATGACGCGGTGCATTCCTCGCGTGACGCAAAGGGCGAGGCCGCCGGCGGCGCGGGCCAGGCCACCGCGCCGGATGGCGGTGACGGCGCGGCCGAGAGCGACGGCGAGGGCAGGCTGATCGCCACCGAGACCCGGAACCTGATGCGCAAGGACCTGCGCGATCTGGTGCGGCAAGAGGAGATCGCCGCCGCGGAGGCGGTCGCCGCCCGCCTCGGGCAAGCGCTGCGCGACCGCCGCGCGCGGCGGCGCAGGGCGGCGCGCAAGGGCGACCGGCTGCATTTCCGCAAGATCATCCGTCAGAGCCTGGCAACGGGGGGCGAGCCGGTCCGGCTCTTTCACCGCAAGCGCCCCGACCGTGCCGTGAGGATCACGGCGCTCTGCGACGTCTCCGGCTCGATGACGGTCTACGCGCAGGTCTTCCTGGCCTTCCTGGCGGGGCTGATGCGGTCGGACCCCACGGCGGACGCCTATCTGTTCCACACCCGCCTGGTGCGGATCACCGAGGCGCTGCGCGACCGCGACGCGATGCGCGCCATCGGGCGGATGTCGCTGATGGCGGATGGCTTCGGCGGGGGCTCAAAAATCGGCGCCAGCCTGGAGCGCTTCGCCGCGACCTATGCGCGGCGGCTGGTGGACGGGCGCAGCGTGGTGCTGATCCTCTCGGATGGCTACGATACGGACCCGCCGGAGGCGCTGGCCGCGGCGCTGGCCAAGCTCAAGAAGCGCGGCTGCCGGGTGATCTGGCTGAACCCGCTGAAGGGATGGCGCGACTACGCGCCCATCGCGGGCGGCATGGCCGCGGCGCTGCCGCATCTCGACCTTTTCGCGGCGGCGGGCACCCTGGCGGACCTCGCAGCCCTTGAACCGGAGCTCGCGCGCCTATGATGCCCAAAGAGCTGATGCCCCAGGATCTGGCCGACACCGCCGAGGCGCTGACCGCGCGCCAGGAGCCCTTTGCCTTTGCCACCATCGTGCGCACCGCCGGGGCCACGGCGGCCAAGCCCGGCGCCAAGGCGCTGCTGGCGGCGGATGGGACCGTGCTGCAGGGCTGGCTGGGCGGCGGCTGCACCACCGGTGCGGTGCGCCGGGCCGCGCAAGAGGCGCTGGCCAGCGGCACGCCGCAGCTTGTCTCCGTCGCACCGCAGGAGCTTTTGGCCGAGCGCGGCGTTTCGGCTGGCGAGATGGTCGCGGGCACGCGCTTTGTGCGCAACGGCTGCCCCTCCGAGGGCTCGGTCGACATCTTTATCGAGCCCTGCCTGCCGTCGCCGGAATTGCTCGTCTTTGGTGCCTCGCCTGTGGCCGAGGCGCTGGCCGCGCTGGCGCCGCAGTTCCACTGGGAGATGACGCAGCGCGCCGCAGAGGACGCGCTGGCCCCCGCCGCCGGGCCGCGCCGCCGGGTGATCGTTGTGGCCACGCAGGGGCAGGGCGATCTGGTGGCGCTGAAGACGGCGCTGGGCGCGGGCGCCGAGCATGTCGCCTTCGTGGGCAGCCGCAAGAAATACGCCGCCCTGGCGCAGAAGCTGATCGCGCAGGGCCATCCCGAAGACGCCGTGCGTGCGGTCAGCGCCCCCGCCGGGCTCGACATCGGCGCGGTCACCCCCGAGGAGATCGCGCTGTCGATCCTGGCGGAGCTGACCCGCATTCGCCGCGCGCCACCCTGCGAGGCCGCCGATGCGTAGCCTCATTCGGCGCCTCTTGCGCCGCTTCACCCTTTCACCGACCCAGGCAGACCTGCTATCGCGGGTGAGATTTCCCTGTTGCTGACCGAGGACCCACCGAGATGGAACTGAACGACGAGATTGTTATCGACGCCCCGCAGGACGCCGTCTACGCCGCGCTCAACGACCCGGAGATCCTGCAGCAATGCATCCCCGGCTGCGAGGAGCTGATCAAGCATTCCGACACCGAGCTGGAGGCCAAGGTCGTGCTGAAGGTCGGCCCAGTGAAGGCGCGGTTCAGCGGCAACGTGACGCTCGATACCGGCGGCGCGCCGGACCAGTTCTCGCTGACCGGGCAGGGCAATGGCGGCGCGGCGGGTCACGCCAAGGGCGGCGCGGATGTCAAGCTTGCGGCGGATGGCGCGCAGACCACGCTGCGCTATACCGCCAAGGCCGAGATCGGCGGCAAGCTGGCGCAGCTTGGCAGCCGCCTGATCCAGGGCACGGCCAAGAAACTGGCGGCGAAGTTCTTTGCCTCCTTCGCCGAGGTCATGGCGGCGCAGAAGGCGGGCTAGGGCGGGCTCAGGCTCAGGTGCGGGCTCAGGCTTGGGCGCGGTTTGACCAGGGGCGCCTGCGGCCCGTCACGCCAGCATCTGCGTGTCGCCGCAGACCGAGATCGCCTGACCAGAGATCGTGCGCCCGCGCTCGGAGGCCAAGAACAAGATCTGGTCGGCGATCTGCTGCGGCGTGACGTAATCCCTGATCGAAGTATAGCCGAAGGCGCGCGCCTCGGTCTCGGCAAAGGACAGCCCCAGCCGTTGCGCCTTGGCCTCTAGCACCCGGCGCTGCCGATCCCCGGCCACCAGACCCGGTAGGATCGCATTCGCCCGAATGCCATCCCCGCCGAGCTCAATCGCCAGCGACTTGGTGAAGCCGATGACGCCCCATTTGGCGGCGGCGTAGGGGCTGCGCAGGGCAAACCCCACGCGCCCCGCCAACGACGAGAGGTTCACGATCGAGCCGTTCGCCGAGGCCCTCAGATGCGGCACCGCCGCGCGGGTCATGTTGAACTGCCCCGTCAGGCAGACCTCGATGCAGCGGTCCCAGTCGGCGCCGTCGATCTCCTGCACCGGGCCGGTGGGCCCCGCGATGCCGGCATTGTTGACCAGCGTGTCGAGCCCGCCCATTTGCTCCGCCATCGCCTGTACGAAGGCCGCCACACCGGCGCGGTCCGCCACGTCGCAGGGCGCGCCTTTGAAGCCGCTCGCCGCCACCGCCTCGGCGGAGACGTCGCAGATCCGCACCGTGGCGCCCTCCGCCGCGAAGCCCTTGGCGATCTCTAACCCGATCCCAGAGCCCGCGCCCGTCACAATCACCCGATGCCCCGCCAGTGCCAAATCCATTGCTTGCTCCCTGCCTGCTCCTGCGCCAGTCTGACCAAAAGGAGAGCCAAATGCCCAGCCCTTGCATCATTTCCGCCGCCATTACGGGCGCGATCCACACGCCCTCGATGTCGGATCACCTGCCGGTGACCGCCGCCGAGATCGTCGCCCAGGCCGTGGACGCCGCCCGCGCGGGCGCGGCCATCGTGCATCTGCACGCGCGCGACGAAATGGACGGGCGGCCCGATCAATCGGCCGAGGCCTTCGCCGAGATCCTGCCCGCCATCAAGGCCCAGGTCGACGTGGTCATCAACATCACCACCGGCGGCGCCCCCACAATGACCGTGCAAGAGCGCGTCCGCCCGGCGGAGCATTGGCGGCCCGAGCTGGCCAGCCTCAACATGGGGTCGATGAATTTCGGGCTCTTCCCGATGCTGGGCCGCTTCACCGAATTCAAGCATAACTGGGAGCCCGACTACCTGGGTAACAAGGGCATCCTGTTCCGCAACACGTTCGAGGATATCGAGTTCATCCTGACCACCCTGCGCGACAGCGGCACGCGGTTCGAGTTCGAATGCTATGACACGGCGCATCTCTACAACCTGGCCCATTTCGCCGACCAGGGCGTGGTGGAGGCGCCGTTCTTTGTGCAGACCGTGTTCGGGCTGATGGGCGGGATCGGCGGGCATCCCGACGATGTGGCGCATATGAAGCGCACCGCGGACCGGCTGTTCGGTGCCGATTACCAGTGGTCGGTGCTGGGCGCGGGGCGCAACCAGATGAACATTGCGGCGACCTCGGCGGCGCAAGGCGGGAACGTGCGCGTGGGGCTGGAGGACTCGCTCTGGCTCGGGCCGGGCGTGCTAGCCGAAAGCAGCGCCCAGCAGGTCGCCAAGGTGAAGGGCATCATCGAGGGGCTGGGCCGCGTCGCGGCCACACCGGATGAGGCGCGGCAGATGCTCGGGTTGAAGGGGGCCGCGGCGACCGGGTTCTGAACTCCCTTCGGGATGGCATGAACCAGAGGGTTAAGGTCTGGGTCGATGGCCGTAGGGGCGCGGGCCGCGATGGGCCACCGAACTTGCCCGATGCGCGACGTTGCCACGCAGCTTGTTCGTAGGGATCTTCACGAAATATCAACCTCGCACCGCGCAGAATCTGCGGGTGGTGGTTGGGGGCCAACTTCGGGCCAGTCCCCGAGCCAACCACCCGTGGAGGGTGGCGCGATTCGGGTTGAGATTAGGTTAATTCAGGCCTTCGATAGCGAAGACCTGCGCGCCGCCGCCTACTGCGCGGGGCCGCGCCCGCGGTGAATTCGCCATTCCGGCGCCGCAGAGCGCACCGATGCAATTATGGGCTGCCCCGGCGTGTTCTGCCTGGGGCCGCGACGACAGCGCCCCCTAAACTGCGCCAGTTTAAAGAAAAAACGACAAGAGCACCCCATGGCCCTTCCGGACATCCGGGCCGCCCAGCTGATCCAAGCGGTCAAAATGAACGACATCTCCGGTAGCGCGATTATGCCGGGGCGGCAGAAATAGGTGGGCGTGCGCAGGGTGGTCGACAGCCGCGGCCCGGGACCGGCTCGATGCTGACAGCGGTCTTGGCGCCAAGATGCGATCAGGCCTGAAGCAAGGCCTCCGCCTCGATCTCCATCGCAAACCCCATCGGAAGGCCATGCGTCCCGATGGCAGAGCGCGCATGGGCGCCGACCTCTGGCCCGAACACCTCGATGATGAGGTCGCTGAACCCGTTGATGGCAAGGTGCTGCTCTGTGTAGCCCGGCGCCGAGTTGACCATGCCGAAGGCCCGGACCCAACCGGCGACCCGGGAGAGCTCGCCGATCTCGGCCTTGAGATTGGCCAGGATCGACAGGCCGATCTGGCGCGCTTCGTCATAGGCTTGCTCTGTGGTCAGGTCCGTGCCCACCTGCCCATAGGGCCCGGCGATCTTCCCGTCTGGGGCGCTTTTGGGGTGGCCGGATATCAGCGCGCGGCTGCCGCGGATGTTAATGAAACTAAAGGGAAGTTTGAGCCCCGGCGGCAGCTGCGTCGGCGCGGGCAGTGACAATCCGAGCGCGGCGATGCGGTCCTCTGGCGTGTTCATTCTCTGTCCCTTCCTTTGCTATCCACCTTTGATGCGCTGCAGCAAATAGATCTCCTTGGTCTCGTCTACGGCCTCGGTGAGGCCATAGGCGTAGATCTTGCCGTCGATGGAAACCGAAACGCCCGCGTCGATAGCGTCGCACAGGGCGGGGTGTTCCTTCTCCAGCGCGTTCAGCATCTGCGCTACGTTTGTGGCGCGCATCTCTATAACCCTGACGCATTTTGCCTACCAGGACGTTTTTGAGCCACCGTCGATGTGCAGACCGAGTTGGGGTTGATCGGTGGGGTCGGCGGGCGACCCGAGGTTGTGGCGCATATGAAGGGCATAGCCGACCGGATGCTCGGTGCCAATTACTAGTGATCGGTGCTGGGCGCGGGGCGCAACCAGATGAATGCCGCGGCAACGCCGGACGAGGCACGGTAGATGCACGGATTGAAGGAGCAGCGAAAGTAGGTTGTTTGATGTTTAGGAGAGAATTTGATAATTTATTGAGAACTGACTTTTTGATAAAATAGCGCGCCGAACTTTAACGGATTCTCCAAATCTGCGAAGAATTTCTTCAATTTTTGAATCTGAAGCGCGCAAACCAAGAGTGATGGCTGCCAATTTCAGGCAAGGGAGTTTTTTGTATCGTGCGCCGACACCAGGATACTCAAAGAAACGCCACTCCCGCTCATAACTCCAATCTATTGATTTCGCTAAGAATAATTTCTCCAGAACTCTGGATTTACTCTCATTCCGATCAGAACCTGTTTTATGTCTCTGGGTTTCGTGCCGATCTGAAAAAATCATCATGTCCAACGTTGATAATGTTGGCCTGTCGTCCGTGTAGAGGACTCTCCAAGGAACTTCAGTCGCGTCGTGTCTTTTATCAACTTCAACATCGAATTCGAGACACGCGCCTGAATGCTGGTCTGCATAGTGCGACCACATCGGTATGTTGTCGCCAATCTCCGAAAAGCATGTTACCAGGCTTTCTGATTTCAATCGCTTCAGGGTTTCGCGAGAGGCATAGTCCTCTAATTTGGCCAGCAGAAGCGGGGCCTTCTTCGTTGGTTTCGTAAGCTCCCGATATTCGCTTCGGCTCAATTTCCGGCCCCCAAGCTCGGACATACGTTGTCTAGAGATACCTTTACGGTTCGGGGTATTGGCTTTTATTCGTTGATTGATTTTGCGAAGTGAGGATTTCTCATAAACCGGTTTAAAGTCGAATGGATCGTTTACCCAATCCGAAGACGCCATAAAGATCTGCTGCCGTTCTAGAACTTTCTCTATTTCTTGAATCGAGTAAGAATTTCTTAAGCTTCTATAGCGAAAGAGTTTTTTGGGAACGCTTAAGGAGTTTCTCACGTGCCTTGGCTCTCAGTTATCCACCCTTGATGCGCTGCAGCAAATAGATCTCTTTGGTCTCGTCTACGGCCTCGGTGAGGCCATAGGCGTAGATCTTGCCGTCGATGGAAACCGAAACGCCCGCGTCAATGGCGTCGGACAGGGCGGGGTGTTCCTTCTCTAGCGCGTTCAGCATCTGCGCCACGTTTGTGGCGCGCACCTCGACAACCTCTTGCCCGACCAGCGAGCGCAGGCCGGACCAGAGATGAACTTTCACAAGGGGCTTGTACATCGCGTGCGGCAGGCGGGGGTGAAATCCTTAAAGGATTTCGGACCAGAATTTTTCCAAAATTCTGCCCCCGCCCAGATCAACCCTAGCCGTCCAGAGCGTCGAGAATGCGCGAGGGCCGCATTGGCAGGTCCTTCATCCGCACGCCCGCGGCATTCGACACCGCATTGGCAATCGCCGCCAGGGGCGGGCAGATCGAGGTTTCGCCCACGCCGCGCACTCCGTAGGGGTGGCCCGGGTTGGGCACCTCGACGATCACCGTGTCGATCATCGGCAGATCGGAGGCCACCGGGATGCGGTAATCCAGGAAGCCTGCGTTCTGCAGCCGCCCGTCCTCGCCATAGATGTATTCCTCGTTCAGCGCCCAGCCGATGCCCTGCGCGGCGCCGCCCTGGTACTGGCCCTCGACATAGTCGGGGTGGATCGCCTTGCCCGCGTCCTGGATCACCGTGTAGCGGTCCACCGAGGTCGCACCTGTCTCGCGGTCCACGGTCGCGTCCACGATATGCACTGCGAAGGAGACGCCCGCGCCCTCTGGCGTGGCCTCGTAATGGCCCACGATGGGGCCGCCGGTGGCGCCCATCTTGCGGCAGATCTGCCCGATGGGCAGGGGGTCGAAATCGCCAGCATTCGGCCCCGAGGGCACCGCGCAGCCGTCGCGCCAGACCACGGCGTCCTCGTCGATACCCCATTTGGCCGCCGCCCGGGCGCAGAGCTTCTTGACGGTGTCCCGCGCGGCCTCGATCGTGGCCAGGCCGGACGCGTAGGTCACGCGGCTGCCATGGGAGACCTCGTTATAGCCCAGCGTGGCGGTGTCCGCGACCGTGGCGCGCACATGCTCGTAGGGGATGCCCAGCTCCTCGGCGGCCATCATCGCCATCGAGGCGCGGCTGCCGCCGATATCGGGCGTGCCCAGCATCAGCTGCGCGGTGCCGTCCTCGGACATCGCCAGGGTCACCGACGTCTCGCCGCCATGGTTGAACCAGAACCCGCAGGAGATCCCGCGGCCCGCGCCCTCGGGCACCGGGGCGGCGTAATGCGAGTGCTCCTTGGCGGCCTCCAGGCACTCCACCAGGCCGATGCGGTCCCAGGTCGGGCCGAACGAGGCCTTGGTGCCCTGCTTGGAGGCATTCTTGAGCCGCACCTCCAGCGGGTCCAGCCCCATCTGGTTGCACATCTCATCCAAGAGGCTCTCGACCGCGAAGGCCGCCATCGGCGAGCCCGGCGCGCGATAGGCCGCCTGCTTGGGGCGGTTGGTCATCACGTCATAGCCGATCTGCTTGACGTTCTCCAAAGCGTAGGGCGCGAAGGCGCACATCGCGGTGAACGAGAACGGCGAGCCCGGGAAGGCGCCGCCCTGGCTGCGGAACTCGCCCCAGGCCGCGGTCATCGTGCCGTCCTTCTTGAGGCCGATCTTGACGTCCATCGAGGTCGACGCGGTCGGCCCCGTGGCCTTGAACACATCCGCGCGCGGCATGGCGATCTTGACCGGGCGGTTGGTCTTGCGGCTGAGCGCCAGCGCCACCGGCTCGATGAACACCGCAGTCTTGCCGCCGAAGCCGCCGCCGATCTCGGAGGCGGTCACGCGCAGGGCGGATTGCTCTATGCCCACAAGTGCGGCGCAGATCTTTTGCACGTTCCAGTGGCCCTGGGTGCAGCACCACAGCTCGCCGCGCCCGTCACCGCCCAGCGTGGCCAGGCAGGCATGCGGCTCGATGTAGCCCTGGTGGGTGGCCTCGGTGGTGAAGGTCCTCTCCATCACCAGGTCGGCCTCGGCAAAGCCCGCCTCGACGTCCCCGTGCCCGCTCTCGTGGTAGTCGACCACGTTGGGGTGCATGCCCGCGGGCACCGCCTTGGAGGCCTGGCCCTCGCGGATCACCGGGGCGTCCGGCTGCATCGCCTTGTCCACGTCGGTCACATGCGGGATCGGCTCGTAGTCGACCTCGATCAGCTTCAGCGCGTCGCGCGCGATCAACTGCGAGGTCGCGGCCACGGCGGCCACGGCATGCCCGTCATAAAGCGCCTTCTCGCCGGCCATGACGTTTTCCAGCACGTTCCAGTTCTCGCCGGTCAGCCCCTCGGCGAAGTCCGCCCGGGTGACCACGCCCTTGACGCCCTTCAGCGCCAGCGCCTTGTCTAGATTGATAGATTTGATCACCGCATGCGCATGCGGCGAGCGCAGGATCGCGCCGTGCAGCATGCCGGCCTTGCTGGCATCGGCGCCGTAACTCGCGCGCCCGGTGACCTTGTCGATGCCGTCGGGGCGGTCTGGCCGCGTGCCGACAACGTTGAAGCCTTCGGTCTTCTCGTCAAATGCCATTATGCGTTCTCCCGCATCTCTGCGGCGGTCTCCATGACCGCGCGAATAATCTTGTCGTAGCCGGTGCAGCGGCACAGGTTGCCCGCCAGCCAATAGCGCACCTCGGTCTCGGTCGGGTTCGGGTTCTCCTCCAGCAGGGCCTTGGTGGCCACCAGGATGCCCGGCGTGCAGATGCCGCATTGCAGGGCGGCGTGCTTGATGAAGTTGACCTGCAGCGGGTGCAGGTCCTCGCCATCGGCGATGCCCTCGACGGTGGTGATCTCTTTGCCCTCGGCCTCGGCGCCCAGCATCAGGCACGAGCAGACCGGCCGGCCGCCGATCTCGACGGTGCAGGCGCCGCAATCGCCGGTGCCGCAGCCCTCCTTGGCGCCGGTCAGCCCCAGCCGGTCGCGCAGCACGTCCAGCAGGGTCTCGCGCGGGTCGCAGACGAACTGATGCTCGTCGCCGTTAATGGTGGTGGAAACTTGGATCATCGGATTACGCTCCTGCCCGGTCATAGGCGATCTTGGCCGCGCGCTGCGCCAGCACGCCCGCCACATGGGTGCGGAACTTGATGGTGCCGCGCTTGTCGTCGATCGGGTTGCAGGCGGCACTTGCCGCCGCGGCGAGCTGCGCCAGCGGCGCCTCTTCCAGGCGCGATCCGATCAGGGCGGTCGCGGCGTCTGCGACCAGCAGCACCGTCGGGGCCACCGCGCCCAGGGACACCCGTGCCGAGGTGATCACGTCACCATCGCGCGCCAGCGACACGCCGCAGCCGACCACCGCGATGTCCATCTCGGTGCGCGGGATGAAGCGCAGATAGGCGTCGCCGCCATGGCCCGCAGGCAGGTTGAGCGCGCTGACCACCTCGCCCTTCGCCAGCGAGAGCCGACCGGGCCCGGTCGGGATGTCCTCCACCGCCGCCTCGCGGGTGCCGTTCGGGCCCACGATCGTTGCGGTCGCACCCGCGGCCACCAGCGCGGGCACGCTATCCGCCGCGGGCGAGCCGTTGCAGAGGTTGCCCACCATGGTGCAGCGCGTCTGGATCTGCGTCGAGCCGATCAGGTCCGTGGCCTCGACCACGCCCGGCCAGGCCGCGCGCAGCCCCGCATGGGCCATCATCTCGGCGCCGGACACCGCCGCGCCGATGCGCCAGCCGCCATCGGCTGTCTGGGCGATGTCCTTAACGCCGGGGATATGCTTGACGTCGATCAGGTCGTCCGGCTCCACCAGGTCAGAGCGCAGCTGCACCAACACGTCGGTGCCGCCCGCCAAGAACCGCGTGGTTCCGCTTGCCGCCGCGGCGATGGCCGAGGCGTCTTCAAAGCTGTCTGGGGTGTGATAGCGCATCGTACCTCCCGTGGCTGTGGCCGGCGAAACCGGCCTAGCTATCCTTTCGTAGAGGTTTGCAAAATCGCCGGTCCTTCACAAGCCCGAAACCGACCTGCGGGGGCGGTATTTGAGACCGCCAGGCCGCGCGTTGCAGTGAGGGCGCCCGGGGCATTGCTGCGGGCGCGAAATGCGATCTCGGCTGGTTGGGCGCTGTCTCTTTGTGGGTTGGAGTGGACGTTGAGCATCAGGCGCACCGCCTTGGCGCCGCTTGCCGACACCAGACGCAACGTAATCCAAGCAATGCAACCGCCCGAGCTTGCCTCGGGCAGCGGCCGACCTCCCCCAGGAGGCCGCTTTTACAACCGCGCATCTAGTTGAAACGTCTTGGTTTCCAGAGATGTTGTTGTTGCTAGACCTGATGCGCAAGCGACCTCCAGGTCGGCCGCTGCCCGGGTTGCGAATTCCTCAACGGAGGGGCCCCGGGTCAAGCCCGGGGCGGTAGCCCCCCAACGCCCATTCCTGGCCACCTCCACTAATTGAACGCGCGTTCAGCGCCCTCAAGCCGCCCAATCAACGCGCAGCCCAGCGTTTGGTTCAGCGCATCCACCAGCGCGTCGACGGTTTCGGTGCTCACGAACAAGCCACCGTTCAGATCCGCCAAACAGCGCGCCACGGTCGCGTTCGTTGTCGGGTCCTGCTCGGGGTTGTTCCAGCTGAAGAAATCCACCACGGCGCGGAAGCCGATCACATGCACGGTCAGGTCCTGCGCGGTCTCTGCCAGCCGCTGCCCAAGCGCGCAGGGGCGTCCGCCGCAGGTCTCGTTGCCGTCGGTGACCAGCACCACCACCGCGGGCTGGGTTTGGTAGTCCAGGACCTGGGCGGCGCGCTCCACCGCGGCGCTGAGCGGCGTCAGCCCGCTGGGGCGCAGCGCCCCGATCTCTTGGATGATCTCCGCGGCGGTGTCCGGCGCTGGAGGAAAGCGCACCTCGATGCCAGAGCAGCTATCCGCACCGCCGGGCCCATAGATCACCAGCCCGACCTCGCGATGCGGCGTGATCTCGGGCATGGCGCGCCGGATCGCCTGGCGCGCCTCAACGATGCGGGTGTTCGGCCCGGTCTCAAAGCTGATCTCATCCATCGAGGCGGACCCGTCAAAGACCAGCATCGCCGGGGCGGCGCAGGGCAGGGCGGGGCTGGCGGCGAGGGCGGTTGCGGTGAGCGCGGCTATGGCGTTTCGGATCATGGCGCCACCCTGCCAGGGCCGGGCGTCCGCGTCTATGCCATGGCCAGCAGAGCGGAGGCGTTAAGCGTGAGGAGAAAAAGCGGGTAGGCCAGCAGCTCACAATCGGCTCCGCCCGCCGCCAGGATCGCCAGGCTGAAAGCGATCAGTGCCAGGGTCCAGGTCTCCAGGGCCGCGCTGCTCGGGTCGCGATCGACCTGTACCCGCCTGAGGGCGCGACAAATCTCTTGCAAGAGATTTGCACTTTCCTTCGAAGGAAAGTTGGGTCCGCGGCTGGCGAGAGGTTGCGCATGGAGGATCCATTCGGGGCGCGGGAAAGAAACTCTTTCAAGAGTTTCGCAATTTTCTTGCAAGAAAATTGCGCCTTGTACAAACTTGGTGCAAGCCACACGCGGCCGTTGCGCGGCGCGCAGTCCGCCTCTTGCTTTCAAGCGTGCTCAGGGCCCTTGATCCCGCCTCGGGCCTCGTCTATACGCCCACGATCTGGGCCTCGCGCCCGACTCAACCAAGCAAGAAATGCCGTGTGCCGCCCTCGGATCGCTTCGGGGCGGATGTCCGGCAAAGGAGAAGCGATATGAGACTGACCGATCTTCGGGACAATCCCGGTGCAACCAAGAAGCGCAAGCGCGTCGGCCGTGGGCCGGGCTCGGGCACCGGCAAGACCGCAGGGCGCGGCATCAAGGGCCAGAAATCCCGCTCGGGTGTGGCCATCAACGGCTACGAGGGCGGCCAGATGCCGCTCTACCAGCGCCTGCCCAAGCGCGGATTCAACAAGCCCAACCGCAAGAAGTTCGCCGTGGTGAACCTCGGTATCCTCGCCAAGTTCATCGAGGCCGGCAAGATCGACGCCAAGGCCACGATCACCGAGGACGTGATGGTCGAAAGCGGCCTGGTGCGGCGCAAGCTGGACGGCGTGCGCATCCTCGCCAAGGGCGAATTCGACGCCAAGGTGACCCTTGAGGTGACCGGCGCCAGCGCCTCGGCCAAGGAAGCGGTCGAGAAGGCCGGCGGCACGCTGACGGTCACAAGCCAGGCATCGGCGGCGCCAGCGGCGGAATAAGTGGTTGTAGGGCGGCCACCCCGCCCTTACATCTACCCCAAGTTTTCCTAGCGCCGCCCCGGGAGACCGATCGGGCGGCGCACGCATAAGAGAGACCACCTATGGCATCAGCCGTCGAACAAATGGCCGCAAACATGAGCTGGTCGGCCTTTGGTAAGGCCACCGAGCTGCGCCAGCGCATCCTGTTCACCATCGGGATCCTGATCGTCTACCGCATCGGCACCTACATCCCAGTCCCTGGGATCGACGCCAACGCTCTGCGGGAGTTCTTTGACGACGCGGCGGCGGGCCTGGGCGGCATCCTCAACATGTTCACCGGCGGCGCGATCAGCCGCATGGGCATCTTCGCGCTGGGCATCATGCCCTATATCTCGGCCTCGATCATCGTGCAGCTCCTGACGGCCATGGTGCCGCAGCTGGAGCAGCTGAAGAAGGAAGGCGAGCAGGGGCGCAAGAAGATCAACCAGTACACGCGCTACGGCACGGTGTTGCTGGCGACGTTCCAGGCCTATGGGCTGGCGGTCTCGCTGCAGGCCGGCGGGCTGGTGACCACGCCGGGCTGGTATTTCATCGCCGCCACCGTGATCACCCTGGTGGGCGGCACGATGTTCCTGATGTGGCTGGGCGAGCAGATCACCGCCCGCGGCATCGGCAACGGCATCTCGCTGATCATCTTCGTGGGCATCATCGCCGAGATCCCCGCCGCGCTGGCGCAGTTCTTCAGCCAGGGGCGTTCGGGCGCGATCAGTCCCCCGATCATCGTGGGCGTGATCCTGATGGTGGTCCTGGTGATCATGTTCGTGGTCTTCATGGAGCGCTCCTTGCGCAAGATACATATCCAGTATCCGCGCCGTCAGGCCGGCATGAAGATGTATGAGGGCGGCTCGAGCCACCTGCCGATCAAGGTGAACCCCGCGGGCGTGATCCCGGCGATCTTCGCCTCGTCGCTGCTGCTTCTGCCGACGACGATCTCGACCTTCAGCCAGCAGAATTCCGGCCCGGTTATGGCGACGATCCTGGCCTATTTCGGGCCCGGTCAGCCGCTTTATCTGGCGTTCTTCACCGCGATGATCGTGTTCTTCACCTTCTTTTACACCTTCAACGTCTCCTTCAAGACCGAGGACGTGGCCGAGAACCTCAAGAACCAGAACGGGTTTGTGCCCGGCATCCGTCCCGGTAAGAAGACCGAGGAATACCTGGATTACGTGGTCACCCGCATCCTGGTGCTCGGCGCGGCCTATCTTGCGGCAGTTTGTCTCCTTCCTGAGATTCTGCGTTCACAGTTGGCCATTCCGTTTTATTTCGGAGGCACTTCCGTGCTGATCGTTGTATCGGTAAGCATGGACACGGTGCAGCAGGTGCAGTCGCATCTTCTTGCGCACCAGTACGAGGGATTGATCGAGCGCTCGCAGCTGCGTGGTAAGCGGCGGGGCGGCAAGAAGGGCCCGGCCCGGCGGTAACGCGCAACGCGCGCTCCGCCCTAACGGCTGGGGCGGAGGAGACGGACTAGATGAACATAATTCTGCTTGGCCCCCCGGGCGCCGGTAAAGGCACGCAAGCGCAGATCCTGGTCGACGAGCGCGCCATGATGCAGCTCTCGACCGGCGACATGCTGCGCGAGGCGCGCAGCTCGGGCACCGAGATGGGCAAGATCGTGGCCGATGTGATGGACCGCGGCAACCTGGTGACCGACGAGATCGTGATCGGGCTGATCCGCGAGAAGCTGGAGGCCGGTGGCGCCGCTGGCGGGTTCATCTTTGACGGCTTCCCGCGCACGCTGGCGCAAGCCGACGCGCTGGGCGCGCTGCTGGCCGAGATGGGCATGAAGCTGGACGCGGTGATCGAGCTGCAGGTCGATGACGAGGTCCTGGTGGGCCGGATCGTGGGCCGCGCCAAAGAGGCCGCCGCCGCGGGGCAGCCCGTGCGCGCCGACGACAACGAGGAAAGCCTCAAGGTGCGCCTGATGGCCTACTACAAGCAGACCTCGCCGCTGATCGGCTACTACCATGCCAAGGGGAATCTGCAGTCAGTGGATGGCCTGGGCGAGATCGCCGAGGTGTCCAGCGCCATTAAGGGCGCATTGGGCTAGGCGGCTTTCTGGGCGGTTTTCGCCTGGATCGGATCTTGGCACGCGACAATTTTCTTGCAAGAAAATTGCGAAACTCTTGCAAGAGTTTCTTTGGCGCGACACGAGATGATCCGCCTAGGGCGATCTCTTGGCCGCTTGCGGGCCCAACTTTCCTTGGAAGGAAAGTGCAAATCTCTTGCAAGAGATTTGGCCCGTCCAAACGCCTGCTCCGGGCCAAACACAGCCTTCGCAGATCGTTGCGCGCTTGGGTCGCGCTGGCTTTCCAGGCTCCGGCGCCGGAATGTCTCTGCGTTTTCGCGGTGTCCAGGCGCGCTGATTGCGTCTAACTCTGCTGAGCATGATGGCAGACCTAACCAACGTGATCCTGATCGCATGCGCTTTCGCGGCGGGCGGGGTCCTGAAGGGCGCGGCGGGCGCGGGTGCGCCGATCCTGGCGGTGCCTCTCTTGGCGCTGCTCTACGACGTGCCGCTGGCGGTGGCGCTGTTTGTGATGCCCAACGTGATCTCCAACCTCATCCAGGCCGTGCAGTATCGCGGCGCATTGGCGGAGCGGCGGTTTGTGATCGCCTTCGCCGGGGCCGGTGTCGCGGGCGCGGTGCTGGGCACCTTGGCGCTGGCGGCGGCGGATCCGGAGGTGCTGATGCTTGGCGTGGCGGTGGTCGTGCTGGTCTATGTGGTCTTCCGGCTGTCGCGGCCAGACTGGCAGCTGCCGATGCGATTGGCGCGGGGACTGGTGGTGCCGGCCGGGCTGGTCGCGGGCGTGATGCAGGGGGCGGCGGGGATATCGGCGCCGGTCTCGGTGACCTTTCTGAGCGCCATGCAGATGCCGCGGGCGACCTTCATCGCCACGGTATCGGTGTTCTTTCTTGCCATGGGGCTGGTGCAGCTGCCCACCCAGGTCCTCTTGGGGATCATGACATGGGAGCGTTTCTGGCTGGGCTGCCTGGCGCTGATCCCGCTGACGGCCTGCATGCCGCTGGGCGCCTGGATCGGGCGGCGGCTGTCGCGGGAGGTGTTCGACCGGGTGATCCTGGGGCTGCTGGCGCTGCTGGCCGTGAAGATGCTGTGGGACGCCCTCGCCTAGGGCGTCACTCCGCCGCGAGGCTGCCCTCACGCGCCGCCGGGGCCAAGAGCTCGGTATCCAGGATCTGCATCAGGGCCGTCCGGAGCGCGGCGTATTCAGCCTCGCCCAGGGAGGCGCGGATATGGGCGTCGAGGGACTGCGCCTCGGGCCAGATCTCGGCGACCAAGGCCTCGCCCGCCTGGGTGATCGCGATGCGCTTGCGGCGCACGTCCTTGGGGTCGGCGTAGCGGCGCACCAGGCCCTTGGTCTCAAGGCTGGCCGTGGCGCGGCTGACATGGGTGGCGTCCAGCACGCCCCAGCGGGCGATGGCGCGCAGGTGGTCGTCCTTGAGCCGCGTGCAGACCAAGAGGGTGCGCCATTCCTGGATCGACAGGCCCCGCGGCGCCAGCGCCGCCCGATAGAACGCGTTCTGCATCTTTCGACTGGCGCGGATCAGCGGGATGTTGATGAACTCCCGAAAATAGGGGTCGTTCTTATGGTCGGGCAAACTCATTGGCCCCTCCGGCTGCGCCTGGCGTGGCGCGAGGGTACCGAACGGGTCGCGCGCTTGGCAATCGCGATTGTGGCATGTGCCACAAAAGCCTTGATTTTGAACACGCGCTCTGGGAACGTTGCCAAGTAAAACAGCAAGAATAATGGCTGAATTGGCGCTCTGGGAGGAGAAAAACTTGAAACTATCGAAATACTTTGTCGCGTTTGCCGTGGCGGGCGCGTTGAGCAGTGCAGCGGCGCTCGCCCAACAAAACCTCACCGCCGAGACCGCGAACGCGGCGGGCGTGCCGGGCAACACCGTGCTGGCCCTGGGCGAGTTCGCCGGCGCCGCAGGCGTGGCCGACGTGCAGGTCGCCACCGGCCAGACGCTGACAAACTCGCTGCAGAACACCGCCGAGGGCAAGACCGACATCACCGCGGCGCCGTTCATACTGCCGTTCCTTATGTCCAAGGGCGTGGGGCCCTACGCCAAGCTTGGGCCCGAGCAGGGCGCCGAGCTGGCCGGAGAGCTTTCGGTGCTCTACACCTACCGCTTTGGCGTCTTCACGCTGTCGGCCTACGAGACCTCGAAGGTGAAGGGCTGGGACGACATCGCCGGGGCCACGATCTATAACGGCCCGCCGCGCGGTGCCGCGCTGACCAACGCGCGCGGGGTGGTCAAAATCGTCACCGGGCTGAGCGACGGCGAGGACTACACCGGCTTGCAGGTGAACTGGGACCAGGGCCCCAAGACGATGACCGACGGCTCGGCGGACGCCTTCGTGCTGCCCTCGAGCTTCCCCGATGGGCGCCACACCCGCGCGGTCTCGGCCGGGGCCATGACCATGTGGTCGATGCCCAAGGGGGCCTTTGAAAGCGAGGCGGCGGAGAAATACATGAAGGCGCCGGGCTCTGGTCGCCTGATCATGCCGCTGAGCAATGCGATTCAGCCCGAGGGCGTGACCGTGGTCTCCGAGGACGACATGTTCCGGGGCGTGGCCACCGTGGGCGGCGAGATCGTGCACAAGGACATGGACGAGGAGCTGGCCTATCAACTGACCAAGGTCGTGCTGGACAATCTGGACGCCATCAAGATCAAGACCCCGTTCCTGCCGGGCGTGGGATTGGGCGAGATTGCGGACCCCTCCTCGACGGGTATGTGCGGGGCGATGCCGCTGAAATACCACCCCGGTGCGGTGCGCGCCTGGGAAGAGGCGGGCCATACCGTGCCGGACTGCGCCAAGCCGTAACGCGGCCTCGAAACAAAGAGCACACCGCCCCGGGTCAAGCCCGGGGCGCGAGCACATAAGATTGTAGCGAAAGCGCGCATGTCCAACACGAGCTCTGAACCGGCCGCCTCTACGCCAGAGGCCGACACCAAGGCCACCAACCGGCTCTTGTATTGGCTGGCGGTGCTGCTGGTGGTCGTGGGGCTGATGAACGCCACGCCGGGCATCCCGGGCTATGACGCGCTGGTCAAGCAGGTCACGGGCTGGGACTGGATCCTCTTGCGCAAGTTCCCGCGCGAGTGGTTCTTTCCCTTCGTCTTCGCGGGCATGATGCTGATCGTGGCGCTGAAGCATTCGATGTGGCGCGCCTGGGCGGGCAAGACCGCCGCAAGGCGGCGCTTTGGCCTGCTGATGGACGTCGCCCTGGTGGTGGCGGGCGTCGGCATTGCGCTGACATACTTGGTGGAGTTCGAGGCGATCTGCCTGATCGACCAGCTCACCGGCGAGCGCGCGCGGCTGATCGCCGAGAGCCTGAAGGCCGAGAAGGAATGGGCCTCGCTTTACGGGCTGCCCGAGCCCACCACCGTTGACGACCCGCAATGCGTGGGCACCACCGGCGGCTGGCTGGTGGCGATCATGGGCGCGGCGGTGGTGATCTTTTTGGGCTATAACACCAAGGTCTGGGGCCTGCCTTTGGTGATCGTCGCCATCCTGGTCGCGGCCTATACCATCGGCACCGTGCTGGTGTGGTACTTCCATGGGCCGGACGACATTAACAAATACCTGATGACCAAGCTCGCGGGCGAGCCGCGGATGCTGTCGGACGGGCGCCCCAAGGTGCATGACATCCTGGTCAATGACGCCTCGGGGCTCTTGGGGCGGTTCATGGACATCATCATGAACACCATCTTCCCCTATTTGATCCTGGGGTCCTTGTTTGGCGCCAGCGCGGGCGGGCAGTCGCTGATCAAGCTGGCCTTCCGCTGGACGCGCAAGCTGAACGGCGGCCCGGCGCATGCGGCGATTGTCTCCAGCGCGATGTTCGGCACAATCAGCGGCGGGCCGATCGTGAACGTGCTGTCCACGGGCGTGCTGACGATCCCGATGATGGTCAAGCGCGGCTTCTCCAAGGTCTTCGCGGGCGGGATGGAGGCGGCGGCCTCCTCGGGAGGCTCGGTGATGCCGCCGGTGATGGGGGTCGCGGCCTTCGTGCTGGCGGCGCTGACGGGCGTGCCCTACGCCGATATCATCATCGCGGCGGCGATCCCGGCCTTGTGCTACTTCTTCTGCCTGTTCCTGGCGGCGGTCTACCAGGCGCGCAAGCAGAACATCACCGCCATTGGCGCGCTGACGCCCGAGATGCATCTGGGCCGCCAGGACTATCTTAACCTCGGGATGATCTTTGGGCCTATCTTGGTGATCCTGTGCCTGCTTTTGACCAGCAAAGAGGCCGTGGGCTGCGGCCCGCTGGGATGGATCCTGGGCGCGACGGTCGAGATCTCGGGCGGCGTGTGCCGGGCCAGCGATCTGCCCTGGGTGCTGGGGATCGTGCAGAACGCCGCCGGAGACGCGGGCAGCGCGGGCTGGTTCGCGGTGATCTTCCTAGTGCTGCTGCTGTTTTTGGACCCCGAGATGCGCGCCAAGCCGCGCAAGCTGATCGACGCGATGTCGAACGCGGGCATCCTGATCTCGACGCTCTACCTGATGTTCCTGGCGGTCTCGATCATCGACTTCTGCCTGAAGTTCACCGGGCTGCCGGTGTTCATCTCGCTGGACGTGCTGGGCTGGTTGAAGTCGCTGGGATTGGGCGATGGCGGCTCGGTTGTGTTCCAGTTCATCGCACTGGGGGCGACGATGGCGCTGGCGGTGCTGCTTGGCATGGGCATGCCCGCGGTGCCGGCATATGTGAACGTGGCGCTCTTGATGGGGCCGGTGCTGGCGGGGCTGGGGCTGTCGATCTTCGCCGCGCATATGTTCATCTTCTACTTCGCGGTGGCGAGCGCCATCACCCCTCCGGTGGCGCTGGCGGCGTTTGCGGCGGCGAGCCTGACCAAGCAGGACCCGATGGCCACGGGGTTCGCGGCGGTGAAGATCGGCATCGTGATGTTCGTGATCCCGTTCGTGTTCGCGATGTATCCAGAGCTGCTGCTGATCGAGCAGGCGTTCCTGGACCCGACCTCGACCTCGGGCGGCTATCTGCCGGGCTATGATGGAACGGTGGACATCGTGGCGCTGGCGCTGCTGCTGGTTCGGCTCTTGCTGGCGCTGGTGCTGCTGGCCAGCGCGCTGGCGAGGTTCGACACGCGGCCCCTGGCGGCCTGGGAGTGGATCGCGCGGCTAGTGCTGGCCGCGCTGGTGATGGCCGGTGATCCGCTGGTCTACGGGCCTGCCTTCGCGGCTGGGATCGCGATGCTGGTCTGGCATCGCGTCTCGGCGAGGCAGGCGGCACCTGCTGCCTGAGGGGCGGGCCTGTGTCGGCGGTTGGCCAAAGGCAACAGATCTCCTCGCCGCCGAGAGGCTATTCTCCGTAGGGCACCCAGACGGTCTTGACCTCTGTCGCCGCCGCCAGCCAGTCGCGATCCGTGTGGTCGCGCTGCTGGCCGTGGTTCACCCAGCTTCGTTTGAGGTTCGTGGCGGCCTCGGTCTCGATCACCTTTGACAGATCCGCACCCGAGAAGCTCCAGACCGCGTCGACATCCATATGCCCGGCCAGATGCGGCGCAAGCTCGGCATGCGCGCCGGTGAGGATGTTGACCACGCCGCCGGGCAGGTCCGAGGTTTCCAGCACCTGATAGAAATCCGTGGCCGCCAGCGGGAAGGGCTCGCAGGCCACCGCGACCACCCGGTTGCCCATGGCGATGGCGGGGGCGATGGCCTCGATGAGGCCCAGCAGGGGCGCGTCGTCGCGGCAGAAAATCCCAATCGTGCCAACGGGTTCGTTGATCGCCAGCGCCATGCCGCGCAGGGGTACGGGCTTGGCCGCGCTGTCGTATTTGTCGGCCCAGGCGGCAAAACTGAATAGGCGTTCAATTGCGGCCTCGACCTCGGCCTTCGCCTTGGCCGCGCTTGCGCCGGTGAGGTCGCGGATACGGCCCGCGAACTCGCCCGCGCGGGCCGAGAGGTTCTCGGCGATGTAGTAGATCACCTGCGCGCGGTTATGCGCCGTGGCCTTGGACCAGCCGGTCGCCTTGCCCGCGGCCTCTACCGCGTTGCGGATGTCCTTGCGGTTAGCCAGGCCCACTTCGCCCAAAGCCTTGCCGCGCGGCGAGTAGACCATGCGGCTATAACCGCCATCGGGGCGGGCCTGCTTGCCGCCGATATAGAGCTTGGCGGTGCGGTCGATGCCCTCGGTCGCGCCGGACCCCGTATGTGCCTGAATTGCTGCGATCTTTTTCCCGCGTCCCTTCGGCTTGGTATAGGCGCGCAGGCCCTCCCAGCCGCCCTCGCGCCCGAACCCGCTCTCGCGCACGCCGCCAAAGCCCGCGGCGGCGTCGAACATGTTTGTGCCGTTCACCCAGACCACGCCCGCGGCGAGCTTGGGCGCCACGTCCAGCGCCAGGTTTATGTTTTCAGACCAGACACTTGCGGCCAGCCCGTAGCGGGTATTATTGGCCAGCTGCACCGCCTCTGCGGGCGTGCGGAAGGTGCAGCCCACCAGCACGGGGCCAAAGATCTCCTCTTGCATCAGCTTGTCGGCGGGGGCGAGCCCGGTGATCAGCGTCGGCGGGTAGTAGCAGCCCTCGGGCGCCTGCACCGGCTGATGCACCTCACCAGCGCTGCCAGCGACCATCTCGGCGATGCGCGCGCGCTGCACCGGGTCCACCATAGCGCCAATGTCGATGCACTTGTCCAGCGGGTCGCCAATGCGCAAATTCTCCATGCGTTTCTTGAGCTTAGCATAGAAACGCTGGGCCACGCCTTCCTGCACCAGAAGGCGGCTGCCGGCGCAGCAGACCTGGCCCTGGTTGAACCAGATCGCGTCCACGAGCCCCTCTATGGCGCTGTCCAGATCGGCGTCGTCGAAGACGATGTAGGGCGACTTGCCGCCCAGCTCGAGCGTCAGTGCCTTGCCGCTGCCCGCGGTGGCGCGCCGGATGGCGCGGCCGACCTGGGTGGAGCCGGTGAAGGCCACCTTATCGACATCCGCGTTCACAATCAGTTCGCCCACTGCCCCGTCGCCGGTGACGATGTTCACCACACCCTTGGGCAGCCCCGCGTCCTGGCAGAGTTCGGCGAATTTCAGGGCGGTCAGCGAGGTCCACTCGGCGGGCTTCAGCACCACCGTGTTGCCCATCGCGAGGGCAGGCGCGATCTTCCAGGCCAGCATGAGCAGCGGGAAGTTCCAGGGGAAGACCTGGCCGCAGACGCCCAGAGGCTGGCGGTCGGGCAGCTCGGTCTCCATCAGCTGCGCCATCCCGGCGTGGTAGTAAAAATGCCTTGAGACCAATGGGATATCGATGTCGCGGCTCTCGCGGATCGGCTTGCCATTGTCCAGCGTCTCCAGCACGGCGAGCAGGCGGCTATGCTTTTGCACCAGCCGCGCCAGGGCGTAGAGATACCGCGCGCGCCTGTGGCCAGAGAGGCGCGCCCATTTGGGCTGCGCCTTGCGGGCGGCGGCCACGGCGGCGTCCACATCCGCCTGGGTGGCCTGGGTGAGATCGGCGAGCACCTCGCCACTTGCGGGGTTCTGAGAGGCGAAATCCGCGCGCGGCTCGGTCCAGGCGCCGTCAATGAAATGCCCGAAGGAGGCGCCGCGATCGACCAGCCAGGCCAGCGCCTCGGCGGCGCTTTCCGGGGCGGGTCCGTACTCCATGCTCTCGAAGATCTCGGGCACGTTCATTGGGAAACTCCTAACGAAGTGTGAATGCTGCGACACGCCTTGGGCCGCGAATCGGGGGTTAACGCCTTATTTTCATGGAAATCCCGGCGTCGGCTTTGTGTCGGCTTTCCGTCGGCACCGCGTCGGCGCTCCGTACGATTTCGGGCCGGGTTAACAGAGCGCGCGGTGCCCATCAGCCAAGCCCATGCCGGTAGCCCGCCGAGTAGCGCCCGGTGACGTGATGCTCCAATTGCCGCTCGATATCGCCCAGCAGGGAGGAGGCGCCGAAGCGGAAGAGGTCGGGCGAGAGCCAGCGCGTGCCCAGCTCTTCCTTGATCAGCGCCAGGTAGGTCAGCGCGTCCTTGGCCTTGGAGATCCCGCCCGCGGGCTTGTAGCCGATCCGGTAGCCGGTGCGGTCGTGGAAATCCCGCAGCGCGCGGATCATCACCAGGCTGACCGGCAGGGTGGCGTTGACGCTCTCCTTGCCGGTGGAGGTCTTGATGAAATCCGCCCCGCCCATCATGGCAACCAGGCTGGCGCGGGCGACGTTGCGCAAGCTGCCAAGTTCTCCGGTGGCGAGGATGGCCTTCATATGGGCCTCCCCGCAGGCGGCGCGCATGGCCTGGGTCTCGTCATAGAGTGCCTGCCAGTTGCCGGTCAGCACGTGGCGGCGCGAGATCACAATGTCGATCTCTTGCGCGCCGGCTTTGACCGAGGCCTCGATCTCTTTGAGGCGCAGCTCTAGCGGCGAGAGCCCGGCGGGAAAGCCGGTGGAGACCGCAGCCACAGGGATGCCCGAGCCCGCCAGCGCCTCGACCGCGGTTTCGACCATGTCATGGTAGACGCAGATCGCGCCGACGCTGATCTGATCCATCCCAAGCGCCTCTAGGATCTCGGCCCGCACGGGGGCACGCCCCTTGGCACAGAGCCGCCGCACCCGCTCCCAGGTGTCATCGCCCGACAGCGTGGTGAGGTCGATCATCGTGATCGCCTTCAAGAGCCAGGCGGCCTGGTGATCCTTCTTAACGCTGCGCCGCCCCGGCAGGGTCTTGGCGCGGCGCTCTATCGCCGAGGTGTTGGCTTGGGCCGACATCACCCAATCCAGATCGAGCGCGCAGCCGGGGCTGCGCGGCTCCTGCACCTGGGGAAGTTGGGTGGTTTGCGCGGGCGCGAGGGTCTGGGTTTCCATGCCGCCAGGGTCGCATGGGCCGACTTGGATTCGCAAGCGTTGCCAAAAGGAGCGGCTTCGCCGCGCAGGTTTGTGTCACGTCCTCGCCGACAAGCGGCTGCGGGCGCTCCGGGTTAGACGCGAGGCGACGCGTTTCAGCAGCGTTCGCGCCTGCCGCTGCGGTCGGGATGCGTATTTGGAACAAGGTGAAGCATGAAGCGTTCCTCCATTCATCTTGTTCCACAGCGGATCGCGAAAAACCCGCATTAGGTTTTGAAGCGAAACGCGGCAGAACCTGCTGATGTTGTGGGCGTTTTCTTTCAACTTGATGTCTCAAGTTAAAAGCGAAACGCTGTAAATACGCAATTCAGGGCTCTAAGCCTGACGCCGCGCGTCCCAGTCGTCCATCAGGCGCGCAAAGCCATCCGCCTCTGTCCCCTCCGCCAGCGCCCGGCGCATGATCTCGGCCTGGCTGAGCGGCGCCAGCCCGCCCACCGGCGGGTCGGTGTCGAGATTGGTGGGGTAGGCATAGCCCTCGGCGGTGGCGGCGATGGCGGCATGCGCTTGCGCCTCTGAGAGCCGGCCCGCCGCGAGCAGGGTCTGCAAGGGCTCGAGGAGCGCGCGCGCCATCGCACCCCGGTCCACCGTCTCGATGGGGCGCCCGAACGCCGAGGAGACCTGCAGCAGGTTCGCCAGCCGCAGGATGTCGCTTGAGACATTGTTGCCCGCGCCATGCATCAGCGCCGGGTTGAAGAACGCCGCGTCGCCCTTCTCCAGCGGCAGCTGCACGTGGTGCTGCGCGAAATACGCCTGGAACTCGGGCTTGTTGAAGGCGATGTAGCCCTCTGGGTAGCGCTGCGAGTAGGGCAGGTACAGGGTCGGCCCGCTCTTTAGCGGCATGTCCACATGCGCCACCGCGCCCTGCAGGGTCAGCGCTGGCGACAGCAGATGCGCGTGCACCGGCCAGCGCGATGCGTCCTCGCGCGTCATGAAGCCCAGGTGGTAGTCGCGATGCGCCGTCTGCGCGGTGCCGCCGGGGTTCACCCGGTTAACCTGCGCGGTGAACTGGTAGTTCGGACCCAGCCAGGCGGTGGATACCAGCTCTAGGCAGATGTTCCCGTAATAGAGCGCAAAGCCCTCGGGGTCCGCCAGGCAGTGCTTCTGCAGCGCGTTCCAGACCCGGTCATTGGCGCCGGGCTTGGCGAAGTGGTCACCGCCGCCCGCGCCGGACTGGCGCTCTTGCTCGATCATGCGCGTGAAGAGATCCGTGGCGCGGTCGAGTACCGAGAGGTCGTCATAGGCGCCCTTGATCACCACGATGCCCGGCCCCGCCAGGAAGGCGCGCGCCCATTCGCCCATCAGGGCCGCCTGCGCGGTCGCGTCCATCGCCCGGATCGCCGCCCCATCATAGATCAGCACGCTGCGGACCACCTCGGCCGCGTTCGGCCAGTCCGCGGGGTCGGTCGCGGCCGGGATCTGCGCGGCGAAGGCGTCGATGTCGCCCGCCTCCAGGTCGAACCAGTTGCTCTGGGTGGCGAAGGAATGCGGCGCTTTGTTCATGGTCTCTCTCCCTTGCTATGCAGCCTAGGCGCTGCGTGTGCGTTGGGGCAAGGGGGGCGGATTGAACCTTGCACGGGTGACGGAATTCGGCCCGTGCTTTGAGCCATGATGGAAATGCAATCACGAGCGGCCGCAGGGTTGGCGGCGCGGCGCGAGGGGCTGACGCGTTTGACGCAAGTCCTCGTTCGCGTCCCGGCCAGGACGGAACTGCTGCGAGATCCTGCGCGCGCGGCTCTGTCTGGCGCTTTCGACGGCCCGACCTCCCCGCGACGGTCGCATCTATGGGTGTGCAAGACATGGAGGACGGCGCCAAGGTTATGGTCCTGATTTGGCGGAACTTCTGGGGTGAGCGGCTAGGGGCATATTGGCCTGGAGCGGGCGTTGGAGACTTGCCGCCCCGGGCTTGACCCGGGGCCTCCACCTTGAACCGAGTACAACGCGGGCAGCGGCCGACCTGGAGGTCGCTTGCGCTTCAGTTCAATCAACTTCGACGTCTCTGGAAACCGAAACGTTCCAACGAGACGCGCGGTTGCAAAAGCGGCCTCCTGGGGGAGGTCGGCCGCTGCCCGAGGCAAGCTCGGGCGGTTGCTCTGCTTGGGTTCGGTTGCGTCTGGTGTCGGCAGGCGTTGTCAGGGCGGTGCGCGTGTTGGCAACGCCCACTCCAGCCCAAAACTGAGAGGCTGGTGAAACTGCGGCACAAGGCAATTCGTTCGACAAAAGCCGAAGATCTTTGGGAAATGTTAGCCGAATCGGCCGAATAATGGGCCCGGGTGGGCGCCGCGGCGCGCCTCGATAAACCTCAGTGTGGCACGAGCCGCCAGACCTGCTCGCGGCCTGCGCAGCGTTGTCCCAGGCGGCCCGATATGGCCTGATCCGCCAGCGGATCTACCTTGTGGGTTGCGCCGTAGAGATCCGTGATCTCGCTGCGGGGCACCGAGAAGGGCGGGCCGTCCATCATCGCCTGGTCATAGGCGAAGCTGATCAGAAGCTGCGGTGCGCGCTTGGTCAAGGCGACCATGTGGCTTGCGTAATCCGCCCGCATCCGTGGCGGCAGCGCCACCAGCGCGGCGCGGTCATAGACCGCGTCCACCGCGCCCAATGTGGTGGCATCCAAAGCGAAGATGTCGCCCTCAAAGATCTCGATGCCGGCCGCGTTGTATCTTTGCAGCGCGCCGTGCTGGGAGACCTCCTCGGCGCCGCCAAGCGCCGCCATCATCGCGGCAACGGCGATGGGGCTCAGCTCAGCGCCGACGACCGCAAACCCCTGGTCGCGCAGCCAGATTAGGTCCACCGATTTGCCGCAGAGCGGCACGAAAACGCGCGCGCCGGGCGCCAGGGCCAAGCTGGAGAGATGCGCCACCAGAAGGGGGTTCGGGGCTTCCTCATGGAAGCCCGTCCGGTCGTCACCCCATCGCGCGTGCCAGAAATCGTGTTCCATCGGTGTGGCCCCTGCTTGCACCGGCGATTTAGGGCCAATCGCGGCGGCCGCCAAGGGAGAATCTATGGCGGCGCGGCGGCGATTTTCGGCAGCAAAAGCTCGACCTCTGCGCCACCGCCCCGCAGGTTGCGCGCCGTTGCGGTGCCGCCGGATTGTTCGGCAAAGCCCTTGACCATTGACAGCCCCAGCCCCGAGCCCTTGCCCACTGGCTTTGTCGTAAAGAAGGGATCGAAGGCGTATTCCAGCGCCTCGTCCTCAAAGCCGGGGCCGTTATCCAGCACCGCGATGCCCACAAAGCCCGCGCGGTCACGCTGGTCGCGCCCGGTCGCGCTGCCCTCGATCAACCGCACGCGCAGCGCGATGCGGCCCACCCCGTTCATGGCGTCCGCCGCGTTGATCACCAGGTTCAGGAGCGCGCTTTGCAGAAACGCCCGGTCGGTGTCGATACGCGCGTTGCCGGCGCTGCTCTCGACGCTGAACTGGACCGAGGCGGGCATGGTGCGGCGCACCATCGTCTCGAGCTCCTGCGCGACGGTGATCGCGGCGAAGACCTCGCGCTGCATCGGGGCCTGGCGCGAGAACGTCAAGAGCTGCGAGGTCAGCGCCGTGGCCCGCTGTGCTGCGGTATGGGCGTCGCGGATCAGCTTGTCGCGCTCGCACGGGTCGGTCTCTTCGGCGTGCAGCTCCAAGTTGCCTAGGATCACCGTGAGGATGTTGTTGAAGTCATGCGCGATCCCGCCGGTCAGCCGCCCCACGGCATCCATCTTGTTGGCCTCACCCGCCCGCTGCCGCGCGGCCTCGATGGCCAGCAGGCTGGTACGCACGCTCCAAAGCGTCTTCAGATGGAAGGCCTGGATGCAGATGAAGGCGATGGCCACGGCCTGCTCGGTGGCGCTGGGGGCCGTGGCGCCGAAATAGATGGTCATCCAAAACCAGGTCAGCGGCACCTGCATCATCAGGATGTCCAGGACTTGCGCGTAAAGAAACCGGATCCGCCCGGACCAACCGAACATCACAGCGGCGATCAAATAGAGCAGCGCCGAGAATTGCAGCGCCGGGACGCCGGTGTTCCACATATAGATCGTCAGCACGATGCCGCAGATGATCTCGAGCGTGCTGCCGAGGATGACCAAGAGGTAGTTCCCTGGGGTCTGCGCGTTCGAAAACCGGCGCGCGGCGATGTAGTCCACAAGCACCGAGGCGGCGAACGCCACCCACCAGCGGATGTACCAGGGATCCGCAAGCACCTGGGCAAAGTAGCTAGAGGCCACCAGCAGCAAGACGATCCGGAACAGCCAGTCCAAGACGTGGCGTTGGCAGTGCCGTCTGAGAAACTCGCGCTCCTCTTCCAGCAGTTTATCCAGCCAGCCGCGCAACTTAAACACAACCTCGGCGTGGGGTCCCTCGACGGCCGCGCCTCCGCGACGCAGCGTTACGCTCTGTCTTAAACATGTTGATCAAATCTCGGTTCAAAATCGCACCTAACCCCTCAGGCCAATGCCTGCACCACTTACGCTACATACTACCTACACGCATATCGTGTTCTAATGCGATGAATAACCGCATGAGGGGCAAAGACTGCGCTGTGTTTTGCCTTGGCGCAAGGCCCGCCTGGGCCCGTGCCCTTTCAAACCAACGCCCGGCGCTGTAGCCTGCGCGCAGCAGATAATGGGAGAGGAGCTCACTGCCCAATGTTCACCCGACTGAAAATTTCCGTTGCCGCGATGGCCCTGGCCGCGACCGGCGCCGCCGCGCAGGACAGCATCACCATTGGGATGCAGCTTGAGCCGCCCAATCTGGACCCGACCGGGGGAGCGGCGGCCGCGATTGACGAGGTTGTCTATGCGAATCTGTTCGAGGGGCTGACGCGCTATCAGGCGGACGGCTCCATCGCGCCGGGCCTGGCCGAAAGCTGGACGGTCAGCGCCGACGGGCTGACCTATAGGTTCAACCTGCGCAGTGGCGTGACGTTTCACGACGGCACAGCCATGGATGCCCAGGACGTGAAATTCTCGCTCGACCGTGCCCGCGCCGAGGACAGCACCAACGCGCAGAAGGCGCTGTTTGCGGGCATCGCCGCGGTGAATGTCGTGGATGACACCACCGTCGAGGTGGTGCTGGGCGCGCCCAATGGCCAGTTCATCACCAACATGGCCTGGGGCGACGCCGTCATCGTGGCCCCCGAGAGCATCGAGACCGCCGCGACCGCGCCGGTGGGCACCGGCCCGTTCAAGCTGGGCCAATGGGTGCAGGGCGACCGCGTGGAGCTGGTCGAGAACCCCGACTATTGGGGCGACAAGCCCAGCCTGAAATCGGCGACCTTCAAGTTCATCTCCGACCCCAACGCGGCCTTCGCCGCGATGATGGCGGGCGATATCGACGCCTTCCCCGGCTACCCCGCGCCCGAGACTCTGATCCAATTCGAGGCCGACCCGCGCTTTCAGCTGCTGATCGGCTCGACTGAGGGCGAGACCATCCTGTCGACCAACAACAAGCGCGTCACCGACATCCGCGTGCGCAAGGCCATCGCCCATGCGATCAACCGCCAGGAAATCATCGACGGCGCGATGTTCGGCTACGGCACCCCGATTGGCACGCATTTCGCGCCGCATAACCCCGACTATGTCGACCTGACCGCGCAGTCCGCCTATGACCCCGACATGGCCAAGGCCCTGCTGGCCGAGGCGGGCGCGACGGACCTGACGCTGACGCTCAAGCTGCCGCCGCCCTCCTATGCGCGCCGCGGCGGCGAGATCGTCGCCGCACAGCTGCGCGCCGTGGGCATCGAGACCGAGATCTCCAACCTGGAATGGGCGCAGTGGCTGGAGCAGGTGTTCAAGGGTAAGGATTATGACCTGACCATCGTCAGCCATACCGAGCCGATGGATATCGGCATCTATGCCCGCCCGGAATACTACTTCCAGTACGACAAGCCCGAATTCCAGGCGCTGATGGTCGATCTGAACCTGGCGACGGAGCCCGCGAAACGCAGCGAGATCCTGGCCGCCGCGCAGAAGATGCTCGCCGATGACTACGTCAACGGTTACCTCTTCCAGCTTGCGCGCACCGGCGTGGCGGATGCCAAGATCCGGGGGCTGTGGCCGAACTCGCCCACCCAGGCGAATGACCTCACCGGGGTCAGCTGGGCCGAGTAAGGCTTGATCTAAATGTGCCCGCCGCCGCTGTCGCGTCGGCGGGCGCTCTTTTGAGCCCGTACTCGCCGCGCTGGACTTTGCAAAGCAAAGTCTCAGCGACGGCTGCGTGCGGGCGGTTGGCGCCCAGCCCCACCGGAGGCGCACAACATTCGGGGCCATCGCCGCATGCAATCGCGGCATCCGTATTTTTGGCCAAGAAGAAGAGCACAGCGCCTGGGTTGAACCGGCCGCGGGTTTTGCGGGCCTGCTTTGGATCGCGCCAGCCTTGCCGAACTCCTATCGCACCGCAGCGGCGCCCTCGGACAGGGCGGCGAGCTTGGCATAGGCGATCTCTGGGTCCACCGCGCCAAAGCCCGCGAAGGTCCCAAACCCGCAATCGGAGCCCGCGATCACGCGGTCGGCGCCGATGATTTCCGTAAATCTTTCAATGCGTTGCTGGACGACCTTTGGGTGCTCGACAAAGTTCGTCGTCGTGTCCACGACCCCCGGCACCAGCACCTTGTCATCGGGGATTTCGGCGCGGCGATCCCGAAACACCTCCCATTCATGGGCGTGGCGCGGGTTCGACGTCTCAAACAGCAGATAGCGCGCTTTGGTGGACATCAGCGTCGCGAACACCTTGTCCATGCCGATGTCGCAGCAATGCGGGCCTTCGTAATTGCCCCAGCAGATATGCACGCGCACCTTCTCGGCGGGCACATCCGCCAGCGCGTGGTTGAGCGCCTCGACATGCATATTGGCCACCGACACGAACTCATCATCCGACAAATCGGTAAACAACATATGACGCGACAGAGCGAGGTCGGGGCAATCAAGCTGCAGGTCCAGCCCCGCAGCCACGATCGTCTCGTATTCTGCCTTCATCGCGTCGGCCAGCGCGGCCAGGTAAGCCTCGCGGTTGGGGTAGTAATCGTTTTGCAAAAACAGAGAGATAACGCCGGGAGAGGCGGCGTTCATGAAGCCGCGTTCCAGCCCATGCTCGGCCATCGCCGCCTTGAGATTGGCGATGTCCTTTTCCAGCTCGCCCTGGCCCTTGGAGCGGACCTCGCCCACGCACATCGGGCGGGCATATTTGGGCGTGCCGCCGTCATTGGCTAAGCGCTTGAGAAAGCTGGGAAACATCTTGAGATCCGCCGGCGCGTTGCGGGGGCTGTCGCCGCCGAACCCGGTGTAGCGGTCCTTGACGTAAGTGGCGTAGCTGATCTTGGAGGTCTCGCCGTCCGAGACGATGTCGATCCCCGCATCCTTCTGTTTCCGCACGGTTTCCGACACGGCCGCGGTCATGGCCGCGTCGAACGCGGCCTGGTCGAACGGCTGCTCTCGCTCGCGGGCAAAGATGAAGTCCACCACCTCTTGGCTGCGGGGCAGGGAGCCTACATGCGTGGTCAAAACGCGGGTCATTTTGGGCCTCTTTCGTTCGGTCGGCAAAGTGTCGGCTTTTGGTCGGCCTTTTGTCGGGCACATGCGCTCATTTCGTCAGGCTCCGCCCGTCGAAGCGCCAGGGAATATCGCAGGCCCCGGTCTGGCAGGCCCCCGCCGTGCCGGAGGTCATCAGACCGGGTTGCCCGTTCGGCAGGGCCACAATCTGGAAGCCGATCGCCAGGATGCCCTCGGGGCGGCCGTAGCCGCGGGTGGATAGGAACAGGTCGATCAGGCAGTTCGCCGCGCCGCAATTCGGGCGCGGGCCAAAGCCGCCCTGGCAGGTGATGTCTCCCCAGTCGATGACGTAATCCCCGCGCCCGTCGCGGTCGAAATCGGCGACGCCCATCTGGCTGGTGTCGAATTGGTAGCTGCCGTTGCAGCCCTGGGAGAGGTACTGCTGCATCACTGGCGGCAAGCCCGCGGGGGGCGCGGTGGCCGGGGCGGCGGGCGCCACAGGTTGGGCCGCGGTTTGGTTGCGGTTCATATGCGCCGCCAGTCGCGGCGGCAGCGGGTGCCCCATCTCCAACCAGCGATAGATGCAGGGCGTCAGCCCCTCCGAGAGCGCCCGCGCCAGCCCGTCCGCGGCGTAGCGCCGGGCCGCGCCGGTGCCGCTGTCGATGGTGATCGAGGTGGCGTCGAAGAGCTCCAGCACGCCGGGGCCGTAGAACCGGGTCAGCCCGGTCCAGGCGCCGTAGAAGTCCGAATACTGCATCGCGGGCAGCGCGTGGCGCGCCCCATCCGTGGCCAGGCTCGGGCGCGGCAGGTCCGGCGACACGCCGAAGGGCGACAGAAAATCGGTCGAGAAGCTGATCGCCAGGTCATAGGGCGTGTCGGTGCGCAGCGATTCGTGGTCCCCGGTCTCCATCAGCGGGCGCCCCTGCGGCGAGGGCGCGGTGCAGCTGAGCGTCACGGCGCCGTCGGCGGTGAAGGCCGCGCCGTAGATCAGCGCGCCCGTGTCGGTGGTCCGCGACTGCCAGGTCTGCGCGGCGGCGGCATGGGCGGCTAGGACGAAGCCGAGCGCAAGGATAGCCTTTGGTATCGTGCCATCCTTTATCATGTCATCCCCTCCAGGTCGGGCCAGCGGGATCGCCGGTGCCGGTGACCCGATAGAGCCCCGCGTCGCCGGACATGGAGGGCAGCGCGGCATGGGCAAGCCCGGCGGGCACCGACATCGTATCCCCCGGGGCCAGCGTGTCCGAGCCGCCCGGCCATGTCACGCGCCAATGCCCGCGCACCGGCATCAGCACCGTGGGGCGGTCGCGGCTCTGGGGCGCGTCGCTGGCCGAGCCGCTTGTGATGAAATCCACCTCGAACCCCGGCCTGTCGCGCAAGAGCCCCGCCGCGCCGATGACCTTGCAGGGCGCGCGATCCGCCAGCGCCACCATGTCCCAGTAGCGGGCCACGTGGTTGGGCAGCACCTCGGCGGTGCTGGGCTCGGGCCGCTTGGCGAGCTCCCGGGGCGTCATCAGCGGCATGGGCGATACGCCCGGCGGCAGGGCTTCGCCCCTCTTGCTGTCATAGAGCTTGCCGGTCTCGGCCAGGATCAGGCCATGCGCGGCGGCGTCCTCGATCACCTGCGGCGCCCACATCACGCCGCCGCCAGCGTCGTCGCCGCCCAGGATCGCCATGACCATCCCGTAATCGCTGCCGATATTCTCGAACCCCCGGAAGATGCCCGTGGGGATGTTGAAGATGTCGCCGGGCTCCAGCGTGACCTCGCCCGCGTCGCCCCAGCGCCCCCAGAAGAAGCGCCAGCGGCCCGAGAGGACAAAGAACGCCTCTGCCGTGCGGTGGTCATGCAAGCTGTTGCGGCAGCGGGGCGGCTGGCCCGCGGCACCGATGTTGAATCCATGCGGGGTTGCGATGTGCACGTGCTGGTCGGGGCTCTCCGAGACCCCGCCGCCGATGACGGTGAAGTTCTCTTTATGGTCAGAGCCCGGCGTGTGGGCGTCGATGAAGGCGGTCCTGCAAGGGATCAGCGCGCCGTAGCGGACGATCTGCGGTGCCGTGTCCATTTCGTTCCTCCCGCCCCGGACCTGACCCGGGGCCTCAACGTCAATCCACCACGAGGTCCCGGTTCAAGTCCGGGACGGCGCGGTTGCGGCCCCTAGGAGCCGCCTAACAAGATCTGCTTCCACACCGCCGTCTCATCAAACAGCGTGAACTCTCGGCGCAGGCCCCAGGGGCCGAACTCGGCATGGGTGGCGCCCATCACGTAGACATCCGCGCCGGTGGGCGCGCCAAAGCTGCCCCAGCCGTCATGCGCCCCATGCAGCCCCCAGCGCAGCGCGGCGCGGGGCGGCATCAGGGGGTCCTCGCGGCCGATCTGGTGCTCGACGGTGAAGCGCGCATTGGGGAAGGAGGCCCGCAGCCCCATCCAGAACTCATCCGCGTCACCGGTCGAGAGCCCGGACACCCCGCCGGGGTATTCCAGCGCGCAGGCGCGGTCGTAAGCCTCTGGGATCGCGGCCATGTCCGCCCCCATGATCCGCGTCAGGATATCCGCCAGCCGTTGGCCCCATGGGTTGTCATTGCCGCGCCCCGTGTAGGGACCCGGCACGTCAATTGCGGGCGTAAATGGCCGCACGGCGGTCTCAGGCCCGCCCTCGCGGGCGATCAGGTCGGCGGCGTAGTCCCGTGGCTCCCAGCCAAGCTGCCGCACGATGGCGCCCTGGTCGCGGATCAGCCACTCGTCGTTGATCTGGCCCGCGATCGCGTGGCAGTCGGCGATGATGCGGTAGTCCAGCCGCGTGCCCGTGGCCTTGCCATAGACCCCGTCGCCCGAATGGGTGGCCGTGGAGTGGATGCGGTGCGACGACAGCATCCCCGCCTCGGGCGAGCCCGACCAGATCACGTCCTCGCCGTAGAGCGCCCGATCCGGGAACTCCGCCAGGGTCGCCATGGTCGCCGCGATCACGCCCTGGTTGCCCACCACCACCGAGTCCGGCGAGCGCACCAGGATGTCGGCTGCGTAATAGTCATGCAGGGTCGCGATGCCGCGCTCCTCCCAGATCTCCTTGGTGATCCCGATGATGTAGTCGGGGAAGTCCTTGAACTTGGGGTCAAAGCCCTTCATGGCTCGTATCCTTCCGGTATCCGGGCCGAGCCGCGCAGCACCAGCGGGCCGGGGATCATGGCGCGGCGCGGCGGGCTTGCGGGATCGTCGATCTGCGCCATCAGCGTCTCCACCGTGGCCGCGACCATGCGGTTGGCGGGCTGGCGCACCGTGGTGAGGTCATAGGCGGGCCAGGCGGCGGTCGGCACGTCGTCATAGCCCACAACGGACACGTCCCCCGGCACCGCGCGCCCCAGCTCGAACCGCAGCACGTCCATCACCGCGAAGGCCATGTGATCGTTGGCCACAAAGACCGCGTCGGGGGGATCGGGGCGCGAGAACATCTCGAGCGCCGCCGCCCGCGCGCTATCCATGTGGAAGTTGCCAACCGCGCGGGCGTGCAGCGCCACGCCCGCCGCCTGCAGCCCGGCCAGAAAGCCCAGTTCGCGGTCGCGCTGGGTCGAGGCGCCCTCCCAGCCCGCGATATAGCCGATGCGCGCATGCCCGCCCGCCAGCAGGAACTGCGCCACCTTCCGCCCCCCGGCGATGTTGTCAGAGGTCACCGCCGAGAGCGACGGGTCGTCCTGCGTCCGGTTGAACAGCACCACCGGCACCCCGGCGTTGCGGCAGCGCGTCAGCAGGTCCGAGGACAGCGCCACCGAGGCGGCGATGATCCCGTCCACCTGGTAGTCCAGGATCTCCTCCATCACCTGGTCGATGTTATCGGTCAGCGTGTTCGCCATGAAGACCAGCACGTGATAGCCCTGCGCCTGCAGGGCGTTGGAGAGCCGCTCCAGCGCGTCGGGGTAGAACTGGTTCTCCAGATAGGCCACCACCAGCCCGATCATGCGCGTGCGCCCCGAGACCATGGCGCGGGCCAGCGTGTTGGGGCGATAGCCCAGCTCGGCGGCGGCCGCGCGCACCTTCTGCACGGTCTTGGCGCTAGCAGACGCGCCGGGGGTGAAGACCCGGCTGACCGCGGATTGCGAGACCCCCGCGCGCAGGGCGACCTCGGCGGAGGTGATCTTGGCACTCATACCGGCACCTCCCTCGGGAAGGCCAATCCCAACGCATCGAACGCCGCTTGGCGCATCTGCATGGCCAGCGGGTCGTGGAAGAGGGGCAGGGCGCGTGTTCTGTTTTCGCCGTCTAGCCATCCCTCTTGCAGACGCCAGCCTTCGAAAAAGAGGCGATCCATCTGGGTCTTCGCATGGAAAATTAATCCCTTGAACTGGCCCTCACGGCTGACCGTGCGATCGAACTTTGCCTGCGCCGGGTGTTTTGCGATCAGATCGGCGTTGGCTTGTTCCTGCTGGGCGACCGAAGCATCGACTTTCTCCGCATCGATATCGGCCATATCGTGCATCGTCTCGACGACATCCTGCGGCATGGTATCCAAACATCGCTCAAGCCCGGATTGAAACCGAGCGTCTTCCTGGATGGACATCCCCCAGGCCCGCGGCTGCGCGCGCCAGAGCAAAAGCTCGGCCCGCGCGCTCCATGCCCCGTTCTCTACAAGCTCAAGCACCTCCAAGAGCGGCAAGTGCTCTGGCCTTACGAAGGCGTGTCCGGCACCATGCGCGGCCTGGATGTTTGGCTCGGGAGGGGCGGGCGGCGGCGGTGAGATGCGCTTGACTATAAGTTGGCCGTCGCGCGCGGGCGCAACGAAACGGGTGCCATCGCGTTGCCGGTATTCGATCTCGCGGCGCTGGGCGAGCACAGAGAGCACGACCCATGCAATGTCGTCCCAGCGCGGCCAAACCTTTGGATCACGCGCGGGTGTTCGCCGCGACGCCCCCCACTTCTGCAATGACGCATAGCCCAAACTCGCAAGCGCCATGCAACCGAACTGCCAGGCGGTCAGGGCTTGATCGTTCCAGCCATCTGGGTCCTGCTTCGGCAAAGCCTGCGTTAGATACTCTGCCGCGACCGGGCGCATATGTTGGGCGAATGCCGTCACAGCCCGGCCTCCTGTGCGATGGGCGCGATATGCCGCGCTTTGTTGAACTCGGCCATTCGGGCCAGCACGTCAACGCCGATCTGCGCGTAGAGGTCTAGCAGGTCCACCAGCACCCAATTCTCGCGGATCAGCCCGTCCTCCATGCGCCAGAAGTCCAGGCTGCGCAGCGTGACCTCCTGGCCGCTGGGCGCGATCCCCATCCAGCCGTCGCCAGTGATGGTCAGCCGCATGTTGGGCCAGCCGGTCTCGCAGACATACGCGCCCTGCGCCACCCAGTGGCTCATCAGATCGCCCATCGCGTCCAGCCTGCGGTCGGGCATGGCGCGCAGGAAGGGGATCTGGTGCCAGTGCCGGAAGCCCGCGACGCCGCGCCCGGTGCCGATGCCTGCGGGCCCGTACCAGTTGAACTTGGGGTGCCAGTGGCGCTCCAGCCGCATCACGGCGGGGTCCGGGTCGGCGGGGTGCTTGCACAAATCGGTGAGCATCGCGATGACATGGTTCATCGCCGCCGCGCCAGAGCCCCGCGGGGCCAGCCCGTCCTGGGTCATCGGCCCCGGCGTGCAGAGGTACGCGCCGAGCTGCGGCGCCATCGGCCAGGCGCGCGCCTGCATCATCAGCTCGGGGAGGTCCCAGATCGCCTGCATCTCGACCACGCGGTCGCCTTCGATGCGAAAGAACTCGTGATAGCGCATATGCGCCAGATGCCCGGTGGGCGGGATGCCGAGGAAGGGGGCCAGGAAGGTTCCCATATAATTGCCCATGCAACCGACCCAGTGCTGCTCCTCCGATGTGGTCCCCGCCAGCACGATCATGTCGCGGCGCTCCAGGTCGGGCAGGGCGGCCTCTAGCTTACTGAACACCTGTTCATAAAATACAGCCCCGCCCAGATCCCCGAAAGGATGGCACATATGCACCGCCGCATCGGGTGCCACCACCTGCAGCAGCGCCGCGGCCACGCCCTCGCCACGCGCCGCCGCCCGCTGAAACGGGGCAATCACATCGCGTATTTTCTCGGGGGTCATCTTCTTCGGTTCTCAAATATCCCGGGGAGGGTCTGGGAGGGGCAGAGCCCCTCCCAGTCGGTCGGATTTTGCGCATGCAAAATTCGAAACTAAGCTCATTCCGCCGCCTCGCCATAGGGCACGTTGCGCCCGCCATAGCGCCGCACGCGGATGTTGCACTGCTCGGCATGGCCCACGAAGCCCTCCAGCATGCAGAGCCGCGAGCCATAGGCGCCCATCTGGGCCGCCGCCGCGTCGGTCTCGATCCGCTGATAGCTGTGGGTTTTCAGGAACTTGCCGACCCAGAGCCCGCCCGTATAGCGCCCGGCCTTCTTGGTGGGCAGCGTGTGGTTGGTGCCGATCACCTTGTCGCCATTGGCCACGTTCGTCCGGGGCCCCAGGAACAGCGCGCCATAGCTCTGCATATGCTCCAGGAACCAGTCGTCGCGGTCGGTCATCACCTGCACATGCTCATAGGCCATCTCATTGGCGCGTTTTAGCATCTCGTCATAGGTCTCGCACAGCACCACGTCGCCATAGTCGCGCCAGGACGCCGCGGCGGTCTCGCGGGTGGGCAGGATCTGCAGGATGCGGTCGATCTCGGCCAGGGTCTCCTCGGCCAGCCTGGCGGAGTTGGTGATCAGGCAGGCGGGCGAGTTATAGCCGTGCTCGGCCTGGCCCAAAAGATCGGTGGCGCAGAGCTCGGCATCCACGCTCTCGTCGGCGATCACCATGGTCTCGGTGGGGCCCGCAAAGAGGTCGATCCCCACGCGCCCGTAAAGCTGGCGCTTGGCCTCGGCCACGAACGCATTGCCGGGGCCCACGAGCATATGCACGGGCTCGATGCTCTGCGTCCCCAGCGCCATCGCGCCCACCGCCTGGATGCCGCCGAGGCAATAGATCTCATGCGCGCCGCCCAGCTGCATCGCGGCCACGATGGCCGGGTGCGGCTTGCCCTCGACCGGGGGCGCGGAGGCGATGATGCGCGGCACCCCTGCCACCGAAGCGGTCAGCACCGACATATGCGCGCTGGCCACCATCGGGAACTTGCCGCCGGGCACATAGCAGCCGACGGATTGCACCGGGATATTCTTATGCCCCAGGATCACCCCCGGCTCGGTCTCGACCTCGATATCGGTCATCGAGGCGCGCTGGGCCTCGGCGAAGCGGCGGATCTGGCGCTGGGCGTATTTGATGTCCTCCATGTCGCGGGCCGAGACCTGGGACATGGCGGCCTCGATCTCGCCATCCGAGAGGCGGAAGGCCCCGGGCGCGTAGCCGTCGAATTTCTGGCTGAGGTCGCGCACCGCTTCATCGCCCCGGGCCTTGATATCGGCCAGGGTCGCCTCGACCACGCCGCGCACCTTGCTGTCCTCTTCGGCCTTCTCGGCCTCGGTTTTAGAGCGTTTCAGGTGTTCAATTGCCATGTTTTTCCTTTGTTGTGCCGTTCGCTCTTTGCGAGAACTGCCCGCCAGGGTTGGGCGAGCATTGTGTTGCCAAGCGAACCATCCTGCGCTCCGCGCGTTCGCGGTTCAAAAGGTCCCCCGGACCTTTTGTCGGCTTTGCCGAACCACCGATCACCCCTTCACAGCCCCCGCGGTTAGACCGCTAACGATCTGGCGCTGAAAGAACAGCACCAGGATGAAGAGCGGGATTATTGCCGATACCGCCGCCGCCACCGCGAACATCACATTGCCCTCGGTATAGGTCGTGCCCAGATAGGCGGCGATCTCGGGCACCATGGTGCGGTTGTTCTCGCTGAGCAGCATCGAGGTCACCGCGAAGTCGTTATAGGCCAGCAGGAACGAGAACAGCCCCGTGGTGATCACCCCCGGCCACATCACCGGGATGATCACGAAGCGGAAGGCCTGGAACTGCGTGCAGCCGTCCACCTTGGCGCTCTCGTCCAGCTCCTTGGGGATGCTCTGGAAGAACGAGTGCAGCATCCACAGCGTGAAGGGCTGGTTGATCGCCACCAGCACGATGATCGTGGTGGGCAGGATGCCCCAGACGTTCCATTCGAAGAACGGCAGCATGTAACCCGCCACCAGCGTGAGCGGCGGCATGGCCCGGAAGATCAGCGCCGCGATCAAAAGCCAGAACGTATAGCGATAGCCCGAGCGCGACAGCGCGTAGCCGCCCAGCGTGCCAATGGTCAGCGAGGTCAGCACCACGCAGAAGCAGATGATGAAGGTGTTGATGACGTTGCGCCAGAACTCCTGCTGCACCCAGGAGCCGTGATAGCCCGCGCCGGTGAAGGGGCGCCCGTATTCGGCCGTGGTGCGCTCGCCTGTCAGCGCATAGGTCCAATCGGCGATGGAGAAGAAATCAAGCTCGACCTTGAAGCTGCCCCAGGCCGTCCAGATGAACGGGAAGGCGGCGGCGACCAGCCAGGCCAGCGCGAAGGCATAGATCGTGACGCGCAGCCCCAGGGGGCGTCTCTGAGCGGCTCCCGCCATCTTACACCTTCCCCTTGAAGTCGCGCCAGCTGCGCACCAGCACCGGCGCCAGCAGGATCGCCACGCCAATGATCGTCATCACCGAGGTCGCCGAGGCCGAGGACAGCTGCCGCGTCTCGCCGCTGAGGTCGTTGTAGATGAACCACGAAAGCGTGTTGGCATGGGCCGAGGCGTTGAAGGCCACGACGGGCTCGAAGACCCGGAAGTTGTCCATCAGCTGGATCAGCGCCACGAAGGTCACCAGCGGCATCAGATGCGGCACCACCACATAGCGCACCTGCTGCCAGCGCGAGGCGCCGTCGATCCGGGCGGCCTCGATCTGGTCCTGCGGCAGGGTCTGCAGCCCCGCGTAGAAGATCACAAAGGCAAAGGGCGCCGCGTGCCAGATCCCCCAGATGATGATCGAGATCCACATCAGCGAGGTCGAGGCCTTGAGCGACAAATCAGGGTCGCCGGCCAGGTATTGCAGCGCCGAGCCCAGGATCCCGCGGCTGTCAAACATCCAAAACAGCACCAGCCCGCCGATCAGCGGCGTCACCACGAAGGGCAAGAGCGAGAAGAAGATCATCAGGCCGCGCAGCCGCGCGTGCAGCGCGTTCACCGCCAGCGCGATCATCAGCCCCAGGAGGATCACGAAGGGCGTGACAACGAAGGTGAAGACCAGCGTGAAGGCCATCGCGCGGTAGAATGGCAAATTATAGAGCCGGTCCCAGAAGTCCCCCCCGCCTGACGCGGTGGCCCAGATCTCGGCCACCTCCTGCACCGCCAGGTGCCCGCGGTCGAAATAGATGTCCAAACCGACGAACCGCCCCAGCGGCTGCGCGGCGCGCTTCTCTGCCGTTGCGGCGTGGTCCACGGTGGTCTCGGTGGTGCAGCCCACCAGGGGCGTGCAGGTCTCGACCTCTTTGAGCACCGCCTCGTGGGGGGCGAAGATCGACTGGGTCAGCACCGACACCATCGAGAAGCCGATGAAGAACAGCATCGCCAGGCCCGTGGGCAGGAAGAACCAGAAGAAGGTCGCGTGTTTCATTGCGCTCGCATCAGGTCAAAACGTGGATGAAGGGAGTAGGGTGGGCAATATTGCCCACCCTACCGCAGGCCTCGCAGGTCTTACTGCAAGAAGCCCTTTTCCTTGGCCGCGGCCACATAGGCCGCCTCGACATCCGCCAGGGTCTGCTCGGCGCTCTCCGAGCCGTTCATGAAGTCCGGCAGCTCGGCGCCCAGGGCGGTGTGCATCAGCCCCATATAGGGCAGCATCGGGTAGGCGATGGTGCCCATCTTGGCGGCCTCGAACACGCCCACGGCGGCCTCGGTCGGCTCGTAGCCGTCGATCAGCCACACCGCCTGGGTGCGCACGTCCTCATCGCTCATCAGGTCGGGCCGGATGCCGTTCATCAGCGCCACGAAGGTCGCCTCGGCCTCCGCGTCAGAGATGTTCTTGGCCACGGTCCAGCCGTCCCACCAGAGCGTGGAGGCCGGCGTCGTGCCGCCGCCCACGGTCATCGGGCCGGCCACGGCGTGGCCGTTCTTGACCTCTTCGGTGACGCCCTCGGCGGTGGTCTGCGTTGCGGCGCGCGAGCCCCACATGTTCAGCAACGCCACGTTGCCCGCGCGATACTCGGCGTTGGTCGCGTTACTGTCATGGGTCAGGAAGTCGGGGTTCATATAGCCCGAGAGCGCCTTCATCATGTTCAGCGTGTTCACGCCCGCCTCGGAGTTCACGCTGGGCTCGGCGGTGCCCGCCTTAAAATGCGCGCCGCCATAGCCCAGGAACATGTTGTTGAACTCCTGCGCGAGGTTCCAACCGGCTTTATAGGCGCCGCCGATGGGGTTCTCCATGATGCCCTTGGAGCGGATCATCTCGGCCGCCTCCAGCATCGCCTCGTAGCTCGCGGGCGGCGCGATGCCAAGATCCGCCAGGATGTCCTTGCGGTACATCAGGTGCTGGGCGTTGGCCATAAACGCCACGGCCATCACCTTGCCGTCGATGGTGATCAGCTGGTTCTTGGACAGCGCGCCGCCATGCTTGGCCACCAGATCATCCAGCGGGCGGATCACGTCCTCGTTCATCAGCGCCACGATGGAGGAGTTCGCGATGATCGCCGAGGTGTACTCCGCCGGGTCGCCCTGCATGCCGGGCACGTTGATCTTCTGGTGGTCCGCGGTGAGGTTCGTCGAGACCTCGCCGCCGCTGCATTTGGCAGCCTCGGCCCCCACGGTCTGGATCGCCGGGAACTCGTTGCCCACGATGGACACGCGCGCGCCAATCTCGCAGCCATGCCCGCCCGCAAGCGCGGTGGTGCTGGTGAGCGCAAGCATCGCGCCGGTCAGTGCAAATTTCTTCAGAAACATAAAATCCTCCCTGTTTCCGCTTCTTTGAGGATGCGCCTTGCAAGCCCGCACCCTGCTCTTATTCGGGGATCAATCCCCAATTCGCGCGCCCGTTTCGCCATCGAACAGGTGGCAAATCTCGGGTGGCACCGCGATCGAGACCATGTCTGCGATCTCGGCGCGGAACGACTTGTCGGCCTTGACACTTACCAGCGTGCCGGCGATGCGCACGGTGACGGCGGTGGCCTCGCCCAGAAGCTCCATGGTGTAGATCGGCGCGTTGATCTGGCCCTGGCCCTGGGTCGCCAGCGCGGCATCCTCGGCGCGAAAACCCAGCGTCGCTGGGCCGTCCGGCGCCCGCAGGCCCACGATCTCGACATGGGGGGCGGCGAAGGTGCCTTTCGCGATCCTGCCCTGCATCAGGTTCATCGCCGGGTTGCCGATGAACCCCGCCACAAAGGTGTTGGCCGGGCGGTCATAGATATCGGTCGGGCTGCCTACCTGCTGCACCACGCCCTGCTTCATCACCACCACGCGGTCGGCCAGGGTCATGGCCTCGATCTGGTCATGGGTGACATAGACCGTGGTCACGGCAAGCTCGTGGGAGAGGTTCTTGATCTGCGCCCGGGTCGAGACCCGCAGCTTGGCGTCGAGGTTTGACAGCGGCTCGTCCATTAGGAACACGTTGGGCTCGCGCACGATGGCGCGGGCCAGGGCCACGCGCTGGCGCTGACCGCCAGAGAGCTCGGCGGGCTTGCGGTGCAGGAAGTCGTCCAGCTCGACCATTGCCGAGGCCCGCCGCACCCGGTCGTCATGGCTGCTGGCGTCGATCCCGCGCACTTTGAGGGGGAAGCGGATGTTCTCGTAGACCGACATGTTGGGGTAGAGCGCGTAGCTTTGGAACACCATGGCCACGTCGCGGTCCTTGGGCTCGAGGTCGTTGACCACCTTGCCGTCGATCAGGATCTCGCCCTCGGAGGCGTCCTCGAGCCCCGCGATCATGCGCATCGTGGTGGTCTTGCCGCAGCCCGAGGGGCCCAGCAGCACCAGGAACTCCTGGTCCGCGATGGTCAGGTCGAACTTGTCGACCCCCACGAAGGAGCCCCAGCGTTTCGACAAGCTTCGCAGCTGGATCTCGGCCATCCGGTGCAATCCCCCCATGTGCCGGGTGTGGCCCCGGACTCAGTTTGCATGCGTATGCAAAAGGCTAGACTCAGCGCCCGGGATTTGGCAAGTCTTTTTTGCAAGCGTATGCAAAACGGTGGGCGCGCATGGGATTCCAAGCAGAAAAACAGGTGGTTCTGGACCATTACGCCGCCCTGGACGCGGGCGCGGACATGCCCGCCTGCGGGCCCGATCTGCTGTGGCGCGGCTTCCACCCGTTCGGCGAGATCATCGGCGCCGCGGCGGTCTCTGAGCAGGTGTGGCGGCCCATGCGGGCCGCGATCACCTCGCTACAGCGGCGTATGGACATCTTCTTTGCCGGGGAGAATTACCTGCCAGCGGGCGGGCGCTGGGTGGTGTCGATGGGCCACCTCATGGGGCTCTTCGACCGCCCCTGGCTGGGCCTAAAACCCACCGGTAAGATCGTGATGCTGCGCTACGCGGCCTTCCATCGGGTCGATGGCGGGCGCGTCGTGGAAGAGGCGATGTATTTCGACATTCCCCACCTGATGGTCCAGGCCGGGTACCGGCCGTTCCCCGGCCAGACCGCGCAGCACCTGGTCCAGCCTGGCCCGACGACACATGCCGGCCTGCTGCACGAGGATCGCGACCCGAAGGAGGGTCGCCGCACGCTGGCCGCGATTGAGGCGATGATCAACGACCTCGGCACCTGGCAGCTTGGCCTGCCGCTGGAGGAGGAGCTGCGCCGCACCTGGCACGAGGACATGCTCTGGTGGGGCCCCGAGGGCATCGGCGCGACCTACACCATCCCGCGCTACGCCCAGCAGCACTCCGCGCCCTTCCGCGCGGCCTTTTCAGAGCGCTCCTCCACCGGCCATATCGCGCGGCTGGCCGAGGGGCATTTCGGCGGCTTCTTCGGCTGGCCCAACTTCACCGCGCGGCTCACCGGGCCCTTCATGGGGCAGGAGCCGGACGGCAAGCTGGCGGAGTTCCGTGTGATCGACCTCTACCGGCGGCAGGGCGACAAGCTGGCCGAGAACTGGGTCGTCATCGATCTGCTGCATTTCTGGAAGCAGCACGGCTGGGACATTCTTGGGGAGGCAACGGGGACATGAGGATCGACGCGCATCACCACCTATGGGACTTAAGCGCGGTGGACTACCCCTGGCTGATGGAGCGCGGCGCGCGGCGCTTCTTTGGCGACCCGACGCCGATCCAGCGGGACTATCTGATCGAGGAGTTCCGGGCGGAGGCCGCGGCGCAGGGCTTTGCGGGCTCGGTGCATATCCAGGTCGGCGCGGCGGATGGCTGGGCCGAGGCACGGTGGGTGCAGGGCGTCGCCGACGCCAATCCCGATTGCCCCCTGGCGCAGGTGGTGTTCTGCGACCTGACCTCGGACGGTCTGAGCGCGCAGCTTGACCGCTTCCAAACGCTGGCTTCCGTGCGCGGCGTGCGCCAGATCCTGGGTCGCGCGCCGGGCGAGGATGCGGTGACGGGCACGAACGCGCTCTTGGCCGATCCCCGCTTTCTGGCGGGGGTGCAGGAGGCCGGTCGGCGGGGGCTGAGCTTTGATCTGCAACTGATCCCGGAATTGATGGCAAGGACAGCCCGGGTGCTGCAAGAGGCGCCCGGAACCCAGGTGGCGCTCTGCCATGCGGGTTCGCCGCATGATCGCAGCGCCGACGGGCTGGCCCGCTGGGCCGAGCAGCTCAAAGCGCTCTCGGCGCTGCCGCATGTGACCTGCAAGCTCTCAGGATTGGGCATGTTCCAGCACGACTGGACCCAGCAGGATTTCGCCCCCATCGTGGCGACCTGCCTGGAGCAGTTCGGGCCCGAGCGCTGCATGTTCGGATCGAACTTCCCCGTAGACAGCCTCTATTCCGACTATGCCGCGCTGGCGCGCGCCATGCGCGAGCTGGTTCCGCAAGCGGCGCATCAGCTGGTCTTTGGGGGCACCGCGCAGGGCTTTTACCGCCTGATTTAGATCGGCAATTTTGTGGCGCTCGGGTCACAAAACGTAACAAGCGGCAACCCGCGGTAACGATCCGCGCAAAAACGTGAACCTAAACGACGAACAATGTTTGTAATGCGACATTTTTTGTCGCAATAATTTGCTGAACGGTGGAGTGGGCAGGAAGCCAATGGACCGGACGGACACCAGTGACCCGAGTTACTTCCACAAGGTCGTGGACTGCCAATGGGCCTGCCCCGCGCACACACCCGTTCCTGAATACATCCGGCTGATCGCGCACGGGCAATATACCGAGGCCTTCATGATCAACTGGGAAAGCAACGTCTTCCCCGGCATCCTTGGGCGCACCTGCGATCGGCCCTGCGAGCCCGCCTGCCGCCGCGGCCGGATCGAGGAAAAGCCCGTCGCGATCTGCCGCCTCAAGCGCGTGGCCGCCGATAACCGCGGCGTGGTCGACCACCTGATGCCGCAGATCCCGGCGCAAAAGAACGGCAAGCGCGTGGCATTGATCGGGGCGGGGCCGGCCTCGCTGACCGTGGCGCGGGACCTGATGCCCCTTGGCTATGACGTCACGCTGATCGAGCGAGACCCCCAGGGCGGCGGGCTGATGCGAAAGAACATCCCCTCTTTCCGGCTGCCCGTGGCGGTGCTGGACGAGGAGGTCGGGCGGATCCTGGATTTCGGCGTGACCACGCGCTTTGGCGAGGAGATCACCAGCCTTAAGGCGGTGCTGGACGAGGGGTTCGACGCGGTGTTCGTGGGCACCGGCGCGCCGCGCGGCAAGGACCTGGCCCGGGTGCCGGGCCGCGCCGAGGCGGATGCGAACATCCATCTTGGCATCGACTTTCTGGCCTCGGTGGCCTTCAAACATGTCGAGCGCATCGGCAAGCGCGTGGTGGTGATCGGCGGCGGCAACACCGCGATGGATTGCTGCCGCACCGCGCTGCGGCTGGGCGCCGACAGCGTGACCGTCACCGTGCGCAGCCCGCGCGCCGATATGAAGGCCAGCGACTGGGAGATCGAGGACGCCGAGCGCGAGGGCATCCCCATCCTGGACAACCATTCGCCCAAGGAATTCGTCACCGAGAATGGCAGGCTCAAGGCGGTGGTCTTCGAGAAGATGCGCGCCGAGTATGTGGACGGGCGCCGCAAGCTGATCCCCACTGGCGCGCCCGACGTGGTGATCGAATGCGACGACGTGCTGATGGCGGTGGGGCAGGAAAACTCCTTTCCCTGGATCGAGCGCGACCTGGGCATCGCGTTCAACGAGTGGGAAGAGCCCGCCGTTGACAAAGAGACCTTCATGTCGACCCGCCCGGGCGTGTTCTTTGGCGGCGATGCGGCCTGGGGCCCCGAGAACATCATCTGGGCGGTGGCCCATGGCCACCAGGCGGCGATCTCCATCGATCTGCATTGCCAGGATCGCGATCTGCAAGATCGCCCCCCGCCGGAAACCAACCTGGTGAGCCAGAAGATGGGCATCCACGAATGGTCCTATGACAACGACATCTCGGACGAGGCGCGCAACCTGGTGCCGCATGCCGACCCGGCGCTGGCGCTGCGCGACCTGTCGATGGAGGTCGAGCTGGGCTTTGACGTGCAGCAGGCCTTGGACGAGGCGATGCGCTGCCTCAACTGCGACATCCAGACGGTCTTCACCGATGACAAATGCATCGAATGCGATGCCTGCATGGATATCTGCCCGGTCGACTGCATCAACTTCACCCAGAACGCCGAAGAGCCGGAGCTGCGCGACGGGCTGCGCGTGCCGGCGCTGAACCATGCCCAGGACCTCTACGTGTCGGGCGATCTGCCCACGGGGCGGGTGATGGTCAAGGACGAGGACGTCTGCCTGCATTGCGGGCTCTGCGCCGAGCGCTGCCCCACCGGCGCCTGGGACATGCAGAAGTTCCTTCTCAAAGAGGCCAAGGCGGCACCGATTGTGCCCGCGGACCCGCAGGAGCAGCCCTATGCCGCCGAGTGAGCCTGTCGTAAACGAGTTCGTCCTGAAATTCGGCACCGTGAACGGGTCGGGCTCGGCCAGCGCGAACCTGCTCTGCGCCAAGGCTTTGTTCCGGATGGGCATCCCGGTCAGTGCCAAGAACATCTTTCCCTCCAACATCCAGGGCCTGCCGACCTGGTACGAGATCCGCGCCTCGCAGGCCGGGCATACCGGGCGGCGCGAGGGCGTCGACGTGATGGTGGCGATGAACCCGCAGAGCTATAAGCGCGACAGCGCCGAGGTGCTGCCCGGCGGCATCCTGATCTACGATTCGACCTTCCCGCGCGACTTCGGCCGCGATGACATCCACGTGGTCGGCATCCCCATCGCGCGGATCGTGGCCAAGCACTGGACCGACACGCGCCAAAGGCAGCTGTTTAAGAACCTGCTTTACGTGGGCGCGCTCATTAGCCTGATTGGGCTGGATAACGAGGTGGTGGAGGCCTCAATTGAACAAGCGTTCAAATCCAAGCCCAAGCTGATCGCGCCCAACCTAAAGGCGCTGCATCTGGGGCGCGACTGGGTGGCGGAGAATGTCGACATGCGGGCGCGGGTGCGCGCCGCCAGGACCGACAAGACCGACGGCAAGATCATGATCACCGGCAACGAGGCCGCAGGGCTCGGCGCGGTCTATGCCGGGGCCACCGTGGCGACCTGGTACCCGATCACGCCCTCGACCTCGCTGGTGGAAAACTTCGAGCGCCACGCCGAAAGGTTCCGCCGCCGCGAGGATGGCACGCTGAATGCCGCGGTGATCCAGGCCGAGGATGAGCTGGCCGCCATTGGCATGGCGATCGGCGCCAGCTGGAACGGCGCGCGGTCCTTCACGGCGACCTCCGGGCCCGGGATCAGCCTGATGGAGGAGTTCATCGGGCTGGCATACTTTGCCGAGATCCCGCTGGTGCTGTTCAACGTGCAGCGCGGCGGGCCCTCGACGGGCATGCCCACGCGCACGCAGCAATCCGACATCCTGACCTGCGCCTATGCCAGCCATGGCGATACCGGGCATATCCTGCTGATGCCCTCTGACCCCAGCGAGTGCTTCACCATGGCAGTCGACGCGTTCGATTTCGCCGACCGCTACCAGACGCCGATCTTCGTGATGAGCGACCTGGACGTGGGGATGAATGACTGGGTGGTGGACGCGCTGGAATGGGACGACGCGCGGCGGCCGGACCGCGGCAAGGTGATGGATGCGGCGATGCTGGAGGAGGCGGAGTTCGCCCGCTACCGCGACGTGGATGGCGACGGCATCCCCTATCGCACCTATCCCGGCACGCATCCCGACAAGGGCGCCTATTTCACCCGCGGCACCTCGCATACCGATACCGGAGGCTATACCGAGGACGCGCGCATCCATGCCGAGATGTTGGACCGCATCAAGCGCAAGATAGACGGCGCGGCGGAGGCGCTGCCGCAGCCGGTCGTCTCTGAAGACGCCGCGACCCGGCTGGCGGTGGTGAGCTTCGGCGCGACCGACCTGGCGGTGCGCGAGGGGCTGGACCTGCTGGCGGGCGAGGGGCTGGCGATGAACCATATGCGGCTGCGCGCCTTCCCCTTTGCCAAGGCGGTCAAAGAGTTCGCGGACCGGCATGACTACCTCTTTGTGATCGAGCAGAACCGCGACAGCCAGATGCGGCACCTGCTGCTGGCCGAGGCCGAGATCGCCCATGAGAAACTCATCGCTTTGCCGAACATGGACGGGATGCCGCTGACGGCGGCCTGGGTGCGGCACGCGGTGCGCGAGGCGATGGGGCGGCTGGGGCTGCTCTCGGCGCGGATCTCGGCGGAGTAGGCGGGGTGCGGTCCTTGGACACAGGCGCAACGCCGATTTCTTTTAAAGAAATCGGACCGGAAGCTTTCAAAGCTTCCGGCGACGGGAGGCAAAGCTGGTAGACCCACATGACCCATATCCTTAAGCCCAAATTCCGCCACCCCAACCTGCCCAAGAATGGCGTCGGGTTGACGCGGCGCGACTATGAGGGCGTCGTCTCGACGCTCTGCGCGGGCTGCGGCCATGACAGCGTAACGGCGGCGATCATCGAGGCCTGCTTTGAGATGGAACTGCCGGCGCATCGGGTGGCGAAGATGTCGGGGATCGGCTGCTCGTCGAAGACGACGAATTACTTCCTGAACCGCAGCCACGGGTTCAACTCGGTGCATGGGCGGATGCCCTCGGTGACGACTGGTGCGAACCTGGCGAACCGCGGCCTGGTGTATCTGGGCGTCAGCGGGGATGGCGACACGGCCTCGATCGGGTTGGGGCAGTTCGCGCATGCGGTGCGGCGGCGGCTGAACATGCTCTATATCTGCGAGAATAACGGCACTTATGGGCTCACCAAGGGCCAGTTCTCGGCCACCAATGATCGCGCCAGCAAGAACCGCAAGGGGCTGGACTCGCCGTTTGACTCCATCGACCTGTGCAACGTGGCCATCGAGCTGGGGGCGGGTTTCGTGGCGCGGGCCTTCTCGGGGGACAAGGCGCAGCTGGTGCCGCTGATCATCGCCGGGCTGAAATATCGCGGCTTCGCGCTGATCGACGTGATCAGCCCCTGCGTGACCTTCAACAACCACACCAGCTCGACCAAGAGCTACGACTATGTGCGCGACCACAACCACATGGTGGGGCGGCTGGACCTGGTGCCGGAGGCGCGCGAGATCACCGCCGAGAGCGCCCCGGGCGTGACGCAGAACGTGACGATGCATGACGGCTCGCAGATGGCATTGTCGGCAGTGTCGGAGGATTACGACCCGACGGACCCCGAGACGGCGATGCCGGAGCTCGCGCGGTTCAAGCGCCAGGGCCGGGTGGCGACGGGGCTCTTGTATCTTGATGAGCGGCAAGAGGACCTGCACGACCTGATCGGCACGGCGCCGGGGCCGCTGAATGAGGTTCCCGCGGAGGAGCTCTGCCCTGGCTCGGACGCACTTGAGGCGATCAACGCGGCACATCGGTAGGTGGGTTCTGGTCTGAAGCGGGCATTGGTGCGCTGCAATTTTCTTGCAAGAAAATTGCGAAACTCTTCCAAGAGTTTCTTCAGCGCGCCCCGAAATGATCACTCGATCCGAACCTCCTATCGGCGCGCGGGCCCACTTTCCTTGGAAGGAAAGTGCAAATCTCTTGCAAGAGATTTGGCGCCCGAAAGCCCGCTTCAGGCCACCAGTTACCTCGCAGCCGTTAGTCCCGAACGCCTGCGAATTGCGCCTGCCAGCCTTCGCGTTCCTCATCGGTGATCTTGCGGAAGAGGTTCTCTGGCACAGAAAACCCATGCCCTGCGGGCAAGGCGTTCAGGGCGCTCTCCACATCCGTGGGCCAGGCGTCGTCACAGGCCATCGCGGTCCGCAGGGCCGCCGCGGCGTCCGGGACGAAGGGCGCCGACAAAACCGTGTAAAGGCGGATCAGGTTCAGCGACAGCCGCACGATGGCCGCTGCCCGCGCCGGGTCCTCCTTAAAGGCGGCCCAGGGCGCGGCGTCCTGTAGGTACTCGTTGCCCGCCGCCCACATGGCGCGCAGCTCGGTGGCGGCCTTGCGGATCTCGATGGCCTCCATGTGGCCCTGATAGGCCCCCAAGCGGCGCGTCAGCTCTGCCATCAGCGCGTCTTCTTGCGGGCCGTAGGCGCCGCCCTCTGGCACAGCCTCGCCAAATTTGGAGCGGCAGAACTTGGTGACCCGGCTCACAAAATTGCCCAGCACATCCGCCAGGTCCTTGTTCACCGAGGCTTGGAAGTTCTCCCAGGTGAACTCGCTGTCGGAGTTCTCTGGCGCGTGGCTCAACAGCCACCAGCGCCAGTAGTCGCTGGGCAGGATCTCCAGCGCCTGGTCCATGAACACGCCGCGCCCGCGCGAGGTCGAGAACTGCCCGCCATCATAGTTGAGGTAGTTGAAGGACTTGATGTAATCCACCAGCTTCCAGGGCTCGCCAGAGCCCAGGATCGTCACCGGGAAGCTCAGCGTATGAAAAGGCACGTTGTCCTTGCCCATGAACTGCACATAGCGCACATCCTCGGCGCCCTTGTCGGTGCGCCACCAGCGCGCCCAGTCCTCGCCCTTGCCCGCATCGACCCATTCCTGGGCGCAGGCGATGTATTCAATCGGCGCGTCGAACCAGACATAGAAGACCTTGCCCTCCATGCCCGGCCAGGGCGCGTCGCCCTTCTGCACGGGCACGCCCCAGTCCAGGTCGCGGGTGATACCGCGGTCCTGCAGCCCGTCGCCGTCGTTGAGCCATTTCTTGGCAATCGAGGTGGTCAGGATCGGCCAGCCCTCGCGGCTGTCAATCCACTCCTCTAGCCGGTCCTTCATAGTGGATTGCCGCAGATGCAGGTGCTTGGTCTCGCGCATCTCCAGATCCGTCGAGCCCGAGATCGTCGAGCGCGGGTTGATCAACTCCACCGGGTTCAGCTGCTTGGTGCAATTGTCGCATTGGTCGCCGCGGGCGCTCTCAAAGCCGCAATTGGGGCAGGTACCCTCGATATAGCGGTCGGGCAGGAACCGCCCATCCGCATGGGAATACATCTGCGTCTCGGAGACCTCGGCGATCAGCCCGGCCTCGTCCAAAACCCGCGCGAAATGCTGCGTCAGCTTGCGGTTCTGCGCGCTGGAGGAGCGCCCGAAATGGTCAAAGCTCAGCCGGAACCCGTCCGAGAGGTCCTTTTGCACCTGCCACATCTCGGCGCAATACTCGGCCACCGGTTTGCCCGCCTTTGCGGCGGCCAGCTCGGCGGGCGTGCCATGCTCGTCCGTGGCGCAGAGGAACATCACCTCATGCCCCCGGGCGCGCATGTAGCGGGCGTAGAGGTCGGCGGGCAGCTGCGAGCCCACCAGGTTGCCCAGATGCTTGATCCCGTTGATATAGGGGATCGCCGAGGTGATGAGGACCCGTGCCATGCCAGAATTCCTTTGCGGCGGTTGCGGCGCGTCTCTAGCGCAAGGGGCGGGAAGGGGCCAGGGGTGGTTTGTCCATCTCCGCACGCTTGGGTGGCTTGATCTTAATGTGTCGGCTTCGCCGACGCTGGTTAGCTGGGGTGCAGCCAGACGCGCGCCGGGCGGTTCGCACCGGGCCGGAGCGCGCGTCTCAATCCTCGCCGCCTTCGCGCAAGCGCTTCATCAGCCGCCCGATTAGGAAGCTAGTTCGCGGGGCATAGATATAGGGCGTGCGCTCGGTGGCCGTTGGACGCCTGCGCATCCGCAAAAGGCCAAAGACGATCAGCGCGACATGCCCGGCACCCACGAAGAGGAACAGCGCGCGGGGGCCGTAGGCCTCGATCAGGCTCGACGCGGCGAGCGGCGCCGCAATCGCCCCCAGCGCGAAGAACAAGAGCAGCGCGGCGCTGAGCTCCACGCGCTCGTCGCTGCCGGCGAAGTCATGCGCATGCGCGGTGGCGACCGAGTAGATCGGGACGGTCACGAAGCCAAAGAGCCCCGCCGAGAGCATCACCGACAACGTGCCCTGCGCGCTGGCACCTATCGTCACCGCCGAGGCCAGAATGGCCGCCACCGAGAGCCAAATCAGCACCCAGCGGCGGTCGTATTTGTCCGCCAGCCAGCCCGTGGGGATCTGCGCCAAGGCCCCGCCCAGCACGAAGGACGCCAAAAACCAGGCGATCTGCCCGACCTCCAGCCCGACCTCCTGGCCATAGATCGGCCCCACCATGCGGAAGGCGGCGCCGGTCAGGCCCGCCACCAGCACCCCCATCACCGCCAAGGGCGAGAGCCGCCAGGCCAGCGCCGGGCGCAGGCGCGGCGCGGTGGGGATCTCGGGCTGCTTCAGGCGGGTCAGCGTGAGCGGCAAGAGAGAGGCGCAGCACAAGAGCGCCAGCAGGTTGTAGGAGACGTAGCTGGCGGGCTCTAACACGCCGATCATAAGCTGCGCGGCCAGCGAGCCGCCCAGGTCCACCACCCGATAGGCGCCCATGGCGCGGCCCCGCGTCTCGTTGGTGACCTTGGCCTGCAGCCAGCTCTCCACCACCGTGTAGCAGCCCGCGATGCAGGCCCCGCTGGCCACGCGCATCAGCGCCCAGGCGATGGGGTCCACCACCAGCATATGCGCCAGCAGCCCGATGGCCCCCGCCGCGGTGAAGGCCGCGAAGGCGCGTGAGTGCCCGACGCTGCCCATCAGCCGCGGCGCCCACCAGCAGCCCACGAAGAAGCCCACGAAATGCGCCGATCCCAGCAGGCCGACCTGGGCCGTGCTGAACTCCAATTGCAGGCCCGAGAGCGCATCCAGCGGCCCCAAGCCACCAGAGGACATCTGCAAAAGCACAACCGAGAGAAAGAGCGCGGCGAAGGAAATCAGGAGGCGCATGGGACCGAATATGTGTAGCCTTGGGGTCTTATGCGCCTCTGGGGACGGTGCCGCCCGCCCAATTGCGACCGCGGGCGGCGAATTTGTTATGATCATTGGGCATAGATGAGCCTCATTTTATCTGAGGTGGTCTGGCTTCTCGCATCTCCGTGCCGGGGATCGGGACGCCGATGCGGGCGCCATGATGCGCGCGGCGGCGAAGGATGTGATTCCCTCTGTCCGCCAGGTGCGATAGACTGACCCAAAATCAGAGGCGCAGTATGAGCGTATGAGCAGGATTACCGCTATCCTTTGTTGCCTGATGGCCTGGGGGCTCTCGATGGCCGCCCACGCACAGGAGTTCACCGGCCTGGCGCGGGTGGATGCCGCGCGGTCCGGGGTGACGGATCTTCGCGCGGGCGCGGAGCTGCGCCTGGGGCTCAGCCAGCCCGTGCCGTTCCGCGCCTTCACCTTGGACAACCCGCGGCGCCTGGTGCTGGATTTCTCGGTCGTGGCTTGGCAGGGGTTTGACGCGGCGGGTTTTGACCGGTCCGTCGCGATCAGCGATATCCGCGTCGGCACTATCAGCGCGGGCTGGTCGCGCATGGTGGCGGCATTGGACGCGCCCATGAAGGTCGCCTCGGCCGAGCTGCGCACGACCGGCGCGGCGGAGCTTGTCGTCGCGTTGGAGGAGGTCAGCGCCGAGCAGTTCGCGGCGTCAGCCGGCGCGCCGCCCAGCGACAACTTTACCCTGCCGGAGCCCGCAGAGCTTGTCGCGCCGCGCGCGCGGCCCGGCGGTGAGCGCCCGGTTGTGGTGGTGCTCGACCCCGGTCACGGCGGGATTGACCCCGGCGCCGAGCGCGGCGAGGCCGTCGAGGCGGACCTGATGCTGCAATTCGCCCGCGAGCTGCGCGAGGCGCTGCTGCGCGCGGGGGGCTTTGAGGTGGTTCTGACGCGCGACGCGGATGTGTTCGTGCCGTTGGAGATGCGCCTATCCGTGGCCCGGTCGGCGCAGGCGGATGTGTTCCTTTCGCTGCACGCGGATGCCCTGGCGGAGGGGCGCGCCAGCGGTGCCACGATCTATACGCTGGCGGGGGAAGCCACTGACATCGCGTCAGAAAAGCTGGCCGAGCGCCATGACCGCGCGGAGCTTTTGGCGGGGGTGGACCTGTCGCAACAGGACGACGCGGTGGCCAAGCTGTTGATGGACCTGGCGCGCGCGGACACCTGGCCGCGCACCGACCGGCTGGCGGATGCTCTGGTGGAGGGGCTGCGGTCGAATGTTGGCGATCTGCACAAGCGGCCCCGGCAAAGCGCGGCGTTCTCGGTGCTGAAGGCGCCGGATGTACCGTCGGTGCTGATCGAGCTTGGGTTCATGTCATCGGAGCGCGACTTGGCGAACCTGCAGTCCCCGGAGTGGCGCGCCCGCGCGGCGCGCGGCATTCGGGACGCGCTGCGGGTCTGGGCGAAGGAGGACGCCGCGGAGGGCGAGCTGCTGCGGCAATAGGCCGGGCGGATCGGGCGGTCGGATGGTTCGGGCGGTTGCGGCGGGCGCGACGCGCCCAAGTTCATGGGGCGAAACGCCGCCGCGGGGCGGAGGGTTGCCGAAAATTTACGGCATCTTCATGATTCGTGCGGGAAAATGAACTTGGGTGGGTGCCCCCGGGGCGCCGCAAACCGCATCATCCGGCATCATTGCGCCGTCGCGCAAGCCACACTGTGTGCCCGTTGCAGTCTGGGTCCTCCGGCACGTAGCGCAGTTCTTCAAAGCCATGGGCGTCCAGCAGGGCGCGGTATTCCTCTGGGTCCAGGCTGGCGTGGAAGACCGGCTGTCCTGCGGCGTGTCCCATGACTTCGCCTTCCTTGTGCCCGGCGGTGAACATCAACGCAGCCCCGGGGGTCGTGTGGGCGGCGAAGACCGCGAACATGCCGCGTTGGTCCTCGGCGCAGAGGTGAAAGAACGAGTTCCAGGCCAGCACCGCATCAAAGCGCCGCCCCAGGGCTAGCGTGCGCATATCGTCTTGGATTGCCTCAGCGCCCGGAACATTCTGGGTAAAAAGCGCCACCATCGCGGCGGCGCCGTCGACGCCGGTCACCTGCGCGCGGCGGTCCATCAAGTAGCTTGCGATCGGGCGGCCCGAACCGCAGCCCAGATCCAGAACTCGGCGTGGCGGCGGGGCGATGGCCAGCATGCGGTCCAGCCAGGCGCGCTCGAACAGGCTCTTGCCGCGCTGCTTGTCGAAATCCGCGGCGACGCGGTCATAGGTGGAAAGGATATGCTCGGGGCCCATCTGTGACAGCTATGCAGGTTGCGCGGCCATCACAAGGCGCGGGTGCCGCCAACCGCACCGAAAGCGTGAATTCGCCTATGTTTAACGAAGTCTGATTTTGACCCTTCGCGCCGGGCGCTCTATAAGAGGGAAAGGCGTAAAAACGGGCCGAGCATGTTGCGTTTCATCCTGAACTTCTTCGGCGCGATCTTTAGCTTCGCGACCATCGGCGCATTCTTTGCGGCGGTGTTGGTCGGTGGCGTGCTGTGGACCTACAGCCAGGACCTGCCAAATACCGAGCAGCTGGCCCGCTACGCCCCGCCCACGATCAGCCGGATTTACTCGGGCGAGGGACGTCTGATGGACGAGTTCGCCCGCGAGCGGCGGCTCTACGCCCCGCCCGAAGAGATCCCGGACCTGGTAAAGCAGGCCTTCATCAGTGCCGAGGACAAGAATTTTTACACCCATAAGGGCTATGACCCCCGCGGCATGGCGGCGGCGGGGCTGGAGTTCTTGCGCGGCGGGCGCCTGCGCGGGGCCTCGACGATCACCCAGCAGGTGATGAAGAACTTCCTGCTGGATGGCTCGCGCCGGGCCGAGCGCAAGGTCAAAGAGATCATCCTGGCGGCCCGCGTGGAAAGCACGCTGAGCAAGGACGAGATCCTGACGCTTTACCTCAACGAGATCGACCTGGGCGTGCGCAGCTTTGGCGTGGCCGCCGCCGCGCAGAGCTATTTCAACAAGACGCTGGACGAGCTGACCATCGCCGAGGCGGCGTTCTTGGCGATCCACCCCAAGGCGCCCTATAGCTACAACCCCGCCAGCAATTACGATGAGGCGCTGAACCGCCGCAACAACCTGGTGCTGCGGGAGATGTTCGAGAACGGCTATGTCACCGCGGCGGAATACGAGACCGCGCGCAACACGCCGATCCGGACCGTGCAGATGGGCGAGGTCGAGAGCTTTAAGGCCGGGCTGCCCGCACGCGACTATTTCACCGACGAGATCCGCCGCCAGCTGAGCCAGGAATTCGGCGAAGAGGAGTTCTTTAACGGCGGGCTGTCGATTCGCGCCACGATGGACCCCGAGCTGCAGCGCGAAGCGGCGGTTGCCCTGCAGAAGGGGCTAGAGCGCTACGACCGCGATCTCAAGATCTGGCGCGGCACCGGCAAGACCATCGACCCCGCGCTGCTGGATGACGAGGCCGCCTGGCGCAAGGCGCTGGCCGAGACCCAGGTCGCGCGCGACATCCAGCTTAACGGCAAGTGGTTGCCCGCGGTCGTGCGTGACGTGGCCGCGCAAAGCCTGACCCTCGGCATAGAAGGCTGGCAGGAGGGCGACCCGGCCCCGGTGGTGCCCCGCAAGGACATCGCCTGGATGAAGGGCGATTTTTTTGACAATTTCGAGCCCGGCGATGTGGTTCACGTCCGCCATTTGACCGAAGACAGCAACGGCGCCTTCATCCGCTGGACGCTGCGGCAGGTGCCGCAAGTGCAGGGCGGGTTCATGGCCATGGATGTGCATACCGGGCGCGTGCTGGCGATGCAGGGCGGGTTCAGCTATCAGAACTCGGTGTTCAATCGGGCCACGCAGGCGCAGCGCCAGCCCGGCTCTTCCTTTAAGCCGTTCGTCTACGCCACGGCGCTCGATAGCGGTTTCTCGCCCGCCACGATCGTGATCGACGCGCCGATCGAGGTGGAGAGCAATGGCGCCATTTGGCGACCCAAAAACGCCTCGAACCAGTTCTACGGGCCAACGCCCCTGCGCACCGGCATCGAGCGCTCGCGGAACCTAATGACCGTGCGCCTGGCCGAGGAGATCGGCATGGACACCGTGGCGGGCTATGCCGAGCGCTTCGGGGTCTACGAGAACCTGCAGCCATTCCTGGCCAACGCGCTGGGCGCGCAAGAGACCACGCTGTTCAAGATGGTCGCGGCCTATGCGATGTTTGCCAATGGTGGCGAGCGGGTGGAGCCGACGCTTGTGGACCGGGTGCAGAACCGCTGGGGCGAGACGGTGTACCGCCATGACCAGCGCATCTGCGAGGATTGCCAATACGCCTCGCTGGAGCCGGGCATCGCGCCGCGTATTTCGTCGAACCGCGAGCGGGTGATGAATGCCGTCACCGCTTACCAGCTGACCTCGATGATGCAGGGCGTGGTGCAGCGCGGCACGGCGGCGGGCAAGGTCAGCCTGGACGTGCCGGTGGCGGGTAAAACCGGCACAACCAACGATGCCAAGGATGTCTGGTTCGTGGGCTTCACCAACAACATCGTGGCGGGCTGCTATATCGGCTATGATCGGCCGAAATCGCTGGGCCGCGGGGCATCGGGCGGCGGCATGTGCGGGCCGGTCTTCAACCAGTTCATGACGAAAGCCACCGCGAAATACGGCGGCGGCAAGTTCTCGGTGCCACGGGGCGGGCGGTTCATCAAGATCGACCGCTTCACCGGCGCGCGGCTGCCGAACGAGGCCAGCGGTCCGAATGTGGTGGCGGAGTATTTCCGCGACGGCGAGGAGCCGCTTTTCGGCATCGCCTTTGACGGGGGCTTTGCAATGGGGTCAAACCTTCCGCTCTTCGCGCCCGGCGATGGCGGCACGGACCAGCAGGTGCTTACCTCGGACGGTGATGTGGTTCTTATCCCGAAGAAGGCGGATTTCGGGTCGCTGAGCTCGGGCGGGTTGTACTAGTCCTCGTGGACACTGACCGGAATCTTCCGCGCCCCTTTGGGGTTTGAGGAATTTTCGCCCCGCTTGCGTTGTTTGAGCTTAAAATAGGCGGCTATTCCGGCGCTCAAATGCCATATCTGGACGAAGTTTCGACTGAAACCGAGACGTTCTGTTGAGTGTCCGCTTGCCCTAGGCGCAACCAAATCTCTTGCAAGAGATTTGCAATTTCCTTGGAAGGAAATTGGCGCCTGCGGCTATCGTTACGCCCACTTGCTCAGCTTGGAATGCGTTGCTATCAGGATCGCCTCAGCCGAGGGGGCCCATCATGCGCGCCGAGATCCAGAACACCGTCGATGCAATTCAGAACTCGCTGGAGCTTTTGCGCCAGCGCATGGATTTTGCCACGGCCCAGCACCGGCTGGAGGAATTCAACGCCCGCGTCGAGGACCCCACGCTATGGGACGATCCGGAGAAGGCGCAGAAGCTGATGCGCGACCGCCAGGCTCTGGTGGACCAGCTGGACACCGTCGCGGGCATCGAGCGCGACATGAACGACAATGCCGAACTGATCGAGCTGGGCGAGATGGAGGACGACCAGGACGTCATCGCCGAGGCCGAGGCCGCGCTGACGCGGCTGGCCGCCAAAGCCGCCAAAAAGGAAATCGAGGCGCTTCTGAACGGCGAGGCCGATGGCAATGACACGTTCCTAGAGATCAACTCTGGCGCCGGCGGCACCGAGAGCTGCGATTGGGCGTCGATGCTGGCGCGGATGTATGTGCGCTGGGCCGAGAAGAAGGGCTATAAGGTCGAGCTGCAGTCGGAAAGCGCCGGCGAGGAGGCCGGCATAAAATCCGCGGCCTACAAGATCTTTGGGCCCAACGCCTATGGCTGGCTGAAGTCGGAGAGCGGCGTGCATCGGTTGGTGCGGATCTCGCCCTATGACAGCTCCGCGCGGCGGCACACCTCCTTCAGCTCTGTGAAGGTCTATCCGGTGGTGGACGACAATATCGAGATCGAGGTGAACCCCTCCGATATCCGCATTGACACCTATCGCTCTAGTGGGGCCGGGGGGCAGCATGTGAACACCACCGACTCGGCGGTGCGCATCACCCACGCGCCCACCGGCATCGTGGTCACAAGCTCGGAGAAGTCCCAGCACCAGAACCGCGACATTGCGATGAAGGCGTTGAAATCGCGGCTTTACCAGATGGAACTGGACAAGCGTTCAGCGCTTGTAAACGAGGCGCATGAGAGCGCCGGGGACGCGGGCTGGGGCAATCAGATCCGGTCCTACGTGCTGCAGCCCTACCAGATGGTGAAGGACCTGCGCACCAACCATGAGACCTCTGACACCTCGGGCGTGCTGGACGGCGACCTGGATGCGTTCATGGCCGCCACGCTGGCGCTGGATGTCAGCGGCAAGAGCCGGGCCGAGGCCGCGGCGGACGACTAAGCCTCAAGCCAGCCGTTTCCAAAATATGTGCTTCCGCACGCTCTTTCTCTTGCAAGTCTCGCCGCGACGTTCTTTGCTATGCGTAGTATCTAACGCCCTGTGGCGCCTTGCGCATCTGGGAAGAGAAGAAGCGGAACGATGGAACTTCATGAGCTAACGGCGCGTGCGCTGTCTGAGAGGATCGCGGCGGGGGACGCGTCCTGTGTCGAGGTGATGCGCGCCACGCTGGACCGGATCGGGGCCGTCAATGACGCCGTGAACGCCATCGTCTCGCTGCGCGACGCGGACGCGTTGATGGCCGAGGCGGCGGCGGCCGATGCCGCGCCGCGCACGGGCTGGCTGCACGGGATTCCAATTGCGGTCAAGGATCTGGTTGCCACAAAGGGTCTGCGCACCACCAAGGGCTCGCCTTTCTTCGCCGACCACGTCCCGGACGAGGACGACCTGCTGGCCGCGCGCCTGCGCCAGGCCGGGGCGATCATCATCGGCAAGACCAACACGCCGGAGTTCGGGCTGGGGTCCAACACGTTCAACCCGGTGCATGGGCGCACCTCGAACCCCTACGACCCGGAGCGCAGCTGCGGCGGGTCCTCTGGCGGTGCCGCGGTGGCCCTGGCCTGCCGCATGCTGGCCGTGGCCGACGGCTCTGACATGATGGGCAGCCTGCGCAACCCGGCGGCCTGGAACAACGTCTACGGGATGCGCCCCAGCATAGGCGTGGTACCCAATCACCCCGGGGGCGAGATGTTCCTGCACCCGCTCTCCACGCTCGGCCCGATGGCGCGCGATCCGATGGATCTGGCGCTTCTTCTCAGCAGCCTGGCCGGGCCGGACAGGCGCACGCCGGACGGGGCGGCCTTCGATGCCGCCCGCGTGGAGCCCGCGGATCTGTCGGGCATGCGCATCGGCTGGCTCGGCTCTTGGGGCGGGGCCTATGCCTATGAGGACGGCATCGAGGCCATGGCCGAGGCAGGCTGTGCCGTCCTGGAGGATTTAGGCGCCGTGGTCGAGCCCCTTGCCCCGCCATTCCCCAGCGAGGCGCTTTGGCAGGCCTGGTGCGTGCTGCGATCCTGGTCGCAGAGCGCCGGGCTCAAGCCGCTTTGGGATGACGCGTCCAAGCGGGACAACTTCAAGGCCGCGGCGCAGTGGGAGATCGAGACCGGGCTGGCGCTGAGCGCCTACGAGGTGCATCGCGCGTCCGAGATCGCCTCTGACTGGTACCGTCGCGCCGCGGAGCTGTTCGGGACCTATGACGCCCTGGTGCTGCCGACCACCCAGGTCTGGCCGTTCCCGCACGCGGTCGAGTACCCGACCGAGATCGCCGGTCGCGCCATGGACACCTATCACCGCTGGATGGAGGTCACGATTCCGGTGGGCCTTATCGGGCTGCCCGCGATCAGCCTGCCGGTGGGGTTCGGCGCGGCGGGGCTGCCCATGGGGATGCAACTTTTCGGCCCGCGCGGCTCGGACGCGCGGCTTTTGTCGATGGCCATGTCCTATCACGCGGCCACGGACTGGCCCGGCGCGCGGGCGCCGGTGCTCTGAGGGCGTTATTGCTGCGAAAATTCGGTCAAAATTAACCGAATCGGCGGAACAATGAGACCGGGAGGGCGGGCCCGCGGGGGCCGCTACTGCGCGGGAGGTTGGCGCCCGGGCAGGGTCACCAGGCAGAGCGCTGCGGCGAGCGCGGCGCAGCCCGCGGCGATCCATGAAATCGTGACAAGCCCTGCTGTGCTGGCAAGGACCTCCGACGGCGGCGCGCTGTGTTGCGCGAAACTCGCGGTGCCTCCTGCCGAGTGATAGCGGCTTGCCGCCAAGCTCCCCAGGGCGGCGATGGAGATCAGGCCGCCGATCCGCGACACCGCGTTGTTGATCCCCGAGGCCGTGCCGGAATGTTGCTCGTCTATTGCGGTCATCACGGTCGCCGATAGCGGGGCCGCAACAAATGACATGCCAAAGCCTATCCCAATCATCGCGGGCAACACCCCCCACCAGAAATCGAGGCGCGGCGCCACCGCGCCCAACAGGAAGAAACTGATCGCAACTATGCTCATGCCAAAGCCCAAGACCAGCCGCGGCCCATAGCGTTCGGCCAGCCCACTGGTGCGCCGCGACAGCAGGCCGACAAAGACCGACAGCGGCGCCAGGGCAAGGCTCGCGGTGATCTCGGTCAATCCCCAGGCGCCAACCAGGACCACCGGCAGGAAGAAGATCACGCCGATGAAGCCCAGCCAATGGAGGAAGATGGCCAGATTAACCACCGCAAAGGTGCGATCGCGAAACAGGCCAAGGTCCAGCATCGGGGCGGAAATGCGGGCCTCGACCCAGACGAAGAGGGCCAGGATCGCGGCACCCGCGATGCAGGGGGCCAGGCGGATCTCGCCGCCGCCCTCCGCGCCGGTCAGACCAAAGGCCAGAAGCCCAAGGCCAATGACCGCAAGCGCGGCCCCGATAAAGTCGATCTGCTCGCCTGGGCGACCCGCGTCGCGCTCTATCGCGCGCCACAAGAGCCACAGCGCAATGGCAGCGAAGGGCAGGTTGATGGCGAAGATCCAGCGCCACATCTCGGCACCGCCAAAGGTCAGCGCCAGACCGCCGATGATCGGCCCCAGCGCGGTCGAGACCGAGGCCGCCGCCGCCCAGGTGCCGATCGCGCGCGCGCGTTCTGCGCGCGGATAGGCGCGTGCCACGATCGCCATCGACCCAGGCACCATAAGTGCGGCTCCAATGCCCTGGAAGAAGCGCGCCGCGACAAGGAACTCTGGGCTCGGCGCGAAGGCGCAGGCCATCGAGGCCAGAACGAAACCCACGATCCCAAGACTGAACATCCGCGCCAGGCCGAAGCGGTCGCCAAACGCGCCGCCGACCAGAATGAACGCGCTGAGCGTCAGCATATAGGCGTTCGAGATCCATTGCGCCTGGGGCAGCGAGGCCCCCAAAGTATCGCGCATGGATGGGATCGCGATGGCGATCACCGTGCTGTCAATGAACCCCATGGCCGAGGCCAGCACGGCTGCGATCAGGACCAAGTGCCGGCGGTCCGCGCGGCAGAAGTTTGGGACAAAAACAGGCGCCGGCCCCGTTGAGGACGGCGCCCGCGCGTCAATTGGCTCTGACAATACCTATTGCGCTGCGGTTTGGGGCGCGGTGGCGGAAGCGTTGGCCGGTGCTGCAGGCTTGCTCGCCGCGGGGGCGGCGGCCTTGGCCTTGTCCTTGCCCGCCAGCGGGTCGTCCTGGCGCTGCACGGAGCCTTCGAAATGGGCGCCGGATTCGATCGCGATGGTCTTGTGGATGATATCGCCCTCGACGCGCGCGGAGGAGGTCAAGCGGACCTTCAGGCCGCGGACCCGGCCAATCACGCGGCCGTTCACGACGATATCGTCGGCCACGACCTCGCCCTTGATGGTGGCGCCTTCGCCGACGGTCAGCAGATGGGCGCGGATGTCGCCCTCGACCGTGCCCTCGACCTGGATATCGCCAGTCGTCTTAAGGTTGCCAGTGATCGTAAGATCCGCCGAGAGCATGGACGCGGGCGGTTTCGGCTTTGGCGCCGAGCTCGTCATGTCCACCGCGGGGCGCGCGGGGGCCGCCTCTGCCGGGGTCGCTTCGGGTTTGTCGTCTGCTTTCGGGCCGGGCTCGTTGATTCTGCTTTTAGAAAACATCTCTCGCTGCCTTGATGTAAGTCATCGGGTTGACGGGTTTTCCGCCCACACGGACTTCATAGTGGAGGTGGGTGCCGGTTGAACGGCCAGAATTCCCCATATCACCGATCCGGTCCCCGCGCGAGACCCTTTGGCCTACTTTTACGCGAATTTTCGCCAAGTGGGCATAGCGCGTCTCGATCCCAAACTCGTGCTGGATCTTAATCAGGCGGCCATAACCCGAGGACCAATCGGCCTTTGTCACCACGCCATCGGCGGTTGCATAGATCGGCGAGCCATGAGCCGCCGCAAAGTCGGTCCCGTTATGCATCCGGCCCCAACGCGGCCCAAAACCGCTGGTAAAGCGGTATGCGCCCTTCACGGGCAGGGCGAATGGGGTCTTTTGCAGCGCGATGCGATACAGGTTCATCCGGTCCATTTTGCCCAGGATGCCGTTCGCCCGGCGCTCGTCCAGGCCTGGCTCTTCGCCCTTGGTCGAGAACTTCAGCGGCGTCAGCGGTCCGCCCTGTCCGGAGTAACCGCGGCGAATTGCCTCAAGTATCGAATTCGAGTTCAATCCGGCCCGCGCAAAGATATCGTCCAGCGGTTCGATGGAAACGCTCACCGCGTCCTCAAGCTGGCTAAAGATCGCGTCGTTGCGCTCTTCGGCCAGGCGCCTGTCGAGCAGCATGTCATCGACGGTCAGCGTGGCCTCGGCGGCAAGGGCGGCCATGGCGTCGCGCTCTTCGGCGGCGAGGTTCAGCGCGTCGGTTAGGAAATCAAGCGTTGCGGTGGTGTCTTTGGAGCTGGCGGCGCGCGCCACTTCGACGGCGCCGTCGGCCAGGGCCTCTGCCTCGGCCATTTCGGCCCGGGCGACATCGCGTTCCTTTACGGTGCGGCGCAGCGTGGACTGGATCACGTTGATCCCGGTTTCCAGCTCCTTCAGGCGCTCCTCGGAGGCCAAAAGCGCGGACTGCATAACCGAGATCTGGTCGAGCGCCGTCGAAAACCGCTCTTGCGCCTTGCGGGCCTCAAGAGCGCGGGCATCGCGTTCCTGGCTGAGCGTGTTTAGACGGTTCTCGTAGAGAATTTGTTCACGGGCGGCTTGATCGCGAAGCGACCCGGAGCCGATGGAATCCATAAGAAGGATCGCCGTTGCGATGATGGACCATCCGACGAAAACAGCGCTTCCCGTCCAGGCAAAGGCCTGGGTCCAAGCGCTGAGCCGTATGAACTTTGTATCATCATCCGAGCGTAGGAAGACCCGCTGCTCGGGAAACGCACGCTGAACATACGCATTCACGTACTTACCAATTCGAGACATACTGCGACGCGTCCCCGTTTCCCCAATCGATCCGGCGCACGCCCTTCCCCAAACGGGTCGACACCTTCCGCTGGTGCTTAGCTGTTAGGTCTTTATGCTGCAAGAAGTTTGCGCAAATGCTCGAAAATGCACGCCAATTTGGCTTTGCGTGGGCGAAAAATTGCCGAGCGTTGCGCGAATGCACGGGTGCGCGCGGCTGGCCGCTAGAGCGCGCGCGCGGCCTCAAGCACCGCGTCGACATGGCCGGGCACCCGTACCTTGCGCCAGATCTGGGCAATGTTGCCGGCCCCGTCGATGAGGTAAGTTGCGCGCTCTATGCCCATATATTTCTTGCCATACATGGCCTTCTCGACCCAGGTTCCGTCGCGCTCGCAGACGTCGCTATCGGCGTCGCTGACCAGGGCCACCGACAGGCCGTGCTTGTCGCGGAACTTTTCGTGCTTGGCCACCGTATCCTTGCTGACGCCAATGACGGTCGCGCCCGCGGCATCGAACGCCTCGGCCATCTCGGTAAAGCCGATTGCCTCTTTCGTGCAACCTGGCGTGTCGTCTTTGGGATAGAAATAAAGTACCACCTTCTTGGGGCGCTGCTCTGAAAGCGTCAGGGTCCCGCCGCCGTCGCGGGGTAGGGTGAAATCGGGCGCGGGCTGGCCAGTCTCGAGCATGGGGCGATCCTCCTTGAACGCGTTTGGTCCAGGTTCTAGGGCATGAGGGTGAAATGAAAAAGGCAGTTTTGGCAAGGTAGATGAGCGGCGAGACGGACACAGACCCCATTCCCAAAAAGCGCCGCCGCAAGGGCAGGCGTCTTGTGTGGGCGTTGGTGGTGGTGGCGCTGCTGATCGGGGCGCCGCTTGCCGGGCTCAGCTTATTCGGCGCCAAGTTCACAGCCCCGCAATGGCTTTCGGATCGGGTGGCGGCGCGGCTGAACGCCGAGATCGGCGTGGGCCGACTGGATCTGGGCACGGTGGAGTTCGTCTTTGACCGGCGCATCGTGCCGCGCATTCAGATGCGGCATGTCGGCCTTTTTGACCAGAACGGCACCGAGGTGGCGCAAGTCAACCAGGTGACCGCGCGGCTGTCGCCCTCTGAACTGCTCGGTGGTGTGGCCAAGATGGACTCGATTGAGGTGGCCGGCGCGGTGATCACGGTGCGGCGCGGCGCCGATGGCGCAATCAACCTATCCTTTGGCGCCGGGGCGGGCACGCAGGGCGACCTGGCCAGCGTCTTGGACGCGATGGATCAGGCTTTTAGCGTCGCGCCGCTGGCCTCGCTGAAGGAGGTGCGCGCCGAAGAGCTTACAATCAGCCTGGAAGACGCGCGCAGCGGCGGGCATTGGCAGGTCACCGGCGGCCAGATCTTATTGCAGCACAACGCCGATAGCCTGGACGTGACCGTCTCGGCCGAGGTCTTTAATGGCACCGAGGATCTTGCCAGCACGGTGATTGGTTTCAGGACCGAGAAAGGCTCTGCCCGCGCGACGCTGACGGCCACGTTCGAGGACGCCGCCGCCGCCGATATCGCCGCGCAATCGCCGGTGCTGGCATTCCTAGAGGTCTTGGACGCGCCGATCTCGGGGGCGCTGCGCACATCCTTCGGCGAAGATGGCAAGATCGAGGATCTTGCGGGCACGCTCAACATCGGCGCGGGCGCTCTGCAGCCTTCGCCGGATACGCCCCCCATCGCGTTTGACTTCGGCCAGGCCTATGTGGATTACGATCCCGACACCGAGACCTTGGCCTTCACAGAGCTCTCCTTCCAAAGCGAGGCCGCAAGCGTCACCGCCGAGGGCACGGCCTTGCTGCAAGGCGTCGCCACCGGCTGGCCCGAGGCCCTGATCGGGCAGTTTCGGGTCTCGCAGCTAGAGCTGCAACCGCAGGACTTTCTGGCCGAGCCCATGTCATTCGACCGCGGGGCCTTTGATTTCCGGCTGCGGCTGGATCCGTTCTCGGTGGATATCGGCCAGGTGTCGCTGGGCCCGCCCGAGCGGCGGCTGCTGACCTCGGGGCGTATCCGCACCGATGACCAGGGCTGGCGGATGGCTCTGGATCTGAACCTCAACGAGATGTCGCTGGAGCGCATCCTTGGGCTTTGGCCCGTGGCCCTTGCGCCGGGGGCGCGCCGCTGGGTCGACAAGAACGTGTTGGCCGGGGACATCACCGATCTGGCCGCCGCGCTGCGCATTGGCACGGAACGCGAGCCCCTTCTGTCGCTGAGCTTTCTCTACGATGATGCGCTGATCAAGGCGGTCGACTTCCTGCCGCCGATCAAGGGCGCCGCTGGCTATGCCAGCCTAGACGCCAACAGCTTCACCATCGTGGCCGAGCGCGGCACGCTCACGGCGCCGAATGGCGGCGAGGTGGATGTTGCGGGCACGGTCTTTCGGATCGGGGATGTCGGACCCGGCGTGAACCGCGCCGAGGTCACTATCCGAACGGAAAGCAGCATCCCCGCGGCGCTGTCGCTGATCGACCAAGAGCCGCTGCGCCTGATGGAACGGGCCGGGTTTGGTGTCGATATCGCTGAGGGTCGCGCCATCGTCGACGCGGCCCTAGAGTTTGACCTGGTCAATGACCTGGCCCTGAAGGACATCGCCTATAACGTGACGGGCAAGCTGCGCGAGGTGTCCTCTGACACGCTTATTCCCGAGCGCGTGGTGCGGGCACAAGAGCTGGATTTCCGCGCTGATCGCGAGGGCTTAGAGATCACCGGCGCGGCCACCCTGGACGGTCTGCCCGCATCTGGCACCTGGACGCAAAAGTTCGGCACCGGGAGCCAGGGGAGCTCCCGAGTGGAGGGGACGGTGGAGCTTAGCCAAGCCTTCCTCGATACGTTCAATATTGCGCTTCCGCCCGGGTCGATCTCTGGGCAGGGCGTGGCGCAGATCGCGTTGGAATTTGTCGATGACGCGCCGCCCGAATTCGCGTTGTCCTCGGACCTCAACCAGGTGCGGTTGCGGCTGTCGGCGCTGAACTGGTCGAAGCCGCGCAATCAGACTGGCCAGCTTGAGATCTCTGGTCGGCTGGGGGACGTGCCGCGCATTGACCGGCTGGAAATCAACACGCCGGGGCTTTCGGCGCGCGGGGTCATCGACCTTACCGAGAGCGGCGGGCTGGCCAGGGCGCAGTTCGACCGGGTGCGCGTGGGCACATGGCTGGATGGGCCGGTGACCCTAACCGGGCGGGGCGGCAACCGTGCCCCCGCCGTGGCGGTGACGGGCGGCCGGATCGACCTGCGCACCGCCGAGATCGGCGGCGGCGAGGGGGCTGACGAGGGCGGACCGCTGTCGATGACGCTGGACCGGCTGACCATATCAGAGGGCATCACGCTGACGGGTTTCCGCGGTGACTTTAAGCCCGGGCGCGGGATGGATGGCAGATTTTCGGCGCGCGTAAACGGCGCCGCGCCGATCCGGGGCACGGTGGTGCCAACACCCGCGGGGGCCGCGATCCGCATCATCAGCGACCAGGCGGGCGCAACGCTGGCCGCCGCTGGCATTTTGCGCAACGCGCGCGGTGGCGCGATGGACCTCACGCTCAACCCCAGTCGCATTGCGGGGGTCTATGATGGCCGTTTGAGCATCAAGAACACGCGGATTATTGAGGCCCCTGCGATGACGGAGCTTTTGAACGCGATCTCTATTGTGGGGCTCTTGGACCAGTTGAACTCCGGCGGGATCGGGCTGTCTGATGTCGAGGCAGAGTTCCGCCTTAGCCCCGAGCGGCTGGTCCTTTATGGCTCCAGCGCGGTTGGGCCTTCGATTGGGGTGTCCCTGGACGGGACGTATGATCTAAAGAATGACCGGCTGGACATGCAGGGCGTCATCTCGCCGGTCTATTTCCTGAACGGGATCGGCCAGATATTCTCGCGCGGGCGGGACGGGCTGTTTGGGTTTAACTTCCGCCTGCGCGGGGTGGCCGAGAACCCCTCGGTCAGCGTAAACCCGCTTTCAATCCTGACCCCCGGTGCGTTCCGCGACATCTTCCGGAGGCCACCGCCCACGCCGTCGCAATAGGCCCGGCTTTCTTGGGCGCGCGCGGTTGTGATCGCCCTGGCGCTTTGGTCTCGCCATCTCCAAAATGAAGAGAACAATGCGCCGGGATTTCCGAATGCGACACTTATCGTCGGTTCTCGTGCATCCATCACCTGTGCGCCGCGCCATGCTGGGGCCAACCAAGGAGACGCCCCAATGAGCGATGCGAGCCCACGCCGCCGCCGATCAGGCGGCCGCGCCGGAAACACCCGCCGCACCAGCCCCGATGTGATCCGCCAGATGCCGTGGCGGGTGCCGTTGAACCCCGATCGCCCGACCGAGCCGCTGGACGAGGAGGGCGTGGAGCGCATGCATAACGCCTCGATGCGGATCCTCGAAGAGATCGGCATCGAATTCCTCAACGAAGAGGCCTTGGAGATCTTCCAAGAGGCGGGCTGCAAAGTCGAGGGCACCAATGTGCGCATGGGGCGCGATTGGGTGATGGAGATGGTGGGCAAGGCCCCGTCAGAGTTCACGCTGACGCCCCGCAACCCCGACCGCACGATCACGGTGGGCGGTAAGCACATTCTATTCGGCAACGTCTCCTCGCCGCCGAACTACTGGTCGCTGGAGACCGGCAAGACCACCGGCACGCGGGCGCAATGCGCCGACCTTCTTAAGCTGACGCAGTATTTCAACTGCATCCATTTCGCGGGGGGCTACCCGGTGGAGCCCGTCGACATCCACGCCTCTGTGCGCCACCTGGACGTGCTCTATGACAAGCTTACGCTGACCGATAAGACCATGCACGCCTACTCGCTGGGCAAGGAGCGGGTCGAGGACGTGCTGGAGATGGTGCGCATCGCGGGCGGGCATTCCGAGGAGGAGTTCGCCGCCAGCCCCAAGATGTACACCAACATCAACTCCACCTCGCCCTTAAAGCATGATATCCCGATGATCGACGGCTGCTTGCGCTGCATCCGCAAAGGGCAGGCCGTGGTGGTGACGCCCTTCACCCTGGCAGGGGCGATGGCGCCGGTGACCATGGCGGGCGCGGTGGCGCAATCGCTGGCCGAGGCGCTGTCGGCCATCGCCTTGTTCCAATACGTCCGCCCCGGCTGCGCCTGCGTGATTGGCACGTTTACCAGCAATGTGGACATGAAGTCCGGCGCGCCCGCCTTTGGTACTCCGGAATACATGCGCGCCACGCAGATGACCGGGCAGATGGGGCGCTATTACGGGCTGCCGATCCGCTCCTCCGGGGTGTGTGCCGCGAATGTGCCGGACGGGCAGGCGATGTGGGAGACCTCCAACAGCCTCTGGGCCTCGGTGCAGTCGGGCACCAATATGATCTACCACGCGGCGGGCTGGCTGGAGGGCGGGCTGATCGCGAGCCCTGAGAAATTCGTCATGGACTGCGAGGTCCTGCAGATGATGCAGCGCTATATGGAGCCCGCGACCTGGTCCACCGAGCCCGAGGACCTGGCGGTTGATGCGATCCAAGAGGTCGGCCCGAACGGGCATTTCTTCGGCTGCCAGCACACGCAGGACCGTTACGAGACCGCGTTCTACGAGCCGTTTGTTAGCGATTGGCGCAACTACGAGGCCTTTGATCTGGCCGGGAATGTCTGGACCGCCGAGCGCGCGGGCAAGCTCGCCAAAGAGATCCTGGCCAGCTTTGAGGCGCCCGCGATGGATGACGGGATCCGCCAGGAGCTTGCGGAGTTCGTGGAGCGGCGCAAAGCCGAGGGCGGCGCGCCGACGGATTTCTGAACATTCTGGGCGTGTAGGTCCGTGCTGGGACGCCGGGAAACAAACGTATCGGAAGCGGGCCCGCTGTTTGGGCTATGCGCGCCCGGCCTCGGCGCTCAACAGCAGCGGGTCGATCCCCATAGAGCCCAGGGCGGCAACCCATTTGCCGTTATCATCATCGCCGAAGACGATCTCGGGGCTGGCCTCGCATGTCAGCCAGCCATTGCTGTGGATCTCGTCCTCTAGCTGACCCGGCCCCCAGCCGGCGTAGCCAAGCGCCAGGATGCGCCGCTCTGGCCCGCCGCCTTTCGCCATGTCCTCTAGGATGTCCAGCGTGGCGGTCATGCCAAAGCGCGCGTCGATGCGCAGCGTGTTGTCGTCGGTGCGGTAGTCGTTTGAATGCAGCACAAAGCCGCGCCCATGCTCTACCGGCCCGCCGTAATGGACCATCGTCTCGCGCTCCTTGTCGCCGCGCGGGATCTTGAGCTGCTTGAGCAGGTCGGTCATCTTCAGCCCCGGGGCGGGCTTGTTGATGATCAGCCCCATCGCGCCGTCCTCGGAATGCGCGCATAAATAGATCACGCTCTTTTCAAAGCGCGGGTCGCCCATACCGGGCATCGCCACCAGCAGGTGGCCACTAAGATCGACGGAATCGGAACACTCGGACATGGCCCTAACGTAACGGAGGAATCGCGCCGTTGCACGCGGTGTGCGATTTACCACACGGGTTCGTGCATCGCTGGTTTGTGATTTCCGCTTTATGGCGGGCTCGTTAAAAGGAAGCATATGAAAACTCTCCTCTCCACCGTGCTCGCCATCCTGCTGCTGATCGCCCCACCGGTTCAGGCCGGATACCATGGCATGACTGTTGACGATGTCGCGGATTTCGAGATCCTGCCGGGGTGGCGCACCAAGGACGGCACGCGCATGACGGCGCTGCGGATCACCCTGGCGCCTGGCTGGAAGACCTATTGGCGGGCGCCGGGCGAGGCGGGTATCCCGCCGCGCTTTGACTGGGCGGGCTCTGAGAACCTCGCCTCGGTGCGGTTCTTCTGGCCGGCGCCGGATGTGTTCGAGCAGAACGGCATGCGCTCGGTGGGCTACGCGCGCGAGCCGGTGCTGCCGATTGAGCTGACGCCAAAGCGCGCGGGGCAGGCGATTGCGCTGCGCGCGGATGTCGAGATCGGCGTCTGCGAGGATGTCTGCATCCCGGTGAACATGCGCATCGCGGCGGACCTAGAGGGCGCGGGCGCCAGCGACGCGCGCATCCGCGCGGCGCTGAACGCCCGCCCCGAGACCGCGCGCGAGGCGGGCGCGGTGCAGGTGCGCTGCCGGATCGACGCAATCGAGGACGGTCTGCGGGTGACCGCCTCGGTGCAGATGCCGGCGCTTGGCCCCGGCGAGGTGACGGTGTTTGAGCTGCCCGACCAGACGATTTGGATCGCCGAGGCGCAGACCAGCCGGGACGGCGGGATCCTGACCGCGACGACCGAGATGGTCCCGGCCAATAATCGCCCCTTTTCCTTGGATCGCAGCCAGGTCCGCATCACCGTTCTGGCCGCGGGTCGGGGCGTCGATCTGCAAGGCTGCAAGGGCTAGAGCCGCTCACTCGGCGTGGGACATGCGACTTTTTCTTGCCGCTGCTTCCGGCCTGTCTTGAATTGTTCTAGAGAGCGCGCATGAAGCTCTCGGAATTCGACTTTGACCTGCCTGAGGACCTGATCGCGACGCGGCCCGCCCGCCCGCGCAGCTCGGCACGTCTTTTGGTCGCGGGTCCCAGCGCGCTGCAGGACAGCCGCGTCTCGGCGCTGCCGCAGTTCCTGCTGCCGGGCGACCGCCTGGTCCTGAACAACACCAAGGTGCTGCCCGCCCGGCTGACCGGCGCGCGCCACCGCGATAGCGCGCAAGGGGCGGTGTCGGCCAGGATCGAGGCCACCCTAATAGAGCCCACAGCCGGCGGCCATTGGCGCGCGCTGCTCAAGCCGCTCAAGAAGGTGCGCGACGGCGAGATCATCGATTTCGGCGCCGATCTGCATGCCAAGCTGCTGCGGCGCATGGATGGCATCGCGGAGCTTTCGTTCAATCTTACGGGCGCGGCGTTTGACGCCGCACTTGCCAAGGCGGGCGCGATGCCCTTGCCGCCTTACATCGCCGCCAAGCGGGCCGCGGATGAGGCCGACAGGCACGATTACCAAACCGTCTGGGCCGAAAAGACCGGCGCGGTCGCGGCGCCGACCGCGTCGCTGCATTTCGACGACGCGCTGCTGGCTGAGATCGCCGCCCGCGGCGTCAGCTTTACCCATGTGACGCTGCATGTCGGCGCCGGCACCTTCCTGCCGGTGAAGTCCGACGACGTGACCGATCACAAGATGCACGCCGAATGGGGCGAGATCAGCGAGGCCGCGGCGCAAGAGATCAACGAGACCCGCGCCCAGGGCGGGCGGATCATCCCCGTGGGCACCACCGCGTTGCGGCTGATCGAGACCGCGGCCCGTTCGAACGGCACCGTGCGGCCCTGGATGGGGGACACGGATATCTTCATCCGGCCCGGCTATCAGTTCAATGCCGCGGACGCGTTGATGACGAATTTCCACCTGCCCAAATCCACGCTCTTGATGCTGGTCTCGGCGCTGATGGGGCGTGAGCGGATGCTTGCCATCTACGCCCATGCCATCGCCGAGCGGTATCGCTTTTTCTCTTACGGGGACGCATCACTTTTGCTACCGGGGGCGTTGAAGCGACACGGTTGAGTCGCGCAATTGATAGCGCTCGTCGCGGATCCAGTTCACTAGAGTAAAAAAACACCCGCAAGGAGATGCGGCGATGCTAAAGGTCTTGGGCAATTCCTGGGCGCTGCTCCTGGGCATGGGGTTGCTGATGGTTGGCAACGGGGTGCAGGCGACGCTGATGGGCGTGCGCGGCGCGATGGAGAATTTCTCGACCTTCGAGCTGTCCATCATCACCTCGGCCTATTTCGCGGGATTCCTTTTTGGCTCGCGCCTGACGCCAGAGCTGATCCGGCGCGTGGGCCATGTGCGGGTTTTTGCGGCGCTGGCCTCGTTCATCTCGGCGGCGTTGGTGATGTTCCCGGTGGTGGCGGATCCGTGGTTCTGGACGGCGCTGCGGGTGATCATCGGGTTCGGCTTTTCGGGCGTCTATGTCACGGCGGAGAGCTGGCTGAACAACGCCGCGACCAATGAGACCCGGGGCCAGACGCTGTCGGCCTATATGGTCGTGCAGATGCTGGGGATCGTGTCGGGCCAGGTCATTCTGGGCTATGGCGACCCCTCGGGTTTTGTCTTGTTCATCATCCCGTCGGTGCTGGTCTCGATCAGCTTTGCGCCGATCCTTTTGTCGGTCTCGCCCACGCCGGCCTTTGACAACACGCACCGGATGTCGCTGCGCGAGCTGTTCGCGGCCTCGCCGCTCAGCTTTGTGTCGATGGTGCTGCTGGGGGGCATCTTTGCGGCGCTGTTTGGGATGGGCTCGGTCTATGCGTCGATGATCGGGCTGAGCGTGGGGCAGGTCTCGACCTTCATCGCGGTGATCTTCTTTGGGCCGATGGTGATGCAGTATCCAATCGGGTGGTTGAGCGACCGCATGGACCGGCGGCAGTTGATCTTTGGCATGGGGCTGTTGGGCGGGCTGGCCGCGACGGTGGGCTTTGTCAGCGGCACGTCATTCCCGCTGCTTTTGACGCTTGGGTTCTTGATGGGGGCGACGGCGAACCCGCTGTATTCGCTGCTGCTGGCCTATCTGAACGACTACCTGGACCCGGATGACATGGCGGCGGCCTCGGGCGGGCTGGTGTTCATCAACGGGCTGGGGGCGATCACCGGGCCGGTGATCACGGGCTGGTTGATGGGGGTGATCGGGCCGCATGGGTTCTGGCTTTTCATCGCGATCTTGATGTTCTCGATCGCCAGCTACTCGCTTTACCGGATGACGCAGCGTGCGGCGACCCCGGTCGACGAGACCAGCGCCTATGTGTCGGTCATGCCCACGGCGTCCCCTGTTGCGGTGGGGGCGGCGCAGGAATGGGCCATCGACCAGGCGGAGGATGTGGACAACACTTCGGATCAAGTATCGAATCAGTGACTTGTCTGGATGTAAAAATAATGTAACGCTGGCCCTAGCCCTGGGGTTCGGGCCGTGTTTCCGATGGGGCACGGCGACAATGTGGGTGAGGAGATAAGGGTATGGCAGGCCCTGACGAGATACTAAATTTCTGGCTCGACGAGATTGGCGAGGCCGGATGGTACAAGGGTGGCGACGCGCTCGACGCCGAAATTTGCGACAGGTTCGAGGACGATTGGAACCGCGTCATGACGGGGGCCAATTCGCTTTGGCTGACATACCCGACCGGGACGCTGGCCTATATCGTGCTGACCGATCAGTTCTCGCGCAATATGTTCCGCGGCACGGGCAAGGCCTTTGCCAGCGACAAGGTGGCCCGCGCGGCGGCGAAGGCGGCGATCTATCGCGGCTGGGACATGCAGATCGACGGGATGGCGCGGCAGTTCTTTTACATGCCCTTGATGCATTCGGAATGCCTCAGCGACCAAGAGCGCTGCGTGCGGCTGATGAAAGAGCGGATGCCGGATGGCGGCGCGGCCAACCTAGAGCACGCGCGGGCGCATCGCGAAGAGATCCGGCTATTCGGTCGCTTTCCGGCGCGCAACGAGGCCCTGGGGCGGTCGAACACCGGACCGGAAACGGAGTTTCTGGCGGATGGCGGCTACCGTAAGGCGCTAGAGATCGTTCGCGCGGCATAAGAACGCCTTAGGCTTGGGGCTGCTTGGACAGCGTCTTTTGAAGCGCCTTAAAGTCGAGCTGGCGAAAGGTCTGGGGCCACTGCTCGCGCTCTTCGGGCGACATCCCATTATACGTGTCAAGCACGCGCCGCGCGCGGTCTAGGACGCCGTTTTGCGCCTGCGCGACCATGTCCGAGACGCCGACCTTCTCCAGGAATTCCGCGTATGCGGCCCTATAGCGGTCCAACGCCGGCGCGGGCGGCTGAAACGTGTTGGTGAATCTCATCTTGGGCAGCTGGTAGCCGACTCGGTTGGTCTTGAATGTCGCGCGCAGGTCCGAGGGGCGACCGCGATCCAGGATGGCCAAGTATTCGGCCTGGCTCCGAAACATGCGGTGCGCAATAAAGGCAGGGTCTAGCTGAGAAAAAAATCGTCGGCGCGGAAGGGCTGGCGCCAAGTCAGTTTCCGGCCATTGCCGTTCCAAATTTTCGTAAACGGCCAGAGCGGTCTGACCCCATGGGGGTTGAAGTCCTTGACTGTGATCTTCGAACGGAAGGCTGATTTTACGAGACGGTCTGGATATCCAACCAGTTCAGGGCAAAGCGTGGCCGCGAAGGGCTCCAGGTCGCTGATCAGGTTAAGCCAGCCGAATGCCGCAATTGCGGGGTGCCCGGCGGCGGCGATGACCTGTTGAATGGGCGTCTCTATGTCTGTTGGGACCCAAAACTCGTCCACATCCAAGAACATCGTGTAATCGCCGCGCTTAGCTTTGCGCGCAATCCGCTTGCGGGCGGCTTTCAAGATCGCGAGTTGGATATCAAAACCAACGCGATGCTGACGGTCAATTGCGTCCGCGTTGTATACGGTCAGCTCTGGGACGTGGCTCGCGATGGTGCGCGCGATCTCCTCGGACTGGTCCTGGGAGCGGTTTATGTGGAGCTCGATCCGCGAAACCCCGAAATACAGGTGATGAAATATCCATTCGGGCAGGTAGGCGGCTTCGTTTCTGGCGGCGGTCACCAGAACGACCTGAGGGGTGTCGGCGCGGCGCTTGTCTTTTAGTGGCATACCAACACGTTTGATCTTGAGGCGAAAAAGGTTGGTCAGGCCCTAGCACAAGGGTTAGGCTGGGTCACGCGCCGACGGGGCGGAACGGCAAAGAAAAGCCATGCGGTATACGCATTGCGGCAATTCGCCTAGTGCCGTTGAGCGCGGCGTGGATATAGTTTAACGTTAAACTAGTTTGGATCGTGTGAGATTGGGAGGATACCATGGCCGCCAAGAAATTCGATATGATCGTGATCGGCGCAGGCCCCGGGGGCTATGTGGCTGCGATCCGGGGCGCGCAGCTAGGGCTGAGCGTTGCCATCGTCGAGCGCGAGCATATGGGCGGCATCTGCCTGAACTGGGGCTGCATCCCGACCAAGGCCATGCTGCGCTCGTCCGAGGTGTTCCACCTGATGCACCGCGCCAAGGAGTTCGGGCTGAAGGCCGACGGTATCGGCTATGACCTGGACGCGGTGGTGGCGCGGTCGCGCTCGGTGGCCAAGCAGCTGAATGGCGGCGTGGCGCATCTGATGAAAAAGAACAAAGTCACGACCTTCATGGGCGAGGCGTCGCTGCCCGCCAAGGGCAAGGTCTTGGTCAAGACCGACAAGGGCTCTGAAGAGCTAACCGCCCAGGCCATCGTGCTGGCCACCGGCGCCCGGGCGCGCGAGCTTCCGGGGCTGGAGGCCGACGGCGATCTGGTCTGGACCTACAAGCACGCGCTGACCCCAACGCGCATGCCTGGCAAGCTGTTGGTGATCGGCTCTGGCGCCATCGGGATCGAATTCGCCAGCTTCTACAACACCTTGGGCGCCGACACGACCGTGGTCGAGGTGATGGACCGGGTGCTGCCGGTGGAGGATGCCGAGATCAGCGCCTTCGCCAAGAAGGCCTTTACCAAGCAGGGCATGAAGATCATGGAGAAATCCATGGTCAAGCAGCTCGACCGCGCGAAAGGCAAGGTCACCGCCCATATCGAGACCGGTGGCAAGACCGAGAAGATGGAGTTCGACACGGTGATCTCTGCGGTGGGCATCGTCGGCAATACCGAGGGGCTGGGCCTGGAGGCCCTGGGCGCCAAGATCGACCGCACCCATGTGGTAACGGACGCCTATTGCCGCACCGGGGTCGAGGGGCTCTATGCCATTGGCGACATCGCGGGCGCGCCCTGGCTGGCGCATAAGGCCAGCCATGAGGGGGTCATGGTGGCCGAGCTGATCGCGGGCAAGAACAACGTGCATCCCGTCAAGCCAGAGAGCATCGCCGGCTGCACCTATTGCCACCCCCAGGTCGCCTCTGTGGGCTTCACCGAGGCCGCCGCCAAGGAGAAGGGCTATGACGTCAAGGTCGGGCGTTTTCCCTTTATTGGCAACGGCAAGGCCATCGCGCTGGGCGAGCCCGAGGGCATGGTCAAGACGGTGTTTGACGCCAAGACCGGCGAGCTTTTGGGCGCGCATATGATAGGCGCCGAGGTGACCGAGCTGATCCAGGGCTATGTGGTGGGTCGCCAGCTGGAGACCACCGAGGAGGACCTGATGGAGACGGTTTTCCCGCACCCGACGCTCAGCGAGATGATGCATGAGAGCGTGCTGGATGCCTTCGACCGGGTGGTCCACATCTAGGCTTGGCGCGGCGGGGGTTAACCATACCTTAATGGCGCGAGTCCCCTCTCAGGCGCGAATCAGAGGTTAACCCCTTATTTTATTGCTGATTCAGGTGTCGGACTTTTGTCGGCATAGTGTCGGACTTCCGTCGGGCAGGGTGCCCGATATGGGCGTGGTTAACAGAGCGCGCGCAGGGCGTAGGCGCGGTGCCTGCCGGCCCAATGTCAGCGCTGAGGCACCGGGCCAGGCCCCGGGTCAGGCCCCGGTTTAGGCCCCAGGTTAGGCCTGTGGCGCGGAGCGTGGGGCCAACCGGTTGGCCAATTTTTCGCCCTTCAAACGGCCAAGAGCGCAGGCGCGCATTGAAAGCGCGGCCCCGACCGGTCTAGAATTTCATAGATTGAATGGAGGAATTGATATGATCCGAATTTTTGTCATCTGCGTTGCGCTGACACTCTCTGGCCCGGCCGCTGCTCAGCAGGTCCTGACCGAATACTACGCCTTGCTGAGCCCCACCGATATGCGCAACTCGCGCGGGGTCCGGCTGACCGATTTATGCGCCATCGTGCAGCAGGATCGGGCGAATTTTCACCGCTTTGGGCTGGCGGATGACATCGACGATTGGGACCCGATCTTTTCCAGCCGGGAGGCCCGTGCGGCCATCTCGGGGCGCTGCGTGGTGCAGCGCGGCTTTCAGTATATCCCCAACGATCTGGCGCGCGGCATTGCGCGCTATGTCTATGTCCGGGTGTTCGGGCAGGGCGGGCGGATCACGCAGGTCTTTGTCACCGAGGGCGCCGGTTAAGCAAACGCTGTTAAAAGGAGCGCCTTCGGCGCGCTCTTTTGCCCCGTGCTCGCCTCCGGCTCCGCGCGGGCGGGGTTGGGCGCATCGTGACGCAAAAAAGAACCGTCAGGTGATGCCGCGCGCGAGCTGCCGGAACAGCTCCAGCGTTTCGATATTCACCTGGCCGTCGCCCGCGCGGAACCCCGTGTCGGCGGCGGTCTGCACGATGACGACCCGAGCCGGGCGGTTGATGTAGATATACTGCCCATAGATGCCAATGGCGAAGAACTCGCCCGCAACAGCGCTGGGGGGCAGCCACCACTGCATCCCATATCCCAGCGCGCCATTCGGCGTGGCCGCGGTTTCAGGGTCGGGCGGCGGCGCGGATTGCGCGGTGCTGCGCGCCACCCAGCCCGCCGACACCACCTGGTTGCCGTTCCACGCGCCCTCTTGCAGCATCATCTGCCCGATGCGCGCGTAGTCCCGCGCCGATAGGTTCAGCCCGCCCAGCACGAAGGGCTCGTCATGGTCATCGCAGAGCATGAAGCCAGGATGCTCGAACCCGATGGGGTGGATAATATGCTCTGACAGAAGGTCCATCATCCGCGCGCCCGTCAGCGCTCGGATCGTCATGCCGATCACATGCGTGTCCACCGAGACGTAATGCGAGTAGGTGCCGGGCTGCCAGCGCCGCCCCAGCGTGGCCGCAAACCCGTCGATCGAGCCGCCCACCCCGATCACCCGCCCCAGCCGGTTGATGTCGGAATGGTAATCCATGTAGTCCTCGTTGAACGCCACCCCGCTGGTCATGTTCAGCACCTGGCGCAGCGTCACGCCGTCATAGCCGCTGCCCTGCAGGCCGGGGACGTGGTCGGAGACGGAATGCTCCAACGCCTCTGGCGCGATCAGCCCCTTGTCGATCAGCGCGCCCAGAAGGATCGACAGCACGGACTTATTCATCGACCACGAGATATTCGGGTCGCTGGGCCGGGTGCCCTGGAAATAGGCCTCGTGCCGGATCGCGCCGTCCTTGAGCACGATCAGCGACTTAAGATTGCGGTCCCTGATGTGATCGCCCAGGCTGCGCGGCTGGTCGCTGATCGTGAAGTGCTGCGGGATCCGGCCGAAGGCCTCGGGCAGGGGGCTGGGCTCGGCGCGCGGGAAGGGGAGCGTGTTGAAGAGCTTGTCGAGATTGGAGAAGTTCCAGACGATCTTGCCGGGGTCAAACAGCGTGTTGACCCGCGCCAGCCGCCTTATGCCGTGCAGGTCCAGCCGAATGGCGCGCGCCGCCAGGATGCGGGCCGTGTCCAGAAGTGCCGAGAGTTGCATGCGGGCCTGCTCCTTGCTTTTTGAACAGATGTTCAGATCTTTCCCGCCCGCGCAAGCCGCATGCGCTTGACCTTGCCGCGACCAGGGCAGACGGTCCGCCCATGACGCAGCGAGAGAACACGGATTGGCGCCTGGTCTGGTTGATCTGGGCCGCGGGGCTGGGCATGGCCGCGCAATACGGCAAGATCAGCGTGATCTTTGGCCGCCTGCCAGAGGTCTACCCGAGCGCGGGCGCGGCGCTGGGTTTCGCGGTGTCGCTGGTGGGCTTCGTCGGCATCCTGCTGGGCGTGGCCGCCGGGCTGTTGGTGGCGCGGGTGGGCTTTCGCCGCGCGCTGCTGGCGGGGCTGATCGGCGGCGGGGCGCTGTCGATGCTGCAGGCGCTCTGGCCGCCCCTGCCGGTGTTCCTGGGGCTGCGCCTTCTGGAAGGCGCGACCCATCTGGCGATGGTGGTGGCCGCGCCCACGCTGATCGCCGAGGTGACCGCGCCGCGCGACCAGGGCCGGGCGCTGACGCTTTGGGGCAGCTTCTTTGGGGTGGCCTTCGCGGTGCTGGTCTGGGGCGGGCTGCCCTTGGCCCAAGCCCATGGGCTGGGCGCGCTGATGGCGGCGCATGGGCTTTACATGTGGCTGATGGCGGGGCTCTTGTGGTTCGTGCTGCCCACGGTGGTGCAGGCGCCGCGGGGGGTGAGCGTCGCCGAGCTTGCCCGCGCGCATGGCCAGATCTATCGCTCGCCAAGCATCGGCGCCCCGGCGGCGGGCTGGCTGTTCTACACGTTCTGCTTCGTCAGCACGCTGACGCTGGTGCCGCCCTACCTGGCGCCGGAGTGGCGGGCGCTGACCATCGGGGCGATGCCGCTTTTGTCGATTGTGTCCTCGCTGACGCTGGGGGCCTGGGCGCTGCGCCGCCTCAGCGCGGTGTCGGTGGTCGTGGCGGGGTTCCTGGCCAGCGCGGGCTGCGTGATGGCGTTGCTGGTCTGGCCCGGCGCGCCCTGGGCGGCGATGGGTTTGGGGGCGTCGCTTGGGCTGGTGCAGGGGGCGAGCTTTGCCGCGGTGCCGCAGCTTAACGCCCGGACCGAGGACCGGGCGCTGGCCAATGGCGGGCTGGCGCAGATGGGCAACCTGGGCAACACAATCGGCACGCCGGTGGTGTTGGGTGTCATTGCCGTTGCGGGCTATGCGGGCTTTATGAGCGCGGTGCTTGCGATGCTTTTGTGCGGCGCGGGGGCGCATATGGTGCTGGCGCGGCTTAGGTCTCCGCGCCGCTGACGGCGGCGGCGATGCCGCTGGAGCTTAAGGCTAGGCTCCACATGCATTTGCACTGCACAGCGGTCGCGAACCGATCAACGTGGAACGCTTGGCTGCGTGGCGTCACACAGGACGCGGCGGCGGAACTTGGGCCTTTGTGAGGGCCCCCAAAGGCCTCCAGAAATTATCCACAGAAAACTTGCCGATTTCCCGGTGACGGGCGGTCAATGTTCTGGTAATGTTCCTATTGTGCCATTGTGTTTCGCGCCCGCAGAGTTATCTCTTTCAGGGTCCATCTGGGAGTTCCCATGCCTGAGTTAAAAAAGATCGAGGTGCGCGGTGCGCGCGAGCATAACCTCAAGGGCATCGATGTGGATATCCCGCGCGATGAGCTGGTGGTGATCACCGGGCTTTCGGGCTCGGGGAAATCCTCGCTGGCCTTCGACACGATCTATGCCGAGGGGCAGCGGCGCTATGTGGAATCGCTCAGCGCCTATGCGCGGCAGTTCCTGGATATGATGGAAAAGCCGGATGTGGATCACATCTCGGGGCTGTCGCCCGCGATCTCCATCGAGCAGAAGACCACCAGCAAGAACCCGCGCTCCACCGTCGGCACGGTGACCGAGATCTACGATTATATGCGCCTGCTCTTCGCGCGGGTCGGCACGCCCTACAGCCCCACCACGGGCCAGCCCATCGAGGCGCAGCAGGTCCAGGACATGGTCGACCGGATCATGGAGATGGAGGAGGGCACGCGCGGCTATCTGCTGGCGCCCATCGTGCGCGACCGCAAGGGCGAGTACCGCAAGGAGTTCCTGGAGCTGCGCAAGCAGGGCTTCCAGCGGGTGAAGGTGGACGGCGCGTTCCATGACCTGGACGACCCGCCGAAGCTGGACAAGAAGTTCCGCCATGACATCGACGTGGTGGTCGACCGGCTGGTGGTGAAGGAGGGGATCGAAACGCGCCTGGCCGACAGCCTACGCACCGCCTTGGACCTGGCCGATGGGATCGCCATTCTGGAAACCGCGCCGAAGGATGCAGAGCCGGAGCGGATAACCTTCTCTGAGAATTTCGCCTGCCCGGTCAGCGGCTTCACCATCCCCGAGATCGAGCCGCGGCTGTTCTCTTTTAACGCCCCCTTTGGCGCCTGCCCGGAATGCGACGGGCTGGGGGTCGAGCTGTTCTTTGACGAGCGCCTGGTGGTGCCCGACCAGGGGATCACGCTGGCCAATGGCGCGCTGGCCCCCTGGCGCAAGGGCAAGTCGCCCTATTTCCTGCAGACCATCGAAAGCATCGCCCGCAATTACGAGTTCGACAAGAACCTCAAATGGAAGGACCTGCCGGCCCATGTGCAGCAGGTCTTCCTTTATGGCTCGGGCGACGAGGAGATCCAGTTCCGCTATGACGAGGGCGGGCGGGTCTATCAGGTCTCGCGGCCGTTTGAGGGCGTGATCCCGAACATGGAGCGGCGCTATCGCGAGACCGACAGCAACTGGATCCGCGAGGAGTTCGAGCGCTACCAGAACAACCGCCATTGCGGGGCCTGCGACGGGTATCGCCTGCGCGAAGAGGCGCTGGCGGTCAAGATCGGCCCGCCAGAGCAGCTCTTGCATGTCGGCCAGGTCGTGCAGATGTCGATCCGCGAGGCGTATGACTGGTGCGAGAAGGTGCCCGCCAGCCTGACCAAGCAGAAGAACGAGATCGCCCGCGCGATCCTCAAGGAGATCCGCGAGCGGCTGGGCTTTCTGAATAATGTGGGGCTTGAATACCTGACTTTGTCCCGCAATGCCGGGACCTTGAGCGGCGGCGAGAGCCAGCGCATCCGCCTGGCCAGCCAGATCGGCAGCGGGCTGACCGGCGTGCTTTATGTGCTGGACGAGCCCTCCATCGGGCTGCACCAGCGCGACAATGACCGCCTGCTTGGCACGCTGAAGAACCTGCGCGACCAGGGCAACACCGTGATCGTGGTCGAGCATGACGAGGAGGCGATCCGCGAGGCGGATTACGTCTTTGACATCGGCCCCGGCGCGGGGGTGCATGGCGGCCAGATCGTGGCCCATGGCACGCCCGCCGAGATCGCCGCCCATCCCGACAGCGTCACCGGCGCCTACCTGACCGGCGCGCGCGAGATCGCCGTGCCCGCCACCCGGCGCAAGGGCAACAAGAAGAAGCTCAAGGTGGTGGGCGCCACCGGCAACAACCTGCGGGACGTCACCGTGGACTTCCCGCTGGGCAAGTTCGTCTGCGTCACCGGCGTCAGCGGCGGCGGCAAGTCCACGCTGACCATCGAGACGCTGTTCAAGACCGCCAGCATGCGCCTGAACGGCGCGCGCCAGACGCCCGCGCCCTGCGAGACCATCAAGGGGCTGGAGCATCTTGACAAGGTCATCGACATCGACCAGCGCCCCATCGGGCGCACGCCGCGCTCGAACCCGGCCACCTATACCGGGGCCTTCACGCCGATCCGCGACTGGTTCGCCGGTCTGCCCGAGGCCAAGACCCGCGGCTACAAGCCCGGGCGCTTCAGCTTCAACGTCAAGGGCGGGCGCTGCGAGGCCTGCCAGGGCGACGGCGTGATCAAGATCGAGATGCATTTCCTGCCCGACGTCTACGTCACCTGCGAGACCTGCCAGGGCAAGCGCTATAACCGCGAGACGCTGGAGGTGAAGTTCAAGGGGCACTCCATCGCCGACGTGCTGGACATGACCGTCGAGGACGCGCGCAGCTTCTTCAAGGCGGTGCCGTCGATCCGCGACAAGATGGAGGCGCTGCACCGGGTCGGGCTGGGCTATATCAAGGTCGGCCAGCAGGCCACGACCCTGTCAGGCGGAGAGGCGCAGCGGGTGAAGCTGTCAAAGGAGCTGTCGAAACGCTCCACCGGGCGGACATTGTACATCCTCGACGAGCCCACCACGGGGCTGCATTTCGAGGACGTGCGCAAGCTTCTGGAGGTGCTGCACGAGCTGGTCGAGCAGGGCAACACCGTGATCGTGATCGAGCATAACCTGGATGTGATTAAGACCGCCGACTGGATCATCGATATCGGCCCCGAGGGCGGTGACGGCGGCGGGCAGATCGTGGCCGAGGGCACGCCCGAGCAGGTCGCCGAGAACCCCGCCAGCCATACCGGACGCTACCTCAAGCCGATGCTTGAGACCGCCAAGGCACGGGTCGCGGCGGAATAGCCAGCCGCTGCGCCTAGGCGACCTTTAGGTCCAACCCGCTTGCGGCGGGCTCCACCAATGGGCGCCCATTCTTAGTATGCGTGGCGATCAGCGCCTCGGCCTCGCGCCGCTTTAGGAAGCGGAACCGCGACGTGGCCCATTCAAGCCCATGCCGCTCGGTCGCCTTGGTCAAGGCGCGGCGCTTCATCGGGCTGAGGCTGCGCAGGGTCATCTTGCCCAGATAGAGGCTTTCGCTTTGCAGGCCGCAGGCGGAAATCGCCGAATGCTCTGCCAGCAGGAAATGCACATATTCCACCGAGTGCTCTGGTATCACGTGGCGGATGCCGGGCAGGCCCACCAGGAACCGGGCCGCGACCATCACGTTCGGCGTGCCAAAGCGGCGCAGCGCGATGCGCGAGTTCAGCATCACCCGGTGGTCGGGGCTGAGCAGCAGCGACCGAAGCGGCACGCCGGGGCCAAGGCTGCCGGCTGGGATCAGGACCGGTTGCATGCGCGGGAAGGTCTCTAGCATCTGCCGGCAAACCCGCCGTTGCGACGTCCAAAGCACCTCGCGCAGCGCGCCGTCGACCGTGGGCAGGCGCATGCCGATCTCGACCTCGCCCGCCGGGATCGGACCGAACTCGGTGTCGATCGGCACGCCGGATTCAAAACACGTTACGAAGGTCGTGTAGTCCAGCGCATTGGCCCGGGTTGGGTTGCTCTCGGAGATAACGGTCAGCTCGGTGCCCGGCGGCGGGATGTTGCCCTGCCATACGACAGCCTGCGTCGTCGATGGGTTGAGGTTGTTGCTAAAGATCACGCCCGACATGACGTAGGTGACGCCTTCGCCATCCTCGAAGGTGATGGTGTAGTTCGGCGTGAGGGGCGTGCCCGCGGCGTAGGTTGTGCCGCCAAAGGTCACGCCGGCGTCCAGGACCTGGTCGCCCTCGGCCTCGTCCCAATCCGCATCCGTTGGGTCGTTGATGTTCACGATCTGACTGCCGCCGCCGCCGAGCCATATCAGCGTGTCATCGGGGTTCAGATTTGACAGAAACGTGCCGTCTTCGTTCGGCACAGTGCTGAGGTTCGATAGTTCGAACAGAAGTACCTGATATACTGCCATTTTTCCCGGACCAACGCGGACCTGATGCCGGGTTGGTCAGCCTTCTGCTGATATTTTTCGAACAATTGGTTTCAAATTCGGGCAATAAAGCGGGTGAATTGCGGAATTGTCGTGTATCTGGCACCGATTGCGTCGGGCCATTAACCAAAGATGCCGGGCCAATGCCAAGTTTTTGACCCTTGAGGCCCGCCGCCAGATGCAGCGATTCAGGTCCTTAGGAGTGCGCTATAAGGCAGCGAACAGGCGCGGTTCCGTGCCAGAAAGCGCCGAAGTTGGTCGATAGGCGCCGCGTTACTCCGCGGCGCGCATCGCCAAGCGCTTTAACAGCGCTTCGTCGCTTTCGTCTTCGGCATTCGAATCACCGGCAAGGGCGGGCTCATCTTCGAGGAACTCTTCGCCCACAGGGCCCGCCTCTGACGCGTTGATGGCCTCGCCAAACCCCCAGATCAGCTCTGGCGAATTGACGCGCTTAGCCTCGCGCCCCAGCGCGTGGTCCTGCCCGATACGGCTGGATTTTGGCATCACAAGCCGCGTGCCGGTGCGCACCGCGCCATAGGCCGCGGCCCCGAACCAGACCCGCAAGGCCAGCATCGACGGCGTGAAGATCAGCGTCAGCACCGTGGCCACGCCCAGGCCGAACACCACCGCCGTGGCCAGCGATTTCCACCAGAGCGCGGTGGGCGAGTCGATCGAGTAGCCGCCGCCGATGAAATCCACCGAGAGGCCGAACATCATCGGCGCCAGACCCGCCATGGTGGTGATCGTGGTCAGCAGGACCGGGCGGATGCGCACCTCTGCGGTGCGGATGATCGCCTCGATCCGCGGCATGTATTTGGAGTATTCCTGGTAGGTGTCGATCAGCACAATGTTGTTGTTCACCACGATCCCCGCGAGCGCGACGATCCCTGTGCCGGTCATGATGATCGAGAAGGGTTGCTGCATCACCATCATGCCGATCAGCACTCCGGTGGTTGACAGCACCACCGCCAGCAGCACCAGCACCGAGTTGTAGAACGAGTTGAACTGCGCCAGCAGGATGATGAACATCAACCCCAGCGCGCCGATGAAGGCGCGGCCCAGGAAGGCCTGGCTTTCGGCCTCGTCCTCGGCGTCGCCGGTCCATTCGTATTCGATGGAGGCGGGCAGGGGGCTTTCTTCGGCCTCAAGCCATGCCGTCAGCACCTCGATGCGTTCATTCGGGTTGATGACCACCGTGCGCAGCTCGGCGCCGTTTGGCGCAGAGGCGGTCTCGGTGACCAACCGGAACTGGCCCTCGTTGCCCACGATCTCGTAATTGCCGGTCTCGCCCGCGTCGATCTGCTCGTCGGTGAGCTGCTCTAGAACGGCCACGGCGACGGTGTCGGAGTTCCCGTCGGCATCGGCCTCGGTGTCATAGACCGCCTTCACCAGATTGTCGCCCACGCCGGCCTTCACGTCATAGAAGCGCTTCTGCCCGATCCGGCTGATATTGCCGAACTTGGCCACAGGCTTGCGCGAGATGAAGTTGGACATCGGGATCAGCCCGTCGTCGGTGCGTACCTTGAGGGTGTCCAGCGTGGCCAGCACGCGGTCCTGCTCTGGCAGGCGCACGCGGATCTCGATCTCGTCGTCAGAGTTGATCGGCGTGTAGGTGTCCAAGAGAAGCCCGCGCGTCACAAGCTGCACCATGCCGCCCACGATGGCCACGTCGGCGCCGTAGCGCCCGGCCTTTTCGACATCGACGTTGATCTCCCAGTCGATGCCGGGCAGGGGGGTGCTGTCCTCGACATCCACCAGGCCTGGCGTCGCGTCGAAGCGCGCGCGCGCGATGTCCGCCGCGGCGCGCAGATCGCCCCAATCGTCGCCCTTCAGCCGCAGATGCACCGGCTTGGCCGAGGCCGGGCCGACGCCGAGATTGAGGATCTCTGTCTGGATGCCGGGGATCTGGTCGAGCTGCGCCTGTATCTGCTCGAGCACGAAGTTACCGCTATACTCGGGGTCGATCTCTTCGACCTCGAAGGGGATCAGCCCCAAGAGGCGCGTCTGTTGCACGACGCGGGGGCGGTCCTCCCAGCGCACCAGCTCCAGCTGGATCTGCCCGATCGTGTCCAAGGGCCCCGAGGCGCCGCCGGTATTGGCGTTCAGCCCGCCCGCGCCCGCAAAGGCAAAGGCGTTGTCGATGCCCGTGATGCCCAGGATCGCCTGCTCGGCCTGGTTCACCAGCGCGTCCTTCTCGGCAATCGAGAGGTTGCCGCGGGCCTGCACAAAGACGATGCCCTGCTCTGGCTCGGTGGAGACAAAGAACTCCACGCCATAGTTATTCTCGGAGAACAGGCTGAACGTCGCGACGACCACAAAGCCCACGCCGATGATCGACACCACCGGCATGATCGGGTTGCCCGCGATGAACTTGATGAAATAGCCGAAGGGCTTGCGGCGGTAGCCGGATTTGATCGTCTTGGCCTCGCGCTCGATCTTCACCGAGCCCAGCGTGATCGAGGCCAGGATCGCGCCCGTCAAGAAGATCAGCGCGGCCACCAGCATCTCGGACATCGTCGCGCCGCGCAGGAGCGCGATCGCCCCGACATACATCACCGCCCAGCTGATCGGCACCAGCAAGGCGCGGACCACCCAGGAGCAGCTCCGCCGCAGCCATTGCGAGGCGTTCTCGAACGCGCGGCTCATCCGGCCCGCGACCCCGCCCATCACCGGCAGGTAGATCAGCGCCACGATCAGCGAGGCCGAGAGCACGAAGATCAGCGTCACCGGCAGCATGCCCATGAATTCGCCCGGCACGCCCGGCCAGAACAGCATCGGCAGGAAGGCACAAAGCGTCGTCGCCGTGGAGGACACAATGGGCCAGAACATCCGCTTGGCCGCCTCCAGATAAGCGGTCATCGGGCCAGAGCCCTCGCGGATGCGCCGGTCGGCGTATTCCACCACCACGATGGCGCCGTCCACCAGCATGCCCACCGCCAGGATCAGCCCGAACATCACGATGTTGCTGATCGCCACGCCCATCACGGCCAGGAAGGCGAAACACAGCATGAAAGAGGTCGGGATCGCGAAGCCCACCAGCAGTGCCGAGCGCGTGCCAAGGGCGGCCAGGACCACGATCATCACCAGCGCAATCGCGGTCAGCACCGAGCCCTCAAGCTGGCTGACCATCGAGCCCACGGTGATGGACTGGTCGTTCGACGTGCCCACGGTGATGGCCTGCTGCAGCTCTATGGGCCAAGAGGCGCGCTCGGCCTCGACCTCGGCCTGCACCAGGGTCGAGGTGTCAATGATGTTGAAGCCCTTGCGCTTGACCACCTGCAGCGCCACGGTTTTCTCGCCGTTAAAGCGCGCCGTGCCGACGCGGTCCTCGAAGGTCAGGCGGATATCGGCCAGATCGCCCAGGGTCACCACGCTGTCGCCGTTGACCTTGACGGGCAGGTTGTAGACGTCCTGCGGCTCGTCAAAGCTGGACGGGATCTTGACCGAGAACGCACCCGAGGCACTGTCGACCTCGCCCGCCGCGATCAGCTGGTTGTTGTTCACCACCACGTTGATCAGGTCACCGGCGGTGACGTTGTAAGCCTCCAGCCGCAGCGGGTCGATCACCACCTCTAGCATCTCATCGCGCTGGCCGGTCAGCGCGGCCTCCAGCACCGGATCCAGGCTCTCAAGTCTGTCCTGCAAGTCCTTGGCGACGTTCAGCAAAGTGCGCTCTGGCAGCGCGCCAGAGAGGTTCACGATGATGATCGGGAACTCGGAAAAGTTGATCTCGTCAATGGTGTATTGCTCGGCCCCTTCCGGGAACTCGGCCTCGGCCTTGCTCATCCGGTCGCGGACCTCGGCGATGGTGGCCTGCTTGTCCCAGCCGAACTCGAACTCCAGCACGATATTGGCATAGCCCTCCACCGCGGTGGCCGTCATCTTGTCGAGCCCGTCTAGGTCGGCAAGCTCGGTCTCCATCGGCTTGACCAAGAGCTTCTCGCTATCCTCGGCAGAGATGCCGGGGAAGGGCAGCGAGACCACCAGCGCCGGGATGTCGATATCCGGCTCGCCCTCTTTGGGCAGCACCGTGTAGGAGAACACCCCCGCCGCCAGCGACAGCAGGATGAACGCGATGACCATGCGGGCACGCCCGCCGGCCCAATCGACGAGGCCGTTCATCGGCTGGCCCCCTCCCTATAGGTGGGCGTTATGGCGACGCCCTCCGTCACGTATTCCTGGCCCACCACGATGATGCTCGCCGCCTGGGCCAAACCACTTACATAGAGCCCCTCCGGGGCGTCGCGCAGGATCTCCACCGTGGCAAAGCCGGTGATGTCCTTGTCCTCGACCGTGCGCACGCCAAGCGCGCCCGCATCATTCAGCGTCAGCGCCGATTGCGGCACCAGATGCGCCAGCTTGCCCTCGGATTGGATCACGATCTCGGCGGTCTGGCCGTCGCGGATCGAGAAGTCATCATTCGGCACGGTCACCTCAACGCGGAAGGTGCGCGTGGCCTGGTCGGCGGCGCGCGACAGGAACGTCACCTGGCCCACGACCTCGCTGCCAGAGGCCAGCCGCGCGCCCGCAAGCGCGCCCAGCTTGACGCTGTCCACCTGGGTCTCGGGCACAAAGCCCACCAGCTTGATCGGGTCGAGCTGGATGATCGTGGCGCAGAGCCCGCCGGGCTGCAGCAGCGCGCCAAGCTCGGCGGTGTCCGATTCCAGCAGGCCCGCGAAGGGGGCCCGCACCTCGAGCCGCTCGATATCCACCTCGGCAGAGGCCACGCCCGCATTCGCCGACTGGATCCCGGCCTGGGCGCCCTCGACGCCGGATTTGGCGGCCTCGATGCCCGCATTCGCGGTCTCGATCTGGCTGAGCGCCGAGATCACGCCCGCATCGGCGCTCTCGACGCCGGATTTGGCGGCCTCGATGCCGGCCTTGGCGGTCTCGACCTGGCTCTTGGCGCTTTCTACGGCGGCCTTGGCGCTTTCGACCTGACCGATGGCGGATTGCACGGCGGCCTTGGCGCCCTCAAGCTGGCCCTTGGCGGATTGCACGGCGGCCTTGGCGCTTTCCACGTCGCCCTTGGCGGCCTGCACCACGGCCTTGGCGCCCTCGACCTGGCCGCGCGCGGCGACCACGGTGGCCTTGGCGCTCTCGATCTGGCCCTTGGCGGTCTCAACAGAGGCCTTGGCGCTTTCCACCGAACCCTGGGCGCTGATCACCGCGGCCTTGGCGCTTTCGACCTGGCCTTTGGCGGTCTGCACGGCGGCCTTGGCGCTTTCGACCGAGCCGCGCGCGTTCACAACAGAGGCCTTGGCGCTTTCAAGCTGGCCCTTGGCGGCCTCCACGCTGGCCTTGGCGCTTTCGACCTGGCCGTCGGCGTTGACGACGCCTGCCTTGGCGCTCTCAATCTGGCCCTTGGCGGTCTGGACGCTGGCCTTGGCGCTCTCAACGCGGGACATGGCGGTTTGGACCCCGGCGCGGGCGCTCTCTAGCCCGGTCTTGGAGGCCTGAACCCCAGCGACCGCGGATTGCAGGCTGGCCTCGGCGCTGGCAACGCGGGTCTCGGCGGCAAAGCCGCCCTCGGCCAGTCTTGTCGCGGCATTCGCATTGATGCGGGCCTCGTTCAGGCGGGCCTCGGCCTCGAGCACTCGCGCCTCGGCTTCCGGCAGCCGCGCCTTGGCTTCTTCCAACGCGGCTTCGGCGGCGGGGACGGAGGCCACGGCCTCGGCCAGACGCGCCTCGGCGGCGGGGATTTGGGCCAGCGCCTCGGCGCGGCGCGCGACCGCGGTTGGGATCGCGGCCCGCGCCTCTACCAGGCGCGCCTCGGCGGCAGGGACGTTCGCCAGCGCCTCGGCAAGCCGGGCCTCGGCGGTGGGGATCGACGCCATTGCTTCGCGCAGGCGGGCCTCTGCCGCGGGGATCTGAGCGCGCGATTCGCTGAGCCGCGCCTCGGCGGTTGGGATCGAAGAGCCCGCCTCGGACAGGCGGGCCTCGGCGGCGGGGATCTGCGCCAGCGCCTCGGTCAGGCGGGCCTTGGCGGTTGGAATCGAAGCCTCGGCCTCGACCAGGCGCGCCTCGGATGTTGGGATGCGGGCCATCGCCTCTGTCAGGCCAGCCTCAGCGGTTGGGATCTGCGCGCGGGCCTCTAAAAGGCGGGCCTCGGCGGTGGGGATACCGGCCATGGCCTCGGCCAGGCGGGCCTGGGCGGCGGGCACGTTCGCCTTTGCCTCGCTCAAACGCGCGCGAGCCTCGGGGACGCGGGCGCGGGCCTCGGCCACGCGGGCCTCGGCGGCGGGCAGGGTGGCCAGCGCCTCGGCTAAACGCGCGCGGGCCTCGGGCAGGCGCGACTTTGCCTCGCCAAGCCGGGCCGTGGCCTCGGCCAGGGAAACCTGGCTTGTTCCGGGGTCAATCGAGCACAACAGGTCGCCGGCGGCCACGGTGGCGCCCTTGCGCAGGGGCTCGGAGATCACCGTGCCGCTGGTCTCGGCAAGCACGTCGACCTGGCGCGCGGCCTCGGTCTGGCCGCGCACAAGCACGACCTGCTCGATGGTCTCGGCGTTGGATTGGATGGCGACGACCGACACGCGGTCCACCGCAGGGGGCTCTGGTGCGGCCTCGGGGGTCTCGGTGGGGTCCCCGCCCGCGGCAAAGGCCACCACGGCCTCGCGTTCGAACACCATCAAATACAGGGTGGCAGAGACCAGCACCGCCGTCATAATCGAGAAAAACCGCATCCTGGACCTCTCAACCCGTTCTGGGACGTAGCGTAAATCTATCCGGCGGACATATGCGCTTACTCCTCAGTCACAAGGGGCAATAGCCGGAAAACTCACGCTGCAATACGCTAAACTGTTCAGTTCAGTTTAAACTTTTCTGAAATTGGCCGCAAGGCACGGCTTGCCGCAGGCCAGGCCCGCCCTTGGCAAGGGGAATTGCTTGCGTGTAAGAGGGTGAAAACCCAGCTCGGAGAATGTCGTTGAGCGAGACCGACAGCTTTATCGAAGAAGTCAGCGAAGAGGTGCGCCGCGAGCGCCTGTTCGGTTATATGCGGCGCTACGGCTGGATCGCCATCTTGGCCGTCGTGGTGCTGGTCGCAGGGGCGGCCTATAACGAGTACCGCAAGGCGCAGGACCGGGCGGCCGCGCAGGCGCGCGGCGATGCCATCCTGGCAGCGCTAGAGGCCGAGGCCGGCGCCGCGCGTTTGGACATCCTGCAAGGCGTCGAAGACGCGGATGCCGCGGCCCCGATCGTGTCCATGCTGGCGGCCTCCGAGGCGCTGGCGGCCGACGATCCCGCCGCCGCCGCCGCCGCGCTGGAGGCCATCATCAACGACGCCTCCCACGCGCAGCTGTACCGCGACCTGGCGACGCTCAAGCACGCCATCCTGACGGCGGGCAGCACCGAGCCGGACGCGCGCATCTCGGCCCTGGCCAACCTGACGCGCCCCGGCGGCGCCTTTCGCACCCTGGCCGAGGAGCAGATCGCCATCGCCGAGGTTCAGAAGGGCGACAGCGCCGCGGCGATCACGCGCCTGCAGGCGCTGGTCAGCGACATCGAGGCGACCGAGGGCTTGCGCCTGCGCGCACGGCAGTTGATTGTGGCCCTGGGGGGCACGCTGGAGCCGTCGTGAACGCGGCAGCATGGCACGGCGGTAGAGTTATATGTTAGACCGGGGCGATCCGGTGCAGGTGGGGAGCGGCAGCGACAATGGAACGCATGAGGGTGAATAGGGCCGGCGTGGGTCTTTCCTTGGCCTTGGCCAGCGCGCTGCTCCTGGCGGGATGCAGCGATGACGTCGTGATCCTTGAGGGCGAGCGCCTTTCGGTGCGCGCGCCCAACTCCGCGCCCTCGGTGCAGACGCTGTCATCCTTGGATGGTGCGCTGCCAGAGATCGACATCTCCTTCACCCCGCCCGCGACCAGCAGCGGCGACGCCTGGACGCATCCCGGCGGCAGCGCCACGCATCTCTCGGAGAACCCGGCGCTCAGTGCGGCACCGTCGCTGATCTGGACGGCCAATATCGGCCAGGGCAACAGCCGCAAGCACCGCATTACCGGCGACCCTGTGGTCGCGGATGGGCGCGTCTTCACGCTGGACAGCCAGTCGCGGCTGACCGCGGTCTCCACCGCGGGCGCGCAGCTTTGGTCGGCCAGTCTTGTGCCGCCGGAGGAGCGCGAGCAGGACGCCTCGGGCGGCGGCGTTGCCACCGCGGACGGCGCGGTCTTCGCGACCACGGGCTTTGGCGAGGTTGTGGCGCTGGAGGCCGCAACTGGCCGCGAGCTTTGGCGGCAGAACCTCGACGCGCCGGCAACCGCCGCGCCGACCGTGGCGGGCGGGCTTGTCTACGCCGTTGGGCGCGACAACCGGGCCTGGGCGATCGACGCCGAGACCGGGCGCGTGAAGTGGCAGATCCCCGGCACGCCGGACGTCTCTGGCATTGTGGGCGGAGCCGCGCCCGCGGTGACCGAGCGTGTGGCGATCTTCCCGTTCGGCTCGGGCGAGCTGGTGGCCGCGCTGCGCCAAGGCGGGGTGCGGCTTTGGGGCTCGGCGGTCTCTGGCAGGCGTAAGGGGCGCGCCTACGCGCTGATCACGGATATCGCCGCCGACCCGGTGGTCTCGGGCGACGTCATTTACACCGGCAACCAGTCGGGCCGGGCCGTGGCGCTTAGCCTGCATTCGGGCGAGCGGATCTGGACCGCACGGGACGGCGCGCTGGGCTCGATCTCGGTGGCGGGCGGCTCTGTGTTCTTCATCTCGGACCAATCGGAGCTGGTGCGGCTCTCCGCCGAGACCGGCGAGAAGATCTGGGGCACCGAGCTGCCCTTCCTGAAGCGCGAGCGCGCGCGCCGGGCCAAGGCGATCTTTGCCCATTACGGCCCGCTTCTGGCCGGGGACCGGCTTTGGGTGGCCTCCGATAATGGCAACCTGACCGCCTATGACCCCGAGACCGGCGCCGAGCTGAGCACGACCGCGATCCCGGGCGGCGCGGCCAGCGGTATGGCCGTGGCCAGCGGCACGCTCTACGTGCTGTCGGGGCGCGGTCAATTGCACGCTTTCCGTTAGGAAAAAAGCGCGTTATAAGCCGCGTCTTGCGCCGCATGGGCGCGATGTCTCGAGGCTCTCATGTCGTTCACTCTCGCCATTGTGGGGCGCCCCAATGTGGGCAAGTCCACGCTGTTCAACCGCCTTGTTGGCAAGCGCCTGGCGCTGGTCGATGACCAGCCGGGCGTGACGCGCGACCTGCGCGAGGGCGCGGCCCGCCTGGTCGACCTGCGCTTTACGGTGATCGACACGGCCGGGCTCGAGGAGGCCACCGACGAGAGCCTGCAGGGCCGGATGCGTGCGCTGACCGAGCGCGCGGTGGATATGGCCGACATCTGCCTGTTCCTGGTGGACGCCCGCGCCGGCGTGCTGCCCGCGGACCAGGTCTTTGCCGACATCCTGCGCCGCCGGGCGCGCCACGTGATCGTGGGCGCCAACAAGGTCGAGGGCGCCGCGGCCGAGGCGGGCGTGCTGGACGCCTATGGGCTGGGGCTGGGCGAGCCCCTGCGGATCTCGGCTGAGCATGGCGAGGGGATGACCGACCTCTACACCGCGCTCCTGCCCATCATCGAGACGCTGACCCCGGTGGATGACGAGCCCGAAACGGATGTGGATGCCGAGGAGGACCCGCAAGGGCCGATGAAGCCGCTCCAGATCGCCGTTGTGGGGCGCCCCAATGCGGGTAAGTCCACGCTGATCAACAAGATCCTCGGCGAGGACCGCCTGCTGACCGGCCCCGAGGCCGGGATCACCCGCGACGCCATCTCGGTCACCGCCGAATGGGGCGGGCGCGAGATGCGCATCTTTGACACCGCGGGCATGCGCAAGAAGGCGCGCGTGCAGGAAAAGCTCGAGAAGCTCTCGGTCTCAGACGGGCTGCGCGCGGTGAAGTTCGCCGAGGTGGTGGTGGTTCTGCTGGACGCCGCGATCCCCTTTGAGCAGCAGGACCTGCGCATCGCCGACCTGGCCGAGCGCGAGGGCCGCGCCGTGGTGGTCGCGGTCAACAAGTGGGACGCCGAGGACAACAAGCAGGCCAAGCTGAACGAGCTGCGCGAGGCCTTCGAGCGGCTCCTGCCGCAGCTGCGCGGCGCGCCTCTTGTCACCGTGTCGGCGCTGACCGGGCGCGGGCTGGACCGCCTGCAGGCGGCGGTGCTGAAGGCGCATGAGGTCTGGAACCGCCGCGTGGCGACGGCGCGGTTGAACCAATGGCTGACCGGCATGCTGGAGGCGCACCCGCCCCCCGCACCCGGCGGGCGGCGCATCAAGATGCGCTACATGACCCAGGCCAAGACCCGCCCGCCTGGCTTCGTTGTGATGTGCAGCCACCCCGACAAGGTGCCGGAAAGCTACTCGCGTTACCTCGTCAACGGGTTGCGCGAGGATTTCGACATGCCCGGCACGCCGATCCGGCTGACCGTGCGCGGGCAGGGCGACAAGAACCCCTACAAGAACCGCAAGAAATCGACGCCCTCGCGCCTGCGGAAACATCTGGGGAAGGGCCGCGCGGACGAGTGACAAGCGGTCGCCTGCTTTTGGCCTGACGCGGGCATTGGTGCGCCGCAATTTTCTTGCAAGAAAATTGCGAAACTCTTCCAAGAGTTTCTTCAGCGCGCCCCGAAATGATCGCTCTATTCCACCCTCTTACCGGCGCGCGCGCCCACTTTCCTTGGAAGGAAAGTGCAAATCTCTTGCAAGAGATTTGGCCCGTCCAAACGCCCGCTTCAGGCCAACCTTAGATACCGCCCCTTCGCGCCGACTATGAGCAATGAGCACTGCACTGGAGCTCAAAAGAGCCGAACGCATGCCACGGGCGATGCGTTACAACCGGCGGCCCCACAGGTCGTACTCCCCGGCCTCGTCCACCTCCACGGTGAGGATGTCCCCAGGGGCCAGCCCCTCGATCGCCTCATCAATGAAGAGGTTCCCGTCGATCTCCGGGGCGTCCGCCGTGGTGCGGCAGGTGGCGGCGTCTTCGTCCACCTCATCGACGATCACCTGCAGGCGCTGGCCCACCTTGGCGGCAAGCTTGGCCTCCGAGATCGCCTGCGCCTTGGCCATGAACCGATCCCAGCGGTCTTGCTTGATCTCGTCCAGGACGTGATCGGGCAGCGCGTTGGACCGCGCCCCCGCCACGTCCTCGTATTGAAAGCAGCCCACGCGGTCCAGCTGGGCCTCGTCCAGCCAGTCCAGCAGCACCTGGAACTCGGCCTCGGTCTCGCCGGGGTAGCCCACGATGAAGGTCGAGCGCAGCGCGATCTCGGGGCAGATGGCGCGCCACTCGGCGATGCGCTCCAGTGTTTTCTCAGCCGCCGCGGGGCGGGCCATGCGGCGCAGCACCCCCGGGTCGGCGTGCTGGAAGGGGATGTCGAGATAGGGCAGGATCTTGCCCTCGGCCATCAGCGGCACGACCTCAGCCACATGCGGGTAGGGATAGACATAGTGCAGTCGCACCCAGACGCCCAGCTCTCCTAAGGCCTCGGCCAGGGGCACGAACGGGGTCTTGTGGTCGCGGTCCTTTAGATCCGTCCCATAGGCAGAGGTGTCCTGGCTGATCACCAACAGTTCCTTCACCCCGGCCTCGACCAGCCGCTGCGCCTCCCGCAGCACCGCCGCCTGCGGGCGCGAGACCAGCCGGCCGCGCATATCGGGGATGATGCAGAACTTGCACTTGTGGTTGCAGCCCTCTGAAATCTTTAGGTAACTATAGTGCCTTGGGGTCAGGCTGACGCCGCTGGCCGGCAAGAGGTCCACGAAAGGGTCCGGGCTGGGCGGCACGGCGGCATGCACCGCGTCCAGAACCTGCTCGTATTGATGCGGGCCGGTCACCGCCAGCACCTGGGGATGCGCGCCGGTGATGTATTCAGGCTCCGCGCCCAGGCACCCGGTCACGATCACCCGCCCGTTCTCGGCGATGGCCTCACCGATGGCGCCCAGGCTTTCCGCCTTGGCCGAATCCAAGAACCCGCAGGTGTTCACCACCACCGCGTCCGCGCCCTGGTAGTCCGGCGAGATGCCATAGCCCTCGGCGCGCAGCCGCGTCAGGATGCGCTCGCTGTCGACCAGCGCCTTGGGGCAGCCAAGCGAGACCATGCCGATGGTGGGCTGGTCCTCTCTGCGGGCGGCGCCGGATGTGGTACCTGCGTCGCGCGGGACGCGCGCATTAGCCAAGTCGGGGCGAAGATCGGGTGGGTTCTGCGACATGGGGCCCGCTATAGGGGCCCTGCGGCCCAAGGGGAAGGACCGACATGAAACGGATGCTGCTGATCTGCTTGCTGATGGCCGCCTGCGGGCGCGGCGCGCCCGAGCCGACAGTGGCGCAGGAGTTCAACCCGCCGCTCTACCCCGGCGAGAGCCAGGCCACGCGCGCGCTGGTCAATAAATGGGCCGACCATTACGACATCCCGTGCAGCCTGCTGCACCGGGTGATCCAACGCGAGAGCGACTACCGCGCCGGGGCCCGCAACGGGCCCTACTGGGGGATGATGCAGATCCTGCCAGAGACCGCACGCGGGATCGGGTTCCAGGGCGCGAACGCGAACCTGCTGGATGCGGATACCAACCTGGAATGGGGGACGAAGTACCTGCGCGGCGCCTGGTTGTTGTCCTATGGTGACGAAGCTGCGGCGGTGGGCTGGTATGCGCGCGGCTATTACTACGAGGCGCGCAACCGCTGCATGCTGGTGGCTACCGCGCTGCGCGACCGGGAGGTGCGCAAGCACTGCCCGAATGGCTCGGCGGGGTTGTGATTGGCTCGCTTTTTTGTCGGCTTGGGTTGTCTGGCATCGATTGCGCGGGGTTGGTTGCTTATGGCCTGGAGCGGGTATTAGAACCCGCCGCCCCGGACTTGACTCGGGGCCTCCCCCTTGAACCAAGCGCAACGCGGGCAGCAGCCGACCTGGAGGTCGCTTGCGCATCATCTCCGCATGTCGTCCGGTTCTGATAAACGCAATCGTTTCATTGGTATGCGACGTTGCAAAAGCGGCCTCCTGGGGGAGGTCGGCCGCTGCCCGAGGCAAGCTCGGGCGGTTGCATTGCTAGGATTCTGTAGTGTCTGGTGTCGGCAAGCGCTGTCAGGGTCGTGCATGTTGGCAACGCCCGCTCCAGGCCAAACACTGCGGCTTCCCAGAGCGCTCTCGCATTGTTTCCTTGTGACGCCGCCAATCCGCGCTATCCTAACCAAAACAGCGGCGGAGTGAGCAGAATGCGCTGGATTTTTAGGATTGTGACTGCGGTTGTCTTCGTTGCGGCGCTGGCCGTGGGGGCGCTGTTTTTGTTGCCCGCGGAGCGGATCGCCGGGCTTGTCTCCGACCAGTTCAAGGCCGCCACGGGCCGCGACCTGACCATCGCTGGCGACATCCGCCCCACGCTCTTGCCGGAGCTTGGCATCTCCACCGGCGCGGTTTCGATCGCCAATGCGGATTGGGGGCAGGGCGGCCCGTTGCTGCAGGCCGAGGGGCTGACGGTCGGGGTGGATTGGGGCGCACTCTTTGGCGGGGCGATCCAGGTGACGCGGGTCCAGGCCGAGGCGCCGCGGATCACTCTGGAGGTCGCAAAGGACGGGCGCGGCAATTGGGCGCTCGCGCAGAGCGCCGACGAGGCGAGCACCGGTGCCCCCAGCGCCACGGGCAGCGAGGCAAGCGTTCCGGCGCTCTCGCTCGACAAGGCGGTGATATCCGGCGGGCGGGTTGTGTTCATCGATCATGCGTCAGGCGTGACGACCGAGCTGAGAGACATTGATGCGACGGCCAGTTTGCCCGCCTTTGACGGCCCGGCCACGGTATCGCTGCGCGCGGTCATGAACGGGCAGGCTTTCTTGGCCGAGGCGCGCCTGGCGTCGCTGTCTGGGTTCCTTACAGGCGGCGCGGTGGGCACCGAGCTGCAGGCCAAGGTCGGTGGGGCGTCCCTCGACTTTGACGGCGCCTCTGGTCTGAGCCCATTGGCCGCGGGCGGGCGCATAAACGCGGATCTTGCGGATCAGGGCGCGCTCTTTGCGCTGATCGGCGCGGCGGCCCCAGATCTGCCGCGCGGCTTGGGCCAAAAGATCTCGGTTGAGGGTGACATGACCTTTACCGAAGACAAGATCACGCTGCGGGACGCGGCGGTCGCGCTGGATCACAACCTGCTGGTGGGGGCGGCCGATGTCGCGCTTGGCGGGCGTCCGCATGTTACCGCGCAGCTGTCGGCGGCGGCCTTGGATTTCTCGGCCCTGGCAGGCGCGGAGGATGCGGGTGCCGCGGCGGAGCGCGCCGCGGCAGAGGGCGCCGCGACGGCGAGCGCAGGCTGGCCCACGGACCGGATCGATGTCAGCGCGCTGCAATCGGTGGATGCCGATGTGGTGCTTGCCGCCGAAAGTATCGACCTGGGGCGGGCGACGCTTGGGCGCACCAGCATCCGCACGGCGCTGTCCGATGGGCGGGCTGTGACCACGATCCGCGAGCTTGCGGCCTATGGCGGCGCGGTCTCCGGGAGCATGGTCGTCAACAGCCGCGGCGGACTCTCGGCGCGCGCGAATCTGCAGGCGGCCGGCATCGCGATGCAGCCTTTGCTGCAGGAGATGGCGGGCTATGACCGGGTGCTGGCAAGTGGCGATCTGACGCTGAACGTGCTGGCGGTCGGCGATGATATGGCCACGCTGATGCGCTCGCTGTCCGGGGACGGCGCGCTCAGCCTGGGGCAGGGGGAGCTGCGCGGGCTGGACCTTGTGGGGATGCTGCGCAACCTGGATGCGTCCTATGTGGGTGAGGGCGCGCGCACCATCTTTGACGCCATGACAGGCAGCTTCACATTAGAGGGCGGCGTTCTTCGCAACGAGGACCTGGTGCTGAGCGCGCCGCTCTTGATCGCCAAGGGCGCGGGCGTGGTCGATATCGGCGCAATGGGGCAGGAATACCGCCTGGTGCCCGCCCTTCTGGAGGGGCAGGGCAATGGCGGGCTGCGCGTGCCGCTCTTGATCAGCGGAACCTGGGCGGATCCCAAGTTCCGGCTGGATCTGGAGGCCCTGGCCGAGCAGGAGCTGGCCGACGAGGTCGAGGCAGTGAAGGCGCAGGCCGAAACCGTCGTGACCGACCGCATCAATGAGGAGCTGGGCACGAACCTTGAGGGCTTGAATGACGCCGACGAGGTGCTCAAAGAGGACCTGCGCAACCGCGCTGAGAAAGAGCTTGAGGACGCGGCGGGCGGGTTGCTGCGCGGATTGCTGGGCGGGGACTAAGCGGCGCGCGATCGGTCGGGTTGGCCTGGAGCGGACATTGGTTCGCGGCAATTTTCTTGCAAGAAAATTGCGAAACTCTTGAAAGAGTTTCTCTCCCGCGCCCCGAATGGATCCTCTATGCGCAACCTCTCGCCAGCCGCGGACCCAACTTTCCTTTGAAGGAAAGTGCAAATCTCTTGCAAGAGATTTGGCCCGTCCAAACGCCCGCTCCAGGCCAAAACCATAGCTGTCGCTTGGGCAATATCTGTAAGCTGCCGTCTTTCCGCGCCGAAGATCGCCGTCTAGCGGCGCCGGTCGCGGCGCGAGGACATCGGTTGGAACGCCACGCCGACATGGGCCTCGCAATAGGGCTTGCCCGGTTGCACCGAGAGTCCGCAGAACCAGAAGTCATCCGTCGCGGGGTCGCCGATCGGCCATTTGCAGGTGCGCTCGGTCAGCTCCATCAGGCTGATCTTCTTGGCCTTCTTCTCGACCTCGCGGACCGAGGCCAGCGCCTCGGGGCTGATCTCGTTGGCGGAGGGCTGCGGCGGCAGGGGCTGGCCCGCGGGGATGATCGCCTTGCGCGTGATGGGCGTCACCGTGGCGGGCTTTTCCTCGGCGGCGGGCTTTGCCGCCTCGGGTTCGGGCTTGGCCGGTTCCGCCTTGGCCTCGCGCTCTTTCGCGGGCGCCTCCTTTTCCGACCCGGCGCTGGCCGTGGTCGTGGCCCGGTTGGACAGGCCCAGCCGATGCACCTTGCCGATCACCGCGTTGCGGGTCACGCCGCCCAGCTCCTTGGCGATCTGGCTGGCGGACTGGCCGTCATTCCACATGGTTTTAAGGAGTTCTACGCGCTCATCGGTCCAGGACATGGGTTTTCCTTGCTCGGGGTCGGCTCAGTGTTGGCCAAGGCCGCTTTATTTAGGCGTGCTGCGGGGCTTAGTCTAGCCCTGATGTTCCCTTCGTCGCAACGGGGCGCAGCGCCGCAGGGCGCGCGGCGCGGGCCTCGCGCCAGGCCAGCAGGAGCGCCCCCGCGATGATGACCCCGGCGCCCGTCCAGGACACCGCGTCCGGCAGCACGTCAAAGAACAGCGCGTCATAGAGGGTTGCGAAAACCAGCGTGCCATAGCTGAAGGGGACGATCAGGCTGGCCTCGGCGCGGGACATGGCGTTCACATACATCGCCTGCGCCGTGGCCATCACGATGCCGATGCCAGCCATCGCCGCCCATTGGGCGGCCGTGGGGCTCTGCCAGACGAAGGACACCGCGATGCTGGCCAGCGTCAGCCCGATGGCGTTGTTGACCAGCAGGATCTGGAAGGCGCCCTCGCGCGAGGACAGCAGCTTTACGCAAATGATCTCGGCCCCAAAGAACATCGCCGAACCCAGCGCCAGCAGCGCGGCGGGTTGGAAGGTCCCCGGCCCGGGGCGCAGCAGGATCAAGGCGCCCACAAGCGCGATGCCCGCGGCAAGCCAGCGATAGGGCCCGACCCGCTCGCCCAGGAACGGTATGGCCAGGGCCATCGCGAAAACCGGGTTGAGAAAGGTCAGCGCGGTAGCGTCGCTCACCGGGATAAAGGCGACGGAAGCGAACATGCAGGTCACCCCGACCCAGCCAAAGCTCGCGCGCATTAGGTGCAGGCGCAGCCTGGGGCGCTCGAAGCGCGGGCGCATGACCGCGGCGACCATGCTGATCGCCAGAAACGCGAAGAGGAACCGCGCGTGGCTCACCTGGAACGCGGGCAATGCCGGGCCCAGCACGTCGCTTTGCAGCGCCTTGGCCAGGATCATGGTGCCCCCGATGAACACGGTGGCCAGCAGCATGAAGGCGATCGCGCCTGGGATGTTCGGTTGCGGCGGCGGCATGAGAGGCGGTCCCTGGGTGGATGTGTCCGGGCGTCGCGAAGCGGCCCGGACCTGCGCGCGACCATACTCTCTCTGCGCGGGCGGACCAGCCCGAATTGCGGCGAGACACGGCCTCGGCCCCGCAAATGGCGGGCGCTGGCGCGCGACAGCGCCCGCCTCAGATTGCTGATGCAAGTGCATGGCGGGGCGCTATAGTATAGACAGCACCGCCGCCGCGAGGAGACGCCAGATGCAGACGCCAGAAGACTTCACCAAGTTCTACTATAAGAAGGTCGGGCTCGGCGAGGGCTGCGGCTGCGCCGAACGCGTCATCGACATGCACGAGTTTGACCGCGCCGGGGGCATCAACATCGGTCACGCGCCGCGGGTCGGTTTGCTGCGCCGAATCTGGCGGGTGCTGACCCGGCGCGCTTAAGGGCCCCTGCGGATCGAGCCGCCGATGACGCCTGCCGGGGGCCAATAAATAGCGCGCCATCACGTCGCGCGAGAATCGCCCGGGCGTTGGTTGACCCTTAACCATTGCAGGGGTAAGCGTGGTCCCGCAAGCAACGCCATGCGGCCAGCGCGTAAGGAGCCTTTCGGTGCAATCACTCGCTTCTGATTACCTCCCGATCCTTGTATTCCTGGCGCTCGCCGTGGGCCTGGGCCTGATTCTGATCCTCGCGGCGGCCGTCGTTGCGGTGCGCAACCCGGACCCCGAGAAGGTGTCCGCCTACGAATGCGGCTTCAACGCCTTCGACGACGCGCGGATGAAGTTCGACGTGCGCTTCTACCTGGTCTCGATCCTGTTCATCATCTTCGACCTAGAGGTGGCGTTCCTGTTCCCCTGGGCGGTGGCGTTCAAGGATGTCGGGCTGGTGGGTTTCTGGTCGATGATGGTCTTCCTGGCGGTGCTGACCGTAGGCTTCGCCTATGAATGGAAGAAGGGCGCGCTTGAGTGGGAGTGACGCCCCGGCGCACGCCCCAATTCGCCCATAAAAACGCCCCTTTGTTTGGTTAACCTGCCCCTGAACTAGTTTTCAGGAGGGTTATCCTCATGTCACTCGATGTTCTATTTTACCGGATTTTCCGCAATCGGCGCATGATTGTGCTTGGCGTGCTTCTGCCGGTGCTCGTCGTATGTCTTGCCAATTCGATGTCGGATCACAGTCATCCGATTCTGATGGGGCTGGCGATCCTGATCCCGGCCGCGCACGCGATCCGATATCCGAATGTGGCGGGCGAGACGATCAATGTATCTTTGACCCTTAGCGTCTGCCTTGCGCTGGCGGCGACGATATCGCCAGAGCTGTCGCTCGCCGCGGTCTTGTCCCGCGTGTTCTGGCTGTTTGTGGCGGCATTCCTTGTCTTCATGGCACTGACGATTTTCATGCCATTCTTGTACCTTTTTGGCGCAGAGACACCCGTGGCCACGCGGACTGTCGCGACCTCAAAGCTTGATCCAGCGGCGCTGCGGAACGCGATCACCTATTATCCAGGGCGCGAGGACGCCCGGGTGACCTGCGGACCCGCAGACGAGAAGGGCATCTTTGACGTCGAAACCCGATTGTTGGTCGACAAAATGGATTTTGGTTGCGATGTGACGGACGAGGATCAGCCGCAAGAAGACGAGGATATCGGCCCTGAAGATGCAAGAATCTTCAACGATATGCGCGAGGGGCTCCTGCGCACCCAAATGAAAGCGATGGTTTTTAGCAGCTCTGACGAGCATCATGAGGTCTTCGTGATCGCCGGTGAAGGCGAGGAGGTCATCGCTGTGCGCCACGAGTTCCAGGCCCTTAAGCGCGGCGGGACAAAGGTCATCTACCAAGAGCAGGGGGATGTGGTGCCGCGGCAAATGCTGCTTTCGATGTGGCTTAGCGACTACGTCGCGGATTATTTGACCGACGAGATCGATCGTGCCGAGGGGCGCTCCTCTCGGGCCAATCGCGCCTTTGCGAACAGCCAGATGATCGTCGATATCGCAAGGTTGATGATGCCAGGACGGCGGGGCGGTGGACCGGAAGCGCCCGCGACCAGCGACGCGGGCTGAGACGCGCGCGCGGCAGCGCGGCTTGATATTTCTGTTTTGCGTTAAGCCTTCCGCAAGCTGAATGCGCCAAACGAGGCGGACGGTGTGCGGTTTGGTCCGTTGACCCTCTCGGCGCCGCGCGATAGACCGAGCCAAGAACCCGCCATGTCGACGATGGGATGCACCATGACCGTTGCCACGAACCTCCATCAAGCTGGTCCCGATCGCGAGGCGGCGATGCCCGCGATCAATCAAGAGCTTCAGGACAAGGGGTTCTTGCTGACCTCCACCGAGGACATCATCAACTGGGCCCGCACCGGGTCGCTGCACTGGATGACCTTTGGCCTGGCCTGCTGCGCGGTGGAGATGATCCATGTGGCCATGCCGCGCTATGATGTGGAGCGTTTCGGCACCGCCCCGCGCGCCTCGCCCCGTCAGTCTGACCTGATGATCGTGGCCGGCACCCTGACCAACAAGATGGCGCCCGCGCTGCGCAAGGTCTACGACCAAATGCCGGAGCCGCGCTATGTGATCTCGATGGGCTCCTGCGCCAATGGCGGGGGGTACTATCACTACAGCTACTCGGTGGTGCGCGGCTGCGACCGCGTCGTGCCGGTGGACATCTATGTGCCCGGCTGCCCGCCGACGGCAGAGGCGCTGCTTTACGGCATCCTGCAGCTGCAGCGCAAGATTCGCCGCACCGGCACGCTGGTCCGCTAGGCCAAGTTAGATTTGCGAGGAAACATGTCCGACGCCCTGAACGAGCTTGGAGCCCATATCGAAGCCAAACGGCCCGATTGCGTGCTGTCCTGGGCGGTGACCCTGGGCGAGCTGACGGTAGAGATCTCGCCGTCCTCACTGGTCTCCTTCACCGAGTTCCTCAAGACCGACCCGCGCTGCAAGTTCTCGTCGCTGGTGGACATCACCGGGGTCGACCACCCGGCGCGCGCGGCGCGGTTCGACGTGGTCTACCACTATCTCTCGATGTACCAGAACCACCGCATCCGGGTGAAATGCGCCCTGCGCGAGGACGAGATGCTGGCCTCGATCACCGAGATCCACGCCTCGGCCAACTGGTTCGAGCGCGAGGTCTATGACATGTTCGGCGTGCTCTTCACCGGCCACCCGGACCTGCGGCGCATCCTGACGGATTATGGCTTCCGCGGCTATCCTTTGCGCAAGGACTTCCCCACCACGGGCTATACCGAGGTGCGCTATGACGAGGCGCAAAAGCGCGTCGTCTACGAGCCGGTGAACCTGGTGCAGGAGTACCGGCAGTTTGACTTCATGAGCCCCTGGGAGGGGGCGGAGTACATCCTGCCTGGTGACGAAAAAGAAGCCGCAAGCTAGGTGCCGAGCTGGGCCTATATGATCCTTGCGGTGCTGACCGTTATCCCGTTCTGGATCATTTTGCCCAAGTTCCGCCTGCCATCCTGGTGCACCATCTTCTCGCTGACGCCCTTCACGGTGATCCCGCTTTTGTGGGTGATGGCCCTCCGCGACCGCGTGAAAATCCCGGGGCTTGAGAGGTGAGCACGCCCACGCTGATGTTCTGCACTGGTGCGACCAAGGCCGGGACCTCCTGGCTGCACCGCTACATCTCCAACCACCCGGAATGCCACATGCGCGGCATCAAGGAGCTGCACTATTTTGACGCGCTGGAGTTCCAGGACTGGAAGACCTGGATAAAGATGGTGGCGGGGCGCCGCGACACGGCGCTGCGCGAGGCCGAGCGCGCCAAGAGCGAGGCGCAGCTGATAAACAAGCGCCGGGTGGCGCATGACGCACAGGCCTGGCTGGATGTGCTGGAGCGGCGCGCGCAGGATGACGACGCCTATATGGCCTACCTCACCGAGGGGCTGTCTGAGCAGCGCTTGGTTGGGGATTTCACGCCGGCCTATGGGCTCTTGCCGCAACGCGGGCTGCGCCACATGGCCAAGCTGGTGCCGGATGTGCGCTTTGTCTACCTGCTGCGCGACCCGGTGCAGCGGCTGTGGAGCCACGCGCGCATGATCGCCGGGCGCCGCGCCGAGACGCCGGACGAGATCCCCGGGCGCGCGGTCAACATCGTCAAGCGGACCCTGCGCGGCAAAGAGGAAGAGATCGAGAAGCGCTCTGACTACATCCGGCCGCTCAAGCGCCTGCGCGCCGCGGTGGATGAAAGCCAGATCCACATCGCCTATTACGAAGAGCTGTTTAACCGCGACGCGATTGCCGAGCTCTCGAAGTTCCTTGGGATCAGCCACGCCTGGGCGGATTTCGACAAGCGCATCCTTGAGAGCCCCAAGGCCGAGATGGAGCCGGGGCAATGGGAAGCGGTGCGCGAATTCCTGGCCCCGCAATATGACGGCGTGCGCGAGATGCTGGGCCGCGTGCCTGATCTTTGGGACAAAAATCCCGGCTAGCGGCCCGGCGATGCGTTGGCGCCAAAATTCATGGGCCAACCCGCCATTTAAACCGAATTTTCATAACCTTAACGGTAAGCCTTGCTCAGTGTGCACACCGGCGACGTGGGCCGGCGCGCCGCAAGATTAAGTGCGTGCCCGCGGCGTTTTGGGGGATGCACTCGCCCGAAAATGTCGCTAAACCCGTGGCGAGCCAGCTGAGAGATGCGAGTTATGGACGGACAGTTTACCGACGCCCTGACCGGCGAGCAGAAAATCCGCAACTTTAACATCAACTTCGGTCCGCAGCACCCCGCCGCGCACGGCGTTCTGCGCCTGGTGCTGGAGCTGGACGGCGAGATCGTCGAGCGTTGCGACCCGCATATCGGCCTGCTGCATCGCGGCACCGAGAAGCTGATGGAAAGCCGCACCTACCTGCAGAATCTGCCCTATCTCGACCGGCTGGATTACGTGGCGCCGATGAACCAAGAGCACGCCTGGTGCTTGGCGATCGAGAAGCTGACCGGCACCGAGGTGCCGCGCCGGGCCTCGCTGATCCGGGTGCTTTATTCCGAGATCGGGCGCATCCTGAACCATATCCTGAACGTGACCACGCAGGCGATGGATGTGGGCGCGCTGACCCCGCCGCTTTGGGGGTTCGAGCAGCGCGAATTGCTGATGGAGTTCTACGAGCGCGCCTGCGGTGCGCGCCTGCACGCGGCCTATTTTCGGCCGGGCGGGGTGCATCAGGACCTGCCGCCCGAGCTGATCGACGATATCGACCGCTGGGCGGATCAATTCCCCGAGACGCTCTCTGATATTGACGGGCTCTTGACCGAGAACCGGATCTTTAAGCAGCGCAACGCCGATATCGGCATCGTGTCCGAACAGGACATCCTCGATTGGGGCTTCTCTGGCGTGATGGTGCGCGGGTCGGGCCTGGCCTGGGATCTGCGGCGCTCGCAGCCCTATGAATGCTATGACGAGTTCGAGTTCGGCATCCCCGTGGGCAAGAATGGCGACTGCTATGACCGCTACTTGGTGCGAATGCAGGAGATGCGCGAGAGCCTGAAGATCATCAAGCAGGCCTGCGAGAAGCTGCGCAACGAGCCCGGCGATATTCTGGCCCGCGGCAAGATCACGCCGCCAAGCCGTGGGGATATGAAGACCTCGATGGAGGCTTTGATCCACCACTTCAAGCTTTATACCGAGGGCTTCCACGTCCCCGCCGGAGAGGTCTATGCCGCCGTCGAGGCGCCCAAGGGCGAGTTCGGCGTCTACATGGTCTCGGATGGCAGCAACAAGCCGTATCGCGCCAAGCTGCGCGCACCGGGCTTTTTGCACCTGCAGGCGATGGACTATGTCGCGGGCGGGCACCAATTGGCCGACGTCGCCGCGATAATCGGCACGATGGATGTCGTGTTTGGCGAGATCGACCGTTGATCATCGTGGCACCGACGCAAAACCGACGTAATACCGACGTGATACCGACGTCGCAAAAAGGGGTCTAATCCGCTATGCTCCGCCGCTTGCATCCCGAACAGCCCGACGGCTTCGCCTTCACGCCCGACAACCAGAAATGGGCCGAGGCGCAGATCACCAAATACCCGTCAGGGCGGCAGGCCTCGGCGATTATTCCGCTCCTGTGGCGCGCCCAAGAGCAAGAGGGCTGGCTGTCCCGCGTCGCGATCGAGCATGTCTGCGACATGCTGGATATGGCGCATATCCGTGGGCTCGAGGTCGCGACATTCTACTTTATGTTCCAGCTGCAACCTATTGGTTCTGTGGCGAATATCCAGATATGCGGTACCACGTCCTGCATGATCTGCGGGGCCGAAGATCTCGTGGCCGTCTGCAAGGAAAAGATCGCGCCAAAGCCGCATCAGCTTTCCGCGGATGGCAAGTTCACCTGGGAAGAGGTCGAGTGTTTGGGGGCCTGCGCCAACGCGCCCATGGCGCAAATCGGCAAGGACTATTACGAGGACCTTACAACGGCGCGCTTTGCCGAGATCGTTGATGAGCTTGCCGATGGTAAAGTGCCCACGCCGGGGCCGCAGAACGGGCGCTACGCCTCGGAACCCGTGACCGGCCTGACCAGCTTGTCCGGCTACGAAGAAACCGGACACACCAAAATGAATGCCTCGGTGCAGCTGGCCAGCGATATCGGGGACACCATAAAGCGCATTGACGGCACCGAAGTGCCGCTTTTGGCGCCCTGGCAAGGCAAGAGCGCGGGCAAATCTTCGGGCGCCAAAGCGAAGACGCCCAAAAGGGCGGATGAGCAGACCGCGCCGAAGAAAGCCAAACCTGCCGCCAAGGCGGAAGAGCCGCCCAAAAAAGCGGCAAAACCTGCCGTGACGTCATCTGCTAAGGCAGAGGAACCCAGCGCCGAGGAACTTGCATCGAAAAAGCCCGCCGCGCTGGACGCCCCAAAGGGTGGCAAGGCCGACGATCTCAAGAAGATCAAGGGGATCGGCCAAGGTCTTGAGAAGTCTCTGAATGAGAACGGAATTTTCCACTACGACCAGATCGCCAAATGGACCGCGGATGAGGTGCTCTGGGCCGACTATGGGCTTGCGAGATTCAAGGGCCGCGCCACGCGCGATACCTGGGTTGAGCAGGCGAAACTCCTGGCCGCTGGGGAGGAGACAGAGTTCTCCAAACGCGCTAAGTATTAACCGTGATTAATCGAACGGAATAATACGGGGGAACTAAACCATGTCGACAGGGGAGAACAATTGGTCGCTTGGCCGGATCTTGGTGATCTCGGCCGCCGTCGGCGGTGTCGTGCTGCTGCTCTTTCTCATTGCGCTGGGTTTCAAATTCTTTGGCGCTTTGATCTGGGGCATCATCGTCGGCGTTATCGTCTTCTTAATTCTATGGCTGAATTTTGGTGGCCCGGAGGACGTCGAGATCGGTCACAGCGGCGCGACCACTGGCGGCACATCGGGTGCGGCATCAAATGCCAGCGCTGCATCCAATGCGGCGTCCAATGATGTCGGTGATGAACCCGCCTCGACTACCGAGAGCGCGGCAACCTCAGAAGAAAGCGCTGCTGAAGACGACGCGGCCACATCGACTGCAAGCGATTGCGCTGCAAGCGAGGCGGGTTCCAGCGAGACTTCAGGGTCTGTTGTGGCACCCTCTAAGGCCCTGCCAGGTCAGGAAGATTTGGCCGCGCGCAAGGGAAGCTGGAAGTACGAGGCAAACGCATCGGACAGCGGGTCCGGTGACAGCACTGACGCCGCCAATGACACAAGCGCGGAGGTCGCGACGGCAGCGCCAAGCACAGGCGATGGAGACAGCGGCGATGGCGCAGAGGCGGAGCCGGAACTCTTCTCCTCGGCACCGGCGGATGCGGATGATCTAAAGTCGATCAAGGGCGTCGGCCCCGCGCTGGAGAAAACGCTGAACGAGCTCGGGATCTACAAGTTCGCGCAGATCGCGACCTGGGGCGGCGCAGAGATCGCTTGGGTCGATGCGCGGCTGAAATTCAAGGGCCGGATCACCCGTGACGATTGGGTGGAACAGGCCAAAACACTGTCGGCGGGCGGCGAGACAGAGTTCTCGCAGCGCGTGGACAAGGGTGGGGTCTATTGAGGGCTGAATGACGACGGAAGCCTCGGATCGAGATAAGGCGCTGGCGCGGCAAGGACGGCTTGTCGCGCTGGTGATCGCAGCCACAATGGTGCTCTGGATCGGGGCGCAGTGGCTGGGAAGCGCGATGGGCTGGCAGTCCCGTTTCGCGTTCCTGTTCGATCTGGCGGCGTTGGCGGCGTTCTTTTGGGCTCTCGTGGTGACATATCAGATCTGGCGGAAGCGCCGGGAGACATGAGGACGACACATGCTGAGCGATAGCGACCGCATTTTTACCAACCTCTACGGGATGCACGACCGCACCCTGTCCGGCGCCAAGGCGCGCGGGCATTGGGACGGCACCGCGGGTCTGATTAAGAAGGGCCGCAACTGGATCATTGACGAGATGAAGGCTAGCGGGCTGCGCGGCCGCGGCGGCGCGGGTTTCCCCACCGGCTTGAAGTGGTCCTTCATGCCCAAGGAGAGCGACGGGCGCCCGGCCTACCTTGTGGTGAACGCCGACGAATCCGAACCCGGCACCTGCAAGGACCGCGAGATCATGCGGCACGACCCGCACACGCTGATCGAGGGCTGCCTGATCGCCAGCTTCGCGATGAATGCCAACGCCTGCTATATCTACATCCGCGGTGAGTATATCCGCGAGAAAGAGGCGCTGCAAAACGCGATTGATGAGGCCTACGAGGCGGGCCTCTTGGGCAAGAACGCCGCCAAATCGGGCTGGGATTTCGACCTTTACCTGCATCACGGCGCCGGGGCTTACATTTGCGGCGAAGAAACCGCGCTGCTTGAAAGCCTTGAGGGCAAGAAGGGCATGCCGCGCATGAAGCCGCCCTTCCCGGCGGGGGCCGGTCTTTACGGCTGCCCTACCACGGTGAACAATGTGGAATCCATCGCCGTTGTGCCCACTATCCTGCGCCGCGGCGCAGAATGGTTCGCGGGCTTCGGTCGCGCCAACAACACCGGCACCAAGCTTTTTGCGATATCCGGCCATGTCAACGCGCCCTGCGTTGTGGAAGAGGAGATGTCGATCTCCTTTGAGGAACTGATCGACCGGCATTGCGGCGGCATCCGCGGCGGCTGGGACAACCTCAAGGCGGTGATCCCCGGCGGGTCCTCTGTGCCTTGCCTGCCCGGCAAGATCATGAAGGAAGAGTGCATCATGGACTTCGACTGGCTGCGCGAGCAGCGCTCGGGTCTGGGCACGGCGGCGGTGATCGTGATGGACCAGTCGACCGATATTATTAAGGCGATTTGGCGGCTCTCGGCGTTCTATAAGCACGAGAGCTGCGGCCAGTGCACGCCCTGCCGCGAGGGCACGGGCTGGATGATGCGCGTGATGGACCGCCTGGTGAAGGGCGACGCGGAGCCCGAAGAAATCGACATGCTGCTGGACGTGACCAAGCAGGTGGAGGGACACACGATCTGCGCGCTGGGAGACGCCGCGGCCTGGCCGATCCAGGGCCTGATCCGGCACTTCCGCGACGAGATCGAGGACCGCATCAAGGCCAAGCGAACGGGCCGAGCAAGCGCAGTGGCGGCGGAGTAATCCAGCCAGACGACCGGTGCTGGCCGAGAGCGGGTGCTGGAAAGCCGCCGCCCCGGACTTGATCCGGGGCCTCTCCCTTGACCCAAGCGCAACCCGGGCAGCGGCCGACCTGGAGGTCGCCTGCGCAGCGGTTCAGTCTCGCGAGTGTTCTTCTAAAACGCCTGCGTTCCAATGGGTTGCGACGTCGCAAAAGCGGCCTCCTGGGGGAGGTCGGCCGCTGCCCGAGGCAAGCTCGGGCGGTTGCATTGTGTGGGTTCCGCTGCGTCTGGTGTCGGCAAGCGTTGCCAGGACGGGGCGCCAGATTTCCGACGCCCGCTCCCAAGCCACAGGCCGCCGACCGCGCCAAGCGACCGCAGGTTTCGCGCCGCTCCACGAGCGGCGCCGTCGCTTGGCATAGTCGCATTGGACATCACCGCTGCAATCTGCCAAAACCCCAGCCAACGCAGCGACGGACGACCCTTATGACCCGGCTTTTCCTCATCGGCCTACTGACACTCAGCCTCGCCTCCTGTGGCGTGGCGCGCAATATCGGCAACACCGTGGGCGTCGGGCAGGGTGCGTCCAAGCGCACAACCGTCGAAGGGAATGGCACCCGATTTCGGGCCCGCGCGAATGTGCAAAGCGGTGATCGGCGGGCGGTGACAATCACGGTCACCCCTGTGGCGGCCGACCCGGACGGCGCGAAAGAGGCGGGGCGCTATCAGGCGACGCGGTATTGCCTGCTGACCTATGGCGGGTCCGACACCGAATGGACGATCGGCCCCGACCAACCCATCGAGGAACTGCCGGTGGAGAACGACACGCTGACCCTTGAAGGCCGCTGCACCCAGAAGTGACCGCCATGAAGCAGCCGGAGGGTCACCACCTGGCGCAGTTCAACTGGGCGACGCTGCGCTACGACGTCAAGGACCCGCGCGTCGCCGAGTTCACGCGCAACATTGCGCGCATGAACGCGCTCGCCGAGCGCATCCCGGGCTTCATCTGGCGGCATTTGGACGATCCAAAGCAACTCCGGCGCCTGGCCCATACCGGCACCTTCAAGCGCACCCCGCGCTTTACCACCACGCTTTCGGTCTGGCGCGATTTCGAAGCGCTAGAGACCTTTGCCTTTAAGACGATCCACAAGCGATTCTATGACAAACGCGCCGAGTGGTTCGAGCCGCATGAGGGCGCCTACCACGTGCTGTGGTGGGTCCCAGAGGGGCACCGGCCGACGATCCCCGAGGCGGTGGAGCGGGCCGAGCATCTGCTTTCGCAGGGCGACACTGCCGCGGCTTTCGGATGGCGCTATTTGTCAGGGTAGTTTCTCGGCTGCAAGACTCCTGCTATGGTTGACGCAAGCTACGGAGGAGTGACCCAAATGACATCAGCAACGGCTCCGTCGGGCGGCATGTACCGCACCATCATGGCCTATGGCAGTGTGATTGGCGGGGTTCTGGGAGCACTGCTCGCGGCTTGCTTGGTGTATTGGTACTGCCTGCCGGGCGCGTTACTGGGCCCTGAGCCGGGCGGCGGTTTCGGCATGGCCCTGCTCGAGATTTTGGTGTTCCTTCTCAACCTCTTGGCACTGTTTTTGGCGTTGGTCGTGGGCGCGGTACTTGGCGGCATGCTGGGCGCGGCCCTGGCGCCGCTGGTGAACATCGCGGCGGTTCTGGCGCTGCTCTTTGCGCTTTGGCACGCAATTTTGTGGCTTGCGGGCGTGATCAACAATTGCGCCGGCGGCTGGGCCTGCTGACGGCTCTCATTCGATCAAAGACGCGCGAGAATCAGCCGATTCCGCCGCGCCGCGCTTGAACTTGGCCGAGAATCACGGCTTTGCTAGCGCTGCCCGCAGCACCCATGACGACGAAAGCGACGAGTATGACCATTTTTCGTGTTGCCGGCCTTGCGGCTGCGGCTAGCCTGGCGTTGCCGGCCTTAGCGCAGGGCCTTCCCCCGATCACTCAGAATGACCGCATTATGGGCGAGCTTGTCGCCGGCGAGGTCGGCTACCAGATCCAAAAGCACTGCCCCGACATTCGGATGCGCCGACTTCGCGCGCTGGGCAAGCTGAACCGCCTGGCGGATTACGCGCGCGACCAGGGGTATTCTGACAAGGATTTCGACGCGCTCAGCAAGGATCCCGAGGCGCGCGCGCTGCGCGACGGGCGCGTGGACGCCTATCTAAATGCGCAAGGTGTGACGAAAGGCGACGTCGATAGCTACTGCCAATTGGGCTATCGCGAGATCGAAGCGAAAACCTTCGTGGGGCGCCTGCTGCGCTAGCACTAGCGCCCCCAACAAGCGTACGAGGAGGGCACCGGTGAGCCAAAGCGTTGTGGCGCCTAAGGTCGGGAGTTTGCTGGCCGCATCCCTCCTGACCGCCTGCGCTCTGCCGCGCCCGCCCTACGACGGCACCACCAAAGAGACGCCTATTGCGTTGGGTGGTAGTAATCTGGTCACGGTTTTCGTCTATCCCCGCACTGCGCCGCAAGGGGTCGCCCAACAGGCGGCTCTTGCAAAGAAGCGGCCCTGCTGCGAAAGAGCGTTTGGAACACGCATGGTTAGAATAACCAAGGCACAAGACGGCAGCTTTGCCGTGCCGCATGAATGGGAAATCGAAGGGACCTGCGGATGAGCGACCTGCGCAAGATCAGCATCGACGGCCAAGAGCTTGAAGTCGATGGGGCGATGACCTTAATCCAGGCCTGCGAGCAGGCCGGCGTCGAGGTGCCGCGTTTCTGCTATCACGAAAGGCTGTCCATCGCCGGCAATTGCCGCATGTGCCTGGTCGAGGTCGTCGGGGGACCGCCAAAGCCCGCCGCGAGCTGCGCGATGCAGGTGCGCGACCTGCGCCCCGGGCCCGAAGGGCAGGCGCCGCAGGTGAAAACCAACTCGCCTATGGTCAAGAAGGCCCGCGAAGGCGTGATGGAGTTCCTTCTGATCAATCACCCGCTTGACTGCCCGATCTGCGATCAGGGCGGCGAATGCGACTTGCAGGACCAGGCGATGGCCTACGGCGTGGACTTCAGCCGCTTCCGCGAGCCGAAACGCGCGGTGGACGATTTCGATCTGGGGCCGCTTGTGGGCACGCAGATGACCCGCTGCATCTCTTGCACGCGCTGTGTGCGCTTCACCACAGAGGTCGCGGGGCTGACCACTATGGGCCAGACCGGCCGCGGCGAGGATTCAGAGATCACCGCCTATCTGGGCGAGACGCTGGATTCGAACCTGCAGGGCAATATCATCGACCTCTGTCCGGTTGGGGCCCTGACGTCCAAGCCCTATGCCTTCACCGCGCGCCCCTGGGAGCTGACCAAGACCGAATCCGTGGACGTGATGGACGCGCTTGGGTCTAATATCCGCGTGGACTGCAAGGGCCGTGAGGTCATGCGCTTTCTGCCGCGCAACCATGACGGCGTGAACGAGGAATGGATCTCGGACAAGACGCGCTTTGTGTGGGACGGGCTGCGACGCCAGCGCCTTGATCGGCCTTACATTCGCGAGAATGACAAGCTGCGCCCGGCCACATGGCCCGAGGCGCTTGGCAAGGCCGCCGAGGCGCTGAATGGCGCGTCCAAGATCGCGGGTCTGGTGGGCGATCTGGCCTCGGTAGAGGCCGCTTATGCGCTGAAAGAACTCGTTGAGGGCAAAGGCGGCGCGGTCGAGTGCCGCACCGATGGCGCCAAGCTGCCCGCGGGCAACCGCTCGGGCTATGTCGGCACAGCCACGATCGAGGATATCGACGATGCGCAGCGGATCTTGCTGATCGGCACCAACCCGCGCGATGAGGCGCCGGTGCTGAACGCGCGAATCCGCAAGGCCTGGCTGAAAGGCGCGCGCGTCGCGCTTTTGGGTGAGGCTGTCGATCTGACATATGACTATGCGCATTACGGCTCGGACCGGGCGGCGCTGGCAGACCTGGCAAAGCAGGACCATTCGGACAAGCATGACGTTCCGGGCGTAATCGTGCTGGGCCAGGGCGCGATCACCGGCGCCGACGGTGCCGCTGTTTTGGCCACCGCCATGCAGCTGGCCGAGGCCGCGCAGGTTAAGCTGTTGATATTGCATACCGCCGCGGGACGCGTGGGCGCGATGGACGCGGGCTGTGTGACCGAGGGCGGCGTCGAGGTCGCGCTGGACGGCGCGGATGTGGTCTATGCGCTGGGCGCGGACGAGATGGACATCCCCGCCGGCCCGACCGTGATTTACCAGGGCAGCCACGGCGACCGCGGTGCGCATCGGGCGGATATCATCCTGCCCGCCGCGGCCTATACCGAAGAGCAGGGGCTCTTTGTGAACACCGAAGGCCGCCCTCAACTGGCCTTGCGCGCAAGCTTCCCGCCTGGTGAGGCGAAGGAAAACTGGGCCATTCTGCGCGCACTTAGCGCCGAATTGGGGGCCGCGCTGCCCTATGACAGCCTCGCGCAGCTGCGGCAAAAGCTTGTGGGCGACGTCCCGCATTTGGCGCAGATCGACCAAGTGCCCGAAAACGCGTGGCAGCCGCTGCCCGCGGGCGCTTTGGGCGATGGCGCGTTTACCGCCGCCGTGCAGGATTTCTACCTCACCAATCCCATCGCGCGAGCCTCCAGCCTTATGGCCGAGCTCAGCGCGAACGCGCATGCGCGTTCGCAATCGGCCATCGCCGCGGAGTAGGGGATTGTCCTGCCGGAACGGGGCATTGGGTGCGCTGCTGGGGCTGACGGTTCTTGCGGCGTGCTCGGAGTCTTCCCCAGAGACGCAAGCCGAAACGCCGGCCCAAACGCTGTTCAATCTAGAGAGCGCGGCGATTCAGGCGCGGCTTGATGCCGCGCCGGAGTATCTCGGCATAGAAACTCGGCTGCTTGATGGGGATTTGGTAAGCTTTCTAGTGCAGATGAGAGATGCGCGTTCTGAAAGGGACGTGGCGGATTATGCGGAATGCGCCGCGGCGCGGTACGCGCTTATCCGAGGCTACGGATTCGCGCGACATGTGCGCACAAATGTGGTTGAAGAGGCTGGTCTTTGGCGGGCAGATGCGGTTTACACCATCTCACCTGCGCTGCCGCAGGGGCTGAGCACGATCGACGCCGAAGTGAAGGTGGCGAATTGCACAGAAACGGGGATACCCACGGTATGAGGACCCATGGCTGAATTCTTTCAAACCGGCCTAGGCATTGGCATCATCATCGCGGCGCAGTGCCTGTTGGTCATCGGCTTCGTGATGATCTCGCTGCTCTTTTTGGTATATGGCGACCGCAAGATCTGGGCCGCGGTCCAGATGCGCCGCGGGCCCAACGTGGTCGGCGCCTGGGGGCTGCTGCAAACTGTGGCCGACGCGCTGAAATACGTCGTCAAAGAGATCGTGATCCCGGCGGGCGCGGACCGCACCGTGTTCATGCTGGCGCCGCTGCTGTCCTTCGTTCTGGCGATGATCGCCTGGGCGGTAATTCCGTTTAATGACAAGTGGGTGCTGGCCGATATTAATGTCGCCGTGCTCTATGTCTTCGCCATTGGATCGCTTGAGGTCTACGGCGTGATCATGGGCGGCTGGGCATCGAATTCGAAATACCCGTTCCTGGGAAGCCTGCGTTCGGCGGCGCAGATGATCTCTTACGAGGTATCTATCGGCTTCATCATCATCGGTGTGATCATCACCACAGGCTCGCTGAATTTTGGCGACATCGTGCGCGCGCAGGACGGCGCCTATGGGTTGTTCTCGTGGTACTGGCTGCCGCATCTGCCCATGGTGGTGCTGTTCTTCGTCTCGGCGCTGGCAGAGACGAACCGCCCGCCATTTGACCTGCCAGAGGCGGAATCAGAGCTCGTTGCGGGGTACCAGGTCGAGTACTCTTCGACCCCGTTCCTGCTGTTCATGGCGGGCGAGTACATCGCGATCTTCCTGATGTGCGCGTTGACATCGCTGCTGTTCTTCGGCGGTTGGCTAAGCCCGGTGCCGTTCCTGCCCGACAGCCCGCTTTGGCTGGTGGCGAAGATGGCGTTCTTCTTCTTCCTCTTCGCGATGGTGAAGGCGATCGTGCCACGCTACCGCTACGACCAGCTCATGCGCCTGGGCTGGAAGGTGTTCCTGCCGCTGTCGCTGGCCTGGGTGGTGATCGTGGCTTTCTTTGCGCAATTCGGAGCGTTCGGCGGTGCTTATGCCCGCTGGGCCGTGGGAGGCTGATATGACCCAGATCGATTGGACCCGCGCCGGTAAGTACTTCTTGCTGATGGACTTCCTTAAGGGCTTCCAGCTTGGGCTGAAGTACTTCTTTGCGCCCAAGGCCACGGTGAACTATCCGCACGAAAAAGGCCCGCTTAGCCCGCGATTTAGGGGCGAGCACGCGCTGCGCCGCTATCCCAATGGTGAAGAACGCTGCATTGCCTGCAAGCTTTGCGAGGCGATCTGCCCGGCCCAGGCAATCACCATCGACGCCGAGCCGCGCGAGGATGGCTCGCGCCGCACAACGCGCTATGACATCGACATGACCAAGTGCATCTATTGCGGCTTCTGCCAGGAGGCCTGCCCGGTGGATGCCATCGTCGAGGGCCCGAATTTCGAGTTCGCGACCGAGACGCGCGAAGAGCTCTATTACAACAAGGATAAGCTCTTGGAAAACGGTGAGCGCTGGGAGGCCGAAATCGCGCGGAACCTGGAACTTGACGCGCCCTATCGCTGAGAGCACCTGAACATGAGCCGCCGCCAACATATCCTCATGACTGCACTCGGGGCCGCGATCTTCGCGGGGCCGGGCATGGCTGCGAACGCGGCCGGGCCCGCGGATGCTGGGTGGAACGCCGGTCGCGCGGCGCTCTTTGCCGATGTCTGCATGGGCGCTGCGCCGGATTTCAACAGTTTCGACGCCAAGGCAAGATCGGCCGGGTTGGTCGAGACCGAAAGTGGTTGGACCGACGGCGCGGATAATGTGATGAATGTGGTCGCGCATGACGGCTTTTGCAGCTGCCTGATGGCGGTCGCCGCCCCAGAACCGGAGGCGATGACCAACTCGCTGTTCGAGCGCCTGCTTACGGATTTCGGCGACGGCTTTAAGGGCGCCGAGGACGGGCTCGCCGCCGTCGCGCCCTTCGACCGCGACGGTGTGGAGGTTGTCGCGATCATCGAGCCGCGCAAGGTGCAAGGCGCGTCCTGGATCTTGGCTCGGGCCACGGTCGTGGGCGCCTGTGGCAACGCCGAGGTGTCCCAATGAGCGACCAAAACCCCTTTGAGGCCATGATGCGCGCCGGCCAGGACTGGGCCAAGGCGATGGGCCCGGCGCTGGAGGCATTCTCGCCCGAGGCTTTAGAAAAGCTCTGGCCGACCATGCCCAAGGAGATGATGGAAGCCTTCATGGGCAAAGGCTTAAACCCAGAGGGGCTGGACGCTAAGACCCGGCTGCTATTGACCCTGCAGGGACTGACGATTCAGGGCGCCATAGCGGAGCCGCAGATGCGCCTCACGATGCGCCACGCGCTTGAGGCGGGGGCCACGGAGCAAGAAATCAATGAAACAATTGCACTGGCCGGGCTGTTCGGCGGCGCGCCCGCGATGACCAAAGCAATGCAGATTTTCGCCAATGTCCAAGACGGACAGGAGGGTGAGGCATGACGTTTGCCGACTTCACATTCTACGTGTTTTCGACGCTGACTCTAATCGGGGGCTTCTTCACCGTGGTAAGCCGCAATCCGGTGCATTCGGTGCTGTGGTTGATCCTGTCCTTTCTGTCCTCGGCGGGGCTGTTTGTTCTGCTGGGCGCAGAGTTCGTCGCCATGCTGCTGATCATTGTCTATGTCGGCGCGGTGGCGGTGCTGTTCCTTTTCGTGGTGATGATGCTGGATGTCGACTTTGCCGAGTTGAAGGCGGAGATGGCCAAGTACATGCCGCTGGCGTTGCTCATTGGCGTGGTGCTGTTGATGGAGCTGGGGCTGGTTTTCGGCACCTGGACCGCCAGCGATGGTGCCGAGGCCGCGCGCGCCGCGGTGACGCCCACAGACGTGCATAATACGGCGGCGTTGGGGCAGTTGCTTTATGACGACTACATCCTTTTGTTCCAGCTCGCCGGGCTGATCCTGCTGGTGGCGATGATCGGGGCCATCGTGCTGACGATCCGGCACCGCAGCGACATCAAACGCCAGGACATCTTGGCCCAGATCTATCGCGACCCTGCCAAGGCCATGGAGGTGCGCGACGTGAAACCGGGGCAGGGGCTCTAACATGGGGCAGAGCATGGGCCTTTTGGCGCCGCTCCTGCCGCTTCTGGGCGTCTTGGCCCTTGTGATCACCGCCGTTCGTAGACGGCGCGAAAAGAAAAAGAGGTTCGAGGGACGAAATGGTCGGACTTGAGCATTACCTGACGGTCGCCGCGGCGCTGTTTGTGATCGGCATCTTCGGGATCTTCCTGAACCGTAAGAACGTGATCATCCTCTTGATGTCCATCGAGCTGATCCTGTTGGCCGTGAACATCAACTTGGTGGCGTTCTCCAGCTTCCTGGGCGACCTGGTGGGGCAGATCTTTACCTTGTTCGTGCTAACGGTCGCGGCGGCAGAGGCCGCCATCGGCCTGGCGATCCTCGTCTGTTTCTTCCGCAACCGTGGCACTATCGACGTCGAAGACGTCAACGTGATGAAAGGCTAAAGGCTTATGGAAACCACCATACTTTTTGCCCCGCTCGTTGGCGCGCTGATCTGCGGATTTGGCTGGCGCATGCTGGGCGAGCATGCCGCGCAATGGGTCGCAACGGGCCTGTTGTTCCTGGCCTGTCTGCTCAGCTGGATCGTGTTCCTCGGCCATGACGGCGTGACCGAGCAGATCACGATCATGCGCTTTGTGGAATCCGGCACGCTCAGCACGGATTGGTCGATCCGGCTGGACCGGCTGACCGCGATCATGCTGGTGGTGATCACCACGGTCTCGGCGCTCGTGCACCTATACTCGTTTGGCTACATGGCCCATGATGAGAATTTCGATGACGCCAAGGAAAGCTATCGCCCGCGCTTCTTCGCATATCTGAGCTTTTTTACCTTCGCCATGCTGGCGTTGGTGACCTCGGACAACCTGGTGCAGATGTTCTTCGGCTGGGAGGGCGTGGGCGTCGCCTCATACCTGCTGATCGGGTTCTACTTCCGCAAGCCAAGCGCGAATGCCGCGGCGATCAAGGCCTTTGTGGTCAACAGGGTGGGCGATTTCGGATTTGCATTGGGGATATTCGGTCTCTTCATGCTCACGGATTCGATCAGCTTCGACGTGATCTTTGAGAAGGCGCCAGAGCTGGCGCAGATGACGATCCCGTTCCTCTGGCAGGAATGGAACGCGGCGAACTTGCTGGCATTCCTGCTGTTTGTGGGCGCGATGGGCAAGTCGGCGCAGCTGATCCTGCACACCTGGCTGCCAGACGCGATGGAGGGGCCGACGCCGGTGTCGGCGCTGATCCACGCGGCAACCATGGTGACCGCGGGCGTGTTCCTGGTTTGCCGCATGTCGCCCCTGATGGAATTCGCGCCGGGCGCCACGCAGTTCATCGTGTTTCTGGGCGCAACGACGGCTTTCTTTGCCGCCACTGTCGGCTTGGTGCAGAACGACATCAAACGCGTGATCGCCTATTCGACCTGCTCGCAGCTGGGCTATATGTTCGTGGCCGCGGGGGTCGGCGTCTACTCGGCGGCGATGTTCCACCTCTTCACCCACGCTTTCTTTAAGGCGATGCTGTTTCTGGGCGCGGGCTCGGTCATCCATGCGATGCATCACGAGCAGGACATGCGTAACTATGGCAACCTGCGCCACAAGATCCCCTATACGTTCTGGGCGATGATGATCGGCACGCTGGCGATCACCGGCGTGGGCATCCCGCTGACCTATGTCGGGTTTGCTGGGTTCTTCTCTAAGGATGCGATCATCGAGAGCGCTTTCGCCGCGGGCAGCGGGGTTGGCACATATGCGTTCATCCTTCTGGTGATCGCGGCTCTTTTCACCAGTTTCTACTCTTGGCGGTTGATGTTCATGACGTTCTACGGTGAGGCGCGCGGCGATAAGCATACCCATGACCACGCCCATGAGAGCCCGATGACCATGCTGGTGCCGTTGGGCGTGCTGGCGCTTGGCGCGGTGTTCGCGGGTATGATCTGGTTGAAGCCGTTCTTTGGCGACACCGCGGATGTGAATAAGTTCTTCGGGGTGCCCTACCACGCTGAAGAGAAGCATGCCGGCGTGACCGGCGACACGATGCTCTTGGGCGCGGGTGGTGAGGACGGCCATGCCGAAGAGGCGGCGCATGGCGACGAGGTCGCAGGCTGGACGCCAGGCGGCGGCGCGATCTATGCGCATCCCAGCAACCACGTGCTGCATGACGCGCATTACGTGCCGGTTTGGGTGAAGGTCTCGCCCTTTGTTGCGATGCTGATTGGGTTCGGTTTTGCTTGGCTGTTCTACATTCGCGCGCCGCATCTGCCCGGGCAGTTGGCGGCGAACCAGCGGCACCTGTATCAGTTCCTGCTGAACAAATGGTACTTTGACGAGCTCTACGACTATATCTTCACGCGGCCGGCCAAGGCGATTGGCGGCTTTCTGTGGCGGCGCGGGGATGGCAACGTCATCGACGGCTTCCTGAACGGGATGGCCCTGGGCGTTGTGCCCTTCTTCACCCGCTGGGCCGGTCGATTGCAGTCGGGTTACATATTCACTTACGCCTTCATGATGGTGATCGGGATTGTGCTCCTGGTCTCCTGGATGACGCTGGCGGGGAACTGAGATCATGGACAACATCCTCTCCATCATCACCTTCCTGCCGCTGGTGGCGGCGGCAATCCTAGCGTTGTTTCTGCGCGGCGACGATGCGGCGGCACAGAACAATGCCAAATGGCTGGCGCTTATTGCGACCTCTGTGACGTTCTTGATCTCGCTGTTCTTGATTGCGCAGTTTGACCCGGCTGACACGGGCTTTCAGTTCGTTGAGGAACGCGACTGGCTCTTGGGCTTGAAGTACAAGATGGGCGTCGACGGGATCTCGATCCTATTTGTCATGCTCACGACCTTCCTGATGCCGATCACGATCCTGTCCTGCTGGGGCGTGACGGATCGGGTGAAGGAATACATGATCGCCTTCCTGGCGCTTGAAACATTGATGCTGGGCGTGTTCTGCGCGCTCGACATGATCCTGTTCTACCTCTTCTTCGAGGGCGGATTGATCCCGATGTTCTTGATCATCGGCATCTGGGGCGGCGCGAACCGGATCTACGCGGCGTTCAAGTTCTTCCTCTATACCTTCATCGGTTCGGTGCTGATGCTGGTGGCGATGATCGCGATGTATATGGACGCGGGCACCACCGACATCCCGACGCTATTGACGCATAACTTTGGCACTGAGAGCTTCCACCTCTTGGGCATTCACGTGGTCGGCGGCATGCAGACGCTCTTGTGGGTGGCGTTTTTTGCCAGCTTTGCGGTGAAGATGCCGATGTGGCCGGTGCATACCTGGCTGCCGGACGCGCATGTTCAAGCGCCGACGGCGGGTTCGGTCGTGCTGGCAGCGATCCTGCTGAAGATGGGCGGTTACGGGTTCTTGCGGTTCAGCCTGCCGATGTTCCCGGTGGCTTCTGATCTGCTGGCGCCGCTCGTGCTGTGGATGAGCGCGATTGCCATTGTCTACACCTCGCTGGTGGCATTGGCGCAGGAGGATATGAAAAAGCTGATCGCTTATTCCTCCGTGGCGCATATGGGCTATGTGACGGCGGGGATATTCGCGGCGAATCAACAGGGTATAGACGGCGCGATCTTTCAGATGATCAGCCACGGCTTTATCTCGGGCGCGCTCTTTCTGTGCGTGGGGGTGATCTATGACCGGATGCACACGCGCGAGATTGATGCATATGGTGGCCTGGTGAACCGCATGCCGGCCTATGCTTTGATCTTCATGCTGTTCACGATGGCCAATGTGGGGCTGCCGGGCACGTCCGGCTTCGTCGGCGAGTTTCTGACCCTTATGGGGATATTCCAGGTGAATACCTGGGTCGCGGCCTTCGCCACCACCGGGGTTATCCTGTCGGCGGCCTACGCGCTGTGGCTTTACCGAAGGGTAGTGATGGGCGAGCTGATCAAGGAAAGCCTAAAATCGATCACGGATATGACCCCGCGAGAGCGGTTCATCTTTGCGCCCTTGGTCGTGATGACGATCCTATTGGGGGTCTATCCCAGCCTGGTGACGGATGTGATCGGGCCCTCGGTTGCGGCCTTGATCGCAGAGCATCAAACGGCGCTGGCCGAGTATCCAGGCGCCTTGACCCAAATCGTTGAGAGCACGGGGCACTGACATGACCAATGTTGATTTTCAGATCGTGCTGCCGGAGGTGATCCTCTGCCTCTTCGCGATGGCGGCGCTGATGTTCGGCGTCTACACCGGCAAGGACAAGACCGCGCCGTTGATAAACTGGATGACGGCGGGGGTCTTCGTATTGCTCGCCTTGATCATCGGGATCAATGGCGCCGGTTCCAACGAAGCCTTCGGCGGGATGTTCGTCGACGATGGGTTCTCGCGTTTTGCAAAGGTGGTGATCTTGATCTCCGCCGCCGCGATCCTGGTGATGTCCGAGCGCTACATGCAGAAGGCTGGGCTGCTGCGGTTTGAGTACCCGCTTCTGATCGCGCTGGCGGTCGTGGGCATGATGGTGATGGTCTCAGCCGGCGACCTGATCGCGCTTTACATGGGGCTGGAGCTGCAGTCGCTGGCGCTTTATGTCGTCGCCTCTTTGCGCCGAGATAGCGTGCGATCGACCGAGGCGGGTCTGAAGTATTTTGTTCTGGGGGCGTTGTCTTCCGGGCTGCTGCTTTACGGCGCTTCGTTGACCTACGGGTTTGCGGGCACAACGATGTTCTCTGGCATCGTGACGGCGGCGACGGACGGGCATGTCTCGATCGGGCTACTGTTTGGCCTGGTCTTCATCCTGGCCGGTCTGGCGTTTAAGGTCTCGGCGGCCCCGTTCCATATGTGGACGCCGGACGTCTACGAGGGCTCGCCAACGCCGGTGACGGCCTTTTTCGCGACGGCGCCAAAGATGGCGGCGATGGGGCTGTTCGCCCGCGTTATGCATGACGCCTTCGGCAATGTGACGGCAGATTGGAGCCAGGTCGTGGCCTTTCTCAGTGTTGCATCGATGTTCTTGGGCGCGGTGGCCGCGATTGGTCAGCGCGACATCAAGCGGCTCATGGCCTATTCGTCGATTGCGCATATGGGCTTTGCGCTGATGGGGCTGGCCTCGGGGACTGAGTTCGGCGTGCAGGCGATGCTGGTCTATATGGCGATCTATGTGACCATGAATGTCGGCACGTTTGCGTTTATTCTGTCGATGGAGCGCGATGGGCAGGTGGTCACTGATATCTCGGCCCTGAACCAGCTCTCAAAGCAGCAGCCGCTCAAGGCGCTGGCCCTGTTGGTGCTGATGTTTAGCCTGGCGGGTGTGCCGCCCTTGGTGGGCTTCTTTGGCAAGTTCTACGTGCTGCAAGCGGCGGTGCAGGCGGATATGGCTTGGCTGGCGGTAGCCGGAGTGATCGCGTCGGTGATTGGCGCGTTCTATTACCTGCGGATCGTGTATTTCATGTATTTCGGCGAGGAGACGGACGGGCTGGACGGCGCCAGCAACCCGGCGGAATGGGCACTTTTGATGGTGTCGGCGGCGATCATGGTCTTTGGGGTGGTGAACCTCTTTGGCATTGAGGGCCCGGCGATGGCGGCTGCGGCGGCCCTTGTCCAGTAGCGATTGGCCCCACGGCTATGCACGGATCGTCTTAGAGGAGACCGATTCGACCAACGCAGAGGCGGCCCGCCGGGCCGCGAGCCTTGCCGGGCCGGCTTGGATCCTGGCGCATCGCCAGACCGAAGCGCGCGGGCGCCGGGGCCGCCCCTGGGAAAGCCCCACGGGAAATTTTGCCGCCACGCTGGTGCTGCACCCCACCGAACCGCCCGAGCAAGTCGCGTTGCGCAGCTTCGTCGCCGCACTGGCGTTGCACGAGGCCTGCGTGGCCGTGACCGGGCGCCCAGAGGGTTTTAGCCTCAAATGGCCCAATGATGTGCTGCTGAACGGTGGCAAGCTTGCGGGGATTTTGCTGGAGTCGCTGGGGCAGGGCCCACGGCTGGACCACCTGGCGATTGGAATCGGGGTCAACTTGGCGCAGGCCCCTCAGGTCGAGGACCCCAAGGCGCTGCGTCCGGTGGCGTTGGCCGAGACGGGGGCCGTCGTTGCGCCGGAGGAGTTCCTCAACCATCTCGCCAGCGCATACGCGGCCTGGGAGATACGCTTCACAGGTTTTGGATTTGCGCCGATCCGCGAGGCTTGGCTGGCCCGCGCCGCCCGCCTGGGCGACACAATAACGGCGCGCACCATGCGCGAAGAGACCACCGGGACCTTCGAGACGGTGGACAATTCCGGCGCTTTGGTCTTATCCACACCGAAGGGCCGCGTGGCGATCCAGGCGGCGGACGTGTTTTTCTAAAGGCTTTCCAATGCTGCTTTGCATCGATACGGGCAACACCAACACGGTCTTCTCGATCTGGGACGGCGCGCGGTTCCTGGCGACCTGGCGCGCCTCGACCGAGCATCAGCGCACGGCGGATCAGTATTATGTCTGGCTGTCGACGTTGATGAAGGCCAATGACCTCACGAATGTAATGATCGACGAGGTGGTGATTTCGTCGACGGTGCCGCGGGTGGTGTTCAACCTCCGGGTCCTGTGCGCGAACTACTTTGACTGCCGCCCGTTGGTGGTCGGCAAGCCGGAATGCATGCTGCCGGTGCCCTACCGGGTGGAGGCGGGCACGCGCCCCGGCCCCGACCGGCTGGCGAATGCGGCGGCGGCCTTCGACCGGCACGGCGGCAACGTGGTGGTGGTGGATTTTGGCACGGCCACGAATTTCGACGTGGTGGGCGCGGACGGGGCCTATGTCGGCGGGGTGATCGCGCCGGGGGTGAATCTTAGCCTGGAGGCGCTGCACGCGGGCGCCGCGGCGCTGCCGCATGTCGACATCTCGCAACCGGAGAAGGTGATCGGCGAGAACACCGTGGCCTGCATCCAGTCGGGCGTGTTCTGGGGCTACACCGGCCTGATCGAGGGGATGACCCGCCGCATCAAGGACGAATACGGCGCGCCGATGAAGGTGATCGGCACGGGCGGGTTGGCGCCGCTCTTTGCCCAGGGCGAGGCGTTGTTCGACACGATCGAGCACGATCTAACGATGCACGGGCTGACCGTCATCCACCAATATAATAAGGAAAATGCGTGAGCAGTGAACGGCTGATCTATCTCCCACTCGGCGGGTCCGGGGAAGTGGGGATGAATTGTTATGTCTATGGTTACGGGCCCGAGAACAACGAGCGTTTGATTGTTGTGGACCTTGGGGTGACCTTCCCGGACATGGACACAACGCCGGGGGTGGACTTGATCCTGCCGGAAATCTCGTGGCTCGAGGCACGGCGCGACCGGATCGACGGGATATTCATCACGCATGGGCACGAGGACCATATCGGCGCGCTGGGGCATCTGTGGGCGCGGCTGAAAGCGCCGGTCTATGCGCGCGCCTTCACGGCGCATCTGGGGCGCATGAAGCTGGAAGAGCAGGGCCATTCCGGCGAGGTGATCAAGACGCGCGGCGCTTGGCCCGAGCAGCGGCAAACCGGCCCATTCAACGTGGGGTTCTTGCCAGTCTCGCATTCCATACCCGAAAGCTCTGGCTTGGTGATCGACACGCCCGCGGGACGGGTTGTGCATACGGGCGACTTCAAGCTGGATCGCTCGCCCGGCGTGGGCGAGCCCTATGATCCCGCTCTTTGGGCGGAGGTCGCGCGGCCTGGCATCCATGCCTTGGTTTGCGATTCGACGAATGTGCAGTCGCTGCACGAGGGCCGCAGCGAATCCAGCGTCGGCCCGGAAATTGAACGCCTGGTCAGTTCTGCCAAGGGCGCGGTAGCGGCGACCACTTTTGCCTCCAACGTGGCGCGGGTGAAAACCTTGGCCGAGGCGGGCACCCGCGCTGGCCGCTCGGTGGTTCTGCTGGGGCGCGCGATGCGGCGCATGATCACCGCGGCGATTGAGACCGGAGTGCTGACGGATTTCCCCCAAGTGGTCAGCCCCGAGGACGCGCAGCAAATCCCGCGCGAGAACCTGATGCTTCTGACAACGGGGAGCCAAGGCGAGCGTCGCGCGGCGACGGCGCAGCTCAGCCGTGGCAAGTTTCTGGGCCTGCAGCTTAAAGAGGGTGATCTGTTCCTATTCTCGTCAAAGACGATCCCTGGGAATGAGAGCTCGGTTCTAAGGATCATTAACAATTTCAGCGAGATGGGCGTGGACGTCGTGGATGATAGCTCGGGGCTGTATCACGTCTCGGGGCATGCGAACCGTCCGGATCTTTTGGCCGTGCATGAGGTGCTGGACCCAAAAATGGTGATCCCGATGCATGGCGAGCACCGGATGCTGCGGGCGCATGCCGTGCTGGCTGAGAATGGCGGGCGCGCGGCGATCATCGCGCCAAACGGCAAGATGCTGGACCTAACCGGCGACGTGCCGCAGGTGGCGGACTATGTCGAGACCGGGCGCGACTATCTGGACGGCGATGTTCGGATCGGCGCGTTGGACGGGATCGTACGCGACCGGATCCGCATGGCCCTAAACGGGCATGTGTTGGTCAATGTGGTCCTGGACGAGGACGACGAGCTGCTTGGCGACCCGTGGTGCGAGACGATGGGGCTGGCCGGGACCGGTCGGTCGAATGCGCCCGTTGTGGATGTCCTGGAGCATGACTTGGGCCAGGCCATCGCGCGTGCGGGGCAAAAAACCGTCGCTGATGACGCCGCGATGGAGGATCTGGCCAAGAAAACGGTGCGCAGATCCGCGCAGGAAGAGATCGGTAAGAAGCCCGAAGTGACGGTCATCATCTCTCGGCTGTCATGATCCAGAATCTGCGAGGATAGGCGCTCCAACAGGGCCCGAACCACAATGATGCCATAGTTTCGCCGGATTTCTGCGAAACAATGGCATCATTCGGTGTGAGAGGCCTGTATGCGTATCCCAAAGTTCCTTGGTTCTATTATTGTTTGCGTGGCAATCTACCCGTTGGTCTTGCTTGGCGTATGGGCTCTGGTGTGGCTGGGCGTCGTCGCGACAAATCTAGAGATGCCAACGGACACGATGCCTCTGGTCTACGGGTTGTGTTTTGCTGTCCTAACGGTCGCTCTGATCGACCTTTTGGGCTACGTAAGCGTGATCATGGGACTGGTGGCCATCGCAAATCTGATCGAATACGCGCAAATCGTGGTGCCTGGACGCAGCGCCTCTGCGATTGACTTTATCGCGGGCCTTGCGGGCATCATTGTCGCCGCGCTGCTTGTGTGGGCCGCGCGAACGCTTTTGTCCCGAGGCGATCACAGCGGGCCGGAATTGAGCATGAGCGCGGACGCAGAGCAGCGGATCTAGCCCCGCCCTTTGATCCTGACGTCGAGCTGTGAAAAGAACGCCTCGACCTTCACGCGGGCGCGATCTGGGTGCCGAAAGCTGATCCCAACACGGCCATCGCGCTGCCATCGCAAGAGCGCCTCGAACACGCCGACATCCTCGATCTCGATGCATTGCACGCTTTCAAGCTGCTGTGGAGCGGCGTCGACATCATAGCTGAGGCAGGCACCATCATAGGACAGGTCCAGCACATGGCCGCTGATCGGTGCTGGGAACGCGTCAAGCTGGCAGGGCAGGTGCAACGGTGCACGTTGGTTGCTAAACCACGGTTCGATTGCCGACATCACCAGATCCCCAACCTCATTACGACCAACATCCGCGCACGGAGCGCGGCACAGCTGCTGCGCCTCGCGCGGCACGAGACTTTTAGGCCGAAAACGTTACCGATTGGTTTTCGCGCGCCTGTCTAGGACGTGCGGCGCTCGTCAAAGCTCATCGCGATAAACGAGGGCATATGCTCGCCCATCCCAACAACCGTCCCTGCCTTGTGCCCGCGATCGTCGCGTTCCTTACCACGCCCGCGCGAGCGGCTGCGGCTTTCGCGCTTTGGCTTGTCCTCGCGGACCTCTGGCTTTGGCGCCTCGACCGGGGCGGAGGTGGCGGTGGCGGCGGCAGGTGCTGCCGATTGCGCCGGGTTGTCGATGCGTGGGATCGCTTTCGCGATCAGCTTTTCCACCGCGTCCAGCGCCTTTTCGTCGCGCGGCTCGCAGATCATGATGGCCTTGCCCTCGCGGCCCGCCCGACCGGTGCGGCCGATACGGTGCACGTAGTCCTCGGGGTGGCCTGGGACATCAAAGTTGAACACGTGGCTGACAGAGGGCACGTCCAGCCCGCGCGCCGCCACATCTGAGGCCACAAGCAGCTTGAGCGACTTGTCGCGGAAGGCGTCCAGGGTGCGCGTGCGCTGCGATTGGTCGAGATCACCGTGGATGGGCTCGGCGTTAAAGCCGTATTTCTTCAAGGACTTGGCGACGATGTCCACATCCGTCTTGCGGTTGCAGAAGATGATCGCGTTGGTGCAGGTTTCGCCCTCGGCCTCGATGACCGCGCGCAGCGTCTTGCGCTTCTCGGATGCGGCGCGGTCGCGCCGCGATCCCTTGAACATCACAACAGCCTGTTCGATCGTCTCTGATGCCGTCGCCTGGCGGGCGACCTCGATCTTGACGGGATTCGATAGGAAGGTGTTGGTGATCCGCTCGATCTCTGGCGCCATGGTGGCCGAAAAGAACAGCGTCTGCCGCGTGAAGGGCGTCAGGCTAAAGATACGCTCGATATCGGGGATGAACCCCATGTCCAGCATTCGGTCAGCCTCGTCCACGACCATGACCTGCACGCCGGTCAGCAACAGCTTACCGCGCTCGAAATGGTCAAGCAGGCGGCCCGGTGTCGCAATTAGCACGTCCACGCCCTTGTCGATCAGGAGGTCCTGTTCCTTGAACGAGACCCCGCCGATCAGCAAAGCCTTGGTCAGCTTGACGTTCTGGGCATAGGTGTCGAAGTTCTCGGCCACCTGCGCGGCAAGCTCACGCGTGGGGCAAAGCACCAGCGAGCGCGGCATCCGCGCGCGGGCGCGCCCCCGGGCCAGCATGGTGATCATCGGCAATGTGAAGGACGCAGTCTTGCCGGTGCCGGTCTGCGCGATTCCCAACACGTCCTTGCCCTCAAGCGCGGGAGGGATAGCGCCCTCTTGGATCGGTGTTGGCGTTTCGTACCCGGCCTCGGTAACGGCGCGGAGTACTTTGGGGCTTAGCCCCAAGTCTGAAAAAGAAGTCATAAGTGCCTTTCGGTTCGGCGGCTCAGTGGATGGCCGCTAAACCAGCGCGGCCCGGCGGACCGCATTGCCCACCTTCATCTCAAGGGTGACCTAGGGGATTGGCCGGGTTCGGTCAAGCCCTGCATACGGTCGCGATTCACATACTGTCGCCAAAACAGGTACAATCGCCACAATAACTGGGGATTACGGCGCAGGTTTCCACAGTCGTAATATTCCCAACCTCTCGCCTTATAGCCGGCACAACTTTGCATTTGATTAACCACGCACAAAGCGGGAGACTACCCATGGAATTTGTTCCATATCTGATCCCGGGCGCTGCCACGATGGCCGTGCTCGGTATGGTTTATTTGATTTTCGTGTTCTGGGTCAGACGCCCGGGGCGCCGCGCGGATCTAGAGGCGCGTGGCGGACAGGATCTAGGCGAGCTTTAGGTCCGTCCCGAAGACCGTATCGATAGCACCCGTCGCGGCTGCCGCGGCGGGTGTCTGATTTTTGTGGTCCTAGTTTGCCGCGACCACCGCGGCGTCGATCATGCGATAGGCCTGATAGGTGGTCGGGTCGTCGATCAGCTCTAACTGCCCGCGGATATGCAGCTTTGAGAACTCGGCCATATCCTTCATGGGCTTCTTCAAGGTGACCTCTAGCGAGGGCCCATACCCGCCGTTGCCACAAAACGGGCAGTCGGCGGGGTCGGGCACCAGCAGGAAGAACTCGATATAGGCCTGCGCCTGGATGGGGACGTAAAAGCCGGCGATGTCGAAGTTCCTCGATTCGGCTGCGGCCAGCACATCCGCCGAGAAACTCTTTTTGGCCTGCCAGATATCCCCGTCCAGCTCTTCGGTGATCGTCACGCCTTGCAGGACCTGCCAGTTGCGCATGGCATCTGCATGAGCCGTCGAAGCCAGAAGGCTAGTGATTATGGCCAGCGTGGCCGTGGCTATCCGCATCCGCTGCCTCCACTTCGACGTGCACATCCAGGTGGAGATCATCGCCGAACTCGAGCTCTAATTCAAACTCGTCCCCTTCAGATAGGGCCTTTGCGACGTCATGCAACTCGATAAAGAGCCCGCCGGGGGCCAGTTCCATCTCGGAACCCGCAGGCACGGGCAGTTCCTCGATCTCGGTCTCGTCGCCAGTGCTGGGGTCAATCGCCATGAGATGGGCCTCTTTTGCGATCTCGGTCTCGGCCCCCATAAGAACGACCTCGGTGGCGCGGTTATTCTCAATCTCAAGGTAGACCGCAACATGGTCGTCGTCGGTGGCGTTGGTCCAGGCATGCAGGATGCGCAGGCCGTCCGCTTCGGAGAGGTGGTCTGAGTGTTCGTCATCGGCCGCCAGAACGGGTGCGGCGGCAGTCGACAACAGGAAGGCGGCAAGCACGGTGAGGCGCATGTTTAGGGCTCCAACTGGTATGTTATATTGTAACGGTTCCATCGCTTGGATGCCAGGAAACCGATTGCACCGCAAGGGGCGGCGCGGCCCGCGCTTAAAGCAGCAGCCGTCCGCCGTCCGCAAGCTGCCGGCTCAAGGCCCGGATCGCGCCGGGAGAGTTAAACGGCACGTTGTGGCCCAGCCGGTCGTCGCCTGCGAAGCGCCCGACATCAATGAATTGGATGCCGCGCGCGCTGAGCGCCTCGTTCTGGGTGACCACGCCCAGGCGCTGAGCCTCGCCGGTGATGAACGACGACAGGCGCAGCGCACGGTCCCCGGGCGCCGAGACCACGAAGAACGGGTCGGGCAGCGGCCGGATGGGCGCGATCTGGCGCTCAAAGACCTGCGCGTCGATATCTGGCGAGATCAGGTAGAGCTCGTCGATATGATGCGCCGGATCGCCTGGCGACTTCAAAGCCATGGACCGCATAACCTCCATCGACAGGAACGTGCCCATGGAATGCGCCGCCAGCACGATCTTGCGCCCGGTGCGGCGGCGGACCTCGCGGATCAAATTCTCTAACCCGTCGCGGGCGAACAGCACCGAGTCGCGGTCGTAGACATAACCAAGCAGCTGGCCGCTTGACGGCCAGGCGAAGGCAATCGTGGGGAAGGGGACCAGGTAGTCGGTCTTCAGCTGCGCCAGGCGCAGCCCCGCCTGCTGGATGTTGGTGTTGTAGCCATGCACAAAGATCGCCACGCGATCCTTTTCACCGGGGCCGCTGTCCAGGGCCCTCAGAAACCCGCCCAAGTCGTGTTCCTCGGCGCCCACCAGGGCGAAATGTTTCTCTGGGTCGGGATGGGGCGCGGTCTCGATTTTGCCGGGCGTGTGGCCGGGCGGGATAGAGATGTCGGCCTCAAAGTACCGCGTGCGGTTGACCCTCGGGTTGCCAAAGTTCCGAAAGGTCTCCAGATCGCCATGCTGGGTCGCAACATAGATGCGCTGGATCTTGGCGTTCGGCGGGGCGGCCTGGATCTCTGGCGGCGGAAGCGAGCGGCTGCAGGCGGTGAGGGCGGCGGCACTGGTACCAAGCAGGAAGTTACGGCGGTGCATATTGCGCCCTTCAGTTGATGCAATTTCGGTATCATCGCTCCAGGCTGCTGAGAATTCAACTCCCGCATCAAGAATTCCGCGCCAAGTGTTAAGTTTAGGATGGTAGTTCCGGGCAGGGCTTGCAAACCTGCCTGGAACGCAACGCGAAGACCGGGACCACACCAATGTTCGATTTCTCCTCGAAACTATCCGCCGCAGCAACCGGCCAGGCCAAGCCCTATGGCGGGTTGCCGCCCTATCATTTCGTGGGAGGCAATATCGACGAGCCGACCGTGCCGGTCGAGGCGCTGGCCGACGCCGTGGCCAAGACGCTGCGCGCGCAAGGGCACGCGATGGGAAAATACGGCATGGACAGCGGCAGCCAAGGGCACCTGCCGCTGCGGGAACGCGTGGCCGAGATGCTGGAGGGCCGTGCGCAGATGCGCGTGGATCCGGGCGAGGTGCTGATGACCTCGGGCTCGCTGCAGGCCATGGAATTGGTGAATAGGGCGCTGCTGGATCGCGGCGACGTGGTGCTGGTGGAGGCCGCGAACTATGCTGGCGCGCTGAACAGACTGGGTGCGTTGGGCGTCGACTATGTGGGCATCGACCTGGACGCGGACGGGATGCGGATGGACGCGCTTGAGGCGGCGCTTGCGGATCTTGCTGCGCAGGGCCGCAAGCCCAAGTTCATCTACACGATCCCCACGGTGCAGAACCCGACCGGCTCGGTCATGCCCATTGCGCGGCGGCGCGAGATGCTGGCCCTGGCGGCGCGGTTCGACGTGCCGATCTTTGAGGATGATTGCTACGCTGACCTGGTCTTTTCCGGAGAGCGCCCGCCCGCGCTGCATGCGCTGGATACGGAGGGGCGGGTGATCTATTGCGGCACGTTCTCCAAGACCATCGCGCCCGCGCTGCGCCTAGGTTTTTTGGTGGCGCCCTGGCCGTTGATGGGGCGGATCCTGCCTTTGAAGACGGATGCGGGCAGCGGCGCGCTCGAGCAGTTGGTGATGGCGGAGTTCCTGCCCGATGCGTTTGACGTCCATGTCTCGAATCTCCTGCCGATGCTGCAGGAAAAGGCGGACGCCCTTTGCGCCGCGCTGGACGAGCATTTCGGGGCCGCCGCTGAATATGAGCGACCTGTCGGCGGGATCTACCTTTGGGTCACCCTGCCGCAGCAGGTGAACACTGACCGGCTGTTCCAGGTCGCTTTGGCCCAGGGCGTCGAGATCAACCCGGGCTCGCAATGGTCCGTGGATGGCGCGGCCAACCGGCACCGGATGCGGCTGTGCTTTGGGCACCCCTCGATCGAGACCATCCAGGCGGGCGTCGCGAAACTGGCCAAAGCGTGTTTTGAGGAGTTCGGTGTGCCCGAGCGGGGTGGCAACCTGGCGCGGTGACGGTTCTTTTGCTGGCCATAAGCGACGCGGCGACAGGGGCTCTTCTCGGTTGGGCGAGATAGCCCGGTCGCTTCAGAGAGGCGGTACACATTCCAGTGGACCTGGGGCAGAGTGGTCGCATTCATCAGTGCAGGACGCCCGCCATGACCGACTTCACCATCGCCTCATTCAACGTTAAGAACCTGATCGGACCGGACCAGGAATACTACACTTTCGAAAAATACACCCCGGAGGAGCATGCTTGGAAAGAGGACTGGCTGGCCGAGCAGCTTCTGAGCCTCTCGGCGGATATCGTCTGTTTTCAGGAGATCTTTGACGAGGCGCCCCTGCAGGCCGTGATCGACGAGACGGACGCACGCGGGGCGGAGTTGAACGACGCCGTGGTGCCCGACCGCTCCAAGAAGTACCGCAAGAAGGCGATCTTCAAGAAGCTGAAATATGAGAGCTACGGGCGGGAAGGGCTGGCCTTTGCGCGCAACGCCAATGATGGCGAGCCGGGCCATCGCAGGCCCGGGGTGGCCACGCTTAGCCGCTTTGGGTTCGAGGGCGCGCCGGAGGTCATTCAAGAGCTGGAGGTGCCGCTGGAGATCCCCTTCCAAGAGTTGGGCGGCGCTGACGGCGGGTCCTACAGGATCAGCCGCCTGTCCCGCCCCATCCTCAAGACGCGCATCCCCGTGGGCGGGCAGGTGATCAGCGTCTTCAACTGCCACCTGAAGTCCAAGCTGGGCGAGTTCATCAAGCCCGAGCGCGCGCCCTTCGCCTCCGAGGTCGACCTGACCAAGTACAACGCCCATGGGCGGATGCTGGGCAGCCTGCGCGCGGCGCTGCGGCGCATGGCCGAGGCTTATGTGCTGCGCGGGTTGATCCTGGACGAGCTGGACCGTGGCCGGCCGGTGTTGGTGCTGGGCGACATGAACGATGGCGAGCATGCCGTCTCCACCGAGATCATCACCGGCGAGACCCCGTTTAAGAATTATTCATGGATGCGGCGGCACGACGCGCAGCGCGCCAATGACCGCTACTCGCGCCAGGAGGCCGAGCAGATCCGTGAGGATATCGAGCGGGTGCGGCTGCACTCGGCAGAGAAGATGTTCGTGCGCCGCTCGGCCCGCGACATGGTTTATACTGCCGCCTTTGGGGGCAATTTCGAGAGCATCGACCAGATCTTCATGTCACGGCATTTCCACCCCGAATACGCGGATCGCGTGGGTGAGATGGAGTATTTCAGCGTGCTGAATGACCACCTGACCGATGGCTCGCATCCCGAGGCGCCCTATAACAAGCTGGCCTCTGACCACGGGCAGATCATGGCGCATATGCGGCTGCGTGATGTGGAGGAATAGGCGCGGGTTTGGAGCTGGAGCAGGCGTTTGGGCGCGCCAAATCTCTTGCAAGAGATTTGCACTTTCCTTCCAAGGAAAGTTGGGCCCGCAGGTCGGCAAGCGGTTGTGCATGAAGGTTTAATTCGGGGCGCGGTAAAGAAACTCTTTCAAGAGTTTCGCAATTTTCTTGCAAGAAAATTGTGTCGCGCCAAGGTCTGATGTCGGCCAAAAGCTGCCCGCCATTTAGGGGCCAACGTGTATGATTTGTCGCGGCGTCCGCGGCCACGATTCCTGCATGCACGATTGACGCCTGTTTCGTCTTCCGGCATCGTATTAGCGACGAATGCGCCAGGGGGATGAACGGCCTATGGATGGCTCGGGCAAACGAGAGGCCGAGGATATGGCGCCGGATCGCCCTGTATTCGACCATCCCGCTGCGGCCGCTCTGCGGCGCGTGGGCGTAGTGGACGTGGGCTCGAACTCTGTCCGCCTGGTGATCTTTGACGGCGCGGCGCGCAGCCCGCACTATTTTTACAACGAAAAGATCATGGCCGCGCTGGGCGCGGGCACTGCTGAGACGGGGCGGCTCAACCCCGAGGGGCGCACGCGCGCGCTTTCGGCGATCCGCCGCTTCCAGCTTTTGGCGAAGGGGTTCGGCATCGCGCAGCTCACCGCGGTGGCCACGGCGGCCGTGCGTGAAGCCGTAGACGGGCCGGAGTTCTGCGCTGATGTGCTGCGCGACACCGGTCTCAAGATCCAGGTCATTGACGGCCCGGAAGAGGCGCGACTGTCTGCGCAAGGCGTGCTGCTGGGCTGGCCGGATGCCAGCGGATATGTCTGCGATATCGGCGGCTCGTCGATGGAGCTGGCCGAAGTGTCGCAAGGCGCGGTGGGCGCGCGCGAAACCTCGTCGCTGGGACCGCTGCGCCTGCAGGCGATCCGCGGGCGTAAGCGCCGCCGCGCCCATATTCGCGAGACCGTCGAGGCCATGGTGGCCAAGATGGGACAGCAGGACCGGCTCTATCTGGTGGGGGGCTCCTGGCGCGCCATCGCCCGGCTGGACATGGAGCGGCGCGGCTACCCGCTGCATGTGATGCACGAATACCGTATGACCGCCAAATCGATCCACCAAACGCTGAAATGGATCGACGAGCACGACCATGACGCGTTGCGGATGGCCAGCGGCGTGTCCGAGGCGCGCATGTCCCTTGTGCCCCTCGCGGGCGAGGTCTTTAAGGAGCTGATTCGCGCGATCAAGCCAAAGGAGATCGCGATCTCGAGCTACGGGATCCGTGAGGGCATGCTCTATCAGGCCATGCCCGAGGCGCTGCGACCACGCGATCCGCTGATCGAAGCCTGCCGGTTCTCCGAGGAGAAGGACGCGCGCATGCCCGGCTTTGGCGCGGTGCTTTATCGCTTCCTACAGCCGCTCTTTAACCAGGCGCCGCCAAACCGGCAGCGGCTGATCCAGGCAGCCTGCCTGCTGCACGATGTCAACTGGCGCGCGCATCCCGATTACCGCCACGAGGCCTGCTTTGACAGCGCCACCCGTGCCAGCCTGGGCGGGCTGACGCATACCGGGCGGATCTTTGTGGGCCTCGCGCTGCTCCATCGCTACAAGAGCAGCCGCGAGGGCACACGCCTGGCGGACCTGGTGGGGCTCTTGTCGGAAAAGGACGTGCACCAGGCCGAGGTTCTAGGGCGCGCGATGCGCTTTGCCTCGATGCTTGCGGCCAGCGACGCGACCGCGATGGGTGCGCTGTGCTGGAAGCCGCGCAAGAAAGAGCTGCACCTGCTACTGCCCCGCCATGCGGAAGGCCTGTTCGGAGAGGTCGCCGAGGCGCGTTTCAATGCGCTGGCAACGGCGCTGGCATCGCGGCCGGTGGTGCGCCGCCTGGCGAGGCGTTCAAATAGCTAAGGTCCTTATGTGGGCGAGATCAGGGTGTCGGCGGTTGGCCTGTAGCGGTCATTGAAGCGCTACCGCCCCGGACTTGATCCGGGGCCTCCACCGTGAGCCGAGCGCAACGCGGGCAGCGGCCGACCTGGAGGTCGCTTGTGCTACGGTTCTGTGTTGCGTGCGGTCTTCGAAAACGCCAGCGCTCCAATAGGTTGTGACGTTGCAAAAGCGGCCTCCTGGGGGAGGTCGGCCGCTGCCCGAGGCAAGCTCGGGCGGTTGCACTACTTGGATTCCGCTGCGTCTGGGGTCGGCAGGCGTTGTCAGGGTCGCGCATGTTGGCAACGCCCGCTCCAGGCCAATCCCGATCACCCCCAATAGAGCCGCATCGGGTTATCCACCAACAGCTTGCGCTGCTTCTCTTCGGTGTCGGCGATCAGTGGGATCAACTCGACCAATTGCCCATCGTCCGGCACGTGGCTCTTCATGTTCGGGTGCGGCCAGTCCGTGCCCCAAAGCACTCGGTCCGGATAGAGATCGACCAGCCGCTTCATGAAGGGCAGCACATCCGAGTAATTCTCGTGGCTGCCGCCGTGCTGGGTCAGCCGCTCGGGGCAGGAGACCTTGCACCAGAACTGGTCGCTTTCCATCAGGTCCACAAAGGCCTGGAAGTCCGGGTGGTCCACGCCTTTGGCCACGTCGGGCCGTGCCATATGGTCGAAGACCACGGTGACCGGCAGGCTCTTGAGGAATGGCACCTGCTCGGCGAAATCCGCCGCCTCGATATAGACGATGATGTGCCAGCCCAGGGGGGCGATCTTGTCGATAATGCGCTCGTAGTGATCGCGTGGCTTTGGGTCCACCAAGCGGCGCACGAAGTTGAAGCGCACGCCGCGCACGCCGGCGGCGTGCATTTCGGCCAACTCATCGGCGCTGATCTGGTCATCCACCACGGCGATGCCGCGGGCCATGTCATCCGAGGCCTTCAGCGCGTCGATCAGCGCGTCATTGTTGCGCCCGTGGCAGGAGGCCTGCACGATCACATTGCGGCTGAATCCCAGATGGTCGCGAAGCGCGAATAGCTGCTCCTTCGATCCGGTGCAGGGCGTGTATTTGCGCTCCGGCGCGTAGGGAAAGACCTCTTCCGGCCCGAACACATGGCAATGCGCGTCCACCGCGCCCTCGGGCGGCTGGTATTGCGGCTTGCGCGGGTTCTGGTGCCAGACCTTCCAGTCGGGATCCATGGGCATGGGCTATCCTTCCTCGTGCGGGAACACTGTCCCGTCCATCAGCTTGCGGGCCGTGCGCAGGATCGCGGCCTCTTTGATCTCATCGCCCTCCAGCGTGGCCACAACGGTCATCTCGCCGGTGGGGTGCTCGACTGAGAGGCTGCGGGTTTGGCCTGCGCCCCGCTCGGCCAGGTCATAGGCGGTGGAGCCGGGGATCAGGCAGGCCGTGGCCACGCTGACCGCGCCCAGCACACCGATGGTCTTGTGGCAGCGATGCGGGATGAAGGTGCGGGTGGAGATCGCGCCGCCATCGCGGGCGCGGCTCACCATGGTCATCTTGGGCACGCTCTTCTCAGTCACATCGCCGAGGTTCGTCAGCGGGCCGCAGGCCAGGCGGATCGCCTCGAGCTTGGCGCGCAAAGGGGCGTTCTCCTCAAGCGCTTGCGGGCTTTCCTCGCCGCTGATCCCTATGTCGGAGGCGCGGATCACCACGCAGGGCATGCCATTGTCGATCATTGTTACCTCGACGCCCTCCACGATGTCCGCGGCATTGCCCGTGGGCAAGAGCGCGCCGCAGGAGGACCCGGCGGTGTCCTTAAACGTGATTGGCACCGCCGCGGAGGGCAGGGGTACCCCGTCGATCCGGGCCTCGCCGCGATAGGTAACGCGACCCTGCGGGGTCGCCACCCGCGCCACGGCGACCTGGCCGGTGTTCTCCATATAGATGGTCACCGGCGTCTCGCCGTCATGTGCGGCGACCAGCCCGCGTTCAATCGCGAAAGGGCCGACGCCGGCCAGGATGTTGCCGCAGTTCTGCGCGTCCGTGACGATGGGCTGGTCCACGAAGACCTGCAAGAAGAGGTAGTCCACGTCCACGCCGGGGCGGTCCGATGCCTTGACCACCGCCACTTTCGAGGTCAGCGGGTCGGCCCCGCCCATCCCGTCGATCTGGCGTGTGTCTGGCGAGCCGAAAACGCTCAACAGGAATGCGTCGCGCTCGGCAGGCAGGTCCTCGGCCAGGAAGTACCCGCCCTTCGAGGTCCCGCCCCGCATCCACATGCAGCGCACGCCGCTCACTGTCGAGGACGCCTATCAGGGCAGATGAGACGCCCCCTAGACATACTTCAAACCCTTCTCGGCGAGGGTCTCGCGGAAGCCATACATGTCCAGCCCCAGCACGCCGGAGGCGAGTTTCTCGCGCTTGTCGCCCTCGTTGGCCTCGCGCGCCTGCGCCTTGGCCAGCACATCCGCGGCCTCATCGCGGCGCACCACGACCACGCCGTCATCATCGGCCACAACCACATCGCCGGGGTTCACCAGCTGCTGGGCGCAGACGACGGGCACGTTGACCGAGCCCAGGGTGGCCTTGATCGTGCCAGTGGCGCAGACCGCCTTGGACCAGACGGGAAAGCCCATCTCGGTCAGGTCCGCCACGTCGCGCGTGCCCGCGTCGATCACCAGCCCCACCGCGCCGCGCGCCTTGCAAGAGGTCGCCAGCAGATCGCCAAAATACCCCGCATCAGACGCGGACATCACCCCCGCGATCAGGATATCGCCGGGCTTCACCTGCTCAACGGCCACATGGATCATCCAGTTGTCGCAGGGCGGCATAAGGATCGTGACCGCGGAGCCTGCAACGCGGGCACCGCCATAGATGGGGCGCATGTAGCTGGCCAAGAGGCCCTTGCGCCCCTGCGCCTCATGCACCGTGGCCACGCCCGCGGCGGCCAGCCCGTCGATTACCGCCTGCTCGGCGCGCTCAATATTCTGGACGACAACGCCCACGTCTCCGGGTTGATAGCTCATGCCAGTTCATCCACGGTCTGCGGGAAGATCATCTGGAAGCCCTCGGCATGGGTGGCCTTGCGCCCGCCCGCCATGCCGCCGGAGTTCCGGCGGAAATGGTTGCCGCGGTTCTCGGCCACGTTGGTGTAGAAGTCCCACAGGTGCTCTTGGCCCTGCATGCACTCGATGGCGGCGCGTTTCTTGTCCCAGACCTCGGAGATGTCCAGGAACACGTTGGGCTTCCACTCCATCTGCTCGGTCTGGTGCGGCTCAAAGAGGTAGAGCTGCGGCGCGCCCAGGACCTTCTGGCCGGGGTTATGGCCCCAGGCCTGCGCGATCATGCGGCAGGTCAGCGCGAAGTCGGTCGTGTACATGTGGTCGGTGTTGTAGGGGTCCCATTTGGAGTGGCTCATCATCCATTTGGGTTGCACCGCGCGGATCACGTCGACCATGCGGTCCTGGGTCTCGCGGCCCAGGTCCAGCGGGTAGTCGCCCACGTCGAAGAACTGGATGTCATGCACGTCCAGGGCCTGGGCGGCGGCCTCGGCCTCCTTGCGGCGCTCGACTTTGACGCGGTCCAGCGTCATGCCCTCCTGCTTCCACAGCTTGGCGCTCTCGCCGCGCTCGCCATAGGAGAGGCAGACCACCGTGACCTCATAGCCCTTTTTCTGATGCAGGGCGATGGCGCCGCCGCAGCGCCAGACGAAATCGGCGGAATGCGCGCTGATAATCAGCGCGGTTTTTGTGTCGCTCATCGGATTCGTCCCCTATAACCTGTCTCTGCTTATTGTCGCGCTTCTTTTCTATCTTGCCAATTCGGAAAGCCGAGGCCCTAATAAGTTTCTGCTATACCGATGTTTGTGATGGTGAGCGCCGTGATGGAAATTCCGAACATAAGGCACATGCGCGTGTTTACGGAAACCGTGGCCACGGGGTCCGTCTCGATGGCCGCGGAGCGGGTGCATCTTACGCAGCCCGCCGCCAGCCAGGGGATCGCCAAGCTGGAGGCAACGGTGGGCGTTTCGCTGTTTTTGCGCCAGCAGGGGGCGATCGTGCCGACCGCCGAGGGCGCGCTTTTTGCGCGTCGCGTGAGCCGCGCCTTGGCGTTCATAGACGCGGGCGGCGAGCGGCAAAGCCGCCGCCTTGCAGGTGGCGACGTGCGCATTAGCCAGAAGGTGACCGCCGCGCAGCTGCGGGCGCTGATCGCCGTTGGCGACACCGGCAGCTTTACATTGGCGGCCGCAAAGCTTGGGATCGCGCAGCCCACGGTGCATCGCTCGGCGCGGGCATTAGAGCAGGTCCTGGGGCAGCCCCTATTCGGCGTGGTGCAAGGCGGGGTGGCGATGACGGCTTTCGGGCGCGCGCTGTTTCAGCAGGCCAAGCTTGCCCGGGCCGAGCTGGTTCAGGCCAGCGAGGAAATCGCCGCGCTGGCCGGGCGCGAGGCGTCGCGGATCATGGTGGGCAGCCTGCCTTTGGCGCGCAGCCAGATCCTGCCCGACGCGATTGATCACATGGTGCGGGCGCATAAGCGGTTGCAGATCCGAGTGATTGACGGGCGCTACGACGCCTTGCTGCGGGGGCTGCGCGAGGGGGATCTCGACTTTATCATCGGCGCGTTGCGCGGGGATCTGCCCGCCGATGACATCGTCGAGGAGGAGCTGTTCGACGACAAGCTTGCGATCATCTGCGGTCGGCATCACCCGCTGGCCTCCAAGCCGCATGTGTCGCTTGCCGATACGCTGAGATTCCCATGGGTCGGTCCGCCGAAATCGACGCCCTCCGGGCAGATTCTGGTCGCGGCGCTGGGCATCGATGACATGCCGAACACGCCGGTGCGCGTGGTGTCGTCTTCGCTGGTCCTGGTGCGGCAGCTCTTGGCGCGCGGCGACTACGTGTCGATCCTGTCGCGCCATCAAATCGCGCATGAGGTGCGGCAAGGCGACATCGTCGTATTGCCGATCCGCTTGCCGACGGGCGAGCGCCCGATTGGGCTGACGCGCCGGCGCGATTGGTCCCCCACGGCGCATCAATCCGCCTTCTTAGACGCCATCCGCGCGGCGGCGCGCGACGCGGTCCTGGGGGTGGAATAGGATTTTCTTATGCGTGGCCAGAGAATCAGATTTGTGTCATACGCCGCCAGATCGTACATATCGTCGTAATCCAAACGCGACTGCAGCAAGCAGGAGGGAGGAACCATATGGCCATCCAAAAAGACTACGAGGACATTCCCGGAACCTTTGTGTTTGACGCCGATCGGGCCCGGGTGGGATATCCTCTGAACCAGTTCTGCATCTCACTGGGCAAGCAGGCCGGGCGCGACGCCTTCGCGGCGGACCCCGAGGCCTATATGGCCAGCTTTGGGATGACCGAGGAACAAAAACAAGCCGTGCGCGACCGCGACTGGAACGCCATGTTCACAGTGGGCGGGAACGTCTATTACACCGCGAAGCTGGCCGCCAATGACGGGCTGAGCTTTCAGCAGCTCGCGGCGCTGATGACCGGCATGGGCCATGACGCCTATCGCGAGATGATGCTGAACGGGGGGCGCCCGATCGAGGGCAACCGCTACAAGTCCGAATGGGGAGAAGAGTAATGGCGAGGATCACCGCAGGGGTGGCCTGTTCCCACGTGCCCGCCATCGGCGCGGCCGTGGATCTGGGCAAGACCGAGGAGGAGTATTGGAAGCCTCTGTTCAAGGGGTTCGAGTACTCCAAGGAGTGGATCAAAGAGCATAAGCCCGACGTGATCTTTATGGTCTATAACGACCATTGCACCGCCTTTGATGCCTCGGTGATCCCGACCTTCGCGCTGGGCTGCGCGCCAGAGTTCAAGCCCGCCGATGAGGGCTGGGGCCCGCGCCCGGTGCCCGTGGTCAAGAACCACGGCGTGCTGGCCAGCCATATCGCGCAGTCGCTGATCCTGGACGAGTTCGACATCACCATCATGAACGAGATGGAGGTCGATCACGGCCTGACCGTGCCGCTGACGCTGATGTATGGCCAGCCCGAGGAATGGCCCTGCCTGGTGATCCCGCTGGCGGTCAATGTGGTGCTCTACCCGGCGCCGACGACGAACCGCTGCTACCAGCTGGGCAAGGCGATCCGCCGCGCTGTGGAGAGCTTTGACGAGGACCTCAACGTGGTGATCTTCGGCACCGGCGGCATGAGCCACCAGCTGCAATACAAGCGCGCCGGGCTGATCAACAGCGACTGGGACAACATGTTCATGGACAAGATCGTGAACGATCCGGTCGCCGCCAGCCAGATCCCGCATATCGAGTACCTGCGCGAGGCGGGCTCGGAAGGCGTCGAGATGGTGATGTGGTCGGTGATGCGCGGCGCGCTGGACGAGGAAGTGGAGCTGAAGCACCGCTTCTACCACGTGCCGGCGTCCAACACCGCCGTGGGCCATCTGATTATGGAAAACAAGGCCGCCTAGAGCGCCAAGGGGGCGGCGGCCCAGCGGGCCGCGATCCTCGCGCTTCGTCAGGGCGGGCCGGAAGAAAGGGAAGAACATGCGGATTTGCGTAGCGGGGGCCTATGGCGCCTTCGGCGTCAAACATATGGATGCACTGGCCGAGATCGACGAGGTCACCGTCACCTCGGTGATGGGACCAACGGCGGAGAAGATCGAGGCCTTCGCCAAGGAGCGCGGGGTCGGCCACTGGGCCACCACGCTCGAGGAATGCCTAGAGCGCGACGACGTGGACGCCGTGATCCTGGCCACGCCGACGCAGCTGCATGCCGAGCAGGCCATCGCGTCGATGCGCGCCGGCAAGCATACCTTCATCGAGATCCCGATGTCCGACAGTCTCGAGGACGCCAAGCGCATCTGCGCGGTCCAGGAAGAAACCGGCATGGTCTGTATGGCGGGGCAGGTGCGCCGCTTTAACCCCTCGCACCAATGGATCAAGAACAAGATCGACGCGGGCGAGCTGAAGGTCCAGCAGATGGACGTGCAGACCTATTTCTTCCGCCGCAGCAACATTAACGCCAAGGGCGAGGCGCGCTCGTGGACGGATCACCTGCTCTGGCACCACGCCTGCCACACGGTGGACCTCTTCCAATACCAGACCGGCGAGGTGGCCTCGCAGGCCTTCGGCCTTGAGGGCCCGCATCACCCCGAGCTGGGCATTGCCATGGACATGTCCATCGGCATGAAGGTGCCCTCGGGGGCGATCTGCACGCTGTCGCTGTCGTTCAACAATGACGGCCCGCTGGGCACGTTCTTCCGCTATATCTGCGACAACGGCACCTATATCGCGCGCTATGACGACCTCTATGACGGGCGCGAGAACCAGATCGACCTCTCGGACGTGGCGGTGTCGTCGAACGGGATCGAGCTGATCGACCGCGAGTTCATCGCCGCGATCAACGAAGGCCGCAAGCCGAATGGCGATTGCCACGAGGTGCTGGCCGCGATGGAAACGCTGGACCGGATCGAGCGCTCTTTGGCCTAAACGCTAGGCGCTTTGCAGTTTTGACGCCGCTTGCTTGGGCAGGCGGCGTTTTTTGTGCTTTCCCCTTCAAATTTTACCACTTGATAAAAAAATTACCTATGCCAGAGTGAGAGCAACCAAGCAGATAGGGAGCCTCTCATGGCCAACACCCCCTTTACGCCAGGGATCGCCGACCAGCGGCTGAGCGCCGAGGACTTGGCGAGGAACTTCGCCGACCTGCACGCGCCCTATGACGGGCACGAGGCCGCGGTGGCCGCGGATCGCTGCTATTTCTGCCACGACGCGCCCTGCGTGACGGCCTGCCCGACCACGATCGACATCCCGCTCTTTATCCGGCAGATCTCGACCGGCACGCCGGAAGCCGCGGCCAAGACGATCTTTGAGCAGAACATCCTGGGCGGCATGTGCGCCCGGGTCTGCCCGACGGAGACACTGTGCGAGGAGGCCTGCGTGCGTGAGGCCGCCGAGGGCAAGCCGGTGGAGATCGGACGCCTGCAGCGCTTTGCGACCGACACCATGATGGCCAAGCCGCACCCCTTCAGCCGCGCCGCGCCCACGGGCAAGCGCGTCGCGGTGGCGGGGGCCGGGCCCGCGGGGCTGGCCTGCGCGCACCGGCTGGCCATGCATGGCCACGACGTGGTGATCTTTGACGCGCGCCCCAAGCCCGGCGGGCTGAACGAGTACGGCATCGCCAGCTACAAAACCGTGGACGGGTTCGCCCAGGCCGAGGTGGACTGGCTGGTGCAGATCGGCGGCATCGCGATCCGCCGCGACGCGGCCATCGGGGACAGCGTCGGGCTTGATGCGCTGGTGGCGGAATTCGACGCCGTGTTCCTCGGGATAGGTCTGGCGGGGGTGAACGCCTTGCGCGCAGACGGCGAGGACAAGGGCGGCGTGCGCGACGCCGTTGAGTTCATAGCTGATTTACGGCAGGCCGATGACCTTTCCTCCCTGGGGGTCGGCCGCAACGTCGTGGTGATCGGCGGCGGGATGACCGCCGTCGACGCCGCGGTACAGGCCAAGCTCTTGGGCGCCGAGAGCGTCACCATCGCCTACCGCCGAGGCCAGGACCGCATGGGTGCCAGCGGGTTCGAACAGGATCTTGCGGCGCAAAAGGGCGTGCGGATCCTGTGCAACGCCCAGCCGGTGGCGGTGCATGGCAACGGCGCCGCGCAGGAGATCGAGCTGGAATACACAAGGCAGGGCGCGGGCGGGCTTGAGGGCACGGGCGAGACGTTTCGGATCGCCGCCGATCAGGTCTTTAAGGCCATCGGGCAGCGCCTGGACGGCGCGCCGCAGGGGCTGGCGCTGGAGGGCGGCAAGATCCAGGTCGATGCCAATGGCAGGACCTCCATGGCCAAGGTCTGGGCGGGCGGGGACTGCGCCACGGGCGGCGACGACCTCACGGTGACCGCCGTGGCCGAGGGGCGCGACGCCGCCGAGGACATTCATGCTACAATCGCGTAAGCTGGGGGCATTTCCAGAAACCAATTAGGCGCTGACATGGCCGAGCTAGAGACAACAGTAACGACGCATTACGATACCGGTGCGATCCTAGAGCGCATTAAGGCCGGCCTGATTGCCGCGGGCGCCGATGCCGAGGCACCCCAGCCAGCCGACCTGAAGGGCGTGGACGAGTTCCACACCGGCGGGCTGGAGGCGACCGAGGCCCTGCTGGGGCCGCTGGGCCTGACCGCCGAGATGTCTGGGTTGGATGTGGGCTCTGGCATCGGCGGCACGGCGCGGTTCATCGCCGAAAGCTATGGGTCCTATATGCATGGCGTGGATCTGACGCCCGCCTTTGTCGCAGTCGCCACCAGCCTGAGCGAGATGTGCGGGCTGGGGCATCGCACGGGGTTCCTGGTGGGCAGCGCGCTGGAGATGCCGGTGAGCGACGCCAGTTTCGATTTCGCAACGATGCTGCATGTGGGCATGAACATCGAGGATAAGACTGCGCTGATGCGCGACGTGGCGCGGGTGCTCAAGCCTGGCGGGCGCTTCGCGCTGTTCGACATTATGCAGGGCAATGGCGAGGCGATCACCTTCCCGGTGCCCTGGTCCTCGGTGCCCGAAAGCAGCTTTGTGGTGCCGCCGCAGGCCTATCGCGATGCCGCCGCCGCCGCCGGGCTGACCCTGGTGGCCGAGCGCAACAGGGGCGACTACTCCAAAGAGTTCTTTGGCCGGGTGTCCAAGGCCATGGTAGAAAGCGGCCCGAGCCCGATGGGATTGCAGCTGATCATGGGCGAAGAGGCCCCGGTTCGCTACGGCAACGCCATGGCCGCCTCGATGCAGGGCATCACCGAGACCTGGGAAATGGTGTTTCAGAAGGGATGAGGAACGCATGAGGAAGACGCTTTTTGCGGCGGTGTTGGGGATGGCGGCCGTGCCGGCCGCGATCCTACACGCCGAGACGCTCCGCGAGACCGAGCGCTTCGAGCGCAAGCGCGTCAGCGCGGGCGAGGAGGTGGCCCGCGAAGTGCCATGTCCGCGGGGGTACAACCTGACCTCTGGCGGCTATGCCCTCTATAACCTGCCCGACGACCGCGCCGATTTCCTGGTCACCGCCAGCTACCCGCATGAGGATGGCTGGCGGGTCGAGATCCGCAACGTCTCTGACCGCCCACTGCCGCTGACATTCCGTGTCTATGCGCTGTGCTCGAATTGAGAGAAATTGGATGCTTCGATGAGTGACCTCTCAAAAGAAACCCGGGCCGCGATCGAGCGAATTCGAGTGCTGGAAGATCCCGCGCGTCTTAGAAATATGATCGCGAACGCGCGTCGCCTGAAGAACGCGGAGGTCGAGCGCGAGGCCTTCAACCGCCTGTGCGTGGTCCAGCCCGAGGCTACGCCCGGGACTGTGGAGTTTGATGTTTGGCGGGCGATCCACGCTCTTGAGGAAATGTTTCGCGACGAGCGTGGCAAAACAGTGCGGCTCACACGAACTCGGCAAAAGATCACGAAGGACGGCGAGGCCAGGACCGTTTCAGACCTGGTGCTGAAGCCGGAGGCTTCGGCTGGGTTCCCGGCCCTAGTCGAAAGGGGGTTCCCGGGGCTGACCTTTGAGGCCGTCGTGCTTTCGCACCCAAAGACCTTCGATGACGAAATACAGCAAGCAGCGAAAGACAGATTGCACGGCGCAGGCGTCGATATGTCCGAGCTTCTAGGCGAAAAGGAGAGCTAGCTATGACCGATCTGACAAGCGACTTTCTGGGCATCAAAAGCCCCAACCCGTTCTGGCTGGCCTCGGCCCCGCCCACGGATAAGGAATACAACGTGCGCCGCGCCTTCGAGGCGGGCTGGGGCGGCGTGGTCTGGAAGACCCTGGGCGAGGAAGGCCCGCCCGTCGTCAACGTGAATGGCCCGCGCTATGGTGTGATCTACGGCGCCGACCGGCGCGTGCTGGGGATCAACAATATCGAGCTGATCACCGACCGCCCCCTCCAGACCAACCTTGAAGAGATCGCGGCGGTAAAGGCGGACTACCCCGACCGTGCCGTCATCGTCTCGATCATGGTGCCCTGCGAGGAGGCCGCCTGGAAGGCGATCCTGCCGCGCGTGGCCGAGACCGGCGCGGACGGCATCGAGCTGAACTTTGGCTGCCCGCATGGCATGTCCGAGCGCGGCATGGGCTCGGCCGTGGGGCAGGTGCCCGAGTATATCGAGATGGTCACGCGCTGGTGCAAGGAGCATTACGACAAGCCGGTGATCGTCAAGCTGACGCCCAACATCACCGACATCCGCTATCCGGCGCGGGCGGCGCATAACGGCGGCGCGGACGCGGTGAGCCTGATCAATACGGTCTCGTCGATCACCTCGGTGAACCTGGACAATTTCAGCCCCGAGCCCTCCATCGATGGCAAGGGTAGCCATGGCGGCTATTGCGGCGCGGCGGTGAAACCCATCGCGCTGAACATGGTGGCCGAGATCGCCCGCGACCCCGAGACGGCGGGCCTGCCGATCAGCGGCATCGGCGGGGTGACCACCTGGCGCGACGCGGCGGAGTTCCTGGCCCTGGGCGCGGGCAACGTGCAGGTCTGCACCGCGGCGATGACCTATGGGTTCAAGGTCGTGCAAGAGATGATCAGCGGGCTGAGCGACTACCTGGACGACAAGGGCATGACATTGCCGGAATTGATCGGCCGTTCAGTTCCCAACGTCACCGACTGGCAATACCTGAACCTCAACTACGTCACCAAGGCGCGCATCGACCAGGAGGACTGCATCAAATGCGGGCGCTGCTACGCGGCCTGCGAGGATACTAGCCACCAGGCGATCACCATGTCCGCCGACCGCGTGTTCGAGGTGCAGGACGACGAATGCGTGGCGTGCAATCTGTGCGTGAATGTCTGCCCCGTCGAGGGCTGCATCACCATGGAGGAGCTGGCGCCGGGCGCGATGGATCAGCGCACGGGCAAACCGGTGGAGCCGGACTATGCCAACTGGACAACGCATCCCAACAACCCAGCGAGCCGCCCGGCCGCGGAATAGGGGAGGTTCTGGGTCTTGGGAGCTGGAGATGTCGGATCTTGGCCTGGAGTAGACATTGGCAGGAGGCAATTTTCTTGCAAGAAAATTGCGAAACTCTTGCAAGAGTTTCTTTGGCGCGACACGCGATGATCCGCCTAGGGCGATCTCTTGGCCGCTTGCGAGCCCAACTTTCCTTGGAAGGAAAGTGCAAATCTCTTGCAAGAGATTTGGCCCGTCCCAACGCCCGCTCCAGGCCATTCCCCACACCAATCTCACGCATAGCTTGAACGGGCTAGGTCGCGGCCGCCCGCGTCAGCGACAGGCGTGCCGTCTCCAGATGCTCTTTCATGATGTTCGCCGCGCGTTCGGGCTCGCGGGTCTTGATTGCGTTCAGGATCTGGCGGTGCTGCGTGTTGTATTGCGCGATGATGCCGTCATCCAGGGTTAACTGCCGCATCCGGTTCCACTCGTCCTGGCTGCGCACGGAGTTGATTTGCCCGATGATCCAGATCAATAGCCCGTTGCCGGTGGTCTCGGCCAGCACGCGGTGAAACTCGGTATCCGCTTCGGCAAACCCAACCGGGTCGCCCGCGGAGGCCTCCATTCGCGCGCAAAGCGCTTCGAGCTTGTCGAAATCTGCCCTGCGGCCATGGATCACGCAAAGCCTGCAGATATGTGGCTCCAACGCAAAGCGCGCGTCGATCAGCTCGAGCGGGTTGGCTTGCTCGACGGCCTTGGCGGCGGTTTCCTGCGGCTGGAACGTGACATAGGTGCCGCTGCCGGGTCGCGTTTCGACAAAGTGTTCATCCTCGAGGCGATTCAGCGCCTCGCGCACCGTGTTGCGGGCCACGCCGTACTCGGTGGCCAAGTGGCGCTCGGCGGGCAGGCGCTCGTGCTGGCGGCGCTCCCCCTTCTGGATTTCCCTGCGCAGGGTCGCGGCGATATCTGCGGCACCTAGTTTCAAAGTGGTCGACTCCTTAAGCACATTTGATCCAATAATATACCAAAATGGTGAAGTTGCCAGCGAAATCCCCGATTTTGGATCAAAAAAGGTTGCTTTTTGGATTAACGGTTGCAGTATCTCACCGACACCAAGCGAAGGAGGCCGGGGATTCGGCCCGCCCGAGAGCCCGGCAAAGGAACGACATGGCATTCCCAGAACAGGCAAAATACGTCATTATCGGCGCAGGAATCCACGGCGTCTCGACCGCATGGAGACTGGCCGAGCGCCTGATTGAGAAGGGCGAGGAGGTCGCGGGCCAGATCGTCATCCTCGACAAGACCGGCATCGCCGCCGGGGCCAGCGGGATCGCCTGCGGCGTGGTGCGTAACAACTACTTCCAGCCTGCAATGCGCCGCCTGATGGCGCATTCGGTGAATGTCTGGGAAAGCGACCCAGAGGGGCTGAGCTACCACCCGGTCGGATACCTGCAGATCTCGAGCGAATCGATGCACGAGGATGTCGGCTCGATCTACGCCCAGCAGCAGGAGATCGGCTATCGCTCGAACTTCATCGAGGGCGAGGCCGATTGCGCCAAATACATGAAGCGCTGGTTCGGCGACTGGCAGGCCCAGGGGATTACGTCCGTGCTGCACGAAGAGCAGGGCGGGTATTCGAACCAGACCAAGACTATGTACGCGCTGGCCGACAAGGTCGAGAAGCTGGGCGTGCGGATCATCACCGGCGTCACCGTGACCGGGTTCAACCAGGAGAGCGGCTCCAAAGCGATCGCCTCGGTCGAGACGGACAAGGGCACCGTGGCCTGCGACCACGTGGTCATCGGGGCCGGGCCCTGGGTGCGGGACTTCTGGACAATGCTGGGCCTGCCCAAGCGCACCACCGTGAAGGCGGGCGACCAGAGCCAGGAAATGGACATGTGGCGCTATTGGCAGCTGGAGGAGGGCGTCTTGCAGATCGACCCCGACATGGGCCGCGCCGATGATGGCTCGCTTGGCCCCGTGGTGCATGTGGACACCGACGCGCCGCTGCATTCCACGGTGGATGGCAGCCTGATCACCGAAGAGATGTGGGGCATCTACTATAAGCCCGACTTTCATTTCGGCGGCATCCAGGGCGGCGCCTCGCCCTATAAGGTCGACACGCCGGTGGACGAGGTGCAGATCGACCCCTACGGGCCGTCCTCGCCGGAGTTCGTCTCCAGCCACGAGTTCGCGCATATGTGGGTCAGCGCGCTGGCGCATTGCCAGAAGCGCTATGAGGGCACCATGCCCAAGTACCATAAGGAGGCCTCGGGCGGCATTGGCTGCTTCACCCCCGACAGCTTCCCGGTTTTCGACACCTTCCACGAGAACGCCACCGTCATCGCCGACAGCAACCACGGCTGGAAGATGATCGGCGTGGGGCACCTGATCGCCGATGAGGTGATGGGCGAGCGCCAGGAACTGCTAGAGCCCTTCCGCAATTCGCGCTTCGCCGAGGGCAAGCTGCACCCGGTTTCCAACAGTCCTTACCCGTGGAGCTAACCAGTTAATTTTAGTGGGGCATAAGACCCCATAAACGCAACAACAGGGAGTAAAAGCACAGTGGCCACCGATCTTGAGAGATTTGTAGACGCCCCCGGGCGCGACGAGAAGATCAAAGAAGTCCGTGAGATGATCGACAAGCTGGGGATCGAGTATCTCTATCTGCAATTCGTCTCGATCACCGGCAAGATCATGGGCAAGGGCATCCCGGCCGATCACTGGGAGAGCGTTGCCAAGAAGGGCTTTCAGCTTGTCTACGGCGCCACGGTGAACCTCTTTACCGACCGCGCGGGCAACTACCTGGGCTATGGCCCCGAGGCCGCCGAGCTGGTGGGCATCCCCGAGCCCGAGACCTTCATGCAGCTGCCCTGGGCGCCGCAGATCGGGCGGATGTATTCCACGCTGTTCCGCAACCGCGAGGAAAAGGAAAACCCGGGCGGGTATCTGACCTCGGACGGGCGCGGCAACCTGCGCCGGCTGCACGAGGAGTTCACCGCCAAGCACGGCCGCAAGCTGCGCATCGGCACCGAGCCGGAGATGATGTGGCTGAAGTTCGACGAGAACGGCAAGCCGGGCCCCGGCTATTCCAAGCCCTATTGCTACCATATCGACCAGTTTGAATCGCTGCGCCCGGTGTCGATGCAGGTCATCAAGTATGCACGCCAGATGGGCCTGGATATGATCCAGGGCGACCACGAGGACGCGCCGGGGCAGCTTGAGCTGAACTGGATGTTCGACGATGTGCTGCGCAACGCAGACCGCCTGACCACGTACCGCCAGATCTGCGCCCAGGTCGCGCGCGAGCATGGCATCTTCGCCTGCTTCATGACCAAGCCCTTCATGGGCGTGTCGGCCTCGGGCTGCCACCACAACATGAGCCTGTGGCGCGGCGGAGAGGACGAGTTCGTCAAATGCGGCAACGACCCCGACAACCTGCCGGGGATGCGCGACAACTACATGTATGTGAAGGGCGGCGAGAACACGTTCATGCCCGATGACGACGATCCGCAGATGCCGGGGGCCGAGGGGCTCGTGGCGATCGGCGGTGTGGTCAAGCACCTGCAGGCGCTGACGGCGATTGGGTGTTCCACGGTGAATTCGTATCGCCGGCTCTGGGATACCGGCTTCTGGGCGCCGGTCTTCGCCGATTGGGGCTTCCAGAACCGCACCACGGGCCTGCGGGTCTCGGCGCCGGGCCGGTTCGAGTATCGCTCGGTGGATTCGATGGTGAACCCCTACATCATGGGCTCCACCCTCTTGGCGGCGATGGATGACGGGATCGACAACAATGTCAGCCCCGGCGAGCCGGAGGAGCGCAACATCTACGAGGCGATCAAAGAGGGCAAGGACGTCAAGAAACTGCCCATGTCGCTGGGCGAGGCGCTGGGCCACCTAGAAGGCAGCGAGGTCGTGCGTCGTGGCATGCCGGGCGAGATGTACCGTCTCTACCACGAGTACAAACACGACGAGTACGCGCGCTTCATGTCCACCGTCACCGATTGGGACAACGAAACCTACATGGAATGCTTGCCATAGGCCAGCAGGGGCGGTGGGCAAATTGCCCACCCTACACATCGCTCGTAGGGTGGGCAATTTGCCCACCTTCCATCGAAAAGAAGGAGGCACCGCTAAATGTGCGGAATCGCTGGACTTATCCATAAGGGGAAATCAAGCAACGTGGGTGGCGAGATGACCGCCATGTTGCAGGCCCTCAAACACCGGGGGCCGGACAGCACCGGCTACGCGGTCTATTCCAAGGGCCGCGCGCCCGAGGAATATGTGATGCGCATCAAGGTCGCCGAGGCCGAGGACAAGGCCATCGGCCGCGGTGTCCACAAGCTTATGGCCGACCGGGTGGCGCGGGTGGACGCCATCCTGGAAGAGCACGGCGCCAAGGTGGTCTCGAAAGAGGCCCCCGTCGAGCATGCGCTGCGCTATGTGCTGACCCATGACGGCGACACGCCCGCCATGGCCAACCATATCGAGGAGGACAAGGGCACCGAGATCCTCTCGATGGGCAACGGGCTGGAGCTGATCAAGGACCTGGGCGACGCCACCGTGGTGGCGGATGCCTACGGGCTGCACGAGTTCGAGGGCACCCACGGCATCGGCCACACCCGCATGGCCACGGAATCGGATGTGGATATCAAATCCGCGCACCCCTATTGGGCCTTCCCCTATAACGACATCTCGGTGGTGCATAACGGGCAGATCACCAACTACTGGATCATGCGCCGCGAGATGGAGCGCAAGGGCCACCGCTTTCAGTCGAACTGCGACAGCGAGCTTTTGGCGGTCTACACCGCGCATAACCTCGCCAATGGGGTGGAGCTGGAGGAGAGCCTGCGCCGCTCCATCGAAGAGATCGACGGCGTGTTCACCTATCTGGTCTGCACCAAGGACCAGCTTGGGATGGCCAAGGACACGATGGCCGCTAAGCCGCTGGTTCTGTACGAGAGCGACGACCTGATCGCGATGGCCTCCGAGGAGGTCTCGATCCGCGCGATCCTCCCCCATGAGATCGACACAACCGACCCTTACGACGAGGAGGTGCGCGTATGGCAAGCGTAAGTGATGCCGAGCTGAAGGCAATGACCCAGGAGGAGCGCGTAAAAGCGCTCGGCATGACCACGGAACAGCTGACGGGCAAGTCACTCTATATGGAGTTCGACCCCGACGCGCTGGAGCGGTTCGAGTACCCCTGGGCGCCCGTGGTGGATTTCAACAAGCGCACCGAGGTGGATTGCGACGGAAAGACCACCACCGAGGTGAACGAGAGCATCCGGGCTCTGATGGCCGAAGGCTATGGCACGATCGTGCTGCAGAACCCGCGCGGCATGCACTCGCTGGGTGTGGGGATCCTGTCCAAGCTGAACCTGATCGTCGAGGGCTCGACGGGCTATTTCGCGGTGGGGCTGATCGATGGCCCGAACGTGCGCATCACGGGGCGCGTGGGCTGGTCCTGCGGCGAGAATATGATGTCCGGCACGGTGATGATCGAAAAGAACGCCGGTTCCACCTTTGGGGCGGCGATCCGCGGCGGCGACCTGGTGTGTCGCGGCTCGGTGGGCTCGCGCACAGGGATCGACATGAAGGGCGGCACGATTATCGTGGGTGGCGACACCGGCGCTTTGTCGGGCTTCATGATGCAGCGGGGCCGGATGGTGGTCTGCGGTAACGCAGGCAAGAACCTGGGCGACTCGATGTATGACGGCACGATCTATGTCGGCGGCGAGATCAGAAGCTGTGGCGTGGACGCGGTCGAGGCCGAGCTGACGCAGCTTGATAAGGATTGGCTGACCCGGAAGCTGACGCAATACGGGATGATGCCGGAGAAGGGCGTGGACCACTTCACCAAGATCGTCGCGGGCAAGCAGCTTTGGAACTATGACAATCTCGAGCCGAACGAGAAGAAACTGATCCTCTGATGCTGGGCGGAGCCAAAATTTTTGGAAAAATTTTGGACGCAAATTTTGAAAATTTGCGCGCCCGCCGAGAGCACAGAGCGCTGACACAAAGGACATACCATGGCTGACGGAAGCCCAACGAAAAAACCGCTGGACCGCGATGTCAACCGCATCGGTGACAGCTTTATCTTCCCACCACGCGTCATGGACGACATCCATATCAAGGCCGAGCTTGGCCGGTACCGGATGCGTGGGTTCTCGCTGTTCAAGAAGATCCCGCACTGGGATGACCTGACATTTCTGCCGGGCACGCTGACGCGCTTTGTGATCGAGGGTTACCGCGAGAAATGTGAGACCAAGACCGTTATCGGCCCGCGCGCCAAGACGCCGATTGAGCTGGACATCCCAGTCTATGTGACCGGCATGAGCTTTGGTGCTTTGTCTTATGAGGCAAAGACCGCGCTGGCGCGCGGTGCGACCATGGCGGGCACCGCGACCTGTTCGGGCGAGGGCGGCATGATCCCCGACGAGCGGCGCTATAGCTCGAAATGGTTCTACCAGTGCATCCAGTCGCGTTATGGGTTTAACCCCAACCACCTGGTGCTGGCCGATGGCTGCGAGTTCTTCATCGGGCAGGGCTGTAAGGTCGGCCTGGGCGGGCATCTGATGGGCCAGAAGGTCACCGACCAGGTGGCCGAGATGCGTTCGCTGCCCGCGGGTATCGACCAGCGCTCCCCCGCGCGTCACCCTGACTGGCTGGGCCCGGACGACCTGGCGCTGAAGATCCAGGAGATCCGCGAGGCCACGGACTGGCAGATCCCGATCCAGCTCAAGCTGGGCGCGGCGCGGGTCTATGACGACGTGCGCATGGCGGTGAAATGCGACCCCGATAGCATCTATATCGACGGGATGGAGGGCGGCACCGGCGCCGGTCCGCACCTGGCCACGGAAGACACCGGCGTGCCGGGCATGGCCGCGATCCGTCAGGCCCGCAAGGCCATCGACGATTTGGGCAAGCGCGGCGAGATCAGCCTGGTTTACGCGGGCGGCATCCGCAATGGCGCCGATGTGGCCAAGGCGATCGCCCTGGGCGCGGACGCCATCGCGCTGGGCCACTCGGTGATGATGGCGCTGAACTGCAACAAGGATATCCCCGAGGCGAACTACCCCGAGGAGATCGGTGCCGAGCCCGGATATTGCTACCACTGCCACACGGGCCGCTGCCCGGTGGGCGTGGCAACGCAAGACCCAGCTTTGCGCGAGCGTCTGGACCCGGATGAGGCCGCCGAGCGCGTCTATAACTTCCTGCACACGCTGACGATTGAGGCTCAGCTGTTCGCCCGTGCCTGCGGCAAGACGCATCTGCATTCGCTGGAGCCCGAGGATCTGGCGGCGCTGACGATGGAGGCCTCGGCCATGGCGGGCGTGCCGCTTGCGGGCACGAACCACACCGTGGGCATCGAAGACTATCACCATCTTTAAGGGATGGCGGGGTGAACCCCGCCCTACAGAGCAACATACGTAGGGCGGGACTTGTCCCGCCGCCCTTCCAAAGGAGAAACACATGGCTGGAACAGTTTACCGAGGCTCCGAGATCAAGGATGTCGACCAGTTCCTGAACGACGCGGCGGGGCTTGAATCCGAGCGCGAGAAGGAGATCGGCCAGCATATCGGTTATCGCTATGACGTGAACCTGGTGCCGGACTACGCCCGGATCACGCCCTTTTTGACCAAATACATGGAGGTCATGGGCTGGGACGACCTCAACTGGCTAGAAGATGTGCATATGGGCTATGAAGAGGGCAAACCCGCCGTCTTTGATCGCAACATCAACGGCTGGGTGCGCATCCCCGACAGCATCGACTTGCCAGACAACCAGCAGGATCGTGACATGATCGCGCGCGAGTTGTTGATCAAGTTCCAGATGTCGGACCGGCATCCGCTGGTGAGCCTGCGCAAGGCCTATATGAAATTCTGATGGGGGTGTCGGATCGGCTTGCGCCGATCCGATCCGCTGGGAGGGGCTCTGCCCCTCCCAGACCCTCCCCGGGATATTTGAGAACCGAAGAAGGGGCGAAGTGGAGCTTGATTGAGATGGCACGGCACCTGGACATAGCATGTTTGCAGACGCGGCCCATGGCCAGCTTTGAGGAGGCGATTGACGAGGCCTTGCCCCTGGCTGAGGCCGCGGTGCAGGCGGGCGCCGAGATACTATTCTTGCCGGAGTATTGTGGCGGGTTGGCCTCGGACGGGCCCGCTTTGGCCCCGCCGGTGGCACCGGACGGGGCTCATCCCATGGTCGAGGCCTTCCGGGCCTTCGCGCGGGAGCGTGGCGTTTGGGTGATGCTGGGCTCGGTGGCGGTCGAAGGGCAAGGCGGCAAGATCATCAACCGCGGCTTCATGATCGACGAGAAGGGGCAAGTGGTCGGGCGCTACGACAAGATCCACATGTTCGACATCCAGCTCTCGGAGGCGGAGGTGTACCGCGAGAGCGCCCGCGTGGTCGCAGGCGGCGCGGCGGTGATCCACGACACGCCCTGGGGGCGCATCGGGCACACGATCTGCTATGACCTGCGCTTTCCCGACCTCTATCGGCAGCTTGCCCAAGCCGGGGCCGAGGTGATCTGCGCGCCCGCGGCCTTCACCCGCAAGACCGGCGAGGCGCATTGGCATGTGCTCAACCGCGCGCGCGCCATCGAGAACGGCTGTTACATGGTCTCGCCCTGCGCCATTGGGCCGGTGCCCGGCGGCGGCGAGAGCTATGGGCACTCCCTGGTGGTCGGCCCCTGGGGCGAGTTGGTGGCCGATGGGGGCACCCTGCCGGGGATCGTCTCGGCGCGCCTGGACCTGGGCAAGGTCGCCGAGGCGCGCGGGCGCATCCCCAGCCTGAGCCATGACCGCCCCTTCGCATTTGCCAAGCCGGAGGCTGCAGAATGAGCATCGCAACCGCGCTTGGCACCAGCTTTACGGACAGCAAGCTGCGCTCGGCCTTCCTGAAATGGCAGTGCCGGGTACGCCAGATGGCGATGCGCGACGCCGATGGGCGCCCCGATGACGGCATCATGCCCGCGCTGGTGCTGCCCGGCGACGCAGAGCCGCTGGGCCACATCATCACTATCCTCAACAAGGCGCCGGGCTATGCCCTGGTGCCCGAGATGCAGCACATGGCCGCCCGCACCAACGACCCCGCCGAGCGCCGCGCCAAGGCTATCGAGTTCCTGTCCTCTGCTTACTACCAAAAGCACAAGGAATTCAGCGACATACTCACCTCGACCTTCCCGCCAGAAAGCAAAGGCGCGGCGCAGATCCGCGCCGCCGAGCGCTGCACGCTGAAGTTCGACGCCTATAACCAGCGCTTCGATCTAGTGTGTAAGGTCTGGCGCTTGGCGCCGCATAACCCGCTCTACCAGGCCACGATGGCGCATAACGCGCTGTTTAATCCGGGGCTGCATCCGGACACAGAGGTGCTGGGTTTCGAGCCGGATTGGGAAGCCTCACGGGCCGAGCCGGGGATTTAGAATGATGAAGAATTCCTTAACGCGCCTGCGCCGGTTACCCCCTCCCTACCGCCCTCAATCCTTGGGCGATTCGGTGAATATTCCATTGAGATTGGGCGAGAAAAACGCAGGGTGGTGCGCTTGGCCGCAGCCTGCGGGATCCGCTCGCCGCCCGTTGCGCCAAACGCCCAAATCTGAGCGGGGCGCCAAGTAAGATGCCCAAAGGATACGTCATCGCGCAGATCAAAGTGACCGACCCGGTGGCCTATCCCAACTATGTTAAGCTTGTGCAGGCCACGCTGGAGCCCTTTGGCGGGCAGTTCATCGTGCGCGGCGGGCAGGCGGTCAGCTACGAGGGCACCCCGCCGGGCGACCGCAACGTGGTGATCCAGTTCCCCAGCTACCAAGCCGCTCAGGACTGGTACCATTCCGATATCTACGCCGAGGCCAAGGCCATGCGCCAAGCGGCCTCCTCATCCGTACAAACAATCGTTGAGGGAGTGTAAGAAACAATGACGAAACGCGTATGTGTGATTGGGGCCGGACCGTCAGGGCTGGCGCAGCTTCGGGCCTTCCAATCGGCCAAGGCCAAGGGCGAGGACATCCCCGAGGTGGTCTGCTACGAGAAGCAGTCCGACTGGGGCGGGCTTTGGAACTACACCTGGCGCACCGGAGTGGACGAGCACGGCAATAACTGCCACGGCTCGATGTACCGCTACCTGTGGTCGAACGGCCCCAAGGAGGGGCTGGAGTTCGCCGACTACACGTTCGAGGAGCATTTCGGCAAACCGATTGCCTCCTATCCGCCCCGCGCGGTGCTGTTCGACTACATCAAGGGCCGGGTTGAGAAGGCCGGCGTGCGCGATTGGATCGAGTTCGACACCATCGTGCGGGATGTGCGCGCGCGGGATGGCGGGTTCGAGGTCACCGTGCGCAACGAGAAGACCGATAGCGAGAAGACCGAGCAGTTTGATCATGTGGTGGTGGCCACGGGGCATTTCTCGGTCCCCAACGTGCCGGAATACCCCGGATTTGAGAGCTATAACGGGCGGCTCCTGCACGCGCATGACTTCCGCGACGCGCGCGAGTTCACCGGCAAAGACGTGATGATCATGGGCACCAGCTACTCGGCGGAGGATATCGGCAGCCAGATCTGGAAATACGGCGCCACGAGCATCGTGCAGAGCTGCCGGGGCGGGGCGACGGGCTATAAATGGCCCGAGAACTGGACCGAGGTGGCCGGGCTGGACCGGGTGGAGGGCAAGACCTGCCACTTCACCGATGGCAGCACCGCGGATGTGGACGCGATCATCCTGTGCACCGGCTACAAGCACCACTTCCCGTTCCTGCCGGACGATCTGCGGCTGAAGACCGCGAATATCCTGGCCGCCGACGACCTCTACAAAGGGGTCGTGTGGAACCACAACACCGACATGTTCTACCTGGGCATGCAGGACCAGTGGTACACGTTCAACATGTTCGACGCCCAGGCCTGGTGGGTGCGCGACGCGATCATGGGCAAGATCGCGATCCCCTCTGACATGGCCACGCTGGAGGCCGATGTGGCGCAGCGCAAAGCCGAAGAGGGCGCGCTGGCCGACGACTTTGCCTGCATCGACTACCAGGGCGCCTACACGATGGAGCTGATCGAGGAGACGGATTACCCGAGCTTCGACATCCAGGCGGCGAACCAGGCCTTCTACGAGTGGAAGAAGCACAAGAAGGCCGACATCATGACCTTCCGCAACAACGGCTACACCAGCCCGATGACCGGCACCAAGGCGCCAGAGCATCACACGCCTTGGAAGGACGCGCTGGACGACAGCTTAGAGAGTTATTTGCAAGTTTAGGGGTTCAAGAGCGCGGGGCGCGCAGGGTGCGCGCCTTTGAAATTAATAGACCGGTGGACGAACTGCGGGCATCCTATCCAAGCGGCGGAAACGTCGCACATCAGGGAGATTACTATGAAAAAACTCACAACAACAGTGATTGCGGGCGCGATTGCGGCGATGCCCTTCGCCGCGTCGGCGGCTGACAGCAGCGACCCGATCGTAATTCCGATCCACAACTGGTCCAGCCAGATCGTGATGAGCCACGTGGTGGGTCAGATCTTTGAGGGCATGGGCAACAATGTCGAGTTCGTGACCACGGACAGCCAGGCGGTCTACGAGTCGGTGCGCCTGGGCGACGTCACGCTGGAGCTTGAGGTCTGGGAAGGGGCGTTCGGCGCGTCCTTCCGTGCAGCACTCGAGAAGGGCGGTCTGCATGACGTCGGTGACCACGACGCGGTGACCCGCGAGGATTGGTGGTACCCGTCCTGGACAAAAGAGGCCTGCCCTGGTCTGCCAAGCTGGGAAGCGCTCAATGACTGCGCGGCGCTCTTTAAGACCGCCGAGAGCGGCGACAAGGGCATGTATCTTGACGGGCCCGTGGACTGGTTGAAGCATGGCCAAGAGCGCGTCGCGGCGCTGGGCATGGACTTCATCGTGGTGAACGCGGGCTCCGCGGCGGCGCTCTGGGCGCATATCGGCAATGCCGAGGCCTCCAAGACGCCCATCGTGGTCTTCAACTGGACGCCCAACTTTGCCGAGGCCGTGTGGCCGGGTGAGTTCGTCGAGTTCCCGACCTGGGAGGACGGCTGCGACAAGGACCCCGCCAAGGGCCCCAACAAGGACGCGCTTTACGACTGCGGCAACCCGGCGGATGGCTACCTCAAGAAGGCCGCCTGGGACGGGATGAAGGGCAAGTGGCCCGGCGCCTATGATGTGCTGGCCAAGATCTCCTTCACCAACGCCCAGATCGCCGAAATGGCGCGCCTGGTCGACGTCGAAGAGTTGGAAGCCGAAGAAGCCGCCGAAGAGTGGCTGGCCGCCAACGAAGACGTCTGGAAGCCCTGGGTCGAGGCTGGCAGCTAAAGGCGCCGCTCGGTCCGTCCGAATGGGCGTCCTCGCGATGTCGAAGACGCTCAATAGGGCGGATGAGACGCCACCTTTCAAAAACCGTCTTCGGGCCATGTAATCTGGCCCGAAGACATCTTGGCAAGAAAGAGGGGCAATATGCCATCTGAAGACACCGTTATCTCTTGCCGCAATGTGTGGAAGCTCTTCGGCCCGCACCCTGAGAAATTTCTTAAGAGCATGCCCGATGGCATGGGTTATGACGAGATCGCCGTCGCGGGCTATATCGCGGGCGTCAAGGACGTCACGCTGGATGTCAGCCGCGGCGAGATGCTGGTGATCATGGGGCTTTCGGGTTCTGGCAAGTCCACCCTGGTGCGCTGCCTCTCCCGCCTGCACGAGATCACCGGCGGCACGGTCGAGGTCGAGGGCACTGACATCGGCGGCTTGTCAGAGCGCGACCTGATCGAGCTGCGCCGCAACAAGATGGGCATGGTGTTCCAAAGCTTTGGCCTGCTGCCGCACCGCACGGTGCTCGAGAACGTGGCCTTCCCGCTGGAGATGCGCGGCCAGGATCGGCACGCCAGGCGTGCCCGCGCCCTAGAGGTGGTCAAGCTGGTGGGCCTGGAGGGGCGCGAGGAGTATTTCCCGCGCGAGCTTTCCGGCGGGCAGCAGCAGCGCGTCGGCATCGCCCGCTCGCTCGCCATCGAGCCCGACATTTGGTTCCTGGACGAGCCGTTCTCGGCGCTCGACCCGCTGATCCGGCGCGAGATGCAGGACGAGTTCCTGCGCCTGCAAGAGATGCTGGGCAAGACCATCGTTTTCATCACCCATGACTTCGACGAGGCTTTGCGCCTCGCCGACCGCATTGCGATCATGAAGAACGGCGCGGTCGAGCAGATCGACACGCCCGACCAGATCGTGCTGAACCCCGCCACGGAATATGTCGCCAAGTTCACCGAGGAGATTGATAAATCCCGCGTGGTGCATGCGGGCGTTCTGGTTGAGGAGGGGGCGCACCCTGCGGGTGGCGATCCTGTGGATGCGGGCGCCACGATCCAGTCCCTGGCGCGGCGCATCGTGAACGATAGCGCCGACACCATCCCCGTGGCGCGCGATGGCAAGGTGATTGGCGCCATGCCGCGGGCCAAGGCTTTGAACGTGTTGCTTGGGGGCGCCGGGTGAGCGCCCTGCGGGCATGGGTTGACGCTCCGGGCAATACGCGCCGGGCGATCTGGGCCATGCTCGGCGTGGCGGTGCTCTTGACGGTGCTGCGCCCCTGGCTGCCCGCCGGGTTGGTGCGCATCCCCGAGGCCTGGCTGTTGCCCTGGCGGGACTGGATCGACGTGGCCTTTGAGTTTATCCGCGGCGACCGCGAGGAGGGGCGCTTTGGCCTGATCTACATCACCCGCGCGCTCAGCGGCGGGCTGGAGTTCATCCTCGATGCGGTGGCCAACGTGCTTTACGGCAAGCACCGCTGGCCGCGGATCGAGCAGCTGCCCTGGCCGGTGATCACGGGCTGCATGGCGGTTCTGGGCTATGCTTTGGGTTGTTGGCGCCTGGCGCTGCTGGCGGGGGGGACGTTCCTCTGGGCGGCGCTGATTGGGCAATGGGACCTGACCATGGAGACGATGAGCGTGATCGCGGTGGCGGCGCCGTTTGCGTTCACGATTGGCGGGCTGTTGGGCATCTGGTCGTGGAAGTCCAAGCGCGTCGAGGAGACGATCAAGCCGCTGCTTCTGGTCATGCAGGTGCTGCCCTTCTTCAGCTACCTCTTGCCCGCGGTGATCTTCTTTAAGGTGGGGCCGACGGCGGCCACCGTCGCGACCATCGCCTACGCGCTGCCGCCGATGATCCTGATGACGACACTGGGGCTCAAGAAGGTCAGCCCGGAGGTGATTGAGGCGGGCAAGATGTCGGGCTGCTCCAGCTGGCAGATGCTGCGGCATGTCTACATCCCCTCGGCGCGGACCGAGATCATGGTGGGGCTGAACCAGGTGATCATGCTCTGCTTGGCCATGGTGGTGCTGACGGCGGCCATTGGCATGCCGGGGCTGGGCGCAAAGCTGCTGGCGATGATGGGCTCGTTCAAGCTGGGGCGTTCTCTAGAGATCGGCATCACCATCGTGCTGCTGGCGGTGACGCTGGACCGGTTGTCGAAGGCCTGGGTGGTCAAGCAGCCCGAGCATTTCGAGAAGGGCACGCCCTGGTGGCGGCGCAACATATATCTGGTGGTGGGCATCGCCAGCTTTGTCGGGCTCTATCTGCTCAGCTGGGTCTCGCAGGGGCTCTCGAATGTGAATTTCGAGGACCTGACCTGGTCGAACGCGCATCAATACGCGGGCGGCGTGCTGGACGAGGTCAAGCGCAAGCAGTCGATGACCCAGGGCCGGGCGCTGGACGGGCAGATCAAGCAGTTCCTGGCCTTCGACTGGGTGCAGAGCACGACCTACGCGATCCGGTATTTCTTCAACAACTTCATCCTGATCCCGTCGGAGAAGGCATTGCTCTTCGTACCGACGCCTGCGGTGATCCTGGCGGTGACGGCGCTGGCGCTGGGTCTGGGCGGGTTCTGGCCGGGGCTTCTGGCGCTGGTGTTCTTCTGCATCGTCGCCGAGTTCGGCTATTGGGACCGAGCCATGCTGACCCTGCATTCGGTCTTTATGGCGACGTTCTTTGCTTTCCTCTTTGGCGCGCCCCTGGCGGTCTGGGCGGCGCGGCATGAGGCGCGCGCGCGGCGCCTGATCCTGCTCTGCGACACGTTCCAGACCTTCCCCAGCTATGTGTATCTGCTGCCGGCGGTGATGCTCTTTGGGATCTCGCCGGTGACGGTGATCATCTCGATCCTGATCTACACGATGGTGCCGGTGATGCGCTATACGGTGGAAGGCCTGCGCGGGGTGCCCGCCGAGATGGTGGAGGCCGCCGAGATGTCCGGGGCCACGCGCAGCCAGAAGCTTTGGAAGGTGCAGATACCGCTGGCGATGCCCACCATCGCGGTCGGGTTGAACCAGGCGCTGGTCTTTGCGTTCTTCATGGTGATCATCGCCGAATTCATCGGCACGCGCGATCTGGGCCAAGAGATGCGCAAGACGCTGGCGGGCACGCATCTGGGCTGGAACTTCGTGCTGGGCTTCTCTGTGGTCTTCATGGCGCTGACCTTTGACATTGCGATCAACGCCTGGGCCGAGAGGCGCCGCAAGATCTTGGGGCTGGCGTGATGGCATGTGACTGGAACAGGGCGCGGCGTCACCCGGTCTCTGGCTGCACCGTCCTACGCGCCGCGCGCTGCGCCGTCCTCGCTTGTTTCACGGGAGGCAAGACATGACCGTTCGCCCAGTTTTCGAAGTGCCATGGGAGCGCAAGGGCGTGCTAAAGCCCGGCCTGCCGATCCTGCCCCATGGGGTGGAACGCCACCCGGTGCCCGGCGGCGGCTCGCGCGCCGTGCCGATCTATGCCGGTGACGAGGTGATCGTGCTGGATCGCGAGGGGTTGCAGCCGGGTGAGTTGGTGATCTTTGGGCCCGATCGCCGGTCGGACGCGGCGATGCTGGGCGCAAAGGGGCAGGGGCGGCCCACCGCGACGATTGAGACCTTGGCCAATGGCTCGCGTTCCGGGGCGCAGGTCTTGAAGGCCCTGGCCGCCGTCGGGTTCAACATCGAGGCCGGGGACGCGGTGCCGGTCTTTGCGGAAGGATCGCGTCCTGGGGATCAGGTCGCCTTCACTGCCGAGAGCGACGGGTTGTTGATATGCGCCGCCCCGGGCGGGCCGATGGATGCGCATGCGCAGAATGCGCCGACCGAGCTGATCCTCTACATTCGCCGCGCCGACCCCAAGCTGGCCAAGGACAACCTGACCGCGCCGGACCCGCTGGCGGACCCGCTGCTCGACCAGAACATCCAGCCCGGCCACGCTCATGCCTATGAGGTCAAGAAGGGCGAATACATTCAGATCCTGGATGTGAAAGGCCGCGAATGCTCTGATTTCCAGGCCTTCTCCCTGCGCGCGCTGGACAAGGGTCTGGAGCGCGAGATCGACCCGACCACCACGCGCTCTCTGATGGGCAGCCTCTATCCGGCGCCGGGCATCTTCTCCAAATACTGGTCCGTCGATCATGAGCCCCTGGTGGAGATCGTCCAGGACACCTGCGGGCGGCATGACACGTTCGGGCTGGCCTGCACGGCGCGCTATTACGAGGACCTGGGCTATCCCGGCCATGTGAACTGCTCGGACAATATGAATATCGAGCTCGGCCATCACGGTATCCGCCCGCGCGGCGGCTGGCCGGCGATCAACTTCTTTTTCAACACCATGCTGGACGATACCAACGCGCTGGGCATGGACGAGCCGTGGTCGCGTCCCGGCGATTTCGTGCTGTTGCGCGCGCTGAGCGACCTGGTCTGCGTCTCCAGCGCCTGCCCCTGCGACGTGGACCCGGCCAACGGTTGGGAGCCCACCGACATCCAGCTGCGCACCTACAAGGCGGGCGAGGATTTCCAGCGCTCCATCGGCTACAGAAAATCTGCGGAGGCGGATGTGGAAGACACCAAGAAGACCGGGTTTCATGACAGCTTTGCCGCGCATACTCGCGATTTCGTTGAATATAACGGCTATTGGCTGCCCAACAGCTTCCCCAATGTCGGCACGATCGGCGAGTATTGGGCGGTGCGCGAGAAGGCGGCGGTCATGGATCTGTCGCCCCTGCGAAAGTTCGAGGTCACGGGGCCAGATGCCGAGGAGCTCTTGCAGCTCTGCCTGACGCGCAACATCAAGAAGCTCGCGGTTGGGCAGGTGAGCTATACCGCGATGTGCTACGAGCATGGCGGCATGATCGACGACGGTACGGTTTACCGGCTGGGAGAGATGAATTTCCGCTGGATCGGCGGCAATGACACGGGCGGGCTTTGGCTGCGCCAGCAGGCGCAGGAGCGCGGGCTGAACGCCTGGGTGCGGTCTTCGACGGACCAGATGCACAACATCGCCGTCCAAGGGCGGCTGAGCCGCGAGATCCTGTCCCAGATCTTCTGGACCCCGCCAAAGCAGCCCACGATTGACGAGCTGGGCTGGTTCCGGCTGACCATTGCGCGTGTGGGTGATTTCAGCGGCACCTCGGTGGTGATTTCGCGCACCGGGTATTCGGGTGAGCTGGGCTACGAGATCTTCTGCCACCCGCGGGACGCGAAGGAGATCTTTGACCGGGTCTGGGAGGTCGGAGCGCCGATGGGCATGCAGCCCTTGGGCTTGGCGGCGCTGGACATGATGCGCATCGAGGCAGGGCTGATCTTTGCCGGCTCCGAGTTCGATGACACGACGGACCCTTGGGAGGCCGGGATCGGTTTTACGGTGCCGCTGAAATCGAAGAATGACGACTTCATCGGGCGCGCCGCACTCGAGGAGCGCAAGGCGCACCCGCATCGCAAGCTGGTGGGGCTGGAGATCGAGGGCGGGCTGGTGCCCAGCCCCGGCGATTGCATCCGGCTGGGCAAGGCGCAGGTGGGCGAGGTGACCTCGGCGATGAAATCGCCGCTCCTGGGCCGAGTGATTGCCCTGGGTCGTGTCTCGGTGGCGCATTCCGAGGTCGGGACCGCGTTGGAAGTGGGGCAGCTCGATGGGCAGCAGAAGCGGCTGAAGGCGATGGTGACCAGCTTCCCACATTTCGATCCGACGAAGGCGCGCGTTAAGGGGGAGTATGCGGACGGGTAAAGGCAGGGGTTGGCCTGGACGGGACCTCTGGGCTCAAACGAAACGCCCTTACAACGCTTGCCGACACCAGACGCCACGGAGCCCAAGCAACGCAACCGCCCGAGCTTGCCTCGGGCAGCGGCCGACCTCCCCCAGGAGGCCGCTATTGCCACGTCGCAAAATACTGAAGCAAATGCGCTCGCAGGGCCCGTGTGCCAAGTGGCAACGTTATACAAGCGTCCTCCAGGTCGGCCGCTGCCCGCGTTGTGCTTGGTTCAAGGTAGAGGCACCGGATCAAGTCTGGGGCGGCAGATCTCCAACGCCCGCTTCAAGCCAAGACCAGCCCCACCGTTTGGGCGCGGTTCACTCCGTCACCTGCCGAGGCCCACTCTCGACCATGGCCGCTTTCTGCCGAAGGCCGTGCCCGAGATTCCTGAACCGGGTTTTGTCGTGGCGTGCTCTAAGTGCCATACGCAAAGCCGACGTTTTGCCGACGTTTCGCCGACCCTAGAAATCCCAATAGAATCAGCCTCCAGACCGTGTTTCGCATGCAAGCGGACGACAAGCACCGCGCGCAGCGTTTACACATCCGTAATGCACTTGCGACTGGCGACAAGCCCAAGGTCGTTTTCGATGTAGCGCTCGCGGGGCCCAGGCCATAGGCTTTTGCCAAAGCGAGGGAGGATGCCATGCGGATCGAGAAACTCACCCCGGCGATTGGCGCTGTTTTGCACGATGTCGACATTGCCGCGCCGGATCACGAGGCGCTCTACCAGGCGCTGCTCGAGCATCTGGTGATCTTCATCCGCGGGACAGAGATCAGCCCGCGCGCGCATCTGGGATTCGCCCAAGGCTTCGGTGACCTCAGCCCGCCGCATCCCGTCTACCCGCATGTCGAGGGGCATCCGCAGATCATGCGGCTGGCCAATGGTTCAGGCAGCCCGCCGGACACGAATTCCTGGCATACGGACCTGACTTTTAAGGCAGAGCAGCCCTTTGCCTCGGTCCTTGTGGCGCGCACGGTGCCGGATTGCGGCGGTGACACGATTTGGTCGTCGAACTACGCTGCCTATGATCGGCTGCCTGACGGCATGCGACGCGACCTGGAAGCGCTGGAGGCGGTGCATGATATGGGCGACTTCCGCAACAACTTTGCCGAGGGCGGCGACCCTGCGGATCGCGATACCTCGCTGATCGAGGGCATGGCGCGCATGGGACAGGTCGTGAAGCCGCTGATCGGCGCGCATCCGGTCACCGGCGCCAAGTTTCTCAACTACAATGTGGCCTTCGTCAGCCATATCCTGGGGCTTACGACCGAGGCCTCGAATGCGCTCAAGACCTGGCTGACCGGGCATATGAACCAGCCCGAGGATCAGGTGCGGTGGCGCTGGCGCCCGGGCGATCTGGCGATGTGGGACAACCGGGTGACGATGCATTACGCCGTCGCGGATTACCTGCCCGCGCCGCGCGAGATGCATCGCATCACCGTGATCCGGGACCGCCGCGAGGGGAGCGCCGCACGTGCCGCAGAATGACTTTCGGCTCGCCCTGGCGCAGTCCCCCGCAGAGCTGACCGGCGAGGCCGCGCGGTTCGCCTGGCTTGAGGAGGTGCTGTCGGGCATGGAGCCCGCGGACCTTCTGCTGCTGCCAGAGTGCTTTCCCACGGGCTACAACATTCCCAATGAGATCCCGGCGCTCGCCCAGGCCCCGGACGGGCCTTGGGCGCAGCGCATGGGCCAGCTCGCGGCGCAGCATGGCTGCGCGATCCTCTATGGCTATCCCGAGCGCGCGGGCGATACGCTCTTCAACGCCGCGCAATGCATCGGGCCGGACGGGGCCGCGCTGCACCACTTCCGCAAGCTGGCCATCCCGCCGGGGATTGAGCGCGGGCTCTACGCCCCCGGTGCGGGGGCGGGCGTCTTTGCCTATCGTGGGCTCAAGATCGGTGTGCTGATCTGCTACGACGTGGAGTTCCCCGAGACCGTGCGGCACCTGGCGCTGCAGGGCGCCGACCTGGTGCTGGTGCCGACCGCGCTGGGCGCGCGCTGGCCCTGGATCGCCGACGTCACCGCCCCGGTGCGCGCCTATGAGAACGGGATCCACCTGGCCTATGCCAATCATTGCGGCACCGAAAACGGGGTGGAGTTCTATGGCCATAGCGTGATCGCGGGCCCGCATGGGCGCGAGCTGGCGCGGGCGGGGGCGGCGCCTGGGGTGATCTACGCCACGATCGACGCCAGCCTGCGGGACCAGTTCTATGCCGATGTGCCTTATCTGGATGACGTAAAGGAGCTGGCGCTATGAGCCTGTTTGTCGAGGATCACGCGCCGCTGGGGCAGCCCTATTGGTGGGAGGGGGCGGAGTGGCCTGATTTGTCGGCGCCGCCGCCGGAGCGGGTCGACCTTTGCGTGATCGGGGCCGGTTACACCGGGCTCTCGGCGGCCATTGCCGCCCATGACACCGGCGCCAAGGTCTGCGTGATCGACGCGGGCCAGCCGGGGCAGGGCGCCTCGACCCGCAATGGCGGCATGACCGGCGCGCATCCTAGGCTGGGCTGGGAGGCGCTGCGCGACCTCTTCGGTGAGGCGGTGGCCGACGGTATCTTTGCCGAAGCCGGTCCCGCGCTGGGCTTCGTGCGCGATCTGATCGCGCGCGAGGAGATAGACTGCGACTTTCAGCAGACCGGGCGCATCCAGCTCGCGTGGACCGCCAAGCATTTTGCCGCGCAAGAGGCCTTGGCCGCGCGGGTGCGCGAAAAGAGCGGGATCGAGGCGCATGTGGTGGCGCGGGACGAGCTGGGTTCCGAGATCGAGACCGAGCGATATTTCGGCGGGCTGGTGATCCCCAGCCATTGCGCGGTGCATCCCTGGAAGTACCATAACGGTCTCTTGCAGGCGGTGCTGCGGCGCGGGGCGGCGGTCATCGCCCACTGCCCTGCAGTGGGAATTGATCGCGATGCTGGTGGCTTCACTGTGCGCACACCGAAGGGCGATATTCGCGCGGGCAAGGTGCTGATGGCCACCAACGGCTACACATCCGGGCCGTTCCGGTGGTTCCAGCGCCGGGTCTTCCCGCTGCCGAGCTACCTGATCGCCACAGAGCCCTTGCCGCCGAACCTGATGGGGCATCTGGCGCCGGGGCGGCGCATGATGGTCGAGACCCGGGCGCGGCACAGCTATTTCCGCGCCTCGCCGGATTGGACGCGGTTTCTTTACGGCGGGCGGGCCTCGATGCGGCCCATCGACATGCGCAGCGCGGCGCGGCGGTTGCATGCCACGATGGTGGAGGTCTGGCCGGAGCTGGCCGAGACCAAGCTCAGCCATGTCTGGTGGGGGAATACGGGTTACTCCTTCACGCATATGCCCTCTGTCGGGGAGCGGGACGGCGTGCACTACGCGATGGGCTTCTCGGGGTCTGGCACGGTGATGGCGCCCTATCTGGGGGCAAAGGCGGCCTGGCGTGCCTTGGGGGATGCGCGGGGCGAGACGGCCTATGCGGCCTCGCCCCTAAAGACGCACTGGCTGCATCCCGGCGCGCGGCCGCATTTCCTGAAGCTCGCGGATCTGTGGTATCGCAGCGCGGTGGATTGGCGCGATAGTTTCCAGGGGAGATAGCGCCGGGTAGATGTGTATAAGAGACAGCGCAGGGCCCGTGTNCACCCACCCGCCCCCGCCCGCCGACCCGGCGCTTTGTCGGAGGGGTTACTCTGTGAAGCGAAGGGGCAGTCGCGCGGGGCTTGTGTTGCCGGTCTCGGGCAGCCATTCTGGCTGGGCTGCGAACGCCACCTCGGAGAACCGGCCCACCAATACCCGCAGTGCCGCGGCCATATCCGTGCGCGCCACGAACTGCCCCAGGCAGTGATGCGCCCCGCCGCCAAAGCCGAAATGGGCCTTGCGCTTGACGGTGACGTCGAACTGCCAGCCGGTGTTGGCGCGCGGGTCCGTTGCGGTGGCGTGCGCCAGGATGTGCAGCGTGGTGCCCTTGGGGATGGGGACGCCGCTCAGCTCGAAATCCTCGGTGGCCTCGCGGGTGGACCAAGTTGTGGTCGGACGGGCGCGGATCGCCTCCTCTATGGCGCCCGGGATCAGCCCCGGGTCGGCGCGCAGGGCGATCCATTGCGCGGGGTGCTCCGCCAGCAGCGCCAGGGCGAAGCCCAACTGCGCACGGGTGGTGTCCACCCCGCCGAAGATCGAGATCACCACGAGGTCGAGGATCTGCTGGTCGCTTAGCTGATTGCCAGCCGCCATTAGGCGGGTGACATAGTCATCGCTTGGGGTTTTGCGCGCCCGGGCCACCATCTGCCGCGCTAGGTCCATCAGGCGGTCCGTGGCGGAATTGAACAGCTGTTCATGCGCCTTCGCATCGAGCCCCATGGCCAGCCCCAGCCGAACTGCGTCCTGGGCGATCCACTCGGCCTCAGTTTCGGGCAGGCCCAGCAGCGTGGTAATGGCGCGGCCCGCGAAGGGCTCGGTGAAGTCTGCGATGAACTCGCAAGGATCGGGCAGCGCCTCTGCGAGGCGCGTTGCCGTGGCTTCGAATTGCGGCACAAGGCGCGCGATCCAATTTGGCGCCAAGGCGGTTTGCGCCGCCAGGCGCAGCGCTTTATGCGCCGCGCCCTCCTGGCCGATCACGCTGTCGGACCAGAACCGCGCGAAGCTGCCGGTGAGGCCCATGGTCTCGGGCCAGGCGTGGCTGCCTTGGCGCAGGCGCCTGTCGCGCAAGAGTTGCCCCGCCTCGCGGTGGCGCAGCACCGCCAGACCAAAGGGGGTTTGCGCGCACCAATGCGCCTCTCGTGCCGCGAGAACTTCGGGGCTTCGGGTCGAGAACCCCTCGGCGGTCAGGTCCAGGAAGGGCAGGGGGCCGCTCATCCGCCCTTTGAGCGGGAGGACCCGCTTTGGGCGTCTTCGCTGCGAGGACGCCCGCCAAGGCGGATCGAGCAGCCCCCTTGCACTAGCAATCCAGCGTCTGCTGGCGCTCCCAATCCGTCAGGTGGCGCGTGTAGTCGGTCCAATTCGCGTGCTTGAGCTTCAGATAGGCCTCGGTGAACTCCGCGCCCATCGCTGCGCCAAGAACCCTGTCCTTCTTAAACGCCCGCAGCGCGTCGAGCAGGTTCAGCGGCAGCTTCTTCACGCCGCGCGCCTTATGCGCCTCGCTATACATGTCGATGTCCAGCCGCTTGCCCGGATCGGCCTGGGTCTCGATCCCGTCGAGCCCCGCGGCCAGGATCCCCGCCATCAGCAGGTAGGGGTTCGCCGCGCCGTCCGCCAGGCGGAACTCGATGCGGCCCGCGTCGGGGATGCGGATCATATGCGTGCGGTTATTGCCGCCATAGCTGACCGTGTTGGGGGACCAGGTGGCGCCGGACGCCGTCACCGGCGCGTTCAGCCGTTTATAGCTGTTCACCGTGGGGTTGGTGATCGCGGCCAGCCCCTGGGCGTGGGCCATCAGCCCGCCGATGAAGTGGTAGCAGTCCTGGCTTAGGCCCATCCCCTCGGGGTCGTTGTCATCCGCAAAGAGCTGCGCGCCGCCCTCCATCATCGAGATATGCACGTGGCAGCCGTTGCCGGTGATGTGCCCGAAGGGCTTGGGCATGAAGGTCGCGCGCAACTCGTGCCGTGCGGCGATCTCCTTGACCATGAACTTAAAGAACGCCAGCCGGTCGGCGGTCTGCAGGCATTCGCCGTAATCCCAGTTGATCTCGAACTGGCCGTTGGCGTCCTCGTGGTCGTTCTGGTAGGGGCCCCAGCCGAGCCCCTCCATGGTCGAGCAGATCTCAGAGATGACATCGAAACGCCGGAGCAGCGCCGATTGGTCGTAGCAGGGCTTCTCCTGGGTGTCGCGCGGGTCCGAGATGTCGCTGCCATCGGCGTTGATGAGGTGGAACTCGGGCTCCACGCCGGTCATCAGCTGCTTGCCGCCGGCCTTTTCGCGCAGGGACTTCAGCACGTTGCGCGGGGCCTGCGCCACGGGGGCGCCGTCCATCCAGGGGTCGCCCGCGACCCAGGCGACCTCGGGCTTCCAGGGCAACTGGATCACCGAGGAAGGGTCGGGCATCACGAACATGTCCGGATGCGCGGGCGTCATGTCCAGCCAGGAGGCGAAGCCCGCGAAACCCGCGCCGCTTTCCTGCATATCCGCCGCGGCGGAGGCCGGCACCAGCTTGGCGCGCTGATGCCCGAAGAGGTCGGTGAAGTTGAAGAGAAAGAATTTCACGCCATTGGATTGGGCGTAGTCGTGCAGGCTGTCGGTCATCTGGCTCCCCGGTCTGTCTTTCTGCGGTTGGCCGGATTTGGCCCGCCCAGGTGGAGCGCTGTCAAGGGGAAGGGGTGCCTATGGCGACCCGTTAGAACATTTTTTAACTGTGAGGCAAATTGAGGCAGGAGTTTTGTATATGTGCACGAGCGAGGATTTCCTGAGACAAGGGGGGGAATTGCAGGCTATGTGCTGGGGAGGCCGCGCAGGATCATGGCGTGGGGAGGTCCTTGTTTGGCCTGGGAGCAGGCATTAGAAGCCCGCCGCCCCGGACTTGATCCGGGGCCTCTACCTTGAACCGAGCGCTACGCCGGCAGCGGCCGACCTGGAGGTCGCCTGCGCGACGGTTCTGAATTGCGAGCGATCTTCCAAAACGCCAGCGTTCCAATGGGGTGCGACGTGGCAAAAGCGGCCTCCTGGGGGAGGTCGGCCGCTGCCCGAGGCAAGCTCGGGCGGTTGCTTTGTGTGAGTCCCGTCTCATCTGGTGTCTGCAAGCGTTGTCGGGGCGGTGCGCTTGTTGGCAACGTCCCCTCCAGGCCAAACTCACCTGCCGACGCAATTGAAGATCCCAAAAAAGAGAAGGGCCGCGCGAGGCGGCCCTTCCTGTTCCGATTGTCCTGCGGTTCACATCCGCCAGGCTATTTCTTGTATTTTTTGGCCTCAGACGCGTGTCCGACCCACAGCACCACCACGCAGGCGATGATGGCGATCGCGGTCCAAATGCCGGGCATCGGGCCGCCCGCGCCAGGGAAGATAGCGCTTCCGGCCAGCGAGGCCCAATCTGTTCCAGGAAAACCCATGTCGTTCTCTCCTTCCTTTTTTGTCCTATTCCGCCGGGGCGGGTGAAGTTGGAATGCCCTCGGGATAGGCTTGTACCGGGACCTTCGTCGGGTCCAGCCCGTCCAGCTGCGCCTGATCCGGCACCCGCAGCATGCCCAGCATCTTCAGGATGAACGAGGTCACCCAGCCGGTCCCAAAGCCGAGGATTATGAAGACCACAGAGCCCACAAGCTGCCCGATAAAGGATGTGGTCGCCGCGCCTTCGGCCTCGATGGCCGGATAGCCCGAGGCAAAGATGCCCAGCATCAGCATGCCGTAGATGCCGATGGTGCCGTGCACCGTCACCGCGCCGACCGCGTCGTCGACCTTAAAGGTCCTCTCCAGCCAGTCTGCACAAGGCTTAAGAATGACACCGGCCACCAGCGCGATCACGAAGGCTTGCGCCGGGAAGTAGATGTCCAGACCCGAGGCGCAAGAGATAATCCCCGCCAGCGCGCCCGACATCATCCAGAACGGGTCTTTGGTGCAGACCCAGGCGCCGATGATCCCGCCCGCGATGGACATCAGGATGTTGAAGGCCAGTGCGCCAAGGTTGGTGGGCGTGCCGTAGATGGTGGCGAAGTTGTGCCCCCAGGACCAGCTCTCGCCGCCTGGCACGACGCAGGCCATCAGGAAGCCCCAGAAGCCGACGATAATCAGCATCAGGCCGGTGATGGTAAAGGGCATGTTATGGCCGCCGATGTCGTTGGACGAGCCGTCATCGTTGAACTTGCCGATCCTTGGCCCAAGGTTGAACAGCACCCCAAACGCGAAGAACGCCGCCACCGCGTGGACAAGCCCCGCCGCACCAAAGTCATGCAGGCCCCACTGGGTCACCAGCCAGCCGTCGGAATGCCAGCCCCAGGCTGCCGCAACGACCCAGCTAAACCCGCCCAGCACGATCGCGCAGATGATGAAGCCAACCGTCTGGATGCGCTCGATCAGCGCGCCCGACATGATCGAGGCCGTGGTCGCCGCAAACAGCGCAAAGGCGCCCCAGAAAACGCCGTCGATCTGGTCACCCGTATTGGGGCCCATATAGGCCGCGCTCTCGCCCCAACCCCATGCGATCGAGTTCGCATAGGCGACGCCAGAGATCTCCATGGCGCCCATAGAGCCGCTTAGCCCTGTCGGCAGAGCCCAATAGAGCCACCAGCCAAAGAAGTAGAAGGCCGGGATCACGAAGGCGAAGGCCAGAATGTTCTTAACACCAGAACTCAGAACGTTTTTCATCCGGGTCGCGCCCATCTCATAGGCGAGGAAGCCCGCGTGGATGATGATCATGATTGGTATTGTAATGTAGTAATACATCTCGGCGAAGTTGGTGTTGGTCGTACCACCCTTCGCCTCCATGGCAGTCACCCTGGCTGCCAACTCGGCGAGTTGTTCTTCCATCGAATGGATCCCCTCTGTTGCGTCTGGCCCAGATATTGTCCCGGGTCCTCTTGTTTGCACGCGAACTATACACCGAACCTAATCCACGCCAAATCCAAATTCTGAGCCAAAACTATACCGAAAGAGGTTTTTTTTGCGAACAAGTCCTACATATTGATGTCTGTGGGTCATTTTGCTGCCGATATAGACGCCAGCACAGGTTTGGTTCTGTTCGTGTACCAATTTTGAACCGGGGGCTGGCCGTGCCGCTGCTACTTTGTGCCGAGGGACGTCACTTTTGTTCCAGGATGGGTTGCCAACTGACCGCCGCGCATTGGGCCAAATGCCTCCGATTGATTCGAGAAGTTTACGTTGGGGAAGCCTTTTGGCTCGGCGGAGAATTGCGAGTTTACCAAGTTTGGAGACAATCGCGTTTTTCACCCACCGATTGCACGCCTTTTTGCAAATGCAATAGGCGACAACTGGCGTCTTCATGCCGACGTAAATGAAACGTTTACAAGATCTTCACGCCTTTGACGGGACTAAAGAAATTGCGGGTCGCGCCCTCTGGCGCATCTCCGCAACCACGCACCGCGCCGCGTTCTGGCCACGTTCTGCCACAAACAGGCCCGAAAAGGCGGCCCGGATATGCTCAGGCGTTACCAGGAGAGAGTCCCATGTCAACCAGTGTCCCGACCCCGCCGGTCTATAGCAACTCAGCAAGCTCGACTTATACCGGCGGCCAAGCCGGCGTCATCCAAGTCCCGCATAGCGCGGCCCTCAGCGCCCCGAATGCGACGATATCGCTGGGCTTCACGGCAACCGCCACCACCGGGTCCTATGCGCTGATCTCCAAGGACAGCAAGGGCAAGAACGACGGAGAGTTCACGGTCTGGATCTCGGATGGCAGGCTGAAGATCTCGATCGAAGAGAACGGCGTGACCAAATGGGTCACCGTGCCGGATGTTATCATCGAGGAGGGCGCGCAGCACCAGATGGCGCTCTCGGTGGGCGCGGACGGGCTAAGTGTCTGGCTGGACGGGCAACTTGTGGCGGCCGAGCCCGAATTCACCGGTGGCATTGACGGCAACACCAGCGATCTGCTCGTCGGGGGAACCATGGCCTATAGCAGCAGCGCTCCCTCGTCGCTGTTCCGTGGAGAGATCGGCAATGTGAACGTCTATGACCAGCAGCTGGGCGAGGCGGACATGTTGAGCCTGGCGGCGGAGGCCGCACCGATGGCGGCCAATATGTCGGCCATGATGAGCGCCATGGATGCGCTGCAGCCCAGCTTTGGGCAGCTGCACCACGGCTCGGACACCTATATCGACATCCTTTCGGATTACGGCGTCAGCAACCACGGCCATGTGATGCGCCCCATCGACATGGCGATGGGCGACATGGGCGCCAATACGCTTGCGGGCACGACGGCGGATGACGGCATCAACGGCATGCTGGGCAATGACAACATCGACGGCGCGGGTGGCAACGACATCCTGCAGGGCGGCTATGGCAATGACACGGTGGTCGGCGGCGACGGCAACGACATCATCGACGGAGGCCATGGCGAGGACAACCTGTCGGGCGGTGCGGGCAACGACCTGATCATCTCGCGCTCGGACGCGCGCGAGCCCTATGTGGGCCAGCCGGTGCCGGCGGGCACACCGAATGGCGGGCAGGTCTATCCCGGGCAGCCGATCCCCGGCAACGACGTGATGTCCGGCGGTGCGGGCGCCGATATCTTTTATTTTCAGACGCTTATCAATGCGCGCGAGGAATTCATCCGCGAGCACACCAATAATGACGGCACGATCAACTGGCACGGCGTGGCGGGCGAGAACGGCAATATCCACGACCACTGGGTCGACAGCATCGGCGACGACGTGATCCTGGATTTCAGCCGCGCCGAGGGCGACCGGATCGTGATCGAGGGCCATACGACGCAGATCAGCTCTATCACCTATGGCGACAGCAATGGCGACGGGGTGATGGATCACTCCGTCATCCGGCTTTACTCGGACCAGGGCAACAATGGCGGCGCCCATGATGACGACGATCTTGGCTCAATCACCGTCTATGGCGATCTGGTGATGCTCTCGGATATCGAGCATACCGCCGCGCCCGCCTATGGCATCGTGACCTCTGTCGAGGATCTGTCTGAGGCGATAACCCCGCTTGATCCCGGCACCAGCCAAGGCCCCATCGCGCCGCCGTCTACTGTGACAACGGTGACCGGCCCGACGATCCCCAGCGGCGCGACCCCGGTTTATGCCATCGCGGGCACGCAGCATTATGACGGCTGGGACGGCGAGTATATGGATGCGGGCCACATGGCGGCGCTGAACCTGGCCAGCGGCACGCTGTCGCTCAGCTTCAACCTGGACGGCACGATTGGTGACTTCGCGCTGATCTCCAAGGACAACCGCGACAAGAACGAGGGCGAATTCACCGTCTGGGTCCAGGACGGCACGCTGAAGATCGTGATCGAAGAGGATGGTGTTTCGAAGTCGCTGCGGGTGCCGGATATGACGCTCGAGGCGGGCGTGGACTACCAGCTTGCGGTGTCCTTCGGGGCGGACGGGCTGAGCATCTGGATCGATGGCCAACTCGTGGCCGCAGAGCCCGAGTTCACCGGCGGCATCGACGGCAATGACAGCAGCCTGGTCATCGGCGGCAGCCGCGCCTGGACCAGCCAGGAGAACGACGCCCATAGCGAGTTCCGCGGCGAGATCGGCAACGTCAATTTCTATGACGCGCAGTTGGGCGAGGCCGACATGCTGGCGCTGGCCTCCAGCGTCGGGGCCACGGGCGCCAGCGCCAGCGCGATGGCAAATATGATGGACGCGCTGCAGCCGAGCTTTGCGCAGGGGCACCACGCCTCCGACACCTTCATTGACCTGATGCAGGATTACGGCCTCAGCGGCCACGGCCATTTCATGAACCCGCTGGCGATGCAGACGGGCGGCATGGCGGGCAACAGTTTGACCGGCACCGCCGCGGCGGACGGCATCAACGGCATGGCGGGAGACGACGCCATCGACGGGCTCGGCGGCAATGACGTGCTGCAGGGCGGGTATGGCAATGACACGGTGATGGGCGGCGACGGCGACGATATTATCGACGGTGGTCACGGCGAGGACAGCCTGGTGGGCGGTGCGGGCGACGACTGGATCATCTCGCGCTCGGATGCGCGCGAGCCAGAGGTCGGCCAGCCCACCCAGCCCGGCGAGGGGCAGGTCTACCCCAACCAGCCAATCCCCGGCAACGACGTGATGGAGGGCGGCGCGGGCGCGGATGTGTTCTACTTCCAGACGCTTATCAACGCGCGCGAGGAGTTCATCCGCGAGCACACCAATAGCGACGGCACGATCAACTGGCACGGCGTGGCGGGCGAGAACGGCAATATCCACGACCACTGGGTCGACAGCATCGGCGACGACGTGATCCTGGACTTCAGCCGCGCCGAGGGCGACCGGATCGTGATCGAGGGCCACACGACCCAGATCAGCTCTATCACCTATGGCGATGCCGATGGCGACGGGCTGATGGATCACTCCGTCATCCGGCTGTACTCGGACCAGGGCAACAATGGTGGCGCCCATGACGATGACCAGCTGGGCACGATCACCGTCTATGGCGATCTGATCACCGAGGCGGATATCGAGCACACCGCGGCGCCAGCCTACGGCATCGTGACCTCGATCGAGGACCTGTCCGAAGCCGTCACGCCTTACGATACCGGCACCTCTCAGGGCCCGATCCAGCCGCCTGCGAACCTTGGTTCGATTGCCGACCACATGGCCGGGAATGGGCAAGAGGCGATTTTTGCCGCCGCGGGGGATTTCTCGTTCATCCCGCAAGAGCGCGCGCCGCTGGTCTTCGACCACCAGGCGGGCCTGGAAATGGCGCAGGGCACGATTGCCTTCAGCTTCAATGCCACAAACCTAAATGGCTACGAGTTCCTGTTCTCCAAGGATGCGACGGGCTTTGGCAATGGCGGGCATGTCTCGGCCTATATCGAAGCCAATGGCGATCTGGTGGTTCGTATCCAGGATGGCAATGAGACCAGGTATCTCATAGCGCAGGGCGCAATCTCCGCCGGAGAGACCTACGATTTCGCCTTCTCCTTCGGACTGGGCGGGGCGCAGCTCTTCCTCAACGGTACGCGGATGGCCATGATTGCCGACAGCACGTTCACCATGCAGGGCAATTCAGAGCTCTTGGTGGTTGGTGCGAATGGCTGGTCCAGCGATCCGGGCCAGGCCAATAACTTGCACGGCCATTTCGACGGCACGATCACGGATTTCACCATATATGACGCGCAAGTTGACGGCGGCGATATCGGCCAGCCGCCGCCAACGCAAAGCTACTCCTTCAGCTTCATTGACGCGACCTTGGGCATGAACGCTGCCGGAGACGTGACGGTGACGCATAATGGTACGGTCTATATCGTTCCGGCCGACGCGCAGGTTGTGGAATTCGCTGACATCACGGTGAGCCTGTCGAATACCGGTGTCGGGACCAACGCGTCCGAGACGATGAGCGGCGGCAACTCGCGCGATATCATGGTGGGCCTGGACGGCCAGGACACGATGATGGGCAATGCGGGCAATGACACGCTCGATGGCTGGTCCGGCGATGACCAGGTGTTTGCGGGCAACGGCCACGATTCGGTTCTGGGCGGCGGCGGCCACGACCTGCTGAACGGCGACAACGAGAACGACACGATCCGCGGCGGCGACGGCAATGACACCTTGGCTGGCGGGCGCGGCGATGACTCGCTGATGGGCGACAATGGCGATGACTGGCTTTGGGGCTGGCTTGGTCTTGACACCTTGAATGGTGGCGAGGGCAATGATCACCTGTTTGGCGAGGAGGACAGCGATCTGCTGGATGGCTGGTCGGGCAATGACGCGCTGTTTGGCGGCCAGGGTTGGGACACGCTTTACGGCGGTGACGGCAATGACCTGTTGAACGGTGATGCCGACGACGACCTGCTGTTTGGCGGCAATGGCAACGACACGCTGGCTGGTGGCCATGGCAACGACTTCATGCATGGCGAGGACGATGCCGACCTGCTGGTTGGCTGGCTTGGCAGTGACACGCTGGAAGGCGGCAACGGCAATGACACGCTGAACGGCGAGGAGGATAACGACACGGTCTCTGGCGGCGCGGGCGATGACCTGCTGATCGGCGGCACGGGGGATGACCTCCTTGTGGGCTGGTTGGATGACGACACGCTGGACGGCGGGGCCGGGAACGACGTGATGAATGGCGAGCAGGGCAACGACGTTTTCATGTTCTTTGACGGTCACGGCGACGACATCATCCTTGGCTTTGAGGCCAACAACGATCTTGAGGACATCAACTTGGCCGGCATCTCGGCGATCACCGATCTCAACGACCTGGTGAGCAACCACATGAGCCAGCAAGGCGCCGATGTGGTGATCGATACGGGCTCTGGCTCGATCACGCTGGCGGGTGTGCAAATGGGCGATCTGCTGGACGGCAACGACTTTATCTTCTGAGCTACGGCGCGCTGCCAATTCCCTGGATCACAGGGTTTGGCGGTGCGCCCACGCGGTCAATGGCCGGGCGCTATAGATCGCTACGCGGGGTGCCGGCTTGAATTCCGGCCGGCGCGCCCCGCAATCAAGAGGCCCCACGCGTTCCCCCAAGCCGCGTGGGGCCCAGTTCGTCCAAAGCCCAGATCCTGACAGCTGGTGCGGCTGGTCCGCGCGGGTCAGCCTGCGTCGCCCCTGTGCGCAATCCTCCATCGAGGGTGCCTACTCGGAGGCGCTGAACCCGAACTTGGACGCAAGCTCTGCGCGGGTGAACAACAGAGGCGCCTGACCGGCGGGCTGCCGGATGATCAACCGGTACCGGCCATCGGGCTGCGGCTCGTAATAGGGGATGTCTATGGGGCCCAGCTTGGCAAGATGGGCGAGATAGTCGTCAAGCGTCGCAAAGCTCTTGCCGCGCGCGTCAGGCAGTCCGGCCACTCGATCGCCTCCAAAACTAGGCGTGGCGAGGCTGGAGGCGAGGACCAGCGCAAACATCGCGCCCCGCACGGCCAACAAGCGCCGATAATCGTCTACAGCTCTAGATTTCATTGCATCTAACGATAATCTTGGTTGCCCAAAGCCGCAAGCTTTGGAATATTAGTCTTAAGCTCGGGGGTAAGAGAATGGTTTTTCATCTTATTGGATTTGAGGGGCGCTCACGATGTGCATAATATGTAATCGATTCAATCCGTTCCATGAGAACTGCGAGTATGAGGGCCTTCCGAATGGGGGCGCATCAGAGCTGGGCGGCGTAAGCGGGCTTACTGTCAACGAGGGTGCGGACGCTGCGGCGAGCATATCCACCAGCTATTCCATGGGCGTGGGGGATACCTTTGTGGGCACGCTCGGTGCTGCAGGGGATCAAGATTGGGTCGCGGTGAATGTCACGGCCGGTCAGAGCTATACGTTTACAATGAACGGCGCCTCTCTGTCGGATCCGCTTCTGCGCCTCTACGACGATTCAGGCAACCTTATCACATTGAACGACAATATCTCGTTCCCGAGCAATCCGAATGCACAGATCAATTACACGGCCACGCATACCGGGACCGTTTTTGTGGCGGCCGGGGCCTTCGATGATAGCCTGACCGGGACCTATTCGATCACAGCTACCGGAGGCGCAGTCACACCCCGGCCGAGCAGCGGGGTTCAGCCGCTATCGTCAATCGATTGGGGCTATTCGGCGCCGTCGACGATCAACGTCTTCTTCGCCGCGGCGGGCGTGACTGTGAACGACGGCTCGACTTGGACCACCACCGGTTGGTCTAGCTACGAGATGCAGCAGATGATGCTTGGCTTCGAGAATTTCGAGAACGTGGCCAATGTGACGTTCAACTACGTCAACAGTATCAGCCAGGCTGATTTCGTGATGTTTGAGTCCACCACTGCGACGACTGCCCTTGGCTATTGGGCCGTGGGCGGCGGCAGCATTACGTATGGCGCGGCAAGCTATTCGCTGGACGGTTGGGGCGTCTTCAACGCGTCAGGCCAGGGCTGGAACACCGCGGGCCTGGCGCAGGGCGGCTATGGTTATGTGACGGGGATTCACGAGATCGGGCATGGCTTGGGTTTGGCGCACCCGCATGATGGCGGCGGAACCTCTTCGGTCATGACCGGTGTGAGCAGCGCCTTTGGCGACTATGGCACTTATGGGCTGAACCAGGGCATCTGGACGACCATGAGCTACAACGATGGGTGGCAGACCGCGCCGCACGGTCAGACCCCGTCGACCAATTACGGCTATCAAGGCACGCTGATGACGCTGGACATCGCCGAGTTGCAGAACACCTACGGCGCGAACACGACCTACAACACCGGCGACGACATCTATTGGCTGCCGACCTCAAACGGGGCTGGCACCTTCTATTCGTCGATCTGGGACGCGGGCGGCACGGACACGATCCGCACGATGGGCGGGATGGCGCATATCATCAACCTGCAGGCGGCGGATCTAACGAACTCGTCGACCGGCGGGGGCCAAGTGTCATACGGTACGGGCATCCATGGCGGCTTCACCATCGCCAACGGGGTGGTGATCGAGAACGCCATCGGCTGGACCGGCGACGACACGATCGTGGGCAACGAGGCGGCGAACACGCTGGACGGCTGGTCGGGGCACGACCGGATTTTCGCGGGCAACGGCAACGACCTGGTCATCGGCGGGGACGGCGATGACCTGCTGAACGGCGATAATGAGAACGACACGATCCGCGGCGGCAACGGCAACGACACCGTGGCGGGCGGGCGCGGAGACGACAGCTTGTTCGGCGACAACAACGACGACATCCTGTTCGGCTGGCTCGGGCTCGACACGATCAACGGCGGCGAGGGCAACGACACGCTGATCGGGGAGGAGGACAGCGACCTGCTGGACGGCTGGTCGGGCAACGACTGGCTCTATGGCGGGCAGGGCTGGGACACGCTGATCGGCGGCGGCGGGGCCGACAACCTCAACGGCGACGGCGAGGACGACGTGCTGATCGGCGGCGACGGCAACGACACGCTGGCGGGCGGCACGGGCAACGATTTCCTGCACGGCGAGGACGACAACGACCTGCTGTTCGGCTGGCTGGGCAATGACACGCTGGAGGGCGGCAACGGTAACGATACGTTAAACGGTGAGGGCGATAATGACACCGTGTCGGGCGGCGCCGGGAACGACCTGCTGATCGGCGCCGACGGCGATGACTTCCTGGTGGGCTGGCTGGACAACGACACGCTGGACGGCGGCGCGGGCAACGACCTGATGAACGGCGAGGGCGGAAGCGACGTGTTCGTGTTCTTCGACGGGCACGGGTCGGACACGATCCAGGGCTTCGAGGCCACCAACGACCTGGAGGATATCGACCTGGCGGGCGTGGCGGGGCTGACGAGCTTTGCGCAGATGGTCGCGACGAACGCGATCACGCAGGTCGGCGGGGACGTGGTGATCGACACCGGCACCGGCACGATCACGCTTGCGGGCGTGTCCTTAGGCGACCTCGATCAGGCTGACTTTATTTTCTAGGGCCGTTTGAGCCAAAGCTCCCACGCTGCGCTGCGGTCAAACTGGCACCGGGCGGTAGAGCCCTAACGCCTCGGCGGCGCGGCGCTCTGCGGCGCCATAGCTTTTGGGGTCTTTGTACCCCGCCGTCTCGATGCCCCAAACCAGGGGCCGCTCATCTTTGATCATGCCAAAGATCGCCGCGGATAGGGCGTCAGAGGACACGTTGTTGCGCCGTTCGACCAGGCGGCGCGGCAGCCTCCACCGGTCCCACCAGACGACCTGCCCCTGGTGCATCAGCCTTGCGGCGTGGTGAAAGGCGGGCTCCATCCCGTCCTGCAGCCGATAGCTTATGAAGCTCTCCCGCTGGCCCGTGATCTCGGCCTCCAGCGCATAAAGCGGGTCCGGGTCGGCGATCTCTTGCAAAAAGCGGATACGCTGCCCGAGATGTTTCGGCGGATCGCCCAGGATGCTCTGGGTAGATCGGTTTTTGCGGGTTACGCGCAGCTTTGGAATGCTGCGCTTGGCATCAAAGAGCGAGAACCAACGCGAGCGTTCCTTGTCGGCGTGGTACTTCCACGCGGCCTTAGATGCCGGATCCGTGGCCACCAGGTCTTCGACGTCGCGCACAACGATCTTGGCGTCCAGGCTGACCGGCAGCTTGCCCCAATCTGAGCTCAGCTGCGCGAAGAGCCAGATTGTGTCCCCCGCCTTGATGCGCGCGGGGGTGCCATGGCGCGCGCTGGTGGTGTGGAACTCGGGCGTGGCAAAGCCCGCGCCCTCGGATTGCGGCAGCTCAAAGAAGGCGCCGCTTTCGACGTCGCCCACCACGCGCTTAAAATACTGGGCGTAATGCGCCATGGCGCGGCGCGCCTCAGCTTTGGAAGTGGCGGCTGTCTTTGATTTGGTCCCAGGCCCAGACGACCTCTTGCAGCCGGTCCTCGTCCGAGCGATCGCCGCCGTTCATGTCTGGGTGCAGCACCTTGATCAGGCCCTTATAGGCCTTGCGGATCTCGGCCTTGGTCCAGTGGTCCTTGCATTCCAGGATATCCAGGGCGCGGCGCTCGGTCGGGGGCAGCTTGCGGGTGCCGGTGATCGACTTGCCGGGGTTGCGGGTGGCGTTGCCGCCCAGCACCTGATGCGGGTCGTCGATGCCCAGACGGGACCAGGCGCGGGCCTCGTCGCCGTGGTTGAACGGCTTGGTCTCGCGCTCCCAGACGCGGTCCTTGTCCATCTGCTCTTGCAGGTCTTCCTCGGTGGTGCCGTTGAAGAAGTTCCACTTCAGATTGTACTCGCGCACGTGATCCTTGCAGAACCACAGGTACTCGTCCAGGTGGTCCGGGGATTTGGGCGCGCGGTATTGCCCGGCCTCCTGGCAGCCAGGATGCTCGCATTTTCTTGTCGAGGTCTCAAATGCGCCGGACATGCCGCGCTTTCCGCGCGTCTGCTTTTTCTTTGTGGACGAGACGCGGATATCGAAACCGAATGGATCTGACTTGCTCATCATACCTGCCTTTTCGACTCGGTCGTAGGAGTTTAAGGGTTTCATGGCGATGTGAAAGGGGGGAACCGGAAAAAATGCGGGTCCAAGAAGAGATTGAGAGCAGATTGCGTGCGGCCTTTGCGCCGTCCACGTTAGAGGTTGTGGACGAGAGCGAGCAGCACCGCGGGCATGCGGGCTATCAGGAGGGCGGTCAGAGCCACTTTCGAGTGCAGATCGCCGCGGCGGGTTTTGCCGATCTGTCGCGAATCGCGCGCCACCGTGCGGTGCATGAGGCCCTGGGCAAGGACCTGGTGGGGCGCATACACGCCCTAGCATTGCACATCAGCGCTTAGGCGCGGGCGCCTATTGCGCGGCGATGTCCTGGGCGCGCGTCGGAGTGACCGCAGGGGCGCTGCCCTCGGCGGCACGAGACGGCGCTGACACGGCGGGCGCGGCGCCCATTGCGGCCGAGCGGAAGGTCGGGATCGTCGCCCGCTCTGTCGCGGGCGTCATTGGCGCGGGTGTGGGGTCTGTGATCGGCTCTGGAGCAGCGGCCACGGCGGTTTCAACCACCGCCTGCGGCGCGTGCCCTTCGTCAAGCGCCCGGCGGAACACCAGCATGTTCTGGAAGGTCGTCGTGCGCCCGGTCAGGCCGGAGCGTTCCTCGCAGGGCAGGGTGTCGGTGCGCTGATACTCCCAGCCATCGGCGCCGTATTCGTTCATCAAAGCCGAAAGCTCGTGGGCAAAGCGGTTATCCGTGCCCTTCACGCCCTTTATCTTGCCGGGTTTTCTCGGCGCAGGAACAACTTTGTACTCATACCGGGCCATGAGATCCCCCCTAAAAAGCAACGCAATGAGGCCGTGTTCTAGCAGAGAGCCCCGATCCAAGCCAGATCGTTTTCCCGCCATGTGGATAAATGTTGCCGCGCAGCCGTTGAATGGGGCGGCGAAGCGCCGACAAGCCGCTAATTACAGATCGGCAGCACCAGTGGCGGGTTCTTCGGCAAGGACCTGCGCCAGGCGTTGATGATGGGCTGGAGCTTGTGCTTGGGCCAGAATTTCGGCGCGCCAATCGCGCTGAGGCAAGCGGCGTTCCAATAAAGCCCCGAGCCCGCCGACAAACGACCGTTCCGGGCCGCGTTGGCCACTGCATTGATGTCGCGGCCCTCGGGGTAGATGTAGAGCGTCGTGGGGTTGCCCTCGACCAGCGCGGTGATCTCCTTTGAAACCTCCTGCGACCAGGTGGTGCAGCCATTGCTGCGCCCGCCGGTGTAGTTCACCAGCCGCCCATAGGGCACATAGCCGTCCTTATCCGCATGCGGGCTGTCCGGGTCCTGATAACGGCACTGCCATTTCACGAAGACCGCCGGGTGCCCTCCAATGGCGCGCTCGCGGGCGTTGCGGGTCTCGCCCTCGCCGTCGAACAGGATGAAGGTGCGGTAGAACGGCACCTTGTCGCCGATATAGCCCTTGAACGAGGTCCGTGTCTCGGCGGTCACATAGGCGCCCCCCGCGGTCAGCTTGGAGCCTTCCGCGTTCGAGAAGTTCTTGGCGCATTGCCGCCCGTTCGAGAAATTCGCCCGCTGCAGCTTGCGCCCGTTGCCATAGCCAGACGAGACCGCGCGGAAGGTGCGTTGGCGCTCGCAGATCACATAGAATCGCGGCCCCGGCGCGCCGTTCGGGGCCGCGCTTGGGCGCGTGGCGTCCATCGCCAGGTAGCAGGGGTTCGTGACGTCACCATTGCGGCGCTTCGTTTGGTAGAGCGCGCGGGCGCGTTCCAGCACCACGGGCGCGATCTGCCCCTCGCCGGTGCCGACATGGGCCTGCAGCCAGCGGGGGATGTCCTGCGCGGCTTGGGTCGGCCCAACGCCAGAGGCGACCACAAAGGCCAGGGTGAAACGCAGCGAACCTAACCTCAACGAAAACACCTCCTGGACATCCATCGTGGCGCCAGCCTAGCACAGTTTTGCGCGGCTGGAGCGACAATGCTCCGGACAGGCGTTTAACCGCGCGGCCGCCAGTGGCCTGGCCGCAGGGAGAGGCGCTGGTAGGCGGGCTGCCTCCCGAAATGATCGGGGGCAGGCCCGCGCGGAACTCGATTGGTCGCGCTTAGCCGTTCAGCTTCTGCGCCACCAGCTGGTTCACCGCCTTGGGGTTGGCCTTGCCGCCGGTCGCCTTCATCACCTGGCCCACGAACCAGCCCGCGAGCTTGGGGTTCACCTTGGCCTTCTCGACCTGGGCGGGGTTGGCGGCGATGATCTCGTCCAGGGCGGCCTCGATGGCGCCGGTATCGGTGACCTGCTTCATGCCGCGCTCTTCGACGACCTGGGCGGGGTCGCCGCCCTCGGTATAGACGATCTCAAACAGGTCCTTGGCGATCTTGCCCGATATGGTCTCGGCCTTGATCAGGTCCACGATCCCACCCAGCTGCGCCGCGGTGATGGGGCTTTCGGCGGTGGATTTCTCGTCCTGCTTCAGCCGCCCAAAGAGCTCGTTGATCACCCAGTTGGCGGAGAGCTTGGCGTCACGCCCCGCGGCGACCTCTTCGAAGTAATCGGCGTCCTCTTTCTCAGCGGTCAGCACCGAGGCATCATAGTCGGTCAGCCCCAATTCCATCAGCCGCGCCTTCTTGGCGTCGGGCAGCTCTGGCAGATCCGCGGCGATGTCATCGACCCAGCCCTGCTCGATCTCCAGCGGCAGCAGGTCGGGGCAGGGGAAGTAGCGGTAGTCATGCGCCTCTTCCTTGGAGCGCATCGAGCGGGTCTCGCCCTTGTCCGGGTCATAAAGCCGGGTCTCTTGATCCACTTTGCCGCCGCCCTCGACGATGGCGATCTGGCGGCGCGCCTCGTGCTCGATCGCCTGCTGGATAAAGCGCATCGAGTTCATGTTCTTGATCTCGCAGCGGGTGCCCAGATGGCTGAAATCCTGGGTCTCCTGATAGCGCTCATAGGCGCCGGGCTGGCAGATCGAGACGTTCACGTCGGCGCGCAGGTTGCCGTTCTGCATGTTGCCATCACAGGTGCCCAGATAGCGCAGGATCTGGCGCAGCTTGACCACATAGGCTGCGGCCTCCTCGGGGCCGCGGATATCCGGCCGCGACACGATCTCCATCAGGGCCACGCCGGTGCGGTTGAGGTCGACGAAGGACATCGCCGGGTCCATGTCGTGGATCGACTTGCCGGCGTCCTGTTCGAGGTGGATGCGCTCGATGCGCACCAGCCGCGCCACGCCGGGGCCCATCTCGACCAGCACCTCGCCCTCGCCCACGATGGGGTGGTAGAGCTGGCTGATCTGGTAGCCCTGCGGCAGGTCGGGGTAAAAGTAGTTCTTGCGGTCGAAGGCGCTGGTCAGGTTGATCTCGGCCTTCAGCCCCAGCCCGGTGCGCACGGCTTGCGCGACGCAGAACTCGTTGATCACCGGCAGCATGCCCGGCATCGCGCTGTCCACGAATGCCACGTTGCTGTTCGGCTCGGCGCCGAAAGCCGTGGAGGCGCCCGAGAACAGCTTGGCCTTGGACGAGACCTGCGCGTGCACCTCTAGGCCGATCACCAGCTCCCAGTCGCTCTGGGCGCCCTGGATTACCTTGGGTTTCGGGGGCTCGAAGGTTAGGTCAAGCATCGTTCCATCCATATGCTGAGGTCGGCGGCTGTTCTAGGTCAGGCCGCCGACCGAGACAAGGGAGGAACCGCCGCCCGAGCAGCGCCTATTGACCGCAGAGCCCCTGGGCGCGCAGCGCCTGGCAGTTAACGCCATAGCTTCCGTGGATCGAGCCATCGGACTGAAAGCGATTCTTGCCGGTCTTGTACTTGCCGCACTGCTGGTCACCGGTCATGATCCAGCCGATACTGACAGTGTAGGTGCCATTGCGTTTCTTGGGGCAACAGGTGCTGTGCTCGACCCGGCTTTTTAGACTATCAAATCCGTTCGGCAGCCCGATCTTGATGCCGCCCTTCCAGCGCAATTCTGCGCCGTTACGAGCTGCACTCCCGCGCTTGCAGGAATCGGGGATCTTGTGGCTGTGGCGCGTGTTCCAGAGATCCGATATGCAGCGCATCGCGTGTTTGCGCGCAGTCGCGCGGCAATCATTGGCCCAGAGCTTGCCTTTGCAGACGCCATACCCTGTGATACTTGCCAGGCTCAAGTATTCCTTGGTGGAGAGAACATAGCCAGCGACACTGGCATGGCAGCTGCGCTGAATGGAGCCGGCCTCGACGGGGGCGGGGGGCACTAGGCTCGTAAGTGTAATGGCCCCGGCAAGGGCAGCAGTTAACAGGCGGTTCATAACGGCATCTCCTATATGCAGAATTAAATGTTCTGCGCATAGGACGCGCCGCAGGGGCACAGGGTTCAAAAAAACTTTGGCCTAGGGGCCTCCGGGGGGCAAGTTTGCACGGAAAGCGCGCCGGCGCTAACCGCGCGGCAGCTTCAGCGTGATATTGCGCCCGCCTTTGACATAGCGCAGCTCGGCCTGGCCGATGGCCGCCACGCGACCGCCATCGACGCGGTCACCGACCACAACCTTGACGTAGCGGCCCGACTTCAGGCGCACCAGGGCGCGCCGATCCGAGGGCGAGCCGTAGACCCCGATCAGGTTGACCTTGCTGAGGTTGATGGCGTTCTTCTCGGTTGCGGCCTTCGCCACCGAGGCGCGCGACGGGATGCGCGGCACGACCGCGGCGGCGACGTCGCGCGTGGGGCTGGTGCGGCTTCCTTGGGTCGGCGGCTCGACGACCTCGCGGGATGCGGTCACCCGCGCCGAGGCCAGCGCCCGGCGCGCAGAGGTCGCAACGCTGGCAGGGCGCCCTTTCGGCAGGCGCGAGGCGGCGACGGCCAGCTCGGTCGCGTCCTCGCCCGCGACAGGCGCCTCGTCCGCGGCGACCTCTTCCTGGATCGAGGGCGGGCGTATCACGGGGCGGATCGCCGCCAGCTCGGTCTCGGTGAAGTTCTCGCCGTTTGGCGCCTGGTTGAAGGTCTCTTCAAAGTTTGCGGGACGGGCCTGCGGGCGGAACTCGCGCAGGCGCTCCTGCTCGGGGGTCAGAACCGGCTCTTGCGGTGTGATGGACGTTTGCGCCGGGGCCTCTGGTTGTTCCGGTGTGATCACGGTGGGCTCTGGCGTGGAGGATGGCTCCGGTGTGCCGGGGCGCAGCTGCGGCGTCACCGGCGGCAGGCCAAGATAGACCACAGTGCCGCTTGGCGCGAGCGTGCCGCCAGGCGAGGCGCGCACCAGCCCGCGTTCGTCCAGGTCAAAGCTCACACCCAGAGGCGCGGGCGGCGCAAGCGTGACCGGGCGCGCGTCGGGGCCTGCGCTTGGCAGGCCCTGCGGCGTGGCCGCTTGTAGGCTGGGATCAAGCGAGGCCAACTGCAGCCCTTCCAGCCGGTCGCCGTCCTGCGGGTCCGCGGGCGCGTCCGGGTCAAGCTGCCACACCCCAGAGGTAGCATAGCGGCGCTCGGCCTCAGCGCGCGAAGGCGGGGCCTCGGTCACGCGATCCGGCGGCGCGGATTGTGAGAGGTCGATCGCGGCGGGCGGGTCCAGGCGGGCCACTTCGATGACTGGCTCTGCTGTGTCGGTTTCGGGGGGCGTACCAGAGGCTGCGTCGGGGGCAGGGGCCGTCGCAGAGTCGTTGGCCGCAGCGGGATCCGTCTCCAATGCGGTGGTGGTTTCGCCCAGCGGCGCTGCGGGCGTTGTGTCGGGAAGATCGGCCTCGGCCGCAGGGGCGGGGCCAAGTGCTGCGTTCACCGCCGAGTCGATGGCGTTTTGCAGAGGCGCGGGTTCTTGCGTGCTCGCGACGACATCCGCGCCGCTGTCGCCCGGTTCGGGCGACGCGACTTCTGGCGCGGTCACTTCGGGCGCTGGCGGGGCCTCGGCTGCTGCGGGCCGCGCGCTGGGCACCAGGCTCGTCGCCGGGCCGACGCCAGCCTCCGCGCCGCCCTCAATCGGCCCGGTGGGCTGGATCGCGGCGATCTGCGGGGGTGTTTCGGGCGCGCCATCGGGCGCAAACAGCATCGACCAAAGCGCCGCCACGCCAAGCGCAAGCAGCAGCAAGAACGTCAGGGTCAGCCCGAGATATTTCGGCTTGCCGCGCGTGCCGGCTGTCCCGCGCTCGCCAAACACCGTCATGGACGAGGCTTCCTGCCCCGCGGCGGCGATGGCCGCCTTGCGGTCGCGCAAACGGTTGGGGCTGGTGCCGGGCAGGCCGCCTAGGGCAAAGCGCGACTCCGCGGGCATGGCAGCACCACCTGCGCCATTTGGCTTGGGGGCGATGACTGGCGCGCTGAGCGCCGCGGCGGGAATTGGCTCTGGCGCGACAGGCGGCGGCGTGGCCTTCGCGGCATCCTCAGTATTCCAATGTGGCAGGTCCGGGACGTCGTCGATATCGAGGGCCGAGTATCTGTCAACCTGATCGCGGGGCTCGGCGGGTTCCGGGGGCAGGGGCTCTAAGGGCGCCACGGGCGGGTGCGGTCTTGCCAAATAGCTGCTGGCTGGTTCGGCGGTCGCGCTGGCATGGCCGCGGCGCGACGCGAAGGTGACGGCGGCGGTCTCTTCTTCGGTGCTGGCGGGCGCCTCGGCGGCGGGCTCGTCCGTCTCTTCCGTCTCTTTCGTCGCCGAAGCGGGCGCGTCACCATCCGAAGGCACCTTGGCGGCGGGCGCAGCCGGGGTCGCGGCCTTCTTTTTCTTTTTGCTTTTCTTCGGCTTTGGTTTCTCGGCGGGCTCTGGGTCGGGCGCGGCGGTGTCTTCGGCGGGGGGCGGTTTCGCCTTTTGGGGCGCGCTTGCGCTCTCGCCGATCACTTCGATCGCGACGAGGTCGGGTTCCAACGTGTCACCGCCCTCCAGAATGGCCGAGGCAGCCTCGGTCACGCCAAAGAACGGCTCGCCCTCAAAGCCGTCGGAATGCGGCATGCCCACGAAGGAGACCGGGTTGAAGCGGAAGTCGTTGGCAAAACTCTCGGCCTCGCGCAGGGTCTCTTGGGCCACGACCGCGACTTGGGCCTTTGTGCCCATCCCCTTCCAGTCAAAGACCAGGTCCTCGACCGCGTAGGGGGTGAGCCCCGCCAGCCCCTCGCGGATCTGGCGCAGCCGGGCGGCCTCGTCCGGGCCGGGGGCGGGGATTTCGGTGTAAAGGATCTGCGAATCCGGGATCACCAGCTTGCAAGCGATGCCGCCCTGTTCCAGGTCCACGGCCGTCTCGCGCAGCACCTTAAGGCGCGCATTCAGATCCGGGTCATCCAGGCGCACATCGCCCAGCAGGGTCCAACCGGTCTTGGCCCGGTGCAGAAGGCTGATGCCTTCATGGGTCAGATTGAGGGCGAAGTTAGGCTTCATCCGATTGATCTATCACAGATTATGAGCGCCCTTGGAGTCGTGCCGAACTGCGTGCAACCCTACAGCAACAATCCGCCGAGGGGAAGCTATGCGGGGTGCGAATTGACTTGGCATCTGTTTCCCTGCTGAGATGTACGGGTGATTTACCGAAGGAGTGTTGCGATGCGGATAACAGTAGCATGGATTGTGGTCGCGTTGCTGGGCGCGTTCTCGGGGGGCGCCGACGCGCAGGGCCAGCTGACCGTGACGGGCGAGGGCGCCGTGCAGGCCGCGCCTGACATGGCCACGATCACCGTCGGCGTCGTCTCGCAAGAGCCAACCGCCGCAGCCGCGCTGGGCGAGACAAGCGCAAGCACCGGCGCGCTGCTGACATTGCTGTCCGAGATCGGCATCGAGCAGGCGGATATGCAGACCTCGAACCTGCAGCTCTCGCCGGTCTGGGATCAGCGCAATTCCGGCAGCCGCGAGCAGCCCGGCATCGTCGCCTATCGCGCCAGCAACAACGTCACGCTCCGGGTGCGCGTGCTGGGCGATCTGGGGGCGATCCTGGACGACGTGGTGCAAAGCGGCGCCACGCAGTTCAACGGGCTGGTCTTCGGGCTCCAAGAGCCGCAGCCAGCCCAGGACGCCGCGCGCGCGGCGGCTGTGGGGGACGCGTTGCGCAAGGCCGCGCTTTACGCCGAGGCCGCTGGCGTGTCGCTGGGTCCAATCCTGGCGATCAACGAGGGCGGGGTCGCGACCCCGCGCCCGGTGGAGATGGCGCAGTTCGCGGCCCGTTCCGGGCCGGTGCCTATCGCGCAGGGCGAGTTGAATATCACCGCGCAAGTCACTGTTGTATTTGAGATTTCGGGGCAATAGTCGCCGCAGGATTTGGCGCTGATTGAGAAGGCTGGGCCCTGAGCCTTGGATGCCGGAGTAAGCCGAAGCGGGCCTACGCCCAGGCGGCACAAGGCTAGCCCACGAACACGCTCTTGAACTCTTCGCGCAGCACGTTCTTTTGCACCTTGCCCATGGTGTTGCGGGGCAGGGCCTCTGCCACGGCGTAGTGGCGCGGTTGTTTGAAACGGGCCAGCCCCTCTGCGACCTGCGCCTTGACGGCGTCTAGGTCGATCTGCGCGCCCGGCTCGGGCACAATGACGGCCACCACGCTTTCGCCGAAATCGGGATGCGGCGCGCCCACCACGGCGCTTTCCTGCACGCCCGGCTGGTCGTCCAGCGCCAGCTCCACCTCCTTGGGGTAGATGTTGTAGCCGCCCGAGATGATCAGGTCCTTGCCGCGGCCCACGATGGTGACGTAACCGTCCTCGCCCTGCTTGGCCAAGTCGCCGGTGATAAAGAAGCCATCCGCGCGCAGCTCTTCGGCGGTCTTTTCCGGCATCTGCCAGTAGCCCTTGAAAACGTTCGGCCCGCGCACCTCCAAAGTGCCGATCTCGCCGCGCGGCAGCTCTGCGCCCTCGGCGTCGCAGACCTTGGCCTCCACCCCCGGCAGGGGCATGCCGACGGTGCCTGCGCGGCGGTCGCCCTCATAGGGGTTGGAGCAGTTCATATTGGTCTCGGTCATCCCATAGCGCTCTAGGATGCGGTGCCCGGTGCGGTCCTCGAAGGCGCGGTGCGTCTCGGACAGGAGCGGCGCGGAGCCCGACACAAAGAGCCGCATATGCCGCGTCAGGGCCTGGTCGAACCGCGCGTCCTCCAGCAGGCGGGTGTAGAAGGTCGGCACGCCCATCATCGTCGTCGCCTCGGGCAGCCGCGCGATCACCTGATCCAGGTCGAACTTGGGCAAAAAGATCAGCGCCGCGCCGCTGAGCAGCGCGATATTCGTCGCCACAAAGAGCCCATGCGTATGGAAGATCGGCAGCGCATGCAGCAGCACGTCATCGCCGGTGAACCGCCAGGCTTCGGCCAGCACGTGCGCGTTCGACAGCAGGTTCTCTTGGGTCAGCATCGCGCCCTTGGAGCGCCCGGTGGTGCCGGAGGTGTAGAGGAACGCGGCCATGTCGCCTGGCGTGCGGTCAACGGTTTCAAACACCTCGGGGCTGAGGGCGGCGCGCTGGGCGAACCCGCCGGTGCCATCGCCGTTCAGCACCATCAGCGCGGCGCCATGGCGGTCGGCGATCTCGGCCAGGGCGGGCCGCATGGCGCCATCGCAGAGCATCAGCTTGGCGCCGGAATTGCCCAGGAAGTAATCCACCTCAGAGGCGGTATAGGCGGTGTTCAGCGGCAGAAAGATGACGCCGGTTTGCGCGCAGGCGGCATATACGGCGAGGGCTTGCGGGGATTTCTCGATCTGCACGGCCAGCCGGTCGCCGGGCTCCAGCCCCGCATCCGCGATCACATGCGCAAACTGCGCCGCCATGGCCACGAAGGCCCCATGGGTCAGCGTGCCGCCATCCGGCAGATGCAAAAACACCGTGTCCTTGCCCGCATGGGCCCCAAACAGCGCGTCATATAGGGGATTTGCCATAAGTCACCTCCGGGCGCCCATTTCACCGATCCGGCGCGCAACGTAAAGTCAGTTTCGCCGGGACACAAACGCCCTGCGCAACGCCGGACCCAACTGCATGTTGCCGATGACGCGATATTGTGCGCTGATATCCTGACGCCGGTGAATTGGGACGCAGACATGGATCATCTGGAAGCCTACAGAGCGCGCGACGTCCTCGCGCTGCCTTTGGTCGCCCAAGATGGCTGGCGCATTAAGCAATATGCGATCCTCAGCGCCGAGCGGGTCTTGTCGCGAGACGTCACAGACGCGGCCGCAAAGGCCATGATCGAACGTCTGCCTCCGCCTGGTGGCCTGGACAGCGCCGACGGGAACCACGGCATCTGCATCCAGATCGTGCATTTCGCGCAAGTCGCAGTCGTGGCGCCCGCAGTATATTGGCAGTGGGGAAGCGTGCTGGCGCGGCTGGATCAAATGCGCGCCCCTTGGGAGGAACCCACAGATTTCAAAGCCGGGGTGCCAGAGGTCTTGGGCTGCGTCTGGGAAATGGACGTGATCGCAGCCGAGGTCGCGCTGTGGCGGGACACGGTGCTGTCGCATCACGGTGCCCCCGAAGAGCGCCTAAAGCATTATCTTTCGAAGATGCCCGGCGCCAACGCTTGATCTTGCGCCGCGCATAAGGCGTAACTTGCAGGCAAATCTAGGAGCACCCCATGACCGACCACACCCGCATTGCCCTCGCCAGCCGCCCGCAGGGCGCGCCCACGCTCGAGAACTTCCGGCTGGAGACCGCCGCCCTGCGCGACCCCGGCCCGGGCGAGGTCCTGGTGCGGGTGCTGTGGCTGTCGCTCGACCCCTATATGCGCGGGCGCATGGACGACGTGAAGTCCTATGCCGGCAAGGTCGAGCTGGGCGACACGATGGAGGGCGGCGGCGTGGGCGAGGTCGTGGCCTCGAACTCCAAGCACTACGCCCCTGGCGACATCGTCGTTGGCCGCACCGGCTGGGCCAGCCATGCGGTGCTGTCTGAGACCGAGATGCGCAAGGTGGATCCGGAACTGGCGCCGATCTCTACGGCGCTGGGCGTTCTGGGCATGCCGGGCCACACCGCCTGGGTGGGGCTGAACGACATCCTGGCCGCGCAGGAGGGCGAGACCATCGTGGTCTCGGCGGCCACGGGTGCTGTGGGCTCGCTGGTGGGCCAGCTCGCCAAGCGCAAGAACATGAAGGTGATCGGCGTCGCGGGCGGGGCGGAGAAATGCGCCTATGCGGTGGAGCATCTGGGCTATGAGGCCTGCATCGACCACCGCTCGCCCGACCTGGCCGCCGAGCTGAAGGCGCTGACGCCGGGCGGCGTCGATTGCTACTACGAGAATGTGGGCGGGGCCACGCTGGAGGCGGTGCTGCCCCTGATGAACGATTTCAGCCGCATTGCGATCTGCGGCATGATCGCCTGGTATTCCGGCAAGGGGCTGGAGGACGCGATGCGCCTGCCGAAGATGTGGCGCTCGATCCTGGTCAAGCGGATGCGGGTGCAGGGGTTTATCATCTTCGACCACAATGACCGGTTCGCGCCGTTTGCGCGCGAGGTCGGCCCGCTGGTGAAGTCCGGCGAGATCCACTATCGCGAGAGCGTGGCCGACGGGCTGGAGAACGCCCCCGCGGCGTTCCTGGAACTGCTCGGCGGCGGGAACTTTGGCAAGCAATTGGTGAAGGTGGCGGACAAGTCATAGCCCGCGCACGCGCCCCGTGCCCCGCTTTGCCGGGTGCGGCCCGCCCACCCACCCCCGCCCCCGCCAAACCGGGGCACGGGGCGCGTGCGGTTGGACACGCTCAGCGTTCCGCCAGCGCGTCCACCTGCGAGGCAAGCTGTGGCAGGTCGTAACCGGCTTGCGAGAGCGCCGATAGAATCTCTTGCGTGGGGCGCGCGCCGGCCTCGGACAGCGCCCAGACAATGGAGCATCGCGTCCCAGAGCGGCACCAGGCAAAGACCGGTCCCGTGGATGCCTTGATCGCTGCGCCCTGGGCCTCGACCATCTGCATGGTCAGCGCGCCGTTCACCACCGGGTTGGCCACATATCGCAGCCCCGCCGCCTCGGCCGCGCGGCGCATCTCGTCGCAGCACAGATCCGGCGTGATCTCGGCATCGGGGCGGTTGTTGATGACGGTGGTAAAGCCCTCGGCGGCCAATGCGGCCATGTCTTGGGGCGCAATCTGCGGCGAGACGGCGTAGTCGGGGGTGATGCGTCGGATATCCATGCGCCCGAGTTTAGGGTTGCTGCGCCGCGGCGTCGAGCCGTTTTGCAACCGGCGGCGCGCTATTGCTGCGCGGCGCGCGCGGATTGATCAGCCCAGCAGGATGCCCACGACCACCATCATCAGCCCAAATGCGGAGAGCATAAGTGCGGCCATGTTCAGCGGCATCACCCGCCCCAGGGCCTGGCGCATCTGCTCTTCGGGCAGGTTGGCGCGACGCGCCCGCAGCACGATCAGGATGCACCATACAAGCCCGCCAAGCCCGATGACGGACAGCAGTGCTCCGATCCAGATTAGCCATTCCATTGCCATGCCCTCCCGTGTTGCGCCGCGCCTAGCGCACCGAAACCGCGGGGGCAAGCGTTTGGGGCTTGAAGGCGCGGCGGGGCAAGGCTAGGCAATGGCTCCGACATCCCGACAAAGGCCTGCCCCATGAGCGATATCTCTGACACGACCTACCGCGTCACCGCGGACGAATTGCGCCAGTTCATCGAGCGCTACGAGCGGCTTGAGGCCGAGAAAAAGGACGTCGCCGAGCAGCAGAAAGAGGTGATGGCCGAGGCCAAGGCCCGCGGCTATGACACCAAGGTCTTGCGCAAGGTCGTGGCATTGCGCAAGCGCGACAAGGATGACATCGCCGAGGAAGAGGCGGTGCTTGAGATGTACAAAGAAGCGCTGGGCATGTAACGCCTCTTGCGCGGGCGCGCGCAAGCGCTTAAATCCCGCCGCAGTGCCGGTTTAGCTCAGCTGGTAGAGCAACTGATTTGTAATCAGTGGGTCGGGGGTTCGAGTCCCTCAACCGGCACCATTCACAACATCCCTGTCGAGATTTACCCCTGAGGCTTTGAGCGGAAGGCTGATTTTTTGGAGTTCTAGCGCCCTCATTTCGGGTGTGTTCAAGACGCTCGAGAAAGGCCGGTTTCAGCACCGTCCGACGTAGAGAAAGGTGCCCAGTTTCCCAGAACTTCCAAGGGTCTGCGGAGAATGTGAGGGCCGGTTCTCGTCTTTCGCCGAACGATCTTGGATTTGGCATTTGCGCTTGCACTTTTCGTCCATTCCGTCCTTGTCTCGTTCCAGTTCGGCCGTCTTGCCTTCATAGGTCGCGATGATGGTCGCGTTGGATGCGGAGAGGATGCGACCCAAGACCACACCGATTATCTTTTTGGTTTACGCCAGTTGGCGCTTTGCAGAGCGCAGATGAAGGCACAGAGATTATACCACGTCCTCGGACGTCAATTTTGCGGGTTTGCTTTCGCTTTTGTCACGCGTCTGTCATGACTTCGACGTAACTAGAATTCATTCGGATGAATCGAGCATGACCAAGAACACCTGGACACAGATCAAGGATCAACTCACCACCGATATCCGCTCGGGGCGGCTGTCGGCGGGGGACCAATTGCCAACGGAGCCGCAACTGGTCGCCCGTTTCGGCGTGGGTCGCCACTCGGTCCGCAAGGCGCTTGAAGCCCTGGCGCGCGAGGGAAAGCTTAGCATCGAGCAGGGCCGCGGGACCTTTGTGAACGCCACGCCGCGCCTGACCTATCAGATCGGCAAGCGCACACGGCTTAGGCGCAACCTGATCCCGCAAGGGGTCACCGTTTCAAGCCAACTGCTCGACGCAGGCCGCATCCATGCGCCGGAGAACGTATCGCAATCCTTGCATTTGGACCCCGGCGCTTTGGTCGTCCATAGCCAGCGCATCACCTCGGCCAATGATGTGCCGGTGGCCTTTGGGTCATCCTATTATTGCGCGGCGCGGTTCCCGGATTTCGTCGAGCGCCGCGACACGTTAGGGTCGACCACAGAGGCGATACGCAGCTACGGGATAGCGGATTACTTCCGCAAGAGCACTTCAATGCATTCCCGAACCGCAAGCGCAGAAGAGGCCCGCACGTTGCGGCAACATCCTGATGTCCCGGTGATTGTCGTGCATGCGGTTGATGCCAGTCCGGACGGTACGCCGCTCTCGTGCAGCCGCGTAATCTGGTCGGCCGCGCGCGTGACCTTCACAATGGAGCATTCAGATGACTGACGCGCTTAGCACTTTGGCGCGCGCGGACGCGGCGCGGCTGAAGAGCTTTGCAGAGACCTTAGTGCCGGAATTCGCAGAGATTGAGGTGCTACAATCCCGCAGCGGCCTGGTGATGCTGCCCATCCGGGACACGGCCAAGGGTGTGGCCTTTCATCTTGGCGAGGTCTTGATGAGCGAGGCGCATATCCGGTCGGGCGACGCCCAGGGGTATGGCATGCGAAAGGGCCACGATCTAGAGGCGTCGATGGCCATGGCCCTGGTGGATCTCGCGTTGACCCAAGGCATCGCGGCAGAGCGATGCCAGGCGTTCTGCGAAAACGAGGCCGCCGCGCTTTCGCAGCGGGACATCGAGACCTTGCGCCGCGTCGAAGCGACCCGCGTGGATATGGAGACCTTCTAGATGTTGGCGGCCCCAGAACCCAGCCCAGACCCAAGCCTTTCCGAGACCGACGCCAACCAGACATTTGACGCGCTGATATGGGCGCTCAGCCGTCCTGGAATTCCGCGCGGACTTCCGGCTGCGGGCGAGGCGCGGATCATCCGGGCGCTCTTGGATCGCGAATGCCGCGCGTATTCTGCGGATCCCCTAATTCTGCCAGAGATCATGCGGACGGGCGCTCAGATTGCCGAAATCGACGCCGCCGACCACGTCTTCCTCGGGGCCCTGCAGGATCTCGCGCCGCTTGATCGCATCGCGCTTGGCAGCGACCTCTATCCTGATGACGGCGCGACCGTGGTGCTGCGCGGGCAGATTGGGCAAGGCCCGGGCCTTCGTCTGTCGGGGCCAGGGATCGAGTCCACGCTCACAGTGCAAATCGGCGGGCTGCCATCCGGGTTCTGGCAGAAACGCCGCGCGCTGATCCGCTACCCGATGGGGTTTGAGATCTTCATTCTCGATGGGGCTGCGGTGATTGGCATTCCACGATCCACAGATATCGAGGTGCTCTGATGGCCTATGTCGCAACGCGCGGGGGCGAGCGCGCAATTGAGCAGTCCGAGCGGCTGTTTCGCGAGGCAATGGGCGGGTTCGACAAGGCCCGCGTCACCGAAATCAAGCAGAGCCTGCCTTATTTGATCGACCGCGTGATGGGGGAGGCCTCGCTTTACGACGAGGATCTTGCGGCAATTGCCTTGGCGCAAACCGGCGGCGAGCTTTATGAAGCCGTGCTCTTGCTGCGTGCCTGGCGCACAACCCAGCCGCGCCTGCAGGTGGCAGCACCCGTTGAGCAAGAGCAGCTCTTCACCCATCGTCGCATCTCGGCCGCCTTCAAGGACATCCCCGGCGGCCAGGTGCTTGGCCCGACGCTTGATTATGCGCATCGCATCTTGGCGACGGAGGTGTTGCAGGGCGCAGACTACAAACCCGCGCCGGTCGATCCGGCGGAGGCACCAAGCCCCGCCTATCAACCCAGCGTCAGCACCTGGCAGGCGGAAAACGACCTGTTGGATTTGCCCGACCCGGACGGCACCGAGGGCAATGACATCCCCGACCTCACGCGTGAGCCGCTTTTATTCCCGTCCAAACGCGCCCACACGCTGCAAAGCCTGGCAAGGGCCGAGACGGGCGGCGTGTTGGCGCTCGGATATGCCGCGATGCGCGGCTATGGCCAGGCGCACCCCACGGTGAACGAGCTGCGCTTGGCCGAGGCAGAGATCGAAGTGACGCACCCAGATGGGCGCAGCTTCAGCGCTGGGCGGGTCAAGGTGAGCCAAGCCGAGGTGGTCGACAAGAAGGGCGAGAAGCTCGGCATCGGTTACGCCGCGACCTTCGGCTGGAACGAGGTGAAATGCATCGCCGCCGCAACGCTCGACCTCAACAGCCCCGGCGCCGACAAAGGCGCGCCCACCGAGGAGGAATTCTTTCTTTACCACACCGAAGGCGTCGAAAGCTCGGGCTTCTGCATCCATTTCAAGCTGCCGCATTACGTAACATTCCAATCCTCGCTGGACGCCATGCGCGATGCCAAGGCCAAGAAGGCGGCCGCGAACATTGCCAAGGAACCCGCGGAATGAAACTGGCCGATCTCACCAAGCCTTGGGAGGCGCTGAGCTATGGCTTCCTGGACGCCTCCGCCAAGCGCGAGATGCGCCGCAAGATGCTCAAATCCATCGCGGTGCCCGGCTGCCAGATGCCCTATGCCAGCCGCGAGGTGCCCATGGCCCGGGGCTGGGGGACCGGCGGTTTGCAGGTCTCTTTGACCCTGGTGAACCCGCGGACCCGCGTGAAGGTGATCGACCAGGGTGCAGACGACAGCGTCAACGCCGCCTCGATCCGCCGCTTCATCGCGCGCGTGGCAGGAACGCCGACCACGATGGATACGCTTGAAGCGGGTCTGATCCAGTCGCGCCACCGCGTGCCAGAGGAGATCCTGCGCGACGATCAGGTGCTTGTCTTGCAGGTGCCCAACCCCGAACCCCTGCGTTCGGTCCAGCCCAACATGTCGATCGCCCGGCAGATGCATGCGGATGCGGATTACGGGCGGATGTGGTTGCAGCTTTACGAGCAGATCGTGCGCTCAGGCCGGGTGATGCAGGGTGCCAGCTACCCCAGCCTGGTGCACGGCCGTCACGTGATGACCCCGTCGCCGATCCCGCGCTGGGACGTGCCAAAGCAGCATATGGCCAGGCATCTGACGATCCTATCCGCGGGCCGCGAAAAGCGCATCTTCGCCGTGCCGCCCTTTACCCGCGTCGAACCGCTTGTGTTCAGCGACGTGCCCTACAAGGTCGAGGATCACGGCGACCTGACCTGCACCCGATCCGGCACGCGCGGCTATTTCATGAACGAGATCCCGCAGAATGACGGGACATCGGCCTACGAGGTCTCTGACAGCGAATGGGGCGTGAAGACGATCCGCGCCGCTGAGGATGGCGGCGAGACCCGCGGCGAGACCTGGTACAAAGACGGGAAAATGTCATGACCTTGGCTTTAGATGCCCCGCGGATAGTCCAGACACGCCCCCTGTTGCAGGTCCAAAGCGTGTCGAAATCCTATAGCGACGTGCACGCCTTGCGCGATGTCTCGGCCATCGCCTATCCGGGTGAAGTTCTGGGGGTCGTGGGCGAAAGTGGCTCTGGCAAGTCGACGCTGTTGCGCATGATGAATCTCGAAGAGACGCCGGACACGGGCAGCTACACGCTGGATCTGCCAGATGTGGCCGGGAACCTCTTTGAGCTGGATCGGTTCGCGCGGCGGATGCTCTGCGCCACGCGCATCGGCATCGTCTACCAGAACCCGCATCTGGGCCTTTTGATGAAGCACTCCTCCTCCGGCAACGTGGCCGAGCGGCTATTGGTGGCGGGCGAGCGCAGCTTTGCCGTGCTGCGTGAAAAGGCAACCACCGCGCTCGAGGCCAGCGAGTTCCCACTTGAGCGCCTCGACGCGCCACCGATTGAGCTTTCGGGCGGCATGCAGCAACGGGTGCAGCTGGCCAAGGCCATCGCCTTAGAGCCCGCGCTACTTTTGCTGGATGAGCCCACCACCGGGCTGGATGTTAGCGTGCAGGCCCTTGTGCTCGACACATTGAAGCGCCTGCAGCAGGACCGCCAAATCACAATGGTAATCGTCAGCCATGATCTGGGTGTCATACGCACGTTGGCTGATCGTGTGATGGTGATGCGGCGCGGCGCGGTGGTCGAGGCCGGGCTGGCGGACCAAATCTTTCAAGACCCGCAACACGCATATACGCAGCAATTGGTGCACGCAAAGCTATGACCGATATGTCAACCGATGCGATGGATGCGACGGCGCCGGAAACTTTGAAAGTTTCCGGCCCGATTTCTTTTAAAGAAATCGGCGCGTCGGAGCCGTGGGTGCGCGGTCGAGTCACAAGAGGGCGCTGAATGCCGACAGTTCTTGACGTCAACGGCCTGTCCAAAGGCTTCACGCTGCATCACCTTGCCAAGGAAATCGCCGCCTTTGACGAGATTTCCTTCAGCGTGGCCGCTGGCGAGTTCCTGCTTCTTAAGGGCGCAAACGGGGCGGGCAAATCCACGCTTCTACGCACGCTTTATCGCAGCTATCTGCCGCAGGCGGGTGTCATCCGGTTTCATTCCGACCATGGCCCGATTGACCTGGCCCGCGCGGCGGATGTGGACATCGCGCATCTGCGGCGCACCGAGATCGGCTTTGTCACGCAGTTCCTGACAGCGCGGCCCAGGGTCAGTGCCGAGGCGCTGGTGGCCGAGCCGCTGCGCCTGGCCGGTGTCGCAACCCCAGAGGCCCTGGACCGTGCCCGCGCTGCGCTGGAAACCTTCGGCGTCAAGCCCGAGCTTTGGCCCGCCTATCCCACGACTTTTTCGGGCGGCGAGCAGCAGAAGGTCAACCTCGCCCGTACATTGATTTTGCCGCAGAAGCTGCTACTGCTGGACGAGCCGACCGCCTCGTTGGACGCCAACGCCCGCGCCGCCCTGGTTGCAAGGCTCGCTGAACTCAAGGCGCACGGCACCGCGGTGATCGGCGTGTTCCACCACCCCGATGACGTGCTTCACCTGATCGACCGCGTCGTTGATCTGACCCCTAACGCGATACGGGAAGAGGTAAGAGACGATGTGGCTTTCTGATATGAGGCTGGTCCTGGCGGACCGCGTCGTCGAGAATGGCTGCCTGCGGATCGAGGGCGGCATGATCGCCGAGATTGTCGAACAGCCCGGCGCCGGGTCAGGTCACACGATCTATCCGGGCTTCATCGACATGCATGGCGACATGATCGAACACGAGCTAGAGCCGCGCCCCGGCGTGGACTTTCCGATGGGGGTCGCGGTCGCGCATCTGGACGCGCGGCTTGCCGCTTCGGGTGTGACGACGGCCTATGCGGGCGTATCCTTCTCGCGCACGGCCAACAAGGGCGAGCGCCGCTCGTTCGAGCACACAACCGGCATCATCCAGGCGCTGAAAACCACGATCCAAGATACCCGCGTCGATCACCGCATCCATGCGCGTTTTGATGTGACCTATACGGATGCCATTGCCGCGTTAGAGGGGCTCTTGGATGCAGGCGCCGTGGACCTTGTGTCGGTGATGGACCACACGCCGGGCCAAGGCCAGTATCGCAATGTCGAGAAGTTCATTGCCTACCGGATGCGCACCGGTTCAATGTCAGAGGAACAAGCGCGCGCGCAGGTCCAGGTCCGCATCGATACCGCGGTCCCCGCAGAGCAGCTGCTGCGCAACCTGCAAGAGGTTTCGCGGCTGTGCGGTTCGCGGGCGGTTGCCATGGCCAGCCATGACGACGACACGGTCGAGAAAACAAACCTGATGGCGGACATTGGCGCGGTCATCAGCGAGTTCCCCGTCACCATGGAGGCCGCCAAGACCGCCGTTGATCGCGGGCTCATGATCGCGATGGGCGCGCCGAATGCGATGCGCGGGCAAAGCTATTCGGGGAACCTCTCGGCACGGGAGGCCCATGCCGCAGGTCTCTTGCACATCCTAGCCGCCGATTATCACCCCGCGGCGATCTTGCCCGCGATCCATGCCTTGGCCGCGCAGGACCCGGACGGGCTGGTTGGCGCGACCCGTCTTGCCAGCGCGAACCCGGCCAAAGCCCTGGGGCTCACCGATCGGGGAGAGATCGCCATTGGGAAGCGTGCCGATCTCGCCATCGTGGACGCCGAGAACCGTGTGGCCAAGGTTTTGCTACGCGGTGAAGTGATCCACTCCAATGGCACTGTCCGGCATGTGACAGCAGCGGCCGAAAAGGCGGCTTAAGTTCTTTAAACTGTCACATATTGGTTAGCCCCCATTCACACGACTCGCCCAGAGTTACGACAAGAATTCATTCGAATGAATTTCCTGGGGGTCGTATATGTCTGCTTCTCTTACCTTGGCGAGCGTCTCTAAGCTTTTTGACGAGACCTGCGCCGTCGACAATGTCAGCCTGGAGATTTCCCCAGGCCAGTTCGTGGGCGTCATAGGGCGCTCGGGGGCCGGAAAATCCACTATGCTGCGGCTTGTGAACCGCCTGATCGACCCAACCGAGGGGGCGATCTCGTTTGGCGGCACAGAGATCACCGCGCTTCGGGGCAAGGCTCTGCGGGAATGGCGGCGCGACTGCGCCATGATCTTCCAGCAGTTCAACCTGGTGGACCGGCTGGACGTGCTGACCAATGTGTTGATCGGCAGGCTCGCCGAGCATGGGTTCCTGTCCTCGATGGCGATGCAGTTCACCGATGCAGAGCGCACGATGGCGCTGCAGGCGCTGGACCGGTTAGGCCTGGTGCCGCAGGCGCTGCAGCGCGCGGGCACCCTGTCCGGCGGTCAGCAGCAGAGGGTGGCCATCGCTAAGGCCCTGGTGCAGCGGCCGAAAATCATGCTTGCGGACGAACCGATTGCCTCGCTCGACCCGGCCAACGCCACGCTGGTGATGGACGGCCTACGGCAGATCAACAGAGAGGACGGGCTGACCGTTCTGGTGAACCTGCACACGCTGGATACCGCGCGCGCCTATTGCGACCGGATCATCGCGATGCGCGCCGGGCGCATCTTCTTCGATGGCACCGCGGCGCAGCTTACCGATGACGTGGTGCGCGACATCTACGGCACCCAGGGCCTGCGCGAGTTCAACGAGGCCGTGACCTCCACACAAGGCAGCATCGCCGTTCCCGCCCAATAGATTTCAATCGCCAATCCAACCTCAAGGGAGAGACCCCATGAAATTTCTGGCAACTACCGCAATAGCAGCGCTTATGGCGACGGCCTCCGTCGCTGCGGACTGGAAAGAGGACTATCAGGTCATCAAGTTCGGCATACTGTCGGGCGAGAACGAACAGGACCGCATCAAACGCTGGACACCGTTCATCGAGTATCTGGAGCGCGAACTGGGCGTTGACGTCGAGGTCTTCACCGCCGGCAGCTATGATGGCGTGATCCAGGCAATGGCAGCCGATCAGATCGAGTTTTCTCGTTTGGGGTCTTCCTCCTATGCGGCGGCCTACACCGCAACGGATGGTGGCGTGATGCCGTTTCTGACGCCAAAGAAAGCCGATGGTACGACCGGCTATTACTCTGTGGTCACGGTGCGCTGCGACTCTGGTTACGAGTCGCTGGACGACCTAGAAGGCAAAGTCCTTGCCTTTGCCGACCCCGATTCGACGTCCGGGTATGCTGTGCCCTTTTTCAACATTGCCCAATCGTATGACATGAAGACCTTTTTCTCCGACACGCCCTTTTCCGGCAGCCATGAGGCCGGGGTGGCCGGTGTTGTGCAAGGCACATTTGACGCAGCGGCAACGTGGCAGAACAACGAAGTCGACGGACGCTGGCAGCGAATGATCCAAAAAGGCATGATCGACGAAGGCCAGATTTGCGTGATCTGGGAAAGCCCCGAGATCACCACCGGGCCGTTTACCGCCCGTGCCAACCTGCCTGCTGAATTGATCGAAGCGGTGGCCTCGGCCATAGAGGAGATGCCCGAGAAAGATCAAAGTGCCTTCCGCCTGTTGCAAAACTGGACGGACGACAATCCGAACAACGTAGTCAGCTATGAGCGCGTCGACCACGACCGCTATCAGTGGATCGTTGACATGCGCGCCTGGCTCAAGCGCGAGCGTCGCTCCAACTCCTAAGCGCGCGGCAACCGTAGGATGGGGTTCAACCCCATCCTACCCCCCCAAACGACACGGGACATCCCCAATGACCGCCATCGGAGAACCGACAGTTACGCCGCTGCGCCCGCTGGACCAGTTCGAGCTGGACTATGCCGGGCTCCGCCGACGCACCAAGACGATGTGGCTGGTCGCGTCCCTCATTTTCCTCGCTGCGTTCACCTTCTCGGCCTGGCTTGGCGACTTCTTCAAGGTGACGCAGTTCACGCTCCAGGACGGCTCGCGAGAGTGGCGCTGGATCCTCCCGGCGGGCCTGCCGCGGCTGGGCGAGTTCATCGAAAAGACATTCCCCGTGCTGCGCTGGGAGAGCTTGGGCGCCGATCTGGCCGAGTGGTTCTGGCGCTGGCGGGTCTGGGCGAACCTGCTCATCGAGACGATCCTGATCGCCTTCATGGCAACCGCGCTGGGCGTCTTTGGCGGGTTCATGCTGTCATTTCCCGCGGCGCGCAACCTGGCCCCAAACAAATGGGTTCTGTGGATCAGCCGCCGCTACCTGGAGATCGCGCGGACGGTGCCAGAGCTGGTCTGGGCGTTGATCTTTGTCTTCTGCTTCTCGGTCGGGCCGATGGCCGGGGTGCTGGCCATCGGGCTGCACGCCACCGGCGCCCTGGGCAAGCTTTACTCCGAGGTGAACGAGAACATAGACATGCGCCCCCTGGAGGGCGTCAAGGCCGCCGGCGGCACCTGGTTTGATCAGATCCGTTATGGCGCGGTGCCGCAGGTGATGCCCAACATCATCAGCTACACGCTCTTGCGGTTCGAGATCAACGTCCGCGCGTCGACGATCATCGGCTATGTGGGCGCGGGCGGTCTGGGCCAGGAATTCCGCGAGGCACTGTCTTTGCAGGAATACACCGACCTCTCGGCGCTCTTCATCATCATCTTCGTTACCGTGATGGTGATCGACTACGGCAGCGAGAAGCTGCGTCACCGCGTTATCGGAATGGAGAAAGGGCCTGCAGCATGACCCCATCCCAAGACCAAATAGACGCTGCAATGGGTGCACATCCGCTGGTGTTCCGCGACCCACCCTTGGTGCGCGCGCGCAAAATCGCGCTTTGGGTCGGGTTCTTTGGGCTCTTCGCTTGGTGTCTCTATGACTTCAACTTTTCGCCCGAACGCATTTGGGTTGGGCTGGGCCGGTTGGGCCGCGTGATGTCCTTCATGTTCCCGCCCTACCTCTGGCAGACCTGGGCGGAGTGGCTAGAGATCCTCACGGCGCTGGGCGAGACCATCGCGATGGCGTTTATGGGCACACTTCTGGGGGCGATCGTGGCCTTTCCGCTCAGCTTCCTGGGGGCCAAGAACATCAACCGCATCTTCTGGCTGCGCCAGGGCACGCGGCGCGGCTATGACGTGATCCGGGCGTTTGAGACGCTGATCCTGGCGCTGATCTTCATTCGGGCCTTTGGGTTGGGCCCGCTGCCGGGCATCCTGGCCATCGCGGTCTCTGAGATCGGCACGTTCTCCAAGCTCTTCTCGGAGGCATTAGAGAACACCTCAAGGAAACCCGTCGAGGGCGTGGTGGCCTCTGGCGGATCGCGGGCGCAGTCCATCCGCTACGCCATCATGCCGCAGGTGCTGCCCGTGCATCTGTCGGTCCTGCTTTACAACTTCGAATCCAATGTGCGCTCGGGCACGATCCTGGGGATCGTCGGGGCGGGCGGCATCGGGTTCCTGCTCAGCGACCGGATCAGCACATACCATTGGGACCAGGCCTGGACGATGATCTTTATGATCATCGCGATGGTCTATCTGATCGACTATCTATCGGGCCTGATCCGCACGAAACTGATTGGCACGGCGGATCTGGCGAAATGAGTGGCGCTGGATCCAAGCATCACTTGAGCGAAGCCCCCACGATCCACGAAAACGCCATCGTCAGTGACTTCGAGCTGGGAATGTGGACCGAGGTCGGCAAGGGAACCATATTAAAGGCGGGCTCGATGGGGGATTGGTCCTACATCACGCGGGACTGCCATGTAGTATGGACGAGCATTGGCAAGATGTGCTCGATTGCGAATGCGACGCGGATCAACCCGGGCAACCACCCGACCTGGCGGGCGGTGCAGCATCACAGCGTGTACCGGGCCGAGGCCTATGGGCTGGGCGAGGACGACCAGGACTTCTTTGAATGGCGCAAGGCGGATTGGGTCACCATCGGGCATGACGTCTGGATCGGCCATGGCGTGACGGTGACCGCCGGTGTGAGCATCGGCACCGGCGCGGTGATCGGCGCCGGCGCAGTGGCGACCCGCGACGTGGCCCCCTACACGGTGGTCGGCGGCGTGCCCGCGCGCGTCATCAAGCGCCGCTTCACGCCCGTGCAGGCTGACGCGCTGCAACAGATCGCCGTCTGGGACTGGCCGCGCGAAAAATATAAGGCCGCCCTGCCGGATATCCGTGCGCTGGAGATTGAAGCGTTTATAGAGAAGTATGGTTGAAACACCGGGATACATAATCTGCACGTCTCCCCGTTCCGGCAGCACGCTCCTGTGCCGGATGTTGGCAGAGTGCGGCGCGGGCGATCCGGAATCGCTATTCTATGCGCGCGACATGGCCGGATGGGCCAAGGGGCTGGATGTCCCGCGCCAAGACGACCAAACCCGTTGGATGGAGGCAATCTGTGCGGCCGCGGTCGCAAAGGGGCGCGGTGATACGCCGGTCTTTGGCTTGCGCCAACAGGCCAGCAGCTTTCCCGCTCTCTGCGGCGCCCTGGGGGAGACATACCCCGATGAAGCAATTGACCTGACGCGTTTGACGCGCGCACTCGGGCCACTCAAATTCGTCTATCTGCGGCGCGATGACAAACTGCGCCAAGCGGTCTCGCTGTGCCGTGCCATGTCCTCGGGTGTTTGGCACGTGAACCACGATGGCTCGGATTATGAGCGCCTGCCGCCGAGCGATCCAAACGCTTTGAACGTGGATGAGATCACCATGCAGGTGCAGATTCTGCAGGGCTATGATGCGGCCTGGAACAACTGGTTTGCGGGCCAGGGCATCACGCCGCTGATCTTGCACTACGAGACCCTCGCGGAGGATCCAATCGCGACTTTGACGCAAGTTTTGGATTTTCTAGGAATGCCGGCCAGCGCCTCCAAGCGGGTGACGCCGCCGCTAAAAAAGCTCTCTGATGAGGCGACCGAGGCGTGGGTGACTCGGATGCAAACAGCTCAGATACGCAGCTAAGTCACGCGGGTTGCGTCACCACACCAATCCAAACGATTGCAGATACATGAAGCCCGCCGGGATGTCGGATTTGCGGCGCAACTCCAGCACCAGATGAGGCTCGGAATTGCATTCGGCCCCGCGCGCGGAACACTTCCGGCCAATGGATCTCGCCCCCTCCCGGCGCCGATCTTAAGAGCTGTCATGGCGGGATATCCTTTAAGCGGCTGAAGGCAGGGCGGCGTAGGCGCAGCGCCCCGCCGAATAGGTGGCTCTGACGGCGGGCGCGTGCCCGTCTGGCCAATCCACCAGCACCAGATCAGCGCGTTTGCCGACCGCGATGTCGCCGCGATCCGTCAGGCGCATGGCCTTTGCTGGGCCAGAGGACACCTGCGACCAAAGCGCCAGGCGATCAGCGCGCCTCTCTCGGTCGAGTCGGTCCACTGCCGCCAGCATCGCGGGGTAGTAGTAATCCGAGGCCAACGCGTCACAGAGCCCGGCCTCGACCATATCCGCCGCCCCCAACGATCCGATATGGCTGCCCCCGCGCACCGCGTTGGGCGAACCAAAGATGATCATATCGCCCGCCTTGCGGGCTTGCTCCACCGGGCCCATGGTCATCGGGAATTCCGAGGTGGTGGCGCCAATCTCGTGATAGAAACGCCGGGTTTCGGCCTGGGTGTCGTCATGGCTGAGCATCGGGATGCCCCTTTGCCGCGCCTTGCCTGCGACGCGCTTCAGGGTTTCGAGCACCTCCGGCCTTCGGTCCCAGACCTTGTGCACCAACGCCTTGTGGTCGTCATAGTCGAGCCCAGAACGTTCCGTGTGCTTGCGATAGCGCTTCTCAAAAAGGGCGGCGTCCGCCAGGTCCATCGCCGCAAATCCCGGGTTGTGCTCGAACAGTCGGTCTTGCATGACGGTATCGGCGCTGCGCATCGCCATGCTCAGATGGTCGTTGAAGGCCAAGGACGGTTTCAGCGGCGCGTCCATCGCCCAGTCAAGCAGGTCCAAGGCTTCAAAGGCGAAGGTCTCCCAGCGCAGCTGAATGCGGTTCTCTACCGTCAAGCGCGGCGCAAGATCCTGGATCGCCTGCATCATCACCCGGGCCCGCTCGACCGAGCGCAGGCCGGGTTCATAGCTCAACGTGATCGAATGATAGGTTGTGGCGATGCCGTTCGCGGCCAATTGCCGGTCGGTCTCTAGAACGGCGGTCTCTATGGGGAAGAACACGCCCGGACGCGGCATGACCTGGCGCTCGAACGCGTCGCCATGCACATCGATCAGGGCCGGGGCCAGGATCAGCCCACGACCGTCTATCGTGTCGCCCTGCGTGGGCCCGCCAATCTCGGCGATGCGCCCTTCAGAGACGGTCACACTCGTCTCGGCGATCTCGCCCGGCAAATAGACGGTCGCGCCGGTAAAAGTCTGGGTCGTCATGTTTCAGACACGCTCCAATATCAGGTGCCAATGGCCGTCGCGGTCCGGGTCCAGCACCTCGTCCTCAAGGAGCATGACTTCGAAACCCGCAAACAGCCGCACAATATCCGCCGCACGGCAGAAGTGATGCGGGTGCCGTTTATCACCGATATCGTCCTCGAACACCCAGGTATTGCGGGAAACCTCGCGCCCGCCGGGCAGCTCTGCCTGGGTCATCGCCAGGCCGCGATGGGTCAGCATCGTGCCTTGATAGCTGCCACCGGGTCGCAACACGCGATGGATCTCGGCGATTGTGCGCGACAGGATCTCTTCGTCCGCGTGATAGATCACGTTGAAGGACAGGACGTGATCAAAGCTTTGGTCGTCAAAGGGCAGCGCGTCCATCTTGGTCAGGCGGGTCTCGACGCGCAGTCCCGCCGCCGCAGCCGCCTGGTCAAGCTCTGCCAACCCATCCGGGGCGGCGTCTATGGCCGCGACCTGGTGGCCCGCGGCGGCGTAATACAAAGCGTGGCGCCCCACTCCGCAGCCCAGGTCAAGGACGCGTCTGTTCGGCGGTAGGCTCCGCGCATAGGCGACGATGCGCGGGTCGGGGGTTTCCCATTTCGCACGCCTTTCCTCATCGGACCATGTGCCGTTCCAGTATTCATGCGCGGTGTCGGTCTTCATCGCTGCTCTCCGATGATCTTGGTGCGGGCCCAGCCCGACAGTTGCTCGATGGCGATGACCACGACGGCGATCATCAGGATCACGGTCATGGCCGTTGGGTAGTCGAAAAGGTCAAAGCCCACCTTCAATTCGATCCCGATGCCCCCCGCGCCGACAAGGCCCAGGATGGTCGAGGACCGCACGGCCTTCTCGGTGGCAAACAGCGAGGTCGAGATAAAGGCGGGCATCGCCGCAGGGATCGTGGCGCAGGCCACCACGTCCAGCTTGCGGGCGCCGGTGGCGGTCAGGCTCTCTGCCGGTCCCTTCTCGGCGGCCTCCATGTCATCGGCAAAGAAGCGGCCGCAGAACCCGATAGTGTCAATGGCAATGGCCAGCATCCCCGCAAAGGGGCCCAGCCCCACAGCCACGACGAACACCAGCGCCCAGGCGATGTCAGGCACGGCGCGGATGAAGCTTAGGACTGTGCGGGTAATCTGGTTCACCCAATGCCCCGCGATCAGGCCGCGCGCGGCCAGAAGGGCGATGGGCACCGACAGGATCACACCGATGACGGCCCCCGCCAGGGCAATCTGCAAGGTCTCCAGCATCTTCCAGCCCAGCCGAACGAGCACCTTCGGCTCTATGTTGGGCGGGAAGGCCCGGTCGAGGAAGTCGGCAAAGCGCGGCGGCGAAGAGATCACCTTGTCGACGGAGAACCCGGCTCCGGCGAAGGACCACAGGATGATCACAACGGCTCCGGCATAGCCCAGGAAGGCCAGGGCCGACGGGCGTTCGTACCGCGCGGGGGGCGATAGATCAGTCATAGAGCCCCCGCAGGTCTTTCACGCTCAGGGTACTGGCCCGCGTGTCCAGCTGCATCGTCCCATCGGCGAGCCCGAGGATGCGGTCGCCGTACTCCAGCGCGTGGTCGATATTGTGAGAGATGAAGATCACGGTGACGCCCTCTTGGCGGGCCAGCGAAAAGAACAGCTCCATCACGTCCTCGCCTGCGGCGGGGTCCAGCGACGCGGTCGGCTCGTCGGCGATCAAGATGTTCGGGCGCCCCACCAAGGCGCGGGCAATCGCCACGCGCTGAGACTGCCCGCCCGACAACCGGTCGGCGCGGCGGCTCGCCAGATGGGCAAGCCCAACCTTCTCCAGGGCGGTTATCGCCGCTTCGCGGGACGTGGCGGGGGCAAAGGATTGGCTCCAATGACGGATGCCGGGATGTTTCCCCAAGAGGCCCTGCACCACATTCGACAGGACCGAGAGGCGCGGAACAAGGTTGTGCTTCTGGCTCACCAGCCCCATCTGGGCGCGCATCGCCCGTAGGGCGGGACTTGTCCCGCCCACCACCTCGGTGCCCAGCACCTGCACCGATCCGGCGTCCGCCTGGATCAGCCCGATAAGGCAGCGCAGCAGGGTGGACTTGCCGGTCCCGTTCGCGCCCACGATGGCGGTGGCCTCGCCGCGCGGCAGGGCGAAGGACACGTCAGCGAAGATCTTCGCGCCGCCAAAGGTCTTGGCCAGGCCCGACACGCGGATATCGGCAGGCAGAACCGAGGCGGATGGCTCCGCCCCGGCGATGACCAGCGTAGGCTTTGCCTGCGCCTGCGCTGTCACATCAGTCACCGATGAAGTTGTCGAACTGGGGATAGCCCGCATTCGAGTACATCGCGCGCACGTAGTCATAGGCGCTGTCCTCGATCTCGACCAGATCCATGCCGCCATATTTGGCGTTCTCTTCATGGGCGGTGATGCCCGCGATGATCGAGGCTTTGTTGTCGATGATCGCAGCCTGCACCATCTCGGCGGCCTCGGCCGGCACATGCGCGCCCACCATGATCATGTCGTTGGGCAGATCGCCCGAGCGGGCCAGGATCTTGAAGAAGCCGTAGGGCAGGGCGGTCTCTTTGTTGCGCACCCGCAGCCAAGAGGTGGCGTTGGAGCCCAGGGCATGCACATCGCCGTTCTTAAGCGCCTCATGGGCGATGTTGCGGCTGGTATGGGTCTTCTCGATGTCGTTGACCGGGTCCAGGCCGTAATCGGCCAGGACCTGCATCGGGCAGAGCATGTTCGACGTCGACCCGATATCGCCAAAGGCCACTTTCTTTCCCTTGAGGTCGGCCACGGTGTTGATGCCGCTATCAGCGCGCACAACGATGGCGCAGTGATAGTCGGGGCGCCCAAGGCCCACAATCGGCGTGGCCTGGGTCAGCTTGTTGATCACAACATACTCGGCCGGGCCGGAGACAACGAAATCAACGGTCTTGCCGCGCAGGGCCTCTGCGGCGGCGGTCCGTGAATTGACGGCGAAGAACTCAAAGCTCTCGCCGGTTGCCGCCTCCAGAGCCTCTTTGAAGGGCCCCCACTCAAGTTGCAGGCGCTCCATGCCCTCAACGTCGGTCACGGCGAGCCTCCAGGTTTCGGCCTGCGAGGCGGCGGCGGAAAGCAATACCGCAGCGGCGGCGATGATCGAACGGAACTTCATGGTATTCTCCCTCATTGAAATTCATCCGAATGATTGGGAGGCGTCTGTGACGTGCGCGTGACAGGCGCATGAAGTTCTGGATTCAGATGGTGGATAGACACTTCTTGAAAGTGCCGTCGCGCGACCTTTACGTCTCTCCTGACCACGCGGTTGAGATCGACGGGGTGCTGATCAACGCGATGGCTTTGGACAACGGCACCACGATTACGCAAGTCGCCAAGATGCCGCTGGATGGCTTCACCTATTACCATGTGGAAACCGAGACGGCCGCATTGCGGCGTGCATCCTAGCCAAGCACGGGCACTCGTTGACCGCCTAAAGGGCGCGCTAGAGGAGTTGCCGCTACAAGGGTCGCGACGGCTTGCTGATGAGCGGCGCGACCCGCTCTGGGCTGTGCGCCATGTCGTTGGCTTCGCGCACTTCGGCGATTGTCGTGACGGCGAGCCGCTCTATCAAGCCGCGCTCGACCTCCTCCAGAACGGATGCGACCTTTCTTTGCAAGGCGTGCTCGATTGAGCAGGAGGGCGCATCTTCCTCTTCCGCGCCGCCGGCGACCAGGCGCTCATCAAGGGCGAGATAGACATCCGCCAGCGTAATCTGCTCGGGCCCGCGCGCCAGCCGCCAGCCGCCGGCATGTCCTTTCTCAGAGATCAGCAACCCAGCCTCCCGCAGCTTGCCCAAGACGCGCCTGACGACGACCGGGTTCGTCCCGGCATGCTCCGCAATATCCGCCGATGTGCGAATGCGGTCTGGGTCGCCCGCCATATGGCCAAGGGTGTGGAGGGCAAGCGACAGGCGCGAGTTGCGTTTCATAGGCAAGTATTCTCCAAGTTGGAGGCATGTGTAACATTTCATGTTGCATCAATCTAGTAACCGAGTAAGTTACCTGACTTGCAGAGCAACGAGTGGAACAAACCGTGTCAGACACACGCCTTCCTGTTACCGTCCTCTCTGGGTTTTTGGGCGCGGGGAAGACCACGCTGCTCAACAGGGTGCTGAACAACCGCGACGGGCGTCGCGTTGCGGTGATCGTCAACGACATGTCCGAGGTGAATATCGACGCGGATCTGGTGCGGGCGGATACCGAGCTGAGCCGCACCGATGAGACCCTGGTCGAGATGTCCAACGGCTGCATCTGCTGCACCCTGCGCGACGACCTGCTGGACGAGGTGCGCCGGCTGGCCACGGAGCGGCGCTTTGACTACTTGCTGATCGAATCCACCGGCATCTCAGAGCCGCTCCCCGTGGCGGCGACGTTCGATTTCCGCGACGAGTTCGGTGACAGCCTGTCCGATGTGGCGCGGCTGGACACCATGGTCACCGTCGTGGACGCGGCGAACCTGCTGAACGACTACGCCTCTCACGACTTCCTGCGCGACCGGGGCGAGACCATGGGCGACGAGGACGAGCGCACCCTGGTGCACCTGCTGACCGACCAGATCGAGTTCGCCGACGTGGTGATCCTGAACAAGGTCGCGGCCGCCGGGCCGGACAAGGTCGACTCGGCGCGCAAGATCATCCGCAGCCTGAACGCCGATGCCGAGATCATCGAGACCAACCACTCCGCGGTCGCGGCGGACAAGATCCTCGACACCGGGCTTTTTGACTTCTACCAGGCGCATGAGCACCCGATGTGGGCCAAGGAGCTTTACGGCTTCGCCGACCACGTGCCCGAGACCGAGGAATACGGCGTCGCCTCATATGTCTACCGCGCGCGGCAGCCGTTCATCCCCGAGAGAATCCAAGAGGTCCTGAACGGCGACCTGCCGGGCGTCATCCGGGCCAAGGGGCATTTCTGGCTGGCGACGCGCCCCGAATGGGTGGCGGAGTTCTCGCTTGCCGGCGCGCTGTCCAGCGTCAAGCCCATCGGGACATGGTGGGCGAATGTCCCCCAGGAGCGCTGGCCACAGCATGTGCTGGAATCTGACTACATCAAACAGCATTGGTCAGAGCCATGGGGCGACCGGCGCCAGGAGCTGGTCTTTATCGGTGCCGGGATCGACTGGGCTGCGCTGAGATCCACGCTGGACGGCTGCCTTGTGCCCGCCGCTCTGGCCGCCGGGCCGGAGGCGCTGCCGCTGGACCTGCCCGACCCGTTCCCCGGCTGGCGGCAGGTGGAGAACGCGGCGTGACCCATAATCTTGGTGAAATCAGGCTGCGCCGCAAACGCCGGGCCGCTGACCCTATGCGGACCTATGATGCTCTGCCGACGCCGCTGCGCCGGTGGTTGTCGCAGGCCGCCTTGCCATGGTCGCCTACCTCTGCCCGCAAGATCTGGGCGCGGGCGCAGGCAAAAGGCCTCGACCACGACGAGGCGCTCGCCCTGTTAAGCCGCGCCGAAACCAACGCGCTCGCGCGCGACAAGCGCGCGAAGGGCCAATCTACCCACCCAACAAAATAAGGACTATCCCATGTCATTCATGACACGGTTCGCGGCTGCCGCTATGCTTTCGTTTTCCACCGCGCTGCCTGCTGCGGCGCAGGACGGCACGCTCAATATCTCTGTGGGCTTTATCTCCAGTGATCCCATCCCGGACCCGCGGGCAGGCTATAACGGCTGGATGTTGAACCAGACCGGCGTAACCGAGACCCTGATGGGGATCGACTACGAGCTGAACCTCTACCCCCGTCTGGCCGCAAGTATCGACCAGGCCGCTCCCACCACCTGGCGGGTGACATTGCGTGAGGGGCTGAGCTTTCACGATGGGGCGCCGGTGACGGCGCAGGCCGTGGTGGACGCGATCACGCCGATCTCTGTTGAGGGCCACCCCGGCTACAACGCCCGCATCGCGAACCTGCTCGACCTGGCCTCCGTATCGGCGGATGGCGACCGGGTTGTGGTGTTCTCGACGAACGCGCCCAACGCCGCCTTCCCATGGACGCTGTCAGAGCCGGGCATTGCCATTCTGGGGGCCGCATCGGATGACTTCCCGATCAACGGAACCGGGCCCTACATGTTCCAAGAGGCGATCCCGGACCAGCTCTACCGGGTCGCCGCGAACACCGAATACCGCCTCGGCGCCCCCGGGTTCGAAGAGGTCCGCGTTGTCGGCATCCCCGATCCCGGCGCATCTGCGCTGGCGTTTGAGGCGGGCGAGGTTGATATGGTGATCAACTACCCAGAGACGGATTTCGCGCGCATTCAGGAAACCGGAGCGATTGGCTTTGCGGCCCCAACGGCGCGGCTCTATTTCTACACGGTCAACGCAGCCAGCGGCCCGATGGCAAATCCGCTGATCCGGCGCGCGGTATCCGCCGCCATTGATCGCGACGGCATCGTGCAAGCGGCACTGTCCGGTGTGGGCGGCGTACCGGCTGGTACGGTGTATCCTGCTGGCATGGGCTGGGCTGCGGATATTGCTCCGGTCTATGACCCCGCTCTGGCCGAGGAGTTGCTCGCCCAAGCAGGTGCCGTCAAAGAAGGTGGCACGTGGATGCTGAACGGCGCGCCGCTTGAGATTGACATCGTGACATATTCTTCGCGCGCTGCCCTGCCGCCCACGGCCGAACTGACCCAGGCGTTCTTGCAAGCCATCGGCGTGAAGGCCAATGTCAGCGTTGGCGAATACGGGGCCAGCAACGACGCCATTGCGGCGGGGGATGCTGATATGTTCCTGCAGGCGTGGGTGACCACCCCACAGGGCGACCCCGGCGCGGTCTTGGAGACGCTGCTGAAATCCACCGGCGGATCCAACACGGGCGGCTACTCGAACCCAGAGCTGGACCAGCTGCTGGCGGACGGTCGCACGACCTTTGAGCAAAGCGGGCGCGAGGCGATCTATGATCGCGTGCAAGAGATCATCGCGGCGGACGCGGCCATGATCCCGGTCTTCCATGTCAGTCAGACGAATGTGGCACGGGCGGGCTTGACCGGCTATGCAGTGCATCCGACCGAGACCTATTGGCTCACCCATGAGACGAAAATGACCGAGTGACGATCTTCGCGAACGGCCTGAGCGCGACACGCTCAGGCCGCACCATACTACACTCGACTGATGTTGAGATCAGGCCCGGCGAACGCGTCGGGCTTGTTGGTGCGTCAGGCTCCGGCAAATCGACGCTCGGCCATGTGCTGATAGATGCGCTGCGCGCCCAGGGCCAAAGCGTGGCCCATGTCCCGCAAAGCCCGGACGAGGCGCTCGATCCGCTTCGGTCCATGGCGTTTCATTGGCACGAGGCCGAGCGGGCGCTGGACCTATCGCCAGACCCTGATCGCCAGCAATCGCTCTTCCGGGCCCTGCACATCTCAGGCGGGGATCTGCGCAAACGCCCCTGGGGCTGGAGCCGCGGTATGCAGCAGCGCTTTGTCATTGCGATGGCTCTGATTGGCACCCCAGATCTTCTGGTGATGGACGAGCCGACCTCGGCGCTGGACCCGGTGGTCGCGGCGGGCACGATGGAGCTGCTGGAGGCCTACCTTGCCGACCGGGACACCGCGCTTTTGCTGATCACCCACGACCTTGGCCTCGCGGCCCGCCGTGTGGGGCGCCTGCTGGTCATGGATGAAGGCCGCATCGTCGAGGACGCGCCAACCGAGCAGTTCCTTTCGGCACCGGCAACCCCGGCCGCCAAGGCGCTCTGCGCGCATCGCAGCTGGTTGGAACTGCCATGCTGAGGGTGGATCACGTGACTGTTAGGCGCGGTTCTGCCGTGACCCTGGATGATGTGTCGCTCTCGCTGGCAGCGGGCAAAACGCTTGCCGTCGTCGGCGAAAGCGGGGCGGGGAAATCGACGCTTATTAATGCGATCCTTGGGCTGGTGCCCTGTCATGCCGGAGAGGTGACATGGAAGGGTGCGCCTGTGCGTCAGTGCAGGCCCGCGCTTGTGATGCAAGAGCCGCGCAGCGCCTTCAATCCGCGCCTGGCCCTGCGCCGCTCGGTGTTGGAGCCGCTGGCGGCGCGCGGCGCAGGCCTTGACCATGACCGCCTAAACACGCTTTGCGCCGGTCTTGAGATCGCGCCCGATATGCTGGACCGCCGGCCGCAGGACGTCTCCGTTGGCCAAGCGCAGCGCGCGGGCATTCTGCGGGCCTTGATCGCCGCCCCGCCATTGGTTCTGTTTGACGAGCCCTTGTCGGCGCTGGACGCGGTCACACAAAAACACACCGCCCGCCTGATTGCGCAGTTGCAGCGCGAGGAAGGCTTTGCCGCGTTGATCGTGACCCATGACCTGGGCTACGCCGCCGCATTCGCGGACGACATCGCCGTGCTGCGCGCCGGACGGATCGAAGAGCTGGGGCCGGCGCGCGACGTTGTTGACGCCCCGCAATCCGAATATGGCCAAACGCTGCGCGATGCGGCCTTCGCTCTTGGCGCATTGGAGCGCGTCTCGTGATCGGCATCCTTGCGAACCTGCTGCTGCGCGCGGTTGTCGTGCTGGTCGGGGCCGCGCTGGTGACCTTTGTCCTGCTCTGGCACGCGCCCGGCGATCCCGCGCTGGCCATCGCCATGGCCCGCTACAATGCGGTGGTTCCCGCGGATGTGATCGATGTGGTGCGGGCCGAGGCGGGGCTGGACGCAGGGTTTTGGCCCGCGTTCAAGGCATGGATCACGCCGCTGCTGATGGGCGATTTTGGGCGGTCATCAGTCACCGGGCGGGACGTCTGGCCGGAACTCTTGACGGCGATATCTTACACGGTTCCGCTGGCGCTGTCGGCTCTGCTTGTCGGCGTGTTGCTGTCCGTGCCCCTTGCGCTTGTGGCCACGCGCCGCCCGGGCAGTTGGTTGGATCGCGGCGCCGTGGCTTTGGCGTCCATCGGGGTTGCTATTCCGGCGTTCTGGCTGGGTCTCTTGCTGATCCTGCTCTTCGCGGTTCAGCTGGGCTGGCTGCCGGCCATGGGGGCGCGAACCCATGCGCATATCATTCTGCCGGCGCTGACGCTGGGATTGGGGGTTGCGGCCTCGCTGACCCGTATCCTGCGGTCGGGCATTCTGGAGGCGCGCGAGCAGCCTTTCCTGCCCGCGTTCCGCCGGCGCGGCGTGGCGGGCCGTGACATCGAGCGCGACCATGTCGCACCGCATGCCGCCGTGCCCTTTGTGACGGTGTTTGGCCTTGAACTGGCCTTCCTGCTCGAAGGCATCGTCGTGGTCGAGGTGATCTTTGCGCGCCCCGGCCTTGCCAGCTTTCTGGTGAGCGCCATCGGCGCGCGCGACTTCCCCAAGGTGCAGGCGGTGGTGTTGGTCACGGCTGGGGTGTTCGTCGTGGTCAACCTGCTGATCGACCTGTTCTATCGCCTCCTCGACCCCCGGATCGGAGAGCGCGATGCGTAGCGTCATCACCCTGATATGCGTCTTTGTCGGACTGGCCACGCTGGGGCCGATGCTCGCCCCCTATGATCCCACGCAGATCGACATCCCGAACCGGCTGAGCGCACCTAGCGCCGCGCATTGGCTGGGGACCGACGCAATAGGGCGCGATATCCTGTCACGGCTCCTGCACGGCGCGCGCTGGTCGCTGGGGCTCGCCTTCTTGATCTCGGTCACCGGGTTGGTGATCGGCAGTTTGGTGGGCCTGCTCGCCGCGCTTGGGGGCAGGGCGACCGATTGGGCCGTGATGCGTGTCACGGACACATTCCTGGCCTTCCCAGAGCTTGTCGCCTCGGTTGTGATTGCCGGATTGCTGGGGGCCAGCACCGGCAGCCTGATCTTCGCGCTGACCGTGACAAGCTGGATGCGCTATGCCCGGGTGGCGCGGGGGATCGGGCTGTCGCTCAAGACGCGCGGCTATGTCATCCAGGCGCGTCTGGCGGGCCTATCGCCATGGGCCATCGCGCGCTGGCACTACCTGCCGTCCCTGCTGCCCTCGCTGACCGTTGTGTGGACGGGCATGTTCGCGCGGGCCATCCTTGGCATATCCGCGCTGGGGTTTCTTGGCTTTGGCGTGCAGCCCCCCATGCCGGAATGGGGCACGATGCTGCTGGATGCGCGCATCCATATGCGCTCGACGCCGCTTCAGATGATCTGGCCGGGCCTGGCGATTGTCATCTGCGTGCTGGCCATCAATCTGTCCGGGGACGCCCTGCGCGATGCCCTGGCTAAGCAGGAGGACCGGGGATGACCGCCATGGATCGTCCAGGCCTTGGCATCGGGTTGCGCGTCCTGTCCGGCGTGCTGATGGCGTCGATGTTGGTTTGCGTCAAGGCCGTGAGTGCGGACGTACCTCTGGGCGAGATCGTCTTTTTCAGATCGGCCTTCGCCGTGATCCCGCTGATCCTTTTCCTTTGGCTCCGCGGGGAGTTCCCGCAGGGGCTGGCCACCAAACGCCCGATGGGCCACCTGCTCCGCGCGAGCTTTGGGGCGCTGGCGCTTTTCGCCTCATTCGCCGCCATCGCGCGTCTGAACTTGGCAGAGGCGATCTTGATCGCGCAGCTCTCTCCCATCCTGATGGCCATCGCCGCGGTCGCGTTGCTGGGCGAGCGTCTGACGGTCTGGCGCGTTGGCGGGCTGGCCTTGGGCTTTGCCGGGGTCGTGGTCATGGTCTGGCCCGAACTGGGCGCGGATGGCGCCTCGGGCATGCGCTTTGCTGGCCTCTTGCTGGGGTTGCTCTCTGCCGCGCTGACGGCGCTTGCGCTGATCATGGTGCGCAGCCTCAACCGCACCGAAAGCCCGGGCGCGATTGCGCTTTACTTCGTTCTTGCGTCAATGCTCGGCGCGCTTGCGACGCTGCCATGGGGCTGGGTCATGCCAAGCAGCGGGACGCTTCTTTTGCTGGTGTTCGCGGGTCTCTTCGGGGGCTTTGCGCATATCGCCATGACCCTGGCGTTCCGCTACGCCGAGGCCACCCGGCTGGCCCCGTTCGAATACATAGCCTTGCTTTGGCCGATCCTGGCGGACCTTTTGATCTTCCGGCTCTCGCTTTCAACAAGTTTCCTGCTGGCGCTGCCTTTGATCATGCTAGGCGCGTTCACGGCGGCGGCAGAGAAGACGCGAAGCCCAACCCGACCAGCATGAGCGGAGAGGGGCTTGGGTTGCGCCCAAACCCCTCCGAAGATTGCTGCATCACCCCATCCATCGCGCCGGCAAGACCGCGCCGTCGGTTGCGGGCCCCTAGCTGAGCACAGGGCTCAACAGCGGCGCGGAGCCTCCGTTCGGGACCGCGCGCAGGGTGCAGTGATAAATCTCGGACAGCAGGTCCGGTTCCAAGACATCCGCGATCTTGCCGCGCCGCACCACGCGCCCCTGGTGAATGAGGCAGGCGGCATTGGCGTAATGCGCGGTGAGGTTCAGGTCATGCATCACCGCGATCACGCCGCCGCCCTCGGATGCGTATTGCGCGGCGATATCCATGATCGCCACCTGGTGCGCGATATCCAGGCTCGAGACCGGCTCGTCTAGCAACAGCCATCGCGGCACGCCATTCACCACCGGCTGCCAGACCTGCGCCAGCACGCGCGCGCATTGCACGCGCTGCTGCTGACCGCCCGAGAGCTCTTGATAGAAGCTGTCGGCGTGATCGGCCAGGCCCACGCGGGCCAGCGCCTGCAGAACCACCTCGCTGCGATCGCCGGAGATGCCCGCGCTCAGGCCGATCTCGACCACCTCGCGCGCGGTGAAGGGGAAGGTTAGCGACACCGATTGTGGCAGCACCGCCCGGCGCCCCGCCAGCAGCGGGGCAGGGACGTCCTGGATGTCGTCGCCCTCCAGAGTGACCTGCCCGGTGTAGCGCAGCTCTGCCGTCAGCGCCTTCATCAAAGTAGACTTGCCAGACCCGTTGGGGCCAATGATAGCCGTCACCTCGCCGGGCTGCGCGACGAAATCCACGCCGTGCAGGACCTCCTTGCGACCGTAGGAGACGCGAATGCCACTCGCCATAAAGCTCATAGGTCCACCACCCCGCGGCGCCGCAGCAGGATCCACAGGAAGACCGGCCCGCCGATCACCGCCATCACGATGCCGATGGGCAGCTCCGACGGGGCCACGATGACGCGGGACACGATATCGGCGAACAGCAGCAGCGCCGCGCCCATGATCGCCGCGTTCAGCAACAGCGTGCGGTGATCCGGCCCCACCGCCAGGCGCAAGAGATGCGGCACGATGATTCCGACAAAACCAATGCCTCCAGAGACCGCCACCGCGGCGCCGGTCATGGCCGAGACCGACAGAATCGACCTGCGCTTTAGGCGCTGCACGTCGATACCGATGTGATGCGCCGTGGCCTCGCCCATGCTCAGACCGTTCAGCCCCTGGCCCAGCGACAGGGCCGCCAGCGTCGCAAGCCCCATGACCGGGGCGGCGACCAAGAGCTTGGACCAGGTCGCCCCCGTCAAGGCGCCCATGCCCCAGAAGGTCAGCTCTCGCAGTTGGATGTCATCGGCCATATAGACCATGATCCCCGACAACGCGCCCGAAAGTGCTGCGATCCCGATCCCGCCCAGCAGCATTGTGGCCACCGAGGTGCGCCCCGCGCGGGTCGCCAACGCGTAAAGCGCGATCATCACCGCCCAGGCGCCCACAAACGCCGCCAAGGGCAGCATGGCATAGCCGAAGAACTCGAGCACCGCGGGCGGCAGCACCGCCCCGGAGACGACGATCACAAAGATCGCGCCAAGCCCGGCCCCAGAGCTTACGCCCAATAGCCCGGGATCCGCCAATGGGTTGCGAAAGAGGCCCTGCATCACCGCGCCGGACACCGCCAACGAAGCGCCGACCAGCATCCCCATGAAGGTGCGCGGCGCGCGGATGTCCCAAAGCACCGTGCGCTCTAAGCGGCTTAGCTCTTGGCCCGTCAGCAGCTTCCACAGCACCTCCCACAAAGAGATGCCCGTTGCCCCGATGGTGAGGCTCGCCACCACCGCAACGCCGAGGATCACAAGCAGCACCGACCGCAGGGCCAGCGCCTTGCTGCGGCGCGGCGAGGCCAGGCCAACCGCCGCTCGCATTTGATCGGACGCCGCCATGTCAGCCGCCATACAGCGCGTCGGCGAGGTCCTCGATCGCGTCAGGCGTGCGCGGACCAAAGCCAAGAAGGTAGAGCCCATCCATGCGGATCACGCTGCCGGTGTCGAAGGCTGGCGTCAGCGTCATGCCCGGCACCGCAAAAAGCTCTTCGTTGCTGGCGCCGTGGTTATTGTCGCGCGAGATCATCAGAATCGCATCGGGCTTGGCTTGGCTGATCGCTTCGCTGTTCAGCGGCTTGTATCCGGTGAAGCTGCCCAGGGCGTTGATCCCGCCCGCGAGCTTGATCATCGCGTCCGCAGTCGTGTCGGCCCCCGAGGCGAAGGCCCGCCCGTTCTGCAGGGAAAGGATGAACATCACCCGCTTGGGCGCTTGTCCGTGGCTGGTCGCCTTTTCAAAGGCGGCCTCAACGCGCGCCTGCGCGTCGGCGGCCATGGCGGCGGCCTTTTCCTCTTCGCCCAGGGCCAGGCCGACGGCGTTGATCTTATCGGCCAGGCCCTGCGCGGTTGGCGACTCGGGGATGATGATCAGGGGGATTTCGGCGGCCTCGAGCAGCGCCACCGTTTCCTTGGGGCCCAGGTCGTGCTCGGCGATGATCATGTCGGGGTTCACCGACAGGACGCCCTCGGCGGCGACATTGCGGATGTAGCCCACATTTGGCAGGTCGGCCACCTCGGCGGGGTAGCTGGATGTGGTGTCGCGCGCGATCACCCGGTCGCCTGCGCCCAGGGCATAGATGATCTCGGTCAGCGAGCCGCCGACGCTTACGATCCGTTCACCCTCGGCAAGGGCGGGCGTGACCAGCAGGGCCGCCAGGCCCGCAAGGAAGGCGCCCCGCATCAGGCCATCTCCTCTTGCAGGCCGGGAAGCTCAGCCACCATCGCGTCCCAGCGCGGGCGATCGTTGACGTCCCATTCGGGGCCGGTGCCGAACATCATCGCGATCAGCATGCCGTCCTTGTCGAAGGCCTCGACCGAGACGACATCGCCCTTGGCGGATGGCTTGGTGGCGGACCAGACCTCGGCGATGTGATCCAGCCGCAGGTGCAAATCGAACCCCGGATCCAGCACGTTCTGCCAGGGCCCCATGCTGCGCAGGTTCTGCACCGGGCCAGAGTGGATCTGGATGCAGCCGCGGTTGCCGACGAAGACCATCACCTGGATCCCGTCCTGGGCCGCAAGGGTCAGGGCCTGGTTTATCGCCTCGGGCCGCAGGCGCCGCGTCCAGGGCTCGCCCACGCAGCGGTAGGCGCCGAGCCGGTTCATGCCCAGCTTCTTGGAGAACATCATGAACTGATGCGAGTCGGTCATCCGCGACCAGCGCTCGCGCAGGTTCTCGACATTCTCGGGGGCGTATTTGGCGGGCTCGGTGGGAACGCGGGGCTCGACGGACAGCTCGGGGCTCTGCACGTCCGTGGACAGGGCCACCTGGGCGCTTTTCCATACATTGAGATCCGAGCTCTCGCGCAGGAAGATCTTGTGCACCGCGTCGCCGGCGGCATCGAAGACCTGGATCGAGCGGCGCATCCCGTTGTCGAGCTGTTTTTCCACCATGAAGGCGTGCTGCCAATGGCTGGGGAACATGCGCAGGTCGATCTCGCGATTGAACACCATCGCCGCATGGCCGCCGCCGCGGTAGTTGCCATAGCGCCCGACCTTCTCGTGCACGCAGGACGCGTTGCGGGTCAGGGCCATGACCTCGCCAAGCCCCTCGGCCACGGCCATCAGCTTGTCGATATCGGACTTAATGCGGGTCACGCCGTGCCCGGTATAGGCCGCCAGAAGCTGCGCCTCGCTAAGTTTGTGCTTCTCTGCGAAGTCCCGCTCTCGGGATTTCGGATCGTCTGCGCGCAGGGCGCGTATGTCTGCCGCGGTCAGTTTCATGGCTGCATTTCCGAGTTTGGGCCGGACCGTGGCTGCCATCTAAGTGGCTGGCTGCGTGGGCAAAATTATCTTGACTGTTTTGGTCGGGTACCCTATCGCAGCATTCGGCCCTCCGCGCAAGGAGGCAACACTCAAAAAAACTCGCCGTCGCAAGCCTGAAGCAAGCTCTTGGCGCATTCATCTTGGATGGGGAAACAGATGACTAAACTAGGAAGGGCAGCCTGGCTGTCCGGAGCGTCCGTTGTGGCGCTCGTTGCGGCTGCGCCGCTTGTGTCGGCGCAGAGCGTTGACCTTGGCACGATCATACTGGGCGAAAGCCGGCGGGATGTGCAAACCGACACCGCCGTGCCGGTGACCGTGGTCGACCAGAAAGAGCTGAACGACAGGCAAGCAGACACCATCGCCGAGCTGGTGGATTCGGTTCCGGGGGTCACCCTGGTGAATGGTTCCACTCCGCAGGGCTCGGGCATCAACATCCGCGGCTTTGGGGCGAATAGCACGTTCGGATCGGACCAGAAGGTCCTTATCCTGGTGGACGGGGCCACAACTGGCGCCGAGGAAATCTACCGGATCGGAACGCAGCTATTCACCGACCCCGCGCTTTACAAATCCGTGACCGTGACGCGCGGCTCCGTCGGCGGCTTTGAGTATGGCACGGGCGTGATCGGCGGGCTCGTTCAGTTGGAGACCAAGGACGCCTCTGACTTCACCGGGGGCGAGATCGGGTTCCGCTTCAACCAGACCCTGCAATACGACACCAACGACCAGGGCGCCGCAACGTCCTCGATCATCGCTTGGCAGCCTGACAATAACCTAGAGTTCCTGGCCAACTACGCCTACCGCGAGAGCAACGATGCGACCGATGGCGGCGGCAACACGATTGGCAACAGCTCCGTGGCGCTGCCGTCCTACCTGGTGAAGGGCGCCTACACTTTCGGGGACGGGGACGCGCACCGGCTAGTGTTCAGCTACTCCGACACCTCCGCGCAGGACCGCGATGTGCCCTATGATACGTTCATGACCACGGCGGGTGTTTTCGGAAATGTCGACCGGGACACGCAGACCAAAACGGCGGTGCTGAGCTATCGCTACAACCCGGCGGATAACGACCTGATCGACCTTGAGGTGGACCTGACCCACGCGGATCAACAGATAGACAGCATCGGCGTCAGCGGTCAGACGTCGCCCCGGGTTGTCCCGCTGGTGAACGCGGATCACCGCTACCGGACCACCAAGCTGACCGTGAAGAACAACATGTTCTTCACCACGGGCAATGTGGATCACGATCTGCGGATCGGTGCCGAGGCGATCCGCAAGGTGCGGCTGGACGCCAGCTCGGCCCCCGGCGGTACGGATAACCGTTTTGCGGTCTTTGCCGTGGACGATATGAGCTTTGGCAATTTCGAGCTGACGCCCGCCCTGCGCTACGAGACGTCGCGGATCGTGGGCTCCACCGCGCCCAACGACGGCACGTTTGAGAACGACGCGCTGGTGGGTGGCATCTCGGCCAAGTACAACTTTGCGAGTGGCTTCTCGGTCTTCGGCTCTGCCGCCTATACCGAGAACCTGCCGATCATCGATGACCTGGGCAACGTGCAGCTGATGGAGCAAAGCGAGAAATCCCGGTCCGTTGAGTTGGGCTTCTCCTTTGATAACGGCAACGGCTTGGCCGCCAAGGTCAACGCCTATGACACACGGCTCTGGGACGTCACCTCTTATCGCGGCTTTTCCGTCGCTCAGCATATCCAAGAGGTCGACATGCGCGGCGTCGAAGTGGAAGTCTCCTATGCCGCGGATAGTGGCACATATGTCGACCTGAACGCCAACTTCTCGAACGGCGCCGAGACCACGCGAGCCTCAGTAGAACGTCGCTGGAGGCAAAGCCCGGCCGACAGCGTGCAGCTGACCTTGGGCCGCAAGTTCGAGAACGGCTGGGATGCCAGCTGGGAGGCGGTGGTCGCCGCTTCGATCGACTTCGGTCGCGACCATATTCCAGGCTATTCGGTGCACAACCTGCGCACCACCTGGGCACCGCAGGAGGGGCCGCTTGAAGGCGCCGAGTTCCGCTTTGGCATCGAGAATGTGTTGGACCGCGATTACAGGCCTGGGCTTTCCTCGCGCAACGCGCCGGGCCGTACCTTCGTAGTCACCGTAATGAAGACGTTCTAAGCGTCGAAAAAGACCATGAGTTCCCTCTCGAAGAACCTTCTCATGGTCAACTTGGCAGCGGGGGAAACCTCGCTGCCTTTGTCTTCCAACCCTAGCAACGGAATGAAGCCGCCATGCGCCTGAGACCCTCCGTCCTTATCGCAGCTATGATGCTTGCGCCCCTCGCCGCCAAGGCCGATGACACGCAAGCGCAAATCGAGCTGGAACTGAACGCGCTGGACCCGGGCGAGGGCTCCTGCCGCCTGACCTTCGTGGTTGTGAACAGCCACGAGACGCCGCTGGATAAGCTGGTTTATGAAACCGTGCTCTTTGACGCGTCGGGCCGCGTGGAGCGGCTGACACTTTTTGACTTCGGCGCGGTGCCCAGCGGGCCGCCGCGGGTGCGCCAGTTCGACATCCCCGGGCTGGACTGCGGCAATATCGGCCGGGTGCTGATCAACGGCCCCAGCGCATGCGACGGCGCGGGCGTGGACCCCATGATCTGCACCGGGCCATTGAAGCTCGGCAGCCGCACCGACGCTGAATTGATCGGCTGAGCCAATGGGGAATGTCGATTGGCAATCGCTCATCGGGCCGCTCTTGCAGCTCGTGGATTTGGGCGGCCCGGTGGTGGCGGTGCTCGCGGCGGTGTCCGTGCTGACGCTGGCGGTGGTCCTCTACAAGCTCTGGCAGTTCCAGCGCGCGGCGGTGGGCCGGCATAGAGCGCTGACCCTGGCGTTGGAGCATTGGGACCGCGGCGAGGCCGACGCGGCCAAGGCCGCATTGGCCAAGAGCCGCAGCTACCTCGCGCCGGTCTTCGCTCTGGCCATCGCCCAGAGCGCGGCGCCCGAGGGGCTCTCGGATCGCCTTATGGCCGAGGCGGACACCCGCTTTGCCAAGCTCGAGCGCAGCTTTCGCTTCCTCGATTCGGTGGCGCAGCTTGCGCCCTTGCTGGGCCTGTTCGGCACCGTTCTGGGCATGATCGAGGCGTTCCAATCGCTGCAAGGCGCGGGCGCACAGGTCGACCCGTCGATCCTTGCGGGCGGCATCTGGGTGGCGCTCTTGACCACCGCCGTCGGGCTGGCGGTCGCGATGCCGACATCGCTGGTGCTGTCTTGGCTCGAAAGCCGGATGCAGGCCGAGCGCGTGCTGGGCGACCGTCTGATCGCCGTCGCTTTGCGCCCCGCCTCGGTGGGCGATGCCCGTGCGGCTTAGCCGCCCGGCCCGGCGCCGCGCGCTTTCGATGACATCGCTGATCGATGTCATCTTTTTGCTGCTGCTCTTCTTCATGCTCAGCTCGACCTTCTCGAAATTCGCCGAGGTCGAGCTTGCGGCGGCAAGCGCGGGCGGGGCGGCAGAGGGGGAAGCGCCCAAGATCGCATTCCTTGAGCTGGACGAGGCGCGGCTGCGCCTCGACGGGCAAGAGCTGGCGCTGGCGCAGGTCGCGGTAACCCTGAACGAGCGCGCCGCGGAGCCGACGCTGGTGCTGGTGCAGGTCAGCCAGGCCGCGACCGCGCAGCGCCTAACCGACCTCCTTGTCGCGCTGCGCAAGATCGATGGGCTGCTCGTCAACGTTATGGCGCCGACTTGAGACAAGCCGCGACAAAGCCCAAGCGCGAGCCCACAATTGCCCTGATCAACGTGGTCTTTCTGATGCTAGTGTTCTTCATGGTGGTGGGCACAATCGCGCCGCCGCTGGATTCTGAGTTGGCGCTGGTGGAGACGCAGGACCTGGAGGGGCGCGAGCCGCCGGACGCTCTGGTCGTGCATGCGGATATGCGCCTGACCTATCGGGGCGCCGCGGTGAGGGATGCGTCCGAATTCCTCGCGTCCCGCCCCGGACTTAACGGCGCCGCCGTGCGCATCGTGCCCGACCGCGCGCTGCCCGCTGCCGATCTGCTGCGTGTCGCGCAAGACCTGCGTCGCAGCGGCGCGGGCTCGGTCATGATCGTCACCGAAAGGGCGCTGCAGTGATCGCCGCGTCGCGCAGCGTTGCCTGCCTCGCCCTCACCGCCGCGGCCGGGCTGCACCTGGGGGGCATCTATGCCTTCTTCGAGCCCGAGCCGATACAGATCCAGGGCGGCGGCGCGGGCGCCGTGGCGCGGCTTGGCAATGCATTCGCGGATTTGGTCGAGGGCGTGCCGACCCCTGTTGCGGTAGACGACGTGGCGGAGACCGTTGAGAAACCGGAACCGCTCGAGCCCAGAACCGAGACCGAAACCGCTGACGCTCCAGAGGTCACCGAACCGGCGCCGATCGTCCCCACGGAAACGACGCGCGCGACAACCGACGAAAGCGTCAAACATCGCGCGCAGGTTGACGAAACCACCGCTCGGGAGGCAGTCGAGAACGCGGCCGCCAATCCGCCCGATCCTGCGCAGACCCCAAGCCCCGAGGCGATCCCTGCTGCGCCCGTCGAACCTGTGGAGCCCGTCGAGCCCGTCCCGACCGACGCCGACACCACATATGCCAGCCAAGTGTCCGTGCCCGTTGAAGTAAGCACCACAAGCGTGGACGCTGGCGTCGCCCTTGCCCGCAGTGCCGCGACCACGGTCAGTGTGTCGCCAAGCGCTACCATAACGGCCGCCGCAACCGCTGTCGCGCTACCAACAGAGACCGTCACGGCTAAGCTGCAAGAGGCCTCTCCCAAGCAGGTCACAACCGCTTCTGTAACGCCTGCCTTGGCCGCACCCGCCGTGGTCGCCGCCGCCTCTCCTGTGCCTGTGACCGTCGCCAAGCCGGTCTCGCAGACGTCACCGGTCCAGCCAGAAGATGTCGCCGCGTCCAGCACCGTCACCGAGACATCGGTTGCCGAGGACGATACCGAGGCCGCCGTCTTGCGTTCTCCCAAGCCGTCGGTCCGTCCGCAGAGGGTCGAGGCCCCAGAGGTCGCAAAAGCACCGCCCAAGCCCAAAAGCAAACCAAAACCCGCGCCCGCCGGCAACAGCGCCACCCGTGCCGTCGCGGGGTCCTCGACCGGCAGCGCCGAGAGCAAGAACACCTCCGCCGGGAGGAGCACCACCACCAACCCCGCAAAACCAGGCAACGCTGCCGTGTCGAATTACCCCGGTAAGTTACTGCGCTGCGTGTCTCGCGCGGCGCGGGCCAAGGGCAACTTCCGCGGCACGGCGGAGATCGGGTTCAAGATCAGCGACGGCGGCGGCGTGGCCGTGGTGTTTGTGGCGCGCAGCTCGGGCTCGGCGGCGCTGGACAATGCCGCCATGCGCGCCATCCGCCGCGCGGGGCCCTGCCCAAAGCCGCCACCGGGCGCGCAGCGCAGCTACTCGATCCGGGTAAAGGGGCGTTAGCCCGGTTTCAGCAACAACGGCGCGCCTCACAAATGCGTCTCGGCATATCGGCGCGTTTTGCATAGGAATTTCCTTGCAATGCCCGCGTGGCTGAGAAACTCTGTGCTGCGGGCGGGGCCGGGCGCCGGTCCCACGCATGCCCGACATATGCCCGACATATGCCCGACACAGGTCCGACGGAAAGCCGACGCATGAGATCGCCGCTTTTGATTGCCCCCAACCCAGCCGATCCGCGCCTGACCCGCGCGGTCGAGGGGATGGACCATACCGGGGCGAAAGTGCCTCTGAACGTGGTGACCGAGCGCCCGTTGACGATCTATCTCAACAGCCAAGAGATCGTCACGGCGATGACCATCGGCGACTACCCCGACTACCTGGCGGTGGGGTTCCTGCTGAACCAGGGCATGCTGCAGCGCTCGGATGACGTCACCGGGATCGACTATGATGACGAGTTAGAGACGGTCGTGGTTCGCACTGCAAGATCAACGGATTACGAGGAGAAGCTCAAGCGCAAGACGCGCACCTCCGGCTGCGCTGTGGGCACGGTTTTTGGCGATATGATGGAGGGGCTGGAGGGAATTGTGCTGCCCAAGGCAGAGCTGCGCACCTCCTGGCTTTATGCCCTGGCGCAGCAAATCAACACCGCGCCGAGCCTCTATCTTGAGGCGGGTGCCATCCATGGCACCGTGCTCTGCCAGCAGGATAAGCCGCTGGTTTATATGGAGGATGTGGGCCGTCACAACGCCGTCGACAAGATCGCGGGCTGGATGTTCCAAACAGGCGCCGAGGCGGGCGACAAGATCCTCTACACCACCGGGCGGCTGACCTCGGAGATGGTGATTAAATGCGCGCAGATGGGGATCCCGGCCTTGGCGTCGCGGTCGGGGTTCACGGCCTGGGGCGTGGAGATCGCCCGCGAGATCGGGCTGACGCTGATCGGGCGGATGCGCGGCAAGCGGTTCGTCTGCCTCTCGGGCGCCGAGCGGCTGGTCTGGGACGCGGATCTGGACGCCATCCCCGACGAAGGTAAGAAGCATCGCAGGAAGAGCGCTGATGGCTGAGATCCTGGGCGTGATCCTTGCGGGCGGGTTGGCGCGGCGCATGGGCGGCGGGGACAAGTCCCTGAAAACACTGGGCGCACGGCCCGTTCTGGAGCGTGTGTTGGAACGCCTGACGCCGCAGGTCGGCGCGCTCGCCCTGAACGCAAACGGGGACCCGGAAAGATTTGCCGGGTTCGGCCTGCCGGTGCTGCCCGACAGCGAGCCGGACCATCCGGGCCCCTTGGCCGGGGTGCTGGCGGGGCTCGATTGGGCCGCGGGTCAGGGCGCGCAGCGCATTGTGACCGTGGCCGCTGACACGCCCTTCTTTCCGACCGATCTGGTGGCGCAGCTGGCCAATGCCGGCGACGGGATCGTGCTGGCGGCCACGCCTCACCCAGAAAAGGGCATGATGCGCCACCCGACCTTTGGGCTCTGGCCTGTGGCATTGCGCGAGGACCTGCGCGGCGCCCTGCGCGGGGGGCTGCGCAAGATCGTCGCCTGGACCGATCAGCACAACGCAGCCACTGCCGCCTTTCCCGCCGAGCCTTTCGACCCGTTCTTTAACATCAACACGCCCGAGGATATGCTGGCGGCTGAAACGATCCTAAGGGACCACGCACCATGAAAATATTCGGCGTCGTCGGGTGGAAGAACTCGGGCAAGACCGGCCTCATGGAGCGCCTGGTGGCCGAGATCGCCGGTCGGGGTCTTCGTGTGTCGACGGTCAAGCACGCCCATCACAGCTTTGATGTCGACCACCCGGGCAAGGACAGCTATCGGCATCGCGAGGCCGGGGCGCATCAGGTCCTGTTGAGCTCGCGCAACCGCTGGGCGCTGATGACAGAGCATCGCGGCGCGGAAGAGCCGCCGCTTGCAGCGCTTTTGGCGCAGCTTGCAGAGGTCGACCTGGTCCTGGTCGAGGGCTACAAGCGCGACGCCCATCCCAAGGTCGAGGCGCATCGCGCGGCCACCGGTCAGCCGTTGATCGCGCCGGGTGACGCAAGCGTGCTGGCCGTGGCCAGCGATGCGGCACCTGACTTGGACCGCCCGGTGTTCCACCTGGATGCCACGGCCGAGATTGCGGATTTCATCCTGGCAGAGACCGGGCTAGCCGCTCTGTCGAAAACCGCCTGATGCAGCCGCCGCGTTTAAAGAACGACTGTTTCGCGCTGCCGCCCGGGGTGGACTGGACCCCGGTGGACGACGCGCTTGGGCATCTGCGCGAGGCGCTGCAGCCCGTGACAGAGGTCTCGACAGTCGCGCTGGCGGGTGCCGCGGGGTTGTTTCTGGCCGAGGACGCCATCGCGCGCCGCGCGCATCCGCCCGCGGCAAACTCGGCGGTGGACGGCTACGGCTTTGCCCATGCGGCAACGGGGCAGGGCGTGCAGATCTTGCCGCTGGTCGAGGGCCGCGCCGCGGCGGGAGCGCCTTTCACGGGCGCGGTGCTTGCGGGTATGGCGATCCGCATCCTGACCGGCGCGATCCTGCCAGAGGGTGTCGACACTGTGGTGTTGGAGGAAGACGTGACCGCCGAGGATGGACGCATCGCCTTTCATGGCGGGCTGAAACCCGGCGCCAACGCGCGCAAGGCGGGCGAGGACATCCACGAAGGCGCGGTGGCCGTCCCGGCCGGGCACCGTCTGCGCGCACAAGAGCTGGGTTTGCTGGCCTCGGTCGGCGTGGGTGAGGTCGTGGCCCATCGCGCCCTGCGCGTCGGCGTGTTGTCGACCGGCGACGAGGTGGTGGATGTGTCAGGGGCCGCCGCGACCGGACAGATATTCGACGCCAACCGTCCCATGCTGCTGTCGTTGCTGGCGGAAATGGGCTGTGTTCCGGTGGATTTGGGGCATGCTCGCGATGACGCCGCCGCCCTCAGCGCACAGCTGGACGCGGGCGCGGCGCAGGTGGATGTGATCTTGACCTCGGGTGGGGCGTCGGCAGGCGACGAGGACCATGTCTCCGCGCTCTTGTCCGAGACCGGCTCGATGGGGCTTTGGCGGATTGCAGTGAAGCCGGGCCGCCCCTTGGCGATGGGCATGTGGCGCGGTGTGCCGGTCTTTGGCCTGCCGGGCAACCCCGTGGCGGCCTTTGTCTGCACACTGGTGTTCGGCGCGCCTGCGTTCCGCTTGCTCGCTGGCGGTCGCTGGCGCGTGCCATCGGGCGTGATGGTTCCGGCGGCGTTCTCGAAGAACAAGAAGCCCGGGCGGCGAGAATACCTGCGGGCGCGGCTGGTGGACGGCGCGGCAGCGGTCTTTGCCTCGGAGGGGTCGGGGCGTATCTCTGGGCTGAGCTGGGCGGAGGGCTTGGTAGAGCTGCCGGACGGCGCCGTAGATGTGGGGCAGGGCGACCCGGTGCGCTATATCGCCTTCTCGGACTTCACCCTGTAACGCAAAAGCCGCCCAAGGGCGGCCATGTCTGCGGATTTAGGACGCTTAGCGGCCCCAAGAGCGGACCGTGCCGCAATCCATATGCACGAAGTTCGAACGGCTGTAGCGCCCGACACCGCCTGCGTTACAGGCTACTGCGGCTTTCGCCATCTGGCCAACGCTACGGGATTTCAGGCGAAGGTCGGCCGCCATGCCCTTCATATGCAACGAGTTTTTGGCAACCCCGCGCGAGCGCGAGCGCAGCATCGCATTGGTCTGCGGCGTGCGGTAGCCCGAGAGCAGCATGTAAGGCTCAGAAATGTCCATCAGGTTGTGGGACGCGGCCATGATGTCCACCGTGCGGATGTCCATCGACGTGGTGCGATCCGAACGCCAGTCCCGCATGAAAAAGTTGATCTCTTTGATGACCTCTTTGATGTACTCGCCTTCGATCCAATAGATCGAGTCCATCGATTCGCCCGTGCGGCTGGAATACATGCGAATGCGGCGAATATCGCCCGCCCCGCGCAAAAGTCCGGCGGCATTGGTGAATGTGGGCGCCGCAACCACGGTGGTCGCTGCGAAGGCCCCAAGGATTGCTCGGCGCGTAAATGCCGTCTTACCTGTCTCATACATCGTGGTTAGCGCGTCCCGTCGCTTGTATTTGTTCCGCTTTTACAGCGGGTTACAGTGCCCATCCCCAGGCGCATCCCGGTTATTGCACAGCAGAGTCGATTTACCAAGTGCATCTGTGTCATTCCTGCAGCTATCCGCCAAAATCGGCGAAATATTGCCAAACACGTGTTCGAATTTGGTTAACACGCCAGTTTTTCGGTTTCGTTGCCGGAATATGACAGTTTCCCCGCTTACGAATTTGTGATCGTTTCATGCCTATTGGTCTCCGATAACGTGCCATCATCGGGTACACCTGAGTCGTTTGCTCATTCGAAGGGTCTTATTGATGTCCGCTGCGCTGCTGCTGCCTACCAAGCTTCATTTTGTTCGTGTCATGACCGTGCTCGCCGCGGTTTTTTTGCTGTCTGTGCCCGCCAAGGCGCAGGTCACGCCGTTTATGCAGGCCGTGGCCGAGGCCGCTGCCTCGGATCCGGGGATCGCGGCGTTCTATAGGGCGAATGGGTACAAGCCCATTTGGACCGGCAAGGGTAACAAGGACCGCAACCGCCGCTCGGCGCTGCTGAAGGCGCTTAAGAACGCCGATGACCACGCGCTGCCGGTCGCGTCCTACAACACCGAGCTGCTGAAGGCGAACCTGCGCCGGATCACATCCAAGCGGGAGCCGGGCAAGGCCGAGGTCGAGATGTCCCGCATCTTCCTCAAATACGCCCGTGATCTGCAGACCGGTATCCTGACGCCGTCGCGCGTGGATAGCGAGATCGTCCGCGCGGTGCCGCTGCGCGACCGCACCAAGCTATTGATGGCGTTCACAAAGTCCAACCCGACAAAGTTCCTGCGCGGGCTGCCTCCTAAGGCACCGGAATATGCCCGCCTGCTCAAGGCAAAGGTCGCGATGGAAAAGCAGCTTGGGCGCGGCGGCTGGGGGCCGACGGTTCCCGCGAGGTCGCTGAAACCGGGGCAAAGCGGTTCCACGGTGGTGGCGCTGCGCAATCGGCTGATTGCCATGGGCTATATGAAGCGCTCGGCAAGCCAGAGCTACGACGCCGCGATGCAGGCCGCCGTGCAGCAGTTCCAGCTGGCGCATGGATTGGCGGCGGACGGTGTGGCCGGTGCGGGCACGATGACCGAGATCAACCGCCAGATTGAAGAGCGGCTGCCCAGCGTCCTGGTGGCCATCGAGCGCGAGCGTTGGATGAACCTCCCCCGCGGCAAGCGCCATATCTGGGTGAACCTGACGGATTTCACCGCAACTGTTGTCGACAACGAGAAGGTGACCTTCCGCACGCGGTCCGTGATCGGCAAGAACACCGCGGATCGTCGCTCGCCCGAGTTCTCGGACATCATGGAATACATGGAGATCAACCCGAACTGGAACGTGCCGCGGTCGATCTCAGTGAAAGAGTATCTGCCGGGCATGATTGCCTCGGGCGGTGGGTCTGCGGGGCATCTGCAGCTTATCGATGGCCGGGGCCGGGTGGTGAGCCGCTCTAGCGTGAATTGGGCGGCCTATTCGGCGCGCAACTTCCCCTACGACCTGCGTCAGCCGCCGAGCCGTGGCAACGCTCTGGGCCTGGTGAAGTTCATGTTCCCGAACCGTCACAACATCTACCTGCACGACACCCCCGCAAAGAACCTGTTTGCGCGGGAAGTGCGCGCCTTTAGCCATGGCTGCATCCGCCTGAACGACCCGTTCGATTTTGCCTATAAGCTGCTGGCCAAGCAGGAAAGTGACCCGGTCAACTACTTCCAGAGCATCCTGAAATCCGGCCGCAACACCCGCGTGCCGCTGGACGAGCATGTGCCGGTGCATCTGGTCTATCGGACCGCCTTCACCGATGCGAAGGGCCGGGTGCATTACCGGCGCGATGTGTATGGGCGCGACGCCAAGATCTTTAACGCTTTACGCAAGGCCGGGGTGGAACTGCGCGCGCTTCGGGGCTAAACCTCGCGCACCCTGCTGCGGGCTGGGCGTCAGGGTCAGGGTGCGGAGGCCAAATGCAGGCATTTAGTGTATCAGAGATCGGCGCGGCGCTGGACGCCGAGGTCGTGGGCGACACTGATCTAAAGATCACCGGCGCCGCTGAGCCCGCAGACGCGGGCCCAAGCGATCTCGCCCTGGCAATGGACCCAAAATACGCCGACGGGCTGGCCAAGGGCGCGGCGCGGGTTGCCGCCCTCTGGGAGGGCGCGGATTGGCAGGCGCTGGGGTTGCAGGCCGCGATCCTCGTAGGGCGACCGCGTGTGGGGATGGCGGGGCTCACCGCCTTGCTGGACCCCGGCCCGTATATCGCGCCCGGCATCGACCCGCGCGCGGCGATTGATCCCAGTGCCGAGATCGGACCGGGCGCCGCGATTGGGCCCTTCACCGTCATCGGGCCTGGCGTGCGGATCGGCGCGGGCGCGCGCATCGCCCACCAGGTCAGCGTCGCCGAGGGCAGTGAGATAGGCGCAGATGCGCTCTTGCATCCCGGCTGCCGGATCGGGCGCAATGTCAAGATCGGAGACCGCTTCATCGGCCAGCCCGGGGCGACCATCGGCGCGGACGGGTTTTCGTTCGTCACGCCAGAGAAGTCCCGCGCCGAGGCGGCGCGCGAGACGCTCGGTGAGGTTGAGGGGGTGAAGGCCGCGCAGCCCTGGACGCGCATTCACTCGCTGGGCTCGGTGATCATCGGGGACGACGTAGAGATCGGCTGTAATGCCTGCGTTGATGCGGGCACGATCCGGCCCACGCGGATCGGGAACGGCTGCAAGATAGATAACCAGGTGCATGTGGCGCATAATTGCGAGGTGGGTAAGGACTGTCTCTTTGCGGGCCAGGTGGGCATCGCCGGCAGCGTGAAGATCGGCAACAACGTGATCCTCGGCGGGCAGGTGGGCGTTGTGGACAACATCTTTATCGGCGACGGCGTGGTGGCGGGCGGCGGCACAGTGATCCTGTCCAACGCGCCCGCAGGGCGGGTGCTGTTGGGCTACCCGGCGGTCAAGATGGAAACCCATGTCGAGACATATAAGGCGTTGCGCCGCCTGCCGCGGCTGGCCGCTCAGGTGGCGCAGTTGCAGAAAGCGGTTCCCAAACCGGGCGGCAATGACTAAATCAGCGCCAAGACGCAAGGTGGGGTAATATGGCGGTCGGCGAGAAGGTCATAGAGATTTTGGCCAATCAGGCGCTTTTGGACGTCGGGGATGTAAATCTCGACGACAATCTAGCGTCGCTTGGAATCGATAGTCTGGGGCTGGTGGAATCGATCTTCGCCATCGAAGAGGAGTTCGACATCCAGGTGCCGTTCAACGCCAACGAGCCGGAGAAAAGCGAGTTCGACATCTCCTCGGTGGCAGCGATCGTCACGGCGGTGGAGACATTGGTCAAAGATCAGGCGTCATGACCAAGCGCGTCGTGATCACCGGCGCGGGCACGATCAACGCGTTGGGGCAGGACGTGCCCAGCACGCTGCGGGCCATGCGCGAAGGTCATTGCGGCATCGGTCCCCTGGATATCCCGGACGTGGACCGGCTTATGGTCAAGATCGGCGGGCAGGTGACCGGCTATGACGAGCACACGCATTTCAACCGCCAGCAGATATCGCTTTATGACCGGTTCACGCAGTTCGCGATGCTCTCGGCCGAGCAGGCGATCGCCCAGTCAGGCCTAGAGTTCTCGGGCGCGCTGGCGGCGCGCTCTGGGGTCATTCTGGGCACCTCTGGCGGCGGGCTGTCGACGCAGGACGAGAATTATCGCGCCGTTTATGAGGCGGGCAAGAACCGGGTGCATCCCTTCATCGTGCCCAAGCTTATGAACAACGCCGCCACCAGCCATGTCTCGATGCATTGGAACCTCAAGGGGCCGAGCTTTACCGTGGCCACGGCCTGTGCCTCGTCGAACCACGCGATGGGGCAGGCGTTCCATATGATCCGCTCGGGCATGACCACGGCGATGGTCACCGGCGGCTCCGAGGCGATGCTGTGCTTTGGCGGGGTGAAGGCCTGGGAGGGCTTGCGCGTGATGTCCAAGGACGCCTGCCGCCCGTTCTCGGCCACACGAAACGGCATGGTGCAGGGCGAGGGCGCCGGCGTCTTTGTGTTCGAAGAGCGCGAGCACGCCAGGAAGCGCGGGGCCGAGATCCTGGCCGAGGTGGTGGGCTTTGCGATGAGCTCGGACGCGGCCGATATCGTGATGCCCTCGCGCCAGGGCGCAGAGCGCGCCATCACCGGCGCGCTGAAGGATGCCGGGCTGAACCGCGAGGAGGTGGGCTATATCAATGCCCACGGCACCGGGACCGCCGCGAATGACAAAACCGAATGCGCCGCGGTGGCCGATGCCTTTGGGACGCACGCGGATAACCTGCTGATCTCGTCGACAAAATCCATGCACGGGCATCTGATCGGCGGCACCGGCGCGGTAGAGCTCTTGGCCTGCGTCATGGCGCTGCGAGACGGCGTGGTCGCGCCGACCATTGGCTATGAAGAGCCCGACCCGGAATGCGCGCTAGACGTCGTCCCGAACGAAGCGCGCGACGCCAAGGTGGACGTCGCGCTTTCAAATGCGTTCGCGTTTGGGGGCCTGAACGCGGTGCTGGCGCTCCGCGCGGCTTAGGATCTTACTCTGCGGGTGCCGCAGCCGCGGCGGCGGCAGCGCGGTCAACCAAGGATTTGAAACCAGCGGTGAAACCGGCCAGCGAGACCCGAAGGCCGATCTTTTGACTCGGATCGGCGACAGGCACGATGATCACATTCGCATTCACCCCGCGCCGAAAGGCGTTCACGTCCTCATCTGAGAAGCCAACGCGCGCGAAGCATCCGATCTGGCTGCACCAGCTGAAGGGGTATTTGCGCACCTGGCCGCCATCAATCGACAGACCAAGCTGTTGCGTCAGCAGCGTCTCCAGCGGAGTGATGATCGTGGCGCCCGCAGCGGGCTGACCCTCTCCCCCGATGGGGAAGATGTTGATCTCGGCGACGGGGGTGCCACCGTTCTCGCCTTGGCCGTCGCGGATCAGCTGATAGAGCTGGCACGGATCGTTGCCGTTCTCGGACTTAATGCAGCGGACCTCCCAATCCGTGAATTGCTCTTCCAAGTAGATGTCGCCGACATTGATGTCTGGCTCGCCCATCGAAAGCTCAAGCGGGTTCGGGGTCGCGCCCTCCTCGGCGTTCTCGGCCGCGGTGGTGTCTGTGGTCTGCGCAAATGCCGGGGCGGCGCCAGCAAGCAGCGCCGCGACAAAAAAGGATCTGATAAGCTGCGTCATTCGGGGTCCGGTTTTTGTTAACTGCGTCGTGGTGGTGGATTTAGCATGGCCCGAACGGACTGTCAGCGCCGAAATCGCGCCCGATGAGCGTCGTTTTGCTCAGTGGCTGGGCGGGTTAGAAAGAGAAGAAGGACCCGCGTTAAACGGGTCCTTCTTCAATCGTTTCTCTCCCTGCCGGACTGGCCGACGAATTATGTTGGGAACGCTACGGCCTTTGCCAAGTCACGTCAACAGGCAATAATTCACAAATTTGTTCGTCGGTCGGAAATAAAAAAGCCGCGCCCGTGGGCGCGGCAAGTCTGACAGGGAGGAAGTCAATCCAGGTGGCCATAGAGCCCTCTGGACGCGATGCAGACTGGCGCAGAAAGGTTAAGAATGTATGTTCGTGCTGTGGAAAAAATTTTGGGGACGGTTGCGAGTATGGACGATCACATTTTTGTTGGCAGCGGCGACGACGGATATGGCACTCAACAAGGGTTATCGCTGCAATATGCAAACCGGCATGGGCTGATCGCGGGGGCCACGGGCACCGGCAAAACAGTGACGCTTCAGATCCTGGCCGAGGGCTTCTCGAAGGCGGGCGTCCCGGTGTTCTTGTCCGACGTTAAGGGCGATTTGTCCGGTCTGGCGGCGTCGGGCTCGGAGAGCTTCAAATTGCACGACGCCTTCATGAAGCGCGCGGGCACGATCGGCTTTGCGGATTATGCCTACGAGGCCTTCCCGGTGACCTTCTGGGACCTGTTCGGCGATCAAGGCCACCCGATCCGCACCACCGTGGCCGAGATGGGACCGCTGCTGCTGGCGCGGCTCTTGGACCTCTCGGAGGCGCAGGAGGGCGTGTTGAACATCGCCTTCCGCCTGGCCGATGAAGAGGGGCTGGCGCTGCTCGACCTCAAGGACCTGCGCGCGCTGCTGGTGTTTGTGGGCGAGAACGCGCCGGATCTGTCGCTGATGTACGGGCATATCTCGAACGCCTCCATCGGCGCGATCCAGCGCCAGCTCTTGGTGCTAGAGAACCAGGGCGGGGCCGGGCTCTTTGGCGAGCCCGCCTTGGCGCTGGATGATCTTATGGCGGTTGACCCGGACGGGCGCGGGCGCATCAACATCCTGGCCGCCGACAAGCTGATGCAGTCGCCCAAGCTTTATGCCACCTTCCTGCTTTGGCTGCTCTCGGAGCTTTTCGAGGAGATGCCGGAGGTTGGCGACCCAGACAAGCCAAAGCTGGTCTTCTTCTTTGACGAGGCGCATCTGCTGTTTGACGACGCGCCCAAGGCGCTGATCGACAAGGTCGAGCAGGTGGCGCGGCTGATCCGGTCTAAGGGCGTGGGCGTCTACTTCATCACGCAGAACCCTGCGGATGTGCCCGAGGACATATTGGGCCAGCTGGGCAACCGCATCCAGCACGCTTTGCGTGCGTTTACGGCGCGCGACAAGCAGGCGCTCTCGCGTGCGGCGCAGACCTATCGCGAGAACCCGCGCTTTGACATCGAGGCCGCGATCCGCGAGGTCGGCGTGGGCGAGGCGGTGACCTCTATGCTTGAGGACAAGGGCGTGCCTGGCGTGGCCGAGCGGACGCTGATCCGCCCGCCATCCTCGCAGCTTGGACCGATCAGCAAGGCCGAGCGCGGGCGCGTTGTAGAGGCCTCGCCCTTAGCGGGGAAATACGAGGCGAAGGTGGACCGCGAAAGCGCCTTTGAGAAGCTGCGTGCGCGGGCAGATAAAGCTGCCGAGGACGCCCGCAGGGCGGAGGAGGCGGCCGAGCGATTGGAGCAAGAGGAGGAGCGCGAATACCAGACGGCGCGGCGCTATTCAGGTGGCGGGCAGCCGCGATCTTCGTCGCGCAGCTATGGCGGCAGCCGTTCGCGGGCGCGGGGTGCGCCCGAGACATTCGGCTCTGCGCTGCAATCCGCCGTTATCAAGGAGTTGAAGGGCACAACCGGGCGGCGCATCGTGCGCGGCATCCTGGGCGGGCTCTTTAAGGGGCGGTAGCTGTTACCAAAATGTGTGCTACCGCACGCTCTTTTTTATGCGTGTTGCGAGGCGACGCGGAACACAGGGGGGGCGGCGCGGGTTGCACGGGCAGCGATGCGTATTTGGAACAAGGTGAAGCGGAAAGCGCCTATTGCAGCCGCACTGGCAGCGTGATCGGGCCGCGAAACCCAAAGCCCTGCCACACGACATCGCCGGCCAGCTCCATCTGCGGGAAGCGGTCAAACAGCAGCGGCAGCATCACCTCGGCCACCGCGCGGCGCGCCACATGGGTGCCCTGGCAGAAATGCGGCCCATTGCCGAAGGCCTGATGCGGGGCCTTGGGACGCAACATATTATAGTCCTCGCCATCCTCACCGTAGATGTCTTCGTCGCGGCACGCGCTGGCCTGGATCGTCATAACCGTGTCGCCCTTGGGGATCGTAAAGCCGCGGATCTCGGTGTCTTGGGTCACCAGGCGCGAGCTGACCTGTATTGGCGCGACCCAACGCACCGCCTCCTCAAAAGCCGTGGTCCAGTCATTGCTTTCTTTCGCGTGGCGCAGTTGTTCGGGGTTACTGAGAAGCCCGTATAGCACCGTGCAGAGCGCGTCGCGCGGCTCGTTTATCCCGCCACCGATGGCGATCTTGATGTTGGCGTAAACCTGGCTCTTGGGGATCGGGTTTTCCGCATTCAGCATGACCGAGAGCGCAGAGGGGTTCGGTTCGGCCCTATGGCGGTCATTGAGGCTTTCAAAGAGCGCGTCCATCTCGTCATTGGCCGCGTCCGAGACCGCGAAGGGCTCCTCGCGCCAGCCGAAATTGCCTGCCCCGTCGATCAGAACCTGGCTCCAGCGGGCCATGTCGGCGTCGCTCGCCTCGTCCAGCCCCAGAAGATAGGCCAGACCCCGGGACGCGTAGGGCGCGGCCAGCGCCGGGAAGAGGTCGACCACCTCGCCGCGCGGCAGCCTGTCAACATACGCCTCTGCGGTCTTTTGGTAGAGCGGGGTCCAATGCTCTTTGATCACCTTCGGAGCAAAGGTCGGCGCCATCGCCATGCGCTCGGCCCGGTGGGTCTCGCCGTCCTTGCGCATCAAGGTGTGCGCGCGGAAGGCGCGCTGCATCGGCGTATTCGGGTCGTCGGAACTATAGAGCTCGGGGTTCTCCTTCACATATCTGGTATCCGCGGCCTTGGTGAGCATCGTGCGCCCAACCGACTTCACGCGCAACACGGGGGTCTCAGCGCGCAGGCGCCTGTAGATCGGGTAGGGGTCGCGGGTGAGCTCCGCGATGGTGATCTCTTCGTTTGATGGTGCCAGCGGCATGCTTAGTCCTCGAGTGGTTCGTGCGACGGTACAACCGACGACTGAAAAGTCAAACGCGTGCAAGCGTTTCCACGAGATGCCGCGCGCAGTCCTGGGGATGGGTGGTGATCAAGGAATGGTTGGCGCCGTTGACCTGGGCGGCATCGGCATGCGGCATCGCGCCTAACAGACGCGCCGTCAGAGCATGCATCACGGGATGCGCCTTGGCGCCGGTCACAAGCCGCGTTGGGAGAGCGAGCTGCGCGAAATCCTCCGCCCGGGCGGTGATCGAATGCACCCCGCGCCAGTCCAGCACGTTGGCCAGGCAGGTTTGGCGGCAGTATTCCCGGACCGGCTCGGGCATGGCAGCAAAGGCGCCGTCGCCGCCCCAGAAGTCGATGATCCGCCCCGCCGCGTCGACCTCACCGGCGAAATAGGCCGCCTCGAAGGCGGTGCTCATCGCAAGGGTTTCGTCATAGAGCGCCTGTTCAGAGGTGCCGCGCAGAATTGGGAAGATATTGGCCTCAAACGTGGTGAGGGTCAGCGCCTCAACCGCGCCCTGGAGCAGCGCCAAGAGCGCCACCGTGCCCCCCATGGAATGGCCGACCAGGTGCACCGGCTCTCCGATCTGACGCGCAGCGGTCGCGAGCGCCAAGACGTGATGCTCAAAGCCGCAATCGTGCAGGCTGCGGGTGTCCTCTGTGCGCCCATAGCCGCAAAGCGCGATTGAGACACGGCGGAACCCCTGCGGCAGCTGCGCTTGGATGGGCCGCCACGCGGCGGGCGTGCTGAACGAGCCTGGCACGAAAAGGATCGGTAGGCCGCTGCCGGTATCTGCGATCTCGACATGCATATGGCGCTCGCTTGCATCGCGGGGCCGCTTCAAATGGGCGCGGGCCCAGGTCCATTTTGGTTAAGCATACCTTCATCCGAATCGGACGACAATGGACCTGGGTGGGCCGGACCCGGCGCGCTCAGTATCGGTAGACCTTTGGCACGGTCACGCGGATATAGTGGCCCAGGAAGTTCGCCCGGTCCTCGGTGACGCGCAGCAGCAGGTCCTTACCAAAGCCGCGCTTGCGGACCGGCGCACTGTTTCCCCCGGTAACGACGGGTTCGATGTATGGCCGGTCCAAGCAGGGGGCCCATTCGGTACACCGCACCAGGCGCGGCACAGGGCAGATGTACCTAAAGCGGCCTGATCTTGAGCCGGGTGATGCGGTTGGCCTCGCGCTCGGCCACCTCGAAACGGAAGCCGTGGAAGGAAAAGACCTGGCCCTTGGTTGGGATCATCTGCGCCTCGTGGATCACCAGCCCGGCCACGGTGTTGGCCTCTTCGTCCGGCAGCGACCAATCGGCCGCGCGGTTCAGGTCGCGGATCGTCATCGCGCCGTCGATCAGGAAATGCCCGTCATCCGAGCGCAGCAGCTCGGGGTCGTCGCCCAGGTCAAACTCGTCAGTGATCTCGCCGACGATCTCCTCAAGGATGTCCTCGAGCGTAATGAGCCCCTGCAACGCGCCGTATTCGTCCACAACCAAGGCGAAATGCGTATGCAGGCGCAAGAATTCCCGCATCTGGTCGTCAAGCGAGGTCGTCTCGGGCACGAAATAGGGCGTCCTGGAGACCGCCTGGATGTCGAAATCCTGGAACGGGTCGTCCCCGGTGGCGTCGCGCCCATGGGCGAACATCGAGCGCAGCAGATCCTTGGCGTGGATGACGCCCACAATGTTCTCGGGGTCGTTCTTGTAGACGGGCAGGCGCGTGTGCGACGAGCCAAGGCATCGCTCCAGCACCTCCTCGGGGGTTAGGCCCGCGTCGATCATCTCGATGTCGCTGCGGTGGCGCATGATCTCGTCCACGGTGCGGTCGCCCAGGTCCAGCGCGCCCAGAATGCGGTCGCGGTCCTCTTTCTCCACGGCGCCCTCGGAATGGCCAAGCGCGATGGCGCCCGCGATCTCCTCGCGCACGGCGGAGAGCTGATTGGCCGGGTCGACCTCGACGCCAAAGAGCGCCAGGATGCCGCGCACCAGCGCCCGCACCGCTGCCACGACGGGGGCAAAGACCACAATAACCCAGCGGATGACCGGCGAGACCAGCGCCGCGGCGCGCTCGGAATTCGTAATCGCATAGGTCTTGGGCAGCACCTCGGCAAAGACCAGCACCAAGAGCGTCATGACCAGCGTCGCCAGCGCCACGCCGCTTTCGCCAAAGAGCCGGGTGAACAGCGCCGTGGCGAGCGACGCCGCCAAGATGTTCACAAGGTTGTTGCCCAAAAGGACCGACCCGATCAGCCGCTCGTTGTCCTCCGTGATCTGCAAGGCCCGCGCGGCGCCACGATTCCCACGGTCTGCCTGGCTGCGCAGCTTGCCCCGGCTTGCGGCGGTCAGCGCGGTCTCGGACCCCGAAAAGAACGCCGAGAGCACCAGCAGCCCGGCGATGGCCGCGGCACTGATCCAGAAAGCTGCATCAAGAATTGGCGAGGGGTCGTCCATAGCGCTTGTCATCCTTTTCTACAGGGGTCTTATGGGGCCGAGGGCGGCAGCTTTCAAGGAAACTAGGGGATGCGGGCGCGCGATCTTGGGTGGATCGACCGAGAAAACTTGATCTTAAGCGGTCCCTATTCCAACGCGCAGGGCCATGACGGCGTTTTGTGATGGTCCGTTGGTGGCCTGGGGCCGTCATTAGAAATCCGCCGCCCCGGGCTTGACCCCGGGCCTCCACCTTGAACCAAACGCGACCCGGGTAGCGGCCGACCTGGAGGTCGCTTGCGCTACAGTTCTGTCTTGCGAGCGATCTTCGAGAAGGCCAGCGTTCCAATGGGTTGTGACGTTGCAAAAGCGGCCTCCTGGGGGAGGTCGGCCGCTGCCCGAGGCAAGCTCGGGCGGTTGCGCTGTTTGGATTCCGTAGCGTCTGGTATCGGGAAGCGTTGTCTAAGCAGTGCGCCTGTTGGCAACGCTCCCTCTAGGCCAAGCGCCACCGTCATACCGACGGTCACTCAAGGCAAAAAAGACAACCAAATGGAGGCCGAGATCACCGTAAGCCCCGTGCCGATCAACACGCTGGACGCGACCACCCTGCGCGCAACCCCATACATGTTCGCGAAGATGTATGCGTTCACCCCCGGCGCCATTGCCGCGGTCAAAACGGCCGAGCGGAACTCGCCGGTCGACAGCTCCACCGTCCGGCCCAGCACCCAGACGATCAATGGGTGCATCAAGAGCGACACCGCGCAGACATAGGCGATGGTCGCCATGTCGCCTTCGGGGCGGTAGCGGAACAGGACGCCCCCCAGCCCAAAAAGCGCCGCCGGCAGGCCCGCGCGGGCCATGAGCTCCACGCCGTCCCAGGCGAAGTCGGGCAGGGGGATCCCCGTGATGTTGACCAGGAAACCCAGCGCGATGCCGATCATCAGGGCGTTCTTTATGATGGCGCCGCCAATGGCCCGCGCCGCCTGCCGCGCGCCCGCGCCGCGCGCGCGCACCAGCTCCATCACCACGAAGCCCAGGATGTAGCAATAGGGCGCGTGGATCGCCACGATGGCATAGTTCGGCCCCAGCGCGTCCGCCCCATAGGCGCGCTCTGTGATCGCCAGGCCCATCAGCACTGAATTCGAGAAAAGCGTCGCGAACCCAATGGCTACGCAATCCTCCCATGGGCGCCCAAAGAGGAAGCGCGCGCCCAGAAGGCCCGCCAAGAACCCCGTGGTGGAACCTGCGTAGAAGCTAAAGATAAGCCCCGTGCTGAAGGTCTGCCCAAGGTCAAGCCGCGCGATGGCCACAAACAGAAGGCAGGGAATGGCGAAGTTTTGCGCGAACTTCATCAGGCCGCTGATGTGCTCGTCGCTCAGCCAGCTGCGCCAGACCGAAACGTAGCCAAAGCCCACCACCAGGAAGACGGGAAGGATGACGCTCAGGAGTGCGGCCATGGGCGCCCTAGACCGTGTAGCGGATCACCATGCCGTCATAGGCGGGGGTGATGTGCTCGGGTGTCTCGGCGGCCAGGGTCGCGTAGTCCAGATCGATATGCATATTCGTCAGCACGGCGCGGCGCGGGGCCGCGCGCTCGATCCAGGCCAGGGTGTTCTCCAGATGCGAATGCGTCGGGTGCGGGGTGCGGCGCAGCGCGTCCACCACCCAGCAATCCAGGTCCCTCAGGGCGTCCCAGGCGGGGGCGTACATCTCGGCCGCATCCGGCAGATAGGCCAGATCGCCGACCCGGAACCCTAGGCTGTCGATGGCGCCGTGCCCGACCTCGAAGGGCGTCAAGGTGATGGGCCCGCCGGGCCCGTCGATGGTCACGTCCCCGTCGATGGTCTTCAGATCGAGAATGGGCGGGTAGGGCGAGCCCTCGGGCTGCACAAACGCATAGCCGAACCGGCTGAGCAGCGCGTCCTGCGTTGGCCCATCGGCCCAGACCCGCACCCTCTGGCGCATGTTGAAGACGATCATGCGCAGGTCGTCGATCCCATGCACGTGGTCGGCGTGGGAATGCGTATAGACCACCCCGTCGAGCCGCCCGACCTCTGCATCCAGCAGCTGCGCGCGCAGGTCCGGAGAGGTGTCGATCAGCACCGCGGTCACGCCGTCCTCAGTCTCGCGCTCCACCAGCATCGAGCAGCGCCGCCGCGTGTTCTTGGGGTTGCTGGGATCGCAGTCGCCCCAATGCCCGCCCAGACGCGGCACGCCCCCAGAGGAGCCGCAGCCCAGGATGGTAAAGCGCAGCTCCGCCATCAGGCGGCCTGCCTATGCGCGGCGGCCTTGGTAAAGAGCGCGTCGAAATTGGCCTGGGTCTGGGCGGCAAACGCGGGATACTCCATCCCGAAGAGCTCGGCGCCGACCTTGGCGGTGTGCACGGTGTAGGACGGCTCGTTGCGCTTGCCGCGATAGGGCGGTGGCGCCAGATAGGGCGAGTCGGTCTCCACCAGGATGCGGTCCACCGGCGCGTCGGCGAAGATGCTGCGCAGCTCGGTGGATTTCGGGAAGGCGGCGATTCCTGGCATCGAGAGATAAAAGCCCAAGCCCAGCATCGCCTCGGCCAGGGCGCGGCCGGAAGAGAAGCAATGCATCACGCAACCATAGGCGCCGGCGCGGTGCTCCTCGGTCAGGATGCGGGTCATGTCCTCATCCGCATCGCGGGAGTGGATGATCAGCGGCAGCCCGGTCTGGCGTGCGGCCTCGATATGGATGCGTAGGCTCTCTTGCTGGATGGCCTTGCTGTCGGCGGTGTAGTGATAGTCCAGCCCGGTCTCGCCGATGCCCACGAATTTCGGATGCGCGGCCAGGGCGGTCAGGTCGTCCAGCGTGGCCAGGGGCTCCTCGGCGGCGCTCATCGGGTGGGTGCCCGCGGCGTAGAAGACCGGCGCGTATTGCTCGGCCAGGGCGCGGACCTGCGGCTCCAGCCGCAGCTTGGTGCAGATCGTCACCATCCGCGTCACCCCGGCCTCTAGGGCGCGGGCCACCACGGCGTCGCGGTCCTCGTCGAAGGAGTCGAAGTCCAAATGGCAATGGCTGTCAGTGATCTCGGGTTCGGGCATCCGCAGGGCTCGCTTAGGCGGCCATGTCTGCCGCGGTCTCGTGGAACTTAATGACGATATCAAGGATCAGCGCGGCGGGGTCAAGATTGACCGCAACAGCGTGGCGGGCGCGGGCGCTAATCTCTTGCTGTAGGCTGGCCCAGCGGCGGGCATGGGCGGGGCTTGGGCAGAGCTGTGCAAAAAGGGCAGCCTCGCCGGGCGCGGCCTCTGGGGCAGGGGGCCCGGTGACGCCCGCGCAGGCCAGGCGGGCCATGAAGTGGTCGAGCAATTCCAAGAGCAGGGCGAGTTTCTCGGCGTTCTGCCGCCCAACCATCGCGTTGGACAGCGTCAGCGCCGCCTGGCGGTCGCGGGGCTGCGAGAAGACCTCGACCAAGCTCTTATAAAGCGCCAGCCCGTCCTGGTTCAAAAGCCGCAGCGCCGCGCCGGGTGAGCCGCCCGAAAGCGCGGCGAGCGCCTCTGGGTCGTCGGTCTCCGGGGCGTCGGAATTCGTCAGGACCGTGGCGATGTCTTGCGGTGACAGGGGTTCGCAGCGCAGAACCCGGCAGCGGCTGCGGATCGTGGGCAAGAGCCGCGCGGGCTGGTGGCAGACCAGCAGCAGCACGGTGTCAGCGGGCGGCTCCTCCAGCAACTTCAGAAGCGCGTTTGCCGCGTTCACGTTCATCTCGTCGGCGGCGTCCACGATCACAACGCGGCGCCCGCCATCGGTGGCCGAGAGCGAGAAGAACGCCTTGAGCTTGCGCACCTCGTCCACGGTGATCTCGGCGCGCAGGCGCTCGGTCTTGTCGTCCCAGGGGCGGCGCAGAAGGGCCTGCCGCGGTTCTGACAGGGCCAGGACGCGGGCATTGACCGGATGATCCGGGGCGATATCAAGCGTCTCGGGGGGCTCGGGCGCTCCAAAGAGCCCGCCATCGTCAATCGGTGTCGCCAGCAGGAACCGCGCCAGGCGCCAGGCCAGCGTTGCCTTGCCCGCGCCGCGGGGGCCGGTGATCAGCCAGGCGTGGTGCAGGCGCTGCCCGTTATAGGCGGCAAGAAAGTCGCGCTCGGCGGCCTCCTGACCGATCAGGTGCTGCGCCTCGCGCGGATGCGGCGCGCCGGGGGCGCAGTCGGGCTGGGGGATATCCTCGGGGTCGATCATGCCAAGGCCTCGCGCAGGCAGGCCATCACGTCCCGCGCCACGCTCTCCATATCGCGCGCGCCGTCGATCAAGCGGAACCGCGGGGCGAATTCCTCGGCAAGCGCAAGGAAGCCCGCGCGCATCTGCGCCTGCAGCTCGACGCCGAAATCCTCAAAGCGTTCTTCGTGGCCGTTGCGCCCTTTGGCGCGGGTCAGGCCGGTTGCGGGGTCCATGTCGATCAGCACGGTCAGGTCCGGCTCGCGCCCGATCATAAGCGCGTGCAGCGCGTCCACCTTGGCGCGCAGGTTCCCGCGCGAGAGCCCCTGATACATGCGGGTGCTGTCGGCGAAGCGGTCACAGATGACGATCTTGCCCGCGGCCAAGGCCGGCTCGATGAGGCGCTCCAGATGGTCGCGCCGCGCGGCGGTGAAGAGCAGGATCTCGGTCTCGGCGGACCAGCGGTCGGGGTCGCCCTCAAGCAACAGACGCCGGATCTCGTCGGCGCCCTTGGAGCCACCCGGCTCGCGGGTAAGCACGACATCACGGCCCTCGGCCCGCAACGCGTCGGCCAAAAGACGCGCCTGCGTCGACTTGCCCGAGCCGTCAATGCCCTCGAAGGTGATGAAATGTCCGGCCATCTGTGTTGCAGTCGCTCCAATGGGACATGGAATTGGCTTAGTAGGAAATCATGCGTGGGGTGTCGAGCATTTACAGTATGTCGGTATCTCTGCGTGATCAGCGCGCCGGCCAGGTCTCACAGTTGAATTCGAAGCCCCGTGCGTTTGGTCAGTTTTGGTCTGGAGCGGACGCTGAGCACAGCATACAACGCTCTAGCGGCGCTTGCCGACACCAGACGCATGGCTACTCAAGCAGTGCAACCGCCCGAGCTTGCCTCGGGCAGCGGCCGACCTCCCCCAGGAGGCCGCTTTTGCCACGTCGCATACCAAAGAAGCGATTGCGTTTATCAGAACCGGGCGACCTTCGGAGATGATGCGCAGGCGACCTCCAGGTCGGCCGCTGCCCATGTTGCGCTCGGTTCAAGGTGGAGGCCCTGGATCAAGTCCGGGGCGGCAGATCTTCAACGCCAGCTCCAGGCCCTTTTCGGCCAAGTGCCGAAGCATGTCACAGCAGCTCGGCTGCCGTTCCAGCGATGCGCGCAAAAAGCAGCCGTGCGGCGGTGCGCACCCGCGGCATGAAACCGCCACGGGCCACGTCCCGGTCGGCGATCAGATCAACCCGCGCCTCAGGCATATCCGGCACGCGCACGATCAGCTCTCCGATGACCTGCCCCTTGGTGATTGGCGCCTCAAGCGGGGTGCGATAGGTCATCTCGCCGGGGATCTCGCCCTGCACCAGCGCGGGGATCAGCATCCGCACCTCGTCAGAGATCAGCACGCCGACCTTCTCTGCCTCGCCCAGCCAAACAGGGATCTCGGCCACGCGTTCGTCCTTTTCCACGATGGTGCGCTCGACGAATTGGCGGAAGGCCCAGTTGACCACGCGCTCGGATTCCTGCGCGCGGGCCTGCTGGCTGTCGAGCCCGCTCAGCACAAAGATCACCCGGCGGTTGGCCTGCAGGGCCGAGCCTACCAGGCCATAGCCCGCCTCGGACGTGTGGCCGGTTTTAAGCCCGTCCGCGCCGATCCCAAGCTTCAACAGAGGGTTGCGATTAAAGCGGTTCTGCGGCGCCCGCCCGTCCCATTCGAACTCGGTCATGGCGAAGTAGCCGTAATATTCCGGGAACTCCTGGATTAACCGGGTCGCGAGCGTGCCGAGGTCGCGCATCGACATGCGCTGGTTTGGGTGCGGCCAGCCGCTTGAATTTGCGAAGGTGGAGTTGTTCATGCCAAGCGCTTTGGCGCGTTGGTTCATGAGCTGGGCAAAGGCCTCTTCCGTGCCGGCAAGCCCCTCGGCCACGGCGACGCAGGCGTCGTTGCCCGACAGCACGATGATGCCCTTGATCAGCTCTTCCACGGTGGGCCGGTCCTGCTCGGTCAGGAACATGGTCGAGCCGCCCATGTTCCGGGCCTTGGTCGACACCGTGAAGCGCGTGTCCAGCGAGACGCGCCCGTCGCGCAGCGCCTCAAAGAGCATGTTCAGCGTCATCAGCTTGGACATCGAGGCCGGGGGCAGGGGCTGGTCGATGTCCTTGGCCATCAGCACGGTTTCGGTGTTCACGTCATAGACATAGGCCGCGCGCGCGGATGTGTCGAAGGCCCAGCCGGGCAGCGTGGTCAGAAACGATAGGACAAGTGCGGCGAGCAGAGGGGCAGAGCGCATGGCGTGACAGCGGGTCCTTTTGTGTTTTGGTTGGCGCGCACCGGCGGGGGCCGTTGATGCGCGCCCAGGCTAGACCTAATTAGTCACAAAATAGGCGTCGGAATAGCCCAAGTCCTTCACTTTTTTCAGCATTGCCGCGCGTTCGGCAGAATTCGGCGCAGGGCCGATCGTCACGCGGTAGTAGGTCTTGCCCTTGCTTTTATGGGTCTTGATCGTGGGCAGGATCCCGGCGTTGCGCAGGGCGGCGCCGGTGTTTGTCGCGTTCTGCTCTTCGCTGAAGAGGCCGATCTGGATGATGGGCTCTCTGAGCTTGGAGGCCGCGGGTGCAGGCTTTGGCGTGGGCGTTGGGGCCAGCGATGCCGTTTGCACGGGCTTCACGGCGGGCTTCGCGGCGGCGACTGAGGCCTCAACCTCGTCGAGCGCGGCGCTGGCCGCGGCGATAGGATCAAGCGATGCGGTCTGGATCGCCTCCGGCGGCGGTAGGGCCTCGGGCCCGGTTGCCACGGGCGCGGCAGGACCGTCGTTCACAGGCACCTCTTGGCGCCGCAACGCGGTGACGTTTAGGGCGTCGGGCGCGCCCGCCAGCATGCCCAGCGCCGAAGCGGCGTCAGAGCTGACCTGGATGCGTGGGCCGGGATTGTCGCGCTCGCGCTTGAACAGCGCACCGATCACGAACTTGCCGTTCTCTTCATTGCGGATGATCACCCGCTCGGGTGCCTTCACGTCCGGGTGTGCGACCCAAACGCCGCCCAGCGACGGGCGCCCGTCCCACAGGCCCTGATCGCTGGCCTGGAAGGCCTCGGGGGCTTCGACGTCGCGTTCGATCAGCTTCACCGAGGACGCGTTTGGCGTCTCTAGGCTGTTGACCTCCGCTCCGGCGGAGCCTTTGTCTTTGGTGAAAGCGAAGCCGCCGCCCTTTTCGCAGGCTGCTAAGATGCTCACACTACACAGTATAAGGGCTATGCGCCCTGTCCGCGTTCTTGCCATGCCGTGCCCCCTAATGCCCGATCATTGCCAGGCTTTTATTGCTCGATGCCGCGCGCGGGCTGCACGCGACCACTGCCAAGATAGCCCAGATGTTCGATTTTGGAAAGAGTCCAATGGGCGGTGGGCGCTTTTCAGCGCTTGTTGTGACATTGCCGCGCGTGCCGGCCCGCAAGCAGCGCGCGCGGATCCCGGCGCGGGCATGGCCGCGCTAGCCCTGCTGGATGGCTCGCTGTGTGAGGCCCGCGCGATCGGTGATCTTATGCACCGCCGCGCCGCAAAAATGCGGCATCGTGGCCGCCTGTCTTAGTGCGAGCGCGTCTTGCGCTCAGTCGGCAATCGGGCCTATGTGTCCCGCAACGGAGAAGTGGCAGAGTGGTCGAATGCGGCGGTCTTGAAAACCGTTGAGGTGAAAGCCTCCGGGGGTTCGAATCCCTCCTTCTCCGCCACCCAAACCTCTGAGGAAGTATGAGATTTCCCAATTTGGGACATATTTTTCAGTACTTTACTCGCATTGAAAACAAACTGTCCTCCGGTTGGGTTCTAATTAATCCGGTTCGCCTATTTGGCAATAGAGGAAGAAGCGGACAGAGCCGTCATCGCGACGCCCTCAAACCTCACACTTTCTTCTTTCTCAAGCCCTGTTAGAGTGTTGCGAAACACCAAAGCCACAATATTTCATGAAAGGCTTGACTTGGAAATGGCTGAAAACACATCAATTAATCAAGAACTGGCCGAAGTAGAGAAAGAAATTATTGGCCGACGTGGCGAGGAAATTCGTGTGCTGTTCGATGCTCAGATTTCGAAGGCTATATCGCATTTGGCAACGGTGACTCCTCTTCAAGCGGGCGATATGGCTCCTGATTTTTCGCTCCTAGCTTCTACAGATCAGACGATTTCTCTGAAAGAGACCCTACTTCATGGCCCGGTCATCTTGACGTTTTATCGTGGTAGTTGGTGCAACTTTTGCGATGTAACCCTCAAAGTTTGGCAGAGCTACGTGCCTGAAATCACTGCCAAAGGAGCGACGCTTTACGCGATTTCGCCCGAGTCATCCGAAAACGGTCGCAAATTTAGGAAGGCCACGGGGCTAAGCTATGAGCTTCTTTGCGATGCTGACAATTCTGTTGGTGATGCATATGGCCTCACTTTTTCGTTGCCAAAAAATGTTCGCGAAAAACTTGTCGAATTAAGAACAGACGTCGGTAGCCGAAATAGCAATGGGAAATGGGACGTGCCAGTCACGGCGACCTTTTTGATTGGGCAAGATCAGCGCATCTTGCTCGCTGATTGCGGGCCTGACTACCGTCAAAGGCAAGACCCCAAGCTTGTGCTGGCATTATTGTAAAACATGGCGCCCAAATAACCGCTGACGGAAGCGGCGCAATGCCCGATCTGGGCTCACTTTAGGCATTCGCTGCATTTCTTATCTATGTCGGCCTGCGCCACTTTGCGTTGGTTTAGCTGTCACGCAACTTGTCGCCTGATCATCGCTGAACATAGAAGTCCTCCTCAAAATATCGTGATTTCTGAGCCTATTCTGAGACTAAAAACGATCAAGGCCTTAGCGATTTCCCGCTAAGGCCTTGTTTTTGTTGGCTCCGGCGGTAGGGCGCGCAATGCACGATCAACACCACTGAAAAAAACGATTTTTCGCTCCGAGTATCTCCACCGACTCCGGATGTGTAAGAGTCTGTGCCATGGGATGTGGCTTAAGGTCAAGCATGACACACAGCCTCATTGTCACCATTGATAGGCTGAAACTGCGTCGGTGGAGCAGGAACTGTGCGATCAGGAAATCAAGGGATCCTGAACTTCGCTGTTCTCCTCCAATGACTGTCTAAGAACTTTAAGCAAAGTCGCTTCGCCGGAGGTCCCTGGCTTAAACGTATCGGTGTTAAAGTCGGCATCTTTAAGCGCAACTTTTTCAAAGTATGCTGAAAACGCCGATTTCGTGGGAACGGCTGAATAGTCGCCTCCGCTGGTGAGCGGATACACGATTTTTAGAAACCGCATGAGCGCCTTTAAGCCGTTAGTCTTCGGAAGAACATTACCTTTTCGGTCAAGATCTTCCCACGAGTCGGGCCATTTTACTTTCACTGCCGTAAAATAGTTGAGAAGGATTTGTGTAATTTTATCATCCTGCTTCTCAAGGAACATCTGACGGAAAGGGAACCTTTCAAGTTCGTCCTCGGTAGGTGGCGAAATTCGCAGACGATGAAAAAAGGAATTACGATCAGTCATTGGATCCTTTGATGTGAGGTCCAAGATTGATTCAACCATAGCGGCCTGAGTAATGGTCTCGTTCTTTCGGCCGGGAGTGGCACTCCCGAGGCGTTTAACTCGGTGGAAAAACGGGCTGTATTCCAAACCATCAAGAGCTACGGCGATATGATGAGCTACTTTCTGAGGGCTACGCAAGTTCTCATATGCAAGCAAGTCATATGCAAGGCTTCTGTTGACCTTTGTCTGGGCCAAATTAACGGTGGCGAAAATGTTTGCCTGTGTGGCAATATCGACGCCGACAAAAATAGACACATTGACCTCAAAGGTCTCGCCTTTGAAGGCCGACAATCCGTCTACTCTATGCTGTCCGTCGATTATTTTTGCTACGTCATCAATTGGTGTATCGTCAGTTCCAACTAACGTAAGCTCTCTTTTCTCCTCGTCATAGACGGCGTTTTCTTCTTTTACTGAGAGGATCACCGCTGTTGGGAATGTGGCATCAAAAGAGTTCACGTATTCCTTCAGCTCTTTAGAACGCTGGAGTGTTAGCCTTCTCTGGATCCCGATGTAGTCGTCCATTTCGTTTTCGTGCAAACGACGGACGTCTGCATATGAAACCTTGACGAGATCATTAGCTTGCATCGCGCCAACAAGAAACTCGCCAATAGGCTGCTTCATTTTTATGGCTGGAAACGAGATTGTATTTTTCTGGGTCATCATTTCGGCCTATGCACTCTCTTCATGAGGTCGTCTGCGCCGGAATCTCCGGATATCCTCGAGATGGCTTTCTGCTGATACAAAGAGAAGAGCCATATCGCAGCTGCAAAAGCCAATAGCCCAATAATGTAGTTATTCGTGAACGTTCCTGTTGAGATATTGCCATCCAAGTCCCGAAAAAACACGGGGGCTGCAAAGAAAATCAAAATGACTGGGGAAAAAGCGACAACGGCCATTGTGTAGGGTTTGTATCGTGCGTATCGGAAGCGGACGAAAAAGTAGGCAGTTGATGAAGCCAACAAGCCAGCAACGTATCCAAGCACATCACCAACCTGATAGCTTTCAAATACTGTTTCAACAATGGACGTTCCTTCGGAGCCAATCTTCTTGTAAATCAGGCTCAAAACCAGAGGGACGTGCACAATTAGAAGAACGATTATTGCTTCCACTAAGACCATAAAGCAGTCGGTTATGAACTGTAGAGTTCGGGCAGGGATAATTTCCGGTATATAGGTGGAAAGTTTTTTGATCATTAGAACACCACCAAAATCTCTTCAACGCAGCCTCGTTTTGCAGAGCTTGCAGCCAAGACGCTGGAACGCCGAACCGTTTTAACTGATCGGGCATCTTGATAAAGTTCTCGTAGGCTTGAATGTGCTGCATTCGAAATGATCACGGTCGCCCCCCGAGAGGCAGCCGCCGCGGCACAGTCTTTCAAACGGACTTGATCATCCCAGCTGAAGATTTTTTCGTTATATTTCAAAAATCCATTGTAATTATGTTTTACGGTATAAGGGGGGTCCAAGTAAACCAAATCCCCAGCTCCGGCTTTGGATATGGTTTCCTCGAAGTCGCAAGTATTCAATTGGATGTTCTTCAATACGTCTGAAATCTTGGCGAATTTATCTGTCGGAAGGACTACGGAGGTTTTCGTTCCAATCGGAACGTTAAATTGTCCCTTTAGGTTAACCCGATAGAGGCCATTGAAACATGTTCTGTTCAGGTAGATAAATTGTGCTGCTCGTTCTGTAGGGTCGCCAAAGCTGGCAGAACGAACTTCGTAATAGTATTCGTTTGAATGGTTCTTGTGGTGGTCTCGCAATAGCTCTTCAATTCTTGCGTAATTTTTTTGAATGCTCTTGTAGCACTCGATCAATCGTGCATTTGCATCTGATAAAATCGCATTTGACGGTTGAATCGAAAAGAAAACCGAGCCGCTCCCCAGAAATGGCTCAATGTATCGTTCGAAAGATATGTCGAACAGGGTGTCTTGTTGCTCAACAAGCCACCGCTTGCCGCCCGCCCATTTCAAGAATGGAACAACGTTCTTCTTGCCCATAGTATGCTCGTCCCGCCGGAAAATTCGACTCAATCAAAGATCGTTGCAGTATGCATGGGCATGAAGGAGAAGTTCAAGGGGTTTGGTCAGCAAAGTATCGGCGGGAATAGTTGCGCCGCCGCTATCAGATTGGCTTTGAAAATAATGGTTTACCCCCATGTTCCGTTAGTCAAACCCGTTAGACTAACGGAGAACCCCATATGACCGCGCAAATCGTCAATATCGACCCAGAAATCCAAGCCGCAATCCACTCAGGCGAACTGGCCAAAATTGAAATCACCGAAGCCCGCATGAAGCTGAAAGACGGTGTTTTCACGCTCAACGCCAAGGACCTACTGGCCCCAAAGCCAGAACCCGCAGAGGGCAAAAACAAGCCCAAATCAGGCGCAGAACGGCAGCGCGCACTGGCAGTGCGTCGGAAGGAGGCCGGACTTGTCAAGGATTGGGTTCACAAAAGCGTTCTTTCGATGGCGAAAGAATTCGGCGAACCCGAAGAGTTTGCGGCGGAAATTGCAAGGCTGCGTGCCCGCGTGGAAGAGGCTGAGGCAATGGCCACTTCGGAAAAACAACGTGCCGATGCCGCCATGGCCGAGGTGCAACGGCTAAAATCCCGGCGCTGGTGGCGGTTTTGGCGCTGACACACCCGCGCCTTGGGCTATTCGCCCAGGGCGTAGCCTCCGGCCTTCCTAGTCCGTTGCGGCATCGAGCCGAGGGTGTCTTCCTTATCTACCTTCGGACGCTTGCGCAGCCTGATCCCGCGCCGCGAGGCAGCTTCGATCAGCGCGACTTCAATATCGGTGAGAAGGTCAAAGAACTCGACGGATGACATCCCCGTTCCTTGCAATGTAACTAGATCCGCGGGGGTGTATCTGCGACCATCGACGATCACCGGCAGGTCCCACGGATCTTGATAAAAGAACGGCCTCAGCTGAAGCGAATAGTACGCGAGTTTATCGCGCATTTTGATGAAATGCAAAAACTGCGGAGGCACCGCCAATTTGCTGTAGTCGCGCTCTTCCAGATCTTTCATGAATTTTTGTTGTGGTGTCATCTCACATCCTGCGTTTCGAAACTTTCATCCAGAATTCTATTCAGCTTACGGGAAACGCCCTGGCCACTCGTGATCCTGACATTGCGCACGGTTTTGGCATCTCGCTTGACCCGTATCTCTTGCTTGTCAAGCGTAGCCGCACGGCGCGCAGAGGACTGTTCAAAGGCTAATTTCTGTTCTGACAATGTTTTCTTCTCCGCAAGCAGTTCCGCCTCTCTATGCTCCAAGGACCGTGCCTGCGCCTTATTCTGAGCCGCCTGTTGCTTGTTTCGCTCCCGGGCAGTGCGATCTGCTTCCGAAAGCTGCCGGGCATTGTCGTGTAGGCGTTCGCGGTCTTTTCTCAGGCCGTATTCTTCAGGTTCCACCCTGTCTTTCGCAGTGAACTTCTTGCGTTCCGGCGGCATTACGTCGGATAGCTGCATTTCATCACGCAGATATTCAAAGAAGGCGTCTTGTAGAGCTGATCCCTGCGCTCGTGTATCGTCGCGAGGAATGCGCTTTCCTGTCTTGCGGTCGATGATCGCCTTGCCCGTTTTCTTGTCCGTCTTAACATATCTTGCGCGGGCCTGTTCTTTGGAGAACTTCGAAACGCTGGCTTTCTTGAAGACCCGTCCGTCTTTGTAGCGGTAGTCGTATTTCGGAAGCAGGAAGACGTCGACGGTATGCCGCCCCGTTTCATCACGGTCGAGGCGTGCAGCGAAAACTGCGTCGCCCCCGTGGAAATCATCAAGAAAGCGCACCGCATGGTTGAGCATTTGCAGCTGCTGTTCTTTGTCTGTGCCGTCTATCAAGTTGGACGGAAACTGGACAAACGTGTGAATGCAGGCCGTTCTGCCTGACTGCTTGACGCCCTCCATATGCTGGGCGCGTGCTGCTGCCAGATCAAGTGTGCCATAGACAAGAGCCTCTTCATCCCTGACGCGGCGTTTCTGACTACTCTCATCTTCGCGCTTGCCGTGTTTTTCGGCGCGGGCCAGATCGGAGGGTTTCAACGCCTCCTGCCTGACGGCGCCGACTTTACCAGCATTATCATTTTGAACGTATCGCATAACGAGAAAGTAGGGCCGCATTTATCCAAAATGAAATTTCGGATAACCCGCTAACCCTTTTTCTTTTCAGAAAAAGGCGGGCCCTCCGGGGGTTATCGCTGCGCTATCATCAACCGGGGCTTTCCGTGTGGGTGTCACGGTCCAGATCCGGGTAGCAACTGAACGCTTCGTGAAGCGCCCTTCAGGCCAATGCGTTTCTTTGTGCCGCATCCGGATCACGACATCGGTGTAGCCGGGCAGTGCGCCTTCCTGAACAAACAAGACAGCGAAGGAAAGCCCGGTTGCGTCAGCCCAACTTTGTAAAAGAGGGCGCAACTGCCGTTCAATTTGGCTGGGGGCCAGATTTGGCAGCACGCAACCCGGTTGAGCTTTATATCCCTTACTGGGACCGATCAAACGAAACTCCGACATTCGCTTTTTGCGATGCAGCGGAATCTGCGCAAGCAGGGAGCCACCAAATTTGCCCTGACACAGAGCGATCTCGCTTGCGTCGATCAGCCCGTAGACCTCCATGTCTGCCATTACGTCAAAGAAATTCGCCGAAAACCGCCAAGTAAGATAACGACCATTTGGCGCAATTTCGAGATGGTCGAAGATCCCGGGAATGGTGACCAGCTCGGCAACGGGTTTTCGAAGAAAGCGGCTTGATCGTGTTTTGGATGGGAAACCCAGCTCGCGGAGTTCTGCAACTAAGACAAAGTGGTCCTGTGATCCTTCGTCTCCCTCGAACATAGGCCAGCCTTCTTCGGTTTGATCTTGCAGGAAGATCAATGCGAGGAAGAGCTTTGCTGTGACGGCAGAGAACCCGGCCATTTTGATGAACTCAGCCACATAGGCAGAGATGCGAAATTTGGTGTGATTGTAGTGCATTTTCATGTTCCTTTCTTGGTAGGCGGAACATGGGAACGTGGCCTTTGGGGCAAAAAGATTCCGGTTAAGATTTTCTGCGCGTATGCAGGTGTGGTCGCCGTCCCTGCGAAAACACCTGCAAAAGTGATGTCGAAAGTCGCCAGATCCCATGCAAAACCTGCATGCGTGACAATTTTGAACCCTTAAGAGACTGATTGCGCGCATAAATACCCACGCGGAAATAGCGAAACATAGAAATCCAGAAATCACGAAATGACAGTGCCTTGATGTGATTAAGGGCAAACAGGTTGCCCCGTCTGCCCAAACTCACCACCTGTTTCCAAGTGGCTACCGCTCAAATTTCCTGTGCAAAGGAAGGTTCGCAGATCACACCACACGCAAGCGTTTTCTCGTTGCCTCCAAGTCAGACACTTTCGCCTTCTTGCCATCGGCAAAGGGGCTTTGGATCATCGAAACGTCGATGTCTACGCGCTGCACAATCTCGTGCAGATATTCAAGATCATGGCCATCGCCTCCGTAGTGCTTGAGGTTCACCGTCTCCATCTCGTGACCCATGAGAATATGGCGCAACTCACTGTCGGTGCGGGCCTTGATCTGTTCGACATTGAACTGTGTGCGGAAGCTGTGGAAGTCGATGCGCTTTTCATAGACATCGTTGGCCTTGCGGAAGCGTGTGAAATCCTTGGTGAAGTTCTCAGACAGGGTTTTACGATTTTTCCCACGCGTCAGGTGCGGAAATAGTCGATCCTCACCTTCGCGCCGCCGCATAGCCACCAGATCAAGGAAACCAAGGGCAATCAGACTGTTATGGAGAGGCACACGACGCGTTGCGGCTTTGGATTTCAAACGCTGCCATGGTGCGCCTACCTTGATATCGAAATAGACAACACCGTTTTCAGTCCGGATATCATCAAGGCTCAGCTGTAGCACCTCTTCTTCACGTAGACCGTGGAGAACCGCAATGATCACCGCCCAGAACATGGGATCGCCAATGTCGGCAATCTGACCTTGGAATAGCGGGGTTCGGAACAGCTTTGGCAACTCATCTCCCCAGATCTTGCGGCTGTTGTCTTCTTGCAGAATTTCGAGACGTTCCAACTCGCTCTTGGACCACATCACATTTTCCATGAAGCTCTCTGAGAGGTAGCCAAGGGCCTCCATATATCGCACCACACGCTGGGCGTCTTGCATATGGCGATAGACCGTGTTCACACGAAGTCGCGCAATACTTTCCTGATGCTCAGCGGCTTCGATATTGGCCTGACTTGCACCAGCTTTTTTCAATTGCGCATGAACGCGTGCCTTGTTTTTCTGCTCGTCAAGATCTGTCGCCTCAACGATTTCACGGATCGTTCGCATCTCCTTGGAGGATTTGCCGTGGTTCGCTGGAACCCTCTGGATAATCGAAAACGCCTCAATGAAATCCGCTTTCGTCAAATCACATAGCTGTTTGTCGCCAATGACGTCGATCATCAGCTTGGCGTTGGCTTTCAGATTGGAAAACGAGTTCCGCTCCCAAGACTCGCCTTTGGCTTTGACTGCAAGCTCTTCTGGTCGCTTGCCCTCTTTGCCCGCCAAACGCGCCTCACTGTATTTTTCATATGCTTCCGACAGCTTGATAGACGCCTTCTTCGTCGGCTTCGGGGGCGAAGGTTGGATCGGTTCAGACGTAGCCAGTGGCGCGCTGGCAGGTGCAGAAGTGGTTACGGTCGCAGGCTCTGCTACCACTTGAGTAACCGGTGCTGCGTGCATCGCGGTGGTCGCAGGTTCCACACAATAAACAGGCATTGAGGGGGCAGTGTCCTCTTTAATAGCCGCCTCAAAGAAGTGACTGGACGCAGTGAATACACCCTGATCGCGCTTTGACCGCTCAACACTGAGATCCAGCAAAACGCGGATCGCCTCATAAGCAATAACCATCCAATTTTCCTCATTGCCATTGATGTTTACACCGAGACGCGCTGCGGCAGCTTGAACAGGCGCACGCGCCACTTCACGGTTGCGCAACAGCAGCGCTTCACGCAGGGTGTCTTGCAAGGCCAGCTCTCGTTGAGCGGCCATCTGCGCCTCTTCACGGGTGCGTTCAGGTGCAATGGCGCGTGCGTAATCCGAGGCTGCGATTTCAAATCGCACCAGCTCGGTCAAAACCCGCTCCATCAGACCTGTTTCCATGTTCGCAACGCCTCTCGAGTAGTCGAAAGCAAGGGAGCTGAGCCACGTCAAACGGCGGGCCAGCACCTCGGCCTCACGAACCACATCGGTCTTCAAGGAAAATACGAAAAACCGGTTTGAGGCGTTTTTTGAAAAAAACTCTGGGACGCGCCGCCGCCAGTAAAATGACGACGGCCTGCGTTCCAGATGCAGGCATGGTGTTGGTCTTCTCAATGCTCCGACTCCCGCATGGGGTTTGTGTCATCGGATGTGTCAGAGAATGTGCCCAGAACGCGAAAAGCGCCCCGAGTTGGAGCGCTTTTTCGTTTATTTCCAAAACCTTATGTGGATTTTGGCTCCGGCGGTAGGGATCGAACCTACGACCAATTGATTAACAGTCAACTGCTCTACCGCTGAGCTACGCCGGATCACCGGCGCCGTCTATAGCCCCCGTTAATTTGCGCGTCCAGAGCGAAATTGCGGTCTGGCATCAGTTTCTTACAAATTCTGCGTCCGCGGAGAGGGTCGGGCGCGCGGAGACCAGATCTCGCTGGCATAAGTCTATCACATGCGCGAAGACGTTGCGTTCGGCGGCGCTCAGGAGGGCGGGGGGAGCATCGGTGTAGATCTCTCGGGTCATCGCGGGCACCCGGGCGGGGGCGCGCGAAAGTGCCTCCAGAATCGCCGCCTCGCGGGCCAGCCGGTGGTCGATGAGCCAGCGCACCCGCGCCTGCGGGTCTGGGATCGGCGCGCCGTGGCCGGGGTAGAACACGCGGTCCGTACGCGCCTCGAGCAGGCGGGCGGACCGCATGAAATCCGTAAGGTCACCATCCGGCGGCGAGATCATTGTGCTGGCCCAGCCCATGACGTGATCGCCCGAGAAAACAACGTCTTGTGTGGCAAAGCACATGTGATTCCCGAGGTGCCCAGGCGTCCAGATGGCCTGAAGGGTCAGGCCGGAGACCGTGATCTCTGCCCCATCAACGAGGGTCTCATGCGGCCGGAACGCGTGGTCCACGCCCTCGCCGCCACCGGCCAGGCCGCGCGCGGCCAGGCGGGTCATCACCTCTGAGCGCCCTGCCAGGCTGTCGCCAAACGCGTATATGGGGGCGCCGGTGGCCGCTGAGAGCTCTGAGGCGAGGGGGGAATGGTCGAGATGGCTATGGGTCACCAGGATATGGCTGACCCGCTCGCCGGGCTCTAGCGCTGCCTGGATCGCCGCTAAGTGCTTGGCATCCTTGGGGCCCGGGTCGATGACCGCGACCTCGCCTTCGCCCAATATATAGGTGTTGGTGCCATGGAAGGTCATCGGCGAGGGGTTCGGCGCCAGGACGCGGCGCAGGCCTGGCTCAAGATGCGCGACAAGGCCGGGGGTCGGATCATATGCCGCGTCCATGGAATCGCCTTTCCTGAGCTTCCGCGCTATGGCTTAGACCATGACGCGTCACGGAATAAAGGCCTACCTGCCACGCACGCTTTATGGGCGCGCCGCGCTGATCCTGCTGCTGCCGGTGGTGCTCTTGCAGCTGGTGGTCTCGATCGTTTTTATCCAGCGGCATTACTCGGGCGTGACCGAGCAGATGAGCCGCAACGTGGCGCTGGAGCTGCGCTATTTGGTTGAAATCATTGAGAGCGCGCCGCGATCGGATATTGTCTTGGATTGGGTGCACCCGGTGGCGGAGCCGCTGGCCTTTGAGGTTGCACGCATGCCGATGCCACCGGGCGAAGACGTGATCACGTTCTACGATCTCTCGGGGCTTTCCATGGCCGAGACGCTGCGGGCCGAGTTGCCGCAGGTGCTGCGTTTTGACCTCAGCAAAAACCGGCAGGTCTGGGTCTGGCTTGAGACGTCACATGGCACCCTGTCGGCGATGTTCGACCGGCGCCGGGTCTCTGCGAGCAACCCGCACCAACTGCTTGTTCTTATGGTGTTTGCCGGCGTGTTCCTTACCGTGATCGCCTTTGTGTTCCTACGCAACCAGCTGCGGCCGATCCGGCGGCTGTCGCGCGCGGCGGAGGCCTTTGGCAAGGGGCAGACGCGCCACTACCGCCCGTCTGGCGCCACCGAGGTGCGCGCGGCGGGCCAGGCCTTTCTGAACATGCGCGCGCGCATCGAGCGGCAGATCGAGCAGCGCAACCTGATGTTCTCGGGCATTAGCCACGACCTGCGCACGCCGCTGACGCGGCTGAAGCTTGCGCTGTCGATGCAGGAGGAGAGCGACGAGACGCGCGCCATGCTGCGCGACGTGCGCGACATGGAGCGGCTGGTGGAGGAGTTCCTGGCCTTCGCGCGGGGCGATTCCCTGGGCGATCCCGAGAGCGTCGATGCCGCCGCGCTTATGGTTGATATCGTTGATAAATTCCTGATGTCTGGCGGGCAGGTAGAGATCGGGGCCATGCCGGACCGCCCGGTGCAGGCGATGCTGCGCCGGCTGGCGGTAGCCCGCGCGGTGGAGAACTTGATCGGCAACGCGCTGAAATACGGCGCCCGCGCGCGGGTGTCATTGCAGGCGAGTGATACCGAGCTTCGGATCTGTGTCGAAGATGATGGGCCGGGGATCCCCGAGGCGCAGCGGGAAGAGGCGCTCAAGCCTTTTGTGCGCCTGGATGCGGCGCGCAACCAGGACCGCGGCGGCGGGGTCGGGCTGGGGCTGGCGATTGCGCATGACATCGCGCATCGGCATGGCGGATCGGTGGAGCTGGCAGAGAGCGAGACCCTGGGCGGATTGCGCGCGGAGCTGGTGCTGGCGCGGTAAGTCTTACCGAAATCTAAACGCGCAGGGCGCGTGGGCGCGCGAATCGGCCCGTGAGGCCTTGATTAATTGGAGAATCCGGCGTCGGACATTTGTCGGCAAAACGTCGGACTTCTGTCGGGCATCTGCGTCCCGCGCGCCATGGTTAACAGAGCGCGCGGTGCTTTCGCGGCGCGCCGCGCGTCCGCTAGGCGGTTGGGTCGTAGACCACCGCCCGATGCCGGTCATCGGGGTCCAGCGACGGGATCGCCGAGAGCAAGGACCTGGTATAGGCGTGCTGCGGGTTGGCAAAGAGCGCCCGGGTCTCGTTCTGCTCCATGATCACCCCGTGATACATCACCGCGACGTGGTCGCAGACATGGGCCACCACCGACAGGTCGTGGCTGATGAACAGGAAGGTTAGATCAAGTTCGTTCTGCAGGCTTTTGAGAAGGTTCAAGATATCGGCCTGGATGGAGACATCCAGAGCCGCCACCGCCTCGTCCGCCACCACGAATTTCGGCCCCGTCACCAGGGCGCGGGCGATGGAGATCCGCTGGCGCTGCCCGCCGGAGAAGGCATGCGGGAAACGACGCAGATGCTCGAGGTTCAACCGGCATTTCGCCGCGATCTCGCGCACCCGCTCGTCGGTCTCCTCGCGGGACTTGGTCAGCTTCATCACCTCCAGCGGCTCGGCGATGATATCGCGCACCGTCATGCGGGGGCTCAAGGCGGCGTAGGGGTCCTGAAAGATCAGCTGCGCACGGGTGCGGTAATCCTTCAGCTGCGCCTTATCCAAGGCGCCCACGTCGTAATCCACCTCGCCATCATTGTAGCGCACGGTGCCCGAGCTGATCGGCGCGGCGCGCAGGATCGCGCGGCCCAGCGTAGTCTTGCCCGAGCCGCTCTCGCCCACGAGCCCGACAAAGCTGCCCTTGGGGATATCTAGGCTGACTTGGTCCACGGCCTTCAGCACCGGCGCCTCGCCAAAGAAGCGCTGGCCCAGCGGGTAGTGGGTCGACAGGTTCGTGACGGTGACCAGGTTACTCATGCCACATCCTCTGGGAAAAGCGCTGCGAAGTGATCCGGTGAGACCTGGCTCATCGGCGGCACCTCGCGCTCGTAACGCGAGCCCGGCACGTGGTCGGGGTTGCGGGTGTGAAACACGCATCCCGGCGGCCGTTCGAGCGGCGAGGGGATGTCGCCGGGGATCGGCGTCAGCGGCGCGTCGAGGTCGTCGAGCTTAGGCAGCGCGTTGATCAGCCCCTTGGTATAGGGATGCGCCGGGTTGCGGATCACGTCGCGCACCGGGCCGGTCTCCATGATGCGCCCCAGATACATCACCGAGACCCGGTCGGCGGTCTGCGCGATCACGCCCAGGTCGTGGGTGATGAAGAGGATGCCCATGCCGAACTCGGCCACCAGGTCCTTCATCAGGTCGATCACCTGCGCCTGGATGGTCACATCAAGCGCCGTGGTCGGCTCGTCCGCAATCAGAAGCTTGGGCGAGGTGGAAAGCGCCATGGCGATCATCGCGCGCTGGCGCATGCCGCCCGACAGCTCGAACGCGTATTGGTCGATGCGCTTGTCGGGGTCCTTGATGCCCACGCGGTCCAGCATGTCGATGGAGTGCTTGCGGGCCCGGTCCTTGCTCATGTCGGTGTGCAGCATCAGCTGCTCGACCATCTGCTTGCCGATGGTGATCGCGGGGGCGAAGCTGGCCATCGGTTCCTGGAAGATCATCGAAATCGCACCGCCGCGGATCACGCCCATATCGCGCTCGCGCTTGAAGCTGAGGATGTCCAACGGCTGCGTGTCGGGCAGGTTGAGCACCACCTTGCTGGCCGGGTCATAGACCGTGTTGCCGCCGTTGAGCTGCATCAGCGCCTTGGCGGTCACGGACTTGCCCGAGCCGCTTTCGCCCACCAGCCCCAGCACCTCGCCAGGGGCGATGTCGAAGGAGACGTTCTCGACCGCGGTGATCAGCCCCTCGTCGGTGCGGAACCGGATCGTGAGGTCTTTGACGGAAAGCAGGCTCATTTCTTCTGCCCCCCGTAAGGATCGGCGGCGTCGCGCAGCCCGTCGCCCACAAACACAAAGGCCATCACCAGCGCGATGAAGAAGAAGACCGGGATGAAGTACCACTGGTAGTTCAGCAGCACGTCGGCGCTTGTGGTGTTCTGGAGCAGCACGCCCAGCGAGTTCACCGGGTCCTTCAGCCCCAGCCCGATGAAGCTAAGCGCCGTCTCGGACAGAACGATGTAGGGGAACGAGATCACCAGGTCCACGATGATGTAGCTGGTGAAGCTGGGCAGCAGGTGGCGGCGAATGATATGCCCCGGCCCGGCGCCGCAAAGCTGCGCCGCCAGCACGTATTCCTGCGTGCGCTCGACCAGCAGATGCGTCCTGACCCGCCGCGCCAGCGTCGGCCAGTTGATGAAGCCAATGATGATCGAGATGAAGAAGAACCGCGTCTCCGATGACCACGTATCCGGGATGAAGGCGGCGATCGCCATAAAGAGCGGGATGATCGGGATCGTTCGGAACGCGTCGGTGATCATCTGGATCACCCCGTCGATCCAGCCACCGTAATAGCCGGCGACCCCTCCTATGATCAGCGCCAGCACGAAGGATATCAGCACGCCCAGCGTGCCCACCGCCAGCGAGGTATAGATCGCGTGCAGCGTGCGGCTGAAGATGTCCTTGCCTGTGTCATCGGTGCCGAAGAGGTGGATAAAGCCCTTGTCCACGCCAAACAGGTGGATGTTCCCCTTGATCCCGAACAGCCGGTAATCGTCGCCGCGCACGAACCACTGCACATAGCGGCGGTCCTCGGTGTCGATGCTGGTCACCCAGCGGAAGTTCGTCTGGATCGAGCGCTCGCGTTTGACGCCGTAGATGAAGGGCCGCATGCTGCAGCCGTTGTGGTCGCAGAATTGCGGGATCTGCGGCGCGCCGTTGGTATAGTCCTTGTCGCGGCCCTTGATCGTGGGGTCGTAGGGCGACAGGAAGGGCGCGAAGACGCCCATCAGGACCAGCGCCATCAAGATCGTGGCGGCGACCATGGCGGCGCGCTGTTTCTTGAAGCGCGCCCAGATAAGCTGGCGCTGGGAGGCGGTGAAGTAGGCCTCTTTGCGGCGCTGGTCGATGCTGGCTTGGCTGGCTTGGTCGGTCATGTCGCTCATGCGTTGGCCCCCAGGACGGATCTGCGCACGCGCGGGTCGACCAGCGCCAGCAGGATGTCCGTGAAGAAGTTCACTGCGACGATGGTCGCCGTCAGCAGAAAGATGATTGCGCCGGCAAGCTGCTGGTCGTTGGACTGCGCCAGCGCTCCCAGCAGGAGCGCGCCCGCCTCGGTCAGCGTCAGGATCAGCGCCACGATGGGCAGCTCGTTGAAGATGCGGTTGAGGTCAAAGCCCAGCGAATTCACGATCGGCCCCAGGGCATGCCGGGCCGGGTAGCGCCACAAAAGCCGGCGACCATAGAGCCCGCGCGCCCGGGCGGCGGTCACATAGAGCTTGGACTGCTCGTCCAGCATCAGCGCCCGCACCGTCTGCAGCGCAAAGGCCGTGGCCGACCAGCCCAGCACGAAGACCGGCAGCCAGGCGCGGCCCAGGAAGTCCATCACCTTGTCCCAAGACCACGGCGCGTCGCGGAATTCATTCGAGAAGAGCCCCGTGAGGCTGTCCCCCCAGACCACCGTCGACACCAGCATGATCATCAGCGCCAAAAGGAAGTTCGGCATCGCCAACCCAAGATAGCTGATGAACCGCAAGCTGTTGTTCAGGGTCGCGTTCTCGGAGCTGGCCGCGATAATGCCCACAGGTATCGCTATGAGATAGGCCAAAAACAGCGCCGTCAGGCAGATCCCCAGCGATATCCAGAACTTATCGGCCAGAAGCGAGTTGATGTTGAGCCGCAGGATGCAGCTATCGCCGAACTGCCCACGGAAGGCGTTGCCGACCCAGGTCCCCCAGCGCACCAGGAATGGCCGGTCCAGCCCCAAGCGGCGCTCTTCAGCCTGGATATCCTCGACCGAGATGCCGGAGCCCTGGGTGTTTTTGAACGCCAGATAGCGCTCGGCGCAGGTGCCCGGCACCAGCTCCATCAGCGTGAAGACGATCAGCGAGACCAGCAGCAGCGTGAACACAGCCATGGCCGCACGTACCGCAGCGAATTGAGCAAATTGTAACATCGTCCCCCGTGCCCCTCGGCTGCGATACCTGCCTGAGCTTGTTTTGGATTTTAACCTTGGTTCTTCATGACCGCAAAAGAAGATTTTGGCCAGAGCGCGTGAACCGAACGGTGGTGTGGATTTGCTGCACAGTTCTTGGGCATGGCGATGAGCGTGGGGTCGGGCCGCGCACGAATAGCCGGTCTATGCGGGGCAGCGGGGTGTAAACATCTGCCAAAAAAGCTCGCCCAGATTCAGCAAATCTTCACCGAATCACCAAACCATAAAGGGCGGTAGGGAGGGGGAACACTGGGCGGTTAATTTTTGGTAAACCCTGCGGACAAGGCGTTAACCGAAGACCGAGTACCGCAAGAAAAAAGCCCCCGATCTCTCGGGGGCTTCCGTTTTAATTCAGCGCGTTACGCTTAGTTCTTCAAGAACCACTGCGGAGCCACATAGGGGTAGGTCCGGTAGTACTCGTAGCTCTGCGTTTTGAACTCGGCCACGTTCACCAGGCTGTTGCGGTGGTAGACCAGGTTCGGCGCCTGAACCGTGCCGATGAAGAGCAGGTTCTCGGCCATGGCCGCGGCCATGCGTGCACCGATCTCGCCAGCTTCTGCCGAGCCCGGAACTGCCGATTGGAACGCCTCCACATCCGCCATCAGGTCTTTAACAAACTGCGGAGGCTCAATGCCCTCTGCGCCGTTGCTGTCCAACCAGGTCGCCCAGAGCATGCCGGTGCGGTGGCCGAAGTAGTTCTCGAACGGCGGCACCCACAGCTCGTTATTGCCAAGGACGATGCCAACCGGCTGGCCCTTTTTCCACATGCCAACGTCAAGCTGGTTGGAGGATTGCGCCGAGCGGTACTCGTCCGGGGTGACCTCTTTGACGGCGGTTTGCACGCCGACATCGGCCCAGTTCTGCGCCACAAGCTCGACAACCTCGCCGGCGATGCCCTGCGTGGCGAACTGCATGTTCAGCACGATCTTTTCGCCATTGGGCAGCTCGCGGAAGCCGTCAGAATCGGTGTCAACCATGCCGATCCCGTCGAGCAGGGCCTTCGCACCCGCCGGATCGAACTCGGTGTTGGACGACAGAAGCGCCGGATCAACAAAGGCAGGCGTCGGCGAGAAGCCGATATACTGCTTGGCTTCGCCCTGACCGAAGAAGGCCACTTCGTTCAGCTCGTCGCGGTTGATGGCAATCGACATCGCCTTGCGGAAGTCCAGGTTGCCGAAGACTTCGCGCTTGCCCTCATCTTCGGAGGTGAGGTTGAACGAGAACACATCCATGGCGATGGTCGGCGCCATTTGCACCGTGTAGTCGCCATTCTCCATGCCATCCATCAGCTGGGGGGCACCGGCCAGTGTCAGCGACTGCGACTTATAGTCGGCCTCGGCGTTCACCAGCTTGAGCAGGCGCACCTCGTTGTCGTTGGCATAAAGCTCGTCCTGACGCGAGATGTAAGGCAGCTGCTGACCGGTCGTGTCCACCATGTGGAAATACGGGTTGGCAACCAGCTTACGACCCTCGGTGGTGTCCGAGACATAGACGTGGCTTTCCAGCGTCGGATGGGTGTCCGCGGGCAGGCAGGCCACCTGGTCGGGCGTGCGCAGCATCGGCGATGGCGTGTCCGTCCAGTCGCTGTTGCCAAAATATGCCGACAGAACCGCCAAGCCGTTCTCGAACCCACACTCGGCCGCAAGCTTGTCGGCGTCGGGGTTAATGTCGGGGTGGTATTGACCCAGGAAGTGCTTGGGCTGGAAGCCCTGCGCAAACGAGGTCGCGAAGTGCGCCAGAAGGCCGGGCTTGGGCGCGGGCAGGTTGAAGACCACGGTCAGCGCGTCCGGCGTGTCGACAGTCATCGGCTCGCCGCCCACAAGCACATAGTCCTTGGGCTTCTCGATGACCTTGCTGTCCAGCGCCAGGTTGTCATACCAGAACTTCACGTCGGCCGAGGTGAACGGCGCACCGTCCGACCACTTGTGGCCCGCGCGCAGGTTAAATGTCAGCTGGGTGAAGTCATCATTCCACGACCAGGATTTGGCGATGTTAGGCACGATGGTGTTAAGATCGTCAGCGTAGCGCACCAGGTTCACGTGGCGGATGGACAGGAAGTCCGACGTGCCGGCCTCGGTGGCGTTCGACAGGGCGTGCATGGTGCCGCCATAGGCGCCGACTTCTTCGTAAGGGACCACGACCAGCGGCTCGGCCGGGATGCGGTCGGCCAGGGCGGGCAAGGCGGGGTTGCCGCGCAGCTCACCGTTGAGGGTGTCCATCTCCGGGTTGGCGGAGAATTCCATCGTGCAGCCCGCAGCGGCCTCGAACTCGGCCAGTTCGTACTGGCCCGGGAAAGCGCCGGCTCCGACGCCGCCCATATCTGAATGCGTAACCGCCGGGCAAGCGGCATAGCTTGCCGTTGTCAGCAGAAGCGTGGCCCCTGCGGTAAGTGTCATATTTCTCATGGAGTCCCCCAAGAAAGTTAAAGTTCGAACCGTACAAAGCCTATGTAGATGAAAGGAATATGACAACATGTGATTTATCTATAGGCTTTGTCCACGGCGTCGTTCACAAAGCAGTGAAAGCTTGTGAGGTTTGGCCGGTAATCCATTGAAAATAAGTGAATAAAAATCTTCCCCGCTCAGGGAGAACCTAGGATCCGCTCATAAGGCGTCTATTTTTTCTTCCATTCTGGGCAGGCTGATCTCCAGCCATTCCGCGGCCTCTTGTCGGTTGCGCACAACGTTTAGGCAATGCGCGCTTTTGAAGGAGGCATGGGTGGCGAAGACACGCATAAGCGCAAAGACCCCGTCATCGGGTGCGACGAATACAACGCGCATCTCCAGCCCAAATTTTTTGCACAAGGTGCATAATTCCTCGGCATCATAGGCCATATCCGCGGGGGTTATGCCGGTGATCTCGGTGGCGGTCATATCGGCGATCTCGGTCGCCGCTCCCCAGTCGGCTATCTGCGCAAAGATTGTACCATAGGTCTCGCGGACATCCGTCATGCTCGCCAAGCTTTCGTGGCGTGTGAAAACAAGCTTGTCGTCTTTTGATATAGAGAATTTGAGCGGCATCTCGTCTCTCACCGTTCGCCTCACCGGGGTGAGGCATGTCAATTTTGCGACGCTCTGGTAAGAGACAAGGTAGTACGTCAGGCGTATCTGGGAACCTTAGAACGAGTTACGGAACGGTAATCGTCGCGTTGGGGTTGTGTTGACAGTAACGCATACTCACGCGAATGCAAGAATTTTTCTTGCTAAAAGAATAGATTAGGAATTGGTGGGCCCGGTTAAGGCGCAATTAAAAAAACCGGCCTGAGCCGGGCGGGGCGGCTTCGCGACCTGCTGTGATGACAAAACGCTTTCCATTTAGGTTTTTCAGAACCAGTCCTGAGATTATCCGCTTGGCGGTCGTGATGTGCGTTCGATTCCCTCTGCCCCTGAGACGTGTCGAAGATCTCCAAGCTACGTCACGAAGCGCCGTTCTTGCCGAGCGGCGTCGGCTTTGTTCCGGCGATCTGCGGTAAACTGAGACTGGTTGGAATTCCTGTGACAGCAGCTTTCGGTCGGGCCCTAAGTCTCGAAAAGCTGGCCGTATCCCGCAACCCTGGTGTCCAGTTCTGCGAGCCGCACAACGCCCCAGGTGCCGGCCATGGCGCTGGAGATAAGCGGCAGGCCGGTTAAGTCCTCTAATGGTTGCGTGATCGCTGCGGTGTGCAAGCCGCCGCAAGACAGAAAAATGGCATCGGCCTGGGGGCTTGCGGCTGCGGTCTTCAAGCAAAGCTCATTCAGCTGTGCGTCGGTGACGTTTAAGACGTCTTCTACTTCCGAGAGATTAAGGGACTCCAGGTTTTCGACGCAGTACCCGCTGGCCTCCAGGTATCGGACCAATGGGATGTTGAGCGCATCCGTGTAGGCCGTTGCAATCGCAATGCGCGCGCCGCCAACATGTCTTAGCGCATCAAGCACGGCATTGGTCATCGTCGTGCAAGGCAAGCCCGTTGCATCCTTCATGACCTCAACCAGCTGCGCATTATACGCCGGACCGCGGTAGAAGCTTAATGAGGTGCCCATGAGAGAGATCACGTCAGCACCTTGCACGGCCAGTGTTTTGGCACAGGTGGCGATGCGATCGAGAACCTCTTCAAAACTTGCGGGCGAGACGTCCTTTATCGCCAGACCCGTGGCCAGGAAATTGACGTCCGGATAGAGCTCCAGGGGTTCCGGGGGCACCTCTCCGGCGGCCGGGGGGACGATCATTCCAATGGTGGCTGGGGAGGGAGGCATCGCGAGGTCTGCTATTTCACTCCGGCACTGGTGTCGCATCTGTTCGCGGTGAGGAAGAAATCGAACAGCCGGTCGCTGTCGATCATCTCATGTTCCCGCGTGAGGCGACGAACAAGGACTGAATCGCGTGCTCGAAGCGCCGCGATGATCTTGTCATGCTCCTCGATGGATCGCGGCATGCGGTCCAGTTTTTCGAACAGCCACGACCGGTAGGGCGAGACGCGCAGGCGCACGGTCTTAAGCGTCTGCAACAAGGTCGTGTTCGCGGAGGCCTGTGCGATAACGAAGTGGAATTTGACGTTCAGATCCTGAAACTCTCGCGAATCTTCGTTCTTCATGGCGTTTCTCAATTGGCCCTGAAGCACTTCTAAGGTCGCGATCTCTGCGTCGGATATGCGGCGCCCGGCGAGTTCTGCCACCAGGGTTTCCAGGCCGATCAAGGCTTCGAAGAGCTCGGCCAGTTCCGCGCCTTCAACCTTGCGGACATATGCTTGCTGACGGGGGGGCGCATCCACCATTCCTTGCGACGACAATTCCCGGATGGCCTCCCTTACCGGTGTGCGGGAGATACCGAGCCGTTCGGCCCAAAGACGCTCGTCCAGCCGTGTGCCCGGCAATAGACGACCGCTGAGGATTTCATCCTCGATCGCGCGGCGCGCTTTGGACGCGAGCTTTTCGTCTTCAGGAATTGACGGGGCCGTGTAGTCCATCCTGTTTATCTATCCCTTTTGTAGGTCAGGATAACGGTCGAGATGTCGGCATCTGCATGCCCATCTTTTGCGGTGTCATTTAACAGCCGCAAGGCGTTTTCAGTCATCGGCATGCTTGCGCCGACCGTTTCTCCGACGTCGCAGACAGTCACAAGATCCTTTTGCATCGTGGCCACCGCCCCCAGAGGGTCCTCAAAATCGCGGGCGGACATGCGCGGGGCCAACAGCTGGAAGGGCTTGGAATCCGCAAAACCACCACCAAGCGCCTGCGCAAGCCGTGTTGCGTCAACGCCGGCCTCTTCCGCAAGATTGACCGCCTCCGCCACCAGAACCATCGTGCAGCCCGAAATCACCTGATTGACCAGTTTGGTCATCTGGCCGGTGCCTGTCGGACCCATATGGGTGACGTTCTGCGCCAGATGCTTCAGCACCGGTTGCACCTGATCGAAATCCGCAAGCCGCCCGCCCACCATGATGGTCAACGTGCCTGCCTTGGCCGCGGGCGTGCCGCCGGATACAGGCGCGTCAAGCCATGCCGTGCCCGTCTCGGAGGCGAGGCGTTCCGCCAGAGCTTTGGTTGTCTCTGGGTGGATGGATGAAAAGTCGATCAGTACTTCTGGCACATGTTCCGCCGAGGCAACCCCGGAGGGGCCGAACAAAACGGCCTCGACGGCCTTGGCGTTTGTCAGACACATCAGCAGGAGATCGCTTTGTGCCGCGACCTCTGCTGGGTTGGTCGCAAGGCGTGCGCCCGCATCGACCGCCGGGCCGCATTTTTCGGTTGAGCGGTTCCAGACGATCACCTCGTATCCGGCGGCCAATAACCGCAAAGCCATGGGCAAGCCCATAAGGCCCATGCCGAGATATCCGATGCGTGGCTTAGTCATTGGGCACCTCATCATATGGCCATTCCACCGCGCCGGAATGGGTCACCGCCCCGGCATAAGCGCTGCCCACAAGGGCCGCGTATTTCTCGTGCGCCCCGGCCAATTTACGCGGCTTTGCTTGTTCGAACCTGGCGCGGCGGGATGCGAGTTCGTCCTCGTCCACCAGCAGCGTCATGGTCCGCGCCTCATTCGTGTCAATGCGTATCCGGTCACCGTTTTGCACGAGCGCCAGCAACCCGCCGGCGGCGGCTTCGGGCGACAGGTACCCGATGCACATGCCGCGCGTTGCGCCGGAGAACCGACCATCCGTCACCAGCGCCACCTTCTCGCCCATACCTTGCCCGTAAAGAACAGCCGTCGGCCCGAGCATCTCACGCATGCCCGGCCCGCCTTTGGGGCCTTCGTTGCGGATGATAATAACGTCTCCCGGTTCATAGTCCTGCTTGCGGATCGCCTTCATACAGTCTTCTTCGCTTTCAAAGACGCGGGCAGGCCCCTCGTGAACCCGCTTTTTCAAGCCTGCGACTTTGATAAAAGCGCCCTCGGTGGCGAGGTTACCCTTAAGCACAATCACGCCGCCCGAACTGTCGATGGCATCTGACAGCGGGCGGATCACCTCGCCATCTGGGGCAGGGGCATCCGCCACGGCCTGTTCCAGCGTTTCCCCGGTCAGACACAAGGTGTCGCCATGCATGAAACCACCCGAGATCAGCTCTTTGATGATCACAGCAACGCCGCCAAGCCGGTGCACGTCTATGGCGTAGTATGCACCACCGGGACGGAGGTTGCCGATAAGGGGCGTGCGTTCAAAGACCGCGCCAACGTCGTCCATGGTGAACGTAATGCCCGCCTCGTGCGCGATGGCCGAGATATGCATTCCGGCGTTGGTCGAGCCACCGGTTGCCGCAACGATGGCACATGCATTCTCCAGCGATTTTCGCGTGATAAGATCACGCGGCAGCGGTCCGCCGCGTTCGAGAATATCCATGACCATACCGCCGGCCTTGCGTGCGACGGAATCTCTTTCGGCATAAACAGCCGGGATCATTGAGCTGCCCAGGGGCGCGATTCCCAGCACTTCTGACACCATCCCCATCGTGTTCGCGGTGAACTGTCCGGGGCAGGCGCCGATTGTTGGCATTGCCGCGCGCTCAAGATCCTCAAGATCTTCACGGCTCATCGCTCCGGTCATCACGGCGCCAGCGCCCTCGTAGGTATCCAGCACCGACACGGGCTTTCCGCGCCATTGCCCAACCAATGTGCTGCCACCAAACACGAAAACCGACGGCGCATTGCAGCGCACCATGGCCATGATGATGGCGGGCAGGTTCTTGTCGCAGCCGCCAAAGCCGACCAGCCCGTCATATGCGTGACCGCGCATAACAAGCTCGATGGAATCGGCAATGAGCTCACGGGACATGAGCGAACATTTCATCCCCTGATGGTTCATGCTGATCCCATCAGAGACCGAGATCGTGGTGAAGGCGCGCGGCGTGCCTCCGGCCTCTTTGACGCCCGCATGCGCATGCGCCGCCTGATCGCCAAGATTGGCATTGCAAGGCGAGGTTTCGCCGTGGGTCGAGACGACGCCAATCATCGGCTTGGCGATGTCTTCTTCGCTTAGCCCCGAGCCACGCATGAACGCGCGATGCGGCGCGCGGTCCAGACCATCTGTGGTAACGCGCGACCTTAAGGGCGTGGTGTTGCGACGCTCATTTCCCATTTTCGGCTCCTGAGTTATATGCCTTGATTGCCGTTCGGTATGCCTTTTGCCCGCCTGTCATTTCACGAATGCCGGTAGCCAAAGCGACAGGAGCGGAACCAGAGCGATCAGGGCCAATCGAAACAGGTCGGCGACCCAAAAGGCGGTGACCCCTCGAAAGATCGTCGACGTTTTGACATCGGGCAGAACGCCGCGCAGAACAAAGACGTTTAGCCCAACCGGAGGGGTGATCAGACTGATCTCGGTTATCACCACGACCACGATGCCGAACCAAATCGGATCATATCCAAGCTGCTCAACCAGCGGGAAAAAGATCGGCACGGTCAGCAGGATCATCGACAGGCTTTCGAACACGCAGCCCAGGATCAGGTAGATCAGCAGGATCGCCAGGATGACGAGCCAGGGCGTGTCAGAGAACTGCGCCGCCAGCGCCAGCAGCGCCTGCGGGAAGTCCGTCAAGTTGATGAAGTTCGCAAACAGCAGGGCCCCGATCAAGATCGTGAACAGCATCGCCGTGGTCAGGGCGCTTTCCTCAAGGATCTCAAACAGCAAACGCCAGGTCAGAGTTCCACGGAAAAGCGCAAAGAAAAACGCGCCTATTGCTCCGATACCAGCGGCCTCGGTCGGGCTGAAGACGCCGCCGTATATGCCGCCCATCACGACGCCAAACAGGATCACCACGCCCCAAACCGATGACAGGGCCCGCATCCGCTCTGGCCAGCTTTGCCGCTCGGCGGATGGCCCCGCCGCGGGGTTGCGCCAGATTGTGAAGCGCACGGCCAATAGATAGAACAGCACGCCAATTAGACCGGGCAGAACGCCCGCGGCAAACAGCTTGCCAATGCTCGTTTGGGTGAGAATTCCGTAGATCACCAAGAGAACGCTGGGCGGAATAAGGATCCCCAATGTGCCGCCTGCCGCAATGGACCCCGAGGCCAAGGCATCGCTGTAGCCGTAGCGGCGCATGGATGGCATGGCCACCTTGGACATGGTGGCCGCCGTGGCCAGCGAAGATCCGCAGATCGCGCTAAATCCGCCGCAGGCTACGACCGTCGCCATGGCAAGCCCGCCCTTGCGGTGTCCCAGAAAGGCATTGGAGGCGTTGTAAAGCTCTTCCGCCAGGCGTGACCGCGCGACGAAATTGCCCATCAGCACAAACAGCGGAACCACCGAAAGCTCATAGTTTATGGCGGCGTCATAGGCGGTTTGGCCTACGTTATAGAGCGCGCCTGTGGGGGTTCCCACGTAAGCCATGCCCAAAAACCCAACAATAATCATGACAAAGGCGACGGGTATTCTGAGAAAGGCCAGAAACAGCAACAAGGCCATGCCGGCGAGGGCTTCGATCATTTAGTGTTATCCTGAATTGGTCTCAGACCGTGGATCTGGTGGGCAAACTTGACCAGAAAAACGACAGCGGTCATCGCACAGAGGGCTGCCATGGCGGCGCTAAACGGCCAGAGCTCAAGAATGAGCTCGTCCGAGACCTCTTCATAGCGATGTTGATCTCGTGATCGGATCGCCAGCCGCCATGCCAGCAACGCCATCGTGGCGGAGCAAATCAAGCTGATGACGATTGCACGGTACTCTGCGAAGCGCTTTGGCGTGAAGCTGTCAAGAAGATCGACGGTCACGTGGCTGTTCCGAATGACCGACAAGGGAAGCGCCAGAAAGATGATCGCGGGCATCATCAGAGAGACTATCTCATAGCCCGCGGGCAACGGCTTTAGGAACACATACCGCCCTACGACATCAACGAACGTGACGACCATCATCGCGAATAGGAAAACGCAGGACAGCACGGACAGCCATTTGAGCGGCCACGCCGCCGGAGGGTCTTCAGGGCCGGTTAGGGGCCCTGAAGTGTTGCGAGGTGCATCGCTGGACATGTCTGATCAGTTCGACAGCTTTGTCATTTCAGCCTTGAAGAAATCGAACATTTCCTTGCCGTCGACGCCCGCATCTGCGGCACCGGCGTAGTAGTCCTGCAGGAAAGACTCGTTGAGCTCTTCAAGGGCTTTGACGGTCTCGGCAGGCGCAACCTGGATCGAGTTCCCGGAGGCGGCGACGATCTCTCGACCCTGCTCGTTGATCTTGTCCCAGCCGAGCCCTGCGCGTTCTGCGAAGGCGACGCCGGAATGTTTGTCGATGATGGCTTTGTCCTCATCGCTGAGCGCGTTGTATTTTGCCTCGTTCATGATCAGGTAGTGGCTGCTTGAATACCAGCCGCCGGGCATCTCGGTGGAATATGTGACGATGTCGGTGATCTTGAAGCTTGGCAGGCTTTCATATGGGAAGAGAATTCCGTCCGCGATGCCGCTGGAGAGGATCTCATATGATTTCGGCGCGGGTTGGCGGATGGAAACGCCGCCCCAACCTTCGACGATGGCCAGCGGGATGGGGCCGCCCGTCCGCATCTTCTGACCATTCATATCGTCCGGTGTGACGATGTGCTTGCTGCTGTGATGGATCACGCCGGGGCCGTGGGTGTTCATCCCGATCAGCTTAACACCGTCGTAGTATCCTTTGTCCGCCAGGAACTTTTCATGCGTCTTCTGCAGCGCGATGGATGTCGCGACCGCGCTATCGCCGAGGAACGGCAGTTCGGCAAAGAGATACGCCGCAAAGCGCTTGCGGCTGTAGCCATGCACCGTAAAGCCGACATCCGCCTGACCGGTCCGGATCGCATCCAGATGCGCCGGCGGCGAGGCGACGGCTTTGGGAAGGCGTTTGAATTTGATCCGGCCTTCGCTTTCCTCCTCGATCGCTTCCATCCAGGGGATGTAGATCGCCTCGTTCACGGGGTGGGTCCAAGGTATCCAGGAGGAGTAATTGAAAACGGTATCCGCGTGCGCAACCCCTGCCGAAAAGACAATCGCTGTAAGCGCTGCGCCGACATTCTGTGCTGTGTTCCGAAGCATATGTTTCTCCCTGAAGATATGTTGCTTCACCGGCTTCCGTCCCTCGTGCGGTCGGTCCGGTTGATGTGATTTCCTGCGACGTGTTGAACGCGTCGTCTCGTTTGTGGTATGCAATGCTTGCATTCTGGCATACCTAAGTCAATGATTGTGAAGCCACCAAATTTCAACGTTTTAGCAAGCGGTTCCCGCGAATGACCAAGGCCTTAACCGGGCGGTCTGGCTGGACCGCATAGACCCTGTGGAGCACGCAATGCACTTATCGGCGAACATCTCGATGCTCTTTAAGGAATTGCCCATGCTGGATCGATTTGCGGCGGCGAGGGCAGCAGGCTTTGATTGGGTGGAAATTCAGTTCCCCTACCAGTTCGATCTGGCGGATCTTATCGCCGCCAAGACCGAGGCGCGGACAGAGGTTGTGATGATCAACCTGCCTCCCGGAGATCTGGCTGCGGGGGATGTCGGCCTTACAGCTGTCGCCGGTCGAGAGGCCGAGTACCGGGTTGCTGTGGAACTGGCCTGCGACTATGCGGCCGGGTTGGGGGTGTCCAAGATCAATTCCTTGTCGGGCAGAGCGTCCACCCCGTCTCGGCAAGAGGCATTGGACGTCGCAATCCACAACCTACGCCATGCGGCAGATACTTTCGCGAAGATGGAGATCGACGTGATGGTCGAACCTGTCAGCCCAGCCGTGGTACCCGGGTTTTTCCTGACGGATTTGCGATCCGCTTGCGAACTCGTGGCCGCGGTCGACCGGCCCAATATCGGTATCTTGTTTGACCTGTTCCACATGCAGCAAACCGAAGCCTCTCTGGTGGCGGCCGTAAAGCAAGCCGGGGCCGCGATAGGTCACGTTCAATTCGCGGACGTACCCGGGCGGCACGAGCCGGGGACGGGCGAAGTCGATTTCGATGCGGCGTTCGCAGCGCTGCGCGAGATCGGGTTCACCGGTGGCGTCGGTGCGGAATACAATGCGACCGGACCCACGGAAGAATCCCTTGCCTGGATGCAGCGCTTTCCCGGATGGGCCGAAGAGCCAGCATAAGGTCGCAACGCTGGGGCAGAACCCGAGCGGCGCAGCGTCGGGGAGACCGGCCAGATTGCGGCGGTCATGCGGGATAGCTCTGATTATGAAACCTGTTCTGCTGATCAATCCCAACAGTTCGGACGCGACGACTGAAGCGATGTTGACCATCGCAAGGCGCCATTTGCCTGATGATGTGCTGGGATGGACCAACCGCGCGGCGCCTGCGATGATCACCGAGCCCAAGGACTCGGCCGCGGCAGCGGATCAGGTGGCCCAAGCGGATTTGCCCAAGGCGCGCGCGGTGATTGTCGCAGCCTTTGGCGACCCCGGTGCCGTGCGCCTGGCCCAACGCCTGAGCTGCCCTGTGGTCGGCATCGGTGCCGCTGCGGCGCGCGCCGCCGCTGCAGGGCGCGCGCGTTTTGCGGTTGCTGCGACAACAATCGGCCTGCGCGCGTCGATTGATGCGTTGATGCGCGCTTACGGCACCGAAGGCAGCTATCTGGGCAGCTTCTTGACCGCGGGCGATCCCTATGATTTGCTGGCTGATCCCGCCGCATTGGACGCCGCTTTACTGGACGCTTGCATGGCTGCGCGGACCGCAGGGGCCGAGCGCATTATCATAGGAGGTGGACCACTGGCGGAGGCTGCAATCCGTTTGGCGGGCCAGGTTGACGTGCCGCTCGTTCAGCCCTTGCCCGAAGCCTGTAAGGCCATCGCGGCCCAGCTTGACTAGGCGCAGATCATAGCAAGAGATCGGGCGCCTCTCGTTCCAGGTAACTGCCGCTCGGGGCGCCCACGGGGTCGCCGTTCTGCATGACGGTTTGGCCGCGCAAGATTGTGCGCACGGGCCAGCCAGTGACCTCGAACCCTTCCCATGGCGTGTAATCCGATCCGTGATGCAAATCGGCCTGCCTGATGGGCTTGCTCAGCGTCGGATCCCACAGCGCAATGTCGGCATCGGCTCCGACCATGATCGCGCCCTTTCGAGGGAAAAGGCCATACAGCCGCGCATGGTTCGTCGCCGTGATTGCGGCAAAACGTTCAAGCGACAGGCGCCCCTTGACCACACCTTCTGAGAACAGGATCGGCAGGCGCGTTTCGACCCCCGGTATGCCGTTGGGTATGTTGCGGAACGACTGCCGCGCCCCGGGCGCATCCTTGCCTGCCGGATCATTGAAGCGGAACGGGCAGTGATCCGAGGAAAACAGGTCAAACGTGCCTTGCTCAATCCCGGCCCATATCTTTGGCCATTCTTCGGCGGTGCGGGGCGGCGGAGAGCAGACGTATTTGGCCCCATCAAACCCGTCCCGGTCCAGATCAGAGGCGGTCAGGGTGATGTATTGCGGGCAGGTCTCGGCAAACACCGTCAGGCCGCGCTGCCGGGCGCGGACAATCTCTTCGGTCGCCTCGCCATTCGAGACATGTACGATGGTCAGCGGAACGCCCGCGATCTCGGCCAGTGAAATGGCGCGATGCGTCGCCTCGCGCTCGACCGGAACAGGACGGGTGGTGGCGTGGTGGTAGGGGGCTGTCTCTCCATTGCGGTCGGCCCGGTCGCGCAGGAATTCGATGGCGTCTTCGTTCTCGGCATGGACCATGACCATGGCGCCCTGTTCTTTGGCCACCGCCATCACCTCAAGGATTTGCCGGTCGCTCAAGGCAAGACCGGCATAGGTCATGAAGACCTTGAAGCTGGTATAGCCGGCCTGAATGAGGGCAGGCAGATCCTGTCCCAGGGTGACCGGATCGGTGTCCTTGACGATCAGGTGAAAGGAGACATCCGTCATGCAGTTGCCGTCGGCCTTGGCGCGGTAGTCCGCGACGGCCTCGCGCAGGGTCCGGCCCTCTTCGGGCAGGCAGAAGGGCAGAACGGTCGTGTTGCCGCCGCAGGCCGCGCTGCGGGTGCCAGAGGTGAAGTCATCGGCCATCTCGATCCCCGGCCCGGAAGGCTGGGAGATGTGCACGTGGCTGTCGATCCCGCCTGGCAGCGCGATCAGGCCATGGCCGTCGATCACGTGTTCGCCTTGCAAATCCTTGCCCAGAGCGGCGATCCGGCCATCGGTGATGCCGATATCGCAATGCGTCGTGCCGCTTGCCGTGACGACGCGGGCGCCGGTGATTACGGTGTCATGGGTCATGTGGTTTCTCCTGCGATGACCGTGCTCAGGGCTTGCCCCAGTCCGGTGGAGGTCTTGGCCGCGGGGCGGGCTGTGCGATTGCGGTAGCTGGGGGACAGGCGCGCCAGCGCCATGGCCTGGGCGGTCGCCGCGGCAATCGGGTCGACCAGAATGCCGGGTGTCTCATGGGCGATCTGTGGCGCCAGCCCGGCCAAAGGCGCACCGCCCAGGATGACCACGTCGGCGCCATCTGACCTGGTCCCGTCATGCGCCAAAGCAATCAGCTCGGGGCGCAGGGCGGTCTGGACATCGCCCAGCTGCGCGGGCGGATCGGCGGGGCATCGCACGCCGGTAAAGCGCCCGCCTAGTCCGGTCTGGCGTACACAAGCGTCATACCATCGCGCCATATGCGGCGAGAACGTCACCACCGAGAACCGCTCGCCCAGCATGGCTGCGGACATCACGGCCGCCTCGGCCATGCCAACGATGGGCAGATCGAACAACTCGCGCGCGGCAACCAGACCGGGATCGCCAAAGGCGGCGATGATGACTGCGTCCACGTCGTGGCGATGCGAGGCGATTGTCTCAAGCACGCCGGCCCCTGCAATCTGCGCCTCTGCCCGCGAAGAGATATAGGGAAAGCCGGTCGTTGCGGTGAGCGGAACGATCTCGGCAGCAGGACCTGCGGTTACGCGCGCCACATCCGTCATGGAGCGGGTCATGCTTTCGGTCATATTGGGGTTGATCAGCAAAAGGCGCATATCAGGCGATCTCCTTCAGGATCGGTTCCAATCGCTGTGCCAGGGCGATCAGATCGGCATCACGACCCGCTTGAGCGATAAGTTGTAGTCCCAGGGGACGGCCCTGACTGTCTGTCCCACAGGGGATGGACAGGGCAGGGACCCCGGCGTGATTGATCTGCGGTGTAAAGGCCGCATGGTCGCGCGGGGCGGCCGGTTGGCCGCCAATCTCGGAAGGCGCGTTCTGTTCCGCCGGCCAAGCCGCGCAGGGCGTCGTGGGGGTTGCGATAAAGCCGTATAGGTCCAGCGCCGCGCGCAAGGTTTCACGCATCTGGTGCGAGATTTGATGCGCAGCGGCCACCTGCGTGCCGCTCAGCGACAGGCCGGTTTCGATTTGCTCGGCAATCGCGGGGTCGAAGACCCCGGGAGTTTCGCGCCAAACATCGCCATAGAGCTGCGCAAGCCCTGCATGTTGCAGCGGCTGGACGTCGTGGCCCTTAATGTCATGCGGCCAGGCGATCCGGGCCTGCGTGATGGTCACGTCTGCAGAGGTGAGCGCCGCAACCACTTTGTCGAAGTTTGCAGCGACATCCGGGTCGCGTCTTTGCCCGGTGCCAAAATCACCTGAAACGGCGATCTCAAGGCGTGGTGCGGGCGCGGAGGCCAGGCGGGCCAAAACCTGCATGGCAAGGGCGATGTCCTCCATCCGCCGGGCAATCGGGCAGATGACCGAGATGCCCCAGACCGGTTCGTCAAAGCCGGGGCCGTAGGGGATCAAATCCTGCGTCGGCTTCAAGCCGCATAGGCCCGTATGGGCGGGCGGGCGACGCGTGGATCCACCCGCATCCGTGCCAAGCGCAAGAGGCACGATCCCCGCCGCAACCGCAGACACAGGCCCACCGGAGGACCCGCCAGATGTCAGGCTTGGATCAATTGGGTTGCGTGTCACCCCGTGGAAAGGCGAATTCGTTGCCCCCTTGCAGCCGAACTCCGAGCAGGTCGCAATGCCGATGATCACCGCCCCAGCATTGCGCAGTCGCTTTACGGCCTCGGAGTCCTCTGGCGCGATATGATCGGCAAAAAGCGCCGAGCCTTGGGCAATGCGCAGGCCCTTTACCCAGATGTTGTCCTTTATCAGCACCGGAACGCCGGCCAGGGGCAGGGTTTCCCCGCCCTGAAGGCGCGCTGCCACGGCGTCGGCTTCGGCCTGTGCCTGCGGGTTTATCAGGCAGATTGCATTGATGGCCGGGTTGCGCGCCGCAGCACGCTCCAGCGCTTCGGTGGTCATCGCCGACGGTGTGGTTTCACCACTCTGCACGGCCGCGACCAGGGCCGAGAGGGGTCCATCCAGCAGGCTCATGCGCGGGCTCCGTGATGCTGAGCCCAACAGGCGGCGATCTCGCGGCGGGGGGCAATCCAGACGTCCTGGTGGGATGTGATATGGGCTAGAATGGCCTCAAGCGCGCCGATGCGGGCTGGCCTGCCGATGAGGCGGGTATGCAGACCGATGGATAGCATCCGCGCGGCCTGCGCGCCCTCGGCATAGAGCCGGTCAAACCCGGCAATCACGTAGTCCGAAAAATCCCGCGGCTGAACAAAGCCGCCCCCGGGCGAAAACCGCATGTCATTGGTATCAAAGGCATAAGGCAGCACCACGAAATCGCCATCCATGTAGGGCATGTCGTCGTCATAGGCATTGCTGTCATAGCAGAAACCGCCATGTGCTTTCAGCAAGTCGCGGGTTTGCGGCGAGGTGGCGGAGCGGGCGTGCCAGCCGACAGGCGCGGTGCCAGCGATCCGCGAGATTGCGGCGTGGGTGCGCGCGATGATTTCGCGCTCTTGCTCTGCCGTCATGCCGGCATGGGTTTCCCATCGCCAGCCGTGACACGACACTTCATGGCCACGCGCAACAGCGTCCCTAATCAGCCACGGCGTTGCTTCGGCGGCGCGTCCGCAGGTCGAAAAGCTGGCACGGGCATCATGCGCGGCCAGCGCCTCGACGACCCTGTGATAGCCCCGCCGGGGACCATAGCCGAAATGGCTGACCATGCAGGGATCGGGCGCGCCTTTGACCTCGTCGTCGGCCTCATAGCGGCCTTCGTTGCGCTCATCCCCGGAGGCAATCGACAACTCCGCGCCCTCTTCGACGTTCACGACGAAGGACACGGCCAGACGCGTCCCATTCGGCCAGCAGGGCGCAGGCTCGGCGTCCCAATATCCGCGCAAGTCGCGGCTCATCCCTGGATCATCCGGTTCAGGCCGACGGTCCGCGACGCGATGATAAGAACGACGCAGGCCAGCAGGATCAATCCCGAAGACATGGCGGCCAGCGAGGGGTCGGGTTGTTCCTCGAGATATTGCAACATCTTGATGGGCAATGTCTTATTGCGCGCATCTGTCAGAAAGATCGAAATCGGGTAGTTGTCCATCGACGCCAGAAAGGCGAAGAGGCCGCCGGTTAGATAGGCCGGGGCGAGGTTGGGCACGAGGACCTGCAAGATGGCCCGCGGATAGCTCAGCCCCAAGGTGCGGGCCGCATCAACCAGGCTGAAGTTGAACGCCGCCATCGAGGCCAGAAGCGTGCGCATCACGAAGGGCAGGGTAATCACGATATGGCCCAGCAGCAGCGATGTATAGGCGTCGCGCAGCCCGATCTCGCGAAAGAACTGAAGCAGGGCGACGCCCACCACCAGGCCCGGCATCATCAGCGGGGACACAGTGAAGGTCGCGATGGCCTCGCGCCCCCGGAAGGAGCCGCGCGTGACAGCGATGGCGGCCAGCGTACCCAGGATCAGCGACAGGAGCGTCGAGACGACCGCCAGGTTCAATGACAATTTAACCGCGTCCCAGAGGCCCGAGCGCTGCTGCAGCGATTGATACCAGCGCAGCGACAGTTCTGGCGGTGGCAACGTATAGACCGCAGAGGAGGTAAAGGACGCCGCCAGCGTGATCACGATCGGCAACATCAGGAAGATCACGCAAGCGATTGCGAAAAGCCAACAAAGGGCGAGTGAGATGCGGTCGGTGCCAGTCATTGCCGTGCCCCCAACCGGCTCGCCAGCCAGCTTGATCCCAGAACCACCGAAATGGCGATGATCAGCAGGATCGAGGATATCGTGGCCCCCAAAGCCTCATTGCGCAGGTAAAGGAATGACCGCGCCGTTAGCATCGACAGCGTCTGCTGGCGCTCGCCCACGATCAGCGAGGGGATGACATACATCGAAATCGCAAGGCTGAAGGTAAAGGCGCAGCCCGCGACAACACCAGGCAGGCTGAGGGGCAGGGTCACATTCATGAAGCGAAAAACCGGCGTCGCGCCCAGCGACACGGTGGCTTCGGGCAGGCGGCTGTCCATCTGGCGCAGCACGGTATAGATCGGCAGCACCATGAACGGCAAAAAGACGTTGGCCGCCCCAATGATCAGCGCGGTTTCCGTGAACAGCATGCGGATTGGCGCCTCGGTGAGACCCAGCGACATCAGCGTGTCGTTCAAGACCCCGCGTGTGCGAAACAGAATGCTCCAGGCAAAGGCCTTCACGATGACGCCCACGGACATCGGCAAAACCATTGCGACCAGAAAGACCGACAGCCAGATCCCCTTGGCGCGCGCCATAATGATCGCGGTGGGATAGGCGATGAGCAATGCCAGGCCCGTGGTCAGAAAAGCCACGCGCAGAGTCCGCCACAGGACGCTCATGCTATAGTTGTCGCTAAAGAAGGTGACGTATTCCAGAATGGAGAACTGGCCATCAATCTGGAAGGACTTCAGCAGCAGCATGAAGAGCGGCAGCGCATAGATAATGGCCAGAAAGCTGAGGCCGGGCAGGGCCAGAAACCCGATACGTTCCGCGCGCCTGATCATGTGCTGGCCTCGTAGACCAGCGTATCCGCGATGGACCAGCCGAAGTTCACCGTCTCTCCGGGAGTGAGGCTTGAGCGCATGCCCGGCAATTCGCAAAGCAGGCGGTTGGGGTCTTCGGCGCGCCCGTGCAGCTGGGTCTTCGACCCAAGAACCATGGCGTCCTCCAAGGTGACGCTGATGGTGTTCTCGCCCGGCTCTGTGCGGATCAGCTCGGGGCGCACTCCAATGGTGACCTTGGTGCCCGCCGCAAAGTCTCCTGGTGCCGTGACCGAACCATGCGCGGTGTGGACGGTGATGCGACCGGCGCCGGTTTCGACCACCTTGCCGGTCAGGCGCGTCGATAGCCCGACGAAATCCATGACGAATGCGCTCGCTGGGCGCGCATAAAGCTCGGAGGGTGAGGCGAATTGCTCGATCTTTCCGGCGCTCATCACCGCGATGCGATCCGAGACGCCCATTGCCTCGTCCTGATCATGGGTCACGAATATCGCCGTCATGTTCCGTGCGCGCAGCAGCGTCTTCAGCTCGACCTGCATGGTTTCGCGCAGCTTGCGATCGAGGGCGGAAAAGGGTTCGTCCAGCAGCAGCAGAACCGGATCAACGATCAAGGCGCGCGCCACGGCCACACGCTGCTGTTGCCCGCCCGACAGGGCCGCGACCGGGCGTTCGGCGAAGTCGCTCATGCGCACAAGGGCGAGGGCTTCGGCCACTTTGGGGCCGTGCGCGGCCTTATTGACGCCGCGCGCGCGCAAACCAAAGGCCACGTTCTCGGCGACCGTCAGATGCGGGAACAGCGCGTAGCTTTGAAACACGACCGATATATTGCGCCGATGTGGCGGCACGCTCGTGATTGCGCGGCCATCCAACATGACCTCTCCGGTGTCGGCCGCGGTGAGCCCCGCAATGATCCGCAGAAGAGTTGTCTTGCCGCATCCCGATGGGCCGAGGAGAGACACAAGCTCTCCTCGACCAACGCGGAAGTCCATATCGGACATGACAGGCGTGCCCTTGAACGCTTTGCCGACGGCAGTGACGTCCAGGTACTTGTTGCTGCCCATGTCCCGCGTTTCCGGGTCTTTCATGGATCAGATGGCCATCAATTTGTCGAAGCGTTCGATCCAGTCGCGCCGGTTGGCGGCGACAAAGGCCCAGTCCGGGGCGTAAATTGGCACACCTTCGGGGATCACAGCACCAGCCTTAACGGTGGTGTTGGCCGGCACTGACGTGGCAAAGTTAGCAATGGCCGACTGCATGTCCGGCCCAAGCATTTCGTTCACATAGGCCTCTGCCAGCTCGGGGTTCGGGCCGCCTTTGACAAGGCAGATGCCGGACGGCATTGCGAAAATGCCTTCGGACGGAGCCGCCAGATCAACAGGCACGCCGCTCGCCTTGCGGGGCAATGCGTAGGACGAGAAATTCCCGGAAAGCATGGTGATTTCGCCCTGTTCAAGCAGGTTGAACGCCTGACTCATCGTCGTGTAGACCGACAATAGGTTTGGCTTCAGCGCCCCCAGCTTGTCAAACGCCGCATCGATTTCATACTGCGCCTCAGAGAACGGTTTGCCCGAGCCCAGCATGGCCGACATGAACAGCGTCCACATGCCTTCGGTGTTTTGCAGCGACGGGATGATCAGTTGCCCTTTGGATTCTGGTGCCCAAAGCTCTTCCCAAGACGCAACGCCGCCGGATTTGAAGTCGGTGTTGTATGCCACGCCGGCCCAGGGCTGGACGTAGTTGCACCACATGCCGTCCATATGCACCGCGTCAGAACGCAGATCGGTCATGTTGGGCACGGGCCCGGAAGTGATCGGCGTGAGCAAATCCTCCTCAACCGCCTGAATCATCACCGGATCATCCATCTGGACGACTGACAGATAGGGATTGTCCTTGTTCGAGGACATCTTCTCGAGATTGACAGAGGACTTTGTGCCCTCAAACAGGATATCGGCGCCTATGGCGTCTTTCATGTGAGGAACAACGATCTGTTCCATCCATGCCGTGTGCGATCCTGCGCAACCGATGACCAGTTCTTTTGCTTGGGCGCGCAGGATGGCGGGTGTCGCCAAAGTCCCGATTGCGGCGAATGCCGATCCTTTCAACATGGATCGACGCGTCATTCCTGTGTTCGTTCGTCTTGGCATTTTCAGCCCCCCTTTTGGCTCATGCGAGATGCCTCAAAATGGCATGCCATTTCAGGAGGCGTTAGAAAACAAAGACAAAACCGCCCTTTTTTCTGGAGGTGACGAAAATTTGGGCGCAAATCTCGCCCGCTGCCGCATAAACGACGCTTAGGAAGCGTTTCCAGATTGCAAAACGGCCGCAACGGTTTGGCCGGTGTGTCGTAGGTGTGTTTCCCAGATCTCTGCCGCCTTGCTTGCCTGCCCGCTGCGAAACGCCCGCATGAGGTCTTCATGCTCGTCAACCGCCTGTGCCAGGCGCTCTGGTTCCATGATTGCAAGATAGCGCCCGCGGCGCGCCTGTATCATCAGGCGCTGATGCGTCGTGATCAAAACCGGATTGGCGGAGGTCTGAATGATGAAGTCGTGAATAGCCGTATTCAGATCGAAATAGCCATTCCGGCGCCCGGCCTTGTGGTGATCCAGCATCGCGCTATGCATGTCCTCGAGGCGCTGAAGGATGTCCGGTGTAATGATCTCACAAACCCGTTTGGCGGCGAGGCCTTCCAAAACAGCGATCACCTCAAACAGAGTGACTGCGTCCTCGGGGCGGAACTCGGAGACAACAGCCCCCCGGTGGAGCGAGATTTCGATGAGGCCATCGGCCTCCAGCAGCTTCAGCGCTTCGCGGACGGGCGTGCGCGACACACCAAGCTCTGCGGACAATTGCCGTTCCACGATGCGCGCGCGGGGGGGCAACTCACCTTTGACGATACGGTCGCGCAAGATGGAGGCCACGTTTTCCACGCCAGCTTTGGGGTTTTCAGATGGTGGCGTCTGGGCTTTGGACATCAGAGCAATTCAACCGCGTTACATTTCGGCAATTGCCGGGAAGTTATGTCCGCGTCAAGGCATTGTCAGAACAAACCAGCCTGAGCCGGGCAGGGCGGTCTCGTGACCTGCTGTGATGACAAAACATTCTCCATTTAGGTACTTCACAACCATTTCAACCAGGCGCGACGCTTCTATTCACAGGGGCACTTCAAGCTCGACCAAAGCGCCGCTCTTACCAAGTGGCATCAGCTTTGTTCCGCCTAAGTTGCGGCGACCCGCGATAAACTGAGACTGGTTCGAATTCGTCTGACAGCACCTGCCCAGAACTACATCCGCAGCTTGGTCCAGCGCGCCCCCATCTGTGAGCTGCGCACGCAGGCATCCACAAACGCCACGCCCTCCACGCCGTCCGTCACGGTCGGGAAGGTCACCTCGCCGCTGGGCTTGCGCCCCTCGCGGGCGGCCAGGATGGCCTCCGCGGCCTCGGTGTAGATGTTGGCGAAGCCCTCCAGATAGCCTTCCGGGTGCCCGGGCGGCACGCGGGTCACGCGGCCCGCCGCGCCGCCAGAGCCCGCGCCGGCGCGGGTGATCAGCCGCTTGGGCTCGCCCAGGGGCGTGTGCCAGAGGTAGTTGGGGTCTTCCTGGGACCATTCCAGCCCGCCCTTGTCGCCATAGACCCGCAGCCGCAGGGCGTTCTCGTTGCCGGGTGCCACCTGGCTGCACCACAGCATGCCCTTGGCGCCGCCCTTGAACCGCAGCATCACGTGGCCGTTGTCGTCAACCTGGCGGCCCTCGACAAAGCTCGACAGGTCCGCCGCCAGCTCCTCCAGCGCCAGCCCGGTCACGAAGCGCGCTATGTTATAGGCGTGGGTGCCGATGTCGCCGGTGGAGCCGCCGGCGCCGGTCTGCTTGGGGTCGGTGCGCCAGGCGGCCTGCTTCTGCCCGCTGGCCTCCAGGTCGGTCGACAGCCAGTCCTGCGGGTACTCGACCTGCACCACGCGGATCGCGCCCAGATCGCCCGCGGCGACCATCTCGCGGGCCTGCCGGACCATCGGGTAGCCGGTGTAGTTATGTGTCAGCACGAATAAAGCATCCGAGCGCTCGCAGGCCCGCGCCAGGCGCTTGGCCTCCGTCAGCGTCGCGGCAAGGGGCTTGTCGCAGATCACGTGGATGCCGCGGCGCAGGAACTCCAGCGCGGCGGGCACGTGCATGTGGTTGGGGGTGACGATGGCGACGGCCTCGATGCCGGCCTTCAGCCGCCCCTCGCGGATCGCCATCTGGCGGAAGTCGTCATAGACCCGCGACGGATCGAGCCCCAGATCGGCCCCCGAGGCCTGTGACTTCTCGGGCGTGGAGGACAGCGCCCCCGCCACCAGCTCGTATTTGTCGTCGATGCGCGCGGCGATGCGATGCACCCCGCCGATGAAGGCGTCGCGCCCGCCGCCGACCATGCCCAATTTGATCCGATCCGCCATAATCACTCCCTTTCAATTGTGGCGCAGCTGCCCTGCTTCACCTTGTCCAAAATACGCAAATCCCGGACCCGCGGCCGGGTGCGGCGTGGCTAGGAGATCCCCAGCATCGCCCTATTGGCCGCCTCATCGGTGCCGCCGCCCGCGAAGTCGTCAAACGCGCGTTCGGTCACCCGGATGATGTGATCCGAGACGAATTGCGCGCCCTCGCGGGCGCCGTCCTCGGGGTGCTTCAGGCAGCACTCCCATTCCACCACGGCCCAGCCATCGAAATCGATGGCTGCCATCTTCGAGAAGATCGCGCCGAAATCCACCTGGCCGTCCCCCAGCGAGCGGAAGCGCCCGGCGCGGTCCACCCAGGGCTGGAAGCCGCTATAGACGCCCTGCCGCCCGGTCGGGTTGAACTCGGCATCCTTGACGTGGAACATCCGGATCACGTCCTTGTAGATGTCGATATTGTCCAGGTAGTCCAGGCATTGCAGCACGTAATGCGACGGGTCGTAGAGCATGCAGGCGCGGGCGTGGTTGCCGGTGCGCTCCAGGAACATCTCGTAGGTCACCCCGTCATGCAGATCCTCGCCGGGGTGGATCTCATAGCAGACATCGACGCCGTTCTCCTCGGCGTGATCCAGGATCGGCTTCCAGCGCGCGGCGAGCTCGTCAAAGGCGGTCTCCACCAGCCCCGCGGGGCGCTGCGGCCAGGGGTAGATGAAAGGCCAGGCCAGCGCGCCGGAAAACGTCGCCATCTGGTGGATGCCCATATTGTTGGAGGCCGAGATGCACTTCTTCACCTGATCCACCGCCCAGGCCTGCCGCGCGGCGGGGTTGCCCTGTACCTCGGGCGCGGCGAAGCCGTCAAAGGCCACGTCATAGGCGGGGTGCACCGCCACCAGCTGGCCCTGCAGGTGGGTTGAGAGGTCCGTGACCTCAACGCCATTCGCCGCGGCCACGCCCTTGAGCTCGTCGCAGTAATCCTTGCTCTCCGCCGCGCGGGCCAGGTCGATCAGCCGCCCGTCCCAGCTGGGCACCTGCACGCCCTTATAGCCGCAATCGGCGGCCCATTTGGTGATGCTGTCCCAGGAGTTGAACGGCGCCTCATCGCCCGCAAATTGCGCCAGAAACAGCGCCGGCCCCTTAATGGTCTTCATCTTAGTCCTCCCTAGAATGCATTGTTTTGTGAAAGCTTGCGCGGGAGATTGCGCGATTGCAACGCCTATCGCGCGCCCCGGCGCGGCGGCGCGGACGCGCTGAGGTGTTTTTGCTCAAAAATGCGAGATAAGCCGCGGGCGCGCCATTTGCCGCCTGTGCGGTGGCAGACACCGCGCCGGTGATGCATTATCGTATCACCGGCGCATCTAGGCGTCAGCAAGAGGCGCGTCATCCCAAAGGGCGATACCAGATGTACGATTCCGAGTTCAGAGAGTTACTAGACGACATCTCGTATTGCTTCATTACTGGCGACATTCAAAGCTGGCGCAACCGCATCATTGCGCCCTTCTCGCTGGTCACCAAGCACGGGGCCGAGATTCTGGAAACGGAAGACGCGCTGCGCGAGAATTTCGGACTTTATCGGCAGGCCTGTACGATTATGGGGCTGGACGAGGTATACCGCGAGCCTGTCTCGCTTGAGGCCTGCCCAGACGGGACCTGGCTTGGCACTTACACCACGCACCTCTTGGCCAAGGGCAAACGGGCGACGGCGCCCTACACGGCCACAGGGCTTCTACATCTGCGCGAGGGCCGCTTTTTGATGAGCGCGATCCTGAACGCACGCGGGCATCACGAATGGACTGGGAGCAACATAGACCACGAGACCTCTTAGAGATCCAAAAGGCGCGCGGCTGCGTTTTGGCCTGGCGCGGGCGTTGGCGCGCCGCAATTTTCTTGCAAGAAAATTGCGAAACTCTTGCAAGAGTTTCTTCAGCGCCCCCCGAAATGCTTCTTCTATCGCAACCTGTTACCGGCGCGCGGGGCCACTTTCCTTGGAAGGAAAGTGCAAATCTCTTGCAAGAGATTTGGCGCCCCCAAAACGCCCGCTCCAGGCCATTCACGCCGAACAGAGCAAGCATCAGCCGCTAAGTGAACATCTCCACCGTAACGCCCGCCGCCTCAAGCCCCGCGCGCACGGCTTTGGCCAGGGCGACGGCCTCGGCGTTGTCGCCATGCACGCAGATCGTGTCGATGCGGGTCTCGATATGCTTGCCGCTCTCGGTGATGATGGCGCCCGCCTGCACCATCTTGACCATGCGCTCGGCTGCGTAATCCGCGTCGTGGATCACCGCGCCGGGCTGGCGGCGGTCCACCAGGGTGGCGTCGTCATTATAGGCGCGGTCGGCGAAGATCTCGTTGGCGTATCTGGCGCCCAGCTCCTTGGCGGCCTGCTCTAGCTTGGTGGCGGCCAGCACCATCAGGATGATGTCGGGGTCCACCTCCAGCGCGGCCTGAAAGCAGGCGCGGGCCATGTCCAAGTCCTCGCAGGCCATGTTCGAGAGCGCGCCGTGCAGCTTGAGGTGCCGCACTTTGCCGCCCGCCGCGCCCGCCATGGCCCGGGCCGCGCCAAGCTGATATTTCACCCAGTTCGCCAGCGTGCCATGCGGCACCTGCATGCGCCGCCGCCCGAACCCCTGCAGGTCCAGGAACCCCGGATGCGCGCCGACCCCGACGTCATTCGCCACCGCAATGGCCATCGTCTCGGCCATGGTATCCGCGTCGCCGGCATGGAACCCGCAGGCCACATTCGCGCTGGTCACCACGCCCAGAAGGTCGCGGTCGCTGCCCATCGGCCAGGGGCCAAAGCTTTCGCCCATATCGGCGTTGAGGTCTACGCTGAGGGTCATGTCTCGTCTCCGGTAATCGCGCCGCTGATCAGTTGGTAGCTTAGTAGGTCGGGGATGTCATGCGGGTCGCGCACCAGCGGGCGGGGCAAGCCGGGCAGGGCGGCCAGATGCGCCTGGAAGGCGGCATGCGCCTTGAGCGCCTGCGCCCGCGTGATCATCTGGAACCGCAGCGGCACGCCGGCGCGCGCCTGGGCAACCTTGGGGATGTCCGCCGGGATCACCGTGCCGATCCGCGGGTAGCCGCCGGTGGTCTGGCACTCGCCCAGCAGCACGAAGGGCGTGCCGTCGCCGGTGACCTGGATGTCGCCGGGCACCACTGCCTCGGACAGCAGGCTGAGCCCGCCCTGGGTGTGGAACGGCGCGCCCTCGAAGGCCATGCGCGCGCCCATGCGGTTGCCGCGCAGGTCGCGGGTGAAGGCGGTGCGCTGTAGGCGGGCGATGTCTTGCGGCGCGAAACGGCCCGTTTGGGCGCTTGGTATGATGCGGATCGTGCCGCCGCTGAGCCGGTCCTCGGGGGGCAGGGTGAGGCCGGTCTGCGACCGGCGATCCTCGCCAATGGGCAGCGTTGCGTTGGTGACGGGCGCGCCGATGCGCGCCACCAGGTGGGTGGAGCGCGAGCCCATCACCGGGGCCGTCGCCAAACCGCCGCCAAGATGCAGGTAGCCGTAGTTCCCCTGCGCTGTGGGGCCCAGCGTCAGGACCTGCCCCGGCTGCAGAAGGTGGCTGGTGTTCCAGGCCGCTTGGCGTTCGCCGATCCGGGCCGGCATCGGCGCGCCGGTCAGCGCCACGCGCGTCGGTTGGGCCACGTCGAACGCCCCGCCGAGCCCGGCGAGCTCCAGCGCGGCGCAGTCCGCGGATTGCCCAAGCAGCGCCGCGCCCTCGTGCAGAGCCAGCAGGTCGGCGGCCCCGCCGGGCGAGCAGCCCTGCGCCAGATAGCCAAAGCGGCCTTTGTCCTGCACGGTGGTGCCGGGGCCGGCCTGTAGGATGATCAGCGCCCGGCTCATGGCAGCGCCTCCCGCGTCGCACCGCCATCGCCAGAGCGGTCCTCGGCCTGGATCTCGGCCAGCTCCTCGGCGCTGACCTCGCGCCAGGTCACCTCGTCGCCGGGTGCCAACGCGATCGGCGCGGCCGCGCCGGGGCGGAAGCACTGGAAGGCGGTCTGCCCGATATGGCGCCAGCCGGTGGGTGCGGGGCCCGCAAAGATGATCAGCTGCCGGATCGCGACCACCAGGGACGCGCCGGGCACCTGCGGGTTCAGCTCTGTCATGCGCGGGATGTCCCAATTGGGCGGCAGCTCGCCCATATAGGGCTGCCCAGGTGCGAAGCCCAGGGTAAGCACACGGGTGCGGCTGGACAGGATCTCTGCCCGCGCGGCCTCAGGATCGCGGCCCGCCAGGCTCGCCGCCTCCTCCCATTGCGGGCCGTGTGCGCCCCCAAGCGCCACCGGGATGCGCCACAGGGTGCGGCCGGTGGGCAGCGGGGCCGCGTACCAGTCTCGCCCGGCCAAGAGCGCCGCAAGGCGCGCCTCAAGCTCGGCATGGGGCAGGGCCAGCGGGTCGAACCGGATCACGGTGGAGGCCAGCGAGATAGAGGTCTCCTCTACACCCGTCCAGCCTTCCGCCTCGACCGCCGCGCGCAGGGCCAGCGCGGCGCGGTTGGCGGCCTCGCTGAGGCCGTCCGCGAAGGTCACAAGCTTGGCGCAAAGGCCCAGGTCATGGATCGCGGGAAATCTGTCAGGTTCGGGCATAGAGCGGCTTCATCACAAGGGGCGTGAGGTACATAGGGATCTGATAACAGCCAATAAAAAGCAAGAGCGGGGTGATGATTTCCGCGGGCAGGGCCACCAGAAACAGCGCCACGTTGCGGTTGCCGGCCACAACCGAGGTGGCCACGTCCGCGCCCAGGGCGCGCGCCAGCAGCTGCATGCCGAAATTGAGCGCGAAGACCAGCGCAAGCCAGGGCAGCAGGGCGGCGGGGTCGCTGCGCAGGGCCGGGCCGACCGCCGACATCAGGCCGATCACGATCACCGCGAGCGTCAGCGCGGCCAGCCCGTCCAGCGCCTGGGTGGTCTCGGCGCCGGGGCGCGGGAAGGCGCGGGCGCGCAGCCAGAAGGCCGCGCTTGCCGCGAGCAAAATGACCGCGGTCAGTTTCAGCGCCGCCCAAATGACCGCGGTCAACCCGCCGAAGGCGGGCATAAGCGCAAAGAGCGGGATCACGGTAAGCGGCAAGAGCGCGGTGCCCAGGATCAAAAGCCGCATCGCGGGCGCCGGGTCGTGCCCCATCAGCGCGGTGAAGGCCGGGCTGCCCGAGATCGAGGGCGCCGCCAGAGCCAGCAGTGCGCCCACCGCAAAGGGCGAGCTGAGCGCACCCAACGCCCAAAGCGTGGCGATCACCCCCAGCGGCAGGCCAAGCTGCAACGCCAGCACCCGCCCCAGATTCGCCCGCGCGTCACTCAGCTTGCCCAGGGCCTCCTGCGCGCCGATGCGCAGGGCGCTGACGAAAACCAGGAACGCGACCATATAGGGCAGCCAGGGCCGCATCGCCTCGGCCACAGCCGGCAAGGCAAAGCCGCCCAGCAGCCCCAGAACCAGCAGCATCCGGCCGTGGCGCCCGCAGACCCGCAGGAATTTCAGTATGACGGGCACTAGGCGGCGCGGTGCATGCGGGGCGTTACTCGACCGGCAGGTTCAAAGGCTTGCCGATCTCCACGATATGCGTGGTGATCGCAACCAGCGGGGCCTGGCCGACATTCGTCAGCCCGCCATGGGGCTGGCCCGCCGGGAAGCGCGCATTCGTGCCGGTGGGGAAGGGGATCTCGCTGCCGTCCGGCGCAGCCATGGTGCCGCCTTGGATCACCACCAGATACTCGTCGCCCGCATGCATGTGCCGCGGCACGGTGCCGCCGGGCTTAACCTCAAGGCGCGAGACGATGACCTCGTGGGTCTCAGAGCCCGGCGCGGGGTTGCGCGAGATTTCCTCGCGTAGGATCAGGTCCTGCGCGGCGGCAGGGAATGCGACCAGAACAAAAAATAAAATGGCACGGATCATTTGAGGCCTCCAATGTTGATATTGATGACGTAGCGCATTTGTTCACAACTGCGCGGCGAGGGGAAGCCCCGTCGCCTCAGCGCATCGCGGGCAGGTCAATCGTGACAGGGAAATGGTCCGACGCGGTCAGCAGCGCCTCGCGCAGCTCCGGGGCGCGATAGCAGGCGGGGTCGTCGAACGGGTGCCAGATCTTCCAGCGCGGGCCCTCGGCGCGGATATCCGGCGAGACCATGATGTAGTCCAGCAGCGCCTGCAGATAGCGGTCCTCGTGATGCAGATAGAACCGCGCCGTGGACAGCCGCCCGCCGATGCGCTGGGTCAGGGCCATCCGGGCATGCGGGTCAAAGAGGCACTGCGCGCCGGTCTCGCCCAGCACGATCTCGATCCCAGAGCGCCCGAATAGCTTCTCGTATTCATCCAGCCCCGGGCCGTCGTTGAAATCGCCCAGCACGATCAGGCTGTCACCGCCCGTAAGATGCGCCTCCACCCGCTGGCGCAGCCAGATGCACTGTGCCAGCTGCTTGCGCCGATTGGCGATGGAGATACGCATGACCTCCTCGGGCGAGCTGGCCCCATGCGGGGCCTTGGACTTTACATGCACCCCGATCAGGCGCAGCCGGCGGCCGTCCGTGCCGGTCACCTCAAGCTCCAGCGGCGGCTTAGAGAACCGCACCGCATCCGCGGCGGCGTCGGTGTCGAGGTCGATCTTGAACACCCCGTCAAAGCGCGGCGCGTCCCGGGCGCCCTTCTTGCCGGTGGGCGCGCCCTGCGGGTCATGCACGGCGCTGATCACATCGGGGTCGAAAAGCAGGGTGATCTCTTGCTGGGTGTCGCTTTGGAACCCGGTGACCGCCTTGCGCGTGCGCAGCTGAAACGCGGCGGCGAAATTCTCTAGCGCGCGAACGCTCCGGCGCACGCGGCCGGTGTCGGGGGCCTCCACGACCATGATCGCATCGGCCTCAAGGGCCGCAAAGACCCGGCCCAGGGCGGCGATCTGCTCGGCCTTGGTGACGTCCTGGCGCCCGGACCAATCGCCGTTTGCCAAAAGCTGGCCCGCGTCGTCAAAGAGCCCGTCGAACCATTCCACGTTGTAGGTGGCGATGCGCATCCCGGTTAGTGGCCGCATGGCCGCGCCGCAAAGCCGGGCCGCGTTTGTGCTGGCCATGCTCGGGCTGTCATGCGGCCTCTTGGATCTCTTCCCAGGCGCGGTTGACCACGATCAGGCGCTTCTCGGCCAGCTTCACCGCCTCTTCGGGCAGCCCGCGGGCGGTCATCGCGTCGGGGTGGGTCTCGCGCACCAGGGCGCGCCAGGCCTTGCGGGCCTCCTCCAGCGAGGCGTTGGGGTCCACGCCCAGCACCTCATAGGGGTCCTGCGCGGCATCCTCGACGAACCGCGCCCGCACGCGGCGAAACGCGGGCTCGGACATGCCGAAGATCTCGGCCACGCGGCGCAGGAACTCATCCTCGGCGGCGTGATAGTTCCCATCCGCCACGGCGATATGGAACAGCCCGTCCATCAGGTCGCAGAAGACCCCGCTTTCGGCAGAGAACATCGCGCCGATGCGGCGGGCGTAATCCTCGAACCCGGCCACGTCCTGGCGCGCCAGGTTGAAGACCCGCGCGGCCTCCTTTTCGTTCTCGGGCGGAATCTGGAACACCTCGCGGAAGGCGGCGACCTCGTTGCGGGTCACCTGGCCGTCCGCCTTGGCCATCTTCGCGCCCAGAGCGATCACCGCGATGGTGAAGGCGACAGAGCGCTCTGGCGGGGTGCGCAGCTTCTCGAATACCTCGCTGAGGCTCTCACCAGCGGCGAGAGAGGAAAGCGCGGCAGCGATGCGGGACCAGATCGACATGGGGGTAGATTAAACCACCGCGGCGGAACTGTCAGGCTGACAAATGCGCACTGCTGCTATGCGGCTGGGGAAGGGCCGGGGCCTGGTGCGGTCGGGCGGTCACGCCTTGCCGGGCCGGTCTGGGGCGCCTTCCGACGCCACCTCGGCGCCAAACGCAAAAGGGCGGGGAAACCCCCGCCCTCTGCTATTCGTAGTTAGGATACGGGAGCGGCTAGTTGCCGGTCGCGTTGTCCACAGAGACGTTCACGCCAGGGCCCATGGTGGAGCTGACCGAGATCTTCTGCATATAGGTGCCCTTGGCGCCCGATGGCTTGGCCTTCTGCACGGCCTCCACGAAGGCGCGCATGTTCTCGGCCAGCTTGTCGGCGTCGAAAGAGGCTTTGCCGATGCCGGCATGCACGACGCCGCCCTTCTCGGCCTTGAACTGGACCTCGCCGCCCTTGGCGGCCTCGACGGCGGCCTTGACGTCCATGGTCACCGTGCCGACCTTGGGGTTCGGCATCAGGTTGCGCGGGCCCAGCACCTTACCCAGGCGGCCCACGATGGGCATCATGTCCGGGGTGGCGATGCAGCGGTCGAACTCGATCGTGCCGCCCTGGATGGTCTCCATCAGGTCCTCGGCGCCGATGATGTCCGCGCCGGCTTCCTTGGCCTCGTCGGCCTTGGGGCCGCGGGCGAAGACGGCGACGCGCATGGTCTTGCCGGTGCCGTTGGGCAGGCTGATGACGCCGCGGACCATCTGGTCGGCGTGGCGGGTGTCCACGCCCAGGCTCATGGCGATTTCGACGGTCTCGTCGAACTTGGCGTTGGCGTTGGCCTTGATCAGGTCCACGGCCTCCTCGACGGTGACGTTGTCTTTCCCGGCAAAGGCCTCACGGGCGGCGCGGGTGCGTTTTCCAAGCTTAGCCATCTTACTTTACCTCAATGCCCATGGAGCGGGCGGAGCCCAGGATGATCAGCATCGCCGCTTCGATATCGTTGGCGTTGAGGTCCTTCATCTTGGCCTCTGCGATCTCGCGCACCTGCTTGGAGGTCACCGAGCCCACGGTCTCACGACCGGGAAGGTTGGCGCCGGATTTCAGCTTGGCGGCCTTCTTGAGGAAGTAGGACGCGGGCGGCGTCTTGATGTCCATGGTGAAGGACTTGTCGACGTAGTAGGTGATCACGGTCGGGCAGGGCGCGCCGGGATCCAGGTCCTGGGTCTTGGCGTTGAACGCCTTGCAGAATTCCATGATGTTAATGCCGCGCTGACCCAGCGCCGGTCCGACCGGCGGAGAGGGGTTCGCTTGTCCGGCGGGCACCTGCAATTTCATGGTGCCAGCAACTTTCTTGGCCATAAGACCAGCTCCTTTTGTCCGGCCCCCGGGCGCGTCCCAGGGGCGATTTTGGATGTGGTGCGGGTCGGGTCACGCGTGGCCCTTGCCTCCCACATGGGATGCCTCAATGAGACAGGGGTGCCCGATACATCGGAACGCGGCGCAGTGCAAGGGTCGAGATGGACTGGCGCGCGCGCCTCAGGACGCGGCGCGGTCGCTGATGCCCAGGACCTTGGCGTAAGGCTGCCAGGCGCTCAGCGCCGAGGCGTTGATCGGGCGCCGCACGGCGACATTGCTCAGCGTTTGCACGGCGTTCGTGTTATTCTCGGGATGCAGGCAGGCGGGGTCCCAGGGCAGCTCGATCGTCTCCAGCAGGGCGCGTATCTGGCGCTCCGGGTCGGTGATCAGGTCTTCGTAGTCCATAACATGGAAGCGATCCGGCAGGCGCTCCGCCCAGAAGCTCAGCAGATCGTCCTGGTCGCGCTGATACGCCCGGATGTCGTCCATGTCATAGCTGAAAAGCTGCCGGCCCGGGCGGAACACATGCTTATAGAGCGACAGCGCGGTGGCGTTGTGGTCTCGTCGGACCACCACGATATGCGCCTTTGGCAGGGCCGAGAGGACCGGCCCGGCATAAAGCAGGGTCTGGAGCGACTTGTCGGTGACGCGCTTGGCCGTGCCGAGCTTGGAGGACATCTCGGAATGATACTGCTCGGCAAGCTTCGACAGGCTGGCCGGTGAGATGTTCAATCCGTTGGGCGGGGGGCGCCCGGGTCGCCAATAACCGCGGCCACGGCGTCGCCGAAGGCCGCTGATTCACCGCCGGCGGACATGTCCGGATGCGCGGCAAGGATCTGCTCCACCAAAGTGGTGCCCGACCGCGCCAAGCCGGTGACGAAGATCGGCGCAAATTCCGAACCCGTCTCTGCCATGATGCGGCTCGGCGTGACCTCGGCGAAATGCGTGCGCACGGCCTGCGTAAGCTTCAGCCGCGTCTGGATGTCATAGGGCTGGTTAAGGCGCATGGCGCGGTTCGCCGCGTGCAGGGCCTCCCCGGCAGCGCCAAACTCTCCAATGTCGTCCAGCGCCGAGGCGCGGGCGAAATCGAGATGCGCCATGGACAGGCTGCCCGACTTTAGAAGCCGCCGAACGTTCTCCATCTTCTCAAAGATCTCATCACCGCGGCCAACATGCGTCAGGCCGCTGCGCATCCGGTAGAGCTCGCCGTCCAAGGGGCGCAACGTTAGGGCGCGATCGATGTCTTGTAACGCCTCGTCAAAATGCCCCAGCGTCTGATGCAGCACGGCGCGGCGGCCAAGATAGACACCGGGCTGTTTGGCCACGAAGATCGCGCGCCCCAGCGTTGCAATGGCCTCGGCAAAGAGGCCCAGGGTCTCTTCCAGATTGGCGCGCATTTCCAGGAAGCGGGCAGTCGAGTTCGGCCCGTCCAGTATCAGGATATCATCCAGCGCCTCCCGCGGGCGGCCAAGCGCCTGCAAGAGCCTTACGCGGAAGACCTGGGCGTCTCGCGCGGCGCGCAGCGCGGCCTCTATGGAGGTCAGCGCGCCCGCCAGGTCACCAGACGCCGCCTGCTTGCGCGCGCTTTCAAGGTTTCGCCCAAACTCGTCCAAAGCGTCCTCCGGCACCGCTTGGGCGGCGACTGAAAGGTACAGATGCGCGGCGCATGTCGCGACCGCAGTGAAGATGGGGCAGGAATTGGTATTGGGTCTTGAGCCCCAAAAGTTACGTACAGCCGAAATCAGGCCGTTATCGTGTAGTTATGTGCTGATCTATGCGCACGGTAGGGTTGTCGTCAAATTTTTTTCTCACGTCGTTGTGAGGTCGCGTGACCCGCGCAGATGGGCCGCGCTTAATATGGGGGCAGGCGCGCGGTTTTTGGGGCGAAACCCTAGGGCCCGCACCCATCAGGTACGGCGCTGACGCCTGCCGCAGGCAGGCGCCCCGAGAGCAATGACGTGAAACGCGGCCCGCCAAGCGGGCGGCGGCTCAGTTCTGCTTGGTGACCTGGGTGTATTCCAGCTCCACCGGCGTAGCGCGGCCAAAGATCGACACCGTCACCTTCAGGCGCTGGTTGTCGTCGTCGACCTCCTCGACCATGCCGTCGAAGCCCTCGAACGGCCCGTCGGTGACCGAGACCTGCTCGCCGATCTCGAAATGGATCAGCGTGCGCGGCGCCTCGGCGCCTTCCTCGACGCGGTTGAGGATGCCGTTCACCTCGGCGTCGCGCATCGGCATCGGGCGGCCCTGCGGCCCCAAAAAGCCGGTCACGCGGTTGATGTTGTTGATCAGGTGGTAGCCCTGGTCGGTCATCTCCATGCGCACCAGCACGTAGCCGGGCATGAAGCGACGCTCGGCGGTGACCTTCTTGCCGCGGCGCACCTCGATGACCTCTTCGGTGGGGACCAGGACCTCTTCGATCTCGTCCTCAAGCCCGGCCTCTTCAACCGCGACCTTGATCTGCTCGGCGATCTTCTTCTCGAAATTCGAGAGCACGCTGACCGAGTACCACCGCTTTGCCATCTGTCGTTCGCCTTTCGCTTGCCGCGCCTTGGGCGCGCTCTGACCATTACCCCGGGGAGCGGACAGTCCGCTTTTGTTTGGTCCAACCGTGTTGGGGATGGCCCCGCCATAATCGGAAGCGGTGCCAAGCGCAAGGGCCAAGACGGCCCGCGGTGCTCTGAGAGAGGGCGCTAGGCGCCGAGGCTAAGGATCAAATCCAGCCCGGTGCGGATCAGAAAATCCACAAAGAAGAAGAAGATCGCAAAGAGCGTGGCCATCACGAACACCATGGCCGAGGTCATGAGCACCTCGCGGCGCGTCGGCCAAACGACCTTCGAGACCTCTGCGCGGACCTGCTGGATGAACTGGAGCGGATTGGTGCGGGTGGCCATGGGATTCTCTTTGCTTCGACTTGGGGGCAGATAATGGCTCCGGGCGGCACATGCAAGCGGTGCTGACGGGAATGCGTCTTCTGGGCGGGTTGCGGTGGCGTGATGTGCCTTGGGAGAGTTGTGGCGGATTCTAGGCTGGAGTGAGCCTTTGCGCGACCCAAATCTCTTGCAAGAGATTTGCACTTTCCTTCCAAGGAAAGTTCGGCCCGCAGACGGGCAAGATGTTGCGATAAAGGTATCATTTTGGGGCGCGGTGAAGAAACTCTTGCAAGAGTTTCGCAATTTTCTTGCAAGAAAATTGTGACGCGCCAAGATCCCCTGGAGGTCATTTCTGTTCAAAAACAGTGCCTTACTGGCGCATAAGGCGGGGTTCTGAACAGCGCGCCAGCGCCTTCCTGGCCAGGCTTTGCGCGATTTTCTGATGGTTCGGGCGACATCTCTGGCGTCCTCTTGTTCTTCGCGGGTTATCTTGCGCTTTGCCAACCAGTCCAACCTGGGGCCCGAGCCATGGACCGTATCAGCAATCAGGCGTTCTGGGTGTAGGTCCAACCGGTCTTTGACCATGCCTCGATGATGGACGACTTCTTCAACAAAACAAACGCTAAGCTGGCCCATTCTCGCATATGAAACCGATCTCTGGCAGCCATGACCAGCGCCATCCGGTCACGCCCAATCTCATCAAGCATTGCGGTCGCTCACGGCAAGCCGGTCAGGTCTTTTTGCGAAGGCAGGCGTATTGGGCGTAGCTGCGCAGTAATGGTCTGAGGGTGACATCCGCCTCTGGCAAGCTCGCAAGAAAGCGCGGCAGATCATCCCGCGGCTCGACATGAAAACGCCTGAGCCAGCCGCGCAGGCCCTTGTCGAACCAGCGCGGCATCTGGGACTGATCGCCGAAATCCACGATGTGCAATTCGCCACCGGGGGCGAGGTGATCCACCGCCTCCCGGATTGCGGATTGCCACTGCGGGATCATTGAGACGCAGTAAGACATCACGATGCGGTCAAACTTGCCGCGCCCAAACACATCGGCCGGATCGAAGGCGCAGGCATCCCCCAGCGCAAGCCGGGCGCGCGCGCCCAGCTTTGCCTGTGCGGAAATCAGCATCTCCGAAGAGATATCAAGCCCATAGAGGCTCCGCCCCGGGTAACGCAGATCAATTTTTTCCAGGTTGCGCCCGGTGCCGCAGGCGATCTCGAGTATATTTGCATCGGCGTCAGGGTTGAGTTGACGCAGAGCGTGGTCACGGCCCAGCAGGTAGAACTTCCGCGTCGCATCATAGACAAGCCGCTGCCTGCGGTAGATCTGATCCATCAGCGCGCTATGGGTCGCGTCCATATGCTCTAGCCTTTGAAATGGTACAGGTGGAAGCCGCCGTAGATCGCGGAGCGATCCTCGCGCAGGCCCTTGGCCGAGGCATCGGCCTGGTAGACCCAGCGTGACAGCGTCCGCTGATCCACGCGACCGGGCAGGATGTCGTCCTTGCCGCCCGTTCGGAAGATCACCCGCGCGCCGGGCGCCGCGGTCCGCGTGATCTCGTCCCAGAGCGCGTTCAGCTGATCATCATTCATCCAGTCTTGCGCATCCAGCAGCACATAGCATTGCTTTGAGCGCGTGGGGTGTTGCGCCAGAAGGTCAGTGAGGGACCTGTTCAGCACCGTCACCCGCGCCGCGTTCGCGCGCACGGCCGCGAAGTTCTCGGGCGCCAAATATGGCGGCGCCGAGGGTGTCTTGACCGGCTGATAGCCGCGATAGGCGGCCTGCCATGCAAAGTAGTTATCCGCGATAGGGAAGTCGCAGAACAACTTGCGGGTCCGTTCCTGCAAGACCGCAACGATGTCGCCGCCCGCATCCGCGGCAAGCTTGTCATATTGGGCGGGCGGGATGCCCAAACCAAAGAGGGATGCCCTGCGCCGCGCCAGAAATCTGACAAGGCGGCTTTGATAAAGCGGGACAATCTGGTTCTCAAAGAAGGCTGTCTGCTCGGCCAGGGATCGCGAAGCCAGGAGCGGCGCAAAATCCACGCGGGCCAATTTGGCCACCAGATGGATTATCCCAATGAAGCGGCCCAGCAGGCCGTGACGGTAGAGCCCCCGCGCCAGTATGCGTTTGCGCCGACCGGTCAGGTTGCGGGCGTTCCAGTAGGTCCGCGCTTGGTCATCAAGATGAGGCGCGACATAGGTGTCAAAATGCGCAACATTGCTCGGCTGATCGCCCCGACCCAGCATCGCAAAAAGCGTCGCATGGTCGGGCACATTCTGCACCGTCGCGAGCTTGAGTTTGTTCAACATCACATGCGCCGGAGACAGATCAACGGCGGTGATGGAGGCCGGGTTCGCGGTCAGGTATGACAGCACGTTGCAGCCCCCCGAGGCGATGCAGACTATGTTGTCTTCGGGCTGAATTTGCAGCGCCTCCATGTCGACAACCGGGTCCTCCCAGATCTGCGCGTAGACCAAGCCGTGAAACAGCCGGGCGAAGGCGCGTTCAAGCATGCCTTCGCGGCTCATGCCGGCGTTCTGGTTCACGGCGGCGCTGAGTTGTTCGGTGACGGATGCCATCTCGCTCTCCTGTTAGCTGTCCGCCTCGGCGAGCTGCTTTGCGGTTTTGGGCGGTGGTTTGCGATCAAGGGTGGCTTTTTCTTCCCAATCGATCAGCTCGATTTCGCCAGTGGGATGTTCCACAACGGCTGTGCAGCTCTCGACCCAATCGCCTGTGTTGATATAGGCGATGTCCTGAATCCGGCGGATGGTTGCGTGGTGGATATGGCCGCAAATCACGCCATCATAGCCGCCGCGCCTGGCCTCTTCGGCCAAGACATTCTCGTACTGGCCGATGAAGTTCACAGCGGACTTGACCTGGCGCTTGGCCCATTTGGAAAGCGACCAGTATTGGCCCCCCCAAAGCGACTTGACGCGATTGATCTTCGGGTTCAGCCAGATCAGAAAACTATAGGCCGCGTCGCCAAAATGCGCGAGCCACTTGGCGTTCATCACAACGGCGTCGAACTGGTCCCCATGGGTGACCAAATAGCGCTTGCCGTTCATCCCCACGAAATCCGCGGTCTGCATCACCTCGATCCCGCCAAAATGGGTGCCCAGGTAGTTGCGCATCACCTCATCATGATTGCCGGGGACAAAGATGATCCGGGTGCCGCGCCTGGCCTTGTCCAGCAGGGTCTGAACCACGTTGTTGTGGTCCTGCGGCCAGTGCCAGCCGCGCCGGGTCAGCGCCCAGCCATCGAAGATGTCCCCGACCAGATAGATGGTGGCCGCGTCATGTTTGCGCAGGAAAGTGACCAGCAGATCAGCGCGGCAGCCACGCGTGCCAAGGTGAATGTCGGACAGGAATAGAGTTCTAAACAGCATATGCCACCTAGCGCGAATCCGGTTGGGAGGGGCTTAAGCATATTGTGTGACGTGCGCATGACGACCGCTACATCTTGAGGATGAGTGCGAGACAGCGCACAAGCGAACCGCCGCCATAAGGCCGCTAGAAAAAGCGCCCACCTTGGGCAGGCGCTTGCCAGTTGCAAGGCACCGGAGTTTCTACTCCCAGAACACTTCCTGCCATGTCATGTCGGGGATCTCCTCGACAATCTCAAAGGCAATCGTGTCACTATAGGTGCGACCGTGATGATCCTCGCCGGTGACGGTCAGCGAATGGATGCCCGCAGGCAGATCCGCCGGCAGGTCCACCGTCCACAGATGCGGCGATGAATTGGTCCAAAGCCAGCTATCCAGCGGCCCGGCCTTGCCGTCCCAGATGCTGCCTTGGAACATCTCATACCCGTTATTGCCATTGGCCGAGGCCAAGGCCCGACGCGTGTCCGCGAATTGCCGGAAAGGCTTGACGTCAGGCGACGGCCGCAAACCTCAGGTCAGCTAACGGCAGCCCTGTCAAAATCGCTGAAACAAGCGCGTTCTGCGGCAATGGAACCCAAAAAGCAGCACCCGATTGCTACCAGCAGCAGAACCCTCCATCGACGAGCAGGTCCACGCCCGTGCAATAGGAGGCGGCGTCGGACAGAAGAAAGACCGCAGGACCGACCATCTCGTTGACATCCGCCATCCGCTGCATCGGGGTTTGGTCTTCGAATTCCTTTGTCTGGTGCACCATTTCTGGCCGGGTGTTCATGGGTGTCGCGGTATAGCCCGGCGATATCGAGTTGACCCTTATGCCGCGGTCCACCCATTCCATGGCCATGGATTTCGACATGTGGATCACGCCCGCTTTGGACGCGTTGTAATGCACTTGGTTAAGGCCTCGGTTCACGATCACGCCCGACATGGAGGCGATGTTCACGATGGACCCGCCCTGGCCGTGGGCCAGCATGGCGCGTGCCTCGGCCTGACATGACAACCACACGCCCTTCATGTTGATGTCCATCAGCGTCTGGTATTGCTCCTCGCTCATGTTCTCGCAGGCTTCCGCGTTGGCGATGCCTGCCGCGTTGAGCGCCAATCGGAGCGGGCCAAGCTCGGCTTCTGTTCGCGCAACAGCCTCTGCGATGGCCGCACCGGACGTGACATCGGCGCCGATCTGGATCGCGCGTCGGCCCGTGGCGGCGATGGCGTCTGCGGTATCCTGTAGCCCGCCATCCGTTCGACGGTCCAGCAGCGCAACATCCGCCCCGCATTGTGCCAGACCCAAAGCGATCCGCTGGCCGATCCCGCTGCCAGCGCCGGTCACTAGGGCCACTCGGTTCGACAGATCAAAAAGGTTTGGGGCATTCAGATCAGCTTGGGACATAGGGGTGCCTTATCGTTCTTTCGTTCATTAGATCGTGGCCAATTCCATGACCGACACATCGTTGGCGTCGTTGCGGTCCAGAATGCCCGCCTGTTTGCCCTGCGCCATGACCATAACCCGGTTGGAGACCCCCAGCACCTCTTCGAGATCCGAGCTGACGACGATGACGGAAACGCCTTCCTCCGCCAGGCCAACAATGATCTCGTAAATCGAGGACCGGGCGCCGACATCAATGCCGCGTGTTGGTTCGTCCAGCACCACGACGCGGGGATTTCTGGCCAACCATTTGGCAATCACCAACTTCTGTTGGTTCCCGCCCGAAAGCTCGTCGGCCCTCTGCTGGCTCTCGCCCTTGACGCCAAACTTGACGATGCCTGCGTCAGCAAAGCCGCGCGCGCGCTTCTTTGTGATCCAGCCATTGCGCGCGACCTGGTTCATATTCGAATAGGCAAAGTTCTCGCCCAGCGAGTGCGGCAGGACCAGGCCCTGCTGCTTTCGATCCTCGGGCACAAGGATGATGCCATGGCGGATGGCGTCCTTTGGGCTCCGGGGAGAGATATCAGTGCCGTCCAGAAGAATCTGACCGCTCGACACCGGATCAATGCCGACCATGGCGCGGACAAGTTCTGTCCGACCGGCCCCCACCAGCCCCGCGATCCCAAGAATTTCACCCTTGGCGACCGAAAAATTGACATCCCTAAAACTGCCTTGCGCGGAGGTCAGGTTGCGAACCTCAAGGACGGTTTCCTCCTGCGGCGCCGGAATCGCCGGGAACATCCGCTCCAGGCTGCGCCCAACCATGGCCTCAACAATGGTGCGCACTGGGACATCGGCGCTGTCGAATTCTTGGACCTTCTCGCCGTCGCGCATAACGACGATGCGATCTGCGATCTGTTTGATCTCTTCCAGGCGGTGAGAGATGTAAACGATGCCGACGCCGTCCGCCTTCAGCCGCTCGATCTGCTCGAACAGTTTCTGGGTCTCGTCACCGCCAAGTGCGGCGGTTGGCTCATCGAGTATCAACAGCCGGGCATTCAGCGTCAGCGCCTTGGCGATCTCGATCAATTGCTGATTGGCGGTCGACAGGCCCTCCACCAGGCGGCGCGATGAGATGTCGAGGCCCAAGCGTTGCAGGCCATCATGCGCGCGCTCCTCCATGGTCTTGCGGTCGATCATGCCAGCTTTTGTGGGATAGCGACCCACGAACACGTTCTCCGCGATGGACAGATGCGGCAGAAGCAGCAATTCCTGGTGGATCATCGCGACGCCAGCGTCGATCGCTTCTCGGGGGGTGGAGGGCGCGAAGGACGCGCCCTGCCAGGTCATCTCTCCAGAGCTTGGGAGGATAGTCCCAGAGATGATGTTCGAAACTGTGGACTTGCCGGCACCGTTCTCGCCCAAAAGCGCCACCACCTCTCCCGGATGAATATCCAGATCGATCCCATGTAGCACTTCAATCGGTCCGAAGGACTTTCGGATGTTACGAAGGGACAGGATCGGTGCGGCGGTATCATCCGACATTGGGGTGGCGCTTTCGGTTCTAAGCTTCGGCCGGTGCCTCCTAGGGGTGCTTCGCGACGAATTGCGCAGCGTCGTCACAGGTCGTCAGAACCGCGTTTGGAATCTGACGGGCGGGGACGGAGGCATCGTTGGCAACCGCGATCGCCGAGTTCACCGCCAGCACACCCATGGCTTGGGTGCTCTGCGTCGCGGTCACGATGAACGGCGTGTCACAGGCAACCAGCGATTCCAGAGCCGCGCCGTCCCCATCGTATCCGCCAACGATGACCTGATCTGCCAAGCCCGCGACCTCAACCGCCTTCGCGGCGCCCATTGCAAGGCCATCAGCCTGACCGAAGATGAGCTTGATGTCGGGATTGGCCTGCAACATGTTCTGAGCGATCTGGAAGCCCTCATCCGGCGACCACTGCTGGCTCCATTGCTGTGCGACGAGTTCCACACCGGGGTTCTCGTCGATGGCCATCTTGCAGCCTTCAAAGCGCTGGACTTCCGGCGTGGTCCCCTTCTGGCCGTGGATCACGACCATTTTGCCTTCGCCCCCGGCCAGGCCGATGATGTGGTCGCACACTTGGTAGGCCGACACGACGTTCTCACCATAGATCACCGTGTCACCCGGGGCGCCCTCTGGTTCGCGGTCGACATTGATGACCGGAATACCCTCGGCCCGGGCCAGGCGGGTCGGCACCGCAGCGGCCGCAGCCCCGGCAGGAATGTAGATGAACGCGTCGATCCCCTGAGTAAGCAGGTCCTGGACCTGGCTGACCTGGGTCGCGGTATCGTTTTTGGCGTCAACGACGATGACTTCAATGCCCAGCTTGCCGGCATAGCCTTCGACACCAAGCTTGATCTGGTTGAAGAAGTCTGCCTGCAAGTTCGGCACTGCAAGGCCGATCTTCTCAATTCCTAAGCCCTCGGCACTTGCTGCGCCCGCTGTCGTGGCGAGTGCGGCGGCGGCCAGCGCGCTTTTAATACCTAGTTTCATGATTTCTCCTCCTTGGTTGGACGGCCCGTGGAAAGTATCTGGACCTCTTGTGGCCCGAGGCTACGGACCTTTAATTGACTTGTGCTATGTGCTCACCTTGCGTTGCGGTGCTTGAAGGTTTCCGCCGCGACCGCCAGCACTATGACGAGCCCGATGATCACGGCCTGTAGAAATGGCGAGACGCTAAGCAGGTTTAGACCGTTGCGCAGCACGCCGATAATGAGCACACCAATGATTGTGCCGACGATGCCGCCGGTTCCGCCCGAGAGGCTGGTGCCTCCGATCACCACGGCCGCGATGGCGTCTAACTCATAGGCAACGCCAGAGCTCGGCTGGACCGAATCCAGTCGCGCGGCCAGCAAGATGCCTGCCAACCCGGACAGAAGCGCGCAGACCATGTAGACCATGATGGTGGTCAAACGGACATTGATGCCCGCAAGCCGCGCGACCTCCGGATTGCCGCCAATGGCGTAAAGCGCACGCCCCTCCTGGCGAAACCGCAGGAACAGGGTGGCCACGACGAACACCGTTATCATCACCGCAACGGTGATGGTCAGAAAGCCGAAGTGACGGATGATGGCGCCAAGGTTGAACCAGGTCGGAAACCCAATGATCTGCGAGCCGTTGGTGATCATATTCGCAAGCCCGCGGGCGATTGACATCATCGCCAAAGTCGCAATGAAGGCCGGGACCCTGAACTCGGTTATCAACAGCCCGGACACCGCGCCGGCCACAGCAGAGGCCAGCAGCGCGCCGATAATTGCAACGCCCATGGGATAACCGGCTTCCACATTCAGATACCCCAAGACCATCATCGACAGGGCCAGTATAGAGCCCACAGAGAGGTCAATCCCGCCGATCAGGATAACGAACGTCATGCCCACGGCCATGATGCCCAGAACAGTGATCTGGTCCGCGATGTTCAGGAAGTTTCGAAACGAAAAGAAGGAATCTGTAGCGAAAGAGAGGAATGCGCACAGAACCAGAAGCCCGATCAAGGGCCCCGTCGCCCCGCTAAGTGAGAAGAAGTCAGAAAGATTTGTCTTTCTTTCCGACCCGTTCAGCGTCGTCATTCGTAACTTCCCTCCCCCGTATCGCATATTTATTCACTCGCGATATTAATTTCGTAACGCCTCCGATTTGATGTGTCAATGGTAGGTATGTGGGGTATGATTGGGGAGGGGCTCAAGGGGCGGGGGTCCCCTGTCGCGCTTGACAGCTGCTCGTTTTGCATGTTTTTTAGGGCGTGAATTTTTATACACAGGCCGCTCATGAACACTCACGATCTCCGCGTCATTGCAAACCGTGTCAGGCGGCGCGATCTGCAGGCCGTGTTTGAAGCAGGCGCGGGCCATATCGGCGGAGAGCTTTCGGTCACGGACCTGCTTACCGCATTGTACTTCAAGATAATGTCGGTTGATCCGGCCAATCCGCGTGCGCCGGAACGGGACCGCCTTGTGCTCAGCAAGGGGCATACCGCGCTCGCGCTCTACGTTGTGTTGGCCGAAAAGGGCTTCATCCCCAAGGACGAAATCGCAACCTTTCTGAAGCCGCATTCCCGCCTCAACGGCCACCCGAATCGCACCAAAGTTCCCGGTGTTGAGACCAACACGGGCCCTTTGGGTCACGGTCTTCCGGTTGGTGTGGGCATGGCCACGGCCGCCAAGCTTAATAGGGCAAATTGGCGGACCTTCGTGATCACCGGTGACGGAGAGATGCAGGAGGGCTCGAACTGGGAGGCGATCATGAGCGCGGCCCAGCTCAAATTGGACAACCTAACGCTCATCATCGACCATAACCGATTGCAGCAGGGTGCGCGGCTCGCGGATACCAACGACCTTGCGCCGCTGGCTCCAAAGCTCGCAGCTTTTGGCTGGGACGTGCAAGAGATCGACGGCCACAACATGGATCAGATCTGTGCCGTGCTGGATGCGGGGCAGATCGTGACCGGTAAACCCAAATGCATCGTCGCCCATACCAACAAAGGGCATGGCGTGTCCTTTATGTCTGACAATGTCGCCTGGCATCACAAGGTCCCGAATGAGGAGCAATACAACCAGGCCATGACCGAGCTGAAAGAGGCAGCGCCATGAATGCCCCCGTTGAACCTGCCAAGATGCACGATTGCCGCGACGCTTTTGTCGCAACGCTGGAACAGCTGGGCGCGGCCAACGCCGACATCGTGGCGGTCTGCAACGATTCCGTCGGCTCGTCCAAGCTGGCGGGTTTTCGCGACAAATTCCCCGAGCGACTGATCAATGTCGGCATCGCCGAGCAAAACATGGTCGGCGTGGGCGCGGGTCTGGCCAATGGTGGCAAGATCCCGTTTGTCTGTGCCGCCGCGCCGTTTCTGACCGGCCGGGCGCTGGAACAGATCAAGGCGGACGTCGCGTATTCGGAAACCAACGTGAAGTTGGTCGGCATAAGCTCTGGCCTTGCCTATGGCGAATTGGGCGCAACCCATCACTCGATAGAGGATTTCGCCTGGATACGCGCCTTGCCGAATGTGCCGGTCATCGCTCCGGCCGACCGCATCGAGACCGCCGCCGTCATCGAATGGGCGGCCGGGTTCGAGGGGGGGTGCTTCTTGCGCCTTAGCCGTGTGGGTGTGCCGGATCTGTTTGCCGAAAATCACAGGTTTGAACTGGGGCGGGCCAACGTTCTGCGAAAGGGTTCAGACGTTACTTTGATCGCCAACGGCACGTTGAGCTACCGCGCGATGACGGCCGCCGATTTGCTCGATGCAAAGGGGATCTCGGCGCGGGTTCTGAATATGGCAACGGTTAGACCCATCGACACAGAGGCGATCGTGTCGGCCGCGGCTGAGACCGGCGCAATCGTCACCTGCGAGGAGCACACAGTGTTCGGCGGTCTTGGCAGCGCAGTGGCCGAGGTGGTCGTGGATGAATGCCCCGTCCCGGTCCCGATGAAGCGCCTAGGCGTGCCTGGCGTGTTCGCCCCGACCGGCTCGGCGAATTTCCTGCTGGACGAATTCGGCATGTCGCCGCAAGGCATTGCGGACAGCGTGACCGACTTGCTGAAGCGCAAGAGGTGAGCGTGGCGCGAGACGTCGTTCTTGCCATCGACGAGGGCACGTCGAATTGCAAGGCCGTGCTGGTCGCGCAATCCGGAGAGATCATCGCCTCCGGATCAGCCCCGGTTCCCATCGAGCACCCGCAATCGGGATGGGTCCAACAGGACGCCATGGCCATCTGGTCGGCGACCCAAAAGGCCATCTCGATCTGCAAAGCTGAGGCGCCCGACGCCAGGATCGTGGCCCTCGGGATCTCCAATCAACGCGAGTCCGTTTTGATCTGGGATCGGAGAACCGGTGCGCCGCTTGGACCGGTCCTGACATGGCAATGCCGCAGAACGGCCGCCGAATGCGAGGCGCTGAAGGCCGCAGGTCACGCGCAGGATGTGATCGCGCGCACCGGCCTTCCCATTGACCCGCTATTCCCTCCGACGAAAGTCGCCTGGCTGCTGGCCCATCACGGCTCCGGAACGGGCGATGTTTGCGTCGGCACCGTGGATAGCTGGCTGATCTGGCAGCTCTCTGGCGGGCGGGTCCACGCCACCGACCGCTCCAACGCCGCGCGAACGCAGCTCTTCAACCTCGCCGATGGCGCATGGGACAGCAGCCTATGCGACCTGTTCGGGGTCGATCCCGCCTACCTGCCAGAGGTTCGCGATTCCGCGCATGTCTTCGGCGAAACCAGGAATGTTGATGCCCTGCCTGACGGCATCCCCATTGCCTCGGCAATCGGCGATTCCCACGCGGCCCTCTTTGGCCACGGCGCGTTTGTGCCGGGCGATGGCAAGGTCACGTTTGGAACCGGCTCGTCGGTCATGGCCACGATCCCCGAATTCGTGGCCCCGCCCGATGGGCTGACAACGACCATCGCGTGGTCTCTGCACGGCAAGTCGACATTCGCCTTTGAGGGCAACATTCTGGTCAGCGCCTCGGTTTTCCCATGGACGGCCAGGATGCTCGGGCTTGGCGACGTGGATGCCTTGCTAAAGCTTGCGGGCACGTCCGCCTCTGCAGAGGGCGTTTGCCTGGTCCCGGCCCATGTGGGCCTCGGCGCGCCGCATTGGGCCCCGGAGGCCCGCGGCATGATCTCGGGCCTGTCCTTTGTAAGCGAGCCCGCCCATATCGCACGCGCGGCCGCAGAAAGCATGGCGCAACAGGTTGCCGATATATTCGATGTCATTGAGCGATCCGGCATGACCATAGGCCGGCTATCCGTCGATGGCGGCCCAAGCGAGAACCGGTTCCTGATGCAGATGGTCGCCGATCTGTTGGCGCATCCGGTGACGCCATGCCGAGATTCCGAGACCTCGGCCATCGGAGCCGCCTACCTGGCAGGCCTGGCGACGGGCTTTTGGCAAGATCTCGACCAGTTGACGGGTTTGGCCGCGCGCGGCGGGCGCCTCGTCCCCGACATGCCCGCCAAGGATCGCAAGGCCCTGCGCAGTCTTTGGAAAGACGCCGTTGCGCGCACCACGTTGCGCCTGTAGTGCATAATTATTCACAAGTTGCCTGGAGACCCCGCTGAATGTCACGCCTGAACGAACTTCGAATGATTGCGCGTGTCGCGCAGATGTATCACGTGGAAAATCAGCGTCAGGCCGACATCGCCAAGCATCTCAGGATCTCGCAGGCCACCGTGTCGCGCATGCTGAAGCGGGCGCAAGACGAAGAGATCGTGCGCACCACCGTGGTCGCCCCATCGGGCACCTATGCCGATCTGGAGGCCGCGCTGCGTCGCAAATATGGGCTCGGAGAGGCGATTGTCGTCGAATGCTCGGAGGACCGGGACGGGGCAATCATGGCGCGGATTGGCGAGGCCGCAGCGCATTTCGTCGAAGCCACCTTGCAACCCAATGAGATTATCGGCGTCTCAAGTTGGTCCGAGACTATCTTGAAGATGGTCGAGAACATCCACCCGATGAAGTCGGGAAAGGCAAAGTACATTGTTCAGACCCTGGGAGGGATGGGCGACCCCACGGTTCAGATTCATGCCAACCAGTTGACCACCCGCCTGGCAAAGCTCACCGGGGCAGAGGCCCATCTGCTGAGCGCTCCGGGCGTCGCGCAGTCGCGGGAGGCCAAGCTGGTCCTTCTCGGCGACACCTATGTGCGCGAAACCATGGAACTGTTCGAGAAGGTCACGCTCTCTATCGTGGGGATCGGCGCGGTCGAGCCCTCTGGCATGCTGGCGCGAAGTGGCAATGTCTTCGCCCCCCGCGAGCTTGCGGCCGTCAAAGACGCGGGCGGCGTGGGCGACATCAGCCTTAGGTTTTTTGACAGCGACGGGCACCCCGTAAAGACACCGCTGGACGAACGCGTCATCGGCATGACGCTGGATGAGCTTTCAAACACCGACCGCGTCATTGCCCTGGCCGGCGGGCAGTCCAAGACAGGTGCCATTCACGGCGCGCTCAAGGCCGGGGTCATTGATCTTCTTGTGACAGACAAATTTACCGCAGGGCGGCTTGTTTCAGACGCCTTTGGCCAAGAGGGAGGCGATTGAGGCGCATGGACAGGTTCGCGGGGAAATGCGTTGTCATCACCGGCGGCAATAAGGGCATCGGCTATGCGATGGCCGAGCGGTTCGCCTCGGAAGGGGCCAAAGTCGTCATCGCCTCAATCGAAGAGCAGGTGCATGACGCCGCCGAGAAGCTGGGCGGCGGGGCAAAAGGCTTTGTCTGCAACGTGACCGACAGGGCGCAAGTCGCAGAGCTCTACGCAATGGCGGCCGCAGAATTCGGCGGCGTCGATGTCTCGATTCAGAATGCAGGTATCATCACCATAGCCAAGGTCGAAGACCTGACCGAGCAGGAATGGGATGACACGATGGAGGTGAACACCAAGGGTGTATTCCTTTGCTGCCAGGAAGCCATTCGCCACATGCGCGCCTCCGGCAGGGGCGGGCGCTTGATCAACACCGCCTCCGGCCAGGCCCGCGACGGGTTCATCTATACACCCCACTACGCCGCCTCGAAATTCGGGGTCATGGGGCTGACCCAAAGCCTCGCCAAGGAGGTCGCGCTGGACAATATCACCGTCAACGCGATCTGCCCCGGCATCATCGAGACCGACATGTGGGCCTATAACGACAAGGTCTGGGGCGAAATGTTGGGCGACTACGGCCCGGGTGAGTTGATGGACAGCTGGGTGCGCAACAACGTGCCGATGAAACGCGCGGGCCAGGGCCGTGACGTGGCCGGGCTGGTGGCATTCCTTGCCAGCGAGGACGCCAGCTACATCACCGGCCAGACCATCAATGTGGACGGCGGACTGATCATGTCGTGACGCCCGGCGCGCTTGTGCGGGCCACGGCCTGAGCCGCTGGGCCCTGCGCCTGTTGGTCAATCCGCATAGCGTCCAAAGCGGCGCCACCCTTCTCGACAAACTGTGCACCAGGATAACCAAAGTGCTCTGCGGTTGGCTGGACGTGCCGCGGCGCAAGCGACACGGGCAAAGCCGTGCCGGTGGATCCCGCCGCCAACCACAGCTGCAGCATCCGCGTTGCACATTCCAAACCCGCCAAAAACATGGTACACTCCGCGCATGTACCGCTTTGCCCCCATGGCGCTTGCCGCCGCGCTTCTCGCTCTGCCCGCGCAGTCCCAGGACAGCGACCTCAAGGAGGGCGTGGACCTGCTGTCGGAGGGCACGAGGCTCTTGATGCGGGGGCTCATGGGCGAGCTGGAGCCGACGCTGCGCGAGCTCGAGGGCGCCTTGCGCGACTGGCAGGGCTACCACCCGCCAGAGGTGCTGCCTAATGGCGACATCATCATCCGCCGCAAGCATCCCAAGCCGGTGTTGCCGGATCCTGACACCGGCGAGATCGATCTTTAGGCCAAACGCCGCCCGCGTTTGACAGCCACAGGCATTCTTGCGACCCTCCGCGCGCCAAGCAACGCGGCAGGGCCATGAGCACACCGGGCATCAGTTACGAGACCTATGCGGCCCGGCCCACCGCCGATGGGCCGCAGGATCTGCGCGTCAAGATCTTCCGCCCCGAGGGGGCCGAGGGGCCATTGCCGTTGCTGATTTGGTTCCATTCGGGGGGCTTTCGCACCGGGGATATCGAAGCCCGCGGGCATGACCGCGTGGCGCGGCTGATGATGCGGCATGGCTACGCCTGCGCCTATGTGCAGTACCGCCTGAGGGCCCGCGCCGAGGACCTCTCGGACACCGCCCGCGCGCTGCTCCCGGACCTGGTCGAGGACGCCAGGGCGCGCAGCCCGGACCTCAACCCCGATTTCACCGGCGCGGCGGCGCTGGCGGCGACCGAAGACGGCGCGGCCTTCCTGGCCTGGCTTGAGGCGAACCGCGCGGCGCAGGGCTTCTCTGGGCATTATGTTCTGGGCGGCAGCTCGGCGGGCGCCATGACGGTGCTGAATCTGCTGACCCTGGCGCCACTGCTAAAAGTGGAGCTGCCAAAGATTGCCTCGGCCCTCGTGATGTCCGGGGCCTTTGCCTACCCGTCTTACTTTCGCCCGCCGCCCACGCGCGTGCTGGCGATCCACGGCACGCATGAGCCGCAGATCGGCCCGCTGTCGATCCGCGGCTACGCTTACATGGCGGGCGAGGCCTGCAGCCTGATCGAGCACGCAGAGCATCAGCACGGCGACCCGCGTGTCACCCGGGCCGAACCGTTGCGTCATGGGGTGCGCCGCTGGGTGAATTTTGACCGCGGCCAGAGCATCGCCTCAGAGCGCCAGGACCGCGAACGGGCGGTGGTCCAGCGCGCGCATAAGATCTGCGTGTTCACCTGCGTGCGTAACGAGGGGCCGTTCCTGCTGGAATGGATCGCGCATAACCGCGCTATCGGGGTCACGGATTTCGTCATCTTCTCGAACGACTGCGACGACGGCACGGCAGAGCTGCTGGACGCGTTGGACGCGCGCGGGATCGTCAAGCACGTGCAGAACCCCTCCGTGGCGCTGGGCAGCGACCAGCACCTGAACGTTGCGATCCACTGTGCGCAATACACCAAGGCGTTCAGCAGCGCCGATTACGCGATCCTCACGGATGTCGACGAGTTCATCCAAATCAACGTGGCGGACGGCACGCTGAACAGTCTGCTGGCGGTAACCGGCTACCCGGATGTGATCTCGCTAAGCGAGCTTCTGTTCGGCTTCGGCGGGGTGGAGCGGTTCGAGGACCGCCTGATCACCTCGCAGTTTCGCGTCTCCGACCCGCTGCGCCTGCCAAAGGGCGCGGCGCGGCGCGGGGTGACATCCATCATGCGGATCTGGCCCGGCGTGGAGTCCTATTCCGATCACCGACCGCAGCTTAAGCCTGGCGCGCAGGGCGACATAGACTGGGTGGACGGGGCCGGGGCGCAGGTGCCTGGCGGCTTCATCGAGAAGGGCCGGCGCGGGATGGTCGCCAACGGGCGCTACGCGCTGGCGCGGGTCAACCACTACACGCGGCGCTCCGGCGAGAGCATGCTTGTGCAGTGCCAACGTGACGAGGCGGTGCGCCCGGACCAGATGCGCGAGAAATACTTCCGCGACCGCAGCGGCGAGGGCATGCAGAACGATAGCTTCCAGCCCTTTGTGCCGCCCTTGAAGCGGGAATTGGCCGCTCTGCTGAGCGACCCCGAGATCCAGGGGCTGCACCAGGATTGCGTTGCACGCCACAGCGCCAAGATCGCCGCCCTAAAGGCCGATCCGGAACGCGCCGAGATCTGGCGGGCGATCCAAGAGGAGCTATCGGACGCAACCAAGGCGGCGCCTCAGGCGGCAGAATAGCGCTGCTGGCCCGAACGCGTGCCCCGAACGCGTGCCCCGAACGCGTGCATCGCCGCAGGGCCCGCGCCGCCGAGGCGCGCGCGGCCAGCTTACTGAGCCTGCTGGGAATGAGCGGATGCCCTTAGGCGCGCCAAATGATCATCCCAACCCTTGTCCATCGCCAGCGTCAGGTCAAACGCCGCCACGCCCTGGGGCATCCCCTCATGCCGCAGCGACAGGTTGGTGCCGCCCGCCACTTCGGTGAGTTGCCACTTCACGGTGCTCACCTGTTCGCCCATCGGCGCGATTGTGAACGTGTAGTGCAGCCGCAGGAACGGCTCGGCCAGCAGCACCTTGCCCCAAATCAGCCTGTCACCGCTTTCGACGCCGAACATCTCATAGGCACCGTCCACCAGAGGGGCTGATGGTTTGTGGAACCAGACCGCCAGCTTCTCGGGGTCGGTGAGATAGGCCCAGACCTGGGCGGGCGTCGCCTTGAGGTAGATGGACTTCTCTAAGATGGTCTCGGTCATTGCGCGTCCCTTTCGATTTCGGATTTCAGGGTGCTCAGCCTCTCGTCCCAGAAGGCGTCGAAATAGGCGAACCAATCAAAGAGCCGCTTGAGCCCGTCGGCGTTCAGCCTGTTGCGCCGGGACCGGCCCTCGGTCTGGACGGCGATCAGGTTGCCGTCCTGCAGGATGGTCAGGTGCTTTTTGACCGCCGCCCGGGTCATGTCGAAATTGTCGGCGACCTCGGCGATGGTCATGTCCCGCTTGGCCAGGAGCTGCAGGATGCTGCGCCGCGTCGGGTCCGCGAGTGCGCGGAACCCCATCTGCTCTGGCGCGTTCATGGCTGGGCGGGTCGCAAGTCAGGCGTCTCACGCGGCGGGCCGGGCGGGCGGGGCAGGGTGGGGCTATGTCTCATTCATCATCCCTTTGTGATACCAAACGGTATCGCGACTATATGAAACCAATAGGTATCATGTCAATCCGGCACTTATCTGAGCATTTGAGCGCTCCAAAACGCTTTGCCCCGCTTCCCCTCGGCGCCGCTTTCTGATCTAATCGGCCAAACAAACAAGAACAGAGCAGCGCAATGGCCGACGATCTTCTGACCAGTGCACCTGGTGCGCAAACCTATGACGCGTCCTCGATTGAGGTCCTGGAGGATATGGAGCATGTGCGCCTGCGTCCGGGGATGTATATCGGCGGCAAGGACGATCGCGCGCTGCATCACATGGTGGCCGAGATCGTCGACAACTCGATGGACGAGGCGGTGGCCGGCCACGCGACCTGGATCGAGGTCGAGCTGCACGAGAACGGGCACGTCTCGGTGCGCGACAATGGCCGCGGCATCCCGGTGGACCCGCACCCGAAGTTTCCCGAGAAATCGGCGCTCGAGATCATCCTTTGCACGCTGAACGCGGGCGGCAAGTTCTCGGGCAAGAACTATGAGACCTCCGGCGGCCTGAACGGGGTGGGCTCCTCGGTGGTGAACGCGCTGTCGGACCATATGCGGGTCGAGGTGGCGCGCAACCGGGAGCTCTTTGCGATGGAGTTCGCCCGCGGGGTGCCGCAGCACAAGCTGCAGAAGGTCGGCGCGGCGCCCAACCGGCGCGGCACGGCGGTGACGTTCAACCCGGACCCCGAGATCTTCGGCTCGCTCAAGCTCAAGCCGGCGCGGCTGTTCAAGATGGCGCGCTCCAAGGCCTACCTGTTCTCGGGGGTCGAGATCCGCTGGCGCTCGGCCATCGACGACGGCGAGACCCCGCGCGAGGCCAAGTTCCACTTCCCCGGCGGGCTTGCCGACTACCTCTCGGACGCCTTCGCGGGGGCGACGACCTACGCGGACCGGCCCTTCGCGGGGCAGGTGGACTTTACCGAGAAGTTCGGCGAGCCGGGCAAGATCGACTGGGCGATCAACTGGACGCCGGTGCGCGACGGCTTCATCCAGAGCTATTGCAACACGGTGCCAACGCCCGAGGGCGGCACGCATGAGGCGGGCTTCTGGGCGGCGATCCTGAAGGGCATCCGCGCCTATGGCGAGCGGGTGGGCACCAAGAAGGCGGCCCAGGTGACGCGCGAGGATCTGACCTCGGGCGCCGGCGCGCTGGTCTCGATCTTCATTCGCGACCCGCAATTCGTGGGCCAGACCAAGGACCGGCTGTCCAACGAGAGCGCGCAGCGCATGGTCGAGAACGCCGTGCGGGACCATTTCGACAACTGGCTGGCGGCGGACACGAAATCCGCGGGCGCGATCCTGGACTTTCTGGTGCTGCGCGCCGAGGAGCGGCTGCGCCGAAGGGCCGAGAAGGAAACACAACGCAAGTCCGCCACGAAAAAGCTACGCCTTCCCGGCAAGTTGGTGGACTGCTCCTCCTCAACACGCGAGGGCACGGAATTATTCATCGTCGAGGGCGACAGCGCGGGCGGCAGCGCCAAGATGGCGCGGGACCGCAAGACGCAGGCGCTTTTGCCCCTGCGCGGCAAGATCCTGAACGTGCTGGGCGCGGCCTCGTCAAAGCTGGGCTCGAACGCCGAGATCTCCGACCTCTGCCAGGCGCTGGGCGTGGGGCTGGGCACGAAGTTCAACGTGGACGATCTGCGCTACGACAAGATCATCATCATGACGGACGCGGATGTGGACGGGGCGCATATCGCCTCGCTCTTGATGACGTTCTTCTTCACGCAGATGCGGCCGATGATTGACGCGGGGCATTTGTATCTGGCCTGCCCGCCGCTGTTTAGGCTGACCCAGGGCGCGCACCGGCACTACTGCCTGGACGAGGCCGAGCGCGACCTCTGGCTCGAGAAGGGCGTCGGCGGCAAAGGCAAGATCGACGTCTCGCGCTTCAAGGGCCTGGGCGAGATGGACGCCAAGGACCTCAAAGAGACCACGATGGACCCCAAATCGCGCAAGCTGATCCGGGTGACCATCGACGAGGACGACCCCGGCGAGACCGGCGACTTGGTGGAGCGCCTGATGGGCAAGAAACCCGAGCTGCGGTTCCAGTACATCCAGGAGAACGCGCGGTTCGTGGAAGAACTCGACGTCTGATTGGCGCGCCCTGGCCGGTTAACAGGCCGAAGGCCCCGGCCATCGCCTGCGTCGCCATTGTCTCTCGGACCAATGGCGCTCCAATGGACGACTCCGGCGGGCTGGCGATTTGGCTCAGGACAGCACAAGCCTTTGAAGTCGTACGGAGCTTGGCAGGGATAAAGCGCTGCCCCTGCTGCCATTGCATCGCCATCCCACGGGCAGGCGGTGGCAAATGCGCTGCGGTTCCAGTAAGTTAAGATGAACGCCGTTTTGGTAAAGGAGTTGGATGTTTGAAGTCTCATGCCGGCCTCGATTTACGGAGAAAAGCGATCCGAGTTGCGTTGCGGAACCCTGCGACGATTTCGAGGAGTGAACTGGGGCACAACAATTACACAAATGGGTGCGTTGTAATTGTAGGAACTAGGTCGACTGATACTTTTAAAATGAGAGTCTCGGAAGTTCACGACGGTCATGTCGTTGGGGAGTGTGAAGGATCGCCTTGCTGCTTATCAAATGGCTTTTTGGCGACCGAAGATTTTGTTGTGGGCACCTTCAAATACGGAACTGTTTTTGAGTTCTCAGATCCAAAAATGTTCATACGAAGCCGTTGGACATTTTTTGCAGAAAGGTCAGCTCTCAAGGAGAGGGTCTCACAGTTTCTTTACAACCGAACTGTTCGATTCAGACGTGACCGTTTCTTTTTACTAGAGAAATTGATTCACTTGCACGTGGGTCAAAAAAAGCACTGGCACGGTGAAAGAATAGGGTTCGTTGAAACCGACATTTTCAAAGATGTCTATGGTCTACGGGCATACATGCACCCAAATTTTGAGGAAGAAATGTCGGCCTTCTTCCTTCATCTGGAGTCACTTAAAGAGTCCGGCGCACTACGATACTCCGATAGTAAGTACCACGTTACTGGGAAAGCCATCTTGGAGATGGCTGAACATGAGTTGGAAGAGCGACGCCATCGAGACCAATTGCGTCAGTCATGGTTGATCGTTGTATTGACCTGCGTTCTTGCTGGCGCGGCCGTTTTACAAGTGTTCTACAACTTCTCTCAGCAACCGTAGGGAGGGCAATTTTTAACACCGCTCCTATCAAGCGGTAGGGCGCGTGATCTCACACACCATCCCCAACAAACGTGTTGCGCACCGCACGCTCTGTTAACCCATCCAAAATCGGGCAACCTGCCCGACGCAAGGCCGACGTTTTGCCGACAAAAGTCCGACACGCGATTTGCCATGAAAATAAGGGATTAACACCCGATTCGCGGCAAAACCCGCTCGACACGGTAGGACATCGTTAACCACAGCCGTAGGGTGGGCAATTCTGCCCACCGCAATGTCTGACTTCATCAACAGCCCGCGAGGAGTGATCACCCGGTCGTAAAAATCATGCGGCGGGCAGCTCAGGCAGGGGCCCACCGGGAACGGGTAAGGCCCTGAAAACGGGTGCAAAATACTGGGACCAATGCGATGCGCCCAGGCCAGGCGCTTGCCGCCGGTGGACACGGGGAGCCTCCTCATGCAAACAGGCGCCGAACGGCGCAGCGGGGCAGGACATGACCACCAAGACCATCGAGATCGGCAACGTCACCATCGGAGGCCGCGCGCCCTTCGCGCTGATCACCGGACCCTGCCAGCTAGAGTCCCTCGACCACGCCCGCATGATGGCCGAGAAGATCGCCGAGGCCTGCTCGGCCACCGGCACCGGCTTCATCTTCAAGGCCAGCTATGACAAGGCGAACCGCTCCTCGCTGGGCTCCGAACGCGGGCTGGGCATGGCTAAGGGCCTGGAGGTGCTTGGGAAAATCCGCGAGGAGTTCGGCTGCCCGGTGCTGACGGATGTGCACGAGCCGGGGCATTGCGCGCCCGCAGCGGAGGTCTGCGACGTGCTGCAGATCCCGGCCTTCCTGTGCCGCCAGACGGATCTCTTGCTGGCCGCGGGCGAGACCGGGCGCGCGATTAACATCAAGAAGGGCCAGTTCCTGGCGCCGTGGGACATGGCGCATGTGGCCGCGAAACTGGCCTCGACCGGGAACGAGAAGATCATGCTCTGCGAGCGCGGGACCTCCTTTGGCTACAACACATTGGTGAATGATTTCAGAGGCCTGCCGATCATGGCGCAGACGGGCTACCCGGTGGTGTTTGACGCCACGCATTCGGTGCAGCAGCCCGGCGGGCAGGGCACGCATTCCGGCGGGCAGCGCGAGTTCGCGCCGGTGCTGGCCCGGGCGGCCTGCGCGGTGGGGGTCTCGGCGCTGTTCATTGAGACGCATCAGGACCCCGACAACGCGCCAAGCGATGGGCCGAACATGATCCCGGTGGACGAGATGGCCGGTCTGATCGCCGGGCTTCGGCAGATTGACGATTTGCTGAAGGGCTGAACCGCGCCACGTCTTCGCAATGTCCTTCGCCCGCAATGGAGCGGCGGTTTCATAAAATGAAACCGGTTCGGAAACCTTTAAGGTTTCCGCAGCGCGCGATCTCTAGCGGGCACTGCGCGTTTGCGCGTAGCCATCGCGCGTCTGCGGTGTCTTGATCCCCAGCAGCGCCCCCGCCACCTGCGTCTTCAGGATCTGCGCCGTCCCGCCGCCGATGGTGAACATCCGCACGTCGCGATACATTCGCTCCAGCGGCTCCTGGTCGCCATAGCCGCGCGCACCGAACATCTGCAGCGCGTCCGAGACGACCTTGATCGCCTGCTCCGAGGCGAAGGCCTTGGCCCGCGCCGCCATCAGCATGTCAGGAAACCCCAAGGGCCCAAGGGTCTTCGCCGCCTCTTGCAGCATCAGCCGCGAGGCATGCACCGCCGCGTCCATATCCGCCAGCATCCATTGCAGCCCCTGGAACTCCTGCAGGGGGCGCCCGAACTGGTGGCGCTCGGCCAGGTAGCGCTTGGCGTGCTCAAGCGCCCCCGCCGCCACGCCCATGGCGATGGTGCCCGCCCCGACGCGCTGGCTGTTATAGGCGCTCATGAGATCGGCAAAGCCGCGCTTGAACCCGGCGGGCGGGCGCAGCACAAAGCGATCCTCGACCATCAGATCGGCAAAGCGCAGCTCGGCCTCGGGCATGCCGCAGAGCCCCATCGTGCGCTCGCGCCGCACCACCTCGAAGCCCTTTGGATCATGGCCAGTCGCCGGGTCGTGATGCACCAGGAAACCGGTGATGCCCTCCTCGGCGCCGTCCTCATCCAGGACCCGTGCGAAGATCAGGTAGAGCTTGGACACCCCGCCGCCGGTGATCCAATGCTTGCAGCCATCCAGCACATAGCCCGCCGCCACGCGGCGCGCGGTGGTCTGCATCTCGGTCGCGGCGGAGCCCGCCTGGGGCTCGGTGATGCAGATCGCGGGCTTGTCGCCGGCCAGGACCAGCGGCGCGCAATAGGCGCGCTGTTCGTCCGTGCCATAGGCCATCACGGCGCTGATGCCGCCCATATTCGCCTCGACCACCACCCGCGCGGTCAGGGTGCAGGCGCGGGCGATCTCCTCGACGACTTGCACGACCTCGAAATAGCTGGCCCCAGCGCCGCCGAAGCGGGGGGGGATGGTCATGCCCATCAGCCCGGCGTCAGCGAGGTCGCGGATATTGTCCCAGCAATATTCGCGGTTCTGGTCCCAGCGCGCCGCCCGCTCGGCAAAGACCGGGGCCAAGGCACGCGCCTGATTAAGGTGATGATAACGGGTTTGGTCCAACATCTGGGCTGTGCCTCTTTGGGGGGGCGAATATCTGGACTCACAGTTTCGTGATCGGTGTCTTCAGGTCAATCTAATTTATTTTTCTGTTATCTTCAGCTAAGCTGAACTTATGCAGATCAACGCCCTAGAGACCCTGGTCGTGGTGCGCCGCGAGGCGTCGTTCTCCCGTGCCGCGCAGGTCCGGAACATGACGCTCTCGGCTGTGAGCATGCAGATGAAGGCGCTGGAGGAGGCGCTGGGCGTGCCGCTCTTCGATCGCGGCTTCCGGCCGCCAAAACTGACGCCCCTGGGGCAACAGGTGGCGAAGGATGCGGTTGCGGTCGTCGAGGCCCACGCGGTGCTGCGCGCGCGCTGCGCGCCGTCGGATGTGCTGCGGGGCCTGCTTCGGATCGGCTTTGTGCCCTCGATCGCCGCGCGGGTCTTGCCTGAGTTCCTAAGGATCGCGGCGCGCAAGGCGCCCGCCGCGCAGTTTGAGTTGACGACCGGCCTGTCAGAGACCCTGTCCGACGGCGTCCGCCAGGGCCGGTTGGACGCCGCCGTGGTGACCGAGATCGCGGAGGCCGGGGCGGGGTTGCAAAGCGACCGGCTGGTGCAGGAAGAAATGGTCGTCATCGCGCCGCAGCGCGCCGTGGCCCAGACCCTTGTGGACCTTTCGCGCGCCCTGCCGTTCCTGCACTTCATACCCTCCTCCGGGATCGGCAAGCTGATCGCCCGCTATGGCCGCGAGATGGGCCTGAGCCCCTCCCAGGTGATCAATCTCGACAGCATCGAGGCCATCGTCCGTTGCGTGCAGAATGGGCTGGGATATTCGCTGCTGCCAAAGCCCGATGCGCTGCGCTATGGCGACGACGGGGTGCAGGTCTTTCCCTGCGCCCCGGAGCGGCTCTACCGGGACGTGGCCCTGGTGTCGCGCGCCGACCAGATCACGGCGACATGGCAGCCGCGGCTCTTGGCGCTTCTTGGCGAGAGCATGTGAGAGAAGGGCCCGGTTCATACGGGTATCTCGGCTTTGTTAAGACTGGCCGGGAGTGGGCAGTGGTGCGACACAATTTTCTTGCAAGAAAATTGCGAAACTCTTGCAAGAGTTTCTTCAGCACGACCCGAGATAATCCCTCTATCACAACCCCTTGCCGCTTGCGGGCCCAACTTTCCTTGGAAGGAAAGTGCAAATCTCTTGCAAGAGATTTGGCCCGCTCAACGCCCGCTCCAGGCCAGAAACACCCTAGAAGAGGCCATCATAGCTGTGCCGGTCGATCACCGCCGCGATCACGGTGAATGTCTCCGCCGATTGCGCCTCTGCCAGCGCATCCCGCAACGCCGCGCGGTCCTGCACCGTCACACCGTGGCCGCCAAAGGCGCGCCCGATGGCGGCAAAGTCATGCTGGCCGAAATCCACGCCCGCGTTCGTCATCTGCCGCCCGCGCTGCTTGATCTCGATCAGCGCCAGGCTGGCATCCACGAAGACGACGAAGATCGGGTTGCCGCCCAGCTCCTTGGCGGTGGAGAGCTCGCCCATCACCATCAGCGCGCCGGCGTCGCCGGAGAAGCTGATCACCTGGCGGTCCGGGCTGGCGAGCTTCTCGCCGATGGCCATCGGCAGGGCGCAGCCCATGGTGCAGAGCGCGGTGGATTGGATCAACCCGCGCGGCTCGTAGCATTGCCAGAGCTGGCTGAGCAGGATGCGATGCGCGCCGCTGTCCACGGTGGCCAGGGCGTTGCGGGGCAGGGCTTTGCGGCACTCGTCCATCACCGCGGCGGGGCCCCACGCGGCGTCCAACGGGAAGGCCGCGGCCAGGTCGGACTTCAGTTTCGCCACCTCGCCGCCGCGCCAGGTATCGCGGCCCGCAGGGCCGCCGCCCCGCAGCAGGTCCAGCGTCTCGCCGGTGCCCGCGACAAAGCTCAGGCCCGCCTGGTGCATGTAATGGGTGTTGGGCTCTGCGGTGATGTCGATCACGTTCACGCGGCTGGGGTCCCAGATCTCGCGCCAGCCGGTGCGCATCTCGATCGGGTCGTAGCCCGCGCAGAGGATCAGGTCCGCCGATTGCAGGAAGGGGATCAAGTGGCGGTCGTTCAGGGGCGAGAGCCCCGCCCCGCCGAGCGCCAAGCCATGATCCTCGGGGATGATCCCCTTGGCCTTGTAGGTGGTGATCACCGGCATGTTGTAGTGCTCGGCGAAGGCCTGCACCTGCGCCGAGGCGCCCTCGGCCACCGCGTCCAGCCCGACCACCATGACCGGGCGCTGCGCCGCCGCGAGCCAGTCGCGCGCCGTCGCCAGATCCGCCCCCTCGCAGGGCACGGTGCGCGTCATCGCGGCCCGGCGCCGGGGACGCAGGGTGACCTCTTCGTCGGCGACAGAGATCGGCACGTCGATATGCACCGGCCCGGCGCGGCCCTCTAAGGCGATGTTCACCGCCTTGTCGGCGATGATATCGGCGCTCTTGGCGGTCAGGCGGAACGTCTCTTTGGTGATCGAGCGGAAGACCTGCTGATGGTCGAAAACCTGATGGGTGTAGGTCTGCGCCTCGTCGGCGTCCACGCAGCCCGACAGCACCAGCATGGGCACCCGGTCCTGCATCGCGTTGGCCACCACGTTCACGCCGTTGACCACGCCGGGGCCCACTGTGGCCACCAGGATGGCGGGGGCGCCGTCGCGGTGATGCACGCCCTCGGCCATAAAGCCCGCGTTGTTCTCGTGCTTGCACAGGATGAACCGGATCCCGGCCTTCTCCAGCGCGTCCACGAGGGTCAGCACCTCGCCGCCCGGCATGCCGAACGCATAGCGGCACCCCGCCTCGTAAAGCCGCCGCGCCAAATGGTCAGCGGCGCGGGCGGTTTTCAGGCCATCATTCATTTTCTCAACCTTCTCGCTTGGCGCGTCGCGTTTGGCGATATACCACTTGTGGAGGACTTCAAAGGGGGCGGCGGTTTGTCAGACGCGATGGGGACTCTGATCGTGAATGTGGCGCGCGGCGATGCGACCGAGCGGCGCAGTGAGCGCTTCGAGGTGCCCGCCTATGAGAGCCAGACCGTGCTCGACGTGGTCTCCTGGATCCAGCAGAACGCCGACCCCACGCTGAGCTACCGTTTCGCCTGCCGGGTCGGCATGTGCGGCAGCTGCGCGATGATGGTCAACGGCGTGCCGCGTTGGACCTGCCGGACCCATGTGCAGAAGGTGGCCAAGGGCGGGGCGCTTCAGATCGCGCCGCTGCGGAACCTGCCTGTGATCAAGGACTTGGTCGTCGACATGGACCCGTTTTTTGACAAATGGGTCGCCGCGAAGGCGGTGCATCACCCGTCACGCGGCCGGGCAGAGCCCATGGCCGAGATCGCCCCCGATGAGCCCGGCCGCGTGACGGCCAGCGCCGGGATCGAGTGCATCAATTGCGCGATCTGCTACGCGGCCTGCGACACCGTGTCGGGCAGCCCTGACTACCTCGGCCCGGCGGCGCTGCAACGCGCCTGGACGCTGGTCAACGACGCCAAGGACGGCGCGCGGGACGCCATCCTGGACGCGGTGAGCGGGCAGGGCGGCTGCCATAACTGCCACTCGATGGGCTCCTGCACGACGCATTGCCCCAACGATCTGGACCCGCTCTCGGCCATCGCCGGGCTGAAGCGCGAGACCATGCGCAAGGCGCTGCGCCGTGCTTAACGCAAGGCTCTTTCTGCTGCAGCGCCTCAGCGCGCTGGTGATGGCGCCCCTGGTGCTGGGGCATCTGGCGCTGATGATCTACGCGATCCAGGGCGGGCTGAGCGTGGGCGAGATTCTGGGCCGCACCCAGGGCTCGTGGTTCTGGGGGCTCTACTACGGGCTGTTCGTGCTGGCGGTGTCGGTCCATGCGGGGATCGGATTGCGGGTGATCGCGCATGAATGGCTGGGGCTGCGGCGCGGCTTGGACGCGGTGACCTGGGGCGTGGCCGTCGGGCTGGGTCTTTTGGGCCTCTCCGCCGTTTTGGCGGTCACATGAGGCGGCCGCTTTGGTTCGCCTTCCTGCTGCACCGGGTGTCGGGGCTGCTGCTGGCGCTGTTCCTGCCGGTGCATTTCTGGGTGCTGTCCTTGGCGGTGCGCGATGCGGACGCGTTGGAGAGCTTTCTGTCCTTGACCGAGCGCCCGCTGGTGAAACTGGCCGAGATGGGGTTGGTGTTCCTTCTGGCGGTGCACATCTTTGGCGGGCTGCGCCTGATGGCGCTGGAGCTTCTGGGCTGGAGCTCGGGGCAAAAGACGGCGGCGGCGGGGGCGGTGGCCTTGTCCCTTGGCGCGGCCACGCTGTTCCTGTTGAGGGCGATATGAGGCTGGAGCGGCATGACACCGACATCCTGATCCTGGGCACCGGGGGGGCGGGGCTGTTTGCAGCCCTGCACGCCCAGCAGACCGCGCCGGACGCCAAGATCACCATCGCCGTGAAGGGGCTGATCGGCAAATGCGGTTGCACGCGCATGGTGCAGGGCGGCTATAACGTGGCACTCGGCGGCGGCGACACCGTCGAGCGGCACTTCATGGATACGATCAAGGGCGGCAAGTGGCTGCCCAACCAGGACATGGCCTGGCGGCTCTGCGAGCAGGCGGTGGTGCGCATCCGCGAGCTGGAGAACGAGGTCGGCTGTTTCTTTGACCGCAACGCGGATGGCTCTTTGCATCAAAAGGCCTTTGCCGGGCAGACCGCCGACCGCACGGTGCATAAGGGCGACCTGACGGGGATCGAGATCATCTCGCGCCTGATGGAGCAGGTCCTGGCGCGGCCCCTCGAGAAGCTGCAGGAGCACCGCGCGATTGGGCTGGTGCCGACGGCGGATGGGTCTGCGCTGGCGGGGGTCTTGATGATCGACATGCGCCGCGGCGTGTTCCGCTTGGTGCGGGCCAAGGCGGTGCTGATGGCCACCGGCGGCGGCCCCACCATGTACAAGTACCACACGCCCTCCGGCGATAAGACGATGGATGGCTTGGCGATGGCGCTGCGCGCAGGCCTGCCCCTGCGGGATATGGAGATGGTGCAATTCCATCCCACCGGGCTTCTGGCGGGCGACCATACCCGCATGACCGGAACCGTTCTGGAAGAAGGGCTTAGGGGCGCGGGCGGGCATCTGCTGAACGGGGCCGGGCATCGCTTCATGTTCGATTATGACAGGCGCGGCGACCGCGCCACCCGCGACGTGGTCAGCCGTGGCATCTATGCCGAGATGCAGAAATCGAACATCTCGCCCAATGGCGGCGTCTATATCTCGATGTCCCATTTGGGCCCTGAGCATGTCGCGCAGAAGTTCCCCGGCATGGTGAAACGCTGCGCCGATTGCGGGTTTGACCTGGCCGCGGGCAAGGTCGAGGTCGTGCCCACGGCGCATTACTTCATGGGCGGGGTGGAGGTGGATGTGGACACCCGCACCGCGATGGAGGGGCTCTATGTGGCGGGCGAGGACGCGGGCGGGGCACATGGCTCCAACCGGCTGGGCGGGAACGGCGTTGCGAACTCGACGGTCTATGGCGGTGTGGCGGGGGACGTGATCGGGCGAGAGGTGGCGCGGCTGTCGCTGCGCGATCCTGATGAGGCGGTCCTGGAGGCCGAGATCGCCCGCGCGATGCACCCGCTGTCGCGCAAGCCCGGCCATGTGCAGACCCTGCGCAATGCGCTGCAAGAGGCGATGTGGGAAGATGTCGGCGTGATGCGCACCCAGGCCGGCATGGCACGCGGGCTGGCCCGGATTGCAGAGATCCGCGCCGAGCTGATGCAGACCGGTGTGGATGCGGCGAACCTGGCCTTCAACCTCACCTGGCATGACTGGCTGAACATGGCCTCGCTCTGTGACGTCTCTGAGGTGATCGCCAAGGCCGGGCTGGCCCGCGAGAACTCCCGCGGGGCGCATTTCCGCGAGGACTTCCCCGAGGAGGGCGCCCTGGAGGCCAGCTACTTCACCCGCGTGCAAGGCGCACAGGTGACCCGCGCGCCGGTCCAGTTTACAATCGTCACACCGGGCGAGACGATCCTGCCCGAGGGAGAGCCGGAAACACTGGTGGCGGCGCCATGAGCGGATATCTTCGCTTTGTATACGGCGAATTGATCGAGGGCGTGGGCTTTCGTGCCGGCTTTCTCGACGCCGCCTATTGTTTGCGGAATGACGACCTGACCGAACAAACCACCTATGCCGAGCTAGACAGGTTGGTCGTCTGGTACAAAGCAAACCTCCCAATTCCAGAGGTCTTTTCAAGGACCTCTAGCAAGGGTGCCTACCATAGGAACACAAAAGGCCTCAGTTGGTTCAAGGCCAGCGCACAGGAGCACATCGCGCGCGCCTATGAAGTCATGGCCATCCTGGCCGAGCACGATATCGCTGTAGATGTTCTCAAATCCGACCGCGTCGGCTACATCGTTTATGAGGACGAGTGGCAGGTCGTGGCCGAACCATTCGCGGACACGCCGACATAGGTGCCGGGCATTTATCGAACCCGAATTGACTCGATCTGACGTCGCTGATCTGATGGCCGGGGCCGCCGCTGAGGTCTCGCAAGACCGTCCCGCCCAAGGGGGGAGCCAAAGACGCTGGCGGTGGCGCCATGTGGCCGATGTTGGATTTGCGTATTTTTGACAAGATGAAGGAACTGGGTGGTGATTAAGATCCAAGACCTGCGGAACGTCGCCGGCGATCTGATGGCTAAGGCCGCCATCGAGATCCCGCAGGACTATCTTGACGGGCTTAAGAAGGCGGCGGCGAGCGAGGAGGGCGAGTTGTCGAGCTTCGTGCTCCAGGCCATGCTGGACAATTACGAGGCCGCCAAGGAGGACCGCCGCGCCATGTGCGGCGACACCGGCGTGCCGCGCTGGTTCGTCAAGCTGGGCAACGAGGCGCGGGTGGAGGGCGGCATGGTCGCGCTGGAGGAGGCGCTGCGCCGCGCCACCGCCGAGGCGACCACCGGCGTGCCGCTGCGCCCCAACCGCGTGCACCCCCTCTGGCGCACGGATCACGACAACAATGTCGGCATCGGCGCGCCGGAGATTGAATACGGGTTCGAGCCAGAGGGCGACTGGATCGACCTGATAACCGTGCATAAGGGCGGGCTCTTTGGCACCGATTACCGCATGCTCTTCCCCAGCGACGGCATCCAAGGGATCAAGCGGTTCTACCTGGACAGCCTCGTGGCCTTCGGCAAGCGGGGGCTGGCCTGCCAGCCGGCGATCATCGGGATCGGGCTGGGCGGGTCCAAGGATATCTGCATGACGCTGGGCAAACGTGCCTCGACGCTGCGCATTGTGGGCAGCCGCAATTCCGATCCGCGCATCGCCGAGTTGGAGGATGAATTCATGGAATTGGGTAATTCCATCGGCATGGGGGCCATGGGGTTTGTCGGGAAAAACATGGTGATCGATTGCAATATCGAGGTCGGCTATTGCCATACCGGCGGTATGCCCATGTCGGTCCACGCCTTCTGCCTGTCCTCGCGCCGGGCGGTGGCGCGGATCTGGCCCGATGGGCGGGTCGAGCATCGCACCGATCCCGACTGGTTCACCCCGTACCAACGCCGCGACACCGTGGACTGGCCCCTGCAACAGGAAGCGGCGGAATGAGCGTGCGCGCTTATTGTCATCGAATGGGCAGAGAGGCTGAATTGCTGACTTCGCAAGAATGGTATGCAATTGCGCCTCTTCTGGATGACATGATCGATGCAATTAAGCAGTATCTGAAAGACACCGGTGCTACGATCGACCAGGCGAGAGCTGACAACCACAAAGCGATTGCGGCTTTGAGCAAGTATACTGAAATTACGGGTGATAAGCTGGATCATCCCGAGCAGCTATGGGTGATTCGTGCGGATCTGTATGGGCGGTTGTGCGAGGTCTGCGGTAAGCCGTTTCGCACACCGCGGGCAAAATTATGTGCCGAATGCGGATTTCATTTGCCCGAAGGTGCGCTCGCTGGACCTTTGATCAAGGAGGGGAGCATTTGAAACTGAGCGAAATCCGGCTGTTGAACGCACGCTCGGTCAAAGACACTGCGCTGCCGCGCCTGGGCGTTATCGTTTATCTGGAAGGGCAGACCCACTCGGAACGTGAACGTGTCTGCCTGCGAGCACTCAAAAAGGCGGCCAACAACCTGATGGGGCTGCCCCTGACAAAGGAGGCTAATTTTCAGATGGTTGACCGCTTTTTCGGATGGACGGGGCAAATACTGGGCCGACCCGGATCGGTTCATCCCCGATTAGCGCCATGAAACGTTGGACTGGCCCCTGCAACGGGAGGCGGCGGAATAGATGACGCGGGCATTGCCACATCAAACCGATCAACGTTTTCTGGTTGCCGCAACCGGTACCGATCTGATTTTTAATCGAGGGGTCGAGGTGCCTGGATTTGCCACTTTTCCTCTGGTCGAGGATCCCAAGGTGCAACCGATTCTGATTGAGCAGATGCGCGACCTGATCGAGGTCGCCGAGGCGGCGGGCATGGGGGCGATCATCGACACGCTGACCTGGATGGCCAATCGCGACCGCGCCGCGCCGCTGGGCTATGATGCAGATCGTCTGGTGGCGCTTAATCGCCAGGCGGTGGGTTTGATGTTGCAGCTGCGGCAGGAAAAGGCAGCCAGCAGCGTGCTGGTGGCCCTTTGCGTCGGCCCGTCACGGGACGCCTATGCCAAGCTGGAGCCGATGAGTGTCAAAGATGCACGCAGCTATCACCGGGCGCAGATCGGGGCGGTTGCTGATATGGGGATCGATCTGGTCAACGCCTACACATTCAATCAGGTCGAAGAAGCCGCTGGTGCGGTTCTGGCGGCGCGGGATTTCGACCTCCCCGTTGCGCTGTCGCTGGTGGTGGAAACCGATGGGCGGTTGAACAATGGCGAAGAGCTGAACGCGGCAATCGACCGGATCGACGCGCTTACGGACGGGGCGGCGGCCTATTTCATGATCAATTGCGCCCATCCCAGCCATTTTGCCGATGTGCTGACGGGCCATCCGCGTCTGCGCGGCATCGTGGTAAACGCCTCGCGTCGCAGCCATGCTGAGCTGGACAATGCCGACGCGCTGGATGCGGGCAACCCCGAGGAACTGGCCGGTGAAGTGGCCGATCTTGTGCGGACTTACCCCGAATTGCGTGTGATCGGTGGCTGTTGTGGCACCGATATGCGTCATCTGAAACTCATGGCCGAACGGGTGATGTCATGAAACTCCGCGAAATCCGGTTGTCGACCACACCTTCGGCCGAAGACATTGCGCAGCTGCGTCTGGGCGACATCGTTTATCTGGACGGGCTGATGTATACGGCGCGCGAAGGTGTCTATATGCGCGCCCTCGAAGGTAAGGCCAATATCCCGATGGAGCTGCCCAGTGAAAGCGCGGCCAATTTCCATTGCTCACCCGCTGCCACGATCCGCAGCGATGGGTCCTTCGATATGGGGGCGGTGACCGCCACGGCCTCGTTCCGGTTTGCCAAATGGCTGCCTGAATGGATGGCCAAGACCGGGGCCCGGCTGATCGTTGGCAAAGGGGGCATGACATCCAGGGATTACAAAGAGTACTTCGTGCCCAACGGCGCAGTTTACCTGTCGACTGTGGGATATGGCACTGGCGCGCTTCTGGGGCGCGGGGTGGAGAATGTCGAGGCAGTCCATTGGAACGAGGAGCTGGGCCTGGCGCAGGCCATGTGGGTCCTGAAATGCAACAAGATGGGGCCGTTCATCGTGGCCAGCGACCTCAATGGCGATTGCCTCTTTGAGCGCGAGAACGCCAAGATCGCCGAGGGCCTGCATCGCGTCTACGAGGGCACCCGCCCGGCCACGCTGAAGCGCTACGGAGAGACCGACGACCGCAGCGACGAGGTGATCTAGGCGATGAGTGACGCGGCGATTGCGCGGGCGGCGGCGCTGCCCTGCTTCACCAACCCGACGGAGATCGAGCCGCTGGGCGGCGGCATCACCAATGTGAACCTGGTGGTGCGGGACGGCGACCGGCGGTATGTGGTGCGGCTGGGCGACGACATCCCCGAGCATGGCGTGCTACGCTGGAACGAGCTGGCACTGAGCCGCGCGGCCCATGCGGCGGGCATCGCGCCCGAGGTGGTGCATCACGAGCCCGGCGTCCTGGTGCTGGCCTACCTAGAGGCGCGCACCTTCGCCGAGGAGGACGTGCGCGCGCCGCAGAACCTGCCGCGGATCGTCGAGCTGGTGGCGCGGGCGCATCGCACCCTGGGCGCTCACCTGAGCGGGCCGGTACTTGCCTTCTGGCCCTTCCAGGTGAACCAGATCTATGCCACGCGGCTCAAGGCGCAAGGATCGCCGCATGCAGGGCGGTTGCCCGCCCTGATGCAAGCGCAGGACGCGCTGATCGCCGCCACCGGCCCGGTGGAGCTGGTGATCGGGCATAACGACCTTCTTGCGGCGAATATCCTGGAGGATGGCGCGCGGCTCTGGCTGATCGACTGGGAATATGGCGGGTTCAACACGCCGCTCTTTGATCTGGCTGGATTGGCGGGCAATAACGGCCTGGACGAGGGCCAAGAGCGCGCCATGCTGGAGCAGTATTTTGAGGCGCCCGTAGAGCCCCGCTGGCGCGCCTACCAGGCGATGAAATGCGCCAGCCTGATGCGCGAGACGCTATGGTCGATGGTGTCAGAGCTGCATTCAGAGCTGGATTTCGACTACGGCGCCTACACGGAAGAGAATATGGCGCGGCTGACGGGCTCGCTGGCGGATTTTCGCAATGTATGAGCGATACGGGACGGGGCGCACTTGGTGCGGGTCAAATCTCTTGCAAGAGATTTGCAACTTCCTTCCAAGGAAGTTGGTTGCGCCAGTTGCAGATGTGGCGCTTTGGAGTGCAACGCTTCTGTCGCGCGCAACCAAAACTCTGATTCCAGAGTTTTGCCGATTTCTTGCAAGAAATCGGCCCCCTGGAGGTGAAGATGGCGCTGCCTAGCTCGTCAAAAATCGTCATCATTGGCGGCGGCATCATCGGCTGCTCCACGGCCTATCATCTGGCGGCAATGGGCCAAGAGGTGCTGTTGTTAGAGAAAGCCGCGCTGACCTCCGGCTCCACCTGGCACGCCGCGGGGCTGGTGGGGCAGCTGCGCTCTAACGCCAACGTCACGCAGCTTCTGGGCTATTCGGTAGAGCTCTATGCCAAGCTTGAGGCCGAGACCGGCCAGGCCACGGGCTGGAAGCAGAACGGCGGGCTGCGACTGGCCTGCAACCAAGAGCGCTGGACCGAAGTGCGCCGCCAGGCCACCACCGCGCGCAGCTTCGGGCTGGAGATGGAGCTCCTCTCGCCGCAAGAGGCGCAGGACCTCTGGCCCCTGATGGATGTCAGCGACGTGGTCGGCGCGGCCTTCCTGCCCACCGATGGGCAGGCCAACCCTTCGGACATTGCGCAGGCCCTGGCGAAGGGCGCGCGGGCGAATGACGCGCATTTGGTCGAGCATTGTCCCGTGACGGAGATCCTAACAGAGGACGGGCGTCTGACCGGGGTGCGGACCACTCAGGGCGATGTGGCCTGCGAGAAGCTGGTGCTCTGCTGCGGGCAATGGACGCGCGACCTGGCCGCCACGATTGGCGTCGCGGTGCCGCTGGTCTCAATCGAGCATCAATACATGATTACCGAACCGATGGGCGTGCCCTCGGACCTGCCGACCCTGCGCGACCCCGACCGGCTGACCTATTGGAAGGAGGAGGTCGGCGGGCTGGTCATGGGCGGCTACGAGCCGAACCCGATCCCTTGGGCCGTCGGCGGACTGCCGGATCCCTTCGACTTCCAGCTTCTTGAGAGCAATTTCGACCACTTCGAGCAGATCACCGAGCTGGCATTGCCACGCGTGCCCGCCCTGCAAGAGGCGGGGATCAAGCAGCTGCTGAACGGGCCAGAGAGCTTTACCCCCGATGGGAACTTCATCCTCGGCGAGGCGCCAGAGATGGAGAACGTGTTTGTCGGCGCGGGGTTCAACGCCTTTGGGATCGCCTCGGGCGGTGGCGCGGGCATGGCGCTGGCGGAATGGGTCGCCAATGGCGCGCCGCCCTATGACCTCTGGCCGGTGGATATCCGCCGCTTTGGCACGCCGCATCGCGATCTGGATTGGGTCCGCGCCCGCACGCTAGAGGCCTATGCCAAGCACTACACCATGTCCTGGCCCGCAGAGGAGCACCGCTCGGCCCGGCCTTATCGCCGCTCGCCGCTTTATGAGATCTTGAAAACCGGCGGCGCGGTCTTCGGCGAGAAGCTCGGCTGGGAGAGGCCCAACTGGTTCGCCGCGCCGGGGGAGCTTGCCGAGGACGTCTATACCTACGCGCGGCCCAACTGGTTTAAGGCCGTGGCGCGGGAGCACCGCGCGGCCCGAGAGACCGCGGCGCTCTTCGACCAATCGTCCTTCGCGAAGTTCATCCTGCGCGGGCCGGACGCGGAGGCCGCGCTGGGCTGGGTCGCCGCGAACCGCGTGGACGTGCCGGTTGGGCGCGTCGTCTACACGCAGATGCTGAATGACCACGGTGGCATCGAGTGCGACCTAACCTGCACGCGCATCGCGCCTGACGCCTATTACATCGTCACCGGGACCGGGTTCGCGGCGCATGATTTCCACTGGGTGCGGCGGAGCATCCCCAAGGGGATGTCCGCGGCCCTTGAAGATGTGACCGATGCATTCTCCGTGCTGTCCCTGTTCGGCCCGCAGGCGCGGGCCATTCTGGCGGCGGTGACCGCGGCGGATGTCTCGGACGCAGCAATCCCATTTGCGACCGCGCGCGAGATCGATATTCAGGGCCGCGCGGTTCGCGCCATTCGCATCACCTATGTCGGCGAGCAGGGCTGGGAGCTGCATATGCCGATCGAGGACGCGCCGGTGATCTACGAGGCCCTGCTCAAGGCCGGCGGCCCCTTGGGGCTGCGCAACGCAGGCTACCGCGCGATCGAGACGCTTCGGTTGGAGAAGGGCTATCGCGCCTGGGGCAGCGATATCGGGCCCGACCACACGCCGCTGGAGGCCGGGCTTAGCTGGGCGGTGAAACTGCGGACGGATCAGGAGTTTCGCGGGCGCAGGGCGCTAGAGGCGCAGCGCGCGGGTGGTGTCAAGAAGATGCTGGCGAGTTTCACCGCGGCGCCGGAAGTGATCCTGCTGGGCCGCGAGACGATCTATCGCGACGGCGCGCGCTGCGGCTGGCTGTCCTCGGGCGGGTTCGGGCACACGGTTGGGCGCGCCATTGGGATGGGCTATGTGCGCTGCGATGCGGGTGTGGAGCGCGACTACGTGCTCTCTGGTGCCTATGAGCTGGAGGTCGCCGGAGAGCGTGTGCCCGCGCAGGTCTCGCTCGAGCCGCTCTACGATCCCGGCTCGGAAAGACTGCGTGGTTGATGTGCTTTGACGCGGCTCTGGCCTGGAACGGACGATTGGGCGCGCCAAATCTCTTGCAAGAGATTTGCACTTTCCTTCCAAGGAAAGTTGGGTCCGCAGGTCGGCAAGCGGTTGCGCATAGGCGATCATTTCGGGGCGCGGCAAAGAAACTCTTGCAAGAGTTTCGCAATTTTCTTGCAAGAAAATTGTGTCGCGCCAAGGTCTGATGGCGGCCAAAACTTGCCGTCAAACCAAACCTAACCGATCTGCGCCAACACCTCTTTAGTCACCGCCTGCGTGCCCATGTCGCCGCCGAATTCCATCGGTCGGAGGCGGTTGGCCGCAAACCCCGCGCTGACAGCGTCTTCGATCCGCGCGGCGGCGACGGCGAAGATGTCTAGCCCTGAGCGCTCCGCCAGGTATTCCAGCATCAGCGCGCCAGACAGGATGGCCGCCAGCGGGTTGGCCTTGTCCTGGCCCATGATGTCCGGCGCCGAGCCATGCGCGGGCTGAAAGAGCCCGATCTCGTCGCCGATCTCGGCGCAGGCGGCCATGCCCATGCCCCCGACCAGGCCCCCCGCCAGATCCGACAGGATGTCGCCGAACATGTTCTCCATGACCAGCACGTCGCAGTCCCAGGGCGCGCGGACGAGGTTCAGCGCCTGCGCGTCGACATAGGCATAGCCGGTCTCGACATTGGGGAATTCCGGGGCGATCTCGTCATAGATCTTGCGGAAGAAGGCCATGGAGGCGAATACATTGGCCTTATCCACGCAGGTCAGGCGGCCGGGGGCGCCCTTCGCCTTGCGCCGCTCGGCCAGGCGGAACCCAAAGCGGTGCAGCTTCTCGGTGGTGGCTCGCGTGATGCGCAGCGTGTCGCGCACCTCGTCGTCGCCGATCACCTGAGCGCGGCCATGGGCGGCGGCGGAGTAGAACAGCCCCTCGGTGGATTCGCGTAAGATCACCAGGTCGATATCCGCGGCCCGCGGATCGGCCAGGCGTCGCGGCGCGTTGGGATAGGCCTTTACCGGGCGCACGCCCGCATAAAGCCCGAAACGGTCGCGCAGGCGCAGATGCGGGCTGATCTCGGTGCCATCCGCGTGGCGCACAGAGGGCAGGCCGATGGCGCCAAGAAAAATCGCGTCGCATGCGCCGCAGCGTTCCTCGCCGCCCGGCTCGATGTCTTGCCCTGTCTCTTGAAAGTAGCCCGCGCCCGCCTGGATCGGCACATAGCGCAGCGGCGCGGCGCCGACCAAGGAAAGGGCGCGATCCACCACGGCCAGCGCCGCGTCGGTGACGTCAACGCCGATGCCGTCCCCCTTGATCACCGCGACGCTGAGGCCGGTCATCGCAGCACCTCGCCGCCCGCCATCAGCTATTGCTGCACGACCACGCGCAGGCTGTCATAGCCGTGCTTGATCACCATCTTGTAAAGCGTCTTGGCGTTGTCGGGGTGCAGGCGCACGCAGCCGGCACTGGCCGGGCTGCCGAGGCGGCTGATCTGCGAGGTCCCATGGATGGCGTAATCGCCGTTGTAGAAGATGGACCAAGGCATCGGCGCGTTATTGTAAAGCGAGCTCTTGTGCTTGGCCGATAACCACTCCACGCCCCATTCGCCCAGCGGTGTTTCCTTGCCAGGGCGCGCGGTGGACACGGGCCATTTGTGGAGCGGCTCACCATTCACCTCTACAACCATCTCTTGGGTCGAGATGTCGACCCATGCGACGATCTCTGTCGAGGCGTTCGCACCCCCTGATAGCAGCGCGATGGCGGTGCAAAGAGCAGCAATAATTCTCATCAGACTCCCCCGAATCTCTCAATGAGCTCATACTGCGGCATTCCCCTGTGCATCGCAAGTTTGCCAAAGTTATCCACAGGTTATGGGGCGGTCTGTATAAATTCGTGCCGCGCCAGAGAGCGTTGCGTCGCGCAACTGCGGCGGGTAACCTTCCAACAAATTTGGCGTTCTGGATATTGTGAACATGATCCGCAAGGCGATCATCATCTGGACATTCGTGGCAGCGGCCGCCGCCGCGCATGAGGATCTGGACGGCATTGCGCGCAGCCATGCGGACGAGATCTTTGTCCCCACAAACATCCAGCTCTTGAGCTTCATCCGCTTCACCCGCGCCGAGCATAAGCTGGTGCTCGATCGGATGCTGCGCGATGGCGCCGCGCATTTTGTTGGGACCATGTCGCGGCCGCTGACGGTTCAGGCGTTCCTGGCGGGGCGCGTGTCGCCGCGGGTGACGTCGAAATTCGTGTGGGAGATGGCGCAGCTGCCGGACTGGGATTCCCGCGCGGCGCGCCTGACCGAGCAGGCGGCGATCCTGCGCGAGGCGCAGGCGCGGTTGGGGGACACCATCGAGACGCTCCAGGCCGAGGGGACGGATGCCGCTGCCCGCGACGTGCAAGCGGCCGAGGAGGATCTCGCAGCGGTGGGGGCGCTGCTGGCTTTGGTTGAGTTATGGCAGACGAACCCCATGGATGGGGCGGGCAGCTAGGCCCCCTGGACACTCACCAGAACGCCCCAGTTTCAGTCGAATACTGGTCCAGACCAGGCATTTGAGCGCTGCAATAGCCGCCTATTTCAAGCTCAGATAACGCAAACTGGGCAATATCTGTCTCGCGCTGAGTCGGTCTGCTGAGTGTCCACCGGCCCAAGCCTACCCGACGATGCGCCCGGTCTCGAGCCGCACCACGCGGTCCATGCGCGCCGCGAGCTCTAGGTTATGGGTGGCGATCAGCGCGGACATGCCGGTCTCACGCACCAGCGCCATGAGCGCCTCGAAAACCACGTCCGAGGTGCCGGGGTCGAGATTGCCCGTCGGCTCATCGGCCAGCAAGAGCCCCGGCGCGTTCGCCAGCGCACGGCAGAAAGCGGTGCGCTGCTGCTCGCCGCCAGAAAGGGCCGCGGGGCGGTGGCTGGCGCGCTCAGCGATGCCCACGGTGGCCAGCAGCTCAGCGGCGCGGGCCTCGGCGGTGGCGCGCGCCACACCATTGGCAAGCTGCGGCAGCACGATGTTTTCCTGCGCCGTGAACTCCGGCAGCAGGTGGTGGAACTGGTAGATGAAGCCCACGGCGCGGCGGCGCAGCGCTGTGCGGCGGCGGTCGCCCAGGCCGGTGATCGCCTGGCCCGCGATGCGCAATTCGCCAGTATCGGCGTTGTCCAGCAGGCCGGCGATGTGCAGCAGCGTTGACTTGCCGGCCCCGGAGGGCGCCACCAGGGCCACGACCTCGCCCTTGGCCACGCTCAGATCCACCCCGCGCAATACATTGATCTCGTTGGGCTGGCCCGGGTTGTAGGTCTTCTTAACCCCCGTCAGCCCCAGCGCCTCATCACTCATAGCGCAGCGCCTCCACAGGGTTCATCCGCGCGGCGCGCCGGGCGGGGAAGATCGTCACCACAAAGCTCAAGCCCAGCGACAGCCCCACGGCGCGGGCCAGATCGCTCCACAAGAGCAGCGCGGGCGGGAAGATGTAGCCGTCGCGCTCCAGCGACTGGCGCTGCTGCCCGGTGACCAGGTCCACGACCTGATAGATGCTCTCGATATTCAGCGCGAAGAGCACCCCAATCCCCACACCCAGCGCCGTGCCCACCACGCCAATCGAGGCGCCCACGATCAGGAACACCCGCAAGATCGCGCCCTCGGTCAGCCCAACCGTGCGCAGGATGCCGATGTCGCGCCCCTTGTTCTTGACCAGCATGATCAGGCCGGAGACGATGTTCATCGTCGCGATCATCACCAGAATCGCCAGCAGGATAAACAGCGCGTTGTCCTGCATCTGCAGCGCGCGCAGGAAGGCGCCCGCGCTGTCGCGCCAGGTCCAGACGAGCGCCCGTTCGCCCGCGGCCTCCAGCAGAGCGGGAATGGCAGCGTCCACCGCCTCGGGCTCGGCCAGCATGACCTGGATCTCATCGGCCACGCCCTCTTTGTTGAAATAGGCCTGTGCCTCATCGAAGGGCAAAAAAACCCGCGTCTTGTCCACGAGAAAGCGCCCGGAATGGAAGATATAGGCCACCTCATAGGCGTTCACGCGCGGCGAGGTGCCAAAGGCGGTGCGCACGCCGTTGGGCGAGATCAGCTTGATCTTGTCGCCGACGCTGGCGGCAATCTCGCGGGCCACGCCGCTGCCGATGGCGATGCCCTGGCCGGGCCCGGTGCCGAAACTCTCAAGGCTGCCCAGGGACTGGGAGGACCCGGCGATGCCGGGGATCTCTAGCAGGTCGGGCTTGGTGATCCCGAACACCTCCACACCCGCATTGCTCGCCCGCAGGTTTGCCAGAACCTGCCCCTTCACCAGGGGTGCCGCGCGCAAAACGCCGCCCACGGCAGAGACACGCTCGGCCATCTCGGCGTAATCCGTCAGGGCGCGGGTCGTCTGCCCGGTCTCGGTGACATAGAGCTGCGAATAGACGGTCACATGCGCGTCGGTGCCCAGGACGGTGTCGACGAACTCGGCCCGGAACCCCGCCCGCACCGCCAGCGTGGCAACCAGGGCGAAGACCGCCAAAGTGACCCCGATCAGGCTTATCCAGGTCATGGTCGAGACCCCGCCCTCGGCACGGCGCGCGCGCAGGTAGCGCCAGGCGATCATCCACTCGAACGGGGCAAAGGGGGCGGTTTTCATGGAAGATGTGGTATAGGATTGTGCGAATAGGTCAAGGAGTGGCGTCTCCACAGCGTTGCAAACCCACAATGTAAAGGTGCGTAGGATGGGTTTTGAACCCATCCTTGTGACGGGGAAGGTGGGTTCGAAACCCACCCGACCAAAGCCAAAGAATCTACGGCTTCATCTCTGCTAGGTCGTTCCACAGTGGCTTTATCGACGCCCCATGCCCGACCGCCGTGGGCTAATCTGGCTGCCTCGCCTGATCCTCTTGCGGCTCGCTCTTGAGGCCATCGATCTGGTCCTCAAGCTCGCGCATCTGGTCCTCAAGGTCGCGGATCTGCTCTGTGGGATTCTCTTGCCAAGTCCTTCGAATGACGGCGCCGATGCCCTTAAAGAGCCCCATCAGGATCAACCAAACCGCGCTGAAACCAATTGCGGCACATATGAACCCGTCGATGGTGACCGGGACCGCGGGGCGGAAATCGTCCCAGGTGGCGCCAATAAGCGAGCGGTCGTTCAGCCGGTAGACCTGGCCCAGCCGCTGCAGGGGTGAGGCCTCGCGAAGCGCGACATAGTTGCGCTCTAAGGTGCTGAAGCGTTCGATCTCTGCGGCCTTGGTCAGCCCCTGGTCCTGCAGAAAGGGATCGTCAGACACGAGGAACCTGTCCAGCGCCTGTTGCCGAGTGATGCCCGCATCCGCGGCCGTGGCGTCAAATGCCTCAATAGCGGGTCGCAATCCGTCGGCGGCCCCGCCGAGGCGCTGCAAGTACTGCTGCGAAAACTCTGGAAACTGGCTGAGCCCCGCCGCGCCCCCAAGTCCCGCCACGAATGCCAGTATCCGGATCATCTGCCCGCCCCGAGCCGTTGCTTCGCGACCAGATTAAAGCAAACCCCGCGCGATGGGAATTGACGAAAATGCGGCTTTGCGCGCATTCTTGGCCTATGAGAGCTTCGAGACCAGGAGCTCTGGCTTGATCTCCTCGCTCTCGCCTGTCTTGCGGTTGGTCAGCTCCACCACGCCGTTCTTCAGCCCGCGCGGGCCCACGGTGACGCGCCAGGGGCAGCCCACCAGGTCCATCGTGGCGAATTTGGCGCCGGCGCGCTCCTCGCGGTCGTCATAGAGCGGCTCCAGGCCCGCCTTGGTCAGCTCCGAATAGAGCTGCTCGCACATCCCGTCCGTGCCCGCGTCGCCCTGCTTCATGTTGAGGATGCCGACCTTGAAGGGCGCGACCTCGAAGGGCCAGATGATGCCGTTCTCGTCATGGCTGGCCTCGATGATGGCGCCCGCCAGGCGGCTGACGCCGATGCCATGGCTGCCCATATGCACCGGCACCTGGTTGCCCTCGGCGTCCTGCACCGTCGCGCCCATGGGCTCGGAGTATTTCGTGCCGAAGTAGAAGATCTGCCCGACCTCGATCCCGCGGGCCTTGCGGCGGAACTCTTCGGGCGTCTCCACGAAGATTGCATCCTCATGGGTGTCGTCGGTACGCGCGTAGAGCGCGGTGAACTCGTCGAGGATGCTCCGGCACTGCGCGACACTGCCATAGTCGATCTCGCGCGCACCCAGCCGGATGTCCTCGATTCGCGCGTCATAGAAGACCTCGCTCTCGCCGGTCTCGGCCAGCACCAGGAATTCATGGGTGTGATCGCCGCCCACGGGGCCGCCCTCGGCCTTCATCGGGATCGCCTGCAGCCCCATGCGCTCATAGGTGCGCAGGTAGCTGACCAGGTGCCGGTTGTAGGCGTGCAGCGCATCGGCCTCGGTGAGGTCAAAGTTGTAGCCGTCCTTCATGTAGAACTCGCGCCCGCGCATCACGCCGAAACGGGGGCGGACCTCGTCGCGGAACTTCCACTGGATGTGATAGAGCGTCAGCGGCAGGTCCTTGTAGCTGTTGACATGGCTGCGGAAGATGTCGGTGATCATCTCCTCGTTGGTGGGCCCAAACAGCATGTCGCGCCCGTGCCGGTCCTCGATGCGCAGCATCTCGCGGCCGTAGTCGTTGTAGCGGCCGGATTCCTGCCAAAGCTCGGCGGGCTGGATCGTGGGCATGAGCATCGGGTGGTGGCCCGCGCGGATCTGCTCCTCATGCACGATGTTCTCAATGTTTTTCAGCACCTTGAAGCCCATCGGCAGCCAGGAGTAGATCCCGGCGGCCTGCTGCTTTATCATACCCGACCGCAGCATCAGGCGGTGCGAGACGATCTGCGCCTCGGCGGGGTTTTCCTTGAGGACGGGCAGGAAGTAGCGGGTGAGGCGCATGGCTGGGCTCTCCGGGGTCAAATCACGAGTTCCCGACGGGGATATGGGAAGCGCCGCCCGGGGGCAAGACGGGCTGGAGTGCGGCGCCGGTTTTACCTGGAGGCGCGTAGTGTTTGCGAATTGGTTTTGAGGCTCTTTCGCGGTCGGGTTGTGGTTTGGAGCGGGCATAAGAAACCCGCTCCGGGCTTGACCCGGGGCCTCCCCCTTGAACCAAGCGCAACCCGGGCAGCGGCCGACCTGGAGGTCGCCTGCGCATCAGCTCAATCGCTCACATCATTTCCGGAAATCGAAACGTTTCAAATATACGCGCGGTTGCAAATGCGGCCTCCTGGGGGAGGTCGGCCGCAGCCCAGGCAAGCTGGGCGGTCGCTCTATGTAAGTCCCGCTGCGTCTGGTGTCGGCAAACGTTGTCAGGGTGGTGCGCTTGATGCGCAACGTCCGCTCCAGGCCATTTCCGCCAATTCACATAGATTGCCCAAGGCCCCCTATGGTCCATCCGCATAGCGGGCGGGGTCCGGCTGCAATAAGCTGTCGAGCATTGGCGAAAGATCCTCGATCTGCTCGGCGATGATATGGCAGACCCCGCCCTCGCGCTGGATTTTGCCGGTCACCTTCAACAGTCGCCCGGCGATCACCGCGCGGCGGAACTGCTCGTAGACCTTGCGCCAGACGATCACGTTGGAGACGCCGAACTCGTCCTCCAGGGTGATGAAGATCACCCCGTTGGCGGTGCCGGGGCGCTGGCGCACCAGCACCAGCCCCGCCACGGCCACGCGCGCGCCGTTCGGCGGGTGCTCTAGCAGGGAGTGCGGCAGGACGCTGGGCGGGCGCGGCCATTCTGGGGAGGGGCGGGCGGCGTAGGGCATGAGAACATATATAGAACATCGACGGCGGTAAGCAAAGCAACGATTGTCACTGGAAAATTGCTCCAGAAAGCCGTATTTGGCCAAGTCGAGAAGAGACAAGAGGGCACCCATGGCGAAGATCACCTATATCGAGCACAGCGGCACCAAACATGAGGTTGAGGTGGCCAACGGCCTGACCGTCATGGAGGGCGCGCGCGACAACAACATCCCCGGCATCGAGGCGGATTGCGGCGGCGCCTGCGCCTGCTCGACCTGCCATGTCTATGTGGACCCGGCCTGGGTGGAGAAGCTGCCCGGCAAGGAGGCCATGGAGGAGGACATGCTGGACTTCGCTTTCGAGCCCGACCCCGCGCGCTCGCGCCTGACCTGCCAGTTGAAAGTCACCGACGCGCTGGACGGGCTTGTGGTGCAGATGCCTGAGAAGCAGATTTAAGTTGGCCGGAGCATTTCCAGAGGAAGTGGATACCGGTTCCTCGTCCGGAAATGCGACCAAATCTAAGAGAGCGCCGCGTCTGCCGTCGCTCCCGTTGCCCGCGGTCTTACGCGGCGCGGCGATAGCTTTGTGCGCGTTGCTATCGGTGCAGGGCGCTCAAGCGCAATGGGTCGAGCGTTGCGTCGAGGTCGAAAAAGGCCCTCTCGCGAAGGTCTGCTTCGCCAACGTGACCGGCGAGGCACCTTACGGCCACGGCGTGTTAGGCGATACCCTAGAATGGGAGACGCTCATACTTTGGCGCCGCGATGATGCATGGAAGGGGCGGGGTGCGGTCTACCTTGAGCCCCGCCATGTTTTTGAGGATGTATTACCGCGTGTTGTCGATCTTGATGCCGACGGGGTGCCAGAGATCGTTGCCGTTCAGTCAAGTTTCGCCCAGGGCGCGCGCCTGGTAATATTTCGCATGTCGCAGGACCTTGACAAGATGCTTGCCGCCGCGACGCCCTATATTGGCACGCGCTATCGCTGGCTGGCGCCATTGGGCGCGGCGGACCTGGACGGGGACGGGCACATGGAGCTGGCCTATATCGACCGGCCGCATCTGGCGAAGACCCTGCGCGTTTGGCGCTACAGGGACGGCGCGGTGAGCCAGGTCGCGTCCCTCCCTGGGCTGACGAACCACCGGATCGGCGAGAACTGGATCTCGGGCGGGATACGCGACTGCGGCGCGGGCCCCGAGATGATCACCGCCGACGCGCGCTGGCGCAGGGTCATCGCCACCCGACTGGAGGGCGGCGCGCTTATCCCGCGCGACATCGGCGCGTTTGACGGGCAGGGCTCTTTCGCGCGGGCGCTGGTCTGCGAGTGACCGGGGCACGCCAAGGCGCCTGACATCGGAGAAACTTTACATCGGAGAAACTTTGCCACACGGGCACCAGATTTTGTCATAGCATCTAGACATTTTGCCTTTAAGCTTTAGTTAATACAGGTGAATCCAAACCTGCCCGCTGCAGAGCTATTCTGGACCAAAAAGTGACTGCCATGGATATTCGTGAGTACCTTAAGGCCTTCACCCAAAAGGACAATCGCATCGCCTCGCTGAGCTTCTTCGGCACATTCGCGGCGTTCTTCCCGGGCCTCTATTTTGCCGCGCGGATCGTGGACGCGGGCTATTGGTGGGCCGCGGCGCCCTTTGTGATGGTGGTCACCTTCGGCCTGACGCGGCTATACGTGCTGCAGCACGACCTGGGGCATTACTCGCTGTTCGAGCGCAAGTGGCAGAACGACTGGGCGGGCGTGCTGGCGTCGATCTTCACCTTCACGCCCTACCGCACGGGGCAGTATAACCACAACATGCACCACGCCTATCTGGGCAATCTCGACCACCGCGACACGACCGAGATCTTCACCATGACCAAGCGGGAATGGGACGCGGCGGACTGGAAGACGCGGCTGGGCTACCGGCTGTATCGCAACCCGGCGATCCTGATCCCGGTGGGCGGGCTCTTTACCTACTTCATCGCCTATCGCTGGCCCAAGAACGCCGCTAAGATCGGCGTCGCGGGCGTGCTGGCGCATAACGCGCTGATGTTCACCTGGTTCGGGCTGCTCTACCTGTGGCTGGGCTGGGCGGGCCTGGGCGTGCTGGCCGTGGCGGCGGTGATCGCGGCCAATATGGGCGTCTTCATGGTCTTCCTGCAGCACAACTTCGAGGACACCTATTGGGAGCGCAAGCCCGACCTGGATTTCCGCATGGCGACCCTGCAGGGCTCGAGCTGCCTGGACCTGGGCCATTGGTGGGACATCGGCACCTGCAACATCGCCTATCATGACATCCACCACTTCATGCCCGCCATCCCCAGCTACCGGCTGCGCAAGGCGCATCACGGCATGCCCGAGCATCTAGCGCTGCGGCGTATCAAATGGCCCGAGGCCTTCGCCAGCTTCCGCCTAAAGCTGTGGGACGAGGAGGCCAAGCGCCTGGTGCCATTCCCGAAATCGCCCAAGGCCGCCGCCATCCCGGCAGAATAACGCCCCAAAAGGGCGAAACACTCACAGAATGACGCGCGCGATCATGTAACTCCAGCGTTGGGCGGGATTTGCGGTGGCCTGACCGCTCGGCGGGATTTGATGGCGACGATACTTGCAGGTCAACTGGGCGACGGTTCAGCGCGGTAAGTGACGTGGACGCCTCTGCGCGAGGCAAGGTGACGCGTCATCCGAGACCTTCGTCAACGCAGCGAGCCGTGCGGGGGGCGACAATCGCCCCGAATTTCTTGACCTTCATAGGGCGGCGCATCTTCCCCGAGTTGCCCCTGCGTTGGATCTCCGCGTCGCGCCTCTTGCCAAGTTTGCGCGCCCGCCGCGACGCCGTCTGACAGCTCGGGGAGGGGCTTGCGCTCCCCTGCAGCAAGCTGTCGGATGCGACGGTGAGGTGCGGCGCTCCGTTCGTCTGCGCAAAAGAGGCCATATATGACAAACATGACGCTAAACGTGGCCCTGACGCGTCGCAGATCGGTGCGCAGTTATGCGGATGCGCCGGTGCCTGCGGATGCGATCCACGGGATCGCCGGGCTTGTGCTGGGATCCGTGACCCCGGACGGCAAGCGCGCCGCGCCCTCTGCGGGTGGGCTCTACCCGCTGGGGCTTGGGGTGGCTGCGCGCCATGTCGATGGCATGGAAGGCGGGCTTTATGCCGCCAGCGGTGACGTGCCCGCCCTGCGCCGGATTGATGACCGGGACACGCTGCCCGCGCTGGGTGAGGCCGCGATTGGAGACCAGCCCTGGGTGGCGGGCTGCGCCTGCATCGTCACACTGATCGGGGATGGCGCCAGGATGGCGGGCCACTTCGCCGATCAGCCGCCCAAAGGCGCGCGCGGCGCGCGGTATCTTTACATTGAGGCAGGGGCCGCGGCGCAGAATGCCATGCTCTATGCGACCGAACGCGGCGTCGGCTCGGTGCTGGTGGCAGGGTTCGACGATCAGGCGACCGCGTTGGCATTGCGGGTCGAGGCGCCCGAGGTCCCGCTGCTGCATCTGTGCTTGGGGATGCCCGAGGGCTAGAGCTTTGGCGGCTTGTCCGGGTCCATGCCCGGCGCGCCTGGGATCTGTATCTGCTCGGGCTCGGGTAGGTCGAACCGGAGCCCGACTTTGGCCAGTCGCGCCGCTATGGGATCGCTGGCGTCAAAAAAGGCCACGTCCAGCGTCGCCGCCTCTAACCCTGAGAACGTCAGCGCTTCGTGCACCGCCTGGGCCAGCGCCGTCTCGGCGCCCGGCTGGGCGTCAATGAAGGCCAGCATATGCGAAAGCGCGCCGCTGTCGTAGCGCACGCCCGACAGGTAGGCGAGGCGCGCGAGCCCCGCCGCTGTGGCTAGTTTCGCGTCGATGCCGGTCAGCAGCGCCTCGGGCAATCCTGCGGGGGGCAAGAGCTCCTGCGGGGTGGCAGCGGTCTCCTGCGGGGTGTCCGCCAGGGTCGCGCTGAGCCAGTCCACCACATCGGTGGGCACCGGGTGGGCGGTCTCCTCGGCGTCGGCGTTGAGGATGAAGCCGATGCCCTGACCGGCCAGCATCTCGGCCAGCGCGCGCCCGGTCATGCCGGCATAGGGCGCGGGGCGCCCTACGAAGCTGGCCAGCCGGTCCTCGCGATCAAAGACCAACAGATAGGTGCCCTCTGGGGTCTCAAAGACCTCAGGCGACACGGTCTCGCCCTGCGGCTCCTCCGAGAGCAGCAGGAACAGCTCGGACGCGGCGAGCAGGTCGAAAAAGCGCAGCTGCGCGGCCTCGCCGCCATCCGCCATTGCGGCGCAGGCCGCGTCGAGCGGGGTCACGCCAGCACCTTTTGCACGCGGGCGCGCAACGCGGGCAATAGATCGGCCTCGAACCAGGGGTGCCGCTTGAGCCAGGCCGTGTTGCGCCAGCTTGGATGGGGCAGGGGGAAGGCACGCGGGGCGTGGTCGCGCCAGGCGGCCACGGTTTGGGTCACGGCGGTTTTAGCGCCGAGATGCCACTTCTGCGCGTATCCCCCCACCAAAAGCAGCAGCGGCGGCCGGTCGAGCGCCGCCATCACGCGCCCGTGCCAGGTCTTGGCGCAGACGGGCGGCGGCGGCAGGTCCGCGCCCTTGCGGTAGCCCGGAAAGCAGAACGCCATGGGCAGCACCGCGACCCGGTCCCGGTCGTAGAACGTGTCCCGGTCGATCCCCAGCCAGTCGCGCAGCCGGTCGCCAGAGGGGTCGTCGAACGGGATGCCAGACCTATGCACCCGCATCCCCGGGGCCTGTCCGCAGATCAGAATGCGCGCGCCCGCGTCGAACCAAACAACCGGGCGCGGCGCGTGCGTCGTCTCGGTCGCCGCGAAGCGGTCCGCGCAGAGGAGGCAGGCGGCGATCTCGGATTTCAGAGCGGCGAGGGTCATGGGGTGTGCTGGTAGCGGGGAATGGGTTGAGAGGGAAGGCGTGGGGTTGTTTTTGGTCTGGAGCGGTCATTGGCGCGTCACAATTTTCTTGCAAGAAAATTGCGAAACTCTTGAAAGAGTTTCTTCGGCGCGCCCCGAAATGATCCTCTATGCGCAACCCCTTACCCGCGTGCGGGCCCAACTTTCCTTGGAAGGAAAGTGCAAATCTCTTGCAAGAGATTTGACGCGCCCAGCGAGCCATTCCAGGCCCAATCCAACAAACTCCGAATTCTCAACTTGACATTATTTCGATAATTCTAGAAATAACGAAACATGAAAGCACACCGCGAGTCGCATATCACCACTGTCGAGGCCGCCTCGACCTTCGCCGCGCTGGGCTCCGAGCAGCGCCTGGGCGTGTTGAACGCCTTGGTGCGCGCCGGGCCAGAGGGGCTCTCTATCGGAGAGCTGGGCAATCGCACCGGCGTCACCGGATCGACACTGACCCACCATATGAAGGTGCTCGCGGGGGCAGGGCTCGTCGTGCAAGAGAAACGCGGGCGCTCGATCATCTGCGCGGCGGCGGCCTTTGACCTGGTCGAGGCGCTGTCGCAATTTCTTCTCTCAGAATGCTGCGCCGATACGGATGCAGGGCACAAGGACCATCGACATGGCTGATCTCACGCAACGCGCGCCCGGCGGGCCGAGCCTTTGGAAGCGGCTGGACAAGGCCTGGCTGGCGGTCGCGGTGATCCCGCTGATCGTGCTGGTGCTGGACGCGGCGATGTTCCTGCCGGTGGTGCGCACGGCGCTCGGCGCCTTTGCGGGCACGGCGCCGATCATCCTGTTCGCCATATCCGCGGTGGCCTATGTTAAGGCCTCTGGCGCCGAGACCTTGATCGCCAAGGCCTTTGAGGGTGACGTGCGCGTGATGATCGTGCTGGCTGCGCTCATGGGCGGGCTCTCGCCCTTCTGCCCCTGCGAGGTGATCCCCTTTATCGCGGCGCTCTTGGCCGTGGGCGCGCCCCTGGCCGCGGTGATGGCCTTCTGGCTGGCCTCGCCGCTGATGGATCCGGCGATGTTTCTGATCACGGCGGGCGAGTTGGGGCTGGCCTTCGCGCTGGGCAAGACCGTGGCGGCGGTGGCTCTGGGGCTCTTTGGGGGCTTTGCCACGATGGCCTTCGCGCGCTCGGCGGTCTTCGCCGATCCGCTGAAGGAGAAGCCCGCCGTGGGCGGCTGCTGCGGCGTCAAGAAGCCCTTCCAGGGCAAGCCCGTCTGGCGGTTCTGGACCGAGGCCGAGCGCCGCGTGGCCTTCCGCGACAGCTGGGTCGAGAACGCGCTGTTTCTGGTGAAGTGGCTCATGATCGCCTACCTCTTTGAGGCCATCATGGTCGAATACGAGACCACGCAGTTCGTGGCGCAGTTCCTGAGCGGCGAGGGCGTCTTTACCATCTTGATGGCGGCGCTGATCGGGATGCCGGCCTACCTGAACGGCTATATGGCCGTGGGCCTGATGGGCGGGCTGGTCGAGCAGGGCATGGCCCAGGGCGCGGCGATGGCCTTTGTGCTGGCCGGCGGCGTCAGCTGCATCCCGGCGGCGGTGGCGGTCTGGGCCTTGGTCAAGCCGCGGGTCTTTGCGGCCTATCTGGGTTTTGCCTTCATCGGCGCGGTGCTGGCCGGGCTGGCCTGGAACCTGGTCGCCTAGAAATCAGGCGCCGCGCTGAACTCAGCGCAGTTAAGGCGCAAACATAGTGCCAAGTTGTTGCCCGCAGGCGATTTTTGTTCTATCCCGGATGGACGGAATTAATGCGGGGGATTGTCAGTGTATAGGGTTTGGAACTTTGTCACGAACTACTCGATCCTCCTCATCGCGGGCGCGCTGATCGCGCTGGTCTGGGCCAATCTCGATAGCGCCAGCTATAAGTACCTCGTCGAATACCCGCTGTTAATGAACGACTGGGTCGGCGTGGACGCGTCCTATTGGCTGAAATCCTACGGTAAGTATTACGGCTACACGGAGCTGGGCGACGTCCAAAAGGTGCTGTCCTTCCACTACCTCGTCAACGACGTGCTGATGGCGTTCTTTTTTGCCATTGCCGCCAAGGAGGTCTGGGAGGCGGTGATCCTCAAGAACGGCAGCCTGCGCGGGCGCAAGGCGGCCACGCCCCTGGTGGCCACGGCGGGGGGCATGTTTGGGCCCATCGCGGTCTATCTGGGCCTGGCGCTTTACCTGGGCTCGGACACTTACAATGCGGTGGCGAATGGCTGGGCGGTGCCCGTGGCGACCGACATCGCCTTCGCCTACCTGGTGGGGCGGCTGGTCTTCGGGGCCGGGCACCCGGCGGTGCGCTTCTTGCTGCTGCTGGCGATTGCCGACGACGCGGCGGGGCTGATCATCCTGGCGGTGTTCTATCCCTCCGGAGAGCTGGCGCCGGAGATGCTGCTGCTCTCGGTGGCGGCGGCCATCGGGGTCTACGTGCTGTTCAACTGGCTACCGCGCCGCATGGACCAGGGCAACCAGTTGCGCCCAGTCTCGACCTGGGTGCGCAACCGGCTGTCGTTCTGGCCCTATCTTCTGGCCAGCGCCATCAGCTGGTACGGCTTCCAAGAGGCGGGGCTGCACCCAGCGCTGGGGCTTCTGCCCATCGTGCCGACGCTGCCGCATGCCGACCGCGCCTTTGGCATCTTCAGCGAGGCCGAGCAGTACCTGACCGACCTGCTGAACCACACCGAGCACCTGTTGAAGCACCCGGTCGAAATCGTGCTGTTCTTCTTCGGGCTGCTGAATGCGGGCGTCGAGTTCTCGGCCATCGGGGAGGCGACTTGGCTGGTGCTTGCGGGGCTGCTGATCGGCAAGCCGGTGGGCATCCTGCTGTTCGGCTGGTTCGCAGCCGGGCCGATGCGGCTTGGGCTGCCGGCGGGGATGCGCACGATTGATCTGTTTGTGATCGGCTTTGTGGCGGCGATTGGGTTCACCGTGTCACTGTTCATTGCCTCGGTGGCGTTCGAGAGCGGGCCGGTGCAGGATGCGGCCAAGATGGGCGCGCTGTTAAGCTTCTTTGCGGCCGTGGTCTCGATCATCGCGGGCCGATTGTTCAGGATTGAGCGACAGGAGAGCTGATTTTCCCTTTGAGATGGATGACATTGTTGTCATTCTCATACCAATCGGCGGAAAATCTGCCCGGATTTCGCCGCAATCCTATGGGATCTGTTGAATCTTAGGGATTCTATCCGACATAATGCTGCCCAGATGGTAGTTTACTCCTTATCATTAAGATCGCGTGTATAAATGCGGCACCTCAGCAGTACACAAAAAGGCACCCATGCTTGAATTTGAGAATGTCAGCAAGTCCTTCTGGACCGGCAAGCAGCGCAAGGTCATCCTTGATCGGGCGTCTTTTCGCGTTGAGCTGGGCAACTCGCTGGGCGTCCTGGCGCCGAATGGGACCGGCAAGACCACGCTGGTGAACATGATTGCCGGCCTGGAGAAGCCCGACGAGGGCGTGATTCGCCGCGATTGCCGCATCTCGTTCCCGCTGGGCTTCATGGGCGGCGTGGTGCCGCGCCATACGGCGCGCGAGAACTGCCGCTACATCGCGCGGCTCTACGGGCTGGACCCGGATTACATCGAGGCGTTCTGCCGCTGGCTTTGCGGGCTCGAAGAGTATTTCGAGATGCCGGTCGGCACCTATTCGGCGGGCATGAAGGCCCGGCTGAACTTTGCGTTGCTGCTGGCGTTGGACTTTGACATCTATTTGATTGACGAGGGCATGCCCTCGACGACGGATGTGGAGTTCAATCGCAAAGCGGGCTCGATCATGCGCGAGCGGCTGATGGAGAGCACGATCATCGTGGTCTCGCACCAGCCGAAAACGCTAGAAAAATTCTGCCGTTCCGCCGCTGTTCTGCGCGACGGCCAGTTCCACATGTTTGACAGCCTCGAAGAGGCAAGGGTGATGTATGAGTACCAAACCTAGAGCCAAAAAGTTCCGCATCCGCCGCAGTGGTCCGGCTCCTTTGGACCCGGCGCGCCGCGCGGGGGTGGCGGGCGAAGCGCCTGCGCCGCAAGGCGGGCCGACCGCAGCTGGTGCGCAGCCGGTCGATGACCAGATGTTCGCGCCATCGGACGCGGATGACGGCTTTGGCGACGCGCCGTTCCCGACCGCCGCCGCGGCTGGCGCTGGGACTGGTGCTGGCACTGGCGCTGGGGCTGGGGCGGCAAAGCCCGCGCTCGTAGAGGAAGCCCCCGAAGAGACCCTCGCGGAAATCCGCAAGGAAGGCCTGACGGGCCGCCAACTGCGCATGGCCCGCCGCGTGGCGCAAAAGCATGGGCTGGCGCCGACCTCCGATTTCGACGCTGTGCGGCTCTTGCGGGCCAAGGGCATCGACCCGTTCCAGCGCACCGGCGCGCTAGAGCTTGTTGTCTCGCCGCAGGGCGACGGCGCGACCATGAGCACCGCGGACGCGCGCGCTATGCCTGCCGGGGCTGGCGTGCCGCAGACCGTGCCGAAGCCAAAGCTGCCCGCGACAGAGGTCCTAACCGAGGACACCCGGGCCAAAGAAATCATCCGCATGCAGCGCGACATCGTGCGGCGGCGGCGGCGCAAGCTGATCCAGCTTGTCACCCGATTGGGTTTCTTTGTGCTGCTGCCGACATTCCTGGCCGGCCACTACTTCTATGTCACGGCCACGCCGATGTTCTCGACCAAGTCGGAGTTCGTGATCCAGCAGGCGCAGCCGGCCAATGGCGCCGCCGGCGGGCTTGGCGGGCTCTTTACGGGCACCAGTTTCGCGACCAGCCAGGATTCGATTGCCGTGCAGGGCTATCTGGGCTCGCTTGATGCGATGCTACGGTTGGAGCAGGATCTGGGCTTTATCAGCCACTTCAGCGACGAGCGCATCGATCCGCTGCAGCGGCTGGAAATCGACGCCACCAAAGAGCAGGCGTACAAGGTCTTCAAGAAGAAAGTTCTGATCAGCTACGACCCAACCGAGGGCCTCATTAAGATGGAGGTGATCGCCGCCGATCCGCAAGTCGCGCAGAGCTTTGCAGAGCGGCTGATCTCCTACGCCGAAGAGCAGGTCGATAACCTCACCCAGCGCCTGCGCGAGGATCAGATGTCCGGCGCGCTCAAAAGCCTTTCCGAGGCCGAGAAAAAGCTGCTGTCGGCGCAGGCCAAGGTGCTGGAGATCCAGCAGAAACTGGGCGTCCTTGACCCGGTCACCGAAAGCCAAGCGCTGATGACGCAGATCACGTCCTTTGAGACCCAGCTGCAGGAAAAGAAGCTGCAACTGGCGCAGCTGCAGTCCAACGCGCGCCCCAACAGCGCCCGCGTCGAGGGCACCGAGGGCGACATCGCGCGCCTGAGCAGCCTGATCGAAGAGCTGCGCTCGCAGCTGACGCAGAACAGCTCTTCCAGCGAGTCGCTGGCCTTCATCACCGGGCAGTTGCGCCTGGCCGAGGCCGATCTGCAGACCCGTCAGGCGTTGGTCACCCAGGCTGTGCAGCAGCTTGAGACCGCGCGGATCGAGGCGAACCGGCAGACGCGCTATCTTGAGAACTCGGTCAAGCCCATCGTGCCCGACACGGCGAGCTATCCGCGCGCGTTTGAGAACACGATCCTCGCCTTCCTGATCTTCGGCGGCATCTATATGATGTTCTCGCTGACCGCGTCGATCTTGCGCGAGCAGGTCTCGGCCTAGGGCGGGCTTCTTAGCTGGGCTAGGCCCAGCACCGCCCGCTTTGGCGCGTTCTGACGCCAGATCGAGCCGCCTGCCATCACGCAAGCAAGCCCCTTGGTGGTGGTCATCAGCACGGTGAAGGTGCCGGTCTCTCACAAGGCCCAGACCTCGATGATGAGCGCTTGGTTCTGCAGGCCACCACCGGCAAATTGCTCGCCATACTTCGTCTATCACGCGGTCGCGCGGGCCGCGGTTTTGGGGGGCGTGCGAGGGCGGCAGCCCCGCGCGAAAGGCAAGCCCGTGAGCACGTTGTGAGCGGCGCGTCTTCCCAAGCCGATTTGGCTGTGGCATCTACGCGCCGGCCACAATGCGATCACATAGAGGAGCCTCATGCCCAAGCCCCCCCGCGCCTGGCAACGCATGCTTTCGGGCCGCAGGTTAGACCTGCTGGACCCGACGCCCGTTGATATCGAGATCGAGGACATCGCCCATGGCCTAGCCTTCGTTGCGCGTTGGAACGGGCAGACCGAGGGCGACTTTGCCTATTCGGTGGCCGAGCATTCCTTGCTGGTCGAAGAGATCTTCGCCCGCCAGCACCCGGACGTGCCCGCGCGGTGGCGCCTGGCCGCGCTGCTGCATGATGCGCCGGAATACGTGATCGGCGACATGATCTCGCCGGTGAAGGCCGCCGTGGGGCCGGGCTATGGCGCGCTGGACGAGCGGTTGACCGCGGCGATCCACATCCGCTTTGGATTGCCCGCGCAGATCCCGAAATGGGTGAAGGCCAAGATAAAGCGCGCCGATAAGGTCTCGGCCTGGCTGGAGGCGGTGCAGCTTGCCGGTTTCAGCGAGGCGGAGGCGAATAAGTTCTTTGGCAAGCCCCGACCCGAGGACGTGGCGGGGCTGACGCTGATCCTGCGCGCGCCGGTGGAGGTCCGCGCGGCGTTCACCGCGCGCCACGAAGCGCTATTGGGGCAGCTATGAGTCTGCATATCCGCCGCGCCGGACCGCTGGACGCCGCCCCGTTGGCCGAGCTTTTGAACGCAATCATCCGCCGCGGCGGGACCACCGCGATGACGGTCGAGTTGTCGGCGGCAGGCATGGCCGCCTGGATGGCGCAGAGCGCTGACCGCTCGGCCTGGCACTTGGCCGAGGATGACGGCGGCACGATGCATGGGTTCCAGACCATCGGCCCGCATCAGCACCTGCCGCCCGAGGCCTGCGACATCGCCACATTCGTGCGGATCGGGCGCACCGGGCTTGGGATCGGCACGCAGCTATTTGAGGCGACCTGTGCTGCCGCCCGCGCGTTGGGCTACACCTGGATCAACGCCACGATCCGCGCCGACAACCCCGGCGGGCTGGCCTATTATCAAAGCCGCGGCTTTGAGGATTACGCGCGCAAGGACGACGTGGCCCTGGCAGGCGGGCTCGTTGTGAACCAATTGCGCAAGCGCTACGAGCTTTAGGGCGGCGCGCCTTATTGGCCCTTGACTTGTTGCCCGCTTGCCCCGATAAGCGCGGCTCTTATTCACAACACGCCCATGGGCGCGCTGTTCGCGGTGGCCAAACGCCAAAAACGCCTCTGACCAGAGGGACCAAAGAACGCGGAAGGTAAAGGAAGAATGCCATGTTTGCGGTCCTAAAGACCGGCGGCAAGCAGTACAAAGTGGCCTCGGGGGACGTGCTCCGGGTCGAGAAGCTGGCCGCAGCGGCGGGTGAAACCGTCCAATTCAACGAAATTCTGATGGTGGGCGACACCGTTGGCACCCCGACCGTCGAGGGCGCAGGCGTCCAGGCCGAGGTGATCGAACAGATCAAAGGGCCCAAGACGATTAACTTCGTCAAGCGCCGCCGCAAGCACTCGTCCAAGCGCACCAAGGGCCACCGCCAGCAGCTGACGCTGCTGCGCGTGACCGAGATCCTTGCCAAGGGCGCCGACACGTCCGGCGTGATGGCCGCTGTGGGCGCAGGCTCGGTTTCGGCCGCTGCTGTTGCCGCCGTTGCTGCGCCAAAGAAGGCGAAGGCTGAGAAGCCCGCCAAAGAGGAAAAGCCTGCTAAGGCTGCGAAAGCGGACAAACCCGCCAAGGCCGAGAAAAAGGCCGAGGCCGCGGCGCCCGCCGCCGCTGAGGGCGCTGACGACCTGAAGAAGCTTTCCGGCGTGGGCCCGGCCCTGGAGAAGAAGCTGCTCGCCAACGGCGTGACGAGCTTTGCCCAGATCGCCGCCTGGAGCGCCGAGGACATCGCCGATTTCGACGAGAAACTGTCGTTCAAAGGCCGGATCGAGCGCGAAGGCTGGGTCGAACAGGCCAAAGAGCTGGCTAAAGGCTAAGGAGAGAACGAGATGGCACATAAAAAAGCAGGTGGTTCCAGCCGTAACGGCCGCGACTCCGCGGGCCGTCGCTTAGGCGTGAAACTGTACGGCGGTCAGCACGCCATACCCGGCAACATCATCGTGCGGCAGCGCGGCACGAAGTGGTGGCCGGGCGAGGGCGTAGGCATGGGCAAAGATCACACCATCTTTGCGACCTCCGAGGGCAACGTGACCTTCCACAAAGGTCTCAAGGGCCGCACCTTTATTTCGGTACTCCCAGCCCAGGAGGCCGCCGAGTAAAAGCCGAAACCTAAGGGTTATGATTTTAGGGGGATCGGCTTAAAAGCCGGTCCCTTTCTCTTTTTGGAGGACCGGCGTCACCTTGGGCCAATACTTAGGCCCATCCGCGAGGAGGAAGCGGAGCCATGACGACGAATATTACCGGAAAAGACCTGATTGATTTGGGGTTTGAACAGGGCCGCGAGCTGGGCGCTGCGCTGGAGCGCGTGCGCGTGTTGGGGCTTGAGGGCCAGGCGCTGGCCGACTGGGTCAACGCCAACAAGCCCGCGCCCAAGCTAAAGCCGCAGGTCGCCCCCGAGATCCAGTTCAACCTGGAGGCCGAAACCGAGGCCGAAGAGGAAAACGTCGCCAAGGTGCGCGAGACGATGGACGTGCTGATGCGCACGCCGACGCTGCGCGCGGGCGCGGTGATGCCCGACGCCTGCCCGGCGGGTCCGGTGGGCACGATCCCCGTGGGTGGGGTCGTGGCGGCTCAGAACGCAATCCATCCGGGCATGCACTCGGCTGATATCTGCTGCTCGGTCATGGTGACCGAGTTCGAGGACGCGCAGCCCAAGGACATCCTGGACGCGGTGCATAAGGTCACGCATTTCGGCCCCGGCGGGCGCCCGAACGGGATGCGTTATACCATGTCGCCAGAGCTTTATGACGCGTTCCGCGAGAACTCTTTTCTGAACGATAAGAAGATCTTGCAGGCCGCTCTTGAGCATCTGGGCACTCAGGGCGACGGCAACCACTTTGCCTATGCGGGCACGTCGTCCGCGAATGGCACCACTTGCTTGGTCACCCACCACGGCTCTCGCGGGCCGGGGGCGAGCTTGTACAAGCTGGGGATGCGCGCGGCGGAGGCCTGGCGCAAGAAGCTGTCAACGGGCGTGCTGAAGCAGAACGCCTGGATCCCCGCGGATACCGACGAGGGCGAGGCCTATTGGCAGGCGCTGCAGTTGATCCGCAAGTGGACCAAGGGCAATCATAACTGCCTGCATCAGGCCGCCGCGCAGGTGGCCGGCAAGGACGTGCGCGAGCGCTTCTGGAACGAGCATAACTTTGTCTTCCGCAAGGGGGACATGTTCTACCACGCCAAGGGCGCGACGCCGGTGGATACCGAGATGCTGCCCGATACCAACGGCACACAGATTGTGCCGTTGAACATGGCCGAGCCGGTGCTTCTGATCCGGGGCGCGGTGACCGACCGCAACCTGGGCTTCGCGCCGCATGGGGCGGGGCGCAACTTCTCGCGCTCGGCGCATAAGCGTGCCTTGGGCGAGCGCTCTGAGGCAGAGATCTTTGCCGCTGAGACGCAGGGCATCGACGCGCGGTTCTATAGCGGCAATATCGACACGTCAGAGCTGCCCTCGGCCTATAAACCCGCCGCGACCGTGCGGGCGCAGATGGCCAAGTTCGGCCTTGCGGATGTGGTCGACGAGATCGTGCCCTACGGCTCGATTATGGCCGGTGACTGGGAACGCGACGCGCCTTGGCGCAAGAAAGCCGCGGCAAAGCGCGCCGCGCGGCAGACGGGAGGACCGGGCGATGGCTAGGTACATCCTGACCGAGCGTCTGTTGCTGCGGCCCTTCCGGGCCGCGGACGGCCCCCGCGTGGTCGAACTGTTGAATGACTTTGCCGTGTCCAAATGGCTGGCCAAGGTGCCGCATCCCTTCGGGCATGCGGACCTGCGGCTGGTCGACGAGGACGGCTCGGACCGCTGGCCGGAGCTTGTCGCGATCACGCTGGACGGCGCAGTCGTGGGCGGGATCAGCGCGGGCGAGCATTTCGGCTATTGGATCGGGCGCGACTATTGGGGGCAGGGGATCGCGACGGAAGCCACCGCCGCGATGCTGACCTATGTCTTCAACGAGGAGGGCCGCGACGAGATCACCTCGGGCTGTTTCACCGGCAATGGCGCCTCGGCGCATATCCTGAACCGGCTGGGGTTCCGCGAAGAGAGCCGCGACTTTGTGGAAAGCCGCGCGCGCGGGGTTGAGGTGTCCAATGTGAACCTGCGGCTGACTCGCGAGAATTGGAGGCGGGTGTCATGACACTGACAGCAACCTCTGCCAATGCACCGGTGATCGCCTGGGATTTCGACGGCGTGCTGAATGACAACGTGAAGGATGGAAGGTTCGTCTGGGCGGATGATTTTGAGACGTTCACCGGGCAGAGCCTTGCGAGGTTCAAGGCCTTTGTGTTTGAGAAGGATTTCCAGCAAGTGATCACCGGCCAAGAGGACCTGCGGGACCGCGTCGCGATTTGGGCGAATGCGGTGGGCTATGCGCCTGGCGCGGACGCGATGCTCGAGGAATGGTTCTCGCGGGATTTCCACCCCAATGCGCAGGTGCTGGCAGAGCTGGATCACGCGCGCGACCATGGCGCGCGACAGGTCATGGCGACGAATAACGAATGGCGGCGCACGAAGCGGATTGGCGCGCACCCGGCCTTTGGGGCGCGGATGGAGCGCATCTTTGCTTCGGGCGAGATGGGTGCCTGCAAGCCGAACCAGGACTACTTCGAGGCCGTTACCACAGGGTTGGGCGTTGTTCCCGGCCAGATGATGCTTGTCGATGACCTGGCCGCCAATGTGGCGGCCGCTCGTGCCAGCGGCTGGGCTGCGTTCCACTTCACCGAGGCCACGCGCGGCGCGTTGCGGCGGGCCGTATCCGCGCATTGCGAGGCAGGCACATGAGCGTGCCTTTGAAACCGGTTCTGTCCGCGCAGAACGTCACTTTGCGGGACGCCCGGCCCAGCGATGCCGAGGCGCGTCTTGAACTTGGGCGCAACCCCGAGATCGAGCGTTGTTTTGGGCTGGACCCAAGCCTTCTCCGCGAGTTGACCATAGAGCACGCGCGCGACTGGGTGGCCGGTATTGCCGCGAACCCGATGGAATTCGTGATCACCGTCGATGGAACACTGGTGGGCGCGACGCGGTTGCATTCCTTGGTGGCTGCAGATCGTCGGGCCAGTTTCGCGATCGGCATCATTTCAGCCGCGCATCTCGGTCGTGGGCACGGCACCACGGCCGGACGCCTTTTGCTGTCGCATGGGTTCGACACGCTTGGATTGCATCGGATTGGGTGCCGCGTGTTGGCTTTTAATGCGCGTGCCATCGCGTCTTACCGCAAGCTTGGGTTCGTCGAAGAGGGCCGGGAGCGCGAAGCAGCCCAGATCGGCGATGAATGGCATGACGACGTGATGATGGGTCTTCTGGCGCGTGATTTTGAGGCAGGCACATGAGCGTCGCGGTTGGTCTCTTCGCGGCCTTTGCGGCCAGCCAGGTCGGTACGCCGGGCCCTGCCAATATGGCGATGCTGGCCACCGGGGCGCGTTATGGGTTCCGGGCGGCGCTGCCGTTCATGCTGGGGGTGCTCTTTGGCAAGCAGTTGATCATCTGGCCGATTGGGTTCGGTCTGATGGAGCTGGCCGAGGCGGTGCCTTGGCTGTTCACCGCGCTGAAATACGCGAGTGCGGCCTATATCATCTTTCTCGCCTGGAAGATCGCAAATCTGCGCCTAAAGCCTGGCGCGGCGGGGGCGGTGCCGGGCTTTCGGGCCGGGTTGATCGTGCACCCGCTGAACCCAAAGGCCTGGGCGATGATCACCGCGGGGTTCACGAATTTTGTGGGCCCGGAAACCTCTGCTTTACAGGCAACCGCTATCATCGCCGCCGTGCTCTTTGCGGTCCAGGCGGTGTTCCACCCGATCTGGACCTTTGGCGGCGACAGAATCGCCGCGACGGTGGCCGGAACCCGGGCAGAAAGATACCTGATGTGGACGCTGGCGGCGCTGACCGTGGCGTCGGTTTTATTCGTTTTGACCTCGGGAGGAGGGGGCTGAAAGATGTTGGAGCAAAAGATAGAGCAACCCAGTTTTGAGGCGGCGCGGCTGAATTTGCGGCCCTTGCGTGCGGGCGACGCCGCGCCCCTGGAATCCTATGCGGGCGACCCGCTGGTGGCGCGCAACATCAACTTGCCGCACCCGCTGCCGCCGGGGGCGACGCAGGCGTTTCTGGCCCAATGCGCGGACCCCGGGCGGGTCGAGGATGTCTGGGCCATCGACGGCACTCGGGCGGGTCTGCCCGCGCTGGTGGGCGCGGTCGGGCTGGAACGCATGGACCGGCAGCAATCCGAGATCGGGTTCTGGATCGCGCCGCAGTTCTGGAACCAGGGGCTGGCCTCCGAGGCGGTAGAGGCGATGATCGCGGCCAACCCGCATGGCGCTCGGACCCTGTTCGCCTGGGTGTTCCAGGACAACCCCGCCTCGGGGCGGGTCTTGAGCAATGCGGGGTTCGAATATCTGGGGGACGCCGAGCACCACTCGGTCGCCCAGGGCATGACCGTGCCGACCTGGACCTATCTGCGCAAGCTGGAGTGACGGCGCGCCGTCGGCGCCCACCCGGCGCTAGTGTCGCGCGATTCGCCTGAAGATTCCCCTAATTTTTCGTCACTCGACCGAACAATCCAGGCCGTAAGGAGGCCAACATGACGTCGACCCAAGACATTGAAACCGCACGCCTGGCGCTGCGCATGCTGCGCCCCGAGGACGCGCCGTGGATCGCCCGCGAGATCGCCAACCCGGCGGTGCATCGCTGGCTGACGTCGCCGCCATGCCCCTATACCGAGCAAGACGGGCGCGAATTTATCGAGATGTTCCAGGACAACCCGCGCTATCGCGTGATCACGCAGGGCGGCGCGCCCTTGGGCGTGATCAGCATGGGTGACACCAAGGGGCCGTCCTACGAGCTTGGCTATTGGCTGCGGCAAAGCGCCTGGGGGCAGGGGATCATGTCAGAGGCGGCGCGCGCGCTGGTCGACTGGCATTGGCAGCGCTCCAAGGCGCCCCTGATCAGCGGTTGGGTCAAGGGCAACGCGGGCTCGGCGCAGATCCTCACCCAGCTGGGGTTCACCTACACTAAGGAGATCAAGCGCTGGGTGAATTTCTTTGGCGAGGACCGCGACCTGATCTGCGTGCGCCTAGAGGGTCCGCATGTGCCGCTCTTCACCTGCCGGACCGAACGGCTGGTGCTGAATGCGGTGACGCTGGAGGATCTGCCGGTGATCCATCGCGAGCATGGGCGCCCCGAGACGGCGCGCATGCTGGCCAGCGCGATCCCGAACTGGACGCTGGAGCAGGCGCGGGACTGGCTGACCGGGCGGCTTGTGCCGGGGCGGCAAGGGTTCAGTCGGGCGATCCGGCTGCATGACGGGACTTATGTGGGCTCCATCGGTTGTGGCGGACCAGAGATGTCGCTGGGCTATGTGATTTCAAAGGCGCATTGTGGGCAGGGCTATGTCACCGAGGCGCTGCGCGCCTTCCTGCCCGCGGCTTTCGCGCAATGGCAGGACCTGGACGAGATCACCGCCGACGCCTTTACCGACAACCCCGCCAGCGCGCGGATCTTAGAGAAGTTGGGCTTTGAACCCCGCGGCCAGGGTATGGGCGACAGCAAAGGCCGCCTTGAGCCCGCGCCCGTAAACCTCTATCGCCTGACGCGAGCACAAATGGACGCGATGCAATGAAATTCCTCGACCTGGCGAAGGTCTATATCCGCTCGGGCAGCGGCGGCAACGGGGCGGTCAGCTTCCGGCGCGAAAAGTATATCGAGTATGGCGGGCCCGATGGCGGCGACGGCGGGCGCGGCGGCGACGTGATTGCCGAGGCGGTGGACGGGCTGAACACCCTGATCGACTTCCGCTATCAGCAGCACTTCTTCGCCAAGAACGGCCAGGGCGGCATGGGCAAACAGCGCACCGGCAAGGATGGCGACGACATCGTGCTGCGGGTGCCGGTGGGGACCGAGATCCTCGACGAGGACGAGGAGACCGTGCTGGGCGATCTGACCCGCGTGGGGCAGCGGATCGTGCTGGCCAAGGGCGGCAATGGCGGCTTTGGAAACCTGCACTTCAAGTCCTCGACCAACCAGGCGCCGCGCACAGCGAATCCGGGGCTTGCCGGGGTGGAGCGCACGCTCTGGCTGCGGCTGAAACTGATCGCGGATGCGGGGCTGTTGGGGCTGCCGAATGCGGGCAAGTCGACCTTCCTGGCGGCCACGTCCAACGCGCGGCCCAAGATCGCGGATTACCCCTTCACCACGCTGCACCCGAATCTGGGCGTGGTCGGCGTGGACAACGCAGAGTTCGTGATGGCGGATATTCCGGGGCTTATCGAGGGCGCGCATGAGGGGCGCGGGATCGGCGACCGCTTTCTGGGCCATGTGGAGCGCTGCGCGGTGCTCTTGCACCTGGTGGACGGCACGTCCCAGGACGTCGCGGGCGACTACGCCACCATCATTGGCGAGCTAGAGGCCTATGGCGGCGCGCTGGCGGATAAGCCTCGCGTGACCGCGCTGAACAAGATCGACGCGCTGGACGACGACGAGCGCGCCGAGGCGCGCGCCGCATTGGAGGCCGTTGCGGGGCCCGTCATGCTCATGTCGGGGGTCAGCCGCGAGGGGCTGACCGAGGTCCTGCGCGCCGTGCGGGCCCAGATCGAGGACGACCGCGTGCGCGAACGCCGCGCCGGCGAGGAGCCAGAGACGTGGAAACCCTGAACGCAGCAAAACGCGCGGTCATCAAGATTGGCTCGGCGCTTTTGGTGGACCGTGACGACGGAACCCTGCGCGCCGATTGGCTGAAAGGCCTGGCAAAGGACGTCGCGGCGCTGAAGTACCGGGGCACGGATGTGATCCTGGTGTCCTCGGGCTCAATCGCCCTGGGGCGCGCGGTGCTGGAGATGCCCGCGGGCACTCTGGCGCTGGAACAGTCCCAGGCCGCCGCCGCGGTGGGCCAGATCCGGCTCGCCCGCGCCTATGAAGAGGCGCTGGCCCCGCACGGGCTGACCACGGCGCAGGTGCTTCTGACGCTGGAGGACAGCGCGGACCGGCGGCGCTATCTGAACAGCCGCGCGACGATGGAGCAGCTCTTGCGATTGGAGACCGTGCCCATCGTGAACGAGAACGACACCATTGCCACCGACGAGATCCGCTTTGGCGACAACGACCGGCTGGCGGCGCAGATCGCGGTGACCGTCGGCGCGGATGTTTTGGTGCTGCTCAGCGATGTGGACGGGTTTTATTCCGGCGATCCCCGCCAGGACGCCGCGGCGAAGCGCTATGACAAGGTCGAGGAGATCACGCCAGAGATCGAGGCGATGGCCGGCGATGAGGGCTCTGGGCTGTCGAAGGGTGGCATGAAGACCAAGCTCTTGGCGGCAAAAACAGCCACCGGACGGGGCTGTGCGATGGTGATTGCCGAGGGGTCGCTGATGCGACCGCTGCAGGCTTTGCATGATGGCGCGCCCTGCACCTGGTTCGCCGCGCAGGGCGATCCGCAGGCCGCCCGCAAGGGCTGGATCGCTGCGATGAAGCCCAAGGGTGAGATCCTGGTTGATGCCGGTGCGGCAAAGGCGCTGGGGCGCGGCAAATCGCTCTTGCCGGCAGGAGTGACCACGGTCAGTGGCGATTTCGGGCGCGGCGATCCGGTTGTGATCACAGGGCCGGACGGCGCGTTGGGGCGCGGGCTCTCGCGCTACACCAGCGCCGAGGCGGATGCGATCAAAGGCCGGCAATCGGGTGACATCGAGGCGGTGCTGGGCTATCCAGGGCGCGCGGCTCTGGTGCATCGCGATGACATGGTGACATGAAGAAGGGGCGATAGGATGAAGGATTTAAACGATATTCCCGCCGTGATGGCCGATCTGGGCACGCGCGCGAAAGCTGCCGCTGCGCAGCTTGCCTTCGCCCCAGCCCAGGCCAAGACCGCCGCGCTGAACGCCGCCGCGGATGCCGTTTGGGACCGCCGGGCCGAGATCATCGCCGCCAACGCCCAGGACATGGCGTTTGGCCGCGACAAGGGGCTTTCGGATGCGATGCTCGACCGGCTGATGCTGGACGAGGCGCGCATCCAGGGCATGTGCGACGGGCTGCGGGCCGTGGCCGCACAGGACGACCCGGTGGGCGAGGTGATCGCCGAATGGGACCGGCCCACCGGGCTGCATATCCGCCGGGTGCGCACGCCGTTGGGCGTCGTTGGCGTGATCTATGAGAGCCGCCCGAATGTGACCGCGGATGCAGGCGCGCTCTGCCTGAAGGCCGGGAACGCCGTCATCCTGCGTGGCGGGTCCGAGAGCTTCCACTCCTCCGGCGCGATCCATGCCTGCCTGGTGGATGGGCTGCGCGCCGCGGGGCTGCCCGAGGATGCGATACAGCGCGTGCCCACGCGGGACCGCGCCGCGGTTAGCGAGATGCTGACCATGGTGGACATGATCGACGTGATCGTGCCGCGCGGCGGCAAGGGCCTTGTGGGGCTGGTGCAGCGCGAGGCGCGGGTGCCGGTCTTTGCCCATCTCGAGGGCATCGTGCATATCTATATCGACGCGGCGGCGGACCCGCAGAAGACCATGGATGTGGTGCTGAACGCCAAGACGCGGCGCACCGGCATCTGCGGAGCGGCGGAGTGCTTGTTGATCCACAAAGACGCCCTGGCGCTGGGTCAGGACGTGGTGACGATGCTGATGGAGGCGGGCGTCGAGGTGCGTGCGGAAGGCCTGGAGGGCTCCTTGCCCGCCACCGAGGCCGATTGGGGCATGGAATACCTCGACATGAAAATTGCCGCGAAGGCCGTTGATACTATTGATGAAGCTGTGGCACATATCCGGCAATATGGCTCCGATCACACTGATTGCATCCTGACCGAGGATGACGAAGCGGCAGAGCGGTTCTGTGAGCGGCTCGACAGCGCGATCCTGATGCGCAACGCCTCGACGCAGTTCGCCGATGGCGGCGAGTTCGGCATGGGTGCCGAGATCGGCATCGCCACAGGCAAGATGCACGCACGCGGGCCGGTGGGCGCGGCGCAGTTAACCAGCTTTAAATACCTCGTCGAGGGAGACGGCACGATACGCAAGTAGGGCGGGACTTGTCCCGCCGTCTCTCAAAGTGACTGCGGGAAGGCCGGACTATCGCCCGCAACCCTCTGCTCGACATGGGCCAATCACGTCTCAAACGGTCGTGACGTGACCTGCACGGAGTTACCCGCTGGGTCCTTCGCGTTGGCGAATTCATAGTCTCCAGCGTCATGTATTGCGCCGAACTGGACCAAGGTTGTATCGGCCTCGGCGCAGAAAATGGCCACATCCGCGACTTGGAAGGACAGCTTGGTCTGGGCCTGCCCCTGACGGGCCTTGGCGCTGGCTTTGTGCAGCAAAAGGCGCGCGCCGGGCCCGTCGGGGATCAGCTCTGTGATCCGATCCCCGGGGCGGTTACGGGCGCGGTAGCCAAACACATGGCAGTAGAATGCCTGAACCGCGCCCAGGTCTTTGACGTAGAGCACGATATGGCTCAGCCCCGGCATTTAGCGCAGGATCGAGGCGCCCGCGTATTCCGCGCTCTCGCCCAGCATTTCCTCGATACGGATCAACTGGTTATACTTTGCCAGCCGGTCAGAGCGCGCCAGCGAGCCGGTCTTGATCTGCCCGCAATTCGTGGCCACTGCAAGGTCCGCGATAGTGGCGTCCTCGGTCTCGCCGGAGCGGTGCGACATCACGTTGGTGTAGCCCGCGCGATGCGCCATATCGACCGCCTTTAGCGTCTCTGACAGCGAGCCGATCTGGTTGACCTTCACCAGCATCGAGTTGGCGCAGCCGGACTCGATGCCTTGGCTCAGCCGCTCGGGGTTCGTCACAAAGAGGTCGTCGCCCACAAGCTGCACATGCTTGCCCAGAATTTCAGTCAGGGTGCGCCAGCCATCCCAATCATCCTCGGCCATGCCGTCCTCGATTGAGATAATCGGATAGTCGCTGACCAGCGCATGCAGGTAAGAGGCATTGTCGTCAGAGCTGAGCACCCGATCCTCGCCCACCAGCACGTATTCGCCGCCCTTAAAATACTCTGTCGCGGCGCAATCCAGCGCCAGGTAGATATCCTCGCCGGGGCGATAGCCCGCCTTGTCCACGGCGCACAGGATGAAATCCAGGGCCTCGCGGGTGGAGGCGATATTAGGCGCAAAGCCGCCCTCATCGCCGATGCCGGTGGAGAGCCCCGCTTCAGAGAGCTCTTTCTTCAGCGTGTGGAACACCTCGGAGCCCATGCGCACCGCCTCGGCCATCGTCGGCGCCGAGACCGGCACGATCATGAATTCCTGGATGTCGATGGGGTTGTCGGCATGCTCGCCGCCATTGATGATGTTCATCATTGGCACCGGCAGCACGCGCGCCGAGGTGCCCCCCACATAGCGATAGAGCGGCTGCCCGGTGAAGTCGGCCGCGGCCTTGGCGGCGGCCAGGGACACGCCCAGGATCGCGTTGGCGCCGAGGCGGGCCTTGTTGGGCGTGCCGTCGAGCTCGATCATCGCGGCGTCCAGCGATTCTTGCTCGGTCACGTCGGCGCCGATCAGCGCCTCGGAGATCTCGCCGTTCACAGCGGCCACGGCCTCGAGCACGCCCTTGCCCTTGTAGCGCGCGGCGTCGCCGTCGCGCTTTTCAACGGCCTCATGGGCGCCGGTGGAAGCGCCAGAGGGCACCGCGGCGCGGCCCTGGGTGCCGTCCTCGAGTGTGACGTCAACCTCGACGGTGGGGTTGCCCCGGCTGTCGAGGATTTCGCGGGCGTGGATGTCGATGATCATGCTCATGGGGGCCTCCGATATGGGCGGGGTGCAATCATTGGGGCGGTCATAGCAGGGCAATGTGACAGATGAAATGGTCCAGTTAGCGATAACATCGCCCCGGGGTGCCGCGCCCGGGCTGTTGTTAAAATGAGTGCCTGCGGCACGCTCTTTGTCCCCGTACTCGCCTCCGGCTCCGTGCGGGTGGGCTGGGCGCGCGGCGACGTGCTACACTGACGTTGCGGCCTGCGAGAGGTTGCGCAGCTTGGTCATGGCCAGGTCACGCCCGAGAAAGCCCAGCCCGCAATCGGGCGCGGCGATCAGCCGCTCTGGCGGCAGATGCTCTAGGATAGCAGCCATGCGCGCCGCGATTTCTTCGACGGGTTCCACCCGGCTGGAGGCCACCGTGACAAAACCCACGATCAGCTTAGAGCGCTCAAAGAGCCCGAAGAGCTCTGCGGGGTTGTGCCGGTGCGCGTCCTCGATAGAGATCTCATCAGCCACGCCATCCACCGCGCGGGCGATCTGCACATAGCTGTCCTGGTCGGCCTTGGGGTAGTCCATATCATCCAGCCGGTTCGGGTAGCCGCAGCACATATGCATCACGCGGGTCACCGTGTCGGGCAGCCCGTCAAAGCAGCGGCGCAGCGCCTCGACGCCGAAATCCAGCGCCTGATCGGGCTTGCGGGCAAAGATCGGCTCGTCGATCTGGATATGGGTGCAGCCGGCCTCGGCCAGCGCCCGCGCCTCGGCGTTCAGCGCCGCGGCGAGATCAAAGGCCTGGGCGCGCGGGTCGCGGTAATGCTCATCGGCGGTGGTGTCCGAGATCGTCATCGGGCCGGGCAGGGTGATCTTCACCGGGCGGTCCGGCGCTGCGGCCTGCGCGACCTGCCAGTCGCGCACCAAGACGTTCTCGCCCGTCGCTCGGACGGCGGAGCGGATCGTCGGCAGCTCGGCCACATAGGCGCCGTTGCGCAGCACCCGCTTGGTGAGGTTCTGGAAATCGAAGCCCTCAAAATGCCGGCACTGGTAATGCACGTAATTGTCGCGCCGCACCTCGCCATCGGTGGGCACGTCGACGCCGCAGGCGATCTGATCGGCCACGACCTGAGCCGTGGCGCGGTCCAATGCCTCTTGGATCTCGGGCGCTTCGGACCAGCCGCGCAGCACCGTGTCGTTATAGTCTTCGGCGTCATGGCCGACCTGGAACCAGTCGCGGATCGGCACATAGTCAGGCTTGGGATAGGCGCCGATGCAGGTGGTCTTGAGCGGCATGATCGCGGTCCTTTGGGGGCTGTATCAGGCCGCAGTTTGCGCCAGCGCGCGCTCGCGCAGCAAGACAAAAAGCCCTGAGGCGATCACCACCGCCGCGCCGATCAGCGTGGCGGCGTCCGGGCGCTCGCCCAGAAACAGCATGGCCAACACCAGCGCGAACAAAAGCCGCGTGTAGCGGAAGGGCGCGACCGCAGAGACCTCGCCCGTGCGCATCGCCGCGGTGATCGCGTAGTAACCCAGCGCCGTGGCCGCCGCGGCCACGAATGTGATCGCAAGCGGGCCAGGCGCGAGGGGCGCCGCCTCGGTAAAGGCCATAAACAGCGCCGAGCTGGGGATCAGGCTGGCCGTGCCCCAGATCGCCAATTGCAGGTTGGTGACATCCGGCGGGGCCAGGCGCGAGGCGATGTCTCGGACCGCCAGGCCGATTGCCGCACCCACCGCCCAGAGCGCGCCGAGGGCGATGCCCTCTGAGGAGGGGCGCAGCATGATCATCACGCCCAAGAGCCCCACCGCCACGGCCACCCAGCGGCGCGGGCCCACGTGCTCTCCCAGAAACAGCGCCGCCCCCAGGGTTACCAGCAGCGGCACCGCTTGCACGATCGAGATCGTCAGCGACAGCGTCGTCGCCGAGATCGCGCTGACCATGCAGATCGCCGTGCAGGCCTCGACCAGGTTGCGCAGGATCACCGGCGGGGCCCAGAATCCCGGGGCATAAAGCGGCTGGCCCGCGCGCAAAGCCAGCGCCACGAAGAAGACCAATCCCATGCTGGCGATGATCAGCACCATCTGCCCCACGGCCAAATCCGCCGAGGCCACCTTGATCAGCGCATCGCCTATCGCAAACGTCGCCATCGAGAAGAGCATCAGCCCGATGGCGCGCAGATTGCTCATGTGTCTTTGTCGAGGGGGACGCCGTAAAGCTCCAGCCTGTGGCCCTTGAGGCGGTAGCCCAGCTTGGCCGCGATCTTTTCCTGCAGCGCCTCGATTTCGGGGTCCACGAACTCGATCACCTCGCCGCTTTGCAGGTCGATCAGGTGGTCGTGGTGGTCGCGCTCGGCGTCCTCATAGCGGGCGCGCCCGTCGCCGAATTCCAGCTTGTCGAGGATGCCGGCCTCTTCAAAGAGCTTCACCGTGCGATAGACCGTGGCCAGCGAGATGCGCGGGTCCACGGCGCTGGCGCGGGCGTAGAGCTCCTCGACATCGGGGTGGTCGTCAGCCCCCTCTAGCACGCGCGCGATCACGCGGCGTTGCTCGGTCATGCGCAGGCGCTTTGCCTCGCAGCGTTCCAGGATCGTGTCGCCCATCTTTCCCCTCGGCTCACCGGTGGTGAAGGGTTCTACCGCAATGGCCCGGCGAAAGGGAACGGTTGTTGAGAGAATTTTCACAGATTTTTTTGAACCATGAGCGCGGGCGGTCCGACCCATGTTCAACAAGTCGTTGGGCCCCAACGCACGAATTCAAGGAGAGAACACATGCGCGCCGCGATTATCTTTTTTGCCGGGTTTATGACGCCAACCCTGCTGGCGATCGCGCTGGCTGGCTAGCCCTTCACCTCATCGGCGTCATAGGCCTCGATGATCTTGGCCACCAATTGGTGGCGCACCACGTCCTTGGATGTGAAGTAGTTGAACGAGATGTCCGAGATTTCGCCCAGCAGGCGCTCGGCGTCGCGCAGTCCCGACTGCACCCCGCGCGGCAGGTCCACCTGGCTGCGATCCCCGGTGATCACCATGCGCGAGCCCTCGCCCAGACGGGTCAGGAACATCTTCATCTGCATGGTGGTGGCGTTTTGAGCCTCGTCCAGGACCACAAAGGCATTCGCCAGGGTGCGCCCGCGCATGAAGGCCAGAGGCGCGATCTCGATCTTCTTCTCCTCGATCAGCTTGCCGACCTGCTTGGACGGCAAAAAGTCATTCAGCGCGTCGTAGAGCGGCTGCATGTAGGGATCGACCTTGTCCTTCATGTCGCCGGGCAGGAAGCCCAGGCGCTCGCCGGCCTCAACGGCGGGGCGGGACAGGATGATTCGGTCCACATGGCCCGAGATGAACATATTAACGCCCACGGCCACGGCCAGATAGGTCTTGCCGGTGCCCGCAGGCCCGATGCCAAAGCCCAGCTCATGCGCAAAGAGGTTCTGCACATAGGCCTTCTGTGCGGCGGTGCGCGGCTCGACGGTTTTCTTGCGGGTGCGGATCTCGACATCGCCCTTGCGGAACATCTCGATCTGGTCGCCATCCCGCGCGCCGGTCTGCTCGCCGGTGCCGCCGAGGCGGATCGCACCGTCAATCTCGCCGGGGTCCACCGCACGCCCGCTTTCCAGCCGCGCATAGAGCCGCCCCAGAACCGCGGCGGCCTGCGCCCGCAGCTCGGCCTCGCCCACAATCGTCAGCAGGTTCCCGCGCCGCAGGATCTGCACGCCCAGCTTCTGTTCGATCTGCGCGAGGTTCCGGTCGTGCTCGCCGCACAGGTCAATCAGCACGCGGTTGTCGGCAAATTCCAGAGCTGTCTCGTGCGGGTCTTCCGCAGTTGCGCTTTCGGGCGACAGGGTACTGATGGCCAATCTGAACTCCTAGATGTTGTGAGTCGGAGCGTGCCAAGACCTAGGCCGGGGGGCAACCCAGAAGTTCGAAATGTCACGAAAACTCTGCAATAGGTCAGCGCTGATCACATCAAATCCGGCTCGCGCCCCAGGCGCGTGGCGACCCGCGCCACCGTCAGGCCCTGGATGATGATCGAACACAGCACCACCATATAGGTGCAGGTCAGGATCAGCGGCTTCCACTCGCTGTCGGGCAGGCTCAGCGCCAGCGCCACCGAGATGCCGCCTTTGAGGCCGCCCCAGGTCATGATCGGGATCGTGCCGGGCGAGAATTCGCGAAAGGGCCTCAGAAGCGTGACCGGGATCGCCACCGCCGCCAGCCGCCCGATCAGCGCCAGCACGATGGACATCGCCCCCGCAATCACCGCGTCCAGGCCAAAGGCCACGGCAAAGACCTCCACCCCGATCATCAGGAACAGAACCGCGTTCAGGATCTCGTCGATCAACTTCCAGAAGGCGTCGACATAGTTCCGCGTCTCCTCGCTCATGCCCTGCTTGGCGCCGATATCGCCAATCAACAGCCCGGCGCAGACCGCCATGATGGGGGCGGAGAAATGCAGATAGACGGCAAGCTGGTAGCCGCCGAAGACCAGGCCCAGCGTCAGCAGCACCTCCAGCGAGTAGTCATCGATGCGCCGCATCACCCGGAAGGTCAGCCAGCCAAGCACGATGCCAAGCACCGCGCCGCCCACGGCCTCTTGGAAGAACAGCGTCGCCGCGTCGGCAAAGCCCGAGCCGTGATGGTCGTCGCCCGGGAAAGCTATCCCCACCAGCACCAGGAACACCACATAGCCCACGCCGTCGTTGAACAGGGACTCACCCGCGATCTTTGTTTCCAAGGACTTGCGCAGGTTCGCCTCGCGCAGCACGCCCAGCACCGCGACGGGGTCGGTGGGCGAGATCAGCGCGCCAAAGACCAGCGCCACCAGGAATGGCATGCCTGTGATCACAGAGAACCCGGTGCCCACGATCACCGTCGACAGCGCCACGCCCATCGTCGCCATCAGCGCCACAACGCGCCATTCCTGGCGCAGATCGCTCAGCTTCACATGCAGTGCGCCCGCGAACAGCAAAAGCCCCAGCATGCCCTCTAAAAGCGCCTCGGAGAACTCGAACGCCTCGACCTGCGCCTGGATCGCGGGGGTGATTGAGAGCCCCGGCATAAGCCAGTCGAGCCCCATGACGGCCAGCGACGCAAAAAGCGCCACCACAAGGATGCCAATCGCCGAGGGAAGCTTTAAAAACAAATAGTTGATCGCCCCAAAGGCCCCGGCCAACACGATCAAAAGCGCTGCGATCTGTAATAAGGTCATCTATGCGTCCCTCGTTCTTACGACCGTTTAGCACGCAGGGCGGGCCGCAGGAACCGGCTTGACTATCGCGGCACTTGGGCGTTCGGTCGCGCGGATGGAACGCAAGGACAATATCGACCTCTTCGGGGCGGTCTCGTTGATCGGCTTCTCGGCGCTTCTGGGGCTGAACCAGGTGGTGATCAAGATCACCAATGTCGGCGTGCAGCCGGTGTTTCAGGCGGGCGTGCGGTCCTTCGGGGCGATGTGCTTGCTTTACTTATGGATGCGGTTCCGCGGCGAGGGCCCGAATTTCACCCGCCGGGTTGCGCCGTGGGGGATCCTGGCGGGGTCGCTTTTTGCCTTTGAGTTCATATTGTTGTTCGTCGCGCTGGACTTCACCACTGTGGCGCGGTCCTCGCTGATGTTCTACACGATGCCGGTCTGGCTGGCGGTGATGGCGCATGTGCTGATCCCGGGAGAGCGGCTGACGGCCCCCAAGATCGCGGGGCTGGCCTGCGCGGTGGCCGGGGTCAGCCTGGCGCTCCTGTCGCGGGACGGCGGCGGTGGCGCATTGATGGGCGACCTTATGGCGCTGATCGGAGCGCTTGGCTGGGCAGGGATCGCCGTGGTGGCCAAGACCACGCCCTTCAGCGAGGATAAACCCATCATGCAGATGTATTGGCAGCTTTGCACCTCGGCGGTGATCCTGCTGCTGGCATCGCTGTTTTTCGGCCCGTTTATCAGAGAGTTCGCGCCGGTCCATGTGGCCACGATGGGGTTCCAGATCGTGGTGATGGGCGCGCTCGGGTTCCTGTTTTGGTTCTGGCTTTTGATGCGCTACCCGGCCTCGGGCGTGGCCTCGTTCAGCTTCCTGGCGCCGATCTTTGGCGTGGGCTTTGGCTGGCTAATCCTGGGCGAGCCGGTGGGCGTGTCTTTGCTGGCAGCCCTGGCGCTGGTCTGCCTGGGGCTGGTGCTGATCAACCGCGCGGCTCAGGTGCCGCAGAAGGTCTGATGCACGACCTCTTCGGGCTGGGGCGGTTTGGCGTAGTCGGCTTCGGAGAGCTCAAAGGGCTTGGACAGTACCGCGTTTAACTTGAAGAACGGCGCGTAATCCTCTGATGTTGCGGCTTGAATGGCCTCTTCAACGCGGTGGTTGCGCGGGATGACGGCCGGGTTGGTGGCGCGCATCAATGCAATGGGGTCGCCGGGCTCGCGGGCCAAACGCGCCTGCCACTCCTCCGCCCAGCCATCATAGGCGGCGGGGTCGCTGAACTGCTGCCGCGCGGTGCCCTCCGACAGGCCCCGGAACGTATTCGTGAAATCGACCCGCAGGGTCGCCATCCGGCCCAGGAGCCCCTCGATCAGGGCCGCGTCGCCATCCTCCTCGGTCGCCAGCCCGATCTTGGCGCGGAACTCTTTCAGCCAGGCTTCGCGGTAGATATCGGGGAAGCGATGCACAGCGTCGGTCGCCAATTTCACCGCCTTATCAATGTCTTCGTCGATCAGCGGCAGCAGAGAGGTGGCAAGCTGCGCCATGTTCCACACCGCGATCTCCGGCTGGCGCCCATAGGCGTAGCGCCCAAACTGGTCGATCGAGCTGAACACCTTGTCGGGGTGGAAATCGTCCATGAACGCGCAAGGGCCATAGTCGATCGTCTCGCCCGCGACATGGCTGTTATCGGTGTTCATGACGCCGTGGATAAAGCCGACGCCCATCCAGCGGGCAATCAAACGGGCTTGCAGCGCGATCACATTCTCTAGCAACTCCAAAGCGTTACCCGCATCTGGATAGTGCCGGGCGATCACGTAGTCGGTCAAGGCGCGCAGCGCCTCGGTGTCGCGTTGAGAGGCAAAATACTGGAACGTGCCCACGCGGATATGGCTGGAGGCGACGCGCGTCAGTACCGCGCCGGGCAGGGGGCGTTCGCGCATGACGGTCTCGCCTGTGGTGACGGCGGCCAACGCGCGCGTCGTGGGGATGCCAAGTGCGTGCATCGCCTCTGACACGATATATTCGCGGATCACCGGGCCGACCCAGGCACGGCCATCCCCGCCACGGCTATAGGGCGTTCGACCGGAGCCTTTTAGTTGAATATCGCGCCGCAATCCTTTGTTATCTATAAGTTCTCCTAAGAGGATCGCCCGGCCATCCCCAAGCCGAGGCGACCACCCGCCGAACTGGTGCCCGGCATAGACCTGGGCCAGCGGATCCGCGCCATCAAACCGAGCATTCCCGGCAAGCGCTGCCACACCGGGCTCCGAGGTCAAAGCCTGGAAGTCCAGCCCAAGCTCCTGCGCGAGCTTTTGGTTGACCGCGATCAGCCCCGGCTCCGCGACAGGCACCGGGTCTTGGCGCGTGTAGAACCGTTCGGGCAGGCGCCCATAGCTGTTGTCGAAGGGGATGGAGAGGCTCATGCGCTCTATTTAGGGCGCATCTGGCGTCGGCGCCACCCAAGTCATCAAATTGTAGCGGTCGCGGATCTTGAACCCCAGGCGGGCATAGAGCCGCGCGGCGCTTTCTTTGTCGCGGTTCACCTCTAGATGCAGCGCCTTGAGCCCCGCCTTGGCCAGCTCCGGCAGCAAGGCGGCCAGCGCCTCGGTGCCCATGCCGCGGCCCCGCACCTTCTCGCGAATATAGAATTCGTCAATGAACCCATCCATGCCGCCAAGCTCGATCGACCAACCAAAGCACACCGCAATATAGCCGACAGGGGCACGTCTTGGCCCGATGACCCAGATTGCACCATAGGGCGACCCTTCCAAAAGAGGGAGGATCGCATCCTTTAAGTGTTGGTCGGAAAACGTCATGTTTTCAGTGGCATGGAATGCGTTGACCATGGTCAATACGCGGGCGAAGTCCTCAGGCCCGGCCAAATGCAGCATGTCTATAGCCGTCCCAGACGCTCGGTCAGCAGCGCGTAGAAGCCGTCGCGGTCCAGATGCCCTATAAACAGCGCGTTGGCGGGCCGCTTGGTGACGCCCCACCAATCGGCCACGGTCATGCCGCGGGTCAGGTCTGACTGGGTTTCGATCTCGACATTGATGTGCTTGCCGCTGAAGAGATCGGGCTGAAGCAGATAGGCGATCACCGTCGGGTCGTGCAATGGCGCGCCCTTAGAGCCGTATTTGGCGACATCGAAACGCTCGAAGAAATCGGTCCAAGAGGCGACGGCCTCGCCCACGCGGCCCTGAGCGCGCATGGTCTCGACCCAATCGCGGTTGGTAAGCGCCTTGTGGGTCACATCCAGCGGCAGCACGACGATGTCCACGCCGGATTTGAACACGATCTCAGCGGCTTCCGGGTCGACATAGATGTTGAATTCAGCGGCGGGCGTGATGTTGCCGACCTCGAAATAGGCGCCGCCCATCAGCACGATCTGCTGGATGCGGTCGGCGATCTCGGGCGCTTTTTGCAGCGCCGCCGCGATGTTGGTCAGCGGCCCAAGCGGGCAGAGCGTGACCGTGCCCGGCGGTTCTCTTTGCAAGGTCTCGATGATGAAATCGACGGCGTGCTGGTCTTGCAGCGGCATCTGAGGGTCGGGCAGGGCGATGCCGTCCAGCCCGGTCTTGCCATGCACGTGCTCGGCGGTCACCAAGGGCTGTCGCAGCGGGCAGTCGCAGCCGGCAAAGACCGGTATGTCCGGGCGCCGGGCCACCTCGCACACGATGCGGGCGTTCCTTTCGGTCAAGGACAGCGGGACGTTGCCCGCCACGACGGTGATGCCCAACACGTCCAGCTCGGGCGAGGCCAGGGCCAAGAGGATCGCGACCGCGTCGTCCTGGCCGGGATCGGTGTCAATGATGATCTTTCGTGTCATCTGGCTAAGGTCTCTGGGAATGCGTCCAATGGCAAGGTCAAGTTAGCCTTGCTCCCGTTCATCGGCCTTCACCGCGTCCCAAAGCGCGTCCATCTGGGCCAGGTCGCTGTCTTCGGGGCGTTTGCCCATGGCGGAGAGCTTGGCCTCGATGCCTTGGAAACGGCGGGTGAACTTGGCATTGGCGGCGCGCAGCGCGCCTTCGGGCTCGATCTTGAGGTGCCGGGCGATGTTTGCGATCACAAAAAGGAGGTCCCCGAACTCCTCTTCCATATCGGCATGCGTTTTGTGATCACGGGCCTCAACAAGCTCGCCGACTTCCTCGGACAGTTTGGCCAAGACCTGATCCACGTTGGGCCAATCGAAGCCGACCCGCGCGGCGCGCTTTTGCAGCTTCACCGCGCGCAGCAGCGCCGGCAGCCCGACCGCGACATCATCCAGCACCCCGGAGGCTCCGCGCGCGGCGCGCTCTGCCGCCTTCACGCTCTCCCAGTCGCGGGTTTGCTGCTCGGCTGATTTGTCCCGCGACTGGTCGCCGAAGACATGCGGGTGGCGCGCGACCATCTTGTCAGACATCGTGTCTGCGACGTCGTGGAAGTCGAAAAGCCCAGCCTCATCCGCCATTTGCGCGTGGAACACAGATTGGAATAGCAGATCGCCCAGCTCGCCTTTTAATTCGTCCCAGGCCTCGCGCTCGATGGCATCTGCGACCTCATAGGCCTCTTCAATCGTATAGGGCGCAATGGTGGCAAAGCTCTGCTCGATATCCCAAGGGCAGCCCGTTTCGGGGTCGCGCAGCCGCCGCATAATCTCGAGCAGCCGCGGCAACCCGCCCTTGGGGTCATGCACCAAGGTGTCGCTGTCATTGCTCATTGCTGCCCCTTTGGATCTGTGAAACTGCTTGGTCCGTTATCAGAGGGATCGACGAGGGAGACAAGCCATGCCGGTGATCAATCGGATCGGGGATTTTGCCGCAGAAATGGCCGAGTGGCGGCGGTGGATGCACCGCAACCCCGAGCTTGGCTTTGATTGCTTTAAGACCGCGGGCTTTGTGGCCGAGCGGCTGCGGGAGTTCGGCGTGGATGAGATCCATGAGGGCATCGCGACCACAGGGCTTGTTGCGATCATTCAGGGGCGCGGCGCAGGAGAGGCCTGCATCGGGCTGCGCGCCGATATGGACGCCCTGCCTATTGAGGAGGTGACCGGCGCAGATTACGCCAGCGAGACGCCCGGCAATATGCATGCCTGCGGCCATGACGGGCACACCACCATGCTGTTAGGCGCGGCGAAATATCTGGCCGAGACGCGCAACTTTTCGGGACGGGTCGCGCTGATCTTTCAGCCCGCCGAGGAGGGACCCGGCGGCGGTAAGGTCATGGTCGATGAGGGCATTATGGAGCGTTTCGCCATTGACCAGGTCTATGGCATCCACAATGCGCCTTTGTATGGCACTAACACCTTCCACACCAAACCCGGGCCCATCATGGCCGCGGCGGATGAATACGCGGTTGTGGTGCGCGGGGTCGGCGGGCACGCGGCCTGGCCGCATGAGGCGGTGGATCCGATCCCACCCGCTCTGGCGATGATGCAGGCCATTCAGACCATCACGTCGCGTAATCTGCGACCGTCCGATGAGCTGGTCGTATCGGTCAATCAAATCCAGACCGGCACGGCGACCAATATCATCCCGGCTGAGGTCAACTTTTCTGGCACAATCCGGACCTTCTCGAAACCGGTGCAAGAGATGACTTTTCAGCGCCTGCGCGAGATCGTGGCGGGTCACGCGGCGGCCTTTGGCGTAGAGGCCGAGATTGAGATTGAGGTGGGATACCCGGCGACCGTCAATCACGTGCGCGAAACTGCATTTGCCGCCGGTGTCGCCGCGGAAGTGGTTGGCGAAGATAACGTGTCCACAGAAATCGCTGCCGAGATGGGGTCTGAGGATTTCTCTTACATGTTAGAGGCCCGGCCCGGCAGCTATCTCTTCCTGGGGCAGGGGGACACGGCCTATTGCCACCACCCGGCCTATGACTTCAATGACGAGATTTCGCCCATAGGGGCGTCGTTTTTCGCACGCCTTGTTGAGCACGCGCAGCCAATCGAGTGACGCGCCGCTCAGCAGGCATGGTCGAACCTGCGGACGCATTGAAAAGGAATTTTTAGCAAGTTCTTTACCGAATCGCCCCAAAATAAAGGGCGGTAGGGAGGGGGTAATCAATTCAACGGTTTAACCCCCGCCTCCCACCCTTGATTGTCCGGTGATTCGGTGAAGATTTCCCTTCCAACCCTGTTGCGTGTCAATTTTTTGATGTCGACAGGTTCCCAGTTAGACGCCAAGTAACACATGGATTGACCATTAGATCGCCGCCGCCGCGGCCGAAATGTAGAGGGTGGAAATGGGCCTAGAGGACGCAAAAAACCAGGTCGACACGGCGCTGACACGCGAGGGGCTTAAGGGGCTGTCGAACGAGAACACCTTTGGCGGGATCACCTCTTTTCTGCGACGGACCTACACTAAGGACCTATCCGGTGCCGACATCGCCGTGACGGGTATCCCTTTTGATCAGGCTGTAACCAATCGCCCTGGCACCCGGCTTGGACCGCGTGCGATCCGCGAGGCCTCCGCGTTGCAGGCCCCGGACGCGCCCTACGGCTGGGGCTATGACCCGATGAGCGAGTTGGCCATCGCCGATTACGGCGACCTGGCGTTTGACTATGCGGTGATGGCCGACGCGCCGGGGGCGATCGAGGCGCATATCCGCGGCATCTTGGAACAGGGTGCGGCCTGTATCTCTCTGGGCGGCGACCATTCAGTGACCCTGCCGATCCTGCGCGCGCATGCGGCAAAGCACGGGCCGCTGGCCTTGGTGCAGTTTGACGCCCATGGTGACGCCTGGGCGGATGATGATGCAGCCCGCGTCGACCATGGGACCTTTGTTTACAAGGCGGTCAAAGAGGGCATCGTTGACATGTCCCACTCGATCCAGGTGGGCATCCGCACCGACAACCTCGACCCGCTGGAGTTTGAGATCCTGGACGCCGCAGAGGCGCACCGCCTCGGGCCGCAAGCCGTGGCGGATCGGATCAAAGCCAGGGTGGGCGACGCGCCAGTCTATCTGACTTTTGACATCGACTGCCTAGACCCCGCCTTTGCGCCTGGCACGGGCACGCCCGTCTGGGGCGGGCTTGCAAGCTGGCAGGCGGCGGCGATCCTGCGCGGGATCGCGGGCATCAACATGGTGGGGGGCGACGTGGTCGAGGTCTCGCCGCCCTTTGACCATGCCGGGATCACCGCGGTGGCGGGGGCTCATGCCGCGCTGGAGCTGATCTGCCTTTGGGGCTGGACGCGGCGTTAGGGCAATCATGGGCTTGAAACCATCGGCGGGTGACGTAACTGAGAGTACATGAAGATGCTTCTCGCCCTCATCGCCCTCGTTTTGGCCTTTGCGGCCTATGTCCGATTGGCACCCAGCGACCCGACGCGATGGCATGTCGACCCAGTGGCCGCGAAAGACCCCGGGCAGGCGGGCGCGCTGATCCGGCACGCCGTGCCGCTCTCGCCAACCGAGGCGCTGGCCGTCTTCGACGCACTTGTCCAGCCCGCGGTGCGGACCGCTCGCTTGGCTGGGTCGGTGGAGGAGGGGCGCGTCACCTATGTTGCCCGCTCGCTGGTGATGGGGTTCCCCGACTACATCACCGCCACGGCGGTCCCAACAGAGACGGGATCAGAACTGGTGATCCTGTCGCGCCTGCGCTTCGGGCGCAGTGACTTGGGTGTGAACCGCGCGCGGCTTCAGCGCTGGCTACAGCAACTCCCGCAGGCTTAGTCTACTGCGTCCATTCCGGGTCGCGCTTGTCGATAAAGGCCTGGATGCCCTCGACGGTGTCGCGGTGCATCATGTTCTCGACCATGACCTCGCCGGTATAGGCGTAAGCCGCCTCAAGTGGCATCTGGATCTGCTCGTAGAAGGCCTGTTTGCCGATCTTCACTGCCGAGCCCAACTTGGAGGCGACCAGATCGGCCAGCTCCGCAGTCTTTGTGGCCAGCTCCGCCTCGGGCACCGCATGGTTGATCAGCCCAAGCTCTGCCGCGCGGGCGGCGTCGATGAAGCTGCCGGTGGTGAGCATCTCAAAGGCCTGCTTTCGCGGGATGTTGCGGCTGAGCGCGACCATGGGCGTGGAACAAAAGAGCCCGATATTCACGCCGTTCACCCCGAACCGCGTGCCCTCGGCGGCCACGGCCATGTCGCAGCTCGCCACCAACTGACAGCCCGCGGCGGCGGCGATGCCGTGCACCTGCGCGATCACCGGCTGCGGCAGGCGCGGGATGGTCTGCATCATCGTCGAGCAGCGCGCGAAGAGATCCGCGAAATAGGCAGCACCACCATCCTCATTGGCGCGGCCGCGGGTCATCTCCTTGAGGTCGTGGCCGGGGCAGAACGCCCGCCCGTCGCCCGCGATCACGATCACCCGGATTGAGCGGTCCTCGGCCAGCCGGTCGAACTCTTCTTGGATCGCCGCCAGCATCCCATCAGACAAGGCGTTGAGGTTGCTGGGGCTCGTCATCGTCAGATGCGCCACCGCGCCACGGTCCTCGCGCTTGAGCAATGCCATCTTGTCCTCCTTGTCTTTTGGTGACTACCTAGTGCGAAACGCCGCGCGAGGGAAGCATGCAGCCAGTTATGACGCCCGATGACCTGATGGGTTTTATGGTCGAGGTCTTCCCGCAGGTGCACAAGGATTTCAACGTCGAGGCCGTGACCGAGGACGGGGTGCGCATGCGCCTCTACGTGACCGAGGCGAATCTGCGGCCCGGCGGGACGGTGTCTGGCCCATCTATGTTCGCGCTGGCGGATGTGGCGATCTATCTGGCCACGCTCAGCCGGATCGGGCCCGAGGCGCTCGCGGTGACCACCAACGGCTCGATTGATTTCATGCGCAAGCCGTCCGCGAATACCGATCTGATCGCCGAGGCGCGGCTCTTGAAGCTGGGCAAGACGCTGTCGGTGGGGGATGTGCTGATTTACTCCGAAGGGGTGGACGCGCCGGTGGCGCGGGCGACGCTGACATATTCGATCCCGCCGAAACGAGGGTAACAGATGTATGGGCCTGCCGTTGGTGCGCAGGCTCTGGCCTGAACCGCCCTTGGAGCGCGCCAAATCTCTTGCAAGAGATTTGCACTTTCCTTCCAAGGAAAGTGGGCCCGCAGACTGGCGAGCGGTCGCTGTTAAGGGATCATCTCGTGTCGCGCCAAAGAAACTCTTTCAAGAGTTTCGCAATTTTCTTGCAAGAAAATTGTGGCGCGCGAATGCCCGCCGGTGGTCGAGGCCAGATAAACACCCAGCGGCTCAGAAAACACGTCACCCAACGAAAAAGGCCACCCAAACTGGGCGGCCCTTCGCAATAGATATCGCGTCGATTAACGCTTGGAGAACTGGAAGCTCCGGCGCGCCTTGCGCTTGCCGTATTTCTTCCGTTCCACGACGCGGGCGTCGCGGGTCAGGAACCCGGCTGCCTTCAGCGCGCCACGCAGGGAGGGATCGTAAAGCTGCAGCGCCTTGGAGATGCCGTGCTTGACGGCACCGGCCTGGCCCGAAAGCCCGCCGCCCTTAACGGTCGCCATCACGTCGAACTCGCCCTCAACGCCAGCCACGGTGAAGGGCTGGCGCAGGATCATCTGCAGCACGGGGCGCGCGAAATAGGCGTCCATCTCTTTGCCGTTCACGGTGACCTTGCCGTTGCCCGGCTTGATCCATACCCGCGCCACGGCGTCTTTACGCTTGCCGGTGGCATAGGAGCGGCCCAACTCGTCGCGGACGGGCTCGCGGGTGATCTGCTCTTCTTGGGCTACGACGGCAGCGGCGGTGTCCTCGGCCACGACGCCCTCTGCGACCTGGCCCAGCTCTTCCAGAGAATTCACTTGATCGGCCATTATGCGGTCCCCGCGTTCGTACGTGTGTTCTTGGAGTTCATCGCCTTGACGTCCAGCACCTCGGGCGCCTGCGCCTCATGCGGATGCTCGGCACCCGCGTAGACACGCAAGTTGGTCATCTGCTGGCGGCTGAGGCGGTTGCCTGGCAGCATGCGCTTGACGGCCAGGGTCAAGACGCGCTCGGGGTGGTCGCCCTCAAGGATCTCGCCGGCCTGGCGGCTCTTGATCCCGCCGGGGTAGCCGGTGTGGCGCCAATAGGTCTTGTCGGCGCGCTTCTTGCCGGTCAGCTGCACCTTGTCGGCGTTGATGATGATCACGTTGTCGCCCATATCCATGTGCGGCGTGAAGGTGGCTTTGTGCTTGCCACGAAGGCGGTTTGCGACGATCGAGGCGAGACGGCCCAGAACAACGCCTTCGGCGTCGATAAGGATCCACTTCTTGTCGATGTCCGCAGGGGTCGCGGTGAAGGTTTTCATTGCGGTCTCTTTGGTCAGAGGTTCATTCGGATGCGCGGTTTATAGAGATTGCCGCCGCGCAGTCAATAAGCGGGTTGTGAATAAAAGTATTGGAAATCAGTGACTTAAAATTAAGGTATTATATTACCCCATAAAATCGCCCACGCCGCGCCCCTTGCGTGACGCCAAAATCCGCGCCAGACTCACCGCGTCGATCCCAACCTGCCGCCGCAACAGAGACCCGCCGACCTTGCCAATCGAACTCGCCCCCGCAGCCGCCGCGCTGGTCGTGCTGGCAGTTGCAAGCCTCGCCGGAATGTTCCCGGTGGTCAAACTGATCCGGGTGCGCGAGGCCCAGCACGAGCTGCGGCACGGCTCTGCGGGCTGGATCCGATCCATCTCTGGCTGGTCCGTCATCGCGTTCTGGCTGCTGGCGACCTGGTTCTGCGGCACCATTCTCGGCGACTGGTGGGCCAGCGGCGACCTGGACGCGGCGATAGAGCGGTCCTGGCTGCGGCTGCGCATACTACTAGAGATCGCGATCGCCATCGCGGAGTCTGACTGATGGAGCCGCTGGGCGCGCAGCAGCGCGGCCTTCTATGCCCGTCCTGCGGCGGGCAATGCGCCTATGACCCCGCCGCGCGGGGCCTGAAATGCGAAAGCTGCGGCACCGTGCAGAGCCTCAAAACGCCCAGCGACGATCAGGCCGCCAAGGAGTTCCCCTTTGATGCGGACGCCCCCGCCGAGGAGGCCCCGGCCTTTCGCGGCAGCCAGGTGCACCACTGCCAGACCTGCGGCGGCGACGTCGTGTTCACAGGCCCGGCGCTCAGCGAGCGCTGCCCCTATTGCAACGGTCCGGTTGTGCTTGGGACCGAGGATCTGGGCTATGAGACGACCGCGCTGGTGCCCTTTCGCGTGCCCGAGGCGGACGCGCAGGCCTATGCGCTCGACTGGGTCCGGCGGCGGATCGCGGCGCCGAGCGATCTGGCCCGCACCGTGTCAAAGGGCCGGGTGGCGGGGCTCTACGCGCCGTTCTGGACCTTCGACAGCCAAGAGGCCGTGCAATACTGGGCCAGCTACACCGTGGGCAGCGGCAAGAACCGCCGCCGCAGATCGGTTTCGGGGAAGATGAGCATCACGTTCGATGACCTGCTGATGCCGGCCTCGCCGCATGTCACGCCGCTGATCCGCGACGGCATCCTGCACGAGTTCCATCCCGAACGCCTGCGCCCCTATGGGGCAGGGTACCTGGCGGGTTTCGCCGCCGAACGCCATCATCAGAGCGTCGCCGAGGGGCTGGAAGCGAACCGCACAGACAAGCGCCTTCTGATCCGCAACCGAATAAAGTGCCATGTCGGCAGGCCCGGCACCAAGGTCGGTCGCTTCAGAACCGATACATCGGGCATCCACTACCGGCGCATCCTGCTGCCGGTCTGGATTTTGCACTACGCCTATGGTGGCAAAGGGATGAAAGTGGTGGTCTCTGGCATCGACGGGCGTACCTTTGGCGAGCGACCGTTCTCCTATTGGAAGCTGGCGGGTCTATCGGCTTTGGCCTCGGCGGCGGCGCTTGCGTTTGGGATGGTTTGGGGCGCGGCAGGGTTTTTGTGAGCGGGGTCTACTGCCAGCGCGATAACCCCGCGCGATGATGTCGCCCATGGCCGCCACCCTACTGCGTCTTCTACCGGGCTCTGGGTTCGCCTTCTTCGGGGCGGTCCATAAGCTTCTCGATCTCTTCCATCTGCGCCTGAGGCAGTGGACCGAGATCCAAGGCCGCCACGAGCTCTGCCGCCTGCTCGGGCGTCCGCATGCCCGGCACGGGGATGCAGCGCGGGCTGCGCGCCCAAAGCCAGGCCAGGGCGCCTTGCGCCAGGCTGCGCCCGCCCACAGTTAGGCATTCCCGCACCGCCTCCAGCCGCGCCACGTAGGCGGGGTTGGCACGACCGTCCTTGAAGTACTGCATCCAGCCCGCATCGCTGGCGCGTACGTCATCCTCCGCCAGCACCGTTGTGGCGCCGATCCGCCCGGCCAGAAGCCCCATCGCCAGGGGTGAGCGGATAAGCGGCACGCGTTCGCTGCCGTCCAAGGCGTCCGAGATCTTGTCCCCGCGAAAGAACACGTTCATCGCCAATTCCACCGCGCGGAACCCCACGTGCTCCGGGAAAGCCGCGGCCCTGTCCGGAAAGTCCGTGCTCCAGCCATAGGCGCCGACGCGGCCCGCGTCGTGCAGTCCCTGCAGCATGTCAAAGATCGGCGCGGCCTGGTCCAAGGGCAGATCGTTCAGATGCAACAGCACTAGATCCACTTGGTCGCGCCGGAGCCGTCTGAGCGAGGCCTCAAGACTGTCGCGGATCGCATCGGGATCCGTCACCACGCCGGTGAGCTCCCGCCGCGCGGGGTCGATCCCGAGGCCGATCTTGGTCACCACGCGCGCGTCGGGTTTGTCGCCCAGAACCTCGCCGAGCAACGCCTCGGAATGCCCCGCGCCATAGGCCTGCGCGCTGTCAAAGACCCGTAGGCCCGCCTCATAGGCGGCGGCGATTGTCGCGCGCGAGACCGCGTCGTCGGTTTCGCCCCAGCCCACCGGGCGGCCCTCTAGGGAGAAGGGGCCGCCGATGGCCCAGCATCCCATGCCAAGTGCGGGCACCGGCGCGCCGGTCCAGTCTTGTCTTTGCATCACTGGGGAACCCCCATTCCAGAATAGATCGCGATTTTGTGGTCGAGATAGGCCGAGCAGGTCTCGATCTCGGCGCGCTTGGCCTCCAGCCGCGCCGCATGGGCGCGCAGGATCGCCAGGCGCTCTGCCATCGCGGCCTGGGTCTCTGCCAAAGGCCCGTTGGCCGAGGCCGCAAAGCGCCTTACGTCCTCCAGCGGCATGCCCGTCTTGCGCAGGTTGCCCAGCACCCGCAGCCAATCGAGCGCATCCCCCGAGAATTGCCGCCAGCCCCGCGCGTCACGGGCCAAGGGCGGCAGCATGCCAGAGCGCTCGTAGAACCGGATTGTATCAATGGATAGGCCGCTTTCAGCGGCGGCTTCGGCGATCTGCATCCGCGCCTCCTAACTGCTTTCGAATCAGAGATAGCTTACTGGAGTCACTCCAGGTCAAGCAGGCATCTGCTGCGTGGCGCAATGGATGCCGCCGCCGAGTTCTCCCAGAGCGTCGGTGTTCAGGGTGACGATCTCGCGGCCCGGGTAGTGGCGTGCCAGCGCCTTGGCGGCGATAGCGTCGGCATCTGGATCGCCGAATTGCGCCGAGATCACCGCGCCATTGCAGGCATAGTAATTCACGTAACTGGCCACGAATTCCGGGTCGCGCACGCGCCGCTGGACGGGCTCGGGGATGACCTCCACATTGTACTCCGCCGCCAGGGCGTCATGGGTTTCTAGGGCGGCGCGGTGGAACGGGTCGCGCGGGTCCGGCGCGTCGGGCAGGTTCATCAGGATGCGCCCCGGCCCGGCGAAGCGCGCCAGGCTGTCGATATGGTAATCCGTGATGTCCTGGTCATAGACCCCGCGCGCCCAGGTCAGGCGGTCCGCGCCGTAGGCCTCTTTGAGCCGCGCGCCGATCTCGTCGCGGCTGAGCCCCGGGTTGCGGTTCTCGATGAGCCAAGAGCTTTCATGCGCAATAAGGCTGCCATGGCCGTCATGGTCGACGCCGCCGGGTTCGCCTTTGAGGCCCGCATCGACCAGCGGCAGGCCCAGGCGGCGCGCCACGGCCGTCGCCACCTGCGCGTCATGCCTGTGAACCTGCTTACTCCCCCAGCCGTTGAACTGGATATGGCTGATGACGGTGTCAGAGCCGCTCTTGGCAAAGAGCGGCCCCGCGTCGCGCGCCCAAAGATCCTCTGTCGGGACGTCCCATAGCTGGACATCCGAGCGGGTCCGGCGCTGGATCTCGGCATGCAAGCTGGCATCGGCCAAAAGGGTCACGGGCTCAAAGGCAGCAATGGTGGACGCGATGTCGGCGATCGTCGCTTGCACGTCGTAGAGGTGGTCTGCATCGCGATAGACCCGGCGGCTTGCGGGCCACATCATGAGGGTGCGTTGGTGGCGCGCCTCCTCGGGTGGCACGTAAAGCGGCTGCATGGCATGTCCCGTTTTGGCAAAGGGCACGGCGGCGGCACCCGCAATGAAGGCGCGGCGGTGTAGCTTGGTCATGGCTGGTCCCACTGGCGTTGAATTTGCTCCCAGATCTTCTCGCCGATCAAGCAATCATAAGCCCGGGGCTGGAGCTGCTGCGCGGGGATGATCTGCGCGGTCGCCGGGCGGGACACCATCTCGAGCACGAGCTTGCGACGCACCGCCTCGGCGAAGTCATCCCAATCCAGCACCGGGATCACGAAACTGCCCGGCCCGCCGATCACGCAGGCCTCGTAATAGCGGTCCAGGTCGTCAAGATGCCATTGCGCGCCCATGCCTTCGCGCGTCATCAGCGGCAGGCCGTTGATGACGATGCCCTGCGCGAGCACCGTGTCGCGGGCGCGCCTTACCGGGCGGCCCTGGTTGTTCGGGCCATCGCCAGAGACGTCGATGACCCGGCGCAGCCCCTCATAGGGGTTGGTGCGGATCGTCTCGGCGCCGTAAAGCAGCGCGCCCGAGATCGAGGTGCGCCGCAGCGCCGGATTGAACTCGGCGGTGAGCGTGTTGGCGAAAGCGGCCAGGTCGTCGCGGGTCTCGAGCACTCGCCAATCCACGACCACACGCTGCGTGCCGGCCCATTCGACATAAGTCATGGCGACGCGCTGCAGAAGGCCGGATTTCACGGCGGCATATACCGCATCCGATTGCAGCGCCTCTGCATAGCCGCGCCGCTGGATCTCGAGCTCGCGCTCGGTCATCGAACGCGACACATCCACCATCAAAACCAGCTCTAGATCGACCTCAATTCCGTCAGCCTGAGCGGGCAGGGCGAGAAAAATCAGCGCGACAACTCGGAGAAGGGCGGCGGCCATGCCTTTAGCATGGCCGCGATCCTGCCGCCTTGTCCATTCACTTTTTGTGGGCCTCGTAGGCGGCCTCAAGCTCGCCGCGCAGAAAATCGCCAAAATTAATCGGCTCGAACCGCGGCGCGCCGGTGCCGGGCAGGGGCGCCACGTCATAGGCCACGTCCGGGTCGTAGAAGAATGGGACCGAGTAGCGCTCGCGCCCGGTGCGATTGACCACCCGATGCGGCGTAGAGCGCAGTTTGCCGTTCGACATTCGGTGCAGCATGTCGCCCACATTCACGATGAAGGCGTCCGCGCGGGGAGGTGCATCAATCCACCCGCCGCCGGGCGCCTTGACCTGAAGACCACCCACATCGTCGGTGGCCAAAAGCGTCAGGCACCCGAAATCGGTATGCGGCGCGCTGCCATAGAGGTCCGGCGGGCTGCCATCGGGCAAGGGCGGGTAGTGCAGCAGGCGCAGCCACGTCGTGGGGCGGGCAAAGGCGTCGAGCACCGCGGCGGGGGCGTCGATACTGCGAAGCGCCACCCCCATGAGCCGGTGGGCGAGGGCGGTCATCGTGGCGTTATACGCCTCCACCGCCTCACGAAAGCCCGGCAGGTCGGGCCACTGGTTCGGCCCCGAAAGGTAGCGCGCCGGGTCCTGGGCCTCCTCGCGCATCATCATAAAGCTGGCGGATTGGTTCGGCTTGGTGACCTCGGCCAGAGAGGAGTTCACATCCGTCGAGGTGGCGGTGGCGATATAGCCGCGGTGGTTGCGGTCGAGCGCGATGGCCTGCTTCTGGGCCAGGGGCTGGGCGTGGAAGGCCCGGTTGGCGTCAAAGACGCCGTTTACGAGCGCAAGGGGTACGCCGTGCCCGGTGAGATAGGCGAACCCGACCGTGCCATAGGCCTCGGCGAATGCGCGCACCAGTGTATCAGTCGGTTTGGTTGCATCGAGGACGGGGATTTCCATGAGATCTTTTACACCGAACTGAGAAAGGCGTCGCGCGTTTTTGACCCCTGAGATGTATCGGCATTTCGAAGGTTTTGGAAATTATGATTGCGGGATTGCGGCAGCCCCTCGTTGTGTTCGCGCGCGCAATTGTTGGATGATCGCGTTTTGGCCTGGAGCGGGCATTGGTGCGCCGCAATTTTCTTGCAAGAAAATTGCGAAACTCTTGCAAGAGTTTCTTCAGCGCGACACGAGATGATCACTCTACCCCAGCGTCTTATCGGCGCGCGGGGGCCACTTTCCTTGGAAGGAAAGTGCAAATCTCTTGCAAGAGATTTGGCGCTTCCAAACGCCCGCTTCAGGCCAATCCGAGCATCAATTCCGCAGATTTCTCCGATCTGACTGCGGATTAGCCAAACCCATCGCCGTCGCTGTTTTGCTGCCAGGGCTTCACCAGGTTGCCAAAGCGGGTGAATTGCGCCTCGAAGGACAGCTCGACCGTGCCGATGGGGCCGTGGCGCTGCTTGCCGACGATCACTTCTGCCTTGCCATGCAGGCGCGCCATCTCTTCTTGCCAGGTGGCCATGGCCTCTAGGTTGGCGTCGTCGGGCTTCTCGCGTTCTTTGTAGTATTCGCCCCGGTAGACGAACATCACGACGTCGGCGTCCTGCTCGATGGAGCCTGATTCCCGCAAGTCGCTCAGCTGCGGGCGCTTGTCGTCGCGGCTCTCCACCTGGCGCGAGAGCTGCGACAGGCCAATCACCGGGATGTCGAGTTCCTTCGCGATGGCCTTGAGCCCCATCGAGACCTCGCCGATCTCCTGCACCCGGTTGTCTGCCGAGCCGCGCACCAACTGGATATAGTCCACGATCAGCAGGTCCAGACCATGCACACGCTTCAGGCGCCGCGCGCGGCTGGCAAGCTGCGAGATCGGGATCGCCGCGGTGTCGTCGATGTAAAGCGGGCAGGCCTCCAGGGTCTTGGCCGCCTCTACGAAGCGGCGGAACTCTTCCTCGGACATGTCGCCTTGGCGGATCTTATGCGAGGAGATCTCGGACGCCTCGGCCAGGATCCGGCCGGCGAGCTGCTCGGCGCTCATCTCTAGCGAGAAAAAGCCGACCACGCCGCCATCGATCGCGCCCTCGGAGCCGTCCTGCAATTGCCCGCGTTTGTATGCTTTGGCCACATTGAAGGCGATGTTGGTCGCCAACGAGGTCTTGCCCATTGAGGGCCGCCCCGCGAGGATCAAAAGGTCGGACTTGTGCAGCCCGCCAAGTTTGCCATTCAGATCGTCGAGCCCTGTGGAGATCCCCGCCATATCGCCATCGCGCTGGTAGGCCGCGTTGGCTTGATTAACGGCGTCCGTTACCGCCTTGAGAAAGCTCTGGAAACCGCTCTCGGACTGGCCCTGCTCGCCGAGCTTGTAAAGGGCCTGCTCGGCCTCGATGATCTGCTCGCGGGGCTCGCTTTTGACGTCGACCTTGGCGGCCTTGGCGGCGATGTTGCCGCCGAGCCCAATCAAGTCGCGCCGAATTGCCAGATCATAGATCATCTGCGCGTAATCGCGGGCGGCAAAGCTCGAGATCGCGGCCCCGGCCAGGCGCACCAGATAGGCCGGTCCGCCGAGTTCCTTCAGCCCCTCATCCTCCTCCAGGAACGCCTTGAGCGTCACCGGAGAGGCCAGCGCATTCTTGGCAATGCGCGCGGCCGCGACCTCGAAAATCCGGGCGTGCACGGGGTCATAGAAATGCCCCGCGTTGATCACCGACGCCACCCTGTCATAGGTGTCATTGTTGGTCAGAATCGCGCCCAGAAGCTGCTGCTCGGCCTCGATGTTATGTGGCAAGGTCTCAACGTCGTCCGCCGGAGCGGAGGCGTGAATCGCCGCTATTTCGTTCATTATTGCCCCCTTGTCCCGGTGCTCAGGACTAGTGGAAGAATTGGGCGCTGCCTACACGGAAATCTCTGTGGGTAACCGCCTGAACAAGCCTGTGGAACCCGATTTCCCGCGCGAGCGATGCCCAGGTTTCGTATGCGAGTATACCCGATCCGCTACATGCGGTGCAAGCATGCGATTCTGTGGAAGGATCATTCACATTTCCCTCACAGAACTTATCCACGAGAAATTTTAGGCTTTGGAAAGGATTGTCCCGGCGCCCGTCCTAGGGATGCGCCGCTTGCCATTCCCGCGGGTCGTGCAAGAACGCCTCGACCTCGCTTAGGGTCTCGGCGTCAAAGGCTGCCCGGTCTTTCGCCACGGCCAGGACATCCCACCAGGTGCATAACGAATGCAGCGCGATCCCGTGGTCCAAAAGCATCTGCCGCGATCCGGGGAAGATGTCATAGAAGAAGATCACCGCAGTGTGACCGCAGGTAGCCCCGGTCTCGCGGATCGCCTCGACGAAGCTTACCTTCGAGCCGCCATCGGTGGTCATGTCTTCCACCAAGAGCACCCGCTGGCCCTCGCTCATGCCGCCCTCGATGCGGGCATTGCGGCCGTAGCCCTTTGGCTTCTTGCGGACATAGGACATCGGCAGGGCCATGCGTTCGGACACGAAGGCGGCAAAGGGGATCCCCGCCGTCTCGCCGCCCGCGATATTGTCGAACGCCTCGAAACCGGCGTCCCGCATCACCGTCACCGTCAGGAAATCCATCAGCGTGGACCGGATGCGGGGGAATGAGATCAGCTTGCGGCAGTCGACATAGGTCGGCCCTTTGAGCCCGGACGCGTAGGTGAAGGGTTCGCGCGCGTTGAAATCCACCGCGCCGATCTCCAGCAGCATGCCCGCTGAGAGGCGCGCGATTTCGTCTTTGGCGGGGAATGAGGACGGGATCATAGCGGCTCCATGTTTTCTTAGTCGGCCCCGCTCAAAGGACGCTCCAATGCAACGGGCGGCCCGGGTCGAATACGGTAACGGAAGAGCCACCCTCGACGGGCAGGGGCGGCGGCAGGTCTTGCGGGGCGCCCTTGGTCAGGGTCACGGTCTCGGTGTTCGCCGGCAGCCCGTAGAAGGCCGGGCCGTGCAGCGACACGAACCCTTCCAACCGGTCCAGCGCGCCAAGACCCTCGAAGGTCTCCGCCAGGCAGGCCAGCGCGATGGGCGCGGTGAAGCAGCCGGCGCAGCCACAGGCGTTCTCCTTGGCGTGGGTCGCATGCGGCGCGCTGTCGGTGCCCAGAAAGAACCTTGGGTCGCCAGAGATGGCGGCGCGCTGCAGGGCCTCGCGGTGGCTGCCGCGCTTTAGGATCGGCAGGCAGTAGTAATGCGGGCGGATGCCCCCCACCAGCATGTCATTGCGGTCCAGCATCAGGTGCTGGACGGTGATCGTGGCACCCAGAGTGCTGTCCTGCGCGCTGGCATAGTCCACGGCGTCAGAGGTGGTGATATGCTCCATCACCACCCGCAGGCCGGGCGTCGCGCGGCGGATCGGGTCCAGCACGCGGTCGATGAAAACCGCCTCGCGGTCGAATATGTCGATCTCGGCGTCCGTGACCTCGCCATGCACGCAAAGCGGGAGGCCGATTTCAGACATGCGCTCGAACACCGGGCGGACCCTGTCAAAATCGCGCACACCGCTGGCGGAATTCGTGGTGGCCCCGGCGGGGTAGAGCTTTACCGCCTTCACCAGGCCAGAGGCATGGGCCGCGGCCACGTCGTCTGGATCCGTGTGCTCGGTCAGGTAGAGCGTCATCAGCGGATCGAACGTGTAACCGTCTGGCAGCGCAGCCATAATCCGGTCCCGATACGCGCGGGCATCGTCCCCCGTCACCACTGGCGGCACCAGGTTCGGCATAATGATCGCGCGCGCAAAGTGGCGGGCGCTTTCGGGCAGCACGGTTTTCAACATGGCGCCATCGCGCAGATGCAGATGCCAGTCGTCGGGGCGGCGGATTTCCAGGCGGGTCGTCATGCGGCATCATCTAGCCGAGCATCGCGCGGGTTGCCAGGGGCGGAATCGCTAGACAGGTGGCGATTGCGCTGTCTAGGGTCGAGGAAGTTTCAGAGATTGAGGAAATGGTGTTGCGTAACAATGAGTTAAGCTATGTGTGATGAACGGCGCTAACCATCAGATGCTCAGCCGGCGCGCCTTGGCGCATGATTCGGCGAGTTTACGCGCCACCTGGGAGCGCCTGAAGGACGTCATGGCGCCCGGGGCGCTCGACCCGCTCGTCAAAGAGTTGCTTTATATCGCTGTCTCGGTAACCAATGGGTGCGATTATTGCATCCACTCTAACACCGCTGCGGCACGGGCGAAGGGTATGACGGACGCGCAATATATCGAGTTGCTGGCGGTGATCGGGATGGCGGCGCAGACCAATCCGCTTGTGACGGCGATGAAAGTGCCGGTGGACAAGGAATTCCAGGTCTGAGCCATGCGCCTGCTGCAGCGCGGCATTGCTTGATCGGCAGTACTCATTCGCCGTCGGGACGCCCATATAGTTGTTGTAACCAGACCAGAAAATTTTGAGGCCCAATATGGCAACCGCAACCCTGACCGCCCCCGCTTCGCGCAACCCTCTGACAGCCGTGCTGGCTTTCTTTTCGTTGTTCCGTCGGGCGCAGCGTTTTGAGTATCTCTTCAGCCTCAACGACGCGCAACTTAAGGCGCGCGGGCTCGACCGCGAGATGCTGGCGCGTCACTACATCAGCGGCCTGACCACCAATTAATCGCGCAGAGCGCTAGGCGGCGGCCTCCCCGTCGCCCGCGCAGAACGCATAAAGATCGCGGTAACTGGGCTCATCCAGAAGCTGCTGAAAGCGATCGAGATGCGCCTTTAGCACGGCGAGGCGCAGTTCTTCCAGTTTTCCGCCGGAACGGTCGTTCAGCGCCGCCATCGCGCTGACGATCTGTGGCGCGCGCTGCGCCAGACTAGCGTCACTCTGGTCGTTGAATTTGCGCCGCTTCCAGTAGCGTCGGCCGATGCCACGGTTGGCCTGGTGAGCGCATCCAGCGTCCCGTCGCCCACATGGATATGCCGGTATTCGTGCATTACGCGCAGAATTTCATGCGTGTAATTTTGGGAGTATTTTGAAAAATCAAGATGTTATAGAGCCCGATCACGCGGTGAAAGGCGACCTACCCCAAAAGCTATGTGCCCTCACTCCTCGCCGCTGCGACTGGTGTGTATGACATGCCTGCCCACGCTTGTTTTTCCACAACATTGCTGCGCGGGTTGTGGACAAACACGGGAATTCGGTATTGTTGCCTTGTTTTTTAAGGCCCTGTGGGTGAAACTGGCCGCAAATCGAAGCGCCGTTCACGAAAAGGTACGATACGGCGCCATATTGAGGTGAGTCGTCACAGCTGTGGCGAGAGGAACGAGAGAGAAATTTATGGACCTCCCCATTATTGCGTCGCTGTGGATTGGCGGCTCGCTCAGCTATATCGAGCAGGTTTGCCTCAAGAGCTTTGCGGATCACGGCCACCGCACGATCCTCTACACCTATGGCGAGGTCACGGGCGTACCAGATGGCATCGAGGTGATGGACGCCAATCTGATCTTCCCCAATCAGAACTACATCCGCCATGCGAAATCGGGCTCTCCGGCGGTGCATGCCGACGCGTTCCGATACCGCATGATCGAGATGCAGAACGTGATCTGGGTGGACGCGGATATGCTGTGCATGAGGCCGTGGGACTTCAAGGATCAGTGGGTGTTCGGTTGGGAAAAGCCGGGTCGGCTGGTCTGCAACGCGGTGCTGGGGCTGCCCCGTTTCTCCAAGACGCTGTCTAAACTCAACGACCTGTGCGGATCCGAATACCCGATCCCGCCCTGGGCCAAACCCGAGGAGAAAGCGCGGCTAGAGGCGGCCCGCGACGCGGGCAATCCGATACATGTGTCCGAGTTGGAATGGGGGGTGTGGGGCCCCGCGGCGCTGACGCATTTCCTGAACGAGACCGGCGAGATGCAATATGTGCTGCCGCAGATGGCGTTCTTTCCGATCTCATTCAAATACCGCCGCGACCTGCTGAAACCCGGCCAAGTCATCGACGAGCAGCTCGATGACGGCTGCTATGGCGTGCATCTGTGGAACCGGCGGCTGCGCCGGCGGCTGGTGACGCATGAGGGCGGGATTGCGCATCCCGACAGCTTCCTTGGCCGCGCGCTTGCCCGACACGAGGTCGATCCAGAGGGCGCCCCGATCCCTGACGAGCCCCCCGCCAGCGTTCTGGCCGAGCGCGCCGAGGAAGAGGCCAAGCAGGCGGAACGCGCCGCGGCGCAGGCGCCGCGATCCTCCAAGTCGAAGGTCGAGGTCGACGATGACGAAGAGGAAAGCCCCAGCCAGTCCAACAACCCCCATGTCACCCTCACGCGGCCCGCTGCAATGGACGACATGCCGCTGATGATGAACCAGCAAACCAGCCATTACCAGGCGATCATAGACGGGCTGGAGGGGCGCACGGGCAATATCACAGGGTACCTTAAAGGCCCCGCGGAACCCATTGAGAACGATAATATTCTCGTGGTGACCTCGATGAAGAACGAGGCGCCGTTCATCCTGGAATGGGTGGCGTATCACCAATCAATCGGAGTCAAGCATTTCCTGGTCTACACCAACGATTGCACCGACAATACCAACGAGATGCTGGACCGGTTGGAGGAGATGGGCCACCTGACCCGCGTGGCGAACCCTTGGGTGAAGGACAGCGGCAAGAAGCCCCAGCACGTGGCCCTCAAGGACGCGCTGAAAAAGCCCTGCTATCACGACGCGGACTGGGTCTTGACGATCGACTGCGACGAGTTCGTCAACATCCATGTGGGCGACGGGACATTCGCCGATCTCTTTAAGGCGGCGAACTATCCCAACGTGGTCAGCTTCACCTGGAAGTTCTTTGGGAACAAAGACATCCACGGGTACGAGGACCGCCCCATCACCGAGCAATTCGTCAATTGCGCGCCCGAGTTCATCCCCAAGCCGCGCCTCGGCTGGGGGTTCAAGTCGATGTTCCACAAGTCCTCGCCTTATACCCGGATCGGCGTGCATCGTCCGCTGGGGATTGATGACGGCGAAGAGGATCAGGTGCGCTGGGTGAACGGCTCTGGTCGCGCGATGCCGGACATGCTGTTGACGAATAATGGCTGGCGCTCGACCAAGCGGTCGGTGGGCTACCGGCTGGCGACGCTGAACCACTATATCCTGCGCTCGGCAGAGAGCTTTTTGGTCAAGCGCGACCGCGGGCGGATCAACCACACCGAGCATGACCAGGGCATCGACTATTGGACCCGGCGCAACTACGCGACCGAGGTGGATGATCGGATCAAGGCGCGTTTGCCGGGCATGTATGAGATTCTGGACAGTTACAAGTCCGACAAAGTGCTGTCCAAGCTGCACGAAGAGGCCGTTGACTGGCACCAGGGCAAGATTAAGACCCTGATGGAGAAGCCTGATTATAAACAGCTTTTCGACGACCTGACGATGGTCGAGCGGCCCGATGCGCTCGACATCGCCAAGGAGGCCGAGCAAGAGGCCGAGCAGCTCAAAGAAGAGACCCGCGCCGCCCGTGACGCCGAAAAACCCACTATGGCCTATGAAAAGGCGCAGCCGCTGACCAGCCTACGCCTGGTCGTCGCACCTGAGACGGCGCTGGACCAGCCGACTCACGAGCGGTTCACCGATGCGCGCGGCTTTGCCAATAAGATTAACGGCTTCCTGTGGGAGGGCCCGGCCAATGCAGTGATGTTCGCGCCGCGTTCGCGCCGGCTGGTGGTGGCGTTTGACAACGTCTCTATCGCGCGCGCAGAGGGCCAAAGATGGCCCTGGGGGTTCAAGCAGCTGTGGCAAGAGATGGAGTGCTCGGTTCTTGGCGTCATGGCGGTGGAACGCAACTGGTTCCGGCAGGATTTCGTGCATGACGCGATGGAGACCCTGCGCGACCAGGGCTTCTTTGAGCAGTTCGACGAGATCCTGTTCTATGGCGCATCCATGGGGGGGTATGCGGCGCTTGCCTATCAAAGCCTGGCGCCGGGCTCGAACGTGCTGGCGATTGCGCCGCAATCCACACTCAGCCGGGAGATCCTGCCGGACGAGGATCGTTGGGGCTGGACCAAGCGGCTTGATTGGGAGGGGCGCTATCGGGACGTGGTGGGGCTGACGGAGAGCGCCAAGAACAACTTCATCATCGCCGATCCATACTACAAGCCGGACTACGATCAGGTCAGCCGGATCACCGGCGACAATGTCACCTGGCTGAAGACGCCGTTCATGGGGCATCAGTTGCCGAATGCCTTCGCTGTTATGAACATCCTGAAGGACCTGCTTTACGCGGGCGCGGGCGGCACATTGACGCCAGAGCTGTTTTACAAGCTGTTCCGCGCGCGCAACGATCTGCCGCGGTACCAACACGACCTGCTGATGGAGGCCGAGCGCCGCGGCAAGGTGAAGTCTGCGATCCGGGTTTGCGAATACACGCTGAAGAAACGCAAGGCGCCGAATATCCAGAAATCCCTTGACCGTCTGCGCGAAGAACTGGCCGCGCTGGAGGGCCGCAAGGAGGCGGCGGAGTGATGGCAGATGCTTGCAAGCATCTGGTCAGAGCCTTCAAAGGCTCTGGTCAGCGTGCGAATTCATAGGTGAAGCCATGAACATTGAGGGCAACGAGAGAACCCGGGCGGAGGCAGACGCTTTGAAGCGTCTGGCAAAAGCCTTGCAAGGCTTTTGGGCCGTCGGAGAGCGCCGTCCATGACCCGCCGTTTGATCATCACCTGCATGAAGAACGAGGCCCCGTTCATCCTTGAATGGGTCGCCTATCACCGCTCTATCGGGTTCAACGACTTCTTGGTCTTCACCAATGATTGCGACGACGGTACGGTGGAGATGCTGGATTGCCTTGCGGGGCACGGCATCCTGACGCGGATGGACAATCCTTACTTGGACATTCCTGGCGATCATAACCCGCAGAAGGGCGCGCTGCGCTTTGCTGAGGACCTGCCCAAGGTGGCAGAGGCCGATTGGGTAATGGTCTCGGACGTGGACGAGTTCGTGAACATCCATACCGGCGATGGAACGTTGGATGCGCTGTTTGCGGCCACGGGCGAGATTGATGTCATCTCGATGCAATGGCGGCTTTTTGGCAATGGCGACCTGGACGCCTACGAGGACAAGTTCGTCACCGAGCAGTTCATTCATTGCGCGCCAAAATTCGCGCCCAACCCGGTGCAGGCCTGGGCCGTCAAGTCGATGTATTCCAACGCGGGCGACCATAAGGTCGGCAAGCTGACGCGCATCGGTGTGCATCGCCCTATGAATCCCGGCAAGGGCGAGGGCCCCGACACGATCCGCTGGGTGGATGGCAGCGGGCGGCCGGTTCTGGATAAGTTCGTCAAAGAGGGCTGGCGGTTCGGCACCCATTCCTACGGCTATGACCTGGTGACGCTGAACCACTACGCCTGCCGGTCGGCCGAGAGCTTTGTGGTCAAGCGCGACCGGGGGCGCGTCAACCACGTGGATCGCGACCAAGGTCTAGCCTATTGGCTGCGCATGAACTTCAATATGGAGCAGGACCGCTCCATCCTTGCGCATGTGCCGCGCGCCTATGAGGAGTTCGACCGCCTGGCCCAGCTCGACGGCGTTCTGAAATGCCACTCGGACGCCGTGCGGGCCCATAAGAACAAGATTAAGTCCCTGCTGAAGCGGCCTGACACGAAAGACTTTTACCAAGACATCACCTCGGACCGCATGCAGCTTGTGTCGCGCCACCTGAACCTGCTGAACCGCAAGATCCTGACGGAGGGGCCAGGGCGTATCCCCAAAGAGATATTCGAGCGCATCGCCCAGGTGCCCGATCTGATGGCGGGCTAGATGGTCGACGCGGTTTGGCTGCACATTGGGACGCCGAAATCGGGCACCTCCAGCCTGCAGAACCACATGCTAAAGAACCGTGCGCATCTCGCGGCGCAGGGGCTGGCCTATCTAAGCCCGAACGGCAAGGGTAGCTCCAACGATCTGGCGATTGCCATCAACAAAGCCCGACCCGAGATTAAGACGCTGGCGGAGGAACTGAACCGCCAAATTGAGGAGGCGCCGCAGCGGGTTGGCCTCATCTCGTCAGAGATGTTCTACGGGATCAAGCCCGAGACCCTAACGGGGTTGATGCCCGCCTTGGCGGAGCGCCCGCTGACAGTGCTGGTCTATCTGCGCCGCCAGGACCGATTTATCGAGGCGATGTATCTGCAGAAGTCCAAGAACGGGCGGTTTCGGGGCTCGATCGCGGAGTACATCGCGAAGTTTCAGGGCAGCGGCTCGGACTATGCGGCGATGTTGGCCGATTGGGCGGCGCATGAGGCGCCTCTGGTGCCCCGCGTGCTAGAACCCGCGCGTCTGGCGGGGGGAACGGTTGTGACCGATGCCCTGTTGCAGATGGGGATCGATGAGCCCGGCGAGATGCAGCGCGATCTGAACCTGTCCCCGGGCTATCACCGCGTGCAACTCTTGCAGGCGGCGGCTTCGGTCGAGGTCGCCGACCCGCGGCGGCTGCAACGCCGGCTGGCCGCGCGCTATCCGCAGTCGCCCGAGGAGCGTAGCCCGGTACTTACGCCACAAGAACGCATAGAGTATGTCGCGAAATATGCCGATGGAAACGCAGCCTTGGCACAGCAGTTCTTTTCCGGCCAAGAGGATCTATTCGACCGGTCGGACCTAGAGAGCCCGGCGGATGAAACAGGTATCCCGGCCTACACGGATGCGCAGCTGCGCGAAATCTCGCGGCTTTTGGAGATTATCAAAGAGCTGCGCTAGGATTTGCCTCGGGCGTCTGCTGTGGCTCTTGCGCGTCGTCCATCAGCCAATCGGGCAGGGGCCCGCGGCGTGAGATGACATCTTTTGCATGCGTCAGCGCGCGCCTGAAGAACGGCCCGCCGCGGTTCTTGTCCAAGACGTATTTGGCGATCAGCGCCACGCGCAGCGGCTGGTTGCGGCGGTTCACAGCATGCACCAGCGTGCGTAAGTATCGGTTGTTGTCGCGGCGACGGCGCATGAGTCGATAGAAATCGCCTTCTTGCAGCGAGCCTTCTGCGGCTGCCTCGGTGACCTGGTGCATCACGTCCAGCTCGCGCAGTGCAAGCTCGATCAGGCCGTCGAGATGCCGGCATTTCAACCGAACGACATTGGGTCCGTTGAAGAGGCTTGCATGCACGTGATCCAGCGCGCGGAACGGGTCAAACAGGATGTAGACGCGCTGTGCGCCCTCCACCATGTCCGGCGCGTAGCCGTAGCGGTCGTTAAAGACCAGCCGCTTAGCCTCGGGGTAGCGCGCGTCCCAGCCAGCGCGCTCTGGATCTAGGGTCGCTTGCGGTGCGATGGCCAGAACGTTGGAACCGGGTGCTGAAACCGAGAACGCGCAGGCCGCATAGGCGCCGGTCCCGGTGCCATAGAAGGCAACCTGGTCGAAATCCTCAAAAAAGCAGTCGTCCACCAACTCGTCAAAGAACGCGTAGACGGCGGGGGCACGGAACCAGCTATCCTCGGGGGCGGTCAGATGCAGCAAGGACCAATTCTTGTCCTCTGCAAAATCCAAGCCAATGGGTGTGCCGTCCTGTGATATCTGCAGCACGTTCTGCAGCGTCTCGAAGGTCACCAGGATCTTTGGGCCGCGCGCCACAAACGTCGCTGTGTGCTGTTCGTCCAAGCTACGCTGAAAGCCTTCGCGCCCAAGGTCATCGGCAAGATGTGCCAAGACATCCTCGGGCTGCAACGCTTTCTCTTTGTCTGCTACTTCGTCGACCATCTGGTTCCTTTATGCAGTCACCTTTTGTGGATGACCAGCATTTGATCGCGCCGCTGCTTCTGGAACGCCGCCTGAAAGACGAAACACCCAGATATGTCGGCGCGGATGTCATTTAACTCCGCCTTGGCCTTTTCATCGGGATGATCGAACACGCCAGCGTCTAAATAGCCGTTAAAAAGCGCCGCCGTTTTGACCAGACCATGTTCTTCCAATGACGCAGGTTGTGTACGCAGATCCTCTACAACGTAAAGACCGCCATTGGCCAGCTTTGGGAAGAGCGCGCGGATTGCGTTCTGCTGGTGGTGGCTGGCATGCGTGGCATCGTCGATTACGATATCCGGGGCATCTGGCACCAGCGCGGCGATCTCTCCGGGGTCCTCAAGCGTCGATTGGTGATACGTGACGCGCTTGTTGCGCACGGGCAGTTTCTCGGCGCGGTCCAGCACGGTGAACTCGGCCTTTGGGAAATAGTCAATCCACATCGCCAGCATGGGCTTGGCAATCTCGACCCAGCTATCGGGCGCATCCACCGCCCCGCCGCCGTCCAACCCAACGAGGGTGATCCGCAGCTTGCGCTCGCGCAGGGGCAGGAACAGCATCTGGTAAAGCTCGGTATAGCGGTGGCGCAGCGAGCCGCGGTCGTTGCCATGCTCGTCCGCCAGATCGGTGAGGTTAGGCTTGCCGCGTCCGCGCCGCGCCTCGGGCGGCAGGCGTTCGAGCTTGGGCGGCGGCGCGGGCAGCGGTGCGTCAGAGGGCACGATACTGTGCTTGTCCAAGAGCCGCCCGATGAGCGAGTCCTTGGCCGGCTCGCCGCCCTCATTCATGATCCGCTCGCGCATCCGCCGCCCATAGAAATGGATCGAGAGCGTGTTCGCGGTCAGGAAACGATCGGTATTGGCCCCGGGGCGCACCATCAACCCGCGCTCCTTAAACCCGATGGGATACAGCGCCTCGCGCGGCAGGGCATGCCGGATCTCGCCGGTCTTATGCAGGAAATGCGTCAGCGCACGCGGCCCCCAAGCGCCCCATTGCTGGTCGCCGACACCGATCGGTGCGCCAGCCTGCTTGGCGGCGCGCAGCCGGTCCTGTTCCGCCGCGGGTAGCCATTCCGGTATGGCATATTCGTCCGAGGTGAAGGCGATCAGCTCTTGCAGCGTGTCGCTGTCCTTGGGCAAGCCCAACACGCCGTTATTGACGTGATGCGCCGACTCCCAGCCGTAGAAATGGCCGTTCTCGGTGGTGAAGGGCTGCACGCAATAGGCGTCGGTGTCGGCCCATATGATGTCGTCATACTTGGCCAGCATGTGATAGCGGAACCGGTCAGCCTGGGGCGCGGGGCTGCCGGTGCGGGTGTGGCGGATGAAATGCTCGGTCGAGAGCACCTCGTTGCCGTCGGCCACCTCGATACCATCGGGGATGTGCTGCACCTCACCATAGGTGAAGAGCGTCACGTGGTGGCCCGCATCGGCGAAGGATTTCAGGCAAAGTTGCTCAAGAAAGCTAAGGCTGCCGCCGATCCACAACGCCCCAATTCGGTATTCCCTAGCCATAAAACGGTACCTCGTGTTTAACCAACATTTGTGCCACACTGGAAACAATCGAGCCATGAAACGCAAATGAAAACAAACATCGCAACAAATCGTGGGGCAGGGCGCGCACGTTGAAGATCCTCTTGGTGTCAACCTTGCGGGATGAGGCCCCGCATCTGTTGGAATGGGTGGCGCATCACCGGGCGCTTGGGGTCACCGATTTCCTTTTGTTCAGCAACGATTGCAGCGACGGCACGGACGCCATGCTGGACGCCTTGGCGCCGCTGGGCGTGGTGCATCTGGTCAACGCGCCGCCCGAGGGCAAGTCGCTGCAATGGAACGCGCTGAAGCAGGCCTGGGCCCACGATCTGCGCAAGGCCGCCGATTGGGTGCTGTGCATTGACTGCGATGAGTTCATCAACCTCAGGCCGCCTCTGGCGTCTCTGCCCGATTTGATCGGGGCCTGCGGTGAGGCGGACGCAATCGTGCTTCCGTGGCGGCTTTTTGGCCATAACGGGCATCGGCACCTGTCCGAGGCGCTTACGCTGGAGCTTTTCACCCGCGCCGCGCCAGAGCGCTGCAACTACCCGGTGGGCGCGCGCCTGTTCAAGACGCTCTTCAAAGCACAGGGCCCGTTTCGCCAGATCGGGGTGCACCGTCCCCGGCTCAAGAAGGGCGCGACCGCGCGATGGGCCGATGGCTCGGGCGCGCCGATGCCCGAAGTATTCGCGTTGGCCGAGCAGCGCATCACCCTGTTTGGCTTGCCAGAGGCGACGGCACTGGTGCAACTCAACCACTACTCGGTGCGCTCGGCGGAAAGCTTTATGCTGAAACGCGACCGCGGCCTGCCGAACCGGCGGGGCAAGCCGATCGACCTGACTTATTGGGTGGAACGCAATTTTAACGTCGTCGAGGATACCAGCATCCATGGCCTGTTGCCGGCCACCAAGGCAGAGCTGGCCCGGATCCTGCAACTGCCCGGTTTGTCTGACCTGCGGGAAAAGGCCATCGCGCACCATCACGCGGCGTTCGAGGCGATGATGAAACAAGAAGCATCGGTGAAGTTCTTCGGCAGGTTGTTACTGGCGGCGTCTTCCCAGCCCCTGCCCAGGGATGTCATCAACGACCTCGTGCAACGATATCAGGACAGCCAGAATGACTAGCCGCGTCCTTCAGCGCACGCTGAATGCCGGCGAGCATGGCGGGTTGCGGGTGTTGGAGTGTTTGCGGTGGCCGACGCCATTTGGTAGCGGCCTGCGGCTATATGTGGGCGCGCATTCCGAGCTTGAGGTGCTCAAGACCGCGCCGGATGCCGCCGTGCAGATCACCGACATCGCCCGGGTGGGCGATAACGCAATCGCCGTGGGCGGCGCGCCCTCGGGCACGGGGGCCGTTGAGTTTGCATTCGGCGCCGACCGCTTTTTGATCGAGGCGATCTCGCCCGAGACCGCGTATTTCGACAGTTGCGATGTGATGCTGGCGCAGCGGTTTGCCGAGACGGCCGAGCAGGCCCTGGACTGGGCCCGCCGCCATAATGCCGAGCATGGCGCGAACGGTTTTTTATTCTTTGACCGCGCGGAGGCATCTGCGTTCGGTCGCGAGCTCGCGAAGATGTGGGACCTAGAGGCCCGCGCCATGGTCGTGTCTTCGCCGCTGCCGCTGGGCCACCTCAGTATGCCACCGGTTGGGCATCTCGCTCTGGCACCCCGCGCGAAGTCTCGGGCGTTTTCGCCCGACCCTTGGCTTGCACCGCTGGGCGAGCCCGTGCTTTTCGACCTTTTGCGCTGGCGTTTTCTGGCGCGGGCCGACACTGTCGTCTCGCTGGACCTCAGCGATTTTCTGACCGAGCCGGTGGATGGGGCAGGGGCATTCGATTTGATCCGGCAGTGCCATACCGGAATGATGCCGCTGCGCGGGCGCGCGATCTTTCCTTGGCGGGTGCGACGTGATGAGGTGCCACGGCTGGAAGATCACATCTGTGTTGCCGAGCCTGACGTGCAGGTTCCCAACCGCTGGGGCGTGGCCGTCAAGCGCATCGATGCGGGCGCGCTTTGGCTGCCCGGCAAGATCGCCGGTGTGCCCGCCGTCGCGGATGAGGTCCTGCATTACGATCAGGCGATGTCGCTGCGCTTTCCCGAGGTTGAGGTCGCCGAGCTGGTGAACAAGGACCTGCTGATTCTGGGCGAGCATTTGCACGCGCGGGCCATCACGGCGGGCCACAAGCCGATCCAGCCACCGGCAAAGCCAAAACCTGCCGCCACGGCGCCGCTTATGCCGGCTCCATCGGGCCGCGTGGCGGTGGTTACCTGCATGAAAAACGAGGGGCCGTTCATCCTGGAATGGCTTGCCTATCATCGCATGATCGGCGTCGACGATTTCCTGGTCTACACCAATGACTGCGACGACGGCACCGACACAATGCTGGACCTGCTGGCGGCGCGGGGGCTGGTGCAGCGCCGCGACAACCCGTTCCGCGACACCGGCGGCAAGCCGCAGCAATCTGCGCTGGATGCCGCGCGCTCCGAGCCGCTGGTGCGCGACGCCGGTTGGTTGCTGTCGATGGACGTGGACGAGTTCATCAACGTGCATGTGGGCGCCGGGCGGCTGCAGGACCTCTTCGCGGCGGTGCCCGATGCCAGCCTGATCTCTATGACCTGGCGCCTCTTTGGCAACGCCGATGTCGCGGCGTATGACGACCGCCCCATAACCGAGCAATTCACCCGCTGCGCGCCGCATTTGATACGCCGCCCGCACCAGGCTTGGGGATTTAAGACGCTGTTCCGAAATCAGGGGCTGTTTAAGCAAATTGGCGTGCATCGTCCGCGCGGGCATCTGGGGCAGGACGCGCTTTGGGTGAACGGCTCTGGGCAGCCCATGCCAGAGCGCATGTTCAAGACGGGATGGCGCAGCGAGCTGGAAACCTATGGCTACGATCTGGTGACGCTGAACCACTATGCCTGCCGCTCGGTCGAGAGCTTTCTGGTCAAGCGCGATCGGGGGCGGGTGAACCATGTGGCCCGCGATCAGGGCGAGGCGTATTGGTTCCGCATGAATAACAACGACGAGCAGGACCTGTCGATCCAGCGCCACGCCCACGGTCTGCGCGTGGCCATGGCGGAGTTGATGGGCGACCCCGAGATCGCCGCGGCGCATAATAGCTCCGTAGCCGCGCATCGCGACAAGATCGCAAATCTGCGTAAGGACCGGGAATACGCGCAGCTCTACGATAGCCTGACCGGCGAGAGGCTGCGCCGCCTGTCGCGCATGCACCGCCATTTCGGGATGAACGTCTTCCTATGCGGCCCCTCTGTGGTGCCCGACAAGGTGCTAGAGCCGGACCTGCCGCCCAATTTCTTCTTCAACACAGCACCCCCAGGCCAAGACGCCGCACAGTAGCATGGTTGCGGTCAGGCTCAGAGAAACTTAAGAACTACATCATACCGAAGGGAGTATTTGGTGGCTCCCCCTGAGAAGGTCAAAGAGCAGCGAGTTCGATGCGCATAGGAAGTCCCGCAGTCACCTTTGCTTACCATCTGGGTGCGCATTGTACCGACGAGAGCATGCTCATCCGTTCGCTGCTAAAAAACGGCGACGATCTTAACCAGCGCAAGATCATCGTGCCCCGCCCGCGCCGCTACCGCACGCTGCTGGGTGAGGTCACGCAGAAGTATCGCGGCGACCCGATGCCCGATGATGTGCAGCAGGATCTGTTTGACCGCCTTATGATGGGCTACGCCGCCGAGCGGGTGATCTTTGGGTTCGAGAATTTCCTATGCCCGCCGCAAAAGATTTTTGAGTACCAGAAGCTCTACGGAAAGACGTATTTCCGCTCGACATGGCTGCGTTACTTGTTCCCCGAGAACCCATGCGAGTTCTTCCTCGCAATCCGCAACCCCGCCACCTTTGTTCCAGCCGCGATGCGTGCCGCTGATACGACCGACTACGCGGGGTACACCAAGGGCGTGGACCCGCGCCAGATGCGCTGGAGCGAGGTCATCAGCGCGTTGATGGAGAACAATCCCGATTGCCCCATCACGGTGTGGTGCAACGAAGACACCCCGCTGATCTGGCCCACTGTGCTGCGCGAGATCTCGGACGCGGATGACGACATCCAGCTGTCCGGTGAATTCGACGTGTTGCGCTCGATCATGACGGAGGACGGATTCGCACGTATGGAAAGCTATCTGGCCAACCATGTGCCCCCCAACGAGATACAGCGCCGCCGCGTGTTTGCGGCCTTCCTGGACAAGTTCGCGATCAGTGGCGAGCTGGAGGAAGACATCGACCTGCCCGGATGGACGCCGGAATTCGTCAATGAGGTCACCGCGCTATATGACGATGACGTCTATAAGATCGAGCGTATGCCCGGGGTGAACTTTATCACCACCTAAGGGGCTCTGCCCTGCAGCGCGCATCAAGTTGGCTGCAAACGCCGGATCAATCTCGGCGTTCGGCCGTTTCGCCGCGTGTCTCGGTTCGGGTTTGGGGCGGGCCGCTTTAGCGGGTGCGCGCGGCGTCGTAGCGGCCGATCGACATCACCACATCAATCACCTTTTTGGCGGCCCTGACCGGCGGGACCGCGGATTTGGCATTTGCGCGCTTGCTCTGGGTGGGGCCTGCGTAAATGCGGCCGAACCGTTCACCGCGGCAGCTATGAAGCGAGGCCACCTCTCGAGACTTGGTTTGAACGCGAGAGTTCTGATAGCGCGAGATATCGCCCATCAGCGTTGCTTTCACTGCGTCGACAATACCGAAAACTATGCTCATGCCTTCGTCCTCACGGGTTATCGCCCATTCTGGACGACATTGGTGAAGAAAACGGCCACTAACAGGACCGGCGCAGGGCCTTGAAAGGTTCATTGCATGAAAAATTTGAGGCAATCCTCCCAGATTGCCTCATTGTTTCCACATTCGAAACGGTTGGCGCGGGCTATGGCCGCGCCTCTCGGGGCCTAAAAGAACGCCTGCAGACCCGTTTGCGACCGCCCCAGGATCAGCGCGTGCACGTCGTGGGTGCCTTCATAGGTGTTCACGGTCTCCATGTTCATCATGTGCCGCATCACGTGGAAGTCCTGCTGGATGCCATTGCCGCCATGCATGTCGCGGGCCAGGCGCGCGATGTCCAACGCCTTGCCGCAATTGTTGCGCTTGACGATAGAGATCATCTCGGGCGCGGCGCGGGCCTCGTCCATCAGCCGCCCAACGCGCAGGCTGGCCTGAAGCCCCAGCGCGATCTCGCTTTGCATATCGGCGAGCTTTTTCTGAAAGAGCTGCGTCTGCGCCAGGGGTTTGCCAAACTGCTTGCGGTCCAGGCCGTATTGGCGCGCCGCGAACCAGCAGTTCTCGGCCACGCCCATAGCGCCCCAGCTGATGCCGTAGCGTGCGCGGTTCAGGCAGCCAAAGGGCCCTTTGAGCCCCTCGACATTGGGCAGCAGGGCGTCCTCGCCGACGCTGACATCCTTCATCACAATCTCGCCGGTGACCGAGGCGCGCAGGCTCAGCTTGCCCTCGATCTTCGGCGCGCTCAGCCCCTCGGCGCCCTTCTCAAGCACGAAGCCGCGGATCTTGCCGCCATGCTCCTCCGACTTCGCCCAGACCACGAAGACATCCGCTATGGGCGCGTTCGAGATCCACATCTTGGCGCCGTTCAGAACATAGCCGCCCTGCACCTTCTTGGCGGTGGTCTTCATCCCGCCGGGGTCGCTGCCCGCGTCGGGTTCGGTCAGCCCAAAGCAGCCGATCAGCTGCCCGCTGGCCAGGCCGGGCAGGTATTTCTGGCGCTGCTCTTCGGAGCCATAGGCGTAGATGGGGTACATCACCAGGCTGGACTGAACCGACATCATCGAGCGGTACCCGCTGTCGATGCGGTCAACCTCGCGCGCGACCAGGCCATAGGTCACATAGCCCGCGCCCAGCCCGCCGTATTGCTCTGGGATGGTGGTGCCCAAAAGCCCGGCCTCGCCCATCAGCGGGAAAAGCTCTGGCGCGACGGTTTCTTGGCCGAAGGCCTCGGTGACGCGCGGCTGCAGGTTCGCATCCGCAAAGGCGCGCGCCCCGTCGCGTAGCATGCGCTCGTCCTCGGTCAGCTGGTCCTCCAGCAGGAACGGGTCGTCCCAATTGAAGCTCGCCAGATCGGGCGCGTCTTTGGGTTTCAGGTCGGGGTGGATGTTCATTGGGGCGGTCTCCTCGGATTTACTTTAAGCTTAAAGCATATTGCGCGCCGCATTGCAATCGCCGTGCAACGATAGCCGATCGCGCCAGGAAGGGCAGGCGAAACTGGCGCTTGACCGCCCCGGTACGACATGCCCAACTGAAAGCTGGCGAGTGGTAGGAGCGTGACGTGGCGGGACAGATCAGCGGGATCGAGGATGTGCAGGCCGCGCTGGCGGGGCAGGATTATGTCTGCGGGCGCGCCTTGGCCACGGTGGTCTTCCTGGCGCTGCGCCTGGGCCGGCCGCTGTTCCTGGAGGGCGAGGCCGGGGTCGGCAAGACCGAGATCGCCAAGGCCATCGCCGCCGCTCTGGGGCGCAAGCTGATCCGGCTGCAATGCTACGAAGGGCTAGACGCGTCCAGCGCGGTCTATGAATGGAACTTCGCCGAGCAGATGATCGCGATCCGCACGGCCGAGGCCACCGGGGGCGCGGAGCGCGGCGCGCTTAAGGCCGAGCTCTTTACTGAGGATTACCTGATCGAGCGCCCGCTTTTGCAGGCGATGCGCCCGCAGCCCGAGGGCCCGCCGGTTCTGCTGATCGACGAGCTGGACCGCACCGACGAGCCGTTTGAGGCGTTCCTGCTGGAGGCGCTTAGCGACTTCCAGGTCACGATCCCCGAGCTGGGACCCGTGAAGGCGCCTGAGCCGCCCATCGTGATCCTGACGTCGAACCGCACCCGCGAGGTGCATGACGCGCTCAAGCGCCGCTGCCTCTATCACTGGGTGGACTACCCCAGCTTTGAGCGCGAGATGGAGATCTTAAACGCCCGCGTGCCCGAGGCCGCCGCCGCGCTCAGCCAAGAGATCGTGGCCTTCGTGCAGCGCCTACGCACCGAGGACCTGTTCAAGAAACCCGGCGTGGCCGAGACCATCGACTGGGCGAAATGCCTGCTGGCGCTGGACGTGGTCGAGATGTCGCCCGAGACCATCGCCGACACGCTCGGCGCGATCCTGAAGTATCAGGACGACATCGCACAGATCCAGGGCTCGGAGGCCAAGCGCCTGCTGGATGAGGTGAAATCAGACCTCTCGGCGGCGTGACCGGCCCCATGCTTCACCTTGTCAAAAATACGCCTTCCTGTGCGCGAAACTGGACCGGACGGTTGCGGTGATGACTGAGACGCATCACCTGCACCTGCCCGACAACCCAAAGCTCAGCCAGAACATCACCTGGTTCGCCCGCGCCCTGCGCAAGGCGGGGCTGCCAGTCGGACCGGGGCGGGTGCTGGACGCGATCCGGGCGGTGGAGGCTGTGGGCTTCACCTCGCGGCAGGATTTCTACCACACGCTGCAGGCTTGCTTTGTCTCCCGGCCCGAGCACCGGGCGGTGTTCGCGCAGATCTTCCGGCTCTTCTGGCGCGATCCGCGCTATATGGAGCATATGATGGCGGCGATGCTGCCGGCGATCCGCGGCGTGCAGGAGGAACGCTCGGCCAAGGCCGCAGAGAAACGCGCCGCCGAGGCGCTGCTGGACGGGGTCGCGCAGGAGGCGCCCGAGGTGGAGACGCCGGGCGAGGACATCGCGATCCAGATCGACGCCTCACAGACGGCCTCTACCGAGGAACGCCTCCGCACGCTGGATTTTGAACAGATGAGCAGCGCCGAGGTGGCCGAGGCGAAGCGGATGCTGGCGCGCCTTACATTGCCGGTCAAGCCGCTCCAATCCCGCCGCAGGATCGCGGCCATGCATGGCCGCCACCCCGATTGGCGCGGCACGATGCGCCACGCGATGCGGCGCGGCGGGGAGATTACCGAATTCGCCACCAAGAACCGCACCGAGCGCTGGCCGAACCTGATCACGCTCTGCGACATCTCGGGGTCAATGTCGCAATACTCGCGCCTGGTGCTGCACTTTTTGCACGCGGTCTCCAACCAAAAGGGCGCGGGCTGGGCGAAAGTGCATGCCTTCACCTTTGGCACGCGGCTCACCAACATCACGCGGCATTTGGCGGCCCGGGATGTGGACGCGGCGTTGGCCGCGGCGGGGGCAGAGGCGCAGGACTGGGAGGGCGGCACCCGCATCGGGCGCTGCCTGCGCGCGTTCAACCGGGATTGGTCGCGGCGCGTGATGGGGCAGGGGGCGGTGGTCCTTTTGATCACGGACGGTTTGGATCGGGACGACGCGGCGCTGCTGGGCAAAGAGATGGAGCGGCTGCGGCTCTCTGCCCGGCGGGTGATCTGGCTGAACCCGCTGCTGCGCTTTGACGGGTTCGCGCCGCGCGCGCAGGGCATCCAGGCGATGCTGCCGCATGTGGACAGCCTGCGGGCGGGGCATAACATCGCCTCGCTTGAGGCTTTGGCCCAAGCGATCTCGGACGCGGGGGATGTGGGCGAAAAGGCCCGTATGGCGCGGGGCCACCCGGAGCCGGCCATCGAACAACTGACACCCGCGCCCGCGCGCGGCCTCTCCTCGGCCAAGGATATCGGCGCCAGGCTTGTAGCGGGGGCGAAGCAAGCCCGGGATTGAGGGCTGGTCCATGTTCGGCGCGCAGTTCGGGCGGCAACCTGGTGCCCCCCCCCCTGGCTCACGCGCCCAGCGTGGCCTGCACCTTCTTTGGCAGCTTGGAGCGGATCAAGCCATAGGACGTCTCGATCCGATGCTGCGCCTCCTCCGGTTCGGCCTCCCAGGGGAGCAGCACCCAGGAGGCGTGGAAATAGGGTGCTTTCTGCGCGATCCCAAGGTCGATCAGATGCGCTGCGTCGTCGGTCGAGGCGGTCTTGACCGCGATCCCCGGCGTATGCGTCCCAATGCAGGCGAACATCTTGCCGCCGACCTTCCACGCGTCATGCCCGCCGCCCCAGGGGTCAGAGACCTCCGCCCCTGGCAGGGTTTCACAGATCGCGTTGAGCTCTTCTCGGGTCATGGCCCGAGGGTAAGAGCGCGGGGGGCGTTAGGCAACAACCCGTTCGGGCGCGTCGGCTTTGTCGAGGCCCAGCATCGTCTTGATCCGCATGGGCAGCAGGCGGCGCGACGAGATGCGCGGCGCCTTCATCTCGTGCACAAGGCGGTCCGCGCCGTAGAGGTCGAGATATTCCTGGTAGTTGGCAAAGCTCGCGCGGTCCCGCATGGGCAGGTAGCTTTCCGCCGGGCAGCCATTGGCCAGGATTACCTCATGCGCCTCGGTTTCCACGTGGTAGACCCGCAGCGTCGGCATCTCGTCGGCGGAGACGAAATCAATCGTGTCGTGGTTCACCAGGGCGGAGGCATTCACCAGGTAGCCGTCCAGCATCAGCGCGTGGTCGGCGGTGACGATCAGGTCCTCGGAGGGCATGTTGGCGCCCAGGGCACCGGCGCGGATGCGCACGGGCTGGTCCTTTTCGCCCGCCAAAGCTGGGAAGACATCCTGATACCCGACCCAGAGGACCGATACATAATGCCCATCGCCGGTTTGAAGCAGATCTCCTTGTGACAAGTGCTCGACCAGCACTTCCCCCCCTTGCACCGCGATCTTTGTCCCTTGGGCAAAGCACTCGGTGAACGTTGTGTCGTTGACGGTGAAGGAACTGGTGCCCGTAGCGGCGAACCATGCATCGGCGGCATCCCCGCCAGTTGGCCCGCCAGGGACATCGTAGAAAAGCACGAAATGGCCATCTGCTCCGCCCGGGTACAAAACAGGGTAGGTGTGCCCACCAAACGTAATCGTTCCGACGAATTGCGCTTGGAATGCACCATCATTGTTGGCCGGGTCGGCAAAAAACCACGGATCGTTTGGAACTGAATCAGTATCGATTAGCGTTTCGCCGTAGGTCCAGTCGCCATCATTGTTCCCTTCGTCATCATTAAGATTGCCCGTTCGGTCGGTTGGAAACTTCCGAACTGAGGCACCCCCTGCGATTGACAGCGAACCATCTTGAGGAACTCTTCCCCCAGAACTATCCGCCTGGACGTAAGCAGTAACAACTAAATCGGGCATATCGTTAACTCCACAAACGTACAGCATGGCCTCTTGTTAAAAGTCGGCCAGCTAACTAATTAAAAACACAAGATTGATAAGCTAAATTTATTCTTTTAGCAAGCGTAACGTTAACGTTTGTGATTGGAGGAGGGAGGGGCGCGCAGGGCGCCGACGCTTGGGAGAGCAGGCTGCGCGCGCCTTGGCGCGCGCTCTGTTTCTAGGCCGATTTGGCGAAACCGCGGTTGCGATCCAAGCTGCCGGTCTTGGCCTTGATGCTCTCAGGCAGCAGGCGGCGCGACGAGATGCGCGGCGCCTTCATCTCGTGCACAAGGCGGTCCGCGCCGTAGAGGTCGAGATATTCCTGGTAGTTGGCAAAGCTCGCGCGGTCCTGCATGGGCAGGTAGCTTTCCGCCGGGCAGCCATTGGCCAGGATCACCTCATGCGCCTCGGTTTCCACGTGGTAGACCCGCAGCATCGGCATCTCGTCAGCAGACACAAAGTCGATCGTTTCGTGGTTCACCAGGGCGGAGGCATTCACCAGGTAACCGTCGAGCATCAGCGCGTGGTCGGCGGTGACGATCAGGTCCTCGGCGGGCAGGTTCGCGCCCAGGGCGCCGGCGCGGATGCGCACGGGCTGGTCCTTTTCGCCTGCAAAGAGGGGGAAGATGCTCTGATGGCCGACCCAAAGCACGCGTGTTTCGCCGCCATCTGCGGTGCGCAGCATGTCGCCGATTTCCAGGGCCTCAACAGGCATGCTTCCATCCGAGGTCTCAATCAGCGTGCCTTCGGCGAAACACTCGGTAAAGATATTGCCCGCGTTGTATTGATCCGCGCCGGTGCCAGGCGAGATCATGTCGAGATTCGCGACCGCGTAATCCGCATCAAACGACGCATTCGGGCCAAAGAAAACGATGTCGTATCTGGCGGTCATGCCATCTGAATCGTAAAGGATCGGGTAGTTTGTGCCGTTAATTGAAATAGTGCCGAAATAATCTGCAATGTCATTGGCGCCGAGCGGCGGTGCGATCGAAACACCTGAGTGTTCCGTAATGGTTTCGCCATAGGTCCATAACGTATCATTGTCGCCGGGAGCCCGGTCATCAAATTCGATGAGTTGGAACGCACCGAAAGTAATATCAAGCTTCGCCGAAAAAAGCGTCAGCGTCTGGGCGTTCCCCCCGGCGGTGCCTGCTGGCGCGGTTCCAGTATACTCGACGATAAAAGTTGGTTGTAAACTCATGTGTGGCCCCCCTGAGCCGGTTGTGTAACTTGGTAACTTGCTTTGACGAAGCGGCCCACCCACCGGGCCCAGAGATCATTATCGAAACCTGACGCTATCCACAGTTGATAACGCGTTGCAAAAGTAAACGGATTCTTAATATGTTGTAAAGACTCGCATGGGGTTGGAATCGGCTTAATCTGGCCGAAATCCCGGAGCATAACGTTGACACGGAGCAATTAGTGAACAAGTTTAACGTCGCGAGGGCAAGTGAAGACATATTTAAGCCCTTAGTAAGAGACACATTCAGGGTCGCCGTCGGGAGTCAGACTATTGAACTGACGCTCGACAACATCAAGATTTTTGAGAATTCGGGTGTTCGCGACACCAAGGTTGTTGTTGAAGGGGTTGAAATTCCGGCGAAAAAGGCGTTCGCCTTGACTCTAGAGGGCCCCCGAGAACCCGTCCTGGACCCAACAATTTATGCGCTGAGTCATGATACGCTGGGGACGATGCAGGTATACATGTCGCCCTTTCGCCAAGACGCCACGAGCACGCTTTACGAGGTCGTTTTCAACTGACCTAGGCTGGGCGGCCGCCATTCCATCTCGGACCGGTGCGGCATTTCACCGATCTTTCGAAAGCCAAGCCGGGTGTAAAGGGCCAGCGCCGGGCTGAAGGTAAACACCGCAAGTCGCATCGGGACTTTCCCGCCGTCTGCTTCCTGCATCAGGCTTTGCACGATTCCGGTCCCGATGCCTCGGCGTCGCCAGAAGGGGGCAATCGATAAGTCAATCAGGCGCAGGCATTCGTCCTGCCGGTCGACGATCATCCGACCGATGTCAGACTCGCCAACTTGAATGATACGATGCACCGCGCGCAGATAGGTCGCGGAGTAGCCTTCAGTCTGGGCCTTGAATTGGCTGCGCAGGAACTCGTCCTTGGCCTGGTTGTCCCAAGGAACCTGCGCCATCTCTTGGGCGCGGGTGCTGGCGTAGAGCTGAAACAGGAATTCCTGATCCTTGTTGTGGATCACGCGGAAGGAAACGGTCTCGGTCTTCATGTTTCGCCCGCAATTGGTCCCCCCACCCGAATGCAGGTGGGGGAAGTTCTGGTTTAGTTTAGGACCATCTCGACTACATGGCCACCGCGCCGCAGCGGGCTTGGCCCCATGTAGAGATCGGCCGCGCCTAGGCGCGCATGGCTTACGCGATAGATACCGCAGCCGCATTCAACCACCGGGTTTTTGTCGGGGCTGTCGAAGACCGCAACAACGCCTTCGGCTCTTGGCAAGTGCGCCGGGCGGTCGGGGCCGGAGTTTATCGGTTCAACGCCCACCAGCTTCAGGACCAGTTCGCCGGTATCCGGGGAGTTGATCCGAAAGCGGTCGCCAATAAGCTTGGCCATTTGATCGCTTGTTACTGTTTCCCAAGAAATTCCGGCGCTGTGCGCGCCTTTGCTGGCGCAGGCGGACGCCTGTACGGGGACAGCAGCAGCCGCGGCCACGGCAGCGTTTGCTGCCAAGAAGGTACGGCGGCTTAGACCTGTTTTCTCTGCCATATCTGACACTCCTTATTCCAAGGGTCCTAGGTTGCCCCAGGACCATGCAGGTCGACTAGCTGCGCGATGGGAAGACACCCTGCAACGCGATGATGAAACGCACCGAGCACCACGGCTGTACGTTGCTAAAGGATTGGTTGTTGCCGGCATTGTTTACCGTCGTTGTCGATGTTGCCGCTGTGGGCCCCATATCAGTATCGGCGGCCAGCCCATACATATTGTCTGGCGATCCGGCCAATACGGTTCCTGATGGTGTGTTGACCTGCCCGGTACCCGCCTGCGCGCGAACAGTCGTCGTCGTTGACGCGGCGTGATTGTGCGTAGGCATCGTGTTGATATCCAAAATGACATCCTGAACTCCGCCACGATGTCCCTGTACATAATTGCTCAGGCCCGGTCCACTGCCGGGATGGATCGGAACACGTCCGCGCATGTCCGGCAGGGCAAAAGAGGTGCGGCCGTCGCCGCCATAGTTGGTGCCGAGAAGCGAAAACAGAGCGGAGTTTTGAGCGATGGGTAGCAGTTGCCCATTACAATTTGCCCATGAACGCGGTGCAAAATTTCCGCCGAACATTATGATCTCCGCGATAAATGGATCCGCCATGATACTTTCCCTTATGGTTAACGCTGTTTGGTTAAATTTTCCTGTGTGGCCAAACAGCCAGATTAAGACCTTGATATGTTTTGTTGAACACACACCCTCTACGCTGTGAGTCTTATGCACTCACTTACTCTGGGGCGAACGTGGCATCCGTCGCCACCGCACGTCAAGTAAATTTCGACGAGAGATTGGTTTGGCTGGGTTTGCCGACGCAATTCCTCCCCGAGGGGTGGTGGTGCCGCGCGCATGGGAATCTATGCGCGAGCTCTGGTGGTCTGTAACCCGGCCCCCGCCGGAGGGTTCAACCGCCGCCTGATGCTCGCGGGCGATGATTGCCGTGGCGCAACCCGGTCTGCGTCAATCTCTGGTTCCAAGCGCTCCGCGGCGCAACTCCGCTGCGCTCCCCCCTTGGCAAAGGGCTCTGCCCGGCTTATACGTCCCCTCATGAAGACCAACACCGCCATCATTTGCTGCATTATCCGCTGAGATAGCCTCGCGGGTCGGTCTTTCACGTTTCAAAACATCTCGAAAGTCACTAAGCCCGCGCCGGAGGATGCCGCGTGCCGAAAGAGACCAGGGATGACCGAGATCAAGCTCTACAACACCAAGACCCGCCGCAAGGAGGTCTTTGCGCCCATCGACCCCGAGCATGTGCGCATGTATGTCTGCGGGCCAACAGTCTATGACCGCGCGCATATCGGCAACGCGCGCCCGGTGATCGTGTTCGACGTGCTCAACCGGCTCTTGCGGCACGTCTATCCGCGCGTGACCTACGTGCGCAACTTCACCGACGTAGATGACAAGATCAACGCCACCGCGCTGGCGCGCAAAGAGGCGGGGGCGCCCGGCACGCTTGAAGAGCTGGTGGCCGCGCGCTCGGACGAGACCATCGCCTGGTATCTAGAGGACATGGCCGCGGTGGGCGCGATTGAGCCTGACGCAATGCCGCGTGCAACCGAATACATCGCGCAGATGATCGCCATGATCGGCGCCCTGATCGAGAGGGGCCACGCCTATGCCGCCGAGGGGCATGTGCTGTTCCGGGTGCGGTCCTATGAGGAATACGGCGCCCTGTCGGGGCGCTCGGTAGATGACATGATCGCCGGGGCGCGGGTCGAGGTGGCGCCCTACAAAGAAGACCCGATGGACTTTGTACTGTGGAAACCGTCGACGGATGAGCTGCCCGGCTGGGACTCGCCGTGGAGCCGCGGCCGCCCTGGCTGGCATATCGAATGCTCGGCCATGGCGCATGACCTGCTGGGGGAGGCCTTTGATATCCATGGCGGCGGCAATGACCTGACCTTTCCGCATCATGAGAACGAAATCGCGCAATCCAAATGCATGGGGCATGGGTTCGCCAATGTCTGGATGCATAACGAGATGCTGCAGGTCGAAGGCAAGAAGATGTCCAAGAGCTTGGGCAACTTTTTCACCGTGCGGGACCTGCTTGATCAGGGCGTGCCGGGTGAGGTGATCCGTTTCGTGTTCCTCAGCACGCATTATCGCAAGCCAATGGACTGGACCGAGAAGAAGCGCCAGGAAGCCGAAGCGACGCTGCGCAAATGGCGCGAGCTGGTCTCTGGGGCAGGGGCGGCGCCCGTTCCGGGCGCGATCCTAGAGGCCGTGGCGGATGACCTGAATACCGCGGGCGCGCTGGCTGAGATGCACCGCCTTTATGCCGCGGGCGACGGCGCGGGGTTGCGGGCGGCGGGCGGCTTGCTGGGGCTTCTTGGCGATGAGCTGGGCGGTTGGGACGCCGCACCGGAGGTCTCGCTTGACGCCCTGGTTGTGCGGTTCAACGCGCTGCGTGCGGCCGCGATGGAGAGCAAGGACTTCTCCGGCGTGGACGCGATGAAAGCCGCGCTGATCGACGCGGGCATCGAGGTGCGCATGTCCAAGGCGGGTGTGGAACTTGAGGCCAAGCCCGGGTTGGACTTGGCCAAGCTGGAGGCGCTGCAATGAGTGTGCGCATCCAGGCGCGCGGTCGGAGGGGGCTCTGCCCCCGCCCTGCGGGCCCCCCGGGATATTTGAAAACCAGAGAAGAGGGACGGTCATGACCAGCAAAGAGAGGCTGTCGCTTTTTGATACCACCCTGCGCGACGGGCAGCAGACCCAGGGCGTGCAATTCTCGACCGCCGATAAGGTGCTGATCACCGAGACGCTGGACGCTCTGGGGCTGGATTACATCGAGGGCGGCTGGCCCGGCGCCAACCCCACCGACAGCGCGTTCTTTGACGCCGCCCCAAAGACCCGTGCGCGCTTCACCGCCTTCGGCATGACCAAGCGCTCGGGGCGCTCGGCGGCCAATGACGACGTGCTGGCGGCGGTGCTGAACGCGGGCACAGAAAGCGTGTGCCTGGTGGGCAAGAGCCATGACTTCCATGTCAGGACCGCGCTTGGCATCCCGCTGGCGGAGAATGTCGAGAACCTCTCGGCCAGCTTCAAACATATCGTCGATCAGGGGCGTGAGGCGCTCTATGACGCCGAGCATTTCTTTGACGGCTATAAGGCGAACCCCGATTACGCACTGGAATGCCTGCACGCGGCCTATGATGCGGGCTGCCGCTGGGTGGTCTTGTGCGACACGAATGGTGGCACCTTGCCCTATGAGGTGACCGAGATCGTCAAAGCGGTGATCGCCAGCGGCATCGCGGGCGACCGCCTGGCCATCCACACCCATGACGACACCGGGCACGGGGTGGCCAACACCCTGGCGGCGGTGGATGCCGGCGCGCGCCAGATCCAGGGCACCCTGAACGGGCTGGGCGAGCGCTGCGGCAACGCCAATCTGACCACGCTGATCCCCACGCTGCTGCTCAAGGAGCCCTATGCTTCGCGCTTTGAGACCGGTGTGGCGCCCGAGAAGTTGGCCGAGCTGACCCGTGCGAGCCGTCTCTTGGATGATATCCTCAACCGCGTGCCCAACAAATCCGCGCCCTATGTGGGCGCCAGCGCCTTTGCGCATAAGGCGGGGCTGCACGCCTCGGCGATCCTCAAGGACCCCACCACCTACGAGCATATCGACCCCGCCGTGGTCGGAAACACGCGCATCGTGCCGATGTCGAACCAGGCCGGGCAGTCGAACCTGATCAAGCGGCTGGGGGATATGGGGCTGGAGGTCGCAAAGGGCGACCCGGCGCTGGGCCGCATCCTGGACCGCATCAAGGAGCGCGAGGGGCAGGGCTATAGCTATGACACCGCGCAGGCCTCGTTCGAGCTGCTGGCGCGCGATGAGCTGGGGCTTAGCCCGAAATTCTTCGACGTGCAGCGCTATTCCGTGACGGTGACGCGCGGCCAGAACGGCAATGGCAGCCACTCCGAGGCGGTGGTGGTGGTGAACCTGGGCGGCCAGCGCAAGATCTCGGCCAGCGAGAGCATCGACGAGACCGGCCATGACCGCGGGCCGGTGAACGCCCTGTCCAAGGCGCTCTCAAAGGACCTTGGGCCCTACCAGGCCGCGATTGATGACCTGCGCCTGGTGGATTTCAAGGTGCGCATCACCCAGGGCGGCACCGAGGCCGTCACCCGCGTGATCATCGACAGCGAGGACGCGCAGGGGCGCCGCTGGTCCACCGTGGGGGTCAGCCCGAATATCGTTGACGCCTCGTTCGAAGCACTGTTGGATGCGATAAACTGGAAGCTGATCCGAGACGGGGCGGTACCCGCATGACATCTGCCTTCTTCACGCTGCATCAGGGTCTCATCCGCGAGGGTCCGGGCGAGGCCGCGGATGTGGCCTGGGCGGCCGAGATGGCCGGGCTGGGGCGGGACGCGCGTATCTGCGACGTCGCCTGCGGGCCTGGGGCGGATATCCCCGCGCTGCTGCAGGCCGCGCCAGAGGGCAAGGTGACCGCGGTGGACGCGCATAAGCCCTTCATCGAAGAGCTGAACATGCGCGTCGGGGCCGACAAGCGCGTGGTGCCCTATGTGGGCAAGATGGACAAACTCAAGGGCCCGTTCGATCTGATCTGGTGCGCAGGGGCCGTCTATTTCATCGGCATCGAGAAGGCTTTGGGCGCGTGGCGCTACGCGCTTGCCAAGGGCGGTCATGTGGCCTTCTCTGAGCCATGCTTTTTCACGGATGCGCCGAGCCAGGGCGCGCGCGTTCTGGGGCAGCGACCCGGTGTCGACTGCGAAGGACATCGCTGACCGCGTCGCCGCGGCGGGCTATGAGACCGTGGCCACGCGACGGGTCTCGGATCAAGCCTGGGAGGCCTATTACGACCCCATAGACGCGCGCATCGCGCTGTTGCGTCCAGGGGCGAGTGAGGAACTGGCAGCGGTGCTCGACGAGGCGGAGCGAGAGGCGGCGCTTTGGCGCGCCCATTCCCATGAGACGGGCTACTTACTGAGCGTGGTGCGCCCCGCATGAGCCTGGATCAATGCGCCGAGATCGTGCGGCGCGGCGACCCGGACCGCTTCCTTGCGACGATGGCCGCGCCGGTCGCGGCGCGGCGGGTTTTGCTTCCGCTCTATGCCTTCAACATCGAGGTGGCGCGCGCGCCCTGGGTGACCGCCGAGCCGATGATCGCGGAGATGCGGCTGCAATGGTGGCGCGACGCGCTGGAGGAGGTCCGGACGGGCTCAACGGTGCGTAACCACGAGGTCACCACGCCGCTGGCCGAGGTCCTGGACGCCGAGGGCGCCGCGATCCTGGACAGGCTGGTCCAGGCGCGCCGCTGGGACATCTACCGCGACCCATTCGAAGATGTGGCACATTTTTGGGAGCATCTGGACGCGACCAGCGGCGGGCTCGCTTGGGCCTGCGCGCGCGCACTGGGCGCCACAGAAGGCGAGGCGCGCGTGCGAGCGATCGCTCGGGCGGCGGGGCTTGCGAATTGGTTCCAGGCAATCCCCGAACTTGAGGCGCGCGGGCGGGTGCCTTTGGTCGACGGCAGGCCCGAGGCAGTGGCCGCTTTGGCGCGCGAGGGGCTTGCCTTGCTGTCCGGGCCCCGGCCAGATCCCGCCGCGCGCGCCGCCCTGCTAGCAAGTTGGCGCGCGCGACCGATTTTGAGGATGGCCGAACGGCGCCCGGACTTGGTTGCGAGCGGAGGGTTGGTGCAGTCGGAATTCGCGCGGCGGTGGGGCCTGATTTGGCGAAGCCTTGTTGGCTAGGTTCCGGCGTGTTGTTGGCCTGGGGTGGACCTTTGCGTGACGCAAATCTCTTGCAAGAGATTTGCACTTTCCTTGCAAGGAAAGTTGGGCCCGCAAACCGGCGAGAGGGCGCTGTTACAGGATCAATTGGGGTCGCGGGAATGAAACTCTTTCAAGAGTTTCGCAATTTTCTTGCAAGAAAATTGTGTCACGCCAAGGTCCGCTGGGGGCCCTAAAATCTTGGCTCAAACCGGCTTTGGACGCATCACGAACCAGGTCAGCGCCGCGCCAGCCAGCAGCAGGAACGGTCCCATCGCCAGGTTCACCGCGGTCCAGCCGGCCACCGGATCGGCGCCCGCGCAGTTCATCAACCCGCCCGAGGCCAGCGACGCCACTGTCACGCAGCCAAAGACCAGCATGTCATTGAGGCCCTGAACGCGCCCGCGCTCTTCGACCGTGTGCGCCGAGGCCAGCATGGCCGTGGCCCCAATGAAGCCGAAGTTCCAGCCCAGCCCCAACAGGATCAGTGCCCCGAAGAAGTTCAAAAGCTCCACCCCGGCAAGTGCTGTACCACCCGCCATGGCGAGCAGAACCAGGCCCGTCGCGACAATCCTCTCGGCACCGAAGCGCGCAATCAGATGCCCGGTAAAGAAGCTGGGCGCGAACATGCCCAGCACGTGGCTCATCACGATGTCGTTCTTCTCGCCGCCCACAAAGCCACAGCCCACCACGGCCAGCGGAGTAGAGGTCATCACCAGGTTCATCAGCGCATAAGAGACCATGGCACAGATGATCGCGACGGCGATCTTGGGCGTGGTCAGAAGCTCCCAGCGCGTGCGGCCGCGCGGCGCGCCTGCTTCGGCGCGGGGCGGGCGTGGGATATCCAGGAACGGGATCACCAACGCGCCCAGAATATTGACCCCGATCACCGCCAGATAGGTGCCCAGGAATGGCACGGCGAAGGTGTTCTCTGTCACTTTCGCCAGTTGCGGCCCCAGCACCGCCGCGATCAGCCCCCCTGCCATCACGTAGGAGATCGCCTTTGGGCGGAACGATTCGGACGCGGTGTCCGCGGCGGCGAAACGGAAAAAACCCTGCGCGCTCATATAGGTGCCGGTGATCAGCGAGCCGAGCAGCAGCAGGCCAAAGCTGCTTTCCGACAGCGCATAGGCGCCGATCAATCCGCCCGACGCGCCTGCGACCCCGCCCAGAAAGAACCCCGCGCGGCGGCCATAGCGCTGCATGATCGCGGACATGGGCGTTGCAGACAGCATCGAACCCAGCACGATCATCGAGATCGGCAAAGTGGCAAAACAGATGTTGCTGGACAGCGACTGCCCCGCCAAGCCGGCTATAATGAACAGCATCGGCATCTGAGCGCTCATCACGGCGCTGAGGATCACGAGAACAACCACGTTGCGGCGTGCGCGGCGGTCGTCGGCTTGGGGAAGGGTCGCGTCGGTCATGGCGAGGCACTTATCGGGTGACGGCGGGGAAGGGAAGCCTCAGCGATGAACAATCACATGTGCGAATGATCCACTGACGCGCCCTGCAACAAGCCCCATGGGCGGCAAGGTCTGGCCCTCGGCATCTGTGGCCTCAAAAAGCGGGTCTCCGTCCGCCCTTAGAGTGGTGGCGTAGTGGAATTCATGCGCGGCGAACGTGCCGGGCATATGGGCGCTGCGAGACGTCAGATTGCGGTAGCCCAGATGCAGCTCGCGCGCGGCAAAGCTGGTGTGCAGACCCAAGAGCCCGGCCATTTCATGGCTGTTCCCCTCGGCGTCGGTAAGTGCCTCTCCCAGCACCATGTAGCCGCCGCATTCCCCATATATATCAGAATTTTGCGCGGCACTCCTCAAGCTTCCCAAGAAGCGCTCGGCATTTGCAAGCCTGCCCGCGTGCAGCTCGGGATAGCCGCCGGGCAGATATACCAGATCGGCCTCGGGGACGGGCTCATTGGCAAGGGGGGAGAAGTACTTGATCCGGGTGCCCGCCTTTTGCCAGTCGGCAACAAGATGCGGGTAGAGAAAGGCGAATGCCCGATCATGGGCCACGGCAACACTTTCATGCGAAAATAACGGCTCGGGAGGCGCGGTTTTGGGCGTGGGCAGCGGCATCGCGCAGCCCTCTAGCCCGTCCAGGTCGACCCCGGTCGCGACATGATCGGCTGCGGTGTTGAGAAAGGCCTCTAGAGCCGGATGTTCTTCGGCCTGGACCAGGCCCAGGTGGCGGTCCGGCAGCGCCAGGTCACTTGAGCGCCGCAACACGCCGAAAACCGGCAATCCGAGCGGCGCAAGGGCGGCGCGCAGCATCCGCTCGTGCCGGTCGCTGCCCACGCGGTTCAGGATCACACCGGCGATGCGCACCCGCGGGTCATGCGCCGCAAAGCCCGCCACCAGCGGCGCCACGGATTGCGACATGCGCGCCGCGTCCACCACCAGCACGACCGGCAGGCCGAGGATGCGCGCCAGATCCGCCGTCGCGCCGCGGCCATCCGGGGGCGCGCCGTCAAAGAGGCCCATCGCGCCTTCCACAATCAACAGACCGTCGCCTGCGGCCAAGGACTTGATCCGCTCCGGCGTCATCGCCCAGGCGTCTAAGTTCATGCAGGTCAGGCCGGTCGCGGCCTCGTGAAATCGTGGGTCGATATAGTCCGGGCCGGACTTGGCGCCTCTCACAGCGACGCCTTGGCGGCGCAGCGCGCGCAAGAGGCCCAATGTGACTGTGGTCTTGCCCGCTCCAGAGCTTGCCGCCGCAAGAATCAGGCCGCGCCCGGGCATGGGCGCTAGGCGCTCTCGGCGGGTCTGCCGCGCCCCAGCGGGTCAAGGTTGCGCGGTGCCTCGCCCGCGGCGAGCGCCTGCCAGTCCAACACCTGCCGCATCAGCACAGAGCGCCCCACGCAGATGATCGCCGGCGGGGCCAGATCGCTGTCGGCAATGTCCTGGGCGGCGTCTTCCAGCGTGGTCTCTAGCACCTGTTGATCCGTAGTGGTGGCCGTCGTGACGACGGCGACGGGCTCTGAGCCGGGTCGACCAGCTGCCATCAATTCCGACACGATGCGGTCGATATGCTTCATGCCCATATAGATCACGATCACCTGGGAGCCCTTTGAGATCGCTTGCCAATCCAGGTTCTGCGGCGCCTCTCCGGTCTGGTCGTGCCCGGTCACGAAGGTCACCGATTGGTTCACGTCGCGATGGGTCACGGGGATGCCCGCATAGGCCAGCCCGCCGATCCCGGCGCTGATGCCGGGGATGATGCGCACCGGAACGCCGTGTTGCACCAGCGTCTGCGCCTCCTCACCGCCGCGCCCGAATACGAAAGGATCGCCGCCCTTCAGCCGCAGCACGCGCTTGCCCGCGCGGGCCAGCTCCACCAGGCGCAGCGAGATGTCGCGCTGCTTTGGCGAAGGCTTGCCGCCGCGCTTGCCCGCGTAGATCCGCTCGGCCTGCGGGGCCCAGTCCAGAATCGCGTCCCCCACCAGCGCGTCAAAGACGATCACATCCGCCTGGCGCAGCGCGTTCAGCCCGTGCAGGGTCAGCAGGCCCGGGTCGCCGGGGCCTGCGCCGCACAGCCAGACCCAGCCGGGCTTTAGCTCGGGCCAATCGTTGGGGGGCAGGGCAATTGAGTCGTTCATTGCGTGTTTATGCCCGCATGCCGCGCGCGCGAAAAGAGCGGAAGCGACCGCAGATGGCCAATTGGCGGCGCGGATCATCGCGGTTATGGTCCCGCCGATGAGAAAGCCCCAGGGAGATCTGCGCCGCGGCTGGACGACCGGCGCCTGCGCCACCGCCGCCGTGAAGGCCGCGCTGATGCGCCTGTGGGGCGGTGCGTTCCCGGCGCAGGTGCAGATCACGCTGCCGCGTGGCGAGACGCCGGTCTTCCCGCTGGCGCATCAGGACGCGGGCGACGGCTGGGCCGAGGCGGGCATCACCAAGGACGCGGGTGACGACCCGGACGTGACGCATGGCGCGCTGGTGATCGCACGGGTTGCGGCGTCGGCTGGCGGTGTGGTGTTCCGCGCCGGAGAGGGCGTGGGAACGGTCACCAAGCCCGGACTGCCGATCCCGCCGGGGGAGCCGGCGATCAACCCCGTGCCGCGGCAGATGATCCAGCAAGTGGTTGAGGAATGCGCGGCAACCCACGGGAAACGCGCGGATATAGAGGTCACGGTCAGCATACCAGGCGGCGCAGAGATCGCGCTCAAGACCTGGAACCCGCGGCTTGGCATCGCGGGCGGGCTGTCGATCCTTGGCACCACTGGAGTGGTCCGCCCGTTCAGCTGCGCGGCCTGGATCGCGTCGATCCATCGCGGCATAGACGTGGCCCGCGCCGCGGGTGCGCCGCATGTGGCGGGCTGCACCGGGGCCACCAGCGAGCGCGTGGTGCAAGAGCTCTACGGGCTGCCGGATCACGCGATGCTGGATATGGGGGATTTCGCGGGCGGAATGCTGAAATACCTGCGCAGGCACCCTGTGCCGCGGCTGACTGTTGGTGGCGGTATCGGCAAGATCACCAAACTGGCGCAAGGGGCGATGGACCTGCACTCGTCGCGCAGCCAGGTGGACTTTGCCGATCTCGGAGCGCGGTTCGGGACCGCGGCCGGGGCCGCGAATACGGCCCTGGAGGCCTATGAGCACGCGGGTGAGGCCTTCCCGCAATGGGCGGCAGAAGAGGCGTGCGGGCGGGTCGAGGCGTTTCTAGGAGCGGAAACCCGGGTGGATGTCGTGGTGATCGACCGCGCCGGGCAGGTTCTGGTGCGCGCAGAATGAGGCTCTTGCTGCTGGCAGGCACCGGAGAGGCGCGCCGGATCGCCAAGGCCCTGGCCGAGATGCCCATAGATACGGTTGCCTCCCTTGCCGGTGCCACGCAGAAACCCTTGGACCTCGCGGTGCAAACACGCCATGGCGGGTTCGGCGGGGGTGAGGGCTTTCGTGCCTTCCTAAAGACGGAACGGATCAGCGCCGTCTTAGACGCCACCCATCCATTCGCAGATCGCATCAGTCTACGCTCCGCCCGGATTTGTGACGAGATGGCAGTGCCTTACGCGCAGCTTCTCAGGCCGGGATGGGTGCCGGAACCCGAAGATACGTGGCGCTTCTTTGACGCCGAAGAGCAGGCCGCGAGCTTCATCGCCGAAGGGGCGATCGTCTTCCTTGGCACCGGGCCGCAGGGCCTGGCAAAGTTTGCCAACCTCACGGGGCGCCGGGTGATCTGCCGCCGCATTGACCCGCCTCAGAACCCGTTTCCCTTCCCCGGCGGGGAGTACCTGCTCGGACGCCCGCCATTCTCTGTGGAAGACGAGGTGGCCCTGTTTCGGCGATTGAAGGTGGACTGGCTGGTGGTCAAGAACTCTGGCGGCGCGGCGAGCCGCTCAAAGCTGGACGCGGCAAGGGTGCTTGGCATTCCGGTGGCGCTTTTGAACCGGCCTCCTCAACCGGACGCGCTGCGGGTGGAAACGGTGGAGGACGCGCTGGCGTGGGTGCGGGGCCTGCTGACATGATCGGTCGCATCATTGAAACCGACGCCTGCGTGGCCGAGGGCGCCGCCTGGCTGCGCGGCCAGGATGCCAGGTTCGCCCTAGCGCTTGAGCAGACCGGCCCGCTGCCGCTGCGCCGCCGCCCCGACGGGTTTGCGCAGCTTCTAAGCGCCATCGTCAGCCAACAGGTCTCAACTGCCTCGGCCGCCGCGATTTGGGCGCGGGTCGAGGCCGCCGGGCTCGCCACCGAGGCGGCCTGTCGCGCCGCCAGCGAGGACGACTTGCGCGCCGTGGGGCTGAGCCGCCCTAAGATGCGCTACGCTCGGGCCCTGGCCGAGGCCCGGCTGGACTATGTGGCCCTGCGCGATGCCCCCAATGACGAGGTCATCGGGACGCTGATTGCAGTGCCCGGGATCGGCGCATGGACAGCCGAGATCTATGCCATGTTCTCGCTCGGGCGGGCGGATGTCTTCGCGCCGGGCGATTTGGCCCTGCAAGAGGCCGCGCGGATCCTTTTCGAGCTGCCCGACCGCCCCTCTGAGAAGGCGTTCCGCCAGATGGCCGAGGCCTGGTCGCCCTGGAGATCGGTTGCGGCGCGCGCGCTCTGGGCCTACTACCGCGTGGCAAAGAACAGGGAAGGGATCTGATGACCCGCATACTCGACAGCAAGCGGCGCGGTGTGGCCCCGGGCACAGCGAAATCCGTGGTGGTGTTCCTGCACGGCTACGGCGCCGATGGGGCGGATCTTTTGGGGCTGGCCGATCCGCTAGCCGAACACATGCCCGGCACGGCCTTCCATGCCCCAGATGCGCCGGAGGTCTGCGCCACCAATCCGATGGGCTTTCAGTGGTTCCCGATCCCATGGATCGACGGCTCTTCCGAGGAGGCCGCCGAGCAGTCGATGGCGCAATCGGTCGAAGACTTGAACGCCTATCTTGATGCGGTGATGGCCGAGGAAGGTGTGGGGCCTGATCGGGTGATTCTGCTGGGGTTCTCGCAGGGCACCATGATGAGCCTGCACGTCGCGCCGCGCCGCGCCGAATCGTTTGCGGGCGTCGTGGGGTTCTCGGGGCGGCTCTTGCAGCCCGAGGAGCTGGCCGATGCCACGGTCTCGCGCCCACCGGTGCTGCTCTTGCACGGCGATCAGGACGACCTGGTGCCACCGCAGAGCCTTCCCGAAGCTGGCAACGCGCTAACCGAAGCCGGGTTTACCGTCTATGCGCATGTGATGAAGGGCACCGGGCACGGGATCGCGCCTGACGGGCTCAGCGTGGCGCTGGCCTTCATGCGCGAGCGCCTGGGGCTAGAGCGCTAAGTGCGTGACAATTCGGCAATTACTCGGGCGTATTTCGGCCCGACACTCGGCCCGCTGCGAATAACCGTTTCATGTGAGAAACAGCGCGGCTATAATGATCGAAATCGAAGACTGCGGCTTGGCCGCGAGGGGGCATAGCGTGACAAATTTTGTAAAAGCCGTAAGTGCGGCACTTCTCGTAGCTGCTGGTGGTGCCTCGGCGCAGCCCGCAGAGCCCCTGGTGTCGGGGCGCTACTTCTTTCCGAATATCGGCACGCCAGATACGCTGCATCGTGGTGCGTTCTTGACCTATGCAGGGCTCGCCCTGGGCGAAAATCCTGGCCCTGCGGGTACCGGCAGCCAGCTTTACTCCTTCGGCGCGCTTTATGGCGTGACCGAACGGTTGCAGGTCGGGATCGGATACGAGACCTTTGACGATCCGGTTGCGATTTCGGGCGCGCCCGGCAACGAGATCGGCATCTTCGACGTGATGCTGCAGGCGAAGTATCAGCTTTATGATACCGCGCGGGTCAAGGTTGCGGCTGAGGCCTCGGTCGAGACCTATAGCTTCCAAAGCGACTTCTGGGGCACCCGTGGCGCCCCCGCGGCGGACACTGTGGTCGGATCGCTGCATCTGCCCGTGTCGATCAATGTCACGGACGCGTTGAAGGTCCACGTCTCGCCGGGCGTGTCCTTCTTTACGGATAATTTCAACGGTGTGCCGTTCTATGGCACGATCTACCAGATCGGCGGCGGTGTGTCCTATCGCTTCAGCGAGCGGGCTGAGGCCTACGCCACGGTGAATGTGCCCTTTGGGGACGGCGGTAACTCTATCGGCACCAACGGCGCGGTAAGCAATGTGCCCGTTTGGGCGGTGGGTGGTACGTTCAATGTTACGCCGAAGGTGGCGCTTGAGGGATATGTGACCAATGGCTTTGGCAACACGCCAGCGACGCGGGTCACGACCTTCTTTCCGGGCGGCGATGACCTCGTCTTGGGGGCGCGCCTAAGCTACACCCCGGGCAACAATTCAAGCTATCGCACGAGCTTCCGCGATGTGTCCAACGACATGACAGACCGGCAGCGTCACCTGCAGTTCCACCAGGGGATTATGAGCGGCGCTGATACGCTGGATCCAGGATATGTGAGCGCCTATGGCTTTGCGGGGCCGCAGGATTATGGCGGCGGCGGCGTCAGCATTGGCCTAGAGCAAGATTTCGAGTTTGGTCTGCGCGTGGACCGCTATTCGAATGACGGCTCCTTGGGCCCCAACTCGCAGCGCCCCGGCGTGGGAACGCGGGTGTCCGGCACAGTGAAGCTGCGCATTCTGGATCAGAACAACGGCAGCCCGTTTTCGATGTCCGCATTGGCTGAGCTGGGAACCGGGACGGGAACGACGCTGGGCACGATCTACGGCAGCTTACCGATCTCCTATCAGGTCAACGATGCCGTCGCTGTGTCTTTCGAGCCGAAGTTTGGCAACTTTGTCGGCTCCGAGCTTTTGGGCGCGACGGCAGGCGTGAACATCGAGCCCTGGGACGGGGTCGAGCTTATGGCGCAGGCTGGCGCAGTTGATGGCGGCTCGGGCGCGGTATGGTCGGCGGGCGCACGCGTGCACGCAGGATTTGCGCCGATCGCGTTCGAAGTGCAGGCGAGCAATACCATCGGCGACTACGGCGTTGGCAGCCTGATCGCGCAGGAAGATGTGCGCTATTCGGCGGGCGTGCGCGTGACGCTGGATGGCAAATCCATCCTCGGCAGCCTGTTCTAAGCGGCCGCACCAAACGACCGATCTCGCAGACCATGGCGCGCGCATTAAGGACGCGCCATGGGTGCGCGCCGACTGTCAAAATTCTGTTATGCGTTTTGGATAAGCCTGACCCAACCGTACTGCATCTAGCGGGGGTTGTGCCCAAGAAAACGCCAGATATAGTAGGGGCAGGCTGGGGCGGCTTCCCCGCCCTGGCGCCAATTGACGGGCGAGCAGGCAGGGGCGGAGTCACGCGGAATGCAAGGCGAATTTAGAACTAGTTTTGTCAGGGAACCCAACAATCTGCGTCATCACCCGGCGCTGGTGTTGAACGCCGATTACCGGCCGCTAAGCTACTACCCCTTATCGCTCTGGACCTGGCAGGAGGCGATCAAGGCGAAGTTCCTCGAAAGGGTCGATATCGTCGCCGAGTATGACCAAGAGGTTCACAGTCCCTCGATGAGTCTAAAGATACCGTCAGTCGTCGTCCTGAAAGACTATGTAAAACCCCAAAAGCGCGTGGCCTTCACGCGCTTTAATTTATTTCTGAGGGACGAATTTTGCTGCCAGTATTGCGGCTCGCGCGGGGACCTGACCTTTGACCATGTCGTGCCGCGCGCGCGCGGCGGGATCACAAGCTGGGAGAACGTGGTGGCGGCGTGCTCACGCTGCAACCTTAAGAAGGGCTCGAAGTCCCTGCGCCAAGTGCACATGTCCTTGCGAAAGCCGCCGCGGCAACCCGCAGCGGAAGAGCTGCGCAATATGGGCCGGCGCTTCCCGCCGAACCACCTGCACGAGACCTGGGTGGATTTCCTTTACTGGGACGCCGAACTGGAAGCCTGATGCGTTTGCTGCAATGATGCGGGAAACTTAAGGGTAAAATCATGTTGCAATCCTTTGACCATGTGAACGTCAAAACGGGCCGGCTGGAAGAGATGGTCGCCTGGTACGCTGACATCCTTGACCTTTATGCCGGCTGGCGCCCGAGCTTCCCATTTCCGGGCGCCTGGCTTTATCTTGGCGACCATCCCTACATCCACCTGGTGGGCATGGACACCGAACCGGTGTCCGAGGACCCCAAGATCGAGCATTATGCGTTCCGGGCCACCGGTAAGACCGCGTTCCTAGAAAAGCTCGCCGCGCGTGGGGTCGTGTACCAGCTGTCCGAGGTGCAGGATGCCGGGATCGTCCAGGTCAACATCTTTGACCCGGATGGCAATCACATCCACATCGACTTTGCTTTGAACGAAGCGGCTTAGGCCGAGCAGCTCGCGCCGCCAAGCACGCAGAACTTGGCGCAATGCGGGTGGTTGAGAAAGACCTTGCCTTCCGCCTCTTCGAGCGTTGTCCCCATGTCGAACTCGGGCGCATAGGGCAGCAGCGTGCATGCCGCCACGCTGGGGCGCGCCGCGCCTTTGCGCTTGACGACCATCCGCGAGGAGGAACACATCACGCTTTGCGGCGATTTGCCCAGGATGCCCCAGCAGGCGGTGGTGATCTCGGGCACGTCGACGGATGCGTCCATCTCGGGGAATAGAACCGTCATTCCAGGGTTTTGCGCGTCGATCTTAAAGCCATTTGTGGCGTATAGCTCGGCGTAGCCCGCGCGGGCGTCGGCCTCGGCCTCGTTCCACATCGTGCGCCCGGCCACGGCCATGCGGATGCCCGCGTCGCGCAGCCAGCGCATGCCTTCAAGCGTCTTTTTAAACGTGCCCGCGCCGCGCTCTTCGTCGTGGAACTCGGCGCTGTGATGGTCGACGGAAATCCGCAGGGTCAGCCGGTCGCCAAACTCTGCCTGCAACTCCTGCAGGCCCTTGCGCATCGAGGCCCGCATCATCGGGCGCATGGCGTTGGTCAGGATCAGGACCTCATAGCCGGCCTCAAGCGACAGGCGCGCCATCTCGATGATCTGCGGGTTCATAAACGGCTCGCCGCCGGTGAAGGCAATCTCGCGGATGCCCCAGCTGCGCGCCTTGGCTTGCGCCAGATAGTCGGCAACCTCGGCGGCGGTGATGTAGACCAGCCGGTCGTTCTTTGGAGAGCTTTCGATATAGCAGTTCACACATTCGATGTTGCAAAGCGTGCCGGTGTTGAACCATAGCGTCTCTGGGTTGGTCAGCGCCACGCTGGCGCGGTCCTCGCCCTTGGCGGTGATTTGCGGATGTTCGAACTTGCCCAGGCCCGTGCCGTTCTGGTGGTCTTTCATGGTACGTTTTTTTTGCCTCAAGCTTGCGGTTTTTGACAGCTAACGGAGCCTTGTCGCGGTGAAAACCCCGTAGCTGCGCTTTGACGCGGTTGTGATGTGGCACAGCAGTGGTAGACTTTCGTGCGAGCTCTGATAAATGAACATCTGTTAGCGCTAACGAACGCTGGAGAGATTAGATGGTTTCACGCGTCATTCCTGTAGAGCCCTTTGATCTGGTGATCTTTGGCGGCACCGGCGACCTGGCGCGTCGGAAGATCCTGCCTGGCCTCTATCGGCGGTTCTGGGCAGGGCAGCTGCCCGAGGAGGCGCGCATCATCGGCGCCTCGCGCAAACCAATGAGCGACGAAGAGTTCCGCGCCTTCGCCCGCGAGGCCATCGACGCGTTTGCCATAGAGGGGGCAGGGGACGCCGAAATGGTCGCGGCGTTTCTGGACAAGCTCGGTTACGTGGCGGTCGATGCCAAGGGCGATGGCGGCTGGCCCGAGCTTGGCGCGCGTCTGCGCGACGGCACCGTGCGGGCTTTCTACTTCTCTGTGGGGCCCAGCCTCTTTGGCGATCTGGCCGAGCGCCTGCACAAATACGAAATGGCGACGCCCGACTGCCGCGTGGTGGTCGAAAAGCCCTTCGGCCACGACCTTGAGACCGCGCAGGAATTGAACGGGACCCTGGCGAAATTCTTCGCCGAAAAGCAGATCTATCGCATCGACCACTACCTGGGCAAAGAGACCGTCCAGAACCTCATGGCGGTGCGGTTCGGCAACATCCTTTTCGAGCCCATATGGAACGCGCAATATGTGGACCACATCCAGATCACCGTGGCCGAGACGGTGGGCGTCGGCGGGCGCGGCGCATATTATGACAAGTCCGGCGCCATGCGGGACATGGTGCAGAACCACCTGATGCAGCTTCTGTGCCTGATCGCGATGGAACCGCCCAACATGTTTGAACCCGACGCGGTGCGCGACGAAAAGCTAAAGGTTATTCGCGCCTTGCAGCCTGTGGAGCCGCATCACATCGTGCGCGGGCAATACGGCCAGCCCGAGCAGGAGGACGGTTATCGCGCCGAGGCGGGCGATCCGCGCTCCAAGACCGAAAGCTTCGTGGCGATGCGCGTCGCGGTGCAGAACTGGCGATGGGCGGGCACGCCGTTTTACCTGCGCACCGGTAAAAAGCTGCGGGCGCGGGAATCCGAGATCGCCGTGGTGTTCAAGCCGACGCCGCATTCGATCTTCGGCGACCAGGCAGAGCCGCAACGCAACGTGCTGACCATCCGACTGCAACCCAACGAGGGGATGGAGTTGGACGTCACCATCAAAGAGCCGGGGCCGGGGGGCATGCGCCTGATCGACGTGCCGCTGGATATGTCCTTCGCCGAGGCGCTGGCCGAGGAAAGCGCCTCTGTCCCAGAGGCCTATGAGCGGCTCATCATGGACGTGATCCGCGGCAACCAGACCCTGTTCATGCGCGGCGACGAGGTCGAGGCCGCCTGGGCATGGACCGACCCGATCATCGACGGCTGGCAGGATCGCGGCGACGTGCCCAAGCCCTACGACATTGGCTCAAACGGGCCTGATGACGCGCTGGCGCTGCTGCATCGCGACGGGCGCAAATGGCGCGATATCAAAGAGCACAGGACCAAGAAATGAGCTATCGATTCGAGCAATACCCCGATCGCGACCTGATGATGCTAGAGGTCGCCAGCCGCATGGCGGGCGCGCTGAAAGAGGCGATCTTGGTCAACGGGCAGGCGTCTTTTGCGGTGCCCGGGGGCTCTACGCCGGGCCCGATTTTTGACGCGCTCTGCGCCGCTGACCTGGACTGGTCCAAGGTCACGGTTCTGCCCGGCGACGAGCGCTGGGTGGACGAGGCGTCGGAGCATTCCAACGCCCGCCAGATCCGCTCGCGCTTATTGGTGGAGCGCGCCGCGGAGGCCAATTTCCTGCCGCTCTTTACGGGGGAAGAAGGCGCGGAGGCCGTTGCGGGGCTCGAGGCCGCGCTGGCTGCGCATATGCCGCTATCGCTGGTGCTCTTGGGTATGGGCGGTGACATGCACACGGCCTCGCTGTTTCCCGGCGAGGCGGCGCTTCGCCCCGAGAGCCGCAATTCGAAGGCGCTGCTGCACTACGTGAAGGTCCCTGGACTTGACCCGCGCGTGCCGCGCATTACCCTGAGCGTGCAGGCCATCAATGATGCCATGTCCAAACATGTTGTACTGACAGGCGCGGACAAGCGCGCCGCCTTTGAAGAGGCCGTGCGGCTGGGCGACCCCTATCAAGCGCCGATTTCGGCGGTTCTATCAGGCGCAACTGTGCATTGGGCGGAGTGATAAATATGAGTTGGGATAGGCTACGGGCTTTGCATGCGGGCATTGAAGACCGGCACATGATGGAGCTTTTTAAAGACCCACAGCGGGCTGGCGATTTCTCGGTGATCGCCGAGGGCATGCTGTTTGACTACTCAAAGACCAATATCGACGCCGATACCCGCGCCGCACTTTTGGAGCTTGCCGAGCAGATGGGCCTGTCTGCGCGACGCGATGCGATGTTTGGCGGTGCCACGATCAACGAGACCGAGGGGCGCGCGGTGTTGCACACCGCCCTGCGCAACCTCGATGGGTCGGTGATGGTGGATGGCGCCGACATCATGCCGGAAGTGCGCGACACGCTGGCCCGGATGGAGGGTTTCGCCTTAGAGATCCGCGGCAGTGGCATCACCGATGTTGTTAATATCGGCATTGGCGGCTCTGATCTGGGTCCGGCGATGGCCTATCTGGCGCTGGCGCCCTATGCCGACGGCCCGCGCTGCCATTTTGTGTCGAATGTCGATGGCGCGCATATCCATGACGTGCTTGGCGGGCTTAATCCGGCCAAGACATTGGTGATCGTGGCCTCCAAGACCTTCACCACAATCGAGACGATGACCAATGCCGAGACCGCGCGCGCTTGGTTCGCGCAAGCGGGCGAGGGCGCAGACGGCCATTTCGCGGCTCTGTCGTCGAACTTGGAGAAAACCGCCGCCTTTGGCATCCCGCCCGAGCGGGTCTTTGGCTTTGAGGACTGGGTTGGCGGGCGCTACTCCATGTGGGGGCCGATTGGGCTGTCGCTGATGATCGCGATTGGGCCTGAGGATTTCCGCGCCTTTCTGGCAGGCGGTGCGGCGATGGATCAGCATTTCCGCACCGCAGAAGGGGCGGCGAATATGCCGCTGATGCTTGCGCTTGTTGGGATCTGGCACAACCAGATCTGCGGCTATACCACGCGCGCGGTACTGCCCTATGATCAACGTCTGTCTCGATTGGCCGCGTATTTCCAGCAGCTTGAGATGGAATCCAATGGCAAACGCGTCGCAATGGACGGCGCGGATCTGGATGAGCATTCCGGTCCCGTTGTTTGGGGCGAGCCTGGCACCAATGGACAGCATGCGTTTTATCAACTGATCCACCAGGGCACGCGGGTTATCCCATGCGAGTTCATGATTGCGCGCGAGGGCCATGAGCCAGAGCTTGCCCACCAGCATCGCCTCTTGGTGGCGAATTGTCTGGCGCAATCCGAGGCGCTCTTGCGCGGTCGATCCTTGGAGGAGGCCCGCATCAAAGTCGCGGGTCAATTTGAGGGCGACGAGTTGGATCGCCAGGCGCGGCACAAGGTGTTCCCGGGCAATCGGCCCTCTACGACCTTGGTTTACGCCAAGCTCACGCCTAGAATGCTGGGCCAGATTATCGGGCTCTACGAACACCGCGTTTTCGTCGAGGGGGTGATTCTGGGGATCAATTCCTTCGATCAATGGGGCGTGGAACTGGGCAAGGAACTGGCCGTCGCGCTGGAGCCGGTGCTGCGCGGCGCGGCCCCGGTGGAGGGCAAGGATGGGTCCACACAGCAGCTTGTGGCCTTCCTGACCGAATAACCTTTTGGTGCTGCTGGTCCGTTGCGGGCCGCGCAACCCGCATTCGTTCACGAAATATTGGCGATTCGGCTGGAAAAATGAACCAGGGTGGGTGCCGCGGCAAACGCACGGGGGCCGTGCCCACCCTGATTCATCTGTTGCAAAAAGTTGTGAACAAACCGCTAATTTTCACAGCGATGCGTCACTTCGCGCAACCAAGCAGACTCTAGGGGCCTTAAGGGACTTGATCTGCCGCGCGCTTTGCCCGATGACACGCCCATGAAAGCAGCCATACTCGTCTTCCCCGGTTCCAACTGCGATCGCGACCTCGCGGTGGCTTTCCGAAACGCAGGCGCGCAGGTCGAAATGGTCTGGCACAAGGAAACCGCGCTGCCAGCCGGCACCGATATCGTCGGCGTGCCAGGCGGGTTCAGCTACGGGGACTACCTGCGCTGCGGGGCGATTGCGGCGCAGTCGCCGATTACCGCCGCCCTCAAGGCGCATGTGGATCGCGGCGGCTTTGCGGCGGGGATCTGCAACGGGTTCCAGGTGCTGACCGAGACCGGGTTGCTGCCCGGGGCGCTGCTTCGCAACGCTAGGCTCAAATACATCTGCCGCACGGTCACATTGGATGTCACAACATCCGACAGCGCGTTCACGCAGGGCTATAACGCCGGCGACCAGATCGCGGTGCCGATCGCGCATCACGACGGGAACTACTACGCCGATGCCGAAACGCTGGCCGCGCTTAAGGCAGAGGACCGCATCGCGTTCACCTATGCGGACAATCCAAATGGCTCGGCCGATGACATTGCCGGGGTCCTAAGCGCGAACCGCCGCGTTCTGGGCATGATGCCGCATCCCGAGCGCGCCGCCGATCCCGCCCAGGGCGGCACGGACGGAGCGGCGTTCTTCCGCGGGCTTGTGTCGATGGCGACCGCCGCGGCTTGAGGGTTACCATCGGACCGGTGTAGCCTAGGCAAATGACCGAGGCTGCCCCCTCTGCAAAACCGACACGGTTTCGGACCGCCATGTCCTGGCGCGCGCGCGTCACGCTCATCGTGTTCATCGCCATCGCGGTCTACGTCATCTGGGTGACCAACACGCTGCTGACCGAGCGCTTCACGGCAAATACCAAGAGCCGGGCCGAGGTGCGCCAGGCGCTCTACATCGGGAATCTGCGCAGCGAGCTACAGCGGACCGACACGTTGCCGCTTTTGTTGTCGCGTGATCCGGTGCTGATTGGCGCGCTGAACTCCGACGACTACTCGCAAAGCTCGCAGCACCTGATTGCGCTGCAAGAGGATATCGAGACCGCCGGGATCATGATGACCGACGCGGGGGGGCGTACCGTGGCGGCTACGGATCGCAACCTGCTGGGCACGACGCACCGCACGGCGCCGTATTACATCTCGGCGCTGCGTTCGAATGACACGGTTTTTAACATTTTCCGGCGAGAGGGCGGCACGATCGCCTTTAACTATTCGCGGCGCATCCAGTTCGGCGGCGAATTGGCGGGGGTCATTATCGTGGACATTGACCTGCGCCGCTTCGAGCAGTCGTGGTCCTCCTTCACCGACGCGATTCTGGTGACCGACAGCGAGGGTGTGGTCATCCTGGCCACCGAGCCGAATTGGCGCGGCCTGACCGAGGAAGACGCTCTTGCCGCGCAATCGCCAAACACCGCCATCCAGCGCGCGATCCAGGCGACGGCCGACCTGGTGGCGCTGCCGTCCGAGGCGCTCTTTCTCGGTGGGTCGGTCCTGAGGATCGATGAGAAGGTGAACTTTCAGGGCTGGCGCATGGTCAGCTTTATCGGCCACGGGTCGGTGCGCGAGCGGGTGAACGGCATCCTGGCGCTCGAGATCATGGGGTTTGCGATTCTGCTGTCCCTTGGCTTCTATTTCTCCAGCCGCCGGGCCCTGGCGCAGTCGATCTTCTTTCAGCGCGAGTCGGCGGAGCTTCGCCAGTTGAACGTAGAGCTACAGCGGGAAATTGCCGAGCGCCAAAGGGTCGAAAAGAACCTGCAAGTCGCCGAGCAAACCCTAGCGCAATCGTCGAAATTGGCAGTTCTTGGAGAGATGTCCGCCAGCGTCAGCCACGAGCTGAACCAGCCCCTGGCAGCGATGAAAACTTACCTCGCCGGGGCCAAGCTTCTGCTGCAGCGCCGCCGCCCCGAAGAGGCACTGTCGAGCTTCCAGCGCATTGACGATCTGATCGAGCGCATGGGGGCGATCACCCGGCAGTTGAAGTCCTTTGCCCGCAAGGACGGGGACGCGTTTGAGCCAATAGATGCAAGGGATTGCGTGTCCTCGGCGATCTCGATGATGGAGCCGCAGCTTAAGAACCGCAAAGTCCGCATCACGCGCACGCTGCCAGCCGATCCGGTGATGGTCACCGCGGATCGCATTCGGCTGGATCAGGTGCTGATCAACCTGCTGCGCAACGCCATCGACGCAACCAAGGACATCGCCGAGCCGGAGGTGAACGTCATACTCGCGAGCGGCGAGATCGTCGCCATCACAGTACGCGACAATGGCCCTGGCATTGAGGACCTAAAAAGCCTCTTCGAGCCATTCTACACCACCAAGGCCCCCGGGGACGGCGTGGGCTTGGGGCTTGCCATTTCGTCAGGCATCGTAAACGACCTAGGCGGGCGGCTTACAGCCCGAAACGGGCGGGACGGCGGTGCTGTGTTTGAAATTCAGCTACCACCGATAGGCGAAACCATAAGAGCTGCCGAGTAGGAATGAATGATGGCACAGGCTATGAAGATCGCGATTGTAGACGATGAGCAGGACATGCGGCAGTCGATCAGCCAATGGCTGGCGTTGTCGGGGTTTGACACCGAGACCTACCCGAGCGCCGAGGACGCGCTGAAGTCGCTTGGTCCGGATTATGCGGGCGCGGTGGTCAGCGACATCAAGATGCCCGGCATGGACGGCATGCAGTTCCTAAAGCGCCTCATGAGCGTCGACAGCTCCCTGCCGGTGATCATGATCACGGGTCATGGCGATGTGCCCATGGCGGTGGAGGCGATGCGCGTCGGCGCTTACGACTTCCTCGAAAAGCCGTTCAACCCGGATCGCATGACGGAGCTGGCCAAGAAGGCCACCCAGTTCCGGCGCCTGACGCTGGACAACCGGGCTTTGCGCAAGGAGCTGTCGGACGGCTCGACGCTGATGAAAAAGCTCATCGGCGCGTCCCCTGTGATGGACCGGTTACGCGAGGACATCCTCGATCTGGGCCAGGCCGACGGGCATGTGCTAATCGACGGCGAGACCGGCACCGGCAAGACGCTTGTGGCGCATGCCCTGCACGCGGTCGGGGCCAATCCGCGCCGCAAGTTTGTGCTGGTCTCCTGCGCCGGGATTGAGGAAGACGCCCTGACCAAACGCCTGTTTGGCCCCTTCGAGGAGGGCGGGGAACAACTGCCCGCCTTTGAGGAGGCCCGCGGCGGCACGCTGGTGCTCGAGGATATCGAGGCACTGCCCGAGGGGCTGCAGGCCCGCCTGCTGGCCTGGGTGAACGAGCAGGGCACCCCGGCCGAGACCCGCATCATCGCGATCTCAAACCTGCAAGAGCAGGGCAAAAGCTGCGAGGACGTGCTGCGCCCCGATCTCTATTTCCGCCTGGCGGCGATGAAGATCACCCTGCCGCCACTGCGTCAGCGCGGCGAGGACATCCTGATGCTGTTCACGCAGTTCGGCGAGGAGTTTGCCGACGAGTATGGCTGCGCCCCGCCGCAGGTGACTGCGCAAGAGGCCGCGCAGCTTTTGCAGGCGCCATGGCCGGGCAATATCCGGCAGTTGATCAATGTGGCCGAACGCGCGGTGCTGCAGAACCGGCGCGGCTCTGGCACGATCGCCTCGCTGTTGATGGCCGAGAACGACGAGACTCAGCCCGTCATGACCACCGAGGGCAAGCCCTTGAAGGAATATGTCGAGGCGTTCGAAAGGATGCTGATCGACAACACCATGCGCCGCCACAAGGGCTCGATCGTGAATGTCATGGACGAGCTCTGCCTGCCGCGCCGGACGCTGAACGAGAAAATGGCCAAGTATGGCTTGCAGCGGGCGGACTATCTCTGACATCTTGCCCGGATGGCGGAATTCGACGCAATTCTTTTTGATATGGATGGCCTGCTCTTGGACACAGAGCGGGTCTATCTCGATTGCGGCATAGAGGCGCTTTCGGCGCATGGCATCTCGGAGGCGCAGGCGCGCGCGCTTTTCCTGTCGCTGGTGGGGGTGGCCGGGGCGCAGGCCGACGCGCTCATTGCCGAGGCCCTGCCGCCATCGGTTGACGCTGGGCTGTTCATTCAAGACTGGATGGCCGCGGTGGAGCGCTTCTTGGCCATTGATGTGCCGCTTTGCGCGACGGTGGCCGAGAGCCTCGCGGCCCTGTCGAAAGCGGGGTGGCGCATGGCGGTCGTGACGTCGACCTCGGGCAAACGCGCGCGCCACCATCTGCAAATGGCAGGCATTGCGGATCATTTTGAGGCGGTGATCGGTGGTGATGAGGTCGCCGCGAACAAGCCCGATCCCGCGCCCTACTTGGCGGGGGCAGACGTTCTGGGGGTGGAGGCCACGCGCTGCGTGGCGTTCGAGGACAGTGATCCGGGCATCACCGCGGCGGTGCGCGCGGGCTGCACGGCGGTGCAGGTCCCCGGATTGCGCCCACCGGGCGCGCCACTGCCGCGCCTGGGCCAGATTGTGGCGTCAAATCTGCGCGCCGGGCTGACGCAACTTGGGCTCTTGGCCTAGGCTGCGAACAGGGCGCGGCCAATTTGGTTGATTTTCCGCATTGTAATCCGGTGCCTGTACACCCTATGTTGTGGGTAAGCGACCGGTGCATCCTGTCGCGACGAGATTTCTTGACGCCCAGCGGCCCGGCATAGCGACCGGCCAGGGCGGCCAAGAATACCAAACCAGGTCACGCGTGGACCCGTCCCGCGGATCAGGAAATTGCCCAGAGTTCGGAAACGCTGGGCCATGAACGGGTGGAATGTTGCGTATATGGCAACAACCCACCGGAGCAAACCGCGATGCGGCGCGAAGAGCAGATCAGGACGTGCACGCGGGCGAATACGCCCGCCGTGACCTCTGCATGCGCCACACCCATCGCCCAAATAAGCCACCATAACCAAAGCCTAGCGCCCCCAGGGGCGGGCCCCGGCATGTGGTGCAGAGAAACGCAATGGCGAAGAAAATGCTTATCGATGCCACCCACGCGGAAGAAACCCGCGTTGTGGTGGTGGACGGAAACAAGGTCGAGGAGTTCGACTTTGAATCAGAAAACAAACGCCAGCTCGCTGGCAATATCTATCTAGCCAAGGTTTCGAGGGTCGAACCCTCGTTGCAGGCCGCTTTCGTCGAGTATGGCGGCAATCGGCACGGGTTCCTGGCCTTCTCGGAAATCCACCCAGACTATTACCAGATCCCGGTCGCGGATCGCGAAGCGCTCTTGGCCGAGGAAAAGGCCTATGCCGAAGCCCAGGCCGCGGAAGAAGACGAGCGCCAGAAGCCCAAGCGCACGCGGCGACGTCGCACGCGCGGCAAGGCGTCCGAGGAAGAGACGGCCGCGAACGACGCTCCGAAATCAGAGCCCAAGGGCGCTCAGATTGGCGGCATGGAGGTCGTAGACCTCGACGACGCGCCGGCGGACGACCAAGGCGCCGACACGCTGGTGGCAGAGACCGAGCCCGTCGCGGAGCCGCAGGTGGTCGCAGAGGCAGAGCCCGCGCCAGAGGCAGAGGCCGCGGTGGAAGCCCCGGCTGCGGTCGCCGAGGCCGATGCCGAAGCCGACGATGCGCCCCAAAGCGACGGTGAGGACGGCCCAAAGACGGTTGCCATGGCGACCGACAGCAAGGACGCGCAGATCACCGACGAGGATGGCGATACCGCCGAAGCCGAGCCGGTGACCGAGGATACCAGCTCTGAGGCGCCCTCCGAGGTGCCCGCAACGGACCCGCCAGCCGAAGCAGACGCATCTGCCGAGGAGGCCGCGCCAGCGGCTGAGGAGGCGCCGGTCAAGAAAACCCGCACGCGGCGCAAACCCAAAAAGGCCGCCCCTGTGGTTGAGGAGGCCTCTGCCGAAGCTGCCGAGGCGCCCACTAATGGCGATGACAATGATGGCGATGACGAGGACCCCAAGAAGGTCCGCGACGCCACCGACCACGATGACGAGATCGAATCCGTCGCCGATGAGGACGTGTCCGAAGAGATTCGCCAGCCGCGCAAGCCCCGCCCGCGCCGCTATAAGATCCAAGAGGTGGTCAAGGTCCGCCAGATCATGCTGGTGCAGGTGGTCAAGGAAGAGCGCGGCAACAAGGGCGCAGCGCTGACGACCTATCTGTCGCTTGCAGGCCGCTACTGCGTTCTGATGCCGAACACCGCGCGTGGCGGCGGCATCTCGCGCAAGATCACGAACGCCGCGGACCGCAAGAAACTCAAAGAGATAGCGGGCGAGATTGATGTGCCTGACGGCGCCGGTCTGATTATCCGCACCGCGGGCGCCAAGCGGACCAAGTCCGAGGTCAAGCGCGACTACGAATACCTGCAGCGGCTCTGGGAGCAGATCCGCGAGCTGACGCTGAAATCCATCGCGCCGGCGAAGATCTATGAAGAGGGCGATCTGATCAAGCGCTCCATCCGCGACCTTTACAGCCGCGAGATTGACGAGGTGCTGGTTGAGGGCGAGGGCGGTTACCGCACCGCCAAGGACTTCATGAAGATGATCATGCCGTCCCACGCCAAAAACGTGAAGCTCTACACCGACCCGATGCCGCTCTTTGCGCGCCATCAGGTGGAAAGCTACCTGTCGGCCATGTTCAACTCGACGGTGCAACTGCGCTCTGGCGGCTATATCGTAATCGGTGTGACCGAGGCGCTGGTGGCGATCGACGTGAACTCTGGCCGGGCCACCAAGGAGGGCTCGATCGAGGAGACGGCGCTTAAGACGAACCTGGAGGCCGCCGAGGAGGTCGCCCGCCAGCTGCGCCTGCGGGACCTTGCGGGTCTGATCGTGATCGACTTCATCGACATGGAGGAGCGTAAGAACAACTCCGCCGTCGAGAAACGCTTTAAGGACCGGCTCAAGACCGATCGCGCGCGCATCCAGGTGGGCCGCATCTCGGGCTTTGGCCTGATGGAGATGTCCCGCCAGCGTCTGCGCCCCGGCATGATCGAAGCCACCACCCAGCCCTGCGCGGCCTGTCACGGCACCGGGCTGGTGCGCTCGGATGACAACCTGGCGCTGTCGATCCTGCGTCAGCTCGAGGAAGAGGGCACCCGTCGCAAGAACCGCGAAGTGCTGCTGAAAGCGCCTGTGGCCATCGTGAATTACCTGATGAACCAAAAGCGCGAGCACGTCGCCCAGATCGAGGCGCGCTATGGTCTGGCGGTCCGGATCGAGGCCGATCCGTTCATGATCTCTCCCGACTTCACGATTGAGAAGTTCAAGACCGCGACCCGCGTGGTCACGCAATCCGCGCCGGTGGTCTCTGTGGACGCGTCGATGATGCCCGACATCGAGGAAGACGAAGAAGAACTGGCGGCGACCGAGGCGCAAGAGAGCCAGGAGACCCAAGCTCAAGAGACTCAAGAGGGTGGCGATCAGCCCAAAAAGCGCCGTCGTCGGCGGCGTCGGCGCCGCGGTGGCGGCGGTGATGCGGCCGAGGCTCAGACCGAAGAGAACGGCATGACGACTGCGGAGGCACCTGCCGAAGAGGGCCCGCAAGGGACCGAGGAGGCTGTAGCCGAGGCACCTGAGACGCCAGCCGAAGAAGAGGCGCCGAAGAAACCGCGCCGCCGTCGCTCTCGTGCAAAGAAGGCCGAAGAGGAAGCACCGACCGAAGAGGCTGCGGCAGAGACGGTTGAGCCCGCACCAGAACCCGCAGAAGAAGCGGTTGCTGAGGCCCCAACGGAGGAAGAGACCCCCGTCGAGAAGCCAAAGCGCAAGCGGGCGACGCGCAGCCGCAAGAAGCAGGACGAGGCGCCTGCAGAGGTTGAGGCTGTGGCCGAGGTCGAGGCCGCTCCAGAGGCTACCCCAGAGGCCGAACCAGTCGCGGAGCCCGCCCCAGTGGCCGAAACGGTTGCCGAGCCCGCTGCAGTGGCTGAACCTGCTGCCGAGCCCGTCGCAGCGGAAGCCGAAGAAGCGCCAGAGCCAAAGACGGCACCAGAGCCTGAGGCAACCCCAGAGCCACAGCCCGAGCCCGCCATGGCGGAAGCCACGGCAGAGGAAGCGCCCAAAGAGGATGGCCCGCCCAAGCCCAAACGTCGCGGTTGGTGGTCCTTAGGGCGGTAATCGCCTGATAGACAAAATCGAAAACTTGGGGCGCCGCGTGCGCCCCAATTTTTTTGCGTGCAGCAAAGTCCGCCGGATCAGGCTTGCAACTGCGAGCGATGCGCGGAGGTTCAGCCGCGTTTGCGAATCAGGTAGATCTGGCCGCTTGCGGCCATGGTCGCCTCGAGCAGCTCATGGCCCGCCTCGGCGCAAAAATGCGGAATGTCCACGACTGCGGCAGGGTCATCGGCCTCGACCCGCAGGATCTCTCCGGCGCTCAGCTCCTGAAGACGCTTGCGGGCCTTCAGGACGGGCAGGGGGCAAAGCAGCCCCTTGGCATCAAGAATGTGGTTGGCGTCCATCCTATCTGACTATGAGACATGTTACACTCTGTCCACAATCTTGTGACGGAAGCTTTAGTGATTTCTTCTGCCGGACCGGCTAAGGCTTGGCGAGCGAAAGCAAAAAGAGGCGCCATGCTGGGCATAGATATCATCGACGCGGGGCTTTTGACCGCGATGGCGTTCGCGCTGTTCGGGGGGCTATTGTCCTTCCTAAGCCCTTGTGTGCTGCCGGTTGCGCTGCCTTACCTGGCCTATATGGGCGGCGTATCCGTGCGCGATATGGGCGAGGACAGCAGCGCGCGCCGGCGCGCGCTTTTCACGGCGATGTTCTTTGTTCTCGGCCTCTCGACGGTGTTCTTGATCCTGGGTTTCGCCTTTTCCGCGATGGGGATGATGTTCCTGGAATGGCAGGATTGGTTCATCACCGGTGCGGGCGTATTGGTGATTGGGTTCGGGCTGCACTTCCTGGGGGTCTACCGGATCAAGTTCCTTGACCAGGAGGCGCGCTTGGACGCGGGCGATCGCGGCGGCAGCGCCTTTGGGGCCTATGTGTTGGGGCTGGCCTTTGCCTTCGGCTGGACGCCCTGCCTGGGCCCGATCCTGGGTGGCATCCTGACGCTCGCCGCCTCAGAGGGCGACGTATCGCGCGGCACCTTCCTCTTGGCGCTTTACGCGGCGGGCCTGGGCATCCCGTTCCTGCTGCTTGCGGCCTTCCTGCCGCGGCTCTCCGGGCTAATGGCCTGGCTGAAGCGCCATCTCAACGCGGTCGAGAAGACCTCGGGTGCGCTGCTGGTGCTGGTGGGGCTGCTCCTGGTCACGGGCAAGTTCACCGATATCGCCAATTGGCTGCTGAGTACGTTCCCGGCGCTGGGTTACATAGGCTAATTCGCTTGCGCTGCGGTCTGGTGGCGTGCATCTGGCCTCCAGTGAACCTTGGCGCGACGCAATTTTCTTGCAAGAAAATTGCGAAACTCTTGAAAGAGTTTCTTTGGCGCGCCCCGAATTGACCGCTTAAAAGCGACCGCTCGCCGGTTTGCGGGCCCCACTTTCCTTGGAAGGAAAGTGCAAATCTCTTGCAAGAGATTTGGCGCTCCCAAAGGCCCGCTCCAGGCCCAAACCAACAGAACCTCTACAGATCGTTATTGACCATCGTGGTCAATTTGGGGTCGCGCCCCTCGGCCTTTGGCAGGTCGTCAGACAGGGCATAGTAATCGCCCATGTCGGCGCAATAGATATGCCCGACCGTCTTAAGCCCGGTTTCGCCATCAAGCGTGCCCGCATGGATCGAGAGGTTCTCGCCCGGGCCGTCCCAGAATAGGCTGGAGCCGCAAACGGCGCAGAAACCGCGCCGCGCGCTTTCGGAGGCGTGATACCAGGTGACCTCGCCGGTGACCTCCACCTTGTCGCGCCGCGCCGAGGTCGCCGCCACATGGTGCCCGCTGGTCTTGCGGCACTGCTGGCAGTGGCAGTTCACCACCGGGCGCAACGGGCCATCTACGCGAAAGGTCACTTGTCCGCATAGGCAGCTTCCGCTTGGCATTGGGATCAGTCCTCTTCCAGGGTCTCCCCGAGATGTAGCTGGCCCGTGGGGCCTTGCGACACCGCCAAAGCGGCAAGCGCCAGCGGTTTTCCGGCAAATGTGGCCTGATCGTCGGCCAGGCACATATCTGAGAAGCCGTGTATCCCGCGCAGGCCTGCGACCTCGGCATCAATGGGCTCAATCGCCGCCCGCAGGGTCGCCGCTGCGATGCACGCCTCTTGCAAGCTGCCATCGGCGTGCTCAACCAGGCCGAACCAGATCCCCTTGGCGGCGGTCTCGGGCATTTCGGCGCCAAAGATGTCGCTGGTCACGATCTGGCCGGTCTCCAGCGCCTGCGCGGCCATGGCCGCGGCTTCGTCTGGGTCGATGGGGATGATCTGGTACGCGGCGATGAAGTCTTCCAGAGCGCCGCAGCCGTGCAGGAGAACGGGCGTCAGGCTGAGATGGTCCATCTCGTCAAGCCAGGCGAGGATCGCGGACCGCAGGTCCGCCGCCGGGACCAGGAACAGCCCCATGCCCGCCTGCACCGGCGTGCCGTTTTCCAGCACCGCGCTGCCCGCCGCCATGCGGAACGCCGCGCCGATGTAGAAGGGCGTCATCGGTTATCCCGTGTCAGCGAGGCCCCCAGCGCGGTCATCAGCTCCTCGAAGATCGGAAAGGACGTCACGATGGGGGAGGCGTCGTCGATCGAGACAGGTTTCTGCGCAGCCATGCCCGCTACCATGAAGGACATCGCGATGCGGTGGTCCAGCTCGCTGGCCGCGGTGCCGCCGCCGGGCATGCCGCCCGGGCCGCGGCCGTCAATCGACCACCAGTCCTCGCCCTCGTCAACGGTGATCCCGTTGGCGCGCAGTCCCTTGGCCATCGCATCAATCCGGTCGCTTTCCTTGACGCGCAGCTCCTTGACGCCGGGCATATGCGTCTTGCCCTCGGCGTTCGCCGCCACAACGGACAGCACCGGGTATTCGTCGATCATGGATGCCGCGCGGTCGGGGTCGACCTCGATCCCCTTCATATTGGGCGAGAAGCGCGCCCGCAGATCGGCCACCGGCTCGCCGCCCTCCTCGCGCGCGTTCTCATAGGTCAGGTCGGCGCCCATCTCGCGCAGCGTGGTGAAGAGCCCCGCGCGGGTGGGGTTCAGCCCGATATTGGGCACCAGCAGGTCAGAGCCCTCGGTGATCAGCGCCGCGCATACCGGGAAGGCGGCGCTGGAGGGGTCGCGCGGCACGGCGATAGTCTGCGGCGTGAATTCTGGCTGTCCGGTCAGGGTGATCACGCGGCCCTCGTCGGTGTCCTCGACGGTCAGGTCGGCGCCAAAGCCGCGCAGCATGCGCTCGGTGTGGTCGCGTGTGGCCTCTGGTTCGATCACCACGGTCTGGCCCGGCGCGTTCAGCCCCGCCAAGAGCACCGCGGATTTCACCTGGGCCGAGGCCATGGGCAGCGTGTAGCGCACCGGCATGGGCTCTGCGGCGCCGACGATGGTCAGCGGCAGGCGCCCGCCCGCGCGCCCGTAAGAGCGCGCACCGAACAGCGCCAGCGGATCGGTGATCCGCCCCATGGGACGCTTGCGCAGGGACCCGTCGCCGGTAAACGTAGCGCTGATCGGCGTGGTCGCCATCGCGCCCATGATCAGGCGCACGCCGGTGCCCGCATTGCCGCAGTCGATCACGTCCTCGGGCTCGGCAAAGCCGCCGACCCCCACGCCATGCACCGAGTACTCGCCGCCGCCATGCTCGATCACCTCAGCGCCGAAGGCGCGCATGGCCTTGCCGGTATCCAGCACGTCCTGGCCCTCCAAGAGCCCCGTGATCCGGGTCTCGCCCACGGTCATCGCGCCCAGGATCAGCGAGCGGTGCGAGATCGATTTGTCGCCGGGCACATTGGCCACGCCGCGCAGCGGTGTCGCCTTGCGCGAGGTCATCGGGATTGCGGGGCCGTGGCCGGACATTTTGGGCTTCCTTTCCGGGGCTGTCTTGCCTGCGTCTTAGCGCAGCGCTCCGGGGGGGTCCACCGGGGAAGGCGCCGGTCGTCCAAGGCGTCGGTTTGCTGCGCCAAGTGGCTTATTTTCGCCCCAGTTTTGCGCTATGCACTTTAAAAAGAGTGAAGGTTGTCCTTTATGGCAGCAGAGCAGGCCCAGACCGTCAGGCGCCGCCGGGTGTTCTACATCCCCGGCTACGACCCGATCCATCCGCGCCGGTATCGCGAGCTTTATCGCAAGGAGAGCGCGGCGCAGGCAGAGATCTCTGGCTACGACATTAGGATCGCGCCCCGCAGGGGCGCCGCCCGCTATGGTTGGGGGCTGGAGGCCGAGATCAATGGTGCAGAGGTCGAAGCGGAAGTGGAGGTGCTGGTCTGGTCCGACATCGTGCGCAATTCGATGTCGAATTCGATCCCGGCGACCTATTGGCAACTCGCCCGCACCGCCTGGACCTATATCGCCAGCGGCACGCTGCGGCGGCTGATGTGGCTGCGCAAGGGGCCGGTGATCGCCGCGCTTTACCCGGTTGGCATGCTCATCTTTCAGCTTCTGATCGCGCTGCTCTTGGCGTGGGCGGCGGCGACGATCTGCGTCGCGGTCCTTGCTTGGATCGGGCTCGCGCCCTTGGCGGGATATGCCCTGGCGCTCCCGGTCTTTGTCTACGCGCTGCGCTGGTTCCGCGTTAAGGACAACAAGCTTTTTGCCTATTACCTGATGCACGACTACGCCTACTCGGCCCAGCACGGCGGCGCCAACCCGCCAGAGCTTGAGGCGCGCATGTCAGAGTTCACAGACATCATCGCCAACGCGCTCACCGACGAGGGCGACGAGGTCTTGGTGGTCGGGCATTCCTCGGGCGCGCATCTGGCGGTGTCAATCTTGGCGGATCTGATGCGCGCGGGGCGGCTGCCCGCGAACGGCCCGGCTCTGTCGTTTCTGTCGCTGGGGCAGGTGGTGCCAATGGTGTCTTTCCTGCCCAAGGCCGACCGGCTGCGCGCCGACCTGCATTACCTGAGCCAGTGCGAGCAGATCGCCTGGGTGGACGTGACCGCCCCCGGCGATGGCTGCGCCTTTGCTTTGTGCGACCCAGTAGCGGTGTCGGGCGTGGCGCCGGAGACGGGTCAGAAGGGCCCGCTGATCCTCTCTGCGGCCTTCACCAAGACCCTGAAGCCCGAGACCTGGGCCAAGCTGCGCTGGCGTTTCTTCCGGCTGCATTTCCAGTATCTCTGCGCCTTCGACAACCCAGGCGATTACGATTACTTCCAGATCACCGCGGGTCCGCTGACCCTTGGCGCGCGCTATAAGGGGCGCAAGCCCAGCCAAAGCCGCATCGACGTTGCCGCGTCGCGCTATACCTCCATGGCCGCATGACCGCAAAGCAGCCGCCGAAACCACCGTCTCGCGAGGGGCGCGTGTCGCTCTGGCGCTATGCCAAGCTGTTCCGCCAGGACATCCTCAGCGCGCAGCCGGCAAAGCTCTACCGCGCCTGGATGGCCGAGTTTCGCACGCCGTTCTTCCGCAGCTATTTGGTGAACCAGCCGGACCTGGTGGAGGAGGTTCTCAAGGCCCGCCCGATGGCGTTCCCAAAGTCCGAGCGTATCGGCGAGGGGCTGCGCCCGCTGCTTGGGAACTCGGTCTTTCTGACCAATGGCGAGACCTGGCTGCGCCAGCGCCGCATCATTGACCCGGCCTTCGAGGGCGGGCGGCTGCGCGACACATTCCCGGCGATGAAAGCCGCGGGCCGGGCCGCCGTGGCGCGCATGCGCGAAGGGCGCGTCGAGGTCGAGGAAGAGATGAGCCATGCCGCGGCGGATGTGATCTTTCGCACGCTCTTCTCGATCCCGATCGAGCACCAGATCGCCGCCCAGGTCTTTACCCATTTCCGCGCCTATCAGCGCTCGCAGCCGATCCTGAACCTTGCCGCCTTCCTGCCGCTGCCGCGCTGGATGCCGCGATTTCATCGCCCCGCCACAAAGCGTTCCGCCAAGGTGATCCGCCGCCTCATCGCGCAGCTGACCACGGATCGCATGTGGTCGATAGAGGCCGGGACCGCGCCGGATGACCTTGCCACCAAGATCATGACCACGCCGGACAGCCAGACCGGGCGCCGATTTGACACGCAGGAGATGGTCGACCAGGTCGCGATCTTTTTCCTAGCCGGGCACGAGACCAGCGCCTCGGCGCTAAGCTGGGCGCTCTACCTGCTGGCCACCAACCCAGAAGCCCAAGAGCGGGTGGCCTCAGAGGCCGCCGCGATGCCGGACCCGCAATTCGGCGACATGGCCAAGCTGCGTTTCACCCGCGACGTGTTCCGCGAGACCCTGCGGCTTTACCCGCCTGTGCCGATGATGGTGCGCGAGACGACCTGTCCCGAGCAATTCCGCGACCGCAAGCTGCGCAAGGGCAGCCAAGTGGTGCTGAGCCCCTGGCATTTGCATCGCCACGAGCGGCTCTGGGAGCAACCGGACGCTTTTGACCCGGACCGCTACGCGACCGAGAATGGCAAGAAATGCCTGCGCGAGGCCTATATGCCCTTCTCGGCGGGCAAGCGCGTCTGCACCGGGGCGGGGTTCGCGATGGTCGAGGGCCCCTTGCTGCTGTCGCAGCTTGTGGGCGCCTTCCGGTTTGAGCCCCTGCCAGAGGACGAGCCCGTGCCCGTGGCGTTTCTGACGGTGCGCGCCAAGGACGGTATCCGACTGCGCGTAACGCGGCGCTCTGAGACGGTGTAGCTTAGCGGGGCGAGGTCGAGAGCCAGTCGCGTTGGCGCGCCCTGATCCTTCAGCGGTTCATGAATTCTCAACCCGAATCATGCCACCCTCCACGGGTGGTGGTTGGGGGACTGAGTCGGGGCAAGGCCCCGACCACCACCCGCATATTATGCGGGGCGGGTGCCTTTAGATCAGGTTAACAAATCCGTGCGCTGCGCGGGCTAAATCGTCGCAGTGAAGGCGCTAAAGTCGTCGGCGATCGCTTTTGTCGCCGCCGCAAGCAACGCGCGACCATGCTCGGGCGTCGCCAGGGCGGAATGCGACCCAACGCGACCATCGGGAAAGGAGGCCCTATGCTCAGCGGGCGGGCCATGCTTGTCACCGGCATGGGCCGCGATGTAGTCGGCTGACAGTCTCGCGGGCGGCGCGTCGGCATCGGTATGGCGGGTTTCGCGCGTGGTGGCTTGGGTAATCGCGACCTCCGCTGGCGTGGCGTGCATACCTTCCCAGCTGCCGTAGAACTCCTGGCGGCGCGCATTCACCGCGTTAAAATCCCACCAACTGCGCAGCCTGACGGTGCCTTCCGGTAACCCGGCCATGGCCGTGCGCAGCGGCTCTAGGTTGGCCCCGTGGCCGTTCAAAACGTAGATGCGCTCGAAGCCCTGGGCGTGCAGGCCCGTCAGAATCTCGCGCGCGAGATTTTCAAAGAGCCCCGCCGACACAGAGATCGTTCCCGGAAATCCGGTATTGAAGGGCGCGGGTGTGTAGGCCAGCTCCGGGGCGACCAAGGAGTTCGTGACATTGGCCACGCGCCCGGCGATTTCCGTGGCGCAAATGGCGTCTGTTCCGATCAACCCCATCGGCCCGTGTTGCTCTGTAGAGCCGCAGGGCAAGAGGATCCCCCGCTTGCTACTGAGGTAATCGGCGACCTCGTACCAGGTGCAATGCGCCAGCTTCACGGCAAGAAAAAAGGGCCGCGTGGGGCGACCCTTCCGTATTTGTCAGAGCTTACAGGCCCCATTTCTCGCGGGTCGCGTCAAAGAAGCCCTTGGCCTGCTTCACCTTCACCCAGTTATTGACGTAGTTGATCCAGACCTGATCGTCCTGGGGCAGCAGCATCGCGATGGGCGAGGGCGAGCGCGGTTCGGTCCCAGGCACCTGCACCACGCCGTGCTTGGCCTTCAGCGTCGAGCCCTCGATATTGGAAGTGATGAACACGTCGGCGCGACCGGCCAGCACCTCTTGGAAGCCGCGGGCCGGGGCCTCGACGACCTTGATGTCGGCGTCAGGGAACCACTCGCGCACCAGCGCTTCGAAGGTGGTACCAAGCGTGGTGGCGACCTTCACCTCGGGTTTGTTCACAGATTCATAGCCATCAAAGCTGCCGGCCTTATCGGGGGTCGTGAACGGAACGATCTCGACCGCGATATAGCTTTCCGAGAAGCCCGCGACCTTCATGCGTGGTGGCGAGATCGAAGCAGAGCCGGTCATGTGGTACTTGCCAGCGACCACGCCGTTGACCAGCGTTTTCCAATCGGTGGGCACGAACTCGACCTCGACGCCCAGGTCCTTGGCAAGCTCGGTGGCCACATCGATATCGAAACCCTTATAGCTGTTGGTGGCCGGATCGCGCACAGACATCGGATTCCAGTCGCCCGTGGTGCCGAATTTCAAAGTTCCACTGTCGAGGATCTCGTTCAGCGCCGACTGCGCGCCAGCGGATACAGCCAGCCCGAGGCTTACGGCGCCCGCCGCAATTGCGGTCATCCAGTGTTTCATATCGTCTCTCCCAGGTACCGCGCTGCCTCCTGGCGCGCATTGTCCCTTGAATTTGTGAATATTACGGCCCTAACCTCAAGAAGAATCTTCTCCGAAGAGGAGATACAGGGGGGATCATGGCCGAAACAGCCATCGAAATGGTCGGCGTGAACAAGTGGTTCGGTGATTTCCACGTTCTCAAGGACATCAACCTATCGGTCGCCGAGGGCGAGCGTGTGGTGGTTTGCGGCCCGTCGGGCTCGGGCAAGTCCACGGTGGTGCGCTGCATCAACCGGCTGGAGCTGCACCAAAAGGGCGCGATCCGGATCAACGGGGCGCAAGTGACCGAGCGGCCAGAGGATCTGGGCGGCGAGGTCGGCATGGTGTTCCAACAGTTCAACTTGTTCCCGCATCTGACGGTGCTGCAGAACCTGACGCTTGGGCCGATGAAATCCCGCGGCCTGTCGCGTGCAGAGGCCGAGGCGCGCGCGCGGCACTATCTGGAGCGGGTGCGGATCCCTGAACAGGCCGATAAACGCCCCGCGCAGCTCTCGGGCGGGCAGCAGCAACGCGTGGCCATCGCGCGCTCGCTCTGTATGGAGCAAAAGGTGATGCTGTTCGACGAGCCGACATCTGCGCTGGATCCCGAGATGATATCGGAAGTGCTCGACGTGATGGTGGAACTGGCCGAGGAGGGCATGACCATGATTGTGGTCACCCACGAGATGGGGTTCGCCCGCAAGGTCGCCGATCAGATGGTGTTCATGGACGCGGGCGAGATCGTCGAGACAGGGCCCCCGGCAGAGTTCTTCGAGGCGCCTAAATCAAAGCGCTGCCAAACCTTCCTCAGCCAGATTCTGAGCCATTAAGGGAGATGAAGATTTGGTAAACGCCTTGTGCGAATTTCCCCCTCCCTACCGCCCTCGATCCTGGGCCGATTCGGATAACATTTCCCTTACGCCGCTGGAGTTTGACGCCGCGCGCGGCGCCGCGTCGCAGATCGGGGCGCATTAGTGAAGATTTTGCAATCAAACCGGTCCGTGTTTGGCGCCCGCCCGGTTAACCTGTTCCTGCTCTGCGCGGGGCTGATGGTGCTGTCGGGGTGCAGCTCTTCCGCGACCTGGGGCTGGTACGTCATCAACCCCTCAACGCCGACGGGCTGGACCAATATCAAGTTCCTGATCGGCGGAATGGGGGACACGATCCTAATCTCGCTGATCGCGGCGGCGCTGTCGATCACGATTGGTCTGTTGGTCGCACTGCCGGGGCTCTCGGATCGCTGGTACATCCGCATCTGGAACCGCGTCTATGTCGAGTTCGTCCGGTCCATCCCCCTGCTGCCGATGCTCTTCTGGGTTTTTTACGGGCTGCCGATCATCTTCCGCTCGATGGGGCTGAACATCCCGATTGATCCATTTTGGGGGGCGATCATCACGCTGGCGATCTCTGACAGCGCGTTTACCGCCGAGATCTACCGCGCGGGCATCCAATCCATAGCCAAGGGCCAGACCGAGGCGGCGCAAACGGTCGGTCTGCGCTATGTCCAGACGATGCGTTATGTGATCCTGCCGCAGGCGATCCGGCGCATCCTGCCGCCGCTGGCCAATCAGTTCATCTATATCGTGAAGATGTCGGCCTTCGCCTCGGTGATCGGTATGCAAGAGCTGACGCGCCGCGCCAATGAGTTGGTGGTGACAGAATATCGCCCGCTTGAGATCTACTCGCTCTTGATCCTGGAATATCTCGTCCTGGTGCTGATCATCTCGGCGGGCGTGCGCTGGCTGGAACGCAGGATGGGCAGTGATGAGCGCGGATAGAGGCGCGAAGGTCGGCGACCGCATGCAATGAAACTGGTTATCGTCGGCGACACCCATGGGGGCCATGCGCGACTGGGGCGCCTGAGTGGTGACGTTCTGATCCATTGCGGTGACGCGGAGGATCTGTTTGGCGCGTCCGGCTATGACCTTGAAAGTATTGATGAATGGTTTGGTCGCCAGGACTTTGAGCACATCCTCTATGTGGGTGGGAACCACGATCGGGGCTTAGAGGCTGCGCTGCGACGCACGCCGCAACCCTACCGGAATGCAACCGTGCTGCATGATACCAGCGTGACAATCTCTGGCGTCAAGTTCTACGGCGCGCCCTGGGTGCCAGAGCTGAGCCGCCATGCGTTTTACGCCAATGAGCGCGCCCTGCGAGCGGCCTGGTTGAAGATCCCGGCGGATGTCGATGTGCTGATCACGCACACGCCGCCCGCGGGCGTGCTGGACGTCTCAAGCCGGGGACAGTCGCTGGGGTGCCCTCTACTCGCCGGGCGCGTCAAAGCGCTGGGGCCAAGGCTCCATTGCTTTGGCCATGTCCATGCAAGCGCGGGGGTGCAGGTCCAGGAGAGTACGACTTTTGTGAATGCGACCTCGGTTAACAGCGCGTTGGAGATCGCTAACCTGCCTTTTGAGTTCGAACTTTAGGCCGCGTATGGGCGCAAAACGTCCCGCATTGGCAAGGCTTGGGTGCCCCATTAGGGTGGCCCGAAAGGATCACCGGGGAGGGGAGCGATGAATTGGGACGACTTCATGGACGAGACGGTCGCGAACATCACCGCGCTGTCGAAGGAGATGCCCGAGACGGCGAAGGGCTTCAATCAGATGGGTGCGGCGGCCAAAAAGGGCGGCGCGCTGGACGAGAAGACCAAGGAAATCATGGCGCTAGGCATCGCCATCGCCACGCGCTGTGACAGCTGCATCGGCTTCCACATCAAGGCGCTGATCCGGCTGGGGATCACGCGCGACGAGCTCTGCGAGGCCTTGGCCATGGCGACCTATATGGGCGGCGGGCCGTCCTATGCCTATTCCGCCAAGGCGCTGGCGGCGTTTGACCTGTGGGCCGGAGAGGGCGCGACATGAGCGGGGATTGGCGCGAATTGGGCACGGCCGGATCGCGTTAGAAGAATATTCAGCGAATCGCCAAACAATAGAGGGCGGTAGGGAGGGGGTAACTTGCACTCCGCAAAATTCATTCGAAATGCCTGGTACGTCGCCGGGCGCAGCGTGGATTTCGAGGCCAAGCTGACCGCGCTAAAGCTGCTGGGCGCGCGCGTAGTGATCTTTCGCAGGCCCGATGGCAGCCCCGCGGCGCTCGAGGATGCCTGCCCGCACCGCAAATTACCGCTCTCTATGGGCAATCTTCATGGCGACCGGGTGGAGTGCGGCTACCACGGGCTGACCTTTGACGGGGCGGGCGCTTGCGTCAGCGCGCCGACCCAGGGCGACCCGATTCCAAAGCGGGCACGCGTGCGCAGCTACCCGGTTGAGGACCGCTATGGGTTCCTTTGGATCTGGATGGGCGAGGATGCCCCGGGCGAGATCATCGACATCCCCAACTACGACAACCCGGCTTGGGGCAAGACCGCGCGCGGCGCTTTAACAATCGCCTGCAACTATCTCTATGTCATAGATAACCTTCTGGACCCCAGCCATGTGGCTTGGGTGCATGTGGGCTCTTTTGCGGGGGCGGGCACGGATAATCGCCCGCTGGACCTGGAGGATATCGACGAGGGCGTCATCGTCAGCCGCTGGATCATGGGCGAGCCCGCGCCGCCCTATTACCGGGACATGCTGGCCTTTGGCGACGCGACCGACCGCAAGCAACATTACGAGTGCCGCTTGCCCTCCACGGCGATAAACATGAGCGTTTACACCCGCGCGGGCACCGGCGGGCCGGGGACGGCGTTGCCTCAGGACGCCTATATCAACATCTCCTACAACTTCATCACGCCGGTGGATGAGGCCAACGCGCTCTATTTCTGGTTTCAGCACCGCAACACGGACCCCGACAACGAAGCCACCAACCAACGCATGTTCGAGGGCGCCACGATGGCGTTCAACGAGGACAAGGAGGTGCTGGAGGCGGTACAGATCGGCATGACCGACCCGGCCACGCCCTATATGAACCTCGGGCTGGATGCGGGGGCGATGCGGTTCCGCGCCAAGGTGGACAAGCGCATCGCTGCTGAATCAGGCGGTGCCTGAGGTCTCGACACCGGCAAACCCGCAATGCTGGGCGGGGTCGCGATAGGCCTCGGCCAGTTCCGGATAGGCGCGCAGAATCTCGGGCCCACCGGGCAGCAGCTCTGGCCGCAGCCGCCCGTGCTCCCAGATCGCGACACCATCCAGCCTGACCGTCGGGTCCAGGACGTTCAGCGATATCTCTCCTGGGGCATAGGCTCCGCAGCTATGCACATGCAGGATGCGTGGCGAGCCGAAGGCGCCGTTGCTCCAGCGCTCTGGCGCGAGCCGCGCGTCCGGCGCGAAGGCGCAGCCTGGATGGATGCCCGCGTGCCAGGAATGCACAAAATGCGCGTCGATCTCAAAAAGCCCGGCCACATGGGCGTAATGCGCCTCGGCGCGGGCGACATCGGCGGTATTGCCAGCGAAGCCAACGATCCGCCCGTCGCGTATCTCTAGGACGAGCGTTTCCTCAAGGCCAAGGGAGTAGGGCTCGTAATAGTTCGACCCCGTGCCCACCAGGAAGCCCCGCTGCGCCACGCGGCCCGAAAAGTGCCGCGCGGGCACCGGCGTATGCACCGACAGCGGAAAGCGGATCGTTGTCGTGTCGCGGGGCTCTGGCCCCTGGGCGTCGATGCGGCCGATAAGCTCGGTCCCGGCGGGGCAGGTGACATGGATCTCTTGCGCGGCGGCGATGGCCGTATCGGCGGCATCGCGGATCGCGACCATGCCGTGATGGTCCAACCAGCCGAAGGAAGAGCCCAGCATGGCGCCGTCCAGCGCGTAGCAGATCATCGCGCGGGTCCCCGCGGGCCAGTCGTGATAGCGGATCTGGTCGCCGCAGCGCGCCAGAAACACGGTCAGGTCGACCACGCGCATGGCTTCGATCAGGTCCTTGGGCGGTAGGCAGGCCGCGGGCGTGAAGGGAACCTCCAAGACATCCACCTGAAAGCCAAGCGCCGTCGCGCCCCATTGCACCGCCTCCACGGCGCAGTCCCAATAGAACATCTCTTCGGGCGGTTCGCGGATGATCAAAACGCGCGCCCCCGGCGCAAGCCCGGCGCAGCGGATCAGCATGTTCTCACATGCGCGCAGAATGTCCCCCTGGTCGGGCATCTTTGCCTCTCCCCGCCTGGGATGCTAGCGAGGCTTTGATATTACGCAAAGCAAAAAAGCACCGGGGAGGGGCGCCGATGACCGCTTGGATAGAGATGATCAGCGATGAGGCGGCGGATGAACGCCTGAAGGCGCTGTTGGATCAGGCGCGCACGCCGCATGGCACGGTGGACACGGTGATGCGGGTACACTCGCTGCGGCCCCAGACGATGGCGGGGCATGTGGCGCTCTACCGTTCGGTGCTGCATTCCGAGGACAACACGCTGCCGTTTTGGTTCCTTGAGGTCGTGGCCAGCTACACCTCGATCCTGAACGATTGCACCTATTCGCTGACGCATCACTTCATGAATGTGCGCAACCTGCTGCGGGATCAGCCGCGCTCGGACCGGATCTTCACCGCGTTAAAGGCACAGCGCCCCGAGGATGAGTTCCAGGGCAAGGAGCTGGCCCTGCTGCGCTACGCGGCCAAGCTGACGTCGGATGTGGGGCGCATGGTGCGCTCGGATTTCGAGGCGCTTAAGCTGGCGGGTTGCGAGGACGGCGAGATCCTGGAGGTCAACCAGGTCTGCGCCTATTTCAACTATTCCAACCGTTTGCTGAACGGGCTGGGCTGCACCACCGAGGGTGACGTGATCGGGTATTACAAGGGTGACGACGAGGCGTGAGCGCAAAGCTTCACCAGGGCGATGATGTCGCCGCTTCAAACCGGGCCTCATAGGGGCTCGATAACGCTTTGGGCCGCCCTACGTCACTAAGGCGCTCGGTTCGTTAAATGAAGCAATAACCGCGGCGAAGACCGGCTAGGGATCTCCCCGACGGGCACTGGCGTTAACGTGCAAGCCCCGGCGGGCGCTGCCGCAAGTAGAGCGATACGATCTCTTTGATGCCAGCAACCTGTTTGTCAGAAAGCTTATTGGCCATGCCAAGTGCGGTGATAAAGGCGGTGCGATCTGCGTCGTTGGTAAGCCCGGCGACGTTGAAGGTCAGGCTCCCAACCGAACTGTCCGTTTGCACACCGCCTGCGTTTACAGCAGAGGTGTTTCCGCCACTACCATCGATGGCTTCTTGGATCAGCGCGTTTTGTGCGTCCGTGCGGTCGGCCGCATTCGTGTCGAGCGCCTCTTGGAGGACCTGCTTTTGCGCGTCCGTAAGCTCCGCGCCGCTGGTGACAAGCGAAGAGGTCGAGTTCGAGCCCGCGCTGACCTGGACAGGTTCGGATTTGATGACGCCGCCGATTGCTTGAATGCCCACGAGGGTGATCATGAAGACATCGATCGCGGCGATCACCCGGCGATACTCTTCCTGGCCGATGGCGCCATTGAGATAGGCCTCGCAGATCCGGAAATACCCGTCGCGCAAGAGCTGGATGGTCTGCGTGCGCACGCCCAGCGAGCTTGCGGCCTCGCCCGTGCCGAACGCGGCAGAGAGGTTGGTGTCGTCAGCGTCCGAGAAGGTCGAAGCCGCGTAAGAGGACGCCGCCACCAGGGCATCGGGGCTGGGTTCGCTGCAGATTACGTACTCGCCGCCGGTGAAGTACCCGGTCTTTGGGTCCTTATAGACCGGGCGGCGGCCCGAGATGACCAAGCGCTGCTTGGCGTCCAGCGCCAGCATGTTGAACTCGCCCAGTTGGCTGGTCTTGTGGATCGTGCTGTTGGCGCAGCCAGAGAGTGCCGTTGCCGCGATAAGAACACTCGCTGCCGTTTTATTTGCTTTACTAATCATAACCTGTCCTGCCTTGCTTGATATCGTGCAAGTTGGGCTGAAACTTACCCTAGGTCAGATAAATGTTCGAGATGTATTACCTTTAGGTTGTTTCCATGAGTCTTTGGCGCAACAGATGTTTGAAATTTACAATTGTTTGCGATTTATTCGTCCGGTGGCACAAGACCCAGCCCGCGCAGGTAGACGCCGATGCCAGATTCCAGCAGATCCTCGGGCGAGAACGGTGCCCGCGCCCCGGCCTCGCCGCGGGCAAAAAGCTCTACCACGCCGTGGCTCATGGCCCAGATATGCGCCGAGAACATCGCCGCGGGCGGGCGTTTTTCCGGTGGGATGTGCTCGGAAAGCTCGGTGGCGGCCTTCTCGAGCACCGCGCTTGCGCGTCCGGCGGCCAGGGCAAGATCAGCGGTGCGGTTGATCGAGATGCCGCTCTCGAACATCGCCACGTAATGCCCCGGATGCTTGCGCGCGAAGGCCAGATAGGCGCGGCCCGTGGCCTCAAAGCTGGCTAGTGCCGAGGGCTGGCCGCTGTCATAGGCGTACTCCATCAGATCGGCGAAGATCTCGTAGCCCTGCCGCGCGGCCTCGGCGATCAGGTCCTCGCGTCCCTCAAAGTGGCGATAGACCGCGGCAGGGGTCACGCCCGCCTGCTTGGCGGCCTCCGACAGCGTAAAGCCCGTGGGCCCGCGGCTCTCGATCAGCTCGAGCGCGGCGTCGACCAGCGCTTGGCGCAGGTTGCCGTGGTGATAGCCGCGCTTGGGCACCGTCGCCTAGCCTTCCGTGCCAGCGTCGGAGCCGTGCCAGATCTCCGGCCCGCCGCAGATCTTGGGGTCCGGGGCGCAGGCGTGCTCTGCGATCTTGCCAGCGTAGTCGACCTGGCAGAGCACCGCGCGGATGGCGGCGATGCGCGCGCGGCGCTTATCGTCGCTGCGCACGATGGTCCAGGGCGCGTGCGGGCGGTGCGACCGCTCGAAGGTCTCGGCGATGGCGTCGGAATAGGCGTCCCAGCGTTTCAGCCCCTCCACGTCGATCCAGCTCAGCTTCCACTGCTTGAGCGGGTCGCCCTCACGCGCCAGGAAGCGGCGCAGCTGCTCGGCGCGCCCCACATTGAGCCAGATCTTGACCAGCGTGATGCCCTCGTCGACCAGCATCTGCTCGAAGGCTGGCAACTGCCCAAAGAAGCGCTCGCGGTCGGTATCTTCGCAAAAGCCGAACACCTTCTCGACCACGCCGCGGTTGTACCAAGAGCGGTCAAACAGCGCGATCTCGCCCTCGGTGGGCAGTTGCCGGACGTAGCGCTGGAAATACCATTCCCCGGCCTCGCGGTCGCTGGGCTTGGACAGCGCCACGACCCGGGCCGAGCGCGGGTTGAGGTTCTCGCGGAAGCGCTTGATGGTGCCGCCCTTCCCGGCGGCATCGCGGCCCTCAAACACCACCACAACGCGCTTGCCGGTTTCCTTCACGTCGGCCTGCAGCTTGACCAGCTCGCGCTGCAGCGCGGCCATGCTGTCCTCGTAGGGTGTGCGCTTCATCCTTGCGTCATGGGGGTAGCTGGGCGACAGGATGTCCCGCTTGCCGGCGCCCTGAATGGCGGTGCGCAGGGCCTCGGGGGCCTCACTTTCGAAGAAGGCGCTGATGGCGCCGTCGAAGGGCAGGGGCATGTTATCCTCATTTACTTTCTGACCTCTATGTAGTGGGAAACAACCCAAGTGCAAAGTTTTCAGAGGCTTGCCGCAAAAAATTTGGGAACTGATCGGGAGACGGAACGACGCGGCATCCGGGCGGGTCACGTGCAATGGCGCTGGAAATTCGCTTGCGTGCCCCGAATTAAGTTGCAAGATCACGAGTTAATCACGGTGGCGAAATCACAGTATAATTTGGAGATCCCAGATGAGATTATTACTTTCGGCGGCCCTATTGGCGCTTACAGCGACGCCCATATTGGCAGAAAACTTTCGCTGCGTGCGCACATCATTGTCCTCTAACGGATTTGTGAATGCGCAGGCGGCGGAATCGTGGTTCCCAAAGGTGATTGAGTTCCGGGTGAATGGGGACGACGTCGTCTCCAACTATTACGGCTCGGGTTCGGTGCAAAGAAAGGGCGGGCGCCTATATTTTAAGTTCGATCTCGAAGCCGATGGCTCTCATGACCGCTCAGTGACATACACATTCATCCCAAAGTCGGGCCGCTTCAGTGCCAAGCTGGGCGCATATGGCCGCTACGCGACGACCAACGGCTCGCGCGGCAAGTGCCAGACCGGGTAGGAATTTTAACATGATCCGAGCCCTTGCCGGCGTGGTTTGCGCCGCCGCGCTTTTGTTTGGCGGCCATGCCGCGGCCTATGAAAAGACCTCAGAGCATGAGGCGCTAAAGATCTATGAGTGGACCGTGCTGGTCTCGCCCTCGGTCAACGCGCGCCCCAGCTTGAAGCAAACGATGTTGCGCAATCTGGACGCGCAACTGGCGAAGATACGCAGCAGTATCCGCCCCGAGGCGATGCGGCAGGTGGTCAAGGCCAGGATCTGGTTGGATGTCACCTCGCGCGGCAATGACGGCCATCACGTGATCGGCCAGTACTTCCCCAGCAGGACGTGGCTGCGCACGAACGGTATGAACCCCGATAAGTATCAGGGCGTCCAATTGAACGCCTTGTTTGCCAAGGACGGCACGCAGGGCACCGTGGTCTTCCACGAGCTGGCGCATGTCTACCACGACCGGCGCATCAAGAATTCCAACCGCATTCAGCGGATGTGGGAGGCGGCGTGGCTTGCCCACCCGGACGGCTTCGACAATTGCGGCCGCAAGACGCAGGCCTATGCGTTCCGAGACCCGGGCGAGTTCTTCGCCACCTATTCGCAGGCCTATCTGTCGCGGAACTGCGCGTTTCCTTATGATCGCGCCACGATCCAAAGGATCGACCCCAAGATGCTGGCCTTCCTTCAGAAGATCTGGGGGCCGCTGCGCTAAGCTAGCCGCTGGGCCGGGTCGCTATTGCGCTGCGGCTCTTGCGGCGGCGCGGTCTATCGCGGCAATCACGTCCTGGGCATGGCTGTGATGCGGCATGTGCCCCACCCCGGCCAGGCGCGTCAGGCGGGCCATATCGGTGTCGCGCAGCATCTGCGTGGCGTGCAGCTCTACGCTGACGATGGTGTCGGTGTCGCCATGCACGATCTCAAGCGGGACCGCCAGATCGCCATAGCGCTGCGACAGGGCGATTATCTCGTCCAGAAGCCCGGCGCGCTGGGTCGCGTTTGCGCGCAGCGCTTGCCGGGTCAAGGAAAGCGGCGCGCCGAAATGCGCGATGTAGCCCTCGGGCGCGGATTGCGGGGTGAAGATCTCGGCGAATGTCGCCTCGACCCGCGCATCGCCCACGAACGCCGCCAAAGCGGGGACCGCGAACCAGGACCCCAGGCGGCTGGAATTGACGGCGTAAAGTGGGTCCAGCGGCGTGTCCCAGGGATGCGAAGGGCCCGAGACATTCACCACGGCGGCGGTGCCCTCGGGCGCGTCCAGCCCCCAGGCCAGCGCCACCGCGCCGCCATAGCTGTGGCCCAGCACGATGGGGCGCTCGGCCCCAAGGGCTCCCGCCGCGCCGCGCAGTACGCGCGCCTGGTCACGGATGGTCTCGTGCCCGCGCGGCAGCCTGTCGGAGTAGCCAAAGCCGGGCCGGTCCAGCGCGATCACGCGGTAGCGGTTCTTAAGCTGGTCGAGCATGGCAAAGGTGAAATCGCGCAGGTTGGCGCCCGCGCCATGTACCAGCACCAGATCGGGGCCGGAGCCTGCCACAACGGCGTGAACTTGCAGGCCCCCAATCTCCACGAATTGGCCCACCGGGGGGAAATCGCGCCGCGCCTGCGTCTCTCGCCACATGGCCACTGCCAGGATCGCGCCCCAAACGAGCGCCGCCCCAATAAGGCTAAACAGTGCCAATCTTGCCCATGTCATATTGCGTTGTCTGATATATCTGGTTGATCCAGTTCCCGTATAGCAGATGCCCGTGGCTGCGCCAGCGGTTCTGCGGTACCTGGCTGGGGTCGTCATTGGGGTAGTAGTTGATCGGCACGTTGATCGGCGTGCCATTGGCCACGTCGCGGTCGTATTCTTCCTTCAGCGTCGGGCTGTCATATTCGAAGTGGTTGAAGATGTAGATCGCGCGGCGCTGCGCGTCCTCAACTAGGCAGGGCCCGGTGTCCTCCGAGCCCATGAGCGTGGTCAACCCGGCGCGGTCCAGCTCGTCCTGGCGCACCTCTGTCCAGCGGCTGACCGGGATCACGCAATCATCCGAGAAGCCGCGCAGATAGGGCGAGGCGGGGGCGAGGTTCTGGTGCCGGAAGCAGCCAAAGGCCTTGGCGGCCAGCATGTGCTTGCGCACCCCGTGGAAGTGCCACAGCATCGCCATGCCGCCCCAGCACACGCCGAAGGTGGAATGCACGTTGGTCTGGGTCCAGTCCATCACCTGGCGCAGCTCGTCCCAATAGGTGACCTCTTCGAAGGGCATATGCTCGATGGGGGCGCCGGTGATGATCAGCCCGTCGAACTTCTCGTCGCGCACCTCCTGGAAGGGGCGATAGAACTCTTGCATATGCTCCTGGCTGATATTCTTGGACTGGTGCTCTGTCATGCGGATCAGCTGCAGGTCGATCTGCAGCGGGGTCGCGCCAATCAGCCGCGCGAACTGGTTCTCGGTCTGGATCTTCTTGGGCATCAGGTTCAGCAGAGCGATGCGCAGCGGGCGGATGTCCTGGCGCTGCGCCTGCGTGTCCGACATCACCATGACGCCCTCATCCTGAAGGACGTCAAACGCGGGGAGATTCGAGGGCAGCGTTATGGGCATCTGCAAATCCAGCCTTACTTGCGGATGGCTGAGATAGTCATAAACGTAAGAAAAGGCCAGCTTTTGCAAAATTTTTCAAAAAGCACCGGAATCCTAACGTAAAATTCACGCTGCGATCACGGTAGAGCGGTTAATCTACCTTCATACCCCACGCAGACCTTTCCAGCGCGGGGTTCGGGGGAGGCACCGGGTGTATAATTTTCCGTGAGTGGTCTTTCTTATCAACTGTGCTCTATTTCGAGTGTTCGTTCTTCTCCCGCGCGCCCAGGTGGGTGAGCCACGGTGTTATTGACACCACGTCCCGCCTGGGTGCGATTTTAACCCGTCTTCCTGTCCAAGGCATGTGCGATCAATGTGGCGAGCCCGTCGCTGTTTTTGACCTGCGAGACCTCTTCGGCAGAGATCTTAATGCCCCAATTGCGCGCCATCGCAGCATAGCGCGGCGCGCGATGGGCCATCGCGCGGGCATAGGTCCAGCGGATAAAGGCGTCCGGGTCCACAGACGATTCGGTCTGCCCCGTGTCGCTGCAATAGTCGCTCCAGGCCTGCGCCAGAAAAGCGGGCTGATAGCACATTGGCTTGGGCGCCTTGTCGAAACGGTGGATGAGGGCCTCGGTATCGGCCTCGGTGCCCTCGATCCAGACCATCAGCACGGCTTGCGACAGGGCCGTAAGCACGGGGTCGTTGGAGTTCTCTGGATCCACAACCTCGCAGATCGACCCGCCGCTGTCGCACACAAAGTTCGGATAGCCATAGATGCGCTCTGACCGCTCGGCGAAGTAGGGCGTGTCCAGAAGCGCCAGGGTCTCGGCCTGTTCGTGCTGGGCCTGGCGTCGCTGGTACTCTGCGATGGGCAGGCCGCCCTTGGACGGATCGCCGGGCTTGCCCAGATAGGTCGACAGCGGTGAGAGGTTCTCGAACGAGATGTTCGACCCGATATAGATGGAATCGCTCATCAAGAGCTCGCGCAGCAGCGGCACCTGCATGGCCAGCGCCTTGGCGTTGTCCGTGATGTACTCGCCCATGTAGCGCGTGCCGATGCGGTAATCGACAGAGTAGTGATACCACTGCCCGGTCGCGCGCAGCATGTTGGACAGGTATGTCTTGCCGAGGCCCGACATCCCAAAGAGCAGCACGCGCTTCTGCGGCGCCGCCAACCATTCCTTGCCAGAGCTGTAAATCATGGACCTTCCCCGAAGCTGCGCCTACCTATCTGAAAGCAGAGGACGAAATCCAGATGGTTTTGCGAGTGGATGCGATGCGATCAGATGCGGGGGCACAATTCCGGCGCGATGGGTGGTGCCGCTTGCCCTGGGCAAGGGACGTGGCCGATTGGGGCAGGGCGGTGCGGCCCTTCGCCGTCGCCGCCGTTGCAGACCCAACGCACGCAGAGTGGGTGCGCTGCGGCGGGACGTGGTTTGCGGGTGTGAACGCGTTGGGTAATGACGCCTCAGGGGCGGTCGGCGGGTCAGGCGCAATGCCCCAAAGCGTGGTGTCGGCGCTGGATGCGCTTGGGCTGGGGGCGCGCGAATGGGACCGCGCACAGATATCCGTGACCTATCCGGGCTATCCAAAGCCCGGCGAGGGCGAGAGCGATGCGGGCTTTCGGTTTCGCCGCGACCGAGATGCGGCGCATGTGGATGGGCTCTTGCCGGTGGGCGCGGCGCGGCGGCGCATGCTGCACGAGCCGCATGCCTTCGTCCTTGGGCTGCCGCTGACAGAGACCGGCGCGGGGGCCAGCCCGCTTGTGGTCTGGTGCGGCAGTCACGAGAGGATGCGCGACGCTTTGGGTGCGGCTCTACAAGAACACCCTGCCGCGCGGTGGTCAGAGATCGACCTCACGGATGTCTACCAAGACGCGCGGCGGGCGTGCTTTGAGCGATGCGAGCGGGTCGAGCTGCATGCGCGCCCGGGCGAGGCCTATATTGTGCATCGCCTTGCCCTGCATGGCGTGGCCCCCTGGCAGGAGGGCGCCGCGGCGCCGCCTGAGGGACGCATGATAGCCTATTTCCGCCCGGAGCTTTCCGCACCGGTGACGCGCTGGATCGCAGATCCTTGAACGATCCCAGCGTTAGGGCGCATTCGACGAGTGGTTTTTTTGTGTGCGGCGGCGGAAGCCTTCAAGGCTTCCGATACGATTTCATGTGATGAAATCGGCGCGCCGCGCGCGTTTCGAGATTGGCGATGAGACGCGCAGCTGTCCTGGGCAGTTTCGGCCTCGGCTCAAGTTTTAAGCCGCGCGGCGCGCCCGCCACGCCGACGCATGATCTGCCCCGCGCGCTCGGGCAGGGCGGCCATAATCTCTCGCCGTGCCTCCGGCGTCATTCGCGTCCAGGCGGCGATTTCTTCGGGCGTGCGGTAACACCCGGTGCAGATCCGCGCCGCAGGGTGCACCACGCAGATCCGCACGCAGGGGCTTTCGATCTCTTGGCGAGACCAGATGTCGTCTTCGCTGGTATGCTGCACGTGCCCGCCCTTTGAATTTCCCGCCGAACCTATAGCCCGGAACCTCTGATATTCCGTAACCGATCCAACGCTCCTTGCAAGATATACCCGGCGGCGACGTGATCTATCACCTCGCTGCGACGTTTGCGTGTCGTATCTGCCTCAAGCAGTGCGCGCTCTGCGGCGACCGTGGACAAGCGCTCGTCCCAGTAGGTGATGGGGATATCGGTCAGGGCGCCGAGGTTGCGCGCAAAGGCGCGGGTTGCCTGGCACCTTGGCCCTTCGCTGCCATCCATGTTCAATGGCAGGCCCAGAACGATACCGGCTATGTTGCGGTCGTCGATTATTTTCAGAAGCTTAGCGGCGTCCAGGCCGAATTTTTTGCGACGGATCGTCTCCAGCGGGGTGGCGATCGAAAGCAGGCCATCGGAGACCGCGACGCCGATCGTAGCGGTGCCAAGGTCTAGCCCAGCCAGGGCGCGGCCAAAGGGTAAGCTGGCTGCGAAATCGGTGATGTCTTCACAAATCATGAACGCCGCGCGCGGGAGAGGCCGCGGGCCCCACCCATTTCCATGGGGCACCGATTCGGTGAAGATTTCGCTAAATTTTTGTCCATTTCGGCAATTGTGATCCCTGTCCGCGCATTCGTCACTGCGCCACCCCCGCGCGCTGCGCCGCGGCGCGGACCAGCGCCAGCCCGTCGGGGTCCTGTGCGAAGACTTCCTGCGCCTTGGACCAGGTCGCCGCCGCGCGTTCGCGCTGGCCCAGGACTCCCAGCGCGTTCACAAGCCGCGCGTATTCCTCGGCCGTGCCGTCCTGGGTGGCCAGGCGCTCGGCCAGCCCCTCGACCATGCCCTGGATCATCGCCTGTTGATCCTGCGCGTCCAGTTCAGAGGCGGCCTGGATGTCCTCGGCGCTGGGCCCGGGCAGGGCGGGCGCGGCTGCTCGGAAGCGCTCTGGGATTTCGTAGCGCATGCCGGCGGCCGCGGCGATGTCTTCGATCTCGGCCAGGATCGGCGGCGTCCAGGGCGCGCGCACCGAGCTCTCCTGCAGGAGCTGCCGCCAGATCTCTAGCGCGCGGTCGGGCCGCGCCGATTGCGCGAACATCAGGCCAAGGTAATAGCGCGCGGTGCCGTTCTGCGGGTCAATCTCGAGCGTCTTGAGCGCGGCCTGCTCGGCCTCGGGTGAGACGTGGCCATCGACGGCGGCAACCAGGATCTCGGCCCAGGCGGCGTAGTCCGAGGCGCTGGCCTTGTCGCCCTTGAGCCTGATGATGTCGGCGATGGCGCGGTGCCCGGCGCGGTAGTTGCCAAGGCGGATCTCGTTTTGGGCCAGGAACATCTGCCCTTGCAGGTCCTCTGGGTTCTGGGCGACCTTGGCGCGCAATTGCTCCATGATCTCAATGAACTCGGCGTCGGTGCCCGGCGGCGGCACGAAGGGCGTGGCGTCGCGGGCCTCGAACTCGGCCTGGCTGGGGCGGCTCAACCGGGCGGCCTCCGCCTCGGCCACGCGCCGCGTCAGCGGGCGGTCATCCGCGCCCGGCGTGCCAATCCAGGCATAGAGCCCGCCGCTTGCCAAGAGGATCGCGGCCAAGAGCGTGAAGGCCAGCCGGCGCGACAGCGCACCGGGCGCCTCGCCTGCCTGGGCGCGCTGCGTGGAATCCGCCGCCAAGAGCCGCCGCGAGACCTCGACGCGGATGCGCTCTGCCTCGTCCGCGGCAATGACGCCGCGGGCCAGATCGCGCTCTACCTCGGACAGCTGATCGCGATAGACCTGCATGTCGGGGTGCTCGCCCGGCGCGTCGGCGCGCCCACGCACCAGCGCCAGCGCCAAAAGCGCCGCAACCGCGCCCGCAAGGCCCACGGCCACCGCCCAGAAGAAGATCACGCCCAGTCCCATGGCTTCCCTCTATCCTGCGCGGGCATGGGACAAAAGCCCCGCGCGGGCCCCCTGCGGCATCAAGGCCCTCTGCGCGGCGCACTGGCCGGGTGTTATGTCGCAATCACCCCCTTTTGCGGCGCGCAGAGCCTTGGCACCTTGCCGCGGCCATTGCATTACAGCGCGAACGTCAGAATCGCCCGCGCCATGCGCCCCTTGGAGTGCCATATGAAACGCTATTCCGCCTTTGCCATCGCCCGCGAGGCCCTGCGCGACCACATGGGCTGGACCCGCGCCTGGGAGAGCCCAGAGCCGCGCGCGCAATACGACGTGATCATCATCGGCGCCGGCGGGCACGGGCTGGCCACGGCCTATCACCTGGGCAAGGAGCATGGCATCACCAATGTGGCGGTGATCGAGAAGGGCTGGCTGGGCGGCGGCAACACGGGCCGCAACACCACGATCATCCGCTCGAACTACCTGCAAGATCCCTCTGCGGCGATCTACGAGAAGGCGCGCAGCCTCTACGAGACGCTCAGCCAGGACCTGAACTACAACGTGATGTTCAGCCCGCGCGGGGTGATCATGCTGGCGCAGACCGAGCATGAGGTGCGCGGCTACAAGCGCACCGCGCATGCCAACGCCCTGCAGGGCGTGGCGACCGAGTATATCGGGCCACAGAAGGTGAAAGAGCTCTGCCCGATCATCTGCCTGGACGGGCCGCGCTATCCGGTGCTGGGCGGGCTCTGGCAGGCGCGCGGCGGCACGGCGCGCCACGACGCGGTGGCCTGGGGTTACGCGCGGGCCTGCTCGGATATGGGCATGCACATTCTGCAGAAATGCGAAGTGACCGGGGTCAAAACCCAGAACGGAAAAGTGACCGGGGTCACCACGAGCCGGGGCGATATCGGCTGCAACAAGATGGGCATCGTGGTGGCCGGGAATTCCGGGCACCTGGCCGAGATGGCGGGCTTCCGGCTGCCGGTCGAGAGCGTGGCCCTGCAAGCGCTGGTTAGCGAGCCGATCAAGCCCTGCATGGATGTGGTGGTGATGGCCAACACGGTGCATGGCTATATGAGCCAGTCCGACAAGGGCGAGATGGTCATCGGAGGCGGCGCGGACGGCTATAACAACTACACACAGCGCGGCAGCTTCCACCACATCGAAGAGACCGTGCGCGCGCTGATCGAGACCTTCCCGATGATCTCGCGGCTCAAGATGCTGCGGCAATGGGGCGGGATCGTGGACATGACCGGGGACCGCTCGCCGATCATTTCCAAGACGCCTTTGGAGGGCTGTTTCATCAACTGCGGCTGGGGCACCGGCGGGTTCAAGGCGATCCCGGGCTCGGGTTTTGCGATGGCGGAACTTATGGCCACCGGGCGCTCGCCCCTGGCGGCGGAGTTCGGGATGGAGCGGTTCCGCGAGGGCCGGTTCATCGACGAGAGCGTTGCGGCAGGGGTGGCGCATTGATGTGGAGCGGGGCCAAAATCCTTGTAAGGATTTTGTCGAGGATTTTGCAAAATCCTCGCCTGGCCGCACGCGTGCCTAGTGCCAGATCCGCAGCAAACGGCGCCGAGAATTTTGTAAAATTCTCGACAAGAGATTTCCAAATCTCTTGTCCGTTGCACTTCAATTCTGCCGTGGGCGGTTCCCGGGGATGACGGTGGTAGGTATCAATGGTGATGCGCTCGGCACACCGGCTCCCTGTCCGGGATTGCGACCAATATGCGGTTTCTCAGCGGGTTTTGACCGGGCATGGGCGGCCAAACCGGCCAGTCTTGGCGCAATCGCGCCGGGGATTTCCGCCGATATGGACCTAGGCCGCGGCACGGGTGTTTTGATGTCCCCCTCAGAAGAGGAGTACATCTCATGTCTGACTATCAACAGCCCGACTTCCGCCGCCCCGTTGACACCGGCACCGGGCGCGGCGTGCTTATCCCGCTCGCCATCGTGCTTGCCATCTTCGTGGCCCTTGTTGGGCTCGGCGCGCTTACCAGCGGCAGCGGCGAAAGCGACAGCGCCGATGGCGCGCCTGCGGGCGCCGTCGTCGAAGAATCCGCGCCGCTCGTGGCTACGCCGGCGGAATAACACCAACGCACCTATCGCGAATAAATCAGGCGGGCGCCTCTCGGCGCCTGCCTTTTCCTTTGCCCGATTGCGCGCCGACGCAATGCCGACGCAAAACCGACGTGATACCGACCTCGAAAATGGACCTCTGCCATGCTCCTTCTGAGATGCCCCTATTGCGGCGTTGACTGCGATGAAACAGAGCTGAGCCCCGGCGGCGAGGCGCATCTGAAGCGCTTCGGCCCCGGCTCGGAAGACGCCGATTTCGAGGGCTACCTGTTCCAGCGCGAGAACCCCAAGGGCGTGCATTTCGAGCGCTGGCGCCACGCCAATGGCTGCGGCAAGTGGTTCCACGCGGCGCGCTGCACGGTGACGCTGGAGGTATTTGGGACCTACTCGGCGCAGCTCACCGAGCCGCCACAAGACATCAAGGACGCCATCACCGCCAAGCGGCCCGGCTGGCACTGGAGAGAATTCGCATGAGCACGCGTTTGACCCAAGGCGGGCGCCTGATCGACCGCGCGCAGCGCCTGGATTTCACCTTTAATGGCAAGCGCTTAAGCGGCCATCCCGGCGACACGCTGGCCTCGGCCCTGCTGGCCAATGGGCAGATGCTGATGGGGCGGTCGTTCAAGTATCACCGCCCGCGTGGGCCCGTCGCCAGCGGCCCCGAAGAGCCTAACGCGTTGATGCAGATCGGAAAAGAGGGCCGGTTCGAGCCGAACCAGCGCGCCACCGTGCAAGAGCTTTTTGATGGGCTCGAGGCCGCCAGCCAGAACCACTGGCCCAGCCTGGACCATGACGTGGGCGTGGTGAACAACTACATGTCGCGGTTCCTGACCGCGGGGTTCTACTACAAGACCTTCATCCATCCGCGCGCGGCCTGGAAGCATGTGTTCGAGCCCATCATCCGCAAGGCCGCAGGCCTGGGCGCGGCCCCGCAGGACCGCGACGAAGACACCTACGAGCACTACCACACCCATGTGGACGTGCTGGTCGTGGGCGGCGGGATCGCCGGGCTGGCCGCCGCGCGGCAGGCGGGCGCCGCCGGTGCTCAGGTGCTGCTGGTCGAGCAGGGCGCCGAATGGGGTGGCCGCGCCCAGGTGGATGGCGCCGAGATCGACGGTATGAGCGCCGAGGATTGGATCAAGAAGACCCTGCAAGAGCTTGAAGCCATGGAGAATGTCCGGCTTCGCATCCGCTGCATGGGGTCGGGCGTCTATGACCACGGCTACTGCCTGGCCTATGAGCGGCTGACCGATCATTTGACCGAGAAGGACGGCCCGCGGCACCGCCTGTGGAAGATCCGCGCGCGACAGGTCGTGACCGCCACCGGCGCCATCGAGCGCCCGCTGAGCTTTGCCTGCAACGACGTGCCCGGCGTGATGCTGGCGGGGGCCGTGCGTGACTATGTGGTGAATTACGGCGTCTCCCCCGGTGACCGCACTGTGGTCGTGACGAATAACGACGACGCCTATCGCACCGTGATCGCTTTGAAAAACGCCGGGCTCGAAGTGCCCTGCGTGATTGACGCGCGCCAGACCCCCGCCAGCCCACTCATCGACCAGGTGCGCGACATGGGCGTGCGGATCGAGTTCGGGCGCGGCATCGGCAAGGTGAAGGGCGGCAAGCGGGTCGAGGGCATCACCATCGGCATCCAGGGCGGCGAGGGCGCCGTGCTGGAAGAGATCAAATGCGATGCGGTGGCGATGTCCGGCGGCTGGTCCCCGGTGGTGCATCTGTGGTCCCATTGCGGCGGGAAACTGGTCTGGGACGACGCCCAGGCGCATTTCCGGCCCGACCCCGACCGCGCCCCCACCGGCGCCGATGGCGCAGGCTTTGTGCGCTGTGCTGGCATGGCGAACGGGTCTATGAGCACCGCTGAGGTGCTGGCCGATGCCGATGCGCAGGGCCGCGCCGCCGCGATGGCCGCGGGCCACAAGAAGCGCAAGAAAGCCGCGCCCAAGGCCGCGACCGAAACGCCCGCGGCCATCGAGCCGGTCTGGGTCATGCCCCAGGGCGCGCCCTCTGAGCTGCGCCAGAAGATGTGGCTGGACTTCCAGAATGACGTGAAGGTCTCGGACGTGCAGCTCGCCGCGCGCGAGGGCTTCGAGAGCGTCGAGCACACCAAGCGCTACACCACGCTGGGCATGGCCACGGATCAGGGCAAGCTGAGCAATATCAATGGTCTGGCCGTCCTTTCGGACAGCCTTGGCGCGGCGATTCCCGAGGTCGGGACCACCACGTTCCGCCCGCCCTACACGCCGATCTCGATGGGCGCGATTGGCGGCGAGGCGCGCGGCGATGTGTTCCAGCCGCTGCGGCGCTCGCCCATGCATGACTGGCACGACGCCAATGGCGCGTTCTGGGAGCCGGTGGGCCATTGGCGCCGCCCCTATTGCTACCAACGCCCTGGGGAATCGGTCGAAGAGGCCGTGAACCGCGAGGTGCTCAACACCCGCAAGCGCCTCGGCCTGCTGGACGCCTCCACTCTGGGTAAGCTCATCGTCAAGGGGCCGGACGCGGGCAAGTTCCTCGACATGATGTACACCAACATGATGTCCACGCTGAAAGTGGGGCGCTGCCGCTACGGGCTGATGTGCTCGGAGAACGGGTTCCTCTCCGATGACGGCGTGGTAGCGCGGATCGACGAGGACACGTACCTGTGCCACACGACCTCTGGCGGCGCGGACCGGATCCACGCGCATATGGAGGAGTGGCTGCAGACCGAATGGTGGGACTGGCAGGTCTATGTGGTCAACGCCACCGAGCAATACGCCCAGGTCGCCGTGGTCGGCCCGGACGCGCGCAAGGTGCTGGAGACCATCGGCGGGATGGATGTCTCGGCCGAGGCGCTGCCGTTCATGGCCTGGGCCGATGGCGAGATCGGCGGCTTTAAGGTGCGCGTCTATCGCATTAGTTTCTCTGGGGAATTATCCTATGAGATCGCCGTGGACGCGCATCAGGGCGCGGCGTTCTGGGACATGCTGATGGAAGCCGGTGCCGCCTATGGCGCCATGCCCTACGGCACCGAGGCACTGCATATCATGCGCGCCGAGAAGGGCTTTATCATGATCGGCGACGAGACCGACGGCACGGTGATCCCGCAGGATTTGGGGCTGCACTGGGCGGTGTCCAAGAAGAAGGACGACTTCATCGGCAAGCGCGCGCAGGAGCGCTCGTTCATGGTGGATCCCGAGCGCTGGCAGCTTGTGGGGCTGGAGACGGTGGATGGCGGCGTGCTGCCGGACGGCGCCTATGCGGTGGCCGAGGGCGCGAACGCCAACGGGCAGCGCAACGTGCAGGGCCGCGTGACCTCGACCTACCACTCGCCGACGCTGGAGCGCGGCATCGCCATGGGGCTGGTGCTTCACGGACCTGAGCGCATGGGAGAGGTGCTGAACTTCCCTGGCGTGGACGGCACCGAGCAGCAGGCCCGCATCGTCAGCCCGGTTTTCTATGACCCCGAGGGGGAGAAGCAGAATGTCTAACGCGGTATCAGCGCTGAACGGCGCGTCCTTTGAGGGCTATGTGACGGTGACCGATATGGGTCCTGCGGGGATGATCACCCTGCGGGGCGACTTGGGCAGCGCGGCGATCAAGAAGGCCATCGGTATGGCGGTGCCAGCGCCGCTGAAGATCACCAGCAAGGGCGAGAACTCGGTGGCGTGGATGTCGCCGGACGAGCTGTTGGCGTTGTGCCCCTATGAGGTTGCCGACGAGACCGCCGCCAAGATGACCAAGGCCCTAGGAAAGGCGCACTCGCTGGTCGCCAATGTCTCGGACGCGCGGGCATTGATCCGGCTTGAGGGCGCGGATGTGCGCGAGGTTCTGGCCAAGCTCACGCCCGCGGATGTGGCCGCGATGCAGCCGGGCGACCTGCGCCGCTCGCGCCTGGCGCAGATCCCGGCGGCGTTCTGGCTGACCGATGATGAGACCGCTTATGTGATTTGCTTCCGCTCGGTTGCGAAATACACGTTTGATCTGCTGACGACTGTGGCGGCACCAAGCAGTAAATTGGCACCCACCTGAGCGACTTCTAATACTTTAGTGAGGCCACGGTCGCTGATGACATATAAGCGAGCGAAACATAAATATAGGCAGTCTGGAGCCATTGAGGTGCCCAAAACAACAGACCCTCTACGACAGCTTCATATAGCGGTATGAGCTCCCAGGAGTCGTGAATGCCCCACTGATAGATGCCCCAGGCAAGCGTTATGGCGACAACCAGTGGCGCAAAGACGTTTTTTAACGACGCAATGACCCCGACGCCAAAGATGGAGAAGAAGCGATTGGCGAAGCCATATTCGGGCTCCACGGATTCTGGGTCAAAAAGAGATAAGACGCCGTAAACCCCGTAACAAAACAAGACAAACCCAAAAAAAATTGGCGGCGCCGATAGACGCAATACAATTTTTGCCTCATCACACCGTCTATAAGTGACGAAGGTTGCAGCAGCGCCGGAAGCAACGATTAGCGCACTAAAGCCACCGATGAATACATGTAAAACTAAATCCATTTCCGATTTCCAGATCTACCAAGATAAATTTGGACACGTTTGCATCCAAAAATCCAGCGGTCCGTGAAATATGCAAGAAAATTATAAATCTACACTTATTCATCGTGTCTTTGAAGACGCTATTGCTCAAATGAAAGAGATACAATCGTCGCGCCATCAACCATTTAAAGTGACCTGCGCCGCTCGCGCCTGGCGCAGATCCCGGCGGCGTTCTGGTTGACCGATGATGAGACCGCTTATGTGATCTGCTTCCGCTCGGTGGCGAAATACACGTATGATCTACTGACGACCGTGGCGGTGCGGGGCAGCGAGGTCGGCTAGGGCTCAAAACGCAGTCCTATAGGGCCGCGCGCTCATGCGGGCTTGCCCAGTCGCGACCCAAGCCGTAGCGGCCCAGGTCGTGGCGCGCGGGCTGCCCGGTCAGGTTATCTGCCAGGGCCTCGGCGATCACCGGCGCAAGGGTCATGCCCGAATGCGTCACCGCCAGCCACACACCGTCCAGCCCGCTTGGCCCAACGATCGGAAAGCCGTCCTTGGGGATCGGGCGGTTGCGCCGCGTGACCTCGACCACGGGCGCCTCGGTCAACCCTGGGACCAGGGCACGCAGTGCCGCCGCCGCATCCGAGGCCATAAGGTCATCCGCGCGTTCCGGTGTCTTGGCCAAGGACGAGGACATCAAAACCGCGCCGTCCGCGCCCTGCCAAAGGTCCAGCTTTGGCGTTGCCATCACGCAGGGCAATTGGATCGGCAGGGGCGCGGTACGCATCAGGATGCCAGGGCTTTGGCGCAGCGGCACGTCGATGCCAGCGCTGGCCAGCAGGTCGCCCGTCGCATTCCCCGCGCAGATCACCGTCTTGGCCGCCTCCAGTTGCTCGCCCGAGGCAAGCGTCACGCGCCCGGCTTCCACCGTTTCGACCAAGCCGCGGATCAGCCACGCCCCAGCGGCAAGCGCTTGCGCCGTCATCCAGTCTGTGATGCGCGCGGGATCGGCATAACCCTCGCGCGGCAGCAGCAATGCGGCCTCCGGCGCGTTCAGGCCAGGGATGCGCGCCTCAAGAGCGGCCCTGTCCAGGGCCAAAGCCGCCCAGCCAAGCGCATTCATCCGCTCTTCCTGCGCGCGGACTGCGCCTGCATCGTCGCCCCACAAGAGCGCGCCGGGGAAGAAGGCCGGGCAGTCGGGATGGGCGTCCTTGAGCGCGTGCCAGAGCTCCATGGAGGCGCGGCGCAGCTGGGCATAGCCCATATCCGCCGTAGAGGAGGCGTTCAGCCAGCCCAACGAGCCCAGCGAGGTCCGCCGATCAGGCGTATCCGCGTCAACGATCACCGGGCGCGCGCCGCGCCGCGCCAACTCCCGCGCCAGTGTCGCCCCCAGGATGCCGCCGCCGATTATGAGAATCTCGTTCATGCGCGGGATGCTCTGTTCAGCGGGGTCGAAAGTAAAGCCGCGCGGCATTTCTTTCCGCGCCCGCGGGCCCTAAACTTGGCGCAACGGAGGGGCGGTCATGAGCGACGAACTCAACGAGATCATGCGGGCGCGGTTCGGCGAGGCGCTGGATCTGGCGGAGGTGTCGGATGCGGCGCAAGCGGCTGTCACCGGCATCATTGGGCGCGGGTCCTGCCGCGCGTTCCGCGCAGAGCCGGTCAGCGAGGCGCATCTAAGGCTGATTGCCGCCGCTTCGCTCTCTGCGCCCTCCAAGAGTGACTTGCAGCAGCGCGACGTCATTTTGCTGCTCGACCCCGCGCGGTTGGCCCGGGTCAAGGCGTTGCTGGGCGCGCAGGAATGGATTGCCAAGGCCCCGGCGTTGATGCTGTTTTGCGCCAACAACCGGCGGCAGCGCCAGGCGCATGCGCATTGGGGGCGCGATTTTGCCAATGATCATCTGGACGCGTTCTTTAACGCCTCCGTGGATGCGGGGATCGGCCTTGCCACTGCGATATCTGCCGCCGAGGCCATGGGGCTGGGCTGTTGCCCGATCAGCACGATCCGCAACCACCTGGCCGAGACCCGCGACCTTCTGGGCCTGCCTGATCACGTCTTCCCGGTGGCCGCGCTGGCGATTGGCTGGCCGGTCTACCCGAGCCCGCGCGTCACGCCGCGCCTGGCGCTGGACGCCACCGTGCATGTGGACGCCTATCGGGACGCGCCGATCGACGCTGTGCTGACAGAATACGAGGCGCGGCGCGGTGGGATGACGGGCGCGCCGCGCAACCCCGACATTTACGGCTCGGCAGAGCCCTATAGCTGGTCAGACGACAAAACGCGCCAATACGGGCAGCCCGAGCGCGCCGATTTCGGCGCGTTCATCAGGCAGATCGGGTATAAGCTCGACTAAGGCGTTTCGTTTGAAGACTGGATGCAGGTTTTTCGCGATCCGCGGGAGGCGCTATTGCGCATCCGGCACCGCGAAGACCTGGCCCGGATAGATCAGGTTAGGGTCGCGGATCCGGTCGCGGTTGGCCTCGAACACCCGCACATAAAGCAGACCTTCGCCGTATTTCTCTGACGCGATGCCCCAAAGCGTGTTGCCGGGCTGCACCGTGACCACGCCGACGCCGCCGCGTGTGATGGCGTCGCGCTGGTCGAGCAGCGACAGCAGGGCCGGGGCCTCGCGTTTGAACGGCGTCTCGACGCGGGCGGTGACCTGGCCGGTGTCGTCGATCTGGTCGACGCGCAGGGTATAGGTGCCGGTGTCGACCTCGGGCAGGGGGGTCTGCCACTGCCCGTCGATGCCCACGCGGGTGGTCTGGATCGGCTTGTTGTCCAGATAGACCCGCACAAAACCCTCGCCGCTGCTGCGCCCACCCAGTGCTACGTCGCCGGTCGGCTCGTAGGTGATGGTGTCGATGATCACGGTCTGCGTGTTGGTGGGGCTGCCGTCGCCGCCATCCTGGAGCACGCGGATGCCGCTGTCATCGGCCAAGAGGACCGAGGGCGCGCGCGGCTCATCCGCGGTTGCGGTTTCTACGGCCGTTTCTGGTTCTGAGGCGACGCTCGCCTCAGTCGAAGCGGGCACCGGCTCGGATTGCGCCGTCTCGGTTTCTGCGCCCGCATCATCTTGGTTTGCGTCAGTAGAGGCTGTCTCGGTCTGAGCTGGCGCTTCGGGCGTTGTTGGCTGGGTCTGGGTGACCTCAGTTTCCTCTGCCGCGGCGTCATTGGTTGATGCGGTCTCTGTGTCCGCGTCCTGCGGAGCCTCTGGCGCCGCGATGTCCTTGGAGGCGACTTGGGTTTCCGGAGCCGGTTCGGCGTTTTCAGGGGCGATTGCGACGACACTCGGGGCAGGTGCCTCCGGTGTCGGCTCGACGGCTGCCGTGTTGGTCGACGGTTCAAGGGCGATCTTGGGCGCAACTTGCGTCGAGACGGGTTCTGCCGGCGCATCGGCGACGGCGTCCTCGGGCACGGAGGACAGACCGGCGACCTGCTCTGGGCTTGGCGCTGGGGTGGTCGTGTCGAGGGATGGGGCGGTGTCGCCAGCGGGGGCCTCAGCGGTGTCTTCCGGGGCGTCGGTTGCGGGCTCGGGGGCGATCTTTTCGACGGCCTCTGGTTTATCGGCGGGCGTGCCGCTTTGGGCCGGCAGCTCTGGCTTGGGTTCGGCAAGAGCGGCGACGTCAACCGCTGCGGGCTCGGGGTCCGCGGTTGTGCTGGCCTCGGCGTCTGCGGTTTCTGGGGTGGCCACTTGCCCTGGGGACACGGTGCCGGTCTCGGCCACCACGACGGGGTCCTGGGCCGGGGCCGGGGGGGCGATGATCACCGTGGCGGTCGAACGCAGCGGGTCCGCGCCGTCAACATCCATCAGCAGGCTGACGGTTTGCTCGCGCTGCACCGGGGGGATCGAGAACAGGAAGGCAAAGCTGCCGCCCTTATCCGCGCTGGCGCGGTGGACCTCGGTGCCGTCCAAGAGCACGGCCACTGACGCGTCCGGCGTGGCCTGCCCGGCGACCACGGCGGTGCCGTCGGGCTCGACGCGCACGAGGTCGAAGCTGGGCGGCGAAGGTATATCGGCGGCGGGCGTGTCGTTGCTTGCCGATGCGGCCGCATCCGCCTTAACATTGGCGCCGGAGCCGGCATCTTCGGACGCCGCGGCAGATACTTCGCTTGCAGGAACCGTGGGCGCGGGCGCAGTCTCGTCCGGGAACTCCCCGAACGGCCCATAGATCAGCGCCGTGCCGACCACGGCGACCACCGCTGCACCGGCGGCCACGCCGCCAATTCCACCCAATCCGGCCAGTTTACTCATTGTGTTTCCCCAAGGCCCACGGCGAGAATCCCCAAAGCCGCGGTTGATCGACAATATCAACGCGGCTAACAGGGGTCAAAACCCATTCCCGTGAGAGGTTACCATGGCGCGAATTGCCACATCCGTTTGTGTCTTTTGTGGCGCAAGGCCCGGAAATTCCGGGGTTTTCGTCGCTCAGGCGCAAGAAATGGGCGCGGCGCTCGCCCACGAGGGCTGGCGGCTGGTCTTCGGCGCGGGCGATCGCGGCATCATGGGCGCGGTGGCTGAGTCGCACCGCACTGCGGGCGGCGAGAGCCTCGGCGTGATCCCAACCCACCTCATGGGGTTCGAGAGCGCCAACGCCCAGGGCGACACTTTGGTGATCACCGAGAACATGCACGAGCGTAAGAAGGTCATGTTCATGAACTCCGACGCCGTGGTGGTGCTGCCGGGCGGGGCAGGCTCGCTGGACGAGTTCTTTGAGGTGCTGACCTGGCGGCAGCTTGGGCTGCACCAAAAGCCCATCGTGTTGATCAATGTCGAGGGTTACTGGGACCCGCTTTTGGCGCTGATCGACAGCGTGATCGACCGCGGCTTCGCGGATGCGTCGCTGCGGGATTACTTCTCTGTTGCGGCCTCGGTCGACGACGCCATGGCCGCCCTGCGCGCGGCCCTTTCCTGACGCAGCGCCTCGAGCGAATAGACCGCCAGGGCCAGCCAGATCAGCGGGAAGGCGATGCCGTGCCAGCGCGTGAAGGGCTCGGCAAAGATCGCCACGGCCAGCAGGAATTGCAGTGTTGGGTTGAGGTACTGCATCAGCCCTACGGTGGCCAACTGCAGCCGCCGCGCGCCGAAGGCGAAAAGCATCATCGGGCCCGCCGTCATCGGACCGCTCAGCACCAGGATCAGGCTGTCGCGCCAGGACGTGCCAAAGGCGCCCACCGCGGTCTCCGTCAGTGCCACCCAGCCATGGGCGTGCACGCCCCAGAGCCAGACCAGCGCGAAGGGCGTGAACAATAGCACCTCTGCGGTCACCGATACCACCGGCCCGGTGCGCGCGTTCTTCGTGAGCACGCTGTAGGCGCCGAAGGTCGCTGCCAGGATCAGCGACAGATAGGGCGGCACGCCCAGGCCCACCGTCAGCACCAGCACGCCGGTGCCCGCCAGCGCCACCGCCGCCAGCTTGGCCCGCCCAAGCGCCTCGCCAAAGAACACCACGCCGAGAAGCACGGAGAGGAGCGGGAAGATGAAATAGCCCAGCGAGGCCTCCATCACCCGGTCCACCTGCACCGCCCAGATAAATAGCGTCCAGTTGACCGAGACCATGGCCGCGGCGACGCAGATGCGCCAGCCTTCACCGGGCGCGCGCAGGGCGCGGGTGATCTCGGCCAACCGCCCCTGCAGCGCAAGATAGAGCCCAAAGAGAACCAGCGACCACACGGTGCGATGGCTCAACACCTCCAGCGGCGGCACGTGGTCGATGAGCTTGTAAAAGGCCGGGCTGAGCCCCCAGATCACATTCGCGGCGACAAGCGCGATCAGACCCTGCGCGGCGGGCCTCATGTGCTCGGCCCCGCAATCTCGACGAGTGTGATCTCGGGCACGGTGCCAATGCGCAGCGGGATCGAAGAGGCGCCGAGCCCGGCAGAGACCACAAGGTGGCGGCCGCGCTCTTCGAAATGCCCATAGGCGTAGCGCGTGCCGTGCCGCGAGGGGGCATAAAGCGCGCGGCCAAACAACCGCAGTTGCCCGGCATGGGTGTGCCCAGAGAGCGTCAGCACCACGCGCGGGTCGGCGATGTCGGGGAAGATATCCGGCTCATGGGCAAGCAGCACGATGGGGTCATCGCCTGGGGCTTGGCGCAGGGCCGCCTCTAGGTCGTCGCGCCCGGCGCGCTCTTTGCGCCACCACGAGCGCCCCTTGATGGCTTGCTGCGAGGTGATCCCGGCCAGCCAGATGTCATCGCGGCCGGGGCGCTGCGCCTGGTTTTCCAGAAAGGTGAACCCGGCGGCTTCTAGATGGGCCTGTGCGGCCACGGGGCCGGCCTTGCGGGCCTGCGCGGCGGGGTCATCATGCCAGTCGTGGTTGCCGAGCACGGCAAAGGCACCGAGCGGTGCGGATAGGCCTTTCAAGGCCTCGGCTCCGGCGGCGACATTGGCCTGGACGCGGGGCTTGCCGTGCCCGCCCGCCAGATCCCCCAGAAACACCACCAGGTCAGGGCAGAGCGCCGCGACGCGGCGCTTGACCGCCTCCATGCGGGCAGCGCTCATTGGGGCAAACCCCCAATGGATGTCCGACAGGATCGCGATGCGCAGCATCGCCCGCCGGCCCCAAAGAGGGCTCTCAATCCGCCAGCGCTGGACATGAAATCGGGTCATCGGCGCTAGGACCGAGCCCATCGCGCCTCTGCGCCCCCATCGGACCAGGCGCTTGGATGTGTTCCGGGGGCTCACGGCGCCGCGCACTCCAAAATAAAGCGACCGCCCGTCCGAAGGAGGGGCGGTCACATTCAGATCAAGCTGCCAGCAGGGATTACATCCGGCTGGCGACGTTCTCCCAGTTCACCAGGTTGTCGAGGAAGTTCGACAGGTAGGCGGGGCGCTTGTTGCGGAAGTCGATGTAGTAGGAATGCTCCCACACGTCGCAGCCCAGCAGGGCGGTCTGGCCAAAGCAGAGCGGGTTCACGCCGTTCTCGGTCTTGGTCACGGCCAGCCCGCCATCGGCGTTCTTGACCAGCCAGCACCAGCCCGAGCCGAACTGGCCCGCGCCCGCGGCGGAGAACTGCGCCTTGAACTCGTCAACCGAGCCGAAGCTTTCGGTCAAAGCGGCCTCAAGTTCGCCCGGCATCTTGCTCTCGCCCGGGCCCATCATCTCCCAGAACTGGTTGTGGTTCCAAAGCTGGCTGATGTTGTTGAAGATGCCATTCTGGGCCACAGCGGAGGCGTCATAGGTGCCCCCGATGATCTCTTCGAGGCTCTTGCCGTCCCACTCGGTGCCCGCAATCGCCGCGTTGCCGTTGGTGACATAGGCGTTGTGATGCAGGTCGTGGTGGTACTCAAGCGTCTCTTTGGACATACCAGCGCCGGCCAGAGCGTCATGCGCGTAGGGAAGATCGGGAAGTTCGAATGCCATGGGTAGGGCCCCCTCTAGGTGGAAATTTCGCTACCTGCTTGATGTGCCCTGAGGCACCATAAGGTCAAGAGGGAAGCGGCAATTCTAGGCGATAGTGCGTTCGGACTTAGTTAGCCCTTGTTTCGGTCCGGATTGTCTTTCGCCTCGAGGGTTTCGTCCAATGAAAGCCCCATCTGGTCGCCGAGCTTTTTCAGCAGGGGCAGTTGCACGGCCATCTCCATGATCGAATCCATGGCCGCGCCCACCGGGGTCTTGTGGCCGGCCTCGCCGCTGCCGCTGCCGGAGCCGCCGAGCCCCGTCACATGGTTGACGTTGATCGACTTGATCTTCTCGGCGGGCTTGACCATCTGGGCGACGATGCCGGGCATGGCCTCTAGGCGCGCCTTCTCCAGCTCCATCGCCACGAGCGCCTCAGAGCGGGCGTTCTCAGCCTCGATCCGGGCGCGGTTGGCGTCAGCCTGGGCGACCTGAGCGGCTTTCTCGGCCTCGGCCTCCTCGCGGCGGGCGGCGGCGCGGTCCTTGGAGGTGGCCTTGTCGCTCTCGGCGGCGATGGCGGCGCGGGTGGCGGCGGTCTTAGCCTCGGCCTCGGCGTTCACTTGGTTGAGCTGCGCGCGGCGCTCGGCCTCGGCCAGGGCGCGGGCGGTTTCCACCGCCTCAGAGGCTTTGACGGCTTCGGCGCGGGCGGCATCGGCCTCGACCTGGGCGCGGCTCTCCTCTTGGCTCTTGGCGGCGATGGCGATTTGGCGGTCCTGCTCGGCAATCGTCAGGGCCTGCTCGCGCTGGACCTCTGCGGCCTGAATCGAGCGCTCCATTTCGATCTTGGCCTGGGTCGCGGCGCGTTCGCTATCAGCCTTGCGAGCGGCGACCTCGGCGATCTGGGCGGCCGCCAGGGTCTCGATCTCCTGCGCCTGGGCGATCTCGGCGCGGCGCTCTTCGAGGTCGATCTCTAGCCGCTTGCGGCTGGCCTCCATGGCGGCGCGGCGCACGGCGACCTCTGACTCTGCGTCGATCTCGGCGCGCTCTTTCTTAGACTTCGCAATGACTTCCGCGAGCTTCCTCATGCCAACCGCGTTAAAGGCGTTGTTCTCGTCCAGCGCGGCAAAGGGCGTCTGGTCCAGCGCGGTCAGCGAGACATTGTCGAGCTGCAAGCCGTAACGCCCCAGCGCTTCGCCCAGCATGTCGCGCACCTCGGCCACGAACTGCGCGCGGTTCTCGTGCAGCTCGTCCATGGTCATGCGCGCCGCAACCGAGCGCAGCGCGTCCACCATCATCCCGTCAATCAGCGCGCGCAGCTCGTCGCGCTGAAACGTGCGCTGGCCCAGGGTCTGCGCGGCGCGGGTGATCGCGTCCTCATCGGGCACCACGGAGACGTAGAACTCGGCGCCCACATCGACCCGCAGCCGGTCCTGGGTGATCAACGAGCTCTCGCCCTGGCGCGCCACATCAAGCCTGAGCGTCGCCATGTTGACCTTTGAAATCTCATGGAAATACGGGATCGCCAGCACGCCGCCGTCAATCACCACGCGCCGGCCGCCGACGCCGGTGCGCAACAGCGAGATCTCGTTGGTCGCCCGCTCATAGAACCAGGCCGCCACCACGATGATGACCGCGGCGAGTATGAGTAGCAGGATGATCCAGCCAGCGATGCCCATCTGATTTCCCCTCTAAAGCCCGTGCGCTTTGCACGTGAGATTTGATGCCATGCCGCCATCGGCCTGGATGTTGAAGCCACGGATCCACTGCGTCATGTCGCTGAGCAGAAAGGCGATCACCGGCGCGATGTCCTGCGGCGTGCCCGGGCGGTCCATGGTGTCGCGGTCCTCTTTGGCGCGCTCGCCCAGCGTCTCGATGAAGTCCGGCAAGATCGGCGTGTCGACGGGGCCGGGGCTGACCGCATTCATGCGGATGCCCCGGTCGCGCCAGGTCCAGCGATTCTGCATGGTCCAGACGAGCAGCGCCTCCTTGGAGAAAAAGTAGCTGCGCCCGCCCTCGCTGGAGACCTGCCAGCGCGAGATGAACGCGTCCAAATTGTCCCAGGTGAGTGTCTCAGAGGCCTTGATCGCGTCCACCGCCTTGGGCCAGCCATGCCCCGCCAGCGAGGCCACATTCACTATACTGGCCCCGTCGGCGAGCTTGGGAACGATCTTATAGGTCAGGTGCTTAAGCCCCAGAAGGTTCACCTTCAGCAGGATATCGGCGGGCTTGGTGGGCGGCAGCCCCGCGTTGTTGACCAGCCCGTCGATGCCGTCCGGCAGTACGTCCACAAGCGCGTCGATGGTGGCGCGGTCCGAGAGATCCGCGCGGTAGAACTCCTCGACATTGTCGAAGTTCTTGGTCAGGTCGACGCCCAGCACCTCGGCGCCTTGTTCGGTGAGGATGCGCGCGGTCTCGGCGCCGATGCCCGATGAAGACCCCGTGACGACGATGCGTTTGCCTTTAACCAGATCGCGCATCAGAACACCGGCGGGAATTGCTTGCCGCCGCGATCATAGGTGATCCAGCGGGTCTCAGAGAAGCTCTCGAACGACCAGCGCCCGCCATAGCGGCCAATGCCGCTGGCCTTGGTGCCGCCGAATGGCGCATGCGCCTCGTCATTGATGGTCGAGCAGTTCACATGGGTCATGCCGTTCTCCATATGGTGCGACATGGCCTGGGCGCGCTGCTCATTGGCGGTGATGATCGCCGAGGACAGCCCGTACTCGGTGTCGTTGTTCATTGCCACGGCCTCGGCGTCGGTCCTGAAGGGCACGACCACGGCCACGGGGCCAAAGGTCTCGTCGCGCCAGATATCCATCTGAGGGGTGACATGGGTGACGATGGTGGGCTCGACAAAGCGGCCGTTCACGCCGCCGCCAAGGGCGATCTGCGCGCCCTTCGCTTTGGCGTCCTCCAGCTGGTGCCGCACCCGCTCGGCCTGGCGGTCGTTGATCAAGGGCCCGATAACATTGGATTTATCCGCCACGTTGCCGGTCTTGAGCTTGCTGGCGCGGGCGACGAACCCGTCCAGGAACTGCTGATAGACCTGCTCTTGCACCAGCACCTTCTCGACGCTCATGCAAATCTGGCCCTGATGCATGAATGCGCCGAAGCTGGCGGCGGAGGTCGCGCGCTCCATATTGCCGTCCTCCAGCACGATCAGGCTGTCCTTGCCGCCAAGCTCGATGCAGCATTTCTTGAGATGGGCGCCGCATTTCGCGGCGATCCTGCGCCCCACGGCGGTGGAGCCGGTGAAGGCCACGCCCTTGACCCGCGGATCATCCACCAGCGCGTCGCCCACCGCGGCCACGTTCTCGCGAGAGCAGCTGACAACGTTGAAGACCCCCGCGGGGATGCCGGCCTCTTCCATGATCTCGGCAAAGAAGAGCCCGCCGGAATAGGGCGTCTCCTCGGAGGGCTTCAGCACGATGCAATTCCCGGCTGCCATGGTGAAGCTATACTGCCGCGTGGCGAGAATTCCCTGGGCATTCCAGGGGGATATCACGCCGATCACCCCCATCGGCACCCGCACAGCGGTCGAGACCTTGCCCTGCAGCGAGGGCAGGACCTCGCCCACCGGCGCATAGCAGGTGGCCGCGGCGGCGCGCAGGATCTCGGGGATCGCCTTGGTCTCGTAGACGCCTTTGCCGTACCAGCCGCCGCCTTCGAACTGCGCCGCCGCGACATAGTCGGGCGCGCGGCGCTCGACGATTTCGGCGGCCTTGAGCATCAGCTCGGCGCGGTGCTGGAAGGGCAGGGCGGACCATTCAGGGAAGGCGTCCTGGGCCGCGGCGATGGCGGCCTGCATCTCGGGGACGCCCGCATCGGGCGCGCGGCTCCAGACCGAGCCGTCTGAGGGGTTCATCACGTCGAACTGGCCCGGCCCGGCGCGCCAGGCGCCGCCGATGAAATGGCCTTTGATCTGGGGGGCGTTGGTCGTGTCTAACATCTCAATCCCTTTCGAACTGGCCCGAGGGGCGGCGGCGGAAGACCTCGACACGGGGGCGCCTGTAGACCTCGATGACGGGCGGTTTCGCTGTGAAGGAAGGAGGTCGGTCTTGCGTCGGTGTCGCGTCGGTGTCGGTTGCAGCGCGCGAAACGCGCGCCCGTGCCGCCTGCGCGGCGGCCTCAATGTCGCGGAGCACGACCTGCACGCGGTCCTGCGCCAGCTTTGATGCGGCGGCGGCGGTCTCTGGCGCCGCTGTGCGCGGCGCTTGGGCCGAGACCGTGGCCGCGGTGGCCACCATGTCGTCAACGGAGAAGCCGTAGTCTTGGCTGGGCCTGTTTAGCGACGCTGTTGGTGGCTTGGGCGGGGGTGCATCATCGGCCTTGACGGGTGTCTTCGGCGTGTGCTTTGGCGCAGCTGCCTTGCCAGAGCCGCCAAGATAGGCCTTCTGCACGGCGGCATCCGTGGCCAGCCGTGCAGCGCTGTCCTCATGGGTGATCTGTGTGTTCTCCAGAAGATAACCACGGTCGGCGATGGCCAGGCTCTGCTTGGCGTTCTGCTCGACCAGGAGCACGCCGATGCCCAGCTCCCTGACCAGCGAGAGGTTCTGGAATAGCTCTTTGCACAGCAAGGGCGAGAGGCCCAAAGAGGGCTCGTCCAGCATCAGGATCTGCGGCGCCGACATCATCGCGCGCCCGATGGCGACCATCTGCTGCTCGCCGCCCGACATAGTGCGCGCGATCTGCCCCTGCCGCTCGCGCAGCTTGGGAAAGAGCCGCATCACGCGGTCCAGGTTGCTGCCCTCATCGGCGCGCGCGCGCTTGGAATAGGCGCCCAGCAAGAGGTTCTCGCGCACGGTGAGGTCGCCGAAGATCCCGCGCCCCTCGGGCACCAAGGCGACGCCGCGCTCGACGATCTCGTCCGAGCCGAGCCCGGCCAGAGGCGTGCCACCCAGGGTGACTGCGCCAGAGACCTGTCCCTCGCAGATGCCGGCAATGGCGCGCAGCAGGGTGGACTTGCCCGCGCCGTTAGCGCCGAGGATCACCACGATCTCGCCCGCGGCGACGCTCAGGCTGACCTCGTTCAGCGCGGGATGCGCGCCATAGGCGGCGGACAAGGCGCGGACCTCAAGCATGGGCGGGCCCTCGCGTCTGGGCGCCGCAAATTTCTTCCAAGAAATTTGCAAAACTCTTGCAAGAGTTTTGGATCGCCTCACGCATCGTCATCCCCCAGATAGGCCCGGATCACCTCGCGGTCGCTCAGCACCTCGTCCGGCGTGCCCTCGGCGATCTTGGCGCCCGAGGACATCACCACGCAGCGGTCGCAGAGCGCCCGGATCGCGTCCATCACATGCTCCACCAGGATGACCGTGCGGCCCTCGTCGCGCAAGGCGTGGATCAGGTCGATGCCGGTCTCCAGCTCGGTGGGGTTCAGCCCGGCCAGCCATTCGTCCAAGAGCAGCACCTCGGGCTCGCCCGCCAGGGCGCGGGCCAGCTCGACGCGCTTTTGGTCAATATAGGTCAGCGCCGAGACCGGCGCGTCCGCCATCGCGTCCAGCCCCACCCGGTCCAGCATGTCATGGGCGATGTCCACCGCGTCGCCGCCCCAGCGGCGGCTATGGCCGAACACGGCGCCCGCCATGACGTTCTCGAGCACGGTGAGCCCTGGCAGCAGCCGCACCAGCTGAAAGGTCCGGCCCACGCCGACCCGCGCGATGTTCTGGGCCGGCATCCCCGACAGGCGCCGCCCGCGCATGGTGATCCGCCCCGCCGAAGGCCGGAACACGCCGGAGATCATGTTCATCATCGTGGTCTTTCCCGAGCCGTTCGGCCCGATCACACCCACCATCTCGTGGTTGCCCACGTCAAAGCTCATGTCATTCACCGCAACCAACCCGCCAAAGCGCTTGGTCACGCCGCGCACGCGCAGGATGGGGGTGCCGGTGGGGCTCATGAGCGGCCCTCCCGGATCTTGCTGCGCAGTTGCTCCAGGCGCCCCACCACGCCATGCGGCAGCACGTAGACGATCAACAGGAAGGCCACGCCGATGAACAGCGTGGACTGGTTCGGCAGGTTGCCGTTGATCCAGTTCCAGATCAGCAGGAAGGGGACCACGCCCACGATGGGCGCCCATAGCCGCGTGGTGCCCCCAAGCAGTGCCATGATCACCACCAGGAAGGAGATATGCGGCGAGAAGACCTGGTTGGCCTCAATATAGCTCCACCGCGGGGCCACGATGGCGCCCACAAGGGCCGCGAAGAACCCCGTGGTGGTGAAGAGGATCACCTTGGCCATCGCCGTGTTGATGCCCACATGCCGCGCCACGGTCTCGTCATTGCCGATGATGCGCAGCGCAAACCCCAGCCGCGAGCGGTTGATGACCCAGCCCAGCAGGTAGACCACCGCCACCACCGCCAGGAGCATCCAGTAATAGTGCTGGTCCCGGAAGTCGGAGAAGATGAGGAACCCGTGCGAGCCCAGAAAGTTGTTCTGGATCCAGCTCACCAGGTTGCGGATCATCTCGGCCAGGCCGAGCGTGAAGATCACAAAGTAGACGCCCGTCAGCCGCAGCGTCGCCAGCCCGATCAGCGCCGCCAGCACCCCGCCAGCCAAGGCGGCCACGGCGATCATCAGCCAGAACGGCAGCTCGTAATCCGCCATCCCCATCGCCACGATCAGCCCGCCCAGCCCATAGAAGGCCGCCGTGGCAAGGCTGATGTAATGCGTGGGGCCCGAGAACAGCGCCCACGAGATCGCGAGTGCCGCGAACATCATCATATCCAGCCCGACGCCGATATGCAGGTTACTGCCCACCAGCGGGAAGAGCGCGGCCAGCACCACCAGCACCGCCACGATCAAGAGCTCCAGATAGCCGCTGGGCCTCATGTGGTGCGCCTCCCAAAGAGGCCCTGGGGCCGGAACAAGAGGATCAGCACGAAGATGAGATAGGCCGCCGCCAGCGTCAGCCCAGGGTCGATCAGCGTCGCCACTGCCGTTTCGACCACGCCCAGGATCACCGCCGCCACGATGGCGCCGCGGATGTCGCCAACGCCGCCCATGATCACGATGATCAGCGCCTTCAGGGTGAAGACCACCCCGATGGAGGCGTCCAGCGTGATGAAGGTCGAGATCAGCGCCCCGCCCGCCGCCGCCACCGCGCCGCCAAGCGCGAAGGCCAGCGCCGACATGCGCGGCACGTTGATGCCCACCAGGCCTGAGGCCTCGGTCGAGACCGACACCGCCCGCATCGCCACGCCGGTCCGCGTGTGGTTCAGCCACAGATACAGCCCGCCGCCGATCCCCACCGCCGCCAGAAACGCGATCACCCGGTTCACCGAGGTGGTGGAGCCGATGATCGAGATCGGCTCGGAGAGGTACTTATAGGCAAAATACCCGCCCTCGATAGAGAACATCACTCCCATGATGATGAAGGACATCCCGAAGGTCGCCAGGATGCTATCCACCTCCAGCGCGCCTTGGGTCTTGGCGCGCCGCACCAGCGGCGTCAGCAGGAAGCGGTAGATCAGCCAGTTCCCCGCAAAGGCCGCCAGGGCGGCGGCGATGACGGTAATGTAGGGGTTGAGCTCACGCGTGGTGTAAAGCCAAAAGGCCGCCAGCGCGCCAAGGACCAGCACCTCGCCATTCGCGAGGTTCATGATCCGTGCCACGCCGTATTGCAGGTTGAGCCCCATCGCGACGAGCGCGTAGGTGCCAGACAGCAAAAGACCAGAGACGAGGATGTCGAGCATTGCGGGGATCTAAGCGGGTAGGATGGGGTTAAACCCCATCCTACGCCTGTCTTACTCGGCCCATCCTTCCTTGGCGCGCACCGGCACGGCGCCTTCGACGTCAGAGCCCTTCACGCCGCGGAACACGCCGTCCTGCCACTGGCCCACGGACCAGAAGGTGTTCGAGACGTTGTTCTCAAAGCTCAGATCGCCCATGACCGTGTCAAAGGAGTTGTCCTTGATATACTGCGTCACGGTTTCCTTATCCAAGGTGCCGGCGCCCTCGATGGCCTGCTCGAGGATCTGCATCGCGGCATAGGTGTTGGCCGAGGCCCAGTAATCGGCGACCTTGCCGGTCTTCTCCTCATGCGCGGCGCGGTACTCGGCGATCTTGGGGTCGTCCACATTGGTGCCACCGGCGCCGAGGACGTTGTTGATCTTATTGCCATAGGCGCCCTTGAACGCCGGGAAGCTCGTCGCCACCGCGGAGTAGTAAAGCGAGACGTCCAGATCCTCGATGATCGCCTGCTCGGCCAGCCCAAAGCTGTCGGGCGGGTAGGACCAGGCCACAAAGGCCTTGGCGCCGCTGTCCTTGGCGCCCTTCATCACCGGGCTCAGGTCCGGGGTGCCCAGCGGGTAGGACTTGTCATAGACGATGTCGAACCCTTCCTCGGCGAACCGGCTGCGGGCGATATCCGCCAGCTCGATGCCAAAGGCGTCGGCCACGTTCACCATGGCGACCTCGTTGCCGATGACGCCCGCGTCGCGCTGCTCGACCAGGATCTCGGCCACGCCGTTGATGAAAGCGGTGGTGGTGCCCAGCGTGAAGAACAGGTTGGGGTAGCGGCTGGTCAGCTCGTCCATCTTGTCGGTGATGGCGGAGACCGCGATCACCGGGTAGCCATAGCGGCCATAGATTGGTGCTGCAGCGATGTTGAACCCGGTGCCGTAGGGCGCGATCACAAAGTCGACCTTGTCCTGCTCGGCCAGGCGCTGCGCCAGCTTGATGTGCTCGCCGGGGTTGGTCTTGTCGTCATACTCGACCACTTCGAGCATCATCTGCGTGCCGCCGACATTCAGCCCGCCGCGCTCGTTCACAAGCTTGGCCCAGAGCTCGACATTCGGCCATTGCGTCACCGCCGCGCCGCCAGCGAGGGGGCCGGTCTTGGGTGCGATCGAGCCGATCTTGATCACGTCCTGCGCGAGGGCCGCGCCGCCCATCAGGGCGGTTGAGGCGACCATGCCAGCGGCGGCCAGCTTCATCAAATTCCTGCGTATCATCTTTCGTTCCTCCCTAAACGATGCCCCTTGCTTTGTCGCAAGCTGCGGCGCGCCAAGGCGAATCGGCGCGCGTGCGGGCGTGATATAAGTGAAAGGTTGCAAGCAGAATGGCTTGTGCCGCAACGATTTTGCGCGGCCCGGTCATTATTCTTATGGCGGCGGAGAAAATCTTATGCGCCGCGTTACCCTCTTCCGGGGCGTTCCGGCCAGCTCTGCCTCATTGAAGGGCAGACCTGGCCGGCCAAATGCGAACCCGGTCCAAACTCTATTTCTTATGGGGGGCTTGTTTGCCATTTGCCGTCGCTGCACGGGCGCGGTTCTTCTTGCTGCTTGGTTTGCCCTTTGGCGGAGGCGGCCCCTTACGGGCCTCACTGCGGCCCTCACTGCGGCGCTTGGGGGGATCGAGCTCCCCGGCCTTGGCGTTTGGGGCGCTGTCCTTGCCAGGTTTCGACTTGGGGCCGGTATGCGATACCGGGGGCTTTCGCTTGCCCGGCGCGGGTTTCTTGGCGGCATCCGCGGGCGGAGCGCTGGCCTTAGGCGCTTTCGGTGCGCGCGGCTTGCGCTCCTCTGGCTTGGTGGGCTTTCGGTCCTCTGGCTTTGGCTTGCTGCGGCGCGGCTCTGCGGCGTCGTTGCGGTCCGCGAACGGCTTGCCGCTCTTACGGGGCTCGGGGCGAGAGTCTGGACGAGACTCTGGGCGCGGCTCGGGGCGTTGCTGGGGCGATTTCTCGAACCTGCGCTCGGGTTTCGCGCCTCTTGCGTCGGAAAGCTCTGGCGCCTTGTCCAGGCGCGCAAGCCGTTTGGACCCCTCGATTTTCATGCCGGGGCCAATGGCGGCCAGGAAGTCATCAACGCTGGTTTCGCGGATCTCGACAAAGGACTGCTCGTCGGTGATCCGGATCGCGCCGATATCCGTCTTGGTGATATTGCCCGCCTTGCAGATCATCGGCAGCAGGTGCCGCGGCGAGGCGTTGTGGTTGCGCCCTTCCGACACCGAGAACCAGACGCTGGCGCCGAAGGGTTCGCGGGGTTTGCGCGGCTCGTGCACGGCCTCGCCAAGCTCTTCGGGCGGGGAATGTCGCAGCTTATACTGGCGGATATAGGCGGCGGCGATCTGCTCGGGGGTGAACTGTTCCACCAGTTTCTCGACGGAGTCGCGCTCGCTCTCGGTGATGGCGAGTTGCCAATCATCCGCCGCGAGCATGCGGTCCTGGTCGCGCGCATGGACATCGGTCGCAGAGGGCGCGGCGCCCCATTCCGCCTTCAGCTTGGCGGATCTCAGCAGGCGTTCGGTCTTGTTGCGCGCCGCCGGCACCACGACCAAGGCGCTGACGCCCTTGCGCCCGGCGCGGCCGGTGCGGCCCGACCGGTGCAGCAGCGTTTCGTGGTTGTTGGGCAGCTCGGCATGCACGACCAGGTCAAGCTTGGGCAGGTCAATGCCGCGCGCCGCGACATCCGTGGCGACGCAGACCCTGGCGCGACCGTCCCGCATGGCCTGCAACGCGTTCGAGCGCTCGCTTTGGGTCAGCTCTCCGGACAGCGCGACCACGGGAAAGCCGCGGTTGGACAGCCGCGTGGTCAGGCGCGAGACCATCGCGCGGGTGTTGCAGAAGACAATCGCGTTGGGTGCCTCGTAATAGCGCAGCACGTTGATGACGGCGTTCTCGCCGTCGCGCGCGGCGACCATCATGGCGCGGTAATCGATATCGGCGTGCTGGATCTTGTCGCCGATGGTCGAGATGCGCTCGGCGTCGCGCTGATAGCTCCTTGCAAGCGCGGCAATAGAGCTGGGGACCGTGGCCGAGAACAGCAGCGTCTGGCGTTCCTGCGGGGTGGCCTCAAGGATGAACTCAAGGTCCTCGCGAAAGCCCAGGTCGAGCATCTCATCGGCCTCGTCCAGCACCACCGACCGCAGATTGGTCAGGTCGATCGAGCCGCGCATGATGTGGTCGCGCAAGCGCCCCGGCGTAGCCACGACCAGATGCGCGCCGCGGGCCAGGGCGCGACGCTCGTCGCGCATATCCATGCCGCCCACGCAAGAGGCCAGTGACGCGCCCGCATCCGCATAAAGCCAGCCGAGCTCGCGTTTTACCTGCAGAGCCAGTTCGCGCGTCGGGGCGATGATCAGCGCCAGCGGATGGCCCGCCGGACCGAAACGGTCCTCGTCGCCCAGCAATGTGGGCGCAATCGCCAGCCCGAACGCGACCGTCTTGCCAGAGCCGGTCTGGGCTGAGACCAAGAGGTCCCGGCCTTGCAGTTCGGGTTCGGAGACGGCCTGCTGGACCGGCGTCAAACTATCATAGCCCTTACGGGCGAGCACATCTGCGATGGTTTTTTTCAAAGCTGAGATTCTTTGTGTTTGGGATGTGACGCGCGCGGGGTTGGGTCACAAGCCCGGCATCGTCCAAGGGCGCCTGTTAACGGGTGGCGCGGGCTTTGTATAGGACCGTTTTTGAGTTCAGCTTAACGCCCCCCCGCTTTGCCCCGTGTGTTGGATGTGGTTGCCCGCTTCTGGTCGCGGGCGATTATCGCCGCTTTAGGGGTTGCCGGTTTTGGGTTTCGGTTTCGGGCGCGGTGGCATGCATAACGTGTTATTGAGCCCTGGTCGAATTTCTGAGAGGGTCCTTCTATAAGGAACAACGCGCATGAAGACGGACGCCCCATCTGATCCCCCGAATGCCCAGCTGAACTCTGCGATCTTCGCAGGTTGCATGGTGGCTTTCCTGGGGTTTGGTTTCGCGGCGACGTTTGGGGTGTTTCTGGCGCCGATCTCTGCGGATCTGGGCTGGGGGCGCGAGGTGTTCTCATTCTCGGTGGCCGTGCAGCTTTTGACCTGGGGCTTCGTGCAGCCCATCGCAGGCGCCGTCGCCGACCGTTATGGCACCGCGCGGGTGCTAGTCTTTGGCGCGCTGGCGGCGGGGGCGGGGTTCGCGCTGCGCGGCGTGACCACGGACCCAACCTTGTTCATCCTCACCGGCGTGCTGGCCGGGGCAGGGACCGGCGCGGCCTCTTTCCCCATCGTGGTGGGCGCGCTTGGCAAGATCGTCTCGCCCGAGCGGCGCAGCTTTATCCTGGGGCTGGGCACCGCGGCGGCCTCGCTAGGGATGTTCATGGCCGCGCCCACCGCCACGGCGATGATCGCGCGTACTGGTTGGTCGACCTCGCTTATGATCATCGGCGCGAGCTTCCTTCTGATCCTGCCCTTCCTGCTGGCCATCGCGCGGGTGTCAAAGCCCACGGCTGCGGGCTCGAGCGCGCAGGATTTCGGCGACGCGCTTGGCATCGCCTTCCGGGACCGCAGCTATCTGTGCCTGTTCTTTGGGTTTTTCGTCTGCGGGTTCCACGTGGCCTTCATCCAGACGCATCTTCCGGCCTATGTGAGCGATCTGGGGCTGGCAAGCTGGGTCGGGGCCTGGTCGCTGGCGCTGATCGGGCTTTTCAACATCGCGGGGACGTTCTCTTCGGGCTGGGCGGGGCAGGTCCTGTCGAAGAAATGGGTGCTGAGCGGGATCTACCTGGCGCGGGCCTGCGTGATCGCGGTCTTCGTCCTGACGCCGATCTCGGCGGGCTCGGTGCTGGTATTCTCGGCGGTGATGGGGCTCCTGTGGCTGTCTACCGTGCCCTTGACGATGGGGCTGGTGGCGTTGACGCAGGGCCTGCGGTTCCTGTCCACGCTGACGGGGTTGGTGTTTCTCAGCCACCAGACGGGCAGCTTCATGGGGGCCTGGCTGGGCGGGCGGCTTTACGATCTGAACCAGGATTACACGCCGATGTGGTGGGCCGCGGTGGTGCTGGGCCTCCTGGCGGCGCTGATCCACCTGCCGATCCGCGAGGCGCCGGGGCCGCTGGCGCAAAAGACCGCAGAGTAGCTTTGCGCGCGAAAGCGGGTCAACGGCTTGCCCCTATCTGCCCCCTCGGCTATCAGCGCAGCCAACGCAGTTGCCCCGGAGATGCCCCGATGAAAGCCAAGGTCCATGTCATGCTCAAGAACGGCGTTCTGGACCCGCAGGGCGAGGCCATTCGGCACTCGCTTGGGACGCTGGGGTTCGAGGGCGTGGGCAGCGTGCGCCAGGGCAAGGTGATCGAGCTGGACCTTGCCGAGGGCACCACCGAGGACAAGGTGCGCGAGATGTGCGAGAAGCTGCTCGCCAACACTGTCATCGAGAGCTACGCGATCGAGATGGGCTAGGCGCCTCGCCGTCCTAGTACTCGAAATTGTTGCGCGAGAACCGGATTTCGGTTTTCGAGATATCGCCGCCCCAGGGTTTGGATGTCACTTTGCAACGCGCAACAGACGCGGTCTCATCCTTGAGTCTCGGAAAGTACTTTACGTTAAGCAAAGTGCGCCCATTCAGGCGCAGTTTTGCCCCTCGCATTAGCTGCCGATCCACGTTTCCGGGCACGTTCCCGCGGTTGAAGTAAGCGCCGCAAACAGCGATCTTGCCGCCACTTTCGATGAGCTTGTAAAGGACGAGTGTCTGGCCGCCGCCGCGCCAATTGGTGCCGCCGACCTCGAAGGAATCATCCAACGGGATTGTTTGTGCGGAGAGTTGCGCCGGGATGGCTAGCATTAAGGTTGCAATCAATGTGGCTATGAGTTTTCGCATGCGTCCTCACAAATTTAAGTCAATGCTTTAGCATCGTCTGCGCTTTGATTGAAATTGCAAGGCGTCAAATCAGTTTCCGGGTTAAATTTTTGTCCGTCACTCCTGGTTTGCGGAACGCGTGTCAAGTTGTGGAGATATATGTGGAAACCGTATCTGCATATGCGGCAAAGGCGGCCATGTCGTAGCTCTTGCCTAGGGTCCACCGGTCTCATGTTTGTGCAATAATTGCGGGTCGCGCAGTTCATGGGGGTGCGCGAGGCCTTGTTAGAGACTCAATAGGCGGATCAAGGGCTCCGATAGTATCGACATACGGATGGGGATTGCGCGCGACCTGGCAGCGAACAGCACAAGATCCCCATCGGACATATTGCTCTGATGGGGGTCGCCGCGGTTCCCTGCGAATTCTATCGGGAATCCAGAGAGCAACGCCGAGTGGCACACCTACATGGGCGACATTGATGCGGGCGCGCAAAAGCTCGCCTCACCAACAATTAAGGAAGAGAATTTTTGGAGCGGGTAACGGGAATTGAACCCGTAACTTAAGCTTGGGAAGCTCGCGTGATACCTTTTCACCATACCCGCTTGGGAGGTCGTGTTTAGCCCGCCGCGGGGGCGGGGTCAATCGCCCTTGGCCTGGTTCGGCGCATCGGGATTGGGCTGGTTGAGCCAACCATTGATCCACCAGTCTTGGGCTTCGCCCACTGGGTCGCGCGTGACGTTCTCGGGGTCATAGCCGCAGTCCGGATCGGCCTTGCGCAGATAAACGCTGTCGTCGATCTGGTGGCTCTGAGGGATCTGGCGCGGCTCCAAGAGCGGAAGGTAAAACGGGTTGAGGCGGCGGAACCACGCGGGGGGCTTTTGATCGCGCCGTCCGACCCATTTCGGTGGCAGCAGCTCCAAAATCAACCAGACCCAACTGGCGCGCGGTTTGGCACCATCGGTGAAGATCGAGTTATGAATCGGGGCGCAGTGATCGGGCTCGGAATAGGGGATTTTGGCGGCGTTGACGCCAGGCTTGTTGTTGAAAACCTTGCCTTCTAGGTAGACTTCGCGGCGGTTGCCCGTAAAGCGCAGGCCGGGGGCAGGGCGGTGGCCGGGGACCGCCGTGACCTCTGGCTTACCGTCGGCCACGCGTGCGGCGTTCAGGATCTTGAGGTCCTCGGCATCGGCCTCTTCCTCGCGCTGGGTCAGCCGGTCCAGGATCCACAGCGCGGTGATCTTGCCGATGCCGCTCTCGTTCTCGGCATACCCGCCGCCGATGTCGCTGTGATAGCCCGGGAACCAGCGCTGATCGACATATTGCATGCGCTCGGGCCCGCGCTTGAACCGGTTGCCATAGTAGACGCGATAGGCGGGGTTGTCCGTCCAGTTCAAGTTGCGAAAGAAGCTGCGCCGCTCGTCCACGGCCATGGCGTGGGTGACGATGCGCACCGATCCGTTCGCCGCCGTGCTGCGGTGCAGGGCGTGCTTGCCCACCACTGCCAGGGACCAGTTCTGGGGGATCGTGTACCAGGGCCAATCCAGCCGGATGATCGAGGCCACGGTGTCGAAGAGCAAGAGCGCCCGGATCGGCGCGATGGTGGGCCGCAGCACGCGGTCGAATTGGCGCAAGGCGCGGAACCGCACCGAGGCCGTCTCGTTCTCGTCGTCACGCTTTGTCAGGCTGCGATAGGCGCGGAACGCGGGCGCGACCAGGTGCAACTGGTCGGGGGCCACGAGGCCGAAATCATGGATGAACCCCGCCAGAACCCGCGCCGCATAGGCCCCGCGGGAGAAGCCGGTGACATAGATCTGGTCCCCCTCAATGCCGCGGCTGTCCTTGCGCGGATCGTCATCCGGCAGGTCCTCATGTTCTTTCTCCCACGCCTTGGAGTAGAATTCTGGCCCTCGGTAGGTTTTGCACAGCCAGCGGTAGCCACGCAGCACGTCGTCCTCCAGCCCGTAACCGAAGGCGAGGCCCAGCACACCGAAGAATTTTTGTGAAGGACGGATGTTGACTGAGTTGCCGTCATTGGTCCCGACCCCCATGACATAGAACGTCAGCTGGTTCTCATCCTGGGTGAACCCGCGGTAGAACTTGACGATGTTGGTCTCGCCGTCACCGATCTCGTTGCCGGTGCCGTCCATGCAGACGATGAGCTTTCGCATCCTGCGTCCCCCTCAATGCGACTTAAACAATGCGTGCAGGAAAGCATGGGGATGGGTCTTCGATCAACCCAGGGGTTAAATTTGCTAAGCCCGATCCGCGCCGTATTCAGCGTCGGTGACGTGCTCCAACCAGGTGGAGGTCGCGCCGTCCGCGTCGGCCTCTTGGATCGCAATGTGGCTCATGCCCACATCCGGGGAGGCGCCGTGCCAGTGCTTCTCGCCCGCGGGGATTGAGACCACATCGCCCGGCGTGATCTCGTGGATCGCCTCGCCCTCCTGCTGGACCAGACCCTTGCCCGCAGTGACTACCAGGGTCTGACCGTAAGGGTGATGGTGCCAGGCGGTGCGGGCGCCGGGCTCAAAGGTCACCTGGACGGCGCGCACGCGGCCCGGCTCTGGGATAGCATTGATGGGGTCCATGCGGACCTGGCCCGTGAAGTAATCCGGCGATGGCGTAAGGCTGGGGCGGGACCCGGCGCGGTGGATATTCATGCTATGCTCCAGTGGCAATGACGCGTTTGTATTCGGCGTAGAATACAGGGCTTTTTCGCGCAGTCACCCAAAAAGGGCCGGACCAACGGGTTCGATCAGGCGTGGCGCTTGCGTGTAGGCGCAGCGACTAGCACAGCGCGCGGCGTCGATTTCTTTCAAGAAATCGGCAAAACTCTTCAAAGAGTTTTGCGTCGCGAGTGTTGCAAGGCCTCGCCCTGGTAGGTCTTGATCGCCGCGCGCCGGTCCGACTTCCTTGGAAGGAAGTCGCAAATCTCTTGCAAGAGATTTGGTGGTGCTGCGCTATCCGCGTCGCCGCCGTCTGCGCCCGCCGCCCTCAGCCTCGCCCGAGTTGAAGCTGACCGCGGGCAGATCCACGACCGCGTTGAGGATCGGGAAGGGCTCCACCGAATTTGGGATCGCAGAGGCGTTCACGAAATGCTCCTGAAAGCGCGGCTCCACCGCGGTCTCCACCTTGTGGATCTGGCGTACAGTCTCTTCGATTTCGCTCCGGGCCGCGCGATTGAGCAGCGCGATCCGCGCGCCGGTGCCCGCGGCGTTGCCGGCGCTTGTGACCTTTTCGATCTCGCAATCGGGGATCATGCCCAGCACCATGGCGTGTTTGGGCGAGATATGCGCGCCAAACGCCCCCGCCAGGACCACGCGGTCCACGGTGTCGACCTCTAGCTTATCCATCAACAGCCGCGCGCCGGAGTAAAGCGCCGCCTTGGCCATCTGGATCGCGCGGATATCGGGGTTTGTGACCGTGATCAGCGGCCCGCCCTCGGCGCTGCCGTCATGCAGCACATAGCTATGGGTGCGCCCATCGGCGATGCAACGCGGCGTGCCCACTTGGTCGGCGGAGCCGATTAGCCCCGAGGCGTCCACGATCCCCGCCAGCCGCATCTCGGCGATCGCCTCGATGATGCCAGAGCCGCAGATGCCGGTGATCCCCGTGGTGGCCACGGCCTCGGCAAAGCCCGCCTCGTCCGACCACACATCCGAGCCGATCACGCGAAAGCGCGGCTCCTTGGTGATGGGATTGATCTCGACACCCTCGATGGCGCCCGGTGCCGCGCGCTGGCCCGCGCTGATCTGCGCGCCCTCAAAGGCGGGCCCGGTGGGTGAGGAGCAGGCCAGAACGCCGTCCTTGCTACCCAGGAGGATCTCGGCATTCGTGCCGACATCCACGACCAGAACCAGGTCCTGGGACTTGTCGGGCGCCTCGGACAGGGCCACCGCCGCGGCGTCCGCGCCCACATGCCCCGCGATGCAGGGCAAGAGGTAGACGCGGGCCGACTGGTGGATCGCCAGGTCCAGGTCATCGGCGCGCAGCCGCAGCGCGCGCGAAGTCCCCAGCGCGAAAGGCGCCTGGCCCAGCTCGAACGGATCGATTCCCAGCAAAAGGTGGTGCATCACCGGGTTGCAAACCATCACCACATCCACGATCAGCGCCTTGTCGATGGCCGCCTCTGCCGCGATCTGGGTGAACAAGGCGTTCATTCCCTCGCGCACGGCATGGGTCATCTCCTTGTCGCCGCCGGGGTTCATCATTGCATAGCTGACCCGGCTCATCAGGTCCTCGCCAAAGCGGATCTGCGGGTTCATCAACCCGCTGGAGGCCACCACCTCGCCCGATTGCAGGTCGCATAGATGCGCCGCGATCGTGGTCGAGCCCAGATCCACCGCCATGCCGTAGACCGTGCCGTCATAATAGCCCGGCCAGAGCTGCATGATGCGCGGCGGGTTCTCTTCGTCGCCCAGATGCACGGCCACGGTGACCTTCCAGGCGCCCTTGCGCAGAATCGGCTGCATCACTTGCAGGATGTGCAGGTCGGCCTTGACGTCCTTAAGCTCCCACTGCGCGTCTAGGGCCTCGACCAGGCGCTCCAGATCGCCGGTGGGCTTGTGCATGTCGGGCTCTTCGACCTCGACGTAGAAGAGCTTTACCGCGGGGTCCATGATGATGTCGCGGGCCTCGGCGCGCTTGCGCACGACCTGCTTGTGGACCTGGCTCTCGGGGGGGACGTCCACCACGATGTCGCCCTGCACAGTGGCTTGGCAGCCCAGGCGGCGGCCTTTGGTGAGCCCGCGGATGCGATCATAGCGCTCTTCAACGCTGTTCCACTCGTTCAGCGCGCCCTCGGCAACGGTGACGCCATGCTTGGGAAACTCGCCATAGCTGGGCGTGATCTGGCATTTCGAGCAAATGCCGCGCCCACCGCAGACGCTATCCAGGTCGACACCAAGCTGGCGCGCGGCGGTCAGGATGGGCGTGCCGACGGGGAACCGGCCGCGCTTGCCGGAGGGGGTAAAGATAACAAGCGGATCGTCCATGGGGCCTTTGAACCTTTGTTTTGGCGCAGCATAGCGGCACCGGCGGCGCGCGAAAGCGGCGTGGCGTCGCAATAGGTTCTGTCTGCGGCATCATTTGGTCGTTCACCAGTGGCTGGGTGATATTAGGCCTAGGAGCGGACATTGAGATCAAGTGCACCGAGCTTGACCCGGGGCCTCCACCTTGAGCCAAGCGCAACGCGGGCAGCGGCCGACCTGGAGGACGCCTGCGCGACAGTTCTGTGTTGCGAGCGATCTTCGACAACGCCAGCGTTCCAATGGGTTGCGACGTTGCAAAAGCGGCCTCCTTGGGGAGGTCGGCCGCTGCCCGAGGCAAGCTCGGGCGGTTGCATTGTTTGGGTTCCGTCGCGTCTGGTGTCGGCAAGGGTTGTCAGGACGGTGCGCTTGAATTCAAAGGTCGGATCCAGCTCAAGTAGTCGTTCATTTTGAGCAAGAAGTCGGGGCTTCCCCAGCCCCCGAAATCGCGCGACTATTGGCTTCTGGAATCGCGCGCACTCAGGAAACACTCCGCCGGTTATGAACAAAACCCGCCTTCCGATAACGTTGCTGACCGGCTTTCTCGGCGCCGGAAAGTCGACGCTGCTTAATAGGGTCCTGGTGGACGAGCGGTCCGGGCGGCTTGCGATCATTGTGAACGAGTTCGGGGATGTGGGGCTGGATCACGACCTGATTCAGGCCACGGACGAGGATGTAACGCTGCTCTCTTCCGGCTGCATCTGCTGCTCGATCCGGGGCGACCTCGCAACTACAATCCCGAGCCTTTTGGAGCGGCGTGCCTCGGGTGCTTTGCAGTTTGACCGCATCGTGATTGAAACCACGGGCCTTGCGGATCCCGGTCCGATCCAGCGCACGCTGTTGACGGACCCGGCTTTGGCCGGCGCGGTCCAACTGGATGGCATTATCACGCTTGCGGATGCGGTGAACGGGCAGCGGACATTGGATGCGCAGTTCGAGGCGGTCTCGCAGGTGGCGATGGCCGATTTGATCGTTTTGACAAAGACCGATTTGGCCACGACCTCCGCGGCGCGCGCGTTGCGAAAACGGCTGCTGGGCCTGAACGAGACGGCGCGCGTCGTGGAGGTGGCGGATGTTGTCGCGTCGCCGGGCATGCTTTGGGGGCGTTCGGGTGGCCGCTGGGACGTCACAGCGCGCGAGGCGCTGGACTGGCTCACGCCAAAGCCTTTGGTCGAGGCCATGGACCCCTTGGCAAACCTGTCAGGCATGGCCGCAACCGCCGCGCCGCAACCGGTGGCATTGCCCCATGATGGGCGCATCAGCTCCGCGTCTCTGGTCCTTGATCGCCCCATTAAGCGCGCCAAATTGAGCAAATGGATCAGTAACCTGATGGATCAGCGCGGCTCGGATATCCTGCGCATAAAGGGGATCGTGTTTCTGGGGGGCGAACCGCTGCCCTATGTCTTCCACGGCGTGCAGCACACATTCGACAGCCCGGTGCCGTTAGAGGGCTGGCAGGCCGGGGACACGACGTCGCGGATCGTGATGATTGCGCGCGATATCTCCTCAAGGAGGTTGGAACGGCTCTTGGACAAGCTGCGACGTTAGGGGGCGCAGCTCGTCGCGAAGTTCAAGACAACACCCGTCGATCCGGCCGATCAAGGTAATAGCATGCAGAGCCCGCCGCATCAGCTGCGCGCCTCGTGACCAGGCAAGCGGGGGTTACCGGTGCAGCACCAACATGTCGTCGGCGATCTCGATCCGGTCAAACCGCTGCAGGTAGGCCATTCCCAAGAGCGAACCGATCAACTCGCCCTCGTTCACCCAAACGGTGACATTGCGATCGACGATGTCGCCGACCTCGAACAGGTCAATCACCGCGCGGGCAGAGCGCACCTGGCCATTGGCGGTGTTGGCGATGCCGGAATAGATGAGGCTGTCGAGGTCGACACCGACCTTTTCGGCGTCCTGGCGGCTCAGCACGATATCGGTCGCGCCGGTGTCCACGATGAAATCTATCCGCTGCCCGTCCAGATCAGCGCGCAGGTAGTAGTGCCCATCCTGCTGCCGCGGCAGCTCGATACGGGCCTCGTCGGCAAAGACGGCCTGCTGCGGCACCAGATCGCGCCGCACATCCTCCCAAAGCCCATAGCCGGCCACGAGGCCAAGGATGATGAGCGCCCAAAGCAATCCATGGCGCAGCATCGTGCCCAGCTGCTTGCGATTGGCCAAAAGCGCATAGCCCGCGATCACGCTGCCCAAGAGCGCTAAGTAGATCAGTCTTGCCGTCTCGTCGCCGGTCATAGGCACCTCCTGCAAGTCAGATAGGCGCGAATTCGGGAATTGTCAGCCCTTTGGGGCCATAACAAGCCCGAGATCCGCCGCCCCGTCGACCACGAACTGAACAGAAAGCGCCGCCAAAAGCATCCCCAGAAGGCGCGTCACCACCATGATCCCCGTGGGTCCCAGGATGCGCTCCAATGTTCCCGCGGTCAAAAACAGCACGAAAACCAGGGCGATCACGCCCAGCATCGCCAGGTGCACGCCGAGCACGGTCTCCCAAGGGGTGCCCGGTGCGCCCGCCAAAAGAACCATTGTGGCCATCGCGCCGGGACCGGCGATCAGCGGCAGGGCGAGGGGGAAGACCGAGGGGTCCTCGGAGGGGTCATCCTCGTCGGCGCGGTCCTTGCGGCGCTTGGTGCGCCGCTCAAAGAGCATGTCGAGCGCGGTCAGGAACAGCAGGATCCCGCCCGCGATGCGGAAGGCCGGCATGGAGATCCCAACAGCGCCCAGCAAAGCGTCCCCCAGCAGGCCAAACAGCGTCAGCAAGGCCAAGGCCACGAAGCAGGCGCGCAGGGCGATGCGGCGCCTGGCCTTGGCGCTCATGCCCTGCGTCAGGGCGACAAAGAGCGGCGCCAAACCAATCGGGTCTATGATCACGAAGAGCGCGGTGAACACCGTGAGCAGGGCAATGGGATCCATTCTAACGCGTCTCCGCCGCTTCCAGCTTTTGTTGCGCGGCCAGCCACAGCTCCTCGGCGCGGTCGAGCCCGTCCATCACCTCGGCGTATTTCTTCTGCCAAACCTCGGCCTCGCCGGACTTGCCGGGCTCATAGAGCGCCGGATCGGCCAGTTTGACGCTCAACTTCTCGCGCATCGCCTCCAGCTTGGACATGCGATCCTCGCATTTGCGCACGTCCGAGCGCAGCGCCATCAGGCGGTCGCGGCTGACGGGTTTCGGCTTTTCCACGGCCTTCAGTTTCTCGGGTTTATCCTGCGTAAGCAGCAGCTTGCGGTAATCTTCTAAACTGCCCTCATAGGGGGTCACGGCGCTCTTGTTCACCAGCCACAGCCGGTCGGCCACATGTTCCAGCAGATGCATGTCGTGGCTGACCAGGATCACCGCGCCGGTATAGGCGGTCAGGGCCTCGACAAGGCCCTCACGCGATTGGATGTCCAGGTGGTTGGTCGGCTCGTCCAGGATCAGCAGATGCGGCGCGTCCAATGTGGCCAGCAGAAGCGACAGCCGCGCCTTTTGCCCGCCGGAGAGCTTGGCCACCACGATCTCGGCTTGCTCGGCCAATAGCCCGAAACCGGCAAGCATCGGGCGCAGCCGAGACGGAGGCGTGCTGGGCCGCGCGCGCTGCAGATGCTGCAGGGGTGTCTCGTCGAGATGCAGCTCGTCCACCTGGTGCTGGGCGAAATAGCCCACGCGCAGCTTGCGGGCGCGCGTCATACGTCCGCCCATCGCCTCAAGTTTCTCCGCCAAGAGCTTGGAAAGGGTGGATTTTCCCTCGCCGTTGCGGCCCAAAAGGGCGATGCGGTCATCCTGGTCAATGCGCAGGTTCAGCTTTTTCAGCACCGCGCTGTCGTTATAGCCTACGGAGGCCGATTCCAGGTTCACGATGGGCGGCGAGAGTTCCTCGGGCTCGGGGAAGGTAAAGACTTGGGCCGCGGCCTCCTCGGGCGGGGTGATCATCTCCATCCGGGCGATGGCCTTTAGGCGGGACTGGGCCTGTTTGGCCTTGTCCGCCTTGTAGCGGAATCGGTCCACATAGGATTGCAGATGGGCGCGGCGGGCCTCTTGCTTCTTCGCCATCGCGCTGGCCTGCGCGGCGCGTTCGGCCCGCTGGCGCGCGAATTGGTCATAGGGGCCCTGGTAGAAGGTCAGCCGGCGCTGGTCGAGATGCAGGATCGCGCCGACGGCGCGGTTCAAGAGCCCGCGGTCATGGCTGACGATGATGACGGTATGCGGGTAGCGCGCCAGGTAGCTTTCCAGCCACAGCGCGCCCTCGAGGTCCAGGTAGTTGGTTGGCTCGTCGAGCAGCAGCAGATCGGGCGCAGAGAACAGCACCGCCGCCAGGGCCACGCGCATCCGCCAGCCACCGGAGAAGGCCGAGCAGGGCATGGCCTGCTCTTCGTGGTTAAAGCCCAGGCCGCGCAGGATACTAGAGGCGCGCGCCTCAGCCGACCAGGCGTCGATATCGCTTAGCCTTGTCTGGATTTCTGCAATACGGTCAGGGTCTTGGCTGGTATCCGCCAGCAGGGCCGCGCGCTCGGTATCCGCCGCCAGCACCGTGTCCAGAAGGGACACCTCATTGCCGGGCACCTCCTGCGCGACGCCGCCGATCCGGGCGCCTTTGGGCAGTGAGATATTGCCCGATTCCAGCGCCAGCTCGCCCCGGATCAGCCGAAACAGCGTGGTCTTGCCAGTGCCGTTGCGCCCCACCAGGCCGACCTTGTGGCCCTCGGGGATCACAGCACTCGCGCCCTCGATCAAGGGGCGGCCATCCATGGCGAAAGTTATGTTGTCGATACGCAGCATGCGCCGGGGCTTAGCACTGCCGGACGGGCAGGGAAAGCGGCAGCGCGCATGTCATCGACTATGAGCTTTTGCTGGTGCGGGAGGAACCGCGATTGCACCGCTTTTCAAGGCGCGCCGACCATGCTAGGGGGCGCGGCAAGAGCGGTGGGCGCGGGGTCCGTCGCGCAACCTTCAAGAGGGCAGTCATGGCCACCGAACGCACACTTTCCATCATCAAACCCGATGCCACCAAGCGCAACCTGACCGGCAAGATCAACGCCAAGTTCGAGGATGCCGGCCTGCGCATCGTCGCGCAAAAGCGTATCCACCTGTCCAAGGCCCAGGCGGGCGTGTTCTACGCGGTGCATTCCGAGCGCCCGTTCTACGACGAACTGTGCGAGTTCATGGCCTCCGAGCCGGTGGTCGTGCAGGTGCTGGAAGGTGAGGGCGCAATCGCCAAGAACCGCGAAGTCATGGGCGCCACCAACCCCGCCGATGCCGCCCCCGGCACGATCCGCGCCGAGTTTGCCGAATCCGTTGGCGAGAACTCGGTTCACGGCTCTGACGCACCAGAGACCGCCGCGGTCGAGATCGCGTATTTCTTCTCGGGCCTTGAGCTGGTCGGCTAAGCCCAATCAATAGATGTCAAAGCGGCGGCGCTGGTCCTTCTGGGTCGGCGCCGCTGTTTTTTAAGCTGGGCTTTGCGCCCCTAGATGCTCGCCCAGTCGCGAATGAGCTCTGGCTGCGGTTTGACCGCCTCTTGCGCCTGATCCATCCGCCGACGGTCCGCCAGGGGAATTGGTGCGGCCTTGGGGGGCGTGGCCTTGATCTCTTTCGGCTGTGTCTGTTGCTTCACTTCCATCGTTACTACCCTTTCCTATATGCTCGCCTGCGAGCGGGGCGGGGTCCGGCGCCTTGCTCCTGGCGCGGTTGACCCCACAACCAGGTAAGCCTGTTAGGGTGACGGCTCGTGGGCCAAAAAAGGTTCAAAAGGCGGCAACTGATCACAAAACCAGCGTGAATTGTTTCAATCTGGGGATAACTCGGTGACCTATCCACAGCTTCGCCAAATAACTTGCACAGGTTTGGCGGCGGTCCATATTGCGTCAGGGGACAGACAAAGAATTGGGGGAATAGTGAGAAACGAACGCCCGAAGATGGTCGCCGAGACCGATGCGTCTGGGAAAGTCACCCATGTGTGGCTCGCAATGCCAGAGTGGAAAAGCGCACGCCCTGTAGATCGCAAAAAGCTCGTCGCTGGCGTGATCGCACGGAGCGAGTTCCATGGCGCCTCAAGGCGCGAGATCACGGATTGGCTCAGGCGCGGGCGCTAGCCGCGCAGATGCGACACCACCGGTTGACGCAGCTGGGCCCAGGCGGGCAGCAGCGACAATAGGCTCGCGAGGGTCACAAAGCCCAGCCCAAGATGCAGCTCGGTCCAGCCCAGGGAAGCCTCGACCAGGATGTCGGTGCGGGCGGTCACGATGCGCCCCAGCACCCATGTCGCGCCAAGGCCCAGCACGGCGCCCAGCGCCGCGCCCGCGACCAAGAGCGTCGCGCAGTAGGACCAAATCACCGCAAAGATGAACCGCCCCGGCGCGCCTAGCGCGCGCAAAAGCGCCATCTGGCGCTGAAACAGCCGCACGAGGATGAAAAGCCCCAGCAGGACGCTCGCCGCCACCAGCGCCTGGGTGACCGTGGCCATGATTGACATCGCTTGGCGCACATCGCCCATCACGCGGTAGAGATTGGCCAGAACGGCGCCCGGAAAGAAGGCCATGGTCTCGGCCTCGCGGGTGAATTCCGAGCGCAGCGCATACGCCGCGGCCAGGCTGCCGGCGCGCACGATCACCGCGGGCGTGCCTGGGAAGTACTCGGCGTCGAAGGGCTCGCCCAGGGTGGCCTCAGAGCCCGGCGCGTGGCCGTCCGCCAGCCCGTGCACCAGCCAGACGCCCTCTACCGGGGTGAGCACGGCGTTGTCCCAGGGCGACCCGGTGCGGGCCATACGCCCGACCACGGTGATCTCGTCCGCATGGGCATCCGCAATCGCCGCCGCGCCGCGCCCATGGGCGGGGATGGTGCTGTCGCCGATTTGCATTGGCACGGCGGCGCCGATCACCGCCTCGTATGGGGTGGCGAACATGCGCCCCTCGATGCGCCCGTCGCTGAGATGCGTCACAAAGGACGCCGTGGTGCCGACCACCGGGGCCTCGCCCACCGAATCCCCAAAGGCCAGCGGGGCGGCAAGCTCGACCCGCGGGTGGTTGGCGATCTCGTTATAGGTCGGCCCGTCCAGCAAGGGCGTGTCTGTCGCGCGCAGGAACACGCTGGCCAGCATCATCGTCAGCTCGCTGCCCGGCGCGGTGATCACGATGTCGAACTTGTCCGCCGCCTGGGCCATGCCCTTGCGCAAGCCGCGCTCTTGCGCGATCAGCCCAAGCCCCATGCCCACGGATATGGCGATCAGCAGCGTGAACATCGCATTGGCCCAGCGGTAGCGCCAAAGGATCGCGCGCACCAAGGGGGCCGGGCGGAAGCCCCGGCGCACCAAGACCCAGCACAGCAACACCGGCAACACCAATCCGGCGGCCATCAGCGCATTCTGCGCATTCGTCGAGAGCTCCTGCCAGAAGTTCTGCCACATCACGCGGCGATCCCACCTGTGACCGTGCCATGCTCCAGCGAGATGACGCGATCCATGCGGTCCAGCAGTCGGTCGTCATGGCTGACCACGATCAGGCTACAGCCGCGATCCTCGACCCGCGAGATAAGGTCGTCGGTCAGCGCGTCCGCGGCGGCGCGGTGCAGGCTGGCGGTGGGTTCGTCGGCGAGCACGATCATCGGGTCATGGGCCAGCGCGCGCGCCACGGCCACGCGCTGGCGCTCGCCGCCAGAAAAGCTTGCCACGCTGCGGCTGTCCTGCTCGATCCCCAGACTGGTCAGAAGGTCGCGGGCCATGCGGCGGATGCCAGGGCGGCGTGCGTGCGGCGCAAACAGGGTCTGCAACGCGGCATTGTCCACCGGGCCCAGCTCGTCAAACAGCAGAAAGTCCTGGAATATCATGCCGATATTCGCGGCGCGAAAGCGGCTGCGCTGGCGTTCGCTCTGTCTGTTGAGGTCGGTGGGGCCCCAAAGCACCTGGCCCTTGGTTTGGCCCAAGAGCCCGGCCAGCGCAAAAAGCAGCGTGGATTTGCCGGCGCCAGACGGCCCATGGATGCCCAGCGCGCAACCCGCCGGTGCCTCCAGTCGCGGCACCGACAGAATCGAGCGGTCCCGAGTCCCTAAAACCTCGAGATTACGGACCCTTAGGTCAAAAATTTCGTTTGCCATTCACTGCGCCGCTCGGGCGGGGTCGGCGTGGGCGCCGCTCCCCGGATGCTCTTGGTTGGCGCCAACCTATTCGACCCGGGATGACAAATCCATGACATGTTTCGAGGCGCGGCGGGTAAAAGCAGAGTGGGGCGTCAAATGGTATCAGCCGCGAGCGAGGCCGCGCCTACGGGATGCAGCAAGCGGTCCCGGCTGGGGTGTATACCCTCCAGGATCAGTTCATGCGCGCGGTGTCCTCGCGCAGCAATACCTGCCCCTCGCCAATGTTCACACCCTGCGCCGCCAGGGCCTGCGCCAACGGGGCCACGGCGGTGCTGTATCGCTTCCAGCGCTGCACCGATCTGCGGTGGATCTTTTGACGCACCTGCCCGCGCGAGCGGGTGACCACCGCGTTGCGCGCCGCCTCCGGGTGCATAACCGCGTCCTCCCAAGGCAGATCCAGAAACGCCATTACCTTTTGCATCTCCTCGCGGGGCGTCGTGACCAGCCGCTCATAGGAGACCTCATGATAGGGATTGGGCAGCGCCGCCTGCACATCCGCCGCGCAGCCCTCGTAAAGCGCGAAGGCATGCGCCAAATGCCCGATATCCAGCGCAAAGCTGTTGCCGTTGAAGAAGCGGCCGGTGAAGCATGAAACGCAGGTGTCTAGGGGGTCGCGGCGGATATGCAGGATGCGCGCCTTTGGGAACAGCGCGCCGATATGGGGCAGGCAGAGGATGTTTCCGGGGAATTTGTCCACGTAGCGCCGCGCGTTTGCGGCGGTCTGCACCTCGGAGACATATTCCGAGGCCCAGGCCGCAAGATCGTCGCTTGAGGCCCCCAGCAACCAGCGATGCGATAGCTCTCCCATCGCGTCGCGCCGCGCAAAGCCCGCCTTGGCGCGGTCCGAGATCAGCGATACCTCGCCACAGCTTGCCACGCCAGTGGCGTTGGACAAAAGCGCCTCTAGCAGCGTGGTGCCAGAGCGCGGCATGCCGACCACGAAGATCTGGTTCTCGCCTTGCGGTCCGTTGTGATCCCGCGGCGCCGCGGCGCCAAGCGCGGCCAGATCAAGCAATCCCGCGCGCCAGCTATCCATCAGCGCCGGCTGATACGGCGCGGCTTGGGCCAGCTTTGCGCCGTGTTCGGCGTGCTGCCAGGCGCGCCGCCACTGGCCCGTGTCCTGCATGGCCTTGCACATGACGTAATGCACCTGGCTGAGCCAGTCCGGCTCCTGCCAGGTCTCGGCCAGCAGCCCCTCGATATGCCCAAGCAGCTTCTCGCCGCGCCGAAAGCGATGGATCTCAGCAAATGCGGCCAGAGACAGGACATCATGCGGCTCCTGCGCGATCGCCTCTTGCAGCAGCTTGCGCGCGGTCATCATGTCTCCGCGCGAGCTGTGCACCAGCCCCAGCCCGCGCAGATGCGCAGCCGTGGGCGCGGCCTCGCAAAGCTGCAAGAACAGACGCTCCGCCAGGTCCAGATGCCGCATGCGTGTAAGGCCCGCGCCGATGAGCGCCAGGATCTCAAAATCCTTCGGGTGATCCTCGCAGTAATCTGAGGCCATGGCCACGGCGCGTCGGATATCACCGCGCGTATAGGCCGTATGAATCTCGTCGCGTGCGGGCATGCGGTCTCCTGCGCTTATGTCACATAAGTTACATTGGCTTGGCTAACGAAACCCTAACTTGCGCCGCCTCGACGAGCCCCCTTGCGCTTGGGGCCCTGGTCGCGCGACATCGTAAGCGATGAGATATGCGGCGATTCTACTGGTGGTTCTGCTTGCTGCGGCGGGCGCGGCCCGGCCTGCGATGGCCGAGCGCGTGACCGTTGCGGTCGCGGCGAACTTCTTGACCACGGCGCGGGACGTGGCGGCGGTGTTCTCGGCGCAGACCGGCCACGAGGTGGACCTGGTGCATGGCTCCACCGGCAAGCTCTTCGCGCAGATCCGGGCGGGGGCGCCCTTTGACGTGTTCCTGTCGGCGGATGCGGCGCGCCCGGCGCGGCTGCGCGAGGTTGGCGAGGTGGCCGAGGGCGGGATCGCCACCTACGCAATCGGGCGCCTAGCGCTGGTGCATGGCGAAAGGACCAAGCCGGGCACGCTGGACGAGATCCTGGCCCGGCCATCGCTGCGCTTTGCCATCGCCGATCCGGCGGTGGCGCCCTATGGCGCGGCGGCGCGGGACGTGCTGCGCGCAGAGCGCGGCGCGACCTGGCAGTCCAATGTCGTGATGGGCGAAAGCGTCGGGCAGGCCTTTACATTCGTGGCGACCGGCAATGTGGATGCGGGGCTTGTGGCGCTGGCCCAGGCGCGCACCTTCGAGGGCGATATCTGGGTGCTGGAGCTGCCGGATGCGCGCCACGCGCCGATCCAGCAGGATGCAGCCTTGCTGAAGCGGGCCGCGGCGAACCCAGCGGCGCGCGCCTTTCTGGAGTTCCTAAGCGCGCCCTTCGCGCGCCAGATCATTTCGGATGCGGGCTATGAGGTCCCGCAGTGAGCTTTAGCGGGCCGATCCTTCTGACGCTGCAGCTCGCGGGGGTCACCATGGTGCTGCTCTTGCTGATCGGCATGCCCATCGCCTGGTGGCTGGCGCATACCAAGTCGCGGCTGCGCCCCATCGTCGAGGCCGTCACCGCGCTGCCGCTGGTGCTGCCGCCCACGGTGCTGGGGTTCTACCTGCTGATCCTGATGAGCCCGAACACCCCAATCGGCGCCTTCTGGGTGCGGCTGACGGGCGAGCAGTTGACCTTCAGCTTCTCCGGCCTCGTGGTGGCGTCGCTGTTTTACTCGCTGCCCTTCGCGGTGCAGCCGATGCAGGCGGCCTTCCAGGGGGTAGGGCGCGGCATGATGGAGGCGGCGGCCACGCTGGGCGCGTCGCGCTGGGACCAGTTCCGCTCGGTCGTGCTGCCGCTGTCGCGCCGCGGCATCCTGGCGGCGGCGGTGCTGAGCTTTGCCCATACGGTGGGTGAGTTCGGCGTGGTTCTGATGGTGGGCGGCAACATCCCCGACCGCACGCGGGTGATCTCTATCGAGATCTACTCGGCGGTCGAGACGCTGGACTACCAGACGGCGCATATCCTGTCCGGCGGGCTCTTGGTGTTCAGTTTCGTGGTGCTGGTCTTGGTCTATCTGCTGAACCAGCGCGGGCTGCGGGCCGGTGTCTGAGCTCTTGACCTTTGACCTTGCGGTGCGCAAGCCCGGCTTCAAGCTAGAGGCCGCGGCGGAGGTGCCGCTGTCGGGGATCACCGCGCTGTCTGGCCCTTCGGGCAGCGGCAAGACGACCTTGCTGCGGGCCCTGGCCGGGCTGGAGCCCTCCGCCACGGGGCGCATCAACTTCGCTGGCGAGAACTGGTCGCGGATGCGCCCGGCCCGCCGCGGCGTGGGCTATGTGTTCCAGGACGCCAAGCTGTTCCCGCATCTGAACGTGGCGCAGAACCTGGCCTATGGCGCGATACGGCGGCAGGCGTCCGAGGAGCTTGTGGAGGCGGTGGTGCGGGCGCTGGACCTGCGTCCGCTGCTGGCACGCTCGCCCGAAACCTTGTCGGGGGGCGAGACGCGCCGGGTGGCCCTGGGGCGGGCCCTGGCCTCGGCGCCGCGCATCCTGCTGATGGACGAGCCGCTGACCGGGCTGGACCGCGCCCGCAAGCTGGATCTGATGCCCTATATCGCCCATGCCGTGGCGGATTTCGGGGTGCCTGCGATCTATGTGACCCATTCGGCGGCCGAGATCAGCTTTCTGGCGGATCGCACGCTCTTTATCGAGGACGGGCAGCTTACGAACTGGTCCGGCGCCGCGCCGCGCGTGGTGGGGCGCGTGGTGAACGCGGCCCCGGGGCAGGTGAACCTAGAGGTCGGGCGCTTTACGGTGTGGGTGAACGGGCAGGGCAATGTCGGCGAGCTTTGGGCGGTGCCGCTGGGGCAGGACTATTTGCTGTCCACGCAGGATCCCGGGCACAGCACCGCCGCCCTGACATTGCCGGGCGTCGTGGCGGATGCCGACCCTGGCAGCGGGTTGTGCCAGATGGATATCGAGGGGCAGCGCCTGGCCCTGGCCTGGCCGCGCGTCGATGGCCGCGTGCCAGAGCGCGGCACGCCGGTCTGGTTGTCGCTGCCGCGGCTCAGCGCCCGACCGATTCAGGCCGAGGACGGCCCCGAATCGCGTTAACACCTGTGGCGCGGCGCACAATGCCGCCGCGGCCCAGGGCATTGATCATGCCAAAGAGATAATTGTGGCGAGAATACGGCGATGCGCAGACGCCTTTGACGTGCATTGCGCCCGTTTCTTCTCTGGAAACGATGAGTCCGGCCTTTGCCCTTGTTTTTGCGTCGTATGGCGCCTGGCGTGCTCGGAACGGTCACTTTGCCAATTCAGTTGTTTCCATTTTGGCAGCAATGCGGGCCAAGGCTGCGTCGAACCCGCCCCCGAAATCGCGCCCAAACGCCGGGTTTGCCCCAAACTTGCCATGATTTTCCTCGGCCAGAACGGCCTAACGCAGTAGGTCTTATGCATGTCAGCGGTCAGTCGCTGATTGCGAATACCGGAATATTGGAAGACGAAACGAGCATGGCTGTAGCCACTGAAATACAAACAGAAACGCCTTGTTACACCCCCGGCAGCCGTATCGCGACGCCCACAGGCGAGGTTGCGGTCGAGACGCTCTCGGTGGGCGACAAGGTTGTGACGCGCGACAATGGCATCCAAGAAATCCGCTGGGTTGGGTGGCGCAGCATTGCGGGGCGTGAACTTACGCAGAACCCGCATCTGCGCCCCATCCTCATCCGCAAGGACGCCCTTGGCGACGGGCTGCCCGAGCGCGACATGTGGCTGAGCCCGAACCACCGCGTGCTGGTGACAAGCGACCAAACGGCGCTTTACTTTGAGGACCGCGAGGTCCTGGTGGCCGCCAAGCACCTGGTCAACCACCGCGGTGTGCATGACGTAGAAACCCTGGCCACGACCTATATTCACTTCCTGTTTGACCGCCACGAGGTGGTGCTGGCCGATGGCTGCTGGTCCGAGAGCTTCCAGCCCTGCGACACCAGCCTGCGCGGGATCGGCAACGCGCAGCGCCAAGAGATCTACGACGTCTTCCCCGAGCTTCAAGAGAACCATGACAGCGACGCGGCCCGCCCGGCGCGGCGCATTCTGTCAAAGAAAGAGACGCTCACGCTCTTCGACCAGATGTGACTTCGCATACAGCAGCTCCGCGACGGCGGAGCGCACAAGCGGCCCTTCGGACCTGTGGGGAGGTCTGGAGGGCCCATTTGTTTGGCGTGTCGCGTTGTTGCGTGCGGCGTGATGCGGGTCCTCCGCGGGGCCGTATTTGGCGCAAAGCGTGCCCATTTCGGCGTCAGTGGGGTGTTCCGGCTGTGCGCGAATGGCGCCAGAATAGCTCTCAGCATCCGCCGCTCGTGCATGCCGTGGCGATTTTCGCACGCATTCATAGGTCACGGTATAAGCTTTCGTTTATTCTGTGTTCCTACGGCTCCGCTGGAGACGGAAACGCATTGGCATTAGGGCCTGCGCTCAGGCACTATCTAGAAAAGAGGGGCCTCAATGAGTTTCGCGTCGACACAACCGTTTAACGTGCCTGATATCTATCTGGCCGAGTTGCCCACCGGCGCGGGCAAGACTGCGGTCAACACGTTGGGCCGGATGATCGCCCGCGGCGATTTTCCCGCTGGCGCCACCATTCCGATGGAGGCTGAACTGGTCGGCATGCTCGGCGTGTCTCGAACCGTCGTGCGCGAGGCGATCAAGGTGCTTTCGGGCAAGGGGATGGTGCGCACGGCGCGGCGCTACGGCACCCGCGTCTTGCCGTTCGAAAGCTGGAACCTGATCGACCCGGACGTGATCAATTGGCACGAGCCCAGCAGCCCCGCGGCCACGAAGATCTATCGCGACAGCACCAAGCTTCGCTTTATCTTCGAGCCGGAGGCCGCCGCCCTGGCCGCAATCAACGCGACCACCGAGCAGCGCGAGATCATTCTGCGGGCCGCCGAGCATATACGCCCAGAGCCCTACGGCACAGAGGGCATGATCGCCGCCGATTACGCGTTCCACGCCACCATCCTTGAGAGCACCGGCAACATCATGCTGCGGCAGATGCAGGGTCTGATCCTGGCGCTGCTGCAATTCTCCTACCCCACGGGCGCGCAGGCGGCGCCGAGCGAGAAGGTCTCGAGGCGCAGCCATATCGAGGTCGCCGAAGCGATCAAGGCCGGCGACGGCGAGACGGCGCGCGCGCGCATGTCGTCAATGCTGGAGCAGAACCAGTTGGTCGCCGATCGCATCGGCGCGTGGGACGGTCCCAACATAAGAGCTCTCTAGCGGGGCGCATCGCCCGCTCGCCCGACCGACCGGACGACCGGCCGGGGGGCTACCAGTTGGCGAATGACCCGTCCTCGCGCCGCAGGATTGGCAGATGCTCGGGGATAAAGGGGTAGTTGACCAGGCCCGCCGGGTTCAATTCGACCCCCAGCCCGGGCGCAGCACCGCATTCCAGCCAGCCGTCCCGCCACACTTGATCCGTCGTGATGAGATCGGGCACACATTCCCCCGGGCGCCTAGGTAACTCTTGGACCAGCACGTTGGGGCAGCTGAGGTTCAGATGCAGGCACGCGGCGGTCGAGATCGGCCCGATGGGATTATGGACGGTCAGATCGATCATTTGGGTCTCGCACAGGGCGGCGATCTTTTTGGCCTCGGTCAATCCACCGGCGATGCAGACGTCGACGCGGGCGTAGTCGATGAGGTTGCGCTGGATGAGCTGGCGGAACTGCCATTTCGTCGCAAATTGCTCGCCCGCGGCGAGCGGCACGCCGGTCTGCTGGCGCAGCAGCGAATAGCCATCCGCGAACTCGCTGCGCAGCGGGTCTTCGACGAACATTGGACGATAGGCTTTAATTTGCTCGCAGAAATAGGCGGCTTCCGGCGGCGTGAGCTTGGTATGGGCGTCAAAGGCGAGCTCGATATCGGGGCCAAGCTCTTGCCTAAGCAAGCGGAACTCCTCGATCGCCTTATCGACCGCCCAGCGGCCCCGCATGACCATGTCGGGTTCGTAGGACGGCTCCCACCGCAGAACCTTCCAGCCCTCTGCGACCGCCTTGCGCGCCGCGGCCAGGGTCTCTTCGGGCGTGTCACCGTGGATGTGGCAGTAGCTTAGGACCTTGTCCCGCGTCCGGCCGCCCAGCAATTCGTAGACCGGCACGCCAAGCGCCTTGCCCTTGATGTCGTAGAGCGCCATGTCGATGGCCGAGATCGCGCTGGACAGCACCTGGCCCGACGGGTGGAAGCCTGACCGCCACATCACCTGCCAGAGATGCTCGATCCGGAACGGGTCCTGCCCGATCAGCAGGGACTTGAGGTCGCGGATCATGCCCTCGACGGCGTATTCGCGGCTTGTCAGCCCGCTTTCGCCCAGCCCATAGGTGCCCTGGTCAGTCTCGACCACCACGATCAAGAGCGTGCGCCACTCCTTTAGCAGGTGGACCTTGATGTCGGTGATCTTCACAGCAGCTCTTTCTTGCTGGACGCGTTCGCGTCGATGCCAAGGACGTCCTGCCAGCTATATTCCGGCTCCCATCCAAGCATGGCGCGGGCCTTGGCGCAGTCCAGCATCGCGGTTCTGCCGGTCAGGGCGGGAAGCACGGTGGCATCTGGCATGACCGCCGCGACAAGGGCGCGGCTTGGCTGGCGCATGATGGTGTCCGAGGCGGCGATGCTGAAGACCTCGGCGCCGGTCAGGTTGGCCTCCAGGGCCAGGCGAACAGCGCGCGTGACGTCCCGGATGTGGACATAGCCCCAAAGGTTGAATTTGCGGCAGGAAAGGTCGCTCCAATAGCCGGGGATCTTCTGAAACGCGGCATCCGCGCTTGGATCGTCATAGAGTACGTTGGACAGCCGCAGCCCGATGAAGGTCATGTCATGGAGCGCGGCCATCTGCTCGGCGATTGTCTCGGATACGGCCTTAGAGATCGCATAGCCGGTCTGCGGCGCGGGCGCGGCGGTCTCGTCCATCGGCACCTCGGGCGGCTGGTTGGTGACGAAGGGGTGGCCAAAGATGGTCTCGGAGCTGGCCCAGACGACCCGCTTGATGCCATGCGCGGCGGCGGCGTTGAAGGCGTTGAACAAGGCGACCGTGTTATTGGCAAAGCGGTCCGCGGCGGCGAAATGCTCTTCGTCCGGGCGCGGATCGCCGGCGAAATGCACCACCGCGTCGCAGCCGGCCATGGCGTCAAAGACCGCGCCATAGTCGCACATATCCAACGGCACGAAGTCGCAAAGCGGCGCGCGCGGCGGCTTCACATCCAGGTTGCGGCATTGAAAGCCGTGATCCAAGAGCTCTTGGATCACGGCCCCTCCCGCGCCGCCGCTGCCTCCAGTTACACCAACCAAGGTCATCGTTACGCCCTTTCGACAGTTCCGTCGGCACGGAATAGGTGAATGTTGTTGGCGCGCGGGGTCAGAAAGACCGCGTCGCCGGTGGAAATCGCGACCTCGCCGGGCAGGCGCACGGTGATGCGCCCGGCGGCCTCGCTGTCGACATAGGCGACCGTGTCGGACCCAAGGTGCTCGACATAGCGCAGCCGGCCTTCCCACTCGCCCGCGTCGGGCGAGACGTCGATATGCTCGGGCCGGATGCCCAGGATCTTTGACTTGCGGGCCTCGGCGATGCGGCCCTCGATCAGGTTCATTCTTGGCGAGCCGATGAAACCCGCAACGAAGGGGTTCTGGGGCGCGTTGTAAAGCTCCATCGGGCGGCCGACCTGCTGGATTATGCCGTCCTTCATGATCACGATCTGGTCGGCCATGGTCATGGCCTCGACCTGGTCATGGGTGACGTAGATCATTGTGGCATTCAGTTTTGCGTGCAGCTCGGCCAGCTCCACGCGCATCTGCGTGCGCAGCGCGGCGTCTAGGTTGGAAAGCGGCTCGTCAAACAGGAAGACCTTGGGCTTGCGCACGATCGAGCGCCCGATGGCCACGCGCTGGCGCTGGCCGCCGGACAATTGCCGCGGCTTGCGGTCCAGAAGCGGGCCAAGCTGTAGGATCTCGGCGGCCTCGCCGACCCGGCGGTTGATCTCGTCCTTTGGGGTCTTGGCCAGCTTCAGGCCAAAGCCGATATTCTGGCGCACCGACATATGCGGGTAAAGCGCGTAGCTTTGGAACACCATTGCGATGCCGCGATCCGAGGGCTTGGCGCCGGTCACGTCCTCGCCGGCGATGTGGATTTCGCCCGCCGAGACGTCCTCTAGCCCGGCGATCATCCGCAGCAGGGTGGACTTGCCGCACCCGGATGGCCCGACAAGCACGCTAAAGCTGCCGTCTGGGATGGTCAGGCTCAGGTCGGGGATGACCTCTACGGCGCCAAAGCTCTTGTTGATGTTTGTCATGCGGACTTCGGCCATGGCTTAGCCCTCCCTGTAGGTGTCAAAGCCGCGGCGGGGGCCGCCAGCGCGTGCCGTCGGGCGGCGTGTCTGTCGCGGGGCGGTCATCCCTTTACCGCCCCGCCGGTCAGGCCCGAGACGATGTATTTCTGCGCCGCCAGAAAGAAGACCACCGCGGGCGCCAGCGTCGCCGAGACGAAGGCCAGCGTGCGGTTCCACTCGGCGGCGTATTCGCCGCGAAAATCCATCGCGCCCAGCGTCCAGGTGTAGCCCTCGCGGTCGTTGAGCATGATCAGCGGCAGCAGGTAGTTGTTCCAGCTCTGCACGAACACGAAGACCGCTATGGTCGCCAGGATGGGGGTCGAGAGCGGCAGCGTGAAGGTGAAATAGAACCGGATGTAAGAGCACCCATCCACCCGCGCGGCATCGAAAAGCTCGGACGGCATCTCTTTGAAGAAGGTGCGAAAGAACATGATCGAGAAGGCCAGCCCAAAGGCTACCTGCGGCAGTATCACGCCCCAGGCGGTGTCCAGCAGCCCCAGGTCCCGCACCGTCAAGAACAGCGGCATGATCGCCGCGGCCACCGGGAACATCAGCCCCAGCAACAGGTAGCCGAACAGGAAGCGCGACCCAAAAAAGCGGGTCTGCGCGAAGGCGAAGGCGCACATCGAGCCCAGAACCAGCGTTAGCCCCACGGTCATGATCGAGATGAAAAAGCTGTTGCCCAGATAGACCCAGAACCGGCGCCCGCCCAGGATCTCGCCGTAGAACTGCAAATGCCAGACCTCGGGCAGCCCAAAGGGTGAGACGCGCAGCTCGCCATTGGTCTTGAACCCGCCTAGGACCGCCGCGGCGATGGGCATCAGGATCAGAAAGGACACCGCCAAGAGCACGATGATCCGGGCGGCGTCGGCCCAGGTGAACATGCGGCTCATCTCACTGCCCCCTCTGCACGGTGTTGCGATAGGCCAGGGCAAAGACCACACCGGTCACAAACAGGAAGACGCCGACCGCAGAGCCAAAGCCCACGTCCAGCCGGATGAAGCCGAAGTTGTAAAGGTAGCTGACCAGCGTGTGCGAGCTGTTGGACGGCCCGCCCGCGGTCATCGGCATCACCAGGTCAAAGACCTGCAGCGCGCCCAGCACGGAATAAAAGATCGACACGGTGATCGCGGGCCAGATCAGCGGGATCTTGATGTACCAGGCCTTCTGCCAGCTGGTGGCGCCATCGATCTCGGCGCTCTCCAACAGCTCGGAATTGATCGACTGCAGCCCCGCGATGTAGATCATCATGTGAAAGCCGAAATACTTCCACACCAGCACGGCCAGGATCGAGTAATACGCCCAGGGCCTCTCGGCCAGCGGGAACCAGGCCTCCTCCAGCCCCACCAGCTGGCTAAGCCAGGCCGACAGGCCGTAATTGCCGTCCAGCGCAAAGGCAAAGATCAGGCCGGTGGCGACCTCGGCCAGGATGTAGGGCAGAAAGAAGATCAGCCGAAAGACCGTGTTGGCCCGGCTGGTGCGGTAGATCATCAGCGCCAAGGCCAGCGCCAGGGGCAACTGCACCAGCAGCGAGACCGCGATCACCAGGCCAGAGTTCCAGACCGCCTGCCGGAACGCGGAATGCCCGAGCATGCGCTCGAAGTTGCGATCACCGACCCAGCGGCCAAAGGTGGTCTGGGTGGTCTCGTTCATCGCCCAGGGCGCGGGCCCGTAGCCCGACCACTTCCAGGGCGCGAAGAACCCAGCCTGCAGCATCGGCATCATCACGAACACGGTAAAGACCAGGATGGCGGGCGGCACGAAGATCAAGATCATCCGCAGCTGGTCGTCCTGGGCCCAACGCTGCCAGAGCGAGGTGTGGGCAGTTCTTGCCATCACGCTGTGTCTTTCGTTTGCAAAGGCCGCACCCCGCTTCGGGTCAAACCGGGGGAAGAGACGGGGTGCGGTAAGGCGCGCTTTTATTGGAAGGCGCGCGTTTCTTCGAGCAGGGCCGCGGCCTCTTCGGCGGTGATGTCGCCCGTGGCCATCTGCGCCGAGACGTCATTGATCGCCCCGCCAAGCGAGCTGCCAAAGAACTGGTCCAGGAACAGCTGGTGGTAGGTCGACGCCCCGCCGATCGCGGCGAATTGCTTGAGGATCGGGTCCTCGACCAGCCCACCGGCCGACGGCACGGTTGGGATATAGACGCCCTCGCGCGCGGCGCGCTGTTGCGCCTCGACGCCCATGAAGGTCTTGAGGAAGTCGATGGCCTCCGGGCCAGCCTTGGACGTTAGCACAAAGCCAGAGGCGCCACCCAGCGTATCGGTCACGGCGCCCTTGCCGCCGGTGACCATCGGGAAGGGGATCACCCCAAGCTGGTCGTTGCTTAGCCCGCCATCCGAGGCCGCGCCGCGGCTGGCGCCCAGATCCCAGTCCCCCATCAGGTGGAACAGGCTCTCGCCATCGCCCCAAAGCCCGGTGGCCTGGTCGTATTTCACGCCCATGAACCCGTTCTGGAAGGGCTCAAGCTCGATCAGGCGCAGATATTCCTGACCGGCGCGCACCCAGTCGGCATTGTCAAACCCGCCATTCTCTCCGGCGGCAGAGGCGGCCATGCCGTCCTGCCCCATGATCCGCATGGCCAGGAAGGAGTAGAAGAAGTGCAGCGGCCACTTGTCCTGCCCGCCAACCACGAACGGGGTCACGCCGCCATCCTTGGCCACCTGGACCATGGCCAGCAGGTCGTCCCAGGTCTCGATGCTGGTGGGGTCGACGCCCAGCGCCGCGGCGTGGTCCTTGTTGTACCAGATCGCCACGTTCTGCGAGGCCTCGGGCGCGCCGTAGAACTTGTCTTTGTAAGACAGCGCGGCCATCCCGCCGGGCGACAGCTCCTGCTGCCAGGCGCTGACCACGTCATCCGGCAGGTGCTTGAGGAAACCCTGCTGGGCCTGCTCGTAGAACACGCCGCCGGACCAGCTAAAGAACATGTCCGGGGCGGAGGCCGATTGCAGCAGGGTGGGCAGCTTTTGCTTGAAGGATTCGTCTTCCATGTATTCGACCGTGACGGTGACGCCGGGATTGTTGGCGTTATACTCGGCCACGACGTCATCATAGAGCGTGCGCCACGGCGTGGAGTCGCGGTTGATTGACAGGACGTTAACGGTGGTCTCCGCCACCGCGGTCGTCGCCAGCGAGGCGGCCACCAATCCCATACCTAGTGATCTTAAATTCATGAATGCATCCTCCTTTGCGCTTCATTGTCTTTTGTGGCGGCGAATCCTGCCGCCCAAATCTCCTCTAGGTATTATCTGTATGACGGCTACATATGATCTGTAAAGGAGCATCGCGAAGATCCGCGCGATGGAGCCGCGATGCGAGCCAAGGAAATGCCCTCCGATCTGGCGCCCGTTGCCTGCCCAGCGCGGGCAAACCCTTCGCGATCAAACCCTTCCAGACAGAGCTAGCGCGCACCCGCAGGAAGGGCGGGGCGCTGGATCGGCGGCGGTGGATGTTTTTGGTCAGTATGGGCGGAAACGGGATGTTTAGACGCGCCTGCGGCGCCTACGCCCCGTCCGATCTTGCGTGGAACGTCTCTATCGGATCACGGACGCCCCTAAGCGGCGGTGCTGTCGCAATCTGTGTTCTGGATCTCAGAGATCCAGCCCCAAACGCATGAGACGAGCGTTTGGGAGGATTGGCCCGGCGCCCAAGTCCGGGCCGGCTTGTGGCCTAGCATTTGAACGTCTGGGTCGGCCCTTCGTCCTTCATGTCCACGCGAAAGAACTTTTCGTCGTTGCCGCGTACCCGGTATTCGCGCATGTCCGGCCCGACGTAGTATTTGTCGCCGCGCCCACCATGCAGGTAGATGATGCTGTTGCGGGTAGAGGTAATGCTGCCGCGCTCGCCGGGGCTGAACACGAAATAACCCCGCGTGCGCCACTCGTCGCTATCAGGATCGACATAGCGCAGGGCCACGTTCAAATCCGAGCCGCAATTGTTGGCGATCCGGATCTTGTAGGGCAGGGCGTCATCGCAGGTCAGCCGCGAGGTCCACTCGCCGTAGGTCTCACGATCGATTCTGACTTCGCGGAACCCGTAGCTAACGGGTTTGTTGCGCACTTTGTAAAAACGGTCTTTGCCGGACCAATCCGTGCCGTCGGATTGGGCATGGTAGTAATAGATCCGGTTCTTGCTTTCGGCAAGGAAACAGGTCTCGCCAGGCGGGATGTCGTACCAGCCGCGCACGCCCCAATCGCCATCAAGGTGCCGGTAGTTCAGCGCAACCTGCACCGACTGCCAGCAATCATTCTGGAAGCTTATCTTGAAGGCGTGCCCATCCGCGCGGGCGGGCGCGCTGTCAAAAACCAGCCCCATTAGAGCCACTGCGATTAATCCAAATATGCGCATGGCTTCCCCTCGGTTTGGCTCTGCTTGCCTAAGGGCTACCCAGCGCGGCGCACGGATTCAAGATGCTATACAGGCTAATTTTCCGGCGCCAGCGTGGTGATGCCAACCGAGGCCGCCCGCGCCAGGGCGGGGTCCAGCGACATCAGGATGTACTCGCCACGGCGCCACAGCACGCCCAGGTCGTCATAGTGGCGGCTCAGCGGGTGCCCGGATTGCCCCGTGGACGTGATGAAGACCGAGCTGTCGGGGTCCGCCAGGTCATAGACCCCGCGATAGCCCGCGCCATGCACGTTCAGGAAGGGCTCGGCCCCCGAGCCCAGCGTGCGCCCGCGCAGCAGCGTGTTGTCGCCGCCAGATGTGGACTGCCGGATGTTCACCACCCAGTTCAGCACCGGCACGGTGCCCAGCACCTGGTGGTCATGGGTGGCCTCGTGGGCGTCGCCCCAGCGCAGGCTCTCCAGCGTGCCGCCATGCGCCTCGTCGATCCAGACCAGCGCGTCGTCCAGCGCCAGCCGCGCGATGTCGGTGCAGGTCTCGGTGGGCGCCGATTGCAGCACGTCGCACCAGGCCGAGGCGCCGAAGATGTCGCGATAGACGCGCTCGATGAAGAGCGGCTCGACATGGGTGTATTCCTGCGCGAGCGGCCCCAGCTCGTCGCGGATCAGCCGGTCCTGCAGCGCGCGCATCCAGGCCGAGTAGATCAGCGGCTCGGGGCGGTGCTCGTTCATCTCGCCGTTCCACTCTGCCAGCAGCAGCAGCGCCTCTTGGCGGCGCCGCGCGGGCGTGCCCTCGGGGGCGCTCTCGCCGGTGAACCACAGATCCGCGGCCACCAGCGGCAGAAGCGCCCGCGCGGTGGGGCTGACCTCGTCCAACTGGGCCTCGATAAAGCTCTCGCGGGTATGCACCTCGCGGTTCTGCATCAGAAAGCGCCAGCGCTGCACCCTCTGGGTGTCGCCGTAATGGTGCGAGACATGCAACGGGAAGGGGCGCTCGACGGTCTTGTTGTTGGTGTTGCCCAGGATGCCGCCCGCGGGGGCCACGAATTCGGGGTTCGAGCTGTAGTTCATGCGCCCCTGCCAGCGGTTCACCGTCTCCCATCCGGGCGTCGGGATGCGTCCCTGGGTCTGGTGGCGGGCGTCGCGTTTGGGCATGGCGCCGATGGTCTTGAGCGCGATATTCTCGCCGTCGATCATCGTCAGGTTCTGGCTGGGCGCGATAAAGCCTTCGCCGGCCGCGAGCCCTTCTTCCACGGTCTTGGCCTGCATCAGCGCCAGCGCGGCGCTCAGGGAGGTGTCCGCGGGCGAAAGCGCCGTCCAAGCCAGCGAGGTGACATGCCCCGGCGGGGTGATCGTGCCGAGGTCGAACAGGTGCCGCGGCAGGACCGGGCCGTTCTGCGTCCATTGCAGCTGGACCGTGACCGGGTCGGCATCGTTGACCGTGATGATCGAGGACCGGCTGGTCATCGGCGCGTAGCCCTCTGGGGTCAGCACCTGGCTCGGATCGTCGGGGTTGAGCTGCTCGATATAGACGTCTTGGTCGTCCAGGTACGAGGACGTGATCCCCCAGGCGAAGCCCTCGGACCGCCCCGCCAGCACCACCGGCATGCCCGGTATGGTCCCGCCGATCACGCCGCCCGATTGCAGCTCTAGCCGGGCCAGATACCAGATCGTCGGCGCCGAGAAGCCCAGATGCGGGTCATTCGCCAGCAAGGTGCCCCCGGCGGCCGAGCGGGACGGCGCCGCGGCCCAGGCGTTGGAGGCGCCCGCAAAGCCGCGCGGCTGCGCCGGCATCAGCGGGTCATGCGGCAGGTCGAGCCCCGCGGTGTAACGCGGCACCGTGGGGAAGAGCTCGGCATATTCCGGCATCGCGGCGATCCCGGCGCCGGGCGAGTCCGGCAGGATATCCTGCAGCCGCTCATTGGGCAGGATCAGCGAGCTGCGCGCGCGCAGCACCTCCTCCTCAAGATGGCCCGCAAGCTGCAGCGCCATAAGCTTGATCACCGCGATGCTGTCGGCGGGCTGCCAGGGGGCCAACTGATTGGAGAACAGGAACATCTCTGGCGCGCCGCGCCCCAGGGCCCCTTCGTTGACCTCGGCGAGCCAGGCATTCACCCCGGCGGCATAGGCCTCGAGCGCGGCCAGGGTCTGAGGGTCCTGGGCGCGCACCGATTGCACCGAGAGGTTGTAAAGGTCCAGCCGCCGCAGCAACTCGTCAATGCGCACCGTGCGCTGGCCGAAGATCTCGCTGAGGCGCCCCTGCGCGGTGCGCCGCAGCATGGTCATCTGCCACAGCCGGTCCTGCGCATGGGCAAATCCCAGGCCAAAGAACACGTCCGCGTCGGTCTCGGCGAAGATATGCGGCACGTTGGCGTTGTTGCGCACAATCTCCACCGGCGCGGACACGCCCGCGACCTTAAGCGTCCGGTCGTAGTCGGGCAGAGAGCGCGACGCGAACCAGTAGCCGGTCACCAGCGCCAGCGCCAGCAGGACCACAAGGCCCGAAAAGATCCGCAAGAGCCAGCGAAAGGCAAACGCCATGATGAGTGATCCCGGTTGACCGTGCGATTGGACCCGTTAGTTAACTAGCCACAAGCCAACTGGCAATGGGAGCAAGGCATCATGGCGAAAGCAGCATTTCTCGGACTAGGCGTGATGGGCTATCCCATGGCGGGGTATCTGGCCAAAGCAGGCCACGAGGTGACGGTCTATAACCGCACCTTCTCTAAGGCCGAGGCCTGGGTGGCCGAGCATGGCGGCGCGGCGGCGCGCACCCCGCGCGAGGCGGCGGCCGGCGCCGAGTTCGTGATGGCCTGTGTGGGCAATGATGACGACCTGCGCTCGGTCTGCCTGGGCGAGGACGGCGCGTTCGCGGGCATGGGGCAGGGCAGCGTCTTTGTGGATCATACCACGGTCTCGGCGGCGGTGACGCGCGAGCTTTATGCCGCGGCGGACGGCGTGGGCGCGGATTTCGTCGACGCGCCGGTCTCTGGCGGGCAGGCGGGGGCCGAGAACGGCCAGCTTGTGGTGATGTGCGGCGGCAATGAGGGGCCCTATGCGCGCGCCGAGCCGGTGATCGACTGCTACGCCAAGCTCTGCAAGCGCCTAGGCGAGAGCGGCGCGGGGCAGCTGACCAAGATGGTCAACCAGATCTGCATCGCCGGGCTGGTGCAGGGGCTCTCTGAGGGGCTGCATTTCGCCGAGAAGGCCGGGCTCGACGGCAAGGCCGTCGTGGAGGTGATAGCGGGCGGGGCCGCGGGCTCCTGGCAGATGGCCAACCGCTATGAGACCATGGTGGAGGACCAGTTCGAGTTCGGCTTCGCCGTGGATTGGATGCGCAAGGACCTTGGGATCTGCCTGGCCACGGCCAATGAGAACGGCGCCTCGCTGCCGATGACCGCCATCGTGGACCAGTTCTATAAGGACGTGCAAAAGCTGGGCGGCGGGCGCTGGGACACCTCGAGCCTGATCAAACGGCTGCGCGCGTTGGACGGGTAGCGGGCTGTTATCAAAATGTGTGCTACCGCACGCTCTTATGATGCTGGGGGCGAGGCGACGCGCGAACGCTGATGTGGTGATTGCGCGCGCGCTTGCTTTCCCGTATTTAAGGCCAAGAAGAAGGGGTTAGGGCGCGCTCTTACGGTAAGCGGCGAGCCAAATCGCGACCAGGGCAAAGCTGATCAGCGCGTTCCAGGAGGCCATTGAGAGCCCCAGGAGCTGCCAAGCGACCTCGTCGCAACGCACCAAGGGCGCGGCCATGATCTGGTTGAAAAGGTCATCGGTGGACATGCCCGTGATGTCGCCGGAGGAGCAGCTTGAGGGCCCCTCCCACCAGCCGCGCTCCACGCCCGTGTGATAGACCCCGATCGCCCCCGTCGTGGCCGCGGCCAAGGCCCCCGCCAAGGTAAGGATCGCGACTGGCGCAGCCATCGCCGCCACCCCAAAGAGCACCGCCGCGCCATGCGGCCAGCGCTGCCAGAGGCACATCTTGCAGGGCGCATAGCCGAGATACTGGAACCCCCAGGCCCCGAGCAGCAGCGCCGCCGAGCCCAGAGTGGCCAATGCTATCAAGTGGTTGCGTCTCATAGCCCCATCCACCCTCTGATCAAACTCACCAATGTTGCCCCTGCGAAGACCAGCGACGCGATCCAGGCGGTGCCCAGGAGCGTGCCCAGGACCACCAACACACCGTCGCGCTGCAAAAGCCCCATCGAGACGATCACCACCGCAAAGCCCGGGACGGTGTTGGTGCCGGGCAGGGGGACCAGGATCGACGCGCTGAAGAGCACAAGGGCGAGGCCCACCAGTTGGTCCATCGGTGCCCGCGTCAGTGCGCCCAGCCGCGGGCGACTGAACGCCTCGATCCGGCGCAGCCATGGCCCCGCGCGCGCCGCCAGCCCGTGTAACGCCTCCGCTGAGACCGTCCGCGCGCCCAGGCGCCTTGGCAGCCAGGGCGTCTTGCGGCCAATCAGGATCTGCATCGCAACAAACATCAGGGGCAGCGAGACGATCTGGGGCACGCCGTAGAGAAACGGGATGCAGCAGGGCAGCGCCAAGACCAGCAGGAAGAGCCCGAAGGCGCGCTCGTGCAGCTGCGCCAGGATCCAGTCCAGCGAGGCCGCGTCGCCCTCGACCTCCTCGGCCAATTGCCGCAGCCGTGCCGATATCGCCATGTCCTCAACGGGTTGAGCCGCCATGCCTGTCACTCCTGGGCGCTCCGATCTGTGTCGGCGCTTCATAATTCCTGTCACCCGCCTAGCAAATCGCAGGCCAGGCCGCCACGTCGATTTGGGCTGGACGCCGCCCTTGCGCTTCGCTACTCAGGCCGCCGGTGGCCCGAGTGGCGGAATGGTAGACGCAGGGGATTCAAAATCCCGTGTTATCCCGCTCGCGGAAACTTCCGCTACAGGGATTGACAACACAAGCGGGAATGTTTTAGGGTGCCCAACCCCCAATAAACACAGGGCTTTCGCGTCCCGCCCTCCGCTGCGCACACCCTCCCTTATGCGGGAGAGTTGTGAGAGCGTTATGTCACTAGATAATTGACCCACACCCTAGGTGTGCCGGGGGTTTAACCCGCACCTTTGGAAAACCTCATGTAAAACAGGGGGTTAGTCCGCTGATAAGGCGGTGACATGACAGTGACATGGCGGTGACGTGAAGTCGCCATAACAGGTGTTTTTGGTAAAAACCAAACAAAAACAGGGGCTTAGCGTTCTGGTTTTTTCTGCGGAAACCCTTCCCTTATCGGAAGAGTTGCGCGGATGGCGAGTGAATAACTGATTAACCCACACCCTAGGTGCGAAGGGGGTTCAACCCACACCCTAGGGAAAACTTATGAGGAAGATGGAATGAAGATGAATATGAAGGTGAACCCTAAGGTGAACCATGAGGTGAACCCTAAGGTGAACCATGAGGTGAACCCTAAGGTGAACCATGAGGTGAACCCTAAGGTTCCCTCTATGGACCACGTTGCGGTCATACCTCTGGATGACCTTTACGAGCAGCAGCTCCAGCTTGAGCAGGGGATGACTGCACTAGGTGCTGACCGATACCGCTCACGCGCTGATAGGGCCGTCGAGCGCGGTGCCGAAGAGACCACCGCATACGGCAACACCTTGCTCGCACGTTGCACCGAGCAGGTGGCCGAAGGTGTTCATGAGTTCCTGCGTGATGCCGAGGCTGGACGCCCCGGTCGCCGTCATGCTGCCGTCAAATACATGAAGCAGCTCGATGCCCGAGAGTAAAGCCAGCGTGCTCAAGCCGGACACCACACACCTTAGGACGCAGAGGACAACGAAATGACACCGCCGAGCTGTTGGCGGACGACGACAAGCAGCCACGCAGAAGCCCAGTCACTCACGCGCCCCCGCGTTACACTGGCATGGTATGAGATTGGGCAGGTGACGGCCCCGATATGACGGCCCTGCGGAGACCAATTCTGGACGGCGGAGCCGTTGCTAACGGTTCATGTTAATGTGACCAAGAGGGTGAAACTGAGTATTCATCTCTATGATCATCTTCTCCTAAACCTCTAACATAAAACTTCACATGAAGCTTTATACCGGCTGTCGCCGGATGGTGGATTGAGGTTGGATGATAAGATGATCTGAGCTTCTGTGATCTTCCAGAGCGCTTGAGCGCGCCTTTATGGTCTTCCCTGAACATGCCCCTGAATCATTGGGGCCGGATGCCCGCTGATGGTTAAAAAAACGTAAAGGAACCTTAAGGTCCGCATGGAGCCCAAAGAGACGAATGCTGCGCGTCGCACCAATGTCCCCTTTCAAGTCTTTGCCGATTGAAGAAGGCAAAAAAGACTCCCCTTGGAGCGGTCTACATGGTTTGGTGTTTCTCGGAGTTAAAAGTTGCCCGCGCGTTCAAAACTGTTGCGTGGAATTTCTCACTAAGGTCAGAACTAGGTAGTAATTATGAAAATATACAGATTGGTGACGGGCTTGTCACTGCTTATTGTTGGGATAAGTGTTTTGATCTACTTTTCCTATCGCATCCCCTCAGGTGTCGAGCCAATGGGTGGAGATGGTGAAACTATTGCTCGATACAGCCTTATCGCTGCAGCGCTTGGAGCAATAACAGCGTTTCTAGGCGTGATCAAAGAAGTAATCTCCATGTTCAGAAAGAAAAAGGAATAGCTTTTGAGTCTGAGGATGTTCAGGGATTTTGGAATGCTTTTTTTGGCCATGCTCTTGGCGGTATGGCTTTTGTCAGGCAAGTCCCTTGCTGACGACACCCCATTTTTTAAGCCGTCAGGTGCTCCGACTTGGGGGAAGGTTGTCTCAACGTTTTCCGGGGCGCGCATCGGGCGGAGTAGAACTTACGCGCTTGTTGTTAGCATAAGCTCATATGATCACACCTACGACATCCCTTCGACGCATGAGAATGCAGTTAATGTTAAAGACTACTTTTTGGATGTCCTGGGCTACGATTATGTGCATGTGCTAACTGAAGAGGACGTCACATACGAACGTGTCCGCAATCTAATTCAGTCCGAGTTCCGCAACTTAATTCAGAAAGATGACCGGTTTGTTCTTTATTGGTCTGGTCACGGGGAAACCATTCAGTCTTGGGACGACATTCCTCAAGGTTTTTTACCAACCAAAGCTTCGAAGCTTGATGATATCTCGACAATGATCGAAATGTCGACGCTGAGCGGCTGGGTTCGGAAGTGGATACCGGCAAAGCAGACATTGTTTTTATTGGACACCTGTTTCAGTGGGTATGGCGCGGTTTCGCGGCAGTCTCCGGGCATTAGGACCACTGTGTCCGAGATGTTTACTCCGAGTCGCCAAACTTTCACCGCAGGTTTAGAAGGACAACAGACATTTGCCTCTGATCGCTTGGGGACTAGCGCCTTCACCCATGCGCTGCTTACTGGTATCGATGGTGCTGCTGATACAGCTGGCATCAATGGCATACCGGATGGCATCGTAACGTTAGGCGAACTGGAGGAGTTCGTCCGAAATACGGTCCGCCGGATAAGGCTTGAGTACAATTGGAGCGAGCCAATAACACCGACAGTTATGTCTCTCGGTTCCTTACAAGGTGAGTTCTTCTTTCTAAGTAAAAACAAGAGAATCGCAGCCCGTGAACAAGATGGCGAGATTTTTTCTGGTGAATTCGCATATGGTATTCCCATGTCGGCCAGCGCCTCGTTGAATCTCAGTCCACGAGAGGTGATTGCGTTAATCCAGCTAAGACTGCTTCAGGCCGGGTATCCCACAGGCAGCATCGACGGCATATATGGTCCTATGACGGGTTCTGCTGTATCATTGTACAAGTCGCATCATCAGGCGTACGAGAAGAATGAGCCGTCGAATGATGCGCTATCCGCAAGAAGCGAAATTGAAGAGCGCATAATGTGGGAGATTTCTGACGCTTGGGTTGCACTTGGGCTAAGCGAAATTGACGATTTATCGCGGTTCTCCTTTCGGGATTTCAACCGCGTAGTTGATAGGCGATTTGGGTTGGAGTACGGAACGTTGGACGTTCCAACTCATCTGGAGCGAGGTTCTCGAGTATTCACAAGTATTAGTTCTTTGATCGGTGCGGACGCTCCAATAGATATTCAGATTGCCGCGGCGTTGAGACGTGGACGAACTTCAACTGTGCAGAGTGAAAAGAACGACTTCAGACCACGACTTACACGTCATGATTTGGGCAAATTGTCATTTGACAACGGCACATTTCGGTACGCCGGGATTGAGCCGATATTTGAGCCGTTCCCCAAAATAAACGTTCCAGTCACCTCACTCATCGATTCAGTAAATAATGCGAATTCCGCTGATCTCAGCAAGGTTGATTACAACGATCTGCTTTCGAGCTTGAAGCGCCTGAACGGACACATAGTATACGAACCCAACGATTTTTCTCCAGCACGTATTGTCGATGTTCGTATTGCCGGAGCAGTCGACGGTTCAGCTCTGAAACTTCAGGCAATGCTGTCGCCGAACCGCCGAACCTCCGGCGCGGCATGCTTTGAAGACGGCATAGGTTGCGAAAATTATGACGTCAGAGATTGTGATTTTCTCGTTCTAGATTTGGACAATGGTCATCTGAATTCAATGACTTCAGAAATCGATTCGCGACTTGCAAGACAACATTTCCGGTGCTTCTATCGTGCATATTCAAGCGAGAACTCATCATCATTTCCAAATGATGGTTTTGCCTTTTCTTCAGAAAAACACTTTGTTGAGGTTTTTGGAGACTTCCAGGGCAGGGTGATATTTCAGGGTAAGGTGTATTCGCTTCAGGAGCTTTGGAATTCAAAGTCGTTGGACGGGGCGCTGCCGACGAATTATGGCTGCATTGAGTTTGCGGAGCCAAAGATCATTCGAGTTTGGTCTGTGCCGTGTGGAGAAGCTTTCTGGTTCGTCGCTGCCGATTCTGAATATCACGACGCAGCGCAGCTAAGCCCTTACTAAATCCGTTCACCGACCGGAACCGAAAGCAAAATTCGCCCCTGAACTGAAGCAGCCATTCAACTGAGTAAAACGAATGGCAGCATCGCCCCGCAAGGCGGTCATCAATCGGGAGACCTAGTTACTCCAGCCTAACTGTGTCCTCGGCACCCCGGGCCACGCCTTGCGCGTTTTGATCGCCACGGCGTCAGGGTGGTCGGCGAGATCTAACGCTTCGCCCTCTGTAACTACTAAGGCCCAACCTTGCCGCGCATCTGGGCCGTCTAGATCGGGGCGTATGAGAATTTTCCATACCATCATTGGGGCAGGATGCCCGCTGGTGGTTAGCAAAGCGTAGAGGAGCGCTAAGGTCCGCATAGAACCCTTAGCAGCCGTCGACCGGGTCGCGCAGCATTGCACTTGCGGCATCTTGCGTCGGCCCAAAGCCGCCCTCCACTCTGGATGTCGGATGCTGCGGTGCGGCCCGTCAAACCCGCCGTTCGCTGCGTTCACACCAATGACCGCTAACGTGCTCAACGACTAGAACACATGGATGTCTTGAAGAACCAACACGAATTGTTCCTTGACTTGCATAACTTCAAAAGTCGCAGTGAGGTCAGACCATTCTCCATCCAACGGAAGGTCAAACGACACAAATCCAATACGGCTACTTGGCTCAGCGTCTTGCCAACGATCGACTTCCCAACGAGGTGAAGGCCCTCCTTCGGTCTGTGAAATTTTTGAAATTCCATATACGTGGTCCCCAGGCTCATGCGGCATCCCATAACCAGCGACAACAGATTGGATTAACTCGGGTGTCCACGCATAGTAACTGTCATGTGCAGTGAGATTGTAAGCTTCGGAGAACCTATTTTCCGAAAGCAGGTCGACCCATTTTCTTACGCCATCTAACAGCTCTTCATTGCTTGCCGTTTTCGGGAACGTAAGAACACCTTCTGGCACGGAGATTTCTGACAAGTATCGACCCCACTTCTATTCCTTTACCTAGATAGCAGACCTTCGTGCATCTCGCAGCATCGGTCGAAGTGGGCTCTCAGCGGTCATGCGGCGATGCAGTACCAAAACCAATAAAATCGAATATACTGCCGTCGAGAAGAGCCCAGAGCTGCCGTCAGGCGGCTTGAGCGGCACTGCAACTGCAGCATCGTACATCGGCCCCATTGAGGTCCTTCGACCTGCCCACAAGATGCTGCTGTTGCAGCCCAAAAAGCGGACATTCGGGCCGATAGGGTTCATTATGTAATTTTTGTTGCTTAACGTGTTGAGCGTTAGTTCGCGCCTGTTTTTGAAGTTTTTTCGCTTGGAGGTTCCAAAAAATTGTCTCCAAGCTCTCTTTTCATGATTTGGCTGAGAACTTCGGCTTGTTCATCTGCTACCTTATTTAGGCCAATGATCGTAATGCGATGGTGAGACGGGTCAAAGAAGAATATGACACTTAGACCATGCATCCGATACTCCATGATTTGCCCCTCTAACCCATCATCACTTGCGATTCTTTTTGCACTTAGGGGATTTGCCAATCTAAGTGTGTCTCCGTTCGCCAGCCGTTTGAGGACCGCGAGCATCCTGTGCCGATCTCGTCTTGTAGCTGTTTCAACTTGATCCATCGCCTGCTTGGTAAGTTGGATTTTTTGCACGGTATCATTCATCGATTTCCACCAATTTTAGAGCATCTTCCAACGACTTCACTTCGCCATTTTCAACCATCTCCGGTATCTTTTTCGCGAAGTAATCAACTGCGACCTTGCCAACCAACGCACGACGAAAAGCGTCATCGTTGTATCTGAAAGCATCGTCTAACGCGCTGCTTTGGAGGATGCTTAGAACAATGTTCAAGATGAAGAGCGCGACAGTCACATAAAGCCAAGCAGTATGAAAAACTAAGTTTAACCGGATAGTTGCAGGATTTGTGCTTCCGTCAGTAATCTCTGTCGCCAAGAAGGAACTGCTTACACCAAGAAATAGTGCTATCAGGGCAAACAGCGTCGTCCTAAGAATATGATTTTTTATCAGAAGCTTACCAAATTTTTTCATTTGTTGATAGCTACTTTGTCATTCGACTAATTGTTGAGTGCGATACACCCATATCTTTGGCGATAGAGCGGCAACTGTCACCTGCGGAAAGCCGCTTACAGGCAACAATTCTTTGATGTTCGGTCAGTTTCGATTTTGGGCCAAATTTCACTCCCCTCGCCTTAGCAGCTTCTCGACCCTCATTCGCCCGCTTTGTAATCCTCTCGCGCTCGTCTTCGGCCAAAGCGGACAAGAAGGCGAGAATACCCTTGCCCATTGGACTGGTCAGATCAATCCAAGGCTTGTCCAGAACTTTCACAGTGGCACCACGTTCGGCAACACGCTGCATGATGGCGATGCCATCCATCATGGACCGGGTGGCCCGGTCCCACTCAGCGATCACCAGGACGTCATCCGTGCCGAGTGCATCGATAGCTTTTTCGAGCTGAGGGCGGCCCCTCACAGTTTTGCCTGTAGCTTTCTCGCGAAAGATGCGGGCCACGCCTGCACCGTTTAGCGCCCCGATCTGACGGTCGAGGCTTTGGGCTTGAGTGGACACTCTGGCGTAACCGATCTTCATGCGTTGAGGCTATCAGAACGGCCTGTAACTCGCACCTGATTTACGCACCATGTCCACAGATTGATTCCGTGGGATTTTTAAGATGGTGCGCAAGTCATGATTTATGCACCATAAGCATCCGATTAGGCTGCTTGCGGCAGATGCATGGGCAACGTCTCAGCGATGCTTAAACCGAATGATTCAAAAAATGCGATATCTTCGAAAAGCGACGTCGCAGAAGCCGAGTTTCCCGGGTTCAGGGAATGGGCAATATCATTCCTCTTCTCCATAAAGTCGTTCAACCGAGTCAAAAGCATTCCATGCACGCGCCCACTATCGTCATCACCAAAGAACGCCAGCAGCGGCTGTTTGTCAGAGGCTTTTCTGCATACATCTTTCAAATCACAGATCGCAAATATGGCATTTAGCTGAGCTGGCCGCATATTGCTTTCATTGTGCACCAAAGGCCCATAAATTTCTTGGGTCAAGTCGCCCTCTAGAAACCTACAAACCGCGTCTATTCGTGAACGCGCGTCGCGGGATACAGTCTCCAAGGATACAGCGGTCCCGCCAGTATCAATCTTGGCGCGTGCTAGTTCTTCGAGAGTTCGCTTCCATGCCGTTGCACTTAGCTTCCGCGGCAGTGTGCTTGGGTCAGTCTGAAGCTGCACCATTTCCCGGGCATACTGTCTTCCTTGTTCCCGAATGAACTCTTCAAACCGTGCGGCCAGCAACAACGTCGAAGAGTTCACGGAGGCAACTCGTGATCGCGCAGAATTGGCCGACGTTTCTACAACCGAAACCAGCTCCGATATCGCTGTCAGATCGGCCAAAAATTCGTCTGATATGGCATCGAAAATTGTAGACAAAGCTCAAGCCGCAACAAGAATTGCTTTAAGAAGATTGATACGATCTCTCACAGAGTCGGCGGTGTTCCCCCTGCCAACAAGAACTTCATACTTGTCTGGGTCTTCGTTGGCCGCACGCATACGCCCTACGACATTGACTTTGTCCGCGATGATTGCGGCCCTGTCGTCCCACAAAGAATTCATAGCAACCATTGCTGCATCGTATACAGCAGCAGAAACACGCTGCTTCTGATCGGTTTGGGATGTCAGAAGGAACGGTTTTTTGTCGAAGATCTCGTACAATGTGAGGAATCGGGCTGTATATTCTTCGCTAGCCTCTGCTGCCTCATTCTCGGTGAGTTTGACCTCCATTGCCCTATCAAGCATCGCCCTCATGGAACCCCTGATTTTACTTGGGTCTTTAAGCGCAAAATATCTTAGCACAAGCTCGCAGTCTTTCATGTTGCGATACAACGAGTTCTTCTGCCTGTCCGGATTGATGTAATAGTCCTCAGGGTCTTCTTCAGTGTAGGCCGGTATCCCAAACACTTCTGTAAAAAGATCAAACCTGCTGAGAGAAACAATAGCCTCGTTGAACGGTCCGGGGTTTTGAGCATTGCGCAGCTCTTGGGCGTTGAGACGCATCCCACCCGTGTTCAGGCGATCAAAAACGAGCCTGCGAATATCTGTCAGTGATAACGTGCCTTGGTTTGGGCGCTCAGATTCACTCTCCATAAGGAGTACGATTGCTGACAAGTTTGCCCTGTCTAGTGTTCGCTTCACTCTGGGAGGGGCCTTTGGGTAACGTAACCCATTGAGGGGGGATAGAACCTTCAAGCCGCTGAGTGCGAACGACCCTGCAAAGAAGTCACGGATAGTGTTCAATCGTTGTTGGCCGTCCATGACTTCGTATCGCGCAGCAGAGCTTTCGTAAAAGAACACTGGGGGAACGGGAATGTTCAAAAGTAAGGACTCGATAAGCTTTGATTTTTGAGATGGCGACCAACGCAAGCGACGTTGATACTCTGGGTGGAGGTTGATGGCCTCGCGTCTTTCGATCATGTCGCGGATTTGGGGGAGTAAGAAATTATTGGTCTGATAAACGATGCGAAAGGCGTTTTGGGCCAGAAACTCGTCTGGGTCACGACTGTCTGGTGGAACCGGCGCATCGTCATTTTCGTCGATGTCGCCAAGATCAATTTCTACACTCATTCGTAAATGCTCGCTTCCAGTCGATTGTCCATCATGGCTTATAGCTTTTCGTAGAATTTAACCAGACAAGGCACAAAGGCGCATAAGCCCTTGTATGTGAATTTAGGCAGATCTCCAATGTCGGCTTTTACGAGTGTCCGCTCGACGGCATGCGAGTGCAGCGAATGGCACCTTCCCACCCTGGGTCGCGTTGATAGGGCCAAGTTGTACAAACGCAGCGAATGACGGCTAGTGTCCGCTACCTCGCCATCGCGATATCTAAGATTCTGCCCGTTGCCGCCAATGTCTACAAAGCGGCCAAATCGGAGCCGCCGCCAGCTTGCACGACTTTTGGGCTTCACGAATGCCAGGGGCGGTGTTGAGCGTGTCGAGATAGTCGAGCAATACAGGCAACGTGCGATAGACCACCTTCTGCACCCCGTTCGCGGCCCCGAAGGCCACAAGAGTGGGGCGAGATCTCCGGACTGGTGCGTCCGCAGGGGCCGCCAGCGCCGCTGTGGAGGGCTACATTGCTGCTCAAGACCCAACCCGAGGGGCAGCGGATGTCCTCCTCGCAGGGGCCACTGGGCTGGCTGCGAGCGGCCCTCTGGCTTCCGGCTTCACCCCTGATGCGGAGGGCTTGGACCCCCTCGACTGGCGGGCCGTGGCTGACCACCTGAAGCTCGCGGTCGCGGACGCCGGGGCCACCTCCCCGAGGGTGCAGTTTACCGAACTCGCGGGCCTTCACGGGCTCCAGCGCATCATCCCCGCCGAGGCAGCGTAACGGCACTTCGTACACCCGCTCAGGGCACCTTCGGGGGCTCTGGGAAAAGATACAATGTTTTCAACTAATTAGTCAATTAACCCACCCTAGACCGGGCAATTAACCCACACCCTAGGGAAGGTGCATGGGAAGGTTACATAAGGTTACATAAGGTTACACATAAGGTTACACATAAGGTTGCACATAGAGAGTATATAGAAAGTGTATGTGAGGTTGGTGTGAGAGAGGGATGATAGAGATGTCCTCCTCCTCCACACCACCTTCATATACCCTTTAGGTGCCCCATGAGGTGCCCCCTAAGGTGCCCGCTAAGGTTCACCATAAGGTGCCCGCTAAGGTTCACCATAAGGTGCCCGCTAAGGTTCACCATAAGGTGCCCCCTAAGTTTCACCAGCAGCCCCCTTAGGTGCCTGGAAGGTTTTACCTGATGGTATCTCCCTCCTCATCTATCTCCTCCATCCATACCCCCTAGGGTGCCTCCTAAGGTTCACCACTAGGCACCTAAGGGGCCTGGGAGGTTTTACCTGATGGCATCTCCCTCCTCATCTATCCCTTCATCCATACACCATAAGGTGCCCATGACAGACCCCTCTGAGCTGCATGTGTACGGTTACCCCTCGGGGTGCCCCGCATGTGACAACCTCAAGGCTTTGCTGATCGAGCATAGCCTCTCCTTCACCTTCCATCATCTCCACCATAAGGGCCCCAAGTGTTCGACCGCGAAGGGAACCGTGTCGGGGATTACCAGACCATCAAGGCCACCCTCTCATGACCAAGAACTGCAACTTTAGCCACGCCTCTCTCAGGCCCACTGGGAAGCCCGTGGAGTGCTCGGTCTGCGGAGCCAAGCATGTGCCCGTGAAGACCGCCTAAGGGGCCTCTCAGAGGTGCTGTGGGGGGCTTCTGGGGTCTTCAGCCCACCCCAAGGGCCCGGAATGTTTTGTCACAAAAATCTGAGCAGCAGAGATCATTATAGAGGCCGCGCAAATCCCCCGGTGGGGGCCCCTATACGCGCACGCAGGCAAACGCAGGTGCGGATTATTGCTCCCGCGCGCCCGGATTATTGCTCTCACACGCTGCCCATGTCACCATCTTACGTCACCACATAGTTTAACCTGTTGTTTTCATTTTGTTTACGGGGGATTGAGTATCCCTTGAGGCATGTGAGAAGCGCCAGATGGGGCGTGTATGGGCGAGGGGTCTTAATACAACATCACTCCTGTCCTGTGGGATGCATCAGTGATTATTTTTGTTATAATGTAACAATCATCGTGAGCACCATCACGGGCACCAGATGGGGCAGGAAGCGCGCGCAAACGCGGGCGCGAGCTATACCCGCGCGTAGGCGAGTAGGGGCACCGGCAGGCTCTCCACCTGGGTCACCAAGGGCGACACGCCCCGCTCGGTGCCTCTCACGCCCCGCGCTAGGGAGATAGTCCTGCGTCGCCGGATGGATATTCGTGACTGGGAACCGCTGTTCCCGCGCACGGTCAACTCCAGCGCCGTGTCGCGCCGCCTTCGGGCATGGAAAGAGTGGGCGAAGCTGCCTCCTGATGACGAGGCTGTCTTCCATAGCTTCCGGCACACCACCTGTTCCCGCTTGATACAACGTGGCGTGTCCCTCCCGGTAGTCCAGAAGTGGATGGGTCACGCGACAATCCAAACGACCATGCGGTACGCGCACCTCGCGCCTGACGCCTTCGATGACGCACTAGCAGCGCTTAGCTGAGAAAGAACCCAGACATGAAGAAATACCTAACCGGCGGCTTTATGGCGGCCCCTTTGCTTGCCCTCACAGTCTGCCAGCAGGACGCAGGAGGGGCGGAACGCAACACCCAAGGGACCACCACGCGGCAGCAAGATCGCGGCCCCTCGGTGACGCTCCACGGGCCTCGCTTGGGGTTCGACGGCAAGATCAAACTGGGCTGCTGCTCGCCCGGCTTCAGCATGTACTAAGGAAATCGAGATGAGCACCTTCAAAGAGAATATGATCAACAAGGCGCACAAGTTCATCAAGAACCATGTGCCGAGACACACCCAGGCTGAGTACGAGGCGCTACTGGTAACGAACACCGACCTCGCGCTCCAGCTCATTAGCAAATGGCAGCAACTGGAGGAGCTTACGGCGTCCTACCACGCGCTCCAACGTGAAGCCACGCGAAGCATCCCGATGCCGCCGGTTACAGCCCGCGCAGATGCCTTCTACATGCTCAACATCTGTGCAAAGAGCTGGTCGGTTCGCTGGAGCATCGACCCGTACCATGCAGAGATGCGGTTAAGCGACAACCCCTTCAAGCGGACGGACCCCCAGGGCGCTCATATCGAGGCACAGGAGGTGGCTAAGGCTTTCCACGATGTCTTCCACCGGGACTATGTTCCGCGCCTCTGGGAGGCCACTGCGCAGGCGCTCAGCGTCCCATGGCGTGCGGAGCGCGCAGCATGAGACAGCAACTACTCGAAGCGCAGCTCGAAGAGATACGGGCGCTGGTCTCGACAATTAAGGAGGGCGCGTCAGCAAGCGAGGTTGCAAACAAAATCCTGCTCACTTATGAGGAGGATTATTCACGCCCTTCTGGTGGAATGGTAGACACGAAGCATTCAAAATGCTTTGCCTCACGGCGTCCCGGTTCGAATCCGGGGAAGGGCACCATCACCCCGAATATAGCCCACCCAGAATCGGTGACATGACAGTGACATGGCGGTGACATGGCGTCACCGGGTAGTGACATGGGCATCAATTCCACCCTTAAAAATAAGGACATTCCGATCAACCATCGGATTCAAAATCCCCCGCCTTCACGGGCGTGCGAGTTCGAGTCTCGCCTCGGGCACCATCTTTTAAGACATGCAATTGTATCGCTTCAGTTTCTCGTGGGATGAGCTAAGGCGTAGTACAGGATAGCAAACAAAACAGCGGCACACAGCTTCGTAAAGCAGGGTGTCTATTACTTCGTTCGGCGGGTACCGCACGAGCTTCGGCGGCACTACACCTCCGCTCGGAGTTCATGTTCCCTTCGTACTCGGTCCGTCTCTGTAGCCGCTTCAAGGGCATCCAGAGCCGCCAACCAGCTGGATGAATACTGGTTCCACCTACGAATGCGGGACGCTCAACTTCCTGGCAAACACATGCTGCGGCTCATCGACCCGCGCATGGTGCTCCACCCGGGGATTTGCCGCCAGGTCAACATGTGCGTTTATTTTGCCGAGCCACTCAACCTTACCGTTGCACGTGATCCTTACTCTCTGACATACGGTCAGAATGTCAGGCCGAAGGGAGCCGGCTCTAAGATGGCCCGCATTTCGATCATAACAGCAACCTACAACCTGCATGAGGCAGGCAGGTGGGAGAGCTTTCTGCAAGGCGTCGCCAGTGTGGAGGCGCAGACCCATCGCGATTGCGAGCATTTGGTGATCGATGGCGGCTCGTCTGATGGAACCGCAGACGGTATCGCCAAACTGGCCGACGAGGGTCGCATAGCGGGGTGGATCAGCGAGCCCGATCAAGGCGTTTATGACGCCATGAACAAGGGCGCCGCAATGGCCACGGGCGAGTGGCTGTTTGTCCTGAACTCTGACGACTATTTGCACGATCCCGACGGGTTGGCGAAGGCGCTGGCGAAGCTGGAAGAAGGCCATGACTTTGTCGCTAGCCCTGTCTTAGGGCTCGGCCCCGACGGAGAGATCACCAGCGGGGTTTTCCGTGGCACGATCAGCAGAGGGTATTCGCGTGTACTTTTGACGATGCCGTTTGGCCATTCCGGCATGGTGATGTCGCGGCAGCAGTTTTTGGACCTCGGAGGCTTCGATCTCTCGTTCAAGATCTCGGCGGATTACGACTTGATCCTGCGGCTCTTTCTGGCAGGTGCGAATTGTGGCGTGACCGAGCGTTTCGTGACGTATCGGGTGGGCGGTATGTCCTCGGATCAAGCCGGCATGCAGGATGAGAAAGCCAGGATCTGGCGCAAGCATTTCGGCAAGTTGGTTGCGTTGCCCGACGGGGCCTGGCTTGCATGTGCCAAAGCCAAACGCCTGCCGCGTGCGGTGTCATGGGCGCTCTTGACGGGGCGCGGCACGCCGACGGTGATCCGACGCAGCGCCCTGGTGCAATGGGTGCGCGCTCTTGGTAGCAGGGCGATAGGCTGATGCGGATCTATGTCACGGGCTCAGGTGGTATACTAGGGCGGCACGTGCTGGCTTGGCTGGATCGGCTCTGCCCCGAGGCTGATGTTATCAGGAACACGGCCGACCTTACGGACGGCGACGCCACCCAAAAAGCGCTGCACGATTGTGGCCCGCTCGACCTTGTGCTGCACTTGGCCGCGTTGGTGCCCGTCGCTGAGGTCAAGGCTGATCCGGCGCGCGCTTATGCGGTGAATGTTGCGGGCACGGCGAACCTTTGCGCCGCTATGACATCCAAGCGAATGCTATACTGCTCGTCAGGTCATGTTTACGCGCCAAGCGCAGAGCGATTGGCTGAGACCGCGCCCACGATACCTGTTTCGGTCTACGGCCAAACCAAGCTGATGGGGGAAGACACGGCACGGTTCTTCGCCCAGACAAAGGGTGTCTCGCTGTGTTGCGGGCGGGTTTTTTCGATCCATGACCCTGCCCAGACCGGATCCTACCTGCGCCCCACGATCAGTCGCCGCCTCACCACCGAGGATCTGAGCAAACCCTTCGAGCTTTATGGCGCAGAGTCGCTCCGCGACTTCTTGACGGCAAAAGAAGCGGCGCAACGTTTGGTAAAGCTGGCGCTGACGGAGGCGGAGGGCGAGGTCAATATTGGCGCCGGCTGTGGCACCAAAGTCGCGGAGTTTGTGCAATCCTTGTCAAGCGTTACGCTGGACATTCATCCCAAGGGACATGCTGACATACTCGTTGCTGATACGTCTCGCCTTCGGGCGATCTTAGGAGATTTGGATGGCTGAAGGTGTCTCAATTGTGGTGCCGACCTTCAATCGCGCGGCTTTGCTGCCGCGGGCGATCGACAGCGCGCTTGCTCAAACCGTGGCTTGTGAGGTGGTGGTGGTCGATCACGGCTCGACCGACGCGACGCCAGAGGTTGCCGCTGGCTATGGCGACAGGATCCAATACGTGCGGCGTGACCGCGACTTCGGTCCGCATTACTGCTGGCTTGATGGGATCATGCACAGCTCTGGCGAGTTTGTGCATCTGCAATATGATGACGACTGGATCCAGCCGACTTTCATCGAGGCATGCTTGAGTGTGATGACCCCAGACACTGGCTTTGCGTTCAGTGTGGCGCAGATCCACGAAGTTCTGGAGGACGGTGCCGGCAAGGACGGGCCGCGCATGTTCGAGGATTGGATGCCAGCGACGGGCACTTACCCGCGCAAGGCGCTGGAGAAGAAGATCTTGCGCACGATCATCTCGCCGGGCGCATGCGTATTTCGTCGTCACACCTTGATTGATGCGATCTATCAGGGTCGTTTGCCTCTGCCTAAGGCGCATTACCATGGCGTGGGTCCAGATGTGTACGCTTCGCTTTTGTCGATGCTGCGCTATCCAAAGATCGGCTTTGTCGCCGAGCCGCTGGCAGTGTTTCTGGCCCATGAAGGCTCGATCACCGTGGGCGCGGCTGAGGACGAGGCGAAGGCGCTGGCGATGAAAAACGCCTATAAGGAAGTCAAGCAGTTCTATCACGAACTCAAGATGATAAAGCGCTGGCGCGCGCTCAAAGGAGTATTTGGATGAGCCGGCCTGTCTATCTAGCTGACGACACGATCACACAGGACGAGCTGCAGGCGTTGTCCGATTGGATGCTGGCTGGCAACCGCCTGACCAAGGCGAACGAAACGGTATCCTTCGAAGAACAATTCGCTGATTGGATGGGTAGCAAGCATGCCGTGTTTGTGAACTCGGGCAGCTCGGCCAACCTGCTGATGATCTATGCCCTGCGAGAGGCCGGGCGGCTGCGTAACAACAAGGCGATTGCGGCCTCAGTCAGCTGGGTGACGACGGTGGCGCCTCTGCTGCAGTTCGGCTTCGACACAAAGCTTTGCGATTGCGACCCGATGGACCTCGGGCTGGACCTGAATCATCTGGAAGAATTGTGCCGAACCCATGAACCTTCTGTCCTGATCCTCGTGCATGTGCTGGGTCACGCAAACAAGTTGAAGGAAATCCAAGAGATCTGCGACCGATACGGCGTGATCCTGCTGGAGGACAGTTGCGAGGCGCTTGGCTCGGCATATGCTGGGCGCAAGCTGGGCACCCATGGCACCGCGGGCAGCTTCAGCTTCTATTACGGCCATCATGTCTCGACGATTGAGGGGGGCATGGTCGTCACTGATGACAGCGACCTGCAACAGGTGATGTTGTCTCTGCGCTCTCACGGCTGGAGCCGCGACCTGTCTCCCGAGCGGCGCGAGGCCCTCACGTCTGCGCATGACGTGGACGCGGTGCGTAACCTTTACACCTTCTATCACGCGGGCTTTAACCTGCGCTCGACAGACCTGCAGGCGCGGCTGGGACAGTCGCAGCTTCTGAAACTCGATGATATCGTCAAAGTTCGCGAGCGTAACTTCGAGGCCTATCGCGCCGCGCTGCCCGACTTTTTTGCGCAGACAAGCGAAGCTGACCCGCTGTCTTCTTTTGCATACGGGACCTTTGTCGAGAACCGCCTTGAGACGTATGAAGCACTAACTGACGCCCAGATTGAAGTTCGCCCCTTAATCTGCGGCAACATCGCGCGTCATCCGTTTTGGCTGCGGAACCACAAGGCCGCCGCATTGCCTAATGCGGACAAGGTGCATGATCTGGGGCTTTATCTGCCAAACCACCACAACCTGACGCTAGACGACATTGCGCACGTCACAGAGGTATTTCGCGCCGTTGCGCGTCCGGCGTGAGCGGAACCGCGGGGCGCAGCCTTTTGGTGTTCAGTGTTTTGCGGATCGAAAACGTAGAAAAGTGCAGACAGGCACCGGGTCGCCGCGCACCGCACACAGTAGTGTTTTCCCTACGCCGGAATAACTGAGGCAAGTCCCATAACTTCCCCCAGATCAGCCAACTAACGCATCAGTCCCAGCTTGCGTTTCAGTGCGTTCCCAAGCGACTTCTCCCAGATGATCCGAAGTCGTCTGGAAACGATTTTCCGGTCCTGCGGAAAATTGCGCAAATGGCGATAAACTTGTTTCGTCAATGGGAAAAGTGCTGGCAGATCTGTATCTATTTCCTGACGGACCATACCTGCCAGAATTTGCGCATAACTTTTGTCGCATTCCGCCAGCTCGCCGTTTTCTGACGACGCGTTTTCTATGATCTGCTCCACGGCTCGCAAATAGCTCTCCGAAAGTTCCCGATCCGATTGCTTCGCCACGACACCAACAAACTGTCGATAATAGCTTCCATCATAGTCCCCGATCAGCAGATGTTCCGCATGTTTGGCGAATTCCACTTCCTGTACGAGATCTGCCCACGAGCCGATGTCGTCAGAATTATCGGCATAGTCAGGAAAGCAGCGATGCAAGGCGGCGCTTATGCCTTGCAGGCGGCTGTGGTTCAGGTTTCTCAGGAACAGTCCGGGCGGGGTATATGACTTTATGTGGTCTTCGTTGTGTGGGAGCCGATCCTGATGTCCCGGTGACCAGATAATTGTGTTGGGCAAAATGCGGAACTTGTCCTTTTGCGGGTCCAGACCGCTGTTCGCAATCGTTTGGTTCATATTCGCCAAAAGGTCCGGGGCAAACCAATCATCGCCACCCAGATAGCTGACCACGTCGCCGCTCGCCAGTTTGGAGACCTTGTTCAAGTTCCCCCAAATCCCAAGGTTCTGGGCGTTGAAGTGAAGCTTGATAATGTCGGGGTGTTTGTCACGGTAGCGGCTCAAAACATCGCGCGTGCCATCGGTGGAGCAATCTTCACAAATCACGATCTCATAAGGAAGCGGTCGGCTGTTAAGGATGGAGTCTAGTGCTTCGCCAACAAAACCCTCCTGATTGTAGGTGATAAGCAAGATTGTGTGGCGCATGGGGGTCGCGATCTGACTTTTGAGGCAATCAAGGAACCAATAGGAAATACCCCGGGAAAGCAACAGTGGCAAAACTGTGGGATGACAGCTTACAGCATTGTCATGGCCAAAAGGCGTGCGGACACGCAATTGGGGCGCTGCCGCCGATTGGCGGAGGACTGGGAGCGCATAATCGCATCCGCAGAGGCTTGGGCACTGCTCGCCGCCATCAGAAGATCAACCTGCCATATCGTAAGGAGAACTGTGGGCGGGTTTTGAGCCAGACTCTGAGCTCCGCCGATAGACGCGGACCATGAACTCTACTAAGGGTCTGCGGGACGTTTACGAACTCGCACAATGATCCGCAAAGGTTGCTGTTTGACATGAAGCGCAGTGAACAGGCCAAAGAACGGCGGCGGTTTTTCCAGGACCCCGACCGCGAAAATCTGCATTGGGTCTGGCGGACCTATTTGAAGCAGAAAACGCCCTGGATGATCGTGATGCTGGTCCTGATCGTTGGGCAAGGTGTTGTGTATCAACAGTTTCTTGCGCTGACCGAAGGTGGGTTGCGGGTCATCTTCGAGAACGGAACGGTCGCGCAGCTGCTGTGGGTCTCTGCGGTGGTCTTCGCGATTTTTGTGCTGCGCGGATTTCTGTCCTTTGCGACGCCGCGGATCTCTGCCTGGCTGACGTCGGAAATCGTGCTGGAAATCCGCAAAGACATCATCTCGAATCTGCTGCGGTTGGATTTGGCGTATTTCGACCGCACCAATTCCGGCGAAATCATCCACCGTGTCGTCGCCCAAGCCAACGCGTTGGGCACGTTTCTGGGCCAGACCAGTGTGATTGCTGTGCGCGAAGCCGTCACGGTTTTGGTTGTTTCGGGTTATCTGATTTACAAATCGCCGCTCTTGTTTGCTGCGGCCCTGATCGCGATCCCCAGTGTCGCGCTGAGTATGCAGTTTGTCGGGCATCGCATCCGCAGCCTGCAAATCGGTGTCGAGAAGGCGACCAGCGACTACGTCACCAACATCGAAGAGATGTCGAGCGGCATGCGCACCGTCAAAATAACCGGCCAGGAGGAGTATGAGCAGGATCGGTTATTCAACGCTTCCGGCCTTATTCGAACCCTGAATTATCGCCTTTTGTCCACCCAGGCGCTGATCCCGCCCCTGATTGACCTAATCACAGCTTTCGTCTTTGTGATTGTGATCGCGGGCGGCGGATACCTTATTCTGACGGACACGTCCGGGATGGACGCCGCCGGCCTGATCACCTTCCTTCTTGGTCTTGCGATCTTGTTCGACCCGATCCGGGCCGTTGCCAATTACTTCGCCCAATTGCAGGGGATATTGGTCATGCTGGATTCGGTTTGCGCGCATCTGAAACTCAACTCGGCGCTGGCGCTTGCCGAGAACCCGGAACAAGATATCGACACGCAATCCGACTTCGTTCTTGAAGATGTCACCTTTGGTTATGAGGGCGAGGAGCCGCTGTTTCGGGATTTATCCCTGCGCCTCAAGGGGGGTGAGGTCACTGCGGTGGTTGGGCCGACCGGGTCGGGGAAAACGACGATCCTCAGCCTTTTGACGCGCCTCTACGATGTCGGGGATGGGAAAATCACCTTGGGAGATGCGGATGTGAAGGACCTCGACCTCGAGCGGTTCCGCAAGTCCTTCTCCGTGGTCGCGCAGGATATTGTCATCTTCAATGACACGATAAAGGAAAACATCCGCTATGCCCGGACGGATGCAAGTGATGAAGAAATCTGGGCCGCTGCGGAAGCGGCCGAAATTGCGCCCCTCATGCGCAGCCGCGGTGACACGCCGTTGGGGCCGAAAGGCAGCCAATTGTCAGGCGGACAGAAGCAACGCATTGCCATCGCCCGCGCCTTTTTGAACGACGCACCCATTGTCCTGTTGGATGAGGCGACCTCTGCACTGGACCAGGGCACGGAAGACCGCATTCAGGCGGCCATGCAACGCCTGACAAAGAATAAGACGACTGTTGTCGTGTCGCACCGGTTGTCCTCTGTCATGAATGCCGACCAGATCTATTTCCTTGAAAACGGGACCCTCATCGAGGGCGGGACGCATGAAGAGTTGTTGCAACGCGACGGGCTTTATGCGGCGATGTTCACGGCGCAAAAGCAAGGATATGATTGATTGCTCGTTTGTGTAACTGTGGTCGAAATCTATCGCCGCGGAGCCAAATATGAAAAAGAAACTTGGCGAAGTTCGTGAAGTCGAACTGCCCCAAATTCACGATTTCCGGGGGGACCTGACCTTTATAGAAGGCAACAGCCACGTCCCATTCGATATCAAACGCGTCTATTACTTGTACAACGTCCCCGTAGATTCAGAGCGCGGCGGCCACGCGCACCGGGATCTGCAACAGGTGCTGTTCGCCTTGTCCGGCAGTTTTCGCGTGAAGATCGATGACGGATTTGACACCACCGACTACTGGCTGAGGGACCCAAGGAAGGGATTGTACATCAGTCAGATGGTTTGGCGAGAGATGGACAGCTTCAGCCAGGGGGCGGTTTGCATGGTGTTGGCGTCACTTCCCTTCGACGAGGCGGACTATTACCGCGACTACGACATGTTCCGACAAGCTGTAAGTGCAGCAAATTGAAGGTTCCGTTTCTAGACGTCGGCGCGGCCTATCGCGAATTGAAGGATCAAATCGATGGCGCTGTCGCGCGCGTCATGGAAAGCGGATACTATATCGGCGGCCCCGAAGTGGACGCTTTCGAAGCGGATTGGGCGCGGTATTGCCAGGCGGATTTCGCGGTTGGCACCGGCAATGGGCTGGATGCCCTGGTGTTAGCCTTGCGGGCATTGGGCATCGGCCCCGGTGATGAGGTCATCGTTCCCGCCAACACATTCATCGCAACATGGCTGGCCGTGTCCGCCGTGGGCGCAACAATTGTCCCCGTTGACCCGGACCCCGCAAGTCATAACATCAACGCAAACGGTATCTCGAGCCGCCTATCACCCGCCACCAAGGCCATAATTCCGGTCCATCTTTATGGCTGCCCGGCTGATCTGGATGGCATTTTGGATGTCGCCAAAGATCGCGGTATTCCCGTCATCGAAGACGCAGCACAGGCGCATGGCGCGCGGTACAAGGGGCGGCGGATTGGTAGCCATGCCGATATTGTGTGCTGGAGCTTCTATCCCGGTAAAAACCTCGGGGCCGGTGGCGATGGCGGCGCCATCACAACCAACTCGGCCAAGATCGCAGAACGCGTCCGCATGCTGGGAAACTACGGCAGCCGGCGCAAATATGAGCATGAGATACTGGGCACGAACTCGCGTTTGGACCCTCTTCAGGCGGCCATCCTACGGGTGAAGCTTGCAAGCCTCGACACTTGGACGGCGCGGCGGCAAAAAATCGCGCGTTTTTATCTGGACGCGCTCCGCGATGCAGATCTGGTGCTGCCAAACGCCCCCGATTTCGCGGATCCGGTCTATCACCTTTTCGTCGTGCAACACCAAATGCGGGACAAGTTGCAATCCAGGTTGGCCGAGCGCGGCATCGCCACGCTGATCCATTACCCTTCGCCCCCTGGTCAGCAAAACGCCTATAGGGACGATCCTTCCTTGGCGGAAGGCTTCCCAATTGCACAGGACATGTCCCGCCGCGTTTTGAGCCTTCCCATGGGGCCGCATCTGTCAATGGAATGCGCAGAGTATGTGGCCGAGCAATTGCGACGTCTGACGCTCTCGGATTGTTGAGGCCACATGATCAGCAGCGCTGGATAACGAACCCGATTTTGGTTTGATGGCATGCTGATTGCGACGCAGTGGTTCTGCCGATAACACTGTCAGAGACGCAGCCCGCCCAAGCGAACGGAGCACACACCCAGACATGTCCGGCAAGAATGCCTTCTCAGATTGTGTGATCCTTGGCGATGGTTTCTCCGCGCATCTCGCCGCCATCGCCATGGCCCCGCATTTGCGGGTCACTCATCTGGTGGGGCCGGGCCGCGATGTCGAGCATCCCAAAGGGCCGGACGATATGAATGGGCATCGCGCCCACAGCCACATCTTTCTGCCCAGGCTCGAGGTCGAGTTGCGAAAGATCAATCCTGCGATCCTAGATCGTTTCGCCAAACATGCGCTGCAATTCACCCCCGGGTCCAAGCGGCTTACCGGGGACGTGCCACAGGAATGCCGCCGTCTGTTCGCCACCCGTTGGCAGACCGACAGCGCGCTTTTGGAATTGTTTGGCGAAACTGTCGGCCTAGCGAAAACCCAAACCCAAATCCAAGGCGCTGCCCTGAAAGCCGGTTCGATCCGGCAACTTGACCTTCAGGATAACGCCCCTCTGTCGGTTCAAGAAGACACGCTTGTCATTGATGCGATGGGCGGTAACTCACCGCTAATGTCCGACCTGCTCGTCCAGACGGGCGCCGGTGTTGATCAGCCCAGTAACGTGGTCTACGTCACCCAATTCTTCAGATTGGATCAGCCGTCATCAAAGGGTCTGCCTGACCCGCTGATCGAATGCGGGCATGATTTTGGGGCGCTGTACATGACCCTTTATCCGGCTCAGGGCGGATGGTTCTCGCTGACTTTGGCGATACATGCCGAGCACCGAGACCTGGTGCGAAAGTTCCGCGAACCCGATGCCTTTCTTGAGCTCGCCAACTCTCATCCAAAGGCGCGCGTTTGGTTAAGCCGTGCCAGGGCCGTGGGGCCAAACCGGATGTTCATCAAGCCCCGGAACCGATGGAACGTTGGGGTTCTGACGGCGGATGGCACGCCGAAAAACTATGTGCCCGTCGGCGATGCGCTCACCTCTATGAACCCGACCCTGGGGGCCAATTGCTCGTTCTCGGCAACCCATATTCGCATTGCTCGGGACTTGGTGCGTGATCGAGTGGCGGATTTTCCCAGTGCCTATGCCGCCCTTGTGACCAAGGAACAATATGCTTTCTTCGAGGGGGCCATCGCAGCCAATGCGCCGCCCAAACCGTTCGTCGCCTACAAAGACGCCCGGCAAAGCCGGTGGGACAAGCGATTGAACCGTACGTTGCGTAAGCTTCGGGGACGCGACAAACCCGGTATACAGAACCTTCTAAAAGAGACATCAAGCCTCAATAGCTAGCATGGCATCCACATATCAGCGATCGTTGAAGAACCTGATGTAACGACGCGCGGTAGTTTGATCGTCCATTGACAGGCTGAGGCAGAAAACCCAAAGAACGAGCCATGGACAAGAGCATTTCGCGCTACACCAAGGACTATAACGACGATTACGGCTTCGAGGCCGAGATGGTGCGATACCGCTGCCAGCTTGTGCAGGAACGCTTGTCTCACTATCGACCGGCCAATGTGATCGAATTGGGATGTGGTCGGGACCTTCAGGCTGCGGCCTACGTGAACGCCGGCGGCCAGTGGGACAGCTGGACCATTGTGGAACCATCTGCGACATTTGCCGAGGTCGCCCGCCAAAGCGGATTGCCGAACCTCAATGTCGTGCAAGGGTTCTTCGAGGAGATCGCGCCAAGCGATTTGGGGGCAGCCGATTTCATTCTCTGTTCTGGGCTCTTGCATGAGGTGCCCGACGCCGACAGTCTGATGTCAGCGATTGCAGCGCGTATGTGCCCGGACACGGTGGTGCACCTAAATGTGCCGAATGCACGCTCAATGCACCGTCAATTGGCCCAAAACATGGGGTTGATCCAGGACCTGACAGAGCTGAGTGCGCGCAATACCACTCTGCAGCAGCCCAGAGTTTATGACTTGGAGCGACTATGCGCCCAGGCGGCAGCCCATGGGTTGCGTGTGACGGAAACGGGCGGGCATCTGGTAAAGCCATTCACCCATGCACAGATGCTGCCGCTCGTCGAAAGCCTGGGGCGTGAGGTAATGGATGGGCTCTATCAGCTGGGGCGCGCGCGCCCCGATCTGGCCAGCGAGATCTTTATCGAGGCGCGCCGGGCGTGAGCACGCCAAACGTCCAAATCCGGCGGTTTGAACATGGCGCCGACGACGCAACCTGGAACGCATTTGTTGCGGGCGCATCGAACGCCACTTTCCTGCATGATCGACGTTTCATGGACTACCACCGGAACCGTTTTGAAGATCACTCGATGCTCTTTGAGGCTGACGGCAAGCTCGTCGCGCTCTTGCCTGCCAACCTTTCTGGGAAGACTCTGAACTCTCACGGCGGGTTGACCTATGGCGGGTTGCTTGTGGCACCAAATACGAAAGCATCGACCGTGCTCGACGTGATCGAGGCGCTGGAACATGACATGCGAACGCGCGGGATCGAGCAACTGATCTACAAGCCGAGCCCGCATATCTTCCACGCCCAACCCGCGGAAGCAGATATCTATGCGTTGGTGACATCCGGTGCTCAGCTTGTCCGCTCAGATCTGGGCTCGGCCATACCTGTGCCCCGTCGGCTGCCAATGAGCGGCGGGCGCAAGGATGGCATTCGCAAGGCGCGCCGAGCCGGGATCAGCGTCTCTGAAAGCAAGGACTTGGCAAGCTTCTGGGACATCCTGACAGAGGTTCTAGACACGCGTCACGGGGCCACCGCGACCCACAGCCTTGATGAGATCATTCTCTTGCAGTCCAGTTTCCCAGACCAAATCCGTTTGTTTGCGGGTTTCAACGGCGAGCAGATGTTGGGCGGTGCTTTGATCTTTGACTGCGGTACGGCGGTCCACACACAATACATGGCTAATTCACTGGCCGGGCGCGATCTGGGCGCGCTGGATTTGGTGATAGAAACGCTGCTGAGTGACGTTTATGCGGACCGCGATTGGTTCAGCTTTGGGATCTCCACCACGGATCGCGGGCGCACTGTGAACCATGGTTTGGCCCGCCAAAAAGAGATGTTTGGCGCCCGCAGCATCGCGTTTCAGCAGTACGAGTGGGACATCCGCTAGCACAGCACCGGCCTTGCTTTGGCATGGGGCTGGCTCAATTCAGAGGAAGAGGACCCCGTTGGAGAGCCCCAATCGGGCAGTCCGGGGTGGTGGTTAGTGCATGGTTGGCCACTGGTCCATTGGCACGATGCTTTCTGGTGCTGGCGGTCGGTATCCCACAGCGCCGTGAGGCCTGACCGTGTTGGAGTGGACACGTCATTGTTGGATCAGGTGGCGCGCGGGGGGCCTTGCCGGGGCCATGAGCCCAGCATCCGAGCCTTTTCTAATGCGGTCCACGGCAATTGAATGGCAATCGCGCCGGTTCGCGGCCTGGGTGGCATTTACCGAACGCATTGCTTTGCTATGCTCGCACAAACAAACAGGAGACGCAGGAATGCGGACGCAGGTCGCGATCATTGGGGGCGGTCCCTCGGGGCTACTTCTCAGCCAGATACTGAACCAGGCGGGTGTGGAAACCGTGGTGCTGGAACGCGCCACGCGAGAACATGTGCTTGGGCGCATTCGCGCGGGCGTGCTGGAGAGCGGCACCGTGGCCACCCTGCGCGCGGCGGGGCTGGGCGACCGGCTGGACCGCGAAGGGTTCTATCACGAGGGCTGCTTTCTGACCGATGGCGACCTCTCGATCCCGATCGAGCTGGACAAGCTCACGGGCAGGGGCGTGACGGTGTACGGCCAGACGGAGGTGACCCGCGATCTCTACGAGGCCCAGGACGCGATGGGCACGACGATCGTGCATGGCGTCGAGGATGTCGTCATCCAGGAGGCCACGGGCACCGCGCCCTTCGTGGAGTACACGCTGAAGGGCGCGCGCCACCGCCTGGATTGCGACTATGTGGCGGGCTGCGACGGGTTCCACGGGGTCAGCCGCAAGACCATCCCCGAAGACAAGCGCCAGGAGTTCGAGCGCGTCTATCCCTTTGGCTGGCTGGGCGTGCTGTCCAAGACGCCGCCGGTGAGCCATGAGGTGATGTATTCCAACTCGCCGCGGGGCTTCGGGCTGTGCTCGATGCGCAACGCAGAACTTAGCCGCTACTACATCCAAGTGCCCGTGGGCACCGACCCCAACGCCTGGTCCGACGATCAGTTCTGGGAGGAGCTCTCGCTGCGCCTGCCCAAGGAGACCGCCGACAGGCTGGTCACCGGACCGTCCGTCGAGAAATCCGTGGCGCCGCTGCGCAGCTTTGTGTCCGAGCCCTTGCGCTGGGGGCGGCTGTTCCTTGTGGGGGACGCGGCACATATCGTGCCGCCGACCGGCGCGAAGGGGCTGAACCTGGCGGTCTCAGATGTGTACTACCTCTCCGAGGCCCTGATCGACGCCCTAAAGAGCGGCAACGAGACGGGTATCGATGGCTATTCCGACCGCGCCCTAAACCGGATCTGGAAGGCGATGCGCTTTAGCTGGTCGATGACAACCATGCTGCACCAGTTTGAGGGCGAGAGCCCCTTTGAGGCGCAGATGCGGCGGGCCACGCTGAACCACCTGTCGCGGTCAGAGACCGCGCGCAAGGACTTGGCCGAGAACTATATCGGCCTGCCGTACTAGGGCGTTTCGCTTCTAAATTGAGGCATCACGTTGAAAGCAAACACGCACATCATAGCTCGGTTCCGCCGCATTTCGCCTGAAAATCTGATTCAGGTCCCTCGCGATCCGCTGTAGGACCTGTGGCCAATCACCACGCATCACTGGCGCGGCTCGCCGCGGCGGACTGATCTCTACGACGTGGAGTAGCGATCAGTCCGTCGCCGCCGCATCCTTGCGCCCATAAAGCGTCCAAAGCTCTGACTGGTCCAGGATCTCGAAACGCTCCAAAAGCCCCGGCCCATATGTTGTCTGTATAAAGCGGAGCGCCCTTTGGTTGGTCGCGACAAAGGGCTCCATCACGTAGTCGACGCCGCCGAAGAAATCCGCGTCCGAGATATGGCCCGCCTCCGCCGCTGACAAGTTGCGCCCGGCATGCATCCAGTTGTAGCCGCCCTTGCGCCGCGGCAGGTCAAGCACCATCGGGAACGGGTTGGAGTAGTCAAAGCTCATGACGGTGGCATCCGTGACCGCGTTGCGGCGCAAAAGGGCCTCGCCATCGGCAAGAAGCGCGATGTATTCGGCGCCGAACCTCAGCCCCCATGTCTGGTAATCGCCCGGTTCGGCGGTGAGGTCGGCGGTGTTGCGCCGGTCGCCTTGGCGCGCCGCGTCCAGATTGCCAAGGCTGTTGCGTTGAAACACCACGCCTTTGATGCCAGAAAGCTCGACCTGAACAAGCTCAGGATCAAACCGCGATTGCGTGTAGCGCAGCCCGGCCTTTATCCAGTCTAATCGACGGGGTGCTCAGGAACACGGCCATCAGGCCGAGCCCGATCAGGCGGGCACCAAGTCCAGCATCAGCCTGCCGCGCGATATGGCGGTCGGCATAGACGAACCCCACCAGAAAGAGCGGCATCACCAGGCTTTGGAAGTTTTGCGCCAGGATCAGCACGCCGCCCGAAATCAAGAACACCAGCAGCAGCCCATCGCGCGGGTCCGCGCGCCGTGTCAGGGCCGCCACCGCGAAGGCGGTCACCACCAGCGCGATGTCCTTGATGTTGTCCACCAGAATGAAGTCAATGCGCGGCGCCAAAACACCGGAGGCCGCAATCGCCATGCGCAGATCCGTGGCATAGGCGGGCAGGAGTGCGGGCCAAAGCAGCCAAACGATAAGCCCCCCAGCCGGGATCACAAGCAACGCCAGCAACGCCGCGCGCAGACGTGCGCCGCCATAGATCAGCATTAGCGCAGGAACGCCAAGGCCGACCGCGAAATAACTCAACTTCAGGAACGCCAGCGCCAGCAGTAAGACTCCGGCCATAAGGCCCTGCGAAATCGCATCGAAACGACGCGCTTGCAATGGCGAGATCAAAGCCAACCCAAGCACTGTCAGTATGGCCCAGCCCCAGCGGTTGTAATGCATCGCCGCGGTGACCGCGTTGCCGTCCTCGCCGGTGTTCAGCGGCACGACGCAAAGGCAAAGGATCGCGAATAAAAACAGTATCGAGGTCAGGGGATGTGCGCGCCGGGCCAAAAGAATGGCCGCATTCGGCCCCAAGAGCAGGGCAAGCAGCACGGAACCGGCCTCGACCGACCCGCCATAGCTGCCCGTCCACAGATACCCAGCATAGGGCCCCAGATATCCCAACACGCCCAGCGGCGTGCTGAAATCGACATGCGGGATCTGCCCCGCCGCCAGGCGGTGGATGCCATCATAAATGATGAAGGTGTCGTGGGTGTAGTCATGCAGGAAGCTATGGCCGGACGCAAAGAGCAGCGCCGCCGCGGCCAGCATCGCCGCTGTCGCAAGCCACACCCAGGCCGGGTTGGGCAAGCTCGGCTGCGCCGACGGGCCATCTCGGCGCGAGCGCCGCGCCGTCAGTTCTTTGAGGCCTGCAGATGTCACTTTATCCGCCATATACGCGCGATATCCCAACCTGGCGGGGGCTAAAAGGCCTCATGGGTTAACGCGCGGCTCTGCGCTGACCTCTGCGGATCAAAGCGCGGCAAGCAGGGCGCGCGATGGCAGGCCAGTCACCGCCAGCCCGGCTTTGCGCTGGTAGGCCTCAATGGCGGCGAGTGTCTTTTTGCCGATCACCCCATCCACCGTGCCGATCTCGTATCCCTTGGCGGCAAGGCGGTTTTGCAGGCGGAGGCGGTCCTGCAATGTCAGCCCGTATTCATCAGGCCCGAAGGAGGCCGAGAAACCGGGCCGCCCCGCAAGCCGGTCCGACAGATGCCCGACCGCGATGACATAGTTATCGGCGTTGTTGTAGCGCCGTATCGCGTTGAAATTCTTGGTGATCAGCAGGGCTGGGCCCACATCTCCGGACGGTCGGATAAGACCCGCGCTGCCGCTCTTTGGCAGGCGCTCGCCCCGCACGCCGCGAATGCCGGATGCGGTCCAATCCGCAAAGCTGCGCCAAGTTGCGGATTTCGACGAGCTTGGCGCGCGCATACCGGTGGGCAGGCGCACCTCATAGCCCCAACGTGGGCCGCGGACCCAGCCGGATTTCGCCAGATAATTCGCGGTCGAGGCCAGCGCATCGGTGGGATCCTCGGCCCAGACGTCCCGCCGCCCATCGCCGTCAAAGTCGACCGCAAAGCCCTCAAACGTGGTGGGGATGAACTGGGTGTGCCCCATAGCGCCGGCCCAGGACCCGACCATCTTGTCCTGGGTGGTGTCGCCGCGCTGCAGGATGCGCAGAGCCGCCAGCAGCTGGCCCTCAAAGAAGCGCGCGCGGCGGCTGGCAAAGCCAAGCGTGGCCAGTGACGAGATTGTCGGGAAATCCCCGCGCAACGTGCCATAGCGGGTCTCAACGCCCCAAATCGCTGCCATCACCTCTGGCGGGACGCCAAAGCGATCCTCGATTCCTGCCATCGCCTTGCCCGCGCGGCGCAGCGCTGCGCGCCCGCCGGCGAGGCGCTCCTGGGATGTGGCAATGGCCACATAATCCTCCAGCGTGCGGCGCTTGTGAAACTGGTTCTGATCGCGCTCGATCACGCCCGGCAGATAGGCGGCGCCGCGCAGGGCCCGGTTCAGCACCTGCTCTGAGATACCTTGCGCCGCGGCCCGGGCTCGAAACCCAGTCAGCCAGGCGTCAAATTGCGGCGAGGCGGCGGGTCGCAAAGCCGGATTGCCGCGCGCCGATGTCGATGGAACCGAGCCGCCGCCCGCGCAGCCAGACAGCAGCGCCGCGGTTGCGCCGATGGAAAAGCTTCGACGGGTTAAGTTCACGATATAATCCATTTATAAATAACGCTTTTTATCCTATGCACATCCGACGTCGCCGCCCAGGTCCCATTCACCTTAGCGATGTTTCGCGCGACCGGCTATCCCGGCCCGCATAGCTTAGCCCGTTTTGGCGGGCTTTTGCATCTCGTCCGAGATGATCTTGCCATCGGCCATCCGGATCAGCCTGTCCGCCTTGTCAAAGCAATGCTCGTCATGGGTCACGGCAACCACGCAATGACCATCCGCGGCCAGGCGGGGCACCAAGACGTCGTAGAAGAAGGCCCGCCGGGCGGGGTCCTGGTCGGCGGCGAATTCGTCCAATACAATTACGGGGCGCTCCTCGGCCAAAGCGATGGAGAGCGCCAAGCGCCGCATCTGCCCGGTGGACAGCGCGAGGTTAGAGAACTCTTCCTCCTCAAGCGCCACCCCTTCGGACAGGCCCATCTCGGCAATATGCTCCAGGAGGCGTTCCCGCTCCTGCGCGTCCAGACCGTAGAGCCGCTTGAACATATAGAATTCGCTAAATACGGCGGCAAAAACGCTGCGGTAATCGCTTATCGTTTCGGGGGTGACCGGCGTGCCGTCGATCAAGATCTCGCCTTCATCCGGATGCCGCAGACCGGTCAGCAGCTGCAGCAGGGTGGACTTGCCCATGCCGTTTCCGCCGGTGATGAAGACGGATTGCCCAGGCACAAGCGTCAGATCCACCGGACCAAGGGTAAAGCTGTCCTTGGCAGAGGCGTTGTCGCCCACGTCGCGGGTCAGATGCACCGTTGCGCCGCGAAGCTCGATGGATTTAAAGCCCGCGCGGTGATCAACGCCGGGCTTTGCGCCGTCTTGTACCTCGGCGTTGCGGGACAGACCGTCCTCGAGATCGCGGAAGATGCGAAACGAGACGCCCGCGCGTGCGATCTGGGGCAAATCGCCGATCATCGTCTCAATCGGCGTGAAGCTGAACAGGACCAGCGTTAGGATCTGCAGGATTGTGACGCTGTCGGCCCCCGCCAGAAGCGGCAGCACGGTCACGATAGAGATCAGCAGCGCGGCGAGGGCGCCGCTGGCGCTGATCTGGCCATAGCTGTAGTGGCGCTCGGCGGTGACGGTCAGCCGCTGCGCCTCTTTCACCTGCGTCTCAATGCGCTGTGAGATGTCGTGGCGGCGGGCGCGGCGCAGGCGCAGCTCTTTGTAGCCGCGCAGCAGGTCATGCACCGAGTTGTGGTAGGCGACCGTGGCCTCGTGGCTCTTCTTGACGGCGCGCGTTGCGGGGCCCTCGGTCGCAAAGAACGCACCCACGCCAACCAGCAGAGCAATCACCGTGGCCAGCACCGAGGCGGGCAACTGCCACAGCATATAGCCAAGCATAAAGAGCAACAGCAGTACTGCCTGCGAAATTTCCGCAACCTTTATAGTAGTTTGCGCGACGCTGTTCACATGTCCGGTCGAGCCGTGATAAATCTGGCCGTAGTCGCGGTTCTGGAAGAACCCGACATCCGCCGCCAGGATGCGCCCAGCCATGCGGGTGCGCATCTTCAGGGCCAGGCGCTGCACGACGTAGACGCCGGTCATCTTGGCCCAATGGGAGGTCGCAAGCATCACCGCGCTCGCCGCAAGCAGGGCTGCAAACAGCCAGATGTCGGGCCCACCCCGTGCGGCGGTCTCGTTGATGAGGAAGATAAGCGCCGTGCGGCTCGCGGATGCGAGCACAACGAAAACAAAGACCGGGCTGCGCAGCAGGTCGCTCTCCCGCAGGATATAGCGCAGAAGATCCCGTGTGGTGGAAGTGACGTTTTCGTCTGCCAAAATGCTTCCCTTGTTACCCGGCCAATGCGGCAGGCCCATGCCGCTGAAATCATATCAGTATATGGCGGTCAATCGCACAAACGGGGGTGACGGGGCTTGCGAAGGGCCATAAAACCGCACCCATGGTTGATGGAACGGCAAGCACAAGCCACGACAGAAGCGGACGCGTCCCGCGCATTATCGTGCTTGCGGCGGTTTTGAACGGCGCGGCCTTCGTGGTTGTGAATTTCTGGATCTACTACGCCCGCGCATGGTTCATTGAGACCCACCGCGAGGTCTATTTCGAGCCGCCAACCATCAGCCGGGCCATTACGCCGGAGTTCATCGGGCAGGTATTCTCGGTATGGATCACCCTATCTGCGGTGTGCCTGTCGGTGGGGGTGAGCCTTTTGGTGCTGCACTATGTGCGGATCGCCCGCGCATTGCCCGATACGGGGTCCGATCTGCGGCGCCTGTTTGGTCTGACGGCCTGTGGCATCGCGCCCTTGCAGGTCCTCTCGGGGGTGGGAATGGTGGTTCTTAGCCGGTATCGCGGCGCGGAATTCAGCGAAATGCACATGATGGGCAGCTACATGTTTTTTGTCAGTCAAGCGCTGATTAACGCCCTGTATTTCAACCTTAACCGAGCCCTGCTGCGCGCCCCCGTGGAGCTTGCAGCCCTGGAACGGGACGGTTTGTTGCGTAGGTTCTGGGTGCGTGTGCGTTACGTATTGAGTTTGATCGCCATTGCGCTCACCCTTGCATATCTCGGATTATTTCTGGCCAAAGACGTCTGGAGCTTTGATCAGGCCCCGCAGCTGCATCTGATCTACGCACTTACGGAACCGGCGCTGATCTCAACCTTTCTTTTCGTGCTTCTAACGGCGCATGTCGATAAGTTGCGGCGCCGTTAACGACACAGGGTATGGGGCCCGGCGCTCGAGCGACGAAGCCGGCGCGCATTCCCGCTAGGGCTTGTCTGCGTCGACGGCCGCCAGAAGGGCGGCGGCCCGGCGCATCCGTTGCAGCGCCGTGAAATGGCAAAGCGCCGCGTAGAGCGCCAATCCGCTCGCCAGAAGCCAATCCGCGCCGGTCACCCCCACCAGGACCAGCATCACGCAAAGGTAGATGACGCGCTCCAGCCGCTCAAAGAGGTCCGGCCAGGCGGCGTTGTCCACGGGCACCTCAATGGCTGTGCGCGCCTTGGCGTAGCTCGTCAGCATCGCCCCAGAGAAGCCCAGAAGCGCCAGGGCCCAATGCCCGCTGACCCAAGCGATCGCGCCAAGCACGACCAGCTCTTGGTAGCGGTCCACCATCGCATCAAAATACCCGCCGAGCTTCGTCATCATGCCGCGTTGGCGTGCCACCGCGCCGTCGAGCGCGTCAAAGGCGAAGGCCACCGCCAGGGTGAGGCCAAAGACCCAGGCGCTCTGATGGAGAAGATACGCGCCGGAGGCCAGCAAGATAAGCGCCAACCCCGCCGCCGTCACTTGGTTTGGCGTAAGACCCGCGCGCACCAGCGGCTGCGCCATGCGCTCCCATAATGGGTCGATAACGTCCTTCATCAGCCCGTCGATCATGGCGCGGCTAGCCCCCTTTTTTGTATAGCTTCACCAGCCCGGTGCGTATGGTCGATAGGCGTTCGTAGCGCTCGCGCATCATAGCGACCCGCGCGGGGTCGGGCAGGTAGGTGGGACCCTCGCGGCCGTTGACCACCTTGGCGGCCTCCCAGGGCGTCTCATACCATTTCAGCGCCGGCGCGGCCATCGAGGCGGCCCCCAGCACACCGCTCATGCGCGCATATCCGACCGCAATCGGGCGGTTCAGCGCGTCCGAGAGCGCCTGTGCCAGATGCGGGTTCTGCGCCGCGCCCCCCACCAGCGGTATGGTGCCATCGCTGCGGGCGTCGCGCTCGGCGGCGACTTTTTCAAAGGCCCAGCGCGTGTTTAGGGCGACGCCTTCGATCACGCTGCGCTTGATCTCCTTTAGGCCGTGGCGCAGCGCCAGGCCTATGAAGGCGCCGCGCAGGCGCTCGTCGTCGACGGGCACGCGCTCGCCCGAGAGCCAAGGCACAAAGAACGGATCATCCAGCTCGGGCGCACCGTAATCGTCGTAGAACTCCTCTAGGCCTTCACCGGCGTCGCGTTGGCGGGGGTCGAACCCCTCGGCCAGCCAATGCAGCGCGGCCCCTGCGTTCTCCTGCGTCGCGATCAGCAGCGGGCGAAAGCCCAGCGATGACGTGATCGTGGCGTAAGAGGACGAAACCGACAGCACCCGGCGCTTGAAGAAGCCGCTGACCCAGCTTGAGGTCGACAGGCAGATATGCAGCGCGCCGTCATCCACCGCGCCAGAGCCCAGCGCCGTGGCCGTGACGTCTCCGCCGCCCGCAACGACGGGCGTGCTGGCGCGCAAGCCAAGCTGCGCCGCGGCCGCCTGTGTCAACGCGCCCACGACCGAGCCGCCATCCACAATCGGTGGCAGCTTCTCCAGGTCCAGCCCGACGCGCTTTGCCAGGGCGGTCGACCAGCCCTCGCGCCCCGGGCGGGTGTCCATCAGCCAGGTCAGGTTCGCGCTGTCCGCGGTTGTCGCAAAAGCGCCCGTCGCGCGGTGCACCAGCCAGTCCTTCACATCCAGAAGATATGCGGAATTCTCGTAGACGCGCGGCTCGTTCTGCTTGATCCACAGCATCTTTCCGATCGGGTCCATGCCGTTATGGCTTGGGGCGCCATTGGCCACCGGCAGCCATCGCGCAAGGGTGCCCAACCCGTAGCCAGAGACACGCGGCCAGCCGCCCAGCACGTTCTGCATCAGCGGGGCAGAGCGCTTGTCGAGCCAAACCAAGGCGGGGCGTAGTGCTGCGCCATTGGCATCGGCGCAAACGAGCCCGGCCATCTGCGCGCAGAACACCATCGCCTGGCAGCGCGTGGCAAGATCTGGCACCTCCGCGGAAAGCCGCCCGACGCCTCTTGCGAAGCCGGCCCACCAATCTTCAGGCAGTTGCTCGGCCTGGCTGGGACCCGGCAGGTGAAGCGGGTAGGGCTCTACTGCGCGGGCAACAAGGTGCATGTCGCCGTCCACAACGCCGATCTTCACCCCGGACGTGCCGAAATCTGCGGCGATGATCAGATCGGTCTTTATCATTTAATCCCCAATGCCTTTTGTGGCGGTTCTGCCCAATGCCATGCGTGAAGGCAAGCACCCGGCTTGCAAAGCGTCGCCCACTGGCCGAAGACAGCGCGAGGGGGCGCCATGACCGACGCTGAATTCGATGTGGTATACACTTGGGTGGATGACAGCTTTCCGGGCTACCTGGACGAGCTGAACCGCTACTCAGCGGACAAGCGCGACCTCAACCCCAACCGCACGCGGGATAATCTGGACCTGATCCGCTATTCGATGCGTTCGGTGGCCAAGCACCTGCCGCAGGCGCGCCGGATCTACCTGCTGACCTGCCGGCCGCAGGTGCCGCCCTGGCTGGACGCCGCGCATCCAAAGATCCGCGTCGTGCACCATGACCAAGTCATGGCGCCCGAGATCCTGCCGACCTTCTCTAGCTTTGCGATTGTCAGCCACCTGCACATGCTGCCCGGTCTGGCGCGGCGGTTTGTGTATTTCGAGGACGACTTTCTGGCCAATTCCAACGCCCTGCTGGGCGCTTTGCTGGCCGAAGATGGGCGCGCCATTGTCAATCTCGGGCGGCATTGGATCCTGCCGCAAGACAAGCTTAACCCCGCGACGTCAAGCCCCTGGAACCTGGCGCTGGCGCATGCGGATGCGGTGCTCTCGCAGCGGTTCGGGCCGGGCCCGCGGCGCCAGGTCCTGCATGGGCCGCAGATGTTTGACCGCGAGGCCATGGCGGCGATCGCGTCGGACTATGACGATCTCTTTGCCGCGACGCGGAATGCGCGCTTTCGGGCGGGCGACGGCGTGCCGCCCGAGGTGTTCGTGCCGCTTGTGATGGCCGCGACAGGGGCGGCCCAGCTGGCGCCGATGGAAGACGCCCGGCGCGTCGAGGGCTATGCCAGCCTAGAGAACTTCCTGCCCTGGACCTGGGCGCAGCTCAAACGCCTGGACCTGCGGCGCCCGCTGAGCATCGCGTTGAATGACAGCTTTGGCGCGCGGCCCAACCCGCGGGTGGAGCGCCTGGTGCGTGGCTGGCTGCAGGCCAAGTTCCCGGACGCCGCGCCCTGGGAGAAGACCCACCCTGCCTGAGGGGCTCGGAAGGCGCGACACGGCCTCTCTTCCTCTTGCGCCGTGGCGCCGCTATGGTCGCCAAAGACAAACAGGACGATCATGGACCAGTCCCCCAGCCAGCTCCCCTCCGGCGGAAAGAAAGCCGGGATCTCGCCGCAGGCGCGGCGCCATAATGACTTGCGGCGTCAGGCGATTGCCGCCCATCCCGAGCTAAAGGAGGTCTCGGGCGCCGATCCGCGCACCGTGTTTGCGTTGCCCGTGATCCTTGCGGCGCATTGGGGCATGGCCTGGGCGGTCTCGGGCGCGCCGATCTGGGTGATCTTCATCGCCGCCTTCTTTTGGGGTCAGATCGCGATCCACGCCGCCGGATCGCTGGTGCATGAGACCGCGCATAAGCTGATATTTCGCGCCGAGCGCCCCAAGCTTTTGTTCGATCTCGGGCTCGAATGGATCCTGGGTAGCTACGGCAAGCAGCTGACCTACCAGCACGAGCACATCACCTCGCATCACCCATTCATCGGCGATTACGAGCGCGACTATGAGCACGAGGACATCTGCGCCTTCCAATCGCGGATGCAGCTGCGCCACGACAACCCCATCATCCAGCGCCTGCTGACGGGTCTGACGCTTGTGATCCACGGCCTGCCGCTTGGGTTCCTGATCGGGGACGAGGTGCTGCCGCGCATGAATGCCTGGATCTCTGGTCGCCCGCAGAAGGACCCCGAGCGGGTGATCGAGGCCACCAGGCCGCCACGCTGGCAGGTGCGCGTGTTCATCGCGGCGTCGCTGGCGTCGAACATCATGCTGCTGCTGCTATTCGGGCCCTGGGCGCTGCTCTATCACCTGTGGGCGCTGTCGCTTTTCCTGGGCAAGCTCGGGATCTGGAACCTGGGCCAGTCGCTGTCAGAGCATGAGGGCACGGATGACACCGCGCCCAGCCGCTCGACCTATGGTTGGATCAACCTGCCGCTCTTCAACACCGGCTATCACAACGAGCACCACACCTTCCCTAACGTGGCCTGGACCCGGTTGCCAAAGCTGACGCGCACTGCACCGGAGGTGTTCGATATCCGCGCCGAGAAGAGCTATTTTGGCTATTGGCTGGACCATATCCGGGGTGATTTTACCGCCAGCCGGGGCTCGCCATTGCACGATGAGGATAACGCGGAGCGCTGTCAGGGGCGCGCAGAGAGGACCTCTGTGTAGAGCCTGACATAGTCGGGCGCTGCAAGGGTTACATCGGCGGGGATTGCTTCTTTTAAGGGCGCGCGACCCTGCGGGCCGCGATCCTGTGACATCAGGCTGATCAGCTTATCGGCAAGCGCGTCCGGGTCCCCTGGGGGGGCCAAAAGCTCCTGCCGGTTGCGCAGCACATGGCTGTAGCCCGCATTCGCAGCCGCAACCGGGGTGGCCCCAGCCGCCATCGCCTCTGCCAGCACCAGCCCGTAGCTCTCGCCGTAAGGGGCGGGGGCGACGAAATACTCTGCCTGTGCCATCAGTTGCACGGCCTCGGCGTCGCTGGGGCGCCCGGCATAGGTGACGCCGGCGATGGCGCGCAGCTCATCGTGCATTGGGCCTTCGCCTGCGAGTGTTAGGGTCGCGCCTGGTATCGCGGCGGCGACCCTTGGCCAGGCCCTCAGCAGCACATCCAGCCCCTTGCGGGGCTCCAAGCGGCCAAGAAACAGGCAGCTTTGTGGGGTGGCCTCCGTGCGGGCCGCCATATGCGCATTGAGGTCCACCGCGGGCGGCAGCACCTGCGCCTGCAGCCCCGGCACCAGCCGCTCTAGCATCGGCAGCGGCGCGGGCGAGGGCACCACCACGCGCGCGGCGCGGTTCAGGTGGCGGCGCGCCGACCAGCGGATGTATCGGTCCACCAAGCCAGGCGCTTCGGCCTCGGGGAGCGTCGCGTGGATGGTTGTCACCACCGGCAGCCGGAGCGCGCGGATCATCTGCCCGGCCAGTGCGGGGGTCCAAGGCGTGTGCGCATGCACCAGATCGGCGCCCCAGTCGCGCAGCTCTTGGGCCAGGCGCCGCGCCGCCCAGGGCGCGGCAAGGCTGACTTCGAACCCGGTGCCATGCACGCCGATCATGCGCGCGCAGCCGATCTCGGTCACGGAGCCTCTTTGGCGCGGCGCCTGCCCAGGGGAGGGCGGGGCAATGATGCGCGTTTCATGCCCGTTTTCGTTGAGCCAGGCGGACAGGTCGCGCACATGGCGCTGCACCCCGCCGGGGCGGTCCATCGCATAGGGGCAAAGCTGGACGATCCTCATTCTCGCAAGAGCGGCGCGAGCCCCTCGGCAATGTCCAGGAGCCCATAGAGCAGCAGGAAGCCAACCGCCCAGGGCAGGCCGGCCCCGGCGAGCGCTAGGAACGGCAGCAGGCCCGATATGCCGCCCAGGATCAGGCTTGCCAGGCCAACGGGACCGCCGACAGGGGCAGGGGCTTCATCGGCGTGACTGCCCAGCCGGTCGCGCACCACCCGCGCCATCAGCCGCGCCCACGCGGCCCCGGCGGCCAGGGCGGTCCAGGCGTGGCCCGTCTCCATCACCCGATCCGCCAGGATGCCGATCGACACGTAAAGCAGCGCCCATTGCGCCATATCCACGAGGAAATCCATGTCGCCGCCGCGCGCGCTGGCTTGGCCGGTCGCGCGGGCCAGCGTGCCGTCAGAGCAGTCCAGGATCTGGAACAGCATGCCCGTCAGCGCAACGCTCCACGGCGCGAACCACATGGGCCCAAGCCAGGCCTGCAGCGGCATTGTCAGCGCCAGCGCCAGGGCGATCAGCGTGACCGCGCTGGGGCGCAGCCCGCATTGCGCGAACACCCAGGCCAGCGCGATACCGGGGCGGCGATAGAGCAGCGCCATCGCCCAGTTGCCGCGCCACTCAGCCGCCGCCGCCGGTCCGCGCAAATCCGCCGAGAAGCTGGCAAAATCCTGACCCTTTGGCGCCGTCACCCGCGTCCTCCATGTTGAAGCCCGTGCCCTGGTAGCATAGCTTGCGCGTAACTTACGAGCGCTCTTCATCATGTCGAGGTCCCAATGTCTGAATTCACCGCACTGATCCTTGCGGCGGGGCTTGGTCTGCGCATGGGCCCCCGTGGCAAGCTGGTGCCTAAGGGCCTGATCGAGATGGGCGGGCGCGCGCTGGTGCCGCAATCGGTGGACACGCTCCGCCGCGCGGGCGTGACGCGCATCGCGGTGGTGACGGGGCACCTGGCCGAGCAGTACCAAGAGGTCTTTGCCGGGACCGACATCCAGATCATCCACAACCCTGACTACGCCACGACCGGCAGCCTGCGCACCCTGGCGACGGGGCTGGCGGCCTGCGCGGGCCCGGTGCTGATCCTGGAGAGCGATCTGGTTTATGCGCCGCAGGTCCTGACGGGCTTGGAGCCGTCCCGCAACAGCTTTACCGTCTCGGGCCCGACGCAGGCTGGTGACGAGGTCTACACCTGGGTGCGCGACGACCGGCTGATCGAGATCTCGAAGGATCGGAACGCGCGGCCAGAGCCGCCCCTGGGCGAGATGATCGGGATCACCGCCCTGACGGCGGCGGCGACCAGCACGATGCAAGGTGTCGCGCAGCGGGTGCTAGCCGAGGCGCCTGAGGCGCATTACGAGCAAGGACTGGTTGCCCTGGCGCAAGAGGTCGAGATCGCGTGCCCCTTCCTTGGGGATATCGCCTGGGCCGAGGTCGATGACGAGCAGATGCTCGCCCGTGCCCGCGCCGAGGTCTATCCCGCCATTGAGGCCGCGCGCCGTGCCGCTTGGAAGGGCATCGAATAGCGCTAAATGGCGTCGAGCCCTCGTCAAGCTGATTGGATTGGCGAGGCTGCGAACCTGGCGCCTTGCCTTGCGTTGACGGTCCAAGCAGTCTTAGGACGCCCGATATGTCAACACGGCGGTGACCCCCATCAGCAGGACAAGCGGCAAGAGCGTTGCGGTGGCCGGGCTAATTCCGCCGGTCTCGCCCATGGAATAAATGACCTTTATCGACACGACCCCGATGTACCCCGCTCCGGCAGCCGCGATCATGCGGATGGGGCGCAGCAAGCGCCCAGAGAACCCAAATCGCGCCAGGGAAATCGCCAGCCCCGCCAACACAAAAGGCGTCACAAAGATCAGTCCCCGCCGCCATGTCGCCATGTCAGCGCTTATCCGCGCAGCCGAGCCCGGATGCGCCTGCGACAGCGCTGCGAGCGGCGCATTGGCCAGATAGAAGCCCTGAATTTCATGGTAACGCAACTCTTCGCGTATGAGCGGCAACTCGATCAACTGGTCCGGCAGGTCAACGCTGGTGTTCTGCCCTTCGCGCGGGTTCCAAAGCTTGACGCCTGACAGGCGCCATTGCCCCGGCACATCGGTCGGGTCCAAGCGCTCGGCGGCGTGTATGGTCCCAAGCTGTTCGTCCTGCAGCCCGCGGAAGATCAGGACGTCGCGCATCGCGGGCGGCTCGCCTCGAAAGACCTTTCCGCGCACGGCGACGTCGCCATAAAGAAACCAGCTGTCGAAGGGAAACCACCTGGGGCTAAAGCGCTTTCCATAGGCGCCTTCTCCCAGTTCGATCTGCTGGATGATCACATAGGGGCGCAGGCGCTCTTCGAGCTGCCATAGCACCGCACCAACCACGACCCCATAGACCAGGATCGGCGCCAGCATCTTGAAAGGCGACAGGCCCGCGCCCATCAGTATCACGGTCTCAAGCCGCATGCGGCGCAGCACCTCGGCGCAGAACACCCCAAAGAAACATGCGACGGGCAAGAGGCGGACCAGGATGTCCACCGCGCGGTAGAACAAGTAGGGCAGCAGGATCTCCGAAAGCGGCACCTGCCGGAACTCCGCGGCGCGGCGCAGGTGTTGAAAGTGGCGGGCCAGGTCGATGCTCCAGGCGATGGCAAGCAACAAGAACGCAAAGAGCGCCGTGATGAGAAGGTAATCCAGCGCGGTGCGGCGCGCCGACAGGCCAAAAAGGCTCACATATCTCAAACGCAGGCGCATCGCGCGGCGACCTAGCCCTGGCCCCGGCGCGGCACGATCAGCGCCTCGCGTCGCCAAAGCACATAGGCCATGGGCAGTAGGATCATCACCAGCAAACTCAGGGCGAAGCTGGCCGCAAACTCTGCCGGGCCGCGCATCGCCGCCTCGGCCAGTACCGCGCGCGCGACCACGTCCCCGGCCAGCACGACAAGCACTCCAACGGGGACCCCGGCGACGCGCCCGATCCACGTGCCCGACCCGGCCGCGCAGGCGACCGCCGTCAGCGCCGCCAAGATGCAGCCCAGCGCGCGGCCAGATATCTGCCCCACAACGCCGTTGATGGATTGCCATTGGGCCTGCGCGCCCGTCGCGACGGCGACGATTGGGAGCAGCACGACGCGCTCGTTCGAGCGCCGTTGGAGGTCGATCGGCTTGATCAACTCCTCCAGGCGAAAGACCAAGGCGACGTTCTGCACGTTCCACTGCGCGGCCTGGAAGGCCGACTGGACGGGCGCTTGGTCCTGATCCAATCGGGCCTGCTGCTCGGGGGTGCGGCCGGTGTAGTCGCGGTAACTTTTCAGTTGGATGGCATAGCTTTCGTCCTCGCGCGGGCCAATCACGGACCAATCATCGGCCTGGCTGGCCCGCCAGCCGTCGCCCGTGTCGGGCTCGAAGATGAATAGGTGGCCGCGTTCCTTGGTGAGGTCCGCAGGCGGGGTGGCAATGTAAGAGCGCCCGTCCAGTCGGCGGATCGAGTTCTTATGCCCCGGTTCAGTGATCTCACGAACGACCGACCTTGCCTCGATGGTCTTGGCGAGGATCCTTTGCGTGTAAAGCGCCGTGGGCGTGATCCAAGAGGCAAATGCAAGGCTCAGGCAGAACCCAAGAGCACCCACGATGGCGGCGAACCCGGGAACACGGGTCCAGGGCACGCCCGCGGCGGCGCAAACCACAAGCTCGTTGGTCTCGCGCGCGCCGACAATCGCAAAATAGAGCGCAATGAGAACGGCGATGGGCAGCGCAAAATCAACCACCTCGGGCAGCTTTAGCAGCGACAGTCGGAGCGTGTCCCAGATCGTGCCGCCATTCTCTACGATGAAACCTAAGAGGGTGGTGAACTCCTCGGCCAGATAGATCGACTCGATCAACACGATAAGACCGGCAAACAGCCAAAACGTGCGCGGACCAAGAAGCCTCAAAATGGGGCGACCTTTCAGCATGGCGGCGGCGTTGCGTTGGCGTGCGAAGGCAAGGGGCGTCTCGGGGCTATGGGCTGTATTGCGCTTGGCCCTGAGTTTCACCGCGAATGGGCATGGACGCAAGCTATCCTGATGCCTGCAGATGCGCGAGCATCACAAATACAGCCCCGGTGACAATCCAGGCATCCGTTGTGTCCAAAAGCCCGCCCTGATGCGGCAGGACCTTGGGGAAATCCTTAACCCCGCTCATGCGCTTGAGCTTTGAGGCCGCAAGGTCCCCGGTTACCGCCAGCGGCGCCACCAAAAGCGCAAGCCCCATGGCTGGCAGGATCGCGGTGCCCAGCACCGCCGCGCCGCCCGCCGCGACCAGCATCAGCATCACCGCGCCAGCGGCCAGCCCCTCGATGGTCTTGTTCGGGCTTAACTCTGGGAAGGCCTTGGTGCGGCCAAAGAGCTTGCCGCCCAAAAGCGCGAAGCTGTCAAACACCTCCACCAGGATGTAGGCCAGCAACAGCCAGGCGGTATAGGTCTGCGCCATGCCGCCGATGGTGAACACCGCCAGCGGCAGCAGCGGGAAGGCCAAAACATAGAGCCGCCGCCCGCGGTCCAGCCCGTTTGGGTGCGCGCCCGCGACGTATAGCGCCTCATAGGCAACCCGTGCGGCATGCGCCAGCAACGCAAGAACCAGGACCCATCCGCCCCACCAGAGCGTGCCCGCGACCACCACGGCGATGAGGGTCTCGACCCAAAGGATCGGCCAGACCTCGCGGATCACACCCGCAGAGCTTTGCCGCGTCGCCAGCGCCGCAAAGAGCAGGTGCCCAAGGACAAGGAGCCCCAAGGTGACCAGCGCCAGTGCTGCCGTCGACGGCATCACTTATGGTGCTTTCGCACGATCCCGGCCTGCCACCAGCGCAGCAGCGGGGCCAACACCGAATGCAGCCCCAGCAAGGCGCGCATCTGGAACCCGGGGGCGACCGTAAACTTGCCCTTCGCAGCGCGGCTGATGATCAGATCGGCCACGTCCTGGGGCTGCCAGACGCCTGCCTCCCCGGTGATCTCCTTGGTGGCGGCGGGCTTGGTGGCGGCCTCGGCGGCGAGCTGCGGCGTGTCCGTGTCCGGCGGGTAGGCCAGGGTGACCTGGATGGCGGGCGCAAGCTCGACCCGGAGCACCTCCGCAAGCCCGCGCAACGCGAATTTCGTGGGCGCGTAGGCCGCATAGCCAAAGATGCCAAAGAACGCCGCGCCGGAGGAGACAAAGACCAAATGGCCGCCGGAAGGCATCGCCGGGACCAAGAGCTTGGCGAAATGCAGCGCGCCGGTATAGTTCACGTCCATCTGGCGCGTGAAGCTCTCGATGGGTTGCTGCACAAACAGGCCCGGCTCGGCGATGCCCGCATTGGCGATGGCCCATTCCGGGGCGCCATGGGTGGCGATGGCGGCCTCCACGGCGGGCGACAATTGATCCAGCACGGATACGTCCGCCGGGTGGCCGCTGATGATGCGGTCAGGATGCGCGGCCTTGAGATCGCGCACCGCGTCCTGAAGCTTTGCCGGGTCGCGGGCGAACAACGCAATGTCATGGCCCTTGGCGGCCAGGCCCCGGGCAAGCGCCAGCCCGATGCCGCTTGACCCGCCGGTGATGAAGGCCGCTCTAGGCATCCCCTGCGAAGTTCAACAGCATGTCATGCGCTTCGGGGTCGTCAACCTGCACCGGGGGGTGCTTGAAGAGGAAGGCGGAAGCCTCTGGAATGGCACCGGAAAGCCCTTTCTCGCGGGCGATGCGGGCGCAACGGATGGCACTGATCGCCATGGCGGCGGCGTTGGGGCTGTCCTCGACCTCTAGGCGCATCTCGATGCTGGTGCGCGCGCCGCCCAGCAACCGGCCCTCCAGGCGTACATAGGCCACCTTGCGGTCATCCAGCCAGGGCACGTAGTCAGAGGGCCCGATGCGGATATCGCCATCGCCCAGCCGGTCCACCATGGCGGTTTGCACCGCCTCGGTCTTGCTCTCGCGCTTGGTGGCGAGGCGGTCCATGTCCATCATGTTCATGAAATCGGTGTTGCCGCCGACATTCAGCTGGTAGGTGCGGTCGATCTTGACGCCGCGCATATCGGCCAGATGTGCCAGCGTGCGATGCACCACCGTGGCGCCGAACTGTGCCTTAAAGTCGTCGCCGATCAGAGGCAGCCCGGCCGCTTCGAATTTCGCGGCCCATTTCGGGTTGGAGGCCAGAAAGACCGGGATGCCGTTGACCACGGCGCAGCCCGCGCGCAGGGCGCAGTTGGCGTAGAACTCGACCGCTTGGGTGGAGCCCACGGGCAGGAAGATGATCAGCACCTCCGCCTCGGCCGCGCGCAGGGCCGCAACGACCTCATCCGCCGTTAGGGCGGGGGCGTCAGAGGGCACGAAAGAGACCTCGGGCGGCTGGTTGCGCATATAGGCCGACACGCCGTCCAGATCAGGGCCGCGATGCACCGGCGCGCCCTGGTCGCCAAGCTGATCCCAGAACACCTCGGTGCAGTTGGGGTCCGCCATCACCGCCTCGTGCATGGGGCGGTTCACTTTACGGCGGTCGACGTCAAAACCGGCCACGATCTCGATATCTTCGGGGCGCAGCCCGCCAAGCGATGGGAAGTTTACACCCACGGCGTCCGGGCCCTTCACCTTGCAATAAGAGACGGCCTGCACCAGCGAGCTGGCACAATTTCCAACGCCCGCGATGGCCGTGCGGATGGGAGTGATCATGTCCCCTCGTACATCGTTATTACTTGTTGTTCTTGCGCTTTTGGCATGGGGTGTCGGGATGCGCCAGCTTTAATAGCGAAAGCCCCCGCCAAGCACCCGAAAGGTCTCGGACACGGCTTGTCCCGTGGCGATATCCACGCCGAACAGCTTGAGTTCGGTGACCTTTGGCAACAGGCCGCTCTCGTCAACGGTGACATAGGCGTAGCGCGCCCGCGTCTGGCGCCCGCCGATCGTGGCGATCAGCTCTGCCTTATTGGGTCCGGATTGGTGCAGCTCCATGGTCAGGCGGGGCAGGGCGCGCAGCGAGACGAGGAAATGCCCGGGCTGCTCCAGCTTGCGATAGTTGAGCCCGAAGGCGAGGTGCTCATACGCTTTCAGGCGCTTGCGCTCGCCCGCGTCGTTATAGCGCCGCCACATGATGCGGCCGGGGCGGGTCTTTAGGTTCCCGTTGCGATCATAGCGGGCCGTGTAGACGACGGTGTTCGAGTTGATGGAGCGCTGGATGTAAAAGATCTGGCCCGGCTCCTTCGGGACGGGCCAATCTGGCCGTACCGCCGGCAGCGCGTCCGAGATCCGTACCGCCTGGCTTTCCAGGCGCACGGCGCGCGCGTCCTCGCTGCTTCCAATAACGAAAAAATCGGCCACAAGGACCGCCCGCAATGCCCAACTCAACATGGTGAACCCCCTAACGGTCCGCGGATGCGATCTGTACCGGCAGACTACCACTTGCCGCCGCCGCCGCAATGTCCACGGCGCGCAGGATGTCTTGGTCGCGATGTTCCGCCGAGAAGAAGAAGCGGATGCGCGGCTGGTCCTTGGGAACGCCGACCTGCACGATGGGCGGGGCATAAATTCCCGCCTCCAACAGCGTCTGGCTGACCATCATGGTCTGCTCGGGGCTGTTGAACATGAGCGGCACCACCGCCTCGCCAATGGCATCGCCCGGGTTAAGGCCCGCCGCCACAGAGGCATCCAGAAAGAGGCGCGACTTCTGTTTTAGCCGCGAAACGCGCTCGGGCTCGTCACGCAGCACGTTCAGCGCAGCATGCGCCGTCGCCACCGTGGTTGGCGAAAGACCGACCGAGTAAACGAACCCAGGCAAGGTAAAGCGCAGCCAAGAGATGATGTCTTTCGAGGCGCAGATGAAGCCGCCCGATGACACAAAGCTCTTGGATAGGGTGCCGACGCTGAGCTCGACCCGCGATGGGTCTATGTCAAAATGCTCGCATAATCCGCGCCCGGTGGCGCCGAGAACGCCGTAGGAATGCGCCTCGTCAACCAGAAGCCAGGCGTCATGCGCCTCCTTCATGGCTACCAGTCTGGGAAGGTCCGGGATGTCCCCATCCATGGAATAAAGTCCCTCCACGACGACAAGGACGTGGCGGTATTGGTCACGGTTCTCGGTGAGGCGCTGCTCTAGGTCGTCCAGGTCGTTATGGGCGAACATCTCGCAGTGGAAGCGCCCAGATTTTGCGCCGAGCAGAATCGAGTTATGCGCCAGCTCATCAATCAGCACCAAGTCACGCGGCCCCAGCAGGTGATTGATCAGGGAGACATTCGTCAGATAGCCAGAGATCATCGCCAGAACGTCGCCGGCGCCAAGGAACTCTGCCATATCGCGTTCCAGAGCCTGGTGCGTGCTGCGCTCGCCCCCGACCAGGCGGGACGCACCGGCACCCGAGCCCATCGCATCTATAGCGGCGTGGCCCGCTGCCAGGACATGTGGATTTCGCGAAAGCCCCAGGTAATCGTAATGCGCCAGGCTAAGGTAGCCATCGGGGTCAGAGGCAAATTTCTGCTCTAGCTTGTCGACCGGTACGAAGTAAGGGTGGCCCTTCTCGATGATCGATTTACCTGCAAGCCGAAAGCGCCTCTCTGCAACGGCGGAAAAACTTGGCCGTTCCGGCTTTACGCGATCTTTCATTCCAAACCTCCGAGGCGACGAGATCGACTATGCCGTTCCCGTCCAATGCGTCCAGTGTTTGCGCGAACGCGTGCGTTTTGTCCACCTTCACACGGATGTTACCCGCTTTGCCAACTCAAAAAACCGGCGTTCCTGAGATGAAACTCGATCAAACAGTTCTTGAGCCGTCACGCGTTAGCGCCGATCGGCGCTGAAAACGGCCAAGTGGGGCTTTCCTGGCGGCGGTGTCGGGGCTTGACCCGCACGGCGCCCGCTCTGCGGGTCGGCAGATTCCTGCCTGGATCCGCCGGTTGGAAGCCTTGTGCCTTCGTCGCGAATGCTGCCGCTAGGTGATATCGGAGGCCGAAATCGCCTGAACCAGGTGCTCGGCGGCACCGGACAGAGCGGCAAAATCATCCTCTATGACGTGAATGGCAAAACCATCCATGAAGCCCGAGAATCGGCCCTTGTTTCGAAACGCCTCTCGGAACCCTAGCTCTAGCAGATGCCGCCCCAGTGCGCGGGCCACGCCGCCAGAAAAGAAGATGCCGCCGGTGGGCAGCGTGTTTAGCGCAATGTCGCCGGTCACCACGCCCATGACGCGCGCGAAGGCCTCGAATGTGGCGCGCGCGAAGGGGTCACCGCCCAGGCTGAAGCTCGCGAAGATGTCGTTGGCGCTGGCCTGCCCGGGGTCGCCTGCCTCTTGGCGCAGCCAGGCATAGACATTCTCGACGCCGCGGCCCGACAGCACCTCTTCTACATCGGCAAAGCCGTGGCTTTGCGCGACATGGGCGGCCAGGCTCAGATCGGTCTGGCTGTGCACGGGAAGGCTGACATGCCCGGCCTCAGAGGGGGGCACGAAGGCGCCGTTTGGTGTCGGATAAACCGGTGCGATGTTAAAGCCGGTCCCGATCCCGACAACAACCTTGGTGCCGTCTCCGGTTGGGCCGGGCACGATCTCGCGCAGGTTCTGCGGCGCGATATGGGTCAGCCCATAGCCTTGCGCCTGCAGGTCATTCAGGACCGCCGCATGGGTGCCCCCGGTCACCGCGCGCAATCCGGGCAGGTCGATGCGCCAGTTCAGGTTGGTCAGCTCGGCGACGCCGTCGCGCACCGGCCCGGCCATGGCCACCGCCGCGCCGTCGACCGCCTCTAAGGCGCGCTCTGCCATATAGGCGGACAGAACCGCGCCAAGATCGTCAAACGCTTCGTTGCGGAACCGCGTGACGCTGGATTGGTCCAGCGCTGTGCCGCGCGCCAGCCCCACACGGGTGTTGGTTCCGCCGACATCCGCGACAAGCGACAACATCTGTTTTGGATCGGTCATGTTGGGTCCATAAGGCCATTTGGGGCGAATTCAGGCGTGATCTGCGCGAAACCGGGGCTGGCTTCAACCCATTTGCTGCGTCGTACCTCGCGGCGCGGGGCCGGTGGAGCGGCCCACCGTGAGTGCCGCCTCGAGCAGATGCTCGACCGGGGGCTGTGCGGGGTCCGCGATGATCGACATCAGCCGGTCGGCGCAGATCCGCCCGGCTTCGCGCACCGAGGACCGGGTGGCGGTAAAGGTCGGCACGTCGCTGGCGTCGCGCAGATAGCTGAGGTCGTCATCGAAGGTGATCACCGACACGTCGCGCCCCAGCACAAGGCCGGAATCCTCGATCGCACGCCTGATCCCGAAGGCCGAAATGATCGACGCGCCCAGGAAGGCCGTCGGCGGGGCGGGCAGGGCGAGCATCTGCTTGGCGGCGGCATAGCCCTGCGCCTCGGTCATCTCTGAGGTGTGGATTAGGGTCTCATCCGCCGCGATCCCGCGCGAATGCAGCGCCTCGACATAGCCCTGATGCCGCCGCGCCGCGAAATCCATCGCCAGCAGGCCGTTGATCAGCCCGATCCGGCGGTGCCCAAGGTCCATGAGGAACTCTGTGGCGCGCAGAAAGGCGCTGCGATTGTTCACGTCGACCCAGTTATAGGGCCCGGGCTCGTTGGTGGAGCGACCATGCACCACGAAGGGCAGCCCGATCTCGCGCAGAAGCGCGATGCGCGGGTCAAGGCTGCGCGGCGCGTGCACGATCACCCCATCGACCGAGCCCTTGGACAGCAGCGCGCGATAGGCCTCCTCCTCGCGCTCGTCGGGCACCGCCGAGATCACCATGTCATAGCCGCGGTCCAGGTAGACCTCGCTGGCGCCGGCGATGAAATCCGAGAAGATCGGGTTGACCATCTCATGATGCGTGCTGATCGGGATCACGTGGCCCACGGCCATGGAGCGCCCCGTGGCCAGCCCTCTTGCGCGGGCGTTTGGGCGGTAATTCGCCGCCGCTGCGGCCTGTGCGACGCGAATCCGGGTGGCCTCGGCGACCTCGGGGTAGCCGTTCAAAGCCCGACTGACCGTGGTTTGGCTAAGGCCTAAGGAGTCCGAGAGTTCCTTTAGATTCATCTGCGAAGATACTCAAAGCGCTTTCAATTACAGTGAATTATTAGTCGTCGGTGCGGTTGAGGTCAAAGGATTTATACGAGCGCCGAAGCGCCCTCAGGTCAGCAGATGCGGGTAAATTAGGCGAAAATGATTGACAGATCAGCGTGAATATCAGACTTATAGGATATTCAAAGCGCTTTGAATTTACCGGAGTGCACAGGATTGCTTTGCGGGCGCGAGTTCTGCGCCAAACTGGGAGGAACGCAAATGAAGCACGTGATGTATGCCAGTGTGGCCACGTTGGCGCTGAGTGCCGCGGCGGCGCAGGCCGAACAGGTGACCGTGTTTGGCCCGTGGCTTGGGCCGGACCAAGAGACCGTCGAAAAGGTGCTCGCCGCCTTTGCCGCCGCTTCCGGTCATGACGTGCGTTATGTGGGCTCCGACAGTTTCGAGCAGCAGATCATGGTGGATGCCGAGGCGGGCTCGGCTCCCAATGTCGCCGTCTACCCGCAGCCGGGCCTGGCCTCTGATATGGCGGGCCGTGGGTTCCTGGCGCCGCTGGCGGAGGGAACCGGCGAATGGATCCGCGACAACTATGCCGCCGGGGAATCCTGGGTCAATCTTGGCACCTATGCCAATGCGGAGGGTGAGAAAGAGCTCTTTGGCTTCTTCTACAAGGTCGATGTGAAGTCGCTGGTCTGGTACTCGCCCGAGAACTTCGAGGATGCGGGCTATGAGATCCCGACCACGATGGAAGAACTGAAGGCGCTGAGCGATCAGATCGTGGCCGATGGCGAGACGCCGTGGTGCATCGGGCTGGGTTCCGGCGGCGCGACGGGCTGGCCCGCCACCGACTGGGTCGAGGATATGATGCTGCGCACGCAGCCGCCAGAGGTCTATGACATGTGGGTGTCCAACGAGATGCCGTTCACCGACGAAAAAGTCCTGGGCGCGATCGAGGAATTCGGCGCGTTTGCGCGCAATGACGATTATGTGGCCGGCGGGGCGGGCGTCGTGGCCTCGACCGATTTTCGCGACTCGCCCAAGGGGCTCTTCGCGAGCCCGCCGCAATGCTACATGCACCGCCAGGCGTCGTTTATCCCGGCCTTCTTCCCGGACGGCACCGAGGTGGGCGCGGATGCGGACTTTTTCTACTTCCCGGCCTATGCGGGTAAGGACCTGGGCACGCCGGTTCTGGGCGCGGGCACGCTTTGGGCGATCACCAATGACAGCCAAGGGGCGCAAGACCTCATCAAGTTCCTGCGCGAGCCGCAGGCGCATGAGATCTGGATGGAGCTTGGTGGATTCCTGACGCCGCATAAAGGCGTGGACAGCTCGAAATTCGCCGATGCGCCAACCGCGAAGATGAACGAGATTTTGCTGGGTGCGACGACCTTCCGGTTCGATGGTTCGGACCTGATGCCGGGCGCGGTTGGCACCGGCAGCTTCTGGACGGCGATGGTGGACTATTCCGGCGGCGCGCCCGCTGCGGAGGTGGCCGCAGATGTCCAGGCCAGCTGGGACGCGGCGAAGTAAGTAAGGCAAGCGCTGGATCCATATTTGCGGGTCCGGCGCGTCTTGGTGGGGGGCAAAAATTTTGAAAATTTTTGCGCAAGAATTTTTCCAAAATTCTTGGCCCGCTCGAAGGCCAGGTGACAAGAATGAGAACCCGGCGGGCGCAAAATCCTTGCAAGGATTTTGACAAGGCTTTTGCAAAAGCCTTGCGGCGCTCCGCGGACAGGCTTCGCAAAGGAAGTGAGCTATGCATCCAGCGATACAAGGGATCATCACCATCGTGCTCGGCGTGGGCGGCTGCGTGGGGTATTTCTACTTCTCCAACCTGATCCTCGATAAGGTCATTTTCCCCGCCAGCGGGTCCAATATCGGCCGCAACATCAACCGCGCCAATTTGATCCGGCCCTGGCTGTTTCTGGGCCCTGCATTCCTCGCGTTGGGGCTTTATCTGGCCTATCCGGTCTACGAGACGATGCGGCTAAGCCTGATCGACCGCGACGCGGGCAACGCCTTTGTGGGGCTGGCCAACTACAAGCAGATGGTGGGCGAGCCGAAGTTCTGGGAGGCCTTGCGCAACAACTTCCTGTGGCTCTTGATCGTGCCGGCCGCGGCGACGGCGTTCGGGCTGTTGGCGGCCCAGCTTACGGACCGCATCTCTTGGGGCAACCTCGCCAAATCGCTGATTTTCATGCCCATGGCGATCTCGTTTGTGGGCGCGGGTGTGATCTGGAAGCTCGTCTACGAGACCCGCCCCGCCGATGCCGAGCAGATCGGCATCCTCAACGCGCTCTACATCTATTTTGGCGGCACCGACCCGCAGACCTGGCTGACCATCCCGTTCTGGAACAACTTCTTTCTGATGATCGTGCTGGTTTGGATCCAAACGGGTTTTGCCATGGTTATCCTCTCTGCGGCGATCCGCGGCATCCCCGAGGACACCATTGAGGCCGCGATCATCGACGGGGCGGGGCCGTTCCAGATCTTCTTTAAGATCAAGGTGCCGCAGATCATGGGCACTATCCTGGTGGTCTGGACGACGGTGACGCTGGTGGTCTTGAAGGTCTTCGACATCGTCTTTGCCATGACCAACGGGCAATGGGAGACGCAGGTTTTGGCGAATTACATGTTCGACAAGCTTTTCCGCGCCAATGACTGGGGGATCGGCTCGGCCAGCGCCATGGTGATCATGCTTCTGGTGACGCCGATCCTGGTGTGGAACGTTGTGAACGCCCGCAGGGAGTTGCGCTGATGGCCCACGACCAAAGGGGAGCAAATCATGGATAATATCGCTGGAACTAAGTCGAGCCTGACCTGGGCGGTGCATATTTCTGCCGCGGCGCTGGTGATCCTGTGGCTGCTGCCGACGGTGGGGCTGTTTATCAGCTCGTTCCGCACGGCAGACCAGATCGCCACCTCTGGCTGGTGGAAGGCGCCGTTCCCAAGCGTGCAGAACCTCACGCTGCGCTCTGCGGCGCCGGACACCCAGCGGGAGGCGGGCGGGCTTTTTGTGATCGAGGGCAACCTATTCGCCGAGGACGCGCGCGAACAGGCGCCGATCACGGTCTACGGTGTCTCCTCGCGCGCCGTCGACGCCTTCCAGCCCGGCGAGACCGCCGAGCTGCGCAAGGGCGGCACGATCACGGTGCAGGCGAATGGCGACTACCGCATGGAGCATAGCGAGGCCTTCACCGGCGCGCGAGGCCAGCGCGTGTTCGTTACCGCCGAGATCCCGCCGGAGTTCACGCTGGGCAATTACGACAAGATGCTTTTTGATCCGGCCAATGTCGAGGGCATGTCCAAGGCCTTCTTCAACACGTTGACGGTGACGATCCCGGCCACGATCATCCCAATTCTGATCGCCGCCTTCGCCGCCTATGCTTTGGCCTGGATGGAGTTCCCGGGCCGCGTGCTGTTGATCGCGCTGGTGGTGGCGCTCTTGGTGGTGCCGCTGCAGCTGGCGCTGATTCCGCTCTTGAAGCTGCACAACAGCATCGGGATCGGGAAGGGCTATATCGGCGTTTGGCTGGCGCATACCGGGTTCGGCTTGCCCTTGGCGATCTACCTGCTGCGCAACTATATGGTCGGCCTGCCCAAGGACATCATCGAGAATGCGCGGGTGGACGGGGCCTCGGACTTTCAGATCTTCACCAAGATCATCATCCCGCTGAGCTTCCCGGCGCTGGCGAGTTTCGCCATCCTGCAGTTCCTGTGGACCTGGAACGACCTTCTGGTGGCCAAGGTGTTTCTGATCGACGCCAGCGGCGAGACCACGGTGATGACCAACAAGATCGTCGAGCTTCTGGGCACCCGCGGCGGCAATTGGGAGATCCTGGCCACGGCGGCCTTTGTCTCGATCGGGGTGCCGCTTTTGGTGTTCTTTGCAATGCAGAAATACCTGGTGCGAGGCCTGCTGGCAGGATCGGTGAAGTAATGCGGAACGCGCCCCGGGCCTGACCCGGGGCCTCTGATTAGAGGCAAGAGAGCGACATGAACGAGATGGTGCAAATGTCTGTGAAGGCGGGGAAATCAACCGATCCGGATTGGTGGCGCGGGGCGGTGATCTATCAGATCTACCCGCGCAGCTACCAGGACAGCAATGGCGATGGGATCGGCGATCTGCCGGGGATCATCCAGCGGCTGCCCTATGTGGCCTCGTTGGGGGTGGATGCGATCTGGATCTCGCCCTTCTTCACCTCGCCGATGCTGGATTTCGGCTATGACGTCAGCGATTACTGCGATGTCGACCAGATGTTCGGCACGCTCAGTGATTTTGACCAGCTCATCGCCCGCGCCCACGAGCTGGGGCTGAAGGTGCTGATCGACCTGGTGCTGTCGCATACCTCGGACCGGCATGACTGGTTCGCCGAAAGCAGGCGCTCGCGCGAAAATGCCAGGGCGGATTGGTATGTCTGGGCCGACCCCAAGCCCGACGGCACCCCGCCCAATAACTGGCTTTCGATTTTCGGCGGCCCCGCCTGGGAGTGGGACGGCGAGCGCATGCAGTACTATCTGCACAACTTTCTAAAGGAACAGCCCGACTTGAACCTGCACAATCCTGCGGTTCAGGACGCGCTGCTGGGGGTCGTGCGGTTCTGGCTCGAGCGTGGTGTGGATGGTTTCAGGTTGGATACGATTAACTTCTATTTTCACGATCCAGAGCTGCGCGACAACCCGGCGCTGTCGCCGGAGGACCGTAACGCCTCCATCGCCCCGGCGGTGAACCCGTATAATTGGCAAGACCACCTGTATGATAAGAACCGCCCGGAGAACCTTGAATTTCTTAAGAGATTCCGCGCCGTTCTAGAGGAGTTCCCCGGCGCCACCGCCGTGGGCGAGGTCGGTGATAGCCAGCGCGGCGCCGAGATCCAGGCCGAGTATAGCTCGGGCGGTGACAAGGTGCAGATGTGCTACTCGTTTGATTTCCTCAGTGGCGACAGCCTGACCGGGACGCGCGTGCAAGAGGTCGTGGACCGGTTCGAGACGCTAAGCCAGGACGGCTGGGCCTGCTGGTCGTTTTCCAACCACGACGTGGTGCGGCATGCGACGCGCTGGGGACTGTCCGAGGCGGCGTTGCGGGTGCACGCGGCCTTGTTGCTGACGCTGCGCGGCTCGGTCTGCCTCTACCAGGGCGAAGAACTTGGCCTGACCGAGGCCGAGGTCGGCTTTGAGGACCTGCAAGACCCCTATGGCATCCGCTTCTGGCCCGAATTCAAGGGCCGCGATGGCTGCCGCACGCCGATGGTCTGGCAGCAGGACAATCGCAACGCCGGCTTCTCTGAGGGCAGCACCTGGCTGCCCGTCGCGCCCGAGCATCTGGCCCGCGCCGCCGCCGCGCAGGAGGGCGACGCGGCCAGCACGCTGGCCTGGTACCGCAACATGCTGGCCTTCCGCGCCCGGCACCTTGTGTTGGCCAAGGGCGATGTCGAGATAACCGAGGCCCGCGACGGCTTTCTGTCGCTGATCCGCCGCCATGAGGGGCAGCGCATATTCGCGGCGTTCAACCTGGGCGCGGACCCGCAGCCGATGACCCTGCCGCAAGGCCGCTGGGTCCAAGACCAGTCCGCGCCGTTCAGCGCGACGCATACAACCGAGCTTGCCGCCCATCAGGCCTGGTTCGGCGTAGAGGAGGGGTAGATGGCGAATCTAAAGCTGAAAGATGTGGGTAAGGCCTATGGCGGCACCGTTGAGGTGCTCAAAGACATCAACCTGGACATCAAGCAGGGCGAGCTGATCGTGTTCGTGGGCCCCTCTGGCTGCGGCAAGTCCACGCTGCTGCGCATGATCGCGGGGCTCGAGAAGATCACCACGGGCACGCTGGAGATCGACGATCTGATGGTCAATGACGTGCCGCCCGCGCAGCGCGGCATCGCGATGGTGTTCCAATCCTACGCGCTTTATCCGCATATGACGGTGCGCGATAACATGTCGTTTGCGCTGAAGATCGCCAAGAAGAGCCGGGACGAGATCGACGCGGCGGTGAATAAGGCCGCCAAGATCCTGCAGCTCGAGCCGTATCTGGACCGCCTGCCCAAGGCGCTCTCCGGCGGGCAGCGCCAGCGCGTGGCCATCGGGCGCTCGATTGTGCGCGACCCCAAGGTCTATCTCTTCGACGAACCGCTCTCGAACCTCGATGCGGCGCTCCGGGTGGCCACGCGAATCGAGATCGCGCAGCTCAAGGAATCGATGCCCGAATCCACGATGGTCTACGTCACGCACGACCAGGTGGAGGCGATGACCCTGGCCAGCCGAATCGTTGTGCTTGCCAATAAGGGCATTGCCCAGGTGGGCTCTCCGCTGGATCTCTATGAGCGGCCCGAGAACGAGTTCGTCGCGCAGTTCATCGGCTCGCCGGCGATGAACCTTCTGCCGGGAGAGATCATCGGCACCGGCGCGCAAACGACGGTGAAGATGGCGGATGGCGGGACAGCGGTGTCCAACGTGCCGACCACCGATGCCGATATGGGATTGGCGGTCAATGTCGGCGCGCGGCCCGAGGATATGGTCGCCGCAGAGGGCAACGCGCTCTTTGAGGGCAAGGTCAATATTGTCGAGGCTCTTGGCGAGGTGACCGTGCTTTATTTTGAACCCGCAGGCGCCGCGGACCCGGTCATCGCCAAGCTGCCGGGGATCCAGCATGACATGCGCGGCAAGTCCGTTCGGCTGACGGCGGATCCGTCCAAGGTGCACCTCTTCTCGAACGGTCAATCGCTGCTCTACCGCTAAGCGCCACGCCCCTGCTTCACCTTGTTCCAAATACGCAAACCCACGCTGTCAACGCGCCCCGCGGCTGCGTTTGGGCACGGCCTGACGATTGCGGCCTAAAAGAGCAAGGACCCAATCGCCCAGGTCCCTAAGAAACCGAGGCTAAGTACGGTGGCTAAGAGGAATGCAGCCCAGGCAGAGGGCCGCGGCGGGGGGGCGTGAACGCCCCGGACGGTGTGGGGATGTTGAGCCATATCGGGATTAACGCAAATTCCACCTAATATAGCGTTAATGGGGATATGAAAATTTGCCCCATCATCTCCGCGACCGCTTGGCAGGACCGGCTGCCGCACGACGCCGCGGCACTGCAGCAGTCCTGGGCCTATGGCGCCGCGGTTGAGGCGATGGGGCGCGAGGTCTTTCGCGCAGAGATCACAGATCAAGGCCTGACGCTTGGGGTCGCGCAGGTTTTGCTCAGGCGGTTGGGGCGGTTTGGGCTCGTAGGGCTGATGTCGCGCGGGCCCATTTGGTGCGGCGAGGTGGATGCAAGCCTGCGCTCCGCGGCGCTGCGCGGCCTGCGCGCCGCGCTGCCGGGGCAGGGCGCGCGGCTGCTGCTTGCGACATCCGAAGAGCCCGACCAGGCCGGGCTAATGCCGCTCTATACCGCCGCTCATATGGCAGAGGTTGACCTCTCCGCGGGGCCACGGGCCGCGCGCCAGGCGTTCCACGGCAAGTGGCGCAACCGATTGGTCAAGGCCGAGGCCGCGCGGCTGCGCGTTCAGACCAGCCGCGACCCCGACACGTTGGTCGCGCTGATCGAGCGTGAGGCGGAGCAGCAGCGCCACAAGCGCTATCGCAGCCTGCCCGGGCGCTTCATTGCCAATTGGGTGCGCAATGACCCTTGCGGATTTCGCATCTACCGCGCGCTGATGGGCAATCAGCCGGTGGCAGAGATGCTGTTTTTGGACCACGCGCCGGGGGTGACCTATCAGATGGGCTGGAGTTCCGGCGCCGGGCGGACCCTTTCGGCCCATCATCTGCTGCTTTGGCTCGCTATCCAGGATTTCGCCGATATCGGGCGCCTGCGCATGGATTTGGGCACGCTGGATACCGTGACGGCGCCGGGGCTGGCGCGGTTCAAGCTGGGGGCGGGCGCAAAAGTGCGCCGCTTGGGGCAGACCGGTCTGGTGCTGCCCGGTGTCCCGTGGCCCGGGGGTCAGGGCCGAGCGACCTCGGTGGGCCGCGCGCAATAGGCGCTGATCCGAGAATACGGCATGCGCCGCACCGGGGCATCGCAATTCTGCGCCGCTTATGCTTTGATCGCTCCGATATGCCACGGAGAACACAATGCCCGCGCCCCGCAACCTCCTGAAAGAAAAACTTATCGCCGGTCAGACGCAGATCGGCTGCTGGCTGGATATGGCCGCCAATGTGCCCGCCGAGATCGCGGGCCGGGCCGGGTTTGACTGGTGCATGATCGACGGCGAGCACGCTCCGCTGAACCCCACGCTGATCCGCGATCAACTGATCGCGCTTCAGGCCGTAGGCTGCGCCGCAGCCGTGCGCGTGCCCATGGGCGAGGCCTGGTATCTCAAGCAGGTGCTGGATGCGGGCGCGCAAAGCGTGCTGGTGCCCATGGTGGACAGCGCCGCCGAGGCGCGCGCGATGGTGCAGGCGGTGAAGTATCCTCCCCAGGGCGGGCGCGGGCTGGCCGCCTTGGTTATCCGCGCCAGCGGTTACGGCGCCGAGGCGGATTACACCCAAACCGCGAATGACCAGATCTGCCTTATGGTGCAGGCCGAGACCCCCGGTGCGGTCGAGCATATCGACGCCATCGCCGCGACCGAGGGCGTGGATTGCGTCTTTATCGGCCCGCATGACCTGGCCGCGAATATGGGCTACGTCGGGAACACCGACGCGGCAGAGGTGCGCGCGGCAATCGCCCATGTGATGGCGCGCACCCGCGCGGCGGGTAAAGCCGTGGGGATGTTCTGCCTCAATCCCGATGATCTGGCGGGGTACCGCGATATGGGGGCGACGGTGCTGGCCGTGGCCAGCGACGTTGTGAGCTATCGGCAGGCGTTGGAGGAACGGATCCGAAAGGTCCGCTCTGTGCTGAAATGAATCAAAAATATCATTACAATCCAGAATCTTGCTGGTTGAAGCTAATGTCGCTTACTCGATCGGCGCGACCTTCTTGAGATAGGCCGCTATCGCCGCGCGGTCCGCGTCTGTCAGCTTCGCGGTGTTCTCGATCACATCCGCCATATGGCCGCCCGCGCTGTCAAAATCGGGGGTGAAGCCCGACTTTAGATACTCTGCGATGTCACGTTCGGACCAGCTCAGCTTGCCCGGCGTGATGTTGGGGATGGTGCCGCGGCCAGAGGGGTTGGGCGCCCCGCCCAGCCATGCCGACAGGGTCATCCCTCCCAGCGGGTTGCGCGCGGTGTGGCATTCGCCGCAATGGCCCAGGGCCTCCACCAGATAGCGCCCCTGCGTCTCAGCTTCGGTCAGGCCATCGGCGACGACCCAATCTTGGTTCAAAAACAAGAACTTCCAGCCTCCCAAAGAGCGGCGGATGTTGAAGGGAAGCCCCACCTCATGCGGCTTGGAGGGCTCGGCACTGCTGGGCAGGGTCATCAAGTAAGCGTGCAGCGAGACCACATCGCCCAATTCCGCCTTGGCATATGAGCCATATGGGAAAGCCGGGAAGTAATGCGCGCCATCGGGTGAGACGCCCTTGAGCATCGCGTTGGCCAAATCCATAGCGGACCAGCCGCCGATGCCATGCGCAGGATCGGGCGAAATGTTAGGCGCAAGGAAGGTCCCGAACGGGCTGGGAAAGCTGCGCCCTCCGGCAAGCACCAGCTTTGCCTCGCCTTCGGCGCCGGGCGCGGCGTGGCACGACGCGCAGCCCGCGGCGTAAAACACCGCCTCGCCGCGCGCCATATCCGGCTCTAGTCCGGCCAGCGCATCCGCGGGCAAGGTCTGGGGCCGTGTGACCCACCAGAAAACGGCAGCCCCGACCAAGGCCAGAGCAACCGCCCATCGAAAGAGCGCTTTTAGCATGCCCGTTTAGTTGCTTGGGCCGCGATAGGCCTTGTGGCAGGAGCCGCAGGCACCTCCGACCGCGCCGATCGCGCCTTGCACGCCCTCAAGCGAGCCCGCCGCGGCTTGCATCGCCGTGGCCGCCGCGCCAAGCGCCATAGCTTTATCGATGACCGTCGAATCTGCCGCCCACATCTTGGCAAGCGCGCGGGTTTCGTCGCCCAACTCGTCCACCGACGTGCCCGGGACCCAAAACGCCATGGTGTTCATCGTGGCAAGGGCTGCGAGGTTGTCGGCGGCGGTCTGCGCGGCTGCGGCGTTGTACTCGGTATCGCCCTTGGCCATGCCGCCCAGGATGCCCAAATGGAATCCGTAGAGCTGCATATGCGATTTGCGGGCCTTCACAGCGGGGTTCCCGGCATGGCCGCCCGCGAATGCGGTTGTGGCGGCGATGGCGAGGGCGGCGAAGCTGCCCATCAGGTGGCTGGTCCGTAACATACGTCTGACTCCCTGAACTAATTGATTGTCCCTGCATGGTAGCTGTGTGAAAAATCGGAACCAGTCGTCATTTTTGCGGATCGGCTATTAATTTATGCACAGCGAGAATTGGGATGACCTTAGATTTGTGCTGGCGGTGGCCGATCACGGTTCGGTCTCGGCGGCGGCGCGGGCGCTTGGGGTGAACCACGCAACGGTGCTGCGCCGGGTGGCCGCCTTCGAGGAGCGCCAGGGCGCGACCCTCTTTGATCGCACGCAAGCGGGTTACACGGTCGCGTCGGCGCAGGCGCATGTCATCGCGGCCCTGCGCGAGGTCGAAAGCGCGACCCTGGCCGTGCGTCGCGCCGTGGAAGGCACCCAGGCGCCGGTCTCTGGTGAGGTCAAGGTCACATCAACTGACACGGTTTGCCAGTTGATATTGCCGGAGATTCTGGAGGCCCTGCACTGCGCGGAGTCGCGGTTGCGGATCAACCTGATCAGCTCGAATGCGCATCTCGACATGGCGCGCATGGACGCCGATATCGCGGTGCGGGCGGCTCTTTCGTTGCCCGATGACCTGATCGGCGTGGCGGCGGCCTCGCTGAGTTTCGCCGTCTACGCATCGGCAGAGACCGTCGAGGGCTGGCTGGGTCTTGGCGGCAACCTGGCGGGCTCGGCGCCGGGGGCCTGGATGTCAAAAGGGGGCGTGGCCGCGCAAGACATCGTGGCGGTTTCTGATAGCTTTCTGACATTGGCGCAGATGGCGCAGGCCGGGATGGGGCGCTGCGCGCTCCCGCGATTCGTCGGCGACGCGACGCCTGGCCTTCGCCGCTTGGTCAGCGGGATGCCGCCACTGAAGGCAACGATTTGGGTCGCCTCGCATCGCGATTTAGAGGCCGTGCCGCGCATCCGCGCCGTGCGGGAGTTCTTGGTCGAGCAGATCGCCGCGCGCGCGACCCTTTTCGCCCCCGAAGAGGAGGCGGCGGCGCGCCGTCCGTAAACCTGCCGCCACACCGCAGAAAGATGGAGGTGTAGCGCCTGTGTCAGCCGCCGGTAAAGCGCACCTTGCCGATATGCGGCAGGTTGCGGTTGCGCTGCGCGTAGTCGATGCCGTAGCCCACGACGAACTCGTCCGGGATCTCAAAGCCGGTCCAGGTGGCCTTGATGTCCACTTCGCGACGCGACGGCTTGTCGAGCAGCGCGATGGTCTCCAGCCGTCTAGGCTTGCGCGTGTTAAGAAGCTCAGTGACGTGCTTTAGGGTAAAGCCCGTATCAACGATATCCTCGACCAGCAGCACGTCGCGCCCGCCGATCTCGCCGCGCAGATCCTTGAGGATGCGCACCTCGCGGCTGCTCTCCATGCCGTCGCCGTAAGAGGACGCCTCAAGGAAATCCACTTCTACGGGCAGGTCCAGCTCGCGCACCAGATCCGCGATGAACACGAAAGAGCCACGCAGCAGCCCCACGATGATCAGCTTGTCGGTGCCCTTAAAACTGGCCCTTATCTCTTTGGCCATTGCCTCGATCCGTGCGGCAATGGACTTGGCCGAGATCATCTCGTCGATCACATATTCAGGCTGCGCCATCCTGCCCCTCTTGTAATTTCGTCGCTGCTCGCCGACATGGCCGGGCAGGACTGTAACGAACGAAGACGCCCATGCCCACCCATTCGGAGACCAAATTCCTACCTTATTCGGCCAGCCAGATGTACGCGCTTGTGGCCGATGTTGCGCGCTATCCTGAATTCCTGCCCTGGTGCGCGGCGGCGCGGGTGAAGTCTATTGTGCCGGACGGCGAGGCAGTGGTGATGCAGGCCGACCTGGTGATCTCGTTCAAGGTCTTCCGCGAGAAGTTTGGCAGCCGCGTCACCCTATGGGAGGAGGCGCGCAAGATCGACACACGCTATATTGACGGGCCCTTCCGGCATATGGTCTCGAGCTGGGCCTTCCGCGAGGCCGAGGGCGGCTGCGAGGTCGATTTCCACGTCGATTTCGAGTTCAAGAACGCCATCCTGCAATCGGTGATCGGGCTGGTGTTCAACGACGCCATGCAGCGCGTGGTGCGGGCGTTCGAGCGCCGCGCCGTGGAGCTTTACTCCTAGTTTCGAATTTTGCTGCGCAAAATCCGACCGTTGCGAGGGGGCTTTGCCCCCTCGCGCTCCCCCAGGATATTTATAGAACCGGAGAAGGGGAGAATCAGCGCATGGTCACAGAGCGGTTGGTGGAGTTTGCCTGCGGGCCGGTGGAAGGCGAAGCCGCCCTTGCGATGATGCGGCTTTCGCTCATGGACTGGGCCGCCTGCGGGATTGCGGGCGCCGGTGAGCCGGTGGCGCGGATCGTCCGCGAGATGGCCTTGGAAGAAGGCGGCGCCGCGCAGGCGGCCTTATTTGGCGGAGGGCGTGCTCCGGCGCGGGCCGCGGGGCTGGTCAACGGGACCATCAGCCACGCGCTTGACTATGACGACACGCATTTTGGGCATATCGGCCACCCCTCGGTGGCGGTGATCCCCGCGGCATTGGCGATTGGCGAGCGGGGCGGCGCGTCAGGACGCGCGATCCTAGAGGCGGCCTTGGTCGGCGCGGAGGTCTCGATCCGTGTAGGGATGTGGTTGGGGCGGGACCATTATCAGACCGGGTTCCATCAAACCGCAACGGCGGGGGCCTTTGGGGCCACCGCGGCGGCGGGGCGGCTCTTGCGGCTGAGCCCGGGCCAGATGGCGCAGGCGCTAGGGCTGGTGGCCACACGCGCCTCTGGGCTGAAATCGCAGTTCGGTACGATGGGAAAGCCCTATAACGCCGGTCTGGCGGCCGCGAGTGGCGTGGAGGTGGCGCTGTTGGCCGCGCGCGGGTTCGTGTCGAACCCGCAGGCCTTGGACGGGCCGCAGGGCTTTGGCCCGACCCATACGGGGCAGGGGGATCTAAGCGCTTTCGACGGGCTCGGCTCTGTGTGGCGCATGGAGGCGGTCAGCCACAAGTTCCACGCCTGCTGCCATGGATTGCATGCGATGCTCGAGGCTTTGGCCGAGATCGCCCCGCATGTGAGCGCCGTGGACGCGGTAGAGGTCACCACCCACCCGCGCTGGCTCAGCGTGTGCAACATCGCGGCCCCGCGCACCGGGCTGGAGGCGAAGTTCAGCTACCGGCTTACGGCGGCGATGGCGCTGAGCGGCCTGAGCACGGCCGCGTTGGGGAGCTTCTCGGAGCGCACGGCGCGCGATCCGGCTCTGGCAGGTCTGAGCGACAAGGTGCGGGTGGACACGGATGCTGCATTGCCCGAGACCGCGGCGCGCGTCCGAGTCCACGCGGAGGGGGGCTGGCATGCGGCAGAGCACGACCTGGCCGCACCGATGACACTGCAGGATCGCGCGGCGAAGCTGCGCCGCAAGTCGGCTGCCCTGCTGGGCGAGGCGCGGGCCGACGCGCTTTGGCAGGCCACGCAAAGCGACGACCTATCAGCGCTTCTGGCGCAGATTGTTTCGCCCCAGGCGCCGGGTTAACCATAGGTTCACGCCCAGCCGCCGCTGTCCAGTTTTCGACATATTGCTCTGTCTTCCAGGCCTCATAGGCAAGTACGGAGACGTGAATGATTAATGCAATAGCCAGTCCCTTCGCGCAGCCAGACACGGCGCGAATCTCCGCCGCGGCCCGACGCGAGGCCGCGGATAATGACAAACCGAAACCGGCCACCGGCACGCCGGAAGGCCCGGCGGCCGCAAAGGAGGCCAGCGAGCCGAACCCCTATGTCAAGGAGGCCAGCAAGACGGCGGAGGCCGATAACTCGATCAAGGCCAAGATCGCGCGCGCGGTGGCCGAGGGCCAGGCCGAGGCCCATGCCAAACGCAATGAGGGGTTTGAGAAATCCGACGAGGCCCGTCAGGATCTGCTTGAGCAGATCGGCGATTCTAAGACGCCGAAGGAGATCGTCGTCTCGGCGGAAATGTCGGCCCGCGCCGCGCGCGAGGCCTATGGCGGAAGCGAGGTGATGCGCTCAGTGACTGACCTACAAAAGCCGGGCGATCCGGCGGTATTGACCCAGCAAGACATCGCACGGGCGCGGGAGGCGGCCGAGAGCTTTGATGCGGCCAAGTCCATCTATGACGGCGCGCAGGCGCAAACTGCCTTGGAGCTTGTGCGCTAACCCGCGCGCCCCCGCTCCTAATAGAGACCGCCGCGCCCTTTGCCCAGGCGCGGCGGTCCATTCTGCATGGCGGGACGGCTTACGACGTCAGGTCGTAGGCGCGCTCGCCATGCGCGGCGATGTCCAGCCCGTTGGTCTCGTCCTCCTCGCTGACCCGGATCGGGAACACCGCCTTGGCGACAAACACGATCACCGTGGTGATCACCAAGGTCCAGACGCCGACCACCGCCAGGCCGGTCAACTGCGAGGCCCAGGCCGCATGGCCAAAGATCGCCAGCATCACGATGCCGAACATGCCGCCCACACCGTGCACCGCAAAGACATCCAGCGTGTCGTCGATATTCATGATGTCTTTAACAAGCTTGCAGGCCTCCTGGCACAGCACACCCGCAATCGCGCCGATCGCCAGCGCCTCGACCGGGCCGACCGAGCCCGAGGCGGGCGTGATCGACGCCAGGCCCGCGATCGTGCCGGTGACCATGCCCACCAGGCTCGCCTTGCCGTATTTGATCCGCTCCCAGAGCGCCCAGGTCAGCGAGGCCGTAGCCGCCGAGATATGCGTCACCGTCAGCGCCATCGCGGCGGTGCCGTCGGCGGCCAGCTGCGAGCCTCCGTTGAAGCCGAACCAACCGACCCACAGCATCGCCGCGCCGATCATCACCATGCCGGGGCTATGCGGCGGGGTGGTCTTGTTCTGACGCGCGCCCAGGAAGAAGGCCACGACCAGGGCCGCCAGGCCCGCCGTCTGGTGCACAACGATGCCGCCGGCAAAGTCGTTAACGCCCTCGGCCACCCAGGAGCCCTCACCTCCGGCCAACAGGCCTCCGCCCCAGATCCAATGCGCCACCGGCGCGTAGCAGATCAGCATCCACAGCGCCGAGAACAGCATCACAAAGCCAAAGCCGATCCGCTCGACATAGGCGCCGACGATCAGCGCGGGCGTGATGATCGCAAAGGTCATCTGGAAGGCAAAGAATAGGACCTCTGGGATCGTGCCCGAAACCGTGTCGGCGTCCACGCCGCTCAGAAAGGCCTTGCCCAGCCCGCCCCAGTAAAGCCCGCCATCGCCAAAGGCGATAGAATATCCCGCGACAAGCCAAAGCACGCTCATCAGGCAGGCAATGCCAAAGCACTGCATGAAGACGCTCAGCACGTTGCGCGCGCGCACCAGCCCGCCGTAAAACAGCGCCAGGCCCGGCAATGTCATGAACAGCACCAGCGCTGTTGCCACGATGATCCAGGCGGTATCCGCTCCGACCATATTAATCTCCCTTTTAATCCCCAAGAGTTTTCAGTGCGCCGCTTGAAGCGGCGCAACGGTGCTTTTGGAAGCGATATGGTGCCTACTCTTTGTGCGATTCATAGATCGCGCTCAAAATGAGCGCGTAAATTGGATATGTGATTAAATAATATACGAAACTAAGAAAGCGCGGCGATCAATAAATCCAGAGCGTAATCCCGAGCGGCCTCACGGACCTTTGCGCGCCCCAGCGCTCCGAACTCTACCGTGAAACTGCGAAACCCCTCCGCCTCGCCGGCCACACAGAAACACACGCGCCCCTCGGGCTTGTGCTCTGATCCGCCTGGCCCGGCGATACCGGTGATCGACACCGCATGTGTCGCCTCGCCGGCCGACAGGGCGCCGGACGCCATTTCGATAGCGACCTCCTCGCTGACCGCGCCGAATTTCTCGAGGGTCTGCGCGCGCACCCCCAGCATCTCGGCCTTGGCGTCATTGGAATAGGTGACGAAGCCGCGATCAAAGATCTCGGAAGAGCCCGGCACGTCTGTGATTGCGGCCGCGACCATGCCGCCGGTGCAGCTTTCCGCGGTCGTCAGCACCGCGCGCGCTTCTTTTGCGAGCAAAAGAAGGGTCTCTGCGCGGCTCATACCCGGCGCCTTAACGTTTTGTTTACCAGCAAAGTTTCCCCCTCCCTACCACCCTTTATGGTTTGGCGATTCGGTGAAGATATAGTTTATTCTGTCGAAATTGGATGCAATCGGGCGGGGTGCGTCTCAGAGCCCCAGCGCCCCATGAGACAGCCAGGCCAGCCCGCCCACGCAGATCGCCGCGGCCACCCCGGCCAGCAGGTCGTCCAGCATCACCCCCAATGGCGTGTTCATCCGGTCGGCCCAACCGATCGGGCCGGGCTTTAGGATGTCAAAGAGCCGAAACAGGACAAAGCCCGCCAAAAGCCCGGGCCAGAGCCGCCAGATCTCGACGCCCGCATGGCCCGCTCCCAGGGATACGGGCCATAGGGTCAACCACATGCCCGCAACCTCGTCGATGACAACCTCGCTGGGGTCGTGGTTGGCTTGCCCGCGGGTGATCTCCGCGGTTGCCCACCAGCCAAGGATTGCGACCCCCAGGGTCGCCGCCGCCAGCAAGGTGATCCCCCCGGCCCAATGCAAAAGGATCGCGGCGGGCACCGCCGCCGCCGTGCCCCAGGTGCCGGGCGCCCAAGGCAGGTATCCCACGCCAATGAAGGTGGCGATCAGGCGGCTCATTTGATCAGCACCGCAGAGGCCTGGGCCGCGATGCCCTCACCGCGGCCGGTAAAGCCCAGCCGCTCAGACGTGGTGGCCTTCACGCTAATGCGCTCGGCGGCCAGTTCCATGATCTCGGCCATGCGCGCCTGCATCGCGGCCGCATGGGGGCCAATCTTGGGGCGCTCGCAGATGATCGTGACGTCTATATTGCTGATCCTAAACCCCTTCTCGGCAGCGCGGCTCACCGCATGGGCCAGGAAAGTGGCGCTGTCCATGCCCTTCCATTGTGGGTCGCTGGGCGGGAAGTGCCGCCCAATGTCGCCATCCGCCAGGGCGCCGTATATGGCATCGGTCGCCGCATGCATGGCCACATCGGCGTCAGAGTGCCCCTGCAGCCCGCGGTCATGCGGCACCGCCACGCCGCAGAGCATCACATGATCCCCCGGCCCAAACCGGTGCACGTCAAACCCATTGCCCATACGGATGTCCATCTCGCCCCCTAGCATGGCCTCGGCGCGGGCGAAATCCTCGGGCCAAGTGAGTTTCATATTGCGCTCCTCGCCCGGTACCAGCGCGACTTCAAGCCCCGCCGCACGGGCGATCTCGACATCATCGGCGGCGTCCCCGTCAAAGGCGCGATGCGCCTCCAGGATGGCCTGCAACGCAAATCCCTGAGGGGTCTGGGCGCGAAAAAGCCCGGACCGGTTTTGCGTGCCCTGCACGACGCCGTCGCCTCCGCGCCAGAGTGCGTCGGTCACGGGCAGGGCAGGGGCGGCGCCCGCTGAGCCCGCCAGGGCGGCTTTCACCGCGTCGATCACCTGCGCGCTTACCAAGGGCCGTGCGGCGTCATGGATCAAGACATGCGTTATGTCAGAGCCCTCAAGCGCCTCGAGCCCGCGTAGCACAGAGGCCGCGCGGTTGGCGCCCCCGGCAACTACCTGGGCGTTAGGGAATAGTTCGGCGCGGTGCATCTCGGAAGGGTGCAGCACCAGCACGATCTGCGCCACCTTGCCGTGAAACGCCGCAACGCTGCGCTGCGCCACGGTTTTTCCGGCCAGGGCGCGCCATTGTTTCGGGGTGCCGCCACCGGCGCGTTCGCCGCGCCCGGCGGCCACGATCACGGCGGCGAATTGCGTCCCATCACTCATGGCGGCTCTCTAGGCCGTGCAGTCTCGGATGGCAATCCGGCCCGCGCACGGGAATGTTTGCCTAAATTGTGGGCAAATTGCGTTTCTGGCCGAAGAGTTGGGCGCGTAACATTGCTATCCAAGTCGCTGCACTCTAACTAAAACGCTGTAACTGCCCAAGGAATGAGCACCTGAACATACAAGTGGCACATCTGGCGCTTTCGCCGCCTGTGTTCCTGGCCCCAATGGCCGGGATCACTGACGTGCCATTTCGTCGGCTTGTCGCGTCCTTCGGGGCGGGCTTGGTGATTTCCGAGATGGTGGCCAGCCAGGAGATGGTGCAGGCCAAGCCAGGCGTGCGCGAGCGTGCCGAGCTGGGCTTTGGCGCGGGGCAGCGTACCGCGGTGCAGCTTGCCGGGCGCGACGCCTATTGGATGGCCGAGGCCGCGCGCATGGTGGCCGCCAACGGCGCGGAGCTGATCGACATCAATATGGGCTGCCCTTCCAAGAAGGTCACCGGCGGTATGTCGGGCTCGGCTCTGATGAGGGACTTGGACCATGCGCTGAGCCTGATCGAAGCCGTGGTCGACGCGGTGGAGGTGCCGGTGACGCTCAAGACCAGGCTGGGCTGGGACGATGAATTGCTGAATGCGCCGGAGCTGGCGCGGCGCGCGCAGAACGCCGGCATCCAGATGATCACCATCCATGGCCGCACGCGGTGCCAGTTCTATAAGGGCCGCGCGGATTGGGGCGCGATCCGCGCCGTCAAGCAGGCGGTGGATATCCCGGTGATCGCCAATGGCGACATCTGCGGGCCGCAGGACGCCCGCGCGGCGCTGGCCGCTTCGGCGGCGGATGGCGTGATGGTGGGGCGCGGGGCGCAGGGGCGCCCCTGGCGCATCGCCGAGATCGCCGCAGAGCTCTATGGCGCGCCGCGGCCCGAAATCCCCTCGGGCGATGCTTTCGCAGATTTGGTGGTGGGCCATTACGAGGCTTCGCTGTCCTTCTACGGTGCCACGCTGGGCGCGAAGGTGATCCGCAAGCATCTGGGCTGGTACATGGATGTTGCGGGCACGCCGAAGGCGCTTCGCCAGGCGGTGCTGACCCAGCGCGACCCGGCGATCGCGATGCGGCTGCTGCGCGAGGCTTTCACGCAAACCCAGGAGACCGCCGCATGAGCCCGCTCTCTGACGCGATCTGGAACTCGCTGCCGGTCCCGGCCTTCGTTCTGGATGGCGATGACATCATCACAGAGGCCAACCCGCCCGCCGAGCAGTTCCTGAACTCCTCGGCGCGCTCCCTGCGGGGGCAGCCCGTCTTTGACCGGCTGGCGATTGATGCGCCGCTAGAGGAGGCCTTTGCCCGCGTGCGCAAGGACCTCTCGCCGCTGTTTATCAACACGGTGGACGTCTCGGGCGGCAACGCCGCGCCGGTGATGTGCAACATCCAGATCGGGCCCATCACGGGCATGCCGGGATACGTGCTCTTGATGATGGAGCCGCGCCAGATCGCGGACCGCCTGGGCCGGGCGCATAACGTCAACTCGGCGGCGAAGTCGGCCATTGGCATGGCCGAGATGCTGGCCCATGAGATCAAGAACCCGTTGGCGGGGATCACCGGCGCGGCGCAGCTTCTGAGCATGAACCTAGAGCCCGGCGACCAAGAGCTGACCGACCTCATCGTGGCCGAGAGCCGCCGCATCGTGGCGCTTCTGGACCAGGTGGAGCAGTTCGGCAACCTGCGCCCGCCAGAGCGCAAGCCGGTCAACGTGCACGATATCCTGGACCGGGCGTTGAAATCCGCCGCGGTGGGATTCGCTGCGAGCATGAGGATCATCGAGGATTTCGACCCCTCGCTGCCGCCGACATATGCGGACGGGGATCAGCTGTTGCAGGTGTTCCTCAACCTGCTGAAGAACGCCGCGCAGGCCGCGGGCCCGCAGGGCGGCACGATCCGCCTGCACACCTTCTATGACATGTCGCTGCGGCTGCGGCGCAAGGACGGCACCGGCAATGCGCTGCCGCTGCAGGTCGAGGTGATCGACGACGGGCCGGGCCTGCCGTCAGAGATCGCGGCCGACATCTTTGAGCCCTTCGTATCGGGGCGCGAGAACGGCACCGGGCTGGGCCCGGCGCTGGTGAGCAAGATAATATCAGACCATGACGGCTGGATAGATGTGGACAGTGCGCCGGGGCGCACGATCTTCCGCATCTCTTTGCCGGTGATGCCCAAAGGGTAAGGAGACTAAGAAGATGGACGGAACTGTCCTTGTAGCAGATGACGACCGTACGATTCGAACTGTTTTGACTCAGGCTCTGACGCGTGCGGGCTGCAAGGTGCATGCCACAAGCTCGATGGTGACGCTGATGCGCTGGGTCGAGGAGGGCAAGGGCGACCTGGTGATCTCGGACGTGGTGATGCCCGACGGGAATGGCCTGGACGCGCTGCCCACCATCAACGAGGAGCGCCCCGGCCTGCCGGTGATTGTGATCTCGGCGCAGAACACCATCATGACCGCGATCCAGGCCGCCGAGAAGGAGGCCTATGACTACCTGCCCAAACCCTTCGACCTGCCGGACCTGATGAAACGCGCCGCGCGGGCGCTGGACATAAAGCGGCGCGTTCCCGCGGCGAAGGCCGAGACCGGGGCGCCGCAGGACGACCTGCCTCTGGTGGGGCGCACGCCGGCGATGCAGGCGCTCTACCGGCTGGTGGCGCGGGTGATGAACACCGACCTGCCGGTTCTGATCACCGGCGAGAGCGGCACCGGCAAGAGCCTGATCGCCCGCGCGGTGCATGACTTCTCGGACCGGCGCACGCTGCCCTTCGTGGTGGTCAGCGCCATGGACCTGGCCTCGATCGAGGGCCCGGCGCAGGTGCTGAGCCGCGCCAAGAACGGATCCATCCTGTTTGACGAGATCGGCGACCTTGACGAAGAGGCGCAGGGCCGCATCGTGCGCATGCTCGACAGCCTCACCGACAACGCGCCGCGGATCATGGCCACAAGCCAGGCCAATCTAGACCTTAAACTAGAGAGCGGCGCGTTCCGTCAGGATCTTTACTATCGCCTGGGCGGTGTTGCGATGTCAGTGCCCTCCCTGCGCGAACGTGTGGACGACATCCCCCTGCTGGCCGAGCACTTCCTGGGCCGGGCCGAGCGCGAGGGGCTGCCGCAGCACCGTTTGGCCAGCGACGCGATGGAGATGGTGCGCACCTATAGCTGGCCCGGGAATGTGCGCCAGCTGGAGAACGCCATCCGGCGCCTCGCCGTAACCTCGACCGAGGAGGAGATCACCGCCTCCGAGGTGCAGACGGTCCTGGGCAACCAGCCCGCGATGGAGCCCGCCCAGGGCGGCGAGGCCGACAAGTTGGGCGGTTCGGTGGCCAAGCACCTGCGGCGCTACTTTGATTTGCATGGCGGGGTGCTGCCGCCGCCGGGCCTTTACGGGCGAATCCTGCGCGAGATCGAGCTGCCTCTGATCGAGATCGCACTGGACGCGACGGGCGGAAATCAGGCGAAATGCGCCGATCTGCTGGGAATCAACCGAAATACGCTGCGGAAAAAGATAACGGACCTCGATATCCGCGTGACACGTCGCAGAAAATTGATGTAAAACCGCAACAGAAGAGTGACCATCGCGCAGCAGCGCGCATAACGGTCACCATATTTGGCGGCAATGGCGCAGCGCGCGTCAACATCATGGGGTGGCAAGTCCGTGCGAGCGGCGGTGACCAGTCTCACTTGGGATACAGTTTTGCGGCTTCGCCGTACCCGGCGCGTGCAGAACGCGGCGACCTTGGGGCTTGTGGTTCTGGGGCCGATCCTGGCGGTTGCGACCTTCCTAGTGCTGGGACCGCTGGATCAGGGCGCCAACTCGCAGACGCTGCGCTTCGTGCTGTTGGCCGACTTCATTTACATCCTCGTTGTTGCGGCGCTCCTCCTGCAGCGCGTCGGCGCGATTGTGGCGGCGCGGCGGGCGCAATCGGCGGGCTCGCGGCTGCATCTGCGGCTGACCGGCGTGTTCGCGATCATGGCGCTGATGCCGGCGGTGCTGGTGGCGGTGTTCTCGTTTCTGACGATCAACCTTGGCCTCGAGACTTGGTTCTCCGAGCGCGTGCGCTCGGTTGTCGGCGCGTCGCTAACCGCGGCGCAGGCCTATGAGGCGAACGAGCGCGAGGCGTTGACCGAGGACGCGCAGCTTCTGGCGGGTTTCCTGGCCCGTTACCGCCAATCGAACCGCAATCTCGCCGAAGCTGACATGCGCCAGACCCTGGCGCAGGGGCAGGTGCTTGTACAGCGCGGCCTCAGCGAGACCTTCTTGATCGATGGCGCGGGCGAGATCCGATTGCGCGGCGAGGGCAGTTACCTGTTTGACTATGAACAGCCCAATGTCGCGCAGATTCAGCGGGCGGCGGCGGGCGAAGTCGTGCTGATTGCCGACCTCGCGATCAACGAGTTCCGCGCGTTGATCGCCATTGAGGGCTTTCTGGACCGGTACCTCTACATCACGCGCACGGTGGACGGGGACATCCTCGAGCTGCTCGACGACACGCAAGAGACCGCCAAGTATTACCAGCAGCAAGAGCAGGAGCGCGGGCAGGTTATCTTTGACTTTGCGCGCATCTATCTGGCCTTCGGGGTGATCCTGATCCTGGCCGCGGTCTGGCTGGGCCTGTGGTTCGCGGAACGTCTTGCACGGCCCGTTGGGCGCCTGGCGGGCGCGGCGCAGCGGGTCGGGGCGGGTGATCTGGACGTCCGCCTGGAGGAGGAGCGCGGCGACGACGAGATCGCCATGCTGGGCCGCGTCTTCAATCAGATGACCAAGCAGCTGAAGCTGCAGCGCGACACGTTGCTGGAGAATAACGCACAGATCGAGCGTCGACGGCGGCTGTTCGATTCGGTGCTGTCCTCGGTCACCGCAGGCGTCGTGGGCTTGGATGTGGACGGGCAGATCACCTTCATCAACCGCTCGGCGCAGAAGCTTCTGAAGCTGCCCGCGGGCGCGCATGACGGCGCAATCGAGGATGTCGTGCCGGAGTTCTTCGACCTCTTCCGGCGCCTGAGCGACGGCCGGGGCACCGCGGCGCAAAAAGAGATCAAGATGGTGCGCCAGGGCAAGCTTGAGAACTTTTTGGTTCGTATCGCATTGCGCCGCAGCGCCGACGGCACGCGCGAGGGCTACGTGATTGCTTTCGACGATGTCACCGACCTGGTCAGCGCGCAGCGCATGGCCGCCTGGGGCGATGTGGCCCGCCGCATCGCGCATGAGATCAAGAACCCGCTGACGCCGATCCAGCTCTCTGCGGAGCGGCTGAAACGCAAATACACCCCCAAGCTTGACGAGCAAGAGGCCGAGAACCTGGCGCAGATGACCGACGTGATCGTGCGCCAGACCAACGATCTGCGCCGCATCGTTGACGAATTCTCGAAATTCGCGCGCATGCCAGAGCCGGTGCGGCGGCGCGAGGACCTGACGCAACTGGTGCGCGACGCGGTGCTGTTGCAGTCAGACGCGCAGCAGGATCGGGTCACCGTTGCATCTGAGCTTCCCGCAGAGCCCGTGATCGCCGAGGCGGATTCCACCATGATCGGCCAGGCCTTGACGAACCTGATCAAGAACGCCGGGGAAGCCGTTGAAACCTATCGTGAAAAATACGGTGACGCCGATCACGCCGGGCAGGTGCGCGTCGCCATGCAGACCAGCACCGAATATGCCACAATCACCATCTCGGACAATGGCGTCGGGCTGCCCGAGGACCGCGCCAAGCTCTTTGAGCCCTATGTGACCACGCGCGAAAAGGGCACCGGCCTGGGCCTGCCTATTGTGAAAAAGATCATCGAAGAACATGGCGGGCAGCTTGCGCTGACGGATGCCGAGCCTTTCGAACCCGGTGCCCGCGTAGGCGCCGCCGCTGTGATCCGCCTGCCCTTGGCAGCGGTCACGGATCCTGAGTTGCAAGAATTAAAGACAGAATAGGAGGATATTATGGGCGATATTTTAATCGTGGATGACGAGCGGGACATCAGGGAACTGATCTCTGACATTCTGGAGGATGAGGGGTATTCGACCCGATTGGCGGCGAACTCCAACGAGTGCATGGATGCGGTCGCCGATGAGGTGCCCGCGCTGATGGTTCTCGACATCTGGCTTAAGGACAGCAAGATGGACGGCATCGACATCCTAAAGGCCACCAAGCGCGATTACCCTGGCATCCCCATTGTGATCATCTCGGGCCACGGGAATATCGAGATCGCCGTGGCCGCGATCAAGCAGGGCGCCTATGACTTCATCGAGAAGCCGTTCAACATCGATCAATTGATGGTGGTGATTGGGCGCGCGATGGAGACCTCGCGCCTGCGCCGCGAGAACGTGGAGCTGAAGCGCAAGGAAGAGGGTCCCGCCGATATGATCGGCACCACCTCTGCCTTCAAGACGCTGAAATCCAACCTGGATAAGGTGACCAAGTCCAACGGCCGCGTGATGCTTACAGGCCCGGCCGGGTGCGGCAAGGAGGTCGCCGCGCGCTACATCCACTCCAACTCCAACCGTGCGGACGCGCCTTTTGTGAGCGTAAACTGCGCCTCCATTGAGCCCGAGCGCATGGAGGAGGTGTTGTTCGGGCGCGAAAGCTCGGACCGGGGCGTCGAACCAGGCCTGCTGGAGCAGGCCCATGGCGGCGTGCTTTACTTCGACGAAGTCGCGGATATGCCGCAGGGCACGCAGTCCAAGATCCTGCGCGTGCTGGTGGAACAGGCGTTCCAACGCGTCGGGGGCAATGACAAGGTGCGGGTGGATATCCGCGTTGTCACCAGCACAAACAAGGACTTGCAGGAAGAAATTGATGCGGGCCGCTTCCGCGAGGAGCTGTACCACCGGCTCAATGTCGTGCCGATCTCGGTCCCAAGCCTGGAGGAGCGCCGCGAGGACATCCCCAGCCTGGCGCGGCATTTCATCGAGAGCTTCAACCAGGCCCAGGGGCTGCCGCTGCGGGAGCTGTCCGAAGAGGCCGTGGCGCTGCTGCAAACCATGGTCTGGCCGGGCAATGTGCGCCAGCTCAAGAACGTGGTCGAGCGCGTTCTGATCCTGGGCGAAGGCACCGGCGCGATCGCCGCCAGCGAGCTGCCGCAGAACGAGGAGGCGCCGCAGGAAGAGGGCCGGGTGGTGCTGTCGGGGTCGTTGGCGACGCTGCCGCTGCGCGAGGCCCGCGAGCTGTTCGAGCGCGAATACCTGCTGACGCAGATCAACCGCTTTGGCGGCAACATCAGCCGCACCGCAAGCTTTGTGGGCATGGAACGCTCGGCGTTGCACCGCAAGCTGAAGTCGCTGGGGGTAGTGACGTCGAATAAATCAGGCAACCGGGTGGCGCATATCGAGGAAAACGCGGAAGCGTGAGGTCGGGCTAGACCTCCATCGGAGCTTGGCGCGACGCAATTTTCTTGCAAGAAAATTGCGAAACTCTTGCAAGAGTTTCTTCAGCGCGACCTGAAATGATCGCTCTATCCCACCCTCTTACCGGCGTGCGGGCCCACTTTCCTTGGAAGGAAAGTGCAAATCTCTTGCAAGAGATTTGGCGGGCCCGAACGGTCGCCACAGGCCAAAACTACCCATAGTCCAAAAACACAAAAGTCGGTACGCCGCGTTTGTCTGGCTCCACCGGGTAGGCGCATAGCTGCTTGCTGACCGGCGGCGTTGATCGCAACGCCTGGAGCAATTCTGCCTGGCTGGGTGGTCGGGGGCAGCGCGGGATGGTCTTGAACCGATATCCCAACGCCTCCAGGCAGCGCCATTCTTTGCGCTCGGCCAGGATGTCGTCGATGGCGTTCAGCGCCTCATAATCGATCTCTGTTCGGGTTCTGGTCTGGACTTCTGCACGGGCGGTGGCGCTGGACGACCCAGATGTCACCGATGCGCTGGCCCGCGCGGTGATCGTTTGCCGGGTGGGCGCCACCAGAACCACCGCAGTGTCATGGGTGACGCGCCCGCGCCGGCACTCGGTGATCCCCTTATACATATCAACGGGCCGCACACCGGGTTTGTAGTCGCCCCAATACCCCGTGGCGCATCCGGCCAGGATCAGCGGCATATGCAACGCCAGCAGAAGATGCTTCATCACGACCTTTCCCCTTGGCGCGTTGTGGTGTATCAGCTTGTATGCGCGATCCTATGGCGCGAAAGAGACATGGCTAAGATTAATGACGGGTTAATGCACATGTCCAAACCCCTCCCAACGTAAGAGCAGGCGATGAAAGTCATCATTTGCGGCGCAGGTCAGGTCGGCTGGCAGATCGCCCGGCACCTCTCGGGCGAGAAGAACGACGTCACCGTGGTGGACAACAACCCCGAGCTGGTGCGGAGGGCGACGGACACGCTGGACGTCCAAGGCGTGTCCGGTTTTGCCAGCTACCCCGATGTGCTGGACCGCGCCGGGGCGCGCGACGCGGACATGGTGATCGCGGCGACCCATTCCGACGAGGTGAACATGGTCACCTGCCAGGTGGCGCATTCGATCTTTGAGGTGCCCAAGAAGATCGCGCGCCTGCGCGGGCAGTCTTACCTGAACGCGATCTACTCGGATCTCTACCGGCGCGAGCATATGCCCATCGACGTCGTGATCAGCCCCGAGCGTGAGGTCGCCGAGGCCGCGCTGCGGCGGCTGGCCTCGCCCGCAACCTTTGACACCGAGAGCTTTCTGGACGGCAAGGCGCAGCTTATGGGGCTGGTGCTGGACGATGACTGCCCGGTGGTGAACACGCCCCTGCGGCAGCTCTCGGATCTCTTCAGCACGCTGCGCGCCATTGTGGTGGGGGTGCGCCGCAACGGCTCGTTGTTTGCGCCGGATTCCGGCGACCAGCTGTTTGTGGGCGACGAGATCTATGTCTTCGCCCATATCGAGGACACCGAACGCGCCCTAGAGATCTTCGGCAAGTCCAACAGCGCGCAGGAGCGCATCGTTGTGATCGGCGGCGGCAATGTTGGGCTGGCCGTGGCGCAGGCCCTGGAGGCGCGCGGCGCGCGCGTGCGCACCAAGGTGGTGGAGAAGAGCCGCAAGATCGCCGAGCGCGCGGCGGACGCGCTAGAGCGTACAATCGTGCTGCATGGCGACGGGCTGAACACGGAACTGCTGGAAGAGGCCAATATTAGCCGCGCGGACGCGATCCTGGCGGTGACCGATGACGACAAGACGAACCTGCTGGCCTCGGTGCGGGCCAAGTCCTCGGGCGCGAAGCTGGCGATCTGCCTGATCAACGATCCCACGATGGCCTCTTTGATGCAGCCGCTGGATATCGACGCCTTCATCAACCCGCGCACGACGACGGTCAGCTCGATCCTGCGCCACATCCGGCATGGGCGGGTGCGCGGCGTCTACTCCATTGGCGATGCGGAGGCCGAGATCATTGAGGCGCAGGTGCTGTCGACCTCTCCCATCTCCGGCCGGCTTGTGCGCGACATCGACTTTCCCGAGGGCGTGCTGATCGGCGCGATCATGAAGGGCAGCAAGGTGGTCCGGCCAACCGGGCATACCAAGATCGAAGAGGGCGACGTGATTGCGCTGTTCTCGATGGCGGCGGATGTGCCAGAGGTGGAGCGGCTGCTGCAGGTCTCGATAGACTTCTTCTAGGGATGCGGGCGCGATCCATATACCTGCCGCTGATTGTGGTGCTCGCGGGCGTGACGGCGCTGGCGATGTATGTGCCGGCGATCTTCGCCGCGGTGTCGCGGGACTGGCTGAGCGCGCGGGCGTTCTTCTATTCGGGCACAATCGTGCTGTCCCTGACGGCGATGGTGGCGTTGGCGCTGGCCAACCGCTCGCCGGCCAAATCAGAGCGCAAACCGCTGATCGACATCGTCGCGGCCTTTGTCGGGTTGCCGGTGGTCATGGCGCTGCCAGTCTGGGAGATCGGCGGCGGGGAGCTGACGCTGCTCGACAGCTATTTCGAGATGGTGTCCAGCTTCACCACCACGGGGGCCTCGGTTGTGGAGGGCCTGGTGCCAGACGCGGTGCATCTGTGGCGCGCATTGGTGGCCTGGCTCGGTGGGTTTCTGGTCTGGGTGGCGGCGGTTGCGATCCTGGCACCGCTGAGCCTGGGGGGCTTTGAGGTACTGCGCCCGCGCGCGGCGCGGTCGGAAAGCGCGTTCAGCCAGATCGCCTATACCGCCGACATATCAGAGCGGCTGCTCCATTTCGCAGCCCGACTGGCACCGATCTATAGCGGGCTGACGATCGCGTTGTGGTTCGGGCTGTTTCTGCTGGGCGATCGCGGGTTGGTGGCGCTGTGCCACGCGATGTCGACGCTCTCCACCAGTGGCATATCGCCGGTAGGCGGCCAGCCGGGCGCGTCCTCGGGCTTTGGCGGCGAGTTGCTGATCTTGGTCTTCTTCGCCTTCGCCCTGTCGCGGCGCACCTTCAGCCGCGAGGCCACGTCCGCGGGGGATCGCTACTTCTGGTCCGATCCAGAACTGCGACTGGGGCTGCTGCTGGCGGCGACCGTGTCTGGGATGCTGTTCCTGCGGCACTGGGTCGGTGCGGTGGAGGCTCAGCAGGACAGCGGCGGTTGGCTGGACGGCTTGCGGGCGCTTTGGGGCGGGGCCTTTACCGTCCTTTCCTTTATGACGACCACCGGGTTTGAAAGCGCCAGTTGGGAGCAGGCGCGCGACTGGTCGGGTCTGCGCACGCCGGGGCTGATCTTTCTTGGGCTGGCGCTTGTCGGTGGCGGGGTGGCTACCACGGCGGGCGGGGTAAAGTTGTTGCGGGTGCATGTGCTCTACCGGCACGGCCAGCGCGAGCTGGAGCGGCTGGTGCATCCAAGCTCTGTCGGTTCCGTCAGCGGCGGCCTGCGCAGCGAGTGGCGGCAGGGCGCCTTCATGGCGTGGATATTCTTTATGCTGTTTGCGCTGTCGGTCGCGGTGGTCATGTTGGCGCTGTCATTGACGGGAATCGGCTTCGATTCGGCGGTCGTATTGACGATTGCCGCATTGTCTACAACTGGACCATTGGCAAATGTTGCGGTTGACCAAGTGTTGATCTATTCTACCCTGACGGATGCAGCGAAACTTATTCTTTCGGCGAGTATGATTCTTGGACGACTTGAAACACTGGCGATTATTTCGCTATTCAACCCAGAGTTCTGGCGCAACTGACTTCGTTAAGCTTCGTTTCTTTGCGTCAGGCTGTTCATATTTTTGCGCAATAAACAACGATAGTTTGTATTCTGCGTGCAAGATTCCCGTTGAATTCGTGGCCCCGGACATAATACCTCACCTAAAAGGGGTGGAAACTTGCTGTTTCCCGAACCATAATCGCGCAAGCCATAAAGCGGTGCCAAGCCGCGAGGCAGAGAATAAAAAAGGGCGAAGAATCCATGGCTGCTGATAAGCAGAGTTTGCAAGATGCATTTCTGAATCATGTTCGGAAAACCAAGCTTTCGGTGACGATCTTTCTGGTCAACGGCGTGAAGCTGCAGGGAGTGATAACGTGGTTTGACAATTTTTGTGTGCTGCTTCGGCGCGACGGGCAATCACAGCTCGTCTACAAACACGCGATCTCTACCATAATGCCGGCGCAGCCGATCAATTTGTATGACGGCGAAGAGTAGCGCGTGAGAGAGATCGAGGTCGCAGATACCTGCGCCTGGGTTCTACATCCGGAGATACAGAACGCACCGCGCAGCCGCGCGGCCGAAACCGCTCTTGAAGAGGCGGTTGCTTTGGCCGTTGCGCTGCCGGGACTGGCCGTTGCGGGCGCCGAGGTGGTGCGGATATCCAAGCCGCATCCAGGACAGCTTTTCGGCTCGGGCAAGGTTGCAGAGCTCGCTGAGCGGTTGCACGACGCCGAGGTCGAGCTGGTTCTAATCGACGGACCGTTGAGCCCGGTGCAGCAGCGCAATCTAGAAAAAGCCTGGAAGGTGAAGATCCTTGATCGGACCGGGTTGATCCTAGAGATCTTCAGCGACCGCGCCCGGACCCGCGAGGGCGTGCTGCAGGTCGAGATGGCCGCGCTCAGCTATCAGCGCACCCGCCTGGTGCGGGCCTGGACCCACCTGGAGCGCCAGCGTGGCGGCTTGGGCTTTGTCGGCGGGCCCGGCGAGACCCAGATCGAGGCTGATAGGCGCGCCATTGACGACCAGCTCGGGCGGCTCAGACGCCAGCTAGAGAAGGTTGTCAGAACCCGCACCCTGCACCGCGCCGCGCGCAAGAAAGTGCCGTTCCCCATCGTCGCGCTGGTGGGCTACACCAACGCCGGGAAGTCCACGCTGTTCAACCGCATGACCGGAGCCAAGGTGATGGCCAAGGACATGCTGTTCGCCACGCTGGACCCAACGATGCGGCGCGTGACGCTGGCCACCGGGCGCGAAGTGATCCTCTCGGACACGGTGGGGTTCATCTCGGACCTGCCGACGCAGCTCGTGGCGGCCTTCCGCGCGACCCTCGAAGAGGTGCTGGAGGCCGATCTCATCCTGCATGTGCGCGACATCGCCGATGCCGAGACCGAGGCCCAGGCCGAGGATGTGGCCTCGATCATGGGCGATCTGGGCGTGAATGAGGACGTCAAGCAGCTTGAGGTGTGGAACAAGCTCGACCTTCTAGAGGGCGAGGCGCGCGAGACCGTCGAGACCCAGGCCGGGCGGCGCGACGACGTGCTGGTGACCTCGGCGCTGACGGGGCAGGGGCTAGACGCGCTGACCGAGGCCATCGAGGCCGCGCTGGCCGAGAAAAGCTTTGACGAGGCGCTAGAGCTGCCCTTCAGCGCGGGACGCGCACGCGCCTGGCTGCACGATCAGGGCGTGGTCCTCTCGGAAGAAACGGGCGACACGGGGTTCCGCTTGGAACTGCGCTGGTCTGGCGCGCAACGTGACAAGTTTCATGCGGGGCCGGGCGCGGATTTATCGCCTTAATTCAATCGCTTGGTCGCGAGGGGGCTTTTCCCGCTCCGGCGGGGCGGGAATTGCAGAGAGCCTATAGCGTCCCGCCTATCACTTGAGCCATCAGACAAAGGCTGGACGCGCGGAAGCTGTTGATAGGGTGCGCGCGCTGCCAAATGCTGTGGTGACTCGGGTTTTTTGCGATCCGCTGTCGTGTCATTCCGGGCGTTTACGACCAAACGCTCCGCATCTCCGGTGAACGGATTTGCAAGCGCCGCCGCCGATCACTGCCGCAGGCCAGAGGCCTTGTCGAAGCGGTGCACGCGTTCTGGCGCCGCTGTGAACTGCATGGCGCTGGTGTCCGCGCCCTCGGGCAGCGTCTCCATTTTGGCGATGAACTCGGTCCCATCCGTGGCGACCATATGCGCCAGCACATGCTCGCCCAGGTTCTCGATCAGATCCAAGCGCGCGGTGACGATTGCCTCGCTCGGCTCGCAGACGCGCAGATGCTCTGGGCGGATGCCTACGAGCAGCGCGTCCTCCGACCCGCCGCGCAGGTCCGCGGGGGCAGTTGCGGCCAGCGCCGAGGGCGCAAAGAAGTTCATCTTGGGGCTGCCGATGAACTGCGCCACAAAGGTGTTCTTGGGTCGCTCGTAGAGGTCGACCGGAGCGCCGACCTGTTCCACGCGGCCATCGCGCAGCACCACGATCTTGTCGGCAAGCGTCATCGCCTCGACCTGGTCGTGGGTGACGTAGATCATCGTGGTCCCCAGCCGTTTATGCAGCCGCGCGATCTCTAGGCGGGTCTGCACCCGCAGGGCCGCGTCGAGGTTGGACAGCGGCTCGTCGAAGAGGAAGACCTCGGGCTCGCGCACGATGGCGCGACCGATGGCCACCCGCTGGCGCTGGCCGCCGGACAGCGCCTTGGGCGTGCGCTCCAGGTAGTCGGTGATATGCAGGATCTCGCCCGCGGCGCGCACGCGCTTGTCGATCTCGGCCTTGTCCATCTTGGCCTGCTTCAGACCGAAGGCCATGTTGTTATAGACCGTCATATGCGGGTAAAGCGCGTAGGTCTGGAACACCATCGCGACGCCACGCTTGGCGGGGGCCACCTCGTTGACCACGGTGCCGCCGATCTCGATCGTGCCGTCCGAGATATCCTCAAGTCCCGCGATCATCCGCAGAAGCGTGGACTTGCCGCAGCCCGAGGGGCCGACGAAGACCACGAACTCGCCGTCTTGGATGTCCAGGTCGACCCCATGCATCACCTGGGTGTCGCCGTATCGCTTGATCACTTGTTCGATGGTTACGCTGGCCATGTCTCTTCCATCTCATTGATTGCGGTGAGGATACCTGGTGCAAATTCGGGATAGGTTTCGGGCAGATCGGCCCAAAGCGCGCCGCTGCGCGCCATGGCCTCTTCCTGGCCAGGCGCCAGAAGCGGGGCGAGCGTATCCCAGAAGGGCTCGGTATAGGGGATCGGCATTGCTCCGGCGGCGATGCGGCGCGCGTAGACATACCAGCTTGCCACGCAGTCATAGCCGCGCGTGGGCGAGATGCCCTGCGCCAGGCAGCCCTCTAGCGTGGGGCGGATGAAGACCTGCATCTTGGTCCAGCCGTCCATGCAGATCCGCGCCAGGTCGTCGGCGATGGCGCGGTTGCCGAAGCGGGCGGCGATCTCGGCCAGATAGGCGTGGCGGTCAAAGGGCAGCTCTAGCGCCAGCCCCGGCAGCACGTTCTCTGTCTCGTAGGCGTCGAAATGCGCCCGCAGGGCCGGGTCAAGCATCGCCTGGTCAAAGGTCTGGTGCCCGGCCAAGGCGCCGAGATAGCACAAGCCCGTATGCCCGCCGTTCAGGATGCGGATCTTGGCCTCCTCATAGGGATGCACATCGGCGACTACCTGCACGCCGACCTGCGCCAGGTCGGGGCGCGGCCCGGCAAAGCGATCCTCGACCACCCATTGGATGAAGCTCTCGCCATGGATCGGGGCCAGGGCGCGGCCTGGATAGGCCGCGGTCACCTCGGCGATCAGGGTCTCGCTTGTGCGCGGCGTGATCCGGTCGACCATCGAGCAGGGGAAGGTGGCGTTCTCGCGCACCCATTCGGCCAGATCGTCCCGTCCCAGAGCCGCGAGATAGGTCAGAAAGCTCCGCTCCAGGATCCGGCCATTCTCGCGGATGTTGTCACAGCATAGGATCGTGACCGGCATGCCGGTCACCGCGGCCCGAAGGGTCAGCGCGCGGGTCAGATAGCCGTAGACCGACGCCGGCGCTCCGCCGGCGATCTCGGCGGCGATCGTCGGGTCCTCGCGATCCAGATCGCCATTCGTGTCCAGGAAATAGCCGCTCTCGGTGACGGTCATCGAGATGATGTGCACGCTCTCTCGGGCGGCCAGCTCCTCCGCCCTGGCGGGCGTCTTCGCCCAATCCTCGAACGCCACATGCGGACGGATAAGCTGATAGCGCAGCTGGTCCTCGGGCGAGGTGGTCTTGAGCAAATACCCGTCCCGCGCCTCGCGCGCCGCCACAAAGCCAGCGCTGTCGCCGCCGCGCAGGTTCACCGCCGCGATGCCCCAATCCAGATCCCCTGAGGCCTGCATATAGGCATCCAAGTAAACCGCCATATGGGCGCGGTGAAACGCGCCGTAGCCTAGATGCACAATGCCGATCTTGGCCGCGTCACGGTCGTAGGTCGAGGCGTCAAGCCGCGGCTGGGTCTGCAGGTTCATCGCCTCACATCCTCAGCACGTTGCCGCCATCGACGCTGAGCGTCTGCGCGGTGATATAGTCGGACTGCGCGCTGGCCAGGAACACGGCCACGCGGGCGATCTCGAAGGGGCGCCCCATATGGCCCAGCGGCACCGCCTCGCCGACCTCGCGTTTCTTCTGGCCGATCTCTTTGCCTTCGAAGCGGGCAAAGAGCGCGTCCACCTCTTTCCACATTGGCGTGTCCACCACGCCGGGGCTGATGGCGTTCACGCGGATCTTATGCGGCGCCAGGGCCAGGGCGGCGGATTGGGTGTAGCTGATAACCGCGGCCTTGGAGGCGCAGTAATGCGCAACCAGCGCCTCGCCGCGATGCCCCGCCTGGCTGGCGAGGTTGATGATCGAGCCTCGCGTGCCCGTGGCCACCATCGACTTGGCCGCGGCCTGCATCAGTGCGTACATCGCCCGCACATTCAGGCCGAACAGGCGGTCATACTGCGCCAGGTCGGCCTCCAGAACAGAGCCCATGTCGAACAACGCCGCGTTATTGACGAAGACATCCGGCTGCGCGGAGGCGATCCAGTCGCAGGCCGCGGCCAGCCCGTCCTCGCTGAGCAGATCAAAGGCCTGGTAGTCTGCGGGCAGCCCGGGATCGGCGCCGACATCTGTGGCAAAAACGCGGGCGCCGAGGGCGGCGTAATGCTCGACAATGGCCGAGCCGATGCCGCCTGCCGCGCCGGTGACGACGCAGGTCTTGCCCGCAAGGTTGGTGGGGGCCGGATCGAACGTCATTTCACTGCTCCGAATGTTAGGCCCTGCACGAGCTGTTTTTGGCAGAACCAGCCGAGCACCACGATGGGCCCCACTGCCGCTGCCGAGACGGCGGATAGGCGGCCAAAGAACAGTCCCTCCGGCGCGCGGTTACCCTCGATCAGCTTGGATAGCGTCGCCGCCTCAGTCGTCGTCAGGCGCACGGTCCAATAGGCCTCGTTCCAGCAGAAGATAAAGCACAACAACGCGGTGGAGGCCACGCCGCCCCAGGCCAGCGGGATCAGGATGTCCTTGATCTCGCCCCAGGTCGAGACGCCGTCCATCTTGCCCGCCTCGATGATCTCCTTAGGGATCTCCTTGAAATAGGTAAAGAGCATCCAGATCACGATGGGCAGGTTGATCAGGCATAAGACCACGATCACCAGGAAATGCGTGTCGTAGATCCCCAGGAAGTTCTTGGTCAGGAACGTCATCGGGTAAAGCACCGCCGCCGCGGGCAGCATCTTGGTCGACAGCATCCACATCAGGATGTCTTTGGTCGCGCGGGTGGGGTTGAACGCCATCGCATAGGCGCAGGGCACGCCCACGATCAGCGCGAACAGCGTGGCGAAAACGCTGGTGATGACCGAGTTGATGGCAAAGCGCCAATAGTCATAGTTCTCGGTCATGTTGATGTAGTTCTCCAGCGTCGGCGTGAAGAAGATCAGATGCTCGGGCTTCACCGCGTCGGCGTCGGTCTTGAAGCTGGTGAAGACCAGCCAGAAGATCGGGAAGAAGAAGATGATCGCGATGGTCCAGGCCAGGATGGGCCAAAGCACGCGGCTCAGTCGGGATTCTTGTGCGACGATCGCCATGGTTACATGCCTCCTTGCAACGCGCCTGGGCAGCGGCCGACCTGGAGGTCGCTATGGGAATGATGTTGGGCGCAATCCATGCGCCAGGCAAAGCCAGGTTTCCGTAAGACGCGCGGTTGCACGGCTTGGGTCCCGTTGCATCTGGTGCCGGCAAGCGCGGCTGCGCGCAGGCTCATCGTTGGCCCGGGATGGCACGAGTTGTTGGCGCTTTGGTCCTGTGTCACTGCGATGCCCCCCTCAATCCATCAATGTTTTGCCGACCATCCGAAGCAGGAAGATCGCGATTACGTTGGCAAGGATCACGGCGAAGATGCCCGCAGCAGAGGCCGCGCCGATGTTGTTGGTGGCGAACTCGCCGATCAGGTAGGGCAGGTTCTTGTTGCCGTTGCCGCGGCTGACGATCTCGATCTCGGCGTAGAGCGACAGGTGAAAGATCGCCTGGATCATCACCACGATGGCGATGGGGCGGCCCAGATGCGGCAGCGTCAGGTTGCGGAACATCGACCACTTGCCCGCGCCGTCCAGGATGGCGGCCTCCTTCTGCTGCTGGTCCTCGGATTGCAGCGACGTCATGAAGATCAGCACCGCAAAGGGCGTCCACTGCCAGGTGACCATAATGATCACGGCGTAGGCGCTGGTCTGCGTGGCGCGGAAGCTGATCGGAGAGAGCTCTGGCCAGAGCGAGAAGAACCCGCCCAGCACCGGGAAGTCCCGCAGCCCGTCGATCATCTCATTCAGGCCCGCCACGGCGATCCCCTGCAGGCCCAGCACCGGGTCCAGGATCATGTTGATCCAAAGTACCGCGTTCACCGCGGGCATCACGAAGAAGGGCGAGATCAGCAGCACCCGCACGATGCCGCGACCGGGGAAGCTGCGGTTGACCAGGATCGCAATCGCCAGCCCGAAGATCACGGTGAAGACGACAATGGAGGTCACGATGAAGACCGAGTTGTAGATCGCCAGCCAGAACCCGTCATTGTTCCAGACGAACTGGTAGTTGCCAAAGCCGCGCCAGTTGTCGATCGACGGCGAGGTCCATTCCGGGCGGCGCAGGCTGTTCAGCACGTAGCGGATGAACGAGAAGAAAAGCGTCATTCCCAGGGGGACGAGCATCCAGACCAGCAGCAGAAGAACCGCGGGGGTCTGTAGCAGGCGAGGAAGCGTTCTGTCGGACATGGCTCAACTATACCCTTGGCAAAGCGAAAGGCGCAGGACGTTAGCGGCGAGGCGGAGCGCCGGTTGCCTTGCTGGTGATACTGCCGCAGGGCGGCGGGGCAATGCAATCGGCTGGAGGTTTAGGGAGAAGGGCCCGTAGGCTACCGGGCCCTTCCTTGGTCTCGTCAACCGGTTAGTAGTAACCGGCCTCGGACATGATGGCGTCCGCTGCGGCTTGGGATGCCGCCAGAGCTTCGTCCACCGACTTGGCGCCGGACAGAGCCGCTGCCATTTCCTGTGCGACCGCGGAACCAACCTGCGGGAACTCAGGGATCGCAGCAAACTGAACGCCGACGTAAGGCTTCAGGTCGGTTGCTTCAGGAGCCGCGGATTCGATCGCTGCCATCTCGGCGCCCGCAAAGCTTGCAACGGCCTTGAACTCGTCGAACATGTAGGTCGACGCACGCTGACCGGTCGGAACAGAGCCCCAGCCGAAGTCAGGGTGGTTCGCCACGGCCTGGACGTACTCTTTCGAGGTGGCCCACTCGATGAAGGCCTTCGCCTCATCGGTGTTTGCAGTGCCGGTCGGCACAGCCATGGCCCAAGCCCACAGCCAGTTCGCGCCAACTGGGTTACCAGCGTTCGGCGACTGAGCGTATGCAACGCCGTCAACTTCCAGGAAGGAGGCCGCGATCGTCGCGTCGATCCACATGCCGCACTTGCCTTCGTTGTAGAGCGCCAGGATCTCGTTGAACGAGTTGCCTTCCGAGCCCGGAGGGCCGTAGTTGCCCAGCAGATCAACGTAGAAGTTGATCGCAGCGCGCCACTCGTCGCTGTCGATGGTGGGTTTAAAGTCCGCGTCGAACCATGCGCCACCGAAGGAGTTCACCATGGTCGTGATGAACGCCATGTTGTCGCCCCAGCCGGGCTTGCCGCGCAGGCAGGCGCCGTAAACGCCGTTGTCGGGGTCATGCATGGCAGCCGCGGCGGCCTTGATGTTGTCCCAGCTGTCGTTGTCAGCAACGCTGACGCCAGCGGCGTCGGTCAGGTCCTTGCGATACATGACCATGGACGATTCGCCGTAGAAAGGCGCGGCGTACATGGTGCCCTCATGGGACAGGCCTGCGCGGATTGCGGGCAGGATGTCGTCCATGTCGTACTCGGCGCCGAACTCAAGCGGCTCGATCCAGCCTGCAGCGCCCCAGATCGGCGCTTCCTGCATGCCGATATTGATGACGTCGTACTGACCGCCACCGGTGGCGGTGTCCGAGGTGACCTGCTCGCGCAGAACGCCTTCTTCCAGCGACACCCATTTCAGCTTGACGCCGGTCTCGGCGGTGTAGGCCTCTGCGACCTTCTGCATGTTGATCATGTGACCGTTGTTCACGATGGCGATCGTGAGTTCGGACGCGTGCGACCCGGCTTGTGCAAATCCGGTCGCTGCCATCAGCGCGAGCGCTGAAGCCTGTAATGCTTTCATGGTTTCCTCCCTAAGTGCATTAACTGCTTTGGGTAGGGTGACAAAAACTCATCACGGGGTCAATATAAATTTTACGCGCGATAACTTTTGAAGTTTATTCGCCCCAACTAAAGGCCCAAGCCCCCAAAAACGAGCGAGGAATCACGCTCACCCAGCAGCGACGCGAAGCCAAAGCGCCGTCGCATCGTCGCTGATTTTGAACCGAGGAAAGCGCAGGCAGGCGGCATCCTCCGCTTCAACGGCGCGAATCTCTTCCGCCACCTGCGCCAGTCCTTTGGACCTAACCGCCTCGGCGAGCTGACCCGCGGAGTACCGCTTGTAGTCGGTCACAAGGCTGGCAAACCCGTCACTCATCAAGAGCAGCTCGTCGCCCTCAGAAACGGGGTGGTCCGCATAGCTGGTCACATTGGCAGAGGCTTGCCCGTTGGTGCTGAGCGCGACGTGATCGGGGCGGGCTCTATGCGCGCGTCGATCCTCAAGAACCGCGCCGGTTATGCCTTGGGTCGCACCAATGCCTTCACCCAGCGCCAGCGCGTCCGCCGCCTCTGCGCCTGTATTGGGCGTGCCGGTGCACCAGCGGATGTCGTCACCAGAGATCTGCAGGATCGGGCAATCCGCCGCCCAAGCAACGGAAAGCTTGCCGGGTGCCAGCTGCAGAGCCGCAAACGCGGCCTTGGGGACTTCCCAGGCGGCGGTGACGTCCCTGGATTTCTGCTGGTGGAACCGCGTCTCGATCTGCGCGAACACGCCCTGGCAGGTGGAACGGAAGTCGCCAGAACCTTCTGCCGTTGCAAAGACCTGGCTGGCGGCGGAGGCCAGCCAGGCCGCGCCGCCTTGCCCGCCCAGAAGCCCTGGCGCGCCCATGTCGGTGGCGCCATCTATCACCCAGGCCAGATGCGAGGTGGCCCCGTACCGGTCGTCATTTGGGCGGCCCGGGCTGCCATTCAGGCTGATCGACTGAAGTGTTTCGAGATGCATCTGCGGGTCCAATGTGATGGGGGAACGGCTGGTTGAGCCTGGCACATCCCGGAGCGCGCGCCAACGGCGCGTTATGAGGGGCGATCAGCTTAGGCGGATTGCCGCATCACCAGCTTGCCTTCGAACAGAACGGTTCGTTGCTCTATCTCCTCGCCCTCTATGGCGCGGAACAGGGTGTCCACCGCATGCCCGGACACGGCGTCGAAATCCTGTGCGATGGTGGTCAGCGGCGGGCAGGTGTAGCGCGAGAAGGGGTGGTCATCCATGCCGGCGACGCGGATCGCGCTGCCCTCGGCCAGGCCCACGGGCAGGCCGCGCTCGTAGCAGGCCACCAGGAACCCAATGGCCAGGCGGTCGTTGCTGCATAGGATGGTGTTGGTGGCAAAGGCGTTCTCTGAAAGGGCCTTGATGCCGCCGAGGCGCCCGATCTCCTCAAAGGACCAGCCCTCGCCGTCGATGCTCACGATCTGCGGGTCCAGGCCCAGAGCCTCCATCGCGGCGATATAAGCCTGCCGGCGCTTGTTGGCGTTGGGGTTGGCGGGCTTTTTCATCTCGAAGAAACAGGGCGGCTCGCCGGTGCGGCACAGGTAGTCCACCACCAGCCGCGCGAATTGCGGGTTGTCAGAGCCGCTAAAGGCCAAGCCTACGCCCTCGATATTGCTGTCAAAGAGCATGGTCGGCACGTCGGCGCAGAACTTCTCGATCTCCGCCTGGTCCGAGCCTCGCCCCAAGGGCGCCATCAGCACCCCGGCGGGTTTCAGCGAACGCAGGCTGTCCAGGATCTCGACCTCAAGCTCGCGGTGGCCATGCGCGCTGTAAAGCGTCGGGCGGAACCCAGCGTCGATGCAGCGCTGCTCGGTCTTGCGCGCGATCTCGGCGAACACCGGGTCGGCCAGATAGGGCACCACGATGCCGATATTCTTGGTGGCCTTGCGGTTCTGGTTCATCGCAAAGATGTTGGGGCGATAATCATGCGCCTCCAGCGCGCGCTCGATCCGTTCTCGGGTGGAGACGCGCACGCTGTCGGGGTCGTTGAAGTATTTAGAGACCGTGGGACGCGAGATCCCACTCGCCGCGGCGAACTCCTCCATATTGCGGATCTTGGTCTTCTGCGTCACGCGCCGGGCTTTCCCGAAAGTTTCATCTGCTTTACAATTTCTTGCCGCGCGGAAAAAATCAAGAGCGCGGGTCCCGATCAGTCGAGAAGGGCCTGAAGCGCGGTGTCATCGAGCTGCCCGGCGGGTCCGATGCAGACCACGCCGACCTGCTGGCCCGGCTTGGCCCGGGTCACCGCCCAGCGCCGCCCGGTGACCTGAATCGCCCAGAGAGCCCCCTCCGCGTCCAGCACGAACCCCTTGGCGCGCACCACGCCCAGCCGCTTGGACGCCAGCGCCCTGGCCATCGCGTCGGCGTCAACGGCGCCGCGCGGCGTCAGAATGAGGCTGTCAAACTGCGCGTCGGCATGCGCGGCGGCGGGGCGCGCGTCGCTGGGATGCAGGTCCAACAGAACCTCCCGCGGCGCCGCGCCGCCGGTGACGGCGATGACCGGCGCGCCGTTCGAGGCCTCCGCCACCCAAGCGGACGTGGCGCCGACCGCATCGGGCGCCACAAGGTCGCATTTCGTCAGCAGCACCAGATCCGCGTCGCCCAACTGCCGCGTGATCGTATCGCCGATATAGGGGTCCTCTGCCTGGCCCCGCACCGTCTCGGCATCCGCCAGCACCACCGTACCGAACAGGCGGAACCCCGGCAGCAGCGACACGCTGGCGGCAATCGCCGAAGGGATCGAGACGCCCGAGGCCTCGATGATGACCTGGTGCGGGGCAGGGGAAAGACCTGCCAACTCCTGCAGCGCGCCCACCAGGTTGTCGCCGAAGGAGCAGCAAATGCAGCCGCCAGCGAGCGCGATCATCCGATCGCTGCGCTGCTCGATCAGATCGGCGTCAATCGGCAGCGCGCCGAACTCGTTGACCAGGATCGCCAGCCGCGCGCCGTCTGACTGCCGCAGGAGCCGATTGATCAGGGTGGTCTTGCCCGCCCCCAGGTAGCCGCCGATGACCGTGACCGGTAGGCTCACTGATCCGCCGCCGCAAAGACCCGCCCGCCCTGCACCGTGCCCCAGACGGGCACGTCCTTCAGCGCCATGGGATCGCATTCGGTCGGGTCTGCGTCCAGCACCGCGAAGTCGGCGCGCTTGCCGGTCTCGATAGAGCCGATCTCGCCATCCAGATGCAGCGTGTAGGCCGCGCCCAGGGTGATCGCGCGCAGGGCTTCGTCCACCGTGATGCGCTCGGCCTCGCCCTGCACCCGGCCCGAGGCGGTCACGCGGTTCACCGCGGCCCAGGCGGTGAACAAAGGCGCCAGGGGCGTCACCGGCGCATCCGAATGGATCGCCATCGGCACGCCGCTGTCCAGGGCCGTGCGGCAGGCGTTCATCCGCGTGGCGCGCTCTGGCCCCAGGGTCAGCCAGTAATGCTCTTCGCCCCAGTAATAGTGGTGATTGGCAAAGAGGTTCACGCACATCCCCAGCTTGGCCATGCGCCGGAACTGCGCCGCATCCGCCAGCTGGCAGTGTTGCAGCGTGAAGCAGTGATCGGGGGTAGGATGGGTTTTCAACCCATCCTCCAGCAGGTCCAACGCCAGCTCGGTGGCCTGGTCGCCATTTGTGTGCGTGTGCACAGGCACCCCGGCCTGCAAGGCGCGGCGGTAGATCTCGGCCAGCTGCTCGGGCGCGATGTACCACAGGCCGTTCGGCGCGCCGTTGTAATAGCCGGGCCATTTCAGCCGTGCGGTGAAGCCCTGGATCGAGCCGTCGGCGATCACCTTGATCCGGCCCAGCCGCAGCCGGTCGGTGGATTGCGCTTTGAGGGCGCTGGCCATCTGCACCAGCTCCTCCGGCGTGTGGCCCATGAAGAACTTCAGCGGCACAACGCGGGCAGGGAACCGCGCCTCGCCGGTGACGCGCAGCATCGTCTTAAGCCGCTCTCTGACGTGCAGATTTTGAAGAAGCGCCGCGATGATACTGCCATCCCGAGAGAACCGGCTCGCAGAGCTTTTCCCTGAACAGACGCAGATCGGCCAATGGGTTGCGCTGGTCGGCGTGGTGGCGCTGGCGCTGGGGTTCCGGCTGTTTTACTTCCAAAGCGATGTGATGCCGATCCTTGATGGCGGCATGTTCCACGAATTCATCGCCGCCATCGCCGAGAACGACATGCGGCTGCCGCCGAGCGCGGTCTACAACCATACCGAGCTGCCCTTCGCCTATCCGCCTTTGGCCTTTTGGGTCGGCGCGGCGCTGCACCAGTATTTGGGCCTCGACATTGTGCAGGTGCTGCGGGTCTACCCGTTCGCGGTGCATTTGATTTACGTGGTGATGATCATCCCGTTCCTGCGCGGCTTCGGCTTTCCCATGACCGGGGCGCTTCTGGCGTTCGCGGTGATGATCCTGATCTACCAGAGCTTTGAGTGGCTGATCATGGGCGGCGGGCTGACGCGAGCCACGGGGGCCGCGTTTGCGATCAGCGCGGGCACGGCCTGCGCCTGGGCGATGCGCCGCGACAGCCTGGCGCTGGCGGTGCTGGCGGGGGTGCTGGCGGGGCTGGGGATGCTGACGCATTTGCTGTGGGGCATATTGGGCATTATGTTCTGCGTGGCGGCCTGCCTTTCGCTGGGGGATCGCTGGGGCCACCGGCTGCGCGTGCTGGCGATCGGCGTGGTGATCGTGCTTGCGATGACGGTGCCCTGGTTTCTCTGGGTGATCGGGCATCACGGGATGGAGCCGTTCCAGAACGCGCAATCGGGCTCTATGCGGGGCACGCATCAGTTCTATCGGACAGCCCGCGCGCAGTTGTTCCCCAGCTTCCTGACCTATTTCTGCATCATTGGGGCGTGGGAGTGCTTTCGCCGCCGGGTGTTTGTCTGGCCGCTTCTGATCATCGCGATCATCGCGATTATCCCGCGCAACTATTTCAACGTGTCGGTGGTTCCCAATGCCGTGCTTGCCACCGTGGGCGCGGCGGCGGTCTGGCAGTGGCTGACAGAGGCCGTGGGCGACATCAAGTGGCGCGGCTTTACCCCGTCCTGGGTGTTTGTGATTTCTGACTGGCGCCGGTTCTGGGTGCCAATGGTGCTATGTGCCGGGTGGACATTCTTTGGCTCGTTCAGCGACATCAACCCGCGGATAATGTCCTCGCTGAGCGACGAGAACCTGGACGCGTTTGAATGGGTCAATGAGAACCTAGAAGAGGGCGCCAACATCTTGGTGATCGCACCGGAGGAATGGTTCTCCGACGAGGTCTCAGAATGGATGCCGGTGCTGACAGAGGCGAAGTCTCTGACGACGATCCAATCGACCGAGTGGCTGCCAGATGACTACTTTCCGAGGCATATTGGCAAGGTCGGGCACCTCAAGCGCAGCCTCGGCTGCCCGCAATTCGTGGATAGGATCGCCGAGGACTGGCCGGAGGCGCAGTATGTTTACGCGACCCTCCACGTGCACTGCCATTTGGAGGATCCCCGCCTAATACAGCTCTACGAGACAGATGAGGTTTGGATCTTCCAGATCGACCTGTACTACGGTGCCGATTAGTTTAGGTTGGCACCGCATGCTCTCAGATCCTTTCGAAGACCTGTTCCCGCGCCGGGTTTCTCTGGGTGTTTGGGTGCTCTTTGGGCTCTTGGTTCTCGGCGCGATTTGCCATCGGCTCTACCTGATCTACGGCGCGCCGCTGCCGCTGAATGATGGCGGGTTGTTCTGGGTGCATACGCAGGCGATCTATGAAGGCGGGCTGCGTTTGCCCGCGGTGGTGCCGTATAATGGGCTGGAGATCCCTGGCAGCTATCCGCCGCTGAGTTTCCTGCTGGCCGCGAGCATCGCGTGGGTGACGGGCGTCGATACGCTCGAAATTGTGCGTTACTTGCCGTTTGCCTTGCATGTGGGCTTTATCGCGTTGCTGGCGCCGCTGATGCGGGCCTATGGTGTGGCTTGGTCGGGCGTGCTGCTGGCCCTGGTGGTGCTGATCCTGACGCAACGATCCTATGAGTGGCTAATCATGGGCGGCGGGTTGACGCGCAGCGCGGGGGCGATGGCTGCGATGGCTGCGATGGCCGCTGCGGTCTTTACTGCCTGGGCGATGAGCGGCCCGCGCGCGGGCTGGGCCTGGGCCGGGGGGGCGAGCCTGGGGCTCGCGATCCTGTCGCATCTAGAATGGGGCCTGACAGCGGTGCTGCTCTGCGTGATGGTCGTGGCAACGCGAGCGCCGCGCTGGTCGGTGGCGCTGCGGGGCTGCACCATGGGAGCGGTGGCGGCGCTGCTGGTCCTGTCTCCCTGGCTTTGGTGGCTCAGCCAGAACACCGGTTTCGCGCCCTTGGGGGACGCCATGGCCACCAGCCAGCATTCCACGGCGCAGTACTACAGGGCGCTTCGGGCGCATCTCTTCCCGACATTCCTGACCTATTTCGCGATCGTCGGCGGCTATGAGTGCCTGCGGCGGCGCGCCTTCCTGTGGCCGCTGCTGCCCTTTCTGATCCTGGCGCTCACGCCGCGGCATTTCGAGACGGCGGTGACGATCCCCAACAGCGTGCTCGCCGCGGTGGGCTTTGCGGCGCTGTGGCGGGTTGCAGTGCCGCTGCTCGGCGATATCAGTGGGCGCCTTAGACCGCGCGCGCGGTGGACATCCGAGGATTTTCGACGCCCGGCCGTGTTCCTGGTGCCGATGGGCTTCGCGGCCGGAATGACCATCTTTGGGACCGTGAGCGATTGGAAGTCTGACGCGCTGGAACCCATGCGCGCGGGCGACTATCAGGCGATGCTCTGGGCGCGGGACAACCTGCCGCCCGGCGCCGCTATTGTGGCTTTGAACCCCGACCATTGGGCCGCGGATGAGGTGAGCGAGTGGCTGCCCGCGATTGCCGATCTGCAATCGCTTGGTACCGTGCAGGGGCGCGAGTGGCTGCCTGGTGGGGCCTTCCACACGGCGACCAATCTCAGTGGGCAGCTGAAGGCGAATAGCAATTGCCCTGAATTGGACGCGTTTCTGTCGCTAGAATTCCCAGAGGCGGAGTACCTGTTCGTCTCCGCCGATCTGGGCGAGCGGGTCTTTGATTGCCTGCCCGGCGCGCAAGTATTCGCGGACCAGGGCACGCGCATATGGCAGCTGAAACAATAGCCAAGCTTAGCGCCGGCAGGCGCGGATGTTCGCCATGCGGAAATTCAAGCTTTGTGTAAATCGAAATCCTGGTTACTGTGCGCCACGCTTTGCGGGCGGGACTGCCCTTGTTTACGCGTGACCAAATTTTGAGAGGGACCAATGGGTAAAAGAGACGATCTCATCGCGCAGTATGCCGACGATTTGAAGAACAAGTGCGGCATGTCGCCTGACATGGCCCTGCTGACCAAGGTGACGATTGGCTGCGGGCCGTCGATCTATGACGCGGACGCCTCCACAGTCGCAGGTAGCCAGCCGCAGGAGCTTGAGACGGTCAAAAACAACTTCCTTATCAAGAAACTCGCCCTGCGTGACGGGCCCGAGCTTATGGACGCGATCAACTCTGTGATCGAGACCTATGGCCGGTCCGAGCGCAACAAATACCGCGCGGTGGTCTACTACATGCTGGTGAAGCATTTCGGCAAGGAGTCGATCTACGGCTAAAGCGTTTCGCTGCAAAACCGGATGCGGGTTTGCAGCTATAGGCCAAGGCACTGCGCCATCGGCAAAAACTCCCAACGCCCGCTTCCCATAGCGGGCGTTTTGCTGGGGGATATGAACAGTTTAGCTCGAATTCGCGGCACTCTTTCTTTGTGAAAGCGGAGCAAGTGGTGTAGCGTAAGAACAGGCCAGGATGGTCGAGACCTTATTTGCGATACACGTGTGGTGCTGAGGGAGCACGTGGGGTGATGGAGGGTCTCGATGGGGTCGAGACCCTCCATCCGTGTGCGCGTTTCCGCGTTTTATCTCACCAATACATCGGCAATACTAAGATTCCGTGCGCGGCGCGCATTCGGCAACCGCATTGGCTGCGTTTCTTGCCTGTGCTTGGCCCAGGGCCGAGCTTTGCGCGAAACCGACCTTGATGGCCGGTTCACACGCAGATCGCGCCATAACCCACTGACATCGCAAGCGTTTGCCTTCAACTTGATCGCTCAAGTCAAAGGCAGAGCACTTCAGTCCTCCATCGCCTCCAACTCGTCGATGAAGCCCGAGATCATCGACAGCCCCTTGTCCCAGAAGCTGGGGTCGCTCGCGTCCAACCCGAAGGGCGCCAAGAGCTCTTTGTGGTGCTTGGACCCGCCCGCGCGCAGCATCTCGAAATACTTCTCTTGGAAGCCCGCGTCGCCCTCGGCGTAGACCGCATACAAGGCGTTCACCAGCCCGTCGCCGAACGCGTAGGCGTAGACGTAGAAGGGCGAGTGCACGAAATGCGGGATGTAGGACCAGAAATTCTCATAGCCCTCCATGAAGGTGAAGGCGGGGCCAAGGCTCTCGCCCTGCACGCTCATCCAGATCTCGTTGATCTGGTCCGGTGTCAGCTCGCCGCCCGCGCGGGCCGCGTGCAGCTTGCATTCGAAGTCGTAGAACGCGATCTGGCGGACCACCGTGTTGATCATGTCCTCGACCTTATTGGCCAGCAGAACCTTGCGCTGCGCGGGGGTCTCGGCGGCCTCCAGCATCTTGCGGAAGGTCAGCATCTCGCCGAACACGGATGCGGTTTCGGCCAGGGTCAGGGGGGTGGAGCTCAGCAGCTCGCCCTGATCCGCCGCCAGCACCTGGTGCACGCCGTGGCCCAGCTCATGCGCCAGCGTCATCACGTCGCGCGGCTTGCCCAGGTAGTTCAGCATCACATAGGGGTGCACGTCGGTCACGGTGGGGTGGGCGAATGCGCCGGGGGCCTTGCCGGGCTTCACGCCCGCGTCGATCCAGCCGCGGTCAAAGAAGGGCTCGGCCAGCTTGGCCATCTCGGGGTCGAACCCGGCATAGGCGTCCAGCACCAGCGCCCGGGCGTCGCCCCATTGCACCACGCGGTCCTCCTCCAGCGGCAGCGGCGCGTTGCGGTCCCAGACCTGCAGCGTGTCGAGCCCCAGCCATTTGCGCTTTAGCTCGTAGTAGCGGTGCGAGAGCTTGGGATAGGCCGCGACCACGGCGTTGCGCAGCGCCTCGACCACCTCGGGCTCGACATGGTTGGCCAGGTGGCGGCCATGCTGCGGGCTGGGCATCTTGCGCCAGCGATCCTCGATCTCTTTCTCCTTGGCGAGCGTGTTGTGCACGCGCGCGAAGAGGCCCAGATTCTCGCCAAAGACCCGCGCCAGCTCGCGCGCGGCGGCCTCGCGGGTGTCGCGGTCCTTTTCGGTCAGCAGGGTGGTGCAGGCCTCTAGCGGCAGCTCCTCGCCGTTTACGTGAAAGGTCAGACCCGCGACGGTCTCGTCAAAGAGCCGGTTCCAGGCGGCAGAGCCCACCACGGATTGGTCATGCAGGAACTGCTCGAGCTCGTCCGACAGCTGATGCGGGCGCATCGCGCGCAGCCGCTCGAAGACGGGGCGGTAGCGCGCCAGCGCCTCGGAGGCCGCGAACATCGCCTCGAGCGCGTCGTCCTCGATGCGGTTGATCTCGAGCGTAAAGAACACCATCGGCGTGGCGAAATCGGTGATCTTCTGCTGGCAGTTGCCCATGAACTGCGCCCGCTCGGGGTCGGTGGTCTGCTGGTAATAGCGCAGGCCCGCAAAGGACATGATGCGGCCCTGGATCATGTCGATCTTCTCGTGCCGCTCGACGCATGCCAGCATCTCGGCTCCGGTCAGCCCGGCAAGCTTGCCCTGGTAGTCGGCGGCGAATGCGGCGCATTCGGCCTCCAGCCATGCCATGTCGCGGTCCAGCTCCGGCGCGTCCGGGGCGGCATAGAGATCCGTCAGATCCCATTCCGGAAGGTCGCCAAAGGCGCCCGTCCCCCCATTGGCGTTGGCGTCAAGAAGAGGGCGCGGCAGATCGCGAAACGGCATAGTAAACGGTCCTTTATATGTGGCTGCGACAGAGATAGGCGCGGCGGGCTTTGGGGGCAAGGCACGGTTGTGTGGCGCGCCGCATTCGCAGGGCGATATGGCGGCGGGGTCCGGGCTAGGGCGCGACCCCGGCCATCTCGCAGACCGCGCGCCATTCGGCCTCGGTCACCGGCTGCACCGACAGGCGGGTGTTCTTGACCAGCGACATCTCGGCCAGGCGCGGGTCCTCTTTGCACATCTGCAGGGTCACCGGGGTCGCCACCGGGGCCACCGCCTTGATGTCCACGCATTCCCAGCGCGCGTCATCGGTGGTGCTGTCGGGGTGGCTCTCGGCGATCACCTCGACCAGGCCGACCACGGCCTTCTCGGATTGCGAGTGGTAGAAGAACCCGCGGTCGCCCAGCTTCATCAGGCGCATGTTGTTGCGGGCCTGGTAGTTGCGCACGCCGTCCCATTCCTCGCCCGTGTCGCCCTTGGCCACTTGGTCATCCCATGACCAGGTGGAGGGCTCTGATTTGAATAGCCAATACTGCATGCGCCTATTCTGCCCGAAGCGGCCGGTTGAGCAAGCCCTGAATGGTCTCGGCGATCCCGGCCTGTCCGGCGCAGAAATCCACAACCGCCTGAGTGATCGGCAGCTCGAGGCCAAGCCGCGCCGCAACCGAGGCGGCGGCCCGCGCCGTGGCGACGCCCTCGACCGTGACGGCGGGGTCAAGCCTGTCCTGCCGCGCCAGGGCCTGGCCGTGGCGGAAGTTGCGCGACAGATCCGAGCCGCAGGTCAGCGCCAGATCGCCCAGGCCAGACAGGCCCGTCAGCGTCTCTGGCCGCGCGCCCATGGCCTGCCCAAGCCGCTGCATCTCGGCAAAGCCCCGCGTCATAAGGGCCGCCCGCGCGCTCTCGCCCATGCCCTCGCCAATGGCGGCGCCGCAGGCGATGGCGATGACGTTCTTCAGCGCGCCGCCGACCTCAACGCCGACAGGGTCGCCGGAGCGGTAGAGCCGCAGCGACGGGGTGGCGAGCGCTTGCTGCAGGGCCTGTGCGCCTTTGGTGGCGGCGATGGTCAGCGCGGTGGGCAGGCCGCGTCCGATCTCGGCGGCAAAGCTCGGGCCCGACAGCACCGCAGGCCGCGCATCGGGCACGCAGCGCGCGATCACGCCGGTGGGGCCCTCGCCGGTCTCCAGGTTAATGCCCTTACAGCAGGCGACCAGAGATTTCCCGGCTAAATCATCGCGGTAGGTGATCAGAAGGGGCTCTAGGGACTGCGCGGGCACCGCCAATAAAACCACATCCGCGGCAAGCTCTTGCAGCGTGTCGGTTACCAAAATGTCATCCGGCAATGCGACGCCGGGCAGGCGGGGCACCCTGCGGGTGCGGGCGATGTCTTCGGCGCCTGTGCGCGCCCACAACGTCACCTGTTTGTCGCCCCGCGCCAGGGCCACCGCAAGGGCCGCACCAAAGGCGCCCGCGCCCAGAACCGCGATCACGCCTTGGCCCCGCGCTTGCCGCCGCCCAGCATCGGCGTGCTGGTCTGGTCCAGGGGCCAGCGCGGCCTTGCGGCTAGATCCATCCCATCGCGCTGACCACCTGCAAAAAGCTCCGCCCCGGCCCAGGCGATCATAGCCGCGTTATCGGTGCAAAGCTTAAGCGGCGGCGCCACGAATGTGGCGCGATCCTGCGCGGCGACGGTCTCGAGCGCGGCACGGATGGTCCCGTTCGCCGCCACGCCGCCCGCCACCGCCAGCGCCCCCATCCCGGGCGCAAGCGCCAGGGCCCGCCGGGTCTTCTCGGCCAGCACATCCGCCACCGCGGCTTGGAAGCTGGCGCAGATATCCGCGCGATCCTGGGCCGTTATGCCGCCCTTCTCCGTCACAAGCGCGTCGCGGGCGCGCAGCACCGCCGTCTTCAGCCCCGAGAAGGACATGTCACAGCCAGGACGATCCAGCAGCGGCCGCGGCAGCGCAAAGCGCTTGGGATCGCCCCGCCGGGCCTCGGCCTCGACCACCGGGCCGCCCGGCTGCGCCAGCCCCAAGAGCTTGGCCACCTTGTCGAAAGCCTCGCCCGGGGCGTCATCAATCGTGCCGCCCAGGCGGGTGAATTCCTCTGGGCCGCGCACGACCAGGAACTGGCAATGCCCGCCCGAGACAAGAAGCATCAGATAGGGAAAGCCCAGCCCGTCCGTCAGCCGCGGCGTCAGGGCGTGCCCGGCCAAATGATTGACCCCGATCAAGGGCTTGCCGGTCGCCGCGGCCAGCCCCTTGGCGCACATCACCCCGGACAGCACCCCGCCGATCAAACCGGGTCCAGCGGTGACCGCGATGGCGTCCAGCGCGCGCAGCTCAACGCCGGCCTGCGCCAAGGCGGCCTCGACCGCGTGATCCAGCTTTTCGGCATGCGCCCGCGCGGCGATCTCAGGCACCACGCCGCCGAAGGCCGCGTGCAGCTCGGCTTGGCCCATGACGACGCTCGACAGGATCTCCCGCCCACGCAGCACCGCAGCCGCCGTGTCGTCACAGCTGCTCTCGATCCCCAATACGGTTAGGTCGTCATTCATGGTGCCGCCGGTTGCGCCCGATAAGGCCTGCGGGGTAACACCGCAGCGAGCCTGCATCAATCCCGAGGCGCATGTGCGAGCCAAGCCGATCCTCTTGCTGACCAGACCCCACGCACAGTCGCTGGAATTCGCCGATATGTGCCGACGGCGCCTGGGCGCCGGCATTGCGGTCATGATCTCCCCGCTGCTCGAGATCCAGCACCGGAGCGGGATCGCACCCATAGACCCTAATGCGGCGCTGGTTTTCACCTCGGTGCATGGGGTCGCAGCACTTGGGGCCGCGCAGCCGCGGGGCAGGCGGGCCTATTGCGTGGGCGCGCGCACCGCCCAGGCGGCCACCGCGCAGGGCTATACGGCGGTTTCCGCAGGGGGCGATGGCGCCGCGCTGGTCCAGCTCTTGGTCACCGAACGCCCGCTTGGGCCGATCTGGCACGCGCGCGGCGACCATGTGGGCACCGATATTGTGGCAGAGCTGGCCGGGCAGGGCCTGCAGGCGCAATCCCTGGTCGCCTATGAGCAGCTCGCGCAGCCCCTGACGGCGCAGGCCGAGGCCGCGTTGATCGCCGCCCGCCCCATCGTCGCGCCGGTCTTTTCTGCGCGCTCGGCGCGGCTCTTGGGGCAGGCCGTGCAGAACGCCGCAGCACCGCTTTGGTTGGCGGCGATCAGCGCCGGCGCCGCGCAGGCCTATGGCGGCCCCGCGCCCGCGCGGCTCGCAATCGCACAAAATCCAGACGCCGCGGCGATGCTGGACCTGGTCGCGACGTTTTGGACCCAAGCCGCCGCTTGAGGCGGCACGCCTCGCGGTTTATTCTGAACCGTGGCGCAGATATTCGCGACATGAACCGATTCGAAAGGTCTAGAGACATTGGCGGACGCAAAAGATCCCGAACGGTCCAAAGGCTCTGAAGATATACTGCCGGATAAGGCTCCGGATGTGGCCATTGAAGGCGCTGAGATCCCAACGCCCGAGGACGCCCTGGAAGAGTCTGACGACATCGTCGAGACGACCTTGTTGCTGGGCGAGGAACACGCCACCGGTGAAGCGGCAGAGGCCGAGACCGAGGCCGAGCCGGTCGAAGACCCCGAGGCCCCGCAGGACATTCCCGAGCCCGATCACGACGCCCCGCAGGCCGCGCCTGCGCCCGTCGCCCCGGTCACCGAAGTTCAGCGCGTCGGGTTCTTCCAGCTCGTTCTGGGCGGTGTGATCGCGGCTGGCCTGGGCGCCGGAGTGCTATACTTTGGCAACCAGCAGGGCTGGATTTCGCTGGGCGGGTCCAGTTCCGCTGATCTGTCCGCCTTGCAGGACCAGCTTGGGCAGAGCCAGAGCGAGATCGCGGCCCTAAGGGACGCTCTCGCCGCCGAGCAATCCACCCGCGCAGAGGCCATCGCCGCCCTGCAAGCCGGCGCCGATCTGACCGAGCTGCAGGCCGCGCTAGAGGCCCAGGGCGCGGCGGATGCCGATACCGGCGCCGCGGTCCAAGAGCTGGCCGCGGGTCTGGCCGAGACCCGCGCCCAGCTTGCCGAGCTGGCGCTGCAGCCCATCCCAGAGGCGCAGCTGCCGCAAGAGGTCGCGCAGGCCTATGAAAAGCAGCTTGCGGATATCCTGGCGACTATCGAGGGCCGCTTTGCCACGATGCAGGCCTCGCAGACCGAGGCGATGGCGCAGATCGAGACCGACTTGGGTGCGCAGCTGGCGGTGATCGAGGCCGCGCAGGCCGAGGCTTTGGCCTCGGAGCAGGCAGCACAGAAGGCCGCCGAGCGCTTGGCCGCAGAGGCCGCTTTGGCGCAGGTCCAGGCCGCTTTGGATGCCGGCACGGGCTTTGCCGCGCCGCTGGCGACCTTTGGCCAGAAATCCGGCATTGCCGCCCCCGCGGCGCTGACCGCCGTGGCCTCGGAGGGCGCGCCGTCCTTGGGCGCGCTGCAAGAGGCGTTCCCAGAGGCCGCGCGTGCCGCCCTCAACGTCGCCTCGCGAGAGGCCGCCGGTGACGGCTCGGGCAGCCCTCTGGCGTCCTTCATTATGGCGCAGCTTGGGGCGCGCTCCTTGGAGCCGCGCGCGGGCAGCGACCCGGACGCGGTGCTGAGCCGCGCCGAAGGCGCTTTGGGGCAGGGCGATCTGCCCGGCGCGCTGGCCGAGCTAGAGGCGTTGCCCGACGCAGCAAAGACGTTATTTGCCGACTGGATTGCCCAGGCCACCGCGCTTGGGGAGGCCAAATCCGCCGCCGCTGCCTTGGCGGCACAGCTTAACGAGCAATAAGGACGCCCCGCGTATGCTTTGGTCGCTTTTGAAGATGGTGCTTTTCTTTTGCGTGGTGGCGGCGTTGGCCGTGGGCGCGGGGTATCTGCTAGAGGCCGGCGGCGGCGTGCGCGTCGCGCTTGGCGGCATGGAGTACAACCTGGGCCCGATCCAGGCGCTGGTGCTGCTCTTACTGCTCTTGCTGACCTTCTGGCTGGTGCTGAAACTGTCGGGCATTCTTGTGGCGCTTATCCGCTTTCTGAACGGCGATGACACCGCGATCACGCGTTACTTTGACCGCAATCGCGAAAAGCGCGGGTTCAAGGCGCTCTCGGACACGATGGTGGCTTTGGCCTCCGGGGATGGGCGCGAGGCGATGCATCAGGCGGTCAGGGCCGAGCGGCTGCTGCAAAAGCCCGAGCTGACCAACCTGCTGGCGGCCCAGGCGGCCGAGATGTCCGGCGACACAAAGCGCGCCGAGACGGTCTATCGCGCCCTGCTAGAGCACGAGCCCACGCGGTTCGTCGGCGTGCGCGGCATCATGAAGCAGAAGCTGGCCGAAGGCGACACAGCGACCGCGCTGAAGCTGGCCGAAAAGGCCTTTGCGCTGAAGCCAAAGCATGGCGACACGCAGGACGTCCTGCTGCAATTGCAGGCCAGCAAAGAGGACTGGGCCGGCGCGCGCAAGACACTGGCGGCCAAGCTGTCCAGCGGCACGCTGCCCCGCGATGTGCATCGCCGCCGCGACGCGGTGCTGGCGCTGTCCCAGGCCAAATCCAGCGACGAGATCGGCGATGACGCCGTGGCGCATCAAGAGGCGATCGAGGCCAACCGCCTGTCGCCCGACCTTGTGCCCGCCGCCGTGATGGCCGCGCGCCGCCACATCGTAGAGGACAAGCAGCGCTACGCCACGCGGGTGATCAAGAAGGCCTGGGCGACCGCGCCGCATCCAGAGCTGGCCGCCGCCTTCGCAGCGATCGTGCCCGACGAAACCGCGCAGGCGCGCTTTAAGCGCTTCTCGCCGCTGCTGCGCGCGCACCCGGATGACCCCGAGACCAAGATGCTTGAAGCCGAGCTGCAGATCGCGGCTGAGAACTTTCCCGCCGCGCGGCGGGCGATGGGCGATCTGGCCAATGAGGAACCCTCGGCGCGGGCCTTGTCCATCATGGCAGCGATTGAGCGTGGTGAGGGCTCCGACGACGCGGTGGTGCGCGGCTGGCTGACCCGTGCGATCTCGGCGCCGCGCGGCCCGCAATGGGTATGCGACAATTGCCAATCCATCCATGGCACATGGGAGCCGGTCTGCGGCAATTGCGGGGCCTTCGATACGCTGACCTGGCGCGCGCCAAATGAGGCGGAGGTCAGCGTGCCGGGCTCGTCCGACATGCTGCCGCTGCTGGTCGGCGAGGCGGAGGTTGATTCGCCCGAAGACGCGATTTTGGACCCGGATGCTGACCCCAGCGACGGCGAGGTCATCTCGCTGGAGGCCGGGGACGCGGATGATCCAATTGAGAATGCAAAATCCGCAAATTAGGGCTACCCTCGACGCCATGAGGGTGCTAGAGACCGCGCCACGAAGCGACGCCCCCGCCGGGGTCCCGCTTTGATTGGGCCACCGCTTGGACGGTCCGATGGTAACAAGTTAGCCGCTGTAGCTCAGCTGGTAGAGCACGTCATTCGTAATGATGGGGTCGGAGGTTCGAGTCCTCTCAGCGGCACCACTTCCAACGTAATCGTTGGAGATCCCCTTTAACTATCTGAATTGCCCCGGCGTTTTGCGTCCGGCTCTCCACGTCCGGCCCGCCGCGCGTGACCCGGGCGCGCGGGGTCAGCGGTGCTCAGGCTTTGATCTGCGCGGTTTTGGGCGCACGCTGGGTGCGAGGCGGGGCGGTCGGGCTCCGTTCAAGTCGACCGGCAAGATTGTCCGCTGTGTTGGTCAAACAGGTGCATGGCGCCCGCATTGATGGACAGCGTGATCTCTTGGCCCTTCTGGGCCGTGGTCTGGCCCAATTGGTGGGTCGTGATCGGCTCGTCGCGTGATGTCTTGCAGTAGAGGTAGCTCTCGGTGCCAAGCTGTTCGACGCCGGTGATTGTGGCCCGGATCCCGGCGCCCTCCGATTGGCGCAGGTCGCCCGCGCGGATGCCAAGCTCGACCTCTTGGCCCTCGGTCACCGTGAACTGGTCGCCAACGGGCTGGACCGCGCCGTTCTCCAGAGCCACGGCGCCGCCCTTCACGGTGCCCTTCAGGAAGTTCATCGCGGGCGAGCCGATGAACCCGGCCACGAAGCGGTTCTGCGGCGTGTTGAACAGGTCCAGGGGCTTGCCGAACTGCTCCACGACGCCGGCCCGCAGCACCGCGATCTTATCGGCCATGGTCATCGCCTCGACCTGGTCGTGGGTGACGTAGATCATGGTGTTGCCCAGCCGCCCATGCAGGTCCGAGATCTCGGCCCGCATCGCCACGCGCAGCTCGGCGTCGAGGTTGGACAGGGGCTCGTCGAAGAGGAAGATCTTGGGCTCGCGCACCACGGCGCGCCCGATGGCGATGCGCTGGCGCTGGCCGCCGGAAAGCTGGCCCGGCTTGCGGTCCATCAGCGGTTCGATCTGCAGCATGCGCGCGGCCTCGGCCACGCGCTCGGTGATCTCGGTCTTGGACATGCGCATGTTCTGCAGCCCGAAGGACATGTTCTGGCGCACCGACATATGCGGGTAGAGCGCGTAGGACTGAAACACCATCGCCAGCCCGCGCTGCGCGGCGGGGATGTGGTTCACCGCCGCGCCGTCGATCTGCACCTCGCCCTTGGTGATGTTCTCGAGCCCCGCGATCATCCGCAGCAGCGTGGACTTGCCGCAGCCCGAGGGCCCGACGAAGACGCAGAACTCGCCGCTCTCGATCTGCATGTCGATGCCGTGGATCACGTCGACCGGGCCGTAGGACTTGTGGACGGCGTTGAGGGTGAGATTTGCCATGTTACTTCAACCCCGTATTGGCGATGCCAGTGGTGATGTATTTCTGCAGGAAGACGAAGACCAGCGTGGTCGGGATCAGGCTGACCACGGTCATCGCCAGGCGGAAATGCTCGCGGCTCAGGTGCTCGCCGCGGAACTCCAGGAGGCAGAGCTGGATCGTGTAGGCGTCCTTGGTGGTGGCAATCGCCACCATCGGCAGGATCAGGTCGTTCCAGCGCCAGACGATGGACAGGATGCCAAGGGCCGCTACCGCGGGCAGCGCCAGGGGCAGCATGATGCGCCAGTAGATCTTCCACTCCGAGGCCGCGTCCATCCGCGCCGCCTCCAGCAATTCGTCGGGGATTGTCAGCATGTATTGCCGCAGCAGGAACACCCCCGCAGGCGTGGCCGCGCCGGGGATGATCACCCCCCAGATCGAGCCCGAAAGCCCCGTCGCGTGGATCGCCTTGAACACTCCCACCAGGGTGATCGTGGCGGGCACCATCAGCGTCGCCAGGATGAACAGGAAAAAGAACGCCTGGCCGCGGAATTGGTACTTGGACAGCGCGAAGGCGGCCATCGAGTTGATGATCAGCGTGATGATCGTGGCCAGGATCGTCGCCAGGAACGAGTTGGTAAAGCAGCGCGCGAAGTTCACGTTCACCATCGAGGTCTGGCCCTGCAGGGGCTCAAAGAAGTTGCTCCAGGCGGGGCGGATCGCGCGCTCGACCTGGGCGTCCGCGGTGGCGATCTGGATCACGCCCGCGGCAGAGTTATCGGCCAGGCGCGCGGGCAGCCTCTCTTTCGAAGGGTCCCAGCGGGGCACCGCAAAGCGGGTCGTCTCGCCGGTGTCGGGATGCGGGGCGATCACCAGGATCTGCGCCACCAGCTTGTTGGGCTGGTAGGGTTCCAGGCCCAGGAACTCTGACATCAGCCGGACCTCTTCGGGGTCCAGCTGCGCCAGGGCGCCCTCGACATCCAGCGCGGCGCGGGCCGCGCCGGTCATGGTGGGAAAGCGCACCATCCAATCGGGCAAGCCGCGCTCGGCGATCAGCGCGCGCGCCTCTATGGCCACCTGGCCTAGGGCGCTGCGCAGGGCATAGTAATCGTCGCCGTCATACTGGCTCAGCAGCGCCGCGACGTCATGGGTCGCGCGCTCTTGGTCGGTCATGCCGCGCCATTCCAGCACCCAGGCGGGCAGCCCGTCGATGATGACAATCGAGCGCCCCTCGGGGCCATAAACGGTCGCCCGCGCGACCTGGGTGTACTCGCTTGGCAGCAGCGACAGGTCCTGCTTTTCCAGCTGCGCCTGGGTCTTGAAGCTGTTGAGCACCAGCCAGCAGACCGGCAGGAAGATCAACAAGAAGCCAAAGCCCAGATAGATATAGGTGATCCAGTCCACCCAGGTCAGCCGGTGCCGCCCCTGGGTGCGGCTGAGGAAGGCCCAAGCGCCGCTCATTTCGTTCCCCTATTCGACAGCCAGATCTGGATCAGCGACAAGAGCACCAGCGCGAAGGCCACGATCAGCGAGGCCACCGCCGCCAGGCCCAGCCCGTGCGCCGTGGGGTTGCCGCGCAGCCCCGAGGTCTCAAAGATATAGGCCACGATCGACATCCAGCGCACGTTCAGCGCGTAGAGCTCCTCGAAGGCCTGGAAGGCCTTGATCAGCGACAGCACCGTGACCACCAGCAAGGTCGGCCCCAGCAGAGGCAGCGTGATCCGCGTCAGCTGCCGCCAGGGCGAGGTGCCGTCCATCTCGGCGGCCTCATAGAGATCCTTGGGGATCGCCTGCAGCCCGGCCAGGAGGATCAGCATGTAAAAGCCCAGATGCGCCCAGGTGAAGACCACAACGGACCAGAACATGGTCCAGCTCTCGTCCTGCAGCCACTGGATCGGCTCGTCGATGACGCCCCAGTTCATCAAGGTGACCGACAGCACCCCCTGGCGCTTGAGGATCAGCGTCCACAGGAAGGCCACCACCACCGGCGACAGCATCACCGGGTAAAAGAAGATAGAGCGCCAGAAGCCGCGGCCCCAGATCTCGCGGTTCAGCGCCAGCGCGGTGCAGAGCGCGAAGAAGATCATGATCGGGACCTGGAAGATCACAAAGATCAGCGTGTCCACCACCGCTTGCAGGAACTTGTCGTCCTCGCGGTTCTCCTGCCCGGTGTCGATATTGGTCTCGCCCAGCAGGCGCTCGAAGTTCTGCGCGCCGGTGAAGGGGCGTTCGGTGAACAGGATCGACTGGCCCTCGGTGACGCTGAAGCCCACATTCACGAATAGCGGCGCGAAGGTGTAGATCCCGAAGATCAGGAAGTTCGGCAGCAGGAAGATATAGGGCAGGCCGGTGACGCCCGCGATCTTCTGCGTGGCCTCAAGCGGCCAGCCGATGACCGAGACCAGCTGGTCCCAGAACCCGCCGCTGGGGCGGACGATCACCCAGCCCAGCGCCAGGTAGATCAGGACGTAGAGGGGCCAACCGCCAGAGAATGCGTCGACGATGGCGTCTAAGCTCTCCATACCCGTTGGCCCCCCTCCTAATGTTACTTACTACTATTCGGCGATCTTCGCGGCAACATCCGCGTCAATGGCCGCCAGGGCCTCGTCTAGGCTCATCTCGCCATTGATCGCCTTGGTGATGTAGTCGGGCACGATGCCGTAGATGGCAAAGTTCTTTGCGTAGCCCTGGAACACATAGGCCTGCGGCGTGGTGGTGGTCGCCGTGCCGGCGTTGGCCGCGAAGGTCGACAGCGCCGCCGCGATGGTGGGCGTGGCGTTCTGGTAGTCGACGCCCGAGGCCTGCAGGCCGGCATGCGCGGTGATGTTGTTGGTCTCAGAGGCGAACATCTCGGCCTGCTCGGTCTGCGCCATCCAGTCGACGAACATCGCCGCCGCATCAGGCACTTCGGTGTCGCCAAAGACCACCAGCGAGGCACCGCCCGGCATCGCGCCGCAGCCGCCCGGGCCGCAGGGCGCCGGAACCGCTTTCCAGTCGAAATCAGAGATGTTGTTGGCGTAGTTGTTGATCATCCAGGACCCGGACATATGCATGGCCGCGTCGCCCGCCAAAAACAGCGGAGCGGCGTTGCGGTACTGGGTGCCAGAGCCAGCGGGCCAGCCCTCGGCGGGCATCAGGCCGCTTTCGTGCCAGCCGATGAAGACCTCGGCGAAGTTGCGAAAGCCCTCATCCACCAGCAGCGGCTCGCCCGCGTCGTCAAAGAACTGCGCGCCGTAGGAAAACGCCGGACCGGCCCAGCGATGCGCTGTGCGGTCCATCACCAGACCGGCGGTCAGGCCCATGGTGTCCTGCACCTCTTTGGCGGCCGCGGCCCAGTCGTCCCAGGTCGCGCCCTCGCCGGGCATCTCGACGCCGGCATCCTCAAAGGCGGTGACGTTCACGTAGGGGCCGGTCACCGTCAGCTGGGTGTTCCAGCCGTAGATGCCATTATCCTCGCCGCCCGGCGCGCGGAACCAGGGCAGCATGGAGCCATAGTTGGCCTCCCAATAGGCGGCGTCCACATAGGGCGTCAGGTCCAGCGCCAGGCGGCCGAAGGCGCCCGGGTTGGTGACCCGCGCGATGTCGGGGGCGTTGCCCGCCTGCGCCTGGTTCAAAAGCTGGTCGCGGATCACGTCATAGCCCACGGTGTTCACAACAACGGTGTGGCCGGTGGCGTCCTTGAAGGTCGCGGCCATCGCCTCGAACACTTCGCATTCATTGCCGTCCTGATAGCACAGAAAGTCGATCTCATCGGCGGTTGCAGCCGACGCGGCCATAATCGCTGTGGTCGACAGGGCCGCCATCTTTAGAGTCAGTTTCATGTTAGTCCTCCCTAATCGTTAATCGTGTGGTCAAATGTGACCAACTGGTGATTCATAATCCCCAAGATCCGTTCCCGGCAATCCTAATTCCACTAAGCGGAGCGCACCTCCGACATGCTGAACCGGGTCAGCACTTCCGGCGGGGCATCATGTTGGACCAGCACCTGCTGCATCGCCGCGCGCAGCCGGGTCTCGGTCATGTGGTCGCCCAGGATGGGATTCAACTGCTCGGGGTCGGCGTCTAGGTCAAAAAGCATGGACCCAATGGGCATGAACTCGGTCGCGCCGCGCGCCTGCACGCCGGTCGAGGGGATCTTCCACACCGGAACCTGCTTTGTGAAGTCAAAGGGCGGGTGCTGCGTGGCCCGCTGCAGATCGGCGATCTCAAGCGGCTTTTTCACGTCGACGGGCATCAGCGAGTAGATGAACAGCTCGCTCCGATAGGCGGGGTCGTCGGGGTCGATGAAGAAAACATAGCGCCCGTCCGTGCAGTTCAGCGGCCCGCCCCAGATGCCAAACAAAGCAATATCGCGCCCGGTCTCGCCGCTCTTGCAGGCCGGGACAAGCGAGCGCCCGGTCATGTCCTTGCTCGGCGCGGCGCCGAAGGCGTCCAGGATCGTCGGCGCGATATCGGTGGTCTGAGACAGCGACTTCACCGGCGCGCCCGGGGCGGTGCCGGGCATGTGCAGGAACATCGGGATCTGCGAGATCTGGTTGTAAAGCGGCATGACGCTTTTGCCCCAGTACCCGTGCTCTGATAGCATGAACCCGTGATCCGTGGTCAGGACCAGCGCCGTGTCCTCCCACAATCCCTGCGCGTCGAAGGCGTCCAGCAGCCGGCCAAGCTGTTTGTCGCAGAACCGCAGCAGCGCGCGGTAGTTCTTGCGCAAAAGCTCGGAGACGCGCGCGTCGTATTCCGGCGCGCCATAGGCGGGCCAGTCGGCGATGGGGTCGTTCGGGTCAATGCCTTCCGCCTTCAGGAACTCCATCGGGGCGTGGAAGGGCTCGTGCGGGTCGAAGACCTCCAGATGCAGCAGCCAGTCGTCCTTGGTTTGGTTTTCGTCCAGGAACTTAAGCGCGGCGGTGAAGCTCTGATGCGACGAGAATTCCGCCTCATCCCGGATATAGGCGCGGTTGATCGCGTGGCGGCGGTATTTCTCGACTGTCAGGTCATAGACGTCGGGGTCGAACCGGTCGACGATGTCGTCGTCGATGGGCGTGGCCGTGCCGCGCCAGACATCCGATTCCTGGCCGCGAAACAGCTCCCAAGAGTTGTAGCGCGTGTGAAAGCTCCAGCCGCCTTCCTCGAAGTAATGGTAATGATCGGTGATCAGATGGGTGTAGACGCCGCTGTCGCGCAGGGTGCTGACAAAGCTGTCGTCAAAGGGCTCCAGCGGGCCCCAATGGCGGTGAAAGAAGTTCAACCGGCCATTATGCAGGTCGCGCCGGGCGGGCATGCAGGGCAGGCTGCCGACAAAGTGGTTGTCAAAGCGGCCGCAGCGCGCATCCAGCCTGGCAAAGTTCGGCAACGCCTGCGGATCACCGCCATATTGCGGCAGCAGGTCCCGCACCAGCGAGTCGAACAGCAAGAAAACCATACGCATGCCGAAAAGGGTAACATGACACTTTCATAACGAGTACGGGCATTATATCGATTCTGTTATGCAAGAATTTGATAACAGCCTGGTGGCCCGGCAGCTCAAGCACTTCACGGCCATCGCCGAGGCCGGAAGCCTCAACAAGGCCGCCGAGATGCTGGGCATCGCGCAGCCAGCCCTGACCCGCAGCGTGCGCCAGCTGGAGGACAGCATTGCGTGTAAGCTCTTTGAGCGCGGGCCGCGCGGGTCGGCCATCACGCCGCAGGGCGAAGTCCTGCTGAAATACGCGCAGCGCATCAAGAGCGAGACCAATCTCGCGCTCATGGCGATCTCTCTGCTCTCCAAACAGGCCGCACCCACGATCCAGATCGGCGTTGCCCCGGCCTTTGGGCTGGGGGTCTTGCCTGACGCGATCGCCGGGTTCCAATCCGAGCATCCCGGGACCAAGATTCAGATCCGGCAGGCCGCCCCCGCCGGGCTGATCAAACGGCTCGTCGCGGCGGAGTTGGACCTTTACGTGGGCCCCTTCGCCGGAACGCCTCCCTCGTCTGATATCGTGCTGGCCGGAACCTTCGAGATACCGTCAGAGGTCTATGCCCGCCAGGACCACCCCCTGACGCGCATGCAGACAGTCGGCCCGGCCGAGCTTGTGGAGTTCGAATGGGTCTCATTGATCGAGGAGGCCGGGACCGCGATGCCGGGCAATTGGATGGACGAGTTGACGCGGCTCGGCTACGAGCACGGCCTAAAGCCGCCCTCCGTGGCGATCGAAACCACCTCCGCCATAAACGCGCTCAGCATCGTTTCAAAAACCCTCTGTCTTTCGTGCCTGTCGAGCCTGCTGCGCCACGAGGCCGAGGTCCGTGGCGTCACCAGCCTGGCCCTGCCCAAGCCGCTGACAAATCACAGCACCGTCATCGCGTACCGACAGACTGCACAGCGCAACCCGCTGGTCATGGATCTGGTGGATCGGGTGCTGGGGCTGATGCCACGCGCGTAGCTGCGTGAGCGTCACCGCTTGGGTATCGTCAAGCTTGGTCGCAAGGTCCTTGGGCAAGGCCAACCCGGCGCGCGCGCAGAGGGGAAGGGGGCTGTACGACCGATGCGGTCTTCTTCGCCTGCGGCGGCGCTACGGGATCAGCACCGTCGAGCCAGTCGTCTTGCGCCCCTCCAGGTCGGTATGCGCCGCCGCGGCGTCGTCCAGCGGTCGCGTCGTGGTGTTGATCCGCAACCGGCCATCCGCAATGCCCGCGAACAGCGCCGCGCTTGCGCGCTCCAACCACGCGCGGGAGGCCGCGTATTGAAACAGCGTGGGGCGCTGCAGGTAGAGGGACCCCACCGCGAGTTGGGCGATGCGAAAATCCTCGGGCGGGCCAGAGCTTTGGCCGAAATTCACCAATGTCCCAAAGGGCTGCAGGCAGTTGATCGAGCCCTGAAGGGTGTCCTTACCGACGCTGTCATAGACCACGGGCACGCCCGCCCCGTTGGTGATTTCCTTGACGCGGGCGACGAAATCCTCGGCGCGGTAGTCGATGACCTCGTCATAGCCATTCGCCTTGGCCAGGGCGACCTTCTCGGGACCACCCGCCGTGCCAATGGCACGCGCGCCCTTGGCGGCCATCCATTGGCCCGCCAAAAGCCCGACGCCCCCCGCCGCGGCGTGGAAAAGCACCGCCTCGCCCGCCGAGACGCGGTAGCTGTCATGCAGCAGGTAATACGCCGTCAGGCCCTTAAGCATCGCGCCCGCGGCCTGGATGTCGCTGACATCGTCGGGCAGGGGCACAAGCATCTTGGCAGGCACCGCGCGATGCGTGGCATAGGCTCCGTTGGGAATGGTGTAAGCCACGCGGTCCCCGGCGCGGAAGCCGTCCACATTCGGCCCCAGAGCCTCGACCACGCCGGCGCCCTCGCTGCCCAGGATCAGGTCGCGCTCCACCGGCCAGGGATAAAGCCCCGAGCGGATGTAGATGTCGAGGAAGTTCACTCCAATTGCGGTCTGGCGGATCAGCACCTCGCCTTCGCCCGGCGTCGGAGGCGTAATCTCTGCGCGGGTCAGTACATCCGCGCCGCCCGGCACGCTGGCGGTGATCGCATAGGCCATAAAGTCGTATTCCTTGTGTGAGTGTCCCAATCCTTTCAGCCTAGGGGCGCATTGCTGGTTTTGGCAAGTTCCAGCGACGGCGCGCGGCCACCGGGCGGGCTGCTATGTGAACCAAAACTCAAGATTCTCTCTCATTTTTCGCTTAATCATTTGTCGCTTAAAAGACTCAGGTTTCGGTGAGAGTGGCCAGGAGCGTGCCTTGCAAACACGCGCGACCCTAACAACGCTTGCCGACACCAGACGCAACGCCGCCCAAGCCGCGCCACCGCCCGAGCTTGCCTCGGGCAGCGGCCGACCTCCCCCAGGAGGCCGCTTTTGCTACGTTGCAAAATACTTAAACAACTGCGTTAGCAGGGCCCGCGTGCCAAGTGTCTACGCTGCGCAGGCGACCTCCAGGTCGGCCGCTGCCCGCGTTGCGCTTGGTTCAAGGGGGAGGCCCCGAGGCAAGCTCGGGCGGTCGCTCTATGTGAGTCCCGTTGCATCTGGTGTCGGCGTGCGCCCCTCGCGGGCGGCCTCGGTGCAGATATTCGCAAAGCCCTCCTGCAAGCGCAGGCTGCGTGATCTCATACAGCGCCCATCCGAGCCTCAACAAAACCCAAACCCACCGCGCGGTCCGTTAACTCGGGCGCTTTCCGCCCATCTGCCATACGAGGTGCCATACGCATGGCCGACGTTTTTCCGACGCTTTGCCGACACGGGATTTCTCAACAAAATAAGGCATTAACCCACCGATGCGCGGCTTTACCCCCAGAACCGCCGCGCGCAGGGTTAACCTTTCGGAAATGCCCGCCGCGACGATGGACGGGCCGGATCCCCAGCTCGGCGCGGTGCGGGAAGGGTCTCGTCAGGTCGCCGCAGCCCTGCGCATCCAAAACGGCAACGAGAAGATGCGCGGCTTTGGCATGGCCCGCTTGGCCTTTGGTATGGCCCTCTTGGCCAATGCACGCATCTCATCGGCGCGCGCCTTACGCCCGATTTTGATGTAATAGCCTGTATCTATTGACCCATTCAGGTGGCGTTTGATCTCTGGCGTTTCAAATTGTGTCATGGCGGGAACTCCTTTTTTGTCCTGACATCATTGGACGGCAATCGCCTGGCCAGTGCTTGAAGGCAGGCTTTAGAATTCCTTGTCATTTCTATATTTCTGCCCCGCCTGGGCCGAAATTCCTTGAGCATCGCCGCCGTTTCGCCGTTCAATGTGCCATGGCGTATGCGTTCGCAAACTGCTTGATCGACCCTGAGAGGCACCTGTTTCGGTGCGATGGGCGGCCAGTGCATCTCGAGCCGCAAGTCTTTGATCTTCTGTGGATTCTTGTCGATCGGAAGGGCCGGCTGGTCACCAAGGACGAGCTTGTCGAAACCGTTTGGCACGGGCTAAGCGTGTCCGACGCCACGATAAGCGCCCGGATCAACGCCGCCCGAAAGGCGGTTGGGGATACGGGCCGGGCGCAGGCCGTCATCAAGACGGTCCACGGCAGGGGCTTTCAGCTGAATGTCGAGGTGAAACCCGCTGCCCCAGCCGCCGCGCAACCGCCCGATCAAGCGCCCTCGGAGACGCAGAATATCAGCTTCACCCGATCCTCTCACGGTGCCAGAATTGCGTTCGCCAAGAGCGGCCATGGCCCGCCGCTGCTCCGGGTCGCGCATTGGCTGTCGCACTTGGAGTTCGATTGGCAAAGCCCGGTCTGGCGGCCCTTGATCGAAGCTCTGGATGGCAAGAACACGCTTTATCGCTACGATCAAAGGGGCACCGGGCTGTCCTCGCGCGACCTCGAAGGCGCTGATATTGATGCCTTTTCCGACGACCTAAAGGCCGTCGCCGACGCCAACGACTTGGACCGCTTCCCGATCTTCGCCGCGTCGCAGGCCGTCCCGGTCGCTATTCGCTTTGCCCAAAGACATCCCGAGCGGGTCAGCGGATTGGCTTTGTATGGCGGCTATGCGAAGGGGCGCGGATTGCGCCAAGCGGCGCCGGGCGACATCGACGAAGATACTCTTTTGGGCCTCATCAAGGCGGGTTGGGGCAGGGCGGACAGCCCATTTGTGAACGCGTTCTCGACCCTGTTCATGCCCGACGCCACGCCCGAGCAATTGGCCAGCTTTGTGAGGATGCAGACGCAAACGATATCTCCAGAGAACGCGGCACGCCTGAGACAAATAGTTGACCGGTTTGATGTCTCAGACCAATTGGCGTCCATTCGCACCCCGACGCTGGTCATACATGCGATCTCTGATGCGATTCAGCCCGTCGAACAGGGGCGCATACTCGCAAGTGAAATCCAGGGCGCAAGATACGTTTCGCTGGAAAGCCGGAACCATGTCCCGCTTCCGCAAGAGCGCACATGGACCACGATGATTCACGAAGTTCAGTTGTTTCTGGACAGCTTACAGCGGCCTGGGAAATCTTAGGACGGCAACCCGCGGTTTGAATTGCTGGAATTCTGACAGCTTGGCTATTCGCGGTTGCCTGTCCCGCATCCGCAGGCTACACAGCCCGCAATGCACCCATAGCTCAGCTGGATAGAGCGCTGCCCTCCGAAGGCAGAGGTCAAAGGTTCGAATCCTTTTGGGTGCGCCACCATCTATAGTTTTCTATGCGAAACGCGCCTTGGGCGTAGACGCCGAGCGCCATCTATGTGTTCGTAAGCTAAGAGCGCGAAGAATCGCACCTTGCCAACATGTTACGCTGGGATCTTAACATGAAAGATGTGGCAGAGCGGCGGGACGAGGCTCGGCAAACCGGCGTCACGTCTGGGCGCGGCCAAAAACCAATGTCGCGTTGATGCCACCGAAAGCGAAGGAGTTCGACATCGCATAGCGGCCATCCAAGGCGCGCGCCTCGGTGACCGGGGTGAATCCGATCTTTGGGTCCTGCTCGGTGAAGTGCAGGTTGGGCGGCGCGATGCGTTCGCGCAGCGCATTGATCGTCACGATCGCCTCCAGCGCCCCCGCCGCACCCAGCCCATGGCCGTGCACCGGCTTGGTCGAGGACACCGCGACCGCGTCGAACCCGTCCCCGAAGACCTGGCGCATGGCCTCGGTTTCGGAGACGTCATTGGCCACCGTGGCCGTGCCATGGGCGTTCACATAGGCCACGTCCGACGGCGCCAGGCCGCCGCTTTGCAGCGCCTGCGTCATCGAGCGCGCGGCCCCGTTGGGGTTGGGGCGCAGCAGATCGCCCGCATCGGCGGTCGTGCCATAGCCCGCGACCTCGGCCAGGATGGTGGCCCCGCGCGCCTGGGCGCTCTCTTTCGTCTCTAGCACAAGGATGCCCGCGCCCTCTCCCAGCAGCATCCCGTTGCGATCGCGCGAGAAAGGGCGGCACAGGGTCGGCGTCATCACGCGCAAGACCTCCCAGGCGCGGAACACGCCGGCCACGACGCAGCCCTCGGTGCCGCCGGTGATCGCACGGTCCAGCATGCCGGACTTGATCATGTGGTACGCCATGCCGATGGACTGCCCCGCCGAGGAGCAAGCGGTGGAGTTGCAATAGATCGGACCGTTTGCGCCAAAGGTCATCGAGATCCAGGACGCCGCCGCATTGGTCATGATCTTGGGGATCGAGAACGGATCCATCCGGACATCCAGATGCGGGCGCGCGTGGAAGTAATAGTTGTCGTCCAGCGTGTTCGCGCCGCCAAAGCCCGAGCCCACAATCACGCCCGCGTCCTTGAAGTCGGCTTTGCTGAGGCCCGACTGCTGCACCGCCTCCTCGGCCGCGATCAGCGCCATATGCACCACGCGGTCCTGCATCCGTGGCCGCACATGCACCGCGTTTTCGCTGACCGTCTCCGGCGGCACGCCAGCGGCCTGCGTGACCTTCTGGTCCTCGATGCGGTCAAACTCGTATGTGCGCGCGCCGCTCTTACCATCGCGCGCCGCGCGCCACAGTGTGTCTGCGCCCGCGCCATGGCAAGAGATCGCCCCGACGCCGGTTATGACAACTGCGCGTTCGCTCATTCCGTTTTTTCTTCGGCGATTTTCTGCGTGGCGAGGGTCAGCAGGTCTTGCACCGTCTCAATCGTAGAAATCTCGTTGTCTACGGGGATGTAAATTCCGTATTTTTCCTCAATTGCCAGCAGCACCAAGACGAAATCTGCCGAGGCGATGTCGAGATCCTCTAAGCGGGCGTCCGGCTTGAGCAGCGCGCGCTCGACCATGGTTTCATCCGCGACGATGTCCAGGAGTTCGTTCTCAAGTTTTTGCGTCGGGCTCGAGTTATTGCTCATCTGCCGTCCTTTGGTCATAAGGTCACCGGTATTAGAGGGAAATCCAAGCTGAAAGCAAGCCGATGACGCGGTCACTGGACAATACGCCGATCATTGCCGCGCGGTCGGTGCTATTTCACCTCTGCTCGGTACTGGCGACGCTGTTCTTTCTGCTGTTCGTGCCGTTCCTGCTGGCGCCCGTCCGGATCGGGTGGCCGGTGCTGCGGGCCTATATCCGGGTGCAGCTCTTCCTGCTGCGGGCGATCTGCGGGCAGCGGTTCCATGTGCTTCAAGATGCGGAGTTTCCGTCCGGGCCAGTGATCCTCGCCAGCCGGCATGAGGCGCTCTGGGAGACGCTGGTTTTGCCGCTGCTGTTCGAGAACCCGGTGGTGCTGCTCAAGCAAGAGATCCTGCGCTACCCCGTGGCGGGGGCGATTGCGCGCAAGCTTGGGCATATCGGGCTGGATCGCTCTGGCGCGGCGGATCGTGCGCGCGAGGCATTTGGGGCTGCGCGTGCGCGTGCCAAAGAGGGCCGCAGCTTTTTGATCTTTCCCAGCGGGACGCGCGACCCGGCGCGGCGGTTCGAGGTGCAAAAAGGCACGGCGGTGCTCTATCGCGCGCTGGGTTTGCCCTGCGTGCCCGTGGTCTTGGACAGCGGCACGTTTTGGCCATACCGAAGCTGGCTGCGTCGGCCGGGCGTCATCACCGTGCGTGTCCTGCCAGCGATCCCGGCGGGGCAAGAGACCGCCACCTTTTTGACCCGACTCCAGGCCGATCTGGGGCGCCCTGCGTGAACGGGCGCTGGCGTGTCGTTTTCGGTCATTCAGGGGGCGTAGAAACGTGCTTTTAGCACGCCAGAAAATCGGAGAGTTGCCATGCAGTTTGGGCTGAGCCAAGAACAAGAAATGATCGTCGAGACGGTGCGCAGCTTCGTCGAGCACGAGATCTACCCGCATGAGGCGGAGGTCGAGCGCACCGGTACCGTGCCGGTGGAGCTGGGCAACGAGATCAAGCAAAAATGCATCGATCTGGGGTTCTACGCCTGCAACTTCCCCGAGGAGGTCGGCGGCGCCGGGCTGTCGCATTTCGACTTCACCCTGGTGGAGCGCGAGCTGGGGCGGGGCTCTATGGCGCTGACGCATTTCTTTGGCCGTCCGCAGAACATTCTGATGGCCTGCAATGACGAGCAGCGCGAGCGCTACCTGCTTCCCGCCGTGCGCGGCGAGCGGATGGACGCGCTGGCAATGACCGAGCCCGACGCGGGCTCGGATGTGCGCGGCATGAAGTGCCAGGCGGTCAAGGATGGCGACGATTGGGTTGTGAACGGCTCCAAGCACTTCATCTCTGGCGCCGAGCATGCTGATTTCTTTATCGTTTTCATCGCCACCGGGGTGGATGAGACACCGAAGGGGCCGAAGAAGCGCATCACCACTTTCCTGGTGGACCGCGACACGCCCGGCTTTGACGTGCGCCACGGCTACAACTCGGTGAGCCACAAGGGCTACAAGAACTACATCCTGAGCTTTGATGACTGCCGCCTGCCGCAGGCGCAGGTGCTGGGTGAGGTCGATGGCGGCTTTGCGGTGATGAACGAGTGGCTCTATGCCACGCGCCTGACCGTGGCGGCCTTCAGCGTGGGCCGCGCGCGGCGCTGTTTTGACATGGCGCTTAACTACTCCGCCGAGCGCAAGCAGTTCGGCCAGCCGATTGGTAAGTTCCAGGGCGTGGGCTTCCAGATCGCGGATATGATCACCGAGATCGACGCGGCGGACTGGCTGACGCTGAGCGCCGCCTGGCGGCTGGATGAAGGTCTGCCCTCGAACCGCGAGATCGCCTCGGCCAAGCTTTATGCCTCCGAGATGCTGGCCCGGGTGACCGACACGACGCTGCAGATCTATGGCGGGATGGGCCTGATGGACGACTTCCCGATCGAGCGCTTCTGGCGCGACGCGCGGGTCGAGCGGATCTGGGACGGGACCAGCGAGATCCAGCGCCACATCATCAGCCGCGATCTGCTGCGACCGCTTGGGGCCTGATTTGGTTTCGCCGCCTTCGGCGTCGACCAATTGGGGGGCTGTCTGCCCCCCAAACCCCCCGAGGATACTTAAAAACCGAAGAAGTAACGGACGGTTAACCTTGTTCTTGAAAGATGAACCCGCGGTACAGGCGGGGACGCCGATGACCGCAACCGGAGAAGGCCCCTCGCATTCGGAGACGGATCGGGGGGCTGGACCCCTCTGCTTCTCCGGTTCTACAAATATCCCCGCCGGAGGCTCCCGAACTCTCCGCGATTGCGAGGTCAGCCGATGACACGCGACCTCAGCCGCCTGCTGCGGCCCAAGAGCATCGCCGTGATCGGCGGCGGGTTGGTCGGGCGCTATGTGCTTGAGAACTGCCGCAAGCTGGGCTTTGCGGGCGAGATCTGGCACGTGCATCCCACGAAGGGGGATTTTGCCGACATCGCGGATCTACCCGCGGCGCCGGACGCGGTATTCGTGGGCGTCAATAGGATCGCGACGATCCCAATCGTCGCCGCCCTGTCAACGATGGGCGCCGGGGGCGTGGTCTGCTATGCCAGCGGTTTTGCCGAGGCCGCGCAGGAGCTCGGCGATGGCGGCGACATGCAGGCGCAGCTTCTGGAGGCCGCGGGCGAGATGCCGCTGATCGGGCCGAACTGCTATGGATTCTTGAACTATCTCGACGGGGCAGGAATCTGGCCGGACCAGCAGGGCGGTCAGCCCGCCGAGTGCGGCGTGGCGATCCTCACACAGAGCTCCAACATCGCAATCAACCTCACCATGCAAAAACGCGGCTTGCCGATGGCCTATCTGGTCACCGCGGGCAACCAGGCGCAGCTGGGGCTGGCGGATCTGGGATCCGCGCTCCTGGCCGATGATCGGGTCACAGCCCTTGGCATGCATATCGAGGGCGTGGGCGATATCCGCGCCTTCGAGGCGCTGGCGGAGCAGGCCCGCAAGCTGGGCAAGCCCATCGTTGCGCTAAAGGCGGGCCGCTCGGAGCAGGCGCGCGCGGCCACGATCTCGCACACCGCCTCGCTGGCGGGCAGCGCGGCGGGCGCGCAGGCGCTCCTGCGTCGGCTGGGGATCGCGGAGGTGGCGTCGCTCTCGGAGATGCTGGAGGCGCTGAAACTTCTGCATGTGCACGGGCCCCTTGCGTCGAACAAGATCGGCTCGATGTCCTGCTCGGGCGGCGAGGCGAGCCTGATGGCGGATCGGGCCGAGGGCAGGGCGGTGATCTATCCCACCCTGCTTGAGACCCAGAAGGCGGCGCTGCGCGACGCGCTCGGCCCCAAGGTTGCCCTGGCCAACCCCTTGGATTACCACACCTATATCTGGGCGGATGCCGATGCGATGGGGGCCGCCTATAGCGCCATGATGCTGGGCAGCGAGCTGGCCCTGGGCTGCGTGGTGGCGGACTTCCCGCGCGCGGATCGCTGCTCGGAAGCCGACTGGGACCCGGTGGTCGCGGGCGTGGTGGCCGCCATGGAGGCCAGCGGCAAGCCCATGGCCATCGTGGCCTCGCTGCCTGAGACCCTGCCAGAGCACCGCGCCGAGGAACTGATCGCCAAGGGTGTCGCGCCGCTGAACGGCATGGACGAGGCGCTTGCGGCCATCGAGGCCGCAGCCTTCCTGGGTAGGACGGGCGCGGTGCCCGCGCCGATCCTCTTGCCGCAGGTGCCGGGGGAGACGCGTGTTCTCACCGAGGCCGAGGGCAAGGCCGCGCTGCGCGCCTATGGTGGCGACGTGCCGAACGCGGAGCGGGCACAAGGGTCCGGCCTCGCAGAGGCCGCCACCCGGGTGGGTTTCCCGCTGGTGCTGAAGGGCGAGGGGATCGCGCATAAGACCGAAGCGGGCGCCGTGGCACTGAACCTCAACTCCGCCGCGGAAGTGACTGCGCGTGCTGCGAAAATGCCCACCGACAGCTTTCTTCTGGAAGAGATGATCACCGGCGGGGTGGCCGAGCTTTTGATCGGGGTCACCCTGGACGAGGCGCATGGTTACTTGCTGACCCTGGCCGCGGGGGGCACCCTGACCGAGATCCTCAAGGACAGCGCCAGCCTGCTGCTGCCCGCCACTGATGAAGAGATCACCGCCGCGCTGCAAAGCCTTAAAATCGCGCCCATGCTCGCGGGGTACCGCGGGGCGGCGGCGGCCAATATGGCCGCGATCCTGGACAGCGTGCGCGCGGTGCAGGACTATGTCACCGCCCATCAGGGCCAAGTCGCCGAGATCGAGATCAACCCCCTGATCTGCACCCCCACCCGCGCCGTGGTTGCGGACGCATTAATAAGGAGAGCGCCATGAGCGACAGCCTAAAAACGACCCGCAAGGGCGGCATCCTGGAGGTCGTGCTGGACCGCCCCAAGGCCAACGCCATCGACCTGGCCACCAGCCGCGAGATGGGCGAGGTGTTCCGCGACTTCCGCGACGACCCCGAGCTGCGCGTGGCGATCATCACCGGCGGCGGAGAGAAGTTCTTCTGCGCAGGCTGGGACCTGAAGGCCGCGGCTGGCGGCGACGCGGTGGATGGTGACTACGGTGTCGGCGGCTTTGGCGGTTTGCAGGAGCTGCCGCATCTGAACAAGCCGGTCATCGCCGCGGTGAACGGGATCTGCTGTGGCGGCGGTTTGGAGCTGGCCCTGTCGGCGGATATCATCCTGGCCGCGGATCATGCCAGTTTTGCGCTGCCAGAGATCCGCTCCGGCACGGTGGCTGACGCCGCCAGCGTGAAGGTGCCCAAGCGCATCCCCTACCACATCGCCATGGAGATGCTGCTGACCGGGCGCTGGCTGGACGTCGAGGAGGCCGCGCGCTGGGGGCTGGTGAACTACGTCCACCCCGCCGAGGCGCTGCGCGCGGAGGCCTGGAAGATGGCCGAGCTTCTAGAGAGCGGCCCGCCGCTGGTCTACGCGGCGATCAAAGAGATCGTGCGCGAGGCGGAGGACATGAAGTTCCAGGACGCGATGAATCGGATCACCAAGAGCCAGTTCAAATCGGTGGAGGCTCTGTATCGCTCCGAGGATCAGCTTGAAGGCGCTAAGGCGTTCGCTGAGGGCCGCGACCCCGTTTGGCAAGGGCGGTAAGAGCGGTTCTGGCCTGGAGCGGGCGTTTGGGGGCGCCAAATCTCTTGCAAGAGATTTGCACTTTCCTTCCAAGGAAAGTGGCCCCGCGCGCCGGTAAGAGGTTGCGATAGAAGAAGCATTTCGGGGCGCGCTGAAGAAACTCTTGCAAGAAAATTGCGGCGCGCCAATGCCCGCTCCCGGTCAATGGCGCGCCCAGGGAGGCCATCACGACCCGTGTCGCATAGAGTAGTCACAAAACGCTTGGGCGACAGCCGGGTCTGGCGCTGATCCGGTGAACCCCTCCAGGTACTCTGTGGTGCGCCGCATCCGCTCGACCATGGGTTCGCGCACCTCTAGCGCATGGTATCCGAGCTGCATATAGTACAGGATGCGTGCGCGTGCGTCCGCGGCCATCGGCTCGAAGCCGAACCGCGCGTACATCTCTTTCACTGCCGCCAGCCGCGCCGCGTCCGCGGCGTCGATCCTTTGGCGCACGGCGCCAGAGCGCCGCGACCACTCGCGCACCGCGAAATCCAGTCCCTGGTCGAAGAGGTCAGGGTTCACGAAGCACTTAAAGAAGTTGCAGACGGCCGCGTGGATCGAATCCGCTGGCATCGCGCAATGGGCCACGATTGTGGCGGTGTTCTGTGCCTCCCAATCGTCCAGGAGCCCGTCCAGCAGGTGCTTGCGGCTCTTGAAATACCAATAAAAGCTGGACCGCGAGACGGCCAAGCGCTCGCTGATCGCCAGGACCTTCACCTCGGCCATGCCATCGGTGACTAGGATGTCTCGGGCGACGTTGATCCAATCCTCACGGGTGACCTTCACATGGCCAACCAGCGGGTCTTTGTCTGGGTCGTCGCGGTGCAGCAGGATTTTGTCGCTCATGGGTTTGGAGTATTGGACATGCCTGTCTAGACAGCAAGGGGGATCGCGCCTAGGCTCGCGCGGAATTTGCATTGGGAGGTTGGCATGAAGTCGCAATACCGCGTTGTGGTCATCGGCGGGGGCGTGGTGGGCGCGTCGGTGCTTTATCACTTGGCGAAGTTCGGCTGGACCGATGTCTGCCTGCTTGAGCGCTCGGTTCTGACGGCGGGGTCCTCCTGGCATGCGGCGGGCGGCATCCACGCGCTGAACGCTGATCCGAACATGGCCGCATTGCAGGCCTATACGATTGATCTGCTCAGCGAGGTCGAGGCCGAGAGCGGCCAGAATATCGGGCTGCACATGACCGGCGGGCTGACCATGGCGGGCACGCCGGAGCGCTGGGAATGGTTGCAATCCGCCTACCGCGTCTTTCAGTCCATCGGCATCGAGGATTGCGAGCTGGTGACCCCGGAGGAGGCGCAAAAGCGCTGCCCGATCATGTCCACCGACGGCCTGCTGGGCGGCATGTGGGCCGACCGCGAGGGCTATATCGACACGACCGGGACCGTGCATGCCTATGCGGTCGCCGCCAAGAGGCGCGGCGCGGAATATTTCGAGCACACCAAGGTCGAGGCGCTGGAGCAGGTCCATGATGGCTGGATCGTCAGGACCGACAAAGGCGACATCCGCGCCGAGCATGTGGTCAACGCGGGCGGGCTCTGGGCCAAGCAGCTGGGGCGCATGGCGGGGATCGAGCTGCCCGTCTCGCCCCTCAAGCACCATTATTTGATCTCGGACACGATCCCGCAACTAGAAGAGCTGGATTTCGAGGTGCCGATGACGGTGGACCTGGAAGGGTTCACCTATCTGCGCCAGGACCAGAAAGGCGTTCTGCTGGGCATCTATGAGGTCGACCACGAGCATTGGGCGATGGACGGCGCGCCCTGGGATTACGGCATGGAGCTGTTCCAAGAGCAGACCGACCGCATTGAGCATGAGCTCACTTGCGGGTTCGAGCGCTACCCGGCCCTGCAGGATGTTGGCGTCAAGACCTGGGTGAACGGGGCGTTCACCTTCTCGCCCGATGGCAACCCCCTGGTGGGCCCGGTGCCTGGCAAGCCGGGCTATTGGTGCGCCTGTGCTGTGATGGCGGGCTTTCTACAGGGCGGCGGTGTCGGCAAATCGCTGGCGGAATGGATGATCCATGGCCACCCAGAGGCGGATGTCTTCTGCATGGACGTGGCGCGCTATGGCAAGTTCGCCGAGAACCGGCAATACATCAAAGAGACCACCGGGCAGTTCTATTCGCGCCGCTTCGTGATGACCTATCCCAACGAGCAGCTGCCCGCCGGGCGGCCCCTAAAGATGGCCCCGGCGCATTCCGAGATGAGCGCGGCGGGCTGCCGCTGGGGGCAAAGCTGGGACCTGGAGGTGCCTTTGTACTTCGCGCCAGAGGGCTATGAAGAAGAGGGCACGCTAAAGCGCTCCAGCGCCTTCGACATCGTCGCCGCCGAGTGCAAGAACGCCCGCGAAAACGTTGGAATGGTTGATATAACCGGCTTTAGCCGTTTCGAGGTGACGGGGCCGAAGGCGCGGGAATGGCTCGACGGGTTGATGGCGTCCAAGATCCCCGAGGCCGGGCGCGCGGGCCTTGCACCGATGCTGGCCGACGACGGGCGGCTGAAGGGCGACCTGACTGTGATGAACTGGGGCGATGGCAGCTTTTGGATCATGGGCAGCTATTACCTGCGCGCCTGGCATATGCGCTGGTTTGACGATCACATGATGGATGGCGTGCAGGTGCGCGACCTGGGCGAGGAGATGGCCGGTTTCGCCCTGACCGGGCCCAACAGCCGCAAGGTGCTGCAAGAGCTGGTCGCGCATGACCTGGCGCCGATGCCGTTCATGGGCTGCGCCAGCTTTGATGTCGGCATGATCTGGGGCCGCGTGGCGCGCATGAGCGTGGCGGGCGAGCTGGGCTACGAGATCAACTGCCGCATGGGCGACCATATCACGCTGCGCCGGACGCTTCTGGAGGCCGGCGCCAAATTCGGCCTGCAGGAATACGGGTTCAACGCCATGCTGTCGCTGCGGCTGGAGAAGAGCTTTGGCATCTGGTCGGCGGAGTTCACCCAGCTTTACACCGCGGCGCAGACCGGCATGGATCGCTGGATCGACTGGGACAAGGACTTCGTCGGCAAGGCGGCCGCCATGGCCGAGCGCGAGGGCAACGGCCCGGCGCAGGTGGTGGTGACGCTCGAGGTGGAGGCCAGGGACGCCGATGCCAGCGGTTATGAGCCCATCTGGGCGGGCGACAAGCGTGTGGGCTTTGTGACCTCGGGCGGGTTTGGCCACACGATTGGCAAGTCCCTGGCCATGGCGATGGTGGACCGCGAGCACGCTGCTGAGGGTAGCGAATTGAGCGTGCATGTCGTGGGTGTGGAGCGCCCGGCGCGGGTGATCGCGCCGTCGCCCTACGACCCTTCTGGGAGAGCGATGCGCGGATAAGCCGCTGGATATGTTGATGAATTATTAACTGGAGGGGCGGATACTGAAAATGGGTGGGCAACGTTGCTCTTTTGCAGGGTTCCCCAACCACCACCCGTTTAGGGTGGCATGATTCGCCCTAATATTTTCCAAAGATTTCACCTCGGGCCCGCCCTCTGCGGCATCTCGCCCGGGGCGCAGAGGAGGGCGGAACCATGGCGCGACGCGGCAGGAAAGCACATCTGGAGGACAGCTCCCCCAAGCGGCGGGTGAACTACCGCCAGCTTAAGAACCCGTTCCCGCCGATGGACGTGTTCTCGTCGGATGAGATCGCCAGCATGCATGACGCCGCACTGCGTGCGCTGGAGGAGCTGGGCATGCGCGTGCTTCTGCCCGAGGCCCGAAAGATCTTTATTGCGGGCGGTGCAAGGGCTGACGGCGATATGATCTATATCGGCCGCGAGATGGTCGAGGCGGCCCTGGCAAGCGCGCCGAAATCGATCCTGGCGCGGGCCGGCGCGCGCGACCGTGACGTGCTCTTGGAGCTGGGGAGCCTGGTCTTTCAGCCCGGCGCCGGGGCCCCGCATGCGACGGATCTGACACGGGGGCGGCGCCCCGGCACGGCGCGGGACTTCAAGGAACTCGTCCAGTTGACGCATCACTATGACGTGCTGCAGATGATGCCGCCACTGATTGAGCCGCAGGACGTGCCCACGCATCTGCGGCATTACTTCACCATGCGGGCGCAGTTGGAATTGAGCGACAAGCTCCCCTTTGTCTTCTCACGCGGCACGCCCCAGGTGCGCGAAAGCTTCGAGATGCTGCGGGACTTCCGCGGGCTGAGCGACGCGGATTTCCACGCCGCGCCGCATTGCTACACGATCATCAACACCAACTCGCCGCGCACGCTGGATATCCCCATGGCGCATGGGGTGATTGATTTCGCGCGGGCGGGGCAGGTCTCGATCATCACGCCGTTTACGCTGATGGGGGCGATGGCGCCGATCACGGTGGCGGGGGCGGTCACGCTCAGCCATGCCGAGGCGCTGGCGGCGATCACGCTGGGCCAGCTCGCCCGCCCCGGCGCGCCAATATGCTACGGCACGTTTACCAGCAATGTGGATATGAGGTCCGGCGCACCCGCCTTTGGCACGCCCACGCATTTCCAGGCCTCGCTGGCAGCGGGTCAGCTCGCGCGGATGATCGGACTGCCCTGGCGTTCTGCTGCGGGCTCGGCGGCGAATATCAACGACGTGCAGGCCGCCAACGAGAACCAGTTCGGGCTGTGGGGCTGTCTGATGGCGGGGGCGGCCGTGGTGATCCATTCCGCTGGCTGGTTGGAGGGCGGGCTAACCGTCAGCTACGAAAAACTGATCTGCGATGTGGAGATCCTGAACATGGTGGCAGAGCTTTGCGCGGGCGCTCAGGCGGGCGCGGCCGAGATCGGCTTTGATGCGCTGCAAGAGGTCCAACCGCAGGGGCATTTCTTTGCCGCGGCCCAGACGATGGCGCGCTATAACACGGAGTTCTACGAGCCGGTCGTGCACGACTACGCCAATTTCGGCACATGGACCGAGCGTGGCGCCGAGGATGCCTCGGCCCGTGCGACGCGTGTCTGGCAGGATATCCTCGCCGCGGATCAGCGTCCGCGGGTCGACGGCACCCGGCTGGAGGCGCTGAAAGACTACATCGCTCGACGCACCGACGCGGGTGGCGCCGCGCCGGAGAGTTAATCGCAAGGACTGAGAACGGCGGTCATCAGTTGCGATGACGGTGCCCCGGGCGTCGGAAGCTTTGAAAGCTTCCGACGCCCGCGAAGGCCGGTCACATTGACAGTACGTTGAATCGGGTGCAGGCGCGGCCCTAGAACGGGATCTCGTCGTCAATGTCGCCCGCCGGGGCCCCACCACCAAAGTTGCCGCCTTGCTGGCTGCCACCGCCGCCGAAATTGCCGCCGCCAGAGCGGTCTTCGATATAGCCGCCGCCGCCACCGCCGCCGCCAAAGTCACCACCGCCGCCGCCACCGCGCGGATCAAGCATCACCAAGCTGCCGCCGAAGCCCTGCAGCACCACCTCGGTCGAATAGCGATCCGCGCCGGATTGGTCCTGCCATTTGCGGGTCTGTAGCTGGCCCTCGATATAGACCTTTGAGCCCTTCTTGAGGTATTGCTCGCAGACGCGCACCAGCCCCTCTTGAAAGATCGCAACCGAGTGCCACTCGGTCTTTTCGCGGCGCTCGCCGGTGTTGCGGTCCTTCCAGGTCTCAGAAGTCGCGATGCGCAGGTTGCAGACCTTGCCGCCGTTCTGGAATGTGCGGACCTCGGGGTCGCGCCCTAAGTTCCCGATCAACATCACCTTGTTTAACGACCCGGCCATGCCATGCTCCTTACGAATCTCATCTCTCGGATGGCAGTTACACCACCGGATCAAGGTAAAGGGAAGGTAAATATCGCGTCGTTCGGAGCCGGGGCCGCAAAATCGTGAGGCCCTTGGGGCTGGCTCCCGCGGCAGAAAGAGCTATAGTACGCGCTGAGCGAGGGGGCTGGTCTCATGCGAATTCTTGTGAGCCTTTTTATCATGATATCGATTATAGCCATGCCTGATTTGGGCGCGGAGGATGGGGTTACGTTCGGCTCTAAAAACCGCAAGTTGCTGTTCAAGAACCAGACCAGTGTGCTCGACAGCCGCGCGTCCACGCAATACGCCGCGTCGGTGCGCCTGCAGCCGCGCAACTTTGACTATTTGACCGACGCGGGCCCGGCCTTTCGCGGCAAGTACAACGGCCCATACCTGGCGATGGCCCGCGCGGCGGCGTCTCGGCACGGGGTGCCAGAGGATCTGTTCCTGCGGCTGGTGCAGCAGGAAAGCGGCTGGAAGCCCACCGCCAAATCGCACAAGGGCGCCTACGGCCTTGCGCAGCTGATGCCCGCAACAGCGCGCGCGCTTGGGGTGGACCGGTTGGACCCTTACGAGAATCTGGACGGCGGCGCGAAGTACCTGCGGCAACAATACGACCGGTTCAAATCCTGGCGCCTGGCGCTTGCGGCTTATAATGCCGGTCCCGGCGCGGTGGAGAAATATGGCGGCGTGCCGCCCTATAAAGAGACCAAGAACTACGTGCGGATCATCTGGGGCAGCTGACGCGCCGCGGCGCCCTCCCGGATCTATGATCCGGCACGAATCGCTGAGATTCCCCTAACTTCGCCCATCGCTCTCCCGGCGTCGCCACGGCCACCGAATGATCACTCATCGTCATGCCCAACAGCCCCCCTTCGGCGAGCTTAGGACTGGGTGCGAAACGGCACATTTTACAATAATTTGGTCGTCCACTATTGGTATTTAACATATCATGCCGTATCCGGTATTGAACTTAGCCAGCCAATGACGCGTGCATCCCCGGAAAGCGCGACGCGGGCAGAATTTATGCGAAGAAGGTAAGCGGGCAGGGTGTGTGTCTAAGGTCAAAGATTTAATCTAAAGGGGCTCGCGCAATCTGGAGGGAATTTGGACTGCGTACCTCATCACAGCCGACCGATATTCGTAGGTCTGGCGCGTGGTGCGGACTAGGAACTAGGTGAATGTCGGAAATAGTGAGTTATCAATCTGCTTTTTGTGTGCCGGGAGATCGAGTCAATAGGCAGATAACGACGTTCGGCATTTTCGACGAGCATGGAAGTCTTGTCGAAAATGCAGAGATAAGAACATCTTCATGGACAAACGCTCCGCCCAAAAAAATTCGAGAGACCCGTAGCGAGTTGCAGATCTTCGGGCCAGCGATGTTTGCTGGCAGCGCTGACAAGCAATTCGGGTTCGTTCTTTTGAACTCTCTTGGACGGCTTTGGGCGCTCGACGCACTGCCGCCAGAAACAACCATAGTGTACACTCACAAGACCCCAAATAGATTCATAGTATACCAGTATGTCGCGATGATCTTGCGGTCACTTGGGATCCACAATCCAATTTTGGCCTTGAGGGTCAAAACACATTTCGAAACATTGCATGTCCCGAAGGAAATTTTTGGCGAAGTCAAAGGGGGCTGTGGGACTTCGGAATTCTATGAGTGGATCGATAGGAAATGGAACTGTCAACAGGTCCCCAAAAAGGGACGAAAACTATATGTAACGCGTTCTGCGCTCGGGCAAAAGGCCGGCCGATACGCTTGTGAGGATCATTTGGAACGGCTCCTTCAAGAGGAAGGGTATGAAATATATGCGCCTGAGCAGCATCCAATTCTTCACCAGATTGAGACCTTTCTTTCCGCCGAGAAACTGATTTTCGCTGAAGGCTCGGCACTGCATCTGTTTTCCCTTATTCGACAACCTCATCAAATATCAGCGGTCATTATGCGCCGTCATAATTTTCCGCAGGTTCTGACGAACCAAATGGCTGACCGGACAGGTCCAGCGACGGCTGCGATTGACGCAATCGTGACTATTGGTTGGCCCCCTTTACACGGCGCTCATCAATCGCGTGCCGAATTGAATTTCTCGACCCTACGCGATCAGCTTGTATCGGCGGATTTCATCTCGGGTCACACATGGAAAAATCCATCAGCTGAAAGCATCTCGACGTCTATGCGCGCGGGTCTTTCGTCAGATGAAAAACTTATGACTAGAGCCGAGCATAGAGCTTGGAGAAGGGCACGACGTGGATTATCGGACTGACGATTTCAATCAAGCTAACGGAATGCGATATGTTCGTTTCCTATCGAATATTCTGGATCGCCATATCTTCGATTGGTACCTGGAAGTTGGATGCCGAACCGGCCGAATATTCCAGAGATCGCGCGGCAAGACGATTGCCGTTGATCCGTATTTTCAGGTGGAGAGAAATGTCATTGGGGTAAAGCCTGGCCTTCATATTTTCCAGGAAACGAGCGATGATTTCTACGCGTCGAATTTTTTGAAGGCCATGAAGGTCAAACTATCCTTTTCCTTTCTGGACGGGATGCATTTGTTCGAGTTTCTTTTGAGGGACTTTATCGAAACAGAGAAGCATAGCACAGCTGACAGCGTGATAGCTTTGCACGATTGTTGCCCGTTCTCGCATGAAATGACGACACGGGATCTGGAAAACTTACCCGACGGAAACTGGACCGGTGATGTCTGGAAGCTTATCCCCATACTCAAGAAGTATCGCCCCGAATTGAATGTCAGAGTTCTCGATTGCGCCCCAACGGGCTTGGTTTTGGTAAGTGGTCTTAAGCCGAAGTCTCGAGTTCTTAAAGAATCCTATGATGAGATCGTTGCTGAGTTCGAAAGCATCGACCTGAAGACGTTCGGTGTGGACAGTTTCAATGGATTATTTGAATACGAGAGCGCGAAAGACCTACTGGCCGAAAGCCATGTTTTGTTTGACAAAGTCTCACAAGGGCCAGACGCAGTTCTTACGCCAACGAAAATCACGCCTTGAGGCAGGGCTTCCCTAACGTTTAACCTCTATGGGCATCACGTAACATCCGATAGCAGCTGCGCAGGATGGGGCGGCGATCCAAGCCGGAACACCGTCCCTTGGGGCCGCCCCTTAAGCGTTGGCGCGGCAATAGCAGCTTGCCTTGATCTCAATATCCGACCGGGCCATGGCTAGATCAAGCTGCGCACGCACGTGATTGATCTCTTGATCCTCATTTCGCTTGGCCAAGCACTCGTGCAACCCGTGCAGGGCCCAAACGTTGCCTGGGTGTTGGCACGGGCGGGCCAGCGTGGCGTCTAGGCCCAGATCGGCGCGATACACGGACTCGGCCTCCTCGTAGTGCTGCTGATCCATCAACAGACCGCCAAGCGCGTGCCGAGCGGGCTGCATCCAGCCCCAGGGCTCATCATAAATGAGCCCATCATCCAGGCGCACCGCATCTCGGAGATGCTCTAGCCCCTCAGCATGGCGCGCGGCCTTATAGGCCAGCTCGCCCAGCAGCATTGCCTCGGCGACCTCAAGCACTGCGGCGCAGGGGTTGTTGAACATGTAGCGGTCCTCGGGCACGGCGTCCCGCGCCGCCATGAACGCGTCACGCGCGGCTTCTGCCTCGGCGATGCGATCCAGATTGGCCAAGGCCACGCCGCGCGCATAATGCGTCAGCGCCGTGGTAAAGCAGTATAGCTCCGTATCCGAGGGCAGCTCTAGCGCCAGGATTTCCTCCCACTTGCCAAACCGCACCAGGATATGGCGGTCCATTGCGACGAAGGCCTCAAACAGCTCCGGCAGGTAGCGCACGGTGGCTTCGGGCAGGGCGTCGCGCAGCGCCGCGCAAGCCTCCAACGCTGGCGTGGGCTGGCCTAGAAACATCGCGCCATAGGCGATGAAATGGATATTGTGGATGCGGTATACGGTGTAGAAATTCTCACTCCCCGCCTGCGCCTCATAGGCCTTGTCCACCTGCGCCGCCACCTTGTTGCGCGCAATCACGTTTTGGTAGTCGCCGCAGAGCACGTCGATATGGGTGGCCATGTGCACCAGATGACCGGCATCCGGGCAAAGCGTCATCAGCCGGTCGCCATGCCGCAGCGCCTTTTCGGGCCAGGGCGACATCTCCATGAGGTGGATGTAGAGGTGCAGCAGACCGGGGTGGTCCCAGGCGCCGGGCAGGTTGTCAAAGGCGTTTTCAATAACGCGCCGGGCCTCCTCGGTGTCCGCGCCCTCCGCTGGCTGCCCGCTGGCGAGGTCCCAGAGGGCCCAAGGCGTGCGGTTCATCATCGCTTCGACAAAGACGGACGTCACATCAAGGTCATCCGGGAAGAGGTTGTGAACTCTGCGCATTTCAGCGGCGAAGGCGTCATTGAACGGGCGAAAATCCTCCAGCGTGGGATCGGTCGGGTAACGCGCGGCCAGCGCCTCGATCAACGCCATCTCGGGCTCGGAACCACCGGCGTCTTTGCCCAAGGCCAGCGCGGCATGGGCGCGGTCGAGCATCTGCTGACGTTCCTCAACCGCGTAAAAATCCCATTCCTGGTTGTAGTGCGGGCCGACCGCGAAGGCGATGCCCCAATGCGCCAATGCGCAGCTTGGATCAGCGCTCAGCGCGCGTTCGAAACAGCGGATCGCCTCGGCATGGTTGAAGCCGAAAACCCAAATGAGCCCCCGATCGAACCAGGTATGAGCCTCTGGTGTCGCGTTTGAGAGTGCCCGCGAATAGTCTCCAAGATCATAATAAGACATATTTACCCCCATCAATGTGGCGGCAGTATACACTAAATTAGCGTCCCTCGGGGCCGGAATATTGCCGCTCAACCTTGGCCACGCGCAGGGTGTAATGGCTGTACCATTTGTCCTTGCCCATGGATTGCGCGACCAGGTGCTTGGCGTCGGCCTTCCAGGCCAGCAGCGCCGCCTCGCTGTCCCAGTAGCTAACCGTGATCCCAAGCCCCGCGCCGTCGCGGGTGGTCTCCATGCCGATACAGCCGGGCTGCTCTAGCGCGCGGGCCGCGATCACGTCGGCCATGGCGCCATAGCCCTCGGTGTCATCGGATTGCTGCGCGGTGAAGATCACCGCCCAATAGGGCGGCTCGGGCAGGGGGGCGAAACGGGACATAAAAGAGCTCCGGAAAGGCTACCTGCCGGAGCCTACACCGGATCGCAACAAACCTGAATCAGGTTTTCAGGAACGCTTTGGAAGTTTGCCATCCAGGCGCAAGCTACTCTCCCGCGATCTGGCGCGCGTAGTCCTCGGCATCGAACCAACCGCGCGAGGCCTTCACCTTAAGATCCGGGCCGAGATCCCACTCCTCCCAACCTGACACGCGCAAAGGGTTCTTGGTCTCTGTGTCATGCCCGGTGAAGGTCCATTGGAACACCGCGTGGTCCCCCGCGACAAGCACCCCGTCGCATGTCAGTTCAAGGTCCGGCACCGCGGCGTAGAAACCCGCGACCATCGCCTGCATCGCGGCTGTGCCCATATGCGGGTCACCTTTGTTGATCACGATGCCCGCATCGGGCGCATAGAAGGACGCCACCTTTGCCGGATCGCCGGAATTCCAGGCCTCGGTGTAATCCGCCGACATGCGCTCGATTGCCTGGGGGTCCAATGCCATGTTCCAAATTCCTTTCCGAGCCCTGCACAAGATGCGCGGGGCAATAAGCAGAGAGGGCGGGTGGCCCGCCCCCTCCTATGCGTTGTTACTCCGCTGCGACCTTGATCACCGGCATCATCTCGGCCAGCAGATCATTCGAGAGGTGGCATTTGATCTGGTGCCCGTCCGCCAGGGTCTTCTGCTCTGGGATCTCCGTCTCGCAAAGCCCGCCAGGCACCTTATCCTTCCACCGGCAGCGCGTCTGGAACGGGCAGCCCGGTGGCGGGTTCATTGCCGAGGGGATGTCGCCTTCGAGCACGATATGCTGCTTTTCGATCTTGGTGTCCGCGATGGGCACGGCCGACAGAAGCGCCTCGGTATAGGGGTGGTAGGGTGGGGCGAAGACCTGCTCGGTATCGCCCAGCTCGACCACATGGCCCAGATACATCACCATCACGCGGTCGCTGAGGTAGCGCACAATCGACAGGTCATGCGAGATGAAGAGCAGCGTCGTCTTCTCCTCGCGCTGGATCTCCATCAGAAGATCCGTCACCGCCGCCTGCACCGACACATCCAGCGCCGAGACCGGCTCGTCCGCCACCACGATCCGCGCGCCGCCGGCGAAGGCCCGCGCGATGCCCACGCGCTGCTTCTGGCCGCCCGAGAGCTGCCGCGGCATACGTTCGGCGAACTCGCGGGGCAGCTTCACCAGGTCGAGCAGCTCCAGCATCCGATCATGGCGCGCCTTGTCGTTGTCGCCGATGCCAAAGATCTCCAGCGCGCGAATGATCTGCCGCCCGACCGTCATCGACGGGTTCAGCGTGTCAAACGGGTTCTGGAACACCATCTGCACCGAGCCCACGGTCTTGGTGTCGCGCTCCTCGATGGGCACCGCCTCGATGTTGCGGTTGTCCAAAAGGATCTGGCCGTCCGTGGCGGTCTCTAGCCCCATCAGCACCTTGGCGAAGGTGGACTTGCCGCAGCCGGATTCGCCGACGATGGCCAGGGTCTCGGATTCGCGCGCCTCGAAGGACAGCGTCTCGTTGGCCTTGACCACCTTCTTGTCGCCGCCCCCGAACAAGGCGTTCGCGGCCACCTCGTAGTGTTTCTTGAGGTTGTCCATCTTCAGGACGACATCGCCGACCTTGGCCTTCTCCTTTTGCTCGGTGACGACCATCGGCGCGTCCCAGTCGATCTCCTGCCATTTCAGGCAGCGGCTGCCATGGCGGTCATCGCCGGGCACGTCCGACATAAAGATGTCGCCCTGGTTGCAGCGCCCGTCCTCGAAATAGTCACAGCGCGGGCCAAAGTTGCAGCCCGGCGGGCGCTCGTGCGGCAGCGGGAAGTTGCCCGGGATCGCCTTGAGAGGCCGCGCGTTCTTGTCGGCGCCGGGCAGGGGGATCGAACGGAACAGCGCCTGCGTATAGGGGTGGCGCATTTTATCGAACACGTCCTCGATCGAGCCGGTCTCGACCGCCTCGCCGGAATACATCACGCAGATGCGGTCGCAGGTCTCCAGCACCAGGCCCAGGTTGTGCGAGATAAACAGCATCGAGGTGCCGTATTTCTTGCCCAGGTCCTTGACCAGCTCGACCACGGCGGCCTCCACCGTCACGTCAAGCGCGGTGGTGGGCTCGTCCAGGATCAGCAGGCTGGGGTTGGCCATCAGCGCCATCGCGATCACGATCCGCTGTTGCTGCCCCCCCGAGAGCTGGTGCGGGAAGCTGTCCAGCATCCGCTTTGGGTCGGGCAGCTTCACATCCGTGACCACCTCCAGCGCGCGGGCATAGGCCTCTTCCTGGCCCACGCCCTCATGGATCATCGGCACTTCCATCAGCTGTTTGCCGATCTTCATCGCCGGGTTCAGCGAGGCCATGGGCTCTTGGTAGATCATCGCGATCTCGTTGCCGCGAAGATGGTTGAGATCCTCCATCGACATCTCGTTCAGGTCGCGGCCCTTGAACTTGATCGAGCCGCCAACGATGCGCCCGTTCACACCCAGGTCCTGCATCACCCCCAGCGCCACGGTGGACTTGCCACAGCCGCTCTCGCCGACGAGGCCCATCGCCTCGCCGGGTCGCACGGTGCAGGAAAAATCCATCACCGCCGGGATCTCGCGCAGCCTGGTGAAGAAGGAGATCGAGAGCTTGTCGATCTCCAGGATCGGGCCGTCATATTCCTCTTTAGACATGATAGCCTCCTAGTCCTTCAGGGATTCTTCGCGCAGGCCATCGGCCAGCAGGTTCAGGCCAAGCACCAGGCTCAGAAGCGAGAGCGCGGGCGGCAGGGCCGGATGCAGGTAGATCGACAAGAGCTTGCGCCCGTCATTGATGGTCGAGCCCCAGTCCGGGCTTTCCGGCGGCAGGCCCAGGCCAAAGAAGCCCAAGGTGCCAAGCAGGATGGTCACATAGCCAATCCGCAGGCAGAAATCGACGATCAACGGCCCCCGCGCATTTGGCAAGATCTCCCACAGCATGATGTACCAGGCGCCCTCGCCGCGGGTCTGGGCGGCGGCCACATAGTCCCGCGTCTTGATGTCCAGCGCCAGCCCGCGCACGATCCTAAAGACCGTGGGCGAGTTCACAAAGACCACCGCGACGAAGACCACCAGCACCCCGCCGGGGATATCAAAGAGGTCCATCCAGGCCGGCAGCAGGTCCACGACCGTGCCGCGCTCCCATTCCGAGACCATCGAGGCGTAAAGCCAGAAGCCCACCGCCAGCACGATGATCAGCAGCGGCGTGCGCACCGAGGGCTGCGTGTGGTAGCGGCTGTTCAGCAAGACCCCGATGAATATCAGCGGGAAGGCGAACAGGACCGCCGCCATATAGGCCGGGATGCCCGTGGCGCGGATCTCTGGTGTCACCAACAGATAGAACAGCAGGATCACCGGGAAGGCCAGGATCAAGTTGGCCGCGAAGGACAGCAGCGTGTCGAAGCGACCGCCGTAATAACCCGCCGGCAGGCCCAGCGTGATGCCGACCATAAAGGCGAAGATCGTCGCCAGCGGCGCAATCGCAATCACGATGGGCGCGCCCTTGATCACACGGGTGAACACGTCTCGCGCCAGGTTGTCGCCGCCCAGCAGATACCAGGCATAGTCGCCCTCTTCGGCGCCGCGCAGCGGCGTGCCGGGCACCTTGTTCTTCATGCCCGAATACTGCTCTAGCGGCTCGTGGGTCGCGATCATGTCGAAAAGACCGGTGAAGATCGCGGTGAAGACCCAGAACAGCACCAGGCCAAGCCCGATCATGCCCACCGGGCTGTCAAACAGCTTGCCGTAAAGACCCAGCCTGCGCTTATAGACCATCGACGCCGCGAAGGTCAGGATCAAGGCGATCCAAACCGGCGCCATCTGCGCCGAGAGCGCGCCGATGATGCCCGCGCCGCGATGGCCCAGGAACATGCCCACCACGATGTAGCCCAGCACCACCGCCACCAACGCATAGAAGCTGTATTTCAGCGCATTGTTGCTCAGCCCGGTAAAGCCCGCCTCGGCGACGGCAACGCCGTCCTCGCCATAGCGGATCCGGTCGGCCCCGGCGAAGGTCGTGGCCAGGAATTGCACCACCACCGAGACCACAAAGGCGATCACGGCGATCAAAAGAAGCGGGTTCAGAACTGTGCCCAGCCCGCCTGTCCAAGTAAGAGGTTCCATTGCTCTCTCTCCTCGCTACGCGATGCGGATCCGGGGGTTCAGATAGACATAGCCGATATCCGAGATCAGCTGTGTCGTGAGAACCACGATGACCGACACCACCGAGACCGCCAGCAGGAGGTCGATGTCATTGTTGCTTGCGGCCTGCACCAGCAGCCAGCCGAAGCCCTTATAGTTAAACAGCGTCTCGACGATCACCACGCCATTCAGCAGCCAGGGGAACTGCAGCATGATCACGGTGAAGGGCGCGATGAGCGCGTTGCGCAGCGCGTGCTTCATCACGATATTGCCGAAGGAGACGCCTTTCAGCCGCGCGGTGCGGATATACTGCGCGGTCATAACCTCGGCCATCGAGGCGCGCGTCATCCGGGCGATGTAACCGATCCCGTAAAGCGCAATCGTCATCACCGGCAGCGTGAAGTTCACGAACGTTATGTCATCCATCGCCGATGTGGCGCTGCCCTTGAACCATTTCAAACCCACCGCGGACGAGGCGAAGATCGCGATGAACAAAACGCCCGAGACGTATTCCGGCGTTGCTGTGGTGGTGATCGAGAAGGTCGAAAGCGTCCGGTCCAGGCGCGAGCCTTCGCGCATCCCCGCCAGCACCCCGATGATCAACGCGCCGGGGATCATCACCAGCATCACGCAGAGCATCAGCTTGGCGGTCAGGCCCAGCCGCTTGCCGACGATGCCGCCGACCTCTTCCTTAAAGACCGTTGAGAGCCCCCATTTGCCTTGCAGCACCCCGCAAAACCGCGGCGCTTCCTCGGCGTCCATGCCCGGCAGGATACACCGGCCCAGGACCTCGCCGTTCTCATCGGGCTCGGACACATGCCCCGGCAACACGCCCAGCCATTGCGCGTATTTTATCGGCAGCGGTTCCAGGTAGCCGCGCGGCTCCAGGAACGAGGCCACCTCGGCGTCCGTCATGCGGAAGTTGCCCTGCGTTTTCGCCAGTTTTTCAAGGTTTGGGTAGAGGTTCGTTAGAAAGAACACCACGAACGTCAAGCAGAGCGCGGTCAAGATCATAACCCCGACGCGCCGTAAGATAAAAAGTCCCATGATTTCCCCTGTCGTCGGGACGTGGCGGCGTTGTTATCTTGGTTCGTAGGTGCCGCCTACGTTACTTTGCTACGCGCCCGAGATGGCGCTTGGCTGAGTAGTAAAAGGCCGCGCCCCTCGGGGGGACGCGGCCAGTTTCGTCTGCCTTAGGCGGCCCAGCCCCATTTGTAGATCTGGGGCAGGTAAGCGATGTGCATATCCACACCGACCAGGCCCTCTACGTGGTGGCGGGTGATCGTGCGGAAGTAGGGCTGAATTATCACGCCCTCGTCGATCATGATCGCCTGCAGTTTGCCCATCACCTCACGGCGCGCGTCCACATCAGCGATCGAGTTAGCCTCGTTCAACAGAGCGTCGAACTCGGCATTGGCAAAGGCTGTCTCGTTCCAGGCCTCGCCAGAGCGATAGGCCAGACCCAGCACCTGCGTGCCCAGCGGGCGGTGGTTCCAGTTCGTCGAGGAGAACGGGTACTTCGCCCAGTCGTTCCAGAAGGTCGAGCCCGGCAGGATGGTCCGCTTGACCTTGATGCCCGCGTCGCGCAGCTGCGCGGCCACGGCGTCGGTCGTGGGACGGCGCCAGTCGTCGTCGATCGAGATCAGCTCGTGCTCGTAGTCACCAAAGCCGGCCTCGTCCATCATGGCTTTCGCCTTGGCGGGATCGAAGGCCGCGCGGGTCACAGAGCTGTTCCACTCGGGGTGCACGGGACCCACGTGGCAGTTGTCGGCCACGATGCCCAGGTCGTTGACCCCCAGCTCAAGCGGCACGGCGTTGTCGACGGCCATCGCCAGCGCCTGGCGCACGGCCTTGTTGTCGTAGGGCGCGTTGTCCTGGTTGGGACGGATCACGATGGTCGTACCCGATACAACGTCGGACTGGGTTAGGCCAAGGCCGGTCATCACGTCGATGAACTCGCCGGTGGATTCCCAGTTCATGTCGATCTCTTCGGCCTCGAACGCCACCACGAAGGCGGACATATCGGTGCCGTAGTCGATGAACTCGATGCGGTCGAGATAGCCGCCCTTACCTGCGGCAGTGCCCCACCACTCGTGGTCCTCGTTGCGCACGACCACGCCCTTGACGCCAACCTCAAGGCTTTCCGGCAGCATGTAGCCAGTGCCCACCGGGTTGCCGAGCATGTTGTCGGGGTCGTGGCTGGAATGCACGATGGCGGCCGGATAGTCGGCCATGCCCGGAATGATGGTGATGTCGGGCGCGTTGGTCTTCAGCTTCAAGGTGTGGCTGTCGACAACGGTGATCGCGCCTTCGGACGCCTTGTTGGTGTCGGGGTCGATCATCGACGACATACGTCCGGCCATCGAGTTGCCCTCGACATCCTTCTCGCACCAGCCAGCGATGTTGCGCGCCACGTCCTCGGCGGTGAAGTCGTCGCCATTGTTCCACTTCACGCCCTTGCGAACGTTCAGCGTGTATTCGGTGGCGTCATCGTTGGCTTCCCAGCTTTCCAGGAGCATGCCCTCAAAGGAGCCGTCCGAGTTGTACTCGACCAGGTACTCCAGCCAGCCCGCGGTGAAGGTCGCAATCTGGGTCCAGTCATAGGTGCGCGGATCTTTAAGCGCGCGGACTTCCATCTGCATGCGCAAAGTGCCGCCTTGTTGGGCGTGGCCTGCGGCCTTCGCCGGGCTGGCGCCGATCAGTCCATAGGCCGCGGTCGCGGTCAGTCCAAGCGCGGTGGCGCGCGAAAGGAATTCGCGGCGGTCCAGCTGGCCTGCCTTGTGCTCCTTGGCATACATTGCTGCCGCAGGATGCACCCGCAGGTTGGTTGCTTTACTCGTCATCATTTTCTCCCTGTGTGACGTAGTGTTTCTATTTGGGTGATTGCAGGCGCGATCCGGTCCCGGCTGCTTTTTCTTTTTGGTTGCCGTCAGTTCACGCTGTCTCATCTCCCCTTGGTGTATTCCGCACAGAACAACGCGGCCCGTCTACGGCCGCTTTCGCCCTTTCGGGGGCGAAAAACGACATGGTTATAGGAAAAACGACACGCGGCGAATTCGCAAGAAAAAAACGGGCCTAGCAAGCAAAGTTGATGGGCCGGACGGTCTCTTGACGTAAGGGGATGCCTAGGTTTGACGGCGAAACTCGGTGGGCGTGAGGCCGGTCTGCTTCTGGAAGGCGCGGGTGAAATACGCCGCCGAGCTAAAGCCCAGATCCTTCGCGATGTCCTTCACGGGCCGCGCTGTGTCGCGCAGCATTCGGCGCGCCTCAAAGTGCAGCCGGTCCGCCAGGATGGCCGAGGCGGGCCGCCCGCAGGCCACATTGCAGCTTCGCGTCAGATGGGTGGGCGTCACACCCAGCCGCGCGGCATAGTCGTTGATGGACCGGCCAGAGCGGAACTCGCGCTCCACCATGGACGTGAACGCAGCCGCCAGCCGGCGCGTCGCGTCGGACACCAGGTGGTGCAGGTTTTCCTCGATCATCTGCCGGTCAAGCCAGACCGACAACAGCCCGGCATGGGCCAAGAGCGCGCGGTCCTGGCCGCGGCGGTCGCCCTCAAGCTCTCGTGACAGGTTGTCGATGAGCCCGGTCAGCTCGGCTTGCTGCTGCACGTCGCGGAACCGGAAATGCACCGGAGCCTCGGGCAGGCTCAGCTCGCTTTCCTTGGGGAAGGACACGCTCATGCCGAAAACTTGGCCAAGCATCTCGTAGCTGTGCATGGTGCCCGCGGGCAGGAACACGGCGTGATGCGGGCCGAAACCGTGGCGGACGCCCGCGATGGTGATGCGGCCCTGGCCGCGGGTGAACCACAGCAAAATGGGCTGATCGTAAGAGCGCATCGCCTCGATGCGCCACTTGTTATCCGGCGTCAGGCGCGGCAATTGCTCGACGCGAACGCGGTTGGATTTGACACTCGAATTAATGTCAGGTCGTGTTGGATCAAAGATCTTCATAGATCGATTTGTGCAGCTATACCGGGATCACCGGCACCGTCCCCAGGTTTTTATGTTCGGTCTGTGCGATTCCTGTTATCCCTAATCCAGCAGAATCGCACGCCATTCCCCCATTCTCGACCGAAACCATGTTCGTTGTCGCTTGGCATATTGCCGGGTAAACCGTTTTCCTTCGGCGACTGCGTCCTTCAGGTCACGGTTACCGCGCAGATGCGCAATGAGGCCAGCGGCTCCGATGGCCTTGGCGCTTGGCCAGGCTGGGTCCCAATCGGCCAAGTTCTGGCGGGCCTCTTCCAGCGCGCCTCCGGCCACCATAATGTCAAAGCGCCGGTCGATGCGCGCGTTCAGCCAATCGCGATCCGCGCTTAAGAGAATCGGTTGCGCGCCGGACAGCGGAAGGAGCGGGGCAGGGGTCTCGTTCTGCCATGCGGCGATGCCGCGCCCGGTGGCGCGTTGGACCTCCCAGGCGCGCTGCACGCGCATCGGGTTAAGCTGGTCAATCCGCGACAGCGTGTCCGCGTCAAGCTCTGCCAGCATTGGCGCGGTGCCCTGCTTGGTCCGCAATGCATCAGCCTCGGCCCGTATCTCTGCGGGGGTCGGCGGGATCTCGGCCAGGCCCTCGGTCAGCGCCGAGAAATTAAGCCCGGTGCCCCCGACAATGATCGGGCGCGGGCCGCCGGAGAGATGCGGCGCGAGGTCGCGCAGCCAATGCCCGACCGAGTATTCTTTGTCCCCCGCCACGTGCCCATAGAGCCTATGCGGGGCCTGCGCCTCTTCCTCGGGCGAGGGGCGCGCGGTCAGGACCCGCCAGTTGCCAAAGACCTGCAACGCGTCCGCGTTCACGATGACGCCGCCCTGCGCGGCGGCGATCTGCAGCGCCAGGCCCGATTTGCCCGACGCCGTCGGCCCCGCAATCAGCACCGGAAGCTCCGGCGACAAACCGCCTATCAGTTTGGTAAACAATCCGCGCTTTCCCCGTTGATCATGTCGACGTTTTGCGACATTTAGCGCGCCAAGCAAAGAGCAAGACGGAGCGGGCCAATGACTGAGACATCCACGCAGGACCCCGCCACACAGTATCAACGCGTCATGCTCAAGATCTCTGGCGAGGCCCTTATGGGCGACCAGGGCTACGGGCTCCACCCTCCCACGATCCAGCGCATCGCCAAAGAGGTGCAGACGGTTCACGAGATGGGCGTCGAGATCTGCATGGTGATCGGCGGCGGCAACATCTTTCGCGGGCTGCAAGGCGCGGCCCAGGGGATGGAGCGCACGACCGGCGACTATATGGGCATGCTGGCCACGGTGCTGAACGCGCTGGCCATGCAGTCCGCGCTTGAGGGTCTGGGCATCTTCACCCGCGTGATCAGCGCCATCCCGATGGACCAGGTCTGCGAGCCCTATATCCGCCGCCGCGCGGTGCGCCACCTGGAAAAGAAGCGCGTGTGCATCTTCGCCGCCGGCACCGGCAACCCGTATTTCACGACCGATACCGGCGCGGTGCTGCGCGCCTCCGAGATGTCCTGCGACGCGATCTTTATGGGCAAGAACGGCGTGGACGGGGTGTATGACAAGGACCCGGCCAAGCACGATGACGCCAAGCGCTATGACAAGATCACCTATGACGAGGTGCTGGCGCAGCATCTGGGCGTGATGGACGCCACCGCGATCGCGCTGGCCCAGGGCAACAGCCAGCCGATCATCGTCTTCCCGCTGGACGAGCCCGACGGGTTCCGAAAGGTGCTTGCGGGCGAAGGGACCTTTACGACGGTAAGCGGCTAGGCCTCACGACCTTTACACCGCGCAGCGACTCGCGCTATAAGAGCGCATAAATCGAACTCAAAAAACACGAGCGGCGCCCATGTCTGACGAAGAAATCATTGAACCCGACCTGGATGATCTGACCCGCCGGATGGACGGCGCGATGAGCTCGCTAAAGGCCGAATTCGCCTCGCTGCGCACGGGCCGCGCCTCGGCCAGCATGATCGAGCCGGTCACGGTCGACGCCTATGGCGCCCAGACGCCGATCAACCAGGTGGGCACGGTGAACGTGCCCGAGCCGCGCATGGTCACCATCAACGTGTGGGACAAATCGCTGGTCTCGAAGGTTGAGAAGGCGATCATGGAGAGCGGCCTGGGCATCAACCCGCAGACCAACGGCACCATCATCATGCTGCCGATCCCCGAGCTGAACGAAGAGCGCCGCCGCGAGCTGACCAAAGTGGCGGGCGGCTATGCCGAGAATGCCCGCGTCGCCATCCGCAACGTGCGCCAGGACGGCATGCAGCAGCTCAAGAAGGCCAAGAACGCCGGCATGTCCGAGGACGAACAGAAAATCTGGCAGGACGAGATCCAAGAGCTGACCGACGGGCATATCAAATCCGTCGATGACGCGCTTGAGAACAAACAAGCCGAGATAATGCAGGTTTAACCCCTCGATTTTCTTATCGTTTCTATTATGAGAACAGCAGTCGCAGCAATATTAGCGGCAGCCCATAACATAGACGATGAAATTCAGGGTGAGCAGTATGAGGGACAAAGTCATGGCCGGCCCACGCCACGTGGCGATCATTATGGACGGGAATGGTCGCTGGGCCACCCAGCGGGGCAGGCTGCGGCTGTTTGGCCACCACGCTGGCGCCCGCCGCGTGCGCGAGATCGTTCGGGCCTGCCCGGATATCGGCGTGAAATACCTGACCATCTTTGCCTTCTCCACGGAGAACTGGAAACGCACCCAGACCGAGGTCGCAGGGCTGATGTCGCTGTTTCGGCGCTACATCATGCGCGAGGCCAAGGCGCTCTTCGAGGAAGGCGTGCGGGTGCGCTTCATCGGCGACCGTATCAAGCTTGATGAAAAGCTGGTGCGGATGATGGACGATCTAGAGCTGATGACGGCGGATAATTCTAAGGTTCACCTGACGATCGCGCTGAACTATGGCGGCCGCGACGAAGTTGCCCGCGCGACCAAGCGCTTAGCCCGCGAAGTTAAGGCCGGGAAGATCGACCCAGAGAGCGTCGATGGCGAGACCCTGGCGCGTTACCTCGACACCTGGCTCCTGCCCGACCCGGATCTTGTGATCCGCACCTCTGGCGAGGCGCGCATCTCGAACTTCCTGTTGTGGCAGTCGGCCTATGCGGAATATGAGTTCATCGACACGCTCTGGCCCGACTTCACCCAGGACATCTTCGCGCAGATCGTTGGCAATTACGCCGAGCGCGACCGCCGCTTTGGTGCCGTCCCTGCATGAGCGGCCCGCGTCGATGGGATGACCTTAGGCCGCGGGTGATCACCGGCGGGCTCTTGATTGCGCTGGGGATCACCGTGATCTCGATGGGCGGCATGGTCTTTGCGCTGACCTGCGCCGCCGTGACCGGGATCATGGTCTGGGAACTCAGCCGGATGATCGACGATGATCGCGCGTCGCAGGCGATCCAGCTTGGCGTGGTGACGGCAATCTGTCTTCTGTTGGCGCGGCAACTGCCTGATATCTATACGCTTCCCTTATTGCTCATCCCGGCCGTCTCGGGGGCATTTCTGCTGCGCAAGCACCCCTGGCTCTTCGCGGTCTACGCGGTGGGGATCACGGTTGCGGGGTTCGGCCTGACGGCCTTCCGCGACACTTACGGTGTGGTCTGGCTGTTCTGGCTAGTGATCGTGGTCGCGATGACCGACATCGCGGGCTACTTCGCCGGCAAGATGATCGGCGGGGCCAAGTTCTGGCCCTCGATCAGCCCCAAGAAGACATGGGCGGGCATCATCGCGGGCTGGCTGGCGGCGGTGCTGGTGTCTTTCGTGTTCCTGGCGATCACCGATGCGGGCCGCGACCTGATCTGGATCTCGGCCTTGCTGAGTTTTGCCTCGCAGATGGGCGACATCGCCGAAAGCGCCGTGAAGCGGCGGATGGGCGTGAAGGACAGCTCTAACCTGCTGCCCGGGCATGGCGGTCTTTTCGACCGCTTCGACGCGCTGCTGGGCGCCTCGCTGTTCATGCTGCTGACGGCGTTGATCGTGGACGTGCCGGAGCTACAGTTCTAGCCCATGCGCCGCGTCTCCATTTTCGGGTCCACCGGATCGATTGGTCAGAACACGCTGGATTTGATTCGGCGCGACCCCGGCGCGTTCAAGGTCGTGGCGTTGACCGGCGGCGCGAATATCGCGCAGCTGGCCGCGGACGCGCGGGAGTTCGGCGCCGAGGTGGCGGTTACTGCCTATCCTGAGCACTTGCGCGCGCTGCAAGAGGCCTTGTCTGGGGCGCCTATAGTGGCGGCGGCTGGTCCGGACGCGATCCTTGAGGCGGCAGACCGCCCCGCGGATTGGATCATGTCGGCGATTATTGGCGCGGCGGGATTAGAGCCCGGATTGCGCGCGCTGCGCCACGGCTCGACCCTGGCGCTGGCCAACAAGGAAAGCCTGGTGACCGCGGGACCCTTGCTGATGCAGACGGCGGCAGCGCATGGCGCCACGATCCTGCCCGTGGATAGCGAGCATTCCGCGGTGTTCCAGGCCCTGATCGGCGAAGACCACGGCGCCGTCGAGCAGGTGATCATCACCGCAAGCGGTGGCGCGTTTCGCAACACGCCGCTGGATGTCCTGAAGGATGTGACCCCCGACCAGGCGATGCGCCACCCCAACTGGTCCATGGGCGCGCGCATCACCATCGACAGCGCGTCCATGTTCAACAAGGCCCTGGAGTTGATTGAAACCAAAGAGTTCTTTGGCTTCGCGCCGGACCAGATCAGCGCCGTGCTGCACCCCGAGAGCATCGTGCACGCCCTTGTAGGGTTCAGCGACGGTGGGTTCATGGCGCATCTGGGCGCGCCGGATATGCGCCACGCGATTGGGTTCGCGTTGCATCACCCAGAGCGGCGGGCGCTGCCGGTGCAACGCATGGACCTGGCCAAAATCGGCCAGCTCAACTTTGCCACGCCGGACGAGACCCGCTGGCCGGCGCTGCGCCTCGCCCGCGAGGTCATGCAAATCGGCGGCCTGGCGGGGGCCGCCTTCAACGCTGCCAAAGAGCGCGCGCTGGATGCTTTCATCGCCAAAGAGATCCGATTCACCGACATGGCACCGGTCGTTGAGACCACGATTAACCAATTGTCATTGAATTCTGGCCTTAGTTCAGCCCAGATTACGCTTGATATGGTGCGCGAGATGGACCATCTCGCACGTATCCGCGCAAAAGAGGTGATTGAAACCACCCACGCGGCGTAAGGGCAAACAAACACTAATAAGGGGCGCGCAGGCCTTGGAACTGATTAACCTACTCCCGAATTTCGGAAACCTGTTCTTCACCGTGGCGGCCTTCATCATCGCGCTGAGCGTGATCGTGGCGATCCATGAATATGGCCACTACATCGTGGGCCGCTGGTGCGGGATCAAGGCGGATGTGTTCTCGCTGGGCTTTGGGCCGGTGATCTTTTCGCGCCCCGACAAGCACGGCACGGTTTGGCAGATAGCGGCCTTGCCGTTGGGCGGGTTCGTGAAGTTTCGCGGTGACGCGAACGCGGCCTCGGCGGGCGATGACGGCTCGATTGCCGAGCTGACGCCAGAGGAGCGCCGCGCCACCATGCATGGCGCGCCGCTTTGGGCGCGCTCCCTGACTGTGGCCGCGGGGCCCGTCTTTAACTTCATCCTCTCGACCATCGTCTTTGGCGCGTTCCTTTATGTGCAGGGCACCACTTCGGACCCGCTGACCATCAAGGAGGTCAAGACCCTACCGGGGATAGAGCAAACGCTGGAGCCGGGCGACGAGATCCTGCAGATCGCCGGCACGGATGTGCCCACCATCGACAATATGAGCGGTTTTCTAGAGGCGCTGCCGCGTGACAGCGCGTTGCTAGAATATACCGTGCTGCGCGATGGGCGCGAGGTGACGCTGCAGGCGCCGCACCCATACACCACCATTGTTTCAGCCCTGACGCCGGGCGCCTCGGCCATGGCCGCGGGCGTGGCGCTTGATGACGTCATCGTGGCCGTCGACGACGCCCCGATCCGGCATTTCTACGACCTCTTGACCACGGTGGAGACATCCGAGGGGCGCACCATGAAGGTCTCTGTGGTGCGCGGCTCGGACGAAATTGACTTTCAGCTGACGCCCCGTGTGATCGACCTTCCCAATGCGGAGGGCGGGTTCACCAGTGATTACAAGATCGGTGTTGGCGCGCAGCTGTTGTTCTCGGCGGACACCGAGACGCCGGGCTTTGGCGAGGCGATTTGGTTCGGGCTTGATCAGACCTGGTATATCATGAAGGTCTCTGTCTCCGCGCTCTACAACATCGCCACGTTCCAGATCGACCGCTGCAACATGCGCGGCTTGGTCGGCATCGCCCAAACCAGCGGCGAGGCGGCAAGCCAGGGGCTGGACACTTTCATTCGCTTCATCGCGGTGTTGTCCGCGGCGGTGGGGCTGCTGAACCTGTTCCCGATCCCGGTGCTGGACGGCGGGCACCTCGTTTTCTTCGCCTACGAGGCGGTGCGGGGTAAGCCGCCCGGTGACCGCGTGATGCAGGTTCTGATGGTCGGTGGATTGATGATCGTGCTGTCTTTGATGTTGTTTGGGTTAACCAACGACTTCACCTGTCCATAAAAGTTCTGCGTTCTGCCTCAATCGCGCCACAATGCCTTTGTAGCTAGGGCGCGAGCCAGCAAAGGGAGGCCGACATGCAGACCATCAAAGAGGGAGTGGAAAGCCTATCCCTGCTTGCGTATTTGAACATGGACCGCTTCTTGGTCTTGTTCGCGACCGGATCTGGGCTGTTCGTGGCGAGCTACCTCGTTTCGCTCTAAGTCCTGGTAACAGAACGGTTTATTGGCGCTCGAATCTCGGGCGCCTTTTTGTTTTCCACAGGGGTGCGCGGATTCTGGCCGGGCCTGTGTATAACTTTCCCGCCTGGCAACACAAGGTGTTGTGGTCGGGGTGCAAATCAAACCCATTCGGTGGGGGCAAAGCGCTTTTGACAAGCCAATTTATTCCCGATACTCAGACAGAAAGCCTGGGCACGACGGGGATCGGTAATGGGACGACACTTAGGGGCTGACAGCCAAGGCTGTGGTTTGGCAGCACGTTTACTAAGCATAAGATTTTCCTTGGTAATTCTTGCGTTTTCGATTTTCTCGCTGCCGCTTACCAGCCCTGCCGAGGCGCAGACCTATCGATTCACCAACGTGACCGTTGAGGGCGCGACGCGCATCGAGCCGGCGACGATCCTGACCTATGCGGGCATCGCTCAGGGCGAAACCATCTCTGCCGGGCAGTTGAACACGGCGTACCAGAACGTCCTTGGATCGCGCCTGTTCGAGACCGTGGAATTTGTGCCCAGCGGCAACACTCTGATCATCCGCGTCGTGGAATACCCCACAGTGAACCGCATCAATTTCGAGGGCAACCGCCGCCTGAAAAACGAAGAGCTGTCGCAGGTTGTGCAGTCCCAGGTGCGCCGCGTTTATTCGCCCAGCATCGCCGAACAGGACGCCGCGCGGATTACGCAGGCCTACGAGCAGCAGGGCCGCCTTGCCGCAAGCGTGGACCCGGTGATCATTCGCCGGTCGAACAACCGCGTCGATCTGGTGTTTGAGATCCGCGAAGGCCGCGTCTCTGAGGTCGAGCGGATCAGCTTTGTCGGCAACCGGAACTACAGCGACCGCAGGCTGCGCCGGGTCTTGGAATCCAAGCAGGCGGGCATTTTCCGCCGTATCATCCAACGCGACACGTTCATCGCGGATCGGATTGAGTTCGATAAGCAGGTGATCCGGGATTTCTACCTGGCGCGCGGCTTTGTCGACTTTCAGGTGCTGTCGGCCACGCCGGAGTTCAGCCGCGAACGCGATGGGTTCTTCGTGACGTTCAACGTGCGCGAGGGGCAGCGATATTCCTTCGGTGAGATCACGGTCACCTCCGAGCTTGGCAACATCGACCCAGATGAATTCGCGCGCGAGGTCAAAATTCGCCCCGGTCAGACCTATTCGCCCAATGGCGTCGACGACACGATCCGTCGACTAGAGCGGCTGGCGGTGCAAAAAGACCTGGACTTCATTCGTGTTGACCCACGCGTGACGCGCAATGATCGTAACCTGTCTTTGGATATCGAGTTCGCCGTGGTCAAAGGCCCGCGCGTCTTCGTTGAACGCATCGATATCGAGGGCAACGCGACGACGCTGGACCGCGTGGTGCGTCGGCAGTTCGAAACCGTGGAAGGTGACCCCTTCAACCCGCGCCAAATCCGCGATGCGGCAGAGCGCATTCGCGCCTTGGGCTTCTTCTCGAATGCGGAAGTGAACGCCCGCGAGGGATCTTCGCCCGAGCAAGTGATCGTGGACGTCGATGTCGAAGAGCAGCCCACGGGCAGCCTAGGTTTTGGCGCCAGCTACAGCGCATCGGGTGGCGTCGGAGTAAACGTCAGCTTCTCGGAGAGAAACTTTCTGGGTCGTGGTCAGCGCTTGCAGTTGGAGTTTACGACGACAGCGGACACAGGCACCTATGGTTTCAACTTTGTCGAGCCGGGGTTTTTAGGGCGAAATCTGCAGTTTGGCATCTCCGCCAGCTATTCAGAAACCACGACTGCCACCAATACCAGCTATGACACTGTCCGCGGCCTCTTCTCTCCATCGTTGGAGTTCCCCGTGTCAGAAAACGGTCGGTTGCAGGTGCGTTATGTTTTGAACGCGACCGAGATTTCGGATGTTCCGGCCACTTCCTCTGCGATTTTGCAAGCCGAGGATGCCGTTGGGATGCAGATCGCCAGCGGCGTCGGATACACCTATAGCTATCGCACGTTGGACACCGGGCTTAACCCAGATGCGGGCATTCTGTTCCGGTTCGGTCAAGATTTCGCCGGGCTTGGGGGCGATCTTGAGTATGTGCAGACGAACGCGCTGCTGGTTGCTGAACGGAAAGTGCTAAACAATGACGTGACCTTGCGAGCGGTGTTCGAGGGCGGGGCGCATTCATCGCTCGGCGGCGACGTCAGCCGTATCACGGATCGCTTCAATCTGAACGGAAAGATGCGCGGGTTTGATTCCTTCGGAATCGGGCCACGGGATCTGGGTGCCGCGAACCAGGACGCGCTAGGCGGCAACTACTTTGCCGTCGCCAAGTTCGAGGCAGAATTCCCGCTTGGCCTGCCAGAGGAGTACGGCGTCCGCGGCGGCGTCTTCCTGGATGTTGGCTCGGTCTGGGGGCTGGACAATGTCGCGGGCACAGGTGGTCCCGTCGACGATAGCTTACATCTTCGCTCGGCGGCGGGGGTCTCGTTGTTCCGGGACACGCCCATTGGACCCTTGCGGTTCAACTTCTCGAGGACGCTTGAGAAACAGCCCTATGACATCGAGCGCGACTTTGATCTGACGATCTCCACCCGGTTTTAACCATGTTCAGATACACGGGCCTTGCATTGGCGACTGCCCTATGCGCTGCACTGGGCTCAGCTGGCGTGCGCGCGCAGGACGCATCGGCGCCCCTGATCGCGTCGCGCATCGTGGTCGTCGACCGCGATCGTGTGCTCGAGAGCATTGGCGCCGAAATCTATGCGGCATTCGACTTTGATGGCAAACTCCGGGAGCTAGAAGAAGAGGTCCGGCGCATCGAAGACGAGCTGAAGGCCGAAGAGCTGGAGCTGACCGAGCTTCGGCCGGATTTGCAACCAACAGAGTTCCGCAGGCTCGCGGATGCCTTTGACGAGAAGGTCCGCAAAATTCGCACTGAGCAGGACAATAAGCTGGCGAGTCTAGAGCAGCAAAGAGTTGAGGTTGTTCAAACCGCGTATGTCCAGAACATTCTACCGGTTGTCGAGGTCATCGCCCGTGAGCGCGGCGCGCTCCTGGTGCTGGACAAAAGATTAACGCTACTGTCCGCGGATGTTATCGACATCACAAACGAAACGATTGGGCGGGTTTCTGCTGCACTCAACCTAGATCAGCAACCCCCCTTGGACGTCACCCCACCGTAGGAGTAACCCGGCCTTGCTTGTCTCGACCTGGACCAGTTGCTACCCTTTGCCAAAACAAGGACCAAGACCAACCCCATGAACGCGCCTTTGCCGTCCGCAGATATTGATCTGATCCAACGGATCATCCCGCATCGCTATCCGTTTTTGCTGGTGGATCGCGTCGTTGACATCAACGGCACGACCTCGGCCACCGGGCTTAAGAATGTCAGCTTTAACGAGCCGCATTTTCAGGGTCACTTCCCCGGCGCGCCGATCATGCCCGGGGTCACGATCATCGAGGCCATGGCGCAGACCGCGGCTGTCATGGTGGGCGTGACCGAGGACATGGCGGATCAGAACTTTCTGATCTATTTCATGGCCATCGACAAATGCAAGTTCCGGCGCAAGGTCGTCCCGGGCGACGTTCTCAAGCTGCATGTCGAGACCATTCGCGGCGGATCGAAAATCTGGAGGTTCAGAGGCCGCGGCGAGGTTGATGGAGAGCTGGCCGCGCAAGCCGAGTTCACCGCCATGATCGATATCCCCGAGGCCGATTCGTGAGCATCTCTGCCAACGCGCAGATCCATCCCAGCGCCGTTATAGAGCAGGGGGCGACAATCGGCGACGGCTGCATCGTCGGTCCGTTCTGCGTTATCGGCCCGCGGGTGACGCTGGCCGACGCGGTCGAACTAAAGAGCCATGTCGTGATCAGCGGTATCACGCGCGTCGGGTCGGGGACGATTGTGTTCCCCTTCACATGCCTGGGCGAGATCCCCCAGGATCTGAAGTTCAAAGGCGAAGAGACCAGGTTAGAGATCGGCGCCCGCAACCGCATCCGGGAAAACGTCACGATGAATACCGGCACCGATGGCGGTGGCGGTGTGACCCGCGTGGGCGATGATGGGCTGTTCATGGCCGGGTGCCACGTGGCCCATGACTGCCAAATTGGCGACCGTGTGATCATGGTGAACAACTCTGCCTTGGCCGGGCATTGCGTTGTGGGCGATGACGTGATCATCGGCGGCCTGTCTGGCGTGCATCAATGGGTGCGGATCGGTAAGGGCGCGATCATCGGCGCCGTGACCATGGTCACGAATGACGTGATCCCGCATGGCTTGGTTCAAGGCCCGCGTGGGACCCTAGATGGGCTGAACCTGGTGGGGCTTAAGCGCAAGGGCGTGTCGCGGGCCGACATCACCGCGCTGCGCGCCGCCTATCAGATGCTGGCGCAGGGCGAGGGCACGTTCCAAGATCGCGCGCGCCGCCTGAACGAGGAAACGGACAGCGCCTATGTGCGCGAGGTAACTGCGTTCGTGATGGGGGCGACGGATCGCTCTTTCCTGACGCCGGATTGATGCAAGTGACCAATTCGTTAACGCGTCATGCGCTGAAGTTACCCCCTCCCTACCGCCCTTTATCCTTTGGCGATTCGGTTAATTTTTGCTGCATGGCCGCGAATGCGCATGTATTTTGGCGACAGAGCGCCGCGCGGGGCTGTGAAATCCAGCCACGAGGCGCCGCATGAACCGCCTCGCGATCCTTGCCGGGCAGGGCAGCCTGCCCAACCAACTTGCCGCGGCGCATGCGCCTGCGCTTTTCGTGACCTTCGAGGGGCTGGACGTCTCGCCGCCCGACAATGAGCATCTTCATACCTCGTATGAACGCTTCGGCGAGATGTTCGATGGGCTGAGCGTCGCTGGCGTGACAGAGGTCGTCTTTGCCGGCGGCCTGGCCCGACCGCAGCTGAACCCCGCCAATTTCGACGCCAAGATGATGCAGCTCGCGCCGCGGTTCATGGCGGCGATGCAGGGCGGCGATGATGGGCTGTTGCGGGCGGTGATCGCGGCCTTTGAAGAACATGGGTTCGCGGTGCGCGGCGCCCATGAGCTCCTGCCCGGGCTGACCTGTGCGGCGGGTCTGCTGACCGGCCCCGAGCCTTCGGATGCCGATCGCAAGGACATCGCACGCGCGCGCGATGTGCTGAGCACGCTCGGGCCGCTAGATGTGGGGCAGGGGGCTGTGGTCGCGGGCGGGCAGGTTCTGGGCATTGAGACCGCGCAGGGCACGGACGCGATGCTGCGCTTTGTGGCCGAGACGCCCGAGGGTCTGCGGCGCGGCAAGGGTGTCTTGGTCAAAGCGCCCAAACCAGGGCAGGACCTGCGCGTCGACATGCCCGCCGTTGGCCCCAAAACAGTCGAAGCCGCCGCAAAGGCGGGATTGGCGGGCCTTGTCTTGGATGCGGGCCAGGTCGTGCTTCTTGAGCGAGAAGAGACGCTGCGCCGCGCAAAGGCTCTGGGCGTCTTCATCCTGGCCGAAGAGCCGTGAGGGTTTTTGTCATCGCGGGCGAGGCCTCTGGCGATCGCCTGGGGGCGGCGCTGATGTCGGGGCTCAAGGACCTGGTGGGAGAGGTCAGTTTTGACGGCGTGGGCGGTCCCCTGATGCAGGCCCAAGGCATGACCAGCCGCTTCCCCATGGAAGAGCTCACCGTTTTCGGCATCCTTGAAGTCTTGCCGAAGTATCGCCAGCTCAAGCGGCGCATTCGCGAGGTGGCAGAGGCGGTGATCGAGACCCAGCCGGACGTATTGATCACCATCGACAGCCCCGATTTCTGCCTGCGCGTCGCGCGCCTCGTGAAGGCCGCCAGCACCACCCATACCGTGCATTACGTGGCGCCGTCGGTCTGGGCCTGGCGCGCGGGCCGGGCCGAGAAGATGGCCAAATGCATCGACCAGGTGCTGGCAATCCTGCCCTTCGAGCCGCCCTATATGGAGGCGGCGGGGATGCGCTGCGACTTCGTGGGGCATCCGGTGGCGACGGAGCCTCAGGCATCCGATGGTGACATCCAGGCCTTCCGCGCGGAACACGGCATAGGCGCCGCACCGCTTTTGATGGTGCTGCCGGGGTCGCGGCGGGGCGAGATCTCTCGCCTGGGGCCGGTCTTTGGCGAGGCCCTGCGACCCGTCCTGGCGCAACATCCCGAGATGCGGGTGGTTTTGCCTGCGGCGCCCTCTGTGGCAAGTGCTGCGATTGAGGTGGCCAAAAGCTGGCCGGGCAACCCCGTGGTGCTGGACCCGCGCGATCAGACCACCGAGGCCGCCACCCAAGAAAAGAGCCGTGCCTTTGCCGCGGCGGATGTGGCGCTGGCCGCCTCGGGCACCGTCTCGCTGGAGCTTGCAGCCGCTGCGACGCCCATGGTCATCGCCTACGATATGAACTGGCTCAGCTGGCAGATCATGAGCCGGATGCTGAAATCCGACACGGTGACGCTGGTCAACCTGGTCAGCGAGACCCGCCATATAGAAGAGTTCCTGGGCCCCGCCTGTCGACCGGACGCGATTGCCGGGGCGCTGAATGACCTTTTGAGCGACCCCGCGCGGCTTACCGCACAAAAGGCGGCCATGGCCGAGGCGATGATCAAGCTTGGCGCGGGCGCCGAGCCGCCGGGGCTCCGCGCCGCGCGCGCCGTACTTGACGGCCTGGCCCGCGCCTAGGCGGTCTGCACATTATATATGGGGCGTAGCGGCCAAAGCAGCGCCGCCGCGAAGGCGATATTGCCCAACACGTTCATTGGCGCGCCGGCTATGATCGAAAACACGCTGTCCACGCCGAACCACATTAGGACCGAAATCGCCACCGCGCGCCGGACGGTTTCGCCCTCGACCGTGGCCAATTGCCAGATCAGCGCGCTACTGCGCTGCCAGACCTCAATATCCGCGCCAGATCCAGCCGCCGCCATAGATGCGCGAGCCATTCGGGTCATAGAACACGCAGGCCTGGCCGGCCGAGACGCCCTCTTCGGCGACGATCAGTTCCACCTCGGCCTCGGTCTCTGACTTCGGGCGGATCACCGCGTCGCGCGGCGGCCGGGTCGAGCGCACCTTGACCGCCAACGGCCATTCATCCTGCGAGGTGAAGGGCGTATCGCCGAGCCAATTGATCTCGCGCACCGGCACCACGCGGGTGGCCAGCATCTCTTTCGGGCCCACAATCACGCGCCGCGCCTCCACGTCCAGCCGGACCACGTATAGTGGCTCGTCCAGCCCGCCGATGCCGAGGCCCCGCCGCTGCCCAATCGTGTAATGGATCACGCCGCGGTGCTCTCCCAGCACGCGGCCATCGACATGCACAATCTCGCCGGGGTCCGCGGCACCCGGGCGCAGCTTTTCGATCACCGAGGCATAGTCGCCGTTGGGGACAAAGCAGATATCCTGGCTGTCGGGCTTATCCGCTACCATCAGGCCATGCTTGCTGGCCAAGGCGCGGGTCTCGGCCTTGCTGGGCAGGTGCCCCAAAGGAAACCGCAGATAGTCGAGCTGCTGCGGCGTGGTGGAGAACAGGAAATAGGACTGGTCCCGCGCCGCGTCTGCCGCGGAGTGCAACTCGGCGCCGCCCGCGCCCATCTTGCGCTGGATATAGTGCCCCGTGGCCATGCAGTCCGCGTCCAGGTCTTTGGCGGTCTCCAAGAGGTCCTTGAACTTCACCCGCTCGTTGCAGCGGATGCAGGGCACCGGAGTGGCCCCTGCGAGGTACGAATCAGCGAACTCGTCGATCACCGCGTCCTTAAAGATATTCTCGTAATCGAGAACATAATGCGGAAATCCCATCTCCTCGGCGACGCGCCGCGCATCATGAATGTCGATTCCCGCGCAGCAGGCGCCTTTCTTGGCCAGCGCCGCGCCATGGTCGTATAGTTGCAGCGTGACGCCCACCACGTCATAGCCCTCGCCTGCCAGCTCGGCGGCCACCACGGACGAATCGACGCCGCCCGACATGGCCACCACCACGCGGGTCTCTGCGGGGGGCTTGGCGAAGCCAAGCGAATTTAAGGCGCCGTCCAGGCTCATGAAGACCTCCTTAATGGCCGTTCAGAATATAGGAAAATCCTAACTACTCACAAGGCGCGATTTCACCCACTGTTAAGCCTGCCGCCTCACAATCCAGGTGTTTCCACGAGGGGTAGCAAGATGTACCTGCGAAAAATAGATGGGCCTAGGACGGTCACTTTGCCAGATGGCACTGTGATGTCGCGCGCGGATTTGCCGTCGGCGAATACGCGGCGCTGGGTGGCCAGCCGTAAGGCCGCCGTGGTAAAGGGTGTCGCATATGGATTATTGTCGCTAAATGAGGCGCTTGAGACATATGGGTTAAGCGAAGAAGAGTTTGACGCATGGCGTGGTGCGGTTGAAAAGCACGGAGAAGCGGCTTTGAAAGCGACGGCGTTGAAAAAATATAGACAACTTTAACTAGAACGGTTTTCTCTGTAATGGTTGGTAACCGGGCGTTAACCTTTTTTGATCACAGTAACGTTAACGGTTCAAATGATGCGGAGAGACTTGATGCGCGTTCTATTGGTAGAAGATGATCCCACCACCTCGCGCAGTATCGAATTGATGCTGACGCACGCCAACCTCAACGTCTACGCGACGGATCTGGGGGAGGAAGGGATAGATCTCGCCAAGCTGTACGATTACGATCTGATCCTGCTTGATCTGAACCTCCCGGATATGAACGGGCATGACGTGCTGCGCCAGTTGCGCCTGGCTCGGATCGAGACGCCCATTTTGATTCTCTCCGGCGCGGACGATACCGAAAACAAACTAAAAGGGTTTGGATTTGAGGCCGACGATTACATGACCAAACCGTTCCATCGTGAGGAACTGGTCGCGCGTATTCACGCCATCATCCGCCGCTCCAAGGGACATTCCCAATCGATCATCCGCACCGGCCAGATCGAGGTCAATCTCGACGCAAAAACCGTTGATGTGGAAGGAAAGTCCGTGCATCTGACCGGCAAGGAATACCAGATGCTAGAGCTTCTTTCTCTGCGTAAAGGTACGACTTTAACCAAAGAGATGTTCCTCAACCATCTTTACGGCGGCATGGATGAACCGGAATTGAAGATCATCGACGTCTTCATCTGCAAGTTGCGAAAGAAATTGTCTAAAGCCACCGGTGGAGAGAATTACATCGAAACCGTATGGGGCCGCGGCTATGTGCTGCGCGATCCAGAGCCATCGGTTATGGACGAGCAGTTTGCCATCGGCGCCTAGCGCGTAATCGCATCAGAATTACACTCACGGTATGGACCTTGCCAAGGTGCGCTCCTATCACTGGAGCACATCTTGGGAGGGTCCAATTTGTCTGAGAAAGACGTTTCCTCATTAACCGAAGAATACGCGAAGGCTGAGCTGGAAAGGCTCTCCTCGGTGTTGAGTGTGGCGAATCGTGCGTATCATACTCAAGATGCACCCGAACTTTCGGATGCCGAGTATGACGCCCTAAAACGGCGCAATACGGCAATCGAGACCGCGTTCCCGCATCTAAAACACGTCGATAGCCCGTCAGAGCAGGTCGGCGGCCCGGTCAACGAGACGTTTTCCAAGGTAACGCATGCCGTGCGGATGATGTCTTTGGCCAACGCGTTTGACGATAATGATGTCCGCGAATTCGAGGACACCGTGCGCCGTTACCTTGGCTTACAAAAAGACGCGCCCTTGGCCTTCACGGCGGAGCCAAAGATCGACGGCCTGTCGCTGAGCTTGCGATATGAGGACGGGCGTTTGGTGCAGGCGGCCACGCGTGGCGATGGCGCGACCGGTGAAAATGTCACCGCAAATGCGCTGACCATCGCCGACATTCCAAAGCAAGTCTCCGATGCCCCGGCGATCATGGAAATCCGCGGCGAGGTTTATATGAGCCACGCGGATTTTGCCGCCCTTAATGCCCGCGCCGAGGCGTCTGGCGGCAAGAGTTTTGCCAACCCGCGCAACGCTGCCGCAGGCTCGCTGCGACAGCTGGACGCCGAGATCACCCGGGCCCGCCCGCTGCGCTTTTTCGCCTATGCATGGGGTGAGCTGTCTGAACCCCTCGCCGATACGCAGAATGGTGCCATCGAGAGGATGGCGAAGCTGGGGTTCAAAACCAATGAACTCACGAAGCGCTGCCAAAGCGCCGAGGAGGTGCTGCGGCATTACGCTTCGATCGAGGAGCAGCGCGCGCTCCTGGGCTATGACATCGACGGCGTGGTCTACAAGGTCGACGACCTGGAGTATCAGCGCCGCCTGGGGTTCCGCTCTGCGACGCCTCGCTGGGCCATCGCGCACAAGTTCCAGGCCGAATTGGCCTGGACCGAGCTGCTTGGGATCGACATTCAGGTCGGCAGAACCGGCGCGCTGTCGCCCGTGGCCCGACTGAAACCGGTCACGGTGGGCGGGGTCGTGGTCTCGAACGCCACGCTGCATAACGAGGATTACATCGCGGGGCGCGGCGCGGATGGCCAGGAAATTCGCAATGGCAAGGACATCCGTGTGGGCGATTGGGTGCAGGTCTATCGCGCGGGGGACGTGATCCCAAAGGTGGCCGATGTTGACCTGTCCAAGCGGAGTAACGGGCAACCCTATGTCTTCCCTCAGAAATGCCCGGAATGCGGCAGCGACGCTGTGCGCGAGCAGGGCGATGCTATCCGGCGCTGCACCGGCGGGATCATCTGCCCTGCCCAAACGGTTGAGAAGCTTAAGCATTTCGTCAGCCGGGCGGCGTTCGACATCGACGGGCTGGGCGCAAAGCAGGTCGAGATGTTCTTTGCGGACCAGGCGCTGCCCATTCGCGAACCGGCGGATATCTTCACGCTGGCCGAACGGGATGCGGGGAATGTCTCGAAACTGGCGAACCGAGACGGGTTTGGCACCAAGAGCGTCAAGAACCTGTTCCAAGCCATTGAAGAAAAAAGAAAGATACCTCTCGAACGCCTCATCTTCGCGCTTGGCATCCGGCATGTCGGGGAAAGTGCAGCCAAGCTTCTTGCGGCCAATTACGTGACCTGGCCCAACTTTGAACACGCCATGACCCATGCCCAAATTGGGGACGGCCCCGATTGGGTGGCGCTGAATGCGATCGACGGCGTGGGGCACGTGCTGGCGGCCTCTGTCGTGACAGCGTTTCAGCAAGAGCAAGAGCGGGCCTCAATCGACCGGCTGGTCGCGCAGCTCAACGTGCAAGACGCCGTGCAGCGGGGCAGCGCCGACAGCCCGGTCGCGGGCAAGACGGTTGTGTTCACCGGAACGCTCGAAAAGATGACCCGGGCCGAGGCCAAGGCGCGCGCCGAAGCGCTCGGCGCGAAGGTGGCCGGCAGCGTGAGCGCCAAGACTGACCTCTTGGTGGCCGGCCCCGGCGCGGGCAGCAAGGCAAAGAAGGCGGCGGATCTGGGTATCGAGACCATCGACGAGGATGGTTGGTTAACCCTTATTGGCGAGGCATGACCGGTCGCCCGCCCATCCTGTTCCCGCTCTTTGCCGGGCTTGAGACGCTGGACGGCGTTGGCCCCAAGACCGCAAAAAGCCTGCCCGCGCTTGGGGTGCACACGCCCAAGGACCTGCTCTTTACCTTGCCCTATTCCGGCGTGGATCGGCGCCGCCGAGATACGATCCTGGGCGCCGAGTTCCCCGCCGTTTTGACCGTGGAGGTCGAGGTTGGGCGGCACCTGCCGCCGCGCCGCCGCGGTCATCCCTACCGGGTGGAGGTGCAGGACGCGAAAACCACCTTCAGCCTTGTGTTCTTCCACGCCCGCGATGAGTGGCTGCGCGGGCAGTTGCCCACCGGGCAGCGCCGCGTGGTGTCCGGCAAGGTCGAGCTCTACGACGGCGTGGGCCAGATGCCGCATCCAGACCACATCCTGCGCGTCGAAGAGGCCGACACGATCCCGGCATTCGAGCCCGTCTACCCGCTGACCGCCGGGGTGACCCAAAGGGTCATAGCCAAGGCCTCGGATTCGGCGCTGATGCGCGTGCCCGAGCTGGCGGAATGGATCGACCCCGGGCTTCTGAGCAAGGAGGGCTGGCCCGCTTGGCATGACGCGGTGGACCGCGCGCATCGCCCGGAGGGCCTTGATGAAATTGCGGTGACGGCTCCGGCGCGGCAGCGCCTGGCCTATGACGAACTCTTCGCGCATCAGGTGACACTCGCCCTAGCGCGGGCGGAGGTGCGGCGCGGCAAGGGGCTGGCCTCGACCGGCGACGGCGCGCTGCGCGACAAGGTGCTGTCGGCGCTGCCATATGAGCCAACCGGCGCGCAATCCCGCGCCATAACCGAGATCGCCGGCGACATGGCGCAACCGCTGCGGATGAACCGACTGCTTCAGGGCGATGTCGGCGCGGGCAAGACGCTTGTGGCGCTGATGGCACTGCTGGTGGCGGTGGAAGCGGGCGGGCAGGGCGCCTTGATGGCGCCAACCGAGATCCTCGCGCGCCAGCACCTAGAAGGGCTGCGCCCCTTGGCCGAAAGCGCCGGCGTGGTGCTAGAGATCCTGACCGGGCGCGACAAGGGCAAGGACCGGGCGGCTAAACTTGCGGCGCTGCGGGCGGGTGAAATTCAAATCCTGGTCGGCACCCACGCGGTGTTTCAGGCCGATGTGGAATTTGCCGACCTGCGCCTGGCCGTGGTCGACGAGCAGCACCGATTCGGGGTGACGCAGCGCATGGAGCTGGGCGCGAAAGGCGCCGCCGCGGATGTGCTGGTGATGACCGCCACGCCGATCCCGCGCTCGCTGTCGCTGGCGCAATATGGCGATATGGACGTCTCTATTCTCGACGAGAAACCGCCGGGACGCAAACCCATCACCACCGCGCTGGTGTCCACGGGACGGCTAGACCAGGTGGTGGAGCGTCTGCGCGAAGCCATGGCCGAGGGGCGGCAGGCCTACTGGGTCTGCCCGCTGGTCGAAGAGAGCGAAACCATGGACATGACCGCCGCCGAAGAGCGGTTCAAACGCCTGCGCGCCAGCCTGGGCGAGGGTCAGGTGGGCTTGGTGCATGGGCAATTGCCCCCGGCGGAAAAGGACGCCGCCATGGCGGATTTCGTGGCCGGGCGCACCCGCGTGCTGGTCGCCACGACCGTGATCGAGGTGGGGGTCGACGTCCCGAATGCCTCGATCATGGTCATCGAACGCGCCGAAAGCTTTGGCCTGGCGCAGCTGCACCAATTGCGCGGGCGCGTGGGGCGCGGCGAGGCCGCATCGACCTGCCTTTTGATGTATCAATCTCCGCTGACCGAGACCGGGCGGCGCCGGTTAGAGATTATGCGCGAGACCGAGGACGGGTTTCGCATCGCCGAGGAAGACCTGGCCATTCGCGGCGCGGGCGACCTGATCGGGACCGCGCAATCGGGCGTGCCGCGGTTCCGTGTGGCAGACCTGGAACGCCAGGCGGCCCTGATGGCGACCGCGCAGTCGGACGCGCGCAAGCTGCTGCATGACGACCCGACGCTAGATTCCCCGCGCGGCGCGGCCACGCGCAATCTGCTGTGGCTGATGGAGCAGGACCGAGCGATCCGTTTGATTTCAGTGGGTTAAACCCGCGGATGGCAATTTGTTCGCAAATGTTCTCAAAAAGTTCTTTACAATCCGTTCGCAATTTGAGAACAAATGGGCAACAAACAACAGAGAGCCCGCCCCGATGCTAACCGACCTTAAAGCCACGATCGCCCGCTCCGGCCACACAATGCTGCAAGACCTGGCGGGCGCGGCAACGCTGATCCTCCTGCTCGCAATCGGCCTGCACCTGCCTGTTATTACTTAGGTTTCTGCCTGCGTCCGTATCCCGGTCGGCTCTCTGCGTCCCTGTCCCAATAGACGCAACGTGCCGCTACCTGTCCCTGGCACATCGGGCCTTCCCCAACGCCCATCCCCGCCGACCGGAGCAATTCGACGCCACTACCCGCCGCCTCGTTCCCCCGAGGCGGCGGTTTTTTTGTTAAGGAGCGTGATCCAAATGTGTGCTTCCGCACGCTCTTTTTTTCGGCAAGGCACAAGGTGCCGTCGAACGCACCCGCTGCGGTCTGCGCGGGGTCGGGAATTGTGAATTTCATGCGGGCGGCCGCTAGGCGCAGGCGGATTTCTCGGCCTCGGCCATAGCCTCTGCGGTGGCCTCCAATGACAGCAAGATCGAGGCGTGCCGGTTCCGGAACTCCTTGGCTGGGATCAGCACCTCCAGGCCATCAAAAGGCGCATCCGGCGCCGGGCCATCGGATTTCAACATGGCCTTGAGTTGGTCGCGCGCCGTTTCTACCTCGACCCGGTTGCGCCCGATGATGTTCCCGCCAACGACCGAGGCCGCTGCTTGTCCCAACGCGCAGGCCTTCACATCCTGACCGAATGCCGTGACGCGCCCGTGATTCATGGAAACATCCACGGTGATCGTAGAGCCACAAAGCGGCGAGCGCTTTTTCGCGCTGGCATCCGGCGCCGAAAGACGCTCGGTGAAAGGGATATCGCTGGCGAGTTCCAGAATCCGCCCCGAATATAGCTTGATCAGGTCCGCGTCGCTCATGGCTTCCCTCACCTCGTTGGACCCCCTACATAGGGTGTCCGAGTGATGTTGAAAAGGATAACTGATGGCCTTCGATCCGGCGACACTGAAATTCAATGACCAGGGCCTCGTGCCGGTCATCGCCCAGGCGGAGGGGACCGGCGAAGTCCTAATGCTGGCCTGGATGAATGCGGCGGCTATCACGCGCACGCTTGAGACAGGGCGCGTGACATACTGGTCGCGTTCGCGTCAGGCGTTTTGGGTGAAGGGTGAGAGCAGCGGACACACGCAAGAGCTGGTGGATCTGCGGGTGGATTGCGACCGCGATTGCCTTTTGGCGATCGTGCAACAAACGGGCCCGGCCTGCCACACCAACCGCCGGAGTTGCTTTTACACCTCGGTGACCGGCGAGGAGGAACGCGAGTTAATGGCACCGATGGTGGAATGAGCGTCAAAATTAGAGAAATCTTTGCCGAATCAACGCAACAATCGTTTCAGGGCGGGCACGGCGCCGGGTCAGAGACCGACCATCGACCGGACCTCGTCCGGCGTGGCCCCCTCGGCGCGGTACGTCGCGATGGATCTTGCATCGTCCCGCTTGGCCAACCGCTTGCCCGCGTCGTCCCGGATCAGGCGGTGATGCCAATAGCTGGGCGTTGGCAAGCCCAGCAGGCGCTGCAGCACCAGGTGGATCTGCGTCGCGGGCTGCAGATCTTCACCCCGCACAACCTCAGAGATGCTCTGATCTGCGTCATCCAGCACGGCGCAAAGGTGGTAGCTGCCCAAGAAATCCTTTCGTGACAGCACGATATCTCCGACGCTCTCGCTGAGGTCCGGGGCAGCTTTGGTCATGTCCAACCTTAGCGCCACCTGGTCCGGCATCTCTTCGGGACAAGTTCCGCGGCAGGTGCCGGGATAGATCACACCATCTGGGCCCATCGGCGGCTCGCCTTCGTGGGGCGCGCTAGAGGCGGTCTCAATATCCCGGCGCGAACAGCTGCACGCAAAAAGCTGACCGCGCGACCAAAGCTCTTGCAGGGCATCCCGGTACCGGTCTAACCGGTCCGACTGCCGCATCACCGGCCCGTCCCACGTCAAGCCGAGCCAGGTCAGGTCCTCGTAGATTTGCTGCTCCCAGGCGGGCTTTGATCGCTGCCTGTCGATATCCTCGATCCGCAACAGGAACCGCCCGCCGCGTTCCCGCGCGCGGTCATGCGCCAGGATGGCCGAGTAGGCGTGCCCAAGATGCAGCGGACCGGTCGGCGAGGGCGCGAACCTTGTGACGTAGCTCAAATCTTCTCGAGCACAAAGATCTTTGACATCGGGTTCGATCCAAGGCCGGGCAGATGCGGGCCATATTCCTCGGAGACCAGCCGCGCCTTGTCGGCTTCGGTGTAGCTCTCAAGCTTTTCCATGTACTCGGGATGCTCCAACGCGTGGTCGTTGTAGCTCAGCACAAAGAGCCCGCCCCGGGGCCAGGGCCGCCATCACATCATCAAAGACCGAGACCGGTGCGGCACCAAATCCGATCACGCCGACCGCCGCGATCGCGTCATAGCCCAAGGGCAGGGCGCTGCCGGGTTCGATTTGCGTCAGCGTGCGATAGACGCCCTTGGCCCGCGCGCCCTCCAGCATTTCGCCCGAAGGGTCGATCCCGTCGATCACAGTGAACCCCGCCTCGGCGAAGGCAAGGCCGGACAAGCCAGTGCCGCAACCGAAATCCAGGATCGCGGAGCCCTGGTCCGCCACCGCCGCCGCCAACGCCTTTGCGGCGCGCCCCGGTGTGGCATAGCCCGCGCTTCCCACATCGGCCTCGTATTGATCGGACCATTTGTCATAGAAATCACGCGTCTGGCTCTCGTCCATCGGCGTGTAGACTTTGTTAAGTAAGTTATCTGCCATGCGGCATTGGTAAACCGTCCGTTTAGGCCGCGTCCAGTACTGATTGCGCGAGCCAGGTCGTCCAGGCCTGTTTTGCGCGGTCCGTATAGGCCTTGTAGCGGGCCGGGCGGTTCCTGCGCCCGCCCTTCAGGTCGACGGGCGGGAAGAGCCCGAAATTGACATTCATAGGCTGAAAGGTCTTCGCCTCTGCGCCGCCGGTGATATGGGTCACAAGCGCGCCGGTGGCGGTCTCGGGTGGCGGCGCGTGCAGCGCCCGGCCAAGCATCTGCGACGCCGCAAGCCGCCCTGCCAAAAGACCCATCGCGGCGCTTTCCACATAGCCCTCGACGCCCGTGATCTGCCCGGCAAAACGGATATGCGGCATGGCGCGAAAACGCATCTGCTGGTCCAGGAGCGTCGGAGAGTTCAGAAACGTGTTGCGGTGGATCCCGCCGAGCCGCGCGAATCGCGCCTCCTGCAGGCCGGGAATCGTTTTGAAAACATCCGCCTGCGCGCCGTACTTCATCTTAGTCTGGAAACCCACGATGTTGAACAAGGTGCCCAGCTTGTTGTCGCGGCGCAACTGCACCACGGCGTGGGGCTTGACGTCCGGGGCATGCGGGTTGGTCAGGCCCACCGGCTTCATAGGGCCGTGGCGCAGCGTTTCGCGACCGCGCTCGGCCATCACCTCGATGGGCAGGCAGCCGTCGAAATATTTGGCGGTCTCGCCCTCGTGGAATTCGGTCTTGTCGGCCGCAAGAAGTGCGTCGATGAAGGCCTCGTATTGGTCGCGGTCCATGGGGCAGTTCAGATAGGCGCGGCGCTCGTCCTCGGTCTCGCCTTTGTCATAGCGCGACTGGAACCAGGCCTGGCTCATATCAATGCTCTCGGCATAGACGATGGGCGCGATGGCGTCGAAAAAGGCCAGCGCCTCTGCGCCGGTCTCTGCGGCGATCGCCTGACCCAGAGCGTCTGACGTCAGCGGGCCGGTGGCGATGATCCATTCGCCGTCCTGGGGCAGGGCGGTCAGCTCTTCGGCCACGACTGTCACCAATGGATGGGCTCGCAGGCGGGCCGTTACGGCCTCGGCGAACGGGTCGCGGTCCACGGCCAGCGCGCCCCCGGCGGGCAGGCGATGCGCATCCGCCGTCTCCATGATCAGCCCATCGGCCTGCCGCATCTCCCAATGCAGGAGCCCCACGGCGTTCTGCTCGCTGTCGTCGGAACGGAAGGAGTTAGAGCACACCATCTCGGCAAGATGGCCGGTCTGATGGGCAAAGGTGCCCACATGCGGGCGCATCTCGTGGATCACCACGGGCACGCCCATCTGTGCGGCCTGCCAGGCGGCCTCGGCACCGGCCATGCCGCCGCCAACGATGTGAAGAGGGGGTCTGTCAACGCTCATGCCGCCCAGATAGACGGCATTTGCGCGGCGTGAAATGGTTTTCTTACGGAGTTACAGTAATCTTGAATCCAGTGTCATGCCATGCGCGCGTGGCGCTTTGCGGGTTCCCAGGCATCCTCGAAGAGGTTCTCGGGCTCCCCGGCCGCGTCGCGGGTTGCGTTGGCGCCCTTGCGCCGGGTCTGGCCCGCGGCCGGGATAAAGGTCGCGCCGGTCAAGATCGCGTCCCGCGTCAGGAGCTCGTCCTGCTTGATCGGTCGCGCGCTGCGTTTGGCGACAACGTTCTTAAGATCCTGGCGATTGACGCGGCGCGGGGCAATGCGGCGCGCCCAAAGGGTGAACCGGGTGTTCCCGCCGGGCACTGTGATCGCGATCAGCAACAACGCCCCCATCAGCGCCATGTTCTGCCAGAACACCGACAGCGCCGCGACCGTGGCCGCGTTGCCAAATTGCGAGAAGGCCGACCAGAAGACATAGACCGCCAGCAAAAGAGCCGCCGGTCTGACGCAGAAGCCCACCATCACGGCGAAAGCAGTTATGAACAGATACGCCGTGGTGACGGCCACCGCGGCGTCACGGGGCAGAATCGGATCCAGGAAGGTTCGCGTAGAGGGATCAAACACAAGACCCGTCGCGGATGCCAGGAAGTAGGACGCGATCAAGATCCGAACAATTGACAAAACCGTCCGACTAATCACATCCCCACCGGTGTTGATTTGAGCAGGTCGTGCCGTTTTCATCGTAGTTCCTCCGTGCCAATTTTTGTTGTTGGAAGGATCTAAGAATGGGCGGTGTGGCGCGGCTTGGTTCGAATCGCGTCAGCTTTAAGGCGACAACCCTAAGCGTATATTTTTATTAATATTGGTTAAAAATTCGATGTGAATTTGGCTGCAACTAAAACTGAAATGGCCCCGCATTGTTCAAAATACAGGGCCAATTCCTGAGACACGCCTGGGTTGCGGGCGCGTTAACGAATCACGACGCCTAGGGTTGTTCCGGAGCGATCTCGCTATCCTCTTCGTCGCCCTGATCCGCGATCCAAGCGACCGAAGCCACCCTTTCACCCTTGGCGGTGTTGAACACTTTCACGCCGCCCGCCCCGCGCGACCGGAAGCTGATCCCGTCCACCGGGCACCGGATCGATTGCCCGGTCGAGGTCACCAGCATGATCTGGTCGTCCATATCGACGGGGAAGCTGGCCACAAGCCGCCCGCCGCGCATGGCCCTGTCCATCGCCATCACGCCTTGGCCGCCGCGCCCGCGCACGGGATAATCGTGGCTAGAGCTGATCTTGCCCGCGCCTTCCGAGGTGATCGTAAGGATCAAATCCTCGGTTGCGGACATCTCGGCATAGCGCTCCTGCGTGATCAGGCCTGGCGCGACCTCGTCCTCGTCGGTCTCAGCGTCGTCGGCCAGACCGGCCACGGCACGGCGCTGCTTAAGATAGGCCACGCGCTCTTCAGGCGAGGCGCGGAAGTGGCGGATCACGGACATCGAGACGACCTCGTCATCGCCCTTCAGGTTGATCCCGCGCACGCCCACAGAGGCGCGGCTGTTGAAGACGCGTACCTCAGTTGTGGGGAAGCGGATCGCCCGGCCACCGGAGGTGACCAGCATCACATCGTCGTCTTGCGAGCAGATGCGCGCGTTGATCAGGCGCGTCCCGGCATTCTCGTCCTCGAACTTCATGGCGATCTTGCCGTTGGACTTCACATTCGTGAAGTCTGACAGGCGGTTACGCCGCACAGTGCCCTTGGAGGTCGCGAAGACAATCTGCAGATCGCCCCATTCCTCCTCGGGGACATCCACCGGCATAATCGCTGCGATCGACACGCCCTGCGGGATCGGCAGGATCTGGATGATCGGGCGGCCCTTGGCGGTGCGGCTGCCCTGCGGCAGGCGCCAGGTCTTGAGCTTGTAGGCCATCCCGTCGGTGGTGAAGAACAAAAGCTGCGTATGCGTGTTGGCCACAAAGAGCGTGGTGACCACGTCCTCTTCTTTGGTGGCCATGCCCGACAGGCCCTTACCGCCGCGCGCCTGGCTGCGGAAATCGGCCAGGGGCGTGCGCTTGATATAGCCGCCCTGGGTCACGGTCACGACCATGTCCTCGCGCTCGATCAGGTCCTCGTCATCCATGTCGCCGGACCATTCAACGATCTCAGAGCGGCGCGGCACGGCAAACTGCTCTTTCACCTCTTTCAGCTCATCAGAGATGATCGTCATAATCCGCGAACGCGAGCGCAGAATATCCAAGAAATCCTTGATCTTAGCCGCAAGCTCTTCAAGCTCGTCAGTGATCGTCTTGACACCCAGCTGCGTCAGGCGCTGCAATTGCAGGTCCAGAATGGCGCGGGCCTGGATCTCGGACAGGTAATAGGTCCCGTCGTCATTGACCGTATGGCTCGGGTCGTCGATCAGCCGGATATAAGGCGCGATGTCATGAGCGGGCCAGCGCCGCTCCATCAGCTTTTTGCGCGCCTCGGCGGGGGTGGCAGAGGCCCGGATCGTGGCCACGACCTCGTCCACATTGGACACCGCCACAGCCAGACCGCATAGCACATGCGAGCGCTCGCGCGCCTTGCGCAGCTCAAACGCCGTGCGGCGCGCGACAACTTCCTCGCGGAACTGGATGAAATAGCTCAGGAAATCCCGGAGCGTCAGCTGCTCCGGGCGGCCACCATTCAGCGCCAGCATGTTGCAGCCGAAGGAGGTCTGCATCTGGGTGAAGCGGAAGAGCTGATTGAGCACGACCTCGGCCGTGGCATCGCGCTTTAGCTCGACAACGACGCGCACACCGACGCGGTCGCTTTCGTCCTGAACATGGGCGATGCCTTCAAGCTTTTTGTCCTTGGCCAGCTCCGCGATCTGCTCGACCAGGCGGGCCTTGTTTACCTGATAGGGGATCTCGTCCAGCACGATGGCGTAGCGGTCCTTGCGGATCTCCTCGATGCGGGTCTTGGCGCGCACGATCACGCTGCCGCGGCCCTCGGAATAGGCTTTGCGGGCGCCGGAGCGGCCCAGGATGATCCCGCCGGTGGGGAAATCCGGGGCGGGCACGTATTCCATCAGCTCCAGGCTATCGAGATCGGGGTTCTCGATCAGCGCCAGCGTGGCGTCCACGACCTCGCCCAGGTTATGCGGCGGGATATTGGTCGCCATGCCCACGGCGATGCCGCCGGCGCCATTGACCAGCATGTTGGGGAAGCGGGCGGGCAGGACCGTTGGTTCCTGGTCCTTGCCGTCGTAATTGTCTTGGAAATCAACGGTTTCTTTGTCGATATCGGACAGCAGGAAAGCCGCGGGCTTGTCCATGCGCACCTCGGTGTAACGCATGGCCGCCGGGTTATCGCCGTCCATCGAGCCGAAGTTGCCCTGGCCGTCCAGCAGGGGCAGCGACATCGAGAAATCCTGCGCCATCCGCACCAGCGCGTCATAGATCGCCTGGTCGCCATGGGGGTGGTACTTACCCATGACGTCGCCCACCGGGCGGGCCGATTTGCGATAGGCCTTGTCGTGGCTATTGCCGGTCTCGTTCATCGCAAAAAGAATGCGGCGATGCACCGGTTTTAGGCCGTCCCGGAGGTCCGGGATCGCACGGCTGACGATAACCGACATGGCATAGTCGAGATAGCTCGACTTCATCTCGTCAGAGATCGAGATCTGCTCACCATCATAGGCCGGGCGTTCCGGCGTGTTTTCGTCATCGTTTTCAGGAGGTTCTGGCGTGTCGCTCACGTGGCGGTCCGTACTCGTTTTGGGCCTGCATTGTTGTTGCGAGCCTTATACAGCACGCAAGATATGGTGTCTAGCGAAGCCGGGCGATGTTTGGGTGTTTCGGTGGCCCAGAAAGGCCGCGCGGTGGCGCTCGGCGGGGACGTTGCGCGCGGCATGCGTTACCCGGTGGTAAACGGTGCGGGCGGTGGAATCGCGACGGGTTGGCGATTGCGTGGGGTAACGGCCTATTTTGTTGGGAAATTCGCGGTCGGCAAAGCGTCGGCAAAACGTCGGCCTTGCGTATGGCACCTTGTATGGCAACTGGTGGGGTTAACACACCGCGCGGTGGTGATGGCGTCGCGGTTTTTCCCAGGAGCGGTGCGTGAGGCCACGTATCCGGTGTTTGCATTGCATGGAGGGCGCGCGTGATCACGGTGGGCAAATTGCCCACCCTACAGATCGCACAAAAACCCTTGAGAGCGTGGTGGGCAGATTGCCCACCCTACGGGATGATGCGGGTGTATTTTGTGCCCTTTAGCGTGGCGCCGGCCTGTAGGCCGGCCTGACCAAAGATCAGCGCGATCACCGGCGACAGGGCGGTCACGGTGTCGGCCGAAAGGTTCTCGCCATTCTCGTTCAGCACGAACTCGGCATCGGCGCCCGCGGACCAGCCCGGCGAGGAGCGGAAATCGCTCAACGCGTCTTGGGTCATGAAGAACAGCACATGGCTGAACTGCTGCGCGCCGATTTGCAGCCCGAAGGACCCCGAGGCCTGGGAATAGTAGTCCACCGTGACCCCGCCCACGCGCAGCGCACCGCGCCCGTAGGAGGCGCCCACGCCGAAGCCGGCCTTTGTGACCAGCGGCATCACCAGCTTGCCCACTGCCTTGTTGTCCAGCTCAACGGTGTTTGGGTATTTGTTGAACAGAAAGTTCAAAGTCGACTCCACGCGCGCCTCGATCGTCTGAGCGCCACGGGAGTTCACGCCATTGCCACAGGCCGCGGTCATCAGCGTCGCCGCGCCTGCGCCCACCATGAAAGTGCGACGGGGAAGTTTGTCCATGAGTGTCTGCCTTGTCTTGCCGGTTGCCTCGGTCTAGCGATTTTCTGCCAGTTGCGCCCTTTATAGAGTGTGTAACCTGGGTTGTCACCACAGCATGTATGCTTTGGAAGATTGTTGCCGACGATTGCCGCCGCAACCGGCGCAGGGTTTCCGGGCGGTCCCCGCTTAGAATGCCAATGGAGACGTCGCTATGGCAGGGCGATTGCCTCAGCCCCCTTGGGCTTGCAGCAGGCGGGCAACCTGCGGCGCGAAGTAGGTCAGGATGCCGTCGCAGCCCGCGCGCTTGAACGCCAAGAGGCTCTCTAGCATGACCTTCTCGCCGTCCAGCCAGCCGTTCTGCGCCGCGGCCTGCAGCATCGCGTACTCGCCCGAGACCTGATAGGCGAAGGTCGGCACGCCAAAGCTGTCCTTAACCCGGCGGCAAATGTCGAGATAGGGCATGCCGGGCTTGACCATCACCATATCGGCGCCCTCGGCGAGGTCGCGGGCGACCAGCCGCAGCGCCTCGTCCGAGTTGCCCGGATCCATCTGATAGCTGTTCTTGTCGCCCTTGAGCGCGCCAGAGGCGCCCACCGCGTCGCGGAACGGCCCGTAAAAGGCGCTGGCATATTTGGCGGCATAGCTCAGGATCGTGACGTTCTGGTGCCCGGCGGCCTCGAGCGCCTTCCGGATCGCGCCGATGCGCCCGTCCATCATGTCGGAAGGGCCCAGGATGTCGGCGCCCGCCTCCGCCTGCGCCAGCGCCATCTTCACCAAAGCCTCGACGGTTGCGTCATTCACGATCTCGTCGCCGACAACGAACCCGTCATGGCCGTGGATGTTATAGGGGTCCAGCGCGATATCCGTCATCACGGCCACCTCTGGCACCGCCGCCTTGATGGCGCGGATCGCGCGGTTGGACAAGTTGTCCGGGTCCCAGGCCATGGCGCAATCCTGGGTGCGGTGCTCCATCGCCGTGTAGGGGAACAGGCAGACCGCCGGGATGCCCAGGCGGGCGGCCTGCTCTGCGGCGCGCACGGCGCGGTCCACCGAAAGCCGGCTGACGCCCGGCATCGAGGCAATCGGCTCTTCCACGTTATCGCCATCGCGCACGAAGATCGGCCAGATCAGGTCATCGGCCGTCAGGATGCTTTCGCGCATCAGGCGGCGCAGCGCGGGCTGCGACCGCATGCGGCGAAAGCGCGTTTCGGGGAACGGGGCAGGGGTCATCGGCGTCATTTGGGCTCTCTTCAGCGCGTGATCCGCATTTTGCAGGGAAAAGCCACCACCTCAACCCTAGGAATCGCCGCAGACAGGCGGTATGTCTCCCCAAACAATAATGCAGGCGCCCGAGTTGACCTGGTACGACACCGTTTTCGAGCTCATAGACATGCGGTCCTTCTCGAACCTCTGGTTCTGGATCGCGCTGGCCGTTGTCTGGTCCACCGCAAGCCATTGGGTGCTTGGCGTGCCCTTCGATATGGTGGGCCGCGCGGCGCGCAATGGCGGGCAGGCGGCGCAGGATCTCGAGGACATCGTCCGGATCAACTGCAACCGGCTGCTTTATGTGGCGCGGGTCTCGGGGCTTTGGATGGTGGGGATCGTGTTCGCCGCGCTGACGGCGCTAGCGTTGCTGGGGTTCCTCTACTTCTTGGAGTTCGCGCAGGCGGTGTTCCTGCTGGCCTTCCCGCTCTCATTTGTGGGCGCGTTGAGCCTTGCCACCGCGAATAAGATTGTCAGCCTGGGGCTCTCGGGGGAGGCGCTTTATGCGCAGATGAAGCGGCACCGGCTTTACATCCAGTTTATCGGCATATTCTCGATTTTCGTGACAACCCTGTGGGGGATGTATCAGAATTCCACGGTCGGGGCGTTGGGCGGGTGATCTGAGCCGTGCCGGGTGCTCCAGATCGTCGCAGGGGCGGATGCGTTAACCGAATCTTAGGCCAAAATTGGCGACAAACATAATCGAGGGTGGGCGGCGCCTTGGGCACGGTTCCCCACCACCACCCTTTGATTCTGCCTGAGTCGCTCTAACATCTCATGAACATCCGCCGCGCGTAATCAGCGCAGCCCGCGCGGCGATGCACCGCGCAGAGTTGACACCGCCCCAAACCGCTGTAGGTGAAGCGCGCCATGCCAAGCCAAACCCATATCTCCGTCGGCGGCGCGCCCGAGGGTTTCGACGCCCAGCTGGTGCTGCGCGAGGTGTCGAGCACTGGCGGCGCGGTGGTGCATGTGGCGCGCGACGACAAGCGCCTGGCCGCGATGCAGGCCGCGCTTGCGTTCTTCGCCCCGGACGTGCCGGTCTTGGTCTTCCCGGGCTGGGATTGCCTGCCCTATGACCGGATCTCGCCCAACGCGGACATCTCGGCGGCCCGCATGGCCACTCTGGCGACTCTGGCCGCGGGGCTGGACGGGCCGTTCATCGTTCTGACCACGCTGAATGCCGCCACCCAGCGCGTCCCGGCCCGCACGCTGCTGCGTGAGGCGGCCTTTGTGGCCCGGGTCGACCACCGGATCGACGAGAAGGGCCTGCGCGGTTTCCTGACCCGCATGGGCTTTACCCAGGCGCCCACGGTGATGGAGCCCGGCGACTACGCGGTCCGCGGCGGCATTATCGACATCTACCCGCCGGGCGAGGGCGGGCCGGTGCGCCTGGATCTCTTCGGCGACGTGCTGGACGGCGCGCGGCGTTTTGACCCGGTCAGCCAGCGCACCACCGAGCAGCTTGAGCTGGTCGAGCTTGCCCCGGTCAGCGAGGTGATCCTGGACGAGGCCGCGATCCGGCGCTTTCGGCAGAACTACCGCATCGAGTTCGGGGCGGCGGGCACGGATGACCCGCTTTACGAGGCGGTTAGCGCGGGCCGCAAGCACGCGGGTGTCGAGCATTGGCTGCCTTTCTTCCATGAAGAGCTGGAAACGCTCTTTGACTACCTGCCCGGCGCGTCGGTATGCCTGGACGACCAGATGACGCCGGCGCGGCTCAGCCGCTGGGACGGCATCACCGACCAATATGAGACGCGCCAGCACGCGCTGACCCAGAAGAACCGCCTGGACACGGTATACAAGCCCTGTCCGCCCGATCTGCTTTATCTCGACGATGCGGCCTGGGAGGGCGCTCTGGACGGGCGGCGATCCTTGCAGTTTCATCCGCTGGCCCAGGCCTCGGGGCCTGGCGTGATCGACGCGGGCGGGCGCATCGGGCGCAACTTCTCGCCCGAGCGGCAACAGGAAAACATCAGCCTTTTCGGTGCAGTCGCCGATCATGTTCAGGAGCGCGCGCAAGAGGGCGCCGTGGTGCTGGCCGCCTATTCCGAGGGCGCCGCCGAGCGGTTGGGCCACCTGCTGGAGGATCACGACATCCAGGGCGCGGCCACGGTGCGCCGCCACGCCGACCTTGGCAAGCACGAGATCGCCCTGGCCATCTGGCCCATCGAGGCGGGGTTCGAGACCCCCGAGCTGACCGTGATCGCCGAGCAGGACATCCTGGGCGACCGCCTGATCCGCGCACCCAAGAAGAAGCGCCGGGCCGAGAACTTCCTGACCGAGACGCAGAGCCTCAGCCCCGGTGACCTGATCGTGCATGTCGACCACGGGGTCGGCAAGTATAACGGGCTGGAGGTGATCGAGGCGCTGGGTGCTCCGCATGAGTGCATCGCGCTGGAATATGGCGGTGGCGACCGGCTGTTCCTGCCGGTGGAAAACATCGAGCTGCTCAGCCGGTATGGCCACGAAGAAGGCTTGCTCGACCGGCTTGGCGGCGGTGCATGGCAGGCCAAGAAGGCCAAGCTTAAGGAGCGCATCCGCGAGATGGCCGACCGGCTGATCCGGGTGGCCGCCGAGCGTCAGCTGCGTCGCGCGCCGATCATGGAGCCGCCCACCGGCATGTGGGACGCCTTCGCCGCGCGCTTCCCCTATCAAGAGACCGACGACCAGCTGCGCGCGATCTCGGAGACAATCGAGGACCTGTCCGGCGGCATGCCGATGGACCGGCTGATCTGCGGCGATGTGGGTTTCGGCAAGACGGAGGTCGCGATGCGCGCGGCCTTCGTGGCGGCGCTCAGCGGCAAGCAGGTGGCCGTGATCGCCCCCACCACGCTGCTGGCGCGGCAGCACTATAAGAGCTTTGCCGAGCGCTTCCGCGGCTTTCCCATCGAGGTGCGCCAGTTGTCGCGCTTCGTGTCCACCAAAGAGGCCGAGGAGACCCGCAACGCCGCCTCGCGCGGCACGGCGGATATCGTTATCGGCACCCATGCCTTGCTGGCCAAGAACGTGCGGTTCAAGGATCTGGGCCTGCTGGTCATTGACGAGGAGCAGAAATTCGGCGTCACCCATAAGGAACGCCTGAAGGAGCTGCGCAGCGACATCCACGTGCTGACCCTGACCGCCACGCCGATCCCGCGCACGCTGCAGCTGAGCCTGACCGGCGTGCGGGACCTGTCGATCATCGGCACCCCGCCGGTGGACCGGCTGGCGATCCGCACCTATGTCTCGGAGTTCGACGCGGTGACCATCCGCGAGGCGCTGCTGCGCGAGCATTACCGCGGCGGGCAGTCCTTTTATGTGGTGCCGCGCCTCTCGGATCTGCCGGAGATCGAGGAGTTCCTTAAGACGCAATTGCCCGAGCTGACCTATGTGGTGGCGCATGGGCAGATGGCGGCGGGGCAGCTCGATGACCGGATGAACGCCTTCTATGACGGCAAATATGACGTGCTGCTGGCGACCACGATTGTGGAAAGCGGGCTGGACATCCCCACGGCGAACACGATGGTGGTGCACCGCGCGGATATGTTCGGGCTGGCGCAGCTCTATCAGATCCGGGGGCGGGTGGGGCGTTCGAAGACGCGCGCCTACGCCTATCTGACGACCAAGCCGCGCACGCGCCTGACCACGACCGCCGAGAAGCGGCTGCGGGTGCTGGGCTCGCTCGACAGCCTGGGCGCGGGGTTCACCCTGGCCAGCCAGGACCTGGACATCCGCGGCGCGGGCAACCTTCTGGGCGAGGAGCAGTCGGGCAATATCCAAGAGGTCGGCTATGAGCTATATCAGTCCATGCTGGAGGAGGCGATTGCCAAGATCCGGTCCGGCGAGATGGAGGGGCTGACCGATACGGACACGCAATGGGCGCCGCAGATCAACCTGGGCGTTCCTGTATTAATTCCAGAGGATTACGTGCCCGATCTTGATGTGCGTCTGGGGCTCTACCGGCGCCTCAGCGACCTGAAGACCAAGGTCGAGCTAGAGGGTTTCGCCGCCGAGCTGATCGACCGCTTCGGCAAGCTGCCCAAAGAGGTCAACATGCTGCTGCTGATCGTGCGCATCAAGGACAAGTGCAAACAGGCCGGCATCGCCAAGCTCGACGGCGGCCCGCGGGGCGCCACGATCCAGTTCCACAACGACAAGTTCGCCAACCCGGCGGGACTGGTGGAGTTCATCAACGCGCAGGACGGGCTGGCCAAGGTGCGCGAGAATAAGATCGTGGTGCGGCGCGACTGGAAGAAGACCTCTGATAAGATCAAGGGCGCTTTTGCCATCGCGCAGGACCTGGCGAAGCACGCGAAATCGGCCTGACCGGTTGGTTCTGGGTGGGGGAAAACTCTGACTTCAGAGTTTTGCAATTTCCTTGGAGAGACCTCAGCGAAACGGTTGGATTTTCTCTGACTGCTTTTGCGTGTGGATTGATGTCCGCGGATGGGTGTTTTGGGGATGATTGGGCCGGGTTGCGTCCGCTGCCTCCCCTTTTTGGAGGGGCGTCACCTTGGTTGGGCGGCGATTGGTGGGGTTGTGGCGGTTGCGACTGAGGGTCAGCCGTATAGCCTCCTGAACCGCGCCCCTTTATGCAGGTTCCATCCGATGGCGGCGAGCGTCGTGACGGTCATCATCTTCGCCTCTCCCAAGAACCGGGTCCTGCGCAGGCCCCAGTGCCTCTTCCAGTGGCCGAAGATCGCTTCGACCCGACCGCGGGTCACGCCGATCTCGACATTGCGCGCCTTGTTCTCGTCGGAAAGCGGATGCCCCCGCGCGCCGCGGCGCTGCACCCGGTCGGCCATGCCCCTGCGCGCCAGCAGGGCCCGCGTGCGCGGCCCGATATAGGCCGCGTCGGCATAGAGCGCGCTTTCGTCGCCGGCCACCAGGGCCTCCAGGCTGTCCACCTCCGCGCGGTTGCCGGCGCTCACCGCGACCCGCCGTATGTACCCGTCCTCGTCGCAGTTGACAAAGGCCTGCCAGCCCCAGACCGCCTGCTTGCGGCCCTTCACCGTGACCTTCACGGCCGAGCCCGCGCCTGGATCCCGCTTGCGCAGCCCGCTCCGCGCCGCCTCCACCACGGTCGCATCGACGATGGCCACGCGCCCCTCCGCGAGCACCACGCGGGCCGCTTCGAGCTGCGCCACGACCTCCGCCACAACCGCCTCCAGCCGGTCCCTCAGCCGCGCCCGGAACCGGCCCAACGTGCTCGCCTGCGGCACGCCCTGGTCCAGCTCCAAGCGGCAGAACTTGCGGAACAGAAGGTCGCGGGCCAGCTGCGCCTCCAGCTTCACGTCCGAAAGGTCGTACCACAGGCCAAGCAGCAGCGCCCGAAACAGGGTCTGCGCCGGATAGCCCGGCCTGCCGGTCCGCGCCCGGTCTTAGCCGCGCGGCAGGAGCGCCTCGATCCGCGACCAGTCGAGCAGCTCCTCGACCCCGTCCAACGCGCTCATCGCGGGGTGATCAAACAGCTCCTGCGGAGCAAACAAGGCGGGCTGGGTCGTGAAGCTTTGTCTCATGCCGCACGATAGCAATCATTAACCGGCGCGGGAATCCCAAGAGTTTCGCTGAGGTCTCTTGGAAGGAAATTGTCGCACTAATCCTCGATCGAGCGCATCAACAGGACCGCTCCGGTGGCCGCCATGCAGACCGTCAGCACCTGCACCCACGGCGTGCCGTCAAAGAACATCCCCGCCAACGTCGCCAAGACCCCCGCGATCACCGTGCCCACCGCGGCGATGATCGAGTTCGCCAGCCCCGCCATATGCCCCAGCGGCTCGACGCCCAACGCGTTCAGATTGCCCAATGAGAGACCGCCTCCGACCATGAACACGGTCAAAACCCAAATCCAATAGGCGTAGAAATAGGCGAGCTCGGAGAGAACCCCGCTTAGGATCACCAGCAGCATCACCGCCGAGAACCCGATCTGCGCGCCGTTGGCCGCCAGGGTGACCCGCCGCATCCCCAGCACCGGCACCACCCGCGAGTTCAGCAATGCCCCGGAGGCCGATATCACCGACATCAGCGCGAACCACCACGGGAAGCTCGCCGCGCGGTCAAAGGTCGCGTCGAACACCTGCTGCACCGTCGAGATTATGAAGAAGATCATGTAGTAGGACAGCGACATCGTCAGAAGCACCACCACCACCCGGCGATGGTCAAAGACCTCTTTTATGCCGCCCCAGATCACCGAGACGCGCAGCGGGCGGCGGTCCTCCACCCGAAGCGTCTCGGGTTGCCGCGCGCCAAGCCAGAGGCTCATCATCGCCGCAAAGATCACGAAGGCCACAAAGATCCCACGCCAGCCGAACCCCGCCGCGATGAAGCTGCCGATAAGCGGCGCCACCGCTGGCACCATGGTGAAGACCATCATCGCCAGTGACAGGATCCGCGCCATGTCGCGCCCCGAGTAAAGGTCGCGCACCAGCGCCAGAGCCGCGATGCGCGGCCCCGCCGAGCCCAGGCCCTGGATGAACCGCGCCACCAGGATCGCCTCGATGGATTGCGCGAAATAGGCCCAGGCGGCGGCCAGCGAATAAATCACCGCGCCGCCAATGATCGTGCGCTTGCGCCCAATCGCGTCGGCCATGGGGCCGCTAAAGAGCGTCCCGATCCCCATCCCGAACACGAAGCTGATGATCATCAACTGCGCCCGATTGGGATCGCTGGGCGTCAGCTCGGCCGCGATCTCGCCCATCATTGGCAGCATCGAATCCACAGAGAAGGCGATCGTTGCGAACATCATCGCGCAGAGGGCCACGAATTCGGTTTGCGAAAGGCGAGGGCGAGCAGTCATCGCCGAGCTATCCCACTGGTTGCAGGGATATACCAGGGGAAAGCGACCGGCTTTGCTATACTAGTGAGACTTTGCTATATTGATGAGATCATGTGTGAAATCAACCTGCCATACCTGAAGGACGGTGTGTTTTGGTGGGGGATCGTGCTGGCATCCCTGCTGGTGGGGTTGTTGGTGCTCTTTGCGATCAACGTGCAGAATTCGGAAGCGATGGACCGCATCGCGGCGGCCTTTGGGGTGCCGCTGGCGGCGTCCGGCCTGGCCTGGGGACATTTCTTCAAAGCGAAATCGCAATCCATCGAAATGTATCGCGAACTCCACTCCAAGCGCCACGAGGAACGGCGCTGCAAATTGCGGAAACAGCTTGCGGAGTTTCGAAAGGAGGCCTCAGGTATCTATTGGGGCGTGCGCGCCTTTGGGGTCGTCTTTGTTTTTGCGGTGATAGGCCACGCGAGTTTCACCTGGTTCGCCAATGGCACGATTGAGTTCGCCGTCGCCTCCGGCCTGATCACCATGGCGATTGGCAACATCTGGGGGCATTTTTTTGAGCGCGCCGTTGAAATTCGCGCGCGCCATTATTTCAAGGGACGCGACCAAAAAGGGGCGTAGGGCTAGATCGACAGCCGGGCGGCCTGGGTGCCGCGCTCGCGATAGGGGGTCGTGTCGTAATGCGCCCGGTAGCATTTCGAGAAATGCGACGGCGAGGCGAAACCGCAGGCCAGGGCCACGTTGATCACGCTCATATCGGTCTGCAGAAGCAGGTTGCGCGCCTTCTGCAGCCTTAGCTCCATGTAGTAACGCTTTGGCGAGCGGTTCAGATAGCGCCGGAACAGCCGCTCCAACTGGCGCGTCGACATGCCGACATCCTTGGCAAGGACCGAGGGGCTGATGGGCTCCTCGATATTCTGCTCCATCATCTGGATGACCTTGCTCAGCTTGGGGTGGCGCACGCCGATGCGGGTCGGCACGGACAGGCGCTGGGTGTCCTGGTCGGTGCGGATCGAGGTGTAGATCAGCTGGTCGGCCACCAGGTTTGCAAGCTGCTCGCCATGGTCGTCGGCGATGATCTTGAGCATCAGGTCGATCGAGGCGGTGCCGCCCGCGGTGGTGATCCGGTTGCCGTCCATCACGAAGACGGATTTCGTCAGCTCGACCTCTTCGAACTCCTCGGCAAAGCTGTCCTGGTTCTCCCAGTGGATCGTGGCACGCTTGCCGTCCAGAAGCCCGGCCTTGGCCAGGGTGAACCCCGCCGTGCAGAGCCCGCCGATCACCGGCCCGCGCCGCGCCTCGCGCCGCAGCCAGTTCAGCACCCGCTTGCTCGAGGCGGCCTGCACGTCAATGCCGCCGCAGACCAGGATCACGTCATCCCGACCGACCTCGGCCAGATCGCCATCAACCCGGAACACGGTGCCCGCCGAGCACCGCACCTCCTCGCCGCCCTCGCCAACCAGCGACCACGAATAAAGCGGCTTGCCCGACATCCGGTTTGCAATCCGCAGGCTCTCGACGGCGCTGGCAAAGCAAAGCATGGTAAAATCGTCCAGCAAAACAAACACAAAGCGCTTGACCGGGGCCTCGCGTGTGCTGGTGTTGGATGCTTGGCGCATAGCTTGCATGGGACTCACAGGCGTATTGATCGAAAGACGGAAGCAGCTTTGTTCACCACGCGCAAGGTTACGCAAGGGTAAAAAAACCGAAATTCTCTGTTGACGCACGTTTTGGCCCCTTTTAGCCCGCGCGCCGCCCGCCTATAACAAGGCTCCTTAACCTTGCGATCTTGGAGCAAAGACAATGAGCATTTGGGACAAATCTGCCTGGCGGTCCAAGCCTCGGGTGCAGATGCCCGACTATCTGGACGCCGACAAGCTGACCGCCGTTGAGGCCCAGCTTTCTCAGTATCCGCCGCTCGTTTTTGCGGGCGAGGCGCGGCAGCTTAAAGAAAAGCTTGGCGCGGTCTCCCGCGGCGAGGCGTTTCTTCTGCAGGGCGGCGACTGCGCGGAGAGCTTTGGCGAGTTCAGCGCGGACACGCTGCGCGACACGTTCAAAGTGTTCCTGCAGATGTCGATGGTGCTGACATTCGGCGCCAAGCTGCCGGTAGTGAAAGTGGGCCGCGTGGCCGGGCAGATGGCCAAGCCGCGCTCGGCCCCGATGGAGACCGTGGAGGGCGTGGAGCTGCCCAGCTACCGCGGCGACATCATCAACGGGTTCGACTTCACCCCGGATGCGCGGATCCCCGATCCGGACCGGATGCTGCAGGCCTACACCCAGGCGGCGGCCTCGCTGAACCTGTTGCGCGCTTTCTCAACGGGGGGCTTTGCGGACATGCGCCGGGTGCATGCATGGACGCTGGGCTTCACGGATCAGGACGACGCACGCAAGTACCGCGACATGGCGAACCGCATCCAGGACACGATTGATTTCATGGAGGCGGCGGGCGTTGGCTCTGCGGCGGCGCATGAATACTCCACCGTCAGCTTCTACACCTCGCATGAGGCGCTGCTGCTGGAGTATGAGGAAGCGCTGACGCGGATCGACAGCACCTCTGGCAAGTGGCTGGCGGGCTCGGGGCACATGATCTGGATCGGCGACCGCACGCGGCAGCCCGACGGCGCGCATGTCGAGTTCTGCAAGGGCGTGATGAACCCCATCGGCCTGAAATGCGGTCCCTCGATGACCACCGGGCACCTCAAGTCCCTGATGGCGACGCTGAACCCAGAGAACGAGCCGGGCCGCCTGACCCTGATCGCGCGCTTTGGCGCCGGCAATGTGGGCGAGCACCTGCCGCGCCTGATCAAGGCCGTGCAGGAAGAGGGCGCCAACGTGGTCTGGTCCTGCGATCCGATGCATGGCAACACGATCAAGGCCGCATCCGGCTACAAGACGCGCCCCTTCGAGTCCGTGCTGCGCGAGGTGCAGGAGTTCTTTGGCGTGCACCGGGCCGAGGGCTCGATCCCCGGCGGCGTGCATTTCGAGATGACCGGCAAGGACGTGACCGAATGCACCGGCGGGGTGCGCGCGGTGACGGACGAGGACCTCTCCAGCCGCTACCACACGGCCTGCGACCCGCGTCTCAACGCCAGCCAGTCCCTAGAACTGGCCTTCCTGGTGGCTGAGGAGCTGATCGGGCTGCGCGAAACCCGGGCTGTGAAGGCGGGCTAACTGCCGAACTTGGCGCGACGGCCCAAATTCCTTCCAAGGAATTTGGGCCGTCGCGCCAAGGTCAGAAGCTGCGAGATACCACGGATCTTGTGGAAAAGGCCGCCCGAGACGATATCTTGGGCGGCCATCTAGTTTCACGTGAAGCATTCACGCCTTATTTTACTGGCGTTTCCCGGTGTCAGCCCCCCGCGTTCCTCGCCTTGTCAGTCGCTTTTCACCAGCTTCAGATGCGGGTGCTTTGTCTCTTTCAGGCGCGCATCCGGCGCGGGCTGGAACAGCGAAGGCGCCTCGGCCAGTTCGGGCTTGGTCTTGGGCGCGATGCTTTGCGGCTCGTCAAAGCTCTTGGCCCCCGCCGCCGCAACGATGCGGCGCGTATGCACGTCCGCAACCGTAAAGCGCCGCGGCGTGCGGCCGATGCCGCCATGCGATTGCAGGCACCCAAGCAACCGGCTGCCACCGCGGCCCTCATTGCTGAGCGGCGCAAGATACAGCCGCGCATTGATCGCGGGCCGGCCGATCCCCGCCGGGCTGGACAGTTGCACCTCGGCCACCTCGGGGCGCTGCGAGACGCGCTGCAGGATATCGGCGACCTTGCCGCGCGCGGCGGGCTCGAAGAAAGCGGTCAGCGGCATGCCGCGCACTTCCATGCCCAGGATGTCGCTCAGATGCATGCCGGCCACGCGGATGCGCGCCACGCCCGGCGCCACCATCTCGAGCATCAGCGCGAATTCCAGCGCGTTCTCCAGCCCGCGCGGATCCACCTCGGCGCGGTTCGGCATCAGGCGGCCATCGCGCAGCCCCTCCCAATAGGCGTCGACCTGTTTGATCGCGGGAAACTTCATTTCCATGGCCTGCGTCCCAAACGACAAGATTTTGCCGATCGTGTCACGTCCGAACTCCATACTAAACCCCTTCCCGAAACATCGCATTGCGTCGCATGTGATACCCCGTCTATTAACCCTACGGTTAGATTCCTTACTCTTTCCTTAATCTGCCACAGAATGGGGCTAAAAGGGGGCGAAAACACATAAATGGTTAACTCAGATGGTTAATTCGATGACGGGGTTCGCAACCCTGAAGGGCGAGGCGCAGGGCTGGAGCTGGGTCTGGGACATGCGCGCGGTGAACGCGCGCGGGCTGGACGTGCGGGTGCGCGCGCCGGACTGGCTGGACGGCCTGGATCAGGCCGTGCGCGCCGCGGTGCCCAAGGCCGTTTCGCGCGGCAGCGTGACCATCGGGCTGCGGCTTTCGCGGGGCGAGGCCGAGACCACCGAGGAAATCGACCTCGACGTGCTGGGCCGCGCCTTGGCGCATATGCACACGATCGAGGTCGCCGCCGACCGCGCCGGGGTCGAGCTGTCCGAACCCAGCACGCTGGACGTGCTGGCGCTGCGCGGGATGCTGACCGCCGACGCCGCGCAGGATGACGGCGCCGCGCTGACCAAGACGCTAAGCGCCGACCTGCCCGCGCTGATCGAGGCCTTCAACGCCATGCGCGCCACCGAGGGCCAGGCCCTGGTCGAGGTCGTCACCGCCCAGCTCGACCGCATCGCCGCGCTCACCGATCAGGCCGCCGAGATCGCCGAGGCGCGCAAGGATCAATGGGCCGCCAAGCTGAAAGAGAACCTTGCCCGCGTGCTGGAGAACTCCGAGGGCGCCGACCCGGCCCGCGTGGCGCAGGAGCTTGCCATCATCGCGGTCAAAACGGACGTCACCGAAGAGATCGACCGCCTGCGCGCGCATGTGCAGGCCGCGCGCGACCTGCTGGCCGCGAAAGAGCCCGTGGGCCGCAAGCTCGACTTCCTCAGCCAGGAATTTAACCGCGAGGCAAACACTTTATGTTCCAAGTCGCAATCGGCAGAGCTTACGCCGGTCGGGCTTGACCTCAAAGCCACCATCGATCAGATGCGCGAGCAGATCCAGAACGTGGAGTGACAGATGGCGCAGCGGCGCGGCCTATTGGTGATCCTTAGCTCGCCCTCTGGGGCGGGAAAATCCAGCCTCGCCAGGGCCCTGCGCGCCTGGGACGACAGCATCGTCTTCTCGGTCTCGGCCACGACCCGCCCGGCGCGCCCCGGCGAGGTGGATGGCGAGCACTACCATTTCGTCAGCCATGACCGGTTCAACGCGATGATCGACGGGGGCGAGATGCTAGAGCACGCCACCGTGTTCGAGAACCTCTATGGCTCGCCCATCGGCCCGGTGGAGGCCGCCATTGAGGGCGGCCGCGACGTGCTGTTTGATATCGACTGGCAGGGCGGGCAGCAGATCCGCAACTCGCGGCTGCAAAACGACGTGGTGTCGATTTTCATCCTGCCACCCTCGATTGCCGAGCTGGACAGCCGCCTGCGCTCCCGCGCCCAAGACAGCGACGAGACCATCGCCAAGCGCATGGCGCAGAGCCGGGCCGAGATCAGCCATTGGGACGCCTATGATTACGTGCTGGTGAACCGCGATCTGGAGGGCACCGCGACCGAGCTGCGCTCTATCGTGGTGGCCGAGCGGCTCAAACGCAGCCGCCGCCCGGGGCTTAGCGATTTTGTACGCGGGCTGAACACCGAATTTGAGGAACGCATATGACCCTCTACGCGCTTGGCGAGCATCGCCCGCAGACCCCCGAGGATGGCGATTTCTATGTCGCCCCGGGTGCTCATGTGATCGGTCAGTGCGTGCTGCATAAAGCCAGCTCGATCTGGTTCGGCGCCGCGCTTCGCGGCGATAACGAGCCCATCACCCTGGGCGAGGGGTCCAACATCCAAGAGAACTCGGTGCTGCACACCGATGCGGGCTTTCCGCTGAACATCGGTAAGAACTGCACCATCGGGCATAAGGCGATGCTGCATGGCTGCACGATTGAGGACGGCGCGCTGATCGGCATGGGCGCCACGGTGCTGAACGGCGCGGTGATCGGCGCGGGCGCCCTGGTGGGCGCCGGTGCTTTGATCCCGGAGGGCAAGGTGATCCCGCCCGGCGTGCTGGTGCTGGGCGCCCCCGGCAAGGTCGTGCGCGAACTGACCGATCAGCACCGCCAGACCATGCTGGCCGCCGCGCTGCATTACCAAGAGCGGGGCCGCGAGTATAAGTCCCAGCTTGTCGCATTGCCGTAACATTTTTGGCCCATAGGGGCGGTCCGGGCCGTCGCGCCCGATGGGGAAAGACATGACGAAGACACCACCCAAAACCATCGTGCGCCGCACGCCCTGGCCGGAAAGCTCTACCCGGGCGATTGGCACACCGCTGCAGCCCTCGGTGGTCTATGCCGCCGAGAGCCCCGACGCTCTGGACGATATGTATGAGGGCAGGGCGCCCGGCTATGCCTATGCCCGCGAGGGCCACCCCAACGCGGATGTTCTGGCGCGCAAGATCGACGCTTTGGAGGGCGCTACCGGCGGGCTTGTCTTCGGCAGCGGCATGGCGGCGGTGACGGCGGTGATGCAGGGGCTCTTGCGGTCGGGCGATCATGTACTGGCGGGCAACCAGCTTTATGGCCGCTCAATGCGGATGCTGTCCGAGGAGCTGCCGAAATGGGGTGTCGAGGCGGATCTGGCCGATCCGACCGATGCCGCGCGCTTTGCGCAAGCCATAAAGCCCAACACCAAGTTGATCCTTTTGGAGGTCGTGTCGAACCCGACCCTGCGGGTCTCTGATGTCACCGGGATCGCGGCGCTGGCGCGCAAGCATGGCTGCATCCTGGTGATCGACAACACCTTTACCACGCCGCGCGGCTTCCAGCCGTTCCAGCATGGTGCGGATATCGTGATCCACTCGGTGACAAAGCTTCTGGCGGGGCATTCCGACGCCACTTTGGGCTATGTGGCGTGCAGCGATGCGGCGCATCGCGATCCGATCTATGCCACCGCGGTGACCCTGGGGCTTACGGCCAGCCCCTTCGATTGCTGGCTGGCCGAGCGCGGGCTCTATTCCTTCGAGCTGCGCTATGACCGGGCCGAGGCGAATGCGCGCGCGCTGGCGGACGCCCTGGCCGAGACCCCGGGCGTGGCCCGTGTGCTCTACCCCACGCGCCCCGACCACCCCGACCACAACCGCGCCGCGTCCCTGCTGGGCGCGCGGGGCGGCAACATGGTCAGCTTTGAGATTGGCGGCGGCAGGGCGGCGGCGAACGCATTGGTGCGCGCGGCACCCGACATCGCCTTTGCGCCCACGCTGGGCGATATCGGCACCACGCTGAGCCACCCCGCCACGTCGTCGCACCGGGCCCTGACGCCCCAGGCGCGCGCCGAGCTTGGCATGTCCGAGGGGTTCTTTCGCGTCTCGGTCGGCGTTGAGGACGTAGATATGCTAATCGGCGAATTCCGCGCGGCCATCGCCGCCGCGACCGGTGCCTAGATGACCCCGGAGCAAGCCGCCTCTCTGATGGACGCCGTCCCGATGGCCCTGGTGCTGATCGGGCGGGACGAACGCGTGATCGCCGCCAACAAGGTGTCGCAGGGGCTCTTTGGGAACAACCTGGAGGGCCGACACTATATCACGGTGCTGCGCCAGCCCGCGGTACTGGACTGTGTCGAGCGGGCACTGAAGGCCGGGGAGACCACGGAAAAGCAGTTCCCCAGCCGCGACGCGACGCGCGACACCACCTATCAGGTCATCGCCACGCCGGTGCGCACCGAGATCGTCCGCGGCGCGCTGCTGAGCCTTGAGGACATCACCCATGTGCAAGAGGCCACGCAGATGCGGCGCGACTTCGTCGCCAATGTCAGCCACGAACTGCGCACGCCGCTGACCGCGCTCTTGGGGTTCATCGAGACCCTGCGCGGCCCTGCGCGCGACGACCCCGCCGCGCAGGAGCGTTTTTTGGAAATCATGGCGCGCGAGGCCGAGCGCATGAACCGGCTGATCCACGACCTGCTGTCGCTCAGCCGCGTGGAAGCCGAGGAGCGTATGCGCCCCACCGATATGGTGGACTTGGCAAGCCTGTTGACCTCTGCCTCGACGACGCTGGGGCAGACCGCAGCGGATCACGGTGTCGAGCTTTCGTTGACCGGGGTCGAGGAGAGCTTGCAGGTGCCCGGCGATGCCGACCAGCTGTTGCAGGTCTTCACCAACCTGATTGAGAACGCGATCAAATATGGCGGCGGCCGCGCCGAGGTGAACGTGTCGGTCAGTGAGCGCGACCCGGCGCTGCGCGGCCCGGCGGTGCGCGTCGAGGTCAAGGATGACGGCGACGGGATTGATCCGCTGCAATTGCCGCGCCTGACCGAGCGGTTCTACCGCGTCGACAGCCACCGCTCGCGCGAGATCGGCGGCACGGGGCTGGGCCTGGCCATCGTCAAGCACATCGTGAACCGGCATCGCGGGCGCCTTCGGATCGAGAGCACGCAGGGGCAGGGCAGCCGATTTGTGGTGATCCTGCCGGCGCCGGAGTAGCGCCGCGATTCGCCCGATTCCATCGTTGCGCGTCGCATGGATGGCATCGGCGACGAAATTTACCATGAAATCTGAACAGATCTTAACTTGCTGGGCGTTGGGGCGATTTAGTTAATCGGCCCGACTCGGGCGAGTTTAGGGGCCCGTGACCCGCAAGGCGTTGAAAGAAAGGAAATATCCCTCGTTTGACCATAGCGGCTTTTGTTGCGCGCCCGGTCGGTTGTCACAAAACCGTTACGCAACCGTCACAAAAGTAAAACGCGCCATTCCTAGGAACGGCAGCACGGACGCAGAGGGGGCTCTGCGTCGGACAACCAACCAGGAGTTTTCCATGTCCTTCGTTAAATTGACCGCCTCTGCACTGGCGATCAGCGCAATTGCTGCCACCGCGGCCTCGGCTCGCGACCAGATCCGTATCGTTGGCTCGTCGACCGTATTCCCCTTCTCGACCGCTGTGGCCGAGCAGTTCGGTAAAACAACCGACTTCCAGACCCCCGTTGTTGAATCGACCGGTTCCGGCGGCGGGCTCAAGCTCTTCTGTGCCGGTGTTGGCACCGAGCATCCCGACATCACCAACGCCTCGCGCCGCATGAAGGCGAAAGAGTTCAAGCTGTGCCAGGAAAACGGCGTCAGCGACATCACCGAGGCCGTTGTGGGCTATGACGGCATCGTCGTTGCCAACGCCATGGAAGGTGCGGATTTCGAACTGACCCGCGCGCAGATCGTTATCGCCCTGGCCGAGAACGGCCCCAAGCCGATGACCTGGGACGAGGTCGACCCCTCGCTGCCCGCCATCAAGATCGAGGTTCTTGGACCTCCGCCGTCCTCCGGCACCCGTGACGCGTTCGAAGAGCTGGTCATGGAAGAGGGCTGCGAGGACACCGACCTGGTGGACTGCGAAGGCGTGTCCGTGCGCGAAGACGGCATCTACGTTGACGCCGGCGAGAACGACAACCTGATCGTGTCCAAGCTGGAAGCCAACCCGAACGCCCTGGGCGTCTTCGGCTTCTCCTTCCTGAACCAGAACTCCGACGCCATCAAAGGCGCCACCGTTGACGGCATCGAGCCGACCTTCGAGAACATCGCCGCTGGCGACTACCCGGTCTCGCGTTCGCTGTTCTTCTACATCAAGCAGGCCCACGTAGGCGTTGTTCCCGGCATCCAGGAATACGCAAACGAGTTCCTCTCGGACGCCGCCGCTGGCGAAGAGGGCTACCTGGTTGACAAAGGCCTGATCCCGCTGCCCGCCGACATGTTCGGCACCATCCAGGGCAACGTGGCTGGCCTGGTGAAAATGACCGGCAACGAGTGGAACTAATCCACCCGGCCTAAGACATATATCGAGGGGCGCCCAACTCGGCGCCCCTCGGCACCTTTGTGACCCTTCGCGCGCGCGTGGCGCGATGCTGTTGCCACCGTCCAGGAAACTCCAATGACTACCGTTTTGTTTGCCTTCGTTCTTCTGGCTGCGGTCGCTTCCTTTGTGCTGGCGCGTCAGCGGGCCGTCTCTGTGGTCGGTGGAGAGGTCAGCGCGCTGCACTCGCGCCCGTCCTTCCATGGGCTCTATAGCGGGCTTTGGGTTCTGATGGCGGGCATCGGCGCTGTCATCCTGCTGACCATTGTCCCGAACTTCTTTATCGACCGCGCCCTGATGGGCCAGATCGCCGCCGCGCTGCCGGATGACCCACGGATCGCGCATCAGCTGGTGCTGTCGGACGCCAAGGCGCTGGCCTCGGGCGAGATCGCCTCGAAGACCGATGATCTGCGCCTGGAGATCGCCGCTAAATACAGCAGCAGCGCCGGGCTCTGGAATTGGGTGCGGGTAATCATGGTCGTCGGCGGAGCCGTGCTGGCCGCGTTCATGACGTTGGGGGCGATCTCGCCCGACCGCCGCGCCCGCAATCGCTCTGAGACGATCATCCGGTTCATCCTTGCGGGCATGGCCACCATCGCGATCCTGACCACGGTCGGCATCGTGATGTCGCTGATCTTCGAGACGCTGAATTTCTTCAACAAGATCGACTGGCAGCTGCAGAAGTTCCTGTTTGGCACCACCTGGTCGCCGCTGTCGGGCGTGCATGAGGGCAAGCTGGACGCCGATAAGGTCGGCGCGATACCGCTCTTCGCGGGCACGCTGATGATCACGATGATCGCGATGCTGGTGGCGGTGCCGGTGGGGCTTTTTGCGGCGATCTTCCTATCAGATTTCGCGTCGCGGCGGGTGCGCTCGGTGGTCAAGCCGATGCTGGAGATCCTCGCGGGGATCCCGACCGTCGTCTACGGCTTCTTTGCCGCGATCACCGTGGCGCCGTTCCTGCGCGGCTCGGGCGAGGCAATAGGGCTGACCGTGGCGTCGGAATCGGCGCTGGTGGCGGGGATCGTGATGGGGATTATGATCATCCCGTTCATCTCCTCGCTGTCCGATGACGTGATCAACTCGGTGCCGCAATCCCTGCGTGACGGGGCCTATGGCCTGGGGGCGACCAAGGCCGAGACCATGCGCCAGGTGGTGCTGCCCGCGGCCCTGCCGGGCATCGTGTCGGCGGCGCTTTTGGGGTTCAGCCGTGCCGTGGGCGAGACCATGATCGTGGTGATGGCCGCGGGGCAGGGGGCGAACCTGACCGCCAACCCGTTTGAGGCCGTGACCACGGTGACCGTGCAGATCGTGATGCTGATCACCGGCGACACCGAGGCCGAGACCGCTGCGGGCCCCGCCTTTACACTGGGCTTCACGCTGTTCTGCGTGACCCTTCTGATGAACTTCGCCGCGCAGCGCCTGGTGCGCCGCTACCGCGAACTCTACGACTAGGGGCCGGGTATGACCGACGCAACTTCCTCTTCCGGCCATTACGGCAATCTCATCGGCGGCGCCTCGCGGGCGTCCGGGCTGCGGCGCCGCAGGGCGGCCGAGACCCGGCTGAAGGCCTATGGGATCACCGCGATCACGCTGGCGGCCATCGCGCTGTTCTCGCTGATCGGTTCGGTGGTGTACCAGGCCTCTGGAGCGCTGACCGAGGCCTATGTGACGCTCGACGTCACGCTGAACGCCGACGATGTCGACCCGGACGGCACGAAGGACCCCAAGAAGGTGCTGCGCGCCGATTTCGGCGGGCTGACCAAGGCCACGCTGCGCGAGGCCTTCCCAGACGTGACCGCGCGCAAGGCCAAGCGCCAGCTCTATGACGTGGTGTCCTCGGGCTCGGCCTTTGAGCTGGCCGACCATGTGTCGAACAACACCGACCTGATCGGCGAGACCATCAGCTACCGCTTCCTGGCCTCCGACGTCACCGACCTCTATCTGAAGGGCAATTTCGGCAAGCTGCGCGAGCAAGAGGTGCGCGGGCTTCTGTCGGTGTTCCTCGACGAGAAGGGCAAGACCGCCACGATCTCTTCCTCCTCCAATGACTTCGCTGACGTGCTGGCCCAGGTAAAGCTGAACCTGATCGAGGACGCCAAGCGGTTGCGCCGCCACGCCGCGCGCCAGAACAACGCCGTCTCGGTGTTCCAGCGCCGCATGGAGAATGCCGTCGACGAAGAGACCCGTGCCGCCACCGAGGCGCAGTTCAAAACCGCCACCACGCAGCGCGACAAGCTCTTGGCCGAAGCCGAGGCGCTTGAGGCGCGGGCAGGGGGCACCGAGGGGGCCGAGGATCTGTCGGACGACAACCGCTCGATCTTCATTCGCGCGGGCGGCGGCTGGATCAAGCTGACCAAGATTGACGCCACAGTGGCCGAGGGCACGGTGATGAGCGCTCTGTCCGGCGATCTGGAGAACACCGACGCATGGACCCTGCTCAAGACTGATCTTCCGGAGGCCGCGCGCAAGGTCACCGACACCCAGATCGTGGTGATCGAGGACCTCAAGGCCGCCGGCGCCATCGACAGCGTGTTTAATTGGCGCTTCTTCTCTTCGGGTGACAGCCGCGAGCCAGAGCTTGCGGGCATCTGGGGCGCCACGGTGGGCAGCCTGTTCACCATGCTGGTGACGTTTAGCCTAGCCTTCCCGATTGGCGTCGCGGCGGCGATCTACCTTGAGGAATTCGCGCCCAAGAACAAGTTCACCGACCTCATCGAGATCAACATCAACAACCTGGCCGCGGTGCCGTCCATTGTGTTCGGCTTGCTGGGCTTGTCGGTCTTCCTGGGAGTCTTCGGGGTGCCGCGCTCGGCGCCGCTGGCGGGCGGGATCGTGCTGGCTCTGATGACGCTGCCGACGATCATTATCGCGGGCCGCGCGGCGATCAAGGCGGTGCCGCCATCGATCCGGGACGCCGCCCTTGGGGTCGGAGCCTCGAAAATGCAGGCCAGCTTCCACCATGTGCTGCCGCTGGCCATGCCCGGCATCCTGACCGGCACGATCATCGGCATGGCGCAGGCCCTGGGCGAGACCGCGCCGCTGATCATGATCGGCATGGTCGCCTTTATCGTCGAGGTGCCCACCAGCATCACGGACAGCGCCTCGGTGCTGCCGGTGCAGGTCTTCCGCTGGTCGGACTTCCCGGAACGGGCCTTCGAGGCCAAGACCGGGGCGGCGATCTGCGTGCTGCTGGTCTTCCTGGTGATTATGAATGCGATCGCAATTGTGTTACGACGTCGCTTTGAGCGGCGCTGGTAAGGAGATCCGGAGCGATGTTCGACAACGAGAAAGCTGAGAGGGACGCTGGCGTGACCGAAACGAAAATCTCCGCAAAGGGCGTGCAAGTCTTCTATGCTGACAACCACGCGATCAAGGACGTGGATGTTGACATCGGCGACAAGACCGTCACCGCCTTCATCGGGCCGTCGGGTTGCGGGAAGTCGACTTTTCTGCGCTGCCTCAATAGGATGAACGACACAATTGATGTCGCGCGGATCGAGGGCCAGATCCTTCTGGACGGCGAGGACATCTATGACCGCCGCGTCGATCCGGTGCAGCTGCGCGCCAAGGTGGGCATGGTGTTCCAAAAACCGAACCCGTTCCCGAAATCCATCTACGACAACGTCGCCTACGGGCCGCGCATCCACGGGCTGGCCAAGAGCAAGGCCGACCTGGATGAGATCGTCGAGAAATCCCTGCGCCGCGGGGCGATCTGGGACGAGGTCAAGGACCGGCTGCAATCGCCTGGCACGGGGCTTTCCGGCGGGCAGCAGCAGCGCCTATGCATCGCGCGCGCCATCGCCACCCAGCCCGAGGTGCTGCTGATGGACGAGCCGTGCTCGGCGCTTGACCCCATCGCCACGGACCAGATCGAGAACCTGATCCACGAGCTGCGCCAGAGCTACTCGGTGATCATCGTGACGCACTCGATGCAGCAGGCCGCGCGGGTCAGCCAAAAGACCGCCTATTTCCACCTGGGGAATATGGTAGAGTTCGGCGACACCAGCGACATCTTCACCAACCCGATCGATCCCCGGACCGAAAGCTACATCTCAGGACGTATTGGCTAAGCCCATGATGCAAGAGAAACATATCTCCTCAGCCTTCGACCGCGATCTCGAAACGCTGCAGGCGCTCATCATGAAGATGGGCGGGCTGGTCGAGGATTCGATCCGCGACGCCACGGACGCGCTGATCAATCGCGACGAGGAGCTGGCCCAGAAGGTGCGCCGCGCCGACAAGGCCATCGACGCGCTTGAGGAAGAGGTCAACCAGGAGGCCGCGCGGGTCATCGCGCTGCGCGCGCCCGTGGCGGGGGACCTGCGCACGGTGCTGACCGTGATGAAGATCTCGGCCAATCTGGAGCGCTGCGGCGACTACGCCAAGAACATGGCCAAGCGCACCTCGGTGCTGGTGCAGATGCCCAATGTGGACGGCGCCTCGCATGCGATCCGCCGCATGGCGCGCGACGTGGACCTGATGCTGAAGGACGCGCTAGACGCCTATATCGCCCGCGATGACGGGCTGGCCTCTGAGGTGCGCGAGCGCGACAGCGATATCGACCAGATGTACAACACGCTGTTTCGTGAGTTCCTGACCCATATGATGGAGGACCCGCGCAACATCACCGCCTGCATGCACCTGCATTTCATCGCTAAGAACATGGAGCGCATGGGCGACCACGTGACCTCGATCGCCGAACAGGTGATCTACCTTGTCACCGGCGAGCTGCCCGATGATCCGCGCAACAAGTCCGATAAGACGTCCTATGATCTTCCGGAGGGCGATGCGTAATGTCCGTGGCGCAACCCAAAGTCCTGTTGGTCGAAGACGAACCCGCGCAGCGCGAAGTTCTGGCCTATAACCTAGAGGCCGAGGGCTTTGACGTCGCCCGCGCCGAGAACGGTGACGAGGCGCTCATCCTGGTCGACGAGGAGGCGCCCGACATCATCCTGCTGGACTGGATGCTGCCCGGCGTGTCCGGGATCGAGATCTGCCGCCGCCTGAAATCCCGCCGCGAGACCCGCACCGTGCCGATCATCATGCTGTCGGCGCGTTCCGAAGAGGTCGACCGGGTGAGGGGGCTCGAGACCGGCGCGGATGATTACGTTGTGAAACCGTTCTCTGTGGTCGAGCTGATGGCACGCGTGCGCGCGCAACTGCGCCGGACACGGCCCGCGACCGTCGGGCAGCGGCTGGAATTCGATGACATCATCCTCGACAGCGAGACCCATAAGGTATCGCGGTCCGAAAAGCCGCTAAAGCTGGGGCCGACCGAGTTCCGTCTGCTGACGACCTTCATGGAGAAGCCCGGCCGCGTCTGGTCGCGCGAGCAGCTCTTGGACCGCGTCTGGGGCCGCGACATCTATGTGGACACCAGAACCGTGGATGTGCATATCGGGCGGCTGCGCAAGGCGCTGTGCCAGCATGGCGGCGAGGACCCGGTGCGCACGGTGCGCGGCGCGGGCTACGCGCTGGGGTAGGGCGCGCGCTAGCGCGCCTCCGCCCGCAGGCGCGAAAACGGATCGGTTGCCAGCTTTGTTTTTACCTCGGCGCGGGACATGCAGCGCTTTGTCGGTTTGGGCATCCTGACCCTCTTCTTGCCGGTGCCGCCGCCTGCCAGATTGATCACGAGGAAGATCAAGCCGAAGACGCCCAGCACGCCCAGCAGAGCAATGTTGACCTGTACATTCTTATCCTGAAGGTCGATGGCCGAAAGGACGACGGGCAGGGCGCCTGTGTCCGGGCTGATCGGGGCCGCGGCCAGATTGCTGCCATCCGTTGGCAACACGACCGCTGGCTCGGAAGCCCCCTGGCCGCCCGTTGACCAAACCGCGCTCATTATGCCGTTCATCGTTTCGCTGGCGGAGCCAAGCATCAGGAGCACGCCAAGAACCAAAACCCCGGCCAGTGCATACACGCTCCGCAGTAACCTGTTTGGCTTAGCCGAGCTTGCCGGTAGTGGTTTACGGTCGCCCTCCGCGGCATGTTTTAGTGGTTCGTCCGCTTGCGCTATGGGCTGGCTCGCCTGATTTGTTGCCGCCTCTGCACCGGAGGGGACCCCGTATTTCTCATACAACTCGGCCAATTGGGTGTTCTTGGGGGCTTGCAGAACTCGGGCATTCGCGGTGCTTTGGGATCTCGCCGCAACAGATCCATACGTGTGAACCTCCGCCTGTACACCTTTGTTTTCTCTTGGTTTTCCACCAATTATCTTGAAGAAGGCAAACCGCCCAACACCAAAGAGCGCCAGCCCCAGCGAAATCAAGTTGAAGAGCAGTCGCGTCTCGGAGGCTGCCTTGGGATTGGGCTGCAGAGCAACCTCGCGACCTTCGAAGTAAGGCACGACGAACACAAACTCCGGCGATTGGATCAGGCCTTCCTCCCACAAAACTTCGTTGAATTGGCCTTTCAGGGCGACGCTGGTGTCAATCTCGCCGCTGATCTTCAGGATTGGGCCGTTCGGTCCGTCCCGCAAAACCATCCCGGCAAAGAGCGCGTCAAACTTATCCAATTGCGTCTCATGAAGAGAAATGGCGGCGCGCACCTCGCGGCTCTCATACGTGTCACCCTCACCGAACAGCATGAAGACATAGCGTTCGGTATCCGTGAAACGACCTTCTGTGATAAGCTGGTAGTAGTAGTCGAGGTTTATCCAACCGCTGATGTTGATCTCATTCGCGGGCCCGACATTGGTAGCCTGCGAGAACTCCGCCAGGTCAACGAGGGCAGGGGCACCTTGCTGCAGGGCCACGGCTTTCTCTGCTTCAAACTGCTGCGCGTCCTTGGCGGCCATATGACCGAGGTAGACCACGCCACCAGCAGCCAAAAAGAACACCCAAAACGGCATGCGAAGGACGAGAAAGATGAGGTGGTGCATAGCTGAACCTGCTGTCCATGCGTTAAATTCCCGCCTTGGAGAATGGACGTGCTTATGGGCCAAATCACGGCGTGTTCTTGAAATTTAAGGTCAATTCTGAGGGCGCGGGCCGTCGGATAGGGCGCCGGGTGCAGATTCCATTCGGGCATCTATCGTTCGTATAATCAGTAACATGTTAAACGCCTAAACGCGACCTCGCGTTCTAGCTGTAGCTAGGGCGTCCAGATCTTGTAGATAGCGGTATCCTACGGACTACCGCAGGTGTTTTCAAGCCCTTCTATCGCTAGTTGTTATGATTTTTTGCACCACGGTACAAATTCTCTGGACCCCCCTGTCCCCTTTCTAGCCTCCCGGCTATCGGGTCTTTTTTTGCACCTTTTGGCGCGCGCTGCCTGGGTCAACGAATTCGGTTCATCCTCATGCGCCAAAGATGGCTTTATGCTGGGGGGTGTCCTTGAGTTCACAGTGGTGATTACATTGCTTTGCAAGGCGTGCCCAGGCGTCAAAGTCTGCGGGCGAGCCGCTTTCTTTATGCCTCTGTTTAAGGACCGCTTCGCTAAGTCTGGCGGCAATTTTTTGCGCCTTGGTTTTTCCTCTGAAACAACGGGCGCAGGGGCGCGGGCCACCACAGGTGGCCCGGATTCGCGCGGCTTGGACGCGCTTGTTGTTTTCCCCGTGACTGGTGGCGAGATGTGTCCGCCACTGCTGGAGGTCGAACGCTTGGGCTTCTTGTCTTTCTTCCGGGCCATATATCAAGTCCTCATAGTCGGTTACATTTTCAATTTGTTCCAGCGTGGATAGTAGGGTTGACCATTGAGGGGCATCGCGCCCCGTTTCCTGACGGACGTATTGATTGACATCATGGAGCATAAGGCACCATTGGCGCCTTATGGCTCCCTTGGGCCACCAAAACCCGGAATACCCGGGTATGGTTAGCTCTAGCTTTGGCGGCACCGCCCGTAGATCTTTCAGCCGCTGCGCTTTTTCTTCCAGATACCGAAGCCCTATTGGAGGCTTCTTAGACATTCTAAAGACGCCATGGGCATACGCTTCCGCGTGTTCCGCGCGGGCCTTTCCCTTGGATCGACCGGAACCAAATTGGGTTTTGAGTGCATATTTAAGCACGTAGGAGATACCCGCTTGGTCTGGGGCGTGCGTTACTATGTGGCCGTGCGGCCAGATGGACCAATGGTCCATAAACGCGTGACGCCGCCCCATTGGTGTGATCCTTGGTCCGTTTTCCCGACCCCTTTTTGCGTGCGTTACGTGATAGAAATCACTCCACTCACCGAGGTGTGCGAAAGCCCGCTTGGCAAACACGATGGTATGCCAATGGACGCGGCCCTTATTTTCGCCAAGCTCGCCGCAAATTATGTACGAAATCTCACCGGTTACACCGTATTCCCTCTCATAGAGGAAGCGGAGATTTTTTAGCCATAACTGGATGTCGCGATATTTGAACGCTCTTGCGCCGTCTGGCTTTTCGCCGTCGTGTTTATCACGGTAGGTAAGGTTGAACGCATAAGCGTGCTGAGACGTGGCCCGTTCGGCCATCGCCCGCGCAACCCAATCGTTTTTTCTGGCGCCAATACATTGGTCGCAGTTACGACAGGCGAAGGTATGACCGTTATGGGTTATGGGGTCGGAGCACATTTTCTTTTTCCTCGCTGTCACTAATTGCATACAGGATCAAGCAGTGATGCGACGACTTTTCCCTATTGTTCCAATAGGTTAAAAGCCGTCGCTGCTCCGCAGGCCATTTCATGGAGACCCTGCGGGGCTGTTAGCCACATGGCAGACCTGCAAACGCGCTTGCAGGCCGTTCCAAGTTTAGGAAGGTTTTGTGCGTCAAGCGAAATGCGGTCCAGTTGGTCCTATTTCGCTTGACCCACGGTTAGTTAGCCACCTCGCCGGGAATGCCGCTTGGCGACATCTGGGAGGACTTCGCAGAAGCGCTCCCATAGCTCGGATTGATTGAAGTGGCGCTTAACGATGCCTGGGGGATCGCCCGCCCGAATACGGTCGGCCTCCTCTTCCGCCCAGATACGTTCGAGACGCGCCCGGTTGGCCTTCCAGTCATTAAGCTCAATGTGGGCGCTATCTTTGAAGCGCCAATAGTGGCCGTGTTCAAGCTGGACGTCGAAGACCTCACCGACGATCCGCACGACCGACGCGAGTGTTTCCCAATAGTCCTTGGAGACGTCCCAGCCTTTGGACTTGTGGCAGATATCGACAGCATCATCGAATTGATGCGCACTCTCCCAAGGCCCCGCCCTCGTGACCTTGCGCCCCGGGGCCGTGCGGCCCTTGGCGTAGAGCTTCGCTTGGCGCTCAGCAGTGCGCCGCCCAAAGACGACCCTGGAAGGATAGCCCGCCTCTTGCATTCCCTTAACAATTTGCTGGCCGAGGAAGATCATAGGCCCCTCGGTATAGGTGAAGCGGGTTTGCAGCTTCACCTCCTGCATTTTCTCTTTCGGATATTGCTGCTCTAGCGCTGCGGCATAGAGCGCCTGCGGCGTCAGCTGCGTTTCTTCCGGCTCGCCACGTAGTGTCTCGCGAATCGCTCGAATAAATCCCATAGATTTTCTCCTGTTTTTTTCTGGGGCAAGGCGGGCGTGTGCCGCCCATTATGGGCTTTAGGCCGCGCCCTCCTCGGGCGGCTCTTTAACGGGCTCCCTGGGGGCCCCCTTGGGGGCCTCCTTCGGGGGCTCCTGGGGGGGCTCCGCGGGCTGCTCTGCGGGCTGCTCTGCGGGCTCATCCGGCTCGGCAGGCGGTTGTTTGGCAGCCGATTGCAGCGCCTTCAACGCAGATGCTTGGCGCTCAAGCGCACTCGACGCTCGCGCGGCGCCCTCCACCAATTGCCTCATGCGAATTTCATTCGCCGTTGCGGCGGTGGGGCGGAAATCCGGGTTAGCGCCGGTCGCAAAGGGCCGAGGGTCTAGAGCCGTTTCGGCGCGTAGACCTTCCGCCACAATCACTGTGACGCCTTCCGAAACCCCGACCGTGCCACCATCCGGCACAAGGTCTGCCAGATGGGCCAAGCCAACGACACCCGGCTCCAACCCTACGGAGGCCAGCACCTCGCCCTCGGCGCCATAGACAAACGCCGAACCCCCGCCGGCAGGGACAGCCGCTCGCGCTGTGCTTAACTCTGACTTTTCCATTAGCTCTCTCCTTTGTGTGATGTTTTGCCTAAACCGCGTCGCCAAAGACGTCGGCGGTCTCGATCTGTTCGAGCTCCTCGACCGGACGAGGGCCGAAAACTCGGGGCGTTTCGATGATAGCTTGCGAAGCAATGGTATACTGGCACACTTCGGCCAGTCGATCCGCGAACGGGTAATGGTGGATATCTGCAGGATAGGAGACCGTTTCCGGCGTTACAGAAATCGGCACGTCGACCCGCCAAATGGCCGTTTTTGCCGCCACTGTGGTAAGATCGGTTTTGCGACTGAAGCCGTAGTTGACATAGTTACGCTCAATCTCGTTGATGCCGGTATAACACACTACGTCCTTACGGTTTGCACTATCGACAGACGAGTCTACATCGGCAGCGTAAAGCGGCTGCGGATCGATCTGGATCTCGTCTGCCACATGATTGCGCGCCTTCCAGCCGCGCGTAAGGATAGGATGCGGCATACGTGCAAGCGCTTCATCGGGCTTAACCGACGCCATAGTAATAATGACGCCGCCCATCTCCGTCTTGGGAATTGGCACGGCAAAGTCGATCGTTTGAGTAAGACTGCTTTGCAGCTTGCCAAGGTTGGGGCCATCCGTCGCTCGCTGCAGGTTCTGTCCGAATGTAACCTCGTTCTCATAGATCACGAACGGCTGCGCGCCGACATCTACGTTAAAGCCTGCGGCAAACCTTGCCACGAGTTCGCCGCCATATTCGGGGAATTTATCGACCAGATCGCGCATTTCGCGCGTTAACTTGTCCATTTCCTCGGCACGATAGAAATCGCGCAAGCTGAGGCTTTGCGCGGCCCTTGCGAGATCTGCAAACAGGCCTGGGAAGCCCGGATTATCGGGGTCTTCTTGAAGAAGGAATTCGGAGAAGTCACTATCCCACTTTTTGGCATAGGTGACTCCAGGCAGGCTGCCGCCGGTCTCTTTAATCTTCGCCTCGTCTCCGCCCGGGCCTTTAACGACACCGAGGCCGGTAATCGGTATTTTTCCGGAAAGATCAACCGCCCCGTCCACCCGATCTTCGGGATCAAGCACGCCATTGAGACGCTCGAGGACGGTGCGACTATAAAGGGAAGGGACGACTTCATTAGACAAGACGCCCAACTGAGCGGCCTTATGATACTTCCGACGCCGCAGATAATTGACCGCGCAGTTGTATCCCAGCCGCGCCACTTCGTTCACCACCGGGCCCAAACCAGTCTGGCGCGGCTCGACGCCGAGACGCTTACTGATATCGTTTTCTGGTTCCAAAGCGAACGGGGTTTGCCCGAGCAGCATCTTATGCCGCAAGAACTCTGTATTTCCCGGAAGGTCGACCGAGGGATCTTTCAACGCGTCGATTGCTTGCACCGGAACGAAGACGGAGATCAACTCGGCTGTAATAGGGGAGACCAAACGACCAGCGATGGGGTCCAGCTCGTAGAACATAGTCTGTTGAAGGTATCCGCCCTCACTTTCGCGAAGCGGCACGCACATGACGGGCGCGAGCTTGCCACCCCGAAAGCGCCCCGCCTTCGTGACGCTCTCGCGCCGGGTATTCCGGCGCTGCTGATTACGGTTGTACATGTTAGTTCTCCTGTATTCAGGCCCGCAGAATTGCGGCCTGTTAAGTTGGTCGTTGGTAGGGGAGGGGCGGGTTCATCGGCTGCTAGCCGCACTTAGCGGTGTATGCCAGGAAAACGGGTGCGGGGCAGGGACCACCCCTCAACGGGGGTGTGCAACTGCACCCAGCCCTTAGGGAGCTCCTTGCCTTTGTACCAGAACGGCGGCCTGGGTACCCCATCGGGGATATCGTGCTCAGCTCGATACTCCTCCCACTGGCGATTTTGCTCCTCCCGGTGCATGCGTACCTTTTCCGCCAGGGTATACGCAACGGCATCTGCGCCCGCGGCTAGACCGAGTAAGGCTCCACCGACTTCGCCGGTTGCGTCTTCGAACGTTTCACCAGTGGAAAAGTTACCGGACCCGACGAAATCTTGCCCAAAGACAGTAAACCTTGGCGCACTGTTATCGTTAAACTCCTGCGGCGCGTTTACTGACCGATCAGCGACGCGAGGAAACCCAGCGTCATCCGACCCAAGAGAAGGCCGAGCGAGAAAATCAGAAACACCTCGAGGACCAGGCGAATCCGCTGGCGCCACGGTTCGCGGGTCTTGTGTTCTCGGGACTGGCGACGTTCGGCCATCGAATACACTCCTTGAAGGCGCCTTTAAGCTATTCTTTCTGACAAGTTTTTCAAGGCGTTTGTTTTCCGCCTCAAGGGCGCTCTCCCTCACTTTACGCCTCCGGCTATCGACCGCATCGCCCAGAAGCGCTCCAGCGCTGGCGACGCTGTCCCCGAAGGAAGGCGCATAGGCGAGGCCTTGAAGGCCCTGGCCAGCGAAGAGCAACGGGTTAAAACCCGCAAGCTCCGCCTCGCGGCGAATGTTTATAGGCCTTTGCGCCTCTAGCTCACGCCGCCGCTGCCGCCTGTCCGATGCGCCACCGATAAGGCTAGCGACACCGCCCAAGATAGATGCTAACGGCATCACTCAACCCCCCAGCTACCCGGCTGATAGCCGAATAGCTTTTCCACCCGGGCGAACTCTTTGACGAGGTACGGCAGGGCCTTTTCATCGCCCGAGCTGTGAATGAGGGTTTTTGCCTCGGCCGCCAGAACGACCATCAACGCGTCTTGCGCTCGTTGTTTCGGGGTAACCTTGACCGCTCGCTTGCCAGTCATGGCCGCATTCCTTGACGGCGGTTAAACCAGGAGGACAGGAGATCAACTCCTACGCCGCTAACAATAAACGCGGCTTCGGGCAACAAGCTTGCAGTTTCTCCGTAGAGATAACCGCTAGCAGCCAAGGTCCCTCCGACAAGCGTTCCTACACGCCGCGCGAAGGGGCCGATCAGGTTTTCCATTAAAACACGGTTCATGTGTCGTTTCTCCTTTTCGGCGAACTAATTCGCATAATCAGTATTATGTAAATAATGGACATATGGGAACCTGTTGAACCGACAGATCCCTCGCCAGGAAAAACTAAGAAATTATCATTTATTTAAAACGCCCTAGACTGCGCCCTTCACTAAACGCACAAAGAAACCCGCGGGCGCCACCCTGGCGACGGCATGCCTCTATCGGGTCGGCACGTATTCCGTCAGTCTCAGGCGCTGGATCTTGCCCGACGGACCTTTCGGCAACTCATCTAGGACGTGGATGACATCCGGCGACTTAAACGCGCCCAGCTTGTCGCGGCACAGCGCCATCAGATCCTCGGAGCCGATGCGAGAGCCGTCCTTGAGGCGCACCGCGGCCTCGATGGTCTCGCCATACTTCGCGCATTGCCGGGCAAAGGCCGCGGCCTCTACGACGTCGGGATGCGCGTAAAGCGCCTCGTCGACCTCGCGCGGCGCGATATTCTCGCCGCCCTTGATGATCAGCTCCTTCAGGCGCCCGGTCACAAACACGTAGCCGTCGCTATCCTTGCGCGCCAGGTCGCCGGTCCGCAGCCAGTCGCCGCGGAAACTTGCGCCCGTGGCCTCCGGGTTCTTGAGGTATTCCAGCATCACGTTCGGGCCACGGACCACGATCTCGCCCTGAACGCCCTCTGGCAGGCTCTGGCCATCCTGGTCTTGAATGTCGACCTGGCAGCCAAAACCGATCCCCGGTGAGCCGATCTTTCGGACGCCTGGCGGCAACGGGTTGGACAGGATCTGCGCGGCGGTCTCTGTCAGCCCCATGGTCTCGATGATCGGCACGCCGAACCTGGTCTCGAACGCGCTTTGCGTCTCGACAGCCAGCGCTGACGAGGCCGAACGCCCAAATCTGAGCCGCGCGCAGCAGGCCCGGCTTGGCGCGGCGTCCCCGTGCAACAGATGCGAGATGATCGTTGGCACGGCCGAGAACCACGTCGCCTTGGTGTCGTCGGCCTGCTGCCAGAACTTAGAGGCCGAAAAGCGCGACGTCATCGCAAGCGACCCGCCGGACACCAGGCTGCCCATGACCGTCACGCAGAGCCCGTTAATGTGGTAGATCGGCAGCACGCAGAACCCGCGATCCTGCGGCGTCAGCTCATGCGCGATGGCGGTGGTCCAGCCCCCCGCCAACAGACTGGCATGGGTATGCACGACGCCTTTTGGGCGCCCGGTCGTGCCGGAGGTATACATCAGCAAGGCGTGATCCGTGGCGTCGATCTGGTGCAATACCGCGTCGCCCGCCTGGGATAGCTCAACCCGTTGAATGCCAGCGGCGTTGGCCGCGTCGAAAACCTCGGCCGCGTGGCGGTGCACAAAGGCGAACCGGGCCTCGGAATGCTCCAACGCGTAGGCAATCGCATCGCGCCCGGCGGCAAGGTTGATCATCGTCGCGCGGAACCCGCCAAGCAGCGCACCGTAAAGCGCTATGACCCCCTCGCGGCTGTTTGGGGCCACGATGGCGACGCTTTCACCCTTCGCGGCGCCCAGCGCGGTGAGGCCGCAGGCAAAGCCGCGCGCCTGGGCCTCTAGGTCCGTCCAGGAAAGCTGCTCGCCGGTCTCGGGGAATACAATGGCAGCGCCACCCCCTGCCCCCGCCTGCGCCCGCGCAGCCAGCCAATCGCGCACCGTGCCCTTCGGCGGCTGCCGCGGGTCGAGCTTCATTTTCCGGCCTCTTGCCAATAATCGGCGAAGACATCCTCGACGGCGGGCTCGCGCGGTGGGATCTCGCGGACGACCTTGGTGGACTGCATGAAATGCCGCCAATGCAGGTTGTCGTCGATGGCGTTGCCACCCCAGCTGCCGCAACCCATGGACAGCGAGAACGCCATGCCATTGGTGAAAGAGCCGCCGGTGGCAAAGGTATGGGCCTGGTTCACGATGATCCGGCTGGTCGGTATCTGCGTGGCCAAGGCTAAGGCCCGCGCATCCATCGCGGAATGCAGCCCAACGGAATGCCCCGCGCCCTGGTGCAGCTGGATGTCGCGCGCGGTGGCGACGGCGGCGTCGAAATCCGGGGCGCGGTAGAGCGCCAGAACGCGGCTCAGCTTCTCGCCGCTCAGCGGGTGATCTGGCCCGATGCCGGTTGTCGGGACGGCGATATACTCCGTCCCCTCGGGCACCTGCCCCTCCAGGCCAAGCGCGGCGATCATCCTGTCTGCGTCCTGGGCGATCACCGTGCGGTTGAGATGCCCATCGGGCCAGAGCGCCCGCACGATTGCGGCCTCGTCTTGCACCAGCGCGCCCCCTGCCCCCGCCATCGCCTGGGTGAAGGCGTCATAAACCGCGTCCACAACGATCACCGAATTCTCTGAGCTGCACGAGGTCGCATTGTCAAAGGTCTTGGAGGCGCGGATCTTTTCCGCAGCATCGGCCAGGTTCGCGGTCTCGTCCACGATCACCGTGACATTGCCCGCGCCCACGGCCACGGCGGGCGTGCCCGCGGTCTGCGCCCGGTGCACGTTGTTCTGGCTGCCGGTGCATACGATCTTGTCGCAGGTCTCCATCAGGCGCTGGGTTTTCTCCTTAGAGCCCGGCGCGGGCACCATCTGCACCAGGTCCGGGTCCTCGCCGATCTTGGCGAATTCCGCATGGATGAAGGCGATCAGGCGCTCGCAGCAGGCCACGCCCTTTGGCGAGGGCGCCACCACGATAGAATTGCCGCATTTCAGCGCGTTGATGATGTTGTTGGCGGGCGTCGCGGCGGGGTTGGTCGAGGGCACGATGGCCCCGATCACCCCCATGGCGCGGGCGATCTCGGTGATGCCACTCTCGGCGTCGTCGCGGATCACCCCATAGGTGGCCGCGCTTTGGATGTCGCGCATCAGGCCGAGGGTCTTGCGGTGGTTCTTGATGATCTTGTCGGGCACGTTGCCCAGGCCCGTGGTCTCGACGGCCAGCTTTGCCAGCTCTGCGTTGCGCTCTGGCTGCATGATGGCCCAGGCGGCGGCCTGGGCGGCACGATCATATCTGGCCTGACTGCCACCCGCCTCATAGCGCGCCTGCGCGGCGCGGGACGCGGCGATGATGACGTCCAATTCAGCAATCGGGTCAGAGATGGTCATGACAAGTCCTTGGTTGATGAGGGGCGCAGACAGGAAACCCGCGCCCCTCTTAGGTTTTCTTTAGAGGCCGGCAAGAAGCTCTTTGAGCGTCTCCTCGCGCGCCGCCCACATCTCGAGCACTTCGTCGCGCGTCATGATATGCATCGGCGAGCCGCCAGCCTTCATGCGCGAGGCCACGCGGGAGTTTTCGAACATCGCGGGCACGGTGGCCGCAAGCTTGTCGATCACGCCCTGCGGGGTTCCCTTGGGCACCATCACGCCGCGGAAGTTCACCGAGGCGTTGTCGATGTCATAGCCCTGCTCTTTCAGCGTCGGGACGTCCGGCAGGAAGTCGTTGCGCTCTAGGTCGAACACGCCCAGGATCTTCACGTTGCCGGCCTCACGCGCGCGGAACGCGTCGGAGAGGTTGTTCACGCCGCCCAGGACCTCGCCCGCGATCACGGCCTTCATGGCGCCGGCGCCGCCCTTATTGTTGGGGATGTAGGCCAGCTTGACGCCCGCGGCCTTCTCCAGCTGCAGCGCCGCGATATGGTGGCCCACAAACAGCCCCGCGCCCGAGAAGGTCAGCTTGCCGGGGTTCTCCTTGGCATAGCCGACCACATCGGACATCGAGTTAAACGCGCTATCGGCGGCGACAACGAACACGGCCGGGTCGGCGCCCCAATTGGCGATGGGCTCGAAGCTATCGGTGGAATAGCTCACGCCGCCCTCAATCGACTGCGCGATAAAGTGCGGCACGTTATAGGCGCCCATGGTGTAGCCGTCCGCATCCGCCTGCCCGGCGAACCAGTTCCAGCCTACCCGGCCTCCCGCACCAGGCTTGTTGATGATCGCGATCGGCATGCCAAGCGCGTCCTCGTTGCCCGCGGTCATGGTCACGATGCGCGCCTGAAAGTCCGTCGCACCGCCCGCGCCATAGCTGACCATCAGCATGACCGGGCGCTCGGGGTAGTTGGCGTGGCCGTCCGCCTGGGCCGTGCCGGTGACGGCGGCGAGCGCAATGGCTGCCCCTGCAAGTAATTTCTTCATGGGTTTCTCCTCCCTTTGGATTGGTTCCTGCCGCTATTGCGGTTCAGAAAAATATCTCTCGTGGGGTGAAGACCCCCAAGAGCATGGCAAAAAGGCCGTACATCACCGCCAAAAAACCGGCGGTGATCACCGCGCGCCTGACCCAGCTCTTCAGCTCGGAATGCGGCGCGGGGTCGTAGAGCGATAGCAATATGAAGAAGGTGATCGTGCTGGCGGTGTAAAAGCCCAGGCCCTTGGCGGCCCAGAAGATGTAGACCAGCGCCACCAGCAGCCCCGGCGCGATGCGCAGCAGCGCCTCCGCGCTCAGCCCGTTGCCGACTTTGCTGCACCCAAGGATGGCCTTGCCAAAGGTCCACAGCGCCAGCACCACGAACACCGTTGAGATAAGGCGCGGGAACAGGAAGGCCGCCGCGGGTTCCTGTGTGTAGCTGACCCAGGTCACGGTGACGCCGACCAGCGCGACAACGCCCGAGGCACAGATATGCTGGATGCGCGGCAGGTCGGTCATGACAGCGCCTCCTCCTTTGCCACGGCCTCGTCCTTGGTGGTGACAACCCTGCGCGCGCGCAGCTCCATCAGGACAGAGTACCCGACCGACAGCACAACGATGGCGATCAGCGTCAGGTTCAGCGCGCCGGTAAAGAAGTACTGGCTGACGCTCGAGGTGGCATTGGCGATCATCGAGCCTTGGATGAAATTCGCCTCTGCGATGGGGCCTAGGATCAGGCCCAGCACCAGGGGCGCGGCGGAAAAGCCGAAGCGCTCGAGAAAATACATCCCCGTGCCAAGCGCGGCCATCACATAGACGTCCCCCATCGAGGTCTGCACCGAGTAGCTGCCGAACACCGCCAGCGCCAGCACCACCGCGGCCATGACCTCGTTGGGCACCTGCGCCACCCGCGCGGCCAGCCCGGCCACGTAGAGGCCAAAGATGCACATCAGCACCTGCCCGATCAGCATCGAGTTGATGAAGGTCCAGGCCACCTGCGGGTGGTTGTCGAACAGGTCCGAGCCGGGGAAGATGCCGTGGATCAGCAGCCCACCCAGCAGCACCGCCGCCGTGGGCGACCCGGGGATGGACAGCGTCAGCAAGGGCACAAGCGACGGGCCGACCATGGCGTTATTGGCGCTCTCTGCGGCGATCACACCCTCGGGGTGGCCGGTGCCGAACTTGTCGCGCTCGGGGCTGGTCTTCTTGGCCTGATCATAGGCCACCAGCCCGGCGATCTGCCCGCCCACGCCGGGGATCAGCCCAATGATGGACCCGGTGATCGTGCCAATAGACAGGGCGCGCATCCGGCCAAAGACCTCGCGGATGGCGTCCCCGATGGGGTGGCGCTCGACCTCAAGCACCTCGGCATCCAGCCGCGACCGGCCCTTGGCGAACATGGTTATGACCTGCGGGATCGCGAAAAGCCCGATCAGCGCCGGGATCACGTTGATCCCCCCCGCCAGGCTGTCGTGAAAGATGAAGCGCTGCGCGCCCATGATGTCGTCAAAGCCGATGGTCGACAGCCAAAGCCCGATGCACCCCGCCAGCAGGCCCTTCACCACCGACCCGCCATCCAAAGAGCCGATCACGGTCACGCCCAGGATCGCCAGCCAGAACAGATGCGACGGGCCAAAGGCCAGCGCCCATTGCGCTAGGACCGGCGTCAGGAAGATCAACAGGAAGACCCCGAATATGCCGCCCACCGCCGAGGCCAAGAAGGAAAGCTGCAGCGCCCGCGCGCCCTGCCCCTTCTTGGCCATCGTGTGACCGTCCAGCGTGGTGGCGATATTGGCGGGCGCGCCGGGGATTTTCAAAAGGATCGCGCTTACCGCACCGCCCGCCACGGTCGAGGTATAGGCCGCCCCCAGCAGGATCAGGCCCTGCGCGGGCTCCAACCGAAACGTGAAGGGGATCAGCAGCGCCACCGCCATCGTCGGCGACAGCCCGGGCGTCGCCCCCAGGATCAGCCCGCCGACCGTTCCCAGCATCAGAAGCATGAAGTTAAACGGGACGAAGACGTCGCCAAAGTACTGAATGAACTCCAAGCCCAGCCCTCCCCGCCAGCCGTGTTCAGGTTGACATCACAGAGTAGCCAATGAAAATAGTATTGCAAATGTTTTCATTTTTTTATGAGAGGTGGTCGACAAGGCATTGTTATGGATCATAAAAAGATAGATATTGTGGCCGTGGCGCGCGCCGCAAAGGTGTCCGCCTCGACGGTCTCGCGCAGCTTCAACCACCCCGATCTGGTCAAGGGCACGACCCGCAAAAAGATCGACGCGGCGGTGCGCCGGTTGGGGTACATCCGCAACCGGGCGGCGCAGACGATTCACGGCATCCGCAGCGGGACGGTGGGATTGATCGTGCCCACGATTGACCACACGATCTTTGCGGAGCTGATCCAAAGCTTCGCCACATCCATCGAAGAGCGCGGCTTTACCATCCTTTTGGCCTCGCATGGCTACAGCCTGGACCGCGAATATGGGATGGCGCGCAAGATGCTGGAGCACCGAGTCGATGGGCTGGCCTTTGTCGGCCACAACCATTCCGAGGACACTTTCGAGCTGCTGCGACGGCAAAAGACGCCCACGATCCTGCTTTGGAACTACGCCGAGGCCTCGCCCTTCCCCTCTGTGGGGTCCGACAATTTTCTGGCCGGGCGATTGGTGGGGGAGCATGTTGCGGGCCTTGGGCACCGCTCGGTGGCGCTGCTGTTCCCGCCGCTGGCGGGGAATGACCGCGCATCAGAGCGATTCGAGGGCGTGGTGAGCGCGCTGGGGGCCGCGGGTTGCGCGCTGCGGGACGATTGGCAGCTGGAGACGCCCTATAGCGTTGATGCCGCCAAGGAGGCGGTGATGCGCTTTGTAAGCGACGGTCACCGGCCGACCGCCATCATCTGCGGCAATGACGTATTGGCCTGGGGGGCGCTGCATGCGCTGGCGAAGCTGCGGCTGCGGGTGCCGGATGATGTCACGGTGACGGGGATCGGCGATTTCAAGGGGTCGGGCGCGTTCGAGCCGGGGCTGACCACCGTGCGCATTCCGGCGCATCAGATTGGCGCGCAGGCCGCCGAGATGATCGCCAACACGATCACGACCGACGCCTCCACGCCCAAGAGCGTGCTTGTCCCTCCAGTGCTTGTGCCGCGCAAAACCAGCGCACCTAAATAGGTGAATTTTGACCTCGCGAAAGAAATTCGTCGAATGTGACCGGTCACCTCTCGCAATAGGGTCAGTTTTTTGTTGTATAGTTGAAACTATGGGATGAGAATTTCAGGCCCGCCTGCTCGGCGGACCGGATGCTTTTGATTGATTTGGTGAACTTTGGAGGTTCGAGCATGCTCGACTACGTCGATGCTGTTGTGTCTGCGCGTACCATGGAAACCATCTGGCCGATCCACTGCGAGGCCATGGCGAAATTCGGTTTCAACCGCATCATGTATGGGATGACGCGGTCTCGGAACCCAGGCGCATTGGGCAGCCGTGAGGACTTTTTGGTCCTGACCAATCTCGAAGAAAGCTATGCTGAACCCTTTGTGGATAAGGGTCTCTACAAGCACGCGCCCATGATGCGCCATGTCCTGCACAACACCGGCGCGGCCAGCTGGGCCTGGCTCAGCCAGAACGCCTCGAAGCTCACGCCCGAGGAAAAGGCCGTGATGCGCTTTAACGCCGAACACAACGTTAAGGCCGGCTACACGATCAGCTTTCTTCAGATCACGCCGCGCACGATTGCCGCGATGGCGTTGATTGCGGACGAATCAGTCTCCCAAGAGGCGGTCGATGCCATGTGGGAGAACCGCGGACGCGAGATTCTGGCCCTCAACAATGTGTTTCACCTCAAGGTGACGCAACTTCCCTATACCGCCGCCCGCAAGACCCTGACAAAGCGGCAGCGCGAGACGTTTGAATGGGTGGGTGAGGGCAAAACAACACAAGATATCGGCATCATCATGGGCCTGACGCCCGCCACGGTTGAAAAACACTTGCGCCTTGCACGTGAGGCGCTAGATGTCGAGACGACTGCCCAGGCTGTCGTTAAGGCGTCCTTCCAGAATCAGATCTTTCTGGTGGACGGATTGGATGCGTGAATTGCGTTTCCGATCTCCAAATTTCGTTGATTTATTGGGTGTCAATCAGATAACCCTGACATGGTAAGGAATCCCGTACTTTCTAAATTTTCCCTTAATGGCATTCTGAGACTGTTCCGTGAGTGGTGGCATTAGCCAAGGAACAGCGGACCCGAGCGAGCCGAGATTTTGGCAAGCAACGGTCCGGTATCCGGGCAACCGGACGCTGGGTAGGGGCCTTTTAGTCGGGCCCCTCCCAGCACCTAAAAGAGGGAGCCTCCGTCCTCATCCCCAATAGTCGGGGCTCCCGAGGAATTTCGGCGCGGATCGTGCATGGATCCGCGCCGTTTCCTCGTCTTCCAGTTTGCTCAGGAAATCGGCGACCGGCAGCCCATCAGCGGAGCCGCGTCCCAAACGAAAAAGGGCGCCTCGCGGCGCCCCTTCCCGAACTCTTTGAAACGGCAATCAGCCCTGCGCGGCCTTTGCGACCTCGGCAGCGAAGTCCTCTTTCTCGACCTCGATGCCTTCGCCGACCTCAAGCCGCACGAAACCGGTGATCTCGACGCCGGCCTCTTTGGCGGCCTGCTCGACGGTCAGGTCCGGGTTCACAACGAACTTTTGGTTCAGCAGGGTGATTTCGGCCATGAATTTCTTCATGCGGCCCACGATCATCTTCTCGATGACCGCTTCGGGCTTGCCGCTTTCGCGGGCGATATCCATCTGGATCTGCTTTTCCTTCTCGACGACAGCCGCGTCAAGCTCGGCCTCGTTGAGCGCCTGCGGGCGCGGATCAGCGGCGGCCACGTGCATCGCGACCTGCTTACCAAAGGCTTCGTTTTCGCCGGTCATCGCGACAAGCACGCCGATCTTGCCCATATTCGGAGCGACGGCATTGTGGACATAGCTTGCCACCGTCTCGCCCTCTATTGTGGCCATGCGGCGGACGCTCATGTTCTCGCCGATAGTGGCGATCTTCTCGGTCAGAACGTCCTTCACGGTTTTGCCGCCCATGTCAGAGGCCAACAGTTCGTCCACATCGGCGGCATTCATCGCCAGTTTCGCGACGCCGCCAACCATTTCTTGGAACTCGGCTTTCTTGGCGACGAAGTCGGTCTCAGAGTTCACCTCAACCGCAACGCCCTTGCCGCCCTCAATGGCCAGCGCGACCAAGCCCTCGGCCGCGGTGCGGCCGGATTTCTTGGCGGCCTTGGCCAGGCCCTTGGTGCGCAGCCAGTCGACTGCGGCGTCCATGTCGCCATCGTTTTCGGTCAACGCCTTCTTGGCGTCCATCATGCCTGCGCCGGTCTGATCACGCAGCGCCTTCACCATGCTCGCGGTGATTGCCATCTTGGCTCTCCTAAGTCTTGAACTACTCGCGGGAGCGGCCTACCCGCCCCCGGTCTCAGTTATGTGACGCCTAAGCGCCTAAGCACCTTTGTGCCGGGGCGATTATGCCTCGGCTTTGGGCTCTTCAGCGGCGGCCTCTGCTTCGGCGGCGGGGGCCTCTTCTGCGACGGCCTCCTCGGCGGGGGCTTCTTCCAGCTCGCCGATGTCGATGCCTGCGGCGTCCATCTGCGCGCTCATGCCGTCCAGCGCGGCGCGGCTGACGAGGTCGCAGTAAAGCGCGATGGCGCGGGCCGCGTCGTCATTGCCGGGGATGATGTAGTCAACGCCGGCGGGCGAGCAGTTGGTGTCGACCACGGCCACAACCGGGATGCCCAGCTTGTTGGCCTCGGCAATCGCCAGGTCTTCCTTGTTGACGTCGATCACGAAGATCAGGTCCGGCAGGCCGCCCATTTCGCGGATCCCGCCCAGCGAGGCCTGCAGTTTGTTGCGGTCGCGCTCGATCGAAAGACGCTCGCGCTTGGTGAGGCCGTCGGCGCCCTCGACCATCTGCTCGTCGATGGACTTAAGGCGACCGATGGACTGCGACACGGTCTTCCAGTTGGTCAGCGTGCCGCCCAGCCAGCGGTGGTTCATGTAGTATTGCGCGCAGCGCTCTGCGGCGTCCGCGATGGGCTTTTGCGCCTGGCGCTTGGTGCCCACGAACAGCACCGAGCCGCCCTTGGCGACGACTTCGCGCACCGCGTTCAGCGCAGCGTCGAGCATCGGCACGGTCTGGGTCAGGTCCATGATGTGGATGCCGTTGCGGTCGCCATAGATGAACTCCGCCATGCGCGGGTTCCAGCGTTGCGTCTGGTGACCAAAGTGAACGCCCGCTTCCAACAGCTGACGCAAAGAGAATTCAGGCAATGCCATCTCTTGTCTTCCTTTCCGGTTTCAATACTCGGCGCAGCGCATCACCCCGGGTGGGGCAACCGGCGGACGCGATTGGGGATTTCTCCCCCAATGGCCCAAGCCACGCCTGTGAAGTGCGCGCCGATTACGCCAAGTGACGGGCTTTGACAACCCCCTTAGCCCTTGCGATATGGGCGCAATGGCAGATTCCCAACAAATCCTATGCATCGGCTCGGTCCTGTGGGACGTCATCGGGCGCTCTGCGGCGACGATGCGCGCGGGCTCGGACGTGCCCGGGCGCATCACCCGCGTTCCCGGCGGCGTGGCGCTGAACATCGCGATGACGCTACGCCGCTTTGGCCTGGCGCCCGCGCTCTTGACCACGATTGGCCGCGACGAAGAGGGCGACGAGCTGATCACGCGCTGCAACCAGATGAGTCTTCTAACGGATTTCGTTTATCGTTCCGAGGACTTACCGACCGACATTTACATGGCCATCGAGGGCGGAAACGGGCTGATCGCGGCCATTGCGGACGCGCATTCGCTGGAGGCCGCGGGCGACAAGATCTTGCGACCGCTGGCCGATGGAACGCTGGGCTCGGCAGACGCCCCCTACCCTGGCGTGATCGCGCTGGATGGCAACCTGACCGAGGCGCTTTTGTCGGAGATCGCACAAAGCCCGCTCTTCGTGGCGGCGGATCTGCGCGTCGCCCCCGCCAGCCCCGGCAAGGCCGAGCGCCTTTTGCCGCTGCTCGGGCATCCGCGCGCGACGCTTTATGTGAACAAAGAAGAGGCGGGTTATCTCTGCCAGCGCGGCTTTGAGACCGCGCCGGAGGCCGCCCAGGCGCTGGTCGAGCGCGGCGCGCCGCGCGCGCTGGTCACCGATGGCGGGGCAGAGACCGCCGACGCCACTGGCGGCGGGCTGATCGTCGCCACCCCGCCCGAGGTCATGGTCACCCGCGTCACCGGCGCAGGCGATACCTTTATGGCGGCGCATATCGCCGCTGAAACACGTGGACAGGATCGCGCCACGGCCCTGAATGCCGCGCTTTCGGCCGCTGCATCCTATGTCTCTGGAGACGTGCCCCAATGATCGACATCCACTATTCGGACGAGGTGCAAATCGCCAAGCTTGACGGCGCGCCGTTGGTGGCGCTGGAGAGCACCATCATCACCCATGGCATGCCCTTCCCGCAGAATGTCGAGACCGCGCGGCGGGTCGAGGCCGAGATCCGCGCCACCGGCGCGATCCCCGCGACCATAGCGGTCCTGGGCGGCGCATTGCATGTGGGGCTGAGTGACGGTGATCTGGACGCCTTGGGTCAGGCCAAGGACGTGATGAAACTCAGCCGGGCCGATCTGCCCGTGGCCATCGCCTCGGGCCGCACCGGGGCCACGACAGTGGCTGCCACCATGATCGCCGCGCATCTGGCGGGGATCGAGGTCTTTGCGACCGGCGGCATTGGCGGCGTGCATCGCGGCGCCGAGCAGAGCTTTGACATCTCCGCCGATCTGCGCGAGCTGGCGCTGACCCCGGTCACGGTGGTCTCCGCCGGGGCCAAGGCGATCCTGGATCTGCCCAAGACGCTAGAGGTGCTGGAAACCTACGGCGTGCCGGTCATCGCCTATGGTCAGGACCCCCTGCCCGCCTTTTGGTCGCGCGACAGCGGCCTCATGTCGCCGCTGCGGATGGACACGGCGCATCAGATCGCCGCCGCGCAGCGCCTGCGCGCCGAGATGGGCCTCAGCGGTGGGCAGCTTGTCGGCAACCCAATCCCCGCTGCGGCCGAGATCCCGCTTGCCGAGATGCAAGACGTGGTGGCCCGCGCCCTGCAAAGCGCCGATGCCGAGGGTGTCAGCGGAAAACACGTCACCCCATACCTGCTGGATCGTATCTTTAAGATCACTCAGGGCCGCTCGCTGGAGGCGAATATCGAATTGGTGCTGAACAACGCCCGTCTCGCCGCCGAGATCGCAAAAGAATTAAGCAAAATGCGCTAAGATCGGGCGCGTGGGGCGCAAGCTCTGTTGTGACCTGCGGGTTAACCCCTTATGTTGGCTAAGTGACAAATTTTGATACATCCGCATGACCGCCCCCTTTGATCCCAACGAGCCAGAGGTGCCCAAACCGCGCCGCGCGCCGATCACGGGGCTGCGCAACTCGTTCCTGACGGGGCTGGTAGTGATCGCGCCCATCGGGCTGACGGTTTGGCTGCTTTGGACGGTGATCGGCTGGGTGGACGCGTTTGTGCTGCCCTTCGTTCCGGGCGCCTATATGCCCGACGCGCTGCTGAACCGCTTCCTGGGCAACGCGCCGGGCAGCGAGGACTGGATCAAGGTGAATGTGCGCGGCGTAGGCGTCGTGGTGTTCCTGCTCTTCACGCTATTTATTGGCTGGATCGCCAAGGGGCTGATCGGGCGCTCTATCATCGCCTGGGCGCAGGGGCTGTTCGAGCGCACGCCCGTGGTGCGCACCATCTATAACGGGCTCAAGCAGATCGCCGAGACGGTGTTCAACCAGTCCGAGACCTCGTTTGATAAGGCCGTCCTGGTGCAGTACCCGCGCACAGGGATCTGGGCGATCGCTTTCGTGTCGACCTCCGCCAAGGGCGAGATCCAGTCCAGCATCCCGCGCGAGGAACAGCTGATGTCGGTGTTCCTGCCGACCACGCCGAACCCGACCTCTGGCTTTCTGCTCTTCGTGCCAAAGAGCGACATGATCGAGCTGTCGATGTCGGTGGAGGACGCCGCAAAGCTGGTGATCTCGGCAGGCCTTGTCTATCCGAACGGCACGGTCGCGCCGGTGGACCTGGACGCGATCCCCGAGAAGGACCGCGAACGGCTGAGCGCCTAGGCGAACCAAGAACCACAAAGCGTTTCGCGTCATAGGGTTAGGTTCCGGATGGCGGCGACGGTCCCGCTCTAACACGGGCTGTCCGCGGCATTCTTCAACCAGCGCACAAATCGCCGCGACAATCCTGTTTCGCGTCCATCAATCTGTAGGGTGTAGAACCCGACATGGATGTCCTCGCTATGCGGCAGCGGCACAAGACGGCCCTCGGCGACATCGTCTTCAACCATAAAACCGGCGGATAGCACCATGCCCATCCCCGCGGTTGCGGCACGCAATCCGGCGTCATCCAGGTCAAAACGCTCAGCATAATTGAGCTGCACATCGCTTTTGCCGGATTCGCCCAGCCAGAGCCGCCAATCCCAGTTCCCTTTCGTGCATTGCAGAGCGGGAATGGACGCCACGTCCAGAGGGTCGACCAGTTTCGACAGCAAACCGGGCGCAAGATACGGGCGGCAGACATCATGGAACAGGATGTGCGCGCCATCTGGGCATTTGTCGCGCCTGTAGTAACCGATTGTCACATCGGCGGTTCCGGTCGGTGGGTCGTCGACATCATAGAAGGTCTCAACCTGAACATTGGCATTGGGGTGCCTGGACTTGAACAAATGCAGCTTAGGGATCAGCCAGCGCATGGCGAATGACATGGAGGCCCGCACCCGAAGCTCGTCGCTGTCGCGGACGACATCCTCCAGCGCTGTGTGCAGCATCTGAAGGCCGGGCAAGGCCTGTCGAAACAATCGAGAGCCCGCCTCGGTCAGGTCGATCGCATTGTTGCGGCGCACAAAAAGCTGAACCCCCAACGACTGTTCAAGCGCTTTGATCTGATGGCTGACCGCGCCCGGGGTCACCGCAAGGAACTCTGAGGCCTTCCGGATGCTCATATGCTGCGCCACCATGCAGAACACGCGCAGAGCATTCAGTGAAATCGCATTGGCATCTTGCATCAAATTTCCTCACTCAAGCAGAGAATAACTCGTTTGAACGCAATGGGAAGCGTTCATTAGGAATAAAGAAATTCACGATCCGGGGTTCTCATGTCATCATTTCATACCAATGCTCAGGCCATCCTTTGGGTCCTGGTGAGCACAGCCATATTCACTGTCATTTTCGCTGCCGCAAAGTTCGCCGACGGGGCCATTGGAACATTTCAGATCCTGTTTCTGCGATATATCAGCTCTGGCGTGACCGTGTTTTGCTTGGCGGCGCGTTCGGGGCCCTTGGCGCAATACAAAAGCAAGGTCCCGTTTCGGCATTTGTTGCGCGCGATCTTAGGCACCTCTGCCGCCGCGGCGATCACCTGGGCTTCGGCGCATATGCCTGTCGCAGACGCATCTGCCATTGGCATCCTTTACGGTGTGATAACAGTTCTGATTGGCGTCGTTTTCCTGAAGGAATATGTCGGGCTGCGCCACGGGCTTGCGGTGCTGATATCGCTGGCGGGCGCTGCGTTGGTCATGTTTTCGCAAGGGGCATTCCAGAGCGGCCTCGCCGCAATTCCGGCTTTCATCGCCTTGCTCAGTGCCATTCTGATGGCCTCCGAGGGGTTGCTCATCCGCCTGCTGAGCCAGACCGAAAGCGCGCTGTCGATGATGCTTCACGTCAGCGTTTTCGGCGTGCTGTTGATGTGCATCCCGGCCTACATCGAGTGGAAACCCGTCAGTATGGCAGTGGTCTTGGGGTGTTTTGCGCTTGGGCCGCTTTCGGTCTTCGCACAGTATTGTACGATCCGGGGGTATCGCATTGCGCCGCTGTCCGTTGTCGGACCCGTTGATTACGCATGGCTGATATTCGCAATGATATTGGGCGTGGTTGTTTTTGGGGAGTATCCAGGCGCCGGTGTCCTTGCAGGTGGCGTTTTGATCATCATCGGCGGCGGGGTGCTTGCCAGCGTTCCCACCCAGAGGCGACGCACAAGTGCCGCAAATCGCGCGACATGCGTGCCGGACCCTTGAGATCCGCCCTTCGCGGAAAACGCTGCGCCGCGCCTAAACGCGCCGCAGCATCAGAAAGATCACCGGCAGGGTGACCAGATACATGGTGATGCCGTAGACCCCGGACGGCAGGGCGTAGCTGGAGAGCGCCTCGCCCGCGATCAGGCTGCCCACGGTGATCCCCAGAGTCGCGTTCTGCACCCCGGCCTCTATGGAGATCGCGATGCCCTCCTTGCGCTGCAGCCCGGCCACGCGCGCCAAGGCCATTCCGATCCCCAAGAGCAGCAGGTTCAGCGCCACCAAGAGCGGGCCAAGGCTGGCGAGGTTCTCGATGAACAAGGTCCAATTCGCCACAACCGCCGCCAGCACGATCAGAACAAACAAAGCGGCCGCGGCGCGGAACACGAAGGGTTCGATATCCGCCGTGGCCGCGGGCCGGAAGTGGCGCAGCAAAAGCCCCAGCGCAACCGGCAGGATTGTAATCAAAAACATCGCCACCGCCAGCGAGGCCACGTTGATCTCTGGCGCGGCGGCACCCTCGAAATACCCTGCGGCCCAGGCCACCAGCAGGGGCACGGTCAACGCCGAAACCAGGCTGATCACTGCCGTCAGCGAGATCGACAGCGCCACGGAGCCGCCCGCAAGCCGCGTCAGCATGTTGGACGTCACCCCGCCGGGGCAGAAGGCCAGGATCATCACGCCCACCGCCAAGGCGCTTTCCACCGGGAAGGCCAGAAGCACCAGAAAGGCCACCAGGGGCAAAAGGACAAGCTGCGCCAAGGCGCCAATGGCGAAGGCCTTGGGCGCGCGCGCGACCTGCGCGAAATCCGCCACGGTCAGCCCCAGCCCCAGTGAGAACATGATAAAGGCCAGCACCAGCGGCAGGCCCAGATTCAGCAGTATGTCCAAGTCGATCCCCCCGTTTTCGATGACCATAGGGGCAAAGCGGCGCGCCGCAAAGCGTTAGCCGAACATCTCGCGCAGGTCGACCGAGCCTTGCTTGCCCAGCTTGTCCCAATGGTCGTCCAAAAAGCCCGCCGCGGCGCGACGCCCGGCCTTGTGCAGCGCCGTAAGTACCTGCGGGACCGGCACCATCTTTGTCGCCACGCTGAGCTCGCGCATCAGCGCGTCATCGGCGATCATATGCACCAGAACGTCCTTCTTGACGCCCTTGGCCAACGCGCCCTCGGCAATCAGGTCCTTGACGAACTGGATGGCGCGCAACTCTCGAAAGAGCGAGGAGTTAAAGCTGATCTCATTGATCCGGTTCTGGATCTCTTGTGGTGTGGTGGGCAGGTCGAGCCGCTCTAGCGGGTTGATGTTCACCACAACAATGTCGTCCGGCAAGTCCCTGGCAAACATCGGGAAAAGCGCCGGGTTGCCGGTGTAGCCGCCGTCCCAGAACGCCTCGACATTGCCGGTCTTTGGGTCGCGGAACTCCGGCGCCTGAAACAGCGTTGGCAAACAGCCCGATGCCAGGATCACATCGGCATGGATATCGGCGCCCTCAAAGACGCGGATCTTTCCGGTGCGCACATTGGTGGCCGTGACGAAAAAGCGCGGGCCGGCATCGCCGCAGACCGCGTCGTAATGGAACCGCTCGACAATGCGGCGCAGCGGGTTCTTATAGAGCGCGCCATAGGCGTAAGGGCTCACCAGACGCGAGGCCGCGTCGGCGGCGGCAAAAAACGGCGAATACTCCAGCATCTTGGACACCGCGCCAGGGTCGCTGACCCCGCCGAACATCCAAGGCTTCAGCAAGGATGCCTCCACCGCGCCGATCTGCTTCCAAAGCCAGGCCAGGTTCTCTTTGGCGGCCTTACGGTCGCCCCGCACCAGCCCGGCCTTGACCGCGGCGCCGTTCAGCGCGCCGGCGGAGGTGCCTGAGATCGACGCGATCTCTAGGTCGTCCTGCTCCAACAGCCGGTCCAGCACGCCCCAGGTGAAGGCGCCATGGGCACCGCCACCCTGCAGGGCTAGGTTGATGCTTTTCTTCTTCATTCGACATGCTCCTCGCTGCGAGGTCGCGCATTCGGGCGGATGAGCGGCCCGCGCTAAAGCGCCGTCCAGCCGCCATCCACGCTGATTGTCGTGCCCGTAACCTGCGCCGCCGCGTCCGAGCACAGATACACAACCGTGCCGCCAAGTTGCTCGACCGTGGCGAACTCTTTCGACGGCTGCCGCTTTAGCATCACCTCGCGGATCACCGTCTCGCGATCCATGCCGTATTCCTTCATCGTGTCGGGGATCTGCGCCTCGACCAAAGGTGTCAGCACGTAACCCGGGCAGACGGCGTTGCAGGTGATGGGCTCTTCGGCGGTCTCCAATGCGGTCGTCTTCGACAGGCCGACCACGCCGTGCTTGGCGGCGATATAAGCGGACTTGTATGGCGACGCCGTCAGGCCATGGGCCGAGGCGATGTTGACCACCCTGCCCCAGCCCGCCTTGCGCATCACGGGAAGTGCTGCGGCGGTGGTGTGGAAGGCCGAGCTCATATTGATGGCGATGATCGCGTCCCATTTCTCCACCGGGAATTGATCAATCGGGGCCACGTGCTGGATCCCGGCATTGTTGACCAGGATGTCGCACGCGCCCGCATCCGCGATCAGGCGGCGGCAATCCTCGGCCTTTGACATATCGGCCTGGATGTAGCGCGCGGTCACGCCGGTCTCTTGCGCGATCTCGGCGGCGATGGCGTGGTCTTCGTCGCGATCGGTGAAGGAGTTCAGAACAACATCCGCCCCCGACTTGGCCAGCTCCCGGGCGACGCCCAGGCCAATGCCGGAGTTTGACCCGGTGATAACGGCGGTCTTACCTTTAAGAATCATTCCTTAACCCCATGCTGCGCTTGCAAGGCAGTTTATGCTGCATCCGCAAAGAAATGAAGGCGCGCCGGGACCGCACAAAAAAACGCCCGCACAAGGCGGGCGTTAAGTTATTGAGGCAGGTTTCATACAGGCAAGAAACCTATCGAGCAGTAAGGCGGTTATACGCCATCCCTCGCGCCCGTCCAAGCTAAAAGTTTGAAAAGGCTGGCTGCGCTCGGTAGGTTCGGGCAAAATCTTGGCGAAGAGCAGAGAGATTGTTGCGCAAATGAGACAGAGCTTCTTAACGAAAATTGGGACATTGGCGGCGTTTGCGGCGATTTCCTTAACGGCCGCGCCCCTTAAGGCAGAGCCCAAACACGGCATCGCGATGTATGGCGAGCCCGCTCTGGGCCAAGATTTTATAGCTCTTCCTTACGCAAACCCTAACGCGCCGAAGGGTGGAAAAATCGTTACCGCCGAAACCGGAAGTTTTGACAGCCTCAATCCGCATATCCGAAAGGGCTCGGTTCCCTGGCAGCTTCGCTTCCTGGCCTATGAGAGCCTAATGGGCCGCTCTTACGACGAACCGTTCACGCTTTATGGACTATTGGCCGAATCAATCGAGACTGGACCGAACCGCGAATGGGTTGAGTTCACCCTGCGGCCCGAGGCCCGATTCTCTGACGGCTCGCCGGTGACGGTCGAGGACGTGATGTGGTCCTACGAGACGCTCGGCACCCAGGGCCACCCGCGCTACGCCGGCGCCTGGACCAAGGTCGGCGCGATGGAGCAGACCGGCCCGCGCAAGATCAAGTTCACCTTCAACACCGAAGACCGCGAGATGGCGCTGATCATCGGCATGCGCCCGATCCTGAAGAAGGCGCAGTGGGAGGGGATCGATTTCACCGAGTCGGGGCTAGAGAACATCCCCGTCTCCTCGGCGCCCTATGTGATCGCGGATTTCGAGGCCGGGCGGTTCGTGTCGCTCAAGCGCAATCCGGATTATTGGGGCAATGACCTGCCCTTCCGTCGCGGCACGAACAACTTCGACGAGATCCGCATGGAGTTCTTCGCCGACGGCACCGCCGCGTTCGAGGCTTTCAAGGCGGGCGTGGCCAACACCTCTCGGGAATTCAACCAGCAGAAATGGGACACGCAATACGACTTCCCGGCTATCGACAGCGGCGATGTGATCAAAGCGATCCTGCCGCATCAGCGGCCCACCGGGATCACCGGGTTTGTGATGAACACCCGCCGCGCGCTGCTCGACGACTGGCGGGTGCGCGACGCGCTGATCCACGCCTTTAACTTTGAATTCATCAACCAGACCCAAACCGGCGGCAAGCAGACCCGGATCACCTCCTATTTCTCCAACTCGGTGCTGGGGATGCGGGATGGCCCGGCCGAGGGCAAGGTGCGGGCGCTCCTGACACCCTTCGAGGCCGAGCTGCTGCCCGGCGCGCTTGACGGCTACGCCCTGCCCGCGGGCGACGGCAGCGAGCGAAACCGCGCCAATATCCGCAAGGCCACCGCGATTCTGGCCGAGGCGGGCTGGACCGTGGACGATCAGGGCGTGCTGCGCAACCAAGCCGGAGAGGCGTTTGAATTCGAGGTGCTGCTGAGACAGGGCTCGGCAGAGAACAAGGCGATCATCGACATCTACACCAAGTCGCTGGAGCGGTTGGGTATCACCGCCAACGTCACCGTGATCGACCCGGCGCAGTATAAGCAACGCACGGATATCTATGATTTCGACATGACCTATTACCGGCGTGGGCTCTCTCTGAGCCCCGGCAACGAGCAGAAGCTTTATTGGGGCGCGGAGGGCGTCGAGGCGCCGGGCACGCGCAACTGGATGGGGATGAACTCGCCAGCGGCGGAGGCGATGATCGACAAGATCCTGAACTCACAGAGCCGCGATGACTTCATCGCCGCAACCCGCGCGCTGGACCGCATCCTGACCTCTGGGCGCTACGTGATCCCCATCTATGCGTTCAACATAAGCCGCGTGGCCCATGCCAAAGAGCTGCGCTATCCCGAAAATCTGCCGATCTATGGTGACTGGATCGGCTGGCAACCTGACGTATGGTGGTACGAAGAATGAAGTATTTTCTGCTGATCGCGCTGATGGCGCTGGCCTCCTGCGGCGTGCCGGGCGTGCCCTTTATCTAAGCCGCTTGCCAACCGCATCGCGCCGGGCCACAAACCCCACGTGACTTGGTGCCAATGGGGTAAACATGCAGCGGCTTTGGGCGGAATTTATCGGCACCGCGTTTCTGCTGATTGGCGTCGTGGGCTCTGGCATCATGGCCGAAGCGCTGGCGGGCGGCAACGTGGCGGTGGCCTTGTTGGCGAATGCGATTGCCACCGGCTGCGTGCTTTATGCGGCGATCACCATCCTTGGGCCGATCTCGGGGGCGCATTTCAACCCCGCTGTGACGCTGGCCTTCGCGCTGCGCCGCGAGATTGAGGTGCCCGAAGCGATGGCCTTCGTGGCCGTGCAGATCGTCGGCGGCGCGGTGGGCGTCTGGCTGGCGCATCTAATGTTCGACCTCGCGATCTTCCAGACCAGCACCACGGACCGCGCCAGCACTGGGCAATGGGCGGCGGAGGTGATTGCCACGTTCGGGCTGCTCACGATCATCTTCGGCGGCCTGCGCCACCGGCCCGAGGCGGTGCCCACGCTGGTCGCGCTTTACATCACCGGGGCCTACTGGTTCACCGCCTCCACCAGCTTTGCCAACCCCGCGGTGACCATCGCGCGCACGCTCAGCGACACCTTCGCGGGCATCAATCCAGCGCACGCGCCGATGTTTATCCTGTGTCAGATCGTCGGGGCGGTTGCAGCCGTCTGGGTCGCGCGTAAACTCTTTGCATGAGCAAAGCCCTCTTCGACGACGGACCACCGGAGCCCTGCCCCGCGCCGTTTAATCTCACCGAGTATGTGTTCGCCGCGGGGCAGGAGACGCCCGACAAGATCGCGCTTGCGGTGCTGTCGCTGACGGGCGCCGAGCGCTGGTCCTACGGCAAGCTGACCGAGGCCGTGCTGGGCACCGCGACGGGGCTTTTGCAGCAGGGGCTGGGGCCCAGGGACCGCGTGCTCATGCGGCTGGGCAACACCGTGGACTTCCCCGTGACTTATCTGGCGGCGATCGCCGTCGGGCTGATCCCGGTGCCGACCTCCGCGATGCTGACCGCCCCGGAGGTGACCAAGATATGCGCCGAGGTGGCGCCCCGGCTCATCGTTGCCGCGCCAGGCATCGCGGTGCCGGACGGTCCGCCCTGCCCTGTGATGGACGCGGCGACGCTGCGAGACATGCGCGCCCTGCCCCCGGCGCGATTTGAGATGGGCGACCCCGAGCGCCCGGCCTATATCATATACACTTCCGGCACCTCCGGCGTGCCGCGCGCCGTCACCCATGCGCATCGCGCGATCTGGGCGCGGCGCATGATGTGGGACGGCTGGTACGGGCTGACGCGCGAGGACCGGCTGCTGCATGCGGGCGCCTTCAACTGGACCTACACGCTGGGCACCGGGCTGATGGACCCCTGGGCGATCGGCGCCACCGCGCTGATCCCCGCCGAGGGCACCACGCCCGAGCAGCTGCCGCTTCTGCTCAAGCGCCATGATGCAACGATTTTCGCCGCCGCACCCGGCGTCTACCGGCGGATGCTGCGCGCGGCGCTGCCGGCGCTGCCGCGGCTGCGCCACGGGCTCTCGGCGGGCGAGAAGCTGCCTGCCGTGACCCGTACTGCCTGGGAGGACGCCACCGGCACCCTGCTGCACGAGGCCTATGGGATGTCGGAATGCTCTACCTTCATTTCGGGCAGCCCGCGGCGCTCCGTTCGGGGCGCGATCCTAGGGTTTCCGCAGACCGGACGTCGGGTCGCCATTCTGGATGGCGCAGAGATCTTGGCCAGGGATACGCCTGGCACGCTAGCGGTTAACGCGCAAGATCCCGGCCTCATGCTGGGCTATTGGTCCGCGGCCAAGAACGCCCCGGAACCCATTGAAGGCGAATGGTTCTTGACCGGCGACACCATGGCTATGGGCACCGATGGCGCGCTGAGCTATCTGGGCCGCGAGGACGACATGATGAATGCCGGAGGCTTTCGCGTCTCGCCGCTAGAGGTCGAGGCCGCGCTGTCCCAGCACCCGGCCATCCAGGAATGCGCGGCGGTGGAGCAGCGCGTCGCCGATGACACCAGCATCATCGCGCTGCATTATGTCGCGGTTGCCGAACAGGATTCAAAGGCCCTAGAGGAATTCGCCGCCGCCCATCTCGCGCGCTACAAGTGCCCGCGCGCCTACCATCGGGCCGACGACCTGCCGCGAAACCCCAATGGCAAGATCCAGCGCCGCGCGCTGCGAAGCGGTTAGACCTTGGCGCAGCCCTTGGCCTTGGCCAAGGTATTCATGGCTTAATATAGACGTCAAGCGCGCTGCGGGTCCCCGCTTCTTCGGTTCTCAAATATCCTGGGGGGTGCCGTTCGTTTGGCGCCATTGGTTCAAGCCCAATGGACGGCGGGGCTAGCCCCCCAGTCGGTCGGATTTGCGAAGCAAATTCGAATGCCCGCTCAAGGCCAGAAGCCGTTACATCTCCATCCAAATGTCACCCCATCATTGGCTCAGCCCTGGGATCCAGATCACCATATTCTCGGAGGTTATCGCCACCAAGGCGCACCCCAGAATGAGCGCCAGCGTCATCGCCCACATCACCGGCGTGAAACGCGCCGCGCGGCGCTTTGCCTCGGCCATGGCCAGGGCCTTGCCCTGCGGGGTGCGAAACTCTCGTGCGGTGTTTTGCCTGTGCATCGCCTGCTCCGTCAATTGCGCTACAGGGGCCTGCATAGACCGAAAGCCTCGAATATTCGGTTAAGCGCCGCCCGCGCGTTGCGGCCATAAGCAAAATCCGGCATAGGGCTGGGCATGGTAAAGCTCGACATCATCTCCGACCCGATCTGCCCCTGGTGCTATATCGGGAAATCCAACCTTGACCGCGCGCTGGAGAAGGCGGGCGACCACCCGTTCGAAATCGAGTGGCATCCCTTTCAGCTGAACCCCGACATGCCCGAGGGCGGCATGGACCGGCGCGAGTACCTAGAGACCAAGTTCGGCGGCAAGGAGAACGCTGTGCGGGTCTATGGGCAGATCGAAGAAGCCGCCAAGGCCGCGGGGCTGGAGATCAATTTCGAGGGCATCACCCGCACCCCGAACACGCTCGACGCGCACCGGCTGATCCATTGGGCGGGGATCGAAAAGCGCCAGACGCCCGTCGTCCAGGCGCTCTTTAAGGCCTATTTCGTTGAGGGGCGCGACATTGGCGATATCGACGTGCTGGCGGATATCGCCGACGGAGCCGGGCTGGATGCGGCGATGATCCGCGTCCTGCTCCAGGGGGACGCGGACCGCGAGGACATCCAGGGCCGCGACAGCTGGGCGCGCGAGAAGGGCGTCACCGGGGTGCCCTGCTTTGTGGTGGGCCAGCGCCACGCGGTGCCCGGCGCGCAGCCGCCGGAGCTTTGGGCGAAGGTAATCGAGGACATCGCCGCAATGGATGAGGGCGAAAACGGCGCGGCCTGACCCCCGGCCGACTGGCCTCCTCTGCATCGTTGCTTGGCGGGACCAAAACTCTTCCAAGAGTTTTGCAAATTTCTTGCAAGAAATTTGGCCCGCCCAGATTAACCCGGTGTGACCCGGTAGAGCGCGCCCTCATGCACGCTGAGGAACCAGATCGCGCCATCCGGGCCCTCGCGCACATCGCGCACGCGGCCCGATTCCGGGCCTTGCAGCTGCTCGATCTCTGTGAGCTTCGCGCCGCTAATCCTTGAAATATAATCAAATTTTAGCGACCCCACGAAGATATCACCGCGCCATTCCGGCCACAGCGCGCCGGAATAGACCATCATGCCCGAGGGCGCGATGGAGGGGTCCCAGTAATGCGCAGGCTGCTCCATGCCTGGTTTCGCGGTGCCCTCGCCGATCACCTCGCCCGAGTAGTGCCGCCCATAGGCGATGACCGGCCAGCCGTAATTCGCGCCGCGCCGCACCCGGTTCACCTCGTCGCCGCCCGCCGCGCCGTGCTCGACCACCCACAGGTTGCCCTCAAGGTCCAGCGCCGCGCCCTGCGGGTTGCGGTGCCCATAGGACCAGATCGCGGGCTGGCCCTGGCCGATGAACGGGTTGTCCGCGGGCGCCGAGCCGTCACGGTTCACCCGCACGACCGAGCCATTCTCGTTGCTTAGATCCTGCGCCGAGGGGCGGTCGCCCCGGTCCCCAACCGTCAGGTACAGCGTGCCATCCGGCGCCTCGACCACGCGCGAGCCGAAATGCCGCCCGCCTCTGGACCCCCGGGCGATCTCAAAGATCACCCGCATGTCCTCAAGCTCGCGCCCGTTCTCTGACAGGCGCCCCACGGCCAATGCGGTGCCGCTGCCCCGCAGCCACTGCTGTTTGGAGAAGCTGAGGAAGACCTCGCGCGTCTCAGCAAAGTCCCGCGCCGCGACCACATCCAAGAGCCCGCCCTGGCCGCGAACCACCGGGCTCAGCCCGTGCCGCACCTGTGTCAGATCGCCGCTCGCGCGACGCAGCAGCAAGTCACCGCCGCGCTCGGTGACCAGGATCTCCCCGTCGGGCAGGAAGGTGAACCCCCAGGGCTCGTCCAGCCCGGTCAACACCGCCTCTACCCGCAGCGGCCCCGCAGAGCTCTGCCAGTCCGCCGCCATAGCCGCGCTTAGGGATGAAATCAGGAAGGCAAAAGCCGTCAGAACACGCATGGGGTTCTCCTTTCTAGAGGTAGACTATCCGGTCTCTGCGCAATTTCCAGACAAGCTTTTGCGATCTGCGCAGCGCTTGGGCAAAGCCAGGAAAACCCGCGAACGGCATCGCAGAACCTGGCTTCCCTTTTTGCGGCACTCATTTTACGATGTCGGGCACAAACATATCCACTGGGAGGATAAACATGAAAAAACTGCTTATGACGAGTGCAGCGGTTGCGGCTTTGGGAACAAGCGCGATGGCTGCGGGGCATGAGGAAATCAAGCTTGGCGTCATCCTGGGCTTCACCGGGCCGATTGAATCGCTGACACCCTCGATGGGTGACGCCGCCGAACTGGCGATGGCCGAGGTCACGGCCTCGGGCAAGCTGCTGGGCGGCGCCAGTGTGACCGGCGTGCGCGGTGACAGCACCTGCATTGACAGCGGCGCGGCGCAGGCCGCCGCCGAGCGCCTGGTCGGCGAAGGCGTCAAGGGCATCATGGGCGCGGATTGCTCGGGCGTGACCGGCGCGATCCTGACCAACGTGGCCATGGCCAATGGCATCGTGATGATCTCGCCCTCGGCCACCTCGCCGGGCCTGAGCCACAATAACAACGAAGACAATGGCCTGTTCTTCCGCACCTCGCCGTCGGATGCGCGCCAGGGCGTGGTGATGACCGAGGTCCTGATGGAGGCCGGCATCAGCGAGGTCGCCGTGACCTACACCAATAACGACTACGGCAAGGGACTGGCTGACAGCTTCCAGGCGGCCTTTGAGGCTGCGGGCGGCTCTGTGACCATCAACGCCGCGCATGAGGACGGCAAGGCGGACTACACCGCGGAAGTGGGCGCGCTGGCCTCCGCTGGCGGCGACCGGCTGGTCGTGGCGGGCTATGTGGACCAGGGCGGCTCTGGCATCGTGCGCGCAGCACTCGACAGCGGCGCGTTCGACACGTTCCACTTCCCCGACGGCATGATCTCGGCCAAGCTGGTTGAGAATTTCGGCGCGGAGATCGACGGCTCCTCGGGGCAGCACCCGGCCCCGTCCGACGAGCTGGCGGCGCGCTTCACGGCGCTTGTTGACGGCGCCTTCGATGCGACCTCGCCCTTCACGCCCGAAAGCTACGACGCGGCGGCGCTGATGATGCTGGCAATGCAGGCGGCGGGATCCTCGGATCCGGCGATGTATAAAGAGCACATCATGGCCGTGGCCAACGCGCCGGGCGAGCAGATCCAGTCCGGTGAGCTTGGCAAAGCGCTGGAGATCATCGCGGCGGGCGGCGACGTGGACTATGTCGGCGCGACCGGTGTCGAGCTGGTCGGCCCGGGCGAAGCCGCGGGCAGCTACCGCGTTGTGGGCTTTGAGGGTGGCGAAGAAGTCACCGCTGGCCGCAAGTAATCTTGGCGCTTAAAAAGATGAGGAACGCCGCCCGCAAGGGCGGCCTTCCTTTATCAAGGGGGGCGACCCTGCGGGTCGCGATGTTACTGGGTTACCGAATATGATCGTCGTCGAGGACGTACACAAACATTTCGGCGGGTTCCGCGCCGTGGACGGCGCCACGCTGGAGATCAAAGAGGGCTCGATCACCGGGCTTATCGGGCCCAACGGCGCCGGAAAAACCACCCTTTTCAACGTGATCGCGGGCGTTCTTCCACCGACCTCCGGCCGGGTGACCATGGCGGGCGAGGACATCACCGGCCTGCCGCCGCACACGCTGTTCGGTAAGGGGCTCTTGCGCACCTTCCAGATCGCCCACGAGTTCACCACCATGACCGTGCGCGAGAACCTGATGATGGTGCCCGGCGGGCAGTCCGGCGAGAACATCGTCAGCGCCTGGTTCCGCCGCAGCGCGATCCGCGTCGAGGAGCGCGCCCTGGCCGCCAAGGCCGACGAGGTGCTGGAGTTCCTGACCATCGACCACCTGGCCGACGAGCGGGCGGGAAACCTCAGCGGCGGGCAGAAGAAGCTTCTGGAGCTGGGCCGCACCATGATGGTGGACGCGCGCATCGTATTCCTTGACGAGGTCGGCGCCGGGGTGAACCGCACCCTGCTGAACACCATCGCCGACGCCATCCTGCGCCTCAACAAGGAGCGCGGCTATACGTTCTGCGTCATCGAGCACGACATGGATTTCATCGGGCGGCTCTGCGACCCGGTGATCTGCATGGCCGAGGGCAAGGTCCTGGCGCAGGGCACGCTTGCCGAGATCAAGGCCAATGAGGACGTAATCGAGGCCTATCTGGGCACCGGGCTAAAGAACAAGGTGACGGCATGAATTTGGTTTCGAATTTCGCTTCGCGAAATCCGACCGATGCGAGGGGGCGCTGCCCCCTCGCGCTCCCCCGGGATAATTTTAAACCGAAGAAGCGGGGGGAGCTGACCAATGGCTGACCCGTTTCTGATTGGCGACAGCATGTCGGGCGGCTACGGCGCCGGGCCTGACATCCTGCATGACTGCACCATCGCGGTGAACAAGGGCGAGATCGCCGTCATCGTCGGCCCGAACGGCGCGGGGAAATCCACCGCCATGAAGGCGGTGTTCGGCATGCTGGACGTGCGCCAGGGCGCGGTGCGCCTAGGCGGCGAGGACATCACCGCGCTCACCCCGCAGGCCCGCGTGGCCAAGGGCATGGCCTTTGTGCCGCAGACCTCCAACATCTTCACCTCGATGACCGTCGAGGAAAACCTAGAGATGGGCGCCTTTCTGCGCCGCGACGACATCCAGACCACGATGCGCCAGGTCTATGACCTGTTTCCCATCCTGCGCTCCAAGCGCAACCAGAAGGCGGGCGAGCTGTCCGGCGGGCAGCGCCAGCAGGTCGCCGTGGGCCGCGCGCTGATGACCGAGCCGCAAGTCTTGATGCTGGACGAGCCCACCGCCGGGGTCAGCCCCATCGTGATGGACGAGCTCTTTGACCGCATCATCGAGGTCGCCCGCACCGGCATCTCGATCCTGATGGTCGAGCAGAACGCACGCCAGGCGCTGGAGATCGCCGACAAGGGATACGTCCTGGTGCAGGGGCGCAACCGCTTCACCGACACCGGCCAGGCGCTGCTCGCCGACCCCGAGGTCCGCAAGAGCTTCTTGGGGGGGTAGATGCGTATTTGTGACAAGGTGAATCGAGGGATGTTTTGGGTGCCGCTGACCTTGGCGTCCGCGGCAGGCCCTGCCTCCGCCGAGCGCGTCTATTGCGAGATGGTGCCCCCTTGCGCTGGTGCCGTCTGTGCCGCCGAGGCGGTGCCGTTGCGCTTTGAGATCGACCACAACCAGTTCGCCCCGCCAGTGGACGCCAAGGAGCCGCCGCGCAACAAGGTCACACTGGTGGCACTCGGGGATCAGCAGTTTCGCGCCGAGCCCATCGTCATGGAGGACGGCACGCTCGGCTTCTGGGCCCATGTAGCGGGCGTGGACCACCTAATGACCATGCGCCCCGACGGGTTGGGCACCTACGCTACCACCGGGGACATGCTGTTTCTTACCGGGCGCTGCGAGGTGACGGGATGAGGGCGCAAATCGCCGCCGCGGCGCTTTTGCTTGCCCTGCCCGGCCCGGCCGGCGCGAATACGCGGTTCGAGCCCGAGACGCGGTCATTCACCTGCACCTTCACGCAGAGCTGCACCACGCCCGAGCCCTATGAGGATGGCGCGTTCTGCCGCGACGAGATGCTGCGGCTGAGCATCATTGGCGGCGACGGGGAGACGCTAATCTACACGCCGAACGCGGACGGGCTGGCGGGCAGCTTTCACCGCTATTTCATCCATGCGACGCCGAAATACAGCGCGTTTGTATCGAGCGATGGCGGCGGCTCGAACCTGGTGACGATTTTCCCTGACATGTCAGTGGTTTGGACCGGGCACTTCACCCAAGCCGCACATCTGGCCTATTCGCATTTCGGCAGCTGCGAGGAGAAGCAATGAGGGTAACCCACTGAGATGATAGACCTCCTGAACGCCCTTGTGGTCCTGATGAACTTCGTGGTGATCCCCGCCGCGGCCTATGGCGCGCAGCTGGCGCTGGGGGCGCTGGGGGTGACGCTGATCTACGGGATCCTGCGGTTCTCGAACTTCGCCCATGGCGACAGCATGGCCTTCGGGGCGATGTGCACGATCCTGTTCACCTGGTGGTTCCAGTCGATGGGGATCACCCTGGGGCCGCTACCCACGGCGCTGCTGGCGCTGCCCTTTGGCATCGTGATCACCGCCGCGGTGATGCTGGGCACCGACCGCGCGGTCTATGCCTTCTACCGCGCGCAGAAGGCCAAGCCGGTGATCCTGGTGATCGTCTCCATGGGCGTGATGTTCATCATGAACGGGCTGGTGCGCTTCATCATCGGGCCGGACGACCAGCGCTTTGCCGATGGCGAGCGCTTCATTATCTCAGTGCGCGAGTTCAAGGCCCTGACCGGCCTCAAAGAGGGGCTGGCGTTCAAGACCGGCCAGGGCATCACCCTGATAACCGCGATCATCGTGGTGGCGGCGCTGTTTTGGTTCCTTAACCGCACGCGCACCGGCAAATCCATGCGCGCCTTCAGCGATAACGAGGATCTGGCGCTGCTCAGCGGCATCAACCCCGAGCGCGTCGTGGCCATCACCTGGATCCTGGTCGCGGCGCTGGCGACCATCGCGGGCACTTTATATGGGCTGGATAAGTCCTTTAAACCCTTCACGTATTTCCAGCTGCTGCTGCCGATCTTCGCCTCGGCCATCGTCGGCGGGCTGGGCAACCCATTGGGGGCCATCGCGGGCGGTTTCGTGATCGCCTTCTCCGAGGTGACCTTTACCTATGCCTGGAAGAAGGTGCTGAAATACGCCCTGCCCGAGAACCTGGAGCCCACCAGCCTGGTGCAGCTTCTGTCCACGGATTACAAATTCGCGGTGAGCTTTGTGATCCTGGTGATCGTGCTCTTGTTCCGTCCGACCGGCATCTTCGCGGGGAAAGCCCTATGAGTGTGCAGACGCGCAATATCCTGCTCTTCGCCCTGGTGTTTGGGCTGATCATCGCCAGCGGGTTCTATCGCAGCCCCGACTACGCGCTGCGGGTGGTGAATCTGGGCCTGATCAGCGCGATCATGGCGATCGGCGTGAACATGCAATGGGGCTATGCGGGGCTGTTCAACATCGGCGTGATGGGCTTTGTGGCGCTTGGCGGGCTGATGGCGGTGCTGGTGGGCATGCCGCCGGTGCCCGACGCCTGGACCGCCGGGGGGCCGCGCGCGTTGCTGGCGCTGATCGTGGGCGGGGCGCTGATCTTTGCGGCGGTGCTGGCCTGGGCCCGGCTGCCCAAGGGCAATGTCCGCGCATTCGCGATGCTGGTGCTGCTGGGCGGTGGCTTCTTTGCTTATCGCGGCATCTTCGACCCCGCCGTTGTGGCCATCGAGAAGGTCGAGCCCGCCCTGCTGGGCTACCTGGGCGGGCTGGGCTGGCCTGTGATCCTGGCCTGGCCCATCGGCGGGCTGGCCGCGGCGGGGGCGGCCTGGCTGATCGGCAAGACCGCGCTGGGGCTCCGCAGCGACTACCTGGCCATCGCCACGCTGGGCATCGCCGAGATCATCATCGCGGTGCTCAAGAACGAGGAATGGCTGAGCCGCGGCGTCAAGAACGTCAACGGCGTGCCGCGCCCGGTGCCCTATGAGATCGACCTGCAGAACGACCCGGCCTTTGTGGAGCGCGCCCAGGGGCTGGGGCTGGACCCGGTGGTGGGCTCAACCCTGTTCGTAAAGCTCTGCTACGCGGGGCTGTTCCTGGCGGTGCTGCTGATTGTGATGTTCCTGGCGCAGCGGGCGCTGAACTCGCCCTGGGGCCGGATGATGCGCGCGATCCGCGACAACGAGGTCGCCGCCGAGGCGATGGGCAAGGACGTCACCGCGCGGCATTTGCAGATCTTCGTGCTGGGCTCGGCGGTCTGCGGCGTGGCGGGCGCGATGCTGATCACCCATGACAGCCTGTTCACGCCCACCTCCTACCAGCCCCTGCGGTTCACCTTCCTGATCTGGGTGATGGTGATCGTAGGCGGATCGGGCAACAACTTCGGCGCGGTGCTGGGCGGGTTCCTGATCTGGTTCCTCTGGGTCGAGGTCGAGCCGCTGGGGCTGTGGCTGATGGACGTGATCACTGCCGGAATGGCCGAGGACAACTGGCTAAAGGCGCATCTGCAGGAATCCGCGGCGCATATGCGGCTTCTGACCATGGGGCTTATCCTGCTGCTGGTGCTGCGGTTCAGCCCGCGCGGGCTGATCCCAGAGCGCTGACCCCGTCGCGATGATCGTCACGCTTATTCCGGCGGCCGGGGCCTCCGCGCGCATGCGCGGGGCCGACAAGCTGTTGGAGCCGGTGGACGGCATCCCTGCCCTGCGCCACGCGGTCCAGACCGCGCTCGCCGCCGATCTTGGTCCGGTGCTTGTGACATTGCGCGAAGAGGACGCGGCGCGGCGGAGGGCCGTGACCGGGCTGGACTGCCAATTGCTGAGCGTGGCCGACGCATCGAGCGGCATGTCCGCCTCGCTCCGGGTGGGCGGCGCGGCGGCGCTGGCGCTGCTGGACGCCGACCGGTCCGAGGGTTCCGGACTGCTAGTGCACCTGCCCGATATGCCAGACATCCAAAGCGCGGATTTGGTCACGCTTGCGCAAGCCTTTTCCGCCGCAGAGCCTCACCCGCTGCGCGCCGCGACGCAGGACGGGACGCCGGGGCACCCGACGCTGTTTCCAACGCGCCTTCTGCACCAGTTCGCGGATCTGACGGGCGATCAAGGCGCCCGCAGCGTGCTGGCCACCGAGGGCGTCCAGCTTGTCCCCCTGCCCGGCCGCGCGGCCGTCATGGATCTCGACACGCCGGAAGACTGGGAGCGATGGCGCGCGCATAGGTCCTCAAACACGGTCTGAACCGGTCATTTTGGATCAGTTGCCCATAGGGACAGCCTTAGACTGAGCTGTAGGCCATCGAACCGTCATCAAGAGGCGCTGGGCAAGTGACCTAGCCGCGGATCTGAGCAATCTGACGGCCCAGAACATCGTCCAGAAGGAAGCGATACGCCGTCTTGCGCCGGATACGCAGATCATAATCCTCTGAGTCCGCCGCACGGTCAGCGAACAGCCGCGCAAGGTCACGCACAGATGCCGTAACAAAGCCATCAACGGAATCCAGAACATGCGCGGCGTCCGCGCCTTTACCCTCATCTCGCACGATCAGAACCACGACATCTTCGGGGCCGATCTTGATCCCAGGCAGGCGTTCGGTCGTTCGCACGACAACAGTGAGCTGCGCTTGCGCTTCCGTCACAGTGACGTCAAAGGGTTTGCCAGTCAGGGTCGCTTGCAGGCGCTGTGCGAGTTCCCTGAGGGCCTGATCGACGGGCACCCGTCCCGCGCGATAGAACACTTCTCCTGCCCCCCCCGCACTGAGCACTGCGGGGTCGGGCGCATCAACGCCCGCATGACCGCGTTGGATCTCGGCCGCCAGACCGGACGTGGCGTAAAACTCTCCGGTGCCAGCACCTACATGGTTCAGCGCAAAGATGGCCTGAAGCGCTGTGCAGATGCCCTGCCACAGCGGCGCTTCCGGCGCATCCGGGGCGCCCACTGCTTTGGACAGCGCCGCGCGATCCGCCAGGATCCGATGGGCCAAAGTGCTGGTTGCGTTCTGGATCAGGAACAGAAGCTCGCATTGATCGCGCTCTTCTCCCTCGGGGATCTCCGGGCCGATAACGCGCCACATCTCAGCGATTGTTTGCGGGTCCAGCAGCGCGGCCGCATGCGCGACAATGTAGTCGTCGAATGCGGCCACCCAAAGGTCCGTCGTATAGCTTACCTTGGTCGACGCAAGCAGCGCCTCAAGCCCCCAAGCCAGCGCCGCCGAACGCAGGTCCTGCTTTGCCAGATCCAACGTCGCGGCTGCCTTTGGGAGGGCCTTGGCAACGGCGGCACGGCGATGCGCGATGGCCTGGGTGATCGAAGTCTTGTCGCTGAGCAGGACCAGGCGCAGCCTGCGCAGGCGCTTGGCCAGTTTCCGGTCCACGGTTTTGTTCGCAATGGCCTCTCTGATGATGGTCGAGAAATCGTCGACGAAATAGGGCAGCGTTGGGATCGGAATGCCATCAAGCACAACTCCGTGGCCTTTCTCGACCCTGACCGAGCGCCAATGCTCTAGAAGTTCGACGGAACTGCGGGTCGAGATGCCAATGTCGATGAGTTCTCCGTTGACGCCCGAGGGGCGCACCCGAGATTGCGCCAACGCGCCGGAACCGGTGCCCGACATCTCCAAAGCCTCAGGGGCCAGATTGCCGGACAGAAGCGCCATCCTGGTGTATTCCGAGTGCTCATCGGGGTCGGTCAGATCGTCGAAAGCCAGATCGTCCGTCGCCTGCGGCGCAATCCGAGGCGCCGCCAATTGACCGGCATGCGCGCCGAGCAGCTGGGTGTAGCCGAACCGGGCCTGATCCAAGAATTCAAGGATTAGATCATTCACCTTGCGGAAGGCCGCGTACCAGTACTCTGGCGAAAGCGTGGGGTTGATCAACACGCCAGTGTCCCAGTCGTTGCCGCCTTTCTCCGGCGCACCCAGCGCCACATACATGGCCCGCCCGCCCTTCAGGTGAAACCGAAGCACATCCTGCGCAATACCAAACTCTGCCATCAAAGCGTCATTCAGTTCGCCCAGTTTGGTATCCAGCCAGACCACCCGGTCTTCGTGCCATTCGGTCAGCCACAGCCAGTCGGGTCGGTGCAAAGCGCCGGTCGCGGCACCGCTGGCAATGCCTTTGGCGGATAAGGTCATGGGCGCGCCTTCCGCGCCGCCCAAAAACCGGTGCATCAAGCGATAGAGATAGAACGGCCCGATGTTGTACAGGCTGCGCGGCGAAGCCGCGGCCACCGAGGGTTCTGTCAGGGGCTCGATCAGGCGCTCTCGCACCTCATCCACCAGCGCTTGAGTTTGCGCGGCCGATTGGTTGGGGTGCGCACGCGCCCAGTGAGCTCCTACGTCAGGGGGAGGAAAATCGTAGAGCCCCAGATAGGCGGCAGCGCTGCGCACCCCGTCGGTCGCAAATGCCAAGCTTTCGGCACTTGTCATACGGGCCACCAATTCGGCGGCGCTCTGCACGATTTGAACCAAAAGATCATAGGCCCCCTTCTGCTGCCCGTCGGCCTGCACCTGCGTAAACTTGAACGCGGCCAGCAGATCTTTTGTGGCCTCGCCGATCAGCGGAGCCGTCGCGACCCCAAGTGGAGCCGGTTCAGTGGATTCAAGGATGAAGAACTTCGACAGAGCCTGAAAGGCCGCCTCGCGCGCTTTGTCTGTATCGCTCCCGGCTTCAGCCTCTGCCTGTTGGACAAGCCGAATATACGCGGTCTCCAGAACGGCCATCGGGTGCACCGCAATGCCGGCCCAGGATGCCGATTTCGGCGTTTGCAGGTCGTCGAACACCTCGGGCGCCGGACCTGGCCCCGGCCATTTGTCGGCGACGGCTTCGGTCGCGATGTCGGCAATGCCTTGAAAATACTGCGCCAATGGCGCGGGGAGCCCTTGGTTCTTCATCAACATTGTTCAAATCCTGAGTTGAAACATATGAATGCTGGCGCGGAGCTGCGGCCCCGCGCCAGACCTCTTACACTCGATCAATTCGGAGCAGATTGGATGGTGGCGCCCCAGATCTGGGTCTTACCCTTGTCCAACTTGTAGCGGACGCTGAAACTGCCATCCTCGTTGTGGGTGAACTTCTGCTCATGCGTTGCCTTTGCAGTGCCCGAGAAGAACGGCCAAACCCCAAAGCGCGCCTCGGTCGAGATCTTCTGGTAGTCAGACTTCGAATAGCTGGCCGAGCTGGTCACGGTAAGATCGTAGTCGCTGACCAACAACAATTGGCTGACGCGGCGGGCAAGCGAGCCGTTCTCGGAAAAGAAGCTGTCCCAGTCGCCCTGGTTCGAGTTCTTATCCCAGACATCATAGTCGTTCTTGGCGTTGTAGGACCGAGAGACCTGCGAGCCATCATACCACTGCGCGGCTTGGGTGGTCATCGTGCCGTACTTGCCGATCGTGCCTTTGATCGAGAAGTTGGACGAAGTCGCCAATTCGTTCAGGCTCTGGAAGTCGACACTGGCTCCGCCCGAGAAGATCGAATAAAAACCCGAGGCCGATCCGTGCACCGTTGTGCCGTTCGAGGACGTGTCTGCGGTCGCACTATTGTAGTCGATGGTCACGGGACCGCCGCCGCCATTGATCGCGGCTTTCGCTGCATCGACGGTGCCCGAATATTTGGGCAGAGAGACCGGATCCCCCGCGCTGTCCTTGAACTCCTGGTAGAAGCTGGTGTTCACGAAGTTGTTCAGCGCGATGGTCAGCGGCTCGCTCTCGGCCAATGCAAAGACCTGATCGCCGGCATTCTTCACCACCGGGTCCAGATACCGGTTCGCAAATTGATTGAACAACTGGCGCTGGGTCGTGTCCGGCTTCCAGTTGCTGGCGTCGTTACGATAGTCGATCCACTTAGAGTACATGTCCCCCAGGGCGTCGCGTAGGTCGCTGGCCGTCGAGAGATTCAGCGCATGAAGAAGCTGATTGTAAGCGGTGGAGCGCTTGTTCTTGCCCGAGGCATCGAAATACGCGGTGGTCGAGACCGGCGGTACTGCGTCAGCCATTAAAAACAGGCCACTTGAATCGGAGGTCTGGAGGCCCAGCGTGCCTTGGGCCAGTTGAAAATTCGTGCTGTCCACCCCAAGAACTGTGGTCACTTGATTGCGCCATCCAGCGTTTAGGTCGTTGATTGTTTGTGCGACGGCGCTGTTGCCGGCGTCCATTTTGTCTAGCATTGTAATTCTCCTAAAAATTATACCCCGATCTTGGGAGGCATGGTTGACAGTGGAGCCACGATCCCACGACCGCCGGAGAAACACCTGAAAGGTCAACGAAACTGTTCCGAAATATTTTTTGATAGAAATTTCGGATAAGTTTCGGAAAACTTTTAGGACACCGATCAATTGCCAATCTAGCCTTTGGATATCCGTTCTTTGCGCATCGCACGAAGATCCCACCCAAGGCCACTGCATTGAAATAGCAACGTATTTCACCCTGCTTTGATCGGCCGCAGCAAGGTCAGCCCAATAAAGTGAATGCGATAATCGGTGGACTTGCTCAGTTAGCATCTGGTCGCAGAACTCAACTCTTTGAGCCTGCGCGGCGAGGCCAGCACGTTTCACGGCTGCGAAATAGCGGTCCTGGCCTTGGTCCCGACCGGCCCGTCATCTGCCACATTCACAGCGAGGTAATTCTTGCTGAAAGACAACTTTCCCCCTACCCTCCTAAACTGGAGCACAATCGGGGGCTGTATTTGGAGAACCTGGCCGGGCAGCAGCCGGCAATGTCCGTAGGTAACGCGGTGTATTCGCCCAGCTCGAAGCTGCTGACAGATTCAGCAGGGAAAGAAATTCGGCTCCGAGCGAAATCCGTTAGCGTGTTTGAGTTCCTGTTTGCAAATGCCGGCCGGCTTATTCCGCGCGAAGAGATAATTGACCAGGTTTGGAGCGGACTGGAAGTCACAGACGACAGCCTGACCCAATGTATCTCGGAAATTCGCAAAGCGATTGGCGACACCAAGCACTCGGCCCTGCAAACCGTTTCCAAACGCGGCTACAAACTGAATGTGGAACCGCTCCAGCCGGGAAACACACCTTCAGAAACCATAACCCAACGAGATCACTCGACGGTCGAAGTAATCGATGCCTTCGAGGGCGAAGGCGGTTCAGCCTGCCTATTCATCGAATCCGCTGAAGATCTGATGTCATACCCGCTGCAGTCGGATAACATTCGGCGTGTCGACACCGGAACGATGCTGATCTTTGCTGACGTCAATCAGGCGCTGGAATATGTCGTATCCTTGCGGGATGGCAGCTTTAAAGCCGTCGGCGTGACCATGGGAGGGCCAGACGCTCTGCCCGTGGCCCAGGCGCTGGCGCAGCTTTCAACGCAGGGAAGCGTTGTCGCATCCCTCTCGGTTTGGGACGCAGCATCCACAAATCCGCGGGTCAAATTCGAAGACATGGGAGAGCTGCTCTTCAAACCCAATCTGGGGCGCGGCAATGTGCAAATCCGCGCCTTCAACGTCGTGCGTGTTCCGGGTCCGGCACAGGTCGGCAACTTTACTCTGAACGTCCTCCCAACGCTGGCCATCCTACCTTTGCGGCAAGGTATTGAAGGAGAAACAGGCGGACCGCTGGGGCTTTTATTTGCCAACTCGATCACTCAGGAGTTCTCGCGCTCGCATGAGATCAACGTGATCTCCAGCATGTCGACCTCGGCCTTCATCGGGCAGAGTATGGACCTGCGGGACGTCCGTAAGATGCTGAGCGCGGATTTTGTTTTGTCCGGTTTCTGGGTCGAACATGGCGGTGAGATTCAGTTCAATTGCGAGTTTTCGGACACGCGGACGAACCGGATACTTTGGTCGGATGTGATATCGAGACCCCGCGGGGAACACCTGGACTATCTGGACGCGGCCTATCAGGCTGCGGGCCAAATTCATCGGGCCATCGTTCTGAATGAAACGCTCAAGGTTCAGTCGCAACCGTTGAACAGTCTGGAAGCCTACAGCATCCTCTTCGGTGCAATCGGGTTGATGCATCGCCTGTCACCCATCGAATTCAAGCGGGCCCGAACCCTGCTCAGTGCCCTAATCGATCGTGTGCCCGAACATCCGACGCCACTGGCCTGGATGGCGCGCTGGCATCTGCTGCGGGTTATTCAAGGGTGGTCCGACGATCCCGGCCATGACAGCGAGCTTGCCTATGCCTGCACCGCCCGGGCATTGGACATTGACCCCAACCACACCCAGGCGCTGGTCAGCGAAGGTCAGGTGCTTACGCATCTTAAGCGCCAATTGGATGATGCCGAGCATCGCTACAACACCGCGCTGGAGCTCAATCCGAACGACACATCCGGCCGGATGCTCAGGGCTATGCTGCTGGCCTTTACGGACCGAGGCGGCGAGGGGTTGGAGGACGCCAACCTCTCGCTGAAATTGTCTCCGCTCGACCCGCACCGGTTCATGAACCTAGCCCTGGCGGCGGGTGTCAATCTCAGCGCCGGCGACAACGAAACAGCCGCCGAACTGGCGCGGGCCTCTTACCGTATGAACCGCACGCACACTTCTACGTTGCGGATGCTGGCCGTGGCAGAGGCCAGATGCGGAAACATGGCCCAAGCGCAGAAAATCACGTCAGAACTTATGCGTCTGCAACCGGGGCTAACCGTCAGCCAGTGGCTGAGCGCGTCTCCAAGTGCAAGTTTCATCAACGGCCAGAAGTTCGCCTCGGACCTCAAATCCCTAGGCGTTCCAGAGTGATTTCAAATCCAATCACAGAGGGATGTGTTCATGTTTTTTCCAAGCGGCTTTCCGCAGAACGGGTACAACGGATATAACGGCTACAACGGGTATAATGGGTACAACGGCTATAACGGATATAACGGGTATAATGGCTACAACGGGTACGGCGTTCCGGATGATGGCGTACCTGTCCAGGCCCTGCTGACGAACCGTGACGGGATCGTCGGGGCCGAGCTGGAGTTCCCCCAGCACATCGTCTCAAATGTGCAGAACGATCCTGAGAACCTGAAAAGACTATCGCCCGGCGTGCGCGCCCAGATCCTTGACTTTGCGTTGAAATCTGAAATCGAGATGACCTTTGACAAGGGGAAAGCGTCCCTGTGGCGCCGCGGGCCTTTGACCGGAAAGAAGCCCAAGACGGCCTACCATTCGCTTATCTCGATGAAGGCGCCGGAGGAAAAGCAGCTCATAAGGCAGCTTCGTTTCCTCTACGGGTACGCCAATATCCGGCAGGATCGCGCGCCCGAGATCATCTCTCAGGTTCAGGCGCCGATGCCGTTTTACGCAACGATTGGTTTTCTGGACCCCGCCCGCACGCCCTATACGCTGGAATTCCTGGGCGCGGCGCTTCGCTTTACCGTCTATGCAGAGATGCAGCTGAAATACGCGCTCGCGGTCAAACGCCCGATCGAGTTTTCGCCGCAAGTCCAACCGATGATCCAGACGCCGACCCACGGGTCGCTGCCCAGCGGACATTCGACGGAAAGCTTCCTGACGGCCCGGCTGTTGCTGCACGTCTTACGCAGCTCGAACGCGCCGCAGTACAAACCCGCGGGGGACGGAGACGACCATTGGGGCGAAATGCTGATGCGCCTGGCCTCGCGCATTGCGACCAACCGCACCGTTGCGGGCGTTCACTTCCCGGTCGATAGCGTCGCGGGCGCCATCCTGGGTCTGACGCTGGCCAATCTGGTCACATCGCTCAGCACCGGAAAACACGTCTGGACCAGCGCCTCCTTCGACGGCACCGCGTTCAATGACGAAGACGATTTTGACTGGCACAAGCTCTACGACGCCAAGAGTGACAAGCAGGCCAAACTCCTGAAGAACGGCAAAAAGACCTGGGCTACGGCCGAGCGGTGTGAGCCACTGGGCGCCGCGCAGCCGGTTTTGGCCTGGCTGTGGAATAAAGCCGTCACCGAGTGGGACGACTTCGACAGCAGCAGCAAGTCCGGGGTTTGAGATGACCCAAAATGGCGCACTTAGACCACTTCATCCGGTCAAAAACGACCTAACGGATTTTCGCCTTGGCTTGTCTCCGGATGACGGTCAATGGTGGTCCGCCCTGTTGACGCTCGAAGAGGCCGCGCGTGGGATCAGCATCGACGAGTTTGTGCAATCGCTGCCGCCTGGCTTGATGGAGCACGTCATTGTGCCCGTGGCCTATACTCTGGGTGACCGGAGCGTGCGGCACCCGCGGAACTTTCTAACGGTCATCGCACACCAATCGGCGTTGCACGAGCTCAACCGGGCGAATGCTTTCCCCAATGTTGTCGATGTCGACCTGGGAACCCATGTCGACGAAGAACACCTCGATTTCAACGCAGAACCGATCGACACCACCTTTAACTTTGTCGCTGTGCCGCCTGACTCGGTCGTGATGGTGGTCATCGATGACGGCATCGGCATCGCGCATAATCTGCTTCGAGACAAGCGCACCTCGACCCGCGTCCTTCAGGCCGATTTCTTTGCCGTAAAACCTGATCCGGAGGCCAAGAACGCCACCTATGGGCGCCGCCTGGACAAGGCCCAGATCGATGCGTTGATGGAGGAATACCACATCAACGGCATTCTTGACGAAGTGGGCTTTTACAAGGCGACCGGACAGATCGATTTCGCCAGCAAGACGTTCGACGCGGTCTCGCTCAACCGCTCGCACGGGACCCATGTGGCCGCAATGGCCGCGGGCTATCCGATGGGAAAGATTGATACGGACGACCTGACGAAGCAGGGCGTAAAGAACCGGCCAATTGTCTGCGCCGCGCTCCCGGCGGCGGTCACCCAGGATGTGACGGGGCAAAGCCTGCTGCCCAGCCTTGCGCTGGCGCTGCAATCGATAAGCAACCTTACCCGGCGGCTGGTACTTGGCGACACGAAGGACCTTGCGCCCGTTATCTTGAATTTCTCGTATGGGAACACCTCGGGTCCACATGACGGCACCGACGGCACCAGCGAGTTGTTGGAGTTCTACGGGACCATCGCGCAGGACCAGAAAACATGGATGGCCTTGCCCGTTGGAAACGACAACCTGTCGCAGGGCCATGCCGTTGTACCGCTTGGGAAAAGCAAGAAGCCAAAAACCCTCACCATGGTCATGCTGCCTGATGACCGCACCGCAACCCAAGTCGAGTTTTGGATGCCCTTCGGCCTGGACGAAGAGCGAAGGTCTCGGATCAGCATCGCCGTGAGCTCACCCGATGGCGAGACGACCGAGTTGACGGCCATTGGCGCGGCCAACTCAAAATGGATCTGCGACAGCAATGGATGTGCGATCGGCCGGCTGTCCTTCAAATTCAAGCCCGCTCCCACCGAGCGCGGCATGTTCCTGCTATGTCTTAACCCAACCCACTCGCTTAGTTCAGACGCAGCACTGGCCCCGTCGGGTCGATGGCAGATCACGATGAAAACGAAGCAGAAGGGCAAGAAACTTGCCGGAGAAATACACGCTTGGATCCGCCGTGATGAAAGCCTGCCCGGATATGCCCCGCATGGGCGCCAGAGCTTCTTCGTGGGACCAGATTACAAGCGCTTTGGCGAGTATGGTCTGCCCATTACGACGGACCCAAACCTCGATGCCTCGCTGATCCGCCGCAGCGGCACGATAAGCGGGTTTGCCTGTGGCGAAACTCCGATCGTGATCGCGGGAATGAACCACAAAGCCAGCCAACCGGCGGACTATTCTGCAACTGCGCTGGCCCCGGTCCCGCAAAACGGCGGACATGCCCCGATGCCTAGAAATCCAGACGTCGCCACCATCAGCGATGAGAGCTATGTGCTGCGAGGCACGATCAGCGCTGGGACCTATAGCGGCTCGTTTGCTCGCATGAATGGGACAAGCGTTGCGGCCCCACGGGTGGCCCGGTTTGCCGGGGACCATATTGCCGAAGCTCATGTCCCTGCCAGAACGTTCCTCTACAAGTATCTCGGCGCCCCAAAACACGTTAGCCCGCGCATTGGTGCCGGAGTCCTTAATGTCCAAGTGCCTTGGTATACAGGCGAATAGTGCAACATGATGGCCACGGCCCGCCAGGAGGCGGCGCATATCCCAGGCCAGCACAGAATTCGAGGACACCACCAACACCGCGCTGGACTGCCCCAGTCGCGCGCGGCCACGCGGGCTGGGACGCCGTCATGGATCTCGACACGCCGGAAGACTGGTCGCGATGGCGCGCGCAAAGGACCTCACGGACGGTCTGAACGGGTCCATTTCGTCTCAGTTGCCTATAGGGGCGAAACCCTATGCCAACCGAGTATTTTTGACTTCGGTCTCACTTGGACTTGTTGGAAACCACGCGTTGTCGATCTTTGATGCACCTGAGGGCCATTCTGGGGAAGGCGGACGGTAGATCAATTGGGTTAATGAAGGTCGCCAGCGTGGGACAAAGTTAGCTTTCGCTGCGGCTGCGCCAATGGCTGCTGTCTATTGCAAACTCTAGGAAACTTTGCGTGCGCGACGATATAAGTTTCGTTCCATTTCTTTGACAAAGCGCTGATACTCGAAGCCGTGTTTGGTGAGTAACGCGTTAGAAGCGGCGTTCTCAGGATGGGCAAAAGCCGTGACAAAATCGGCTTCAACGTGTCGATCTGAGTAGTTGAGAGCCGCTCGACATAGCTCCGTCGCATACCCGTTTCCCCAGCTGGTTGGATCAAAGTAGTACGCAAGTTCGACACCCCATCCGGGGTCAAAAGGGTCATCATAAAGCCCGCCCCAGCCAATCACCTTTCCTGTTTTCTTGAGACGCACTGTCCAAGGAGCAAAGCCATCACGTCTTCTTCGCCATTCATGAACCGCAATGCGTTTTCGGCATTCTCGGACATTCGCATCACAGTGCGTATGCTGCATCGCTTCCCGATCACCCAAAAAAACAAACAAGTCGGGCACATCCATCAAGCGCGGGCGAGCAAGGTGTAGTCGATCTGTTTCAAAATAATCGTGCATACCCAATTGTATCCGGCGAGAGTTTGGGAAACCAGACATTCACGTACCGCGCGGCATCAGTTACTTCGGGCTCGAAGCCGCCATCCTCCGCGCAAAGGCAGGACAGACAATCTTTGCGTTAAAGCGTTATGCCCGCCAGGCGGCACATATCCCAGGCCAGCACAGAATTCGAGGACACCACCGGCACAGCGCAGGACTGCTCCAGTCGCGCGCGGGCCTCCAGGGTCGGCAGGTTGGTGCAGCTTAGGAACAGCGCGTCGGCCTCGATGCCCTGCATGAGCTCGGCGCTGGCAGCGACCACGCTGTCGGGCGAGATGCGCACCACGGCCTCCTCGCTGGGCTCATCAAAGGCCCCCAGCACGACCACCTCTATCCCGGCCTGGGTGATCGCGTCCACCAGGCGCTGGGAGACCTCGGGCGAGTACGGCGTCAGCACCGCAAGGCGCCTCACATCATGCGCCGCGCACCAGGCGACCAGCGCGTCCAGCGGCGTGGTCACGGCGCGGCAGGCGCGGCCTTGGCGGACCAGGTCGGCCACGCGCTTTGACCCCAGCACGGCGGTGGCGGAGGTGCAGCCATAGCCGATCACGTCATAGCTTGGCGCGGCGGGCAGCTGCGCCGCCCCGGCTGGGATCGTCGCCTGCATCGCGGCCAGGCTGTCCTCGGTGACCTCGGGCGCGCTGATCACCCGCGCGCTGTGCAGTTTCGGGCTGCCTGCGGCGCCCAGCCTGCCCGGAAGGGTCAGCCGCAGCTCCTCCTCTAGGGTCTCGTCGGTGGACAGCAGCAGCACGCCCATCACCGGGCGGGGCGAGTCCGCGCGCCGCGCCGTGAACCGCTGCACCGCCACCATCAGCGCGCCGCCAGGGCGTCGGTGAGGACCGCATGCACCACCTCGCGCGGCACATCTGATGTCACAAATGCCGCACCGATGTCGCGCGCCAGGATAAAGTGCAACCGCCCGTCCAGCACCTTCTTGTCCTGCGCCATCAGCGTCAGGAGCCCGTCGGCATCGGGCAGATCGCCCGCGATATCCGCCAGGTCCACCTTCATCCCCATGGCCCGCAGATGCGCACGCACCCGGCTGGGGGTCTCTTGCGGGCAAAGCCCAAGCCGCGCCGAGGTCTCAAACGCCAAGGCGCAGCCCACCGCCACGCCCTCGCCATGCAGCAAGCGGTCGGAATACCCCGTAGCGGCCTCCAGCGCGTGACAGAAGGTATGCCCGAGGTTCAGCAGCGCCCGGTCGCCCTGCTCGGTCTCGTCGCGCGCCACGATATCGGCCTTCATCTGCACCGACCGACGCACCGCCGCGGTGGCTAGCGCAGGATCGCCCGCCAGGCGCGGGCCGTGCGCCTCGAGCCAGGCAAAGAACTCCGCGTCCCCCAGCAGCCCGTATTTGACCACCTCGCCATAGCCCGCCAGGAAGTCCCGCGGCGCAAGCGTGCCCAGCACGTCGATATCGGCCAGCACCAGCGAGGGCTGGTGGAAGGCGCCGATGAGGTTCTTGCCCTGCGGCGCGTTGATCCCGGTCTTGCCGCCGACCGAGCTGTCGACCTGCGCCAAGAGAGTCGTAGGGATTTGCACGAAACGCACGCCACGGCGCAGCACCGCGGCGGCGAAGCCGCCCAGGTCGCCAATCACCCCGCCGCCAAGCGCGATCAAAATATCCTGGCGCTCCACCTTCTCGGCCAGGAGCCACTCGACCGCGCGCGAAAACTGCGGCCAGGCCTTTGTCGCCTCGCCGGCCGGCAGAGCCAGGGCGCTCATCTCGATGTCAGCCCGCGCCAGCCCTGCCCGCAGCGCGTCCAGATGCAGCGGCGCCACGCGCTCATCGGTCAGAACGGCGACCTTGCGGCGCTGCAAGAGCGGCGCGATCTCGGCGCCCGCGCGTGCCAGCAAACCCTGCCCGATGCGCACCTCATAGGCTCGCGCGCCCAGCTCTACCCGCACCGTTTCGCTCATGTCTTTCTCTCCAAAACATCGGGGCGCGTCAGCAGCACCTCGATCACCTTCTGCGCCATTTCCTCGATCGAGTAGCTTGGATCGGCATCCACCGCCAAGTCCGCCAGCGCATAGATCGGCTCGCGTTCGCTCTTGATCTCACTCAGCGTTTTGCGCGGGTTATCGGTGCGCAGAAGCGGCCGGGTGGTCTTATGCCGGACGCGGTTCCACAAGAGCTCCAGATCGGCGCGCAGCCAGACCGAGACCCCAAGCTGCGAGATCGTCTCGCGGTTGCCCGGCGTCATGAAGGCGCCGCCGCCGGTGGATAGGATGCCCGTCTGCGTTTCCAGAAGCCTGGCGATCACCTGGGCCTCCTTGTCGCGGAAAAACGGCTCGCCATCGCGCTCGAAGATCTCCGGGATGGTCATATTTGCCGCCCGGACGAGCTCGACATCGCTATCGAGGAAGGCCACATTCAGCATACGCGCCACCGCAGAGCCAACAGCGGTCTTGCCCGAGCCCATCATGCCCACCAGTACGGCGGTTTTTTTTAGTAGATATGTCAAACTGGCAATAGCCCGCGCAAAGATTAACCCATATCTCAATGGCGGGTGACGGCAAGAAATGCCATATATAAAACGCACGCGTCGCAAGAACCCAGCGGCGCCGCAGCGCAGCTAAGAAAGAAGGCACTGTCCCGGATGCTAAGATTATTGAGGTTTCTCACGATTCTCGTGTTCCTTGGAGGCATAGGACTGGTGGGCTACGCCTATCTTGGGGACCTCTCGCCCGAGCAAGAGGACGTCTCGGAGCCGGTGATGCTGGATGCGCGGTAGGCTTTGCCTCCTTGCGGCCCTTCTGGGCCTTGGGATTTTCCCGGCGCAGGGCCAAGCGCCCCTATCAGCCATAGACTGGCTGGAGGAGGTGCCCACAACGCCGGTCGAGACGCTCGATGCGCCGCAGCTCCTCAGCGAGCCCGCGGTGTCTCGCGGCGTGATCTCCGAGCCAATCCGGGTGACGCCGCTGGACGCGCCCACGCCCGACGCGGTGGGGCTGCTGCCGCGCGCGATCAGCGGCCTGCCCGCCACGCTCTGGGGCCCGACGCCAAAGGCCGAGCTTATTGCGCTGCTGCGCGATATCGAGACCGACGACCTGCTGCCCGCCACGCGCGAGCTTCTTTACACGCTGCTTCTGTCCGAGCTGGACCCGCCCATCGACAGCGACAGCCGCGCCGAGCTTTTCCTGGCCCGCGTCGACACGCTGGTGCGGCTGGGCGCCATCGAATCGGCACAGGCCCTGCTGGAGCGCGCGGGCCCCGACAGCCCAAAGCGCTTCGCGCGCTGGTTTGACCTCAGCCTGCTGCTGGGCACCGAGAGCATCGCCTGCGAGCGGCTCGTGACCATGCCGGGGCTGGTCAGGGCGCTGGCGCCGCGGGTCTTCTGCCTGGCGCGCACCGGCGACTGGGCGGCGGCGGCGCTGAGCTTTGAGACCGGCGCCTCCCTGGGCGGGCTTGACCCGCTATCGGAACAGCTGCTGCACCGCTTCCTGGACCCGGAGTTCGCCGAGGGCGCCCAGGCCCTGGCGGCCCCCGACAAGCTGGATCCGCTGACTTTTAAGTTGTTTGAAAGCATCGGCGAGCCGCTGCCCACCACGACGCTGCCCCTCGCCTTTGCCCATGCCGATCTGCGGCCAAGCACCGGCTGGAGGGCCCAGATCGCAGCCGCCGAACGCCTGACACGCCAGGGGGCCGTGCCCGCAAACAAGCTGCTTGGCCTCTATACCGAGCGCCAGGCCGCCGCCTCCGGCGGGATCTGGACCCGCGTCGACGCCGTCCAGACCCTGGACAAGGCGCTGGACGCCGATGCCGCCGAGGCCACCAGCCGCGCCCTGCCCATCGTCTGGGATGAGATGAAGAATGCCGGGTTAGCGCCTGTTTTCGCAGGGCTTTACGGTGAACGCATCAACGAGATCGCCCTGGCGGGCCCGGCCAGCGCACTGGCCTTTGAGCTTGCCCTTCTGACCAAGGACTACGAACGCGCCGCCATGGCGCACCTGCCCCAAACCGCCCGCGAGCGGTTCTTGATCGCCGTGGCGCGCGGCGACCTGCGCAATGTGTCGGCTCCGAACCAGACGGCGGCCGCAATCGCGGACGGTTTCCTGGCCCGCACGGCGGATCCGGCCACGCAACAGGCGCTGCGCGCAGGCGCGCTCGGCGCCACTCTGCTGACGGCGATCAAGCGGATGGGCGAAGGCGCGAATGGCGATATCGAGCAGCTCTCCCAGGCCATCGCGACCTTCCGCGTGCTGGGGCTAGAGGACGCCGCGCGCCGCACAGCGCTTCAGGTTCTAATCCTGGACGGGCGCGGATGAGCGACACCTGGCTCCGCAACTTCATAGAGGCGCAAGCCGCCGAGCAGGACGCCGCCGCGAACACCCTTAAGGCCTATGCCCGCGACCTTGGCGACTTCCGCGACTGGCTGGCGCGCAGGGGCGGCGATCTCGCACGGGCCCAGCGGGGCGATGTCGAAGCCTACCTTGTGCATTGCGACGCCCAGGGCTTTGCGCAATCCACCCGCGCGCGGCGGCTCTCGGCGATCAAGCAGCTCTACCGCTTCGCCTATGAGGAGGGCCTGCGCCAGGACAACCCCGCGATGCAGATCAAGGGACCGGGGCGGCAGAAATCCCTACCCAAGACGTTGAGCGTGGACGAGGTGGAACGGCTCTTGCAGGCCGCCCGCGAGGCCGGGCGGACGCCACTGGATCGGCTGCGCAACACCTGCCTTATGGAGCTTCTTTACGCGACGGGGATGCGGGTGACCGAACTGGTGTCCCTGCCCGTCTCCTCTGCCCGAGGCGACCCCAGGATGCTGCTGGTCAAGGGGAAGGGCGGCAAGGAACGCATGGTGCCGCTGTCGCCGCCCGCGCGCGAAGCCCTGGTGGCCTGGCTGGCCACAAAGGACGCCGCGGAGGCCGAAAGCGGACAGGCGTCGCCCTATCTCTTCGCCTCGCGCGGCAAGCTTGGCCACCTGACCCGGCACCGGTTCTACGCGCTGATCAAAGAGCTGGCCGTGGCGGGCGGGGTCTCCCCCGGCAAGGTCACGCCGCACACGTTGCGGCATGCTTTCGCCACGCATCTGCTGGCGAACGGCGCGGACCTGCGGGTGATCCAAACGCTCTTGGGGCATGCGGATATCTCGACGACAGAGATCTACACCCATGTTCTGGACGAGCGGCTAAAGGAACTGGTGCTCGAGCACCATCCGCTGTCCAAGAGCTAATTTTGTAGTTGGAGACAGAGGCGGAGGGCGGGACAAGTCCCGCCCTACATTTCTTGCGAGCTTAACCGGGTGACATCCCGCGCAGCCTCTCGGACCGGCGCCGCAGCAATTCAACCGTTGTCAGCAAGGCAATCGAGACCAGCACCAGGATCGTCGCCACCGCCAGGATCGTCGGCGAGATCTGCTCGCGCAGCCCGGTGAACATCTGCCAGGGCAGCGTCTTCTGGCTCGCCGAGCCCACGAACAGCACCACCACAACCTCGTCAAAGGATGTGATGAAGGCGAACAGCCCGCCCGAGATCACCCCCGGCAGGATCAGCGGCATCTGGATCCGGAAGAAGGTCGTCACCGGCCCTGCCCCCATATTCGCCGCGGCCCGCGTCAGCGAGCGGTCAAAGCCCACCAGCGTCGCCGTCACCGTGATGATCACGAACGGGATCCCCAGCACCGCGTGCGCCAGGATGACTTTAATATAACCCGATACTTTTTTGCTGACTCCGAATGCCTCAATCAAATGGCCGATGTCCGAATAAAAGAAGAACATCCCCGTGGCCGAAATGATCAGCGGCACAATCATTGGTGAAATCAGAATAGCCATAATCGCGCGTTTGCCGGGCACATGCGATTGGCTTAAGCCTATGGCTGCCAGCGTACCAAGGCTGACGCTGATCAGGGTCGCAATTGGCGCAATGGTAAAAGAATTCTTCAACGGAGTTATCCAGGCGCCGTTCAACCCCCACAGTTTGCCGATTATCAGACCGAAGACGGTAAATACCAAGATCAGAACGATAGCGCCGATTTGGCTGGTCTTTCCAAAGAAGGCCAATACAAGCGCCAAAAGCGCTCCAAGAACCGCCCCGGTGATCAGCCCCGTTACCGGGAAACCGCCGCCTTCAAGAAATTCCTTGCCCAGGAAGTCGCGGTAGTGCTTCAGGCTATAGCCCTCGGCCTCAAAGGCCAGCATCTCGGGCGTGAAGGTGAAGAAATCCTGTGCGTTGAACGACAGCCACATCACCGGGACCAGCGGCGCGACCAGGAAAAAGAAGATCAGCCCGCAAATCACCCGGAAGGCGTAGTGCCACAGCACCTGCTCGGCCGTGAGATACGGCAACAGGCGCGAGCGGTACCGCCCGCGCTCCATCCAGAACGAGAACCACCAGAAGAACGCCCCCAGCGGCAGCCCCAGGATCAGCGCGGGCACGATGCGCCCGGTGATCGCGAAACAGATTGCCACGAACGCCACGAGGGCGACCCAGAAGGCCAGCCGCTCGTTGCGGATCAGGCTGACCATCACAAAGGCCAGCCCCGCGGCCAGCACCGCGCCCGCGACCACGCCCAAGAGGCCCGACCCGTTCGCCGTGCCAAAGAACAGCCCCGCCAGCGCCCCCGCGCCCGCCACAACCGGCAGCGCAAAGCTGAGCGGTGTGGGCCTATCCGGTGTCAAACTCGCCATTGCGCTACCCCAGCTTCACGTTGTCGATGCCCACGATCTTGTCGTAGCACCAATAGAGTCCCAGAACGACGACCAGCAGGATCGTCCCCAGCGCCGCCGCCAATCCCCAGTTCAGCGACGAGGAGATGTGGTAGGCGATCCGGTTCGAGATGAAGACACCCTTGGTGCCGCCCACGATCTCGGGCGTGATGTAGTAGCCGATCGCCAGGATGAACACGAGGATCGAGCCCGCTCCGATCCCCGGCACCGATTGCGGGAAGTAGACCCGCCAGAACGCCGTCCAGTTCGTTGCGCCCAGGGACTTCGCCGCGCGCAGATAGGTCGGCGGGATCGTCTGCATCACCGAGTACATCGGCAGGATCATGAAGGGCAGAAGGATATGCGTCATCGCGATGATCGTGCCGGTCTGGTTGTTGATCATCACCAGCCTGCCGTCATCGGCCACCATGCCCAGCCAGACCAGGATGTCGTTGATCACCCCCTGCTGCTGCAGCAGCACCTTCCAGGCGGAGGTTCGCACCAGCAGTGAGGTCCAGAAGGGTAAGAGCACCAATATGAGCAACAGGTTGGCCTGCCGCATCGGCAGGTTCGCCATGATCCAGGCCACCGGGTAGCCCAGGATGATGCACACGCTGGTGATCACCAGCGACATCCAAAGCGTGCGCCCGAAGAGCTTGATCAGGACCCGCTTATCCTCGGGCTGCGCCGCCGCGCCCTCGGGCGTCAGGCGCATGTCCACCGCGTTCAGGAAGTACCCGCGCGTCACCGTGGGCGAGTAGGTCTGGATTACCTTCCAGGTCTCGATGTCGCCCCAGCCGTCATGCACATCAAGGAACTTCTCCTTGAAGGGCGCGTCCTCTACCGGGTCCCATTTCTTGACCGTGCGCCCGGAGCGCCGGAACATCGAGGCCATGCCGGTTTTCTCGTAGTTCAAACGAGAGCCCAGGCGGGTGTGCTGCTTGGCGTCGATCGCCACGATCAAGTCGCGGGCGAAGGCGGCATAGACCTCCTCAGAGGGCAGCTCGCCGGTCGAGGCATCCCACTCGGCCAGCGCCACTACGGTCTCGGGCAGCGTGTTGGCCACGATCTCGTTATTGACCGAGCGCGAGAGCATCTCGATGATCGGCCAAACGAAGGACAGCACCACAAAGAGCAGCAGCGGCGCGATCAGCGCCAGCGCCCGCAGCTTCTGGCGCCGCAACGCGCGCCCCAGGGAGCGCTTCAGCGGCGTGCCGTCGGCGGCCAGAACCGGCCCGGCTTGCGCGGTCAAATCAGCCATCCCAACCTTCCACGATCACCGCCATGGTTTCCGCATTGGCGAGACGGATCTTTAAATTTTCTTGGTATTCAGGACTGTTATAGGCGTCCTGCGCGGCCTGATAGCTAGGGAACTCGATCACCACCTGGCGCGGCAGTGTCTCACCCTCGGGCATGACGCACTGGCCGCCCCGGACCAGGAACTTGCCGCCGTATTTGGAGAAGATGTCGTTATTCTTGGACGCGTATTCTTGGTAGGCTTCTGGGTTATCCACCCTGCCGAACGCGATCATGTAGCCTTTTGGCATGTGTCCCCTCCGTCTGATTGTAGGGCGGGACTTGTCCCGCCCTAGCTGAGTGATTTTTATTGAGCGGGGCGGGACAAGTCCCGCCCTACGGGCACCAGCGCTTATTGCGCCAGCCAGGCCTGCCACTTGGCGTCGATGTCGTCGCGGTAGTCGGCCCAGAACTCGTAGTTGTAAAGCAGCGTGTTCTTGGCGTTCTCCGGATCGGTCGGCATGTGCGGCGCCATGTCGATGCCCAGGTCGGCATGCTGGCCCACCAGCGGCGCGGACGACATGCGTGCCGGGCCGTAGGAGATGTACTTGGCCTGGTCGGCCAGGCGCTGCGTGTCGGTCGCGAACATGATGTAATCACGCGCGCGCGCCTCACGCTCGGGGCTCAGGCCGGCGGGGATGATCCAGCCGTCCAGGTCGAAGACCTGCGCGTCCCAGAGCATCGCCACGGGCTGCTTCTGCTCCTCGATCACGCTGAACAGGCGACCATTATAGGTCGAGCCCATAACGACCTCGCCATCGGCCAGCAGCTGCGGCGTGTCGGCGCCCGCGGACCACCAGATCACGTCGTCCTTGATGGTGCCGAGCTTGGCCAGGGCCTGGTCCTGCCCCGCCGGGGTCGACAGCACGTCATAGACGTCCGCCTTGGCGACGCCGTCGCACATCAGGGCCCATTCCATGTTGTTGATCGGGCGCTTCTCCAGCGCGCGCTTGCCCGGGTAGGCCTCGGTGTCGAACACGGCGCAGACGGTGGTCGGCGGCGTGTCGCCCACCATGTCGGTGCGGTAGCCGAAGGTGGTCGAGTAAACGATCTGCGGGATGAAGCAGTCGCTGACCAGCAGGTCGCCGAAATCCTCAGAGGCGGGCGTGCCATCGGGGGCAGCGGCCAGGTCCTCATCCGGGTTGATCTCCAGCGCCAGGCCCTCGTCGCAGAGGCGGATCGCGTCAGCGGCCACCACGTCGACCACGTCCCAGGTGACGTTGCCCGCCTCGTTCATGGCGCGCAGCTTGGCCACAGCCTCGGCAGAGCTGTCGTCGTTCAGGATGGTGGCGCCCGTCTTCTCGGAATAGGGCTCGTGATAGGCGTTGAGCTGCGACTTGGAATAGGCGCCGCCCCAGGACACGATGGTCAATTCGGATGCCATGTGGCCGCCTGCAAATGCCGGAGCCGCAGCCATGGCGGCACCTGTCAGCATCAGTAGTGCTTTCGTTTTCATACAGTTAACTCCCATAGTTGAACCCGTGTAAGCTCCCCCCCTTGCCACGGGCAAGGCCTCCCAGTGAGGGGGAATTCGATATCGTCGCTAGGATCGCGGCCCGCCGGGCCGCCGCCCCTGGCCTCATGCGTCCAGTGCCCGGCAATCCTGCGGGCGCCAGCCGATCTCTAGCTTCTCGCCCGCCTGCAAGCGGCGCTGGTCCGGCGCGTTGCGCGTCTTGACGATGAAGTTCTCGTTGCCCGCCACCCGCAGCCGGGTGCGGTAGATGTCGCCCATATAGATGAACTCCAGCACCTCGGCGTGCACCGTATGCGCGCCGGGCTGTAGGCGGTCCTTGTTGAACTCCACCCGCTCGGGGCGGATCGACACAAGCGTGCGCTCGCCCACGGCGTTGACGTTCACCGGCACGGTGTCGATCACCTCGCCATTGTCGAGCTTCACCTCGGCCTTGTCCTCGGCCATCGAGACAACTTCGCCCATCAAGGTGTTGTTTTCGCCGATAAACTGCGCAACGAAGCTGTTCTGCGGCTCTTCATAAAGAAGGTCCGGCGGCGCAAGCTGCTGGATCACCCCGTCATTGAACACCGCGACGCGGTCGGACATGGTCAGCGCTTCGGTCTGGTCATGGGTCACATAGACCACGGTGATGCCCAGATTGTCGGCGATGTGCTTGATCTCGAACTGCATATGCTCGCGCAGCTGCTTGTCCAGCGCGCCCAGCGGCTCGTCCATCAGCACCAGCTCGGCCTCGAACACCAGCGCGCGGGCCAACGCGATGCGCTGTTGCTGCCCGCCAGAGAGCTGCGCGGGCCGCCGGCCCCCGAACTCGCCCATCTGCACCATGTCCAACGCGCGCTTGACCTTGCCCTCGCGCTCGGACTTGCCCATGTTGCGCACCTCCAGCGGAAAGCTGAGGTTCTCGGCCACGGTCATATGCGGGAAAAGCGCGTAGTTCTGGAACACCATGCCGATGCCGCGCTTATGCGGCGGGATGTTGTTGATCGAGACGCCGCCAAGGCGGATATCGCCGTGGGTGGCGGTCTCGAACCCCGCAAGCATCATAAGGCAGGTGGTTTTGCCGGACCCCGAGGGCCCTAGCATGGTCAGAAACTCGCCGCGCGGCAAGCTGAGGTTGAGATCTTTAACGACGAGCGTCTCGCCGTCATAGCTCTTTTGTACCCGGTCGAATTCGACGAATGCGTCGCCGTTGGCGTCTAGTGCCAAATTGATCTCCCTGACATCCCCTGGGCTTTTTATGCCCGTTTTTTACGCACCCCACCAAATCAAATGCCGAGCAATGACGCAACCGCCTCTGGGGGGCAAATCTTCTTTTTTAGAGGTCTTTTCCGGGTTTGACCTGCAAAATGGCGCGTTCATTCAGGAACGGGTGATATTTGAGCGCCTCTCGAACCGCCACCTGCGCCAGCGGCAGCTTGCCCTGGTTGAACAGGATCACCGCCTTTCCGCTGAGCGCGCCGAAATGGCGCGGCTCGCGGGCCAGCACCTCGTCCACATCGGCCAGGGACCTCTCGAATTGCCCGGTCAGGTAGAACAGCGTGGCGCGCTGGTTCCAGCCCTCGGCATAGTCGGGCCAGCCCTCGATCAGCAGGTTCGTTTCGCGGATCGCGCCCAGAAAGTCGTGATTGGCGCGCCGCTCCAGCGCGTTGTCCAGCACCTCCTGCGCGGCCTCGTCCGGCGCGGTCAGCCAGACCTGCCAGATCGCGCCGCTCAGCCGGTCGGCCTCTGCCTTGCTGGGGGCGGCGGCCAGCTCGGTCATCAGCGCCTCATAGGCCTCGTCCGCCTTGGCGGGGGCGACCAGGATGAGAACGGCAAGCAGAAGGCGCAGGAACGTCATGCCAGAATACTATGGCGCGGCCCGGCGACGCGTCCAGCCCCGAGGCTTCACATTCCCGCGGGGATACCCGTCAGCGGATAGCGATGCACCGCGTGGAAACGCCCGTCATTGTCCTCGCCGACCAGCGTGACCGCGTCGATCACCACCCGGCCCGGAATGAGCCGCGCGAAATGCGGCGTCAGCACATGGCGGCACGTCTCCGCCTCGCGCTCTGGCAGGCGCCCCGAGAGCGTCATGTGAAAGCGGAACTCGTTCATCACATAGGGGTAGCCCCATTTTTGCAGCATCTCTTCCTGGGCGGGCGACAGATTGGCCATGCGGCGGCGGGCAAGCTCTGCCTCGGTGGACGGGGCGCGAAAACTGTCCAGCCCGCGCACCAGCCGGGCGGCCAGCCCGCTGACAGGTTCCATCGAGCCCACCGGCACCAGCGCCAAGAAGCTGCCAAGGCGCTTGATGCTGAGGCCGTCCAGCACAACCGTGCCCAGCTCGCCGCAGAGCCGCTCAAGCGTCAGCCCCAGGGCGCTGATATTGGTGTGCTCGGCCAAGCGGAAGGGCGGCTTCAGCGTGGCATGAAAGCCATATTTGCGCGGCGTCGCGGTGATCTCTTCGATGGATTTCGGCAGGCCGGGGATCTTGGGATGCGGGCGCGGGCGCGCCGCCAAGCAGTCCCAGCCCAGCCAGCTTGCGCCAAACTCGGCCAGCGGCCCCACCGAGGGCGTGAAGTAGATTCCGTAGCGACGAAAATCCGGTTCGGTTTCGCCGATCTGCAATGCCAAGGCCATGTTTCAACCAGCCTCCCTGTTGACCGCGCCCGATAGGGCGCCGCGACTCGCTACCAATAGGGCCCACATTGCCCCTCTCTGGGTGTTTTTGGCAAGTTTGCTTGACCCTTTGTTAACAACGCGCAAATGATCCCCCCAAACCGGAGGCTTTGATGACCCATATACTCGCCATCGACCAGGGAACGACCTCGAGTCGCGCGATCATCTTTGACGCGCAGATGCGGATCGTGGCCGTGGATCAGCAAGAATTCACCCAGCATTTCCCCGCCTCCGGCTGGGTCGAGCATGACCCCGAGGACATCTGGCGCACGGTGGTCGAGACCTGCGCGGGCGCGATGTCCAAGGCGGATCTTGCCGCCAGCGACATTGCCGCCATCGGGATCACCAACCAGCGCGAGACCACCCTGGTCTGGGACCGCGCCACCGGGCAGCCGATCCACAACGCCATCGTCTGGCAGGACCGGCGCACCTCCGACACCTGCCAGGCCCTGAAGGCCGCCGGGCATGAGCCGATGGTGACCGCCGCCACGGGGCTGCTGCTGGACCCCTATTTCTCGGGCACCAAGGTCAAATGGATCCTCGACAATGTCGAGGGCGCGCAGGCCCGCGCCGCCGCCGGAGAGCTCTGCTTTGGCACCGTGGACAGCTATCTGATCTGGCGCATGACCGGCGGCGCGCGGCACGTGACCGACGCCACCAACGCCGCGCGCACGCTGCTCTATGACATCCACAAGGGCGCGTGGAGCGCCGAGATCTGCGCCCTGCTGGGCGTGCCGGTGTCGATGCTGCCCGAGGTGCTGGACTGCGCCGCCGATTTCGGGGTCACCGACCTGCTGGGCGGGCAGACGCCCATCCTGGGCGTGGCGGGCGATCAACAGGCGGCGACAGTTGGCAACGCCTGTTTCCAGCCTGGCATGTTGAAATCGACCTATGGCACGGGCTGCTTTGCGCTGTTGAACACCGGCGCGGCGCCCGTCGCCTCCAACAACCGGCTGCTGACCACCATTGGATACCAGCTGGACGGCAAGCCGACCTATGCGCTTGAGGGCTCGATCTTTATTGCGGGCGCCGTGGTGCAGTGGTTGAGGGACGGGCTGCAAGTCATTGACTCGGCGTCCGAAACCCAGGCCATGGCCGAGGCCGCGGACCCCGCGCAAGATGTCATCCTGGTGCCGGCCTTCACCGGGCTGGGCGCGCCCTATTGGGACGCCGAGTGCCGCGGCGCCGTGTTCGGCCTGGCGCGCAACACCGGCCCGAACGAGTTCGCCCGCGCCGCGCTGGAAAGCGTCGGCTACCAGACCCGCGACCTGCTGGAGGCGATGCAGCGCGACATGGGCGGCGATGGCGAGGCCGTGCTGCGCGTCGACGGCGGCATGACCGCCAGCGATTGGACGATGCAGTTCCTGGCCGACATCCTGGGCGCGCCGGTGGACCGGCCGCAGATCCTCGAGACAACCGCGCTGGGGGCCGCCTGGCTGGCGGGCATGCGCGCCGGGCTCTACCCCGACCAGGCGGGCTTTGCCGAGACTTGGGCGCTGGAGCGGCGCTTTACCCCGGCCATGAACGCCGAGACACGCGACGCGAAATACAGCAACTGGAAGACCGCCGTGGCCAAGACCTTGACCGATAGCTAGATGCGTCCGGGGCCCAGCCATGCCTGATCCCGAAGTGATCATCGCGGGCGGCGGCCCGGTGGGGCTGGGCCTTGCGATTGACCTGGCGATCCGGGGCGTGGCGACCACGGTGCTCGAGCGCAGCTCCGCGCTGCACGACATCCCCAAGGGCCAGAACCTGACGCAGCGCACGGGCGAGCATTTCCGCGCCTGGGGCGTGACCGCGGCGATCCAGGCCGCCACGCCGATCCCGCGCAGCTTCGGCAATGCCGGTGTGGTGACCTATGGCCAGCTTTTAAGCGACTATTCCTACGACTGGTTCCAGCGCTCCAAGGTTGGAGCCTATTACTTCGCCCAGAACGAGCGCCTGCCGCAGTATCGCACCGAGGCGGTGCTGCGCGCCCGCGCCGCCGCGCTGCCCCAGCTGCGCTTTATCGAGGGCGCGCGCCTGACCGGCCTTGCGCAGGACGGCAGCGGTGTGACCGCAAGTTACGAATGTGACGGCCAGACCCACCACATCACCGCCCCCTACGCGGTCGGCTGCGACGGCGCGCGCTCGACCACGCGCGGCCTGGTCGGCATCGAGAATGAGATCGACCACGAGGGGCCCAAGATGGCGCTCTTGGTGTTTCGCTCGCGCGCGCTGCATGCGCTGCTGGAGCGCTACCCCGGCAAGTCCATCTACAACGTCATGAACCCCGCCATGGACGGCTATTGGCAGTTCCTGGGCCGCGTGGACCTGGATGGCGGCTGGTTCTTTCACTCCCCCGTGCCCGCGGGCACCACGCGGGACAATTTCGACTTCAAGCGGTTCCTCTATGACATGGCGGGGGCAGAATTCGCGCTGGAATTCGAGCATATCGGCTTTTGGGACCTGCGCATCAGCCACGCGCGCGACTACCGCGCCGGGCGCGTCTTTATCGCGGGCGACGCCTGCCACAGCCACCCGCCCTATGGCGGCTATGGCGTGAATACCGGGCTTGAGGACGCGCGCAATCTCGGCTGGAAGCTGGATGCGGCCTTAAAGGGCTGGGCCGGCCCAGGCTTGCTGGACAGCTACAGCGCCGAGCGCCACCCGGTCTTTCAATCGGTGAACCGCGTTTTCATCACCCGCATGATCTCGGATTTCCGCGACTTCTCAGCAGCTTACGCCCCGGAGCGCAACAAGGACGCGTTCGAGGCCGCCTGGGCGCAGCGCGCCAGCGGAGGCAATGCCGACGTCACAGAGTTTCTGCCGCATTACGCGGGCTCGCCGATTGTGATGGGCGAGCCGGGCGCGGTCTCGGGCGCGCGGGGCAAGCATAGCTTCGCCGCAAGGGCCGGGCACCACCTCGCCCCGCAACCCATGCCGGATGGCGGCGATCTTTGGGACGCTCTGGGGCTCGGCTTCACCCTGCTCACGGCGACAGAGGCCGGGGCGGATGGCTTTGCCCAGGCGGCCGCCGCGCTAGGCGTGCCGCTGACGCGGGTCAGGCTTCCGGCAAGGAACGCCTATGGCTGCGAGGCGATCCTGGTACGCCCCGACCAATTCATCGCCTGGGCGGGACCCATGGCGGGTGCCGACGCCGCATCCATTCTGGCGCGGGCAATCGGACGAGACGCATGAGAGGCTAAGCATATGGACGGGCGGCATTATATTGGCGGGCAGTGGCTGGACGACGCGCCGAACGGCAGGCGCGCGGTCGAAAACCCCTCGGACGGGGCGGTCTTCGCCCAGGCGCCCAATGGCTCGGCAGAGCTGGCGTCGCAGGCGGTCATGGCCGCGCGGGAGGGTTTTGAGCGCACCGATTGGGGCTCCAGCCCGCGTTTGCGCGCCGCGGTCTTGCTGGAGTTCGCCGACATATTGGAATCCCGGGCGGATGACATCGCTCACCTCATGTCCCAGGAGAACGGCAAAGTGCTGGCCCAGGCGAGCCACGAGGTCGCGGCGGGCTACGGCGAGGCGCGCTACTATGCCGGGGTGGCCCGCAACGTCTTTGGCCGCACCTTCGAGAGCGCGCCGGGCAAGATGAGCCTGATGACGCGCGAGCCCGCGGGCGTCGTCTCGGTGATCGTGCCCTGGAACGCGCCGGTGACGCTGCTGGTGCGCTCGGTGGCGCCGGCGCTGGCGGCGGGCTGCGCCGTGGTGGTAAAGCCCGCCCCGCAGACGCCGCTGACCAACGCCGCGGTGATGGCCTGCTTTGACGCGGTCGCGTCCCTGCCCAAGGGGGTGATCAACTCGGTCAACGAGCATGGCACCGAGGTCGGCACGCTGCTGTCGACCCATCCCGAGATCGACGTGATCAGCTTCACCGGGTCCTCGCGCACCGGCAAGGTGATCATGGCCAACGCGGCCCAGACCATCAAGCATGTCTCGCTGGAACTCGGCGGCAAGGCCCCTGCCCTGGTCTTTGGCGATGCCGATCTTGACCTGGCGGTGGCCGAGATCAAGCGCGGCGTGCTGGCGCTGAACGGCCAGATGTGCACCTGCATCAGCCGCATCCTGGTGCAGGACAGCGCCTATGACGAGATGCGCGCCCGCCTGCGCGATGCGTTTGAGGCCACCGTAACTGGCGACGCCCGCGCCCCGGGCACCGAGCTCGGCCCGATCATCGACAGGCCAAACCAGCAGCGGTTGCTCGGCATCATCCAGCGCGCCGCGGACGAGGCCCAGATGGTGCTGCGCGGCACCTCGGGCGGCAATGACCTGGCGAGGGGGTATTTCATCACGCCCTCGATATTCGAGATCGACGACATCCAGCACGATCTGGTGCAGGACGAGCTCTTTGGCCCCATCGCGTCGCTCGAGAGGTTCTCGGACGAGGCCGAGGCGCTGCACAAGGCCAATGCCACCCGCTTTGGCCTGGCCGCCTCGGTCTATACGCGCGACCTGGGCGTCTCGATGCGCATGGCGCGCAAGCTCAAATTCGGCACGGTCTGGCTGAACAGCCATAACCGCCTTCTGGCCGAGGTCGAGACCGGCGGCTACCGCGAGAGCGGCATCGGGCGGCTGCACGGCGTGGAGGCAATGAATGACTTCCTCGAGACCAAGCACATCTATTACGAGGTCGAATAGGTGCCGCTGATCCAGTACCTGTCCCGCATCCTCTTTGATTTTGGGGCGCTCAGCGGCCTTGGGGAAGAGATCGCGCGGCTTGGGATCCGGCGCCCGCTGCTGGTCACGGATAAGGGCATTGCCGCCGCGGGCATCCTGACGCGCGCCCTGGATGCGGCCAAGCCATTCGCGCCGGTGCTCTATGACGCAACGCCTGAGAACCCGACCGAGGCGGCGCTGCTGGACTGCCTGGAGCTCTGGCGCGACAGGGGCTGTGACGGGGTGATCGCGCTGGGCGGCGGCTCGGCGATTGATCTGGCCAAGGCGGTGGCGCTGCTGACCAGCCATGGCGGCGCGCTGGCGGACTATGGCGTCAAGACGGGCGGTTCTGAGGGGATCGGTAAGGTCTCGCCGCAGATCGCCATCCCCACGGCCGCCGGCACCGGGGCCGAGGTCGGGCGCGCCTGCGTGATGTCCCTGCTGGACGGCCGCAAATCGGTGGCGGTGAACCTCAATATGGTCGCAGACACGGTGATCTGCGATCCCGAACTGACGCTCAGCCTGCCGCCGCAGCTGACCGCCGCCACGGGCATCGACGCGCTCAGCCATGGGATCGAGACAACCTGCAGCCCCTGGCAGAACCCGCCCGCCGCCGCCATCGCGCTCGACTGCGTGCGGCGCGCGGCCAAGTGGCTGCCCATCGCGGTGCAGGACGGCGGCAACCGGCAGGCGCGCTGGCAGATGATGATGGCCGCGCTCATGGGCGGCATGTGCCTGCAAAAGGCCCTGGGCGCGGCGCATGCCATGGCCAACCCGCTGGGCGCGCTGGGTCTGCATCACGGCACGCTGATCGGCGTGCTGCTGCCGCATGTGCTGCGCTGCAACGAGGGCCACGCCGACGCCGCCATGTCCGAGCTGCGCGCGGCGATTGGATTGCACCCGAGCGCGGCGCTGCATGATTGGGCCCGCGATCTGGTCGCGCAGCTGGGCCTGCCCGGCACGCTTGGCGCGCTGGGCGTTGACGCCGCTGTGCTGCCTGAGATGGCGCGCAAGGCCAGCCAGGACCGCCTGTCCCAAACCAACCCGCGCCCATTGACCCAGGCCGATTACTTGGCGCTGCTGCAAGGCGCGGCTTGACGGCATTGTTAAAGAGTTCATAATCCCTCGGAAAATTGTCAGTTAACCTGTGCGCGCGTTCCGCTGAATGAATACTTAAACGCTGGTCAGCGCCCCGGGGGCGCGAGGGGATTTCCAAAAATGAACGACGCGCTGAACGGGGCAAACGCCCCCGAAGAACATGAAAAGATTCGCGAAGAGCTTATGCGGGTGCTCCAGCACCAAGTGGCGCAGCGCTGGACGGAATCCGGCGCGCTCCTAGAGACCCTTATCGAGGAATATGGCGACCGCCCTATCCTGGTGCATTATCAGGGTCTTACCGCGATCGGGCAAGGCGATGACGAGACCGGGCAGGCCCTGATGGAGCGGGCGCTTGAGGCCTCCCCCGACGATCCGATCATGCTGTGCGACTACGGCGCGCAGCTGGCCAGTAAGGGCAAGCTGGACGAGGCGCTCCTGCATTTCCAGTCCGCGGTGGACGTGGCGCCGAACTATGCCATCGCGCGCGGCAATCTGGGCGCGGCCCAGGTCCTGAACAAGGATTACCGCAAGGCCATTGCCAACCTCAAGAAGGCCGTCGAGCTGGACAGCAACCTTTTGGATGCGCATACCAATCTTGGCGTTGCTTATATGGAGACGAACCACTTCGGACCCGCCGTAGATATCCTCTTCAAGGCGTTGTCGATCAACCCCTTAGGCGCCGACATTCACACGCGCCTATCGGCGGCGCTGTTCCGCCGCGAGCGCCATGACACCGCCGAATATCACGCCCGGCGCGCCATCGAGCTGGCCCCCAAGGCGGGCGAGCCCTATCTGCATCTGGGCAACGCGCTGGCCGCCGCCGGGCGCACGGATGACGCGGTGCAGGCGCTTATGTTTGCCGCCCGCCGCCCGCCGGTCGGGCTGGCCGCGCTGTCGCGCCTGATCCACGTGCGCAAGACCAAAGAAGACTCGCCAGAGTTCAAGCTGCTGCAGGACTTCCTGCAGCGGGCGGAAAAAACCGGCGACGAGCCGCGCGCGGCGCTCTACTATGCCGCGGGCAAGGCCTTTGACGACATGGGCGACTACAAGCAGGCCTTCGATTACTTCCACAAGGCCAACGAGCTGACGGCCGAGCAATTCCCCTTTGATGCCGAGCAATATGTCGCCCGCGCCGACCGCATGCGCGAATTCTGCGCCCCCGCCCTAATCAAGCGCTGCAGCGGTGGCGGCGTCGACACCGTGGCGCCGATCTTCATCTGCGGCATGCCGCGCTCTGGCACCACGCTGACCGAACAGATGTTCTCGCGCCACCCCAAGGTGCAACCCGGCGGCGAGATGTCCGCCGCGCTTCAGGCGCTGCAGCGCAACCAAAGCATTCGCGACGCGCTGGAAGAGAAAATCCCCGACGAAGAGATCACCGCCGACGATTTCAGCCGTTTGGGCGAGGATTACGTCGCAGCGGTGCGCGCCGAGGGCATTCGGGCGCAATATTTCACCGACAAGATGCCCGCGAACCACCGCAATATCGGGCTCTTGTCGCTGGCCCTGCCCCGCGCAAAGTTCCTGATCATGCGGCGGCACCCGCTGGGCTGCCTGTTCTCGAATTACATGCAGCATTTCGGGCAGAACCAGCCTTTCGCGAGCAAGTTTCAGAACCTCGCCATCGCCTATAAGACCTTCGACATCGATGCGACGCTTTGGGCCGACCGCCTGCCGGACGCGGCGCGCGAGGTGCCCTATGAGGGGATCGTGCAGGACGCCGAGGCCAGCATGCGCGGCCTGCTTGACTTCGTGGGGCTGGAATGGGCCGATGAGGTGCTTGATCACAAGGCGTCCACGCACCAGGTGAACACCGCCTCGATGGCGCAGGTCCGCGAGCCGATCTACACCCGCGCCGTGGCCCGCTGGGAGCATTACAGAGAGGAGCTTGCGCCGCTGATTGAGGCGCTCGGCCCCCTGGCCCAGCTGGACGGCACCGCCCACTAGCGCGCGGCGAAGAACCTAGATCACCGCATTCGGCCCTGCGCGCCCGCGATCAAGGCCGGGCGCTCTTTTGGGTCGTCATCGTGTCGTCGCGCCGGTGCCAGGGGATGCGCTGGAACCTGCCTGTTTGTGTTGCGCTCCGGCGCTGACCGCACGGTGGGTTAACCAATTTTTAACCAGCGACGTTTACCCATTTTTAACTGTTGGCGAGTCGGAGCAAGTTATGAATATCCTGCTGCTGGAGGATGACCCGGCTCTTCGTTTCGCATTGACCCAAGTCTTGGAAGACGAAAACCATAGGGCCCACGCCGCCGCCAATATCCTGGAAGCGGCCAAGCTGATGGAGACCGAGCATTTCGATCTGCTTTTGCTGGATCTTATGATCGGCGATGAACTCTCCACTCAGATTGCGGATCTTGCGGGGTATCGCTTGCCCAGGGCCGAGGTCATTTACATGACCGGCAGCAACCGATTTCCAAACGCCGAGCTGTTCAGACTGTCTCGAAACGCGTCCTGGGTTCTGCGCAAACCGGTCGATTTCTTCGAACTCAAAGCCATGATCGCGCATATAAACCGGTCAATTCCGGAAAGGCGCATGTCGTCTGCTTGCGCCTTTGCACATCGGGGGACAAGCACATGAAGAAACTGGCCCATATCTGCGCGATAACTGCCCTTCTTTGGGGCGCCTCCCCCGCGCTTGCCGATCAAAGAACGCTGACAGTCGTCGCGGACGAATGGCCGCCATTCTCGGGCGAGGCCCTGCCCAACAAGGGCATCTCCCTTGATGTCATCTCGACGATCTTGACCCGCGCGGGATACGAGGTGCGCACGTCCGTTCTGCCATGGGCCCGCATTATGAGCATGGCGACAGAGCAGGATATCGAGATTGTCGGCAGCCTGTTCTTTGACCCTGAAATGACAGAGTTTGTGACCTATGCAGAGCCGTTTTTCTCGACGGATGTGCGGCTGGTGGCGCAGACCGGGTCCGTTATCGCCTATACAAGCGTTGAGGACCTCCGGCCCTACTCCATCGCCGTCGGGACTGGGTTCCTTTATCAGGACGAGTTTGATCAAGCCGACTACCTCAACAAGGTCGAGGTGACGACGACCCTGCAAGCCATGCGCATGCTCGCGGACGGTCGGGTGGATTTGACGTTGGATAGCGAGGATGTGATCAATTATTCCTTTCGCAACCATGATCCATCGCTGGCGCAGAGGATAGCACTCCAACCGGGCGTTCTGGCCTCCCAAGACATCCACATGGCGGTCGGGAACTCTGTCGAGAACCGCGACGCGATCATCGCAGATTTCAACCGGGTGCTGGGCGAGATGCGGGCGGACGGCTCTCTTGATCAGTTGCTCGCCGTGCATACCGGCGGGTGAACACGAACTGGATCAAACGGGCCTTCGGCGATCCGCTTGGTCGGCGCTTGGTGGTCTACTCGCTGCTGATTAGCACGGTTCTGTCCACCATCGCCGCAGGCATCCAGCTATCGCATAGTTACCAGCGCCAACGCGAAGACGTCTCGGCGATCTTTGACCAGATCGAAGAGGCGCTCGCCTCTCCGCTAGAGAAAGCCCTGTGGAAGTTCGATTTCGGTCAGGTCGACGTCATCCTGGACGGCATATTCGCAAATGACGCCGTCGCCACGCTGACGCTGAGCATTCCATCGGGACAAACCTGGCAGCGGGGCGAAGGCGCGAGGTTTGATCTAGAGAACCTCTACACATTGATTCATGTCGATCAATACGGGCAAGAAATCGTTGTTGGCAAGCTCACGGCCTTCTTGACGCTCGACGAAGTCAACAGCCTGATTTGGGCGCAGTTCTGGACGCTCCTAGCGTCGAACTTGATCAAAGCCTATATCAGCGCAAGCTTGATGCTCGTCCTTTTCTATCTCCTCGTGACGCGGCATCTCAAAGCGATCACGCGGTACATCGCGCGTGCGGCTTCCGAGGCCGGGCCATGCGATCTGCGCCTCGCCCGCCCGCCCAAACATACAACGGACGATCTGGACAACATCGCCACGGCGCTCAATCAGTACCGGCACAGGCTGGCCGAGAAGATCGCCGATCTGCGATCCGAGATCGTCGTGCGAGAACGGGCGGAGGCAGAGGCGCAAAAGGCGTTCGAAGTCCGCAAGGTCTTCCTCGCCAACATGAGCCACGAGGTCCGCACGCCGCTGAACGCCATCATTGGCCTGTTCCAACTCATTCAGATGTCCGATGCGCCAGAGCGCCAAAAGAAGCAGGCCGAGGTCGGCCTCAACGCATCGCATCACCTTCTGTCGCAGCTGATAAACGTGCTGGAGATCTCGCGGATGGAGGCCGACTCCGTCGATGTCAAAATCCAGAAAGAGGCGCTGCAGCCCTTGACGGAGCAATGGTTGCAAACCGCCATCGCCACGCTGCACCGCCTGGGCAAGCCCATCGAGATCTCGTTGGATATCGCCGACGGCATGCCGGAATTTTGGCACCTGGACGCCAGGCGGGTCACCCAGATCGTGAACAACCTGACCGACAACGCGCTTAAGTTCACCGAGAAGGGCAAGGTCGATATTCGCATCGGCCTGGATGCGGCCACGGGTCAGGACGGCTCCGACCAGTTGGCGATTTCGATATCCGATACCGGCTGCGGCATCGCTGACCACCAGCGCGCGACGATCTTTGACCGGTTCGTGCAAATCGACAGCAGCGAGACCCGGGAGAACACCGGCTCGGGCCTTGGTTTGACCATCAGCCGGGAGCTCGCAGACCTAATGGGGGCGACGCTCGGGATCAGCGCTTTACCTAAAGACAGTTGTTACATGGCAAAATTCACGCTAAAGTTGCCATTTAACTTTCAACGGGGTGGCTAAGATATGCCAGACAAAAAGAAAATCCTGCTTGTCGAGGATGACGCCTTCACCCGTTTCATGATGAGAGAGATCATCGCCACTCTGGAAGTGGACGTGGATATCGCGATTAACGGCTACGAAGGCTGTGACCAGATCAGGCAATTCCCCGACGATTATGGGCTGGTCCTGATGGACATCCACATGCCCAAGCTCTCCGGTGTCGATGCCACCCGCATTATCCGCGAAGAGCCCAACGACCCGCCCCGCAACGTGGCCATCATCGCCGTCACCGCAGACGAGCGCTACCATGACAAATCGGTGGTGAGCGATCTGGGCATGGACGGCTTCATCGTGAAACCGATTACCGCGGGCGAGCTTCTGGGGCTTGTTGAGCAATACTGCTCCGCGGCTTAGCCGCGCCCGTCAGCTGCGCCAGCCCAGCAATCGGCGCTCGATCATCCCGATGATGAAGCTCACGAAGACCCCCAGAAGCGACAGGATCACCACCCCGGCGAAGAGCCGTTCCAGGTCGTAAAGCGACCCGGCCTCCAGGATGTATGCCCCGATCCCGTATTGCGCGCCCAGCATCTCGGCGGCCACCAGCAGGATGATCGCGATCGCCAGCGAGATCCGCAGCCCCGACAGGATCCCCGGCATCGCGCCCGGCAGTACGATCTTGCGCACGATGGACCACCAGGACAGGCCAAAGCTCTGCCCCATGCGGATCAGGGTCCGGTCCACATTGTCCACCGCGCCATAGGTCGCCACCACCGTGGGCGTGAAGGTGCCAAAGGCGATCAGCGCGTATTTCGAGCCCTCGCCGATGCCGAACCAGATCACAAAGAGCGGCAGCAGCGCGATCTTGGGGATCGGGAATATGGCCGCCACCAGGGGCACCAGCCCCGAGCGGATGTAAGAGAACAGCCCGATCAGCACGCCCACGCTGATGCCCACGCTGGCCCCGATGGCGGCCCCCACCACCAGCCGCGACAGCGACGGGCCAAGGTGCTTAAACAGCAGCCCGCTTTCGTAGAGCTCTCGGAACGTGTCGAAGACGTCCGAGGGCTTGGGCAATGTCAGCGCCGTGATCCAACCGCTGCGCGTGCCCCACTCGGCCAGTAGGATCAGGGTCACGAAGACGAAGACGCCGATCCAGCGCTGCGGCTTCGGCGCAAAGCCGCCACCGCGAAAGGCCACCGTTTTGCCGCGGCTCATGTCAGACATTGATCAACTCCGCATCCGCCGCGCGGGCCTCGTCGCGCATCAACTGCCAAAGGTGCTTTTGCGCGCGGTCCAGATCGGCGTCGCCGAATTCGCGCTCGGCCAGGGGCTTGTCGATCTCGACGACCTCGCGGATCTGCCCGGGCCGGCGCGACAGCACCACAACGCGGTGCCCCAGCCGCACGGCCTCGGCCAGGTTATGGGTGACATAGACCGCCGTGAAGGGCTGGCGGGACCATAGCTCGACCAGGTCATCCATCAAAAGCTCGCGGGTCTGGCTGTCCAGCGCCGAGAGCGGCTCGTCCATCAGCATCACCGCCGGGTTCACCGCCAGCGCCCGCGCGATGGCCACGCGCTGCTTCATGCCGCCCGAGAGCTGCTTGGGCAGCGCCTTGGCGAAATCGGTCAGCTTGGTGCGCGCCAGCACGTCGTCGATGATGCCCTGGGCGGCCTTGCCGCGAATGCCGTGGTCGTCCAGCACCAACGAGATATTGCCCGACACGCTGCGCCAGGGCAGCAGGGCGAAGTCCTGGAAGATATAGGTCAGCGGGTTCAGGCAGCCCTCTGGCGGCTCGCTCAGCTGCAGGACCCGCCCCCGCGAGGGCCGCTCCAGCCCGCCGATGAAGCGCAGCAGCGTGGACTTGCCGCAGCCCGAGGGCCCGACGATGCAGACGATCTGCCCGCTGGAGATGTCGAGGCTGATGTCGCGCATCACCTCGAAATCGTCATAGGAATGGCTGATCGCGTCGAGCCGAATATCCATGTCTGCCCCGAACTTAGACTTAAGGGTAGGATGGGTTTAAAACCCATCCTACGATCGTTGCGATCATGCGCCGATGATGTCGACGTAAGAGCGGTCGACCAGTTGGTCGATGCTAATATCGGCATCCACCAGGCCCTCGGACTGGAACCAGCTCAGCTGATCCTGGATCGAGGCAATGTTGAGCGCCGCGCCGCTGTTGAGGCGCATCGTGCCGTTGATGATCGAGGGCGCCGCCTTCTCGCGCGGGCGATCCGTGTAGACATATTTATGGATCAGATCGACCATCGCGTCCTGATCGGCGGTCTTGTCGATCATCGCCGCGGCGTAATCGTCGACACCGGCCGAGAAGCCCTGCAGGAAGCTCTCGGTCAGGCCGCGCTCGTCGGCGGCGTTCTTGGCCGAGGTGAACACCGTCGTGACCTGGTAACCCGGGATGTAGTCCGAGACATTGGCCACCATGTGCCAGGCGCCCGCCTTGGCCAGCGGCTTGGCGATATGCGGCACGATGGACCAGCCATCCACCTGCCCGGATTTCATCGCGCCAATGATCGCGCCGACCTTCTGCAGCGGCGTGAAGCTCAGCGAGATGCCCTCGGCGGCGGCCATCTTTGCCCCCATATAGTGGAAGGACGAGCCGGCCTGCGTCACGGCGTATTTCTTGCCGTCCAGATCCTTCAGCGTCTTGATGCCCGCGTCGTAGGACGCCGAGGAGATCAGGTATTTCTGCCCGTCAATGCCGTCTTCCTCGGCCAGCGCGCCGCCGATCACCTTGATCGCGCCCTTCTGGGCCAGGCTGACCAGCCCGCCGGACACGGCGGTGACCGCATAGTCCACATCGCCGGAGGCAATGGCCACGGCCATCGGCTGGGCGGCCTGGAAGAACTCGAACTCCACGTCCAGGCCCGCATCGGCGAAGTAGCCGCGCTCTTGCGCGATGAAGCTGCCGGAATGCGAGGTGAAGCGCAGCGCGCCCACCTTGATCTTCTTGTTCATCGCCAGCGCGGGGGCGGCAAGCCCGGACGCGGCAACGGTGCTGCCCATCAGGGCCAGCGCCTTACGGCGGTTAAGTTTCATCATGATTCCTCCCTTGGTGATCGCTATTTGGGTTTTAGCTCGGCCTCGATGTCCGCTTGGAGCAGCTCTATGGCCCGGGCCTTGTCCTTGCTCAGGATCGCGTCAAGCAGCGCCTTCTGCCGCGCCTTGCGGGCCGCCCAGTCCAGCTTGCCCTCGCGCATCAGCGCCAGGCGGAAGCGGCGGCTCTGGTCAAAGAACTTGGCGTGTGTGTCCAGCAGGCGCGGGCTGTCGCAGGCCTCTAGCAGGGCCAGGGCGAAGGCGCGGCAGGCCTCGTCCCATTCCAGCGCGGTCAGGTCGTCGGGCGCGTCGCGCAGCGCGGCTTCGGCCTTTTGCAGCGCGTGATGCGCGGCCATCACCCGGCCTTCCCAGGCCACGTCGCCCAGCTCGATGGCGCGCGAGAGCGCGATCTTTTCGACCTCCACCCGCACCAGCGCGATGTCGCGCAGGTCGTCCTCGGTGGCCGATGTCACGCGAAAGCCGCGCTGCGCGGTGGCCTCGACCAGCCCCTCCGATGTCAGGATGCGCAGCGTCTCGCGCATGGAGTGGTTCGAGCCGCCATAGCGGGTGCGCAGCTCGTTCAGCTTCAGCTTTTGGTCCGGAAGCAGCGTGCCAAAGGCGATGTCGCGCCGCAGGGACAGGGCCAGCAGCTCGACGATGGTGCTATCTTCGGACTTTTTGGCCGAGAAGATCATTTCTGTTCCGCGATTCCGAAAATGTTGGACATTTCTAGAGATCAGGGAGCATTAAAGTCAACCGGCCATCAAGGCGCCCTCAGCCATTCCAAAGAGCGGTGCCCGGATGGAATTGCGACCAGGCGAACCAGAACGCCTGGTGGCTGCCCAGATCCGCGCCGTCCGCGCTCACCGCCCGGATGCCGCCCGCGTCAAGGCGCAGCCGCACATTCTCAAAGCCGACCTCGTTGCCCGCCTGCAGCGCCAGGAACGCCTTGCTGCGCTGGAACGCCACGGGGGCGCCGGAGGCGGTGATCACGCCAATGATGTCCTCTTGCACCGGCAGGCGCGGGTCCACGTCGCCCACCGGGAAGATCGGCCCGCTCGCGTCCCGCCCGTTGCGGAAGTCGTAATTGCGGCCCAGGGCCAGCGCCTCGACCAGCACCGTGGTCTCGGGATGCGCCTCTTTCCAGGTGCCCCAATCGGTGGTGACAACGCTGGCCTGCTTAAGCTGCACGCCCTTCTCGGCCAGCGGCCCGGTGACGGCCTTGCCCAGGAAGGTGTCGAACACCGAGGACGTCTCGAGGTCATACATCACCTTGTTGGAGCGGATCAGCAGCCCCGAGGTGCGCAGCACGGGGCGCTGCTCGGCGCCGGGCACGTCATCGGTGAAATAGGCCTGCGCGGCGCCGCAGAGCGTGCAGTAGGGGATGCCAAGGTCGCGCCCGCCCAGCGTGTCGTTGACCATCTCGCGCACCTCCATGATCTGGCGCGGATAGGCGCGGTACTCGCCATTCACCTCGACCCCGAACACGATGTCGTCATCGTCCAGCCAATCGGCCTCCTGCGCGGTCGAGACCTCGGGGTTGTCCGCCGCCGGGATGCAGTTGCACAACGCGTCGGTCTTGTCATAGGGCCGGTCGTCGATCAGCACGCCGCCCCAGGACACGTGGCGCCAGTCGATATCGCCCTCGACAAAGATCTTGTCCCAGCCGGGCACCACCCCGGTGAAGATCGCCCGCTTGGCCCGCAGGTAGTCCGGCGGCGCGGGCACGTCCCAGGCGATCAGGTGGTCGGTGACCGCACCCCAATGGTCCTGACCGTCGAAATCCGCCCCCAAAAGCTCGGCGGCAAGCGCCCCAAGCTCGAAATGCAGCCCCTGGTCCGAGACAAAGCGCATCATATCCGCCAAGAGCCAGGCCAGGCGCGGGTCCTTGGCGGCGGCGATCTCATCCAGCGCAAGCCGCTGGTCGCGGCCCCAGGTGCCGTCCTGCATGCTGACGACAAAGACCTGCTCGACGGCGAAGGCCAGGCTTTCCGACAGCGGCCCGGTTGGGATCGGCGGCGGCGCGCCGAACTCCGCGATCACGTGATCGGACACGGGCGTCTTGTCCTGGGCCTGGGCCAGCCCGGGCCAGAGCAGCGCCAGCGCGGCGGCCGAAGCCAATAGAGTCGAACGGAAAGCGGAGCCGGGTGCAGTTGCCATTTCGGGGCCTTTCAAGATCAGGTTCGAAGCAGAGCATAGGACCCGACCTTCTCACGCCGCCAATCACAATCGCATCAGCAGAGCGCGAGCGCCCCGCGGCACGCTCCGCACGAGACGCAGAGCGCCCGCCGCCCGACCGCGCTCCTGCCTGCGAATGACCTTAAGCTTCTCTGCGGCTGGGTCTCGCATTCGTCGTCGCTCCCATCCCCAAGCATGCTTTCTTGCAGCAAACGGTTCACCGGCGTCAGCTCGCCACGATCGCCTTCAAGTCACGGGAATCCCAACGCAGATCCCTCGCCAGGCGTCACAAAACCATCACTTTGCAGCGGCACCTAGTGCAAATATTCATGAATTATGGAAACACTGATTCCCAGCCGGCTTTCGACGCTCGGTCATCCGCAACGGTTGGCCCTGTTCCGGCTCCTTATGCGCCGCTACCCGGATCGCGTCCCCGCGACCGAGCTGGCGCAGGCCCTGGGGCTCAAGCCGAACACGCTCTCGACCTATGTGAACGCCTTGATGCAGGCGGGTCTGCTTAGCCAAGAACGCGTGGGCACCTCCCTGCGCTATTCCATTGATATGGAGGCCGCCCGCCAGACCATTGATTACCTGCTGCACGACTGCTGCCGAGGCCGCCCCGAAATTTGCGACCCCGTCGCTCCTCCCGCCTCCGTCGCCGACAATCCAGAGCCCGACCGAAAGTACAACACCCTCTTCATCTGCACCGGCAATTCGGCGCGTTCGATCTTTGCCGAGGCCATTCTGCGCGACCTCGCCGGTGATCGCTTCGAGGTCTATTCCGCCGGGACCAAGCCTTGCTCGGAATTGAACCCCTTCGCGCTTAAGGTGCTCGAGCAGAAGGGCCATGATGTGTCGGCGCTGCAGTCCAAGGATATCACCGAGTTCCAGAGCGCCACTGCTCCGGTTCTGGATTTCGTGTTCACCGTCTGCAACCACGCCGCCAACGAGGAATGCCCCTCCTGGAAAGGCCAGCCCATCACCGCGCATTGGGGGCTGTCCGATCCGGTCAAGGTTGAAGGCTCCGCCTCGCAGAAAAGCCGCGCCTTCGACCGGACCTACGACGCCTTGCGCAATCGCATGACCGGATTTGCCAACCTGCCAATCGCCTCGCTCGACCGTTTGTCCCTGCAAAGGGCGGTCGATGAGATCGGGCAATCAAACGAAAAAGGAATGACCGAATGACCGTCTACGCCCTCAACGGCCTTGGCCGCATTGGCAAGCTCGCCCTCAAGCCGCTATTGGAGCGGGGGGCCAAGATCGCCTGGATCAACGATGCCGTCGGCGATCCTGAGATGCATGCGCATCTGTTCGAGTTCGACACTGTCCACGGCCGTTGGAGGGGCGATTTTTCCCACGATGCGGACAGCGTCACAATCGACGGGACCCGCCTGCCCTTCATCGGCACGCGCGACATAGCCGACCTGCCTTTAGACGGCGTGGACGTGGTCATCGACTGCACCGGCGTGTTCAAGACCGAGGCCAAGATCGCGCCCTACTTCGAGGCGGGCGTGAAAAAGGTGGTCGTGTCCGCGCCGGTCAAGGACGGCGATGCGGCCAATATCGTCTACGGCGTCAACGAGGACATCTATGAGCCCGCCCGCCACCGCATTGTCACCGCGGCCAGTTGCACGACCAACTGCCTGGCCCCGGTGGTCAAGGTCATCCACGAGAACCTGCGGATCAAGCACGGCTCGATCACCACGATCCATGACGTCACGAATACGCAGACCATCGTGGACCGCCCCGCCAAGGATTTGCGCCGCGCCCGCTCGGCGCTGAACTCGCTGATCCCGACCACCACGGGCAGCGCCACGGCGATCACGCTGATCTACCCGGAGCTGACCGGCCGCCTGAACGGCCACGCGGTCCGGGTGCCCTTGTTGAATGCGTCGCTGACGGATGGCGTTTTCGAGGTGGAGCGCTCAACCACCGCCGCCGAGGTCAACGCGCTCTTCAAGGCCGCCGCCGAGGGGGCTTTGCAGGGCATTCTGGGCTATGAGGAGCGCCCGCTGGTATCGACGGATTACACCAATGACGAGCGGTCCAGCATCGTGGATGCGCTCTCCACGATGGTCATCAATGGCACGCAGGTGAAGATCTACGCCTGGTACGACAATGAGATGGGCTATGCGCATCGCTTGGTCGATGTGGCCTTCATGGTCGGGGACAGCCTGTGACCGACCCCTCCGCGCGGCCAGAGGGGTTGTCGGCCTATATCGCGGTCACGGCGGCTTATTGGGCCTTTATGCTGACGGATGGGGCGCTGCGGATGTTGGTGCTGCTGCACTTTCACACGCTGGGGTTCTCGCCGGTGCAGCTGGCCTATCTGTTCGTGCTCTACGAGATCGCAGGGGTGGTGACCAACCTCTGCGCGGGGTGGATTGCCGCGCGGTTCGGGCTGACATCGACGCTCTACGCCGGGTTGGGGCTGCAGGTGCTGGCCCTATTGGCCTTGGCGCAGCTCGATCCCGCCTGGGCGGTCGGGGCCTCGGTTGTCTATGTCATGCTGGTGCAGGGGGCCAGCGGCGTGGCAAAGGACCTGGCCAAGATGTCGTCCAAGTCGGCGGTCAAGCTGTTGGCGCCCTCCGAGGACGGCGGGCTGTTCCGCTGGGTGGCGCTGCTGACGGGCTCCAAGAATATGGTGAAGGGCCTGGGCTTTCTTCTGGGGGCGGCGCTGTTGGCGGTGCTGGGCTTTGTCTGGGCGGTGCTGGGGATGGCCGCCATTCTGGCCGCGATCCTGGTCGCGGTCCTCATCGCGATGCCCCCGGGCCTGCCCAAGGGGCGCAAGGGCGCCAAGTTCTCCGAGGTGTTCTCCAAATCGGCCAATGTGAACTGGCTGAGTGCCGCGCGGGTGTTCCTGTTCGGCGCGCGGGACGTCTGGTTCGTGGTGGGCATTCCGATCTACTTCTATGCGGTGCTGTCGGACGGCACGACCGCGGGCAACCGCACGGCCTTCTTTCTGATCGGCACGTTCATGGCGCTCTGGGTGATCCTCTATGGCCTGGTGCAGGCCAACGCGCCGCGCATCCTTCGGGCCAAATCCCGACCAGAGCCCGAGCTGATCGCCTCGGCCCGCAATTGGGCCTGGGGGCTCGCCGCTGTGCCCGCGGGTTTGACGGCGGTCGCGGTGGCGGCGGGTGAGCCGCAACAGTGGTTGACGATCAGCCTCGTGGCCGGGCTCTTGGTCTTTGGGGCGGTGTTCGCTGTGAACTCATCGCTGCATTCCTACCTGATCCTGTCCTTCACCAAGGCCGAGCGCGTCACGATGGATGTGGGCTTTTACTACATGGCCAATGCCGCGGGCCGCCTGGCCGGAACGCTATTGTCTGGACTGACCTACCAAGCTGGCGGGTTGGCACTGATGCTTGGCGTCGCGACTGTGATGGTTACGATCTCTGCCGCCGCGGTTGGGTTTTTAAAGCCAGAGCGTTAACCTTGCCCCCTCGATGCTGTCGAAGTGATATCGCCCCAGCCATTCCTTGATCATGTGGATCCTGAACGCACTTATCGTGCTGTCACAAAACCCATGCTAGTGTTTGCAGCATATGCGAAATGAATTGAGTGTCCCCCATGGCGAGACCAGAGTTCGAATTCCGGTTTGCGAAGCCTCAGGACCATGCAGCGCTCGCTGACCTTATGCTCGAGGCAAACCGTCACTATTGGGGTGACGTCGAGAACGCAAAAGAGATGACGTCAAGAGCCGCCGAGGCCCTCGTGAGCGGCCGAACCGGGTGCCAAGCGGTCCTTGCCTGTGAGGCGGGCCTTCTCAAAGGCTTTGCGACGGTATGTGTTCTGCTCCCAGCAGTGAATGAACACGGCACATTCTTTATGAAGGACCTGTTTGTCTCCGAACGCGCGCGCGGCACCGGCTTGGGCAATCTCTTCATGCGCCACTTGGCCCGGCACGCGGTGGAGTTGGGATGCCACCGGTTTGACTGGACGGCAGAGACAGACAACCCCCGCGCGGTTGCGTTCTATGATGACCTCAAGGCCGAACGTGTTGCCGAGAAGGTCTATTTTAGGTTCAGCGACGCAAATCTGCGCGCCTTCGCTGGCACCGGCAAGGACTGAGCGCCCGCCGGGGAGCGGACATGCGGCGCCCCTCATGGTGCGTCAGCAAGCACGCTTAAGGTGGTGATCTCACGCATCTTCCCCCGATCACGCCACAACGCCCGCACCACCGCGCGCTCTGTTAATCCACCGGTTTGCCCGACAAGGTGCCATACGCAAGGCCGACGTTTTGCCGACGCTTTGCCGACACGCCCAAACCTCATGAAATGCTGGCCTTAACCCCCGATTCGCCGCGAGCCGCCACGAATCCGCCGCGCGGTGCGTTAAGACCTGAGTAACCGTCTCGGCCAGCCCCTCGCCAAGGCGCCGCCGCTGCGCTAGCCTGCACCCAAAAGGAGACCGCTTATGCCCGCAGCCACGCCACCCGTTTGCGACTTTGACTGGCCCGCCCCCGATTTCAGCCTGCCCGGAACCGACGGCAAGACCCACAGCCTTGCAGATGTCAAAGGCGAGAATGGCACCTTGGTCTTGTTCATCTGCAACCACTGCCCCTTTGTGATCGCGATCCTGGACAAGCTGGTGCGCGATGGGCGCGACCTGCAGGCGTTGGGCGTCGGCGTGGCGGCGATATGCTCTAACGACGCGACCTCGCACCCCGCCGACAGCTTCCCCAACATGATCAAGCTGGCCGAGGCGCAGGCCCTGCCCTTCCCCTACCTGCATGACGAGGACCAATCCGTGGCCCGGGCCTATGGCGCGGTCTGCACGCCGGACTTCTTCGGCTTTAACGCGGATCTCGGCCTGCAATATCGCGGCCGCCTGGACAGCGCCGGCATGTCGCGCGACCCTGACGCGCCAAGGGAGCTCTTTGCAGCGATGCAGCGCGTGGCCGAGAGCGGTCGTGGTCCCGCCGAACAGGTCGCCTCTATGGGATGTTCGATAAAGTGGCGCTGAGCCTTCGCTGAGTGCTTACGCATTATTAACATTTTAGTCACCAATTTGGTGCATTCGGCCAGATTGTTTCACGGCCTCGCCACAGTTTTTGCGCAATCCGCCAGTACCTTGCGGCCTAACGTATTGGAAAAGCGCGGAAAGTGATAAAGTGCAGAGCAGTGCAACCCTATTCTATGCCACCCCTCCAGAGCACGTCTTTGACCGCCTCGGCGATGACTTAACCGAAGCGTTTAAGGAGACCGGCATCACACCGCGCGCAGAGTTCACCTCCTCGACGGATGCGGCTTACTCCATCGACGCGCTGCGCGTGGCGGTCTCGCATGTCCCCATGGCGGTTGATTTGCACCCGATCCTGCGGGCCCATGCGCGCAGCTCCCACGGCCAGGCGCCCGCCTGTTTGCGGCGCTCGCTGCTCGAGCACCGCGCGGCGGTGTTCATCCAGGTCTCCGGCTCGGCGGAGGCCGCCCACGAGGCCACCCGCCTTGCGATCTGCTACATCGCCACCGCCGGGCTGATCCGCCGAACGCTGCCAGAGCTCATCAACTGGACCAAAAGCGGCGCACTTTACACGCCCGCCGAGTTCTTTCAGCAAACCGGCGATGAGGCCCCCTCGGTGGAGCAAGCGCCGGCACCCGCGCCCGTCGCGAATTTGGACAGCCCGGTGGTGGGCCACGTCGCCTAGAGGCCAACTTGAGCCCAAGCTGAATGACTTAAGCCGATTGTGCTGCGCCCGAGTTGCGAGACTTGGGCGAAATTATTCCCACCAGATCCGCGATAGCGACGCGCTGGTCGTCTCCGACGCCATGGCCAAGGTGGATACCCCCCCAATCTAGATCGTGAAGCCCCCACTAAGGCCCGCCGAAATTGCCGTCATCACGGCCGTGGGTCGTGGAGCGAACCCTCGCGTGACTATGCCGCTGGTTTGCAAAGGACTGTGAACGTTCCTTCGCCCCTGTTGAGGCGTGAACACCTATCGCAGCGATCCGGTGATCTAATGTTAACATCCTAACAAACGCCGCCCTGGAGTACTGAACCAGACTCTCTCAGTAAGACGCCAATCGAAGCTTAACAGGTCACATAGACTTCGCTCTATTGGTGGCAATGGCGCCACACTGATTACAAATGCCTATTCACAACATAATCTCGCGAAGGCCACATTCGCGCCAGGAACGTGAACAAAACCTTAACCCACCAAGAATGGTTGAAGGATTGCAAACAATGGACCGCAGAAGTCCCGCGTTCGAAGCAACGCTACTCTTAAAGACCACACCACAGGCCAAACACACTAGAATGACGGCCGAAGTAACTAAAACGATCGAGGCAAACACCAAGGCCAAGTGCGAAGCAGAGAAGTTAGACAGGCAAAACTTCCTGTTCAAGACCTCGGCCGTCAAAGTTCTTGTGGCGGTTCGGCCAGAGCCTTTGCCAATGGACGGTCTATTGGCCTGCGGCACGGCATCGGACCGCGAAACGCTTGCCACCAGAGTGCTGGACTCCAACGCCAGCGTGACGGTGCTGGTGATGCAGTTGGACGTGGTGCCAGGCCAGGTGCTGCGGCATCTCTGCGTCGCGATTGCCCAGAAAATCCACGCCATTTACCCCGCCGACCTGCTCTTTTGGAGCGACACCGAGACACTGCTGGGCTGCGAGGAGTTCGACCAGCTTAGCGCATTCGCTGCGGATCCGGCGGAGGAGGACAGCCTGGAAAAGACAATCGCTTCGCTCAAGGCCTCCCGACCGGCGCAATGGGACACAGGCACCCCAGAAATGAGCGAAGCGATGAAGGCCTGGTTCGAGGGCGGCGACGACGAGGCGCTCGGGTCCCATGAGCACGTGGAACAGAGCTTAAGCGAACTGGGGCTTTTGGCGGCCAGAGGCCTTGCTCAGAACTTTGTCGGTCAGGGCAGAGAATGCGCCGCGCGCCTGACTTTGGCATGCACAGCCGCCACCGTCAGCATGAGCAGCTACCCACGCATCACCGCGCTGGTCAGCTAGCCCACTGTGCCGCGCTCTTCGCCCAAGAGATGGGTGTGCTCGGCCAAGTGGCTCGCCAAGGCGGCCCGCTCTGCGGCGTCCATCGCGTCGCGATGCACCACCGATGTGTGGATCGAAAACGCCACCGCGCCGGTCCTTGGCAGCCGCAACAGGCATTGCCGCTCGGCGCGGATAAAAACCGCTTCGGCCTTGATCGGGCGGGAGCGGCGCGCATCCTCTGGGCGGGGCTGGAACAGTTCGAAATCGGCGTAGGGCAGGCAATTGGCGCGCATGATGGGCCGGTCCGCATGCAGCGCGTTGAACAGTCGCTGCACCCGGGTGGCGACGTTTTCGTCATAGCTTTCAACGGGTTCGTGGATGCCCACCAGCGGGCGCCCGATCTTTTCCGCCAGCGACCAGCTGGCCGGAAAGCACAAGATCGCGCCGGTCAGCACATGCTCGGAGCCCTGCTTGTCGAGCAGGCAGAAATCTTCTTGCACCAGCCGCCCCAGGGTCATGAGCGGCTCGGCACGCTCCAGTGCGACGGTCACTCCGTCCGGGCGGGTGACGGCGGCCTCCGCGACCTGGAAGCCGTCACGCGCACGCAACACCGCCAGCGCCATCTCTAGCAGCTCGTCCGCCGCGGCGCGCCCCTTGGGCAGCAGCGCATGGACCGCACCCGTTGCCTGCGCGATCAGCCGCTCTCGCAGCGCCATCTGGTCGGCAAAGGCATCATCCACCCGCATCCAATCATCCCTGGCAACTGGCCCGGTGCCTGGCAGCTTGGCGCCATTCGGAAACGACCAAGGCGGGTCAAGAAGCGCCCGTTGCAGGATGGGATTGGGCTGAATTTTCATGCGCTTAACACCCGCGAGTAATGCAGCATGCCCAGCCCGGTCAGCGCCGTCTCCACCGGCCCCCAGGCCGCGCCGAACGCGATCGGGTCCATTTTTGCGGCCTGTCGCAGCGCGGCAAGATTGCGGCGCCCGTTGACACCCGCAACGATCCCCGCGGCGGATTTCGGCAGCGCGATGTCGATGTCCTTGCCACCGGCGCTGGCGTTTATGCTGCCCTTTTGCGCGATGGCCCGCGCGAGCCTTGCCGGGTCCAGCCCGCGCAGATGCGGAATGGCCTCGGGATGGCCTTTGGGCGGCGCGACCCGGGCGCCCTTTTTGACCGCATAGACGGTGTGGACCTTAATTGTGCCGCGCAAGTCTTCGGAAAGTTGCATCTTTTCGGCGTCACCCAGCGTGTCGGGCAGCGCCCCAACCAGCGGCTCTGGATCATACTCAGCGGGCACCGGAACGCCCGCGAGTTCCAGCCCGGCGCGATCCAGGGCTGCCAAGAGCTCGGATATCCGGTAGGGCCGGTCCGAGCTGTGCAGCAGGAGGTCGTAGAAGCCTGCCTCGCTGGTGTTGTGGTCCACCAAATGGGGGTTGCGCTTGAACGGGTGCCCCTCTGGAATGGCCTGATAGACCTCCTGCGCACGGGCCAATCTATCCTGCGGGGCTAAACCCGCCGTCAACGCAGCGAACGCATCCTGAAGGGGATAGACACCGGACCGCCCGTGCGGGGCATAAACCATTAACCCGATGCCGCCGCCCGGGGCGAGCGCGCCGGCCAGCGCGTCAAAGCCGGCCTGTGGGTCCGGCAGGTGGTGCAGCACCCCGCAGCAGTCGATATAGTCGAACGGTCCGTATTCCGCCGCGTTCAGAATGCTTTGCGTGGTGAAGTTAATGCGCGTGAGGCGTCGCTGTGCGGCGCGATCCTCTGCGATCCGGCGGGCCGCCTGTGAGAGATCGAGATATGTCGCTTCATAGGCGCGCCCGGCGCTGGTCAGCATCTGCGCCAGCTGGATCAACCCGTCGCCCGTGCCGCCCCCCGCCGCCAGGAACCGCAGGGGCCGCGACCAGTCCCGCGCCCCGCCCCACAGCCAGTGGTCCATCTCGGGCGGGTAGCTGGGCGAACCGGTGATCAGCCGCTTGGCTTCATCCGCCGGGTCCCGCTCGGGATAGGGGAAGGCCTCGTATTGGGCGCGCATTTCGGGCTGGTTTTCTGGGGTCGGTTTCACATCATTCCCGCGTCGGTTTCTGGCCGGACTTTGCACCGTATGGGCGTAGCATTCCAGCCAGGGAGAAGGAAGCCAGGCCATGAACCAGCATCACCGCGACGCCCGCAAGATCGACCCCACAAGGGGCGCGACGCTGGGCGATGGCTCGCCCAATGACGCCAACCGGGTCGAGATCGGCCCCACCGAGCTGGCCTTTCGCGAGTGGGAGGCGGCGGGGCTGGCCCTGCCCAACCTGGCCGAGATGCGCCGCTACCGCTGGCAGCGCCTGGTCGGCCACATCCAGCAGCGCGACTACGGCGCGCTGGTGGTGTTCGACCCGCTCAACATCCGCTACGCCACCGACAGCACCAACATGCAGCTCTGGAACAGCCACAACCCGTTCCGCGCGCTGATCGTCTGCGCGGACGGGCATATGTGCCTCTGGGACTACAAGAACGGCATGTTCCTGAGCGCCTTCAACCCGCTGGTGGCAGAGGTGCGCACCGGGGCGGATTTCTTCTACTTCGACCGGGGCGACAAGATCGCCGAGGCGGCGGAGGTCTGGGCCGGGCAGGTCTGGGACCTCGTCCAGGAGCATGGCGGCGGCAACAGCCGCGTGGCCGTCGACAAGATCATGCTGCACGCCCTGCGCGCGCTCGAGGCCAAGGGGCTGGAGGTCATGGAGGGCGAGGAGCTGACCGAGAAGGCCCGCGCCGTCAAAGGCCCGGACGAGATCCTGGCCATGCGCTGCGCCAACGACGCCTGCCAGCAGAGCGTCAAGGCGATGGAGGATTTCGCCCGCGAGATGGGCCCCACCGGTACGGTGTCGGAGGATGAGATCTGGTCGGTGCTGCATGCCGAGAACATCAAGCGCGGCGGCGAGTGGATCGAGACCCGCCTGCTGTCCACCGGCCCGCGCACCAACCCCTGGTTCCAGGAATGCGGCCCCCGCAAGATGCAGAATAACGAGATCCTGTCCTTTGATACCGACCTGATCTCGAGCTACGGGATCTGCATTGATATCTCGCGCTCGTGGTGGATCGGCGACCAGAAGCCGCCGGCGGATATGGTCTATGCGATGCAGCACTCGGTGGAGCATATCCGGACCAACATGGCCATGCTGGGCCCCGGCGTGCGCATCGACGACCTGGTGGCGAATGTGCACAAGCTGGACGACCAGTTCTGGGCGCAGAAATACGGCTGCTTCATGCACGGGGTGGGCCTGTGCGACGAGTGGCCGCTGATCGCCTATCCCGACAAGTACGTGCCCGGCGCCTTCGACTACGCGCTGGAGCCCGGCATGGTCTTGTGCGTCGAGGTCGCCGCCGGCGCCGTGGGCGGCGACTTCACCATCAAGCTGGAGGACCAGGTGCTGATCACCGAGGACGGGTTCGAGAACCTGACCACCTATCCGTTCGACCCCGCGCTGATGGGGAACGTCAGCTAGCACCCCGGCGGCTATTGAACTCTAGCAAGAGGCAAGTTGGGCGGCGTCCGGTTCGAGCCAAATTTGACCGATGCTGCGGAGTGCTCGATAGTCAGATTGTTAGTTAACCATTCGGTCTGGCCGAACTTAGCCTACTGTTTTAAGCGACCATTCATTAGTTGGAAAAAAGGATGTTGCTATGGATTGCACCTTTACAATCAGAGAGATGTCGAAGGAAGATTTTAAACCTCTTTTCCAGCGCCATGTTCATGCAGCCTTTGCCGATGATCATTCTTACGCGTTGCGAGATGCACTTGATGACTCAGAGCAGGAGCAGATGCGAAAGCTGGACAGCAGGCTCGGCGAGGCTTTCGCACTATATTTGGGTGCATTCGACCCAGATGATCGTTTCGTGGGTTGGACTTGGGGCAAACAAGAACCCAAAGCCAAGTTTTGCATGGTAAATTCCGGTGTAATTGAAGAACAGCGGCGTAGAGGGATTTATAGCGCGTTGGTTCGATCGACAGTCGAAACGATCTCAGATCGCGGCTTTCAAGTCATCTACAGCCGTCACTGTGCGACCAACAACGCGGTCATCATTCCAAAACTCAAAGCCGGATTTGTTATCTCGAAGTTTGAGATTGACGATGCTCACGGAGTTCTCGTGCATTTGCACTACTACACAAACAAAGTGCGCCGCAAAGCCATGGACTACCGCACAGGTTCGTCCGCGCCGGACAATGATTTGAAGCGATTGTTCAAACTATGAGAGCGACCATTCATATCGCTTCTATTTACGGCAGCTTGGTCCCGCAGAGCCCCTTTTCGGTCTTCCGTGCGACCCCGGGGGGGCGGAACTCGCCAATGCGTCCCAATCCGCGAGGGACAGGCGGCCCACAACTCGGCCTTATCCGGATATGCAGCGATCGCTCGGTGTCGCATAAGCAGGATCGAACCGTCGATCAGGTTGGCCGGGACATCGGGCCTTCTCAGTCTAGTTCGGGGACCGGGTGCTGATCGCCCAGAATGGCTACGAGAACCTAACCACCTCCCCGTTCGACCCCGCGCTGATGGGGGGCGTCAGCTAGCCCTCCCGCGACTATTGAACGCTAGCGAGAGGCAAGATGGGCACCCGGTTCGAGCCCAGAGGCACCGATGCTGCGTCGTGCGCGAACGGCGGCTTTCCGTTTCGTGCAATATGTGTATCTTCCGACTGACCTTCAGAAACAAGTCAGTACGAGGACTGAAACTCTGTGACGACGGAGAAAAACAGCAAGCGCGTGCCATGGGTTCTTGCTTTGGGAATGTTTGTGATTGGCACGACGTCCCTTAGCATTTTGGGCTTGGGGCCCGCCTTAACGCGCGATTTGGCCGTGAGTCCTGCAAATGCGGGATGGCTCGTTACGGCGTTCGCTGCAACCTTCGCACTTTCGGCACCCCTGGCGCAGTTTACACTGGGACGCCGGTTCGCGCCGCGCGCGCTCATCCTCACAGGTGCGGGCGTTCTTGTACTCTCGCTGATTTGGTCAGCTCTGGCGACATCCTTCGACGCGCTTTTGGTTGCGCGCATCGCTTCCGCGTTTGGTGGCGCGTTAATTGCTCCGACCAGCGCCGCACTCGCCATCTCTTTCGTGCCCGACGACCGCCGGGGCGCGGTCTTGGCCGTGGTTTTTAGTGGGTTTACCCTTGCAACCGTCGGCGGCGTGCCACTTGCGGCCTGGCTGACCCTGCTATTGGGCTGGCGTGGTGCCATAGCCGGGATTGGTGTGGCCGCGCTTCTCTTTCTTGCCGTCGCGGCCATGTACCTGCCGCGCGACGGGGTGAAGGAAGGTGCGTCTGGACGGCAGAGGTCAGAATTTGTCGGCATCGTTGGCCCAGCCATCCTGCTCTTCGGGACCCTTGGAATGCTTTCAACCCAGTTTGTGGTCTATGCGCTCATGGGAGAATTGCTTGGGCAACAATTTCGGGTCAGTGACGCGGGCCTTCCAATCGCAATTCTTCTGTTCGGAATTCTGGGTGTCGCCGGAAATGCCGCCGCAGGGACGCTTTCGGGCCGCGTCGAAGCGGGGCGGCTAGTTTGGGCCAGTTTCGCTGGTCTCGCATTGCTCCTTGTCCTTATGACACTTGATCTGGGCCCATATCTGGGTGGGATAACTCTTGCTGGGTGCGCTTTCATGGGCACGCTATTTGCAACCCCACAACAGAACCGTCTTGTGACGCTGGTGCCCACGGAGCACCATGGCCTCGCTCTCGCGCTGAACTCTTCCGCGAGCTACTTGGGGATTGCGCTTGGCTCAGGAGCTGCGAGCGCGCTCGTCACTGGCTTCGGAATATGGATACTGCCCGTCGCTGCACTAGGTCTGCTAACAATGACGGCGATGGCTAACATCGCATTCATTGCCATCAACAAATGAAACTGGGCCAAACCACAGAGATGTATGGATGTAGATTGCGCATGCAGCCGTTGGCGCAACCGCAGCCAATTCACCCTTTGTCCGCGGAGCGCCTTTCGATCTTCAGTGCGACCGGGAGCAGTTTTGCCCGGACTCCCCAATCCGCGTGGGACGGGCCGCCCAAAAGTCGGCCTCATCCGGAAATTCAGCGATTGCTCGGTGTCGCATAAGCAGGATCGAACCGGCGATCAGGTTGGCCGCGACATCGGGCCTTCTCAGTCCAGCTCGAAGGCCAGGTGCTGATCGCCGAGGATGGCTAAGAGACCCGGACCACCTCCCCGTTCGACACCGCGCTGAAGGGGGACGTCAGCGAGCGCCCCCGCGGCTATTGAACTCTAGCGAGAGGCAAGACGGGCGCCCGGTTCGAGCCCAATTTGACCGATTCCTGTTGGCGCGATAGACAGCTTCCCCTGTCATATGAGTACAGGAAAGGCGCTGACGTGACGGAAATTGCTCAAGTTGAGGATCGGCTCTATGCGACCTTGGTGCCTGGCGCTCGCCAGATCAAAGTTTCTATGCTGCTCGTTAAAGCTTTCCCTCATTTGGATTTTCCTGCAGACGAAATCGTCAACTCTGCCTTAGCCACGCTCGCTGAACGACACGACGTCGAAATTTTCGGCGATGTCAATGAATGGCGGCACAGCGAAATATTACGGTTTGGCTCATTGAAATCTTGAACGGCAATTCTGTCCGCGGAGCCCCTTTTCGGTCTTCCGTGCGACCCCGGGGGGCAACTTGCCAATGCGTCCCAATCTGCGTGGGACAGGCCTCCCACAAGTCGGCCTCCTCCGGAAATGCAGCGATCGCTCGGTGTCGCATAAGCAGGAGCGAACCGGCGATCAGGTTGGCCCCGACATCGGGCCTTCTCAATCCAGCTCTAAGGCCAGGTGCTGATCGCCGAGGATGGCTACGAGAACCTAACCACCTCCCCGTTCGACGCCGCGATGATGGGGGACGGCCGCTGGCTCCCTCCGCGGCTATTGAACTCTCGCAAGAGGCAAGACGGGCGTCCGGATCAAGCCCAAGAGGCACCGATGCTGCATCGCGCGCGAATGGCGGCTTTACATCGCTTCAGATATTGGGTCAGCTATTTTCTTCATGATGATAAACGATTTCGCTGAGAGAGCCATTTGAAACCAGACCTGATCCCTCGGAGCGTTGAAGCAGTTAACCAAACCTGGTTGGAACACGCACTTTCTGGGGGTTTGCCGCTTCCGGCGTTCGATCTGCAAAAAATCGACGCGAACAATAGTAGTACAGCCCGTTTGGTTTTTGCAGATGACCCACAAGTCCAGCATATCCCTCGGTCATGCATTCTCAAGCTCTGTCCCGCAGGTCATGAATTCTTGGGGGCATCTGAGGTCAACTATTACAGGCGTGACTATGTCGGGCTGCCGGATGCTCCGATCCCGGAATGCTATCAGGCGGTTTGGGCGGGCGGTTCTACCGTGCAAAGCGTGGGGCAAAGCTATGCCTTGTTTCTTGAAGACCTGACTGCTGACCACATCGACCATAAGCAGATAGAACCAGTAGAGGCGCACGCGGCCAAGCTTGGTCATGCATTGGGGCAGCTGCACGCATACCGCTGGGGGCCCAGCGCCGACCCCGAAGGTCCACATGACCTGCAATCCGATTTTTGGCGGTTCCTTTCGCATGTATCCAAAGGCTTTGCACCGATACTGGATGAGCTGGGAGATACGCTCGACGCGGCCTCGCGCGCGAGGTTGACCAAGGTATTCGACACGGACGCTGATCGCATGCTTCAACGTGCGATGGCAGGCAAAGGGCTGACGCTTGTTCATGGCGATCCAAACCCGACGAATGTCCTGACCAGCAAATCGCGACGTAAAGATCGCCCGCGGCTCTATCTGATAGATCGGCAGCCCTTTCCATGGTCCTTGCGGCTTTGGTTGGGTGCCTCTGATCTCGTCTATGCAGTTGTGCCATTCTGGCCTGAAATGCATCGAAGAGCGCTTCAGAGAACGCTCCTGCATAGTTATCATCAAGCGCTCATAGCAAACGGGGTGCAGGCCTATTCGTTGCAAGACCTGCAAGAGGATTGGGAAATATGTGCCTGCATCGCAGCGCTTACGGCGATCGAATGGGGGGCCGATCCGACTTCGCTCAAAGAAATGAGGTGGCTTTGGGAGAAACAACTTCACAGAGCCCTTATTTTTCTTGAAGACTGCGACGCCGGGTTCACGACAGTTTGCTAAAGGGCCTTTCGCCCTCAGACAATATGCTGACATAGCCAGAAAGCGGCCCTTGGAGCAGCCGCAGCGAAATCTACGGGTGTCCGCAGAGCGCCTTTCGATCTTCTGTGCGATCGGGGGCAGTTTTGCCTAGGCTGCCCACAAGTTGGCCTCGCCCGGAAATGCAGCGATCGCTCGGTGTCGCATAAGCAGGATCGAACCGTCGATCAGGTTGGCCGGGACGTCGGGCCTTCACAGTCCAGCTCGAGGAACGGGTGCTGTTCGCCTACGACAGCTACGAGAACCTGACCACCTCCCCGTTCGACGCCGCGCTGATGGGGGACGTCAGCTGGCCCTCCCGCGGCTATTGACCTCTAGCAAGAGGCAAGATGCGCACCCGGTTCGAGCCCAGCTTGCAGTTTTCCTTCAATGCGGGGAAGGTCGGCTGCAAGTAAGTGGGGGGGATTGCTTGTGAAAGTAATGTGTCTAAACGGCTGGGGAGGAAAGCTGCACAGTGACCTTCTACCGTATGTAGAAACCTCAGCGCCCGACATCCTTTGCCTTCAGGAGGTCATTCACAGCCCCCAGACCCAGAAAGACTGGCTGACCTACCGTGATGATGATCACATTCTACCGCAGCGCGCCAATTTCTTCCGCGACGTCTGCCACGCCTTGCCCTATCATGTCGCGGTCTTCTGCCCGGCGGCGCAGGGCGTTCTTTGGGACGGGGATAGGTCGATCCCGTCGCAATGGGGGCTGGCGACCTTCGTGCATCGAGCCTTGCCCATAATTGGTCAGGTTTAGGGCTTCGTTCACAAGGGTTTCTCGCCGGTTGGCTATGGCGATCACCCCCGCTCCCGCAGCGCGCACGGTGTCAGGGTGTATGACTACACGGCCAAACGGGCCGTCAGCGTCACGCATATGCACGGGCTGCGCGATCTCAACGGCAAATTGGACACGCCCGAGCGCGCGGCGCAAGCCCAAAGGCTTCGTGATATGTCATCTCGCCTGTCCGAGCCGGAAGACGTGGTCGTGGTCTGCGGTGACTTCAATGTCGAACCGAACAGTGAGACCCTCGCGATCCTGGCGGATTCTGGGCTGACGGAGCTGGTGACGGGTCGCGGCTTCGAAGGCACACGAAATACGAAATACAAAAAGCCCGGACGGTTCGCGGACTACATGCTTGTGAACCAGGAAGAGGTCGTGAAGTCGTTCGACGTGATCCATGATCCCGAAGTCTCGGATCACTGCCCGCTTGTTCTCGGCCTATAGTGCCAAGAGCGTAGGCGGCGGCCCAACGCGCGAGATCGCCGCGATGGGCCGCCGCCGGATCTTCTCGCCGCGACTGGTGCCGCAAGTCGTGCTGCGCGCCTCACCATACGCCTGCTAAAGCGTCCTCACGTTTCGGCCGGTGATCCTCACCTTGCCGTTACAGCGCCGACATATGGGTTGCCGGTTGGGCTGGCTGTGGTCAGATAGAATGGCCAAACCAATGGCGGGAGAGCCAGCCCATGTCCACAGAGCGCGTCACATTCAAAGGTCACTCCGGCGATATGCTGTCTGCGCGCCTGGACTTGCCTGAGGGGCCGCATCTGGGCACGGCGCTTTTCGCGCATTGCTTCACCTGCGGCAAGGACATCCCCGCCGCGCGCCGCATCGCGGGGCGGCTGGCGGGCATGGGGCTGGCCGTGCTGCGGTTCGACTTCACCGGGCTGGGCCATTCCGAGGGCGAGTTCGAGAACACCTCTTTCACCTCCAATGTCAGCGATCTGGTGCAGGCGGCGGACTACCTTGCCGCGCGGGGCATGGCGCCGGGCATCATCATCGGGCACTCGCTGGGCGGCGCGGCGGTGCTGCGCGCCGCGGGGCAGATCGACAGCCTGAAGGCCGTGGTGACCATCGGCGCGCCCTATGACCCCGAGCATGTGACGCATAACTTCTCGGACGCGCTGCCCGACATCATCGCCAAGGGCGCGGCCGAGGTGAACCTCGGCGGGCGCCCGTTCCGCATCGGGCGCGACTTTGTGCGCGACGTGCAGGAGGAAAAGCTGGCGCCCGCCATCGGCGGGCTGCACCGCGCCCTGCTGGTGATGCACGCACCGCGTGACAGCATCGTCTCGGTCGACAACGCGGCGAATATCTTCATGGCGGCCAAGCACCCCAAATCCTTCGTGACGCTGGACAATGCCGACCACCTGATCACCCGCAAGGAGGACGCCGAATACGCCGCCGAGGTCATCGCCGCCTGGGCCGGCAAGTATCTGGAGATGCGCCCCCCCGCCCCGCCCATCGGCGCGCCCGAGGGCGTGGTGCGCGTGGCCGAGGCCGACCCGGAGGGCTTTCTGCAGGACATCAACCACGGGCCGGCGCATCACACCGTGGCGGACGAGCCGCTGGCCTACGGGGGCACCAATCGCGGCATGTCGCCCTATGGGTTCCTCTCGGCCGGGCTTGGGGCCTGCACCTCGATGACGATCCGCATGTATGCCCGCCGCAAGAACTGGCCGCTGACCAATGTCAGCGTCGACGTCACCCATGACAAGGTGCACGCCCAGGACGCCGAGGAGAACGGCGACACCACGCGCATCGACAGCTTCCACCGCGAGATCACGCTGGAGGGCGCGCTGGACGCCGAGCAGCGCAAGCGGCTCTTGGAGGTGGCGGATAAATGCCCGGTGCATCGCACTTTGGGCACCAGCTCCAAGATCACGACCGCCTTGGCGAATTAGTCAGGTTCGGAGGGGGCTCTGCCCCCGCCCTTCGGGCCCCCCGGGATATTTTTAGAACCGGAGAAGCCCAAAGCGTTCCGGCAAATCCGTTATGTGGACTGAAGGTCCGAGATGCGCGCAATCAGAGACGCGCTTCTTCGCTTCACCTTGTTCCAAATACGCAAAAACCACGCATGCGCCACGGCACACCGGTCAAATTGGAGCGTCGCCTCGCGCCCATCATAGAAAAGAGCGTGCGGAAGCACTCATTTTGGTAACGGTCCCGCGCGAGAGAAGGCGGAAACCATGGTGTAGTCCTTACGCGGGCCGGTGACGTGCCAGGTGGCGTGCCAATTCGGCCAGGCGGTGAAATCATATGCCACCTCATACCAATCCGGCGGGCAGTCATGGCTGGCCTCGGGCTGCGGTATGGTCAGATCCACAAAGTGGAACGGGCGCCCATCCGCAAAGAGCAGCTGCGCCCCCTGCCCGCTTTCGCGCCACAGATAGCGCCGCTCGGCGCGCATCTCCTGCCCGCCCAGGCTGAGCACCCCGTTCTCTGAGTATAGCAGCCCATCGGCGACCGGCGCGAACAGCGCCGCGCCCTCAAAGCGCCCCTTCTGCCCGGTCAGGTGGTCGTCGATCTCGCGGTCAATCCGCCAGCGGCCCTCAAACTCCGCCAGCCTCACTCGGCATAGACCCCATCGGTGAAGGACCCGTCCCCCGCGATGAACCGCAGCACGTCGCCGTCCCGCGCCATGTCGTAGCAGTCCCAGCCGTCGCCCGGCGGCCAGCTCGAGCAATACTGGTCCCCGCGCACCGCCCAGTAGCCCCAGCTGTCGCGCCCCGCGTTGTACAATGTCCGCCCCGAGGCGCGGAAATCCTGCCAGGCGTTGTCGTATTGCAGCTTACGGCCCTCCAAGGCGGCCTGGATCTGAGGCCCCGTCATCGGCGCCATCTCGGCCCAGGCCGGTCCCGCCAGCGCCACCAATACCGCGACCAGTCCACGCATGCGCCCGCCCTTCCCTTGTTCATCCATCACGCCCAGTCTATGACCGCCGCGACCCCGCCACAATTCAAGAAAGCGCGCGCATGATCCCTCGCTACTCCCGCCCCGACATGGTCGCCATCTGGTCGCCGCAGACCAAGTTCCGCATCTGGTACGAGATCGAGGCGCATGCCTGCGACGCGATGGCCGATCTGGGCGTGATCCCGCGCGAGAACGCGCAGGCGGTGTGGAAGGCCAAGGATGTCGAGTTCGACGTGGACCGCATCGACGAGATCGAGGCGGTGACCAAGCATGACGTGATCGCGTTCCTGACGCATCTGGCCGAGATCGTCGGCAATGACGAGGCGCGGTTTGTGCATCAGGGCATGACCAGCTCGGACGTTCTGGACACCACGCTGAACGTGCAGCTGGTGCGCGCCGCCGACATCCTGCTGGCGGATATGGACAAGCTCTTGGACGCGCTCAAGCGCCGCGCGATGGAGCATAAGGACACGCTGCGCGTGGGCCGCAGCCACGGCATCCACGCCGAGCCCACCACAATGGGGCTGACATTCGCGCGGTTCTACGCCGAGATGGACCGCAACCGCACCCGGTTGCGCACCGCCCGCGAGGAGGTCGCCACTGGGGCGATCTCTGGCGCCGTGGGAACCTTCGCCAATGTCGACCCGCGCGTCGAAGAGCATGTCTGCGCGCAGATGGGCCTGGCGCCAGAGCCGATCTCGACCCAGGTGATCCCGCGCGACCGCCACGCGGCGTTTTTTGCCTGCCTTGGCGTGATCGCCTCCTCCATCGAGAATATCGCGATCGAGATCCGCCACATGCAGCGCACCGAGGTGCTGGAGGGGGCCGAGTTCTTCTCGATGGGCCAGAAGGGCTCATCCGCGATGCCGCATAAAAAGAACCCCATCCTGACCGAGAACCTCACCGGGCTGGCGCGGCTGGTGCGCATGGCCGTGGTGCCCGCGATGGAGAACGTGGCGCTTTGGCACGAGCGCGATATCTCGCATTCCTCGGTGGAGCGCGCGATTGGGCCTGATGCCACGGTGACGCTGGACTTCGCCCTGGCGCGGCTGACCGGCGTGATCGACAAGATGCTGATCTTCCCCGAGAACATGCTGGAGAACATGAACAAATTCCCCGGCCTGGTGATGTCGCAGCGCGTCCTGCTGGCCTTGACCCAAGCCGGCGTCAGCCGCGAGGACGCCTATGCCATGGTGCAGCGCAACGCGCTGAAGGTCTGGGAGGAGCGCGTCGACTTCCAAGAGCAGCTCTTGGGTGACGCGGACGTGGTCGCCGCGCTTGGCGAGGACGCGATCCGTGAGAAGTTCGACATGGGCTACCACACCAAGCATGTGGACACGATCTTCGCCCGCGTGTTCGGTTGAAAGGCAAGGTAGGATGGGTTTCAAACCCATCCTACGCGAGTTTCCTTGTCCGGGACCTAATTCGTGCTACACTACCTAGCATTGAACAAGGAGACGCGTGATGAAGATCAAAACGACCTTGGCCGCCGCAATTCTGGTGCTCTCTCCAACATTCGCGATGGCGATGGGTTGCTCGGGCTATGGCCACACAGAGCAGGCCATGAGCTGCGCCGAGGGCACGGCCTTTGACGAAAAAACCGGCACCTGCATACCGGTCGTGACGGGATAGTCTCGGAACATCAACGGATTACAAAGACGCCGGGCGCCGAAACGTGCCCGGCGTTTGCTTTGAAACACGCGCTCAAGCATCTGTGATTGGATAGGAATGGCCCCTGCGGTGTTTCCTTTACACCAAACGCCAACAACGGAGTCCTCCCCATGCGTTCTATGATTCTCGCCACTGTTCTGGCCCTGCCGACCGTCGCTTTTGCCGCCGGGGGCGGCGATGACAGCGCCCCGACCCCGACCTCGGCCGAGAAGGCCTGCATGAAGCTGGGCAAGGTGCTGGCCGATGACGGCAAGACCTGCGTGGCGCCGAGCTCTGGCGCGCTGGATGACGCAGCGCTTTATCAGGCCGCGCGGGCCTTCGCCTATGCAGGGCAGTATCCCGAGACGCTCGCGGTGCTGGCCGCGATGAACGACGCGCAGGACGACCGCGTGCTGACCTATAAGGGCTTCGTGCACCGCAAGCAGGGCGATCTGGAAATGGGGAACGCCTATTACCGCCAGGCCATCGCCAAGAACCCCGATAACTTCCTGGCGCGCTCCTACATGGGTCAGGGCTTTGTCGAGGCCGGTGACCTTGTGGCCGCCGCGGCGCAGCTGAAAGAGATCCGCGCCCGCGGGGGTGCTGGCAGCTGGGCCGAGGTCTCGCTGACCAAGGCGATTGAGAGCGGCACGACCTACAGCTACTAGGATCCGCGCCAAAGAAAACGCCGCCGGAACGCGGGCCCCGGCGGCGTTTTTTTCGTTCTTTGATAGTGACTTAGGCGCGCTTCTTCAGGGCAACCCAGGCGCCCGACACGATCAGCGCCGCGATCACCGCCTTCACCGCGTCGCCGATGATGAAGGGCGACATGTACCAGGTCCAGATCGAGGCAAAGCTATCCGCGCCCCACTTGCTGGTGTCCAGGCCCAGCATCGCGTCCGCGCCCATCGCCCAGGCCACGCCGGGGATGTAGATCATCGCCGACAGCACCACGCCGGTGATCGCCAGCACCGCAAAGCTGCGCTGCCCGCGGTCGGTCACCATCCCCGCCAGGATGGCCATGAACACGAAACCGACCAAGAACCCCGCCGTGGGGCCAAAGAAGGCCACCCCGTTCATGCCCTTGGAAAACACCGGCAGCCCCATCGCGCCATAGCCCAGATAGGTCACCAAAGTGGCCCCGCCCAGCCGGGCGCCATAGGCGAAACCGATGGCCAGGATCGCCAGCGTCTGCAGCGTCATGGAGACCGGCCAGATGTTCACGCTGATCTGTGCGGCGACCGCGATCACAGCCGCGCCTCCAAGCACCAACAAAACTTGGGTCAATCGCGACATCGAGGGGAAGAGCGCGTGGCTGAGGGTCATGCTTCCTGTCCTTTTGTTAAGCTTGTCGTGCGGTATCCGGCAGCGAACCGCCCGTGTCAACCTGCCCCTTGTGGATGCTGGCGCCAAATGCGACAGGACCGCCATGTCTGTCTCTCATCTTGATGCCAAACCCATCCTGATCACGGGCGCCTCGCGCGGCCTTGGTGCCGCCCTGGCCGTGGAGCTCTCAGCGCGCGCGCATATCATCGCCGTGGCGCGCACGACCGGCGGTCTAGAGGAGCTTGATGACAGGATTCAGGCCGCCGACGGGTCTGCGACGCTGGCGCCGATGGATGTGACCGATGCCGGGGCCATGGCGCATCTGTGCCGGTCAGTCTTTGATCGCTGGGGCGGGCTTTCGATTTGGGTGCATTCTGCGGTCCACGCTCCGCCCCTGGCGCCCGCCGACCATATCGACGCAAAAGATCTTGCAAAAACGCTTGCCCTGAACGTCACGGCAACGGCGACGCTTATCCCGATGATCGCGCCTCTTTTGGGCGCGCAGGGCCAAGCCGTCTTCTTTGCCGATCCACATGCGGACGAGAAATTCTTTGGCGCCTATGCCGCTTCAAAGCAGGCGCAGATCGCACTGGCCCAGGCCTGGGCCGCCGAGACCGCGCGCAATGGCCCAAAAGTGCACATTCTAGAGCCCGCGCCCATGCCCACCGCCGTGCGCGCTCGCTTTTTTCCCGGCGAAGACACCGCCAGTTTGACCGTAACGCGCAGCGAAGCCGCGCGGCTGGCCGCCAAGTTCTGACCCGATCCGCCAAAGCGCCGCCGCGGCGCAGTGATTACTGCGCAGCGCGACCCGCGGGCCGCAATTGCGGCTGCGACCGGGTCTGCCAGTCCAGAACAAACTCCTGCAGCTTATCAATCGGCATCGCCTTGGCGAAGGCATAGCCCTGCAGCGTATGGCAACCAAGCTCGGCAAGGATTTCGGCATGTTCAAAGGTCTCAACGCCCTCGGCGGTGATCTTCAGCCCCATAAGGTCGGCCATGCCGACGATCTGCTTGAGCAAGTTCCGCGTCATCGACGAGCTGGTGATCGGCATCACCAACTGCTTGTCGATCTTCATGACATTGGGCATCAGATGCATCAGCCCCACGATAGAGGCGTGGCCGGATCCAAAATCGTCGATCTCGATCTTCACGCCCATGTCCTTAAGCCGGTCCAAGCTAAACATGAACATATCGGACTGCTCCTCGACCAGCACCGATTCTAGGATCTCAAAGGCCAAGGTCGGGCCGGAGTCGATATAGCGCTGCACCGTCTCGAAGATGATCGGGCTTTGAACCCGCTCCACGGTGACATTGAAGGACACTTTCGGGATGATCATGCCGGTCCCGCGCAGCGCGATAATCTGGTCCAACGCCTTGCGGAACAGGATCGCGTCAATGTCGTCCACCGCCGAAAGCTGCTGTGCGATGGGCAAGAAGTCGTCCGGATAAAGCAGCCCAAGCTCAGGGGATTCCCAGCGCACCAAGGTCTCGACGCCCACGATGTCATAGGTCCGTGCATCCACCTGCGGCTGAAAATAGGGCACGAATTCTTCGTTTGCGATGCCGCGGCGAATCTCGCGTGCCAAAGATCGCCTCTCAAGCACCGAGCGATGCAACTCGGGCGTATAAAGCCGCACGCGGTTGCGGCCTGTGTCCTTGGCCTCATAGAGCGCCGCATCCGCGCCGACCGTCAGGTCCTCGATCGGCAACAGCCCGCTGCCGGTGCTGGCGACACCAAAACTCGCGCCGACGCGGATGGTTTTATTCGCGTATTCCTTCGGCTGCTTAATGCGCTTTAGCATGCGCTCTGCCACGGAAAGCCCCTCGGACGCGTTGCGGCCCGCGCCCAGAAGCACCACGAATTCATCACCACCAACGCGCACCGGCAGATCATCGGACTTCGTCTCAGACCGCAAGATTTCGGCCACTTCGCATAAGACAAAGTCACCGGCCTCGTGCCCCATCGTGTCGTTGACGTATTTGAAATGGTCCAGATCGATCCGCACCAAGGTTGCCTCTGGCTCGGCGCCGGCACCAACACGTTCCTTCAACTCGATATCCAGCGCGCGCCGGTTCGGCAGCCCGGTGAGCGGGTCATGCAGCGCCTGAAGCTCGATCTGGTTTTTGGCCTCGATCAGCGCATCGCGCTGTTTGCGGGCCTCGGTGATATCATAGGTGATCGCCATGAAACCGTAGACCTGGCCATCGCTTGCCTCAAGCGGCGTGATGCTGATTGAGACCCAGTATTTCTCGCCGCTTTTGTGGTAATTCAGAAGCTCGACTTTTGTTGGTTCGCGATCACGCAATCCGCGCGATATCTCTCTTACGGTCGCCTGGTCCGTTTCGGGCCCCTGCAATAAGGCGCCCGGTGTGAGGCCTTTCACCTCCTCAGCGGAATATCCCGACAGCGCCGAGAAGGCCGGGTTCGTCCAGGTGATCTTGGAGTCCAGATCGGTCACCACAATCGCATCATTGGACAGCTTCGCGACGGCGGCCAGTTCGGAAAGGGATTTCTTCTGGTCATGCAGCTTGCGATGCGGCTCAACCAGGGCCGCGCGCCCAAGTGCGGCAAAGATGCCAAACGCCCCGAACAGCACCAAGGCCACAGCGCTTGCCGTGCGGGTCAGCAGCATCCGCCCGGCGGATGCGATCCCCTCGACATCCGGCACCAGCACCACCGCAAGAGCGGGCTCTTTCAAAGAGGCCGAGATGGAATTCGGCGGCAGATCGGCCAGCACCGTCTCTAGGTTTGCGCTTTCCACAATGAAGCTGGGCTGCGTCACCTCATCCGCGGCGAAGATCTGGGCGGGTTCCAGCCGAAACCCCGCAACGACCGCGCCCTCAGAGAACCCCTTATTGGTCACGGGCACGGCAAGCACCACATGCACATACTCGCCTTGCGTTCTCAGAACGACCATCTGCGAGGTTTCAACACCCTCCATCACCATGGAACTGGCCAGGTCCAAAAGCTCTCTTTCCTCAAACAACTCGAATTCGGCTGCCCGCACATCCAAGCCGCCGACCTGCTCTTCGAATGCATCATAGACCCGCACCCAAGACAGGGCATCCGGGCGCTGCATGTTCTCCAGCGTGTCGCGCACAATATTGGCATGCGCGACATAGCCGATGACCACATCCACAAAGTCGGAATTGCCGGCCAGAAATTGCAGCAGCAGCCGGTGCTGGGACAGCGCGCTTTCAAGTCCCTGAGCATCCTTGCGGACCTTTTCTGCCAGGTCCTCGCGCTGCTGCGCCTCTAGAAACGGCGTCGCGGTATAGCGCACGGCCAGCGCTGAACTGGCAACCGCCAGTATCAGGATCACAATCAGCAGCGACCAGAATCGCAGACTGACCGTGCCCGCGTCAGCACGACCGCTATCTCGGAACCTACTCAGCATGCTCTAGAAAGCCATCGGGCCGAAAGCGCGCCATGCACAGGTCGTCAAAACCCAGTGCCTCATGTGCGTTCGGGGCCAGTTCCGAATAGGGCGAGAACGGCGGCGCATAGCGGTCCAGAATACCCTCCACCGGGGTCTCTAGGTTCTCTAGCGCTGCGTGGACCGCCGCGCGCTTGGCCAGGATGTCCCCGCTCCACGCATCGGTTTTCGAGGCCTGTTCCACCGCTGCCAGCAGCACGCGGGCCAAGTCATAGCCATGCACGAACCCGGTTGGCGCGCCAATCTCGGCAACCGAGGCCACATCCGGGGCCCCCGCGGCCAAGGCGGCCTTTAGGATCGGGCTGCCCTCGTGCTCGCGGCGCAGAATGCAGGTCTGCAGCACCCTGATCTGCATGCTATCTCTTGTCTCTCTGGGCACAACTTCCGTGAATCGCCCGCCCATGATGCCCCAATGGCTAAACAGCCGAAGCGACGGCAATCTTTCATAAAGCGCGTTGATCACCTGGGCGCCATTGTCCCAATTTGCCAACATGATCGCGCAATCGGGCTTTGAGCGTGCGATCGTCTCCGCCAATGAAAGCGCCGATGCCGAGCCGATAGCGGAAGAGAAATACTCGGTCTGCGTGGGCTCCATCCCGCGTTCGGCCAGCGCCGCCGTCAGAGTTCCGAAATTCGCCCTGCCCCAGCCCGTATCAAGCAGCACCAAGGCGACGTTTTCGCAGCCCTGACGGTCCACGGCCTCGCGCACAAGGAAGCCCCCGGATTGGAAATCGTCCACCGAGAGCCGGAATATCCAGTTCTCTGACCCAGGCTGCGCGCGCGTGATCGGCCCCGCCGCGGACCAGGGCAGAAGTGTCAGAATGCGGTTGTCGTTTATGAACTCGCGATGCGAAAGGTAGGGCGGCGAGTGCAGCCCGCCCACGATTGCCAAGGCCGTCCCGCTTTTGAGGTATTGCTGTAAGTTGCGCTTTGATCGTTTGACATTGCCGCGGTGATCCATCGGCACCAACACGAGGTCGTGCCCGCCGACGCGGTGCCCCACCTCTGCAAGCGCGGTGCGAAAGCCCAGCTCGATAGCCCCGGCGGCGGAGTGGTTGATCGAATAATCCGCGTCGACGAAAAGCTCCAGCGGTTCGGCCTGCGCCACATTGGCGGTTCCCAGGCACAACGCGAACGCGCAGATTAGACGACTCAGCCAACTCATAACAACACCTCGTATCAAGCTCATCGTGCCGACTAGATGCCGCAAAAAACCTAACTGCCCATGAAGATTAGGCACATTCCATGCGCCCGGGCCAAATAATGAGAAGAGAGATAGGAGCAGGCTTAACGCGCGGTTAAACCGCCGCTGGCGCTGGCGCTAGCTCTGCCGCGCCAAGAACGCTCGGGCCAGGCGCACCGTGCCTTCGGCGAAATGCGGCGCCATCTCTTGCGGCTCCGGCGCCTCGATATGGCTGCCGATCCAGGCCAGCAAGGCCATCCGGCGGAGCATCACGAAGGTGTCGATCTCGGCCTCATCGGCGGGCGGCAGGGCGCGCACGCTGCGGTACCCGCGCAGCCAGGCGGCCTTGAGGTTGGGGATTTCCGGGCTGGTCTCGATAAAGCTGATCGCGGCGGCGAAGTCATACATCAGCCACCCAAAGCCGCAATCGTCAAAGTCGATCACGCGGGTCTGGCCCTTATGGACAAGCAGGTTGGCCAGGCGCATATCGGCGTGGATCAGGCCAAAGCGCTCCGCCCCGGTGCCGTAGGAGGTCAGCCGCTGCGTGATCACGCGCTGCAGCTGCTCGAGCATGTCGCGCTCGGGCGGGCCGACATGCGGGGCCGCGCGCCAATCGCCCCAGGTCGCGTCCGGCCCAAACACCGCGTTTAGGTCCCATGACATGCGCTCGAACCCCGCGGGGCGCGACCAGGCAAGGCTGTGCTCATGCACCCGGGCGGCAATCGCGCCAAGCGTCTCGAAGCTGGGGCGCAGATCGCCCGTCTCGTCGGGCGCCGCGCCGTCGATGAAGTGAAACAGCACAAGAAAGCGCGGGGCCTCCAGCCCGGGGGTGCGCGCCGTTTGGATCAGAGCTCCGTCTTTGCCGGCAATCGCCTGCGGCGTCGCCACGACGCCGTCGCCCTCCAGCGCGGCCATCCAGGCAAGCTCGCTTTGGATGGCGTCGCGGCTGTGATAGCCGGCGCGATGCACGCGCAGCACCGCGCGCCAGCCGCCGGGGGCCTCGACCAGATAGGTGGCGTTCTCGGAGACGTTGATCAGGCGGGCGGCGGCCCCGGCGGGCAGATCCCACAGGCTCAGCGCGCCTTGAGCCAAGGCCTGCAGGTGCTGCAGCAGCTCTTCCAGCGGCATCTGATCGTCAAGCATCTGCCAAACCTCAACGCAAAAAGCACCGACCAGGTCGGTGCTTTGAATGGTGCGGTCGGCGAGACTCGAACTCGCACGAGTGTTACCTCACAGCGACCTCAACGCTGCGCGTCTACCAATTCCGCCACGACCGCACATGCCCTAGCATTGGACGGACAGCGTATAGCGGCCTCATCGCGCGGGCTCAAGGCCAAATTAGCGCGTCGGCTCAGCGAATTTCCTGGCCCCGGAAAAGACCCGTTTCTTGTTTAACTTTAAGGGCTTGCTGGGCGCGCCGCTGCCGCGCGGTGGCCAGGCGCGGCACCAAGAAGAGCGCGCAAAGACCCAGCCCGATCAGCCCCCAGCCCGCCTCTGGCCATTCTGGCAGCACCATGCGATTCACGATCCGCCCCGGCATAAGCGTGAACAGCCCCGCGATCCCAATGCCGCGCCAGTAGAGCGACGACATCGCCGCGCGATGCTCGGTCACGCGCCCGGCGCGGATGGCCCGGATCGCCTGCCACAGCCCTGCGTAGACCAACAGCACCAGCGCGTGGATCGGCCCGAACGGCCCCAAAAGCGCCAACCCCGCCGAGGGAATGAACAGCGCGCTCGTCGCCGCCAGCAGCATCGCGCCGGTCCAGCCATAGCCGAGGCGTCGGTGCCACCGGTCCCGGCGGCGGCGGTAGAGCGCGAAGGGGCCCACCAGGATCGCCGCCAGGGCGCTGAGCATATGCACCTGGATCACCGGTGTGGCCTCAAGAAGGGGTGCAAGCTGCATCTCAAACTCCTAGATTAGGTCACAAGCGCTATGCCGCCGCCCGGCGGCCCCGCGCCAGACCGGTTACGCCAACCAAGGAGCCCGCTTCGTGGACGACACCCCTTCGCATTCCGCGCTTCGTGAATGGCGGGCCTTCATGGGGCGGCCCACGACACTCGCCATTCTGGCGGGGGCTGGGGTCGTGCTGGGCGTTGCCGGGCCCTTTGACACCGGGGATGTGATGCGGCTTGGCCCCCGCCTTGCCTATTGGCTGGTCGTGGTGTTCGCGACCTACGGGTTCGGGGCGCTGGTCGGGGCCTGGCTGGGGCCGCGCCTGGCCGCCCGGCCCCTGTGGCTGCGCGTCCTGGCGGTGGCCTCGGTCACCGCGGTGGGCGTCGCTCTGATCGTGATGGCGCTCAATCTCATGGCCTTCGCCGTCACCCCCAGCGCCGAGGCGCTGCCCGAGTTCCTGGGCGCGATCTTCGCGATCACTTTCGTCGTCGCGGGGGTCAGCACCTATCTGGACAGGCCCATCGGGTCGCCCCCCGCTCCAGAGGCGCCCCCCGCCCTGCCCGCAATCCTAGACCGCCTGCCCCTGGAAAAGCGCGGCGCCCTAATCGCGCTCTCGGTCGAGGATCACTATGTCCGGGTTCAAACCACCAAGGGCGAAGAGCTGGTGCTGATGCGGCTATCGGATGCGATCCGAGAGGTCGGCGCGACCCATGGCGGGCAGGTCCATCGCTCGCATTGGGCGGCGTATGATCAGGTCACCGCCGCGCGGCGCGATGGGGATCGCGCGATCCTGACCATGTCAAACGGCGCCGAGATCCCGGTGAGCCGCAAGCATGTCCCCCACATAAAAGAAGCGGGGCTGTTGCCCCGCTCCCAAACGTCCTCTTCTTGACGAACTGCTAGTTCTTCGGCGCACCAAAGGTCGGCAGCTTCGCCTTGGCACCGCCGGACTGTGCCGGGGTCACAAACCCGGTATTGGTTCCGCCAGCCAGCATGTCAGCCGCGGCGCGCACCAGCGCCGGGCGTTCGATCTGGTTGGGCGCAAAGACCGGCTGCGCGCCAGCGTCCAGCGCCGTTAGGGCCTCTTGGTACCACTGCAGCGCCAGGTCAACGCGCGCCGAGGTGCCGACGCCCTGGCTTAGGTGGTGGCCCATCATCTCGCCATAGGGCGGCTCGCCCAGGATCACCAGCAGCATGCCGGTCCCCAGCGCGACGTTCATGTCGTCCAGGCGGTATCCCGACGCCATGCAGATCCTGGCCGTGTTCGCCAATTGCGCCGGGTCCATGCCGGAGTTCAGCACGAAACCACCCACGCCCTCGATCACCTCAGAGCGCGGCTTAAGCGACAGCGCGGTCACGTGGTCCTTCAGCGCGTCGCCATACTGGCCGCATTGCGCGTCCACCTGCGCCAGGGTCACGCCGGGGATCGCCAGGGCCAGTTGCTCGCCCTGGTCCATCACCAATGCGCGGGTCAGGCAGAGCTGCTCCATCATCACCTTATTGGGATCATCCAGGAAGGCCACGGTGGTCAGCCCGCCATTGGCGTTGGCCACCATGGAGATCTTGGTGCAGGTGCTGCTGAGCGGCGCCGAGGCGGTTGCCGGGGCCCCAAAGAGCGGCAACGCGCCACCCGAGCCGGTGTCCGGCGTGCTGCCAAAACTCGGCAGGCCCGAGGCCGGCGCGTCACTCGACAAAGCCACCTCGGTCGAGCTCGGAAGGTCGCTGCTACTGGATGCGATCGAGGCCGTCACCACCTGCTCGGACACCACGCAGCTTGAGCCCACGCAGTTGAACGTCGCGGGGGTCGGGTTGAACGCCAGCAGGTCGTTGCGCGCGTAGCCGTTCGGCGTCGACACGAAAACCAGCGTCTTGCACTGCACGCTCGAGCACCAGAAGGTCGAGCCCGAGAACGACGTGTCCAGGATAAAGTCGTTGTTGCCGTCGCCGTTCAGGTCGGCCAGCTGGATGAAGCCCGAGCGCTGCAAGAGCTGCTCTGGCGTCGGGTCGGAGGAGTTCGCAATCTCGTCCACCGCCTGGCTGACCTCAAGGGGCAGACCCGCGTAGCCCGCGCTACGCTGCGTCGGCACGCCGGTCATCAGCTTCTTCTGCTCTTGCAGCAGGATACGCGAGCCGTCGGGGCTCTTGCTGACCAGCTGCACGGTCTCATAGGCGCCCCCGATGCCGCGCTGATAGGCGCCGATCAGGATGTCACGCTCGAACTGCGTCAAACGGCCCGTGACCGGGAGTTGCAGATAATTCTGCATGCCCGAGATCGCGGTGCGCGACTTGCGCCCCAGCACCCCGTCCGCGCCGCCCGCGTTAAAGCCGAAATAGTTTAGCGCGGTCTGCGTCTCGCGATTCTTGGTGCGCGTGGCCGAGCTGGAGCCGGAATAGACCCGCTTGGTCGTGCGCTTCTTGTTCTTGTTGGCGTTCGCAATCGCGCCGCCGATGATCACCGCGCCAATAAGGCCATGCACATCTGCAGAGCTTTGCGTGGCCGGAGCCGTGAAAACGGCGGCCATAACCGCCGCGGCAAGGAATTTCTTTGGCAACATGGAAATTGTCCCCTTTTACATATCCCAAATAAAAGATGGCAAAATCGTAACACGATTCGCTTGCATGACTAGCGGATTCTTGCCGCATCGCCCGCAATGGTCCGGAATTCCCGACCCTTTCGCTGCGCTCGGTGACGTAAGGTCAGGGCGGCCGGAATTGCCGCTGGCGAATCTGCCGCAATGTTGAAAAAACAAGGGCCATGGTCGAATGGGAAATCAGCGATGGGCTCACGCCCTACCCCGACGCGGTGGCGCGGATGGAGACGCGTGCCGCGCAGATCGCCGCGGGCACCGCGCCCGAGCTGATCTGGCTGGTCGAACATCCGCCGCTCTACACCGCCGGGACCTCTGCCAAGCCCGCTGACTTGGTCGACCCCGACCGCTTCCCCGTCTTCGAGACCAAGCGCGGCGGGCAGTACACCTATCACGGGCCGGGCCAGCGCGTCGTCTATGTGATGCTGGACGTGGGCAAGCGCGGGCGGGACGTGCGCTGTTTTGTGCGCGACCTGGAGGCCTGGGTGATCGCGACGCTGGAGCAGTTCAACATCCAGGGCGAGATCCGCCCCGGCCGCGTCGGCGTCTGGGTCGAACGCCCCGAGAAGCCCGCCCTGCCCGACGGCAGTCCGCGCGAGGACAAGATCGCCGCCCTCGGCATCCGGCTGCGCAAATGGATCAGCTTCCATGGGATCTCGATCAATGTGGAGCCCGATCTGGAGCATTTCGGCGGCATCGTCCCTTGCGGTATCACGGGACACGGCGTCACAAGCCTAGTCGATCTGGGCCTGCCCGTGACCATGGCGGATGTGGATGTGGCACTGCGACAGAGCTTTGGGGATATGTTTGGCGAATAGGCCGATTAGGACGGATGTCCGACATCTATATGGACCTCATAGAGCGCGCAGGCCGGGCCCAAATCTCTTTCAAGAGATTTGCCGTTTCCTTCCAAGGAAACGGGTTCGGTCTGCGACAAGGACCCATATACAAAGGACCAAGCAATTGAGCGCCGGGCAAACTCTTGCAAGAGTTTGGCAAATTTCTTCCAAGAAATTTGCGTCTCACTACGCCGGTAGGCGCATTGCGTTCACTCCACGTGTTCTGCGCAACTTTGATCAACTGCCGGTGAGGTAAGGAATCCATCCATTGATGGAAGGGCCCTGCGTTCTTAACCTTTTGGTCAAGACATTCGTCCCCTGTCAAAGGAAACGCCCATGCCCAGCAACCTCCTCTTCCTGTCGATGGTCGGCATTGGGATGGCTTTGATCATCCCGGTTATGGCTCTGGCCGGATAGGCCCGAACGACTGCTCAGGCCGGTTCCTCCCTGCCGGTCCGACGGACTGCGCCCGCCCCAACCGGCGGGCGCTTTTCATATCAGCACCTTACGCACCGATCCTTAGACCGTTCTGGCGATCCCGCCCCGTGGCAAACTGCGACAAAGTGAGTATCCACAAACGCGGCTTCCGTCATTGCCCTGTTAATCCCCGCGCACTAAAACCACCGGTAAGCGGGCGGACCGGTACGAATCGGGCGTCCTATCAACACTAAGCCTGGAGGCACGCCCATGGCAGACGCAGCCGTTCACGGCCACGACGACCATCACGATGAGCGGTCGTTCTTTGTCCGGTGGTTCATGTCCACGAACCACAAAGACATCGGCATTCTGTACCTTTTCACCGCTGGTCTGGTCGGGTTCATCTCGGTCGCCTTCACGATCTTCATGCGCTACGAGCTGATGGATCCGGGCGTTCAGTACATGTGCCTTGAGGGCGCGCGGCTGATCGCGGACCCGAGCACGCCCTGCACGCCCAACGGGCATATGTGGAACGTGCTGATCACCGGCCACGGCATCATGATGATGTTCTTCGTGGTGATCCCGGCGCTGTTCGGCGGCTTCGGCAACTTCTTCATGCCGCTGCAGATCGGCGCGCCGGACATGGCCTTCCCGCGGATGAACAACCTCAGCTACTGGATGTTCGTGGCGGGGTCCTCGCTGGCGATCATGTCGGTCTTCATGCCCGGCGGCAACGGCCAGGCGGGTTCCGGCGTGGGCTGGGTGCTCTACCCGCCGCTGTCGACGATCGAGCAGGGCTACTCCATGGACCTGGCGATCTTCGCGGTGCACCTGTCGGGCGCCTCGTCGATCCTGGGCGCGATCAACATGATCACGACCTTCCTGAACATGCGCGCGCCGGGGATGACCCTGTTCAAGGTGCCGCTCTTTGCCTGGTCGATCTTTGTCACCGCCTGGCTGATCCTGCTGTCCCTGCCGGTTCTGGCGGGCGCGATCACCATGCTGCTGACGGACCGGAACTTCGGCACCACCTTCTTTGACCCCGCGGGCGGCGGCGACCCGATCCTGTACCAGCACATCCTGTGGTTCTTCGGCCACCCGGAGGTGTATATCGTGATCGTCCCGGCCTTCGGTATCATCAGCCACGTGGTCGCGACCTTCGCGCGCAAGCCCGTGTTTGGCTACCTGCCCATGGTCTGGGCGATGATCGCCATCGGCGCGCTCGGCTTCGTTGTGTGGGCGCACCACATGTACACGGTGGGCATGAGCCTGACGCAGCAGAGCTACTTCATGCTGGCGACCATGGTGATCGCGGTGCCCACGGGCATTAAGATCTTCTCTTGGATCGCCACGATGTGGGGCGGATCGGTGGAGCTTAAGACCCCCATGCTTTGGGCCTTTGGTTTCATCTTCCTGTTCACCTTGGGCGGCGTGACCGGCATCGTGCTGTCCCAGGCGGGCGTCGACCGGGCCTATCACGACACCTACTATGTGGTAGCGCATTTCCACTACGTGATGTCGCTGGGCGCGGTGTTCGGGATCTTCGCCGGTATCTACTACTGGATCGGCAAGATGTCGGGGCGCCAGTACCCGGAATGGGCCGGCAAGCTGCACTTCTGGATGATGTTCATCGGCTCGAACATCACCTTCTTCCCGCAGCACTTCCTGGGCCGCCAGGGCATGCCGCGCCGCTATATCGACTACCCAGAGGCCTTCGCCTACTGGAACAAGGTGTCGACCTTCGGCGCGTTCCTCAGCTTCGCCTCGTTCGTCTTCTTCATCGGCGTGGTGTTCTACACCCTGCGCTGGGGCAAGAAGGTGACCGAGAAGAACTACTGGAACGAATACGCGGACACGCTGGAATGGACCCTGCCCAGCCCGCCGCCAGAGCACACGTTCGAGACCCTCCCCAAGCAGGAGGAATGGGACAAGCCGCACGCGCATTAAGCGCAGCGCGTTCCAACAGAACGAAGGCCCCGCTTACCCAAGCGGGGCCTTTTCTTTTGCGGCACCCCTGGGCGCAGCGTACCGCAGGCGGTCAGCGCAGGACCCCGGCGGTTACGGCCGTCAGCCCAAAGCATATGAGCGCAAGCGCGCGGACCGGGTGAGATCAGGGGATCGCCTCTGACAAGGCGTAGAAGCGCCAGCCGCGAAACCACAGGAGTGGTCCGCCAGCCGGCACGCGGCAACCATGCGCCAATGCCCGGCAGGCGCCGCTCGATGAAATCGAACGCCACCCGCCAGCGACGCCGATGCCGATTACTGCTGTGCGTTAAGAGGATCGCAGGCGGAACGCATGCCGCCAGACAGACAGGGCGCCGCCGGCACCCGCGCCTTAGACGGCGCTCTCTAGTCCAAAGCTGTCATGCAGGGCCTGCACGGCCAGCTCCAGATACTTGCGATCTATGAGCACCGAGATCTTAATCTCCGACGTGGTGATGACCTTGATGTTGATGCCCTCGGCGCTGAGCGCGGCGAACATCTGGCTGGCCACGCCCGCATGGCTGCGCATGCCGATGCCCACGACAGAGACCTTGCAGACATCCGTGTCCGCCACCAGGTCGTGGAAGTTGATCTCGCCGCTGTCCTTGGCGGCCTGCATCGCCTTCTCGGCGCGCGCCACCTGGTCGGTGGGGCAGGAGAAGGTCATATCCGTGCGACCCTCTTCCGAGATGTTCTGCACGATCATGTCGACATTCACGCCCGCCTCGGCCAGGGGGCCGAATATGGCGGCGGCGATGCCGGGCCGGTCGGCCACTGAGATCAGGGTCATCTTGGCCTCGTCACGGCTATAGGCCACGCCCGCTACAACATTGCTTTCCATAATATCGTCCTCGTCACAGACCAGCGTGCCCGCCGCGTCATCCAGTTCACCAAAACTCGAGAGTACCCGCAGTTTCACCTTGTAGCGCATCGCCAGCTCGACCGAGCGCGTCTGCAGCACCTTCGCCCCCAGCGAGGCGAGCTCTAGCATCTCCTCGAAGGCGATGCGGTCCAGTTTGCGCGCCTTGTCCGAGATCCGCGGGTCCGTGGTATAGACCCCGTCCACATCCGTGTAGATGTCGCAGCGCTCGGCCCCAAAGGCCGCGGCGAAGGCCACCGCGGTGGTGTCGCTGCCGCCGCGCCCCAAGGTGGTGATGCGGCCCTCGGGCGAGATGCCCTGGAAGCCCGCAACCACGGCGACCTTCATACCCTCGCCGAACTTCGCCAGGATGTTCTCCGGCGGGATTTCCTCGATGCGGGCGGCGGAATGCGCCGAGTTGGTCTTGAGCGGCACCTGCCAGCCCTGCCAGGAGCGCGCCGGCACGTCCATCTCTTGCAAGGTCAGCGCCATCAGCCCCGCGGTCACGTTCTCGCCAGAGCTTACCACGGCGTCATACTCGCGCGCGTCGTAGAACTGGCCGGTCTCGCCCACGAACTCCACCAGCTTGTTGGTCTCGCCGGACATGGCCGAGACGATGACGATCACGTCATAGCCATTGGCCACCTCGCGGCCCACGCGCTTGGCGGCGCGGCGGATGCGGTCGAGCGTGGCGACCGACGTGCCGCCGAATTTCATCACCAGGATTGGCATCTTTGCCCCTCTTTCGTCGGCGGGCTTCTTATCACGCCGCGGCGCGGCGGCAAGGCCTAGTCGCGCGCCATGCATCGGCGCGGGGCGGGATGTTGTCAGAACCTGTGGCGCGGCGCATCCGTCAGCGCGCTTGCATGTGCGTCAAAGCCGCGTCAGAGATGGGCGGATTTCGCAATGCGAGGACCCTTGGACCAGCTCAGCCTCTATCTCTTCGCCGCCTTTGCGCTGTTCCTGGCAGGGACGATTAAGGGCGTGGTGGGGCTGGGGCTGCCGACGACCTCGATCGCGCTCTTGACCCTGGCGGTGGACATCCGCGTGGCCATCGCGCTGGCGATCCTGCCGATGCTGGTCTCGAACGCCTGGCAGGTGCATCGCGCGGGGGAGCTGCGGCGCTCAGTGCGCACATACTGGCCCTTCGTGGCGGCGCTGATGCTGGCCCTGGCGGCGACGGTGGCGTCGACCGTCAACGCCTCGGACGCGGCGGTGATGGGCGCTCTGGGCGCGGTGCTGCTGCTTTATGTGGCCACCAGCGTCAGCGGCTGGCGCCCGGCGATACCCGCGGCGGCGGACCGGCCGGTGCAGCTGGGCGCAGGCGCCCTGTCGGGCGTGATGGGCGGGCTCGTGGGGGTCTGGGCGCCGCCGATGGCGCTCTATCTGGCGGCACGCGGCACCCAGAAGGACGAGTTCGTGCGCGCCACCGGGCTGATCCTGTTCTGCGGCTCGATCCCGCTGCTGATTGGCTATGTGCGGGCGGGCTTCCTGGAGGGCGCGCTGATCTGGTTCTCGATTGCGCTGCTGGTGCCGACCTTCGCGGGCTTCGCCCTGGGCGAGCGCCTGCGCGGTCGCCTGTCCGAGCGCGGGTTCCGCGCCGCATTGATGGTGTTTTTCGCCCTTGTCGGGCTGAACCTGATCCGGCGGGCCCTGTTTTGACCGCAGAGATGCTGCTGTTGGTGACCGGGGCCCTGGCGGCGGGCTTTGTGAACGGGCTGGCTGGGTTTGGCACGGCGCTGTTCTCGCTGGGGTTCTGGTTGCAGATCTACCCCCCGCGCGAGGCGGTGGCGCTGTCGGTGGCCACGGCACTGGTGACCGGATTGCAGGGGCTCTGGATTGTGCGGCGCGAGATCCGCGCCACGCGCCGGCGCCTGGCGCGGTTTCTGCTGCCCGCATTGCTCGGCATCCCGCTTGGCGCGGCCGCGCTGGGCTGGATCGAGCCGCGCCCGCTCAAGCTCGTGATCGGCGGGTTCATGGTGATCTATGGCGTGTTCTTCCTGCTGCGGCGCAGGCTGCCGCGCTTTGAGCGGCCCACGCCCTGGGCAGATGCCGGCGTGGGCTTCGCGGGCGGCGTGTTGGGCGGGCTTGCGGGGCTGTCAGGCGCCCTGCCCGCGATGTGGTGCGCGCTACGGCCCTGGCCGCGGCACGAGACGCGCGCGGTCATGCAGCCCTTCAACGTGGCGGTGCTGGCCATCACGACTGTGGCCTTTGCGGTGCAGGGCGCCTACGCGCCGCTCGCAACGCCGTTGCTGGTGGTGATCGGATGCGCGCTTGTGGCGGCGCAGGTCGGCATCGCCACGTTTCAGCGGCTCAGCGACGTCGCCTTTCGGTGGCTGGTGATCGGCCTGATGCTTGTGTCCGGGCTGGTGCTTTTGGGGCGCGAGCTGCTCTAGCCCATGAAGGCGCCAGCGCGCGCGCCCTCTACCGGCGGTCACAGCGCAGCCCAGATCCCCACCACCCCAACAAGGATCAGGCTGAAAGCCCAGACCAGATCCAGGTTGAACCAGCCCTGCTTGAGGAACCTCAGCCCCAAATAGCGATGCACCGCCCAGGCCACCGCCCCGCCGGAGCCGATCATCGCGACCGTGTGCAGCAAAGCCACCAGCAGCGCGATCAGGATGTTGCGGCTCATCAGCTCATAGGCCGCCTGGTGCCCGGCATCCAGCTCCTCCACCCGGCAGAGCCCCAGGTAGATCGGCACCAGCATCAGCCCCGCCCCATGCGCCGTGGCCACCAGGAAGGACCAGAGCGCCAGGCGCGAGGGCTTCACCCGGCTCAAAAAGCGCGGATGGCGCCGATTGATCACCAGATAGGCCCCCATGGCGATCACCACAGCCCCCGCCGCCAGGCGGATCTCGCGTTGGTAATCCACCAGCAGATACATCGCGCCAAACGGCAGCAGGATGCCAATCATCGCCAGCAGATGCCCCACGCCAAGCGCGGCCAGCGCCCGCCATAGCGCGCTTTGCCTTTGCTCAAAAAGCGCCGCCGAGACCGCCAGCGGCCAGCCCATGCCCGGGTTCAGCCCGTGATAGAGCCCAGAGGCAAAAACGGCGAGCCAAAGGCCCGCCGCCGTGTTCATCCAGTCGCCCAAGGGCTAGACCGAGGGGTAGCAGAAGCTGTCCGTCGAGCAGTCGCCGCCCTCGAGCCGGATCTGGTGGCTGCGATAGCCGTCCGGGAACTCCACCCAGAAATCCGGGTCCAGCTCGAACCCGCCGTTCTCGGCCTTGGCCATCACCATCGCCGCGCCGCGGTCGCCGGGATAGAACTGGTCGTCCCAGGCCGAATAGAGCGAGTTCGTCCAGTAGACGCGCTTGCCGTCGCGGCTGATCTCGACCATCTGCGGCCCGTAGCCGAAGGCCTTGCCGTTGGGATGCGCCGTCTGCTTGACGATGCCGCCGATCTCGACCTTGCCCGCCAGCACCGGGTTCATCGGGTCGCTGACGTCATACTGGTGCATCTCGCCCTGCCCCCAGCAGGCCACGTAGAGATACTTGTCGTCCATGCTGAGGTCGATATCGGTGACCAGCGCGGGCACCGCGCCGAACCCCTTGAGCATCTCGGGCAGATCGTCCGCCTCGGCGGGCTGCGGCGGGATCGTGATGGTCTTTTTGGCCTCGAACGTGCCGTCATCTTTCTGCCACCAGGTGAAGATCGCGCCCTCAAGGTTCGTGGTGTCCACCACCACCCCGCAAAAGCCATGCTTCTTGGCGGGGTCATGGGCGGGGCGGATCTCCAGCGCCATCTGGTGGTTCTCGCCCAGGTCTATCGTCTGCACGTTCTTGCGGTCGCGCAGGTCCCAGAAGTGGATCGAGTGGCCGTATTTGTTGCTCAAGAGGTCCTCGGGCACCAAGCCGTTCTCGAATTGCGGCGGCAGGCCCCATTCGCTGGAGACCATGTAGTCGCGCGGCAGGTTCCACCAGAAGTCATAATGCTTGTCCTGCACGCCGCGGTCCATCTCGTAGCGGCCCAGGATCTCGAAGGTCTCGCAATCCAGGATGAAGATGCCCGGAGGGCCGTCGGTGCCGTCCGCGCCTGCCCCGCCCAGCGTCGAGACATAGATCCCCTCCGGCCCGCAATGGATCGTGTGCGGGCGCGAATAGCCGGTCTTGGCAAAGACCTCCTCGGGCTCGATGGTCTTGTGGATCTTGGCGTTCAGCGGGTCCTTGACGTCGATGATGTAGATCCGGCTGGACCGGATGCCCGGGATGATCAGATAGCGCCGCTCCAGGAAGGCATGCCCCGACAGGGGCGACAGCGAGGAGGAACAGGCGTTCCAACCGAAATGGTGAAACTCGTCGCCCTTGTTGGGCATGATCACCTGATGCACGACCTTGCCATATTGCGCCGAGCTTGGGTCCACATTCACCACCGCCAGGCCGTCGGGCTGGCTGGCATCGGGGCTGAACATCAGCGTGAAGGCATAGGTCTCTGCCGGGGCCTCTATCGCGTCCTTGGGTGACGGATAGAATGTCGGATCGGGACGTAAATTCATAGGGTCTCCTCCAATAGTTAGTTCACGCGTGCAAAATGGCGATCCCGCTTAGGAGCGGGCTATTCAAGCGTTGGGAGTGTAATCTTTTGCACCGACTAAAGCGGCGATTTTGTTCTTGGTCAAGGAAAATGTCAGACAATTGCCACGCGCCGCGCCGCCCGTGATTGCTGGTCGCAGCAGTTCATACCAAGCAGCGTCTGCCAGGGGGACCACATTGGTTTTCAGGCCCCAGGAGCGCAATCGCTATGGGCCAAGGACCGCTCACGAGGCCCGTGATGGACCTGTGTTTTGCCCCCGCGACGGGGCACCCATATCGCAGTTCCACCGGATCGCCGCCAAGCCCGCCTTTTGACATTTGCAACCCGCGCCACGCGGGGCCTGCGCGAACGGTTTTGACACGCGCCACCCCTTCGGCAATAGTCAGCAGAATGAGGCCACAAGCGGCCTGGGAGGGGAACCAAGGCATGGCCAAGCGCGTGCTCTTGATCGAGGATGAACCCAACATCATCCAGGCGATCAGCTTTATCCTGTCGCGGGACGGCTGGACCGTGGACACCCATGCCGATGGGGCCACGGCGGTGGCCGAGGTAGAGCGCCGCGCGCCCGACGTGGTGATCCTGGACGTGATGCTGCCCAACCGCTCGGGCTTTGACATCCTGCAGGACCTGCGCGCCGCCGAGGCCACAGAGGCCCTGCCCGTGCTGATGCTCACCGCCCGCGGGCAAAAGCGCGACCGCGAGCTGGCCGAGCGCTATGGCGCCAGCCGTTTCATGACCAAGCCGTTCTCGAACGCCGAGGTGCTCGACACGGTGCGGGCCCTCACCGAGGCATGAGCCGCCCGCCGCAGCCACCCGTCTACCTGGAGCGGCGCAGCTACAGGCGGCGCAGGCTGATCGACGCCATCCGGCTGCTGCCGTTTCTGGGCTTCATCCTGTTCCTGCTGCCGCTGCTTGCGATCAACGGCAGCGACGCCACCGGCGGCTCGACCGCCTGGGGCGGGCTTTACCTGTTCGCGGCCTGGGCCGGTCTGATCGCGCTCTCGGCGGGCCTGGTCCGTTGGCTGTCGCATTTTGACGACGACGAGCCCGAAGAAGGCCCGCCGCAGTGATCGGCTTTGATGTCCTTGTCGGGGTCTGCCTTGGCTATGTGGCGATCCTGTTCGCCGTGGCCTTCGCCGCCGAGCAGCGCGCCCAACGCGCCGAGGTCAACTGGCTGCGCTCGCCGCTGATCTACACCCTCTCGCTGTCGATCTACTGCACCGCCTGGACCTTTTACGGCGCGGTGGGATACGCGGTGCGCTCGGGGCTGGAGTTCGTGACGATCTATCTTGGGCCGACGCTGGTGATGATCGGCTGGTGGTGGGTCGTGCGCAAGCTGGTGCGCATCGGGCGCACGCAGCGCATCACCTCCATCGCCGACCTGATCTCTAGCCGCTATGGCAAGTCCAACCTGCTGGGCGTGGTGGTCACCGTGCTGGCGGTGGTGGGCACCACGCCTTACATCGCGCTGCAGCTGCAATCGGTGACCCTTTCCTTCGCGGTCCTGGCCGCCGACGAGGGCACGACGCTGAACCCCGAGGACCTGCAGACCACGGCGCTGATCGTGGCCGCCGGGCTGGCCTTCTTTACCATCCTCTTCGGCACCCGCCGCCTGGACACCAACGAGCGCCACCCCGGCGTCGTCACCGCCATCGCGCTGGAGGCGGCGGTGAAGCTGATCGCGCTCTTGGCGGTGGGCATCTTTGTGGTCTGGGGCGTCGCCAGCGGCCCGGCGGACATCCTGGCGCGCACCGAGGCCTCCCGCATCGCCGCCTGGCAGCCCGACGGCGCCCGCTGGGCGACGCTGATCTTCCTGGCCGCGGCGGCGTTTCTGTGCCTGCCGCGCATGTTCCAAGTCATGGTGGTCGAGAACGCCGACGAGCGCCACGTCGCCGTCGCAAGCTGGGCCTTCCCGGGCTACCTCTTTCTGATGAGCCTCTTTGTGGTGCCCATCGCGGTGGTGGGGCTGCAGACCCTGCCGGAGGGCAACCCGGACCTCTACGTGCTGACGCTGCCGCTGGCGCTTGGCGAAGAGCGCCTGGCCTTGCTGGCCTTCCTGGGCGGGTTCTCCTCGGCGACATCGATGGTGATCGTGGCCGCGATTGCGCTGTCGACGATGGTGTCGAACCATATCGTGATGCCGATCTGGCTGCGCGCGGGCGACCCCGGCGCGGTGGTGTCGGGCGATGTGCGGCAGGTGGTGATGGTCTCGCGGCGGGTGTCCATCGGCGCGATCCTGGCGCTGGGCTACCTGTACTTCCTGTTCACCGGCGGCACCGGCGCCCTGGCGGCGATCGGGCTGATCGCCTTTGCGGGCCTGGCGCAGGTGCTGCCCGCCATGCTGGGCGGGATCTTCTGGCGCGGGGCGACGCGCGTCGGCGCGGCGGCGGGTCTGATCCTGGGCTTCTCCGTTTGGGCCTATACGCTCTTTCTCCCAAGCTTCGGCGGCACGTTCATAATGTCCGAGACCTTCCTGGCCCAGGGACCGTTCGGCATCGCGGCACTGCGCCCGCAGGCGCTTTTGGGGATGGAGGGGATCGACCCGCTGGTGCATGCGGTGCTCTGGTCGATCTTGCTGAACACCGCCGCGTTCATCGTCGGCTCGCTGTTCAGCTTCCCGCGCCCCCTAGAGCGGTTGCAGGGCGCGCAATTCGTCAACGTGTTCGAGCATTCCGCCAACCCGCGCGGCTGGTCGGGCGGCGCGGCGGAGGCCGAGGACCTGCTGATCATGTCGCAGCGCATCCTTGGCTCCAAGGAGGCGCAGGCGCTGTTCCGCACCGCCGCCGCCGTGCAGGGCAAGTCCGGCGACTATGCCGACATCACCCCGGAATTCCTGGAGACCCTCGAGCGCGAATTGGCCAGCTCGGTCGGCGCGGCCACCGCCCACGCGATGATCAGCCAGATCGTGGGCGGCTCGGCGGTGTCGATGGAGGACCTATTGGCGGTGGCCGACGAGACCGCGCAGATCATGGAATACTCGCTGCGCCTGCAGGAGCAATCGCAGGAGCTAGAACGCACCGCCACGCAGCTGCGCGAAGCCAACGAGAAGCTGACCGCGCTTTCGATCCAAAAGGACGCCTTCCTGAGCCAGATCAGCCACGAGCTGCGCACGCCGATGACCTCCATCCGCGCCTTCTCGGAGATCCTGATGGCCGGGTCCACGCAGGAGGCCGAGCAGAGCCGCTTCTCCAGCATCATCCATGACGAGGCAAAGCGCCTGACGCGCCTGCTGGACGACCTGCTGGACCTCAGCGTGTTGGAAAACGGGCAGGTCACGCTGAACTGGCAGGACGCGGATCTGCACGACATCCTAGAGCGCGCGGTGGCGGCGACCACCTCGATGGAAGGCCAGCCGCGGCTGAACGTACTGCGCGACCCAGACGCCGAAAGCATAGCGTTTACCACCGATGCCGACCGCCTGTCGCAGGTCTTCATCAACCTGATCACCAACGCGCAGAAATACTGCACCGCCGAGGCCCCAGAGCTTCGCATCTCAGTCACCCAGGCTGGCGATGGCGGCGGCGTGCATGTGGATTTTGTCGACAATGGCGCGGGCATCCCGCGCGAAAGCGAGGCGGTGATCTTCGAGAAGTTCTCCCGCCTGTCCGACAAATCCCAGGCCGGCGGCGCCGGTCTTGGCCTGGCGATCTGCCGCGAGATCATGGGCAAGCTGGGCGGCAGCATTTCCTACCAGCCCAGCGAGGCCGGCACCGCATTCCGCGTGATCCTGCCACAAAGAGAAGCACAAGCCGCCGAATGACGCCCCGGGCCAGAACCGGTAAGGCTTTGGTAATTTCGATCTGCCACCAATGGTTTGCAAACCGTACTCGAGTCGAGCTGGATGACAGAAGAGGCAGACCAGTCAGTTCTGCGCCGCAAGGCGAGCGCACGCGCATCCGCCGTGGGTCCATCAGCGATGGACACCGCCAAGGCGATGCGCTTTGCTATGGCCAAGGCCGGTGACAACGTGCTCGAAACCCCTGTGGGCGTGCGCGAGGTCTCCGAGGGCACCCTGCTGCCAGACGATCTGCCCGAGGGATTGCCAGACAACCCACTCCTGGTGCGAATAGAGGACGAGCTTGGCAATAACGGTGTCGCGATTTGCTGCCAGCAAACCGTCGGCGCGGTGATTGAGGCCTCGACCATGGGCACGGTGCTCCCGGTTGAGGCGCCAGAACGCGCGCCAACGCGCACCGATGCGGCGCTGGTCGGTGCTTTTTTGGATAGTTTTTTAGTCAAATTTGGCGAATTTGCGGAGACCTGCGAGGAAAGGCCCCCCGTCGAAGGCTTCCACACAGAGGAACGCCTGGACGACCCCCGCGCCGCGCAGATGGTGCTGCCAGACGCCACGCATCGGCGCTACCGCGTGACCCTGGATTTCGGGCTGGGGGCGAAGGTCGGACAGATGATCCTGATCTTTCCCAACAGCCGTAAAGAGATCCCCTCCGCCGTCAAAAGCGCCGAGGAATGGTCCGCCTCACTGGAGAAGGCCGTTATGGGGACCTCGGCGCGCATCGACGCCGTGATCTGCCGCACCAAGGTCTCGCTGGCCGAGGTCACCAACTGGTCGCCCGGGGACGTTGTGCCGCTTGAGGGTGCGGCGTTAAACAATTTGATGCTCTATGGCGCCTCCGGAAAGAAGGTGACGCGCGCCAAGATGGGCCGGGCCGGGCCGTTTCGGGCGGTGCGCGTCATCATGGGCGCCGATGCGGACAACCTGTCCGAGCCTAGCGCGTTGGACGCGCTCGCGATATCGGCCGCGCAAGACATGGGGCTCGCGGCCTTGCCGCCAGCGGCGCCGCCGCCGCCCGCACCGCTCGGCGCAGCGGAACCGCCGCCGCTCGGTGGCATTGACCTGCCCGGAGATATCGACACAGGCCCATCGCTGGGCGGGATAGACCTGCCCGGTGGCGACCCGCCAGCCCTCGGCGGCATCGACCTACCGACCGATGCCGGGGCTGAGCCCCCCGCATTGGGAGGGATCGACCTGCCGGACAGCTCCGACGGCGTCGAGCCCGTCCCAATCTCGCTCGGCGATCTCTAAGCCGTGTTCCTCCGCTAGTGGTGTCGGCAACTCTCGGGGCTTTGAATTGGATCTCTTGAAGTGGTTTTGGCCTCCAGCGGTCCTTTGGGCACGCCAAATCTCTTGCAAGAGATTTGCACTTTCCTTCCAAGGAAAGTTGGGCTCGCAAGCGGCCAAGAGATCGCCCTAGACGGATCATCTCGTGTCGCGCCACAGAAACTCTTGCAAGAGTTTCGCAATTTTCTTGCAAGAAAATTGTGACGTCCAAAACCCGCTCCTAGCCAAAGCCACCCAACGCCTGCGGACCTTACAAAACGCCAAGGTCTTTCCCATCGCAACAAAATCCGCTATGTTTCCAAATAATCAAGGCCCAAAGAGGCACGAGCAGGATGACATTGCACAGCGACATGCCGCGAGGACGCCCGCAAGGACGGAGGAGCGCGCCCCTTTTGGGGGCCGCGTGCTTAGCCGTTCTCAGCGCCTGCACTGACGTCTCCCTGCCCGACAACCGCGCGCCGCAGGTCGGCCGCGCCAACGATCCCAGCGGGCAGATCTCGCTGCCCGACCGCGAGACCGGCGCCTGCTTTGCCCAGGACTTCACCCCCGCCGTGATCCAAACGGTGACCGAGCATAACCTGGTGCAGCCCGCTCAGATCGCCGCCGATGGCAGCGTGATCTACCCCGCCACGTACCGCACCGTGACCCGTCAGGTGATCGTGCAGGATCGCCAGGAGCAGGTCTTTGAGGCGCTCTGCGAGGCCGATCTAACCGGACCCTTCGTGGCCAGCCTGCAGCGCGCGCTTGAGGCGCGTGGTCATTACAGCGGCCCGATCAATGGCGAGTTGACGCCCAGGACCCGCCGCGCGGTGCGCGCTTTCCAGCAGCACCAGGGGCTCGATTCGGCGCTGCTCAGCGCCGCCTCAGCGCGCCAGCTTGGCCTGATCTCTTACCTTTCCCGCCGCTAGACGCGCCTCGCTAGGCAGCAAAACGCCGCCAATCCCGCATTCCCCCTCCCCCGCGCGCCCGCATCGCCTTATAAGGGTGGGCGCAGAAGGTGGGAGCCCAGGACCATGGCCGAGACAGAACTGACCGAAGCCGAGGCGCAGGGCGTGCGCTATGCGCAGGAGCTCGAGGGCCATTTGGGCTGGCTGGACGCCTTCACGCCGGCGGCGCTGGCGGTGCTGGCGGTGGCCTCGGGGGTCTACACCTATCTGGGCGTCTCGTCGCTCCTCGATGACAACGGCGCGCTCAGCTTTTTCGCCGCGATGGCCTATTCCATCGCGGTCTCGGTGGGCATCTTCGTGTTCTGGTCCTACCTGATGCGGCTCTTGCCCGCGGTGCGCGGCGCGGGCGCGCGGATCGGTCTGGTCCTGTCGATGTTCCTAGGTTCGGCGGCGATCATCGCGATGTCGTCCTGGCTGAACGCGGCGGCGCTGGCGGGCGCGGCAGCGGTCGAGCAGCACCTGGCGCGCACCGTGCAAGACTACCAATCCGCGCTGGAGCGCGCCAACACGATCTCGCTGTCGGCCCAGGGACTGGAACGCGACATCGCCCGCGCGCGCCAAAGCTTCGAGGACCTCTCTGAACAGGAGGCCACGGGCGAGCTCTCCGGTCTGGCGGGGCGCGGCGCGGTGTTCCGCCTGCTGCGGCAGAAATCCGAGGAGCTTCAGGGCCTTGAGACGCAGATCTCCAGCCAGGCCCCGCTGGTGCGCGCCGCCTTCGAGGAGGGCAACCTGATCCTCAGCCGGATGCGCGCCCTGACCGTCGAACCCGGCCCCGTCGTGGCCCGCAGCGTGCTTTTCGCGGAGGAGGCCGTGCGGCTCTCGGGCGTGATCACCACCCTGCGGCAGCTCTCTGTGGCGCCCCTGGTGGCGCGCGCCGCACAGGACCTGTCGGCCTCTGTGGTGCTGCCCGAGGTCGAGACCCTGCGCGGCGAGCAGCAAGCCACCGTGACGTCGGTGCTGAACGTGCTGGGCCAGCGCGCCGACACGCTGCGCACCGCCGCCGAGGGTGTGATGGCGATGCCCCCCGCCCCCGACACGGCCTATACGCCGATCTCCACCGCCGATGCGGTGATCCTTTACGCCGAGAATTTCGTGCCCTCCTGGGCCGGCGCGATTGCCATTGACCTGCTGCCGATGGTGCTGGTCTTCATCGTGGCCATCACCCAGGCCGCGATCCGCTCGGGCCGCGGCCGCGCCACCGTCGAGGACACGCTTACCATGGCCGAGTTCCGCGCCGCGCTGTCGGCGGTGCGCGATGTGGAGAACGCGCTGCACCGCGCCCCTGACGGCACCGCCGCGCCGCCGGGCAATGTGAAGCCCTTCAAGGCCGCCAGCGATGAGTGAAAAGGCAAGCGGCGGGCTGAACGTTGCGCGCGGGATTAAGCTGATCCTGCTTGGGCAGATCGCCATCGCGGTGATCCTGTTCTCGGGCGACATCCTTCGGGTCCTGCCCAGCCTCGGCGCCTCCTCGGTCACCGCGCCGCGCCTGACCCAGCCCGTGGCGCCCGGCGACCAGATGCGCCGCTACGACCCCAGGCAGGTGCCCACGAGCCCGGACGCGCCGGATGTCAGCGACCTGCCCTCGCGGCTTTTGTTCGAAGGCAGCGGCGACGCGCTGACCCTGACCGGCGCCATCGCGGTTGGCGATGCAGAACGCTTTGACGATTACCTGCGAGGCCGCGCGATGCCGGTGAATGTGTGGCTGAACTCCACCGGCGGCTCGGTGAGCGACGCGCTGGCCATCGGGCAGCGCCTTAGGGACGCCGAGGTGGCGACCAATCTGGGCGCCGGTCAGGTCTGCCTCTCCGCCTGCCCGTATATCCTCGCCGCGGGCTCCGAGCGCCGGGTGCATAAGGACGCCTATGTGGGCGTGCACCAGCACTATTTCGGCGAGAACACCGCCCTGCCCGCCTTCCTGGCCGTGGAGGACATCCAGCGCGGCCAGGGCGAGGTCATGGCCTATCTGATCGAGATGGGCGTCGAGCCCGGGCTGATGCAGCACGCCCTCGTGACGCCGCCAGAGGCGATCTACATCCTGGTGCCCGAAGAGCTGACCACGTACCGGCTGGCAACGGAGATGCTTGGAGCAGAGTAGCACGAATCTCGGCGGGGTTGGCCTGTAGCGGGCCTTTGGACGCGCCAAATCTCTTGCAAGAGATTTGCACGTTCCTTCCACGGAAAGTGGGCCCCGCAAACCGGCGTGCGGTCGCTTTTAAGGGGTCAATTCGGGGCGCGCCAAAGAAACTCTTTCAAGAGTTTCGCAATTTTCTTGCAAGAAAATTGCGTCGCGCCAAGGTTCACTGCAGGCCAATACCAACGCCTATTCGAATGCCTCGGGCCGGGCCTCGCGCGCCATGTGGTCCAGCACCGCGTTGACGAATTTCGGCTCGCGCCCCTCGGGGAAGAACGCCTTGGCCACGTCCACGAACTCGCTGATGATCACGCGCGGCGGGGTCTCGCTGGCCAGCTCGGCCCCGGCGGCGCGAAACAGCGCCCGCAGGGTGGGGTCGATCCGCGCGATGGGCCACTTGGCCACCAAGGCGCGGTCGGTCAGCTGGTCAATGCGCGCCTGCTCGTTCACCGCGCCCTCCATGAGCGCGCGGAACAGGCCCACATTGCCCTCGGCCATGTCGCCCAGGTCGTGCTCCTCACCAAAGCGGTGGTCCTCAAACTCGCGCTTGATGGCGTCCACGGTCTGCCCCGCGGCCTCCATCTGAAAGAGCGCCTGAACGGCGTAGAGCCGCGCGGCGGATTTCATCTGTTTCTTAGAAGCCGTCTTGGTCATGCGATCTGAAAGCTCTCATCGCTGTTGCCCTCGCCGCCGCCGGGCTTGAACCCGACGCCGCCCTTAGGACTGCCCCATTGGCGCGCCAGCGCGATCAGGTGCAGCGCCGCCTCGGCGGCACCGCCGCCCTTGTTCTGGCCCGCCGCCTCGGCGCGGGTCTCGGCCTGGGCGCGGTTCTCGACGGTCAGGATGCCATTGCCCACCGGCGCGCCCTGCAGGCCCAGCAGGGTCAACGCGCGCGAGCTGTCATTGCAGACCGTGTCGTAATGCGTGGTCTCGCCGCGGATCACGCAGCCCAGGGCCACGTAGCCATCGAAATTCGACATCCGATGCGCCAGGGCGATCGCCTGCGGCACCTCCAGCGCGCCGGGGACCTCGACGGTCTCATGGGTCGCACCGGCGGCCTCCAAGGCCGCCCGCGCGCCCGTCACAAGCTGGTCGGCGATGCCCTTGTAATAGGGCGCCACCGCGATCAGCACCTTGACCGGTTTGTCGAACTCCGGCGCGGCCAGGGTGTAGTGCTCTTCATTTGCAGCCATGTCGCTACTCCATCGGGATCTTGCGGGTGCCCACGATGGAGAGCCCATAGCTCTCCAACCCCACCACCTTGGGCGTGGGCGAGTTCGTCAACAGGATCAAATCGCTCAGCCCCAGCGCGGTCAGGATCTGCGCGCCCAGCCCGTATTGGCGCAGGGTCGCGGGCGAGGCCGCGTCCTCGGTCAACAGCTTCATATTCGTGTCGCGCAACAGAACCAGCGCGCCGCGGCCCTCCTTGGCGATCTCGCGCATGGCGTGGCCGAATTCCTCGGTGCGCCCGGGCCCGCCAATGCCGACCATGTCCAGCATCGGGTCCAGCGTGTGCATGCGCACCAGCACCGGGTCGTCGCCCTCGATGTCGCCCTTGATCAGCACGATATGCTCGGAGCCGTGGGTGTCATCGGTATAGATGCGCATCTTCCAGTCGCCGCCATACTCGCTGGTGATGATGTTCTCCTGCGTGACCTTCACCAGGTTGTCGTGGCGCCGGCGATAGGCGATCAGGTCGCTGATCGTGCCGATCTTGATGTTGTGCTTTTGCGCGAAGGCCACCAGATCGGGCAGCCGCGCCATGGTGCCGTCCTCGTTCATCACCTCGCAGATCACGCCGGAGGGGTTCAGCCCCGCCAGCCGCGAGATGTCCACCGCCGCCTCGGTGTGCCCCGCGCGCACCAGCACGCCGCCCTCGCGGGCGCGCAGCGGAAAGATATGCCCCGGCGTGGCGATATCCGCCCCGGTCGCGTTGCTGTCGATGGCCACGGCCACCGAGCGCGCGCGGTCGGCGGCGCTAATGCCCGTGGTGACCCCCTCACGCGCCTCGATGGAGACGGTGAAGGCGGTCTCGTGCCGCGAGGAGTTATGCGACGCCATCAGCGGCAGCCCCAGCGCGTCGATGCGCTCGCCGGTCAGCGTCAGGCAGATCAGCCCGCGCCCGTGGGTGGCCATGAAGTTGATCGCATCGGGCGTGCACATCTGCGCCGGGATGCAGATGTCGCCCTCGTTCTCGCGGTCCTCGTGGTCCACAAGGATATACATGCGCCCGTTGCGGGCATCGTCGATGATCTCCTCGATCTTCGACACCGCGTCCTGGTAGTGGGTGCTCTCGCCGTGCGCCATCTTACTTGGGTCTCCTGAGTCTGCCGCGATGTACAGCAGCCAATGGGTGAGCGCTAGGGGGCGCAACGCCGCGTGGGGCCCAGTCCGGTGGAATGGTTGATGACCGTCAGTCTCGCGCTTGCCGCGGCGATATCCTGGGCGCGCATGGTCAGAATTGGTCCGGGGCGGGGATTGGCGCACCACAATTTTCTTGCAAGAAAATTGCGAAACTCTTGAAAGAGTTTCTGTGCCGCGCCCCGCAGTGATCCGCTATGCGCCACCGCTTGTCCGCTAGCGGGCCCAACTTTCCTTGGAAGGAAAGTGCAAATCTCTTGCAAGAGATTTGGCGGGCCCCATTGGCCACTCCAGGCCAAGAGCCGTCAGTCATGCGTCGGATGCCGTGATTGGCAGTGCCGGTCTAAAAATACCGGTCCGCCGCGATATACCCCGCAAGCCGCCCGGCGACAGACCAGTCGCGTTCCAGGCCGGTATCTCCCACCAACAGCACCCCCTCGGCGGGGAGGCGGCCGCGCGCCGCCGCGATCCTGCCCGCCGCCTCCGACCAGGAGCCATGCACATGCGGGGCCGCGCAGGCATCGTCCAATTCGGGGTTCTGCGCCAAGATCTCCTGCGGCTCCAGCCGCCCGATGACCAGCGCATTGCGGGCGCAATCGCGCATCGCGGCCAGCTTCTCGGCCCGCGCCCGCTCTAGCTTTTGCGCCTGAAGGAACAGCCGCAACGCGTTGGTTGAGAACAAGAAGGCGACCACATCGCGCCCCGTGGTGGCGCGCACGGTGGCGTAGGTCTTGTAGTCCAGCCCGATCTCGGCGGCGCGCGCCACGCGGCGGCGCACCACGGGCAGCGGCAGCACCGGCAGCAGGTCGCGCCGCGCCTTGGTCCAGACATGGCGGCGATAGCTGACGCCGCGATCCATAGAGGGTCCGTTATTATGCCCGATCATCTGCATGGCTGGCTGTCTCCTTTGCCGCCAGTGAACGGCACCCGCGCGGGAAGGTCAATCCGTCTGGTCCAATCTCGCCCGCCCCGCTAGCATGACCGCAACCGCCCAAACCCAGCCCAGACCGAAAGGTCCCGCCATGGCGCAGCCCGATCTAGCCGCCCTGGACCACAGCAACATCGTCGCCTTCATCGAGGACATCTTTGCCCGCCGCGGGGCGGAGGAGTATATCGGCGAGCCGGTGACGATCTCGGAGCACATGCTGTAATGCGCCGAATGCGCCGAGCGGGCCGGCGCCAGCGACGCGGTCGTCGCAGCGGCCCTGCTGCATGATATCGGGCATTTCACCAACGAGTTCGAGACCGACGCCGCCGAGCAGGGCATCGACACGGCGCATGAGGAGGCTGGCGCCCGCGTGATCGCCGATTTCTTCCCGCCGCTGGTGGTGGACTGCGTGCGCTACCACGTGCCCGCCAAGCGCTACCTCTGCGCCACCGATCCGGCGTATATGGACCAGCTCAGCGATGCCTCTGTGCTGTCGCTGGGGCTCCAGGGCGGGCCCATGAGCGCCGACGAGGTCGCCGCCTTCGAGGCCAACCCGCATCGCGACGCCATCGTGTAGGTGCGCATCTGGGACGATATCGGCAAGGACCCCGGCCACAAGGCGCCGGGTTTCGCGCATTTCCGCCCGCTGCTGGAGCGCGTGGCCGCCGGCCATGCCGCGCGCGGTGAGGTAGGGCGGGGTTAACCCCGCCGCGCTAGAAAGCCCCCGTGCGCACGACCCCGCGCGGCCTGACACCCCGCGCACCCCCACATGCTCCTGCCCCTTTTGGGGCCGGTTCAGATCGCTCCGGGCTGACACCCCGGGAACCGGCGGGCCCCGGCCCGCTTGTGTGACATCGGCGGCGCCGCCACCCCCAAACTTTGGCGTCCTCATAACAAATAGCAGCGGCACCCAGCCCGGAGCAGCAGCCCCGGGCGGCGCTTTGGTGCGTCCGTTTTGCTTGACATCGCGCGCCAGACCTCATTAATTAACCATATCGTTATTTAATGAGGTACAACATGAAACTTTACGTCCTGCCCCCCTCGCCCCATTCCAAGAAAGTGCTGTTTGCCAATGCCGCGATGGGCCTTGACCTGCCGGTCCAGGTGCTCAACCACGCCGAGCAAGAGCAGTATTCCGACTGGTACAAGGCGCTGAACCCGAACTGCCGCGCGCCGACGCTTGCGCTGGAGGATGGCGCGGCGCTTTGGGAATCCAACGCGATCCTGTGCAAGATGGCCGCCGCCGCCAAGAGCGACCTCTGGCCCGCCAGCGACGCGCGCTATGACATCCTGCGCTGGCAGTTCTGGGAGGCCTCCCATTGGACCCCGGCCTGCTCGAAATACATCGGCTACTATGTGTTCGGGAATCACGAGATCGACCTGGACGCCGCGGCGCCGGACTTCCACAAATTCGCCGCCGTGCTGGAGGGGCATCTGGCGGGGCGCGACTGGCTGGTGGGCGACGCGTTGACGCTGGCGGATATCTCCTGCGCAATGATCCTGTTCTACGCCGAGCCCTGCCACTACCCGCTGGGCGAATACGCCAACATCCTGCGCTGGTGGGGACGGATCCAGGGGCACGAGGCCTTTGCGGCCGTGGCGGCGGCGTCTGCGCAAGCGGCGGAGTGAGCGCGCAAGCGGCGTGCGGGCAGGAAAGGCCCGTACGCCGCTCGGCCGCCTGGACGTAACCAGGCGAATACAGACCGCCCGCTCCGGTCAGGGGCGTGGCCGTGCGGCGCTCAAAGCTCCTCGCCGACCATGAACCCCGCGGCCGCCTGGCCCAGGGCGCGGCTGATATCCACGAACATCTCGTCGAAGGCGGCGAAGATGGCCTCGTTCAGCGCCACGCCCGCATCGGTCTCGAAGAAGGCGATATAGGCGTTCAGCTCGGCATCGCTCAGCGGCGCGTAGGCCAGCGTGAGGTAGGACAGCAGCCACTCGGTGGTGTCAGAGCGGATGTCGGGCTCCTGGCTCCAGACATCGGCCAGGATCTCCTCCTCGGTCAGCGCGCCCGGAAGGCCGCCGCCCTCGGCGAGGCCCGTATAGAAGGCAAAGTTGGAATTCAGCGCGCCCACGACGTTGCTGTCGATCAGGTCGGCCTTGTCGGTGAGCGCCTCGATCAGCGTGAGGCGGGCGTCCTGGTCGGCGGCCATCCTGGCGACGGCGTCCTTGCTGGCCTGCTCGATATCGGGCTCCAGAAAGGCGCGGCGGGCGGAGACCTCAAGCGCGATGATCTCTTGCCCCAGATCCGAGGTGAAGAAGGCGATCATCGGCGCGAGATCCTCGGCGGCAAGCACGATGTCCATCCGGCTGCGCAGCGTGTCGGCCATGCGATCGGCGTCGTAGATGGCCGAGACCAGCGCGTCCCAGCGCGCGCCCCCTGCCCCGCCCAGCAGATCGGCGCGCATGTCCGCGCCATGCCCAAGCCCCTCCTCGCGCATGATCTCGACGATCTCCGGCAGACCCAGCGCGCGGTAGAGCGTGTCAATCGGCGCAACGCTCTGCGCCCGCGCGGCGGTCAGCGGCGCGAGGACCGATAGGACGGAAAGAGCGGCGGCGGCGAGAAACCTAAGCATGGCGGGGCCTTTGCGTTGAGCGACGTCTAGGGGGAACTTAGGCGCATCGCGGCCCGCTTCCAAGCGCTACCACCCCTCGCCGGCGGGCCCGCGCCAATAAATCGTCGCCCCGCGCCACCAAAACGGTTGCAGTGCCGCGGCGCTTGGCCTAAACGGCCCGCCAGACCCTTCGCGGAGAGGTGCCGGAGTGGTCGAACGGGGCGGTCTCGAAAACCGTTGATCCTTCACGGGATCCCAGGGTTCGAATCCCTGTCTCTCCGCCACTATTTCCCTGATATCGCTTGATAATTCTCCCCACCCAGGGGGAAGAGTTTCAGTATCTGCTATCGGAATTTTGGGCCAAAGGTGTCATACTATGACACCTTTTCGGGCTTCCGGGCATGCCGACTATGCCCCCTTGGGCGGGTTTCTATGCCCCTTTCACTGCTGACAGCACTCACCAAGCATGAAAAAGGGGATCCCGCGATCGCGGGATCGCCGACCAATTCCAACAATCTGGCGCCCACAGACAGGGAGGGCGGATTCCGGTCATTCGCCGCGTGTGCAGCCTCTCATGGCTCATTGGCAATAGCTGACCTTCATGCGGCGCGCTTCCAACACTTAACGCTACACCGCCGCAGGTCGGCTCGGAGCCCATAGCGGAAGCGTTTGAATCTTACTAAGCACGCATACGACATCGCTGTCCGGTAGCGCCCACTGCATTTTTTTGGCCATGCAGCACAAAAACAGTTGTATACGCGTACAGCCGCGCACCGGTAGTGCCCAAGAAATTTCATCATTTTGGGTGTGTCACACTGGACGTTCAGCCAGTGTTCTTTCTACCATATCTGTTGTATGTTCGCAGCATGATCGCACGGCAATACAGCCAAGCACGGCAATACAGCCAAGCTGGAAGGTAGATCGCAAAAAGGTATCGATTTGCCGCAACTGTTCTGGAACCCACTTTCTGTAAATTGTTTGGCGATCGGTTTACTTTCGATCGTACTCTCGGCGTTTGTGTTCCGCCGTTTATACCTGGGTTCGGAAAAGCAAAAGGCGGTTCGTTTTGTTGTCCTTTTGTGGCTTTGTAGCACTTTCATTTTGGTTCTGGCGATATGTCAATTCTTTTCGGTCACTGCGAAGCCTGACGTCGGAAACTACTTCCTTCTGTTTAGCAGTCCGGTGGGGTTTTTGTCCGTCGCGAGTTTTGTTGCATTTGCTTTTCTTTGGGGGCGTGAATCCAGTGGTTTCGATTGGATGTTCTCCGTTCTCATACTGATCTTTCTTGGGTTGTTCGGATTCGAAAGCTGGATCAGCGTTCAACGCTATAAAGAACTTCAGCGTGGCGTTGTCGAATTTCGCGAGGTCTGGGCTGATATCCCCTTTTCTGCTCTGTTACTTCTTGCTTGTATTTTCCTTACAACGAATTTGACCCGCGTAATTTCTGTTCAATCTAACTTGAGAATCGGAGTTGCGTCACTGCGGGCATTGAAGGTGCTTGCAACCCCATGGCGTGTTATTCCCGTCGAACAAGCAAGTGTTCGAGCTTTCTTTTACGTGTCAGTTTGGCCATTTGGCACGGGGATTGCTGCAGTGTTACGCAGCTACGGATATTTGTCTTGGGCAGAGGTAGACACCCTGTCGGTCTGGTTTTTGACTTTTGCGCTTGCGGGTCTTCTGGTCGCTTATCTGAATTATGTTTCTGAAACATCCTCTTTCAGCACAAAGCTCATCGGGATGACGTTTGTAGTTGTCCTGGTTGTTCTAAGCGGTATCTCGTGGCTGGTTGGGGGCATATACGTTCAGACCTACAGCAACCCGAATGATCCGACGTCACAGACATCGCTTCATTTCGAGCGCCAAGAGAACGGTGCCTACAGGATGCGGCACGCGTTTCCTGAATTTGATGCTAATATCGGCACACGTATTCGAAATCATGATAGGGCTGTTGAGCTGCCTTTTTCGTTTCCATTTTTCCAAGATCGTTTTGAAAAGTTCTATTGGCATCCATCGGGGATGATAGGATTTCATAGCATTCCGCGTTGGCGCGATGTTCAGTTCCAGTACGGTCCGCAGCCGGCCATTTTCGTTTTGGCGGCGGAACTGGAGGCAACGTCTCATTCGGGCATATATATGCGGTCTACGGAAGATCGCGTTATTCTAACATGGCATCAATTTTCGCCCGCAATGGACCTGAAACAGGATGTTACCTTCCAGGTGACCCTATTTCGCAAAGGCGATATCGTATTCTCGTATGATATCATTCCAAGCGCGATAGCCCACGACCTCTATGAGGCCAATCTTGGCTCTATGATGCGTGGCATCGTACCGGGCTTTGGCGAGCGCGAGGTGGTAGAGGTTGATATTGGATCAAATCTCCCCGTTCTTGCGGCACCTGGGCAAGGGATTATTGCGCCACACCGATACGAGTTCTTAGCTTATCTCAATCGTGTCTTCGCACCTGTGGCGCTCTATTTGATTGCTTCGACGCTGCTGGTTTTTGCTCTGTTTCCTCGACTATTGCGGACCAGTATTACGCTGCCTTTGGGTCAATTGCTTCGGGGCGTTCAATCCATAATGGCCGGCAACCTTTCGACAAAGATATCCATCGTAAACCGCGATGAAATTGGCTTCCTCAGTGATGCGTTCAACGAAATGGCTCAGTCGCAGCGCGATTTGATCCGGTCGTTAGAGCGCAAGGTGGCCGAGCGAACGGCGGAAGTAGCCGAATATGCTTCAGAAAACGCCCGTCTGCAAGAGCGAAACCGGTTGTCAAACGAGTTGCATGATTTGGTGTCGCAAAACTTATTCTCGGCAAATTTAATTGCTGACGCGTTGCCCGATTTGATCCTCCAAAATTCAGATCAGGTCGGGGATGCGCTCAAAGACATTCAACTCTTTAACAAAAATGCTCTCAATGAAATGCGCGAAGTTTTGGTTGATCTGAGAACAGAACGCCCCGAGAAAAAGTCTTTCGGCAGCCTTTTGCGACTGATCATTCAGGATGTAACCAAACAATTCTCCACAGAAGTAAATTTGATGATCGAAAGCGATACCGAGCTACCTGACGAGATTGACCTGGTATTTAGCAGGATCGCGCGCGAGAGCCTGGTCAACGCGAGCAAGCATTCAAATGCATCGGCCATTCAGGTGTATTTCGACGGGGTTGGCAGTCAGGCTTTGCTGCGCGTGAAGGATAACGGTAAGGGTTTTTCTCCCCTTGGGGTCGCTCCCAGGCACATGGGATTGCAGATCATGAACGAACGCATCGCCGCAGTAGGTGGAAGCCTCGACATAAAATCAACGCCAACTTTGGGCACCGTTATTACCGCGATATGGATTGCAGATGAAAACTGATGTGAATATTCATGTATTGTTGGTCGATGATCATGTCGTGGTCCGCAAGGGTGTAGCATTTGTGCTAGAAGCTGCGCCGAATATTTCCGTCATTGGTGAAGCCGCGAGCGGAGAGGACGCTGTCCGCATGTATCAAACACACCAGCCGGATGTGGTTTTGATGGACATCGTGATGGATGGGATCGGTGGTCTTGAAGCAGCGCGGTGCATCCTCGCGCGCGATAGTGATGCAAAGATTGTCGCGCTTAGTACGTTCACAGATGAGGAGATGATCGCGCAGATGCGGGCGGTTGGTGCCCGCGCATTTGTAGAGAAAAACGTTTCAGGCGCCGAGATCGCAAACATAATAACGCGCGTCTACAATGGCGAGCAAATTCTTGAAACGCAGGTTCCCAACTCAACCACCGAGGGCGCATTTAATTTAGGTAACCAGCAGAATAGGGTTCTTATCTTGATGACCAAGGGCCTGACCAATCCAGAGATTGCCGACCACTTGGGAATATCGCTCTCTACCGCACGCTATCACGTGAGCGCGATCCTTCGAAAACTTGATGTTTCTACCCGATCAGAGGCTGTTGCCTATGCGGTGAGCAAGAACATCGTCAACGCACGAAACCTTTAGCCACATCGATGGCGACCCATCGCTGCCCTGCAAACTAGACAGTCGTACAGTGTCGTAGGTTTCTTTTTTCCCTTAAAAACATCCTTGTAGCGTGATGAAGCTAAGTTTGGCTGTGCAATGCGCCGAATCCGGTCCGATTGGGTCGGGCTACGACCCTTATTGCCCGCCGAACTAGATGTTTGTGTTCGGATTGTTGTTTGAAACCAAAATGGAAATTCTCATGCCCAAGGTAAAAATTGTCTCTTTTCTGATCAGCGCTGCTGTCGGAACCTTTCTTGCAAACACAGGTTTTGCCCAAAACGCACCATATGCGACGGTCAAAGGTTGGGCCGTTGCATCGGCAAAATCGAACGGAGCGTTGACCGGGTGCACGATGTCAAAAACCACTGCGGCTGGTCGCTTGACACTGATCAAATTCACAAGTGGCAAATGGCGGCTGTTTGTCCCGACCCGACAATCCGGCACATTCGGTGGTGGGATCGTCAGTTATGACAAGGCCGATGTTGACAGCCAGTTTGGGTTTTCCCGAGGCTCTGCATCCCGCGACATGAGCGCCGATGAAATTTCGCGGTTCAAAGCTGGCCGTGAATTTGGTGTCCAGATCAACGGCGACGCGCCGCTCAGCTGGGCTTTGACCGGGTCGACCGCGGCGGCATTGAAGGTTGATGAATGCGTTTCCAATAAAGGAATACCGCCTGCAGCAAAGGCGCAAACGACGCGGCCACAAGCGCAACGTCCAAATTCGCAATCCGGCGCGCGCCCGTCAGCACAGGCCGCATCTGGACCGGTCTGCTGGACCGTTACGTCTGGAACCTACGATTGTGTCTATGAAGAATATGACGCGACAGGGCGGTTTTCCCGCGAATATGCGCTTTCTCCTAAATCAGGGGATGCTCCCGCTTTTGATATCCGGGTCGCCAGCGAGCAAGATGTGGAAGTCAATGTTTGGTTCGGCACAGGCCCTTGGCAGTATATGGGAATTTGGCAAGCAGTTCAAAATGTCGCCGGGGCGCCTGCCGGTGCGGAATGTATCGAACCGGCTTCAAATCAAACGGCCGAAGCCCGCAACAATCTGGGGCAGGATGCTTGGGTTTTCTGCGCACGTTGATCGGGGGCGACGACATGAAGTTCTCGACGTGTTTATGTGTCATTGCGTACAGCGCAATGACGGTTGTAAGCGGTCCAACGGCCTTGCAAGCAGAAGGGCATGAACAGCTGTTTGCGGGTGTGCGCGGTTGGCATGTTCTCATTGACAGTGACACCTGTATTGGGCGTCGCCAAAACGGGGGAACAGGGGCGGCGGAGGATTTTGAACCCTATGTCGCGCCTTCTGGGAATTGGGAGCTCAAACTACCCAACACCACCAGCCGCACATCTGGCGACGTTAACGTCACCCTCGAGATTGATGGCACCACCTTTCGCGATACGGGCGTTATATTGGGGTCGGAGATCCATTTGGTTTTCGACCTAAGAATGCGCCATGCGTTTCGTGATGGATATTGGGTGACTTTCACGGTCGACGGGCATGTGTGGGAACGATCCTTATACGGTGTCACAGCCACATTGCTGAAGCTCGAAGAGTGTTGGAACGAGGTTTCGGGGTATGACGCCGACGTTTCCAACCGTGCGCCGGCGCGAGCGTTTGAATGAATGCGCTATGGAGCCGGGCTCATTTACCTATGCCACCAAAGGCCAAAGCGGCGTTTGACGTCGACAATGAATTTCTGGGGCAGCCTCGTTGTCCTAGCCGCTTGAATTAATGGATTCCATCCAGGGAAATGAAACATGAAGAATGCTGTTGTCGGTGCGATAATTTTGGTTGCGGGATCTATGGCCGTGAACGCGCAAACGAATGAAATTGATGAATTGCGCAGCACGATAGATTCAATTCGAGATCTAACTTGGGTAAATAATGAAACCTACACAAAAAGCTGTAGTGTAAATTTGCCCATTAAAGACGCACAGGACAATGCCGGCTGGCGCAATGACGGTGCACTTTGTGGCTCCGCAACCAAGCATTTTGAGTTTTCAGACAGCGGCCCAGTCCGCGGCAAACGTTGCACACGCTTGAATGAACCCTTCGGATCTCCGGTTTGGGACGATAACTATCTTTGCACCGATTACGACTTTCCGTATGAACTTCGCTTTTCGATACATAATCGAATCACGACCGTTGGAAGCAATGGTGGATGTCTTCATATGCCCGAGCATGTACCGGCACAACAAGCCTGGGACGATAATTATCTTTGCTGGCAACCCAGTAATAGCTACGCAAGTGTTGTCCGTCACATCAGACTTCTGGAGGGCCGCCAGCGTGGCCTGGAATTACCTGAAGATCCCCTATTCGCCTGGAAACGATCGGACCTTCGCGCCTACGTCGACCTGCTCGAACCGTTCGAGGCACTTTTGGACCTTTTCAATTCGTCAACGGTAGCGGAAAGGGCGGCGCTGGCCAAGGTTCTGAAACCGGAAGAGAGCCGTTCTATCATCGAAGCGAACGAATTGATCTTCACATGGGCACTTGGGGCTCCCCTTCCGAACCAGCAATGCACGTTGATCTATGAGAAAGATTCTGGTTTCGACGGCTCATCATTCTACTCAAATGAAACTTCAAAAATCGCAGCAGGTGAACGCCTTCCCGGATTTGCTCATCTTTGCGCAAATCGCGATGTCGGCCTTAAATGGTCGCTAGATGGTGAACTGGCGGGAATGCGGTGTTTTCCTCTGAATGAACCGAAGATTTCCAGTGGGAAGGATAGCCAATTGTGGTCTGATAACTTCCTTTGTGCCCCAGAGGATTTTGACTATGATGTCCGCTTTGTTACGAATGGTAGAATTGAGGGGATACAAGACAAGTGTCTTTCAATCCGGACACCCGACGCTGGGCCCGTATGGAACGATAACTTTATTTGTTATGACAGAGACAAGCTAGGGGATTTCGACGGTCATTGGGAAGCGGCGACGCCCCCCTGCCCATCCTGTCCTGAAATCGACTATCAAGTCAGCTACGGGGTTGAAGAGGGAAAGGAAACCAGCTCAGAATCGTCCTTTGGTATCGAAATCAGCCTCTCTGTGGAGGAAGACGACGAAATCTTGGGCACAGGCGTGTCAGCAGAACAATCTATCTCCTCGTCCGCGAGTTTCAGTAGCGCTGTCGCCGAGAGTTTTTCGAGATCGAAAACAGAGGATATCACGGTTCCTTGCCATCTTGGTCAGGTATGGCAGTGGGTCAGCGTTGCCACACGCGACTGCGCATTCGGGGTGCAATGCCCAGCGATTACCGCCCGTTCCAGCGTCATACAATGCACTGTCCCCGGGGATGAGCCAATTCACGATCCTAGTTGGTCGCCCTGCGAACCGGTCTTTGTCGATAATCTAAGCGCCACGTTGGTGCGGTCCCAAAACAGTGGTAGCCGTTCCGATCTACCCGGTGGCTGGCGCTGCCGTGGGGTTAAAGAAATTATCGTCGAGCAGGCCACCTATGGCCGCAGCTGTAATGCGCCGGTCGGCAATGTAACGGATCGTGTGGCGATCAATTGTCAGGGCGGCGAAGGTCAGTGCCACTTTATAGTCGATATGGCTGAATTGGGCCGCCCGGGTGGCAATAGCTGTGAACATAATTTCGAGGCGTTTTATTCCTGCCCCGGTGACGGTGATCGTTTGCGTTCTGCCTTCGTATCGGGCGAGGCAGGCTATGGGACAAAAGTATCGCTTGCCTGCGGCTCAGATGACTCCAAATACAAGCCTGTGGTCCTCGAAGGAGACCCGCGTCCAGCGCAACAAGTCGAACCGAATGTCGCAACGGATGAAACCGCCGCGGCCATTCGCGAACTTGCAGAAACGTTGGGCCGCACAACACAGGGAACTGGCACATCGGAAGACGGGGTCGCGAACGCCATCCGTGCATTGGCGACAGTCATTCAGGAACGCCCTACACCGAAACCAGCGGACACGCAGCTTGCCGCCCGCGCTTTGCAGGACGTATCGGCCGCGATCCGCGAGATACCCACGCCACCGGTGCCAAACCGTGAGGCAGAAAATCGTATCGCCGCAGCGTTGGAAGCCCTGGCGATAGCAACACAGCGCGGTACTGAACCTGTTCCTGCAACGCCGGAAGAGAAGCAGGCAAGTGCCGCCGTCGTACGCGTCGCGGCTGCTTTGGAGCGTCTTGCTGTAGCGCATGAGGATTTGCCGCATTCTTTGGGTGCCAGCAGTTTGGATGTGGCTGGTATCATGTCCGCTTCGCTCAATAGAATCGCCGAAGCGCTGCCTTTATTGCAACAGGACCAAACCGCGTCTGACCGGGTGGCTCGTGCATTGGAACAGATGGCATCGGCCAGCGCCCAAGCGCCTCAGATCTATGGGGCTTTGACTGCTGAGTTCTTTGGTGTTGTTTCAGGTGCAATCCGCGAGTCAGCAGTCGCGATGGCAACACCTAACGCGACCGACCAAGCGGGCGCAGAGGCCGCGATGCGTTCAGCCGCAGCCCTGGAAGCGCTGGCACGAAACTTGGCAAACCTGCCATCATGCCCACAACATCCGGCTGGACAATGTGGTCCGGAGAATTTTCAGACCTTTGAGCAAGAAAGTTTTGTTGAGCCAAACTTTCAACAGCCTGAGTATGTGCCCGAGTATCAGGAAGAAAGCTCAATTGGACAGGACTTTCAGCCGAATTATGACCAACAAGAGTTTGGGGACAATGATTTTGCGTTAGACCAGCCCGGCGCTTTCTATGACCCAGAAGGTGAGCCGGTCTATGACGAGGAAAGCTTTACGGATCCGGCGCCAGAACCAGAGTATGGTGAATAAGTTGAAAAGTCTGGTTTGACTATGCCTACTGCAGAGCGTCAATAAGTGCACCTCAAACACAAATGGAAGCGGCGTCAGTACCGGCTCACCCGCAAGAGGCTGGATAGTCCGCGTCCCGCTTTTCCGACATCATCACCGCGAAGGTAGGGTCTTGGTTCAGGTGAGATCGACGCCGGCGAACGACCGGTCTGGCGACAGCAACCACGACGCAGCGACGATTGTGCCGCTCATGCGAAAGGTTGCTGCGCCAGCAATCGCCGCGTAAGCAAATGGCCGCAAATCCGCAATCCGTGAGCTCGAGTGAGCCAGAATTTCGGCAGTGCGGCGAAAGTCCTGTGTGGATGGCTCCTGCATGGCAAGACATTTTTTGAGCTGATATGAGCGCATGTCAGATGCAGTCGTGTGTCTGGCCTGTTTGCGCAGCGCACACGGCTGCTGGCCCTGATGGTTTCCGCTGACCGAGTCCCAAACCGCTTCGCGGACAACGATGTGTCCCTGACTTTCGACGGGGTGTCTTGGTTGGCGGGCTGACATTGCTTCATCATTTCAGTTGTCTTGCGTCTCTGATGTTCATTTGTTGGCGTTTATGCTGTGTGAAGCCGATACCTTTCGTTGCGCGTCAACACCGCCCAGATGATCCGGGCAGTCTTATTAGCCATGGCGACTGTGGCCACGCGCGGAGGTTTACGCTCACGCAGGGACATTGCCCACGGGTCGACGCGGTCGGGATTGACCTTCATCTGGTTCAATCGGGCCGTCATCCCGGTAACTAGCAGACGCCTGAGGCATCGGTCCCCCATCTTGGAGATGCGCCCGAGACGTTCCTTGCCTCCACTTGATCGGTTGATCGGTGTCAGCCCCAGCCAGGCGGCAAACTCTCGTCCATTGCGGAACTGATGCCCGTCGCCAGCGGTCGCCACAATTGCCGAGGCTGTGACTGGACCGACCCCGGGAATGGTCCTCAGCAGCATAACCTTCGGGTCTCTCCGACCTTCAAGCAGAATGCGTTTATCGTACCAGAGAATGCGCAAGTGCAGAGCAACCATCTGGTTGCACAGGTTCGTCAAAACTTCGATGGCGACTTCAGGAATGCTCGGACGATCTCCGTCCAGCACCGCCTTTGCAAGCTTCACGGCATGACCTATCCCTTGGGCAATCACGATGCCAAACTCCCCCAACAGCCCGCGCAGCATGTTGCTGAGTTGCGTCCTTTGCCGCACGACCAGATCGGGGGCGCGATGGAGGAACAGGACACCCTGCTGTTCCTCGGTCTTGATCGCGACAAAGCGCATCGTGGGACGGGTGACTGCTTCACAGATAGCCTCAGCGTCAATGGCATCAGACTTGCCACGTTTGACATAGGCTTTCACGTACATCGCAGGCATCAGTCGGACTTCATGGCCCAACTTCTGGAATTGCCGCGCCCAATGATGGCTCGCCCCACAAGCCTCCATGCCAATGAGACACGGCTCAAGCTTCCCAAAAAACGCCAATAGTTGCGCACGCCTAAGCGACTTGTTGAACGCAACGGTTCCATTCGATGTGATCCCGTGCACCTGAAAGATGTTCTTGGCCAGATCTAGGCCGACTGTTGTAACCTGCATTGGGTGGCTCCTTTCCTAGCAGTGATAGACAACTGCATTATGGCGCATTGCGACGCCGGTGGAGCAGGAGCCATCCACCCCATCCGGTCTGACGTGCCCCATCGCGGCGACAAGCATTATGGGCGGTCGGTAGCTTTGGGCCGTTAACTATTGCTTAAACGGGTCGACGTTTGAGCCACCGTTGACGAACGCAACTGGGCCTTCACTGCGAATTGTGCTGATTGCCTCCTCGAACGCGGCTCGGTCGTCGTCAAAGAGATCGTCCCACACAATGGATGTCCCATCTTCAGTCACTACTTCCAGCGACCGTCCATCTCCGCCTTCGAGTTTGTAGATGTCCACCTTGAACGGTACGCCATCCTCGACGATGCGCTGCGAAGCGCTGGAAATTACTAGGTTGGGTTCGCGTTCCATTTGAATGCCTCTTCGCTCCCGAATGGATGTTAAAGGCACTGATGACAGAAGCCAATGTCCGCAAAGCGGGCTGCAACCGCAGCATCAAGGCAACGGGTTGGATGACCGATAAGGGCCGTTCACGAAGGTAGACCTCGGCGCTTGTATGCAACATGCTGCGACCAGTCTAACGACTGCTCCGAGCCCATTTCGGAAGTTTTTGAATCTCGCTGCGCGCGCGCAGCACAGAAATCTCGGCAGGTGCGCAGGGTGGCGCGCTGCTACGCGACCGAGAAACCGGCCATTGGGGCGCTGTGAAGCGAGGCTTGGTGCGGCAATCAACTGGTTCTGAACATTGCCGTCCTTCGTCAAAGCACCGAAGATAACCGCTTTCAGTTTTTTCCTTTGGTTCAGGCGTCAAAAGCAGACAGTAACCCATATAGGCTTGCTGCCACCGCGATCCCCAGGCCGATTGCCCCCGGCGTTGTGCCAAAGCCAAGCCAGCCGATTGTCGATCCCACCAAGAGCCCAACTAAACCGCCAATGATCGGCTTCATGACTGTTTCCAATCTTTTGGATATTGCGACTTTAGTTCAACGGTCGAACTGCTTGTTGCAGGTTCTGATCGGATGGACCGATCAGAACCGGATAGTTTAGCTGACTCTCTTCAAGCACTCCGCGCAACAACGCGAGACAGCGGAATCGGGTTACTCAAAGCCTGCGGCTGTTGTGGCAAGTGTTTGATTTCGAGCATCAACTCTCGCCTGAACTGCGGCGCAGGCTTGGATGTTCCCATCCAAACAGGCAGCATCAAGCTGTTGGCTAGCTGAAATTTCCGCAGGAGAGTCGCACGCGCTTAGTCCAAGCACTGCCAGAATTACATATCTTTTCATCGAGGTTCCTTCTTATCATTTGGTTCCATGCCGGGGATCGAAATAGCACGGGGTGGTGGACAAGGCCGTGAACCTCGCGAGGAATTCGCGAAGCCATGACCTTTTGGTTTTAGGTGTTCGTGAGTGGTGGTTCAGTCTAGTTCGTCCTGATCAGTTTTGATGGATCAGGTGTCGTCTGGCTGTCCTTAAATGTCGTCCACCCCATCACGCCGAGACATATTTTTTCGATAACTTGTGGGTGTTTGTCCGGTATGCCGTTTGAAGGCATTGTAAAATGAGGATCGTGCGTTGAAGCCGACATCGTATGTGATGTTCACGACGGACTCATTTGTAGTAGCCAGCAAGGTTTTGGCTTCGGCGATCCGATAGCCGTTCACAAAATCGAAGAAGCTCTCACCTATCACCTCATTCAGTGTCTGAGAGATGTAGTTTGACGACGCGCCTATGTGTTTCGCCAATGCCCAGAGCGACAGGTTGGCATCTCGATGCAAGTGGTCCACTTCCATGGCGTTGCGAAGTTTGCGGCTCAAACGCTCGGATGCTTCGGGGCTCAAGGCCGACTTCTCATACTTTCCGGATGGCTGCGCGTTGATCGGCGCGGGATCATCTTCAGTGCTGGGTGGCAATGGAGGACGTTGGCGTATCCCCCAGAGTGTCAATGCGCTGACAAGCAAGAAACCGACGAGGCTTGCTAAAATGACAATTGAGGATGGGGCTTCGTTGATTCCGACGGCACCTAACAATAGCAGTGTGGTTGCGAGCCAAAATGAAAAGCCTAAATTGCCTATGACGTATATCCAGCGCAACTCGAACTGTTCGGTGCTGGAGTAGTAATCGCGCAGTTGAAGCCGGAATCCGGAAAGGCGGCGCAAAATGAGGATCAGGTAGATTGCGATTTGGGGAAAAACCGCGAGTTGGAGCAACCCCAAAAGAACAACGAGCGTCATACCCCATGCAGAGCTTAGCTCTGGATCGTCCGAAAACAGCGCTTCGCGAATGGCTGGCGGTGATGCCAGAACCATGATTGCGACGACCACGGCAGCGGCGGGCAATCCGAAATGTCGGGCCAGCCGTTTGGGCATCTCTTGGTCTTGCGACGTTAGGATTTGCACGTACAACCAAAAAAGCGGAGCAAGGAAGAACGAGCTGGGCCATGTGACCAAGTCCGCAGTCAACTGATAGCCGCTTGGCAAGGATGCCAATATCCGGGTGAACGCATCTGGAATGTTGTTCACTGCGATAGCTGAGAGAAAGATTGCAAAGCTTCGGCTGACGCGTGAATGTCGTGTTTGCATCAGACAGAATGCAGCTCCGAAAAGGGCGACTGCGACCGACCCAAGGCTCGTCATTTCTACGAGGATATCGTCCATAACCCCAATCCCCTCGCTCATGCCGCGCTGCAATTCACTGAGGAAGCAGTCCTTGCGCGTAGCTTTCTATAGCACCGTTTCGGTTGGTCACCGCCGCACGGACCCGCCCTGTTGCAAGCTCGGCAGCCATAATTGCATCGAACCCATAATTTCGCCCCTCGTGCCAGATGACACTGCCCGGTTCAACAAACATGCCCAATCCGGATTGCTGGCTTACGGGCGTGATCATACGGGTTGCCAGCGCGAACGGCAAAATGGCGCTACGTTTATGATGCAAAGAATCGAGCACTGCTTGGAGGATTTTCGCCAGGTCAGACGCCGTTGCCCATAGGCCGGCAGCCGCGCTTTCCGGGTGCCGTCTGAACCCGTCTTCCACGGGTCGGCCGCTCTCAAAGGCGCCATGGGCGAAGGCCGCTTGCGGTGTGATCGCAAAGGTTGCCGCAGCCGCGCCAATGGTCTGAAGAACCGTTCTTGATGTGTATGTAGAAAATGCCTCGCCGGTTATGTCTTCGATCAGCGCTTGCAACACCATAGTGCCACCGCCGCTATATCGGAACTGAGCGAACAGCCGTGGGCTGGCCCGCACCGCATCGGAATTTGCAGGCGCTCGCCCGCTCAGGATTTCAATCAGGTCGGGCAGGTTTTCGGATGGGCCGTATCCGCTAAATCCATGGATGGACGTGCCAGCTGTATGAGACATAAGTTCTGCAACAGTTGCCTTTTCGCCCCGCAGACCAGGCAATTGCCAGCGTCTGAGGTACTGTTTCACCGGTACGTCGAGTGTTAAGTGCCCATCACGGACCAGGGTCAGAACGGCAAGTGATGTCACAGTCTTTGAGCAGGATGCAACTTGAAACAGTGTGTGGTCATCGACAGCGACCCCATCCCGCGCCATGCCTCCATGTTGCACGGTCAAACGGCCCTCGTTTATTGCGGCAATCTGATAGCCAGCGTCGGGTCCTGCAGCGTGTTGTGCCAAAGACAGGTTTGGAATTGGCGCAAAAGCCGCGGCCAGGCTCAGTGCGTTAAATGTTCTTCGGTCCATGGGTTTGCTCTTCTCGCTTCCGGTTATGGCCAGAATTTCTGACTGTTCCGGGCAGAAGTGTGTCTTGATCAAGCAGATGTCGCCTGTGCCTATAGGTTTGGACGAACGATCTGACATTCAGGGCGTGCTGAAATTGCCAACACGCCCTGGATAGCCGTGAAGAATTGGACGGTGAAAAGTGAGTATCGCCAAGAGAGCTGGTGTCAGTCTGGACAAAATCGACCGTTGCGAATGGCTGGATTGGCGACATGCGCTGCGTTGCAACAATACAAGCGCCGCGACTGCGAGGAAATACTGCGTCAGCGAACCGAGGGAAACGATGACGGCAAAGTCCGCGATGTGTGAGTTCGCCCAAGTCCAGATTTTGCACTTGCAACGAATGTCGGCAATGCGGGCTGCTACCGAAGCATATGGAAGGACGGGCGAAAGTCCGGAAAGGGCCGACCACAGCGACGGCTATTTCCGAGAAGCTTGGATGGACGCTGCGACGCCGCATGGCGGCACTGAATCCTTAGGTTGAATTCGGTTTTCTAGCTGCATGCGTTTACGGAGTTAGAAATGCCGCGCAAGCGATGTAATTAGTGCCGCTCTGCAGCGAAAGGAGCGGTCATTCATACAAACCGGTGAGTGCGACAGAGGTCGACTTCATCGCTAAAAACAGACGGGTTCATTGAGTGCCGTAACGACCTGTGCGACGCTTCGTAGTCTCGGGAACAACACGCTCGGCCCCATAAAAATCGAAAGGTTCTTGATAGTTGTCGAAAGACTTGCAGTCCGTGGTGCCGGCGAAGGTCTCGGTAGGGGCATAATGCGCGAGAATTACATTTTAGTCCAAGCCAATAAATCGTCCCGCATTGCCGCCTTCAATCACGGTAGGCTCCGAGGGCGGCGTGAACAGGCCCTGCAAAGCCCCGGACTGCCCCTGCTGCATCAGGCTTTGCATCTCAAGGATCTGCTGGTTCGTGGGCGAGATGTAACCGTTGGAGTATTCCTGACCGACCTGGCCATAGGCGCTGACGACAATACGCCCCAGCTCATCGCGCAATGGTGCGATACTGTCTCCCGATTGTTCGGTGCACACCTGCAGGATATCTGTTGGCCCAAAGGGTGAGAGTAGCGCGCCGCGTTCTACATCCAAATAAACCGACTCCAGCGGGATCGTGAGCGGGTCGGTTTTTGACACTACTTGCCCAGGCATGCGCACCGCAAAAGAGCCACAGCCATAGTCCGCAAGATTGGTGACGTCGATCACGATTACATCCGGGATCGGGCACTTGCCGGCGCCCGCGTCGAACGTCGCATCGTTCCTGAGAGCACCCTGAGTGGCGTCCTCAAACCGGCTGTCCCAACGGTTGACCGCGTCTTTGACATCGGCCTGCGCGCCCAGAACGCCATCCACGACCCCATTGATCAGCCGTACGGCGTCCTCGGGTTTGACCTCTTGCACGTCGTTTCCGATCTGCTTGGCGGTCTCAGTGGTCGCTTGCTCGAGCTCTTTGACAGTTTCCACCAGCGCGGCGCGGTCCTCTGCAATCACCCGCCGCAGAGCGTCCATATCCTCACCAGGGAACGCGGTCTCGTAGAGGTCGCGCAGGATCTCGGCGCGCCAGGCGGCGTCGTATTCCTGCTCGGTGCGGGGTCCGTCGCCCATCCAGTCCGTGGGCGCGTCCTCGCCAAGGTTCAGCAGGTTTTGCAACCCGCTGAGGGCCTCGGCCTGTTGTTCGAGCTCCGCGGTCGTCGGGTCGCCGATACTGTCCACGCCAAACATGGCCTGCTCCAGCCACTGGCGGCTTTCCAGGCGTTTTTGCGAAAGATCGGCATCCACATCCTCATAGGCCCGCTGCATCCATTCCGGGTTTTTTAGGAATCTGCTGATGCCACGATCATAATCATAATTTTCGTAACTCGGCGTCGGGGCATCTTCGCCCCTGCTTTGCGCTTCGTAGTAAGCCTTTTTATACGCCTCCGATTCTGCCGCCACACGGGCCCTCAATTGCTTCTCGGCAAGCGCGCGCGCGCGTAGGTCGGCCTGCAGCTCCTCGTTCATCGTGCGGAAATTGCGCAAGGGGCCCATCAGCGGATAGAGGATCCGGCCGGTGTTCAACCCATAGTCATCATCGGTGCCATCCCCGGACAGGTTGACCTCGGGCTGCAGGGGAACCTGGCTGTCCAGCGGCTCCTCGGCCCAAAAGTCTCGCCGCTCGGCGCGCGTGCGGCGGCTCAGCTCAATCGGGCTGATCTCGCCATTCTTAAAGGCCTCGTTCGGGTCGACGCCCTCTGCCAACAGCTGCTGTTGGTAGAGCGCCTCGCGCACGGCGTCGGTCTCGTCCGCCAGGTATTGGAAATAGGCCAGCACCTTATCCTGGTCCTCTGGCGCCAGTTCGGTGAGCTTTCTGCTCAGTTTTCGGATGTCGATGCCTTCGCCATCGGCCAGGTCCTCCGCCAGGGGATCTGTGAAGTAGCGCCGCGATTTGTGTGTCGGGTCTGGCACCAGGCTGCGGACCAGGTTGTCCAGAAGCGCGTGGAACCTTTCATTGCCGACCGCACGCAGTTCCTCATTCAGGCCGTCCAGCCGATTGGATTGCTCTGTCAGTTCCCAAGGCGTGGGGAAGAGCGTCAACGGCTTAAGGATCTCGTTGACGCGTTCATGCAACTCGCGCCCCTTGGGCCCGTAATCTATCGGGCAATACCCCGCCGCGTTGCCACAGGCCGCGTCGAAGGCGACAAGTGTGACCGCGTTTTTTCCAAGCTTCGCGGCTAGGCTTGAAAAATACGCTTCGACCAAGGCCTGGTCTGACCCGAACTTGCGGCCCAGGTCCCGAACGCTGCCGTCATACTCGGTCAGGAACCGCTGCTTCGCCGCAAGAAAGTCATCCTGGATGTCATCAATGTCGTCGACATTGCCGTCATACAAGGACGGCGCGCGCATGTACTCGTAAATCGCATCGAGCATCGAGGTGTTCTGATCCGGATCGTAGTTTTCGATCAAACGCTCTTCGGCGGGCGCGCCAGACAGCGCCGCAAAGGTCCCGGCCAGCAGTTTGCTTTGGGCGGCCCAGTCCTGGGCGACCTGATTATAGAAGCGGTCCAAGCGCGCGCTTGCGTCGGCAATGTAGGTCGCAAGCGAGATCACGCGAATGGCGCGCTGCTCCCAGAGCTCGTCGTATTGCCGCTGGTCACAGGCGGCACTTGCCCCCCGCAAGGCGCTATCGAGCGCGTCGATCTCTGCGGTGGCGCGCGCGACCGTGCTGCCAATGCGAAACTTTAGGCCTCGGTTGTACCTCTCAAAAATTTTGGTCTGCTCAACCTTCCAAACATAAGTGTCACCGTACCCGTAGTCGTCAGCGGCCAAGGATGAAATCACAGTGTCGCGCAATCTGGTGCTGAGTTTCTCCATCTCGGCGGCGGCGAAATGGGCCAGAGGGCCTGGCTGCGCCTGCGCGTTTCCGGTGGACTGGGCAAGCCCGATTGTCGGCAGCGCGGGCACGACGAGGCTTGCGATTAGGATCGTGGCCACTGATGTCTTGAATCGGTTCACGCGCGCGCCCTCTGGTAAATAAACGGAATCTCTATCACGGCACCTTATGAAAAAGTCGGGCCCGGGTATACAGGGCGCAATTCACTTGCTAAAAAAGTTGATCGAATACTGCCGGAACAACAGCAAAGGCACAGTTGTTACCAAATCCGCTCTTGCAAATCGCCTGACCACACTTAACAATTTCGGCATCTGATGGCTGTGCTGGCCATACCAACATTTCGGAGCATTCGGTTTTCATGTCGCATTCAATCTTCGGGGGTCCGCGGTTTGCGCTGACCCTGTCCACAAGCCTTCTTTTGTCCAGCTTTGCCCTTGCCCAGGACGGATCGGATCGCGGCAAGGCGATGATGGTATTGGACGCATCGGGCAGCATGTGGGGCCAGATCAACGGCGAGGCCAAGATCACGATTGCCCGGGACGTCATCGACGGCGTGCTGGACGCGTGGGACCCGAATGTGGACCTTGGTTTGATCGCCTACGGCCACCGCCGTAAGGGCGACTGCGCGGATATCGAGGTCGTGCAGCAGGTTGGCCCATTGGATGCCGGAAGTTTCTCTGCCTTGATGCGCGGCGTAAGCCCCAAGGGTAAGACGCCGATTTCGCAGTCGTTGTTTCTCGCCGCCAAGGAGCTTCGCCATGTCGAGGAACCGGCCTCGGTTATCCTGGTCAGCGACGGGCTGGAGACCTGCGACGCCGACCCATGCATCATGGCCGCGTTGCTGGAGGACAGCGGGATCGACTTTACCGCGCATGTCGTCGGCTTCGATCTGACCGAAGAGGAAGCGGAAAAGCTTCAATGCATCGCAGACAACACAGGCGGCAAGTTCCTAAACGCCGACAACGCAACTGAGCTGACCGAGGCGTTGGCGCAAACGGTGGTCGCCGTCAGCGAGGACGTGGCCGCTGAGCCCTTGCAGTCCGAGGGCGTCGCGGACGACGTGCCTACTAAGATCTCCGAGCTTGATCTAGACTCGCTCAGCTTTGACGTCATCACGCTCGGAAACGATGCGGCGACAGGCAAAACGGTCGCATCCGGCACATCAAACGGGGTGGGCTGGACGGTTGTCGCCAACAGCATTTATGCGCCTTTGACCAATCAAAAAGGCGGTGCCCGGTTCAATGACCTACCCGGGAACTATGACGATCTTCATGTGGGTTCTGATTTCACCATCACGTTTGACCGGCCGGTAACCTCCATGCTGGTCGTTCTGGGCAATGACAATGACACGGGGGACGGGCCGAATTTCCAAGAGCTTGCGCCCATTGATTTTGTCGATGCTGCAAATCCGGACGGCGGCACTCAGGTTCGAATAGATGATCCTGGCGGGGCGCTGTTTTACTACAAAGACATCAACATAACTACGATGACGCATGTCAATGATAACGGAATCGGCGACGGATGGGACCTCGCCTTTTTTGTGTTCCCGGCTGCGAACTAAGACGCAGCATCGCAAAAGCAAGCTTTGACTGCAGTACGCGCTTTCATTCGCCAATCCGCCCCGGCTAATGGCAAACTGGTCCATGAAAACCGGGAGAGACCGCGCGGCCCTATGCGCCCTAGTTTCTTGGGATTCGGAAGTGCCAAGGCGTCACAAGCTATGCCCCGCGCCTCGATGCTTGAACAAAGTCGCTGCGAATATGTAGCTTGGATCTCCCGAGTTCGAAACTAGGCAATGACTGCAAACGGGAAACGTGGCGCAACAAAGAAAACACTACGCCGCAACCGCGAAGAGAGACTGCAATAGCAACGACCGAAGAACAAAGGTCGGGAATTTCCCGCACACTACCAGTTCACCACATCCAAGATTTTGCACATGCGGCGAATGGCCGGTCTGACGGGCCGCACCGCGGCATTCGAGACACAAATCGTGTGGCTGCTTTGGGCCGTCTTTGTGGGGCGGAGCGAACTGACGGGCGCAAATGCTGCGACCGACCTAACGGCGGCAGGGAGCGCACTGTGACCAATGCTGTACGATGCATGAACGTCTGCTTTGAACGCAGTTCGTCGTGAGTGGGCGCGCGTTCAAGCGTATGTAATCCGACGCAGCACCCATTCAAACGGACCCAGTTTGAACCAGATCCGCCAGACACTCAGGGCCGCGATCAGCAAGACTGTTACCAGAATTGCGATGCAAGACGCGGTTGCCCGGTCGACTTCGCTCCACAGTCCCAATCCATACGCCGAGAAGATGCTCGACAAGAGAATTGACTGGCCAAGATAGACACTCAGACTTGATCCACCAACAACTAGAGCCCGGGACATGATAGGCCCAGGTGGGCGCGAAATCAGCGCGATCAGGCCGAGGTATCCGAGGGTTGCTATCGGTGCCGCGACAATTGTGAGTGTCGCTCCTGGCCCGGCCGGACCCCATTGCCACAGCCCAGCCCCAAGCAAGCTGAGAACCAAACCCGGCAGCAGGCACAACCGCCGCGCGCGCCGCCAAAGCGGATGACGTGCATTGTCGATCATGCCTGACTTCACAGACGCCAAGCCAAGGCAGAACCATCCAAGCGCAGAGACGCCTTGGATGATCAGGAACAGTGGCAATGTGAATCCAAAGCCGATGCTTCTGAAGAGCACTGCGTCGAAAAACCCGCCTTTGGCAAGGGCGTATTTTTCGAACCGGAAGACCTCGGCAGGTGTTTCGGATGCCGCAAAGAGCAATGGCAATCCGACGAACAGTTGCAGGACAAGCAAAGCTGCACCAACTTTTACCAGACGCGCCGCCGTCCAATCGCGAAAAAAGTACAGAACAGAGCCGGTCACGGCATAGATCACGAGAACGTCGCCGGGAAAGAACAAGCATCCATGCGCGATCCCCAACAGCAAAAGGCCGATCATGCGGTTGCGATAGAGATGGCCAAAGGGCAAGCTACGACGTTGAGCGGAGCCCATCAGAAACCCAAGTCCGACCCCAAACATGAAGGAAAACAGGCCATAGGTCTTGAGCAGCGCCAACCCACTAACAAGCCAAAGGGTTACTTCATCGCTGAAGGTTTTTCCGACAGGTTCGGTAAAGCCATGCAAGGCAGAAAACGCGATGTACTGGATGTTGACAATGACAATGCCAAAAAGCGCACAGAGCCTCAGGTAATCGGGCATCAGGGCGCGGTCATCGGTTGCTTTCACCGCAGTGTTTCCTTGGGATGCACGTATGAAATTCTCCAGCGTTGTTTGCGCCAACCTCTCCCAAAATGCACCGCTTGTTCAAGCCGTTTGCTTTTGCATAGACGGATTGAAGACCAATTCTGGTTTGCCGTTTGTTTCATGAAACAACCATTCACAAGACAGAAGCGAGGGTCGGTTTTGTCCCGCCCTGCAGTCGTCTGCCACTGAAAGAACTGAGCAAGTGCAGCGAAAGTCGGCAATGCGGGCTGCGATCGCAGCATTGGAGCTGGGTGGCGAATGTCTCTTATGGGCCGTTCCCCGCTGGGGCGGCAAGATCCAGCAGGTGAAGTTGCTGCGACAGATCTAACGGCGGCTGAGAGCCCATACTGTAATTTTGTTTTGCTCGCTGCACGCGCTCGCGGCTCGAAATAGGCTTCATCTGCGCAAACTTGATCGCTGCGTGGCGGCGGGGAACCGGCCATTGATGCTCTGCGCGGCGAAATCTTAGTGGTCAACTCCCAGGCCGCGGGACGAAACGGCCAGGCAATTTGCAATCGACGCCTTATTTGCAAAGCGGTCTGGACCGGCAGATCGCGCCACAAAGCCTGATGCAATTGGGCGTCGCACGCTTCCTTGCCCATTCAGTTCTCAAATGTTTCCAGGACCCTTTTCCTCAGCGCCTCGTTCGCCTGAGCGTAGGCCGGCTCGACCCAATCAGACGCCCAGAACCAGACATAGAAACCGCGATCAACTTCGTTCTGGATCACTCTCGTTCCGCCGCCGACCGGCTCCAGCAGCCAATGATGGTCGAAGGTAATGAAGCCGCGGAGGCCACCGAACTGGTTGATCTCCTTGCCGGGCTCTACCTTGACCACATCGGAGGTGATGACCACGTCATCCTTGCCGGGTTCGCGCACCGTCGTTTTCACGGTGCCGCCCTGCTCGAACCGGCCCTCGACATTCACAAAGACCGGATGCCAGTCCTTGTAGCCCGAGGCATCGCTCAGCACTGCCCACACTGCTTCGGGCGGAGCTGGAATGTCGATCTCCACGCGGAAGGTTTTCTCTCCGGTAAAGGTTAGGAGGGCGACAGCCAGCACCGCCAGACCCAGACCCCATTTCATCAAGGACCACAGCATCGCCTAAACCGCTCCGCCGTTTAAATGGGTATCAAAACAGCCCATCAGCTCTCCGGGGTGGCTGCCGATGAAATCGTAGGCGGCAAACCGGCTCTTTTCCAGATCGAGCAACCTGAGTTCCTTTTCGACCGTGAGGGCGTCAAAATAGCGCTGCACCATGCCCATCTGCGTCCAGGGATCGTTCTTGTTCTGCACGACAAGCGCTGGCGCGGTGATCCTTGGAGTATGGTCGATGACATCAGGCTTGGCCATGTCAAATCCCAGATGTTCGTTGCTGGCCCGCGGGATGGGGCCGAGATCGCCTTTGCCATGGCCGCGCAAACCGTAGATCAGGACGGAATAGCTGCCCTCCGCCAGGTATTTGGCCTGGCGAAGGGGAGTGTTGTTTTGCTTCCGCCGCTTGATCTGCCAGCCCGCATATTGCGTTGGGGCGTAGCCCTGAGCCTTCGGCAAGCCGCCTTACTGCGCAGGGGACGGCGCGAAGGCCTTGTTCAATTGCAGCCAAGAGTACGCGGTGATCGGCAGCACGGTCCAAAGGGCGACCACCAGCATGGCGCCATAGATATCGGTCGCCCACCAATCATGCCCGTCAAGCGAGGTGACCATGTAGTTCTCGCGCCACATATAGCCGGTCAGGTTGTCCAGAAGCTGCGAGCCATAGACCAGAATGGCCATCAACCAGTAGCTCTTGATGTTGACGATATCCGGGGTCGGCTGATCGTTGCTCGACCGGTTCAGCAGCGCGAACATCAGATAGAAAATGAGGACGACGAAATACCACCCCAGAAAGTTCGATATCGGCACCCCAAAATAGGTCCCGCCCTCTTCCCAGACCCACATCGGATTGATGGTCGAGGCCAGAGGATCGATGCGCAGGTCCCAGGCTGACATGATGTAGGCGGCAATGATCGGCACGATGAGGATCTCGCCGCCGATGATTCGGTTGTCAAAGCGCTGCAGGATGATCCCGGCCAGGACCCAGGAGATGTAGCCAAACGCAAAATAGGACGGCATCACCGAAACCGGTACGACCCCGAGCTGCCAGCCGAGAAGCTCGGTATAGTGGTAGTGACCGAACGGGAACCCGGTGAGAACGCTCATGGTTTCAAATGTGAACCCGGTGCCGAAAACCATGATGAACAGAATGAACATCTTGCGCCAGCCGTAGCGCAAAGCGCCATGCCAGAAGGCAAAGGGCGTGACGACAAGGGGATAGCCCAAAGCGAGAAGCGGATGATCGATGAAACCGCGTAGATAGGCTTGGGTGAATTGAAGGGCGACAAGGGCCCAGGCGACGATGAAGAAAATCCGGTACTGAGAAGGCATGGTCTTGCTCCTTTTTCCGATATCTGGCGTGGGAAGTTGCCAGGGAACGGGCCCGCGTGACGCGATCACGCCGCGCGGGCCCGCGGTGGGTCACATATGTGCGTCGTACCAGGCGACCATCTCGGTCGGGTTCTGGCCGAAATAGCGACAGCCCTCGTAGCGTTCCGGCGGGCCTTCGATCCAGAGCAGCTTTGTGTCGGCACGAGAGATGGCATTGCTGCCAATGTGGCGAAAGCTGGAATAGGAGCTGTAGCGCGCGTGGAACCGTGCCACCGCATTCTCGACGCCATTGTCGCGCGGGGCCCGTTCGATGAAAGGCGCGGCCGACAGGGGTGGCCAGGCGACCTGGTCAATCAGGGCGTCTTCCTGGGTCTTGTCCATGGTTTCTCCTTTCGCTGTATCGGAGTTCCACCCGACGCGGTTCACTTTGGAACGACGCCCAGCTTGATCAGGCTTTCTGCGGTGGCCAGCGTCGCCTCCTTGGCGCCGCGTGGCTTTAGCCCAAGGATCCGTTGCATTTTGTCATTGGAGACACGCTGCGTCCGATCAAGATCTTCGATATTGGAGCGAAGGCCCTGATTGAACATCGCAATCAGCCGTACCAGCCAGTTGGGCATGCGCCGGGTCGGCACGCGCCGTTCCGGATAAGCCTCGCGCAGGAAAGCTCCGATATCTTCGAACCAGCAAAACTCACCGGCGCAGATAATGCGTTGCCCGGCGGCCTCCGGGTTGGTCATGGCCAGGATATGGCTGCGCGCCACATCGCGCACATCCACAACCGCATAACCCAGTCGCGGATACATGGGGATCTGGCCCGTCATCAATTGCTTAACCGCCTCGGCGGAGGTGCCGATATCCTGCATCAAGGCCGGCCCCAGGATCAGCCCGGGATTGATCACCGTCAGTTCAAGCCCGTCTCCCGCGGCGTTCACAAAATCCCACGCGGCCATTTCCGCCAGGGTTTTAGACCGCAGGTAAGAGTTGAGCTCCGGGCTGTCGGGGTCCGTCCAGTCCTCTTCGGTGTAGGGCCGGGTCTGGGTCTTGTCCTTGCCATAACCAATCGCCGCAATCGACGATGTCATGACCACGCGCTTGCATCCCGCAGCCTGCGCTGCCTTGAGAACCCGCAGCGCCCCGTCACGGGCTGGTTTGACCAGCCCGTCCCGATCCTTCGGAACCTGCAATGGGATCGGCGAGGCAATGTGCAGCACATAGGCGCAGCCCTCTGCCGCTTCTTTCCACCCTTCATCGCTGGACAGGTCGCCCTTGACGAGTTCGACCTGAGACGGATCAGACGCCCTTTGACGGAAGAATTCCAGCAGGTCACCGCTGCGCTCAGGCGCGCGCACGGTTCCGCGCACCTGATAGCCCTCTTCCAGCAGTTGGATCACGGCGTGACTGCCTACAAATCCAGAGGCCCCCGTGACCAATACGCGTTGTTCTTTCATAGTCGAAACTCCGATCAGACCCGCGACAAGCAGGCGAATTTGCGGTCAAGCGGCATCAGCCGCAAAGTAGTTGTTGATGGACTTCACTTCGAGCATGTCCTCGATGCCCCAGGCCCCCGCCTCGCGACCGATACCGGATTGCTTGTAGCCGCCCCAGGGCGCGCTGGGATCCTGGTCCAGCGCATTCACGCGCACCGTGCCGGTGCGCAGCCGCCGGGCCACGGACAGCGCCAGCGCGTGGTCGGAGCCATAGACATAGCCGGACAGGCCATAGGGCGAGTCATTGGCAATCTCGACCGCCTGTTCCACCGTGTCATAGGCGATGATCGTAGCGACGGGGCCAAAGATCTCTTCGCGGGCAATGCGCATGTCATTGGTGACATCGGCAAACATCGTCGGTTTGACGAACGAACCGGCCTCCAGCCCCTCTGGTTTGCCCGGACCGCCGGCGACCAGCCGGGCGCCTTCGTCGATCCCGATACGGATGTAGCTCTGAACGGTGTCCCATTGGTGCTGCGACGCGACGGGGCCGATGAAGGCGTCGCTCTCGGGCAGGCCGACCTTGAGCGTCGACAGGGCCGCGGCCATGGCCTGGGTGAATTCCTCGTAGATGTCCGCGGGCACCAAGGTGCGCGTGCCCGCCGCACAGATCTGGCCCGAGTTCAGCATGCAGGCCATGACAGCGTCAGTGGCCGCCTTGTTGATATCAACCTCGGGGAGCACGATGAAGGCGGATTTGCCGCCCAGCTCCAGCCCGACCTTCTTGGCCTGTGCCGCGGCCTTCTGGCCGATCCCGGTGCCCACCTGGGTCGACCCGGTGAACGAGATGTAGTCGATATCCGGATGGGTCGACATGGCCTCGCCCACCACCGAACCCTTGCCCAGCACCAGGTTGAACACGCCGTCAGGTAGACCGGCCGCCACCAGCGCTTCGGCCAGGACCATGGCCGAATGTGTGGCCAGTTCGGCCGGCTTGAAGACGATGGTGCAGCCCGCCGCGATGGCCGAACAGACCTTGCCACAGAACATAACCGCCGGACCGTTCCAGGGCGCAATCAGCCCGACCACGCCCACCGGCTCGCGGGTGACCAGAGTGCTGCCCTGACGGGTGTCGAATTCGAAGGATTGCAACGCGCCGATAATGCTGCGGATCACCTCGATACCAATGCCTGCATGCATCATCTTCGCCACGCCGATGGGCGCGCCGATATCGGTCATGACCGCCCGCTCCAGCCGGTCCACATGTTTTTCGTATTCGGTGGCGAAGGCCTGCAGATAGGCGACGCGGTCTGCGACAGAGACCTGCGACCGGGCCGGAAAGGCCGCCTTGGCCGCAGCGACCGCGCGGTCGAGGTCTTCGACGCCGGCGCGCACCGCCTGCCCGCTGACCGACCCATCGGCCGGGTTGATCAGGGTGGCGAATTCGGTCGCGCTGGGCACAACCCAATCACCGTTCCGGAAGATTTTCTCATAGCGCGGAAGTCTGGTCATTGTATCGCTCCTTCCCCATCACAGGTCTTGCGGAGTCAGCATCGGTGCCACTTGGTCCAGAAAGTCCTGCCGCGAAGATGCGGCGGCCATCATGCCCACCAGCATTCCTGCATCCGCGCCAACCGGGTTGTGCACCGGCGTCTCCTGCGTCGCGCATTCAAAGATTTTGTCCGCCACATCCTGCGGATCGGCCGCTGCGCCGCTCTGTGCTGCTGACTGTGCCACCTGCGCCGCAAAATGTGCACGCAACTTGGTCTCATAGGCCTTCAACTGGGCGTCATTGCCCGCAGAGCGGGTATCCACATTCGCTAGGAATTGTGTCGTCGGAAAAGCACCGGGCTCGACAATCCGCACCTTGATCCCGAAGGGCGCGCATTCCAGTGCCATGGCTTCGCTCAGACCGTTCAGCGCGTGTTTTGAGGCCGTGTAGACCGAGTTCCCGGGCACGGGTATCAGCCCCGCCATGGAAGAGACATTAATGATGGTCCCGCCGCCCTGTTTGCGCATTCCTGGCATCACCGCGCGCATCGTGTTCATCGGCCCGAACACATTGGTCTCAAACATCGCGTGGATCGAGGCGTCGGTGGCCTCTTCGAACAGCGCGTGGCCGCCATAGCCTGCGTTGTTCACCAGAACGTCAATGCCGCCAAACCGGTCGCTGCCTGCCTCCACAGCGGCACGGATCGAGCTGGGATCGGTCACATCTAACCGCGCCAGGATCAGATTGTCCCCAGAGATCAGCTCGGATTCCCTTTCGGGCGCGCGCATGGTGGCAATGACGTTCCATTGCTGCGCGAGGAAGCTCTTTGCTGCCAGTTTGCCGAAGCCGGATGAGCAACCGGTGATAAGAACGGTGCGGGCCATAGCGGTTCCCCAACTGCTAACTTTCCATATGAACGTTCTTCGTAAAATAGTATCTTACGAATCGACGTTGCTTGTCAAGTGGTGAAGCTGCCTTTGGTTGGCGACGTGAACCGGCAAGATTTGTGGTTGAGACTGGAATAGCCCCACTTGAGTGGTCGGATTTGATTGTTAGTGCATGACCGGCTGGAGCTGGACCCAACGGGTCGGGATGAGGCGGGGCTGGTTCCGCGGAAAAGGATCAGCCGCCTGGTGCGTCTGCGGAAAAGCAGGGTAAGGCCACCAATCCTAGAACTTTCTTTGCGGCTTCCCCCTGATCTCACGGATCCGGAATTTGGTGTCTCAACTTCCCGACGGGACAAGGGGCTTGCTTTGATCCAGGTGTTGCCCCTGGTTCTAGGCCGGCAATCTTTTGCAACCGCGTTGTTCTCTAAAGCCCGATGGCGCCACCTACACAAACCATTCACCCGACCCAATCTTGAGGCCTAGTTCGGGGCTGACGGATGAAGGCCCGTGTTTCTTGTTTGGAGTATCGAGACCGATCCGCGCCACGCCGCGCGTCTTTTGTGGCGTCAGTTTCGTTTGAACACGGGCATGGTGTGCAGGGGGGCATCGGCTGTGATCCACTGTCCGCCTTCAAACGTTGCACCTGTCCAGTAGCAGACCCAATCGGACCCTTTTGGTAGATAAACCTGTCGGCTGCGCGCGCCATATTCGATCACCGGAGCCACAAGATACGCGTCGCCAAACATATAGGTGTCGTCAATGGCAAGAGCCGCGTCATCCTCGGGGAACTCCATGGCAAGAGAGCGCATCACTGGCGTCCCGTGGGTCTGATATGCCGCCATTTGATCGTGGACATAAGGCCTTAGGGCTTCGCGATGTTGCAATTGCTCGGCCAGAATGTCTTCGACTTCGGGGCCATAAGACCAAAGCTCATTGGGGCCGCCATTTATGTAATCGGACGGCAGCCGGTTGCCGTGCAGTCGACAGACCGGGCAGAAAACCCCGAACTGAAACCAGCGGATAAGCAATTCACGGAATTCCGGATCTTCGGCATGGCCGCCCTGAAAGCCTCCGATATCCGTGGTCCACCATGACATGCCACTGGCCGCCATGTTTAGCCCCATTTTGATCTGCTCGGACAGGGCTCGGAATGTCGACTTTACATCACCGGTCCAGACCAATGCACCGAACCGTTGACTGCCGGCCCAGGCCGAGCGGCTCAGCAAAAGCACGTCTTCCTCGCCTTCGGATTTCATCCCGTCATAAAAGGCCATGGCATTGAAATAGGGATAGGCGTTGGTCACAGCCGACCCGGCCCCGGCCCAATAAAGCGTGTTCTCGTGAGAATCCGGGTAGAGTTCCGGCTCGCAGGCATCAAGCCACCACAGCTTGATGCCGTGCTTGTAATACCCGTCTTTGCACCGTTCCCAGACGTATTTGCGGGCCTCAGGATTGGTGGCATCGTAATAGGTGATGTTGACCTGGCCTTCGACGCCGCGCTCCAGAAACGGGGTTTTCAGATGGGACCCTTCACGGGACCGGATGAGGTATCCGTTGCTGTCCAGCTCGGCAAAGTTCTCGGCCAGCGGGTTCACCGAGGGCCAGATTGAGATCATGGTTTTCACCCCCTGATCCTCAAGCTTTGTGACCATGTCGGTGGGGTCGGGCCAATCTGGGGCGTTGAACTTCCATTCCCCGTGTTTGGTCCAGTTGAAATAGTCGATGACGATCACCGACAGGGGATACCCCTTGTCGAGATGGGTCTTAGCAACGCTCTCAAGTTCGTCCCGGGTCTCATAGCGCAGGCGGGACTGCCAGAACCCAGAGGCCCAGTCGGGGAATTTTGGCGCCAACCCGGTTGCCCGGGTATAGTTCTGCACGATCTCTTTTTGCCCACTGCCCACAGTGATCCAATAATCCAGCTGAACACAGCCCTTAGCGCGCCACAGGCTGCGATTGTTGTTCAGGGACACGCCACCGATCGAGGGGTTGTTCCAGAACAGCCCGTAGCCTTTGCTGGACACCGCAAAGGGCACCGAAACCGTTCCATTTTGCTGACGAAACGCGATGTGGTTGCCCTTTTGGTTCAGCGCCCCATTGGGGTTTTGCCCCAGCCCGTAGAACACCTCGTCCGCGTCGGAATCAAAATCCACCTCAACATCAAGCAGCTCCCCATCGCCATGGCTCAAGCGACGCGCGGGCATGACCACATCAATGGTATAGGAGCTTTGTTCTCTCAGGATGGGCAGGTCATCGCGGAAAAACGTGAGGTCGCCACTGTCTTGGTTGATTTCGCAGGAAATCCGCCCATTGGCGATGCGGCCCAAGCCGTTCTCAATAGTGATCGTGGGATCGCAGGGTTCAAGCGCGAGCAAGGCGCCGACCCGATCCTCGGCCAAGCGCGCCCACAAGGTGGCCCGCACGCGCAGGGAGTCACCGCCCCATGCCTCAACCCTCAGCGTTTGATGGCCGTTTCTCCAAACAAGAGCGCCCTCATGTGCGGTTAAGTTAGGCATACTAGGACCCCCTGCCTGTTTTTCTATCGCCCCTTGGCATAAAGAGGTGCGCACCTCACCACAAGCCATTAGTTTCATGAAGAATGACGCAATGATCCACTATCGTCCTATTTTGCTGTTTGTTGACATAAGGTGCGCACCTTATTAAGCCTTCGGGCAAGGGGAATCGGATGCCTGTTACGACCATTGAAGACGTTGCGGACAGAGCCGGAGTAAGCCCGGCCACGGTTGATCGCGTCATCCATGGCCGGGGCAAACCGCGCAACGGCACCATTGCCCGCGTCAAGGAGGCGATTGAGGCGCTCGGCTATCGCCCGAACCTTGCCGCATCCACATTGGCGCGCGGGAAAATACGGCGCCTCGGGTTGGTCATTCCAGACTGGGATGTAGAGTTTCTCAAGGGCCTAGCGGATCAAGCCGCAGACCTGGACGAAGAGCTGGAACTTGCCGGCGCTTCAGTTCACATGCTGAAATGCGACGAAACGGATCCGGCCGCTTTTGCTGAGAATTTTGAAGCTTTTGCGGAAGAGTTGGATGGGTGCGCGGTGCTGGCGCCGAATGATCCGGCCGTGGTCGAGGCCATCGCACGCCTTGAGGCTAACGGCGTCAGAATTGCGACGATCGTCACCGAGATCCCGACATCGGCGCGCACCTTGTTTGTGGGCCCCAATAACCGTGATCTTGGCGCCACGGCGGCCTGCCTTTTGGCCCCGACGCTGGAGCGTGTGGACGGGCCGGTTGCGGTGCTCAAGCCCGCCGCTCTGCAGGAGGATCACGAAGCACGCTATGTGGGGTTTTGCACAGCGCTGCGCGGGATTGGCATAGACCCGTCCCGGATCAAAACCTTTGTGGGGCGCAATCAGGATTCCGAGGATGATATCGCCGCGCACGCCATCAAAGAGCTTGGGCCCCACGCATTGACCGGGGCCTATATGACCGGTGGCGGGCTTGGTGCGCAAATGGCTGCGTTGACTGCCAGCCAGGCCGGAAAACCGGTCACGGTTGCCACAGATTTAACCTCCCTGAGTCGCAAACTTCTGCTGTCGCAAGATCTGAACTTCGTGGTGGCAAGCGACGTAAAGGACATGGTCAACACGGCCTTCGTCAGTCTTTTACGCACATTGAATGAGCCGCTGTGGAAGCCAAAGGCTGGCTTTCAGCAAGTGCAGGTGTTCACGCGGTTCAATCTACCACAACAACCATAAATGAAACGAGAGGGAGACTTATCATGACGTTCGGAAACGTAATCAGGTCGGTCACGGCCGGTCTGCTGGCAATACCCGCAACAACTGCGCTTGCGGAGCCGATCCAGATCACAATGTGGAGCCAGGACGGCAACGGTGCGACGGGCCAGCTGGTCCAAGAATTCAACGCATCGCAAGACGAAATCGAGATCGTCCTTGGCATTCGGGATTTCTCGTCCTTGGTGCCGGACACTGTGCGCGCCTTTGCCACCAAAACCGCGCCTGATATCGTTGAAATCGACAACCCCGAGGTGGCGATCTTTAGTTCGCGCGGGTTGCTGTATGATCTGACCGACCTTGCCGCCACTGCCGAGAATTTCGACGTGGACGCCATGTTCGCCGGACCTCGCGCAGCGAGCACCTGGGAGGGTCGTCTGTTTGGCATCCCCAAAGCGGCCAACACAATCGCGCTTTACTACAACGCCGATTTGTTTGAGGCCGCAGGACTTGATCCAGACAATCCTCCCGCCACGTGGAGCGAGCTTGAACAGGCTGCCGCGGCGTTGAATGATCCCGAAAACGGTGTCTCAGGCCTGTCTTTCTCGGCCGCGGCGAACGAAGAGGGGACGTTTCAGTTCCTGCCGTGGATTCAAATGGCTGGCGCAGGGTGGGATAACCTGAACAGCGAAGGCGCCATTGCTGCGCTGGAGTTCTGGGCGCGCCTGTATCAGAGCGGAAATGTGAACCCGGATGCAATCAACACGGGTCAGTGGGATCTGACCGGCGTGTTCAATTCTGGCAAAACCGCGATGCATATCTCCGGTCCATGGGAATTGAACCGGATGTCGGAAAGCGCTGAATTTGACTGGCGGGTCACACTGCTGCCGACGATGGACGGGTCGGATCGGCGGTCCTCAGCATTGGGTGAATTTGCCCATCTGGTCAATGCCGAAACAGAGCATCCAGAAGCGGCATTTGCCTTTATCGACTGGTTCCACAAGCATGACGCGGACATGTGGAACCGCTTTGGGCTTTTGCCTGCCTTTGGCGGGGTCGACTCAAATCCTGAAAACTTTGCCAAGGCTTTCGGGGTCTTCAACGAGCAGATGAAATACGCGTCGGTTCGCGGACCCCATCCTGAGTGGCCCCGCATTTCGCGAGCGATCCAAGACGCGCTTCAGTCTGCGCTGGTTGGCGAAGCGACAGCCGCAGAAGCGATGGCAACGGCCGCCGCAGAAGTTGACGACGTCCTGGGCAACTAAGCCTTACTACGAGCAGGCCGCCCCATCATGCACTGACGGGGCGGCCATTCTCCAAAATAAGAAAAAACGTGCAGTAAGGGTTTCGGATGAAACGCGGGGCAACCTTCGAATTTGCAATGCTTGCGACAGCAATCCTGTTCTTGCTGGTCTTTGCCGGCATTCCCCTGATTTACACCGTGATCCTGAGCTTTCAGGAGATCGACCCGTTCAAGATCAATCGGATCGTGCATGAATGGGTCGGCTTTGAGAACTACCGGGACACGCTTGGATCCGCGAAGGCCTGGTCTGTGTTCTCCAATACCGTGATTTTCCTATGCCTTTCGGTCTCCATTCAGTTTGTGGTCGGCTTCGGGCTCGCGCTGGTTTTTGTGTCGCGGTTCGTCGGGCGGGACGTGATGCGCGGGCTGTTTCTGGTGTCATGGATCACACCGCAGATTGCCGTCGGCATAATCTGGGTCTCGATCTTCTCGCAGAAGATCGGAATTCTGAACTACGCGCTCACCAGCCTCGGGATCGTCGATGCGCCGATTGGGTGGCTGACCGATCCTGATTATGCGCTTTACAGCGTCACGATTGCCAATATCTGGCTTGGCATCCCGTTCAACATGATTTTTCTAACGGTTGGCCTTCTGGCGATCCCCAGCAACCTGTACGAGGCCGCACGGATGGACGGCGCAAATGCCTGGAGCCGGTTTCGCCATGTCACCTTGCCCTCGATGATCCCAACCATCGTTACCGTGATTTCCCTGGGCATCATCTTCACCCTGCAACAGTTTGAGCTGTTTGCGGCGATGACCAGCGGGGGCCCGGCAGGGGCCAGCCTTGTGATGCAATACTGGTCGTGGGAGTTCTCCTTCCTGACATTCGAGATCGGCAAAGGATCCACAATTGCCACGGCGATGCTGCTGTTTGTCACGGTTGTAGGCGGGTTTTATGTCTACTTTTCGCGCGTGGATGACGTGGTATGAGCACAGCTTTTCAAACACATCGAAAACTGGCCGGCCCAATCCTTGCCGGTCTTCTGCTACTCTTGTTCCTTTTCCCGATCTACTGGTTCTACATCACTTCGCTCAAGGGCCCGAAAGAGATCGACAGGTTCCCGCCCGCGCTTTGGCCAGAGGAGCCGACGCTCAATATCCTGCGTGTTATTGCCGAAGCGAATGTCGCCCAATACCTGTCCAACAGCCTGATCATCGCGACGGGAATATCTCTTCTGACAATGGGCCTTGGCGTCGGCGCGTCTTGGGCGCTTGTGCGCATCCGCGGAAAATGGATTGATGCGATCCTGATCACAATTGTCGTTCTGCAGATGCTGCCCGCTGCGCTCATGGCGACGCCGCTTTATGTGATTTTCAGCAACCTGTTTCTGCTTGATACAAGGGCCGCCGTGGTAATTGCGGCCTCGGCAAAGTCGATCCCCTTTGTGATCATTTTGCTCAGGCCATCATTCCTGAAAATCCCAAAAGAGGTTATCGAGGCCGCAGCGGTGGATGGGTGCACAGGATGGCGACTGTTCCGGTTCATCGCGTTCCCGCTTGTTCGAAACTCTGTGATCATCATCTTCGCGCTGATATTCATGCAAGCCTACGGCGAATATGTCTTTTCACGCAGTTTCCTGAACAGCGACGGCAAGCTGCCGGCAAGCGTCGGCCTGGTAACCGAATTTTTCGGCCAATATGAACGGGACGTTACTGGCGCTATGGCATTTGGCACGATTTATCTTACGCCAATGCTGGTTGTCTTTGTGGCCATCCAACGAAAGCTTGTCTCAGGGCTCACTGCCGGGGCGGTCAAATAGGGCAACGCGGTGAATGCGTCGCTTCAGTTAATCAGATTGATTGACGCGACGCGGAAGTCGGGCAACCCAGGTCAGCCGGAAAAAAGACACCTGATGTCGAAACGCCCAAGTAACCTGCCCGCTATTGGCATCGTTGCGGTCCAAGAGCGCCTGATAGAGCGAGATATGATCTGGCACTCAAATGAAGTGCCGGAAGTTTAACCTCCAAGCCAAGCGCGGCGATAGTGGTCTTTCACCGAAATCTTGTTGCGCTCGACTTCTGCGAGCACTTCGCATTCCCGTTTGAAACGATCCGCTGCAAGCCGAAATGTTTTATCGCTCAGCAATTCACCGTGCCGCAGCTTGTCTCGCAGCGAGAAAAATCAATCCTCGGCGATGTCCTTCGCGCTGGCCAGACTTTCTTCCTTGGTGCTCACCCGGTGGTTCTTACCGCCAAGGTAAACAGAACTCTGCTAAACAGGGCTGCCGGTTCGCTTGTAGACGCGCACTTTACCGCCCAGAATCGAGTGTTTTTCGGCCATTTTCCATGCACCCCCAAAATGTGTCATCTTGTGTAAGGGTTGTGTAATAGTAAACCGAAGCGGATTCTCCGCATCGAGCCCCGCGTTATGGCGCTGAAAATCCAAAAGATATGCAATTATTATCACTTTGTTAGTGGCGGAGAGACAGGGATTCGAACCCTGGAGACGGTCTCCCGCCTACACACTTTCCAGGCGTGCGCCTTCGACCACTCGGCCACCTCTCCGTGACGCGCCTTCTATCGCTGAAAACCGTTCGGGGGCAAGGGGCATTCAAGGCCTTTCTGCCAGATTACTCGCCGCAGACGGCACCGGTTTCCTTGGCCACCGCGGCCAGGGCCTTGGCTGTCGCGGTTTGCACCGCCAGATCGGCGCCTCGCGCGGCGTTGTAGGCGGTCATGGCGCGTCGGGACCCCGGCCCCCAGAGCCCGTCGATCGCAATGGTGTAGCATCCCACCCGGGCCAGTTCGGCTTGCAGCTCGCGCGCCAAACCATCGGGCGCGCCAGCGGATGCGCTCGGCGCCGGGTTGGGCCCCGTCCCCGCCTCGGCATTGGCCTCGCCATCGACCGCGACCGGGTCGACCTCTTCCACGGCCTCGCCGCATCCCGGTGTATCGCAGCCCAGCGGCGCGATCTGGATCGGCAAGAGCATGGGCCCCACGGTCGCGTCCTGGCTTGGCTCCACGGCGCGGGCCTCCAGATCGAAGGCCCAAACGGAGGGATAGAAGACCAGCCCGCCCTCCAATGTCACTGCCTTTTGCGAGATCAGCACGGCCAGGACCTGCCCCGCGCGCGCCAGCCCATCGCCGGGAAGGGGCGCAAAGACCTCGCCATCCTCGCTGATCAGGAGCGCCGCTTTCGCCGCGTCCTCCAGCAGAGCGACGGCCTCGGGCCAGTCCTCGGCGGCCGGCCCCGCAGCGACGGCAAAGGTCATTGCAACGGATTGATCGGCCAGCACCTCCCAGCGGTACTCGCGCCAGGCCTGCTGCTCGAGCGCGGCGATGGCATCGCTGTCCTGCTCTGGATCAAGCCCCGCGGCGCCTGCGAAGGTCCCCTCTCCGGTGGCCACCACCGAGGCCTCTTGCGCTGAGACCGGTAGGACCAGCAGCGCCACAACGAAACTCAATAAAAACCGCGCCATGCGCATCAGCAACCACCCTGCCCTTTTCGTTCCAGCCTCACCCCGCCAAAAGCATGTTCACTCGGCGGTTTTGCGCGCCCTTCTTCTCGACCTTGCCGAGCGTGACGCGCCCGATCTCGCCCGTGGAACGCACATGCGTCCCGCCGCAGGGCTGCAGGTCAACCTGCGCCTCACACGCGCCAATGCGCACTAGGCGGACGCGTCCCGCGCCGGTGGGCGGCTTCACCGACATGGTCTTGACCAAGCCCGGATTCGCGGCGAGTTCAGCGTCGGTGATCCATTCCTCGCCGACGGGAAGGTCTCGCGCTATCAGGTCGTTCAACCTGGCCTCGAGCCCCTCCTTGTCCTCCAGCGCCTCGGGCATATTGAAATCCAGCCGCCCCTTCACGGCGCTGATCGCGCCCCCCGTCACGGGCAACGGGATCACCACAGACAGAAGATGCAGCCCCGTATGCACGCGCATATGCGCCAAGCGGCGCGGCCAGTCCAGCCGCTGCGTCACCGCGGCGCCCACCGGCGGCAGAGCGCCCTGCATCTGCAAGACGATCTGGTCGCCCTCGCCTTTCACCGCGTTGCTCACCGGCGCGTCATTGCCCTCGAACAGGACCCAACCGGTGTCGCCCGGTTGGCCGCCGCCTTGGGGGTAGAAGATCGAGCGGTCCAGCACCAAGCCGCCTTCGACATGGGCCACGACCCGCGCGGGCGCCTCTTGCAGATAGGCATCTTCGCGAAAGAGCATCTCGGTCAAGTGTCGCCCTCCGCCTCCGTGTCGCCATCCGCGATCAGATCCGGGTCCAACTCCTCGACCATCTTGCCGGGGCGCGGCTCTGCTGGCGGCGCGGCCACCTGGCGCAGCGTCTCTGGATTGCGCAGCCATAGGTCGCGCTGCGCGAAGGGGATCTCGATCCCCTCCTCGGCAAAGCGCTCGGCAATGCGGTGATGGATCTCGTTTTTGACCGACAAGGAGTAGTTCACATCCGAGAGCACCGCGCGAATGCGGAAGTCCAGGCTGTCGGCGCCGAAGCCCAGGAAATCCACCCCCGGCTCGGGATCGACGGTGACCAGGGGATGCTCGGCGGCGATCTCTTCGAGGATCTGCGTGATCCGACGCGTGTCGTTGCCATAGGCCACGCCCACCACGACGATGATCCGCCCAATGTTGTTCGTGCGGGTCCAGTTCTTCACCGCGCCGGCGATGAAGTCGCCATTGGGCACGATCACATCCACCCGATCAAAGGTCTCGATCAGCGTTGAGCGCACCGAGATCTTCTTGACGATGCCCGTATGCCCGCCGACCTCGATCCAGTCGCCCTCGGCCACCGGGCGCTCGATCAGCAGGATGATGCCCGAGACGAAGTTCTGCACGATGTTCTGCAGGCCAAAGCCAATGCCCACTGACAAGGCCCCTGCCACCAATGCCAGCGAGGACAGGTCGATCCCCGCGGTCGTGATCGCGATCAGCGCCGCCAGGAAGATGCCAATATATCCGACCCCAGAGACCACCGCGGTCTGCCCCCCGGGGTCCATGCTGGTCTTGGGCAGCACATTCGTGCGCAAGGCGCCCTGGATGATACGCGTCGCGATATAGAGCGCCACGAAGACCAGCACGAAGGTCAGGAAGATCTGCGGCGAGATGCGCGCGTCCCCGATGGTAAAGCCCTCGCGGAACCGCGCCCAAAGCTCGGTCAGGTCGGCCACCCGCGCGCCCCAGACCAGCGCGAAGAACGGCAATGAGGCGAGGATGATCAGAAGGCTGAGAAGCGTGGGGATCAGGGCGGCGCTGGCGCCCTCCTCGGTGTCGCCCACGGCCAACTCATAGACCTCGCGCGTCAGATCGATCAGAACGAACAGCAGGCCAATCAGGGCCAGCGTGCCAATCGTCGGCAAGAGCAGGAACAGGCCCGCCTCTAGGTAGCCCACCGCCAGAAGGACCATCCCGGCCACGGCCAGCAGCACCGTCAGGCGCCCTGCAAACCCCAGCCAGCGCCCACCGAACACCGCCGTCTCGTCGATAGGTTCCGTGCGGGTCACATGCACCAGCAACCGGCCCAGGCGGATCAAGGACAAACCCGCAAGCAGCCCGAACGGGAAATACAGCACCGCCAGCGTCGCCGGGGCGAAATCATCGAACTGCGACAGCGCCCCGATGATCGCCGTCAGCCCGTAAAGCAGCCCCAACAACGTCGCGGACCGGCGCAGGCTGGCGGCCCGATCTGGCGCGATGGAGATATAGCGCGCCGTCGTGAAAAGCCGATTACCCAGCCAATAGGCCACAAAGAGAAACAGCCCAAACAACGGCAACGCATTCGCCAACGCAACACCACGGAACCCCAAAAGCCCGGTTGCGTTCAGCGCGATCACGGCCAGGTAGATGCCCAGGATGGGCGCCAGAGCCTCAATCATGCCCCACAGAATGCGGGCCAGCCGCGCGGCTCGTGCGGGGATCTGCTCTGCTGTGGCGGCCTGTGCGCGCCGCACCAACTCGCCGCCCCGCAGCAGCAGGATCAGCGCCGCCACGGCAAACAAAAGCACGCGCGGCAGGGCGTCCTGCAGGGCGTCGCGCCGGATCGGCGAGGCCCAGCTGTCAGCGGCCTCGGTGTAGATCACCCGGAAGGCGCGCTTGATGTCCTCCCAAGCGTCCGTCCAATTGGCCGGGTTCAGCGGGGTGGGTCCCAGTTGCACCAGCGCGTCGGCCTGGCGGTCGCGAATGATCGCGTCAATTTCGCGTGCGAGCCCATCGGCGCGGCTATAGGCCTCTTCGGCGCTCACAGCCGGGGCCTGGGCGCCGGCCAGCTGCTCTGCCAGTTCCGCGCGCCGGTCCGCGATCTCTTGCGCCTCGGTCTCGCCCTCGCCGGGGGCCGGCCCCAAGGCCTCGATCTGCGAGCTCAGCGTGGTAATGCGTTCCGCGTTAAGGTCCTGGCCGCGCAGGAAACGTTCGCGCCAGACCACCACCTCAGAGCGCAGGCTTTCGAAGGCCTCGTTGGAGGCACGCCCGGCCTCAATCGCCCCCTCGGCCCGCTCGGCCACGGTGGCCCAGGCCTCGTAGTCGATCTCTTCGGCCGTGGTCTGCGCCAGGGTGACGCCCGCCAGAACGGTGCTGGCCAGAATGACCCAGACAGCAACCGCCGCGATATGCCAAAGGCGGCGCATCACTCGGCTTCAAAGACCGTTGGGATGTCCTGCGGGGCCGCGTCCAGCCAATCAGGCACTGGCAGGTCCTTGGAGCGCAGGAAGTCCGGGTTGAAGAGCTTGGATTGATAGCGCGTGCCGAAATCGCACAGGATCGTCACGATGGTCTTGCCGGGCCCCATCTCGCGCGCCATATGCATCGCGCCCGCGATATTGACGCCGGTGGAGCCACCCATGCACAGCCCCTCGGCCTGCAAGAGGTCAAAGACAATCTGCACCGCCTCGGCATCCGGCACGCGGGTGACAAAATCGGGGGTGAAGCCCTCTAGGTTCGCCGTGACACGCCCCTGCCCGATGCCCTCGGTGATCGAGTTGCCGGGATTCTCCTGGCCGGTATAGATCTTGTACATGCCGGCGCCCTCTGGGTCGGCCAACCCGACCTTCAGGCCCTTGGGCTGCAGCGCTGCGCCGATGCCCGCGACCGTGCCGCCAGAGCCCGCCGCGCAGATGAACCCGTCCACCTTGCCGCCGGTCTGCTCCCAGATCTCGGGGCCTGTAGTCTCGATATGCGCCTGCCGGTTGGCGGTGTTGTCGAACTGGTTCGCCCAGATCGCGCCATTCGGGTCGGTCTTGTTAAGTTCAGCCGCCAAGCGCCCGGAATATTTGACATAATTGTTGGGGTTCTTGTAGGGAACCGCGGGCACCTGCACCAGTTCGGCCCCGGCCAGGCGGATCATGTCCTTCTTTTCCTGGCTCTGGGTCTCGGGGATCACGATCACCGTCTTGAACCCCAAGGCCGCGCCGACCAGCGCCAGCCCGATCCCGGTATTACCGGCCGTGCCCTCGACGATCGTGCCGCCGGGCTTAAGGTCGCCGCGCGCGATCGCGTCGCGGATGATATAGAGCGCCGCGCGGTCCTTGACGGATTGGCCGGGGTTCAGAAACTCTGCCTTGCCGTAGATGTCGCAGCCCGTGGCCTCGGAGGCGGCCTTTAGACGTATCAGGGGCGTCTTGCCGATCGCATCCGGCAAATCCTTGTAAACCCGCATGGCACGCCCCCTATGATCTCTTGGTTCATCGAGGTTTAGGCCGGGCAATTGGTGAACTCAAGCGCCGTTTGTGGCGGCGCCCGCGCAGCGGGCATAGCCGGATTGTTCCATGCTGTCGGGTTGGGCGGTGGTCAACGCGGTTCGTCGAACCCACCCGGTTCGATTATTCCGCCGATTCGCTTAATTTTCCCCCAACGAAACTCAAATCGAACCCGCCCCGCGCAGACGCCCCCGGTGCGCCTGCAGCCATAGCGCCGTCAGAACCAGCGGGCCGTTCTGCGCCTCGCCGCTTTGCAGCAGCTCCATAAGGCCATCAAACGGCAGGATCACGCCGCGGATGTCTTCGGCCTCGGCCTCAAGCCCGCCGATGCGCGCCGCCTCATCCGGCAGATCCGCGATGCCCACATAGCTGAACAGATATTCCGAGACCGCGCCCGGCGAAGGATAGTAGTTTGCAACGCTCTCCAGGCGCGAGATCGCCAGGCCGGCCTCCTCCTGCGCCTCGCGCGCCGCCGTATCTGCGGGGCTCTCGCCGGGGTCAATGCGGCCCGCGATGGGCTCCAGGCTCCAGGGCCATCGGTCGCCACGCAACAGCGGCCCGAAGCGGAACTGCTCGATCACCAGGACCCGGTCGCGCACGGGATCATAGGGCAGCACCGTCACCGCATCACCAGACACGAAAGCGGCGCGCTGCACCGTCGCGCTGACGCCGCCGTTGAATTTGCGGAACCTCAGATCCTGTTCCTCCAACATGAAGAAGTCCAGGTAAGGCTTTCTAGCGGCGTCAGTTTCCACGTCCTCGGCTGTGAATCCATGGCGCATGTTCATGGGGGTCTCTTCGGCCTGCGCGCGCGCCCAACTCGCGGCGCGCACCATGATCTGTTCTAATGAGCGGCGCATGGTCTGGGGGTCACGATCACCCAGAAAGCTGATCACATCCTCAGAGGCGCGCCGAACCGTAGCGCCCCAGCGGTCTTGCCAGGCGGCCAGGTCCCAGTCCTGCCCGGCCTCGGCGCAGCCATAGCCGATGGCGTCGATCTCGGGCAGCGCGCGGGGCTGATAGCCGAACACGTCTGCCCAGAACTCGAGGCGTTGCTGTGGGAGGCCCGATAGATCGGCGACCGCCCCGCGCACCTGCGCGCCTGCTGCGCTGACCAGCGCGGCGCCATGGGTTTGGCGTGTAAGACCGGCACGGAACCCAGGCAAGGTCACCTCGGCAAGCGGAACCTCCGCGCCCAGCACGGCCCGCCGCAACCCGGGGTCAAGCAGACCCCCAAAGAGAAAAACCCGCGGCACTGCGCCTTATGACCAGATCCGAGAGACGGCCTTGACCACCGTCCCCGCCAGGATAGAGCCAATGGCAAGGCCGATGATCACGTCCGGCTTGGCCAGAAAATCCAGCGCGTATTCCCAGGCGATTGCGAACATATCCTCCAGCGCCTCAAACGGGTTGCCGCCATAGGCCAGGCGCATCGCGCGGCGGATCATCTCGTAGCCCGAGAAGTAGATCAGCGAGACCAGCACCAACACCACCCCCGCCGAGAGCCCCAGCCCAGCCGCGTTGGACTATTCGCCCACGATGCGCCGGCCGAGAAACATCCACCCCACCAACAGACCGAAGAAAGCGGTGATCTCGCGCAGCATCCCCTGCGGTTTCTCTGGCGGCAGGTGACCGCCCACCAGATCGGCCACAAAATACCCCAGCACCGCGAAAAGGATCGCCGCGAAGAGTTTGGCCATTGTGGGCATGTTATCAGACCGGTTTTGCGAGTGTTACTTGTGTTACGTCGCAGTTTCCGCTCTCGAAGGTCGCCGCGCAAGAGGTCAGGTAATAATTCCACATTTTCCGGAAACGTGTGTCAAATCCGAGAGCCGCCACATCCGACCATCTGTCGTTGAACGTCTCATGCCAGCGGCGCAGGGTAAGCCCATAGCTGGGGCCGAACTCGGCGGAGCCCTCCCAGGTCAGGCCGCTCTTGAGCACCTGCGCGCGCAGCACCTTCGGCGCCGGGAGCATGCCGCCGGGGAAGATGTATTTCTGAATGAAATCAACGCTTCGGCGGTAGAACTCCCAGCGCGCATCGCTGACCGTGATGATCTGCAACGAGGCCCGTGCGCCGGGCTTCAAGCGCTCCTTGACCGTGCGAAAATATGTCGGCCAGTAACGCTCGCCCACCGCCTCGAACATCTCGATTGAGGCCACCCCATCGAATGTGCCCTGAATGTCGCGGTAGTCCTGCAGGCGGATCTCGACCTGATCGGCCAGCCCAGAGCGTTGCATTCGGGCGCGGGCATAATCGTGCTGCTCGCGGCTGATTGTGACCCCGGTGACCTTCAGCCCGCGCTCGCGTGCGGCGAATTCGGCGAAGCCGCCCCAGCCACAGCCGATTTCCAGCACGTGATCCCCGGGCTTGGCGCCAATGGCATCCACCATGAGCGCGTATTTGGCGGCCTGCGCGCGCTCTAGGCTCTCTTGCCCGGTCTCAAACAGCGCCGAGGAATAGGTCATCGTGTCGTCAAGCCACAGCCCGTAGAACTCGTTGCCCAGATCGTAATGCGCAGAGATGTTCCTCTTGGCCTGCCGCTTGGAGTTGCTCTGCAGCCAAAAGCGCACCCGCTCGAACGCCCGCACCAGCGCCATGCCGCCAAAGCTGTCATAGACCTCGTCATTATCGGCATGCATCAGATCCATGAAGGCCTGCAGATCGGGCGTGGACCACCAGCCGTCCATATAGGCCTCGGCAAATCCCAGATCGCCCTCGCGGATCAGCCGCGCGAATAGGTCGTCATTATGGATGTGCAGTTCCGCCACCGGCCCCGGTGCGCGCCCCTCGGCGCGAAAGCGCCGCCCGTCCTCAAGCACGAAGTCCACGCGCCCTGTGTTCATCGCCTGCGCCATGTCCAACACGCGCGCGAAGTATCGAGGCAGCCCCGCCTGCCCCTCAACCGTCTGAAGTATAGTCATTCCGCTCCTTGCCTGGGGCGAGCCCGCACCCGTCCTCATCCTATGGCAGGCATTACGTACGAATTCGCGCTTTGGGTCAAATTCTTATCTATCTTTAAACATCCCATAGGCTTGCAGGGCGCGGTCTCGCCCGTCAGCGGCGGTCACAATGGGGTGAGGATAGGGCGCGCCGGGATCGAGCGCCCAGGCTTTCGGCACCGCTTTGAAGTAGTCCAGCGCGGTCTCGGGCGGGGCCCCCTGCTCCTCGGCGATCCAGCGGTTGCGGTAGCTGCGGTCAGCGTCGAACTTGTCGGATTGCGTGACCGGGTTGAAGACGCGGAAATACGGCGCCGCGTCCGGGCCGCAGCCCGCCACCCATTGCCACCCCATCGCGTTCGACGCGGGGTCCCAGTCGGTCAGGCAATCGGCGAACCAGTCCAGCCCGATGCGCCAATCCGCCAAGAGGTGCTTGGTCAGATAGCTGCCAACGATCATCCGCGCCCTGTTGTGCATCCGGCCGGTGACATACATCTCGCGCATCGCCGCATCGACGAACTCGATCCCGGTGCGGCCCTGCTTCCAGGCGGTGACCTGGGGCGTCTCCGCGCGGTTCCAGTTGAAACCCGCCCATTCGCGGCGCCAGGTCTGGCGCGGCAGATCGGGCCAGTGGTGCAGCAGGTGATAGGCGAACTCGCGCCATACAAGTTCCTTGAGGAAATGCTCGGCCCCCGCCGCGCCCTCGGCCAGCGCGCGCTGCCCGGCGTGCCAGATCGTGCGCGGGCTGATCTCGCCATAGGTCAGCGGCTCGGAAAGAGCAGAACTCGCGTCCACGCCCGGGAAGTCTCTTTGCTCTTTGTAGCTTTCGACGGCGGTTTGTGTGAACCAGTTGAGCCGGTCCAGGGCCGCGCTCTCTCCGACACGGGCATGCTTGGCCAGGATGGGTGCGCCGCGCCGCATAGCCGCGCCGAGGTTCCAACGCTCAAGATCATCGGATGCGGGCCAGGTGCCCGGCGCGCGAAGCTCTTTTATAGCGGGCGGCGGCGTTGCCACGCCCCGATCCTTCACCGCGCGCCAGAAGGGCGAATACACCTTGTAGGGCCCGCCGGTCTTGGTCTCGACCGTCCAGGGCTCAAACAGCAGATGACCCGCGAAGCTTTTGACCTGAACGCCCCTTTGCCTCAGCGCAGCCTTGACCTTGGCGTCGCGGGCCTGCTGCTCTGGGTCATAGCTGCGCTGCCAATAGACCGTGTCGGCGCCGGTTTCTTGGATCAGGTCGCTTAGCCCCTCCAAGCACGGGCGGCGCCGGAGGATCAGTCGCGATCCTATCGCCTCAAGGGATTGCGCGAAGGCGCCTACCCCAGCGCCAAACCGCCACTTTGCGGCCGTACCCAGCCCCTCCAGAGCCTCATCGCATAGAAACACGGGCAGCACGGGCCGCCCGGATTGGGCGGCGGCGCTGAGTGCGGCGTGGTCGTGCAGGCGCAGATCCCTGCGGATCCACACAAGGATTGGCGCTGTCATAAAACCCGATCTAGCGCGTCCACCAATCGGTCAACATCTTCAGCGGAGGTATAGTGCACAAAGGACAAGCGCAGCACGCCCTTGTCTGGGTCCACGCCCATCGCTGTCAGAGGCCGCACGGCGTAGAAATCGCCGCCCCCGGCCATGATGCCGTGGGGCGCCAGGCTTGCCGCCAGATCCTCGCCCGGCGCGGCGCAGTCCAGCGCCACCGTCGGCGCCCGCCGCTCCGCTCGAGCCGGGCCGATCAGCCGCACGGAATTCTTCTTCGCGGCATAGTCCAGCAGCGGCTGCAGCACGGCGGCCTCCTGGGCGCGCATCATGTCATGCACGGCCTCGGCGCGCGCCGCGGGCGCCTCTTGTCCGCCCATGTGATGGGCATAGAGCGCGTCGATATAGTCGGCGATCCCGGCGCAGGCCGCGACCTGGGCATGGTCAGGCCCCGCGGGCGTGAAGCGCATGGGAAGCGATCCGGCGTTGAAGGAATGCGTCTGGTTGGGAAGGCGCTCTGCCAATGCGCGGCGCACGACCATGATGCCCTGATGCGGCCCATAGGTCTTATAGGAGGAGAACATGTAGATATCGGCCCCAAGTTCGGCGACATTCGGCAGCCCATGCGGCGCGTATGAGACGCCGTCCACGCAGGTCACCGCCCCGGCGGCATGCGCCAGTTGGGTGATTGCGGCCACGTCGTTGATCTCGCCCACCACGTTGGAGCAATGCGGGAAGCACACCAGTTTGACCTGGTCGTCCAGAAGCGCGGTCAGGGCCACCGGGTCGAGATGCCCGGTTTCGGGATCAATCTGCCACTCGCGCAGCTCAATGCCCCGCTCGGCCAGGCGGCGCCAGGCGCCGGTATTGGCCTCGTGGTCCTGGTTGGTGACGATGATGGCGTCGCCCGGCTCAAGCATCTCGCCGAAGGCCTGCGCCAGGACATAAACGTTCTGCGTGGTGGAGGGGCCAAAGCTCAGCTCGTCCTCATCGACGCCCATCATTGCGGACAGGCGCGTGCGCGCCTCGTCCATCTCCTCGCCGCCCAGGCGGGACGCCGGGTAGGGAGCGTATGGCTGGACCTTTCGCGCGCGGTAGAACCGCGTCAGGCGATCGATCACCGCGCCGCAGGTATAGGACCCGCCCGCGTTCTCAAAAAAGGACTGCCCCGCAAGCGAAGGCTCTGAAAAGGCCGGGAATTGCGCCCGGACGAAGTCAAGATCGAGTGTCATGGGCGGGACGATTTCACAGGGCGGGGACGCCCGCAAGGGCGGATCGAACCCGCCCTTTCCAAGCAGCGCCTAGACGAACTTGTTGACCCAGTTTTCCAGCCGTTCCTGCCTGCCGGATTTCGGCTGCGGGTCCAGCCCGGTCGTCTCGACATAGTGGGCCATCTCTTCCAGCCCGTACTCGCCGGAGAGCATCTTTTGCGCCTCCGGGCCCTCCCAGCCGGCGTAGCGCGCGTCGCGCATGCTCTCTAGCCCGCCATCCTCCAGCATCGCGGCGGCGGCCTTGAGCCCGCGTGCGCAGGCGTCCATGCCGCCGACATGCCCCAGCACCAGATCCTCGGGGTCCAGGGACTGGCGCCGAATCTTGGCGTCAAAATTGGTCCCGCCGGTGGTATAGCCGCCCACCTTGAGCACCTCGTAGAAGGCCAGCGCCATCTCTGGCACATTGTTGGGGAACTGGTCCGTGTCCCAGCCGCTCTGGTAGTCGTTGCGGTTCATATCGATCGACCCGAAGATCCCAAGCGAGGCCGCCAGCGCCAGCTCGTGCTCGAACGAATGCCCCGCCAAGATGGCGTGCCCCTGCTCGATATTCACCTTCACCTCGTTCTCAAGGCCGAAGCGCTTGAGGAAGCCGTATACCGTGGCCACGTCGTAATCATACTGGTGCTTGGACGGCTCCTGCGGCTTGGGCTCGATCAGGATGGGGCCGTCAAAGCCGATCTTGTGCTTGTAGTCCACCACCGACAGCAGCATCCGCCCCGCCTGCTCAGCCTCGCGCGTCAGATCGGTGTTCAGCAGGGTCTCGTAGCCCTCGCGACCGCCCCACATGACATAGTTGGCGCCGCCCAGCTTATGCGTCGCGTCCAGGCAGCTTTTCAGCGTGGCGCCGGCATAGGCGAACACATCCGGGTCCGGGTTGGTGGCCGCCCCCGACATCCAGCGCCGGTGGGTGAACATGTTGGCCGTCCCCCATAGCAGCTTCATCCCCGTGGCTTCCATCTTCTCGCCGAAGATGTCCACGATGGCGTCCAGGTTGGCGCAGCTCTTGGCAAAGCTTTCGCCCTCGGGGCGCACGTCCAGGTCATGGAAGCAAAAGAACGGCGCGCCCAGGATCTCAAACAGATCAAAGGCCGCGTCCGCCTTGGCGCGGGCGTGCTCCATGGTCTCGCCGAACCAGGGGCGCTCTAGGGTTTGCCCGCCAAACGGATCGCCCCCCGGCCAGGCAAAGCTGTGCCAATAGGCGACGGCAAAGCGCAGATGGTCCTCCATCCGCTTGCCCATGACCACCTCATCGGGGTTGTAGTGGCGGAAAGCGAACTCGTTATCGGACTCGGGGCCCTCGTATTGGATCTTCGGGATATCGGAGAAGTAACCAGTCATGTCAGTCCCTTGATGGCTGCTTGGGCGGCTTTGAAGCGGGCGTGGCCTTCATCGAAGGCCTCTGCCAGCGCCGCGTTGGGGTCTATGGTGCGTGCGATTTGGGGCGGCGGGGCCAGCTCTGCGCCGCCGCCGGTGGCCGCCATCTGCGCGAGCCGCGCGGCGCCGAACGCGCCGCCAAAGTCACCCGCCACGGGCACCTGCACCGAGGTGCCAAGTGCGGTGGCGATGGCCTCTAGCCAGTAATCCGAGCGCGAGCCGCCGCCCACGGCGAGAAGCGAGGTGATCTGCGTGCCCGTCGCGGCCAGCGCGTCGCGGCAATCACGGATCGCATAGGTGACGCCCTCCAGCACCGCGCGGCTGCCCGCGGCCTGATCGGTGGCGTGCTCTAGCCCGATGAAGGCGCCGCGGATGCTGGCGTCATTAAGCGGCGTGCGCTCGCCGCCAAGATAGGGCAGAAAGCGCGTCTTTCCAGGGGCTTGCAGCGGGCCCAGATCGCTGGTTAGGCTGGCGGCATCCTCGCCCACCAAGCCCGCGTACCAGTTCAGCGCGTCCGTCGCGGCCAGGATCACACCCATCTGGTGCCATGTGCCGGGCAGCGCGTGACAGAAGGTGTGCACAGCGGTGGCGGGGTCCGGTTGGTATCCGTCATTGGCGGCAAAAAGCACGCCCGATGTGCCCAGGCTGACGAAGGCCTGCCCGGCCCGCACCACGCCCGCGCCAATGGCCGAGGCCGCGTTGTCACCGCCCCCACCCGCGACCGGCACCTGGTCTAAGCCCCAGCGTTGCGCAAGCTCGGCACGCAACTGCCCCGAGACCTCTGATCCCTCCACGAGCGGCGGCATTTCATGCCGCGATAGGCCTGAGGCGGCAAGCAGATCGTCCGACCAGTCCCGCGCGGCCGTATCAAGCCAGCTCGTGCCCGCCGCATCCGACATCTCTGCGCCATACTCGCCGGTCAGCCAGAGCCGCAGATAGTCCTTCGGCAGCAGCACCTTGGCGGTCTTGTCGAAGAGATCGGGCTCGTTGCGCCGCACCCATTCCAGCTTGGGCGCGGTGAAGCCGGGGAAGACGATGTTGCCGCTGATCTCGCGCCAACGCGGGTCCGCGTCCATCTCCGCCGCCTCTTCGTGGCTGCGCGTGTCGTTCCACAGGATGCAGGGCCGCAGCACCTGGTCCTGTGCGTCCAACAGCGTCGCCCCGTGCATCTGCCCGGAAAGGCCAATGCCCCGCACGTCGCTCAGACCATGCGCGGCCAGCTGCCCCATAACTGATTCCGCCGCCGCGATCCAATCGGCGGGCGCCTGCTCGGACCAGCCATCCTGCGGGCGCGAGACCTCCAGAGGCGCGTTGGCCTCCGCCAAGATGCTCTGATCCTCGCCGATCAAGATCCCCTTCAGCCCCGAGGTGCCCAGGTCTAAGCCAATATACATCCCCGCCCCTTCACCTTGTTCCAAATACGCAAATCCCGACCTCGCCTAGTTAAGCCAGCGGTCGTAGTCTGAGACCAGCAGGTGCCGCGGGTCCACGTCCTCTTCGATCTCAGAGAACCGCCCGATCTCTTCGCGGAACACATTGTCGGTGCGGTCGTCATTCACATTCGAGACCTCACCGATCAGCACCTTGCCATTCTCGCCCCAGAAGGCGTGCCAGGTATCGGGCTCCAGCGTGACGCTCTCGCCAGGCTTCAGGCGTAGGCGGCTGCCGGCGGCCATCTCGCGCCAGCGCCCATCGGTGCGCACACGGACCGGCGCTTGGTCGTCAATCGAGCCGTCCTCGGCCGCGGTGAACAGCTCCAGCACCAGGTCGCCGCCGCCCCGGTTGATGATATCCTCGGTCTTGAGGTTGTGGCGGTGCATCGGCGAGATCTGCATATCGCCCGATATCATGATCTTCTCGGCGTAAAGCATGCCCATCCCGCGCTGCACATTCGCGTTCGAGCCGTTGCGCACCGTGAACAGGAACAGCCCCAGCTCTTCAAACCGGCCTTGCCCGTAATCGGTGATGTCCCAGCCCAGCATATGGTCGCGGATCATCGCGCTGTCGGCGGCGGTGCGGTCCTTCATCTGGTCCGGGGACCAATAGGCGAAGGGCGGCATCACAAAGCCATGGCTCGTGATGAACGCATCGCTTTCCTTTAGAATTTCATTGACGGTTGATCGTAGCATCTGACCAGTTTCCCTCTCCGTAATCGTTTTAGAAGCCGATAGGTCCGCAGCGCGCAAGACCGGCGCAACGCTCCCCCTTGCAATCCACACGCTTTCCCTCATAGCTGCAAGAAAATCGACGCCGCGCCGCAGATAGCGCGCGCATTGGCACTCCATATCATGAGGGAACGGGATGGCACAAAGACGCAAACTTGCAGCAGGTAACTGGAAGATGCATGGCTTCCAGCCCGATCTCGGGCAGGTCCGGGCGCTCGCCGATGCGCACCCGGCGCCCAATTGCGATGTGTTGATCTGCCCCCCCGCCACGCTGATCTCGCGCATGTCCGATGCGCTCAGCGCCAACCCCATTCAGGTCGGCGGGCAGAATTGCGCGCCGCAATCTTCGGGCGCGCATACGGGCGAGATTTCGGCCGGGATGCTTGCCGATGCGGGTGCCACTTACGTGATTCTGGGCCACTCCGAGCGCCGCGCGGACCAAGCAGAAACGGACGCGATGGTTTGCGCCAAGGCATCCGCAGTGTCAGCGGCCGGTCTTATCCCCGTTATCTGCGTTGGCGAGACCTTAGAGGACCGCGCGGCTGGCCGCACATTGCAGGTCGTCGGCACGCAATTGGCGGGATCGGTGCCGGACACGTCACAAGGTGGCAGCATCGTCGTGGCCTATGAGCCCGTTTGGGCCATAGGCACAGGCGAAGTCGCCACGACCGATCAAATCGCAGAGGTTCACGATGCCATTCGCGCCCTGCTGATAGAGCGCCTTGGCCCAACGGCGCAAGAGACCCGGCTGCTTTACGGCGGCTCGGTCAAACCCGGAAACGCCGCCGAGATTTTTGCCACCTCAAATGTCGATGGGGCGCTGGTCGGCGGCGCGTCCTTGAAAGCCAGCGACTTCGGCGCGATCATCGAGGCCCTGGACGCATCCTAGCCGGGTTACCTACAGCGCCTGATACATCTGCACCGCTGCATTGGCCTCGCGCAGCACCTGGTCGATGCTGTCGAAAACATGCAGCAGCTCTGCCTCGGTTGGCGCGGCGCCGTCAGCGACACGCAGGAAGATGGCTTGCAAAGGTATCCATAGCTCGGCGACATGCTCCAGCTGAAACTCCAGTTCCGCCGTGGGCGCCCCAATCAGGTCCAGCTCTTGCGACCCGAATCGCAGCCCCTCAAGCGAGCGGTCGAACAAAGACACGGTCTTGCCCAAAGCCGCGCCCATAGCATCCTTGTCGGCGCCCGCGGCGATCAGGCACATCTCTTTGGTGGCGCGTTGCGTGAGCATTCGTTGACGCCCCGAGACGTTTATCAGCCGCGCCAGTTCCGGCATCTCTAGCGCGTCCTGATACGCCACCTCCAGCGCTTGCACCACGTCGTTGGCCTGGACCAAAAGATCGACCGAGAGCGCTGCCAGGTCCGATACATCAGCCCCCTTCTCTGTGACATCGAGAATGGCGCGGTTCACGACCGGCCAGAGGCGGTCCACCTCGGTCAGCTCCTTCAGAACCGGCGCAGATTGCTCTGGCATAAGCTCCATATCGCCACCGCCGAAGCGGATGCTTTGCCGCGCGCTCTCAAACTCCGCCATGGCGGCGCGCATGATCTTTTCGCTTTGGTCAGCGGCCACACCGATCGCCACAAAGCATGCCGCGCGTGTCATCCGCTGCGACAGCATCCGCTGGCGGCCCGCGATGTTGATCTTTCGCTTCGCATCCAGCCGCGTGCCGTCGTCCATAGCCTGCGCCGGCGGTGCGCTTGTTAAAGGAAGAACCAAGAGAATTGCGAACAGAATACGGACCATTGCGTCGACTCACCAAACTACAGAACACTTGGCCGGAACCTGCCCAAGAACCGTTTCAAAGTCGTTACCAAGGCATGCGTTAAACAAAGGCGGATTGCCGAGGCCGCCTATCGCGTCACGTCATGCCCATAGAGCCAATCAAACCGCCGCAGCGCCGCGCCGGGCGCGATAGCCCCGCCCAACCTCAGGGCCGTATGGGCCGCCAAACGCAGAGCGGGCCGCCGCAGGTGATAGTTGCGCGCATTCGCGTTCGCCGCCGTGATGGCCCGGCAGACCCGCGCGCGCCGCTTGTCTTGGAACGCCGCAAGCGCAACCGGCACGTCATGCCGCTGCAAGCAATCGGCCAGCACCCAGGCATCCTCTAGCGCCAGGTTCGCGCCCTGCGCCATGAAAGGCAGAGTCGGATGGGCGGCGTCACCGATGACCACACTCCGCCCATCATGCCAGCGCGTCGGCACGGGGTGCCGAAACAGCCCCCACAGCTTGACCTCTTCGACGGCATCCAGCCATGCACGTATCTGAGGCGAGAAATCAGCGAATGCGGCGCGCAGATTATCGGGCTCGTCCGGATGGTCCCAGCCCTCTGCGGCCCAGGCCGCGCGCTCCTCCACCGCCACGATATTGCGCCAGCCGCCCGGCAGGGGATAGCTGACAAGATGCCTGCCCGGCCCCATAAAGACATGGGCCTCTGGGGCGGCGTCCCCCTCGGGCAGCACCGCGCGCCAGGCAACCTGCCCGGTGAAGGAGGCCGCCGGGAGGTCGTGATTGAACTGCCGCGCCGTGGCGGCGTGCACGCCGCCCGCCATGACCACAAGTTCGGCCTCTAAAGCCGCAGGATCCGCCGTGACACCGAACTCAAACCGCGCGCCCGCCGCCTGCGCGGCCTGGCCGAGCCCGTCGATCAAATCCCCCCGATGCATCAGAAGGAACGGGTGCCGCCAGCGGCGCCGCGCCAGCTCAAGCCGCAGCACACCGGCGCCGGCGCGGTGGTCGCGCAGCGCGATGGCCCGGGTCTCTAGCGCGCGCGGCTGCGCATCCAGCGCTGACAGTACGGCCGCACCGTTGGGCGAGATCTGAATACCGGCGCCCTCTGCGCGCAGCGCGGATGCGCGTTCATAGACCACAACGTCGCCGCCGCGGCGGGCCAGCGCCGTGGCGGCTGCCAGCCCGGCGACGCCCGCGCCGATGATGGATATGCGGCGCCCGTCGAGGCTCATGTTACGCACCCGAAACGCAAAGCACCGGCGCAGTCGCGCGCCGGTGCCGGTTTTGTCATGGACCTGATGGCCATATCAGTCTCAGTCGTCGCGGTGGACTTTCTCGCGGCGCTCGTGGCGCTCTTGGGCCTCAAGGCTCATCGTCGCGATGGGCCGCGCGTCCAGGCGCTTGAGCGAGATCGGCTCGCCCGTGACCTCGCAATAGCCGTATTCGCCCTCATCGATCCGGCGCAGGGCGCTGTCGATCTTGGCGACCAGCTTGCGCTGGCGGTCCCTTGTGCGCAGCTCCAACGCGCGGTCGGTTTCTTCGCTGGCGCGATCGGCGATGTCTGGCACCGCGCGCGCGCTGTCTTGTAGCCCTTCAATCGTGTTTTTTGAATCGTCCATCAGCTCGGCTTTCCAGGTCAACAACTTGCGTCTGAAATACTCGAGCTGGCGGTCGTTCATAAAGGGTTCGTCTTCCGCAGGACGGTAGTCCTCGGGCAGAAAATTCTCGGCCTTCATGGTGTTCCCCTCATGTGCGCCAGGCTGATCTGCGTTATCTATTAGCGTCATCTGGCTACCTCCACTCGAGCGAGCATCTAGCGCAACGCCTCGTGGTTGTCACGCCCGAAAGCGCGCGCTTGCGGGATTGTGTCCGGCTCTGTAAGGAGATGTGAACAATTTCGCCTAAGGGGCATGATAATCCCATGAAATTCACGGGCACCGACGCCTATGTGGCAACTGACGATCTGACCATCGCTGTGAATGCGGCGGTCACCTTGGAGCGCCCCCTTCTGGTAAAGGGCGAACCCGGCACGGGCAAGACCGAGCTTGCCCGCCAGGTCTCCGCCGCCCTGGGGCTGCCCATGATTGAGTGGCACATAAAGTCCACAACCAAGGCGCAGCAGGGGCTCTACGAATACGATGCCGTCAGCCGCCTGCGCGACAGCCAGCTTGGCGAAGAGCGCGTGCATGACGTGGCCAACTACATCAAACGCGGCAAGCTCTGGCAGGCCTTCGCCGCGGACCAGAAGGTCGTGCTGCTGATCGACGAGGTCGACAAGGCGGATATCGAGTTCCCCAACGACCTGCTGCAAGAGCTCGACCGCATGGAGTTCCACGTCTACGAGACCGGCGAGACCGTGGCGGCCAAGCACCGCCCCATCGTGATCATCACCTCCAACAACGAAAAAGAGCTGCCCGACGCCTTCCTGCGGCGCTGCTTTTTCCACTACATCCAGTTCCCGCAGATGGACACGCTGCGCCAGATCGTCGAGGTGCACCACCCGGGCATCAAGGAGGCGCTGCTGACCACCGCGCTGACCCAGTTCTACGAGATCCGCGAGACGCAGGGGCTGAAGAAGAAACCCTCCACCTCAGAGGTGCTGGACTGGCTGAAGCTTTTGCTGGCCGAGGACCTGTCGCCCGAGGACCTCAAGCGCGACGGCGCCAATGCCCTGCCCAAGCTGCATGGCGCGCTTTTGAAGAACGAGCAGGACGTGCATCTCTTCGAGCGACTGGCGTTTATGGCGCGGGGGCAGCGGTAGAGAACTCGGCCTTTTCACTCAAGATATTCAAGAGCTTCGACGAGACCTTTGGTTTGAGTAATAACACTTCTTTCACATGAGTTTCGGACCGCCGCAATTGGATTGTCCCCGTAACGACGAACGAAAGCCGGAGATATGTGGTCATCAAACATGCTACTTGCGACTTTGATCGCAACAGCATGCGGTACGCGCAACACGCGGTTTTTGGTACGAGACATCGCTTTCAGGTGCTCAAGCTTCATATTAGTTTTCTCAGCGAGCGCGTCCTGATTGCATTCCGCAAAATAGTGACCAAGACCATTCACGTACCATTCGAAGCCTACAATTTCGTGCACAAAAACCAGATGCTCTCTTTTTTTCCTTTTCCGGATTTGATTAAGCAAAGCCAATACATCCAAACATGCCTGTTGCTTTACGAGTTTTGTTCCACTGATCATTGGCCCCAGCGTGTTTCGGTGCGGGATTTGCAGACACTCCGCCTCTGCTATGGATTTAACTTTACCCGGCTCAGGAGAAATTCCCAAATCTACAAGCCTCCGGTGCAAATTCGGCACCGCGTAAAGAGCACGTGACTTCAGTTTTTGATTCAGAGGATTCTTATCAATTATCATTTGCAGCCTTCTGCACTCTTCAGCACATTTTTGGAATTGTGCTCAAATGATACACAAAATTGTAACAAATTTATGATTTCTTTGACTTGAACACTGAGGCATTGATGCTTGAACTTCGCGTACCAGACTTAACAGAAGATAGGCAACCCGTCGAAAACGCGGATGTTTTGGACGTGTTTAGATCGGTAGGTGATGTTGTCGAGGCTGAAGAACCAATACTGATGATTCAGACCCCGCAGGCATTCCTAAACATCAAGGCTTCGCAGCCCTGCAAGATTGAAGAGATTCATGTTAGAGACGATGACCTGGTCGTGCCCGGGCAATTGCTGGTCAAACTTTCGGTCTTAATGGAAGGCGAGGGCCAAACAGATAAGCACAGCCAAAAAGAAATGCTAGAAGCCGATACATCAAGTACCCCGGTCATCTATACGCCATCTTTTAGCCGGGCGGACCGCACGCAATTCGACGCAGCCGCAAAAAAAGATCGCGTGTTTTTGAGTTTTGGCCACAATGAAACCGCCCAAGTCAAGCTACGTCTGCTTTTGGAGTGCCTAGGCGTCGAGCCCGTGGAACTCGGGCAACAGATTCAAAACGGTATGACTTACTTCGAAACACTTAAAAGTACATACGCAGATGTGAGGGCCGCAGTGTGTTTATTCACACACGATGACGAAGGCTATCGCTTAAGCGGCCCAGACCAGGTACCTAAACCAAGGGGCCGTCAAAACGTTGTTTGGGACGCTGGGATGTTTATGGGACGCGTTGGCGCACAGAACGTTCATTATGTCGTTGAGAAGAGTATTGAAATGCCCTCTAATCTAGCGGGACTGAAACACATTCGCTACGATGAAACGGGAGCCTGGGGCACCAGAGTGGCTACTAACCTTTTGAGGACCGGAGTCCGTATCAACATGGATGGGTTGGCAGACTGGATCAATTGATACCTGGATGGCACCTGCAGTCTAAAGGGTACCACCCTGCAATCCTGGTGGCTTCGTCTTAACGGTCTTAATCAGAATCCAAAATTGCCATGTTTCGTCTAATTCGCTGTTTCCTGCCAGCCATGGATCGCTATCAGGCAAAAATACTAGTAACCATCACAAGTGCGCGTAAAGGGGGCAAACTATGATCACAATTCGATCGCTCTGGCAGGCGGACCGCGCCGAGTGGCAGCGGCTCTGGACCGCCTATCTGGAGTTCTATGAAACCTCTGTGGCGCCAGAGGTTTACGAGACGGCGTTCCAGCGGCTTTTGGGCAACGACTCGCAGGATTTCCACGGCGCGCTGGCGGAACTTGATGGCAAACCTGTCGGTCTGGTCCATTACCTCTTCCATCGTCACCTGTGGAAGATCGAGAACGTGTGCTACTTGCAGGACCTTTATGCGGACCCGGACGTTCGGGGCCAGGGCGTGGGCCGCAAACTGATCGAGCATGTCTACGCGCAGGCCGACGCGGCGGATTGCCCCTCGGTCTACTGGCTGACGCAGGACTTTAACGCCGAGGCCCGCAAACTTTACGACCGGATCGGTGTGCATACACCGTTTATCCGATATAACCGGGGGTAATATGCGCGCGTTTGTTCTTGTCCTTGCGGGGCTTTTGCTGTCCGCCTGTGCGGCCTCGATCCCCGATGACACGGCGACGCGGTCGGCGCCGCTGCCGTCCTCGCTGCCGCCGATGAAGCTGTTCTCATCGCCGCAGATCGCCCCGCCTTCCCGTTTCAACGCCGCGATCGCGCGGGACTTCCTAGACCTGGCCTTCGAGCTGGAGAGCGGCCGCAAGCTGCCGGTGCTGACACGTTTTGAAGGCCCTATCAGCGTGCGGGTCACCGGCGCCCAGGCGCAAAGCCTGCGCACCGACCTGACGCGCCTGTTGCAGCGCCTGCGCCGCGAGGCGGGGCTGAACATCACCCAGGTGGAGCGCAACCAGGAGGCCTCGATCACGATCCAGGTCCTCAGCCGCGCAGAGCTGCAGCGCTATGTGCCGCAGGCCGCCTGCTTTGTGGTGCCGCGCATCTCTAGCTGGGAAGAGTTCAAGCGGAATCGGCGCGGCGCCGCCGTGGACTGGACCACGCTGCAGACCCGCGAACGCATGGCGATCTTCCTGCCCGGCGATGTCGCCCCGCAGGAGATCCGCGACTGCCTGCACGAGGAATTGGCCCAGGCCATTGGCCCGCTTAACGACCTCTACCGCCTGGGCGACAGCGTCTTTAATGACGACAACTTTCACACCGTGCTGACCGGCTTTGATATGCTGATCCTGCGCGCCTATTACGCGCCCGAGCTGAAATCCGGCATGACGCGCGAGCAGGTCGCCGCGCGGATCCCGAGCGTTCTGGCGCGGCTGAACCCGCGCGGGCAGAAAATACGCTCGCCTGTTGCCAATAAGACGCCGCGCGCCTGGATTGACGCAATCGAGACCGCTTTGGGCCCCAAGGCCTCGGACGTGAAACGCCGGGACGCGGCGCGCCGCGCCATCGAGATCGCGCGGGTCCAGCAATGGACGGATAACCGCATGGCCTTCAGCCTCTTCGCCCTTGGTCGGCTGTCGCTGGCAGGCGAAAGCGATATCGCGCTGGCCTCGTTCCTGCAGGCCAACACGATCTACAGCGCCGGACCGGGCACGCGTTTGCAGAGCGCGCATGTGGCGATGCAACTTGCGGCCTTTGCGCTTTCCTCTGGCCAGACCGAGGCGGCCATCCGCTTGGTCGACGAGAATACCAGCGTAGTGGCCCGGGCCGAGAACGCCGCGCTTCTGGCCACGCTGTTCATGATAAAAGCAGAGGCCCTGGCGCTTCAGGGCCGCACGGCAGAGGCCCGCGCGATCCGACAGGACAGCCTGGGCTGGGCGCGCTATGGGTTCGGCTCGGAAAAAGCGGTCCGGGCGCGCCTGCGCGAAATTGCCGGGCTCAGCCAACGTCTACGAGAGGGTCGTCCATCGTGATTGTCATTGTAAGCGCGCTTGTCGGCGCGATCATCGGGGCGCTGCAGGCCCGCCGGGGCGGTGGCAACCGCAAGGACATGGCGCAATACGCCGCCGGGTTCGGCATCGCCTTTGCCCTTATTGGCATGCTGGTCACGGTGATCCTGGCGCGAACCGTCGCCTAGAAAGCTTGACAGACCCGCCGCGACGCGACGACATTTGCCGGGCTACCCCCGCAACAGTTTAGCGAGCGCGACATGTCACCCGAAATCTATAGCCTGTTTCTGGCCCTCGGCATCTTCGCGGTGGGCTTCATCAGCATCGGGCCCAATATCCTGGCGATCATTGGCACGTCCATGCAGCGCGGGCGGCGCGATGGCGTGCAGCTTGCGCTGGGTGTGGGGCTGGGCTCTGGTCTATGGGCCGCGATGACGGTGCTGGGGCTGACGGCTTTGATCACCGCCTATGCGGGTATTGTCACCATCCTGAAGGTCTTTGGCGCCTGCTACCTGGCCTGGCTGGCGTGGAAGTCCTTTCGTGCGGCGGTGGCGCCCCGAGACCAGATCACCGCGCGCGCCGCCACCGGGCAGAACCTTTTGCTCAAGGGCATCGCCATTCAGATGACCAACCCAAAGTCCGCCCTGCAATGGATCGCAATTGTCGGTTTGGGGCTCGGCGCGGAGGCACCGCTCTGGCTGGGCGCGACGCTTGTTGTCTCGGCGATGGCGCTTTCGGTGGTCGGGCACCTGGCCTATGCGATCACCTTTTCGACCAGCCCGGTCATCGCGTTCTACAACCGGTTCCGGCGCTGGTTGGAGGCGGGTTTGGGCGTGTTCTTTTCCTTTGCGGCCTACAAGGTCGCGACGTATCGGGCCTAAAATCCACGCGATGTGATTGTCGGACTGTGCTTTCGAAACAAGACCTTAGGCGATCACAGACGTGTCGCGCACCAGCCGCTGCTCATCTGAATAGGCGCGGCGCGCGGCAATGAAGGCAATCTGTGCTGCGCGGGCCGCGACCTTATCGGACTCGCTCCATGTGGCGCGGCGGGCCGATCTTGAGGCATAGGCCAGGTCGGCGCGCGCCGCGTCTTTTGCGCGTTTCGTGCGCAGCCTGGCAAGCTCGGCCTCTTCTTGGCGGCGGGCCTCTTGCGCCCGGCGGGCGTCCTCGGCGCGTCTTGCGGCCTGCGCGCGAGCCCAACGCGCGGCTTCTGCCTTGCGCGCCTGCTCTGCCTGTCTGGCGGCTTCTGCCGCGCTCGCCTGCTCTGCCCCTGACGCCTGTGTGTTGGCCTCGACCAGATCATAGGCCGCGTTGATCTCGGCCAACCGTTGGTTGGCCGCCCCCGTATCCCCGCGCACCATGTCCGGGTGATAGGCCCTGACCAGCCGGAGCCAAGCCCGCCGCACGGTGGCGGCATCATCCCGGGGCCCCACCCCCAGGATGCGATAGGCGTCTCTCAGCGTTGCTATTGCAGTGGTCATGAGCCCCTTCCCGACCTTCACACGTCGCAGCAAACGCCTGTGCAGCAAGGCTTTCCTGGGTTACACCCGCATCTGCTAAAATTAGACATAACTTTGTCGAAAGCTTTTGGGGAGCCCATTTCTTGACACAAAGTTAACGTTTGAGGGCCGCGATTGGACCTGCTAAGCCGGGCGCAAAGAGGCCCGCCACACATGTTCGTTCCCTTCTTTGAGAACCTTCGCAGCGCCCGCATCCCGGTCAGCCTGCGCGAGTACCTGACCTTCCTGGAGGGCATGTCCAAGGGGCTGGCCACCTATGACATCGAGGCGTTCTACTACCTCGCGCGCAGCGCCATGGTCAAAGACGAGCGCAACATGGACAAGTTCGACCGCGCCTTCGCCGCGACCTTCGAGGGGCTGGAGAATATCTCGCTGGATCAAGTGGTTGAGGCGGTCGACATCCCCGGCGACTGGCTGGAGAAGCTGGCCGAAAAGCACCTCAGCGAGCAGGAGAAGGCCGAGATCGAGGCCCTGGGCGGCTTCGACAAGCTGATGGAGACCCTCAAGGAGCGCCTGAAGGAACAGCAGGGCCGCCACCAGGGCGGCAACAAATGGGTCGGCACCGCGGGCACCTCGCCCTTCGGCGCATATGGCTACAACCCCGAGGGGGTGCGCATCGGCCAGTCCGAGAGCCGCCACCAGAAGGCGGTAAAGGTCTGGGACAAAAGGGAATTCCGCGACCTGGACGACACGGTCGAGATCGGCACCCGCAACATCAAGGTGGCCCTGAAGCGCCTGCGCCGCTGGGCCCGCGATGGCGCCGACGAGGAGCTGGACCTCAACGGCACGATCCGCGCCACCGCCGAGCATGGCTACCTGGACGTCAAGACCCGCCCCGAGCGCAGGAACGCCGTCAAGGTCCTGTTATTCCTCGATGTTGGCGGCTCGATGGACCCGCATATCAAGGTGGTGGAGGAGCTGTTCAGCGCCGCCCGCGCCGAGTTCAAGCACCTGGAATACTACTACTTCCACAACTGCCTCTATGAGGGGGTCTGGCGCGACAACCGCCGCCGCTGGGACGCGCAGACGCCGACGCATGAGGTGCTGCGCACCTATGGCGCTGATTACAAATGCATTTTCGTGGGCGACGCCAGCATGAGCCCCTACGAGATCGCCTTTCCCGGCGGCGCCAACGAGCACTGGAACGCCGAGGCCGGCCAGGTCTGGCTGGAGCGCGCCCGCGATCAATGGCCGGCGCATCTGTGGATCAACCCCCTGCCCGAGCGCTACTGGCGCTACACCCAGTCCATCGAGATGATCCAGGGCGTTTTCGGCACGGACCGGATGGTGCCGATGACCCTGGAGGGGATCGAGCGGGGCATGCGCGCGCTGGGGCGGTAAACGAAACCTAAACGCGCCGCGACGGGTTTTGACGCGAATCGGGCCTTAACGCCTGCAAAACAACGCCGAACCGCGGTCGGACTTTTGTCGGCAAAGCGTCGGACTTGCGTCGGGCACGGGTCGGGCGGAGCCCATGGTTAACAGGCCGCGCGGTGCCCCCGCTTTCCCAGAAGACAGCCGTTCGGGGCCGCCGCCGCAGGGCGATCCTTAACAGATGTACATCTGCACGATATGTCGTTACCATATCAATGTATACGGCGATTCGCCGACTGACCCCCGTCATGCACAGGGTCGTAGTTGAGCAAAGGAGGCACAGATGGTGCAGTTCCTCGATTATGAGATTTCCGTTTCGGATTTTACGGCTTCAGTCATCAATACCGGTTCAGTCACATTCACCAACTCTGGTGCCAGCTTTCGGTTCCAAACATTGAATGGTGACGGAGCTAACAGGATTACTGCATCTTTTAGCAGTGCGTCTATTTCTTCTTTGAACGCCGGTTGGAATACTGGAGCCGCAGGCAATGCTGGCACGCAAGAGGTCTTTACCCTTCTTGCAACCGCTATGGGTCAGACTGTCTTTAACGGCACCGTAAACGCACCGCTTACGTTGGCTGGCCGCATAGGTAACGCGACGATGGACGTCACTTTTGTCGGGCCTAACGACGGCACCTCAAATGTCGTACGCGTGGCGGGTGGCGGAGCTAATCTTGGCAATTTTTCTTTCACCGATGTGGTCGGGTCATTCTCGGCGATCCGATTCACGCCGACAGCGTTTACTGGTAGCAATGCAAGTTTCTTTCTAACTTCCCTAAACGCCACGCTGAGCTGCTTTTGCGAGGGCACGCGGATCGCCACGCCGCAGGGCTTTTCCTTGGTCGAGGACCTCTGCGACGGCGATTTGCTGGCCACCGCGGATGGCGGCACCACGACCGTGCGCTGGCTGGGCCGCAGCACCATCGACACGCCGCTGGCGCATCCCGCCAAGGTCAACCCGATCCGCATCTCGGCGGGCGCGCTGGGCAACGAGCGCGACCTGCTGCTCTCGCCCGACCACGGGGTCTATCTGGACGGGTACCTGGTGAATGCCGGCGCGCTGGTGAATGGCGAGACGATCTATCAGGTCGCCAAGATGCCCGAGAGCTTCACCTATTACCACGTCGAGACGGACGGCCATGAGCTGATCCTGGCCGAGGGGCTGGCGGCAGAGACCTACCTGCCGCAGCACCAAGAGCTCGCCTTCGACAATGACGCGACCCGGCCCGCGCGCGAGATCCCCGAGATGGACCTGCCCAGGATCACCTCTGCGCGCTTGCTGCCCGCAGGTCTCGGGATACGCGCGGCCGCTTGAACGGCGACGGGCTAGCGGTGCGCGCCGAGCGCCTTTGAGGTTTTTCTTCCGCGCGGGGCCGCCGCCGCAGGGTTATCCTTAACAGATGTACATCTGTACGATGTGTCGTTACCATATCAATGTATACGGCGATTCGCCGACTGACCCCCGTCATGCACAGGGTCGTAATTGAGCAAAGGAGGCACAGATGGTACAGTTCCTCGATTTTGAGACTATTCACTTCGCTAGTACGGCTTCAGTCACCAATACCGGTTCAGTCACATTCACCAACTCTGGTGCCAGTTTTCAGTTCCAAACATTGAATGGTGACGGAGCCAACAGGATTACTGCAGTTTTTGACAATGCGTTTGTTCTTTCTTCTTTGCGCGCCAGTTGGAATGCTGGAGCCGCAGGTAATGCTGGCACGCAAGAGGTCTTTACCCTTCTTGCAACTGCTATGGGTCAGACTGTCTTTAACGGCACCGTAAACGCACCGCTTACGTTGACTGGCCACATGGGACGCGGGACGATGAACGTCACTTTTGTCGGGCCTAACGACGGCACCTCAAATGTCGTACGCGTGGCGGGTGACGGAGCTCCTTTTCCCAGATTTTCTTTCAGCGATGTGGTCGGGTCATTCTCGGCGATCCGATTCACGCCGACAGCGTTTTCTGGTAACAGTCCACGTTTCGTTGTGAGTTCCCTAAACGCCACGCTGAGCTGCTTTTGTGAGGGCACGCGCATCGCCACGCCGCAGGGCTTTGCCTTGGTCGAGGACCTCTGCGACGGCGATTTGCTGGCCACCGCGGATGGCGGCACCACGACCGTGCGCTGGCTGGGCCGCAGCACCATCGACACGCCGCTGGCGCATCCCGCCAAGGTCAACCCGATCCGCATCTCGGCTGGCGCTCTGGGCAATGAGCGCGACCTGCTGCTCTCGCCCGATCATGCGGTCTATTTGGACGGGTACTTGGTAAACGCCGGCGCGCTGGTGAATGGCGAGACGATCTATCAAGTCGCCAAGATGCCCGAGAGCTTCACCTATTACCACATCGAGACGGACGGCCATGAGCTGATCCTGGCCGAGGGGCTGGCGGCGGAGACCTACCTGCCGCAGCACCAAGAGTTCGCCTTCGACAATGATGCGACCCGGCCCGCGCGCGAGATCCCCGAGATGGACCTGCCCAGGATCAGCTCTGCGCGCCTGCTTCCCAACGCGTTGCGGCCCGCGCGCGCCGCCTAAGACCCGCCGCGTCGCCCCGGCGCCACACGGTTTCGCGACCCTGGCGCGCATCCGTCCGCGCGCTTAGAGTGATGGCCGGATGATCGACGCACTCGCCCAATACCTGCCCGTTTGGGGCTATGCCTTGCTGGTGGTGTTCAACGCCGTGGGGCGCTGTGGGATCCCGCTGCCCTCCTCGGCGCTGATGCTGATGCTGGGCGCGCTGGTGGTGGGCGGCCCGACCGAGCTGGGGCTGGCCATCGCGCTGGGCTATGGCGCGGCGCTGGCGGGCGATCTGGCGGCCTACCCGCTGGGGCGCTGGGGCGGGGCGCGCCTGGGCGCGCTGACCGCGCGACGGCCCAAAGTCGCCGCCCTGATGGCCAGCGCCGAGGCCCTGGCCGCGCGCTGGGGCGCGCTGGCGGTGCTGATCACGCGCTGGCCCTTATCGACGCTGGGCCCCTATGTGAACCTGGTCGCCGGCGCGGTGCGCATGCCCCTTGGCGGCTATATCGGCTGGTGCCTGGTGGGCGAGCTGATCTGGGTGAGCCTCTACCTGTCGCTGGGATACGGCTTTGCCGCCAGCCTGGACTGGATCCTGGCGCGCGCCGGCCAGGCCTCGCAGGCCGCGCTGCTGGTGGCGGGGTTGGCCGCCCTGCTGGTCTGGCGGATCGCACGCCGCAGGCGCGCCTTGCCCCCAAAGGAATGATCGCGCAGGGTTGGCCCATGCCCCGCGCCCCCGTCTACGAGATCGACCCCGCCGCCTTTCATGCGGATCCCTACCCCGATCTGGCGCGGATGCGCGCCGAGGCCCCGATCTGCCATGTGCCGCAGCTTGGCGCCACGCTGTTCACCCGCCGCGACGACATCTTTGCGCAGGAAAAGCGCGTGGAGGTGTTCTCGTCCCACCAGCCGGACGGGCTGATGAGCTTGTTGATGGGCGAGAACATGATGCGCAAGGACGGCGCGGCCCATGCCGATGAGCGCAAGGCGACCTTCCCCGCCTTCAGCCCGCGCACCGTGCGCGACCATTGGAAGGCGCAGTTCGAGGCGGCCTGTGCTGCGATCCTGGACGCTCTGGCCCCGCAAGGCGGCTGCGAGCTGGTGCGCGACTTCGCCATGCCGGTCTCGGGCGCGGCGCTGCGGGTGATCACCGGGCTCACACAGCTCTCGCCCGCCGAGATCGACGCCGCCAGCCAGGCCATGATCGACGGCATCGCGAACTACGCGGGCCTGGCAGAGGTCGAGGCGCGCTGCCGCGCCGCCACCGCCACGCTGGACGCCGCCGTGGACCAGGCGCGGGACCTGGACCCGCTGTCGCTGGTCGCGGTGCAGCGCGCCGCAGGGCTGCCGGACCAATCGGTGAAGGCGAATGTGAAGCTGGCGATCTCGGGCGGGCAGAACGAGCCGCGCGACGCCATCGCGGGCACCGCCTGGGCGCTGCTGACCCACCCCGATCAGCTGGAGCTGGTCCGGGGCGGCGCCGCGTCGTGGCGCGATGCTTTCGAGGAATACGCGCGCTGGATCTCGCCCATCGGGATGTCGCCGCGCCGCATCGCCCGCGCCGACAGCGTCGGCGGCGTAGACCTGGAACCGGAGGGGCGCGTCTTCTTCATGTTCGGCTCTGGCAACCGCGACGAGGCGGTGTTCGACGCGCCCGAGCGCTTTGACATCACCCGGGACACCGCGCCCAGCCTGGCCTTCGGCGCCGGGCCGCATTTCTGCGCCGGGGCCGCCGCCAGCCGCGTGCTGATCGCCGAGGTCGCCCTGCCGATGCTGTTTGAGCGCCTGCCGGGGCTGCGCCTTGCCGGGGAGGCACCCTTTGCCGGCTGGGCCTTCCGCGGGCCATTGTCGCTGCCCCTGGCCTGGGGCTGACGCGCCCCGAACGCAGAAAATTCAAGATGTTAGCGCCACCAGCGTTGGACTCTACCCCGCAAAAGCGTAGAGGACGGGCGAGAAATTTTTAAGGGATGCAAGCCATGGGCACGTTGGATCAAACACAGCAGATGACGCAAGCGCCGGGGTTCATCGCCGCGCTGGACCAGTCGGGCGGCTCCACGCCGAAGGCGCTGAAGGGCTACGGTGTGAGCGAGGACGCCTATGGCTCTGAGGCGGAGATGTTCGACCTGATCCACGGCATGCGCGCGCGCATCGCCCAGGCGCCCGCCTTTACCGGCGCGAAGGTCATCGGCGCCATTCTCTTTGAGCAGACCATGGACCGCGAGATCGCCGGCATGGCGACCGGCGACTACCTGTGGCAAGAGCGCGGCGTGGTGCCGTTCCTGAAGGTCGACAAGGGGCTGGAGGATGAGGCGGAGGGCGCGCGCCTGATGAAGCCCAACCCCGGGCTGGACGCCACGCTTGAGAAGGCCGCCAGCAAGGGCATGTTCGGCACCAAGATGCGGTCCGTGATCGATGCGGCCAACCCGGCGGGCATCGCCGCCAACGTCGCCCAGCAATTCGAGATCGGCAAGCAGATCATCGGCCACGGGCTGATGCCGATCATCGAGCCCGAGGTGACCATCTCGATCCCCGACAAGGCCGAGGCAGAGGCGATCCTGCTGGGCGAGATCGCCGCGCAGCTTGATGCTCTGACGGGCGACCAGAAGGTGATGCTGAAACTGACCCTGCCCTCGGTGGCCAACCATTACGCGCCGCTGATCGCGCATCCGCGGGTGATGCGGGTCGTGGCGCTCTCCGGCGGCTACACGCGGGACGAGGCGAACGCGCATCTGGCGCAGAACGCCGGCATGATCGCCAGCTTCAGCCGCGCCCTGGCCGAGGGGCTGTCGGCGGCGCAGTCCGATGATGAGTTCAATGCGACTATCGCGGGTTCGATCGACAGCATCCACCAGGCGTCCGTGGCGGGTTAGCCCGAACCAGAGGGCATCACGCGCGCCAGGATCGCATCCACATCAAGCCCCGACACGGTGCCCGCGACATGGCCGCGGTCGCCGATCACCCGGCTGGCGACGTAGCCCTCTGCCACCGCAGAGGGCGCGGTCTTGATCAGGGCCGCCGCCGTCAGAAGCGTTGCCGTGCGCTCGGTGAAAAGCCGCGCCTCGGCCTCGCCCGCGGGCGAGGACCAGAGCCGCGCGTGCTCTGCCAGCGCCTGGTCATAGCGCGCGTCCGCCCCAAGAACCGAGCGCAGCTCGTGGATCAGGGCCTCTGATGCCTCTGGCTCGCGCGCGAGCGTGCGCAGCACATCCAGGCAGATCACGTTCCCCGAGCCCTCCCAGATCGAGTTCAGCGGCGCCTCGCGATACAGCTGCGGCATTGGCGTGTCCTCGACAAAGCCCATACCGCCGAGCGCCTCCATGCATTCATAGATCACGCCGGGCGCGCGCTTGTTGTTGAGGAACTTCGCCAGGGCGACGGCGATGCGCGCGAAGGGGCGCTGGTCGGGGTCGTCATAGGCCGCGGCGACGCGCAGACCCAGCGCCAGGGCGCCCTCGACATCCAAGGCCAGATCCGCCAGCACCGCCCGCATCAGCGGCTGGTCGATCAGCCGCCGCTGGAAGGCCGACCGCCCGGCGCACCAATGCAGCGCCTCGCCCAGGGCCGCGCGCATCAGCCCCGCGGGGGCCACGGCGGTGTCCAGCCGCGTGTGATGCACCATCTCGATGATGGTGCGCACGCCCTGCCCCTCCTCGCCCAGCCGATGCGCGAAGGCGCCGTGATACTCGATCTCGGCGCTGGCATTGGCGCGGTTGCCCAGCTTGTCCTTCAGCCGCATCAGGTGGATGGCGTTGCGCGAGCCGTCCTCTAGCCAGCGCGGCACCAGAAAGCAGGTCAGCCCGCCCGGCGCCTGCGCCAGGGTCAGAAAGCCGTCCGACATCGGCGCCGAGCAGAACCACTTATGCCCAAAGAGCCGGTAATCGTCGCCGTCGGGCTCGGCGCGGGTCGTGTTGGCGCGCACGTCGGAGCCGCCCTGTTTCTCGGTCATCGCCATGCCCAGGGTCGCGGCGGTCTTGCCCGAGAGCGGCACGACGGATGGGTCGTAGTGCCGGGCGGTCAGCTTGGGCACCCAGCTTTGCGCCAGCGCGGCATCGGCGGACATAGCGGGCACCGCGGCATAGGTCATCGTCATGGGGCAGCAGACCCCGGGCTCGACCTGGTTCATCAGATAGACCATCGCGGCATGGGTCACATGCCCGCCCCGCGCGCCGTCCTCCCAGGCGCAGGCGGCGTAGCCGTGCTCCAGCCCCAGCCCCAGAAGCCAGTGATAGGAGGGGTGGAACTCCACCTCGTCCAGGCGCCGCCCGGCGGCATCAAAGAGCCGCAGCTGGGGCGCGTGGCGATTGGCCTGCCGCCCGGCCTCTTGCATCTGCGGCTGCGACAGCGCCTGGGCCAGGCCGCGCGCCGCCGCGATGTCCCCCCTATGCGCCGCCAGCCCATCCTGCAGCGCGGCATCCCGCCAGAGCTCTGCCACGCGCGGGCCGGGCTGGTTCTCTACCGTGTGGGTCGGAAGTTCGCTCGTGGGATCGGTCACACCCATGGGCCCCCTGAGTCTGTTTGGCCACGCACAGGGATACCGCGCCAAATGGGGATTCACAAAAACAAATCGCTATGCAATAGTCACGCCAGACCGCAATTAATGCGGCAGGCAGGCGAGATCATGAACACCCCACGCACCGCTCCTACCCTTGGGACGCTTCTGTTTTTGGCGATTGTCATGGCTCTGGGCCTGTATTTCACCTTCGCCAGCGTGCAGGGCGATTACGGGCTGTTCCGGCGCATCCAGGTTGAATCCGAGGCCGCCGAATTGCAGGCCGAGCGCGACGCGCTTCAGGCCGAGGTCGCCGCGCTGCGCAACAAGACCAAGCGGCTGAGCGATGACTTCCTGGATCTCGACCTGCTCGATCAGCAGGCCCGCGACGTGCTTGGGCTGGTGCGCGGCGACGAGGTCGTTATCCGCTGATTGCGGCCGCCGCGGCACGCGGCTAGGCTACCCCCAAACGGGCCGTTTCGCGCGGGGATTCGCCCGGCAGTTGCCGCAATCGCGCGGGTTTCGCCGCCATTCCGGCCGCACACCAAAACTTTTTAACGGCGCAACGCGTTGATTTCAAACAGCAATCCGAACAAATGTAAAAAGCCTTCACATTTTCTCTTGATCCACCACCCGAAATCCCCATCTTCAGTAATGTGAAAGACATTCACATAGACCCGAAACACCACAAACAGGAGTAATTCATGTCCACTGTCGCAACCTGGCCCATGCAAGCAGAAAGCTGGCTCGACGAGCGCGGCAAAGGCGCTTGGATCGCGGCCACGGTCGTCGGTTTCTTCATCTTCTGGCCCGTCGGCCTCGCCCTTCTTGCATATATGATCTGGGGAAAAGGTATGTTCAAAGGCTCCTGCGCCAAGTGGCGCACAACTAGCACCGCCCGCCACGGCTTCACGACCACCGGCAACGCCGCGTTCGACACCTATAAGGCCGACACGCTGAGCCGCCTTGAGGAAGAGCAAGAGGCCTTCGAGGCCTTCCTGCAGCGCCTGCGCGAAGCCAAGGACAAGTCCGAGTTCGACCAGTTCATGGACGACCGCGCCACCTCCGCCAAGAAGGCGAAGGGCGACGAGGCCCGGGCCTAACCCAACTCCGCGCGGCCCCGCCCCCTTCTCACCCCCCGGGGGCGGGGTCCGCCAGATCCAACCAGGGACTCTTTTTCATGAGCATTACAATGACAGCCGATCACCACCACGCCGCCCATACGGGCCCGCAACCCTCCGTTCCGCGCCCGATGCCGGTGGTGGTGCAAATCCTCTCGACGCTGATGTTCGGCGCCTTCTCTATCATCGCCGTCGTCATGGCCTTCCACTCCTTCTGGCTGGCCGGCTTCGTTATCGCCGCCATCCTGGGCTGGCGCGGCGGCTTTGTGCCGGGCAACTTCAACCAGGTCTCGGCCGATGAGATCGCCGAGCGGGTCCGCGCGCTGAGCCCCGAGGCGCAGCACCGCTCCAGCGGCAACACCAGCTTTGACGCCTATCGCGGCGACATGCTGCGCCGCCTGGAGGAGGAGCAGGACAATTTCGACGGCTTCCTGACGCGGCTGCGCGAGGCCAAGGACCGCTCGGAGTTCGACACGTTCATGGATGAGCGTGCGTCCAAGGCCCGGCGCGAGGCCATTGAGGTCCACGACGAGAGCTAAGACAGGAGCGCGGCCCGCTGGGCCGCCTCCGCCCATCCTCGCCGCCCACCCTCGCCAAGAGAAAGCACCATGCCCCAAGAAAACGATCCCTACTGGGGTCTTCCGGACCCGCAGATCAAGCCAGAATTCTATGCCAGCACGGCCACCAAGCGCCTGCTGGCCTGGTTCATCGACTTCGCCGCGATCTCGGCGATCTGCGTCGTGATCCTGCCCTTCACGGCCTTCCTGGCATTGTTCATCTTCCCGGTGCTTTACCTCGTGGTGGGGTTCTTCTACCGCGTGATCACCATCTCCAATGGCTCTGCCACGCCGGGGATGCGCTTTATGGCGATCGAGCTGCGCACCCGCGAGGGCGCCCGGCTCGACAGGACGCTGGCGCTGCTGCACACGCTTGGCTACACGCTGTCGACCTCGATGGTCCTGGTGCAGCTTGCGTCGATGGCGCTGATGGCGACCACGCCGCGCGGACAGGGGCTGAGCGACCTGATCCTGGGCACCACGGCGATTAACCGTTCCAATCATCTTTGACGTGTGGTGCGACCAAAGGGCTTGGCGGCGCCGATTGCGATTGCTAACCTCCTGTTAAGGGGACAAAGTAAAAGCATATGCGTCACACGCTACCCATCGCGCCACAATTCTATGTCACGGCTCCGCAGCCGTGCCCGTATCTTGCTGGCCGGATGGAGCGCAAGCTTTTCACCGCCTTGCAGGGCGAATATGCCGAGAAGCTCAACGACGTGCTTTCGCAGCAGGGCTTCCGGCGCTCGCAGAACGTGCTCTATCGGCCCAGCTGCGCGGAATGCTCGGCCTGCATGTCGGCGCGCGTCCGCGTGGCGGATTTCAAGCCCTCCAAGAGCCAGCGCCGCGCGCTTAACCGCAACGCGGATCTGCGGCGCGAGGCGACCTCTCCCTGGGCCACCGAAGAGCAGTTCGCGCTGTTCCGCGACTACCTGGAGCAGCGCCACTCCGACGGCGGCATGGCCGATATGGACATCTTTGAGTTCGCCGCGATGATCGAGGAGACCCCGGTGCGCAGCCGGGTGATCGAATACTCCGCCCCCGCGGGCACCGGCAGCCGAGAGCTGGCCGCGGTCTGCCTGACCGATGTCCTGGAGGACGGGCTGAGCATGGTCTACAGCTTCTTCGACCCCGCCCGCGCCAGCGACAGCCTGGGCACCTATATCATCATGGACCATATCCGCATCGCCCAGGAGGCGGGCCTGCCCTATGTCTACCTGGGCTATTGGGTGCCCGGCTCGGCGAAGATGGGCTATAAGGCCAAATTCGGCCCCCTGGAGATCTACAAGGACGGCGCCTGGCAGGATATCGGCGACCCCGAGGCGCATAAGGCCAGCATGCACCCGCTATCCACCGCGCCGATTGCCGAGCAGGTCTCGCAGATCAGTCTGCCCGACAGCCAGCCGATCCGCGGGTGACCCAACGCGTCGCCACCATTGCGCTTGTGGTGCCGGACTACGAGGCCGGGATCGCGTTCTATGTCGGCAAGCTGGGCTTCGAGCTGCGCGAGGATATCGACTTTGGCGGCGGCAAGCGCTGGGTGGTGGTGGCCCCCAAGGGCGGCGGCGCGGGCGCCGCGATCCTCCTGGCAAAGGCCTCCGGCCCCGAGCAGGAGGCCGCCATCGGCAACCAGACCGGCGGGCGCGTGGGCTTCTTTCTAGAGACCGACGATTTCGCCCGCGACCACGCGGCCATGCTGGCCGCCGGCGTCACCTTTGACGAAGAGCCCCGCCATGAAAGCTATGGCAGCGTGGCCGTCTGGCGGGACCCTTTTGGCAACCGCTGGGACCTGATCGAGCGGCGCTAGGCCGATGATGGGTAAGTATGGCAAACCTGACGCACGCTTGCGCAACGGACACGACGGCTTGATGGCATTGTGCCTCAAGATGTCCGTGAAACTCAGGAATGCCGCCGTGCGCGACCCCTCAAAATCCGCGGAACTTAGAAAGAGCGGGTATCGGGCGTTGGGAAATAACACTGATATGGCTGACGCCAACGGCCATGCAGCCAAATCGCAGACGGGATTTTGGGCCCTCTCTGAGGGCGAGATTGCAGGTCTCCAGCGCCTTATCGTTCTGATTCTGATCGCATCGCCCGCCGTCTTCTTTATCACGGCGGGATCTATCGGCGTCAAAGTATTCTGGGCTTTGGTCATCGCCTATGTGGTCTTTGGCAGCCGCGCGCCCTGGCCAAGCCTGCGCAGCGTTGGATTGTGGGCAGCGCTTTCCATCCCGGTCTTGGCGTATTTCTATGTCTTAAGTAACGGGTTTTACGGCACATTCTTTGACTGGCGCAAAAGCGAGTGGCTGCTTTACATGCTCGCCGAAACCGAGTGGCCGCAAGCTGAAAGCGACACCGTCATCCTGCGATACTACTTCGGCGCCTATGTCTTCCCCGCCCTCACAAACGCTTTGCTCGGGTTAGGCCAACCGCAGATTGCGTTTTGGATCTTCTTTGGGATGTTCTTCGCCTTGGCTGTGTTGGTGATATCGACCGGGCGCCAGTTGCTGCTATCGGTCGTCTTCTTTTCCTTCTTCAGCGGCTTCGATGTTATAGGCAGCCTGCTTCTCGATGATAAATTCTATATCGGGAAGCATATCGAGTGGTGGACGGGCTGGGGCGCAATCCAGTTTTCGTCCTTTGGTACGAATATTTTATGGGTGCCCCAACATTTCATGCCAGCACTCTTTGCCGTGGCGCTTGTCTTGCCCGGCGGGCAGTTTCGGTATCGCGGGTTGCACGCGATTGGGATGGCCGCCCTGCCTTTTTGGTCACCAATGGTGTTTCTAGCTGCAGTTTTATGCCTATTGCCGATTGTGCTTTTGCGCGCCGAGAACGGCGTTCTCAAGCATTTCCGCACGGCCTGGTTGGACTACGTCTTAGGTGTGATCGTTTTTGCTGCGCTTTACGCCTATATCTCAATGTCTTTGGAACAAACAACTGGCTGGTCTGTAAACGGATTTAGCACAACATTGCTCTTGTTTTTTGTGCTCGAGGCCGGCGTGCTCCTGGGAGCAATGCTATTAATATCGAAAAAGTTCGAGGCAGTGGATTGGACTACACTTGGAACCTTAACAGGATGCCTGATGTTCATAACCCTGGTCCGCTTTGGCACAGGCAACGATCTGGCAATGCGGTCCAGTAGCTTAGCGTTGCTCTTGCTGGCGGTGTTGTTCCTGAAACACTTGCCTGGCGCAGGCACAGCCTGGTTTCCTGGAGCGAAAGTGATTGTGGTCGTCTGTCTTCTGGTCGGGGCTGGAACATCGGGTTTTGAGTATTATCGCCAAGGTGTCCTGGAACGCACCTCGCCACATCCCTTCCCGAAAACCTACGAAGAAATGGAACGCTATCACCGCGGGCCGTGGTACTGGCAATACCACGCAGAGAAGTCGACGATAAGCCGGCTTCTATTCGGGGACCGCGGCTGACCCTCAAAGACCGGAAAGAAAATTCCAAAAAACCGCACCGGGGCGACATTTTCTCCGCGAGACCTGTTGACGACCCAAATCCAGCGACATAGGGTCTGCTCCACGCAAAGGAGCCCCGAGGATGGATCTCGTACTCGTAATCGTATGGAAATGGCGCATGGGCCGGTAATCCGGACACCCAAAGGACCCCATGCGCCCCGGACAAAGCTCCGGGGCTTTTTTGTGAATAGGACGCGTGAAAGACAGATGGAGACCAACATGTCACGCCAGCAGATGACCGGAGCAAAGATGATCGTCCAGGCCCTGAAGGACCAGGGCGTAGACACCGTATTTGGGTATCCCGGCGGCGCCGTCCTACCGATCTATGACGAGATCTTCCTACAGAACGACATCCGCCACTACCTGGTGCGCCACGAGCAGGGCGCGGTGCATATGGCCGAAGGCTATGCGCGCTCCACCGGCAAGCCCGGCGTGGTGCTGGTGACCTCTGGGCCGGGCGCCACGAACGCCGTGACCGGGCTGACGGACGCGCTGATGGACAGCATCCCGATCGTGGTGCTGACCGGCCAGGTGCCGACCTTCATGATCGGCAACGACGCCTTCCAGGAGGCCGACACCGTCGGCATCACCCGCCCCTGCACCAAGCATAACTGGCTGGTCAAGGACACCAACGACCTCAGCGGCGTGATCCACCAGGCCTTCCACGTGGCCAAGCATGGCCGCCCGGGCCCGGTGCTGGTGGACATCCCAAAGGACGTGCAATTCGCCAACGGCACCTACACCGCCCCCGAGGACGCGCCCACCAAGCACTACCAGCCCAAGACCAAGGGCGACGCGGACCGCATCGAAGAGCTGGTCGAGCTGATCGAGGCCGCCGAGCGCCCGATCTTCTACACCGGCGGCGGGGTGATCAACTCTGGCGACGCCGCCACGGCGGCGCTGCGGGAATTCGTGGACGGCACCGGCTTTCCCATCACCTCGACCCTGATGGGTCTGGGCGCCTACCCGGCGAACGGCAAGCACTGGCTGGGCATGCTGGGCATGCACGGGCTTTACGAGGCCAACCTGGCCATGCATGGCTGCGACCTGATGATCAACGTGGGCGCGCGGTTCGATGACCGCATCACGGGCCGGCTGCAGGACTTCTCGCCGAACTCCAAGAAGGTGCATATCGATATCGACCCCTCCTCGATCAACAAAGTGATCCATGTGGACGTGCCGATCATCGGCGACGTGTCAGAGGTGCTGGCCGAGGCGCTGGCGCTCTGGAAGGCGCGCGGCTCCAAGACCAACGCGCCGAAGCTCAGCGACTGGTGGCACCAGATCAACGACTGGAAGAAGGTCAACTGCCTGGCCTACACCCAGGCCGAGGGCGCCAAGACGATCAAGCCGCAGCACGCGCTGGTGCGCCTGGAAGAGCTGACCAAGGACCACCCCAAGCGCTACATCACCACCGAGGTGGGCCAGCACCAGATGTGGGCCGCGCAGTATCTGGGCTTTAACGAGCCGAACCGCTGGATGACCTCCGGCGGGCTGGGCACGATGGGCTACGGCTTCCCGGCGTCGATCGGCGTGCAGGTGGCCCACCCGGACGCGCTGGTGATCAACGTGGCGGGCGAGGCGTCCTGGCTGATGAACATGCAAGAGCTCGGCACCGTCTCGCAGTACCGCCTGCCGGTGAAGCAGTTCATCCTCAACAACGAGCGCCTGGGCATGGTGCGCCAGTGGCAGGAGCTGCTGCATGGCGAGCGCTACTCGCATAGCTGGTCGGAAAGCCTGCCCGATTTCGTCAAGCTGGCCGAGGCCTTTGGGATGAAGGGCATTATGGTCTCTGACCCCGCCGACCTGGACGACGCCCTGATGGAGATGATCAACTATGACGGGCCGGTGGTCTTCGACTGCCTGGTGGAGAAGCACGAGAACTGCTTCCCCATGATCCCGTCGGGCGAGCCGCATAACAGCATGCTCCTGGGCGAGAACGTGGACACCTCCACCGCCATCAAAGAGGGCGGCGCGGTTCTGGTCTGAGGCCTGCGTGATTTGGTCGGGAATGACAGGGTCCTTTTGGATCCTGTCGGTCCTGCCGATGGCTCTAGTTGATATTCGTCCTGCGCCGGCGCCGATGCGGTGTCAAAACCGCCCGACAGCCCTGTCGCGCGCCGCATAACAGCATGCATAAAAGCGACGATATGGGCACCCTAACCGCCATCACGCAGGGCGCTGCGGGGCTGGTTTACACCTGTTAACAAAGTCTCCGCATTTTCGTCAAAATTTCATCAAAGTCTCTGCGTCAAAGAGGTAGCAAGGCCGGACAGGATTCCGGTGCTGGGGCAAGAGTGGACACCGACCAAGATGAGTAACAAGACGACTGGGGCGCGTGTTGAAGCGGCCTTTGGGGGATTCCTACGTGGAGAGTGCGGCGCGGTCACCGTGGACATGGTCGTGCTTGTCGCCGCCATCGTTTCCATCGGCGTGGTCGTTTTGTATAAGACGCACAGTGCCGTGGACGACTACAGCACCGAATTGGAAACCTGCATGTGGCGCCACACCAACATCCTGAACGGCAAGTTCAATAACGGCAGCCTCAACTACCAGGAACGTCTGCAGAAGATGCAGCGCCGCTGCGGCGACATCTAGCGCCCACGGGACCTAGCCCCTACCCAAGGCGCAAAGAACGCGGTAGACCCCTCTGAACACGGTTCAAAGGTCTACGATGTCCGAAAAAACAGAAAAACGCCGCGCCGATCTGCGCGCCCGCATCCTGGACGCGGCCGAGGCGGTCGTGATCGTCGAGGGCATGTCTGCGGTCAAGGCCCGCGATTTGGCAACTAAAGCCGGATGCGCCTTGGGCGCGATTTACAATGTGTTCGACGACATGACCCAGGTGGTGCTGGAGGTGAACTCGCGCACCTATAAGCGCCTGGGCGCGGCCGTGGCCGAGGCCATGGCCCAGGTCCGCGACGCCCCGCCTGTCGACCAGCTCGTCGCGCTTGGGCACGCGTATCTGCATTTCGCCGATTCAAACACCAACGCCTGGCGCACCCTCTTTGACATCCCCATGAGCGCCGAGACCGGCGTGCCGGAATGGTACATTGATGAGACCAAGCGGCTCTTGCACAATATCTCCGGCCCGCTCAGCCAGGTGCGCCCTGACCTGACGCCCGAGAACTTGTCCATTCTGTGCCGGGCGCTGTTCTCTTCGGTGCATGGGATCGTGATTCTGGGGCTTGAGAAACGCATCACAGCGGTGCCAGAGCAGGATTTGGCGCCAATGATCGAGGTGATCATCCGAAATTACGTAGGGTCACAGGCCAAAATCTGAACATCGTTCAATAAATGTCTTGAACGGCGTTCAGGAATCACTTAATCAACTCTTATGAACGATGTTCACAGGAGTTGACGACATGCTAGGCACTATCCGAACCCTCATCCTCGGCGCCAATGCCGCCGCCGAAGAACATGTGCGAGACCTGCACGCCATCCCCCTCATCGACCAAAAGATCCGCGAGACAGAGGCTAACCTGCGCGCCGCCAAGATCACGCTTGCCAGCCTGATCCAGCGCCACCGCTCCGAGCAAAAGCTCGCCGCAGCGCTGGACGGCAAGATCGCCGACCTGACCGCCCGCGCCCAAGAGGCGCTGGCCGAGGATCGCGAGGACCTCGCCCAGGACGCCGCCCAGGCCATCGCGCAGATGGAGAACGAGCAGGCCATGCGCCAGACCACCATCGAGCGGCTGGACCAGAAGATCACCCGCCTGCGCAGCACCGTGGAGTCCGCGCAGCGCCGCGTCATCGACCTGCGCCAGGGCGCCATCGCCGCCCGCGCCGTGCGCAACGAGCAAAAGGTGCAGGGCCGGTTCCTCAGGACCTTCTCGGGGCGCAGCTCTGCCGATGAGGCCGAGGAGCTGATCAACAAGGTCGTCGGCAGCGATGACGGGTTCGAGCAATCCGAGATCCTGCGCGAGATCGAGACCGAGCTAACCCATGACGGGCTGGCCGACCGCATGGCCGCCGAGGGCTTTGGCCCGGCCACGAAATCCACCGCCGCAGACGTTCTAAATCGCCTGAAGAAATCCAAGTAACCCACTGAAAATAATATATCAAACTCAATAGGAGATAAGATAATGCAACCCCAACATTCGCAAGATAACAGCCTGATCATGTTCATCAACGGCGCCGGCGTCGCCATCGCCTATGGGCTTCTGGCGCTCTCGCTTTACCTCTCCACCGACGTGCCGCTGGCCACCAAGGGCTATTGGGGGATCGGGGTGCTGCTGCTGACGCTCTCGCTGATCAACTTCGTCAAGTACCGCTTTGACAGCCGCCTCTCCGAGGACCGCATCCAGCGCCTGGAGGAGGCCAAGAACGAGAAAATCCTCGAAGAGTTCGTCACCGCCGACAAGGCCGCCTAAACCGCGCCCCAAATCGCCACAGAGCCCCCGCCGCCGCGGGGGCTTTTTTCTATGCCGCCAAGGCGTTTCCCCAGTGGCCATCCGAAATATTATTCTATAAACACCGTCGGACGCGAAACATAAAGAGACGAGCCATGTCCGCTTTGAAGATCAAAAAAGGCACCTCGAAGCATTCCGCCTACGACCTGCGCGACCCGCATGCCGAGGGGCTAGAGCGCCACACGCTGACCGTGGTGGTGGACAACGAGGCGGGCGTTCTGGCGCGCGTGATCGGGCTCTTCTCGGGGCGCGGCTATAACATCGAGAGCCTGACCGTGGCCGAGACCGACCACGAGGGGCATCTGAGCCGCATCACCGTGGTCACCATCGGCACGCCGAGCGTGATCGAGCAGATCAAGGCCCAGCTTGGCCGCATCGTGCCCGTGCACGAGGTGCATGACCTGACCGTCGAAGGACCGTCGGTGGAGCGCGAGCTGGCGCTCTTTAAGGTCGAGGGCGAGGGCAATGACCGGATCGAGGCCCTGCGCCTGGCCGAGATCTTCCGCGCCAATGTGGTGGATTCGACGCTCGCCAGCTTCGTCTTCGAGATGACCGGCACGTCCGAGAAAATCGACGCCTTCGCCGATCTGATGCGCCCGATTGGGCTGGTCGAGATGGCCCGCACCGGGGTGGCCGCGCTGTCGCGCGGCGCCTGATCGGGCCCGCTCCTCCGCCCTGACGGGCGTCCTCGCTATGATTGCGCGCGCCGCTCGCGCCAGATGATCAAGAGCCCGCTGGCGATGATCAGCAGCGCGCCCGGGAAGAGATCCGCCCAGGGCGCCTCGTCATAGAATAGCCAGCCCAGCCCGAACGCCAGCGGGATCCCAAAGTATGAGAACGGCGCCAGGTTCGACTGCTCGGTCATGCGGAAGGCCACCACCATGGTCAGCACCGCCGCACCACCGAACCCGCCCATGATCACGATCCAGCCCAGGTCGCCCCAGCCTTGGATCGGCGAGAAGCCCCCGAGCAAAAGCGCCAGCAGCGCCGCCCCGATGGCCGAGGTCAGCGCCGAGTAAAGGTTCATCAGGGCGCTGGGGACCTCCTCGTCAAAGAGCCGCGACGTGATGCCAGTCAGCGCATAGAGCGCCGCCGCGATCACCGGTAGGATCGCGATGCTTGAAAACGCATCGCGCCCGACCCCCATCACCAAAACGACGCCCGCAAAGCCCACCAGCACCGCCGCCCATCGCACCCAGCCGACCTGCTCGCCCAGGATCGGCACCGCGAACCCCACCATAAACAAGGCCATCGCGTAAGAGATTGTTGTGGCCGTGGCGAAATCCATATGCACCAGCGCGGTGTAGAAACTGAGCTGCGCGAAGACCACGATCCCGCCGCGCAAGAGCGCCAGGCGCCACTGCCGGATGCGCAGCCTGCGCCCGCCCGCATGCCAAGACCGCACCATCCAGAGCCCGACCACCGCCGGGATCATGCCGAAGATGTTGCGATAGGCAGAAAGCTCGGCGGCGGTGTAATCGCCAGCGAGCCGCTTGATCACCAGCCCCATGAAATCAAAGAGCAATATGGCAAGAAGGTAGAGGGCGATCGCCCAAAGGGTCGCGTTTCGCGTCATGGGGTGTCCTGGGAGGGCCAAGAATTTTTCAAAAATTCTTGCGCCGGATTTTGTGACAAAATCCGCACCCCGCGGAGATGTCAAAGAAAAAGGGCCCCCTAAGGGGCCCAGTTTCGCTGATTAGGCTCATATTTGGTTACCGCCCGGTTTTCTGCCTGCGGCCTAATCCGCGTTAAGGGCGAGCGCACTCGCCCCGTGTGAGGATGGGCAAGGACTACACGTCCGCCCCCACCCTGTTCTTTGCCTCGCGCGGCCGCCCCTTACTGGGTGGGACCAAAACTCTTTGAAGAGTTTTGACAAATTTCTTGCCAAGAAATTTGCGCCCCGCGAGGTCGTTCCGTTAGCTACACCCGCTGGTCGCGCCGCAGGTGTTGCATTTCATGCAGGTCCCGTTCCGGACCAGCGTGTAGTTGCCGCAATCGCCGCAGGCCTCGCCCTCGTAGCCCTGCATCTTGGCCTTGGCGCGGGCGTCCATCTGCACCGCCCCGGTGGTCGGGGGCGCCACGGCCGCGGCCACGGTGCTGGCGGTCGTCTCTGGCGCCAGCGCCTGCAGCGTCGCCACCGGGTCCGCGGCGCCGCTCAGCGCCACCGCGCCCTGCCCGGCCCCGCCGTTCAGCACCACCAGCTCCTGCGGCGCGCGGTTGCGCAGGTACCCGCTGGAGACCACCTTTTTCAGCACCTCCACCTGGTCCATCCCGCGGCTATCGGGCACCTCGGTGAAGTTGCGCTTGCCCTCCTCGTCGCCGCGGCCGAGGTCGTCAAAGCTGACGCCCTCGGGTTTCACATGCGCCAGGTCGGTGCGGTCCAGGTAGGACACCGCCAGCTCGCGGAAGATGTAGTCCAGGATCGAGGTGGCGTTCTTGATGGTCTCGTTGCCCTGGACCATGCCGGCGGGCTCGAACTTGGTGAAGGTGAAGGCGTCCACGAACTCCTCCAGCGGCACGCCGTATTGCAGGCCCACGGAGACCGCGATGGCGAAGTTGTTCATCATCGCGCGGAAGCCCGCGCCCTCCTTGTGCATGTCGATGAAGATCTCGCCCAGGGAGCCGTCCGAGTACTCGCCGGTCCGCAGGTAGACCTTGTGCCCGCCGACCACTGCCTTCTGGGTGTAGCCCCGGCGGCGGTCCGGCATCTTCTCGCGCGCGGCGGCGATCTCTTTGACGATCACCTTCTCGACGATCTTCTCGGCCAGCACCGCGGCCTTCTCGTGGGTCGAGCCGCTCTCGAGGATCTCGGCCGCCTCGTCGTCATCCTCCACCAGGGCCGAGGCCAGCGGCTGGGACAGCTTCGATCCGTCGCGGTAGAGCGCGTTCGCCTTCACGCCCTTCGCCCAGGAGCGCTCATACGCCTCCTGCACCTCTTCGATGGTGGCGTTGTTGGGCATGTTGATCGTCTTCGAGATCGCGCCCGAGATGAAGGACTGCGCCGCCGCCATCATGTCGATATGGCTGTTGACCGACAAAAAGCGCTTGCCCTTCTTGCCGCAGGTGTTGGCGCAGTCAAAGACCGACAGGTGCTCGTCCTTCATGAAGGGCGCGCCCTCAAGGGTCATGGTGCCGCAGACATGGTCGTTGGCGGCGTCGATATCGGCGCGGCTAAAGCCCAGATGGCTCAGCAGGTCAAACGTCGGATCGCTGAGCTTCTCCTGCGGGATGCCCAGGGGGCCGGTCAGGAACTCGGCGCCCAGGGTCCACTGGTTGAACACGAACCGGATGTCGAAGGCCGACGGCAGCGCCGCCTCGATCTTGGCCAGCTCGGCGGGGCCGAACCCGTGCCCGATCAGCGAGGTGTGATTGATCCCGGGCGCATTGCCCAGCGTGCCATGACCGACGGCGTGCGCGACAATCTCTTCAATCTGGGAGGTGGAATATCCAAGCGTCTCCAACGCCGCCGGCACCGAGCGGTTGATGATCTTGAAATACCCGCCGCCCGCAAGTTTCTTGAACTTCACCAGGGCAAAGTCCGGCTCGATCCCCGTTGTGTCGCAATCCATCACCAGCCCGATTGTGCCGGTCGGGGCGATCACCGTGGATTGCGCGTTCCTGTAGCCATGCGCCTCGCCCAGATCCAGCGCCTCGTCCCAGGCCGCGCGGGCCAGGGCCACCAGGTCCTGGTCGGGGCAGTTGTCGCCGTCCAGCGCCACCGGCTTGATGCTCAGGCCATCATAGCCGTCCAGCTCGCCGTAAGCGGCGCGGCGGTGGTTGCGGATCACCCGCAGCATATGCGCCTCGTTGCGCTTGTAGCTTGGGAAGGGGCCCAGCTCTCCGGCCATCTCGGCGGAGGTCGCGTAGGACACGCCGGTCATGATCGCCGTCAGCGCCCCGCAGAGCGCGCGGCCCTCGTCGCTGTCATAGCCCAGGCCCATATTCATCAGCAGCCCGCCGATATTGGCATAGCCCAGCCCCAGCGTGCGGAAGTCATAGGAAAGCTGCGCGATCTCCTTCGACGGGAATTGCGCCATCATCACGCTGACCTCCAGCGTCACCGTCCAGAGCCGCGTGGCGTGCACATAGTCATCCGCCTGGAACTTGCCGTCCTCAAAGAAGGTCAGCAGGTTCATCGAGGCCAGGTTACAGGCCGTGTCGTCCAGGAACATGTATTCCGAGCACGGGTTCGAGCCGCGGATCGGGCCGTCCTCTGGGCAGGTGTGCCAGGCGTTCACCGTGTCGTGGTACTGGATGCCGGGATCGGCGCAGGCCCAGGCGGCGTGGCCGATCTGCTCCCACAGGTCGCGCGCCTTGATGGTCTTGGCGACCTTGCCATCGGTGCGGCGGATCAGCTCCCAATCGGCGTCCTCGGCCACGGCCTTGAGGAACGCATCCGTGACGCGCACCGAGTTGTTCGAGTTCTGCCCCGAGACCGAGCTATAGGCCTCGCTGTCCCAATCGGTGTCATAGGTCGGGAACTCGATCGAGCTATAGCCCTGCTTGGCGTAATCCAGCACGCGCTTGACGTAAGTCTCTGGGATCGAAGCCTTTTTGGCGTCGCGCACAGCGGCCTTCAGGGCGGCGTTCTTGGCCGGGTCCACCGCGTCCTCGACGGCGCCGTCCCACTGGCCAATGGCGGCGAAGATCTCGTTAAGCTTCTGCTCGTGCATCTTGGAGCCCGCCACCAGGCTGGCCACCTTCTGCTCTTCCTTGACCTTCCAGTTGATGTATTCCTCGATATCGGGGTGATCCGCATCGACGATGACCATCTTGGCCGCGCGCCGGGTGGTGCCGCCGGATTTGATCGCGCCCGCCGCGCGGTCGCCGATCTTGAGGAACCCCATCAGGCCCGAGGACTTGCCGCCGCCCGACAGCGACTCACCCTCGCCCCGCAGGTGGCTAAAGTTGGTGCCGGTACCGCTGCCGTATTTGAACAGGCGCGCCTCGCGGACCCACAGATCCATGATGCCGCCATCATTGACCAGATCGTCGCTGCAGCCCTGGATAAAGCAGGCATGCGGCTGCGGATGCTCATAGCTGGAGGTGGACTTGGTCAGCTCGCCCGACTGGTAGTCCACATAGAAATGCCCCTGCGCCGGGCCGTCGATCCCGTAAGCCCAATGCAGGCCGGTGTTGAACCATTGCGGCGAGTTCGGCGCGGCGCGCTGGGTCGCCAGCATATAGCGCATCTCGTCGAAATAGGCATGGGCGTCCGCCTCGGTGGTGAAATAGCCACCCTTCCAGCCCCAATAGGCCCAGGCGCCGGCCAGCCGGTCAAAAACCTGCCGCGCGGACTGCTCGCCGCCCATCTCTTTGCCCGCCGGCACCGAGCGCCACAGGAACTCGGGCACGCCCTTTTCCTTCACCTTCTTCAGCTTCGCGGGGACACCGGCCTTGCGGAAGTACTTCTGCGCGATCACATCGCTGGCCACCTGGCTCCAACTCGCGGGGACCTCGACCTCGTCATTTTTAAAGACGACGGTGCCGTCAGGGTTCTTAATCTCCGAGGACGTCATCGTGAACTCGACGTCCGCATACGCGTCTTGACCTGCCTTGGTGAACTTGCGTGCGATTTTCATTTCTTCGGGTGCCCCGTCTTTTTTTTGTCCTGTTCACGCCGATCCCATGTCGTTCCACGGGGGGCGTGTGTTAATAGTTTGCCGGAGCATCAGGCAAGGATTCTGCGGTCGCGGTCCTGTGGATAAGCCCAGATCCGCGGTTTGAGACGTCTATTTTGATGTCCCGTCAGTGTCCCCTGCCCGTAGAGGTAGCCACTATATATTGTGGCACTCCCAACCGGCCAGCACAATCTGGCGTATGAGACCGGTCTGGGTCAACAACAAAATTTGGCAAAATTTACCATAAACCGCCTTGACGGACGCACCCGGTTTTGCCTCCCAAAATTAACCTTTTGATTCACGAATGTGACAGAATTCAAACTTATCCACAGGGCCGCATTACGGCAGGAAAGAAAAGCCCACGAAATAGAGCAACTTACCCAGAAATGCTAAGAGGCCGCCTCAACTTTGCCTGTGGATGAGTTCGGCACCGGCCCTCAGAGGCGGGCGCGAGCGCGGGGCAAACATTCGCGTGGCATGAATACAACGCATCGAAAAATCGTGCCCGAAGAGGTGCAAAACCCGCTTCTCGCGCCTGCGAGCAGCACTATCAGATGTGTATTGCACCCCTACTTAACACAATATGTGGTGGTCAGAACCGCCTCACCGCCCCAAAACGACTCAACTCTGGCATTTCCACGGACAGGCGCTAACATATTAAGCAAATTCGCGCCCGCCGCCGTTCTGCTGCCCCACCCGGTCCACCGCACCCATAATATCAACACGTGCCTGGCCGCCCTGAACGGAGATTGGCCAGATTTGATTATTGGGAGGAAAACTTATGGATGCTGCATCACCGCTTGGAAGAATCGAGACATTCCTGACGAAACTCGGCGCCGCGCTGGCCGCCGCCGACACCGAGGCGCTCAAGGGCCTCTTTGCCGAGGATTGCTATTGGCGCGACCTGGTGGCCTTCACCTGGAACATCAAGACCATGGAGGGGCGCGATGCCATCGCCGCGATGGCCGCCGAGACCCTGGCCGGGGTGAACCCGCGCAACTGGGCCGTCGAGGGCGAGCCCTCTGAGGCGGGCGGCATCACCGAGGCCTGGATCACCTTCGAGACCGACGCGGTGCGCGGCAAGGGCCATGTCCGGCTGAATGCCGAGGGCTGCTGGACGCTTTTGACCACCGCGCAGGAGCTGAAGGGCCATGAAGAGACCAAAGGCGCCACCCGCGACCACGGCGTCACCCATGGCGCCTTCAAGGACCGCGAGACCTGGGCCGAGGCCCGCGCCCGCGAGGAAAAGGAACTGGGCTACACCGAGCATCCCTATTGCGTGATCATCGGCGGCGGCCAGGGCGGCATCGGCCTGGGCGCGCGGCTGAAACGCATCGGCGTGCCCACGATCATCGTCGAGAAGAACGACCGCCCCGGCGACAGCTGGCGCAAGCGCTACAAGTCGCTCTGCCTGCATGACCCGGTCTGGTACGACCACCTGCCCTACATCCCCTTCCCCGATCATTGGCCGGTCTTCTCGCCCAAGGACAAGCTGGGCGACTGGCTGGAATACTACACCAAGGTGATGGAGCTGAACTACTGGTCCAAGACGGTCTGCGAGAACGCCCGCTATGACGAAGCCGCCGGCGAATGGGTCGTGAAGGTCAACCGTGATGGCCAGGACGTCACCCTGCGCCCCAAGCAGCTGATCCTGGCCACCGGCATGTCCGCGGTGCCCAACGTGCCCTCCCTGCCCGGCATGGACAGCTTCACCGGCGACCTGCATCATTCCTCCAAGCATCCCGGCCCGGACCAATACGCGGGCAAAAGGGCCGTGGTGGTGGGCTCCAACAACTCCAGCCATGACATCTGCGCCGCCCTTTGGGAGGCCGGGGCCGATGTCACGATGGTACAGCGCTCGTCGACGCATATCGTCAAGTCGGACAGTTTGATGGATATCGCGATGGGGGATCTCTATTCCGAGCGCGCCGTGGCCAATGGCATCGACCACCACACCGCGGACCTGGTCTTTGCCTCGCTGCCCTATAAGGTGCTGCCCGCGGTGCAGGTGCCGGTCTATGAGGCGATAAAGGAACGCGACGCCGACTTTTACAACCGGCTAGAGAAAGCGGGATTTAAGCTGGACTGGGGCGATGACAACAGCGGGCTCTTTATGAAATACCTGCGCCGCGGCTCGGGCTATTACATCGACGTGGGCGCGTCCGAGCTGATCTGCGACGGCGAGGTCAAGCTGGCCCATGGCCAGGCCTCAGAGGTGACGCCCACGGGGCTCAAGCTAGAGGACGGCACCGAGCTGCCCGCGGATGTGATCGTCTTCGCCACCGGCTATGGCTCGATGAACGGCTGGGCCGCGCAGCTGATCAGTCAGGAGGTGGCCGATAAGGTCGGCAAGGTCCGGGGCCTGGGCTCAGCCACCACCAAGGACCCCGGCCCCTGGGAAGGCGAGCAGCGCAACATGTGGAAGCCCACGCAGCAAGAGGCGCTGTGGTTCCATGGCGGCAACCTGCACCAGTCGCGGCACTACTCGCAGTTCCTGGCGATCCAGCTCAAGGCGCGGATGGAGGGCCTGCCGACGCCGGTCTATGGGCTGCAAGAGGTGCATCACCTGAGTTAGAACCCACGGCTGGTTCCGGTTTATGGGGAAGGCGGGGGTTGGCCTTGAGTGGACATAGGGCCTCATTCCTCCAGAAGGCCGCTCCCCGCGTTGTGCTTGGCTCAAGGTGGAGGCCCCGGATCAAGTCCGGGGCGAGGTTTCTCTCGTGATCCCCTCGCCGGCCAAATCCAACCCCAGCCAGATGCACCGGTTAGATGCCCGACTTAGATGCCCGACGAAAGTCCGACGTTTTGCCGACAAAGTGCCGACATCGGTTTTCTCAATGAAATAAGGCCTTTCCGGCCATTCGGACGGCGTGGACCCGCAAACTGCGCGCGCTAGGGCAAGATTTCATTAACTTTGCCAAGCGTGGCACGTGTCAATCAAGCCGCCCGCCCCAGCAGCATCCGCCAATGCGCTGGCATCGCGGGCAGCAGCACCATCAGCGCCACGACCAGCCACCAGTTCAGGGTGCCCAGCGGGTCGATGACGAGCCAGAACGCCAGGAACAAAAGGCAGACCCCCGCCACCAGGAGCCCGACAAAGCCGCAGACCCTCCGCGCGAAGCCCGCGGACATGATCCGGCACAGCAGCAGGTTAAACAGCTTGGAGCCATCCAGCGGCGTGATCGGCAGCAGATTGATGATTAAGAGCGACAGGTTCACCCAGGCAACGGTGGCGAAAACCCAATAGATTTCAGGGTCATAGATCCACTGGGCGATCAGCGAGGACACCGCCCAGAGCACTGCGTTCACGATGGGCCCCATGGCGACGATCAGCTCTTGCTCGTAGCGGGTGGCCGAGCGCTCGCGCTCGCAGAACCCGCCGCAGCCGTTCAGCACGATGCGCCGCACCGGCTGGCCCTGCACCAAGCTGCCCCAGGCGTGGCCCACCTCGTGCAGAAAGATCGAGCCCATCACGATCACCAGGAACATCAGATCATAGGCCATCTCGCGGGCGCCGCCGCCAAAGCCAACGTAAAGAAACACCAAGAAAATAAGGCTCGGTGAGATCTGCACCGGCACCCCAAAGGGGCCGCGGAATTCAAAAATCGGGTTCTCTGACGTGAACATGACACCATCCCTCAATCACTGGGTTCAGGGATGTGTCGGGCTCATGTGGCAAAAGGTTGGCCCTTTCGTGGAAAAGCCAACCTCCGCGCGTTCTGTTACCCGTTTACATCAACCACAACGCGGCCCTTGACCTGGCCCTTGAGGATGTCGCGCCCCAGCTGCGGCAGGTCTGACAGGGTCGCGGGCTGCATCATGGCCTCCAGCTTGTCCATCGGCAGGCGCTTGGCGATACGCTCCCAGGCGGGAAGGCGGTTCTCGAAGGGGGCACAACATGCCTTAAGCCAACCGTCGGCGAATTTCCTCGAACGGTGCCATCGAAATCTGCCAATAGCCGTCAAATGGATCATTGAGGTCCAAAAGAAGCATGAACACAAAGGTAAAACAGCATGTCATCAAAAAGATGTAGATATGGTTCGTCGAAAATCCGTCGACGGGCGCACCAAAAAACGGCATCACCATTGAGATCGACATCAACAGTAGGAATGTCATTACCATGGGTGGCAACCGGTTGCCCATCGCGCGCGACCGGCGAGACCTTGCACGTGCAAGTTCGTCAAACGCGTTCAAAATCGCCGCTTGTGCGTTATTGGCAACATCCGTCTTTGGGACGATTTGCACCACAACCGCTGTGGCCTTCGAAATCACTACATCATTCTCCGCTGTCGGACCATTCTTCACAAACTCAATGACCCGCTGGACGTAGTCCCGCAATAAATCGCGCAACTGGTTCGATAGCTGCTTACAGTCCGACGTTTCTTGGCACTTCAATATGATGTCAGAGTATTTCTCAATCGACCCGATGCAGGTCGCCTCTTCGACAAGGGCTTCTCTTAGCTCGCCGAGGTCGTCGAGGCCCTTAAACAACAAAAACCCAGAAAACATCGCATAGAGCACACTGACCGCCTCTAGGTAAAAGCTATCGGCTTCAAAATTAATGACTGACGGGTCAGGTTCGGCAAAACCAAAATTCGCAATCGTCATAAAATCTTCTCCGCCCCCCAAAAGTAACGGCATTGCATCATAAAGCGCCATCATGAAGAGCCCGGCAGACAAGGGCACGAGCGCGCGTGTTGTTAAGACCGCACCTAAACTCGCGTGTGTTCCGCTGACGAGCAGGAGCATCGGGAGCAACAAAAGCAGAGGAGTCCAAGACGGTGCCAAATTGCTTTGCGCAAATAGGTAAACCGTCCCTAATACGAAGATGAGGTTCAGAAACTTCGGCAGCGAAAAATACATATCTTAATACCAGGCCAATAGATCTTTTAGCCTGGTCTTGTTTTTACCGTGCAGTCAAGCCCTGTATTAGGGCGCTAACTATTCACATCAACCACAACGCGGCCCTTAACCTGGCCCTTGAGGATGTCGCGCCCCAGCTGCGGCAGGTCCGACAGGGTCGCGGGCCGCACCATCGCCTCCAGCTTGTCCATCGGCAGGTGCTTGGCGATGCGCTCCCAGGCGGGGAGGCGGTTCTCGAAGGGCTGCATGACGCTGTCGATGCCCAGCAGGTTCACGCCGCGCAGCAGGAATGGGATCACCGTGGCGGGCAGCCCTGCCCCTCCGGCCAGGCCCACTGCGGCGACGCTGGCGCCATACTGCATCTGCCCCAGCACCCGGGCCAGCATCTCGCCGCCCACGGCGTCGACGCAACCGCCCCAAACCTCTTTCTCCAAGGGCCGTTTGGTGGTCTCGTTCAGCTCCTCGCGGGGCACGATCTGCGTGGCGCCGAGCCCGCGCAGGTACTCTTCGGTCTCAGGCCGCCCGGTGACCGCGGCGACCTCATGGCCCAGATTGGCCAGGATCGCGGTGGCGACCGAGCCCACGCCGCCAGCCGCACCGGTGACCAGCACGGGGCCGCCCTTCAGAACGTGATCCTCCAGCGCCATCACCGCCAGCATCGCGGTGAAGCCCGCCGTGCCCACGGCCATCGCCTGGCGCGTGTCCAAACCGGCGGGCAGCGGCACCAGCCAATCGGCGTTCACCCGCGCCTTCTGCGCGTAGCCGCCCCAATGCGCCTCGCCCACGCGCCAGCCGGTCAGCACGACCTTGTCGCCGGGCGTGTAGCGGTCGTCGTCCGACGCCTCGACGGTGCCCGCGAAATCGATCCCCGGCACATGCGGGTAGTTGCGCACCAGCCCGCCGCCCGGCCCGATGCAGAGCCCGTCCTTGTAGTTCACCGTGGAGTATTCCACCGCGACGGTCACGTTGCCCTCGGGCAGCATGTCCTCGCCGATCTGCTCCACCCCTGCGACGGGCTTTTCCTCGCCCTCTTTGCGGACCACGAGTGCGTTAAACATCTGATTCTCCTCTCAATTCCAAAAGACGCCAAAGACGGTCGCCGCACGCACCTCGCCCTCGGGCAGAAGCACGTCCACCTCTGTGTAGGGCTCCCAATGGGTCATGCGGACCATGCCAATGGCCACGTTCGTCTCGTAATCGGGGGACCAGGCGGCGGATGTCACCTGCCCCACCTGGTCCTGGCCCGCCATGATCGGCCAGGGCGCGCCGCAGCCGGGCACCGGGGCGCCCTCGATGGCGATGGCGCGGATCTGGCGCACGGGGCCGTCCTGGGCCACCCGCAGCAGCGAATCCCGCCCGACGCAGCCAATCGCCGTCTGCGTGTCGCAGAACCGGCCCAGCCCGCATTCATGGGGCGTGTTGGCGCGGGTCATGTCGTTACCATAGCTCAGCAAGCCGCCCTCGATCCGCTCGATCAGGTTGGGACAGCCCGCGTGGACGTCCAGATCCTTGCCCGCCTCGAAGAGCGCGTTCCAGAGCGGCATACCAATGTCCGAGCCCTCGACATAGATCTCGAACCCGCCTTGTTTAGAATATCCCGACCGCGCCACAACCAGGCTGCGCCCCTGGAAGTCGAACCAGCCAAAGCGGAAAAATCGGATGTTGCGTACGCTGTCGCCGAAGACCCGCGCCATCAGTTCCTCGGCCTTGGGGCCTTGAATGGCCAGAGGGGACACGTCGGGCTCGTCCACCAGCACCTCCATGTGAAGAGCGTGGGCGATCCCCTTGACCCAAAACAGCAAATCGCTGTCGGCAATCGAGATCCAATAGCGGTCCTCGGCAAGCTTGACCGCGACGGGGTCGTTCAGCATCCCGCCGGTCTGGTCGACGATGGGCATGTAATAGCACTGGCCCGGCAGCATGCCGCGCAGGTCGCGTGGCGTCAGCATCTTCATCAGCTTGCCCGCATCCGGGCCGCGAAGCTCCACCTGGCGCTCGCAGGCGACGTCCCAGACCTGCACCGCGGATTTCAGGTGGCGGTAATCCTCCTCGACCGAGCGGAAGACCGTGGCCAAAAGCATGTGATTATAGACCGTGTAGGCCTTGGCGCCCATCGCCTCGACGCCCTCGGAAAAGGGCGTGCGGCGCAGACGGCGCGAGGGGGAGATAGCGGCCATTTCAGGCATCCTCGGGCATGATGAAGAGGTCGGTATCGGCGGGCTTTGCCCCCGCCGCGGTGAGCATCGCGTGGACCTGGCCACGGTGGTGGGTCTGGTGGTTGAAAAAATGCTGCACGCAGAACCCGTAGGATTTCTGAACATTGGCGCCTAACGCACCGGAAAACCACGCCAAATCGCCCTGCAGATCCGCCTCTGTCAGCCTGCGCGCCCAGGTCTTGATCCGCTGGTCCGCATCCCCGCGCGCGGCCTTAAGGGCCACCCATTCGGAGGTGAAACGCGGGCTGTCAGAAATGCCCCCCTTGGGCTTTCTCCAGCCGTCAAAGCGCGACATCCAGATCGTGTCGGCCCAAAGAAGGTGGTTGAGCGTGCCGAAGATGGACCCGAAGAAGGCGCCGCGATCCGCCCTGCGGGCGTCCTCGGCAAGCCCATCTGCGGCCACCTGCAAGCTCTTGTTCTGCCAGGCGTTATAGCGCGCCATGGTGCGGCAGAACTCCGGTGTGATCATGTGCGGTTCGGGCCCGACCAGTTGATCGGGACGATCTCGCCGGACTTGCCGGAGAAGTCCCAGACCCGGCCATAGTCGCGCACCCGGCTTTTGAGCCCGCGCGCCGGATAGACCACCGGCCCCATCCAGTAGGTCGAGTTCTCGATCGCCACCGGCACGTCGGGGTCCTTGCCCTGCAGCATCTCGATCTCGCCCTGGATCTTGCGGCCCACCATGATGCGGCGGCGGCGCCCGTCGCGCTCGATGATCACCTTCTCGCGCTCCGCACCGATGATCTCGGAGACCAGGTAGTGGAACACGCCGGTGTTGCCGCCCGCCCCGCCAGAGAGGATCTGCAGCAACCCGTTATAGGCCTTTTGCGTCGCGTTTTCATCCACATAGGCCGCGACCTTCCAGTCGCCATCGGCCATCTTGCCGGGGATGTCGATCATCAGCGCCACGTTCAGCCCGCCCAGATTCTCGCCCTCGAAATGGCCCTCGTCGATCTGCAGCGCGAACCAGGTGCGGCAGGAGCCCTCGGTCGGCGGATGCGCGCCCAGCGAGATCACGCAGGGGCAGAACACCGTGCAGGAGCAGTTCATGAACAACTCGCCCTTGATCACCCACTCGGTCGGGCGCAGACGCCGCCGCAAAGGGTTCGGGTCCATGCGCTGATCCAGCCGGTCGCGCACCACGATCCGATCCGCCGCTTTGGCCTCTTTCTTGGCTGCCATGTCGTCCGTCCTCCCTATCCGATCAATCCAGCGGCCTGCGCCGCCACGAAGAGCCCGCCCGCGATCAACACCACGCCCGCCGGCTTCAGCAGGCGGTGGCCGATCTGCGGCAGTTTCTCAAACACCATAAAGAGCGTCGCCAGCCCCATCCACAAGAGGCTCATCACCCCGCCCACGAAGCCCAGCGCCATAAAGCCCCAGCAGCAGCCCACGCAGAACGCGCCCAGCCCCAGCCCCATGCGCAGCCCGCCGCGGAAATCCGGGCGCCAATGCCCCAGGAAATACATCATCGGCGAGTGACAGACCCCGTGGCAGATCTCTTTGGCGCGGGTGAATTGGAACGCTCCGACCACGATCAGCAGCGCCGCGGCGAACCAGGGCGTCTTGGCGATGCCCAGCATGTCCACCACGCCGCCAAAGAGCAGCGCCAGCTGCGCGGCGGTGATCGCCGCGGCGAACCCCACCCAGGCGATGGCGTAGCCCGCCAACACGCCCAGCCAGCCCGCGCGGGTGCCGTCCGCGGTCACCATCAGCCGCTCGTAGCTCGTCAAAGTGGGCACCATCGTGGGCAGCATCATCGCCGCCATCATGATCGCCCACATCGCGAATAGCGGCCCGAAATTGGCCATCGGCATGTACATCGGCATGCGCGGGTCCATCGCCGCCATGCGCGCGCCCATCGCCCCCGGGCGGCCGACCCAGTCCAGATCCATATCCATTGCCATGGAATACATCACCCACCACGCCCATAGGATCAGGGCGAAAAAGCCAAGCCACAGCGATGATCTGATCAGTCCAGCAGGCATCCGTCACAAGGTCCAGGTGAGTCTTTCGATTTGCCTATTGGTGCAGGCGCGGGTTAAATGTCAAACGATTAATGTCAGACAATTGGACAGATGCGCACAAAGCTCGACCAGACCAAAGACCTCGCCCCGCAGATCGCCAAGGCGATCCGAGAGGCCATCGTCGCCGGCGACCTGATCTCGGACGCGCGGCTGCCCTCGGAATCCGATCTGGCAGAGCAGTTCGGCGTCTCCCGCCCCACCGTGCGCGAGGCGCTCAAGCGCCTGGCCGCGCAGAGCCTGATCCGCACCCAGCGCGGCGCCACCGGCGGGGCCTTCGTGAACCGGCTGACCTATGAGGAGGCCTATCCGCAGCAGATCACCACCTCGACGCTTCTGTTGAGCATGAACGCGGTGGATTTCGAGACCGCCTGCGAGGCGCGCTACACGCTGGAACGCGCCTGCGCACCCTTGGCGGCCAAGCGCCGCGGCCCCGACCACCTCGCCGCCATGCAGGCCGAGATCACCCGCCAGGGTGCGCCTGGGCTGACGGATGAGGCGTTCTGCGCCTCGGATGTGGCCTTTCACCGCGCGCTGGTGGACGCCGCCGGCAACCCCGTGCTGAGCTATCAGCTGGCGGGCGCTGTGGAAGCCATGCAGCCCCTGATGAACATGATCACCTTCACCGCGCGGTCCCGCGAAGAGATCATCGCCCTGCACAGCCGGATCGCGGATGCCGTAAGTGCTCAGGAGCCCGCCGCTGTCGAGGCGGCGCTGTCAGAGCTGGAGAACTACACCAAGTCCCTTGGCGCGCAGGTCATGGCCGAGCGGCGCGGCGGTTAGCCCCGCGCGCGCTCTAGGACCCGTTGGGCCGGACGAACCGCGCGCCCCCGCTCATCCCCTGCCCCACGCCAATGCGCCGCGCCCCGTTGCTGATCGGCGCCAGGGCACGCCTGTTGCGCAAGGTCTCCAACATCTGCGGCACAATCGCGGACAGCTCCATCCCCAGCGTTTCCTTGGGCAAGCCCTCATCCACGGTCCCGCTGGACACGACCGAGAAGATGCGGAACCGGTCGCCCACCTTGGTAAAGACCGGCGCACCGGAGGAGCCAAAAGTCGCGTCGCAGTCGAAACCCACGACGCCATCGCGGTAGCGCTTCTTAAGCGCGCAGCCTCGCTCCAACGTCAGCGCCTCCAGTCGTCCCTGACCGTAAGAGGCCAGCGTCAGTTGCCCGCCCAAACGAGGCGGCGCGGCGATCTCATAGGGGTTGGCGCCGGGATCGTAGATCGCGCTGCTGAGGCGCACCAAGGCCACGTCAAGCGCAATCGCCTGCCCGCGGTCCCTGCGCGCGACCGCATCAAGATACCCGTCCGCGAGCACCAGATCGACGACGCTGCGCGAGGCAATCGCGCTGCCGTCCCGATAGCCTGCCCGGAACACGAATCCGGTGCCCTTGCCCGCCACGCAATGCGCGGCCGTAAGCGCGACATCCCGCGTGATCAGCGCCGCCGTGCAATGCCCATGCGGGCCATCCAGTCGCCCCACGGCCTCCCATCCCAACAGCTTGTCGCGCCGGTCCAGACGGTCCTTGACCTGCGCCCCGGATGTCATGGGCACCAAGAGGGCCACAGTCGCCAAAATGGTAAACACACGCATAGGTGATAGTCCGATCCGAAATTCCCTCAGATCGAACCCGTAAACCCGAATGGCGGTAAGAATTGGGCGCCTTCAGCACGGCAATGAGGCACGCGGGACAAGAGCCGAGCACGCAAGCATCGCGTCAGCTGCGCCGCGGCGATTTCATTGCATTTGAAGAAAGGCGAAAGACGCCCAAAACACCAATAAAAACAGCACCATCAGAAGATATCTGCCGCGTTTGTGAAACGGTTTTGGAGTATAGCAATACCCGCGACTCGCCCCCCAGAACCGCATTTTGTGACCGCAATCCGCGCATCTAAACAGCCTAACTGCCATGTGACTTCTCACTCATTCCCGTGACATCGAAAGGAACCAAAACCGGAGAATCGTTAACCAGAGTTGCGGCTTCTATGGCAAACTCACTCAACAAGACAACAAACTAATTCGCCTTTTTTTCTAGACGCTTGTATCCGGCGACGCGGGCGCCTACATATGAGGCGTCGGCTTGCCGACTATGGACATAAACGCGCACGTAATAAGCGGATCGGACCCGGGGGCGGTACCCGGCGACTCCACCAAATTCCCTTTATTGGGGGGAGCGAGGGGTCGAAACAGGATCGACGAACGTCTAAAGGTGTTTGCTTTGTCTCGGTGAGGTACCACCGATATCGGTCCGTTAAGCATAATTGCCAATAACAATCATGCTCCGGTCGCTCTCGCTGCTTAATGCAGCGCGATAGATCGAAATCTTAAGTCCAGTCCTCTAGCCAGGGCTGGCGGGGTTCGCAGGCACCTGGCAACAGAAGCCTGCACCTTATCACTCAGCGTTTGATGCCCGCGCCCGCTCCGAAGTTATGACGCGCATGCGGGAGCTTGCAGCGCAAGCCCCGGAGGCAACAGAAGCCTGCACCTTATCCCGCAGAGTCGCCCCGCGCACCGGCTACCGATTCCAATGAAAAGTTGTGCTGCTGACAAAAGCGCCCCAGCCCGAACTGGTGACACCGTTCGATTCCGCCCCGAAATACGACGAAAGCCCCTGCACTCTCAGCACATGGACATCGCCGCCCTCGGCATCGATATAGGCAAGGTGCAGCGCCGCGGTGCAGATGTCGCTATCCGCGGTGTAGGGCCCGTTGCCCCAGACCGAGCCCAGCGGCGCATCCGCCGGGCAGGCACAGGAATAGCGGTCGGCACCGGCAGGCATCTTGGTGCAGCGCGGCAAGCCCGTGGCCTCTAGCGTGGAAGCCCCACCCGCGCTGGCGAAGGCAAAGCTCTGGCCGTAGCTGCCCCAGCTTGAGGTGGTCACGCCATTGGCGGTGCTGCCCTCGTAGCCCGATTGGCCGGGTCGCTCGCTCAGCGAAACCACGCCGCCATCGGCGCCGATCACCCCTGCGTGGCGCGCGGCGGTGCAGACATCGCTGTCGCCAGTATAGGGCCCGACGCCCCAAACGGACCGGTCCACGCCGCCCGCGGGGCAGCTGCAGACGACATCGCCACCGGGAAATCGGCCACATTCCGGTGCCTCCACCGGGGCCGCACCAGAGGGGCTCTTCTTGCCGCTCTGCGCAATCGCTGGCGCGGCCAGCACGGTTCCAAAGATCAATAATGCGGGCGTGATCAAATAGCGCATCGCGCGCCTCCCTGTTGTCTAAAATGGATATCCGCAAGACTGCGCGCGCGTTCTGGCCTCTGTCAACACGCGGGCGCTGGCGACGCGGCGCAATAGACGCCTGTAGCCTGTCGCAGATACGCGCGCGCCCTCATTTCCGCGTGTGAAACCGACCCAAGGCCCATGCGGAAACGGACAGGACCGCCAGCGCGGGCCAGATCATCCACGCGTGGAACTGAAAGACCGCGTGCGCGTGCGACAGCGACCACGTCCCAACGAAGAGGCAGATCGCCAGGGGCGGCCATGGCGAGACGAGCCGCGCCACGCCCAATCTCACCGCGACCGCCGCCAATAGCGTGAGCGGCAGAACCGTCATCTGCACCCACCGGCCGTAGTCATAGCCCAGCGCGAACATCGGCAAGACCCCAAGAACCGCGAACCCTATGACCCATAGGTGCAACCGCGGCGCAGCGCTCCCTATGCGCAGGCCGAACAGAGGCGCTAGGGCCAACGCGAAGAATGCGCCGAAATAGACGAGGCCCAACTCCGTGCGCCGCCGAACGACCATTTCAACGCCCTGCCACGTCGTCAGTTCCAGCGCCGAGAACGGACCGCCGCAGCTTCTCAGGCGCGTGGCCGCGCAAATCTCGGCAACATTCGGCACTGGCGCGGTGACGATTGCGGCCAGAACGACCAGCGCCACAATCACCAGGCAAACGCCCCATCCCAGAACCCACACGCGCCGCTGCGGCCATGCCCTCGCGACAAGCCAACCCGCCATTGCATATGCGGGCGCCATGAAGATGACCGCCTCATGCGCCAGCAGAACCGGCGCGGCAAAGACCAAGGCGGCTGCGAGCCACACCGCTGCCGCGCGCTCAGACCGAGCAAGTGCTGCGTTCAAAACCAAAGCCAGCAGCAGATACCCAAACATCTCTTTGCGAAAGATCGCGGAACTGTCGTAGGCGACAAACAGCAGGCATACCGGTGACAGGATGAACGGAAGATAACCCACCTCATTTGGGAACGCGCGCAGAACGCGAATGCCTAGCCACGTCAGCAGGCCCGACGCGATGGCGGCCATTGCCCAGGCCCAATGCAAGGGCGCGCCACCCAACCCGTCGGAGAGCCAGACAGCAAGCTCGCCGAACAGACCGCGCCGCGTAAAGCCGCCGTGATAATTTACCAGCAGGTCGCCGATCGCATAGGGCACGTCGCGCCCCTGGGACAGCCGCGCCGAGATGTCCCGATACGAGATGAGACAGCTCGCCGCCCACCCGAGCCAGAGCACCGCAAAGCGGTGCCGCAGCAGTTCACCGAGGACAAATCTCGATGCCAAGGAGACGGATGAATACATTAGGGATTAGGCCTATCGCCAAGCTTGCCCGCAGGCAACCATCCCGCGCCGCACCACAAGCTACATCATCAGCGCGCCGGGCGAGCGCTCGGTGAACACCCGGATATAGTCGCCCGGGCTCGACCCCGCCCAGTAGACCCATAGCCGTTCGGGGTTGTCTGCATCGACCCAAACATGATCGCCCCGTTCCAATCCGCGCAGGTCGGTGCTGATGTAATTGACGTTGGTATTGGCCAGGAAATCCGTCGCATCCAGGCTCTGCGGCAGCGCCGCGATGCCCAGGATCGGCGCGTCAAAATCGACATAGCCGATATGGACCCCGTCCCAGCTGTCAAAGAATACGTAATGGCTGGCCACCACGGTCTCTTTCGCGATCTGCCCCGCGACGCCGCCGATATCAACGCGGATGTCCCGATCCAACGTGATATTCTGGTCCTCGTCAAAGGCGTAAAGGTGGTCAGTGTTGAAATTGTCCTCGCCCACATCGAAGGGCTGATCGGTCTGAAGCTTTACAAAGCTTCCCTGCCCCGTCTGGCGCTGGATCTCACCGCCCAGAACCGTCGCAAAGCCTGAGTTGGATGCGCCTAGAACTGCCACAACTGCGAGGCATGCTTGCCTTGGCCATATCATCGTCGCGCCGCCCTTCTTGGTTTCCGCAAGCCTAGGTGAAGCCGAGCGAGAGGTGCAGGCCCAAGAGCGGGGCTCACGCGGTTGTGAGGGGCGCATGCGGCCTGCGGCGACGTTCAGACCCCAGAAATGTTAGCGAGATCTTAGCGATTCGGAGGGAACAATGAACCCGGGCGGGCACGGCCGTGCATCTCGAGCGCAGAGCAATTTTCGTCGCGGGGCGCCGCCCACCCATTCTCATGGGAGCACGCCGAATCACAACAAATCGCTAACTTTCGCCCCCCAGCGTCAACCCGCCGCATCTTGACCGCCGCCCCGGCAATCGGCAAGACATGTCCATGGGGCCAAGCGCGCGCGCCCCGTGAGGCCTAGGCCCAAGCGTCGCATCCACGACCCTTACCAAGGGAAGGATGTACCATGCCTGGACCTAACGAGATCACGCCCCAACAACTGAACCGCCTCATCGGCACGCCAGAATGCCCCGTCATTGTCGATATCTGCACCGACGAGGACTTTGCAGCCGACCCTCGGCTCATTCCCACGGCGCTGCGATGGGATCACGGCGATCCCGCCGGGTTGGCCCGCCACATCGGCACCCAGCGCGCGGTCATAGCCTGCCAAAAGGGCAAGAAGCTTAGTCAGGGGTTAACGAGTTGGCTGCGCTCTGAGGGGGTGATGGCCGAAAACCTTTCCGGCGGTGTTGCGGCCTGGTTTGAATTGCCAGGCGCTCAGGCGGTGCCTGCTGCGGCAATCCCCGCAAACGCAGTTTGGGTCACCCGTCACCGCCCAAAGATCGACCGCATCGCCTGCCCTTGGCTGATCCGGCGCTTCGTTGATCGCCGCGCGCGGTTTCTCTTCGTGGCACCGTCCGAAGTCCAAGCCGTTGCGGAGAGGTTCGACGCAACGCCGTTCGACATCACAGGGGCCAAGTACTCGCACCGCGACGATGGCTGCACCTTTGACGCCATGTTGGAGGCGTTCGGCCTTCGCAGCGCAGCGCTGGACCGCCTTGCCACGATCATCCGTGCCGCCGACAGCAACCGGCATGACCTTGCGCCGCAGGCCGCGGGGCTGCTGGCCGTCTCTGTGGGGTTGTCGCGGCAATACAAAGACGACCACCAGCAGCTTGAGGCCGGCCTTTGGCTCTACGATGCGCTTTACCGCTGGGCGCGAGACGGGCATGAGGAAACCCACAACTGGCCAATGGGGCACACCTGAGATGGACGCATCCTTTCGAGAACTGCTGTGGGCCTTCTTCCGCATCGGCATTCTGTCCTTCGGCGGGCCCGCCGCGCAGATCGCCGTGATGCATAAGGAGCTGGTCGAGGACCGGCCATGGCTCAGCGAGGCGCAGTTTCTGAACGCGCTGAGCTTTTGCATGCTTCTGCCGGGGCCCGAGGCGATGCAGCTGGCCACCTATTGCGGCTGGCGTCTGCGCGGCGTTCCGGGGGGGCTGATCGCGGGGCTTCTATTCGTGCTGCCCGGCGCGCTGGTGATGGCGGCGCTTGCCGGGCTCTATGTCTGGTTGGGCCAGGTGCCGCTGGTCGAGGCGGTCTTCTTGGGGGTCAAGGCGGCGGTTGTCGTGATCGTCCTCCAGGCCCTCCTGAAAGTGGCGAATAAGGCGCTGCGCTCGTTGGATAGATGGGTCCTGGCCGGGCTGTCCTTTCTGGCGATCTTTGCCTTTGCGCTGCCCTTCCCCCTGATCATCGCGACGGCGGCGCTATATGGCTGGCTGCGCGGCGGGCCTGGGGCGGAGGCTCCTGCGCCCTTGTCGGACAGGTCCGACCTGCGGGCGTCCTCGCCAAGCGCCGGGCTGGTCAGAACAGTCGCGCTCTGGGGCGCGCTTTGGTGGGCGCCGATCGGCGTGCTCTGGCTGACCGGCCAAGAGCTTTTGACGCAGGTCGGGCTGTTCTTTTCAAAGCTTGCCATCGTGACCTTCGGCGGCGCCTATGCGGTGCTGGCCTATATGACCCAGGAGGTCGTGCAGGTGCAGGGCTGGATCTCGACCCAGCAGATGATGGACGGGCTGGGCCTGGCCGAGACCACGCCCGGCCCCTTGATCCTGGTGACCGAGTTCGTGGGTTTTCTGGCCGGATACGGCGCTGGCGGATGGGGCCTGGCGCTGGCGGCGGCGCTGTTGACGGTCTGGGTGACATTTGTGCCCTGTTTTCTGTGGATCTTCGCGGGCGCGCCCTACATCGAGTGGATCTCGACCCGGCCCCGCCTCGCGGGCGCGCTGCAGGCCATCACCGCCGCGGTTGTGGGCGTGATCCTAAACCTCTCGCTTTGGTTCGCCACGCATGTGTTCTTCGCACAGGTCAACACGACGCAACTTGGCCCGCTGCATCTACTGTCGCCCGAGCTGGCGACGCTCGACGTCACCGCCGCGCTGCTTGCCGTGATCGCGGGCGTGCTGATGCTTTGGCTGAGGGTCGGTATGATATCGACCTTGCTGATCGTCGCGGCGTTGGGCGTCGCGGGATCATACTTTGTCTAGGGCCTGTGGGCACTCACCACGGGCCACCCGGGCGACATGGGCCGCATCGCCTACGATCTCGCCAAAATTGCCCGGCCCTGCGTCATTTCGGCTTGAATTGCACCGCTATTCAGGGCACCCGAAGGCTTGGCGCTAAGCAACTATGGACCGAAACAAGTGACGCGCGGTAAGCGCCAACAGGCGCAACTCCGCGAACGGCATCTTCCCTTCGCCAAGGAATCCCTTATGCTACCCCCAGATCGCCCAAGAGGAACGCGATGACAGGCACCATTGACTATGGCAACCTCATGCACCGCGCCATGCGCGGCCTAATTCAAGAGGTGCTGACAGCGGTGCAGTCCGACGGTCTTCCGGGGCAGCACCACTTCTTCATCACCTTCGACACGATGCACCCGGATGTAGAGATCGCCGACTGGTTGAGCGACCGCTACCCCGAGGAAATGACCGTGGTCATGCAGCACTGGTTCGACGGTCTTGAGGTGACGGATGAAGGCTTTTCGGTGACGCTGAACTTCGGCGAGAACCCCGAGCCGCTTTACATCCCCTACGACGCAATCAAGACCTTCGTGGATCCATCCGTCGAGTTCGGGCTGCGGTTTGAAACGCAGGACGAGGAAGACGGCGAAGAGATCGAAGAGGTCGAGGAAGCGCCGCTGCAGGCCGTCGAGGAAGAGGACGAGCCCCGCAAGGACGCCGAGGTGGTCAGCCTGGACAGTTTCCGCAAATAGGCGCCCGGCGTCCGGTCAGAGCCGGGCGCTGCGCGACGCGTGCAGGAATTTGGGCTTCAGCGCCTTCAGCTCGCGGGCCAGGTAATCCACCAAGAGCCGCACGCGCGTGGTGCGCCGCAGATCGGAATGCAAAAGCAGCCAAACCGACCGGTTCGGCGTGATGTCGGTCCCTGGCACCTGCCGTAGACCATCCACCTCATGCGTCCAGGAGACCGGCAGGTAGCTCATCCCCTGCCCGCCGCGCACCAGTTCCTTAATCAGCATCGGATCCCGCAGGTTATGCCGCAGCGATGCGCGCGGGAACGGGCTGTTTTTGACCCAGTCAGGCACGGCCTCAACGTCGCCCCATCCGACCCAATGCAACCCGTCGCCCTTTGGCCCGCGCGCCTCGAAATGCCGTTCGAGATAGCTTGGGCTGGCGAAGATGCCGGTGTTGTACTGGAACAGCTTGCGCCCAACCACGTCATCGTCGACCTGGAACGCGACGCGCACGGACACGTCGGCCTCGGCGCGGCTTATGTCCTCGAAGCGATTGGTGACGGACACGTCCAGCTGGATCTCGGGGTAGTCATTGCAAAAGCGCGACAGGATCGGTGGCAGAGTGTGGACCGCAAAAGGCGTCGGGATAGAAAGCCGCACCGTGCCCGCCGCCTCGCGGTCGAGCCCCTGAAGGCGCATGCGCGCGGCAATCATCGACTGCTCGGCCTCTTCGGCCACGGGCAACAGCGCCTCTCCGGCGGATGTCAGCGACAGGCCCGCCGTTGAGCGATCAAAGAGCCGCACGCCATAGGTCGTCTCGAGCCCGCGCAGGTTGCGGTCCACGGTGGCGTGGTTGCCGCCGATCGTCTCGGCGGCGGCGCGCAGGCTGCCGGTGCGCGCCACGGCCAGGAAATAGGGTATGCGCGCCCAATCCATCGTTCGCTCCATCGCTTGCCCCTCATCTAGCCAAAATCACATCTGCTTGAATGTCTCAACTATGAACCGCATCGGACCAGATCAATGCGTTCCGTCACGAATTCGAACCACATAGGGTCCTGGCAGTTCGCAATCAGGGAGAGCCCAGATGAACCGCCGAGAGCTGTTTCTATCCACCGCCGCCGCCGCGGGGATCACCCTGCCACCGCCAATCTGGGCCATGCCGCCCCAGGCCGTGGAACATCTGCCAGGACGGCTCATGAACCTGACGACCGCCCATATCGGCGCGGGCGGCCATTTCTTGCAGGAAGACACCCCCCAGGTCATCGCACCTGCCATTGGCAAGTGGATGGAGACCACCCCATAAGGAGTTGAATTTATGTTAACAATTACCGAAACACGCGCCGCCGAGATTCCCGCCTCTGAGCTTTGGAAGGTCTGGGACAACTTCGCCAACATCTATGTCTTCAACCCCAACATCACGCACTCGCGGATCATCAATGGCACCGCCGAGAACGGGCTCGGCGCCGAGCGGCAATGCGACCTGCCGGGCAAGAACCAGTACCTGCGCGAGCGGGTCGTGGAATACCGCCCCGAAAAGAGGCTGGTCGTGGAGATCTTCGACACCAGCTTGCCGATGAAGTCGATGGGCGCCGAGATCGCCTTTAAGGCCCTTGGGCCCAACCGCACGCAGATCACCATGACGGCCACCGCGACGCCCAAATTCGGCCTTCTGGGGCGGCTGATGACCCTGCCCATGCGGCCAATGATGCGGCGCCAGATCGGCAGCCTTCTGGAGGCCTCCATCCGCTACGCGCTGACCGGCGAGGAGGCCAACCCGCGCCGCGTCCGCCCGGTCGTGGACAAACCCGTTGCCGCTTAGTGGATGCAACCTAAATTTTTTGGTGAGTGCTTTTAGAAGGGGCACCATCATTTGTGACGGAGTTTGTAGCTTGGGAGCCCCTTACACAAGGAACGCCAGATTCCACTTTTAACGAGGATCCATTGGTCTAAGAGGTAGCTGCATCTGCATTGGACCCAGGCCGAGCAGGTTCCCGCTCGCAACCTATTCCGTCTCCGTTTCGATCAAGATCGTAAGTATCCGGTCCAATAACTATCACGCGCCACTCGAGATAGACTGGTCCGTTGCCATTTCCGCTCGCACAGTCTACGTCCAAAGCATTCGGTGGAAGGCAAGCACCAACATAGCTGGGATGGCAATTTTGACCGCTGGTTGCGGGCGCAACCGCCACAGTGAACAACAAAATAATTGAGACAAAAAGTCGATGCACGTTAACCATAGTTAATATTTGGTCAACTTGAATCCTTTTTCAAGTCTCTTTGGCCCAAATTTTGATCCATGGAATCACCCAAGTATCGACCATAGGTGTACACAGGCCATGTGCCATTCCGAAGGCAAATGAATTGGGTGGTCCGTGGCTTGGCTACCTTTCAGTCAATAGCCCAACTGCCATCCTGACACATTGCACCTTGGGGCCTCCCCCTTTAGAGCGTTTCCCAACCAGACGCGATGGAGGCCCCCGATGACCGCAACACGCACCGAGACCGACAGCTTTGGCCCGCTAGAGGTCCCTGCCGACAAGTATTGGGGCGCGCAGACGCAGCGCTCGATCATGAACTTCCCCATCGGCTGGGAGCGCCAGCCCGTGCCGATCATCCGCGCCCTCGGCGTGGTCAAGAAGGCCTGCGCGATGCAGAACAAGGCGCAGGGCACGCTGGACGCGGGCCTGGCGGACGCGATCATCCAGGCCGCGAGCGAGGTCATCGAGGGCAAGTTCGACGACAACTTCCCGCTGGTGGTCTGGCAGACGGGCTCTGGCACGCAGTCGAACATGAACGCCAACGAGGTCATCGCCAACCGCGCCATCGAGATCCTGGGCGGCACGCTGGGCACCAAGGCGCCCGTGCATCCCAACGACCACTGCAATATGGGGCAGTCCTCGAACGACACCTTCCCCACCGCGATGCATGTGGGCATCGCCATGCAGGCGCGCGACGTGCTGCTGCCCGGCCTGGCCAAGCTGCTGGCGGCGCTGGAGGCCAAGCAGGCCGAGTTCAACGACATCATCAAGATCGGCCGCACGCATACCCAGGACGCCACGCCGCTGACGCTGGGCCAGGAGTTCTCTGGCTATGCGCATCAAGTGCGCAAGGGCATCGAGCGGGTCGAGGCCTGCCTGGGCGACATCTACGAGCTGGCCCAGGGCGGCACCGCCGTGGGCACCGGGCTGAACACCCGCAAAGGCTGGGCCGAGGCCGTCGCAGCCCACATGGCCGAGATCACCGGCCTGCCCTTCGTGACCGCGCCCAACAAGTTCGAGGCACTCGCCGCCCATGACGCGATGGTGATGTTCTCGGGCGCGCTCAAGACCGTGGCCGCGAGCCTCTTTAAGGTCGCCAACGACCTGCGCCTGCTGGGCTCTGGGCCGCGCTCTGGCCTTGGCGAGCTGATCCTGCCCGAGAACGAGCCCGGCTCGTCCATCATGCCCGGCAAGGTGAACCCGACCCAGGCCGAGGCGCTGACCATGGTCTGCGCCCATGTGATGGGCAACGACGCCGCCGTGGGCATTGCGGGCAGCCAGGGGCATTTCGAGCTGAACGTCTACAACCCCATGATGTCCTACAACGTGCTGCAATCCATGCAGCTTTTGGGCGACAGCGCGTCGGCCTTCACCGACAACATGGTCTCTGGGATCCAGGCCAACGAGGCCCGCATCGACAAGCTGATGAAGGAAAGCCTGATGCTGGTGACGGCGCTGGCGCCCACCATCGGCTATGACAACGCCACCAAGGTCGCCAAAACAGCGCATAAGAACGGCACGACGCTGCGCGAAGAGGCCGTCAATCTGGGCCTGGTCGACGAAGAGACCTTTGACCGCGTGGTGCGCCCCGAGCAGATGATCGGCCCCAAGGACGCCTAACCGCGCAGTAAAGCGCAACGCCGGAAGCCTCCAAGGCTTCCGGAACGATTTCATTTTATGAAATCGGCCCTTTTTGGCGCCGTCGTGTTTAGGGCGCTATCGCTGCGCCTTTATGCGCCGCAGGGCCTAACCAGCTGCTCGTAACGCTGCACGATCCAGCTCGGCGCGTCCTCGGGCAGCTGTTCATTGAGGTTGTCCTTGGCGCCCGCGAAGACGGCGTAGGTTCGGCTCTCGCTGACCTCGGCGACCTGCTGGCTGACCGTCACCCGGTCATAGACGACCAAAGCGACCGCGACGAGCAAGAGCCCGCGCAGCACCCCAAAGAAGAAGCCCAGCCCCTGATCCAGCCCACCCAGCGCCGAGCGCTGTATGATGGATGCGAAAAGCGGCGTGAAGAGAGACACCAGGATCAGCGCCAGCGCCAACACGGCCGCGAAACTGGCGATCATCGCCAGCTCGCAGCTGTCGCGCAGGACGTTGCCCACAAAGGGGATCTCCTCGACCAAAGGCTTCACCGTGCCCGCGAACATGAACGCTAGGATGGCGGCCACAATCCAGCCGACAATCGACATCGCCTCGCGCACGAAGCCGCGCGAATAGGCCAGGATCGCCGAGATGATGATCACGACGGCCACGACCGCGTCCACTATGGTAAATCCGTCCATGTTTTGTCCTGCTCCTGCGCCTTAACCCGCGCCGAATATATCACCGACCATCTGGGCCAAATCGCCCATTGGCTTTAGTTTCACCCCGGCCCCGCCTCCGGCTTTGCTCCGTTTGGGAGCGATTGCGGCGGTGAAACCAAGTTTTCCCGCTTCTTTCAACCTATTTTCGGTCTGGGTGGCGGGTCGAAGCGCACCAGACAGGCTAATTTCGCCAAAAACCACCGTGTCCTGCGGCAGGCTGACGTCTTCGCGCGCCGACAAAAGCGCCGCAGCCACGGCCAGATCCGCGGCGGGCTCGCCGATCTTCATGCCGCCCGCGACATTTAGATAGACGTCCAGCCCGGTGAAGGGGATGCCGCAGCGCGCCTCCAGCACCGCCAGGATCATCGCCAGCCGCCCGCCGTCCCAGCCCACCACCGTGCGGCGCGGCTGGCTATGCGGCGTCGGCGAGACCAGCGCCTGGAACTCCACCAGCACCGGGCGTGTGCCCTCGATGCCTGCGAACACGACCGAGCCCGGAGCCGGCTCGTCGCGCTCTGAAAGAAATAGGGCCGAAGGATTAAGAACTTCCTCCAATCCATTGCCAGTCATCTCAAAAACGCCGATTTCGTCTGCTGGTCCAAATCGGTTTTTCACTGCGCGCAGGATGCGGAACTGGTGGCAACGCTCACCTTCAAAGTAAAGAACAGTGTCGACCATATGTTCNTCAGAGGCTGTCTCTTATACACATCTCCCACCACCGTGCGGCGCGGCTGGCTATGCGGCGTCGGCGAGACCAGCGCCTGGAACTCCACCAGCACCGGGCGTGTGCCCTCGATGCCTGCGAACACGACCGAGCCCGGAGCCGGCTCGTCGCGCTCTGAAAGAAATAGGGCCGAAGGATTAAGAACTTCCTCCAATCCATTGCCAGTCATCTCAAAAACGCCGATCTCATCGGCGGGGCCAAAGCGGTTCTTGACCGCCCGCAAGATGCGGAACTGGTGGCCGCGCTCGCCCTCGAAATAGAGCACCGTGTCCACCATATGCTCGACCACGCGCGGGCCCGCGATCTGGCCCTCTTTGGTGACGTGGCCCACCAGGATCACGGCGCACCCCTTGCGCTTGGCGAACGTGGTCAGCTCATGGGCCGCGGCGCGCACCTGGCTCACCGAGCCCGGCGCGCTTTCGACATTGTCGGCCCACATGGTCTGCACCGAATCGATCACCGCCACGTCCGGCGTCTCGGCCTCTAGCGTGGTCAGGATGTCGCGCAGATTGGTCTCTGTCGCGAGCTTCACCGGCGCGTCCGCCAACCCCAACCTTTGGGCGCGCATGCGCACCTGGGCCGAGGCTTCCTCTCCCGAAATATATACCGATTTCAGTCCATTGCGGGCGAAACTTGATGCGGCCTGCAAGAGCAGCGTGGACTTGCCGATGCCCGGGTCCCCGCCCACTAGGATTGCGCTTGCTGGCACCAGCCCGCCGCCCAGCACGCGGTCCAGCTCGGCGATGCCTGAGCCGGTGCGCGGCGGCGGCGGCTCCTGCGTTGCGAGATCCGTCAACACGACCTTGCTGCCGCGGTTGGCCCCGAGGGACTTCTTGGCTGGCCCCGCCGACAAGGGCGCCTCCTCGATGATCGTATTCCATTCGCCGCAGGTCTCGCAGCGCCCAGACCACTTGGAATGCGCGGCACCGCAGGCGGTGCAAGTAAAGGTCATTGGCTTGGCCATGAATGCCTAAATGCCCGCCCCAGCCCGGGGGCGCAAGGTGGAGGATTTTCGACGTCGGTATTACGTCGATATCGCGTCGGCGCAAGCTTGTGGGCAGCGCCAGCCGCGAGCCTATTCCCTACCGAGAGCGTCGCGCCTGCGCTGCCGATGGTTCCTTCTGGCTACGTTCGAATGTGAGTTCTGGCCTGGAGCGAACGCTGAGCAAAACGAGCGCCCTGGCGACGCTTGCCGACACCAGATGAACCGGGCCCCACGCAGAGCGACCGCCCAGCTTGCCTGGGCAGCGGCCGACCTCCCCCAGGAGGCCGCTTTTGCAACGTCGCAAACCACTGAAACAACTGCGTTTGTGGAGCGCATGCGCCAAGTGCCGACTTTGCACAAGCGACCTCCAGGTCGGCCGCTGCCCGCGTCGCGCTTGGCTCAAGGTGGAGGCCCCGGATCAAGTCCGGGGCGGCGGATCGCCAATGCCCACCACAGGCCAAAGACCAGCTACGTCGCGCCCAAGCGCCCCTGCTGTCCCAGCCGATCCGTGAAGAAGTTCAGCGCGATCGACGCCAATATGCAGCCGGTGAACAGATACAGCCCCCAGGCGGTCTCCACCTTGGCAAAGCCCACGCCTTTGACCACCACAATGTAGAGCGCGATCAGGAAGACATCCGCCATCGCCAGCTTGCCCAGGATGTGCAGCGCCGCACTGATCCGCGGCGAGGCTAGGCCGAAATGGATCAGCGCCAGACCGATGGTCTTCAGATACGGCGCAAAGAGCGCGAAGGCCGTGACCAGAAGCGCCAGCGCCACGTCCGACCCCCAGAGCTCCTGCAGCCCCGAGATCACTGAGATTTCTGAGAGCCCAAAGAGCGGCAGGTTGAATCCCGCGCGCATCAGCGGCGCGAACCAAGCCACCGGGAACAGGACCAGCAGCAGGAGATTGAGTGTTCTGAGCGCCAAAAGCATGGGTGAGACTTAGGGACGCGGCTGATGGGATGCCAGTCCCGCCACCACGCGGGTGCGCTGCGCTGCGGCAGATGCGCAACGGGCGCTCCTTTGGTGCAGCGCCTTGCGACGCAGCGACGCTGCGGGCGATAATCCCCTAGAAATCAATGAAATATTAGCGATTCGGGTGGGAAAATGAAAATGGGAGGGTTGGCCAAAGGCCCCCCCGAACCCAAACTTTCATGTTCCTACTAGAGCGTTGGACGATTGTTTAAGCGCAGCAGCTTGCGCGGATTGCGCAGGGCCCTATCGAACTGCCTCGATCGGTCCCTCCGCGCGGCCATGGATGAACTGGTCCAGATGCGGATCGCCCGAGGCGTCCATCTGCGCCACCGGCCCCGCCCACTGGATCACCCCGCCATGCAGCATCGCCACATTGTCGGCAATCGCGCGCACGCTGGTCATATCATGGGTGATCGTCATCGCGGTCGCCCCCATCTCGGTCACGATCTCGCGGATCAGCGCATTGATCACGCCGGACATGATCGGGTCCAGCCCCGTGGTGGGCTCGTCAAAAAAGATGATCTCGGGCTCCGCGGCAATGGCGCGGGCCAGCCCCACGCGCTTTTGCATGCCGCCCGAGAGCTCGGCGGGGTAAAGATCGGCCACATCAGGCTTCAGCCCCACGCGGCGCAGCTTCTCTATTGCGATCTCGCGCGCCTCTGCCTTGGGCCGCTTCAGCGAGCCGCGCAACAGCCGGAAGGCCACGTTCTGCCAGACCGGCAGGCTGTCAAACAGCGCGCCGCCCTGGAACAGCATCCCAAACCGCGCCAGAAACGCGTCGCGCTCGGCGGTGGTGACGTCCTGCCCGTCCAGCGTGATCGTGCCGCTGTCATGGCGCACCAGCCCCAGCACGGATTTCAACAGCACCGACTTGCCGGTACCCGAGCCGCCAATGATCACCATGGATGTGCCCTTGGCGATCTCCAGATCCACCCCGCGCAAGACGCGATTGCTGCCAAAGGCCTTATGCACACCCTCCAGCCGGATCAAAAGAACAGCTCCGTCAGCAGGTAATTCGCCGCCAGGATCATCACCGCCGCGGCGACGACGCTCGATTTGGTGGCCGCGCCCACGCCCTGTGCGCCGCGGTCCGAGCGCATCCCGTAGTAACAGCCCATCAGCGTCGCGATGAACCCGAATGCCGCGCCCTTGGCCAGGCTTGAGGCGACGTCGCGCGCCTCTAGAAAATCCACCGTGTTGGTCAGATAGGTGGCCGCGTTAAAGCCCAGCCGCTCGGTGCCCACCAGGTAACCGCCCATGATGCCGATCACGTCGCCCACGCCCACCAGCACCGGCACGACCAGAAGCCCGGCCATCACCCGCGGCAGGGTCAGGTACTTCATCGGATGGGTCGACAAGGTCACCAGGGCGTCGATCTGCTCGGTGACCTTCATGGTGGCGATCTCTGCCGCCACCGACGAGGTCACCCGCGCGGCGATCATCAGCCCCACCAGCACCGGGCCCAGCTCGCGCACCATGCCGATGGCCACGATCTGCGGCACCACCGCCTCGGCGTTGAACCGCGCCCCGCCCGAGTAGATCTGCAAGGCCAGCGCGCCCCCGGTGAACAAAGCGGTCAGCCCCACCACGGGCAGTGAGAAATAGCCGATGGTCATCAGCGCGGTCAGGAACTCACGCGGATAATAGGGCGGGCGGAAGAGATGCGAGAGCGTCTGCGCGGCATAGATTGCCACGCTCCCAATCGCGGCCAGCAGGGCCAATGTCGAGCGACCGATGGCCGCCAGCGGAGCTAAGACCGGGTTCACGGCGCGCCCCGGTAGCGGCGCTGATAGCGGTTGCCCAGTGCGGTGAGGATCTCGTGCCCGATCGTGCCCGCCTGCTCGGCCAGCGCATCAATGCCCTGGTCCGGCCCCAGGATCTCTAAGGCGGAGGGCGTGCGATCCAAATCGGTGATGTCGATGGTCAACATGTCCATCGACACCCGCCCCACCAGCTTGCAAGGCTTGCAGCCGGCAAAGAGCGTGCCGTTATTGCTGGCCGCGCGGATGATCCCATCGGCGTAGCCCGCCGCAATGGTCGCGATCCGGGTCGGGCGCTCGGCGATCCAGGCATTGCCGTAGCCCACCGGCTCGCCCTCTTCCAGGTCGCGCGTCTGGATGACCGGGATAGAGACCGCGGCCACGGGACTTGCCTCGGCAAAGGGCAGCCCACCATAAAGCCCGATCCCGGGGCGGGTCATGGCAAAGTGATACTCCGGCCCCAGAAGCACCCCGGCCGTCGCCGAAAGCGACAGCGGCACCTGCAACCCGTCCGTCATGGCGCGGAACTGGTCCAGCTGCTGGGCGTTCATCGGATGCGCGGGCTCGTCGCCGCAGGCCAGGTGGCTGATGATCAGCTTGGGCCCCTGCTTGAGCACCAGATCGCGCACGGCGAACCACTCCTCGGGCTCCATCCCGAGGCGGTTCATGCCGCTGTCCAGTTGGATGCCGAACGGGTGCCCCGGCAGCGCCTCGATATGGCGGGTCATCTGCTCGATAGAGTTCAAGAGCGGGATCAGGCCGAGATCGCCGATCATATCGGTGTCGCCCGCCATGTGGCCCGAATAGACGAAGACGCGCGGCTTATCGCCCACGGACTGGCGCACCGCGGCGCCCTCCTCGGCGGCGGCGACAAAGAAGGTGCGGCAGCCCGCCTTGGCCAGCGCCCGCGACACCGGCGCGGCCCCCAGCGAATAGGCGTTGGCCTTCACCGTGGCGCCGGTTTCCACATGGCCCGCGGACATGGCGTCCAGCGCGCGCCAGTTGGCGACGATGGCGCCAAGGTCGATGGTCAGGTGGCCAGTACTCATGAGGGCGGGTTTTGGCGGGACCGGCCGCGCGGCGCAAGGGTTTTTCTCAGCTTACATGTCGTCGCACCGCGGCACGGTTGGTGCCCGAGATCGCCGTGCGGTCACTGCGCGGCCAGGGCTCAGAGGTCGCCCAGCCTGTCCTCAAGCGCGCCGAGCACAAAGACACGGATCGCCGAGGCCAACCCGCGCTCGACCCCGCGGGCCGCGTCGATCTCGGCGGCAAGCTGGTTGATCGGCTTGCCCTGATCCCTGGCGATCTGGCGAAACGCCACCCAGAACTCCGGCTCCAGCGAGACGCTGGTGCGGTGCCCTTTGAGGGTCAGCGAGTGTTTCTCAGGTCTCATCCAGATCGTTATCGGGGTCCATCTTGTGGCGGTCAAGGGAGGCCTTGGCGCGGTCGGTCTGCGTCGCTGCCAGCAGGCGCGCGGCCTTGGTCATGCCAAAGCTCGCGGCGTTCTGATCCGCCTGGGCCTTGGCCTCAGAGCGCGCCTTGGATTTGCGCGCCTTGTTGAGATTGATGGGCTGGTTCATGCGCCATACCTTCTGGGTTGCGTGGTTTGTGTGGGGACAAAAAGCAAAGAGCATCCGCCGCAGTCATGCGGCGCGCGCCGTTGAAGAAAGCAATCGCGCGAGGCTAGAACACCATCGGATGGGCTTTGTGGACCGCGCCGATGTCCGCAAGGCATGCCTCGGACAGAACGAGCCCTGCCGCGCCCAGCGCCAGCTCTAGCTGCCGGTCATCTGAGGCGCCAAAGATCGTCGAGGCCACGAAGGGCCGCGTCAGCGTCCAGGCCAGCGCCATTTGGTTCACGTCATGCCCGTGTTTGTCGGCCACCGCGCGATAGGCCGCCGTTGCGGGCCAGAGCCGCTCTGTCACGCGCCCGCTCAGCGAGGCGTCCCGCGAGCGGCGCGAGCCTTGGGGGATAAGGTCCGGGCCATGCTCGGGCGACAATACACCTGCGATCAGCGGCGTGAACGGCAACAGCCCCACATTCTCCATGCAGCAGAGCTCGGCCAGGTCCTTGTCGGCGTAGCGGCACAGCAGCGAGTATTCATTCTGGATCGTCACCGGGCGGTCCACGCCCAGCGCATCACAGAGCCGCAGCCACTCCGCCGTGCCCCAGGTGGTCTCGTTCGACAGCCCCCAGCTGCGGATCTTGCCTGCCGCGATCATCGCCCCCATCGCCCCGATCACGTCGCGCATATGCTCGCGGATCGCGGCCGGGTCCTGCCCCGAGGGGTCCCAGTCCCAATGCTTGCGGAAATGGTAATGCGGGCGCATCGGCCAGTGCAGCTGGTAGAGGTCGATCACCTCCGTTTGCAGGCGCTTAAGCGAGTCCTCGATAGCCTGAGGTATGATCGCGCTGTCATAGCCCGCCCCGTCGCGCAGGAATCCCGATCCCATGACCTTGGTGCCGATCACCACCTCGTCGCGCCGCCCCGACTTGGCCAGCCAATTGCCGATGATCACCTCTGAGGCGCCCGCCGTTTCGGCGGCGGCGGGATAGGTCGGATACATCTCGGCGGTGTCGATGAAATCCACGCCCGCATCCAGGGCCCGGTCGATCTGGTGATGCGCCTCGGCCTCGGTGTTGCGGGTCCCCCAGCTCATCGAGCCCAGGCAGAGGCGAGAGACCTCAATGTCGCTGGTGCCAAGTTTGATCCGTTCCATGCCGTGCCTCCGATGCCGCGCCGCACCGACTTATCGGATGAGGCGGCGGGCGCAAGGGTGCTGGTGCGTGGCAGATGGCAATCGCAATGGTGCAGATGTGTCAGGGTGGCTTTTGGGCCTGGAGTGGTCGGTGCCAACACGCGCTCCAACCTGGCAACGCTTGCCGACACCAGATGGAACGGAACTCACATAGAGCGACCGCCCAGCTTGCCTGGGCTGCGGCCGACCTCCCCCAGGAGGCCGCAATTGCAACCGCGCATCTAGTTGAAACGCTTCGGTTTCCAGAGATGTCGTTGATGGTTGAGCTGATGCGCAAGCGACCTCCAGGTCGGCCGCAGCCCGGTTTGCGCTTAGTTCAAGCAGGAGGCCCCGGATCAAGTACGGCGCGGTAACTCTTAGATGCCCCCTCCACACCAACCCCGCCCGTCGCGTGACCAAAAAACCAGCAGCTTCGCACTTGCAGCAACCGCCAAGCCTCACCTTCCACCCTATGTTCACCGTACATGTAAACGTGTCGTGACAAGCGGGCGGAGACCTCCTATTGCAATAGGCAGCTGCCACCCAAGGATTCGGAGCCCCGCTGAAATGCGCGCGACGCCCCCCGCTATGCCACCTGCCCACCCTTTCGATTTTGACGCTTGGGAGACCGACCTCGGCGGCGACAAGCCCAAGGAGGAATGCGGAATCTTCGGCGTCATCGGCACTGCCGACGCGGCGAATTTCGTGGCCCTTGGCCTGCACGCCCTGCAGCATCGCGGTCAGGAGGCGGGCGGCATCGTCTGTCACGACCCCGAGCAGGGGTTCAACTCGGCGCGCCGCTTTGGCTATGTGCGCGACAATTTCACCAAGCAGTCCCTGATGGAGACCCTGCCCGGCCCGCTGGCCATCGGGCATGTGCGCTACTCCACCGCGGGCTCCAAAGGCCACACCGCGATCCGCGACGTGCAGCCCTTCTTTGGCGAGTTCTCCATGGGCGGCGCCGCGATCGCCCATAACGGCAATATCACCAATGCCGACGCCCTGCGCAAAGAGCTGATCGAGCGCGGCTCGATCTTCCAAAGCTCCAGCGACAGCGAGTGCATTATCCACCTGATGGCCCGCTCGCTGCAACGCAGGGTGCCAGAGCGGATGATGGACGCGCTGCGCCGCGTGGAGGGCGCGTTCTCGGTCGTCGCCATGACCCGCACCAAGCTGATCGGCGTGCGCGATCCTTTGGGCGTGCGGCCCCTGGTGCTGGGCAAGATCGGGGAGGGCTGGGCGCTGAGCTCGGAGACCTGCGCCCTGGACATCATCGGCGCGGAATTCGTCCGCGAGGTCGAGCCCGGCGAGATGGTCGTCATCGAGGATGGCGAGGTGAAATCCCTGCGCCCCTTCCAGCCCGCGCGGCCGCGGTTCTGCATCTTCGAGCATGTCTATTTCAGCCGCCCCGATTCGATCCTGAACGGGCAGTCCGTCTACACCACCCGCCGCCAGATCGGCGTCGAGCTGGCCCGCGAGGCGCCGGTGGAGGCCGACATCGTCTGCCCGGTGCCCGACAGCGGGACCCCCGCGGCGATTGGGTTCAGCCAGGAAAGCGGCATCCCCTACGCGATGGGCATCATCCGCAACCAGTATATGGGGCGGACCTTCATTGAGCCGACCGAGCAGATCCGCAACATGGGCGTGCGGCTGAAGCTGAACGTGAACCGCGCGCTGATCGAGGGCAAGCGGGTGATTCTGGTCGATGACAGCGTGGTGCGCGGCACCACCAGCCGCAAGATCAAGGAAATGATCCTGGATGCGGGCGCCAAGGAGGTGCATTTCCGCATCGCGTCGCCGCCCACCGCCTGGCCGTGCTTTTACGGCGTCGACACGCCGCAGCGCGAGAAACTGCTGGCCGCGACCATGTCCGAAGAGGAAATGCGCCTGCACCTGGCCGTTGACAGCCTCAAGTTCATCACGCTGGACGGGCTCTACCGCGCCGTGGGCGAGGCCAAGGGCCGCGATCCGAACGCGCCGCAATATTGCGACGCGTGTTTCTCAGGCGACTACCCGGTTGAGCCCGCGGATCAGATCAACAAGGGTTTTGAGCTTAAAGCAGCAGAGTGAAATTAGCTTTCCTTGACATGCCGAAAAGGCTAGTATTTTTTTGCCCCATTAAATTTCCAAGAGAAATATATGACTCTAATATCAACCTGCGTAACCGTTTTGGTATTGCTCTATTCAATGCAGTTACTTCTTGCGGTTTGGAACGCACTTACGATTAAAAACGAAAACCAAGAAAGTATTATCGGATCACTTTTTGTCGGAAAGGATAATGTAACTAAATCGTGGATTACCATAGGAATAATCTTTATCATCCCCGTTATCGTATCCTGGAGTGGAGGCGTAGCGGATCGACTCATCTCGATTGACCCGAATGAAGCCCTGCTAACGGGGTGCCTTTCGATGTTATTCGTTCTAGTCACTCTTGAATTGACCATGATCAACTCGCTCAATGATCGCAACCGCGATCCTTGGCGTGGCTTGCTGGTATTTGCTTTGGTTCTCGATATCTTATCGATCACATTGATCGTCGCAGCGATCAAGCCCTACGTCCAAGCCGACGATGACATCGCTTGGGTAAATGTAACACACTTGATAACGTTTATTGGCGTGGCGGCGTTGCTCTCGAGCTTCTGCGTCGTGTTGTTCACAAAAACAGCGGGAGATTAAATCTTGCCAGACAGCCAAGAAATAAGCGACGAGCTGAAGAAGCTAAACAAACGAATAAGTGACTCTGGGGAACGTTTAGTTTCCCGAACGACGTATGGAACCTTAACACTCGCAGCCGCGATGGCAGCAATTACGGTGATAGCCGTGCTTATGTTTACCGGCATACAAACCACCATTGCAACCGATGAGCTAAGACAAAGAATATTGGAAATTGAACAAGAAAACGCAAGTATTGCTGAATTTACGGATGGCCTTCGTATTTCCCTTGAAAATACTAGTGAGAAAATTGTCTCCTCAACATCAACTCTCCAAATAGGACTCTCAAAATTCGAGGAACAATTGCCAAGACTTCAGGTCGCATTGTTAGAATTTGATGATAGGATTTCAGATATTAACGTCGAATTATCAACTATAAAAGACAAGATATCATATGTGGAAACTTATATTTCCTCCCTCAATATGGATCATATCTCTTTGTCAGGCGAAGTATCTGAACTCCAGAATAGAATTTTAGAAATCTCAGAGAAAGCGAATGAGATCGACGTGATCGGTACGCGGATCGACCGAATTGGAAGGATTCAAAATAACGAGCTCGACATCGTCTCTTACACCACAGCGCTTAGCGATGAATTATGCGCATCCGTTGCACATGCATTGTCTAATTCTATTTCTGAAGTTGAGTTTAGCGAAGAAGTAGCGCCTATTGCGGTTGCCCTAAGGCCTCTTGTGGGGGATCAGGTGCGAGTCTCAAGCGCTTGTGGTCGGAACTACGTTTTTGCGGGAGGTTTGGCCACCGACTCACAAAGTTGGCCACGTGTAATTCAGCTCGTGGATGCAATAGATGGTCAAATGATTCGCCAAACCAAATCCGTACGACCATTGTGGCAGCCAACCAACCAGGATCGTGAAGCGCATTTTGAATAGGCGCTATTTTTGGTTGGAACGCGGCCGCCAAGGAATCGGATACCCTCACTCTTCAGAAAGCCAGTTTAACCACAGGCGGATTCTGTAGCCCCTCGCGTAACCCCACGACGTACATTTGCGCCGGACACCCACGCAAATTTCCTCTGATTTCCGTGCATTGCTTAGGGCGTTGTTAAGGGCTGAGCGGTTACGAGTTAACCAAAGCAAGAATTGCAGACCCTATCGAGATGAGCCTTCCATCCCTCGCCAGTCCAGGTGCCCTCGCCGGCACGCCCAGCCTTACGCGCCAGCAGAAGGCCACGATCATTGTGCGCCTGCTGCAGTCCGAGGGCGTGGAGCTTTCGCTGAAGGGCCTGCCCGAGGACATCCAGATCGCGTTGTCGCAGCAGATGGCCGGCATGCGCTACATCAAGCGAGACACGCTGCAGGCGGTCGTGTCGGAATTCGTGGGCGAGCTGGATGATCTGGGGCTGCATTTCCCGCGCTCGATGCGCGGCACGCTTGAGGCAATTGGCGAGACGATATCAGACACCGCCGCGGCGCATCTGCGCCGCACCGCCGGTGTCAAAAGCGAAGGCGACCCGTGGGAGCGCATCGGCGCAATGGATGTCGAGCAGCTCTTGCCGATCTTCTTGGAGGAAGCGATCGAGATCGCGTCTGTTGCACTCTCGAAACTGGATGTCAGCAAATCCGCTGAGATCCTAGGCAAGATCCCGGGCGAGCGCGCCCGCCGGATCGCCTACGCCACCTCGCATACCGGGTCCGTGGCCCCCAAGACCGTGCGCAAGATCGGCGAGACACTTCTGATGCAGTTCGATTCAGAGCCGCCCAAAGCCTTCGATAGCGGCCCGGTGGAGCGGGTGGGCGCGATCCTGAACTTCTCCGCCGCCAAGACCCGCGATGGCGTGCTGGAGGGCCTGTTCGAAGAGGACGAGGAATTCGGCGAGGCGGTGAAGAAAGCCATCTTCACCTTCGCCAATATCGCTGGCCGGGTAGAGCCACGCGACGTGCCCAAGATCGCCCGCGACGCCGACAACGATCAGCTTATCATGGCGCTCGCCTTCGCCGGCAAGAAGGAAGAGGAAAGCAAGTCCTCGGAGTTCATCCTGTCCAACATGTCCCAGCGGATGGCCGCGCAGCTCAAGGACGAGATCGACGCCATGGGCAAGATCAAGGAATCCGACGGCGAGGCCGCAATGGGCCATGTCGTCAGCGTGATCCGTGACCTTCAGACCGTCGGCGAAATCCAGTTGAAGGTTGAGGGCGAAGACGATGAGGACGAAGAGTGACGCGCAGCACAGGCGTCCAATGACGTGACCACCGCAAAGCAGCGATGAAGCGACGCTCTTTGTGGCACGAAGCAGAGATTTGGTCCGCACAAATCTCTTGCAAGAGATTTGCCACTTTCCTTCCAAGGAAAGTGCGCCCAGCATCTCCGTAACGCCTTGAAATCAGAACACATAGATGTGCGATGCCTTGAAACTCTTGGAAGAGTTTCGCCAATTTCTTGCAAGAAATTGGGGTCACGGCCGGGTCAACTCTGGGCCAAATACATACCCAAGGGACAGGCCTGCACAGTGCCGCACGCCACGCAAAGAAATGAGCCGTCTGGACACCTGCGTGGCGCCGCCCTAGGCTCGCGCCATGACGGATGGACGTAGATGGCATGACATGGGCGGGCAAGACGCTGGCCCGGTCGATTTGGATCAGCACGACTTCGCGCTTTGGGAAAAGCGCGTCGACGCGTTGCAGGTAATCACCTCAACCAAGGGACTTTTCACCGTGGATGGTCTGCGCCGCGTCCTTGAGGATATGGGCGAGGCCTCGTTCGAGACGATGACCTATTACGAGCGCTGGGTGGCCTCGGTGAACCAGAACCTGGTCGAGGCGGGCGTATACACACTCGAGGAGCTTGGCGCGCGCATGGAAGAGGTCAAATCCCGCGGCGCAACCTATGGCGAGGCCGCAGGTGGCTGAGCGCGTGCGCGTCCGCACCCGAATGCCGCCGGGCCATGTCCGCGCGCCCGCCTATCTGCGCGGCAAGACCGGCGAGATCGAGCGCCCATTGGGCGCTTTCGGCAACCCCGAGGAGCAGGCCTATGGCCGCTTCGGCGACATGCGCGCGCTTTACCGCGTGCGTTTCACCATGGCCGAGATCTGGGGTGACAGCGCCGAGCGCCCCGAGGACACGCTGGACGCCGAGATCTACGAACACTGGCTGGAGAGGGTCGAATAACCATGCCCCATGACCATCATCATGAGCACCTCTCGCCCTCGGGCCACCCCTACCGCCCCGACGATGACGTCCCGCTCACCTATTGGCAGACCATGGAGATCGCGATGCGCGAGCTCCTGATCGAGAAGGGCGTGACCACCGCCGCCGAGATCGCCCAGCAGATCGGCGCCATGGATGCCCGCTCCCCCGCCGATGGCGCCGCGGTGGTGGCCCGCGCCTGGGTGGACCCTGATTTCAAGGCGCGTCTGATGGCGGATGGTTCGGCGGCCTGCCGCGAGATGGGCTTTGAGCCCGGCGCGCTGCGCCTTCTCGTGGTCGAGAACACCGCCGACACCCATAACGTGGTGGTCTGCACGCTCTGCTCTTGCTACCCGCGCAACCTGCTGGGCCTGCCGCCGGATTGGTACAAGTCGCGCGCCTACCGCGCGCGCACCGTCAAGGAGCCGCGCAAGGTGCTGGCCGAGTTCGGCGTCGAGCTGCCCGACGACATCACCGTGCGCGTGCATGACAGCACCGCCGACATGCGCTATCTGGTGCTGCCCGCGCGGCCCGCCGGCAGCGACGGCCTCGACGAGGCCGCCCTCGCCGCGCTGGTGACCCGAGACAGCATGATCGGAACGGGACTCCCGCGGCCGCCCGAGTGACCGCGCCCGCCGCGACCGCCCCAAAAAGCGAGCTGGCCCAGGGGATCCTCTGGATCATCGGCGCGATGTTCCTCTTCACCACCATGGACGTGATGGCCAAGGAGGTCGCCCACCGCACCGACACGGTGATGGCGATCTGGGCGCGCTATATGGGGCAGACCGTCGCCGTGACCCTGGTGGTGGTGCCCCGCCTGCGCCAGGTAGCGCGCACCAGTTACCCGGGCCTGCAGTTCCTGCGCTCGGCGCTGCTGCTGGCGGCGACCTGCTGCTTTTTCTTCGGCTTCGTGACCATCGGGATGGCGAACGCGGCGGCGGTGATGTCGCTGAACCCGGTGCTGATCACGCTGGGCGGCGCGCTGATACTGGGCGAGCGCCTGGGCCTGCGCCGGGTGCTGGGCATCGCCGCGGCACTGGTGGGCGCGCTGATCATCATCCGCCCCGGCTCGGACGTGTTCCAGCCCGCGGCCATCCTGCCGCTCGGCGCGGCGGTCTTTGTGAGCGGCTACGCGCTGGCGACGCGGTTTGTGGGCCGCGACGAGGACGTCTGGACCTCGCTGCTTTATACTGCGGCCTTCGGCGCCGTCGCGGTAAGCTGCGTCGTGCCATTCTTTTGGACCCGCCCAGACCCGCTTGCCGCGGGGCTGATGCTGGTGCTCGGATCCGTAGGCGCGGTCGGCCATTTCTGCCTGATCCGCGCCTATATGGCCGCCGAGGCCAGCTCGGTCGCGCCGTTCAGCTATGTCGGGCTGCTGTTTGCGACCCTCTACGGGATCATCTTCTTCGCCGAGGTGCCGCCCTGGACGACCTATCTCGGCGCGCTTGTGATCGTCGCCGCGGGGATCTATGTGTGGCACCGCGAAACACGGGCCCGGCGTCTGACCCAGACAGGCCCCAGTTGATCTGGCGAGGCGATGGTCACCAAACGGCGCGGGGCCCCGGAATACCTGCAGAACCTGGCGATTAGCGCCGTGATCGGGCTGGCGCTGGCCCTGCCCTACCGGGCGCGGGTGCGCTTTGTGGGCCGGGTGATGTCGGCTGTCGTGGCGCCATTGGCGGGCTGGCGGCGGCGCATCCGCGACAACCTTGCGCTGGTGATGCCCGAGCTGCCCGCATCCGAGGTCGACCGCCTCACCCGGCAGGTGCCGAACAATTTCGGGCGCTCGCTGATCGAGAGCTACTCGCGCCAGGCCTTCATCGCGCGGGCGGCGGCGGTGCCGTTTCAGGGCGCCGGCGTCCAGGCGCTTGAGGCCGCGCGGGACGAGAACCGACCCGTCATCCTGGTCACCGGGCATTTTGGCAACCACCAGGCGCCGCGCGCGGCGCTGATCGCAAAGGGCTACCGCGTGGGTGGGCTCTACATGCCGATGTCGAACGGCTACTTCAATGACCGCTACGTGGCCGAGCTGGGCCAGATCGGCGAGCCGCTGTTCGAGCGCTCCCGCAAGGGCCTGGCCGAGATGGTGAAGTTCCTGCGCGGCGGCGGCATGGTGGGCATGGTCGCCGACCACCATATGGCGCATGGCGCGCCGATCGATTTCATGGGCCGGCCTGCCTATACCGCGCTGTCGGCCGCCGAGATGGCGCTGAAATACAACGCCCTGGCGATCCCGATCTATGGCCGCCGCGCGGCGGACGGCTTTGGCTTTGAGATCATCGTCGATGCCCCCATCCCGCCCGGCGATCCCCTAGAGATGACCCGTGCAATGAACGAGAGCCTGGAGCGGCTGGTCGAGGAAAACCCAGAGCAGTGGTTTTGGATCCATCGCCGCTGGAAGACCCCGCCTCAGGCGGCAGTATGACCTGCAAGCTGGATGCCAGCCGCCCGAACGCAGCCGATGCGTAGCACGGCAAGTCCGGGCTCAAAAAAGCGTGGCGCGGATGGCGCAGCCATGCCGCGGCACTCCATTTAACAGCGTTGCGCTCTGGTGAGTGTCCACGGGCCCTAACGCAGGCGGGCGGCGGCAAGGATGGCCCCGGCCCCAGGCTCTTGCACCAGGACGACCACCGGATAGGCGGCGTCGACCTCTGCCTGCAGCGACAGGGGCTCTGCCCCGTCCCAATTGTCCAGCACCTGCCAGTCGGTGACGATATTGGCGTAGTCCAGAGTGCGGCCCTTGTTTTCGCCCCGGCGGATGCTGACGCTGGCGCTTGGCTGGTATTGCACGAGCTGCACAACCATTTGGCCCGTCGGCGCGGTTCGCACCGCGGCGACCGTCAAGTTCGCGCCGTCGCGGGTCAGCGTTATCTCTACGCTCTGGGCGAGGCTGCGGTGCTGTTCGATAAGCTCGGCCAGGCGCATCGGCTTGTAGCCCACCACGTGGTCGCGCCCGCCCACGATCATCTGCGGCGTGTAGATCGTGCGCTGTCCGGCCGCATGCGCATAGGCCTTTTGGCGCGTGGTATGCTCGGGCCGGGCGAATTCGTCCTTCCAGCCGATATAGTCCCAGTAATCGACATGCAGCGCCAGGGGGATCACGTCGTCGCGCTGCGCCAGCTCATGCAGCAGCGCATCCGCGGGCGGGCAGGACGAGCAGCCCTGGCTGGTGTAGAGCTCGATCACGACAGCACGCTCTCCGGCCTGGGCCATACCGCCCAAGCTCGACACAGCAAATACCGCCGCAGCAATTAGTCCTCTAAGCATCTACTCCAGTTCCTTTCCGCAGCACCGGCAACCTTCCGCCCACCAAACCTAAGCAAACCCCCGCTGACACGCCAATCAATGTTTTGCGAGCCGCGTTGCAACAATCGCTGACGCATGCACGCGGCGCGCCGCGGGGCAAGCCGAGCCATCCGCGCCGTCTCTATATGCGTTCAAGCTTTCGAAATCGCAAAGCCGGGGGAGTACCGCGCGGATTTCTCGCATGCTACACTGCGTGGCAGACGCTAAACATGGTGCCGTAGCCCGGGGAGATTGCCATTCTGTGTGCAATGGTATACAATTCATGCACGGTCGAGACGGCATCCCTCGCGATAGCGCGTCCCCTCCCTCCTCGAAACCCAGCCTTATCTCCCCTTGAAAGGAGCGCTAGATGACAATCGTTGTTGGCCAGGACACATCAAAGACCCGCAAGACCCTGACCTCAGGTGGCAGCCAGATCGCCTTCTATTCGATCCCCGCCGCGCAGGCGGCCGGATTGGGTGATTTCTCAAAGCTGCCCGCCGCGCTGAAGGTGGTGCTCGAGAACATGCTGCGGTTCGAGGATGGCGGGCGCACGGTCAGCGTCGACGACATCAAGGCCTTCGCGACCTGGGGCGCCAATGGCGGCAAGAACCCGCGCGAGATTGCCTATCGCCCGGCCCGCGTGCTGATGCAGGACTTCACCGGCGTGCCCGCCGTGGTGGACCTGGCGGCGATGCGCGACGGCATCAAATCGCTGGGCGGCGACCCGCAAAAGATCAACCCGCTGAACCCGGTGGACCTTGTCATCGACCACTCGGTGATGATCGACGAGTTCGGCAACCCCCGCGCCTTCCAGATGAATGTCGACCGCGAGTATGAGCGCAATATGGAGCGCTACACCTTCCTCAAATGGGGCCAGTCGGCGTTCAACAACTTCCGCGTGGTGCCCCCCGGGACCGGCATCTGCCACCAGGTGAACCTGGAGTACCTCTCCCAGACCGTTTGGACCGATGAGGACCAGAATGGCGAGACCGTGGCCTATCCCGACACGCTTGTGGGCACCGACAGCCACACCACCATGGTCAACGGTGCCGCGGTGCTGGGCTGGGGCGTCGGCGGGATCGAGGCCGAGGCTGCCATGCTGGGCCAGCCGATCTCGATGCTGATCCCCGAGGTCGTGGGGTTCGAGCTGACCGGCTCGATGGTCGAGGGCACCACCGGCACCGATCTTGTGCTGAAGGTCGTGGAGATGCTGCGCGCGCGCGGCGTGGTGGGCAAGTTTGTCGAGTTCTACGGCGAGGGTCTGAACCGCCTGCCCCTGGCGGACCGCGCCACCATCGCCAATATGGCGCCCGAATACGGCGCCACCTGCGGCTTTTTCCCCATCGATGGCGAGACCCTGCGCTACCTGCGCACCACCGGCCGCGACGAGGACCGCATCGCCCTGGTCGAGGCCTATGCCAAAGAGAACGGCTTCTGGCGCGGCGATGATTACGCGCCAATCTACACCGACACGCTGCACCTGGACATGGGCACCATCGTGCCCGCGATCTCTGGCCCCAAGCGGCCGCAGGACTTCGTGGCGCTGACCGGCGCCAAGGCGGCCTTTACCCGCGAGATGGAAGAGACCTTCAAGCGCCCGATGGGCAAAGAGGTCGCCGTCGCCGGCGAGGATTACACCATGGAGAGCGGCAAGGTCGTGATCGCCTCGATCACCTCCTGCACCAACACCTCGAACCCCTATGTGATGATCGGCGCCGGGATCGTGGCCCGCAAGGCGCGCGCGCTTGGCCTGACCCGCAAGCCCTGGGTGAAGACCTCGCTGGCGCCGGGCAGCCAGGTCGTGAGCGCCTATCTGGAGGCCGCCGAGCTGCAGGACGACCTGGACGCCATTGGGTTCAACCTGGTGGGCTATGGCTGCACCACCTGCATCGGCAACTCTGGCCCGTTGCAGCCCGAGATCAGCCAGGCCATCGCCGAGGGCGACCTTGTGGCGACCTCGGTGCTGTCGGGCAACCGCAACTTCGAGGGGCGCATCTCGCCGGACGTGCGCGCCAACTACCTGGCCTCGCCGCCGCTGGTGGTGGCCTATGCGCTGGCGGGCACGATGGATATCGACCTCGCAAGCGACCCGATCGCGCAGACCCCGGACGGCAAGGACGTCTACCTGCGTGACATCTGGCCCGACCAGGCCGAGATCGCCGAGATGGTCGAGCGCACCGTGACCCGCGCCGCCTTCCTGGAGAAATACGCCGAGGTCTTCACCGGCGACGAGAAATGGCAGGGCGTCAGCGTCCCGCAGCAAGAGACCTATGACTGGCCCGCGACGTCCACCTATGTGCAGAACCCGCCCTACTTCCAGGGAATGACCATGGAAACCAATGAGATAACGGATATCACGGGCGCGCGGATCATGGCCCTGCTGGGCGACATGATCACCACCGACCACATCTCGCCGGCCGGTTCCTTCAAGGACACCACCCCCGCCGGGCAGTATCTGATCGAGCGGCAGGTGCCGGTGCGGGAGTTCAACTCCTACGGCTCCCGGCGGGGCAATCACGAGGTGATGATGCGCGGCACCTTCGCCAATATCCGCATCAAGAACGAGATGCTGGACGGGGTCGAGGGCGGCTATACGCTTGGGCCGGACGGGCAGCAGACCTCGATCTATGAGGCGGCGATGGCCTTCCAGGAGGCTGGGGTGCCCTTGGTGGTCTTCGGCGGCGAGCAATACGGCGCGGGCTCGTCCCGTGACTGGGCTGCAAAGGGCACGGCTCTGCTTGGCGTCAAGGCCGTGATCGCCGAGAGCTTTGAGCGCATCCACCGCTCCAACCTGGTGGGCATGGGCGTGATCCCGTTTGAGTTCACCGGCGGCGTGACCCGTAAGTCCTTGGGATTGAAGGGCGACGAGACGGTCAGCATCCACGGGCTGGAGGGCGTGCAGCCGCTGCAGGAGGTCCCGGCGACGATCACCACGGCCGACGGCACGGTGCATGACATCACGCTGAAATGCCGGATCGATACCGGGGTCGAGATCGAATACATCGAGAATGGCGGTGTGCTGCATTACGTGCTGCGCAACCTCGCCAAGGCGGCCTAGACTTTGCCGTAGGATGGGGTTCAACCCCATCCTACCCTTGCCGAGGCGGATTGCTCCGCGCGCCGGTCGCGGCGGGCCTTACCGAGGGGTAAACCCTGCGCGCGGCGAGTCCGAGCGCGGGGCCGCGAATCGATGGGTTAACACCTTATTTTGCTGGAAAATCGCCGGTCGGCGAAACGTCGGCATAGTGTCGGCCTTGCGTATGGCACCCTGTCCGACAAAGCCCATGGTTAACAAACCGCGCGGTGGGTTTGGGGTTTGTTGGGGGGCTTTCAGGGCTGCGTGAGGCCACGCTCCCTACGGCTTGCTGACAGATTGCGAGATCCAATATGTCGAAAACGACCGCGCGCCGCATTTCGTGCGACGGAACCCAATCAAGGCGGCGAAATCCAAACGGTGTGTGTGCCTCCACCCTTCTTGTACGCTGCGCCGGGAATGCCAAAAAGGTTGATATAAGTCTTCATCCAACGCAAAGTAGATTGGCGTCGAAAATAACTTTAAAGGTAATGTAATGGCACTTTCCACCCAACAACAAATGCTAGTCGAACAACGCGTTGGAAACGATAGCAAATCAATTCTTGTTGCGTATCTATTAGCGATCTTTTTTGGCGGCTTCGGTATCCATAGGTTTTATCTCGGGCGTTCCGGTTCAGCTGCAGCAATGCTTATTATGTTCGTACTTGGCTGGGTAACGTTCGCCATTGTAGTGGGAATCATCCTGCTGATTGCGGTGGGTATATGGGTGATCGTCGACCTTTTCCTGATTCCAGGGATGGTTGAAAGCCAAAAGAATGATGTTAGGGCCCGCATTAGTCAGGAACTGGAAGCCATGGGCGGCGACGATACTGGCGGTTAATGTTGACGATGGTCGGTGCCGTGGCCTTGGCTCCAGCGAAGAGACAACGCTGAAACGCCGGATCGATACCGGGGTCGAGATCGAATAGATCGAGAATGGCGGCGTGCGGCACCACGTGCGGCGCAACCTCGCCAAGGCGGCCTAGACCTGTGTTGGGGGGCTCTACCCGGCTTGCCGCCTGACGCCCTCCGCAAGCGCCTGACGCTGCGGTCGGCCGATCATGCGGCGGCCCAGATTGCGCTCTTTTACTGCCCACGTTAAAAAGCAAAGAGGCACACCCGGAAAAGGTATGAACCGGGCGCGGATGGCCAATTGTCAGATGCGCGCGCGTTTCCGCCTGGATCGCGTCGAGGACGCCCCCCGGCGCTTGTCGGCCTAGGCCCGGACAGCTAGACTTTGCCGCAATGGCGGTTACGCGCAAACAGATGCGGTTGCTCTTGGCGTCGGCTTTGTCCGCGCTCGGCGCCGGCATGGCCTGTTTCGCGCAGAGCCCCGCCGAGGACAGCCCAGCGGGTCCAGCTCAGCACCCCTGCGTGCAGATCGAGCCCGTCGCCGCGCCGGAGGTCTCGATCCAGGCCTGCACCGATCTGATCCAAACGGCGCCAACCAAGGCCCTTCTAAGCTTCGCCCTGACCAACCGCGGCATCGCGCGGCGCGAGCTTGGGGCGTTCACCCAGAGCGTCGCGGATCTCGAGGCCGCGCTGGCCCTGGACCCGGACCCGGGCATCCAGCGCATGCTGGCCTGGACCTATCGCGAGATGGGCGAGAGCGCCCGCGCCGAGGCGCTTTACACCGAAATCCTAGAGGCCGACCCGCATTGGCAGGGCTGGCTGTCGCGCTGCGTGGTGCGCCAGGACCTTGGCAAGTTCGAGGCCGCTCTTGCGGACTGCCAAGCCGCCCGCGCGCAGGACCCCGACAACGAGGACGTGACCTATTTCACCATCCGCGCGCTGAACTTCCTGCAAGACGGGCGCACGGCGCTGCCGCTGGTGCGCGCCGCGATTGAACGCGCCCCCGATGACGCGCGCCTCACCGCCGAGCTGGTCTGGGCGCTTTACTACAGCGGGCAGAAACGCCGCGCGGTGGCCAAGGCGCGGGCCGCCCTGCTGGATTCGCCGGACGACCAGGACCTTTTGCTCTTTCTTGAGACCGCCCAGCCCTGAACGCGCCCCGCATCGTTTCGCGATGCGAGACGGTCCCGCCATTGTGCATCCATTGTGCCGCAGCGTGCAGAAAAAATGTCTATAAACCCGCAAGTTGTTTGAGCTCACCCCGCGAAGAGGCTAGGGTTGCGACGTCGACTTGGGGGCTGACATGAAAACGAGTATAAGCGTCGCTTTGAAGCGCTACGTGCCGACCTTTCACCTCTTAGAGGTCGGCTTCTTCACGGTGATGATCCTGACGATGTCGCTCGCGGGCTAAGGCCCGGCGGGCGCTATTCGTCCAGCACCCGCCGCAGCGCGGGCAGGAACCGCTTTTCGTAATCGGTGCCGACCAGCGGGCCGATAAAGCGGAACGCCACCTTGCCATCCTTGCCAATGATGAAGGTCTCCGGCGGGGCCGTCACGCCCCAATCAATGGAGGTGCGCCCGCGCGGATCGAACGCCACCCCGGCATAGGGGTTGCCGTCCTTGGTCAGGAACCCCAGCGCGTCATCCTCTTGATCGCGCATATTGATGCCCGCGATCGCCAGGCCCTCGGCCTGCAGGGCCATCAGCCGCGGGTGCTCGGCATGGCAGGGCGGGCACCAGGACGCAAAGAAGTTCACCAGGCGCACCTCTCCGGCCGCGAGGGCCTCGGCCGAGACCCCCGGCACGCCGGGCAGCGCGGCCTCCGTCACCGCGGGCGCCGGCTTGCCAATGAAGGCCGAGGGCAGCTCGTCCGGATGGGTGCGCTGCATGCCAACGTAAAAGGCCAGCGCCAGGCCGGCAAAGACCAGCGGCGGCAGCAGCATGAGCGGCTTAACGGGCATCGCGGCGCGCCTCCGCCTCGGCCAGGCGCTGCCGGGCGCGGCGCGCCTGCAGCACCGACAGCACCACGATCCCCAGAATCAGCGCCAGGCTGACGCCATAGGCGGACAGGACCGCGCCCGCGTATTTCCCAAGGTCCGGCATCATGCCATCCGCTCCCGCAGCTCAAGCGCATTCAACTGGCGGCGATAGATCTCGGTCCGAGTGCGCAGAAGGACCAGCGCGACGAACAGCAGGAACATCCCCACAAAGCAGACCACGAAGGGGCGGTAAAAGATCGGCGCGACCGTCTCGACCGCCTCGGGGTTTGTGACCGCCTCGACCCGGAACACCGACGAGCCCTGGTGCAGCCCCTGGTTCCAGAAATGCGACGCGTAGCGGCTGAGCACCGCGAAGACCGAGCCCACAAGGCACAGCATCGAGGTCAGGTCGGCGGCGGTGTCCGGGTCCTCGATGGCCTGCCATAGGGCCACGTAGCCCAGGTAGAACAGGAAGAAGATCAGAAACGAGGTCAGGCGCGGGTCCCAGGCCCACCAGGTGCCCCACATCGGCTGCCCCCAGATCGCCCCGGTCACCAGCGCGATCAGCGTGAAGGTGATCCCCACCGGCGCGGCGGCCTTGGCCGCCAAGGCGCTGACATGGTGGCGCCGGATCAGCCAGACCAGCGAGGCCACCAGCATCATCAGCCAGGCCCCGATCGACATCGTCGCCGCGGGCACGTGCAAATAAAAGATCTTCACCGTCGAGCCCTGCCGGTAATCATCCGGCGTGAAGAAGAAGCCCCAAACCAGCCCGCCGATCAGGCAGGCGCCCGCCAGCACCGCGAGCACCGGAATCAACCGGTCCGCCGTGGCGATGAACTTGCGCGGGTTTGCGTATTCCCAAAGTGACATGGCGCCCATGTAATCGCAGTTAACCGCCGCAACAATGCGGCACGTGGACTTCCCCCGCAAATTCGCGTTACGAGGGCGCCCATGGCCATCGACACCCTGCCCCCGCTGCGCGACGTAATCGCCGCCCACGAGCTGCGCGCGCGCAAGTCTCTGGGGCAGAACTTCCTTTTGGACCTCAACCTCACGGCCAAGATCGCCCGCGCCGCAGGGGATCTTGGCGGCGCGGACGTGCTCGAGGTCGGCCCCGGCCCCGGCGGGCTGACCCGCGGGCTCCTGGCGGAGGGCGCGCGCAAGGTGCTGGCGGTCGAGAAGGACACGCGCTGCCTGCCGGCGCTGGCCGAGATCGCCGCCGCCTATCCCGGCAGGCTGGAGGTGGTGAATGGCGACGCGCTGGAGCTCGACCCGCTGGCGCATCTGACGCCGCCGATCAAGGTGGTGGCGAACCTGCCCTATAACGTCGGCACCGAGCTCTTGGTGCGCTGGTTGACCCCCGCCGCCTGGCCGCCCACCTGGAGCAGCCTGACCCTGATGTTCCAGCGCGAGGTGGCGCAGCGCATTGTGGCCGCGCCGGGCAGCAAGGCCTATGGGCGGCTGGCGCTCTTGGCGCAGTGGCGCACCAGGCCGCGCATTGTCATGGACCTGCCGCCCGAGGCCTTCACCCCCGCGCCGAAAGTCCGCTCTGCCGTGGTGCATCTCGAGGCGCTGCCCGAGCCACGTTTTCCGGCCGATCCCAAAGTCTTAGAGCGCGTTGTTGCGGCGGGTTTCAACCAGCGCCGCAAGATGCTGCGGGCCTCGCTGAAGGGGTTGGCGCCGCATATCGAGGAGGTCCTGGAAAGCGTCGGCATCGACCCGACCGCGCGGGCCGAGACGCTGTCGCTAGAGCAATTCTGCGCGCTTGCGCGGGCGTTGCAGCGGTGATGCCTGGTGCGACGCCGATTTCTTGAAGAAATCGGCAAAACTCTGAATTCAGAGTTTTGGACGCGCGTCGCCCGCGATCCGCCATCTTTCAAAAGCGTTACACCGATCCTCGCGCAACCAACTTCCTTGGAAGGAAGTTGCAAATCTCTTGCAAGAGATTTGGTCCGGCCGCGCGCGATCCGCTCTAGCGCAGCCCGCCCGCGATCCGCACCGCCTCGGGACGCGCCCGCAAGCGCAGCATCGCCCAGGCGCCCAGGATCGGCCCCGGCACCAGCACCAGGAAGGTCCAGCGCCAGCCCACCGTCTCGGCGATCTGCGGCACCAGCCAGATGGTGAAGATCGTGATCGCAAACCCCACGCCCATCTGGAAGGCCAGCGCCGAGCCGACAAAGCTCTGATCCGCCAGCTCGGTGACCGCCGCCGAGAACTGCGCGCTGTCGGCCACCACCGTCAGCCCCCAGAGCAAGGCGATGACCAGGAACGCCCAGGGCGCGCCGATGAACACCCCGATCAACAACGCGCACATGCCCGAGACCGCCATCGCCAGCGCGGTGGTGTAGCAGCGCCCGATCCGGTCCGCCAGCAACCCCGCCAGGACGCATCCCGGCGCCCCCATCGCGATCACGGCGAAGACCAGAACGGAGGCATTCCAGCCCCACTCGCCATGGGCGGTCGCCGCGCTGGCATAGGCCAGGAACCAGCCCCACATCGCGTAAAGCTCCCACATGTGGCCAAAATACCCCAAATTCGCCAGCATCACCGGGCGGTTGCGCAGGATCGCGCCCACCTGGCGCGGGTCCACTTTCGCCCTGGCGAACCCATGCGGGCCCTCGACCAGCGCAAAGGCAAAGATCAGCGCCGCAACCAGGCAGGCCAGCGAGGCCACGGCGACGACCAGCCGCCAATCCACGCCTGCGCCGGCAGCGCGCACCAGATGCGGCAGCGCGGATCCCAGGGTCAAGGCCCCAACCATGGCGCCCATGGCAAAGCCGCGCCCCTTCTGGAACCAGGTGGCGATGAACTTGAGCGATGGCGGATAGATCGCCGCCAAGGCCACCCCCGTTAGGCATCGCGCCGCGATAGCGGCGCCGCCGCCCGGCTCAAAAAGCAGCACGGCATTGGCAATTGCCGCGAGCAGCGCGGCCCCGGCCATCAGCCGCGTCAGCGGCACCACATCGGCGATGGCCAGGAGGCTTGAGACCAGCGCCCCCACCACGAACCCAAGCTGCACCGCATTTGTCAGCCACCCGGCCTGCTGCGCGCTGAGCCCCCAGGCGGCGACCAGCTCTGGCGCCACCGCGGTGGCCGAGAACCAGGTGGTCAGCGCCAGCACCACGGCCAGCCCGGTCAGCACCAGAGCGCGCCAGCGCGCGCCGGCCTCACTCATATCCGCTGCTCGTGTGGGTGTCCCGCATCCTCATCCAGATAGCAATCCAGCAAAGCCCACCACTTGGCAAGCCATTGCCGGGTTACGTTTGTTGCAGGATCGCGCCGCGGGCGTACTCAGCCCATTCCGGGGTGCCCTCGCGGATGAATACACCAACACATGATGGCGCGCAGTTTACGTGGGGTTCGTCCGCGCGCAACGCTGGCGGCGCAGGCGCAATTGTGTCTATAAAGGAAACAATTAAACCAAAGAGCAGCGGCAGCATGGCCAAGAGACCCGAAAATAGTAAAGATTTCAATGTTATGATCGTCGGACAGGCCGGGCGGCTGCAATATGAGGCGGTGCTCTTCGCGGCCAGCCTGCGGCACGCTGACCCCGGCTTCAAAGGCCGCTTGATCCTGGCCGAGCCGCAGCAGGGCGGCAAGTGGCCCAACAACCCCACCATCCGCAACCCCGAGATCCGCGCCCTGCTGGAGATGCTCGACGTCGAGATCCGCCCCTTCGAGGCGCGCCATTTCGGCGAGGGCTACCCGCCAGGCAACAAGATCGAGGCGCTGCAGGTGCTGCCCGAGGGCGAGCCCTTTGTCTTCTTCGACACCGACACGCTTGTGACCGGCGCCCTGAGCCAGGTGCCGTTCGATTTCGACCGCCCCTGCGCCTCGCTGCGCCGCGAGGGCACCTGGCCCGAGCCCGAGCTATATGGCCCCGGCTACGCCGAGATCTGGGGCGCGCTCTACGACAAGTTCGACCTGGATATCACCCCCACCATCGACGAGAGCGAGCCCGAGGAGTTCTGGCGCCGGTTCATGTATTTTAACGCCGGTTGGTTCTTTTATAGCTGCCCGAAGGCGTTCGGCGCGCGCTTTTTGGAGTACACGCTGGCGATCCGCCAGGACCCGCCTAAGGAGCTGATCGGACAGGCGCTTTTCCCCTGGCTGGACCAGATCGCCCTGCCCCTGGTGATCCATTCCCTTGGCGGCGCGCGGCGGACCATCCCAGAGGGTCTTCTGGACGGCGATGTAACCTGCCACTACCGCGTCTTCCCGCTGCTTTACGCCCGCGAAACGGACCGCGTGGTGGACATACTCGAGACCGTGTCGGCGCCCAACAAGATCAAGAAGGTCCTGAAGGCCTACGAGCCGATCAAGAAGATGGTCTATCAGCGCAAGGGGCACAAGGTGCGCGCGCTGTTTGACCGCGAGCACCTGCCCGGGCGCGAGCAGATGATCCGCAACCAGATCAAGAAGGCCAATCTCTGGATGCGCTGAGCCATGCGGCGGTGACCCGGTGATCGCGAAATCCTCTCGGATGGTGCTGATATAGCCCTTGCCTTGCCTTTTTGGGGGGGTCGTTGCCGGCACAGGCAAGATCGGAATGGTTACCTCTTTCTCCCACCCGCGGGATAAGTTAACGATTTATTCACCATTAAGTTGTGCAACCATTGGTAACGCCACGCCGAACCTCAACACATGAAAGGGATACCACATGCGACTGGTTCTATCGACTTTCCTGTCTCTGGGCCTCGCCGCCACGGCCTTCGCCGCCGAGCTTGCCGCGCCGCAGGGCCGCGTTCTGCTGACCGTGGCCGGCGACCTGCCCGCCGGAAACACCGACCCGCTGAAACCCGAGGCGGTCAACGTGTCCGGCTTCTTGGGGATTGAGTACGACAAAGCGGTCGCCTTCGATGACGCCATGCTAAGCGGGCTGTCCCAGCACGAGATCGCGGCAAAGCTTCTGGATACGGGCCGCGAGGTCACCTATTCCGGGCCGCGCCTCAGCGATGTGCTGGCCGCCGCCGGGGCGGAAGGCAAGCTGGCCAGCCCCACCGCGCTGGACGGCTATAGCGCCGAGCTGAGCTGGGACACCATCAAGCAGCACGAGCCCATCCTGGCCACCCATGCCGACGGCCGCCCGCTGGAGATCGGCAAGCTCGGCCCCGCGATGATCGTCTTCCCGGTGATCGACGACAAGGAGGCCTATGCGGAGTTCAGCGCGATGGAAGTGTTCGCGACCTTCTATATCGGCATCGAATAGCCGGTAGAGTGCACCGACGGCGCGCCCCTAAGGGATCGCAACCGAGGCCGCGCTTGGGCCGCGCCGAACCTCATCGAAGTAGATCACTTGCGTAGGCACCGTGGGGTTCACCCGCGCGCGATACTTGTCCAGGCCAGTTCGATAAAGCCCGAACTTGAACTTCGGCGCTACATTTCGGTTCAGGTTACGTCCTTGATGTTGGTGCACCAGCTTGTCCCCAAGCCACACCTGGATCACGCCGGAATCCTTTGCGGACCAAACCGCTCGCACGCGAAAATCGTGCCAGCGTCCACGCAGGCGGCTATTCGGTATGACCGTCTTGATCACCATCGGCTTGGGCGGCGCGCGGTCGTCGCTCTGCTGCGTCCTGGGATCGTCTTGCACCAGAATAAGCCCTTCGCGCCACATCTCGAACCCTAGCGTGATCTCGCCCGACCCTTTGCTATCCTGAAACTGCGCCAAAATCGTGCCCGAGGGGTCAATATGCGGCGTGCCCTTGGGAACCATGACGGAGAACGCATACCACTGCTCGCGTTCGGTCTTTATCGCCTTTTCATCGCTGATCTCGCTGCGCTCGCGCTGGCCTTTGCAGTCGTTGTAATTGCGGTTACCGGCGCATTGCCCGTTTGCGACCACAAAGGCGAGCGCCTTGGACCCGGCACGCACGGGGTGCTCTGGTGCCCGTACCGTCTTGGCCTTATTCTTAGAGTTCGCGTGGCGGATCTTAATCCCCTCCGCGGTGTCGGCCAGGGCCGAAAGCGGCAGGAAACACGTGAGGATGATCGCGAAGACTCGGAGTCTCAACCTAGCCTCTCCTGGCAGTTGACAGGTATTTGTATGTTAAGTGGCTCGGTTCTTTTCGGCAAGCCGCTCGTACTCCTGCAGCGCGAAACGGTCCGTCATGCCCGCGATGTAGTCCAGCACGATGCGCGCCAGCGCGGTCTCGCCGGTCGCGGCCGCCACGTCCTTGCGCCACTGCTTGGGCAGCAGGTCGGTCTGCGCCATGAAGAGCGGGAACAGCGCATCCACGGCCTTGGTCACCTCCTGGCGCATCTTCACCACCTCTGGCGCGCGGTACATGCGGTGGAACAGGAACTTGCGCGTGACCTGCAGCTTCTCCCAGACCTCGTCGGAGAACCGCACCATGGGCCGGCCCGCCTCGCGCACGTCCTGGGCGTCCTTGGGCGCGAGATCCGCCAGGCGCTGCGTCGCCTGCCCGATCACATCCTCGACCAGGAGCCCAAAGAACCGCCGCAGCGCCTCGTGCCGCCTGCGGTAGTAGTTCAGCCCCGGATAGAGCCGGTCGACCTCGGCAAAGCAGCCATCCAGCAGCGGCAGCTCGGCCAGCTCGTCGGTCGAGAAGAGTTCCGCCCGCAAGCCGTCATGCAGGTCGTGGCTGTTATAGGCGATGTCGTCGCTGAGCGCGGCCACCTGCGCCTCGGCGCTGGCATGGGTGTGCAGCTCTAGGTCGTGGCGGGCGTTGTACTCGGCCAGCGCATAGGGGATGTCGCCCGTGACCGGGCCATTATGTTTCGCAATGCCTTCAAGGGCTTCCCAGGTGAGGTTCAGGCCGTCGAAATCGGCGTAGTGCCGCTCTAGCGAGGTGACGATGCGGATCGCCTGCGCGTTGTGGTCGAACCCGCCATAGGGCGCCATCAGCCGCTGCAGCGCGTCCTCGCCGGTATGCCCGAAGGGCGGGTGGCCCAGATCATGGGCCAGCGCCACCGCCTCGGTCAGCTCGACATTCAGCCCCAAGGCCCCCGCGATGGTGCGCGCCACCTGCGCCACCTCAATAGAATGCGTCAGCCTGGTGCGGAAGTAGTCCCCCTCATGCTCGATGAAGACCTGCGTCTTGTGCTTGAGCCGCCGGAAGGCGCTGGCATGGATGATCCGGTCCCGGTCGCGCTGATAGCAGGACCGGAAGGTCGAGAGATCCTCGGGGAAGAGCCGCCCGCGCGAGGTTTCCTCCCGCGCCGCGTAATCTTGTGTCATCTGCGCGCCATTCTTGTCGTCCTGTCCCAGGGAGACTATATTGCGCCTAAGTTGAAACCCCAATGACGGAATGCGCGATGCTCCTGCCGCCGAAAGTCACACCCCGCGCCTTTGAGCGCCTGGCCGAGATCGGCGCCGCGGCCCAGGGCAAGGCCCTGCGCGTGGCCGTTGAGGGCGGCGGCTGCTCGGGCTTCCAATACGAGATCGACCTGGGCGAGCCCGCCGATGGCGACCTGGTGCTTGAGGGCGCCGGCGAGTCGGTGGTGGTCGACGAGGTGTCCCTGCCCTTTTTGGCGGACGCGGTGATCGATTTCTCCGAGGAGCTGATCGGCGCGCGATTCGTGATCGAGAACCCCAACGCCACCTCAAGCTGCGGCTGCGGGACCAGCTTTTCGATCTGAACGTGATCCAATTGAGTTCGCTGCGCTCACGCATGTTTAGCCCTTACGGGCGATGGGCGCCTCTCCGCGACGTCGCGCGCCCGGGCGGCGCAACAAGCCGCTAGGCAAGCCGCGCCGCTTCCGCAATAAGCGGCGCGATGCAATACGACACGATCATCATCGGCGCCGGCGCCGCTGGCATGTTCTGCGCCGCCCATTGCGGCGGGCGCGTGCTGGTGGTGGACCACGCCAAGGCCCCCGGCGAGAAGATCCGCATCTCTGGCGGCGGGCGCTGCAACTTCACCAACATGTATTGCGGGCCGGAGAATTTCCTCTCCGAGAACCCGCATTTCGCCAAATCCGCCCTGGCGCGCTACACGCAGTGGGACTTCATCGACCTGGTGGCGCGCCACGGCATCGCCTATCACGAGAAGACCCTGGGGCAGCTCTTCTGCGACGGCTCCGCCAAAGAGATCATCGCCATGCTGCGGGCGATGATGGCGCGCGCCGAGCTGCGGCTGCAGGTCTCGGTGACGGGGGTCGAGCAGCTGGGTGGGCAGTACCGCGTCGGCCTCAGCGACGGCACCGTGGCCCATGCCGACAACCTTGTGGTGGCCTGCGGCGGCAAGTCGATCCCCAAGATGGGCGCGACCGGCTTTGCCTATGACATCGCGCGGCAGTTCGGGCACCGGGTGACCGAGACCCGCGCGGGGCTCGTGCCCTTCGTGTTCTCGCCCGACGTGATGGCGGCGCTAAAGCCGCTCGCCGGTGTCGCCACCCCGGCCAGGGTGCGCGCCGGTGCGGGCTCCTTTCAGGAGGCGATCCTGGTGACGCATCGGGGTCTGTCGGGCCCGGCCTGCCTGCAAGCGTCCAGCTACTGGGCCGAGGGGGAGGCGATCTCTGTTGATCTGGACCCCGAGGGGGCTTTGCTGGGCCGGTTCCGAGAGGTTCGCGCCCGGCAGGGGCGCCGCGGCGTGACGGGCGTGCTGTCCGAGCACCTGCCGGAGCGGCTGGCGCGCCACATGGCCACCGAGGCGGGCCTTGTTGGCAACGTCGCCGATCTGAGCGACGCAAGGCTGGAGGAGGTTGTCGCCGGGCTGCGCGACTGGCAGCTCAAGCCCGTCGGCACCGAGGGCTACCGCACCGCGGAGGTCACCTTGGGCGGGGTGGACACGGCGGGGCTGAGCTCGAAGACGATGGAATCCAAGACTGTTCCGAGGCTCTACTTCATCGGGGAATGCGTGGATGTCACTGGCTGGCTTGGGGGGTATAATTTCCAATGGGCCTGGTCCTCGGCCTTTGCCGCGGCGACAGCGATCACGCAGCGGGCCGCATAGACCCCAGGATTGCATCCCGCGCGCGGCCCAAATTTCTTTTTGGAAGAAATTTGCCAAACTCTTTAAAGAGTTTGGTCACCCCCCCTTCGCCCCACATCTCGTTCGAAACCGCCCCGCGCCCATTTCCTTGCAAGGAAATGGCAAGTCTCTTCCAAGAGACTTGGACCGCCGCACGGTTTCGCCTTGATCCCCTCCCCGCAACCCGTCAGGTTCGCGGCCATGAAAATCGCGACCTTCAACATCAACGGCATCAAGGCGCGGGCCCAGGCCCTGCCCGATTGGCTGGACGAGGCGCAGCCCGACGTGGCGCTGCTGCAAGAGATCAAATCGGTGGACGAGGCCTTCCCCCGCGAGCTCTTTGAGGAGCGCGGCTATAACGTCGAGACGCACGGCCAGAAGAGCTTTAACGGCGTGGCCATCCTGTCGAAATACCCGCTGGAGGACGTCACCCGCGGGCTGCCCGGCGATGACAGCGACGCGCAGGCGCGCTGGATCGAGGCCACGGTGGTGAACGAGCGCGCGGTGCGCATCTGTGGGCTCTACCTGCCCAATGGCAACCCGGCGCCGGGGCCGAAATACGACTATAAACTTGCCTGGATGAAGCGCCTGAAGGCGCGCGCGCAAGAGCTTATGGCATCAGAAGAAATCGCGCTTATGGCGGGGGATTACAACGTCATACCGCAACCCGAGGACGCCGCCCGCCCGGAGGCCTGGGTCGAGGACGCGCTGCACCTGCCGCAGACCCGCGCCGCCTTCCAAGAGATCGTGAACCTGGGCTTCACTGAGGCCTTCCGCGCCCGCAACCAGGCGCCGGGGCAGTACTCGTTCTGGGATTACCAAGCCGGGGCGTGGCAGCGCAATGACGGCATCCGCATCGACCATTTCCTGCTGACGCCGCAGGCCGCGGATTTGCTAACCGACTGCCAGATCGACGCCCATGTAAGGGACCGCGAGAAACCCTCTGACCACGTGCCGGTTTGGATCGAGCTGGACGCATAGACCAGCGGATTTTGGCGGCGGTGCCAAGTCTATTCAACGGAAGCGTTGGGTCTGCTTTGAACCCTTTTAGCGGACCAAGGGACTCACCCACGACATGCCTGAAAAGGGCAATGGCGCGTTAGTCCGGTTCTGGTCGATGTGCAGGCTTGAACGAAGCGCCTGCGTTGGAGCTGGGATAGGGCGCGTCAGGAATGGCTACTCCAAGGTGCTTACACAGCGGTTTCCATCCATCACCCAGATTGTGAATTAACAACCGTTCTTTCGGAACCGTATCAAGAACCTCGCGAACATGCGCCTTGTAAACCGAGATACAGTGGTCGCGATCAAGCGGACGTTTGTCAAAGGTAAGATCCATCAGGCCTCGGGCCAAATCAGTCCCAGGCAAATGTTTCACCACCTTAAGCAGCGTCTTTTCATAGCTCAGCCACCAGCTTTCCGGGCTTCGATGGGTCAGAATTACACGCGCGTCCGGAAATGCGTCTATGAGATCACGCCAATAGAGCACGGAGGGCCAGTCCACCGCAGCCTGAAACCCTTCGAACAGCCGTTCCCAGTCCGGGGCTTGCCCCCGGACGGCGACATCTGCCCATAGTCTCATCTGAGTGTCGTCACGATACACTTGACGCATATGATGGCATGGATCGAAACCAAGCATTTCCAGGGCAAACCGCATTGACTCAGTGCCCGTCCGACCGAAACCAGTTCCGATGACCGCCAAAGTCATAGTTCGCGTCCTCCCAAAACGATAAGTGGCGCTAGTCTTGCATGTTAGGGAGCGGCTATCTAGTCAGCCATCTTAGCACGTCGGATGACCGCTTCGTCCCGCTAATCGTCGGGGTGTGAACTACAGACGACTTATAGCCACTTGAGCACTTACGCAGCGATGCAGCCCAGCTAGGCCGCGTCCTCCTCGGCCATCTGGCGGTGCCAGAGCGCGGCGTAGCGCCCGTTCTCTTCCAGCAAAGCGTCATGGCTGCCCACCTCGGCGATCACGCCGTCCTGCAGCACCACGATCCGGTCCGCGTGCACGATCGTTGACAGCCGGTGCGCGATGGTTAGCACCGTGCGCCCCTGCCCCATCTCGCGCAGCTCGTGCTGGATCTCGGCCTCAGTCTCGCTGTCCAGCGCGCTGGTCGCCTCGTCCAGCAGCAGGATCGGCGGGTTCTTTAGGAGCGTGCGCGCGATGCCCACGCGCTGCTTCTCGCCGCCCGAGAGCTTTAGCCCGCGCTCGCCCACCGTGGTCTCGTAGCCATCCGGCAGGCTGCTGATGAAGTCGTGGATCTTGGCCGCCTTCGCCGCGGCCTCGATCTCGGACCGGCTGGCCTCGGGGCGGCCATAGGCGATGTTGTAAAAGATCGTGTCGTTGAACAGCACCGTGTCCTGCGGCACCACCCCGATCTGGGCGTGCAGGCTTTCCTGGGTGACGTCCCGCACGTCCTGGCCGTCGATGCGCAGCGCGCCCCCGTTCACGTCATAGAAGCGGAACAGAAGCCGCCCGATGGTAGACTTGCCCGAGCCGGAGGGACCGACGATGGCGACCGTCTCGCCCGCTCGCACGGACAGCGACACGCCCTTGAGGATCGGCCGCGCCGCCTCGTAGCCAAAGACCACATCTTCCAGCGCGACCTGGCCCGCGGACACGTCCAGATCCTTGGCCCCCGGCTTGTCGGCAACCTCCTGCGGCTGGTCCAGCAGGTCGAACATCTCGCCCATATCCACCAGCGCCTGCCGGATCTCGCGATAGACCGTGCCCAGGAAGTTCAGCGGCATGGTGATCTGGATCATATAGGCGTTCACCATGACGAAATCGCCCACCGTCAGCGTGCCGTTCTGCACCCCCATCGCCGCCATCACCATCACCACCACAAGCCCCGTGGTGATCAAAAAGCTCTGCCCGAAATTCAGGAAGGCCAGCGAGTAAGAGGTCCGCAGCGCCGCCTTCTCGTAAAGCCGCATCGCGCCGTCATAGCGCCCCGCCTCGCGCGCCTCGGCGCCGAAATACTTCACCGTCTCAAAGTTCAGCAGGCTGTCGATGGCCTTCTGGTTGGCGTCGGTGTCCTGGTCGTTCATCTCCTTGCGGATCTGCACCCGCCACTCGGTGACCTTGAAGGTGAACCAGATATAGAGCGCGATGGTCAGCCCGATCACCAGCAGGTACCAGGCGTCCAGATACCAGGCCAGAAAGCCCGCGATCATCATGAGCTCTAGGATCAGCGGCCCGATGGAGAACAGCAGGAACCGCAGCAGGAACTCCACGCCCTTGACGCCGCGCTCCATGATCCGGCTGAGCCCGCCCGTCTTGCGCGTGATGTGGTAGCGCATCGAGAGCCGGTGGATATGCTGGAACGTCTCCAGCGCCAGCCGCCGCAGCGCGCGCTGGCCCACCCGCGCAAAGATCACGTCGCGCAGCTGCTGAAAGCCCACATTCATCAGCCGCGCCAGGCCGTAGGCGACGGTCAGGCCGACCGCCCCCAGGGCCAGCATCGCCGCGGGCCCGTCCAGATCCCCCGCCAAGGCGTCGACCGCGAATTTGTACAAAAGCGGCGAGCCCGTCGCCACCAGCTTGGACGCGATCAACGCCAGCATGGCGAACACCACCCGGTACTTCACCCACGCGTATCCCGGCTCTGACGGCCACAGATAGGGCGTCACACGGCGCACCGTTCGCCAGCCGCGCGCGCGCTGGGCGGCGGCTTGCTCCTTGTCATAGGAAGGCGGGGATGTGGTGCGTCGCATTGCGGCTACACCTATGTGTCCGGATTGCGAAATGCCAGCCTACCGGCGCCCTGCGATGTTTCTTTTTCAACCGCTTGATGCAACTATCCGGCACCAAACGACGAATGACGGGGTAAATCTTGGAAGCACTCGGCTTGACCTTTGAGATGTTGGTGGTCCTAGGGGTCCTGGCCTTCACGATCATGCTGTTTGTGACCGAGGTCGTGCGGGTGGACGTCGCCGCGATTCTGGTCATGGTGCTGCTGGGCTGCTTGACGATGCTGCCGGGGCTGGAGAACCTGGTGGACGTGCGCCATCTCTTCGACGGGTTCGGTTCCAACGCCGTGGTCTCGATCATCGCGGTGATGATCATCGGCGCGGGGCTGGACCGCACCGGCGTGATGAGCACCGTGGCGGCCTGGATCTCGAAGGTGGGCGGCGCCACCGAGAGCCGGATCATCGTGCTGATCTCGTCCACCGTGGGCGTGATCTCGAGCTTTATGCAGAATGTGGGCGCGGCGGCGCTGTTCCTGCCGGTGGTCAACCGGGTCTCGGTGCGCACCGGGCTGCCGATGTCGCGCCTGCTGATGCCGATGGGGTTCTGCGCCATCCTGGGCGGCACGATGACCATGGTGGGCTCGTCGCCCCTGATCCTGCTGAACGATTTAATCCTGTCGATCAACGGCTCCATCGGGGAGGAGTTCCAGATGGAGACCTTTGAGCTTCTGTCGGTCTTCCCCGTCGGCATCGCTTTGGTGGCCACCGGGCTTTTATACTTCGTGATCTTCGGGCGCTTCGTGCTGCCCACCGTGGCCGAGCATGAGGGCGCCAGCGCGCAGTCCACCCTGGACTACGTGAACGCCACCTACGGGCTGGACGGCACCATCCACGAGGTGCGCGTGCCCCTGGGCAGCCTGCTGGTCGGGCACACGATCGACGACATTCAGCAGGCCTTTGAGCTGCAGATCGTGGCCACGCATTTCCAGGGCCGCACCTACCCCGCCCCGCCGCGCGACACCGTGCTAGAGGCCCCCGCCGTCCTGGCCATCATCGCCGACCATCAGGCCATCGAGGAGTTCAAGATCAGCTTTGGCCTGACCGAGAGCACCGGGCTTGACGAGTTCGCCGCCACGCTGGGCGCCGACAAGGCCGGCATCGCCGAGGTGGTGATCCCGCCCGGCTCTGGCAATATCGGCAAGTCGATGCGCGAGATCTGGCTGCGCAAGGTCTATGGCCTCTCCCCCATCGCGATCCATCGCGGCGGCGAGACCATGCAGCGCGACGAGGCCAGCTTTGGCGACCTGACGTTCCAGGCCGGCGACACGCTGGTCTGCCACACGCCCTGGGAGGCCCTGGTGCGCTTAGAGAAGGACCGCGATTTTGTGGTCGTCACCACCGAGTTCCCGCATGAGGACCTGCGCCCCAAGAAACTGGGCTGGGCGCTGCTGTTCTTTGCCATCGCGCTGTCGCTGATCCTCTTCACCGACCTGCGGCTGTCTTTGTGCCTGCTGGTCGGCGCCGCAGGGATGATCGTCACCCAGGTCCTGTCGATTGACGAGGCCTACGAGTCGGTGAGCTGGAACACCGTGTTCCTCTTGGCCAGCCTGATCCCGCTGGGCCAGGCGGTGCAGGTCTCGGGCACGGCAGAGTGGATCGCCAACCAGGTCCTCTTTGTGCTGGACGGGATGCCGATCTGGGTGATCCAGGCCAGCGTGGCGGTGCTGGCGACCTTCTTTACTTTGGTGATGTCCAATGTGGGCGCCACGGTGCTGCTGGTGCCGCTGGCGGTGAACATCGCCATCGGGGCGGGCGGCAACCCGGCGCTTTTCGCGCTGACCGTGGCGATCTCGACATCGAACTCGTTCCTGATCCCCACGCACCAGGTGAACGCGCTGATCATGGGGCCGGGCGGCTACCGCGTGACGGATTTCATGCGCGCCGGCGGGATCATGACGCTGCTGTTCCTGGTGGTGTCGATGGGGATGCTGAACTTGGTGTTCTAGCGGGGGGCGCGACGCCCGGTGGCCCGTATGGAACCACCGCGCGCCGCCTAGGCTGTCAACGCTTAGAGGCCCAGGGCCTTGCTGGCCCGCGCCAGAGCCGCCTTGAGCAGCTCGGGATTGTCAGCCGCCGCCTCGATGGCGGTCTTCAGCGTGGCTTTTTCCAGCACGCCGAGCGAGGAGCCGTCGACATAGTCCAGCGTCTTGTCCAGAGCGAAACCTTCCGTCGTGAAGAGCGCGGCGGGATCGGCCTCAGCGGCGGGCGCTTCGGTGGAAGCTTCCTCCGTTGTGGTTTCCTCAGAAGCGGGCGCCTGGGTGCTAACCTCTTCGGTCCCGGTGTCTTCGGTGGCGCCGGTGACGCGCTCTAACGCCGTGCCGACACTCTCGCCCGCGGTGCCCGTGACGCTCTCGACCGCGTTTCCGACGCTCTCGGCGACGCCTTCCGCAATTGCTCCGGCGGCTTCTCCTGCGTTTTCGGTCACGGTTTCCGTCACCGTTTCAGTCACGGTTTCGACCACATCGTCGACCACGGCCTCGGCCTCATCGACCACGGTCTCAACCGCCTCTTGCGCGGCTTCCGCGGCGCCTTCGACGGCCTCTTCGGCCTGCTCGGTCACCGTTTCAATCACCTCCTCGACCGGGGTGGTCTCTTGCGGGTCCTCCGCCACGTCCTCGGCGGGCGCCTCGGGCTCTGGCGCGGGCGTTTCCGCAACCGGCTCTGGGGCCTGGGGCTCTGGCGTGTTCGATTGGAAGAAAATCACTCCGATGACAATGGCGGCCCCAACGACTAGGCCAATGATTAGATTTCTGTTCATACTACGTCCCTTGAACTCAAACGCCGCCAAACACCGGCGGCACGCAGGCGCCCTATGTCAGCGGCGCCAACCGCGTTGCAAGCAGAAACCGCCCGCGCGCAGGCGCAGCGGCCAGATTCCGGTTGAACCGGCGGGGTTCCGCCCGTATCTTAGGGTCTCGACGCCGCAATGATATAAGGACGACAGCCATAGCTCGCAGACCCCACAACGCCCCGCCGCAACGAGACACAGGACCCCGTGTGAACGACCGGATCAGGGCGCCCGAGATCAGACTGATTGGAGCTGAAGGCGAGAATGTCGGCGTGGTGCCGCCCAGCCGTGCCATGGTGCTGGCCGAGCAGGCCGGGCTGGACCTGGTGGAGATCTCGCCCAACGCGACCCTGCCCGTCTGCAAGATTATGGACTTCGGCAAGTTCAAATACGAACAGCAAAAGCGCGAGAGCGAGGCCCGCAAAAAGCAGAAGACCATCGAGGTCAAAGAGGTCAAGTTCCGCCCCAACACCGACACGCATGACTACGACGTCAAGATGCGCAACGTGTTCAAATTCCTCGAGAATGGCGACAAGGTGAAGGTCACCCTGCGCTTCCGGGGCCGGGAGATGGCACACCAGAACCTGGGCCGCGAACTGCTGGAGCGCGTCGCCGAAGACGTGGTGGAGCTGGGCAAGGTCGAGAACATGCCCAAGATGGAAGGCCGCCAGATGGTCATGATGATCGGACCGCTGAAGTAACGCCTTGACCACACCGACCAGCACCCACCAAGCCATCTACAAGACCGAGGAAGGGGCGCCCGACGGGCGCCTTTCTTCACCCGTGTTCGAGCGCAACAGCCCACCGATTGTGGCGGCACTTGTGCCGCTGCTGGGCGCGTGCCGGGGCACCGTCCTAGAGATCGGCTCTGGCACCGGGCAGCACGCGGGCGCGTGCCAGCTCGCCTTCCCGCAGCTCACCTGGCAACCCAGCGACCGAGAGCCGCAGCACCGCGCCTCGATCGCCGCCTGGCGTGCGCAGCTGCGGCTGGAGCCGCGCGCGGCCCTGGACATTGACGCCGCGACCGATTGGGCGCCCCTTGTGGCAGATCTCGCCCCCCTGGACGCGGTCATCGCGATGAACGTGATCCATATCGCGCCCTTCGCCGTGGCCAAGGGCATCCTGCGCGGCGCGGCGCGGACCCTGGGGTCGGGCGGGCTCTGCCTGCTCTATGGCCCGTTCAAGGAAGACGGCGCCCATACCGGCGCGGGCAATGCCACCTTTGACGAGCGCCTGCGCGCGGAGAACCCCGCCTGGGGCATCAGAGATATCGGCGAGGTGGCAGAGATGGCCGCCGCCGAAGGTTTCGCGCCCCCGGATGTGACGGTGATGCCCGCCAACAACCGCCTGGTTACGCTCCACCTTAGTTAGTGCGCCCCGCGGACGGTATTGGCCTGGGGCTGGCATTTTCGCGCTACAATTTTCTTCCAAGAAAATTGCGAAACTCTTGCAAGAGTTTCTTCAGCGCGCCCCAAAATGACCGCTCTATCGCAACCTCTTTCCGGCGCGCGGGGCCACTTTCCTTAGAAGGAAAGTGCAAATCTCTTGCAAGAGATTTGGCGCGCCCAAAAGACTGCTGTAGCCCAGAAACACCGGTTCTCTTAAGGAGCTACTAACTGAGCCCCAGCGCCTCTAGACTTTATTTCACATTTTGGTTAATCAATATCCATCCATCAAGAATAGGAGATTTCCCGATGCAAAAAATTGCCGCCTCCAAAGACGACTGGGTCACAGCAAGAACCGCGTTCCTCGCGAAAGAAAAAGCACATACCCGCGAGCGGGACGCCCTCGCCGAAGCCCGCCGCGCCCTGCCCGCCTTAAAGGTCCAACCTGGCTACAGCTTCACGGGGCCTGACGGCAGGATGTCTCTCAGGGATCTTTTCGGAGACAAGACGCAGCTGGCCGTCTTCCATTTTATGTTCGGCGACGGTTGGGCGGAGGGCTGCCCCAGCTGCTCTTTCTGGGCCGATAACCTAGACGGGGTCGGCGTGCATCTGGCGCATCGGGACCTGGCGCTGGTGGCGGTGTCGTCGGCGCCCTACCCTGACCTGGCCGCCTATCGGGCGCGCATGGGGTGGTCCTTTCCCTGGGTCAGCGCGCACGGATCTAGCTTCAACAGCGACATGGGCGTGAGCTTCACGCAAGCTGAGATCGACGCGGGCACGGCCATGTATAACTACGCGCCCAAGGGTTTCCCCTCGACCGAGGCGCCGGGATTTACCTTCTACCGGCGCGAGGGCGATGACATCTATTTGACCTACGCCACCTATGGGCGCGGTTTGGATCACTTTAACGGCGCCTACCAACTGCTTGATCTTGCGCCGAAAGGACGGGGCGAGGCCGACCTGCCCTGGCCGATGGCCTGGCTGCGCCGGCATGACCAGTATGACGCGCTTTAGACCGCCAACGCGCGGTGCGGGTCGCGCACGGGCTCAAGGGCGGCGTCGATGACCTCAAGGCCTGCGCTGGCCCCATGGCCCTGCTCTGACAGAACGCGCCGCCAGCCGCGCGCGCCGGGAAGCCCGGCAAACAGGCCCAGCATATGCCGCGCGACCTGGTGCAGGCGCCCGCCCTCGGCCAGATGCGCGGCGATATAGGGGCGCATGGCGTCAACCACCTCGAACCGGTCGAGCGGCGGCGTTGTCTCGCCGAAGATGCGTTGATCGGCGTCCAGAAGAACATCCGCGGGCGTGTGGTAGGCCGCGCGGCCGATCATCACCCCGTCCATGCAAGCGGCCAGATGCGTCTCAACCTCGTTAAGGCTGCTCACGCCGCCATTGATCGAGAGGTGCATGTCCGGGAAGTCGCGCTTCATCTGATAGACAAGCTGGTAGTCCAGGGGCGGGATCTCGCGGTTTTCCTTGGGCGATAGCCCCTGCAGCCAGGCCTTGCGCGCGTGGATCGCCATGCGGCGCACCCCCGCGCCGCGCATGGTCTCGATGAAGGCGGGCAAGATCTCGGCGGGCTCCTGGTCGTCGACGCCGATGCGGCATTTGACAGTGACCTCAGCGGGTTGCGCGGCGATCATCGCAGCGACGCAATCCGCAACAAGCGCCGGGTTCTCCATCAGCACAGCGCCAAAACAGCCCGACTGCACCCGGTCGGACGGGCAGCCGATATTGAGGTTGATCTCGTCATAGCCCTCGTCGGCGGCCATGCGCGCGGCCTCGGCCAGCTCCTTTGGCTCCGAGCCGCCAAGCTGCACCGCGACCGGGTGCTCGGCTGGATCGAACCGCAACAAATGCCGCGCCCCACCACGCACCAGCGCGGGCGCGGTCACCATCTCGGTGTAAAGCAGCGTCCGTTTGGACATAAGCCGGTGCAGATAACGGCAATGCCGGTCCGTCCAATCCATCATCGGCGCAACGCTCAAACGCGCCGCCCTGTAAATGTCTGATTTTTCTACCTTTTTATTCATATTCTTCAGTTTTCAACACGCCCGTTTAGCGCTTATTTTTGCTTGTTTTTGCCTATTTTGTGCTATTGGGACAAAAAAAGTTGTTCCGATTCTCGAAAAGTTGTTCCGCTATGGCCCATATCATCGAACGCAAGCGCAAAGACGGCTCTGTCGCTTATCTCGCACAGATAGCCATAAAAAGGAAAGGAAAATGGGTGCATCGGGAAGCCCGCAGCTTCGACCGGAAATCCGCCGCCAGCGCTTGGCTGAAGAAACGAATGAAGGAAATCGAAGCCGCCGGTGAAGACCTGTCATCGATCCGCAACCGGGGTCGCACCCTTGCAGATGCAATCGACAGATACACCCGTGAAAGCGTGAAAGAGATTGGCCGGACGAAAGCACAGGTGCTGCGGGCAATCTGCGAATATGACATCGCAGACATGGCCTGCAGCGACATTCAAAGCCACGACATTGTCGCCTTCGCCAAGGAAATCGGCGCAACGCGCACCCCATCCACCGTCAGCAACTACCTTTCACACCTTGGCGCTGTCTTCGCATTGGCACGGCCAGCATGGGGCATGGAATTAGATCAGCAGGCGATGAAAGATGCCTTTGTGGTCTGCAGTCGGCTGGGAATCACTGGAAAGGGCCGCAGCCGCGACCGTCGCCCGACATTGGATGAACTGGACGCCCTACTAACCTTCTTTGAAGACAAGCACACCCGCAGGCCCAGTTCGCTGCCCATGCACAGGGTTGTGGGCTTCGCCCTGTTCTCGACACGGCGACAGGAAGAAATCACGCGGGTTGCATGGGACGGCTTAGACACTGAACACAGCCGGGTGTTCATCACCGACATGAAGCACCCCGGCGACAAGATCGGCAACGATGTCTGGTGTGACCTTCCAGAACACGCGCTGAAGATCGCATTGGCGATGCCACGCAACAAAGACATGGTCTTTCCATATCACAGTGACACCATTAGCGCGTCATTCACGCGGGCGTGTAAGTTTTTGGGGATAGAAGACCTGCGCTTTCATGATCTGCGTCATGAAGGCGTGTCGCGGCTCTTCGAAACAGGACTTTCGATTCCGCAGGTTGCCGCCGTGTCCGGGCATCGCTCATGGTCTTCTCTTCAGCGATACACCCATATCAAACAGACGGGCGACAAATATGAAGGTTGGGAATGGCTGGATCGGCTCACCGTGCCACTACCAAAGAAAAAGGCGCAGCGGATTGCAAATCCAAAGGCATCCATAAACAAAACAGCCACTTAGGTGACTGCAGTTATCAGGACAAACACTGAACAAGCCGTGAACCTGACAACCTCTACTTTACCCGCTTATCCCAGGTCACGACATCAAACAGAAACTGCGGTGAGACGCGCTGTGGGTTGGGCAGGCCAAGCGCCGCTGCGCAAATCTCCGAACAAAACCAGCGCGATTCATCGTGACGGCCAAGGGCCAGCACCTGCGACAACAGAATGCCATTGTAGTCATACTGCGCGCCGATGCGGTCGCGGATGAATTGGGCGGGCTTATCGGCATCGATCCTCAGTTCGACCAAATCCCAGCTTTCCGGTTTCAGCAGGATGCGCTTGGCGCGGACACCGCCATCCCGTCCCGACGATGACAGGCACTGCGCGGTGTCGCCATGCTGTGCGCTGCCCGGTATCAGCTCCACATGACTGTAGACGCCGCCCGTGGCGAAACGGATGGCCCCGTCCTGCAGGCGCTGCCAGCGGGTCTTTCCTAGACCCTTGTAGAATGCCAGCGTGATCATTGAACCGCCCTCGCCGACGCATCAGTGCGCTGCTGGTCATACCAATCCGCACAGCGGCGCGTTCGGGCGTTCTGACGGGACAAGGCTTCATCCAGCTTCAGCACAGCCACATCCAGCCTATCGCCTTCGGTGATGCCGCCACGGGATGTGCGGCGGCAATCGTCGGGATACTCCGGCCAGATCGCAGCGGCGCGGGCTTCGCCCACAGCCTCGCCAGCGGCTTGGATACGGGCGCTGTCAGTTCGAGCGCAAGCGGCGCAGAAGATCGGTATCAACAACACCATCAGGATTGACTTGGGTTTCATGTTCAAACGCCTCCAATTCCGTGGCGAAGCGCAGGGCCTCGCCTTCCGCCACTTGAATCCGTTCCTGCAGCGCCCGATTGGCCTCAGCTGCAGCGGCCATGCGACGGCGCAGGGCGTCCAGTTCAGCCTGCGCCGCTGTCAGTTCGAATTGCTGGACAAAGCCTTCACGGGCAGCGTTGATTGCCTGCCGCTTGTCATAGACATGCCAACCCCACAGCAGAGCGCACAGCACCACGGCCAGACCGGCGCGACTGGACAGAAGCCGCCAGCCAAAGCGCAGACCAAGCCCCATCATTCGAGCGGCCCACCATTGTCAGCGCCAAAGCGGGTCTGGGTACTGAACCATTCCATGCCATGGGCAGCAGCCAGATTGATAAACACGGGCCAAAGTGCTGCGGACAGGATGGCTTGGGTGCCATCCACCGGGGCAGATGCGGCCTCTCTGACCGACATCCACACGAATGCCGCGCACCACAGCAGGAACACGGCCCATGCCTGTTCGCGCTTGCCCGATCTGCCGCCGATCACAAAGCGACCAAAATGCTTCAGCATGTCACGCCTCGTTTGTGGTGGTTTGGACACCTGCAGCGCTGACCTGCAGCCGCCTGCCAGACATCGGGAAGTCATTGGGCCAGCGCGCGGTCAGCAGACGCGATTTGGCGATGCGCGACACGGTGACAGCGTTCGATTGGTTGCCGCCCAGCACATGGAAATGGGTGGCGTCTTCGCCGTGATAGAAGCCCACATGCCCTTTCCAACCGGACTTGCTGCCCCGCCAAAAGGTCAGGATGGCTCCGAACTGCGGCTTGCAAGGCTGGCCGAACTTCCCCCAGTTGCGCGCGCCAAGCGGGTTTTCAGGGATGGCAATGTCGGAATCCCAGTGGCGCAGGCAGGTGGCGACAAAGGCCCCGCACCACGGCACGTCGCGCGGATCGATCCAACTGACCGATTTATCGAACCAGCTGCGCAAGCGGCTGTAGTTGCGCGCCTCATGCAGGCCCCGCACATCCGCCGCATGGGCCATCCACGGCAGTGCGGGCTGATCGGCTGCAGGTTGTTGTTTGCGGCCCATCAGGGCCTTTTGGGTCAGCGGCCCCAGATAGGGACGTGGCTTCAGGCCAACGCTACGCTTGAAGGCCACGATGGCTGCATCCGTTTTCGGGCCGCGCACCCCGTCAATCGGGCCGGGGTCAAAGCCTAGTTCTTTCAGCCGCGCCTGCACGGCCATCCAGTCGATGTTCATATCAATCTCCCACGAAAAAGGCCCGCACGATGGCGGGCCTTTGGTTTCGGGTTGGTGAAGTGCTGAGCCTATTCAGGCGGCGTCAGCGCTTCGGTCACAGCGGTGGCGCGGGTCTCGATCTCGGCAATCGTCGCCTCGATCCCCTTGGCCATGAAAGGCAACTTCACGTCGCCCGCCTCGACCTTGGCCAAGAAATCCGCTGACATGGCCGCAAACGGCTCTGCAGCGGCGCGGACTTCAGCCAGTGAACCCGCCGTGGACAGCTTCGCCACCAGCGATGCAAGGCCAAAGACGGCCAGCGCCGCCGCATCGGACGTGGTGCCCAGCCTGCTGAGGCTGTCACCCGCGCGTTCATCAATGCGCTGGCGAATTTGAGCGCGGATTTCATCAGGGCCGTAGGACACTTCCACGCCCAAAGGGAGTTCATCGGGAAAGTCCGCCAAATCCATGGCAGGCCCTTCATAGACGGTGCGTCCGTCTGGCAGTGTGATCTTCATGTTCGATCTCCAACTTCAAGGAATTGTTATGCGCGGCCAAAGACATTCAGCCGCGCTGCTGATCAGGTTTGGTTCAGGAAATAGGTGTCGTGCATCAAGAAGAGCGGGCTACGCGACACCTTGCCCGCAGACACCCATGGCCCGACGACCCAAATCTTCTGATTGTTGCCAGTGAATACGATGCGAAACGCATCAATATGGGCAAATCGGGTTTCGCTCCAAACAACATCTTCATGGACCATGCCAGCGTCCAAATCATGATAGTTCACCGAAATGCCGGACGCGCTGACCTGCGCGGCAATAAAGCCCGAACTATGCACCCCGCGCACTGGACGGTTGGGCAAGAGCGTTGCACGACCAGACCCGGACGCACCTTTCGAGCCAGTGATTTCAATGACATTGAAACTGTATTTCGGCGTCCCGGCATTCTGTGTGAACCCCGCAATCTCTGCCGGAATATCGGCGTGATCGGGGGCCAAAACCCGCTGTGTCACAACAGCTTCGGAATCGTTTGGAACATAGATACCGAGGGGCGAAACAAAGCCTCCATTGCTATCCGTGTCCAACGCACGCGCATTGCGCAGCAGATTGACCGCTGGATATTCTGCCCGCGCACCATCGGCAAAGGCATCCACCCGATCTTCAAGCCGCCCTTCCAAGCTGCCCACGTCGATTTCATTGGCAGAGGCCCGCGCAGACTGTGCCGCCATCTCAGCGCGCACTGCAGCATCCAGCACCTGACCCTCGACACCTTGTGCGCGCAGAACACCTGCCCCCAGAAGTTCGGCCAGATCAGCCGGACCAACTTCGGGCACCTGCAGCTTGCCAAACTCATAGGTGACCGCTTTGCCGTTTTCGTCGTTGGCATAGGCCCGCACATCGTAATGCGTGTTCTCGAACCCATTGGCATTCGGCCACAGATCGACGGCCACAGACCCGTCATTGCCGCTGACCACGTCAACCGGGGTGCGCACCAAAGCGGTGTTGGACCCCACATCCGCTGCCGTATGCGACAGCACAAAACGGAGGGTTGCGCCCGAAAGGGCAACACCATCCGGTCCCCGCAGGATGCCCTGCAGGGTTGTCGTTTGAAGCGCCATTGCTTCCTCCTTTTCATATATGCCGGAACCCCGGCAGGGACTTCAGCAGGTCACCCCGCCAAATTCTTCGCGTCAGCCTCGATCCGGGTCGGGGCCGTAGACAAAGGCCAGCCGCACCGCGACCACGCCCAAAGTGAATGTCAAAACCGTCTTGCCGAACAGCAGCGATGCGGGCAGCGCCGCTGCCAGTTCATCAACATGGCCGAACAGCAGACTGCCCAGCGTAGACATGGCCAAAAGCGCATAGCCGGTGGAAATCGTCTTCCCGAACGGCTCACGACCCGTGGCGTTTTGATGCGACAGCCACCAGCAGACTGCGACCAGCGCGACCGACACGGCCATATCGAACAGATCCAGGGCGGTCATTTCTTCACCATAAGCCGGTCTTGCATGGCTTTCACGGCCAATTCGCCACCGGACCCCATCAGGAAACCCGCCGCGAGATAGGACAGCGCACCCGCGCCGGTCATGGAGTCGATGACGTGGGCCAATACCCCACCAAGAAACACGGCAGACAACGCGCCGCTGATCCCTTGAATGACCCGCCGTTTCCACTGTTCTTCCGGCGCAAGGACCGCGCGAAAAAACGCACCCCCGACCCCAGCAAAAGCCAGCAAGGCCAGTTGTTCGCGCATGTTGTTGAATAGCTCTGCCAAGCTGTTTTGATCAGACATCTGCCCGCCTTTTTGTTGTTGATCCTTCATGGACGGCGCGCCCGTCACGCAATCCGATACCAAAGCGCCAGCACATCCGCTTCAGCGATCTGCATCGCCTGCCATGTGCCTGCGGGCCTGTCTGTGCCGCCCGGTTCATAGCAAAGCGTCGACCCATCTGCTGTCTGGCCCTGCTGCACGGCCACGCTGGAACACAGCATCGCATAGGTGTTGACCGCACCCGCTACGAGCGGGGCACTTTGCTGTTCAGCGCTGGCAGGCTTGGCCACGATGAAGGGCTTGGTGGCAAAATGCGATGTCACCCCAAGGTGGTTTTCGGCTGCGACGTGAACCGCAAACGCACCCGTCTGTGCGGACAAAAGCGGAATGTCGATTGCTTGGGTGCCGACCTCGCGGATATGGGTGCGAATGCCATCAGCGTCGGTCAGATCGACCCGGTAGCGCGCCACGGGTGATGCCCCGCCACGTTCCCAACCCACAGTGACCACAAAGCCCGCAGGCACATCGCGCCAAACAACCTGCACCGAAATGTTCTGCGGCGCAGCTGGCGGCGATGCGTCGGGCAAAAGGAAGGGCGCATCGTCATCGGCACGGATGCCCTGTTCCACACGGGCGAATTTGCCCGGATCATCTTCCAGCGCCACGATGTTGAACAGGTGACCTTCCGGGGTGTTCGACATGGCACGGAACTGGCGCGGCGGCAAATCCGACGCGGTCAGCACAAAGACACATCCGACCTTGATCGTCGGCGGAACCTGCGCCTGCAGCGTCAGGATAGTCGCCAGATCATCATCACCCGCATTGCTGCCCGCGACAGCGTATTCCCGGAACTCGCCCACCTCATTGGCCAGCAGTAGCGTGTGCGTCTCGCCAGCCCGCAGCAAGACGGGTGCATCGACCTCAATGTCGCGACGGTGCGCACTGATCGACAGAACACGGCCCCCCAGACGAAAACCGACCCGATGCTTGTCAGAAATCAGGATTTTGTCACCGGGCCGCAGCGCCGCATGATCAAAGCCCGCCTGATAGTTCACCGTTTCGCGCTGCGTGGTATTGGTGTCGACCAGCCATTTCGCATCGCGCAAGGCACCGCCCCGACTGGTTTGGAACGGCAAGGTGATGTCCGCTTGCCGCCGCCCATAGCGCTGGATGGCATCGGTGTCTTCAAAGACGATGCCCGCCTTGACCCGGAAATGGTCCGACTTGTCGCGGTAGCTGGCCACTACAGCCGTTTTTCGCGCCGTCAGCCCTGTGCCCGCATAGTTGAACGCACCATCGACCACATTGGCATTGGTGACAATCTTGACCGGATCACTGGGCGCATCCTGCACCGGAACCACAGCACCCGCGCCCCAATAGGTGACACCCCGAAACGCCGCCGAAAGCTGGGTGATGACCTGATAGGCCGCTTCGCGGGTGTTCATCACCCCGTTCATCGTAAAACGGGGCTCTAGCCCGCCCAGACCGTCATCGACCAGTTCATCGCAATACTTGCCGATTTGGTAGATGCGCCACTTGTCCACCAGTTCCGGCGCGATGCGTTCTCCAAGGCCCCATCGGTCTTCAAGAAACACCGTATAGGTGAAGAACGCCGGGTTATCGGTGAAAGCCAGCTTGAACGTGCCGTCCCAGATGCTGGTGTCGTCATATTCCCGCGTTTCCGGGTCATAATTGCTGGGCACCCAGCATTTCATTCCCTTCAGCCGATAGGACCGGGTGGGCACCCGACCGCCAAAGGCTTGCGCAGGAACCGCCAACGCCACATAGGCCGTGTTTGGGTAGCACAGCTTGGCGTCGATTATTTCGGTGTAGGACACGAAATAGATGACATCCTGAATGCTCGACACATCCGAATCCGGCATGGTGCGGCGCACCCGGATGGACACCGGGCGGACCTCTGGCAGTTCGACGCGGTAGCTGCGCTGATAGCCTGACGTGGTCTTGCCTGTGATCGAATACGCCCCGATCTCTTCCCAGCCCGCGCTGCCCGCCTGCATATCAATGGCAAAGGTGACCGTCGCGCCGGTCAGATCGCCGTTCTCGACATTCAGCGTCGACAAAGCCGACAAGCCGATCTTGATGCGAATGGCGTCAACATCCGCCGCCGCAATGGTGCGGGCAACGGGCAATGCCTCTTCGACCTCGACGCCGACATTCACTTCCGTCTCGACCGCTGAAAATCCGGGCACCGGCTCTTGATCCGGGGTGCCTGTGCGCAGCCAATATTCAACGCCCTCGAAATTGAACGACCCGTCTTCATTCTGAAGCGGCGTTTGATCGAAATAAATGCACTTGGCCGGGAAGTCTTCATCGGCCCAACCAGCGATTTCGCCTTCTGAGACGGCGTCAATCACATAGGCCGTCGAATCTGCCAGCAGGTTGTCCGGGTCTTCAATCGGTGTGCGCGTGGACCCGCCACCACCTTTCCCGCCTTTACGCCCGCCAATCGGTGTCAAATCAGTCATCACACTCGATCCTCGACATGAATGGCGGCGGAAATGACCACAGATCCAACCTCACATTCCCCCACCAGAACCGGCACCGGCACACCGGGCGTGGTGACGTTCACCGTACTGTTGAACAGGTCAGATGTGGGTTGTTCGCGGCTCTCATAGTCAGAGGCTCTTTGCGGGGCCAACATCTGAGACACACCGCCCAGAACCATCGCAACACCAACCTGCGCGACGATACCCGACACCGCCTTGCCCGCGATGGCCCAGCCCCCCGGAATGGCGAAGGACGCCGCAATCAAAAGGCCACCCAGAATGACCTTGCCCAACCCCTGACGCTTGGCCCCAATCGCCCGCGGAACAATGTGCAGCACCGCTTCATCGGTGGTGAAGGCCACATGCAGTTCCTGTGGCGACTGGTCCCGCCCGTCGATCTCTGCCCCCCGGAACACCTGATAGTAGCGGTCGCGGACATGCGCTTCGAACCCCTTCAGCATAGTGCAAAGCGCGCGCACAGCTTCTGCCGGGCTATCAACGGCCAGCCGGAATTCTTGGCCAAAGGTATCCCCCAAGGCCCCGTGAAGATGAATTGTTCGGATCATGTCAGCCCTTGGGTCGCAGCCAGTGGGTGATGTGTTTCAGTTTGCGGGCAATCGGTTCCCGATGGGACAGGTTGCCGTGCATGTGTTCCAACAGAAGGCCGTCACCCAGATAGATGCCCGCGTGATTGGGCACCTTGGACCGCACGGCCATCAGGTAGGCATCGCCCGGTCGCGCCAACTCTGCATATTCCTGCGGCGCGGTTGACAGGACTTCAAAGCCCTGCGCTTCCAGATTGTCCAGATAGAGGCCACCGGGCGTTTCGGGCGATGCCCACCATTCCCACTGTCGCGCAAACGCCGGAAGCGACGGCCCACCTTGTTCGGCGTAGTAGTCCGCCACCAGCGAATAGCAGTCGCTGACACCATGCAGAAACGCACGGGGCACATGCAGCCCATCGTGGAACACCGGCGGACGCGGCGCACCCCAGTGACACGCCAGTTCTGCACCATCGTCGCCCGGCACAAGGATGGCCCACGGGACGCCCGTTTCGATCTGCGCCGCCATATCCGCTTCAGACGGCCACCACGGCCCGCCGGGATGGGAATGGACAACGCCTTCCAGATCGCCCGCTGTATAGGCTTGCGCCAGATCCTTGGTCGGTACTTCAAAGGCGACCGAAGGGTCTTCTGCGACATTCTCGCAGGGCACAAATCTACCCGCGCGCACCAGCCCACAGGCTTCATTGGGCCGGGCTGCTGAAGCCCAAGCGCCCGCATCACGCAAAACATCCGCCGTGAACGGTGCGCACGGCTTTCGAAAGAACTCAGGATGAAACATCATTACCCCGTGCGGAATTTACCGGCCCCCGGAAAGCCGCCATAGGGCAGCTTGGCCGTAGCCCCAAATCTCAGTTTGCAGTCGGACAGTTGCCGCCCACATCGATCCTGCCCCGGCTCTGACACCGGATCGCCATTGGCATCGAAATAAGAAGCGCCCACGTAGGGACACGTCGCATTGGAATAGTCGAAGCCGCCATCGGCCAGCGCCCGGCGATAGGTCCACTGACAGTAGTTCAGCACCTGCCGACGCGGCAGATACACGTCTTCCAGATCCAGCGCCGACTGCAGTTGGAATTCGATCATGTCAGGCGTCTGATTAACCTTGCGGGCGACCGTATAGACCTCGACCCCCATATGAGCCTGCGGGTTCGGTTCCGAACCGTCATCCAAGAACTTGCGCAGGGTCTGCACCCGATGGACTTGCGCGCCCAGCAAATCGTCATGGGCCTCGACCATCGACATCAGATAGGCCGCGACTGACACCTGATCCCCGTCTTCGCGCGCCATCAAGAAGCGCACAGTCGGTTGCGGCAAGGTGCCACCAGCCGACCATTCCCAGCCTTCAGACTCGAACGGGATGACCGCATAGGTTTCGCCACCAAAGGCAGGCTGAACCTGCGCACCGTCCGCACCCGGCACAGGTGTCGGCGCGAAGCGGTACACATCGCCACCGATCACGCGCGCATCAACCGTGAACAGTTCAACGACATCATCGACCGCAAAGCCTTCCAACTCGCGGCGCATTGGGTCTTCAAACGTATCCATCAGACGATATCGAACTCTTGCCGGAAGGTCGCACGGATGCGCCACATGCGCTGACCGTTAAGATACCCCAAAGGAGACCGATTCCACTCAGCGCAAGACCAGATCAGTTCCTTGCCAGCCCACGGCAACTGATAGCGGAACGCTTCAACACCGCGCCGGTCAGTCAGGAAACTGTCGATATAGTCTGCTAAGTCTGCAGGCACATCCCATTGAACGGGAACTGACTGCACAATTGCATTTGGACCAGTGCCTGACCGCTGCGAATAGCCACCCTCGAATTCAGCGCGCCTGACACCTGCAGTCTTTTCGACCGGGGACTGATACAGTTGCGGACATTCCGCAGGGGCAAAGGTCAACATCACACACCTGCCTTTCGCTGATAGCGCGTGTCGATAACACCACCGGGGCGCATCGACTGACCAAGCTGCTGATTGAAAATCGAAACCATGACACCCCGCACAGCATCGGCAGTTTCACCCGCAACTTCCTGCGGCTGATCGCTTTGGGTGTGGACCTCGACCGACAGATTGATGTCACCCGATGACCCCATCATCACAGAGGGCGCGCCGCCGCCCACCAGACCGCCAGACGCATATTTCTGCGCCATGCCGAAATTCAGGGCATCCAGCAGCGGGCGATGTTTCTTGGTGGCCTCCGCGTTCATGACATATTCGCCATTGGACAGCATGGCAGGCACAAGGTCCGCACGCGGGCCACCCGGCCCGGTCACATACCCGCCCGACGCCAAGCGCTGCACCAGGCCACCATCCTTCAAGCCAAAGATCGAAGAAAAGATGCCCCCAAGAAGACCGCCACCGCCGCCGCCAAATGGACCAGACCCAAACAGTGCCGCTTCCAGTGCCGCGCGGGCCAGCATCTTGGCCACATTGGCCAGTACGTCCGCGAAGTCTTCGCCCGCGATAATGGCATCCAGCAGGCTGTCTTTGATGCTCTGGCCCAGATCGGCCAACTGCTGTTCCTGTTGCGCCAGACGCTCGTTTTGCGCCTCTTGCTCTTCCTTGGCCGCAACCACCCGACCGATTGCATCGGCCTGTTCGCGGATCAGTTCGGCATAGGTCTTTTCTTGCCCCGCCAGACGTTCATTCAAATCGATCCCACGCCGCTTGGCATCCTGCGTCAGCATATATTCCGCGCGCAGGCGCGCTTGCTCTGACGCGCTCTTCCCGATCAGAGCTGCTTCGAATTCGGCATCGGAAAGCTGCTGTTGTGCCGCCTCGACCAGCCCCTGTCGCAATTCCAACGCCCGTTCACGCTGTTCGATTTCACGTTCAAGCGCCCGCTGGCGTTCATCATCAGCCCGCTTTTCTTCAGCCTCTGCCGCCCGGCGCGCTTCGGCCAATTCACGTTCCTGACGCAGTGCTGCTTCCTCGACCCCCACACCATTGGAAAAGACCTGCGCTTCGGTCAGGCGACGGTCACGGTTGATGCCGCCGTTATGTCCAGCAAGCCCCCGAATGGCATTTGCGATTTCGTCTGAACTGCCAGACCGGACCACACTGGAAATCCCAGCACCTTCCGCGCCGATGGACCCGTAGTTGTAGGCAACACTGGTCAGCGCGGCCTGCTGGGCCGGGTTGAATTGGTTCCAACGGGCCATACCGATTTCATCAATGATGCCGCGCTGGAATTCGACAATGCGCCGAGCCAGATCGCGGTTGGCATCCTCGACACTAACGGTCATGCCCTGTGTGACGCGGCGCACCGACCCATCCGACAGCGTGACTGTGTCAGACCCGTAGCCCGCCCGATAAATGGGCGGACCCACACGATTGCCTTCGCCGTCGCGCCTGCCATCATCATAGGCACTGGAACTGAAACCCTCGAAACGGCGCAACAGCGCGGCAGAAGCCGTCTGACCATCAGATGACCCAGCAAGCGTTCCAAACACCGAACGCCATTCGTCTGGCACCTTGAATTCGGTGAACATGTCACGGGCTAACCCCAGCTTTTGCAGCAACCGATCAACAGCACCCAAGACGATGTCGAACTGGCCCTCAAGATTGTCCAGACGCACTCCATCCAGCTTCGCACCCTCTTCAGTGGCATCAGTGATCAAGCCAAGAAGTGTTTCGATGGCTGCGCGCGTTTCCCCACCTTCATCTGCCGGAATATGGGCCAGTAATTCCCGCATTTCACGGGCCTGTTCATTCAGTTCGCGGATGCGGGTTTCATGATCCCCGATCCGGGCAATCTCTTCATCAATCGCAGCGATGACCGCTTCAGCATCTGCCAACGCCTGATCATTGCCATCGGCGCGGGCGCTGTCGCGCATAGCCAACGCCGCATCCCGATCAGCTGCCAGTTCTTTCAGGCGCGCAGTGTCACGCGCATATTTCTCGACCAACTCCGAAAAGCGAAGCCCTGCTGCCCCAGCACCATCGCCCGTTTCATCAAGAGCCGTATCCAGACGGTCCAAGGCCGCAACCGCTTGCCGCAATTCACTTTCCACCGGGGCAAAGCCATCCGCCAATTTCGCCGCGTCGGCATTGTCCAGACCCTGCAGCCTCTCGCGCAGTTCATCGACAGCAACCAGCGCAGCGCGAATATCCCCCGATTCCGCGCCCGCACGAAACTGTTCAAACAGATCGACAACACCCTGCGCCTGATCTGCACTGACGCCGAAATCTAGTTCAATGTCTCTCAACGTGCCCAGCTCTTCCAAAAGGGCTTTCTGCTCTTCAACAAACTGCAAGTTATATTGCACGTTGATGCTCGCTTCGATCTGCGACTCCGCAGCCGAAATTTCGCGCTGAATTTCTGCGGCGATTTCATCACGACCGGACATGGCATCCTGAAGGCGGTCGATAAACGGGTTTTCCTCAATGAACTTCTGGATGGCCGTATCCGCCGCACCGATAGCCTGTTCTTCTTTCAGACGCGCCAAGGCGCGTGTCAGGTCGATGACCTCATCCGTGACTACCCCATACATTTTCTGAAGCTGTTCCAAGTCGGTGATCAGATCCGCCGCCTCATTCACATCTGCAACTGCTGTCGCAAACAGGTCCATGGCATCAGCGAAATCTTTGACTTCATCCTTCGCCTTGTCCGCCTCTTCACCTGTCTTCAGAAAATGCCCTGCCAGCGGGAACAAAACAGCAGCGACGGTCCCGGCCACAGCCCCAAACGCGCCAAAACCCGCCAGCAACTGCGGAAGCTGCTGCCCCATGATGCGCATGGGGGATGTGCCCATTTCGAACTGGACGGCCATGTCACCGACTTGGTTTGCCGCGTTCTGGATCATGAACCGCCCGTTGCGGCTGATGGTCCCCGTCCGCGCAACCGCCGTTCCGGTTTGCATGGCGCTGGTTTTCACAGCGTCATATTGCGCCTTCAGCAATTTCATGGCGCGGGCATGTTCTTTGGTGGTGATCTCCCCATATTTCAGGGCATCGGCCAACTTCTTTTCACCCTGCTGAAAGCGCTGTGTCGCAGCGAACACCGGGTCCATGGAAGCCATCAGGCTTTCATAACCCTTGCGGCGCTTGTCCAGTTCCCGCTGAATCGCATTGGCAGATGCCGATGCCGACTTCTGGGTCTTGCGCTCCATGTCGGAAAAGCGCTGTTCCATGCCGGTCGACATCTTCTTGGCTACACCATAGGCGCGTGAAAGCTGCTTTTCAAACTTGGCCAGCGATGCTTCCAACCGGACAGCAAGAAGTTGGGATTCACCCTCAGTCATGCGCCTTCCTTCGGCTCATACTTGTCCAGAATGGACAGGAATTCGTCTTCGCTCAGATGGTCAATCGGCGCATCTGGACGCGATGCGTTGTAGCCCCGCATCATGTTCACATAGTCGGAATAGCGCAGCCCCCGCACATCCTGCGGTGACATGTTGAACACCCGGCTGATCTGCGACACTTCGCTGAACTTGATCGGTTCTGGCGTGTCACCGTCAGATTTCTGTTCAGGCTCTTCCACGCCAACCATCAGGCTGGCCAGCAAATCGCTGGCAATGCCTGCATTGTCAGAAAGCCCGATCTTGTCGAAATGGGCATTCATCAGGCGCTTCGCGTCGATCACGCTTTCGCCGCCACCGATCAGGCCGATGCGCAACGTTTCATGCACATCCATGACAGAAAACTGACCACTGGCCAGCTTCTGGAACGTGACGCCAATGGCCTGTTTGGCCAATGCCTCTTCCAGATCCATGATCAGGCCAAGGCGTAGGCGGAAAAGACGCTCCTTTCCCGCCCAGTAGCGAATGACTTCACCGCCCATCAGGCTGCGTCAGTCCATTCGCGCTTGCCAGCGCCCTGCAGGTTCGCCGTGAAGTTCACCACGCCATGGCCCTCATTGCCGAATTCCAGCTGCTGCAGCATCATCGGCACGATCCAATGACCGCCATTGTTCGCGGCACTTTCGTCCATGAACAGCTTGACGTTCTTCACAGTGCCGCCATCGGCCCATTCACGCCATGTCGGCCACGCTTCCATGGCAACAGTCCCAGCGATGGTCGCGGACGTGTCCTGACTTTCCAGATAGCGGATGATGGTGGGTACCACGTCAAGCGGGTTGGCGCAGTCCAACACAGTGGTTTCGCCCAGATTGTTGGTCAGTGTCACGTTGCGAGAGTTAGCCCCGCAGGTGAAGGCGAAGGTTTCGTTTTGCTCTGCACCGTCACCCAATTGAATGACGAAGCGATGCGTCTGTTTTCCAGTGCCCATGGATCAATCCTTTCTTACTGGCTCTGCTGATTGAACGGACAGGCATGAAGCCGCCGCCCTGCTGTCGCCACCGCTTCGGTGACTTGGCATTTGATAAATCGCCATCTAACTGGCGCGAAATTCAGGTCTGGTCTTCCAGTTCAAATTCGAACTGCAGGATGGCGTGAGTAACGCCGTCTTTCGGATCGGGAATGATCCGGGATAGCGTGAGGTGCCCACGCACAAAGGCATTCTGATCAAGCGGCAACACCGCCTCACTGAACAAGTGCTTCAAACGATGGACGATGTCTTTGCATTCGACACGACCAACAGCGCGCGACCAGACATCCAACTGCACAACGTGTTTTTCGGCGCGCAAGCCCTCGAACTCCCCCAGATCCATCGTAGAAGGCCCAAAACTCACATAAGCCGTGACAGCGCCATAGGGGTCTTCGGGGACACCGTCATAGATGCCACCAATAAGCGCCATCAGACCTGCATCAACTTCGACCGCCGCCACGATGGCCCCCTGCAGTTCTACGTCAGGTGCGGTCATTGCATTCCCTTCTTGATGGCCTTGTTGATGTCCCGCGTGATGCGGCTGCGAACCCGGCGGCGCAGGCTGCGATAGGCCGGGAAAAAATATGGATGGGCGCGCTGATTTTGCGTCCCGAATTCTTGCCACGCCGCATAGAACGCATCGTCATTCCCAGCATAGACCGTGATGCGCAATGTGCCGTATTCCTGCCCGCCGACCGCGCCCAAAACCAGCGAACCCTTTGGGGCATCGCCCCATGTCCATCCGATGCTGTCACGCAGATCACCGCTGTCCACCGGGGCCAGCGACCGCGCCATATCCACGATTTCCTGCGCACCCTTTTCCAGCGCCGCCGTGGCCGATTTCCTTACCTCTTCCGGGACGGTTTGCGTGAACTTCCGGCGCAAGGCTTCCAGCCCCTTAACCACCGATCGGAACCGCCTCGACCAAGATTTCCAAGAACATCCGATCATCGGTCGGGCGCGGCTGCTCTTTGACTTCATAGGCACGGCCACCCGCAACGACCCGCCAGTGCGGCGCGATGGTCTTTGCCTGCGCAGTGCTACGCAACGTCAGGATAGCTGGCTGCTTTGACGCCAACCGCGATTCAATCACACCTTCGCCGCCACGCAGAAAGCGGAAACCACCCCAATCTCGGAAGACCTCCTGAAAGTCACCGCGTTTGTTGCCATAACCGTCATCAGCCTCGACACGCTCTTGCAGGCTGCAGACATGATCCAGATCCGTAATCTTCATCATTCACCTACATCGCAAACCGGCGATAACGCGCAGTCAGACGATCAACGCCGCGCATGATTTCGTCGGTCACACCATCTTCAGCACTCGCGCCACGGCAGTGAAAGAAATGCGCCATCAGAACCTTGGCTGCATCAATGATGTCGCCCGGAACAGATTCCACGTCAGGCCAACCAGCTGTGAAGCGCACTTCAACAGCATCTGGTCGGTCAGCCACTTGTGGCCAGCTGCTTCCAGAAAGAAGGGCAACGCGCCATTCGCGACCACGCTTGACCAACTGATAGTTCTGCGGTGCAAAAGTTCCTGTTTGCCCATCCGGGCCTGTGGAGCGGATTTCATCAACGGATGCGATGCGCGCAAAAGGCATGCGCAAAACCTGCGCGCCAAAGGATGCCCCCTTCATCGCCCATTGCTGTGCGACCAATGGAAAACCAAGACCACCAAAACCATCTTCATCCACATCCAAGAATGCAGACGCAGTGGAAATCGCCGCCTCGACCTCGCCACCAGTTTCATCGCTCAGGATGCGAAGATAATCCTTCGCATCCTGAAGTTCGATCAGATCGGCACCGCCACCTGAAATCCGCTCAAGCCACATGGTTTGCGCCTAAGTCCAGCTTCAACTGCGGCTCTGCCGAACCGTCGTCCGAAACATCAATCTGTTCCGGGAACATGTCGATCAGCGACAGAACCTCCCCCAGAAGCGCAACAGCTTCATCATCCAGCACGTCGCCGCTGTCCGGGTCAGGCTGGATCATGTCACGCAGCTTTTCAGCCTGCGCGCGCGCCGCCTGCATCTGCAATGCGGCCATCTGAAGTTCACCAGCCAGCGATGCAGTCTCTTTTTGCGCAAGATTGCGCTCTTCAATCGCCGCGTCACGGGCAGACAGCGCAGCCCGCGCAGTTTCGCCCTGAACCTTTATCTGGTCCATGACCTTCGGATCGTCATCAGTTGGTTCGCAATAACCTTCCGATTTCCAAGCCTCATACACATGCGGGGGAAGCCACGTTGTATCATGCGGCTTCAGGCTATAACGCCCGCCTTCGACCGCCGTTTTCATCTTCACAAAGATGCCTTCAGCGACAATGCCTTCCTTGGACATCGCGTCGAATTCCTTCTGCGGCAATTCCAACCGCCGCCCTTCGGTCAAGTTGACAGATTCATCACCTTCACCAGTCGCGCAATCCCGCAGCGCAAACGCCACAATCATCTTGCCTGCATCCTTGGCGGATGCCGCCGTTTTCTTAGCTGCCATTGTCAGCACCCTTTCTGTCAAAAGAAACCGCCGCCCGATCAAACGAGCGACGGCGTTTCAGTTCTTCGCCAATTAGGCGGCGGCGTGACGCATCTTCTTGATGGCCGCGTTGTTCGCCGCGATGGTCTTGCCATCGGTGCGAAGCATCGCAAGGAAGCCGACCTGACCCTTCTTGGTGTAGGCCGAGTCCGTGAACCGGAACAGCGTGATGTCCATCACGTCGCGGACCAGATACTTCGACATGTCACCGAAGAGCATGGAGTCAGCACCAGCAGCAGGTTCCGCCATGTCCTGATTGACGGTGTAACCGTAGTTCAGGATTTCGGCAGGCGCTTCACTGGAAATGCCCGGCACCCAGATCGGACGGCCCTCGCCATCCTTCATCTTCTTGGCCACCTTCAAAGCGGTGTCATGGAACATCCACGACCCGTCCCGGCGATAGATCGGATCAACCGAGTGTTCCAGCTCGACAAAGTCATCATAGGTGAAGCTGTCGACCAAACCCACTGCCGTGGTGTGACCCAGACCAGCACCGTTCACAATGCCCGTAGGCTTGCCGTTGCCGTCACCAATGGTGTAGCCGCGATTGGTCAGACGCGACAGCCGCGCCGCCAAAAGGCCATTCAGCATACCTTCCAGATTGCCGATTCCGGCATCCTGCAGCAGGGCAAACGGAATGGCCACAACCTTGGAACTGGCCAAATGCGCGCCGATGGAAATGGTGCCAAAGGAAACATCGCCATCCGCAGCCGCCGCATTTTCGGCAAGCCATTCACCCATCACTGCGGTTTCATCCACTGTCGGCCACTGGATGTTTTCACCGCTGGCCGTGGACTGCACATTCGCAACAGAACGGACACCGCCATATTCAGCCATGGCTTCCAGAAGGACGCCGCTGAACGTGGTCGGCACCAGATAGCCGCCTTCGCTGTCAACGCCGGTCGACTGTGCATTCTGAACCTGACGGCCATATTCGGCCAGGACGTTTTCAGGCAAGCGGTTGACGGCATTTTCACCGCCGCGAACATAGGCATCAAACACCATGGCCCGGACTTCATCGCCGGGGCGCGCAGGCTGCTGGCAACCGGAATTCTGATTGCCCGTAGGCGTGTCAGGGTCACTGGCCTCAGATTGCAGGCGGGCTTCTAGATCCAGCTGCTGCTGTTCCGCCTTGATCTTCGCGTCGATGCGCTCGATGTCGGCATAGATTTCATCAATCCGTTTCTGGTCGAACTCGCCAGTGGTTTCGTCCAGAATGTTCCGCGCTTCTTTCGCCAGCGCGTCACGCTGCTTTCGCAGTTCGGCAATGGTCTTGGGCATTCCCAATCCTCCATAAAAAAACCCGGCCAAAGCCGGGCGGTTTCGGTTTTGCGGACGCGCCGCAGGTCAGGGCGCAGTGCGTTCGAAGAACTCCAACTTGCGCATCTGGGCAGCACGATGTGCAGCCGCAGCTTTGTCGCCCGCATCCGGCGCATCTGCCGGGGGCGTTTTCTTCGGGGCATTCTTGTAAATGCTCAGGTCGAAACGGTCATTAGGACCGCCTTGCTTGTCATAGACGCGGTCGACCAAACCCATGTCCAAGGCTTCATCAGCCTCGAACCACGTTTCTTCATTCATCAGTTCGATGAATTCATCATCTGACTTGCCAGTTTTGGCGGCGTAGTCACGGCGGATACCATTGTCGATCTTCAACAGCAGATCCGCGCCTTTCTGATGCTCACGGTTGTCACCGATGGTCCAACCCCAAGCATTGTGGATCATGATCTGCGCGCCCTGCGCGATTTCGATCTCATCCCCGCCCATCATCAAATAAGATGCAGCCGACGCAGCAACACCGTCGATATGAACCACGACGCGGGCGCTGTGCTGCTCAAGAGCGGTTTTCATTGCTCGGGCCATGAACACATCACCTCCCGGACAATCCAAGCGCAGATGAATGACATCCGCCTCGATCCCATTCAGTTCGGTGCGGAATTCCGCAGAAGTCACACCCCAATAGCCGATGGCATCATATAGCATGACCTCGACCGCTGAATTGTCATCATCCATAGCCCGAACCTGCAGGCCATTGGCTTTCCCGTCTTTGGCCTGCAATGCGCGGGCCATGATTTCCTTGAAGTTCATCAGGATTCCTCTCGGCTGGTTTGGAAATATGGCGCGGGCGGTTGCGCGCCGCCGTCATCCGCCTCTTCCCCTTTGTCCGATCCGCCTTTGGGAACCGGGCGAAACACCTTATCGGCTTCCGGGTCATCAAGCGGCGCATCGCCCTCCTGTTCCCGAATTTCATTTTGCGACTTCCAGCCGGGATGCTGTGTGCCGCCCAAGGCGATTTTGTTCATCTCATAGCGCGCGCCGATGTCGGCCCGCAGCAGCGAGTCCAAATTGAACTTGATGCCAACGCCCGCCAGACGCTCTTCGCGGGTCAGCAGCTTGCGGGCCAATTCAGCCTCAAACCGCTTCACATGTTTGCGCAGGCCCAGAATGTAGAACTGGGCTGTCTGGGCATTGATCCCCGTACCCCAGCTGGTCGACTTTTCCGTCTCACCGATCAGATGCGGCGGAACACCATAGGCGCGTGCAACGTCCAGCACCTGAAAGGCGCGTGACTGGAACAGCTGCGCTGTTTCCGGGTCAGTCATCAAGCTGACGAATTTGCCGCCCTCTGCCAGAACAGCAGGCAAGTGCGAATTCTGCACCCCTGCCATTTTGCGCATCCAGTATTGGCGAACTTCATCTGCGACCTTTTCATCGACCTTGCCTTCATAGGTGATGTAGCCGCTTGGGGTGCCGCCCTGCTTGTAGAACAGACGGGCATATTCATCCGCGTCCAGCCCGATCCCGATGGACCGCCCAAAGCACTTCAGCGGTGACAGGGCTTCCAGCCCCTTCATCGTGGCCGATGCCCGGAAATGCAGGATGTCATCCTGATCACGGCCATAGGTCTTGCCGTCTTCCGTGATCTGATAAGCCGCCCGTGCGCCGCGCAGCCACGGCTTTACCATGGCGTCGAACAGCGGGCGCAAACCAATAGCTTCCCCCCGGCCATTGCGGATGATTTCCGCATAAGCGTTGCCTTCCAGAAAGGCCAAGGCGAACAAGCCTTCAAAGAACACTTCCGCAGAAAACAACGGATGCGGATCAACATGCACCAGATAATGCGCGGCATGATCGTTCAGGATTTCACTGCCCTTTGAAGCACCCTTATGGACCACCCGCACCGGCAATGTGCCGATTGTGCCCGCCAGCAGTGAGACACACCCGAACACAGCGGTCAGCTTCATAGCCGATTCCCGCGTGACAACGTCTTTCCCCATGAACCCGAAGAATTCCTGCCATTCCTCGACACTGGCCGAAGACTGCAGATTCATCGGCATGCGGTCAGGCTCTGCCGGGGCAGCGACAGCCGGTTCGACGCGGGGCGCTTCAGCAGCCTTTGGTCGCGATCCGAATATCCGTTCAAACATCAACAAATCCTCGCGTCACAACGCCCTTGCTTTCGCCTTCCTCGACAACCTGACACAGCGGCCACAAGCCATTGATCAGTGCATCGATCCCGTCGATCTTGTCTTCCGGTGCCAGTTTGGTCGGGAAAATGTAGTCCCCGCCCGGCACCTGTTTCAGCAGCGTATTGCCTGCCATCCACGTCAGAACCGCGTTGCCGTCATGCAGCAACCGATGATCATCAACAGCGGCAATCAGCTTGTTGAACGGCTCATTCGTGTTTGCAGCCCGCTTGCGCAGTTCGACGGCCAAAATCCCGGCCTCATCCCATGTCGCCGCCATCTGCTGCGCGAACTGCGCGTCATACACGACCATTTCTGCGTCCAAGACTGGAAGATCGCCCCAGCCCCATTCGTTTCGCGGATCATGGTCAGCGCCATGGCCGCACAACTGCATGACCAAGGCTTCAACCAATCGCAGATCCAGTTCAGCGCCGGGCGTTGTCTTGATCAGCCGCTTCTGCGCCCAACCCCAAAGATGTTCATTGCCCGGTGCATCCACGACCTTCTGCGGAAGGCAGTGCCAGCTGAATGCGGTCATCGGACCTTTCGCCGGATCATCTTCATCCGGGAAAATCACCACCACGCTTGACGGGTCATGGCGTGTGGCAAGGTCGACGCCGATGTAACAGCGTCGCCCGGCAAAATCTTCGATCTTCAGCGACGTGTCTTCGCCCGCGCGCCAGCCCTCCATGTCGATGGCCGATGCACCCACACTGGTCCAAATATCCAAGTGCTTGCGCAGGAACTCACCCATTGCCGCTGGGCTTGCCGCTGCTTTCTTCCATTCGTCCTGCATGTACTGCAGCGACTTGGCTGCGTGCAGGGAAGGATTGGCCTTTTCCCAAGCGACCGGATCGCCCGGATCATCCCCTTCATCGGCTTCGAAGATCAGCCCGAAATAGCTGTCATCCTCGAATGTCCCGTCCAAAATGCGCTGCAGATATTTCCGCTGTTCATAGCAGATCCCCGCAGTGTTGTAGCCCGCCGTGGTGATCGCAATCAGCAAAGGCTGTTCGCGGGCACCCAAAGCGCTGGCCATCGAATCCCACACATCGCGCTTTTCGTGTTCATGCAATTCATCGACAATCGCACAGTGCGGGTTTTTACCATCCTTCGACTTGGTCTGACTGGCAATCGGTTGGAAAACCGCCGCAGGGTCCGCCGTCTTGATTTTGTGTTCTTCCACATGCAGGCCAAGCAATTCATCAAGCCCCATGCCTTCGGCCCGGCCCGTCATCGCCATGACACGCGCTGCATCAAACACGATGCGGGCCTGATGGGTCGACGCCGCAGCCGAATAGACCTTCGCGCCCGGCTCACCATCCGGCCCCAGAAAGTAAAGACCGACGCCCGCCAGCAGCGTCGATTTTCCGTTCTTGCGCGGAACCTCGACATAGGCCGTGCGGAACCGACGAATGCCGGTGACCATGTGACGCCAACCGCCGATCTGACTGATCAGGAATGCCTGCCACCCCAGAAGAGTGATGGTTTCATTGCGCGCTGCCCAAGCCCCTTCGATATGGGGCAAGGCTTCCATGAAAGCGCACATATGTTCCGACGCCTCCATGTCGAAGACATATGGAAACTGGTCAGTGCCCGCGCGCTTCAGATCGGCCCGGAACCGCTTGCAGGCTTGCTTGATCCGCTTACAGCTGGGCTGCTTGTTCGACAGAATGTCATCGACCCAATCCAGCGCGCGCAGCGTGATCGGTGTTTCGACAGATGCGTCCAGCATGAATCAGGCGCGGCCCTTTTTCGCCATCGGCTTGAACGGCATCACCTTGGCCCCGCCACCATCTTCGGGCGGCTGATCATCCAGCAGATCCATGAAGGATGTCTGGGCAGACATGCCGTTCTTGGCCCGTGCATAGGGTGTGGCCAGCAGTTCGCGTTCCAGCGTCAGTAGCTTGTTTTCATGAAAGGCCCGGCTTTGCTCTTTCCCCGAAAGGTAGTTGCTGGCCGTGGCCTCGAATTCTTCTGCGGCGATTTCAGCAGACAGCCGATCATAGGCCGCGCGGTGCGCAGCGTAGCGAACCACGATGCCGAAGACCGCTTCATCCAGAACCCGATCACGACGCAGAACAGCCAGTAGGCTTTCACCGTGCTTGCGCTCTTCCTCTTCGAAGTGTTCGGGCCATCCACCCAGAAGGGTGACCAGCCGTTCCATGCCTGATGCCGGTGCGGTCATGAGACCCCCCCCTTAAACTTTCACGCGCAAAAATCTGATTACCGCCGCCGGTCCCCTGCGCTCAGGCTGTGGACTTTTGATCCCCCCTACCTGCGCGCCGTTCGGCCCGCTGCTTCTTGATGTCGTGGCAGGTCTTGCACAACGACTGCAGTTCACCGAACCAGAACAAGCCATGATCACCATTGTGCGGGACAACATGGTCCGCGATGGTGGCCAACTGCTTTGAATGCTCCGGGCACAGCGCGCACAAAGGTTCCGCCGCAAGCTGCCGGGCGCGCCGCCCATCCGGGCCGCACCATGCTTTGCGCTTATACCATTTGCGATAGGGAAGACTGGCCCGCTTTGCGTCCGCTGGCCGGTCTCTGTCCCTCTTGTCTTGCGCCGCGTGGGCTTCACAGTATGCCGACCCAAGATCGACCAGCCGGGAACAGCCCGGATGTGCGCAGGGTTTCTTCGGCACTGCAAATCCTTCGATGTGACGGAAGCACCAAACGAAAAACGCCCGACCAGATGTTGGCGGGCGTTCTTGTTGATGATGCACATTTAGTAGGCTGCTGACGTACTAAGCGTCAAGAACTATTTTATAAGCCACTGATCCTATAGTGAAAATCCGCGCTTTAATTGATTCCCTAAAAGACAGGAAGGCACCCAGTTCCGAAATGCGCCACAGATGCCCCGCCGCGCCGCACAGGCCCCATCATCCGGTCAAGGGCTTCGCGCAATGCAACCTGCAACGCCTTGATATGCTTGGCCTGTGCAGTCTCACCTTCCCGAACCCAGCCATGCGCGCGCAAAACATCTGTGATGCTGCCGTCTTCAATGCAGACAATGTCGACCAGCCGCCGGTCCATGATGCTGGCCCGCGACTCTCGATCCGAAGGTCGGATGCGCCGCACCACCATTGCCGACCCGCTGCCGATGCGCTTGCGCAGCACACCGATGCGTTCCCGATCACGCAACACCGCATCCATGAAATCACTGCCACTGCCCGCGCTGCGCTGTGACAGGCTTTCCAGCGATGAACACTTCACACCCGCGCTTTCGTGTTTCTCGACCAGATCCCGATAGAACCGGCCCATAGCCACCTGCGCCGGACTGAACGGGGATGCCCTCTTGTGCCGCGCCGCCATTGCCGCCATCACATCAAAGCTGTCAGCCCGCTGCAGCGTCTTGCGCCCCAGAAAACCAGCCGCCTTCATTTCAAAGTCATCATCGCCTTTCGGATAAGATGCCATCATGTCCAGCATCCGCACAGGTCCACGCGCCGGGGCCATCGGGATTTCCGGTCCAACCTCTGATGGGACAAAGCCCATGGCCCGGACCTCTGCCATCCGCGCGTGTTCTTCAATGCCTGTCTTCCGTTCGATCTGCGTGACCGCCGCCGCAATTCGGTCCCTGTTCATGCTGCTGCCCTTTCTTGTTTTGCTTTGATGATGTCCAGACAGCGCCGCCGCGTGTCCATGTAGCCCTGAAGCCATGCCAGATCGCGCGGGCTGGCCCGGCCATCTTCCCGGTCGCGCTCGACCTGCGCGCGCTTGCGCCTGTTGTCATCAGCCTGTTCGCGGATGCCGATGATGGAATAGTCATTGGGCGGCGCGCCGTATTTCTTCAGATAGAAGAACAGTTCAACCACATAGCCACCGGACAGCGCCGCATCACCCGCACCCGATTGCAGATAGGACCGCACCAGACGGGACTCCGATGCAGGTGGTTCTTGCAGCCGCCGCGCCCAGTTTGTGATCGACACTTCAGCAGGCCAAATGTTTTTCTTCGGACCTTCGGCATAGCGCTCGACAACTTCAGCCAATGCTGCCAGCCGATCTGCAGCCATATAGGCCAGACGCGCTTCCAGACTGTCCAGCATCTTCTGATGATCTTCGACCTTCTGGCCACGCTTGCGCACCATGCCCCTGCTGACCAATGGGTCAATCAGGTTCACCCCGACCCGTTCCTTACCGTCTTTCAGTTCCTGACCTTCCACTGCCCATCCCCCTTTTTCTCTGCAATTCCGACTTATCCACAGGCACAGCCGTTCAAAACTTGGCGCTGCCGGTAATGTCTTTTCTTTTCATTTCTTCTCTTTTCCTTTCAGCCGCGCGGTTTTTGGAAGAAATGAAAACTTCCAAAACAGCCAAATTCCTTCCGCGTTTTTTTTCAAAACTTCCGGCGGAAGGTTTGGGGAAGGTTTAGCGACGTGATGACAGGTCATTCACAGCCTCTTTCACACGCCTCAGCGTGGCGCTGCCGCCCGGATAGTGCTGGGCAATCCAGTCGCTTATGTCATTGACCAAGTCATCGCTGCGGGCGAGATGCGCCATGCTTTGCTGGGCCTTCAGGTGACCAACGATTGTGCCCAGCCGTTTGCGCATCCGATCATCGGCATTCTTGGCGGCATTCGCCCGACTGCCACTGAGCGCATCAAGAACAAAGTCCCTGACAACCGGATGCGCCCAACGGATTTCACCGTTGTCACATTGAGTCAGATACCAGTTCCTAAGCGGCGACAACTCACGCTTCAACAGACTCTGAAACTTGTCAGTCGACATGTGCAGCATGAAGGCCAAATCAGATTCATCGGTTGGCAAAGTGCCGATGGGCGTTTCGTCCTGACACTTGAAGAACAGTTCCATCGCGTAGAAGCCGACTTCAGGGTCTTTATAGGCTTTCTTTCGCGTGTCGCTTCCCCGCCACCGCTTCAGATGCCACGGCAGAAAATAGTGCGCATCCAAACGGTCTGCAGATGAAATCGGATAGATGTCGATGTCATCGGCATCGACAAGCTGAAGGGCACCACCTGAAGCACTCACAGTAGATCCCTCCAATTTCCGGCAATCTGATCATCCAGCGCGTAGGCCAAGTCACAGACAATCGTGCCACCAGCGTCCAAGCCGTAGGTTTCCCACGAGTCAGGATTACGCCCGAACCGGCGCGCAACATGGCCATCCAAGACAAAGCCGAATTGACTGAAGATCGCCCGAACGCGACGGTGCGGACCATGCCACGCAATTCGCCAAAAGGGCGGTTTTGCAAGCAGCCCCATCCAATCAAAAGGATGCGGAAACGCCCGTGACAATTCGTGGTAAAGGCGCTCAATCGCCTGTTGCTCTGCAGCATCCATCACTGCCCCCTTTCTGCTGCGCGGGCTTGCCGATCTGCCAACCATGCGGATTGCACTTGGCTAACATGCCGCCGTGCTGAGCGGGTCAGATCGCGGATGCCCGCGTCATGTTGTTCATATTTGCCCATGCGCCAAATCAGCGCCGACAAGGCCATGCGGTGGCCCCACTTGCGCAATTCTGCCGTGCCTGCGCGCTCACAGGCTGTGCAGCAGTAAATCTGCCAGCTGCGGCGCGGCTCAAATGCTGCCCCGCAGGATGGGTTAAAGCAGATCCCGCCCTGCCATGGGCTGGACGCCGCCAATTCCTGATGCGCGAAAGACCGGAAGTCTTCCGGCTCACTATGCCGTGCCACGGCATTTCCAGTTGTGGGCAGCAGCAGGGTCATAGCGCCAAAGACTCCTGCCGGGCGCTCACAGGCGCGCTGACGGGCATTTCCATCTGGTTGCGTTCTGCTGCTTCCGCGACACGGGCGCAGGCCACATCAAACCACTTTGGGTCTTTCTCGATCCCGATGGCGGCGCGACCCGTTCGGGCTGCGGCCACGATGGTGGACCCAGACCCCATGAACGGGTCGATGACCAGATCACCCGGATCGGTCGAATTGCCCATCCAATACGCCATCAGCGCCACGGGCTTTTCCGTTGCGTGTGGGCGGCGCTGATCTGGCGGCACATCTGCACCCAAAAACAGGTGCGACACATCCTGCTGTGGACAGCGGATCAGTGCCCTTGATGAACAGTCGGTGATGCGCCGGGCGCGGCCCTTATAGAGATACAGCCCGAATTCGCAGTTCGGCATATACCAGCGGTTTGGCGTGGCCGTAAGTTTGACCCAGACCAGCAGGCGGTGGAAGCCAAAGCCTGCCGCATCGAACGCGGCACGGGCGGCACCCTCTTCCCGATCTGACGTCATGATGATAGCATCCGCATCATCGGCCAGCGCACCATAGATCAGCGGGGCCATATCGGCCCATTCGACCATGTCGAACAACTCGCCTGAATTGTCATAGGCATCCTTGGCGAAACAGCCGCCCATTTCGCCCGTGCTATTGCCGCCAGACGTGATGCGATAGGGCGGGTCAGACAGGCATAGCTTGGCGCGTGACTCCAACGCAGGCAGCACATCACGCATGTCACCCAAGATCAGGCGGCAGCTGCCAATGGTGATGTCGCGCTGAATAGCCGCCCTCTCGGGCTGATGCTGCGCATCACCCTGCCGGGCCAACGCTGATCTGTTCAGATCATCTTGCATCACACCAACCCCGCCATCTGGAACTGGCGGCGAACGCCCCACAAAACCCAAGCGCCATCCAGCCCGGCCAAAGCACAGGCCATGAAGAAATCACGCGACCCAAACCAGCGGCGGGCGCTGTCAATCTCATGGGGTCGATCTGCCATGCGTGGCGACACGGCCAAGCGCAGCTGCTCTTCGATCACCGCACACCAAAGCGCCCGGCAAGCGCGCGGGCAAAGGTCATGTTCCATGATCTGATTGGCATTGCGGTCATCAAAACTCACGCGGCACCCCCAATCGCAAGGAAGGCTTGCCTTCGCGTGTGATGACCATGCCTTCGCGAAATACCGTGATGGGCAAGCCAAGCGGACAATCGAACAGAACGAAACACCAGCGGCCATCGGCCAAGCGGCAGACGAAAATGCGCCGCCCACTGCGGCTGACCCGCGCCACAGGGCGCAGCAGCTTCCAGTCTTCCGCCGCCAAGGCATAGGCCAAAGCGCGCCACAGGGTCAGGGCGTCCAGCCCCCCCCCGAAGCGCTCTTCCAGCCGCTTGGCAAAGTGATTGAAGATCCGGCGCTGGCTTTCTGCGGTCGCGGTCATGGCGTTCATTCATCACCCCCGAATTCTTCGCCGGGCTTGATCAGGAACACGCGCCGCTGCGTCCGCAGGGCCTCGCAAACCTCGACCCAAATGCCGTCGCTGTATTCCCAGCCGGAAATCGGCGGCACGATGACGGTGCCGGATGCGTTCAAAAGCGGGCGGCACCAGCCTTCCCAGAACTGCACATCCAGCGGGTCAAGCTGCTGGTCGATGAAATCGGCATGCACCATTTCCACCGCCTGAATGATCGGTGACACGGCGGTGATACCTTCCAGTGCCAATAACCGTGCCCACCGGGCTGCGCGCACCGCACATTCCAGTGACTCGGTCGGGTCAAACTCGCCATCGTCATAGCGGGCAATTTTGGAATAGGGGGTGGCCAGATAGGACAGCCGACCACGACAATGGCTGATCACATCCGCCAGCCGCGCATCCCGGTGAAACAGACAGGCCCCCGCATAAGCATCCAATGCAGGGGCGTCCCAGTTGCGCACATGAGGCAGGTCGAAGTCAGACATCATTCCGCCGCCTCCGCCGCATCAATGATGTCGGTCAGCACCTGACGCGCAGCACGCATATGCGCGATGACTTCCGCGCGCTCTTCCGCTGTCAGGCTTTCGCCGCCGGGGCTTAGGTGTGAAAAAGCCCGGATCAGCGACGAATGGGCTTGCCCACTGGCCACCGTACTTTGCGCCGCCAGTTCCTTCAGGCACCCCGCGCGAACGCCTTCACGGCCCGTGCGTTCGAACATGCGGTTGGTCAGCGGGAAGGCCCCGACAAAGTCTTCGACTGCAACCGCAGCATCAACCGTGACGCCAATCTGACCGGAACACATCTTGCTGACCGTGCCCTTACACCCAACGCCATAGCGGGCCTCCAAAACCGCCGCGACCGCTTCGACGCCGCCAGCGCGGCGAACAAGGCCATCGAAAATGCCGCGCGTTACCGGATCAGCCATCGGAAACCTCGTTTCCTTTGCCGTTCACGCGCAACGCCCGACAATCGGGATATGAGACATCAAGCCCAACCATCATTCCGCCGCCACCTGATCCGTTCCCGCAGGCGCAGGGTTGTCGGCCATGTATTGGCGGATTTTGTTCGCATCCCGATTCAGCGCGGCCAAACGGCGCTGGTGTCGCGCCACATAGCGGCTGTCATTCAGCGCCCGAACACAGACCGTGGACGGCTTCAGGCCCGTCGCGCGGCAATAGTCTTCAAGTTCTTTAATGATCGTTTCATGGGTCATGCCTCCATTTATTGGAAACAAACCCAATCAGTCAATGGGTTCCTTTCCAATGGCCGTTGGAAAACTACCCAAGTAGTATCAGCAGCATGAAAACATTCGCAGAAGCACTTCGGGAACACATTAAACGCACTGGCGCGACAGTCACCCAAATCGCGCGCGGGTCGGGCGTGAACCGTGACGCCCTCTATGCGTTGAAACAGGGCAAATCGCAGAACATGATCGTCGATGACGCAATTCGTGTCGCCAACTACTTCGGGCTTACCGTGGAAGAGTTCATGGGGCTTTCCCCTGCGCAGGTCCGCGACCAGCTTGCGGAACAGATCGACCGCCTGACACCGCAAGAGCAAGCGATACTGGAAGCGTCCTTAACTGCAATTCTCTCTCAGCGCGCCGATGCCGATCAGGTAGCGCCGCAAGATGCAGCGACAGCAAAGCAGCCTGCCGATCAGAAAGGCGACTGATTAATGCTGTGTTGCCGAAACCTTTACGAGAATCTACCATAAACAGAACATTACCAGAACAACCGCAAGAGGCAAACAGATGTCTGCATGCCATGGCTGCTACAATCAATTTAACTTTTCCGACTTAAATTCAAATGGTTACTGCAAGACATGCGCGGAAGAACGCGCACGTATGAAGGAACGCCTTTCCGCCGGGGTGCCGCAGGAAGAGCCAAAACCGAAGCGCCCCACACCGATGACGCGCCAAGAACGTCGCTCCAAAATGGTGATGACAACTGAAGCGGCTTTGGACATTCCGATCACGCGAAGGCTTGGCATCGTCACCGCTGAGGCTGTTGTAGGCATGAACATCATCAAAGACATGATGCAGGAAGTCCGCGACCTAGTAGGCGGTCGCAGCAAGACCCAACAGAGCGCCATGCGCGACATCAAGGAAGAACTGTTCGACCGGCTGCGGGATGATGCAGCCCGCCTGAACGCAGACATGGTTGTCGGTGTGGATCTTCGGTTTTCCGACTTCGGCAGCAGGGGAAACGCCATTCTGGCAACCGCCATCGGCACAGCCGTTCAGGTGCAAAAAGGACTGACCAGCGAATCCCGCAACAACCCACCACAGTAAACTGAAAGTGCGGATTTTGGGATCATTCCCAATTTAGGATTGACATTGGGAACATTCCCAATCTAGTTTCGGCCTCACCTAGTCGGAGGCCAACATGCGTTTTCATAACCCCAGCATACCACAGCGACAGGCTGACGCCCGGTCGATCATCACCGACCCAAAGCCAGACCATACGGCCAGCTTGCGCCTTCTGGCATGGGCAACCCTGAAAGCAGAGCGCGGCCAGACCGTTTGCCAGCGCCGCCTTCAGACCAAGCCAATCCAAGCAGATCGGCAGGTGGCGTGATGTCCAAACGCAAGCCCCTGAATGACACCGCCGGATATGTGGCAAGCCTTAAAACGCCATTTGGCTATGTCATGATCACCGACCGCGACAAGGGCGGCGATTGGATCGACAGCGAAGAACGCTGGGTGGTTTCCGCTTTCGATCATCAGTTGGCAAATCTGGCCTTGATCGAAGCCAGCAGTCTGCGGCGCGCCCGCGAGATCATGAAGGACGCCCGCCGGGATGGCTTTGCCACCGACTGGATCGACTTTTCGGAGGCAGCATAATGACCGATCTGCCCCAGTCCGCCCGCTTCTGGATGATCTGCCGGAAACCCACCGGCCCACAATCCAAGACCGAACCGCGCGCCCGGTATGAAACGCGCGCCGACGCCGCTGAAGCCGCACAGAAGGTGGCCGATCAGACTGGCAAGCGGATGCTCATTCTTGAACCCGTGGGTGAAATCGCACCCCGCGACAAAAATCAGGGGAACTTGCTATGAGTTTTCACGCCCAATTTGACCGCCTGCATGCCTTTTTACTGAACCTCGAATGCCTCGACATGGCAGGCCAGCGCGATGCGTTCATGAACGAAGTCATGGAAAGCGGTGGCAGCTATGTGCCCCCTGCTGGCGATGACTGGTCCAGCCATCTGTTCGAAATCTCATTGCATGGCGTGGTGGCCTATGGGTCATCCGAAGATGAAGCCATCCGCAACTGGAAGAAAGTCGCCCGCGCGCAGGTGCCGCTGGTCGAAGATGATGGCTTCATCACGGTCCACCCACCGTTCCCCAATCCGCGCAACCACGCGGAAGAGATTGCCAACGCCCAAGCGGCGGTTGGCGCAGGTGCATCCTGATGGGTGCGCATTTCCGATTTCTCCCAACCGGCGACCGCCTGTTTGCAGGTAAACTGGCCGGGCGCGGTCTGCTCGACGTGCCCGGCCTCTTTTCCTCAATCCGTCGCGGGCGTTTGGGACACGCCCCAGCCGGGGCGCGCGCAGCTGCCACCACTCACGATGAAACCCTGCGCGCGCCCACATTGGCGGTCGACAAAACCGCGACATTCCACTGCCCTTTGTGGCCGGGGTGCGGATGCCCCGGCGGAATGATGCGCCCGGAATGCCCCGGCCTGAAAGCACGGGTGGGTGTGGAATGAATGCACCTGTCCGCAAACGCTTTGACGACATGGACCCGGCCCAACAGGCAGGCATCCTGTGCAATGACCCACGCTTTCAGCAATTCGCAGCCAGCCGCTGCGGCATGCGCGGCCAGCAGTTCAGCACCAGCGCTGCCGCGCAATATCTGCGCGACTGCTGCCAGATCGACAGCCGCAAGCAGCTGACCACCAGCGAAGCGGCCCAACAGAAGTTCCAGATCCTGCGCACCGAATTCGACGCATGGACCGGCAAAATCGCAACCCCACGATAGAAAGGACCACGCCCGTGATGGCCAAAAAGAAAGATGAATCCGCCGAAGTTGTCGTGTCAGACGCACACGACCCCTATGCAATCCGCACCATTGAACACCTGTTCTCACTGTTCGATGGCGGCGATTTCCTTGCCGAAGTGCTGGAAGGGCACCGCCAGCTGCAGATTGACATGCTGGAACACAAGGAACTGCACGGCACCAAAGGTTGCAAAGGGTCCATGACCATCACCGTCAACTATGCGCTTGGCAAACAGGGTGACGTGGACATGGGCGCGACCGTCAATTTCAACGCCCCCAAAGCACCCCCTGCATCCGCATCGGCCTTCATCGACGAAAACGGGCAGATGACACTCTACAGCCCGCTCATGAAGCGCATGCACGGCGGTGTGCGCGATGTCACCCCGCACGACCCGGAAACGGGCGAAGTGCGCGACGTTTAACCCCGAAAACCAACCCCAAAAAAGGAACTGACCATGTCAGACAAGACTGAAATTCCGCAAATCCAGATGTCCACCGAAGGTGAGGTTGTCCGCGACCTTATGGCGGACATCGGACACCATGACCCCATCGAAACACCCGAAGGGCTGGACCTTACCAAATCGCACCTGATCACGCTTCCAAACCACCGGAAGGTCGAAAACCTCTTCGACGATCACCAAGCGGCGGCAGAGTTTCTGAAGCCCGCCCGGCGCAAAGGCACGGCCCGCTTTGCCGATCTGCAAAGCATCATCGCATGGGCCAACCGCTTCAAAGGCGACACATCGGCGCTGTTTGCCAATCCCGACATGGAAGCGCCGACGCTGACCTGCATTGCGGACTATCACGCCGCTGGCGCGGTCGACGTGACCACGGCTACAGGTGATGCCAGCGCGCGCCATTGCCACCCGCGGGCCATCTATGACTTTCCGCTGTCGGAAGAGTGGAAGGCATGGATGGGCGTGTCAGGTGAACCGCTCAAGAAAGACAATCTGGGCGAATTCATCGAAGCATGGTCCAGAACAACGCGGGGCGGCACCCAGTTCGACGGATTTCAGCTACTGGACAGCTGACCCAGCTGCTGGCGATGTCCAAGCAGTTTCAGGTGCATGAAACCAGCAACCTGACGGTAAAGACCAACCGGGACAGCGGTGAACAGGAAATCCAGTTTGTCAATGAACACAAAGCCCCGGACGGCAAGCCGCTGCAAATCCCGAGCATATCATCATCGCCATCCCCGTCTTCATGGGCGGCGCGCCTTATCGGATGCCTGTGCGCTTCCGCTATCGCAAGCTGGGCGGCGAAGTGCGGTTCATCCTGTCGATCTTCAATCCCGAAAAAGCGTTCGAAGCCGCCTTCAAGGAAGCGGTCGAAGCCGCAACCACCGAAACCGATCTGCCCACATTCATGGGCACCCCCGAAAGCTGATTTCTCTTTCTGGCCCCCCGGCAACGGGGGCCAGCGACGGAAATCAGAAAGGAATAGAGCAATGGGCAAACCGGCCTTCGTCCTCGACGCGGCCCGCATGTTCCGGGCAATGAAGATCGCCAGCGCAGACCCTTCACGTCACTTCCTTCAGGGGGTGCGCATCGAACCTATCGACGGCGGCGGCGTTTGGATGATCGCCACCAATGGCGCAATCATGCTGATTCAGCGCGATAGCGAAGGGCATGCAGATCACGCGGCCACCTTGGCTGTAACAGCACCGAAGGTTGAACCCATCTTTCACGATGATGGAACCTTCGAAGGCGACTATCACTGGTGCGGCGCTGAAATCGCTGTGGCCGCACTGGAACCCGGTGAAACCGTAGCCGCATCGGCAAGCTGGCAGATCGGATCGCCCAGCCCGCACGTCCTTGTCGAACGGCTGGAGGACAAATTCCCCGACTGGCGCAAAGCGATAGGAAAACCCGCAAAAAGGGACACGATGGGCCGTAAGTTTGACCCAAGGCAGGATGCAAACGGCGGCTTCATAACCCGATACCTCGATCCTCTGATCGACAATCGCCACTCATTTCGACTGCACGGCAATCTGGATGACATGAATCAGATGTTTCTGACCTATGCCGACGATACAGATAGCCTTGGCGTCTTGATGAAATGCGAAATCCGTGGCGAGAAGTGCCAACCAGACGCCATGCTGACAGCCATTGGGCGCAGTGATCTGGTTGCCGCGAAAACGGTTCACTGATCGCCATGGTCAAGACAGTCGAAATCGGCCACGAAGATGATCAGATGATCAACCAACTGGAAGCCAACATGGCCCAGTTCCTGATGGCCTATTCTGCGGCAACAGGCATCAACTACTGGTCATTGATGCTGATGGTTTTCGACATCAGCCATGGCGCACTGGCCCATGTCGACCGGCCCGCCACAGCCTCATTGCTGGACGCCACGGCGAAGATGACCAAGGCCAAGGCAAACCCGCCCGCGCTGATCGACCGCCGCCGCAAGGCCATGATCCGCCTTCTGGAACGGGGCGATTTTCTGTCATCCGCACCGCAAGGAACAGCCTGATGAACACCGCATTCCTTCTGATGGCCAAATACAACGGCACACCGATCATCCCGGCGCAGCAGGTGTGCGATGACTTCTTTCCGCACCTGACGCTGGTGAAGTTCCTGCGGAAGATCAGCGATGGCCAGATCCCGCTTCCACTGGTGCGCATAGAAGCCAGCCAGAAGAGCGCCAAGGGCGTCCACCTGCAGGACTTGGCCGAATACCTCGACGCGCGCCGTAGCGAAGCACAGCGCGAATTCCAGCAGATGTATGGGTGAAAACTTGACGCAACACATCGTCAATATCAGTGGCGGGAAAGATAGTGCGTCCTGCTACATGCTGGCCATTATGCGCGGGAAGCCCTTCAGGGCAGTGACAGCGGACACCGGCCACGAAAACGAAATCACATATGATTGGATCAGCAAGCTATCCGCGCGGACGGGTGGCCCTGAAGTCGAAGTGGCCAAAGCTGATTTCTCAGATCGCATCGCGCGAAAGCGGACCTTGGTTCAAACCAAATGGGTTTCCGAAGGTGTTGCAGATGAAATCATTCAGGCTGCGCTGGATGTTTTGCACCCCACCGGCATTCCCTTCTTGGACCTGTGCATCTGGAAGGGCCGCTTTCCTTCTGTCAAAGGGCAATTCTGCACAGAACACCTGAAAGCAGAACCAATTTTTGATCAGGTGTTCGCCCCAGCCCTAGCGCAAGGGAATGTGGTGTCATGGCAGGGTGAACGCCGCGCCGAAAGCCCAAACCGCGCAAAACTGCCGCGCCACCACCGCGTCAGATATGGCGGATTAGCCGATCTGCACATCTGGCGACCCATTTTACATTGGTCCGCCGCCAACACGTTTGCGCTGCATGACTATTTCGGACTGCAACCCAATCCCTTGTATCGGATGGGAATGGGCCGGGTCGGATGCTTCCCTTGCATCAACGCACAAAAAGGCGAACTGGCCGCTATCTTTAAGCGCTTTCCTGATGTGCTAGAAAAGCTGCGCCAGTTTGAGTTGCTGGTCTCGAAGGCCAGCAAGCGCGGCCAAGCAACCTTCTATGCCGCCTCGACCACCCCACAGGGAAAACGCCTTGTAGCAGCGCAGAAACAGGGGCTGCGCCTTGATGAACATCTGCCCGGCATTGATGACATCGAAGCATGGTCCAGAACAACGCGGGGCGGCACCCAGTTCGACGGATTTCAGCTACTGGACAGCGACAGCCTGTGCAGCAGCCAATACGGCCTATGCGAATGAAATTGGCAGATTGCCCCAGCTTCACCTACCGAATCTGGATTGCAGGTGACTACGCAACCGCTCACGCGGCCTGCAGGGCCTTCTGCATGAAAGGCTTTTGCGTCAGCCTTCAGGCAACAGATTACATCTACACGATGGGCGCGGAAGCGGGCATCTGCATCACCCTGATCAACTACCCCCGCTTCCCGGCAGATCAGGAAAGCATCGAAACCACTGCAATCGAACTGGGTCATCACCTTTGTGAAAGCCTTCATCAAGATACCGTAATGGGCCTCGGCGCGAATCTCGGTCGTTACGCTTGAAGCGGTGTCGCAGAGAGGGTGTCGTTGCCCTTTGATACGCATGATGCGTGTCTACGAGGTCTTGCCAGATGGCGCGCCTCAATTCCAAAGAATAGAAAGGACAACGACATGGATATCTTTATCGGACTGGACGTCTCTCTGGCAAGCACGGCTGTTTGCGTGCTCGGTGATCGCGGCAAGATCCTGAAGGAAACTGACGTCGCCAGCGAGCCGGAAGTGTTGGTCAGCTTCCTCAAGGCCTTGCCCTGCGAGATTACCGGGATTGGCCTGGAAGCGGGTCCACTGTCCCAATGGCTTCACAAGGGGCTGACCGAGGCCGGGCTACCCGCGATCCTGATGGAAACGCGGCAAGTGAAGGCGGCGCTGAAAGCAAGCCCGATCAAGACGGATCGGCGGGATGCACAGGGGATCGCGCATCTCCTGCAGATGGGTTGGTTCAGCGCCGTGCACTGCAAGTCGGTTCCTGCTCAGGAAACACGCGTGTTGCTGACGGCGCGCAAGGCGATCCAGAAGGTACTGATCCAGTTGGAACTGTCGGTGCGGGGCGTGTTGCGCAACTTTGGCCTGAAGATGGGACCCGTCTCGAAAGGTCGCTATGACCAGCGGGTCAGGGACCTGGCGGCGGGCAATACTGTGCTGAAAGCGGCTATTGAGCCGATCCTGCGTGCCCGCGCAGAGCTGCGAAGGGAACTTGCGGGGTTCGAGAAGATGGTGCGCGATCAGGCGAAGATCGATCCGATCTGTCGCCTGCTGATGACCATGCCCGGTGTGGGTGCCGTCGTTGCGCTGACGGTGAAGGCCGCGATCGATGATCCCACACGCTTCAAACGATCTCGTGATGTTGGCCCCTGGGTCGGGCTGACGCCGGGGCGGGATGAATCCGGCGAGCGGTCCATTGTGGGCGCGATCACCAAGGTCGGAGACGCAGGTCTCCGGGCGGCGCTCTACCAGGCGGCCAACGTGATGCTGCATCATGGCGGCCCGAACTGGCTCAAGTCCTGGGCGCTGCGCCTTGCCGAGCGTCGTGGGAAGAGACGTGCCACCGTGGCGCTGGCCCGTCGCATCGGCGTGGTGCTGCACCGGATGTGGGTGGATGGAACCGGGTTCCGCTTCACCCGTGACGAGGCGATGGCGCTCCGGCAGAACGCCTGAGCGCCCCGCATCCATGATTGAAATGTTTTCAGCACAAGGAGCGTTCGGCCGCACCTGACGGTGCCGGCCCACCAGTGTCCCAGCCGGGACGCGGTCCCCGATGATGTACGCAAGCTGCCATCTGCCGACCCGTTCCAGGGTTGAGCGCGCCCTGAAGATCGACACTCGGGAGCCGAACCGGACAAGGTATGAAGTTGGCAGCCATTGCGCTGACCACGGACGGAAGCACGAGCCCGGCGCAGACACATCACGGTGAGCAGGCATGCCGACAGGCGAGGCCAACAACACTGGCATATTCCCCATCGCCACAGCACAATCACTCCGCTGTGAACCTCACTGCGCCTGGCAGGCACCCCGGAAACCTTCGTCGGTTCCCGGGTTTTTGAGGGTGAAAACGCTGTCCTTGACATCAACTGGCCCATTACGGAAGGCAGCTTCACTGTAGAAGGACCAGCCCGAACCCGGTGGTTCAGCAGGCGACCGCAGGACCAATAAACAGCAATTTCAAGCCAATCGGGACAACATCTAGAACAACACGAGCCTGAACAACGCTACAAGACATTGATCTTTATGTTATTATTTTACAGCGCAATCCCATCCATCATGGGGGCCACGCTTAAACGCGCTGCTGTTTGTGCGTTATTTGTCAATGCGTTAGGTCCATTTTACCTTAAGCAGCGTGTAGCGTTACTTCCCCTGAATTCGCCGAGTTCCCGAGAGTTTTCGGTGGCTGTCGATTCGAGCGTGCCACCGTGTATCATATCTCGCAGGCCCAGAAAGAGGCCCAAAAACGGGCCAATCCGCTGCCGAGCCCCCGCGCTTAGAAAGCCAGCGGCGCATTCTCCTTGATCTCTTTGAGAACAAAAAACGTCCTGATCTGACGCACACCCGGCAACGCAATCAGCATCTTGTTGTGCATCGTATTGAAATCATTCATGTCGCTCACCCGGATTTTCAACAGATAGTCGAAATCTCCGGCAACCAGATGACAGTCCAGCAGCTCTTTCATGTCCGACACGGCCTCTTCAAAGGCGGCAAAGCTTTCTGGCGTGGAGCGGTCGAGAACGACGCCGACCATCACCAGGGTTCCGAGTTCGACCGAGGAGGGGTTCACATGGCCCATAACCTTCGAGATGTGGCCCGCTTCGAACAACGCCTGGGTGCGTCGATGGCAGGTCGCGGGACTTACATTCACCGAACTTGCAAGCTCGGCATTGGTTAGTCGCCCATCCGCCTGAAGGTGGCGAAGTATGTTGCGGTCGATTCGATCCAGCGCTGGCATGAGGGATTCTTCCGTTTTCTTCCACATTGCCTCTTTAAGGCAGAAAAGAGAGGCGTTGAAATGAATAAACTGAATAATCTGGCGCGCCAGTTCGAAAGCACCTTCCACGGTGTTTTTGATAACACTGCTGGAAACGCAAAACAGGAGATTGTCCATGTCGCTACTCGACAAATTCGAACGCTACCCGCTGACCTTCGGAAAAACCGCCATCGAGCATCTGCCGCGTCTGACCGAAGCGGTGGGCGCTGATGTCGAGTTTTATGCCAAGCGCGAAGACTGCAACTCTGGCCTGGCCTTTGGTGGCAACAAGCTGCGCAAGCTGGAATACATCGTGCCTGACGCCATCGCCAGCGGCGCGGATACGCTGGTGTCCATCGGCGGGGTGCAATCGAACCACACGCGTATGGTGGCGGCGACGGCGGCCAAGATCGGCATGAAATGCGTGGTGATCCAGGAAAAATGGGTGCCGCATCACGATGCCGTTTATGATCGGGTCGGCAATATCATGTTGACCCGCCTGATGGGCGCCGACAGCCGTCTGGTCGATGACGGTTTTGACATCGGCATCCGCAAAAGCTGGGAGGATGCGATCAAATCCGTCGAGGATGCTGGCGGCAAGCCCTATCCCATCCCAGCGGGCGCCTCGGTGCATAAATACGGCGCGCTTGGCTATATCGGCTTTGCTGAAGAAGTGGCCGAGCAGGAAGCGGAGCTGGGCTTTAAATTCGACTATATCGTGGTCTGCGTTGTCACCGGGTCGACCCAGGCCGGCATGATCGTGGGCTTCGCGGCACAGGATCGCGCCGACCGTGTGATCGGCATCGATGCCTCGGGCACGCTGGATCAGACCAAGGCCCAGGTGCGCGATATCGTGGACAACACGGCAGAGCTGGTCGGCCTTGGCCGCGAGGTGCGCGACGAAGAGATCCACATCAACCCTGATTATGCCTATCCGGCCTATGGTGTTCCCTCGGAGGAAACCAACGACGCGATCCGCCTGGCGGCAAAGACCGAAGCCATGATGACCGACCCGGTCTATGAGGGCAAATCCATGCAGGGCATGATCGATCTGGCGCAGAAAGGGTTCTTCCCGAAAGGCTCCAAGGTTCTCTACGCCCATCTGGGCGGCGCGCCTGCGCTGAACGGCTACAGCTATTACTACAAAGACGGCTGACCCCGCACCCAAACCCGAAACATAACGCACACCTAAGGAAGGTCGCCTGATGTCGAACACCCATCTGAAAACCATCGAACAACGGCTGTTGTGGCTGTCGCATTGGATGATCCACAATGCCAATCACATCCGCCCCAAGACCGATGGCATCAAGATTGGTGGGCATCAGGCGTCTTCCGCCTCGATGGTGTCGATTATGACCGCGCTCTATTTCTCGGCCCTTCGTCCCGAGGACCGAGTTGCTGTCAAGCCGCATGCCTCGCCGGTCTTCCACGCAATGCAATATCTGATGGGCAATCAGACGCGCGAGAAGATGGAGAACTTTCGTGGCTTTGGCGGCGTGCAAAGCTATCCAAGCCGCACCAAGGATATTGACGACGTGGATTTCTCGACCGGGTCGGTTGGCCTGGGTGTTGGGATCACGGCGCTTGCCTCGCTGGTGCAGGATTTCATTAAGGCAAAGTCATGGGGCGCGGAAACAGAGCTTGGCCGGATGGTTGCCCTTGTGGGCGATGCCGAGATGGATGAAGGCAACATCTACGAGGTGTTACAGGAGGGCTGGAAGAACGAGCTTCGCAACACCTGGTGGATCATTGATTACAATCGCCAGTCCCTGGACGGGATCGTGCGTGAAGGTCTGTTCGAGCGGATCGAGAAGATCTTTGAGGCCTTTGGCTGGGATGTTGTCAAAGTCAAATACGGCACGCTACAGCGCGCCGCCTTTCTGGAGCCCGGCGGAGAGAAGCTGCGCGCCTGGATAGATGCCTGCCCCAATGCCGAATATGCGGCACTGACCTATATGGGCGGCGAGGTCTGGCGACAGCGCCTGATGGATGATCTGGGCGATCAGGGAGACGTCACCGCCCTGCTTGAGAGACGCAGCGATGTCGAGCTGGCGGACCTGATGGAAAACCTTGGCGGCAATTGCGTTGAGACCATGGCCGAAACCTTTGCGGCCATCGATCACGACCGCCCCACCTGCTTTCTTGCCTATACGATCAAGGGTTGGGGGACGCCGATTGCGGGCCACAAAGACAATCACGGCGGGTTAATGACCAAGGCCCAGATGGCCGCGTGGCAAAAGAACATGGGCGTCGCTGAAGGACAGGAATGGGAGCCGTTCGCCGCGGTGGATGACGAAAACGGGCTGAAATCCTTCCTCTCTGCTGTGCCGTTCTTTGCCAAAGGGACCCGGCGCTACGCCGACACCAAACTGCCGGTGCCGCCCATCGCGTTCGCAACAGACCGTGAGACATCGACACAGGCCGCCTTTGGCAAGATCCTTGATGAGATGTCCAAGGGCGACAGCGACCTTGCGGCGCGGATCATGACCACCTCGCCAGATGTCACGGGCACTACAGGTCTTGGGGCCTTTGTGAACCGGCGCAAGCTCTTTGCCCGCGAGTCACAAAAAGACGCGTTCATCGAACACCGCATTCCTTCCACGGCCAAATGGAACTTCGCGCCAGAGGGCCAGCATCTTGAGCTCGGCATCGCAGAGATGAACCTGTTTCTGCTTCTGGGGGCGGCGGGGCTTGCCCATAGCCTCTGGGGCAAACGGATCATTCCCATCGGAACCGTGTATGATCCTTTCGTTCACAGGGGTTTGGATGCGCTGAACTATGCCTGCTATCAGGACGCGCGCTTCATGATCGTCGGCACCCCGTCCGGTGTCACGCTCGCGCCTGAAGGCGGGGCGCATCAATCCATCGGCACATCCCTGACCGGCATGGCGCAAGATGGGCTGGCAAGCTTCGAGCCTGCCTTTGCGGACGAACTGGCCGTCATCATGGAATGGGCGTTTGATTACATGCAGCGCGATGGGGGCGGCGACCCCGATGAACGCACATGGCTGCGCGATGAGACGGGCGGATCAGTTTACCTGCGCCTGACGACAAAACCTCTGGAGCAACCGGGCAAGCGCGCCGATGACGACTTTCGACAGGGCGCGATTGACGGGGCTTACTGGCTGCGCAAACCGGGACCGAATTGCGAGATCGTGATTGCCTACCAAGGGGCCGTCGCCAACGAGGCAATAGAGGCCGCCGGTCGCCTATCCGAGACGCATCGGGATATCGGAGTTCTTGCCGTGACCTCCGCGGATCGTCTGAACGCAGGCTGGACCGCCGCCCAACGCAGTCGCGCGCGCGGCCAGAGACAGGCGACGTGCCATGCCGAAAAACTCCTGCTCGGCCTACCCGGTCATTGCAAGATACTGACCGTTCTTGATGGGCATCCCGCGACATTGTCCTGGCTGGGAGCCGTTGCCGGGCACAGAACCATCCCCTTGGGTGTTGAACACTTCGGGCAGACCGGAACGATTGGTGATCTCTATAGCCATTTCGGCATCAACCGTGATGCAATCGTTGAGGAAGCCCGCAAAGCGCTGCCCACGGGCCTGGAAATCGCCCAGTCCATGCGCGCAGCTATCTAGCCTGAGTGTGACGCTCCGGCATAGCGGCGCCACATGCCGGGCCCGTTTTGTCCAACCAATGTCGCCGCTAATCCTGAGACGCTCGGCGTTGCCAATGACGCGGTCGAGCGTCTTGCACGGCACCGGAAATCGGTAGGGCTCTTGATCAATGCAGAGCCAGGCGCCCCCGCGCAGGGGGCGCTTGTCGCCTAGTTGATGACGTGGGGCTTTACCGCGTGGGTGACGTTCGACGGCAGCACGCCCAGGCGCCGCGCGACCTCGGTATAGGCATCCGCCAGCGAGCCCAGATCGCGCCGGAACACGTCCTTGTCCAGCTTCTGGCCGGTCTCGATGTCCCACAGCCGGCAGCTATCGGGCGAGATCTCGTCGGCCACGATCAGCCGCTGGAAATCGCCGTCCCATACCCGGCCGATCTCAATCTTGAAATCCACCAGCTTGATGCCCACGCCCAGCATCATGCCGGACAGAAAGTCGTTCACCCGCAGCGCCAGCGCCACAATGTCGTCCAGGTCCTGCTGGCTGGCCCAACCGAAGGCGATGATGTATTCCTCGGGCACCAGCGGGTCGCCCAGGCTGTCATCCTTATAGCTGAACTCGATGATCGGGCGCGGCAGCTGCGTGCCCTCCTCGATCCCCATGCGCTTGGACATGGAGCCCGCGGCATAGTTGCGCACGATGACCTCCAGCGGGATGATCTCGACCGCGCGGATCAGCTGCTCGCGCATGTTCAGCCGCTTGATGAAATGCGTCGGCACGCCGATATGGTTGAGGCCCTTCATGAAGAACTCGCTCAGGCGGTTGTTCAGCACGCCCTTGCCGTCGATGACGTCCTTCTTCTCGGCGTTATACGCCGTGGCATCGTCCTTGAAATACTGAACGAATGTTCCGGGCTCGGGGCCCTCATAGAGGATCTTTGCCTTGCCCTCGTAGATCTTCTTTCGCCGCGCCATGGGGTCTCCGATCGGTGGGGCCAGGGATGCGTGCGGCCCCTCTATTGGCGCGCTATAGGCCAAGACGTGGGCACCCGCAAGGCAAGCCCCTTGCAGAGTGGCCCCACGGGGGTCATATCCTTAGGCAACACCATTAAATTTGCGAGGAATCCCATGTCGACCTTTGAAGACCGCCAGAACGCCTTTGAATCCAAATTCGCCCATGACGCCGAGATGCAATTCAAAGCCGAGGCCCGGCGCAACAAGCTTTTGGGGCTTTGGGCCGCCGCGCTGCTGGGCAAATCCGGCGACGACGCCGAGGCCTACGCCAAGGAGGTGATCCGCGCGGATTTCGAGGAGGCCGGCGATGACGACGTGCTGCGCAAGGTGGCGGGCGACCTGGGCGACAAGTCCGACGCGACCGCGATTCGCGCCAAGATGACCGAGCTTATGGCCGAGGCGAAGGCGCAGTTGCTCGACGAGCTATGAATTCGTAAGCACTCCTTTCGAAACCCTAATAACCGCTAGAATCGGACGGAATTGGCGCCTCGCCGCCCCGCCCTGCCGCATTGTCGCCATGGTTGATTAACCTTGTAGTAAGGAATTTTACCCACCCTCCCTGACATGCCGTAAAGGGAGGGTGTTATGCGTGCCAAGAGTATACCGATAGAGCGGGATGACGGCGCCTGCCTGCGCGCCCTCCTCTCCAAGCAAGTTATCCCCTGCGCCCTTCTTTTCCTGTTCGGATGGATCATCTGGCAGAAATCGGGCGAGCTGGACTTTACCGCGATCCGCACGCAGGTCGGGGCGATCTCGCATTGGCAATGGGGCCTGGCGACCGCGGGCGCCGCACTCAGCTTCTGGGCGATTGGGCGCATGGATGCGGTCGTGCATCGGCTGCTGGATACCGGCGTGGGCGACCGCGCGGCGCAGCTGTCCGGCGTGGCCTCGGTCGCCACCGCGCAGATCACCGGCTTCGGCCTTTTGACCGGCACCCTGGCGCGCTGGCGGGTGCTGCCGGGGATCGGGTTGTGGAAGGCCGCGCAGATCACCGCCGCCGTGTCGATCACCTTCATGGTGGCGCTTGGCGGGCTGACCGCCGTGATGATCCTGCTGGCGGGGCCGGAGCTGGCCTGGAGCAAGCCCGCCGCCGTGTTGGGGCTGTTCTTTATTGCCGGGCTGGTGGCCGCGACCATCTGGAAGCCGCGTTGGCTGTTGAAGGCGGACCTGCCGCCGCTGCGCGCGCAAGCCACGCTGGCGGGGCTGGCGCTGCTTGATACGATGGCGGCGGCGCTGGCGCTTTACGTGCTGATGCCCGCGGATGTGGTGCCCGCGCCGATGGTCTTTTATGCGGTGTTCCTCATGGCGCTGGGGGTCGGCCTGCTGGGCACGACGCCGGGCGGGCTGGGGCCCTTCGAGATGATGATGCTGGCCTGCTTCACCCAGATCCCCGACGCCACGATCCTGGCCGCCATCGCCGCCTACCGCATCGTCTACTTTGCGCTGCCCGCCGCGCTGGCCGTGGTGGTGCTGGTCGCGGGGCCCTGGCTGCGGCTCTGCCAGGAGGTGCCGCGCGCGGCGCGCGTGCAATCGGGGCGCAAGACCGCGGACCGGCCCGTGGCCATGGGCGCGCTGACCTTCAACGCGCAGCGCGCCGAGTCCGGCCTGCTGCGCCAGGGCGAGCTGGACCTGTTGGTGAATGACCAGGACCACGCCGTCTCGTTGGTGGCGCCCGCGGGCCAGAGCCTGATCATGCTCACCGACCCCCTGAACCACAAGCACCCCACCGCCGAGACCCTGCACACGCTGAGATCCGCCGCCGCCAGCCGCTTTCTTGTGCCCTGCCTCTACAAATGCAACGCCCGCACCGCCGTGGCCGCGCGCCGCGCCGGGTGGCGGCTACTGCAGGTGAGCCAAGAGGCCGTTGTGGACCCCGCGCGGTTCGACCTGGGCGCGCGCGGCTGCCGGCAGCTGCGCCGCTATCTGCGCAAGGCCGCCGATGTCGTGATCGAGGACGTCACCGTCAACCCGCCCCTGCGCGAGATGCGCCAGCTTTCCAGGGCCTGGGCCGCCGGGCGCAAGGGGGCACGCGGCTTCTCAATGGGCCTCTTTGACGAGACATATGTGCGCGCGCAGCACGTCTACGCGGCGCGCCTGGACGGCAAATTGGTGGGCTTTGTAAGCTTCCACGAAAGCTGGCGCGAGCGCACGCTTGACCTGATGTGCATGGGCGCCCAGGCGCCCACGGGCACAGCGCACGCGCTCATCCACGCGGCGATCCTGGGCGCAAAGGCGGATGGGCTGGCGCGGCTGTCGCTTGCCGCGGTGCCCGGTCTGTCGGACCGGCTACGCCTGCCAAGCACCCTGGCGGGCCGGTTCCATCGCCTGTCGGGCGCCGAGGGGCTACGGCGTTTTAAGTCATGCTTTGACCCGCGCTGGGAGCCGCTCTACTTGGCCGCGCCTGGGGCGCTCAGCTTGGCGCTTGCGGGCGTGGACCTTATAGACCGGATCACGCGCCCACGGGCCCAACTTTATGCGCGGCGCTCATAATCTATATCGAAGTTATGAATTTGCCTAATCGGTACGGCGCTGTCATCTGAGGTAGCAACGCTACCTCACGCGCGCGCCGGCGCGAGCTCGAGCAAAGGAACCCCCGAGGCATGACCAGTACCCTTTTTGACGACCTACTTGCGCGCCGCGATTGGCTGTTGGCCGATGGCGCGACCGGTACGAACCTGTTCAATCTCGGCCTTGGGCCTGGGGACCCACCGGAGTTCTGGAACGAGGACGAGCCGGACAAGATCCGCGCGCTTTACCGCGGCTCCGTCGACGCGGGCAGCGATCTGTTCCTGACCAACAGCTTTGGCTCGAATGCCTCGCGGCTGAAGCTCCACCAGGCGCAGGACCGCGCGTATGAGCTGTCAAAGCTGGCCGCCGAGCTGGGGCGCGAGGTCGCGGATGCCGAGAGCCGTCCCATCGTGGTCGCCGGCTCCATGGGCCCCACCGGAGAGATCATGGCGCCGATGGGCTCGCTGACGCATGAGATTGCGGTTGAGATGTTCCACGAGCAGGCCGAGGGCCTGAAGGCGGGCGGCGCGGATGTGCTCTGGGTCGAGACGATCTCGGCCTTTGAAGAGCTAAAGGCCGCCTCCGAGGCCTGCGGCATGGCCGGTATGCCCTGGGTCGGCACGATGAGCTTTGACACCGCCGGGCGCACCATGATGGGGGTCACCTCTGCGGATCTGGCCAAGCAGGTCGAGAAGTTGCCGCATAAACCTGCGGCCTTTGGGGCCAATTGCGGCGTGGGTGCGAGCGACCTGCTGCGCACGGTGCTGGGCTTTTCGGCGCAGGGCACCGAGCGGCCCATCGTTGCCAAGGGCAATGCCGGGATCCCGAAATATGTCGACGGGCATATCCACTATGATGGCACGCCCGAGCTGATGGCGGATTACGCCGTGCTGGCCCGCGACTGCGGCGCTAAGATCATTGGCGGATGCTGCGGCACCGCGCCGGCTCACCTGCGCCAGATGCGTGAGGCGCTAGAGACGCGCCCGTCGAACGGGCGCCCCTCGCTGGAGGTGATCGCGGATACGCTGGGCGGGTTCTCCTCGGCAGATGACGGAACCGGCGATGCGCCGCCAAAGCCAGAGCGCCGCCGTCGGCGGCGGGGCTGAGCCGAGCCGCCGGGTTTAACCGACTGTTTACCGCGAATGTGACATGCTCTCTTTATGAGAGACGCATTCGCCCCTGCCCTTCGCAACCGCCCGACATCGCCAGCTCACCTGAGCCCGGAACGATGGATCATCCACCTCTTTAGCTCGCAGGCCGCCGCCAGCGGCGGCGTTGTGCGGCGCAAGTCCGCGGATGTTGAACGCATCGTTGGTTGGCCACGCTTCCGCCAGGAATTGAGCAAGCGCGGCTACCGCGCTGTGATCAACGCGGGACAGGTCGTGATCTTTTGCAACAAAGAGCCCGTTCGAATTTTCGAGTGACGCCCAAATCTCTTGCAAGAGATTTGCCAGAGCCTTCCAAGGCTCTGGTGAGGCGCGCGGAAGCTCACTGACTTGGCGCCAAAACCAATCCCTTCCAAGGGATTGGCAAAAGCCTTTGAAGGCTTTTGGGCCGCGTTCTAAAACAGGCTCAGCTGATCGCCAACACGTTCCGGAACGCGGAACTCATCCACTCGCAGCGCCGGAATTTTCCTCGCCAAACCAAGCCGTTGCGACGTCACCTTAAACCTCTGTGCCAGCAGTTCTGCGAATACGCCCTCGCCGCACATACGCTTGCCCCATTCGGGGTCGTAATCCTGCCCGCCATGGGTATCGCGCACCAGCCCCATCACGCGGTCGGCGCGGTCAGGGTAGTGCTCGGCCAGCCAATCCCGAAACAGCCCCGCGACCTCGCGCGGCAGGCGCAGCAGGACGTAGCTTGCCGCCGTCGCCCCCGCCTCCTTGCCCGCGGTCAGGATCGCCTCCAGCTCGTGATCGGTCAGCCCGGGCACCATCGGCGAGGCCATGACGCGCACCGGGCAGCCCGCCTCGACCAAGCGCTTGATGGTGCGCAGCCGCCGCGCGGGCGCCGGCACGCGCGGCTCCATCCGTCGCGACAATTCCGAGCCCAGCGTGGTCACCGAGATGCCCACGCGGGCCAGGCCCATTCGCCCCATCTCGCCCAGGATATCCAGGTCGCGCTCGATCAGCGTGCCCTTGGTTACGACGGCCACGGGGTGGCGATGCGCGTGCAGGACCTCCAGCAGGCCACGCATGATCCGCATCTCGCGCTCCACCGGCTGGTACGGGTCCGTGTTGGTGCCGATCGCGATCACCTTGGGGCGGTAGCTTTTGCGCGCCAGTTCCTTTTCCAGGATCTGCGGCGCGTCGGGACGCGCGATCAGCTTGGTCTCGAAGTCGAGCCCCGGCGACAGGCCCAGATAGGCGTGGCTGGGGCGCGCGAAGCAGTAGATGCAGCCATGCTCGCAGCCGCGATAGGGGTTGATCGAGCGGTCAAAGTCCAGATCGGGCGAGCTGTTCTTGGTGATCACGCTGCGCGGGCGCTCCACCGAGACCTCGGTGCGCAGCACCGGCCGGCCCTCGTCGCGCGCCCAGCCGTCATCCTCGAACACCCTTTGCGTCGCCTCGAATCGCACATCCGGGTTGCCCGCCGCCGCGCGCCCGCGCCGCTGGTCCTGGCTCAGCTGGTTGGTTCCTGGAATCTCCATGCTGCAACTAGAACATAAAGAGAACATTAATCAACCGCTAACCCGAAACGGTATATGCGATGGTCGGAAGCGACACGATGGATGTCGCAACTTGTCGAGTGCTGCGGTATCATTGCAGGAATAAGGGCTTAAATCACGCGCAGGCTTGCGCTTTTTGAAGGTGTCCCCATGGCTGACGAAGAAGACGACATCATCCTGAGCGAGCTGGACGACGAGGAACTCGTCGCACAGATGTTTGACGACCTATATGACGGCCTCAAGGAGGAGATCGAGGAGGGTGTGAACATCCTGCTTGAGCGCAAGTGGGAGCCCTATCGCATCCTGACCGAGGCGCTGGTGGGCGGCATGACCATCGTCGGCAACGACTTCCGCGACGGCATCCTTTTCGTGCCAGAGGTTCTGTTGGCCGCGAATGCCATGAAGGGCGGGATGGCGATCCTAAAGCCGCTGCTGATCGCAACCGGCGCGCCCCGCGTGGGCAAGATGGTGATCGGCACGGTCAAGGGCGACATCCATGACATCGGCAAGAACCTTGTCAGCATGATGATGGAGGGCGCCGGTTTCGAGGTGGTCGATCTGGGCATCAACAACCCGGTTGAGAACTACTTGGACGCGCTGGAGACCGAAGAGCCCGATATCCTTGGCATGTCCGCCCTGCTCACCACCACAATGCCCTACATGAAGGTGGTGATCGACACGATGGTCGAGAAGGGCATCCGCGACGACTACATCGTCCTGGTAGGTGGCGCGCCGCTGAACGAGGAATTCGGCAAGGCGATCGGCGCGGATGCCTATTGCCGCGACGCCGCCGTGGCGGTGGAAACCGCCAAGGAATTCGTGGCGCGCAAACACAACCAAATGGCGGCGGGCTAAGGCTAGGCCGCCTCAGCTGCGACGCTTAAGGCACCCGTTTCGGGTGCCTTTTTCGTGCCCGCCGCATGGTTCGGAAGCAGCCAGGCCCGCAGATAGGGGCGCAGGCGCGCGGCCAGGCCGATCTGGTTATGCAGCGCGCAAAACTCCAACGCCATGGATTGCAGCGCAAAGGCCTGCACGCCCTCGGCCAGCAAGCGCCGCGTGACATCGGTGCGAAAGGGCGCGCCCGACAGCCAGTCCGAGATCACATCGTAAAGCCGCTGGAACGCGATGGCCAAAGGGCCAAGATTGGCGATCCCCATTGCGGTGGAGTGCCGCGCGATCACGTCAAAGACATAGCGCTCCTGCGTCATCAGCGACCAGGCCGGCATCAGCGCCGCGATGAACCCGTCCAGGTCATGTGGCGGCGGCGCGGCCTCTAGCCGCTGAAGCTCTGCCTCCAGGCGCGCGGCGATCAGTTCCTCGATCAAGATCTCTTTGTCGGCGAAATGCGCAAAGAAGGTGCCCTTGGCGACCCCTGCCCGCCTCACCACGGCGTCGACGCGCAGGCCCTCAAAGCCCTGCGCGGCGATCTCGTCCTCGGCGGCGGCGATCAGGCGATTGCGGGTGCGGCGGCTGCGCGCCTGGGCTGGTTGGCTCATCTCGGGCCTCGGCGGTTAAATGACCACGGTCAAATCTGGTCAACTCGGGCGCAAGCGGTATCGCAAAATGGGTTTAGGACCCCTTAACGCGCCGGGAAATTCGCCCCGCAGGTCGCCCTTAGCCTTAAAATCCGCACTCAAGCCCCTTATCTTGCCAGCAAAGGAGCCGGGCATGCCTGCATATCGATTCGCGATCCTCATCGCCCTTGTGATCTGTGCCGCTGGCGTCACCGTGGCGTTCGGCTGGTGGCTCAGCGCGCAGCTTGGCGTGGCGCTGCCCGGTGCTGGCATCGCGGTCACCGCGGTCGCGGGCGTCGCACTTGCCGCGCGGCTGTTCTTTCGACGCGCGCCATGAAGCTCTCGGACGACAGGCTGACCCAGCACGGGCTTGCGCTTGAGGCGCCGCGCGGCAAGGTTCTGTTGATCGCCTGCGGCGCTCTGGCGCGCGAGATCCTGGCGGTCACAAAGGGCAACGGATGGGACCATATGGACCTGACCTGCCTTCCCGCGATCTACCACAACCATCCCGAAAAGATCTGCGGCGCGGTGCGCGACGCGGTGGAAAAGAACCGCGGCAGCTACGGCGCCATCCATGTGGTCTATGCCGATTGCGGCACTGGCGGGCAGCTTGAAAGGCTCTGCCAAGAGCTGGGCGTCGAGATGGTCGCCGGTCCGCATTGCTACTCTTTCTTTCAGGGAAATGAATATTTTGCGGCGGGAAGTTCAGACGAATTCACCGCGTTCTACCTGACGGATTTCCTGGTCCGCCAGTTCGACGCCTTCGTCTGGAAGCCCCTGGGGCTGGAGAAGCATCCCGAGCTGCGGGACATGTATTTCGGCAATTATGAAAAGCTAGTCTATCAGGCGCAGATTGACGACCCGGCGCTGACGGAGAAGGCCCGGGACTGCGCGCAGCGCCTGGGGCTCGCCTTCGAGCGGCGCTTTACCGGCTATGGCGACCTGAGCACGACGCTAGAGAAATGGGCCGGTTAAGCCGCCGCCGCCGCTGCGACCTGCTGGATGCGCTGCACCATCGCCTTTAGCCCGTTGGAGCGCTGCGATGACAGGTGGTCCTCTAGGTCAAGGCGTTTCAGCTCGGCCACCGCGTCGATCTTGCCGATCTCGGCCACCGGCAGGCCCGAGTAAAGCGCCACGAGCACCGCGATCAGCCCGCGCACGATCATCGCGTCGCTGTCGCCGCGAAAGCTCAGCACGCCACCATCCGAGATCTCGGGGACGATCCAGACCTGGCTGGCGCAACCATCCACCTTGGTTGCAGGCACGCGGAACGCGTCCTCGAGCGGCGGCATCGCCTTGCCCATGTCGATGACATGGCCATAGCGCTCCTCCCAGTCGCCCAGGAATTCAAACGTCTCGACGAGTTCCTCAAATTCCGCGCTGGCCATTGTCGCTCCCTTTCACCAATGGCGAGGTAATCCGGCCGGTGCAAAAGGTCCAGAGCATCGTTCCCTTTTCAAGCCACGCCGCATCGGCTAACCCTGTGGCGACGGCAAGGGGAGTGATATGGGCAAGCAATTCATACTGGCGCTATGCGTCGCGGGAATCGTGGCGGGCTGCAGCCGCATATCGGAATCACGCCTAAACCCGTTCAACTGGTTTGGCCGCAGCCAAGAGGCCGAGGTCGTGACCACCGCCCCCGACGCCGACCCGCGCCCATTGGTGCGCCAGATTGTCAGCCTACGGGTCGAGCAGGTGCCCGGCGGCGCCATCGTGCGCGCCACGGGCCTGCCGGAACAGCAAGGCTATTTCGACGGGGCGCTTATTCCCGTCGGTCGCGAGGTCGCCGAGAACGGCGCGCTGAACTACGAGTTCCGGGTGAACCCGCCCTTCGAGCAGACCCGCGTCAGCACGCCACGCTCGCGCGAGGTCATTGTTGGGCGCTTCGTGTCGGATCAGACGCTGGCTGGCGCGCAGCAGATCCGCGTGAGCGCTGCCGAGAACGCGCTGGTGGTGCGCCGCTGAGGCCCGCCCATGCGCTTGAACACCTGCCTCGCGGCCCTTGCCCTTAGCCTAAGCACCCTGCCCGCCTGGTCGCAGAGCTACATATGCTCGGGGCAAGCGCCCAATTGGCGCGTTGAGTTCGACGCCGTCCAGGGGCGCTTTTCCTTCCCCGCCCCGACCGACATGGATGTGATGCTCGTGACGACGGCAGAGGGCGCCGCCGATGGCTGGCCCCGCGCATTCACCCTGATCGGCGAGCGCGACACCGCGATCGTCCTGATCGAACAGGAGGCCTGCGGCGCGCAGCCCCTGCGCGCCCATGTCATGACCCAGCGCGGGCAGACGCCGATCCTCTTGACGGGCTGCTGCACAGCCGCCGCGGAATGACGCTTTCGGCCCCGGCCCGCGCCGCGGTCTGGATGACCGGCGCGATCCTGTCATTCACCGCGATGGCCGTGTCCGGGCGCGAGCTGGCGGGGATGCACGACACGTTCGAGATCATGACCTACCGCTCGCTCTTGGGGGTCGTGATGGTGCTTGCGGTCGCTGGATGGGCGGGCACGCTGGGCCAGATCACAACCCGGCGGCTTTGGCTGCATGGGCTGCGCAACCTGTTCCACTTCATCGGGCAGAACCTGTGGTTCTTCGCGGTGGGCGTCGGCACGGTGCCCCTGGCGCAGATCTTCGCCTTCGAGTTCACCACGCCTATCTGGGCGACCTTCCTGGCCGCCCTGTTTTTGGGCGAGCGCCTGACCCGGATCCGGCTCGCCGCGGCCGCCCTTGGCTTTGCGGGCGCCATGATCGTCGCGCAGCCGGGCGCGGATTTCGAGCTTAGCCCCGGGCTTGTCGCGGCGGCCCTGGCGGCCATCGGGTTCGCCGGAACTGCGGTCTGCACGCGGTCCCTGGTGAGGACCGAGACGATCACCTGCGTGCTGTTCTATCTGACGGTGATTCAGGCGGTGCTGGGGCTTGGCACCGCGTTCATGGATGGCGCCATGGCGCCGCCAAGCGGAGCCTCGCTGCCCTGGCTGATGCTGGTGGCGGTCTGCGGGCTGGTGGCGCATTTCTGCGTCACCAAGGCGCTGACGCTGGCGCCCGCGGGGGTCGTTATGACGATGGATTTCGCCCGCCTGCCGATCATCGCGGTGGTCGGAATGCTGTTTTATGCCGAGCCGTTTTTGCTTGCCGTCTTCCTCGGCGGGGCGTTCATCTTTGCCGCAAATGCCCTGAATATCCGAAATGAGGCACGTTCCCCGTCCAAATAGTGGCGCGAAAGACACGCTTCTTCGGTGTGGCAAATCGATTACGCGGGGTAAGACTATGGAATCTGCCTGGTACTGAAGTTTAATGGGCGCAGAACATAAATCATGCTTGGGAAGAGGACATGATGCGCTACCCACTCACAGCTACAGTGATATCCGCCGCACTGCTTACCGGCCATTTGGCCAATGCGGGCGGACTTGACAGAACCGGCCTTCCGATCGGGATCATCTTTCAAGATGGTAACTATGCCGAGATCACTTTCGCCAACACTAGCCCCTCCGTCACGGGCACAGACCTTCTTGGCAATCCAATCGGCAATGTCGGTGCCAGCTTTCGGAGTTTCGGCGGCGGGATCAAGTTGGATCTGTCGGACAGCATCTCTGTCGCATTGATTGCCGAGGAGCCCTATGGCTCGGACGTCACCTACCCGGGCTCCGGGGCCGCCACGCTTCTGGGCGGAACCTCGGCAGTTGCTAGCTCGCAGTCGCTGACCGCCGTGGGGCGGTACAAGTTCAACGAACGCTTCAGCGCCCACGCGGGTGTGCGTCACCAGAGCATCGAAGGCGACATCACGCTCTCGGGTCTCGCCTATGGTGGCCTGAGCGGCTACAACGTGGCCCTTAGCAAAGGCTCTGGAACCGGCTTCCTCGTCGGGGCCGCCTATGAGATCCCGGAATACGCCCTGCGCGTGGCCGTGACGTACAACTCCAAGATCGACCACGACTTGCCGTTTGTAGAAACCAACCTCCCGTCACCGCCACTCCCCCCGACGATTGCTGGGACGACGACGGTGACTTCTCCGGCATCGATCAACCTCGATGTGCAGACCGGCATCAACGAGAACACCCTTCTGTTCGGGTCCGTCCGATACGCCAAATGGTCGGACCTTAAGATCTCACCGACGGGCTTTGACGCCGCTGTGGACCCCACGATCCCCGGCTCCTCCATCAGCGACATTGAGGATTCTTTCAATTACACAGTCGGTGTCGGTCGCAAGATTAACGAGCAGTTCTCTGTGTCGGCCAGCGTGGGCTACGAGCCGGAGGGCACTGATGATTTGGTCTCGCCGCTCGCGCCGTCGAACGGAAATTGGTCCATCGGCCTTGGGGCGCAATACAAGACCGAAGCCGTGACGATCTCTGGCGGTGTTCGCTATACGAAGCTTGGCGACGCCCGCCCCGAAACCGGCACTCCGGACACGGCTCGGGCCAATTTTACCGACAACTCTGCGGTTAGCGTTGGGATGAAGATTGGCTTTAACTTCTGAGCCCAGCCTACGAAACGTAGGGCCTTTCCGATAGCGCCCGTCGTACCGAACCCCGCCCCTCACCCGGGCGGGGTTTTTCGCTCTCGCATGTACGTTTGGAAGGATTGGGCCGGGCCTTGGGCGCGCCCCAGACACCCGCGTAGCGGCGGTCTGGGTTAAAGCTCGATCACGTCGACCTTTTCGCCTTTGACCGCCAGGCCGACCTCGCCATTGCACAGCCGCAGCGCGTCCGCGCCGAACACATCGCGCCGCCAGCCGGTCAGTGCCAACCCGTCGCGCTCGCCGCCGGCGATGGCGTCCAGGTCCGAGGCCGTGGCGATAAGCTTTTGCGCCACGCCCACATTCTCGGCCTTGGCCTTCAGCAGCACCCGCAAAAGGTCGGCCAGCGCCGGGTTCACCGGCGCGTTATCCGCCGGGCGTGACGATCTTGGCAGCTTCTGGGGCGGCGCGCTCGCCGCGGCGGCCACCGCCGCCAGGATGCCGTCAGCGATATCGCCGCGCCGCGCCTCGCGCAGCAGCAGGCGCGAGCGGCCCAGGTCCTGATGCGACTTGGGCTTGGTCGAGGCCAGCTCTAGCAGCGCATCATCCTTGAACACCCGGTTGCGCGGCACGTTTTTGGTCTGCGCGTAGCGCTCGCGGAACTCGGCGAGATGCTGCACCATGCTCATGAACTTGGCAGAGTTCGTGCGGGTCTTGATGCGCCGCCAGGCCTCTTCGGGGGTGACCACATAGGTCTCGGGCGTGCGCAGGACCTGCATCTCTTCCTCGACCCATGGGGTGCGGCCGGACTCGGCCAATTGCTTGGCCAGCGCCTCGTAGATCACCCGCAGATGGGTGACGTCCGCCAGGGCGTAGGTCTTTTGCGCATCGGTCAGCGGGCGGCGCGACCAATCGGTGAAACGCGACGTCTTATCAAGCGGTTGCCGCGCGATCTTGCGCACCAGGGTCTCGTAGCCCACCTGCTCGCCAAAGCCGCAGACCATCGCCGCGACCTGGGTGTCAAACAGAGGCTCGGGGATCACCCCGCCTTCGATAAAGAAGATCTCGAGGTCCTGGCGCGCGGCGTGGAACACCTTGACCACGCCGGGCGCCACCAGCAGCTCGTAAAGCGGCGCCAGGGACAGCCCCTCGACCAGCGGATCCAGCAGCACGGCCTCGCCGTCGTCACCGGGCAGCGCCAGCTGCACCAGGCACAACTTGGAGTAATAGGTGCGCTCCCGCAGGAATTCGGTGTCAATCGTCACATAGGGCCCGTCCTTGGCACGGGCACAGAACTCGGCAAGCTCTTCAGTTGATTTGAGTGTTTTCATTCCGCCGCCATGACCGAAAGGGCCTAAAGTACCAGCCGCTATAGGCAAAATTGCGGAGAATGGGAAGCCTTAGGGCAGGAAAATCGGCGTGTGGTCGCCCACCGCGAAACGGCGCAGCACCGCGGGGTACAGGATGTGCTCCTGCCGCAGCACCCGGGCGGCCAGAATTTCGTCGGTATCCCCGGGTTCAACCGGAATGCGGGACTGGCCCAGAATGGGGCCCTCGTCCAGCTCTGGCGTGACCAGATGCACGGTGCAGCCATGCTCCGCGTCGCCCGCTTCCAAGGCCCGCGCATGGGTGCGCAACCCGCGATAGAGCGGCAGAAGCGAGGGGTGGATATTGATCATCCGGCCCGAGAATTGGCGGACGAACCCCTCGGTGAGCACGCGCATGAACCCCGCGAGGCAGTAGATGTCCGGCGCGTGGGGCTCTAGCTGTGCAAGCAAGGCGGCCTCGAACGCGGGCCGATCCCCGCCGAAGGGGCGATGGTCCACGACCTCTGTTGCCACCCCCCGCGCGGCGGCCTTGGCCAGCCCGCCCGCGCTGGGGTTGTTCGACACCACCACCGCCGGCACGGCGGCGTGGCCCGGCTTTGCCATGTCGTCCAGCAGGGCCTCCATGTTCGAGCCGCCGCCCGACACAAAGATCGCGACCCGCTTGGTCACAGCAGCGCGCCCTCGAAGCGCACGCCGCCCTGCCCAGCCTCGACGCGGCCCAGGGGGACAACGCTTTCGCCGGCCTCGCGCAGCGCATGCGCGACGGCCTCTGCGGCCTCCGGCGCCACCACCACGACCATGCCGATCCCGGCGTTGAAGGTCTTCAGCAGCTCCGCATCGGCAAGCCCGCCCTGCCCGGCCAGCCAGCGGAACACCGGCGGCAGCTCCCAGGCGCTCAGGTCGACGCATATCGACAGCCCCTCTGGCAAGACCCGCGGCAGGTTCTCGGTCAGCCCGCCGCCGGTGATATGGGCAAGCCCATGCACGCCGCCCGCCGCGATCGCCGCCAGCGCGGGTTTCACGTAAAGCCGCGTCGGCGCCAGCAGGGCGGCGCCCAGCGTCGCCTCGCCCCAGGGGCAATCTGCGTCCCAGTCGAGCCCCGCGACCTCGACGATCTTGCGCACCAGCGAATAGCCGTTGGAATGCACGCCGTTAGAGCCCAGCCCCAACAGAATATCGCCCTCGGCCACGCCCACCGGCAGCGCCGTGCCGCGCTCCATCGCGCCCACCGCAAAGCCCGCCAGATCGAAATCCCCCGCCTCATACATGCCAGGCATCTCGGCGGTCTCACCGCCGATCAGCGCGCATCCAGAGGCCACGCAGCCCTCAGCGATCCCCTCGATGACCCGCGCCGCGGCGTCCACGTCCAGCGCGCCCGTGGCGAAGTAATCGAGGAAAAACAGCGGCTCGGCGCCCTGGCAGACCAGGTCGTTGACGCACATCGCCACCAGGTCGATGCCCACGGTGTCGAAATAGCCAGTGTCGATGGCGATGCGCAGCTTGGTGCCCACCCCATCGGTGGCGGCGACCAGCACGGGGTCGTCATAACCGGCGGCCTTCAGATCAAAGAGCCCGCCAAAGCCGCCCAGCCCGGCCATAACGCCGGCCCGGTTGGTGCGCTTGGCGGCGGGCTTTATCCGCTCCACCAGGGCGTTTCCGGCGTCGATATCGACGCCCGCCTGTGCATAGGTCAGCCCGTTTTTCTGCTCGCTCATGGATCGCCTCCGGCTTGGTTGCGCCCCGATATCGGAAGGCGGCGCGCGTGTCTATGCGGCACGGGCGGCGGGTCGCGTCTTAACCAAGGTTAACAAATGATTAAAATCCAGGCCGATTCTCCTGTACCATTGCCCCTATGCGATTGATTCTTGTGCTTGCAGCTCTTGCGTGCTGGTCCGCTGGCCCGGCCGGGGCCCAAGACCTGCGCGTCATCGACGGTGATACCTTCGAGATGCGCGGCGAGATCCACCGCATCAACGGCATAGACGCCCCCGAGCACGGGCAGAAATGCGGCAAGTGGGCCTGCGGCAAGGCCGCGACCGACGCCCTGGCCGAGCTGTTGACCGGCGCCCGGGTCGACTGCGTGATCCACGGGCGTGACGCTTATGGGCGCGCCATCTCGACCTGCGTTGTCAACGGCGAGGACATCGGCAAGCTGCTGGTCGAACGCGGCGTGGCCTGGGCCTTCCTGCGCTTCTCGGACGCCTACGCCCAGCAGCAATTGGACGCCAAGTCCCGCAAACTCGGCATCTGGTCCGGGGATTATCAGACCGCCTGGGATTTCCGCGCCGAGCGTTGGTCGGCGGCGGCGCGCGCTGACGATGCCCCCGAGGGCTGCCCCATCAAAGGCAACATCTCTAAGAATGGCCGCATTTACCACGCGCCCTGGTCGCCGTGGTATTCGCGCACGCGGATCAATACCGCCAAAGGAGAGCGCTGGTTCTGCAACGAGGCCGAGGCCCGCCGCGCCGGCTGGCGCGCACCCTATTGGCGCTGACAATTCCGCAGCGATTGACGGCCTCGTAATTTCTGATAGCTATGCGATTCAGGCGGGCCTGTAGCTCAATTGGTTAGAGCAGAGCGCTCATAACGCTTTGGTTGCGGGTTCAAGTCCTGCCGGGCCTACCAGATTTTCAACGACTTAACGCCGGACAACGGGTGGCTTTAAGATCCGTTGAACCTAACATCGCCATTGTTTAGAGATTCCACCTGTTTCGCTACAGAGACATGCTGCCAGGCGATGGTCAAACACCTCGAAGCCCACTCGTTTGTCGGAGCAAGTGATCTGCAATTTCGTTGGCATCCTTCATTGCGCCACCAATGAATGTCGAGCTAGGGCGGATCATTGACGGCAGGCCAAGTGCGTAAAGTCCGGGCAAGACATACCCACCGTCATGCACGAGCGTGCCGTGCTCGTCGAATACAGGTAAGTCTAGCCAAGAATAATCTGGCTTGAGGCCGCTGGCCCAGATGACCGTCCCGAATTCACCGGTGTTGAGATCGAAGACGCCAAGTGAAGGGCTCGAAAACTGTATTGGGTCGGGTGCAGTGGGCGATATTGCAAGGCAGTCGTGATCTGTTTCTTCAATGAACCGATCAATCTCGGCCAGAAGCGCGAAAAGATCCGAGTCCGACGTGCTGCAGTCCTTCTCTCGATTGTTGTCCAATTCAATCAGGCCGTCCTGTATACCTGCAACACGTCCGACAATCTGCACACCGTCGCGTTGCAGCGTGTTAATGTCCAGTTGCTCTCCCGCGACCAGTTGAAACGAAGGCTCGTGACGCACAGCTTGCAGATTTTCGAAGCTGGTATAGTGGCGATCCAACATTCCGGTTTCTGTCAACCAATAAAGGATATCGCGACCGCGATAGCTGCGTGGCAACCTGAAGTGACGTCCCGCCGACAGGGTCACGGACCGTCCGGCCTTCGCGAGCTCGTTTGCGATCTGCGCGCCTGAGGCGGAAGCGCCGATGACCAAAACGCGCCCTTTGGGAATGTCATCTGCGCGCTTGTAGGTTTGAGTGTTGAATTGCGCGATCCTGTCAGGGATTTCTACCGCATAGGTCGGTATATGCGGTTTGGCGAACGCGCCGTTGGCAAGAATGACATTTTGAGATCGGAAGGTTCCACTGGTGGTCTCCGCTTTGAAGCCTTCGGTGTCCTGCGACAGGCGCGTGACCTCGGTGTCCGTCCAAATGGAGCCCGAGAGGTTTTGAGCAGCGCTGTCAAATTCTGATAGTAATTCCGCAACCGTCATGAACCCGTCGGGATCAGTGCCGACGTACCTTTCACCGTTCACGGTGTTCATCCAATTGGGCGTCAGCATACGCAGGCTGTCCCATCGCTCGGTGCGCCAACTGTTCGCAATCTGGCCGCGTTCGAGCACGATATTGTCAATGCCGCGTGCCTCTAGCGCAGCGCTGGCGGCAAGACCGCATTGGCCCGCGCCGATGATGATCGTGGTCGCTTGGATCATGTTGATCCGTGTCATCTCTGTACCAGGTCGACCACAGCATCAAGGACGCGATAATCTGGATCAATTCCGCTGAAGGCAAGGCCTAGATCAGTGCCTGCCATCAGCACGGCATCCGCCTCTTGTTCAGTGCAAAGCTTGCGTCCCTCTTCGATGAAAAGCGTTCGCGCGGCATCTGAATACTGCCCAGACATTGCCATTTCAATGTAGGTCATTCCGACCTGGTCGAAGTCTTCGGGAACGACAGTCCTTGTCGCACCAAGTTGGCCGTAAAGGTGTGTTGCCATCACGGATAGGCTGCCCAACAGACCGATGGTCTTCAGGCCTTGAGCCTCACAAAATCGATCAATCGGGTCGATTGCGCTGACCAGTTGGACCGAGGTCAAACTCTGCGCCTCTTGGAAGCAGAAGTGCCCAGTGAGCACCGAGATCGTCACAACGTCGCATCCTGCCGCGCCTAGCCGGTCAGCGTGGTCGGCCAAGACGGCACCTTGCACGGCTCGGTTGTCGACTGTTGCATTGGCCAGCAGAACTTTGATGTCAGCATGTGCGATGGTCAGGGACAGCGGTCGTTCCGCGCGTTGAAAGGAACGCACAAGCTTGTCGTAGTATGACAGGGTCGCTGCCGGTCCGATCCCGCCGATCAATCCAATATGCATGGCATGGTTCCTTTCCCAAGGTCTTCAACATTGCGAAGTGACAATGGCAACCGAACATACATCATCACCGCAAGCCGAATGATTTCTGGGCTGGTTTTGAAGTATCGGAGTGGGGAGCGCTTTGTCATCCGACGACGCGACAAATTCGCGTCCGACGCCTCAAGCTGGTTTAATCTGACAGCACCCTCCTGCCTTTTGAAGAGGGGTGTTGTTCTGAGGCCAGACCACACAAAGCATGATCTGGCCTCAGAGCTGAGTGAATTGAGCGATTTTACATCAGCACCTGCCCACCGTCTTCGAGGAAGCCCATAGTGTGGCCGGCGCCACCGATTTCTGCGCCGTCAATCAGGTCGTCTTGCGAGATGCCTTTGACATCGGCGCATGCCTTGCAGACCCAGATAACGCCGCCCTTTTCAACGAAACCGTTGATCAGTTCCATGATCGGCGCGTAGCCCTCGGCTTGCCAGGCGTCGGCCTTGCCGTTGACGGCGAGGTTCAAAGCCGCGTTTGCCAGAAAGATCCGCGCGGCGCCTTTTCCGGCTGCGGCGTTGGCAACTATGAATGCGACGGTTGCTTTTTCCAGGTCGTCGTTTCCCCAAGCGTTGTTGATCAAAAATGCCATTGTTTTTCTCCTAATGAATAGCGTGTTTCGATGACTGCAATTTGCCCCAGCACTGTGAGATGAGAGTAAGTTCAGGGAGAAATCAGACCGCAGTTTTGCGTCAATTGCGTGATTTCAGCGTGAGACCGTCGTATCTTACAAAAAAACCGGCCACGGGGGCCGGTCTTTGATCGCAACATATTGATTTTTATATCTACATCGCAGAGTCCAGCCTGGCGACGACGTGATCAATTTCGGCCTTCGTCGTCTCGGGTCCGAGCGAAAACCGGATCGTTCCAACCCCGATTTCCATTGACTTTCCCATGGCAATCAAAACGTGCGACATGTCCACACAACCTGCGTGACATGCGCTGCCGGTTGTCGCCGCCACATGAGGCATTTTCGCTAGGATTTCTGCCCCGACAAAGCCAGGAAAACTTACGCTCAATGTGTTGGGAACACGTTTCTGGACGTGCCCATTGAGGACAACCCTCGCGCCGAATTTTTGCTGAAGCGCGCCCCAAAAATAGTCTCGCATTGATCTAATCGCGTTTGGGTTCTTGTCATGAGCGACCCGCGCCGCCGCCCCAAGTCCGGATGCAAGAAGCGCGGATTCGGTCCCTGCGCGGCGCCCATTTTCGTGACCTGCGCCATGCAGCAAAGGGGTGAGTTTTTGGCCGCGTCGCACATAGAGCGCACCGATCCCATTTGGCGCTCCGAACTTATGGCCGGCCAATGATAGAAGATCGACGCCAAGCGACTTTACATCAACCGGGATCTTTCCAACGGCCTGCGCCGCGTCGGTATGAAGCGGAATACATCTGCGATTGGCAATTTCTCCAATCTCCGCAATCGGTTGAATTGTGCCGACTTCGTTATTGGCCAACATGATTGAAATCAGTTGTGTTTTGTCGGTGATCGCAGCCTCGACCGCGCGGGGGTCGACTATGCCGTCTGAGCTGACGGGCACCACAGTCACTTTCATCCCCTGCGCCCGCATCGCGCGGACTGGCTTTGCAACGGCATCATGTTCGATCGCACTGGTAATGATGTGGCCCGGCTTCGCAGAACAAACTCCCTTAATGGCCATGTTGTTGGCCTCGGTTGCGCCGGAAGTAAAAACGATCTCATCAGGCTCTGCTGCGATCAGTTTAGCGACGCTTTCGCGCGCATTTTCGATGACCGCTTTTGCAGAATGTGACGCCCAATGGCCGCTGGATGGATTGCCATAATCGTTGGCAAGAAATGGCATCATGGCCTTGATCGCGTCGGGATGGGTCGGGGTGCTGCCATTGTGATCGAGATAGATCATTGTGTCGGTGACCGCTTTGGCCGCAATGGGTGTTGGCTCAAGAAAATCGCGCATCTGAATGTCCTTTGATGTGTTGTCTTGGGACAATTCAAACGTGCTGCACTCAATTCGGCGTATGCTACATGTGAATTTGCTGTTAATTCTTCGCAAATACCGGGTTTTCCAGAACTTGTTTCAACGAGCTGCGTATCGCCTTGGATAGGAACTGCGTTTGGCTTGCCCCAGTTCCCTTGGTGATAAGCGAAAAACGCAACACGGTTCGGCCTTTCCATTCGGCAGTTCTAACAAACACGCCGTGATCGGAGTTAAGTATTCCGGCCAAGCTTTTTGTCATTGCGCATGGGTCAGCGAATTCGTGCGAAACAGCAAGGATGATCTGGTTCAACGTAACAGAGCCGATGACATAAACACCCGGGATTGCGTCAATTTGTTCGGCCAAGCCACGCGCGGATTCACAGTGCTCCGCGACAAGATCGCGGATGCCGCTTTTCCCCAGTGATCGCATGATGGCCCAAGCCGCAAATCCACGCGCCCGGCGCGACAATTCGGGGTTAAACTCGGTCGGATTGCGCCCGTCCTCATCGGCTTGGTTCAAGTAACCCGCAGATATGTCCATCGCTCGTTTGTGCGCTTGCGCATCTTTGACAATTGCGAACCCGGAATCGTAAGGGATTTGTAGCCACTTATGCCCATCCACCGACCAACTGTCAGCCCGCTCCAGTCCGCGCGTCAGATGCGCCATTTCCGGAAGTACGCGCGCCCAAAGCCCGAATGCGCCATCAACATGCAGCCAAGCGTTGTGCTCTTGGGCTAGGTCGGCAATCAGCTCGAAATTCTCAAATCCGCCGGAATTGATATGACCGGCCGTTGCAATGATAATTTTGGGGCCAACGGTTTGCACCATCGCCATTTTGAGGTCTTCAGTCGACATAAGCCCATCAGCATCGGATGGAATGCGCACAAGATTGGCCTCTCCAAAGCCGAGGTGACGTAGGGCAGCAAGGTTTGATGCGTGACTATCGTCGCTAATGTAGATTTGAATAAGCGGCGCGCTTTGAAGACCGTTTTGTTCGAAATCATGGCCTTGTCGGGCCAAGACTGTCGTGCGTGCGGCAGCCAAGGCAACAAACCCCGCCATTGTCGCGCCCGTTACAAACCCAACCGAACACGAGCGCGGCAAATCAAGAAGATCGAGAAGCCACTCGCTCACGGCCTCTTCGGCAATCGCGGCTGCGGGCGATGTTTGAAAGATCGCCGCGTTTTGCCCCCAAATAGATGTCAGCCAGTCCGCAGCAACGCCCACAGGGTCAGACCCACCCATAACCCAAGCATAGAAATTCGGATCGGTGTTTCCGACCAAGCCGGGTTCGGCAGCAGCTATCAATTGATCGATCACCGCCTCGCCCGGAGTAGGCATCTCGGGCAGAGGCTTACAGAACTGATCTCGAAGCTGCTGCGTGGTGGCTGTCGGATGCAATGGGCGCGGTTGACACCGAAAGGTCTGGCCATAGGCGGCAGCGCGCTCCAGCGGGAGTTGCTTACTCACTTTGATATGATCCTGTCTCACCGCGGGTGCAGCCATGTTGGAAGGAAGCCATAGGCATCCCGGGTCATGTTGGGATCGAATTTGACGTCGGCCTTGGCCAAGCGCGTCTTCAGTGAACCGTCATTGAACGCATCAAACGTTTCAGTAGCACCACCAATATGCTCACCGCCCACGAATATTTGCGGGATCGTTGGCGCGCCCGTCTTATCAAGCAAGACGGCGCGAATATCGGTGCCCAGCCCGTCCTTTTGATAAGCAACCGAGTCGAGATCAACCGTCTCGTAAGCGATCCCGGCGGCGTCAAACATTTTGCGCACCGACCAGCAGAATTCGCACCACTCCAAGGCGTACATAAGCACAGGCTTTTCCAGGATTGTCTTTTCCACCAGATCGACGATCTCGGGCTTGGTTTCGACCTTTGCAGGTGCCGCCGCTGCGCCGCCTCCGGACACGTCGAAGCGGTAGCCTTGGGTCGAGCGCGAGATATCGACCTCTTCCGCTGACATCGTCGTTTCGACATCTTCGAACAGCGTGGTCGTCATATAGCGCTCGCCGGTATCCGGCAGCATAGCGAGGATTTTCGAACCCGCTGGCGCTTGTTCCGCGACCTTCAGGGCTGCCGCAAATGTTGCGCCGCTGCTTATGCCGCAAAAGATGCCCTCATTGGCTGCCAATTGGCGTGCCGCTTGCAATGCATCGGCGCCCCCGACGGGTTGGAATGCGTCGATCAGTTCCTGTGATTGCGCATCTTCGGCCAGCTTCGGAATGAAATCGGGCGACCAGCCCTGCATCAGATGCGGACGGAACATGGGGTGGCTCTTTGCAGGACGGCCTGCGTCGTCGCGGTCTTGAAGCACACCACTTGACAGAATTGGCACATTGTCCGGTTCGGTCAGAACAATTTGCGTATCAGGGCTGCGCTCTCTGAGAACACGGCCGACACCTTTCAACGTGCCACCGGTTCCAAATCCGGTCACCCAGTAGTCCAAGCCACCAGCGCCAAAATCGTTCAGGATCTCAACGGCCGTTGTGCGGGAATGCATGTCAGCATTCGCTTCGTTTTCGAACTGACGCGCCAGGTACCAACCATGTTTCGCAGCCAGTTCTTCTGCCTTTGCGACCATGCCCGACCCCTTTTCAGAGGCGGGAGTCAGAACGACCCTGGCGCCCAGGAACCGCATCAGTTGGCGACGCTCGACGCTGAAATTCTCGGCCATGGTGATGACAAGGGGATAACCCTTTTGGGCGCAAACCATGGCAAGACCGATGCCTGTGTTGCCACTTGTGGCCTCTACCACCGTTTGTCCGGGCTTCAGTTCACCGCTCGCTTCAGCGGCCTCGATGGCTGCCAATGCAAACCGATCCTTAACCGAGCCAAGAGGATTGAACGCTTCAAGCTTCACGTAAAGCTCGACATGTTTTGGCCCGATGTTATTGACCCGAACAACGGGCGTATTGCCGATGGTTTCAAGTATTGAGTTTTTTGGGCCTGGCATTGGATTTGCCTCCTGCGTTGTCGGGCGTCCGACAGGGTCGTGGACTTTAAGTTGTTTCATTGAAAATGCCTGGGTCATTTGAATTTCCCTTGTTCCAAGTTTCTAATAATTAGGCGATCAATGGAAGACCGCAGTGCACGATAATCGCTGCAAGACCTGTCAGACCCACGATGATCGCTGTGGTCTTGCGGCGACGTTTGGGCCATTGGGAGTATGGACCAAATACGTCTTCGGTCTTCAGTGCTGGCGTCTTTTCGTGCCGGTTTGTCATGAACATAATGCTTTCCTCGTTCGGTGTATCTTGATGCCAACTGTTTGACGCCGACATGGTGCGCAGGCGTGATTGCCACGTGAGTTCCTGCGTGATTTCTCCATAAAAAGAGGCTTTGCGTTCGTTTTTCGCGGCTTTTGGGCAATTGCTCAGCCCATGTCGGGCGTGTACGCTGCAAGTTGGGGGAGTGAGCGGCGCATGATTTCAATCAATCTATTTGGCAAACTTTCAGTGAAAAACGCGCAGGGCGACGCAATAGATATCGCTGGCAACAAATCCCTCTGCCTCATCGCTTACCTCGCGCTCAATATGGAAATGCCACCGACGCGTGATCGTCTCATGGCGCTATTTTGGGGTGACAGGTTTACCGATCAGGCCCGGCAAAGCCTGCGTCAAGCCATCGCAAAGTTGAAAAAGACACTCTCGGAGTCGGGAGAAGATGTTCTCATCACCTCGCAGGACAGGATTGGATTTGATCCTAAGGCCGTGAAGGTTGATGCCGATCAATTTGAAACCTTCGCTCAAGGCGGCACGCCTGAGGCCACCAGAAAGGCCATAGCGCTGATGTCTGGGCCGCTGCTTGACGGGCTTTATGGTCAGCAGGCGGAATTTGACGACTGGCTCGCATCGGAACGGCAGCGGATTTCGACGATCTCGTTGTCGGTTCTTGAACGCGCAGCAGAGCAGCAGCTCAAACTTGGGGACACGCGCGGTGCGACAGAATTGGCGCGACGCTTGGTAAACATCGATCCGCTTCGGGATGCGGGGCAAGTTGTGCTGATCCGTATTCTGGCGCAACAGGGTGAACGTGCCGCAGCAATCAAACAGTTCAATGCTTACAACGCGACCTTGCAAAAGGAGCTTGGGGTTTCTGCCGGGCCCGGCCTGTTGCAGGTCGTGAACGAAATCAAAGGTGAAACGGGTGGTGCAAAGGTTTCCGATCCGATCGCCAAAGCAGAGGCGCCAAGCAGAAAAGGCAACACGTCTTCAAGAACCTCCATCGGTGTTTCACAGTTTCAGCTGGTTGGAGCGGAAACAGACGCAGCTTTTTTGACCGCTGGCCTCTCGGCGGATATCACGACAAACTTGTCCCGGTTCAGTTGGCTTGATGTGAAATCCAACTTGACGGATGACGCCGCTGAAAGTCATGACGCCGATTTTATTGTGCATGGAACCCTCCGTTCGCAAGGACAACAGTTCCGCCTCAATGTGCAATTGGCAGAAACTAAATCCGGGCGTTATGTCTGGGCGTCACGTTATGATCGGATCGGCGACGATCTTTTTGATATACAGGACGAACTATCGGCAACTATCGCGGCGTCGTTGGAGGCTGAACTTGAACGACTTGCCGGTCGAAGTATGCGTGAGTTGGCACTCGAGGATATGAATTCCTGGGAGTGCTACCACCGCGGTCTAGCCATTCAGTACGAATTCGACGCGAAAACGAATTTAGCAGCACAACAGCATTTCCGACGCGCTATAGAACTCGATCCTAACTTCGGGCTGGCCTATGCAAGGCTGTCTTACGCGATGGTTATCTCGGCGATCTATTTTGAAGCCGACAACGTTGCTGACCTTTTGGAAGAAGCACAAGGCTTCGCAATCAAAGCGGCGCGTTTGGAGCCGGATGACGCAGTTGCAAGGTTTGCACTTGGTCGCGTGCGTTTGGCCCGCGGAGACTATGGCCGCTCAATCACCGATCTCAAGTCTGTAATTGATCTCAATCCTGGCATGGCGCAAGCACACTGCGGCCTCGGGGATTCTATGGCTTACTCCGGACAGCTTGATGAAGCGATCGCGTGCTTCGAGGAAGCCGTTCGGATCAGCCCGTCGGACCCCTACCGTTGGGCTTTTTTGAATTATGGTGCCACTGCATTCTTGTTTAAAGGCGACTATGAGTCTGCCGCCAAATGGGCCACTGAGGCCGAAGCGGTTCCCAATGCGCATTATTGGGCGACCGCCATCCGTGCCGCAGCACTTGCGCATATGGGGCAGCTAGATCAGGCCCGCAGCGCGATTGATGATTTGCTACGTCAGCGCCCAGGAATCTCATGTGATTTTGTGCGCGAACGGCTGTTCTATCTAACGGACCCAGAACAGATCAATGTCTACATTTCGGGGCTGCAGAAGGCAGGTTTGTCATAGATTCAGGCGGGTTAGGTGGCAAACTCATCAAAAACAAAGAAATCTGACCCGTCGCGATCTAAATTGGTAGCCAAAAATCCGTAAAAAAGTACTGTCGTCGTCATGTAAAGTGGGACGTCAGAGCAGCTTGAGCATTGGAGGCTCTGGTTCGTTTGTGTGATTGATTATGCTGCTTGTTTTTGGTGTTGCAAGCGGAGCGTTCGGAGTGGCAATTTCTTGATCTTTTCCCTTTCTCTGAGAATGGCTTTGTCGCGCCCGAGGTAGACGTCGGCGGGCGTGACGTTGTTCAGGCTCTCGTGGTAACGCTGGTTGTTGTAATACTGGACGAAGGCCCCGATCTGGCGTTCGAGATCATCGGGCAGATAGTAATTCTGCAGCAAAACCCAGGTCTTCATGGTCTGGTGCCAACGTTCAATTTTTCCTTGGGCCTGCGGGTGGAACGGTGCCCCACGAACGTGGCTCATTTTCTGATCCTTCAGCCATTTTGCGAGATCGCCAGAGATGTAGCACGAGCCGTCGCCCATTGGGCTCGAACCAATGGCGCCTTCAATGGGCAACTCGCTGAGCAGGCGGGGCTTGTGGCGCATAACCGCCTGATCGCAGCCTGAAGCTTTCAAGGCCAACCCGATCGTGTCCGTCACATCCTCGGCCCGCATGTTTGTGCAGAGCTTCCAAGAGATGATGTAGCGGCTGTAATCATCCATTATCGTGCTAAGATAATACCACCCCCAGCCGATGATTCAGAGATAAAGTTGGAGGGATCAGGAAAGGCCCCAGTGGAGCGTTTCCCCCGAACAACGCTTCTCGTCTGTGTATTTGACCGCTAAATCCCGCGTCGTCAGCGCCTCATACTCCAATGCGAACTCGATCAGATCGTCGCGTTTGTCCTGAGGAATGCGGTTCCAGACAGATTTCGGACGAGGTGAGCGATCCGCCAAAGCATCAAAGCCGCCTTCAGCATATCGGTCATACCAGCGGTAGAAGGTACTGCGGGGAATGCCCAGCATATCGAGGATCCGCTTTGCGTGCAGATGGGAGCCCTCAACGGTGCGGATGATCTCCAGTTTCTCGGATGCAATGCTTGTTATTGATCTACACTCCTTGGTGTGCTCGACAAGAGCAGAAATGTCGGATCAATTCGTGCGCTCTAAGGCTAAACACATCTCTCGCGAATGTAACTTGGTGTCCCGCAACCGTAGTACTGGACGTCAAAAGGGTTTTTTCTATTTTCCGGAACCTCTTGCATACCAATGGTAAAGTTCAAACTATGCCCGAAATCCTCTGCGCCCACATTGAGATAGCGAGAAATGAGGAGTGTCTCGAGGGTGGGCTGAAACTCCAGGTCAATCTCATCATCCACATCCGGCACCCCATTTTCGACTGCCTCAAATATCTCGGCCTGGTTCTCTTTTTGGACCAGGATGCGCCACCAATCATATAAGTCCTGGATATGGTTATTGACCGAATACTCTACCTTTGGGAGAGCTTCACGATCCGACAAGGTCTCGACAATTGGCAAGACATTCGGATCTTTGGTTTCAGCACAAAGCGGTTGGAACAAGCGTCTTACAATGATTGGAGCTACCGCAATAACCCGCTCGTCTGCCGGACTGCACCAGCAAACCATATGTGAAAATGTTCGGCTTTGTGCCCGCGTGCCGTCTTCGGCCCAGGGCATTATTCGAGCGAAAGCATGATAAGGGGCACCATCGACATCAATGGTTCGAAAAATGAACCCGCCGACCGATTGCCACTGCGGCAAAACACTTGCTTTGGCGTCGATCCAACCGGGAAGCAAATTCGCCAGCCTGCACTGATAAACAAGCTCCTCCGAAGCGCCTTTAGTTATCCCCGTGAATCGATGCTCGTACTTGCCTACGATCACGCCATTAGGATCGTTGCCCTGCATAAGCTTACCGTAAGTAAAACTGTGAAATCTGAAGAGATTTATGTCGTACGGATCACCCTTAATCGCCGGCTCAAATTTGTCAGCCGAGTCTTCCTTAATAAAGTGACCGTGTATCATGGGGCACCTAACACATCAGCAAGATCAAAGGCCAGCGGTCCGGTCACCAAACCCGTGGCAGCGAAATAAAAAGGGGATCCCAAGTTAAAGGGGTACCAAAGTGACTGTGGCACCTTCGACGGCAAAGGATCAGGGAAATGGTCACGAAGCTCCGCATTCGCCACGTGGTCAGCCGCGTGAATCTGGCGAGTCAGCAGGCCCTGGAAGTCTTTGGCAGGGTAAAAGTTCGACGCGCCGTTGCCGCCGACAAACCCGTAAGTCGAGCAGGGGAACACGTAGACCTTCAAATTCCTTCGGTTTGCTACGGCGCTTTGCAACTCTTCCAGCGCAAAAAACGTTTCGGTGTAGCCAGATTTGCGAATGCGTCGCATCGCGGCCTCTGAACTTGTCGCATTTTTATAGGCGTTTCGACCCAAGTTCAGAAAGGCTAGCTCATATTTCGACAGACAAACGGCGATGTGCTCTAACTTGGTCTCATTGGCAAAAGCTTGCTGCTTGAACAGATTTTCAAGCCCGTCAATCTCTCGATCTTGAATTTCATCCTCATGGTCATCCTTATCTGCGTGGCGGCTGCGCCATGGCAAACAAATCACCGCTCCAATTGAGTCAAGAAGCGCGTCGTAATGCGCGTGGATGAAATTTCTTTCTTCTTTTTGGAGTTCGTACCGGTACCTGCCCATGGTCAGGTCGCCACCACGACCGTCTATGACCTTAAAGATTGTTCGTTTGTGTTCCGGCTCAGGCCTTTCGTCAAGAACCGCCTCTTTCCTGGGCCATCCCCAACCGTTATTTTCCTTTTGCGTGTCCACGCCGTCAAACACCGTAACAGATATTGTCATCTGATATTCAATGAGTTCCTGGGTAGCCGTGTTGCCAGATGGTTTTGCGAGCAACATCTCATCGAAGCGGTCCCGAAGGGCTCGCACTTCTGGGGTAGCCAGCGAGCCATCTTCTCCCTCGAGCGTAAAACTTCCTCTGGACACCCGATTGGGTCCGTTGGGGTGCCTCAAGTCATCACCAACCTTCCCAGAGAATCCGATCGCCGCGAGGATATGAGACTTTCCAGACTGAGTTGGCCCAACAAAAGTTACTGTTGCTTTTTTGCCGGCTTCGGTTTCTAGCTCTGTTTTTATTGCCGGCTCTTCAAAATCAGGCCGGCGCTTGCTTTCGCTTTCGTCTATTCCCGGCTCATCGGTGCTTTTGGCCTGGCTAGGCTCAACTTCTTCCGCGTGCACGTCCGACTTGCGCCAGCGGACATCATCGTCGTTTGGTTCCTCATTCGGCGCATTTGACTGTTGCTCTGCCATACAGACGTTATGTTTCTTTTAAAAAATGACTGACGCGTTTAGTGTACTGTAGACACAGAGTATCAACCAATTACTTTATTTTGCATGCAGTTTTATTTCGACAAGATTGACCAAAACCGCGCACTTTTGATCGTTGGGCGACCCGACGTTGAAAGCGATACGGACCACTTGATTGCCGCATGGCGTTTTGAGGGGTCGGCCAAACACGACCGGCAATCGCGTGTCCTATGCGTAGCGCCTAACATAAACTCAGACGAAAGCCAGATCATTGCGGTTGTCCCACTGAATCTGCGCGAAACCGACCAAGTCAAAATTGCGCCGGTCACAAAAGACTCGCGTTTTGATCGAACCTTCCCACCTATCGTTATCAACTTAGACGCGTCGGGCGAAAGCTATAGCGGCGCACAAATGATCACGCGAACGGCTTGGCATGTGACTGCTGCCGAGACGCCTGAATTGCAGCTGGAAAGTATAGGACCTGACTATGAATGGCTGGAAGACAACCCAGAAGTAATTTCATACGTTTCAGAGACTTCAGCTGCAAAACTCCGCCCCGGAAAACCGCTTGGAAACATAGCGTTCACGCCGCGTATTCGTATCACAACATCTCGGATCGACCTTCCAGACGACAGCGAGACTGAAAGCGAAGTTCGGTCCATCGTCGCCGACGAGTTGATGAAGCTGACTCTCACAGCGCAGCTATATGACGATGATGTCGATGTCGGCGAAGAGTTCGATTTGCATTTTGAGCACTTCTTGGCATCAGCGGATGTTTGCCCATTACTCGCGGACCAAGAAGCGATCCGCACGACACAAGAATTCGAACCCATCAGGTTGAATCCGGAAGTATCAGGACTGTCTGTAACCAGGAAAATGGTCAGGACAGACCCCAACGGCGACCCGCTCGGAATCGGCTTTTTGGACCGTATCGCAATTACCACACGTGAAGATTGCGTGTTGGAGTATTGGGTAGATAATCGGCTTAAATTTCAGAATTCGCATGGGTTGTTGGTGCTTTGCCACCTCGGCGGCGGCCGATTTACGCAGGAGACCCGCAAGGTCCGCACTTATTTGCATGACGAACTCATGGCAAATCGCAACCGCAATTTATCGCTTTTAGACCGCGTTCAGGATAACTTGGTCATGCCGCGAGAGAGCAGCACGCAGCAACTTAGCCATCCGCTTCAGTTCGCGTGCTTTGAACTTTGCAAATTCTTGTACTCGACGCCGCAAAATGTCGAAATCATTCCCTATTCAGTCGATCATTTTATCGACCGCCCCAGTTTGTTCTTTGCACTGAAGCATCCCAAGTTTGCCGAATATGCAGAGTTCCACGCCGAAATACAGTTTGATAATGAAGCGAGTGAAGAGATCATTCGTGAACTTTCAACAGCGATTCTTACGGAAACGCTGACCGCCTCATCTGGAGTCTTGCCGATTACAGTTGAAGCATGGTGTGCAATACCGAAACAGTACGCATGGAGCCTCTACGAAGCAGTGTTGAACGGAGATGCGGTTGAAATGATCAAACTCGGTGTTGAATTTGATCGAGAAAACCCGCGAATTTTCCTGAAGCAGTTTGCACGCAATAAAGACAGGTTAGCTAAGTTAACGCAAGACAAGGGAAGCCCCGCTCGGATACTGGCTGTGGAAGCGGTCAATGAGTTTCAACCACTAACAGATCGGTTGGCAGCGCTGTTGGCACGTGATCATTTATGGGATACTGTCGAGAAGATAGCGCTGCAGGCCGGTAAGGATTCAAAGTTATTTGTGAACAAGGGCGTTAAGAACGTCAAACGCCCGCGAAGTGGCGTTTCTGAGTTGGAAAACGACATATCTATACTTCACGAGGTCTTGCGCGAACATGTCCGAAAGAAAACTGCCGACACAATTTCAAGAATTTTGAGCGAACAAGACAAAGAGGGTGAGTTCGACTTGGAAACGACAAAAACTGTTATTCAAAGTTGGTTCGTTAATGATCATGTGCAAGACTTCAGCGCCTTACAGAGCCTGTTGGACAGACTAAGTATTTCGACGAAAACTGAGGATTTAGTTGAAACCTACACGAAGAATGGAGCACTTCCTCACGACATGTCGGTGCCCACGGTCAAAGGAAGCCAGTTTCACTGGTACGAACGCGAAGTTGGCACGGCACTCGCAAAGGAGCTGTTGGATATGTTAAAACAGAGAGCAGCGCCAGAAAGCGTCACCTGACGGGAAATCGCATGTGGTGAGAAATTTATCAATCTATTTTCGTCCGGGGCATATTGTCACCACGGTCCTATTCATCGCATCCTTGGCTCTTTCGGTGGCCTCTGCTGTAACGACTTACTTGGGGCTTAACAGTTTTACCGAGTTTTTCCTTGTTTCCGCAGGAGGCACATTCGGCATTCAAAGCCTCTTGTTCGCAATCAGTTGGTGGCTTGGCCAGAACTGGCGGCGCGGCTTTGGCTACATTTCCGTAGGCGCGATCGTCTTTTTGACTTGCGCGAGCGTTTCGGTCTTTTTCTCTTTCGCGTCTCTCTACGTGGCAATTGACAACGGTCGTAGCGATGAATCTGCCAAGTTGCGCATGCGGAGCCTGTTGAACTCGTTAGAGGTAGAACTCGAGGACAAAGTCGAAGCCAATCTCGCCGCTCAAAAGGGAAACTTTGTGGCTGATGATCCTACGCAGGCATGGATCCAGAACATATCGGAAGTCTTGAGCCTCGCTCGAGCTGCGCCGCAAAAACTGGAAACCGCGGCCCGGAACGAGCGGGATGAAAAACTACGCGAGCGCTTGGCGCAAGAAACGGAACTCCTACGTGTCGAGGCGGAAATCATTGCTGCCACCACTTCAAACGAATCATTCGCTGCGCAGGTCGCCCAATTGCAGTCACGATTAAACGACGCGAAAGCCGCTCGGGAGAGGTTAGAAGACGATATAGTTCAATTAACCAACGCAATTGATGCCAACCAATTGCGCCGAGATGATGAAGCGAGTCGCGGCGGATGTGGACCCAAATGCAAAGACATTGAAGAGGAAATGGAAGATCAAAGGCGGGATTTGATTGGGCTCGAAGCCAATCTAAGTCGCGCTGTCGAAGTAGAGGCCGCGCGTAAGCGCGAGGTTGACGACGTTGCAAATTCCAGCATCCAAGGCGCAGAGTTGGCACGGCTTAACGGTGAAAAGGCTGTCTACAACGCTCGAGTAAAAGAAATCGATCGAGATCTCGCGCTCATCGACGCCAAACTGGATCAGCCCGTGCTCGGCAACGTCGCTACGATCGAAGAGAAGTTGAACCGCTTTGCTGGATTGGATTTCAGCAAGTTCAACGAGACGGTTTCGGAATGCGACGACCTTCGTCAGAAACTGATTGATTCAAAGGCTGCAGACCCCTCGGTCATCCCAACTTGCCGTGGTTCAGCGTTGGTTGGAGAGATCCAGAAAATCGGCGATCAAGCAAAGATACTCGACACGCTGCGCCAGGATTGCGACATGCAGAAGGTCATTGGAAAGGGCCTGAGTTTTGCGCAGATGAACGAATTTGGCGCGATGTGTATCTCGCGCGCTCAGATCGTTGACCCGGACATTACGGCGATGCAAGATAATTTATTTCAGATAGCTCAAAGCCGCGGCCCAAATGCACATCCATTCGCCAAGACGCAGGCCGCCTTGTTTGTGGATAAGGACCCCCTTGCTTACCTCGCTCTGGCGCTTGCGATTGCAATCGATGCACTCATTCTCCTTTGTGCTTTGATCGGTACAAACGTCGGCAAGTCTCAACTCGTGCGCTCTGTCCAATACATGTTGGCACATCGGAACGACGACCCAAAGGAGGCTGACCTCCAAATGGTGCAGGAACCGCAGGACCGGCAAAACCGCCTTTTGTTCGAACACGCTGTGGAGTGGATCACCGCGCGTGGCGAGGGTAATTATGTTCTTGATGAGACCCGCGAGACACGGATGTTCAAGTTCCCCACTTCGCTTGTTGATCAGATGCGGGCGGTTCTTAGGGATCAAGATGGCTCAAACTCAGATATTGGCGCCCCGACCAACGCTGGTACAGGTAGCGCGCCTCCATCAGGTACGAGCAAACCCCAGGGTCCAGCGGGGAGAGTGCGAAAAATTAAGCGCCCGTAACACGATGCCGGGAAACGGAGATGCTTGTTGAAGCGCTAACGTGCTTCGCTAATATCTCGGAATAGGCGGATCTTTTCGCCGAAGCCATCTTTGCGTTGGAACTCTTCAAGCCACCCGATTGCGACCTGATCTTTCTTAGGGTTGTCCTCGCGGAATTCCTCAAGGTCGTCGTAGGTATCCGAGACATAGCCCAGATTGCTCCCAGTCAACAGCAAAAGGCACCCTCCCCTACGCGCCTGCAACGCAATGCCGCCAACGCTTGTGCGCTCGTGTGGCACACCAAAGATGGGCCATGCCAGCACTTTGAAGAAAGTCCGGTTGCGGCCTCGCAGGTGCTGCTTTTTAGTCACCTCGGAGTTATCGTCAATCTCGGCAATGGAGCGTTTCGGAAATCGCTGTGTCGCCAACCCGTTCAGCAGCGCTTTTAGAAGGTAAAGAAAGATCAGTATGGCCAGCAGAATTAACAGGCAACTTGTGATCGCCTCCCGCGCAGTCACGGTGACTTGCAGAGTTTGGCTTGGGCTCCGTGCTTGCTGCAATCCATTGCCATCATCGAACTCTACAAAGACCTGGATCGGTGCGTCGCGGAAATAGAGAATACAAGGGCACCACCAGGCGGTGGTGGGATAGGCCGATACAAGATCGCCATTGACCTCTGCAATGATACCAACCCCAAGCGGGGCATTCGTGATGACCTCTATGTTCTTTCCAATTTCCGGGCTGCTCAGTGCGTCTCGAATCTGGAAATCTAAACCGTTTATTTTCCCTGTGGTCTTGTGTTTATTCTCGCGCAGTTCGGTCCCATTCATAGGCAATGGGGTGGTGCCGGTTGGATCTTTGGAATGGCCGGCTGGGTTCAACACAACCGGCGCCACAACAGGCAGAATGGTGCCAGTCGCCTCAACTTCACCGATTACGGGGCTTGCGGCACGCGCCGCCAAAACGAAAGGCCACGTCTTGACTTGGTTGCCGCTTGTGATTGCGCTCCCGTCCACAACCAAGGTCAGACTCTCGGAAACTGGGACGGTATCACTCGGCTCCAAAATGTCTCCGTTTGCGCGCTGCAGTTCCGCCCAGCCTGGCAATTCACTCAATGTCATCGAGTATTCAACGGCTAGGCCAGTGGCATCATGAACGCTGATCACGGCTATGCGTTGCAAAGCGGATGTGCCGCCCGCCAACACGTCAAAGGTAATGTTGCCGGATCCGTCCTGGTTCGTCGGCACAATTGATATCGACATTTCGGCACGTCGATCCAGCACCCGCACGTTGATCGACTTGCTCGTGGGTGAAACGAACCCAGGCCAGCGAAGCACTGATCGCAAGGTGTGCTCGCCCACCTGAGTGAATGTGGCTTTTCCCTCCGCACGGTCGGCCGCGTCGTTCCGCGGCATTGGAATGGATGTTTGCGCATCGGTTGGATCACGCACATCGGTTTTGAACCGGGCATTGGAATCGATTTCCGAAAAAGGCACCGGAGTGGTTGTCGATTTCTCGGAATAAACTTGGGACTGAAGATCATACTCGGCATCCAAGGTGACTTCGATGACACCATCTGCGCCCGGTTGTAACATCTGACCGCTGGGGTCAAAGAGCCGCAAATCGACCACTGCATCGGCTTCGAAAAGTAGAAAGGATCCATTGTTTAGTTGCCGATCATATTCCAGCGTATGTTTTCCAGGCGAAAGCGCAGGGCGAAAAACGAAATGTTGGGTGTAGCCCTTTACGATTTTGTTCCATCCTGAGGCCCGGTCTGGTTCAGTCATGCCAGAATCAAAACTGAACGTGTCTGTTGCGGTGAACGAAGTCGAAGTAACACTAGGCGGCGGGCTTCCATCTTCGCTAGAGGAAACCGCAACGATGCGCGAAATGGAGAACGGGCTCTCCAGCGTCATCGTGGCACCTGACTTGCGGATGTTGTTGGCTTGGCCAAGGTCTTCCGTACCGGAAATACGAGCTGTGATGGCTTTGACGGCCTCGAACATCGCGTCGAAATTCGTAACATTGTGAAATCCATCGTCAGCCGAACCGTTGAAACTTGTGTTCAAGAAAGGGAACACATCTTGATCTCGAACGGACTGCACAAAACTGTCGCTATCGGAGGGATTTATCAGGACGAACTCGCTGCGGATCGGGCCTTTGGCGTCGCGCAGAGCGGCTTGGACCTGCCGCTGGAAACGGTTAAAGTCGCCACCGAATTGGCCATCCGTTATGACGACGAGATATACTTCTTCACCGTCCCTTTGCGCCGCCAAGATGGCATCAAGCATATCGCCGACCATCTTTATCGGAGTATTCCCCCCGCCCGATGTGAATTGCCGTTCGATCGTTTGAATGGCAGACTGCTGGGCACCGGTGGTATTGATGCCCGGCGATGACGGCCGAGATTGATTCAAACGCCCGTAGAACAGACGGTCTGGGTCATTTGGGTCGTTCCCCTCTAGGGTCGAAACGATAAACTGTGCCCCGAATGTCGGCAGATGCACAGTGCCCGCATTCGTCATGGAACCGGAATCATCATAGACGATCCCAATCACACGGGCCTGGGCTGCTTGTAAAAATACAATTGAAACAAGGACTAACCAAAGTAGAGTTCGCCACCGAAATAAAAGGCGGAAACTCATGCCCGCATCCAATCTAAAGCCGCTTCGAATTCGAATTGGCTAGCTACGCCCGCGGTGCCAAATGCATAGGGGTTTTCGGCATTGGGTATTTCCGCCAACCAAGCCAAATACTCTATCCAAATACGCTCTATTGTTGGCCACGTATGTTCCATGGCACGAACCACCCCCAGGTCCAGGCTCGCATCCTCAAACACAAGCAGGTCAATTCTATCCGACTTGGAATTGGCTTGTATCTGGTCGGGGTCAATGGACGTTTGCTCGCCAATAAATCCGTCGCCAAATAAGTCTCCGTATTTTTGCGACCAATCCAACGGAATGCCAATTTGTTCGTCTGGTTCCTCGTCCGGTTCACTAAAGTGAGGGTACGTAAGGTCCACATAGGCGTCCAGGTCCTCATCATGACGAATGCCCGACGATACATCTGCGCGGCGCATTTTAGGGAATTTAGGTTTAGCTTGAGGCGAAATCACTGCGATCCGATGCGCCTCTTTTGGAAAAAGCGAGGCAATCATGTCGTTCAGAGTTGCCGCAAGCGTGAAAGCCACCTTTTTGCGAATTTCCGGCGCCTTAGTATCCTTTTGATTTGAGAGGTTGACGGTTGACAGCACCAAACAAGGCTGATGAATGCGCGAAATCTTCACGCCGGTCGGTGTCCCCTGCCAATCGTCGTTGCCTCCCATGGCACTATAATCGATATGCTGTGCCTCCCCGAACGGCACATTATGTTCATGTCCGTAGCGCCCAAAGGTCTCGCGTTGGAAACTCAGGTGGACAAGCCTACGGGCGGTCTGACCAGGAGAAGGCCGCCTTTGATCCCCTTTCTCAATTAAGATCGCTGGGTATTTCTTTACGTCCTCAGCATAGTCGGTGCCCACAAATCGCTGATGCTCATTCAGAATTATGTAGTTTCGGCAAAATTTCACCAACGGGCGTGCATAATACCCTTCGGCCCGCGGGTCCTCGTCGCGAACCAAAATCTCGGTTTCAACCTGGAATGGTTCCTCAATACTCTTTACGCTCTTGACCTGAAAGGTGCCCCGACCAAACGAGAGGTAAGTGTTTTTTGCATAAGTCAGTCCATAGTCACCTGTGTAGATGTTTGCTATTGGGCGCCTGTGATCGCCTTCGGCCTCCCAATTGACTCGAGCAAGATAAAAGTTCTTGGGTGGCTCAGCATGATCCAACGCTATACTGCTTTTTCGATCATCAGGGTCCAGATCGCGTTTCACCTTGAGATCAAGTCCCAGAACACGCAGAAACAAAAACTCTAACCCGCGCTGTGAAGACGTCGCCCCGAGTTTTTTCAAGAGAGAAGGTGTTAGATCAGATGTCTCTCTATACAGAATGTTATGAATGCGGCGTTCAGCTACGCCGCCGCGCGATAAGGCGTCATATAGTTCGATGGCGACCTGTTTCACTCCGTGGCGCGGCCGAGGTTGGATCGGCTTTAGGTCCTCATTGGCCGTAAGATCATACGATTTTTCGCGATTTTCGCTTTGAAGTTTGTGGAACAAGAAATCCCGCATGGGATACCAGCTCGACACGATGTGGATCATAGTGTCGCCGCTATGCTCGAAATTCTTGTATCGCTGGATCGCATCAAAGATATTTGAGAAATCTTCTTGGAATACCACCTGTCCGACAGCCTTCCCGCGAAAAAGGCTAAACGGCTGAGCGCGTTGCACCATTCCAGCAAGCTTGCGGTAGTTACGTTTTGCACGGCCCTGAAGGACGGAAAACCACCTGTGCCGCCAATCACTCAACCTAATACGACCCGAGGGGTCATAGATGGCAGCCTGGAACCTTTGCGCAAAAGTGTTCAATAGCAATAGAGGCAATGTCTCAGAAAGTGGATTTTGTTCCTTTGTCAGCCCAGCGAACTTGGTGACACGTGCCATAAGTCCGCTTGAGTGTCGCCAAAGAAGCCAGAAGCGCCGGGTTTGGGCTGGGCCGGTAGAAGAGTACGGATTGAATGCATCTACGTCGTTGACCTGGAATAGATTTCTAAGCGTCTCTAGAAGCCCTTGCCGACCGTCGGATTGGCAATAAACCGAAACTTCTCTTTCGTCGGTCAAGCGGCGCAACCTTTGAATTTGTAAGGATATTACACCTGAGTCTAGCCGCTGAAATTCTACAAAGATGATGCAACGGATCCGCCTTAGTGCTTCATAGACCGAGTCCTGCGGCCCGCTAATGGCGTCCGCCAACTCAAACTCTGACCCTACGATCACGTTGTATTCTATGTCAGTTGCGGCGGTGCCGTCGCCCATAAATCGCACATTCTGCGTTACAGCAAAGACGGTCCCGCCCATCGAACCGCTGATATTCGAAATCAATTGTCGTCCGACATCGTCCGGATAATACAGTTCGTCTTCCACCGGCCGCTGGTCATCATGCTGACTTTGCGGACAAAGTATCAAGACCGTACCACCGTAGTCTTTCGTAACCTTTACGAGCTTTGCCAGGAAATCAAAGTCAGAGTCCGTTAACGTGCCTTCTTTCAATCTATAGAGCTTTTTCCCGACGCTAAAGGCTCCAAGGCCTGCCGCCGCCGCTTGGCGACCATGAGCCTCTTGAGCATTATACTCGGGCAAATCCGGGTCTGGGACAAATTCTTTCGAAAAGAGCCAGTCGGAATGACCATGCGACGTTTTATAGTCTGCAAAAAGCTGGGCTAGGCTATCGTCCTCCTCGGTTTCCGCGGCTTTCTGAAATCGCTCCACAAACCTATCAAAACGCCCCTTCTGCCGCACCGCATTAGTGAGTTCGCCGGTAAAAATAATCAGCCCGGCCCAATAGATATGCAAAATATCATCACGGATGCCCTGCCCTCGAAAACTAAGTGGGATAGACGTAATATGGTCCCATGCATAAGTGGCCAAACAGACACCCAATATACCGACGCTGATGCGATAAAAATACAGTGTCGCTGTTTTTACAGAACGGGTGTCAAACCACCATATGATGCCTTCGGCTTCGAAGCTGTCTTTCGAGGCTGCGGGATCCTCCTCATCTTCTTGCTCGTCAGAGGCCGTCGCCATCCTCCAAAAGACTGCCACCAGTTGAATCGCCCCAACCAAAAACAGCCGGACGACAACGTACGCGGCCACCAAAACCAAGTTCGCAAAGAACGCTAAACCGCCTACGCCCGCACCTACGGACAGTGGGTTGGAGATCATATCGTCGAAATTCGCCCAAGCGTTTTTGAATGTGACTGCTAGATTGGTTGCCCAATTAACGCCGAACACAGAACCAATCCAAGAGATTGCGGCATCGATTGATGCCCCTAGATTTCCGAAAAGGCTTTCGACAAAATTGGATACTTCAATTGGCGGTACGTTATCCACGTGGAACCAAATTGATATCAGCAAAAAGGCCATTGCGCCGATGACAACCCGAGGCAAGCGCTGATGACCCAAAGACATGCGAAAAGCCAGAGAAACAACAAACCACCATATGACGAAGGCAAAAACCGCAAATAGGTATTCAGCAAAAGCCGCCATTCTCAGGTGTTCCAATTCTCCAAAGATTGCCACTCGATCTCTATGTTTTCAAAGAGAATATCTGTAGTGATGGGACGCTCGTTCCCGAACATGGCGTCCCGAATAATAATTTCACGCCGCTTCAACTTTGGTACACTCTTGAAGTAATCCGGGATCCAGCGATGTGTCATTGCTTCGTCCTTTAGGATTTTCGCAGCGCGGTCAGGTAGTTCTGGTCGATCGCTTGAGGTTACCGCTTTCTGCGCCGCCGTTGACAACTGCAGCGCCGCTTCGGCTTCTGCGAACTTTTTCGCTTTGGTTCGTGCCTCTTGTCCTTCAATACATTGTAGCAACGCGTTGCGCAGTTGTAACCCACGCGCGCGTCGCCGATACTCTACGATATCGTGCAACAACTGACTGTATTCAGAGGCTACTTTTGCCGCACGGTCAACGAGGGCCGCATGCGCCCGTCGCGCCTGTTTTTGGTATCGGCGGAACGCCAACTTCGCGGCAAGCAGAAGAAAAGTGATAACCAACACGACGATGAAAATCAGATCAAATGAAGGCACATTGGGGTCTCGCTGCATCGCCAGAGCGAAGAATTGCCATACATCATAGTCGCTTAGCTTTGGCCCCGTGCTGCCGTTCCTTAAGGCAGGTTTAATATACGTCCCCCACATATAGGAGAATCCAACCGCATAAACGGCTAGACACACCCCGGCATATGTCGCGAAACAAAAGAGCCGCGTCGGCAAGCGTCTTGCGGCCGTCATCAATGCGTCATGCGCTCTCCAAAAACCCACCAGAGAACGCGCTGTTCCGAGTTGCTTCAGATCTAGCCCGTCGATAACTTTTTCGTTCTCAACCAATTCATCAATGCGTGGGTCACTCTCCAAACTAAAATAGCTTCCAATTCTCTCACGGAGCTCACTGACCTGCCCCGCTCTTTCGTTGCAGCTATCCTTGACCATTCGAGATAGGCTATTCTCGATGGCATTTACCAAGTTCTGTCGAAACTGGATTGGCGGAAAAATGATAGTGTCGATAAGCTCCCGCACATCTGCTTCTGTGCGTATGCCCTCAACCCCGTCATAACGCGCTGCTTCAACTTCGGAAGCCACGCGTTCTCGGACTGCTACCAGAGTTCCTCTGCTGTATTCTCTGCTCGCTTTGTCCAAATTGGAAAGTAGATCAGCCGACTTGAACCTCGGTGCCACGCCCACGATGTCGAATGGCTTAGTTTCCAACGGATCAACGCCAGATTTCTCCAGCGCAGTGACTCCTTCTTCAACCTGATCGATAATGTCAGCCAGCCCGGTGAACGCGGCACTGTCCCTTGCCGCAGAAGTAGTCTCACCTATGCCGGCTTCTCTCTTGCCTTGGACAGAGATGCAAAAGTTGTAACGAAGCAAGTTCGCCCGTGTGGCTTCGGAATTAGGAACGGTGAGCACGAAGGCATTGCGCGCCGCCCCCGTAAACAACATTTTAGCTTCAATGTCAGAATCGATCCGAGTTAACATGTCCAAGATTAAACGGACGCCCAGGTCAACTTCGCGTATATGCCGGTTGTCCCCTAATGCGACGATTGCGTCGATATTAGAGTCACCATCAATGAAGTTAACTGCAGCGTCACGCTGAATCGCGTTGTCTGGCCGCGACACACAAATCCCAATGAAGGGAATCTGCTGGGCTTGTCGTTCAGACTGCCTATCAATTACTTCATTGACATTCGCGATGGCAGTCTGTGCCACCGGGTCCGCCTCGTTTGTGTCTGTTGGAGTAAGATCGGCGATTTCATCGACAATAAGCGCGACGACTACTCGATTTTCATAATCCGTGTCAAAAAGAGAATGGTCAAGTACCTCGTCCGCGATTGTCTTCGGATCACGCTCGATCTGCTTCGGCCAGTCTTGCCATATCTCGTCATGCGCCCATTCTTGGTTTGCAGTCGAGTCAATCAGTGTTACCCCGCTTTCTGCGGGGAAAAGATCCACCGCATCGGTTCGAGCGAACCTTACGAAATTGAACTTCTTGGCAAGGTTGATGACCAATATACGGGTCATGCGGTACCTCGGCTTGCATAATATGCATCCATCGCCTGCCCAAAAGCCATTTCGAGCGCACGATGAGTTTCGCTACCGACATGTTTGCCAATGAGTTCCAACGAGGCGTGCCGAGTGCCCTCTACCAGGCGTTCCGCCTCTTGATTGCGTCCAACAATACCGAGATCACCGCGGTATTTTTCAACGATCTCACCCACAAGCTGAGCCCAGGCCTTTAGGCTTTCGGCGGTCTTCTTATCGCGCTGATCGGCATCAATTCGGTTCGTGCTGATTTCGAGCAATGTTGTAACAAACTCGGCATTAACTATACTCTCAAACGCAAAGGATTCATCATATGAATCGACAGGCCGCCGCATCTTGTCCGCCATAGTCAGCAGCGTCTCGTCCCAATACGCCAAAGCATCATCGGCCAGTGAGGCCTTGCGTTCGAATTCGCGGGTCGCCAGATACCAGTCCGCACCCTGGCAGAGGACATCTCGCACGCCATTGGTCTTCCGCTTCCCCACAGAGTTGTAGACAATTGCCGAGTTCCCATATTCGACCTCAACATTTAGTACGCCCAAACCGCGCGCGATGACCAATCCTTTGCTGATCTTGCTTACAAGGCTGTCCGCAACATCGGGGTCAATCTCAGGCAAAACGCCCGGCAAGTGCCAATCCCGGTGGATGTGCGGTGTAAACTGCCCAGTCTTCTTTTCAGAAGTTGCGTCGGCTATGAGACCCTCAATCATCTTCTCATATTCAACGTAGTACGACCCTTTGTTGCCGGGGATTCCCATGACGATGTCTTGCGTAGACAGTTTGGAAAGTTGGTTAAGATCCAGATTGACTAAGGTGTTAACGCATGTGAGTTCTTGGACCGAAAATTCTTCCAGAACGACGGGTGCTTCGCCTTGGTTCAACGTGAACATCTCTTGGAACATTGCTGGATCGTTGATCTGCTGCTCAAGAAGAGGATTGACAGACCAGAACATAATGCGTTGCCCGTTTCGGGACGGATCTTTGATCCCCAAGAGCGGCGTCGATTGTGCGCTGACCACGCGCACGATGTCCCGCAACTTGATGCGCCAGTCTTCACCCATCAATGCCGCTTCATTCTGTACGGCCTGCACAACGGTCATGTCATAAACTGATTTGTTCTCTTGAGTAACGCGTTGGCGCGCATAACCGTCGATCACAGTGTCTTGGAACAACTGCCTAATATTGGTAGGTTCTTCTGCGTTCACATTTTTTTTGTCCAACCGGTACTTACGGTATATTGCGTCCGTCAGACTCTCGTTCATCCCGGCCTCGTCACCGACCCCAGCAACACGCTCCGACATGGTCTCCCACAGCGCTTGCTTGGCCTTTGACGATCCGTAGACCCAATAGTTGCCATCCAAAGATGCCAGGGAATCGTAGGTATGCTCTTGCTCGGTGCAAGCCTTTTCAAGCTCAACGATCAGGCTCTCTATCTCGGTGAACACGCCCGTAACAATCTCTTCGAGCGCGTCAATCTCCTTGCGAAGTTCACGCAGCATGCCCAACTCAATTGCCTCTTCCGCAAAGCGACGCATCGCTTTTAGAGAGTTGTTGTAATATGTTACGTACTCTTCCACGAAGGCACCGGTTTGATTGCGCCCTATGAGTTTACCGATACCCTTGCCTTTGACCGCCTCCGTTGCCTTTTCCAGAACACCCGCGGTGCCGCGTTGGCTACGGGTCTTGTCCGGCTCTTCTTCAAAAACGTTGGCAAAACGGAATAGCTTTTGACGCTGCTCGCTCGGGTCCAAACCTTCCAACCGTTCCTCAATCAATTGCTGCAGGCGGTATAGGAAGGCTCGGACCTGAACAACATGCGGCCCGTTCTTTACGATATGGGATTGGATGTGATGATCGGCCCATTGGGCCTGACCCAGAGTATCTGCGAAAGAGAGGGAGTTGGTCAGAATATCACGCGGCTTATCCCGCAACACCTCATCGAGCTTGGCGAGGTCACGATCAAGCCCTCGCTCGAGATCTTTAACATCGCCCGCAAGAGAAGCCGGATTTCCCAACGTTTCCGGTACGATATTGGCCTTAGTTCCTGCGCCGTTCAAGTCTTTGCTATCCCAAAAATCGACAGAGACCTTGGCCAAAAGAGCTTTGAGGAACTCCGTGGGCATTGAGACCTCACGCACGTTCCCACGCTCGTCCTCGATCTTTGGGTTGAGATTTTCATTGATGGCAACAAAAAACGCGCTGCGTTCTGACTTTGCCAAACGGTCGAGATCCTCCAGATAGCTGTCGCGCTTTCTGGGCTCTGCCGATAGAACGTTTCCCGCGGCACGCTGCTGTTGGTAGTTGCGAACTTTCTCGTTGTATTGCTTGTCAAGACGAGTCCAGTCACCAGACAGCATTTCAAGCGCAAACCGATATGTAAGGTATGATCCATTATGCTCTGAGGGGTATATGATCGATGACAGCCCGACACCGGAGTAGATGTTGTGAATGCCTTCGGCCGCAGCAAAGAGGAGCGCGCGCGTATCATTCACCTCGATTGACCGCATTCGCCCCCCGATGGGAGAAAAAATCTGCTGATAGACGGCGCGCTCGCACATGGTGATGTAGGACGGCAAGGACCGCCCCAAAGACCGGCCGTCTACCGACTCAAAATCTATTAATGTCACACTTTCGAACGGAAAATTGGAGGTGCCGATAAATTGGTCGGGCGCGTATTCATATTTGAAGTTAAGATTTTTCTGCTTACCTTCTGCAAGCACATTCACAGCGTTCAGTTCCTTAAGGGCTGCATATCCCCCGCCTTTTACATTCGGGATCTGATCTACCGGCAAATTCGCAGCATTCGTGTAGACGTCCGGCATCAAGAAAATCCCTCGGATATCAATCTCGATGTTCCGCGCGGCCTGCTTGAGCATCATAGCAATCTGAATGAACGAGCCCGAGCCCGTGGCACCCGCGATCGAGCCGACCATCATAACGTTGATAAAGCCCTGAAAGTTCTCTGTGTTGTCCATGCGTGCTAGCGAGGAAAACACATTGGAAACTTGCTGCTCCATAGACTTGGAGGCTTGCGCCGTAAAGAACCCCATGTGAGACAGCATGCGAATCTGCCCAGCACCCTCAATCAAGGATTTATTCAAGAACCGCTGCGGCAAAGTGTTCTCATCCACCATAAAATCCGCAGTCAACGCGTGATGTTTGTGGATATAGTCGCGAATGCGGTCCTTCGACGAGAAACGAAATCGATTCGAGGGCTCGATGGCCTTTAGCTTGTTCATATCATTGAGATCAGTGTCGAAGCCAAGAACGGCAAGCTTGCCAGACAACCCCGTCTCTTGTGTCAGAGCTCTGCGGTAAACGCGTTCGGCTATACGGCAACCGGTTCCACCCACGCCTATCAGCACCGTAGGCCTAAAGGATTGATCGACCATGCTAATCCCTTTCAAAATTGTGTTTCTCAATAGCTAAGCGCTGTACTTATTAACTAAAAGTGCGTTAGCGATATCGTCCAGAACTTTTGACAGTGTTTCGCGGGTACTTAAGAATTGCAAGTCGTCAGCTCGGTGTTCGCTTTGAATAGCTTTCATTCAAAGTGCGCGAATGCCTCCAGTCCGGATCAAATTATGCGCCTGTACAGCCAGAAAAACTTGGATGCTTTGGAATTTTATGGAAACATGCAATGTGTTCCTGAAGACAGAAGATTGTTGGGTTGGATTCTTGAACCGATATTTTGAACGTGTGGCGCTTCTCGTAGCTTTTTTTGGGGTCTGTCTTGGTCAGGCAGCTACCGCTGACCTGTTCCCGAACCCGCATGTTACAATAATGTATTTGGATCTGAGGTTGGCCCACGGCGACGAACAACGACAGGCAGAACTGGCACAGTACATTGAGCAACACGCAGTTGGGCAGCGAGTGAGGCTGGAGACAATTACACATCCTCGTCCGCTTAACACAACCGTGACGGCAATTAAGAGTCCACCCGGAAAAGAGATGATCGCGAATTGGCTTTCGAATAACGCAAGGCGTGCGAATGCTAACCGAAGGGTATATCTCGTCAATCTAAACAAGCGCTTTCACGATTACCTACGAGAGCTTGAGGACGAACCTGACATCATTGCAAGTACCGAACCTCGCGCCAACATTCATTTTGTCGCCGCCAAAACAGAAATAGCGATTCCGGGAAAATACGTTTCGATGGATACTCATGAGGTCTCTGAATATTGCATGGTCCAGTCGATCGCGTCGAACGACGCGGCCGCAGAGATAGACCGCTGGGGCATAAAGGCGATCGGCCATATGCCCGGCGGCGCCATTCCCAACGGGAATGTGGGGCGCGCCTATGCCGCAATGATCTCACAAAACAACCCCGCCGGCTCCGGCCCAGTCCGCGAGTTTCTTGGGTTCGGCGACATGACATGCCCCGACGTGCCCCCGGTGAAGCCGCCGTTCCAAGCTTTGAACACCAGCGGCCCATGTTCCGCCGCGCCCGCTCAACCGGCCTCTGCGCCCTTCAATTGCGCGGCATCGGCAACCACTCCTATCACACCTCCCCATAAACCGCCTAGAACCACGCCAATTGTGCAAACAAGCCCGCCAGTTTCACCTGCGACAGGGCCCGCAACAGTGCCCAGTCAACCGCAAGGCAAGACATTCCTCAAGTCGGTCTCCGACTTGGCAATCAGACAAGGAAATGCCACCGTCACTTTGGTAACAACTGAACCTTTTGGGAAATCCAAAAAAGGGGAAACCCCCGCCGCGATCACGTTCGCGAGCAATAACATTCAAGCGAAACTGGGCCTAGGATCCGGCGGGATTGGCAATACGGTCACTAGATTAGACATCCAGCGTAAGCAAGGCGTAGCACCGCTTGAGTTAACACTAGAGAAGGGCGCAACTTGTAGAGCCGGGCGCGCGTTCTCGGCTCGGATCACGTGGATCCGGCGGGGCCTCATCCTGTCCACCAGAATTCAAGGTTACCTTGCTTCGTGCGACGGTGACACGCCGACGATTCTAAGACTTGATGATAACCTCAAGTCCATACCACGGGGCGCTGGGTTGACGTTCGGCGGCGCATCTTATCCTGACTTCGACGATATGGTTATTCTGCTGGACGCCTCAGGCAGCATGAATAAGAACCGCATAAAGTCTGGCCTGCTATATTGGAACGTCGCTAAGGAAACGTCCGAACAATTGCTGACCGGTTTGGCCGCACTGCCCAACGAGAACTTTGCTCTGGTGCATTTCGGGGCCAACCAGCAGGGCGTTGGCACGTGTAACACGGATCTAGAGTTTGGCCTGGGTGCCGCCAACACGACAATCACGGACGCGGCGATCGCGCGGATCAATCAGTTGAATGCCAACGGCAATACTTCACTCGCAGAAGGTCTTGAGTATTCCTGGCGCGAGCTTGAAGACACGGGAGGGGTCATTGCCGTAATAACAGACCTAAAAGAGCATACCTGCCCTGGAGACCCCTGCGAAACTGTCAGAAGCTTAAGAGCCGAACGCGAAAAACAGATGGCTGCAGATCCATCCCTGCGAGAGATAAGAGTCAAATATGTGGTGTCCGTCGGACTATTGGGACTTATAAATATTGAAGAATTCGCAAGATGCGCTGGGGCTGAGGTGTTGACAGCCGATGATGTCCTCAAAGTGGGACCGGCGACTGAACGCATCTTGCATGATATGAAACCCGCCCCGTCGGGCGCGTTGGATTTGGATGTTGAACTGAATAACACCACCACCGGCACCCTCACGGCACCCCAAGTCAACGCGGAATACACTGGTAGCGGCACGCCAAATCCATTGGACCCGCAACGGCTTGTTGGCCTTAAAACACAAGCAGTCGACGTAAAGGTCGGCGCGTTTCGTTCATCAGACCTGTCTGAGAGCGCCGTGTTGGTAAAAGACGGGTTCAAGACAGAAGTGCGGGCGATTTTTACGCCACCAAGATTCGACCTTAAGCTACCGCCCCACATAGGGCAGCCTGACGCCAAATGGGAAATCAAAGAGACTGTGTCCGGGGTATCGCACTACTTTGTGGGAGCGCGCGTGGTCACATATCTGCCGCCCGGAGACTACGAAATTCAGGCCTGGTCTGGGGAGACATACGTCAAGAACACCGCAACCGCGGATTGGAATGCTGTCATCGACATGCTGATCCAACCCTGATTCACTTCGTCAGACCATCAAGGCAAACGTGTATCGACCCAGTGGAAGCTGCTCAGGTTAAGCTGCTAATTTGAATGCCTGGTTTGGTGTGCGCATGGCAAGTGCCTGATGCGGACGATTTTGATTGTAGAACTGGAACCAGTCGCCGATAGCGTGGCTCGCGTGGCCCCAGCTTTCGAAGCGATGACGATGGACGCATTGTACCTTCACAGACCGGATCAAACGTACGCCCTTAAAAACCTATCGCTTTGAGCTGCGTATCGTGATTCCATTCTCTTGGGCTGCGATGGCGGATGGTATGGCTGATCAGCGAGGATTCTTTGATCTTGATGAGCGCTATGCGGCCCTTTCGAAGGCGGGCGACCCGTTGGAGCGGCTTCCTTCGGTTCTGGAATTCGAGATCTTCCGCATCGGTCTGGAGGTCGCGCTGAACCGCTCTGATGGCGCCAAGGGTGGCCGTCCGGCTTTCGACCCGGTTATGATGTTCAAGGCACGGGTGTTGCAGGCGGTCTATGGCCTTTCCGACGCGCAAACCGAGTTTCAGATCCTCGACCGGCGCAGCTTTGGCCGGTTTCTAGGGTTAGATGACGGCGACCGCGTTCCTGACGAGACCACGATCTGGCGGTTCCGCGAGGCTCTGGTGCGTGCGGGCCCTAGTGGATCGCCTGTTCGAATAGTTCGACACGCACCTGAAAACTGAGGGTTACCTCGCAATGGGCGGCCAGATCGTTGACGCATTCATCGTGCCCGCGCCCCGGCAGCGCATAACCGACGAGGAACGTGAGATCGTCAAGGGCGGCAGTGACGTAGATCAGGAAAACGGAGCCTAGAACCAAACATCCGAAACCATGACGACAGATCCGGTGGCATAGGTCGTCAGGAACCGAAAATCAAACCAAGACTCCCTACAAATCGGGGTTATTCAAGATGTCCGAATGCTTGATCATCCCGTTCTACTATGGGCAATGGGGCGTGATTTACGCCTGCTTCAATCCCTAGCTGCGGACAAGTTTGGTGTATGCGCGAGATGTGAACACCAAGCCATTGTCGCCGCGAAGAAGGAACGGCTCATAGACATTGCTCAGCTGTAAAACTCTAGATTTGATCTGACGGCCGCTCAGCTTGCGACGCCGAGATCGGGTTGTGCACTGTCCGATTGGTCGTGCGTTTTGATCGTCTTCTCGACAGAGATGTGTAGCGTTTCCCGGAAGGTCTGCATAGGCGTTTTGCCGTAGCAGTGACTTCCCGAATGCGGCCGCTGTTCGTCGTACCTGGCCAAGCACGCGTCCAGATGGGTCTGCAACTCTTCGACTTACCGATAAAGATTCTTGCGGAACACGATGTCGTAGAACTCATCTTCGATCCTCGAAGTCTACGATGAGCCGGAAACCCTCCGTTTCGCAACGGGCCTAGACTGTCCCAAGGGTGCTGACGTCAGACACAGGCAAGACGGATGCGGTAATCGACCCAAAGCACCCCTCGATCCACCTTGTCATCCACGACTACGGATGGAGCACGACGCTGGCCCTCGATTGGATCATCCGCGGCGAGGCCTGATCCTCACTCGGCCCGATCCTCACTCGGCCTGATCCAGAACATCTCGCGCCCAGCCTTGTGGCAACGGCGACGGCCGGTCGATCCGGACGCTATCGATGTGAACAGCGCGGGCATGGCGCACAAGCACCCCTGGAAGACCATTCGGGTAGGCATCCATGCCATAGATCCCGCCATCTGGCCGGCGCACGAAACAGTTGCGCCGCCCGAGCTCTGGATCGTCCAGATCGTTGACATCCTCGGGCACGGGACGCAGGTCGAGGAACAGCTCATGCCGGAAATCCCCGGGCTCTTGCCGCAGGTTCACCGCTGAGATCTGGACGTTCTCGATCGGCATGTCGGGGTCGCCATGCACCACAATGGCGCCCTCGCAGCGCCCGGTGATCCCATGCACCGCAATGTCGCGGACACGCGACGGCGTCGCCCCCCGCACCCGCGCATGGGCGTTGATTGTGATCGGCTCCCCGGATCCCCAGTAGGTGTGCGGCGCCTGACTGCAATCGACCGTAGAGTTGGCAAACCGAATGCGTTCAATCGTCCCGCCATCCCGCGCCATGATCCCAAAGGCGCGGTTTGTCCCGGTGATCGTCAGCCCGGACAGCACCACATCGCGCACGTCTTGATGGGTCTCCGTGCCGATCTTCACAGAGCAACTGCGCGAGGTGAAATGGCAGTTCGTCACGTGAATGCGCTCCGCCGGGCCTTCCAGCGCCGTGTCGAGCTTGGCGCAGGTCTTCACGCAGACCGAATCGTCCGCCGCCACGATCCGGCACCCTGACATGAAGACATCCCGGCAGCTGTCGAAGTTCACCCCATCGGTGTTTGGCATCAGCATATCGTTGAGGATAGACAGATCCGTCACGCGCACCTGGTCGCAGCCAATCAGATGCACCGTCCACATCGGCGCCTCAAGGAAGGTCACATCCCGGATCTCGACGTCCCGGCACGCCTCGAACACGACCATCCGGGGGCGGTGAAACTTGGCCCATTTCACGCCGTCAAACAGCCCCTCGCGCGAGCACCAGTTCGGACCGGAGCCATGTATCGTGCCTTTGCCGGTGACCGAGACGTTCTGGGCACCCCGCGCGACCAGGAACCCCCGGTCGCTGTCCTCGGCCACGACCGAGACCTGCCCGGTGGCGAAATCGTCATAATCCTCCGAGCAGGCCAGCGTGGCCCCAAGCGGGACATGCAGATCGATCCCCGACCGCAGCTGGATAGCCCCCGCTATCCATCGGCCCGCAGGGATCGTCACCCGGCCACCGCCCGCCGCCGCAGTGCGATCAATCGCCTCTTGCAGCTGTGTTGTGATGACATTGCCCACTTGCGGGGTCGTGATTTCGGTCATGTCAAACGTCCATGGTCAGTGAGAATTCAAAGGCGGTTAGCGCAGGGATAAGCGCGCTGAGCGAGGAGACTTGGAACGTCGGTGTGTCCGGCGGCCCCTCTGGAACGCGCCGCCTCCGGGGCGACCAGTTGAAGAACACACTTGGGTGGCCCGCCCGGTTGGCGCCAAGGATGTCGCGGTCAAGGTTATTGCCGATCATCGGCACAAAGCGCGCCTGGTCAGGCGACAGCCCCATCCTTTCGCGGGCGGTCTCGAACATCTTTGGGTCCGGCTTGCGAACGCCAACATCGCCAGAGATCACATGGGCCTCGAACAGCTCCCAAAGCCCGGCGGGTTTCAGAACATTCTCAAAGGTCTCCCGCGGGCCATCCGCCACCAGGCACAGCCGATAGCCAAGGCCTGAGAGCTGCCGCAAGACCGCCTCGGCATCGGGCAGCAGATCGGCCCGCAGGACCACATCGCTGCCATCGGTGCGCTTGACCTCGGTGCCCTCGTCGACAAGCGTATCACCGCAATCAAAGAAGATCGCCGGCATATGGGCCACGTCGCGGTGCAGCTTGGCGATGACGTGGCGCAGGCGCGCGGCGATGAAGTCCGGCATCTCGGGCCATGGCACCATGGGCGTGTCGTTCAGATCATGCTCCAGCGCGCGTCCGCCCGTTGTCGTGAATTGCAGGCGCGACAGGAACAGCCGCGCCAGACGGTGATCGTGATCGGACAGATCGCCAAAACCCGCCGAGAATGGGTTTGCGGTGTGAATGCCCCCGATCCCGGCCTGGGACCCGCACATCAGGCGCGTGGCCTCCGCCATGGCGTCGCGTTGCGCGCGGCTTTGCAAATGCGCGTGCTTGCCGGCCTCGACCCACACCAAGGGGCGCCCAGCGCGCAGGCACATCTCAACATCGTGGCGCTGCCCGTGGAACGAGGCCTCTACCGCCACAACCTCGCCTTTGGATTCATGCACCCAGATGTGCTCTAGGTCGTAAAGATGCCCGATATCATAGTCCCAGAAGATCGCGAATTCATAGCAAGCCTCGCCGCGTGGCGTGACCGTAAACTTCGAGGAAGGCGAAGGCGTCTCGGCGGCGAATGCGCTGAGCCCGATGCGCTGCGGGCGAAAGGGTTCTGCCCGGTCCATCAGCAAGATGGGGGCAAAACCCTTTGCGGTCTCGATCAACGCATCAGGGGTCAAGACGCCAAGGCCTCTTTGCGGGCCTGCCGCAGCGCCCGCGCGCGGCGAGGATCGGGGATCGGCACCGCGTTCAGCAGGCGCTTCGAATAGGGGTCTTGGGGATTGGCAAAGAAGGCCTCGGTCGGGCCTGTTTCCACCAGCTTGCCGGTTTGCATAACGCCAATATGGTCGGCGAAATTGCTGATCATCGACAGGTCATGGGTGATGAACAGATATGTCAGCCCCAGCCTGTCCTGCAGATCCTTGAGCAGGCTGATCGTCTGCGCGGCGATCGACACATCCAACGCCGAGACGCTCTCATCGAGCACCACAAAGGACGGGTTGGTGACAAGGGCCCGGGCGATCCCGATCCTTTGGCGCTGCCCACCGGAGAAGGCATGCGGGTAGCGGCTGAGCATATCCGGTTTCAGCCCCACCCGCTCCAGCAGGTCCGCAGCGCGCTCTTGCATCGGGCCGCTGCGTGTCTCGCCTTGATTGACCAGCGGCTCGGTGATCAATTGCTCCACCGTCATGCGCGGATTGAGCGACGAGTACGGGTCCTGGAACACCATCTGCATATGTGCCCGCATCGCGCGCAGCTTGTCGCCCTGGAGAGCGGTCAGCTCGTGATAGTCCCCATCCGGCGCCTTGAACTGCACAGAGCCCCCGGTCGGCTGGTAGGCCCGCAGGATGGACCGCGCCACGGTCGATTTGCCGGACCCGCTTTCGCCGACAAGGCCAAAGGTCTCGCCGCGTCGGATGACAAAGCTGACGTCGTCCACGGCCTTGAGTTCCTCGGTGACGCGGCCGGCCCAATCCTTCTTGGTGGGAAAGTGCATTTTGAGGTTCTCGACCCGGACAACCGTCTCTTTCGGGGGCGCCTCGGCCGTGGCGACCCGCGCCGGCGCCGCGCTTTGGCTGTCGGCCATGGCATAATCCGGCAAACGCGGGATCAGCCGCAGCAGCTTTTGCGTATACGCGACCCTGGGCGCGTAGAAGATGTCGTCAATGCTGCCGGTTTCCTCGACGATACCGTGGTTCATCACGGTGACACGGTCCGCAAGCTCCGCCACGACGCCGAAATTATGCGTGATGAACATCACCCCCATGTTGAACTGGTCCTGCAGGCCGCGGATCAGCTCTAGGATCTGCGCCTCGGTGGTGACATCCAGCGCGGTGGTGGGCTCGTCCGCCAGCAGCAGCGACGGGTTGCACGAAAGGGCCATGGCGATCATCGCCCGCTGCCGCATGCCGCCGGACAATTGGTGCGGGTACCTCTTGAGCATCCCGCGCGGGTCGGGCAACTGCACCAGGTCGAGCAGCTCGGTCGCGCGGTCCTCGAGCGCCTTCTTGCGCAGGTCGGTATGAAGCGTCAGCGTCTTCATCACCTGCTGCCCAACCGAGTGCACGGGTGACAGCGCCGTCATCGGCTCTTGGAAGATCATGCCGATCTGACCGCCCCGCAGCGCGCGCATCTCGCGGCTTTCGCGGCCATGGTCAAGGACCGACACCGCGCCCTGGCGCGCCCTAAAGCGCACCGAGCCGGACACAATCGCGGTGCGTGGCATCAGGTTGAGCACGGCCCGCGCCGTCAAGGACTTGCCCGACCCGCTCTCACCGACCACGCCCAGAACCTCGCCCGGCTTGATCGAAAGGTTGATGCCATTGACCGCGTTCAGCGTGCGGTCGCGCAGCGCGAAGGACACGTTCAGGTCCTCGATCTCCAGCAGGTTCTCAGAGTTCAGCATCATCGCCCCCCCCTCACGACTGATAGGGGTCGGCCGCATCGCGCAGACCGTCGCCAAGGAAGTTGAAGGCCAGGATGGTCACCACGATCGCCCCCCCGGGGGCCAGCAGCCACGGCGCCAGCGCGATCGACCGCAGGTTCTGCGCGTCTTGCAGCAGCACCCCCCAGCTGATGACCGGGGGCCGCAGCCCCAGCCCCAGGAAGGACAGGGACGTCTCGCCCAGGATCATCTCGGGGATCGCCAGCGTCACCGCCGCGATCACGTAAGAGGTCATCGAGGGCAGCATGTGGCGCGTCACCACCCGGCGCGGCTTTGCCCCCGAGAGCTGCGCGGCCAGCACGAAATCCTGGTTCCGGATGGTCATGAAATGGCCCCGCACCACCCGGGCCAGATTGGTCCAGCCAATCAGCGCGAGGATCAAGGTGATGAGCAGGTAGACAAAGATCGGATCCCAATGGATGGGCAATGCCGCCGCCAGGCCCAGCCAAAGCGGGATGGTCGGGATCGACCGCACGAACTCTGCCAAACGCTGGATGGCCGCGTCCACGCGCCCGCCGATCAGCCCCGCGACGGACCCCAGCGTGATCCCGATCACAAAGCTAAAGAACACGCCGATCAGCCCCACCGATAAGGTGACACGGCCCCCATAGGTCAACCGCGACAGCAGATCGCGCCCCAAACTGTCCGAGCCCAGCAGATAGATGCGGTCTCTACGGCCGCCTTCGATGCCGAACAGATGCAGGTCCGTCTCCCACAGGCCCCAGAAATGGTAGCTGTCGCCGCGATGGAACAGCTTGATGGGAAAGACCTTGTCGGTGTTCTCGGAAAATGACAGCCGAGCGGTCTCCGCATCGCGCTTGCGGTCCAGCCCATAGACAAATGGCCCGATGAAGTCTCCGTCATGGAACAGGCGCACCTGCATCGGCGGCACATAGGCGTGCAATTTGGAGGTCTTGAACGGGTCATAAGGGGCCAGGAACTCCGCAAAGGCCGCCACGAAGTACAAGAAGCCGATCAGATACAGCGAAAACAGCGCGAGCTTGTGTTTCTTGAACCGCCACCACATCAAGGTCAGCGGCTTGGCGGTGTCGATGCTGCGGCTCTCGGCCTGAGTCACATCGGTCATAGCGCGATCCTTAGGCGTAGCGGATACGCGGGTCTGTCAGGGTCAAAAGAATGTCCGACAGCAGCGTTCCAATGATGGTGAAAATCGACAGGATCAGGATAAAGCCCCCGGCCATATACATGTCCTGATTAAGCAGCGCGCGCAAAAGCAGCGGGCCGGTGGTGGGCAGGTTCAGCACGACGGCGGTGATCACATCGCCCGAGATAAGCGCCGGCAGCGCCCAGCCCACGGTCGAAAAGAACGGGTTCAGCGCCACGCGCACCGGATAGCGCCAAACGACCTCGCGCTCGCCCATGCCTTGGGCATAGGCGGTCTCCACATAGGGCTTGCCAAGCTCTTCGAGCATATTGGCCCGCATCACCCGCAACAGCCCCGCAGCGCCCCCGGTGGCAAGCACCACCACGGGCACCCATAGATGCCCCAGCAGGTCCAGGAACTTGGCGAGGCTCCAAGGCGCCTCGGCCATTCCGGGCGAATACAGCCCGCCGACATGGAAATTGAAATAGGCAAACCCCAGCCACATCAGCACCAAGGCCAAAAGGAAATCGGGGATGCCGCGCCCGAGAAAGCCCAGGACCGTGAAGACGTAGTCAAAGACCGAATACTGCCGCGTGGCCGCGTAGACGCCTATCGGGATGGCGATGGCCCAGGTCAGCAACAGCGACAGCGTCGAGATCATCAGCGTCAGCGCGATGCGGTCCCATAACAGGTCCGACACCGGCAGCTTCCAATCCAGCGACAGGCCAAAGTCGCCGCGCAAAACGATCCGACTGATCCAGTCCCAGTATTGCACCACAAGAGGCCGGTCGAGCCCAAAGGACTTGCGCAGCTCAGCCGCCTCAACCGCGGTGATTGACTCCCCGGTTTCTTCCAACTCGGCGATATAGGCCGTCACATAATCGCCCGGCGGCAGCTGGATGATTATGAAGGTGGCAATCGAGATCAGCACCATCGTGGGTACCGACCACAGGATGCGCTTGACGATGAACCACAGCATGACTCTGTCCTTTCAGGTCGAAAGCCGCATTTCTCGATGCCCTGGAAGCGGATTTAGTGAGTATGGCGAAAATATCGCCATACTCTAAGCCCAACATGAGGGGGGGGAGAGAAGGTCTGTTAGGCTTATCTTGGGGCTCTACTTGTCAATGTAGAACTGGGCCGACTGCGCCAGACCGATGCCGCGCAACGCGTCGTCGTCGATCAGACCCTCGGGGAAGTTCGAGAGGTCATTGGCCTTGACGTAGATCGCCGGGGTCTCGCCGATCAGGCCGATGGTCCACAGGTTCTCCTTGAAGATCGAGACCATGTCTTGCGCGTGGCCGTTGGCCTCTTCCAGTGAGCTGGCCGACTGCGCGCTTTCCCACGCGGTCCAGACGTCGCGGATCGGGTGATCCGCCGGCGGCTCAACGCCGTTTGTGCCGCCGCTGCTCCACCATTTGAAGTAGTTGTGGCCATAGCCATAGCGCCCCAGGAACCGCACTGGGTCCGCCGTGATGATCGAGGAGCGGTCAAAGCTATCCAGCACCATCTCAAAGTCGCCGGTCTCAACGTTCTGTGTCACCAGGGTGCGATCAAGGTTGCGCACCAGCGCCTCGACGCCGATCTCGGCCCAATCGGCCTGCACAAGCTCCAGCATGGACAGCAAGGCGTTGTGCCTGGTCTGGACGACCACGGTCATGCGCTTGCCATCGGGGCGCAGGCGATAGCCGTTGACGTCACGCTCTGTCAGGCCTGCCTCGTCCAACAGCGCATTCGCTTTGTCCGGGTCATAGGCCGTGCCGGCGACCTCAAGCTCGGCGTCAAAGAACGGAGAGCCCGAGACCGGCCCGGCCTGGCGCGCCTCGCCAAGGCCTGAGAAAACCAGCTCGTTGATCGTGTCCCGGTCGATCGCCACGTTCAGCGCCTCGCGGACGCGCTTGTCGTCGAACAGGCCACGCAGCGTTTCGTCGGGCGTGTTGAGGTTGGGATAGATCGTCCAGGTCGAGGCCTTGGTCCAGGTCACGACCTCATAATCGCCCGCGCCCTCGTTCTCTTTGAACAGGGTGAAATCGGCCGCGTTGAGGTGACGGGACTGCAGGTCAATCTCGCCCTGCACGACCATTAGGTTCATCGCCTCGGTGTCCTGGAACAGCCGGTGCTCGATCCGGTCAATATAGGGCAGCTGGTTCCCCTCGGCGTCGACCGCGTAGTAATAGGGGTTGCGCTCCATCACGACGGTGTCGGCGGGCGGCGGGGTGGCCACGCGCCAGGCGGTCAGAACCGGCATGTCGGGATTGAACCACCAGGCTTGAATCTGGCCTTTGGAGTCCCACAGGTCGGTCCATTTTTGCGCGCCGTTCTCTTCCATCACCGCCGCAAGCGCCTCCGGATCAGCATAGGTTGGGTGGAAGTTCTTGAGGTAATGGAAGGGCTCGATAAAGCCCGGGCGGTCCAGCCCCGGCTTGCCGGTGGATTCCTTGGCAAGGATCGTCAGGAACAGCGGGTAAGACCCTGCGAATGTCACCGTAAAGGTCAGCTCGTCGACAATGTCGATGATCATCGGCTCGCCGGCTGCGGTGTAGAGCGCGGGGACCGAGGGCATGATTTCGCGGTTTTGGAACACGTCCTCGTACCAGAACTGCACGTCGCGCGTGGTCACCGGTGCGCCGTCCGACCAGCGATGGCCCGCGCGCAGCTTGAAGGTGAAGACGGTTGAATCTTCGTTCGCCTCATAGCTTTCGACCCAGCCGGGCACGTAAGAGATGTTCTGGTCCGCGTCCATCACGGCGCGCAGCACGCGCTCTTCCATCAGCTTGGTCGGCCCCCAGCGATCCGACGGCCCCTTGAAGGCCCGCCGCCAGGTTCCGCCATACTCGCCAATCGCCTCGGAAACGCCGATGACGCGCGGGTTCTCGGGCAGGCGTTCTTCGACCGGGGGCAAGGCCCCTGCCGCAACTTGCTCGGCCAACATCGGGGCCTCTTGCTGCGCGACAGATGCCTGCGCCGCAAGAACCAACGCCAGGGCCGTCGTGGGCTTCAGCCATGAAAGTCGCATTGAATTCCTCCATCATCCAAAAGAGTGATCGGGGTTTCCGCAGACTTTGCGGCCTTCTCCAAAACGTCCCCTCACACGCATAAGGATTGACGGTGATCGCGACTCCCACAACAAACGTGTATAAAATTATTTTCATACTCTGGTCCCAGATCCGTCTCTCGGGTCGCTGGCGGATCGCACTAAGCTGAAAGTTAACGAGAAACGGCGCCGAATTTTGGCCCGCCTCCAAAAGTAAAAGATTCAAGAAATGTCCCAGGCACCTCGAATTGCAGATATTGCGCAGCTGGCGGGCGTTGCGCCAAGCACGGTCAGCCACGTTTTGAACGGTACGGCCCCCATCAGTCATGACGTGTCAGAGCGAATCCTCGCGGTGGCACGCGAGACGGGATATCTCGCGAATCGTCGGCGCAAGGCGTCCGTCGCGCTCTTGCCGACGGTGCTTCTGGCGGCCAGCGAGGCCAACTTTCCGAAGTCAGATCGCAACTACGTGTCGTGGAAGATACTGAACGCCTTTCGCCAGGAATGCCGCGCGCGCTCCATTCGATTGATCCCCGAGATCGAGAAGGGCGATAAGATCACCCCTGAGCACCTGGTCAAAGCCATCGCGCAACACAAGCCGCAGGGCGTGGCGATCATGCAGTTCGACACGACCGAGCTGATTGACGCGGTGCATGATCTGGACCCGTCCATCGTGATTTTGTCGGGGCAGGATCCGTCAATGCGCGTGGATACCGTTTCACCGGGCAATCGCTTCGCGGCACGCCTGGCGGTGGACTACCTGTTTCGCCTCGGGCACACGCGCGTGGCCCATGTGACCTACGGTCAGCGCCAGATCGGGCAGCTGCGTAAGCAGGGCTTTCTGGATGCCTATCGGGCCAGCCCGCACCGTATCCCGCGCGGAGCCATCATCGAGGTGGAAACCTTCCGCTCTGATGTGGTGGCGGCGAATATGGCGGACTGGCTTCAAGCGCAGCCGCGCCCCCTGCCCTTCACCGCCTTCTTTTGTTCCGCCGACAACGTGGCCATCGGCGTCATGACCGCCCTGGCCAAGGCCGGTTTGAACGTGCCCGAAGACGTGTCGGTCTTGGGGTTCGACAATGTCGAGATCGGCAGCCGCCAGGTTCCGCCCCTATCCACCGTGCATGTCCCGATGGAAGAGATTGGTCATGCCGCGCTGAACCTTCTGGAAGAGGCCCGCACCATGCCCAAGAACCTGCGCTCTGCGCGCCGGGTCGAGCTGGGCTGCAAGATCGTTGTGCGCGGCTCGACGGCTGGGCCCCTGTAAGCGCCGGACGCGCCGCATTGGCGTTTAGCGCTGCGCCTCCATCAGAAACAACATCCCCAGGGCCTGCCCATAGGGCGTGGGGAGATTGGGAATCTGGCGATAGAACTCCAGATCCGGCCCCATTGGGGTGCCGTCAGAGACGTCATGCAAGAAACCGTCCGGCCCTATTCGGGTCAAGATCGCTATCTTTGCGCGCTCCACGATTTCCAGATGGCTGTCGTCCAGAATTCCTTCGCGCACACCGGCCAGGACTCCATAGGCGATGCCAGCGGTGCCCGAGGCCTCGACGGGGCTCTCGGGGTCTGTCAGCAGGGTATGGAACATGCCCTCATCGTTCTGCAGACCGCGCAGCGCGGCGACCTGCGTGGTCAGCACCTCGCTGAGGTAGCGCGCGACGGCCCCCTGCGGCGCGGCGATCCGGAACAGCTCTGGGATTGCAATTGTGAGCCAAGCGTTCCCCCGCGCCCATAAGGCCCGCGCGTAATGGTGCCGCCCGATGAAGTTCCAGCCATGGAAGAACAGCCCGCTCTCAACGTCGCCCAGATGGCGCACATGGGTCAGAAACTGATAATGCGCCTCCTCGATCCAGTCGGCCCGCTCCAGGATCCTTCCCGCGGAGGCCAGAAAGAGCACCGCCATGAACAATGTATCGTCCCAAAGCTGGCGATCGTTGTCGCGTTCTTTGACCGTGTGCTGAAACCCGCCCTCTTCGGTTTTGGGCATCTCGGTCACCAGCCAGTCGGCCCATGTCTCGATGATCGCGCGCCACTCGGGCTTCGGCGTGCGCGCCGCCAACAGCGTCAGAGCCAGAAGCGGCGCCGTGGAATTGACCTGCGGGCGCGGCAATCCGCGCGAGATCTGCCAATCATACCAGCGCGCCAAGCGCTCCAGCTTGCGCTGATCGCCTTGGTCTAAAGCGGCCCTTGCCTCTCCGAAAAGCCCGACACCGACCTCCCAGTCCCATTCATCAAACGAGATCTCGGCGGCCTCCGCCTGCCCGGTATCGCCGATCCCTTTCAGGCGCCGAAATCCGCTTGAGAGCGCGTCTATATGTGATTGTATCGCGTCAACGCTCATAGGAAGCATCCCTGTTCTTGCGCCCGTTTAGTGGCTCGTTTCGGGTGATCTTGATATTCGGGGTTACGGGCAGAGCGGGCAGGCTCGATGCCCGATCAGAGGCATCCAGAACGGCGCTCCCCGCGGTCAGGCGTGGGCCAGCAAGCTGCGGGGCAAGCGCCCGCGCGGTCTCGATGAAGGCCGCAAAGCTGCCATGCAGCGCGGCATCGCCCGCATGTATGACCCAAGCAGACATTGGCCCCGCCTGGCGCCGTTCATACCCCGCATAGAGCCCATCCTGCTCGGGCTCCAAAGCGCCCGCCGACCAGATCGCGCCATAGCCCTGCCCGGCGCGCACAAAGACCCAATGCGCGTCGCTGAGGCATTCATCGAAATGGTCCTGCGGCAGAAACAGATGGGTGAACGGGATGTCGCCTGGGCGCAGCTCATAGAGCATCAGGGCGGTGTTCGCGCCCTGCGTGACGTCCGGCAGGCGCCCGTTCCCGGCCCAGAAGGACGGGCGCGCTTCGGCCCAATGGCGCAGCGTTCCGGGATGGTTCACCCAGATCCGCGCCAGGGGGTCGCTGGCGAATTGCAGGTCGATGACGTGCTGCTGATGCCCGGTTTGCCCCGGATTGTGATGCACCACCGACGACAATTGCACGGACGCAGTCTTGAAGAGGTTGAGGCGCGCCTGCCCCTCTAGGCCTTGCTGGTACTCGGCCTCGATACGCGCCCCGGGCTCGGGTCGCGCAAGGCCCGACGCCGCGTCTGGGGGTCGATAGGGGGACAGAGCCAGCATGACCGCGGCGGCGTCTTTGCCCGGCACATGCCATCCGCCGAACATCAGGCTGCCAAGGGCGCCCAGCTCCGTCATTGGCCCGGCCAGCAGTTCCTTCTCATAGAGACGCCCCTGGCTGCCGGCTGCGACCCCACCGGCCATGTGCAGCGCCACCATCTGGGACATCCGGTCCAGCAGCAGCTTTGCGCGCTGCTTCAGCGCGCTGTCCTGCGCGAGTGTAAACAGCGCGAGCAGGCCGCGGTAATTGATCGGGTAATAGGCCGTCGAATTCCATTCCGCCAAACCGTGCTCGTCGATCGCATCAAACCACATATGCAGCCGCGCAGCGCCAAGCCGCGCCTGGACCGCACCAGGGCGGCTTGAAGCGGTGAAGAGCTCCGCCGGCATCATTTCACCCGCAAGAAATTGGGCGATGTGGAAGCACAGCACGTGGTTCTCGCTCCAGAACCACATGACATCGTTTCCCGGCTCATCCATCCAATAGCGAAACCCCAAGATCGCCTGGGTCAGCCGCTCGGCCTGCGCGTCTGGCAATTGCTGGCGGTGGTGCTTCCAGATCCAAAGCAGGCTCATCATGCGGAAATCCGCACAATCGTGGCGCGCCTCGACCTCCCGCAGGGCCTGATCAAGGATCTGTTGCGCCGCCGCGTCCCAGCGCCCTTGCGCCAATGCCAAAAGCGCTTGCACGATATCCTCGCCGCTGTCTTGCCGTGCAAGCAGGGCGGATTTTCGGGCCTCATAGCTCTCGTCGCTCAGCGCGACCCTGTCTTGCAGCACTGTCATCCCGAGATGCCGGACCAGTTGCGTGCCGCCCAGATCGACCGCGCATCGCTGGACCGAGCAACCGGCGGGCGCGGTAAGCTCAAAGACAGGATTGTCCGCGCTCAACGCGTCTTCTTGGGCCTGCAGATCAGGGAAGCGTATCGCGATATCCCGGTCAGGTAGAGCGTCCGACGTAATCCCGACCTGATGCCGCATGTTGAAAACCTCCACCGTGCGCAGCCCGTCAAGCACGGCCAAGGCCGTGGCAACCTCGGCCTTGTCGGCGTCCACCTCGATCTCGGTCTGCAGCCCCTCACCCGCTACAAGCTCCAAACGGAACCCAAAGACGGTGTCGCGTTCGTGCAGGTCCTCAAAGCGCACGGTCAGATACGGCGCCCCGGCGACGGCGGGAAATTCAAACGCGTGGACCTGCGGCTGATTGCGCGTGAATGGCTCAAACCGCGCCACCAGGGCATTGCCGCACCAGATGTGCACGGCCCCGGCGGTTTTGACACGGGCCTGGATCACCTGCGCTTTGGGACAAAGCAGCCGCACCCGCGCATGGCGCACCCGCCATTCCGGCACATGGCAAAACCCCGAAAGGTCCACATCCCCCGAAGGCCCACCCAGATATACCTCGGGATAGCTCAGCTCAGGCAGGCTGATCACGCGATCCTCGACCTCTCGACGCAACGCCGCGCGGCACGGCAGATCGCCTGTGTCCACCCATCCGTTCTCAAACCTGTAGGTCACGGCATTGGGCATCGGGGCCGCGACGCCGGGATACACGCGGGCATCACCGGCAGAGAGATTCCACCGCGACACCGTTTCACCCAATCCCCAATCACTTTGCATCGCGACGCTGAATTCTCATCCGGTTGCTCACCATATGGCCCGCCGCGGCGCCCCATGCCCAACTATCCCCTGGCCAGACCGCAAAGCGCAAATGACGCGGGTAAAATAAATTTCATGACTGCGCGTTGGCCGATACTTCAGCGGCATGACGGCCCTCCGAGTCTGGCTCCAGATCGAAAGACTGTCTTCTTACGCTATGGGCGGTCGCGCATTCAGCGCTTGATGTGGCGGGTGTGGTCGTCTTGCCCAGGGTGATCTCAAGGACGCGCGCTGCCCGTTTGGCCGCCTCGCCGCCATTACGTCAAGCCACCGCGCGGTGTGTTAACCCCACCACTTGCCCGACAAGGTGCCGTACGCAAGGCCGACACTTTGCCGACGCTTTGCCGACCGTCGATTCTCCAGCAAAATAAGGCGTTAACGTATGAGTCGCGCGCCTTCGGGCAAAATCCCCCGCGCGGATGGGTAGGATCCTCTTAACCCCCCGCCCAGTCGCCGCCCCGTCGCCGCACAGATCGGCAACGGCCCCCGTCAGAGGCCCTGGCTCAACAGCTCGGTGTCGCAGTTGAAATGTAGATGCAGCGCCTCGCAGCGCCCGCAGGCGGTCTAACCAAGCAGGTTATTGGCCAGCTCCAGCGCCTCGACCAGCTTATCCACTTCCTCGGTGGTGTTATACATCCCGAACGAGGCCCGCCCGGTGGCGGTGACCCCGAAATGCTCCATCAAGGGCTGGGCGCAATGGTGGCCCGCGCGGATCGCCACGCCCTTTTTGTCAAGGATCGTCGAGATGTCATGCGCATGCGCCGCACCGTTCAGCGTGAAGCTAAAGATCGCCGCCTTGTCCGGCGTGGTGCCCTGCAGGTTCAGCCAGTTCAGCCCCTCCAGCCGCTCCTTGGTATAGCGCGCCAGCACCGCCTCATGCGCGGCCACGTTCTCCATGCCCAAGCCCATAAGGTAGTCCAAAGCCACGCCCAGCCCGATCATCTGCACGATGCCGGGGGTGCCGGCCTCGAACTTCATCGGCGGGTCGTTCCAGGTGACCTGGTCGCGATGCACCTCGCGGATCATGTCGCCGCCGCCCATGAAGGGGCGCATCTCGGCCAGGCGCTCGGCCTTGGCATACAGGGCCCCGGACCCAGAGGGCCCGTAGAGCTTGTGACCCGTTATGGCATAAAAATCGCAGCCCAAATCCTGCACGTCCACCGGCATATGCACCGCGCCTTGGCTGCCATCGACCAGCACCGGCACATCCGTGCCTTCGCAGATCGCCTTCACATCCACCACGCTGCCCAGCACGTTAGAGAGCTGCGTGACCGCGATCAGCTTGGTGCGGGGCGTCACCGCCGCCAGCACCTTTTCCGGGTCTAAATGCCCGGTGCTATCGCATTCGACCCAGACCAGTTTCACCCCCTGCCGCTCGCGCAGGAAATGCCAGGGCACGATATTGGCGTGGTGCTCCATCACCGACAGAACGATCTCGTCGCCCTCGCCCATGCGCGGCATCGCCCAGCCATAGGCCACGGTGTTGATGCCCTCGGTGGTGCCCGAGTTCATCACGATCTCGTCCTCGGAACCCGCGTTCAGGAACTTGGCAATCGTGCCGCGCACGCCCTCGTATTTCTCGGTCGCCAGGTTCGACAGGTAATGCAGCCCGCGATGCACGTTGGCGTATTCCTGGCTATAGGCCTGGCTGACCGCGTCGATCACGCATTGCGGCTTCTGCGCGCTGGCCCCGCTATCGAGATAAACCAGCGGCTTGCCGTTCACCTCGCGGCTGAGGATCGGGAAGTCCTTCCGGACGGCATCCACATCGAACATCACACCGGTCCTCCGGGCAGGATCACGCCCACGATTGTGAGCAGGAAAATAAGGCCAAAGAGACAGCCGAACGCCGTCATCAGGATCATCACAAAGATACGGAACAGCGAGCGGAAGCCGTGCAGCTCTGAGATCGCGCTGGTGAAGACCCAGAATGTCAGCACCAGCACCGCGATGCCCGCGAGGCTCGCCAGCGGCGGCGACAGCACAAAGATCGCAAGCTGGCCCAGGAACAGGACCGTATGGATGAAGTTCACATAGGCGATCAGCAGGATCCCCGCGCCGAACCCGCCCGTGCCGCCGCACATGCGGCTGACCCAGTAGAGCATGAAGACCGAGATCACCAACATGGACGCAAAAACAATGGCATGCACAAAGGGCTGCCGGGCCATCATCGTGGCGTTCTGCAGCACAAGCTCTTCGATCGGATCGCGCGGCGTGATCGAGAAATCCACCGTCATCAGCAGCCCGACATGGTTCGCAAGCGCCGCGATCAGCGCTGACAGCAGCAGCACCTGCCATTGGCCGCCGCGGCTCAGATCCAGCGAGGCGAGCCAGCGCATCGTGCCGCGCGGGTCGCGCAGCCCCTCATTCACTTGACCCAGAAGCGTCATGCCCCCGCCCCTTCCGCCTCGATCATCCCCGAGACCCAGAACCAAAAAAACAGCGCTATCCAGATCACCGAAAGCGCCTGCACCTGCAGGCCCGGCCCGACAAAGCCCAGCGTCAGCCCGATCAGCAGCGTCACCGGCGCCATGGCCAGCAGCGCCCAGAACAGCGTCAGCCGCACCTGATACGCGGTCAGCCGCCGCCCGGCGAGCTTTGAGAGGAACCAGACCATCATGCTCAGCACGTAGAACGCAAACGGCATGATGAACACCAAAAACATCGCGCTCCAATAGAGCCGCGCGCTCGAGGGCACCTCGGGGTCCAGATGCGCCACCCGCGATTGATAGGGCGCCTGCGCCACGAAGACCAAGATCATCGCAAAAAGCAGGAACAACAGCGCCATATCCTCGCGCCGGCCGCGCGCCAACAGGCGCCGCACCACCGCGCGCGGCCCCCGATAGGTCGCGACTATGTCATGCGTGACCGACATTTAGCCGCGATGCCGCTTTAGCCAGCCCCGCAGGCGATCCAGGATCTCTTCGGCGATGCCCTCGTCCTCGACCTCCTCGATGGCCTCCGCCAAAAAGGACAGCGCCAGCATGTCCTGCGCCTCGGCCTTGGGCACGCCGCGGGCGCGCAGGTAGAACAGCGCGTCATCGTCGATCGCACCCGAGGTGGAGCCATGGCTGCAGGCCACGTCATCGGCGTAGATCTCGAGCTCTGGCTTGGCGAGGAAATTGCTGTCCTCGTCCAACAGAAGCGATTGCGAGATCTGGTAGCCATCCGTCTTCTGCGCGCCCGGCTGCACCAGGATCTTGCCCTGGAAGATGCCCGTGGCACCGTTCTTGAGCACCTTCTTGAACACCTGGCGGCTCTCGCAATTCACCGCGTCATGGGTCACGAACACCGTGTCGTCGTGGTTGAACCCTGCGCCGTCCCCCAGAGCCGCGCCCGCCACATGGGCCGAGGCGTTGTCGCCGGTCAGCTCAAGGATGCACTCGTTGCGGGTCAGCACGCCGTTCACCGTCATGGTGAAGCTCTTGAACGTGCTCTCTTCGCCGAGCCTTGCATAGGTGGCCGTCACCGCGCGGCGCTCATGGTCGCGCCCCTGGGCGCGGATATGGTGAAAGGATGCCCTGTCGGCCACCTCGACCTCCATGACCTTGTTGAACCGCGCCGCGGCGGGCCCGGTCTCGAGCACGGTCAGCTCTGCGCCCTCCTCGAGCTTGATCGCGTGATGCAACATCACGTCGGAGGTCTCTGATTTATGGAGGTAAATGAAGCTCACAGGCCGCGAGACCTGCCCCGTGACGCGCACCAGCACGCCGTCGCTGGCAAAGGCGGTGTTAAGAGCGGCCAGCGGGCGCTCCACCGGGTCATTGCCGCGCGCCTCAAGCACGCCATAGAGATCCTTGGCCCAATGCACATCGAGGGTGGCCGCCTCTGCGAGGCGGGATATCTCGAGGTTCTCACCGGTCAGATCATCGGACTGCTCGGCGTCGAACACGCCATCAACAAAGACGATCTTGAGCCGGTCGCGATCCTCAAAGAGCGCGCCCTCATCGTTGTGAAACAGCGCGGCGGGGGTGACTTGGGCGTCGGCCAGAGTCTCGGGCCGGGTCCAGCGCCAATACTCATCGCGCCGGGTCGGAAGGCCCATGGCCCGCACGCGGGCCAGCGCGGACTCGCGCGCCTTGGTGGCCCAGGCGCCGCCCTCTGGCAGGGTCATCCCCGCCAGGCGCGCCTCGGTCGCGTCGATCTTTACTTGCGGCAGCGCCATCTTAAGCGGCCTCCCCGAGGATGTCGGCATAGCCGTTCTCTTCGACCTCAAGCGCCAGCTCCTTGCCGCCGCTCTTGATGATGCGCCCATCGGCCATGATATGCACCACGTCGGGCACGATGTGGTTCAGCAGGCGCTGGTAGTGGGTGATCACCAGAAAGGAACGCCCCTCAGACCGCAGAGCGTTCACGCCCTGGCTGACCAGCTTCATCGCGTCCACGTCCAGGCCTGAATCCGTCTCGTCCAGGATGCACATCTTCGGCTCAAGCATGGCCATCTGCAGGATCTCGTTGCGCTTTTTCTCGCCGCCGGAGAAGCCCATATTGACGGGCCGCTTCAGCATGTCGGCGTCGATGTTGAGATCCTTGGCCTTGGCGCGGATGATCTTGAGGAAGTCGCCGGCGCTCAGCTCGTCCTCGCCGCGCGCCTTGCGCTGCGCGTTCAGCGCGGTGCGCAGGAAGGTCATGTTGCCCACGCCGGGGATCTCGACGGGGTATTGGAAGGCCAGGAACAGACCGGCGGCGGCGCGCTCTTCGGGCTCCAGCTCTAGGATGTCCTCGCCCTCAAGCGAGGCGCTGCCATCGGTGACCTCGTAGCCGTCACGGCCGCTGAGCACATAGGACAGCGTCGACTTGCCAGAGCCGTTCGGCCCCATGATCGCATGCACCTGGCCGGTGCCCACGGACAGGTCGACCCCCTTCAGGATCACCTTGTCTTCTTCCTCAAGTTTGACGTGTAGATTTTTGATTTCCAGCACTTTTTTTACTCCTTTGGCGAGCCGCGCGTCGAGGGTTATCCCGTCTCGGCAGCGCGCCGCGCTTTTTCTTTTCGCATTTCGGGGGTCTCCCGCATCTCAGGCGGGAAGGTGTTCACGTATTCTTCGGGCAGTCTCGCGGGAACAGCGCCGCGCGCGACCAATTCATCCAAGCAGAACAGCGTCACGTCATGGGCGTCGAACACGCCCGAGGCCAGCACCGCCAAGTATATCAGCTGATCTTCCGTGTAGAGATCAACCTTTCCTAGGTCACGGATATAGACCGCATCCCCGTCGAGCATTTGGCTACGAAGCACAGGCCGGTTGATCGAGTATTGTTGAGAGTTTGGCGCGATCCGCGTCTTAGTCGCGTAGATCTTCAATAGCTGGAATCCCGCTGCGCGCAACGCCGTGTCGATCCCGCCAAACATCGGTTCGTCTTCGTATATTTGATAGAACCGAACCTCGGGGATCACCACCAACGCGTTCGAAAGGCATCGCTTGCCGCCCTCAAAAACCGCGACCTCTCCGCCTTGGATGTCGATCTTAAGCAGTTCGAAATCAGGCAGCTCCGGCATGTCGTCAAGCCGCTTGGTTTGCACCCGCAACGTTTCCCGCACGGTCATGTTCTTTCGCGAGCGTCCCAGGTAGCGAAAGGCGCCCTCATATGGCTTAAGCGTCGAACTCAATCCAGAGCTTCGGTAGAGGTAGAAATCGCGCTCCGAGCCATCGCCAACCGCATGCGGGAAATAGGTCTCTCTGTCGGTCTTGCTCTCCTGCAGTTTGGCGAAGGCGTCCCTATTGGGCTCAAAACCATACACATCACAGCCGTTCATGCGCATCAGTTTATAATAGGGCGGCCGTGATAGCGGGTTGGCCCCCACGTCAACCACGCGCGGAAGGCGCGGCAACGCAAGCGACCGCAACAGAAACTTGGTGCTTGCCCGCATCAGCATCACAGGTCCTCCTCATTCTTCTTGGCCTGGCGGCGTGACAGCCGCATCGCGCCAAGAAAACAGAGGCTTGAAAAGGCCCCCATGGCCGCACTGAAGGCAAGGTTCGTCAAGAACGCACCGCCCAGCCCCGTCACCCAGCCGACGAAGAACACCGCGACAAAGGTCGTAAGCCCGTATTTGATCGCTGGATGCATCACGCGGGCTCCATTAGGAAGTTCTGGTTCATGCGGCTCTTGGGGAACTCCAGCGCGCAGCGATAGGAATGCGCGTCCATCAGCGCGTCAAAGGCCTCGCGATTGCCGTGATCCACCTCGACAAAAATCTCCGGCTGGTCGCGTTCTATGGTGCGCTGCAACCCGGAAAGCGCAGCGATTTCCATGCCTTCCACATCGATCTTGATCAAGTCAACGCAGGCCTCATCCGCCAGCAAAGTGTCACCCTTGCGAACCTCGATATCACCGCCGCTGTCCTCCAGCCGCGCCCAACCCAGGTTGCCCTTGATGTCGCGGATCGCGAAGCCGCCCGCATCGGCCTCGCCGAGGCCATAGCCGAGTGCCGAGAGCTCCACCTGATCCTCGATCCGGTTCAGCCGCACCACCGACATCAGCAGGGCAATCGCCGCGGGGTTCGGCTCCATCGGGATCACCCGCCCCGCGCCGCCATGCTTGGCCATATAGAGCGTGTGGTTGCCAATATTCGCCCCGATATCCACGAAGGTGCCGCCATCGGGCATGTGCTCGGCCAGCTCGCCCAGTACGTCCTGCTCGTAGAACTGCCCACGCAGGTGGTTCTTATGGATGCGGTCGTTGCGGTTGTTGACGCAGAAATAGATCGGCTCGCCCAGGGGCTCGGCCAGGACGACGCGCGCGCCGCGGGGCGAGACATAGCTCGCCGCGCGCCGGTAGGCCCGCGCCACCTCCGGGTGGAGGTTGGATATGTCGGCGGGCGCGTTCATACCGGGCCGGTTTCCAAGGACGTCGCCACTTAGTCGTCCTTCCTGTCTTCAGGTGCGCGCGAATTCGCCTGCAGCATCTCGTCGATCTCTCTTTTCTCAGTCGCAGCCTCGGGATCGCGGCGGATTTCCTTGTTCATCTCAATCGCCCGCTCGATTTCCTTTTGTCGTTTGCGCTGCGCTTCGTATTTAAATTCGGCGTCGAGGTCTTGGGCCGTCCGAATGGACTTTCCAGCAAGCCGCATATGCACCAATGCCAATGGAATGCTGACTCCGAACGAACGAAGAAGCGCCGAAGCTAATAGGGACAATCCCGTCAGGCCCGCAAATGGAATGACGACCAACGGGGACATCCGAAACATTGCTACAAACAAGACCGCTCCGCCGAAGCCCCCGATTAACACGCCTTCGCTTGAAGCCTTGCGTCTCGCGATCCGCGCAATCTTGGCCCTTTCTTTCAGAGAGTATGAGTCCAAGCTTCTTGGGTTCATGGCGCTTCACCTACCCCACGCTCCCCTCAAGCGAGATCGCCACCAATTGCTGCGCCTCCATGGCGAACTCCATCGGCAGGGCCTGCAGCACCTCCTTGCAGAAGCCGTTCACCACCAGGGCCACGGCCTCTTCCTCGTCCATGCCGCGCTGGCGGCAGTAGAACAGCTGGTCGTCATCCACCTTCGACGTGGTGGCTTCGTGCTCGACCCGGCTCGAGTTGTTGCGCACCTCGATATAGGGCACCGTATGCGCCCCGCATTTGTCGCCGATCAGCAGGCTGTCGCATTGCGTGTAGTTGCGGCTGTCCTTGGCGCGCGGGTGCATGGTGACCGCCCCGCGATAGGTGTTCTGCGCCTTGCCCGCGCTGATGCCCTTGCTGACGATCCGGGACTTGGTGTTCTTGCCCAGGTGGATCATCTTGGTGCCGGTATCGGCCTGCTGGTAGTTGTTGGTGATCGCGATGGAATAGAACTCGCCCTGGCTTTCATTGCCGCGCAGGATGCAGCTTGGGTATTTCCAGGTCACGGCGCTGCCGGTCTCGACCTGCGTCCACATCACCTTGGAGCGGTCGCCGCGGCAATCGGCGCGCTTGGTGACGAAGTTATAGATGCCGCCGCGGCCTTCCTCGTCGCCGGGGAACCAGTTCTGCACGGTCGAGTATTTGATCTCGGCGTCTTCCAGCGCCACCAGTTCCACCACGGCCGCATGCAGCTGGTGGGTGTCGCGCTGCGGCGCGGTGCAGCCCTCCAAATAGCTGACATAAGAGCCCTTGTCGGCGATGATCAGCGTGCGCTCGAACTGGCCGGTATTCTCGGCGTTGATGCGGAAATAGGTCGACAGCTCCATCGGGCAGCGCACGCCGGGCGGCACATAGACGAAGGAGCCGTCGCTGAACACGGCGCTGTTGAGGGTGGCGAAGTAGTTATCCGACACCGGCACAACCGAGCTGAGGTATTTCTTCACCAGCTCGGGATGCTCTTTGATCGCCTCGGAGATCGAGCAGAAGATCACGCCCGCCTTGGCCAGCTCCGCCTTGAAGGTCGTGCCCACGGAGACAGAGTCAAACACCGCGTCCACGGCGACCTTGCGCTCTTCCTCAGGCATCTCGACGCCCGCCAGAATCGCCTGCTCCTTCAAGGGGATGCCCAGCTTCTTGTAGGTCTCCAGGAGCTTTGGGTCGACCTCGTCCAGCGACTTGGGCTTCTCGGCCATGCTCTTGGGAGCGGCGTAGTAATACTGATCCTGATAGTCGATCTTGGGGTAGTCGATCATCGCCCAATCGGGCTCTTTCTGGGCCTTCCAGCGCTCGAACGCGTCCAGGCGCCAGGCCAGCATCCATTCCGGCTCGCCGTTGCGCTCGGAGATCAGACGCACGATGTCCTCGTTGAGCCCCTTGGGGGCATAGTCCATCTCGATCTCGGTTTCCCAGCCGTATTTGTACTTGCCCGCGAGTGACTTAACCGCCTCGACGGTTTCCTCTTCGACGCCGTCTTTGACCTGCAGTTCGTCCAAAGCTGTCATCTCTTCTACCTCCTCAGGCGGCCCGGGCCCGGAACTTCCGGCAGGCCGCGCCCCAAGCGTCCACGAAACGCTCGATTTCATCTTGTGTTGTGGTGGGGCCCAGTGACACCCGCACCGCCGACCTTGCGGTCAGCTCGTCATATCCCATCGCGCGCAAGACGCGGCTTTCCTTAACCTTGCCGCTAGAGCAGGCGCTCCCGGCGCTGATCGCGAACCCGGCGAGGTCCATGCTCATCACCTGCGTCTCGCCCTTCCAACCTGGCGTGGCAAAGCACGAGGTGTTGGGCAGCCGCTTGGCATCTTTCCCTACAAAAATAGTCTGATCAGAGGCGGCTGCAATGCCTTTCTCTAGAATCGTTCTAAGTTTTTCCACGCGGTCCCAAACGCCCGCCTCCAGATCGCGCTGCGCGGCCTCGGCCGCGGCGCCAAAGCCCGCGATCCCGATGACGTTCTCGGTGCCCGCGCGGCGGCCCATCTCTTGCCCGCCGCCTATAAGCTGCGCCGGGATCTCGGTGCCGCGCTTGAGCACCAAAGCCCCCGCGCCCTTGGGGCCGCCCAGCTTATGCGCCGAGGCCAAGGCGCCCTGCGCGCCAAGCCAATTGAAGGCGATGGGCAGCTTGCCCCAGGCCTGGGTCGCGTCGCACAGCCAGAAGGCCTCTGGCAATTGCGCCAGCACGCCGGTCTCCGAGTTGGCGAATTGAACGACGTCCTCGCCATGCCGCTTCAGCCAGGCATCGACCGCGTCATGCTCAAGCCCGGTGCCGCCCAGGTCGCGCCCCGCAAGCGCCAGGCCAGCCGCCTCTGTGGCGCCCGAGGTGAAAACGATATCGGCGCCCACAGCCCCAAAGGCCTCTGCCACCTGCGCCCGGGCGCGCTCGATGATGGCCATGGCGGCGCGCCCCTCGGCGTGAACGGAGGACGGGTTGCCCACCGCGTCCATCGCCGCAACCATGGCGGACCGCGCCTCTGGCCGCAGCGGCGCGGTGGCGTTCCAGTCAAGATATACCCGATCAGCCATGCGCAGCACTGCGCCGCGGCGCCCACCCTGGAACGATTGTTCCGCGATTCTGCCTAAGAAAGCCTAAATATCCGCGCCCACATCCGCCGCCGCAGCCAATTCGGAGCGACGCCCTCGAGGCAACCCGGTCAGCGCTCCGCGCATTCGGACCTCGGTCTCCCCACCGGCGAGCCCGTCGCTGCGCGAACCGGTCGGCGCTCCGCGCATTCGGACCTCGGTCTCCCCACTGGGGAGTCCGTCGCTGCGCGAGCCGGTCGGCGCTCCGCGCATTCGGACCTCGGCCTCCCCACTGGGGAGCCCGTCGCTGCGCGAACCGGTCCTCATTCTTCTTGGCTAAAAATACGGAAAGCGCGCGCTTCAGACCAGCGCCGCGCAAAAGTTCCGCGTCGCCTACCGGCTTGCCTAATAAGAGCGTGCGGTAGCACTCATTTTGGCAGCGGGCCCTCACTCGTCGTCCACCATCTCGAACAGGTTGGGCACGGCGGGGCACGGCGCCAGCTCGTTGTCGACCACGTCCGAAAGCCGGGTCTGGTGCAGGAAGACGTAGACATGCGCCGACAGGCCCTCCCACAGCCGGTTGGTCATCGACTGCGCCTTCGAGCCCGACAGCCCGCCCGAGGCCCCTGCCCCGGTATGCATCGCCGAGACGGTCTCGTCCACGGCGCCCAGCACCTCGGCCACGCGGATCTCGCTGGCGGGTCTGGCCAGCTTGTAGCCGCCACCCGGCCCGCGCACGCTCTCCACCAGGCCGGCGCGGCGCAGCTTGACAAAGAGCTGCTCCAGATAGGGCAGCGAGATGTCCTGCCGCTTGGAGATCTCGCCCAGCGACAGCAGAACGTCGCCGGGCTGCCCCGCCAGATCCGCCAGCGCCACCATCGCGTAGCGTCCTTTTGTGCTAAGCTTCATCGCCCCTAAAACCTATCGCTAGACGCCATTTCCATTGACGTGCCCCAAGCCAGGCCTTAACTCAGCCCGGACGCGGCGTTGCGCCGCCATTAACTTAGAACCGTTCTAAAGTAGCCGCGAAATACCGTCAACCGGTCAGGCGCATTTCAGAGCGAGCACCAACCGAGACGAGGGGAACGCATGCCCGAGGTTATCTTTCCAGGCCCGGAGGGCCGTTTGGAAGGCCGCTACCACCCGCAGAAGATCAAGGACGCGCCGATCGCGATCATCCTGCACCCGCACCCGCAATTCGGCGGCACGATGAACAACCGCGTGGTCTACAACATGCATTACGCGTTCCACAACATGGGCTTCACCGTGCTGCGGTTCAACTTCCGCGGCGTCGGGCGCAGCCAGGGCGAGTATGACCAGGGCGTGGGCGAGCTCAGCGACGCGGCCAGCGCGCTGGACTACCTGCAGTCGATGAACCAGAACTCCAAGCATTGCTGGGTCGCGGGTTTCTCATTCGGCGCCTGGATCGGGATGCAGCTCTTGATGCGGCGGCCCGAGATCACTGGCTTCATCTCGGTCTCGCCACCCGCGAACATGTATGACTTCTCGTTCTTGGCGCCCTGCCCGTCTTCGGGGCTGATCATCAACGGCACCGCCGACCGCGTGGCGCCACCCAAGGACACGCATCTGCTGGTGGAGAAGCTGCACGAGCAGAAGGGCATCACCATCACCCATACCGAGGTCGAGGGCGCGGGGCACTTCTTTGAGGACCCGCATATGGAGGCGATGATCGGCGAGGTCGACGGCTATGTGCGCCGCAGGCTGACGGAGACCACGCGCTAATCTGGGCGGGCCCAAATCTCTTGCAAGAGATTTGCCGATTTCTTGCAAGAAATCGCCACCCTTACCTTTCGATGTTGCGCCCTATGCGGCCTGGCGCAACGCGCCGGGCGCGAAGGCAGCGGTTTCCATCGACGACCCGTCAAAGATCAGCGCCGTGCCAGACGGCACGGCCTGCCAGTCCCCCACGGCGTCGTCTAGGGGCTCGGACACGACCATGTACCCCGCGGCATCGCTGAGGTAGCGATAGTAAAGCGACGGCGCCCGCGCATCGGACGCATAGCGCACCGCGTAAAGCCGCGCGCCATCCGAGAAAGCCGCCGAGAATCGCATATGCGGCCCCTGCCCGTGCCGCTCCGAGAGGTCTTGCAGGTCGCCCACCGCGCGGGCCATGGCGCCCAACGGGTCCACGTCCAGCCCCAGCCCCAACGCATGCAGGAAAATGGCCTCGCTATCGGTCGCCCCGCGCCGCGCATTGTAGTGCGCGTCATCGATCAGCATATCTGCCTGCTTGCGGAAACAGTCGAACCCGCCGACCTGCCCGTTATGCATGAAGCTCCAGCGCCCATGGGTGAACGGGTGGCAGTTCTCGCGGCTGATGTTGGACCCGGTGGACGCCCGCACATGCACCAGAAAGAGCGGCGAGCGCACCTGATGCGCCAGGGCGGCCAAATTCGCGTCCGACCAGGCCGGATGCACATCGCGATAGAGACCGGGCTCGGGCCGGTGATTATACCAGGCCGCGCCGAACCCGTCGGCATTTATCGCGGTCTTGGTTTCCTCGGCGCGCTGGCTTTGGGCAATCAGGGAATGTTCGGGGCGGCTGATGACCTCCTCGAGGAACATCGGCGCGCCCATCCAGGCGGCCCAGCGGCACAAGGGCTACGCCCCGCGGTTATGGGTGCGAGCGTATAGATCGGCGACAATCTTGCTGGCGGTCTTCTCAAAGAGGCAGGGGATGACGGCATGCACAAGGGCGGCGCCCGCAGCGGCGAAGAGCTTTACCGAGAAGGTAAACGCGAAACGGGCGTGCTCGCCATAGGTCTCATCGACGCTCGCCGGGTGGTCTAGAAAGATGCGGTTGATCATGTGGGTGTCCTCTCGTTTGGGCGAACCTGCCGCAGATCGCGTGAGAACGGTTCCCATTCCTTCATGAATTTGGGCTTAATCTTGGGATACTATCCCTCTATAATGCGCATCATGGAGACAGTTGACACAATAGACCGCAGAATCCTCACCGAATTGCAACGCGACTGCGATATCAGCCTGGACGCCCTGGGCGCGCGGGTGAACCTGTCGCGCAACGCCTGCTGGCGGCGGATCAAGGCGCTGGAGGCCGCGGGGGTGATCCGCGCCCGCGTGGCGCTGCTGGACCCGGCCAAGCTGGGGCTCGGCCTTGCGGTGTTCATCCAGGTGCGCACCGACAGCCATGACCCCGAATGGCTGACGAAATTCGCCCAAGCCACCCGCGCGATGCCCGAGATCCTGGGCGCCTACCGGATGACCGGGGACCTGGATTACCTGATCCAGGCCCGCGTCGCCGATGTCCGCGACTACGACCGGCTCTATCAAAGGCTGATCGCGCGCGTGCCGATCTCTGACGTCTCCGCCAGCTTCGTGATGGAAGAGATAAAAGCCACGACCCAGCTACCGCTTTAACCGCGTTGAACTTATCTCTGGCTTTTTCTGCGCATGCATAATAAGGCCCGCCCAAACCCTGAAATCTGAGGCATTAGGCATGGACCTGCGGAATATCGCGATTATCGCGCATGTCGACCACGGCAAGACGACCCTGGTGGACGAGCTACTCAAGCAATCCGGCGTGTTCCGCGAGGGCCAGAAAGTGGCCGAGCGGGCCATGGACAGCAACGACCTGGAGCGCGAGCGCGGGATCACCATCCTCGCCAAGGCCACCAGCGTCGAATGGCAGGGCACGCGCATCAACATCGTCGACACCCCCGGCCACGCCGATTTCGGCGGCGAGGTGGAGCGCATCCTGTCGATGGTGGACGGCGTGGTCCTGCTGGTGGACGCCGCCGAGGGCCCCATGCCGCAGACCAAGTTCGTGACCTCCAAGGCGCTGGCCCTGGGCCTGCGCCCGATCGTGGTCCTCAACAAGGTGGACAAGCCCGACGCCGAGCCGGATCGCGCGCTGGACGAGTGCTTTGACCTCTTCGCGGCGCTGGACGCCAATGAGGAGCAGCTTGATTTCCCGCATCTCTACGCCTCGGGCCGCGCCGGCTGGGCGGATGCCGACCTGGAGGGCCCGCGCGAGAACTTGCACGCGCTGTTCGACCTGATCGTCGAGCATGTTGCCGCGCCCAAGCAGGTGGCACAGGCCGACGAGCCCTTTACCATGCTGGCGACCACCCTGGCCGCGGACCCCTTCGTGGGGCGCATGCTGACGGGCCGGGTCGAGAGCGGCACGCTCCGGACCGGCACCACGATCCACGCCCTGACCCGCGAGGGCAACCGGGTGGAGCAGTTCCGCGTCACCAAGATCCGCGCCTTCCGCGGGTTGGCGCAGCAGGACATTGACGAGGCGGTCGCAGGCGACATCGTCAGCCTCGCGGGCATGAGCAAGACCACCGTGGCGGACACGCTCTGTGCGACGTCGGTGCAAACGCCCATCGCCGCGCAACCCATTGATCCGCCGACGATCTCTGTGACCTTCGGGATCAACGACTCGCCGCTCGCGGGCCGCGACGGATCGAAGGTGCAGTCCCGCGTGATCCGCGACCGGCTGATGAAAGAGGCGGAATCGAACGTCGCCATCAAGATCGAGGACACGCCCGGCGGCGAGGCCTTTGTGGTCTCGGGCCGCGGCGAATTGCAGATGGGCGTGCTGATCGAGAACATGCGCCGCGAGGGGTTCGAGCTGTCGATCTCCCGGCCCCAGGTGATCATGCGCGACATCGACGGCCAGCAGCATGAGCCCATCGAAGAGGTCACCATCGACGTCGACGACGAGCATTCCGGCGCGGTGATCGAGAAACTCACTGGCGGGCGCCGCGGCGAGATGACCGAGATGAAGCCAGCCGGCGCGGGCAAGACCCGCATCATCGCCCTGGTGCCCTCGCGCGGGCTGATCGGCTATCACGGCGAGTTCCTCACCGACACCCGCGGCACCGGCGTTCTGAACCGCGTGTTCAACGGCTGGGCGCCCTATAAGGGCACGATCCCGGGCCGTCGCGCGGGCGTGCTGATCTCGATGGAGGCCGGCGAGGCCGTGGCCTACGCGCTGTGGAACCTTGAGGAGCGCGGGCGCATGTTCATCCCCGCCCAAACGAAGGTCTACCAGGGCATGGTGATCGGCGAGCACAGCCGCGAGAACGACCTAGAAGTGAACCCGTTGAAGGGCAAAAAGCTGACCAACGTGCGGGCCTCTGGCACCGACGAGGCGGTGCGCCTGACCACGCCTGTGATCTTCAGCCTCGAGGAAGCCATCGCCTATATCGACGATGACGAGCTGGTCGAGGTCACGCCGAACGCGATCCGGCTGCGCAAGCGCTTCCTGGACCCGCATGAGCGCAAGCGGCAGGCCCGCGCGGCGAGCTGAGGCACGTTGCCGCGGCAGGTGGATCTTAACGATTGATTCAGAAAACGCCCGCCCAATGAAATTGGGTGGGCGCCGATCAGGCGCGGCGGGACCCGCCCACCCAGGACTATTGTCCTGGGCGAATCGCTAATTTTCACTGAATTTTCTCGACAAATACCGGGCTAAACCGCAGGTCAAACCGACGCATTCCGGGATACCGCGTCCCCAATACAGACAAATCCCGGCGATACGACGCGGGCGCACCATCCCCCATGGCCGCGCAGCGCGTTATACCCGCCAGGGCCAAGCGCTTGGCTCATTCGCGAGCATGGCGCGCATGGCCCCGTGATCTCAAGCCGCGCGCCCCCAAGTTGCAGCTCAGCGCCGCGAAACGCAGAGAGGTTCAGACCCTCGACCAGAATGTTCCTGCGCAATTCCGCCGGCGCGACGGGGCGCCCGACAAAGCTCTCCAGAACGCTCAGATGCTCGGCCTGAAACAACGTGACCGCGCGTTTGTTCGCCCGCCCGTGGTCACCCACAAGACCCGCCTCGGCGATCTCAACATCCGCCATGTCCTGCATGTCTTGAAGCCGACCGGGACGCAGACCAATCCAGTGCACCCGCCCTGGCTTGGCATCCGCGACCAGCAGCTCGGCAAGCGGTGTCAAACTTCCTCGACGACCACGACCTCGCGCTCTGAGGCGCCAACCGCAAAGGTCAGCGCCTTCTGATAGGTCTCGGAATTATACACCGCCTCGGCGGCCTCCAGGCTGGGGTAGCGCACCACGACGTTGCGCGGACGGTCCGGCCCCTCAAGCTGCACATATCTCCCGCCGCGCGCCAGGATCTCGCCGCCGCCTGCCTTGATGGCCTCGGTCGCGAGTGCCGCGTATTTGGCATAGGCCTCATCGTCGGTGACCTTCACCGTCGCGATCCAGAGTGCAGACATATCTTATCCTCCCAGTAGGGCTTCGGCGGCCGCGATGGCGGCCTCGGCATTCTCGGCGCTGGCACCGCCGCCCTGCGCCATATCGGACCGACCGCCGCCGCCCTTGCCGCCCAGTTGAGGCGTCACTGCGCGCACGATATCGGCGGCGCTGATCTTGTCGGTCAGATCACCGGTGACCCCTGCGGCCACGGCGGCCTTGCCGCCGGTATCGGCGATCAAAAGCACCACGCCAGAGCCCAGCCGGGCCTTATGGTCGTCGATGATGCCGGGCAGATCCTTGCCCGACACACCTTGAAGAACCTGTGCCAAGAACTTGGTCCCGTTGACATCTTTCGCCTCGGCGCCGCCGCCAGCGCCTCCCGAGGCCAGCTCACGCCGCAGCTGCGCCACCTCGTTCTGCAGCGCCTTGCGTTCCTCCAGCAGCGCCTTCACGCGCTCGGGCACCTCTGCCCCCTGCGCCTTGAGCGCCAGAGCCGCCTCGGCCAGGCGCTGATCCTGCGCCCGCAGATGCGCGCGCGCCGCCTCACCGGTCAGCGCCTCGATCCGCCGCACGCCCGCGCTTGAGGCGCTATCGCCCAGCACCACGCAAAGCCCGATATCGCCGGTCTGGCGCACATGGGTGCCGCCGCAAAGCTCGATCGAGTAGGTCTCTTTGTCCAGGCCTTTGCCCGTCGCCGCGCGCCCCATCGAGACCACGCGCACTTCGTCGCCGTATTTCTCGCCGAACAGGGCTTGCGCGCCGATCTCGCGCGCGTCGTCCGGCGTCATGATCCGCGTCTCAACGGGCGAATTCTGGCGGATATAGGCGTTCACCTCGGTCTCCACCCGGCCCAGCTCCTCGACAGAGAGCGCCTTGGAATGGCTGAAATCGAACCGCAACCGATCCTGGGCGTTCAGTGAGCCACGCTGCGCCACATGCTCGCCAAGCTCCCCGCGCAGGGCCTCGTGCAGCAGGTGCGTGGCGGAGTGGTTGGCCCGGATCGCCGAGCGTCTCTCATGGTCCACGACCAGCTCTGCCCCCTGCCCCGCGGAGATCTCGCCCTCGGTGACCTCGGCGATATGGATGAACACGCCCGCCACCTTCTTGGTGTCGGTGATGGTCGCCTGCCCGGTCTCGGTCTTGAGCGTGCCGCTGTCGCCGACCTGCCCGCCTGATTCCGCGTAGAACGGCGTCTGGTTCAGCACGATCTGCACGGCACCATTGGCGCTGTCCACCTGCGCGCCGTCGCTGACCAGCGCCACGATCTGACCCTCGGCCACTTCCGTGTCATAGCCCAGGAACTCCGTGACGCCTTTGTCCTCGGCGATGTCGAACCACACCGACGCATCCGCGGTCTCGCCAGAGCCCGACCAGGCGGCGCGCGCCTTGGCCTTCTGCTCCTCCATTGCCGCGTCGAACCCGTCCGTGTCCACGCCGCGGCCCTTCTCGCGAAGGGCGTCCTGGGTGAGGTCCAGCGGAAAGCCATATGTGTCATAGAGCTTGAACGCCGCCGCGCCCGGCAGGTCGCTGTCCTCGGGCAGCCCCGCCAGCTCCTCGTCCAGCAGTCTCAGACCGCGCTCCAGCGTCTGCTTGAACCGCGTCTCTTCCAGCAGCAGCGTCTCTTCGATCAGCGCCTGCGCCTGGCCCAACTCGGCATAGGCCTGGCCCATATTGGAGACCAGCGCGGGCACCAGTTTGTGCATCACCGGATCCTTGGCGCCCAGCAGATGCGCATGCCGCATCGCGCGCCGCATGATCCGACGCAGCACATAGCCGCGGCCCTCGTTCGAGGGCATCACCCCATCCGCGATCAGGAAGGAGGTCGACCGCAGGTGGTCCGCGATCACCCGGTGATGCACGTTCTGGTCACCATCGGGGTCGACGCTGGTGGCATGGGCGCTGGCCTCAATGAGCCCGCGCATCGTGTCAGTGTCATAATTGTCGTTGCTGCCCTGCAGCAGGGCGCCGATCCTCTCCAGCCCCATGCCGGTGTCGATCGACTGCATCTCAAGATCGACCATCGAGCCGTCCTCGAACTGCTCGTTCTGCATGAAGACGATGTTCCAGATCTCGATGAAGCGGTCGCCATCCTCTTCCGGCGAGCCCGGAGGGCCACCCCAGATGTGGTCGCCATGGTCATAGAAGATCTCGGTACACGGCCCGCAGGGGCCGGTCGGACCCATGCGCCAAAAGTTATCATCCGTGTCGATGCGGATGATGCGGCTTTCCGGCACGCCGACCTTCTTCCAGATCTCAAACGCCTCGTCGTCGGTGTGGTAGACCGTGGTGTAGAGCCGATCCTTGGGGATGCCAAAATCCTTGGTGATCAGCTCCCAGGCAAAGGGGATCGCATCCGTTTTAAAGTAGTCGCCAAACGAGAAATTCCCCATCATCTCAAAGAACGTGTGGTGGCGCGCGGTGTAGCCCACATTGTCCAGATCATTGTGCTTGCCGCCGGCGCGCACGCATTTCTGCGCCGTGGTGGCGCGCACGTAATCGCGCCGCTCTACACCGGTGAACAGGTTCTTGAACTGCACCATCCCTGAGTTGACGAACATCAAGGTGGGGTCGTTGCGCGGCACCAACGGGCTGGAGGGCACAACCTCGTGCCCCTGGCGGCGGAAGTAGTCAAGGAATGTCGCGCGGATATCGTTAAGGCTGGCCATGTGCATCGTCCGAATACTGGGGTTGGCACGGTGTATCGCCGCGCCGCGGTGGTGTCCACGGGCAAGGCCGATTCCGCGCACGGCGCCGAGATTGGGGGATTGCCGGCGCTTGCGGCCCGGCGCGCGAATTGACGCAGCCTCGAAAAAATTCGGGATTTCTTAAGGAATGCGATGCCCAATGAAATTGGGTGGGTGCCGCAGGCACGTCCGAGCGGGGCTCCCACCCAGGACCATTGTCCTGGGCGAATCGCTAAAATTTCGTGGACATCGCCAGAAAAACCGTCGCCCCACAGGTAGCGCCCAAATCAAAGCCCGGACTGACGAAAGAAGGCGCAGCCGTCGCCGCGCCTTCTCCCGGAGTATTCTTCCCGCAAGCGTCCCAGCGGGCGGGGGTTTCTGCTGTCCCCTGCAGCGTCTCTGATTACGCCTCGAGCACGTCGTCGTCGTCGCTTTGCTTCGCGCCGGGTGGCATGTCGAAGTCAAGCCCGTGCGCTGCCCGGATCTTGTCTTCGATCTCATAGGCAATCCCGGCATTCTCGCGCAGGAAGGTCTTCGCGTTCTCGCGCCCCTGCCCGATCCGCTCGGAGCCGTAGCTGAACCACGCGCCGGACTTCTCCACCACGCCGGCCTTCACGCCGAGATCAAGCAGTTCACCATTCTTCGAGATGCCCTCGCCATACATGATGTCGAATTCCACCTGCTTGAACGGCGGCGCCACCTTGTTCTTGACGATCTTCACGCGGGTCTGGTTGCCCACAACCTCATCGCGGTCTTTGATGGCACCGATCCGGCGGATATCCAGCCGCACCGAGGAGTAGAATTTGAGCGCGTTGCCGCCGGTCGTGGTCTCGGGCGAGCCGAACATCACGCCGATCTTCATGCGGATCTGGTTGATGAAGATCACGGTGCAGTTCGAGCGGCTGATCGAACCCGTCAGCTTGCGCATCGCCTGGCTCATAAGGCGGGCATGCACGCCGACCGAGCTGTCGCCCATGTCGCCCTCAAGCTCGGATTTCGGCGTCAGCGCGGCCACGGAATCGACCACGATCATGTTCACCGCGCCGGACCGCACCAGCGTATCGGTGATCTCCAGCGCCTGCTCGCCGGTGTCGGGCTGGCTGATCAACAGCTCGTCGAGGTTCACGCCCAGCTTCTTGGCGTAAAGCGGATCCAGCGCGTGCTCTGCGTCCACAAAGGCGCATACGCCGCCCTTCTTTTGCTCTTCGGCCACGCAATGCAGCGTCAGCGTGGTCTTGCCCGAGCTTTCGGGCCCGTAGATCTCAATAATCCGACCCTTAGGGATGCCGCCGATGCCCAGCGCGATGTCCAGCCCCAGAGAACCGGTGGAGGTCGCCTCGATCTCCGGCAGCGCATTCTCGCCGCCGAGCTTCATGATCGAGCCCTTGCCGAACTGCCGCTCGATCTGCGCCAGAGCCGAATCGAGGGCTTTTTGTTTTTCGCCGTCGCGCTTGTTTGCCATTGTCAAAAGTTCTGCCGTTGCCATGGGATCGCCTTCCTTATTTCACAGCGCCTGCCGGTCGGCAATCACCGCTCATGTTCGCCTCTTGTTCTTGTTCGCCTTATGAGAACAAAACGCGGACATTTCAACTAAAATTTTCTGCAACGTCAGTCTGAGCCAGCTTGGTTAAGTTTGTGTTGACGTCAGAGATGAGATCAGCCGCTTGCCGCAAAAACCAGGCAAGTATTTGTTTTCAAAATACGAATACTCAACTGATTTGTGACTGGACCGTCTCTGTGAGCTGGCTGAGGGAAAAAGGTTTCGGCAAAAAGGCGGAGTTGGGGATCTTGGACCGGTTGTGGCTGACGCTTTCCTCGGCGTAGCCCGATACGAACACGACCTTCACGCCAGGCCGCTCCTCTAAGGCCTTGCTGACCCAGGTCGGGCCGTCCATGCCCGGCATCACAACATCCGTGACAAAGACGTCCACTTCCAGATCCTTGTCGTCGAGCAGCTCTAACGCGTCCTCGGCGCAGGCCGCCTCGGTCACGGTGAAGCCGCGCAGACGCAGCGCGCGGCTGGCGAATGCGCGCACCGGCGCCTCGTCCTCGACCAACAATACATGCCCGCCCTCAAGCCTGGGCGTGAATTTGGCCGCAGAGGCATCGATGGGCGCGGGCACCACCTCGGCCTTGTTATGGGCCGGGAAGTACATGGTGAAGGTAGACCCGGCGCCCAGCACGCTGTCGGCAAAGATGAACCCGCCGGATTGTTTGACGATGCCGTAGACCATCGACAGGCCAAGCCCGGTGCCCTCGCCGGTCTTCTTTGTGGAATAGAACGGCTCGAATATCTTCTGCAGCTTGTCCTCGGCAATGCCGCAGCCCTTGTCGCAGACGGTCACGACCACATACTCGCCGGGCGGCACCTCTGCGCGGTCGCGATACATCGGCTCCTTGAGGTGCTCGGCGTGGTTGTTGATCTCGACCTGGCCGCCATTGGGCATGGCGTCGCGCGCGTTCACCACCAGGTTCATCAGCACCTGCTCCAACTGCCGCTTGTCGGCGCGCACGCGTGGCAGGTCCGGGTCATGGGACCATTTCAGCGTGATGCGCTCGCCCACCAAGCGGTTGAGAAGATGCGTCAAATCCCCCAGCGTGTCGCGCAGGTCGATCAGTTCGGGCTGCATGTTCTGCTTGCGCGAGAACGCCAGGAGCTGGCCCACCAGGCTCGCCGCGCGGTTGGCGTTCTGGTTGATCTGCACCAGATCGCCATAGTTGGGGTTGCCGGGCTCGTGGCGCAGCAAGAGCAGGTCGCAATGGCCCGAGATCGCGGTCAGCAGGTTGTTGAAGTCATGCGCCACGCCGCCAGCCAGCTGCCCAATGGCCTGCATCTTCTGGCTCTGCACGAACTGGGCCTCCAGGGTTTTCAGCTCGGTCGCGTCGATGAGCACGGCAATGATCGTGACGTTGCCGCGGTCCACCAGGCGCCCCAGCGAGACCTGCAGGTAGATGTCCTGCTCGGGGCGGTTGGCGCGCACCACCTCGGTGCGGCCGATGCCGCGGCCTTCGGAGACGTCCAGCAGCCACTCGTCGATGGGCCGCCCGAGCCCCTCAATGACCTCACCGAACTTAATGCTCTGCGCGTCGTCCAGCGCCAGCAGCTTTTGCGCGCGCGCGTTGGCCGAGAGTATCTCGCCCTCGGCGGAGACGCGCATCATGGGGACCGGAATGGAATTGGCGTTCGCCTGCTGGATCTCGACCCCAGTCGCGGGCCAGAGATACACGTGTTGCACATCCGCGCTTTCGGACAGAACCGCCACCTGGCTTTCCACCGGGCCGTTGGCGGTCTGAAAGACCGCCGCGTCGCCGGATTGCAGCGGCAAGCGCGACACGATCCGGTCCAGATGCTTGGGGCGCGCGCCCAGGAATTGGTGCATCGCCTCGTTCATCTCAAGGATCTTATGCGGCATGGCCACGCGCATCATGGGCAGCGCGACCTGCGCGGCGGGATTGGTGTCGGGGATCGCCTCGCGCTCCTCGAAGCGCCAGAAATACCCCGCGCCGTCAATGCGATGCGCCGACACGCGCAAAGCCCGCCTTGTGCTGGCGACGTCCTCCATCGCGGCGCCCTGCGCGTCCGCCTTGTTCTGCAGGCGCTGGAACACCGCGCGCGGCGAGGCAAAGAGGTCGCCCACCACCTCTGACAGGAAATCGGCCCGCACCGGGAAGCGCGCCAGCGAGGCGGGGTTGCGATAGCAGATCACGCCGCTCTCGTCGGTGCCGAAGCAGGATGACAGGTCGTTCTTTCCAAGGGCTTTTGCGGCCTGCCAGATCATGTTCTGGGTGCTGCGGTAGCGCCGCGCGAGCCCGTATATCAGGCCCACCAAGCAGACCAGCGCGGCTCCGGCCAGAAGGAACGCAAGGCCCAATGTGCTGTCCGAGAAAACCACGGCCAGGGCGATGAGGGCGATCGCCGGGGCCAGCAGATGCCACAGGCGGTCGGCCGCTGACGCGGCCGCGCGCGCGATTGATTGGGACGCGTCGGCATAGTCTGACAAATCATACTCCAAGGGCCGTGCTCTGAACTTTTCCCGCGAAATGGTTAACCAGAGGTTAAAATTCCGTGGCCGCGATCACCAAGCCGCGCCTAATCTCGTTTCAGATGTGCAACGAAAAATCCGTCGCCCCCATCGAGCGGCGAGAAGGCCCTGGAAAACACCAGCCGCCATTGCGGGTGCCGCGCTTGGAACCGCGCGATGATCTCGTCATTCTCGGCCCGGAATAGCGAGCATGTCACGTAGCCAAGGCAGCCATCCGGCGCCACCAGCGGAGCGGCCTCGGTCAGGATGCTCAATTGGGTGTCGTGCAAGTCCCGAAGCCGGCCTTGTGTCAGCTGCCACTTGCCCGCGGGGGATCGACGCCAGGCCCCGCTGCCGGAACATGGCACGTCACAGAGCACCAGATCGAATGGCGCGCGCTTGCCCAGGTTTGGCGTCTGCACGCAGGCCACCGAGACCCCGGCGCGCTTGGCGCGCTCCGGCATGTCGCGCATCCGCTGCGGCTCTGCGTCATGTGCGGTGACCTGAGCGCCCCGCGCCGCCAGCGCCAGCGCCTTACCGCCGCCACCGGCGCAATAATCGAGCACTTTTGGGGCGTTGGGAAAGCTGTCCACCACCGCCTGGCTCGCGGCGTCCTGCAGCTCGACAAGACCGCCCAGAAAGGCGCGCGACTGCGCGATGCGGCGCGGATTCTGCGTGACCTCGATGGCGGTCTCGGCCAGGGCATGCGGCCTGCCCGCGATCTCATCCTCTGCCAGCGCCGCGATCGCCGCAGCCCGGGTGGTCTTGGCAAGGTTGGCGCGCAGGAAAACCGGCGCGCGCCTGCGCAGCAGACGGGCGGCCTCGCCCCACTGCGCGCCGAGGGCGTCTTGCATGAGCGGCAGAACCCAGTCCGGCAGATCGGCGGCCTCGGCCTTTGGCGCCGCGTCCAGATCGCCGCCCGCCAGCTCCTGATCGCTCAGAGGTTCGGGCGCGTGCCCCTCTCCGGTAAAGAGAGATGCCGGGTCAAGCCCGGCATGGCGCAGCGCGCCGATCATCCGTCCACGCCCGGTTTCGGCGCCGCCGAGATACGCGAAGGACCGCCAGCACCGCAGCGCATCGAACACGTGGTCACGCACCGCGGCGCGGTCCTTGGAACCGGCAAAGCGCGAGGCCCGCGCCCAGTTGGTCAGGGCCTTCTCGGCGGGGGTGCCGCCTGCGATCACGTCGAGGATCTGAATTGCCGCGGCCACCCGCGCGCCGGGGGTCATCTGCCTGCCCCGGACCGGCGTGACGCGTCGGGCGGGCCGAGCGATGCCCAGGCTGCGGCCAAAGTTAGAGGGATGGTAACTGAATCACCGGAAAATAAAGGGCGGGAGGGAGGGGGAATAACCATAATTTCTGGCAAATCACCCGCGCGCCGCATAACCCTCTGCCCCCAAACGCTTTTCGTCACATCGCGCGGTAGTTGGGCGACTCGCGGGTGATCTGCACGTCATGCACATGGCTTTCCTTCAGACCAGAGCCGGTGATCTTCACGAAGCTGCAATTTTTGCGCATCTCGTCGACTGTCGCGCAGCCGGTATAGCCCATGGCCGCCCGCAACCCGCCCACAAGCTGGTGGATCACCGTGCCGGCAGAGCCTTTATAGGGCACCTGCCCTTCGATGCCCTCGGGCACAAGCTTGTCGCTGGCCGCGTCCTTCTGGAAATAGCGATCCGCCGAGCCGCGCGCCATCGCCGCCAGCGAGCCCATCCCGCGATAGGCCTTGAACGACCGCCCCTGGTACAAGATCACCTCGCCCGGGCTCTCATCGGTGCCCGCGATCATCGTGCCGACCATGGCGCAGCTCGCCCCCGCGGCGATTGCCTTGGCGAAGTCGCCCGAGAACTTGATGCCGCCATCGGCGATCACCGGGGTGTCGCCTGCGGCGCGAGCGCAATCCATGATCGCGGTCAGCTGTGGCACGCCGACGCCCGCGACCATCCGCGTGGTGCAGATCGAGCCTGGCCCGATCCCCACCTTCACCGCGTCCGCCCCCGCGCCGATCAGCGCCCGCGCGGCTTCGGCGGTGGCGACATTGCCGGCCACGACTTGCACCTCGTTGGACAGCCGCTTGACGCGCTCCACGGCATGGGCGACGCCCTCGGAATGGCCATGGGCGGTGTCGATCACGATCAGATCCACATGCGCATCCACCAGCGCCTCAGAGCGCTCAAACCCGGCATCGCCGACCGTGGTCGCCGCGGCAACGCGCAGCCGCCCCAGATCGTCCTTGCAGGCGGTGGGGTTGAGCACCGCTTGCTCGGTGTCCTTCAGCGTCAAGAGCCCGGTCAGCTTGCCCTGCCCGTCGGTGACCAGCAGCTTCTCGATCCGGCGCGCCTTCATCAGAGACTTGGCCTCGTCCAGTTCGGCGGGCTCCTGCAGGATGGCCAGGTTCTGCGAGGTCATCATCACGCGCACGGGCGTGGCGTCATCCTCGGCAAAGCGCATGTCGCGGTTGGTGACGATGCCCAGCACGCGCCCGCCCTCGTCCACCACCGGGAAGCCGGTGATCTTATAGCGCTCCTGCAGGGCCTTGGCATCGGCCAGGGTCTGATCGGGGCGCAGCGTGATGGGGTTGTAGACCACCCCGCTCTCAAAGCGCTTCACGCGGCGCACCTGGCGGGCCTGCTCCTCGAGATCGAGGTTGCGGTGGATCACGCCCATGCCGCCGGCCTGGGCCATGGCGATGGCCATGCGCGCCTCGGTCACGGTGTCCATGGCCGAGCTGAGAAGTGGGATGTTCAACCCGATCGACTTGGTGACCTGCGTGCGGGTGTCTGCGGTGCTGGGCAGCACGTTAGAGGCCGCCGGGACCAGCAAAACGTCGTCGAATGTGAGGGCCTCGCGAATCTCCATGACCTGCTCCTTGGAGGATTTCGTTTGGCGCGTCCCTATCTCATGGCTGGGCGGGAATGGAAAGGGGCGTTACGCAATCGCGGCCCCGGTACCCTTGGCCAGGGCGCCGCGCGCCCACATCGCAAAGATGCGCCCGGCGATCAGCGGCACGACCAGCGAGGCGACCAGAAGCACGGCCAACCCAAGCCAGGCCACGAATGCGGCGGATTGCCCAAGCGCCAAGAGCATCCCCGCATAGGCTGCCAGCGGAAAGGTCAGCGCCGCCCAGGGCGGCGCGAACCCGGCCTCCAAGAGCCACTTTAAATTGGCCACCAACGCCAGGAAAACCAGGCTCGCAAGGATTGCCATGATCACCGACAAGCTGCCAAGGTTCAGCAAATAGGCGGCGGTCGCAAAGAGGCTCAGCGGCGCCACATGGATCGCCAGCAAGGGGCGTGCGGGCGCCGGAGGGCGCTTGGCTTTCAACTGCTCGGCGCTGATCCCAAAGATCACCATGGCGACCACCACCGTGGCCACGAAGATCGCCGCGGCCAGAACAAGATGCCCAAGCGCGATGGCGCCAAACGGCGCCACGATGAAGCCCACAAAGGTCAGGTGCCAGGCGGGCGTGGTCCGACGCTCGGCCCTGGGCAGGCCAGCCAGCACCCGCACGATCAGCACCATGACGCCAAGATGCCCCGCAAGGCACGCGTAAAGCAGCAGCGTCGCGGGCCCAGCGGCGAAGGGCGCGACCCCCGCCGCCAGGAGCATGCCCGACAGCATCGCCGCGCCCAGGCCCAACCGCCCCGGAACGCCGCGCAGATCCTCAACCAAAGTCGCGGGCCGCGCTATGAGCTTCGCAATGTAAGCCCCCAGCGCGAATAGGAAAATGGCCAAGACAAGGAACAGCAAGACCCGTCCCAGCCCGGCGCCAAAGCCCAAGGCCTCCCCGGCGCGTAGCCAGGCCATCGCCAAGCCGGTCAGGCCAAGAATCGGCGAGAACACCGCCGGGGGTGTCCGGCGCCAGAATGGAGCGGCGTCCTGCATGAAATTCCCCCAGATATGGTGTACGCACCGCCAGTATTCACACAATCTACACATTTCGCAAGCTTGCCCCTTGCACGCGCCCGGCTTCCTGGGCAGCTTCCACCGCATGAGCGAACATGGATATGAAAGCGGGCGGCTGAACCTGCCCTTCGTGGGGATCTCGACCTTCGGCAAGCGGCCCTATGTCGAGGATTGGTCCAAGATCGACGCGGATGTGGCGGTGCTGGGCGCGCCGTTTGACTTCGGCACGCAGTGGCGCGCGGGCGCGCGGTTCGGGCCGCGGGCGGTGCGCGAGGCCTCCACGCTATTCAGCTTTGGCCACGCGGGCGCTTATGACCACGAGGATGACGCGACCTATCTGGGCGGCGACGTGCGCATCGTGGATGTCGGCGACGCCGACATCGTGCATACGGACACGATCACCAGCCATGCCAACATTAAGACCGGCGTGGAAGCTATTCTAAATGCAGGTGCTTTGCCGGTCATCATCGGCGGGGATCACTCGGTGAACATCCCCTGCATCGAGGCCTTCGCGGGTCGCGGCGACATCCACATCCTGCAGATCGACGCGCATCTGGACTTCGTGGACGAGCGCCACGGGGTCACCCGCGGGCATGGCAACCCAATGCGGCGCGCCGCCGAGAATGACTATGTCACCGGGCTGACGCAGCTGGGCATCCGCAATGTCTCGTCCACCGCCAAGGAGGGCTATGCCGACGCCCGCACCATGGGCTCGACGATCCTCAGCGTGCGGCAGGTGCGCAAGGCGGGCGTGGCAGGGGCGCTGGCCTCTGTGCCCAAGGGCGCGCGGGTCTATGTGACCATTGATATCGACGCCTTCTGCCCCTCCATCGCGCCGGGCACGGGCACGCCCAGCCATGGCGGGTTCCTGTATTACGAGGTGCTGGAGCTGCTCCAGGCGGTGGCGCGCAGCCACGAGGTGGTGGGCATCGACCTCGTCGAGGTCGCCCCGGATTACGACCCCACGGGGTCCACCGCGATCCTGGCGGCGCAGATCCTGCTGAACTTCCTGGGCTTCATCTTTCATGAGCGCAACACGGCCTCGTGATTGGGCGCCGGTTTTCTTGGGGCATGACCTAGGGTAAACTTCCTGCAATCGAAGCAGGCAGTTTGATGAGAATTTTGTTAACTATGGCCGCCCTCGCATTGGCCACACCCGTTCATGCACAGAGCTTTCCCGATTGGGTCTCCGCCGAAGGCACCTTTGCGCTTGGCGTCACGGATCGCGTGCCGGGGGCGGATGCGTTCCTGGTGGGCGACGGCACGGTGCGGCTGTCCTTTGGGCGGTTCGGCGCCGAGCTGGGGGTCTATGGCCGCGCCGATGCGCTGGACACTCCGCATGAGACCTATGGCACGCTCACGCTGGATATCGGCGCGAATGGGCGGCTTTCGGTGGGCGTGCCCCGCCCCGCCTATGATGCCTTCGCCGTGTCGGCGCTCGAGACGCATTTCCCCTCGCTGGGCATCGACCGCACGCGCGCAACACGCAGCGCGGCGACCTTTGGAGCAATGTTCGCCGACTGGCTGCCCGTTGGCGCGCGTTTCACCAATAGCACCGGCGATCTGAGCTATGCCGTGTCGGCGCATAGCGCCGAGAACCCCGGCGCCACGGTTGTGGGCTTCGGCCTTGGGACGCGGGCCGGTGATTGGACCCTGTCCGGCGCGATTGAAAGCGTGGATGGCGATGTCAGCGCCAAGGCCGCGGTGTCACGCGACTTCGGCGCGTTCTCGGGCGGGCTGGCCTATTTTGCCCCCGAGGCGGCGGGGCTGAGCGACCTGGTAGAGGGCTTCGCGACCTATTCTATAAGCGACCAGTTGGACGTGACGGGCGTTGTGCAGGCGCCAGTCGATGGCGGCTCTGTCACAGGCGGGGTATCGGCGCGCTACAGCTTCACCGAGGCCACGTCCGTCTCTCTGGGCGTCGCGTCTGACGCCGGTTCAGATGCGGTTTACTCGGCCTTCCTGGGCCTTCGGTTCTAAACCCTGGCGGACGGGGGCTAACGCACAATCAGCTCGGTCTCTGGCCCGATCAGCCCCTTGCGCAGGCGCTGCCCCTCCGCAATGTCGGCCTCATAGGCGGTGCAATCCTGGGTCTCGTCGCGAAAATTGACGTTCCCGTTGGACATAAAATAGGCCCGGCAGGCCACGTCGGGGTGGAGATCGGAAGCGAAGGCGCTGTTGATCAGCGGCATCAGCGCCATGGCGGCCCAGACAGCGTTGGTCCCGCCAGAGGTGTCGGCCTGCGCCACAAGGTAATGCGCGATGGCGTCGGCATGGGCCTCTTCCGGCTTGCCCACCGTTTCCATGCGGTCGAGATGGCCCAGCACCAGATGGCCAAGCTCGTGGCTCTGCAGGGCCATGCCGATCATCTCATAGGCGGCAACGAACGTGACCTCATATTGCGGCGTGCCGCGCAGGTCGCAGGCGCCGGGCGCCTCTTGGATCAGCTTATAGGCAAAGGGGATGTGATCGCCCAGCTCGGTCGTCTTATAGGCCTGTGCGAAGGCGCCAAGCTGGGCGCAGTTGCTGCGCTCCATCGCGCAGACGGCAAAGGCATCGACCCAAGCCAGTGCGGGCAGGTAATAGCTGCGCGGAAAGATCGCCACCGCCTCTCCGTCGCGGTCATAGACCCGGGGGGCGCCCGCCTCGTCCCGAAAAGACAGCTCGATCTCGGCGCGCGCCCCGTTGCGCAGTTTGGGAAATGTGGCGGTTTGACTGCCTTCCCTTTGCTGCAGATCGGACAGAAGTTTGGGCTCTAGCTCCTCTAGGTAGGCGCAGCCCCAGCCCGCACCGCCGAGACCCGCCCAGATCAGGGCGCCTATCGCGCAAGCCTTACCGAGCATCGCTGGCGGCCTCGATGCGGCGCTGTATCTCGGCAAAGCTGAATCCGCTGACAAAGAGGTCGGGCTCAAACTCGCCCCGCGCGCGCAGCATGCTCAGCCTAGCGGCCAATCCCACAAGGAACTTGCTGTCCGAGACGCTCAATCTTTCTCGGTTTTCGCCCGCCTCCTGAAACGCGCGAAACAGGTCTTGATAATAGTTCTCAATCAAAGCGACGGTCTCGGTTCCGCCCAGCCCAATATAGCTATTCCCCGACGTCGTCACCGGCGTATCTTCCGGCGGCGAAATCGCAGCAATTTTAGTCGCTGTGTCCTGGATCGTGACGGGATTGGACAGACTGACCCACGCGTAGGCGACCAGGATTGCTAGTAGTAGCACCGGCAAGCTTATCGTAGCTACGATGTTGCCCAGGATGCCCTTTCCTTCGGTTATCAGAAGGGTCATCTCGTGCCCGCGCCGCGCAAAGACCACTATAAAAATCAGGCCAACGCCAAAGATGACCACGGTCATAAACAACCGCTCTAATACTCGGATCTCTACGAGATACTGTTCCATGGCCGCCCCCTTGTGGGGGAAAGCCTAAGCCGAGTTTCAACCTTTGGCAATCCGCGCCAGCCGCGCCTCGCGCAGGCGCGCGAAATCCTCGCCCGCGTGGTAGCTCGACCGGGTCAGCGGCGTGGCCGAGACCATCGAGAACCCCTTGCCCCAGGCGGCCTTCTCGTAGCCGGCGAACTCCTCGGGCGTCACGAACCGGTCCACGCGGTGGTGCTTGGGCGTGGGCTGCAGGTACTGCCCGATGGTCAGGAAATCGATATCCGCCGCGCGCATGTCGTCCATCACCTGCAGCACGGACTGGCGGTCCTCGCCGAGGCCGACCATGATGCCGGACTTGGTGAACATGGCCGGGTCCAGCTCTTTGACGCGCTGCAAGAGCCGCAGCGAATGGAAGTACCGCGCGCCGGGGCGCACCTCGGGGTAGAGCCCCGGCACGGTCTCCAGATTGTGGTTGAACACGTCCGGGCGCGCCTCAACAACGACCTCTAACGCGCTGGGATCGCAGCGGATAAAGTCGGGCGTCAGGATCTCGATCGTGGTCTTAGGCGATTGCCGGCGGATGGCGCGTATGGTCTGAGCGAAATGCTCGGCCCCGCCGTCCTTGACGTCGTCGCGGTCCACCGAGGTCACCACCACGTGGTTCAGCCCCAGCTTTTTGACCGCATCCGCCACGCGGCCCGGCTCGAAAACGTCCAGCGCCTCGGGGGGCTTGCCGGTGGCGATGTTGCAGAAGGTGCAGGCGCGGGTGCAGACCTCGCCCATGATCATCATCGTGGCGTGGCCCTGGCTCCAGCACTCGCCGACATTGGGACAGCCCGCCTCTTCGCAGACGGTGACCAGCTTGTGCTCGCGCATGATGTCGCGGGTCTGCTTGTAGCCGGCGGATGTGGGGGCCTTGACGCGGATCCAATCGGGCTTGCGCGGCTGCGCTTGGTCGGGCCGGTGGGCCTTCTCGGGGTGGCGCTGCTCGGGGATCTTCAGGTCGCGTGTCGTCATCGGGGCCTCCTCGCCTTAAGCGCCTTCTACCGAAAGGCGCGCGGCCTGTCTAACCGGTCATGGTTAAAGCCGCCCTGCGCCGCGCGCATGGCTGATCAGGTCCTCGCCCGCCTCGCGCAAAAGCGCGGCCAGATCGCTGACCCAGGCGGCCTCGGAGGTCTCGCGCCGCACCAACGCCAGGGTGCGCGCGGGCTCTGGCCCGGCGAATCGGCGCAGGCAGAGCTGCGGCGCGGCGGCGGTCTCGGCCGTCAGGGCGATCTCGGGCAGCAGGGTCAGGCCAAAGCCCTGTGCCACCAGACCGGTCAGCGTGGCCAGGGACGAGGCGCCCATATCCATCGGGCCGGGGCGCGCGTTCAGCCCGCAGACCTCAAGCGCCTGATCGGCCAGGCAATGCCCCTCGTCGAGCAGCAGCAGGTGGTCCTGTGGCACTTCCTTGGGGCGGGGCGCGCCGCCCGCAAACCGTGACAGCCGCGTCTCGGAGCCCGCCAGCACGAACCGGTCCTCGAACAAGGGCTCTGCCACCAGCCCGCCGCGCTCCAGGGGCAGAGACATCACCGCGGCGTCCAGCTGCCCCGCGGCCAGCGCCTCGACCAGCACCGCGGTCTGCGCCTCGCGGATGCGGATATCCAGCGTCAGGTCGCGCGCCCGGATGCGCGACAGCGCCTGCGGCAGCAGATAGGGCGCCACGGTGGGGATCACCCCCAGCGAGAGCCGCCCCGTCAGCCCCTGCTGCAACCGCACCGCATGTTCGAGATCGCGCAGGTCCGACAGCACCGCCCGGGCCCGCTCCAGCAAGGTCTGTCCGGCCCGCGTCAGGCGGATGTCGCGTGGCAGGCGCTCCACCAAAAGCGTGCCAAGGTTGAGCTCTAGCTCTTTGATCTGCAAAGACAATGCGGGTTGCGAGATATGCACCTTCGCGGCGGCCACGCCAAAGCTGCGCGCCTCGGCCAGGGCGACGAAATAGGTCAGTTGTTTGAGGGTCAGTGCCATAAGTTTTTCTTATCCCTATTCGCAGAAAAAGCAAATTGGAATAATTCTAAAACGGGCTCATATTTGTCTCAAACCCGACTCACCCACGCAAAAAAACCGGAGGATATGTCATGGACGGCAATGATATGGCAGCGGGCAAATGCCCAGTGATGCACGCAACGTCTAGCAACCGCACCAACCGCGACTGGTGGCCGAACCAGCTCAACCTGCGCATTCTGCACCAGAACGCGCCGGCGACCAGCCCGATGGGCGGCGATTTCGACTATGCGGCGGAGTTCGCAAAGCTCGACCTGGAGGCGCTGAAGGCGGACCTGACCGCGCTGATGACCGACAGCCAGGACTGGTGGCCTGCGGATTACGGCCATTATGGCCCGTTCTTCATCCGCATGGCCTGGCACTCGGCGGGGACCTACCGCACCGCGGATGGCCGCGGCGGGGCGTCCTCGGGCACGCAGCGCTTCGCGCCGCTGAACTCCTGGCCGGACAATGGCAACCTGGACAAGGCGCGGCGCCTGCTCTGGCCGATCAAGCAGAAATATGGCCGCCAGATCTCCTGGGCCGACCTGATGATCCTGGCGGGCAACGTGGCCATCGAATCGATGGGCGGCACCACCTTTGGCTTCGGCGGCGGGCGCGCCGACATCTGGGAGCCCGAAGAGGACGTCTATTGGGGCGCCGAGGCCGAGTGGCTGCAGGTGTCGGGCGGCGAGAACAGCCGCTACTCGGGCGAGCGCGACCTGGAGAACCCGCTGGCCGCGGTGCAGATGGGCCTGATCTACGTCAACCCCGAGGGCCCGGACGGCAACCCCGACCCGGCCGCTTCCGGCCGCGACATCCGCGAGACCTTCGCGCGCATGGCGATGAATGACGAGGAAACCGTGGCGCTGGTCGCCGGCGGGCACACCTTTGGCAAGGCGCATGGCAACGGCCCCGCCGAGCTGGTGGGCCCAGAGCCCGAGGGCGCGCCGATGGAGGCCATGGGCTTTGGCTGGCTCTCCTCGCACAAGTCCGGCAAGGGCGTGGACGCGATCACCTCCGGCATCGAGGGGCCGTGGACGGCCAACCCGACGCAGTGGGATAACGGCTATTTCGACGTGCTCTTCGGCTATGAGTGGCAGCTGACCAAATCGCCCGCGGGCGCCAATATCTGGGAGGCGGTTGACCTCAAGGATGGCGACCACGCCCCGCAGGTGGACGGCTCTGGCGAGACCGTGAAGCTGATGATGACCACCGCGGATATGGCGATGCGTATGGACCCGGCCTACGAGAAGATCTCGCGCCGCTTCCACGAGAACCCCGCCGAGTTCGCCGACGCCTTCGCCCGCGCCTGGTTCAAGCTGACCCACCGCGACATGGGCCCGATCGCCTGCTACCTGGGCAATGAGGTGCCCTCTGAAGAGCTGATCTGGCAGGATCCCGTCCCCGCAGGGGCGGCGCTGTCCGACGCAGATGTCGCCACGCTGAAGGGCGAGATCAGCGGCGCGGGCCTCTCGGTGGCCGAGCTTGTGGGCGCGGCCTGGGCCTCGGCCTCGACCTATCGCTGCACCGACAAGCGCGGCGGGGCGAATGGCGCCCGGGTGCGCCTGGCGCCGCAAAGGGACTGGGCGGCGAACAACCCGGCAGGCCTGGCCAAGGTGCTGGGCGCGCTGGAGAGCATCCAGTCGGGCTTTGCGGGTGATGTGTCTATGGCCGACCTGATCGTGCTGGCGGGCAATGTCGGCGTCGAGATGGCCGCCAAGGCCGCCGGTCACGACGTCTCGGTGCCCTTCACCGGCGGGCGCGGCGACGCCTCGGATGCGCAGACCGACGCCGAGAGCTTCGCCGTGCTCGAGCCCATCGCCGATGGCTTCCGCAACTACATGAAGGCGGAATACTCGGTCTCGGCAGAGGCATTGCTGGTCGATAAGGCGCATCTGCTGGGGCTGTCGGCGCCAGAGATGACCGTGCTTGTGGGCGGGATGCGCGCGATGGGGGCCAATTTCGACGGCTCCTCCCATGGCGTGCTGACCGAGACCCCCGGCGCGCTGTCCAACGCGTTCTTCGTGAACCTGCTGGATATGGGCGTGGAATGGTCGCCCATCGCGGACGCAAACGGCGTCTACGAGGCCAAGGACCGCTCTACGGGCGCGGTAAAATGGACCGGCACGCGGGTGGACCTGGTGTTCGGGTCGAACTCGCAGCTGCGGGCCCTGTCCGAGGAATACGCCTGCGACGACCGCGGCGCGGGTTTCGTGGCCGACTTCGTGGCGGCCTGGGCCAAGGTCATGGACGCGGATCGCTTCGACGCCGCCTAGGCGCGCCTGTCTTTACGAGGTGCTGAGGCGCCCCGCCGGGTTCGGCGGGGCGTTTCTTTTTTGGTTCTAACCGCGGCGGAAACGCTTGCGGATTTTGGTCTGGAGGGGACATTAGGAACCCACCCCGGACTTGATCCGGGGCCTCCCCCTTGAGCCACGCGCAACCCGGGCTGCGGCCGACCTGGAGGTCGCTTGCGCATCAGGCCAATCAGCGTCCACGTCTCTGAAAATCGCAACGTTTCAAGTAAATGCGCGGTTGCAAAAGCGGCCTCCTGGGGGAGGTCGGCCGCTGCCCGAGGCAAGCTCGGGCGGTTGCGTGGCTTGGCTTGCGTGGCGTCTGGTGTCGGCAAGCGTTGCTAGAGCGGGCCGCTTGATGCGCAAGTTCCGCCCCAGCCCAATACCAACACCTCTATCAACCCGCCCCCCGCCGGCCCTGGCCCTCACCCGGCCTGCGCCGCTAATACCGCCTGCACATTCGGCCGCTCCAGCATCATCGCGCGATGCGCCTCGACCTTGGGCGCGGCCCCCGCGGGCACGCCGTCGCCCTTCAGCCAGCGCGAGACCGTGAACAGGTAGGGATCGGCGAAGCTGTAGCTCTCGCCCATCACGAAGGGCGCCAGCTGATAAGTCTCTTCGATATAGGCAAAAGCCGCGCCGACGCTTTCGGGCACCTTGGCCTGCATCGCCGCGATGGCCTGCGCGTTGGCGGGGTCCACCCAGCGGTGCCCGCGCATGCGGTGCGCGTGGGCGACATGCAGGGTCGAGGCCACGTAGCTGGCGAATTCCTGCAGCTTGGCAAAGGCGAAGGGATCGCGGGGCGCCAGGCCCGCCGCCGGGAAGCGCTGCGCCAGATAGGCCAGGATCGCGGGCGTCTCGGTCAGCGCGCCGCCCTCGGGCGTGACCAGCGTGGGCACGCGCAGCTTGGGGTTCAGCCGCGCGTAATCGCCCTGCTGGTGCTCGGCGGCGGCAATGTCCAGCCGGTGAAGGCGCGGCTCCACGCCCGCGTCCAGAAGCGCGATGTGGCTGGCCAACGAGATCGTCTCGGGGGCATAGTAGAACTCAAACATCTCGGGCCTGTCTTTCTCTGATGGCGCGGCAAAGGGCGCGGCGACCGATGTGGTTCCGCGCCCGTAGCCTAGCCGCGCCCGCCCGGCCCGCAATAGGGCCAGGCCCGCGGCTTTGATCAGACCTGCCGGGGCGTGCTTTTGCGCGGCTGCATCAGCCGATCATGGCCGAGCCCGCGCCCTGGGCCTCGTAGTGCCGCGCCAGACGCTGCAGCGCGATCTTCAGCACGATCTTGCCCGAGCGCGCTGCCCAGCCCATGCGCTTTTCGGCCTGCTCCATGCCCTCCAGGAAGCAGCAGACCCGCAGCGCCACGTCGCCCAGCCCGGCGCCCAGCTCTTCCAGCGCGTCTGCCACGCGGGCGCGGGCGCCCTCGGGGCCCTGGGCCGGGCCGCCGCCGGGGCGCATCGCGTTGCGGTCCCCCGCGGTCAGGAATCGGTCCCAATTCTGCGCCACGCGCGGGCCGATTTGGGCCAGCTCGAAATCCTCGCGCAGGCGCTCGCCCGCCGCGACCAGCTCGGAGGACAGAAACGGCTTGCCGTCCTTGCCCTTGCGGCGCGCGATGGCGCTCAGCGGGCTCTCCAGCGCGTTGTAGCGGATCCGCTTGGTCTGCTTCGCCTCGCCCTGGCGCACCTCGCGCTCGGCGTAGTCGCGGTGCTGATCGCCGAAGGCGGCGGGGGCCTCGGCCAGGCCCTGGCGGCTGGCCTCATGCTCTGACAGCAGGCGCTTTAGCGCGGCGCGGCCGGCGCTGCTGATGCCGTAGCGCGTGACTTTGCCGTTGCCGGAAAGCTCGATCCAGTCCTTGACCACGAAGGCCTCGGCGATGGCGCGGTCCAGTACGGCGGTGCGAATCGTGCGGCCGTCGGGCAGCTCGCGCACAACGACGGCTTTTTCCATCTTCGGCGCGATGGCCAGGCAGGCCTCGGGCTCGCAGAGGCGGCGCAGAATGCGGCGGGCCTCGGTCTCTAGGTTGGCAGTATCGGGAAGGGTTTCGGCGCGTTTTGTTGCGATCATCAATTTTGAATCCTGGCTCGTGTTACTCGTAGAGATTCGGGCTTCTTTGGCGAGCCGATCAAAGGCGTCGTCTAGCAATGGGTCGTCTCGCCGGTTCTCGTGGCGACGCACTTGCCGTAGGATTGTGGAGGCGTGGCAGCCGGCGGCCCGGGCGAGGGCCCGGATCGACATGCCTTCTTCGGTATGCACCAAATAGTGGCGTACATCATGCGGGACCCAGGCCGGGTAGGCCTGGCGCCCGTTTATGTAAAGTTCTCCAACCATTATGCTCGCGTCCTGTCCCTTGGCAGCGTCGTATCGGGTGTGTTCGCAACGGCCGCCTTCCCCTGCGGACCGCTGCGAGCTCACCGCGCCTTAACAACTTATGAGCGAATTAGTTTCCAATCGGTTAAAATAGTAGAAAAAATGCTACAAAGTTTCCAATTCGTAAACAATGGCTTAACGCCGGGCGCGCGCCTTCCATCCACAGGCAACATCCCTCGATCATGGGCATCTTTGGGGGCACGGACAGGAAATGAACGAGGTGACAGATGCCCGAACTTATGGAACTTTTGCAGAATATGCGCCGCCCCGGCCTGCTCTTGCAGGCCGCCAAGCTGGGGATGAAGGACTACAACCGCGAGCGCACCCTAAAGCGCCTCGCGCTGCCCACCGCCGAGCAGAACGCCACCAACGCGGTGCACGCGCTGATGTCCACCGAGGACACCATGGAGCACGCCCGCCGCGCGGGCGACGCCTCTTACACGCCGTCGCGCCATGTCGAGGTGCTGGTGGCGCTGCTGGCCGAGATCCGGCGGCTGGCCGCGCCCCAGGCCCGCGCCTAGGCCGCGATCAGATGTAGCTGTCCGGCTCCTCTGCCTTCTTGCGCGCGACGTAGTCGCTGAGCGCCGCAGAGATGGCCGGATCCAGATAGGGCTGCTGATAGTCGCTCAGAAGCTTCTTCACCCGCAACGAAGCCAGGGTCTGCGTGTCACGCGCTCCTTCCTCGTCCCAGGTCTCGAAGGGTTTGTAGTCAAGCAGATCCGAGCGCCAGAAGGCGTCCTTGAAGTTGGCCTGGGTATGGGCGCATCCCAGATAATGCCCGCCCGGGCCAACCTCGCGTATGGCGTCCATCGCCTGCGCGTTTTCGTCCACCGACACGCCCTTGGCGAGGTGGTGCAGGACGCCCAGCTGATCGGCGTCCATCACGAATTTCTCGTAGGAGCTGACCAGCCCGCCCTCGAGCCAGCCGCAGGAATGCAGCATAAAGTTCACCCCCGCCGTCAGCGCCATGTTCAGCGAGTTCGCCGTCTCGTAGCCGGCCTGCGCATCGGGCAACTTCGAGCCGCAGAACGACCCGCCAGAGCGATAGGGCAGCCCCAGGCGCCGCGCCAGCTGGCCCGCGCCCTGGGTGATGTGGCTGGCCTCCGGCGTGCCAAAGGTCGGCGCGCCCGAGTTCATGTCGATCGAGGTCACAAAGCAGCCCATGATCACCGGCGAGCCCGCGCGAATCATCTGGCTGTAGGACACGCCCGCCAGCACCTCGGCCAAGACCTGCGTCAGCGTGCCCGCGACCGAGACCGGCGCCATGGCCCCGCCCACGATGAAGGGCGACACGATGCTGGCCTGGTTGGCGGCGGCATAGACCTCCAGCGCGCCCATCATCACGTTGTCGAAGGTCAGCGGCGAGTTGATGTTGACCAGCGAGGTCATCACCGTGCGATCCTCCAGCCCGCCGAACAGGATGTCGGCCATCTCGACGGAGTGCTGCGCGCGGATCGGCTCGGTGACCGAGCCCATGAAGGGCTTGTCGCTCAGCGTCATATGGGCGTGCAGCATGTCCAGGTGGCGCTTATTGACCGCCACATCGGTGGGCTCGCAGACGGTGCCGCCGGAATGGTGCAGCCATTTGGACATGTAGCCCAGCTTCACGAAGTTGCGGAAGTCCTCGATCGTGGCATAGCGGCGCCCGCCTTCGATGTCGCGCACGAAGGGCGGGCCGTAGACCGGGGCCAGCACCAGGCTCTTGCCGCCGATCTCGACGTTGCGCTCGGGGTTGCGGGCCTGCTGGGTAAAGCGCGACGGCGCGGTCGAGCAGAGCTGGCGCGCCAGCCCGCGCGGTATATGCACCCGCTCGCCCCGCACATCGGCGCCCACATCGCGCCAGCGCTCCAAGGCGGCGGGGTTGTCGACGAAGTTGACGCCGATCTCTTCCAGCACGGTCTCGGCGTTGTGCTCGATGATCTCCAGGGCCTCGTCGTTGAGGACCTCGAAATTGGGGATGTTGCGCTCGATGAACTTGGCGGTCTCGATGGAGACGGCGGTGCGCTCTGCGCGCCGGGCCGCGCCACCACCGCCGCGTCTGCGGGCTCTTGCTTCTGCCATGGGACAGACTCCTTGGGATAGGTTGCGCGGGTGATAGCGAATGCGCGGGGCGCCTGGTCACCAGTTAACGCCCTTTGCGGCGCAAAACCGACATGGCGTTGCCTTGCGAGCGCTCCAGGCCCCGCAACACGCCATTCACGCGGGCGATCCACTGCCGCTTTGCCACCGCCGCGCTGACAGCGTCGCCGCGGGCGAACCTCACCGAGGCCGCATCACTCTTGGAACATCAGTTATGCGGGACAAAACGGACCTTTGCTGCAGTCGCGACTATGGCCGCTCTTGCGCGCAGTGAAGATTATGTTAACTTGATGTCTGGTGCTATTGAGCCGTGATATCAATCGATAATCTGGGCATGCTGCCCCCCTTTCATGACCATTCAGGATACATGTTGGCTCCAATATTTCTACAAATGTTGTGGTATTGTTTACAAACGATCTTTTGAATCGCGGGGCCTGATTCAGCCCATTTGTCCGCTGTTGGGTTGGATGGCACCTTAGAACGATGACATCGACCACAAGAGTTGACACAAGCGAAGATTGTATGAAACGTTGATAAGCGTTCGTTCCAATCATTCTTCTATCGAGGTTCAATGAGCGACTTAGACACGGCAAAAGCACTGATTGAGAGTATCCAGAGTCAGTCTAGCTTACTTCTATCACTGACCACCGCTCTTATGGGTGGAACCGCTGCATTGATGGTTCAGTTAAAGGTTCGGGATGCGCAAATACTCCCGCTGAAGCTCAATAAATCGCTGATTATTGGTGTTTTTCTGCTCGGTATTTCCTGCTTGACCTCTTGGGCTGTCGTTGGCGCTCTAATCGACAAAATCCCAGTAATAATGTCTTTAGAATTCAACGGAGCGAATTTTTCAGAGATTAGTGAAGTCAAGGAATCTACCGCACTATCTCTTCTGGCCAACGTGCAATTCTTCAGCTTTATCATTGGGACCCTGCTAACAGTGTTCGGTCTAACGAGGTTGGAAAGATGAAAGCCACTCCAAATAGTTTACTCATTTCCATATTCCTGATATTCGCGTCATGCTTCTCTGCATTCGGACAGAATTTTTCTGAAGACCCACAAGGCGCAATTGACCGATCTGTTGGCTTGGCACAGGAGGCGCTTTCAGACCCGCTTAAGCTTGAAGGCCTTAACTCCGTGGTCTTCCGCTACAATAGAGCTCGTGTTGGGATTTCGCCAGCGGGGTACGAGGGTGAGGAATGGTTAAGCAGTCAACTCTTGGGCATCATTGGAGAGATCAACGGTAAATCCCTTTTTCTGACAGAGGCTATGCCCCTTCCCGACACAGAAGTTGTTGAAATGCTGGATGCCTTTAGTAAGAACAGCGATGCGTTCTATTCGTTCTATGACACCATTCAGGGTGAATTTGGGTTCCAGAAGATATCAGCGGACGAAATGCTCCTTTATCTCTCGGCTTACGCTGTTGTATCCAATACCACGAATAGCGGATTATGGGATGCCCTATCATCTTTCACCGGCGTCTGGCCCCTATGCTTTTGGCAAGGTTAGCTCCGAAAACGCCCTTAGAGCCTCTAGCTTCCGAGACAACTGCTTTCTTCAGTTTGCGTCGCGTCCGCTTCACGCGTCACGAAAGGCTACCAGACGTCATCGTAGCGCCAGAAACGGTCGTTTTTGTCACTCAAGTTAGCCTTTCGAGAAATCAATGGCATATCGGAACCAATAACCCCCGGCAAAACTAAAACGATTTTGGCACGCTTTTGGCAGGGACACAAATATGCCGACATTCGTGCGGATCGCAGCAACATGCACTTTGGGCTCACTACGGAACCCCAGGCCGTCTGCGCAGCCGCGGACTCTTACGACCCCACTGGCAGACCTCACCCACGCGCGTGCCTTTGGCATCGGCCGGCGGCTTCACCTTGTATGAAAATACGCATTCCAAGCACCGCCGCTTGCGCCGCCCTCGGCGGCGGCATAAACCGCCGCCCATGAGCAGCCATGACACACTCCTAATCGTAGATTTCGGCTCCCAGGTGACCCAGCTGATCGCGCGGCGCCTGCGCGAGCTGAACGTCTATTGCGAGATCCATCCCTATCAGAACGTCACCGACGCGGTGCTGGCCGAGATCGCCCCCAAGGCGGTGATCTTCTCGGGCGGGCCCGACAGCGTGACCCGCGCGGGCTCGCCGCGCCCCCCGGCCAAGGTCTACGAGCTGGGCGTGCCGATCCTGGGCATCTGCTACGGCCAGCAGGTGATGATGCAGGACCTCGGCGGGCGGGTCGAGGGCGGCAAGATCTCGGGCGGCGGCGGCACCGCCGAATTCGGGCGCGCCTATGTGACCCCGGCGGGCCCCCTGCCCCTGCTGGACGGCTGGTTCTCTGACGGCGACGAGCAGGTCTGGATGAGCCACGGCGACCATGTCGCCGCACTTGCGCCGGGGTTCGAGGTCTACGGCACCTCCCCCAACGCGCCCTATGCGATCACCGCGGATCCCGCGCGGAACTTCTACGCCGTGCAGTTCCACCCCGAGGTGCACCACACGCCCCGCGGCGCCAAGCTTTACGAGAACTTCGTGCGCATGGCGGGCTTTGCCGGCGATTGGACCATGGCGGGCTACCGCGAGCAGGCCATCGCCGCGATCCGCGCGCAGGTGGGCGACAAGCGCGTCATCTGTGGGCTATCGGGCGGCGTCGACTCAAGTGTCGCCGCGATCCTGATCCATGAGGCGATCGGCGACCAGCTGACCTGCGTCTTCGTGGACCACGGGCTGTTGCGCAAGAACGAGGCCGAGGAAGTCGTGGCCATGTTCCGCGACAACTACAACATCCCGCTGATCGCGGCGGACGAGTCAGAGCTGTTCCTGGGCGAGCTGGACGGGCAGTCCGACCCCGAGACCAAGCGCAAGATCATCGGCAGGCTCTTTATTGACGTGTTCCAGAAATACGCCGGCGAGATCGAGGGCGCCGAGTTCCTGGCGCAGGGCACCCTGTACCCCGATGTGATTGAGAGCGTCAGCTTCTCCGGCGGGCCCTCGGTGACCATCAAGAGCCACCACAATGTGGGCGGGCTGCCCGAGAAGATGGGGCTGAAGCTGGTCGAGCCGCTGCGCGAGCTCTTCAAGGACGAGGTCCGCGCCCTGGGGCGCGAGCTGGGCCTGCCGCAGAGCTTCATCGGGCGCCACCCCTTCCCCGGCCCCGGCCTGGCGATCCGCTGCCCCGGCGAGATCACCCGCCCCAAGCTGGAGATCCTGCGCGAGGCGGACGCCGTGTTCATCGACCAGATCCGCAAGCACGGGCTCTATGACGAGATTTGGCAGGCCTATGCCGCGATCTTGCCAGTGCGCACGGTGGGCGTGATGGGCGACGGGCGCACCTATGACTACGCCTGCGCCCTGCGCGCGGTGACCTCGGTGGACGGCATGACGGCGGATTACTACCCGTTCAGCCACGACTTTTTGGGCGAGACCGCCACGCGCATCATCAACGAGGTCGCAGGCATCAATCGGGTGACCTATGACATCACGTCGAAGCCCCCGGGCACCATCGAGTGGGAATGACGCACCAGGGGCCCATTGGGCAATTGCACGTTGAGAATGTTACCTTTAATCAAGAGCTTCTTTCGCCGCCGGATTGGCGCGCTGGATCTGGGGCGGATTTATCCCAGCTACGACTACGTCTCGAACGTTGCGATCTTCGGGTTGGCGCGAAACCTGCTGCAGGCCCCGGAAAACATCGAGCGGGTCTGCGTCGTGGGGGTGCATGACGGCGATGAGGCGCCGAAATTCCTGCGCCTTCACCCTAAGGCGCATGTACATCTCTACGAGCCCTCCGCACGCTACGTCCCCAAGCTGCGCCGCCGCTTCGAGCAAAATGCTCGCGTCACGTTGCGGCCCGTGGCCGCGTCGGATACGGCGGGACATGCGGACTTCTTCGAAAACAACCGGCACGGCGACGGAAGCCTCCTCGAGGTTGGAACCCAGGGCCGGGCGCTGTTTGGCCTGAAGCCCGCAGAGACCACCAAGGTCGAGACGGTGCGATTGGACGATGATTTCCCAGATAATCGCTGCGATTGCCTTTGGATCGACGTGCAAGGCGCCGAGATGATGGTGCTGCGCGGGGCAGAGAACTTGCTGCGAGGGACCGGCTGCATACATATCGAAGTCTCTGCCCATTCGGGCTTTTATCAGGGTGACAGAAATGTTTGACGAGATCGACAACCATCTGAACGCGCGCGGTTTTCGGTTGGCCGTGCTGGGGCTCGACGGGGTGCAAGGCAATGCGCTCTATATCAAGCAGCCCAGGCTCGGCGCCGATGGCGATTGAGGGCGCAAAATGCGATGGCTTCACAGTGCTTTTAGACTAGCGGTTTGGGCCGGCCTGGCGAGCGTCTTGTGCATTCTCGCCGGTGCGCTGCTTTCGCCGCCCTGCACCGGATATGCCGCGCGCGGCGACTTCGATGTGGCGGTTGTGTTGGGTGCGGGAATGGCGCCCGGCGGGCGCTTGTACCGCTCTAGCCTGGACCGTATCGCCGCGGGTGTCGCTCTTTATGAGAGCGGCGGGGCGCGAAGCCTGCATATGACCGGCGGGATCACCCGCAACGGCGGGCCCTCCGCCGGGGCGCAGATGGCGCGGGCGGCGATCTCGATGGGCGTGCCCGCCCAGGCGATCACCCATGAGGGCGCCTCGTATTCCACCCTGCAGAACGCGCTCTTCTCCAAGCCGATGCTGGCCGGGCGCGGCGGGTTCGTCCTGGTCACAGAGGGGCTGCACCTGTCCCGAAGCTACCTGAGCTTCTGGTGGGCGGGCATCAGACCCGCGAGCCTATGCCATTCGTCACGCTTCCGGGTGCCCGACCCGGACACGCGCATGGGCGCTGTCGGGATGCTGGTGCGCGAGGTGCTGGCGTTCTGGTTCAACGCGGCGCGCGCCAGCGCCTGGTCGGTGGCGACCTTGGCGGGCGCGCAGGGCCCCGGCCTAGATGCCATTTTGGAATAACGCGGTTCCGGGGTATACTAGGCGCAGATCTTTTTTTGATGGAGCGTCAAGGTCGGCTCTGAGCCCACGTCGACCGATGCTGCGCTTTGCACGAACGTCGGCTTCCGCTATCTTGACTGTGTCGGCTGATCAATTTCCGACTTTATTTGATGGAGGTATTTCGTGCACGCTGACCACTTCATCGACCAATTGCGTGTTCTTGCAGCGCTGGATGATAACCCGGCGACAAACCGCACCTTGGCTGCATTCAAATCGGTCGCGCGCGAAGACTTTGTAGGCAATGGGCCGTGGAAACTTCGTTCTGCCTTGGGCGACGTCACCTTTCCGCCTCGCCTAACGCCGGACGCTGACCCAAAGTGGCTTTATCATAGTGTCCTTGTCGTTCTGGATGAGGAAAAGGGAATAAATATCGGCGATCCTTCCCTGTGGGTTAGTCTCATAGCGCGCGCGGATGTTCAGCCCGGAGCGCGCGTTTTGCAGGTTGGTGCAGGTGTTGGGTACTACACCGCGATCCTCAGCAAACTTGTAGGCCCCACCGGTCACATCGTTGCTTATGAAGTCGAGGAGGCTTTGGCAGAACGCGCTGCGCGCAACCTTGCTGATTACGAGAATGTCGAGGTTCGTCACGGGAACGCTGCGACCGACCTGACAGCTATGGATCAGATAAATCTCGTGGTCGCCTTTGCCGGGGTTACACATGTCCCCGATCTCTGGACGACACGGCTGGCTTCAGATGCGCGGTTGTTACTGCCGCTCACGGGTGAAGAATGGTGGGGCGCGATGATCCTGGCAAAGCAAACCAATTGTGGTTTCAGCGCCATAACGCTTGGGCGATGTGGTTTCTATCCCTGCATCGGAGCTCGGCGTGATGATCTTGCCGCTAAGGTCTCGGCCTTGTTCGCTAAATCGGAGCGTCTGAGAGATTGGCCTCTCCGGATCATTGGCCGGGGTGACGAAATTCGATTGGAAGCAGCGGCGACATAGCCAAAGCGGACCTTGGCACGGTCGCAGCGAATTCACATCTTGTCCCGAAACTTGAGCCTTCGCACATTAAACAAAAGGGAGCACCAAATGCGAACCATTTTTCTTGCACTCCTTACCGCCTTCCTCCCCCTGAGCCTTGCGGCCCAGCCCGCCTATTTCCGGGTCACCGGGGTCGCCGCGAACGACTCGCTGAACGTGCGCGCCGAGCCGCGCTCCTCGAGCGCCGATATCGGCGACCTGCCGGCGCATGCCACCGGCGTCGAGGTGCATGGCACCGACGCGTCGGGCAAATGGGGGCGGATCATCTGGCAGGAGGGCCTCGGCTGGGTGTCGATGCGGTTCCTGGCCCCCGACCCCGTCCAGCGGGTCCCGGGCACCGAGCTGCCCGCCGGGCTGCTCTGCGCCGGCACCGAGCCCTTCTGGTCGCTGCAGCTCTCCGCCAGCTCGGCCGCCTATTCCGACGCCAATGACCTGTTCCTCAGCCTTGGCCTGACGGGCACCCGCGTGGCCGCGGGCCGGCCCAGCTTTCCGGTGCAGGTCTCGCTGTCCGGCGGCGGTGGCAGTGCGACGCTGCTGGTGCGGCCGAGCGCCTGCAGCGACGGCATGAGCGACCGGGCCTATCCTTGGCATGTCGACCTGTTGCTGGATGCCGGCGGCATCGGCGCCTATTACGACGGCTGCTGCCACCTGCCGCTGGAGGCCGGCAGCCAGTAGCGCCCAACGCCGCAAACCTGCTGCGCCCGACCGCGGCCCGCTAAGCAACGCGCAGCTTCCGGGTCGCCAATCCGCGCGCGGCCCGCTAGGCGGGCGGCATGACACCGCAGACCTCCCTCTCCGGCCGCGCCTGGGCCGAGCTTCTTTTGCTGTCGCTGCTCTGGGGCGGCTCGTTCCTGGCGATCCGCATCGCGCTGGACGAGGTGGGGTTCCTGACCTCGGTCGCGCATCGGGTGTTCTGGGCGGCGCTGGTGCTGTGGCTCGTGGTGCTGGCGATGCGCCTGCCGGTGCCGCGCGCGCCGCGCGTCTGGGGGGCGTTCCTGGTGATGGGCCTGCTCAACAACGCGCTGCCCTTCGGGCTGATGGCCTGGGGGCAGCTGACCATCGAGAGCGGGCTGACCTCGATCCTGAACGCCGCAACGGCCGTCTTCGGCGTGCTGCTGGCCGCTTTGTTCTTCCGCGACGAGCGCCTGACCCCGCGCCGCGCCTTGGGGCTGAGTCTGGGCTTTCTGGGCGTGGCCACGGCGATCGGATTGCAGAGCCTGCTGGCCTTCGACCCGCGCTCGCTGGCGCAGCTGGCGGTGCTGGCGGGCACAATCAGCTATGCCTTCGCCAGCGTCTGGGCGCGGTGGGCTTTGGGCGGTCTGGCGCCGCAGGTCGCCGCGGCGGGGATGCTGACGGGCTCGACGCTGATCATCCTGCCCATCGCGGTCCTCTATGAGGGCGCGCCCAGCCTGGCGCTGCAGACCGACACGCTCCTGGCCATCGCCTATTACGCGCTGGCGGCCACCGCGCTGGCCTATCTGCTCTACTACCGCGTGCTGGCCATGGCGGGCAGCGGCAACCTGCTGCTGTGCACGCTGATCATCCCGCCGGTGGCGATCCTGCTGGGCGCGCTGGTGCGCGGCGAGACCCTGCCGCCGCAGGCCTTCATCGGCTTCGCCGTGCTGGCGCTGGGGCTGTTGATCCTGGACGGGCGGCTATTGCGCCGCCGGTCCTAGGCCCTGCACATAGTCCCGCGTGAAGGCCCGGTATCCCGGCGCGGTCTCCTTGAGATGCGGCGCCATATGCGCGTGCAGCTCCGGCAGGCGGTGGAAGGGCACGTTCGGCACCGCGTGATGCTCGATATGGTAGGGCATGTTCCAGGCCAGGAACCGCACCACGCGGTTGGTGAAGGTGGTGCGCGTGTTGGACAGCATGTCGGCGACATGGGCGCAGCGGCCATGCTCGGCCAGCAGGTAGAGCCGCAGCGCCGGCTGGCCCAGCAGCGCCGGCAGCAGCCAGACCCAGAAGAGCAGCGGCGAGACCGCAAGCGACAGCGCCGCGGCGGCGTAGACCGCCAGGTATGCCCGCGCCTCCCAGGCGACGCGCGGCAGGGCGCGCTGCGGCAGGTAGCTGCCCCCTGCCCGCCCCAGCGCGTTCACCACCAGCACCCGCGCCGTGCCCGCCCAATAGGGCAGCCCCGAGACGTGCCAGAGATACGCCGCGCGGGTCTTGGGGTGCCCGCCCGCCAGAAGCTCGGGGTCGCGCTCGGGGTCGTTGGTGTATTTGTGATGCGCCAGGTGGAAGTAACGGAACCAGGTGAAGGGCAGCAGGATCAGCAGCCCGCTGAGATGCCCCACGGCCTCGTTCAGCCAGCCGCTGGCAAAGGGCGTCTTATGGGTGGCCTCATGCTCGAGCGTGAAGAGGAAGACGATCAGCACGCCCTGCAGCGGCAGCAGAAGCGGCCAGAGCGGCACGCGCAGCGCGATGCCAGCCCCCACGATCACGATCAGCCCCAGATGCCCCGCAAGGTGCCACAGCCCGGCGCGATTCTGGCGCTGGGTCAGGCGCGCCAGATCCTGGCGCGGCAAGGCTGCTATGACGTCCTTATGGTCCATTCATGGAGCTCTCACGCTGCGGTCACGGCCCTCATGGTAGGTGATTCGGACCCAAATAGAAACGCCATGTCACAGGGGGCATCATGACAGAATACCTGGTTACCACGCGCAACATCACCGGCTCCGCTGGGCAGCGGCAGTTCGGGCCCCGCAAGGCCGGGCCCTATTTTCTGGCCACCGAGCCGGGCGACAGGTTCTTTGATCCCGACAAGCGCGAGAAGGGTCCCGGGCGGCGGCTGCGCTGGGGGCGCAGGGTCGTCGCGGACGCGCAGGCGCGCTGGGCCGCGGCGCAGGACGCCGCGCCGCCTGTGGGCATGGAACACGAGGGCGACATCGTGGTGTTCGTCCACGGCTTCAACATCGACGCGCAGGACTGCTTTGAGGCGCATCGCAACCTCGCCGCCACGATCCGCAACAACGGCTTTGCCGAGGCGGTGTTCGTCAGCTTCTCCTGGCCCGCCAATGGCGAGGTGTTCGATTACTACGAGGACGACCAGGACGCGCGCGGCAGCGCGTTGGATCTGGTGAGCTCGGCGCGGGCGGTCTTTGCGCAGCTCTCGACGCCGGAATGCCGCGTGCGGGTGCATGTGATGGCGCATTCGATGGGGTCCCTGGTGGTGCGCGAGGCGCTGCGCGACGCGCCGGGGTCGCGCGTGGCGCGGCAATCCGCCTGGGGCATCGCCAACCTGATCACCTTCGGGGCGGATATCTCGACCCGATCGGTGCGGCGCAGCGAGGGCGCATCCATCCTGGAGAAATCGCAGCGCTGGACGAACTACTTCAACCGCCATGACGGGGTGCTGGCGACCTCCAACGCCAAGCGTTTCCTCAGCGCGCCGCGGCTGGGCCGCCACGGGGTGCCGCGCGAGCGCCGGGACGAGATCGCGGATGTGGACATGACCGCCCGCTGGGAGGCGGTGCAGGGCGACTACCCGGTGGACACGATCGAGCGCATCTCGGCCAGCCACAATTTCTACTTCACCGACCAGCGCTTTGGCGAGGACGCGGCCGCCACGCTGCGCGGGCTGCGCGACCGGCATATGATCGCCAGCCGCGCACCGCAGATGGTGGACGGGCGGTTCGAGATGCGGGCGTGGCTCGGGGCGGATCAGATCACCCCCGGCCCCGTGCCGCGCCTGGAGGGGGCGGGGGTGGGTGGGTGGGCCGACCCCTCTAGGTGGGGCGCGGGGCCGGTTCGCGGTGGCCAAGCGCGATCACCGCGCCTAAAGTCCGCCCATGGCACGGTATTTCCTGACGCGGCTGGGGTCGCTGGCGCTTAGCCTGATTGTGGCCAGCCTGGTCATCTTCGCGGTGATCGAGGTGATCCCCGGCGATCCGGCCTCGTTCATGCTGGGCCTGAACGCCGCCCCCGAGACAGTGGCCGCGCTGCGCGCCGAGCTTGGCCTGGATGGGTCGCTGACCGCGCGCTACCTCAGCTGGGTCGGCGGGCTGTTCGTAGGGGATTTCGGCACCAGCTACACCTACCGCGTGCCGGTGGCCGAGCTGGTGGGCGCGCGGCTCTGGGTGTCGCTGCCGCTGACGCTTTACGCGCTGCTTTTGTCCACGCTGATCGCCATCCCGGTGGGCGTGATCGCCGCGGCGCGCCGCGGCGGCCCGGCTGATTACGGCATCATGGGGGCCACCCAGCTGGGCATCGCGATCCCCAACTTCTGGTTCGCCATGCTCTTGGTGCTGGTCTTCGCGATCTCGCTGCGTTGGTTCTCGGCCGGGGGCTTCCCGGGCTGGGAGGCGGGGCTCTGGCCGGGGATCAAGGCGCTGACCCTGCCGGCGGTGGCGCTTGCCTTGCCCCAGGCCTCGATCCTGGCGCGGGTGATGCGCTCGAGCCTCATCGAGACCCTGGGCCAGGATTACATCCGCACCGCCCGCGCCAAGGGGCTGAGCCAGCGCCAGGCCATCGTTCGGCACGCGCTGCGCAACGCGCTGATCCCGGTGATGACCATTATCGGGCTGCAATTCTCGTTCCTGCTGGCCGGCGCGATCATCATCGAGAACGTGTTCTTCCTGCCCGGGCTGGGGCGGCTGATCTTTCAGGGCATCACGCAGCGCGACCTGGTGGTGGTCGAATCCGTGGTGATGCTGCTGGTCTTCGCGGTGATCCTGGTGACCTTCCTGGTGGACATCGCCTATGCGGCCATCGACCCGCGCCTGCGGCGCGGCGGGGGCGCGCGATGAGGCGCCTGCCGGGGCAGCTTTGGCTGGGTGCTGCGGTGACGGCGGTTTTCGTCGCCGCCGCACTGCTGTCGTTTCTTTGGGTGCCCTATGCGATTGACGGCATCGCGATTGCCAACCGGCTGAAGCCGCCGACGATGGCGCATTGGCTGGGCACGGATCAGTTCGGGCGCGACATCCTGTCGATGCTCATGGTCGGCGCGCGGGTCTCCATCGCCGTAGCGGTGGTGGCGGTGGGCATCGGCATCCTGCTGGGCGTGCCGCTGGGGCTCTGGGCGGCGGCCCACCGCGGCGCCTGGCTGGACGAGCTGATCATGCGCGGCAACGATCTGATCTTTGCCTTCCCCTCGCTGGTGATCGCGATCCTGATCACTGCCGTGTTTGGACCCTCGGCCTTCAATGCCATCTTGGCGATCGGGATCTTCAACATCCCCGTTTTCGCGCGGGTGACCCGCGGCGGCGCGCTATCGTTGTGGACGCTGGACTACGTGCTGGCCGCGCGGGTGGCCGGCAAGGGCCGGCTGCGGATCTCGGTCGAGCATATCCTGCCCAATGTCGCCAATCTCTTGATCGTGCAGGGCACCATCCAGTTCTCGCTGGGCATCCTGGCGGAGGCGGGGCTGAGCTATGTCGGCCTTGGGGCGCAGCCCCCCACCCCGAGCTGGGGGCGCATGCTGGCCGAGAGCCAGACCCTGATCTCGCTGGCCCCGCATATCGCGATCTTCCCCGGCCTGGCCATCGTGCTGACCGTGCTGGGGCTGAACCTGATGGGCGACGGGCTGCGCGACCATCTGGACCCGCGCCTGAGGCGTTTGCGGTGAGCCGTCTTGAGGAGGTTTTGCGCCGACTGCGTCGTCGCCAGGTCGAGGGGGGCTCTGCCCCCCTCGAGCTCCCCCCGGGATATTTCCAAACCGAAGAAGGGAGGACCGGGTGCTGAGTATCGACCGGCTATCCCTGCGTATCGGCGCGGCAGAGATCCTGCGGGACGTGTCCTTTGATATCGGCGCGGGCGAGGTGTTTGGCCTGGTCGGCGAGAGCGGCTCTGGCAAGTCGATGACCGCCCTGGCGGCGATGGGGCTTTTGCCGCGCGGCGCCGCGCCCTCGGGGCGGGTCGCCTTTGAGGGGCGCCAGATCCTGGCGGCCAAGGAGCGCGCGATGTGCGCCCTGCGCGGCCGCGAGATCGGCATGATCTTCCAAGAGCCAATGACCGCGTTGAACCCGCTCAAGACCATCGGCGATCAGGTGGCCGAGACCCTGCTGGTCCATGGCGCGGCCGGGCGGTTTGAGGCAAGGCGCGTCGCGGAGGCGCGCCTGGACCGCGTCGGGCTCGGCGCGGTCGGGGCGGAGCGCTTCCCGCATGAGCTCTCCGGCGGGCAGCGCCAGCGCGTCTGCATCGCGCTGGCCGTGGCGCTTCGGCCCAAGCTCTTGATCGCCGACGAGCCCACCACCGCCCTGGACGTCACCACGCAGGCGCAGATCCTCGACCTGCTCAAGGGGCTGGTCGACGAGGACGGCATGGCGCTTTGGCTGATCACCCACGACCTGGCGGTGGTCGCGGATGTGGCCGACCACGTGGCGGTGATGCGCGACGGCGCGCTGGTCGAGGCGGGCCGGACCGAGGCGGTGTTCCGGGCGCCCAAGGCCGCCTATACGCGCAAGCTGATGGCCGACAGCACCCATGTGCCCGACCGGAAAGCGGGCGCGCAAAGCGCGCCGATCCTAGAGGTCAGCGGCGCGGTGCGGGACTATCCCGCCGGGCGCGCCGGGCTCTTTGGCCCGCGCAAGAGCTTCCGCGCGGTGGACGGCGTCAGCCTGACCGTCCGGGCGGGCGAGAGCGTCGGGCTGGTGGGCGAGAGCGGCTGTGGCAAGTCAACGCTGACGCGGGCCATCCTGGGGCTGGACGCGCTGCAGGGCGGCGAGATCCGGCTGGACGGCGAGAGGATCGCGGCCCCCGCGGTGCCGCCGCCCCTGCGCGCCAAGATGCAGGTCGTGTTCCAGGACCCGTTCGGGTCCTTCAACCCCCGCCACAAGGTGGCCCGCCTGGTGGCCGAGCCGTTCCACCTGACCCCGGTTCCCGACATCGGCGCCCGCGTGGCGGAGGCGCTGGAGGCCGTTGGCCTCGCCCCGGGGGATGCCGAGAAATACATCCACGAGTTCTCCGGCGGGCAGCGCCAGCGCATCGCCATCGCCCGCGCCATCGTGATCCGGCCCAAGCTGGTGGTGCTCGACGAGGCGGTCAGCGCGCTGGATGTCTCGATCCGCGCGCGCATCCTGGATCTGCTGGCGGAGCTGCAGGCGCGCTTTGGGCTGAGCTACCTCTTCATTAGCCATGACCTAAGCGTCGTGCGCGCGGTCACCGACCGGGTGCTGGTCATGCAGGCCGGCCGCATCGTGGAGGAAGGGGCGACCGAGCAGGTCTTTGGCGCGCCCGCCCACGCCTATACGCGCGCGCTGATCGCCGCCGCGCCGCGCATCCCAGAGGGCTGGCTAGCGGCGTGACGGTCGGGCCGGGCGCTCATGCTGTGATCATCGGAGGGCGTGGTGCATTAAAGGGGCGGCGCCGCCGATACGTCTCCAGTGGGCTGACGCCCAAAGCGGTCCGGGGCCGGAATTTGCCGGACCCGAGGCTGATCGGACCGTCCCTGCACCCAATGAGGGGGTGGTCTGGGGGACCTGGATTGCAATGCGCAGGGCGTGAGACCCTGCGGATAGAAGCGCTTCTTGGGCAGGGTTTTACGCGGGCTTGGTTAGCAAGCGGTGAGCCCCGCGAACGGTGCGGTAACCGGGCGTTCACCCCAGGGGCGATCGCTCCAGGCCGGGCGGGGGGCGATTTCTTGAAGAAATCGGCAAAACTCTTGCAAGAGTTTTGGTTGCGCCAAGCCCCAGCGATCGCCAAAATAGCACCGCGGGCGACCGCATAGAGCTTTCGGTGCGGCGCGCAAAAAAGACCCTTGCGTATATGCAGAATCGCAGTATGTTCCGGCCCTCGCCCGCAACTGCGGGATACACGGATTCACATCAGGGCGACGGCCCTCCAAACCCCGAGGTTGAGACATGGCTGTCCCTCAGAACAGAGTTACCCGTTCCCGCCGCAACAACCGCCGTAGCCACGACGGTCTTTCGGCGAGCAATCCACAGGAATGTTCGAACTGCGGCGAGCTGAAGCGCGCGCATCACGTTTGTCCCGCCTGCGGCCACTATGACGACCGCGAAGTCGTGGCGATCAATGACGAGATCGACCTCGACGAGGAAGACGCGGCGTAAGCAGCAACCCGGGGGTGGGCGAAAATGGCGGCGGAAGGCGCTCTTCCCGCGACACGAACACCTACGCTAGGCTCTGATACAATCGTTATTTCGGTCGACGCCATGGGCGGCGACCTTGGGCCCGCGGCTGTCGTCGCGGGCTGCGCCGTATCAGCGCAGCGCAATCCGCGGATCGCCTTCATCCTGCATGGCGACGCCGCCGAGCTGGAGCGCCAGGTGGCGCGCAAGAAGCATCTGACCGGGCGCTGCGAGATCCGCGGCACCGACAGCGTCGTCACCATGGACGCCAAGCCCAGCTATGTGATGCGCCACGGCAAGGGTACCTCGATGTGGTCGGCCATCGACTCGGTCCGCAATGGCGAGGCCGAGGTGGCGATCTCCTGCGGCAACACCGGCGCGCTGATGGCGGTCAGCATGATCCGCCTGCGCAAGCTGGAGGGCATCAACCGGCCCGCCATCGCCTGCCTCTGGCCATCGCGCAACGCGGACGGGTTCAACGTGATGCTGGATGTGGGCGCCGATATCCGCGCCGACGAGGACGACCTGCTGCAATACGCCCTGATGGGCACCAGCTACGCCCGCAACGGGCTGGGCCTGGTGCGCCCGCGCATCGGGCTGCTGAATGTCGGCACCGAGGAGCATAAAGGCCGCGCCGAGCTGAAGGTCGCCAACGAGCTGATCGCCGCCGCCGCCCCGGCGGGCGAGTTCGATTACGTGGGCTTCGTCGAGGGCGGCGACATCCCGTCGGACCGCGTCGACGTGATCGTCACCGACGGGTTCACCGGCAACATCGCCCTCAAGACCGCCGAGGGCACCGCGGGGCTGATCCGCGAGTTCCTGCGCTCGGCCTTCGCGGCCACCCCGCTAAGCCGGATCGCCGCGATGATGGCCTTCACCTCGCTGCGGCGGCTGAGCAAGCGCATCGACCCGCGCCGGGTGAATGGCGGCGTTTTCCTGGGCCTGAACGGCACCGTGGTCAAAAGCCACGGCTCGGCGGACGCCACCGGCATCGCCGCGGCGATTAAGCTTTCCGTGAACCTGGCGGAATCGAAATTCAGCGAGCGCCTGGCCGCTCGAGTTGCATCTGTAACACTGGCGCGCCAAGATGCGTCAGATCAAGTCACCGAAAGTACAAAATGACAAGACGCGCCGTGGTCCGAGGGATGGGCCACTACCTGCCGGACCGTGTGGTCACGAATGCCGAATTCGAAGCCTCCGTCGACACCTCGGATGAATGGATTCGCGCCCGCACCGGCATCGAGCAGCGCCACTTCGCCGCGGAGGGCCAGACGACCTCTGATCTGGCGCGCCGCGCTGCCGAGGCGGCCCTTGAGAACGCCGGCCTGAAGGCCGATGACATCGACGCCATCGTGCTGGCGACCTCGACCGCCGATCTGACCTTCCCCTCCGCCGCCACCATGGTGCAGCACGCGCTGGGGATGACCCGCGGCTTTGCCTTTGACGTGCAGGCGGTCTGCGCGGGCTTCGTCTACGCGCTGACCAACGCCAATGCGCTGATCGTCTCTGGCCAGGCGGAGCGCATCCTGGTGATCGGGGCCGAGACCTTTAGCCGGATCATGGACTGGTCGGACCGCACCACATGCGTGCTGTTTGGCGACGGCGCGGGCGCGCTGATCCTAGAGGCGCAGGAAGGCCAGGGCAGCAGCGCCGACCGCGGCATCCTGGCCACGGATCTGAACTCGGACGGGCGGCATCGCGACATCCTTTACGTGGATGGCGGCGTCTCGACCCAGAGCACCGGCCATCTGCGCATGCAGGGCAAGGAGGTCTTCCGCCACGCGGTCGAGAAGCTGGCCAAGACCGCCGAGACCGCCCTGGCCCGCGCCGGGCTGGGCCATGACGACATCGACTGGATCGTGCCGCATCAGGCGAACCTGCGGATCATCACCGCCACCGCCAAGAAGCTGAACCACCCGATGGATCGCGTCATCGTGACCGTGCAAGATCACGGCAACACCTCGGCGGCATCGATTCCCCTCGCCCTCTCCGTTGGCAGCGCCGAGGGGCGCATCAAACAGGGCGATCTGCTGGTCACCGAGGCGATCGGCGGCGGGCTGGCCTGGGGATCGGTGGTTTTACGCTGGTAAATTCCACATTCAGGCGCCTCGCCAAGCCATTGATATTGACATTTAATTTCCGACCCCCCTAAGCTTCAGCAATATCATTAGGGGGATGGCATGAGCGACAAGACTTTAACGCGGATGGATCTAAGCGAATCTGTGTTTCGCGAGGTGGGACTTTCGCGCAACGAAAGCGCGCAGCTGGTAGAGAGCGTTCTGAGCCATGTCTCCGATGCTCTGGTCGCTGGCGAGACGGTCAAAATCTCTTCCTTTGGGACCTTCTCGGTGCGCGATAAATCCGCCCGCGTGGGGCGCAACCCCAAGACCGGCGAAGAGGTGCCCATCTCGCCGCGCCGGGTGCTGACCTTCCGACCGTCCCATCTTATGAAGGATCGCGTCGCCAAGGGGAACAAATCCTAAGGCCTTGACAACATGACAAAATCTCCCGACGCCTTCCGCACCATAAGCGAGGTCGCCGATTGGCTTGGGACGCCTACGCATGTATTGCGGTTCTGGGAATCGCGCTTTGCGCAAGTCAAACCCGTCAAGCGGGCGGGCGGCCGACGCTACTACCGCCCCGCGGATATGGCGCTCTTGGGGGGCATCAAGAAACTGCTGCATGATGACGGGCTGACCATCCGCGGCGTGCAGAAGATCCTGCGCGAGCAGGGCGTCAAACATGTGGCCGCGCTGTCGCTGCCCACCGATGGCGAGGGCTACGGCGCCGAGCCCAGTTTTGCCGACGAGGATGCCGCCCCAGAGCCCGCGAAAGACGAGAAAGAATCAGCACCGCAAGCCGCGCCAGCCGCCGAAATGCCCGCCTCTGAACCTGAAATGGCGGAACCCGCGCCGGAATCGGCTCCCGATCCGGTGGCCGAAGCAGAACTTGACCCCGCGCCGGAACCGGATCCAGAGCCCGCCGCCCCGCCAATGGCCGCGGACGACCCACCCGCCGCAACACCGGCGGAAGAGGAGGCGCCCGAGCTGCCAGGATTCCTGCAGCCCGCCGCGCCACCGGTTGCAGCGGACAGCGCCGCGCCCGACAAGGAAACCGCTAAGCCGCCCGCCAAAGTCGCCAAAGACGACAGCACCGCGGCGCAGCCATCTCTGGCGCTGAATATCGACACCGCGCCGGCGGCAGAGCCGAGCCCTGCCCCGGCATATGACGAACCGGCCCAGGCCGCGCCCGAGCTAGAGCCTGAGCCTGAGCCTGAGCCTGAGCCTGAGCCTGAGCCTGAGCCTGAAGTTGAACCCGAACAGCAGCCCGCACCAGCGCCACCGCCAGAACGTCCCGCATTGGCGCAAGACGTGCTGGAGCTTCTTGCCGCGGGCAAATCCGCGCGCTCGGACGATCTGGGTCCGCTCGCGGATCGGCTCAGCGCGCTGCGTGACAAGATGACGAGCGCCTAGCGCGCCCCACTTGGCACGCTGCATGGGAATGATCTTCGTGACGGGCCAACTTGTCCATGGAATTGCGTGCGTTGCCTGAGCGCTGCCTCCGGCAGCATCGGGATTGAAATGTCTGTGTCGATCCATTCGCCGGGACATTTCCCGCTATTGCCGACCAAGTAGCGCGTTTCCGCCCTTGCCCCGCCGAACATATCGGGTAAAAGGGCGGCTGTTCGGGCTATGGCGCAGTCTGGTAGCGCGTCCGTCTGGGGGACGGAAGGTCGCAGGTTCAAGTCCTGCTAGCCCGACCAATTCATCAAAGAAACGCAGCACCCCAGGGCGCGGTGAATTCGCGAGATTTTTGCGTTGATACCGCCTCCACCCACCCTAATTATTCTTCTGATTCGGCTAATGCGTCGTAAACACTCCCGAGTTTTCCAGCAAACCGACGCCGCCAGGACGCCGTCAACATGCCGCAAGGCTTGCCGGGGCTGCAGGTGCGGCAAGGGCGGCAAGGGCTACAAAGACCACCGAAAACCGGGGATGGCACTTTCGGGCCGCAAATGCTTTCTTGCGCGCAACAACAAGGGGACATCATGCAAAACGGCGTTTTGGCTGACAGCCAGATCGAGGCGCTTATCCAGGGCGGCGCCATTGGCGCGACCGAACCGATCCTGCCGGAGCAGGTGCAACCAGCCTCGCTTGACCTGCGCCTGGGCGACCGCGCCTACCGGGTGCGCGCCTCGTTCCTTCCCGGCGCCGGTCGCAGCGTCGCGGAGCGGCTGGACGAGTTGACGATGCACGAGATCCCGCTTGGGACCGGCGCGGTGCTGGAGAAGGGCTGTGTCTATGTGGTGCCGCTGATGGAGCGGCTCGCCCTGCCCGCTGGCATGACCGCCGCGGCCTCGGCCAAGAGCTCCACCGGGCGGCTCGACCTGATGACCCGCGTGATCACCGACCAGGGCATAGAATTCGATCGCGTGGCGGACGGCTATGAGGGGCCGCTATTTGCCGAGATCTGCCCGCAGAGCTTCTCGGTCGTGGCGCAACCGGGGCAGTTGCTGACGCAGATCATTTTCCGCCAGGGGCGCACCTTCCTAGACGATGGCGAATTGCGCGCGGTGCATGCGCAGACGCCGATCGTGGACGGCGATCCGGTGATCTCGGACGGGCTGGGCTTTTCGGTGGATCTGAGGCCGCGGGACGGCGACCTGGTGGGCTACCGCGCCAAGCGCCATACCGGCGTGGTGGATCTCGCCCGGGTGGGGCATTACCCGCCCGCCGACTACTGGGAGGAGGTGCGCACCAGCGACGGGCGCATCATCCTGGACCCCGGCGCGTTCTACATCCTGATGAGCCGCGAGGCGATCTGCATCCCCCCCGACTGCGCCGCCGAGATGGCCCCCTATCTAGCCATGGTGGGCGAGTTCCGCGTGCATTACGCGGGCTTCTTCGATCCGGGCTTTGGCTGGGATGGCGCAGGAGGGGCCGGCTCGCGCGGGGTGCTCGAGGTGCGCTGCCACGAGGCGCCGTTCGTGCTGGAGCACGGCCAGGTCGTTGGGCGGCTGGTCTACGAGCGCATGTCGCAGCGCCCCCGCGCGCTTTATGGGCGAGAGATCAAGTCGAACTATCAAGGCCAGGGGCTGAAGCTGGCGAAACATTTCAAGGGTTAGGCGCGTTTGAGTTGGGCCTGTTTGGGCCTGAGCGGGCCTTTGGACGGGCCAAATCTCTTGCAAGAGATTTGCACTTTCCTTCCAAGGAAAGTTGGGCCCGCAAACGGGCAAGAGGTCGCGCTAGAAGGAACATCTCGTGTCGCGCCAAAGAAACTCTTGCAAGAGTTTCGCAATTTTCTTGCAAGAAAATTGCCACCTGCCAATGTCCGCTCCACGCCAACGATTACGCCCGCAAGACCGCCCAGTACGCGCGGATCAGACGGCCTTGCCATCCGCGCCGAAGAAATGCAGCCGCTCGGGCGGGAAGCTCAGCCCCACATCCTGCCCCACGGCGTGCTCTTCTGCGCCGCTTACGCGCACGTTGACCACGCCAAGCGGGCCGCAATTGACGAACACATAGCTGTCGGCGCCCAGATACTCGACCACCTCGACGGTGCCGTCGCAATTGCCGCTGCCCGCCGCACCGAGCACGATATGCTCGGGCCGGATGCCCAGATGTGCGGGCGCGCCGCGCGCCATGTCAAAGGCGCTGCCGCGGCCGCCCTGCAGCATGAACGCCCCATCCGCCGCACCGCAGGGCAGCACGTTCATCTTGGGCGAGCCGATGAACTGCGCCACGAAGAGGTCGGCGGGGTGGTTATAGAGATCGCGCGGGGTGCCGACCTGGGCGATCCTGCCCGCGTCCAGCACCACGATGCGGTCGGCCAGGGTCATCGCCTCGACTTGGTCATGGGTGACATAGATCATCGTGGTCTTCAGCGACTGGTGCAGCCGCGCGATCTCTAGCCGCATCTCGACGCGCAGGGCCGCGTCGAGATTCGACAGGGGCTCGTCGAACAGGAACGCGGTGGGCGCGCGCACGATGGAGCGGCCTATCGCGACGCGTTGGCGCTGCCCGCCGGACATGTCCTTGGGGCGGCGATCCAGCAGGGGCTCTAGCTTGAGGACCCGCGCCGCCTCATTCACCTTCTCGGCGATCTCGGCCTTGGGCGCCCCGGCGGTCTTCAGCGAGAACCCCATATTGTCGCGCACCGACATATGCGGATAGAGCGCGTAGCTTTGGAACACCATCGACAGCCCGCGCTTGCTGGGCGGCTGGTCGGTCACATCCGTGCCGTCCAGCACGATCGCCCCGCGCGAGGTCTCCTCGAGCCCGCCGATCATCCGCAGCAAGGTCGACTTGCCGCAGCCCGAGGGGCCGACGAAGATGATGAACTCGCCGTCCTTGATGTCCAGGTCGATCCCTTTAATCACTTGCAGCTCGTCGAACCACTTCTCGACGGCCCTTAGCTCTATCGCGCCCATCACATGTCTCCCGCGTTCGGTGAGGCCCAGGCCAGCCAGACGGCGGCCGTCCAGGTGAAGGTCCCGCCCCCGGCAGGCTCGCCGGTCTGCGGGTGGAAATACTCGGCGAAGCCGTGCTGGGCGATCATCTCGCCGGTGCGGGTCCGCAGCAGCTCGGCCTCGGCCGCAAGCCCCATATCGGCCAGCCCCAGCCCGATCATCATATTCACCATCGCCCAGGTCGGCCCGCGCCAATAGCGCATCCCGTCAAAATGCGGCGAGTCCACCGCCAGGCTGGGCAGCGGGTAGCTGGACGAGGCCAGCCCCTCGGTCACCGCCGCGCGCATCCGCGCGTCATCCAGCCCGGCGTACCAGCACAGAAACGACGCCGAGGTCAGATGCCCGGTATGGGCCCCCGTGCGCAGGTTCACCGCATCGAAAAAGCCAAGCTCGGGGTGGCGCAGCGCCGCGCAGCCCGCCTCCAGCCGCATCGTCCAGCCGTCCACCTCGGCGGTGTCCATCCCATGCGCGGCCAGCATATGCGAAAGGTCCCGGTTCGCGCGCAGCAGGATGAAGGTCATGGTGGGGTCCGCCACCGCGAAGGGGCGGTCCTTGGCCATCTCGGCCTCGTCCCAGCCCATGTTGCGGCCCCGGTTCACCAGCCAGATATAGCGATCGTAATCGGCCTTGGTGGGGCGCATCTCGGCGTTCACATGGGCGGTGTCGCGGCGGGTGTAGTCGCCGACGCCCGCGGGCTCGATCATCGCCATGGCGCTGTCCCAGTCGGCGGTGTTGTCGCGCCCGGCCTCCCAGGGGTGGGTGACAAAGATCGCCCCCTCTGGCGTGCGGCGCCAGTCCATGAACCACCTGTGCCAAGCCTTGATCCCGGGCAGCAGCGCGCGCAGGCGCGCATCCCCCGCGGCCTTATCGGCCTGCCAGATCGCCCGGATCGCGGTGGCCGCGACGGGCGGCTGGCTGATCCCCGAGGACGGGATCGGGCCGATCCCCTGCGTGCCCCAGACCGTCGGCCCGGGGAAATAGCCCGGGTCATCGCTGCGGAACAGGATATGCGGCACCATGCCGTTCGGCCACTGGCCGGAAAACAGGCTCTCCAGCTCTTGCCAGGCCCGGTCCAGATCGAAGCTTGCGAAGCCCCAGCCCGCAAAGGCGCTGTCCCAGTTCCACTGGTAGGGGTAGAGCCCCTCCGTGGGCAGGGTGAACCCGCCGCGATCATTGGCGCGCAGGATCGCCCGCGCCCTCTCGTCGAGCGAGATATTGTCTAGTCCACTCATCCTTTGACACTCCCGGCGGTGAGGCCCTTGGTCATGAACCGCTCCAGCCCCAGGAACAGGGCCATGATCGGTATCGTTGCAATCACCGCGCCCGCCATCAGGTGCTGGCGCGGAACCTCCGACGAGTTCAGCGACGCCACCCCGCGGGTCAGCGTGAATTTCGCCGGATCATCCAGCAGCATGAAGGCCAGCAGGAACTCATTCCAGGCGATCATGAACACGTAAAGCGAGACCGACGCCAGCGCGGGCAGCGCGAGCGGCAGCGTGATCTTCCAGATCACCTGCAGCCGGTTCAGCCCGTCCATCAGCCCGGCCTCCTCGACCTCGGCGGGCAGCCCGCGGAAGTAGCCCTGTAGCATGTAAAGCGCCACCGGGATCGTCGTGACCGGGTAGATCATCACGATCCCGATGATGGTGTTGCGCAGCCCGGTCATCGAGAACACGATATAGATCGGCAGCGCCAGCACGATCATCGGCACCATGTAGATCAACAGGATCGAGCGCCCGAACGCCGCACGCCCCTTGAACCGCAGCCGCGCCACCGCGTATGCGCCGGGGATCGAGAAGGCCAGCGTGATGAACACCGTCAGCACCGAGACATAAAAGCTGGTCCACAGGTAGGACCCGAAGCCGAAATCCCCGAACAGCTCGAAATAGCTGCGCAAGAGGCCCCAGCCCTTGGAGAAATCAATCGTGAAATCCAGCGGGTTCTGCAGCAGGTCCTGCTGGTTCTTCAGGCTGGTCATGATCATCACATAGAACGGCACCAGCACCGCCGTGGTGAAGAAGATGTAGCCAAAGCCGGTGAGGAACCGGATCACGGCCTCCTCCCATTGGTGCTTGTCCACCGGGCCCGGTACCAGGCTGCGCAGGATCACCACCAGCGGCCAGGCGGCAAAGAGCGCAAACCCCGCATTCGCAAGCGCCAGGGCGGTCAGCGAGACCCCCTCGCCCACCAGGATCGCGCCGGCGCCCGCCGCGCCCAACCCCACGGAGATCACCGCAAGGGCCGCCACCAGCACCCGCGCATCGCGGTAATAGAGCGTAATCAGCCCCGTCACAGCACCCAGCCCCAGCGACACCCAAAAGAACGGCCGGAACGCCTCGCCGGTCGAAAAGGACATCACCACGGCCACGATGATCGCGATGGTGAAGGCCCAAAGCCCGCCAATCACCGCGGCGGTCAGGGGCCCGTTGCGAAGCGCGCGCATCATAGCCCCTCCTCCCGGCTCATGTATTTGAAGAAGAAGATCGAGAACGCCAGCAGGAAGCCAAAGATCACCACGGCCACCGCCGCCCCCGCGCCGATATTGCTGACCGCAAAGGCCTGCTCGTAGACATTTACCGTCAGCGTGCGCGTGCCCGCCGAGCCCCCGGTCAGCAGGAAGATGTCGTCGAACTTATTGAAGGTCCAGATAAAGCGCAGCAGGAACAGCACGCTTAGGATGCCCAAGAGCATCGGCAACGACAGGTACCAGAACTTCTGGAACGGGCTCGCCCCGTCCATATCGGCGGCCTCGTACATATCCGTGTCGATGCTCTGCATGCGCGCCAGGATGAACAGGAAGGACAGCGGGAAGTAGCGCCAGATCTCGAACACCGTCACCATCACCAGCGCCTGCGGGCGCTGCCCGAAGAAGTTGATCGGGCTCTCCACCACGCCCATCTGCACCAGCAGCGCGTTCACCGAGCCCGAGAAGGGGTCGAACAGCGTCACCCAGGAAAACGCCACCGCGATCACCGGCGCCACATATGGGAACAGGTAGAGCCCGCGCACGAGCCCCTTGCCGCGGAACTCCTTGTTCAGCAAGAGCGCCGCAAAGAGCCCCACCACCAGCGCCCCCACCGTGCCCACGATGGTGTAGAACATGGTGGCGTAGAGCACGGCCCAGAACTCGTCGCCGTCAAAGATGCGGGCGAAGTTCTCTAGCGTGAACTCGGCATTGGTGAGGATGTTCTTGCCTTTGCCCGTGACGATGGCGGGGGTGTCGTCCAGATCGGGGTCGGCATCCAGGAAGGCCTGGCTGACGGTCACCTCGATCTCGATATTCTCGCGCTGTCCGGGCGCGAAATCGCCCAGGTCGCAGAACAACGCCAGCCCGTCGAGGTCGCAGCGCGCGTCCACCGACATGATCGCCAGCCCCTCGGGCAGCCTGTCGGTGATCGTGACCCCGGTGATGGGCTCTTTCTGGCTGGAGTTGCGGATCCGGTAGCGCAGGGTCGCGGCGTCGCCATCGGCGGCGGGGCGGCCGCGCAGCTGCTCGCGCACCACGCTTTCGGGGGGTCGCAGGTCCTCCAGGCCGATGGGCTTAAAGCTGACCCAGAAGATCGCCAGGAGCGGCAGGAGCACCACAAGGGAGACTGAGAAAATCGTGGGAAACAGAAGTCCCCAGGCCAATCGTGCCTCACGTTTGGCAAGCGGACCCGTACCCGTCGGCGGCACCGGGGTCGTCATCGTTCTCTCCAAAGTCGGGCGTTTGGGGTCAGGCGGCGGGCGCGCCGCCGCCTGGGAAGTCGCAAAGCTGGCGGATCGCTACTCGATCTTGCTCAGCTCGTCGTTCATCTTCGCCACGGCCGCGGCCGCTTCGATGTCGCCGTCCAGGAACTCACGCGTGACGCGGTTGATCGCCTGGCTGTTGATGATCTTGGACGCCAGGCCCAGCTGGCCCTCGGCCACGCCCCAGCGCTGGCCCACATCGAGACCGGCCACGATGTTCGAGATCACATCCGCCGGGTAAAGATCGCTGAGCGGCGCGCGGCGATCCACGCCCACATCCAGCTTGGACCAGCCGTCGATATACTCGGTCGGGTTCTCGGAGGTGCCGTTGCGGCTTGGGAACTTGCCCTCGGGCGCGATGGCCAGAGTGTCCATGTAGCCGCCGCTGACGGCGAACTGCACAAAGTCCTGCGCGGCCTCGGTATCGGCATCCGCGGTGATCCCGAAATAGCGGCTATCGGCCCAGGCGGCGCCATCGGGGTTCGACGGACCCGCGAAGTTGGTGATAAAGCCGGTGGCCGCGGCCAGATCGCGCGTGGTCGGATCATCGTTGATCGTCACCGGGGCGGCGTCGCGCAGCCCGGCCAGCTCGTCCATGATGAAGGGCGACCAGATGATCATCGCGGCCTGACCGGCAAAGTAGAGCTCGCGCGATTGCTTCCAGTACAGCTCGCCCGGGGGCGAGGCGGCGGCGATCTCTTTGTAGAACTCAAGCGCCTCGACGGTCTTGGCCTCGTCAAAGCCCGCAAAGCCATTGGCGTCCACCGGGGTGGCGCCATTGGCCAGCAGCACATGCTCGAGCACCTGGCTCATAAAGCCCTCGTCCACCTTGGTGGCGGCCACGAACCCGAACATCTCTGGCGGGTTGTGCAGCTTACCCAGCGCGGCCACCACATTGGCATAGCTGGTGGGGGCCTCAAGCCCGTTGGCGTCGAACAGGTCCTTGCGGTAGACGACCATCTGCGTCCAGCCATCCACCGGCACCCCGGCCACGCCGTCAGAGGTCTGCGCCATGGCGACCGGGCCGGGCGCGAAGGTGTCGGCCCCCAGCGCCTCGAGCACCTCCTGCGAGGCCTCGGCGTCCAGGATGCCCGCCTCGACCCATGGCAGCGCGTATTGCAGCGGGTAGTAGATCACGTCCGGCAGGTCGCCCGCGGCGAAGGCCGCGGTGGCGCGGGTGCCGTATTCCTTCTCGTCGACGGGGATCATCTCGACCTTGACGCCGGTGGCGGCCTCGTACTCGGCCGCCATGTTCTGTTGGCGCTCTAGGCGCGCGGGTTGGGTCTCGGTGGTCCAGACGCGGATCTCCTGCGCCACGGCGGCGGCGGTGGACGCCAGCAGGGCCAGCCCGGAGACGGCACCAACCAATCTAAAGTTCAAAAACATTATTTCCTCCCTGAGTGTGGCGCCGCACATGCGGCCCAACGCAATCCAAGACCGCCCCGGCGGGCCGATGCGATCCCATCCTTTGCTCGACCCTGACCGACCGCGAAAATGCGGAGGGCGACTCGAATTGGATGGTCAGGATTTTGGTATAACGTTTTATCCCTGTCAACGAATTTTGGGCCGCAACGACGAGAAGCGTCCGAATATCAGGAAGTTATTCACTTGAAAAATTGGCCCCTTTGGAGCAGAATGTGGTGCAACGTTAACACTAAAAGAGACCAAATGCCCGCAGCCACGCGCCCGCTCCCCGCCCTGCCCCGGCCCGGATGAGCAAGAAACCCAAACTGGAAACCGTCGCCAAGGAGGCCGGTGTCTCGGTCGCGACCGCCAGCCAGGTGATGCGCGGCGCGGGACGGATCTCTGAGCTGACCCGCAAGAAGGTGCGCCTTGCGGCCAAGAAGCTGAACTATGTGCCCGATGGGCGCGCGGCGGCGATGCGCTCGGGCGAGAACCGCGAGATCGGGCTGTCGATCCACAAGATCGCCAACCCGTTCAACGCCGAGATCATCAGCGGCGCCAGCGACCTGTTCGAGTCAGAGGGCTACCTGCTGTCGGTGCTGGACGCGCGCGACGACGCCGAGCGCCAGCGCAACCAGCTGGAGGCGTTCATCCGCTCCACCCGCGGCGGCGTCCTATGGGTGCCCGCCGAGGACACGCCCAAATCCACCTTCGAGCTGCTCACCACGCATCAGCTGCCCAGCGTGACCTTCCTGCGCCGCTCCGAATTCGCCGATCTCGATCACATCGGCATCGAGAACGCCAAGGCCACGGCGGAGGCCACGCATCATTTGGCCGAGCTGGGGCATCGCCGCATCGCCTTTCTGGGCGGCACCGCGCGGGTCGCGGTGCGCTCGGAGCGGATCGAGGGCTATACGTCCGCCCTGGCGCAGCTCGGGCTCGGCGCGCCGATCGTATGGGACTGCGAGGATGGGCGCGTGGCCGGGATGCAGGCGATGGACGAGATAAGGCGCCAGCATCCGGACGTGACCGCGCTGGTGTGCAACGGCGACATGGTGGCCATTGGCGCCTGCCTGGCGCTGCAACGGCGGGGCGAGATGCCTGGGCGCGAGGTCTCGGTCGTGGGGTTCGACGACATCCAGGACGCCGAGCTCGCCGTGCCGCCCCTGACCACAATGGCGGTCTCGCCCTATATGCTGGGCCGCAAGCTGGCCCGCGTGATGCTGGAGCGCATCCGCGAGCCCGACATGCCGATCACCGTCTCGCATGTGCCCGCGCGCATGGTGCTGCGCGAGACCACCAAGCCGCCGATGCAGCGCTAGTCGCGCGGAACTGGAATACGCCGCAATGCATACGGCGCGGCTCGCTTACGATCTGGCGCGCGCCCGCGCCTGCCCCCAAGACGGGCGCGGACCTTGCGTGCAGCATTCCCACGAATGACGCGCTCAGATGACTAAAGCGTTACGCGTCAGAGCCTTAACAGAGTTCCGGCGACGCGGCGCACCGACAGAACCCTAGCTGTGGTTCCAGTCGTTGGGATCATCAGAATTGTTAGGCGACAGCCCGATAATGTCGCCCTCGGTATTCACGCCCAGCCCCAGCACCGTGCGATTGGCGTAAGAGAAATAGGACGAGACCTGGTTGATCTCTAGGATCTCGCCATCCTCCCAGCCCGCGTCGCGCAAGCCTTGCACATGGGCCTCTGTCAGGGCCGAGGGATCCTCGGTCAGCACCCGCGCGTAATCCATCGCCAGCCGCTCGCGCGGCTCCAGCGGCGCGCCCGCCACGTCGCGCGCCTCAATCGCGGCCCGGATCGCATCCGCGCGCGCGTCGTCGCCGACCAACCGCCGCATGCCGCCAAAGTGATGCTCGACGCAGTAATCGCAGCCGTTCAGCGCGCTGACCCAGACCCCCAGGCATTCCAGGAACCATTTCGGGATCGTGTTCCCCGAATGGTGCAGCACGTATTTGTAGATCGCCATATGCCCCTCCATCGAGTGGGGACGCAGGCTGTGGGCCATCATGATGTTGTCGACATTGTTGTCGGGGCCGGTCACGCGGTCATAGAGCTTCCTCAGCTTCCCGGTGGCGGCCTCGTAAGCGATGGTGGTGATCCAGGTCATGCGGGCTCCTTGGTGGTAAGTGATGCGCGGGTGGTGATGCGCTGGAGCAGCTTAGGGGACCGCTGCACGGTCTACCAGACCGCGCCGCGCCAAGGACCTCATCCGGCGCCTAGCCGGACCCCTCATCGGTGTCATAGATCGAGAACCCGCGATGCTTCAGCCCCTTCTGGATCTCATAGATCGAGCCGCGATCCGAGGGATGCGGCAGCGGGATGCGCACCGGCCAGTCCGTCAGGCGCGGCTGGATCGTGGGCTGCCCGCAGAGCATCCGCGTGTCGTATTCCTCCAGCGAGGCGAAGCCCGTCATCGAGCCCATCACCGGGAAGCTGTCGGCGGCCATCATCTCGTAGAACAAGAGCCGCCGGTCCCGGTCGGAGGTGTTCAGCCCCGAGCCATGCAGCACCCGCCCGTGATGGATCGAGACCGACCCCGCCGGCCCGGTCAGCATCTTCGCCTGCCCCAGGTCCAGGCCGTTCGCCGCCAGGTCCACCGCGCCCACGAACACCCCATCCGCGTGGTGGTCCAGCGTCGGCCCGCGATGCGAGCCGGGGAAGATCATCAGTGGGCCGTTCTCGGCTTCCATGTCGTCGATCATCACGCCCATCGCCAGCACGTCGTCATTGGTGTGCGGGTAGAAGGCCATGTCCTGGTGCCACTCTACCGCCGCGCCATAGCCCGCCATCTTCATGTTCAGCTTGGTGGTGTGCAGCCGCAGGTTCGGCCCGATCAGGTCGCGGGCGGGCGCCAGGATCGCGTCCGAGGTCATCAGCCGCTGGAACACCTCGTATTGGGTATGCGGCAGCTTGATGCGGCGGATGCGCGGGTCGTCGGGCGCGTGGCTGTCCTCTAGGTCCAGCCTGTCCGTCGAGGCAGTCAGCCCGCGCGCCTCCTCGTAGGACTGCGCGATGGCGGCGCGGATCTCGGCGAGGTCCTGCGCGCTGAGGCGACCCTCGACCACGATCCCGCCCGTCTCGCGGTACTCGTCGATCTGCGCTTGGGTTAGAACTTCTGTCATTTGCGTCTCCCTATGAGGCTCTTGCCTGGGCAGCGCCCTGCGCCACCTGGCGCTCGACCTCCAGCGTGGCGGCCAATGTCTGGCGGGCGTCCTGCGCGGTGATCAGGGGCGCCGCCCCGTCCAGGACGTCAAGGAAATGCGCGAGCTGGGCCTCAAGCGGCACGGTGTCGGCGGCAGGAGCGCGCCGCTGATGCGGCGCCTCCCCCCAATGCGCCGCACCCGTCCAGACGGTAAGCGACGGGAAGGACACGCCCCCCTTGGTGCCCATGATCCACATGCAGTCCTGCCCGGAGCCCGCGATATTGGGGTTCTCATAGGTCCCGGCCTCGAAGCCCCAGGGGCTGGGGCAGGTATCGGCGAAGGCGATGGAGGCCATCGCGCCGCTCTCAAAGCGCAGCGTCACCACCCCGCTCTCGACGCGGGGGGCGGCCCTGACGGGCCGCGATCCTTGCGCCGAGACCACGGCGATCTCCCCGAGGATGAACCGCAGGAAGTCAATGTCATGCACGGTGTTGATCATAACCGGCGAGCCCGCGCCGCCGGCGCGCCAGTTCCCCTGGAAATACTCGTCGGGTTTCTTCACCGCCCAGATCACATTGGCCAGCACCGGCTGGCCGATCTCTCCGCCCCGCACGATCTCGCGCAAGGCCTGCGCGCTTGCGTGGTAGCGCCGGTGGTGCCCGGTCAAGACCGGCAGCCCGGCCCACGCCGAGGCCGCAACGATCCGGTCCGCCGCCGCCAGCGAGACCTCGATCGGCTTCTCGATCAGGCAGGGCCAGCCACGGTCGAGGCAGATTTCGGCGTGATCGGCATGCAGATGCGAGGGCGTGGCCAGGATCGCGCCGTCCACGGCGCCGTCCACCTCGGCAAGCGAGGCGTAACCGGGCACGTCCCATTGGGCACGCAGCGCGGGATCGGGTTCCACCACAGCGGCCAACTCCGCGCCCGGATGCTCAAGGACCGCGCGTGCATGCCGCGCACCGATCAGCCCCAGCCCCGCAACTGCGATCCGCTTCATAGGCTGGGCCTCTCACGCGAAACTGGGCGGGCGGCAGGATTTTGCAAAATCCTGCGACAAAACTCTTGCAAGAGTTTTGCGCCGTCCAGAGTAAACCGCATCATATAACCGCACTGATCTGCCAGGGCACGAACTTGGACACCTCGCCCGAGGCAGATCTCGGCGTGATCGGCATGCAAATGCGAAGGCGCGGCTAGGATCGCGCGCGGGTGGCACGCGCCGATCAGCCCCAGCCCCGCAACTGCGATCCGCTTCATAGGCTGGGCCTCTCGCGCGACACTGGGCGGGCAGCAGGATTTTGCAAAATCCTGCGACAAAACTCTTCTAAGAGTTTTGCGCCGTCCAGAGTAAACCGCATTACATCACCGCGCCGATCTGCCAGGGCACGAACTCGTAATCGCCCAGGCCCTGCGCCTCGGATTTGGAGACCTCGCCGGAGGCCACGCGCAGGATCAGCTCGTAGATCTCGCGCCCCTTCTGTTCCAGCGTCACGCCGCCGGTCAGCATCTCGCCCGCGTTCACATCCATGTCATCGGGCATACGCACGGCCAGCTCGCTATTGGTGGCGACCTTGATCGTAGGCGCGGGCTTTGACCCAAAGGCCGAGCCGCGCCCCGTGGTGAAGACCACCATGTTGCAGCCCCCCGCGATCTGGCCCGTCACGCTGGCCGGGTCGTAGCCGGGGCTGTCCATGAAGGTGAAGCCGCGCGCGGTCACCGGTTCGGCGTATTTATAGACCCCCGCCAGCGGCGAGGTGCCGCCCTTGGCCGCCGCCCCCAGGGATTTCTCCAGGATCGTGGTCAGCCCGCCCTTCTTGTTGCCGGGGCTGGGGTTGTTATCCATCGAGCCCTTATTGCGCGCGGTGTAATCCTTCCACCACTCCACTAGGCCGATCAGCTTCTCGCCGGTGGCGCGGTCAGCGGCGCGGCGGGTCAAGAGGTGCTCGGCGCCGTAGATCTCAGGCGTCTCCGCCAGCACGCCGGTGCCGCCCTGCGCGGCGAGCAGGTCGCAGGCATAGCCCAGTGCCGGGTTCGCCGTGACCCCCGACCAAGCGTCAGAGCCGCCGCATTGCAGCGCCACCATCAGCTCAGAGGCCGGGCATGGTTCTCGCTGGGCCTGGTTGGCGATGGGCAGCATCGCCTCGACCTTCTGGATGCCCATATCGATGGTCTTTTGCAGCCCCGCCACGTTCTGGATGTTCATCACCTGGAAGGTCTCGGACTGCTTGAGCCCATAGGCCTCCAACAGCCAGTCGATCTGGTTCATCTCGCAGCCCAGACCCACCATCAGCACGCCCGCGTGGTTGGGGTGGCGCGCATAGCCCCACATGACGCGCTGCAGCGCCTCGAACCCCTCGCCGTCGCCCGCCATGCCGCAGCCGGTGCCATGCACGAACGCCACCACACCATCCACGTTGGGATAGTCGCTAAGCCGGTCGGCGGTGAAGTGGTCGGCGATGCGCCGCGCCGCGGTGGCCGAGCAATTCACCGACGTCACAATGGCGATGTAGTTGCGCGTGCCGACCCGGCCGCTGTCGCGTCGATAGCCCATGAACGTATCACCGCTGGACGGTTCGACGGGCCGCAGGTCGGTGCCGAATTCGTAATCGACCTCGGTGGCGCGGAACTCCAGGTTATGGGTGTGCACGTGGTCGCCCGCGGCGATGTCCTCGGAGGCCAAGCCGATGAACTGCGCGTATTTGCGCACCTGCTCGCCCGCCGCGATATCCCGCGTGGCGATCTTATGCCCCGAGGGGATCAGCGCGCGGGTCGCCGCGCCCTCGACCTGATGCCCCGCCTGCAAGGCGCGGGTCGCGGTCACGACATTGTCGGCGGGGTCTAGGCGCACATAATCCATCTTATCTCCTTAGGCGCAGTACGGCGCGCCTGACGTCCAGCGATGCAGCTCAACATGCGGCGCCTGGGCCAGGCGCGTGCGGGCGTCCTCCCACATGCCGCGCCAGGCCCGCCAGTCGCGCAAAGCGGTCTCGGGGCGGGCGCGCGAGCGCGCCACGAATTCCGGGAAATGCCCACGGCCAGAGGCCTGCCCCGTCACGTGGTAGCGCAAATCAAACGACCAGCGGAAGCCGTCGGTGGTGTTGGCCAAAGAGCCATGCGGCGTCAGCGGGTGAAAGATCACCGCGCCGCCTGCCCGCACCGGCAAGGGCACCGCGCGCGCCTCGTCCACGAACCCATCGGCGATGCCGGTCTGGGTCTTGGGGCAATGCGGCAGCATCTCTTGCCCAGCCTCCTGCGGCAGCACCTGCAAGCAGCCATTCTCGACCGTCGCATCCGTCACCGCCAGCCAGACGGTGACCATCTGCGTCTGGTCGGCCTCCGCCAGCGCCACGGCGCGGTCCTGGTGCCAGTCCGTGGCGGTGATATGCGCACGCACCTCGTCGCTGTCGAGATCGACCGCCGGCGGCTTTATGCGCACATGCTGGATCGGGTTCGAGGTGATCTCGGCCCCGATCAGGTCTTCGACCATGTCCAAGAGCCGCGGCGAGGTCACCATGTCGAACACCGCGGGGCCGAAATGCATCGGCGTGTCCGCCTGGATGCGGTCGCCGGGCAGCGAGATGTCCATCGGCTGGAAGTAGTCGCATCTGGCCTTATAGGCGGCCAGAAGCTTGCCCCAGAAATCCAAGCCCCTGGGCGCGGGCACGCGCCCCTCGCGGTGCCAGCCATCGTAGAGCCCATCGAGCAGCTGGCTGTACTCCGCGCGCACCGCCTCCAGGCGCGCGGGCTCTAACACGTCCTCGACAACCAGATAGCCTTGCTTCTGGAACGTAGCGATTTGGTCCTGGTTCAACATGATGCCACCTCCTTTGCGGCTATGGGTCGGGCGGGGCGGCCCCAGGATGAGCCGCCCCGGACCAGCGGCTTACTCCAGCAGCAGCTCGACAATCGGCGGCCAGATCAGCAGGACCGACAGCGCGCAGAGCTGGATGCAGATGAAGGGCAGGAAGCCCTTGAAGATATCCGTCAGCGAGATATGCGACGGCGCCACCGATTTGAGGTAGAACGCCGCCGGGCCGAAGGGCGGCGACAGGAACGACACCTGCATATTCATGCAGAACAGCACGCCGAACCAGACGCTGACATATTTCGGCTCCAGCTGCCCGATAAAGCCGATCTCCTCAATGGGCAGCTTCTTCACGATGGGCAAGAAGACCGGGATGATCAGCAGCACGATGCCCACCCAGTCCATGAAGGCGCCCATGAAGAGCAGGATCACCATCATCGACAAGAGCACCAGCATGGTGGGCATCTCGGAGCCCACGATCATGCTGGCGATGTGGTTGGGGCCACCCGCCAGCGTGTAGGCCCCCGCCAGCGCCGCCGCACCGATGGTCACCCAGATGATGGTGCCCGTCGAGCGCAGCGTGCGCATCATGCTGTCCCACAGCCCCTGGCGCACGACCTCGATCCGCGTCGTCAGGTATAGCGGCGCGACCAGCGTCAGCACCGATTGGAACAGCACCAGGTTGCCAAAGGGCAGCGCCAGCGGCAGCAGCCAGACCACGGCCAGGAACACGACGATATGCACCGCGTGGCCGCGCACCAGCGCCACCCACTCGGCAAAGTCCTTCTGGAACATCACCATCAGCAGGTAGACCGCCAGGGCGCCCATGCCGGCGGCCTCGGTGATCCCGGTGATGCCGCCATAGATCGAGCCCAAAACGACCCCGATCACCACGAACGGCGCCACCAGGCCCTTGCCATAGCGCCAGCCAAAGGACAGCCGGTCCATGCCAAAGAGCCCAAAGGCCAGGCCCAGCCCGACCACCAGAAGCCCGCCGAGATAGGCGATATGGATCGGCATGCCCAGCCCGATGGGGTCCTCGCCCTCCTCCAGGATGTTCTGCCCGGTGGCGGTAAAGAACAGCACCCGCGCCAGCAGCACCACCATCGCGGCGGTGAACAGGATCGACAGGAAGGCGCCGAACATCGCCGCCTTATCGCCGCCCTGCGGCTGCACCGCCATGGCGTCCAGCTCGCCCTGGATGCGCGCCCGCGCGGCGCTGTCGTCGGGGCCGAGCGCGGCCAGGTCACTGCGCAGCCGCTCCTCGGGCAGCGGCGCCAGCTTGGGGTTAATGTTCGTTCGGATCAGGATGTAGGTGATGATGAACGAGGCCAGCATGAAGCCCGGGATGAACGCCCCGGTGAACAGGTTCTTGATCGAGGTCTCGGTGATCAGCCCGTAGATGATCAGCACGATCGAGGGCGGGATCATCGTCCCCAGCGAGCCCGAGGCGCAGATCGTCCCGATGGCCAGGTTCTGGTTGTAGCCCAGCCGCAGCATCTGCGGCAGCGCGATCAGCCCCAGCAGGACCACCTCGCCGCCGATGATGCCCGACATCGCCGCCATGATCACCGCCATCAGCGAGGTCACAACCGCGATCCCGCCGCGCATCCGGCTCAGCCAGTAGTTCAGCGCGTCATACATCGACTTGGCGATGCCCGAGCGCTCTAGCAGGGCGGCCATGAAGATGAACAGGGGCACCGAGAGCAGCACATATTCGGTCATCAGATCGAATATCTTCTGCAATAAGAGGTAAAGCGCCCCCGTGCCCGGCCTCGCCGTGAGCATTCCGGGGATGCGCTGCCCCTCGCACTCCGCCCAGAAATAGCAGGCGGTATGCGTGAACATGGTGGGTTCGAATTTCAGGATCATGACCACCAGCGCCAGCGCGCCAGAGGCCAGGCCCAGCGGCATGCCGATGGCAAGCAGGATGATGAGGCCGAGGATGACGACCAGTGATATTGTGCCGACGTCCATTATTCTGCCCCTACGCTGCGTTTGATGGCCTCGAGCTCTTCCTGGTCGATATCATCGACCGAGTGGACCTCGGGTTCTAAGTTCCAGTCGCTGATCAGGTTCAGCACCGATTGCAGCGCGACCAGGCAGATGATGATCAGCACGGCGGGCTGCACCGTCGCCGGGATCGGCGGGTCAAAGGCGGTGCCGAACATCTCCCAATTGTAGAACTTGGTGATGAAGACCTGCTTATAGCTGCCAAAGACCAGCCCCACGGCGAAGAGCACGAAGATGATGGTCCAGGTCGTGTCAAAGACCTTCTGCAGCCAGCGCGGCACCGCGTCATAGAGCAGGAAGATGCGGATATGGCTGCGCTGCTGCATGCCGTAGAACCCCGACAGCAGGAACACAAAGCCGCCGATCCAAAGCGTCAGCTCGTTGGCCCAAAGCGTCGGCTGCTCGAGCGCGTATCGCACGAAGACCTCGTAAAGCATCACCAGCGTCATCGAGATGATCAGCATCATGGTGACGCGCCCAAAGAACAGCGCGATGCGGTCGATGGCGCGCCAGTGCTGGAACTCCATCTGCGCGACCTTCACCGTGCGCATGCCGATCAGGATAAGCACCGGCAGCATCGCCACCGCCAGCCAGTCGACGATATCGGCCACGCCGCCAAACAGGCCCGGCAGGTTCGGCGTGACGTCCTTGGTCTGGTGAATCGCGTTGACCTGGCCCAGCTTCGAGGCGTTCTCGTGCGGGGCGATGGTCAGGATATAGGCCGGGAGATGCCAGATGGCCCAACTGGCGCAGACCACGAAGGAGAATGGCACCACCCATTCCCAAAGGCCCCCTGTTTGCTGTTTCATCTCTCCCCTCCCTAATTATTTCTGTTATCCGCCCTCAAGCCAAAGGCTCGTGGCGTCTGTTGTCTGAAGCGCCTCGGTCACCCGAACGCGGTGTTCCGGATAGCCGCCATATGCGTCGCGAAGCGCCGACCTGTCGTGATCCTTGGGATAGGCGCCGATGGCGTTTGCGTCCTGCGCGCTGGTCGGACCAAGCGCGATGTAATCGGCCAGCCCCTCGCGCAGCCACGCCTCGGCCATCAGGTATCGCAGCCGCCCGGCGGCCTCCATCTGGGCCAGATGCACAAGCTCATGGCGGCCATAATGGGTCAGCGTCCGAGGCGGCTCGATCATGCGCTGCCCCTTGATCAGCCGGTCCGCCGCAAAGTCGGCGCCCGACAGGAACACCGCGCGCCGGTTCATCGGGTAGACCACGCCGCCCGCAAAGCGCACTGGAAGGAAGAACAGCGTATATCTCCACCCGGGGCCGGTGACGTAGATGTCGTACCGGTCCTGGGTCAGCGGGATCGGGCTGCTCTGCATCCCTTGCAGCAGGGCACGCGCCCATTGGCGCGTGGCCTGCTCTGGCAGCGGAGCGGGCGCGTGGATCGACAGCCCCTTGACGCTGACAGAGTGCGGGAAGGCCCAGCCCGGCTTTGCGATCACCAAAGCGAAGGCCGCATTCACAGCCACCACGAAGCCGAACGCCACCGCAGTCAACCGGATCGTCCATCGCTTCAGTCGCTGTTTCACAGCGCTCCTCCCTGTCTTCGGCCCTCACGCGGCGCGGCTTTGGGATATGCCGCGCTCATGCGATCTTGTAGCGCTGGATGACGTCGCGATCTGGCGCCACCCCTAGGCCCGGCCCCATGGGGATTGCGACCGTCCCGCCGCTTGTCCGAACCTGTTGCTGGATATTAAGCGGCTCTTGGAGCAGCTTGTCACGGAACTTGTTGTCTGTGGTGTCGAATTCCAGCCAGGGCTCGCGCGGATGCAGCCCGCCGGGCAGCGGTGGCATGGCCGCCAGAAGCTGCAGGTTCGCGGCCACGGCGATGCCCGAGCCCCAGACATGGTTCACCACGGGCGTGAAATGCGCGTGGCAGAGCGCCAGGACGCGCAGGTATTCCGAGATCCCGCCCAGCGCGCAGACCTCGGGCTGGGCGATGTCCAGCCCGCGGCTCTCTAGCAGCCCGCGCCAGCCCCAGCGGTTGAACTCCGCCTCGCCGCCGGCGATGTTGGTGCGCAGCCCGGCGCGCAGCTCTTTGTAGCCATCGAGATCCTCGGGGGCGACGGGCTCTTCGAACCAGTAGCAGCCCAGCTCGTCCAGCGCGCGCCCGACATAGAACGCGTCCGACGTGGTGTAGGCGTGGTTGGCATCCGCCATAAAGTCGAAACCCTCGCCCACGCCCCTGCGGACCGCCTCGGCCAGCCGGACATCGTCGCGCGGGCCCATGCCGATCTTCATCTTGGTGGCCTGGAACCCGGCGGCCTTGATCGCGGCGGCCTCGTCCACGAAACGCGCGGCCAGGTCCTCGACCGGCTCCGGCCGCAGCATCATGCCATAGCCGTAGACCCCCACGCTGTCGCGATGCGCCCCGCCGATCAGCTTGGCGATCGGCTGGCCGGTGGCTTTGCCGGCGATGTCCCAAAGCGCGATGTCCACGCCGGAAAGGGACTGCAGCGGCATGCCCTTCTGTCCATGATCTCGCAGAAGGTTGTAGACCTTGTGCCAGATCACGTCGCGATCCATCGGGTCCAGCCCGAGGACCATGGGCTGGATCACGCCCTCGACGATGGCCTTATTGGCCAGCGCCACATTGCCCGGACCAAAGCATTCGCCCCAGCCGGTCACGCCCTCGTCCGTCTCGACCTCGACGAGATGCGCGCTGCGCTTGGCGTAGTACTGCTGCGAGTAGCCCAGAGGCTCGGGCATGTCGTAGGACAGCACATGGCTGGTGATGCGGGTGACTTTCATCGGTGCCCTGTCATGCGGCTCCTCGCGCCCTGATCGGGTTCCCCGATCTTCGGGCAGCACGCCTCGCCAGATATCCGCGGCGAGGCGCAAGCCGTTTGCTGAGACAAAAACGGCGGCGGACCCATTGGCACCGCCGCCGCCCGTTTCAGTAGGCCAGTGCTTTATTCAGACATCAGGCCCATGCCGACCAGGAAGCTGATGTGGCTGTCCAGCAGCGCCTTGGCTTCCGGGGTGGTGGCGAACTCGGTCCAGCCAGCCTTCACCGCGGCGCGGTACTTGTTCAGCTCTTCTTCCGACCAAGCGTAGAGGTTGATGCCCTTGGCGCGCAGCTCGCGCGCGTTCTGGTTGTTCTTCACCTCGTTGAGCGTCGCGTTGTGCAGCGCCAGGCTGTCCATTGCCACTTCCATGATCTTGCGGTGATGCGCGGGCATGCCTTCCCAGACGTCGGTGCGGCAGGCCAGGTGGTCAGCCGGCATCGAGTGGAAGCCCGGGTAGTTGGTGTGCTCGCCGATGTCATAGAGGCCCAGACCGATGTTGTTGGTCAGGTTGGCGGCGTCGGCGCCGTCGATGATGCCGGTCTCAAGCGCGGTGAAGATCTCGTTGAAGTCCATCACGATCGGGGAGGCGCCAAGATTTGCGAACACCAGCGTCGCAAGGCCCGGAGGCGAGCGGAACTTCCAGTCTTTGAAGTCTGCCACGCCGCGGATCGGGCGGGTCGAGGTCAGCGATTCAGGACCAGGGATCCACCAGCCGACGAAGGACATGTTGTGCTGGTTGTAAAGCTCGTTCACCGCGGCGCGGCCATCGCCGTGCAGCAGCCAGGCCATTTGCTGGTAGGGGTTGGTGTAGCCGCCCAGAAGGTCGCCGGTGAACTGGAACGCGGGGTTCTTACCGGTCTGGTAGGCGCCGCCGGTCATGTCGCAGTCCAGGATGCCCGTGGCCGCCGCGTCGAAGGTCTCTGCCGACTTCACAACCGAGGAGGCATAGAACATCTCGACGGTGATCTCGCCGTTGGACATCTCTTGGATGTCGTTGATGTACTTCTCGGCCAGCTGCCCCGACAGGGTCTCTTGGCTGAAGTGTGTCTGGATGCGCAGGTTGGTCTGAGCGCTGGCCGCAACGGCGCCGACGGCCGCGATGCCTGCCGCCATTGCGACTGTTTTCATTAGTTTCATACTTTTCCTCCCAAAAGATCTTTGTCGTGTCGCTGCGCGCCGGACTTATCTAGACCGGTCAAACGCAATGCTTTGGAGCGTAGCAAGGGTCCAACACGGTCACAAGAAAATTATCAAATTCTTAAAAATTTCGAAATTATTGCATTTTGATGAAATTCCGCTACCCTTGGTCGACATCAACGGGGATGGGCTTGGCACAAAACCACGACATTATGACCGCGCTGCGCGAGCGGCTGACCTGCGGGCATTTCGAACCGGGCCAGCGGCTGCGCCCGGATCTGCTGCGCGACGAGTTCGGCTGCTCGGCCTCCACCCTGCGCGAGGTGCTGTTTCGGCTCTCTACCGAGGGCATCGTCGATGCGCTGGACCAGCGCGGCTTTCGGATGCCGCATCTGAACCGGGAGCGGCTGCACGAGCTGACGCATCTGCGGATCCTGCTGGAAAGCGAAGGCGCCTGCCTGTCGGTGCGCATGGGCGGCGTGGCCTGGGAGGCGCAGCTTTCCGCCGCGCATCACAAGCTCAGCCATATCGAGACCCGCATCCGCGACGAGCCCGACCCGGGCGGCCTTGTCCCGCTCTGGAGCGACGCCGAGCTTGAGTTTCACCAGACTTTGATCGCGGCCTGCGCCTCGGAGGCGCTCAAGCGGACGCATTCGCTAATCTACCACCAGTTCCGCCAGCAGCTGATCATCTCGGACCTGCAGTTCGGCGCGGTGCCAGAGAATGTCCGCCAGCACCAGGCGATCCTGGACGCCGCGCTGAGCCGCGACGAGCCCGGCGTTCGCCAGCGCATCCACGAGCATCTCGAGCGCAACTTCCAGTCGCAGCGCGGCACGAAAGCCGCCGCCGAGTAAGCGCGCCTCAGGAATGAAAGAAAACCAAACCCGCGGTTGAGACCGGCCCGCCGGCCCCGTAGGCTTGCGGCAATTGACCAGCACGGAGACGCGCAACATGCAAGCGACTACACCCGTTCGACCCGAGTTCATTATCAGTGACGAATCTGATCTGCGAGACCACTTCCCGCCGACCCATGATCTGGCCGCCCGCAAATGCCTGGACCACCTGGACCCGCATGCACGGGCGTTCCTGGCCCGCGCGCCCTTCCTGTGCATCGGCACGCAATCCGCCGATGGCGCGGCGGATGTCAGCCCGCGCGGCGACCCGAACGGCTTTGTCACCGTGCTGGATGACCGGACGCTGCTGATCCCCGACCGGCCCGGCAACAACCGCCTGGACACGCTGGCAAACATCCTGGCGCAGCCCGCGGTCGGGCTGCTGTTTCTGGTGCCCGGCTATGACGAGACCCTGCGCATCAACGGCACCGCCCAGATCAGCCGCGACCCCGAGCTTTGCGCTTTGACGGCGATGAACGACCGCCCCGCCCTCGCAGTCATCGTGGTGCGCGTGCAAGAGGTCTATCTGCACTGCGCCAAGGCGCTCCGTCGCTCGCGGCTTTGGGACGCGACGGCGCATGTGGACCGCGCCGAGATGCCCTCGCTGATACGGATGTTGCATGACCAGGTCGGCGAGACGCCCCAGGACCCAAAGGTGATGCAGCAGCTCGATGAGGCCCTGGAGGCGGGCTATAAGCGCAGCATGTATTAGGGTCCCGGAAATCGTAACCCGCCGCATTGCTGTTTCGCGCAGCGGACGGATCGCAAGCAATCCGGGCACCCGCTAGCGCCGCGCGCGGCTGGGCGGGCGACCGTTTCGGGCGGCGTAGCTCTTTGAGAAATGCGAGGAATTCGCGAACCCCACCGCCAGGGCGATCTCGGTCAGCGGCATCGCCGAGCCGACCAAGAGCCGCTCGGCCACATCCAGGCGCAGGTCGCGGTAATAGGCCATCGGGCTGGCGCCAAGCCGATCACGAAAGAGCCGCGTGAGCTGCCGCGCCGAGACCCCGGCCAACGCCGCCAGGTCGTCCAGCACCAGCGGGTCCGCCACGTGGTTCTCCATCGCCTCGACCGCGTCCAGCACCGGCGCGGCGGTGGTCCCCACGCGCTCGACCAGCCCGGCGCGCTGCGGCCCGCCAGAAGGCCGGATGTCGGTGTGCAGGAACCAGTCGCTGACCAGCCGCGCGAAGACCGCGCCATGGTCGCGCGCGATCAGCGCGTGCATCAGGTCCAGCGGCGCGGTGCCGCCCGCGCAGGTCACCCGGTCGCGGTCGATCACATAGAGCGAGCGCTCGATCAACAGCCGCGGGTCCATCTCGGCCAGCGCCGCGGCGTGCTCCCAATGCACGGTCATGCGCCGCCCCTGCATCAGCCCGGCGCGGGCCAGCACCGCCGGCCCGCCCGAGACCCCGCCCAGCAGCACGCCCTGCCGGGCCAGGCGCCGCAGCCAGGCAAACAGCGCCGGGTCCTCGACGGCCATGGGATCACCGCCCGCCACAACGAACAGAACGTCCACATCCAGAGGATCGCCGACCGCATGGTCGGCCGCCCCTTGCATCCCGCCAGAGCTGGCGGCGCCCCCAATCTGCAAGACCTCATAGAGCCTGCGGCGGCTCAGTAGGTTGGCGGCGCGAAACGGCTCCACCGTACTGGCATAGGACATCAGCGCAAAGCCCGGCAGCGCCAGCACACCAATTCGGGTCGAATTTGAACCAGTTCCGTCCATATTTGAAATCTATACGTCCGTTTTGGGAAAGCGGCAACTCCGCCGCCCCGGCATCCTGGGCCTAAGCTGCACCAAAGGGTCGCCCATGGGATATAACGCCTTTCAAATCTTCTGGCAGGGCCTGACCGGCAATAAGGGCTGGAAGCCCGTCTGGCGCGAGCCCGAGCCGAAATCCGAATATGACGTGATCATCATCGGTGGCGGCGGGCACGGGCTGGCGACGGCCTATTACCTGGCCAAGGAGTTCGGCGTCACCAATGTCGCCGTGGTCGAGAAGGGCTGGATCGGCTCCGGCAATATTGGCCGCAACACCACGATCATCCGATCGAACTACCTGCTGCCGGGCAACCAGCCCTTCTACGAGCTCAGCCTGAAGCTCTGGGAGGATCTGGAGCAGGACTTTAACTACAACGCGATGGTCAGCCAGCGCTCGATCCTGAACCTGATCCATTCCGACCCTCAGCGGGACGCCTTCGCGCGGCGGGCCAATGCGATGCGGCTGTCTGGTGCGGATAGCGACCTACTGGGCCCGGAAGAGATCCGCGAGTTGTGCCCCTTCCTGGACTACGACAACGCGCGGTTTCCGATCCGCGGCGCGCTGCGTCAGAAGCGCGGCGGCACGGTGCGCCATGACGCGGTGGCCTGGGGCTATGCGCGCGGCGCGGATAGCCGGGGCGTGGACATCCTGCAGAACTGCGAGGTCACGGGCATCGATGTCGAGGACGGCGTGGTGCGCGGCGTGCAGACCTCGCGCGGGCCGATCCGCGCCACGAAGGTCGCGATGTGTGCCGCGGGCAATGCCGGCCGCGTCGCCGCCCTGGCGGGGATGCGCCTGCCGATTGAGAGCCACGTCTTGCAGGCCTTCGTCTCTGAGGGCCTCAAGCCCACCCTGCCCGGCGTGATCACCTTTGGCGCGGGGCATTTCTATGTCAGCCAGTCCGACAAGGGCGGGCTGGTCTTCGGCGGCGATATCGACGGCTACAACACCTATGCCCAGCGCGGCAACCTGCCGGTGGTCGAGGATGTCTGCGAGGGAGGCATGGCGATCATGCCAATGATAGGCCGCGCGCGGCTGCTGCGGATGTGGGGCGGGGTGATGGATATGTCGATGGACGGCTCACCCTTTATCGACCGCACCCATATCGACGGGCTCTTTGTGAACGCGGGCTGGTGCTATGGCGGGTTCAAGGCGACGCCCGCCAGCGGCTATTGCTACGCGCATCTGCTGGCCCGGGGCGCGCCGCAAGAGACGGCGCAGTATTTCCGCCTGGATCGCTTCCGGCGCGGGGCGATGATCGACGAAAAGGGCCAGGGCGCCCAGCCGAACCTGCATTGAGGACCGCGCAGATGCACCGACGCGATACCGACGCAATACCGACCTTTTACTGGCAAGTCCTTTCGGGGGAATTGGGATGATCATCAACCACCCGCTTCTGGGGCCGCGCGATGCCGCCGAGTTCACCTATCTCGGCGACGCCAGCCTGATCCACCGCCCCGACGGCATGGAGGCCAGCCTCGACGAGATGCACGACTTCACCTATCTGCGCGACAACCCCGCGGGCGCGCATCGCGAGCTGTGGTATCACGAGCAGGGCGACCGCTCCTGGCTGGTGGTGACGCGCAACACGCTGACCCATGAGATCACGCGGGTCGAGATGGCCCGCGAAGTGGCCCTTGCCGAGGGGAGGTCGCGATGAGCCAGGACAATCGCCTTAAGGGCGGTCTGATCGACCGCTCCCACCGGCTGAACTTCTCGTTCAACGGCAAGAATATGGTTGGTTTCCAGGGCGATACCCTGGCCTCGGCGATGCTGGCCAATGGGCAGCGACTAATTGCACGCTCGTTCAAATACCACCGCCCGCGGGGGATCTTCAGCGCCGGATCAGAGGAGCCCAACGCCCTGGTGCAGCTGCGCCGGGGTGCCGCGCAGGAGCCCAATACGCGCGCCACGATGGCCGAGCTTTTTGACGGGCTTGCGGCGACTTCGCAGAACCATCGCGGCTCTTTGGAGTTCGACCTTCTGGCCGCCAACGACCTGCTCTCGCCCTTCCTAAGTGCTGGTTTTTACTACAAAACCTTCATGTGGCCCAAGGCGTTCTGGGAGAAGGTCTACGAGCCCTTCATCCGCTCCGCCGCCGGTCTGGGCAGGCTAAGCATGGAGCCGGACCCGGATGTCTATGACCACGGGTTTCTGCATTGCGACGTGCTGGTGATCGGTGCCGGGCCCGCGGGGCTGTCGGCGGCGCTTGCCGCGGCACGGTCCGGGGCGCAAGTGCTTATAATGGATGAGGATTTCTTGCCCGGCGGGCGCTTGAACTCAGAGACCTACGAGGTGGATGGCCAGCCGGGGCATGCCTGGGCCGCCTCCGCCTGGGCCGAGCTGCAAGCCATGCCGAACGTGCGCGCCATGACCCGCACGACGGTGTACGGCGCGTTCGATCACGGCATCTACGGCGCTTTGGAGCGGCGCACCGACCACCTCGCCAGCAGCGGCGGCAAGCCGCGCCAGGTGCTGTGGCGGGTCTATTCGAAACGCGCGATCCTCTGTGCGGGCGCCACCGAGCGCTCCATTGCCTTCCCCGCGAATGACCGCCCCGGCGTGATGCTCGCGGGCGCGGTGCGGACCTATGTGAACCGCTACGGCGTGACGCCCGGCCAGCGCGTTGCAGTCTTCACCAACAATGATGACGGCAAGTCCACGGTCGAGGCGCTGAAGGCGCAAGGCGTTGAGGTCACAGGGATAATCGACACCCGCCACGGCGAGATGGTCACGGCGACGAACGGCCGGAAGGGCCTGAAGAGCCTCACCGATGGCCAGGGCCGCACGATTGAGGCAGATTGCCTCGCGGTCTCCGGCGGCTGGTCACCGAATGTGCATCTGACCTGCCACCAGCGCGGGCGACCGACCTGGCGCGAGGACATCGCCGGTTTCGTGCCCGGCCCCGACCTGCCGCCCGGCATGTCCGTGGCGGGCGCTGCGAATGGCGAGATGACCCTCGGCGCTGCATTGAGAGGCGGCGACCGCGCGGCGGTCACGGCCCTTGAGGATCTCGGGCTTAAGCCAGCCAAGGCCGACGCGCCGAAAGGCAGCGACGAAGGCTTTGAAATCAAAGCCTTCTGGCAGGTCGACGCCCCAGGACGCGCCTGGGTCGACCTGCAAAACGACGTCACCACCAAGGACATCAAGCAGTCCCAGCAGGAAGGCTTCCGCTCGGTCGAGCACCTGAAACGCTACACCACGCTGGGCATGGCCACCGACCAGGGCAAGACGGCGAATGTGTTGGGGCTGGCGGTGCTGGCCAAGGCCTCCAGGAAGTCGATCCCCGAGACCGGCACGACCATCTTCCGCCCGCCCTATACCCCGGTGCCCATCGGCGCCTTCGCCGGTCGGGCCCGCGGCAAGGATTTCCGCCCCACGCGCCAGACCCCCAGCCACGCCTGGGCGCAAGAGAACGGCGCGGATTTCGTCGAGGTCGGCGCCTGGCTGCGCGCGCAATGGTTCAAGCAACCAGGCGAGCAGGGCTGGCGCGACAGCGTGGATCGCGAGGTCATCGCCACCCGCGCCTCGGTGGGCATCTGCGACGTGACCACTCTGGGCAAGATCGACATCCAGGGGCGCGATGCCGCTGAATTCCTGAACAAAATCTACGCCAACGGCTTCGCCAAGCTGCCCGTGGGCAAGGTCCGCTATGGGTTGATGCTGCGCGAGGACGGGATCTGTTACGACGACGGCACCACCGCGCGGCTGTCCGAGACGCATTTTGTGATGACCACGACCACCGCCAATGCGGTGCTGGTGTTCCGGAACATGGAGTTCGCGCGGCAATGCCTGTGGCCGGACCTGGACGTGCATCTGATCTCGACCACGGACGCCTGGGCGCAATTCGCCGTGGCCGGGCCGAACGCGCGGGCCCTGCTGCAGAAGGTCGTGGATATCGACATCTCGAACGAGGCCTTCCCCTTCATGGCCTGCGGCGAATGCACCGCCTTTGGCACGCCCGCGCGGCTCTTCCGGATCAGCTTTAGCGGCGAGATGGCCTTTGAGATCGCCGTGCCCGCCCGCTATGGCGACGCGCTGATGCGCAAGCTGATGGAGGCGGGCGAGGAATTCGGCGTGGTGCCCTATGGCACCGAGGCCCTGGGCGTGATGCGCATCGAGAAGGGGCATTTCGCGGGCAACGAGTTGACAGGGCAGACCACGGCGCAGCAGCTGAACCTGGGCGGGATGGTCTCGAAGAAAAAGGACTCGATCGGCTCCAAGCTGAGCGAGCGCGAGGAGATGAACCGCGACGACGACCTGCGGCTGGTGGGGTTCCATCCCGTTGATAAGGCGGCCAAACTCGACGCGGGCGCGCATTTCATCAACGCGGGCGAAACCGCGCCCGATATGTTCAACGACCAGGGCTGGATGACCTCGGTGGCCTACTCTCCCGAGCTGGGGCATTCCATCGGGCTTGGGTTCCTGAAGAACGGCAAAGCGCGCATGGGCGAGACCCTGCGCGCCTATGATCCGGTGCGCGGCAAGGACACCAAGGTGGTCGTGACCTCGGCCCACCATATTGACCCCGAAGGAGTGCGGCAGCGTGCTTGATGCGATCTCTCCCCTGAACGGCTTTGATGAGACGCGCGGCGGGATCCGCCTGTGGGAGCGGGCCGAGCTGGCTCTGGTGTCCATCGCCCTGCCCCGCGGCGGCGAGGACGTCGGACGAAAGGCCATAAAGCAGGCCTATAAGCTGGATCTGCCAGAGGTCGGCCTTTCGACGGCGGATAAGCGGCACCGCCTGATACGGCTCTCGCCCGATCAGGCGATGCTGGTCTTTGCCGATGACGCTCCGCTCGCCGAGCCCGCGGTGCAGGCCAAGCTCAAGGGCGCCTGTTACACCACCAACCAAACCGACGCCTGGGTCGCGCTGTCCATTGAGGGCCCGACCGTGCGGGACGCGCTGGAGCGGCTCTGCCCGCTGGATATGCATCCCGACCGCTTCGCCATCAACGCCGCCCAGCGCACGGTGATGGAGCATATGGGCGCCGTAATCTGCCGCGAGGCCGAGGACCGGTTCCTGCTGCTATCCGCCAGCTCCTCGGCTCAGTCGTTCCTGCACGCATTCACAACCTCGGTCCAGTACGCAACCTAAGCGCGCCTTGAATTCGCCACGCTCGCCCGCTTCGTGCGACTGTACCAAAATTGCCAACTGGGTCGGAAACCTTGGGTTTTGCCGCCCAATTTTCTTTGGAAACAAAACCAGCCCATGCAACATTTACGTCAGATCTAGGGGTCAACAGTTCGTATGAGTTGAGGTGGTGCAAGATTTAGTGTGTCGACCCCATCAAGCCAAAGCCCCCATACTCAATGTTTTGATTTAGGGGCACGGATGTCGATTTTTTCCAAACTGAACAGAGCGCTTTCCGCAATTTTCTTTGTTGCCGTCGCGGCTGCAGGCTCACCGAGTTGGGCGCAGCCAGCCTTCACGGTGGGGTTCACCCCAAATTCGATCGCGCCCAGCGGCACCACACGGATGATCTTTACGATCGACAACTCCAGCGGCGGCGCGGTGACCAGTATGGATTTCACCAACGCTCTGCCCGCAGGCATTACGGTTGCGGTGGCCCCGAACGCTTTCACATCCTGCGGCGGGGCAAGCGCATCGAGCGCCACAGTCACTGCCATGGCCGGCGGCTCGTCGATCGCTATGGCAGATGGCCAGCTTGCCCCCGGCGCGACTTGCACGGTGGAGGCCAACGTCACAGCGACCGCCACGGCCACCAACGGCCCTGCCACGCTGAACACTTCTAACGGCAGCAGTGCCTCTGCCAGTGTCGGCTTGACCGTGGACGCCGCGGCAACGGCTGTCGGAAAGGCGTTCGCGCCCACCACAATTGGCATCGGCGGGGTCTCTCGGTTGACGCTAACCGTCGACAACAGCGCCGGCGCGAATGCGCAAAACTTCACACTGACTGACAACCTGCCCGCCGGGATGGTGCTGGCCGATCCGCCGAACACCGCAACGACTTGCCCGGTGGCGCAAAGCCAAACACTAACCGGCGTCGGCGGCGGCAGCATACTGGAACTGCAGTCCACCGGCGGCTTAGTGTTTACACCCTCTTTCATGGTGGTGAACGCTCTGCCCGCGGGTACGGTATGCACGGTTTCCGCCGATGTGACCGCCAGCGTGCCCGGTAGCCTGCAAAACGTCACCGAGCCCTTCCTTGATTCCGGCAGCGCCGCCGCGACCCTGACAGTGACGGGCGCGCCCGCAGGAGCGCCGCAGCTTACGAAAGAATTCACCGACGACCCCGTCGCGGCGGGCGGCAGCGCGACGCTGGAATTTGAGATCCTAAACCGGTCGCGCTCGGACGCTGCCAGCAACATCGCCTTCACCGACGACATGTCAGCGCTGTTCGGCGCCTTGGCAGGCACGGTCACGGCCATCGGCACGAATACATGTGGCGGCACCCCCTCTGGCGTGGGGACATCCTCGCTCAGCTACAGCGGCGGCACGGTCGGTGCGGGCTTGCGATGCAACATCACTGTTACCATCAGCGTCCCGGCGGGCGTATCGACGGGCAGCTACACCAACACATCCACCGCGGTTACGGCAGATGTGGGTGGCATGTCGCTTACCGGCAACGCCGCGACGGCAAACCTTAGCGTACTCGCAGCGTTGGACCTGCCCCCGGTCCTGAGCTTTACGACACCTGACGGCAATGCTGGCGGGGTTTCGACCTGGTCCTTCACGCTGAGCAATGCCGCGAGCTCTGCGCTTACAGACGGCACGTTCGATGTGCAGATGAACCCGCCCCTTCCCTTCCCAACCAACGCCAGTCTCCCGCCGATGCCGGATCCCCCCTGCGGAGTCGGCTCGTCTCTTTCATTGGCCTTTTTGGACACTGATCAGCAGGCGCTAAGGCTAACGGGCGCGAGCTTGGCGACCAGCGGTGCCGCAGGAGACAGCTGCACCTTTGATGTCGATATCGGGCTAAACTCCGATCTGCCGCCGCTGCAGTACAACTTCACCTCCGGTGCGCCATCGGGCACCGTCAATGGGGCCACGCGAACCGGCACCCCGGCGTCCAGCTCCATGACGGTCGGCACGAACCTGAACCTGAGCTTTGCTAAGTCCTTCCTGGCCACGGCAGTTCCTGGCGGCACGGTTGACCTGGAATTTGTGATCACCAGCAGCGGTGACAGCACGGATGCCACAGCGATCTCGTTTACCGATGACATAAACGCTATGCTGGCGGGCACTTCGCTGAACGCCGTGATCTCTAACGAATGCGGCGGCAACCTGACTGGCACGACCAATCTGTCTTACACCGGTGGCTCCCTGACCGGAGGTACTAGCTGTGCCATCGTCACCCGGCTCGACGTGCCTGCGGCCGCCGCCATTGGGACCTACACCAATACAACCTCCGCTCTTTCGGCGACGCCGAGCGGCAGCAGCACAGTGGAGACTTTCGGCACCGCAAGCGCTGACTTGACCGTGGCCGGACTGACCTTTGAGAAAGAATTCCTGACCAATACTGTTTTGGCGGGCGATACCACGACCCTGCGCTTTACCATCAGCAACGTGCACCCCACCGCAGACGCGACGATCACATCCTTTACGGATAACCTACAACAGAATTTGACCGGGCTTGCGGCGACCGGTGGCCCCTCTGGCAACACCTGTGGCGGTACTCTGTCTGGCACCACCTTCCTAATTTACACCGGCGGCAGCGTTACCTCGGGCATGTCGTGCACAATAGATGTTGAGGTTTTGGTTCCTGTTGGAACGGCAGATGGCTCTTACGGCAACACAACAAGCACGCTGTCGGCCACTCAGGGCGGCGGCCCTGTTGTTGTGGACCCAGCAACAGACATTTTGAACGTGCAAGGCCTTCAGATCGAATTGTCCAAAGCCTTCACGGATGACCCCGTCGCGCCCGGCGACAACGCGACGCTGGAGTTCACGCTGAGCAACCTGTCCTCCACCGAGGCGATCAGCAACATAGCCTTCACCGACGATCTGGCGGCGATGCTGCCCGGTACGACCTTCGCCTCGGTCGCCGGGAACGACTGCGGCGCGACGGTCGGAGGCACGGGTACCAGCACGATATCCGTCTCGGGCACCAGCCTTGCCGCCTCTGCTACCTGCACGATCACCGTTGCGGTTACAGTGCCGGGCGGTGCAGTGGACAATACCTACACTAATACGACATCAAGCGTGACCGGCGATATCGGCGGCCTTGCCGTGACTGGCGACCCCGCCACCGCGCAACTCAGCGTGTCCTCGATCCTGCCGCTGGCCTTTAGCAAGTCCTTCAGCGGCTCCGTGGCCTCCGGCGAAAGCGGGACGCTGACCTTCACACTGAGCAACCCGAACACGACGGCGCTGAGCGACCTTGGCTTCACCGACGATCTGAACGCGATGCTGACCGGCGTTGTGGCGACCTCGCTGCCGAGCGCGCCCTGCGGACTTGGCAGCAGCATCACCGGCACGTCTTCGCTGACGGCGTCGGGCTTTTCGTTGGACGCGTCGGGGGGAAGCTGTACCTTTGATGTCGGCTTCTCGGTGCCGGTTACGGCCACAGGCGCGACGTATCTCAACACAACCTCTGAATTGGTTTCCTTTGGGCTGTCCCTGGCGCCCCCGGCGACCGCGAACCTTATCGTGACCGATCCCGTCGCGGACCTGTCGCTGGCCATCGCGGACAGCCCCGACCCTGTGACCCCGGGTCAGAACTTGGTCTATACGGTCACGGCCTCGAATGCCGGGCCCCAGACGGCGCAGAGCGTTGCAGTGAACCTGCCCGTGCCGACCGGCACCACGCTTGTGTCGACCACCGGCTGTGCCGAGGACCCCTCGGGCGCCGCGACCTGCTCGCTGGGCAACATCGCCTCTGGTGGCAATGCGCAATACACCCTGACCGTCACAGTGGACGCAGCGACCTCTGGCACGGTCTCGGCAAGCGGCACGGTTTCCTCCAGCACCTCCGACCCCGTTGCGGGCAACAACACCGCAACCGCAAGCACCTCGGCCCCGGCGACGGCGGATATCTCGATCACCAAATCTGACGGCGTGACTTCGGCCAATTCGGGTGGCACGACGACCTACTCGATTGTGGTGGCCAATGCGGGCCCCTCTGCGGATCCAGCCGTGAGCGTGGCGGACACGTTCGCCGCTGACCTGGGCTGTGCGACCACTTCGGTCGCCGCGGGCGGGGCCACCGGCAACACGGCGGCCTTCTCGGGCGATATCGCCGAGACGCTGAGCATGCCTGCGAGCAGTTCGGTGACCTATACCGCGACCTGCGACATCGCCATCACCGCGACGGGCACGCTGTCGAACACGGCGACGGCCACGGCCTCGGTCCTGGACCCCAATGCGACGAATAACTCGGCCACCGACAGCGACACCGCGCTGGTCGCGCCGGTCGCGATGGGCTTCTCCAAGGCGTTCTCGCCCGCCACCATCGACCAGGGCGCCAACACCACGCTGACCTTCACCATCGACAACACGGCCAACGCGGTTGCGGCGGATAATCTGAACTTCACGGACGGCTTCCCACTGGGCGTGGACCTGAGCGTTGCCGCGCCGGTGGTGTCGTCGAGCACCTGCGGCGGCACATTCAACCCGGTGGCGGGTGGCGGCAACCTGGTCTTCTCGGGCGGCTCTGTGGCGGCGGGCGCGACCTGCACGGTCTCGGTGCTTTTGAATGCGCGCGGCTCTGGCACGGCGACCAACACCTCTTCGCAGCTTGGGTCGTTCTTTCCAACGCCCAGCGCCGCGGCAACCGCCGACATCACGGTGAACCCCGCCGTGGCGCCGACCTTCGCCAAGGCCTTCGGCGCGGCCACCATTGAGCAGGGCCAGACCACCACGGCGACCTTCACCATCAACAACAGCGCGAACTCGATCGAGGCCTCCTCGCTGCAGTTCAGCGACACTCTGCCCGTCGAGCTTGTGGTCGCGGCGACGCCCAATGCCAGCACGACCTGTACTGGCGGCACGATCACCGCCACCGCGGGCAGCGGCAGCATCCTCTACTCCGGCGGTGAGGTCGCCGCTGGCGCGACCTGCACAGTCACCGTAACCGTGGACAGCCTGGGCTCGGGCAGCATCGCGAACCCGAGCCTCAACCTGACCTCGTCGCTGCCCACGGCGACCGCAGCGGCCACCCCGCTGACGATCAATCCGGCGACAGCGCCGGGCGTGGCCAAGACCTTCACACCCAGCGCGATCACCCAGGGCGAGACCTCCGCCTTGTCGATCACCATCGACAATAGCGCGAACTTCCTGGAGATGACCGGCGTCGCCTTCACCGACGCGTTCCCTTCAGGGATGGTCGTGGGCCCCACCCCGGGGGCGAGCAACACCTGCGGCGGCACGTTCAGCGCGAGTGCGGGCTCTGGCACGATCTCGCTTTCTGGCGGCACCGTCGCGGCGGGTGCGACCTGCTCGGTCGGCGTCACCGTGCGCGGCAACGCGGCGGGCACGCTGACCAACCCCGCCTTTGACGTGACCTCCAACATCGCCACCGGCACTGCCGCGGCGACCGATTTGGCGGTGAACCCCGCCGCAGCACCTGGCTTTGCCAAGGCCTTTGGGGCCGGCACCATCAACCAGGGCGGCACGGTTGTGGCCACAGTCTCGGTCGACAATTCAGGCAACGCCGCTGACCTCAGCGGCATGGGTTTCACCGACACGCTGCCCGCGGGGCTGGTCATCGCGGCAACGCCCGCCGAGACCAACACCTGCGGCGGCAGTTTGACAGCAAATGCGGGCGCGTCCACGTTTGCGCTTTCGGGCGGCGCCCTGGCGGGCGGTGGCACCTGCGCGGTGTCGGTGACGCTGCGCGCGCTGGAGGCCGGATCGCTGACCAACCCGATGTTTGATCTGACGTCGAACATCGCGACCGCAACGGCGGCCTCTGCGATCCTGACGGTGAACGCGGCATCCGCTCCGGTCGTCGCCAAGGGCTTTGCGCCCGCGATTATCAACCAGGGCCAGACCACCACGGCCACGGTCAGCATCGACAACGCGGCCAATCTGATTGAGGCCACCGGCGTCGCCTTCACCGACGCCCTGCCCTCGGGGCTGGTGGTTGCGCCGACCCCGGCGGGCAGCAACACCTGCGGCGGCACCTTGACGGCGAATGCGGGCGCGTCCTCCTTCGCGCTGTCCGGAGGCACCATCGCCGAAGGCGCGAGCTGTCAGGTCACGGTGGCGCTGCGCGCGCTGGATGGCGGCACGCTGACCAACCCAGCCTTCGACGTGACCTCGTCGATTGCCACCGGCACGGTGGCGGCCACGGATCTGACCGTGAATGCGGCGGCGGCGCCGGGCTTTGCCAAGGCGTTCTCGGTTAGCACGCTTGACCAGGGCCAGTCGCTGACCGCCACGGTGACCATCGACAACGCCCCCAACGCGATTGAAGCAAGCAACCTGGCCTTCACCGACGCCCTGCCCGCCGGGCTCGTGATTGGGACAGCGTCGGGCGGGGGCTCTCTGATCAGCACGACCTGCGGCGGGACGGCCTCTGCGACAACCGGCGCGAGCAGCTTTAGCCTCAGCGGCGGCACCTTGGCAGAGGGCGCAAGCTGCACGGTTGTGGTGGTGCTGCGCGCCGTAGGCGCGGGCACGCTGACCAACCCGGCGATGGACCTGACCTCTAGCATTGCCACGGCGACCTCGGCGCCGGTCTCGCTGACCGCCAACGCGGCGGCCGCACCGGTCGTGACCAAGGTCTTTGCGCCTGCCACGATCGAGCAGGGCCAGACGACCACGGCGACGATCACCATCGACAATGCGGGCAACAGCATCGAGGCGGCCAGCCTGGCCTTCACCGACACCCTGCCCGCGGGGCTTCAGGTGGCGGCGGTGCCGAATGAGAGCAACACCTGCGGCGGCACATTGACGGCGGCGGCGGGCACTGGCGCGGTGTCGCTATCGGGTGGCACATTGGCCGAGGGCGCAAGCTGCGCCATCGCGGTGGACCTACGCGCCACGCTGCCCGGCACACTGACCAACCCGGGTTTTGATGTGACCTCGTCGATTGCGACGGGGAGCGCGGCTGCCACCGATCTGACGGTGAACGCGGCGGCGGCGATGGGCTTTGCCAAGGCGTTCGCGCCCGCAACAATCGATCTAGGCTCGTCCAGCACGCTGACCTTCACCATCGACAACTCCGCCAACGCGATCGAGGCGGCGTCGATGGCCTTCACCGACAGCTTCCCCGCGGGGCTGATCGTATCGTCGGCGCCTGCGGCGACCAATACTTGCGGAGGCACCTTCACCGCGACGGCGCTGAGCGGCTTGGTGAGCCTCAGCGGCGGCACGCTGGCGGCGGGCACGACCTGTACCCTCTCGGTGCAGGTCCAGGCGCTGACCACGGGTTCGCTGGACAACACAAGCAGCGAGCTGACCAGCGATCTGCCCAGCGCCTCGCCCGTGGCGACGGCCTCGCTGACGGTCAACGCGGTGCCGATCACCTCTGCGGCCTCGTTCAACCCGCCAATCATCGAGCTGTTTGAGCTGACCGAGCTGGTGTTCCTGTTCCAAAATGACGCCGATATCGACCAGATCCTGAACTTCATCCAGAACCTGCCGGCGGGCCTGAACGTGGGCGGGGCGGCGACGTCGCGGGCGAACGCGATGGCGGGCACGAACGTGTCGACCACCTGTTCGGGCGGCACGGTCACGGCGGTGGAGGGCAGCACCCAGGTGCAGATCTCGGGCGCCACGGTGCCTGCCAATGGCAGTTGCGAGCTGAAGGTCAACGTGATCGCGAACGCGATCGGCGACTTCTCTAACCTGGTGGGTGATGCCGACTTGGTGGTGAACACCATCGCGCGGGCCTTTGTGACCTATGTGGTGACCGGCAGCGATGGCAGCTATGCCTTCTCGTCCAGCGCGACAGAACTGAACGCGACGGTGGCGGTGGCTGGCGGCACGGGCACGCAAGGGCCGCTGCGCAGCAGCGAGGGCAGCTATTCGGTTGCCATCGCGCCGCCAACGGGCGTCGCCTTCGATAGCGGGGTCTGCGACGACGGCGACAGCAGCGTGGACTTGGCCAACAACGCGATTGCGTTGACGCTCTCGCCGCTCGAGAGCGTGACCTGTACATTCACCGCGCTCAGCCCGGTGCAGCAGACCGTCGACGTGATCAACCAGTTCCTGACAAAGCGGGCGGACCTGATCCTGTCGACCGAGCCGAACCTGGGCGCGCGCGGGCGCGACCGGCTGGGCCGCGGCTTTGGCAATGCAAGCGCGTTGAGCTTCGCCAATGGCGATCTTAAGGCGATGCTGCCCTTCACCGCGACGATGCAGCCGGGCAATTACAGCTTTAAGTCCAGCCTCTTACAGGTGCGCCAGGCCGCGGCCAGCGTGCAGCTTGCGCATGGCTCGACCAAGGACGCCATTTACGTGCCAAACTACCGGTTCGACGCCTGGTTCGAGGCCCATCACAAGGAGTTCGACACCGGCACCAACGGCACCGGGCATTTCACGGCGGCGCATATCGGCGCGGATTACGTGCTGAACGAGAACCTGCTGATCGGCGCGATGGTGTCCTTTGACTCGATGGAGGATGACACGGCAATCTCGTCGGCCAGCGGCTCGGGCTGGCTCATCGGGCCCTATATGACCGCAAAGCTCGCGCCGAACCTCTACTTCGACGCGCGCCTCGCGGGCGGGGCCTCTAACAACAAGGTGAGCCCGTTCAACACCTATACCGACAGCTTCGACACCCGGCGATTGCTGGCCTCGGCCAGCCTCAGCGGCGACTTCCAGCAGGGCAATTGGACGATCTCGCCAACCGCCAGCCTGTCCTATTACCGCGAGACGCAGGACAGCTACATCGACAGCACCGGGGCCTCGATCCCGTCGCAGACGGTGGAGCTGGGGCAGCTGAAGATCGGGCCGACCTTCACCGGGCGGTTCCTGGGCGATGATGGCGAGATCATCGCGCCCTATTTCAGCGTCGATGCGATCTATAACCTCGGCCAGACCAGCGGCGTGACGGTGACCAACCCCGACACGGCCTCGACCAGCGGTTGGCGCGGGCGCCTCAAGGCCGGGGTGACGGTGACCGAAGAGAACGGCACCAAGCTGGGGATCGGCGCCACCTATGACGGGCTGTTTAGATCGGATTTTGACGCCTGGGGCCTGAGCTTCGAGCTTGAGATCCCGCTGCAAAAGCCGACCGCGCGGTAGCGCCCGCCGGGCGCATCCACGCAGGCAAAGAGCGCGCGCCCGGGTCTGGGCGCGCGTTTTCTTTTGCAGGGGCCTTTGGAATAATGAGGGCGCCCCGAGCCTCGGAAAATCGCGCGACATCAGAATGTTGCGCGGCGGTTTGGTGCCAAGCCGCTCCCTGGTGAAACGCGAAACGCGTTAGCCGGTACGGTAGCGCGGATGCGCGTCCGATAGCGACGAGGCCGACTGCCCCACCCCGCCAATCTCGCGCACGAAAGTGTACTGCGCCCGGCCCGCCGCCTTTGAGGCATAAAGCGCCACATCGGCATCGACCATCATTTGCTCGATATCAATCTCGGAATATTCGTCCGACATCGTGATCCCCATCGAGCCGGAAATCTGGCAGACCTTGTCCTCAAAGGCGATCGGCTCGGCCAGCCGGTCCAGGATGCGCCCGGCGACCTTGCTGAGGCGCACAGGGTCGGTTTCGCGGTGCAAGAGCAAGACGAACTCGTCACCGCCGCAGCGGATGACGGAATCCTCTGTCCGTGTCTCTTCAAGCAGGATCTGGGCGGCGCGGCGCAGAACAAAGTCGCCCGCGGCGTGGCCCATCGTATCATTCACCGGCTTGAAGTGGTCCAGATCCATCTGGATGAGGCTGAACTTCTCGCGGCAGGAGCGGTAACGCGCCAGGATCAGCTCCATCGCGCGGCGGTTCTTTAGCCCGGTCAGCGGGTCCGAATGCGCCTGCTCCTCGGCGGCGGATTTAGCGCCCTCCAGGCGCATGTTGAGATCGCGGCTCTCTTCCATGACGGCGTTCTTGACCTCGATCTGATAGAGCAGCTCGATGGCAAGATCGGTGGCGGCGAAATCCGCGCTGCTGAGATCAAATGCGGTGATGGCCTCTACCGAGGACACCCCGAATGACAGGTTGACCAGGATGCCGCCGGTCTCGGGCATGGGCACCGCCAGCCCCTTCACCGGGATGTCATCGCGGCGGCGCAGACGCAGGTTTAGCCGCTGGTGGCCGCCCTGAGCCAGCTCTGCGATCAGGCTCACCGCCCGGGGGCGGCGCAGTTCGAACTCCTCAAGGAACCGCGTGCCTTCAAGGCTGCCCCCTGGCGCGAGCTTGTTCAGCGTGGGCCCGGCGTGGCGGATATGCCCCGTATGCGTCACGATGGCATGCATCGGCATCAGGGCGTCCAAAGCCGCGAGTGGCATGCCCAGGATATCTGCGTTTGCGGCCGCCTTCATGCGGTTGGCGCCAAGGCAAAGTCGCGGCCCTGCGCGTAACTTACCTCTATGAGGTCGATCGAGATCGTCTCTACCCCGTCGCGGCGCCCGCGATGCTCCAAGAACACCAGCGCGCCGTAATCGTCGGCCATGCCACGCAGCATACCGACCAGCACATGGCCGAACCCCGGCTGCTGCGACGTCACCAAAAGCGTGTAGGCGCGCGAGGAGTGATCCAGCAGCTCCAGCAATGGGAACTCCAGATCCGGAACGGCCAGCCGCACGCGGCCCCGCAGCTCGTCCAGCGAGAACAGGAAATCAACGAAGGACCCGCCGCCGAACCGCAAGAGCCGTCGCGGCGCGTGCAAATTGGGGTGAGACACGAGGTAGCTGCCGATATCCTCCAGTATCATCGCGCGCGGGCTGTCGAGATGAGATTCGGCGCTGGCCAGAATTGCATGGGTGATCGCGGGGTCGTATCGCAGCAAAGCCTCGAACCCGTCATCGCCAATATTTGCAGCAGCCGCAACGGCTTGCCAGGCTTCGACACCATAGCTGTCGCGGACGAAACATTGAATCGATCGGTTTATCAGGCCGTGCATATTCTTCACTCGTGATTCTTTATCGGACGGATTAGCCGCTAGGCCTTAAAAAAATGAAAATAGTGGAAAGAAACGGGCCCCGAACTCTCCCTTGGGGCGAGCACTTTTGTTCAAATGTTTGTCAGGTAGAGCAGCCCGCCTCAGCGCAGCGTCTCCAGCGTGCGTTGCACGGTTTGGATGCGCTGCGCGTTCGGGGGGTGCGTGCCCAGGAATTGATTGCCCGGATCCGCGATTCGCGTGAAGAAAAGCGCCCCGATGCTGGGATTGAACCCGGCGCGATAGGCGATCACCGTGCCCAGCGCATCGGCCTCTAGCTCGAACTCCTTGGAGTAGACCCGCGCGCCCACCGTGGCGCCGACCTCTTGCGCGCTGCGCACGTCGCCCGCGTTGCCGCCGCCGATCCCAGCCAGGATCCCCGCCACAAGCGCGCCGCGCAGGGCGGTGTCGCGCTGCCGCGACAGGTGACCGGCGATATGATGCGCCGCCTCATGACCCAGGATAAAGGCCAGCTCGTCGCGATTGCGCAGCTCCGCGACAAGTGAGGCGGTGAAGCCGATGATCGGGCGGCCATTGCGATCAACGGTCTGAAAGGCGTTGGCGGGCAGACCCGCGCGCCGGTCCACAAAGATCTCGAAGTCGCAATTCAAGCGCGGCGCGCGTTCGCGGCAGACCTGCTCGGCCACCGGCTCGACCCGGGCGACGACGGCTGAGAAGCTGTTGATGGGCGCCGCATTGGACGCATTGCCCGGCGCGGGAGCCGTCGCGGGCGGCGACGTCACGGTCGTGCAGGCCGCCAGCGCAAGGCCCGCACATATCACGAAGAATGGGCGCATCACCTGCCGTTCTCCCAAAGAAGTTAGGCGCAATCTAGCAGACATGCCGGCCGCGGCCAGACGCGATTGCGCGCATGCGCAAAAGATCGCGCCTCAGGACCGCGCAGGGCCTTGCAAACCGAACCCCGCAGGCTAGGCTGGTGCCATGTTCACCATCGAGCACGAATTCGACGCCACCGTGATCACCCTCGTTGACGAGGTCGCCTCGCACCGGCAAGAGGACATCACAATCAACGCCTTCGAGGATTGCGTCACCATAGAGCAGGCCGATCCCGATAGCGGCGAGGTCTCGACGGTCACGCTCTCGAACGCGCAGCTGCGTGATCTGGGCGCGGCGCTGGATCTACCCGAGGGGATCTATCAGATCGCCGCAGCCAAGGACCGCTAAGCGGGCGCACGGAGAACCTACAATGCTGAACGACGCCGACGCGCAGTTTGCCGAGGCCCTGCGCGCTGACTTGCCCCAGGCGGCATTTCGCGAGGTCGCGCCGCGCTATCTGGAGGAGCCCCGCGGCGCTTATCGCGGCCAGGCGGGGCTGGTCCTGGCGCCGGGCTCCACCGAGGAGGTTGCCACGATATTGCGCGCCGCTGGCCGCGCCCGGGTGCCGGTGGTGCCCTATGGCGGCGGCACCGGGCTGGTCGGCGGGCAGGTCCTGCCCGAGGGCCCCGCGCCGCTGCTGCTTTCGCTCGAGCGCATGACCGCGATCCGCGCCACCTACCCCTCAGAGAACGTGCTGGTGGCCGAGGCGGGCGCTATTCTGGAGACCGTCCAAGGGGCCGCAGAGCAGGCCGGGCGGCTCTTTCCGCTGACGCTGGCCTCGCAGGGCTCGGCGCGCATTGGCGGGCTCTTATCCACGAATGCGGGCGGGGTGAACGTGCTGCGCTACGGCAACGCGCGCGAGCTGTGCCTGGGGCTCGAGGCGGTGCTGCCGGACGGGTCGATCTGGCACGGGCTCAAGCGGCTGCGCAAGGACAACACCGGATATGACCTGCGCAACCTGCTGATCGGGGCCGAGGGCACGCTGGGGGTGATCACCGCCGCGGCGCTGCGGCTCTACCCCCTGCCCGCGGCCACGGGTGCCGCGCTGATGGTGGTGCCCTCGCCCGCCGCCGCGCTGGAGCTTCTGGCAATGGCGGGCGACGTGATCGGCGAGGGGATCTCTGCCTTCGAGCTGATCTCGGGCCAAGGGCTGCGCTTTTTGGCAGAGACGGTGCCCGAGCTGCGCCAGCCATTTGCTGACCCGCCGGACTGGATGGTGCTGGTCGATCTTGGGCTTGGCCCGGGACGCGCGCCGCAGGACGCGCTCGAGGCGCTCTTTGCGCGCGGGCACGAGGCCGGGCTGGTCAGCGACGGGCTTATCGCGCAATCCGAGGCGCAGCGGCGCGACTTCTGGCACATCCGCGAGACCATCCCCGAGGCCAATAAGCGCGTCGGCGCCATCGCCTCGCATGACATCTCGCTACCGCTATCGGCCATACCCGACTACATCGCCCGCGCCTCCGAGCGGCTTGCCCAGCACGGCGCCTATCGCATCAACTGTTTTGGCCATCTGGGCGACGGCAACCTGCATTTCAACGCCTTCCCGCTACCGGGCGAGGCCAAGGCCGACCGCATCGCCGAGAAGCCGCAGGTGCAACGCATCGTGCATGACCTGGTGCACGAGATGGACGGCTCTATCAGTGCCGAGCACGGGATCGGGCGGCTGAAGGCCCCGGATCTAGAGCGCTACGGCGACCCCTCCAAGCTTGCCGCGATGCGGGCGATCAAATCCGCGCTTGACCCGAACGGGATCATGAACCCCGGCGCGGTGCTGCGCGCCGGCCCAGGCTGAAACCCAGCTTGCTCGTCCCGCCGCTCTGGCGGCTTGATCACGAAATGCATTCGGGCAGGCGCTGTGCGGGCGGCGTATTGCGGCTACGCTCGGATCGGATCACCCCGTCGATGATCGTCATGCCAACGCCGGGCAGGTTGCCCTGCTGGACGCTTTCGAGCATGGTCTTGCCCGGCGCGTGCTGCGCCTGGTCCAGCAGCACGAAATCCGCCGAATAGCCCTTCTCGATCAGCCCCACATCCAGGTCGCGCTGCCGCGCGGTGTTGCCATTGCCAAAGCAAAAGGCAATCTCGGCGGGCACGTTCCCAAACGCAGAGAGCATCGCGATCATCCGCAGGATGCCCAGCGGCTGCACCCCCGACCCCGCGGGTCCGTCAGTGCCCAGGATCACCTGATCCAGCTTGCCCAGCTCGCGCGCCGTGTTCACCGTCAGCACCGCGGCGCGCTCATTGCCGTTATGCACGATCTCGAAGGCCTGCTTGGTGCAGCTCTCGCAGAGGCAGATGATCTGGTCGTCGGGCAGCGCCGAGTGGCCGCCGTTTATGTGCCCGATCACATCGGTGCCGGTCTCCATCACCATATCGGCATCAATGAGCCCCGAGCCGGGGATCGACGGCCCGCCGGTATGGATCGTGCTTTGAATGCCGTATTTGCGCGCCCAATCGACCATCTGATTGGCGGTCTTGCCATCCTTGACCGTGCCCAGGCCGACTTCGCCCAGATATTTCACGCCGGATTTCGCCAGCTCGGCAAAATCCTCCTCGACCATGCCATGCTCGATCACCGGCGCGCCCGCGTGGACCTTGACGCCGGAGGGGCGGAAGTTCTCGTACCAGCGCTGCGCGGCGATCGCCATCGCCTTGAGCCCGATGATGTCCTTGGGGCGGCCGGGCATGTGGACCTCGCCCGCCGAGATCATGGTGGTCACGCCGCCATGCAGCGTGCTGTCGATCCAGTGTAGCTGTTGCTGGCGTGGGGTGTAATCGCCCACGACCGGGTGCACATGGCTGTCGATCAGACCGGGCGCCAGGGTCACCCCGTGGGCGTCCACCACGCAAGTCGCCCCCTCGGTATCCAGGTCCGCCTCCCTGCCCCAGGCGCTGATCTTGCCGTCCACCGCTACCAGGCAGTCGCCATCAAAGATCGGCTCCTCCATCTTGCCAGACAGGATCTGACCGATGTTCTTGATCACGAGCTTTTCCATCGCGTTCCTCCCCTGGATATCATTTGTATGCAAATAGGTTTGGAGCGCCGCGTCAAGCTTGGTGTTTAGCTTGGGTCGATCACCCTGGACGGCGCGACGAGTGTTCCGGTCGGGATCACCTTGCCCAGCGCGGCCCAGATCGGCCTTGGACCGAGCATGTCGGCTGAGCGCGACACGCCTTTGGCTGTTGTTCACCGCCGCAAGTTTTGCAAACCTCACAGGTGAATTGCGAGGGGAGGCATATGCAGTTTCACCGGGACGGGTTCCGAACGGGCGATCCGCGCGTCGCGCCGCAGGTCGAGGCCGGGGCGAAGGACGACGTCGATGTTCTGATCGTCGGCGCCGGGCCTGCCGGGCTGACCCTCGCCGCCTATCTGGCGCAGTTCGGCGACATCAACTCCCGCCTGGTGGAGGCCAAGGACGGCCCGCTAAAGCTGGGCCAGGCGGACGGCATCGCCTGCCGCTCGATGGAAATGTTCCAGGTCTTCGGCTTCGCGAACCGGGTGATGGAAGAGGCCTATTGGGTCAACGACACGGTGTTTTGGGGGCCCTCAGAGGCGGGCGGCATCCAGCGGACGGGCCGCATCCAGGACGTCGAGGACGGGCTGTCTGAGATGCCCCATGTGATCCTCAACCAGGCGCGGGTGCATGATTTCTACCTGGAGGTCATGCGTAACGGCCCGCGGAGGTTGGCGCCGGATTACGAGACGCGCTTTGTGGGCTATGCGCGCGATGGGGGTGGCGTGTTTGTGGCGCTTGAAGGCCCGAACGGGCCGGAGAGCTGCCGCGCGAAATATCTGGTGGGCTGCGACGGCGCGCGCTCTGCCGTGCGCGGCGCCATGGGCCTGGCGCTGGAGGGCGAGGCCGCGCACCAGGCCTGGGGCGTGATGGACGTGCTGGCGGTCACGGATTTCCCCGACATTCGGTTCAAATGCGTGATCCGCTCGGGCCCAGGCAATATCGTGTTGATCCCAAGGGAGGGCGGCAACCTGTTCCGGGTCTATGTCGAGCTGGACAGGCTGGGCGCGCAGGAACGCATCTCGGCCCGCAATATCACGTTGGATCAATTGGTTGCCGCCGCCAACCGGATCTTTGCGCCCTACTATATCGAGCCCAAAGAGGTGCCCTGGTGGTCCGTCTATGAGATCGGCCAGCGGCTCTGCCCGCGCTTTGATGACGGCCCCGATCCGCGGGTCTTCATTGCGGGGGACGCCTGCCACACCCACAGCCCCAAGGCGGGGCAAGGCATGAACGTGTCGATGGGCGATGGGTTCAATCTGGCTTGGAAGCTGGCGGCGGTGCTACGCGGGGATGGCACGCCGGGGCTCTTGCAGAGCTACAACGCCGAGCGGCATCAAGTGGCCGCCGATCTGATCGGCTTCGACCGGCATTGGGCCAAGCGGTTTGCGGAACGCCCGGCGGCGCGTGAGAGCCAAGAGTTCCAGGAGTATTTCTCGGCGCATCAAGGGTTTACCGCCGGGGTCTCGTTTCGCTACGCGCCGTCTTTGATTGTCGGCGATGGCGCGCATCAGGGCTTGGCCGAGGGGTTTGTGGAGGGCACGCGAGTCCACTCCGCGCCCGTGCGCCGTGCCGCCGATGGCAAGCTGATGGAGCTGGGCCATGTGGTCGAAGCGGACGGGCGCTGGCGGCTCTTTGCCTTTGCGGATCGCGCGGAGCATGCCCTTGGCGCATTCTGCCACGGGTTTGACGCAGCGCTTCCGGTCGATCTGCGTGTCGTGCTGCAGCACGACTACCGCGAGGTTGAGGTGACCGGCCTGCCGGAGATGCTCTTGCCCTGCACGGGTGCATTGGGATTGCAGGATTTCGAGAGGGTTTTCTGCGCCGAAGCGACTTCGGATATTTTCCAGATGCGCGGCGTTGACCGAGACGGCGGTGCGTTGGTCCTCGTGCGACCGGATCAGCATATCTCGCATGTTCTGCCCTTGGAGAACCGGTTGCCGGAGACCGTTGTCCGGTGCATCACTGGATAGATTTTCAAAGCGGGCTGCGCTAAAGCCCGTAACATTTCGTGATCGCGTTAACCCGTCCGCAACCGATTCGCATGAAGCATGCCAGGGTGGCGGGTGGGGGCCCTTTTGCGGAGGGTTTACCCCCATCCACCCACCCTTATTATTTGGTGAGTCGCCCTAATATATTATGAACGCGCCCAGATCGCCGGCCCCATGTGATGCGTTCTGAAACATTGTGAGGGCCAATGCGGGAACCAAAGACCGAACCGTTCAGGGCTGCAAGTAAACCGCAGCCATAGACTTTCCACCTTGCAAATCCGTCCCTGGGCGGCATCACTCCGCGCAGCACAACGCGCGGCGCGCAAAACTCTAAAGGGGGCACCATGAAAGAGATCGGCATCGGCATCGTCGGCGGCGGCTATATGGGAAAGTGCCACGCGGTGGCCATGTCCGCGGTGGGTGCGGTGTTCAACACCGCACTGCGCCCGCGCCTTGTGAGCGTGGCGGCCTCCACGCCGGAAAGCGCGGCGCGATACCGCGACGCCTTCGGCTTTGACCGCGCCGCGCCGGACTGGCAGGCGCTCGTGGCCGATCCCGCGGTGGAGGCCGTGGTGATCGCCTCGCCCCAGGACAGCCACCGCGCCATTGCAGAGGCGGCCTTTGCGCTTGGCAAGCCCGTGCTCTGCGAAAAGCCCTTGGCGGACACGCTGGAGAATGCACGCGCGATGACCGAGGCCGCAGAGGCCGCCGGCGTGGCCAACATGACGGGCTTTAACTACATCCGCACGCCCGCCAGCCAGTTCGCGCGGCAGCTCATTGCGGACGGCACTTTGGGGCAGCTGACATGGTTCCGCGGCGAGCATACCGAGGACTTCCTGGCCGATCCGACGATCCCCTACAACTGGCGCTGCGAGGGGCGCGCGAATGGCAATATGGGCGACCTGGCGCCGCACCCAATCAACGCCGCGCTGGCGCTGATGGGGCCCATCACAGATGTGATGGCCAGCGTGGAATGCGTGCACGAGCACCGCACCGGCGGGCGCGTGACCAATGACGACCACGCGCAAATCATGTGCCGCTTCGCAGGCGGCGTGCAGGGGCATATCTATTCCAGCCGCCTCGCGACGGGGCGCAAAATGGGCTACGCTTACGAGATACACGGCACCCAGGGCGCCATCCGCTTCGACCAGGAGGACCAGAACGCGCTCTGGCTCTACCGCGCCGAGGGGCCGGAGGCAGAGCGCGGCTTTCGCAAGATCCTCACCGGTCCCGCGCATCCCGATTTCGAGCCCTTCTGCCTCGGCCCGGGGCACGGCACCGGCTATATGGACACGATCATCATCGAGGCGAAAGATTTCCTGCGGGCCATCGAGACCGGCGAGGCCGTCTGGCCCACCTTCCGGGATGGGTTGGCGGTGGCCGAGGTGGTGGACGCGGTCTGGCGATCCTCAGAAGCCGGCGCCTGGTGCGAGGTGACGCAGGTCTAGGCCCGGCCCAGGCACCTCACCCAAACAGACACCGCAACCCTGGCAAAGGTCCCGCACTAGCTTCCGCGATAGGTGCTCATCGCGTGCGGGCTCAGAAGAAGCGGCACGTGATAGTGGTCGTCCTCCGCCATTCCGAAGCGGATCGGCACCTGATCAAGAAACAGTACCTCGCCCGCGGCCTGACCCGTGGCACGCAGGTAGTCGCCTGCAAAGAAGATGAGCTCGTAGCTGCCCAGCTTAAACTTCTCCTCACCCAGGATCGGCGCATCCGTGCGCCCATCCGCGTTGGTCACCGCCTCGGCGATCTTGCGGTGGCTGTTGCCCGAGACCCGATAAAGCGCGATCTTGATCCCCTCCGCCGGGCGCCCCCGCGCGGTGTCCAGAACATGCGTCGTGAGATATCCCATTGCAGAGCCCCTGTGGTTTCGGTCAAATACCACTGAAAACAGAAAGTTGCGAGCAATGCCAGACCGATACCCGCGCGACCTGATCGGCTATGGGCCGACGCCCCCGGACCCGCAATGGCCCGGTGGGGCCAAGATCGCGGTGCAATTCGTGGTGAACTACGAGGAGGGCGGCGAAAACAACGTCCTGCATGGCGACCCGGCCTCCGAGGCGTTCCTGTCCGAGATCACCGGCGCCGCCGCCTGGCCGGGGCAACGGCACTGGAACATGGAATCGATCTACGAATATGGCGCGCGCGCCGGGTTCTGGCGCCTGCATCGGTTGTTCGGCGAGCTCGCGATCCGGCCCACGGTCTATGGCGTGGCCACGGCACTCGCCCGCTCGCCGGAGCAGGTCCGCGCCATGCAGGACGCCGATTGGGAGATCGCGTCGCACGGCCTGAAATGGATCGAGCATAAGGACATGCCGGAGGACGAGGAACGCGCCCAGATCGCCGAGGCCGTGCGCCTGCACAGCGAGGTCACCGGCGCCGCACCCCGCGGCTGGTACACGGGACGGTGTTCGATTAACACCGTACGGCTCGCCGCCGAGCAGGGCTTTGACTATATCTCGGACACTTACGACGACGACCTGCCCTATTGGAAGCCCATCGGCGCGCGCGAGCAGCTGATCATCCCCTACACGCTGGACTGCAATGACATGCGCTTTGCCATTACGGCGGGGTATTCGGCGGGCGATCAGTTCGAGACCTATCTGCGCGACACGTTCGACGCGCTCTATGCCGAGGGGGCCGCGGGGGCGCCCAAGATGATGTCCATCGGGCTGCACTGCCGTTTGGTGGGGCGGCCTGGGCGCGTGATGGCGCTGCGGCGGTTTATGGAGTATATTCAGGGACATGAAGGCGTTTGGTGCCCGCGCCGGATCGACATCGCCGAGCATTGGCAGCGGGCGCATCCCGCCGTAGGGCGGGACTTGTCCCGCTTGCCCTCACAGATGGGCGCGACTGCGTTTGTTGAGGCCTTCGGCGGCATCTTCGAGCATTCTCCCTGGATTTCTGAACGCGCGTTCAATTCCGAGCTCGGGCCCGCCCATGACCGCGCCGCGGGGCTGCATAACGCGCTCTGCCGCGCCTTCCGCACCGCCTCGCAAGACGAGCGCCTGGGCGTGTTGCGCGCCCATCCCGACCTCGCGGGCAAACTGGCCGCCGCAAAAAGGCTCACCGCTGAGAGCACCGCCGAGCAGGCCAGCGCCGGGCTCGACGCGCTGACGGATGACGAGCGCGCGCGCTTCACCCAACTCAACGCCGATTATGTGGCAAAGCACGGCTTTCCCTTCATTATCGCGGTGCGCGACCACGACAAGGCGCGCATCCTGGCCGCCTTTGAGCGCCGCTTGGAGCAAGCCACCGACGCCGAATTCGCTGAGGCCTGCGCGCAGGTCGAACGCATCGCCGAACTGCGGCTAAAGGAACTTTTGCCATGAGCTACGCCTTCCCCCCCGGCGGGCTGCCGCGTCAGGACGCCGATCCTGAAGGCGCGTCGGTCTTCACCACCGCCTACGCGTTGATCCCCGCCTCGGTGCAGCGCGATATCGTCACCAGTTTCCTGCCCGGCTGGCACAACGCTCGCGCCTGGATCCTGGCGCGCCCCATGAGCGGGTTCGCCGAGACCTTCGCGCAATACGCGCTGGAGATCGACCCAGAAGGCGGCAGCGACAGCCCAGAGCCCGACCAGGATGCGCAGGCGGTACTTTTCGTGGCGCATGGCACGGTGCAGCTTTCCATTGGCTCCGAGCGCCATGACCTGCGACCGGGCTCATTTGCCTATATCCCCGCGCGCGCGCCATGGACGCTCTGGAACACCGGCGCCGAACCGGCGGGCGTGCATTGGGTGCGCAAGCGCTATCAACCCGTGGACGGCATAACCCCGCCGGACGCTCTCGTGACCCATGACGAAGATGTGCCCGCGGTGCCCATGCCCGATTGCGACGGCGTCTGGGCCACGCAGCGCTTCCTCGACCCGCTGAATCTGGCGCATGATTGCCACGTCAACATCGTGACCTTCCAGCCCGGCGGGCGCATCCCCTTCGCCGAGACCCATGTGATGGAGCATGGGCTCTACGTGCTGTCGGGCACCGCGCGCTATCTTTTGAACACGGATTGGGTCGAGGTCGGCGCCGGCGATTTCATGTGGCTGCGGGCGTTCTGCCCGCAGGCCTGTGTTGCGACCGGCGACGCGCCGTTTCGCTACCTGCTTTACAAGGATGTGAACCGGCATCCCGCGCTGGCGATCTGATCGATCTGGGCCTCGGCTCTGGCTGACTTGATTGACCGGTGATGTGTTTTGGCTGGCCTAGCGCCGACCTTTGGACCAGCCAAATCTCTTGCAAGAGATTTGCACTTTCCTTCCAAGGAAAGTTGGGCCCGCAAGTGGGCAAGGGGTTGCAATTAACGGATCACTTCGGGGCGCGCTGAGGAAACTCTTGCAAGAGTTTCGCAATTTTCTTGCAAGAAAATTGCGGCGCGCCAAGATCCGCCGGAAACCAAACGCAGGAAATCGCTACATTGCCTTAATCCGGCAGCACCTTGCCGGGGTTCAACACGCCGTTCGGGTCCAAGGCCGCCTTGAGCTTGCGCATCACATCCAGCGCCACGGGGTCCTTGCGCCGCGCCATCGAGGCCTTCTTCATCAGCCCCACGCCATGCTCCGCCGAGAAGGATCCGCCAAGCTCAAGGACCTCGCCCTCGATATGCTCCACGATCGCGTTGTCAGTCTCGGGGCTGTCGGTCGCCGGGAACACGGCATAATGCAGGTTGCCATCGCCGAGATGGCAGACCCAGGAATCCGTGGCCCCGGGATCAAGCCGCGGCAGGGCGGCCTCCATGCGCTCCAGGAAAACGGCCACCTTGTCGGTGGGCACGCAGATGTCGGTGCCGATCTTTCTCCCCTCGCCGCGGCCGACCTCGGCGGCGTCCTCGCGGCGCTTCCAGATGGCGCGGCGCTGCTCCTCGGTCTTGGCCAGCACCGCGTCCAGGATCGCGCCCTCCTCCATCAGGTCGGCCAGGGTCTGTTCCAGGCGCTCGACCACGGGGATGGAGCCGTCCTCGGCGGGCGCGGCGTCCCGCGGGGAGGTCGCGGCGACCTCGAGCATGATATTGACGTCGTAGCTCTTCTCAAAGGGCGGCTTGGCGCCTTCGATGATCCGCAGGTGGTTCTCGATATAGCTACCGGCCATGAACTCGAACGCCTCGACCGCACCGCCGGTCTCGGCCTGTAGGCGGTTCAAGAGCCGCAGCGCCTCGGGCACGCCCGGGGTGGCGATCATCGCCGTGGCATAGGCCTGCGGTTTCGGGAAGAGCTTGACCACCGCGGCGGTGATCACGCCAAGGGTGCCCTCGCCGCCAATGAACAGATCCTTAAGGTCATAGCCCGTGTTGTCCTTATGCACCTGGCTCATAAGGTCCATCACGCGGCCATCCGCCAACACCACTTCGAGCCCCAGGCAAAGCCCGCGCGTCGAGCCATAGCGCACAACGTTCGAGCCGCCCGCGTTGGTCGACAACGCGCCGCCGATCATCGCCGAGCCGCGCGCGCCGAAGGTCAGCGGGAACACCAGCCCATGGGCCTCGGCCGCATCGTGCAGATTGGACAGGATCACACCGGCCTCAACGATCCCCAGCCGGGCATCCGCGCGGATCTCGCGTATCTTGTTAAGCCGCTCCAGCGACAGCATCACCGCGCCCTCGGCATAGGTCGCGCCGGTCAGCCCGGTATTGCCCCCGATGGGCACAATCTTTATCCCCTGGTCATGGGCCAGCGCCATGACGCGGCTCACCTGCTCGGTGGAACCGGGGCGCACAACGGCGATGGGCTCGGCGATATAGCGCCCCATCCAGTCAGAGCCGTATTTCTCGGTGTCCGCGCCCGTCAGCACATGACCCGCGCCGACGATTTCCTTTAGTCCCTCAATCACGCTCACACCGGCCTCCCCTGAATTATTTACCCAAGGGATGCCGGGTTTTTTGGCGCAGGGCAAGAGGTTACGTTAGCGCGTGCCTGTGTCCCGCCAGTGCGGCGGCGCGTCCCAGCGCCGCAACTGCTGTTGCGACGGATGGCGCGGCAGCGCGCGGTCCAAACGGGCGGCGATCATGAAAGATGTAGCATATGGGTTGATCATCTGACTTGTCCTCTTGGAGTTCTCTTCTGGTAATGAATATTGCCATTCGGAGGGATTCATGCCAGTCAGCAATAATTCCATTATGTAAGCATGGATTACATTATGTCGCTGCGAAACCTTCCCCCGTTGGCCCAGCTGCGCGCCTTCGCGGCCCTGGCCGAGAGCGGCGCCATCTCTAAGGCCGGCGCGCTGCTGAATGTCAGCCACGCCGCCATCAGCCAGCAGGTCCGCGCGCTAGAGGCGCATCTGGGTCAGCAGCTGATCGAACGCGACGGGCGCGGCACGCGGCTGACCGACGCCGGCGCACGGCTAGGCGAGGCCCTGACCGAAGGCTTCGGGCGCATGACCCGCGAGATCGAGGCGCTCACCGGCGCCGATGCGGACCGCGCCCTACAGATCACCACCACGCCGATGTTCGCGCAAGCCTGGCTCATGCCCAGGCTGACAAGCTTTCGCGCCCAGCATCCCGACATCGACCTGATGATGAACCCCACCGCCGAACCGCTGGCGCTGGAGCCCGGCGGGCTCGACCTGGCGATCCGGTTCGGCAACGGTACCTGGCCGGGGCTGGAGGCTCAGCTCTTGGTCGCGACGGATTTCGTGATCGCGGGCGCGCGCAGCCTGGTTGGCGATTGCGACGTGCAGCGCCCCGAGGACCTGCTGGATTTCCCCTGGCTGCAGGAATTCGGCACCACCGAGATCAACGATTGGCTGTCCCGCCATGGCGTGGTGAAGGGGCACGTCAAGAGCCTGACCACCCTGCCCGGCAACCTGGTTCTCGACGGGCTGCGCTCTGGCCAGGGCATCGTTGCCGCGACCCGCGCCTTTATCGAGCCGGACCTGGAGCGCGGCGATCTTGTCGTACTGTTCCAGGGCAACGACCTGGGCACGGGCTATTTCCTGGTGCACCGCCCCGGCGTGATGCGCCCAAAGGCGCGCGCCTTCGCGCGCTGGCTTCGCAATGAGGCCAAAGCGGGCTAAGCTCGGCGACAAACAGGAGGCGCTGATGCGCAGTTTCGATGAGATCTATCAGATCGCCGCAGAGCGCCACGGCGGCGCAGAGGCGCTGCGCGCCAAGATCGGCAGCCTTGCGGACCCAACCGGGCTGACCAATGATCGCGTTCTGTCCGAGCTCAGCAAGAACGTGTTCCGCGCGGGGTTCAACTGGAAAGTCATCGAGGCGAAATGGGCCGGCTTTGAGGACGCCTTCCACGGCTTCGACGTCGGACGCTGCGCGATGATGGATGACGCCTGGTTCGACGCGCTTGTGCAAGACACCAGGATCGTGCGCCACGGCGCCAAGATCCAATCGGTGCGCGACAACGCCGCGATGCTGCAAGAGCTGGCCGCCGAGCATGGCAAACCCGCCGCCGAGGTCATCGCCAACTGGCCGCGCGAGGACTTCATTGGGCTGCTGCAGGTGCTAAAGACGCGCGGAACACGCCTTGGCGGAAACACCGGGGCCTACGCGCTGCGGTTCATGAAAGTGGACGGTTTCATACTCAGCCGCGACGTGGTGGCGCGTTTGGTGGCAGAGGGGGTCGTGGACAAAGCACCGACCTCCAAGGGCGCGATGCGCAAAGCCCAGGACGCGTTCAACGCCTGGTCACAGGAGTCCGGGCGCTCGCTTACCGAGATAAGCCGCGTCTTGGCACTGAGCATTGGCTAGGTGATCTGCGTCAGAGCATTCCGAGCGTATCTGCGTTTGCCCAGACAGTACCCCAACCACCACCCGTATAGGGTGTGGTGAGTCGGGTTGAGATTTCGTGAAGATCGGAGAGGTATGGCGGCGGGTATTGGCCTGGAACGTGCCTTTGGGCCCGCCAAATCTCTTGCAAGAGATTTGCACTTTCCTTCCAAGGAAAGTGGCTCCGCACTCCGGTAAGAGGTTGGGATAGAGTGATCATCTCGTGTCGCGCTGAAGAAACTCTTGGAAGAGTTTCGCAATTTTCTTGCAAGAAAATTGCGGCGCGCCAATGCCCGCGTCAGGCCAAACAATTCCATTCTGTCCAGCAATGCGCGGCATCGACAGGTCATTGACGCGGACGACATCGCATTACGCACGGCACCCCATGCCCGCCTTCGTCAGCCCGGCCAGCGTTTGCCTCCAATTTGATGTTCATTAAATCTTAATGCGCGGCGTGTTTTCTGGCCACATAATGGAGCAAGGGCGGCATATGCGCAGCTTTGATGAGATCTACGACATGGCGCAGCACCGCCAGGACGGCGCCGAGGCGCTGGAGGCGCGATTGGTCGCCCCGCGCGAGCCCTCGGAGCTGGCGCAGATCGGCGACGACCGCTGGCTCGCCCAGATCAGCAAGTCGATCTACTCTGCGCGGTTCAGCCACGCTCTGATCGACCGCGTCTGGGGCGATTTTGAAGAGGCGTTCCACGCCTTTGACATCGAGGCCTGCGCGTTGATGGACGACGCCCAACTGGATCGCATGGCCGAGGACAAGCGGCTCTGGCGCAGGGGCACGCAGCCGCATGCGGTGCGCGACAACGCGGTGATGATGCTCAACCTGGCCGAGGAATATGGCACCGCGGCGGAGTTTTTCGCGGATTGGCCCTCGGACGATTTTGTCGGGCTGCTGCACCTGCTCAAGAAGAACGGGCGACGCCTGCTTGGGCTGCACGCCCAGCGCGCGATGCGTGAGATGGGTGTCGACGGCTTTATCCTCGACCACCACCTGCGCGCCCGGCTGATCACCGAGCGCGTGATCGACGCCAACCCCAAGACCCGCGCCGAGATGCAAGACGTGCAAGACGCGCTCAATATCTGGTCGGCGCAATCGGGGCGCTCGATCTCGGAGGTCAGCCAGGTCTGCGCGCTCAGCATCAACAGCCATTTCCGTGGGCGGCAAACGCCGTGGAAGCGCTTCCACAAGGGGCGCCAATCGACGATCTGGATGGAGAAAAAGGCCCAGGCGCAGCGCCGCCGACACGCGGCGGCAAGCGCCTAGTTCAGCTGCTTGGCCATCTCAAAGAGGTGGTCTTCGAACGCGCTGCACATGATGATCGCGCGCGCGTCCAGATCGTAAAACCCATTGGGCTCGCCGCAGCTTTCGACTGTGACAGTCAATGGCGCCGCAAGGCTCAGCTCGTCGTTCAGAGCGTCGATCACGATGATCGAGAAGACGTCCGCCGCGTCCTATTCCTGGCCAAGTTGGGCGCCCCCCCCCGATGTCGATCACCGCGTGGCCCAGCTCATGGTAGAAGATGCCCAGGATGTTGGCCTCGACGAACGCCTCGTCGGCAACGACGGGCCCCGCCAGACAAGCCGCAAATGCAGCGGCGCGGATCATTCCATCTCGCGACCCTCGGTATCCGACATATCAAACCCAAGGTGCTTGGCGACGGTGAAGATGTCCTTGTCGCCGCGCCCGCACATGTTCATCACGATGATATGGTCGGCGGGCAGCTCGGGCGCGATCTTCTGGACATGGGCCAGCGCGTGGGACGGCTCCAGCGCGGGGATGATGCCCTCGGTCTCGCAGGACAGTTGGAACGCCGCCAGGGCCTCCTTGTCGGTGATCGAGACATATTCGGCGCGGCCCGTCTCATGCAGCCAGGAATGCTCCGGTCCGATGCCGGGATAGTCCAGACCGGCGGAGATCGAGAAGCCCTCTAGGATCTGCCCGTCGCCGTCCTGCAGCAGATAGGTCCGGTTGCCATGCAGCACGCCCGGGCGCCCGCCGGTCAAAGACGCGCAATGCTCGAACTTGTCATCCACGCCCTTGCCGCCGGCCTCCACGCCGATAATGCGCACCGATTTGTCGTCCAGGAACGGAAAGAACAGCCCCATCGCGTTCGACCCGCCGCCAATGGCCGCGATCACCGTGTCCGGCAGGCGGCCCTCGCCCTCCTGCGCGGCCAGCTGCCAGCGCACCTCCTTGCCGATGATCGACTGAAAGTCGCGCACCATCGCCGGGTAGGGGTGCGGCCCCGCTACGGTGCCGATGCAGTAGAACGTGTCGCGCACATTGGTCACCCAGTCGCGCAGCGCGTCATTCATCGCGTCCTTCAGCGTGCCGCGGCCCGAGGTCACCGGCACCACCTCGGCGCCCAAAAGGCGCATGCGGAACACGTTGGGCGCCTGGCGTTCCACGTCATGGGCGCCCATATAGACGATGCATTTCAGGCCGAACTTGGCGCAGACCGTAGCCGTGGCGACCCCGTGCTGGCCCGCGCCGGTCTCGGCGATGATGCGGGTCTTGCCCATGCGCCGCGCCAGGATGATCTGGCCCAGCACATTGTTGATCTTATGCGCGCCGGTGTGGTTCAGCTCGTCGCGCTTGAGATAGATCTTGGCGCCGCCCAGCCGCTCGGTCAGCCGCTCGGCGTAGTAAAGCGGCGAGGGCCGGCCCACGTAATGCTTCCACAGGTCGTCCATCTCGGCCCAGAAACTGTCGTCGGTCTTGGCCTTCTCGTATTCGGCCTCCAGGTCCAGGATCAGCGGCATCAGCGTCTCGGACACAAAGCGCCCGCCGAACTTGCCAAAGCGCCCGCCCTCGTCGGGGCCAGTCATGAAGGAATTAATAAGGTCTTCGGCCATGGATCGGGTCCTCTCCTGCGTCAGGGATGCGTTATAGCCCAAGTGCGGGCGCGGTAAAGCGGTGGCGGGCGAAAGCTGCACGAAAATCTGGGCGGGCCAGGCCGCGCCGCCAGGCGGCCGCGCGCATCTGCCCCGTTGCACATTCTTGGGATTCCTTTAAGGAAGGGCGCGATAAACACGCGCCGGGGCCCCTATCCCCATGGCGCGAACCGCACCAGCCTCTGACTCGCAAAGGACCCTAGGATCATGGCCGAGACCTCGAAGCCCGACATATTGTATACCATTGTAGACGAAGCGCCGGAGCTTGCCAGCGCCTCCTTCCTGCCAATCATCCGCAAATTCGCCTCGGCCGCGGGGATCAGTGTCGGCACCAAGGACATCTCGCTGGCCGGGCGCATCCTGGCCACCTTCCCCGAGGCCCTGACCGAGGCGCAGCGCCAGTCCAACGACCTGGCCGAGCTAGGCGAGCTGGTGAAGACGCCGGACGCCAATGTCATCAAGCTGCCCAACATCTCGGCCTCCGTGCCGCAGCTTGTCGGCGCCGTCGAAGAGCTGCAGGCCCAGGGCTACGCCCTGCCGGACTACCCCGAGGACCCCTCGACCGACGAAGAAAAGGCGATCCGCGCCAAATACGACACCATCAAGGGCTCGGCGGTGAACCCAGTCCTGCGCGAGGGCAACTCTGACCGCCGCGCGGCGCGGGCGGTGAAGAACTTCGCCCAGGCCAACCCGCATTCCATGGGTACATGGTCCGGTGACAGCAAGACCAAGGTCTCGTCCATGCCGGGCAATGACTTCTACGCCAACGAGAAATCCGCCACCATCACCGCCGCTCAGGCGGGGGATGCCCGCATCGAGTTCGTGGGCGCGGGTGGCACGACCGTGCTTAAGGAGGCCTGGCCGCTCGAGGCGGGCACCGTGGCCGATGCGACCTTCATGTCCGTCGCCGCCCTGGCCGAGTTCCTGGACGGCGCCATCGCCGACACTATGGCGGATGGCACGATGTTCTCGTTCCATATGAAGGCCACGATGATGAAGGTCTCGGACCCGATCATCTTTGGCTACGCGGTCAAGGCCTGGTTGGGCCCGGTCTGGGACAAGCATGGTGCGGCGATTGAGGCCGCGGGCGGGATGCCGAATTCCGGCCTGGGCGACGTGCTGGCCGCCATCGCGGCCATGCCGAACGGCGCCGAGATCCAGGCCGAGATCGACGCGCTGGACCGCCCCTCGATGTATATGGTCGACAGCGACCGCGGCATCACCAACCTGCACGTGCCCTCGGATGTGATCATCGACGCCTCGATGCCTGCGGTGATCCGCGCCGGCGGCAAGGGCTGGGACCAGACCGGCGCCAAGGGCGACACCAACTGCGTGATCCCCGACCGCTGCTATGCGGGCGTCTATGACGAGACGGTGAACTTCTTTAAGGCCAATGGCGCCTTGAACCCCGCCACGGCGGGTGCTGTGGCCAATGTCGGCCTGATGGCGCAGAAGGCCGAGGAATACGGCTCTCACCCGACCACCTTCCAGGCCCCCGGCGCGGGAGAGATGCGGGTCGTGGCGGCGAATGGCGACGTGCTGCACTCCCACGCGGTCGCGGCGGGCGACATCTGGCGCGCCTGCACCGTCAAGAAGGCGCCGATCGAGAACTGGATCCAGCTGGCGATGGACCGCCAGCGGCTGACCGGGTCCGAGGCGATCTTTTGGCTGGACGCGAACCGCGCCCATGACGCCGAGCTGATCAAATACGTGGCCCCCGCGTTGGAGGCCGCTGGCGTGGCCGATAAGTTCCAGATCATGGCGCCGCGCGAGGCCACGGTGCAGTCCCTGCAGACGATCACCGCGGGCAATGACTCGATTGCCATCACCGGCAACGTGCTGCGCGACTACCTGACCGATCTCTTCCCGATCCTCGAGCTGGGCACCTCCGCCAAGATGCTCTCGATTGTGAAGCTGATGCAGGGCGGCGGGCTGTTTGAGACCGGCGCCGGGGGCTCCGCCCCCAAGCATGTGCAGCAGCTGCAGGCCGAGAACCACCTGCGCTGGGACAGCATGGGCGAGTTCTGCGCCCTGGGCGAGAGCCTGAACTTCCTGGCCGATGCGCAGGGCAACGCCAAGGCGGGCGTGCTGGGCGCGGCGGCAGAGGCGGCCACGCAGGGCGTGCTGGACCATAACCGCTCGCCCTCGCGCAAGGTCGGCGAGCCGGACAACCGCGACAGCCACTATTGGTTCGCGCGCTACTGGGCCGAGGCTCTGGCCGCGCAGTCCGATGATGCCGAGATGGCGGCGCATTTCGCGCCCATCGCGGCGGCCCTCGCCGAGGGCGAGGCCGCGATCCTGTCGGAACTGGCCGCCGCACAAGGTCCCAAGGCCGATATGGGGGGCTACTACCACCCCGACGCCGACAAGGTCGCCGCGATCATGCGCCCCAGCGCCACGCTGAACGCGATCATCGGCTAGGCTCTCGACGGTCTAAGATATGCAAGCGGCGCGCTCGTTCGCGCCGCGGCACGCCCCGATCCGCGGGCGCTATGGCTTTAAATTAGCCTACGCCCCGGCGCCGACCAGGATCACCGGCGCACCGCCGGACGAAATGCGCGCCGCATCCGCCGCGACCTCCTGCATGCCCGCCGTGGCCATGGCGGCCTGCAGCGCCTCGCCCGAAGCGAAGGGCATCGAGAACATCTGATAGAACGGCGCCGCACTGCCGTCGGGGTTTGGCGCGAACCGCATCACGGAATAGGGCGTCTGGTCCTCCGGGATACCGGCGTGCTTGCGCAGCAAGGCCACATGCGCCTCGTAGTCGGTGTTGAACTGCGCGGCATCGCTGGGCTGCGGATAGAGCACGACAAGAGAGACTTGGGTCATAGAAATACCTCCTTCAGTGGCTTGGCTTTGTGAAATGCCGTCAAGCATGACGGCGCCACTCGCGGCGGTCAAGCGCAGGCAAGTGGTCAATCTCTCGCAATTGGGCGAGGCGCGCGCCTATCACGACGGCACCTAGCACGTAGCTTCGCATATTCACGGTGCAACGAGCGTCGCGATCCCGTTCTGCTTGGCGCTCGCCCTTTTCCCCAGCGCTGGTCTGGGCAAGCGCTCCAACCGCCGCGCCAATATGTCCCTTTTTTCGCGCCGCCAACAGGCTACGATGCCAGACATGCCCTATCGCTGGTCCAGCACCGAGCCGCCGCAACGCCTAGAGCTATGGCCGCACCGCTCCCTGCCGCCGCAGGGCTTCGCGACCTTCATCATTGTGACCGCCTGCATGCTGCTGATCCCGCTGCTGGCGGTGCTGGGCTCGCCGGTCCTGTGGGGGCTCTTGCCGTTCCTGGGCGGCGCGCTTTGGGCGATCTGGTACGCGCTGCGGCGCTCGGACGCGGACGGGGCGCTGCGCGAGGACCTGACCCTGGCCGCCGACACCATGGAGCTGGTGCGCTGCAACCCGCGAGGCGACCAGCAGAGCTGGCAGGCCAACCCCTATTGGGTGCGCGTCGAGATGCATGCCACGGGCGGGCCGGTCGCGAACTACCTCACGCTGAAGGGCGGCGACCGCGCGGTAGAGCTGGGCGCCTTCCTCAGCCCGGAGGAGCGCGCCGCGCTCTTTGCCGAGCTGCAGGACCGGCTGCGCGCACTGAACCGAAACGCCCATTGACAGCGCGGCGGTCATGCCCGACGCATCGGCCATGACCGCGATCCTGATACTGCTGCCCTTTGCGCTCTTGGCCGGCTTGGCCGTCTGGCTCCATCACCTGTTTGAGGGCGAGTGGCTGCCCCATGACCTTTTGCGCGAGTGGCACCTGTCGCGGCGCAGCCTGACCGAGCTGGACGCCGCCTGGGCCGCCGCGCCCGAGCGCTCGGAAATCGTGATCACGCTCACCACCACTCCCAGCCGGATCGGCCTGCTCAAGCACACTTTGCGCAGCCTCCTGGACCAGTCCCGCCCGCCCGCGCGGATCGTGCTGAACGTGCCGGGGTTCAGCCTGCGCGAGCAGCTGCCCTACCAGATCCCGCCCGAGCTCCATGCGCTGCGCGCGCTAGAGATCCGCCGCAGCGAGGATCTCGGCCCCGGCACCAAGCTGATCCCGACCCTGGCCGCGGAGGCCCCCGACACCCCGCTCCTGGTGTTGGACGACGACCGCATCTACCCCAAATGGCTGGTGGCCTGCTACGAGGCGATGGCCGCGCGCCAGCCCGACTACGCGCTCACTATGGGCGGCTGGGTGGTGCCGGCGGACCTCACGGACCGCTTCACCACGATCCGCTCGAACCTGCTGATGCAGCCCCCCGCCCCGATCCGCGCGCCGCGGCTCAAAAAGCCGCGCGAGGTGGACGTGATGCTGGGGGTGTTCAGCTACCTGGTGCGGCCGCGCTTCTTCGACCTCGCAGAGATCAGCGCCCTGGAGGGTCCCGAGGCGCTGCGCTATGTGGATGACGTGCGCACATCCGCGCTGTGCTGCGCGCCGAAATTCGTGATCCCCGCGCCCAGCCTAAGCTTTGTGCCATGGTCGAAACGCCGCGCCTTCCAGTCCACGCGGCTGGGGCTCTTCAATCGCGGCATGGGCGGCGGCACGCGGCACAATACCGTCGCGATCCAGCACTACGCGGACCGCTGGCGGGTCGGCGGCCCCAAGGCGCCCTGATCTTCACCTTGTCTGAAATACGCATCGCGTCGCGGCGCCCATACCCGCCCTGCGAACGACACGTCGCCTTGCGGCTTGCCGCGCCCGCACGCAGGCGCCGCTGAGGTTTTGCTCTGCAAAACCCAGTGCGGCGAGTACGGGCTCAAAAGAGCGCGCCGAAGGCGCTCCTTTGGATCACGCTTTAGCCCAGGCGGTCCTTGACCATCGGCCCCACGGCGCCGAAATCCATCCGGCCCATATACTCGGCCTTCAGGGCGCCCATCACCTTGCCCATGTCGCGGATCGAGCCCGCGTCGACCGCGCGGATCGCCTTGTCGACGGCGGCGGCGACCTCGTCCTCGCTCAGCTTCTGCGGTAGGAACTGCTCGATGACCGTGACCTCGTGGCGCTCGCCCTCCGCCAGGTCCAGCCGCCCGCCCTCTTCATAGGCGCGCGCGCTCTCCTGGCGCTGCTTGATCATCTTGCCGAGGATGCCCAGCACGTCGTCATCGGACACGCCCGCGGCGTTGCCATCGCCGCGCAGGGCGATGTCCTTGTCCTTGATCGCTGCGTTGATCAGTCTCAGCGTTGCCAGGCGCGGCTTGTCCTGGCTCTTCATCGCCTCTTTTAGACCTGTGGCGATACGGTCGCGAATGCCCATCGGATGAGTTGTCCCCATAGCCGTTGCGAAGTCCCTACCCTACCGCGGCGCCCGCAAAGAGGCAACAGCCCAGATCCTCGATTAATCCCTTGAAATTCAACGATTTTAAAATTCCGCAACCACCCTTGACCCAAACCGCCGCGCTCACTAGGTTCCCGGCAATTTGACGACCGAGGAGTCGCTTCCCATGCCCGCATCTAAAGGCCCCAACGGGGCAACCGCCTGTCTGGCTCTCGCCGACGGGACGCTGTTTTTCGGCCAAGGCTTTGGCGCGACAGCACAAACCCAGGCCGAGCTGTGCTTCAACACCGCCATGACCGGCTATCAGGAAATCATGACGGACCCGTCCTATGCGGGCCAGATTGTCACCTTCACCTTCCCGCATGTCGGCAATGTCGGCGTGAACCCCGAGGATGACGAGACCGCCGACCCGGTGGCCGCGGGCATGGTGGTCAAATGGGACCCGACCGAGCCCTCCAACTGGCGCGCCGCCGAGCGGCTGACCGACTGGCTGGCCAAGCGCGGTCGGATCGGCATCGGCGGGCTGGACACGCGGCGCCTGACCCGGGCGATCCGCCAGCAGGGCGCGCCGCATGTGGCGCTGGCCCACAGCCCGGACGGGATGTTCGACATCGAGGCGCTGGTCGCCAGCGCCCGCGCCTTCCCCGGGCTGGAGGGGCTCGACCTCGCCAAAGAGGTCACCTGCGCGCAAAGCTACCATTGGGACCAGATGCGCTGGGCCTGGCCCGAGGGCTACGCGCCTCAGACCGCGCCCGTGCATAAGGTCGTGGCCGTGGATTACGGCGCCAAGCGCAACATCCTGCGCTGCCTGGCCTCGGTGGGCTGCGACGTCACCGTGCTGCCGGCCACCGCCACCGCCGAGGAGGTGCTGGCGCATGACCCCGACGGCGTGTTCCTCTCGAACGGCCCCGGCGACCCGGCGGCCACGGGCGCCTATGCGGTGCCGATGATCCAAGAGGTGCTGGCCAAGACCGACCTGCCGGTCTTCGGCATCTGCCTGGGCCACCAGATGATGGCGCTGGCGCTTGGCGCCAAGACCATCAAGATGAACCACGGCCACCACGGCGCCAACCACCCAGTGAAAGACCTAGAGACCGGCAAGGTCGAGATCACCTCGATGAACCACGGCTTCACCGTGGACAGCCAGACCTTGCCCGCGGGCGTGGTCGAGACGCATGTGTCGCTCTTTGATGGCTCCAATTGCGGGATCCGCATGGCGGACCGGCCTGTGTTCTCGGTGCAGTACCACCCAGAGGCGAGCCCCGGCCCGCAGGACAGCTACTACCTGTTCGAGCGCTTCGCGGCGGCCATGAAAAACCACAAAAACGCGGCGGCCGCACCCGTTTGTTAACTTGCGTTTAACCATTCTGAACAACCCTGTCGCCGAGAAGGTTAATCGGAGCGGTCACTTAGATGCACGCCGTGGAGTGTTCCACCCACGACAGCGCGGGCGCTGTTGCCCTGAACGTGCGCGCGCCACCGCAGGCGGCGCCGCCGGCGCTGCGGCGCCCGCTTGGGCAGATGCTGGTCGAGCGTGGGCTGCTCTCGCCCGAGCAAAAGCTGCACTCGCTGGCGCTGCAGGCCGAGGTCGACGCGCGCCTGGGTGACATCCTGCTGGCGCATGGGCTGATCGACAAGGACGACCTGATCCACACAATCGCCGATCAGTTCGCCACCGAGGTGGCCGACTTCACCTATGAGCCGCCCGACCCCAAGCTGATCGACCGCCTTGGAATGGAGCGCTGTGTGACCGAGGGCGTCCTGCCCTGGCAGCGCCGCGACAACCGGGTGCTTGTGGCCTCCGCGCGTCCGGATCGCTTCGCCGAGATCGAGCCCGAGCTGACCGCGATGTTCGGCCCGGTCGAGATGGTCGTCACCACCGATCTAGAGCTGCACCAGGCGGTGCTGAACCGGCATTCGCGCAGCCTCGCCCGCCGCGCCGAGACCCGCGTGCCCGCCGAGGATAGCTGTCGCCACTGGTCGGCGGCCGGGCCCAAGCTGGGGCTGTTGCTGGCGATGGCGGCGGTGCTTGCCTGCGTCGCTCTGGCGCCGAAGGCGGTGTTCCTTACGCTGCTGGTTTGGACGCTCCTGACCCTGGTGGGGCAGACGCTGCTAAAGCTCGCCGCCTGGCGGGTCTCGGTCAAGGCCGCGCGCCTGCCCGCGCCCGCGCCGGTCAACACGGCAACCACGCGACTGCCCACCGTGTCTATCCTGGTGCCGCTCTACCGCGAGCGCGAGATCGCCAGCCGATTGGTCAAGCGCCTGTCGCGCCTGGACTACCCAGAGGAGCTGCTGGATGTCTGCCTGATCGTGGAATCCGACGACCAGGTCACCTGTGACGCGCTGGACCAGGCCGCGCTGCCGGGCTTCATTCGGCGCATTGTGGTGCCCGCCACGCAGCTCAAGACCAAGCCCCGGGCGCTGAACTACGCCCTGGATTTCTGCCGCGGCTCCATCGTGGGGGTGTATGACGCCGAGGACGCCCCCGCCCCGGACCAGATCCGCCGGGTTGTGCAGCAGTTTCAGGAGGCCCCGCCAGAGGTCGTGTGCCTGCAGGGCGTGCTGGATTACTACAACGCCGACGCCAATTGGATGTCGCGCTGCTTTACCATCGAATACGCCTCGTGGTTCCGGGTGATCCTGCCAGGGCTGCTGCGCCTGGGCATGGTGATCCCGCTGGGCGGCACGACGCTGTTCTTTCGGCGCAAGGTGCTCGAGGCGATCGGCGGCTGGGACGCCCATAACGTCACCGAGGATGCCGATCTGGGCATCCGGCTGGCGCGGCGCGGCTTTCGCACAGAGCTGCTGGATTCGGTCACCGCCGAGGAGGCCAACTGCCGCGCCTGGCCCTGGATCAAGCAGCGCTCGCGCTGGCTGAAGGGCTACGCGGTGACCTGGGGGGTGCATAACCGGCGCCCGGTGCGGCTCTGGGCGGATCTGGGCGCCTGGCGGTTCATGGGGGTGCAACTGCTGCTCTTGGGCACGCTGACCCAGTTCGCCATCGCGCCGGTCTTGTGGTCGTTCTGGCTGATTACGCTGGGGTTCGGGCATGCCGCGCCCGCGACCTTCGGCGCCCCGGTGATCTGGGCGATCGTGGCGATCTTCGTGGCGTCCGAGGCCACCAGCATCGGCATCCGCGCCCACGCGGTAAGCCGCACCGGGCATCGCGGGCTGATGCGCTGGGTCCCGACGCTCTATTTCTACTTCCCGTTGGCCACGCTGGCCTCTTACAAGGCCGCGCTGGAGCTGCTGACAAAGCCGTTCTACTGGGACAAGACGGCGCATGGGCAGACGCCCGCGCCGCGCGCGCGCCGGCGCGCTAGCCCTGCGTTTCGATCCGTGCGGCGTCGAGCTTAAGCCGCGTCTCATAGGCCTTTGAGATATGGACCTTAAGCGCCGCCTCGGCCGCCTCGCCGTCGCCCTCTCGGAGCGCCTCAACGATGTTGGCGTGCTCGGCCAGGGCGTCCTCGCCGCGCCCCTCCGCCGCCAACGAGGTAGAGGCCAAAAGCGCCATGGAGCGATGCACCAGGTTTAGCTGCTGCACCAGGTAGCGGTTATGCGAGGCCAGGTGGATCTGCGTGTGAAAGCGGCGGTTGGCGCGGCTGAGCGCCGAGGGGTCGCCGATCAGCGCGCGGTCCTCCTCGACCATGTCGCCCAGCACCTTGACCTCCTCGACGGTGGCGTGGCGCGCGGCCAGCCGCGCGGCCAGCCCCTCCAGCTCGGCGCGCACGATGTAGAGCTCGGCCAGCTGGTTATGATCCAGCGAGGCCACGATCAGCGACCGCCCGTCCCGCGTCAGAAGGCCCTGCGTTTCAAGGCGCTGCAGCGCCTCGCGGATCGGGGTGCGCGACACCCCAAAGCGCTCGGCCAGCTCGTTCTCCACCAGGCGTTCGCCGGGCCGGTATTGCCCCACGTCAATGGCCTCTAGGATGAGCCCATAGGCATCTCGTTGTTGCATCCGTCCACCGCCCCTTTGATCCCCAGACCTTCGGTCGCCTATGCTAGAGCGCTACCGCCTTGGAATTCAAGCTAAACCATTGCCGCCGCCGCCGCCGCGCGCTACCAAGCCGCCATGCCGCACCGCGCCTTCCAGGATGTCACGACTTGGGTCTTCGACCTCGACAACACGCTGTACCCGCCCTCCGCGGACCTGTTCGGCCAGATGGAGCGGCGCATGGAGGCCTGGATCACCGCCCGCCTGGGGGTGCCGCTGGCCGAGGCCCAGCGGATGCGCAAGGTCTACTGGGCAGAGCACGGTACCACGCTGGCGGGGCTGATGGCCGAGCATGACATCGACCCCTGGGACTTCCTGGGCGACGTGCATGACATCGACATGAGCCCGCTCGACCCCGAGCCGGCGCTGGCGCGATCGCTGGCCGCGCTGCCCGGCCGCCGCATCGTCTACACCAATGGCGATGCGCCCTATGCGCGCCGGGTGCTGGCGGCGCGCGGCCTGGAGGGGGCCTTCCACGCGGTCTACGGCATCGAGCACGCGGGCTGGCAGCCCAAGCCCACCGCCGCGGCCTTCGATGCGGTCTTCGCCGCCGACGGGCTGGACCCCACTCGCGCCGCGATGTTCGAGGACGACCCGCGCAACCTACTAGAGCCGCATCGCCGCGGCCTGCGCACCGTGCATGTCGCCCCGCAGCGCGGCGACGGCGCGGCGCATGTGCATTTTCATACCGACGACCTGGCGGGCTTTCTGTCGCAGCTTCTGGTCGGCATGGCCGCGGGCGACTAGGTAGGGCCCATGGAACGGGTCGATATCCTGATCTCGGGCGGCGGCATCGCCGGGCTGATCGCGGCGGCAGCACTTGGCCATCGCGGCCATGCGGTGCTGCTTGTGGATCCCGCGCCGGGCGGCAAGACGGACCTGCGCTCCACCGCCTATCTGCAGCCCGCCCGGGCCCTGTTCGAGGCGATCGGGCTCTGGCCAGAGCTGGCCCCGCATGCCACGCCGCTCAACGCGCTGCGGGTGGTCGACACACAGGGCTGGCCGCCCCAGATCACCGAGAGCCGCACCTTCTTGCCCCAGAGCCTGGGCGAGGAGACCTTTGGCTGGAACATCCCCAACGCGCTGGCGCATGCGGCATTGCTCGCGGGGCTGCGCAAGCAGCCCAATGTCGACATCGCGCTCGGCGTGGGGTTCAAATCCATGCTCACCCGCACCAGCGAGGCCCGCCTGCGCCTCAGCGACGGGCGCCAGGTCGCCGCAAAGCTGGTGGTCGCGGCGGATGGGCGCGCCAGCCCGGTGCGCGCGGCGGCCGGGATCGCCGCCAGCACGACGCGCTACGGGCAAAAGGCGCTGGCCTTCCACGCCACCCACGCGCAGCCGCATGAGAACACCAGCATCGAGATCTACAACCAGGGCGGCGCCTTCACCACCGTGCCGCTGCCGGACCACCAGGGCCAGCCCGCCTCGGCGGTGGTCTGGATGCAGGAGGGAGCGGCGGCCCTCCGAGCCGCAACCCTCGATGAACAGGCGTTCAATTCCGAGATGACCGCGCGCGCTTGCGCCCAACTGGGCGCGATGCACCGCCTGAGCGCCCCCAACCTCTGGCCCGTGGTGACGCAGACCGCCTCGCGGCTCACCGCCGAGCGCGTGGTGCTGATCGCCGAGGCCGCCCATGTGCTGCCCCCGATCGGGGCGCAGGGGCTCAACAGCTCGGTCCAGGACATCGCGGCGCTCTACCGCGTCGCCGCTCCGGGTGCGGCGCCGCTCGGCTCGCCGGAGCAGCTGCAACAATACGAGGCCGCCCGCGCCCGCGACACGGCCTTGCGCGCCCAGGCCATCGACCTCTTCAACCGGGTCTGCAGGTCCGGCAGCCCGCTGACGCAGGCGCTGCGCTCCACCGGCCTGCGCGCCGCGCATGACATCGCGCCGCTGCGCCAGATGCTGATGCGCGCCGGGATCGGCCAAAGCTGACCACCCCCTTCACCTTGTTGCAAATACGCAAGCGCGCGCCTGCGGCAGCTCCGACGCGCGCCGAAGAAGCGTCGCCTTGTGCCCAACCGCGCCCGCACGGAGCCGGAGGCGAGTACGGGCTAAAAGAGCGCGCCGAAGGCGCTCAATTTGACAGCGGCCCGCCTAAAAGACCTGATCCAAGGCTGCCTCAAGCCGCGCCACAGAGGCGTCCACGTCATAGAGCTTGTCCAAGCCGAACAGCCCCAGCCGGAACGACTTATACTCCGGGCCCTCGTCGCATTGCAGCGGCACGCCCGCGGCGATCTGCATGCCCAGCGCGCCAAAGGCGCGCCCCGATTGCACCTCGGCATCGTCGGTATAGCTGACCACCACGCCCGGCGCCTCGAACCCCTCGGCGGCGACCGACTTGATACCCCGCGCGGCAAGTGCCGCGCGCACGCGCCGCCCCTGCGCCCATTGCGCCTCGCTGAGCTTGTCAAAGCCAAATTGCTCGGTCTCCAGCATCGTGTCGCGGAAGGCCCGCAGCGCATCCGTGGGCATGGTGGCGTGATAGGCGTGCCCGCCGCCCAGATAGGCCTCCATGATTGCCAGCCACTTGCCCAGATCGCAGGCAAAGCTCGACGATTGCCGCGCCTTCACGCGCTCCACGGCGCGGGCGTTCATCATCACCAAACCGGCCGAGGGCGAGGCCGACCAGCCCTTTTGCGGCGCCGAGATCAGCACGTCCACGCCGCGCGCCCGCATGTCCACCCAGGCGCAGCCCGAGGCGATGCAGTCCAGCACGAACAAGCCGCCCACGGCGTGCACGGCCTCGGCCACCGCCTCCAGATAGCCATCGGGCAGGATCATGCCGCTGGAGGTCTCCACATGCGGCGCAAAGACCACCTCCGGGCGCTCTTCGGCGATCTTGGCCACGACCTCGTCGATGGGGGCGGGCGCAAAGGGCGCGTCCACCGCGTTGCCGGTGCGGCGCGCCTTCATCACGATCTCCTCGCTCGGCAGCGCGCCGGCCTCAAAGATCTGCGTCCAGCGGTAGCTGAACCAGCCGTTGCGGATCACCATGGCCTTGGCGTCGCCCGCAAGCTGGCGCGCCACGGCCTCCATCGCATAGGTGCCGCCGCCGGGCACCAGGGCGACCGCGTCGGCGCTGTAGACCTCGCAGAGGATGCGGTGGATGTCGCGCATCACGCCCTGGAAGGCGCCGGACATGTGGTTCAGCGAGCGGTCGGTGAAGACCACCGAGAACTCCATCAGGCCGTCGGGATCCACGGTGTCGAGTAGGGCGGGCATCGGGCGTTCTCCTCAAATCAATCCAAAGCCCAATATCGGGGATCACACGCGCATGCAAAGTCTACTTTGGTATGCCGAATTCGGCCCGGTGGCGCGTTGGGGGCGGCCGTGGCCCCCATCTCGGCCGGCGCCCTTGGCGGCGCCAGGCAAGCCAGGTTAGCGTGTCGCCGCGCGGTACCCTATCGCCGCTTCGGCATGCTCTTGGGCGTGGTCAGCGCCAGCACCGCCTCCTCGTTTAGCACCTCATCAAACCGGATGCCCGCCCGGCCGTCCTTCAACCGGGTGACATGCGCGGCGCAAACCTCTCCGAGGATGAACACTAACAGCATCGACCCGATCGGCACGCGCGCGTTCATCCGCAGCAATGCGCCCGAGGTGCTGATATTCTCTATCGTGGCTGGCATCGCGCGCGCGCCCAAAACCACGGTGGTGGGGCGGCGGCAGGCGCGGCGGCGGGCGACGTTCTGCAAGCGTAAACCTCTCATTAAGAGTCGCCCCATAGTTTCACATACGAATTAATGTCTCGTGAATCATAGGCACGTCACCTGCCCCCGTAGAAACGCACAGCGGCGCAGGCGCTCATTCATGCTGTACGATCACGCATTCAAAATCCTGGTCCGAGATCACATGGGTGCGGTGCCCTGCCCCCGCCTTGTCCTCCATCAACCAGACGTCGCCGGGGCCAATCTCGCGGGTGCTGCCGTCGCTCGCGGTGACCCGGACGCAGCCGCGCAGGCAGATCAGCGTCTGAGCCACGGGCGTGGGATGGATCGGCTCGTCCCAACCGGCGCGCAAACGTAGGAACAGCATGCCGGTCGCGGCGCGCGTCTGCGAGGTTTCGATGGCCTTCGCGGGCGGCGCAAAGCTTCGCTCCTGCAGTGCTACGGCCACGTCGCTCCAGCGGGTCTCGCCGTCTTCGCCATCAAACAGGTGGTGATACCGCATCTCTACCGATCCTTTCGCTCGCCTTCGGATTTAGATCGGCCCCGGCCGCCGCTCCTCGCTCAATAGCACATTCGCCTCCACGTCGCCCACGCCGGGCAGCATCATGATGCGCCGCCGCAGCACGCGCTCGAAGTCGCTCAGATCGCGGGCCACGACGCGCAGGCGGAAGTCATAAAGCCCCAGCACGTGCTCCACGGTCTGCACCTCGGGGATGGCGGTCACGGCGCGCTCGAAATCCTCCAGGCTGACGCGGCCCTTGGTGGCCAGCTTGACGCCAAGGAACACGGTGACGCCAAAGCCCAGCTTCTCCAGGTCCAGGTCCAGCCGCCGCCCCGCCAGCACCCCCGCCTCGCGCAGGCGCTTGATGCGCCGCCAGGTGGCGGGCTGGCTCAGCCCGACGCGCCGGCCCAGCTCTGCCGCGCCCAGCGTGGCGTCCTCGGCCAAAGCGCGCAGCAACCCGATATCCAGCTCGTCCAGGGTCACAGCGGCAGACGCTCCTCGGATTTGACCACGGCGACATGCATCAGCGCCTCGATATCGGCGATATGCGGCAGGGCCAGGATGCGCGCGCGGTAGAGCCGCTGGTAGTCGCCCATATCAAGCGCGATGACGCTCAGCCGCACGTCCACCTTGCCCAGGAAGGTCTGGATCTCGACCACCTCCGGCACGTCGCGGGCCGCCGCTATGAACTCGTCGAAGGCGCGGGGCTCGGTCTTGTCCAGGGTGAACCGCAGCGAGACCTCCACCTCATAGCCCAAGGCGCGCCAGTCGATCACCGCGCGGATGCCGCGCAGCACGCCCTGCTCGCGCAGCCGGTCGAGCCGCCGCGCCACCCTTGCTGCGGCCACGCCCAGGGCGTCGGCCACCTCGCCGGGGGCCAGCATCGGGTCGTCCTGCATGCGCCGCAGGATGCGCCTATCGAGATCATCCAGCATGATTTCTCCGCATTACTCCAAAACAAAGAATAGTTCCATCTTCATCTTGTCAAAAATACGCAAATCCATCGCTGACACCCCGCGCCGACGCCGCTAAAAAGGCGCCAATCTATCAACCCGGAGGACAATCCATGCGCGTTTACTATGACCGCGACTGCGACATCAATCTCATCAAGGACAAGAAGGTGGCCATCCTGGGCTACGGCTCCCAGGGGCACGCCCACGCGCTGAACCTGCGCGACTCGGGCGCCAAGAACGTGGCCGTGGCACTGCGCGAGGGCTCGGCGTCCGCGGCCAAGGCCGAGGGCGAGGGCCTGACGGTCATGGGCATCGCCGAGGCCGCCGCCTGGTGCGACCTAATGATGTTCACCATGCCCGACGAGCTGCAGGCCGACACCTGGAACAAATACGTCAAGGATAACATCAAGCCCGGCGCGGCGATTGCCTTTGCCCACGGCCTGAACGTGCATTTCGGCCTGATCGAGGCGCCCTCGAATGTCGACGTGATCATGATGGCCCCGAAGGGCCCCGGCCACACGGTGCGCGGCGAATACGTCAAGGGCGGCGGCGTGCCCTGCCTGGTGGCGGTGCATAACGACGCCTCCGGCAAGGCGCTCGAGATCGGCCTCAGCTACTGCTCGGCCATCGGTGGCGGGCGCTCGGGCATCATCGAGACCGACTTCAAAGAGGAATGCGAGACCGACCTCTTCGGCGAGCAGGCCGTTCTGTGTGGCGGCCTAGTCGAGCTGATCCGCATGGGATTTGAGACCCTGGTCGAGGCGGGCTACGCCCCCGAGATGGCCTATTTCGAGTGCCTGCACGAGGTGAAGCTGATCGTGGACCTGATCTACGAGGGCGGCATCGCGAATATGAACTACTCGATCTCCAACACGGCCGAGTATGGCGAGTATGTCTCTGGCCCGCGCATCCTGCCTTACGACGAGACCAAGGCGCGGATGAAGGCCGTCCTGGACGACATCCAGCAGGGCCGCTTCACCCGCGACTGGATGCAGGAATGCATGTCCGGCCAGGCCTCGTTCAAGGCGATCCGCCGCAACAACGACGCCCACCAGATCGAGGCCGTGGGCGAGACCCTGCGCGGCATGATGCCCTGGATCTCGGCCGGCAAGATGGTCGACAAAGAGAAGAACTGATCTAATGTCAGAGCCCGGGGACATCCGCATTGTGCCTGCTCCTCGGGCTCTGAAAGACTTCATCCTGCGCGCGGCGCATGAGACGTATGAAGCCCACAACAAGCGCCAGCCATTCGCATTCCCGCGAAATACATTCGATGCTTTGATCGCCGAGGACATTGAATTCTCGTTTCTTCACAAAAGCCGCGCGTTACCCGAAAGCCCAAATATCTTTGCCGCCTATTTGGGCGAGACCCCCGTCGGCTATATCCAACTTTCTAAATGGGTGAGCGCAGATTTCCCTCTCATGCCTGATATCTCGATTAATGACATCTATGTTGACCCAGAACATCGCGGCAAAGGCGTGGCCAAAGCGATGTTGACCCATGTCAAAACGCTTTGCGACGAACGGGGCTGGAGCAATCTTTCCGCAACTGTTTGGGACGGGAATATCGCGTCCGAAGCGCTGTTTCGCGACGCCGGTTTTACCGTCCAAAACCAAACCTTCCGTTACGGTCCACAGGCGCAGGCCATCGATTACCCTGACGCGCCGTCGCCTAGGGTGTTCCGCAGCATTTTTATGCCCATGATGGTCGTCGTTATCCTTGCGATCGTCGGGTCCTATGCGCTGTCATTTGTTCTGGAACGATGGTTTGGCTCATGACGCCTTGGAACAAACAAAAATCTCACCTCGAATCTGGATCATGGTCGACAAAGAGAAGACCCAAGCGATCCAAGGTACCCCTGGGCTTACCCAGAGGCACCGACGCTACGGCGCAGATATTGGCCTCCAGCGGAGCTTGGCGCGTCGCAATTTTCTTGCAAGAAAATTGCGAAACTCTTGCAAGAGTTTCTTCGACGCAACCCGAATTGATGCGCTTGTCAGCCTGCGCGCCCAACTTTCCTTGCAAGGAAAGTGCAAATCTCTTGCAAGAGATTTGCCGCATCCAAAGAACCGCTCCACGCCGAAACCGGTCACATCTGCAGGTCAGAGTTCACTCCGCCCGCCCTCCGCGCGCTCTGTTAACCATGGGATCTCGCAGACCCGTGCCCGACGCAAGTCCGACACTTTGCCGACGTTTTGCCGACAGGCCATTTGCCTTATTTTCTTGGGGTTAACCCACGATTCGCGCGCCTAGAAAGATCGCGGCGTTTACCATCTGTTCATAACTCGATAGGCAAGCCTCATGCCCTCTCCCGAAATCACCCCGCGCAGCTGGATCATGGTCGGCCTCCTCGGCCTGACCTGGGGCAGCACGTTCCTGGTGATCGAGCTGGCACTAGAGGGCATCACCCCGGCCTGGCTCGCGGCGGGGCGGTTGGGCTTTGCGGCGGTGCTGATGCTGGGCGTGCTGGCCTGGCGCCGGGCGCCGCTCTTCCTGCAGCCTCCCACCGCTAAGGACCTGATATTATTGATGGTTGTGGCGCTGCTCAGCTCGATCATCGCCTTCCTGTTCCTCAATTGGGGGCAGCAATACGTGACCTCTGGATTTGCCGGGGTCTCGATGGCCGCGGTGGCGCTGATCGTGCTGCCGCTGGCGCATTTCCTGATCCCGGGCGAGCAGATCACGCTGTTGAAATCGCTGGGCTTTCTGGTGGGGTTCGCGGGGGTCTGCGTGCTGATCGGCGCGCAGGCCTTTGACAGCACCGGCTCGCCGCTGGAGCCCTGGGGCCGCGCGGCCACGCTGACCACGGCGGCCTGCTACGCGGTCAGCTCGGTCCTGATGCGGCGCTTGCCGCCCATGGACCCGATCACGCTGGCCGGCGCGATCCTGTTTATCGGCACGGCGGTGGCCGTGCCCGCGGCATGGGTGATGGAGGGTCCGCCCGTAGCGCCTTCAAAGGAAACGCTTCTTTGGATCGCCCTGCTTGGCCTCGTGCCCACCGCCGGCGCCAATGTCTTGCGCGTTCTGGTGATCCGCAGCGCGGGCCCGACCTTCATGTCGATCACCAACTACCTGGTGCCGCCCTTCTCGGTCCTCATCGGCTGGCTGATCCTGGCCGAGCCCCTGCCCGGCAGCCTGCTCTGGGCCTTGGCGCTGATCCTCAGCGGCGTGGCGTTAAGCCAATACAAGACCTTGAAAACGTTGCTGAACGGACGTTCTTGACGCCAACCGCCCGCACGGAGCCGCGGCTGAGGTTTTGCTTTGCAAAACCCAGCGTGGCGAGTACGGGCTAAAAGAGCGCGAGCGTAGCGAGCTCATTTTAACAGCGGTTACCCGGCCACCGCCTCGACCTCTGCGACGATCCCGTCTACGACCTGTGCCAGCAGCGCCTCGTCCTCGCATTCCGCCATCACGCGGATCAGCGGCTCGGTGCCCGAGCGGCGGATCAAGAGCCGCCCGGTGCCGTTCAGCCGCGCCTCGGCATCCGAGATTGCAGACTGAACCGAGGCCGCCTCCAAAGGCGTCTGCCCGGCCCCATAGCGCACGTTCTTCAGCAGCTGCGGCACCCGCTCGAACTGGGCCGAGAGCTCTGAGGCCCGCTGCCCCGTCTCCACCATCGCGGCCAGGAATTGCAGCCCCGCGATCAGCCCGTCACCGGTCGTGGCATAGTCGGTCATGACGATGTGGCCGGATTGCTCGCCGCCCAGGTTCAGCCCCTTTTCGCGCATCCTTTCAACGACATAGCGGTCGCCCACCGGGGTGCGCTCCAGGCCGATAGAGCTGTTATTCAGATGCCGCTCCAGCCCCAGATTTGACATCACGGTCGCCACCAGCGCGCCGCCCTGCAACCGCCCGGCCTCGGCCCAGCGCGTCGCCAGAAGCGCCATGATCTGGTCGCCATCGGCCACGGCACCCGTCTCGTCAAGGATCATCACCCGGTCGGCATCCCCGTCCAGGCATATGCCCACATCCGCGCCCACAAGGCGGATCGTGTCCGCCGCCAGGTCGGTGCTGGTCGAGCCGCAATTGTCGTTGATGTTGAACCCGTCCGGCGACACGCCAACCTGCACCACCTCGGCGCCCAGCTCCCACAGGACCTCGGGCGCGGTGCGATAGGCCGCGCCGTTGGCGCAATCCACCACCACCTTCAGCCCGTCCAGGCGCCGCCCGCTGGGGAAGGTCGTCTTGGCGTATTCCATATACCGAAAGCGGCCATCGTCGATGCGCCTTGCGCGGCCGATATTCTCTGGTTTCGCCGGTGTGATGGCAGCGCCCAGCACCAGCGCCTCGATCTCGGCCTCCGCCGCGTCGCTCAACTTGAACCCATCCGGGCCAAACAGCTTAATCCCATTGTCGTGATGCGGGTTGTGGCTGGCCGAGATCATGATGCCCACATCGGCGCGCATCGAATGCGTCAGCAAGCCCACCGCCGGCGTGGGCACCGGCCCCAGCAACAGCACGTTCATCCCCGTCGAGGTCAGCCCCGCAGTCAGCGCATTCTCCAGCATGTAGCCCGAAAGCCGCGTGTCCTTGCCGATCACCACACGGTGCCCGGCAGAGCCATCACTGCGAAAGAAGCGCCCCGCCGCCGCGCCGAGCTTTAGCGCCATATCCGCTGTCATCGGATAGGTGTTGGCCTGCCCCCGCACCCCGTCCGTTCCAAAGAGCTTTCTGTCGCCACCCATCAATCTATGCCTTCTTATCCTGTCATTGCCTGCCACAACTGCAGGGCCTGCACCGTCTCTGCGACATCGTGCACACGAAGAATATGCGCGCCTTGGGCCGCCCCGTGCAAGCCCACAGCCAGGGATCCCGGCATGCGCACCTTCGCCTGCGATGCGCCGCCCAAGGTGCCGATGAACCGCTTGCGCGACGCGCCGAGCAGCAACGGCACCCCAAGCCCGTGGTAGAGTGACAGCGATTGCAGGATCGCCAGGTTGTGTTCAAGTGTCTTACCGAATCCGATGCCCGGGTCGGCGATGATCCGCGCGGGCTTTATGCCCGCCGCCTGCGCCACTTCGATCCGCCCGGCGAGGTAATCATAAACGTCAAGCACCACGTCATCATAGCGCGGGTCGTCCTGCATCGTCTTGGGGTCGCCGAGCGCGTGCATCAGGCAGATCGGCACGTCGCGCTCTGCCACCAGCCCCGCCATGGCGCTGTCAAAGCTCATCGCCGAGACGTCATTGACCAGATCCGCGCCGGCGTCCAGCGCCGCCGCCGCCACCGACGCCTTGCGCGTGTCGATGGATATCGGGGTTGAGACGCCCGCCGCGCGGATCGCTTCGATCACGGGGACGACACGGGCGATCTCGTCAGCCTCAGGCACAAAATCCGCGCCGGGGCGGGTGCTCTCGCCGCCGATATCCAGGATATCGGCGCCCTCCATGCCGCGCACGGCCTCCAGCGCCGCCGCGACCGTGAACCGATCGCCGCCGTCCGAGAAACTATCGGGGGTCACGTTCACGATCCCCATCACCCGTGGCCGATCGAGAGGCAGCCCGCAGATATCTGCCCGCCGGTCGCTGAGGCGGGCGCGCAGATCCTCGGGGAGCTCCACCGCCAGTGGATACTCCCAAAGGCCATCCTTGCCGCGCGTGTTCACCTCTTCGAACCAAGCATAAGCGCTTCCCGCCAAAGGAAAATCGCATTCCGCCCCGTCATATTCGGGCTCGGTGCGGGGACCTGTGCGCGCAATGGGCCAAGCGTAATCGTGCAAGCCTAACCCTCCAGCGCGATCTCGCGCGTGGGCATCGGGCCGCGCGGCGCGGCGGCGCCGATGGTCACCATCTCCGCGGCCTGCATTTCGGTAGCGAACCAAAGCGCGAGGCCCAAAGTGTCCTGCGGACCAACGCTGGGCCCGTCCACCGCGTCCAGCACGAGCTTTGAAGGCGCCCAGACCGTCGTCTGGCCGTTCTTCATCGCCCAGTCCAGTTCCGTGCGGGTGCCGACCACCACGTATCTGTCATCGCGGGCCGCAAGCACCCAGGCGTTCTGCTCGATGGCCAAGAGCGCGATGCGGCGATCCGTCGGCCCGTAATCAGAGACCGGCGCCTGTGTGTCCGGCAGACCGACGCAGAAGATCAAAGGCGTGCCATCCCCCGACAGCGCGTCGAGACGCGCCGGCAGGTCCGGGGCCGCGATGGCGGCGTTCGACAGGTAGACCACGCGCGGGTGCGGTGCGTCCTCTTCGGTGTCGTCATCCGCAATATCCGCAACACGGGCGCGCACGATCTCGACGCCCAGCGCGCCGGGGCCGCGATCAAGCTTCTCAATGCGCACAAAGACCCGCCGGGCCTGCGGCTCGTGCAGGATCCGGTCCGCGACGCGTTCGGCCAGCGTTTCCAGCAGGTTGACCCGCTCGGCGGCCAGCTCGTGGCCAATGGCCCAGGTGATGCGGTCATAGCTGAGTATCTTGTCGACATCGTCGTCAACGGGGCAGTTCAGCGGCGCGACCTCGACCACGATGTTGAAACAGATCGTCTGCGTTGTGCCCCGCTCGGCCTGGAAGGCGCCGATCTCGACCTCGACCGCGTAGTCGCGCAGCGAGATGCGGTCCAAGGGCGTCGCCGCGGCGGTGGCCGCCGCCCGTGCCTCGGGATGCTCAAAGGCCAGCCGGATATCTGCTGTCATGTGATTGCGCCCTTCGTCCAGGCCCCATGGCCCTCACAAGGAGCGCCTAGCACGGGACGCGACCCGTGCGAAAGAGCGTGCCTTTGCTACTTTTTCGCCGCGGAGAGCTTTGTCGACATGCGATAGAAGTGATGCACCCCGATCGTGGCGGTGCGCGGGAACTTCCGCGCCCAGCGCGGGTTCACCCACTTGGCGTGGTAATGCGTCGCCCCGTCGGTGAGCATGCGCGGCGCGCCGTCCAGCATCGCCCGAGCCACCTTACCGACGCGCTCGAAAGAGCGCTTCTCGTGGATCACCTCGTCATAGCCGTCGCAGGTGTAAGTGAACTGGCACTGGTACTTCCGCCCGGTGCCCTGGTTGATCACGCCGCAAACCGAGCCGGGGAAATAGCCATGCTCGACGCGGTTCAGGATCACCTCGGCCACGGCGAACTGCCCGGCCACGCTTTCTCCGCGGGCCTCAAAGTAGAGCGCCTCGGACAGGCATTGCCAGTCCTTGCCACCCGCGGCTTTTGGCTGGGCATCGAGCCATCTCAGGCTATGCGCGAAATCAGGCACAGGGGCTTTCTCGAAGGTGCTGGTCTTTGGCAGGGCCGCAAGGCGCTCCAGCTTGGCGGCGCGCAGCTTGCCGAGCGCGACGCGCTCCTTGGACAAAAGCTGGGAAAGGCGGCTGGTTGGCACCACGCCGGGATCGTTCGATTCCGACAGCACGATGTCCGCCGCGACAGGCATCGCGGCCACACCAAAGCCCAAGACGAGGGCTGCTTTTAGCAGTCCACTGACCTTCATACCTTCCCCCAGGTGCGCCGGAGTCAGACTCCCCAGCACTCTGCCAGCGGAAATTGGCCGACGCCCGGTCCGCCTGTCGAGTCGCGAAGGCGGTTCCATCGCAGAGTGTGTCAGAAATGCAAGACTAAATTATTGTTAACACTTCGGTTTCTTAAGACTTCAAAGCCCCCACATCCTGTGTCCCGGCTAAGATTTCGCGGCCTTCCCCTGCTGGATCGCAAGATGTGCTGCGGCCAAACGCGCCACCGGCACCCGGAATGGCGAACAGGACACATAGTCGAATCCAGCGCGGCGGCAGAACTCAATCGACTCGATATTGCCGCCATGCTCGCCGCAGATCGACAGCGTGATTCGCGAATCGGTGTTGCGGCCCCGCTCCGCGGCGATGGTCAAAAGCTCGCCCACCCCGTCCTGGTCCAGGATGTGGAACGGGTCCTCTTGGTAGACGCCCTGGTTGACATAGTTCGACATGAACCGCCCCGCGTCGTCGCGGCTTAGACCGTAGGTCATCTGCGTCAGGTCGTTGGTGCCAAAGCTGAGAAAGGCCGAATGCGCGGCGATCTCGTCGGCTCGCAGGCAGGCGCGCGGCGTCTCCACCATCACGCCCAGGCGGTAGGTGAACTGCGTGCCGGTCTCCACCCGCACCGCGGCGGCCACCGCATCGATGCGCGTCTTGACGATCTCGACCTCGCGCTTGGCGCTGACCAGGGGGATCATGATCTCGGGCACCACGGCCTCGCCGCGCGTGCTGGCCTCGATCGCCGCCTCAAAGATCGCCCGGGCCTGCATGTCGTAGATCTCGGGGATGGTTATGCCCAGGCGGACGCCGCGCATGCCCAGCATCGGGTTGAACTCGCTGAGCTGGTCCACCCGCGCGGTGACCTCGGCGATGGGCAGGTCCAGGCTCTCGGCAAGCTGGCGCATATCGGCGCGCTCGCTGGGCAGGAACTCGTGCAGCGGCGGGTCGAAGAGGCGGATCGTCACCGGCTTGCCGGCCATGATCTCGAAGAGCTCGACGAAGTCGTTGCGCTGCATCGGCAAGAGCTGGTCCAGCGTCGCCTGCCGGTCCTCGGCGGCGTCGGCAAAGATCATCTCGCGCATCACCGTCAGCCGGTCGTCTTCGTAGAACATGTGCTCGGTGCGGCAGAGCCCGATGCCCTGGGCCGCGAACATATGCGCCATGCGCGCCTCGGCGGGCGTGTCGGCATTGGCACGCACCCCGATGTCGCGCGCCGCATCCGCCCAGGTCAAAAGCTTCTGGAAGGCGTCGCCCAGCGAGGGTTCCAGCATGGGCACCGTACCCGCCAGCACCTCGCCCGTCGCGCCATCCAGGGTGATCTCGTCGCCTTCGCTAAAGCTGCGCCCGTCGTCGATCTTGAGCCGCTTGGTGCTGTGGCGGATCGAGATGCCCTGGGTGCCCACCACGCAGGGCGTGCCGATGCCGCGGGCGATCACCGCGGCGTGGCTGGTCTGCCCGCCGCGCTCGGTCAGCACACCAGCGGCAGAGTGCATGCCGCGGATATCCTCTGGATGGGTCTCGCGCCGCACCAGGATGCAGGGCTCGCCGCGGGCGGCACTGGCCTGGGCCGCCGCCGCGCTAAAGACGATCTTGCCCACCGCGGCACCCGGGCTTGCGGCAATGCCGCGGGCGAGCACGTCGCGCTTGGCCAGCCGGTCCACCTGCGGGTGCAAAAGCTCGTTCAAGGCGCCCGGCGGCACGCGCAGCACGGCCTCTTCGCGCGGGATCACCTCGTCCTCGGCAAGCTTCACCGCGATGGCCAGCGAGGCACGGCTGGAGCGCTGCACGCGCACGGCATCCAGCACCGCCAACTCGCCCGCCTCTATGGTAAACTCAATCTGCATCTCCTCGCGCAGACGCTCGCGGCAGACCCCGCCATATTCGATCAGCTTCTCGAAACTGGGCGCACTGAGCTCCTCCAGCGAGGCCCCGCGCGGGTCCTTGGTGAGGTAGATCGCGCCTTTGCCCTTGGCCAGCGCGTCCCGGCCCTGGCTCTGGCTGAGGTAGCGCCCGGTGATCTGCGCCTCGCCGGTGGCCGGATCAACGAACTGGATCACGCCAGAGCCGCTCTCGTCCCCGCCGACGCCCAGCGCCATCTTCTGCACCACAAGTCCCAGCCCCGCATCCGCGGGCGCGCCCTTGGCCTGACGCAAGAGCCGCGCGGTGGTGCCCTCCCAGGCGCGGGCCATCGAGCGCAGCACCTCGGCCAGCTGCCGCCCCGGGTCCTGCGGGAAGGGCTCGCCGGTCTCGTCCTCGTAATCCTCCAACGCCTGCCGCAGCGCCGCCTCGGTCGGGTCGCTAAGGTCGTCGAACATGTCCGGATCCAGCCGCGCCACATGCACCGCATAGGACTGGATGAAGCGCAAAAAGAGCGCCGTCGCCGCCGCGGCCCCGTGCGTCTTTACCATCGCAGCATGGCGCGCGTCGTTCATGCCCACATTCAGGATCGCGCCCGGACCGCCCCAATCGGGGTCCTCGCTAGAGGGCCGCACCGAGAGCAGCGGATCGGGGTCAAACGCGTTCAGCACAGAGCCAATATCCGGCAGATGCCCCGCCGCGATCTGGTGCACCGTGTCAAAGCTGAGCGAGACGGTCGTGGGCACCGGCAGCCCCAGCCGGATCAGCCGCTGCAGGCATTTTGCGCGCCCCCCATGGGTGGCCGCCGTGATCGACGCGGTGGGCGTGATCAGCGCGTATGGCTTGAGAGTGACGACTTTCTGCACCGCAGCACCCCTTGCTGTGTCGCGGCATGATAGCTTTGGGGGCGCAGTGTGCAAGGAAAAGGTAACGTTATTCTAAACGGGCGGCTTATTCGCCCTTCCCTGCCGGGGTTTCCCGCCCCGGGCACGAGGAGCCTAGCCCTCGAGCCTATTGAGATCCGCCACAGAGAGGCAGATCTGGCGTATCCGATGCAACAGGTTCAGCCGGTTGCGCCGGATGATCTGGTTCTCGGTGTTGATCTGCACCGCCTCAAAGAACGCATCAATCGGCGCGCGCAGGCTGGCCATCTGAGTCATGGCCGCGGCGAAATCCTCGGCCTCCATGGCGGGCTTGATCTGCGCCTCGGCCTGATCCAACGCGGCAAATAGCGCCTTTTCGCTGTCCTCTTCGGCCAGCTTGGCGTCGGGGCCATAGCTATACTCGACCCCGTCCTTCTCCTCGGCCTGGGTGAGGATGTTGTTGGCGCGCTTGAAGCCCTGCACTAGGTTGGTGCCGTCCTCGGTCTTGAGGAACGCCGCCAGCGCCTCTGCCCGCTTCACCAGAAGCGTCAGATCGTCATTGCCCGGCATCGCCAGCGAGGCGTCGATCACGTCATGGCCCAGCCCTGCGTCGCGCAGATGCACCTTGAGACGGTCGTGGAAGAAGGAGAGAAGATCTGAGGACACCGAAGTGTCCCCGCTCAATTTCGCTTGAACTACGTGCATAACAACGGCTGGTTTCCAGCCCTCAACGAGCTTCAAACGCAGGCCATTTTGCAATATCAACCGAATAACGCCCAGCGCGGCGCGGCGCAGCGCATAGGGGTCCTTGGACCCCGTTGGCTTTTCATCAATCGCCCAGAAGCCGGTCAGCGTGTCGATCTTATCGGCCAGGGCCACAGCGACCGAGACGGGTTCGGTCGGGACGTCATCCGAGGGACCGAGCGGCTGCCAATGCGCCTCGGCGGCATTCGCAACCGCCTCTGGGTGGCCCGCCCGCTGGGCGTAATACTTGCCCATGATCCCCTGCAATTCTGGGAACTCATAGACCATCTCGGACGCCAAATCGGCCTTTGCGATCTGCGCCGCGGCCTCTGCCTGGTCGGGATCGGCGCCCAGAGCGGGCGCGATCTGCCGAGCAAGGGCCGCGATGCGGGCGATCCTTTCGGCCTGGCTGCCCAGCTTGGCGTGGAAGGTGACATTGCCCAGCTTGTCCAGCCAAGGCGCCATCTTCTCGCCCGTTGCCACGCGCAAATCGTTCTCCCAGAAGAACTTGGCATCCGCCAGCCGCGCCGACAGCACCTTTTGGTTGCCCGCCAGGATCGTCGCGCCCTGGTCGGCGGTCTCGACATTGGCGACGGTGACGAATTTCTCGATGCGCCCGGTCTTGGGGTTGCGGACCGAGAAGAATTTCTGGTGCTCCTTCATGGAGGTCTGCAGCACCTCGGGCGGCAGTTCCAGGAACGCCGCACCAATCTCGCCCATCAGCACGACCGGCCATTCCACGAGCCCCGCGACCTCGCGCAGAAGGCCTTTGTCTTCAACGACTTCCAGCCCCTGGGCGAAGGCCATATTGCTGGCGTCCTGCCAGATATGCTCGGCACGCTCCTCGGCGCGCAGGACCACGTGGCGGGCCTTGAGCTGCGTCTCGAAATCGTCGAACCCGGTCACAGAGAAGCGACCCGGCCCCATGAAGCGGTGGCCCTCGGTGGTGTCGCCCGCTTTGATGCCCTCGACCTCCAGCGGCACAACCGACGCGCCGCCCTCATCGCTGAGGATGCAGAGGATCGAATGCAAAGGCCGCACCCAGCGCAGCGAGCCCGCGCCCCAGCGCATGGATTTGGGCCAGGGGAAGTTCCGGATGGTCTTTTCAAGCTGCTCGCCTACGATCTCTGCCGCCGGACGGCCCGGTTTGCTGATCGTGGCGAACCAGACCTGGCCCTTCTTGTCGTCGCGGGCCTCAAGCTGGTCCTTGGTGAGCCCCGTGGCGCGCAAGAAGCCCTCTAGCGCCTTCTCAGGCGCGTCCACGCGGGGGCCTTTGCGTTCTTCGCGCAGCGCAGGGCTCTCGGCCAAGAGCCCCTCGACGGCCAGCACCAACCGCCGCGGAGTCGAGAAGGCATGCGCCGAGCTATAGGTCAGGCCGGCCTCGACCATACCATCGGTCATCAGCTTCTTGAGGTCCTCGGCGGCGCGGGTCTGCATGCGCGCGGGGATTTCTTCTGAGAAGAGCTCGATCAGCAGGTCAGGCATGGGGGCGTCCTTGGTCGGGAAGTCGCGCGCTTCCTAGCGCCGCGCCCGGGGGAATTCAAATCCAATCGAGCCAAACGCGCGTGTCGGGATAGCGCGCGGTGATCGTCTTGCGCAAAGCTTGGAACTCGGGGCGCAGATGCGGGAACTTATAGGCATGCATCTCGGCCACGGTCAGGCGGATCTGCGAGAAGAGGTCAAGGCGCAGCATCTCCGTAAGCAGGTCCAGCTCTGCCCCTTCGATGTCCAGCTTGAGAAAGGCGATGCCGCGGTCGCGCTTGGCCCATTCGGTCAGCCGCGCGGGCAGGTCGATCACCGGGGTCTCGATACTGTCGCCGCCGTCGGACATCCGCACGCCGCCTGCAAGGACCGTGCTGCGCCGGGTGGCCTTGACCGGGTCGTCCGCGAAGGTATCGCCGCGAAAGAGCCGGGCCGTGCCCTCGGCGATACCAACCGCCGCGGCGTGCAGATGCACGTTGTCAAATGCCGCGGTGGCCTTTTGCAGCTGGGTGAAGGCGACCGGGTCAGGCTCGAAGGCGTGCAGCTCGGCGCCGGTCCGGGCCAGGGGCACCGCTACGGCGCCAACATTCGCGCCGCAATCAACCACCAGATCGCCGGGCCCGATCTGCGAGATCACCCCGCGCATAAGGCCCCTTGCTTGCTCCTTTCGGCGCTGGTGATGGGCGCGCTGGCGCGCCTTGCTCTCGGCCCGTTCCTGGGCGCTGTCCCCTGCCCCGGCCAATGCGCTAGTCCTTGTATTTCTCGTTGAGCTGATGCCAGGCGAACCCCCGCCCGTCATCGAAGATCGCGATCACCCGGTCCACCCCGTCCGCGATCTCGGCCTCGCCAAGATAGGCGATGGCTTGATCCGCCTCGAGCGCGGCCCCGATCGCCTTTGCGTCAAAGCAGTCGAACCAGCCGGGCGCGATCAGCGGCTCGGGCGCGGTGTGGACCACATAGGTCACGGTCAACATCGCGTGGTCATGCGGCGTCTCAAAACAGGCCCGGAACCGCAGCGGCGAGCTGCTGCCGTCGATGGCCTGCACGTTCTCGGCCAGGATAAGATCGGGCGTGTCGGTGGCCACAAGCGTCAGCTTGATCTGCACGCTGTCGGATGCAACCTCTTCATAATAGGCGAAAACTTGCAGGTAATAGACCGCAATGCCCGCGATGATGCCATCGCCACAATGGCCCCTCCGATCAGTTTCCCATTCAATGTAGCGCCCTCCGCCGCCTGGTCCCGCATGTCCCCTTTGCGCCTAAGCAATTGCGCGCGGCCCTGGAAGAGGTAATTTGCGCGCATGCGCGTGGAATTGATCATCTCGACCTATAACTGGCCATGGGCGCTGCGCCTATGCCTGCTGTCCGTGCTGGGCCAGGCAAGGCGCCCAGACAGCCTATGCGTGGCCGATGATGGATCGGGCGCGCCGACGCGGGCGATGCTCGAGGCGTTTCAGCTTGAGCATCCCGAACTGCCCCTACGCCATGTCTGGCATGAGGATAACGGGTTCCAAAAGACGGCGATCCTGAACAAGGCGGTGGCGTCCTCAGAGGCGGACTACCTTGCCTTCACCGATGGGGATTGCTTGCTGTCCCAAGGCTTTGTGGCGCGGCATGCGGCGGTGGCGCGGCGGGATCGCTTTGCCTCGGGCAGCCTTATCCGGCTGAGCAAGGCCGCAACCGAGGCCGTCGCCGAAAGCGATGTTCAATCCGGCGCGGTGTTCCGGCAAGACTGGCTGCGCGCCCGTGAGGCCTTTGACAGGACCACCACGCGGCTGAAGGCAATGCCCTGGCCCCTGCCCGCTCAGGCCGCGCTGGATGCGGTGTATCCGATTCGGCGGACCTGGATGGGCTCGAACGCCTCCGCCTTCCGCGAGGCGATCCTGGCCGTAAACGGCTTCGACGAGACGATGGTTTGGGGCGGCGAGGACAAGGAATTCGGCGTGCGGCTGGCCAATAGCGGCGTGCGCGGACGGCAGCTGCGCTTTACCAGCCCGGTTGTGCATCTTGATCACCCGCGCGGCTATCGCGACGAGGAGGCCGTGCGGCGGCAGCGTGACATGATCCAAACCGCGAGACGATCCAGGAAGACCTGGACAGAGCATGGGATCAATCCGGGCTCAGGATGATGTGACCTGCGGCCGGTCGGAGGCGGGTCGCGAAAGACACAGATCAGGTTTTGCAGCGGGATGCGGCGCCAATTTCTTGCAAGAAATTGGCGAAACTCTTCCAAGAGTTTCCTATGCCCGCCGCAACGTTGCGTTTGATCTCAATGCGCTCTGGTGCGGCCAGGCGCACTTTCCTTTCAAGGAAAGTGGCAAATCTCTTGCAAGAGATTTGGGCGCACCAAAAATCCGCGCCTCTCTAAACCTGCCCTCACGCTATGCCGCCCAGCCGCCCGCCTCGGTCTGTACAAAGGCGTCCGCGCATTGCTTGGCCAGCGCCCGCACGCGCCCAATATAGGCCTGCCGCTCGGTCACCGAGATCACCCCGCGCGCGTCCAGCAGGTTGAAGATATGGCTGGCCTTGATGCATTGGTCATAGGCGGGCTGCGCCATGACGATGCGCTTGCCGGTCTTGGGGTCCTCGGCCGGTTCAGCCAGGATGCGGGCGCATTCCGTCTCGGCGTCTTCGAAGTGCTTCATCAGCATCTCGGTATCCGCCACATCGAAATTCCAGCGCGCATATTGCGCCTCCGCCTCGCGGAAGACGTCGCCGTAAGTCAGCGGGATTGGGCACTGCGGGTCGTTGAACGGCATTTCATTGCCGTCCTCATAGCCCAGAACATACATCGCCAACCGCTCCAGCCCGTAGGTCAGCTCACCGGATACCGGATGGCAATCATGTCCGCCCACCTGCTGAAAATAGGTAAACTGGCTGACCTCCATGCCGTCGCACCAGACCTCCCAGCCCAGGCCCCAGGCGCCTAGCGTCGGGCTCTCCCAATCGTCCTCGACGAACCGGATGTCGTGCAGTTGCATGTCGATGCCGATGGCTTCTAGTGACCCCAGATAGATCTCTTGCAGGTCCGGAGGGCTGGGTTTGATCAGCACCTGGAACTGGTAATAGTGCTGCCAGCGGTTCGGGCTGTCGCCATAGCGGCCATCGGTCGGGCGCCGCGAGGGCTGCACATAGGCCGCGGCCCAAGCATTGCCGCCCAGCGAGCGCAGCGTGGTCGCGGGGTGGAACGTGCCCGCGCCGACCTCCATGTCATAGGGCTGCAGCACGGCGCAGCCTTTCGCGGCCCAGTAATTCTGCAGCCGCAGGATGATCTCTTGGAAGGAACGCGGGGCGTCTTGGGCCATGGCTCTCACCGAATGCTAAAGTTGGGTGCCTGATAAGCCCGGCGCCCCGCCGGGTCAACGCGGCTCTAGCTAATCTTGCGCGCCCGCAGCTTGCGCCACTTGCGGCGCAGATAGCTGGGGCTGAGCATCCGCCCCATCGGCGGCTTTGGCTTCGCGCGCCCCGCGGCCAGGGCAGAGCCCGCGCCCATCGGTGGATGGCCCACAATCTGGGGCGTCACGGCGACCGCGCCAAGATCGGAGAGGTCCAGCGGCCAATCCGCCAACCGCTGCACCGGGGTTTGCGCCCTATCGAGCGCTGCGGCGCAGTTGCGGTTTAAAGCATAGCCCACCGCCATGAAGGGCGACATCGCCAGGTCATGCGCCACCACGCCCTCCATCAGCGGGCGCGCACCAAAGACCCGCGCATTGCTGTGATGCAGTAAGGTCATGGGCGCGCGGGCATAGGCCCCGCTTTGCAGATAGGCCACGAACTCCGCGCCGATCAGAGCATCATCCTCCAGCACAACAGCCCATTGCGCGTCCGAGGCCAGAAAGTCGCGATACACAGCGCGGTGGCTGAGCGCGCAGGCAAGCTCGCCATCGGTGAGGGGCCGTCCCTGTTGCGCATTGGCCGCCGCGCGGTCCACATCTGCCGCATGATCCCCCAGGCCTTCGCGGCCATCGACCGCGTCAATCAAGATCGCGTCGAGCCCCAGCTCCTTGAGCCGCGCCGCAATCTGCGCGCGCCTGGCGTTCCTGGTCGCCAAAGAAATCACGTAGAGCCGAGCGCTTTCCATGCGCACAGAGATTTCAACTCGGCGCATTCCTGTCCAGCCCAAAAAACGCCCGCGCTGATTGTGGTTCCGATCCTGCGACGCAGCGGATAGATCATTCAGATGCGGATTCTTTTCCACGAGAATTGTCTTGGGCTGCGGGGCACCACCCAGGCGGTCTATGATTACGCCCATCACGCCGAGCGGCTGCTGGGCCATGAAAGCATCGTGTGTTTTCAGGCCGACCATCCCGAGAACGATCCCTCCATCCAGGCGAAGTTCGAGGCGCGCTTTCAAACGGTGCCCTATCGCGACGCCGAGGCGCTTTTGGATCTCAACGCGGACCTGGGGTATTACATCAAGGTTGGTGCGCCCTCGCCGCTGCCCGCGCCCCTGCCCTTCGTGGTGCATGAGGTCTTTCAGCGCTACGAGCCGCATGGGGCCAGCTACGCCTATGTCTCGGAATGGCTGGCGGCGTACCGCACTGGGGGGCGCCTGCCTTTTGTGCCGCATATGGTCGACTTGCCGCCCGGCGAGAGCCAACGCGACGCGCTCGGTATCCCGCAGGAGGCCTTCGTCTTTGGTCGATATGGCGGTCACGAGACCTTCGATCTGGGCTTTGTAAAAGAGGCCGTGGCCGAGCTGTTGCAGGATCCGCAGACCTGGTTCGTCTTCGTCAACACCGAACGCTTCATCTCGCACCCGCGGGCGCTGTTTCTTGATCCCATCACGGAACTGCAGGGCAAGTCGGATTTCATCACCACCTGCGACGCGATGCTGCATGGGCGCAAGCGCGGCGAGAGCTTTGGTCTGGCGATCTGCGAGTTCTTGTTCCACGGGCGGCCGGTTCTGGCCTGGCAGGGCGGCAAGGACGGAAACCACCGCGTGATCCTGAAGGACGCCCCGGGTGCGCTCTACCGCGACAAGGCGGATCTTTTGGCCAAGGCCCGCGCGCTGCAGCATGGCGGCGGCTTCGATTGGGCGAAACTCGTCGCGCCCTTTGCCCCCGCGCCGGTCATGCAGCGCTTTGACGAGGTGTTTCTGCGCGGCGCGGCGCGGCCAAGCCCGTCCCGGCTTGTGGTGAACGCCGAGTATCGGCTGCGCAGGCTGCTTGGCTAACCTTGTTGCTTGCGCAACAGGTCACCAAAAAACAAATTGTTTCTGCCCGTCTTTATTGCGCAACAGCCGCCGATGGCTCACTCAACTGTGTCGCTTAAGATATTGACCTCGCGCTCGTTCCGGCCTTGAAAGAGGCAATCATGCGCTAAGGGCGGCAAGGATTTGGGAAAAGGTCGAATGAAGCAGTTTGTTGCGGTTTTACTATTGGGCGTTGGCTTGCTGGGTTTTGGTCCCGCCGCGGCGCAGAGTGTGTTCGTGCAGATCGAGGCGCATCCCAACCTGCCCGACGCGGAAGACGCCGTGCGCGACTTTGCCTCCGACCTGCCGGATGTGAACGGGTTCCGCTTTGCCTCGGGCTGGTACGCCGTCGCGCTTGGGCCCTATGACCTGGCCACCGCCGTGGCGCGGGTCAACACGCTCAAGAGCCGCCGCGCGATCCCCGCCGACAGCTATTTGGTGGACGGCTCGACCTATTCGCAGCAATTCTACCCCATTGGGGCCAGCGCCCTGACCGCCCCGGCCGTCACCGCGCCCGCGCCAACGGCACCCGCCGCGCAGGTAGAGGTGCCCGCCCTTCAGGGAGGGACCGAGACGGCCGCCGCCCCGGAACCCGAACCCGAGCCCCTCATCCTCGAAGAGACCCGCCGCGAAGCCCTGCGCAGCGAGGGCCGGCTGTCCCGCCAGGACAGGTTCGACCTGCAGATTGCCCTGCAATGGTTCGGCTTCTATGAGGGCCGCATCGACGCCGCCTTTGGCCCTGGCACGCGGAACTCGATGGCCCGCTGGCAGTCCTCCAAGGGCTACGACGACACCGGCGTGCTGACCACCCGGCAACGCCAAGAGCTGATCACCGACTACACGACCGTACTGGCCTCGCTAAACTTGCAGCCCTGGCGCGATGACAGCGCGGGTATCGAGATGGAGCTGCCCACGGCGATGGTCGCCTTTGACCGCTACGAGCCGCCCTTTGCGCATTACAACGCCATCAACGACAGCGGCGTGAGGGTGCTCTTGATCAGCCAGGCCGGGAACGAGAACAGCCTGCTGGGCCTCTACGACATCATGCAGACGCTCAAGATTGTGCCGCTTGAGGGCGAGCGCGAGCGCCGCGCGAACCGCTTCACCCTGACCGGCGAGAACAGCGAGATCACCAGCTACACCCATGCGGTGCTGGATAATGGCGAGATCAAGGGCTTCACGCTGATCTGGCCCGTGGGCGAGGACAAGCGCCGCGAGGTGGCCCTAAAGGCGATGCGCGACAGCTTCACCCCGGTCAGCGGCACCGTCCTGCCGGACGTCGTCGGCGACGGCGCCTTAGAGCAGTCGCTGGACCTTGTCAGCGGCCTAGAGATCCGCCGCCCGATTGCTTCGCGCTCTGGCTTTTACGTGGACGGGCGCGGCACGATCCTGACCTCCACCGCCGCTGTCAATGGCTGCCAGCGGATCACCGTAGACGAGATCTATGACGCCGATGTGGTGGCCCGGGATGCCGCGCTTGGGCTGGCGCTTTTGCGGCCCAAGGAACGCTTGGCCCCCATCGAGTTCGCGCGCTTCCAGCCAAGCGTGCCGCGGCTGAAGTCCGAGGTGGCGGTCGCGGGCTATTCCTTCGAGGGCGCGCTTGGGTCCCCAACGGTGACCTTTGGCACCCTGGCCGACGTCAAGGGCCTGCGGGGCGAGCGCACCATGAAGCGCCTTGCGCTCAGCACCAGCCCCGGCGACGCGGGCGGCCCGGTGTTTGACGCCACGGGCTCTGTTATGGGGATGCTGCTGCCCAATGACACCGAGGGCGCCCGGCAATTGCCGGGCGACGTGAACTTTGCCACCGATAGCGCTGCAATCGCAGAGTTTATGTCCAATAACGGCATATCCGCGGCGGCGTCGGACGCCTCGACCACGGCGTCGCCAGAGGCCATCACCACGCGCGCGCAGAACCTGACCGTGCTGGTGGGCTGCTGGGACGAGTAAACCGGGTATTGGCGGGCGACCTCACCCGTCAAGCATCGCCGGGGTCATGTGCACAATCGTTGGCCCGTCGGCGGCAAGCGCCTCTGTGACCGCCGCCGCCAGCCCCTTCAGATCCGCCGGGCGCATGTATCCCGCGCCATAGGCCGCGGCCAGCGCGCCGAAATCGGGGTTCCTGGCATGCACGGCGATCGGCGCGATCTGCGCCTGCACCATGCCATCCTCGATCTCCTTGGAGGCCTCGTTGTCCCACAGAAGGATCGGCAGCGAGAGCCGCTCTTCCACCGCGGTGCCCAGCTCTTGCACGGTGTATTGAAAGCCGTAATCGCCCGCGATGGCCAGCACCGGCGCGTCGCCGACGCCGATCTTGCCGCCGATGGCGGCGGGCAGCGCGTAGCCCAGCGTGCCGAACCCCGTCGGATGGTGCCAACGCGCGGGCATGGACAGGTCCCAGACCTCCTTGGCCACATATGCGAACTGCGTCATGTCGGAATAGATCAGCGCCTCGGACGGGATCGCCCGCCGCAACGCGTCACAGATCGGCACGATTCCCGGGCGCTCGGCATCGGTCTCGGCGCGCCAGCCGGCGCGGGCATCCAAGACCTGCGCCTCGGTCCACTTGGTGTTCGCCTCCCAGCCATCCGTCGCCTCATAAAGCGCGAGGAAGAAGTCGTGGCTGTCCGCCAGGATCGGCACATCCGCGCGATGGTGGTCGACGAGCACCTCTGGGTCGATATCCACCCGCACCAACGGCGCGGCATGGCCCAGCTCTGTGCGCCAAAGGTCGGTCTCGGACAGCTCTGTGCCCACCGCCACGACCAGATCCGCGCTGGCGATCACATCGACAGAGCTGGGGCGTCCCAGATAGCTGCCGAAATGCAGCGGGGCAGAGGCCGGGATCAGTCCGCGCCCGGCATAGGTGGTGAAACTCGCGGCGCCAAAACGCTGCATCAGCGCGGGGCAAAGCAAGGATTGCGTGCCGCCGCCCAGGATAAACAGCGGCCTCTTGGCGGCGCGCAGATAGGGCAGCACCTCTTGCGCGATCTCGCCGCCCTGGGTCATGCGCTGCGGTGCCTCCAAGGCGGCGGGCGCCGCGGGTGCCGGCGCGCTCGCCAGAGATATCGGCACATGCAGCGCCTTGGGCCGGGGCCGCGCGCTTTCAAACTCCGACAGGGCGCGGTCAATCAGGCCAAAGGCGGCCTGAGGCGTGCGCGCGGTCTCGGACCAATCGCAGAACGTGCGCCCTGCCCCCTCCTGGTCGCGCATCTGGTGCAGCTGTCCGCGCGTCAGGGCGGTCTCGTCCAAGCAGGCAACCACGGCCAGCACCGACACGCTGTCAGAATAGGCCTGTCCCAGCGCCGTGGCCGCGTTCAGGAACCCCGGCCCAGTGATCAGGTAACACACGCCGGGCTGGCCCGTAGCGCGCGCATAGCCGTCCGCCATAAAGGCCGCTCCCTGCTCGTGCCGCGCCAGCACATGGCGCAAGCCCGACTGGTCGATGCCGCGATACATCTCGATATTATGCACGCCGGGGATGCCAAAGATCACCTCGACGCCGCGATCCGCCAGCATCGCCGAGATTTGTGCCCCCAAAGGCCGTTCTGTGCCCATTACGCTCTCCAGAAAGTTCCACCCAGGATGACGAAGACCGCCATCAATTCCAGCCGCCCGATCAGCATGCCCGCCGACAAGATCCACTTGGCCGTGTCGCTGAGCGTGCCGTAATAGCCCGCGGGGCCGATGATCTCGCCCAATCCTGGGCCTATATTCGCCAAAGCCGCCGCCGCGCCAGAGACCGAGGTCGTCAGGTCCAGCCCGGTCGCGCCCAGCAGCACCGACAGCACCCCCAGCGAGACGATGAAGGCCACAAAGAACACCATCACCGAGGACAGCACGTCGTCGCTGACCGGGCGCCCGTCATAGCGCGGCGTGAAGACGCCGTGCGGGGCGTGGATCTTGCTGATCTGCGCCCGGATGGACGCGATCAACAGCTGGTAGCGGAAGACCTTGATCGAGCAGCTCGTCGAGCCCGCGCAGCCACCGATCAGCCCGATGAAGAAGAACAGCACCACCGCGAACGGCCCCCAAAGCTGGTAATCCGTGCTGGCGTAGCCCGTGCCGGTGAAGATCGAGGTCACGTTGAACACGGTCGTGCGTATCGCCACCGGCCAGTCCACCCCGCCCTGCACCTGATAGGCCGCGATGGCCGCAAACAGCACCACCGAGATCGCCGCGAACCCGCGCACCTGTGGGTCGCGCAGCATCGGCGCGGTGCTGCCCGCCATCATCTGCACGTAGCGCACGAAGGGCAGGCTTGCGAGCGCCATAAAGACCGCGGCGACGTATTCCGCCGGGCCGCGGAACACTCCGAACGAGGCGTCATAGGTCGAGAACCCGCCCGTCGCCACCGTGGTCAGCGCGTGATTGAACGCGTGAAAGGCGGGCATGCCCACGGCGAAATAGGCCACACAGCAGGCCGCCGTCAGAAGGAAGTAAGCCACCGAGATCCGCGAGGCGATCTGGGCCGCGCGCGGCAGCACCTTGCCGTCGGTATCAAAGCTCTCGGAGCGGAAGATCTGCATCCCCCCCACCCGCAGCTCGGGCAGGAACACCATCGCCACCACGATGATCCCCACCCCGCCGAACCATTGCAGCATCGAGCGCCAGACCAGCACGCTGCGCGGCAGCTTCTCAAGCCCGATGAACACGGTGGAGCCGGTGGTGGTCAGGCCGGACATCGCCTCGAAAAACGCGTCGACGATGCGCGCATTCGGTTCGCCCAAAAGGAACGGGATCGCGCCGAAGACCGGCAGCAACAGCCACACGCCCGTGGTCAACAGAAAGGTCTGCTGCAGCGACAGCTTCGAGCGCACCGCGTTGGCCGAGGCCAGCGCCGCCAGCCCGCCCACCGCCATGGTCAGGATCGCCGATTCCAAAAACACCGGCCAATGGTCATCGCCGTAATAGAAATCCACGGCCAGCGGCACCAGCATCGCCGCGCCCAGCGCGGCCACGAGCAGGCCGGAGACATAGACTACGGGGCGCAAGTCGAACATGGGCGGCAGGCTTGGCGCGGGCGGCGCGCACTGTCAAGCGCGCAAGATCAAGCGGCCCGGGCTTTGGGTCGACTTCACCGCTTCACCGCGCGCGGGTCTTAGCCCAACTCAAAGCGGTGACACGGCCCGGATGGCTCCTTCACAAAAACTGGCCCGGCACCGGGCAGCGCCCAGGGGCGCTCCCTGCCGAGATGGCGGCGCAGCAGGGCGAGGCATTAAGACGACACTTTCCGGTTGTTCGGTGATTGGCCGCCATGGACCGGCCTCGGGCGCAAGATTCTCTTGTTTTTAAGACCCCGATGCGCTTTCGTTCTCAAAACCCTTTGGCGTAACCCTGTGCTGGGCGAAGTGTTTTTTTAAGGAATTGAGGTAGTTTGGGTTGTTTTGTGCAATTCACAAACCAGTAACTGACCGCGCGCGGCCATGTTAACCCGCCCAGAGCGCCTGCGGTGGAGCGGCGCGGTGCTGGTCTCGGTGCTGCTGGTCGCCGCGCTTGTGGCGCTTTGGTCGCGCTATGATTGCTGCTCGCTAGAGGATGTGGGCGCGGTCGACAGCTTTGATGACGTGCTGGCAGAGCTGAAGGCCGCGAAGTCGGACGAGCTGTTTCGCCTGACCACGGGCGTTTTTGTGCAGTCGCTGGCCTTTGAATCGGCCAGCGATGTGCGCGTCACCGGGCGGCTATGGCAGCGATTGCCGCCCGGGCGCGAGATGCCCGGGCGCGCCAAACTGGGCGTGATCTTCCCCGATGCGATCACCAAACACACCGCGAACCTGGAGAGGATCTACGCAGATTTTCAGCTTGAGGACAGCTCCACCCTGAACGTTTGGAACTTCCAGGTCGTGCTAAGGCAGTATTTCGACTACTTGGATTATCCGCTGGACGGCAAGCTGGTCTGGATCCGCTTCTGGACCAACGATGTCGAGAATCAGGTGCAGCTTATCCCCGATCTTGGCGCCTATGCGAGCACCGCTCCGGGGTCGCTGATGGGGATCTCCTCCAGCCTAAAGCGTTTCGACAAAAGTTTGAATCGGTTGGATTCCCACAGAGCTTGAACTGTGATTCACCTTGATAGGGAGGATCACATCATGCCAGCACCATTGTCGACAGAACTGCGCGACCGCTTTGCGCGTTTGATCAGGGAAGGACTGTCCGGGAGAGAAGCCTCACGCCGCCTTCAGGTTTCTGCCGCCACTGGCGCTCGATGGGCCGGTCGAATCCGGAGTACCGGGGCTGCCACTGTTGCACTGATGGGACGTCCTGCGGGATCGGGCAAGCTGGCCGACCATATAGAGTTCTTTAGGGAGTTGGTGACGCAGGACCCGGACATCACGTTATTCGAACTGCGTGATGCACTCGCTGATGCGGAAGGGGTTGCGGTCCATCATTCCGCCATTGCGGGGTTGCTCAAGCGCCTCGGCTTCACGCACAAAAAAAGTCGTTGGTGGCCTCCGAGCGCCGCCATGCCAAGGTAAGGCGACGGCGGGCTGATTGGTTTGCTCATCGCATTCCGGCCGTCGGGGCCTCACCGGATCGTGTTGTCTTCATTGACGAAACCGCCGTGAAGACGAACCTCACGCGGCTACGGGGCTGGGCGTCACGCGGCGAGCGCCTGACCATGGACGCGCCCTTCGGCAGTTGGGGGACGCAGACACTGATTGCCGGTCTGAGCTATGATGCGCTGATCGCACCCTGGGTCATCAAAGGCGCAATGGACGGTCCTGCTTTTGCCGCCTACATCCGCGAAGTGCTGGTGCCCGAAATCACACCCGGCACGGTGGTGATTCTCGACAACCTGGCCACGCATCGCAACAAGGAAGCAGCAGCCGCGCTAAAGGCGCATGGCTGCTGGTTTCTGTACCTGCCGCCACACTCCCCAGACCTCAACCCGATTGAACAAGCTTTCTCGAAGCTCAAGGCCCATCTCCGACGGATCGGAGCACGCTCGTTCACATCCGTCTTCAAAGCCATCGGTGAAATCTGTGACCTGTACGATCCGGAAGAATGCTCGAACTACTTCAAGGCCGCTGGATATGTCTCAAACTAATGTCGAAACGCTCTAGTGGCGGGCGAATGGTCCGTGGTCGACAGCTTTTTTGGCTACAAGCAGATGCATTACGGCACGGATTTCGGGCGCAACACCGGCGGCGCGGTGATGGGGCAGAGCACCCGGCCCGAGCTGCGGTTCCACGTCTTGCTTAGGCGCAACTTCACCGACGCATTCCTGGTGAACCTGGTGCCGCTTTTGGTGACCTATGGGCTGCTCTTCGGGCTGATGATGTCGGTGACGCGCAGCCCGCAACGGGCCGGGCGGCTGGGATTTACGACGCTGGCGGTGTTCGGCGCCTGCTCGGGGCTGTTCTTCATCTCCTTGGTGGGCCACATCCAGCTGCGCCAGGAGTTCGCGGGCTCGCAGATCGTCTATATCGAGTATTTCTACATCGTGTCCTACGTGGCGCTTCTGGTGGTGTCGATCTTCTCGTTCTCGGTCACCAGCGGCGAGGAGGCGGCGGATAACTGGTTCATGCGCGACGACGGGATCAATATGAAGCTGGGCTTCTGGCCGGTGCTTTTGACGGTGCTTCTGGCGATATCCTATTGGCGGCTTGGCCAGGGGATCTCTTTATAGGCCGGGCGCGAGGGCCTGGTACATCGGGCAGCGATGGGCGTCACTCCGCCGCCAGCGGGACCTCGTGCCGGGTCATTCCGGACAGGTGGTTGGCCACCACGCGGTCGATCAGCGCCTTGAAGGAGCCGAAATTCCCGTTGGGGCGCACCAGCGTTTCGTTCATGTAAAGCGCGCGGTCGATCTCGACCTGCACGACATGCTGCCCGCGGGACGGGCGCCCGTAATGCTGGGCCGTGTAGGCGCCTGCGAAGGGCGCGTTGCGCACCACGCGCAGCCCCTCTTCGGCAAAGGCGGCCTCGATCGCCTCCACGACGCCATGGTCCGCCGCCGCGCCAAAGCGGTCGCCCAAAACGATCTGCGGCTTGGGGTCCGCGGTGGTCACCGCGGCATCAATGGCCTCATGCGGCATCGAGTGGCAATCGATCAGGATGGCCTGCCCGTGTATGCGGTGCGTCTCGTTCAGCAGCTGCTGCAGCCGGTCGTGATAGGGCCGCCAGTAAGTGCTGATCCGATCGCGCGCGGCCTCCATCGAGATCTTGCCGCGATAGATCGCGCGCCCGTTCGACACCACGCGCGGGATCACGCCCAGCCCAGAGGTCACCCGCGGGTTATGCGCCACCTTGCGCACGCCCTCGATCAGGGCGGGGTCCAGCTCTTCGCTGGAGCGGTTGAGATCAATGAAGGCCCGCGGGGCGTTCGCCACCAGCAGAGCGGCGCCGAACTCGGGCGCCTTGTCGAACAGGATGTCGACAAACGCGTCCTCAGAGGACCGAATCGCGCGCTCGTCCAAAATGCTGTCGCGCAGGAAGGACCAGGGATAGTCGCGACCGCTATGCGGGCACGCGAAAATGACCGGGCTGGCCTGCACTTGCGGCATATTAAGCGAATAAGGCGCCTTTGGCATCTGCTCTCCTCTTGGGCGCAATATAGACCCTCGGAAGAATATTCAAAAGGCCTTGAACCGCGCGCGCTTCCCTTTTATACGCCAGCGGACCGGTCGGGCCTGCCCGTTCCAATCCGGGCGATTAGCTCAGCGGTAGAGCACTTCGTTGACATCGAAGGGGTCACTGGTTCGATCCCAGTATCGCCCACCATCCGCCCGCTCGCGGGCACAGAGTTTCACCCGGCGCAGCCAGGCGCCGCACGATAGGAGAGAGCGCATGAAGGTACGTAACTCGCTTCGTTCGCTGAAGAACCGCCATCGCGATTGCCGCGTCGTGCGCCGTAAAGGCCGCGTCTACGTGATCAACAAGACCCAGCGACGGTTCAAAGCGCGCCAGGGCTAGGCGCAAGCCACCTGGAAATAGCACATGCAGGGGCCGCCCGTGGGGCGGCTTTTTGCGTTTATGCCCACTGTCTACAGCGGATCTTGAGTCTGCAGCGGATCGCGAGCAACCTGTCATGCAGGTTTGCGCGGAATGCGCCAGAACCCGTTGATTTTGTGAGCGCCCGCCCGGCTACCCGTCCGGCCAGACGCCAAACGCGGTTCACCAATCGAGCGCCATGCGCCGCCTACTCGGAGCGATTGCGCATATCGCGCCCGTCCTCGTCCCGGCCGCGACCGGCCTGGGGGTCCTGCGGGACCGCGCCGCGTTTCTTCGACATCCTGCCCGATGCGGCGTTTATGCCCGCGTTTATGCCGCGCCCGATAAGCTGCCGCATGACGATGCGCATGACCATGTTTATCAATTGATTGACGTTCATTTTCGCCGCCTCCACTCTGCCTCTGGGGCGCTATAGCACGGAATTCTGGCGAATTTGAGGTATCTGCGAAAAAGTGATCGCAGGGGGCGATCTTGGCACGGCGGCCCGCGCCGCTTTCTGGAGGGAAAGCGGGTGGGTGGGTGGGCTTTCCCTTCAGAAGGCGCGCCGGGCCGCCCCTATTCCTCGAACATCTCGCTTTGGCCACGGGCGTCGGGATCGTCGTCCTCCTCCGCGCTGCCCAGGGGCAGATCGCCCGGCGGCGGGCGGTTGTCCAACAGACCGGCCTGGCGCAGCTCCTTCAGCCCCGGCAGGTCGCGCGCCGAGCCCAGCCCGAAATGGTCCAGGAACTCCTCGGTGACCACATAGGTCACCGGGCGGCCCGGAGACATGCGCCGCCGCCCAAAGCGAATCCATTCCAGCTCGAGCAGCTGATCCACGGTGCCGCGGCTGACCGAGACGCCGCGAATCTCTTCGATCTCGGCCCGCGTCACCGGCTGGTGGTAGGCGATGATCGCCAGGGTCTCGATGGCCGCGCGGCTCAGCTTGCGCGTCTCAACGACCTCCTTTTGCATCAGAAAGCCCAGATCGGGCGCGGTGCGCAAAGCCCAGGCATCCCCCACGCGGATCAGGTGCACGCCCCTGCCCTCATAGCGCTTCTTGAGCCCCACCAATGCCTCGGCGGCGTCAGAGCCATGCGGCATGCGCGCGTTCAGTTCGGCCACTTTCACCGGCTCGGCGCTGGCAAAGAGGATCGCCTCGACCATGCGCTCTTGCTCGCCCAGGGGCGGTGCCTCGAACAGGCTCTCTTCGCGCGCTTGGTCCTGCGCGTCATCGGGCGGCGGGGTCGTTATGTCAGTCATCGGTCGTCTCTTTTCGCCTGATCTGGATCGGCGCGTAGGTCTCGGCCTGGCGCAGCTCGATCCGGCCCTCTTTGGTCAGCTCCAGCGAGGCCGCGAAGGTCGCGGCGGTGGCCGAGCGGCGCAGCGCGGGGTCCCCGCCCCAGCCATCCGGCAGGTAGCTGGTCAGGTCGGTCCATTCCCCCGCAAAGCCGATCAGCGGGCGCATCCGGTCCAGCGCCTGCTCGAGCGTCAGGATGCGGTCGCGGTCCATCACATAGGGGCGGAACTCGTCCTTGGTGCGGATGCGCGCGTAGCCCTGCATCAGGTCCAAGAGCGTCGCGGTATAGGTCACCGTGCGGATGCGGGCCACGTCCTCTGGCACGCCGCGCACGAAGAAATCGCGCCCCTTCTGGTCACGGGCCATCAGCTTGGCGGCCTGCTCGCGCATCGCCTGAAGGCGCTCTAGCTGGAAGGCCAGATGCGCGGCCAGCTCCTCGCCCGAGGGGCCCTCTTCGCCGGGCTCCGGCGGCAGCAGCAGGCGGGATTTTAGGAAGGCCAGCCAGGCGGCCATCACCAGGTAATCCGCCGCCAGCTCGAGGCGCAGCTTCTTGGCCTGGTCGACGAATTTCAGGTATTGCTCGGCCAAGTCCAGGATCGAGATCGCCCGAAGGTCGACCTTTTGCGTGCGCGACAGCGTCAGCAGCAGGTCCAGCGGCCCCTCGAACCCGTCCACGTCGACAATCAGCGCCTCCGCCGCGCGGCGCGCGTCAATCGAGGTCACGGTGTCGGTCTCGATGTCGGTTTCCGGCTCTGCCATATCCCCGCCGCGGTCAGAGGCGCGCGATCTCCGCAGTTCCGCGCGCCAGAAGCGCCTCAAGCTCGGCCTCAACGGCCTGGATGTCAATGGGGTTTGGGGTTTGCCGCTCTGCCAGAGCGGCCTCGGCGCGGGCCAATGCCGCGCCCTCAAGCGAGCCGGAGGCGGCCACAATCTGGCGCATCTCATCCAGATCGCCATTGCAATGCAGCACCAAATCGCACCCCGCCGCGCGGCTGGAGCGGGCGCGGTCGGTCAGCGCGCCGTCCAGCGCCTCCATCGAGATGTCGTCGGTCATCAGGAGCCCGTCAAAGCCGATCTCTTCCCGGATCACCCGATGGATCGCCGGGGACTGCGTCGCGGGGCGGTCCGGATCGAAGGCGGTGAACACCACATGGGCGGTCATGCCCATCTTAAGATCGCTCAGCGCCTTAAAAGGCGCAAAGTCATGCCCCCGCAGCACTTCGGCATGGTCCTCGACCACGGGCAGATGCAGGTGGCTGTCGACAAAGGCGCGGCCATGGCCCGGCATATGCTTGAGCACCGGCAGCACGCCGGCGGCCTTCAGCCCATTGGCCACCGCACGGCCCGCGGCGGCCACAACGCCCGGCTCCATGCCGTAGCAGCGGTTCTTGAGGATGGGATGCGTGCAGGGTTCCGCCACATCCGCCATCGGGGTGCAGTTGACGTCGATGCCAAGCGCGCGGTGTTCCGCGCCGATCAGCATCGCGCGCAGCTCCATCGAGCGCGCCCCGCCCGTGCCCGCCCGCGCCATCTGGTCGAGCGGCGGCAGGTGCTGGCGCCAATGCGGCGGCGACAGGCGTTGCACCCGCCCGCCCTCTTGGTCGATGAGGATCGGTGCCTCCCAGCCCACGGCGTTGCGCAGACCGTCGGTCAGACGCCGGACCTGATCCGGCGTCTCAAGGTTGCGGGCAAAGAGGATGAAGCCCCAAGGCTGGGCCTCGGCAAAAAACGCGCGCTCCTCGGCCCGCAGGCGCGGCCCGAGGCAGCCCAGAATGGCGGCGCTGCGCGGCTGCGGCATTAGCGCACGACGACCGGGATGCAGGCCTGACGGTCGGCCTCCATCGCTGCGCAAAAGCGCCGCGCCTCGCTGATATCGGCAAAGCCCATGGCCCGCAGGCGATAGAAGGTCTTGCCGCCGGACACGGCCTCTTGCACCACGCGGGACTTGCCGCGCATGAAATCGGCGAAGCGCGCCAGCAGGACGTCCCAGGCCTCGCGGGCCGCATCGGGGCTGTCATAGGCGCCGAATTGCACCAGGCGGGTGCCCGCGGGCACGCGGCTTGGCTCGACCTCGACGGTAGGGCGCGCAGAGGCGATCGCCACGGACGAGGCCACGGCCTCGGCGGTCAGATCGGCAATAGCGGGGCGCGGGCGCGGCACCAAAGAGCGCTTAACCCCCGGCACATCGGGAGAAATCACCGGGGTCAGGGTTCCGGCCAGCGGGGTCACGCCCGAGGCCAGCTCCTCGGCCATGGCCTGCAGTTCTTCGCGAGACGGGCGCACCAGCGGTGCGACGTCACCGGCGGTGTCGACTTCGGCGTCGACGATTTCGACCTCTGCCAATTGCGGGCGCGGCAGGTCCTCTTGGGTCAGATCCAAAGGCGCGGGCGCCAGCACCAGCCGCTCTGGCGGCGCGGCGGCGCCGCCCTCGGCTGCGACAGAGTTCACCGCCAGCCCCTGATGCGCGGCCTGATAGCCGCCCGGGTCCTCGGGCGCGATCCGCATCGGCCCCTCAAGCGCGCGCACCACCGGCACGCCCGAGACGTCACGCATCGCCAGCTGATAGCCCCACACGGCCAGCCCAATCACCAGGGCGACTGACAACAGCGCCCCGACCCAACTAAGCAACATAGAAATCAGGCCAGCGCCGTCATCGGCCTCGCCAAAGGGGACTCCCCCCGCGTCAATCTCTGCAAAATCTGCCATCTCTGCCTCATTGCCCACGGCTTATATGCCGCCGGTCACTCTTGCCTGCTCGTGACCCGCTGATGGACGAGATGCGGTCTGTTCGCCGCGCGCTTTAGCGCATTTCTTCGACCGGGGTCACGCCTAGGATACCCAATCCGGCTGAAATAACAACGCCAACGGCCTCTGGCAGCGCAATTTTTTCCGAAGTGGCACCTGGGGATTGCTCCTGGAAGAAGCGCAAATCGGGGTTGTCGTTGCCCTTATTCCACAGCGCGTGGAAATTCCCGGCCAATTCATAGAGATAGAAGGCGATCCTATGCGGCTCGTTGGTGCGCGCGGCGATTTCGACCAGGCGCGGCCACTCGGCGAGCTTCTTGGCCAGGTCGATCTCGGCGGCGTCCTCGATGCGTGGCGCAGCCGCCGCCAGCCCCGCGGCCTCGGCCTTGCGCAGCACCGAGCGCACCCGCGCATGGGCGTATTGCACGTAGAAGACCGGGTTGTCCTTGGACTGCTCCAGCACCTTGTCAAAGTCGAAATCCAGCGGCGCGTCGTTCTTGCGCGTCAGCATCACGAACCGGGTCACATCCGGACCCACCTGCTTGACCACGTCGCGCAGGGTCACGAAGGTGCCCGCCCGCTTGGACATCTTAAAGGGCTGGCCGTTCTTGAACAGCTTCACCAGCTGCGTGAGCTTGATGTCCAGCGAGACCTTCTCGTCCGACAGCGCCGCCACCACGGCCTTGAGACGCTTCACATAGCCGCCATGGTCCGCGCCGAACACATTAATGATCGCCTCGAAGCCCCTGGAAACTTTGTCATAATGATAGGCGATGTCCGGCGCGAAATAGGTCCAGGCCCCGTCTGACTTCATGATCGGGCGGTCCACATCGTCGCCATAGGCCGTGGCGCGGAACAGCGTCTGCTCGCGCGGCTCCCAATCCTCGGGCGCCTTGCCCTTGGGCGGCTCCAGCACGCCGCGATAGATCAGATCCTTGGCCTCAAGGCTGCCAATCGCCGCCTCGATCTTGCCGGTGTCATAGAGCGACTTCTCGGAGAAGTAGTTGTCCATCTCGATGCCGAGCTGCGCCAGGTCCTCGCGGATCAGCGCCATCATGGCCTCGGTTGCGAACTCGCGGACCTCTGTCAGCCAGAACTGCTCGCCCTTGTCGACGAAGGCGTCGCCGACCTTGGCCTTCAGCGCCTCGCCTACCGCGATCAGGTAGTCGCCGGGATAGGTGCCATCCTCGAAGGCGACCTCCTGGCCATGCGCCTCCAGGTAGCGCAGGTAGACCGACCGCGCGAGCACATCGACCTGCGCGCCGCCATCGTTGATGTAGTATTCCCGCGTGACGTCAAAGCCCGCGTAATCCAGCAGCGAGGCCAGGGCGTCGCCAAAGACCGCGCCGCGGGTGTGGCCCACATGCAAGGGCCCGGTGGGGTTGGCCGAGACATACTCGACCATGACCTTGCGGCCCTGCCCCATCTGCGAGCGGCCAAATCCGGGTGCCGCCAGCACGGAGCGCACCACATCGGCCCAGATCCCCGGCGCCAGGCGCAGGTTCAGGAACCCCGGCCCGGCCACCTCTGCGCTCACCACGCGAGGATCGCCCGCCAGCCGAGCCGCCAACGCCTCGGCGATATCGCGGGGCTTCATCTTGGCGGGCTTGGCCAGCACCATCGCGGCATTGGTCGCCATATCGCCATGGGCGGCGTCACGCGGCGGCTCGACCGTCACGTTCTTGGTGTCCAGCCCCGCGGGCAGCTCCGCTGCCTCGGCCATGTCGTCCAGCGTGGAGATCACCAGCGCGCGGATCTCGGCGAATAAATGCATGTGCCATGCCTCTCTTGGTTGGCGCGGGGTTTAGCACCCCCCGCCCGGAGGTCAACGGTTGGCGGGCAGGCAGGCCGCGGCTTCTGTCGGCCACGCCGTGGCGCGGAGCGGTTGTTAACGAGGGGTGAACGATGCGGGCGGCGGATTTTGCCGTGGGGACGCGATTCGGGCGGTTGATGGCTTATTTTGTTGGCAAACCCGCTGTCGGCAAAGCGTCGGCAAAGTGTCGGCCTTGCGTATGGCACTTGGTCGGGCGGGGGGCGTGGTTAATGACCCGTGCGGTGGTGGGGGCGATGCGGCTTCGTTGGGGAGCGGTGCGTGAGACCCCGTGCCCTGTGTTTGCGTCAAAAAATAGTGCCCTATGATCGCGGTGGGCAGATTGCCCACCCTACAGCGCGCTGGAGGGCCGCGACTTCCGGCCTCAATATCCGCGCAACTCCCGTTCGGAGAGGTGATCTGCGCGCCGTTCTCGTCAGTGATCAGCCCACCGAGCCCAGCTGGTCGGTATGGATCGCCTCGCAGCCGTGCTCCGCCGCCCCGCCGGGCCTATAATGCGCCAGCTTGCTCGCCAGAAGACGCTTGAAATTCCAAGGCCGAGCACAGAGGTATTGCCCGCAAGGGAGGTGCGCGGATGAAACGGATTGCGATGCTGATGGCCCTGGCGCTGGCCGGGGTGGGCGCTAGCGGCGCGGCGGGGGCCGAGACCAAGGTTCCGGGCAGCGATTTGGAGGTCAAGCTCTCCTACGCGCCGGTGGTCAAGGCCGTGGTGCCCTCGGTGGTCAATATCTACGCCAAGCGCGTGGTGGAAAGCCGCGCCTCGCCTTTTGCCAACGACCCGTTCTTTCGCGAGTTCTTCGGCGATTTGCGCGCCCGGCCGCGGCTGCAGAACTCGCTGGGCTCTGGCGTGATCCTGGGCGACGGGCTGGTGGTGTCGAACTTCCATGTGGTGGGTAACGCCACCGACATCCGCGTGGTGCTGGCCGATAAGCGCGAATACGATGCCGAGCTGGTGCTGGGCGACGCGCAGACCGACCTTGCGGTGCTGCGGATGCGCGACGCGCCGGACCTACCCGCGCTGGGTTTTGCCGACAGCGACGCGGTGGAGGTGGGCGACCTGGTGCTGGCCGTGGGCAACCCGTTTGGCGTCGGTCAGACCGTGTCGAGCGGGATCATCTCGGCCCGGGCGCGCACGGGCCAAGTCGCTGGTCGGAAAGGATATTTCATCCAGACGGACGCGCCGATCAACCCGGGCAATTCCGGTGGCGCCCTGGTGGATATGGCCGGGCGTTTGGTGGGGATCAACAGCGCGATTGTGACGCGCTCCGGCGGCTCTAACGGGATCGGCTTTGCCATCCCCGGCAACCTGGTGCGGCAATATGTGCGCCAGGCGGAGGCCGGGGCCGAGGCGCTGGAGCGGCCCTGGGCGGGGGTCACGGTGCAGCCCATCGACGGCCCCCTGGCGGAAGCCCTGGGGCTGGATCGCCCGCAGGGCGTGCTGATCTCGGCGCTGCATCCGGCCAGCCCCTTTGCCGCGGCGGGCCTGACGGTTGGCGACGTGGTCACCGCCATTGGCGGCCATCCCGTGGATGGCGGGCCCGAGATGCTGTTTCGGCTTATGACCATGGGCGTGGGTGGCACGACCGAGGTCGGCTATCTGCATGATTTCGAACCGGAAACCTCTGAGGTCGCGCTGATCACCGCGCCTGAGGATCCGCCACGCGAGCCCATCACCGTGACCAGCCAGAGCGTGCTGCGCGGGCTGAGCGTGGCCAATTTGAACCCGGCGCTGATCTCGGAGATGGGCCTGGGCTTCGAAGCTAAGGGCGTGGTGGTGGTCGGCGTGGATGGCGAGGCCCGCCGGGCGCGCCTGCGCAAGGGCGACATCCTGCGCGCGGTGAATGGCGAGGCGATCGAGCGCTCGACCGATCTCAGCCGGATCACGCGAGCGCGGCCCCGGGTGCTGGAGATCACCTTCGAGCGCGGCGGGCAGCGCGGGGTGCTGCGGCTGCGCAATCGTTAGCAAGATGTGAAGGCGGCGGGCGGCGCGGGCTCGCTCCAACCCGCGAATCGGTGCGTTAACGGCTTATTCTGTTGGCAAATCCCCGGTCGGCCATGCGTCGGCAAAACGTCGGCCTTGCGTATGGCACCTGTCGGGTGGGTGGCCATGGTTAACAGGGCGCGCGGTGGGTGCCGGGTGGTGCGTGAGATCACGCGCCGTCCACCGCTCTGTCGGGCAAAGATGGGTTGGAAACCCATCCTACGCCCTTGCAGATGTTGCGCGCGGGGACGCCCCATAGGGCGGAGGAGCGGCCTGCCATTGTGCCCTCTGACGCGATGGCCTATCTCTGCGGGCAAACCGCTCAATGGAGGCTCCCATGGACGAACCCACCGATTACGGCTTTGACACGCTGCAGATCCACGCCGGTTCCCGCCCCGACCCGGCCACCGGCGCCCGCCAGACGCCGATCTACCAGACCACGGCCTATGTCTTTCGCGACGCCGACCATGCCGCGGCCCTGTTCAACCTCCAAGAGGTGGGCTTTATCTACTCGCGCCTGACCAACCCCACCGTCGCCGTTCTGGCCGAGCGCATCGCCGCGCTTGAGGGCGGTGAGGGCGCGGTCTGCTGCTCTTCGGGGCACGCGGCCCAGCTTATGGCGCTCTTCCCGCTGATGGGGCCGGGCAAGAACATCGTCTCGTCCAACCGCCTCTATGGCGGCACCGTCACCCAGTTCAGCCAGACCATCAAGCGCTTCGGCTGGGGCTGCACCTTCGTGGACACTGACGATCTGGACGCGGTGAAGGCGGCCATCGACGAGGACACCCGGGCGATCTTCTGCGAGACCATCGCCAACCCGGGCGGCTACATCACCGACCTGGACGCGCTGGCCAAGATCGCCGATGCCGCGGGCATCCCGCTGATCGTCGACAACACCTCGGCCACGCCCTACCTTTGCCGCCCCATCGAGCACGGCGCCACCCTGGTGGTGCATTCCACCACCAAGTACCTGACCGGCACCGGCACCGTGACCGGCGGCGCCGTGGTGGATAGCGGCGCCTTCAACTGGTCGGCCAATGACAAGTTCCCCAGCCTCAGCCAGCCCGAGCCCGCCTATCACGGGCTGAAGTTCCACGAGACCTTCGAGCACCTGGCCTACACCTTCCATGCCATCGCCGTGGGCCTGCGCGACCTGGGCATGACGATGAACCCGCAGGCGGCGCATTACACGCTTCTGGGCATGGAGACGCTGAGCCTGCGCATGGAAAAGCACGTCGCCAACGCGATGACGGTGTCGGAGTGGCTGGAGGGCCATCCCGCCGTTGAGGCGGTGACCTATGCGGGGCTGAAAAGCTCGCCCTATTACGACCGGGTCGAGAAGATCTGCCCGCGCGGCGCCGGCGCGCTGTTCACCGTGTCGCTGAAGGGCGGCTATGACGCCTGCCTGAAGCTGGTGGATAACCTGGAGCTGTTTAGCCATGTGGCCAACCTGGGCGATGCGCGCTCGCTGATCATCCACCCGGCCTCGACCACGCACCGGCAGCTGACCGCCGAGCAGCAGGTCGCGGCGGGCGCCGCCCCCAATATCGTGCGCCTGTCGATTGGCATCGAGGACCCGCGCGACATCATCGCCGATCTCGAGCAGGCGCTGGCCAAGGCCGGATCGCCTGGCAAGGCGACCTCGCCGCACTCCAAAGGCACGCCCGCGACCTCGATCCAGAAGAAGGCGGGCTAAGACCCGCGTAAATAGACAAAAATTTGACGCAGAAACCGCCCCCAGACGCATCGTTTGGGGGCGGTTTTTGCGTGGAACATGTCATATGTTAACGCCCGCTTAGAGGTTGTGGGTCAAGCATGGTCAACCAGGAGTGGTGCCATGCCTTTTAGAGACGACTCAACCCTTGCCGTGCCCTTCGAGTTCCTCGATGCCGTGTCGCATTCCGAGGGCGTGGAGGCCGTTCAAAAGACCGTGGTGGAGTGGCTGCCGCAGCTTCTGCCCGCCCAGCGCGCCTCGAGCAACTTCGTGGACGGGGATCGCATGATCACCACCACGCATTGGACCGACCTGCGCGCCGACCCGCTGGACCTGACCGACCGCGAGACCACGCGGAACTCGCCGCGCGCGCATATCATGAAGACCAGGGAGCGACGGATCCTGTCCGACCAGGACCTGGCGCAAAGCAACATCCCGATCTTCCAAAAGCTGCACAAGGCAGGGCTGCGGTCGCTTATGCTGGTGCCGATGATCAGCGGCGGCGAGGCCGTGGGCATGCTGAGCGTCGGGCATTCCGAGCCCGACCGGTACAACGCGCAGCACGGGATGATGCTGCAGATGATCGGCAAGTGCATCTCGGCGCAGCTGCGGCTGATGCAAGAGATCCGCAACACGGCCCGGCGGGCCGAGACCGACGCCCTGACCGGGCTGGCCAACCGCGCGCGGCTGATGCGCGTGCTGGACGGGCCCGGCGCGCTTTCGCAACAGGACAGCTCTGGGCGCATCGTGGGCGTCCTGCATATCGACCTCGACCACTTCAAGGAGGTCAACGACACGCTGGGCCATGCCGCGGGCGACGCCATTCTGAAACACGCCGCCAAGGCGATGCGCGAGGCCGTTGGCCCCAAGGACCTGGTGGCCCGCATCGGCGGCGACGAGTTCATCGTCGTCAGCCGCACCGACCCGCAGGGCCAGCAGATCGGCAAGCTGAGCAAAAAGATCGCCGCCGCGGTGTGCAAGCCGCTGCGCTTTGGCGATGTCGAGGCCAGCGTCGGCGCGAGCGTCGGCATCGCGCTGGCCACCGGCGACGACCTAAACGCCGAGCGCCTTATCGGCAACGCCGACATCGCGCTCTACCAAGCCAAGCGGCACGGGCGCGGCCGGGTGCGCGCCTTCACCGCCGACATGCGCGCCGCCACCGAGCAGCGCGTGCGGCTGCTCTCTGACCTGCATGAGGCGGTGGAGACCCGCGCCTTCGAGCCGTATTTCCAGCCGCAGGTCTCGCTAAAATCCGGCAAGTTCAACGGCTTTGAGATGCTGGCCCGCTGGCCGCATCCGGAACTGGGGGTCCTGGATACCGGCAAGTTCCTGGACCTGGTGAACGAGGCCGGCCTGGCCGAGCAGATCGACGCGATCGTGCGCCGCAAGGGGCTGTCGGCGCTGCGTGACCTGCGCAAGATGGGCTGGGACGAGCCCAGAATGGCCTTTAACGCCTCGTTCAAGACGCTGGACAGCAAGGACCTGGTCGAGACCCTGCTGGACGACGTGTTGGAGTTTGGGCTGCACCAGATGGATCTGGTGGTCGAGCTGCGCGAGGCCGATATCATCGAGCTGGGGCGGCTGCGGGCCTTTGAGATCATCCAGCAGCTCAGCGCGGCGGGCTTTAGCGTTGAGCTGGACGATTTTGGCGCGGGCCTGGCCTCGATGGCCACGCTGGCGCGGGTACAGGTCAGCGGCATCAAGCTGGACGGGTCCATGATCGCCTTGCTGCCCGATAAGCGCGCCACGATCATCCTACGCTCGGCCATCCGGCTGGCGCGCGACCTGCGCCTGCAGGTGATCGCCGAGGGCGTGGAGCATGATGCGCAGCTGGACCAGCTGCGCCGCCTGGGCTGCGACGCCGCGCAGGGCTACCTTATCTCGCAGCCCCTGCCCTTCGGCGAATTGGTGCAGTTCATAGACGGAAAGCCAAAGCACAAGGCCGGATAACGCCGTGCTTTGGTCGCTGTCGCGTCTTGGCTGGGACGCCGAGGGGCGCGATGGATGCTATTCCGCCGCTTCCGCCGGGCCTGAATCGTCGCTCGTAGGCGCAGGCGCGGGCTCCGTCGCGGGCGCAGGCGCAGGCGCGGCCTCTGCCGGCTTCTTGCGCGGGCGGCGGGTGCGCGGCTTGGGCGCGGGCTTGCTTTCGGGTGTCTCCACCAGCCCGGTATCGGCGCCAGCATCCACGTCGGGGCCGTCGACCACGTCGAGCACGGGCTGCGGTACGGAGGCGAGATCGGGCTGCGGGGCCGCGTCAGGCTGTGGCGCCGAGCCGGGATCCGGCTGGCCACCGCCCATAGCGGGCTGCGGCGCGCTGTCGGGCTGCGGTTGTCCACCGCCGCCGCCGCCCTGCTGCTGGTTGCCGCGCTGATCGTTGCGATCCTGGTTGCGCTGCTGCTGGCGCTCGCGGTGCTGGGCCTCTTGCGCCTCGCGGCGGGCCTCCTGCTCGCGCGTCGCCTCGGCGAGCATCCTGGTGTAATGCTCGGCGTGCTGCTGGAAATTCTCTGTTGCGACACGGTCACCAGAAAGCTGCGCGTCGCGCGCCAGCTGGTTGTACTTGTCGATGATTTGCTGCGGCGTACCGCGCACCTTCCCCTCGGGACCCGAGCTATCAAAAACCCGGTTTACGACATTCCCGACGGAACGGTTGCGGTTCTGCTTCGACCGCGAACGTTGCTTAGACGATCTCATTGGTTATCTTGCTATCCGGCCTTTGTTTGGCTGCGTTGCTGCCTAACCCAGTCGCGCGCTTACGATGCGATGGGCCGCGAGGCCCCTGGGTAGAAAATGTTCGGCATAAGCGCGCTTTGGGCAAGTGCCCCCAGGCTGCGCTTGTGGTCGAGTAAACATCTCTTCCCGCATATGACAAGGCAAATCTTACAGATTTGATTAATTTGCGGCACGAAATGCAGGATTGTCACGCGGATTTCGGCATTCTGGCGCCGACCACCCGATCCCTACCGTCCAGATCGGCATGCGTCTCAACCTTTTCAAGCCCCGCCGCGCGCAAAAGCTGCGAGACCGCGTCGGCCTGGGTCGGCCCGATCTCTAAAAGCACCCGCCCGCCGGGGGTCAGATGGTCGGCCAAGCCGCCCGCGATCTTGCGATAGGCGCCCAGGCCATCGCCCTCGTCGGTCAGGGCCATGCGCGGGTCATAGTCGCGCACCTCGGGCGCCAGCCCGCCCATCTCGTCCGCGGCAATATAGGGCGGGTTCGACACGATCAGGTCATAGCGCCCGCCCACATCGTCCCACCAATCCGACATCGGCAGGGTGATCCGGTCCGCCACGCCGATGGCCTCGGCGTTCTGGCCCGCGATCAGCACCGCCTCGGCGCTGTCATCGAAGCCCACGCCGCGCGCCTCGGGGCGCTCTGCCAGCAGCGAGATCAGGATGCAGCCCGAGCCCACGCCCATGTCCAGCACCTTGCGGAAGGGCTCTTGCAGGGCCAGCTCCACCAGGATCTCCGTCTCGGGGCGCGGATCCAGCACATCGGTCGTGATCAGGAAGTCGTGCTTCCAGAAGGCCCGCCGCCCGATGATCTTGGAGACCGGCATGCCCTGCTTGCGCGCGGTCAGGCATTCGTCCAGCCGGCGCTGATCGGCGGTCGAGCCTAGTGGCTCATCCGGCATCAGCGACAGCTGCATCGGGTCGATGCCCCTCACCTTGGCCACGAGGGCGCGCGCGTCGCGCTCGGGCGTGGCGATGCCCGCCGCGCGCAGCTCGGAGGTGGCCCAGGCCAGCGCCTCGCGCAGGGTCACGCCTCGATCTCGGCCAGCATCGTCGCCTGGGCGTCCGAGATCAGCGCGTCGATCACCTCGTCCAGGTCGCCCTGCATCACCTGGTTCAGGCTGTAGAGCGTGAGGTTGATGCGGTGGTCCGTCATGCGCCCCTGCGGGAAGTTGTAGGTGCGGATGCGCTCGGAGCGGTCGCCCGAGCCCACCTGGCTGGCGCGATCCGCCGAGCGCTCGCTGTCGATGCGCTGGCGCTCCTGGTCGTAGAGCCGCGCCTTGAGCACGTTCATGGCGATCTCGCGGTTGCGGTGCTGGGATTTCTCCGACGAGGTCACCACCAGCCCGGTGGGCAGGTGGGTGATGCGCACCGCCGAATCGGTGGTGTTGACGTGCTGCCCGCCGGCGCCGCTGGCGCGCATCGTGTCGATGCGCAGGTCGTTCTGGTCGATCTGGATGTCCACATCCACCGCCTCGGGCAGCACCGCCACGGTGGCCGCGCTGGTGTGGATGCGCCCGCCGCTCTCGGTCGTGGGCACGCGCTGCACCCGGTGCACGCCGCTCTCGTATTTCAGCCGCGCGAAGACGCCGGAGCCCGCCACATTGGCCACCACCTCTTTGACGCCGCCCAGCTCGGTGGCGGCCTCTTCGATGATCTCGAACTTCCAGCCCTGGCCCTCGGCGTAGCGCTGGTACATGCGCAAAAGGTCGCCCGCAAAGAGCGAGGCCTCGTCGCCGCCCGTGCCGGGGCGGATCTCTAGGATCGCCGAGCCCGCATCGGCGGCGTCCTTGGGCAGCAGGGCCAGGCGCATGGATTGCTCCAGCTCCGGCAGGCGCGCCTTCAGCTCTGGCAGCTCCTCCTGCGCGAGCTCTGCCATCTCAGGGTCGCCGAGCATCTGCTCGGCCTCCCCAATATCGTCCAGGAGCTGGCGATAGCTGCGGATCTCTTCGACCACGGGGCGCAGGTCGGCATATTCCTTGCCGAGCGCTGCGATGTCGCCGCTGCCGGCCGCCATCGCCGCCTCGAGATACTCGAAACGCTCGGTGATTTGGGCGAGTTTTTCTAATGGAACCATGGGCGTGACATGTGCCGAAAGGGGCGGAGTGCGTCAAGGGTAGCGAAGTCTTCAGATTTATGGCTATAGTGGTGACCATGAAAGGCGTATTGATGGCGTTTCTGCTATTGCCCAACGCGGCGATGGCACAGGGCAAGTCGATGGCAGAGCTTTACCCGCCCCTGCCGGGCGTCGAGTATTACTGCACCGACAGCCATGGCGAACGGGTGGAACTGGGCCAGGTGATCTGCGTCTCGGCCAGCTGCTCCACCTGGATGGCACGCTGCGAGATGACCGCCTCGAACCGCATGGCAATGTGGCGCAAGATGCAGGATGGCTGCCCGATGGCCTCCGCAGGGACTGTGCTGGAGCGGTTGCGCCGCGCAAATTTCTGATATCAGAAATTTGCCAAACTCTTCAAAGAGTTTGCCGCCGCGGCGCTCCAAGAGCCGAACCTAGAAAAGCGGCACATCTGAACCCAAGCGGGACCCATTTCCTTACAAGGAAATGGCAAATCTCTTGGAAGAGATTTGTCCCGCCAGACGCAATGTCAGAGCCCGTATAGCTCGGAGAACTTCGCCTCCAAGTAGCCAAGCAGCGGCTCCACCGACGGCTCGGAACCGGTCGCATGGATGATCGTATCCCGCGGCTCCCGCAAAGCGCCGAATTGTTGCAGATGCTCCCGCAGCCAACCCGTGGCCGCAGAGCTGTCCCCCGCCGCAAGCTGCCCGTCGAGATCCGGCACCGCGCGGCGCAACGCCTCATGAAGGCAGCCCGCATAGACATTTCCCAGGCTGTAGGTGGGGAAGTAGCCAAAGAGCCCCGCCGCCCAATGCACATCCTGCAGCACGCCATTGGAGGGCTTGTCCACCGCGACGCCGAAATCCGCCTCGAAGCGGTTGTTCCAGGCCTCCGGCAAGTCGTGCACATCCAGGTCGCCGGCCACCAGCGCCCGCTCCAGGTCGAAACGCAGCATCACATGCAGGTTATAGTGGATCTCATCCGCCTCGGTGCGGATGTAGCCGCGGCGCACGCGGTTCACCGTGCCATAGAAGGCCTCGGCGTCACCGATATTGAGATCCGCGAACTGCGCCCGCATCCGCCCGAAGAGATGCGCCGAGAAGGCGCGGCTGCGCCCCAGCTGGTTCTCGTAGATCCGGCTCTGGCTCTCATGCACGCCCATGGACACGCCCTGGCCCAGCGCGGTCAGCCGATGCGCCGCATCGACCCCCTGCTCGTAGGTGGCATGCCCGACCTCGTGGATCGTGGAGTAGATGCAGTTGAAAGGATCGCCCGAATCGGTGCGCGTCGTGATGCGCACATCCGCGCCGCTGCCCGAGCTGAACGGGTGCACCGCCTTGTCGATGCGCCCATGGGTCATATCGTACCCGAAAGCCTGCGCCACCTCGGTAGAGAGCGCGATCTGCGCCGCCTCGGGGTAGTCTCCCGTCAGCGCGGCGGGCTGCCGCTCGGCGCCCAGCACCTTATCTGACAGGGCCACCAGGCGCGGGCGCATCGCGTCAAACATTGCCGCGATCTCGGCGCCGCTGGTGCCGGGCTCGTAATCCTCAAGCAAAGCGTCATAAGGATCGCCGCCCGACGCCAGGGCGGCCGCCTCTTCGCGGCGCAAGGCGATGATCTCGGCCAGGGTGGGCGCGAAGCCGTCATAATCCTCCGCGGCGCGCGCCTTGGCCCAGACGCCATGCGCCAGGCTGGTGGCGCGGGCCAAGGCGGCGGCAAGCTTTGCGGGGACCTTGCTGGCGCGCTCAAAGCTGCGGCGGATCTCGCGCAGGTTGGCGCGGCCGGTGTCATCCAGGGCGGCAGGATCAATAGCGGCCAGCCACTCCCCGATGCGCGGGTCCACGCGGCGGGCGTGCAGCACGCCCTCCATCGCGGCCATCTCCTCGCCGCGCTGCGCAGCGGCGCCGGCGGGCATCATGGTTTCCTGGTCCCAGCCCAAGCGCCCTGCGACCGCGCCGAGGGCTTGGGTCTCGCGCACGAACCCCATCAAGTCGTCATAGTTGGTCATCACACTTCCCTTACAGATTGCGCCAGCGGAAACTGCGCCCGGTGCCGCAGTCGCAGCACCAGCACCCAGAGCGCCACCGCCCCGAGCTGGTGCAGCAGCGCCAGCCCCAAAGGCGAGGAATACATCACCGTCACCACGCCCAGCACGATCTGCAGGAGCGTCATATGCAGCATCGCCGTCGCGGAGACCCTGCTTTTGCGGTAGGACGAGCGCCGCGCCACGAACCAGACCCGCAGCACCACCGCCAGCGTCAGGTAGCCCCAGACCCGGTGGATGAACTGCACCGTGCCGTCATTCTCAAAGAGGTTGCGCCAGACGGGCTGGATCTCCCACATGCCCGGCGGGAAGAGCCCGCCCGCCATGAGCGGCCAGTCGGTATAGCTGCGCCCCGCGTCAATGCCCGCCACCAGCGCGCCCAGCAGGATCTGCACAAAGACCACCCCGATCAGAAACGTGCCATGTCCCTGCAAACGCGGCTCGCGGGCGCGGCGCGCCTGCATGAGATCGCGCTCGGGGCGCGACAGGTGCAGCATAAACCAGGCGATCAGCCCCAGGATCACGAAGGCCAGCCCCAGATGCGTCGCCAACCGGTAGCTGGCCACGTCCAGCATCGTGCCGGTCAGCCCCGAGGACACCATCCACCAGCCGATCGCGCCCTGCGCCCCGCCCAGCGCCCCAAGCGCCAGGAGCCGCGGTATCCAGCCCGTGGGGATCCGCCGCGTGGCCAGAAAGAAAAAGAACCCGGCCGCCCAGACCAGCCCCACCAGCCGCCCCAGCTGGCGGTGCCCCCATTCCCACCAATAGATCACCTTGAACTCGGCGAGACTCATGCCCTTGTTCTGCAGCTGATATTCCGGGATCGCGCGGTACTTCTCGAACTCGGTGTCCCAGGCCTCGGCGCTCATCGGCGGCAGCGCGCCAGAGACCACGTTCCACTCGGTGATCGACAGCCCGCTATCGGTGAGCCGCGTGAGCCCGCCTATCGCGATCATCAGCACCACCATGGCGAAGAGCACCGCCAGCCAGGCGCGGATCATCCTGCGGGCCCCGTCCGTGCCGCGGTCGATCAGCCCCGCCGCGGGCTTGGCGGTCTCGGCGGGCGCCTCGGCGCCGACCTCCTCGAAGATGGATCGCTTTTGGGTCATTATGGGGCTTTCTTGCTTGGCTCTGCGTTACCTAGCTTTCCCGGACCAGGTCTTCAACGTTGCCGCGTCGTTGCGGCTTGCGGCGGGACGGATTGCCGCGGTCTGGAAGTATGGGGTTTGGGGGGCGGTGAGTATCTGGCGTCCCGGTCTTGATCCGGGGCCTCTACCTTGAGCCAAGCGCAACGCGGGCAGCGGCCGACCTGGAGGTCGCTTGCGCTACGGCTCTGTGTGGCGAGCGATCTTCCAAAACGCTAGCGTTCCAATGGGTTGTGACGTTGCAAGAGCGGCCTCCTGGGGGAGGTCGGCCGCTGCCCGAGGCAAGCTCGGGCGGTCGCACTGCTTGGGTTTCGTTGCGTCTGGGGTCGGCAGTCGTTGTCGGGGCGGCGGGTTTCTATTGCCCACTCCAGGCCAGAACCCTGCCTACCCGCGCTCCTTCCAGCGCACCATCTGCCGCATAATCCCATGCAAGAGCTGCACATCGGCCCGGGTGAGCGGCATGCGGCTCCATAGGTTGCGCAGTGTGACCTTCATGCCCTCGGCCTTCGCCTCTGGATAGAACATCCCGGCGGCGTCGAGCTGCGCCTCGTAATGCTCGGCGAGCTTTTCGACCTCCACCCCCGTCGCCGGTTCGGTCTTGGCGTAGTCCACGCGGTCCGCGGTGATCTCGGCGGTCTGGCGGCGCCATTCATAGGCGGTCAGCAGCGCGCATTGCGCCAGGTTCAGCGAGGCGTAGCCGGGGTCCACCGGCACCGAGATAATCGCGTTCGCCCTTGCGATGTCGTCATTCTCGAGCCCCGCGCGTTCTGGCCCGAACAGAACCGCCACGCGCTCGCCCGCGGCGATCTTGGCCGAGGCCTCGCCCATTGCGGCCTCGGGCGTCAGCACGCGCTTGGTAAGGCCGCGGGGTCGCGCGGTGGTGGCATAGACGGTGGTGCAATCGGCCAGGGCAGCGGCGGTGTCCTCGGTGACCATCGCGGCGTCCAGGAGCCGCCCGGCGCCGCTGGCCATGGCCACGGCCTTGGGGTTCGGCCAGCCGTCCCGCGGCGCCACGATCCGCATGTTATCCAGGCCGAAATTCGCCATGGCCCGCGCGGCGGCGCCAATGTTCTCACCCATCTGGGGGCGCACTAAGACAAAAATGGGCTGCATATCGGCCTTCTCCACAAGCCCGCGGGGAGATACGCGCCTCCGCCCCCAAGGGCAAGCCGCATAAGCCACGCGTTGCTTCGCCCCGCCGGGACGCCTATAGGGACCGAAACCACGACGGAGCCACCCATGGCGGACGCAGAGCACCCCCAGATCTACCTCATCACCCCGCCGGAGTTCGCCCTTTCGGGCTTTACCCAGAGTTTGGCGCGGGTTCTCGACACGGTCGAGGTGGCCTGTCTGCGCCTGGCGCTGTCCACCGCAAACGAGGATGACGTGCTGCGGGCCGGGGACGCGCTGCGCGAGGTCGCCCATGCCCGCGACGTGCCCCTGGTGATCGAGCGCCACGTGCAGATGGCCGAGCGCCTGGGCCTGGACGGCGTTCACCTGACGGACGGCGCGCGCTCGGTGCGCGAAGCGCGCAAGGCCCTTGGCGCGGACGCCATCGTCGGCAGTTTCTGCGGCGCATCGCGCCATGATGGCATGGGTGCGGGCGAGGCTGGCGCCGATTACGTCGCCTTTGGGCCAGTTGAGGCCGGCGCGCTTGGCGATGGCCGCGCGGCGGAGCATGAGCTCTTTGCCTGGTGGTCGGAGATGATCGAGGTGCCCGTGGTGGCCGAGGGCGGGTTGACGCCCGACGCCGTCGCCGCGCTGTCGCCGGTCGCGGATTTTCTAGGCATCGGCCAGGAGATCTGGGGCGCGGATGACCCCGCCCAGGCGCTGCAGAGCCTAGTCGCCCGGATCTAGCTCTTCAAACCCCGCGCGCACCGCCGCCTCTGCCGCCGTGGCCAAGGCCTTGCGGTCGGCGAACTCCGCTGCCTTCAGCGCTGCGTGGTACCGCACCGCGACGCCGCCCGGCGCGCCCGAGGCCAGCAGCTTGAGCAGGTGCGGACCGAAATCCATGTCGCCCCACCAGCCATAGTATCGCGGGTCGAGACCCGCCGGCGCCGCGTAGCGCACGGAAACCGGCTGAATGGCCAGGTCCTGCGGCGCATCCCGCGTGAAGAAGGCCGCAAAAAGCGTTGACTTAAAAGGCAAAACCCGCGCGCCGTCGGTGGACGTCCCCTCTGGAAAGAACAGCAGGTGATGCCCGACGCGCAGCCGGTCCTCGAAGACGCCGCGCTGCGCGCGCGCCTGCATTGGGTCACGCGAGATGAACACCGTGCCCGTTGCCCGCGCCAGCCAGCCGATGCCGGGCCACCCCGCGACCTCGGATTTTGACACGAAATACACACGCGAGGAGGCGTTCAGGACAAAGATGTCCAGCCAGGAGGAATGATTGGCGACCTGCCCGCCCGCGCCGCGCAAGGGCTCACCGCTTACGGTCAGGCGGAGCCTTAGGATGCGCAGCGCCGTGCGGCAAACGAACTGCGTGATGTAGGGCGTCCAGGGGCGCGCCGCGCCGTGCAGCGGGCGCTCCACCAGCCGCAGCAGCAGCAGGAGGGCGAGGCAGCCAAACACCACCACCGCAAGCGCGCCGCCCCGCAACGCCACGCGGGCCCAGCCCAGCGGCGTGATCCGCGACCCCGTCACCGGCGCGTCTGCGGAGCGCCAGGTCGTCACAGCTCTAGCGGCGCGGCGCTGTAGCGCGCCTGGGCCTTGTTGGGCATCCGCGCCACGTCCAGGATCATGCAGACATCGGTGGTGTTAAAGGCGTGGTCCACCCAGGCGCCATCGCCGACCACCCCGCCCAGGCGCAGATACCCTTTGATCAGCGCCGGCACGCGCAGCACGGTGTCGCGGCGATCCAGATCGCGGGCCGCCAGAATATCCATCCGCTGCCGCGCTTGCCCCTTGGCGCGCACCCGCAGATCCGCGGGCGCAAGGTGGTTATGGTGCAGATAGGATAACGGGCCCGAAAGCGCCGCGACATCCGTTCCATGGAACGAGGCCACGCCGAACATCAGCTGCGTGCGCTGCGCCCGCGCATAGGCGGCGAGCCCCAGCCAAAGCTCGTGCATGGCCGTGCCGCCGCGATAGGCCGGGTGCACGCAGGAGCGGCCCAGCTCGAGCAGCCGCAGCCCCGTGGCCCGCAGCGGGTCGAGGTCAAACTCGCCGGCGGAATAGAACTCTTGGCCGTTTTTGAGGCGGTCCTGGGCGAGCAAACGATAGGTCCCGACCACGCGGTCGCCCTTTGGTCTATTCGCATCCATCAGCAATAGGTGGTCCGAGACGGCGTCATATTCGTCACGCTCCAGGCGCAGCCGCTGCTCTGATTCCGGCGCCCGTCCGCCAAGTTCCTCTACGAAGATCGTATACCTAAGGCGTTGAGCGGCCTCCCTTTCAGCGGCGCTCTGCGCGATTTTCAGTTGAAACTGGGGATCGGTTTCGGACATGTTTCCTTAGGCCCAAAGAGTGTCGCGACGTTCATATTGTGGGCACGCTCGGCTTGCAATAATGCCACATTATCTTAACGACACGTGGCGTTGATAAGGATATGTTAACTTTGTTTGTGGACGAAGGGCAAAATGCGCGGGTCACAGATGCTCGAGCAGCAACTCAACGAAACGGCCATCAATAACGACTTTGCCTTGATGTTCAAAATTCACCGTTATCCGTTCCGCAATGTTGGACTGGACCTGCCCCAGGCCCCAGCCCGGCTCGGTCGGATGGCGCACAAACATGCCGGGCTCCAGCAAGGCGTTTAACCCGGCACTCATGCCGCAGGCTCGCAAGGAACAGCCATGACTTCGCCAACAAATAACATCGCGGCCCTCCTAGGCTCTCGCATCTGCCACGATCTGGTATCCCCAATCGGCGCCATTTCCAATGGCGTTGAGCTGTTGCAGATGTCGGGCGACGCCAGCGGGCCGGAAATCGAACTGATCCATGAGAGCGTCGAGAACGCCAATGCCAGGATCCGGTTCTTCCGCATCGCCTTCGGCGTTGCCTCGCCGCAGCAGGTGGTCGGCGCCAACGAGGTCCGCGACATCCTCACCAGCCTCACGCGCAACACCAGGATGGAGATGGACTGGCAATCCGCCGCCGATCACACCCGGGCGGATGTGAAGCTTATCTTCCTGCTGCTGCAGTGCTTTGAGGCCGCCATGCCCTGGGGCGGGCACATCACCATCACCCATAGCGGCGGGACCTGGCAGGTCAGCGGCACCTCGGACCGGATGAAGATCCGCGCCGAACTTTGGGACGCCCTGCAGAACAAGAACCAGAACGCCGAGATCAGCGCATCGGAAGTGCAGTTCCTGCTGCTGCCCGAGCTTTTGGCCATGGCCGGGCGCAGCTTGCAGCTTGAGGTCAGCGAGACCGGGATCACCGCGCGCTTTTAGGCCTCACCCCAGATTAGACGTCAGAGCGCCGATGGCGGAAGGCGGCTGGCTTACCCTGCCGCCGCCCACCGCGGCGGCCACCCCCGTGGTGCGCGGGCTGGAGGTCGGCATCCCCCGCGCCACCCGAACGGCGAGATAGGCAAATGCCTGCGCCTCGAGCATGTCGCCATTAAGGCCCACCGCCTCCACCGGCTCCACCGGGCAGGGCAGCGCCGCCGCCAAACCGCCCATAAGCGCCGCGTTATGGCGCCCGCCGCCGGTGACCAGAAGGCGCGCGGGCGGCGCGGGGCAATGCTCCATGCCCTTGGCGACCGAAGCCACGCAGATCGCCGCCAGCGTCGCCAGCGCGTCTTCGGCGCTTTGCTCTGGGGGCAGCTCGAAGGCGGATGAAAAGTCGTTCCGGTCTAGAGACTTCGGCGGCATTCTTGAGAAATAGGGATGGTTTAGGAACGCCTCGACCCGCGTTTGATCCGCGGTCCCGGAGGCCGCAAATCCCCCCCCGTTGTCATAGCGCGCGCCAAGATGCGCTTGCGCATAGTCATCCATCGGCGCGTTCGCGGGGCCGGTGTCGAAGGCCAGGCAGGCCTCCTCCACGGGCAGGCTGGGATCGAGCCAGGTTAGGTTGCCCACGCCTCCCAGGTTCAGGATCGCGACCGGAACGGTCGCCCCCGCCCAGCGCGCGCAGGCGTGGTGAAAGAACGGCGCCAGGGGCGCGCCCTGCCCGCCCAGCTGCACGTCGGCGGTGCGGAAGTCCCAGACAACCGGACGCCCTAGGACCGCCGCCAGCACCGCGCCGTCCCCGGCCTGGTGGGTGCCCCGCCCGCCGGGGTCATGGGCCAGGGTCTGGCCATGGAAGCCCGCAAGGTCGCAGTCAAAGCGGCTGAGCAGCTCGGCATGGGCGGTCTCGACCACCTCTGCGGCCTCGGCCACCCCCGCCGCGCCCGGCCAGCGCCCCTGGGCTGCGCGGATCAGACCGCGTTCGGCCTCGGAATAGGCGCGATAGCCGCTCTCGCCGAACTCGAATATCTCCTCGCCATCGGTGCGCAGCAGCGCCGCGTCCACCCCGTCCATCGAGGTCCCTGACATAGCGCCCAGCGCCCAAACCGGCCCGTCAATCTTCATGGCTTCCCCTCCGTTCCTACGCTGAGTATACCACGCCAAAACCATGGACTGACAGCGCATGACCTACCACCCGAAATCCGAGTTCCTGACCGAGCTCTCCGCCCGCGGCTTCATCGCGGATTGCACCGACCTGCAAGGGCTGGACGCGCGGCTCTATGGCGGCGTGATCACCGGCTATATCGGGTTCGACCTAACGGCCACCAGCCTGCATATCGGGAACCTGGTGCAGATCATGCTCTTGCGCTGGCTGCAGAAGACCGGGCACCGCCCGATCACGCTGATGGGCGGCGGCACGACCAAGGTGGGCGATCCGTCGGGCAAGGACGAGATGCGCAAGATGCTGTCGCTGGACCAGATCAACGCCAACGCCGAATCGATCCGCCAGGTGTTTGCGAAATACATCTCTTACGGCGACGGGCCCACCGACAGCCCGCTGGTCAACAACGCCGAGTGGCTGGACAAGCTGGGCTATATCGATTTCCTGCGCGACATCGGCAAGCACTTTACCATCAACCGACTGATGGCGTTCGAGAGCGTGAAGTCGCGGCTGGACCGCGAGCAGGCGCTGAGCTTTATCGAGTTCAACTACATGCTGCTGCAGGCCTATGACTACCTGGAGCTGCACCGCCGCTACGGCTGCTGCTTGCAGATGGGCGGCTCGGACCAGTGGGGCAACATCGTCTCGGGCGCGGACCTGATCCGCCGGGTCGAGGCGACGGAGGCCTTCGGGCTAACCACGCCCCTGGTGACCCGCGCCGACGGCAAGAAGATGGGCAAGTCGATGGACGGCGCCGTCTGGCTGAACGAGGACATGATGAGCCCCTACCAGTTCTGGCAGTGGTGGCGGAACGTGGACGACGCGGATGTGGGCAAGTTCCTCAAGCTCTTCACCGAGCTGAGCGTCGAGGAATGCGACCGGCTGGGCGCGCTCGGCGGGGCCGAGATCAACGACGCCAAGGTGATCCTGGCGGACGCGGTGACCACGCTGAACCATGGCGCCGATGCCGCCGCCGCGGCGCAGGCCACCGCCCGCGAGGTCTTTGAGAAGGGCGGCGTGGGCGACGACCTGCCCAGTGTTTCGCTGAGTGCCGCGGAGCTCGGCGAGGGCATCTCTGTGGTGCAGCTTTTCGTGCGCGCGGGCCTCGCCAAATCCGGCAAGGACGCCAAGCGGCTGATCACCGAGAACGGCGCGCGAATCGATGACGTTTTGGTAGAAAACGCTGGTCTGATCTTAAGCGCGTCGGACCTTCAGGAACCGCTGAAGCTCTCGGCCGGGAAGAAGCGCCACGCGGTCGTAAACCTGGAAGGCTGATTTAAATCAATCAGGTGCAGACCGTTCTGCATCATGTAATTCTCAGGCGACGACCTGCCCAGTGTTTCTCTGAATGCCGCGGAGCTCGGCGAGGGCATCTCTGTGGTGCAGCTTTTCGTGCGCGCGGGCCTCGCCAAATCCGGCAAGGACGCCAAGCGGCTGATCACCGAGAACGGCGCGCGAATCGATGACGTTTTGGTAGAAAACGCTGGTCTGATCTTAAGCGCGTCGGACCTTCAGGAACCGCTGAAGCTCTCGGCCGGGAAGAAGCGCCACGCGGTCGTAAACCTGGAAGGCTGATTTAAATCAATCAGGTGCAGACCGTTCTGCATCATGTAATTCTCAGGCGACGACCTGCCCAGTGTTTCTCTGAATGCCGCGGAGCTCGGCGAGGGCATCTCTGTGGTGCAGCTTTTCGTGCGCGCTGGCCTCGCCAAATCCCGCAAGGACGCCAAGCGGCTGATCACCGAGAACGGCGCGCGTATCGGTGACGTTTTGGTAGAAAACGCTGGTCTGATCTTAAGCGCGTCGGACCTCCAGGAGCCGCTAAAGCTCTCGGCTGGGAAGAAACGCCACGCGGTCGTAAACCTGGAAGATTGATTTAAATCAATAAATTAAAGATCTTTCTTTATCTTAACATTCACACTTGAACATTACAATTGTTGTATAAAAATCGCACCCGCACAGCGAACCTTTGAGCCATTTGGTTCAGGCCCGCCAATCCCCGAGAGTTCCCCTAATCAGCCGCAACAGAATCGCAATCTAGCAGCGGGAATACAGCATGCGGAACCTTACGAAATCGATCGTCATCGCGGGCCTCACCTTGGCCCCCTTCTCTGTTCAGGCAGAGGGCCTCTACGGCTACACATCCCTGGGGATGACCGCCAATGACGTCACCGACGACGGCGCGGCCGAAGGCACGTCCAACGGTCTGAAGGGCACCGGTGTGGTGGGCTACAGCTTCACCAACGGGATGTTCTTTGAGGGCGAAGGCCTTGTCCAATTTGCGTCCGCCGGACCAAACACCCCACAGAACAACGACTCCCTCTCAAGCGGCAATGTGCTTGGTTTCCGGGCAGGCCAGACCTTCGGCAACGCCTCTGCGGAACTCGCCTTTGGCATCGCGCAGGGCGTCACCGACGAGGGCTCAACGGATCGTCACTATATCGCTCTTGGCGGCGGCTATGCGTTCAACGAGCAGTTTAGCGCGACCGGCTTGCTCGGTTACCTCGATGGCACCGGTGGCACCGATCGCGACGGGCTGGACGGTATGCGCCAGCTCACGCATGTCGCGTTGGGACTGGAGTACCTGGCCACCGATCAGCTTGGGGTCAACTTCGGCGCCGCCTATGGTGAAGGCATCATGGACAATGGCATCCCGGAAGATATGGACGTGACGCAGGTTTGGCTTGGTGCCGATTACGCCGTGAACGACGCAATCGACCTCTATGGCAAGGTGAGCTGGTTGGAGATCAATCAGGCAAGAGAGGACGACGTGACCCAAGAGACCCGCGTTGAGATTGGGTTGCAGTGGACCTTCGGCGCCACCGAATCCCGCCCCAGCCGCACGCGGCCCGATCTTCCCGACTATTCCGATTGGCTGGCCCTGTCGGCTGGCGTGACCGAATAAGTCACCCCGCAGAAAGAACCGGTTAAAGGGGGCCTCAGGCCCCCTTTTTTCTGTCCTGCGCGACAAGCCGCTGGGCCTGCGCGGCGGTGACCTCTCGGGCGGCGACCATGCTGGCCGCGATCCTATCGACCTCGGCGCCGACGGCCCCCGCCGCGATGGCCAGGTTGCGCGCGTGCAGCGCCATATGCCCGCGCTGGATGCCCTCGGTGGCGAGCGCCCTAAGCGCGGCCATGTTCTGCGCCAGCCCTACGGTGGCGATCACCTCGGCAAGCTCCCCCACGGTCTCCACCCCCATCAGGGCCAGCGCCGCCTGCGCGCCGGGATGGGTCTTGGTCGCGCCGCCAACCAGGCCCACGGCCATCGGCAGCTCGATCTCGCCGGTCAAGCGCCCCTCGGCCACCCGCCAGCGCGTCAGCGCCGTATAGCGCCCATCCCGCGCCGCAAAGGCATGCGCCCCGGCCTCAATCGCGCGCCAGTCGTTACCGGTGGCGAGCACAACGGGGTCGATCCCGTTCATGATGCCCTTGTTATGCGTGGCGGCGCGGTAGGGGTCGACCTCAGCAAAGACGCAGGCCTCCATGATGCCCTGCGCCACGCGCGCGCCCGTAAAGCCCTCCATATCGAGGGCCCCCTCCGGCAGGGTGACCCGCGCCCGCACCAGCCGCCGGTCGGCGAGGTTCGACAGGATGCGCAGCCGCGCCTGCCCGCCGGTCAGCCGCTCGGCCAGGGGTGCGACCGCCTCGGCCATCGTGTTCACCGCGTTGGCGCCCATTGCGTCGCGCACATCCACCAGCAGATGCAGAACCAGCATCGGCCCCACACCGGTCTCGGCAAAGGCGTGAACCTCGATGCCGACGCAGCCCCCACCCAGGCTGACAAGCACGGCGTCTCGGGCGTTCGCGGCGGCGATGATCTCGGCCTCTGCCGCGCGTAGTGCAGCCTCCCCCGCCGCCAGATCGGCAACACCCAGGATCTGGACCTGCCCGCGCATGACCGGCGCGTCCGCCTCGGCGATGAACCCGCCGTGGTCCCGCGCGATGCGCGCCATGTAAGAGGCCGCCGCGACCACGGACGGCTCTTCGACCGCCATCGGCACCAGCATCTCGCGCCCGTTCACGACGAAATTCGTGGCCACGCCCACGGGCAGCTCGAACGTGCCAACGACGTTCTCGATCATGCCGTCGGCCAGGGTCACCGGCAGGCCCGGCGCCCCTGACAGCGCTCCCAACGCCCCCTGCCCCAGCCCCGAGGCGACCCGCGCCGCCTCCAATCTGCCATCCGGCGCCAAATCTCGCATGCCTTTGATGCGCGATGTCTTTTGGGCCATGCCCGCCTCCCTCATTCACCTTGTCTCAAATACGCATATGCGCATCAAAAGCGAAAGACGCCCCGACAGCCAGTGCGCGTCGCCTCAAATCTTGCTTAAAAAGAGAGCGCCCGGTAGGGCACATTTTGGTAACAGCCCGCTGAGGCTGGCGGACCCTAGTTCAACATCCATTCGCCATCGGGAAAGAAGGCGTGGAAGGCGAAGGCGAACATGACGTCATGCGGCACATCATCCCCGCTGGCATCGCGCACCCGGATCGTGCCCACGTCCTTGCCTTCACCGATGCGCGCCGAATCAAGCGCCGAGGCCTGCCCGGCGGCCCAGCTCAGCGTGATCCCCGCCTCAGAGACCTCCCCCGCCGCCGCCAGCCGGGTGATCGGCCAGGCGCGCGCGCCCACGCGCACCACCCGCACCAGGGGCGGGATGTCATGCGGCGGCATCTCGCCACTAAAAAGGAACGGCCGGTGCGCGCTGTCATAGCTCACATAGGGGTTGCGGCCATAGCTGCGCCGATAGGGCGGCTCGGCCATCACCAGCCCGTCGGGGTTGCGGTTCTTGAACTCGGCCCAGCTTTCCATCCAGGTCGGCAATTGCACCAGCCGATCGCCGGTATGCACACCCACGATCCCCTCGCCCACGGCCTGCTGCCACCAGCTTTCGGTCTCGCGGTCATACATCACCATATCAGAGTTGCGCAGCTTGCCCGAGACGCCAAAGCTGCGCAGCTCGCCATTGACGCGCCGGTCGAAGGTGATGCCGGAATTGCAAAGCGGGCAGAAGGTCACCGCCACCGGCACCCCGCCCACCGTGTCGTTGACGATCTCATGCCAGGTCAGATATCGGATCGGATAGGCGCGCGGCGCGGCGCCGTCGATCTCGACGGTGATCACCGGCTCGCGCTCTGCGATGCGGCTCTCTTGGTCGGCACGGATGAACTGCGGGTCCGAGAGCGCCGGGATGCCGTCCTTGGGCGGCCCACCGGAAAGGATCTCGCCCCAATTCTCGACAGACGTGGTCGCAAAATCGGTGTTCGGCCATTCATGCTGCCAGAATTGCGGGCTGGCCTCGGGGGGCGACGCCAGGGCCAGCGATAGGGCCGCCGCCGCGATGATATGCCTTGCGCGCATGGGAATTCCTCCTCCATTGCGCGCAAACTGGCAGGCCTTGGCCGGTCCGGATAGCCCCGCTCACGCGGGTTTGACCGAACCGGCGCGAGGCTTTACTCGGTGACGGTCACCGACACCATGTGGTCGGGCTCGCCCGTCACGCCGACGGTCGAGCTGTCGCCGCGCTTGATGTCATCCAGCACGTCCAGACCCTCGGTGACGCGCCCAACAACGGTGTATTGGCCGTTCAGAAACGCGCCCTCAGCGAACATGATAAAGAACTGCGCATCAGCGCTGTTTTCTTCTTGGCTGCGAGCCATGCCGACCACGCCGCGCTCGAACGGGATGTCCGAGAACTCGGCGACGATAGTGCCCAGATCCGAGCCGCCCGTGCCGGCGCGTGAGCGCGCGCGGGGATCAAACTGCTCGACTACCTTGCCATGCTGCCCGTCGCCGGTCTGCGCCATGAAGCCGTCGATCACCCGGTGAAAGCAGACGTTGTCATAGGCGCCCTCGCGCGCCAGCTCCTTCATGCGGTCGCAATGCATCGGCGCGACATCTGGCAAGAGCTCGATGGTGACGGTGCCGTCCTTCAGCTCGATCAGGATTGTGTTCTCGGGGTCTTTGATTTCGGCCATCTTGGTCCTCATGCGTAAAGTTGCGGCAACTTAGGCGGGGGAGCGCGAAAGGGAAACCCCGCTGTTGACCTTCGCGGTGAAATGGCGTGCAAGGCCCGCAAGGCAAGCATTGGAGGCCATCATGGGCTGGAAAACGCTCGACGATATGGAGCTGGACGGCAAGACCGTCCTGACACGCGTGGATATCAACGTGCCCATCGAGGACGGGAAGGTCACCGACACCACCCGGATCGACAGGATCCTGCCCACAATTCGCGATATCCTCGGCGCGGGCGGCAAGCCTGTGCTGCTGGCGCATTTTGGCCGCCCCAAGGGCGCGCGCGTGCCGGAGATGTCGCTGCAGATCGTGCGCCCCGCGCTTGAGGCCGCCCTTGGCGTCCCGGTGCGCTTTGCCGAGGACTGCATTGGCGGCCCCGCCAAAGAGGCCGTCGCCGCCCTGCCCGCCGGCGAGGTGCTATTGCTGGAGAACACGCGCTACCACGCCGCCGAGACCACGAACGACCCGGTCTTTGCCGCGTCCCTCGCCGCGCTGGGTCAGGTCTATTGCAACGACGCCTTCTCTGCGGCGCATCGCGCGCACGCCTCCACCGAGGCCGTCGCAAAGCTGCTACCCTCTTGCGCAGGGCGGCTGATGCAGGCCGAGCTGTCGGCGCTGGAAGCCGCGCTTGGCGACCCCGCGCGCCCGGTGACCGCCGTTGTGGGCGGGGCCAAGGTCTCGACCAAGCTCGACCTTCTGGGCAACCTCGTTGCCAAGGTCGACCGCCTGGTGATCGGCGGCGGCATGGCCAACACCTTCCTGGCCGCCCAAGGCGTGGCGATTGGCAAATCCCTGGCCGAGCACGAGATGACCGGCACCGCCAGCGAGATCATGGCCGAGGCCGAGGCCGCGGGCTGCCGCATCATCCTGCCCGTCGACATTGTGGTCGCCCGGGAATTCGCCGCCGGGGCCGCGCATGAGACCTTGCCGGTCGACGCCTGCCCCGAGGACGCGATGATCCTGGACGCGGGACCAGATACCGTGGCCGCCGTGGCCGAGACCCTGCAAAGCTCGAAGACGCTGATCTGGAACGGCCCGCTTGGCGCCTTCGAGATCGCGCCCTTCGACGCCGCCACCAACGCCGCCGCACAAGCTGCGGCGGGGCTGACCCGGGACGGCGCGCTGACCTCTGTTGCGGGCGGCGGCGACACAGTGGCGGCGCTTAACCAGGCCGGTGCGGCAGATGATTTCACCTACATCTCCACCGCGGGCGGCGCGTTCCTGGAGTGGATGGAAGGGAAAACCTTACCCGGAGTCGCGGTATTGGAGTCTTGATTTAGGCAAGCCGATCGGGCCTAGATCGGGATGTCATTTCCGAACATAGGATTATCCGATGCGCCGTTTGCTGTTCTCCGCCATAACCGCCGCAGCCCTGCCTGGGCTCGCCGCCGCGCAAGAGCGGCCCAGCCTTCTGGACTTCTTCTCGTTTGACATCCTGGCGCAGCGCATTCTGCAGTCGGGCGTATTGGCGCTGCGCACACAGGTGGATCTGCAATACTCTGATATGTCGGTGGACATCTTCACCGGCAAGGTGACCTTGCTGGATATTGCCGCCTGGCCCTACCCCGACTGGGACCAAGAGGGCACCTGCAAGGTAGAGGTCGATCGCGTGACCCTGCGCACCGGCGCCCTGGACCAGCCCGACCGGCTGCGGCTTAAGATGCAGCTCAGCGGCCTGAAGATGCCCGGCAGCTGCCTGCCCAGACCAGCCCAGGAGGGCCTGAAGATGGCCGGGCTTTCGCGCGTGGACGTGCCGCGCCTGACGGTCGAGTTTGACTATGGCCTGCCCGCCTCGGACGCCGTGATCCGCGCCCACGCCTGGGTCACGGATGTCGCCACGGTCGATGTTGCGGCCGAATTCTCGTATCTCTTTGTTGACGGGCGCGACGACATCGAAGAGCCCCTGCCTGTCATGTTCCTGAGCCACGCCTCAGCTGCCATCGAGAATCGCGGGATCTGGGAGGCGCTCAAGCCCCTGGTGCCGCCGCCCTTCACCGGCGAGGGCGCCGGATTGGTCATCGAGGGCGGCCTGGGGGAACAGATGCTGCGCGAGAACCGCCCGCCCGAAGGCGGCGGCGAAAAGCAGCTGACGGAAAGCCAAACCGCGTTCCTAAAATCGCTCGCCACCGTCTGGCCGGCATTCTTGGCAAGCCCCGAAACGCTGGTGCTGGAGACCTCGTTTGACGGCGACGTGTTCCTTGACCTCGAAGAGATGGACGGCGATCTGGCGTTGGTCTTTGACACGTTGATGCCCATCGCCAGCCTCGCGCCAAGCGCACGCCAGGACATGCTGCCGACCGATCTGCTTCTGGCCGCGCGAGATGCGCCCGACGGCCTCTCGCCAGAGGACCTGCGCCGCGTTGGTATCGCGTTTACAACGGGCGTGGGCGCACCGCAGAATCGCAGCGCCGGGATCCAGTTGCTGAACGATTTCGCCATGCAGGGAGACGCCAAGGCCGCGATGGTCATGGCCGAGGCCATCGCAGACGCCGAGCCCGAAAGCGCCTATCGCTGGGCTCTGCTTGCAGGCCGCGGCGGCGAGATCGGCGCAACGGCCCTGCTGGACCGGATCGAAAAGAAGCTGCCTCTGGCGCGCATATTAGAGCTGCAGGACGATGTGTCCGGCAATGACCAGCTTGACCGTGACGCCCTGGCCGAGATTTCGATGGTCCGCGAGAAGGCCGCGATGCGCCTGTCGGGGCGCGGCTTGGCGCGGTCTTACGGGTTTGCCGCCATGTGGGCGATGATCGGGTCTGCGGCCGGTGACGCAGAGTCGGGTGACATGCTTAATGACGTGCTGGAGCGCGTTCGCCTCGGCGGGGCCTCCGACGCCTGGCGCGACATCGAGACGCGCGCCAGCACCATCGCAACCGAGCTCTGGCTTAGCGAGGACCTGCCGGCGCGCTACGGTAGGAACTAGCGCCCTAGGACATAACTGCTTTTTCAAGCGCCTTGCCCAAACGGGGAAGGCGCGCCTTCTTAAGCAAGGCGCGGATGGGCTGGGCCGAGCCGGACAACGCCTCCGCCTGTTGCCGCACGGGCTCGATTGCCTCTGACACCGTTTGTGGGTTCTGGTGGTACATCCCCAAAAGGAACTCATCGGGGTGGATCGCCTCGACGCTTTCCATGGCCAGGGTGGTGCGCGGAAAATCACGCAGGTTCAGGGTGATCACGGCCGCCGCATCGCCCGCAATCGCGCTGGCCAGCACATGCCGGTCATTCGGATCAGGCAGCCAGAGCCTGGCCTCCAATGCGCCGTAATCCGGGACAATCGCATCGGGCCAAGAGCTTCGCAAAAGCGCAATCTCGCCACGCGCAATAAGCTCGCCATCGGGGCCAATCTTGCGCGCGGCGCGGGCCCATTCCTCTAAGATCCGTTCCGACCACACCGGCACAAAAAGGCCCGCTCTCGCGGTGGCCAATGTAACCTCGCGCATCACCGTTGGATAAAGCACGCAGGCGTCCAGAAGAGCTGTGCGTTGCGGTGCCACTAGGTGTTCGAAAGCCCATGGGAGCCGCTGCAGGCCCATGGAATTCTTCTTAATTCGTTAACGTGGCGCCAGCGCAAGTTACCCCCTCCCTACCGCCCTTTATCCTTTGGCGATTCGGTTAATATTCAGCCAATGGCGGCAATTATTCAAACCGTTCCTCACATCCGGCCAATGAGCAGCTTTCAACGAAACGCTCATCAAGTAGCGCAAGGGCCAGCGCGCGCAATCACCACACAAAAGGGGCGCGTCGCGTCGCGACTTGCCCACCCGCGCGCGCAAGGCCTTGGCCTGAGCACGTGGGGAAAACATGCATGCCGCAGGCATTCCTTTTGGGAACAGCTGCCTAACCGTCGAGACGGAAGAAAACCGCCTTAAGGTAACCGCTTTCCGCCAATTGCGGCATCTGCGGATGATCCGGCCCTGCAAACCCGGTGTGGATAATCTGCCCGCGCCGCCCGGCCCGACCAATGCCGCGGGCGCTGGCGTTGCGGAACTTCGAAAGCTCAGCGGCGTGCGAACAAGAGCATAGCCCCAGATAGCCGCCCGGGCGCACCAGCGCCGTGGCCATCCGCGCCACCCGTTCATAGGCGCGCAGGCCCCGCTCTAACGCGTCCTTGGAGGGCGCAAAGGCCGGAGGATCGCAGATCACCACATCAAAGGTCTCGCCCTCTTCGGCCAAGGCCTCCATCACTTTGAACGCGTCCCCGCGGCGCGTCGTGAAGGACGGCGCAAGCCCCATCGCCGCGGCGCCGCGCTGCGCCAATTCGAGCGCGGGTTCAGAGCTGTCCACCGACAAGACGCCCGCCGCGCCATTGGCCAGCGCCGCCAGCCCAAACCCACCGACATGGCTGAACACGTCCAGCACGCGGGCGTTCACTGCAAGACGCGCGGCGAAGGCGTGATTCTCGCGCTGGTCAAAGAACAGCCCCGTTTTCTGCCCTTCTAAGACGTCTGCGAAATATGTCGCGCCGTTCATCTCGACACCCACCGGCCCGGCGACGTCGCCGCGCGCGACCTCCAGGGTCTCCTCTAGCCCCTCGAGCTTGCGCGCGCGCCCAGTGCCGTTCTTGACGATGGTCGGGTTTGGGCTTGCGGCCTCAATCGCGGCGACCAGCGCGTCAAAATGCGTGTCGGCCCACGCGGCGTTGGGCTGGATCACGAACACATCGTTGAAACGGTCGATGACGACGCCCGGCATTCCATCCGCCTCCGCATGCACCAAGCGGTGGGCCTGTGTGTCGCCATAAAGCCGCGCGCGATGCGCCAAGGCCCTCTGCAAGCGCGCGCCGAACCAGGCCGCGTTGATCTCTTCCTCAGGATCGCGGTCCAGCATCCGGCAGATGATCTTGGAGTTCGGATTGACCGTCACCAGCCCCATCGGGGTGCGATCCGCGTCCTCCAGAACCGCCAGGCTGCCCGGCGCAAGGCTTTTAGAGCGCCGGTCAAGCACCAGCTCGTTTGCATAAACCCAAGGAAACCCGTGCCGAATGGCGCGGGCATTGGCGTTGGGACGCAGGCGTACAATAGGATAAGAGGGCGATGTCATGCCGCCCTCTTAAAAGCTCCCGTCGTGAGGAGAAAGCTTAAAGCTGGTTCACGGCACCAACCAAACCAGTATCCTGCGCGATATAGCCTTCCGGCTGCGTCAGCTCCTGCTGAATCACGTAGGCGAGATGCTGGGTGATGCGCACTTTTTGCGTTTTGCCCGCGGCCTCGGCCTGAATGGCGGCCTGTCCGCCCAGGGCGTCGAAATCCGCCTTGATCAGTTTGGGCTCCATGACGACCTCGTTGGTTGCCGCATCCCGCAAACGGACGTGGAACTGGATCGCGTGCACCCCGCCCACCGTATAGCGGGCTTTTTCGGTCAAAGCGTGGAACCGGCGCACGGTGACGTCCAGATAGACCTCGCGGTCGCCGTCCAGGTTCGACACGCCCTGGGTCAGGGCGTCAGAGATGATCGTTTTGACCTGCTCGTGGCGGTTGCCAATCGGGTCCTCGCGCCAAACGATATCGCCGCTGGGATAGTAACGGTTCTTTTCGCTGACGATCAGGGTCTGGGGCACGCTGACATTCACAGCCAGAACTTTGTAGGACTGGGCGCGCTCAAGCGGCGCCGTGGTGACCGGCGCTGCAAGCACCGGCTCAACGGGTGCGGCGCGAGAGGCCGTGTCGAGGTAGCCATTATAATCGACTTGGTCCACAGAGGCGCAGGCCGACAGGCCTGCGGCGACCGCAAGGGCCAGCACCGGTCGTAGAATTCGCGTGTGAATGGGGTACATGACCCACCTCCAGGGCTTCTGCCCGTTTGTTCTCGGTGGGTAAGGATTTGCTAACCATTGGGGCTAAAATGTGAAAATCCCGGAGCATTTTCCGGGATTTCCTACGATCTTCAGCTATTTTTGCAGGACTTGCGCCGATTATGTGGCGTCTGCGACCCGGGCGCCGCCGCGCTGGAACGGGGAAGCAACCCAAGCGAAGGCCGCCTTCAGACCGCTGTTGATGACCTGGGCGCGCAGGCGGCGGGCCTCAAGTTCGATGCGTTCGAGTTCGGCGTAGTCGAAGAGTTGCTTGTCCATTGTGCTGGCCTCATGCTTTGAATTTCTGCGCTGCAGCATAGATAGGTGGGCCCGCCCGCTGTAACGACCCCCAATTCCGCAACCCCGCTATGCGCGCCGCGCAACTGGGCCACGCGTTAAGTTATGCACGCTCGGTGATATTGCTATTGTTAGCGCTAACGTAAAATGCTAAAATCGCCGCAAGCTCTGGCGAGAATGCAAAGGCGACCCCATGCACCCGACAGTCCAATCCGTAACTGACCGCATCATCGCGCGCAGCGCAAAAACCCGCGCGACCTACCTAGACCGAATGCGCCGCGCCGCCGATGACGGACCGCGCCGCGCGCATCTAAGCTGCGGCAACCAGGCCCATGCCTATGCCGCAATGGGCGGCGACAAGGATGCGCTGGTGGCCGAGCGCGCCGCCAATCTGGGCATCGTCACCGCCTATAATGACATGCTGAGCGCGCATCAGCCCTTCGCCAGCTTCCCCGATCAGATCAAGGCGGCGGCCCGCGCGGCGGGCGCCACCGCGCAGGTCGCAGGCGGCGTGCCGGCGATGTGCGACGGCGTCACCCAGGGCCAGCCAGGGATGGAGCTGTCGTTGTTCTCGCGCGACGTGATCGCCCTGGCCGCGGGCGTGGCGCTGAGCCACAACACCTTTGACGCAGCACTCTACCTGGGCGTCTGCGACAAGATCGTGCCCGGCCTGGTGATCGCCGCCGCCACGTTCGGGCATATCCCGGCGGTGTTCCTGCCCGCCGGGCCGATGACCTCCGGCCTGCCCAATGACGAGAAGGCCAAGGTGCGCCAGCAATTCGCCACCGGAGAGGTGGGCCGCGACAAGCTGATGGAGGCCGAGATGGCCTCTTACCACGGGCCCGGCACCTGCACCTTCTATGGCACCGCCAACACCAACCAGATGCTGATGGAGCTGATGGGGCTGCACCTGCCCGGCGCGTCCTTCGTGAACCCCGGCACGCCGCTGCGCGATGCGCTGACCGCCGCGGGCACCAAGCGCGCGATCGAGATCACCGCTCTGGGCAACGACTACACCCCGGCGGGCGAGGTGCTGGACGAGCGCGCCTTTGTGAACGGCATCGTGGGGCTGATGGCCACCGGCGGCAGCACCAACCTAGTGCTGCACCTGCCCGCCATGGCCCGCGCGGCGGGGGTGATCCTGGACATGGAGGATTTCAACGACCTCTCCGCCGCCACGCCCCTGATGGCCAAGGTCTATCCAAACGGGCTGGCCGATGTGAACCACTTCCACGCCGCGGGCGGGCTGGGCTATATGGTGGGCCAGCTCTTGGACGCGGGGCTTTTGCATGAGGACGTGCGCACCGTGGCCGGGCCCGGACTGGCGCGCTACTGCGAGGAGCCGGTGCTGGAGGGCGATCAGATCACCTGGCGCCCCGGCGCGCGGCATACGCTCAACGACCGCGTCCTGCGCCCCGCGGGCGAGCCGTTCCAGCCCAGCGGCGGGCTGCGCGAGCTGAAGGGCAATCTTGGGCGCGGCGTCATGAAGGTTTCCGCCGTGAAAGAGGCGCATCGCGTGATCGAGGCCCCCGCCCGGGTGTTCGAGACACAAGACGCGGTCAAGGCCGCCTTTAGGGCTGGCGAGTTCACCGAGGATTGCATCGTGGTGGTCCGCTTCCAGGGCCCGCAGGCCAACGGTATGCCAGAGCTGCACGGGCTGACTCCGGTGCTGGCGGTCCTGCAGGATCGCGGGCTGAAGGTGGCTCTGGTGACCGATGGGCGGATGTCCGGTGCCTCTGGCAAGGTGCCCGCCGCGATCCATGTCTGCCCCGAGGCCGCCTGTGGCGGCCCGCTGGCCCGCCTACGCGACGGCGACGTGCTGCGGGTGGACGCGGTCGCGGGCACGCTCGAGACGCGGGCGACGGACCTGGCGGTCCGCGATCCTTTCGTTGCCGATCTCTCCACCAATGAGCACGGCATCGGGCGCGAGATGTTCGCGCTCTTCCGGCGCGCCGCCGGGAACGCCGATGACGGCGCCTGCGCTTTGCTATAGGACGACTGCCATGATGACGCCTGAAGAGAACAACGCCCGCACCCTAGAGATCATGCGCAAGGCCCCGGTGATCCCGGTGCTTGTGGTCGAGGACGCCGCGACCGCCTCGCCCCTGGCGAAGGCCCTGGTCGCGGGCGGCCTGCCCGTGCTGGAGGTCACCCTGCGCACGCCCGCCGCCCTGGACGCGATCCGCGCCATGGCCGAGGTGCCTGGCGGCATCGTCGGCGCGGGCACCGTGCTGTCTGCCGCGGATGTCGCCGCCGCCAAAGCGGCCGGCGCCACTTTCGCCGTCTCCCCCGGGGCCACGCCCGCCCTGCTGGAGGCCTGCGCCGCGGCGGACCTGCCGCTCCTGGCCGGGGCCGTCACCGCCAGCGAGGTCATGGCGCTCTTGGAGCGCGGGTATCAGACCGGCAAGTTCTTCCCCGCTGGAAGCTCTGGCGGGGCCGCCGCGCTGAAAGGCCTTGGAGCGCCGCTGCCACAGATGACCTTCTGCCCCACAGGCGGCGTCAGCCCCGGCAACGCAGCCGACTACCTGAAGCTGGCCAATGTGGCCTGCGTGGGGGGCTCATGGGTGGCGCCAAAGGACATGGTCGCCGCCGGTGACTGGGCCGGGATCGAAGCATTGGCGCGGGACGCGGCGGGGCTTTAGGGCTTCGAGGAGCCAATTGGCGTCTGCCTGGGTTGGCCGTGGGCGGGCGTTGGGCATCAAGCGCACCGCCTCAGCGACGCTTGCCGACACCAGACGAACCAGGACCCAAACAGCGCAACCGCCCGAGCTTGCCTCGGGCAGCGGCCGACCTCCCCCAGGAGGCCGCTTTTGCAACCGCGCAACCCAATGGAACGCTGGCGCTTTCAAAGATCGCTCGCAAGACAGAGCCGCTGCGCAAGCGACCTCCAGGTCGGCCGCTGCCCGGGTTGCACTTGGTTCAAGGCGGAGCGCAGGACACTCAACGCCCCCTTCACCCAGAAACCAGCCCCTCCAGCCGCGCGACCTCGGCCCGCACGCCCTGCACCAATAGCCGGGCCACGCGAGACAAACGCTCGGCGCGCGCGTCATCCTGGTGCCGGATCAGGTAAAAGCCACGGCGCAGCGAGACCTGCTCGACCAAGACCCGGCGCAGCTCCGGCGCGAAGGGCAGGATGAAGTCATGCGTGACCCCGATCCCGCCGCCATTGCGCACCATGCCCAGCTGGACCGAGACCAGGTTGGACGCCAGGCCCAGCGTCGGCTCTCCGAGATCGGGCAGGAAGTCCAGCTCGGGGTAAAAGATCATGTCCTGGATATAGCCCACCATGCGATGCGCCTTGAGGTCATCGCGCCGCGTCAGCGGCGGCGCGCCCTTAAGGTATCCCTCACTGGCGGCCAGATGCAGGTGGTAGTCGGTGATCTTCTGCGTGGTGACCCGGCCCGTGGGCGGCGGCGAGACGGTGATCGCCATATCCGCCTCGCGTTTGGACAGGTTGATCACCCGCGGCAGGGCGACGATCTGCAGCTCGAGCTCGGGATGCTCGCCGGCGATCGCGGCGCAGACCTGCGGCAGGATGAAGCTCGCGCAGCCGTCGGTGGCGCCGATGCGGACCTGCCCGGCCAGGCGCTCGCCCTGCCCCGCGATCTCATGCGCGCCCTCGGCCAGGGCCTGCTCGGCGCGCTCGGCATGGGCCAGCAGGCGGGCGCCGGCCTCGGTGAGGCCATAGCCCTGCGGCGATTTCGCGAACAGGGCCGCGCCCAGGGCGTCCTCCAGCCGCGCCACGCGGCGGCCCACCGTCGCGGGGTCGCGTTTCAGCACCCGGCCCGCGGCAGAGAGGCTCTCGCCCCGTGCCACGGCCAGGAATACGCGCAGGTCATCCCAGTCCATTTCGCCCTCGTACACGCAATTTCGCAAAACGCTTTTGCCAAACTGCCCCTTCCCCCTGCAAGGATGCAAGCCTATTGTGCCCGCCAAATTCCCTGGAGGAGATCCCATGCAAGAGCTGACCCATTTCATCGACGGCAAAATGACCAAAGGCGCCTCGGGCCGCTTTGGCGACGTCTTCAACCCCGCCACCGGCGAGGTGCAGTCCAAGCTGCCCATGGCCACCGCCGACGAGACCAATGACGTGATCGCCCGCGCCGCCGCGGCGCAGCCCGCCTGGGGCGCCACCAACCCGCAAAAGCGCGGCCGCGTGATGATGGCCATGGTCGGGCTGATGAACCGCGACATGGACAAGCTGGCCGAGGCGCTGAGCCGCGAGCACGGCAAAACCATCCCCGACGCCAAGGGCGACCTGCAGCGCGGGCTGGAGGTCATCGAGTATTGCATCGGCGCGCCGCAGATGCTGAAGGGCGAGTTCACCGACAGCGCGGGCCCGGGGATCGACATGTACTCGATGCGCCAGCCGCTGGGCGTGGTGGGCTCGATCATGCCGTTCAACTTCCCCGCGATGATGCCGCTCTGGCATGTCGGCCCGGCGCTGGCCTGCGGCAACGCGGTGGTGCTCAAGCCGTCCGAGCGTGACCCCTCTGTGCCGCTGATGCTGGCAGAGCTCTTCGTCGAGGCGGGCCTGCCCGAGGGTGTCTTCCAGGTGGTCAACGGCGACAAAGAGGCCGTGGACGCGATCCTGGACAGCGAGATCATCCAGGGCGTCAGCTTCGTGGGCTCCACCCCTATCGCGCAGTATATCTACAGCCGCGCCACGGCGACCGGCAAGCGCGCGCAGTGCTTTGGCGGCGCCAAGAACCACATGATCATCATGCCGGACGCCAATTTGGATCAGGCCGCTGACGCGCTGATCGGCGCGGGCTACGGCGCCGCGGGCGAGCGCTGCATGGCCATCTCGGTGGCCGTGCCGGTGGGTGACGAGACCGCGGATGCGCTGATCGAAAAGCTGGTGCCGCGCATCGAGAACCTCAAGGTCGGCCCCTACACGGCGGGCGACGACGTGGACATGGGCCCCGTGGTGACCCGCGAGGCGCAGCAGCGCATCCTGAGCCTGATCAACCAGGGCGTCGAAGAGGGTGCCGAGCTGGTCGTGGACAACCGCGACTACGCGATCCAGGGCTACGAGAACGGGTTCTTCGTGGGCCCGCATCTGTTCGACAAGGTCACGCCGGACATGGAGATCTACCGCCAGGAGATCTTTGGCCCGGTGCTGAGCACCGTGCGTGCGGGCAGCTATGAAGAGGCGCTCAAGCTGGCCATGGACCACGAATACGGCAACGGCACCGCGATCTTCACCCGCGACGGCGACACCGCGCGGGACTTCGCCAGCCGCGTGAATATCGGCATGGTGGGCATCAACGTGCCGATCCCGGTGCCGCTGGCCTACCACACCTTCGGCGGCTGGAAGAAGTCCATGTTCGGCGATCTGAACCAGCACGGGCCGGACAGCTTCAAGTTCTACACCCGCACCAAGACCGTCACCTCGCGCTGGCCCTCGGGCATCAAAGAGGGCGGCGAGTTTAACTTTAAGGCCATGGACTGATCCCCGCCGCATCTGCGGCGGATCGGCAAGGTTTTGGCGCGCGCCGGGCAGGTCTGTCCGGCGCGCGCGCTCGTATGGGCATTGACAGAGCGCCGAGTGTTCGCCCACCGTGGTGGCATGTTTTGACGGATCCATATTGAAAGGAATGCCACGCATGCCGAGAATTTCACGCCGCTCCGCAATCGCAGCCCTCGCCCTGGCCCCGATGGTCTTCGCCGCCCAAACGGCGCTTGCCGCCACCCATGAGGTGTCGATCCAGGGCTTTGCGTTTAGCCCCGCCAGCCTGGAGGTCGCCGTGGGCGACACGGTCGTCTTCACCAACCAGGACAGCGCACCGCATACCGCCACCGCCAACAATGGCGCCTTCGACACCGGCCGCCTGGGCAGGGGCGACAGCGCGGAGGTCACGATCACCGCCGCGGGCAGCTTTGACTACTTCTGCAACATCCACCGCAGGATGCAGGCGGTGATCACCGCGCAATAGCGGGCTTGCCCCGCCGCGCGGGGTTAATTAAACATCTGTTCAATTCCAGTCGCGCGTAGGGAGGCAGCAGACATGGACTTTGCCCTGTCCGAGGAACAACAGGCCATCTTCGATATGGCCCGCGGCTTTGGCGAGGGGCATATCGCGCCCCACGCCCGCCAATGGGAGGCCGAGGGCACCATCCCCAAGGAGCTCTGGCGCAAGATGGCCGAGCTTGGCCTGGCGGGAATCTATGTCTCCGAAGAGAACGGCGGCTCGGGGCTGTCACGCCTGGACGCCACGCTGGTATTCGAGGGGCTGAGCCGCTCCTGTGCGGCCACCGCCGCGTTTATGACCATCCACAACATGTGCGCCGGCATGATCGACAAGTTCGGCTCTGACGAGTTGAAGGCGCGGTACCTGCCCAAGATGGTCACGGCCGAGATGTTCTTTAGCTACTGCCTGACCGAGCCGGGCTCTGGCAGCGACGCCGCCGCTTTGAAGACCCGCGCCGAGCGTACGCCAACGCCCTCAAGTAGCGAAGCGGTAGGGCACAATAGCTGGGGTTACAAGCTAAACGGCACCAAGGCCTTCATCTCCGGCGGCGGCTATTCCGACGCCTTCCTGACCATGACCCGCACCGGCGAGGACGGCCCCAAGGGGATCAGCGCGATCATCATCGAGCACGGCACGGACGGCATGAGCTACGGCGCGCCCGAGGACAAGATGGGCTGGCGCGCCCAGCCCACCGCGCAGGTGCAATTCGACGACTGCCATGTCGGCGCCGAGCAGCTGGTGGGCGAGGAAGGCAAGGGCTTTGCCTACGCCATGGCCGGGCTGGACGGCGGGCGGCTGAACATCTCGTCCTGCTCGCTGGGCGCCGCCCAGGCCGCGCTGGAGCAGACGCTGACCTATATGGGCGAGCGCAAGACCTTCGGGCGCAGCATCGACAGCTACCAGGCGCTGCAGTTCCGCCTCGCCGAGATGGAGATAGAGATGCAGGCCGCGCGCACCTTCCTGCGCCAGGCCGCGTGGAAGCTTGACCAGGGCGCGCCGGATGCCTCCAAGTTCTGCGCAATGGCGAAGGCGTTCGTGACCGAGACCTGCTCCAAGGTCGCCGACCGCTGCCTGCAAATGCATGGCGGCTACGGCTATCTGGGCGATTACGGCATCGAGAAGACCGTGCGCGACCTGCGCGTGCACACGATCCTAGAAGGCACCTCCGAGGTCATGCGCCTAATCGTGTCGCGGCAATTGCTGGCGGAGCGCTAGGTTGCGGGTGTTGCGTTTGCGTATTTGGAACAAGATGAAGCAGGGGGCCCGCGCCTCATGAGCGACATTTGGGTCCGCCAGGAAGGCCGCGCCGGGCGCATCACCCTGCAGCGGCCCGAGGCGCTGAACGCGGCGACCTATGACATGCTGCGCGCCATTAAGGCCGCGGTGGATGGCTGGGCCGAGGATGACAGCATGGAACTGGTGATCCTGGACGCCGAGGGCGAACGCGCCTTCTGCTCGGGCGGCGACATCGCCGATCTTTACGCGGCGGGGCGCGCCGGGGACTTCGCCTTTGGGCGGCAGTTCTGGGCCGACGAGTACCGCCTGAACGCAAAGCTCGCCGAGTATCCCAAGCCGATTTATGCCTTCCTGCAGGGCTTTACCATGGGCGGCGGCGTGGGCCTGGGCTGCCACGCGCGGCACCGGATCGTGGGCGACACAAGCCAGATCGCCATGCCGGAATGCGGCATCGGGCTGGTCCCGGATGTGGGCGGCTCCCTGCTGCTGGCGCAGGCGCCGGGGCGGCTTGGCGAATACCTTGGCCTGACCGGCGCGCGCATGGGCGCGGGCGACGCGATCTATTGCGGCTTTGCGGATCACTACGCGCCGGAAACGGACTGGGAGGCGCTGAAGGCCAGTTTGATCGCCACCGGCGCCCTGCCCGACCTGACCGACGCGCCCGCGGCGCCCCTAGCCGCGGCGCAGGCGGAATTGGACGGCTTCTTCGCCCGCGAGACCCTGGGCGATATCATCACCGCGCTGGACAGCACCGACAGCCCCGCCACCGACCCCGCCCGCAAGGCGCTGTTGCGCAACTCGCCGCTCTCGATGGCCGCGGCTCTGCACGTGATCCGCCGGGTCCGCGCCGCGCGCACGATCCGGGACGCGCTGCGCGAGGAGTACCGCTTCACCTGGCGCGCCTCCGAGCAGGGCGACTTCCTCGAGGGCATCCGCGCCGCGATCATCGACAAGGACCGCCGGCCGAAATGGCGCCACGGGCCCATGAGCGTGACCCAGGAGGACGCGCTTGCCATGCTGGCGCCCCTGGGCGAGAACGAGCTGAAACTGGAGGGATAACATGCAGATCGGATTCATTGGGCTCGGGAATATGGGCGGGCCGATGGCCGCGAACCTGGTGCAGGCGGGGCACCACGTGACGGGCTTTGACCTGGCCGCACCGATGCCCCAGGGCGTGACCGCCGCCAGCAGCGCCGCCGAGGCCGCCGAGCGCGCCGACGTGGTGATCACCATGTTGCCCAATGGCGCGATCCTGCGCGCGGTGGCCCAGGAGATCATCCCGGCCATGGCCGAGGGCGCGGGGTTTGTGGACTGCTCCACCGTGGATGTGGAAAGCGCCCGCGCGGTGGCGTCCCAGGCCGAGGAGGCGGGGCTCTTGCCGGTGGACGCGCCGGTCTCTGGCGGCGTTGGCGGGGCCGCGGCGGGCACGCTGACCTTCATGGCGGGCGGCTCTGAGCAGGCGTTCAATAAGGCCCAGCCGCTCTTTGAGATCATGGGCCAGAAGGCGGTGCATTGCGGTGGCGCGGGCAATGGCCAGGCGGCGAAGATCTGCAATAACATGATCCTCGGGATCACCATGATCGGCACCTGCGAGGCTTTCGCGCTGGCCGATAAGCTGGGGCTGGACCGGCAGGCGATGTTCGACGTGGTCTCGACCTCCAGCGGGTATAGCTGGACGATGAACGCCTATTGCCCGGCCCCAGGCGTGGGCCCGCAATCGCCCGCCGACAACGGCTACCAGCCGGGCTTTGCCGCGGATCTGATGCTCAAGGACTTGCGCCTGTCGCAGCAGGCCGCCGAGGCCGCGGATGCCGACACGCCCATGGGCGCCGCCGCGCGCGACCTCTACGCGCGGTTCGTCGAGGCCGAGGACGGCGCGGGCAAGGACTTCTCCGCCATGTTGCCCAGGTTCGAAAAACGCGGCCGCGGCGCCTGACGCAGGGTTTAGAATGCGTATTTTTGACAAGATGAAGGGGAACCCGCGCGCCCTTCCTTCACCTTGTCCGCAAATACGCAATCCCGACCGGGCGCCCGGCGCATCGCGAGCGTTTCGCGTCGCCTCGCGGCATGCCTTCGAAAGAGCGCGCGGTAGCGCACAATTGGATCACGCCCTATAGCAGAAGTGATGACGCTGCCGACGATCTCTCAATCGCCCACCGATCCCGCCTTTGTGCAGGACCCCTACCCGTTCTATGCCCGGGCGCGCGCCCTGGGCCCGCTGGTCTATTGGGACGACTACGCCCTGCCCTGCACCACCGCACTCGCCGCCACCAGCGCGATCCTGCGCGACCGCCGCTTCGGGCGCGAGCCGCTTGAACCCACCACACCAGAGCCGCATACCGCCGCCTTCTACGCGGTAGAGGCGCATTCCATGCTCGAGCTGGAGCCACCGCGCCACACGCGCTTGCGTGGCCTCGTGCTGCGAGCCTTCACCTCGCGGAGGATCGCCGCGCTGGCGCCGGAGATCGAGGCGCTCTGCGCAGAGTTGATGGGCGCCTTCCCGCATGGCGACTTCGATCTGCTGCCCGCCTATTGCACGCCGCTCCCGGTGCGCATCATCGCGCGGCTCTTGGGCGTGCCCGAGGACATGGCGCCGGATCTGCTGGCCTGGTCCAACGCGATGGTCGCGATGTATCAGGCCCGCCGCACGCATGAGATCGAGGCGGACGCGGCGCGCGCCGCGCTAGAGTTCTCTGACTTCCTGCGCCTCTATGTCAAAGAGCGCCGCTCACGCCCCGCCGACGACCTCATCACCCATCTGATCGCCGCCGAGGAGGACGGCGAGAGGCTCTCGACCGACGAGCTGATCACCACCTGCATCCTGCTCTTGAACGCCGGCCATGAGGCCACGGTGCACACGCTGGGCAATGGGGTAAAGGCCCTGCTAGAGCACGGCCCAGACCTCGACTGGCTGACCGGCGCAGGCATCGACCAGACGGTCGAGGAGATCCTGCGCTTCGATCCGCCGCTGCATATGTTCACCCGCTATGCCTATGAGGATATAGAGCTTTTCGGGCACGCGTTCCGGCGCGGCGACGAGGTCGCCTGCCTCCTGGCCGCCGCCTCGCATGACCCAGCGGCCACGCCAAACGCACAGGCGTTCGACCCCACGCGCCGCCCGCAGCACCTGTCCTTCGGGGCCGGGCTGCATTTCTGCGTCGGCGCCCCGCTGGCGCGGCTAGAGCTCAAGATCGCCCTGCAGGCGCTCTTCGCGCGCCACCCAAAGCTGCGCCTTGCGGCGCGCCCAAGCTACGCCAATCTCTACCACTTCCACGGGCTCGAGCGGCTGATTGTCCGCGCCTGACCGCCTTTTGGCGGAAGGGGGCGGGCGGGTGGGCCTTTCGCCAAAAGGCGGTCAACGCCTCACAAAGGCAGCATTGTGGTCGACTTGATCTCTTCCATCGAAAGCAGTGCTGTGACGTTGTAGATCTTCACCTCCGAGATCAGCGCCTGGTAGAACACGTCATAGGCGCGCGCGTTGGCGACGCGGACCTTCAGGATATAGTCGATATCCCCCGCCAGCCGGTGCGCCTCCATCACCTCAGGTCGCGCGCGCAGGGCCTGTAGGAACCGCTCTTGCCAGTCGGCCTCATGCTCGGACGTGCGCACCAGGACGAAGAAACAGGCTTCGAATCCAAGGGCTTGGGGGTCAAGGATCACCGTCTGCTGGCCGANCTAGCGGCGGCTGGATATGCAGCAAATCGCCATGGTGAACATCCGCAAGGGGGATGTGAAGCCGCAAGGGGATCAGATCCCAACAGCCGCAGAACGCAATGAGATTGACGCATGGGTAGTGGAACGGCGCAAGGTGATCGAAGAACGACGGATCGATGATTTGATCCGCACAACGGATCATTTGAACCTGACAGCACAATGGGTGCAGTCCAAGGCCACGGATGAGCAGATCGACAAATTTGCGGATGATTTGCTGATGGCGATGCACGATCTGCGCAGCGTGATTGTCCGCCGCAAGGCAGATGGGCTGATGAAGAAGTAAACTCTTTAAGGTCCTTTAGGTATTTGCGGCGTTTCGGATTTGCTGGACGGTGCTTTAGGTATTTTTAGAACATTGAAGCATGGGAGGTCGCACTTTTATGCACAGTATGGATCATACAGCCCGCTTTGTTACACAGGCAGCACTGTGGTGCTTTTGATTTCTTCCATGGACAGGAGCGCTGTGACGTTGAAGATTTTCACTTCTGATATCATCGCTTGGTAGAAAGTGTCATAGGCGCGCGCGTTGGCGACGCGGACCTTCAGGATATAGTCGATATCCCCCGCCAGCCGGTGCGCCTCCATCACCTCAGGTCGCGCGCGCAGGGCCTGTAGGAACCGCTCTTGCCAGTCGGCCTCATGCTCGGACGTGCGCACCAGGACGAAGAAACAGGCTTCGAATCCAAGGGCTTGGGGGTCAAGGATCACCGTCTGCTGGCCGATCACCTTGGCCTCGCGCATCTTCTTGATGCGATTCCAGACCGGCGTCTTCGAGGACCCCACCGCGCGGGCGATATCGTCCAGCGATTGGCTCGCGTCGCGTTGCAGCGCGGCAAGGATTTTCCGGTCTAAATCGTCCAATCGGACTTCCATTCGCGTTTCCCCTTTTGGGCGATGGTTTCGTTCCGCCCCGCGCCTCGGATAGAACAAATGTCCTTATTCGTCCAGGGCCCTGGCGCTTAAGCGGAACAATTTCCTATATTGGAGCCAGATGCCACAAAGGGCGATCCGATGCAGCACTTCCCGATTTTCCTCGACATGCGCGGTCAGCGCGTCGTCCTGTCCGGCGGCGGCGAGGCGGCATTGGCCAAGCTGCGCCTGCTGGTCAAGACCGAGGCCAAGCTCAGCGTTTACGCCCAAGACGCGCATCCGGATCTGGTCAAGTTGCTGGACGGCCATGGCGACACCCTGACGCCGCGCGCATTGGATCGGGGCGACGTTCTGTGCGCAAAGCTGTTCTACGCCGCCAATGAGGACGCCGCAGAGGACGCCCGCGTGGCCGAGATCGCCCGCGCCGAGGGCGCGCTGGTCAATATCGTCGACAACCTGCAGGACAGCCAGTTCATCACCCCCGCCATCGTAGACCGCGACCCGGTGACCGTAGCCATTGGCACCGAGGGGGCCGCCCCCGTGCTGGCCCGCGCGATCAAGCGCGACCTGGAAGAGCGCCTGCCCGCCCGGCTGGGCCTGCTGGCGCGGATCGGCAAGGCCTTCCGCCCGATGGCCGAGAGGCTGCCCTTTGGCCGCGCCCGGCGGGACTTCTGGGCCGAGTACTACTTCAACGCCGGCCCCCGCGCCGAGGATCCCGAACAGGCGCTGGAGGCGCTGCTCGACCAGCATCTGAGCGCTGCGCCGCGCCAGGGCCGCGTCGACTTCGTCGGCGCCGGGCCGGGCGACCCCGAGCTGCTCACGCTGAAGGCGCGCAACGCGCTCGATAGGGCCGATGTGGTGATCCATGACCGGCTGGTGACGCCCGAGATCCTAGAGCTTGCCCGGCGCGAGGCGGTTCTGATCGATGTCGGCAAGACCGGCTTTGGCCCCTCGGCTTCGCAGGACGACATCAACGCGCAGATCGTCGCCCAGGCGGCCCAGGGCGCGCATGTGGTGCGGCTCAAGGGCGGCGACCCTTCTGTGTTCGGGCGCCTGGACGAAGAGATCGACGCCGTGGAGGCCGCGGGGCTCGACTGGCAGGTCGTGCCCGGCATCACCGCCGCCAGCGCCGCCGTCGCCGGGATCGGGCAGAGCCTGACCAAACGCGGGCGCAACTCGGCGGTGCGGCTGATGACCGGGCATGACGCCAAGGGGCTGGCCGAGCAGGACTGGCGCGCCCTCGCCCAGCCTGGCGCGGTGACCGCGATCTACATGGGCAAGCGCGCCGCGCGCTTTGTGCAGGGGCGGCTGATGATGCATGGCGCAGCACCAGAGACCCCTGTCAGCGTGGTCGAGAATGCCGCGCGCGCCGACCAGCGCGTCGTGGAGACCAGCCTGGCGCATATGGCCGAGGATATCGGCGCGGCGGGGCTGGATGGCCCCGCGATAACCTTCATGGGTTTGGCCCCGCGCCAAGCCGTGCACGCCGCGCAAACCGCAACGGATATCTCAGAGGAGATCGCCTAATGCCCAAGCCCTTTTCACCCAAAGTCGTGACCGCCAACGCGCTGCTGGAAGGCGACGTCGTGTACCTGACCGCCGGGGATGAATGGACCCGCCATTTGCACGAGGCGGAGCTTCTGCAGGACGAGGCGCAGGCCTCGCAGCGGCTCCTGGACGCCGAGATGCGCCCTTTGGAGGTCGTCGGGCCCTACCTGGCCGACGCCCGCGCCAGTGACGCAGGGCCCCGCCCGGTGCATTTCCGCGAGGAGTTCCGCGCCGCGGGGCCGTCCAACTACAACCACGGAAAACAAGAGGAGCATGCGTGAGGGGCGCGGAATTCTTTAAGAATTCCGACCCGAAATCTTTTTAAGATTTCGCCCCCCGCCAGGATCGAGCATGTATAAATACAACGACTTCGACGAGGCCTTCGTGCGCGAGCGCGTCGCCCAGTTCCGCGCTCAGGTGCAGCGTCGCATCGACGGTGCGCTGACCGAGGACGAGTTCAAGCCCCTGCGCCTTATGAACGGGCTCTATCTGCAGCTGCACGCCTATATGCTGCGGGTCGCGGTGCCCTATGGCACGCTCAATCCGGGGCAGATGCGCCAGCTGGCGATGCTGGCCGAGCGCTTTGACCGCGGCTACGGGCACTTCACCACCCGACAGAACATCCAGTACAACTGGCCCAAGCTGCAAGACGTGCCCGACATGCTCGACGCGCTGGCCGATGTCGAGATGCACGCCATCCAGACCTCTGGGAATACCATCCGCAATGTTACGAGTGACCATTTTGCCGGTGCGGCAGCGGATGAGATCGAGGACCCGCGACCCTATGCAGAGCTTCTAAGGCAGTGGTCCACCGATCACCCCGAGTTCCAGTTCCTGCCGCGCAAGTTCAAGATCGCCGTCACCGGCGCCCCTAATGACCGCGCCGTGGTGCGCGCCCATGACATCGGGTTGCAGATCGTCAAGAACGACTCGGGCGAGACCGGGTTCAAGGTCATCATCGGCGGTGGCCTGGGCCGCACGCCAATGGTGGGCAAGGTGATCCGCGACTTCCTGCCCAAGGCGGACCTGCTGCCCTATGTCGAGGCCATCGTCAGCGTCTACAACCTGCTGGGCCGCCGCGACAACAAGTACAAGGCCCGCATCAAGATCACCGTGCACGAGAACGGCCTCGACAAGATAACCCGCCTCGTCGAGGCGCGCTTTGTCGAGCTGCGCCCGCACTTCCAAGGCGCGGATGTCGCGCTGCTTGAGAGGATCGCGGCGCAGTTCGCGCCGCCGCCCCTGCCGGAGGTCGGCCTGGGCGCATTCGAACAGGCGTTCGACAGCGACCCGGTGTTCCGCGCCTGGGTGGACAGCAACGTCGCCGAGCATCGCGTGCCGGGGCACGCCATCGTGACCATCTCGCTGAAGGCGCACGGGCAAACCCCCGGCGACGCCACCGCCGAGCAGATGCGCGTTATGGCGGATCTCGCCGAGGCCTTCGGCCACCACGAGCTGCGCATCTCCCACGAGCAGAACGTCATCCTGCCGCATGTCGCCCGCGCGGATCTCTACGCGATCCACGCCCGCCTGCGCGCCGCGGGGCTGGCCACCGCCAATGCCGGGCTGATCAGCGACATCATCGCCTGCCCCGGCATGGATTACTGCGCCCTGGCCACCGCGCGCTCGATCCCCGTGGCGCAACAGATCGCCACCCGCTTTGACGCGCTTAAGCTCGAGCATGACATCGGCCCGCTCAAGATCAAGATCTCGGGCTGCATCAACGCCTGCGGGCACCACCATGTGGGCCATATCGGCATCCTGGGGCTCGACCGCGCGGGGGTGGAGAACTACCAGATCACCCTGGGCGGCACCGGCACCGAGGACATGGTTGTGGGCGACCGCACCGGGCCGGGCTTCGCCTATGACCAGATCGTGCCCGCCATTGAGCGCATCATCGCCACCTATCTCGACCAGCGCGAGGCCCCCGAGGAGACCTTCCTCGACGCCTATCGCCGGCTGGGGATGGCGCCGTTCAAGGCGGCCCTTTACCCCGTGGAGAAGGCTCATGCCGCTTGATATCCCCGATACGCCCCTGGCGGACCGCGTCGAGGCCTGGAACCGCGCCCTAGAGGGCGCCGACCCGGCCGAGGTGGTGCGCTTTGCGATGACCGCGCCCGAGATCGGGCGCATGGCCGCGGTCTCAAGCTTTGGGGCGGACTCCATCGCCCTGCTGCATATGATCGCGCGGGCCGGCCCCGGCCTGCCGATCCTCTTTCTGGACACCGGCATGCTCTTCCCCGAGACCCTGGCCTATCAGCGCGCGGTGGCGGCGCATCTGGGCCTGATGGACGTGCGCGTGATCCAGCCCGACCGCCTGGAGCTCTTCAAGCGCGACCCCGACGGCGTGCTGCATGTGATGGACCCCGACGCCTGCTGCCGCCTGCGCAAGGTGGAGCCGCTGGAGAAGGCGCTGCGGGGCTTTGACGCCTGGATCACCGGGCGCAAGCGCTTCCAGGGCGGGCGGCGGGCGACGCTGCAGCTGTTCGAGATCGAGAACGGCCGGGTCAAGGTCAACCCGCTGGCGCATTGGTCCCCGGACGAGGTGCAGGGCTATATCGGCGCGCATGCGCTGCCCCGGCACCCGCTGGCGGGCAAGTCGCTGCCCTCGCTGGGCTGCCTGCCCTGCACGTCCGAGGTGGCGGCGGGCGAGGATGCCCGCGCCGGGCGCTGGCGCGGCCGGGAGAAGGACGAATGCGGCATCCATTTCGTGGACGGCAAGGTGGTGCGCGGCGGAGCGGCTGGACCTGATCGCCAGGGCGCGGTGGAATGACCGGGCCCTGCGACAGAGCGCCGCTGCCCGGGCACATGTTAGGGGCCTATTCACCGAATCACCGGAACAATGGTGCCCGGGTGGGCGACGTCGTCGCGTCTAAACGGGGGCCTGCGCCCGGACGCGCGGCCTGGATTTGCGTATTTTTGACAAGATGAAGCATGGGAACGGGCCGCGGCGGCCGCGCTCCCCAATGAAGGAACACGAGGCTATGGCTGTTGTTGTAACGGATGCCGGGTTCGCGCCCGACGATTGGGCGGGGACGGTGCTGGAGCTTGCCCCGGATGCCGATCCCAATGAGGTGGATCTGCAGGCGCCGCTGATTTGCGTGCGTTTTCCAAGCTTTGCCGATGGCCGCGGCTTCACCATCGCGCGGCGCCTGCGCCTTGCGGGCTATGCCGGGCGGCTGCGCGCCAAGGGGCACGTGATTGCCGACCAATACGCCATGGCGCGGCGCGCGGGGTTCGACGAGGTCGAGATCAGCGACGACTTGGCCGCCCGACAGCCGCAGGAGCAGTGGCGCGCCCGCGCCGACTGGCGGGCCCATGACTACCAGGCGCGGGTGCGGCAAGGCGTCTGACTTCTCATTTGCACACTAACGACATAAAAGGGGCGTGCAGAATCACGCCGTTCCAGACATGACCAAACAGATGAACATCGCAAACCAACCCGCCAAAGCCGTGCCCGCCCTGCCCGACGCGCAGAAGGTGCTCGAGGTGCAGCACTATACCGACCGGCTGTTTCGCTTCCGCGTCACCCGCCCTGCCAGCCTGCGGTTCCGCTCTGGCGAGTTCGTGATGATCGGCCTGATGGGCGAGCCGCACCCCGAGACCGGCAAGCAGAAGCCCCTGCTGCGCGCCTACTCCATCGCCTCGCCCGCTTGGGACGACGCGCTGGAATTCTACTCGATCAAGGTGCCCGACGGCCCGCTGACCTCAAAGCTGCAGCACATCCAGGTGGGCGACGAGATCATCCTGCGCCCCAAGCCCGTGGGCACGCTGGTGCATGACGCCTTGCTACCCGGCAAGCGCTTGTGGTTCTTCTCCACCGGCACCGGGATCGCGCCCTTCGCCAGCCTCCTGCGCGAGCCGCAGACCTACGAGGATTACGACCAGGTCATCATCACCCATACCTGCCGCGACGTGGCCGAGCTGACCTATGGCGCCGAGCTGATCCAATCGATCCGCGAGGACGAACTGCTGGCGGAGCTGATCGGCGAGGGCTTTGCCGATAAGATCGCCTATTACCCCACCACCACCCGCGAGGAGAGCCCCAAGATGGGCCGGATCACCGACCTTCTGCGCGACGGCACGGTGTTTGCCGAACTGGGCATCGAGGGCATCTCGCCCGAGACCGACCGCGCCATGGTTTGCGGCTCGATGGGGCTGAACACGGATATGAAAGAGATCCTAGAGGGCTACGGCCTGCGCGAGGGCGCGAATTCGGAGCCAGCGGAATACGTGGTCGAGAAGGCCTTTGTGGGCGACGGCATCTAGCGAGGGCGCGCCGCGCCCCTCTCGCAGCACCAGCGCAGCGCGCGCACGCCCACGAACCTTGCCAGCCGCTCTAGCTCGGCCTCCAGCTTGGCCCAGCGCGCCGCTTGCCATTTGACGCCGGGCTCCGGCCAGACCCGCAGCACGTCCAGGCGGTCCTCGGCCCGGAACGCCTTCGCCTCGAGCCGCCCCACCAGGCGGTCGCCCTCCAGCAGCGGGAACACGTAGTAGCCCCAGATCCGCTTGGCGGCGGGCACGAACATCTCGTTGCGATAGTCGAACCCGAACAGGCGCTCCAGGCGCACCCGATCGCGGATCACCGGGTCGAACGGGTTGAGGATGCGCAGCCGCGAGCTGGGGCGCTGCAACCCCGCCAACCGATCCTCGATATCCGCCGCGCCCACCGCGTCATACCAGCCCCCATCGGCGGTCTGCACCCGCAGCGGCACCACATCGGCAGTCTCGCCCCAGGCCTTGACCTCTTTGACCTCGGTGGCCTCCCAGTATTTGCGCACCTCGCCCAGCGTGCCGAATGCCATGCGGTCCAGCGCCGCGCGATGCAGCCCGTCGACCTGGGCGGCCTCGCTCAGGGCCGCGCAAGGCGGGAACACCCGCTCGCCCAGATCGTACATCTTGGTGAAGCCGCGCCGGTGGCAGGTGGCCAGATCGCCGGCGTACCAAAGGTAGTCCAGCGCCTTCTTATGCGCCGGCCGGGCCCACATCTCTTTCGATTTCGGCGCCTCGGCCTCGAAATCCGCCGAGCAGAGCGGGCCGTCCGCCGCGATCCGGTCCCGAACGGCGGCGATCTCGGGGTTGTCCGCCGTCATCCCCCACCAGTTGGAGCGCTCGATCTTGCCCCGCATCCGCGCGAACTGCCGCTGCCACAAGGGCAAGAGTGACATCGGCAGGATCGAGGCGTCATGGGTGAAATGCTCAAAGACCTGCCGCGCGTGATAGAGCCGGTCGAGCTGCTTTTCGCGGTAGTTCTGGTTGCGGCTCCATAGGATGTGGTGATGCGCGCGCGCCACCACCTGGATCGTGTCCAGCTGCACCAGCCCGAGGCGCTCGACCAGCCCCGGCAGGTCCAGACGCCCGGTGGGCGTCGCCCCCAGCCCCTGCGCGCCAAGCCAGAGCCAGCGCGCCTCGCGGTTCTTAATCTCCAGCCTTGCCACGATTCCCCCTTGATCGGTTTCGCCAGGATGGCAGACTCGCACCGGGCGCGCGACCCGTTTCCTGCGCCCGGTTCTTGGGGGGTGATCATGTCGGATGGGTTTGTCGCGCTGGTGGACCGCTCCGTGGCGTTCTTCGCCGAGCTGCGCGACAACAACACCAAGGATTTCTTCGAGCCGCGCAAGGATTTCTACACCAGCGAAATCAAGAAACCCGCCGAGCTGCTGGCCAAGGTGCTGGGCGGCGAGATCGGCCGCGCCACGGGGCGCGCGCTGAAGCCAAAGCTCTTTCGCATCTACCGCGACGTGCGGTTCTCTAAGGATAAGACGCCCTATAACGCCCATCTGCATCTCAGCTGGACCGAGCCGCAAAGCGGCGCGCCCGCCTGGTTCTTTGGGGCCGCGCCAGATTACCTGATCCTGGGCATGGGGCTGATGCAGATTGACGGCCCGGCGCTGACGCGGTTCCGCGCCCTGGTGGACGCCCAAGGCGACGCGCTGGCGGCGGATCTCGCCAAGGCCGGGGCGGAGGCCGGGGTGACCATATCCGACTGGGGCCCCGCGCCGTTAAAGCGCGTGCCCAAGCCCTATGAGCAAGACCATCCCCATGCCGCGCTTCTAAAGCGCAAGGCCTTTGCCGCGCATGGGCCGCTTGCGCCAAGCTGGCGCGAAGAGGGGCTGCTGCCCGCCGTTCTGCGGAACGTGTCGGCGATGCTGCCGCTGTGGAAGCGCTTGCGCGATGGGATGTGCTGAGCCCGTTTGAGGCTCATCCGGGCGCGCGGCTGTGATCTGGCCTGGGCCGGGCGTTGGCGCGCCACAATTTTCTTGCAAGAAAATTGCGAAACTCTTGCAAGAGTTTCCTCAGCACCGCCCCGAAATGATCCTTCTGCCGCAACCTCTTGCCGCTCACGGGGGCCAATTTCCTTCCAAGGAAATTGCAAATCTCTTGCAAGAGATTTGGTGCGCCCCAATCGCCGCGCTCACCCAGCCCTTCGCAGCCGCACCGCGTTGCTCACCACAGCCACCGACGACAGCGCCATCGCGCCCGCGGCCAGCCCCGGCGACAGCAACAAGCCAAACGCCGGGTAAAGCGCGCCCGCCGCCACCGGGATCAGCAGCACGTTATACCCAAAGGCCCAGCCAAGGTTCTGGCGGATGTTGCGCATCGTGGCCTGGCTCAGCCGGTGCGCCCGCGCGACCGCCATCGGGTCGCCGGTTGTCAGCACCACATCCGCCGCCTCGATGGCGATATCGGTGCCCGAGCCCATCGCAATGCCCACATCCGCGGCCGCAAGGGCGGGCGCGTCGTTGATGCCGTCTCCGACGAAGGCCACAGAGGCCGTGTCGCGCAACGCGCCGACCAGATGGGCCTTGGCGTCCGGGCGCAGTTCCGAATGCAGCTCGGTGATCTGCAGCTGCTCGGCGACGGACAAAGCCGGGGCCTCGGCATCGCCGGTCAGCATATGCACCTCAAGTCCCATCGCGCGCAGCGTCGATACGGCGCCTGAGGCCGTGGGCTTGATCTGGTCCGACAGGCTGATCTGCCCGATCACCGCGCCACCCGAGCTGACATAGACGGTGGTGAGCGCCTCTGTGGCCCCCTCCGCGCCGACAAAGCGCGCATTGCCAACCTTGATTTCGCGCCCCTCGACCCTGGCCGACACGCCGCCGCCCGGCGCGGCCTCCAGGCCAGAGGCCTCTGGTATCGCCAATCCGCGCGCCTTGGCCTCGGCGACAATCGCGTCGGCGATGGGATGCTCAGAGGCGCTCTCGACCCCGGCCGCCAATCGCAAGGCCTCGTCGCCGGAGAACGCCTGCACGGCCATGCGGCCCTCGGTCAGGGTGCCGGTCTTGTCAAAGGCGATCACGCGGGCCGCCGCAAGGCGCTGCAGCGCCTCGGAGCGGCGAAACAGCACGCCCAGCTCCGCCGCGCGGCCAGAGCCCACCAGGATCGAGGTCGGCGTGGCCAGCCCCATCGCGCAGGGGCAGGCGATGATCAGCACCGCGACCCCCGCCGCCAGGGCCGCGGACACGCCCCCGCCAAGGGCCAGCCAGGCCGCAACCGTGACCAGGGCCACGACCAGAACGGCGGGCACGAACCAGTAGGTCACCCGGTCCACCAGGGCCTGGATCGGCAGCTTGGTGGATTGCGCGGCCTCAACCATGCGCGCGATCTGCGCCAGCATGGTCGCCTCGCCCACCGCGGTGGCCTGGTAGACCAGCGCGCCCTGCCCGTTCAGCGTGCCGCCGACCACCGCGTCGCCGGCGGATTTGGCCACCGGCATGGGCTCGCCGGTCAGCATGGCCTGGTCGACATGGCTCGCGCCCTCGCGCACGATGCCGTCGACCGCGATGCGGGCCCCTGGGCGCGCGCGCAGCGTCGCACCGGCGGTGATCTGATCGAGCGGCACATTCACCCAGGCGCCATCCCGCAGCAGCTCGGCCTCTGCCGGGGCCAGGCGCATCAGCCGCCGCACGGCCTCGCCGGCGCGGCCCTTGGCGCGCGCCTCCATCCAGCGGCCCACCAGGATCAGCGTCACGATCACGGCGGCGGATTCAAAGTAGATCGCGCGGGCGTCCAGCGGCAGCGCCTGCGGCGCCAGCACGACCAAGGCGGAATAGAGATAGGCCGCCCCTGCGCCCAGCGCGACCAGCGAGTTCATATCCGGCGCCCGGCGCAGCAACGCGGGCACGCCGACGGCGAAGAACACCCGCCCAGGCAGCGCCAGGATCAGCGTGGTCAGCGCCCATTGGATCCAGGCCGAGGCCCCGTGGCCCATAATGGCCCCGATCCAGTGGTGCCAGGCCGGAATCAGATGCCCGCCCATCTCCAGCGCAAAGACCGGCAAAGCCAGCAGCGCCGCCAGGATGAAGCGCCGCCGTGCGACCTCAGTCTCGCGCGCGGCCAGGTCGCCCCGGGGGGCGCCATCGGCGACGCGGGCGCTGTAGCCGGCTGCCTTTATGGCCTCCTTGAGGGCATCTGAGTCCGCCGTGCCCGTCACATGGGCCATCCCGCTGGCAAGGTTCACCGCCGCGTGTGACACGCCGGGCAGGCCCGCCAGGGCCGCCTCGATGCGGCCCACGCAGCTGGCGCAGTGCATCCCCTCGACCTGTAGCGCCACGTCCCGCGCCTGGGGCGCAAAGCCGCCCTCGGTCAGCGCCCGCACCACCGGCGCCATATCCGCGGCGGTCACCTGGACCTGCCGCGTCGCCAGGTTCGCCACGCCCGAGGCGCCCGGCACGGCGGCGATAATGCGCTCCACCCGCGCAACGCAGCTGCCGCAATGCATCGCGGGCAAGGTGTATGTGGCGGCCTGGGTCATCGCTGCCGATATATGCCGGGCTTGGCCCCGCTTGAAGGGCAATTGCGCGCGCGGGCTTGCTTGGGGCCGGATTTGCGGACAAGACTGGGCGCGACATAGAAGCCCACCGGAGACCAGGCGCATGAAAGACTCAAATTTCCTGAAGGAACGCAACGCGCGCAACATCTGGCACCCGATGGCGCATCCCGGCGACATGCAGGCCAACCCGCCGACGATCATCACCGGCGCGCAGGGCACGCGAATCACCGATATCGACGGCCACGAGGTCGTGGACGCGGTCGGCGGGCTCTGGAACGTGAACCTGGGCTTCTCCTGCCAGCCGATCAAGGACGCCATCGCGGGCCAGCTGGACCGGCTGCCCTATTACTCGGCCTTCCGCGGCACCACCAATGACGTGATCATCGAGCTCTCGGAGGTCCTGCACGACTTCTTCGCCCCCGACGGGCTGGCGCGGGCGTTCTATACCTCCGGCGGCGGCGATTCGGTGGAGACCTCGCTGCGGCTGGCGCGGCAGTACCACAAGCTGAAGGGCGACGAGGGGCGGTTCAAGTTCCTGTCGCTGAAGAAGGGCTATCACGGCACGCAGTTCGGCGGCGCCTCGGTGAATGGCAACGCCAATTTCCGCAACGCCTACGAGCCGCTCCTGCCCGGCTGCTTCCATATCCCCGCGCCCTACGCCTATCGCAACCCGTTTAACGAGACCGACCCCGAGCGCCTGGCGCAGCTCTGCCTGGCCGCACTTGAGGACGAGATCGCCTTCCAGGGCGCCAACACGATCGCCGCGATGATCATGGAGCCGGTGCTGGGCGCGGGCGGCGTGCTGGTGCCGCATGAGAGCTTTATGCCCGGCGTGCGCGAGATCACCGCGCGGCACGGCATCCTCTTGATCTCGGACGAGGTCATCACCGGCTTTGGCCGCACCGGCGACTGGACCGGTGCGCGGCATTGGGGCGTGCAGCCCGACATGGCCACCACCGCCAAGGCGATCACCAATGGCTACTTCCCCTTCGGCGCGGTGATGATCTCTGAAGCCGTGGCGGAGGTCTTTGAGAAGGACGAGACCGGCAAGGCGATGATCGGGCACGGCTACACCTATTCCGGCCACCCGGTGGGCGCGGCCGCGGCGCTGGCCTGCCTGGACGAGACGATCAAGCTGCAGGTGCAGGCGAATGCCGCCGCCCGCGGGGCAGAGCTCTTTGCCGGGCTCAACGCCCTGAAGGAGAGGTTCGACATTATCGGCGATGTGCGCGGCGGGCACGGGCTGATGCTGGGCACCGAGCTGGTGGAGGACCGCGCCAGCAAGACGCCGCTGGGCAAGCCCGCCGTCGAGCGCATCCACCAGGCGACCTATGAGGCGGGCGCGATGGTGCGCATCTCTGGCCATAACGTGCTGATGTCGCCGCCTTTGGTGCTGACCAGCGAGGACGTGCAGGTGATTCTGACCGCGCTGGAGAAGGGCCTGGCCGCGGCCTAGGACTAGATCAGACAAGGGCCGGGCGGGAGCAACCCCGCCCAGCCCAAAGGCGCCAATCTACAGCTCCATCGCCAGCAGCACCGCCGCCACCGTATAACAAGCCGCCGCGCCAAAGGAGGCCGCCGAACGGATGTGGTTCCACCGCAGCCAGCCGCGCACATAGTCCGGCCAATAGGCCTGCGCGGCCTCGGCCCCCAGGGGCAGCCTGTCCAGGCGGTTGTTCATCGGGATGTTGCCCACGGCTGAGACCACAAAAACCCCCACCACGTAAAGCACCCCTGCCCCGGCCAAGAGCCAGGCCACCCAGCCCGTCAGCGCGTATAGCGCATAGGCGCCCACCAGCGCCGTGACCGGGATCAGCCCGATCAGCAGCGGGATGAAGATCGACCGAAAGATGACGCGGTTCAGCACCGCCATCGCCTCTGCCCCGACCTCGGCCCGCGCCGCCAAGAGCGAGCGCATCACGAAATCCGAGAAGGTAAGGAACGTCCCGGCCACCGAGCCCACCAGCAGCGACAGCACCACCAGGCCCCAGATTGTCAGTTCAACAGACATGTCAGCCTCCTCCCCCGCGATCAGTTCGAGATGCCGACGGCGCGGCCCCGATAGGTCAGATCGGCCACCTGCCGCGTCAAGAAGGCGGCCACATCCGCGCGCGTGATCTTCAGCTTGAGGTCGCGGGCGGTGGGCGGCACGTCCTCCTTAAAGGCGCGCGTGGCGGGGCCGTCCGCAAAGGCGCTGGGGCGCACGATGGTCCAGTCCAGCCCGCTGGCCTCCACCAGCCGCTCCTGCAGCTCGTGATCCTTAAAGACCGGGCGCAGCAGCGCGCCGAACATGATGCGCTTCCAGAAGAAGTTGAGGTTCGACCAGCTTTCGCGGGCCCCCATGGTGGATTGGCAGATCAGGCGGCGCACACCGTGGCGCTGCATCCCCTTAATGACGTTCAGCGTGCCCTGCGAGCGCACCAGGCTCTTGCGCTTCATGCCCGAGCCCAGCGTGATCACTGCGGCGTCCTGCCCCTGCAGCGCGCTGGCCACGCTGTCTTCGGACATCACGTCGCCCGAGAATAGCGTTAGGTTTTCGTGGCTTACGCCCAGCTTTTGAGGCGAGCGCGCAAAGGCGGTGACCTGATGGCCCGCGGCGAGCATCTCTTGGACCGCAAGTTTTCCGACGGTTCCGGTAGCTCCGAAGACGATGACTTTCATGACGTATCCTTTTCTCGCAAATTTAACTTTACACCATGTAAAGTTGACACGGTGTAAATAAGTGCTAGGTTGACACTATGTCAAGTACGCAACCCCCCACCCGCATCAAGATTCTCACAGCCACTTGGAATCTCTTGGAAAAAGAAGAGACGCCCCAGGTGCGCATGTCCGATATCGCCAAGGCCGCGAAAGTCAGCCGCCAGGCGGTCTACCTGCATTTCGAGAATCGCGCCGACCTGCTGGTCGCCACCGCGCGGCATCTGGACGACGTCTACAAAATCGGCCCGACCGTGGAGGCCTTGCACGGCCTGCCCGCACTAGAGCGGCTCTCGGGTTGGGTCGGCATCTGGGGCGACTATATCCCCAAGGTCTACGGCGTCGGGCGCGCGCTTATGGCAATGATGGACGGTGACGCCGAGGCGCGTGCCGCCTGGGACGACCGCATGTCCGCGGTGCGGCGCGAGACCGGCTTTGCCATCGACGCGCTCGCCGCCGAGGGGCTCTTATGCGATCACATGACGCGCGACGAGGCGCGCGATTTCCTCTGGACGCTGCTGTCGATGCGCAATTGGGCCCAGCTCCGCCACGAGGCCGGCTGGAGCCAGGACCGCTACATCACGCATATGCAAGCGGTGGCGCGGCGGGTCTTGCTGAAGGGCGCGCACGCGCAGGCTTAAGGCTGGGTCAGCGCTGGGGTTAAGAAAGCCCCCGCCGCAGCGCGACCTGCGCGCGGTTTGTTAACCATAGCCCATCGGGCGCATGTGCCCGACGGAAGTCCGACGTTTTGCCGACAAAAGTCCGACACCGGAATTTCCAATGAAATAAGGCGTTAACCCCCGATTCGGGTCGCAATGCGCGCCCCGCGGTTACACATCGTTAAGAAACGGCTTGGGATTTTCCATGGTCGGGGCGGCGAGATTCGAACTCACGACCCCCTGTACCCAAAACAGGTGCGCTACCAGACTGCGCCACGCCCCGACGCAGGCCTCATAACCGAGCCCCGCCCCGGTGGAAAGAGAGAAAAAGCGCGCAATGCGAGGATGCCCATAAGGGCGGACCGAGCGGCGCCCGATAAAGGGCTACTCGCAGGGCCAGGCGGCCACGGCTTGGTTCACGCCGGGATGGCGCAGCTCCGTGCCGGTGGTGATCCCCAGCCGTGCGGACATGCCGCCGTTAATCTCTAGGACGTATTGGATGTTGTCGCCGCCCAGGATGACGGTCTCGTCCAGCGGCACCGCGTTCTGGTGGATCTTCTGCACCACGCCATCCGCGGACATGAACAGCATATCCAGCGGAATCAGGGTGTTACGCATCCAAAAGCCGACGCGCTGCGGGGCCTCGTAGAGGAATATCATGCCGGAACGGGCAGGCATTGAGGACCGGTTCATCAGCCCGACAGCGTGCTCAGCGGCCGTGTCGGCGACCTCCACGTTAAAGCGCACGGCGCCCCAGTCGCCGCGCAGTTCCACTTGATCATCGCGGCACGCCGCCGCCACTGATCCTGAAACAGCGGCCCAAAAGAGGGCCGCAATTACTAATTTCAACCTTTGGCCCTCAGCACTGTATCCCAGGCCGCGACCTGGGCCGCCATGCGGCCCCGCGCCCCGTCTACCACCCTGATTGCCACGGCCTCGCCGGGCTGTAAATCCGCAAGCTCCGAGCGGCGCAACACTTCGACGTGAACAAACACGTCCTCTGCGCGCCCGAACACATTCGCGAACCCAAAGCCCTTGGCCTTGTCAAACCATTTGACCCGCGACGGCTCAAACGGCACCTGTTCCAGCGCAAAGTCGTCATCCGCAAGCGGTATGTCGTCCAGCGCCGGTGTCCCGTCATCCTCCGGCGGCGTTATTGATAAGACATCCACGGCCTGTACGCCGCGCGGTGTCTCTTGGATGGTTAGCTCGATCATCGATCCGTCAGCGACGGAGCTTTGACCGAAATTTCGGAGTACATTGGCGTGCAAAAGCACATCGGGCCCGCCACTGTCGGGCACAACAAAGCCAAACCCTTTTACTGGGTCAAACCACTTCACTTGACCCGAAATCGGCTCCACTTCTTCGTCGACGTTCGTCATTCCTTCCCCGTCTGCCTTGAGCAGGTTTGGTTTTTGTTAACTTATTTTCACAGACACGTGAGACAAAGGAAAGAGAAAAAGCACCTTTTTTCCGGCACTTGTGTTTCTAACCCCAACGCCTCGCTACGGGTACAACCTAGTAACGCACCACTCAGCGTTAACCTTTTTTCGCCGCCATAGGAAGCGGTTGTGAAGCCGATATTCGCCGTCGGCCCAGAACTCGACCTCAAGTGGGGTAACGCGAAACCCACCCCAGAACGGGGGGCGGGAGGGCGCAGAGCCGTGTTCGGCCTCTGCGTTTGCGACGTCCTGCATGAGGACTTCACGCGATGCCAGCGGGCTGGATTGCTTAGATGCCCAGGCGCCGATGCGGCTGCCGAGCGCCCGAGAGGCGTAGTATTCGTCCGCGACTTGGCCGTCTTCCTTGCTGACCAGGCCGCGCACGCGCACCTGTCGGCGCAGGCTCTTCCAATGGAACACCAAGGCCGCCTTGCCCGCCGAGAGCAGCTCCTGACCCTTGGCGCTCTCGTAGTTCGTAAAGAAAACAAAGGACTGATCGTCGATCCGGCGCAAAAGGACAACGCGAACATTCGGCAGCCCGTCCTGGTCAACCGTCGCCAGCGAAACGGCGTCGGGATCATTGGGCTCCGTGCGCCGCGCCTCGTCCAACCAGGCGCGGGTTATGGTGAAAGGGGTGTCACCCCTAAATATACCAGTTCTATCGTCCATATCGCTCATGGTTGTATTTTCCCTACGTTCGCTAAAGCGGATTCAACTGCTTTACAAGTCAATTGCTCACTTAAGCTGTTTCAATTCGGCATCGCTTTGCAAAAAATATTGCACCGGCCTTTGGCGTTCAAGCGCGCGATTCGAGCCGCGGTGCGGAGGAATCGTCCCCCGCGCTGGCGCTGTTTACGAATACCGACCTTCGCCGTCGCGGTTACTTGATGCCATTCGGTGAATGGCCTACACGGGCGCAACCAGTGTCGAGGGATAGGGCATGTCGAACCAGTTGATGGCAGGCAAGCGCGGGCTGATAATGGGCCTTGCGAATGATAAATCGATTGCGTGGGGAATAGCCAAGGCTTTGGCTGATGCGGGCGCTGAGCTTGCGTTCTCCTATCAGGGCGAGGCGTTAAAGAAGCGCGTGGATCCGCTGGCCGCCCAGCTGGGGTCGGATTTTGTGGTCGAATGCGATGTCGCCAATGCCGAGAGCATCGACGCGCTGTTTACCGCGCTGCAGGAGCGCTGGGGCAAGATTGACTTCGTCGTGCATGCCATTGGGTTCTCGGACAAAAACGAGCTGCGCGGCCGCTACGTAGACACCTCGCCCGAGAACTTCGCGATGACCATGGACATCTCGGTTTACTCCTTCACGGCCGTCTGCCAGCGCGCCGCGGCGCTGATGCCGGATGGCGGCTCGCTGCTGACGCTGACCTATTACGGCGCCGAGCGGGTCATGCCGCACTATAATGTCATGGGCGTGGCCAAGGCCGCGCTGGAGGCCAGCGTGCGCTACATCGCCGAGGACCTGGGCAAGGACGGCATCCGCTGCAACTCGATCAGCGCGGGACCGATCAAGACCCTTGCGGCATCTGGCATCGGCGACTTCCGCTACATCATGAAGTGGAACGAGTATAACTCTCCGCTGCGCCGCAACGTGACCACGAATGACGTGGGCAATTCGGCGCTGTATCTGCTGAGCGATCTCGGCGCGGGCGTCACCGGTGAGACCCATCACGTGGATGCGGGCTATCATATCGTCGGGATGAAGGCGGTGGACGCTCCGGATATCACCAAAAGCTAAGGAGAGGCTGCGATGACCGACCGCCTGCCACATGAGAAGGGCTTTCACGTCAGCTGGGATCAGATCCACCGCGACGCGCGCGCGCTGGCCTGGCGGCTGGACGGGCACGGGCCGGACGATGGCGCCTGGCGGGCCGTTGTGGCGATCACCCGGGGCGGCATGGCGCCCGCTATGATCGTCAGCCGCGAACTTGATATTCGCACCGTGGACACGATCAGCGTCAAGTCCTACCACGCCGGCGGCGGCAAGGCCGATCAGCAGCGCGACGCCGAGGTGCTCAAGGGCCCGAATGCCGAGCTGATGGGCGACGGCGAGGGCATTCTGATCGTCGATGACCTGGTGGACAGCGGCAAAACGCTGGAGCTGGTCCGCCATCTCTACCCCAAGGCGCATTTTGCAACCGTCTACGCCAAGCCCCAGGGCGAGCCGATGGTCGACACCTTCATCACCGGGGTCAGCCAGGACACCTGGATCTTCTTCCCCTGGGACATGGCGCTGCAATATGTGGAACCCTATCGCGGCAAGGATTAAGATGCGGCTCCTTGTCCCCTTGGGCGGATGAGCATGCCCCTTAACCCAGACATCCTGGCCACCGACACGCCAGCGATCATGCAGGCCTATCGCTGGCTGGACGCCGCGACGCTGCCAGAGGACAAACCGTTCCTCAATGTGAGCCAGGCCGCCCCCGCCCTGCCCCCGCCGGAACCCCTGCGCCAGCACATGGCCGAGCTGGTCCTGTCGGACACCAGCGCGCATCTTTACGGGCCCGATCTGGGCCACCCGCCGCTGCGCGCCGCACTCGCCGCCAATATCAGCGCGCATTACGGCGGCGGCGTCGCGCCCGACCAGATCGCCATCACCGCGGGCTGCAACCAGGCCTATACCGCCGTGATCGCCACCCTGGCCCAGGCGGGCGACGAGGTGATCATACCGACGCCCTGGTACTTCAATCACCAGATGTGGCTGACCATGAACGGCATCCGCCCGGTGCCCCTGCCCTGCGGCGCGTCGCTTATGCCCGACCCCGACGAGGCCGCCGCGCTGATCACCGAGCGCACCCGCGCCATCGTGCTGGTCACGCCGAACAACCCCACGGGCCAAGAATACCCCGCCGACCTGATCCGCGCTTTCCACGCGCTCGCGCAGCGCCATGGGATCGCGCTGATCGTGGACGAGACCTATCGCGACTTCCACGCCGCATCGGGCGCCCCGCATGATCTGTTCACGGACCCCGACTGGGCCGAGACCTTCATCCACCTCTACAGCTTCTCCAAGGCCTACCGGCTCACCGGACACCGGGTCGGCGCCATCGCCACCAGCGAAGCCCGGCTGGTCGAGGTCGAGAAATATCTCGACAGCACCACGATCTGCGCCCCGCAACTGGGCCAGCGCGCCGCGCTTTGGGGGCTGGAGAACCTCGGCCAGTGGGTCGCGGGCGAGCGTGCTGAGATCCTGGACCGCCGCGCCGCGATGACCGAGCTCTTCGACGCGCTGCCCGGCTGGCACCTGCGCGGCTGCGGCGCTTATTTCGCCTTTGTGGACTACCCGTTCGACGCAGATGGCGAGACCGTCGCCAAGGCGCTCTTGCATCAGCAATCCGTGTTGAGCCTGCCCGGCGCGATGTTCGCCCCCAAGGGCGATTTGGGCGCCGCGCGCTCGCTGCGGCTGGCCTTCGCCAATATCGACCGCACCCAGATCGGCCAGCTTCACGACAGGTTCAGCGCGCTCTCCCTTGCCCCCTAGTGCGCGACCCCTTACACGTGCCTGAAACAACGCATGTGACGGGGTCAATCCATGGCGAAACGCGGCAAGGGCAATCAGATCGGGCTATACATCATCGTGGGTCTGATCTGTGTGGCGATGCTGGGCTTTGGCACCGGCCAGTTCGGCGGCACGGTCAGCTCGATCGGCACCGTGGGCGACCGCGAGATCGGCACCAATCGCTACTTTAACGCGATCCGGCAGCAGATCCGCCAAGTCTCACAGCAGATCGGGCAGCCGGTGACCTTCGCGCAGCTGCAGGAGTTCGGGCAGGACCAGGCCGCGCTGCAACAGCTCATCTCGACCGTCTCCCTAGAGGCCGAGGCCAGTGCGCTGGGGCTTTCGGTGGGCGACAGTGAAGTCCGCGCAGAGATCCTGCGCATCCCCGCCTTCCAAGGGCTCGACGGGCAGTTCGACCGCGAGGCGTATTCGGCCAACCTGCGCCACAGCGGCTCCAATGAGCGCGACTTTGAGAATGACCTTCGCGCCGAGATCTCGCGCACGATTGTGCAGAGCGCGGTGCTGAGCGGTATCGAGACCCCAGAGGCCTATACCGAAGCGCTGATGCAATTCGTGGGCGAGCGGCGCAACTTCGCCTGGGCCCGGCTTGGCGCCGAGGACCTGGCCGCGCCGGTCCCTGAGCCCACCGAGGCCGAGGCGCGCGCCTATTTCGACGCCAACGAAGATGCCTTTATGCTGCCCGAGACCCGCGACATCAGCTATGTCTGGATCACCCCGGCAATGCTGGCGCCCAGTATCGCGGTCTCCGAGGAGGACGCGCGCGCGCTTTATGAAGAGCGCATCGACGAATTCGTCACCCCCGAGCGCCGCCTGGTAGAGCGCCTGATCCTGGGCAGCGCCGCCGAGACCGACATGGCCCGGATCGAGGCGGAGGAGCTGACCTTTGACGAGCTGGTCGCCGAGCGCGGGCTGGAACTGACCGACATTGACCTGGGCGACGTCACCGAGGCGGACCTGGGCAGCGCCGGTGCGGGCGTCTTCGCACTTGAGGAATTGGGCCTCGCCGGCCCGCTGGACACCGACCTTGGCCCCGCCTTGTTCCGCGTGAACGCCATCCTTACCCCGCAGGAAACGACCTTTGAGGACGCCCGCGCCGGTCTTGAGGCCGAGCTGGCCGCCGAGGACGCCGTGGATCAGATCGCCGGCATGATCGAGAATGTCGACGACCTGCTGGTCGGCGGCGCGACCTTGGAAGAGGTTGCCAGCGAAACCGACCTGGAACTGGCGCAGCTGGACTGGGCCCTTGGGGCCGCTGGCGGCATTGCCGACAACGCCACATTCCGCTCCGCCGCGGCCGCCGCAGAGGTTGGCGACTTCCCCGAGATTGCAGACCTGGGCGACGGTGGCATCTTTGCCTTGCGCATCAACGAGGTGATCGCGCCGCGCCTGGAAGACTTCGCCGACGCCCGCCCGCGGGCCGAGGCCGCCTGGCTGCGCCAGGCCACGGTGGACGCGCTGGCGGCGCAGGCCGAGACCATGGCCGAGGGGCTGCGCGGCGGGCAAAGCGCCGAGGCGCTCGGCGTGACCCTGACCGAGCAGACCGATATCACGCGCGAAAGCTTCCTGCCCGACACCTCCGTCGACTTCATCGAGCAGGTGTTCGAGATGGAGAAGGGCACGGTCGCGGTGATCCCCGGCGACAACGCCGTGCAGATCGTGCGGCTGGACGACGTGCTGCCGCCCGATCCCGCGGATAACCGCCTGACCGCGCGGCGCCAGCTTTTGGCTGACGCGATGTCTCGCGGTTTGAGCACTGATATCTTGGTCGCCTACGCCCGCGCGGTGCAGGAGAACAGCGGCATCTCGCTGAACCAGGCGGCGATCAACGCCGTGAACGTGCAGATCCCGTAGATGAACCTCACGCCCGGATATGACGCCTTCGCCGCCGGGTATGAGCGCGGCGAGAACCAGGTGGTATACGCGCGGCTGGCGGCGGACCTCGACACGCCGGTGTCGCTGATGCTCAAGCTGACCGCGGCGCGCAAGGACAGCTTTGTGCTGGAAAGCGTAACCGGCGGCGAGGTGCGGGGGCGCTACTCTATCATCGGGATGAAGCCCGACCTGATCTGGGACTGCCGGGGCGAGGGCTCGCGGCTGAACCGCTCGGCGCGGTTCGATGCGGAGGGCTTTGAGGCGCTGGACGGCGACCCGCTGACCACCCTGCGCGCCCTGATCGAGGAATCGCGCATCGACCTGCCGGATGACCTGCCCGCTGCCAGCGCCGGGCTTTTCGGCTATCTGGGCTATGACATGATCCGCCTGGTCGAGCATCTGCCCGATGTGAACCCCGACCCGCTGGGCCTGCCGGACGCGGTGCTGATGCGGCCCTCAGTCGTTGCGGTGCTGGACGGGGTGAAGGGCGAGGTGACCGTGGTCTCGCCCGCCTGGGCGGCCTCAGGCCTCAGCGCGCGCGCCGCCTATGCGCAGGCCGCCGAGCGCGTGATGGACGCCGTGCGCGACCTGGAGCGCGGCACCGCGGAGACCGCCCGCGACCTGGGCGACGAGGCGCAGATCGCCGAGCCCGTGTCGAACTTCACCAAGCCGGACTACCTGGCCGCGATCGAGAAGGCCAAGGAGTACATCCGCGCGGGCGACATCTTTCAATGCGTGCCCTCGCAACGCTGGGCGCAGCCCTTCGCGCTGCCGCCCTTCGCGCTCTACCGCTCGCTGCGCCGCACCAACCCCTCGCCGTTCATGTTCTTTTTTAACTTCGGCGGCTTCCAGGTGATCGGCGCGAGCCCCGAGATCCTGGTGCGGGTCTTTGACAAAGAGGTCACCATCCGCCCCATCGCGGGGACCCGCCCGCGCGGCGCGACACCCGAAAAGGACCGCGCCTTGGAGGAGGACCTGCTGGGCGACGAGAAGGAATGCGCCGAGCATCTGATGCTCTTGGACCTGGGCCGCAACGACGTGGGCCGCGTGGCCAAGATCGGCACCGTGCGCCCGACCGAGGAGTTCATCATCGAGCGCTACAGCCACGTGATGCATATCGTCTCGAACGTAGTGGGCGAGCTGTCGGATGAGCATGACGCGCTGTCGGCGCTGCTGGCGGGGCTGCCCGCGGGCACCGTCTCTGGGGCGCCCAAGGTGCGCGCGATGGAGATCATCGACGAGCTAGAGCCGGAAAAGCGCGGCGTCTATGGCGGCGGCGTGGGGTATTTCAGCAGCGGCGGCGACATGGATGTCTGCATCGCGCTGCGCACCGCGGTGGTGAAGGACGAAACGCTCTACATCCAGGCCGGCGGCGGCGTGGTCTATGACAGCGACCCCGAGGCCGAGTTCGAAGAGACGGTGAACAAGTCCAAGGCGATCCGAAAGGCCGCCGAGGATGCGGGCCGGTTTGTGCGGGACGGCAATCGGTAAGAATACCGCCCGCCGATATTGGGGCTTTCCGGGATTGGCCTCCAGCGGTCATTTTGGGCGCGCCAAATCTCTTGCAAGAGATTTGTACTTTCCTTCAAAGGAAAGTTGGGCCCGCAAGTGGCCAAGAGGGCGCCCTAGACGGATCATCTCGTGTTGCGCCCAGGAAACTCTTGCAAGAGTTTCGCAATTTTCTTGCAAGAAAATTGTGACGTCCAAAACCCGCTCCAGCCCAACACCTGCCTTAGACCGCCATCCCGACCTTGAGCCCCTCAAAAACCGCCTCCTCCGCGGTGCGGGGCGCGATGCAATCCCCCGCCAGGTGGTGCGCGACCCCCATCTCGCGCAGCATCTCCTCGACCGAGTTGACGGGCTCGTGCCCCTGGCACAGCACCAGCGTGTCCACACCCTCGCAGATCACCGGTTCATTGTTCATGATGTGCTGCAGGTAGACGCTGTCCTCGTCCGCCCCAAACAGCCGGACATAGGGCACCATCTCGACCCCCAGGCTGTGCAAGCGCCCGATGCTGGCGTCGCGCACATACATCTGGATGGTCTGCCCCGGCATGTAGCCGTTCACCGCCAGTTTCACCGCGTGCCCGTTCTGCGCCAAAAGCTCAGCGATGCCGATGCCGATCCAATCGGCGCGCCAATCGGCCACGACCACCGACTTGCCCACATTGGCTTGGTTCAGCAGCACCTGCCAGGCGTCCACCACATGGGCGTCGTCGCGGCCCTCGAACTCGGGCCAGCGCGGCGCGGCGCCGGTGGCCACGATGACGGCGTCGGGCGCGTGTTCGCGGATCACAGCCTGGGTCACCTCGACCCCGGTTTGCCACTGCGCCCCGGCCAGTTCCATCTCGCGCGTGAGGTTGGTGATGATCCCGCCGAACTCGGCGCGATGCGGCAGCATCTGCGCCAGCCGGGCCTGCCCGCCAAGCTGCGGGCCCTTCTCGAGCAGGGTCACCGCGTGGCCGCGCGCGGCGGCGGTGGCGGCGGCCTTCATCCCGGCGGGACCGCCGCCCACGACAAGCACCCGGCGCGGGGTGTCCGCGGGCGTCATCTCGCCATAGACCGTCTCGCGCCCAGACACCGGGTTCTGGATGCAAGAGATCGGGTAGCCCGCGTGGAAATGCCCAATGCAGGCCTGGTTGCAGGCGATGCAGGCGCGGATGTCGTCCAGCCGGCCCGTTCGGGCCTTCTCGCCAATCTCGGGGTCGCAGATCATGGCGCGGGTCATGCCGCACAGATCCGCCTGCCCTGAGGCGATCACCCGCTCGGCGTCTTGAGGCTGGTTCAGGCGCCCGGTCACGATCGTGGGCAGGCCGGTGCGCTTGCGTACCGCCGCGCCCAGGGGGGCGGTATAGCCGACCTCCTCATACATTGGCGGCGCGATATGAATTGAGCCCGCCAGGGTCCCAGAGCTGCCCGCCACGACGCTCAGATAGCTGACATCGCCACCCTCTGCGATGCGCGCGCAGGCCTCAAGCGCCTCGCCTTGCTCAAGCCCGTCATGGCTTTTCTCATCCCCCGACAGGCGCAGGCCGATCACGAAATCAGGGTCCGTCTTGGCGCGGATATCCGCGGCGATCTCGCGAATGAACCGCGTGCGGTTCTCCAGCGAGCCACCATAGGCATCCGTGCGCCGGTTCACATGCGGGTTGAGGAACTGCGCGGGCAGGTAGCCATGCGAGCCCACGATCTCGACCCCGTTCAGCCCCGCGCGCTGCATGCGTCGCGCCGCGTCGCCGAAGGCGGATACGACCTCTGTGATCATCTCCAGCGGCATCTGGCGCGGCATCACGTGAAAGCGCTCGTTGGGCGTGGCCGAGGCGCTGTAGGACACCGGCTCGGTCCCGTCCTCGGAGGCCAGCATCTCTCGCCCAGGGTGGAAGAGCTGCGCGACCAGCGCCGCACCATGCCCCTGCACCACCTTGGCAAGACGCGCGTATCCGGGGATGCAATCGTCGCTGTCGACACGGATCGGATCGGCCACGAACACGCCCGAGCGATGCGGCAAGGCCACCTCGACAATGATCAGCCCGGCGCCGCCGCGGGCCCGCGCCTCGTGATAGGCCACGATCTCGTCGCCCAGCGCGCCGCCATGCGCCAGATGCGTCTCGTGCCCGGTCGAGACGATCCGGTTTCGCAGCGTCGTACCAGCGATTGTAAGGGGCGAGAAAAGATGCGGGAAATGCGCCTGTGTCATCGTCTACGGGTTCCGTGCTCGGTTCATTCCTGGCCGTGCGGCCCGCCGAGGCGGTCGCTCATGACACAAGTGTAACGCAAGTCCACGGCGCCGCAAACGCCCAGATTTAGTCGCCGCGCAGCACCGCCGACACGGGCGCGAGCGTCACCTGCCGCGCCCGCGACCCGAAGCTCCATTCGGCCAGAACGGCCAGGGCTTCGGGGCGCAGCTGACCCACCAGAACGGCGGCTTTTTCTTGCCCGGATCGGAACACGCCTTGATTGAGCGCGCGGCGCATGCCGCCAGCGTCCGTGGAGCCATCGTCGAACACGCGGCTCAGCTTGGCCGCGGCCACGCCTTCCCGCTCGGCGATGCGCAAGGCGGCGTTCAGGCCCTTGTTATAGGTCACCAGGCCGTGCCCGGTTTCCTTCAAGATCTCAACGACCTGCACCGCGCGCGGTCGCGATTCTTGCAGCACGGCCTGCGGCAGGTCCATCACCGCGACGGCTTGCGGTACGGCGGTGAAATAGCTTTGGAAGGCCACCTCGACATCCGCCGGCGCAGCACCCTTGGGCAGCGGCGTGAGCACCAGAACCTCGACGCCAGCGGCACGAAGCGCCGCCATGCGCCCTGCGGCGCCATCATCCAGCGGGTCGACCGCCACGGCCACCGGCAGCGGCAGATCCGCAAGCCCATCCAGCGCGGCGACGCCGTCATCAATCAACACGATTGCCAAGCGGGGCGTATCGTTCTCCGGCTCAAAGGGCGCGGCGTAGCGCAGCAGTGCTGGCGCGGCTTCGACCTCGGCGGGCGTCTCTGGCCCCGCGCCGATATTGGGCAGGCTGTCCTCTGCCGCGTTCGAAGCGATCGCGCCGAAGGACGGCGCCGAAATAGAGGCATCCGCCGTGGTGGGCAGGTTGGGCGCGTCAACCGAAAGGTCTGGCGCCACGATGCGGCCCGGCCCGTCGGCGGCGACGGGCGCCTCGGCGCTCTCGGCGGTCGCGGGGGCAGGTTCCAACGCGGGCGCGGTGGCAGACGCGGCAAGATCGGTCTCGAGCGCGGGATCGCTGGGCGCAGATATCTCTGGGGCGGTCTCTGTCGGGCCCGCGGATGGGGCCGTCACGGTCTCGGGCGTAGGCGCTGCGGGCGTCGCCAGCGGCGCGTCCACTTGGGTGGGCGTTGTCTCTAGCCCCGGCTCCGACGGTTGCGCCGTGCCGGGCAGCGAGACGACCCCTTCTTCGCCGCTCACGTTCAGCCCAGCGGTGCTGCCGCCCTCCGAGGAGGGGCTGGAGATATCCGCCTCGACCTGCATCGCCTGCGGGGTCGCGACCGGGCTTGTGTCCACGCTTGGCGCGGAAAGGCCGGTATCGACACTTCCTAGGGTTCCCGCCTCGCCAGCGGGTCGGCCCTCGGTCTGCGGCAGGATGGGGTCCGTGTCCGGGCGCTCGGCGTTGAACTCAGAGCCCGCCGGCACCGCAACCTCTTCGGCAGACGGCTCCGGCAGGGACAGCTCAATCCGCGGCGCGACCATCGAGAGCGCGACAAGCCCTGCTCCGCCGACAACCGCGCCTAAAACGGCTCCTGACAACATTCTCAACATCATGGCACTGCTCCCCCGATGCATGGCCGAGGCGTCGTTTTCTATACCGGCGCTTGACCCTCGCGCCTGGCTCTGAGCATGTATAGCGCGACCCGGGGTCGGGATGCACCCCCTATTCATAAGGCCGGCGCGATGCTGCTGTTGATCGATAACTATGACAGCTTCACCTACAACCTTGCCCATTATCTGGGCGAGTTGGGGGCCGAAGTGGTGGTGCGGCGCAACGATGCGCTGGACGTGCAAGAGGCGATGGGGCTGCGCCCGGATGGGATCGTGCTGAGCCCCGGGCCCTGCGACCCCGACCAGGCGGGCATCTGCCTTGGCATGGTCGCCGCCGCCGCCGAGAGCCGCACGCCCCTGCTGGGCGTCTGCCTGGGCCATCAGACCATCGGCCAGGCCTTTGGCGGCAAGGTGGTCCGCGCCGGCGAGATCGTGCATGGCAAGCTCGGCGCGATGCACCATTCGGGCGCCTCGGTCTTTGCCGGGCTGCCCTCGCCCTTTGACGCCACGCGCTACCACTCGCTGACCGTCGAGCGCGAGAGCCTGCCCAACTGCCTAGAGATCACCGCCTGGCTGGACAGCGGCATGATCATGGGGCTGGCCCATCGCGACCTGCCGATCCATGGCGTGCAGTTCCACCCCGAATCAATCCGCACCGAACACGGGCATAAGATGCTGAAGACCTTCCTAGATATCGTCCCGGTGGCAGCATGAGCGACGCGCTGAAGCCCCTCATTGGCGCCGCCGCCGACCGCCCGCTGACCCGCGACGAGGCCGAGACCGCCTTTGGCATCCTCTTTGACGGCGAGGCCACGCCCAGCCAGATCGGCGGCTTGCTGATGGCGCTGCGCACCCGCGGCGAGACCGTCGCGGAATACGCCGCCGCCGCCGCAGTGATGCGCGCCAAATGCAACAAGGTGCGCGCGCCCCAGGGCGCGATGGACATCGTCGGCACCGGGGGCGACGGCAAGGGCACGCTCAACATCTCCACCGCCACGGCTTTCGTGGTCGCGGGCGCGGGCGTGCCCGTGGCCAAGCATGGCAACCGCAACCTTTCGTCGAAATCCGGCGCGGCGGACGCGCTGGGGCAGATGGGCATCAAGGTGATGATCGGCGCGGATGTGGTTGAAAAGGCCCTGGAAAGCGCGGGCATCTGCTTCATGATGGCGCCGATGCACCACCCCGCGATGGCCCATGTGGGCCCGGTGCGGGCCGAGCTTGGCACCCGCACGATCTTCAACATCCTGGGCCCGCTGACGAACCCCGCCGGCGTCAAACGCCAGCTCACCGGAGCCTTCACGCGCGACCTGATCCGGCCCATGGCCGAGGTGCTAAAATCGCTCGGCTCGGAATGCGCCTGGCTGGTGCACGGCTCGGACGGTACGGACGAGCTGTCCATCGCCGGGCCCAGCTGGGTCGCCGCACTCGAAGAGGACGGCAGCATCTCTGACAGCGAAATCCACCCCGAGGACGCGGGCCTGCCCGTCCACCCGTTCGAGGCCATCCTGGGCGGCACCCCCGAGGAGAACGGCAAGGCCTTCGCGGCCTTGCTGGATGGCGCGCCCGGAGCCTATCGCGACGCGGTGCTGCTGAACGCCTCCGCCGCGCTCTGCGTGGCGCGCAAGGCGGGCACCCTGCATGAGGGCGTCGAAATGGCGGCGCAGAGCATCGACAGCGGCGCGGCCAGGGCCAAGGTGCACGCATTGGCTGCGGCGACGCAGGCCTGAGCGGTGGCGCTGGCGGCTGAGACCGGATAAAATCGGCCAGTATTGGCCTGGCGGGGACGTTGGCTATCTGCCACCCTGGGCTTGACCCGGGGCCTCTACTTTGAACCAAACGCAACACGGGCTGCGGCCGACCTGGAGGTCGCTTGCGCATCAGCTCTACCATCAACGACATCTCTGGAAACCGAAACGTTTCAATTGGATGCGCGGTTGCAATTGCGGCCTCCTGGAGGAGGTCGGCCGCAGCCCAGGCAAGCTGGGCGGTCGCTCGGCGTGAGTCCCGTTTCATCTGGTGTCGGCAAGCGTTGTCAGGGCGGTGCGCTTGATGCTCAACGCCCTTTCCAAGCCACCATCGCCCCTCAAGGAACTGCAGAAGCCCCCAACGGCAAAGTCAATTTGAAAACCCCGCGAGAACGCAATACCCCTGGCCATCATGCCCTTCTCAACAGATAAACTCGGCGACTGGTCAGACCTGCCCTTTTTCCGGACCGAACTCGCCAAACTAGAGACCGCGTTGCGCGCGGAGACTCGCCCGATCCTGCCGGCATCGACACAGGTCTTCGCGGCCCTGGAACTCTGCCCTCCCGCAGACACCCGCGTCGTGATCCTTGGCCAGGACCCCTATCCCACACCGGGCCACGCCCATGGGCTGGCCTTCTCCGCCGAGCCGCATGTCACTCCCCTGCCCCGCTCTTTGGCAAACATATACAAGGAGTTAGAGGCCGACCTCGGCGCGCGCCCACCGAATGCCGATCTGCGGTTTTGGGCAAAGCAGGGCGTTTTGCTGCTCAACACGGTGCTGACCGTGCCCGCGGGCGAGGCCAACGGGCACAAGGCGCTGGGATGGCAGGCGCTGACGCATCAGATCCTGGCGCATCTGGACGACACGCCGCGCGCCTTCCTGCTCTGGGGCAGACCGGCGCAAAAGCTCGGCGCCAGCCTGGCCGCGCATCACCTCAAGATCGAGACCGCGCATCCCTCCCCGCTATCGGCCCGCCGTGGGTTCTTTGGGTCGCGCCCCTTTAGCCGCACCAACGCTTGGCTCTCTAAACGCGAACAAACACCGATCAACTGGACCGACCCGTTGCAAGCCCCTTAGGAGCCGCGTATCCAGGGCGCCATGACCCAAAACGTGCTCGACAAGATCAAAGCCTACAAGCTCGAAGAGATCGCCGCCGCCAAGGCGGCCCGCCCGCTTGCCGAATTGGAGGCCGCAGCGCTTACCGCCGCGCCTCCGCGGGGCTTTTATTCCGCCCTGCGATCGGCCTCGGCCACCGGCTATGGCCTGATCGCCGAGATCAAGAAGGCCAGCCCCTCCAAGGGCCTGATCCGGCCTGATTTTGACCCGCCCGCTCTGGCGCGAGCCTACGAGGCGGGGGGGGCGACCTGCCTCTCGGTGCTCACGGACACGCCCAGCTTTCAGGGCGCGCCGGAGTTCCTGACCGGCGCGCGAGACGCCGTGTCCCTGCCCGCGCTGCGCAAGGATTTCATGTATGACACCTACCAGGTGGCCGAGGCCCGCGCCTGGGGCGCCGATTGCATCCTGATCATCATGGCCAGCGTCACCGACACCCAGGCCGCGGAACTCGAATCGGCGGCGTTCGAATGGGGCATGGACGTGCTGGTAGAGGTGCACGATGCCGAGGAGCTTGACCGCGGGTTGCGGCTGAGATCGCCGATGATCGGCGTGAACAACCGCAACCTGAAGACCTTTGAGGTCACTCTGGACACCACGCGCGCGCTGTCCAAACGCCTCCCCGAGGACCGAATGCTGGTCTGTGAGAGCGGTCTGTTCACCCCCGCCGACCTTGCGGATATGGCCGATTACGGCGCCCGGAGCTTCCTGATCGGCGAGAGCCTCATGCGCCAAGACGACGTCGCGGTGGCCACGCGCACGCTGCTGGCCGACCCGGTGCCCGCATGACCGGCGCGCTGACCCATTTCGACGCCCAGGGACGCGCCCATATGGTGGACGTCTCGGACAAAGACGTCACCAGCCGCGTGGCCGTGGCCGAGGGCTTTGTGCGCATGTCGGCGCAGACCCTGGCGATGATCACCGAGGGCCGCGCCAAGAAGGGCGACGTGCTGGGCGTGGCGCGGCTCGCCGGCATCATGGGCGCAAAGAAGACCGCCGACCTGATACCGCTCTGCCACCCGCTGCCAGTGACCAAGGTCGCGCTGGAATTAGAGCCCGTCTCGGACGGCATCCGCATCGAGGCCATTGTGAAGACTACTGGCCAGACGGGCGTGGAGATGGAGGCGCTCACGGCGGTCTCCACCGCCGCGTTGACGGTCTACGACATGGTCAAAGCGGTTGAGAAGTCCATGGTGATCGACGGCATCCGACTTGTCCTTAAGGATGGCGGCAAATCGGGCCGCTATGAAGCCACATGATCTCTGTCGATGAGGCGCTAACGGCACTCTTCGCGCTGGTGGAACCGCTGGACGCAGAAATTGTGCCTCTGGCGCAAGCGAATGGGCGCGTGTTGGCCCGGCCCGTTGCGGCGCGGCGCGATCAGCCGCCCTTCGCCGCCTCCGCCATGGACGGCTACGCGGTGATCGATGGGTCCGGGCCCTTCACTGTGATAGGAGAAAGCGCGGCGGGCCATGGCTTTGGCGGCGCTGTGGGCCTGGGAGAGGCCGTGCGGATCTTCACCGGCGCCCCGGTCCCCGGCGGCGCCAACCGGGTGATCATCCAAGAGGACGTGACCCGCGACGGCGACACAATCACCCTGCGCGAGAACATGGACACCGCGCCCTATATCCGCCCGGCGGGCGGGGATTTCGCGGCGGGCGCCGAGATCGCGCCGCCGCGGCTGCTCCGCCCCTCCGATCTGGCCATGCTCGCCGCGATGAATGTGTCCGAGGTGCCGGTCACGCGCCGCCCGACGGTGGCCATCATTGCCACCGGGGACGAGTTGGTGATGCCCGGAGAGGACCCCGGTCCCGACCAGATCATCGCGTCCAACGCGGTCGGACTGGCCGCCATGGTGGCAGAGACCGGCGGCCTACCGCGGGTGCTGCCAATTGCGCGCGATAACGCCCCCAGCCTGCGCACCGCTTTCGAGATTGCGCAGGGCGCGGATCTCATCGTGACCATTGGCGGCGCATCGGTCGGCGACCATGACCTTGTGGCACCGGTGGCGGAGGCGCTGGGCATGGAGCGCGCGTTTTACAAGATCGCGATGCGCCCCGGCAAACCGCTGATGGCCGGGCGCATTGGCCAAAGCGCCATGATCGGCCTGCCAGGCAACCCGGTCTCTTCGCTGGTCTGCGGCACTATCTTCGTGCTGCCCATGCTGCGTGCGATGCTGGGCTTGGGCGAGCACCCTGCGCCAAGGCAGCGCGCGGAACTGGCGGTCGATATCGGTCCCAACGGCCCGCGGGAACATTACATGCGCGCGCGCCTGACGCATGAGGGCATAGCGCCGTTCGAGCGCCAAGACAGCTCGCTTCTGTCGGTCCTGGGCGACGCAAACGCGCTTTTGATCCGCCCAGTCAAGGACGGCACGCGCAGGTCAGGCGATGCGGTGGAGTATGTTCCCATCTAAGACGCCCATCGGGAGATTGCGTTGAGCCGTTAAATAAATCTCAAACCGAATCGCACCACCCTACACGGGTGGCGGTTGGGGAACCGTTTGAGTTACAAGCGCCTCCAGCGCCCACCCAGTTTCATATTGTCTCCCGTCCAGTTAACAAAGCATGAAGATTCTTGCAGATCCGCGAAGCCAAATCGTTGCAGCCCCAGAACCCTCCCCGTTTGACACGAAACAGGAACACTGGTAGAACATACCCTGAACAGGCCCATCGTAAAGGCCGCCAATAAATAGACAGGGTGCGGAACATGCTCACCAAGAAGCAACTGGAATTACTGGATTTCATCAACAAGCGCATGATGCGCGACGGCGTGCCGCCCTCGTTTGACGAGATGAAAGAGGCGCTGGACCTGCGCTCTAAGTCGGGGATCCACCGCCTGATCACCGCGCTGGAAGAGCGCGGCTTCATCCGGCGGCTGGCGCACCGCGCCCGCGCCATTGAGATCGTGAGGCTGCCGCAGCCCTTGGCCGATGCGACGCCGCAGGGCTTCACCCCGCGCGTGATTGAGGGCGACAGGGTCGATCCGCCCCAGGGTGCTGCGCCGGTCGAGGCGATCCACGCCTCAGAGGTGCCCCTGATGGGGCGCATTGCCGCAGGGGTCCCGATCGAGGCGATCAGCCACGTGCAGACCAATGTCGCCGTGCCGGGCGGCATGATCGCCGATAAGGCCCACCACTACGCGCTTGAGGTGAAGGGCGATTCCATGATCGACGCCGGGATCAATGACGGCGATGTCGTCGTGATCCGCGAGACGGACACCGCCGACAATGGCGAGATTGTGGTGGCCCTTGTCGAAGGCCATGAGGCGACGCTTAAGCGCTTTCGTCGGCGCGGGAATGCCATAGCGCTCGAGGCCGCGAACCCTGCCTACGAGACGCGGGTGTTCCGTGACGATCAGGTGCGGGTCCAGGGGCGCCTTGTCGGGCTGATTCGCACCTACTAGCTAGCGCGCGCCCGACCAGGGCCGCACACCGGCGCGTTCCTTCGCGCCTTGCAGCTTGAGCGCGCCCGCCTCGAACGTCACCGACAAAGCCCCGACCTCGCGCAGACGCGCTTGGTCATACACATCGCAGGGCACCGGGCCCTCAAGGCGCTTTGCCACCACGATGACGTCGGCAGAGCGACAGGCCTCCGCCACGCGGGCCTCAAGGCCGCGACCGCTGAGCAACGCGATGCGGTGCCCGCGCAACTCCAGGCGCATGTCGCCCTTTGGGCCCAGAAAGCCGTAGCGCTCGAAAGCGGTTTCCTGCGCCACCGCGTCGCCGTCATTCTCCAACCAGACCTCGGCGGTGAAGCCATCCCCTTTCGGCTTGGAGAGCGCGCGCCCCTGAGCCGTCAACACTCCCACCAATCCACCGGATTCCGCGACCAGGACCTGCGGCCGGTCAGCCAGCGCCCAAAGCACGAATGCCGCCGTTATCGGCGCCAGCCCCAGCGCGCGCGCCGGCCCCCGCCAGAGCACCAGCCAAAGCGCGCCCAATGCCAGGATGGGCAGCACCCAGCCGGAGGGCGTCACCACCGGCGTTACCGCTCCCTCCAGATTTGCCACCCAGCCGGCGACCCCAAGGATCCAGTCAATGCCGGGCCGCATCACTGCCAGCCCCACCCAGGCCAGGCCCAATGGCGCCAAGGCCGCCGCAAGAACCGCCCCCGGCATCACCACCAGGCCCATCATGGGCACCGACAAGACATTCGCCAAAAGGCCGAAATCCGCCAGGCGATTGAAATGCGCCGCCGCCACCGGCGCCGTGGCCAACCCCGCCACCGCCGAGGATAACACCACCGCCAGAACCGGACGGCTCCACTTTGGCAAGACATGGCTGTTCCATTCGCGCAGCGCCCCGAAGACGGCAACCAGCGCGGTCGTCGCCGCAAACGACATCTGAAAGCCGGGCGAGATCAATGTCTCGGGTCGCAGTAACAGCACGATCAAGGCCGCAATCGCCACCGCGCGGATGGTAATCGCGCGGCGATCCAGCAGGATCGCGGCAAACATCACGCTGACCATAATAAAGGCCCGTTCCGTCGCCACGTTTCCGCCCGACAGCAGGTAATAGAACGCACCGGCCAAGAGCGCCGCCACAGCGGCGATCTTTTTGACCGGCAAACGCAACGCCAATCGCGGCACCAAGGCCAGCGACAAGCGGAACCCGGCAAAAACCACGCCCGTCAACAGCCCCATATGCAGCCCGCTGATCGCCAGCAGATGCGACAGGTTTGACGATCGCAGATCCTCAATCACCGCGCGATCCATGCCAGAGCGATCCCCCGTCGTGACCGCCGCGGCAAAGGCCCCGGCACGCCCCGGAAGCGCATCTTGAACCGCCAACGAGATCCGCAGGCGCAGCCGGTGCACCCAAAGCTCGAACGCGCCCTGCTCTGCCGGTGCGGCAATCAGGGCCGGGGTGCGGGTATACCCCACAGCGCCGAGCCCTTGGAACCAGGCCATCAATCGGAAATCAAAGCCGCCGGGCTCCACCGGCCCCTGTGGCGGCGACAAATGCCCCGTCATCATCACGCGCAGGCCCGGCACCGGGTCAAAATGGCGCTCGCCATGCAGCGACACGCGTACCTTCGCGGGGGTGCGCCCTGGTCGCACGCGGTCCAGCCTGACCTGATCAAGCGTCAGGCGCAGCTTGTCGGAATGCGAGCGATCCACCGCCACAATGCGCCCCTCAATCGGGCCATAGTAGCGAAAGCCCAGCACCGGTTCGGCGACCGAATGCGCGCGCGCTCCGGCCAGCAAAAACCCCAACAGGAACAGGGCACTGCCTATGGGGATTGGGCGCGTCTCCGGCGGCGTCACAGCGGCGATCAGCAGCAGACATGCCGCCAGCCCGGCGATCGCGCCAAAATGCGCAAGCGATGGCTCAAAGCGCAGCGCAAAGTAGCAGCCGATTCCCATCGCCAGCAGGACCGGCGCCCAATAGAACAAATGCCCCCGCTGCGCATTAAGAACACGGGCTAACATCGCATTCCGATGCACGAAATGGCGCGAAGAAATTGCTCATGCGAAATGGCGCGGTGGCGATTTTCGCTTTGCCTTGAGCTATATAGACGCATTTACGAGCCTGCTCTTGTCCTCGCATTCGTGATTGAATAGACCGCGTGAACATCTAGGCACTCATAGTTTCCAGAAGGTTAACGTCGGCATGTCTCACACCGAAGTGGTCACACGAATTGCCCCATCTCCGACCGGCTACATGCATATCGGCACGGCGCGCACCGCGCTTTTCAACTGGCTCTTTGCCCGCAAGCACGGCGGCACGTTTCTTTTGCGCGTCGAGGACACCGATCGCGCCCGCTCCACCCCCGAGGCGACCGAGGCGATCTATCGCGGCATGACCTGGCTGGGGCTTGATTGGGACGGCGACACGGTCAGCCAGTTCGCGCGCGCCGACCGCCATGCCGAGGTGGCGCATCAGATGCTCGCCGATGGCGCGGCGTATAAATGCTTCTCCACCCAGGACGAGATCGCCGCCTTCCGCGAGGCAGCCCGGGCCGAGGGCCGCTCGACGCTTTTCCGCTCGCCCTGGCGCGACGCCGACCCCGCCACGCATCCCGACGCGCCTTTCGCGATCCGCGTCAAGGCGCCGCAGGAAGGCGCGACGGTCATAAAAGACAAGGTGCAGGGCGACGTAACCATCCAGAATAGCGAGCTGGATGATATGATTTGTTTACGATCTGACGGTACGCCCACCTACATGTTGGCTGTTGTTGTGGACGATCATGATATGGGGATCACGCATGTGATCCGGGGCGACGACCATTTGGCCAACGCGGCGCGGCAGATGTCGGTCTACAACGCGATGGGCTGGGACGTGCCGGTCTGGGCGCATATCCCGCTGATCCACGGGCCCGACGGCAAGAAGCTTAGCAAGCGGCACGGCGCGCTTGGGGTGGAAGAATACCAGGCAATGGGCTACCCGGCGGCGGCGATGCGCAACTACCTTGCGCGGCTCGGATGGAGCCATGGCGATGACGAATTCTTCACCGACGCGCAGGCCCGGGACTGGTTCGACCTGGACGGAATCGGGCGCTCGCCGGCGCGGTTTGACCTCAAGAAACTCGAGAACTTATCGGGCCAGCATATGGCCGTGGCCGACGATGCTGCACTCGTAGCAGAAATAGAGGCGTATCTGGCCGCATCCGGTCAGCAAGAGCTGTCCGACCACCAAAGAAACGGGTTGGAATCCGCGATGTACTGCCTCAAAGGTGGGGCGAAGTCCTTCGGGCAACTCGTTGATAAGGCGCGCTTTGTTCTGAAGTCCAGGCCGATGGAGCCGGATGAGAAATCGGCGAAGGCACTGGATGATGTATCCCGTGGTATACTGCAGCAATTGACGCCGCACCTGCAAAATGCTAGCTGGAACCGCGACCTTTTAGAGGAAGTTGTCGCGCAGGTCGCCGAGCAAAACGGCACCAAGATGGGCAAGCTGGCGCAGCCATTGCGCGCGGTTCTCGCCGGGCGCACGGTGTCTCCGAGCGTGTTTGACATGATGATGGTTCTGGGCCGCGAAGAAACGCTTCTACGCATCCAGGACGTGACGGGTACTTAGGCACCCGCCCATACTGCTGTGGCACTCCCCCAACACGGGCCGCAGCGCTTAAATGAAAGGGAAGACGATGGCAGATAGCAAATCCGCGACGCTTCGATTGGAAGACAAAGAAATCGAGCTACCGATCTATTCACCCACCGCCGGCCCAGACGTGCTGGATATCCGGAAGCTCTACGCGCAAGGCGGTGTTTTCACCTATGATCCGGGCTTTACCTCCACGGCAAGCTGCGATTCCACGATCACCTTCATCGACGGCGACAAGGGCGAATTGCTGCATCGCGGCTATCCGATCGACCAGCTCGCCGAGAAAAGCCACTATCTAGAGGTCTGCTACCTGCTGCTCTATGGCGAATTGCCCACGGGTGAGCAGCTGGAAGAGTTCGAGAACCTGGTCACCAACCACACGATGTTGCACGATCAGATGACCTATTTCTTCCGCGGCTTCCGGCGCGACGCGCATCCGATGGCGATCCTGGTGGGCGTCGTGGGCGCGATGTCGGCCTTCTACCACGATTCCACCGATATCAGCGACCCGCACCAGCGCGAGGTCGCCTCGATCCGCCTTATCGCCAAGATGCCGACCATCGCGGCCTGGGCGTATAAGTACCATATCGGCCAGCCCTTTGTGTATCCGCGCAACGATCTGGATTATGCCTCGAACTTCCTGCGCATGTGCTTTGCGGTGCCCGCCGAGGAATACGAGGTGAACCCGATCCTGGCGCGCGCGATGGACCGGATCTTCACCCTGCATGCGGATCACGAGCAGAACGCCTCGACCTCGACGGTGCGGCTGGCCTCGTCCTCGGGCGCGAACCCCTTTGCCTGCATCGCGGCGGGCATCGCCTGCCTCTGGGGCCCCGCCCATGGCGGCGCGAACCAGGCCTGCCTGGAGATGCTCGAAGAGATCGGCTCGGTGGATCGCATCCCCGAATATATCGCCCGCGCCAAGGACAAGTCCGATCCGTTCCGCCTGATGGGCTTCGGGCACCGGGTGTACAAAAACTTCGACCCGCGCGCGACGGTGATGAAGCAATCCGCCGACGAGGTGCTGGAGCTTCTGGGTGTTGAGAACAACCCCAAGCTTCAGGTGGCCAAGGCGCTGGAAAAGCAGGCGCTGGATGATCCCTATTTCGCCGAGAAAAAGCTGTTCCCGAATGTGGATTTCTACTCGGGCATCATTCTAGAGGCGATGGGCTTTCCCACCTCGATGTTCACGCCGATCTTCGCGCTGTCGCGAACGGTGGGCTGGATTTCGCAATGGAAAGAGCAGCTTGAGGATCCGCACCACAAGATCGGGCGCCCGCGGCAGCTGTACCAGGGCGACACGACGCGCGACTATATCGACGTCGAAAAGCGGTGACCTGGGGCGAACTGGTTTGACCCGGCTCACCACCAAACGACTGGTTCTACGGGCGGCGCGAGAGGAAGACCTCGCGCCGCTTTTTGCCATCTTCAGCGACCCGCGCGCGATGCGCTATTGGTCCAGCCCGCCGCATAAAAACGCTGAAGAGACCCGCCCGATCGTGGAAAATCTTAAGGCGGACGGGCCGCGGAGCTATTTCGTGTTCGATCACAACGAGACGGTGATCGGGCTCGGTGGGGTCCATTCGGGCAGCGAGATCGGCTATCTGCTGCACCCGGATTTTTGGGGCAAAGGCCTCGCCAGCGAGGCCCTCGGCGCGATCATCTCCCATTTCTGGGCAACCACCGATGTGCCCCAGATCACCGCGGATGTGGATCCGCGCAACACAGGTTCGGTCATGCTGCTGACCCGGCTCGGGTTCCAGGTCAGCGGCTTTGCCCGCGACACATTCTGCATAAGCGGCGAGTGGTCAGACAGTGTGTATTTCTCGCTCCAAAGACCGGCAAAGGCATCTTGTACTCCGCCCACATAAATTTAAAAAAAATTTACATGTACACAGAGTCATAGTACCCATGTATTGATCACGGATAAATATTTCTAATTATGACGGGAAATCTAATGCGTCGCGCTTTCGTTACAATCGCCGCAATCTTGCTCTCCGCAAACTCTACGCTGGCTCAGACATTCCAGGGGCCGAACATAGATCGCAGCTTTGTGCTGCATCCCGCGGTAGAGCTATCGGAGCGCCTGGCCGGAAAGAGTAACCTGTGGGAGGCGCTGTTTTTTGTGAAGTTGGTCGAAAAAGACGGCAAGATCGCCGTGTGCGGCGCGCGTGTCGGCCACATCTTTGCCGGGCGCAACAACAGCCAGTTCCTAAGGGTCAGCGACGTCCACGATTCAGGGCGCGAGCGCAACAACCGCGGCGTGTATGTAAGGAACCTCAGGTTTTTTACAGACCTGACAAAGGTTTCTCAGAACTGGCGAAAGGATTGGGCGACGGCAGAGAAAAAGAAGGACCTGCGGCCCATGCTGGGCCTCAAGCCGGATTACCGCTACGCACTTGGAATGCCAAGCACGTGCAAGTTCGCGCGATACAGGCTGAGGGACTGGACTGCAGAGAACCAGCCCAAAGGCAAGCTAACGGTATTTGTGAAGGAAAAGATCATCCGGGTCGTTCGCCGGTAGATATAGAGATTTTGAGGGCTGGGGTTCCTTTTGAACCTTTCGATCCGGGGCCACGACCTATGGGTGTTAAACCCAATAGGAGCCCAACCCATGATTTCGCTTCGTAAAACCGCCGCCATCGCCACTTTTGCCACGCTGATGCTCGGCCCGCTGGCCGCCGCCGCGGCCACCATCGCATGCCCCCATACCCAGATCCGGCGCGAGGTGACGACCGCCCTGCCCTCTGGCTGGTGGAACACGCCCATTGTGAACTCGCTCAAGAGCACCCGCGTGCAGAACATCGGCGGCAAGCCCGCGCTGATCTGCGACTACGGCCCCGCGGGCACGATCCAGCGCTACGCGCCCGAGGGGCAAAGCTGCACCGCCCGCGGTCGCGGTTTCACCTGCGCCTCGGCCGGCCCGCGCACCCATTCCACCGGCCCGTTGGACATCCCGCAGACCTATCTGGCCGATCTTGATCGCGGGCAAGTCACCCAGCACGGCGCCGATATCTGGTTCCAGGCCGAGACCGCCTCGCGGCTTTACCTCGTGCCGCGCAACGGCGCCAAGCTTGGCGTTGGGAACCGTCGCAACCGCGGCTATGCGGGCTGCTCGGGCGCGCGGTATTCAAACGCGCGGGTCTCGCTGGGCGACATCCCTGTGGGGTCCTATGTCTGCGTGCGTACGAATGAGGGCCGGATCAGCCAGTTCCGGGTGAACGGCCTGACCGGCGGATCTCCGAAGACGCTCAAGCTGGGCTACACGACCTGGCAGTAGGCCGAACCAAAAGCACCAAACAAAAAAGGGCGCCCTACGGGGCGCCTTTTACCGTCTTGCGCTCGCGGGGTTGCCCGCGGGCGGGGCTTTCCTTCAAAAGCCCGCCGACCCCCATACCCATGATATCGCGGGGCGAGACCTCTATCCCGCAGATCACCCGCTCCAGAACCCAATCCGCGCCATTCATCGCCAGCGAGCGCGCGCAGCCCGGCAGGCCTATAACGGGCTTGCCGCCGAGATGGCCCAGAAACAACAGGTTCCCCGGATCCACCGGCATGCCGTAATGCTCGACGACGCCGCCGGCGGCGCGCAGCGCCTCTGGCGCCACGTCGCGCGGGTCAGAGGTGGCCGAGCCGGTGAGGATCATCAGAACCTCTCCGGGGGCCTGCGCCAGGGCGTCCGCGATCGGCGCCACCTGATGCGGCACGACCACGCGCGGGCTCAGCTGCGCGCCAAGGCGCGCCAGGCGCTGCGCTATCGCCTCGCGCCCCTTCAGCGGCAGCGCCTTAGAGCCCACCTGCGTCTCGATCAGGCTCGCAGCCGCGATCTGGGCGCCGCGCAGCCCCATGGCACCGGCGGCCTTGTCGCAGGCCAGCCGCAACCCTGCATCAGGCACTGCGTAGGGGATGATCTTGATCGTCGCCACCAGGCCGTTCTCGGCCATGCGCTGCAGGGCGGGCACGGTCGCGACCGTGATGCCTGGGTCAATATGGTTGGCCGCGGTCACGGCGGCGACGTCCATCTCGACCAATCCCGCATGCTCGGCGCGCAGGTTAACGCGGCCCCGCGCGGCCCCGCCCAGCCGCAGCCCGCGGCGCCCGGCCACCAGCGCCTGCGCAAGCCGCTGCGCGGCCATGTCTTCCTCGACATCGCCCGGCTCTGGCCGCGCCACCACCACCTCGGCCACGCCGCGCGCGCTCAGTTCGATCACATGCTGCCGCGTCAGCCGCGTGCCCTTGGCAATCCGATGGCCCTGCCCCTGCGGGCCGGCCTCTGCCGAATGCGCCAAGATGGCACCGGCGGCCTCGGCAATGGGTACGGGCCCAAACCTCATACGCGCTTGCGCAGAGTTTCAGTGATCTCAGCCATGACCGAGACGGCGATCTCCGCCGGGCTTTTGGATCCCAGATCGAGCCCCACTGGTGCATGGATGCGCGCCACGTCCGCGGAGTTGAACCCGTGTTCCGTTAGCCGCGCGACGCGCTTTGCATGGGTGCGCATGGAGCCCAGACAGCCCAAATAGAACACGTCCGAGCGCAGCGCGGTGATGATCGCCGGGTCGTCCAGCTTTGGGTCATGGGTCAGCGTGACCACCGCCGTGCGCGCGTCCAGCCCGAAACCCGCCAGGGCCTCGTCCGGCCAGTCATGCAGGATGGTCTCGCCGGGAAAGCGCGCCGCCGACCCGAAGGCCTCGCGCGGGTCGATCAGCACGGCGTCATAGCCCGCCAGCCGCGCCATCACCATCAGGGGCTGCGCGATGTGGACCGCGCCGACGACCGCCATGCGCAAGGGAGGGTTGTGGATGGCGATGAACTCGGCCTCGTCAAAGCCGGACTTATCGGCGCGGAAGCGTGCGGGGTAATCCGCCACCCCGGCCAGCCGCCGCGTCCAGGCGTCTGTGTCCACCACATAGGCCATGGCGCGCCGGTCTGCGCGTGCGGCGCAGAGTTCCTCTAGGATCGCGGCCCGTAGGGCCTGCGCCGCGTCCCCGATAGGCTCCACGAGAACCCGGATCGTGCCGCCGCAGGCCAGCCCGACGGCAAAGGCCTCGTCGTCGCTGACGCCGAACTCTAGGATGCGGCTCTTGTGGTCCTCCAGCGCGTCCATCGCCTCAACCACAACGGCGCCCTCAACGCAGCCGCCCGAGACGCTGCCCGCGATCTCGCCGGCGCCGCTGATCGCCAACTGGCTGCCGACGGGCCGGGGCGCCGAGCCCCAGGTCTCGACCACGGTCGCCAAGGCCGCGCCCTTGCCCGCCTGATGCCAGGCCAGCGCGGTCTCGGGGATGTCGTCAAAGCTCTGCGTCATAGCAGGTACATAGTGCATGGCCACGCGCAGGAGAAGTGCGGAACCAACAGGACATGGAACCGCCCCTCCCCCATGCACCATGATTGCGGCTACGCGGGTAACGCCCCTGGGTCCCGCGCCGCCGCGCGCGGACCAACCGCCAGCAACCAGATCGCAAAGCCGATCTCGGACAGCGTCACGATCACCAAAAGCCCCGCGCGGGCATATCCCAGCGCCGCGAAATCCGGGAAGGCGAAGGCGAACACGCTGTCCAGCAGGTACCCAAACGCGCCCACCATCAGCCCGGCCCCCAGCAGCCTGGGATAGGCGCCCGGCCGCAGCACCAGCGCGCCCAGAACCACCAGATGCGCAAAGAAGAAGACCTGCCAGATCCAGACGCCCGCATCGTGCATGGTCAGCATCACGCCCGCGAAGGCCAGCCGCTCTGGCATCGCGACCCCGGCCATCGCATAGCTCGGATCCGCCAGCGCCAGCGCACCCACATGAAAGAACAGCATCGCCGCCATGACCGCCACCATCGCGAACCGCGCCAGGGCGGCGGCCAGTGACAGGACCGGCTGCACCGGGCGGAACATGAAAAAGAGCATCGCCGTTACCGCGATCTCCGCCAGCATCATCACCACGTCGCCGGCGATCCCGGCCAGAAAAAAGCCCCGGTGAGCCAGTATATTTTGCACAGATGCGGCGGGGTCCCCCGCCACGTACAGAACGCTGGGCACATAGGCGATCGAGAAGCCTCCCGCCACGGCGATGGTCAAATAGGCGGCGCCGGTGAGGCGCGCAAAGCCGCGCGATTGCGGATCGTTCAGCGAGGTCATGGCTCTACTCCATTAAAAAGGCGAAGGTTCTCGGCCCTGCCGCGAGAGGGCGACGGGTTCCATTGCGTGCAATTCCAGAAGGCGCGCCGCGAAGTGCGCAAGCGCGATGGCGACGTTCTAGCGGCGCGGCGCCACGGGCGGAATTCTCTAAATGCGTGCATCACCCATGCGTTCACGCATGGATCGGCGGGTGCGCCCTGGTCCGACCCAGGCCCGCCCGCATTTGACGAATTGACAATCCCCGCGCTCCATGACCACTTCCGCGCAATGCAGCTATCACACAGAATAACCGGCCTTCTGGGGGGCGCTGAGGACGACGGTTGGGGCGTCTTCATGCGCGCGCGCGACATGATCGCCGCGGGCACCCCTGTGATCGAATTGACCATCGGCGAGCATGACATCCGCACCGATCCGCGCATCCTGGACGAGATGCACCGGCGCGCGAAGGCCGGGCATACCGGCTATGCCTCGGTGCCCGGCACCAAGGCCCTGCGCGATGCGGTGGCCGCGCGCGTGACGGCGCGAACCGGCGTGCCCACGACGCGCGACAATGTGGTGGTCACGCCCGGCGGCCAGGCCGGGCTCTTTGCCGCCCATACCGCCGTTTTGGACCCCGGCGACACCGGGCTTTTCATCGACCCCTATTACACGACCTATCCCGGCACGGTGCGCGGAGTGGGCGCTAAGCCCCGCGCGATCAAGGCCCGGCCCCGCCACGGCTTCCAGCCCCAGGCCGCGGACATTGCGGCCCAGGCGGACGGCGCCCGGTCGCTGCTGATCAACTCGCCCAACAACCCCACCGGCGTCGTCTACACGCCGGAGACGATGCAAAGCATCGCCCGCACCTGCGCGGATCACGACCTCTGGCTGGTCTCGGACGAGGTCTACGACACGCAGATCTGGAACGGTACGCATCTCTCGGCCTGGCAGCTTGAGGAGACCCGCAACCGCACGCTGGTGGTGAACTCGATGTCCAAGAGCTTTGCCATGACCGGCAGCCGCATCGGCTGGATCTTGGGCCCCGAGCATGTGATTGCGCATCTCATCGACCTCTCCACCCACACGACCTATGGCGTGCCGGGCTATATCCAGGACGCGGCGCTCTTTGCGCTGCAGGCCGGCGAACAGCTCGAGGCGGATATCGCCGCGCCGTTCCGCCGCCGCCGCGCGATGGCCGTGGAGCTGCTCGCGCATACCAACGCGGCGAAATCCGCGCCCTGCGACGGCGCGATGTATCTGATGCTGGACATCCGCGCGACGGGTCTGAGCGGCGAGGGTTTCGCCAACCGGCTGCTGGACCAAGAGAGGATCGCGGTGATGCCGGGCGAGAGCTTTGGCGAGGCCGCCGCCGGGCATGTGCGCGTCGCGATGACCGTCGCCGACGAGATGTTCGCCGAGGCCCTGGGCCGGATCATTCACTTCGCAGAAGCTCTCACCCCACGGGGGCCCTAAGCTTTGCCCGGGGGCGCCCAGGCAACCTTCAACAGCGACAGCGCGTTCTCTGGCGCGCTCCCAAAGCTTCTTTCGATCCCGCCCGAGCGCATAACGCCGCGCGCAGGGCGGTTTGCGCATTGGATCGACACGCCCATCGGCGCGCTGATCGCGATTGCGGATGATAGCGCGCTGAACATTCTGGAATTCCCCGAGCGCAGGGCGCTTCCCGGCGAGGTCAAAAAGCTGCTTGGGGCGCATGGCACTTTGCGCATCGGCGCGAATGCGGTGATCGACCAGGCGGCACACGCGATGGAGCTTTACTTCAGCGGGCAGGACCCCGGTCTGGACATGCCCATCGCGCCGCGCGGCACCCCGTTTGAGCATCGCCATTGGGACGCTCTGCGCAAGATTCCCATCGGGCGAACCCGCAGCTACGCCGCGATGGCCGAGGCTCTGGGCACCGGACCGCGCGCGGTGGGGCGCGCCAATGGCGCGAACCCTATTGCCATCGCGGTGCCTTGCCATAGGCTGGTGGCGTCGGACGGCGCTTTGACCGGCTATGGCGGCGGGCTATGGCGCAAGCGCTGGCTGCTGGACCACGAGGCGAAGCATTTTCTGTAGGAGCTTGAAATGACTGATGATATCGGCGCCACCTTCCGCGCGCTCCATGTCCCCGGCAAGCCCTTTATCCTGGCCAATGCCTGGGACATCGGCTCGGCCAAGATGCTGGCGGGGCTGGGGGCCGAGGCCATCGCGACCTCGTCGGCCGCCCATGCGTTCACCCTGGGGCGTCCCGACGGCGGCACGGTGACCCGCGACGAGGCGCTGGCGCACGCACAAGACCTGGTGGCCGCGGTGGATGTGCCGGTTTCGGGGGATTTCGAGAACGGCTTTGGCGACGCCCCCGAGACCTGCGCCGAGACCGTGCGCCTTTCGGCAGAGATCGGCCTGGCTGGGATCTCCATCGAGGACGCAGATTTCGAACGCAAAGGGCTCTATGCCTTTGAGTTCGCGGTCGAACGCATTCGGGCGGCGGCCTCGGCGGCGCGCGCGCTTCCCGGCGATTTCGTGCTGGTGGCCCGCGCCGATGGGATCATCAACAAGCAATACGGTATGGAGGAGGCCCTAAAGCGCATCCAGGCCTTCGACGAGGCCGGGGCGGATTGCCTGTACGTGCCGCTGCCGCCGGGCATGCAATCGCTCAAGAACGTGGTGCGCGCGACCGAGAAGCCAGTGAACGCGCTGGCTGCCGGCCAGTTCTCCAAGTTCAGCCGTGAGGAGTTCGCCGCCGCCGGGGTGGCGCGGATCTCGCTGGGCTCGGCGCTGGCGCGGGTGACCCATCGGGTGATCCACGATATCGCGGGCGCGATGTTCGAGGCGGGAGACTTCTCGGCGCTCGGCGCAGGGATCAGGGGCGACGTGGTGGACAAGCTGCTGGACTAAGGGAATGTGTCGTCAGAGGCGCTTTTGGACTCCAGTGAACCTTGGCGCGACGCAATTTTCTTGCAAGAAAATTGCGAAACTCTTCAAAGAGTTTCTTTGGCGCGCCCCGAATTGATCCCTGAACAGCGACCGCTCACCGGTCTGCGGGCCCAACTTTCCTTGGAAGGAAAGTGCAAATCTCTTGCAAGAGATTTGGCGCGCCCAACGAACGGTGCGGGCCAAAAACACACAACCTCGCCCGTTCTCTGATGCCCTGAACACCGCCACGGGCACGCCGCCAACGCGTAGGGCTTAGTCGCAGACCAGCTCGATCAACGCGGGCCCGTCGCTGGCAAGCGCGGCTTGCAGCGCGCTGGTGTATTGCTCCAGCGTCTCGGCGCGGCTGGCGGGGACGCCGTGCCCCTTGGCCAGGGCCACGAAATCGAGGCTCGGCCCCTCAACATCGAACATCGCGCGGGCGTTCGCGCCATAGCTCTGCACGCCGACATTTTGCAGCTCGTCGCGCAGGATCTGGTAGCCGCGATTCGCAAAGACGATCACGGTGACGTCCAGCCCCTCGCGCGCCATCGTCCAGAGCGACTGGATCGTGTACATGGCCGAGCCGTCCCCCGTCAGCACCACCACCTTGCGGTCCGGGCAGGCCGTGGCCGCGCCAACGGCCCCCGGCAGGGACCAGCCGATGGCGCCGCCGGTGCCGCCCAGCATCTCATGCGGGCGCGCCTGCGTCAGCGGCGGCGCGAAGCGGAAGCCGGAGGTGATGGCCTCGTTGCAGACGATCGCGCCCTCGGGCAGCAGATGCGCCAGCGCCGCGCCCGCGGATTCCAGCGTTAAGGTGCCGCTGGGCAATGCGGGCAAGTCCAGCGGGTAGACGCGCGGCTGGGCCTTGGTGGCATTGGTGGCCTGCGCCAGCGCGTCCAGCGCAAAGGCGATGTCCATCTCGGGGCGGCAAAGCTCGGCGATCTCGCAATTGGCGGGCTCGGGCAGGCTGGGCTTGCCGGGATAGGCAAAGAAGGTGACCGGGCGCTGCGTGCCCAGCAGCGTAATTGAACGCGTGTTCACGAGCGCCTCGAGCTTGGGCTCCACCGGGTATGGCAGATGCGCGGCGGTGGCGGTGCCCGCCCCGCGCGAGGCCCGCGGGATCAACGTGTCGATCAAGAGCCGCGCGCCGGTGGCGGCGCAGATCTGCCCCGCCAGCTGGCGCAAACCGCCGAAAAGAGCCGCTCCGCCGATCATCAGCGCGGCACCGGGCAGGGTGAGCCTCTGGGCGGCGGCCTCGATGGCGCGGGTCTCGGGGCGGTGCAAGGCGGGGGGCTGCTCCGCCCCGGTCGGATCTCCCCGACCTGCGGGCGTCCTCGCCGCCTCCCAAGCGGTGTTTGCGGGCAGGGCCAGCGTGGCGATCTGGCCATTGAGCGACCGCGCCGCCCGGATCGCCGCCGCCCCGTCCCCCGCGACCGAGCCCGCATCCGGAGACCAACGATACCAATGGCTTATCGACTGGCTGACGCCCTGGATGTCGCCCTTCAGCGGGCTCTCATAGGCCAGGTGATGCGTGGCGTGGTCGCCCACGATGTTCACCAGCCCCGAGCCCGCCTTGCGCGCGTTATGCAGGTTGGCATAGGCGTTGCCGAAACCCGGCGCGAGGTGCAGCAAGGTGCCCGCCACGTCGCGCTTCATGCGGAAATAGCAATCCGCGCCGGCGCTGGTGCCGCCCTCGAAGAGGCAGAGCACGCAGTTCATCTCGGGGTACTGGTCCAGGGCGGCGCAGAAATGCATCTCGGACGTGCCGGGGTTGGCGAACACGGTGTCCACGCCCGAGGCCAGCATCGTTTGCACCAAGCTCTCCGCGCCGTTCATGGTTGATATCCTTGACAATCCCCAGCCGCTTCACCTTGTTCGAAATACGCAAGAGCGACAACCGCAAAGCAGGGGCAGCGCATGAAACTGGAGTTCCACCATATCAATTATGTGGCCGAGGACGTGGACCGGATGCACGACTTCTACACGCGCGTTTTGGGGCTGGATGATATGCCAGCGGAGCAGTTCCCGCGCACAGAAGAGACGGAAGATCAGGGGTTTAGCGGCAAGATCCGCTTTGCCACGGATGGCGGGATGCAAATGCATTTGGCGGAGCGGGACTTTCGCGTGGCCTTCAAGAACGGGCAGGTAATCAACCCGGTAGAGCGCGGCCATATCGCGTTCCGTACCGACGATCTGGCCGGGTTCTTGGGCGTTTTGGACGCCGAGGGGGTGCCCTATTCAGACTACGGCCATGCCTTCAGCGCCGAGTGGCACCAGGTGTTCTTTCAGGACCCCGAGGGCAATGTGATCGAGGTGCATCAGGCGAGAGGGTGAGATGGGGTGAAACCCCATCCTACGGATGTGTTAACGTACCGTGCGGTGCGGGCGGGCATTTATGCCCGCGACCCCGCCCATTGGCCTTGTTTTCCTGGCAAAAACGCTGTCGGCGAAGTGTCGGCAAAACGTCGGACTTCCGTCGGGCAGTGAGCGCCGATCCTGAAAGGCAATCGGTCCAGTGGACCGATTGAGGTGCAAACGGGCGGAGCCCTATCCCCGTCTAGTCCTTCTTGCAGAAATATAACGCGATGTAGGGCGGCATATTGTTGTGCGGCTGATTGCCACCCACTTGGTCGGTTAGAAGATTTCGCCCCGCTTGACCACCCTCCGCCTCAAAGTCAATTCTGTACTGTCGGTCGTCGGGCACATCGCCTCGAGTGCCATTGAGAGTGATGGTGTGCAGGACGCCAGAACTGCTCCACCCGACTTTGTGCACATGACTTGGCATTTGTTCGGGAGTCAGCTTCACACTTTCTTCTCCACCGCGATCACCTGGTTCGTATTTGTTTTCTCGAGCGCCCAAAATAAATCGCCCGTTGGCCTCTGAAAATTGACGCCATCCTTCCGGACAAACACGTGAGCCAAATTCTCCAGGCAAAAAGGCTGCTACCATACCGACTGGGATTTCCACATCAGTTCCATTCCTTCCATCTATGCCGGGCAGCCCTCTTGGACCTTGCGGACCCGCGGGCCCAGGCTCACCACGAACTCCAATCGGTCCGATTGGCCCTCTTTGACCGCGATAGCCGTCAATCTCAGCTTCCACTTGGGGGACGATGATATTCAACGCGATATCGGTTAACAGCGTCGCTACATTTTCGTCTAGTTGAGTAGGATCTCTTACGAATTCGTTCTCAATTCGCGCCTTCAGTTCATCCTTGATGATCGCGCTGATATTCACGCCAATTAACTCCAGAACTTCGGGGCTTTCGAACGCGTGATCAACCGCGGCGCTCGCTCTTTTGACTATGTCGGCCCTAATGGTGCGATCCGTCCACAACGCAACCTCTGTTTCACTAAGTCGTTCCTCTATTTCGGAATTGATTCCAGAAACTTTTTCGTTCGCTTCTTCAATAAACGAGGCAAGATCCGCTTCCGCCCGTGTTATTTTCGCGCTTATTGTGTCGTCGAACTCATTGATGCTGCTCCCAAAAAAATAAGCGATCAGTGCAGCTAAAGCGGCAAATAGTCCACCCGCCACAAATCCAGAGAGTCTAAGAAACCCTAGCGCATCTGAGCGAACCTTTGCTGTTTCGGCTTGGTAAAGTTCGTGGATCTTCTGAACTTCTTCCCCGGATAGTGGCAAATCAACACTTTCGCCCTCGTCAACCATCGAAAATCTCCAACTCAAATATTTGATGGCGATAACATAAAACCCCGCCGCAATCGACGGGGTTTTTCAATTTGACGGGGCGGCGGGACAAGTCCCGCCCTACAGATGGTTGGAGGTCCCGGGTCAAGCCCGGCACGGGGGTCGTTTTGACATGTAGGATGGGGTTAAACCCCATCCTACCACAGGATCAGCGGTTCATCCGGTTCGCGATCAGCTCGTCCACCACGGACGGGTCGGCGAGTGTCGAGGTGTCGCCCAGGGCGCCGTAGTCGTTCTCGGCGATCTTGCGCAGGATGCGGCGCATGATCTTGCCGGAGCGGGTTTTCGGCAGGCCTGGCGCCCATTGGATCAGGTCCGGCTTGGCGATGGGGCCGATCTCTTTGCGGACCCAGGTCGACAGCTCGGCGCGCAGCTCGTCGGTGTATTCCTCGCCCGCCATCAGCGTCACATAGGCGTAGATGCCCTGGCCCTTGATCTCGTGCGGGTAGCCCACAACGGCGGCCTCGGAGACCTTTTCATGCGCCACCAGCGCGCTCTCGACCTCTGCGGTGCCCATCCGGTGCCCGGAGACGTTGATCACGTCGTCCACGCGCCCGGTGATCCACCAGTCGCCGTCCTCGTCGCGTTTGCAGCCGTCGCCGGCGAAGTAATAGCCCTTATAGTCCGAGAAGTAGGTCTTCACGAAGCGCTCATGGTCGCCATAGACCGTGCGCATCTGCCCCGGCCAGCTGTCCTTGATGCAGAGCACGCCCTCGGTGGGGAAGCTGTCGATCTCGGCGCCCGACGTGGGCTCTAGCACCACCGGCTGCACCCCAAAGCAGGGCTTCATCGCCGAGCCGGGCTTGGTCGCGTGCGCGCCGGGCAGCGGGGTCATCATGTGCCCGCCGGTCTCGGTCTGCCACCAGGTGTCCACGATGGGGCAGCGCCCGCCGCCGACCACGTCGTTGTACCAGGTCCAGGCCTCGGGGTTGATCGGCTCGCCCACCGTGCCCAGCACCTTGATCGTCGATAGGTCATAGCCCGTCACAAAGTCGTCGCCCTGCGCCATCAGCGCGCGGATCGCCGTGGGGGCGGTGTAGAACTGGTTCACCTTGTGCTTCTGGCAGACCGCCCAGAACCGCCCCGCATCCGGGTAGGTCGGCACGCCCTCGAACATCAGCGTGGTGGCGCCATTCGCCAGCGGCCCATAGACGATGTAGCTGTGCCCCGTGACCCAGCCCACATCCGCGGTGCACCAGAAGATGTCCCCGTCATGGTAGTCGAACGTGTACTGGTGCGTCATCGACGCGTAGACCAGGTAGCCGCCGGTCGTGTGTACCACGCCCTTGGGCGCGCCGGTGGAGCCCGACGTATAGAGGATGAAGAGCGGGTCCTCGGCGGCCATCTCCTCGGGCGGGCACTCGGCGGAGGCCTCGGCCATCAGCGCCTCATAGGAATGGTCGCGCCCCGCCTTCATGCCCGGCCCGCCGCCGGTGCGGCCCACGACCAGCATCGGCACGTCGCCGCAGATATCCATCGCCTTGTCCGCGTTGGCCTTCAGCGGCGTGTTGCGCCCGCCGCGCGGCGCCTCGTCGGCGGTGACCACCAGCGAGGCCTTGCAGCCCGCGACCCGCGCCGCCAGGGCGTCGGGCGAGAAGCCGCCGAACACGATGGAATGCACCGCGCCGATCCGCGCGCAGGCCAGCATCGCGTAGGCCGCCTCGGGGATCATCGGCATATAGAGGATCACCCGGTCGCCCTTGCCCACGCCCAGGCCCTTGTAGACATTGGACAGCTTGCAGACCTGCGCGTGCAGCTCGTTATAGGTGATGTGCAGGCTGTCGGCGTTCGGGTCGTCCGCCTCCCAGATGATCGCCGTCTGATCGCCGCGGGTCGCCAGGTGCCGGTCGATGCAGTTCGCGGCGACGTTCAGCGTGCCGTCCTCGAACCATTTGATCGAGACATCCGGGTGCGCGAAGCTGGAGTTCTTCACCTTGGTGAAGGGCTTGATCCAGTCCACCCGCTGCCCGTGCTCGGCCCAGAAGGCATCCGGGTCGGCGACGGAGGCGGCGTACATCTCGTTATACTTGGCCTCGTCGGCATGGGCGTTGGCGGTGAAATCCGCTGAAGGAGCATAGGTTTCAGACATGTGTTCCGTCCCATTACTTCATGTTTTTTTGTGCGTATCCGTCTGCGGTGGGGCCGCGGGATTTTTCAAAAATCCCGACCAAAAATCCTTCGAGGATTTTTGCCCCCAGCCGCAGAATCGCGTTTAGATCGCCAGATACTCGGCGCGCAGCTCGGCGTTGTCGAGCACCTCTTTGGCGGTGCCGTCGAACACCACCGTGCCGGTGTCCAGGATCACCGAGCGGTCGGCCAGGTTCAGCGCGCGCACCGCGTTCTGCTCCACCAGCACCGTCGTGATGCCCTGCTCCTTGATGATGTTGAGCGTCTTCTCGATCTCGTCCACGATCACCGGGGCCAGGCCCTCATAGGGCTCGTCCAGCAGCAAAAGCTTGATGTCCCGGCAGAGCGCGCGGGCGATGGCCAGCATCTGCTGCTCGCCACCGGAAAGCGTCACGCCCTCCTGGGTGCGGCGCTCGCCCAGCCGCGGGAAGAGGTCGTAGACCCGGTCAAAGGACCAGCCCTTGGGCTCGGCGATCTGCGCCAGCTTGAGGTTCTCCTCCACCGTCAGGCCGGGGATGATGCGCCGGTCCTCTGGCACCAGCTGGATCCCCGCGATGGCCGCCTGGTGGCTGTTCATCTCGTGCACGTTCTGGTGGTCCAGGTGGATCTCGCCATGGGTCAGCTGCGGGTCATCCAGCCGCGCGATGGTGCGCAGGGTCGAGGTCTTGCCCGCGCCGTTGCGGCCCAGGAGCGCGAGGATCTCGCCCTCGTGGATGTTAAAGCTCACGCCTTGGACGATGTAGCTTTCGCCGTAATAGGCGTGGATGTCCCACACGTTGCAATAGGCCGGGGCGGTCGCCGCCTTGTTGGCATGCGCCGAGAAGTCCTTGGGCTCATGCGTGCTCAGCTGGTCTTCGGTCAGGGTCATCAGGTGCTCTCCCCAAGGTAGGCTTCGCGGACCTTCGGATGGCCCTTGATGTTGTCCGGCGTGTCCTCGACCAGCGGCGTGCCCTGGGCGAGCACGGTGATGCGCTGCGCCAGCGAGAAGACCACGTGCATGTCATGCTCGATGATCGCGATGGTGATGTCGCGCTTCTCGTGGATCTCCTTCAGCAGGTCGATCGTGTTGTTGGTGTCGGCCCGCGCCATGCCCGCGGTGGGCTCGTCGAGCAGCAACAGGCGCGGGTTCTGGCTGAGGCACATGGCGATCTCCAGCCGGCGCTTGTCGCCCCGGCTAAGCGAGCCCGCATGCACGTCCAGCTTGTCCTGCATGTTCAGCTCGGCCAGCATCGCCTCGGCGGCGTCGTTGGTCTCGCCATCCTTAGAGGTCATCTCCCAGGCGCGCATCTTGAACGCCCCGTCCCGCTTGGCCAGGACCGGGATCATCACGTTCTCCTTGACCGAGAGATCGGCGAAGATCTCTGGCGTTTGGAACACGCGGCTGATGCCCATCTGGTTGATCTCGTGCGGCTTGCGCCCCAGCACCGACTGCCCGTCGAACATCACCGAGCCCGTATCCGGCACCAGCTTGCCCACCAGCACGTTCAGCAGGGTCGACTTGCCCGCCCCGTTCGGCCCGATGATGGCGTGCACGGAGCGCTCCTTCACCGAGAGGTTCACGTCGCCGAGCGCCTGCAGACCGCCGAAGCGCTTGTTGACGCCTTTAACTTCGAGGATACCCATAGCTTCCTCTCCTTATTCCGCAGGTGTGGATTCGGGGCGATGGCTGCCGTCATCCGCCGGTTTCTTGCCGCGCCCCGTGACCCAGCGCCCGATGCGCTGCCCACCCTCGACCAGCCCGCCGGGCAGGAAGATCACCACGACCATGAACAGCAGGCCCAGCGTCAGGTGCCAGCCCTTGCCCACGAAGGGGTGAATGACCGCGACCAGGAAGTTCTCGATACCCTCGGGCATGAAGGCGAACCAGCCATGCAGCACGTTGTCGTTGATCTTCGAGAAGATCGCCTCGAGATACTTGATGAAGCCCGCGCCCAGGATCGGCCCGATTAGGGTGCCCATGCCGCCAAGGATCGTCATCAGAACCACCTCGCCCGAGGCCGTCCACTGCATCCGCTCGGCGCCCGCAAGCGGGTCCACCGCCGACAGAAGCCCACCGGCCAGGCCAGCATACATCCCCGAGATCACGAAGGCCGCCAGCGTGTAGGGCCGCGTGTTCAGGCCGGTATAGTTCATCCGCTGCTGGTTCGACTTCACCGCCCGCAGCATCATGCCGAAGGGCGAGCGGAAGATCCGCACCGAGACGTAAAAGCACAGCAGCATAACGACCGCGCACAGGTAATACCCGACCTGGAACTGGAACTCCCATCCGCCGATCTGCAGCTCGTAGATGCTGCGCAAGGAGAGCCCGAAGAGATGCGGGAAGTCCGGCGCGTTCCCGAATTGCAGCACCTGCGGGTCATCCGCATAGACCTGCAGCCCGGTCTCGCCATTGGTCAGGTTGAACTTCGGGTTCGACAGCACCGAGTAGGCCAGCGCGAAGGACATCTGCGCGAAAGCCAGCGTCAAGATCGAAAAGTAGATCCCCGTCCGGCGCAGGCAGAGCAGGCCGATGCCCACGGCGAAGACCCCGGACACGATCACGCTCAGCGCGATCCCGGGCACCACATTGTAGCCCAGGAGCTTGAACATCCACACGCAGCTATAAGAGCCCACGCCCAGGAAGGCCGCGTGACCGAACGAGAGGTAGCCCGTGAGGCCGAACAGGATGTTGAACCCGATCGCGAAGATGCCGAAGATCACGAATTTCTGCATCAGGTCCGGGTAGCCCGCGTTGAACTGCGCCATGCCGCTGTTCGACGGGAACGGGTTGAGGATGAAGGGCGCCAGCATCGTCAGGATCGCGACGATAATGACCAGCGAGGTGTCTCTGCGGTTAAGTCCCAGCATGTTCTTACTCCTCCATCACGCCTTTGCGCCCCATCAGGCCGCGCGGACGCAGCAGCAGGACAACAATGGCCACAAGGTAGATGATGACTTGGTTGATCCCGGGCAGCGTGGTGGTGGCCCAGGTGGTGGAGGCAAAGCTCTCGAGGATGCCCAGCAGGAAGCCCGCCAGCACCGCCCCCGGCAGGCTGCCCATGCCGCCCACAACAACCACCACGAAGCTGAGCACCAGAAAGTCCATGCCCATGTGGTAATTCGGCGGGTTGATCGGCCCGTACATCACCCCCGCAAGCCCCGCCACCGCGGCGGCGACCCCGAACATGATCGTAAAGCGCCGGTCGATATTGATGCCCAGCATCTGCACCGTCTCGCGGTCGGCCATGCCAGCCCGCACGACCATGCCGAAAGTGGTGAACTGCAGGAAGGCAAACACGCCGCAGATGATGATCAGCGAGAACAGGAAGTAGGTGATCCGCCAGATCGGATAGGGCAGGTCCAGCCCCACCGCGGCGCCCACGTTCAGCACGCCCATCATCGCATCAGGCGGCGGCGTCTGGATCGGGTTGGCGCCGAAATTGGCCTTGATGATCTCCTGCAAGACGATCGCCAGGCCAAAGGTCACGAGGATCTGATCCGCGTGCGGGCGCTTGTAGAAATGCTTGATCAGCCCGCGCTCCATCACGAAGCCGATCAGCACCATCACCGGGATGGTGACCAGGATCGCCAGCGGGACCGCCCAATCTATGATCGACGTCCCCAGCGCCTTGCCGAATATGCCCTCGACATAGGGCACCTCGACCTTGAGCGGGTTGCCCAGGAAGTCCTTCTGGGTCTCGTCGATGACGATGTAGCTCAGCGAGAGCAGCTTTTGCACCGAGACCGCGCAGAAGGCGCCGATCATGAACAGCGCGCCATGCGCGAAGTTCACCACGCCAAGCGTGCCGAAGATAAGCGTCAGCCCCAGGGCGATCAGCGCATAGGCCGAGCCCTTGTCGAGGCCGTTTAGGATTTGCAGGATAAAGGCGTCCATTGTCCCCACCTTGGATGGCTGGAAGAGGTTCCCCCCGGCCTGTGCCGGAGGAAACATTTACTTTGGAGAAGCGCGGGCGTTGCCCCGCGCCGCGTGCGATTGAGCTTAAGCGCCGGGGTTGCAAGCACCCAGGCTGGCTTCGTCGCCGCCGAACATCGGGTGGTTCGGCGCGTAGGTGACGTTCTCCACCGGGGTGATCTCGACGATCTCCAGCGTGTCATAGGCGTTGGTCGGGTTCTGCGCGCCGCGCACAACCAGAACGTCCTTGAAGCACTGGTGATCGGCACCGCGATACAGCGTCTTGCCGTTGCCCAGACCGTCGAACTCGAAGTCCTCGAGCGCCTCGGCCACCCCACAGGGGTTGAACGTGCCCGCACGCTCGCAGGCGTCCGCGTAGAGCAGAACCTGCGCGTAGCAGGTCTGCGCCGAGTTCGAAGGCGGCTTGCCGTACTTCTCGCCGAACGACTTGACGAACTGCTGCGAGCCCTCGTTGTTGAGCTGCCAGTTGTAGTTCATCGAACCCAGCACGCCCTTGATGTTCTCGCCCGCACCAGCGGCCATCAGCTCGGAGTAGAGCGGCACGACGATCTTGAAGTCCTTGCCGTTCACCTGCTTGTTGAGCAGGTCGAACTGGATCGCGTTGGACAGCGAGTTCACCATGTTGCCGCCGTAGTGGTTCAGCACCAGCACGTCCGCTCCCGAGTTCAGAACCGGGGTGATGTAGGACGAGAAGTCGGTCGATGCCAGCGGCGTCTTGACCGTGTTGACGGTCTCCCAGCCCATGGCCTCGGTGGAGGCCACGATCGATTCCTCCTGGGTCCAGCCCCAGTTGTAATCGGCGGTCAGGTGGTAGGCGCGGCGCTCGTTGCCCATCTCGTTGGCCAGCACCGGCGCCAGAGCGGCACCCGACATGTAGGCGTTAAAGAAGTGGCGGAAGCCGTTGGCCTTGCGGTCCTTACCGGTGGTGTCGTTGGCGTGGGTCAGGCCGGCCATAAAGATGATGCCCGCCTCTTGGCAGAGGCCCTGAACCGCAACGGCCACGCCCGAGGACGAGCCGCCATTGATCATGATCGCGCCGTCTTTTTCGATCATCGACTTGGCCGATGCCCGCGCGGCGTCCGACTTGGTCTGGGTGTCGCCGGTCACGTATTCGACCTTCTTGCCCAGGATGCCGTTGCCCTTGAGTGCCTTCGAGGTGAAGGTGTTCAGGCAGCCGCCATCGCCCTCGCCGTTAATGTGCTCGACCGCCAGCTGCTGCGCCAGCAGCTCGTCAGCGCCTTCGTCCGCGTAGGGACCGGTTTGCGGCACGTTAAATCCGAGCGTCACCGAGCTGCCCGTGGGCGCGTTGGTGTAGCCCGCGTGGCTTGCCGCGGTCAGAATAGTTGGCATCGCAAGGCCCGTACCGGCGGCTGCACCGGTCTTGAGCACACCACGACGTGTGAGATGAAGTCTGGACATATAAATCCTCCCATTGAGTACTGTCCTGCGGCCCGCGCTTCTCCTCAAGCCACGCACCGCACACCTTTTCAGGGTGCCATAATAATGAGCAGGGATTGAAAACTACGCAACAAGAGCCTCATACGAAAGAAAAATTCTGTAAATTAATATACATTGACGATCTGGATTTTGTAAAAACTTTAACTTACCTTAGGGAAAATGCTGCGTTTCAAGGAGGCTAGTCATGGCGACGCAGGTTCTCACCGGCTCCCGCATCCGCGAGCGCAGGTTAATCGCGGGTATGAAGCAGGCCGGACTCGCCCGTCAAGTCGGCATCTCCGCGGCCTATCTCAACCTCATCGAGCACAACCGCCGGAGAATCGGCGGCAAGCTTCTGTCCGACATCGCAACCGCCCTGGAGGTCGACCCCAACACCCTGGCCGAGGGCGCCGGCGCGACCGCCCTGCTGGCGCTGCGCGACGCCGCCGCGGACCACGCGGGTGCCGGCGCCGAGGTGGACCGCGCAGAAGAGCTGGCCGGGCGCTTCCCCGGCTGGGCCGCGGTCCTGGCCGCGCAGCAGCAACGCATCGGCGACCTGGAACGGGTGGTGGCGGGTCTGTCCGACCGCCTGACCCACGACCCGCAGCTGGCCGACGCCCTGCACGAGCTGCTGTCCACCGCCACCGCGATCGGCTCGGCCGCCTCGATCCTGGTGGACACCGCAGAGATCGAGCCGGAATGGCGCGACCGGTTCCACCGCAACATCCACGAGGACAGCCAGCGGCTGACCGCCTCCAGCCAGGAGCTGGTGACCTATCTAGAGCAAAGCGACGCCCCCGAGGGCGGGCCGGACACGCCGCAGGACGAGCTGGAGGCCTGGCTGAAGGCCCAGGGCCACCACATCGAAGCGCTGGAGCGCGCGCTTGGCCCCTCCGACGAGCTGCTCTTTGCCACGGCGCCGGGGATCGCCAGCCCGCAGGCCCGCAGCCTGGCCAAGGCCATGTTCGCGCGCTACCGCGCCGACGCCGCCCGCATGCCGCTGGCCGCGTTCCAAGACAGCGCAAAAGAGACGGGCATGGACGTGGCCCGGCTTGCCGCGGCCTTCGACGTGGATCTGGCCAGCGCCATGCGCCGCGTGGCGATGCTGCCGACGCCTGAGGGCGCGGGCAGCATCGGGCTTGTGGTCTGCGACGCCTCGGGCACCCTGACATTCCGCAAGCCGGTTGACGGCTTCCCGCTGCCCCGCTTCGGGGCCGCCTGCCCGCTCTGGCCGCTCTACCAGGCCCTGTCGCGGCCCATGACCCCGGTGCGCGCGGTGGTCGAGACCGCGGGGCGCGATCAGATGCGGTTCTTGACCTACGCCGTCGCCCAGCCCATGACCCCGGCCGATTTCGACGCCCCCATGGTCTATGAGGCCACCATGCTGATCCTGCCGCCGGACCGCGCGCGGCCGCCGGACGCCGCCCCGCAGCCGGTGGGCATGAGCTGCCGCATCTGCCCCCGCGACGGCTGCGCCGCGCGGCGAGAGCCGTCCATCCTGGGCGCGGCGGCCCCCGTCTAAGGCCTGTCTAAGGCCCCGCCAGTCCAGGCCCGCCCCGGCCCCGCGCCTATCGCCGCGCCGCCACCCCCACCAGGCGCCGCCCCATCCACTGCGTCACGAACACCGCGCAGCTGATGCGGATCAGGTGATGCACCGAGACCACCACCGGCGAGGTGTTTAGGCTGAGGGCGATCAGGCTCATCTCGGTCACCCCGCCGGGTGCGAAGCTCAGAAACATCGTCACCGGGCTGGCCGGCAGCCACGGCGCCAGCGCCAGCGCAAAGCCCAGCCCCACCACCAGCATATAGGCCACCGCCACGACCCCCACGCCCAGCCCGCGCAGCAGCACCCGTGCCGTCAGCCCCGAGAACTGCGCCCCCAGCGACACCCCGACCACCAGCTGCGCCGCGTGCAGCATCCAGGGCGGCGCGCTGACATCGACCACCCCCAGCGCGTGCAGCGCCGCACTTAGGATCAAGGGGCCCATCAGGTGCCCCGCGGGCAGCCGCGTGAGCCTGCCCAGGGCCAGCCCGACGGGCGCGAGCCCGATCACCCAGGCCACGTCGCGCCAGCCATAGCTGGCCGAGCCAAAGCCCTGCCCCGACGCGCTGCCCACCACCGCCCCGGTGTACAGCCAGAACAGCAGCGGCACCGTGAACACCACCAGGATGATCCGGATGAAATGCTGCACCGAGATCAGCCGCCCGTCCGCGCCGGCCTGCTCGCCCAGGATCGCGGCCTCCACAAGGCCGCCCGGCATCGAGGCATAAAGCGCGTCGACCGGTCTATACCCGCCCAGGCCGCGCATGATCCAATAGCCGCCCACCTGCGACACCGCGATAAAGCCGATCACCGCCAGCGCCGACGGCCAGAACCCGGGCATCACCGCCAGAAGCTCGGGCGAGAAGCTGGCCCCGATCATGATCCCAATGAGCGAGACAAACGCCTCGCGCAGCGGCTTGGGCATGCGCCGGTCCTGCGCGCCGTGGCGCGCCTCCAGCACCATCACCCCGGCGCCCGCGCCCGCGATCGCGCCCAGCATGAACGGCATCGGCAGCCCGGCCAAATAGGCCAGCAGCCCGCCCAACGCGCCCAGCCCAAACAGCGGCCAGAGTTTCGCCAAACCTTGCAAGCCCGTGATACCCCGCCGCGCCATTGCCCAATTCCGCCGATCTGCATCTAGCATCTCGCCAGTCTCGTGCTACACGTGTAGGTTATTGGCAATCGCAAAGACAATGGCGGCCGCGCCTGGCGCAGCGCTCAATTAGGAAAGACACATGGCTGGAACTGTAATTGAATCCGATCTCACCGTGGACGGGAACATCTCGTCGCCCGAGGGCGCGATCAGCGTGAAGGGCAAGGTCACCGGCGACATCACCGCCAAGGCGGTGGACGTGGCCGGGGGCGGCCAGGTCAACGGCGCGGTGAACGCCGATACGGTCAGCATCCAGGGCTCGCAATCCGGCAGCGTCAGCTGCGGCGAGCTTTCGCTTGGCGCGACCTCGAAGGTCAACAGCCAGGTGACCGCCAAGACCATGACCTCTGAGAAGGGCGCCAAGCTTGTCGGAGAGGTTAAGATCACCGGCGGCTAGGACGCTTTGGCCGCCGCGGCGGCGGCCGGTTTCATCGGACCGATGACATCCCGCAGCCCAGCGCGCCTCTGAACGCTCCCTCTCCGGATGCCCCCAGCCGCCCGAACCGGGCGGCCCTGGGCGTGCTGTGCATGGCCGGCGGCATGTTCATCTTCTCGGCGGTGGACACCCAGGCCAAGTTCCTCACCGACACGCTGCACCCGTTCCAGATCGTCTGGTTCCGCCAGCTCGGGCTGGTCCTGGGGCTGGTGTTCATGCTGAGCTACCACGGCGCCTCGATCCTGCGCACCGCGGCCCCTGGCCTGCAGGTGCTGCGCGGCGCGGTGGCGGCGGGCTCGGCCACGCTGTTCATCTTCGCGGTCAGCTACGTGCCGCTGGCGGACGCGGTGGCGGTCACCTTTGTGGCCCCCTTCATGGTGACGCTGATGGGCGCGCTGATCCTGCGCGAGCCGGTCGGGATGCGGCGCTGGACGGCGGTGATCATCGGCTTCCTGGCGACGCTGATCATCATCCGCCCCGGCACCGGCGCCATCCACCCGGCCGCCTTCCTGGTGATCCTCGCCGCGGCGCTCTTCGCCGTGCGCCAGATCGTCAGCCGGGCGCTGGCGGGCAGCGACAACACCATGACCACCGTGGCCTATACCGCGCTGGTCAGCGTGGCGCTCTTATCCGTGCCCCTGCCCTTCGTCTGGCAATGGCCCACCGAGGGCTGGCAGATCGCCCTGCTGATCAGCATGGCGCTTATGGCCGCCCTGGCCGAGACCCTGGTGATCAAAGCGCTGGAGCTGGCGCAGGCCGTGGTCGTGGCGCCGCTGCACTACACGATCCTGATCTGGAGCACCTTCTACGGCTGGCTCATCTTTGGGGACCTGCCCGATCTCTGGACCTGGGTCGGCGCGGCGATCATCACCGCGACGGGCATCTATACGCTCAATCGCGAGCGCCTGGCGGCGCGGAAGCCACCTCAGACCTAAAGCGTTTCGCTGTACAAGCTGATGCTGGCTTTTTTGCCGATCCGCTGTAGCTGTTCTTGGCCCTCCAGCGGGTCTTGGCGCGGCGCAATTTTCTTGCAAGAAAATTGCGAAACTCTTGAAAGAGTTTCTATGGCGCGCCCCGAATTAACCCCCTGAAAAGCGACCGCTCGCCAGCTGCGGGCCCCACTTTCCTTGGAAGGAAAGTGCAAATCTCTTGCAAGAGATTTGGCGCCTCCAAAGGACCGTTTCAGGCCGAAACCAACCTATCCCGCAGGCGAGAACCGCAGCGACAGGCAGGACATCCCGCCATCGAGCTTTGCGGCCTCCGAGTTGCCCACCGGTCGGACGGTGTAGCCCGCCGCCTCAATAGCCTCTTGCGTGCGGGCAAATCCGGAGGGCATGACCACCAGGTCGTTGAAGCGGATCACATTCGCCGCGGCCTCCTCGCCCTCGCCGGTATGGATCACCCGGTAGCCTTCGAAGCAGCCCGAGGCGGCCAGCCGCGGCGTCGCCAGCACGGTCTCTTCATCCAGCAGCGCGCAGTCAGTCTTGAAATGCAGCACGCCGGGCGGGGTCTCGACCACGCGCAGGGCGTATCCCCAGCGCGCGACCAGCCGCGTCAGGGTTGCGATCCCCGTCGCGTCGGTGCGCGCCGAGGTGCCCACCAGGATCTCACGCTCGGTCACCAGCACGTCGCCGCCCTCGATGAACCCGTCCTCGACCCAAACGACATCCTCGTAGAACCCCTCCAGGACCGGCGCCATCGCCGCCGCCTCGCCCAGGCGCGACGGCGCTCCGGGCCGGGTCACCACCGCGCCCTCGGCCAAACAGATTGCCGCATCCTCCACGAAAACGCCGTCCGGAAACGCCTCCAATGCGGGCAGCACGGTGACCTCCGCGCCCGTAGAGCGCAACACCGCGACATAGTCGGCATGGTCAGCGCGGAACTGCGCCAGGTCCGGCGCGCCAATGTCCACGGCGCGCAGGCCCTGGGTGGCGCTGGCGCTGACCTCGCGGCAGATCGCGTGGGTGAAGCGATAGGATTTCCCGTTCATTGTGCCTTCTCCTCAAGTTCCAGCCATTCCGTTTCCGCCGCCGAGAGTGCCTGTTGTCGCTCCACCAGCGCGGCGCTGGCTTTCTCGAACTTCTTTGGCTGATCGGTGAAGAGCGCCGGGTCCGATAGGAATTCGCTGAGCTTGGCGATCTCGGCCTCCAAGCGCTCGATCTCGCCCGGCAGCGCCTCCAGCCGGTGCTTCTCGGTGAAGCTGAGCGCGGCGCGTTGCGGCGCGGGTTGCGGCTTGGTGGGCTTGTCCTTGGCGGCGGGCCTCATCCGCCCTTGCGGGCGATCCTCGGCCTGTCGTGGCGGCAGATCCGACCAGCCCCCCGCGTGCACCACCGCGCGGCCATCGCCGGACATTAGCACCGTCGTGGTCGCCACGCGGTCGATGAAGTCCCGGTCGTGGCTGACCAAAAGAACCGTGCCCGAGTAGTCGCCCAGGATCTCCTGCAGCAGGTCCAGCGTCTCGATGTCCAAATCATTCGTCGGCTCGTCCAGCACCAGCAGGTTCGAGGGCTTGGCCATGATCTTGGCCAGCACCAGCCGCGCCTTCTCGCCCCCCGACAGCGAGCGCACTGGCGCCCGCGCCTGCTGGTCGGTGAAGAGGAATTCCTTGAGATAGCCCACAACATGCTTGGGCGCGCCGCGCACCATCACCTGGTCGGCCTTGCCGCTAACGCCGATCTCATTGTCGCCCGCCAGGGCGTCCCAGAGCGTCACGTCGGGCGCAAGGCTCTCGCGGTTCTGGTCGAACACCGCCAGTTCCAGGTTGGTGCCCAGGGTCACGCTGCCGGTATCCGGCGCCAAGGCCCCGGTCAGCATTTTGATCAGTGTGGTCTTGCCGACGCCGTTCGGGCCCACAAAGGCAACGCGGTCGCCGCGCAGCACGCGCAGGTCAAAGGGGCGCAGGATGGCCTTGTCGCCAAAGGCCTTTGATATCCCACGCGCCTCGATCACGCGCTTGCCGCTCTTGCTGCCCGCATCCAGCGCCATGGCGGCGGCGTCCTGCCGCCTGATCTGCGAGGCGCGCTCGGCCCGCAGGGCCTGCAGGGCCCGCACGCGCCCCTGGTTGCGCTTGCGCCGCGCGCTGATGCCTTCCACGGCCCAGCGCGCCTCGGCCTTGATCTTGCGGTCCAGCTTGTGGCGCTTGAGGTCCTCTTCGGCCCAGATCTCGTCGCGCCAGGCCTCGAAGCCGCCGAACCCAAGCTCGCGGCGGCGCACCGCGCCGCGGTCGATCCAAAGCGTGGCCCTGGTCAGCGCGTTCAGGAAGGCGCGGTCGTGGCTGATCAGCACATAGGCGGATTGCGCGGCCTTCAGCTCGGCCTCAAGCCAGGCGATGGCGTCGATGTCGAGATGGTTGGTCGGCTCGTCGAGCAGCATCAGCTCGGGCGCCTCCGCCATCAGCTTGGCCAGGGCGGCGCGGCGGCGCTCGCCGCCGGAGGCCACGTTCACCGCCGTCTCGGCCTTAAACTTCAGCCCCTCGGCGGCCATCTCGACCTTATAGGCCTCGCCGGGCTCCAGCCCGCTGGCGGCGAAATCGCCCAGCGTCGCAAAGCCCTCCATTGTGGGGTCCTGCTCCATATAGCCCACCGAGACACCGGCGGGCAGTACCCGGGCGCCGCGGTCCGCCTCGACCAGGCCGGCCATGACCTTCATCAGCGTCGACTTGCCCGAGCCGTTGCGCCCGACCAGCGCGACGCGATCCCCCGGTTGAACGACCAGATCCAGACCGTCAAAGACGGGGTCGCCGCCGAAGGTCAGCGCGATATCAGAGAGTTGTAAAAGCGGTGCCCGAGCCATACCCCGCGCCTACCTGCGCGCTTATGGAAGGTCAATGCAGGGCGTGCCCGGCGGGTTCTGGATGCCAATCGCCCGCACGCAGGCGGAGCCGAGTACGGGCTAAAAGAGCGTGCCGAAGGCACTCATTTTAACAGCGCTCTACCCGGCCACGCCGCGCAGCAGCCGGGCGCGGGTGGGCGGGATCGCCGAGATCTCCAGCCCGGTGAACACATGCAGCGTGTTCAGGTCGCGGTCGACCACCGCGTGGTCGCTGACCCAGCCGCCCATCAGAAGGTAGGTCCGCAAGAGCGGCGGCATGGTCAGCATCGCGCGCTTGGCGTCGGGGCGGCGCCCCACTAAGCGGCGCGCAAAGCGGAACACGTCCGGCGCCTTCACCCGCGGCAGCCAGCGGCTGGGCGCCAGGTGGCGCTCGCGCAGCATCGCAAAGGCGTCTTGGTAGCTGTCGGTCACGGTGCCCGCGAAGGACGCGCAGCCAAACAGCATCTCCACCCCCTCGTCATCGACGAATTGCGTCATCGCGCCCCAGGCGACGCGCAGGATGTCAGGGTCGACGGCGAAATCAGGATCTATGCAGAACCGGCCCATCTCGACCATCTTGCCGCGATACCCCGCCAGGGCCGAGAGGTCGTAATACTGAGCGGCGTAGCTGCGCGTGATCTCTGTGCCATCCGAGAGCGGCAGCAGCCGAAAGCAGCACACCAGTTTCGCGTCCCTTGCGCGCTCGACCAGGATATGGGTGCAGAGCGCGTCAAAACGGTCGCTGTCGCGCCCCGCCTCGCCGTCCTCGGCGCGAAAGGCGCGGTAGCGCAGCGCCTGCGCTGCGGCGATGTCGGCCTCGGTCTGAGCCGAGCGTGCCACGTATTGGCCCTTTTGCAACCGCAACATCCGCGCCTCGCCCTTTCAACGCGCCCACCCTTACCTTCTACGCCTAGCATATTATATATGACAGCGTGCTGACAAAGAGGGAGGCGGGACATGGAAAAGGTGGTGAAGTCGGACGCGGATTGGCGCGCGGAGCTGAGCGATCTGGAATACAAGGTCGCACGCAAGCACGGGACCGAACGCGCCTTCTCGCATGAGGACTTCCCCGAGGGGCCCGGCACGTTCAACTGTACCTGCTGCGGGGCGCCGCTTTTTGACAAGGCGCATAAGTACGATTCCGGCTCCGGCTGGCCGTCCTTCTACCAGCCCAAGGACAGCGAGACGGTGGGCGTGCAGACGGATAACTCCTGGTTCATGCGCCGCACCGAGGTGCATTGCAACCGCTGCGACGCGCATCTGGGCCATGTCTTCCCGGACGGGCCGCAGCCCACAGGCATGCGCTATTGCGTCAACGGCGTAGCGCTGAAGTTCGAACCCGAGAGCGAGAGCGAGAGCGACGCGGATTAATCGGCGTCGCGCCCGGCGAAAGATGACTTAGTTGACCAACTGATCCGCGGCAAAGTTGCCGATGCTGCCAAAGAGCTGCCGCAGGAACCCGACGCCCTTGATGTTGCTATCGGTCACGCGCCGCGAGATGGCGATCACGTTGCCATCCTCCAGCCCAAAGCGCTCGACATTCTCGACCGTGCCATCCTCGGCGAAGGAGATCGCCACGACCTGGCGGTCCACCTCGCGCTGCTCGCGGATACCATAGACGCGAAACTTCGAGGCCACGTAGTACCAGCCGCTGGTGTCCAGCACGCCGCTTGCGGTGGGGGTGCCCACCAGCTCGGCCACGGTGTCCTTGCTGTCCACGCCGACGACGATCTGTTCTAGGTCGGTGTCCTCCGGCACGTAGCCATGCTTGCGGTCGATGTTGCTGCAGGATGCCACGGCGGCCAAAACGATCGCCGCGCCCAACAGTCTCAACACTCTCAAGGGTTTCCCCATGCCACCCCTCTTGCCATGGCTTGGCTCTACTCTCCAACCGGCTTACATAAGAGGCGAGCTTTGATCAAGAATGGAACGCGCGATGGGCATAACGCCAGATAGCGATCACGTGTGGCGGATGGGCGACCTGGCGCCGGGCCAGGCAAGGACGTTCGCGCTGCTGCCAGAGCCCGAGGCGCGCGCCCAAATCGCGACGGCTTTGGGGTTTCGCGGGCTGCGCAAGCTGCGGTTTGAGGGCGCGCTGCGCCCCTCCGGCAAGCGCGACTGGCAGCTTGCGGCGCAGCTCGGCGCCACCGTGGTGCAGGATTGCGTGATCACGCTGGAACCGGTGGTCACCCGCATCGACACGCCCGTCGAGCGGCTCTATGTGGCCGAGCTGCCTGAACTGTCCTCCGACGCCGAAGAGATCGAGATGCCGCAGGACGACACGGTCGAGCCGATCCCGGCCGAGCTGGACCTTTTGGCCCTGCTGCACGAGGCCCTTGCCATCGCCGCCCCGGACTATCCCCGCAAGGACGCCGCCGAATTGGAAGACACAAACTTCGCCGCCCCCGGCACCGAGCCCCTCAGCGACGAGGCGGCCAAGCCCTTTGCGGGCCTGGCGGGTCTGCGGGATAAACTGCAGGACGGCACGGGCTAAGCGCTTTCGCGCGCGCGGCTGGCCCGCCGCGGGGCCGCGCTACTTGCCGATCGCGCGCACCTCATGGCGCTTTAGGATGCGCCGGGCGGGCGCAAAGCCGTCGACCTTCGGCGCATCGGTGCCCAGCTCTGGGAACAGGCTCAGGATCTCTTGGTGCTGCGCGAACTCCAAAGAGCCAAGCGTGTAGTCGCCGGGCAGGAAGCTTTCGGACCAGACGCCGTTCGACAGAATCGCCTCGTGGCGGTCGAATAGAAGATGCACATAGGTCACCTGGGCCGGCTTCTGGCGCCCGATGCCGCGCTGCTTCAAAAGGTCCTTGGCGGCGGCGAAAACCTCGTTCTCAGAGTAAAGCAGCCCCAGTTCGGGCGAGGTCAGCAGCATCCGATGGTTGGGCGAGACCGGCATGTCGCGATGCGGCTGACCGGGCCCCAGCGCGTCCTTGCGGATCACGATGGGGCGCTTGTGGCGGTCGCGCCGCTGCGCGGCGGCGCCCACAATGCAGGTGCCGATCCAGCGCAGCTCTTGGTAGCCATTGTCGCGGGTGACCAAGCGGTCGCCCTCGCGCAGCTCCTCAACGGGTCTCTCGCCCTGCGCGGTCGCGATCAGGGTGCCCGCGGTGAAGCAAGGGATGAAGCTGTCATAAAGCGAGTCGCCGTTGTTGGAACCGCCGACCTTGACGTATTTCGCCCCGTCGATCAGCGGCGTGTCGGTCGACATCCCCCAGATGTTCGAGGTCTGCCCGTTCTGCGAAAAGACCGTCACCGTGATCCGCGGCCCGAACGGGTCGCCATTGGCGTCCAGCGGGCGCAGGAAGTGGTAGCTTTCGGATTCCACCTCTGCCCCGTTGGCGACCAGATCCTTGCCGTCGGTGATGACATGCTCGTCCTCTTCGTCGTCGTTGAAGATGTCGGGCGTGTCTGACGTGTCATTAAGGACGATATTGCGGACCGGGAAACCGTCGGAATACTGGAAGATCGTCCCAATCGGCGTGCTGGAGTTGTTGATGATGGGGCTGCCCGACGGCAGGAAAGGCGAATCGCCGGTAACGGTGAAAGCTTCGTTGTCGAAGGCTCCGAAAGCACGAAGGACCATTGCACCACCCAGAAAACGTAGACTTAAAATGAACTTGGAGCAGTATCACAGATATCGCGGCCCGGCGGAACCCAGGCGCGGGCCGCCGCGGCTGAAACTCACCGATTTTGTTGAATATTTCCGGCTATTGTCGCGCGCCTGGAAACATTCCGCCGATCACGGCGGAACTGTTCAGCAAGAAGGGCGCCCCAAGCGGGCGGTTTGCGCAAGAGTTGGGCGCCAAGCGAACTCAGCGGCCCTCATAGCTGGGCGCGCGCTTGTCCAGAAACGCCGTCACGCCCTCTTTGAAGTCACGCGTCTTGCCGCATTGCCCCTGCAACTTGGCCTCAAGCTCAAGCTGCTCGTCCAGCGAGTTGCCATAGGTCCCGCGAATCGCCTGCTTGGCGCTGGCATAGGCCACGGTGGGGCCATGGGCGAGCGCCGCGGCGCGGGCCTGCCAATGCGCCTCGAACTCGGCGTCGGGGATGGCCTCCCAGATCATGCCCCAGGCCTCGGCCTGTCGCGCGGTGATCGGCTCGGCAAAAAGGGCCGCGCCCATGGCCTTTGCGAACCCCATCTGGCGCGGCAGCCAATAGGTGCCGCCCGCGTCGGGGATGAGCCCGATGCGCGCGAAGGCCTGCAGGAACTTGGCGCTCTCAGAGGCGATCACCACATCGGCGGCCAGCGCTATATTGGCCCCCGCCCCGGCGGCGGCCCCGTTCACGGCGCTGATCGTGGGGACCGGGCAGTCATAGATCGCGCGCAGCAGGGGCTCGTATTCGTCCCGCAGGGTGCGCTCTAGATCCACCTGCGCGGCGTTGGCGCGATCGCCCAGATCCTGGCCCGAGCAGAACGCCCGCCCCTTGCCGGTCAGCACCACCACGCGGGCGCTCTTGCCGCTTTCCTTGACCGCGTGCAAAAGCTCGGCCCGCATCTGCGTGTTCAGCGCGTTCATCACGTCGGGCCGGTTCAGCCGGATCGTTGCGGCGCCGTCGGCGTTGGTGACCTCGATTGTCTCGTAATGCATCGGCTGGGCTCCTCGTGCTTGCCGCGCAGCATAGCGCCGCCTGCGGCGGGGAAAAGGGGAACGCGGCGTTATGGCGATCTTTTGGCCTGGAGCGGTCCTTTGGCCTCAAACGCACCGCCCTGACGACGCTTGCCGACACCAGACGTTCCGGGACCCAAACAATGCAACCGCCCGAGCTTGCCTTGGGCAGCGGCCGACCTCCCCCAGGAGGCCGCTTTTGCACCCTGGCAAGTTCCTGAAACAACTGTTTTTGTAGAGCGCGTGTGCCAAACGGCGAGGTAGCATGAGCGACCTCCAGGTCGGCCGCTGCCCATGTCGTGCGAGCCTCACGGCGGTGCCCCGGATCAAGTCTGGGGCGGCAACCACACGAAGCCCGATCAGGCTGTAACTCTACCAAGAAAAAGTGGGGCTATTCGTCCAGAATTTCACGCAGCCGCGCCGCTTCCGCCTCGCTCAGGGCCTCACTGGCGGGCGCGGACGCCCGCTGCCGCATATAGACGAAGCTGATCAGCAGCCCCAAGAGCAGCATCGCAGGGCCCGCGACCCAAAGCACGATATTGGCGCCGCGGGTGGTGGGCTTGAGCAGCACGAACTCGCCATAGCGCGATTCCACGAAGTCCATCACCTCTCGGTCGCTGTCGCCGGCCACCAACCGCTCGCGCACCAGCACGCGCAGCCGCTTGGCCAGATCGGCATTCGATTCGTCGATGTTTTCATTGCGGCAAAGCAGGCAGCGCAATCCCTTTGACAGCTCGCGCGCGCGCTCCTCCAGCGCCGGATCATCCAGCATCTCGCTCGGCTCCACCGCCCAAAGCGGACCGGCCAGAACGAGCAGCACAAGAAGGAGGCGCTTTAGCATTACGCTGTCACTCCCGGTTCTTCTTGCCGCTTTGGTTCCTCGTACCGCACCCAATTGCTGTAATGTGACACCAGAATCGCGCGGCTCTCAAGCGCCGCGTCGGCTAGGAGGCTCTGCGCGCTCGCCGCCAGCGGCGCCGCGATCAAACACAGCAGGTAGGCCGCGCATCTCATTGCGCCGGGACGCCCTGCTGAGGCGCCTTGCGGGCGCCCGCCGCCACGCGGAACCGACGGTCGCTGAGGCTCAACGCGCCGCCCAGAGCCATGATGATGCAGCCCGCCCAGATCCAGTTCGCGAAAGGCTTCACATAGACCCGCACGGCCCAGCCGCCGCCCTGCTGCGGATCGCCGATCACCACATAGAGATCGCGCGTCACGCCATTGTCGATGGCGGCCTCGGTGGTGGGCATCTGCGCCACCGGGTAGACGCGTTTCTCGGGGTAGAGCAGCTTGCCGCCCATCTCGATCTCGGCCCGGATATAGGCGTAGTTCGGCCCCTGCCCTTCGGTCACATCGTTCAGCGCCACCGGATAGCCCGCGACCTCGTAGCTGTCGCCGACCTGTGCGACGCGGATATCCTCGGTCTGCCAGGCCAGCAGCGCGGCCACGCCGAAGATCGTGATGCCAAAGCCGGAATGCGCGACCGCCTTGCCCCAATCGGCCCGCGGCAGCCCGCGCAGCCGCGCGAGCTTCCTGGACAGATCGCCTTTCCCGGCGCGCTGGTAGAGCTCTGCCACGGCGCCGCCGATCAGCCAGACCACCAGCACCATGCCAAGCGGGGCCAGAATCGTACGACCGGTCTGCAGGCTCCACACCAAGCCGCCCGCCGCCATGGCCAGCGCCAGCACCGGGCCAAGCTGCGCCGCCACGCGGCCAATCTTGGCCCGCTTCCACGGCAGCAGCGCCCCGACGGGCAGCACAACCGCCAGCGCCACAAAGAACGGCGTGAAGGCGGCGTCAAAGAACGGCGGCCCGACCGACAGCTTGCGGTCCCACAAAAGCTCGGCCACCAGCGGCCAGACCGTGCCCACGAAGACCACGAAACAGGCGACGGCCAAGAGGATGTTGTTTAAGACCAACGCGCTCTCGCGGCTGACCATGGAAAAGACGCCCTTTGACTCCATGGCGCCCGCGCGCGCCGCGTATAGCGTCAGCGCGCCGCCCATGAAGATGCCGGTGATCGCTAGCAGGTAGGCGCCGCGCTCTGGGTCGTTGGCGAAGGCATGCACCGAGGTCAGCACGCCCGAGCGCACGATGAACGCCCCGATCAGCGAGAAACCAAAGGCCAGGATCGCCAGCAGGATAGTCCAGGCCTTCAGCGCCTCGCGTTTCTCGACCACGATGGCGCTGTGCAGCAAGGCCGCCGCGATCAGCCAGGGCATGAACGAGGCGTTCTCCACCGGGTCCCAGAACCAGAAACCGCCCCAGCCCAGCTCGTAATAGGCCCACCAGGACCCCAGCGCGATGCCCACGGTCAGAAATAGCCAGGCCGCCAGCGTCCAGGGCCGCACCCAGCGCCCCCAGGCCGCGTCGACGCGGCCCTCGATCAGCGCCGCGACCGCAAAGCTGAACGACATGCTTAGGCCCACATAGCCCAGGTAGAGAAACGGCGGATGAAAGGCCAACCCCGGATCCTGCAAGAGCGGGTTCAGATCCTGGCCATTCATCGGCGGGAACGGGAGGCGCAGGAACGGGTTTGACGTGAAGATCAGGAAGGCGAAAAAGGCCACCGCGATGGCGGATTGCACGGCCAGCACGCGGGCGCGCAGCGTCGCCGGCAGGTTCTGCCCGAACCAGGCCGCGCAGGCCCCAAACAGCGTCAGGATGAGAATCCACAGCAGCATAGAGCCCTCGTGGTTCCCCCAGACCCCCGTCACCTTGTAAAGCATCGGTTTGTCGGTATGCGAGTTCGACCAGACCAGCCGCACCGAGAAATCGCTGACCACAAAGGCGTAGGTCAGCGCCGCGAAGCTCGCTAAGGTCAGGAAGAACTGCGCCGAGGCGGCGGGCTCTGCCACCGCCATCCAAGAGCGCCAGCCCTTTTGCGCGCCCACAAAGGGCACCACCATCTGCACGATGGCCACGACAAAGGCGAGGATGAGGGCGAAATGGCCAAGCTCTGCAATCATAGCAACGAGCATAGGGCGCAGCGCTCGCCACGCCAATACTTGCCGGCCCGCCTATCAGAGGTGTGATGTCGCAGGCCTTGATATCCAGCGGGCAAAAGAACTGACCGCAAGAGATGTTTCGGCAGGAACGTAACGTCGAGGGCGCGGCAGATGCGTCAGCTGCCGCGCCCCCGGATCATTTATGCGGTAAAGGCCAAAAGGCCGCCCTTCATCACATAGGCCACCGCCCCCATCAGGAAGGCGCCAATGATCAGCCGCACCAGCCATTTCAGGGTCTCCTCGATGGCGTGCAGCCGCCCCTCGACATTGACCCGGTGGACCTCGTCGACGGCGCTGCGCAGCTCTAGGCTTTGCAGGCGCTTCTCGACGGCGCGGCGCCAATCATCCGTCATGGGACCGCCTCCACGCGTTGAGCGCCGGGTTGTCAGCGCTCGGCGCGTCGGCCCCTGCCTCTAGTGCCTGGAGCGCGCCAATATTGCGCGTCACCTCCGGCGCATGCGCCATTGTGGCCGCGATTGAGCGCTGAAAGTCCTGCCCCTTGGCCTGATGACGCGCGCCGAAGTAAAAGCTGACGATCGCGCCCAAAAGCCACCAAAGCGGCTCTGGCACCAAGGCGATCCCCTGCATGCGGCTAGCAAACCAAATCGGATCAACCATCGCCATCACCAAGAGGCCAAGAACGCCAAGCGCCATTGCCGGGCGCGGCACGCGGTTCAGCCCGTCGATGAACTGGTCGAACCAGCCCTTCCTTGGATGCGCGAACTCGGACGCGAATTGCTTGAGCGCGGCCTGGTTATAGGTCGCGTCGCGTCCGGCCTGGGCCTCGGCATTCACGCGGAACACCTCGGCGGTTTCGCGGATGACATTGCGCCCGCCGCCGAAGAGGTTGCCAAAGAGCAGCTCGATCATCCCCATTTCGCGACCCTCCGGCGATGCTCGCCCTCGGACAGGTGATAGCGCGGCGAGATGAACTCTTCGGCGCGCAGGATCCAGCCGCCCTTTCCGCCATCGCGACGCCGGGCATATTTGCGGCTCTTGGGGCGGCGATCGGCGAGCCCGTAATAGTAGTTGCGCCGCGCGATGCCGTAGGCGTCGGCCAGGTGGCCTGGGGCGGCGCCAAAGGCGATATGGGCCGCCTCGACGGTTTGCGGGCCGATGGCGCCGTCCACCGAGATGCGCTGGCCCATGTCGTTCAGCAGCCGCTGCAGGATCTTCACCGCGTTGGCGCCCGCGTTGACATACATGTCAAACACGCTGGCCTGCAGCACATCCGGAAGCCGGGCGATGCCGGGCCTGTGGAAGTAGTGATTGACGAAGATATCGCGCGCCTGCTCGCGGGAAAGCTGCTTGACGTCACGCGGGGTCACCCGCCCGTCTCCGTCCAAGTCCATGCCCAGTCGCGTCATCGTGCCGATGGTCACGCCGAAATTCGTGGCCCCGCCTGGATCATCCGGGTCGTTCACATAACCGCCCTCGCGGGCGATGATGTCATCTGCAATTTTTGTAACCGTTATCATTTTGCTCATGCCTCAAATGTTGAAACAGGCATGAATGTCTCGAATTTTCATTAAATCCGATGCAACCGCACGGGCGGCGCGTTAACAATTTAGTCGGCGTTGGGCTTGTAGACCCCTTGCTCTTTGAGCGCGTCCACGACTTCTTTTGGCATATAGGTCTCGTCATGTTTTGCCAAAATTTCAGTAGCTTGGAACGTACCATTCACGTAGGATCCCAGGCCGACCATACCCTGACCCTCTTCAAAGAGGTCGGGTAAGACGCCCGTATAGGCCACGGCCACAACAGCCCCGCCGTCCGTGACATTGAAGGTTACGGTCTTCCCTTGGCCGCGGTTGAGACTACCATCTTCCACCAGGCCGCCGATGCGAAATACCTCGGTCGACTTGGGCGGCTCCGCAAGCACCTGCGTCGGCGAACGGAAGAAGTTAATACCATCCTGAAAAGCATAGACTATCAACGCGGTGGACATCGCCAACGCAACAATCGAGAGCCCGATGATCTGGATACGGCGCTGTTTTTTAAGACTTTTCATTTGAGGCCCGACAACTCCACACACTCAATCCATTAGATAGGGTGCCTTGGCCCGGTCTTACAGAGCAATCCTGTCGCAGTGCCCGAAATTCATATGCTGCAGCGCTGGGGTATGGGTCAGCTTCGCTGATGGTGAAAAAATATATCTAATTCAAATGCTTAAATAGATGCACCCCACGCATAGCGAAAGAAATTTTCACCTCCCACCCCTTAAGAATTGGTAAACGGGCCTGCGTGGTAGTTCCCCCGTCCACCCTCCCCTATCCTTCACCCGAATCACTTTCGAGGAGGTTAACAGAAGAGGTGTTTTACGTTTTAGTTCATGACCTTACGGAGCTCCCAACAATCGCGCACAGCCCCTGTCGGAACACCGACAAAAGCCCATCTCGAAGCAAGTCATCCATGGTTCTGGTTAAGACCAGGTAAACTCTGCAGCTCACGCGGCCATTTTTACGGGTAGATCGGCGCCAGCATCAGCCCCGTCGTCTCCTCTAATCCAAGCATCAGGTTTGCGTTTTGCAGCGCCTGCCCAGACGAGCCTTTCGTGAGGTTGTCCAGCGCGGCGATCACGGTAACCCGCCCCGGCTTGCGGTCACCCACCACGCCAATATGCACGAAGTTCGACCCCCGCACGTCCTTCATCATTGGTGCCTCGCCCATTGGCAGGACCTGAACGAAGGGCTCATTCGCATAGGCCTCGTGATACGTCCTAAGCACCTGTTCCGCATCGCCTTTTAGGTAGCAGGTGATCAAGATGCCGCGCGAAGACGGCACAAGATGCGGCGTGAATTGGATCTCGACCGGCCGCCCCGCGAGTTTGGAAAACTCTTGGTCGAACTCAGCTTGGTGCCGATGCACGCTCCCCAGGGAATAGCCCTTAATGTTCTCAAACATCTCGGCAAAAAGCAGGTGCTCCTTGAGCGCGCGACCGGCCCCTGATGCGCCGGCTTTGAGGTCCACGATGATGTCATCAATGTCGATCACACCTGCCGCGATGAGGGGCCGCAGGGCAAACTGCCCCGTGGCCGCGTTGCAGCCGGTGCCGGCCACAAGCCGCGCCGATTTGATATCTTCGCGATAGAATTCTGTGAGGCCGTACACCGCCTCGGCCTGCAGCTCGGGCGCGGCGTGGGGCTGGCCGTACCACTGCTCGAACGCGGCAGAGTCGCGCAGCCGGAACCCGGCGGAGAGGTCGATCACCTTCAAGTCCCGCGGCAAGGCTTTGACAATCTCCTGGCTCGGGCCGTGGGGCAGCGCGGCAAAGACCAGGTCTATCCCAGAAAAGTCAGTGTCTTCAATGCGTTGCAGCGCGGGCAAATCCAGGTGACGCAGATGCGGAAAGACCTTGCTCATCTGCTGACCGGCCTTGCGGTCGGCACAGAGCGCGCCGATCCGCAGGTTCGGGTGGGTTGCGATCAGCCTCACACATTCGGCGCCGGTGTAGCCCGAGGCGCCCAGAATAGCGACGGTGTAGGTCATGGGACCATCCTTAAGAAAAAGTCGTGGTTGTTTAGGGGGATGCGCGCCCGAGGGCAATCGGGCAGGCGCAATCAGGCGGAAACGAAAGTGATCTTTCGTCGCAAAAAGCGCGTGGCCTGGTCAGAGACCCGCGCCGGGTCGCCTGTGGTGAGGAACATTGCCTCTTCTCCCGGTCCCAGCATGTCTGGGTGCCTTTGCAGATAGTCGATCAGGCTGGCCGAGACAAGCTCTGGCTGGCTGAAGACCTTCACATCGGGCCCCAGGGCCTCTTGGAACGTGTCCTGCATGATCGGGTAATGCGTGCAGCCCAGGACCGCGGCCTGCGGGTCCGGCATCTTACGCTTCAGCGCCTCAACATGGCTACGCACCAGCGCCTCGGCCAGCACCATGTCGCCATCCTCGATCGCGTCCACCACGCCGCCGCAGGCCTGGGTTTCGACATCCACACCGATGGCGCGAAAGGCCAGCTCGCGCTGGAAGGCGCGGCTGCGCACCGTGGCGGGGGTGGCAAAAAGCGCCACATGTTTGACATCGACCTCGCGCGGGGGCGAGTTATCGCCCCATTGCCGTTCGGTCAAAGCCTCGATCATCGGCACAAAGACCCCCAGCACGCGCTTGTCGCGCGGCACCCAGTTCTCTTGCATGCGCCGCAGGGCCGCCGCGCTGGCGGTGTTGCAGGCCAGGATCACCAGGTCGCAGCCGCGCTCGAACATCGCCCCCACCGCCGAGGTGGTCAGCCCATAGATGTCGTCGGCATCGCGCACGCCATAGGGGTTATGCGCATGATCGCCGAAATAGACGAAGGGCGTGTCGGGCAGCGCCCGCGCTGCGGCGTCCAGAACGGTCAGCCCGCCCAGGCCGGAATCAAAAACGCCTACCGCCATGTCGAATCAAGCCTTCCAATGTTCCTCGAACTCGAACCCGTATTCGGTGGAGTTTAGCGGTTTCGGGCTGAGGCGGTAGGTCTCTTGGCGCAGAAAATCCATGAGCGCCTTGGGGTCCTTGATTGCTTCAAGCTTTTGGCGCGGAATCGGCTCTCCAATCGCGATGCGCACGGGCTCATCGACCCGCATGCGAAACTCGTTGATCAAGAAGGCCATGCGCAGGGTGTAGTGCAGATGGCTCATCAGTTGGAACAAACGCGAGCAGTGACCGTCGAAGTAAATCGGCACCACGGTTGCGTCGGACTTCATGATCATCTTCGCGGTGAAGGTCCGCCAAGCCGGGTCCAGCGGCTGGCTGAATGGCGTTTTTGAGGTGGCCACCGTCCCGCCAGGAAAGATCCCAATTGCGCCGCCATCCGACAAATAGCGCAGCGATTCCTTGCGCGTTTTGATGTTCAGCGCCATCGCCTCTTTCGTCTCATCGAACGAGATCGGCAGGATGATGCGATCCAGTTCCTCCGCCTTGCGGAAGACCCGATGCGCCAGGATACGGAAATCACCGCGCACGCGACTGAGGATATGCCCCAACATCAGCCCATCGAGGATGCCGTAAGGGTGGTTTGAGATCAGGATCAGCGGCCCCGTCGAAGGGATATTGCTCAGGCTGCCCCCCACCACGTCCAGGCTCAGCCCGTAGCGCTCGACCATGACCTGCCAAAAGTCTCGCCCCTGCGCGACCTCCTTCTCATAGCCATCGGCACGCTTGATCAGCCGCAGCCGCCCGGTCGCGTTCTCCAGCACTCGGATGAAGGCCCGCCCGCCTTTCGACTTGGCGGAACTGGCATAGGAGATCTCGCGCGCCGCATGGCGCTTGGCCCTAAAGTCGCTGCGTTTTTGCTTTACCACGTTACGGAGTGACGGCATCGCCCGCGGTCCTTGATTCGATATCGGCCAGTGATACTCTGGTCCATGGGTCGTAGCGAGCGTTTATGACGGAACCGCGACGATTGTCGCAAAACCTTCGCTCGGCAGTAGCAAATTCTTTATGCGCCGCGGCTCCCACCCGGATCTATGATCCGGGACGAATCACCAAGATTTCCTTAATTTTCTCTCCCGCAATTGTCGCATTCGCGCAGATCCCGCCTATTCCGCCGCCTCCGGCATGGTGCTGGTGCTTAATGCAGCAAGCAATTCCTCGCGGCGCTTCGCGGCTTTGGCCTCGTTCTGCGCCTTAACCGGACCGAAGCCGCGGATCTGCAATGGCAGCTCGGCGAGCGCCACGGCGGCATCAAGCCGGTGCGGTGCCAGATCCGTCAGAGCGCTTAGATCCTGCTCGTATTGTTTGATCAGGGCGCGCTCCATGCGGCGTTCTGTCGTGCGCCCGAAGAGGTCCAGCGGCGTGCCGCGCAAAGGCTTCATGCGCGCCAGGAGCTTGAACATCCACCTTGCTTTGAACTCGCGTTTGACCGGGCGGCCATCGGGACCGTCCTTGCTGAGCACAGGCGGGGCAAGGTGGTAGGACAGCTTGAGGTCGCCGTCGAAGGCCTCACGCGCCTTGGCCTCGCTGCTCAGCAAGAGCCGCGCCACCTCATATTCATCCTTATAGGCCAAGAGCTTATGGTAGCCCTTGGCCACCGCCTCTTTCATCTTCGGATCGGAGAACTGGTCGACAAAGCGCCGATAGCGCTTGGCCAGGCGCGTGCCCTGGTAGGCAACCAGGTGATCGGCGCGGAAGGCGATTTTCTCGTCCAGCGACTTGGGCAGCTCCACCACATTTGGCGTGATCACCCGCGCGGCGTCTTCAGGGTGCAGCACCGCCCAGCGGCCATATTCGAAGGCGCGCTGGTTCTTTTCGGCGGCCGCACCGTTCAGCTCTATCGCGCGGCGGATCGCATCCCGGCTGATCGGGACCAGCCCCTGCTGCCAGGCCGCGCCCAGCACCATCATGTTGGAGAAGATCGAGTCGCCCAAGAGCGCCTTGGCCAGGTCCGAGGCGTCAAACAGCGCCATCCGGTCCTGCAGCCGCGCCCGCAGGGAGACCTCTAACCTGTCAGAAGGAATGGAGAATTCCGTGTCCTTAGTGAAGGCGCCGGTGATGATCTCGTGGCTGTTGACCACGGCGCCGGCTGTGCCCGCACGCAAAAGTCCGATGGTCTTGGCCCCGGCGCTGACCACCAGATCGCCGCCGATCAGCGCGTCGCATTCGCCGGTTGCCACGCGGATCGCGCTGATATCCTCGGGCCGTTCGGCAAGGCGCACATGGATATGCACCGCGCCGCCCTTTTGGGCGAGCCCAGCCATCTCCATCATGCCCGCCGCCTTGCCATCGACATGCGCGGCCATAGACAGCACCGCGCCAATGGTCACCACGCCGGTGCCGCCGACGCCTGTGATCACAACGTTATGGGTGCCGTTGATCGCGGGCAAAGCGGGCTCGGGCAGCGCGCCTGTATCCACGCTGACCGTGGTCATTTTCTTGGGCGTGGCGCCTTCGACGGTCACAAAGGACGGGCAGAAGCCCTTCACACAAGAAAAATCCTTATTGCAGCTCGATTGCTCGATCGCGCGCTTGCGACCCAGCTCGGTCTCGACCGGCACGATCGAGACGCAGTTCGATTGCACGCCGCAATCGCCGCAGCCCTCGCAGATATCGGTGTTGATAAAGACCCGCTTGTCGGGGTCCGGGAAGAGCCCGCGCTTGCGGCGACGGCGCTTCTCGGCGGCGCAGGTCTGGACATAAAGAATGACCGACACGCCCTTGAAATTGCTGAACTCCTCTTGAACGGAGGGCAACTCAGCACGTTCAAACCGACGCAGTTCCGAGGGAAACTGACTAAGGTCAAGTTCTTCCTTGTCGTCATAGACCAGCGCGATATTGCGCACGCCCATCGCCACCATCTCGCGCGCGATCTGCGGCGCGGAGAGCCCGCCATCATTGCCCTGCCCGCCGGTCATGGCGACCGCGTCGTTAAACAGGATCTTGTAGGTGATGTTAGTCCCCGCCGCGAGGGCGAAGCGGATCGCCTGCACGCCGGAGTGGTTATAGGTGCCGTCACCGAGGTTCTGGAATACGTGATCACGTTTCGAGAACGGCGCCTCGCCAACCCAATTTGCCCCCTCGCCGCCCATATGGGTGTAGCCTAGCGTGTCGCGGTCCATCCACTGCACCATGAAGTGGCAGCCGATGCCCGCATAGGCGCGCGAGCCATCCGGCACTTTGGTCGACGAGTTATGCGGGCAGCCAGAGCAGAAATAGGGCAGCCGGGCGGCGATTTCCTCGGCATTGTCGGCACGGGCGGCCTCGTCGAGCCGTGCAAGAGCAGCCTGCAGCTGCTCTGTGTTCCGGCCCTCCTCGGCCAGGATCGCGCCCAGTTTCTGCGCGATCATGATCGGGTCCAGCGCCCAGCGGGTGGGGAATAATTCGTTCCCCTGCCCGTCCTTCCAGCCATAGACCCGGCGCCCGCGGCGGTCGTCAAAGATCGCCTCTTTGATCTGCACCTCGATCAGCTTGCGCTTTTCCTCGACGCAGATGATCAGGTCGAGCCCCTCCGCCCAGTCGTGAAAGCCCTTCATATCAAGCGGCCAGGTCTGCCCGACCTTATAGGTGGTGATGCCCAGTCGCGCTGCCTCTGCCGCATCCAGCCCCAGCAGGTCCAGAGCGTGGGTCAGGTCCAGCCAGTTCTTGCCCGCGGCCACCAGCCCGATCTTGGCGCCGGGCTTGCCCCAGATCCGCCGGTCGATCTTATTGGCATGGGCAAAGGCCTCGGCGGCGTAGCGCTTGTAGTCGATCAGCCGCGCCTCCTGCGGGACGCGGTCATCCACCAGGCGGATATTCAGCCCGCCCTCGGGCATCTCAAAGGGCGGCGCCACGAATGTGGCGCGATCCTGGACGCCGTCTATGACGGCGGTGGCCTCGACCGTGTCCTTCATCAGCTTCAGCCCGGCCCAGAGGCCAGAAAAGCGTGACAAAGCATAGCCGTAGAGCCCGTAACCGATGATCTCCTGCACGCCTGCGGGGCTCAGCACCGGCATATAGGCGTCCACCATCGCCCAGTCGGACTGGTGCAAGGTGGTCGAGCTTTCGCCCGTGTGGTCGTCGCCCATGGCCATCAACACGCCGCCATGCTGGGACGTGCCCGCCATGTTGGCATGCCGCATCGCGTCGCCCGAGCGGTCCACGCCGGGCCCCTTGCCGTACCAGAGCCCGAAGACGCCATCAAAGCGGCCCTCGCCGCGCAGCTCCGCCTGCTGGCTGCCCCAGATCGCGGTCGCGGCCAGGTCCTCGTTCAGCCCCTCTTGGAACCTGATATCGCTGGCCAGAAGCTGCTCGCGCGCCAGGTTCATCTGGAAGTCCACCGCGCCCAGCGGCGAGCCGCGATAGCCGGTGACATACCCGGCCGTGTTCAGCCCCGCGGCCCGGTCGCGCGCCTTTTGCGTCAGCATCAGGCGCACCAGCGCTTGCGTGCCGTTCAGAAGGACCGGCGACTTACTAAGGTCATACCGGTCGGCTAGGGTTATGTCCTGGCGCATCTACGGCACCTCTCTTGCTTGGGCCCGTCACGGCTGATTATAGGTCATAAATTCTGACCTACAAAGCAAAAAACCATTCACGCTCTGGTATACCTTTGATAATAACCAGGGGCTAACAAAGATAAACCAACGCGTAACGATGGGTAACGGGGCGGCGGGCATGGACTGGGATAAGCTTAGAATATTTCACGCGGTGGCGGATGCCGGCAGCCTGACGCATGCCGGCGAGACGCTGCACCTGTCGCAATCGGCGGTCTCGCGCCAGATTCGGGCGCTGGAGGATTCGCTGAACGCCACGCTGTTTCACCGCCACGCCCGCGGCCTGATTCTCACCGAGCAGGGCGAGCTGCTCTTTGATGCCACCAATGCGATGAACCGGCGCCTCGACACCGCCGAGGCGCGCATCCGTGACAGCAAGGAAGAGGCGTTTGGCGAGCTGCGCGTGACCACCACCATCGGCCTGGGCACGCTGTGGCTGGCGCCGCGCCTGCCCGCGCTCTACGAGAAATACCCCGACCTTAAGATCGACCTCATGCTTGAAGAGCGCGTGCTGGACCTGCCGATGCGCGAGGCCGACGTCGCGATTCGCATGAAAGAGCCCAGCCAGGCGGACCTGATCCGCCGCCGCCTGATGTCGGTGCGCATGCGCCTCTACGCGACGCCGGACTACCTGGCGGAGCACGGCACGCCGCACAGCATGCCCGAACTGTCGCCGCACCGCCTGATCTGCCAGAACCCGAACTCGTTCCAGGTCTCCGCCGGCGCCAGCCTGGTGGCAGAGCTGATGACCCATGACATCAAGTCCTTGCTGTCGGTTAACAACTACTACGGCGTGCTGCAGAGCGTGCGCAGCAATCTCGGCATCGGCGTGCTGCCGGACTATATCACCGAGGGTTTCCCCGAACTGGTGCGGGTGTTGCCGGATGTCGAATCGAACGAGGTGCCGGTTTTCCTGGCCTATCCCGAGGAGCTGCGGAACTCTAAACGCATCGCCGCGTTCCGCGATTTCGTCATGGACGAGATCGTCGCCTATCGCAAAAGGCACAGAGAATAGGCGGCTAATTCTGCGGATGCTCAGTTATGCGACGAATGCATAGCGGCATTGCACCCAATCTTCGCAATTTGCCTTGAAGGGCGGCATTCGGGCTCTTATTTCAGCCTCAACGCCCGCGACGATACACTGTCGCACTGGCGTTTACCTCCCTGTTGGACTGGGCCGGGCTTGACCCGGCCCTTTTTTTGTTCACCAGAAGCGCCACCAGGGATCATTGCGTCGGGTTTGTCGCAGGACCTGCGCGCGCCCGGCCGCGTCACGCGCGGTGGCGCCGCCTTGCAGCAATGGCGAGAGCTCATGCACCTGCGCCGCAGAATCAGGCGGCGCCCAATTGGCGGGCCGCATCGCGTCGAGCCGCCGCGCGTGACCGCCGAAATCCGCCCACAGCACCGCGTTCTCGGGATCGGGAGACTGGGGGTCCGGAGCGGCGCGCAGATGCCCCAACCATTTCGATGCCTCGAGCGCATCGGCAGATTTCGCTGCGGATACCGACCGTTCTGGCCGCGTGTTGGATAGCATCGTCGCACCTCTTCCAGACCTGTCCCGCTTATCCGCCATTAACCTTAACAAAGGGTTTCTTTCACACACCGAAAGCTTGCCCTATAAGCGCCCCCAAATTGGGGAACGAGCATGACCGAACCAGCCATCACCGAAGAGATCGTCGCGGCCCACGGGTTCACACCCGAGGAGTACCAAGAGGTGATCCGCATCCTGAACCGCGCACCAAACTTCACCGAGATGGGCATCTTCTCGGCGATGTGGAACGAGCATTGCTCGTATAAGTCCTCCAAGAAATGGCTGCGCACCCTGCCCACCGAGGGCCCGCAGGTGATCTGCGGCCCCGGCGAGAATGCAGGGATCGTGGATATCGGCGACGGGCAGGCCGTGGTCTTTAAGATGGAGAGCCACAACCACCCCTCCTATATCGAGCCCTACCAGGGCGCCGCCACGGGCGTGGGCGGGATCCTGCGAGACGTCTTCACCATGGGCGCGCGGCCCATCGCGGCGATGAACTCGCTGAGCTTCGGCAGCCCCGACCACCCCAAGACCAAGCAGCTTGTGAACGGCGTGGTCGAGGGCGTCGGCGGCTATGGCAACGCCTTCGGCGTGCCCACCGTGGGCGGCGAGGTGCGGTTCCATCCCGCCTATAACGGCAACTGCCTGGTGAACGCCTTCGCCGCGGGGCTGGTGGATTCCGACAGCATCTTTTACTCCGCAGCCTCCGGCGTGGGCATGCCCGTGGTCTATCTGGGCGCCAAGACCGGCCGCGATGGCGTGGGCGGCGCGACCATGGCCAGCGCGGAGTTCGACGACACCATCGAAGAGAAGCGCCCGACCGTGCAGGTCGGCGATCCTTTCACCGAGAAGCGCCTGCTCGAGGCCTGCCTGGAGCTGATGCAGACGGGCGCGGTGATCTCGATCCAGGACATGGGTGCCGCGGGCCTGACCTGCTCGGCGGTGGAGATGGGCGACAAGGGCGGGCTGGGCATCAAGCTGCAGCTCGACGACGTGCCGCAGCGCGAGGCGAACATGACCGCCTATGAGATGATGCTGTCTGAGAGCCAGGAGCGCATGCTGATGGTGCTCAAGCCCGAGCTTGAGGCCGAGGCGAAAGCGGTGTTCGACAAATGGGACCTCGATTTCGCCATCGTCGGCGAGACCATCGCCGAGGACCGCTTCTTGATCCTGCATGGTGACGAGGTGAAGGCCGACCTGCCTCTGTCCAAGCTCAGCTCGACCGCGCCGGAATACGACCGCCTCTGGGAGCCGACCGCGCCCTGGAAGGGCGAGACACCCGATGTGGTGAACGTGGACCCCATCGACGGGCTGCGCGCGCTGCTATCTAGCCCCAACTACTGCTCCCGCGAATGGGTCTATGAGCAATATGACAGCCAGGTGATGGCCGACACGGTGCGCCAGCCGGGGCTCGGAGCGGGCATCGTGCGCGTGCATGACACGGGCAAGATGCTGGCCTTCACCTCTGACGTGACCCCGCGCTACGTGCTGGCCGACCCGGTCGAGGGCGGCAAGCAGGCGGTGGCCGAGGCCTTCCGCAACCTGGTGTCCGTCGGCGCCAAACCCCTGGCGACCACGGATAATATGAACTTCGGCAACCCCGAAAAGCCGAGCATCATGGGGCAGTTCGTTGGCGCCATCAACGGCATCGGCGAGGCCTGCCAGGCGCTTGATATGCCGATCGTTTCCGGGAACGTCTCGCTTTACAACGAGACCGACGGCGCGGCGATCCTGCCCACGCCCACCATCGGCGCGGTGGGGCTGATCGCCTCCGAGGCCGACCTGATCGGCGGTGAGGTGCGCGAGGGCCATGTGGCGCTTGTTGTGGGCGCGACCCATGGGCATCTGGGGCAATCGGCGCTGATGGCGGAGGTGTTTAACTCCGAGGACGGCCCCGCCCCAGCCGTGGATCTGGAAGCCGAGCGCCGCAACGGCGATTTCATCCGCAAAAACAGCGCCTTGATCAAGGCCTGCACGGATCTCTCCGATGGCGGGCTGGCCCTGGCGGCCTTCGAGATGGCCGAGGCCGCTTGCGTGGGCGTCTGCCTTGACAGCGGCGACACCGCAGAGCTCTTCGCCGAGGACCAGGCGCGCTATCTGGTGGCCTGCAACTTTGACCAGGCCGAGGCGCTGATGATCGCGGCGGGCCAGGCCGGGGTGCCGATTGCCAGCGTGGGGCGTTTCACCGGAAGTTCAGTGCGTTACGGCGCGTCCGAGGCCCCGCTGGAGGAGCTTTCGGCGGTGTTCCGCGGGGCGTTCGCCGCCGCATTAGGCTGACCTTAACCAATCATTGGGGATCTCTGGGTAGCCTCCCCCCGTCGCGAAACATCGCGGCGGAAGGAGGTGATTTATGTGAGTCCGAAGACATTTCGTACTGCGATTGTAACATTGACGGCCTGCAGCCTGATCGTTGCAATCGTAAGACTCTATTTTGGGCTCTAGCCTGAGATAGAAGAGGCCCGGGAGATACCACCTCCCGGGCCTCACTATAGAAGATGATTGTGAAACCACCAACACTTCGCTCTTATCAATTATCAACGAATTGCTAACGTTTCAATAACGCCCCACCGTAGGGAGCACCCGCATGCCCGACGAAAACGCGACCGAGATCGACCAAAGCGCCTGGCCCGGCGCGGACCAGTTCCGCTTCTTTCGCACCTATGAGCGCCCGCATTATGCGGTGACGGCGCGGGTGGATGTCAGCCGCCTGATGGCGCGGAAATCAGAGCTGCCGGTGTTTCGGACCTGCCTCTGGGCAATTGGCGCGGGTCTGCACGCGGCGCCGCAACTTCGGCTGCGCTTTCAAGGCGATGTGGTGCGAAGCTATGAGCGCCTGGAGCTCTCGCCGACCATCGCCACCGAGGGCGGCGACTTTCGCTACACCTACCTGACCTGGCAGGCCGACCGCGCCGCGTTTGATGCCCATGCCGCCGAGGAGATCGCCAAGGTGCGCGCGGGCGTCCCTCTGAACGCCAACACTGGCCAGCGCGCGGCCGTGGCTTACCTGTCCTGCCTGCCCTGGCTGGACTATACCTCTGTCGACAACGCCCTGCCCCATGCGGATGACTGCATCCCGCAGGTCTCTTGGGGCAAGATCGTGCCCAGCGTCGCGGGTCACGACATGGCCATGACCATCCAGGTGCACCACGCGCTGGTGCATGGCTACCATGTCAGCCAGTTCTTAGCCGCCACCCAGGGCGCTTTTGACGCGCTTGCGTAGCCCCGCGCCGGGGCCTATCTCTGAGGGTAAGCCACAAGGAGAGCCACCTATGCCCATGTACGCCAAAGAGATCGAGGAGTTGCTGCGCGAAAGCTTCCCCGAGGCGGAGATCACTGTGCAGGGCGAGGACGGGGTGCATATGTCGGCGATGGTGGTGGACCCCAGCTTTGCGGGCAAGAACCGGGTGCAGCAGCAGCGCGCGGTCTATGCCGCGCTCAAGGGCAAGATGGACGGGCCCTCGGGCGAGCTGCACGCGCTGGCGCTGACGACGCGGGCGCCGGACTAGTGGACGAGCCCGCCGGCGACCGCCGAGATGGGTGAGCTGAAGTTCATAGTGATCGGTGTCGCGCTGGTCCTGGCCTTGGCATTCGTCCTACTCGCCACCGGCGGCAGGCGAGACCGCGACGATTAGGCGCTCAATATCCCGCTTGCCAAAGCGCGGCGGCATGATCACCCTAGCGTCATGAACCACAATGATTTGCGTAATTGGTCCAAGCGCACCGCCGATTGGGCTCACGAGTACCACCGCGACTTGCGGGACCGCCCCGTTCGGGCCCAGACAAAGCCCGGCGCCACCGCCGCCAAGCTGCCCAAAGCCGCGCCCGAGGCGCCGGAGAGCCCCGAGCAGATCTTCGCGGATTTCGAGGCGATTGTGCCCGACGCCATGACCCATTGGCAGCACCCGCGCTTCTTTGCCTATTTCCCCTCCAACGCCGCCCCGGCAAGCCAATGGGCCGAGCAGCTGGCCAACACGATCTCGGCGATGTGCATGCTGTGGCAGACCTCGCCCGCGGCGACCGAGATCGAGCAGGTGATGGTGGCCTGGATGCGCCAGGCGCTGGGGCTGCCAGAGAATTTCACCGGCACGATCCATGACAGCGCAACCACGGCGACCTTCTCGGCGGTGCTGACCATGCGCGACCGGATCTCGGACTGGGAAAGCGTCCATACCGGCATCACCCATGGCCCAACCATGCGGATCTACGCCAGCGCGCATACCCACAGCTCGGTGGACAAGGCGGTGCGCATGGCGGGGATTGGCCAGGACAACCTGGTGAAGGTCCCCACAACGGATGACTACGGGATGGATCCCGTGGCGCTGGTGAGCATGATCGAAGAGGACAAGCGCGCGGGATTTGCACCGTCCGGGCTGGTCCTTTGCACCGGGGGCACCTCGATCGGGGCGTGCGACCCTATCGCGGCCTGCCTGGAGGTCGCCGAAGAGTATGACCTCTACACCCATGTCGACGCCGCCTGGGCCGGCAATGCGATGATCTGCCGAGAGTTCCGCCACCTTTGGTGGGGCGTGGAGCGCGCCGACAGCGTTGTCATGAACCCTTATAAGGGGCTCGGCGCGCAGTTCGACGGCGCGCTGCAGTTCCTGCGCGACCCCGCGCCGCAGATCCGCTCGCTGGGGCTGCGGCCCGACTACCTGCAGACGCTGGGCGAGGACGACACCACCAACTTCAACGAGTGGACGGTGCCGCTGGGGCGCCGCTTCCGCGCGCTGAAGCTGTGGTTCGTGCTGCGCGCCTACGGGCTGGAGGCCCTGCGCGGGATGATCCGCAACCACGTGGCCTGGACGGCGGAGCTCTGCACGGCGATCCGCGCCCTGCCCGGCTTCGAGATAACCTCCGAGCCGAGCTTGGCGCTGTTCTCCTTCCGCTACGCGCCGGCAGGGGCCAAGGATCTGAACGCGCTGAACGCGGACCTCTTGCGGCGGATCAACGATGACGGGCGGATCTACCTCACGCAGACCATGCATGAGGGGAAGTTCGTGATCCGCTTCACCGCCGGGACCTTTGATTGTACGCGTGAGGATGTGATGTCGGTGCTCGACGTTCTGTCCGAGCTCTCGCGCAAGGCCTAAACGCAAAAGGTTCTGTTGGTCGATTAATACCCACTAGGGCCCGACCGACGTCACGTCGGCCCCTGTCCCGCCTCGATCATGATACGATGGCGGCCTGAATGGAGCACGCGTTATGGCTGTTTTTAATGGAATTTGGGTCGGCTGGAGCGGGGATTTCACCGGGATCGACGCCGACACCTACCTTATTCGTATGACCGCGCGGCCCGACACGGTGCTGGACATGTCCCGCGTGACCCCTGTGGCGTTGCCAAGCGCCAACGCTGTGATGCTGAACGTCGGCGGGATGTGGAGCGGCGGCGAACAGAACAATTGGGCGCCCTTCTTTGAAACCTACTCCAGCGGAAACGCGCTCCAGGGCGTCTTGGGGGACGCTTATTGCGGCATCGTGCTGGACCTGGAGACCGCCGACGGCGAGGAACCGAGCATCGACTTTGCGCAATTGCAGGCCTTTATCGCCCACGCGAAATCGCAGGGCTACCTCTGCTTTGTTGCATGTTTTGCAAGCGTCGTTGAAATGGACCGCGCCAATCTGGCCGAAAGTGAGGTCGATGCTTTGGTGCCGCTGCTTTACAACGGCACTTGGACCGAGGCCTTCCAAACGGGGTGGGAGGACGCCTATAGCGGCTCCGGGGCGCCGCTTGCCGCCGGGATCGCGGTCAAAGATCAGCAACACTATGGGTTCCTAAACCAGTCGCCACCCCAGGCGGGCGCATTTGTCTGGGGCATTGGCAATGGCGGCGGAGATGCGACCGGCGCCGAGTGCCAGGCGCTCCTCGACACATACGCCCCGGCAAAATAGGCCCGCTCCAAACGCGAATGTCGCAAATAGAACAGGCTGACGCATTCGGGTAAGAATGTGGAAAACTTGCTCTGGCATGCTCAATTCATGAGCACTTGGCCAAACAACAACTGGAAGATCGCCCTGGTGAGCCGCACCATCGGCGCCGATCGGGGCCGCGCGGCGCGGGGGCGCCCCTAGCGGACCAGCGGACCGCCGCCCGTTGCCTTTCCCAGTTCCAGTTTCAAAGAGCCCGCCCCATGAATGACCAATCCCCTCGCCGCTCCGGAGGCCGCGCCGCGCGTCGCGCCGCCCGCGCAGCCCCCCTCGCCGCAGCTGACCGCCCCATCCGTGCGGGCATGCCCGGCGGGCGCTACAGGCCGCTGACCGATGCGGATGTGCAAAAGATCCACCACGCAGCCCTTGAGGCGCTAGAGACCATCGGCCTCGCCGACGCGCCCCCCAGCGGCGTCGAAATCCTCACCAAGGCGGGCGCTGTGCAGGGCGATGACGGCCGCATCCGCTTCTCTCCCGCGCTGGTCGAGGACAGCCTGGCCCTGGCCTGCAAATCCTTCACCCTGCACGGGCGCGACCCGCGGCATGATCTGGAGCTGGGCGGGGCGCGAGTGCATTACGGCACCGCCGGTGCCGCGGTGAACATGGTCGACGTGGATGGGCGCAACTACCGCCACTCCACCGTGCAGGACCTGCATGACGCCGCCCGCATAGTGCAGCAGCTGGATAACGTGCACTTCCTGCAGCGCCCCATGGTGTGCCGCGATATCGAAGACAACCGCGAGATGGACCTGAACTCGATCTACGCCTGCTGCGCTGGGACGACCAAGCATATCGGCATGTCCTTTAGCGAGCCGGATTTCGCGCTGTCGGGGCTGGAGCTCTTGCATATGATCGCCGGGGGCGAGGACGCCTGGCGCGCGCGGCCTTTCATGTCCAACACCAACTGCTTCGTGGTGCCGCCGTTGAAATTCGCGACCGAGGCTTGCCAGGTGATGGAGAACTGCATCCGCGGCGGCATGCCGGTGCTGTTACTGTCCGCGGGCATGGCGGGCGCCACGGCGCCCTCGACCGTGGCCGGGGCGATCACCCAGGCGGTGGCGGAATGCCTGGCGGGCGTGGTCTATGTGAACGCGGTCAAGCCGGGGCATCCGGCGATCTTTGGCACCTGGCCCTTCGGGCTGGATCTGCGCACCGGCGCGATGTGCGTGGGCTCTGGCGAGCAGGCCTTGCTCAGCTCAGGCTGCGCGCAGATGCACCAGTTCTACGGTATCCCCGGCGGCGCCGCGGGCGGCGCCTGCGACAGCAAGCTGCCGGACATGCAGGCCGGGTGGGAGCAGATGTGCTCGAACGTCATGACTGGGCTGGCGGGGTTGAACATGGTCTACGAGGCCGCCGGGATGCATGCCTCGCTGCTGGGCTTCTGCCACGAGAGCCTGATCCTGAGCGACGACCTGATCGGCCAGGCGATGCGCTGCGTGCGCGGGATCGAGGTGGATGACGAGACGCTGGCGCTGGACCAGATGCGGGAGGTCTGCCTAGGCGGGCCGGGGCATTACCTGGGCACGGGCCAGACCATGGCCCGGATGGAGCGCGACCACGTCTACCCCAGCCTCGGCAACCGCATGAGCCCCAAGGAATGGGACGAGATGGGCAAGCCAGATCTCATCGCCAATGCCATCGCCAAGAAAGAGGCCATCCTGTCCCAGCCCTCGCCCGTGGCCTTTGAGCCCAGCGTGGACCAGGACATTCGCGCGCGGTTCAACATCCACCTGCCGCGCTGATTTTCCTTGTGACGGCCAGCCGCCGGCCTATCCTGCGAGCCATTGGTTCAGTGGAGGTTTGGCATGGCAGGTCTGAAGCAGAAGCTCGCGCAGGACGCGCGATTGACCGGGCATCTCTGCACGATCCCCTCTGCCACAGTGACCCAGGCCCTCGCCGCGGCGGGCGCGGACCTGGTGGTGATCGATATGGAGCATGGCGCCGTCGACTATGGCAGCGCGCATGCGATGATCGCCGCCACCGCCGGCACGGACTGCGCCCCGCTGGTGCGGATCACCGAGAACGACCCCGCACAGGTCAAGCGCGTGCTGGATCTTGGGGCGGAGGGCATTGTGTTTCCGCTGATCCGAGACGCCCAGGACGCCGCCAAGGCCGTGGCCAGCCTGCGCTATCCCCCTGACGGCACGCGCGGCTTTGGCCCCTTCATCGCGCAGTCGCGCTGGGGCACCGACTTGATGAGCTACCGCGAAACGATGCAGGACCGTCTCGTCTGCGTGTTGACCATCGAGACGCGCGAAGCGATCGACAATGTCGAGGCGATCTGTGCCGTGCCGGGGATCGATATGATCGTGCCCGCGCCGTTCGATCTGTCGACCGAACTGGGTGTCTCCGGCCAGTTTGAACATCCCGCGTTCGTCGCCGCGATTGCCAAGGCCGAGGCGGCGGCCAAGGCCGCTGGGATCCCGCTGGGCGGGGTGGCGCTGCAGCAGGGGCAGGCGAAGGCGCTATTCGAGCGTGGCTACCGATTGATCGCAGGTTTCGACATCCTGTGGCTGAGGGCCGCGACGCAGCAGATGGCGGGTTGGGCCGAGAGTTAGGGGCGGTCTTGACCCGGAACGCCTTTTGGGCGCGCCAAATCTCTTGCAAGAGATTTGCACTTTCCTTCAAAGGAAAGTCCGGCCCGCGGGCCGATAAGAGGGCGCGCATAGAGCAACAGTTCGGGGCGCGCCGACGAAACTCTTGGAAGAGTTTCGCAATTTTCTTGCAAGAAAATTGTGACGCGCCAAGACTTGCTGGGGGCCAGACCAGCGCGCTTAGCAACGCCCCCCAAACCCCTTAAACGCCGCTAGCCCCTTGTCTCGGCCAGCATCCGAAAATACATATACCGCGACCCGCGCGACCAACCCGCGCCAGATGGAGTGAACCCGATGTCCGCCCAAGAGCAAATCCAGTCCACCGTGGAAGCCAACGACGTGGTGCTTTTCATGAAGGGCACCAAGACCATGCCGCAATGCGGCTTCTCTTCTCGCGTGGCGGGCGTGCTGAACTACATGGGCATCGACTACCAGGACGTAAACGTTCTGGAGAATGACGAGATCCGCCAGGGCATCAAGGACTTCTCGGACTGGCCCACCATCCCGCAGCTCTACATCAAGGGCGAGTTCGTGGGCGGCTGCGACATCATCACCGAGATGACGCTTTCGGGCGAGCTGGACACCATGTTTGAGACCAACGGCGTGGCCTATGACAAGGAAGCGGCGGACAAAATCCGCGAGGCGAACGCTTAATGGGTGCAAATCCAGCGGTTAAAGTTACGGGGCAGCTTCGGCTGCCCTTTTTCATTACCAAGGACTTTGCCCCATGGAAATTCTTGTCGTTGTTGTATTGGTGATCGCCTCAATGGCAGGCACCGCGCTGATCGTCATGGCTGTGCGCGCGGGCCAGAAGTCTCGAGAGGCAATCAAGGCGCTCGCGGATGAGCGCGCCCGCTTTAGCTCGCCGCCTTCTCTTCGACCTCTGCCGCCAGCGCCTCGGCCCGCGCGGCCAGCTCGGCCATCGTGTCGGTGACGCTGTCTGGGATGACCTCCACCGGCACTTCGATGCGCTCCGGCCCGGCGCCGCCCGCGCTCTTGAGCTGCGCGACCTCGGCCTCAAGCGCCTCGATCCTCTCATTCGCGGCCTTTAGCTGGTCGTCGGCACCGGCGGTCTTGTCAGCCAGCAACAGCCCGGACATCAAAAGCATGCGCGCCTCTGGCAGGCCGCCGATTTGCGCCGTTAGCGCCGAGGCCTCTTTGTCCAGCAGCGCCGCTGCGGAATGCAGGAAGTGCTCCTCGCCGTCCTGACAGGCCACGGAGAACTCGCGCCCCCCGATTGAGATCATCACATCAGGCATCGTTCGCGGCCTCCGTCAGCAGGGGCTTCATCGCGCCCAGGATGTCGTCCATCTCGGCCACATCCGCCGTCCGGACGGCACGCAGCGCCTCCAGTTCGGACATCATGGCCTGGTTCAGCATATGCGGCTCGACGCCGTTGGCGCTGGCTGCGCTCAGCGCCTGCAGGCTGGCCTGCAGCTTTTGCGTGGCCTGGTTCAGGCTGCGGTTTTGCGCCTTGGCCTCTTGCAGCTCGCCGCGCAGCTTGTCGCGCTCGGCCTCCGCCTCTGCGACGCGCTCGGCAGCGCTGCGCTCAAGCTCGTTGAGCTGCGCCTCGTTCTGCTCTCGCAGCGACTTCACGCGCTCCTCAAGCTGCGCGTTGGCGACCTTCTCGGCCTCCAGCGCCTCTTCCAACGCGGCGGGATCGGGCCCGGCAGCCCCGGCCTTCAACTGGTCCACCTGCGTGCCGATACGATCCAGCGCGGCGGTGATCCGCCGCTCAAGCTCTGTGATATCGCTCATTCACCCCTCCTGGGCTCATCGCCCGGCTCGTTCCCGCCCGGCCCAGCGCTCGAATCACGTCAAGCCTGAGACTTTCGCCGATTTTAGACAAGGGCGGCGGGAAATGCCCCCCTTTTTACGCAAGGGTTTAGCGGGCCCGCTTGATCTTCCGCCTGACGCTGCTATCAGGCCTGCGGGCGCGGGTAAGACCGCGAACGCCTAATTGACCCCTTAGATGAGGACCTGCGCGCCGTGGAAATCTCTGATCTCAAAGCCCAGCACCCCGATCATTGGATGAAGGCCGCGGCGATCCGCACGCTGGCGATGGACGCGGTCGCGGCCGCCAATTCCGGCCATACGGGCATGCCGATGGGCATGGCCGACGTGGCGACGGTTTTGTTCGAGAAGCACCTGAAATTCGACGCCACCGCGCCGGATTGGGCCGACCGCGACCGGTTCATCCTGTCGGCGGGGCATGGCTCGATGCTGATCTACAGCCTGCTGCATCTTTGCGGCTACGAGGACATGACGCTCGACCAGGTGAAGAACTTCCGCCAATGGGGCGCGATCACCGCAGGGCATCCCGAATACGGCCACGCCAAGGGCGTCGAGACCACCACCGGCCCGCTGGGCCAGGGCATCGCCAACGCCGTGGGCTTCGCGCTCGCCGAGGAGATCCTGCGCGCGCGCTACGGCAAGAAGGTCGTGGACCACCACACCTATGTGATCGCCGGCGACGGCTGCTTGATGGAGGGCGTCAGCCAGGAGGCCATCGCCCTGGCGGGGCGCCAAAAGCTAGAGCGGCTGATCGTGTTCTGGGACAACAACAACATCACCATCGACGGAACCGTCGACATGTCGGACATCACCAACCAGTCCAAGCGCTTCGAGGCCTCGGGCTGGCATGTGCAAGAGATCGACGGGCACGATCCAGAGGCCATCGACGCCGCGATCGAGGCCGCCAAGAAGGCCCACCGCCCCTCGATGATCGCCTGCAAGACCCATATCGCCCTGGGCCACGCCGCGCAGGACACCTCCAAGGGCCATGGCGCGCTGACCAACCCCGACCAGATCATCGAGACCAAGGCGCTCTACGGCTGGGAGGGCGGCCCGTTCGAGATCCCCGCCGATATCAAGGCGCAATGGGAAGAAATCGGCGCACGCGGCGTCGGCGCACGCGTGGCCTGGGAGGAGCGCTTTGCCAACCTTTCCAGCAACCGCCAGGCGCAGTTCACTCGCGAGCAATCCGGTGAGGCGCCCAAGAAGCTCTCGGCAACGATCAAGCGCTTCAAGGCCGAGATGTCCGAGACCGCGCCCAAGCTTGCCACTCGTGCGGCCTCCGAGAAGGCGCTGCAGGTGATCAACCCCATCATGCCCGAGACCGTGGGCGGCTCGGCGGACCTGACGGGCTCCAACAACACCAAGACGCCGGATATGGGCGTGCATGACACCGAGAACCGCAAGGGCCGCTACATCCATTACGGCGTGCGCGAGCACGGCATGGCCGCGGCGATGAACGGCATGGCGCTGCATGGCGGGGTGAAGCCCTATGGCGGCACCTTCATGGTCTTCACCGATTACGCCCGCCCCGCGATGCGGCTGGCGGCGCTGATGGGGATCGCGCCGGTCTATGTCTACACGCATGATTCCATTGGCCTGGGCGAGGACGGCCCCACCCACCAGCCGGTCGAGCAGCTCGCCATGCTGCGCGCCACGCCGAACATGCAGGTGATCCGCCCCGCCGATGCGGTCGAGACCGCCGAGGCCTGGGAGATCGCGCTGTCGACCTCCACCACGCCGACCACGCTGTCGCTGACCCGCCAGGGGCTGCCCACCGTGCGCACCGAGCATAAGACCAAGAACCTCACCGCCCAGGGCGCTTACGTGCTGGCCGAGGCCGAGGGCAAGCGCCAGGCCATTCTGATGGCCACCGGCTCAGAGGTCTCGCTGGCGATGGCCGCGCGGGACATGCTGCAGGCCGAAGGCATCGGCACCCGCGTGGTCTCGATGCCGTGCTGGGAGCTCTTCGAGCAGCAGCCCGAGACCTACCGCCGCCGCGTGCTGCCCGGCGGGCCGGTGCGGGTGGCCATCGAGGCGGGCATGCGCCAGGGCTGGGATCGCTGGCTGATGGGCGAGCGGGGCCGCGAGGCCAAGGCGGGCTTTGTGGGCATGTCCTCGTTCGGGGCCTCGGCGCCGCAGGAGGAGCTTTACCAGCAGTTCGGCATCACCGCAGAGGCGGCAGCGCAAAAGGTCAAGGACCTGCTCGGGCTTTAGGCTCTCGGATTTGCGTATTTAGAACAAGGTGAAATGGGAAGGACGCGCTCCTTCCTTCACCTTGTCCACAAATACGCAATCCCGCCCGCGCGCCCAATCCGGACATTGCGGTTTCGCGTCACCGAGCGCCCATCCCCGAGCGCCCGCAGCCGCTTGTCGGCGAGGACGCTCGTCAAACCTGCATGCCGCAGGCATTCCTTTTGGCAACAGAGGACTGTTAGCGCAAACCTGGAATGTTTACGCTAACACCCCGGAAATGCGCCGTTTTTGCCCTTGGGCCGACTCGCTTCCCCTGTTAATCGGGCCGCGAGGCAGCAAGGGGTGAGACCATGGTTACTTTGGGTATCAACGGCTTTGGCCGCATCGGGCGCGCGACGTTGGCGCATATCCACGAGGCGGCGCGCAATGACGTCCAGGTCGTCAAGATCAACGCCACCGGCCCCATCGAGACCAACGCGCATCTGCTGCGCTATGACAGCATCCATGGCCGCTTCCCCGGCACCGTGACCACCGAGGGCGACCAGATGGATCTGGGCCGCGGCCCGATCAAGGTCTTCTCCACCTATGAGATGGACGAGCTTGACTGGGAGGGCTGCGACATCGTCCTGGAATGCACCGGCAAGTTCAATGACGGGCTGAAGGCGAACACCCACCTCGACCGCGGCGCCAAGAAGGTGCTGATCTCAGCACCGGCCAAGAACGTGGACCGCACCGTGGTCTATGGCGTGAACCACCGCGACATGCTGGCCGAGGAGCGCATGATCTCCAATGGCTCCTGCACCACCAACTGCCTGGCACCGCTGGCGAAGGTGCTGGACGAGGCCATCGGCATCGAGCGCGGCATCATGACCACGATCCACAGCTATACCGGCGACCAGCCGGCGCTGGACCGCCGCCACAATGACCTCTACCGCGCCCGCGCCGCCGCCATGGCGATGATCCCCACCTCCACCGGCGCCGCTAAGGCGCTGGGAGAGGTGCTGCCGAACCTGCGCGGCAAGCTGGACGGCACCGCCATGCGCGTGCCCACGCCGAATGTCTCGGCCGTTGATCTGACCTTCGAGGCCTCCAAGGACGTCACCGAGGCGGATGTGAACGCGGCCGTCGCCGAGGCCGCGGCCGGCCATATGGGCGCCGTGCTCAGCTATGACCCCGAGCCCAAGGTCTCCATCGACTTCAATCACACGCCGCATAGCTCGATCTTCGCTCCCGAGCAGACCAAGGTTGTCGGCGGGCGCACGGTCCGCGTCCTGGCCTGGTATGACAACGAATGGGGCTTTAGCTGCCGGATGGCGGATGTGGCCGCGCTGATGGGGCAACAGCTGCACTGACGCGCGCCGCATCAATCTGCGCAGAGGGCCCGGCATCGCGACCGGGCCTTTTGATTTTGCACGCGTCTATCTCCGCTCCGTCATCCAGGCCGGCACGCGGCTTAAATACGATCTGATCGCGGCCTCGCCGCCGCCCCGCGACGGGCTACCAGGCGCGACGGCTCTGCGACCCAGCTTTGGGCCACCCGTCGTCGGAACTTTCCGGCTGTTTCGCGATAGACGGGCCGGTTGCACCGCCCGGAATGTGCATTTCGATGCGCAGCTTGCAACCGATCGCGCGGCCAAAATCTGACCCCGCCTTAATCGCTACGCTAGTTGCCCAAACGTCCAAGGGCGTCCGCAGGGGCCATGCTGATTCCAGGGAAAATCCCCCCCAACCTGACAGAAAGGTAAGCCGTCAGGCCTCGAATCTCAGGTCGCCTAAAATCTTTCACTTCAAATGTTATCTAAACCGAAAGATGCGACAAGTACCGGAAAAGAAGAAGTTAAATATGCATTTCACCCTGAGGTACCCGCCAAATTGGCAGCGCCCCTCGGGCCACGGAGACCGGTTTTTTGCGCGCGATCCGTCCCAGGCACTGTCACAGCGCGGCGCTTTGCAGTAAAAAGAGCACAAATCAACAAGCTGGCCGTGGAGCCCGCGACAAAAATGACGAGCAAAACTTGACCAACACAATCGCAATCATCCTTGGTCTTACGATTATCGGACTGGTCGGCTTGGATATGTACCTGACCGGCGGCGAGACGCTGGTGTTCCTGGGCAGGAAACTCTTGGACCTCATCGACTACATCGCGTTCTGGCGGTGACCGGATCGGCCATCAATCTTGCGAGATTTGCGGGCTAATCCGGTTGACTTTCGCTGCCCAATAGCGATGTTAGCGCCAACATCCACAATCTCAGGTAGGACAGCAACATGGCCGTCAAAGTTGCCATCAACGGATTTGGCCGCATTGGCCGCAACGTTCTGCGCGCGATCATCGAATCCGGCCGCACCGATATCGAGGTCGTCGCGATCAACGACCTCGGCCCGGTAGAGACCAACGCGCATCTGCTGAAATATGACAGCGTGCATGGCCGCTTCCCGGCCACGGTGACCACCACCGAGAGCACGATCGACGCCGGCCGCGGCCCCATGCGGGTCACTGCGATCCGCAACCCTGCCGACCTGCCTTGGTCGGATGTGGACGTGGCGCTGGAATGCACCGGCATCTTCACCTCCAAGGAGGCCTGCCAGCCGCATCTCGCGAACGGCTCTAGCCGGGTGCTGATCTCGGCGCCGGGCAAGGACGCTGATAAGACCATCGTGTTTGGCGTGAACGATGGCACGCTGACCGCGGACGACCTGGTGGTCTCGAACGCGTCCTGCACCACGAACTGCCTGGCCCCGGTGGCCAAGGTGCTGAACGACACGGTGGGCCTCGCCAAGGGGCTGATGACCACGGTGCACAGCTATACCGGCGACCAGCCGACGCTGGACACGCTGCACAAGGACCTCTACCGCGCCCGCGCGGCGGCGATGTCGATGATCCCCACCTCCACCGGCGCGGCCAAGGCCGTGGGGCTGGTGCTGCCGGAGCTGAACGGCAAGCTCGACGGGGTGTCGATCCGCGTGCCCACGCCGAATGTCTCGGTGGTGGACCTGACCTTCGAGGCCGGCCGCGCGACCTCGGTTGCAGAAATCAACGACGCGATGCGCGCCGCGGCCGCTTCTGGCCCGCTGCAGGGGATCCTGGGCGTCACCGACGAGAAACTCGTCAGCCAGGACTTCAACCACGACCCGCATTCGTCGATCTTCGCCACCGACCAGACCAAGGTCATGGAGGGCACCATGTGCCGCATCCTGACCTGGTACGACAACGAGTGGGGCTTCTCGAACCGGATGTCCGACACGGCGGTGGCGATGGGCAAGCTGATCTAACGACAGAGCATTGCCAAGAGCCTGGTGCACCGCTTAACGCGGTGCGCCCACAGGATCAGCAGGTCGCGCGCGCCCAGCCTTTACCCCGCATCCCGGGTCAAAGGATGGGCGCCATAGGGCTCAGCCGCAGATCTCCAATCTGTCTCTAAGCACCCACCCTTCTAGACCGGCGCCCCATCTTCCTGCGTCGATATTATCAAAGGCGACCCGGACCCAGGCCCCCTTCGTGTCGCCATCCTCGTCAAACAGAGAGACCACTGTGCCACATGGCAGCGCGAGCAGCGCCTCGGACATGGCCGATGGCTCTTCCATGAGCTCCGTCCCGCCCTCTTTCACCTGGCAATAGAAGGTCGCCCAAGCCGGGGACGCTGATATGAGTGCGGCGACGAAAATTGCTTTGAACTGCATAAAATTCTCTCCCGATCAGGTGACAATTTTTTCCGCTAGGAACAGATAATCTTGGCGCGGTGCTAAGCATTCTAACCCAAATGGAGGCAAAGCGTTATAGACCTTCGGCGAATTCATCTATTTCGACTAGATAGCTGGGAAAGCGCATCAGGTCGGTGTGACCCGCGCCATCGATTCTCACAAAGCGGCTTTGGCTTGGCAGGAAAGAGGCCAAGAGCTCCCCTTCGGCAGTCGGAATAAGGCGATCAGCACCGCCATGCAGCACCAGTGACGGCGCTCGGATGTTTTGCGCATCCTCCTGGCTGTTCCACTTCTGCACCCCCGGCAGCAGACAGGCGGGCAGATAGCTGGCCTGCGCCATCAAACGGCACAGCTTGGCGTAGGGGGCGGACAGGATCAGGCCATCGACCGCGCGCCGCGCGGCCACATGCAGCGCCAGCCCGGTGCCCAGCGAATAGCCCTGCACGATCACCGCGCCGGGATCGGCCACCAGCCCAGGGGCGGCATCGAACGCCGCCAGCGCATCCGCCTTCAGTACGGGCTCAGAGGGCGCGCCCGGCAGCCCGCCGCCGCCGCGAAAGCCCATCGCCACAACGCTGCGCCCCGCCGCGCGGTGATGGTCGAGCATCGCCACGAACAGTTCCAGCGACCCGGCATTGCCCATGATGTAGACCACCAGCGGCGCGCCGGTCCCGGCGTCATGGGCGTAAACCACCGGCCCGTCCGAAAGGTCATGGCGCGTATAGCCGGCATGCGCAAAGGGCTGCTGCGAGAAGGGGTAAATGAACCGCGGATGCAGCCAGATCATCAGCGCGGCATAGGCCATGTAGAGCCCCAGCGCCGCCAGCACTATGCCCTTCAGCGCGGCCATGGCCACCTAGCTCAGCTTGCCCATCAACGCGCTGTTCACGCCCGGGGTGACGAATTTTGTCACGTCGCCATCCAACCGTGCGATCTCCTTGACCAGCTTAGAGGCGATGGCCTGATATTTGGCCTCCGCCATCAGGAACACGGTCTCGATGCTGGCATCCATGGCGCGGTTCATGCCGACCATCTGGAACTCGTACTCAAAATCGGCAACCGCGCGCAGCCCGCGCACGATCACGCTGGCGCCCACATCGCGGGCGCAATCGATCAGCAGGTTCTCGAACGGGTGCACGACGATCTCAGCGGGCACCTCCAGCTTGGCGCATTCGGCCTCGACCATGGCGACGCGCTCGTCGAGGTCAAACAACGGCCCCTTGTCGCGGTTGATGGCCACGCCGATTACCAGGCGGTCGACCAGCAGGCAGCCCCGGCTGATGATGTCGAGATGCCCCAGGGTGATGGGATCGAACGTGCCAGCGTATAGCCCGGTGCGCATGGGCGGTCCTCCTTGTCTGGGTGCACGCAACAATATTGCGCGGCAGGATGCAAGACCCCGCGGCGATCTGACCGGTCCGCGCAGAACCGCGCGTCGCTTTTGCCAAAGGTCCCTGGTTCTTCTTGGCCAAAAATACGGGCTGCGCCACCGCAAGGCGGGCATGACGATGCCGTTGGGCGTCGCCGCAAGCCCAACTTAAAAAAGAGCGTGCGGAAGCACCCATTTGGATCACCTGCCGCCGAGCAAAAGCTAATGCCCCATGATCATGCCCTGCAGCGCGTCCTTCTCCATCGACAGCTCGCTGAGCCGCGCCTTGACCACGTCCCCGATAGAGATCAGGCCGATCATCAGCCCGGCCTCCTGCACCGGCATATGGCGGAACCGCCCCTCGGTCATCTTGCTCATCACGGCGTCCGCGGTGTCGTCGCGGGCGCAGAACACCAGCTCTGTGGTCATCATGTCCGAGACCTCGTCGCGGAGGCAGGCCGTGCCGCGCCGCCCCAGCTCGCGCACGATGTCGCGCTCTGACAGGATCCCCAGCGCCATCTTGCCGTCCTCCGAGACGATCACGGCGCCGATCTTGCGGCTCGACAAAAGCTCAGCGGCTTCCTGGACCTTCATGCTAGGCGAGATTGTGACAACCCCATCGTCGGGTTTACCCTTTAGAATTTGATGCACGAGCATGGCTTGCCTCCAAAACAATCATGAACCCCATAAGGGTCAGCCTCGCCCAGGGTGCGACATTATGTCAAGCGCGCTGGTGCAGGGGCACAATTCTGCGCCGTATTTCGTCAGCAAGTCCTAGTTCACGCGCCCGCGCCGCCCGCCGCGGCGCTTGGGCGCCGTCGGGGCCACCATGCCGTCTTTAAGCACCTGGCTCATCGGATGGTCCGGCGCGGCAGCGGCATAGGCCTCGTAGAGCACCGCAATGGCTTCCTGAGGCACGATGTCGGCGGGCAGTTTCAGCGCCCAGTCGACAAAGATCGTGCGGCATTCCTCGGCCGAGATGCCCTCGATCCGATAGCTCTCTTTGATGAGCTGCGTCTTGTCGATGCGGTCGAGTTCCATTTGCCTCTTCTCCCTGCCTCCGGCGGCGCGTTAACCCGCCTTAGGCGGATGCTCAAGGCTGCGTGTGACCAACGCCGCCAGGCGATCGGCCACGCGGGCGATTTCTCCTTGCAGCGCGGGGGCGTCCTCCCACGCGGCCTGTGCCAGCACAAAACCCCGTCCCTGATCGCCAAGCGCGTCTAAATCCGGCGCATCGCCGGTCAAAAGGCGACCTGCCGCCTGCAAGGCCCAAAGCCAGCCATGGCTGGCGCGCAGCTCGGCCACCTCCGCCGGCGAGGCCCAGCCCAACCGTTCCAGCAGCGCCAACTGCTGTGCCGTGGTCCGCGCCGGGTCCCCCGCCAAGAGCGCGGCCGCTTGCCCCAAGAGCTCGATATCCTGCAATCGCCCGGCGCCGCGCTTGACCTCCCAGGCACCAGACGCTCCCGTCGCCTCGGCGAGCCGCCCGCGCATCTCGGCAACATCCGCGCAGATCTTCGCAGGCTTGCGCGGCGCCGCCAAAAGCCCGCGGCGGAAGGCCTCAACCCGCGCGCCAAGCGCCTCGGATCCCGCAACCGCGCGGGCGCGCGTCAGCGCCAGATGCTCCCAGGTCCAGGCCTCGTCGCGCTGATAGCTCTCGAATGCGGTGACCGCCGTGGCCACGGGCCCCTGCCGCCCCGAGGGGCGCAGCCGCATGTCCACCTCATATAGCGCGCCCTCGGCGGTCTGCGCCGAAAGCGCCGTGACGAAGGCCTGGGTCAGCCGGGCGTAATAGGCCCGCGCGGCCAGGCTGCGCGGCCCGTCAGAGGCCTCAACCCCCGCCGCATCGTAGATCACGATCAGGTCCAGATCAGAGGTCGCAGCAAGCTGGGCCGCGCCCAGCGACCCCATGCCCAGCACGACAGCGCCCGCGCCGGGCGGGGACCCGTGCTTGCGGGCGAACTCTGCCACCACCACCGGCCAGAGCGCGCGCAGCACCGCCTGGGCCAGCTCGGCATAGTGCTGCCCGGTCTGGCGCGCATCCGCGACCCCGCGCAGGTGATGCACGCCGACGCGGAAGTGCCACTCCTTGTGCCAGCGCCGCGCGGCGTCCAGCTGGCGTTCGTAATCGCCGTCCTGCAGCCGCGCGACAAGATCCTCCAATAGACCCGAAACCCCGGGCCAGGGCGCAAAGAAATCGCCCCCGATCACCGCGTCAAAGACCTGCGCGTTGCGCCCCAGATAGCGCGCCAGCGCGGGCGCGGTGGTGACGATATCCGCGATCAGGTCGATAAGCTGCGGGTTCGCCTCGAAGAGCGAGAAGACCTGCACGCCCGCGGGCAAACCGGCCAGGAACAGGTCGAAATGCTCCAGCGCATCCGAGCCGCCGCCATGTGTCAGCCGGGCCAGCAGGTCGGGCTTTAGCCGCTCAAAGATCTCCACCGCCCGGGCCGAGCGCAGCGCCGGGTAGCTGTACCAGCGCTCGACCACGCTTTGCGCGGCATCCGGCACGTCTGTAGCCGCCCCCTGCCCCTGCGGCCCGGGCTGGCCCGGCGCAAAGAACCCCTCGGTCTGCGCATGCACCATCTCCAACCGCTCCACCAAGTCCCGCCTCAGCGTATCGGCGCCCTCGCCCATGAACGCCGCCAGCCGGTCAAAGCCCTTGGCGTCCCCCGGCAAGGCATGGGTCTGCGCGTCGGCGGTCATCTGCAAACGGTGCTCGACCTCGCGATGCGCCCGGTAGGCCGCCGTCAGCTGCGTTGACAAGCCCGCGTCGATCCAGCCGCGCTCGGCCAGCACCGCCAACCCCGCCACGGTGCCGCGCACGCGCAGCGCCGGATCGCGCCCGCCCGCAATCAGCTGCCGCGTCTGAGTGAAGAACTCGATCTCACGGATCCCGCCGCGCCCCAGCTTCATGTCATGGCCCGGCAGCTTGATCGGCCCGAAGAGCCCCTTATGCGCCCGGATCTTGAGCCGCATGTCATGGGCGTCCTGGATCGCCGCAAAGTCCAGATGCTTGCGCCAGATGAAGGGGGTGAGCCGTTTCAGGAAGGTTTCGCCGCCCGCGACATCGCCCGCCGCGGCCCGCGCCTTGATATAGGCCGCGCGCTCCCAGGTGCGCCCCACGCTCTCGTAATAGGCCTCCGCGGCGTCCATCGACAGGCAGACCGGCGTCACCGCCGCGTCGGGCCGCAGGCGCAGATCAGTGCGGAAGACATAGCCGTCCTGGGTGATCGCCGAGAGCATCCGCGCCATGCGCCGCGTCGCCCGGACCAGGGCCGCGCGGGCCTCCTCGTAGCTGTCGCGGTAAAGATCGCCGTCAAACAGCATGATCAGGTCGATGTCGGACGAGTAATTCAGCTCACCCGCCCCCATCTTGCCCATCGCCAGCGCCACCGCGCCGCCTGCAGGGCGGTCAGTCTCCGGCAGTGCCCGCTTTCGGATCTCGGCCGCCACGGTGGTCTCCAGCGCGCGCGCCACGCAGTGGTCCGCCAGCCGCGAGAGCGCGCCGGTGCACTGCTCCAGCGACCAGATCCCCGCCAAATCCGCCAGGGCGATCAGCAATGCCGAGCGCGCCTTTGCCTGCCGCAGCCCTTGCTCCATGGCCTCGGGCGCGACCTCATCCAGCCCGGCCAGGACGGCCTCGAACGCCGCCTCGGGACCGCTGTCGAGCGCCGCCTCCAGCCAGTCCGCGTTCCGCTCGATCAGCCCCTTCAGATAGGGGCTGCACCCGGCGGTCCCGGCGATCAGCCCCCGCAGTTCAGCGGGCTGGTCGGCGAAACGGGCGGCGGTGCTTTGCCCTAGCTCGGCGTCATAGGGCTCGGGGCTGCGGGTCATACGGGCGGCAAAACTCATGGCCACAGCGTTGCGGGTCGCGATGGGCGCGGTCAAGGGGGCTTGCGGTCGCGCGATGATTGCCGCAGATCTGGCGCCATGAGCAAAAGTCTGAAACGTGTGCGCGCCGCGCTAGAGACCGCCGGTGTCGCGGCCGAGATCGTCGAGATGGCCGATGGCACCCGCACCGCCGCCGATGCCGCCGCGGCCGCGGGCTGCGAGATCGACCAGATCGCCAAGTCGATCATCTTTGCTGGGCTGGAGAGCGGCCAGGCGATCCTCTTTGTCACCGCCGGCGGTAACCAGGTGGACGCCGCCAAGGCCAGCGCCGCGGCGGGCGAGCCGCTGGGCAAGGCGGATGCGGGATTGATTCGCACCCAAACCGGCTTTGCCATTGGGGGCGTGGCCCCGATTGGGCACCTAAACCCCATCCGCGCCTTCTGGGACGCGCGCCTTTCCGAGTTCGCCACGGTCTATGCGGCGGCGGGCACGCCAAGGCATATCTTCCCGATTTCACCCGTCGAGCTAATGCGGCTTTCAGGGGCGCAGGCGGCGGATTTCATCTCTGCATCAAAGGCATAAGCCTGGCGATCTGGCGCGTGGCGCAGGCGTGCCACGCGGGCGCGGCGCTTGATATTCGCCAGTTGCATAGCTGCTAGGCGCGATCTTAACCAAAATTTTATCGCTTTGCCGGCCATACTGCGCTATTAGGTAGTTTAACATTAAACTACTTTCATGGGACAGCAGGAGGAGATGCCCCAGATGGCCGCCAAAAAGCCCGCAAAATCCCCCAACGTGTCAAAGGACGAGCTGCTCGGGTATTACCGAGAGATGCTCTTGATACGCCGCTTCGAAGAAAAAGCCGGCCAGCTCTATGGCATGGGCCTGATCGGCGGCTTCTGCCACCTTTATATCGGGCAAGAGGCCGTTGTGGTGGGGCTCGAGGCCACGTCACAGGAGGGCGATCAGCGCATCACCTCTTACCGCGACCACGGGCACATGCTTGCCTGCGGCATGGATCCCAACGGCGTGATGGCCGAGCTGACCGGGCGCGAGGGCGGCTATTCCAAGGGCAAGGGCGGCTCGATGCACATGTTCTCCAAGGAAAAGGAGTTCTATGGCGGGCACGGGATCGTCGGCGCGCAGGTGCCCCTGGGCGCAGGGCTGGCCTTCGCCAACAAGTACCGCGGCAACGACAATGTTAGCTTCACCTATTTCGGCGACGGCTCGGCCAACCAGGGCCAGGTCTACGAGACCTTCAACATGGCCGCGCTGTGGAAGCTGCCGGTGGTCTTCGTGATCGAAAACAACCAATACGCCATGGGCACCGCGCAGAAGCGCTCGACCTCCTCGCCCGCGATCTACACCCGCGGCGAGGCCTTCGGCATCCCCGGCGAAAGCGTCGACGGCATGGACGTGCTGGCCGTCAAGGCCGCCGGTGAGAAAGCCACCGCGCATTGCCGCGCCGGCAAGGGGCCGTATATCCTAGAGGTCATGACCTACCGCTACCGCGGCCACTCGATGTCCGACCCGGCCAAGTACCGCACCCGCGAGGAGGTGCAGAAAATGCGCGAAGAGCGCGACCCGATCGAGGGCGTGCGCCAGATGCTGCTGACCGGCAACCACGCCACCGAGGACGACCTCAAGGCCATCGACAAGGACATCAAGGCCGTCGTTAACGAGGCGGCGGAGTTCTCCAAGGAAAGCCCCGAGCCCGCGCTGGACGAGCTCTACACCGATATCTACGCGGAGGCTGTGTAATGGCAACCGAACTCTTGATGCCCGCGCTGTCCCCCACGATGGAGGAGGGCACGCTCGCGAAATGGGTCGCCAAAGAGGGCGACAGCGTCAACTCCGGCGACATCATCGCAGAGATTGAAACCGACAAGGCCACGATGGAGTTCGAGGCCGTGGACGAAGGCATCCTGCTCAAGATCCTAGTGCCCGAGGGCAGCGAGGGCGTGAAGGTGAACACCCCCATCGCGGTGATCGGCGAGGAAGGCGAAAGCGCTGGTGATGTGGCGCAACCGGCGGCGCCCGTCGCCGCCGCGGCCGAGGAGGTGTCCCCGCAAGGGGCCGCCGAGGAGGCCGCCCCCCTCGCCCCGGCGCAGGTCGCCGTGCCCTCGGTGGACGTCACCCCAGACTACCCTGCCGACGCCGCGCTGAAGCCCACCACCGTGCGCGAGGCCCTGCGCGACGCCATGGCCGAAGAGATGCGCGCCGACGCGGATGTCTTCGTCATGGGCGAGGAGGTCGCCGAGTATCAGGGCGCCTACAAGGTCACCCAGGGGCTCTTGGACGAGTTCGGCGACAAGCGCGTGATCGACACGCCGATCACCGAGCATGGTTTCGCGGGCATCGGCACCGGTGCGGCCTTCGCGGGGCTCAAGCCCATCGTCGAGTTCATGACTTTCAACTTCGCCATGCAGGCGATCGACCAGATCATCAACTCCGCGGCGAAGACGCTTTACATGTCCGGCGGGCAGATGGGCGCGCCGATGGTGTTCCGCGGCCCCAACGGCGCCGCCGCCCGGGTGGGCGCGCAGCACAGCCAGGACTACGCCGCCTGGTACTCGGCCATCCCCGGCCTGAAGGTGGCGATGCCCTACTCCGCCGCCGACGCCAAGGGCCTGCTCAAGGCCGCGATCCGCGACCCCAACCCGGTGATCTTCCTCGAGAACGAGATCCTTTACGGGCGCAGCTTTGACGTGCCGCAGATCGACTACACGATCCCCTTCGGCAAGGCGCGCATCTGGCGCGAGGGCTCGGACGTGACCCTGGTGAGTTTTGGCATCGGGATGCAATACGCGCTTGAGGCCGCCGACAGGCTGGCCGAGGACGGCATCTCGGCGGAGGTGATCGACCTGCGCACCCTGCGCCCGCTGGATTACGGCACGATCCTGAACTCGGTGATGAAGACCAACCGCTGCGTGACCATCGAGGAAGGCTTCCCCGTGGGCTCCATCGGCAACCACCTGTCGGCCTATATCATGGAGAACGCCTTTGACTACCTGGACGCCCCGGTGATCAACTGCACCGGCAAGGACGTGCCCATGCCCTACGCGGCAAACCTGGAAAAGCTGGCGCTTGTGACCACCGACGAGGTGATCGCCGCCGTCAAACAGGTCACCTATCGCTGAGGGCGCCATGGAGATCCAAGGCAGAGATATCGCGACCGAATGCTACCGAGTGGTCGTCGACGTGGACGGCCACAACGTCACGGGGCTGGTGCCGGAACGGCACGCCCCGGCCTTCCTCGGTATCGGCGGCCGCCCCAGCCACCAGGACGCCTATGTCTGGATCGCCCGGAACAAGGACAAGATAGAGGCCGCCATCGCGATGCTCGCGCGCGGCCAGGGGCGCCCCAAGGCGCCGTTCAACGAAATCACGCTGATCGAGGAGCACTAAGATGCCCACGGAAATCCTGATGCCCGCGCTCTCTCCGACAATGGAGGAAGGCACGCTCGCGAAATGGCTCGTCAAAGAGGGCGACACCGTAGGAAGCGGTGACCTGATGGCCGAGATCGAGACCGACAAGGCCACGATGGAGTTCGAGGCCGTGGACGAGGGCGTGGTGCTCAAGATCCTGATCCCCGAGGGCAGCGAGGGCGTGAAGGTGAACACCCCCATCGCCGTGATCGGAGAAGAGGGCGAGAGTGCTGATGATGTGGCCAGCGCCTCCTCGAGCCCGTCCGGGCCCTCCTCGGCAGATGTGGCGAAAACGCCCGCCAAGGCGGATGAGCCGCCCGCCCAAACCGCACCCGCCCCTGCGGCGCCGGTCGCCGCCGATGGCAACCGCATTTTCGCCTCGCCTTTGGCGCGGCGCATCGCGGCGGATAAGGGCTTGGATCTGGCGCAGATCAAGGGCTCTGGCCCGCGCGGACGCATCGTCAAGGCGGACGTGGAAAGCGCGACCGCGCAGCCTGCAGCGGCGCCCGCCGCCGCCCCCGCGGCCAGCACGCCTACGCCTGCCGCCGCACCCACCGGGCCGTCGACGGATGTTGTGCTGAAGATGTATGCCGACCGCGACTTTGAAGAGATCCAGCTCGACGGGATGCGCAAGACCATCGCCGCGCGCTTGGGCGAGGCCAAGCAGACCATCCCGCATTTCTACCTGCGCCGCGACATCCACCTGGACGCGCTGTTGAAGTTCCGCGGCCAGCTCAACAAGCAGCTTGAGGCGCGCGGCGTGAAGCTCTCGGTGAACGACTTCATCATCAAGGCCTGCGCGATTGCGCTGCAGCAGGTGCCCGCGGCAAACGCCGTTTGGGCGGGTGACAGGATGCTGCAGCTGAAGCCCTCGGACGTGGCCGTGGCCGTGGCCATCGAGGGCGGGCTGTTCACGCCCGTGCTCAAGGACGCGCATATGAAGTCGCTCTCCGCGCTGTCGGCGGAGATGAAGGACCTCGCCGGTCGGGCGCGCGACCGCAAGCTTGCGCCGCATGAATACCAGGGCGGCAGCTTTGCGATCTCCAACCTCGGCATGTTCGGGATTGAGAATTTTGACGCGGTGATCAACCCGCCGCATGGCTCGATCCTGGCGGTCGGCGCGGGCGCCAAGAAGCCGGTCGTGGGCGAAGATGGCGAGCTGACCGTGGCCACGGTGATGAGCGTGACGCTCAGCGTGGACCACCGGGTCATCGACGGCGCGCTTGGGGCCGAGTTCCTGACTGCGATCAAGGAGAACCTTGAGAACCCGGTCGCGATGTTGGCCTAGCATTCTCAAAATTGCCGTCGCGGAGCACTTCCGCGGCGGTTGCCTGGAAAATCAGCCACGACTTAACCGAATCCTCACGCTAGATGGGCTAGTCGACCTCACGTGCCAAGTTAAGAGGGCGACTGAGCAGGATGAGTAAAGACACCTACATCGTCACCGCCAAGGAAATCGCGGCGATGCCGCCTCAGACACGCGTTCATTTCCTGAACCCAAATGCGCGCCGTAAAGAGCGCGACGTCGGAGCTTTAACCGGGCTTAGTGAGATCGGATTTCAGTTGGTTGAGGTCCTTCCAGGCCATGAAAGCACCGAGCATCACGTGCACCACCATGAAGAGGAGTGCCTGTTCGTGTTAGAAGGCGAGGCGACCGCCCGCGTCGGCGCGGACGTGTATCAGCTCAAGCCCGGCGACTTTATGGGCTGTCGCAAAAGCGGCCTCGCGCATTCCCTCAAGAACGATTCCGATAAGCCATTCCGCTGCATCGCCATCAGCCAGCGCAAGGACCACGACGTGTCCGACTACCCGCGCGCCGGAAAGCGGCTGTTTCGCAACCGCGATCTGACATGGAACATGGTGGACAAGCGCGTGATCGATCGCCCCTTCGGGGTGAAAACGTAGCCCTCCTAGGCCGCGTCGCCGCCGGTGGCGTTCAACAGCTGATCCATCGTGACCGAGGGCTGGTCGCACCCCGCCTCGCCCACGATTTTGGCCGGCACGCCGGCCACCGTCTTCATCGGCGGCACCTCGTGCAGCACGACCGAGCCCGCCGCGATGCGGCTGCAATTGCCGATCTTGATATTGCCCAGCACCTTAGCGCCGGCACCGATCAGCACGCCGCAGCCGATCTTTGGATGCCGGTCCTCTTCCTCTTTGCCGGTCCCGCCCAAGGTGACCGAGTGCAGCATCGAGACATTGTCACCGACAACGGCCGTCTCGCCGATCACAATGGAATGCGCGTGGTCGATCATTATGCCCTGGCCGATCTTGGCCGCGGGGTGGATGTCGACGCCAAAGACCTCGCTGCAGCGCATCTGCAGGAAATAGGCCATATCTTTGCGCTCCTCGCGCCAGTACCAATTGGCGACGCGGTAGGCCTGGATCGCTTGGAAGCCCTTGAAATAAAGCAGAGGTTGCAGGAACCGATGGCAGGCGGGGTCGCGATCAAAGGTCGCCACGATGTCGGCGCGCACGGAGGCGCCGATCGCCGGGTCGGCGATATAGGCCGCGTCGGCCATCTCGCGCAGGAGTTGCTCGGAGACCTCAGCCGAGGCCAGCTTTTGCGCCAACCGGTAGGCCAACGCACGCTCTAGCGTGTCATGGTGCAACACCGAGGCATGCAGAACGGCACCCAAAAGCGGTTCTTTCCCTATGGCCTCCTCCGCCTCAAGCCGGATCCGGCTCCAAACGGGATCAACCGCCGCCATCTTCTTGCGAGTCTCAGCCATCGAACTATCCTCCGATACGGGTTCTCATATATATCACATAGGTGCCGCATCGGAATAACAATATGCCGGGGGGATGATTTTTCGTGATGGACGATATTGCGCTGGCTGAACTTCGTGCATCTCTATTGGATATCCTGGCCGAGATTGACGCCGGGGACGCGCTCGGCAGCGCGGGTCAGAAAACCGTCGAGCTTGACCAGCAATCCGTTGGGCGATTGAGCCGGATGGACGCGCTGCAATCGCAGGCCATGTCCAAGGCGACACAGGCGCGCCGCGATCAGCAGAAATCTCGGGTCGCCTCGGCTCTGGCGCGCATGGATGACGGCGAATACGGGTATTGCGCCGAATGCGGCGAGGATATCCCGCTCAAGCGCCTTGCGCTCGACCCAACAGTCCCAACCTGCGTGACTTGCGCACGCGGTTGACCAGCGCGTCGAAAACCTGCGCGAGGCACGCGCAATATTCGGTATCCTCCAGCGGGGGCTCCGGCGGCGGTCGCTTGCGCAGCGCCACCGCCATAAGCGAGCCGTCGCCCCAAAACGGATGGATTGCGCCCTCTGAACGGCGATAAATATCCGCACGCTCCGCCTGGCTGAGCAACCGGTCCAAGATCAACGGTCGCGCCGCCTGCGGAGCATCGTAAAGCACACGAGCTGCGGCCACGATATCCCCATGCATCACCGGGCGCATAATGCGTTCCAGTTCAAGGCGTTAGAGGGCAAGATGGACCCCGCGGGTCCCACCCATGTCCCATGGTAAGGTGATTCTGTGAAGAAACCGTTCACAGGGACATGGGCACCCAGCCCCACCGAATGCGCCCCCATCAGACGCTCGGCACCGTCGGCAGGTAGTAATGCAGCGCCAGCCGCACCTCGCCCGCGGCGAAGTCGCCGCCATTCGCCGTCAGCTCAAGCGGCGTGTCCGCATAATAGGTCACCGGCTGCCCCGTGATGCCCACGAACCAGCTGCCCTGCGCCAGCCCGATCCCGCCGCCATAGCGGTTCACAGCACCGCTGACGCCAATGTCAAAGCTCGTCACCGCGCCGGTGATCGCCGTCTTCACCCGCCCGGTGACCGCAAATACCATCGCGTATTGCGGGATCTGCGTGCCCGGCGTCGAGACCGCCTCAGCCCCGAAGGCGTGATCGAACTCCACCACCTGAAAGGTCGAGGCCGCGCCGTTGGGCGACACCGCCAGCGCCGCGCGCACCCAGCCGCTGCCGTCAAAGGTCGCCGCGGTGCCCTCGTCGGCGATGTAGCCGCGCCAGCCCAGGCTCGGCGTCGAGAACACCCAGCCGCCATTGGACCAGACCGCGACCTGCCCCTCCTGCCCGGCCCAGGCGTTCACCGCCCCCACCGGCACGAAATACGCCTCGCCATCGACGGCGGCCAGCGGCGGCGTGACCACCGTCGCGCTGGCCAGCACCAGCTGCGTCAGCCCGTCCAGCTTGGTCAGCGCCTCATTCACGGTCACATGTTTCTGCGCCTGCGCGGGCTGCAGCAGCGGCAGCCCCAGTTGCAACGTCTCAGCCATCGATCTCGATCCTCCTGAAGGGCCCGGGGCCAAAGCGGTCAGAGACCTGGGCCACGGCAATTTGATAGGCGCCGGTAACGCCATCGGCGGCTTTCTCGGCGGCGGTGTAGGTAAAGTTCGGCGCGGTCACCTCGGCCTCGCGCAGCAGGGTCGCGCCGTCGAGAACCCTCACCGCGTATAGCTCGCGCCCCTCGCCCAGCGGCACCTCAACGGATTGCCAGCTGTCGCCGTCGATCCTTGTGCGCCGGACCCAGCCGAGCGTGACGCCGCCAGAGCCATCGGGCGTGGCCCGCAGATGCGCCGGCGCGAAGGGCCGCAGCCCGACCCCGTCAAACGCCTCGACACGGTGCTGATAGGACGGGTCCTCGAGCGGCCGCTGCGCCGGACCGATGCGATAGTGCCGCGCCAGCCCGCGCGCCGATTGCGCCAGCTCTATCTGCTGCAGCGCGGGCGTCAAAAGCACGAACACGCTGCCAACGGGCCAGAACTCTGGCATCAAGCCGTCGGTGCCGGCCTGCCCGCGCAGGCGCGCGGTCAACTCATAGGTGCGCGGGCCCACCAGCGCGGCGTCCCGGAACTGGAACACCTCCCAATTATCCGCGCTGCCATCGCCGATTGCGGCGGCATTGGCGCCATTCAGCAGCGCCTCTTGGGGGACCGAGGCCAGATCGCCGTAAACCAAACGCACCCGCAAGCCCGCGCCGCGATCCAAAACGCCCGACTTTGCGGCGCCCATCTGGGTCTCGGTCACGCCGATCACCGCAGCGCCGGCCAGAAGCTGGTTCAGCTCATAGCCGTTATCCTGAGCCGCGCTGTAAACGGCGACCGTGCCGGGCCAGGGCCGCGCGGTGGCGGCGATATGCGGGGCGTGCTCGACCTCCTGGCCGGTCAGCAATGGCAAGTCCAGGAACACCGGCTCGACCGGGACCGGCGCCACGAAGGGCCGCGGGCGCACCACGGCCTCGACGCTGTCAGAGAAGTCGTAGGTCTCGGGCTCCACCCGCACCGCCTCCAGCATCTGGAACTCGGCCTGCTCGACGCGGTCCACGCGGTAATGCGTGGGCCCGCCATCGAGCGGCAGCGCCACCACATCACCGGCGCGTATCGCCATCTCCGACGGCGGCAGCGCGAAATGCGCCACGTCGCGGGCCACGCGCGACTCGCTCAACCAGCGCTCCACGATGGCCCGCGCCTCGCGCTTGGTCAGCACCAGCGGCAGATCCGAGCGCGCCACGCTGGTCGCAGCCTCGTCGGGAAAGATCGCCTCCTCGGCGCGGGCATCGAAGGCACCGTCCGCCTCGACAAAGCTCAGCCGCAGCCGCCCCGCGATCTCGGCCTCCGGCGCGCGCGACAGCACCAGATCGCCATCCGCCTCCGGGGACACGGCCACGCGTTCGGGGTCAACATCCGCCACCGCGCGCCCGTCGCGCGACCGGAACACCAGCTGCCCCTCGCGCTCGATCGCGTCAAAACCATAGGCCAGCATCAGGGGCTGCAGCCGCTCGCGCGCCGTGCCGGTGTTGCTGGGCATGAAGCCGCGCACGATGCCGTAGAGCTCCGAGACGTCATAGGCGTCCACGCCCGCCGCCACGCAGATCTCGGCCACCAGCACCGGCAGCGACCGCGCCGAGCCACGCCCGTTCAGCCAATGCCCCTGCAGATAGTTCTCGGCATCGGTCCAAAGCCCGTCATTGCCCGGGAAGTATGGGTAAGGACGCGCGTCCCAGGCCCAGACATGCGCGCGGCTCATATCCACCATCGGCCCGCCATAGAGGATCGAGCTGGGGTTGTTCTCGGCCGCGCCCCAATAGGAGTTCATCGCCCGCAGATACTGCGCCTGGATCACATCATCGCGCCGCCCGTTCGAGTAATGCGGCAGCTGCGATTCCGAGGATTTCGGGTCGAGGAACTTATTGGGCTGGTTGGTGCCCTTGTCTATCGCCGCGCAGCCGTATTCGGTGAACCAAATGGGCTTGGATTGCGGCTGCCAGCCGGTGGGGTCGGTCTGCCGCACGCCCGCGATTCGGTTGTGATGCGTGTTCTCCCACCAGCCGCGCAGGTCCTTGTAGCGAAAGACCCAATCCTCGCCATGGGCGCCATCCTCGATCGGGTGGCGGTCCTGCACGGACCGCGATCCTTCTGACGGATAGTACCAGTCATAGCCCTCGCCCCCGGCCACGTTCGCGCGCAGGTAATCGAGGTTGTAGATCGCCCCATGCGCGGCATCCGCGTGCTCGCGCCCGTCGCGCCAATCGCTCAGCGGCATGTAATTGTCGATGCCGATGAAATCGATCTCGTCATCCGCCCAAAGCGGGTCGAGGTGGAAATACACGTCGCCGGAGCCGTCCTGCGGGTGGTAGCCGAAATACTCGGACCAATCGGCGGCATAGCCGATCTTGGTCTCCGGCCCCAGGATAGCGCGCACGTCCGCGGCCAGCGCGATCATGGCCTCCACCGCCGGGAACCCCGTCGCGCCGCGGATCTGCGTCAGGGCGCGCATCTCAGACCCGATGCAGAATGCCTCGACCCCGCCCGCCTTCGCGCAGAGATGCGCGTAATGCAGGATGAAGCGGCGATAGGACCATTCCGCCGGGCCGGTATAGCCGATGCCCTCGGCATGGTTGGCAAAGTCGGCGACCGCCGCGCTGCCAAAGAAGGCCGCGACCTCGGCATCGGCGGCGGCGGTGCCGTCTGTGGACCCCGCTTGCCCAGGGGCCTTGCCGGTGGTGATCCGCCCGCGCCAGGGCAGCACCGGCTGATCCGGCGCGTCCGAGTACGGGTCGGGCAAGCCGTTGCCGGCAAGCTGCTCCATCAGAATGAACGGGTAGAAGGTCACCGCCTGCCCCGCCGCTTTGAGCGCCGAGATCGCCTCGATCACCGAACGGTCGGTGGGCGTGCCACCATAGACCGGGCGGTCTTCGTCGCGCGGCACCTCCTCGGCGGTGGTGCGGTTCAGGCCCGAGACGAACCAGGGCATGCCGGCGCCCTCTTCCAGCTTATGCTCGACCTTCGGCTTGAGGTCGCAGGTCTCGCAGCGCAAATCGTCTCCAAACCAGGACGCCACCAGCACCGTCGCGCCGCAATTGGGCAACTCGCTCGCCAGCCCATCCAGGGACGCCAAGAGGTCGGTCTTGCCGCTGGCAGAGTTGACGTTGGCGGGCCGGTTCTCGCCAAAGCCCGCGTGGTAATGCACCGGGGTGGTGGCCAGCGAATACTCCCCGGTCCCGGGGATCAGCGCCACGCCCTGCACCGCCTCGGCCACGTCGTCGGCAACGCCCGGCAGGTCCACGGGCGCAGGCCGCGTGACCTCGAAGGTCAATTGCGGGATGCGGTTACCGAAGCGCGTCAGATCCAGGTCCTCGATCACAACATAGGCCAGCCCGCGATAGGCCGGCACCAACCCAGAGCCTTCCACGGCCTCGATCTTGGGATCGGGCATCTGGTCCTCGGTGCCGTGATAGACCCGCATCGTGACCGAGGTGTTCTCGATCAGCTGGCCATCCGCCCAGATGCGGTTCACGCCGCTGATCTCGCCCTCACACAGCGCAACGGCAAGGCTGATCGAGTAGCTGTACTCGCGCGTCGTCGGCGTGGCCGGGCGCGGTGCGCCCTTGCCGCCAGAGCCCTCTGTCGTTGTGACATGCTCTTGGAACCGGGTGGCCCAGATGACCTGCCCCGGCACGCGCACGCGCCCGTATAGGGTCTGGACCGGCGTGCCCTCGCTGGCGCTGGTCAGGCGGAAGCGATCCACCTGCCCGGTCTCCACCACCTCGGATCCGCGCCCCATGATGCGCTGGTCGATCACCTGGCCGATGGTGGCGCCAATGGCCCGCCCTATGATCGCGGTCGACAGCCCAAAGACCGTGCTGTTGATGGCGCTGCCCGCCGCGAAACCGACTGCAGATAAGACAATCGTGGCCATCAATCGCTCCCTTCCGGAAAGGAGAACCGCGCCACGATCCGGCGCCGCCAGGGCGCGGAGAGCGGGCTCTCGATCACCCCATGCCTGGAATAGGCATGGACAAAACTTGGGCGGGGCGCGGTCGCGCCCTGCAGCCCTAGATGTTTGGCGACACCGCCGTCGCGCATGCGAAACAGGATCACGTCGCCAGGCGCCTCGGCGCCCAGTGGTTTGGCCTCTAGGGCGCGCTCCGCTGCGGACCAAAGGCGCTCCTCGCGGGCGGCCTCGCTCCAATCGGCGGTGTAGGCGGGCACCGGTTCCGGCTCGGAGCCGTAAAGCGCCCGCCAGACCCCGCGCAGCAGGCCCAGGCAGTCACAGCCCGCGCCCTGAACCGAGGCCTGGTGCACATAGGGCGTGCCGATCCAGGCCCGCGCCTCCGCCAGCGCCGCCTCAGCCCGCAAGGGCGGTGCTCGTCTCGGCGGTCAGGCTGCCGCCATCCATGACCTGCCCGGACGCGGGATAGGCCATCAGCCAGTCCTCGCCGGGGATATGCGGGAACCCTTGGAAGTTCAGCAGGTTGTTGAACTTGAGCCGGCAGGTGCCCGGCCGCTTGTCGCAGCCCGCGTCAAAGCGCACCATGTCGCCGGTCTCGACCGCGTCGCCCAGCGCTTCCCAAAGCTCGACCACCCGGCCGTCCGCGCTCAGCCGGTCGTTCTTCACCAGCCCGATCAGGCCCGCCGCAGGCCCGGTCAGCACCCGCGCGCGGCCGCCCTCGAACCATCGGTCGTCGTAGTTCTCCAGCCCCGCGAAGCGAAAGAGCTTGCGGTCCTCCACGATCTCCACCGGGCCCTCAAAGAAGTAGCCCGCCTGGTTGAGATCGAACTTGCAGCCCGCGTCGCCCAGCACGGCGCCGCAGGGGCCCTGATAGGCGCGGCCCTGCGGTTGGTTAAGATGCTCGGTCAGTCCGCGCAGCTCGGCGTTGAAGGCGCCATTGGCGCGGGTGATCTCGCCCAGCGTGCCGCGGAATTGCAGCCAGCGCTGGTTGACGTCCTGCCAATTCACCAGCCAGGCGCGGATCTCCGCGCCGTCAAAGCGGCCCGCATGGATGTCCTCCTCGCGGATCGCGGCGTCGTTCAGCACGCCCACGGCCTCCGTGTTGTCCACCGCAAGCCCGGTGGCTTGCTGGATGGCGCGTGCGGCCAGGCCGGTATCGGCGCGGAAGGAGATGTTCTCGAACGAAAATCCCAGGTCGTGATCGGTGAACCCATAGGTGGTGCCGTCACGGCGGGTCAGCGCCCAGGCGCGGCAGATCGTGGTGGCGCCGGTCTTGAGATGCGCCTCGAATGCTTCAGGGATCGCCATTAAACCCGCACCTCCACGATTGGAACGCTGGGCACATCGCCGGCCTGGAACGAGGCCACCGAGGTCTGGATCCGGTCGGTGTCAAAGCGCACCGGCACGTCGAACTCGAACCCTGCGGTGACCTGCGCGCCCGCCCCGGGAGCGGTTAGGATGGTCACCAGCCCGGCGTCGTAATCGGCGTTGAAATGCACGGTCTCCACCAGGGGGTCGCCCTGCAGGCCCAGGCGCAGCGTGCCCGGGACCAGCTTTGTAATCGGCCTGGTGTAGGATTGCGCGCCGGAGGCATAGGTCTTGCAGACCTGAAAGACCTGCGTGACGCCGTCCCCCACCGCGATGTCCTGGTCCTCAAAGGTCACCTGCTTTGAGGCGGCACAGGACTTGTAGTCCGACCAGTCCTTCCAGCGGAACCCGTTCAGCTGCCCCTGGCGCGCCTCGAAGAAGGCGATCAGCGTCTCGACATCGTCCAGCGAGCGCATCGAGACGCCCGCGTCATAGCGCCTGCGCGCATGGGCCCAGGGGCTGTTGCGCTCCTCAAAGCCATTGGCCAACGTCACGATCTCCGTGCGCCGCTCCGGCCCGCCGACCGAGCCAAAGCTCAGATTGGCGGGAAATCTCACCTCATGGAATCCCATGGCACTCTCCTCGTCCGAAGAATTTCTCTGCCCAAGCCAACGCGTATTCGTCGAAGGTTGGACTTATCGGTTGCGCTGCCCGCGCGACAAAGCCCGGCTCATCTGCGCGGCGACCTGGCTTTGGCTGCGGCGGAAGCCCTCGACATCGGGGGTCTGGATGTTCATCACCACGCTGACCGGTCTGCCGCCGCCCCCGGCGCGCACGCCAAGCTTGCCGTCGGGGCCGCGCGACAGCGGCATGATTGCCTCGGGTCCGGCCTCGCCCATCAGGCCCATGCCGCCCCGCATCGGGAAGGTCACGGGCGAGGACACCACCCCGCCGCGCGCGAAGGGCATGACGCGGCCCTGCGCGAAGGCGCCGCCATCGCGAAAGCCCAGCAGCCCGTTCACAAACCCCGAGATGCCGCTGCCAATGTGATCGGCCACCGGCTCGATGGCGGCGGCAAAAGTGGCCTCCGAGATCGACAGCGCCAGGTTGCGCAGCACATCGCTCAGCTTGTCGCCATCCTGGATCAGCCCGCGAAACGCGCGGGAGACCTGGTTGCTGATCGTGTCGGACGAGATCCGGTAGCTATCCGCGGCACGGCGCGATTCCTCGCCATTGCGCGATACCTCTTGCGTCAGCGTCGCGACCGAGCGCGCCGCCTCTTCGGCGTTCAGCTCCAGCGGCGCTATGGCGCTGCCCAGCAGGTCATCTTCATCCATCTCCGTCTCCTTTTGCTCGGTCGGGGAAGTCGCGCAGAAGATCCTCCAGCCGCGACCGGCCCAGCGCGGCGGCACCGCCGCCTTCGCGCCCAAGCATCAACATCAGCTCCACCGGGGTGAGCGCCCAAAACTCCTTTGGGCGCAGCCCCAGCCCGTGCATCCCGGCCCGCATCAGGCCGGGCCAGTCCAGCCCCTCAGCCATCGACGGCAAAGGCGCGGCGCAGCAGCTCGCCCGCGGCGCGGGTGGCCGCGGTGGGCCCGCCCTCAATCTCGGCGGTCATCAGATCCGCCTGCGCGCCCTGCCAGCCGCCGCCGCGCAAGCCGGCCACGATCAGCGCCAGCACGTCGCGCGCCGAGACCTGACCGCCCTCGAACCGCTCGACCATCTCGATCAACGATCCCGCCGCCAGCCCGGCCTCCAGTTCCGCAAGCGCGCCAAGCGTCAGCTTCATCACCCGCGGCTCCCCATCGATGGTCAGTGTGACCTCGCCCGTCCAAGGGTTCGCCATCTCTCGCCTCGCTCTCTCTACAGCGCCGTGAAGGTCAGAACGCCGGCCGAGGCCAGGCTCATCTCGAACGTGGCCTCGCCGTTATGCGTGCCCGCATACTCGATCGAGGTGATCTGGAACGGGCCCTGGACGGTGCCAAAATCGGGGATGATCACCTGGAAGGTCGGCACCTCGGCGTCAAAGAAGATCTGGCGCGCGCGCTCGTCGGTGGTCGCGTCGCGGAAGATGCCCGAGCCCGAGATCGAGGCTGATTTGACCCCCGCCCCGCCCAGCAGCTCGCGCCAACCGCCCTGGCTCTCCAGGCTGGTGACGTCCACGCTCTCGGCGTTGAAAGAAATCCGCGAGGCGCGCAGCCCCGCAATGGTCTCGAATAGACCGGCCCCGGTCATGTCGAGCTTGATCAAGAGATCCTTGCCGTTCTGGGCGCCCATATGCGTCTCTCCACTTCAAAAAGGAAATTTACGTGTCTTCCACCAGCGCTCGAAAGCGCAGGTCGATCTTGCGTTGCGTACCGCGGCTCATGCGGTCGGCCTTGGCGCGCACAAAGCGCAGGCTGATCAGGCGTCCGCGGCTCAGAACCAGGTCGGCATCCACCAGCGCGTCAGAGACGACGGTGGCCACGTTCTTGGCGTTCTGAAATCCGGCGCCGTCGCTGACCACGGTCACGATGAAATCATGCGCGGCCCCGGCCTGGGACGCGTCAGAGCGGTCCCGGACCTCCTCTGGGCCCAGAACCAGGTAGGTGCCTGGTATGGTGCCCGGGGGGGCGGCGTCGTAGATCGCCGTGCCAACCAGCGCGGTCAGGCTTAGGTCCGTCTCCAGGCGCTGAAAGACCGCCGTCTGCAGCGCCGCCGCCATTGCATAGCTCATGTGCTCACCTCCTCTGCGCGGGCAAAGCACACCAGATAGCGGGCGTCGAAATCCGCCTCCGTGACCGCCAGCAGCGAGAAAATGCGCTCGCCGTCGCGCATCCGCTGGCCGGGCTTGGGGCGGCTCGGCGCGCCAAAGGGCGCGGCGCGCAGGGTGATCTTGTAGGGCACCGTCGAGATCGACAGCCCGGCCTGTTCCGCATCGCGCCCCGTGCCGGCCTTGACCGAGGCCCAAAGCGTGCCCGCGACCTGCCACGTCTCGGAATAACCGCCGGCGTTATCGCGGGTCCGATACGGCACCTCTAGCCGCAGTTTCCGGTTCAATTGCGGGCGTTTCATTTCGCCGCCTCGCCGAACAGGCGCACGGTGCGGTAGCGGTCGATCAGCAGGCTCACGCCAAAGGGCATGGGCTTCTCGCCGGCCACCATGGCAGAGCGGTTCTCGTAGTAATGCGCGGCCAGCAGGAACACCGCCTGGCCCAGGTCGGGCGGCAGATCGGCCCAGGTGGCGCCGAAGCCCGCGGTAAAGCGCAGCTCGACGCTGCCCTGGTGCGGGATCGTCGGCAGGTGGTGGCCCACGGCCGTCAGGCAGGGCCGCTGGCTGTCGGGCGCCAGGCGGTAACTGGCCGGGTCAACGATGGTCGCGCCGCCGTCGCGGTCCAGCAGCTTGATCTCGGTCAGCGCCGCGACCGGTGCCACCGGCAGGACCTGCCGCGCGGGCTGGCGCCAGGCGGTCAGGGACCAGGAATAGCTGCGCGTCACCAGGACCTTGCCGGTGCGCGCCTCAATGGCGGCCATCGCCGCGCGGACATAGCTTTCCAGCACGATGTCTTGCACGCTGTCATCGGCGAACCCCGTGCCCAGGCGCAGATGGTCTCTGAATTCTGTGACCGGCAGGGCCTCGATGGGCACTGTGGTCTGCTCGACTAACATCATATGTCGATCTCCGTGTATCCGGCCCCCAGGTGTCTCAAGTTGATGGACGCGCGCCCCCGCGTTGCTCGGACGGAGGGGAGCAGCTAGACAACGCCTCGTTTGATTGGCGCGCGTCCACCTGGCCGGGCCTGCTCAGACCCGGCCCGTCTCGGCCTGTGTTAGACCGAGAACTTCAGCAGCTTGATCGCGTTAAAGTCCGTCACGTCGCCGCCCACGCGCTTGGAGGCGTAGAACATCACATGCGGCTTGGCCGAGAACGGATCGCGCAGGATGCGCAGGTCGGGGCGCTCGGCGATGGTGTAGCCGGCGCCGAAGTCGCCCAGGGCGATCGACAGGCTGCCGATGCCAATGTCGGGCATGTCCTCGCAGACCAGCACCGGGTAGCCCAGAAGGCGCGGCGGCTCGCCCGCAGCAAGGCTGTCGGCCCACAGGAAGCGGCCATCGGCGTCCTTGATCTTGCGCACGGCGCCCACGGTTTTCGAGTTCATCACGAAGGTCGCGTTGGCGCGGTACTGCGAGCCCAGCGCAAAGACCAGATCGACCAGGGCGCTGGCGGGATCCACAGCGTCGAAATCGCCATTCACACCGGTGGCGACATGCCCCAGCTGGCCCCAGGTGTCGGTGCCTGCGGCGACGGTCGGGTAGGTCAGGAACCCGGTGGGCTTGTCGATGCCGTCGCCCGAGATGAAGGCGGCGCTCTCGGCGCAGGCGAACTTCTCGGCCACACGGTCGGCCAGCCAGGCCTCGATGTCGAAGGCGCTGTCATCCAGCAGGCGCTGCGAGATCTTGGGCAGTGCGGAAAGCTCGTGCAGCGGGATCGAGATGCGCTCGATGGCGGGGGTGGAGGTCTCGGCCGCGTTGGCGGTCTCGGTGGCCCAGCCCGCGCCGGTCTCGGTGATGTCGATCAGCACGTCGTAAGAGGCCGCCTCGACATTGACGATTTTCGCAATCGAGCGGCACGAGGCCGTCGAGCGCAGAACCGCCTGGATCTGCTGGCTGGTCTTGGGGTCCACCAGATAGCCGCCATCGGCGTTCACCGCGGTGTTGAGCGCCTTGCCCTCAAGCTCCAGACCGCGCAGCGCGCCGTCATCGCCGGACCGCACATAGGCCTCAAAGGCCTTCTGGTGCGGCGCCTCCACCTCTGCCGAGGTCGCCAAAGCCGGGCGCGCCCGGGTCAAAGATTTCCGATCAAGCATCATCAGTCGCTCTTCCTGCTGTTGAAATTTCGTCTTCATTTCGGTCTGGAACGCCCCCAGATCCGTTAGGAACCCGGCCAGCGCGGTCTTCACCTCGTCCGCCGGGCTTGCGGCGGTGAAAGGCACAGCCTCTCCGCCCCGAGCCTTGCTCTCGGTCTCACTCATCATCGATTTCCCTGATTGATAGAGTTGTGGCTGTGCTGGCTTAGCTGTTGGCCAGCGCCTGGCGGGCGTCCTGAATGGTCGCCGCCAGCTCTCGCAGCAGATCGTTCTGTGCGGCCTCGGGCGCGTCATCGCCCTTGGCCCCGACCCGCGCGTCCGGAAGCATCGGGAAGGTCACCAAAGAGACCTCCCAAAGCTCCAGTTCCGACAAAAGCCGCTGGCCCTTGCCATTCTTCTGGGCGCGCACCGTGCGGTAGCCGATGGACAGCCCGTCGATGGCCCCCGCCTCGATCAGCGCCACCGCCTCGCGGCCCTTGTCTACATCCGCCAGGATCCGTCCCTTCACGAACAGGCCGCGCGCGTCCTCGCGCACCTCGTCCCAGACGCCGATGGGCTGGGCCGGGTCATGCTGCCAGAGCATCTTGACCGACCGGTTGGCCTCGGTCAGCGTCTTCAGCGAGTGCGCATAGGCCCCCGGCTCGACCACGTCGCCGCCCTGATCGGTCTTGCCGAAAAGCGAAGCATAGCCCGCGATCTCAACCCCGTCGGTGACCTGAATGTCCTCCCCGAGGCGGCAGAATTTGTGCTCAAGGCTTGGCATCGTATCCATGTGTTTTCCTTTCAAATGACCGCTCGGTCCGCCCTGGCGGGCGTCCTCGCTTTGGCAGCGCGCACGATCTTCAGGCGTCATCGGCAATCTTGGGCAGGCCCAGCAGCATCCGCTTCTCGGCCTCCGTCAGGAAGGTCGCCGAAGAGATGCGCATCCATTGCTGGTCGCGCTCCGCGGCCAGCGCCGGCACCTGGTCAAGGTCGGGCTTCAGCGTCACCGCCTCGCCGCTGAACTCGCCCAGCCAGTGCGAAATCGCCGCGGTCACCCGCGTGGCCAGGGGCAGCACCGTGAGCCGATAGAAGGCGCGGTTCGCCTCGGCGTAGTTGGCGTATGTGGCGTCCCCCGGGATGCCTAGGATCATCGGCGGCACCCCAAAGGCCAGCGCGATCTCGCGGGCGGCGGATTCCTTGGTCTTCTGGAACTCCATATCGGTGGGCGAGAAACCCATGGGCTTCCAGTCCAGCCCGCCCTCCAGCAGCATCGGGCGGCCGGCGTTGGCCGCGCCCTGGTGATAGCTCTGCATCTCGTCCAGCAGCCGGTCATACTGATCCGCCGCCAGCGAGCCCATCCCGTCCGCGCCCTTATAGACGATGGCGCCCGACGGGCGCGCCGCGTTGTCCAACAGCGCCTTGGACCAGCGCGAGGCGGCGTTGTGCACGTCCAGCGCGGCGGCGGCGGCCTGCATCGGCGAGAACCCGTAATGATCGTCCTGCGGGTGGAAGTTCTTGATGTGGCAGATCGGCGACGGGCCCTCGCCGACATGAAAGCGATGCTTCTTGCCCGACACGGCGTATTCGAAACCAACGGGCCAGCCGTCCGGCCCCGGCACCACCGACATCCGATCCGAGCGCAGCACATGCAGCTCCAGAGGCAGCCCCATATCGCCGCTCACCGCCTCGACATAGCCGTCGCCGCTGAGCAGAAGCTGCGCGTAGAGCGCCTCAAGCAGCTCGGCCCGCCCCTGCGCGCCGTTCGGGCGCGCGATCAGCGACAGCAGCGGATGCACGTCATAGCGCCGCTCCTGGTCTTGCAGGTTCAGCGGCAGCGCCGCCGCGGCCTCGGCGATCAGCTTCACCGAGCGAAAGCCGATCGGGTTCGCCGCAAAGCCCTGCCGCGTCAGCGACCCGGTGTCTCGCGGCGTCCAGGCCACGCGCCCGGACGAAGAGGACAGCGCCGCCAGCCGCCCCGTGGCCGAGGCCTTCTTTTCCGGCACCGCGGCCCGGTCTCGCTTTAGAAAGTCGAACATCTGCGTCAGCTCCTCATCGTCGCTCATCTGGCGTCTTTCAAAGGCCCCCGCACCGGCTCATGGCAGTCCGGTGCGGGGGCAGCAGCGGAAGGGGGCGCTCCCTGGGTCGCTTCGCCCCGCAGGGGCGCCCCACCCTTCCGATCTCAGTCTTGTCGGGCTCGCTAAGCGTGCCCAGGTTCCGTTGACCGCGTTACTGCAGGGCGCGTATCTGCGGCCGCCGGTACTGCGCGGCGGGCGCGATCATGAGGTCATGGATCGCCCAGACCAGCGCGTCCACGCGGTCCGGAGAGCCCTTGCCCAGAAAGCCCTGCGCCGTCATCTGGCACATCTGGTCCTCTAGCGCGCCCAGGTCCGCGGCGTGCTTCACCCGGCCCTGCTCATAGAGCGCGGCCACCGGCTCGGCCCGCGCGGCCTTGCCGCGGCTGGCGCGCACCGCGCGGTAGGGCACCATCGGGTCGATCCCGTGCACGATCTCTTGCACCATCTCGCCGCCCTGGTTCACCTCGGCAACCAGCCGGTCGGCGCCCCAGCGCTCGCGCGCGTCGATCGCGGCCTGCGCCCAGGCCGACGGCGAGGCCGCCGCGACCGTGGCGTCCTCCAGAACGTAGCCGCGCCAGTCCTGCGGCGGGCCCTGCGTGACCGCGCCCACCACGACGATGCCGCAGGCGTCGGACCGCTTGCCGCTTGTCACCGGCGGGTCGACCGCGACCACGATCCTGTCCAGGGGCGGCGGGTCCTCGACCCGCGATCCCTCCAGCATCTGACCGGTCCACAGCGCCCCTTCCGCGTCATCCAAAAGCACCCCGTCCAGCTCCTGCCGGCCCAGCCTGGTGCCCGCGTAGCGGGCCCGCACCTCCTGCAGAAAGCTCGCCGCCAGATAGGCGCGGTTGGCCTCGGTGGCGGCATGGGTGGTGACCGTGGACGCGTTGCCCAGGATCGACTTCAGCACGCCCACATTGCGCGGCGTCGTGGTGACCACCTGCCGCGGCGCCTCGCCGAGGCGCAGCGCGAATTGCAGCATGTCCCAAGCCTCGCCGGCGCGCTTCCACTTGGCCAGCTCGTCCACCCAGGCGGCGTCGAATTGCGGGCCCCGCAGGCTTTCCGGCTCATGCGCCGAGAAGACCTGCGCCACCGCGCCGTTCGGCCAGACCAGGCGCCGCCGCGTGGCCTCCCATTTCGGGCGCCGGTCGGGCGGCGAGCAGGCAAGGATGCCGCTCTCGCCAAAGATCATCACCTCGCGGGTCTGGTCCAGCGTCTCGCCGACCAGGGCCAGGCGCCGCGCCGCGCCCGGCGCGGTCGGGGTCGCACCCTCGACCTGCGCGCGGACCCACTCGGCGCCTGCGCGGGTCTTGCCCGCGCCGCGGCCACCCAGGATCACCCAGGTGCGCCAGTCGCCCTCCGGCGGCAGCTGGTGCTCCAGCGCCCAAAACTCGAACAAAAAAGGGAGCGCCAAAAGCGCTCCCTCACTTAGCTCATCCAAGAAGGCCTCAGCCACTCCCGGCGGCGCGCAGGCGAGCCAGGCGGCGCCCGATCTCAGATCGGGCGGCGGCGTAATCGACCGCATAGGATCCTTCAATCCCGGCGGTTTTCTTTCGCTCATCTGCAACGCGGTTCCTTTCGGTCACGGCCATCTTCCAGCCCTCGGCAAGCTCCTTAAGAGCGGTGCGAGCGCGGCCGATGGCCTCGTCATCATCCTGTCGTGCTTTAGAAAGCAATCGGCCAAGGATCACCCCGGCCTCTTCAAATAGTTGTTCGGCCACGGCCAGGCTCTCGTCCTGGTCCGCGCCCTCTTCAAAGGGTTTGATTAAAGTCATTTTTTGTAAGCCTGCCTCATGCTTGGCCCCTCTTGGGGCAGGCGCCCCGAAAGGGGCGGGACCTCCGCACGAGAGAAACGAAAAAGCGGCCCACGGGGGGTGTCCCCGGCGACCGCTTGCCCATTTCTTCCAGCTTGACTGATTTCTACTTTGGACCGTCCCGAAAGTCAAGAAGTTTAGTGTTAACAGTATGTTAACCGGGCGCGCGTTAAGAGAGTGTTAACCTCGCACCCTAGTTATTATTGCGCTCGGCCTCGATCGCGCGCCACTTGGCGACGTTTTTGTTGTGCTCCGCAAGGGTCTCGGCAAAGGCGTGCCCGCCGGTCCCGTCGGCTACGAAGAACAAGAACGGGCTGCTCTCGGGGTTCAGCGCCGCCTCGATGCTGGCCACGCCGGGGTTGGCGATGGGCGTGGGCGGCAGCCCGTCGATCACATAGGTGTTGTAGGGCGTCGCCCGGCGCAGCTCGCTCTGGCGCAGCCCGCGCCCCAGCACCCCCTGCCCCTTGGTGATGCCGTAGATCACCGTCGGGTCGGTCTGTAGGCGCATGCCGCGGTTCAAACGGTTCACGAACACCGCCGCCACGGTGCCGCGCTCCGCCGCGACGCCGGTCTCTTTCTCGACGATGGAGGCCATGACCAGGGCCTCCTCCGGCGTCTGGTAAGGCAGGTCCGCGGCGCGCGCGGCCCAGGCCGCTTCCAGGCGGCGGGTCTGCGCGGCCTCCATCTGGGACAGAAGGTCGCCGCGATCATCGCCCACCACGACCTCGTAGCTGTCGGGCGCCAGGCGCCCCTCGGGCGGTACAGCCGCCACATCGCCGGTCATCACGTCCACCGCGCGCAGGCCCTCGACGATCTGCCAAGAGGTCACCCCCTCGGCCAGCGCGACGCGATAGCGCGTGTCCGAGCGGTCGCGCACGGCCACAAACTCGGCGGGCGGCTCGGCGTCGGAGGGCGTGAAGGCCACGGTCTCGACAAAGCGATTGGTGGCCGGGTCCAGCTCGCGCACCTGCACGCCGATGCGGTTCACGCCGATGCGGTACACGATCTCGGTCCCGCAGGTGGATTGCCCGCCCCGGGTCACGATGTCGACGATCTCCTCCATCGAGGCGCCCCTCGGCACCAGGAAACTGCCCGCCTTCAACTGGTTGGCTTTATTGGCATAATCGGCGCCGATGCGGAAAATTCTTGAGCTGCTGACCGCGCCCTGCTCGGCCAGGTCTTCGGACACGGCCCCCATGTTCGACCCCGGGGTCACGCGCACGCAGATCGGGGCCTCCAGCGGCCCGGCATTGCTGTATTGCGCCTTGCCCCAGCCCACGGCCGCCCCCAAGGCAATCATCGCAACAATGATCAGCGTCAGCCCATTAGAGGCGATGGATTTCCACATTGGCGATGTCCTTGGTACCTGCTCCGCACATAGTATAGCGCCCGACGCGCGGCGCAAAAACCCCGCGCGCGCGCAAACGCAGTCTTGGCAAAAACCCGCAGGGGAGGCTCAGGACACCTGCCCCAGAACCAGCGAGGCATTGGTGCCGCCGAACCCAAAGGAGTTGGACAGGGCCACCTTGATCTCGCGCTCCTGCTTGACCAGCGGGGCCAGGTTCAGCGTGGTCTCCACGGCCGGGTTCTCTAGGTTGATCGTCGGCGGGGCCACCTGGTCGCGGATCGCCAGGATCGAAAAGATCGCCTCAATCGCGCCGGCGGCGCCCAACAGATGCCCGGTGGCGGATTTGGTCGAGGACATGGTGGCCTCGGGCGCCTTGTCGCCGAGCAGGCGTTCTACCGCGCCAAGCTCAATCGAATCCGCCATGGTCGAGGTGCCATGGGCGTTGATGTAATCCACGGCCTCGGGCGCGATGCCCGCGCTCTTGAGCGCGGCGGCCATCGAGCGGAACGCGCCGTCGCCATCCTCGCTGGGGGCGGTGATATGGAAGGCGTCGCCGGACATGCCATAGCCCAGGACCTCGGCATAGATCGTGGCGCCGCGTGCCACGGCGTGGTCGTACTCTTCCAGCACGACCATGCCCGCGCCCTCGCCCATCACGAACCCGTCGCGGTCGGCGTCATAGGGGCGGCTGGCGCGCTGCGGCTCGTCGGCCCACTTGGTGGACAGCGCCTTGCAGGCGTTGAAGCCCGCGATGCCGACCTTGCAGATCGGGCTCTCGGTGCCGCCCGCGACCATCACATCCGCGTCGCCATACATGATCATCCGCGCCGCGTCGCCGATGGCATGCGCGCCGGTCGAGCAGGCGGTGACCACCGAATGGTTCGGGCCCTTGAAGCCATACTTGATCGAGACCTGCCCGGAGACCAGGTTGATCAGCGATCCGGGGATGAAGAAAGGCGAGGTCCGCCGCGGGCCTTTTTCTTCGACCTGAAGCGACATGTCCTGGATCCAGGTCAGCCCGCCGATGCCAGAGCCGATCATCACGCCCGAACGGTGCTTGTCCTCGTCGCTTTCCGCGACCCAGCCGCTGTCCTCGACAGCCTGCGTGGCCGCGGCGATCCCGTAGAGGATGAACGCGTCGATCTTGCGCTGCTCTTTGGGCTCAAGCCAGTCGTCGGGGTTGAACGTGTCGCCGCTGCCGTCGCCGCGGGTCACCTCGCAGGCGTAGCTGGTGCCAAAGGCCGTGGTGTCGAACTTTGTGATCGGCCCGGCCCCGGACTTGCTGGCAAGGATGTTCGACCAGGTCGTGTCCACCCCTGTGCCCAGGGGCGTGACCATTCCTAATCCGGTGACGACAACTCGACGCATGACCGCCTCATTTTATTAGCTTGGACATTGTTCGCCCTGATACACGGGCGAGCGCGGGGGGGGCAAGGCCCCAGGCGAAGGGCCCGGGCCCAGATATGCAAAACGGCGCCCGCTTGGACGCCGCGTCGCCGAATGACCCAGGGTGCTACTTGGCGTTGGTGATGAAACCAACCGCATCACCGAAGGTCTGGATCGTCTCCGCCGCATCATCGGGGATTTCGATGCCGAACTCTTCCTCGAAGGCCATGACAAGTTCAACGGTGTCCAGGCTGTCGGCGCCCAGATCGTCGATGAACGAGGCGCCTTCGACGACCTTCTGTTCCTCAACACCCAGGTGCTCCACAACAATTTTCTTCACGCGTTCGGCGATGTCGCTCATTGGTGGTCCTCACGTTCTTTGGGGTCACTGCCCGCAGTTAATTTGCGCCCTCGTTGGAGCGGGTTGTCCGGGCCGCGATCCCTCGCCGCCTAATGCCAAGCGCAGCCGCCCCCGGCAAATCTGCGCCGCCTATAGCATATCGTTCCGTTAACGCAAACGCTTTGTGCCAAGGCATACGCCCGCCTAGAACATGGCCATGCCGCCGTTCACATGCAAGGTCGCGCCGGTCACATAGGACGCTTCGTTGCTGGCAAGATACAGCACCGCGGCGCCGATCTCGTTGGCCGCGCCCATGCGCCCGGCGGGGACCTGCTTTAGAATGCCGTCCTTTTGCTCGTCCGTCAGCTTGTCGGTCATCGCCGTGGCGATAAAGCCCGGCGCCACGACGTTGGCGGTGATCCCGCGGCTGGCGGTCTCGTAGGCGATGGACTTGGTCAGCCCCACCAGCCCGGCCTTGGCGGCGGCGTAGTTCACCTGGCCGGGGTTGCCCGTCGAGCCCACGATCGAGCCGATGTTAATGATCCGACCCCAGCGGGCCTTCATCATCGGGCGCATCACGCCTCGGCAGAGCCGCATATTCGCGGTCAGGTTGACCTCTAGGACCTGCGCCCACTCCTCGTCCTTCATGCGCATGAAGATCTGGTCGCGGGTGATGCCCGCGTTGTTGACCAGGATGTCCAGGCCGCCCATGGCCTCCTGCGCCTGCTTGGGCAGGGCGTCCACCGCCTCGGCATCGCCAAGGTTGCAGGGCACGACATGCGCCCGCTCGCCCAGCTCTGCGGCCAGAGCCTCTAGCGGCTCCACACGCGTCCCGCTCAGCGCCACGGCGGCGCCCGCGTCATAAAGCGCCTTGGCGATTGCCCCGCCAATGCCGCCCGATGCGCCGGTCACCAGCGCGGATTTTCCTGTCAGATCGAACATAACCCATCCTTGCCTTGGCCCCGGGCGCAGCGTCCCTGCCCTTGGGGCAAAATCCATGCTCGACCTATCCCAATCCCGCCAAAGCGCACAATAGGGGCGGCGCGTTTATTTCCGCACCACGACGGGAACGCTGGGGTCGCAGGGAAGCTCATCATACCGCGGCGCGCTGTATTTGGCGCGCAGCGCCTCGGGGTCGCTGGCCGCATCAAGCGCCTCCTGGGCATAGCCCAGCTCCTTGGCTAGGGCGTCCACCTGCGCCTTAAGCGCGGGGTCGACCGAGAACTCCAGCGGCCAGGGGCTGGCGCGATGCACGCGGTCAAACGGCTCTGGCGCCTGCGCCGAGACCTCGCGCCCCATCAGCCGCGTCAGCAGATCATCCAGGTCCCCGCCATCCGGTCGGCAGACGTCCTCAAAGCGGTAAAGCCCCTGAAAGCTGGGCAGCTCGGCGCCGCAGTCCAGGCCATATCGGGTGACCTCAAGCCAGTTGAAAAGCTGCCTCTCGAAGATGTTGAATGCCTTTGAGCGCTCGGCGAAGTCACCGCAGGCCACTTTGGGGTCATACCCAAAGATCTTGCTGCTTCGCGCGAACGGGTCGGTGAAATTGTCGACCATCCTCTGATGCGTGGCATGCGAGGCGGCGCAGTGATAGGGGTTCCGCACCAGGTGAATGAACGCGAACCGATCCGGAAAGCGGGCGTGGAAATAGTTCACCCAGGCAAAGGCTTGCCAGCCAAAGTGGATGTAGCGCCGGTCTTGGTTGGTGAAGTGCTCGATATGTATCAAATGGCGCTGCATGGCGGGCACACGACCCACATGCTCGAACTGCGCGCGCTTACTCCGAAACACAGCCCGAGATCCGAACTCATGTGACATCGCCTCGTGCACGACCACCTCGGTGTCCGCCAGAGCGCCCATTTGGCGCGCCAGGAACTGCGTGCCGCAGCGCCCGTTCGACATTACGTAGACGCATTTTTCGATGGCGCCGCCCCCCTCTCGCTTTAATCCCACAAGCTTACCCCAGAATCGGCGCAAAACTCATGGAGATTGTGCATAGGCAGGGCAACTCCTTCCATTTTGCATTTAAAAACAAAAGGTTAGGTGCGACTGCTACCACCCTTGGGGAACCGATCTTGAGTTCGCGAAGCATAAAGCCCGACACCCAGATTGCCGCGCCATAAATCTGCGGCCCTCGACGCTCGACACCCGGTTTGACCTATAGGAAAGGCAACCGGCGGGCCGGAATCCTCGGCATTGCTCCTGCTACACCAATGCGGCCTTGCCGCTATACCATTGCGCAAGCCACGTCCTTGCGGAACTACGGTATCCCGTCCCAAGACCGATTTGGGACAAGGTGCCGTCATGCCAAGCTATTGGAAGTTCTTGCTGTTCATCGCCGCGACGGCGTGGCCATGTTTTTCGAGCGCCCAAGACGGCACCCTGTACAAAGAGCCGCCGCCGCCGGACGCCGCATTCCTGAGATGGGTGGACCCATCGCCGGCCCCTATCGTGCTGGGGTTGGCGGGCATCGATTCCGAGGGCGCGGCCTATCGCGCGATCTCCGCCTCTGAAATTGTGGGCCTCAGTGAGGGGCATTTCTACACCGCAGGACGCGCAGCCGACGGCGAGGTGGTGATCATCGAAGAGCCCGCCCGCCTGGACCGCTCCAAAGTATATGTCACCGTGGTCAATCTGTCCCAAAGCGCCCGGCAATTGGAACTGGCGCGCGACGGGCGCCGCGTGATTGGAGCGACCCAGACGAATAGCGCCAAGACCCGTGCGGTGAACCCGGTGACGGTGGCGCTAAATGTCGTGGGCGGCGCGGGCAGTAACGCTGGCACTTTTCAGATCACGCTCGGTCGCGGGCAGAACGTGACTTTTGTGGCGCGCCCGGACGGGGTGGTGATGCTCCAGGACCGCTTTGGCAGCAACCTAGAGAAGTAGTGCGATGATCTTCTCCTCGCCGATCTTTGTCCTTGGGTTTCTGCCGGTGTTTCTGAGCGCCTACTACCTGGCCCCGCACAGCGCGCGGAACTGGTTGATCCTGCTGGCCAGCACGGTTTTCTACGCCTGGTGGCGCGTGGACGCGCTGGTGATCCTGTTCGCGATTGCGGGGGTCAGCTATGCCGCGGGCCAGGTCGCCGCGCACCCGCGACCCTGGAACCCGTCTTTGGGCGGTCCGGCTTGGCGTTGGCTTCGACCTGGGGATGCTTGGCGTTTTTAAGTACACCACCTTCGTTCTGGGCAACCTTAACACCGCCCTGGGGGGCGCGGCGCTGACCGTCCCAGAGATCCTGCTGCCGATTGGGCTATCCTTTCTGACCTTCCAATCCATCAGCTACATCATCGACGTCGCGCGCGGCGATGCCCAGCCGGCGCGGCGGCTGTCTGACTTCTTGGCGTTCTCGACGCTGTTCCCGCAGCTCATCGCCGGGCCTGTGCTGCGCTACAAGGATCTGGCGCGCCAGTTCGAGCGCCGCGCCTACACGCTGGCCAGCTTCTCGATGGGCGTGCAGCGCTTTGTGCTTGGCCTGGGCATGAAGCTGATGATCGCGGACAGTGTGGCCCCGCTGGCCGACCGGCTCTTTGCGCTGTCGCAGCCCACGATGGCCGAGGCTTGGCTGGGCGCGTTGGCCTTCTCGATCCAGCTGTTGTTTGACTTCGCGGGCTACTCGGCAATGGCGATTGGCTTGGGCCTGATGATCGGGTTCCGCCTGCCCGAGAATTTTGACCGCCCCTATACCAGCAGGTCCATCACCGAGTTCTGGCGGCGCTGGCACATCAGCCTGTCCACCTGGCTGCGCGACTACCTTTACGTGCCCTTGGGCGGCAACCGGGGCGGGCGGATCAGGACCTATCGGAACCTGCTGCTGACAATGGTGCTGGGCGGGTTGTGGCACGGCGCGAACTGGACGTTTCTGGTTTGGGGCGCATGGCATGGCGGTCTGATGGCGCTTGAGCGCGCTTTGGGCGCCAAGACACGCGCCTCGGTTTGGCCGAGCCTGGTGGCATGGCCGCTTACCATGGTCCTTGTGATCCTAGGTTGGGTGGTCTTTCGGGCCGAGAGCCTGGGCCAGGCCATAGAGGTTTATCTGGGCATGTTCGGAGCGCACGGCATCCCCATGCGCGCCGAACAGCTGCTGCTTCTGGCCCCAACCGAGGCGCTCTTCCTGGCGCTGGGGATCACGATCTCCATCGCGCCACGTTGGCGCTGGCCTGACCCCGCTTGGTTGCCCGCTTTGCGCACCGCGGCGCTGTCGGGATTGTGCCTGCTGGTGATGCAGGCGCGCACCGATAGCCCGTTCCTCTACTTCCAGTTCTGAGAGAGACCATGACCAAGCTCTACGACACCGCACTTGTGCTCGGACTAGGCGCGATCCTGATCGCGCTCTCCGCCCTGGCCTTTCGCGGCGCGGGCCTTGGCGACCCGGCCAAGGGGCTGTGGCGCGGCACCTACCAAAGAGCGTATGAGCAACGCTTCGAGGCCGCTGCGCCGACCCATAAGATTGCCACCGAAGCCTGGGCCGCACTGCGCTGGGGACTGCTGCGCGAGCCTGCGCGGGGAGCGATTGCCGGGTACGGTGACTGGCTGTTCTCAGAGGAAGAGTTCCGCGAACCCGACGCGCCCCGCGCGTTGCTGGGCGCGTTGCGCAAGGCTCGTTTGGCCCTGTCCGCAGAGGGCATCCACCTGCTGCCCATCATTTTGCCGGACAAGGCCCGGATTCACGCGATGCATTTGCCTCGCGCACGGTCCGCGGGATTTGCGCAAAGATATGACAGGGCCTTGGCCCAGATCGACGCGGCCGGGCTGCCGGTGGTGGATCTGCGCAGCGCGCTGACGCTTGCCCAAAGCGTGCAACAGGCCTTGCCGGACGCGTTCCCGGGCGCCCGAACGCTTGCGCATCGCCCAAGGGCGGCACGCGCGTTGATCGAGGAGCCCGGCTCTTTGACGGCAATCGTCGCTAAGACCTGCGGTTTGGAGGGCAAACCAGAGCAAGCGGCGGTTTTTGAGCTGCCCGCCAGCGCCGGGATGGACCTCTTGGACGACGCGCCGGATCGGCCCCGCGTCGCGTTGTTGGGCACCAGCTTTTCCGACCGCTATCAGCGCGACCACCAAATTGCGCCAAATGAGGGAAGACTGAAGAAGACGCGCGATTGAAGTGACGCCCAATCGAACTCATTGACTCACCGCGTTGCCAGCGGTCCCACATCTCTGACTTCTGTTTGTTCGTGTAAAATGTCCACGTCCGGCACTTCATGATCAACACTCCATCTTTCCAAGAAGATTAAAGTGTTACGTCGACCCGTTGAAACCGCCGGACCAACCCGCCCATTCGTCCGAGTGCAGCGGATGGCGGCTTCACGGTTTTGCGCGAGGTATGGTATCAGCCTGATAAGTGCCAAAGAGAGCTTTCGCGTATGCTGCATCATCGGATCATCGGAACTGGGTCGCCTATCGTTCTGCTGCACGGCGTATCGCTTGACCATCGTTACATGATGGATGTGATGGAACCGGCCTTTCGAGGATCAGGTGCATGGAAACGGATATATGTGGACATGCCCGGACACGGTGAAAGCCCCGCTCGCGATAGCATCCGATCACAGGATGATCTGCTGAGCGCGGCGCTGGACTTTGTTAACTCGAAACTGCCGAATGAGCCTTTTGCAATCGCCGGTTTGTCGCGGGGGAGCTACATTGCTCGGGGACTGGTCCACACCATACCGGAGCGCATCTCGGGCGTCGCCCTGATCGTTCCCGGGGGCAACCCCTCCGCCGATCCAGATAGGCTTCCCGATCCACAGGTCATAAAGGCGGATGCATCTATTCGACCGGAATTGGCCGAAGCCGAAGTCTGGGCGCACGAGAATTTGTCCGTTGTCCAGCGTTGGGACATTGTCGAGAAGCGGCGGCAGATCATCGCGCCCTCTCGCGCCAAGTTCGATGCAGAACAGGACGCGCGCGTCATGAGCGCCTTTGATTTCAGCTTTGCGAAAGCGGAAGAGACGGCGACAGTAACTGTGCCAAGCTTGATCGTCGTCGGCAGGCAGGACAGCGTCAGCGGGTATCTGGATGGTGTCGACTTGATGCGCCGGTTCCCGCGCGCGACGCTGGCTGTATTGGATGCTGCTGGCCACGCTTTGGCTTGGGAGCGTCCCGAAGTGTTCCACTCTTTGATCCGCGATTGGCTGGATCGAATATGAGGCAATAGCAGACGTCTATGAGATGTCCGCTTCGCCTGCGGATCGACCATTAGCACCGGCACAAAAAGAAAGGAGCCGCGCAGGCGGCCCCTTTCCCAGTTTCTTGGCGCAATGGCGGCTTACATCATGCCGCCCATGCCGCCCATGTCGGGCATGCCGCCGCCCGGCGCACCGGCGCCCGGCTTCTCGGGCTTGTCGGCGACCATGGCCTCGGTGGTGATCGGCAAACCCCCAACCCAAGCAGCGCCTCGCAGAGGAGTGGAAAGGACCAGTGAGAGCCCTGAGTGCCAATTGCTGCAGTCGGTCGACACGGATGCAAAAGGAACAAAGCGGCCATTGAGACTGACAGGGGCCTCATTCTTCGAGGCCCCGCCAAACTCCGATCCGACCGAGATGGTGCGTACCGCTTCTGCGCATCTGCTTCACTGCAAATCGCTGGAATAGGCGCGCTATCCACGCGCCCTCAAGGCCACAGTAAGCGGCACGCGTGCGGCTGCAATCGCAGGCAGGGCGCCGCCAATGGCACCGATGGCGATCCCGACCAAAGCGGCCGTTGCCATCACATCACCGTTGACCACAAGCCGGAAGGACATTTGGGCGTTGTTGGCGCCTAACGTGCTGGTCTGCCAACCATTTAGTGTCAGCCAAGAGAGAACGAGGCCGAGGCCAACACCGACCGCGGAGAGCAAGAGCGCCTCCAACCAGGTCGCGACAAAGGCAGAAAGACGATTGAAGCCGAGCGCGCGCGCGGTGGCGATCTCAGCGGTTCGGTCAGATAGTGAGCTCATCATGGTGTTCAGCGCGCCAGCCGTGGCGCCAATCGCCATCAACAGGGCAATCGGCCAGCCGAATAGCTGGATCAATCGCGACGTACCCTGGGATTGACTGGCGTAGAGATCAGCTTCGGAGAGGACTTTGAGTTGTGCGCCGGCAAGCGGATCGACCGCCATTGCGAGCTGTTTAATCGCCGAGGGTTCCGTCAGCCGCAGCCGAAGGCTCTGCACCTCACCGACCCGGTTGAAAGCCGCGCGGACAGCGTCGATGTCGCCCCATAGTTCGGATTCAAACGCGCTGCCTTGGGCCGAAAAATGGCCACTGACCGTCCAGACAACCGGGCCTAACCGCACGTCTTCTCCAATCCCAAAGCCAGGATATGTTGCAGCCAGCTGCGCGCCAACCACGATCTCGCGTGTTCCAGGCGAGGCATATTTGCCGGATGACAAGATCACCTCTCGGCGGATATCGGGACCCGTCGGATCCATACCGCGTAGCGCCAGCATTTCGCCCGCAGCATCCGGATGGTCGCGATATTCAACCGGCACAATAACTTCGTTCGAAAGAAGGGGTGTGCCCCGAGAGTCGCGAACGACGCTGATACCTTCGCTCATTGCCATGATCGTACGGGCGACCTCAGCTGGGATCTCCGAGTTTGTTTCCTCGCGTGTGCCCCCGCCGAGAATGACCGCGACTTCTGGCGATCCAGCGCTTTGAAGCGTGATCTCAAAGCCGCGCGCCATGGCGAGAAAGCCGCATAAAACGCAGACGACCAACATGATCGAACCTACCATGGAGAGTGAAATGGCCAGGCGCCGCGGAAGACTAAGCAGTGTTGCACGGCTCATTGACGTGATTTGTCTGATGGAAGAGATCATTGAGTTTACCTCGTTCTGAACGCTGCAAGGATTGGCGTGCGCATAGCTGAAAGCGCGGGGAGGAGCCCGGCGACAAAGCCAAGTAGGAGAATGAGAGCAATGGTCCGGAGCGACACTTGGGCGCCGATGACCAAGCCGAGAGCGGGCGGTGTCGCGAGACTGATCAGCTTGGCAACGACAAGGCCTATGGCTCCGCCAACCACAAATACGAACAGTGCTTCGGCAAGAACCAGCAGCAATATCTGGGGCGAGCGAAAGCCCAGGGTCTTTAGCACACCGATCTCGAAACGGCGTTCGCGTAGGGCGAAGACCATCGTGTTGATCACGATCATCAAGAGCGTCACGAACGAGACGCCGACGACCAGCGTTATCACGCGTTTGACGTCGGCATACTGGCTTAGGAAAGCGCTTAGGAACTGCTTCTCGGACATGGTTCTGGTGGGTGCCGCTGAATTGGCAAAAAGCGCGTCGATCTGGGGTGCCAGATCCTGAGCCGCCATACCGGGCTCCGGGCGCAGCGCGAACGCCCAGACTGTGTCAATGCCCCGCGCCCGTGCCTTGTTGATGTATTCGTATTGGGCGAGGATAAAATGCGTGTCCGTGCTGGCATTCTTCCCCTCAAAAATGCCGGCAATCTCGAACCGCCAATCGCGACTCCCGTCATCTTTTTTGGTGCGGAAGGCGGTGACGGTCAGGCTGTCGCCGGTCTTCCATCCCTGCGCCTGCGCAAGGGATTGGCCCACAAGCACCTTGTCGCGCCGGCTCTTTAGCGCGTCGATCAAGGACGGGGTCAGTCCGAGATCTGCACCGCTTACCGCCAGTAGTTTGTCCGGGTCACCCGCGCTGACTGCCACGACGTTGCGCGCATCGCCAACGCTGCCGCGCAGACGGGTGATCGGGCTCACATCGGCCACACCGGGCAACGCCGCGATACGTGATAGATAGGCCATTGGCAGGGGTTGGCCTCGGCCAGCGGCGTTCATGACGCCGAGGAGTTCGTCACTGGCCGCAGCTGTTCCTTGCGATCCTGCCACGAAACCGGCGGTCAGCCCGTATATCAGAAAGGTCATGGCGACGGAGACGATCAATAGAGCGCTGCGCAGTGGTTTGCGCAGCGCGCTCTTGCGGGCGAAGTTCCAAAAGGTCATGCCATCACCTGTTCGTCTTCGACAAAGACGCCCTTGTCTAGGTGAAGGGTGCGCCCGGCCTGCGCGGCGGCTTCCGGATCGTGGGTCACCATAATGATGGTCTTGCCAAGCTCGCGGTTCAAAAACCCCAGCATTGCCAGCACCTGATCGGCGGATTTTCGGTCGAGATCTCCGGTCGGTTCGTCGCACAGCAGCAAGGTCGGATCAGCGACAATGGCGCGGGCGATGCCGACACGCTGCTGCTGCCCACCAGACATCTTCGTGGGGCTTTGCCGACCGCGCCCGTTTAACCCGACAATATCCAGAACCTTGGAGACCCGCTCGCGCCGGACACGGCCGGAGATGGACTTTAGCAGGAGCGGCAGTTCGACATTCTCTGCGGCGGTCAGCATCGGCAGAAGATTGTAGAACTGGAACACGATGCCCATGTGCTGCGCCCGCCAGGCGGAACGCGCAGCCTCGCCCATCTGGTCCAGCCGCTGACCACCGATCTGTATGCTGCCGCTGTCTGCCTGGTCGATGCCCGCAAGCAGGTTGAGAAGCGTTGACTTGCCGGATCCGGAAGGACCCATCACGGCTATGAATTCACCCTTGCCAATAGACAGGTCGAGACCGGCGAAGATCGGCAAGCGTTCGCTGCCCGATCGATAGGTTTTGCTTACGCCGTTGAGGGCAATGAAAGGAATGTCTTTCTCGGATATCGTCATTGAAGGTTTGCTCCTTGGTGATTGGTGGATTGTGAATTCGGTGGGGGCAGCGCAATTCGGACGCGCACGGCCATGCCGGGCCGAATTCCGGGTGGAGGATCAATTGGAGTGAGACGCAGCCTAACGGTGCCCTTGGCGGCATTGACTTCAGGCGCAACGCGCAGGAGCGCGAAGGTGAAGGGGCGATCAGGAAAAGCGTCCAGCACCGCTTCGCCCTCAAGATTGGTCTCCAGACCGATAATCGCCTTTTCGGCAACGTCGGCATCAATCGCCAAACTGTCCAGACGGGCGATGGTGAGCAGGCCGACGCCGTCATGGATGGCATCGGTCCGGTCCAGCACCGCACCACCTACATGTGCGGATAGCCGGGTCACTGTCCCCGCAATCGGCGCGCGCACCGTCAGGTCAGAGACCCTGTCTTCTGCGACCTGAACGGCAAGACGTGCTTTGGCGACAGCGGCCTCGGCTTGTTCGACACTGTTGCTGGCCATAAGGAACGCGGTTTCGGCATCTTCCAGATGATGGCTGGCAACAACTCCGCGCCGGTTCAATTCGGACTGACGACCCAAAATAGCCTTTGCCTGCCGTTGCGAGATGCGCGCCGCCGCGAGGGATATCTTTGCGGAGCTATATGTGAGCTTCGCCTCCTCGGCGGCCAGTTGGGTGGCCGAATCCTCGACCACAAGAAGAGGTTGCCCCGCTGTCACCGTGTCTCCGGGCTCGACAAAGATCGTCGTGATCAACCCGCCGCGTTCGGCATAGACGACAGTCATATCCGGCGCGACGACGTAGCCTGAGCCAGTGATCTCCCGAATGACAGGCGCGACGGCCAGAGACTGCGGGTTCGGTAAGGCTGGCGGTGGTTCGGCGCCGCTGGTCGCATCCTCATAAGATGCCAAAGACGATGGCTTGCCGGCGCTCAGACTATCTATGCTTAAGATACCTGTCGCTCCTGCCAGCAGAGCGACACCGCTCACGAGCGCCACCATCATTGATGGAAAGCGTCTCCCAGTAGCTTCTACTGGAGCGGCGGACGAGGTGACCGGAGGCGCTGAGAGATCTCTCAGGGTCTCGGTCATTATGCGGTTATGATCGGCAATCGTGTTCATGCCGCCAAGATCGGTGGCGGCGCAGGCTCACGCGACCTGGATCGCGATTTGGTACGTTCGATATCGCGATTTAGGACGTTGCGGTCGCGGTCAGGATTGCCCGTCGGACGTCAAGCCCGAGTGTTTGCGCCATTCTATTGGGGCCATGCCCGTTACACGGCGGAACTCTCGGTTGAAATTCGATTTGGTTTGAAACCCAACATCGAACATGATCTCCGTCACGGAACGCGTGCCAGTCTCCAGCTGCTCACAGGCGTCCTTGATGCGAAAATCATTGACATATTGCGAGACGTTTTTGCCCGCCGTCCGGTTGATTGCCCCAGATATCTGCCGGGACGGGATGACCGCCCGGCGCGCAAGCCTATCGAGGTTAAGATCGGCGTCCCGGTAGATGCGCGATTGGGTCATCAAGGCTTCGATGCGCGCCATGACCTTGGAATCATCGGTCAGAGCTGCTTCTGGCTGTGGCTTGTCCAATGTGTCGGTCGCGCGATCTGGAGCGCTGTCGGCGAGAGCTCGGCCTCTGCTGGCGACTGCGGCGGCGACAGAAAGGAACAGCAAAGTGGCAACGTTGCCGATTGAAACCAGCTGCGTCAGATGGCGGGCATCCATAAGCGCGATGTCTAAGGTGATGAGCGTATCCACTGCCGCCGAGAACACCAGGACAAGTGCCACGAAGACAAGCGCGCGATGCGTGGTCCCGGCGCCATCAAGTGCTGCAAGCCGCAGCGCATCCGTTCCTGAGCGCAACAGGAGCAAAGTCAGGATCGCGTAGGCAACGAATGCCCCAATAATGATCGCGTCAAGTGCGAGCGGCCATGCAACCAAAGACAGCGAGACGAGCGCTAGCGGAATACCGTGGGGGGCAAGGGTTCTGGCGGTCATCAATGGTCGCGGGCCAACGAGATACAATGATCCAAAGTAGACCAGCGGTGCCATCACGCTTGCGAGCAGCGGAGAGAGATACCGCACCCACTCAACCCCGTAGCCAAAGCGCAACCCTATAAGCGCGGACTGAATAGCGGTGAGGGCGATGAGGGCCAGAAAGGGCGGGTTCGCGAAGTGATCATCATCCCTGCGCGCAACGCTCATGAAGAGTAGAGCCAACAAAACCGTGACGACGAAAGGCACTGGGACAAAGATCATGATATAGAATCGACTCTCTGGCTGGTGGATCGGGTATCTAACAGAAAGACGCAGCGCCAGCTGCCATTGGCCTTGTGCTGGCAGGCTATTTTACATGTGGTTGTCTATATGATCTGCTTTTTGTTTACCACCAACGCGATGCACATAAATCAGCCATTGGCGCGAACGCAGCGAAGGATCTAATTGTCCGCGAGTGGTGAATTCGACCAAAGATCGATGCTGCGGTTTACACCAATGACCGGCTTCTTCGCTGCGCGGCGGCGCGGGTTTTTTTGCGGATGCCGCATTCTGCGCGCTGCGAGCGTAGGCAGTACAAAATCATAATGGCCGGGTCGGGCTCGACCCTGGCCCGCAAAGACCGAAAAGCGTCCTTAGCGACTACCCTCCGGTTTTCTGGAGGGGAGGCATAGCATCTGGCCGGTCCAACGGCGCGGCGGGCATTTCCGAGGGGTTAACCCTGCGCGCGGTGGTTCCGGGGGTGGGGCCGCTCATCGGTGGGTTAACGCCTTATTTTGTGGAGAAAATCCGCGTCGGCGAAGCGTCGGCAAAACGTCGGCCTTGCGTATGGCACCTTGTCGGGCAAACCGCTGGATTAACGCAGCGCGCGGTGGGTTTGAGGTTTGTTGGGGATCTGAGGGGGGATGAATGAGATCATGCAGCCTACGTTTGCTGGAAGATGTTTGGATGCGGCTATTGAGGGTGGTGGGCACATTGCCCACCCTACGCTTGCTTAGATGGCGGCTCTGTGGACATAGCCGACCTTGGATTTCGAAACTTTTCTACCGCAGCATCCTCTAGCGCTTGCAGCGTGACGTCCGCGGTCGGGCAGCACATTCCTGGCTGCAGTCGACTTGCGGCCGGGACCGGGTGCGGGATTGCTGCAACCCTGATGCCGCTTCGCTGCAAGGCGGCAGAAGAACCGGCCATCGCTCTTTGTGACTTCTGACGTTGGCGAGCGGTGGCGAGAAGCGTGCCTCAGCCATGTGAACGCGCAATCAGTGCGAGCAGACTTTGGGGTGGTTCAAGTCCACCGGTTTGAATATCAGAAAATTTTGCGCGATCGGATTCGACGTCAGGTAGGTATTAACCCAGCCCGCATCGCTGGAAACAATTCCCTCCGTTGTCGCGACCGTCACGCTGGGCCCCGGCTGGGTGGCCAGCAACCTGTCGAACTCATAGCGCACGAGCGCGAGACCCGTGCCGATATAGGCGGCGTCGAAGGCTGGACTGTTTGAGCTGACCGGAGTCACTAGGTCGTTCTGGTAGCTCCAGGTGGCGGGAATGACGCCATGGATCAGATGGTTGGTCTGACCGCCTTCAGTGTGCAGGTTCGAATACATCGAAATGCTAGATTCGGTCTTGAGACCTAGATACGGGCTCCAGCCATTCAGAAAGTATATTAGAGGTACCACCATCAGCCAGCCAGCGGCGCGTTTCGGGGCCAGGCTGCCATGGCGCGGGGTGCAGATCACCGCGAACAAGTAGAAGCAGATGCCGTAGATCGCAAAGAACGGAACCATGATTTCGTGGGTTGGCATGAGACCATGCGCGTCGCGCATGGCTCCGGTGATCACATAGGCACAAACGAAGCCTACCAGCGCCCACCGGCCCAACCGCAGAGCCAGATTGCCATTGCCGCTGTAGCGCGCAATCGCCGCAAATGCGGCCGCATAGGCCGCGCGTGGGATAAACAATGAGTAGAGCACCAGAACGATCGTCGAGAAATCCTTGTAATAAGCATATCCTGTGAAGCCGATGATCAAGTGGAACGGTATCCCGATCAACATCCCGTAGACCTTGAGCCGCGGGATGAAGAGGGCAACCATGGCTATGCCTTCGAACACGAACGTCGCGTGGATGGCGCCGTACTGCCCGAAGTTCCAATTCGACAGCCAGGACCCGTTGAACAGCGCCTCGTAGAGCACGACAGCGCAGCTAACGGCGGGGTCGAGAAAGTCGGTGTTGATCTTATGGTAGATGCCGAAGAAATACATGCTCGGCAGCAGCCAGCGCCCCGCCCGTGCGATCAGTTCGAAATGGTCATCGCGGCTGCCGCTTTGGCGTCCCGCCCAAAACGTGGTCCACGTCGCGCCAAGAACCACCAAGGCAAAGAAAAAGGCAGTGGTCTGGTTGTTCGAAGCAACCGGAGAGGCCATCAGATAGATCGTGGCAAATGAGAGCGAATTTGCGACCAGAATACCCTTCAAGCGCGGTAGCAGGATGCCTATCCCGCTGATCGCCATCATAGTCATATGCCAGGCGGCCGGCATCGGGCTGGTCGCGAGCGTGAGACTCCAGATCTGAAAGAAATAGATGGAGGACAACAGGGTGACGAGGCCAAGCGCATCCAGCGGCTGCGCTGCGAGCAAGGACGCCCCTGAGATAGGGGAATTGCGGCTAGGCGAAAGGGTGCGGGCCACCGTTAGACTCCAGATCTGATTAATTACCCGGCTACGCGCTGATTACGGCAAATTTCGGAAACAATTCTGTTTCGATAATGATTTCAGCGCAATGAGGCCGGACCAGCGCCTAGATCGGGGAACGGCCCAAAATGCGTAAGGTCGCGTTCCTGCCGGCGCGCAGGATCGGGTACAGCACCCGGGACAAAAGAGGCGAAGAGAAAATCAGAGCATTGGCGCGGTTGAAGACCCCCGACGGCGTGCTAAGCAAGGCCAGCCGGTGTATGCAATCGGCGCCAAAGATAATGCGGTCATCCTCGACCAGCGCCATGCCGTCATTCAGATCATAGCCGGCCTCTCGCACGGTAGCTACGACGGGATGATCGCTGCGCGCGTCCACCAGCTCAACCTCTTTCACTGCCTCGCGTAGCCGGACCATGGCCACGTAGCGTGAGCAGAAGGGGCATTCACCGTCATAGACTATTTTCATGGGGCACCCTTGTCGTTTTGGCCGAAAGACCCGGACGCCGCCCCAGCGCGAAGCGGATCGCCCGGCGCCCGGGCGCTTCGATCAAGGTATAAGACACATGCGCCCAGACCACTACCAGGGCTACGGACGTGGCAGCAATAGTGGTTGGGCCAAGCGCGGGCGATGCCTGCTGCATCAAGACGATCGCGAACCAGTGCCACAGATAGATGCCGAAGCTGAGCCGACCCAGCATGACCAGAAGATGGGTCCGGCAAAGCTTCACGACCGGCCCTGAGCCACAGACCATGGCCCAGACAAGCAGTGCGAATAGAAGAATGATGCCGAAGGGTGCGCCGCCCAACGCCACCAGCGCCGCAATGCCGAAAAACGAACCTATCTGCATACCCGCCGCAAAACGGCCTTGCGGCAAATTCCCCATATCGCCGAGCCGCCAAAGGCCCAGCCCCATCGCAAACCCAAATGCAGCGCGTATCGGTGCCATGCCGTCGATGGTATGAATGCCGGGGCCGAAGGCCGCCAAACTCGCATATCCCAAGACGCCCAGGGCGATCAGGGTGGCGGCGCGCGCCGCAGTTCGGGTCACCCCGGACCAAAGCAGCAGCGGAAAGGCCAGATAGACTGCCGCCTCGGCGCTGATCGACCAGGCCGGCGCGACCGGAACGGTGCACGCCAGCGGTCCCCAGGTGAAACTGAGCGTCAATAGCTGCGGCAGACAATCGCCCAGTCCCGTCCAATCCACCGCGACACCCAGCAAGGGCATAACCACATACCATGCCAGCAGACTCGTCAATAGCAGCGGATAGAGTCGCGCTGCGCGGGCCACGAAAAACTCATATGCGGCATCGGGCCGCGTGGCTAGCCGGTTGTGATAGACATGCCCCACGACCCAGCCGCTGAGAATGAAGAAAAGGTCCACAAAGACCCAGCCAGTGCCGAAAAACCCCGGCAAGCGTTCGGTGAGCGGGGCCAGCGCCGGGACGTGATGAAAGTGGTAGAAGAAGACCGCAACAGCCGCGACACCCCGCAACCCCTCGAATTGCAGGACCATAGCGGGTTCGCGCATTGTCGTATCGTTACACTCTGTCACGGTGGTTGTGTAAGCCAGGAATATGGCTGCATTGTGGAACATCCCGATCTGCCGGGCGTGTGCGTTCTTGGAAGGCCAAGGTAAGAAAAATCCTGGGCCTCGGTGATCGCCAATAGGCCAACAGCGTCATGAACAAGGTCGGCCGTCCAACAAAACGGCAGACCATTCACAGTTAAGTTGTCGCAAACCGCCTCATGATACACAGCCGCATACAGAGAACCGCTTTCCTCGCGGAGCCGTCGAAAACAAAGGCCAATGAAGTTTGGCAGGACGACATCACGATGTCGATCTTCCATTTGGGTCTTCTCGCGAGACGCGGAAATCAGCAATTATGCCGGGTTGGCTCAATGACCGGAGATGCCGCGACTTGCCTGTCGATCCTAGGCGCAGCGAAAGTGCGATTTGGATTTACCCAGTTTAATTCCGGATGAATGTCTGCAATCGGAAATCGTGATGCACTGCAGAAACTAGCCCGCTGCACCCGCGAATGGATGCCGCATTAGCGTAGGTAGAGAATCCAAGGTCGGGAAAGTCCGCACATTGTGAGTTCGACCATCTTCGATCTTCGCAGGAGCAGCGAAGGGCCGCTAAGCGGGCTGCGACCGCAGCATCCGGTAGCGGAGCTGAGAGTCCTGTGTGGATGGCTCCTGCATTGCAAGCGATTTTTGCGATTGCGATAGTCTGTCAGTACAGTCGTGTGTCCGGCCTGTTTGCGTGGCGGGTGCCACTGGCCCTGATGAGTTCCGCGAGCAAGGCTCCTATCGGGAATACGACCTTTGAGGGCCGCGACATTCATCGGAGTGTCCTTACTCTTGGTTGACTTCGTTTCGCATCATCACATCAAACGTCTTGCATTTCTTGGCAGGATCAGGCGATCGGCTGCCGGTATTCCTCTCCCTTGGTCAGGATTGCCCAGAGTGAGGCATTGACCGCCATTGGTTCGAGAGAAATGCCGAACCCGGGCGGATTTGTTGGCCATTGCGACGGTGGCGAGCCTGAAGGGCTTCTGGTCAAGTAATTTCGCTGTCCAGATGTCTGCCTTCTCAGGCTTGTTCCTCGCCATGAGCGCCCGTGATGTCATCCCAACAATCAGCAGCTTTCGGATATAGCGATTACCTTTCTTGGTGATCCGTCCAAGCCGCTCTCGGCCGCCACTGGATTTGTTCAGCGGCGTCAGACCCAGCCAAGCTGCCAAATCGCGTCCGGTCTCAAACTGTTTTGCATCGCCAATGGTGGCGACGATGGCCGAAGCTGTTATTGGCCCGATCCCTGGCATACGCATCAGTCGTCGCGCATCGGCATCCAGCCATGCGTGCTGTTCGAGCAGTTTGGTCAGCCCGTCGATCCGAGCATTGAGGCCGTTCAGCTGATGGCACATCACGCCGAGAATACCGTCCGCGATCTCGGGCATTTCCAACTGCTCTTCGGTGCCATGCTCTCTGGCGAACGTGGACACAGCCTCAATGCCCGTTGGCAGGATGTGCCCAAACTCACGCAGGATGCTGCGGATCATGTTCACAACCTGAGTACGCTGACGAACAACCAGATCCCTGGCACGGTGTATGGCAAGAACCGCCTGCTGGTCTTCCGATTTGATCTCAACGAAACGCATGGTTGGGCGGCGCACAGCTTCGCAGATCGCTTCTGCATCGGCCGCGTCGGTCTTGCCACGCTTCACATATGGTTTGACGTATGCTGCAGGCATCAGGCGAACATCATGACCAAGCTTGTGCAACTCGCGACCCCAGTGATGAGCCGAACCGCATGCTTCCATGCCGACAACACATCTCGGCAACGTTTCGAAGAACGCCAGTAGCTTAGCGCGCTTGATCTTTTTGTTGATGATCTTGCGACCAGTCGCTGAAACGCAGTGTACCTGAAAAACGTCCTTGGCCAAATCCAGGCCCACGGTCTTTACTGTCATTGGGTGGCTCCTTTCCTAGCAGTCGATGACAACTGCACTTTGGCACGTTCGATGCCGGTGGAGCAGGAGCCATCCACCTCATCCGGTATGGGCTCGAAGCGGCCATTCGATGCCAGAAATCCTGATCAAATTAATCAGATGACTGAACCGAGCCTAGACGCACCGTAGGCGGCCTGCGCGGAAATTATCGCGAAGGGTGGACATCTTGCATTCTCCGCCGCGGCGAAATGAACAAGCGCAAACCTGAAAAACAGTCGTTCAGGCCGACACCTTGTGCTGCGAGGCACCGAATGACCGAACCACGACAAAGATCTCCGCAATTCCCGTCCGGGTTTCGAACGATTTCTGCCATACTCAGGCCTCATTCGAACCCTATTGTTCAAATTATAGACGTTTGTGAATGGTTTCTTTTTATCTCGTGCACCGATGGTGAGGATTAAAGAGAGGATCAAAGCATTGCTCCGCACAAAACGAAATTACTTCAGCGAAGGCGAAGCTGGCGGCATTACGATCGAGTATGTACTTTGGCTCCCGTTCTTTCTTGCGCTTATTCTTTTCTTCGTCGACGTGTCCCTGACAATGTCAGCACACGCGCGCATGTACGATGCGGCACGTGATGCTGCGCGCGCAATCGTTACCGGAAAGAGCACCGCATCTGAGGCGAGCGCCGATGCCATATCCTTGCTGCAGGGCGCCGGAAGCTTCATCGTCAACGTCGACAGTTCGGCTTCGGACCGCGTGGTCGTCTTCGTCACCGGCGACAATGTAGGTATCAATGGATCTCCTTTTGACATATTCCGCGCGCCGACGCTGCAGGCCCGATACGTGATGCGCAAGGAGGGTGTGTGATGAACCTCTCTGCATTCCGCCATACACCGCGACGGTTCTTGAGCAACGACGACGGCGCGGTTTCCGTCCAGAACGTCATTTATTTGGTCCTTTTCTTGGCCGTAGGTGGCCTTGCGGTTGACGTTGGCAACGCCTATCGCATGCGCACCATTATGCAGGCTGCTGCCGACGCCGGTGCCCATGCCGGGGCGCAGGAGTTGCCAGCGGCCGCCGCTGCGGAGACCGCGGCGCTGAGCTTCGTCGAAGCCAATATGCCGGCGGCCGCCTATGGCAACATAGCCTCCGCCACCGACATCAGCGTTGGTGCTTGGGACAATTCGCACCGTACGTTTGCGCCGGGCGCCACACAATCTAACGCGGTAGCAGTCCGGCTGCGCCGCGACCAATCACGCGGCAACCAGGTCGCGACCTTCCTGCTCCGCTTTGTGGGTTTCAACTACTGGGAGATCGAGACACGTGCCATCGCCTACTCTTCTTCTGACTGCGTCGGCATCAAGGCCCAGGGCAAGATCCGTATGGGGCAGGATGTTCGCATCGGCCCCGGCGTTTGCGTCTACGGCCGCAATGGTATTTCCATGGGCCAGGACCCGGTTGTCCATCCTGATGGCCGCATCGGCACGCTGGCGGATCCGCCCAACATCACCACCGGCCAGGACCCGAGAATCAGTAATGACTCATTGTTCTCGAGCGACATGAACGCCGACCGGGCGCGAAACATATCATCCACCATCAACACATGGGAGGCCGTTGGGTTCCCTGGCTACATTGTTAAGACTGTGAAAAAATTGCCGAAAAACCTAAAGTCCAACACACTCTATATCGTCAACGGCAACGTCAAATTCGGGCAGGACTATCGCGTCGCCGACGTTATCATCGCGACCCGCGGCAATATCAGCTTTGGTCAAGACGGCGCCTTTCGCAACAGAAATGACTGTAACAACGGCAAGGCCCTCGGCCTTTACGCCACCGGCCAGATCAAATTTGGGCAAGATGCGAGGGTTGAAGGCGTCGACCTCATCGCTGGAGGCGACTTGATTATTGGCCAGGACGTGCGCTCGCTCAGCGCCCACATGGAGACCGGCGGGGATGCCCGTATTGAGCAGGACCCACACTTCACCACCTGCCGCCCGCTTTTTGGTTCTGCCAGTGGTACGACGCTGGTTTACTGAAATGTGACACAGCCCCATCGACCGTTGCGGGTTCGTCGCGTCAGCGCGCTTCGCGCTCGACAACGATAGCAGGGACGCCGATGCCACATCATCGCCTGCTGTCAGCTTCAACTCGATCTCACGGAACAGCTTCCATACGTCTTCGTCTGAATGCCTCTTTCGTGCCGATCCGCGTCCGCCTCTTGTGACCATCCTGGGGTCACAGTTTTTGGGGGGCCAAGACAGAAAATGTTCTTGGCCAAATCCAGGCCGACGGCCTTGGGCGCCTCGATCGGGCTCGACCCTGGCCCGCAAAGACCGAACAGCGTCCATGACGACTACCCTCAGGTTCCTTTTTTGGGGGGCATAGCATCTGGCCGGTCCAACGGCGCGGCGGGCATTTCCGAGGGGTTAACCCTGCGCGCGGTGGTTTTGGGGGTGGGGCCGCGCATCGGTGGGTTAACGCCTTACTTTGTTGAGAAAACCCGCGTCGGCGAAGCGTCGGCGAAGTGTCGGCCTTGCGTATGGCACCTGGTCGGGCAAATGGGTGGATTAACGCAGCGCGCGGTGGGTTTGGGATTTGTTGGGGATTTGCGGGGGGATCCGTGAGATCACGCGGCTTACGTTTGCTGGAAGATGTTTGGGTGCGGCTATTGAGGGTGGTGGGCACATTGCCCACCCTACGCTTGCTTAGATGGCCGCTCTGCGGACTTTAGCGCCATTTGGCCATCGGCCGCTTTTGATCCGCCCTTCAGCCTGTGGTTGTTCCTGTGGAACATACTGTGTTTGGCGACTTCACAGATCAGGAAAATATGAAAAGCTGTTCCTACCAACGCCCGCGCATCTGGTTGTTTAGTTCATCAAATACATTCTCTGCGAATTCAAAATTTAGATCGCTTTTACTATCGGACATCGAAACCGTCATTATAGCTTGTGTAAGATTTGAGTTGGCTAGCTCTACGCACCAAACAGAAGCATAAACCGAGCCGTCTCTCGAGGATCCATAAACGTAGTCATCATCGACAATTGCTTGAAATCCAATAATTCCGAAGGAGGCTTTAGCTGCTTCGACGCAAGTATAAACACCATATAGCGTATTCGTCCTGAAACCGGTAAACGACCTTGCGCTATCTGCTGATACTGAATGAGTTCCAAACACTAAAATCAGCAATGAAAATAATATTCGCATCTAAAGGAAATCTCCCTTATTGACTGTCAAATCCGCGTGCGGGTCGCCGTCATCGGGCGGCGGTCGGTCAAGATCGTTTGCACATCAGCAAAGAGCGTTAAACTATCTGCAACGCGTAGTGACAGTCATCTGAACAATGCCTGCGCCTGGGTTTTTTGATGCAACAATCATGTAGTAATTTCCTGGACCCACCTGCGTCTGTCGAGGTGGAATATTCGTACCAAGGTAAGATTTGACAATTTGAGAGTCATTCTCTGTCCTTAGAGAAAATTGCCACCTCCCCCCCGGCATAAACTGCTTTGGCCAATTCAAATCGACATTACAAAAACGGATTACACTGAACGGGTGCAATTCCTTGTTAGAGCCATTTGAGTCGATAAAGGTTTCTATAGTCAGGGTCTTGTTCGTCAGGTCAGGAAAATTGGTGTTGTTGCCCGTAATCGTGCCGGTTGGGTTAATGCCTCCAGTCGGCGTATCCGGAAATTTCGGTGCTAGGCATTCTAGCCATGCAAGAGCCACTTTTGACCTTTCAGTTTCCGGAAAAACCAACAGAAATTCGATTAGGTCAACATCGGTTCTGCCCGACAACCTCTGAATCTCTGATTCAGCATTTCTGCTTATCTCAATATCGTAGCCAAGAGCACACTGAGTTGCGATTTGACTAAAAGAGCCTTCTGCGTGCGCTAAAGGCGCAGAAAGCATCAAGCCGCACGCGAAGAAAGCTCTTTGAATTAGGTTACTTATCATTCTTTACTCCTGTCAAAATGACCACGACTGCGCCCAAAAGAGTTGAAAATGCTCCAAATGAAACTTTTAGCATGTCCAAGAAGACGTTGACTGCCGATCTTCGGATTTCTGGGTCTTCCTGTCCGCTAGCCCAAACAAGACCAACGGCCAGACCAACCATCAAGGCAAGATACAAAAGACCGATATAGAGAAAGTTCACCCGCATAAATTCCCCACAGCCTGAACCCATCCGCTCTATTGATCGTTAAATCCACGCGCACAAAACCGCCCCAAACCGGGGCATCCTGACACTCTGCTTGCTCAGAAGCTTTACCGATCACCTGTGATCTGTAAAGCCCACGATTTGCCCGCTTGGGTTGTAGCTCAGGCCGCGGGAAAATCTGATATGCCACTCGCTGCGCCGCATCTGAGGCACAAGTTGGGCTCAGAACAGCCATTGCGGAGGGTCCTTTTTAGACCAAATCGGAAGCGAAAGAGGCCGCCCGAACCAACGGGCGGCCTCTGGCTGTCGAATGGATGTCCGCTTAGCCGTCCGCTTTGGAGGCCTCGATCGAGATCATCACCTGGACCTCGTCGCTGACGAAGGGCGCGAACGCGCCGACGCCGAAATCGCTGCGCACCAATGTGGTGGTCGCGTCGAACCCGGCCCAGGGCGTCTTGGCCATCGGGTGGTCGCCGGACTGGTTCATCACCGCGTCCAGCACCACCGGCTTGGTCACGCCGTTCAGCGTCAGATCGCCGGTGATCTTGGCGGTGTTGTCGCCGGTGACCTCGATGCCGGTGGAGGCGAAGGTGACCATCTCATCCTCGGCGGCGTCAAAGAAGTCGGCCGAGAAGAGATGCGCGTCGCGCTTCTCCCAGCCCGTGAACATGGTCATCACCGGGAAGGACACGCTGACCGAGGAGGCCGCGGGGTTGGCCTGGTCGAACATGATCTCGCCGTCGAAGCCCGAGAACATACCCCAGGTGGTTGAGTAGCCCAGGTGGCTGTAGTTGAACACAATCTGGCTGTGGCTGGCGTCCAGCACATATTTCTCGGCCTCCGCAAAGGCAGGCGCCGCGGTGAGGGCGACCGCGGCGGCGAAAAGGATGGTCTTCATCGGATGACTCCAAGTTGAATAGGTTGCGCACATGTCATGTAGCGCCGCAGGCCGCGCAGCAACCCGACAAAGCCCCACATGAGCTGTTCGCAATTCAACACTTGGTGAGCTGGGCGGGCGCGCGGACCGTCCGCGCCGCCTGGCTAGGCCTTCTCGGGGCCCAGGACCGGGAAAACGCGCTGGGCGGCGCTCTCGGGCCGCGTTGCGTGAAAGCGGTGGCCGGCGATGCGCTCTTCCAACGGGCGCAGGTCCTGCATGAGCCGGTCATGCAGCGTCAGCAGCGTGGCCTCGTCGCCAACCGCGACGGGCACGACCTCTTCCTCGCCAACGATGCGAAGGCTGAGGGCGCGGAGGTCGCTTTGCGGGCGCGGGCTGCTTAGGAACAGCTCGGAGACATCCGTGAAGCGCGCGCTGGTGCGGATCCAGATCTCGCCCGAGGGCGTGCGCGCTGCCGAGCGCATCTCGCGCCGATTGGTGTCGACATGCAGCTCGGACCCGGCGCCGGAGCGGCGCAGCGTCACAAGCGCCAGGCCCGCGGCCACCAACAAGACCAGCGTGAGCGCAACATTGATCGCCACGGGCATATACGCCCCGGGCGCCCACCAGACCGCAACGATCGCGATGCCCAGCGCGGCCAGCGCCACCAGGCAGTTACGATCCTGCAACACGCTGCCATCGGCGCCGGGCTCGGACTTGATGATGTAGCCAAAGTTGGTCTCGCGCACCGCGATCACGCCCTTGCCGCTGGCGCTGTTCATTAGGGTCTGCCAAAGGAGGCCTAGTTTTGTCATGCCTGTCGCCGTTCAAACACCCACCGCCACTGGGATAGGCACAGAACATGTCCCGAATGCGGCCCCCGTGGTGCAATTTCGCGAAACCCTTGCGCCACGCGCGCGCCCGTGTATAAGGCGGCTTCCCTTCGCGACACGTTGCAACGGCGCAGCCTCTCGTGATCCGGCAGCGGAGGGCCACACCGCCGGGTCTTTGAAATGCGCTTTATATAAATGGAGATCGCATGCCGCTTTATGAGCATGTCATGATTGCGCGTCAGGACCTGTCCAACACGCAAGCCGAAAGCCTCGTCGAACATTTCAGCACCGTACTCTCGGATAACGGCGGCACCGTCGTCAACAGCGAGTACTGGGGCGTCAAGACGATGGCCTATAAGATCAACAAGAACCGCAAGGGGCATTACGCCTTCCTCAAGACCGACAGCCCGGCGCCCGCCATCCAAGAGATGGAGCGCCTGATGCGCCTTCATGAGGACGTGATGCGCGTGCTGACCATCAAGGTCGACGAGCATGCCGAGGGCCCCTCGATTCAGATGCAAAAACGTGACGAACGCGGCGACCGCCGCGAGCGCCGCTAATAGAAGGGAGCGCTAAGATATGGCTACCAAACCATTTTTCCGCCGCCGCAAGGTCTGCCCCTTCTCGGGCGACAACGCGCCGAAGATCGACTACAAAGACACCCGTCTGCTGCAGCGCTACATCTCTGAGCGCGGCAAGATCGTGCCTTCGCGCATCACCGCCGTCTCGGCCAAGAAGCAGCGCGAGCTGGCCCGTGCGATCAAGCGCGCCCGCTTCCTGGCCCTGCTGCCTTACGCCGTGAAATAGGAGGAAGACCCATGGACGTTATCCTTCTCGAACGCGTGGCCAAGCTGGGCCAGATGGGCGACGTGGTTTCCGTCAAGGAAGGCTACGCGCGCAACTTCCTGCTGCCGCAGAACAAGGCGCTGCGGGCCTCCCAGGCCAACATCGCCAACTTCGAGGCCCAGAAGGCGCAGCTTGAGGCGCGCAACCTGGAGAGCAAGAAAGAGGCCGAGGACATGGCCGGTCGCATCGACGGCCAGCAGTTCATCGTGATTCGTTCCGCCTCGGATGCGGGTTCGCTTTACGGCTCGGTCACGCCGCGTGACGCGGCAGAGGTGGCCACTGATGGCGGCTTTAGCGTTGACCGCAAGCAGGTCATCCTGACCGCGCCGATCAAAGAGCTGGGCCTGCATGACGTGATCGTGCGCCTGCACCCCGAGGTCGAGGCCGGCATTCAGCTGAACGTGGCCCGCTCTGAAGAGGAAGCCCAGCTGCAAGCCTCCGGCAAGTCCATCCAGGAGCTGGCCGCCGAGGAAGAGGCAGAGGCCGAGTTTGAGATCGCCGAGCTCTTCGACGACATCGGCAGCGCCGCCGCCGATGACGAGGATCTGATCTCGACCCCCGAAGGCAATTCCGACAGCGACGACCAGCCCGAGGTTGGCGGCGACGACGACTAAGCGCCTTTGCATACCAAGATCTAAGGGGCCGCCTTTTGGGCGGTCCCTTTTTTTATGGCCGGGGGCGGATTGCGGGCGGCGCGGCCTTCGGCCGGGCACCGCGCAGATTTAATACGCAATTCAGATGCGCATTATGCCGCATCCCCTTCCCATCACGCTCAGAGATACTATCTCCTTAATGAAAGGAGACGGTCCCATGACCCACATCGCTGATTACACTGCCATTGACCTTGACGCGCATACGCTCCCCCAGAACCTCTCTGACCGGATCGCGCTGCGCGTGGTGAAATTCATGCGCGTCTTCGCCGACGCCTTCTTTGCCAAACGCTATGGGCACCGCGCCGTCGTGCTGGAAACCGTGGCGGCCGTGCCGGGCATGGTGGGCGGGCTGCTGCAGCACCTTAAGGCGCTGCGCCGCATCCGCGATGACGAGGGCTGGGTGCGTGAGCTTCTGGACGAGGCCGAAAACGAGCGCATGCACCTGATGACCTTCATCCATGTGGCCCAGCCCACCTGGCTGGAGCGGATGCTGATCATGTGCGGCCAGGCGGTCTTTTTTAACCTCTACTTCTTCCTCTACCTCTTCGCCCCCAAGACCGCGCACCGCGTCGTGGGCTACCTGGAGGAGGAGGCGGTGATCAGCTACACGCAATACCTGAACGAGATCGACGCGGGGCGGCACCCGGACGTTGCGGCGCCGGAGATCGCCATCGAGTATTGGGACCTGCCCAAGACCGCAACTTTGCGGGACGTCGTGATCGCCGTGCGCGCCGACGAGGCCGGGCACCGCGACCGCAATCACGAGATGGCGGACGCCCTGGCCGCCTAGCCCCCGCAACGCCTGCGCAGGAACGGCCGCCGCCCGGCGGCCGTTACCGGTCCCAAGCACCGCCCAGGCCAGAGTTCCAATTTACCGCGACCATGCTAGACTACGCTCTACCGCGCCCGAATAACAGGAGAGCGGATGAGATCTGTTCGCTTACGCCTTTTGATCTTGGCGCTCTTGCCGCTGATCGTTTTGATGCCGCTTCTGCTGCTGCTGGGCGGGTCGCGCTGGACCGCGGATTACGACAAGGTGCTGATCGCCAATGTCGAAAGCGATCTGCGCATCGCGGAACAGTATCTCTTGCGGATCATGGAGGGCACCGGCACGGATCTGGGCTCGATGGCGTCATCGACCGACTTTGCCGACGCCCTTGACGGTGGAGAGACCGCGCGCGCCGAGTACCTGGACGCGCAGCGCAAGGCCCTGCAGCTTGATTTTCTGTACTACCTCCCCCGCCCCGCCGCGACCGGCTCCGCCCATTGGCCCGTTATCGCGCGCGCGCTTGGCGGCGACGGGAGCACCGAGATCGACATCTTCTCGGCGCAGGACATGGCCGCGCTGCCCGGGGATCTGTCGGCAAGGGCGCGCTTTGACCTGATCGACACGCCCAACGCCGTGCCCACAAACCGCATCGTCGAGGACCGCGGCATGGTGGTGCACTCTGCCAGCCCGATCGACATCGAGGGCCATGACGGGGTGGTCGTAGGCGGCATCCTTTTGAACCGCAACCTGCAGTTCATCGATACGATCAACGCGCTGGTCTATCTCAACGCGGTCACCGGGGGCGAGCGGCAGGGCACGGCGACCCTGTTCCTTGAGGACGTGCGCGTGTCCACCAATGTGCGCCTGTTCGAGGGCGGGCGGGCGCTTGGCACGCGGGTCTCGGCGGTGGTGCGGCAGGCGGTGCTGGATGAGGGGCAGACCTGGCTGGCGCGGGCCTTTGTGGTCAATGACTGGTACATCTCGGGGTACCTGCCGCTGGTGGACAGCCATGGCGCGCGGGTGGGCATGCTCTATGTGGGCTTTCTGGAGGCGCCCTTCACCGCGGCCAAGCGCGCCGCGGTGACCTGGATGCTGGCGGCGTTCCTGGCGGTGCTGGCGATCTCGGCGCCGCTGTTTTTGTGGCTGGCCAAGGGCATCTTCTCGCCGCTTGAGCGGATGACGCACACGATGAACAAGGTCGAGGCCGGGGACCTGTCGGCCCGCAACGGCAAGGTCGGATCGCGTGATGAGATCGGCCAGGTGGCGGCGCATCTGGACGAGCTGCTGGACCAAGTCCAGGACCGCGACCGCGAGCTGAACGCCCGGGTCGAAGAGCGCACCGCAGAGCTGCGCGCCGCCAACGCCAAACTGGAGACCACGTTCAAGCAGCTCGTGATGTCCGAGAAACTCGCCTCGATCGGCGAGATCACCGCCGGCGTGGCGCATGAGATCAACAACCCCGTGGCGGTGATCCAGGGCAATGTCGACGTGATCCGCGAAGAGCTGGGCCCCGCCGCGGAGCCGGTGAAGACAGAACTGGGATTGATCGACCGGCAGGTCATGCGCATCGGGGCCATCGTGGGCAAGCTGCTGCAATTCGCCCGCCCGGGCGAGTATTCGGGCTTTGACGAGACGGTCTCGATGTCCGCGGTGCTCGCAGATTGCCTGGTGCTGGTCGATCACGTGCTCTCGCGCAAGGAGATCGAGGTCAGAAGCGCGCTGCCTGAGGTGCCGGTCGTGCGCATAGATCCCGGCGAGATGCAGCAGGTGGTCATCAACCTGCTCGTCAACGCCACGCAGGCCATGGGCGACGCCGGCGTCTTGTCGCTGCGTGTTGGCCCCGAGATGCGCGACGGCCTGCCAGGCGTGGCCCTGTCGGTCCAGGACACCGGGCCCGGCATTCCCGAGGGCAAGCTCGCGACGGTGTTCGACCCGTTCTACACCACCAAGCTTGGCGAGGGCACGGGGCTGGGGCTGTCCATCAGCCAGACCCTGATCCAAAACGCTGGCGGGTTGATTTCGGTGACCAACGGGCAGGACGGCGGGGCCATATTCGTCGTTTGGTTGCCCGAGGCGAAGGCCGAAGAAACGGCGGCGGCGTAGCTGCGCCGGAATAGGCCACAGGGTTTATCGAAACATTAAACCCCCATTAACCACCCGCGCGCTAATCTCAGCCCGTCTCACTGCAGAGACGCGCAAACCCGAAAGGTCTCAATAAACCCACATGTTGCAGCGCAGCCTACATCCCCAACTTGGCCGCTTGGAGCTGCAAGAAACTTTGGTTTCTTAATCGTTTCTTAGCCACCCGGGCGGAACAATAGGGGTGGGTGGTCGGGGGAATTAAGCCAGGGGTTAACAGAACGTTAAGAACCTCGGAATTCCACGCCCAACCCCCTGAAAAATAACTATACTTCGCCCCCGCCCCAACTGGCGAACTTCCGATCAACGGTTTTGCGGGACACGCCCAGCCGCCGCGCGGCCTCGGCCCGGTTGCCACCACAGCGATCCAATACATGCATAATGTGGCGCTGCGTGACCAATTCCAGATTCTCCACAGCCTGATCGCCGGTGATCCGGCCGTGGCCCTCAAATTCCGGCGGGAAGGCCCCCAGAATAACCGAGCGTTCGATCAGATTGCGCAACTCGCGCACATTGCCCGGCCAGTCATAGCGGCGCAAACGCAGCAAGGTCTCTTCATCCAAATCGAGCGCAGGCATGCCCAGCGCCTTGGCGAATTGGCGCATGAAGAGCGTTGCAAGTTCGACGATATCCTCGGCGCGATCCCGCAATAGAGGCATCTCGACATTCACCACATTCATCCGGTGATAGAGATCAGCGCGGAACCGCCCCTCTTCCACCGCGCGCGGCAAATTGTCATTGGTCGCGAACATCATGCGCAAATTCAACGGGATCTCGCGCTCGCCGCCCACTGGCCTTATGCGTTGATCCTCAAGAACCCGCAGCAGGGACGCCTGAAACGCGTCCGGCATCTGCGCCACCTCGTCCAACAAAAGCGTGCCGCCATCCGCCAGCAGGAACAGCCCTGACCGGCGATGATCCCCCTCCTCGACCACACCGAACAGATCGCGCGCGATTTGGTCCGCGGAAATCGCGGCGCAATTGACCGCAACAAAGGGCTGGTCCGCGCGCGGCGACATTGCGTGCAGCATGCGCGCGGCCACTTCCTTGCCGCTGCCGCTGGCACCGGTAAAAAGCACAGGCGTCGGCAAGGGCGCCAGCTTGCCCAGCATGTCGCGCACCGACACCAGGGCCTCTGAGCTTCCGATCAACGAGCCCCGCGCCGGATCAATCGACAATTCATGGCGCAGCAATGTGTTGTCGCGGCGCAGATTGGTCCGGTCCAGGGTCCGAGACACCGCGTTCAGGATCTGATTGGCGCGAAACGGTTTGAGCACGAAATCACTCACTCCGGCCCGCAGCGCCTCGATTGCCGTCTCTAGATCCGCGTAGGCGGTGATCAGGATCGTGTCGGCAAAAAAGCCCAACCGCTTCTGCTCGATCACCCATTCCAGCCCGGTCTTCTTGGGCATGATGTTGTCGAGGATGACCAGATCGAACTGGGCCTCGTCAAGATGGCGCGAGGCCTCGTCGGGCGAGGCCGCCTGCTCGACCCGTTTGGCCCTGGGCCCCAGAATCTTCATCAGGAAGTTGCGCATGCCCGGCTCGTCATCGATCACAAGGATCGAGGCCTGGCTAAGCGCGGGTCCGTATTCATCGCCCGTGATGTTATGGGCTTTGTTCATTCCAGGCGCACCGCAGATCCCGCGCTGCGATCCTGCGACGAGAACCCGATCTCTTGCATCCCGAAATGCGCCGCCACGCCGATCAAGACGATCGCGGCAAAACCTGCGAGCATGGCTCTCATGTCTCTAGTCTCCCTTCGTTGCGGTTTTTAGGAACGCGACCAGATCGGCGCGATCCGACGGCTTTGCGATCACCTGCATCGGCATTTTAGAGCCGGGGATGTAGTGATCTGGGCCGATATCGAACAGCGCGTCAATGGTGGTCTCGTCCCAAACAATCTCGGACCCGTCCAGGATCGCCGAGTAGCGATAGCCCGGCACCGTGCCGGCGCGACGCCCAAACACCGCGTGCAGCGTCGGGCCCGCCTTGCGCGAGGGTCCTGGTTCCAGCGCGTGGCAGATCGAGCATTTGCGCATGAACTGCCGCTCGCCATTGGGCATGCTCGCCGCGTCGCGCAGGAAGCTGCGCGCGTCGCCCCCCGCCGGGTCGTATTGGTCCAACAGCGCCACCGGCCAAGCATAGATCACGTCGTCGATCCCGCCCACATGGATGATGGCCCCGTCATTCGAGAACGCCAGCGCCCAGACCGGCCCCTTGCGCATAGCACGGAAGTCCCGCGTGATCTTCCAGGCCGCCGTGTCGATCATCATGATATAGCCATGCCCGTCGCCCACGGCGAGCTGGCCGGTGTCGGCGTGGTAGTCCATCGCCAGGATCGGTCGCCTGTCGAGGGTGAAATCCGCGATCTGCTGCCCGTCGTGGTCGATCACCCGCGTGGCCCCGTCCACCGCGCCATATGCGGTCCAGTCTTCGGTGACCACAATCTCGTTGATGCCGAACCCGTGCTTGACCAGCACGCGAGAGGTCGTGCCCGTCTCTGGCCCCTCCCAAACCCGGATCGTCCCGTCCGAGGAGGCGGAGTAAAGCGTGCCATTGGGTGCGAATCCGACCGAGGTCACGTTAGAGCGATGGCCAAGAAGTTCGAATGTTCTGAAGTCGAGCGGTACCGGCATATCGTTCGTCGCCAGAAACTTGACGACATAATGAAGCTGAATCGATCCATCCCAACTGGCGGACGCAATCCGGTCACTGGTGGCATCGACGGCAATTCCGCCGATCTTGCCTTTGTGTTTCGTGATCTCAAGCGGTGTTTCCAGCTCTGGGTGCAAAAGCAAGACGCGAAAGTCGTCGCCACCGGACAGGACGGCAGGTGCTTGGGAGGCATCTAACGCGGTCACCGCAGCGTCATGGCCCTCTAGCCAAACAGGCCCCGGCCAGAGCCCCACCGAATTGTCAAAACTGGCCGAGGCAAGCCGCCCGTCCGGCGAGACATCTAGCGCCATGATCGGGCCTCCATGGCCTTTATAGGTGGTGAACTCCTCTGCCCTGACGGGCGTCCTCGTCAGGGGCAAGATCATCGCGATCGCGACCAAAATCGCGACCCATCGCCCCAAAGCACCGGAAAGCCTGGCACCTGTTCGGGAAATCTTCACCGAATCGCCCCAGGATTGAGGGCGGTAGGGAGGGGGTAACTCTGACACCGCGTTAATCAAATGTTTACTCTGCGGGCGTGGCATCAGAGGGCGCGGTTTTGCCCGTCGCGGCCTCCTTGGCCTTCACCTCTTCTAGCCACAGCGAATGGTGCTGATGCGCCCAGGCCTCGTCGACCTCGCCCGAGCCCATGGCGTCAATCGCGCCCTCCATCCCCAGGGTCCCGATATAGATATGCGCGATGATGATCGCCATCAGCACGAAGGCTACGATGGCGTGCCAGGCCTGGGCGAATTGCATCTCTTCCTGCGGGCTCAGCCGCTCTGGGAAGGGCGCCATGCCGACCCATTCGTTCATGCCCCATTGGTTCATGATCGCGAAGGTCTTGGCGAACATCGGCATCTCGAAGGGGAACAAGAGCGACAGGCCGGAGGCGCTGATCGAGGCGCCCAGGATGATCACCGACCAGAAGATGACCTTTTGGCCCGCGTTGAACTTCTTGGCGGGCGGGTGCTTCTTGCCGACGATCCCGCCAAACTGCGCGATCCATTTCAGGTCGTGGCGCGAGGGAAAGTTGTGCACCACCCAGAAGACGAAGACCATCACCAGCGCCAGCATGAACGCCCAGGCCACGTTGTTATGGATCACCTTGGACCAGGTGAGCAGGAGCGAGTTGAAATCCTTGCCCATGTAAGGCGCGATGAACTTGCGCCCCATCAGCACCACCAGCCCCGTCACCCCCAAGAGGATGAACGACCCCGCCAGCAGCCAATGGGCAAAGCGCTCTACCGCGTTGAACCGCACCACCAGGCGCCCCGTGGCGGGCGCGTCGACGCGGATGCGCCCGCGGGCCAGAAAGAACAGCGCCAGAAGCCCGATCATGCCCAGAAGCAGATAGCCGCCATAGGTGAGCAGCGGGCCCTGGCGGAACTGGTACCAGGCCATGCCGCCGTCCTGGACCAGGACCTTGGCGACGTCCCCCCCGGAGGACACGGTTACATCCGCCTCGCCATAGCGAAGCGCGCGCCACAGATCGGGGTCAGAAGCGCCACCCAGCGTGCCAAGCTGCCCGGCGATCCCCGCCGCGCTGTCAGGGTCGCCGAATTGGCGCCGAAACTCTGTATCCACCCTCTCGCCGCGCTGTCGGGCCAGGATGTCCTCCAGCGTCTGCGCCCCGCCGGTGGCGGAGCGGTCGATCTCGACAGGTGGGGCACCGGCCTCTTGCGCCAAGGACACCGGCGCGAGCCCTAGAATAACAACAAAGGCCAAAATTACTCTCAGCATATCCTGTTCCTCCTAAAGCCGCACCGGTGCGCGGCGCTAATTGCTGATCTCGATCAGCTGGATGGTGAAGTTCAGCACTTCATTGGGGCCGATATCCGCGCCCGCGCCGCGGGCGCCATAGGCGATCTCGGACGGGATCCAGACCTCCCAGGTCGCGCCGGGGCGCATCAGCTGCAGGGCCTCCTGCCAGCCCGGGATCACGCCCTTGACGGGGAAGGTTGCCGGTGCGCCGCGCTCGACGGAGCTGTCAAAGACGGTGCCGTCCAGCAGCCGCCCGGTATAGTGCACGGTGACCATCTGTTCGGAGTTGGGCGGCTCGCCCTCGCCGGCCTCGCTGATGAGGTATTGCAGACCGCTTTCGGTGACGACAACACCCGCGCGGTCCTTGTTCTCTTGCAGAAAGCTCTGCCCCTCTTCGATTGCCAGCTGACCGCGCGCCTCCCGCACGGCATCCTGCTGGGCCTGCAGCTCTTGCATCGCGGCCTGGATTTCCTCGACCGTGACGGGCAAATCCTTGCCCTCGATCTCTTCGGCGATGCCAAGGGCGAGTTTTTCGAGATCGAGCTCAAAGATGTCCTGCTGCAGCAGGCTGGCGCCGATGCGGCGCCCGATGGCATAGCTGGCGATTTCCTGTGCGCTGTCCAGCGCGGGGCCCTCTTGTTGGGCCAGCGCCGGGGCCGCGAGGGCCAAGGGCAAAGCGGTGGCGCAGAGCGCCAGGGCGGGGAGGAGACGTGTCATAGACGACCTTTCTGGTGTGCGTGTCGGTTTACCAATTTGTCTCTATCGCCCTCTGCTGCCGAGGCAAACAGTCGCTGCGCAGTCCAAACGTTCACGTGATCGCAGGAGGGGCGGCAAACGCCGCCTCTCCATGTCTTTTGAAGGGACGGTGCGTGGAGACCACGCACCCTACCCCTTAGCCGCCCTTCTGGTCATAGGCCGTGCCCCAGCCCCAGGCGCCCGAGCCGAAGCCCCGGGCCACCACGCGCTCGCGGTAGATCGCCGACACGATGTCGCCGTCCCCCGCCAGCAGGGCCTTGGTCGAGCACATCTCGGCACAGATCGGAAGCTTGCCCTCGGCGATCCGGTTGCGCCCATATTTGGCGAACTCGGCCGTCGAGTGGGTCTCTTCCGGACCACCGGCGCAGAAGGTGCACTTGTCCATCTTGCCGCGGCTGCCGAAATTGCCCGCCTGCGGGAACTGCGGCGCGCCAAACGGGCACGCGTAGAAGCAGTAGCCGCAGCCGATGCACAGATCCTTCGAGTGCAGCACGACCCCTTCCTCGTTCTGATAGAAGCAGTCGACCGGGCACACCGCCATGCAGGGCGCGTCCGAGCAATGCATGCACGCCACCGAGATGGACCGCTCACCAGGCTTGCCGTCAGCGATCGTCACCACGCGTCGGCGGTTGATCCCCCAGGGCACCTCGTGCTCGTTCTTACAGGCGGTGACACAGGCGTTGCATTCGATGCAGCGCTCGGCGTCACATAGGAATTTAGCTCTCGCCATCTTTCTTCCTCCTTACGCTGCTGAGATTTTGCAGAGAGTCGCTTTCGTCTCTTGCATCTGCGTGACCGAGTCATAGCCATAGGTCTGAGCGGTGTTGGTGCTCTCGCCTAGGACATACGGATCCGCCCCGTCGGGGTATTTGGACCGCTGGTCTTCGCCCTGGAAATGGCCGCCGAAGTGGAAGGGCATGAAGGCGACGCCTTCCCCCACCCGCTCGGTCACCATCGCCATGACCTTGACCTTGCCGCCCTCGGGCCCTTCGACCCAGACCTGCGCACCATCGCGCACGCCCAGATTGTTGGCGTCCCTTGGGTGGATCTCGACGAACATGTCCTGCTGAAGCTCAGCCAGCCACGGGTTCGAGCGCGTCTCGTCCCCGCCGCCTTCGTACTCCACCAGGCGCCCCGATGTGAGAATGATCGGGTAGTCCTTTGAGAAGTCCTGCTTTTGGATCGACTCGTAGAGCGTCGGAAGACGGTAGTGTGTCGTCCGGTCCGCATAGGTCGGGTAGTCCTCGACCAGATCGCGACGGTTGGTGTAGAGCGGCTCGCGGTGCAGCGGCACCGGATCCGGGAAGGTCCACACCACAGCCCGAGCCTTGGCGTTCCCGAAGGGCGCGCACTCGTGCTGGATCGCGACCCGCTGGATGCCGCCCGAGAGGTCGGTCTTCCAGTTGGTCTTGGGCCCGGCCACCGCGTCGATGGCGGTGCGTTCCGCGTCCGTGAGGTCCGCGTCCCACCCCAGGTCCATCAGCATCTGCATGGTGAATTCCGGATACCCGTCCTGGATCTCCGAATTCACCGAGTAGACGCCCTCGGCCAAGAGGTTGTCGCCGTCCCGCTCCACGCCAAAGCGCGCCCGGAAGGTGAGACCACCCTCGGAGACCGGCTTGGACATGTCATAGAGGTTCGGCGTGCCCGGGTGGCCCATCTCGGCGGTGCCCCAGCTTGGCCATGGCAGGCCGTAGTAATCGCCATCCGCCGGACCACCGATCGCCTGCAGCGTCGTGCGGTCGAACGTGTGCTGGTTCTCCATGTGCAGCTTCAGCCGCTCCGGAGACTGGCCGGTATAGCCGATCGTCCACATGCCGCGGTTGATCTCGCGCAGCGTATCCTCGGAGTTCGGCGTGATGCCGTCATCCTCGAGCGCGATGTTGCGGAAGAACCGGTCATGCCAGCCGAACTTCTGCGCGAAGAGGCCGATGATCTCCTGGTCGGGCTTGGACTCGAACAGCGGATCAATGACCTTCTCGCGCCACTGGATCGACCGGTTTGACGCGGTCACCGAGCCCTGGGTCTCGAACTGGGTCGAGGCCGGCAGCAGGTAGACCCCATCGGTGCGGTCATGCAGCACCGCCGAGACCGTCGGGAAGGGGTCGACGACAACCAGCATGTCGAGCTGCTCCATCGCCGTCTTCATCTCGGTCATGCGGGTCTGCGAGTTCGGCGCGTGGCCCCAAAGCACCATGGCCCGCACCTTGGCAGGCTGGTCCATGTTATCGGGATCCTCCAACACGCCATCGATCCAGCGCGAGACAGGGATGCCGCTGAGGTTCATCAGCTTCTTTTCCTTGCCGTCCACGCCGGTGGTCGTGTCGAACTGGCCCTGCAGCCACTCCAGGTCCTCGCCCCAGACGCGCGCCCAATGGGCCCAGCTGCCCGCAGACAGGCCGTAATAGCCCGGCAAGGTGTGCGAGAGGACGCCAAGGTCCGTCGCGCCCTGCACGTTGTCATGGCCGCGGAAGATGTTGGTGCCGCCACCAGAGGTGCCCATGTTGCCCAGCGCCAGCTGCAGCACGCAATAGGCCCGCGTGTTGTTGTTGCCGTTGGTGTGCTGGGTGCCACCCATGCACCAGATCACGGTGCCGGGGCGGTTGTTGGCCATGGTGCGCGCCACGCGGCGCAGCTGCGAGCCCGGGGTGCCGGTCACGCGCTCGACCTCCTCGGGGTTCCACTTGGCGACCTCTTCCTTGATCTGGTCCATCCCCCAGACGCGGGTGCGGATGAACTCTTTGTCCTCCCAGCCGTTCTCGAAGATGTGCCAAAGGATGCCCCAGATCAGCGCCACGTCAGAGCCGGGGCGGAAGCGGACATACTCGTCGGCATGGGCCGCGGTGCGCGTAAAGCGCGGGTCGCAGACGATCAGCGGCGCGTTGTTCTGCTCTTTCGCGCGCAGGACATGCAACAGCGAGACCGGGTGCGCCTCGGCGGGGTTGCCGCCGATGATGAAGATGGCCTTGGAGTTGTGGATGTCGTTGTAGCTGTTCGTCATGGCGCCGTAGCCCCATGTGTTCGCCACGCCGGCCACGGTCGTCGAGTGACAGATCCGCGCCTGGTGATCCACGTTATTGGTGCCCCAATAGGCGGCGAACTTGCGGAACAGGTAGGCCTGCTCGTTGTTATGCTTCGCCGAGCCGAGCCAGTAGACGCTGTCCGGGCCGCTCTCGTCCCGGATCTGCATCATGCCGTCGCCGATCTCGTCGATCGCCTGCTCCCAGCTGATGCGCTTCCACTCGCCATTCTCCTTTTTCATCGGATATTTGAGGCGGCGCTCGCCATGGGCGTGCTCGCGGACGGCGGCCCCCTTGGCGCAATGGGCGCCGAGGTTGAACGGGCTGTCCCAGCCCGGTTCCTGGCCCACCCAGACGCCGCTGGCGACCTCGGCGATGACCGTGCAGCCCACCGAGCAATGCGTACACACAGATTTCTTTAGATCCACGGCGCCCCGGATGGCCGCGCCCTGCGCGTCCGCCTGCTGCACCGTGCCGCCGGTTGCGGCGATTGCGGCCAGGCCACCAATGGCCAGGCCTGACCCGCGCAAAAAGGCGCGCCGGTCAACCGAGGCATTTGCCGCCTCGGACAGGATCGAAGTCCGCTGGGGGCGTCTCGCAACCCCGTTGGTCTTTTTCCTAAGCATTTCAGTACCTCCCTTGCTTGCGTAGCCCTCCTCCGGGCTTTGCTCGCTTGGTTCTCCCTATTTTGACATCAAGCGCCTGGGCGTCACGCAACCGTTTGCTCTTTGCCGCTCTGCCGCGTCCCCGTGGGGGCGCCTGCGGTTTTTGTGGGGGGCCGAAATCTTTAAAAGATTTCGTCGCGGAATTCTTGAAGAATTCCGCCCCCGTCGCGCTAGAATTTCGCCGACGCGTAGTAGGCGCGGGTGTGCAGCGTGTCCTGCATCGTCTCCGATGACAGGTCAGGCTCCTGCGCCTCCGCTTGCGTACCCGACGCCACCGCCACCGCTGCCAGCGGCGCCGTGGTTCCGGCGATCTTCAGAAAGTCGCGGCGCGTGGCACCATCTTCTTTCTTCGACATGTGAGCTCCTTTCGTCCCACTGGTTCCGGCGGTTGCCCGCCGCTTTGATGCGCGGCGTTAATCCGCGCGGCTCATCCGAAAGGCCTCGGCCTCGATCTCCATAAACGCCCGGCCGACCGTGCCGACCGAGGCGTAAAAGACCGAGTTCTTGGCGCCCTCGAGATCCGAATAGAAATGCCCCGCCCAGGGGGCGATATGGGCGTTAAAGAACGTCTTCTGCGTCGCAACAGGCTCCGGCGTGCCAAAGCGCCCAACGATCATTGCCGCCATCATCTCCATCAGGCTGGCGATGTTGTCCTCGGGCTCAAACACCGTGTCGGAGCGCTCCAGCCCGCGCGCCGACATGTCCTGGCGCAGCGTGGCGAGCGGTTTCTCGTTGAGGAACCCGGTGAGGTAGTAGCTGGCATAGGGCAGCAATTCGCCCCGACCCAGCCCGATGAAGAGCTTGTTGAACTCGCTCTCGACCGCCTTGGGTTTGCTGATCTTGGCAAGCTTGGCCAGCGTGGCGATCCCCTGGCCCAGATCGGTCGCATCCCCGGACAGGCCCGCGGTCTGGTCCAGAATGATCTCGTCCGGCGGCGCTGACAGCAACAGCCCCAGAAAATTGTAGAGATCGGCGCGCAGCCGGTCCTCTTGGGCGATCTGCGGCGCGTCGGCCAAGGCGTTCATGCGGCCCCCTCTGTCTCAAAGCTGAATTGCATGCGGCGTCTCGTGGGCGCGGCGGCATGCGGCGCATCATCGAGCCCTTGCGGGCCCTCTTCGGCAGGCGCGGCCGCTTCCTGGACTTGATCTGGGATCACGTCCTCCGACGCTTCCAGGGCGAGAGACTCGGCATCGGCGTCCGGCGCGGCATCGTCCCCACCTGCCTCGGCCAGTGCTTCGGCCTCGGCCTCTGCCTCGGCTTTGCGGGCCATCGCCTCAACATGGGCCAGCATCCCCTTGCCGACCTGATAGGCGGTCTGAAGGTTCTCCACGACCATGGCCGCATCTGTGAAGTCCTGGCCGTAATCCACCAGCCCGTCGAGATTGGCCAGCACCGGGTTCACCCGCCAGAGCCGGCGCAGCGCGCGGTTCTTGAGACGGGCGGGCACCGCATCGCCAAGGAAGCCCTTGAAGTCATCGCCCTCCACGAGACTGTCGGGATCCGGCAAGCCTAGTTCTTCGAGCAGCTCCGCGTCGGTCTTTTCCTCTTGGAGCGCCGCCTCCTCTGCCCTCAGGGCATCCTCGGCCTGTTGCGCCTCGGCGGCCTCTTCCGCGGCCACCGCCGCGCGGCGTTTGCTCCACACGTCCATCATTGCAGCCGCACCTTCCGCGCCGAGCCCGGCGCGCGGTAGACATCCGCGGTCTGCGAGATGCGGGCATCGCCGATCCCGTCCTCGACCAGGTCCACGCGCGTCTTGTCGCGCTTGCGCTTCACAAAGGCCTCGTCCTGGTGGAACGCTTCGACGAAGTCCCAAATCCAGGCGCGCAGCCCCGGCGGCATGGGGATCTTCTCGACGATCTCTTCGCCGCTATCGGTGTAGTCCTGCGCCTCGTAGGGCGAGGCCGTGACCGTCACCACCTCTAGAGGGCAGTCGCCCTCGGCCCCATCACGCAGGATCACATAGATGCTTGGTGTCTCGGAATGGAGCCCGTGCAGGTAGGCCTCGGTCTCGGCGCCGTGCAGCTCGAGCACCGGCGTGGCGGCGTGGTATTCCACTGCCTCGCCCTCGCGGCGCAGCTCGCGCCAATCGGCGGGCCCCGCGCCCGGCAGCACCGCCGAGGCCGTCCAGGAATAGCGCTGCCACCGGGTTACCCCCGGGGCGCGACGCAGGACGATGCCCAGCGGCAAGCTCCGATGCTCCCTTGGATTGCGGATCAACGATGTCTCCTCCTGGGGGTACTGTGCGGCACCGGCCTTGTTTCGCAAAACAAGAAGTGCAGTTTTCCGGCTCTCGCGGACCGGACCGGACAAATTGGGGCGCCACCGGGTGGTCACCGAGAACCGGTGGACGAATTGTCTATCTCGACCAAAATACTTGGTTAACCGCGCCAGCAGTCTGGCGCGAATCACCGCCCCGAAATTCCCGCGCAAAGCGCCGAACGCGCCGCCACATCGGCGCCGGAAATTGGTTGTCGCGCCATCCCTTTCGTGTCTAGCTAGACCTTAGAGAGCCAGCGTCGGCCCCGTCGCAGACGCCAGCAGGGGACACAGATAATCATGCCTAAGTCTTTGATAACATGCAGTTGCGCAGGCAGCCTGGACATCGACACAGAGCGCCTCTCACAGGCAACCGGGCTGGACGTCACCGCCATGGGCGAGACGCTCTGCATGCGCCAGATCAGCCGCCTGGAGGAGGCCGTCCAAGACGAGGACGCAATTATTTGCTGCACCCAAGAGGCCCGCCGCTTCACGGCCCTGGCCGAGGAGTTCGATGCGCCCCCACCGGCGGTGCTTGACCTACGCGACAGGGCTGGGTGGACCGCTGACGAGGGCGATCTGATACCCAAAATGTCCGCCCTGGCCGCCGAAGCCGTGCTGCCCCTGCCCGGCGAGAAGACCGTGGATATCACCTCGGAGGGGATCTGCCTGATCCTGGGACCCTACGAGGTCGCAACCTCTGCCGCCGAGCAGCTCAAGGACCTGCTGAATGTAACCGTGGTGATCGGCCCGGATGATCCCTTCCCGGACACGCGGGCCTATGACGCCGTCGTGGGCACCGGGATGAAGGCCAGCGGCACATTCGGCGCCTTTGAGGTGCGGTTTGACCGCGTCGGCCTGGCGTTCTTGCCGGGCGATGGCCCGTTTGAGGCCGATGTTTCCCGCCCCGACGCGCGCTCGGCCTGCGATATCATCCTGGATCTGACCGGAAGCACGCCGCTCTTCCCGCCGCATCGCGAGGGATACCTGCGCGCCGACCCAAAGCACCCGCCCTCGGTCTTTCAGGCCATCCTGGAGGCCAGCCATTTGACCGGCACCTTCGAGCAGCCGCTTTACGTCAAGACCGAGCCGCTGCTCTGCGCCCATTCCCGCGCCGAGCAGACCGGCTGCACGCGCTGCCTGGACCTCTGCCCCACCGGCGCGATCACGCCAAACGGCGATTACGTCAAAGTCGATCCGCTGGTCTGCGCGGGGTGCGGGGCTTGCTCGGCGGTGTGCCCCTCGGGCGCGATCAGCTATGACGCGCCGCCGGTGGACTTCACCATGCGCCGGGTGCAAACGCTGGCCAAGGCCTACCAAGACGCCGGTGGCAGCGCCCCCCGCCTGCTGGTGCATGACGCGCATGGGGCCGAAATGATCCGGCTCGCCGCGCGGCACGGGCGCGGCCTGCCCGCCGATGTGATCCCGCTAGAGATGGGTACGCTGGGCGGTTTTGGCCATGCCGAGATCGTGGCCGCCTTGGCCGCGGGCTTTGCGTCGGTCACGATGGCCCCCGGCCCAGAGACCGACCGCGCCGCAATGCAGGCGCAAATCGACCTGGCAAGCGCCCTGGGTGGCGCGGTCTCAACCTTCGACGAGGCCGACCCGGACGCGCTGTCCGACATGCTCTTTGCTGAGGCGGCGCCCACCCCGGTGGCCACGCCCGTCCGCCCCATGGGCACGCGCCGCCAGATCACCCGCGCCGCGACCAAGGCGCTGAACCCAGAGGCCGAGGCCGTCGCCCTGCCCGAGGGCGCGCCCTACGGCGCCGTCCTGGTCAACACAGAGGCCTGCACGCTGTGCCTAAGCTGCGTCTCGCTCTGCCCGTCCGGCGCGCTTGGCGACAACCCCGACCTGCCGCAGCTGCGTTTTCAGGAGGATGCCTGCCTACAATGCGGGCTCTGCGCCAGTGTTTGCCCCGAGGATGCAATCGCTTACGAGCCGCGGTTGAACCTAAACGACGCGGCGCTCAGCCAGCAGGTGCTGAACGAAGAGGAACCCTTCGCCTGCGTTGAATGCGGCACGCTCTTTGGGTCGAAATCGACCATCGAACGGATCACCGAGAAGCTGAAGGGCCACTCCATGTTCGCCGATCCCGAGCGGCTGCGCATGATCCAGATGTGCGACAATTGCCGCGTCAACGCGCAGTATCACAGCACCGATAACCCCTTTGCGGGCGGCGAGCGCCCGAGGGTGCGCACAACGGATGACTATCTGTCAAAGCGGCGGGACCACTGAGGGATGCATGAGGATTTGGGGATAGGCACGCGCCCCATCCGCGCCATGGCCATGGCCATTCGCTCGGCAGCGCTCGGCCAGAACCTGATGAACTCTGGCGAATTAGCTGTATCTTCACCGAATCGCCAAACAATAAAGGGTGGTAGGGAGGGGGAATCTTGGATTTCCCGTTAACAGATCGTTCAGCCTTATTCCGTCTGCAACGGTGCCCCCAGATCCGCCGGCGCGAGCGCCTGGACATAGGCCAGAATCGCCTCCAATTCGTCCAATGTGACCTCTATTGGCACGATGGGCGACGGGCGGTCCTCGGGGAACGGATCGGTCACGTCCTCGACCTGGGTGAAGGCCGGGTGCGGTTTCAGCAGGTAGAAGCCAGAGAACCGGGCGTCCCAATCCTCAAAGGCGCGCAAGATGAAGAAGCTTGGCGTCGACCCGATGGTGCCCATCCGAGAGGCCTCGTCGACGGCATGACATCGGGCGCATTTCACCCGCGAGACCTTGTGACCAAGCTGCGCATCGCCGTCCATCTCGACCTCTACCGCAACCACGGCCTTTGCGGCGGGCGGCGCGAACAGGGCGACCCCGTCCGGCGCGAAGCCAAAGATCGTGCGGCGGCCCACATCCGAAGTCAGCCAATCGGCAAGGCGTGCGGTCGGCTTGTGATCCTGCGCCACAATCTGCATGTGCCAGGCCTGCCCCGCGCCCTCGAATATCGCGCGCCCTTGGGCGCCAAGGACCATATCGGCCGCCGCGGGCGTCTCGGCCAGCGCGACCTTCACTTGCGTCTTCAGCGAGAACCGCGGCAGGATGTGTTTCATCAGCCCGGTTTCAACCAGGGCCTCCGGCGCGTAAAGCCGCACCAGCCGCTCCTGCTGCGCCGCAACACCGATTGGCAAGCCGAGAAGAACAAGCAACACCAGATACCGCATTCCGCAAGCCTAGGCGCAGAGCCGGGCTTGCGTCAAACCCTATCGGGAGGACCCAGATGAGCGATGATTTCAACATGTCGATGCGCAAGTTCCTAAAGCAGGTCGGCGTGACCTCGCAACAAGCCATCGAAGCTGCTGTGCGCGACAAGGGCGCGGCGGGCGCCAGCTATGCCGTCAAAGCGGTGATCACCATCGAGGAGCTCGGCTTGGCCCATGAGGTCAAGGGCGAGATTAAGGGAGACGGCTAAGTGACTGACCGTGAAACGGTTCTTGAGGTTCTAAAGGGCATTAAAGGCCCGGATGGCGACGTGGTATCCGCGGGCGTCATGCGCGCGCTCACCGTGGATGGCGGCGCGGTGCGCTTTGTGCTGGAGATCGCGCCGAGCCAGGCCGAGGCCTATACAGCGGTCAAGACCGAGGCCGAGAGCAAACTGGGCGCGCTCAGCGGCGTCGACAGCGTGTCGGTCGTGCTGACCGCCCATAGCGCGCCGCAGGCCCCGCCCGATCTCAAACCAAAGCGCAGCGCAGAACCAAAGGGCCCTCAGAAGATCCCCGGCGTCGACAACCTCATCGCAATCGCCTCGGGCAAGGGAGGCGTGGGCAAGTCCACGGTCTCGGCCAACCTGGCCTGCGCCCTGGCGCAGCAGGGCCGCCGCGTTGGCCTGCTGGATGCGGATGTCTACGGCCCCAGCCAGCCGCGCATGCTGGGCGTCTCTGGGCGGCCCGCCAGCCCGGATGGCAAGACCATCCTGCCGATGCGCAACCATGGCGTGACGATGATGTCCATCGGGCTGATGACCAACGAGGGCCAGGCGGTGGTCTGGCGCGGTCCGATGCTGATGGGTGCGCTGCAGCAGATGATGATGCAGGTGCAATGGGGCGGGCTGGATGTGCTCTTGGTGGACCTGCCCCCCGGCACCGGCGACGTGCAGATGACGCTGGCGCAGAAGGCCGAGGTCACGGGCGCGATCATCGTCTCGACCCCGCAGGACGTGGCGCTCTTGGATGCGCGCAAAGGCGTGGATATGTTCAACCAACTGAACGTGCCGATCCTGGGGATGATCGAGAACATGTCGACCCATATCTGTTCCAACTGCGGCCATGAGGAGCATGTCTTTGGCCATGGCGGCGTGGCGGCGGAGGCCGAGAAACTGGGCGTGCCCTTGCTGGCGGAGATCCCGCTGGATCTGCAGATCCGTCTGGCCTCGGACGGCGGCGCGCCGATTGTGACCAGCCAGCCCGACAGCGCGCAGGCCGCGGCCTTCCAGAGCGTCGCGAAAGCGCTCGTCGATCAAGGGGTTGCATGACAGAGCTCACCTTCCCCCCTCTGATGCATGGCGAAGCCTGCACCGCCGATCCGATGGATCATGCGGCGATGCGGGCCGTGCAGGGCTGCGACGCGGGGCTGATCGCGCATCGGCTGGGCGCGAACACGCTGGAGGCCGCAATCGTGTTCGCCCCGGAGGTGCCCTTGGAGCAGGCCGCAATAATCCTGCCGCTCTGCGGGATCGGGTTTCAGAACGCGCTTGGCGCTTTGGCGCCGCCCGAAGTCGCGGTGCATCTGGAATGGGGTGGCGGGCTCCGCGTGAACGGCGCGTCTTGCGGGCGCCTGCAGGCGATGTCTGACACCGGCGATCCCAGCGCCCTGCCCGACTGGCTGGTGGTTTCGCTGAGCTTGCCGCTTTGGCCCAGCGATGACGACGCGGACGCGGCCGGGCATGCGCCAGACCGCACCACACTCTATGCCGAGGGCTGCGCCGATGTCGAACCGCCCCGCCTGCTCGAGGCCTGGGCGCGCCACACGCTCAACTGGATCGGGCGCTGGGAGGATGCCGGCACCAAACCCGTGCATGCGGAATGGCGCGGCCTGGCCCATGGGGTCGGCGAGGACGCCCGCCAGGGCGGATCGAGCGGCACCTTCCTGGGCGTAGACGAGCATTTCGGGATGCTGCTGCGCGACGCCGAGACCACGCATCTCATCCCGCTTTCCAGCCTTGTGAGGACGCCATGAAGCTCGCCCGCGCCATCCATTTCGACGAGAGTGACCAGCGTGTCTACGCCAACCCCGCCCGCACCGGCGAATGGTGCATCTCGGGCGGGTTCGAGTTCTCGAACTGGACCGAGGCCGATCTGGCGGGCAAGGCCCGGCAGGCCTTTGCCAATGGCTGGCTCGGGCTCGAGACCGGCGGGCGGGTGACCTTCGTGGCCGTGACGCTGATCGAGCCGGGCGAGCTTGAGGCGCTGACCCACGCCCTGGCGCAGCATTTCGTGACCTATTATGGCGCGCCCTCGCAAGAGGCCGCCGCGCCGGTCGCCGCCGAAGAATTGGCGCAGATGGCCGAGCTTTGCGACGACCACACGCCAAACACATTACTGACCGTGGCCCGCGAGATCACCGAGGCCGGTGTGCGCGAGGCCTTCCGCGTGATCGAGGCGCAGGACGCCGGGCTGGAGCAATTCGCGATCCACGGCGATCTCGAGAGCTGACTTGGACGAAGTACGAAGCGGGCCAATGAGGAGCGTTTCGGGCGCCCATTGCCCGCCCAGCCGAGGGGCACCGTCCGGCAACAAGCATTTTCAAGGGTGAAACCGAGGCCGCGCCAAGGTCTTTGCTTCGAATTGTCCACACCCCCTGCCCGCTTAAGCCTTTGGTCACATATCCCACGTAGCGTGACCGGTGGTGGGAAAGACAACTGGGGTGGCATCGTGGTCTCACGGTCAGATATTATCGCACATCACAAGGCCGGACGGCTGAAATACGTGATCGCCTTTGGCTCGGATTACGTCGCCCAGAATCCGCTCGACTTCGAGGTTCTGACCCTGATGGCCGAGGCCTATCTTACGCTGCGCTTCGTGAACGAGGCGGAAACACTGTTTCAGATCCTCTACACCCAGCAGCGCTCGGCCCGCACGGTGGCCGGGCTTGGCCTGGCAAAGAGCTCGCTGGGCAACTTTAAGGAGGCGCGTACGCTCTTCAAAGAAGCGCTGATGCTGAACTCGGACTATCTGCCCGCCTGGTCGGGCCTGACCGAGATCCATCGCTACAGCCGCCAGGATCCGGTGCTCAAGCGCCTGCAAAGGGCGATCACGCGCAACAAGAGGCGGCCAGAGGTCGAGGGCACCCTGCATTACTTGATGTGCAAGGCCATGAACGACATGGGAAAATGGGCGCAGGCCTGGCAGCACGCCGAACGCGGCGCGGCGCTTTTGAACAAGACCAACGACCCTTCCGGGCTGTGGTCCTGGCAGACCGATCAGGCCGCCGTCGCGACCGCAGACTTGCTCGCCGCCGCGCCGCAGACCCAGGTTGACAGCGAGGGGCTGATCTTTGTGGTCGGCATGCCCCGCTCTGGCACGTCGCTTTTGGAGACGATGCTATCGAACGCGCCAGGCGTGTTCGGCTGCGGCGAGCTTTGTTTTGTGTCCGACGTGGCGCGCAACATGTCCGCCGGGGACATTGCGGCGGGGCGCGAGCATGCCAGCCATGCCTGGCTGCGCGACTGGTCGGTTGAGTCCCGCGCGCAGGTCGCCGAGGCGTATGTCAGCGACCTCTACGCGCGCTCTGGCAAGGGCAAGTACACCCGCTTCATCGACAAGTTCCCCGGCAACATCATCTGCCTGCCGCATATCTCGCTGCTCTTCCCAAAGGCGCGCATCATCCGGATGCACCGCAACCCGGTCGACAGCTGCATCTCCAACTACCTGGGGCAATTCGCCGGCGGCAACACCTATACCTACAACGTCGATGACCTGGCCGAGACCTACGCCGCCTACCAGGCCTGCGCCGACACGATCACGCCGCGCCTGCCCAACCCGGTGCTGGAGGTGCGCTATGAGGACCTGGTGGGGCAGCCCGAGAGCGAGATGCGGCGCATCCTTGGCTTCCTCGACCTATCCTGGGACGCCGCCTGCATCGCGCCAGAGCAGTCGACCACCCCCTGCGTGACGCGCTCGCGCGGGCAGGTGCGCTCAAAGATCTCCAGCAAGGCCGTGGGACGCTGGCGCCGCTACGGCGATCTGGCCCGCCCACTCGCGCAAGCCCTGGATGGGCACGGCATCGACATCGAAGACGCTGGCGAGTTGCTTGCGGCGGCGGGCTCTGCCCGAGGGGCCGCATAGAGAATTTGGCCAGGGCCGTCCGGTGGGGGGTATGGCTTGGAGTGGGCACTGGAAACCCGCCCCGGGCTTGACTCGGGGCCTTCACCTTGAGCCAAGCGCAACCCGGGCAGCGGCCGACCTGGAGGACGCTTGTGCATCATCTCCTAGGGGCGCCCGGTTCAAATAAACGCAATCGTTTCATTGGTATGCAGCGTCGCAAAAGCGGCCTCCTGGGGGAGGTCGGCCGCTGCCCGAGGCAAGCTCGGGCGGTTGCGCGGCTTGGGTTTTGTTGCACCTGGTGTCGGCAAGCGTTGCCAAGGCGGTGTACATGAGGCGAACGTCCACTCCAGGCCAAAACCAACTTGAGCTCGTTCGTCGCGGACCCCAAACACCCCCCTCATCCATCACACTGAGAGCGCCCGCATGGACAGCCCCCGCCGTTCCGCGTAAACGCGAAGACAAGCGTGATCGGGAGGACAATATGAGCGCGCAGACCATTACCGCTGCGATCTACCGCGGCGACAAGAGCTTTACCGTTGAAACAGTGCCCGCCCAGGCGCCAGGGCCCAGCGAGGTCGCGGTTCGGACCGCGTTCTGCGGCATCTGCGGCACAGACATGCATGTCTATCACGGCAACATGGACGCCCGCGTCGGCTTTGAGCGCGTCATTGGGCACGAGATGTCCGGCGTGATCGAGGCGCTGGGAGACGGCGTCGAGGGCATCGCGCCCGGCCAAAAGGTCGTCGTGCGCCCGCTGGATCATTGCGGCGAATGCCCCGCCTGCGCCGCCGGGCATCAGCACATCTGCCACAAGCTGAAATTCCTGGGCCTGGATACCAACGGCGCCATGCAGGAAATCTGGGTCGTGCCGGCGCATACGATCCACGCGCTGCCGGATGATATGCGGCTGGACCACGCCGCGCTGATCGAGCCGGTGGCCGTGGCCTGCCACGACGTGCGCATGTCCGGTCTGCAAGCCGGCGAGGACGTTGTGGTCATCGGCGGCGGGCCCATCGGCGTGCTGGTCGCCATGGTGGCGCGCGCGGCCGGCGGCAAGGTGCTGCTGTCCGAGGTGAACCCAAACCGCTTGGCCATCGCCGAGAAGCTGGGCTTTGAGACGATCAACCCGGCCCAGGCGGATCTGCAGGCCGAGGTGAATGCCCGCACCGGCTCCAAGGGGGCGGATGTGGTCTTTGAGGTCTCGGGCTCGCAGCCCGGCGTGGACGCAATGACCGCCGTGGCGGCAACGCGGGCGCGCATCGTGATGGTCGCCATCCACGCCGCGAAGCCGCAGATCGACATGTTCCAGTTCTTCTGGCGCGAGCTGAAGCTGATCGGCGCCCGGGTCTATGAGCCCGAAGACTACGACAAGGCGATCGAGATCGTGGCCTCTGGCGGCGTCGATGCGGAGACCTTTATCACCGATGTCGCGCCGCTCTCAGACATCCAGGCCGCGTTTGAGTCTCTCGACCGCAGCCCCACCGCAATGAAGAGCCTAATCAAAGTGGGGGACCTGTGATGAACGCGCTCAAGAGCTTTGATCTGACGGGAAAAACCGCGCTGGTGACCGGCGCCAAGCGCGGCATTGGCCGCGCCATGGCAGAGGGTCTCGCCAGCGCAGGCGCAGATGTTGTGGGCGTCAGTGCCTCGCTTGCCCCTGGCAGCGAGGTCGAGGCAAGCATCACCGGAATGGGCCGCAATTTCACGCCATACGCGTGCGATTTCTCCGACCGCGCGGCCCTCATGGCCCTGGTGAAGCAGCTAGAGTCCGACGGCGTGAAGCCCGACATCCTCATCAACAACGCCGGCACAATCAAACGCAAGCCCGCCGCAGAGCATCCCGACGAGTGGTGGGACGAGGTGATCGAGGTTAACTTAAGTGCGCAGTTCATCCTGTCGCGCGAGATCGGCCGCGGCATGATCGCGCGCGGGTCGGGCAAGGTCATCTTCACCGCCTCGCTGCTGACCTTCCAAGGCGGGATCACCGTGCCGGGCTATTCGGCCTCCAAGGGCGGCATTGGCCAGCTGACCAAGGCCTTGGCCAACGAGTGGGCGGGCAAGGGCGTCAATGTAAACGCGATTGCGCCCGGGTATATCGCAACCGACAACACCCAGGCGCTGCAAGATGACACGGCGCGCTACAACGCAATCCTAGAGCGCATCCCGCAGGGGCGCTGGGGCGCGCCGGAGGATTTCGCGGGCCCGGCCGTGTTCTTGGCCTCCTCGGCCTCAGATTACGTCAACGGCGAGATCCTGACCGTTGATGGAGGCTGGATGGGGCGCTGACCTTATATCGCGCCAATCCAGTCAATATTGGATTGGCGTAACACCTTCTTCAATTTTCTGTCCTATCGCTGTCGACAAGTAGTGTGACAACCTGGGGCTAACGAATGAGCACAGTCTTCGAAAGCGTATTCTCCTCGATTGAGGCCTTCGTCTATCGCTGCCGGAATGACGAAAGCTACACAATGGGGTTCATCGAGGGCTCGGTCGAAAAGATTCTGGGCTATGCGCCGGATGAGCTGTTAGAGAACCAAGTCGTCGCCTTCGCGGATCTGATTGTGGCCGAGGACGCAGAGAAGGTTGAGGCGGCAGTGGCCGCTGGCATCAAGACCAAATCCTCGTGGGACGTGTTCTATCATCTGACCCATAAGGACGGCAGCCATATCCCGGTTCGCGAGCGCGGCAGCGCCGTCTTTGAAGAGGGCGAGCTAAAGTACCTACAGGGGCTCGTGTCCTTCGCGCGCGGCGAGAAGAAGCTTACCGACGACATCGAGAACATGCTGAACAGCTCGATCGAAAAGTATTCTGAGATCGCGAATCTGACCCAGAGCGTGATCAAATCGCTCAGCATGCTGCAGATGCTGTCGATAAACGCCAATATCGAGGCCGCGCGCTCCGGTGACGCGGGTCGTGGCTTTGCCGTCGTGGCCAATGAGATCAAGCGTCTCGCCGATGAGAACCAGGGCCAGATCGAAAAGATCCAAAGCAAGCTGGACCAGCACCAAAACCAGCAGGAAAAAGCGGCCTAAAGCGGATCGCGAAGTCCCTAAGTCAGGTCTCTAAGCGGTCGGCGCAACTTTGGGCAAGCCGAGGGCGCGCATGCCGTAATTTGGCGGGTTGTGGCCCCACCAGTCATCGGCGCGTCTCCGGGTCCGGCACTGCGCGCCCGACCCAGCGTGCCCGATTTCCCGCTAGCCTATATGGAACATTGACGCAAAAAGCCGCGGATCAAGGCTCTCGGCTGAAAATGTTGGCCCCTCGGTCAGTACGCTGACCGCATCGTGGCTGTGCAGGCTTTCCTGGTGGCTGGCGACGACGCGAAAATCAGAGACGCGGCGGTCGCGCATAAGCTGCTCGGCATAGAGCCGTGCGGCGTCCTCGACAAAGATCGGGTTGGCGGCGTTCAGCTCGGCAAAGGCCTGTTCGTCTTCCCGCTTGACCATGACCTGCGTCTCAGTGGGCACAGCATCGCGGCACATCTCGATCAGGTCCTCGAACCACATAACATCCTCGCCCTCGGTCAGCACCGCCGACAGCCGCGCAACCGAGCGCTGCGAATGCGGCGTCGCGAGCTGCCCGCGGGTCCGGCGCGCATGCTCGCTAAGCTCCAGCGAACAGGGGCAGGTCGAGGAGTAGACATAGTCCAGATGCAGGATCTTCTTGCGCACCCCGGCCTGTTCCACCAGCTCAAGCGTGATGTCGTAATACTGATAGCCCTCCAGCCCTGAGCGCAGGGACGGCACCTTCATCGGGAAGGAAAAGCGCATCTGGATGCGCGCATCAAAGCTCTCTAGGTCCGATTTGTAATCGTCCAGCGCGCATTCCATTACCTCAAAGCTAAAGGTCTGCTCGGCGTGGCGGTAGAAGCTGCGCATGATGCGCGACATGTTGATGCCCTTCTTCTCGGCCTCCAGGCTGACCGTGCCGGTCACCGAGGTCTCAAGCGTAAGGTCGCCGTTGTCGCGGGTCCGGTAGCGGATCGGTAGGCGAAAATTCGAGATCCCGACATGTTGGATCGCGCGGTGCGCGCCTTTGATCAGGCTCTCCGGGCCGTTCTGCAGATCTGGGAGCGACGCCTTATAGGCCGCGTCCACCTCGAAATCCTCTGGGTAGCTGCGCGACAGCGCGGGGGCAGCCTCGTCGCGGTCGGGGCAATCTTGATCAAGGGGAGAGTGGGTGCTCATCGCGCGTCTTTCTGTTTGTCAAAGTTATACATAGGGACTGGCACGCAAATTTTCTATGCACTGATAAATACAGTTAAAGCTAGCGCTTGGATCAGTTAAATTTCGGTTAAATCGGTGAGCCTTGGTACCGCATAGATTGCGCCCCTTGAAACGATCTCACGACTCACACGGCGTAATGCGTTGAAGTTACTCACATTAGTTCCAAGCAAGTAAACCGAAAGTTTTATACGCCGGAACCGCCGCGGGTCCGGGTGCGCTCGGTGCAGGCTGGTTATCAAGCTGTTTTTGTCGGGCGCGCCTGCCCCGCCTGCACGGCTTGCATGCGCGGCGCAGAAGGCGGCCTAGGCGGCCGCCAAAGCTGTCTCTAGATCTGCCAAAAGATCGCCAACATCCTCGAGCCCCACGCTGACCCGGATCAGGCCCGGCGTGATCCCCAAAGCGTCCCGCTGCGCCACGTCCAGGCGCTGATGCGTCGTGGTCGCGGGGTGGGTGATGATGCTCTTGGCATCGCCAAGATTGTTGGAGATCGTGAAGATCTGCAGCGCGTTCAGCACCCGAAAGGCCGCCTCCTGGCCGCCATGGATATCCAGCGACAGCACCGTGCCGCCCTGTTCCATGTCCCGCAATGCGAGCGCGTGCTGCGGGTGCCCCGAAAGGTGCGGGTAGATCACCCGCGCCAGCTTGTTATGGCCTGCCAGCGCATGCGCGATTTTATGTGCGCTCTCGGACATCGCCCGCACCCGGAGGTCCAGCGTCTCTAGGCCCTTGAGCATCACCCACGCGTTGAAAGGCGACATCGCCCCGCCGGTGTGCTTGAGATAGGGCTCCAGCACCTTGCGGATATACTCCGCCCGGCCCAGCACCACGCCGCCCAGGCAGCGCCCCTGCCCGTCCACATGCTTGGTGGTCGAATAGACCACCACGTCGGCGCCAAGATCGAAGGCGCGGCTGAAGATCGGCGTCGCAAAGACGTTGTCCACCACGACTTGCGCACCGACCGCATGGGCCAGGTCGCACACCGCCTTGATGTCGATGAGCTCTAGCGTCGGGTTCGACAGCGATTCCAGGAACACCGCCTTGGTGTCGGGCCGGATCGCCGCCCGCCATGCCTCGATATCGGTGCCATCCACCAGGGTCACCTCGACCCCGAAACGCGGCAGGATGTCCTCGACGATATAGAGGCAGGACCCAAACAGCGCGCGCGCCGAGACCAAATGGTCCCCCGCCCGCAAAAGAGACATCAGCGCCCCGTTCACTGCCGCCATGCCAGAGGCTGTGGCGAATGCCGCCTCGGCGCCCTCGATCCCCGCCATCCGGTCCTCGAACATGCGCACCGTGGGGTTGCCGTAGCGCGCATAGATGAACTCATCCTCGCCGGCTTGGATAAAGCGCGCCTCGGCCGCCTCGGCGCTCTCATAGGCAAACCCCTGGGTCATAAAGATCGCCTCGGCCATCTCGCCATACTGGCTGCGCCGCGTGCCGCCATGGACCAGCTTGGTCCGGGTGTTCCAGGTGTCACTCATCTGAGCCGTCCTTCCAAAACAAAACCCCCACCGCAAAGAGCGCCGGGGGTTGCAAGAACCTCGACCTCTTTAGCAGCATGTTTAACGTGGCCCGCAATCCGGTGAACAAATCGCCACGGTACGCGTTGCGTAGCCCCGCCCGCCGCCGAGGTCAAGAGCGTCACGCAACTGTAACCCATTGTTCACCGAATTGTCGTAGGTTTCCGGCATCACGCAGCCACAACATGTTGTAGGGTCGACGGGCATGTCATTGTTGAAAGTGAATGTTGTCAACGGCCTGCCGCAGCCGCAAAGCCACGAAACCCTGGATGCCGCTATTGCAAGAAACTTGGCGCAGGTGCCGCCGCGCGCCCCCATCATCGTCCTAATCCACGGCTACAAATTCTCGCCCGCGACGTCCCTGTCCGACCCGCACCGCCATATCTTTGCGCTGCGGCCCCGGCGCGGCTGCTGGAAGGCGCTCAGCTGGCCAAAGCATCTAGGCTTTGGCAAGGGCCACCAGAACGAAGGGCTTTGCATCGCGCTCGGCTGGGAGGCGCGCGGCTCGATCTGGCGGGCCTGGCGCAACGCGCAGCAGGCCGGTGACGTTCTGGCCCGCGTCATCCAATGCGTGCGCGACCACCGGCCCTGCCCCGTGCATATCGTCGCGCACAGCCTGGGCGCCCGCGTCGCCCTGGCCGCGATACCCGCCCTACCGGCGGGCAGCATCGGGCGCGCCGTTCTGATGGCCCCCGCCGAGTTCCAGAGCACCGCCGCCGCGATGCTGGGCACCCCCGCCGGCCAAACCGCCGAGTTCATCAACATCACCAGCCGCGAAAACGACCTCTTCGATACGCTTGTGGAGTGGCTGCTGCCAGCGCCCTCGCAGGGCGACCGATGTCTTGGCGCCGGGCTTTGGCTGAACGCTGGGAACTGGTTGGACATCCAGATGGACTGCCGCCGCACGCGAAGCGAGATGAGCGAGTTGGGCTACCGCACACCGGCACCAACCGCGCTGGTCTGCCATTGGTGGGCCTATCTGCGCCCTGGGCTGCTGCGCTTCTACGGCGATCTCATTCGGGACCCGGAGCGGTTGAACCTCGCGATGCTCAAGCACGCCCTGCCGTCCCGCACCCGGCCGCGCTGGTCGCGGATCTGGGAGGCCGTGGTAACGCTGAGACCCAATCCAGGGCGGCGGCGCGGCGTTTTATAAACGGGTTAGACTTGGAGCTGCTCTGGCCTGGAGCAGGCGTTTGGAAGGGCCAAATCTCTTGCAAGAGATTTGCACTTTCCTTCCAAGGAAAGTGGCCCCGCGCGCCGTTAAGAGGTTGCGATAGAGCGATCATTTCGGGGCGCGCTGAAGAAACTCTTGCAAGAGTTTCGCAATTTTCTTGGAAGAAAATTGCCACCTGCGAAGGTCCGCTCCAGGCCAAAACCTGCCCTAACCCTCTTCGCCGTCCGCCGTCTCGATCCCATAGGTCTGGAACAGCCGCGATTGCAGCATGAAGAACACGAACACGCCGGCGGTCAGCCCGAAGGTCTTGAAGTTCACCCAGGCGTCGGTCGACATCGTGCGCCAGATCACCTCGTTCAACAGCGCCAGGAACACAAAGAACCCTGTCACCCGGCGCGTGAGGATCATCCAGCCCTCATGCTTCATCGGCAGGACCTCGGACATTACAATTTGCAGATAGGAACGCCCCTGCAACAGCCCAACGCCCAGCACCGCCGCGAAGAGCGCGTAGATCATCGTCGGCTTCATCTTAAAGAAGCGCTCGTCATTGAACCAAATCGTCAGCCCGCCGAAGAACACCACCAAAACCAGCGTCATGATCTGCATCTTCGAGACCGTGCCGGTCAGCCGGTAGAGGATGAACGTGGTCAGCGCGAGCAGCGGGATGAAACCGGCCGTGACCAGGATGAAGCCGGAATACTCGGTGCCATTGATGGTGAAGACCTCGTCGCGCAGCCGCAAATAGGCCACGAAGAACGCAATGATAGGGCCCATATCCAGCGCCAGCTTGAGCATGGGGTTGATCTTTTTCTCTTCGGCCATGTCGATCTCTTCTGTCATCCGAACTCAACTATGATCGCGCCCGCCGCAATCAAGACCATAAGCGCCGCACGCCCCGGTCCAACCGCTTCTTTCAGGAAAATCCAGCCGATGATAGCCGCAAAAACCGTGGAGGTCTCGCGCAGCACCGCCGCCTCGCCGACCTTGTCGAGATAGGTCGCCAGCATCACCCCGCCGAAGCTGACAAATGCCACCAGCGCGCCGAAAAAACCGTTGCGCATGATGCGCGCAGCCCGCGGCGGCGCCTCGGCGCGGCGCCAGCGCAGGTAAGAGATGATGGGGAAGTCCAGCGAGCTGAGAAAGAAGAACCAGGCCAGGAAAACGAAGGGCGTCTGCGCTGTGCGGATCCCCCAGGCGTCCCAAGTGGTGTAGGCGGCCACAAAGAGCCCGCACAGAAACGCAATCGCCAGCCCGCTCAGGAGCGGCCCCCGTGCGGTCTCGCCCCGCGCGATGTTCAGCGCCGACAGCGCCAGGATGCCGCCGGACACAAAGGCGATCCCTAACCATTGCGTGGCCGAATAGCTTTCGGCGAAGAAGATGCTCGCCGCGATCACGGTGATCACCGGGCTGGTCCCGCGCACCACCGGGTAGACCGTCGTGTAGGGCGCGCGAACATAGGCCAAGGTCATGGTGAGCTTGTAGAAAAAATGTATGACCATGGCGCCTGCCAGGATCAGGAAGGTCTGCGCGTCCGGCCAGGGCACCACGAACAGCGCCACCGGCGCCGCCAGCACCGCCATCCAGAAATCGAACGCCCCGCGGCTGATCCAGGGGTCCATGCGCCCCTTCTGCATCGACCCAAACAGCGCGTGCATAAACGCCGAGACCAGCGCGCACACAATCGCGAGCTGCTTGCCGGTCTCGGTGCCCGGCAGCGACATGAGCCATTCGGTCATGGCTTGGTTCGATCCTGATTTCGGGTGAAGTGCAAGGGGGAACCATCGCCGATTGGCGAATGATCATGTTGGGAACCCAGGCGACATTCGCAGATAAAATCCACCGCCCCGATCGCGGTAGAGGAGCTGTATCAAGCAGCGCCTAGCCGGTGCCCCCCAGCAAATAGACCTCTTTAGCACGCTATTGGTTTGGTCTCGAAAGCAGTCGAGATGACAGAAGATCGCCGGTATCTTCGACAATTGGATACCCAACATAGGCGAACAAGGCGTTGATCTGCTTCAACACACGAAGCGCTTCCTGGTGAATATTCGTGGTCTCGATACTCGCCATATTGCCCTTGCGAAGGCGCCTCAGATGGCGTTTTTGAAGCCTCTGCTCCTCGGCCCGGACCATGTCTTTTTCTTCGACCAACTGCCGTGACGCATCCGCGTCTGAGGTGACCAACACATTCAGCGACAGTTGAAGATTGGCAAGAACGCGGGCGTGAAAATCGCTTAATTCCCGCAATCCCGCATCGGAGAAGGACAAGCCGTCAATGCTAAGCTTGCGAGCAAGATCCACGAGGTTGCCAGAGACCAAATTCGCGGCCTCCTCCAGATTGCCCGCGATCTTGGCCAATTCCATAGCGCGTTTGGATTGTTGCTCGGTCAATTTGGCCTTCTGGATCTGCGCGACATAGAGTTTTATCGCAAGATGAAGCTCGTCCACCTCCTGTTCGGCTTCTCCGATCTGATCTGCATTTTGCGGCTGCCACGCGTGGATCAATGCAACCACAGAGGCGGCCATATCGACCACAGTCTCGCCCATGCGAATTATCTCTCGTGTGGCGCAGGCAAGGGCTTGATCTGGCGAGTCCAACACGCGGTCGTCAAGTGCAGATGTCCGCTGGGCCGGTTCGGCGACATCAACGCGAACGAAGAACGCAGACATTTTCAGCAAAAGCGACAATACCGGCAAGCCCAACAAAACCACGCCAAGATTATAGGCCAAGTGAAGGTTGATCGCCTGTCCCCCCGCGGTTTCCCCCAGATAGCCCAAAGCCGATGGCACCAGATTCAAGGCAAACAAGACCACCGCGGCGCCAACACCGCGTGCCAGCAAGTTTGCAACCACAATGCGCCGAACATCCATTTTTTCAGACAATGTCAGCGTGAAAGGGATCATCGACCCACCAAGGTTTGCCCCCAAAACCAACGCAGCGGCGCCTTGTGCCGGCAACATGCCCTCGGCGGCGAATGTGACGATCATAAGCACGGCTGCCACGCTGGAATGCACGGCCCAGGCCAGAACGGCCCCAATCAGGAAAGCAGCATAAAGATCGCGTCCCAGGTACTCCACGATGTCGCCGACCAGCTTCGCCTCGCGCAAAGGGACGGTCGCATCTCTGATCAATCCAAGCGCGAGCAGCACCAGCGCGAGACCGACAAGTATGCGCCCGGCCTGTCGCCGCTTTGGCGCATGCTTGGAAAGATAGAGCGGCACGCCAATCACCAAGAGAAAGGGAATAAGAGCGCCAATTGGAGCCAGCAAAATGCGCGCCGCAATCGCCGAGCCGAGGTCGGCGCCCAATAGCAGCGCCAAGCCCGCAGGCATGCCCAGCGTGCCAAGCGACACGAAAGCGGCCATTAGCATGGCGACTCCAGTGGCGCTCTGCAGGGCGACCGCCGTTCCCGCCCCGGCTATCCCGGCCATCCAGCGCGAGGATGTTGCCACAGTTAAGCCCGATCGCAACTCGGCCATGAAGGCGCGTTGAACCCCGGTTTGAATCTGACGCACGGCCCAAAGCAAAAGCGCGACGCCCCCACCAAGATTAAGGAGAAATACGATCAAAGTGCGGCCGATCCTTTCCGAAAAGTTGCCTATGGCGCAGCGAACAGGAGATATTCCACTAATGAAGTAGACGTGCAATAGCGCTTTGCCGCGTTTTAGGATCCAGCCTCTGAAGCAACCAAGTGATTGCCCACGCGCAAAGGATCGCGTCTCTAACGCTTCAAAAAACCACCCAGATCGTCGGAACGCCCTAGGAAACCTACGCCACAGAACACCATTCCGGGAGGCCTATATGCGGGCGTTTGTTTGTCTAGAGGCCATGGTCGACAGCCGTTCGACTATTTCAACTCTCCGTTCAAGCTGGGCTCAGATAGCGCTTTCGGCAGGCCTGGCCCAAATGTCTGGCCTTGCTCAAACCGCCTGGAACCCAAGCTTTCACCCCGTCGCGCCGGTCAGCGCCTGGGCGAACTCCTCGGGGTCGAAAGGCGCCAGATCGTCGATCTGCTCGCCCACCCCGATGGCGTGGATCGGCAGGCCGAACTTGTCGGCCAGCGCCACCAGCACGCCGCCCTTGGCCGTGCCGTCGAGCTTGGTCATCACCAGGCCCGACACATCTGCCACCTGCTGGAAGACCTCCACCTGGGTCAGCGCGTTCTGCCCCGTCGTGGCGTCCAGCACCAGCAGGGTGTTATGCGGCGCGCTTTCGTCGCGCTTGCGGATCACGCGGACGATCTTGGCCAGCTCCTCCATCAGATCGGCGCGGTTCTGCAAACGCCCCGCGGTGTCGATCATCAGCAGATCCGCGCCCTCGGCCTCGGCCCGCGCCATCGCGTCGAAGGCCAGGCTCGCGGGATCCGTGCCCTCCGGCGCGGTCATTACCGGCACGCCGGCGCGCTCGCCCCAGACCTGGAGCTGCTCGACGGCGGCGGCGCGGAACGTGTCCCCCGCCGCGATCACCACGCTCTTGCCCGCCGCGCGGAACTGGCTGGCAAGCTTGCCAATCGTCGTGGTCTTGCCAGAGCCGTTCACGCCCACCACCAGCACCACCTGGGGGCGCTTGTTGTAGATCGGCAGCGGCTTTGCGACATGCTCCATAATGCGCGATATCTCGGCAGAGAGCAGCCCCTTGATCTCGTCCGTCGAGAGCCTGCGTCCCATGCGCCCCTCGGCCATATTTGCGGTCACCCGCAGCGCCGTGTCGACGCCCATATCGGCGGTGATCAGCAACTCCTCGAGGCTTTCCAGCATGTCGTCGTCAAGCGCCCGGCGCATGACGGTCTTTTGTTCGCCACGCCCCAGCAGGCGCCCGATGAGACCGGGCCGCTCTGCCTTTTCAGCGGTGGCGGCCTTGCGGGCTTCGGCCTCTTGCTGGGCCTGCGCTTCGGCGGCGCGTTTGGCGTCGGCTTCCTGGCGCGCGGCCTCTTGCTGGGCCCGGGCGGCGGCGGCTTCGGCCTCGGCGCGGGCGCGTTCTTGGTCCGCGGCCTCTGCGGCCTGGGCGTTGGCACGTTCTTCGGCCTCGGCCTGGGCCCGTTCCGCGGCGGCCTTCGCCGCTGCTGCCTGCGCGGCGGCTTTCAGAGCGGCTTGCTCCGCCTCTTGCGCTTGGCGCGCGGCAGCCTCCTTAGACTGGTCTGCGTCGATCTGCGGCGCCTCTTCGGTCTGCGCGTCGACCGCATCCTCAGAGCCGCCATCCTCGACGATCGCGTCCAGCCCTTCCTCTAGCTTAGAGGAGGACCGGAGCAACCTGTCCTTGAGTTTCCCAAAAAATGACATCGCCGCCCTGCTCTTTCCCAATCCCGCTCCGAGGTAATGGGTTCGCGACCGCTTTGAAAGGGGTCAGAGCCCAGATGCCCCCAGGAAGATCGCCGCCACCGCCGCAATATAGAGCACCCAAAGCGCCCAGCTGCCCCAGCGATGCGCCGCGCCGCCGGCGGCCAAGCGAAAGAACACCAGCGACAGCACCCCATCAGAGGCCATGAAAAGCACCGCGCCAAGCGCCACCAGCCCGAACCCGGGCGGCAGGCTGAACGCTGTCAGCCCCATCACGGTGATCAGCGCCACATAGAGCCGCACCGGCCAGCGCAGGCGCGCGGTGTAAGGCGCCAGCCAGATCTCGCTCGACAGCGCCGCCGCCAGCATCGCCACCGCCACCAGGGGCGTGATCGCGAAGGCCTCCCACGCGGCGCCCGCGCCAAGATGCTGAAACAACAGCACGAAAACCAGATGCGCGAGCCCAAAGCTGGACAAACCGTAAAGGAAATACGCGCGCCCCTCCCGCGACAGCGCCGCATCCCCCAGCGCTGAAAGGACCAAGGCCACGGTCAGGAACGCAGGAGCGCCCCCCGCGGCCGCGGCCGCAGCGAACAAGCCCAGCGGCGCGGTCTTCACCGCGCTTTTGACCCAGCTCTCAGGCCGCAGTGTCAACCAGAGATAGGCGGGCGAAATCGCCAACCCGCAAAGGAAAAGCACCCAAGGCAAGGTCACGTCTGCTAAGGCCTCCACAGTTTGGCACCAATCCCGTCATGATGACGGCCAAGTGTTAACGTTCTACACTCCCCAGTCTGCCGCGTCTGCACGCGGCCCGTGAGAGGAAGAATGATGCTGCGATCCGGTGCCGGTTTCGCTTTGGCCAGCCTGACGCCCGTGCCACTTTTGGTGCTGGGCGCCACCTTGGGCGGCGCCTGGGCCTGGGGCGCGCTCTTATATCTGACGCTCTTTGCCTTTGCGATGGACGAGCTGATCGCCTGGGCCGATGCCCCCGACAGCGAGTTCCCCGCGGGCGACCTGCTGGCCGCCGCCCTGGCCGTGGCGCATTTTGCCGTGTTTGGGCTCGTCGTCTGGGCCTTTGGGCGCGGCATCGCGCCCGTCCAGGGCGCTGCCTTATTTCTCGGCGCGGGGCTGTTCTTTGGGCAGATCAGCAACGCAAATGCACATGAGTTGATCCATCGCGGCAGCAGGGTTTTGCACGGGCTGGGCAAGTGGGTCTATATCTCGCTGCTCTTTGGGCATCACAGCTCGGCCCATCCCTTGGTGCATCACCGCCATGTGGGCACCGCGCGCGACCCCAACACCGCGCGGGCCGGCGAAGGCTTTTATGCGTTCGCGGCGCGGGCCTGGCCCGCTGGCTTCGGCGCCGGGCTTCGGGCCGAGACTGCCCGCCGGGGCGACGCGCCCGCGTGGCGCCATCCCTACGCGCTTTATCTGAGCGGCGCCCTTGGTTTTATGGCCCTGGCCTTCCTGATCGGCGGCTGGACCGGGCTCGCCGCGTTTCTGGGGCTTGCGCTATTTGCGCAGTCCCAGCTGCTGGTCTCCGACTACGTCCAGCATTACGGCCTGGTCCGGCGCGAGGCGGACGGCAAGCCCGAGCCCGTCGGCCCAGAGCATTCCTGGAACGCCCCGCATGTGTTTACCGGCCACATGATGCTGCATGCGCCGCGCCATTCGGCGCATCACCTGCACCCCGCCCGCCGCTTCCCCGAGCTTGACGTGCCTGACGTGCAAATCGCGCCGCTTTTGCCGCTCAGCCTGCCGGCGATGTCGTTTATCGCGCTGGCCCCACCGCTCTGGCGCTGCATCATGGACCCTCGGCTGGCCTATTGGCAAAGCGAGCCACTGGGTGATCCGCACGGGCAACCTCTCGCCGCCTGAAACCAATCCGCGGGGTTTCACTGGTGCAAGCCGTCGGCATCTGCCAGACTGCGCATATGCGCCATCTCGCCATACTTTTCGCGGTTCTCGCCGCCCCCGCCAACGCCGGCATGAGCGCCGAGGAGTTCGAGGCCTATGTCACCGGCCAGACCCTGACCTATGCCGAGAGCGGCGTGACCTACGGCATCGAAGAGTACCTGCCCAACCGGCGCGTGCGGTGGTCCTTCATTGGCGACGAGTGCCAAGAGGGGTACTGGTACGAGGCATCGGGCGAGATCTGCTTTGTCTACGAGCACAACCCCGACACCCCGCAATGCTGGATCTTCACGCAGGAGGCCGGGCGGCTGACGGCGCGATTCATGGGCGCCTCGGATGGTCGCGAGCTTTACGCAGCGGAGCGTTCCAGCGAACCGCTGCGGTGCTTGGGACCGGAGGTCGGCGTTTAAGGGGCCTCGTTGGTGTTGGACTGGGGCACCCTTTGCCTTCAAGCACTCCGCTTCAGCAACGCTTGCCGACACCAGATGGAACCGAACCCAAGAAATGCAACCGCCCGAGCTTGCCTCGGGCAGCGGCCGACCTCCCCCAGGAGGCCGCTTTTGCAACCGTGCATCTCGTTGAAACGGTTCGGTTTCCAGAGATGTTGTTGTTGCTAGACCTGATGCGCAAGCGACCTCCAGGTCGGCCGCTGCCCGGGTTGCGCTCGTTTCAAGGGGGAGGCCCCGGATCAAGCCCGGGGCGGTAGGTCTTCGACGTCAGCACCAGGCCAAACCGGCGCCCCGCAGCGCCCCGCCGCTACTTCGCCCAACTCGGGCGGCGTTTTTCAAAGAAGGCCGCGACCCCCTCTGGGGCCTCGTCCCCCTCCCATTGCGAGATCAGCGCGGCCACGGACATGTCGATCACCGCGTCGTCGATCGGCGGGCCAAGCCGCCGCGCCAGGGCCTTGGCCGCAGCAACCGCGCCCGGTGCGCAATCTAGATAGGGGGCGACCTCGGCCTCCACCGCGGCGTCCAGGTCGTCCGGCGCAACAGCCTTGGACAGGATGCCAAGCGCGGCGGCCTCCTCGGCCGCAAAAATCCGCGCTGACATGAAGACGCGCCGGGCCATTGCCTCGCCCAAGCGGGCCAGCACATAGGGGCCGATGGTGGCAGGGATGAGACCGAGCCGGGTCTCCGTCAGGCCGAATTTTGCATCCGCAACGCCAATGGCGACATCGCACACGCAGGCCATGCCCACACCGCCGCCAAACGCCTGGCCCTGTAATCGCCCGACGACGGGTTTGGGGCAGGTGTTGATCGCAAACAGCATATCCGCCAGTTTTCGCGCCTCTGCGCCGCGCTCGGCGGGCGTGGCTGTCATCTGCGCGCGCATCCAGTCCAGATCACCGCCCGCGCAGAAACTCTTGCCCGCCCCAGTCAGCACAACAACGCGGATGGCCGGATCGGAACCCAGTTCGGCAATGGCCGCCTGTATCTCTTGGCACATCGCACCGGACAGAGCGTTGTGCTTCTCAGGCCGATCCAGGGTCAGCGTGGCCACGCCCCGGGCGTCGGCAGTGACAGATATCATCTCATAGCTCATGCGCGTTCATCCCCGGCACGTCGCGGCCCTCGCGGCGCCAATCCTCAAATATCCAGACCATGCGGTCCACAAACCAGATCTTCGGCAAACCCGCCAGGATCGCGCCGAAGACGGCGCCCTCCCACCAAAGCGCGATGAGGCCCCATATCATCACAAGCGCTCCGGGAAGGCTTAGGAGGGCAAGCACCAGGGCCGCCCGTCGATGGTGCGCGGCGATCTCGGAACGGTGCTCCAAATAGACGCGCTCGCCCAGCACCCCGCGGCTCATCCAGGCGTCGAAACGCTTGGGCTCGCGAAAAGCGCGCGGGTTCCACCAGATCCAGGCCAGGGCCAGGAAGATGGGAATGAGCGCGCCCCAGCCGAGCCAAACGCGGCTCCATACGGCCAAAACCAAAAGCGGCAGCGCAGTCAGCATCCGCGTCCAGCCGGACCAGGGGTTGCAATGGCGGCGCCATGTGCGGTCGTCCATGGACATCATCCGCTCGGCACGTTTCATCAAATCCATGGCTCAACTCCGCATCGCGCGGGCCATATCGGCGGCTTGGTCCAGCACGCCCATATCGAGACCCGTCCGGTAGCCCAGGTGCGCAAGATGTTTGGCCAATGCCTCGGTCGCGACATTGCCCGCCGCGCCGGGCGCATAGGGGCACCCGCCAAGACCACCGACGGCGGCGTCAAACACACGCACTCCGTGTTCCAAAGCCACATCCACATTCTCCAGCGCCCGCCCGCTTGTGTCATGAAAATGCCCGGCAAGCTTATTTGCGGGGAGGATATCTAGCACCGCGGCGAGCATCGCCGCCACCGCATCAGGCTGCCCGCGCCCAATCGTATCACCTAAGGAAATCTCATAACAGCCCATGGCGTCCAGGGCCTCGACCACCCTTACCACCGCGTCCGGGGTGACCGGCCCGTCATAGGGGCACTCCACCACACAGGACACATAGCCCCGGACAGGAATGCCGCGCGACTGCGCGGCCTCGGCGACCGGAACGAAGGCCTTCAGGCTGTCGGCGATACTCATATTGATATTGGCGCGGCTGAACCCCTCGGACGCGGAGCCGAAAATGGCGATCTCATCGGCCCCTGCCGCAGTGGCGCGTTCAAAACCGCGCATATTGGGGGTTAGCGCGGCGTAGGACACGCCAGTCGCACGCGAGATGCCCGAAATAACCTCGGCGCTGTCGGCCATCTGGGGCACCCATTTTGGCGACACGAAGGAGGCGCATTCAATGCGTCGGAACCCGGCCCGAGACAGGCAATCAACCAGCGCGACCTTGTCGAGCGTAGATATTTGAGCGGGCTCATTTTGCAGGCCGTCGCGGGGCCCGACTTCGAATATTTCGACCGAGCCTGTCATACTGCGACCTCCGAACGCGTCTTTTCGCAAAGGCGCAAGTAACGATACGTGATGCTAATGAAACGCCCCTGTTTCGCGTCGCCTCGCGTCTTTCGCGCCCGCGCGCGCAAGGCCTTGGCCTGAGCACGTGGGCACAACATGCGCGGCGCAGCCGCCCCTTTTGGAAACGGGTTCGATCGAACCCACCCAGGTTCATTTTCCACCGATTCGCCGAATATTTCCCTAATTTTCCAATGAACCTGGGGCCGCGCGCCGATCCGTCGCATCACGCCTCCCAGGGCGCGTAGAACGCCTCGCGGTACAGCAGCTCGGCCCCCGCAGGCGGCAGGGCCGCGCGAAAGCCTGGGCGCTTGGTGATCCGGCCATACCACGACGCCAGCGCGGCAAAGGGCTCCAGCCGGGCGAAATGCCGCGTCATATAGAGCGCCTGCCCCACCGAGATATCCGCCGCCGAGAAACCAGCATCCAGCAGATAGTCCCGCCCTTCCAGCCGCGCCTCGATGGCGCCATAGCATTTCTCTAGCCGCTTCGCCTCCAGCCGCATCACCACAGGGGATCGCATCGCGTCATCATAGAGCGCGATATGCTGCTGGGTCAGCGCGGCGCCGTGCTGGCTGAGCGTCTCGGAGAAATGCACCCAGATCAGCCAGTCCGCGCGCTCTGCGTCTCCGGCGGCGCGGCCCAGGCCCGCCTGCGGGAAGCGTTCGCACAGGTATTCGGTGATCGCGCCGGTCTCCCAGATCGTGCGCCCGTCGATCTCCAGCGCGGGCACCCGGCCCGCCGGGTTAAGCGCCAGATATTCCGGCGAGCGCAGCGATTTGTCAAAGGGCCGGATCACCGTTTCGAAGTCAACGCCCAGCTCGTTGAGCAGCCACAGCGTGCGCATGGAGCGCGTCTGGTGGGCGTGGTGCAGCCGGATCATGCGGAACCCTCCGTGAATATAGGCGGCCGCGTCGACAGGTAACTTTCCCTCCCCGAGACGGCGTCGAACCACCGCGATAGCGCAGCGTGGCGCGCCAGGAGCGCCCGCGCGCCGGGCGTCATTGCGAAATAGCCGATCATCGGGGCCAGGTGGCAATCTGCCGGTCCGACCTGGTCGCGGGCCAGCACCACGCCCTCCGCGGCGATCTCGTCCAACGCTGCCAGAATTCTTGGCGCTTTGTCCAGGCCCTGGGCCAGCACCTCAGGGTCGGGCGCCTCGCCAATCCACGGCCGGAAAGCGCCATGGGCGAAGGCCCCGCGCACCAGCGCCAAGTAGGCGTAGTTATCAACGATCCCGGCCACTTGCCGCCCCCGGGCGGCCCGCAGCGGGCTGGCCTGCTCGGCAAAGAGATAGGCGAGTATTGCGCCGGTCTCGTAGATCCGTGTCTCGCCGTCCCAAAGCACCGGCACGCGCCCAAACGGGTGGTGCGGCGCCAGCGCATCCGCGTCCTCGGGCGCGAAAGGGTCCAATTCGTGCCACTCGGCCTGCTGTCCGAGCTCTGCCAACGCCATGCGCACGGCCCAGGCATAGACGCTGTGGCGATATCCGACCAATCGCAGGGTCACGCGTCGTCCTCCGTCAACTGGATCAGCGCCGCCCCGGCCTCGACCTGCGCGCCGGTGGCGACCAGCACCTCGGACACGTCCCCATCGCGCGGCGCTGTCAGCGTGTGTTCCATCTTCATCGCCTCTAGGACCGCGAGGCGGTCGCCTCGCCGCACCTCTTGGCCCGCCTCCACGAACACCGCCTTCACGAGCCCCGGCATGGGCGCCTCGATAACGTCCCCCCCCGCCGCGTCGCCCGCGGCGACCGCCAACGGATCCGGCACCGTGAAGTGATAGCCGTTGCCCCAGAAGACGCTGACATGCCCCTCGCCGGTGACCACCAGCTCTGCCGAGACCTTGCCGCCGTCGATCCACCAATCCTCGCCCTCGCGCCGGATGTGATGCGCGGCCTCGCCGCCGTCGAGGCGCACCAGGTAGCCGCCGCCCTGGCACTGCACGCGGGCCAGGATCGCCTCGTCGCGCCAGTCAAGCCGCGCCTGATGCTCCATCGGTTGCCACAGCGCGAACCCCTCAGCCGCGCGCCGCGGCGCGACCCCCAGCCCCAAAGCGCCCAGCGCGGCCAGCGCCCGCGACTTGCTGCACGGCACCGGCTCTTGCGTCAGCGCGTCCAGGTCCCGCCCAATAAGGCCGGTATCCACCGCGCCCTTCGCAAAGCCCGGATGCGCCGCCAGGCGCCGCAGAAACGCCAGGTTGGTCACGGTGCCGGCGACCTGTGTCGTGGCCAGCGCCTGGCGCAGCTTCTGCAAGGCGTGCTCGCGATCCGACCCATGCACGATCACTTTGGCGATCATCGGGTCGTAGTAAGGGCTGATCTCGTCCCCGGCCCGCACGCCAGTGTCGGCGCGCGCGCCTGCGGGGAAGGACAGATGCGTCAGCCGCCCGGTTGCGGGCAGGAACCCCTTTGGCACGTCCTCGGCATAAAGCCGCGCCTCAAACGCGTGGCCGTCTATCGCCAGCTCGTCTTGCCGTGCGGGCAATGGCGCGCCAGAGGCCACCAGAAGCTGCCAAGCCACCAAATCGAGCCCGGTGATGAACTCGGTAACCGGGTGCTCGACCTGCAGGCGCGTGTTCATCTCCATGAACCAGAACCCGTCCTCGCGCAGCGGGCCGGAGCCGTCCACGATAAACTCCACCGTGCCCGCGCCCTTGTACCCAATGGCCTCGGCTGCGCGCACGGCGGCGGCGCCCATCGCGGCGCGGACCGCCTCGGGCATGCCCGGCGCGGGGGCCTCCTCGATCACCTTCTGGTGGCGGCGCTGCAAAGAGCAGTCCCGCTCGAACAGATGCACCGCGCGGGTGCCGTCGCCGAAGACCTGGATCTCGATATGGCGCGGGCTCTGGATGAACTTCTCAACCAGCACGGCGTCATTGCCGAAGGCGCCCTTGGCCTCGGCGCGCGCCGCCTCCAATGCGGATCCGAACTCCGATGCGGCCTCGACCAGCCGCATGCCCTTGCCGCCGCCGCCGGCAACGGCCTTGATCAGCACCGGGTAGCCGATCTTGTCGGCCTCCGCCGCCAGCCGCGCATCCTCTTGACCCGCGCCATGATAGCCGGGGACCACCGGCACGCCGGCCTCAACCATCAAGGCCTTGGCCGCGTCTTTCAGCCCCATGGCGCGGATCGCTTGCCCCGAGGGGCCGATAAATGTGAGCCCCGCCGCCTCCACGGCCTCCACGAAATCGGGGTTCTCCGACAGGAACCCATAGCCCGGATGGATCGCCTGAGCGCCGCTGTCCAACGCGGCCTGGATGATGCGCGCGCCGCGCAGGTAGCTTTCAGCGGGCAGTGCTGCGCCGATATGCACCGCCTGATCCGCCAGCGCCACATGGCGCGCGCCGGCGTCGGCGTCGGAATAAACCGCGACCGTGCCCACACCCATCTGGCGGCAGGTCTCGATGATGCGGCAGGCGATCTCGCCCCGGTTGGCTATTAGGATCTTGTCAAACATGTCGCCTCTTGATGGGACGTCTCTGGTGATGTGCAACCGCCCGTCCGAGAAGGCCGCAGGATCCGCGGCGGGAGAAGCGCTCGAAGGTGATGGCGCTCTCAGGCGATGGCCCTGTCAGGTCGGGGCGGAGATGGATATCCAAGGCCGCCAAATGCGCGACACCCCCGTGCCCTTTGGGGCGCCGGGGTGGGCGGGTGGGAGGCGCGCCAAAGGGCACGGCCGCTACATCCGAAAGACGCCGAACCGCGTCTCTTCAATGGGGGCGTTCAGGCTGGCGGCCAGCGACAAACCCAGTACCTGGCGCGAGCGGCGCGGGTCCACGATGCCGTCGTCCCAGAGCCGGGCGGAGGCATAAAGCGGGTGGGATTGTTCCTCGAACATCTCCTCGGTGGGGCGCTTGAACGCGGCCTCTTCGTCAGCGCTCCAGCTGCCGCCAGCGCGCTCTACCGCCTCGCGTTTGACCGTGGCCAGCACGCCCGCGGCCTGGGCGCCGCCCATGACCGAGATGCGGCTGTTGGGCCAAGTCCACAGGAATCGCGGGCTGTAGGCCCGCCCCGCCATGCCGTAATTGCCCGCCCCAAAAGAGCCCCCCACCAGCATCGTCACCTTCGGCACGGCGGTGGTGGCCACCGCGGTCACCATCTTGGCACCATGGCGCGCGATGCCCTCGTTCTCGTATTTCCGCCCCACCATGAATCCGGTGATGTTCTGCAGAAACACCAGAGGGGTCTTGCGCTGCGAGCAGAGCTCGACAAAATGCGCGCCCTTCTGCGCGCTCTCCGAGAATAGCACGCCATTATTGGCCACGATCCCGACATCCTGCCCCATAACCCGCGCGAAGCCGCAAACCAGAGTCTCGCCAAACCGCGGCTTAAACTCGTCAAAATATGAGCCGTCCACCAGACGGGCGATCACCTCGCGGATGTCATACGGCGTGCGCAGATCGCCGGGGACCACGTCGAGGATTTCCTCGGGGTCGTAGGCGGGCGTTTCGCCCAGTAGGGCGGGACTTGTCCCGCCCCCGCCAAGGGACGCAACCGCACGGCGCGCAAGCGCCAGCGCGTGGGCGTCATCCTCCGCCAAGTAGTCCGCCACGCCCGAGAGCCGCGTGTGCACGTCGCCACCGCCCAGGTCCTCGGCGCTAACAACTTCACCGGTGGCCGCTTTGACCAATGGGGGACCGGCTAGGAAAATGGTGCCCTGCTCGCGCACGATGATCGAGACATCCGACATCGCGGGCACATAGGCCCCGCCCGCGGTGCAGGAGCCCATCACCACGGCGATCTGCGCGATGCCTTTGGCGCTCATCTGCGCCTGGTTGTAGAAGATGCGCCCGAAATGCTCGCGGTCGGGAAAGACCTCGTCCTGGTTGGGCAGGTTCGCGCCGCCGCTATCGACCAGGTAGATGCAGGGCAGATGGCACTCGGCGGCGATCTCCTGCGCGCGCAGGTGCTTTTTGACCGTCATCGGGTAGTAGGTGCCGCCCTTCACCGTGGCATCGTTGCACACGACCATGACCTGGCGGCCCATCACCTGCCCCACGCCCGCGATCACGCCCGCGCAAGGGGCGTCGCCCCCATAGAGCCCATGCGCCGCGGTGGCGCCGATCTCTAGGAAGGGCGCGCCGGGATCAAGGAGCCCCGCCACGCGGTCGCGCGGCAAAAGCTTGCCGCGATCCAAGTGCCGTTTTCGCGCGCGTTCCCCGCCGCCAAGAGCCGCGCTCTCGGCCGCCTCTTGCGCCACGCGCAAAACCTCCAGATGCGCCGCGCGATTGGTCCGCGCAGCCTCGGAGCCGACGATGAGTTGTGACTTTAGTTTCAAAACCTACTCCTGCCTGACGCAGTAAGGCGCTTGAGAGCGACCCTCGCGACAATCCACCAGCTCGGCGACCAGCGATACCATCTGGGACATCTCGCACCCCACTTGGGCGGTGTCGGCGCCGGTTTGGCCCTTGCCCGCACCCACCTCGGCGCATTTGTTGCCGACATATCCGAACCACTGGTTCATCAACTGTCCAAGTTCAATCGCGCCCTTGCTTGAAACGACCGCGTTGACGGCCTCTTGCTCGCCCGCGATCACGCTGAGCCAGGTCTCGCGCTCGGCCAGAAGGCAGGTCAGATGCGGCGACGAGCCCACCTCTGTGGCCGCGCAGGGCTCGAAGAGCAAAGCCATGCACTCGCCCCAGGTCCTGCCATTGTCGAGCGTGCCGATGCAGGCCACGGTGGGCGCTTTAGCGGCGGGCAAGAGCTGCGGCTCGATTGGCGGCAGCTCATCCGCCCAGACGGGCGTCTTCGCCGCCCCCAGCAGCAGCGCCACGGCAAGAAGGATAGGAAACCGCATCAATTGTAACCCATTGCTTGCTCGAGATAGATCGTTTGCTTGGCCGTCTGCACCATCAGGCAGTTGGTATAGGCCGGGCCGCCGCCGGTCCCGCCGCCCCATTGCGCGCGCTCATAATCGCATGTCCGGTCGCGGAAGGTGATCCAGGCGCGCTGCATGTCGCGCAGCAGGTCCGCCTGGCGTGGCGCGCCCTTGGGCGTGCCGCCCGAGGCATCCTCGCGGCGTTCCTGCGCGCGCAGCTCCCGGTACATTGCGTTTAACCTGACATCCCAAAAGGTCAATTCGCGGTTGAGGCACTCTGACATCCCAATTGTCGTGCCGCCCATCGGGGTCGCCGACATGCACGACCCCGAGGAGATCCCAATGCAGCGCTCCTGCGCGCCCGAGGCCCCGGCTCTGTTCAAGCAGGACAGCGTTCCGGCGTCGCTATAGCTTATATCCTGCGCCGCGGCCGGCGCCGCCAATATGCCCAGAAGGGTCACCCATCTCCACATCAATCGTTCTCCAATAACTCTTTGTGGCCCATGCTTAGCATCATCTTCCATGCTCCAGAACCGCCTCTAAAGGCGATGTCCGGCCGTGCCTTCTGCCCGGGCTCCGCGCGCGGCGATCACGCCCAAGCGCGTGGAACGCGCCGCGCCCACAGGCGCCCACCAAAGACGGCGCGTATGCGTCACCCCATCTTCCCCATCAGCTCACGCCCGATCAGCATGCGCCGGATCTCGGACGTGCCCGCGCCGATCTCCATCAGCTTGGCGTCGCGGAACATGCGCGCCACGGGCGCGTCGTTCAAGAACCCTGCCCCGCCCATTGCCTGCACCGCCTGATGCGCGACCTTCATCGCCTCCTCTGAGGCGTAAAGCACGCAGGCCGCGGCGTCCTGCCGGGTCACCTGCCCACGGTCGCAGGCCTTGGCCACCTCGTAGACATAGGCGCGGGTGGAGTTCATCGCGGTGTACATATCCGCAATCTTGCCCTGCATGAGCTGGAAGTTCCCAATCGGCTGCCCGAACTGCTTGCGCTCGGCCATATAGGGCATGACCTCGTCCAGGCAGGCCGCCATAATGCCCGCGCCGATCCCGCTGAGCACCACGCGCTCGTAATCAAGCCCCGACATCAGCACCGCCGCGCCGCGCCCCTCCTCTCCCAGCACGTTCTCGAACGGGACCTCCACGTCCTCAAAGATCAGCTCGGCGGTGTTGGAGCCGCGCATCCCCAGCTTGTCGAAATGCGGGCTGGTGGAGAACCCGGCCATGGTCTTTTCGATCAGAAAGGCTGTCATGCCCTTGCTGCCCGCCTCCGGGTCGGTCTTGGCGTAGACCACCAGCGTGTCCGCGTCGGGGCCGTTGGTGATCCAGTATTTGTTGCCGTTCAGCCGGTAATAGCCGTTCCGTTTCTCGGCGCGCAGCTTCATGCTCACGACGTCCGACCCGGCGCCCGCCTCCGACATGGCCAGAGCGCCGACATGCTCGCCCGATACGAGCTTGGGCAGGTATTTGGCCCGCTGCTCGGGCGTGCCATTCAGCCGGATCTGGTTCACGCAGAGATTGGAATGCGCGCCATAGCTCAACGAGACCGAGGCGCTGGCCCGCGCGACCTCCTCGACCGCGACGGTATGGGCCAAGTACCCCATGCCCAGCCCGTCATATTCCTCTTCGACGGTGACACCGAGCATGCCCAGATCGCCCATCTCGCGCCAAAGCTCGGGTGGGAAGTTGTTCTCGGCGTCGATCTCGGCGGCGCGCGGCTTCACCCGCTCTTGCGACCAGCGGTGCACGCTCTCGCGAAGGGCGGCGATATCTTCGCCCAGGTCAAACTCCATGGATGCCAGAAACATAGCGCGGCCTCGCGGTTATTGAACGCTTGTTCATTTACTAATCAGAATCGCCGCACCTGTCAAAACAAGAAATGCCTCCCGGCTTCACCTTGTCGAAAATACGCAATCCCGGACCCGCAGCGCGCGCCGCGCCTGCGATGAGGCGCTACTCTGCGGCCAGCCCGGCCTCCTGAGCGCGGGTCACCTCGCTGGCGATGATGCGCGCGATCAACTGGCAGTCCTCGACCGAGAAGGTCAACGGCACCCGCATGTCCAAGAGCCCCGCAAGCACTCGGTCCGTCACGGGCAGCGGCGCGGGGTTGGCATAGGTCCAGCTGGAGTATTTCGAGGTGAAGCCCGCGGGCTCCGGCGCGCCGAACCACTTCAGCTCTACCCCGCGGTCCAGGCAACCCGCAACAACGGCCTCCATTGCGGCGGGCCCCCAGCCTGGCAACAGGAACTGGAAGGACGAGCCCACATAATACTCGTCATTCGGGCGTTCGATCACTGTCAGGCCCGGCACCCCGCGCAGCCCATCCTCCAGCGCGCGGTAGCGGGCATTCCAGCGCTCGCATTGATCGGCAAGGATCGCGATTTGCGGCCGCAAAATCGCCGCGCGTAGATTGTCCATCCGGCCCGACATGTTGGGCGTCTCATACTTGATCTGCTCAAACGCCTCAGCCGGTGGCGACGCCCGGTGCCGGGCGTAAAGCATGTATGAACCCGACAGCATGATCGCCCTCGCGGCGATCTCTGCATCATCGGTCACCAGGAACCCGCCTTCGCCGGAATTCATATGCTTATAGGTCTGCGTGGAATAGCAGCCAACAATGCCGTGCCGCCCCGAGGCCACACCGCGCCAGGACCCACCCATCGTGTGTGCGCAGTCTTCGACCACGGTCACATTCGCGTCACGGCAGATCTCCATCAGCCGGTCCATGTCGCAGATATGCCCGCGCATATGGCTTAACAGCAGGACATCCGCCTGGTCCGCCTTCGCGGCCAGGTCGTCTAGGTCTATGGTCAGTTGGTCGGTGACCTCCACGAAAACCGGCGCGGCGCCGACCGCTGCGATAGCGCCAGGCACCGGGGCCAGCGTGAAGGCGTTTGAAAGGACCCTATCGCCGGGCTGCACCCCTACCGCGCGCAGGGCGGTCGCCATGGCGTAGCCCCCCGAGGTCACGGCCAGGCAGTAGCGCGCGCCGATGAAGGCGGCGAATTCTTCCTCCAGAAGGGCGGCCTCGCCCGCCTCATCCTGGGTGACGTTATAGCGATGCAGGCGCCCGTGACGCAGCACGTCAAGCGCCGCCGCAATCCCCGTCTCTGGGATCGGCCCCTGCTGCGTGAAACTGCCGGTGAATCGCTCTACCATATGCCCTTTTTGCGTTGGGTATCATCGCGCGTCAATCGTCCCATTTGCGTCGTGCGGTGTCGCGTTTCGCAACGCGCGCGTGCGGCAGGCACCCCAGACTGCCCGTATGGACCCCAATGACTTCATTCACTCTTTAACTTTGGATGACCTTTGCGACGCGCTTGTGAGCCAAGCAGAGCTTTGCATCTTGGACCTGCTGGGGATCGCAATTGGCGGGCGTAGGACAGGTTTGAGTCAGATCATCTGTGATCACGCCGCGGACCAATTCGGTGGCAATCTGCCGATGATATTTGATGGGCGCGGCGCCAGTGCGGCGGGGTTCGCGCTTGCCGGTGGCATGACAATTGACGCTTTGGACGGGCATGACGGGTTCAACGCCGCCAAGGGGCATGTAGGCTGCGCGCTTCTGCCGGCCCTGCTTGGGTTAACAATTGACCGTGGTCAATTTTCAGGGCCGGAGTTTTTGACCATGGTCATTTTGGGTTACGAACTCGGCTCAAGGCTCGGACCTTCCTTGCATTTGTCGTCTCCAGACTACCACACATCTGGCGCTTGGATGGCAGTCGCCGTGGCGGCAATTGGCGCGAGAGTGTTAAAACTTGACCGCGGTCAAACCGCGCATGCGCTTGGCATTGCGGAGTATCACGGCCCGCGCAGCCAGATGATGCGCTGCATTGATCACCCTACAATGCTCAAAGACGGCTCTGGCTGGGGCGCTATGGCCGGGGTCTCCGCGGCCTATCTTGCCAAAGCTGGGTTCACCGGCGCGCCGGCGATCACGGTCGGGACGCCGGACGAAATATGGAGCGATCTGGGCACGCGGTGGTTGATCCCAGAGCAGTATTTTAAGCCCTACCCTGTTTGCCGCTGGGCCCAAGGCTCCGTGGCCGCGGTGTTGGATTTGATACAGACGCATGGGTTCGCAGGCAAGGACGTCACAGCAATCAAAATCCTCACGTTCCACGAAGCCACGCGGTTGGCCACATCAGAGCCAAAAACCACTGAGGAAGCGCAGTATTCCACATCGTTTCCGGTCGCGGTCGCCTTGGCGCGCGGCGGTGTGTCTCCGGCGGATATCGCAGATGACGCCCTTCGCGACCCAGAGATCCTGCGCTTGTCTCGGGCAACGACCTTGCGCGAGGACGAATATGCGAACACGCGCTTCCCGCAACAACGCCCCGCCAAGGTCTCTATCCGCTTGACCGACGGCTCACATCTCGAAAGCGCATGGACGGAACCGGCTTGGAGCGCGGATACACCGCCGACTGAGGCCGAGTTGCGTGCCAAATTCCGCGGGATTGCCGAGCCAATTGTCGGAACGCACCGCGCTGCGGCAATCGAGACCGCTGTGAATGACATTCGCAAAAAAGGCGTGAGGCCGCTGATCGACCTCATTACTCAGCCGATTAAATGACGAACCACGTCATCGAGTTCCGCGTAGTTGGGCAATACCGCGTCGCATTCCAGCTCGGACACATCCGACGGACCGAACGCCACCAGCACTGACGGCACTTTCGCGGCCCGCGAGGTGTCTCGGTCGGTGACCGTATCTCCCACCAGCAAGGACTGCGCCGCCGCCCCACCGGCCAAATTGACCGCGGTCAAAAAAGGGGCCGGATCTGGTTTTCGCACAGGCAGGGTATCGGCGCCGATAAGCGAGTGGAACAGGGATCGCACGCCTAGATCCTGCATCAATAACTCCGCCAAAGCCTCTGGTTTGTTGGTACAAATTCCGGTTCTGTACCCACGATGCAAAAGTTGTTCCACGGCCTCAACCGCACCGGGCAGCATATGGCTGTGAACCGAGATAGCGGCGCGGTAATGCTCAATCAGCACAGGGAATTGCGCCTCAATCTGTTCGTGCCCACCGTCGAGCCTGTCAAAGCCCAACCGGAGCATGGCGCGCGCGCCGCGCAGGGCGACGGCCTGGTCCTGGCCCGGGTCCAACATGACCCCTTCCCCAAGCCCTTGAAAACAGGCATTCGCCGCGGCGATCAGGTCGCCGCTTGTGTCGGCAAGCGTACCATCTAGATCAAAGATAACCGTTCGCATCCGCTGCCCCTTGGCGATGTACCGCCGATTGCTGTAATAGCAAGACATCAGAATTGATAGCCCCGCGGATTGCTCTGCGGCTCACGTCGGTTAAAAACGCGTTAACAACACAGCACGAGCAGCCCATGCCAATCGCACTAATCGTTCTCGCCGCGGGTCAAGGCACGCGGATGAACTCTGATCTGCCCAAGGTCATGCACCCTCTGGGAGGGGCGCCGCTCTTTGCCCATTCGATCTTTTTCGGCCAAGCGCTAGAGCCAGAGCGCGTCGTGCTTGTCACCGGGCACGGCGGCGAACAGGTCGCCCAAGCGGCGGTAGAACTTGGGTTCGAAGTCGATTTTTGCGTTCAAAAAGAGCAGCTTGGCACAGGCCACGCCGTCGCCCAGGCGGCCCCTGCCTTGGCGGGTTTCAGCGGCGATGCGGTCGTTCTCTACGGGGACACTCCCTTCATATCCGCGCAAACCCTGCAGGCCATGCGGGACGCTCGGAACAACCATGACGTGGTGGTCTTAGGTTTTGACGCCGCCGACCCCGGTCGATACGGGCGTTTGATCCTGAATGGCGAGCGCCTGGACAAGATCGTCGAGTTCAAGGACGCCGAAGCCGAGGAACGATTGGTCACGCTTTGCAACAGCGGTGTCGTGATGGCCAATGCTGCGCAATTGTTCGATTTGGTCAATTCTGTCGGCAATGACAACGCGAGCGGCGAGTACTACCTCACCGACATTGTGGAGATTGCGAACGCGCGCGGCCTAAGCTGCACTGTTGTGCGCTGTGACGAGGCCGAAACCCTGGGCATAAACACCCGGGCAGAGCTTGCGGCGGCCGAGACGATTTTCCAGAATAGCATGCGAAAATCCGCGTTGGAGATTGGCGTCACCCTGTCCGCACCTGAAACTGTTTTCTTCAGCCATGATACAACTCTAGGGCGTGATGTTCATGTAGAACAGAACGTCGTTTTTGCCCCGGGCGTGACGGTTGAGACAGGGGCCAAGATCCGCGCTTTCAGTCACCTAGAGGGGTGTCATGTCAGCGCCGGCGCCATCGTCGGACCCTACGCGCGCCTGCGCCCTGGCGCTGAGATTGGCAATGACGCGCGAGTTGGCAATTTTGTCGAGATAAAGAACGCCACCCTTGGCGAAGGGGCCAAAGCAAATCACCTAACCTATATTGGCGACGCCACCGTAGGGGATCGCACGAATATTGGCGCGGGAACAGTGACTTGCAACTATAATGGCGTCGAGAAATTTAGAACTGAGATTGGTGCGGATGCCTTTATCGGCTCCGATACAATGCTGGTTGCTCCGGTCAAAATCGGGGCCGAGGCGATGACGGCCAGCGGTTCTGTGATCACAAAGGACGTGCCCGAGGCAGCCCTTGCATTGGGCCGCGCCGAGCAGGTCACAAAGCCAGGCGCCGGACGGCGATTGTTCGATATGTATAAGCTTGCGAAGGCCAATAGGCAGAGGAAGACTTAATTATGTGCGGAATTATTGGAGTTTTGGGAAACCATGAGGCGGCGCCTATCATGGTCGAGGCGCTCAAGCGTCTGGAGTATCGCGGCTATGACAGCGCCGGGATTGCCACAATCGACAGCGACCGGCGGCTGGCTCGACGCCGCGCCGTCGGAAAGCTGGTCAATCTCAGCGACCTTCTGGTGCATGAACCGCTCGCCGGGAAATCCGGTATCGGCCACACACGCTGGGCTACCCATGGCGGGCCCACGGTCACCAATGCGCACCCGCATCGCACAGGTCGGGTTTCGGTCGTACATAATGGAATCATTGAGAATTTCCGCGAGCTGCGCGCCGAACTTACAGACCGCGATGTGGTTTTTGAGACCGAAACGGACACCGAAACCGTGGTCGCGCTGACCGAGCACTTCCTGGGTCAAGGCCTGTCTCCTCGCGACGCCGTTGAGCAAACGATTGCCCGGCTTGAGGGCGCCTATGCGCTTTGCTTTCTGTTCGAGGGAGAGGATGATCTGCTGATCGCGGCGCGCAAGGGCTCGCCTTTGGTCATTGGCCACGGTGAAGGAGAGGTTTTTGTGGGCTCCGACGCGATTGCGCTTGGCCCTTTGACGGACCGGATCACCTATCTCGAAGAGGGCGACTGGGCCGTACTGCGGCGTGACGCGGTCGAGATCATTGACGCCAAAGGCAACCTCGCCAATCGCCCGGTGCAGACCATCCAAATTGATGCTACGCGCGTCGATAAGGGCGGTCACAAGCACTTCATGGCCAAAGAGATCGCAGAGCAGCCCTTGGTTATTGGCGAATGCGTCGAGGCTTACCTGCGTTCCGGAGCCTTGGTGCTGCCCGAAGACCTTGATTTCAAAGCGTTTGATCGGATCTCCATTGTCGCCTGTGGCACCGCCTATCTTGCCGGCTGTGTCGCGCGTTATTGGTTCGAGCGCTATGCGCGCCTGCCCGTGGAAATTGACGTGGCCAGCGAGTTCCGCTATCGCGAGCCGCCGATCCCCGCCCGAACGCTGACCATCGTGCTGAGCCAATCGGGCGAGACCGCCGACACGCTTGCGGCGCTGCGTTATTGCGAGGGCAAATCGCAAGTGCTGTCTATCACCAATGTCGAAACCTCCTCGATTGCGCGCGAGGCGGATGTGAACCTGCATATTCATGCGGGCACGGAGATTGGCGTGGCCTCCACAAAGGCCTTCACCTGCAAGCTGACCGTCCTGGCCGTGCTCGCGCTGAAAACCGCCGTGGATCGCGGCGAAATGGACGCAGACACGCAAGCGCGGCACCAGATGGAGCTGCGGCGCGTGCCCGGCTTGATCAACCAGGCGCTTGAGGCCTCGCAAGAGATCGCCCGGGTCTCGATGCAGCTGTCCGAGGCGCAAGATGTGCTGTTCTTGGGGCGCGGCCAGATGTACCCAATCGCGATGGAGGGCGCCCTAAAGCTGAAAGAAATCAGCTACATCCACGCCGAAGGCTATGCGTCCGGAGAGCTGAAACACGGCCCCATCGCATTGATCGACAATTCCGTACCTGTGATCGTGCTTGCACCCAGCGACGGGCTCTTCGATAAGACCGTCAGCAATATGCAAGAGGTCATGGCGCGCGACGGGCGTGTTCTGCTGATCACCGACGCCAAGGGCGCCGCTTTTGCCAAGGAGGGCGTTTGGAACTGCGTTGTCATGCCCGACGTGCCAGAGCTTTTAGCGCCCATCGTGTATGCGGTCCCCGCCCAGCTTCTGGCCTATCACACCGCCGTCGCCAAGGGCACGGATGTGGATCAGCCCCGGAACCTGGCAAAATCGGTGACGGTGGAATAGTCTGCACCGGTCGCAAGGAGCATATCATGGCCGATCAATTCCCAAGCATAGACAACAGGCTACAGACTTTTATTGAAGCGCAGCAGATGTTCTTTGTCGGCTCCGCGGCGCCGGACGGGCGGGTGAATGTCTCGCCCAAGGGTATGGACAGCCTGCGCGTCATGGGGCCGAACAGGATCCTTTGGCTGAACGTCACCGGCAGCGGAAACGAGACCGCCGGGCACCTGCTGCGCGCGAACCGTATGACGCTGATGTGGTGCTCTTTTGGCATCAAACCAATGATCCTGCGGTGCTATGGTACCGCGCGGACGGTGCATCGCCACGACGCGGATTGGAACGATATGGTTGCGCATTTCCCCGAGCATCTGGGCGCGCGCCAGGTCTACGACGTCTCGGTCGAGCTGGTGCAGACGTCCTGCGGCTACGCGGTGCCGCGCATGGAATTCCAGGCCGAACGCGACACGCTGACCAAGTGGACCGCCGACAAGGGCGCGGACGGCGTCGCGGATTACTGGGACACGCGCAACCGGCAGACAATCGACGGCTTCCCAACGGGCGTGTTGGATGACGCCTGACACCGCCCTGTCCCAATTGCGCGCAAAGGCCGTGCCCGGTAAGGGCGCCGAGATGGCGGCCTACCACAAAGTACCGCGCGTATATCTGGGTGTGAGTAACCCGGATATTGACGCGCTTACAAAGGCGTGGAGGCCAAACCTAACATTGGAAGAGCGGTTGGCGCTTTGCGAAGGGTTATGGCAGAGCGACATCCACGAGGCCCGGGTTGCCGCCGCCAAGCTGCTGACACAGGCGCGTATCCGCCCCGATGACAGCGGCGCTTGGGCGCTGATCGCCTCTTGGGTACCGAGCTTTGACGCCTGGGCCATCGCCGATCACGCCTGCATGGCCGGGCAAAAGCGACTGGTCTGGGACCCCGCACGGCTGGACGAGGTCGAAGCCTGGGCAACCAGTGATCACATGTGGACCCGTCGCGCGGCACTTGTGATCACGCTGCCCTGGACCAAGCAGAACCACCCCAAGCCCGCCGAGCTCGCCGCGAGGGACCGCATCCTTGGATGGGCGGCGCGGTATGTCGACGACAGCGAATGGTTCATCCAGAAAGCTGTCGCCTGGTGGGTGCGGGACCTCTCGAAACATGATCGCCCGCGTGCGGAAGCTTTTCTGAACGAATACGGCCCGCGGATGAAGGCCTTCGCCCGAAAAGAAGCAGGGCGCCACCTGGGGTAGCGCCCTGACTTAAAACAATTTTCCGTCGATAGTTAACGACCGTTAGTGCGCCGTCGCGCCCGCGCCACCATCCGTGGCCATCGCGGCCCTGGCCGCGGCGGCCTCTTCCTCGGCGATCTCGTCCCACTCCACCGCTTCCGGCACAGCCGTCAGCGCGTGCTTGAGCACTTCCGACACGGATTCGACCGGCACGATCTCTAGCCCATCTTTGACGTTATCGGGGATCTCGGCGAGATCCTTCTCATTCTCCTGCGGGATCAGCACCTTGGTGATGCCACCGCGCAGCGCGGCGAGAAGTTTTTCTTTGAGCCCGCCAATAGGCAGCACATGGCCGCGCAGGGTAACCTCGCCGGTCATGGCGATGTCCTTGCGCACGGGGATGCCGGTCAGGACCGAGACGATAGAGGTCACCATGGCGATACCCGCGCTCGGCCCGTCCTTGGGCGTCGCGCCCTCTGGAACGTGCACGTGGATGTCCCAACGGTCGAAGCGCGGCGGCTTCACCCCGATCTCCGGCGCGATGGAGCGCACATAGGACGAGGCCGCGTCGATGGATTCCTTCATCACATCGCCCAGCTTGCCGGTGGTCTTCATCCGGCCCTTGCCGGGCAGGCGCAGCGCCTCGATCGACAACAGATCGCCGCCCACAGAGGTCCAGGCCAAGCCCGTCACCACGCCGACCTGGTCCTCTTGCTCGGCCAGGCCATAGCGGAACTTTTTAACGCCCAGAAAATCCTCAAGATTGTCGGCGGTCACCTGGACGGTGTCGGCCTCTTTCTTGATGAGTTTCGTGACCGCCTTGCGGGCCAGCTTGGCGATCTCACGTTCCAGGTTCCGCACGCCCGCCTCGCGGGTGTAGTAGCGGATGATGCCCTGCAGGGCGTCATCGGTGAGATCGAACTCGCCCTTGCGCAGCCCGTGGTTCTTGACCTGCTTGGCCAGCAGATGCTGGCGCGCGATCTCGGATTTTTCGTCCTCGGTGTAGCCGGCAAGCGGGATGATCTCCATGCGGTCCAGCAAAGGCCCGGGCATGTTGTAGGAATTGGCGGTGGTCAGGAACATCACGTTGGAGAGGTCATATTCGACCTCCAAGTAGTGGTCCGTGAAGGTGCCGTTCTGCTCTGGGTCCAGGACCTCCAGCATCGCGGACGCCGGATCACCGCGGAAGTCCTGCCCCATCTTGTCGATCTCATCGAGCAGGATCAGCGGGTTCGTCGTCTTGGCCTTCTTCAGCGCCTGGATGATCTTGCCAGGCATCGAGCCGATATAGGTCCGACGGTGGCCGCGGATCTCTGATTCGTCCCGCACGCCGCCCAGCGAGATGCGGATGAACTCGCGCCCGGTCGCCTTCGCGACCGATTTGCCTAGCGAGGTCTTACCCACGCCCGGAGGCCCCACAAGGCACATGATCGGGCCCTTGAGCTTCTTCGAGCGCTGCTGCACCGCGAGGTATTCCACGATCCGTTCTTTGACCTTCTCCAGGCCATAATGGTCGTCATCCAGCACCTTCTGGGCGCGGTTGAGGTCCTTTTTGACGCGGGATTTGGTGCCCCACGGGATCGACAGCATCCAATCCAGGTAGTTGCGCACCACGGTGGCCTCGGCGCTCATCGGCGACATGTTGCGCAGCTTCTTCAGCTCGCCCTCGGCCTTCTCGCGCGCCTCTTTGGACAGATCGACGCCTTCGATCTTTTCCTCAAGCTCGGCGATCTCGTTCGAGCCGTCCTCGCCGTCGCCCAGCTCCTTCTGAATGGCCTTCATCTGCTCATTCAAATAGTATTCGCGCTGCGTACGCTCCATCTGGGATTTGACGCGGGTCTTGATCTTTTTCTCGACCTGCAGCACGGACATCTCGCCCTGCATCAGGCCAAAGATCTTCTCCAGCCGCTCGCTAACGCTAAGCGTCTCTAGAAGCTCTTGCTTTTGCTGGACTTCCACGCCCAGATGCCCGGCGACCAGATCGGCCAGCTTCTCGGGTTCGGTGGTCTCGGCCACGGCGCCCAGCGCCTCTTCGGGGATGTTCTTTTTGACCTTGGCGTAGCGCTCGAAATCTTCGCTAACAGATTTCACCAGCGCCGTGACGGTCGCCTCGTCGCCAAGCTCTTCGGCCAGCAACTCGGCGGTGGCTTCAAAGAAATTGTCGTTGTCGAGGAATTTGTTGATCTTCACGCGGCTGCGGCCTTCGACCAGGACCTTCACGGTGCCGTCGGGCAGCTTGAGAAGCTGCAGCACATTGGCCAGAACGCCGGTCTCAAAGATGCCGTCGGTGGTAGGCTCATCAACGCCGGGGTCGATCTGCGAGGACAGCAGGATCTGTTTGTCGTCGGCCATCACTTCCTCAAGCGCGCGGACGGACTTCTCGCGCCCAACAAAGAGCGGCACGATCATGTGCGGGAAGACCACGATGTCGCGAAGCGGCAATACGGGGTAGGACTGGCTCAAATGCTCTTGCATCTTGTTTTCCTTGATGTTGGCAAGAAGACCGCGGCCCCGAGCAATCGGCAGCACCTGGTCCTCTCCTGTCTGGCCTCAACATGTGGGGCTTGCGCCCTTCTGGTTCAAGTTGGTGCAGTGTGCCGAATCTACGGGACCGGAACAACCCAAGAAACGCGGGCGATCCGCATCTCATTTTCGCAAAATTAGCGCGGGTCGGGATCCCTTGCAGAGCATGCTCCCTTGCGGCGGGCCCTACAATCCTTGTATCTTTGCTCGGGATCACCACTGGACAAGCCATGACCGCAGAGACACCTGAACAGCTTGAGGGCGCGCCGCTGATCCGGCCGTCAACCACCGATCACCCGCTCTATGACGGGATCGTCGAGGCGTGCCGATCGGTCTATGACCCCGAGATCCCGGTCAACATCTATGACCTGGGCCTAGTTTACACGATTGATATCAACACCGAAAACGAGGTCGGCGTCATGATGACCCTGACCGCTCCGGGCTGCCCGGTGGCCGAGGACATGCCTGGCTGGCTGGCCGACGCGATCGAGCCCCTGCCCGGCGTGAAGCAGGTGGACGTGCAGATCACCTGGGACCCGCCCTGGGGCATGGAGATGATGTCGGACGAGGCCCGGCTTGAGTTGGGATTCATGTGATGTTCGGCATTCCAGGCAAGCAGGCGGTCACTATGACCCCCGCCGCGATCGCGCAAATCGCCAAACTGATGGCCAAGGACGGCCATGAAGGGCTGCGCATTGGCGTCAAGAAAGGCGGCTGCGCGGGCATGGAATACACCATGGACTACGTGTCCGAAGTCGATCCGTTGGACGAGGTCGTCGAACAAGACGGCGCCCGGGTGATGATCGCGCCTATGGCGCAGATGTTCCTGTTTGGCACCGAGATCGACTATGAGGTCTCGCTGCTGGAGGCGGGGTTCAAGTTCCGCAACCCCAACGTGGCCGACGCCTGCGGCTGCGGCGAATCGATCAAGTTCAAGGATGTCGAGGAGCTTGCCGCCGAGCGCGACGCCTAATGAGCATCGCGCAAGCGGATATCGATTTCGCAACCGAGCTTTTTGCAGAGCTTGGGGCCCTGACGACCCGCAAGATGATGGGCGGCCTGTGCCTCTATCACGACGGCACGATCTTTGCGATCATCCACAGCAGCGGGCAAATTTTTCTCAAGGGGGCTGGTGACTTCCAGGCGGTTCTTGATGCCAAGGGCCTGACACGCTGGACCTATTCCCGCGACGGCAAGAAAGAAACCGCCATGCCCTATTGGGCTTTGCCCGAGGCCGCGCTGGACGACCCGGAATTGGCCTGTGACTGGGCGCGCCGGGCTTTGGCGCACCTACACCTATAGGCGCCACACCCCTTTGTTGCCTGCTTCCACGTTAACCGCGCGGGTCACTTTTGCCCTGTGCCTTGGACGCGGATTTTGCTATAAAGGCGCGCGAGAGTCGTCCATGTTTAGCGACCTGCGAGACGAGTATGATCAGTTATCGGTTGGACAAGTCGAATGTCATCCTTTCGCTCAAGGGCGATTGGGACGCGTTTTCGACGCAAAATGGCGGCCCGAGCAACTCCGCCGAAAGATATGTCGGGCGCCCGCTCTGGGACTTTGTGAGCGGCTTTGAGACGCAAAGCTTCCTCAACACGCTGACATTCTTTGCCCGGCAGCAGAATCAGCCCGTTTCCATCGGCTATAGATGCGATTCCATGGATGTTGCGCGAGCCTTCAAGATGGAAATCACTCCGGCCCAGGACGGGGTTCTGACCGTCGCGCACCGCCCTTTGGTCATCCCTACGCCGGTCACCGACCCCGACGTTGCGGACCTAAACAACCGCCGCGAGCATACGCTGACCTGCTCGCAATGCCTGCGCGTGCAACGGAACGGGACCTGGCTTGAGGCATTCGGGGTCAGGAAGGGCACCGGATTTTTGGTGCGGTACACCATCTGTCCCGACTGCCGCGACATCGCGGACCAGAAGATGAGCGAAGACAGAGGCATCGTGCGAATTTTCGGCACTTAAAGCGGATCGCGAAGAGCCCGCATCAGGTTCCGGGCGTTTGCCTTCAACTTGATGCCTCAAGTTAAAGGCAGAACGCTTTGGAATTCCGCCGACGCGTCGGCCTTACCCGCGCATGCGCTCTGCCATGGGATCGAACAGAGGCGCCATCTGCACCGTCGCCTTGCGCCGTTTCCCAAGGATCTCGATCTCGAACGTGGCGCCCTCGGCGATGCGCTCGGAGGGCAGGAATCCAAGAGCCACGGATTTCTCGCTGAAATGCGCGTAGCCGCCCGAGGTGCAGAACCCAATCACCGCATCGCCCTCAAAGATCGGCTCATAGGCCACGACATCGGCATCCTCGGCATCGACGACAAACGTGGTCAGCCTGCGGTCTGGGGGATTGTCGCGGGCCGCCATCGCCGCGTCCCGGCCAATAAAGTCGTTCTTTTTAAACGAAACGAAACGGTCCAGGCCGGTCTCGGCGGGCGTGTAATCAGGCCGGTATTCGCGCATCCAAGAGCCAAAGGACTTCTCCAGCCGAAGCGACATCATCGCGCGCATCCCAAAGGGCCGCATGCCCTGCGCTTCGCCCGCCGCCCGCAACGCCTGATAGAGCGCCACTTGGTGGTTGCTGTCGCAGTAGATCTCGTAGCCGAGATCGCCGGTATAACTGACCCGCGCCACCACCACGGGAACGTGGCCCACAATCAACTGCCGCACCGATAGGAAGGGGATCGCCTCGTTGGAGCAATCAGCGCCCGTCGCCGCCTCCAGCACCGCGCGCGCATGCGGGCCCGCAATCTGAAAGCCGAGCCGCTCTTGCGATACGTTCTCGATGCTTACGCCCGGCTCTTGATGTGACAAGAACCAACGCATGTGGAAGGCCTGCGCCGAATAGCTGGCCGTCAGCTGCACCGCGTCCGGACCGAGCCGCATCATCGTGAAGTCACCGATGATCTTACCTTTGGGCGACAGCATCGCGGTCAGGGTCATCTTGCCCTCGCCGGGCACCCGATTGGCCATGATCCGGTTCAGCCACGCAACGGCCTGCGGCCCGGTGATCAGATACTTGCCGAAGTTATGGATCTCGTTGATGCCCACGGCGCTGCGCACCGCGCGGGCCTCGTCGCCGGTCGGGCCGAACGCGTTAGAGCGGCGAAAGCTTGGCTCTTCATAGCGCGGCGCGCCCTCTGGAGCGAAATAGTTGACATGTTCCATGCCATAGCCCGAGCCAAACACCGCGCGCTCGGCGTCCCACAGCCCATAGGCCGGGGTCGTCTCAAGCGGCCTACCCACCGGAAGCTCTTGATTCGGATACACAATCGAGAACCGCATCTGATAGTTCTCGACCACCTTCTTGCGGGTCCAATCCTTGTTCGTCCAATCGCCGTAACGCGCGACGTCCATGGCGAAGACATCCGTTTCCGGCTCGCCCTCGACCATCCACTCGGCCAGAGATTTGCCGACGCCACCGCCCTGGCTGAAGCCCGCCATAACCGCGCAGGCGGTCCAATAGCCTGGCATGCCGGGCACCGGACCCACCAGGGGATTGCCGTCCGGGGCAAAGGTGAAGGGCCCGTGGATGACCCGCTTGACCCCGGCGCGCTCTAGTATCGGGTAGCGGTGATAGGCATGGGCGACGCTTTCCTCGATCTTCTCGAATTCATCGGGAAGCAGCTCATGGCCGAAATCCCATGGCGTGCCATCCACGGCCCAGGGGCGGCAGGGCTGCTCGTAGAATCCAATGCAAAGCCCCCGACCCTCTTGGCGCAGATAGCTTTCCCCTGCGGGATCAACGACATGCGGGTATTCGACGGCGCGCTCCATGATCTCGGGCAGGTCGTCGGTCACCAGGTATTGGTGCTCCATCGGATGCAGCGGTAGGTAGAGCCCGGCCATCGCGGCCACCTCGCGCGCCCAGAGCCCGGCGGCGTTGACGACATGCTCGGCGTGGATGGTGCCCTTGTCGGTCACCACGTCCCAGGTGCCATCGCCGCGCGGGTTTGTCTCGACGACGCGGCAATGGGTCTCGATCTGGGCGCCACCGATCCGCGCCGCCTTTGCATAGGCGTGGGTTGTGCCGGAGGGATCAAGATGCCCGTCCAGCGGGTCATAGAGCCCGCCCAGCACGCCATCGACATTGGTCAGGGGCGCGATTTCCTTTATCTCTTCGGGGCTTAGGATCTGAGTCTCCAGCCCCATATAGCGGTGCTTCGCCCGCTCGGCGGTCAAGAGATCCAGCCGGTCCTGATCCGTCGCGAGGGTCACGCCGCCGACGTGATGCAGCCCGCAGGACTGCCCGCTGATCTTCTCTAGCTCATCATATAGCTTGATCGTGTAACCCTGGAGGGCGGCCATATTCGTATCGGCGTTCAGCGTGTGAAACCCGCCCGCCGCGTGCCAGGTCGATCCGCTGGTCAGTTCCGAGCGCTCCAGCAGGATCACGTCCGACCAACCCATTTTGGTCAGGTGATACAGCACCGACGCGCCGACAACCCCGCCCCCTATGACCACAACGCGCGCGTTCGATTTCATGGGCTTACACTCCGTTCTTTAAGATTCTCGACCGTGGTCAATTAGGCGGGCACGCAAGGCCTGCGCCCGAGGATCGTCCGCGTCAAGCGCGAAGACATAGGCGTGGGTGAGAAAGAAACACTCCTGGTCGACATCCTCGGCCGCATCTGCGGCGGCTGTGTAGAGTTCGACCAACTTCTCTTTATCCCCGGTTTCATGGGCCGCACGCAGCGACGCATCCAGCGTCATTCCGCCGCCAGCGGGCGGATCATCTGAGATGCGACCCAATGGTGGAAGCAATGGGTCGGGCCGTCCATGGCGGGGCTGAACTTTCCGCCGTCGAACATATGCGCGCGTCGGCCTTTCTGCATGCCCTCCACAACGAAAATGTCCTCTTTGAAGACTTCGCGCCACATCTCGGTGTTTGCGCTGCGCATATCGCTCCATTCCGGACCCGTCGCGGCCTCTTCGCTGGCGTAATAGAGCGCGATATGCTCGACCGTTTGGTCCTTGGCCTTGGGTTCCAAGAGGATGGCAAAGGCGTGGTCGCGATGCACGCCCAACAGGACATTGGGGTAGATGGACAAGTATTCCGCCCCGGCGTCCCACTTGTCCGAGAGCCCGATGAAATCGGGAAAACGCTGCCCGCTTTCGGTGATCATGGGCCGGTAGACCATCGTGCCTTGGCCTGAGAACGCCCCCGGGGCCTCGATGTTGTAGTGGTCCTCTAGGCGCGAGTAGCTGTTCAGGCCCGGATGTATCCACGGCAGATGGTAGCTTTCGCAGTAGTTTTCCACCGCGAGCTTCCAATTGCAGGCCACGTCGAACTTAAACTGGCTGTCCTGGGCGCCGTAGACGGGTTGCCCCTCATATTCCTGCCATCGCGCGATTGCATCCGCAGCATAGTCCTCGAATTCAGGGGCTTGCGCGTTGACGTTCACGAAAATCACGTCGCGCCAAACATGGCTGCGCACCTCGTTAAGGCCCAGCTCTTCGCGCCGAATTTCCGCGTGGGTGTTGTGGCCGGGCCCGCCAACATGGGGAGTGGCGACAAGCTCGCCGGTCAGCGCGTAGCACCAGGAATGGTAGGGGCAGCGGATCACGCCGCCGACCGCCTTTTTCTCTTCCACCAGCACCATGCCGCGATGTCGGCAGGTGTTCTGAAAGACCTTGATCGTCCCCTCTCTGGTGCGCACGGCAACCAGGGGCAGCCCCACAAAATCAATCGGCATCGCCTCGCCCGGCGCAAGGTCCTGCGCAAAGCCGATCCCGGCCCAATTGTCGAAAAGGACCTTCTGACGTTCTTCGGCGAAGGTCTGATCACATGTGTAATGCGCGTTCGGCAGGCCCTTCGCAGAGGCGACGGGCTGAAGCACGCTTTGCAGTTCAGAGTTTGGCATGGGGCAACCTAGCGGTTCTCTAACTGCCCCCAGATTGCGCTCGCGCCGCGACCGGCGTCCAAGCCAGCCGCGACATGGGTCTTTCTCACAGCGACACAGATTGCCCCGTAAGCGCCGACTGCTGGGCGGCCATACCCATCTGGACCGCCTTCGCGCCGTCGCTCAGCGTCACCTCTGGCGCGGCCTTGCCCCGCACGACATCCAAGAAACGCTGATGCTGATAGAAGGTTGCGCCGTTGTGGTCGCCCGCCGTCAGAAGCTTGGGATCAACCGGGATATCCAGGATGTCACGCTGCTTGGTGTGGCGCGGGCTGAGCACGAGCTTTGGGATCGGGTTCGGCTGATTCTCCGGCCAGAATCGGCCAGGCCCGGGAACAAAGCACTCAATCTTGCCCTCGGGGCCCACGGCAGACAGCTCTTCCTGATACTCAGAGCCCTCCGCATACATGCACAGATCCAACATCGCGCGCGTCCCGGACGCAAAGTCGACAATCACATAGGCGCCGTCCCAGATATCCGAGTTCTCGCCGTCATACACCTCGTCCAGGTGGTTCACATCCTGGCCGCCACTGGCCATCACGCGGACCGGCTCATCCTGCAAAATGACCCGCATCAGATCGAAGAAGTGACAGCATTTCTCCACCAGGGTCCCGCCGGAGTTCTTGTTAAAGCGGTTCCAATTGCCAACCTTTGGCAGGAACGGAAAGCGATGCTCGCGGATCGTCAGCATCTTGATACCGCCGGTCGCCGCCTGCGCCCGCTGTATGAACGCGGCGATGGGCGGCATGTACCGGTACTCCATCGCGACCCAAATCGGCGAGGGATACTCGGCACTTAGGCTCTCGATCAACGCGGAATCGCCGGGGTCCGTATAGAGCGGCTTTTCGACCAGGATGGGAAGCGGGCGGGTATTGGCGATCTCGGACAACTGACGCGCGTGCACCTGGTTAGGGCTTGCGATCAGCAACGCGTCCAGGTCGCTGCGCCGCAGGAGGTCGGACATCGACGCCTCGATCTGCACCTCGGGCGCAAAGGCGCGCAACGCGCCGCACATCCCCGCATCGGGCTCGTAGGCCGCCGCGATTTCGGCGCCATCAATCAGGGCTACATTCCGGATATGCTCTTGCCCCATCATACCCGCGCCGATGAGGCCGTACTTACACGTATCCAACTTTGTCTCCATTCAGGTTAATCGTGCCACATAGCGCACAGTATTGGGGTCAAACCAGGTGCGCGAGGCTTCAACACTGGCGCCGGTTTGGCTCCAAGAGACGCGGTCCACAAGCCCCATTGTGCCGTCGAAACCATGCGCGCGCGCCCAGTTCGGGGCGTCGCCCACGCCAACCCGGTCCTCCGCGCGCTGGATCCAAATATTCAGACTGTTCTTATAGAACAGGTAAAGCGATTCAGAGAGGTCTTCGGCATTCAGAGCCGCGCACGCACTTGCATCCAGCCAAATCTCCTCGACCGCCGCTGGCGCACCACCTAAATGTCGAAGTCGCCGAATGCGATGCGCCATAGGCCCGTCGCCAAACGCGGGTAAACAATCCGGTTTCTCGCGCAGTTCGACGGAAAGGATCTGCGCCGTGGGCAGCCCGCCGCCCTCGATCCGCTCCAGGCGAAAAAAGGCGTAGACGCTGGAGGGCGCCGCGCCATGGCGCACGTAATTTCCAGAACCTTGGCGGCGCTCCAAGAGGCCTTTCTCGGACAAATCCGCCAATGATTTCCGCAGCGTGCCGACCGAAATGGATAGATCCTTGGCCATCTCACGCTCTGGCGGCAGGCGCTCTCCGTCCCCCAGCCGCCCGGACTGGATGTCGCGGATCAGCATTTCGCTGATCTGCACGTAAAGCGGCAGGGCATGTGTCTGTACCATGGTGTCTCTCGAAATTGATACAGCATTGATGCACAGCGCAGGCAGTGCTAGGCAAGGGGAAATTCCGCCACCAACCAGAGAATCAATGACCGTAGTTCCCGTTACCTCCCCGGACCTGGATGCCAGTGAAATTTCATGGTTCTCAGCACTTTGCAGCGACGACTACGCGCAGCTTGGCGTGCCTGAAGGCGATCTGCGCTCGAGCTGGGCGCATTGCCGCGACATCCTGCTTGAGGCGGAGGCCCAAGGTTTTCGCAACATTCTGTGCCCCTCTTCGTTCCAAGTCGGCCAGGACACGCTGAGCTTTGTCGCCGGTTGCGCCCCGCTGACCAGCAAGATCAACATGTTGGCGGCTGTCCGCTGCGGCGAGATGCAGCCCATTATGCTGGCGCGCACGATCGCCACGCTGGATCACATGCTTGAAGGCCGGCTGACGGTGAACATCATCTCGTCGGACTTCCCCGGAGAGCAGGCCCCCAGCGACTATCGCTATCAGCGCTCGCGCGAGGTGGTCGAGATCCTAAAGCAGGCCTGGACCCAAGAGCACATCAACTATGACGGGCAAGTGTATCAATTCAAAGATGTTTGGACTGATCCCGCCAAGCCCTTTCAGACCGGCGGGCCGCTCTTGTACTTTGGCGGCTACTCACCCGCCGCGGTCGAGCTTTGCGCCCAGCATTGCGACGTTTACCTGATGTGGCCGGAGCCGAAAGAGAACATCGCCGAGCGTATGAAGGCGGTGAACGCCCGCGCCCAGGACTACAATCGCACCTTGGATTACGGGCTGCGCGTCCACATGATCGTGCGCGACACCGAGGCCGAGGCCAAGGAATATGCCGAGCACCTCACCGCGCAATTGGACGACGAATACGGCAAATTGATCCGGGAACGGGCACATGACTCGATCTCGCTGGGCGTCGCGCACCAGGCTAAGGCGCGGGAACTGGCCGACAAATTCGGCTATGTCGAGCCGCATCTCTGGACCGGCGTGGGGCGCGCAAGATCCGGTTGCGGCGCAGCCCTGGTCGGGTCCGCGGACCAGATCCTCACCGAGATCGAGGAATACCGGAAAATGGGCATCCGCGCCTTTATCTTTTCGGGCTATCCTCATATCGACGAATGTAAACACTTTGGAAGGCTCGTAATGCCCGAACTAAAAACCTGCTCGCTGCCGCATGCCTATGGGCGCGTGCCTAGCAGCACCCCCAAGACACCGCTTGGCATGGGGGCTCGGGTCTGATGGAGCGTATCCGCCTTTCCGACAGTCTAGAGATGAGCCGCGTTGTCTATGGCATGTGGCGGCTGGGGGACGTTGATGACACCTCGCCCGGGCATATCCAGGAAAAGATCGAGGCCTGCCTTGAACAGGGCATCACCACGATGGACCAGGCCGACATCTATGGCGGCTATGAGGCCGAGGAGTTGCTGGGAACCGCCTTGACGTCTTCGCTGCGCGATCAGATCGAGATCGTGACGAAATGCGACATCGTTGCCCCGGTCGGGCGGCATGCGAACGCGCGCGTGAAATACTACGACACCAGCCGCGAGCATATCTCAACTTCGGTCGATATGTCCCTGAAACTTATGGGGATCGACTATGTAGACCTCTTGCTTATTCACCGCCCGGACCCGATGATGGACGCCGAAGAGACCGGCGCGGTCTTGGACGCGCTGGTGAAGGCCGGCAAGGTGCGCAATGTCGGCGTGTCAAACTTTAAGCTGCACGACTGGACGCTGCTGCAATCAAGCATGTCCAACACGCTGGTCACCAATCAGATCGAGATCAGCCTCCTTTGCCACGCCCCCTTCAGCAATGGCGATGTGGCCTTTCTGCAGGAGCGCAAGACACCGATCATGGCCTGGTCGCCGCTGGGCGGAGGCGCGCTGGTGGCGGCTGCCGCCGAGACCGGGCTCGTGGCGAAGATGACCGAGGTGGCCGAAAGGAACGGCGTGGACCGCTCCGCCGTGGCTGTGGCCTGGCTCTTGGCACATCCCGCGCGCATCCTGCCTGTGATGGGGTCCAACAACCTGGGCCGGATACGTGCCTTCTCGGACGCGTTTAAGGTCGACATGGACCGCCAGACCTGGTTCGAGTTGTATACCGCGGCGCTGGGTCACGAGGTGGCTTGATGCCCGATGGGGTTGAAAGGATCACGATGCAAAGCATCACCCCCTGCTCGGAGACCACGCGCGAATTTCGCGACGCGTTGGGGCGCTTTGCAACCGGAGTGACCGTGGTCACCACCGACAGCGAGATCGGCCCGCTTGGCATCACCGCCAACAGCTTTGCCAGCGTCTCGCTGGATCCGGCCATGGTGCTTTGGTCGCCTGCGAAATCCTCGCGTCGCTACCAGGCCTTTGCCTCGGCCAAGCATTTCGCCATCCACATCATCGGCGCCGAGCAGCGCGAGATTTGCGAGGCATTTATCCGCGACGGAACGGCGTTTGACGGGCTGGATTGGTCGCCAAACGAACATCAAACCCCGTTGATCAACGGCTGCTTGGCGCGCTTTGAATGCGCGCATCTGGCGACCCATGACGGCGGTGATCACGGAATCATTGTCGCGCGCGTAGACCGGGTGAGCTGGCGCGAGGGGCCGCCGCTAGTCTTTAGCCAAGGCGCCTATGGAGACTTTGAAGGCTCGGCATAAACGTCGGGAAACTCTGTAGCATTCCGGGGCGGTGTTTTTAGACATGCTGCCACCGCAGCCGCGGCACGCGAATGGAAAATGCCTGGTCCTTCAAGTCGTTGGGTCCGCCGGTCACATATTCCACCCGAGAATGTGCTTGCCCGCCGGCACGCAACCCATTTCGACATGTGTGGAGATTTGCAACACTTTTGGTCGCCGATAGGTAAAGTTTGCGCCCAAATCTTGAACAATTGCTCGGACTTCGGGACATTGTTGAAAAGTAGAACATCTACCTCCCAGCATCCTAAGGCGGCGCAACGCGGGCGCCGCCCTTCTTTTGGCAGCTCTGTCCTAGCGAAATGGGGCGAGCCAGACCGCGCGGATCGACATCCACCTGCCGCAGCGATGCCAAGCCCAGCGGCCCGCCGGTAGATTGAAGCAACTGCGGCAGACCGCCTCAGGGGCTGTCTATTGCGGCGCAACACGATAAGTCTAACAGCATGACGCGCGCCGCAGTTTTGACCATCTCTGATGTCTGGAAGAGTTTTCCCGGCGACACTGGCCCGATCGAGGTTTTGCGAGGCGTCAGCCTGGACTTGCCCGGCGGCGACACGCTCGCGCTGACCGGCGAAAGCGGTAGCGGCAAGAGCACATTGTTGCACCTGGCCGGTGCGCTGGATGCGCCAAATAAGGGCCAGGTCTCTGTTCTGGGTCACGCAACCCATGGCCTGGGCGACAGCCAGCGCGCCGCGCTGCGACGTGATCACATTTCTGTTGTTTTCCAGCAGTTTAACCTGATCCCGTCCTTGAATGTGAGGGACAATATCAGCTTTCAGGCTAGGTTGGCCGGACGCGGCGCTCCGGAATGGTGCGCCACTTTGGCCGATAAGCTGGGCCTGGCGGACCACCTGACAAAGTTCCCAGAGCAGCTCTCGGGCGGGCAGCAACAACGCGTGGCCATTGGGCGTGCTTTGGCCGGGCGGCCCGCATTGGTTCTAGCTGACGAACCGACCGGCAATCTGGACGAGGCCACGGGCGATGCGGTTCTGGACGTCATGCTGTACCTGGTGCGCGAAACGGATGCGGCGCTGTTGATGGTCACCCACTCAAAGCGCGTGGCCGGTCGAATGGCGCGGCGGTTGCACCTGCGTGGCGGACAGCTGGTCTGATGCTCGGCGCCGGTCTTCAGGCCCTCTGGTCCCACTGGCGGCACCGACCTTTGCAACTTTTGACCATGGTCATTGGGCTGGCCCTGGCGACCGCGCTTTGGTCCGGCGTGCAGGCCATCAACGCCGAGGCCCGGGCCAGCTATGACCAAGCAGCTCGCGCTTTGGGAGAAACACAGTTCACCCAGTTGATCCCGGAAGAGGGCAACACGATCCCAACCGAAACCTTCGTGGCATTGCGTCGGGCCGGTGTTCTGGTCTCGCCCCTGCTTGAGGGGCGCCTACAATTGGACGACGAGAACTACCAGCTCGTAGGGTTCGACGCGCTCACCGCGCCTATGGGATTGGTGCCCAATGAGGCGCAGCAGCAGGTTGATATTGTTTCGTTTTTCGCACCACCATACCAGATTATTGCCAATCCGGAGGACGCCGGCCGGATACGGGGTTTGACCGATGCCACAGTCATCGCGGTGGACACGGTGTCTCCCGGTGTCTTGTTGACTGATCTTTACGCGGCGCAGGCAATGCTTGTGCGGGGTGATGAGGTCTCTCGCCTCTTGCTGCTTCCCAATCAGCCGCGCAACGGCACACCCCCTGACCTAAAACAACTTAAACTTGTGGCCCGCTCGCCCAGTCAGGGCAACGACATCTCTCGACTGACAGGCAGTTTCCACCTGAACTTGACAGCCTTTGGGCTGCTCAGCTTTGCGGTGGGGCTTTTCATTGTACACGGCACAATTGGATTGGCGTTCGAGCAACGGCGCGGGTTGTTCCGCACACTTCGTGCGCTCGGGATGCCGCTTCGGATGTTGCTTGTCTTGCTCATGGTCGAGCTGCTCTTTGTGTCGCTGGTCGCCGGTGGGGCGGGAATGGTCCTGGGATATGTCATCGCAAGCGTGCTTTTGCCGGATGTCGCGGCGACGCTCCGCGGCCTCTATGGGGCCGAAATCGACGGGACCCTCTCAATCAGGCCGATTTGGTGGGCGGCGGGCATGGCGATCGCGGTGCTCGGAACGGCGGTGGCCGCGGCGGGCTCGATCGCCAAGATCATCCGGATGCCGATCTTGGCGCCGGCGCAGCCCCGCGCATGGGCGCTCCTGTCGGAACGGCGGATGTGGCTGCAAGGCATCCTTGTCCTCGCGCTGCTGGCGGTCGCGCTGATCGCATCGCAGCTTCAAGGGCTCGTTGCAGGCTTTGCCCTATTGGGCGGGCTATTATTGGCGGCGGCGCTGGCCTTGCCTATCATATTGTCTTTGCTTCTGTTTTTAGCGCAACACTTGGCCAGAGCCCCGATACCAAGCTGGTTCTGGGCGGACACACGTCAGCAGCTTCCCGGCCTGTCGCTTGCGCTTATGGCGCTGCTGCTGGCCCTGGCCACGAATATCGGTGTGGGCACGATGGTGGGCAGCTTTAGGACCACTTTCCTAGGCTGGCTGGATCAACGGCTGGCCTCGGAGCTTTATGTGAACGCGCGTTCAAATCAAGAGGCCGAGGTGCTGCAATCCTACCTTGCGCCGCGCGCGGATGCGGTGCTGCCGATCTGGAACATCGAGGCGCGCGTGGCCGGTTTGCCGGCCGAGATTTATGGGATCATCGACCATGCGACGTATCGCGATAACTGGCCGCTCCTTGAAGCAGCCGACAGCGTTTGGCAGCGCGTTGCCTCCGGCGACGGCGCCTTGGTGAACGAGCAGCTTGCGTTGCGTGAGAACCTGCACCCCGGGGATTCCCTAGAGCTACCAGGGGCTTGGCAGACCATCGTCGCGGGGATCTATAGCGATTACGGCAACCCGAACGGCCAGGTCATCGTCGGGCTTGACGCGCTGGTCAAGCGGTTTCCCGACCTCCAGAGGCAACGCTTTGGCATCCGGATCGCACCCGACAAGGCACGCGCACTTGCCAGGACCATTCGGGACGAGTTTGGCCTGCCCGCAGAGCGCATTATCCACCAAGCAGAGCTAAAATCCTTCTCGGTTCAGATATTTGAACGAACGTTCACCGTGACCGCCGCGCTGAACGTGCTGACACTCGCCGTGGCGGGTTTCGCTATCCTGACAAGCCTGCTGACACTTTCCGCAATGCGCGCAGCCCAGGTCGCGCCGCTCTGGGCGATGGGGCTCACCCGGCGTCGCCTGGCATTGCTTGAATTACTCCGCAGTTCAGCCTTGGCTTTGATGACACTCGTGCTCTCGATCCCGGTTGGGATCCTGCTGGCCTGGGTCCTGTTGACCGTCATCAATGTCGAGGCCTTTGGATGGCGTTTGCCGATGCGGCTCTATCCAACCGACTGGGCCTGGCTTGCGCTTTGGTCGCTGATTGCGGCGATGCTTTCCGCCGCATGGCCCGCGTATTTGCTGTCGCGCAAGCCCCCAGCAGAGCTGTTAAAGGTCTTCGCCAATGAGCGTTAGAGCTTTGATATTCATGATATTATTCGCGCCATCCGCGCTGGCGCAGGGCTTTGCCGGGCTGGGCTCCGAGGCCGAGGGCTATCTCTTGCCGAACCCCGATACGCGCTTTGAGTTTCCCCGCGATCATGGCCCGCATCCGGGGTTTCGCGTGGAATGGTGGTATCTTACCGCGAACTTAACCGGCACGGATGGGCGCGACTACGGCCTGCAGTGGACCCTCTTTCGCTCCGCCCTTTCGCCCGACGACCGCCCCGCGCCGATCTGGATGGGCCACGCCGCGGTGACCACGCCCGACGCGCATTTCGCCACCGAACGGTTCGCCCGAGGCGGAACCGGACAAGCCGGCGTGACCGCGGCCCCCTTCGAGGCTTGGATCGACGAATGGCAAATGACCGGAATTGACCGCGGTCAATTACGCGCAAGTGGCCCGGATTTTGCCTATGAACTGACCTTCGCCGCGGATGCACCCTTTGTTCCGCAAGGCGCCGCGGGGTATTCCGTAAAGGCAGAGACCGGCCAGGCCAGCCATTATTATTCGCAGCCCTTCTACGACGTGTCGGGCGTCCTGCAGCTGCCTGGCGGCGCGGTGGATGTCAGCGGCCAGGCGTGGCTGGATCGCGAATGGTCAAGCCAATTGCTAAGCGCCGATCAAAGCGGTTGGGACTGGCTGTCCCTGCACCTTGATACGGGCGAAAAGCTGATGGGGTTCCGGCTGCGGTCTGATCTGGGCAGCGCCTACTCCACAGGCACTTGGATCGAACCTGATGGCACGCCCGGCCCGCTTGCCCCCGGCGCCTTTGTGGCAAAACCCCTGCGGTTCCATCGCGTTGCCGGTCGCGAGATTCCGGTTGAATGGCGCGTAGAAGTCCCAGAACATGCAGTCGATGTGACGGTAACGGCGCTCAACCCAGACAGTTGGATGGATCTTTCCGTCGCCTATTGGGAGGGTCCCGTGCGCGTGACCGGAACGCATTCAGGCCGCGGCTACCTGGAGATGACGGGATATGAGTGAGTGGCACAAGACCCTAAGCGGGATCTGGTCGAAATCCTGGGAGGCGCTTGGCGATAGGTCGCGCAACCGCCTGGTTAACCTGGCCACGATCGGCCAAGATCGGACCCCGCAATCGCGGTTGGTCATGCTGCGGGAGGCCTCAGAAGAGGCCGCGCAGCTGCAGATTCTCACCGACTTGACCACGGTCAAAGTAGAAGAGATGCGGCGAACACCCGATGTCGCGGTACTGCATTGGACCCCAGAGCTTGACCTGCAATTGCGTCTGAACGGCACTGCGCATGTCACCTCGGGATCCGCGCTGGACGAACTTTGGGCGCGTTTGCCAGACGAAGCGCGCCAGAATTACGGCGTGCGCCCGCCGCCAGGAACCAAGATCCCCGCCTCAGACGCCTACGAGCGCATTCCAGACCCCGCGCAGTTCGCGCAGATAACCATTCAAGTTCAAAGCCTTGACGTTGTGAAGGTGGGCGCTGCGCCGCATCAGCGCGCCCTATTCCAACGCGCAGATGGATGGGCGGGCGGCTGGCGGGCGCCCTGACGGGATATTGACGGACTGGGCAACATTTTGGGCGCGCGCCGGGCGGTGGGTTTTGCTAACACCGCTCTGATGCAAACGCCCATGCCCATAACAAAGGACCTGGTGCTGGTCGGCGGCGGCCACACCCATGCCCTGCTGCTGCGGCGCTGGGGCATGCGGCCCCTGGCGGGTGCGCGACTGACCGTGGTCAATCCGGGTCCGACCGCGCCCTATACGGGGATGCTGCCGGGACATATCGCCGGGCATTATTCCGAGGACGACCTGTCCATCGACCTGATAAAGCTCTGCCGGTTCGCGGGCGCGCGCATTATCTCTGGCGCCGTGACCTCGCTGGACCCTCAGGCGCGGCAGTTACACATGCCAGATCGGCCCCCCATTGCCTATGATATTGCGTCGATCAATGTCGGCATCACCTCGAACCTGCCCGACTTGCCGGGGTTTCAGGAGCACGGGGTTGGGGCCAAACCTTTGGGTCGTTTTGCCACTAAGTGGCGCGAATTCCTGTTATCAGACCAACCACGCGAGATCGCCGTCATCGGCGGAGGCGTGGGCGGCGTGGAATTGGCGCTCGCGATGGCACATGCTTGCAAGGGCTCGGCCAAGGTCACGTTGATCGAGCGCGCGGCACTGTTGCCCGGCATCTCCGATGCGGCGCGCGACACGATCTTGCGCAAACTGCGCGATTACGATGTGACTTGGGAAGAGGGCAAAGAGGTCGCGAAGGTCACGGATCGCGCGGTGTATCTATCTGACGGCGCGGCCATTCCCGCCCGCTTTGTTGTGGGGGCGGCCGGCGCGACGCCGCATGAATGGCTCTCGCAGATCGGCCTGGCCCACCAGGCCGGCTTCCTGTCCGTCGACGAGAATTTGCGTACCTCCGACCCGAATATCTATGCGGCGGGCGACTGCGCCGCCCTGCCCGCCCCCCGCCCAAAGGCCGGAGTTTTTGCGGTTCGAGAGGCGCCGATCCTTTATCACAACCTGCGCGTCGCGCTGAGTGACCGCGGTCAATTCCGGCCATTCAAGCCGCAGAAACGCTATTTGAAACTGATCTCGCTTGGCGCAAAATCCGCCGTCGCGGACAGGCGCGGCGGCGGTCTGCATGGCCCCTGGGTGTGGCGCTGGAAGGATTGGATCGACCGGCGCTTTATGAACAAGCTGACCAAGTTGCCAGAAATGACCGCGGTCAGTTTGCCCCGCGAGCGCACCGCCGATCTGGCCGAGGCCCTGGGGCCGAAACCAATGTGTGGCGGATGCGGCGCGAAGGTCGGGCAGGACGCGCTTTCGGCCAGCATAGGCGGCCTCGCCAGCGGGGCGCGCAGCGATGTCACGCATCTGCCGGGCGATGACGCAGCGATCCTGACCAACGGCGGCTCCCAGATTGTGATCACAACCGATCATCTGCGCAGCGTCACCGAGGACCCCTGGCTAATGGGCAAAATCGCGGCCAACCATGCGCTCGGCGATATCTGGGCAATGGGCGCCGTGCCGCAGGCGGCGCTGGCGACCGTGATCTTGCCGCGCCTGTCAGAGAATTTGCAGCGGCGATGGCTGGACGAGATCATGCAAGGCGCGCAGGAGGTCATCCATGCCGCCGGGGCCGAGATCGTTGGCGGCCACACCAGCCAAGGCACTGAAATGACAATTGGTTTCAGCCTGACGGGGTTGATGGACCGCCCGGCGATCACACTCGCGGGGGCTAGGCCGGGCGATTGCCTGATCCTGACCAAACCGATCGGCTCTGGCACGATCCTGGCCGCCGAGATGCAGATGAAGGCGCGCGGCAATTGGGTGCTGGGCTGCCTGGATCTAATGGTGCAGCCGCAGGGGGAGGCCGCGAAATGCCTGGCAGAGGCGCATGCCATGACTGACGTCACCGGGTTTGGGCTGGCCGGGCATCTGATGAACATCTGTGAAGCCTCTGGGGTCGGCGCGGAACTGAACGTCGGGTCAATTCCCGTTATGGAGGACGCACTTGAGCTTGCGCGGCAGGGCGTGCGCTCTAGCCTATTTGCGCAGAACGCGGCGACGCGCGCCAAAATGACCGCGGTCAGTTCCGCGCAAACGGACTTGCTCTTCGATCCGCAGACAAGCGGCGGCCTGCTGGCCGCTATGCCCGCTGAGATGGCGGCGGACGCGATCACAACGCTCCGCAAGGCGGGGTATCACGCCGCCCTGATCGGCCAAATCATACAGGGTCCCGCGCATATCATCGCGCACGCCCCATAGACACGCCCCCCAACGCGCCCTAAGTCTTGGGCAAATCCGCCACGGCGGCGGAGCGGGGGATCGTTCATGCCGAAGGTTATTGTCTATTTCGCCCATCCCGGTCAGCAGTTCAGCCATGTGAACACCAAAATGTTGGACGTGGCCACGAGGAACCAAGAATTGACCGTGGTCGATTTGTATGCCGAGTACCCGCGCTTCGACATCGACCCCGACAAAGAGCAGCAGCGCCTGCTGGATCACGACATCATCCTGTTTCAGTTCCCGCTCTTTTGGTACTCGACCCCGTCGATCCTGAAGGAATGGCAGGATATCGTGCTAGAGCACGGCTTTGCCTATGGCGCGGGCGGCGATGCGCTGGCGGGCAAACGCATGGGGCTGGCGATCACCGCGGCGGGCCCGCAGGACGCCTACACACCGAACGGCTACCAGCATTACCCTTTGCGCGACTTCCTGCGCCCGCTGGAGCAGACCGCGAACCTTTGTAAGATGCGGTTTCTGCCGCCCTACGTGCTTTATGGATCGCTGAAGGCTCCGAATGAGGGCCGGGTCGAGCCGCATCTGCACGGCTACCGCCGCTACATAGAGGCGCTGCAGGATGGCGAGTTCGACAGCCATGAAACCAAGCCGGACGAAGTTTGGACCGCTGACGCCATGCAAATGAAAGCGGAGGCATAGGCCGATGGATTTCCTTTCCCTTGCCTTCATCTTCCTGATCGCGGGCGTTGTGGCGGTGCCGATCGCCTCGAAATTCGGGCTGGGCTCGGTGCTGGGCTATTTGATCGCAGGCATCGCGATCGCGCCGGTGCTGAACGCCGCGGGCGTGGACGTCATTAGCCTGCAGCATTTCGCGGAATTCGGCGTGGTGATGATGCTGTTCCTGGTGGGGCTGGAGCTGGAGCCAAAACTGCTCTGGCAGATGCGCAACAAGCTTTTGGGGCTGGGCGGGCTGCAGGTCTGCGGCACCGCGGTGATTGTGATGGGCGTGGCCATGCTCTTTGGCCTGGAATGGACGATCTCGCTGGCGATTGGCCTGATCTTCGCGCTGTCCTCGACGGCGATTGTGCTGCAAACGCTGAATGAGAAGGGGCTGATGAAGTCCGACGGCGGGCAGTCGAGCTTCTCGGTATTGCTGTTCCAGGACATCGCGGTGATCCCAATGCTGGCGCTGATCCCGCTGCTGGCGATGCCCGACCTGATGGAGCAATACGCCGCGCCCGCGCCGGTGGAGATCCATGCCGAGGAGGGACACGGGACCGAGGAGGCCGCCCATCAGGATGCCCACGGCGGTGGGCATGACGCCCATGATGACGGCCATCACGGGCCCTCTGGGCCGACCTGGATCGAGACCCTGCCCGGCGGCCTGCGCGCGCTTGTCACCATCGCCGCCATTGCCGCGGTGATCGTCGGCGGCAGCTTTCTGACGCGCCCGATCTTCCGCTTCATCGCCCTGGCCAAGCTGCGCGAGCTTTTCACCGCCACTGCGCTGATGATGGTGATCGGGATCGCGCTGTTGATGTCGCTGGTGGGGCTCTCGCCTGCGCTTGGGACCTTCCTGGCGGGGGTGGTTCTGGCCAATAGCGAGTACCGCCACGAGCTGGAAAGCGACATCGACCCGTTCAAGGGGCTTTTGCTGGGGTTGTTCTTTATGACCGTCGGCGCGGGCATTGATTTCCAGCTTCTCTTTGGCAACTTCGCTGTGATCCTGGCGCTCACGCTGGGACTGATCGCGCTTAAGGCCGGCGTGCTGCTGGCGCTGAGCTTTGTCTTCAAGATCGAGGGCGCGGACCGCTGGCTGTTCGCGCTGGGGCTGGCGCAGGCGGGCGAGTTCGGCTTTGTGCTGCTCAGCTTCACCACCGCCAATAACGTGGTCCCGCCGGTGATCGCCGACCAGCTCTTGCTGATCGTGGCGCTCTCGATGCTGCTGACGCCCGCGCTCTTTATCGCCTATGAGCGGCTGATCCTGCCGCGCTATACCGGCGCCGAGGAGCGCGAGGCGGATGTGGTCGACGACGAGGCGCCGATCATCATCGCGGGAGTGGGCCGCTTTGGCGGCGTGGTGAACCGGATGCTGCTGGGCGCGGGGTACAAGACCGTGGTGCTGGACCACAGCTCTGAGCAGCTGGATGCGATGCGCGCCTTTGACGTGAAGGCCTTTTACGGCGACGCCTCGCGGCCGGACCTGCTGCACGCGGCGGGGCTGCACGAGGCCAAGCTGCTGGTGGTGGCCATTGACGACCGCGAGCAGGCCAACGCCATCGTGCATCACGTGTCGCAGAACCACCCGCATGTGCATATCATCGCCCGCGCGGTTGACCGGCACCAGGTTTATGAGCTCTACGCCGCTGGCTGCCGCAACATCATCCGCGACACGTTCGACAGCGCGGTGCGCGCCGGGCGCTCGGCCTATGAGGCGCTGGGGGTGCACCCGTTCCAGGCGCAACGCATGGCGCGCGGGTTTGAGGATCACGACCGCTACATGCTGCGAGACCTGGCGCAGCTTTACCGCTCTGATATCCCGCAGACCGAGAACCCGGAATACATCCAGCGCGCGATGGAGCTGCGCGACGAGATGGACGAGGCCCTGCGCAATGGCACGAGCGCGTTCCATGCGCGGGTGGATCGCGGCTGGTCACCGCCGGGGACCAAGGATGTGGACGCAGAGGAGGCGCAGGCAAAGGAGAGCTAAGCTTACGTCCAGGCGCGACGCAAAACTCTTCGAAGAGTTTTGCAAATCCCTTGGAAGGGATTTGGGTCGCACCAAGACCGGCTGGCAGCTTTCCATCTCACCGCCTTCGCGCTATTGCGCCCTATGCCCATCGCCTTCGACAGCCTGGCCGATATCTACGCCGCGTCCTTTGACGATCTGATCGACGTGCGCTCGCCCGCCGAGTTCGCCGAGGACCACGTCCCGGGCGCGATCAACCTGCCCGCGCTGTCCAATGAAGAGCGCGCCAAGGTGGGCACGATCTATACGCAGGTCTCGCCCTTTAAGGCGCGCAAGATCGGCGCCGCTTTGGTGGCCCGCAACGCAGCAGATCATATAGAAGGGCCGCTGGCGGCGCATGACGGAGCATGGCAGCCCCTGGTCTATTGCTGGCGCGGCGGGCAGCGCTCGGGCTCGTTTGCCTCGATCCTGCAGCAGATCGGCTGGCGCGCCGAGACCCTCAAGGGCGGCTATCAGAGCTACCGGCGCCTGGTCGTGGCGATGCTGCACGACAGCGCCCTGCCGCATCGGCTGGTGGTGCTGGACGGCAATACCGGCACCGCTAAGACCGAGCTCTTGCACCGGGCCTGCGCCCAGGGCGCGCAGATCCTCGACCTTGAGGGGCTGGCCAACCACCGCGGCTCGCTCTTTGGCGCGATGCCGGGCGGGCAGCCCGCGCAGAAGGGCTTTGAGAGCCGCATCGCAGAGAAGCTGACCGCGCTCGACCCCGCCCGCCCCACGCTGGTGGAGGCCGAGAGCAGCAAGGTGGGCGAGCTGATCGTCCCGCCCGCGCTGTGGAAGGCCATGTGCGCCGCGCCTCGGATTACGGTGGCGGCGCCCTTGCAGGCAAGGGCGCGGTACCTCACCCAGGCCTATTGCGACATGCTGGAGGACCCCGCGCGCCTCGCCGCCACGTTGGAACAACTCATCCGCTTTCAAGGCCGCGAACAGGTCGCCGCCTGGACCGCACTTGCCCAGCAGGGCGCCTACGAGACCCTCGCCGCAGAGCTCATGGAGCGCCACTACGACCGCCGCTATGGCAAGTCCCGGGCGGACAAGCCGCAGGAGAGACTGGCAGAGATCGCGCTTGGCGCGATGGATAGCGCCGATCTCGACCGCGCTGCGGCGGCGATTTGCAACGCAACGAAGTGATGCATCTCTTGGCCTGGAGTGGACGTTTAGCATCAAGCGCCCCGGACTTGCCCCGGGGCCTCCGCCTTGAACCAAGCGCAACCTGGGCAGCGGCCGACCTGGAGGTCGCTTGCGCAACACCGCCACTTGGCGGGCGCGCTCTACAAACGCAGTTGTTTCATTAGTTTGCAGCGTCGCAAAAGCGGCCTCCTGGGGGAGGTCGGCCGCTGCCCGAGGCAAGCTCGGGCGGTTGTGCTGCTTTGGTTTCGCTGCGTCTGGTGTCGGCAGGCGTTGTAGGGGCGTTTGGTTTAAGCCCGAATGCCCCCTTCAGGCCAAAACCAATCCTCCTAGTCGCCCTTGCAAAACGCCCGCCCCAAAACCCTCCGATTGCCCCGCCGCGCGGCATCCTCTATACGCCGCGCTGACCCACCCGATTGGACCCGACATGGCCGCGCCCAAAAAGCTCTACATCAAGACCTATGGCTGTCAGATGAACGTCTATGACAGCGAGCGCATGGCCGAGGCGCTGGAGGGCTATGAGGAGACCAGCACGCCCGACGACGCGGATATGATCCTGCTCAACACTTGCCACATCCGTGAGAAGGCCGCCGAGAAGATCTATTCCGAGCTGGGGCGCTACAAGCACCTGAAGGCCGAGAACCCCGATCTGAAGATCGGTGTGGCGGGCTGCGTGGCCCAGGCCGAGGGCAAGGAGATCATGCGCCGCCAGCCCATGGTGGACCTGGTGGTGGGCCCGCAGAGCTACCACCGCCTGCCCGAGCTAGAGGCCAAGGCCCGCGGCGGCGAGAAGGCGCTCGACACCGATTTCCCCGAGGAGATGAAGTTCGACCACCTGCCCAAGCGGGCGGGCCTGGGCGCCAAGAAGCTGCCAAAGCGCGGCCCGACGGCTTTCCTGACGGTCCAAGAGGGCTGCGACAAGTTCTGCGCCTTCTGCGTGGTGCCCTATACCCGCGGCGCTGAGGTCTCGCGCCCCGCCGCGCGGGTGCTTGAGGAGGCCCGCGGGCTGGTGGAGCGCGGCGTGCGCGAGATCACCCTCCTGGGCCAGAACGTGAACGCCTATCACGGCGCGGGGGAGGACGGCGGCGACTGGTCCCTGGCGCGGCTGATCTGGGCGCTCGACAAGATCGACGGGTTGGAGCGGATCCGCTTCACCACCTCTCATCCCAACGACATGTCCGAGGATCTTATCGCGGCCCATGGCGACTGCGCCAAGCTGATGCCCTATCTGCACCTGCCGGTGCAGTCCGGCTCGGACCGCGTGCTCAAAAAGATGAACCGCAAGCACACGGCGGAGCAGTACATCCGCCTGATCGAGCGTATCCGCGCCGCGCGGCCGGATATCCTGATCTCGGGCGACTTCATCGTGGGCTTCCCCGGCGAGAGCGATGCGGATTTCGAGGACACGATGAGCCTGGTGCGCGAGGTCCGCTATGGGCAGTGCTACAGCTTCAAGTACTCGCCCCGCCCCGGCACCCCCGCCGCCGAGCGCGAGATGGTCGACACTGGCGTCGCCAGCGAGCGCCTGACCCGCCTGCAGACGCTTTTGACCGAACAGCAGCGCGCCATCCAGGACGATATGGTCGGTTGCGAGGTCAAAGTGCTCTTCGAGCGCAAAGGGCGGCTCGACGACCAGATGGTCGGCAAGTCGGAATACCTGCACGCCGTCCATGTGACCGCCGAGGGCGTCGCAATGGGGGACTTGCGCCGGGTGCGGATCACCGAGAGCGGCCCGAACTCGCTGGGTGGCGTGCTGGCCTGATCGGCGGCGCAGGCAGCGCTCGCCGGGTCGCTTGCCCTGATTCTACCTTCGATTCGTCTAAAATTGCGCGTCTCGGAAGGGGCTGGCGAAACAGTCAATCGCTTGATTCGCCATTGTTACGCTACAGTTTTCATAAAATCCGCCATATCGCCTGATTAAGGCCATTTTGCCGTGTTTGGCGGGCCCTGCCCCATTTCCGCCACATTTCAAACCAATCTTCGCCCTCAGAAAAGCTGCTAAACCTCTTCCATGCCTGGGGGCTAAAATGGATATGAACTTAAGAGCGCAAGAGACTGCCACCTTCACATACGCTCAGCGACCCTTCAAATCGCTTGAGACGTTCAACCACGACGGCATAGAGCTGGTGCGTGTGCGGCCGCAAAAGCGCCGCGAGTTGCCCATCCGGCAGTTCTTTCTCTTCGCGCTGGCGGTGCTGTCGTTCAAGGTCTTTCTGTTCCTGAACATGGGCGGGGCCGCCTACGGCGCCAAGGTCGAGGAGTTCGCGCAAGGCAACACCGTGGAGCGCGCCGCCGCCTGGCTTATGCCGCTGGACCCCGGTTCGGAGTGGGTGGTGAATTGGTTGCAGCACGGCAACCTCTAACGACCAGCCTTCCCTGGCCCCGCAGGCACGGGGGTCTACCCAGAGCGATAAACGACGGGGCCCGCACCGCAATTTGGGTGGCGCGGGCTGCATGCGTCTCTTAGGACATTGCGCCCGGGGCCCGCGCGGCGCTATGCGTGTCCCAGAAGAGACGACGCACCGGGGGGACCCGCCTTTCATGATCGCCGAGGACATACAGCCGCTATTCACCCGCACGGACGGGTCGTACCTCTTTGCCCGCTGGGGGCGGCCTATCGCGCCGGTCGTCTTCGGCGTGGACGACGCCACTCTGAGCGTGGTCAAGGGCGCCTGCGAGGCGGTTGTGACCCTGGCCGGGCATCACATGGCCGAGACCGACCCCGAGCTGGGCGTGAACCTGATGGTGTTCTTTTTCCGCGACTGGGCGGAGCTTCTGGAAGTGCCGGACCTGGACCGGCTGGTGCCCGACCTTGCGCAGCTGGTGGCGCGCCTGCAAGCGGCCGATGCCAACCAGTACCGCGTCTTCCGCTTTGACGAGGCGGGTGCCATCAAGGCCTGCTTCGTGTTTCTGCGCATGGATGACGAGCTCTCCGCCGTGCCCGCCGAGACCCTGGCGCTTAGCCAGATGGTGCAGTCGATCCTGCTTTGGTCCGACCAGGCGTTCAAGACGCAGTCCCCCCTGGCGGTGGCCGAGGGGCACACCGTGCTGCGCCCCGACATCGGAGACCTGATCCGCGCCGCCTATGACCCGGTGATGCCCGCGGTGGCAGATGATGCCAGTCATGCCCTGAGGATCGCGGCCCGAATGGGCCGCCTCTCGTGACCCACCGCATGGACATACGCGTCTATTACGAGGATACCGACCTTGCGGGGATCGTCTATTACGCCAATTACCTTAAATACATAGAGCGGGCGCGCACGGAGTATGTGCGGGAGCTGGGCGTGGATCAGGGGCAACTTAAGGCCGAGCAGGGGATCGTCTTCGCGGTGCGCCGGGTGGAGGCGGATTACCTGCTCCCGGCCCGGTTCGACGACCTGCTGTGCGTCGAGACCCGGCCCCTCAAGCTCACCGGCGCGCGCATCCTCCTGGAGCAGGTGGTCAAGCGCGGCGGCACGGTGCTCTTCCAGGCAGAGGTCACGCTGGTGGCCCTCACTGACACAGGCGCGCCGGCGCGGATACCGGCGGAACTCCGCCAATCCATGACAATCGGGTGAATTCCTGCGCAATCCGCGCGGTTTTCTTGGCATTCGGTGCGCGCATCCGCTAGGATCGTTCGCAACACGAGCCCCCCCAAAGGGGCCGCCACCTATGAGCAGGACCTATGGAAGCAGACTTCTCATTCCTCGCGCTCTTCCTGCGCGCCTCTATCGTCGTGCAGCTTGTCATGCTGATGCTGATCGTGGCGTCCGTCTGGGCCTGGGCGATCATCATCAACAAGATCATGGCCTATCGGCGCGCGCGCTCTGAGAGCGCGGTGTTCGATCAGGCCTTCTGGTCGGGCGAGCCGCTGGACGAGCTTTACCAGACCATCGGCGAGGTGCCCGAGGGCGCCTCGGAGAAGATATTCGCCGCGGGCATGCTGGAGTGGCGGCGCTCGCACCGCCAGGACGGGGCGCTGATTGCGGGGGCGCAGTCGCGCATCGACCGCTCGATGGATGTGGCCATCGCCAAGGAGGCGGAGGGGCTGAACAAGGGGCTCTCGTTTCTGGCCAGCGTGGGCTCCACCGCGCCCTTCATCGGGCTTTTCGGCACCGTTTGGGGCATCATGCGCGCCTTCATCGAGATCGCCGAGCAAGAAAGCACCAACCTCGCCGTCGTGGCACCGGGCATCGCCGAGGCGCTCTTGGCCACCGGGCTGGGCCTGCTGGCCGCCATCCCCGCCGTAGTCTTCTACAACAAGCTCAGCGTGGACAGCGACCGCATCGTGGCGGGCTACGAGGCCTTCGCGGACGAATTCGCCACCATCCTCAGCCGCCAGTTGGACGGCAAGTAGATGGGCGCCTCGGTCCAGCAATCGGGCGGCGGCGGGCAGCGCCGCGGCCGCGGGGGGCGCCGCCGCGGCAAGCACCAGGCGGTTTCCGAGATCAACGTCACGCCCTTCGTCGACGTGATGCTGGTGCTCTTGATCATCTTCATGGTCTCCGCACCGCTCCTGACCGTGGGCGTGCCGGTGAACCTGCCCGAGACCGCCGCCGAGGCCCTGCCCGTCGAGAACGAGGAGCCGCTGACCGTGACGCTCACCGCCGAGGGCGCGATCATGATCCAGACCACCGAGACCCCTTCCGCAGAGCTGCTGCCCAAGCTGCGCGCCATCGCCACCGAGCGCGCCAGCGACAAGATCTTCCTGCGCGCCGACGGCGCCATCCCCTATGCCCAGGTCATGCAGGTCATGGGCGCGCTGAACGCCGGCGGGTTCCGCAATATCGGGCTGGTGACGGATACCGGCGGCCCGCGCCTGCCCGAAGACGACGGCTAAGGGCGCGCGCTTGTCCCCCGGCACGACCATATCCAGCGTTGGCCATGGCGTATTGTTCCTGGGCGTTGTGCTCAGCGGCTTCTTCGAAAGCGCGCCGCCGCCGCCCGTGGACGTGGCGGATGTGTCGCTGATCTCCGCCCAGGACTTCGCCGCGCTGGCCCTGCCCGACGTGGCCGTGGACCCGCTGCAAGAGGTGCCCGCCCTGCAAGCCCCGAGCGAGACGCAGGCCCCCGAGCCGCCCGCACCAGAGGACCCCGCGCTTGACACCGCGCAGCCCGAGCCCACCGCGCCGGACGTTCCGGACACAGCGCCCGAGGTGGTGCCAGATCTGAACACGCCGGACCCAGAGATCGCCCCCGACGCGCCCCAGATCGTCGCCCCGGACATCCCTGTGCTGGACACGCCCGTTGTGGCCCCGCGCAGCGACACGCCGGCACCGCTCGACGCGCCGCGCGTGGCGCCCACACCAACGCCCGAGGCTCCGCCGGCGCCAGAGATCGCCGACGCCCCCGCACCGCCGGTCTCTCCGGAGGCCGAGAGCACCGAAACCGCAGAGGACCTGCCCGAGGCCGCCCCCGAGCAAGCCACGACCGAGATCGTGACCGAGGCCGAGACCCCCGGCGCTGGCGCGCCTGCCGCATCCGTCCGCCCCACCGCACGGCCGCGGCGCGCCTCTGCCGAGGCACCGCCTGCGCCGGAGCCCGAGCCAGAACCCGAAAACAATCGAAGCAACGCGATCAACGACGCGTTGGCCGACGCCTTGGCCGAGCCCGAGCCCGAACCTGCACCCGCAGCCCCCAGAGCCCCGAGCGGCCCGCCGCTGACAAGCTCGGAAAAAGAAGGGCTGCGCGTCGCCGTGCAGCAATGCTGGAACGTGGGCTCGCTAAGCTCGGAGGCGTTGAATGTCACCGTGACCGTTGACGTGGCGATGAACCGCGACGGCACGCCCGACACCAGCTCTATCCGCATGACCGGCTTTACCGGCGGCGCCGAAAGCGCCGCGCGCCAGGCCTTCGAGGCCGCCCGCCGCGCCATCATCCGCTGCGGCGCGCGCGGCTTTGAATTGCCACCCGAGAAGTTCGAACAGTGGCGCGACATAGAAATGACGTTTAATCCTGAAAGAATGAGGATCAAATGAAACGGCTTCTGATCTCCCTCGCGGCGACCCTATGGGTCGCGATCCTTCCGGCCTTCGCGCAGGGCAGCGGCCCTTTGCGGATCGAGATTACCGAGGGCGTGATCGAGCCCCTGCCCTTCGCGGTGCCCGCGTTTCTGCCCGAGAACCCCGGCGCCAGCCAACTGGCCGAGGAGATCACCCGGGTGATCGCCGCCGACCTGGCCAATACCGGGCTGTTCCGCGAGATCCCCAAGCAGGCGTTCATCTCGCCGGTCACCTCGTTCTCCAGCCCGGTGCAGTTCTCGGATTGGAAGGCGGTCAACGCCCAGGCGCTGATCACCGGCGCGGTCTCGACCGCGGGCGGGCAGGTCACGGTCAAGTTCCGGGTGTTTGACGTGTTCTCGGAGAACCAGCTGGGCGATGGGCTGCAATTCGCGGGCACCGAGGCAAGCTGGCGGCGCATGGCGCATAAGGTGGCCGACGCGGTCTATAGCCGGATCACCGGCGAGAGCGGATACTTCGACAGCCGCGTGGTGTTCGTGTCCGAGACCGGGCCCAAGAACGCGCGGCGCAAGCGCCTGGCGATTATGGATTACGACGGCGCCAATCTGCAGTTCTTGACCGACAGTTCCTCGCTTGTGCTGGCGCCGCGCTTCTCGCCCAGGGGCGACCGGGTGCTTTATACCTCCTACGACACCGGCGTGCCCGAGGTGTTCATCCTGGATGTGGCCAGCGTTGGACGGCGCAAGCTGGCGAATACCGGCGGCATGACCTTTTCGCCGCGCTTCTCGCCGGACGGCAGCACGGTGGCTTTCTCGCTGTCCCAGGGCGGCAATACCGACCTTCACTCTGTGCCGGTCAACGGCGGCGCCGTGACGCGCCTGACCGCCACCACGTCGATCGACACCGCGCCCAGCTTCTCGCCCGACGGCAGCCAGATTGCCTTTGAAAGCGACCGCTCAGGCACGCAGCAGTTATACGTGATGCCCGCCGGAGGTGGCGAGGCGAAACGGATCAGCTTTGGCCAGGGGCGCTATGGCACGCCGGTGTGGTCGCCCCGCGGCGACCTGATCGCCTTTACCAAGCAAAACAAGGGCCGGTTCCATATCGGCGTGATGCGCACCGATGGCAGCGAGGAGCGCCTGCTGACCGCGAGCTTCCTCGACGAGGGGCCGACCTGGTCCCCCAATGGCCGCGTGATCATGTTCACCCGCGAGAGCCAGGGCGCGAATGGCGCGCCCGCGCTCTACTCTGTGGATATCTCGGGCCGGAACCTGCGGCGCGTGCCCACAAACAACGCCGCGTCCGACCCGGCCTGGTCGCCGCTCTTGCCATAATGGTGTAAGAACATGATCGGTTCAACAACACCACACAACCAAAGATCCCAACGGCATCACACACCGGAACTGAGTGAGCCGAAGAGTGGTCCCTAAAGCAGCGCCGATAGGAAATCGAACAGCATTATAAATGGGGAATCCTGAGGAACAGCGACCTCCAGAGCAAGATTGAACAATGGCATTGCAGCGGAGAAAGCAAACAACCTGCCAAGATTAGGTGCAATGGGGTAATTTGGAAGCTGCTGGATAAGCGCTGCATTTCGCTGCTCACTCAATATTCGCTCATGGTTGTTTTTGTTTTCCGCTTCCTCAATGGCCGCGAAACTGAATTCCAGAAGCTGTAATTTTTCCGCTCTATACCGACGTGTGAATGCGAAAAACGGCCTTAGGAAGGCGAAATAGAAGAAGAATGAAGCGACGGCAAACTGCGCCAGAAATGGCAAAAACCAATCGCGGTAGCGTTGGAATTCCGGCGCGTCTTGCAAAACAAGCCCTGACCAGACCGATAGCCACATGATTGGAACGCTTACCAAGATGCCCTGATAGGCGATCAGTCCACCAAACTTAGCGAAACCGCCAACCCCATCGCTATGGGCAGGGTCAACTCTTATGGTGATGTCTGCGTCTTCAACCATCGAGTTCAGGTTGCCCAGGGCCCCCATCGTTCCCAGCCGGTGCCCTACCATGCATGCCAATAAGGCGGACACGAAAATGAAGATGGCTACTTGTCCTATCCAGTCCAGATATCCAGAAATCTGCAATTCCTCACGGCACTCCGCTCCAAACAAGCTAAAAAGACCTTGGCAAGTGTTGTGGTGGCCAAAAACTGGCAACAGGAAATAGAAGTAACCGTAGCCAATTACGACTACGCCACCAACACAAATAGCGCCATTCCTTTGCCAGATACGAATGCGGCGGAGCCAACCACGGTAAATGTCGGTAAAGTGGCCGTCCGGCCCAAAAATCAGATGATCGCGCTCAATTTGTAAGGCAAGCACGTTGAATTTAGCGTCTACGCGCAATGAAAGCCAAAGCGCGGGAAGAATCGTAAGGAAGCCACTGAAGTACATCGCATCGTCTTGGACATTGAAGCCACTCAATGTACGATAAAGACCGGCCCACTGCGTCAGAAACATAACCGTTAGAATGAATAGAATGGTCAAAATACCAAAGAAAACAGTGGGCGGCGTCACTCTGTCGACGACCATAACAAATCTCGGCTGCGCAAATACCAGGCAGGATTCTACCGCATTTCCGAGTTATGTCCAGAACAAGGTCTTTTCTGGTAAGCGGGGCAATCCCTCGCAGATGCAGATGGGGCTGCGGCTTCCGTCGGCAAAGAATGAGACCCTGGATCCCTCCTGGTCGCCGCTCTTGCCGTGACCCGTGCGGTGGTCATCGGCGCCGGGCCCGCGGGGCTGGCCTGCGCGGCCTGCCTAAAGGACCAGGGCGCTGAGGTTGAGATTCTGGAGCGCGCGGATTGTGTGGGCTCCAGCTGGCACGGGCATTACGACCGGCTGCATCTGCATACCGTCCGGCAGCGTTCTGGCCTGCCGCGGATGGCGATGCCCGCGCGCTTTGGCAAGTTTCCCTCGCGGGTCCAGATGATCGAATACCTAGAGAGCTACGCCGCGCATTTCGGGCTAGAGCCGCGCTTTGGCGTAAGCGTAGCGGCCGCTCGTCCGAGCGGCGATACCTGGTGCGTCACCCATAGCGCAGGCGAGACCTTCGCCGACGCCGTGGTCTTTGCCACCGGGTTGAACGGCACGCCGTTCCGCGCGCCATTGCCGGGGCTAGAGAGCTTTCCCGGCCCGGTGCTGCATTCCTCGGACTACAAAGGGCCGACGGCCTTTGCAGGCCAGCGCGTGCTGGTCGTGGGCTTCGGCAACTCCGGCGGGGACATCGCGCTGGACCTGGCCGAAAACGGCGCGCATCCCATTCTGTCGGTGCGCGGGCCGGTCAATATCCTGCCGCATGACCTCTTTGGGGTCCCCATCACCTCGCTGGGCGGGCTGCGCAAGGTGCTGCCCTATCGCTGGGCCGACGCGATCACGGCGCCCATCCTGCGTGCCAAGATCGGGCGGCCCGAGGATTACGGGCTGCAAAGCGCGGGCAAGGGCCCCGCGGCCCAGGTGATCGAGGATGGGCGGGTGCCGCTGATCGACATAGGCACCCTGGGGGCCATCCGCGCCGGGAAGATCGAAACGCGCCCCGGCATTGAGCGGAGTGACGGCGCCGAGGTGTCCTTCGGCGACGGCAGGGCGGATGTTGTGGACGCCATCCTGCTTGCCACTGGCTACCGTGTGGACCTGCGTGACATGCTGCCCGACACGCCCCAGGCGCTGGACGCGGCGGGTCGCCCGCGTGCCTCCGGCGCCCCCGGTCCCATGCCGGGGCTCTATTTTTGCTCTTATCGCGCGAGTGCGGACGGGCAGCTGCGCCAGACCGGGATTGAGGCGCAGGCGATTGCAGACGCGGTGATCGGGGCGTAGCCTGGGCGCGATGCACATGCCCGGGCCTGCCCCCTCTGACTGTGGATTAAGGCGCCCGTAGCGCCTCGGCGATCTGCACGGCGTTCTGCGCCGCCCCTTTCAAGAGCTGATCCCCCACGATGAACATCGCCAGGGTGCGCCCCGTTGGGTCGGCCTGATCCTGGCGAATGCGCCCTACCAGCACATCCTCTTGCCCAGAGGCATCGGAGGGCATCGGAAAGCGGTTCGCCGCGCGATCATCCACCACGCGGATGCCCGGGGCACCCTCCAGCGCGGACCGCGCCGCATCGGCGCTGACATGGTCCTCGAACCGTACCGAGAGCGCGATGCCATGCGCGCGCAGGATCGGCACCCGGATGCAGGTCACCCCAATCGGCAGGCGCGGCTGGCCCAGGATGCGGCGGGTCTCGGCGATGACCTTGGCCTCCTCGCCATTATAGCCCGTCTCTGGGTCCACATCGGAGTTATGCGAGAAGATGTTGAACGCGTAGTCATGCGGCAGCACCTGCGGCTGAAAGGCCACGCCGTCCAGATGCGCGCGGGTGGCGTCGCGCAGCTCGGCCATCATCTCGGCCCCGCCGCCCGAGGCCGCCTGATAGGTCGCCATCTGAAGCCGCGTGATGGACCAGCGTTGGTGCAGCGGCGCCAGCGCCACGGTCAGGATCGCCGCGACGCAGTTTGGGTTGGCCACGATCGGCGCGTCGCTCAGCATATGCGCGTTGGCCTCGGGCACCACCAGCGGCACCTCTGGCGCCATGCGAAAGGCCGAGGAATTGTCGATCACCTGCGCACCCGCGGCCACGGCGATGGGCGCGAAGCGGCGCGAGATGCTCGCGCCGGCGGAAAAGAAGGCGATGTCGACGCCGTCAAAGCTCTGCTCGGTCAGCTCCTCCACCGGGACCGTCGCGCCGCGGAAGGCCAGCGTCTTGCCCGCGGAGCGCGCCGAGGCCAGCAGGCGCAGCCCGCCCATGGGGAAGCCACGAGCCTCAAGGCAGTGGATAAGCTCGATGCCGACCGCGCCGGTGGCGCCCACGATTGCGATCACGGGGGCGGCGCGCGCGGGCACGGGTTCGGATGGGTCCACGTTTGGGCTCTGGGCGTTCATGGGTCTGGTCCTCTTCGGTGTCTGGCCGAGGAACGGGACCCTGCAGAAAAGCAAAAGCCCCGTCCGGTCCGGCGGGGCTTTGTTGCTTGGCTGGCTCTTAGATGCTTAAGCCCATGCCGAACACACCCCCGCCGGAGCGGTGGTCTTTGTGGTCATGGTTTTGGTCATCATTTGTGCCATCGCGATCCGTTTAGCAATCCGGGCCGCACCGCGCAACCCCTGCGCATGATCCGCCGAGCCCTGCCTAAACCAAATGGAATGCGCCCGGAGCCTATCGGCCCCGAACGCATACTGTTCTAGCACTTCGTGCAGGACTGGGGGCTGCCCCCCAGACCCCCAATCCGCGCAGGTTACGCGTCCTCGGGTACCGGCTCGGCATCCTCGATCTCGCCCGCCGGGCAGCAGCGATAGTCGTGATGCTTGTCCAGCAGCGCGATCTGGCGCTCAAGCATCTTATTCTCCAGCGCCTTGCGTTCATTGGCGAGCTTCATGGCCTCGCGGCGCGGCTCCTCGCAGGTGTTGCAGTCGTCCAGGCAGCCCTTCACGATGATCGCTTGGGTCGGCAGGCAGCTGGTCACCTCAAAGCTAAGCTCGGCGGCGATCTCGGCGCGCAGGTTGCCACCCACCTTGTCGATCACGCCGGCCTTGACGAGTTCCTCGTCGGCCTGCTGCAGCGCCTTCTGCCGAACCTCCTCGTTCAGCGGGCGGGCGCGCAGATTGGTGACCAAGCCGCCCCGGGTTGGCGCGGCGATCAGGCTGCCGGTCGAAAGCGCCAGACCGCCCCCGCGCCCAGCCGGGCTCGCGATATTACTCACCAGGTTCGCCTGCTTAGAGACCGCAGCCGTGCGGCCCGCGGCCTCCACCTCGATCCGGTTGGCATCGGTCGACAGGATCCCGTTCGGGATCACTGCAACGCGGCTGCCGGGACGCAGCGCGCGCGTCGCCACCCCGGCGTCGCCCGCGGGGTCCCTCACCCGCCGCACGATCGACTTGATGCTGAACTTCATCGTCTGCCGCTTCATCAGCTGATAGGCGAGATAGGTCACCGAGTGGCATTCGTTGCGGTTCTCCAGGATGCGCGTCGCCGCCTCATAGGCGCTTTCCGTCTCGCCCTCGGCATGGGTGCGGCTGGAGACCTCGCCCATAGAGACCGAATTCGCCGCGCGGGTGCCCTCGACCGAGCGCTCATGGCTGGCCTCGGCGTGGCGCTTGATGTCGCGCATGAAGTCAAAGCTGGACTCGCCAGAAAAGCTGCCCTCGACCTTGGCGTCCGGGCGTCCAAATATGGCGTCGGTCCAGTTCGACACGCTGCCCTCGGTCTCGAACTCGCTGGAGCTTTGCGCGCTGCCGCCACCGTCCTCGTTGATGGTAAGGTCAGACATGAAGCGGTCCATCGAGGACATGTAATAGGTCTCCTCAGAGGCCTGCTCGTGGCGATAGCTCACCTCGCTTTCCGCGTCATAGCTGAAGCGCGTGTTGCGGCTGGCTTGATAGAGCCGCACCTTCTCGCCGGGCAGCAGCGTGGTGGAATAGACCACGTCGCCCAGCGACAAAGGACCCGGGCAACGCTCCAGCACCGCGGTGACGACGAACTCGACCGGCGCGTCGGCGAGGTTGTAGTCCAACCGGTAGGTGAACTGCAGCCGGTTACAGCAAGGGTCCACCGTGATGTCCGGGCAACATGGAATATCGTTAAAGTTGATAAGCTTGGGGTCGTCCATAGGAGATCCTCCAGGTAAATGGATACCATTGAATTCAAGCACACTGGGGCGCGGAAGCGCCGCGTGCGCCCGCTAGACCACGGCGTAATCTGCCGCGTGCGGAGAGGATGCGTCGACTGCAAACCTCGCTCAATGGTGGTATTCCATGCTGCCGACCGAATGGGCCAAAACTGGCCGATGGTGCCCCAGCCCGGGGCGCCAACACGACCGTGCCCGCCAGTATGCAGGCGAACAGGCGCGGATTGTCGCGGTGCGTGATTCTTCATGATTTCTTAGTGATTCGGGTCCAATTCTGGAGTTGGGTGGGCGCCGGAGGCGCACGCACAGGCCGTGCCCACCCATTTACATATTCGCGCCTATCACCCTAACAATTCGCTAAATTCCACGCCGCCGCGACACCGCGCCACGCCGCAACTGGCCCGGCCCGCCGACCCAGCAACCGCCTTGTTCTCTGACCCGCCCCGGCCTATAAGCCGCACCATGCGGACCGCTTGCCCAAACATCCGGCGAATTATAGGCCCGGCGCTCTGACGCAGAGCCGCCGGGACACCAGGCGTATGCCCTTTCGCGCCGCCACCCGCCCTTCCCATTACGACCCCGAAAAGGACGCCCGAGATGTGCGCCGAAACACCCGAACTGCCCGATTATAAAGACACGCTGAACCTGCCGCAGACCGACTTCCCAATGCGCGCGGGCCTGCCAAAGCGCGAGCCCGCCTGGCTGGAGCGCTGGGAGCGGATCGGGGTCTATGACCGGCTGCGGGCGGCGGCCCATCCGGGCCGCGATCCTTTCACCCTGCATGACGGGCCTCCCTACGCCAACGGGCACCTGCATATCGGCCACGCGCTGAACAAGACCATCAAGGACATGATCGTCCGCTCGCACCAGATGATGGGCTATGACAGCCGCTACGTGCCCGGCTGGGACTGCCACGGGCTGCCCATCGAGTGGAAGATCGAAGAGCAATACCGCAAGAAGGGCAAGAACAAGGACGACGTGGACGTGGTGGAGTTCCGCCAGGAGTGCCGCGACTTCGCCGCGGGCTGGGTGGACGTGCAGCGCGCCGAGTTTAAGCGCCTTGGGATCACCGGCAACTGGGACGACCCCTACCTTACGATGAACTTCCACGCCGAGCGGGTCATCGCCGAGGAGTTCCAGAAGTTCCTGATGAACGGCACGCTCTATCAGGGCTCCAAGCCCGTGATGTGGTCGCCCATCGAGCAGACGGCATTGGCCGAGGCCGAGGTGGAGTACCACGACAAAGAGAGCTTCACGATCTGGGTGAAGTTCAAGGTGGATATGTCCGGCGCGAGCTCGGGAACTCCGGCCGAAAACGCCGCCAGAGCCGACCTTACGACCAACGCGTATGTAGTTATCTGGACTACAACGCCTTGGACAATCCCTTCAAACAAAGGCGTCGTGTTTGGACCGGACATACAGTATGGCGTCTATGAAGTGACCAAAACTCCGGAAGAGTGTTGGGCCGCCGTTGGTGAAAAGTACATTCTTGCAGATAACCTGGCAGCTGACGTAATGGCGCGCGCTCGATTGGGTGACGGAATGTATCGCCGGCTTGGCGATATAGATCGAGATCAACTCGAGCACATTAGCCTCCAACACCCCCTTGCGGGCGCTGAGGGCGCGGACGGGCATTGGGATGACACCCGCGACTTCCGCGCCGCGGACTTCGTGACCGACACCGAGGGCACGGGGTTCGTGCACTGCGCGCCGTCCCACGGGATGGAAGAATACGAGATGTATCGCGACCTGGGCATGCTGCAGCAGGTCATCACCTATAATGTCGAGGATGACGGCAAGTTCCGCGACGACCTGCCGTTCTTTGGCGGGCATTACATCCTCAGCCGTAAGGGTGGCGAGGGCACCGCAAACAAAGCGGTGATTGACAAGCTAGTCGAGACCGGCGGGCTGCTGGCACGCGGCAAGATCAAGCACTCCTACCCGCATAGCTGGCGCTCCAAAGCGCCGGTGATCTACCGCAACACGCCGCAATGGTTCGCCGCGATCGATCAAAAGGTCGGCGACGGTCAGGACACCCATGGCGAGACGATCCGCCAGCGCGCGCTGACCGAGATCGACAACGTCAACTGGACCCCGCAATCGGGGCGCAATCGCCTGCATTCGATGATGGAGGCGCGGCCCGACTGGGTGCTGAGCCGCCAGCGCGCCTGGGGCGTGCCGCTGACCTGCTTCACCAAGAAGGGCGCCCTGCCCACGGATGCGGACTTTCTGCTACGCGACCCCGCCGTGAACACCCGCATCAACGAGGCCTTCGAGGCAGAGGGCGCGGACGCGTGGTACAAACCCGGCGCCAAGGCGCGTTTCCTGGGCAACGACCACAATGCCGAGGACTACAACCAGGTCACGGACATCTTGGATGTGTGGTTCGACTCCGGGTCCACGCATGCCTTCGTCCTGCGCGACCGCGAAGATGGGACCGCGGACGGCATCGCGGATGTCTACATGGAGGGCACCGACCAGCACCGCGGCTGGTTCCACTCCTCGCTGCTGCAATCCGTGGGCACCACGGGCCGCGCGCCCTACCGCAACGTGGTGACGCATGGCTTCACGCTGGACGAGAAGGGCATGAAGATGTCCAAGTCCATCGGCAACACCATCGTGCCCGAGGAGGTGGTCAAGCAATACGGCGCCGACATCCTGCGGCTCTGGGTGGCGCAGACCGATTACACCGCCGATCAGCGCATCGGGCCGGAGATCCTCAAGGGCGTGGCCGACAGCTATCGCCGCCTGCGCAACACGATGCGGTTCATGCTGGGCAATCTCAACGGGTTCACAGAGGATCAGCGGGTCGCGCCCGCGGACATGCCCGAGCTTGAGCGCTGGGTGCTGCACCGGGTGGCCGAGATCGACGCGCAGGTGCGCGCGGGCTACCGCGCCTTCGACTTTCAGGGCGTCTTCCGCGCGGTGTTCGAGTTCGCCACGCTGGACCTGTCCTCCTTCTACTTCGACATCCGCAAGGACGCGCTTTATTGCGACGCGCCCTCTGCGCTGCGTCGCAAGTCGGCGCTGACGGTGCTGGACATCCTGTTCCACCGGCTGACGACATGGCTGGCGCCGATCCTGGTCTTCACCTGCGAGGAGGTCTGGTTGGAGCGCTTCCCGGGCGACGACAGCTCGGTGCACCTGCAGGACATCCCTGAGACGCCCGCCACCTGGCGGGACGAGGCGCTAGCCGCCAAATGGGCCGAGATCCGCCGCGTGCGCAGCGTGGTCACCGGCGCTCTGGAGGTGCAGCGGCGCGACAAGGTGATCGGGTCCTCGCTGGAGGCCGCCCCCATCGTGCATGTGGGCACGGATCTGGAGATGCTGCTGAACTCGGTGGAATTCGAAGACGTCTGCATCACCTCGGCGATCAACATCGACACCGGCATGCCCCCCGCCGAGGCCTTCACCATGGACGGTGTCGACGGCGTGGCGGTCACCTTCGCTAAGGCGCAGGGCCAGAAATGCCAGCGTTCGTGGAAGATTCTGCCCGATGTGGGGCAGTACGAGTATCCAGGCGTCAGCAAGCGCGACAATGACGCGCTGAAAGAGCTCTACGGATGAGCACCGGGACGCTTCCGAGCCCGCTCGGGCGCGTCACGATCACCGCCGAGGACGGCGCCGTCACCGCGCTGTCCTGGTCACGCCTCGGGATCGATGGCGAGGCCGGGCAGGCTGCGCCTGCCGATCCTGTGCTTGCAGGAGCCATCGCGCAGCTGACCGCCTATTTTGCCGGAGACCGCGCGGCCTTCGACCTGCCCCTTCGCGTTGACGGCTCTGACCTGCAGCAGCAGGTCTGCGCCGCGATGGCCGCCATCCCCTTTGGCGAGACCCGCACCTATGGCGACATCGCGAACGATCTGGGCGTGCCAGCCCAAGCCATCGGGCAGGCCTGCGGCGGCAACCCGATCCCGATCATTATCCCCTGCCACCGCGTGCTGGGCGTGGATGGGCTGGGCGGGTTCTCAGGTTCCGGCGGGATCGAGGCGAAGGTCTGGCTTTTGAAGCATGAGGGCGCAGCGTCGCTATTGATCTGAAGAATGCGCGACGACGATTTCTTGCAAGAAATCGGCAAAACTCTTCGAAGAGTTTTGCTTTTCTGGTTGCCACCGGGTCATTGGCAAGAATGAGACTACCGCCTAGCCTCGCGCAACCAACTTCCTGATCTCAGGAAGTTGCAAATCTCTTTCAAGAGATTTGGTCCCGCGCGGGCGCATCCGACCTCCTTCTAGGCGCTTTCCGCGCGTGCCGGGATGAGTTGCTGCACGATGCCCGCGAAGACCAAGTAAAGTGATGTCACCACCAGCCCCCAATGCGCCCAGCTCTGCGGGTCGAAGTCGACCCAGGCCGCCCACCCCGCAAAGAAGGTCCAGGCCAAAGCGATGGGCAGCGACACCGACCGCCAGCGCTCTGTGCGCACCGGGTGGATGAATTTCAGCGGCGTGAACATCGCCACCGCCAGCACGATCACAATGCCCAGGATCGCCCAGAAATTCGGCTCCAGCGCGAAGAGCACGATCACCAGCATGTTCCAGCATCCCGGGAAGCCCGAAAAGGAGTTATCCTTTGTCTTCATGCGGTTATCCGCAAAGTAGACGACGCTGGCGAAGGTGATCAAGATGATCGCCAGCCATCCCGTCCAACCCGGCAGCAGCCCGGACTTAAACAGCGCATAGGCCGGGATGAACACGTAAGTGAGGTAGTCGATGATCAGGTCCATCAGCACGCCGTCATATTGCGGCGCATTGACCTTGACCTCGTAGTGCCGCGCCAGCGGGCCGTCGATGCCGTCCACCACGAAAGCCACCACCAGCCAGACGAACATCAGCCCCCACTTCTCGTCCACCGCCGCCAGCATGGCCAGCATCGCGAAGACCGCGCCGGTTGCCGTCAATAGATGAACAGAAAGGGCTTTGATTTGAAGCGTCATGAACCCGTCATGAAGCAACGCTGAGGGAAGTGCAATCCGAACGGGCCGCTTAAGCGGCCTTGCATTCGAAAAGACAGCGGCCAATGAGTGTTGGGTAAACCTGGCGCTGCCCCAGGTTGTGAAGGGCGGTTTGGACCGCATGGAGCTATCAAAAAAACCTTGCATTTGGCGAAATGGGAGAAGCTTGCACCAAGTCTCAGGGCAAAGCTGATACCCGATATCGCCACAACCCTGGCGTTAATGTTTAGGCCGGTCGCGGTGAATGCTCAGAATTACCACGGCTCGACCGGGCCGTATGACATCCGCGGCGCCACCCGAGCCCAGTCCAACGGCGGCACCTCAGGCGCGGGGATGCGCCTTATCGTAGACCTCCATCAGTCGCGCGGTGTCCACCGCCGTGTAGGTCTGGGTGGTGGAAAGTGAGCTGTGTCCCAAGAGCTCTTGGATCGCGCGCAGATCGCCGCCCGCCGACAGCAGATGCGTCGCAAAGCTATGCCGCATCGCATGCGGCGTGGCGGTGGCGGGCAGGCCAAGCTGCATCCGCGCGGCCTGCATGACCTTCTGCACCAGGCGTGGCGACAAGGGACCGCCGCGGATGCCGCGAAAGATCGGTTCCTTGGCCCCAGCCTTAAAGGGCACCTGCCGCAGGTAGTCCTTCACCGCGTGCCGCGCGATGGGCAGCACCGGCACGATGCGCTCCTTGCCGCCCTTGCCGGTGATGCGCAGCACGTCTTGCAGGGGCATGTCGTCGCCGGTGAGCCCCAGCGCCTCGGAAACCCGCAGCCCGCAGCCATAAAGCAACGTCACCACCGCAAGGTCCCGCGCCGCGACCCAGGGGCGCTCCGACTGTAGCTCGACCGTGTCCAGCATCGCCTGCGCTGCGTCCTCGCTCAGCGGGCGTGGAAGCTTCTTTTGGAACTTGGGCGTGCGCGCCGAAAGAACATGCGTGGCGTCAAACCCCTCGCGTTCGGCCATCCAGCGGGTGAAATTCTTAACCGCCGAAAGCGCCCGCGCCAGCGAGCGCGCCGAGAGGCCCCTGCCCCGCGCATGGGCCATCCACGAGCGCACATCGCGCTGCGACACCCGGGCCATCATCGCCACCCCCATCGGGCCGCCGAAATGCTGCCCCATGAAGCCAAGATAGCCCGACACGTCGTGGCGATAGGCGTCGATGGTGTTCTCAGAGGCCGCATTTAGCGCGCGGCGCTGGTCAAGCCAGAGGCTGAGGGCGTCCGCCATGGCGGGCGACGGTAATGGAACTGCGGCGTCGGCGCCGGCCGTCACGACAGCCAGCGGCGCATGGCGCGCTCGAACACCCCGGCAAAGAAGGTCAAAAGATCGGTGCCATGGGCCGGCTTGAACTGATGCGGGTCCTCAGAGCCCAGCACCAGCATGCCCGGCAGCCGTCCTTTGCCAAGGTCGAGCTTTAGGCAGCCCTCCGAGCGGATCCACTCGGCGTCTTGGCCATAGATGATCTGGCTGTCGGGCTGCACCTGGCGCAGGGTGACCTGGCGCACGGGGATGTTGCGGCCCTGGGTCAGGTAGCCCTCGATGAAGCCCGGCTCGGCGACGGTCAGGACCTTGCTGAGACGCTGCACCGCGGGGTCGTCGGCGCTGACGGCGCTTTCCAGCACCAATTGCATGGCGTCGATGCGCAGGATCTCGGGCAGGACCTCGTTGAGGTTCTCTAGAAAGCTCTCGAACTCGGACGGATCCAACAGCCGCAGCACCGCGCGGTGGATCTGGTTCATGCCCGCGAGGTTCTCGTAGGCGGCGGCGATCACGTTGCGGTGCGTCTCTTCAAGGCGGTCGAGCCGCGCCTCTAGACGCTCCATCGCGATGCCGCGCAGGTCGACGATGTTGTCGCCCATCACCTGCTCATTGGCGGCGACAAGCGCGCCCATGACGTCGCGGTCCTCTAGGATAATGCCCGGATCGGAAAGGATTTTCTCCCGCAGATCATCATTGATCACGGCGGTGTCGCCTGTCATTCGTGCTGCCTCGTTCTTCTTGGTGCCGGGCGCATGCGTTGTGCGCAGGGCTTGCTGTTGGGCCGTTTATGGCCCGGCGGCGGGCGCGCGGTCCAGAACTTCTCTGGCCGATCTCGCTTTGCCCCGGCGGGCGGTGGCTTTGGGGCCACAATCGTTTGTGAGGCTCAGCGGGCGCGGAAGGTCAGGTAGTGCGGCACGCGCCCCTCGCGCAGCGCCTTCTGTTCGTAGCGGGTAGAGATCCAGTCGCCCCAAGGCTGGCGCCAATCCGCCGCGCTTTCGGCCAGCCAGTCGAAACCCGCCTTGGGCACCTCCTCAAGCGCCTGGCGCACGTAGTCGGGAATGTCGGTGGCAATGCGCAACTCTGCCCCCGGTGCCATGACATGCGCCAGCGGGCCCAGATATTCCGGCGTCACCGCGCGGCGCCGGTGGTGGCGCTTTTTCGGCCAGGGGTCGGGGTAGAGCAAGAAGGCCTTCTGCACCGCACCCTCGGGCAGCACATCGAACAGGTCGCGCACGTCGCCGGGATGGATGCGGATATTCTCTACCCCCGCCTGGCTGATCTTGCGCAAGAGCATCGCGACGCCGTTGATGAAGGGCTCGCAGCCGATGAAGGCGACATCCGGATGGGCCGCGGCCTGGTGCACCATGTGCTCGCCGCCGCCAAAGCCGATCTCTAACCAAAGCGGGCGCCCGTCCAGCCAATCAAGGTCCAACGGCGCGCGCGACGGGTTGTCCGACGGGTCCACTCCGGGCAGCGTCAGCGCACCAAGATCCTCCTCCAAGGCCACGACCTGCGCGGGCTTGAGCGTCTTGCCGTGGCGGCGGCCATAGAAGTTTCGGTGCGGCGAGCTAGGGTGATCGGTCATGGCCCGCCGCATAGGCCGGGCGCGCGTCTGAGGTCAACAGGCGAACCGCAAATCTGGGCGCCGATCGCCCGCACGGAGCCGATGCTGAGACTTTGCTTGCAAAGTCCAGCGCGGCGAGTACGGGCTCAAGATAGTATCCCCCGCGGGCGCCAGCCTGCGGGGGATTCAATTTAACAAAGCCTCCCCGACGGGGTCAGACCGCGTTTTTGATCGCCTCGGCCAGGTCGGTCTTCTCCCACGAAAAGCCCCCGTCCGCGTCCGGCGCGCGCCCGAAATGGCCATAGGCCGCGGTGCGCTGGTAGACGGGCTTGTTCATGCCCAGATGCTCGCGAATGGCGCGCGGGGTCAGGTCGATCGTATCCGCAATCGCGGCCTCGATCTTGGCGTCCGGCACCGCGCCGGTGCCGCCGGTGTCCACGTAGATCGACAGCGGCTTGGCCACGCCGATCGCATAGGCCAGCTGCAGCGTGCAGCGGCGCGCAAGCCCCGCGGCGACCACGTTCTTGGCCAAGTAGCGTGCCACGTAAGCTGCCGAGCGGTCGACCTTGGTGGGATCCTTGCCCGAGAACGCTCCGCCGCCATGCGGCGCCGCGCCGCCATAGGTGTCGACGATGATCTTGCGCCCGGTCAGCCCGGCGTCGCCGTCGGGTCCGCCGATCACGAACTTGCCCGTTGGGTTCACGTGCCACTCGGTGGCATCGGTCACCCAGCCTTCGGGCAGCGTCTCTAGGATATAGGGCGCGACCATGTCCTGCACATCCGCGCTGGTCATGTCGGGGTCCAAGTGCTGCGTCAACAGCACGATCGAGGAGACGCCCACCGGCTTGCCGCCCTCGTAGCGCACGGTCAGCTGCGATTTGCTATCGGGGCCCAGGCGGCTCTCGGTGCCGTCTTTGCGCACCTCTGCCAGGCGGCGCAGGATCGCGTGGCTGTAGAGGATCGGTGCGGGCATAAGCTCTGGCGTCTCGTCCACGGCGTAGCCGAACATGATGCCCTGATCGCCGGCGCCTTCGTCCTTGTTGCCGGCGGCGTCCACGCCCTGGGCGATATGCGCGGACTGGCCGTGCACGACGTTGCGCACCTCCATGGTGTTCCAGTGGAACTTGTCCTGCTCATAGCCGATGTCTTTGACGCATTCGCGCGCGATCTCTTCTATGCGCTTCAGCACGGCCTCGGGGCCGCGGGTCTCGCCGCCCACGACCACCAGGTTGGTGGTGGCAAAGGTCTCTACTCCGCAGCGGGATTCTGGATCTTCTTGCAGATAGGCGTCCAACACAGCGTCGGACACGCGGTCACAAACTTTATCTGGGTGGCCCTCTGAAACGGACTCAGAGGTAAAAATGTAATTCTGTCGGGACATAGACGCTCCATTGGATTAAAGCCCGCCACGTCAGGAAGCCGTTGTGGGGGCAGGTGCTAACCGCGTTAATCTTGGTGACCGCTAAGGTCAATGGGTTTCCGCCCGCATGCGTAACCAAGGGTTAAGAGACCGAGGATCAAGAGCAACGCCATGGGCGCATCCCCCGTGCGGCTGTAGAGCGTCGGCGCGGTGGCATGCGGCAGGAGCACATCCAGATATCCGGCCTCGTTCAGCGGCAGCGCGGCGGTGACCTGCCCAAGCGGGCCGATGACCGCCGAGACGCCCGTATTGGCCACGCGCACCATGGGCAGGCCCTGCTCTACCGCGCGCAGCCGCGCCTGGGCCAGATGCTGATAGGGCCCGACCCATTCACCAAACCAGGCGTCATTGGTGATCTGCAGCAACCAGTCCGGTCGCGGCTCGGCTCGGCTATATTGCGGAAAGATCGCCTCGTAGCAGATCAGCGGCATCGGCCTGCCCAGATCGCCCAGATCGAGCACGCGTGGGCCTGGGCCGGCAGAATAGCCATTGCCCGCCTGGCTGGCAAAGGCGGTGATACCGATGCGTGCCAGCAGGTTCCCTGCCGGGATGTATTCCCCAAACGGCACCAGGTGGTGTTTGTCATAGATGTCGGACAACGCGCCATCCGGCCCAAGCACCACAAGGCTGTTGTAGTACCGCCCCTCTTCGCCGCGCTGAATGCCAAGCACCACGGGAACGCCGCCTGCGGCCTCGGCGATCCGGGCCAGCGCCGGACCGGCGCGTTCCAGCAGCGTCGGCACGGAGGTCTCGGGCCAGATGATCAAATCGGGCTTGGTCTCGGCGGCGGCAGAGGTCAGCTCTAGCCCCCGTTCGTAGAAACCACGCACGTGGTCGGGATGCCATTTCAGGTGCTGCGGCGCGTTGGGCTGGATCAGGCGAAGGGTCGGGCTGTCGGCGGTCTGCACGAATGGCGTCTCGCGCGGCAGCCCGGCGGCGAAGACCGCTATGAATGCGGCGACGGTTATCCACGCCAGCACGCGGCGCCCGCGCCAAGAAGCCACAACAAGCGCCGGCACCAAAACCGTAAGCAGCGTCAGCCCATGCGGCCCGGTCCAGGCGGCGACATGCACCAGCGGCCAGCCAATCCAGACGTGCCCAATCAAAGCCCAGGGGAACCCGGTCAAGACGTAGGACCGCGCCAGCTCAGCCGCCGTCAGCGCCAATGCAAAGGCAATGGCACCTAAGGCGGCGCCCGGCGTCAACCGCTTTGCCAGCGCCAGCGCCGCCGCCCAGAACAGCGCCAGCCCGCCAGACAGGAACACAAGCGCGAACGGCGCCATCCAGCCGTGCCGCCAGGGGTCAACAAAGAAGGGCTCGACGATCCAGTTCAGAGCGACCGCGAAATAGCCCACACCAAAGAGCCAGCCGCGCCAAGCAGAGGCCCGTGGGCCGCCCGAGTGGGACTGGGCATAGAACAACCCGCCCATCGCGAGCAGCGTCAGCCAAGGCAACGACACAGGCGCCTGACCCAAAGCGGCCACACCGCCCAATAGAACCAACCAGAGGCTAGAGAACCGCGGCATCAGGCGCGAGCCATATGCAAAACACCCGGAATCTGTGCGCTTTGCCGATGGAACCGCGCCGCCGCGCCGTCATGGCGCTAGGGCCCCTCAGCCATAGGGACGCGCACGCGCAAGCGCTTGATCCGGCGAGGATCCGCGTCGACGATCTCAAACTCGGTGCCGCCCGGATGCGGGATCACCTCGCCGCGCGCGGGCACCCGCCCGGACAGCATGAAGACCAGCCCGCCCAGCGTGTCGATCTCTTCCTCGTCCTCGGCCTCGACCAGGCGCTGCCCGATCTCGACCTGGAATTCGTCCAGCGGCGTCTTGGCCTGGGCAAGATAGCAGCCTGGCTTTTCGAGCAGCCACAGCTCATCCTCTTCGATGTCGTGCTCGTCCTCGATCTCGCCGATGACCTGCTCGATCAGGTCCTCGATCGACACCAGCCCGTCAACGCCGCCATATTCGTCGATCACCAGCGCCAGATGCATCCGCTGGCTCTGCATCTTCTGCAGCAGCACTCCGATGGGCATCGAAGGCGGCGCGAATAGCAGCGGCCGCAGCATCTTGCGCAGCGAGAACCGCCCGCCGCCGCCATTGAAGCCATGGAACAGCGCGAAGTCCTTGAGGTGCACCATGCCCAGCGGGCTATCCAACGTCCCCTTATAGACCGGCAGCCGGGTCAGCCCGCTTTCGCGGAAGACCTTCACCAGATCATCCTTGTGGATGTCCACAGGGACAGAGACGATCTCTGCCTTAGGCACCGCCACGTCCTCCAGCTGCATGCGCCGCAGGTTAAGCATGCCCAATGTCGCCGCCGCGTTGGCGGTGCCGTTCATACCCGTATCTGGGTTCTCAGTTTTGGGAGTGTCGTCTCCTGGCGCCCAAAACGCCCCAACGAGCCGCCCGAGCAATCCGCCCGTGCTCGTCTCTGTCTGATCCTGCGCGCTTTGCGCTGCGCTAGAGGACCCGCTTTCCGCGTCGCCCATCTTACCTTTCCAAAATATGCAGACCGTTACGGCCCCAGACTAATATGGGTCAGCCACACCCAGTTTTGCAAGTATCTCCACCTCGATACGCTCCATCTCTGCGGCTTCCTTCTCACACATGTGATCGTAGCCCAGTAGATGCAAAATTCCATGAACCAGCAGATGCGTCACATGATCGCTGAAGGGTTTGCCCTGATCCGCAGCTTCGCGAGCGCAGGTCTGGAAGGCGATGGCAACGTCGCCAAGCTCTTCACCGGCGGGGGGCGAGCCATTCGGGTCGCGATCCTCGCTGGGCCAGCTGAGCACGTTGGTGGGCGCCGCCTTGTCCCGGAAATCGCCATTCAGCGTCGTGATCCGCGCGTCGTCGCAGCCCAGCACAACGGCCTCGCACCCGGCACCAAGCCCAAGATGTTCCGCCAAGGCCTTGGCCGCCCACAGTGCCAGCGCTTCCAGCCCGGCCTCGCGCCACTCCGGCGCCTCGATGATCACGTCGATCTCCATGCCCGCCATCCATCCCAAAGCCCCGGCATTGTCCAGCGGGAAAAAACTTTGAACCTTTCGCGCCGCCGCAACGACCCACATCCACAAGCACACCAAAGCCCCCAGGAGGACGCCAGATGTTCAAGTCGAAACTCACCACAGCGATCCTTGCGGTCACCGCCTCTGCGCTGATCGCAACTTCAACCAACGCAAACCCACGTGCTGGCAGCAGCGCGCCTTCCGGTATCCAGGACCCAGGTGCTGCGGTTGGCTTCAACCCCCAACCGGAGCCGCCCAAGACCAAGTACAGCTCTGGAAACTCGGTCAACCCGGCGTCGAAGTTCTTCTTTAACCCCCAGCCCGAGCCGCCCCCGCAGGCGATCCCCCAGCAGAACGCCCTGAAATAGCTCTCGCCCCTCCCGTCCTTGCGAGAGTCAACGGGGTCGGCCCCGTCCCCAATTGGCCGACCCCGTGCATTTCTTGAAGCGTTCCGTTTTTGAATAGAGACATCAAGTTGAAGGCAAACGCCCACAACATCGTTCAGTTCTGCCGCGTTTCGAATGAAGACCTGTCCAGTTCTTTTCGATCCGCTATAGGCAGTGATTCCAAAAGGAAAGGGCCGCCAAGCATCCCCTTGGCGGCCCTATTTTCTACACGGAGTCGTGGCTAGATTGGATCCGAGATCGGCGAGCCCGCCTTATAGGGCCCAATCGCGGTGTTCGGCGGCGCCGCACCCGAGCAGACCGGCTTGCCGTATTTGTCGAGCCGGGCGGAGAGGTAGCCCTCGGCCCCGTCGTCAATGATCCAGTGATCGCAGCCATTCGGGTCGATCCAGATCCCTGCGCGCAACTGGCTAAGGTGCTTGGTGTCGATGCCGCGGTCCACGGTCTTGTCTTCTTTGTTGTCCGCGCAAGCGCTAAGCCCGGCAGCAAGGGCAATCAGCGCGGCGCCTTTCAGAATTCTCATCTCAGTTCCCTTAATGTACCGCTGCTAGCGCAGGCAGATAATCTCAACACGGCGGTTCTTGGCCATCCCGGAGCGCGAGCCGTTCGAGGCCCGCGGGAAGCGCTCGCCATAGCCGCGCACATCCGCGATGCGCGCGCCGGTCGATTGCGCGATGGCAGCCACGGCATTGGCGCGGTTCAGCGAAAGCCGCATGTTGTACTCGTCACTGGCGCGGCTGTCGGTATGGCCCGCGATGATATAGCTCGTGGCGCCCGCACCCTGGAAGAACTGCTCCAAACGAGCCTTGCCATTGCGCGAGACACGGTGGCTGTCGGTCTTAAAGAGCTGATCTGAGTTCATAACCGCACAAGTATTGCCGCGACGGCAGACCGGGATGCCTTGGCGGGTCACGTGCGGGGTCATATACCCCTCCCAGCCGTCATCCATGACCCAGTGCTCGCACCCATCCGGGTCGACCCAAATGGTGGGCACGTAAGCCTCGCCAATAACTTCTTGCGCTTGCGCGGCCCCGGCGCTGCCCAGCGCGACGAGCGCGGCCATGGCAGCCCCAGCAAAACCTTTACGGAGAGCTTTGGAAATCCCTGTTACCACTGCTATCAATCCTCTGCCAGTGACTCTGTTTAGCAACTACAGACGCCGCATATGGCAGTACCACTCACAGCATCCCCCTTATGATGGGGAGTGTAGCAAGTTTGGGTGATTTGTGATGGGTCTTTTACTATATGTGGTCCAGAAAGTTAGAATCTTGGCAGTGCCTTGGCTCTAAGCTCGGCACACAAGTCGCGGAAGTTTCGCCCCTTTCCGCGGTTTCCCACAGGACAGCTTTGCGCGACCGAGAGCGCCGGCATGTGACCAAAGCCAAGGGGCCGCGCCTTGGAAAGCGCGGCCCCTCGTTTTGAGAGAGTGAGAGAAGTGCAGCTCGATCCGGGTGCCGCCTTGGCGCTGCTCAGCGCTGTCTTCGCTGGCGTCTGGCCCGTCTCGATTTGTGACTAGAATGGCGCGAAATGTGGCGAGAATGTGGCCGTCCGGCGCGATCAGGGCAATTCGGCCCTATTTGCCTGGCTATCGCCGAAAAACCAGCGTCAACCAGTCAACAATCTCCTCGGAATACTCCAGATTGAAGCCAAGATCGCCATAAGCCTGGCGAATCTCCTCGCCTTGATGCGTGAGGATGCCGGAAAGAATCACCACACCGCCGGGGGCGGTCGCCGCCCAGATGCTCGGCGCTAGATCCAGAAGCGGGCCTTTGAGGATGTTGGCAAAAATCAGGTCGAACGGCGCGGCGGCCTGTAGTTCGGGGTGGTCGAGCCCGACGGCCTCGACACAGCGCACGCGACCGGTGAGGTCGTTGGCGGCCAGGTTCGCCTCGGCGACCTCCACCGCGACCTGATCTATATCGCTGGCCCAGGGCGTGACCTCGGGCCAGACATGCGCCGCGCCCATCGCCAGCACCGCGGTGCCGCATCCGAGGTCCAGCACGGCCTGAGGCGCGGCGTCGCTGCGCGCTGCGATCCTATCCAGCGCCCGCAGGCAGCCCAGCGTCGTGCCATGATGCCCCGTCCCGAAAGCCATCGCGGCCTCGATCAGCAAAGGCACCCGGCCTGCGGGCACCTTATCCGCGTCGTGGCTGCCATAGACAAAGAACCGCCCCGCCTCGACCGGCGCCAGCTCGCGGCGCACATGGGCGACCCAGTCGACCTCGGGCAGCTCCGAGACGGCAAAATCCTTCGCCCCGAACGCCGCCGCCAGCACCGCGAGCGCCGCCGCGTCTGGGACGTCTTCGAAATAGCCGCCGACCTCCCAAAGGCCGGACCCGTCCTCCACCTCGAAGACGCCCACGCCGGTAGGTTCGGGATCAAGACGCTCCATGGCCTCGCCAAGCGCTTCGGCGGGCGCGCGTCCGGTCAGGGTCGTGAGTGCTGTATATGTTGTCATGCGCGCGCCCTACGCCGCACGGGCGAGCAGGTCAACCGGCGCGGCTAGATGGGCCGCGCTGGCACCCCTGCGACGCGCGCCCCCGGAGCGACATCGCGGGACACAACCGCGCCCGCCGCAATGATCGCGCCATCGCCCACCGTCACGCCCGGCAGGATCACCGCGCGCCCGCCGATCCAGACGTCAGCGCCGATGCGCACGGGCAGCGCCCGCTCGATCCCCTGCCCGCGCTTGACCGGATCACGGTGGTGGTCGGCGCAGTAGATATGCGCCCCGGGCCCGATCATGCTGCGGTCGCCAACCCGCACCGGCGCGCTGTCCAGCACCACGCAGCCCGCATTGAAATAGACCTGATCACCCAGATGCAGGTTGACCCCGTAAGAGCAATGAAACGGCGCCTCGACAAAACAATCCTCGCCGAAGCGCCCCAGCAAAGCCGCCAGCGGCGGCGCGCAGGCGCCGCGACCCCGAGGCTCCATGACCCGATGCGCATGGCAGGCATCGCGGGCCCTGGCCCGCCGCCCCTCAAGCGCATCCGTCAGGCAGGAATACCAGGCGCCGTTCTCGACCCCTGGCAATGCGTTTTTCACGCGTCGACGCCCGCCGGGCAGGTCACGCCGGTGCCGCCGATCCCACAATAGCCGGCCGGGTTCTTGGCCAGGTACTGCTGGTGGAAGTCCTCAGCGTAGTAGAATTCCGGCGCGGGCAGGATCTCGGTGGTGATGTCGCCATAGCCCGACGCAGTCAGCCGGGGCTGGAAGTCGGTCTTGGCCCGTTGCGCCGCCGCGGATTGCGCCTCGGAATAGGTGTAGATGCCCGAGCGGTACTGCGTGCCCATGTCGTTGCCCTGGCGCATGCCCTGGGTCGGGTCGTGGCCCTCCCAGAAGACCCGCAGGAGCTGCTCGTAAGAGATCACCGACGGATCGAACACCAGATGCACCACCTCATTGTGGCCGGACTTTCCGTCGCAGACCTCCTCGTAGGTGGCGTTTGGCGTGTAGCCGCCCGCATAGCCCACGGCGGTCATCCAGACGCCTTCAAGCTTCCAGAACATCCGCTCGACGCCCCAGAAGCAGCCCATGCCGAACATGGCTTGCTCGAACCCGGCGGGGATCGGCGCCTTGAGCGCGCGTCCGTTCACGAAATGGGTCTCGGCGGTGGGGATCGGCGTGTCGCGTCCGGGCAGCGCCGCGGATCGCGTCACCATCTCCATCTTCTTGCGTTGGAACTGGAACATATCGCTCTCCCTTTTAGCTTACTTAACAATATGGGTGGAAAATGGCGTTCCCGCCAGTGCCAATGCTGCGGACCCACGGCGTCGTGATTTATGCGCCATCACGGAACAGCTCGGCGGCCTGAAGTTTCAAGCAGTCGGAATATCTGACCCTGCACCCCGCCCGACCTGGGGCGGTTCGCGCATGTTTTCTCAGGCGCTCTTGAGCATTGGCCGCACCGCGCCGCCCTCTGACCACGCGCGCGCCGCATCACCGAAGGCCCCAAAGAGCGCCTGGCTCACCGGGTCCTCGGTCGAGTTGAACTCTGGATGCCACTGCACCGACAGCGTGAAGCCCGGCGCGTCCTTGACGTATAATGCCTCGGGCGTGGTGTCATCCGCGCGCCCATCAATCACGATGCGCTCGCCGGGCTCTTCGACCCCCTGCCCGTGCAGCGTGTTGGTCATGACCTGGGTCTTGCCAAAGAGGCGATGGAACACGCCACCCTCGGTGAAGGTCACGCGCTGGCGCAGCTCGGATATCTCCTCCCACGTGCCCTCAGGCGGCATGCGGTGGTTCATCCGCCCGGGGATGTCACGGATCTCGGGGTGCAGGGTGCCGCCGAAGGCGACGCTCACCTCTTGGAAGCCGCGGCAGACGCCCAGATAGGGCTGCCCGCGCTCGGTCAGCGCCTTGATCAGGGGCAGCACCACGGCGTCGCGCTCACGATCAAAGTCGCCATGCGCCTCGGTCGGTTCATGCCCGTATTCCTCGGGGTGCACATTGGGGCGCCCGCCTGTCAGCAGAAAGCCGTCGCATTGCTCCATCAGGTCGCGGTAATCCACCAGATCGGGGTCGGAGGGGATGATCAGCGGGGTGCAGCCCGCAGACTTTGCCACCGCCTGGGACGACATGTAGCCCCCCGCATGCACCTTGTAGGTGTCCGAGATCATATGGATGTTGCCGATGATGCCAATGATGGGCCGGGGCATGGGTCCTCACGAAATTTTGTTCAGTACTGTGTAATACCAGAACTTCATTAATGAAAGGCGCAGTGGCGCACAGCGCAACCGCACCCTTTGTTTTCTGGGCGAACGCCCGATTTTTTGGCATTCGCCGGGGCAATGTCCTAGCGGAACAGCGCGTTGATCTCCGCCGCGCTGATCGAGCGGGAGTTGTCATTGCGGCGGCAGTCATCATTAGCCGGGTTGCCGTCGATATAGATGTCGGGGTCATAGTTGATCGACGCGCGGAAGCCCGAGGGGAACTCGTTCGCGAGATTCCAGTTCACGTCATGGCGCAGCACGAAGTGGCTGCCTGCGTCCAGCCGCGTGAAGTCGCGGCGCGCGTTGGCGCGGCCGAAGTCGTCGCCGATCATCGCGGTCTGCTGGTTGCGATTGGACACCCAGTTGATGCCGCCGACATTCTTGATGACGGCCTCGATGCGCACCCGGTTGCCGCCCATGCGGCGCGCGGTGATGGACTGCACGCCGGGCGCCGGGCAATTCACGCCGATCCGGCCAGTCAGCGCGGGCAACGGCCGGCCCTGGTTGATCAGGCTATCGCCGAGGTTCACGCCATTCAGCTTGCTCAACGGAATGAGGTTCTGCGCTGAAGCAGCCGAGGCGCCTGCAATAAGCGCGGCGGCAGTGACGAGGGTGGCGAGGGTCTTGCGGTACATGCGATTGCTCCATTGGCTAAGTTAGTGGTCCTTGCCGGGAGCTGTATGTCTTCTCAGTAGAGCTCCCCAACGCACATAAGTCGGGGCGACTCTGGTTAGGGTTCAATTATCTATCTGATACCCATCCGATTTCTATCTGATCACAAACCTGCATTAGGGACACGCAAGCGACTCCCCGGCGTCCCAACAAGGACACCGGGGTCGAACGTGTATAGCTCAAATCTAGTCGCATTGAGCCCGTTGGGTGGTCCTGTCCTAGGGTTGCCCGGTTGCGCCGGGAGTACCGCCACCAGTTGTCGGCGTACCGCCACGAGTTTGAGACGGATCGTCCCGACCATTAGGGGGGGTCTGGGGCGGTGGGCAATTTGGATCATACGTCGTCAGGGTTGTGTCACAATCGTCCGGAGGCAAACACTGCTCCGGGGGCGCCGCCCCGGGAATGTAGACACCCTCAACGCAGCCTTCGGGTTCACCAAGCTTGTTGTAGAAAAGCTCTCCCCGGATGGGTGTTGGGGCCTCCGGCTGACCACAGCCCCAAAGCACCATGGGCGCCAACAATATTATTGAGTATGTTTTCTTTCTCATTATTCGCTCCACATTTGATACCAAAGTAATTGTCACCATCATGCACAAACTTCGTCTTCTATCAATGTGTATTAATGATCTATGTGCTATGACCAGCGGCAGACAATACGACTCTTGACGCCCTATTGAAGCTTCCCCGCGGGGCCCCTACCCTGCGCTGACCCCCAATTCAGCGCCGGAGCCCCCCCCGATGAAAGACGCCGCCCCTAAGACGATCCGCCTCTCGGACTACACGCCCTTCGGCTATCTGATCGACCGGGTGGACCTGTCCTTCGCGTTGCATCCCAGCGCCACGCGGGTGCGGTCGCGCATCGCCTTCCGCCCGAACCCCGAGGCCACGGACAGGCGGTTCTTCCTGCATGGCGAAGAGCTTTCGCTGATCTCGGCCAGCATCGACGGCGTGGCCGTCACCCCGCGCGAGGTCCCAGGCGGCATCGAATGCGATGTGCCAGACGCGCCCTTCACTTGGGAGGCCGAGGTGGAGGTGAACCCAGAGGCCAACACCTCGCTGAACGGACTTTACATGTCCAACGGGATGTATTGCACGCAATGCGAGGCGGAGGGCTTCCGCAAGATCATCTACTACCCCGACCGGCCCGACGTGATGGCGCCCTTCACCGTCGAGATCGAGGGCGACACGCCCGTCAAGCTGTCCAACGGCAACCCCACCGGGCCCGGCGCCTGGGATGACCCCTGGAAGAAGCCCGCCTATCTCTTCGCGCTGGTGGCGGGGGACCTGGTGAGCTTTGACGATCAATTCACCACCATGTCGGGCCGCAAAGTGGACCTAAGGATCTGGGTGCGTTCCGGGGACGAAGGCAAATGCGCCTATGCGATGGACGCCCTGAAGCGCTCGATGAAATGGGACGAGGAGATGTACGGCCGCGAATACGACCTGGATATCTTCCAGATCGTCGCCGTGGATGACTTTAACATGGGCGCGATGGAGAATAAGGGGCTGAACATCTTCAACTCCAAATACGTGCTCGCCAGCCCCGAGACCGCCACGGATCGCGATTACGCTTTCATCGAGGGCATAATCGCGCATGAGTACTTCCACAACTGGACGGGCAACCGGATCACCTGCCGCGACTGGTTCCAGCTTTGCCTCAAAGAGGGGCTCACGGTGTTCCGCGACCAGCAGTTCTCGGGCGATATGCGCAGCCACGCGGTGCAGCGGATCGAGGACGTGCAGCAGCTGCGCGCGCGGCAGTTCCGCGAGGATGCCGGGCCGCTGGCGCATCCCGTGCGGCCCGAGGAATACATAGAGATCAACAACTTCTACACTGCGACCGTGTACGAGAAGGGCGCCGAAGTGATCGGCATGCTCAAAACGCTGATCGGCGAGGAGGCCTATTATAAGGCGCTGAACCTCTACTTTGAGCGCCATGACGGGGATGCCGCCACCATCGAGGACTGGCTGAAGGTGTTTGAGGACAGCACTGGCCGGAGCCTCAAGAAGTTCAAGCATTGGTACCAGGAAGCGGGCACGCCCAGGCTGTCGGTGGAGGAGAATTTCCACGATGGTCGCTACAAGCTGACCTTCCGCCAACAGACCCCACCAACGCCGGGCCAACCGCAAAAGAAGGCCCGCGTGATCCCCATCGCACTTGGGCTTCTGGGCACGGACGGCCAGGAGGTGCTGCCGACCACCGTGATCGAGATGGACAAGCCGCAGCAGAGCTTCACGGTGGAAGACCTAGCAGCCAAGCCGGTGCCCTCGATCCTGCGCGGTTTCTCGGCGCCGGTGATCCTGGAGCATGAGGTCTCAAGCGCCGACCGCGCCTTCCTCCTGGCGCATGACACCGACCCGTTCAACAAGTTCGAAGCTGGGCGCGCCCTGGCGAAATCGGTGCTGGTTGCGATGCTGACCGAGGGCGCCGCACCGGACTCTTTGTTCCTGGGCGCGATGCATGACATGGTGCGCGACGAGACACTGGACCCGGCCTTCCGGGCCTTGGCGCTGGGGCTGCCCTCGATCGACGACATCTGCCAGACGCTGCACGAGGGCAGCGTGGTGCCGGACCCGCAGGCGGTCTACACGGCGCGCGAGACGCTGGGCGCGGCTTTGGCCGGGGCGATGGGCGAAAGCCTGCGCGGGCTCTACGCCCAGCACCAGGTGGCCGGGGCCTATAGCCCCGACGCGGGCGCCGCGGGCCAGCGGGCTCTAACGAATGCCGCGCTGGGGCTGCTCACGCATCTCGACGGCGGCGCGCTGGCCGCAGAGCAATTCTCCCAGGCTGACAACATGACCAACCAGGTGGCCGCGCTGGGCTCGCTCATCCAGAATGGCTCGGGGAATGACCAGACCGCCGCCTTCTATGACCAATGGAAGTCCGACCGGCTGGTGATCGACAAGTGGTTCGCGCTGCAGACCAGCATGACGCCACCGAGCCGCGCGATTGAAGTGACGGCTGCCCTGACTGAACACGCCGATTTTGATTGGAAGAACCCTAACCGATTTCGTTCGGTGCTGGGCGGGCTGGCGATGAACACGGCGGGGTTCCACCGCGCGGATGGGGCGGGCTACGCGTTGCTCGCGGATTGGCTGATCCGGCTGGACGCGCTGAACCCGCAGACAGCGGCGCGCATGACCGGCACGTATGAGACCTGGAGGCGCTTTGATGCGGACCGGCAAGGGCTGATCAAGACCCAACTGGAACGCATCGCGGGCACCGAGGGGCTGAGCCGGGACACGACAGAGATGGTGACCCGTATCCTGGGTGCCTAGGCCGCAGGCGTGACAAGCCTGACCGCCTGTGCCAGATTGGCTGCATAGATCGAGCTCTAGGGTATCGTTATGCCATTTTTGATCGCATTATTGGGCATCGCGGGTGCGGTGATCTTCTGGATGTATCGCGCGCGGGACGCGGCGAACGCGGCCTCGGACCTGGCCGACATGGCCGGTGATGTGGTCTCGGCGGCGCGGCGGTTCGGGTTCCGGCGGCGCTATAACACGCACCCGGTGGACTCCATAGAGGACGCAGACCTCGCTGTGGGCGGGTTGGGCGTGGCCTTCTTGCAGCTCGGCGGCACGCCGACGGCAGAGCAGCGCGCGGCGCTCTTGATCAGCCTGCAATCGCAGCTCGGCCTGGACCGCGAGAAGGCCGAGGAGCTGGACGTTCTGGGCCAGTGGTTCGTGAACGAATGCAACGGCCCAGCCCCGGCCGTATCCCGACTGAGCAAACGGCTCTTTAAGCTCTCCGGCGCAGAGCAATTCGAGACAGTCATTGGCGTGGCCGGCGATGTCGGCGCGGCGAATGGCGGTGAACTGAGCGATCAGCAGCGCGACGCGCTGGGCGATATCAAGAACGCGTTTCGGATCCGGTAACACGCCATGCAGCACTCCCGCGCCCGCCCAGTTTCGATTGTTCCACCGATTCGGTTAACATTCACCGAAGATCCGCCTGCGCCAAAGCGCCCCATACCTGTTCTGGCGTCGCCGCGCCCCTTGCCCCGAGCGCCCGCAGCGGCTTGTCCGCGAGGACGTTCGTCAAACCTGCGCGCCGAAGGCGCTCCTTTTGGCAACAGCTACCGCGCGCAGTAGGGCTGCGCGCGGGTCCAGGCGGACATCTCGGCGCGCTTGCTCGCGGAATGGAACGGCCCCCAGTCGCGCATCCCGCGCGTCACCGAGCCGCGCTTGGGCACCTGCCGCGCGGCGATGCGCACCGCGCAGCGCAGGTTCGCCTCACCGTCCAGCAGGGCTTGCCCGCTGGTCACCGCGCAGCCATGGAACCGCGCCGTCGCCGGCGCGATCTGCACCAGCCCGAACCAGCGCCCGCCACCGCCAACCGCGGCAGGATTCCACGTGCTCTCATGCTTGGCCAGCGCCGAGAAGAGCCCCGCCCAGAACGCCTGCCGCGCCTCGACAGAGGCGCCCTCGTAGCCAGGGCACCACTCGGCGATGTCACTCGGCACCAAAGCGGGCAACGCCGCGCCATGCCCCGCCAGGGCCTCCAAAGTGGCCGCGGTCCAGGCAGGGCCCTCGGCGCGGAAGTCCCAGCGCATGGGCGGCGCCTGAGAAACCTCGACCGGCTCGGTCCGCGCACCACAGGCCGCGATGCCAAGAGCAAAGAGGATGATGAGGTTTCGCATGGCACCCCTGATCGCCCGCGCCGGTCGCGATGGCAACAGCGCAGCTCCCACCTCGGCGGAAACCCGACCATTTCTGCCCCGGACCCGCCGCGGCTTATTCGGGATCCTTTGCCGCCGAGAAAAGCCCCGTCAGAGCGCGCCGTACCAACCCAGTCACCCGCGGCGGCGCCTGCGCCTCGAAGGGCAGCGGACGGCAGACCTCCATCGCCGCCACGCCGACGCGTGCGGTCAGGGCCCCGTTCACCACGCCCTCACCGAAGCGGCGCGAGAGCTTGCCCAGAAGGCCACCGCCGGCGACCGAGCCGATCAGGTCGTCGCCCACCGCCACCGCGCCCGTAGCCACCAGATGCGCCATCACCGCGCGAGTCAGCCGCCAATTGCCCAAGGCCCCGCTGCGGCCGCCATAGATCTCGGCGATGCGCCGGATCATGCGCAGGTTGGCAAAAAGTGCGGCGGCCACATCGGCGAAGGCCAGGGGCACCACGGCGGTCACGGTGGCAACCTGGCGGGCGGCGGCCTCGATCTCGCGGGTGGCGGCTTGATCCAGCGGTGCCAGCAGCACCTGCTCGGCCAGCGCCAGATGGCCGCCCGTGTCGAACACATCGCCCTGCCGCTCGGCGAAGCGCGCCAGCGCCCAGTCCATCTCGGCCCGCCCGCGATAGAAACGGGCCACGCGCGCCGCCACAGCGCGCGCGGCGTCAACGTCAGACGCCGCCGCTGCGGCCTGGCGCAACCCGTCGATCCGGCGCAGACGGGCAAAGCCCGCGGCCTCCCGCACCGCAAGCGCGCAGGTCACAAGCGCAAGGATCGCGACCAGGATGGTCGCCGCCCCTCCCAAGAGAGCGTTGCGCGCCAAGAGCCCCGCGACGAAATCCCACAAAGCCACCGAGGCCACAAACCCCACCAACGCCAGAAGCAAAGCCCAGAACCAGCGCCCAAGCCGAGAGCCGGGTCGCGCCGCCACCTGCACTGCGCGTTCCATGGCAGCGGCGGGCCGCGGCGCGGCCTCGACCAAAGGCGCCTGAGCCGGAGAGACCTCTGGCGCCGCGTCCAGCTCGATCAGCACAGGTCCTGCCGCTTTGCTGTCGCTCATCCCGACCGCTCCCATATCAGCCGGACATCCGGCAGCTTCTCGTCATTGCGCGCGCCGGCGGTCAGCTCGACCTCGCGGAAGCCCTCCCGGGCGTAGAAAGCCCGCGCGCCGGTGTTGGCTTGGAAGGTCCAGAGCTCTAATTCCGGCACCTGCGCCTTGGCGTGATCCAAGAGTGCCTTTCCATATCCCTGCCGCTGTGCCGTCGAGGCAAGATAAAGCGCGTGGACCACACGCCCCTGCCGCGCCAAAAACCCGTGCACCCCGCGCCAGTCCTGCAATACTTGGACGTCACAGATCTCGATGAGATGGCGCAGGAAACCCAGATCCTCCTTGGGTGTATGTAGGTTGGGCATCCATTCGGTCTCGCGGATCCACTCCCCGAGTATGCGCGCCAGCCGCGGCGCGTGGCGGGGCTGCGCCGCCGCGATCCTCATCGCCCAGTCCTCATAGCTTGTCCCCGATCAAGAATTGAATCGCCTGGTCCAGGCGAATATGGGGCGGGCCCTCGCCGGGCTTGAGCGAGAGCGACGCAGGCGCGAAACTCATGGCTTGGTAATCCGCATCCAGCCACCTCTCGGCCCCCTCGCGCGCCGGGGACAGGATACGCGCGGGGTCCTGCGGCAGGTCACCGGGATGGAACGCCGCTTGCCGCCCGTCGGCCAGGCGCCCGCGCACCAGATCCAGTTGCTTGCCTTGGTGATCGCGGCGCTCCTGCACGGTTGCGCGCAGGCTGGCGATGGCCATGGCCGCGGTCTTTGCCCCGGCGAAGTCCGCACGGGTCTTTGCGTCTTTCAACAGCGCCTCCATGATGGCCGCCAGTTGCCCGTGCTGCGCCTGATGCAGATGATCGGCCTTGGTGGCGGCGAAGAGGATGCGCTCTACCCGCTTGCCCAGGAAGAGCTGGCTTAGAAAGCCGTTCCGGCCGGGCCGGAAGGCGGCCAGGATATCCGCCATCGCGCGGCGCAGGTCTTCGGTGGCGCGGGGCCCGTGGTGGATCGCGCCCAGCGCGTCCACCAGCACCACCTGACGGTCGATCCGCGCGAAATGGTCCCGGAAGAAGGGCTTCACCACGCCGCGCACATAGGCGTTGTAGCGCCGCTCCATCTCGCGCCAGAGGCTGCGGCGCGGCGCCCTATCAGGTTGCGGCAGTGGCGCAAAGGTCAGCGCAGGCGAGCCCTCCATCTCGCCCGGCAGCAGGAAGCGCCCAGGGGTGCAGTCGGAATAGCCCGCCACGCGCGCCGCATTTAGATAGGCGGTGAAGGACGCGGCAAGCGCTCGTGCCGTGCCCTCGTCAAAAGGCGTGGCAGGGTCGGTGGCCCCGGCAGCCTCAATAAAAGCGGCGGCCGAGCTGCGCTCGGCGATCCTTTCCAGAACCTGCCGCGACCACTCGGCATAGCTGAGGTCCAGAAGCTCTAGGTCAAGCAGCCACTCGCCGGGATAGTCCACGATATCGAGGTGGATCGTGCGCGGGTTTTGCAGGCCCGCCAGAAGCCCGTCGGGCTTGACCCGCAGGCTGAGGCGCAGCTGGCTCACGGCGCGGGTGGAGGCGGGCCAGTGCGGCTCGGGCGCGGTGAGCGCGGCCAGATGCGTCTCATAGTCAAAGCGCGGCACGGTGTCGTCGGGCTGCGGCTGAAGATAGGCCGCCTGGATGCGCCCTTGCTGCGCGGCGGCCAGCCCGGGCATCCGGGCGCGGTCCAGCAGGTTGGCCACCAGCGAGGTGATGAACACCGTCTTTCCCGCGCGGCTCAGCCCGGTGACGCCCAGACGGACCGTGGGCTCGAACAGCGCGCCGCTGATCGCGTCCGAGGTCCGCTCGACCCCGCGGGTCAGCCCGTCTGCTATGTCGCCAAGGATCACGCTGTCGCCCTCCTGCGTCCTAGATAGGGGTGCTGGACGCGGCGCGCCAGAGCGGATAACCCGCCGCCATGCCGCGTTACGCCTTGAAGATCGAGTATAATGGCGCCCCCTTCGCCGGGTGGCAGCGCCAGGCCGAGCATCCATCGGCCCAAGGCGCGATTGAGGCCGCACTGGCCAGGCTTGAGCCGGATGTGCCCTCGATCGCCGCCGCGGGGCGCACCGACAGCGGGGTGCACGCGCTGGGCCAAGTGGCCCATTGCGACATGGCCCGCGATTGGGAGCCGTTCCGTCTGTCCGAGGCGCTAAACTACCACCTAAAGCCGCTGCCCGTGGCCGTTGTGGACTGCGCCGAGGTGGACCCGGAATGGCATGCGCGGTTCTCGGCGGTCGAGCGGCGCTATCTCTACCGGATGATCTGCCGCCGCGCGCCGCTGACCTTCGAGGCAGGGCTGGCCTGGCGCGTCTCGAAAGAAATGGACGTTGCCGCCATGCAGGCGGGGGCGGATTTCCTGCTGGGCCAGCATGATTTCACCACCTTTCGGGCGTCGGAATGCCAGGCCAAAAGCCCGGTGAAGACGCTGGACGCGCTGCGCGTGGAGCGGTCCGGCTCGGAAATCCGGTTCCACGTGCGCGCCCGCTCGTTTTTGCACAACCAGGTGCGCAGCTTTGTCGGCACGCTCGAGCGCGTTGGCGCGGGGGCCTGGGCGCCAGAGCAGGTGCGCGACGCGCTTGAGGCGCGAAACCGCGCCGCCTGCGGACCCGTTGCGCCGCCCGATGGGCTGTATCTGGCCGGGGTCAGCTATCCCGAGGATCCCTTCCTTAGCGGCGCGTAATCCAAATGTGCGCTTCCGCGCGCTCTTTCTTAAGTTGGGGTCCAGGCGACGCGTCCCATCGGCGTGGCGCGCTGCCGCGGTCTGGATATGGGTATTTAAGATGAGAGGAAGCCTATTAGCGCGTGATCACATAGGTCGCGCCCGCGGCGAGATTGGACAGAGCGGTTGTGCCGCCATTCGCCCAATGCACCGTCAGCTTGGCGATCTCCGGCGCCGCGCCCAGCCCAAAATGCGCGACCGGCGCATCAAAGGACATGAAACCGCCGCCGGATTGGATCTCGCGGTAGAGCTTCGTGCCGCCCGGCAGTTCCGCGATCAGACGCGCGCCGATCCCGTGACTGTTCCCTTTGGTATCGCGCAGCGCGATCTGCACCGCGTTGCCGTCCTGGCTGGCGTTCTCGAACAGCACCAGCGGCCCGTTCACCGGGTGCGTCAGCACGTCCAGGTCGCCGTCATGGTCCATATCAAACGCCACGGCGGCGGCGGTCATCAAGTAGTCCTCGAGCCCGAAGGGGCCGGAGACTTCGGTGAATCGCCCGCCCTGGTTGTGAAAGAAAAGGTTCGAGGGCGAGACCTCGTTCGGCACCCAGGTGCCGTTCACGATATAGACGTCCTGCAGCCCGTCATTGTCGAAATCCGCCACCTTGGTGTCCCAGGACCAGCCGCCGACCTCCAGCCCCTCTGCCGGGGCGGTGTCGGCATAGCCCGCGCCCTGCGGCGTCAGCAGGACGTTCGACTGGCGGATCTGCTCGAGCGTTGTATTGAAAACCGACATCAACGGCGCCTCGAAGGGCTTGAAATGGATGTCGCAATAGGCGCGGGGCTGGGTCTGCCCCGCCGGGATCAGCCCGCAAAGCGAGGGATCTTGCTTTTGGATGGCGAGGTCCTTGACCAGCATCGCCTTGCACTCTGCCTGCAATTCCCCCTCCAGAGCCTGGCAGCGCGCGGCATAGGTTGGATCAAACCGATTGCCAGATTTGTACCAGTCTTTAATCGCCATGTTGCGCTGGCAAAGAGCTTTGTCCGATGGATCCTCCACCGCGTTGCAGTATTTGTGCAAGTCCTGCATCTTCAGGCGATCCGAGACGCCCGAGGAGCGCCCCGCAATTTGCGCAAAATACAGCTGTACTTTTCCTACATTGTGCAGATCCGCGGTCTTGATCGCCATGGTCGTGTTGGTCGTGTAGGGAATTTGCGCATCTGACCGCGTGATCGGCACTAGGCCTCCGGCCCCGTCGCCGCGATAGACGTAATCGGGCAGCTCAAAATCATTGCCCACCAGCAGATCCGCCGCGCCATCTTGGTCGATATCGGAAAACAGCATCGAGAGCGTCTCGCCCGGCAGCCCGGGCAACTCGACAAACCCGTCACCATAGCCCGCGCCGTCGTTCAGCACCACGCGGTTGCGGCTCTCTTCGCCGGGGATGCGCCGGTACCAGCCCGCGGCCCAGTTGCCCAGCCCCGCGTCCAGGTCGCCATCACGGTCGAAATCGGCAAAACTCAGCGCCAGGGATAGCATCGCATCTTCGCGGTTGCGCACGGGCTGCGCCGCGGCGAAATCGAACACGCCTTCCAAGTTGCGCACCCAGAAGTTTCCCTCCAGATAGCTCGCTAGGAACAGATCCAGCCAGCCGTCATTGTCGATATCCACCAAAGCGGCGTTGAAGATGTCCTTGCCCCCGAACCCCGCCAGATCCGCGCCGGTCTGCGAAAACAGCCCCGCGCCGTCATTCTGGTAGATGTATAGCCCCAGCTCTGTCGAGGCGATCACCACGTCCAGGTCGCCATCGCCGTCGATATCGCCCGTCGAAAGCGACCGCCCCTCCCAGAACGGCGGCCACATGTCCTTCATCGAGAACTCTAGCGGTTTGTCGATGCCCCGCGTCTTGGCCTCCACGCGCCGAAAGACCGTGTCATGCGCAGGCGAGCGCGGCGAAAAAGGGCGGGCCTCGACGGTCGCCTCCTGCGCGTAGGCCGCGGGCAAGATCAGTCGTTCGAACCCCAAAAGCAGCTCCAAGGCCCGGTTCGTCTGCCAAGTGTGGTAGCTATGCGCCGCCACCCCGCCCAGAACGCCCAGGGCCACCACCGCCGCCGCCAGCAAGTTGCCCGCGCGGGCCGAGATCGTGCTGGCCACGATCAGGTAGCTGTAGATGCTGAATGTCCCCAGCGTGAACAAGAGCGCGAAGACGTAGCCATGGCTGAGCCCGCTGGACAAGAGCACCCCCGCCAGCACGACGTCAAAGGCGATGGGCACCGGCAGGAACGTGCCCACCAACGCGATCAGCAGCAGCACACCCAGCGAGAAGCCCAGCCCAAGGATCAGGTCCTGCGGCAGCAAAGTCCCCGCCGTCGCGCCCAAGAGCCCCGCCAGAAACATCAGCGGCACAGTGGTTTTGATGATGAACCACAGATTCGCGCCGTAGCTGCGCATGAAGGCATAACCCGCCTCGGACCAGCTCTCATCCGCCCCCAGATCCCAGCCCTGCGGCGCGATGACCTGCGGTTCGCGCTGCACCTGCTCGGGCGGTAGAAGGCGCGCAATCAGCGGTACCGCCACCAGGATCACCAGCAGCGACAGCGCGATCTTGGCCACGCCCATGTAGAACGGCAGCAGGCTGAAGGTCATCGTCAGCACGATCACATTCAGCGTGGGCGAGGCGATCATGGCGCTCAGCGCGGTCTCGGCCCGCAGCCCCCCCGCGTAAAGCCCGCGCGCAATCGGGGCGGCGCAGTTCACGCAGACCCCCAGCGGCGCCCCCATGGCCAGGCCAAGCATCGAATTCGAGAACCCGCCCCGGAAGGACCGCTTTTGCAAATAGCCGAACAGGGTCAGGAACGCCGCGGCGATCAGCACGCCAAAGGTCATGCCCTTCTTGTTGGTGTCCAGCCAGTTCACCGTGGACTTGGCGATGCGCTCGTAGACGGGCATCTCGGGCGAGACCGGGAAGACGATATCAAAGCTGATCGGGTCCTCCAGCTGGATCGCGCCCGACATCATCGCCTTCTCGTCCAGCTGCGGATAGCGCGAGCCGGTCCAAAATAGCACCGCCAGCACAGCGACCAGCAGCACCGCCAGGGCCAGACGTCTCTCGGTGAAGCGTGCCACGAGGCTTGTCATAAGAGTTCCTGCGATGTGGCGCGTGGCGGGCTTTACTCGGTCCCGTCTAGATCAGCGCCGGACTTGGTCTCTTTCAATGGCACGATCGTGCCCCGCGATACCTCAAAGATCCCGCTCATATGAAAGGGCTTCAACGTGTAGTCCCGCGCATCGCCGCCGCGGCCGTTATCAATTGGCTTTTTGATCTTGATCTTCTCATCCGTCGCCGCGCTCAGTGTGTATTGGTAGAACCCGTCGCGCATCCGCCCGCCGCGCACGCGGAACACGGGCAGACCACGGCTGGCGGTCTCGACGGCCTCGAAATCGTCGGGGCCGAGGATTGTCAGCGTCGCATTGGTAAAGCCCAACCCGCCGCTAAAGGACAGCGCGCCGGCCTGCAGGCGCGGCTCCACATCGGCCGCGAGCGCCGCGCCAGACGCAAAGATCACCGAGAAAATCGAAAGTAATGCTTGTTTCATAGCCAGATACCTTCCTAAACATTTCAAACGCGCCTCAGGGGGCAACAAATCATACGCCCCACGGTTGCGATAATACGGCGGGCGCGGGCGCATTTCAATGAAAGTCCCGCTTGCCGCTACGGGCGCCCCTCAACAACTTCAGCCCACAGTTGCTCGGCCAAAGCCTGTGCCGCGTTGACCTGCGACACCGGCATCTGAAGCGCGAATTTGTCGCGCAGAGATATCATACTCGCATCCCCCAGCGACCCCGCCAGAGTAAGCCAGGCATAGCCCGTCTCAAAGTCCTGCAAGACGCCGCGCCCGCCAAATAGCAGCATCCCGTAATTCGCCATAGCGGCGGGCAACCCGGCTTGGGCCGCCAACTTAAACGCCCGCGCCGCTTCGCGGTAGTCGCCGATATCCGCTGCCTCGGCGCTCAGCAGGTAATGCCCCAGATAGTAATTCGCCAAGGGATCGCCCAGTTCGGCGCCGCCCACATAAAGCTCTAACTTATCCGCCGAGATCGGCTTTAGCCTTGCGTCGAAAACAAGCTGCAGCTCCTGCGCCGCGGTGTCCGCAACGGCCATGCGCAGCAGCTCTGCCGCGCGATCCTCGTCCACTTCGGTCCCAAACCCGTTCTCATACATCACGGCCAAATTCTTCATGCCCTCGGGCAGGCCCAGTTCTGCGGCCTTTTGGAACCAAGCGAAAGCCGCGTCGTAATCTGTGGCCACCCCGTCGCCGCGCACATAGAGCAGGCCGAGGTTGTTTTGCGCCCGGGCGTGGCCGCGCTCTGCGGGGCCCTGGTAAAGCTCTAGCGCCCGCGTGAAATCCTGCGCAACGCCGCTGCCCTCTTGGAGCAACAGCCCCAGCGAGACCATCGCGTTGTCATGGCCCAGCGCCGCGGCGGCCCGGAACTGCTCGGCCGCGGCCGCAGGCTCGGGCGCGCCATGCAGCCCCTGGTTCAGCGCGCTGCCGAGCTGAAACATAAAGCCCGGATCACCCGACGCAGCCGCATCCCTGAGCAAGGCGATGCCACGCTTTGGGTCCTTTTCCACGCCGAGCCCGACCAGCAACATTCCGCCCAAAGCATTCGCCGCGCGCGGCTCGTTTTGGGCCACGGCCCGTTCGTACCAGGCCGCCGCCGCTGCGTTGTTCTGCAATACGCCCGCGCCCGTTCGGTAGCGTTCGGCCAGGGCAAACTGCGCGCCTGCGTCGCCGGCATTGGCGGCCGCGCGGATCTCTGAGAGCGATTGTGCGAAGCCGGGAGCCGCGATCAGATAGACCGCCAAGGCGATCGCAAAGGAAAGCGCGGGCAGGAGCTTCATTGCGCGCGCATAAAGGCCTTGGCGCGTGCCTGCGCCTCCGCCACCTGCTCGGGGGTCATCAGACTGGCCAGGGTGTCGCGGCGATCCACCGCCGCTTCGCTGCCATTCGCGGCGGCGAGGTTGGCCCATTTATGCGCCTCGACATAGTCCTGCTCGACCCCGGCGCCGCCCGCGTAGATATCTGCCAGGCGTTCCTGCGCCGGGCGCATGCCGCCCTGCCCCGCCGCCAGGATCAGCGGCAAGGCAGCCGCCGCGTCGGCGTCAACGCCCAGCCCGTCCGCAAAGATCAGCCCAAGTCGCAGCGCCGCGTAGGGTTCGGCGCTTGCGCGATCCTTCAGCCAGTCGCGCGCCGCGGCATTGCCCGTCTCCGCCGCTGCCGCCACCCAGTGAATGGCGCGCTCGGGCTCTTCCTGGTTGGCAAAGACGCCCTCCAAGACCATCTCTCCCAGGCGCATCTGCGCGATCTCACTGCGGCCAAGCTCGGCAATTTGGTAGTACTTCAGGGCCAGATCCGGATCTGGGGCGATGCCCTTGTCACCGCTGTAGAGGTCTCCCACCACAAGGGCGGCGCGGGTCAGCCCTTGGTCAGCGGCACGCGTGTACCACTCCAGGGCCTGTTCCACATCTTGTTCCAAGCCAACGCCGGTCATGTAGGCATATCCCAAGTTCGACTGCGCGCCAGCCTCGCCCTTGACCGCGGCCCTGCCCAGCAGGTCCAGTCCCATTGCCAGGTCTTCCTCGGCGGCATTCTCGGCAAACAACAGCGTCGATCCGTGGACACGCTGCGCCATGGTATGGCCGTTGCTCGCAGCCTGTATCAGCCACTCCTGCGCGGTCTCTTCGTTCTTGGGAAAGCCAGTGCCGCGCGTGTAGTTGTAGTATAGCGACATCTGCGCCTCGGCATTGCCACCCTCCGCCGCTTGCAGCAGCCAGCGCGAGGCCTGCGCGGGATCAGCCGCGGTGCCCTCGCCGCGCGAATACATCTGCGCCACGTCCAGCTGCGCGGGCGCGAACCCCGCGCGCGCCGAGGCGCGCAGCAACTGGAACGCGCGTTCGACGTCGCCCTCCACCCCGCGCCCAACGCGATGCAACCGCCCCAGGTAATAGAGCGCATCGGCTTCCCCTGCCTCGGCCCCGGGCCGCAGAAGCTCCGCCGCTCGGACGTAGTCGGGCTGCTAGGGATTGCCGGACATGTAGACCCGCGCCAGCAGCGTGTGCCCCTCGGCGTGACCTTGTTGCAAGGCGGCCTCTAACCATTGCGTCGCCTCAGCGCGGTCAAAGGGGCCGCCCTCGCCATTGGCGATCATGTAGCCCAGGCGGAATTGTGCAAGCGCGTTCCCAGCCTCTGCATGCGCACGAATGCCCTCGCGCGCGGCAGTATGGTCCCCGGCCTGGTAGGCCGCAGAGACCACCCCCAAGGGGACAAGCTCGCCCTCGGCGGTTTGCTGCGCATGCGCCGCCATCGCCGCGGTTAGCGCGAGCGCGCAGGACATCAAAGCAACGGTGGATGCAGCTTTACTCATTTTCATGGCTCTACGTTTATCGGTTCATGCAATGTATTCCAGCCCAAAGCACGCGGGCGTTTATGCGGCACCAGACCCAAGGACACGGGTTCCCTTATACAACCATTAAGACGACAAATGTAGCGCCGATCAAGTATGTGCCAAATGGGATGCGCGCCTCGGGATGTGATACCCCGCCACCCCGCCATCGCTCGACGGCGGTCAGCACCAAGGCAAGCATCGCCGCCACAAGGGTCACCCATGGCATCGCGGCCCAGCCGACCAGAGCGCCCAGCCCGGCGGCGAGTTTCACATCCCCCAGGCCCAGCCCCTCGCGCCCGCGCCATTGGAAGTAGCCCCAGCGCACAAGCCAGAACGCGGCCAGGGCCCCCGCCCCCGACAGCAGCGGCTCGATCAGGCTGCGGGAGGGGTCCTGGATCGCCCAGCAATAGGCCAGAAGGGCCAGCGCGCCGGTTAATGGGTCAGGTAGGCGGAGCGTGTGCAGGTCGGTGTAGAACAGCGCCACCAGGCACCAGAACGCCCCCGCCAGCATGGTCAGCGCCACCGGGCCCGATGCGATAGACCCCGCCAGAACCGTCACCAGCACCGCCGCCAGCTCTATTCGCAGCAAATGCCCCGGGTAAGGCGCGCCGCAGGCCGCGCAGCGCTGCCGTAGCGCCAGTGCCGACGCGATCGGCACCATGTGCCGCCAGCGCAGTCGCACGCCGCAGGCCGCGCAGCTAGATGGCTCTAATAGGGACCGCCCCGCGGGCAGGCGCTCCACCAGCACGCCAAGAAAAGACCCGACGGCGGGGCTGAGCAGCAGCAAAAAGGCGAACCATGCGGATTGCAGCGTCATGTCAAGCGCAGGCGCGCGACCTAGCGGATCGTCGACAGCTCGACATCAATGGTCCTGCGGCGCAGGGCCATCGCGCCAAGCGGATCCAGGTCGGGATGTTTCTGAAGAAGCTCGTCGAAACCCGCCCTCGCGGCGACCAGGCGCTCGATCGCGTCGGCATCGGCCACGCCTTTGTTGATGGCGCGCCGGGCGATCTCTTGATCCGCGGTGGCCTGCACCGCCAGCGCGGCAGAGCGCCCGCGCCCGTCCAGCACCGAGGCCACGACGCGAGCCTCGGCCGAGGCCTTCTCGTACTTGCCGCCCCGCAGCAGCGCATGAGCGTATTCCAGCCGAAGACGCGGCTCCAGCGGACCGGCCTTCTTTAGCAGGTTGGCATAGCCGCGCTCGGCCTTGCCGTATTGGCCGCGCTCTAGCGCCGTTCGGGCGACAACGTAATTGTCGCGAAACCCCGCCTTGCTGGCGGAGGGCGCAAAGGACGCCCCATTGGTGTTGCAGCCCACAAGCAGCATACTGGCAAGCAATAGCCCGGTTACCCGTTGCATTTTCCCCAGTCGCCTCACGCTCCATCCCTTTCGAATCAGCGCCTTAAGTCTAGCACGGGCGCGCGCAAAGGTCATAACCCGCATCCAGGCCCATCTCGCGCGCGCAGCCGCGCAATTGCCGCATAGCAGCATTTCATTGTGCAGGCGCAGCATTTCAGGCATACTGGCCGAGATTTCATTGGGGGATTCCATGCCAGGCCACGTCATCACACTTGCTCAGCAAAAGGGCGGCTCCGGCAAAACGACACTTGCGGCGAATATCGCGGTCGAGCTCGCGTCACGGGGCTCAAGCGTCGCCGTGGTGGACACCGACCCGCAAGGCAGCCTGGGGCGTTGGTTCATGACCCGCCTGGAGCAGGTGGACGCGCCGGGCCTGGACTTTGCCACCGCCTCGGCCTGGGGGGTGAGCTATGAGGTCAAGAAGCTTCTGGACAGCCACGATTTGGTGCTGATCGACACCCCGCCCAAGGCCGACAGCGACGCCCGCCACGCACTGCGGGCCGCGGACCTGGTGGTCGTGCCCGTGGCAGCCTCGGCGGTGGACCTATGGGCGACGGACAGCGTGCTGGAGCTTTCCGAGCGCGCAGATGCCCCGGTGATGACCGTTCTGAACCGCGCGCGCGCCGGCACTAAAATTGCGGACGCCATGGTCGGAGAGTTGGCAAATCTAGGGGCAACAGCGGCCAAGACCGTCATCGGCAATCGGGTGGTCTTCGCGGAAACCCTGGGGTTGGGGCTGGCCGCGCGAGAGAAGCAATCGACAGGGCCCGCCGCACAGGAGATCTCGGCCCTCGCCAGCGAGATTCTGGGGCGCCTCGCCAAAGGCTAGGACGCGCGTGCCCCCCGATGGCCCCTGGAAGGCACAGGCGTAGACGCATATGTTAAGCAAATCGCGCCATACTGGACCGACAAAACCGGTCGCACCCCTCTAAACGCGGGTTTCAAACCCCGACAGATCCGCTATACTCTGCGCCCTCATGAGCGAGCAGCTGACATTAAACCTGCCTTCGGAACCCGCCCTGGGGCGTGGCGATTACTTTATCGCGCCCAGCAATGCGGCGGCGGTGGAGGCGATCCAGTCCTGGCATGATTGGCCACAGGGCAAAATGCTGCTGGTCGGTCCGGCCCGGTCCGGCAAGACCCATTTGGCGCATGTCTGGGCGGCGATGGTCGGCGCGCGGATTGCGCCCGCCGCGGAGGTGCCCGGCCAGGTCGAGGCGCTGGCCGCCGGCCCCATCGCCGTTGAGGATGCCGACCGTATCGCGGGGGACAGGGCTGCCGAGGAGGCGCTGTTTCACCTTCATAACCTGGCGCTACAGAACGGCGCCCCGCTTTTGATCACCGCCGCGACCCCTCCCGCGCGCTGGGACTTGTCCCTGCCGGACATCAAGAGCCGCCTGCAGGGCACCGGCATGGTGAGCCTCGACGCCCCCGATGATCAGCTGCTGGCGGCCGTCTTGGTAAAGCTCTTCGCGGATCGTCAGATCGCGCTGGATGCAGATCTCTTGCCCTACCTCATGATACGTATGGAGCGCTCGTTTGCGGGCGCGGGCCGCCTGGTAGACGCGCTCGACCAGGCCGCGCTGGCGCAGAAACGGCGCATCACCAAGGCTTTGGCCGGGCCGGTACTGGACAAATTGGCCACCGAGGCGTCATAACTGTCACTCCTCCGTAACATTAGCCTCCTAGCTGGGTGTGTATGACTTTTTCCGATTTTCTCAGGGCCCCGTTTCCGCCCGCTGTTGAGCTTCCCGACGAGGACTTCGCCGGGTCGAGGCGCTTCTTTAACCGCGAGCTTAGCTGGCTGGGCTTCAACTGGCGGGTGCTGGAAGAGGCCGAGAACCCGCGCGCGCCGCTGCTGGAGCGGCTGCGGTTCCTGTCAATCTCGGCCGCCAACCTTGACGAGTTCTACACAGTGCGCGTGGCCGGTCTGCGCGAGCTGGCGAACGCGGGCAACACAACACCGGCCGCCGATGGCCTTTCGCCGGCGGACCAGTTGAAACTCATCGACGAGGACGCGCGCGGGCTGATGATGCGCCAGCAGGCGGTATGGGACGGGCTCAAGGCCGAGATGGAGGGCGCTGGGATCACGCTGGTCCGGCGCGACCAGCTGACCGAGGCAGACATCGCGCATCTTGACGAGGTGTTCATGGCGCAGGTCTTCCCGGTGCTCACGCCTCTGGCCGTCGACCCCGCGCACCCATTCCCCTTCATCCCCAACACCGGCTTCACCCTGGCGCTGCAACTGGAGCGCAAAAAGGACCGGCGCGACCTGCGCGCCTTGCTGCCGATCCCGCAGCAGATCGACCGCTTCGTGGCCCTGCCGTTGGAGGATGGCGGGCGCCGCTTTCTGCCGCTCGAAGAGCTGCTGCTCTTGCATGTCGGCACGCTGTTTCCCGGCTACAAGCTGAAGGGCCACTGCGCCTTCCGGGTGCTGCGCGACAGCGATATCGAGGTCGAGGACGAGGCCGAGGACCTGGTGCGCGAGTTCGAGGTGGCGCTAAAGCGCCGCCGCCGCGGCGAAGTGATCCGGCTAAAGCTCTCGTCCGGCGCGCCAAGCGCGCTGCGTCGCGTCATTATGGCCGAGCTTGGCGTGGACGAGGCCGAGGTGATCGAGTTCGACGGGCTGATCGGGATGGCCGACGTGAAAGAGTTGGTGCTGGACGACCGCTCGGACCTGCAATGGCCGGTCTTCACGTCGCGGGTACCCGAACGCGTGCAAGACCACGAGGGCGACATGTTCGCTGCCATCCGGCAGAAGGACATGCTGCTGCACCACCCCTACGAGACCTTCGACATGGTCATCCGCTTTCTGCAACAGGCGGCCATCGACCCAAATGTCGTGGCAATCAAGCAGACGCTCTACCGGACCTCGAATGAAAGCCCCATCGTGGACGCGCTATGCGAGGCGGCGGAGGCGGGCAAGTCCGTCACCGCCCTGGTCGAGCTTAAGGCGCGCTTTGACGAGGCCGCGAATATCCGCCAGTCCCGCAAGCTAGAGCGCGCGGGCGCCCATGTCGTCTATGGGTTCCTCAACTACAAGACCCACGCCAAGATCTCGACCGTGGTGCGGCGCGAGGGAGAGAAGCTGGTGACCTACACGCATTTTGGCACCGGCAACTACCACCCAATCACCGCGCGGGTTTACACTGATCTGTCGCTCTTTACCTGCGACGCGCGGCTGGGGCGCGACGCCACCAAGGTCTTCAACTATGTCGGCGGTTACGCCCCGCCAGATGGGATGGAGAACCTGGCGATCTCGCCGATTTCCCTCAAAGGCAAGCTTCTAGAGCTGATCGCGGCAGAGGCCGAGCATGCCGTGGCTGGTAAGCCCGCCGAGATCTGGGCCAAGATGAATTCGCTCGTCGAGCCCGATGTGATCGACGCGCTTTATGCGGCCTCGCAGAAGGGCGTTAAGATCAGCCTCGTTGTGCGCGGCATCTGCGGGCTGCGCCCGGGCATCAAAGGCCTAAGCGAGAACATCCGGGTGAAATCCATCGTCGGCCGCTTCTTGGAGCATTCGCGCATCGTCTGCTTTGGCAACGGGCACGGGCTTCCGGCGAAAAGGGCGCGCGTGTTCATCTCGTCTGCGGACTGGATGGGGCGCAATCTCAATCGTCGGGTGGAGACGCTGGTAGAGATCCAGAACGCCACCGTGAAGGCGCAGATCGTCGGGCAGATCATGGCGGCGAACCTCGCGGATCAGTCGCAGAGCTGGGTGATGGCGGCGGATGGCAGGTTTACGCGCGAGGACGTCGCCGCAATTGAACACCCGTTCAATTGCCACCGCTTCTTCATGGAAAACCCCTCTCTTTCCGGGCGCGGCACCGCCGGCGCCGCGGATGTGCCAGAGCTGACGCACACGGAAGAGTAAAGACCAGGCGCGCAGCGGCGCCCCCTACGTGGTCCACCGACCAGGCTTACCGCCGCTGCATGAAGTCCCGCAACCGCGCCAGCCCTTCGACCATGTCCTCGGTGGAGCGCGCGTAAGAGAAACGCAGCGTCCCGGCCCCGCGCTTGGCGTCGAAATCCAGCCCCGGGGTCACTGCCACGCCCGCCTCTGCCAGGATCTCGGCGGCGAAACCCCGACTGTCCTGGGTCAGTTCGCTCACATCGGCGTAGACATAGAAGGCGCCATCGGGCGGCGCGAACTTGTCGAACCCGGCCCCCGGCAGTCCGTCGATCAGGAGGCGCCGGTTCTCGCGATAGACATCCAGATTTCCGCGCAGTTCTTCGTCGCACTCCATCGCGGCCAGCGCGGCGACCTGGCTGACATGCGGCGCGCAGATGAACATGTTCTGGGCCAGCCGCTCGACGGTGCGGATGTGGTCCTCTGGCACGACCATCCAGCCGATGCGCCATCCGGTCATGCTGAAGTATTTCGAGAAGGAGTTGATCACATAAACATCGTCGCTGATCTCCAGCGCGCTGACCGCCTTCCGCTCGTATTCCAGCCCGTGATAGAGCTCGTCCGAGATGAACGCCGTGCCCTGCCCCTGCGCGGCCTCGATCAGCGCCGTCAGGGCGGCGCGATCCAGCATCGTGCCGGTGGGATTCGCCGGGCTGGCCACCATCACGCCGGCCAGATCACCGGGCAGATCGCCCGGCACCGGCTGCAAGCGGTTTTCCGCCGCGGCGTCGATCATCACCGGCGTCAGGCCCAGCGCAGTCAGGATGTGCCGGTAAGACGGGTAGCCGGGCGCGCCGATGCCGACGTGGTCGCCGCTGTCAAACAGCGCGTTGAAGGCCAGCAGGAACGCCCCGGAGGAGCCCGAGGTGACGATCACGCGGGCGGGGTCCAGGTCAAGATTATACCAGTCTTTATAGAGCCTTGCGATGCGCGCGCGCAGCTCTGGCAGTCCCAGCGCCACGGTATAGCCCATAGGATCGCGGCCCATCCGGGCCGCCACCGCCTGTTGCGCGCCGAGCGGCGCAGGTGTGCCGGGCTGGCCCACCTCCATATGGATGATGTGCCGACCCGCAGCCTCCGCCTGCCGGGCGGCCTCCATCACATCCATCACAATGAAGGGATCGACCTGGCTGCGCCTTGAGTTCCGCATCTCTGTCTCCGAATATGCCCGTGTCACCTGCACCCCAAAAATTGCGAGAGGTCAATGGCGGGCATTTTTCGAGCGCATAGCCTAGTTTCGATTAAAATCCTTCTAATCGCAGCGGTGCTGATGGCGTCGGCCCTGCCCGGACGCGCGGTCACGATCCTGCGAGACCCCGATATCGAGCACGCGCTGCGGCAATTGGCGCTGCCCTTGATCAACGCCGCCGGGCTGTCGACAAACATCCGCGTGCTTGTGGTGCGCGATCCAAAGCTGAACGCCTTCGTGGTGGATACCAAGCATATTTTCATCCATTCGGGACTGATCCAGAAGGTGAAGACCGCCGAGGAGTTGCAGGCGGTTTTCGCGCATGAGCTGGCCCATATCGCCAATGGCCACCTCACGCGGCGGCTTGCCAACCGCCGGGCCGCCTCTGGTGCGGCGCGGTTCGGGCTGCTCTTGGCCTTGGCCGTTGGTGCTGGCACTGGCAATGCCGAGGCCGCGGCTGGTATCGCGACCGGTTCGGCCAGCTCCGCCAGCCGGGTGTTCTTGGGCCACACGCGGGCCGAGGAATCCTCTGCCGACCAGGCGGCGCTGCGTTACATGGCGCAGAAAGGGATCAACCCCAAAGCCATGGCGGATGTGCTGGACTATTTCCGCGGCCAAGAGGTGCTGAACGCCGCGCGGCAGGACCCTTACATCCGCAGCCACCCGCTGACCCGGGACCGCATGCGGGCAGTGCATGGCTATGCCGCGGCCTACAAAAACGCCGCCAAGCCGAACCCAGAGGCGCAGTATTGGTTCGCGCGCGCCAAGGGCAAGCTCTCGGCGTTTCTGAACGCCCCCAGCTTCACCCTGCGCAAGGTGAAGAAGAAGGACGGCTCTGATATCGCCGTGATGCGCCGCGCCATCGCCTATCACCGCAAGCCCGACACCAAACGCGCGATTGCCGAGATCAACAAGCTGGCCGCGATGCGCCCGAATGACCCCTATGTGCACGAGCTGCGCGGGCAGATCCTTTTGGAAAGCCGCAACTACGCCGCCGCCGCCCAGGCCTATCAAAAAGCCGTGAGCTTGGCGCCGCGCAACGCGCTGATCCTGGCCGGTCATGGGCGGGCGCTGGTGGCGCTGAACACGCGCAGCTCCAATGCCCAGGCGCTGAAGGTGCTGGTTGCGGCAAGGGCGCGAGACGCCCGTGATCCAAGGATGATGCGCGATCTGGCCACGGCCTATGCGCGGGCTGGCAATAACGGCATGGCCTCGCTGATCACCGCCGAGCGCTACGCCATCACCGGCAATCTCAAGACGGCGGCGGTGCATGCCAAGCGCGCCGCCGGATTGCTGCCGCAGGGTTCCGCGGGGTGGAACCGCGCCCAAGATGTGCTAGGAGCGGCTAAACGCGCCGGTTAACCAAAGGAACTTTGCTGATGCTCACCCGCCTGCTCTCTGCCACCGCCCTGGCCCTGGTTGTTGGGGGGCCGGTCGCCGCCTTTGACATGAGCGCGATGAGCGCTGAAGAGCGGGACGCGCTCCGATCAGAAATCCGCGCCTATCTGCTGGACAACCCAGAGGTGCTGATGGAGGCGATCCAGGTTTTGGAGAGCCGCCAGGCCGACCAGCAGGCCGCCGATGACATCGCACTCTTGCAGGTCAACGCCGACGCGTTGCTGAACGACCCCACAAGCTGGGTCGGCGGCAACCCGGATGGCGACGTGACCATCGTGGAGTTTCTCGATTACCGCTGCGGCTACTGCAAGCGCGCCCACCCAGAGGTTGCCGAGCTGATCGCATCCGACGGCAATATCCGGCTGATCGTCAAAGAGTTCCCGATCCTGGGCGAGGAATCGGTGCAAGCCTCGCGATTCGCCTTGGCGGTGCGCGAGGTCGGCGGCGATGAGGCCTATAAGGCCGTGAATGATGGGCTGATGACCATGCGCGGCCAGATCAGCGAGCGCAGCCTGCGGGCGATGGCCTCGGATCAGGGTCTTGATGCGGATGCGGTGATGGCCGCCATGTCCAGCGAGGCCGTGCAGCGGATCATCGCGCAGAACCGCGCCCTGGGGCAGCGCCTGTCGATCAGCGGCACGCCCAGCTTTGTGTTCGGGGATCAGATGGTGCGCGGTTACGTGCCGCTGGATGCCATGCGCGAGATTATCGCCGAAGAGCGCGGCTAACGCGCGCTACTCCGCAGCGGCGGCGGGCGCGGCCTCAATCGCGGCGGCCCGCGCCTCGACCTGCTCGACGATATGTTCGATCATTTGGTCGTTTGACAATTTGTGGCTCTGCTTGCCCGCCAGATAGACCATGCCGGACCCGGCCCCGCCGCCGGTAAAGCCTACATCGGTCATCAGCGCCTCGCCGGGCCCGTTCACGACGCAGCCGATGATGCTCAGCGACATGGGCGTCTTGATATGCTCCAGCCGCTGCTCGAGGATCTCGACAGTCTTGATCACGTCAAAGCCCTGGCGCGCGCAGGAGGGACAAGAGATAATGTTCACACCGCGGTGGCGCAGGCCGAGCGCCTTGAGGATCTCATAGCCCACGCGGACCTCCTCGACGGGGTCCGCGCTAAGGCTTACGCGCAGCGTGTCGCCGATCCCCATCCAAAGCAGGTTGCCCAAACCGATGGCGGATTTCACCGTGCCCGCATTCAGCGTGCCCGCCTCGGTGATCCCGAGGTGGATCGGTGCATCTGTGGCCTCGGCCAGGGCCTGATAGGCCGCCGCTGCGAGGAAGACATCAGAGGCTTTGCAACTGATCTTGAACTCGTGGAAATCATTGTCCTGAAGGATCTTGATGTGATCGAGACCGCTTTCGACCATCGCGTCCGGACAGGGCTCAGCGTATTTCTCCAGCAAGTGCTTTTCCAGACTGCCCGCGTTAACGCCAATGCGAATAGAGCACCCATGATCTTTGGCCGCCTTGATCACCTCCTTGACGCGTTCGGCAGAGCCGATATTGCCAGGGTTGATCCGCAGGCAGGCCGCGCCGGCCTCCGCCGCCTCGATGGCGCGTTTGTAGTGGAAATGGATATCCGCAACGATCGGCACCGGACTTTGACGCACCACCGCGGCCAACGCCTTGGTAGATGCCTCATCGGGGGTCGAGACCCGGACAATGTCAGCGCCGGCCTCGGCACAGGCCCTTACCTGTGCGACGGTCGCGGCGACATCCGCGCTGTCGGTGTTGGTCATTGTCTGCACCGAGATCGGTGCGTCGCCACCAACGGGAACATTCCCGACCATGATCTGGCGAGATTTGCGCCGATAGATATTGCGCCAGGGGCGGATGTGATTGTGGTCCATGGATGCGCCTCAACGCTGCCGCGTTCACGTCTTAGATAGGTCGCCTCCGGACGCCAAGCAACCGCGAATCCTTGCAACTCTTTCGCGACGCCAAAGCTGTTCGCGAGCAACGTGAACCGGGCATTGAATCGGACTCCGACGGAAGGCACTGATACAGCGGGCGCTTGCCTTCGGATTGATGCCGCAAGTTAAAGGCGGACCGCTGTGATGACACGTCTGATTCCGGTGTGAAGAGCCCCTTAATACTGCCTAACCTTTGGTTAACAGCGCGATCAGAAGTTCCCCCGTCCACCCTCCCCTATCTTCCGGCGATTCGCCTTAAGGGGAGGTAAAGAAACATGTTATCTTCTCGGGCGAGCCCCTTGAATTTCCATAGCCTTCATCATCGCGCCAAGCTCCGCTGAGAGTCGTATGCATGTCCCAGCAATATTCCAAGATAAAAGCTAACAAACGGTAATTGATTGGCCAAAGCTTTCTGCCGCGTTCCGCTTGAAAACCTGATTCAGATTCTTTGCGATCCGCTCCAGTATTGCGCATGCGCCAAAAAAGACTGCGTCAAAAGTCGCTACTGCGCGTCCCGCTGCCGCACCGCATCCTGAATAATCGCATCCAGATCTATGTCTTCCAGGTCAGACGTGACCCCGTAGACCGATTTCAAGTCATTGGCAGAAAGCGCGATATTCTTACCAACCGTCGCGCCCTTGCCCGCCGGTCCGTAGGGCTGGCCATCAACCAGGAAGTAGATCGCCCCCGCATACCCCGTGCGCAAAAGCGGGGTGACCTCAGTCTTTGGAAGCGTCCAGGTCTCGTTGGCGTCCATTATGCGCTCAAAGAGCGTTGTGCCATCGGCCGCCGAGACGCGCACCCAGGCGGGGTTCGAGGCGTACATAACAACCTCTGGGATGTCCTTCTCGGTCACTTGCACCGCCGGAGCCTCGGGCAGGTCCACGCCCAGCGCCTCGGCCAGCGCAATCGACACCGGATCCGCCGAAAGCGGCGCCACATCCGTGGGCGTGCTGTCCGGCACCTCCACAAGGGTGGCGATTTTGGTCGGGTCCAAGCTGGCGATCGGCGCATCACGCGCGGTCATAACCGGCACGTCCAAGGCCTGCGGGCGGTAAAGGCGGTCAAGCCCTTCGGTCGGGGACGGGCTGGACAGGAGGGTGCCCGCGGTGTCCACCGCGAGCTCAGGCGAGGCGGTAAGCGGGTCGATCTCGGCGGTCACACCCGGCGCTTGGTCCACCGGCGCGAATTGCACGCGCTGGACCTCCTGCAGCACGGTCCAGCCACCATAGCCGATCACTCCGATCAGCGCGACCAGAACCGCCGCCGATCCCAGGGCACCGGGCTCGATCCGGCTAAAGATGCTCTCGGCGCGCGGCACAAACGGCGTATTCGGCTGCTCGAACGGGTCGCGGCCCAAACCGGTGGAGCGCGAAGCCTCTATCTTTGCGGTCCGCGGCCCCGAGGCAGCAGGCGCCAAGCCATGCGCCACAGTAAAGTTGCCCTCTTCGCAGAACTTGGAGAAGGCCCATTCCGGGTCCAGGCCAAGATAGCGCGCGTAGGACCGCACATAGCCCGCGATGAAGCCGGGGGTCTCGAATGCGGAAGGATCAGAATTCTCAATCGCGGCGATATAGCTCGCCTTGATCTTCAACTCGCGCTGCACGTCTAAGAGCGACTTGCCCAGGGTGGCGCGCTCGCCGCGCATGATATCGCCAAGACGCAGGTCAAAATCGTCGAACCCTTTGGGTTCGTCGATCTCTGGGTTTTCAGGGGGTGCATTGCGCCGCCCGATCATGCCCTTTGCCCCGCGTTCTCTTTTCATCCCCTCGAGCGCCGATTCGCGCTTTGGCGACTCTCTTACGCTTAAGTTAGCATAGGTCCAGAGCTATTGCACCTGTGGACAAATTATCCGGTGAGGTCTTGGCGGTTTAACGCGCAGTGGGACCAGAGCGTGTCCAATGCGGCAACAAGTCGGTCCATCTCATCCGGTCCGTGGACCGGAGATGGTGTGAACCGAAGCCTTTCGGTACCTCGCGGCACCGTGGGGAAGTTGATTGGCTGCACATAGATGCCATGCTCTTCCAACAGCATGTCGCTCATCAGCTTGGTATGCACCGGATCGCCCACCATCACCGGCACGATATGGGTGCCGTGGTCGATCAGCGGCAAGCCGAGCCCCTTTAGGCGGAATTTCAAGATCTTGGCCTGGGTCTGGTGCTGATCGCGCAGCTCCTGGTGGGTCTTGAGATGCGCGACCGAGGCCGCAGCACCCGCAGCAACAGCCGGCGGCAGCGATGTGGTAAAGATAAAGCCAGGCGCGTAGGACCTTATGGCGTCACACATCTTCGCGCTCGCGGCGATGTAGCCCCCCATCACGCCATAGGCTTTGGCGAGGGTCCCGTTGATGATGTCGATCCGGTCGAGCAGCCCATCACGCTCGGCCACGCCGGCGCCGCGCGGGCCGTACATGCCGACCGCGTGCACCTCGTCAAGATAGGTGAGCGCGCCGAATTCCTCGGCCAGGTCGCAGATCTCGGCCATGGGGCTGATGTCGCCATCCATGGAATAGACGCTCTCAAACGCGATCACCTTGGGCGTGGCGGGGTCGTCGGCCTGCAAAAGCTCACGCAGATGCGCGACGTCGTTGTGCCGGAATATCCGCTTTGCCCCGCCATTGCGGCGCACGCCCTCGATCATCGAGGCATGGTTCAGCGCGTCGGAGTATATGATCAGATTTGGAAACAATCGCGGCAATGTCGAAAGTGTCGCATCATTCGCGACATAGGCCGAGGTGAACAGCAGCGCCGCCTCTTTTTGGTGCAGATCGGCAAGCTCGGCCTCCAAGCGGTTGTGATACACCGTGGTCCCCGAGATGTTGCGGGTGCCGCCAGAGCCCGCACCGGTGGCGTCTATCGCCTCGTGCATCGCGGCCAGAACGACCGGGTGCTGCCCCATGCCCAGGTAATCGTTGCCGCACCAGACGGTAACCGGGCGCTCCGATCCGTCCGGGTGGCGCCAGATCGCATGCGGAAAGGCGCCCTTCTGGCGCTCGATATCGATGAACGTGCGATAGCGGCCTTCGTCGTGCAGTCGCTGGATCGCCTGATCGAGCTGCTGGCTATAAGTCATCACGTCCCCCAGAACTAAAAAGGCGTATCCTACATAACTACCCGCGCAAGTTTCTTAAAATGCTTAATGCAAGATGATACAATTTGACGCCGCTTGCGGCAACCTGCACGCGACCGCGCAGGCAGCATTTAGGGTCATAGGTACGGAATCGCCTACTCGTCGGCGATGACGACCACGCAGTCGCGCGGCTGTTCCTGCTCGATTAGGCCGTTGCAAGCGCCAAGGGCCTCGTCCGCGGCGGTCGCGCCCTCTGCCAGGCCAAACGCCTGAGACGAAGGCGAAATGGCAAAGGCCTTTGGCGCGTCGGCGCCGCGATAGAGCTTGAAATTGGCCGTGGCGGCAAAAGACATCGTCAAATCGCGCTCCGAGAAGCGCTTGGGCAGGATGCGCGCCGCGATCACGCATTCCTTTTGCTCGCCGCGCACCTGCGCGTTGCACGCCTCGAGCGACGCGGCATCCGCCGCGCCCGGGCTGTGATATCCCGTCGCGAACTGGAACGGCACCTCTTCAGGGGTCAGCAGCAGCGCGCCAATATCGCCCTCAAAAATCGACGGGGACACGGTGATCGCGCCGTAATAGCGCGCCAGGGTGCCAAATTCTTGGCGCGAGTCCCGCCCCTCGACCAGGATCTTAAAGAAGCCTTGCTGTTGCTCGGTCAGGCCGCTGTCCTCGACATACTCAACCGAGAACCCTTTCGGTTTGAACAGCTGCTTGCGCGCGGTGCGCTCATCCACCGGCTCGGCGGTGGTCGCGGTTGCCAGTGACGCGATCGACAGGGCGAGCAGGGTCTTCTTCATGAAAGTCTCCATGCGTTTGATCTCGACCGTTTATTCTAGTTGCCGGGCAATTGGAATCAATCTTTGTGATGGCCTTTCAGTAGCCCGCAGCAAGGTCGGTGCGGTCACAGATGACCGCGCGCCCGGCACCCAACAAAGGCACGGTCGGGCCTGGACCAATAAAGTGCTCCCGTGCGTCGTTTCTGGTGGCCCGCGCCTATGGACACTGCGCCCGCGACTGTTAGCTTCGCCCGTGACAAACACGGAGCGCAGAACATGAGCAACCTCAACGCCGTCCTTTCCCGCATTGATGCGGAGCTTGATCCCGCCTTGGATCGACTGATGGACCTTCTGCGGATCCCTTCGATCTCGACGGACCCGGCGTTCAAGGGCGATTGCCAGCGCGCGGCGGATTGGGTCGTGGCGCAGCTGCAGTCTTTGGGCGTCGACGCCGAGGCCCGCCCCACCCCCGGCCATCCGATGGTGGTGGGCCATATCGACGGCCCCGCTGACAACCCGAACTGCCCGCATCTGATGTTCTATGGGCATTACGACGTGCAGCCGGTGGACCCGCTCGATCTTTGGGACAAGCCGCCCTTCGAGCCAGAGCTCCAGGACACGCCCAAGGGGCGGGTGATCCGCGGGCGCGGCTCGTCCGACGACAAGGGCCAGTTTATGACCTTCATCGAGGCCTGCCGCGCTTGGAAGGCCGTGCATGGCGCGCTGCCCTGCAAGCTGACATTCTTTCTGGAGGGCGAGGAAGAGAGCGGCTCGCCCTCGCTGGTGCCCTTCTTGAAGGAGAACACCGCCGAGTTCAGCACGCCTGACCTGGCGTTGATCTGCGACACCGGGCTTTTCGGCCATGACACGCCGGCGATCACCACCATGTTGCGCGGGCTCCTGGGCGAGGAGATCACGATCACCGGGCCCAACAAGGACCTGCATTCGGGCATGTATGGCGGGATCGCGATGAACCCGGCCCGGGTGCTGGCGCGCATCATCGCCAGCCTGCATGACGAGACGGGCCGCATCACGGTGCCGGGCTTTTATGACGGCGTGCCCGAGCTCAGCGCGGAGCTGCGCAACCAGTGGCAATCGCTGGGCTTTGACCCGGCGGAGTTCCTGGGCGAGGTCGGTCTGTCAGAGCCTGCGGGCGAGCAGGGCCGCTCGGGGCTCGAGATGATCTGGTCGCGCCCCACCTGCGAGGTCAATGGCATGTGGTCGGGCTACACGGGCGACGGCTTCAAGACGGTGCTGCCAAGCGAGGCCTCCGCCAAGATCAGCTTTCGCCTGGTGGGCACGCAGGACCCGCTGGCGATCCGCGAGAGCTTCCGCGCGATGGTGCGCGAGATGCTGCCGCCGGATTGCGAGGTCGCGTTCAAGCCGCATGGCGCCTCGCCGGCGGGCCATATGAGCACCGCGAACCCGATGTTCGAGAAGGCCCGCGTCGCGCTCAGCGACGAGTGGCCCAATGCGGCTGCTTTCGTAGGCTGTGGCGGCTCGATCCCCATCGCGGGCTACTTCCAGTCCATCCTAGAGGTGGACTCGATGCTGATCGGCTTTGGCCGCGACGACGACCAATTGCACAGCCCGAACGAGAAATACGACGTAGAGTGTTTCCACAAGGGCATGCGCAGCTGGGCGCGGGTGCTGGCCGCGGTCGCCTAGGGCGCGTTAAGGGCGCCCAGGGGAGGCTCAAGGTTCATGCGGGTTAGGCCTTGGCCAAGCCGTGCACGGAATTGGGCCCGGCCCCGGGCGCGCAAATTGACCAAGCACTTGACCTCCTGCGCGCGCAGATAGGGGCGCGCCGTGGGGCCGTAGATGTCCCCGACCGGCTTTGACCCGATGCCGGGCAGAATGCGCTCCAGCGTCGCGATCTGATCCAGGCCGAACAGGCACAGCGATTCCGGGCCGGGATAAAAGCTCTCTGTCGCCGCGCCATTGGCGAAGATCACCGCATGCTGCGGCAAGAGCACGTGGTTGTAGCGCACTGCGCGCTTACCCTTGGCGCGGCGTACCGCGCCGGGCACTTGCATCAGGTCCTTGGCCCGCGCGAACCCCTCGCCCAAGAGCCCCTGATCGGGGCCCACCAGCATGCCATGCAGGGGCGACACCAGAAGTGGGCTGTGGTTGCCCAGCGCGCCCTTGCCGATCAGGATCGGGCGGTGCTTTGGGTGCTGGCGCAGCGTCTCGGCGTCATAGCTGCGCTGGCCGATCCAGCGCACCGGCTGCTCGCCGTGATCCAGGGTGCGCACCATGTCGCCGGGCCGCAGCTCCTGCACCGGCACTTCGCCCTTGCGGGTCGCAATCAGCGTGTCATCGCAGAAACAGGGGATGCCCGCGGCGAAGAGCTCCTGCGCCTCATCGATCTGCGCCGGGGCGACGCCCTCCAGCAGAACGGTCTCGCCATTCGGGAAGGTCAGCAGGGCGTTGCCGAACCCATCATCGGACACGGTGACATCCCAGGCGTTGACGGGGTTGCCGTCCGCATCCGTCAGGGCAGAGACATCAATCTGGTCGTTAAAGAACCCGTCGCTGTCGTCATCGCCCAGGTCGAAGTCAGAGATCGTGTCCGCGCCGGTGCCGCTCTGAAAGGTATAGACGTCCTCCCCCGCGCCGCCGGTCAGCAGGTCGTCCCCCTGCCCCGCCGTTATGCTATCGTCGCCCGCCCCCCCGTCGATGTTCAGCCCCGCCGTGTCGGCCGAGCCGTCGACCGTGTCGGCGTTATCGCCCAGCACCAGGTTCTCGATCTCGCTGAAGGTGGTGACATTGCCGTTATTGGTCCCGGTCCCCGCCTCGTCCCCGCTATAAGTGACGTCGATCCCAAGCCCGTTATTGTCAACGAATAGTAAGGTGTCGCCCGCGGTCTCGTCGGTCTCGCCGCCGACCACCAGGTCGTCCTGGTTATCGGTGTCGACTTGGATGTAATCGTCGCCGCCCTCGCCATAGAGCGCGTCCGCGCCGCCCTGGCCATGGAGGGAATCGTTGCCCGTGCCCCCGTATAGCGTGTCATTGCCCTGCTCGCCGATCAGGCTGTCATCGCCCGCATCGCCATAGATCAGGTCATTGTCGGCCCAGCCATTGATCGAGTCATTGTCGTCGCCGCCACGAAGCAGGTCGTCGCCGCTGCCGCCGGAGATCGAGTCATCGCCCGCACCGCCCTCCACGGTGTCGTCATGCCAGCCCGATTGCAGCGTGTCATTGCCGTCGCCGCCATCCAAAGAATCCAAGCCGCCGCCGCCGACCAGGCTGTCGGCGCCATCGTCGCCCAGCAGCGTATCGTTGCCAGACCCACCATCAAGCGTGTCGTTGCCGATCCCGCCATCCAAGGAGTCGTCGTCATTCTCGCCAAGCAGGGTGTCGTCGCCGCTGCCGCCGATCAGCGTGTCGTTGCCGTTCTCGCCGGTCAGGCTGTCATTGTCGGCGCCGCCATCGATGCTGTCATGCCCCGCATAGCCGTCGATCGTGTCGCTGCCCGCGCCGCCCAGCACCGTGTCGTCGCCGAACTCGGCCTGGATGCTGTCATCGCCCGCGCCGCCTTCGATGCTATCATTGCCCGCATAGCCATTGATCGTATCATTGCCATCCCCGCCCAGGACCGTATCCGCCCCGCCGCCGGAGTTGATAGAGTCATTCCCACCGCCGCCGTCGAAAAAGTCCGCACTGCCGGACGTGGCACCCTCAATGGTGTCGTCTCCCTCGCTGCCGATCACGCAGTCGAAGAGGTCAAGATCGGTGCTACCGCCGAAATTGGCATCCGCGCCGCCATCGCCAGGCTCGCCTACGATGAACGTCGTCGTACCATCCGAGATGGTAACGCGACCGGAACCATAATCCGCAAGAACACTGTAATTCGAGGGGAGCGCGCTAAAGTCTAACGTGTGCCCATTGGTGGTCTCACTGACGGATGACCAAAAGGCCGCGTCGTTCCAGTTCGACGTTGTAATCCAGTAGGTTGCCAACGTGCCGGCTCCTTCCCCTCAACCAAATCCGGCGGCTTGCACACGCAACGCCGCCGTATTCACCACTTAACGAGGCACATAATTGCGCGGGAACGGCGCAAAGCCTTGGCCTTTTTGTGGCGGAATTCGGGTTTCTTCTTAAAATTGGGGATAACCCCGCTTGCGCGGCGCGTGCCCGAGGTGGATCCGACCTATGAGTTCGACCCCGACATGACCAAGGCGATCCTTGCCAGCTTTTCCTATAACCGCCGCCCGATCACCCAGGGCTACCACGGCACCGGCAAGCCCAGACCGGCAAGACCAGCCGTATCGAGCAGGTCGCCGCGCCCTGCGGCGGGGCGCGGCAAATCGCGGTCAAATTGTGGGGCCGAATTTGCGCAAGACATTGCCCATAAGTTGTGACAAACAAACCCGACAGGTTTTGACCCCCAATAGGTTGCGGCATCGCTGAGGATCACCCAATAATCGACAGCCCCGCCGCGGCGTTGCGTTGGACCAGGCTGCTTTTGCAGTCGCTTTGGAACGCGTTTCAGGCCGTGCTGCCAAGCCCCTTGCCGAAAGCGCTGGCACCGATCCGGGAACCCGCCGACACCGTCGTTCTGGTTACGCTGGACGGCGTGCGCCCAAGAGAACTTCTGACCGGGGCGGATCCCGAACTCACTGCCGACCGCCGCCCCACCGCCATGCCCTTCCTGATGCAAGACCTGCTCCCGCGGGGCAGTTTCATCGGCAGCGACACGCGTCGTCCGGATTTTCGCATCGGCAGCCCCGTGGGGATTTCCATGTCGGGTTATCACTCGATCTTTGCCGGGCGGCTGACCCGCTGCACCGAGAACGAGGACCCACCGCCGCGCGGAACCACCCTTGCAACGAACATCCAGGACGCCTTCCCCGAGGACCCCGCGCCAGTGGCCGCCATGACCACGTGGGATCTGGTGGTGGACTGCCTCAAACTGGATCCCGCGCGCGCGGTGATCCTGCGCGGGCGCGCCGAAGCCGTCAGCCGCGCCCCGAACACCGCCGACGGCGCGACCGACGCGCCGATCTTTCACGCGGCCCTCCAGCAGTTGCAAGAGGACCCGCCAAGGCTGCTCTATGTCGGCTTTGACGAGACCGATGACGCCGGGCACCGCAACGATTACGCCCGATATCTGAGGGTGCTGGAGCGCTATGACGGCTATCTGCGCGCCTTCGAGGCAGAGATCGCCAAGCAGACAGCCCAAGGGCGCCGCATCACCCTAATCGTGGCCACGGATCACGGGCGCGGCTTTGGGCGCGAGTGGGTGCAGCATCGCTGGAACATCGACGGCACGGTGCGGGCGTGGCTCTTTGCGATGGGTCACGGGATCGCCGCGCGGGGCCATATCGCGCCAAGAAAGCCGCGCTCACACTACAACATCCGCCCGACGATCGCGCATCTGCTCGGCCTGCCGCCCAGCCGCAGCCCCTGGCATTCCGGCCCCTTAGAGGAACTTGTAGAAACGAACCCGCCACCACGGCCCCTTTAGCACAGCCTATGCGTTGACCTTGCCCGAGTTATCCGACATGAAGGCGTGCGGTCGGGCCGCAGTTTGGTGGCCCCAAATGAACCCCCAACGGTCAGAGAGCGAAGATGGCGGACGGAACGATGGAACTTGGCAAGCCCACCGAAGAGATCTCGGTTCGCGATGTGTTCGGGATCGAGAGCGACATGCATGTCAAAGGCTTCGCCGAGCCCACAAGCCGCGTGCCCGAGGTGGACCCGACCTATAAGTTCGACCCCGACACGACCAAGGCGATCCTGGCCAGCTTTTCCTATAACCGCCGCCTGATCATCCAGGGCTATCACGGCACCGGCAAGTCCAGCCATATCGAGCAGGTCGCCGCGCGGCTGAACTGGCCCTGCGTGCGGGTGAACCTCGACAGCCACATCTCGCGGATCGACCTGATCGGCAAGGACGCCATCAAGATCCGCGACGGCATGCAGGTCACCGAGTTCCACGAGGGCATCCTGCCCTGGGCGCTGCGCAACCCCACCGCCATCGTGTTCGACGAATACGACGCCGGCCGCGCGGATGTGATGTTCGTGATCCAGCGCGTGCTGGAGAGCGACGGCAAGCTGACGCTGCTCGACCAGAACGAGGTGATCACGCCGCACCCCTATTTCCGCCTCTTTGCGACAGCCAACACCGTGGGCCTGGGCGACACGACCGGGCTCTATCACGGGGTGCAGCAGATCAACCAAGCGCAGATGGACCGCTGGTCGCTGGTGGCCACGCTGAACTATCTCAGCCACGACGCCGAGACGCAGATCGTGCTGTCCAAGTCGCCGCATTACAACACCGAGCAGGGCCGCAAGGACATCGGCCAGATGGTGACCGTGGCCGACCTGACGCGCACCGCGTTCATGTCGGGCGAGCTGTCCACCGTGATGAGCCCGCGGACGGTGATCAACTGGGCCCAGAACGCCGAGATCTTCCGCGACATCGGCTATGCCTTCCGGGTGACCTTCCTGAACAAATGCGACGAGCTCGAGCGCGAGACAGTGGCCGAGTTCTACCAGCGCTGCTTTGACGAGGAACTGCCCGAAAGCGCAGCAAGCGTCAGCCTGGGCTAGGGCCTACCCAAAAAACCGAAATTATGAGACACTCCCTTTCACGGGAGTGTTTTTTTATGAAAATTGCGATTATGGGCGCCGGCGGGATCGGCGGGTATGTTGGCGGACGATTGGCAGAGGCGGGGCACGAGGTGCACCTGATCGCGCGCGGGGCGCATCTGGCGGCGCTGCGCTCTGATGGCCTCCGGGTAGAGACGCCCGACGGGCCGCTCTCTATCCCAGACATTCATGCCGCCGAGGACCCCGCCGAGATCGGTCCGGTGGATATCATCTACTTCGCAGTGAAGCTCGCCGATACCGATGCCGCCGCCGCGCGGCTTGCCCCTCTGCTGGGCCCTAACACGCGGGTCGTCACCGTGCAGAACGGTATCGATAGCAAGAACATCATCGCCGCCCATACCGGCGCGGAGCGGGTCAGCGCTGGCATCATCTACATGGCGGCCAACATCACCGCTCCGGGTGTTATTTCCTTCCTCGGAGGGGTCCAACGAATGGTGTTTGATGGGCAGGGCGGGAACGCCGTGCTCGCGGCATTCGCCGAGGCCTGCAACGCGACCGGGCATCTGCAGGCAGAGACCACGGAGACGCCCGACATGCTCGTTTGGCAGAAATTCGTGGGGCTCTCGTCGTTTTCTGCCTGGACCAGTGCCGCGCGCCTGCCGAGCGGCGCGTTGCGGACCCATCCCGAGGCGCGCGCCATGTTTCGCCAATTGCTTGAGGAGGCGCATGCCGTGGCCCTGGCCGTCGGGCACGACCTAAACCCGGGCGTGATCGATCACACGATCTCGCTCATCGACACCCAGCCCCCCACGATGAAGTCGTCGCTGCTTGTCGATATCGAGGCGGGCAAACCGAACGAGGCCGCTTGGCTTTCCGGGCGCGTGCACCAGTTGGGCCAGGAACTCGGCGTGCCGACGCCGGGCCATTCGGCGCTCTGGTCCATCCTGGCGCCTTGGGCGGACGGGCCGCCGGGCCCCGCCTAGCGCCCGCCGCGCTGCGGCACAAATTCTGCATGCGCAGCCGTGGCAGGACCACAACATCTAGACGTTCTTTTTATCTTGCCTAATAGATAGTTCATATTCCTGCGGTATCGTCCAATTTATGGGCAGTTTGAAAACCATACTCTGCGCAACTCTTCTCACAACCGGGCTTCTGGCGCCCCAGGCGCGCGCCGTGGACGGCGCGGACGCGCAGCTTCATGGGTTTGCGACCTGCGCCGGGCGGCTCTCGGCGCTGATGGAGCATCAGTGGATGTTCGACGGCGCGGCCTCCGAGGAGACAGAGCACAGCCGCGCGCTGGTGATCGACATCCTGGATGCGATGATGCCCGCCGACCGGGGGCGCGACGTGCTGAGCTGGCGGATCGAGGCGAAGGTCGCCCATTCCGCCCTGCTGACCCGCGCCAGCTTTGCGCAGGAGCCGCGCGACCGGATCTGGGCCGCGCGCACCGCGCTGCGCCTGACAGAGGACTGCCAGAGGTTCCTGCTGGGGTAAGTTGTGGCCTGCATTGGGCGTTGAACATCTTCCGCCCCAAACTTGATCCGGGGCCTCTGCCCCAATGATCCCTCACATAATACGCAAATAACCCCAAAAACCCTGTTTTCCTCAGAAACAGCATCTAGCTGAAAATGAAAATTACATCTCAAAGCGCAAGATACGCAATAAAACGCAACCAGAATGTTGGTCACCCCCCCCTGACCAAAGAGGCTTTGGCCCCGAGGCAAACCAGAGGAATCAATCATGTCGAATGTAGAAGGTGTCAGAGCCGTGAGGCCGGGACCGAAACGCCAGCGCGTAAGCACGGCGGCGGCATGTTCTTGGAGATCGCCCCGAGCGGCAGGAAAGTGCTCAACCAGACGGAACGATGGACCCTGCGATCCCGCCGGGTGGGAATATGTACATTGGCGCCCCGCGACCTGATCTGCTCCACCAGCGCCATCGCATCGCAGCCCCGGTCGGCAACGACATGCATTGTTCGGCTGAGGCTGTCGATCAGGGCCGGAGCAGCGGCTTTATACGAAGCCTGTCCCGCGCTCAGCGAGAGGCGTATATAGCTTTCTATCTTGCGAAAGGTTTTGAACACGTCGGCGAGACACACTTTCGCATTGATGATCTGGGCTACCTGAACAACGTCTATCGGTTTTCCCTGCTCTGAATAGACGCTGTGGGACTAACGGCAGCTTCGTCCGCGACCCGGTCTCTGACGGATCGGAAGTGCTGCACAATGCGCGAATGTCTGGTCTGATGAAGCCGCATTGCAGCGAGCCATGCATCGGTGAATGGCTCTTAAGGGCCGTTTGCCGAATTGGTTTTACAGCGACACCGATTAGCAATCAGAACGCTTCGAACTAACTGGTTGGACGCCACATCCGACCGCATCGAAAGTTAGGGAATCCCATGTCTAGCACTCTAGAGGTAGAGCGTGGGTCACACGCCATTGTTGGTCTGGCCGCTGAGATCGTCTCCGCATATTCGTCCCGGAACCAGATTGCGCAAGGTGGACTCGCGGACTTGATCCGATCCGTGCACGCCACGCTGAACGGGCTGTCCGGCGGCGCTCAGGGAACTCAGGAGACTGCGGATGACGTGCGCCCAAATCCTGCTGTTCGGATTGACGCATCGGTGACCCTTGATGCCATCATCTGTCTAGAGGACGGGAAGAGCTTCAAGACGCTTAAGCGCCACCTGCGTTCGGCCTACAACATGTCGCCCGAGGAGTATCTCGAGCGCTGGGGCCTGTCGCCGGACTACACCTTGGTTGCGCCTAACTACAGTGCCAAGCGGTCAGGCACGGCCAAGACAATCGGATTGGGGCACAAACCAGGCAAGAGAACCAAGAACAAGAAATGAGTGCTGACTCAAGGCGACCTGCTCAATTCATGGGTGCCGTCGAAGGTTTGAGTTGATCAAGCAACCGACATGCGGAGATGCGATGCTGCGTCGCCGCAGGACAGCTTTGGGCCAAATGTATGTTTCGCCCCAAAATGTAACCAATGTTGCGGCATTTGCGTCGAGGCATATTGAAACAAACCTAAAATCAAGACCCTAGATTCCATTCAATCGGTTTGGTCATGCAGAGCTTCGCAATGTTGCACGATCGCTTCCAGGAACGGTTTTCCGTAGCGCTCCAGCTTGGCCTCTCCAATGCCGCCGATTTCGAGCATTTTTGTCCGAGACGTTGGCTTGTGGAGCGCAAGCTCAACCAGAGTCTTGTCGTGGACAATGACGTATGCCGGTACGTTCTGCGACCGTGCCAGGTCACCGCGGGCAGAGCGAAGGGCCTCATAGAGCGCCTGATCGCCCGGCGCCGTCAGCACCGAGGCGGGTCTGGCGGGACCGCGCCCAGATCGCTTTGACGCCGCGGGTTTGACCGCGCGGCGCATCGACAGCACGGGCTTTTCCTTCAGAAACGCGCGCCCTTTTGCGGTGATCTGCAAGCCACCGTAGTTTTCCGCGTCCGGGGTCAGAAGATTTGAAGCCACGAGCTGGCGAAAGATATTCTGCCACTCCGCTTTGCTGAATTCCTTGCCAATCCCATAGGTAGAAATCTGCGCATGACCGAACTTCTCGATACGGTCATTGTCCGTGCCGAGCAGAACCTCAATCAGGTACGACACGCCAAAGCGCTGCCCCGTCCGATAGGCACAAGAGATCGCCTTTTGCGCGGCGATTGAGGCGTCAAACGTCTCGGGCGCCTGGTCACAGGTATCGCAATTGCCGCAAGGCTCGCAGCTGTCATCGAAGTAGTTCAGCAGGACCTGGCGGCGGCAGGTGGCTGTCTCGCAGAGCCCCAGAAGCGCCCCAAGTTTCTGGTGTTGGATACGCTTTTGCTCGACCGGCGCATCAGAGCCGTCAATCCATTGGCGCTGCATCGCGGCATCCGCCATGCCATAGACCATATAGGCGTTTGACGGCAGGCCATCCCGCCCGGCACGCCCGGTTTCCTGGTAGTAGGCTTCGATGTTCTTGGGGATGTTCATATGGACCACAAAGCGCACATCGGGCTTGTCGATCCCCATCCCGAAGGCAATCGTGGCGACGATGATCACGTTCTCGCCCTGCAGAAAATGGCGCTGGTTCTCGGCGCGCATCTCGGGTGGCAAGCCGGCATGGTAGGGGCGCGCATCGACGCCTTTCTCACGCAGCCATGCGGCCATCTCTTCGACCTTCGCCCGCGATAGACAGTAGATGATGCCGCTGTCCGTCGGGTGCTTGTCCTGGATGAACTTCCAGACCTGTTGTTGCGGCGATTGGCGCAGCGTGATCTTGTAATGGATGTTCGGGCGATCAAATCCGCTGACGAATGTCCGCCCCTGCGTTAGCCCGAGCCGTTCCACGATGTCTTTGCGCGTGGGCGCATCCGCGGTCGCCGTCAGCGCGATGCGGGGGACCTCGGGGAACCGCTCCGCAAGCAGGCTGAGGCCCGCATAGTCGGGGCGGAAGTCATGGCCCCATTGCGACACGCAATGGGCCTCATCAATGGCGAACAATCCCAGCTTGCATTGATCCAGAAAGCCCAGGAACTCGGGCATCAGCAACCGCTCGGGCGAGACATAGAGCATGTCCAACGCGCCGGCCCGGACCTGTTGCCGGGTCGCGGCGATCTCGGCGTTGCTCATGGAGGAATTGATCGCGGCGGCCTTAACGTTCATCTGCGCGAGCGCGGCGATCTGATCCTGCATCAGCGCGATCAAGGGCGAGACGATAATGGCAACGCCGGGCCGGCACATGGCAGGGATCTGATAACACAAGGACTTGCCACTGCCGGTGGGCATCAGAACGAAGGCATCTCCGCCCCCGATCACATGGTCGATGATCTCCGCCTGCGCGCCGCGGAACGCGTCGTAGCCATAGTGATCCTGCAGGATCGAGAGAGGGTCCGTCAGGGTCATTATGCGTCCCGGATTGCACGTGAAAGGCGGGCCAGACAATTGGGTGATCTCACTGCGCTCAAGCCAACCCAAACCGATCCCAACAGCGCCATAACGCGCGGGGTTTTGCACTTCAATGTGTCTTGCGCATAGCGAATGCGCAATGCTCCGAACTCCTGGCGGACGACAAAAAAACAATCCGGTCGCCAAGCAACGGAAAACACGCCTGAGGTGTGTTAGGGCGAAGGCCGCTATCGCCTGGCTCGCCTTACACAATTGAATTGGAATGCAGCGCGACGCGAGCGTGCCTTAATTGCAAAAGCCCCGCAGCACCACGATCACTTTAAGTGTAAAATTTTAGACTTGATCTGACGGCCGCTCAGCTTGCGACGCTGAGATCAGGTTGTGCACTGTCCGATTGGTCGTGCGTTTTGATCCTCTTCTCGACAGAGATGTGTAGCGTTCCACGAGATGTCTGCATAGGCGTTTTACCGTAGCAGTGTCTTCCCGAATGTGGCCGCTGTTCGTTGTACCTGGCAAGGGGATGTTTCACCCAAAAAATGAAGAGTGAGGTTTCATCGCCGGAGTAATGAAGGCGAACGCGGTGCAGGCCCATGGCGCGGTCCTCCTGGTTGCGGGCCTGATCGAGGTCAAAGGGGGGCGGGTGACATTCCCCTCGGAGGAGGAGGCAACGCCGCAATTGTGGGCGAACATCAACGGCGCGCAGTTCGGCGTGGTCGCCGTGGCCCCGCAGAGCCGCGACGGCCAAACGATCTCGTTCATCATACTGGAACCAATGGGGCCGCACCGTGTCCTGGGCGTCATCGCAGCAGGGTCGTCCCTTTCTATCGACCTTCTCGATCTTACGGACGTGAAACGCCAGAACCACGGAGGGTTCAGGATCGTGACGCTTGAAGCGAGAAAGGGCAACAAAATTAAAGCCCCAGACCTACACAATCTGTTGGCCCCTTTGGCCTCCGTGGCCGATTTGACGGCCTAACGGATTGTTGGTCAAATGTTGGTTTCGGGGCGCCTCGAAAGCCAGCCCCCTGAAAGGAAACAGAAAATGATCTGAGGCCTCCGCCTTGAGCCAAGTGCAACCCGGGCAGCGGCCTCCTGGCCGAATGGCCGCTGCCCAAGGAAAGCTCGGGCGGTTGCATTGCTTGGGTTCCGTAGCGCCTAGTATCGGCTAACGTCGCCGGAACGTAGCGCCAGATAGCCAACGCCCGCTCCACGCCAAACGCCAAGCCGCTTGTCGCGCCCTCAATTCATCCGCACGACCTTGCCGGGGTTCATGATGTTCTGCGGGTCCAGCGCGCGCTTGATCTCGCCCATGACGTTCCAGCCGTCGCCATGCTCGGCGGCCATGTAGTCCAGCTTGCCGATGCCGATGCCGTGCTCGCCGGTGGAGGTCCCGCCGAGCCGCAAGGCGCGCTCCACGATGCGGCGCGAGAAGTCCATGACCGCGGCGACCTCGGTCGCGTCCTCCTCGTCGAACATCAACGAGGCATGGAAGTTCCCGTCGCCCACATGGCCCAGGATGGTCCCCGGGAAGGGCGCGGCGGCGATGTCGGCGCGGGTCTCTTCCACTGCCTCGGCCAGGCGCGAGATCGGCACGCAGATATCCGTCACCAGGGCCCGCGCGCCGGGGCGCAGCGCCAGCGAGGCGTAATGCGCGCTGTGGCGCATCTTCCAGAGCGCCGAGCGGTCCTCGGACTTCTCGGCCCATTCGAACCCAGAGGCGCCCATATCCTCGGCCAGCTCGCGGAACCGCGCCACATCGCCCGGCATGCCGTCCTCGGAGCCATGGAACTCCACGAAGAGATGCGGCGCCTCGGGCAGGCCCGCCCCGGAATAGACGTTAAAGCCCTTGGCCATGTTGGGGTCGACGAACTCGATGCGCGCCATGGGGATGCCCATCTGGATCGTCATGATCACCGTGTTCACCGCCGCCTCCATATCGGGGAAGGCGCAGACCGCGGCCGACACCGCCTCGGGCTGGCCGTGCAGCTTCAGCGTGAGCTCTGTGACCAGGCCCAAAGTGCCCTCGCTGCCCACCATCAGCCCGGTCAGGTCGTAGCCCGCCGAGGTCTTCTTGGCCCGCGAGCCGGTGCGGATGCGCCGCCCGTCCGCCAGCACCACCTCCAGCGCGCGCACGTTGTCGCGCATCGTGCCGTAGCGTACCGCGGTGGTGCCCGAGGCACGCGTCATCGCCATCCCGCCCAGCGAGGCGTTGGCCCCGGGGTCGACGGGAAAGAACAGCCCAGTGGCGCGCAGCTCCTCGTTCAGGGCCTCGCGGGTCACGCCGGGCTGGATCACCACGTCCATGTCCTCGGCATTCACCTGCAGGACCTTGTCCATGCGGGTGAAGTCCACCACCACGCCGCCCTGCGTGGCCAAGGCGTGCCCCTCCAGCGAGCTCCCGGCGCCCCAGCCCACCACCGGGCAGCCGTGCTGGGCGCAGATCCGCACCAGCGCCTCGACCTCTTCCGCGCTTTCGGGATAGGCCACCGCATCGGGCGGCGTTAATGGAAAATAGGACTCAGAGCGGCCATGAATGTCCAGATCGGACTTGGAACGGCTCAACCGCTTGCCTAACAAGGTATGTAGCTCGGCCACGGCGGCGTCGATGGTCATTTGGGGGGTCTCCTTTTGGTCCGGGCGGAGACTAGGCCAAACCCGCGCAACAGGAAAGCCCCGCCACGCGCACGAAGAATGGAGCAACGATGCCCAACCCGAACCAGCCCGAGCGCGCCAACCCGATCCAGGCGCTGACCCGCACCACGCGGGAGGGCTGGCGGGTGATCAAAGAGCGCGGCCCGGGGCAGGTGCAGTTCTGGTTCATCGCCCTGGCGATCGGCATCGCCGCGGGCACCGCCGCGCTGTTCTTTAGGATGGGGATCGAGGCGCTGCAGGCTTGGATCTATGGCACCGAGGACATCCTGACGCTGCACAGCTTCGCCGGCACCCTGCCCTGGTATTGGCTGGTGCTGATCCCGGTCTGCGGCGGGCTGACCGTGGGGCTGATCCTGCACTGGTTCACGCCCACCGCGAAGGTCGAGGCGGTGGCCGAGGTGATCGAGGGCGCCGCACTCAAGGACGGGCGCGTCGATATCAAGCCGGGGCTGGCCGGCGCCCTGGCGTCGTTTATCACGCTCTCCACTGGGGGATCGTCGGGGCGCGAGGGGCCGGTGGTGCATATCGCGGCGATGCTCTCCTCGGCGGTCAGCAACATCATCCGGGCGGACGGGATCACCGGGCGCGACCTTCTGGGCTGCGCGGTGGCGGCGGCGGTCTCGGCCAGCTTCAACGCGCCGATTGCGGGCGCGATCTTTGCGCTTGAGGTGGTCTTGCGCCACTTCGCGGTGCATGCCTTCGCGCCCATCGTGATTGCCAGCGTGGCGGGCACGATCATCAACCGTTTGCAGTTCGGCGGGGTGACCGAGTTCACCCTTGCGGGCGAGACGATGCTGAAATTCTATGTCGAGCTGCCCGCCTTCCTGCTGCTGGGCCTGCTCTGCGGGCTGCTGGCGGTGGTGCTGATGCGTTCGATCTTCTGGGCCGACGAGGTCGGCACGCAACTGCAAGAGGCCACTGGCGTCCCGCGCTATCTGCGCCCCGCCGTGGCGGGGTTGATGCTGGGCGTGCTGGCGGTGTTCTTCCCGCATATCATCGGCGTGGGGTACGAGACGACGTCGATGGCGCTCACCGGCCAGCTGCTGCTGTGGCAGGCGGTGGTCTACACGGTGCTCAAGGCGGTGGCGGTGGCGATCACGCTGGGCGGGCGCATGGGCGGCGGGGTGTTCTCGCCCTCGCTGATGCTGGGGGCGATGGCGGGGCTGGCCTTCGGGCTGGTGGCCACCAGCGTCTTCCCAGAGGTCTCCGGCTCGGTGACGCTCTACGCCCTGGCGGGCATGGGGGCGCTGGCCGCGGCGGTGCTGGGGGCGCCGATCTCGACCACGCTGATCGTGTTCGAGCTGACCGGCGACTGGCAGACCGGGCTGGCGGTGATGGTGGCGGTGTCGATGTCCACCGCGCTGGCCTCGCGCCTGGTGGACCGGTCGTTCTTCCTGACCCAGCTAGAGCGGCGCAACGTGCGCCTGGCCGCGGGCCCGCAGGCCTATCTCTTGGGCATGGTGCGCGTGGCGACCCTGCTGAAGCCCCCGGTCGAGACCGGTGTCGCCACCCAGGCCGCCAGTTGGGAGCTGATCGAACAGGGCGTCTATATCGACGGCGCCAAGACACTGGAGGAGGCGATGCCGATCTTCGACCAGGGCGGCGCGGCGTTCCTGCCGGTGGTCACGCTGTTTGAGGACCGCCCGCCCGAGCTTCTGGGCGTGCTCTACCATGTGGACGCCTTGAAGGCCTTTAACCGCGCCCTGGCGGATACCGCCGCCGAGGAGCATTCATAGCCCCCGGGCGACGCCGTTAATCCAAGCGCAGCCGCCGCAATCCCTCGCCGGTCCATTCCACCGGCAGGTCGCGGACCGCTTGCCCGTACATAACCTGGGGCTTCTCTGCGCCCTCGATGCCGCCGATACGCCCATAGAAGCCCCGCGCGCCGTGGTTGTCGGCCAGGACCGTCAACCAGAGCCGCTCTATCCCCGCGCCCGAGACCACCATGGCGGCCCGCCGCATCAGGCCGTGCCCGACCCCCTGCCCCTTCTGGTCCGGCGCCACATGCAGGTTTTCCACATAGGCGCCGCCCTCTGCCGCCAGATTGAGGGCCACGAACCCCAGCAGTCTGGCGCCGCCCCAGCCGCAGATCACCCGCCAAGAGGCGCCAGGCATCGCGGCCCAATTGGCCGTCAACCGCTGCGGGACATCCACGTCCAGGAAGGCATCCGACACCAATCCGCGATAGGCCGACTGCCAGCTTGCGATCTGCAGGTCGCGGATCGCGGGCAGGTCCGCCTCCTCCGCGCTACGATAAGTTACTTGGGTGGTAATGGGATGAACTCCTGATCGTCTCCGGGCGGCAATTGGAACCGAAGGTTATCGCCCCAGGCCTCGCGGCGCCAGTCCTCCTTGGCCTGCTCGATGCGCTCCTTGGAGGACGCCACGAAGTTCCACCAGATATAGCGCGGGCCCTCCAGGGTCTCGCCGCCCAATAGCATCACCCGCGCGCCCTGCCCGCCGGCGCGTATCGACACGCGGTCGCCGGGGCGAAAGACCATCATCTGCCCGGTCTCATAGGTCTGCCCCGCGACCTCCACCGCGCCCTCGACCACATAGGCGCCGCGGTCCTCGTGGTCATCGGGCAGCGGCAGGGCCGCGCCGGGCTGCAGCACGGCATCGGCATAGAACATCTCAGAGGCGGTCTTGACCGGCGCCCGCTCCCCATAGGCGCTGCCCAGGATCAGCCGCACCTCCTTGCCCTCACCCTCCATGAAGGGCAGCGCGTCCTTTGCGGCGTGCTCGAACTGCGCCGGGCGGTCCTCGTGGTCCTTGGGCAGCGCGACCCAGGTCTGGATGCCAAAGAAGGGCATCGGGTCGACCTGGGTGGCGTCATCGGTGCGCTCGGAATGGGTGATCCCCTGCCCCGCCACCATCCAGTTCACCGCGCCGGGCTCGATCCAGGCGTCGGTGCCCAGCGAGTCGCGGTGGTGCATGCGCCCGCGGTAGAGATAGCTGATCGTGGCCAGCCCGATATGCGGGTGCGGGCGCACGTCCATCCCGCGCGAGGGCAGGAACTCGGCGGGGCCCATCTGGTCGAAGAAGATGAAGGGCCCGACCATCTGCCGCTTGGGCGCGGGCAAGGCGCGGCGCACCTCAAAGCCGCCCAGGTCGCGGGCGCGGGGCACGATCACGGTTTCGACGCTGTCGATGGCGTCGCCGGTGGGGATATCGGGGTCGAGGGCGGGGTTCCAACTCATGACGGGCTCCTAGGCTTGCTTGCCTTAGAACCTAGCGCCTCGCAGCCGCGCACCAAACGCCAAGGCGCGCGCAGGGTCGGTTCAATCCTGCACAGTCGCCGCCACCTGCCGCGCCCGGATGAACACGAAGACGCCGGAGCCCAGGATCAGCAGGATCCCCAGCGCGGTCGACACCCCCGGCAGGGTGCCAAAGATCACCCAGCCCCACATGATCGCCAGGGGCAGCGAGGCGTACTCGTAAGGCGCGATCGTGGCCGCGTCGCCCAGGCGGTAGGCCTGGCTGAGCGTATAGCCAATCGCCGCCGACATCGCCCCCAGCACGCCAAAGGCCCACATGTCCTCCGGCGCGGGCCAGGCCCAGGCGCGCAGCACGAAGACCAGGCTCTCGTTCTCCAAGCCCTCGGCATAGCGCCCGTCGCCTGCGATCAGGTACATCACGCCGCCGACCAGCACGAAGGTCAACTGGATATAGACCGCCATGGCCGAGGCCTTGGCCGTCATCCGCAAGGCCCGCGTGAGCACCTGCATCATCGCATAGCCGAAGGCCGCGACCACCGGCAGCGCCAAGACCCAGAGCGGCACGCCCGCAAAGGCCGCCCGCCCGGGCCCGACGATGACCAGCACGCCCAGAAAGCCCACCAGCACCGCGCTCAGGCGGCGCCAACCCACCTTCTCGCCCAGCAAGGGCACTGACAAGAGCGTGATGAACAGGGGCGCCACGAAGAATAGCGCCGTCGCCTCGGCCAATGGCATCACCGCCAGGCCCATGAAGAAGGCCATATTGGCCATCACGATCATCAGCGCACGCACGATATGCAGCACCGGGCGCCGCGGGCGCAGGATCGCCAAGCCGCCCTCGAGATAGACGAAGACCATCGAGACGATGATCCCCAGGCCAGAGCGCACGAACACCATCTGATGCAAAGGGTAATCGCCCGAGAGGCGCTTGATCGTCATATCGTTGACCGAGATGCAGACCATGGCCACCAGGACAAAGGCGATCCCAAGCGCGGGCCGCGCCGTCGGATCGCCCACGGAGGGCGTATTGCTTGAGGACATGGGCCCAGCCTTTCACGAAACACCCGCGGCGGCAATGGGCCGCGTCGCGCAGATCAAGGGGGGGGATCTGGTGGGTGGTGAGGGGCTCGAACCCCCGACATCTTCGGTGTAAACGAAGCGCTCTACCAACTGAGCTAACCACCCGCCGAGCCGGTCTCTTACGCCAGGCTTTGGCGCGGATCAAGGGGGGTCGGCGCGTTCTTCTGCCGCGCCGGTCCAGCGGCGCGGGCCGGGGCCGTTGTCCCCCATCGCGTCGCCCGCATTGTAAAGCGGGCAGTTGTCGACCGAAAGGCAGCCGCAGCCGATGCAATGGCCTAATGTTTGGCGCAGGCGCAGCAGCATCTCGATGCGGTCATCCAGCTCCTCGGCCCAGACCTCAGAGGCCGCGGCCCATTCCGCCGCCTTCACGGTGCGCCCGCGCGGGATCTTGTCCAGCACCGGCCGCACCTGCGCCAGCGGGATGCCCAGGGTCTGCGCGATGCGGATGATCGCCACGCGGCGCAGCTCGCGCCGGTCATAGCGGCGGTGGTTGGCGGGGGTGCGCCAGCTCTCGATCAGCCCTTCGGCCTCGTAGTAATGCAGGGTCGACACGGCGACCCCGGCGCGGGCGGCCATCTCGCCCACGCTCAGGTCATTCGGCACCGCTTTCTTCATATCGCAAACTCCTTGACCTCAAGTCCACTTGAGGAAGCACAGTGCGAATCATCGGAACAGAAATCAAGGAGAAAGAAGATGCTTGGATTACGTAAGAATTGGAGAAAGTACGAAGAGCGCCGCTTGCTGCGCGAGCTGCGCCGCGACCCGCATATGGCCAAGGATATCGGGCTGCCGCCGCTGGCGCCTGAACCGAAGATCACGCGGGTGCTCTGGTGACCTGCGCGGCGGGCGCGCGCGCTACCCCAGCCGCACCTGCTCGCCGCCCTTGAGGTGGTAGACGACCCCCTGCCCGCCCGGCAGGTCCGCGAGCTGCGGCAGGTCCAGCCCCAGCCAAAGCCCGCGCAGCACCCGCGAGGTGATCCCATGGGCCACGATCACCGCGGGGCCGTCCAGATCGTCAAGGAAGGCGCGCAGACGGGCGCACATCGCGTCATAGCTCTCCCCGCCCGGCGCCGAGAAGGTCCACTCCATCAAGTCCTGTATATCGTCGGACCAGGGCCAGCCGGCCTCGATCTCGGCACGGGTCTTGCCCTCCCAGGCGCCGAATCCGACCTCCATCAAGCGGTCATCGGCCACCGGGGTCAGCCCAACCGCGGCCAGCGCGATCTCGGCGGTGCGCCAGGCGCGACCCTGCGGCGAGGCGAAGGCACGCACGCCGCGGTCGGCCAAGCCAGCATCGCGCAGGAGCCTGCCCTGCGCCGCCGCCTGGGCCAGGCCCGTCTCGGTCAGGGGCGAATCCAACCGCCCCTGGTGGCGCCCCGCTGCGTTCCATTCCGTCTGCCCGTGCCGCAGCACGAATAGCTCAGGCCAATCGTTTTTCATTCACGCACCATTTGCAAGCATCCCGGACCGGCGCGTCGGCTCCGGCTGCGGCGTTGGACAATCCACGTCATGCATATCCGGCCTGCGGAGAGATCCGCAACCAGCCCAAGGCAACGCAAAAGCTTGAATGGTGGGTGATAACGGATTTGAACCGCTGACATCTTCGATGTGAACGAAGCGCTCTACCACTGAGCTAATCACCCATCGGGCGGCGGTTTAGCGCTACTCTGCGGCCTCCGCAAGGGGGTCCGATGCGTCATCTGCCCCGTCGGCGGTGTCGCCGGCCTCTGCCGCGGCCGCAGCGGCCATGGCCAGGTGCGAGCGCCGTAGCCGCAGCTCGATCACCTCGGCGTTCTCCAGCACCTTGCGGGTCTTGACGATGCCCTTGCCAAAGGGCTGCAGATTAAGGGTATCGCCGCGCGACAAGGCGTCCCCAAGCTCGCGCAGCATCGCCTCGACCACGGGCTTGGCGGCCTTCTTTTTGATGCCAGAGCTCTCCACCACGCGGTCGATTAACTCACGCTTGCCCAGGGCCGTGACCAGCTCCGGGGCGTCCAGAATCTCGGGTTTCGCCTGCGGCTCTTGCGGTACTGGATCTGCCTCGGGCGCCACGGGTTTGGCCTTTGCGGCGGAGCTGGTGGGTTTTTTGCGGGTTGTTGCCTTGCGCGCCATATCATTGAACTCGTTTTGTTAACATTGCGTGGAAGTTTAGCCATAATGGTTAATGAATGCTACTAATGATTGTGGATAACTTTCTGATTTATGCTAAATACAGTGATATCAGCCACATACGGACGGGTATCCGGGCGCGACGGACTCCGGCTGCGCGTGCTCGGACAACAAGGCGCACACGGGCGACGGGCTGACCCTGACGCGAGCACCTGGCTCAATTTTCGCGTAATAATCACCATCACACCGGTTGACTGCGCCAGATTTACCGACTTTACGTACTCAACGTTCAACAGGTGTAGAGTTTGATGCGCGGGATCGAACGGCTGCGAATGCGGGTGTCTCGAATGGCTCAGGAGCACCTGCGCCAGCTGAATGCGCGTGGCTTGGACGTCTATGTCCCCGAAGATTTCGACGAGGTTCCTGCGCTGGTCGCGGCAACAGGCCGGGAAAAGAGCACGCCCATGCTCGACCTGCACCGCAACGACTTCCTAAGATCCAACGCGTTCTGGCTCTTTCTGATGCAGGGAGACGATTGTGTCGGCGGGTGCGCGGCCCGCTACTACGACTTGGCAGGAGAGAGCCTGGAGAACTACCTACGGCGCACCTCGCAGGCCCAGTACAACCGCGAAACCGACCCCATAAAGAGCGTGGCACGGCCCACGGACCGCATCTCTGGTCGTTTGATCTACATGGGGGATCTGCAAATAAACCCGGCGGCGCGCAGCAATGTCACCGTTCGCAGTGCGTTCTTCCAGCTTGCGCAGGCGCTCGCGGTGCTGGAATGGGACTTCGACTGGATCTATGCCTTTGTGGACTATCAGCATCGGCGCCTGGTGCCCGACTATGGCTTTAACTACTACGTGACCGATGCGATCACCTGGCATGATCCCATTCCTGAGGGGCGGCGGAACGATCACGTTCTAGTCGCGATCGACTTCGAGAGCTTCTCGCATTTCTGGTGACCCGTAGATGCGGCGCGCGAACACCAGGTTGAACTTATTGCCATATACGTCCCGCACCGGCGCGATGAGCCGGCGGTAAGCAACCGCCACGTGCTCGCCCGCGATCAGGACCTTGATCGCCCGGTCAGACAATAGGTAATCGCGCGAGGCGGCCTCCATGTGATCGGCCACAACGGATTCAATGAGGCCCTTGTCAAAACCGTTGACGATCTGCTGGTAGTGGTCCTCATCCTGGGCGCCAAAGCTGCGCGTGGCAAGGCTGTAGGTGCCGATCTGGTGCGGGCGCAGGCCGTAATCCGCGCCGATCACTTGGTGGTACAGGTCCACATGTTGCCGGATGCCGTCAAAGTCTTGGATCACGCCGCCATTGGCGCGCAGCCAATCCAGCACGTCATCGGTCCCGATCGAGTAGCCGGCCCGCATCATATCCATGCTTTGTTCGCGCACCGCGATCTCTAGCGCTTTTGCGACGCGTTGCTGCAACTCCGAGCTGCCCTCCGGCGAGCGGATCGCCACGTTCGGGCGGAAATCCGAGAAGTATTCCAGCGGCAGCCCGCTATAGCGACTGATCTTATCTATCGTGGGGAACGGAATCTCGCGCCCGTGGGTAAGCTGCGCGTGCAGTGTCTTATAGTTAACGCCCGCCTCTCGGCAGGCCCGCGAAAGGGACACGCCTTTCGCTTTTAATGCTGATTTTATCCGCTCTTCGAGCATTTCCATATAGTTATTTCCACATATGTTGACTGACCTGACAAGAACTAAACCAAAGCAAGCCCGGGAAAGACAATGCAGGATTGCAATCCTTAACCGGCAACTCGCGCCTTGGTATGCGAAATCACGGGAGGCGCCAAAATCTTTTGCACCCTTAGGTTAATAAATCTACATATGTAGAGAGAATTATGGTTAACATGCGTCACAACCGGAGGTTTTGCGCACAGAGCGAGCAAACCAGCGTCTCCTAGGTGACATAGCCTTGCGCCGCCCTATGATTGCTCGCGCAGCTGGCGGCGCATTACCTTGCCGGTGGCCGTCATTGGCAGCGCGTCGATGCGCTCGACCAGGCGCGGCGCCATATGCGGGCTGACGCGGGCGCGCACGCGCTCCACCAGCTCGGCAGGCAGCCCCTCCCAGTCGGCCCCCTCACGCAGCACCACATAGGCCTTCACGGCCTCCGTGCGCGCGGGATCCGGCACGCCCACCACGGCGGCGTTTACAATATCGGGGTGCCCCACAAGGCAGTTCTCGATCTCGGTCGGCCCGATCCGGTAGCCCGCCGAGGTGATCACGTCATCGTCCCGGCTCTCGTACCAGAAATAGCCATCCGCGTCGCGCCGCCCCAGATCGCCGGTGCGCATCCAGTCGCCGACGAATTTCTCGGCCGTCTTTTCGGGCTTGTTCCAGTAGCGCTGGAACATGACCGGCGTGCCCTTGCGCACGGCGATCTCGCCCAGCTCCCCCGCGGGCAGCTCCTGCCCGGCGGGGTCGATCACCGCCACGTCGTGGCCCGGCACCGCTTGGCCCATGCTGCCGGGCCTGACCGGCATCGAGCCCGCCGAGGTCGCCAGCACCAGGTTGCACTCGGTCTGGCCATAGCCCTCGTTGATCGGCGCCCCCAGCACCTCTGTGCCCCAGCCCAGCAGGTCCGCGCCCAGGCTCTCCCCGCCCGAGAACACCGCCTCCAGCGCCAGGCCCTTGGGCGCGGGCGCCTGCCGCATCAGTTTCAGCGCGGTGGGCGGCAGAAACGCGGCGCTGACCGCCTCGCGGCGCATCAGGTCATACGCCGCCTCGGGGTCGAATTTGCGCATCCGGTGACTGACCAGCGGCACGCCGTAGTAAAGGCATGGCATCGCCAAATCCATCAGCCCGCCGATCCAGGCCCAATCCGCCGGGGTCCAGCCCACCGCGCCGGGGCCCGCAAAGCCCCCGTAGAGCGCCTCGATCGCGGGCAGATGCCCGATCAGAAAGCGCTGCGCGTGCAAAACGCCCTTCGGATCGCCGGTTGTGCCAGAGGTGTAGATCAGGCACGCCGGGTCCTCGGCCCCGGTGCGCGCAGGGGTCAGCCCCTGCGCGGCCTCGATCTCGTCCCAGAAGGCGCGCACCGGTTCTGCGGCGGCATCGGTGCAGTAGACCTCGCTTAGCGAAGGCAGCTCCGGGCGCAACGCCATCAGCTTATCCAGGTTCGCGGCGTCCGTCACCACCGCAGCCGCGCCGCTATCGGCCAGCCGGTAGGCCAGCGCGTCCGCCCCAAAAAGCGTGAACAGCGGCAGGATGATCGCGCCCAGCTTATGCGCCGCCAGGTGGGTGATCAGCACCTCCGGCGATTGCGGCAAGAGCACCGCCACCCGGTCGCCCTGCCGCACGCCGCGCGCGCGCAGGCTCGCCGCCAGGCCGTCGCTGGCGCGCTTGAGCTGGCCATAGGTCCACTCGGCCCGCGCGCCGCCCGAAAGGTCCACAATGGCAACCCGGTCCGGCTGGCGCGCCGCCCAGCTGTCACAGCAGCGCTCGGCGATGTTATACGCGGCGGGGATGTCCCAGGAGAAACCGGCGCGCATAGCGGCCCAGTCGCCCAGGTGAGGCAAAACACGTCTGGTCATGGCGCCATTCTTATGGCTTGGAACGGGGAATGGAAGCCCCGTTGATCAGCGAAAGCTATGGTCTGGGGTGGTCATAAGAAACCCGCCCCTAACTTGATCCGGGGCCTCTACGGTGACGCTCGCACAACCCGGGCTGCGGCCGACCTGGAGGTCGCTTGCGCATCAGGCCAATCAATCACATCATCTCTGGAAATCGAAACGTTTCAACTAGATGCGCGGTTGCAATTGCGGCCTCCTGGGGGAGGTCGGCCGCAGCCCGAGGCAAGCTCGGGCGGTCGCTCTATGTAAATCCCGTTGTATCTGGTGTCGGCAAGCGTTGTGAAAGGGCGCGCGCCAGATAGCCAACGCCCACTCCAGTCCACAACCAACATCTGAACGCGCGTTCAATTCTCGAAGACAACCACCTCGATCAGGTCGGTGATCGACGCGCCCAACAGCCGCATCGCGGCCAGCGAGATCTGGCTACCGCTGCCACCCGCGCCGCCCGACGGGCGCAGCTCGACCTGCACCGAGCGCCCGGTCCTCTCATAGACCACCCGCCCCTGGCGCACCGTGCTCACCAGCGGGGTCTTCAGCCAGAAGCCCTCCGCCACCGGGTCGCCAAGCGACGCGATGGTGGTGCCCAGGCGCCCGTCCGCGGCGGTGACCGGCGGCGGGGCCGGCTCCACCGGCGGCGTGACCGAGGCCAGCTCGGTCCCGTCAGGCCCCAGAACCGCCGGCTCCCGCTCGGCGCGCGGCGGCGGCACGAAGACCCGCGGCTCCGCGCGGGGGCTGTCGCGCCCGAAGCGGTCGAGGAATTGCGGGCTAAGATCGGCGCAGCCGGACACGGCAAGGATCAGCGGGAGGGCAAGGTAAAAACGCATGCCCCGGACGTTACGGTCAAATTGTCTACCAATCAACTGTGCCAATGTGCTTGTCGCGGTCATCCGCCCGCCCTAGGTTAAACTTCATGAACACGCCGCAGCTCATCGACCCCTTCGCCCGCGCCATCACCTACCTGCGCGTCTCGGTCACCGACCGCTGCGACTTCCGCTGCGTCTACTGCATGTCCGAGAACATGACCTTCCTGCCCAAGAAGGAGCTGCTGACGCTGGAGGAGCTGGACCGCATGTGCTCGGCCTTCATCGGGCTGGGCGTGGAGAAGCTGCGCATCACCGGCGGCGAGCCCCTGGTGCGGCGCGAGATCATGACCTTCTTTCGCGGCATGACCCGGCACCTGGAGAGCGGCGCGCTGCAGGAGCTGACGCTGACCACCAACGGCTCGCAACTGGCGCGCTTCGCCGATGACCTCTATGCGGCGGGGGTGCGCCGGGTAAATGTCTCGCTGGACACGCTGGACGAGGAGAAGTTCGCCCGCGTGACCCGCTGGGGCCGCCTGCCCCAGGTGCTTAAGGGGATCGACGCGGCGCAGAAGGCGGGCCTGCGGGTCAAGCTGAACGCCGTGGCGCTGAAGGGCTTCAACGAGGAGGAGCTGTTCAGCCTCACCGAATGGTGCGCCGGCCGCGACATCGACCTGACCTGGATCGAGGTCATGCCGATGGGCGATCTGGGCAACGAGGACCGCGTGGGGCAGTACTGGCCCGTCTCCGAGATCCAGGCGCAGCTGGCGCAGCGCTACCGGGTCACCGAGCTTGCGCATAAGACCGGCGGCCCGGCGCGCTATGTGCGGCTGGAGGAGACCGGCCAGCAGATCGGCTTCATCACGCCGCTGACGCATAACTTCTGCGAGAGCTGCAACCGCGTGCGCCTGACCTGCACCGGACAGCTCTATATGTGCCTGGGCCAGGAGGACATGATGGACCTGCGCGCGCCGCTGCGGTCGTCCGAGAGCGACGCGCCGCTGGTGGAGGCGATCCACAAGGCCATCGGGCTCAAGCCCAAGGGCCACGACTTCGACTATTCCCGCCAGCGGGCGGACGGCCAGGTCTCACGGCATATGAGCCATACCGGCGGGTAACCCGTCCCCGATCGCCCCGCGCCCCGCACCGTCGCCACAAGCGTTCTTTCGCGGTTCAAGGACGCATTGGGGTTCCTACATCTGAGGCGGGGGCAAGGTGGGCTTGGATTCCAAAAGTCACCGATGCTTTGCTTTGCCTAAACGTCTGCAAGGCGCCGGGAGCGGAGTTTGCAAAGTCCACTCGGGTCCACAAAATTCCGTCGGTAAAGGACGGGACTACTCTTCTGCCTCAATGGGTGCCTCTGTTAGAACCTTTTCGTCATACAGCTTTCTTTCCATCAGGCGTACAATACGCGGGTCCGCTATTGAATACTCATTGGACGGCTTGCCTCCTACTCCGCCTTCCGCTTCCCGCTTTCCGCTTTGACTTATTGCACCCGCGTCCTGCCATTTTACGATACGGTTGGTCGCGCCGGGAGCACTGATTTTGAAGGCAGCTTGCACTTCTTTGTTGATGAATGTGGATTTGTTGAGCCGTAGGATCTGACTAAGGACTTCTTTATCGTATACCGACCAAATGACATCAGATACGTATTTGTCCATGCCGTTCTCCAGATCTTCGGCCTCGAGATAACGATGACCTTCCTGCGCAGAATACTTGGAGTCGAATTCTCGCACGACTGTATCCAACAACCGGATTGTTTCGCGTGGAGACTTCACCGCCAGATCGATGATCTCGCCAATCTTTTCATGAGTGACGGTTTCGTCGGCACCTAATTCCGAAAAACTGGATAGGCATTTTGAACTAAAAAAGGACACACGTGAGTCAATCATTTTGCGGAGGAACTCAACCGTCCAAGAAACCTCGCTATGTGCCAGTTTGTCCAGCCGAACTGAAAGCTCACCATCGGCAAAAATGGCCTTAACTCTATCCCACAAAAAGAACTGCCAACCTAAGCCTTCTACCTCCATCAACTGAACGTGCGACAGCAACGGAAAAATAAGGCGCGCAGAGGATTCGGGCGAATTTTGGGTCACAGGATGTTCGTCAACCTTATCTACAAAGACAGAAACCCCCGAAAAGCCAAAAACTCGCGCTACTTCAACCAACTTCGCAAGCAAAGCAGTTCCTGAGATAATGGCACCATTTTCGTTGAACATTTCGGCAACTTGAGACTTCATGCTCTCGGTATCGGCGTGTTTCTCTGATAGGCCAGAAGCTACCTCGCTGACGATTTCAGTAATCGCAGACCATTTTTTCTGAATCCAATTTGCTGTTCGACTCTTCCAATTTTGCCTAAGAATTGCCATGGCTTGCGCCTGACTAACTCTTCGATTTGCCTCGGGGACTCGCAGGTAAAAGGCCTGTACCAGCACAACCATCAGATTTAGCTCTTCGGGCACCAAGAGTTCTACTATGTCCTCAGCGCTATCTTGATCGGAGATCCATAGCAAAAGTGTCTCAATGACCCGAAAGGATAGCTCCTTAAGCAGATCATCAGACGAAATTTTGTTTACCGTACCACGCTCCAGAACTCTGGAGAAATCGATGTAAGGAACAGCAAGAGGGACATTTACGCCATCAGCGTGCAGTTTCCAAAGCTCTCGCTCAGTAGCAAGCCGCGTAGCCGACTTACCTCCGCCCCGAGCACCGAATAGCAAATGTGTGGATGGCGTAAGCGCGCGCTTTTTGGCGACTTCAAAGTATGGAGGAACCACCGCATAATCGAGGATGTCTGGTTCATTCTCAGCGACGTATTGCTCAAATGGACTTGAGTCAAATTTGAAATTCTCTTCGAATGTTGGCACACGATCTCCCCAACCTAACTTGGAAACTAAGAATTTGAATTTCTAGGGTCATGAACAAGCACGAGCAGTGCAATGTCAATTACTGCTTTGGGCTGGGACCGGTCCGTCGACAGCAAAATACGAACGGCAACAAAGTCCGCAGAGCCGCCATATAAGCACCCACCGCACGCTCTGTTAACCCACCTGTTTGCCATACGAGGTGCCATACGCAAGGCCGACGCTTTGCCGACGCATAGCCGACACCGGATTTCTCTACAAAATAAGGCGTTAACCCCCGATTCGGGCGGCTTGCGTGACGGACTCGCCGCACGCGTCGTTAAGGCCTTGGTAAGGGCCCCCTGGCCGTCAAGATGAGCCGCCAGGAGACCGGCGCCGAGATGTCGTCGATCTCGGCGCGCGGGATGGAACGCTTACCGCGCAGCGGCGGTATCGGATCACCCTCGCGCCGCCTCAAATCCGCATATCAGCACTCCTTGGCGCGCCCGAAGTGGATGCCGCAGCAGCACCCTTTCAGATGCCCGCCATCCGGGTCGCAAGACGGTTTTCACTCCGAAAGCGGGCTGGCGTGTTGTCAAACCAAAGGCGAAACGCACGGTAGAAGGAACTGAGCTCGACAAAGCCCAGATCCTCGGCGATTTCAACGATGCTGAGCGGCGAGCACAGCAACAGGGACAGGGCCTGCTCCTTGCGGGCCTGATCCACGATTCCATTGAAGGATGCGTTCTCGTCGCTGAGGCGGCGCTGCAAGGTGCGCCCGCTCATTGCCAGTTCCCGTGCCACGGCCGATAGGGTCGCATTGACCCCCATGGCATCGGGTCGCAACAAATGGGTCACCTGCTGCGTGATGCTCGCCTCGCGGTCCTTCTGGCCCAGGCGCTGTGCCAGAGTCTCAATGCTCTGCGCCAGAATATCGTCATGATCCGGCAGCGGCGCTTCCAGCACCGATTTATCCAGATAGACCGTCGGGCAAATGCCGTCGAAGCTGACATTGCCCTGCATGAATTCCCCCAGTGTATCGCAATATTGGCCCATGCCGCTGCCCAGCGTGAAATGCCGGATCTTTTCGGGCCCGAAGAAGGCGGAAAGGCTGCGGTAGAGATGCACCGATTTGAGCGCGATATCCGCCGCATCATTGCGCATATCCACATTGCGGATCAGCTGGATCACCACATCTTCGCCGGAGCTGTCGATCATGAAGCGCTCAAAGGAGGTGGACAGGAACCCATACTGCCCCAGCTTCCGCAAAAGCGCCTGCCCATCCGGCTGCGAGCGGAGCAGATAGCCGAATGACCCGGTGCAGCGCGGGTCGTAATTGCTGCTTAGCTGGACCAGGGCTTTGGGATCCGGGAAGGCTTTTAAGAAGCGGTCCAGCAACCGGTCATAGGATGTCAGCGCGTGCTGGGTGACTTCGGATCCGGAAGTGGCCTTGGAGATGTCCAAAAGCGTGACCGACCCAAGGGGTCGGTCCGCATCGTCCATTTGCAAGGAAAGCAAGCGCCAACGCGCAGTTTCTGACGATATGACATCCATCTGGCCAAACCTGCTCCACTTACTACGGCGCTACACTCAAGCGCGCCCCGATATCACGATGATGTTGCCGGAGCATGAAAAGGATCGCTTCGGCCCGCATCTCAGGAGAAGTACCCGCCATTCGGATCCGTGCGCGATGCGCCCAGATAGAAGCCGCTGAGCAAAGAGTCATCCTCTTTGGGGGTCAGCGCGCCATCCTCGTCGACCAGTTCGACCTCTTCGATGCCTTCCATCGTCCAGAAACGATGTTTGCCATCGTCTGTTTCGCCAAGATAGATAACGTTCCAGCCCTGGTAATAGCTGCTGGCGTCGCCGGCCTGGTCAAAATAATAGATGTCGCCCGGTATCAGCTCATCGCCCCTGTCAAAGGAGAATGGCGCCAGGTCACCGTTGACTGTTTCCTTGCCCAGGATGGTCTCGCCCGGCTCGGCGCGTCGGTTCACCTCTGCGCCGCTGATAGCGCTGTCTTCCCAACCGTTGATCACCAGCCCATTTTCGTAGACCTCGTTGAAACGGTCCTCTCCGAGCACCTCCAGCTGCGCCTTCAGCGACAGGGCAACAACCGAGGAGGCACATTCAAACGAGTATTCATCCGGATTGGCAAACATATCCTTCACCGCGTCGCTGGGTTTGACCCCGTCGCGAATTTTCATCCCGTCGCCTTCGTTTTCCCAATAGGCGTTATCCTCGGTGACATTGGCAATATGGTCTTCGGTGAAGACCCCAAAGCCATCGGAATACTCATCGGAAATACTTACAAGCGCCTGCCGCAGCTTGCCGTTGAGGCCTTCGATATCGACCTTTTCATTGGCCAGATCGGTTCCAACGGAGGCGCCACCTTCGGCGGGGCCGCTGATCTCATCGGTCTTCTTCTCAGGCTCGCCGGTTTCTTTGTTGTCGGCGTCCTTCGGAGCCCCGAAGGTGGTTTTCAGCTTGCGGAAGGCTTCGATGATGCGGGTGAATGAATCCAGCGGCGCGGCGGTTTCGGTGGCACCATTCGCCCGATTGCCACTGGTGGCAGGGGGCGGGCCGGCTTCGGGGTTGAGGCTTTTGCTCGCCTTCTCAAGCAGATCCTCAAAACCGGCGGGCTCTTCGGCATTGGCAGCATTGCCGGTTTTTTCTTCCGTTTGCCCGCCAAGCAGCTTCAGGAACGCGTTCAGCCGTTGCTTGGCTTCGGGCGACAAGCTATCCGCGAAGGAAGACCCCAGAAGCGACTTGAAGGCTTCCGAAACAGTGTCTGGCTTTTGTGCCGGACGATCTTTGAGCTCGTCGAGCAGAGCTCTGAAAGATGCCGGAGCTCTATCACGGAAGCTCGCAGCTGTCGGCGTGTCAAAGGTGCTTCTAGCAAGTCTCGAAGCATCTGAAATTTGGGCAGCCCGTTCCATGTTGTCGCTCTTTTTCTTCCATATCAGTGGGAAAAAGGCCGGCGCTCACTTCAGAGCGCCGACCAGGTGACGCCTTAAAGGGCGTCTTTTGTATCTTTCAGAAGGTCGATGACCGCTTCCGCTTCCGGGGAGTCGACCGCCGAGACCTTTTCGATCATCTGGTCGAGCAATGCCGCATCGGGGGTCTCACCCTCGTTCACAGCAGTCTCAAGCAGCTCAACCGCTTCCTCGATGGCCTTGCGCAGCTCAGCGCTTGGCGCGACGGCGGCAATATCGGTCAGAGCCTGAGCCAGCTCACCAAAGAAGGCTTTCTCTTCATCGCTACCTTGCTCGGCTGCTTTCGTCGGGGTGGTCCCTTCGGTTGCGAGTGAACCGATCTGGTCCGCAAGATAGACGACGTGCTTTTTCACATCCTGCTGGTCCATATCATCAGCGATGTCTTCCAGCTTGGCCTCAAGCGCTTGTGCAGTTTTTGCATCCAGCTTGTCTTCGCTGATCGCGGTGCGCAGTTCAGATTGAACGGCGGTCAGCTTGGCCGCGGCGACCGGGTCAAGCACGCGGTTGATGGTGGTGCCCAGCTTGTCGGCCAGCATGTCCGCTTTTTTCAGGTCGACCGAGCCGCCATTGGCAGGCGCCTTTGTGTCCGCAGCTTTGTCGGCGGCTTCGCCTTCATCCGTACCTTTGGCCTTTGGCGCCTCTGGCGTGTCCGCAGCTTTGCCTTTGCCCTTGGCCGCGGTTTCCTTCACGGCCTCTTCTTTTTTGTTGGCCGCGTTACCCGTCTTCGAGGCTTTGGCGTCCTTGGCATTGGGCTTGTTGCCCATCTTATCCTTCGCGGCTTCCGCCGGGTTGGATGCGTTGCCCTTGTCTCCGTTCAGCAGGCTCATCAGCAGCTGCAGGATCATGGTCATCATCTCATCGCTGGACAGGTCTTGTTCCAGGATTTCGCGCATGCCGCCGATGAAGTCGTCCGCGGGGATTTCGCTTTTGGCGTCGGTCTCGGCCTTTGCGGCAGATCTCGGCGTTGCGACAGGGTTGGCGCTGTTGCCCGATTTGGTCTCTGTCTTTCTGTCGGCCCATTTCTCGGCAAGCTTGTCCGGCATGTTGCCAAAGGTCTTGGACTTGTCCGCTTCGGACTTTGGCGTCTCGCCCTCAGTCTTCGCCGTCTCTTTCTTGTCAGCGGAGTTGCCGCTCACGGTCTTGGACGCGTCGTTCAGCCATTGCTGCAACAGCTGCATCAGTTTCTTCAGATCGGCGTCTTCCACCTTGTTGGGCAGATTGCCGGCGCTTTTGGAGTCGAAGCGGTTCGCGAAATTGCCAATTGCGGATTCGGCCAGCCGCGCACGGGCAGGATTGAAGTCGTTCATTTCGGAGTTCCTTTGGGGGAGTGGATTAGGAGTCTAGAGCCGCGATATAGGCAAGCAGTCCTGTTTGCCCGGCTTTGGTTTCGACGAGGTCCTTGGCCAGCTCAGCGCCTGGAGCGCCGGCCTTTTGTGCGACAGCAATCAGGGCGGAGCCATGTTTGGAGCCACGAATTTTTTCGACGAAGGCCTCTTTGTCTTCAGGGTCGCCTTCAGGTTGGCTCAAGATCCCCTCGAGCAACGCAACAAGCGCTTGCTGGCCCTTGCCGGACTCATCGCCAAGCAACGCGCTCAGCAGCTGCTTACCTTCATCGCTTGCATCGAAGTATTCAAGCAGAGCGGCGCCTTCGCGAGAAGAGCCGATGGCCTCGCGGAACTCCTCTGGCCCCATTGCGGCCTGTGCCCCTTGGGCGTTGCCCTGGGCACCAGATTGAGGCGCCTGCGCACCGGAGGCCGCGCCAGTACCAGAGGTCTGGTTCGCCGCGCCACCCGTCGCTGCCGTCGCGCCAGGGCCGCCGCTGGTTGCACTGCGGGTCTGGCCATTGCTGCTGCTTCTGGCCTGCGCGAAATTGCCGGACGCACCTTCGCCGGACTGCTGACCACCCTGGGCCTGTTGCTGTCCGCCGCCCATCTGCTGCAGAAGCTGCATGATGCTCTGCAGGAATATCGCCAGTGAATCCTGACCGCCCGGGGTGCTCGCCAGCGCTTCCAGCGCGGCCGAGCCTTCCTCGGTGCTGGCCAGTGCCTGCACCAGCGCATTGCCCGCCGGGTTCTGCTGCAAGATCTCGAGAACATTTTCCACGGGAGCCGCAGGAGCCTGTTCGGCACCACCGCCAAGGAACAGGGCGCGCGGAGGTTCGCCTCCGCCCTGCGCCGCGCCAGCACCGCCTCCTCCTCCGGCGCCACCGCCGCCGAAGCTACGTGCGGCACCGTCCAGAATATGCTTCATTTGCGGGCCCATGAAACCTTTCATGGAGCCCATCATCTGTTCGATGCCGGGCATAGGTCCATGCCCGCCCGCGCCTCCGGCCCCTCCGGCTCTGAACGACCCGCCTGCGCCGCCAGCATGTCCTGCTCCGCCATGCGAACCAGAGCATCCTTGCCCGCCGCAGGATTGTGATGACCGGATTGATACCATCTGTCTCTTCCTTCCTATGCGTGATGTGCGGTCCGGCAGCTCAGGCTGCGCGGGCTTCCGCAAGTTCAGCAATCATGTTTCTGATCTGGACTGCCTCGTGGACCGCTTCCTGGCAGGTCTCTTCTACCTGTCCCAAGGTCTCGATGGCGTCGGTGACGTCCCCTCGGCTCACCTGGATGAGCGCCGAACCAATCGCGCCGCAGGCATTTTCCGGGCGCATTTCCGACAGAGCTGCAAAGATGCTGCTCGCGTCGCGCCGCAAACCGCGGCGAACGCTTGCAAATCCAATCTCACATAAGAGCTGAAGATCATCATTCATGTCGTTCTACTTCCTAGAATCTGCGCAGGCTGGCCGGCCCGCGCGGGATCGGTTTGGGTTTTTCGGTGGGCGTGTCGAGATCAGCGAGGATCTCCTGCACCAGCTCCGCGCGGGCGATGTCCGGTGCGCAGGCCTTCAGAAGCTCCTTGGCCCCTTCGCGATCCCCGCGCCCGGCGAGACCAAGAGCGGCCCCCATCGGGCCCAACCCGTCACCCGGTACAAAGCTGCTCCAGGCCGAGAACACGCTGGAGGATTCCGTGGTAAGACCACGCCGGCCCGCCAGAACGGCAAGGCAGAGCGCATTTGACAGCGCCTGATAGAGATCGTGATCGAGTTTGGGCGTTGTGGCTTGCGGGATCATTGCGCGACCCTCCCGCGGAAGATGGTGATGCCCTTGGGGTCTTCGATCGTTGCAACCTGGGCTTCAGGCTCATCATCGACGATGCGGCCGCCTTCGAGTTCGACGATTTCCTTCACGATGCGCAGAAGATTGGGCGCGCCGGATGCAAAGGCGATCCGCCCGCCCGGCCCATACATCAAAATCGGCCGCGCGCCCTGTTGCTCTAGCGAGCTCAGCGCGTGATCCAGCTCGGATTGATCCACGCGCGCCACATTGAACACGATCTGCTCCACGTCCGAGAGCGGGGTCATGTAGATATAGCCGTTGCTGTGGAACCAGGTTGCAGACAGCGCATTGGCGACACGATCCAGGAACCGCCGCGCCGACAGGTTGGGGTCCATCTGCCGGACCGACCCGCTCAGCTCGCGATCAACCACGACGGTGACATCAAGATCCTTGGAGAACTCGCGCATCACCACGTCTACATCCTGATCCAGAACGATCTTGGGATAGGCTGTGTCCAGCACTTCAGACTGCGCAGAGGCCAGTTGACTGGCGCAGAGCAGTGCTGCGGCTGAAAATGCGGCAAGTTTCGATGCGTGAGCGATCATCGTTGTCTCCTTGTGTGGCTTTTCTATGGGAAGGGGGGCGGGTGTGTCTTTGTCGTGGCGCGTCAAGAATGACGGTTGTTCCGAAACCCCCAAGCAGCGGGGTGCCGTATCGATGCAACATGGTGAATCTTTATAGAATCCACAGCCATGTAAAACTTGCTCAACACGGCGTTGGCATAGTGCTAAAGAACCCGAGCAGTAGCTGGTGACAGGTGGCGAATGAGTTTGTGTCTCGGAAACGCAGGCAAGACCCCAATGGTTGGTCTGGTGTTGACGGCGATGCTCTGGGTGAGCGGCTGTTCCCAGTCCCCTGATCGGTTTGGGATTGCCCCGAATTCCGAGCACCGGCAACGGCTTGAGCTGGCGCAGAATCTTGCCAGTCAGAATAGAAACGCCGAAGCTGCTGAGGTGTATCGCCAATCTGCCGAAGCCGCCACATCCCAGAAGCAGCGTGTCGAGGCGCTTTACCAGCTCGGCCGGCATGAGCTTGGAAACGACAACCTGACGGGCGCGGAAGCCGCGTTTCGTGAGGTTGTCCTGCTCAGCCCAGAGAACTCCAGTGCCCTTATCGGGATCGGCATGTCGCGGGCGCTCAATGATGACCTCAAAGGCGCGGAGCCCTTCTTGCGCGATGCGGTCGAGCTTCGAGATCAGGCCGCTTTCTCGCCTTTGGGCGTGACGCTTGATCTGCAGGGGCGGCACGTCGAGGCGCAGGCGATCTATTCCCAGGGACTTGAACTGCGCCCAGGGGATCGTGAATTGGTGGCGAACCTGTCGCTTTCCTATGCGCTCGGCGGGGACTACGACCGTGCCATTGGCTTGGCGGACCCGCTCGCCCGGTTGATTGTGCCGGGACGGTATAAACGCAACTACGTGCTTATTCTTGCCCTCGCGGGCCGGCTTGCCGAAGCTCAAAGGACGGCTTCCAGCCTTGAAATTGACGCCAAGGAAGTCAAACAGATCTTCGAAGTCGCCACGAAGCTGCGAAATGGCAGTGCCGCGGGGCGCCTGAGCGTCTTGCGGGAATTGACCGTCTAGAGGCATCAGTACAGCCCATTCCGGGACATCAGCTGCGCCAGCGGGTGGATATCATCCTGCCGCACCGGGCTGCCAATCGGCGGTCGGACAAGCTGTAGCGCAAGCTTGTCGCGGATAACCGGCGCGCGTTCCGGAAGATTGCCCCTCAGAAGCCGCACCCCATCCGCCGAACTGGTCTTGGCCACCAGAACCGGCACCGGGGTCTCTCCCTGCACCCAACGATAGGCGACCATGACAGGCCCTTGCTGAACCGCGAAACTGGCCTGTCTTGCGCCGGTGGGGTTCTCGATGTCTTCCCGCGCGATCTCCTTGCGACGGGACCGCCGCAGCGGGTCCCCTTCCTGCTCTTTCGATTCATTCTTGGTTTCCGTCCGCGTCATCTTGGCGTTCTCAAGAAACACCCCACGCTGGATCAGGAAATCGACGAGGCCAATCACCAGCATGATCGCCATCATCACGCCGACAAGCCGCGGCAGCAGGTAGACGAGCAGCGATATTCCACTGCCAAAGGAATTGCCGCCGCGCGTGAGAAAACCAAGATTGAAATAGATAAAGCCGATCAGGAGCCCCACAAAAACGATGACTTTCACCAGGCTCATCAGGAATTGCAGGAGCGCCTGCTTGCCAAAGAGCCTCTTGAAGCCCTCCTGCGGGTTGATCCGTTCAAACTTTGGGACCAGTGCCGCAGGCGAGAATTTGATCCCGCCCCCGATCACGCCACCCGCCAACAACGAGGCGACCAGCACCGCCAGGAACATCGGCAGCGTCAGCAGCAGCACCTGCGCCAGATCCAGCAAAAGCACCTCTAGCAACCGGTCCGAATACCCGTTCTGGATCCCGCGAAAGGCCAGATCAAACAGAGCCATAAGCTTGTTCGCCATAAGCGGCAGCGCCAGGATGACATAGACCGCCCCCGCGGCGGTCACAAAAAAGCTCGACAGGTCGCGGGACTGCGCGAACTGGCCCTGCTCGCGCATCTTCCTCAGCTTGCGGGCGGAGGCCGCGAATTCTTTGCGTTCGCTGGTGTCCTCAGACATGCGCTAGCCGCCGACCAAGCCGTGGAGGATGCTTCCCCGAAAGTCGGCGAAGCCCAGGAAATGATCGATGAGAATGGGAAAATAGAGGACCAGAAGGATGGAAACGATCATCACCTTGCTCCCCATGCTCAGAAAGAACGGGTTGATGGAGGGCACAAACCGGGTGGCAAATGCCAGACCGATATCAATCAGCAGCATGGCGATGATGAACGGCATGGCAAGGCCGGCCGCCGACACGATCAGACCGCCGAAAAGCCGCATGAAAAAGTCCAGAAGCGGCCCCAGACCCGTCGGCGCGAATGTCGCCACCGGCCAGGCGCCGTAACTGTCGAGCACCGCAGGCAGCAGCACATGGCTGAAGAAACCGACCTCCACGAAAACCGCCAGCAGGGTCAGCATCAGAAACGTGCCATTGGGCGAGCCCTCTTCTCCGCTTGAAGGGTCGACAAACCCGTTCATCTGCTCGCCGGACTGGGTGTCGATGATGTTGCCCATCGCCGATGCAATCCAGAACGGGGCAGAAAGGGCAAAGGCAATCAGCAACCCGATGAACAGCTCTTTGCCGACGATCAGAAGGATCGGCGTCTCCGCGATCGGGCTCATGGGATGTGGCCTGTCTTGCACCAGCGGCCAGAGAATGGGGATGTGAAACAGGCTCAACCCCAGCATCAGCCCGCCGCGCAGCAGCCCATTTGGCAGACCCACCAGGGTAAAAGCGGGCAGCAGCATTATGACGGGCAGCCAGCGCAGGCCCGCCAGCAGGAACGCACTGAGCGCTGTAAACAGCAGCGGGACCAGGTTGTCTTCGATGCCCAGGTCCGTCAGCATCAGTTCAGCCTGGATATGCCGTCAAACGCATCGACGGTGAACCGCATCAGCAATCCACCCAACAGATACCCCGTCCCCACGAGGCTAATCGTGACCACCACGAGCTTGACACCATGCGGCAGCGTCTGGTCCTGAATTTGGGTCAGGGCCTGAAACAGGCCGATGAGCAGCCCGACCAGCGTCGCCGCAGCAATCGCCGGCAGCGACAGCCACATCACGAGCAGTATCGCCTCAAGGGCTTTGTCAGTGATCATGAAACCGCCTCAGGCATAGGAAAGCACCAGCCCGTCCAACAGGCGATACCAGCCATCCACCAGCACAAAGAGCAGCAGCTTGAAGGGCATAGAGATCATCGCCGGGGACACCATCATCATCCCCATTGCGGTCAGAATATTGGCCACGACCAGATCGACGACCGCAAAGGGAAGGTAGATCAAAACGCTGATCTCAAAGGCATTCGTTAGCTCCGAGAGCAGAAAGGACGGCACCATGATCAACAGGCTGTCTTCGGAGAGTTGATTGCGGAAATCTTCCGGCCAGAGCGTGGTCGCTCGGGAGCGGAAGAGGTCAGCGGTGCCGACATCCGTATTATGATTCAAAAAGCTGGCCAGCGGCTCAAGCAGAACACCACCACGTTCTATGAAACTTGTCAGCGATTGAAAGCCGCCATCCTGTTCTAGCGCCGCTGCCGATCCCAGGATCGCATCCCCCATGGGGGCCATGATGAAGACGCTCAGAACCAACGCCACTGTATAGAGCGCCATGTTAGGGGGCGCCTGCTGAATGCCCAGGGCGTTTCGTATCACCAGCAGAACGATGGCGATCTTTATAAAGCTGGTCATTGCCACGACCGCAAAGGGCAGCGCCATAACAGCACCCACGAGCAGGAGCGAGGCGTAGGGTCCATCCAATCCGTCCACGTCTTCAGCCTCAGCAGCGTTCGGTGATGCGCAGCCCGCAGCCGTCGCCCAGAGTGATGATTTCGCCGTAACCGATGGTGCGGCCGTTCACGCGCATACGCACCGAGCGCTCCGGGTCGAGCTCGAAATTGAAGACATAGCCCTTAGTCAGCTGGCTCAATTCCGATACCGGGATATCGATATCTCCCACCGAAAATTCGACCATAACCGGCAGCTCATCAATGCTCTGCTGGTCCAGACCGGCATCGCGCGTTTCATCCTGTGGATCGGTGTTTTCCATGTTTGGCATCTCTATCATCTGTGGGGGCGGCAAACGGCGCGGCGCCTGTTGCAGGGCGTATCCGCACTCGGTGGGTTTCAGCGGCGCCCAGTACCGGCCGCGCAGGTTGAGGTAGGGCTGCTTGGGCGCGGGCACCGCACCGATCACGATCAGATCGCCCGGTTTAGCGCGCGCCAGATCGGCGAAGGACACCCGACAGCTGGCAAGATCCAGGCTCGCCACAAAGGGGATGCGCAAACCATCACGCGGTGGTGCGACCAGGTTCCAGATGCTCCTGACCATCTCCAGATGTTCGTCAGGAATGATCAGCGCGATGCTGTAGAGAGATCCGTTATCGGCATATTGCAGCATCAGATCATATCGTTCCGGCGGATCAATACGGCGAATTTCCAACCCTGTCCGCGGGATCTGCCTGAATTGCTCATCCAGCACTGTGTCCAGATGCACGCGCAAAAGCTCGCAGATGATGTCATCGCCAACCATGTCCGCGCATTCACCCGGGGGCATATCCGTCAAGGCCGCAAGCGCGTCCCGGCTGACCCCCGCGTGCACCACATAGAGCCCAAAATCGAGCGCCACCCAGAACCGTTCAGAGCTTCGTTCGGGTGAAGGCGATCCCAGCGTCAAACTGCGTTGCTGCCCCAGGGGGCCGGACCACTGCGGTATGGCTCTGGGGAGGTCGAGAAAGATCTCGGATTTGGCACGTTTCGCATGACGGCCATTAAACATCCGCAGGCGGAGTTTATTGGCTGCGGCCCCGGGGGTATGGATTTCCTGGTGCATGGCAGAGTTCTATTCACAAACCTGTTCGGCGCGGATTTCTGCCGATTTCGACTCGCGCTGAATCAGGGTCTGCGCCAGTTCTTCTCGCTTGTATTTGCAGGCCGTCAGCTCTGCCCGGCGGGCGAGGCAATCCCGTAAAAGGCATTCCGCCGCCTCGCGTGCCATTTCCGCCTGCGCCTGGCTGTCCGCCAGTGGTGCGCGCTCATCCTGAAGCGCCGCAACAGCTGCCCGCAGATGGTCAAGGTCTTCCGACAGGTACATGCGCGTTCCGAAACTCGCGGACAACTCTGCCCGCTTTTGGGGGTAGCCCGCGTCGAAATCCGCCACGGCGCGCTGGGCCTGCGCCACCAAAGCATCGGCCTGCAGGCACGCCTTTTGCGCTGCGGCAACATCGCGTTCCGCCCCAAGCAGACGCAGATCCGTCACCCGGGCCAAGGCCTGCATCTGCGTGCCGCCGACCGTCACAGCACCGCCTCTTTCATCATCCAGGACATTTCATCGAATTCGGTGGGTTCCAGAGAGCCCGGGTAGAGGAAGGCCTCGAGCTTGCTGCGATTGCGCAGCGCTTGGTCGGTCAATGGATCAGCACCCTCCTGATACTCGCCGACCTTGACCAGCAATTCGACATCGCGCAGCGCTTCCAGCTGAGCGCGAAAATCCCGTGCGGTTGTGCGCTGCTCGTCATCGACCAGCTGATTCATCAGCCGCGACACCGAGCGCGAGACATCGATCGCGGGGTATTGGCCGCGCGCCGCAATGGTTCGCGACAGGATGATATGACCGTCCAGCAACCCGCGAAGCTCATCCGCGACAGGGTCTTGATCATCGTCATCCCCTTCGACCAGAACCGTGTAGAAAGCGGTGATGGACCCGACAGAAGCCGTCCCGGCGCGCTCAACCAATGCGGGTAGCATGGAAAAGACCGACGGAGGAAAGCCGCGCCTTGTCGGCGGTTCTCCGGCGGCCAGGCCGATCTCGCGCTGCGCGCGCGCAACGCGCGTGACACTGTCAATGATGAGCAGCACATTCTTGCCCTGATCCCGGAAGAACTCCGCGATGGTGGTGGCCGATTCGGCGGCGCGCAGCCTTTCGAGCGCCGGACTGTCAGAGGTTGAAACGACCAGAGTAGCACGCGCGCTAGCGTTGTCTGCCATGACATGTTCGACAAATTCGCGGACCTCTCGGCCCCGCTCGCCCACCAGCCCAAGCACGACAACATCCGCCTTCGAATGGCGCAACAGCTCGATCAGAAGCGTCGATTTACCCGTACCCGCCGACCCGAAGATGCCGATTCGCTGTCCGACCCCGCAGGTCAAAAGGCCATCAATGACCCGAAGCCCGGTTGGCATGATCCGGTCAATCGGGGCGCGGGTCATAGCGTTCGGAGGGCGCGCCAGCACCGGCCTCATCGGGGCATCAGGCAGGGCGCCTTTCCCGTCAATCGGATTGCCGAAAGGCCCCAGAACACGTCCCAAAAAAGCATCGCTGACGGCCAGCTGTGCGGTGTGACCAAGCGCATTCACTTCGCAGCGACATGAGATGCCCCTGGTATCCCCGAGAACCGTTAAAAGCGCCTCTTCTCCATTTATTCCAACGACTTCCGCTATCCTGCGATCCTCGGATTCCGGATCACGAAGCTCCACCATTTCACCAATTCTAAAGTTTCGGAGCGTCGCGCGAAGGATCGTTCCTGTCAGGCCGCGAATCCGCCCCTTATGTGGTGCGAATGCCCCGGCGGCCCATACCGGCTCATTTGTGAGAACGCTTTCATTCGCGTCGGACATGGCCACTCGCAACCCCGGTTCACTCGTTCATCATTGCCCTTGCCGCAGACCGCTCGGGCAGCACTCGAGAGCTTCATCTTCGCGGCACCTGTCGCATATTCACCGGGTGCTAAGGCAAGAAAAAAATTCTAAATTGGTGAAGAAATCGAAAGTTGGCAGCAAGTGAAAAAGAATCACAAAAATTCACATTAGTGTTACAAGTGAACCGTAGCCCCGGGGCTCACGAGGCTCAGGAACGGTGGTTCCGCGGCTCTCGTTGATGTGTGTGAATGAACTGGGGACCCTTTCAAGGGGCGGTGTCTGTAATGATCGGCATGCTGAGTGCATGCAGCGAACTGCCGCTGCGCGGTTCGACTTGTGCAGTGGGTGACGGCTTGTTGGCTTCCGCTGTGCAAATGGGCTTGGAAAGAGCTCTCTCAAATTCCGCATTCAGATTGTCACGGCCATGCGGGATGGCACGCGCCAAAACGCCGAGCTCAACCTATGCGGTATCCCTGGGCCGAGACGCAGTCACGCACAACTCCACTCAACGACGCTCGGAACCATGACAGACACACAGCAAAACGCTCCGCTTCCTGAAGGGGCCATCGAGAATTTTGAAGACAAGCTCGCGGGGCCAGATGGCGCCACCTTCTATCGGGATTGTCTCAAACAGTTGACTGAAGCTGAATCCAAGCTGCGCCAGCAGCTGGCGCGGGGTGTACCGCGCAGTCAGGCAGATCAACTGAAGGGTCTGAGCCGCGCCCTCGCTACGGGGCGCGAACTCCTAGACGACGTATGGAACGACATACGCAAATAAGCCAACATCGCCTCAATCAGAGGCCGTCTCTCACTCCACCCCTCCGAAAGGAAATCTAAATGTCTATCCCTGGTGTATCTGGTCAAAGCATCGACAGCATCTCCACTTCGCTGGCTTCCGAAGTGAACTTCGCGCAATTTGCGGACACGCTGCACTCTGCAGCCGAGATGCAGATGGCATTTGCCGAGCGTTCCTCGGTCACCAACACGGTCATCGCCGAAGCACAGAACATCAAGGACGCGTTCAACAAGCTTCGCTAAAGGATCCCGCCTCTCTGGGGAGAGGCCTGCAGGAGTTGGGTCAATGACCTCACAGACAATCAAACTGATTGTTGCTGAGGGTGTACATCGCGGAGCCCAGGTTGAATTCGGGTTGGGCTCCGTCTTGTCGCTCGGACGCGATACAGAAAATGACATTGCGCTGAGCGACCTTCCAGAAATTTCCGAGGCAGAGCATCTGCGTGTCGCCTTTAGCAAAGCCGGGCGCGTGGACGTTTATGCTGTTGGCAGTGACGTGACCGTCGAAGGCGTGTTGCTGACAAGCGGTGAGGCCGTTTCGGCCCCCTTGCCCTGTTCCCTCTCGGTTGGGCCGGTCGGGATCACCATGGCCGCCGGACGAACCTCGGCGGTGTCCGGCGTGCAGGAACGCCGCAAATCGGATCTGCAGATTTGGCCACGCTTCAAGACCCCAGCGCTATTGGCGGCGCCGGTGCTTGCTTTGCTGATCATGAGCAATGCCTATGCCACAACCGAAGCGGCGAGCGACCAAAGCGGCGAGCCGAATATGCTCACCGAGTATCGCATCCAACCGGGTGTTCCGAAGAGCCTCCCAGGCTTGGTTTCGCCCCCTCCGGCCGATCGGATAGACCGTAGCGTCGAGATCGCCAGCCGGTCACCATCCACCGAAATCATCGAGATGCTCAGCCCCAGCACGCAGGCCCCGCCAGCCCCTCAAGACGTGGCAGAGCGTTTTCTTGCGGAGCGGCTGAAGGCGCTTGATCTCGAAGATATTGCGTTAGAATTCAACGGCAAAGTCATCATCGCTTCCGGGGAGCTTAGTCAGGCGGATCGGGAGCGCTGGAAACAAGTCGCCCCTGATCTGGATCAGGAATTCGGCGCTGATTACATCCTGATCACGGATTTCTCGGATAAGATCGCGTCGGTTGAAATGCCTCAGCGCCCCACCGCAGTCTGGCTTTCGCAGCAGCCCTATTTTGTGGACAGCCGCGGTTCGCGTTGGAACGTGGGCGACACGACCTCCGAGGGATGGACGGTCCTCGCCATTGATTTCACCGGAGTGAAGGTTACGCAGGGAGACCGTGAGGTTCTGATACCGCTGGATCTTGAAGGTCAGAACTGATGCCGATCATTCGCAGACCTTCTTCCGACGATCTCGTTCCCGCGCGACCGCAGCGGGTTGGGGCCCAGCCCTCAATTGAACGCCGCGATATCGTCGAGCTGGATGCGGATTTCTTTGGCGACGACCTGCGACATCTTCAGGACACCGGGATTTCCGAGCCGGAGAACGGCTTGCCCGATCCCCGCCGCCCGCTGGGCATGAGCGCCGTCATTGACGAATCCGCCGCCTCTATCGAGCGGAAAACCTATGACCAAATGCTGCGCTCCCTGGCAGTTGCGCAGGAGTTTGTTGCACGCGAAGGCGGCAGCCTGCCGAAGGAACTGACCGGGGTTGCGGCAAATGTTCTTGAGGAGGAAGTCCTGCGCACGCGCATCGCTGCCGACAGGGCGCTCGGTTTGATCGAGGTCTGAGCGTTGGACGATGAGCTTGCAACAGCCTGCGACGACCTCTGCTGTCTTGCCCAAGGGTACCTGCGCTTTGGCCAGCCGCAACGCGCGTTCGTTTTGCTGATGATTGCGATGCACATGTGCGCGCCGTCTGCCCGGCTGTTGTTGCTTTGTGCGAAATGCTTCTTCGCTCTGAGGCAGGCCGATCAGGCCCAAGCGGTGCTGGACCGCCATGACAGATCCTTTGGCCCCACACGGGCCAGCCGGTTCTATCAGGCCCGCGCGCGTAAGGAGCTGCAGGCCCGCCCAAGCCTCGCGTCGCACTCGACGGATGTCGCGCAGTTGACGGAGCAGCGGGTATGAGCCTCTTGATCAATCGGCTCCTCAGCACCGCGGCGGAACGCAAAGATGTTCTGCTGATCATTTTCCTGGCGCTGGTGGTCTTCATGATCATCATCCCGCTGCCAACCTGGCTGATCGACGGCATGATCGCGCTGAATTTCATGCTGGCGCTGCTTATTCTGATGGTGGGTCTCTACCTGCCGTCCGCGGCGGAGTTCACCACCCTGCCGGCGGTGATCCTGATGACCACGCTGTTCCGCCTGGCCATTTCCATCAGCACGACGCGTCTGATCCTTCTGAACGCGGATGCCGGTCAGATCGTTGAAACATTTGGCCAATTCGTGGTGGGTGGCAGTCTCATCGTGGGGATTATCATCTTTTTGATCATCACCATCGTCCAGTTCATCGTGATCACCAAAGGTGCCGAACGTGTGGCCGAGGTGGGCGCGCGTTTCTCGCTGGATGCGATGCCGGGCAAGCAGATGGCCATCGACAGCGATGTCCGCTCTGGCGACATGTCCCAGGACGACGCCCGCGCCAGCCGCGCCCGAATTCAGACCGAAAGCCAGTTCTACGGCGCGATGGACGGGACGATGAAGTTCGTCAAGGGCGACTCGATTGCCGGTATCGTGATCATTCTGGTCAACCTGCTGGGCGGCATGGCCATGGGGGTGATCAATGACGGCATGAGCACGGCCGAGGCCGCGCAGGTCTATACGATCCTGACCATCGGGGACGGGCTTGTCAGCCAGATCCCGGCTCTGATCATCGCGATCAGCGCCGGTTCCATCGTCACGCGGGTCAGCTCTTCGAAATCGGTTGATCTGGGCAATGAAATTGTCACGCAGCTGTCCAGCAATACGATCTCGCTCCGGTTTACCGCCGTGCTGCTGGCGCTTTTCGGCCTGATCCCGGGCTTTCCCACCATAACGTTCTTCATCGCGGCCATAGTCGTGCTTGGCACCAGTTTTATGGTCTCGCGCAAGAAGCAACAGCAGGATGCCGAAGAGGCCTCGCTGGAACAAAATGCCCTGGACGAGCAGGAACAGATCTCACCGGTTCAGCTTTGGGTCGGCGCGTCGCTGTATGAAGAGATCTCGGCGGCGACGTTCCGGGACGCGGCGCTGCGCGAGCGGCGGGTTCTGTTGGCCAATCTGGGCACCAGCTTCCCGCATTTCGTGCTCAAGAAATCGGACGGGCCGGATCGCGAAGTTGATCTGCGCATCAAGGGCATAAGTGTGCTCAGACGCCAATACCCGGACACAACGCAAGCGATCCTGGCGCTTGATACGGCCCAGAACCTCTCGGTGTTTGACATCGACATCCTGGACCATGAACGGCCCTGGGACGGGGCGGCCTGTGCCTGGGTGAACCGCGACGCAGCGGGCCGCTTGCTGAATGAAGAGATCCCCTTTCTGACCCTCGAAGATGTGCTGTCGCGGATGACGGCCTATATCCTGCCGCGCCATATCGACTATTTCCTTGGCATTCAGGAGACCCGCCTGCTGCTGAACAAATCCGCGCGGCAGTATCCCGATCTGGTCGAAGAGGCCCTGGAACAATGCAAGCTGCCTATCATCTCCGAGCTCCTGCAGGATCTGGTGCGCGAAAGCGTGTCGATCCGCGATATGCGCTCTATCCTCGAAGGGGTGGTGCGCTGGGCGCCAAGGGAGAAAGACACCGAAATGCTGGTGGAATATGTGCGCAGCTATCTGGCCAAGCAGATCTCAGCGCAGGTTTCACCGGACACGCGCACGATCTACGGCTTAATCTTTTCGCCAGAGACCGAGGACATGCTGCGCAATGCCACGCAGGTGACCAATGTCGGCAGCTACCTGTCGCTGCCCGGGGAAACGCGGGAAAGAATTATCGATGCGCTTAACCAAAGGCTCAATGAGCTTGAGGATGCAGAGGGCAGCCCGACGCTAATTACTTCAATGGACATCCGGCGTGTGTTAAGAAGATTCATGTGGACAAGTCACATCTATCTGCCGGTCATATCCCAGCAGGATATCGCTCCGGAATACCGCATCCAACTTGTTGGAGAAGTGTCTGTATGAAGTATCTAGTAATACTGTTCTCAATGTTCCTAGGGACGGTGGCGCTGGCCCAGGGTTCCAATACCGGCAGCCGCATCGATATCGCACGCGGGACCGGCCTGATCATCGACCTGCCCGCGCCTGTCCATCACGCCTTTGTCGCCAACCCCGGGGTGGCCGACATCGAAGCAGTGGGTGAAACAGCGATTTACGCCTATGGGGTCGGGACAGGGGTGACAACGCTGATCACCACGGATGCCGAGGGCAGGCTGATCGCCGAATACGAGTTGCGCGTCTTTCGCGACACGGCGCAGGACCGGCAGAACCTGTCGCGCCTGGGGCTGGGTAACTCCGTTGGGATCACCTATCTGGGGGATCGCGCCACGATTTCGGGGTCAATCAATTCACCTGAGGAGGCGCGCCGCCTCGATGCGCTCAAAGGCCAGCTTAGCGGCGACGATACGGTTGCAGATCTGACCGAGTATAAAGGCGACACCCAGATACGGCTCGATCTGCGCATCGCCGAGGTCCAAACCGCCGGGCTTCGGCGCCTTGGCATTCGGCTGGGGGGCATTCGCAGCTCTGGCCTGCTGAATGCGCTGGCAAGCCAGGGCATCGCCCAGATCCTCGCCGAACCCAGCCTTGTCACCACGAACGGACAGGCCGCCGAGCTTTTCTCCGGCGGGGAATTCCCTGTCGCGTCGGGGGAGGATAACAGCCAGACCAGCGGTCGGCGCTATGGCGTGACGCTCGCCTTTACCCCGACACTTTTGAGCAATGACAAGGTTTCGGTGGATCTTTTTGCCGAGATCAGCGCGCCCGTAGCCGCGCAAGCCACCGATACGGCTGGCGTTCCCGGCAGGACCGTGCGGAGCCTCACCAACACGGCCGAAATCGAAGACGGTCAGACCTATGCCATGGGCGGGCTCTTCCAACAGACCAGCGATTTCAACGCCTCCCGGATCCCCGGCCTGTCAGAGATACCGGTCTTTGGCCCCTTCTTCCGCGCTGAGCGCCACGAGGCGACCGAATCCGAACTGCTCATCCTGGTGACCCCGACCATCCTGGGTTCGGATGACAGCGAAACGGCGCGTGTCGCGCCGTCCAAGCCGGTGAATGATCTTGTGGGCTTCACCGTCAGACCGGAGCTGTTGAAATGAGAATGCTCTCGATCCTGGCGCTGTGCACGGGCGTCGCCGCATGCAGCACCACGGCGCCCCAAAGCTACGTTTTTGACGAGCCCCGCGCATCCGATATCGTCCATATCGATGACGGGCACGGGGGCACCCTGGCCGTGGCCAAGCGCTGCATCGATGTCACCAGCCCGTCCCATGTCAGAAGCGCGCGCCGCTACGGCGCCGGGTGCCACTTCACCAAACTGCCCCACTGACCCAAGCGTCTGAGTTAAAGTAAGTTACGGAAAACGAAACATGTCCGGCATCGAAATCGCACCGCTCAACCTTCTGCCATCCAGCACGAACTATGATAACTTCTCGAAGCTGACCGACAAAGTGCTGACCTCGGTTCAGCAACTCGATCAGGAATCCCGCGGTCTGATCGACAAGAGCGGCAACATCGCCAATGGCGTGGAGGGACCGGCGCGCAATTCTGCATTGACCAATGCGGATATCATCGCGTCGCTCAATCGAACGCTCAATGTCTCGGTGGAAATGAACGAGAATCTCGTGCGTTTCTCTGCGCTCTCCTCAACGCTGACGTCTTTTGGGAATACGCTCAACAGCTTCCTGAAGGGGCAATGAGCCCATGATCTCGGCCTTCCGTTCGTTCTTCAGCATGCGCCTGATCGCGGTTCTCTGTGCCGCTTTGGCCCTGGCAGGATGCAAGACCTCACTCTATTCCGGTCTGGCCGAGAATGAAGCGAACGTTATCGTGGCGCTGCTCTCCGAGAACGGCATTTCAGCCAGCAAGGAGCTCGATTCACGCTCGGGCGAGGCCACCATCCTGGTGGAGGAAGCTGACTTTTCCCGGGCAGTCTCATTGCTAGAGCTGCACGGCTTGCCGCAGCGTGACTATGCAACGATGGAAAAGATCTTTTCTGGCGGCGGTCTTGTAGCCTCGCCAATCGAAGAAAACGCCAGGCTGAACTACGCGATCACGCAGGAATTGTCGCGCACCATTGCAGAGCTGGACGGCATCCTATCGGCGCGGGTGCATATCGTCCTGCCCAACGAAGAATCCAAGGGCAGCCTCAGAAACACCCCCCAGAACAAGGTCCGAACCAGCGCATCGGTGGTGATCCGGCGACGGGAGAATCTCGATCTCGAAGACCTGCTCCCCCGGCTAAAACATATGGTGTCCAACTCGGTCGAAGGGCTGGAATATGGCGACGTCGCCGTGGTGGATTTCCCGGTGCCCGACACAGCTATGGAAACCCGGCCAATGCGGGCGGCATTGCCGTCCAATTCAACCGCCGGCGACCTGACAACCCTTGCGATGGGCGCGGGTATCGGCACCTTGTTCACCACGCTTGTTCTGCTGGCGCTTTGGCAATTCAAACTGCTGCGTTTTGGATTTGCGCAACCTCACGATGCCGCCCCTTCGGATGACATCTATGCATCTGAAATGCCCACGAAAAGCCCGCCGGATCGCAAGCTTGTTCGACTGGAAGACATGGCTAAATGAGCGCAATAGCCTGCCTCGCTGAGGACACCATTCCCGCCAGCGAAAGCCTGATGCGGGATGTGCACAGAGAGGCCATCCCGAAAAATGTCCGTGAGCTGGACATCGATATCTCGATGGTGGGGCCAGTGCTGGGTTTACCCGACGCGATCACAACCCAGCTCACCGCCACCCGTCGTGGAACGCTCATTCTGTGGCGCCGAATGTCGGAAGCGATCGCCCTGGCGCGCGCCGAAAAGATCCTCTTGCCGCCCGCGAATGAGACGAACCGGTTGCGACTGCTCGCTGGACTATTGCCTCAGGCATCCCGCCTGCGCTGCACCATCTTGGCGGCAGACCTCGCGCCCATCCTTAAAGTCCTCGACGCTGCGGATCATAAATGGCTCTTAAGCCAGGGCGGATCAACCAGCGACGGGCAACCTGTCGATTTGGAGCTGGCCCAGACCCAGGGACAAGCAGCCCAGGCCGACTGGCTTCTGGACAAGCCAGACTGGATCAAACGCTACCTTGCCCTGCCGGAAGATGCAGCAACCCCATCCACCGAAGGGATGGCGCAATACTATGAAAAGGCGATGGAATATGTCCTCATCCCCCGTTGATCCGATCATATTGCAACCCGGGGCGCTGATACCCTCCGATATCGTTGAAAGCTATCTTAGTCTGGATGCGCAATGGCGGGATCTGCATCAGGATCGCGCGCGTCTTATGTCGCGGGCGGAAGAGATCACTCAAGAAGCTGAGAGCAAGGGTTTTGAAGAGGGTCTTTCGCGCGTCGTCGCCAAAGCTGTCGACTATACCGCAGAGCTGAACACGCTTCTCAACGCCCGCACCGATGCGCTTGAACAGGACCTCACAGAGCTCGTTGCCGGAGCGTTGGAGGAAATCCTGGGAACGCAAGAGCAGACAGCGCTGGCCCGTCAGGTTGTGCAAAGCAAGCTGGAGCAGCTGCGCCGGTTTGACACGCTGATCTTCTCGGTCGCCCCCGGCTTGGGCCCGGCGATCAAGGCGGCGCTGAGCGACATGGATATGCCTCTCAACCTGTCCGTGATCGAAGACGAAACCCTCAAGAACGGGCGCATACTGGTCGAAACGCCCGAAGGTTACTTCGATTTGGGCGTGGCCGAACAGGGCGTTATCGCCCGGCGGCTAATGGCAAAGCGGATCACCGCCCTGTTGCGGTCGAAACTCTGATCCGTAACCCCCGGCACGGCATCGGCCTAGGGCTAGCTCCGGAAGTAACCGCGCGCCATCAGCTCTTCGATGGGCAGGGCAGCGCTCTTTCCCGCAGTCGCTTCAACCTGTTGCAGTACATGCGCGTCAACCGGCGGCACCATTTCTTCGTCCGTGGAGTGAAGCCCGGCAGCCGCTTGAACCACATGGCGTAGATAGCACAGCATCGCGCCGCCTTCGATCTCGAAGTCGATCAGCGCCTCGCCTGTGGCTTCATCATACGGGATATCCCGAAACGCCATAACGCGATTGCAGATATCGAGAATGGAGAACTCGCCAATGTCGGTCACGCGGAACGAAATGCGCCCCCCCAGACTTTTGAGGTGCTTCACATCATAGTAGATAGGCAGCATGTCCTGGATCAGGATCTGGAAAATGTGGCCCAGAGAATCGGCCTCATTCAGATTTGGCAGACCTTGCCATTTGCTTTCATCGACCGTGAAAGAGAGCCCCGCGATGAAGCTGGCGAATCCCTCGGGATTGTGCAGGCGCGGCGCGCCAAGTGCCATGACCTGACCTGCGCTCATTGCGGTCCCGCTAAAATAATCTACGGGTATCAATGACTTCTCCTCGTTCCTTCCTGGGGCAAGCTGCTCCCTAGGGTTACGTCTGTGTGTGTGTTTCGCCGCCTTATGGCGCAGGCTTCACGCTTCGAACATGGCGCAGGGCGACAAAATTAACGCATCGCGACAAGCCGGGCGGCCGCCGCGGGGCCCGCCTGTTATCTTGCGTCATTTCTGTCGTGCAGCAGCATGTTCCCAGGCGTCCGCTTCTCTTACTCCCCCCGGAATGGAAGTCCTTTGATGTCTGAACCGAAGAGGTCGGAATGCGCGTGTCAGCCCTCTGCAGAGCAAGCAGATCCGGAAAGCTCCCGGTAGTCAGACCAGACGATTGCCTTCGATGGAAACACAGGAGACAGTCATGGAATTAGAAAACAGATCTGTGCTGGGCAGTGCCTCCGGTGCTGCGGGCGTAAAGGGCGTGTCCGGCCTGATGCCCAGTGTCGCGACAGACCTGGTCGCAAACGAGCAAGAGCTTGGCCAGGTCGTCATCACCTTGGTCCGCCTGGAACTGGCAAACCGCGGGCTTGATCCGTTCGCGATGACCACAGCAACATCTTCAACCCTGCGCGACGTGGCGAGCAATCCGGCACCCACCGAAGACTCCCTGCGCGCAGCGGCCAAGAAGGCCGGGTTCAAGCTGGAGATCGTTGACGGTCTGAAAGCGGATGACGGAACCAAGCTCGACGGCTTTGCCACCAAAGACGGAATCAAGCTGGACAAGAGCCTGTTCAAGCCCGGCAACGAGGCCAAGCTGCGCCAGGTTGCCTTGGAAGAATTCGCCGATGCAGGGTATCAACGCGACGTGGGCGGCGGCTCGAAGGGCGATTTCGGTCAGGCTGTGGCCGCCAAGACGCTGGGCCACAAGCCCGGTGCCGACGCCAAGGAGAATGACACTGTCGTTGTGAACGGTGTCAAAGGCGAAGCCAGCCGCGCTGACGCCGTTAAAGCAGCCCGAGAGAACAATGGGGCCAGCAACAGCTGCGGCAATAATGATTCCCGCGGCGCGCATGTTGCAGAGCAGCGCAAAAATAACGGCGCGAACAATAGCTGCGGCAACAACAATAAAGGCCCCACCCAACACCGCGCGCTTCTGACAAAGCATAAGGGCTGCTCAGGCGACCTTTACTATGTTCTGGACAAAGAGGGCTATCTTAATAACGACGGTTCGGTGAACTATGATCGCGTTAACAGGGATTGCCCGCACAACAACTTTGGCGGCGGTGGCAACGGAAGAACGAAATGCGCGCAAAATGCCAGCGCGTGCCGCGGGAAAGAAGGCAAAAGCAGCACCTGCGGTAAAAACGCCAGCGGATGTTCAGGCAACGCCTCGCGCGGCGGTCATTGTCAAAACAACGCCAGTGGCTGTTCCGGCAACGCCAGCTTCAAGGCCGGCTGTCTGGCCAAGGCCAGCGGCTGTGGCGGCAACGTCAGTGGCACCAAGGGCTGTGCGGCCGACAGCAGCCAATGCGCCGGCAAAGTGGGTGCGATGAAGGTCTGCGTTATTAAAAATTCGAATTGCGCAGGCAAGCTGGAGGGTATGGTCGCCTGTGGCGCCAACAACTCGCAATGCATTGGCAACGCCTCCGGTGTTGCCGCCTGTGGTGCCAAGAGCGGCATCTGCGTTGGCAAGGTTCAGGGCGCCTGCGGCTTTGACGTCAGCAACTGTGTCGGCAACGCCAACATTGTCTGCGGTCTGGACCTGAGCCAGGGGCCCGATGCCGGCCTCTGTGCGATCAATATTCTGCCATTCGCGCCAAGCTGTTGATGGAACGATCGCGCCGCCCGCAGCACCCGTAACCCTAAGACAAGCAACATCCTCGACGAAGGAGACTGAACCGATGAATGACATGAGCCCACCCCCTGATCTGGGGCAAGGTCCGATCAGCAATGTTACTCCGATCATCGGGCGTACTTTGAAAGTATCGCACTATACCATTCCGGTTCGTCTCAAGGATGGGGGGATGTTGCTTTTCAATTCCCGCACCCGGAACCTGCAGGGTCTGACCGCCGAAGAAGCGGTTCAGTTCAGCAAGATTCAGGCCCTGCCGAATTTCCTTGTCAAGGAACGGACGCCGGTTCTGAACACGCTCTACAGTGATGGGTTCCTGGTCGAATCCCATCGCGATGAGCTGCTGGAAGTGGGCGAGGATTACTTCTCTGCCCGCAATGATGATACCTCCATGGGGCTCACCATTGCGCCGTCGATGGGGTGCAACCTGGCCTGCGGCTACTGCTTTCAAGGCCTGAACAAGGACAATGAAAAGATGGACCGGCAGTTGCCGGATGCCATCCGCGAGGTTGTGGCCGCCAAGATCTATGATCTCAATTCGCTGTCGGTCACCTGGTATGGCGGCGAGCCGCTGATGGGCAAGCAGGCGATTTTTGACATCTCCGATGATCTCATGGCCATGTGCGATATGCATGGGGTGAATTACAGCGCCTCCATCGTCACCAACGGGTTCCTGCTGTCACCGCGGATTTCCAAACGGCTGCATGCCGCCCGGGTGGATTTCGCCCAGATCACCATTGATGGCCTCAAGAAAACCCATGACCGGATGCGCCCGCTGACCTCGGGGCGCGGCTCCTATGAAACCATCATGCACAACATCGAGACGTCACTGAACCAGTCGCCGATGCATATTCAGGTCCGGATCAATGTCGGCGCCGAGAACATCGATGAAGTGCCTGACCTGATTGATGAATTCATCGCGCAGGGCTTTGATCAGTACCCGCATTTCTCGGTCTACTGCGCGCCGATCCACGCCTCGACGACCGAATCCGGCGAGGCGTTCGACATGAGCGTCGCCAAGGCCGATTTCACCAAGAAAATGATCGCCGTGGAACGCAAGGCCCGCGCCGCAGGCCTGATGAGCGAAGTCGCTCCGTCGATGGGCTTCGATGGGCTCTGCGTTGCCGCCACCAAAAACGGTCTGGTGATCACCCAGAACGGCGACGTGCACAAATGCTGGGAAACGGCCCATGACCCGAAAAAGCGCGTCGGCAGCGTCTATAACATGGAAGATGTCGACAAGAGCCCGACGGCAAAGATCTGGGACGAATGGACCCCGTTCACCAGCGAAACCTGCCGCTCGTGCAAAATCCTGCCCATGTGCGGCGGGTTCTGTGGCCATAAGTTCGTCTATAATGGCGCGGGTGATGAGTTCAATCTGCCCTGCCCGGATTGGAAATGGCGCACCGCGGAATACGTCTTTGAGCGCGCCATGACCCACGGCGCCGTGGAAGAGGACCAGTGGCTGCCCGAAGAAACAACCGAGACCGCCTGCCAGTCCGGGGCCCGTCACACGATGGAAAGCCTCAAAGCCTCGCAGGACGAGGTCATTGAACGGGTCAACCGCGTGCACGGGTTTGAGATCGACCGCGATTTCCTGCTCAACGGCGACATTCGCGATTGGGAAAAGGAAAACCTGACCCGCGAGGACCAGAAAGCCGATCAGGTGGAGTTGGCGAAATGATGACCTGGCATGACGTCCGCGAAAAGCAGCTTGATCGCCGGGTCATGGGCATCCTGTCCCATGGCGCGAGCCCGATTGAGGCGCGCCGGTCGCTGATCGAGATCCCGCGTCAGATCGGCTCGGTGGACTATCAGGACCTCTCCACGTTCCTACCCAAGCTGGAGCTGACCGAGGAAGACAAGGATCAGGCCCGCTGCAATGTGGTGAACTATTTCATCGAGCGCGAGGCGTTCACCAGCATGCCCGATGATTACGCCGACCGCTATCTGCGCGACATCCGCAGGACCATGGAATTTGACATTGATGCAGCGGCCGAGGCGATCAATGCGCAGCCCGGTCAGGCCGTGCTGGAAACCGTGCATCACTGGGCCAACTTCTCGGTACTTTACGAGACCTGCGATCAGATCAAGCGCAAAGCCCCCCGGGTGGACCGGTTCATTCTGTTCCACAACCGCCCGGATGTGGACCCCCGGCTGGTCATGCTGGAATCCCTGGCGCTGTCGCGGGTAAAGGTAGAGTTCATCCTGATCTGCATCACCTCGCCGATCTTCAAATATTTCCGGCAGCTGGTGACCGAGAACACGGTCTTTCTCTGCATGGGCGATATGCCCATCGAGGATGCGCAGACCAAAACTGCGGCGGGATCATTTGCCACCCTGAACCTCACTGACGGCTCCGGCAATGTCGCGGCGCAGCAGACCCTTTCCCTGGGCAGCCGGTTGGCCCGCATGTTCAAGGCACGTCACTACAAGCTGGATTACCCGGACACCAACCGCGTGGAAATGCGCCCGGTGGATAGTGAGCTCACCTTGCGGGTTCCGGCCAAAGACTGGATCTTCTGGCCGATTTTGGGCTCCTACGTCACCACGCAACACTAGCTTGAACTCTGGCGGTCAAGAGTAAGGACGCACACTGCGCGCCGATGGCAGGCATGGCCTCCCGCAGCAGCGGGCGGGACAGATCCCACACGTCCCAGTTGCTGCAAGTTGACCAATGTCAGCGTCGGCTTTGCATGTGAGACATTTGCGAAACCCACCGCGCGCTCTGTTAACTCGGGCGTTTTCTGCCCACTTGCCATACGAGGTGCCATACGCAAGGCCGACGTTTTGCCGACGCTTTGCCGACCGGCGATTTTCCAGCAAAATAAGGCGTTAACCTATGATTCGCGTGCCTTCGGGCAAAATCCCCCGCGCGGATGGGTAGGACCCTCTTAACGCCCCGCCCAGTCGCCGCCCAGATCCTCTCGCGCCCGCTCGATCCAGTGCTCGCGCAGCCACCCTGTGGGCGGGCAGCCACGGCGCCAGTTCCGCCAGCCCTCTACAGCCTGGGGCATCTTGGGATTCCCGTGGAAACAGACCACCTTGGCGGGCTCGGGTAGGCGCGGCTCCACCCAATGGCTCAGCGGCCAGGGCGCGTAGCAGTCATGCTTGAACGAGACCACCCAATCCTCTGGGATATAAGCGAAATCCCCGCGATCCATGGCCTTGTGCGAGGTATAGCGCTGCTCGGATCCACGGGCCCGCTCGACCTCCGCATAGGCGTCTGCGGCCAGGTCCTCATAGAGGTAGCCATGAAGCGCCGGGTCGTAGCGAAAGACCGAGCCATGCCCGGTGGGCCGCCCCTTGCGCTTCTCAACCCAGTCATGGCGCATGGCCACTTTTCCGGTTTCGAAATCAAGCAGCTCGTCCAATGACCCGGTGATCACCACGTCCAGGTCGAACCCCAGAACGGGCCCCTCCAGGTCCGGGATCACGCCGCGCCGAAACAGCGAGACCTTGCGCATCGCGCCCTGCCGGTTGGCCACGGCCAGGGCGGCGGCCATGGGCTCGGCGAAGGGCTCCACCGGCAGCGGCAGAGCCTCGATATCCCCATGAAATCCCTGCGCATTTTCGGTCATGCACAGGAACCGCACCGGCCCCGACAGATTGCGGCGCACCCCGCTGTAAAGCCGGTTGACATATTCGGGCCCAAACAAGGTGCCCCACTTGATGCAGGCGACGGTCGCTACCATAGCGTCGCGATACTCCGCTCAGCGTCTGACCGCAACAGTCGGGCTTGACGGCCCGAGGAGGAGCGCGAAGCCGCGACGACGAGACATAAAGCGTGAGCGCGTTGACAGTTTTCGCCAGAAAACTGTCAACGCGCGAACTCCGTTTGGGAACAGCCGCTTAGCTTACGGGCAGCCGCGCCTCAACCATGCCCGCATACCAGCTGCAGCCCGCCGGGATCACCTCGTCGTTGAAGTTATACTCCGGGTGGTGCACCGGCGCGCTGTCCCCGTTGCCGACAAGGATGTAGGCCCCGGGGCGCTCCTCCAGCATGAACGAGAAATCCTCCGCCCCCATGGTGATATCGGCATGGGCGCAGTCGCCGGACACCGCCCGCGCCACCTCGGCGGCATATTCCGTCTCGGTGTCGGCGTTCACCGTGGCGGGGTAGTTGCGGATGTAATTCACCTCCGCCGTGCCGCCATGCGCCGCGGCAATGCCATGGCATATCTCGGAAATCCGCGCCTCGGCCATGTCCTGCACCTCTTTGGACATGGAGCGTATGGTGCCCTTCAGCAGCACGGTCTGCGGGATCACGTTATGCGTGGTCGTAGAGGTCTCAAACGAGGTCACCGAGACCACCAGCGTGTCCACCGGATTGGCGTTGCGGCTGGCAATCGTCTGCAGCGCCAGCACGGCTTGGGCGGCCATCACCGTGGTGTCCACCGCCTCGTTGGGCTTGGCGGCGTGGCCGCCCTTGCCCTCAAAGGTGACCTCCAGCACATCGGCCGCGGCAAAGAATGGCCCCGGCCGGATGCCGAAGCTGCCCAGCGGATTGCCCGGCCAGTTGTGCATGCCATAGACCTCATCGATGCCAAAGCGGTCCATCATCCCGTCGGCGCACATCTCGCGCCCGCCGCCGCCGCCCTCCTCGGCGGGCTGAAAGATCACCACCGCCGTGCCGTCGAAATTGCGTGTCTCGGCCAGGTACTTGGCCGCCCCCAGCAGCATCGCCGTATGCCCGTCATGGCCACAGGCATGCATCTTGCCTGGGGTCTTGGAGGCATAATCGAGCCCCGTGGCCTCCTCGATGGGCAGCGCGTCCATATCCGCGCGCAGGCCCACGGTGCGCCCCGAGCCATCGCTGCGCCCCTTGATCACGCCGACCACGCCGGTGCGCCCGATGCCCTCCACGATCTCATCGCAGCCAAATTCGCGCAGCTTCTCGGCCACCAGGGCCGCGGTGCGGTGCGTGTCGAACAAAAGCTCGGGGTTCTCGTGGATGTCGCGGCGCCATGCGGTGATCTCGGGCAGCAGTTCGGCAAAGCGATTCTTGACGGGCATAGGGGTTTGTCCTTCTGTGGGGTATGGTATCAAAGTGCCGTAAAATCCAGAAAGGTCAAGGCGATGGCGGTCGAGATCCCAAAAGACTTGGTTGCGCAGATGACAACTTGGCGCCAGCATCTGCACCGCCACCCAGAGTTTGGCTTCGAGGAGCATCAGACCGCCGCCTTCGTGGCCGAGGAGCTGCGCGGTTTCGGTTTTGACGAGGTCACCACAGGCGTCGGCGGCACCGGTGTCGTGGGCACGCTGCGCGCCGGCACCGGCAACCGCGCCATCGGGTTTCGTGCGGATATGGACGCGCTGCGGATCGAAGAGCAAGGCGCGCGCCCCTATCGCTCACAGGCGCCGGGCGTGATGCATGCCTGCGGCCATGACGGGCATACCGCGATGCTGCTGGGCGCGGCCAAGCACCTGGCGGAGCACAGGAATTTCAACGGCACGATCCGCTTCATCTTTCAGCCGGCCGAGGAATGGGGCCAGGGCATGCAGGCGATGCTGGACGACGGCCTGCTAACGCGCTTCCCCATGGAAGAGGCCTATGGGCTGCACAATATGCCCGGCATGGAGGTCGGCAGCTTCGCCACCCGCCCCGGCGCGATCATGGCCGCAGAGGACAATTTCGAGATCGAGATCACCGGCTCCGGCGGGCATGCCTCGCAGCCCCATGTGACCTCGGACGCACTGCTGGCGGGCTGCGCAACGGTCACGGCGCTGCAATCCATCGTGTCCCGCGGCACCGATCCGGCAGAGCTGGCGGTGGTCTCGGCGACCGAGATCCGCACCGATGGCACGGTGAACGCGATTGCCAGCAATGCGCGCATCCTGGGCGATTGCCGCAGCTTCTCGCCCGAGATCAGCAAGAGCATCGAGACGGCGATGGAAAGGATCGTGGCGGGCACCGCCGCCGCCCATGGCTGCGCGGCCAAGCTCAGCTACAAGCGCGTCTTCGTGCCCACGATCAACGATCCCGAGATGACCCAGCACGCCATCGCCACGGCCCGCGCACTCGGCCCCACCGACGCCAACACGGCGCCAATGGGCGGCTCAGAGGATTTCGCTCGCCTCACCGCGCAGATCCCTGGCAATTTCATTTTCATCGGCAATGGTGACAGCGCCGCGCTGCACCACCCGTCCTATGATTTCAACGATGCCGCCCTGCCCCATGGCGCCGGTTACTTCGCCCGCCTCGCGCGCCGCCGCCTGCCAGAATGAAAGCGTCCCTCGCTTCTTTTCGGCCATAAATACGGCAAGGCGCCACCGCTCGCCCCGCACGGCGCCAGCGTTCAAGCGTCGCCTCAAACCTTGCTTAGGAAAGAGCGTGCGGCAGCACTCATTTTGGTAAGGGCTACGTCGCCAGGTCCTCAACGAGGTCTTCCATGAACTTCCAGCCCGCCTCGAATTGCGCCACCGAGACGAACTCGTTGGGCTGATGCGCCTGTGCGATGTTGCCCGGCCCGCAGACCACCGCCGAATAGCCGCGCTCCTGGAACTGCCCCGCCTCGGTGCCGTAGCTGACAACATGGCTGCCGTTATCGCCGGTCAGGCGGCGCACCAGCGCCTCCGCCTGGCCGTCCTCCTCCGGGCGCAACCCTTTGACGTTGAAGACTTCGCGCAGCTCAATGCGCGTCTCGGGGACCACGGCCTGCATCTCGGCCTCCACCTCGCGCACCCGCGCCTCATAGGCCTGCAACCATTCCGCGTGGCTCTCGCTTGGCAGCACCCGGAAACCCATGACGAATGTGCAATCCTTGGCGGTGATATTATTGGCCGTACCGCCCGAGATCACGCCCACATGGGCGCTGCTCCAGGGCGGCTCGAACATAGCATCCACCGCGCTGGGCGCCTTCGCGGCGTTCGCGGCATTCATCTCATCGGCCCAGGTGATCAGCTTGGCCGCCTCATGGACCGCCGAGACGCCGGTATGCATCAGCGAGCTGTGCACCTCAAAGCCATGGATATGCGTGTGATAGCCACAGCCGCCCTTATGGCCGGTCACCGCCTTCATCATCGAGGGCTCGCCGATCACCGCCATCGAAGCGCGCGGCATGCCCGAGGCCACCATGTGGTCGATCATCTCCGGCGCGCCAATGCAGCCGATCTCTTCGTCGCGGCTCAGCGCGATTTGCAAGGGCCGCTTGATCCCGCGTTCCAGCGCCAAAGGCACCGCCGCCAGGGCCAGCGCGTCGAACCCTTTCATGTCGCAGGTCCCGCGCCCGAAAAGCTTGCCGTCCCGCTCGACCACGGTGAACGGGTCGGTGTCCCAGGCCTGCCCCGCAACGGGTACGACGTCGGTATGCCCCGACAGAACCACCCCGCCTTCGACCTCAGGCCCGACATGCGCGTATAGCTGCGCCTTTTTGCCATCGGCGCTCGGAACGATGGTCGACGCAACACCGAGAGATTTGAGGTATTCTTCGACCCAGCCGATAAGCTCAAGATTGCTTTCGGTGCTGACGGTTGGAAAGCTGACCAGCTTTTCGAGAATTGAACGGGCGTTCATCGGTGCGGCTCCTTCGAGTTTCTTTGCGATTTGACCTGCATGGGTCGGTTGCGGCAAGCCATATTGCGCGCGGCGAACTCATCCACTGTTCATCATATCTTCACCGAATCGCCCAAGGATCAAGGGCGGTAGGGAGGGGGTAACGCGGGAGGTTAACAAACCGTAAACCTCCCCAAAAACAGTTTAATAACAAGTCTTTACACGAGACTCGCGGCCAGATCCTAATAGCCGCTTTCCGTCACCAACACCTGATGGCCCGGAGAGACCTCGCGATAAACCGACGGCTCCGGCGTGTAGCCGATGGGATGGATCGGTGAGGGGATTGGCTTAAAGTTCAGCTCTCTTTCGCTCTTGCGCCGCGTCGGATCAGCGACAGGCACGGCGGACATCAGAGATTTTGTGTATGCGTGCTGCGGGTTCTCAAAAATCGCGGCACGCGGCCCGATCTCGACGATCCGCCCCAGATACATCACGCCCACATGGTGGCTGACGCGCTCGACCACCGCCATGTCATGGCTAATGAAGAGCATCGCAATGCCCAGATCGTTCTGCAGCTCCAGCAAGAGGTTGAGAACTTGCGCCTGCACGGTGACGTCCAAAGCCGACACCGCCTCGTCGGCGATGATAAGCTTGGGATTCAGCGCCAAGGCCCGCGCGATGGCGATGCGTTGCCGCTGCCCCCCCGAAAGCTCGTGCGGAAAGCGCCGCATGAACGACCGTGGAAGATGCACCCGGTCAAAAAGCTGCTCGACCCGCGTTGCGATCTCTTGCGGGCTTGATGTGCCATAGTTCTGCAAGGGCTCGGCCACCTGCGCCATCAAGGTCATCTGCGGGTTCAGCGAGGCGAAGGGATCCTGAAAGATCATCTGCATGTCGCGCCGCGCGTCCCGCAGCGCGTTTGGTGACATCGACACCACATCGCACCCGTCTACGCGCACCTTTCCGGAATGCGGCTCGACCAGGCGCAAGATAGAGCGGCCACAGCTCGATTTACCGCAACCCGATTCGCCCACAAGGCTCAGCGTTTCGCCCTCGCGAACCGCAAAGGATACGTCCTCGACGGCATGCACATTCGCCACAGTCCGCCGCAGCAACCCGCCCTTCACCGAGAAGCGCGTGGTCAGATTCTCGACCTCTAGAATCACCTTGTCGGATTTCGGGCGCACCGGCGCCGCCTCGCGGAAGTCCTCGCCGGGGATCTGCATCGGCTCGGGATGCGCCTTGCCCGTCATCTCGCCAAGCTTGGGCACCGCGGCCAGAAGCTGTTGGGTGTATTCCTCGCGCGGATTGGCAAAGATCTCTTCGACCGTGCCCTCCTCGACCTTCTTGCCGCGGAACATCACCACCACGCGGTCGGCCATCTGGGCGACCACGGCCATGTCGTGTGTGATAAATAGCACGGCGGTGCCGGTCTCGCGTTTGAGCCGGTCGATCAGGGCCAGGATCTCGGCCTGGATGGTCACGTCCAGGGCGGTGGTCGGCTCGTCGGCGATCAGCAGGCGCGGCTCGCAGGCCAGGGCCATGGCGATCACCACGCGCTGGCGCATGCCGCCCGAAAGCTCGTGCGGGTACTGGTTGAGGCGCCGCTCGGGCTCGGGGATGCGCACCTGGCGCAGCAGCTCGATCGCGCGGGCCCCGGCCTGGGCCTTCGACAGGCCCTTATGTACGCGCAGCCCCTCGGTAAGCTGCCGTCCCACGGTGAAGACCGGGTTCAGCGCGGTCATCGGCTCTTGAAAGATCATCCCGATCTTATTGCCGCGGATGGTGCGCATTAGATCGCCTTCGGTCTCGGCCAGGTTCTGCCCGCCGTTCCCGTCCGGATCAAAGATCAGCTGCCCGCCCGCGATGGAGCCGCCGCCGAATTCGACCAGCCGCATCAGGCTCAGCGAGGACACCGACTTGCCCGAGCCGCTTTCGCCCACCACACAGACCGTCTCGCCGGGTTTGATGTCGAACGAGATGTCCTCGACCCCCACGACGGTGCCTTCATTCGTCTCAAATTCAACTCGAAGGTTTTCTATCGAGACAAGCGGGTCGTCGAGCATGGCATTTCCTCATCAGGTTTCGGTGAAAGCTAGGTTGAGTGGCCGGGACTTGTCAAACATGTTGACCTATTTCTGCGCAACCAGCGTGCATCTGATTTTTTTTTAGCCACTTTCGCGGTCACAGGCTTGCAATTGGTTAAGAATTGGACTGACATCAGTTGCATGCGTTCGGACAATGACGTGCAACCACAAATGAGAAGGCGCAGAGCCCCAACTTGACGATTGCCTTGTATCCCAATCACATGCGCGGCAAGGCTGACCTTGTCGCCGGTCCGAACCGAATAACAACATGGAGAGGAAGATGAAGAAAACTACAGCAATGATGGGTGCCGTATCGGCCCTCGCACTTGCGCCGATGGCATTCGCCGACGGGCATGAGGGCGAGCGCGGTCGCGACGGTGAAGTCAGGATCATCTATTGGCAAGCGCCATCGATTCTGAACCCCTATCTGTCCGGCGGCACCAAGGACCTCGAAAGCGCCTCTTTGGTGATCGAAAGCCTCGCACGGTTTGATCCCGATGGCGCGATCGTAGCCTGGCTGGCGGAAGATATCCCGACCGTCCAAAACGGCGGCGTGTCCGAAGACAAAACGTCGATCACCTGGAAAATCGCGGAAGGCATCGTCTGGTCGGACGGCTCGGCGCTGACCTCCGGCGACTTCAAGTTCACCTATGACTACTGCACGCACCCCGAAAGCGGTTGCGCCCAGGGTCCTAAATTCGAGAACGTGGCCTCGGTTGAGACACCGGACGATCGGACCGTGGTGGTGAACTTTAAATCCGCCACTCCAAACCCCTACATCCCGTTTGTCGGCTATGAGAGCCCGGTCATCCAGGCCGCGCAATTCGCCGATTGCTTGGGTGCTGCGGCACCGGAATGCACCGAAGCGAACTTTGGTCCCATTGGTACCGGCGCGTTCAAGGTCGTCGACTTCAAGCCCAACGACGTGATCATCATGGAAGCCAACGAGAACTTCCGCACCGAGGGTCAGCCGGCCTTCTCGCGCGTGGTCTTCAAGGGCGGCGGCGACGCCACCGCGGCGGGTCGTGCGGTGATGGAGACGGGCGAGTACGACTACGCCTGGAACCTTCAGCTTGCCCCCGATGTGATCAAGCAGATGGCCGCTGGCGGCAAAGGCAAGCCGTCGCGGCCTTCGGCACATCGGTCGAGCGCATCATGCTCAACCACACCAACCCCGACCCGGCGCTTGGCCCGGACGAGCGCGCCGTGGTGCGCCCGCACCCGTTCCTGCAAGAGCCCGCCGTCTACAAGGCGCTCTCGCTGGCCATCGACCGCGTGCTTCTGGCCGAGGTCGGCTATGGCGAAGGCGGTCAGGTCACCTGCAACTGGGTCCCGGCGCCTGCGGCGTTCAACTCCGACAGCTTTGACTGCTCGACGCAGGATATTGCTGGCGCGAATGCGTTGCTGGACGAGGCCGGGTTCGTGGACACCGATGGCGACGGCATCCGCGAGGCCAACGGCGTTCCGATGAAGCTGCTCTTCCAGACCTCGACCAACGCTGTCCGCCAGGACTACCAGGCGTTGATCAAGAGCTGGTGGGCAGAGATCGGCGTCTCGACCGAGCTGCGCAACATCAACGCGTCTGTGTTCTTCGGCGGCGACCCGGGCTCGCCCGACACGTTCCAGAAGTTCTATGCGGATGTGGAGATGTACACCAACAACTTCTCCGGCACCGACCCGCAGGCCTATCTGGGCAACGGGCTATGCTCCGCAGCGCCTAGCCCGGCCAGCCAGTGGCAGGGCTCGAACGTCACGCGCTTCTGCATGGAGGAGTTTGACGAGCTCTGGCAGGAGCTTGCCAACACCGCGGACCTGAACGAGCGGGCCCGTATCGGCAAAGAGCTCAACGACATGGCCATCGGGAACGGTATGATGATCCCGCTGACCCACCGTGGTACGATCTCGGCCCATTCGAACTCGCTCGGCGGGGTGGCCCTGAACGTCTGGGACACTCAGCTGTGGAACGTCCACGAGTGGTACCGTATCGACGGCTAAAAGAAACGTAGGATGGGGTACAACCCCATCCTACCCTTCCAATTCTCCCGCAGAGACCTGACCCAAGGCGCCGCTTAATGCTAACCTTCACGATCCGACGGCTGATCCTGGCGGTCCCGACGCTTCTGTTCATATCTCTGGTGATCTTTCTGATCCTAGAGCTATCGCCTGCAGAGCCGGTCTGCCCGCTCACCATGCCATCCGATGTCTGCGCAAGCTGGAAAGCGGCGATGGGCGTGGGCCAACCAATCTACATCAGCTTCCCGAAATGGCTCTATCAGTTCATGGTTGTCGAGCCTTTGGTGCTGGTCGATTACATGTTCGGCACCTCCATCACCGACGGCCAGTTCCGGGTGATGTCGTGGCAGACCCGCTCTCCGGTGATGGATATCGTTGCCCAGCGCATCCCGCAGACGCTCTGGGTCGTGGGCACGGCCTATGTCGTGGCGATCCTGATCGCGATCCCGGTCGGGGTGTACTCCGCCTACAAGCAGTATTCGATCTTCGACAATATCGGCACTTTCATCACGATGGTGGGCTTCTCGGTGCCGCCGTTCTTCTCGGGCGTGCTGGTGATCGTGATCTTCTCGGTCTACCTCGGCTGGTTCCCGTCGATCTATGACACCACGCTGGTGGTGAACGACTGGGCGAGCTTTAAAAAGCAGCTCTTGCAGATGGTCATGCCGGTGATGGTGCTGGCGCTGCAGATCACCAGCCAGATCAGCCGCTTCATGCGGGCGTCGATGCTGGATAACCTCAACCAGGACTACGTGCGCACCGCGCGCGCCAAGGGGCTGGGCGAGAAGACCGTGGTGCTGGTGCATGTGCTGCGCAACTCGATGATCCCCGTGGTGACCGTGATCGCGCTGGGTATCCCGAACATCTTTGGCGGCGCGATCATCACCGAGGTGGTCTTTAAGGTGAACGGCATCGGCCAGCTTCTGATCACCGCGATTCAGGCGAACGACCTGCCCATGGTGCAGACCCTGGCCTTCGTGTTCGCCGTTCTGATCGTGCTCTTTAATCTGATCGCCGATATTCTCTATGGCATCTTAGACCCAAGGATACGCTATGACTGAGCAAACCGTGGACCGACTGGCGGGCTCGGAGGGCGCATCGCGCAGCCAATGGGGCGACGTCTGGCACCAGTTTAAGCGGCATCGCGGCGCGTTGATCGGCGCGATTACGTTCCTGGCGATTATCGCGGCGGTCTATCTGGGCCCGCTGGTCTGGACGACGGACCCGCAATATGTCCCGCCGACCGTTGAAATGATCAAGGCGCGGGACTTCAGGCCGATCTATGTCGCGCTCGTCGATAGCACGGCCAAGACCTCCTGGGCGCACCCGCTTGGCACCGACAACCTGGCGCGGGATCAGCTGGCGCGGTTGATGTCGGGCGGGCAGATCTCGATCGCGGTGGGGCTTGCCGCGATGATCGTATCGATCGTGGTGGGCACCTTCGTTGGCGTCGTGGCGGGGTACTCGCGGATGCTTGACGGGCCGCTGATGCGGTTCACCGACCTAATGCTGTCGCTGCCGCTTCTGCCGCTTTCGCTGGTGGCCGTGCTGTTGTTCCGAGAGAGCTTGGCCGCACGGTTCGGCCCCGAGGGCGGGATATTCGTGCTGATTGTGGGGCTGGTAGGCTTCACCTCGTGGATGCAGACCGCGCGCATCGTGCGTGGCGATGTCTTGGCCCTAAAGGAGCGCGAGTTCGTGCTGGCCGCGCGCTCCATCGGCACCAAGGACAGCAAGATGATCACCCGGCACATCCTGCCGAATGTCATGTCGCCGATCATGGTCTCCGCCACGCTGGGCATCGCCGCCGCAATCATCACGGAAAGCGCGCTGAGCTTTCTGGGGCTCGGATTTCCCCCGGATTTCCCGACCTGGGGCAAGCTGTTGAGCGACAGCGTGGACCGCATGGTGCTCTACCCCGAAAGGGTGATCTGGCCGGGGGCGCTGATCTCGGTGACGGTGCTGGCGGTGAACTACATGGGCGACGGCATCCGCGACGCGCTGGATCCGCGCATTCGGGGGCGCTAGCGGGGCGGCTTATCCGCCCTTGCGGGCGTCGCCCCTATTTCATCGCCCGGCGGATGCGGCGCACCAAGAGGAACACCGCCAGGATCACCGCCGGTGTCAGCGCCGCCGTCGTCATCGGTTTCGACAGCCCCGCGCTCGCCGCAAGCGGGTAGAGCGCATAGCTTGCCAGGTTGACCGCGTAATAGCTGATCGCCACGACGCTGAGCCCCTCGACGGTCCGCTGCAGCCTAAGCTGGGTGTCCGCGCGCCGGTCCATCGAGGCCAAGAGCTCTTGGTTCTGCGCCGAGCGCTCGACATCCACCCGCGTGCGCAGCAGGTCCCCTGCCCGCGCGGCCCGCGATGACATCGCGTTCAGCCGTGCCTCGGTGGCGGCCACCGTGCGCATCGCCGGATCGAACCGACGCATCATGAACTCGCGGATTGTCTGCCGCCCCTCAAAGCGCGCCTCGCGCAGAACCTCGACCCGCTGCACCACGATCGCCTCATAGGCGCGCGTGGCGCTGAAGCGGAAGCTGGACTGCGCCAGCAGGCTCTCCAGTTCCGAGGCGATGGCCAGCAGCGCCGAGAGCGTCTCATCCGCCGCCGTGGCCTGGCTGGCCATGTCGCCGGTCAGCTCCTCCAGCGCGGCCTCGATCTGTGCCAGACGCCCGCCCATGCGACGGGCGCGTTCCAGCCCCAGCATCGACATGGTCTTGTAGGTCTCGATCTCGCAGATGCGCTGCACGATGCGGCCCACCCGGCGCGGCCCGGTGGCCGGGTCTACGAACACCGCGAACCGGGTGTTGCCGCCGGCATCAATGCGGAAGTCGCCCGCGATCACCGCCGCCGCATCCAGCACATGGCTGACCACCAGGCTCTCCGACACGAACCAGGACGCAAAGCGCTCGGCCAGCTCCTGCTCTGTCGGCATCTCCTCGATGCGAACCAGCGCGGATGTTATCCGCAGCCCCGGCGCGTCGGCCAGCCAATCTTGCGGGAAGACATCCATCGCCGCCTTGTCAAAGGGCCGATCCGCAACGCCGCCGACAAAGGCGGTGTAGGTGACGAACTCGGTATGGCTTTCCCATTTCAACCGAAAGGGCCCCAGGTCGCCAAAGTAATGCGTTGCATCGGGTTGCGGGTGCGGCGCGCCGAAGCGGTCCAAGAGCTGGATCAGATGCGCGAGGTCCTCGGCCCGGTCCTGGGCGCCGTTGACGCCCTGCCGCTTGAGGGCCAAGAAGGCCGCATGCGCGGGGGCCGCCAGCGACGGGAAAGGCCGGGCGTGCAGCTCATTGGCCAACGCATAGCGCGAGGGATGGTCTTCGATCTGCACCAATTCAGCCCCCTTCTCCTGACGCCAATTGCGACATCCCAAGTGCCGTAATCAGATAGGACGCACCGCGCAACCCCCTGTAAAAATGAATACATTCGCATACTGGGAGGACGTCATGCGCATCGGTTTCATCGGGCTTGGGAATGTGGGCGGCAAGCTTGCGGGGTCGATCCTGCGCAACGGGCACGACCTGGTGGTGCGCGACCTGGACCGAGACGCCGCGCAGCCCTTCCTGGACCAGGGCGCGGATTGGGCGGAAAGCCCGCGCGAGATGGCGCAAGGCTGCGACATGGTGATCACCTGCCTGCCCTCGCCCAGCAGATGCTCGGCGGTGATGGAGGCCGAGGACGGGGTGATCGCAGGGCTGAGCGCCGGCAAGATCTGGGCCGAGATGTCCACCACGGACGCCGGCGAGATGAAACGCATCGCCGCGCTGGTGACCGCCACGGGCGCGGGTGCCATAGACTGCCCCGTCTCCGGCGGCTGCCACCGGGCGGCCACGGGCAACATCTCGATCTTCGCCGGCTGCACCCGCGAGACCTTCGAGGCCGCCCTGCCCGTGCTGACCACATTGGGCCGCCGCGTCCTGCATACCGGCGAGGTCGGCAGCGCCTCGGTCCTGAAGGTCATGACCAACTACCTGGCCACGATCAACCTCGTCAGCCTCGCAGAGGCGCTGACCACGATGAAGGCGGCGGGGCTGGACCTGAACACCACCTTCGAGGCGATCCGGATCAGCTCTGGCAACTCGTTCGTGCATGAGACCGAGAGCCAGGTGATCCTGAACGGCTCGCGCGACATCAACTTCACCATGGACCTGGTGCTGAAGGATATCGGGCTCTTCGATCAGATCGCGCAGGAGAACGGCGTGCCCCTGGCGCTGTCGCCGCGGCTGGTGGAAATGTTCCAAGAGGCCATCGAGGCCTACGGCCCGCGCGAGCTGTCGCCCAACATCATCAAGCGCTACGAGGAGCCCACCGGGCTGGACATCCGCGCGCCGGGCTTTCCGGCGGAGATGGTGGACGATGAGCCCGAGGAGCCGGGCTATGAGGTGGTACCGCCGCGGTAATGGATGGTTCCTGGTTTGGAGTGGACGTTGGGCTTCAAGCGCACCGCCCCATCAACGCTTGCCGACACCAGATGCAGCGGGACTCAAGAAATGCAACCGCCCGAGCTTGCCTCGGGCAGCGGCCGACCTCCCCCAGGAGGCCGCTTTTGCAACCGCGCATCTAGTCGAAACGTTGCGATTTCCAGAGGCGATGTGATTGCTTGACCTGATGCGCAAGCGACCTCCAGGTCGGCCGCTGCCCGCGTTGTGCTTGGTTCAAGGTGGAGGCCCCGGTTCAAGCACGGGGCGGTAGATCCTCAACGCCACTCCATGCCAAACACCGAAGTCAAACGCGCCATTTATTCGAATTTTCCGCCCATCCCGTTGACAACTCGAGCGCTGTTGAGATTGGTGCGGCTATTACAGGGCAATCGCCATTGGGGGCAGCATGTTTTGGAAGTCGGACCGCATTGACGAGACCTTGCGCAGCCTGCTGGGGCGCGGGGCGCAGGTCATGGTGGCCTATACCGCCTCGCTGCCCAGCTACCGCTTCGTCGATCTCTACCGCGCCATCGAGCGCCGCGTGGCGCAATACGAGACCCGCCATGTGATCGACAGCCAGGCGCCGGAGGCCCTGACCGACCTGCTGCACAGCCCCGGCAACCAGTACCAGCCGCGCGACCTGGTGAAGCCCGACCGCATGCCCTGGCAGGTCGGCGCGGGCCAGGAGGAGCATATTGCGCGCGACCGCTTCTGGGTGGCCTTCACCCCCGGGCATGAGCGCCGCCTGGCGTTCCGGCTGCGCTTTGACGCCTTCCAGCGCAACGCCCAGCTTGAGGTGGGCGTCTCTCCCGGCACCGGCGGCGAGGCGGTGCTGAAGGCGCTGATCAGCGATGCCGGCGCGAACTCCATCTACCGCAACCAGGTGATCAGCCTTGGCTACGAGGCGGGCACCAAGGACGAGTATGGCGATGTCGAGAAGATGGAGCAGCTGCATGTGACCTTCTCGGGGATAGAGACCGTCGAGGAGCACCAGATCGTGCTCAGCCAGGACCAGATCCGCCTTTTAGAGCGCAACATGATCTCGCTGTCAGAGCGCCGCGCGGTCCTGAAAGAGCACGGCGTGCCCACCAAGCGCGGCATCCTGCTGCACGGGCCGCCGGGCACGGGCAAGACCTATGCCTGCCGCCATATCTGCCACCGAATGCCCGACACCACGCGCATCTTCCTGACCGGCAGCGCCTTGGGCAATGTCGGCGCGGCGTTCTCGCTGGCGCGGCTCTTGCAGCCCGCGGTAATCTTAATCGAGGACGCGGATCTGATGTTCTCGTCGCGGGACGTGAACCTCTATAGCTCGAACTTGGGCGAGCTGATGGACCAGATGGATGGGCTGCGCCCGGACGAAGAGGTCTCTATCGTGATGACCACCAACGCGCTGGACCGGATGGAGGCGGCGCTGAAGGACCGCCCGGGCCGGATCAGCCAATGCATCTTCATGGGCGCGCCAGGGGCGGATATCCGCGAGGTGTTCCTGCGCAAACAGCTTGAGGGCTACGACAGCAGCGAACTGGACATGGCGGCATTGGTGGAGGACAGCCGCGGCGCCACCCAGGCGTTCTTGACGGAATGGGTGCACCGCTCGGTGCAGGTGGCGACCGAGGCGCTGTCGCCGGGCGATGCCCTGGCTCTGGACACGGGGCATTTCCGCGAGGCCCTGGCCGAGATGCGCTCGAGCCAGGATGAGAACGCAAACCGGATTGTGGGCTTCCAACCCGGGCGCGGCAAGAGTTAGCGCGCCTTTGTTAAAATGAGTGCGCCTTGCGCACGCTTTATGAGCCCGTACTCGCCTCCGGCTCCGTGCGGGCGGTTGGCGCCAAGATCAACCCTCCACCCCCATCAGCTGCGGCAGTGCTGTGCCGCGCTCGTGCTGCAAGCGCTGGCTTTCCGCCGCAATTTTCGCCAACTCGGGCAGCAGGACCGTCTGATCGGCAAAACCCGGCTCCGCGTGCAGCTTGTCCAACCAACCCGAGACACGTGGATGCAATTGCGCCAGGGGATAGCCGCAGCGCCTTAGCCGTAGGGCGTAGACATACCAGGCGATGTCGAGCAGGCTCAGCGCGTGGCCCAGCAAGTATTGGCTGCCCTGCAGGCGCTCCTCCAACCCGTTCAGGGCGGCGCGAAATCTGCCCGCCGCGGCGCGCACTGCCGCATCGGTGATGCCCTGCTCGGCGGCGCTCTGCCAAAACGCGATCTCCCGCGCCTTGGCGCCGTCCTCGGCCCCGCCGACCGTGCCGCTGCCACCTGCGCGATACTTGTCGAGCCCTTCGGCGGATTTGCCGACGGGCCCGGGCAGGCGCGTGTAGCGAAAGGTGATCGTGCGCAGGTCGAGATGCAGATCGTCCTCGTGGCGCAGCAATTGCGCGATCCGGGCGCGATCCGGGATCAGGGGCGGGCCGCCCAGGCGATCCTCTAGATGCAGCAGGATGTCGTTGCTCTCGATATGCACCGCGCCATCATCCACCAAGCAGGGCACCAGCCCGCGCGGGTTAATGCCCAGATACCAGGTGGAGAAGTTCTCTTGCTTTGGCAGGTTAACCTCGTGGCCGGTCCAGGCGGCGCCCTTCAAGCTCAGATAAATCCGCAGCTTCTGCGAGCAGGACGAGCCCCAGAAATGGAACAGGTGCAGACCCTGCCAGGTCAGGACCTCGGTGGTCAGCACGTCCTGCTCTGCGAGCTTCACCATCCCTACCCCCCATGTTTTTGGCGCATTTGCACAACAGGCCTTATAGCGGCGCGGGGGATCCCGTGCTAGCTGCGGTGCATGCCGCGCGTGATCCTCTTCAACAAACCCATGGGCGTGCTGTCGCAGTTCACCGACGCGCGCAGCCCCACCGAGAGACCCACCCTATCAGGGTTCGGCCTGCCCGCCGGGGTCTATGCCGCCGGGCGGCTGGACCGCGACAGCGAGGGGCTCTTGGTGCTCACCGATGATGGCAAGCTGCAATCGCGGATCACCTCGCCCAGGGCCCGCACCGAGAAGACCTATCTGGTGCAGCTAGAGGGCGCGCCAAAGGAGGCGGACCTGGAGCCGCTGCGCCGTGGTTTGACGCTTAAAGACGGCCCGACCCTGCCCGCCCAGGCGCGGCTGATCGACCCGCCCGACCTCTGGGAGCGCGACCCGCCGGTGCGGTTCCGCAAATCCGTGCCCGATAGCTGGGCCGAGATCACCATCACCGAGGGCCGCAACCGCCAGGTGCGCCGCATGTGCGCGCATCTTGGCTTTCCCTGCCTGCGGCTGGTGCGCTGGCGCGTCGGGGTTTGGAACCTGGATGGTTTGGCACCGGGCTCCTGGCTTGAGGCCGACGGGGCTCGATGAGCCGGGAGGTCTTTGGGCCGGCTTACCGTTAGGTCTGGGGTCTCCACGCCACAAAGTGATGCAATCACATCGTATTGCGGGCGAAATGATGTAATGCCCCCAGATTAGCGTTGGAACTCCCAACAACAATCAGAACACTATGGACAAAAAAGCGATTGAAAACATGCCACGTAGACCAAGTGTTTCTGAAATTGCCTCACGCGCTGGCGTGAGCACAGCCACCGTAGATCGTGTACTACATGGTCGAAGCGGTGTAAGCGCGCTATCGCGTGCAAAAGTTCAAAAGGCCCTGCAAGAGATAGAAGGCCTCGCGCCGAATGCCTTATCTGCAATCGACGGCGCGCAGCGCAAATTTCGGTTCACAACATTTGTGCCCGCCCTGGAGAGCTACTTTCAGCAGTCCATCATTTCCAATGCACATTGGGCCGCATCCAGGTTGCGCGACACGAAGATCAACCTGACGATCGGCTATATCGATCTCAGCAGCGGGCAAGGCACCATCAACGCCCTGCGCGATGTCGACCCGCAGCGGACCGATGCGGTGTGCCTATTCGCCGTCGACGCGCCCGGCGTGCGCGAAGAGATCAATCGGCTGGTGGATCAAGGCGTGCAGGTCTGCACCATCGTCTCGGACGTCTCCTCGTCAAGGCGCAGCAGCTTCATCGGATTTGACAACGTCGCCGCAGGGCGGACCGCGGGCCGCATGCTGGACCAGATGGTGCGGCGCAGCACTGGCACCGTCGGCGTGATCACCGGCTCCAACCAGATTCGGGACCATATCGAGCGCTATATGGGGCTCACGCAATCGATGGCGCTCTACCGGCCCGGCCTGCGTGTGCTGCCTGCTGCCGAGGGCCACAGCCGAAACCACGAGAACCAAGAGCTTGTGGCGCAGATGATCCGCGAGCACCACGATCTGGTCGCGGTCTATTCCATCGCCGGCGGCAGCATTGGCGTGATCGACGCGCTGCAAGAGGCCGGCGTGGGCAAGGACATCGTCGCCATCGTGCATGAGCTCGAGCCCCGGGTCCGAGAGGCCCTGGCGGATGGCACGATCAACCTCGCGCTGCACCAGAACACCCGCAGCATGATGCGGCTGGCGACAGAGGCCATGATCGCGGCCTGCGAGGGCAGGCCCGGCCCAGAGGAGAAGCTGGTGATCGAGATGTATGTGGCCGAGAACCTGCCCTAGCGGCCACGACCGGGGCTCCTCCACGTGCTCTGTTTGAGACCGCCCCCATCGTCATAGAACGCGAAAACGTGTGGACCGGGAGAAGCAACTCTCACCGTTTCGGCGACTGCCGCAGGACGGCCTATGGCTCCAACGGCGGCCCCACGAACTCCTGACCATGCGCGCGCGCAATTCGTGCCATGTCATCCATCGACGGGACGCCACCATCAGCCGCATCGAACATCGCACGAAACATGGCTTCGACATCGCCTGCGGGCGTGAAGGCGTAGCGCAGACGCCCCTCGGCGTCTCCCACATTGCGGAAGGCGTGCACGGAGCCGCGCGGCACAAAGGCCACGTCGCCCGGCCCCGCATGGTGTCGCACCCCGTCAATCTCGACGTCGAACCGCCCTTCGAGCACAAAGAACGTCTCGTCCTCGCCATGGTGGATGTGCCGCCCCGGCCCTACGCTGGGCTGCACCACGTCCTCAAAGACCGCAATCGCGCCGCCCGTGTCGGCGCCCGCGAGCATCACCCGCAGCGCGATCTGAGGCGGGAATTCCAACAACTCGGCGGTGGCGTATTTGGTGTGAACTGGCTGTGGCATTGGAAGTCTCCTTTCTCAGACCAGCATCAAAGGGCCAGCCCGCGAGGGGAATTCCGTATCTGCGCACAGGCAATGTGGGCCTCGTCGATCGGTGACGAAACCGAGTAGTTCGCCTTTAGACGGAGTGCCTTCGGCACGCTCGATAACCCGCCTGCGGCGCCCTCAGCCCACCTCGATCCAGGTCACCATCCCACCCGCGGCATGCTCTAGCATGTGGCAATGGAAGAGCCACTTGCCTGGGTTGTCTGCAACAAAGGCGATCTCGGCACTCTCCCGGCGGTCCAAGAGCAGCGTATCCCGCCAGGGCCCCGGCGTGCCGCTGTCCACCCGCCGGAAGTGATGCCCGTGCAGGTGCATTGCGTGCGGCCAAGCAGTGTCATTGCGCAGCGCGATCCGCACCGTCTCGCCGAGCGCCGCGCGCAGGAACGGCGCCTCGGCCAGCATCGCCACGCCCTCCAGCGCCCAGAACGCGCCCTGCCCCGCCAGCGCGCGCATATCCTGGCGCGTGCCGTTCAGTTCCGCGCTCAGCATCCCGCCCATCGCCCCGCCTTGCATCCGCATCTGGGCCACCTGCGCGCCATCCAGCGCGCCAATCTCAGGCAGCGCATTGGGGGGCAAGGCGGCGGGCGGCTCCAAGTCGGCGCTGCGGGCCACGCCCTCAACCGGGAAGTCCGCCAGCGCCAACTCGCCCTCACGATCCCGCTCGGTGATGCGCGCGGTGCCGCCCGCGGCGGCGGTCACATCAACGATCAGGTCGCAGCGCTGCGCCGGGGCCAGCGTGACTTCGGACACCGCGTAGGGCCGCTCCACGGGCTGCCCGTCTAGCGCCACCACATGCGCGCGCATCCCACTCAGAGCCAAGGGGAAGATCCGCGCGTTGGCGCAGTTGATCAGCCGCAGCCGCAGGCGCGCGCCCTGCGCGACGCGGTGCTGCCAGTCCGGCCTTCCGTTGACGGTCACCCAGTTCCCGATCCGCCCCGCATGCGCCCAGTCATGCGGCGCGCCGAAGCTGTCATGCAGCGTGGCGTCCGCCGCAAAGCGCCAATCGTCCAGCATCAGCACCAGCTCCTCGTCGACCTCCGGCGGCTGGGCCTCCTCGACGATCAGCGGACCGTAGAGCCCGCGGGCCATCTGCTCCCAGGTGCGGTGATGCGGGTGGTACCAGTAGGTCCCCGCGTCGGGCAGCGCGAAGTCATAGTCAAAGCTGCCACCCGGCGGGACGGCCTCTTGCGTCATGCCGACGACACCGTCCATTGCGTTCTCGATGCGAATGCCATGCCAGTGGACCGAGGTGGGCTGCGGCAGCTCGTTCAGCAGCCGCCGCGTCAGGCGTGCTCCCTGCGCCAGCCGGATTTCCGGGCCCGGCACCGCCGCGTCATAGCCCCAGATCGGCGTGGGGTCATACTCGGGCGGCGCGAGCTGGGCTGTCCCCGCGGCGGCGCGCAGCACCGGCATGGGGCTTGCAAAGGAGGGCACCGCCGCCATGGCCACGGCCCCTGCCAAAACGTCCCGGCGTCGCAATCGCATCGCTCACCTCCTTGCGGTCCGCTTCAGCATATGGCGCTGAGGCGCCCGCAGGCAAGCGAGGCGACATTATGCGGCGGGTGCGTGCGCCGCTCGTTAGTTCCGTCAGATCAACTCTTGCCGAAGAACACGTAACTACGCTGCTTCCGGAGGATGGCCCAGCCAATTTCTCTCTGTCAGGTCCGTCTGCTCCGGAATGCGCGTGGCATCCACCCCGGGCTGCCAAGGAAACTTCCCGCACGCATCGGGAATGACCATCTGTAGGCAGTCGAACGCGTCACCGGCGTAGAACCACCTCGACCAACCCAAATGTTCCGCATACCTCTTCTTGGGCACAGGCAAGAAAACCACCGGTAACTCGGTGAGGATCCCGTCAATAAAGCGACCCACAGGCAGCGTGTCTTGCGCCTCTAAGAACTCCCAGATTGTCCAGCCCATGTCACTGCCCGCGTCCGGGGGCAGACCGAAGAACACCACCTCTGGCCCGCGCTTGGAGTAGTCAAAGCCCGTCGTGTACGAAAACCCAGGGCCCGACGCGTCGGTGAACACATTCGTCATGGTCCAACCATGCTCACGAATGCGCGCTAGAAAGTCCGCGTCCCCCCTTTCGTAGGCGTCCTCTGGCAGATCGAAGGCCGTTATGCCATCCGCTCGCACTAGTCGATCAGCGGCAAGAGCTTGTCCAGCGAGGCCTTCGCATCGCCATAGAACATCCGCGTGTTCTCCTTAAAGAACAGCGGGTTCTCGATGCCCGAATAGCCCGTGCCCTGCCCGCGCTTGGACACAAACACCTGCTTGGCCTTCCAGCACTCCAGCACCGGCATCCCCGCGATGGGCGAGTTCGGATCGTCCTGTGCGGCCGGGTTCACGATGTCATTGGACCCGATCACGATGGCCACATCCGTCTCTGGGAAGTCCTCGTTGATCTCGTCCATCTCCAGCACGATGTCGTAGGGCACCTTGGCCTCTGCCAGAAGCACGTTCATGTGCCCCGGCAAGCGCCCCGCCACGGGGTGGATCGCAAAGCGCACGGACTTGCCCTTGGCGCGCAGCTTGCGCGTAAGATCCGCCACCGCGGCCTGCGCCTGCGCCACCGCCATGCCGTAGCCGGGGATGATGATCACGCTGTCGGCCTCGTTGAGGCTGGTCGCCACGCCGTCGGCCTCGATGGCGATCATCTCGCCCTCCACGGCCATTTGCTCGCCCGCCGGGCCGCCGAAGCCGCCCAGGATCACGCTCACGAAGCTGCGGTTCATCGCCTTGCACATGATGTAGCTCAGGATCGCCCCCGACGAGCCCACCAGCGCGCCCACCACGATCAGCAGGTCATTGCCCAGCGAGAAGCCGATCGCCGCCGCCGCCCAGCCTGAGTAGCTGTTGAGCATTGAGACCACCACGGGCATGTCCGCCCCGCCGATCCCCATGATCAGGTGATAGCCGATGAAAAGCGCCGCCAGCGTCATCAGCAACAGCGGCAAGAAGCCGCCCGCATTCAGGTACCAAAAGAGGCAGATCACGCTCAGCGCCGCGGCGCCCGCGTTCAGCAAATGCCCGCCCGGCAGCTTCGTGGCCGCCGAGGACACCCGCCCCGCAAGCTTTCCATAGGCGATGACCGACCCGGTAAAGGTGATCGCGCCGATGAAGACGCCCAGGAACAGCTCTACCCGCAGGATATTGATCTCGACCGCGTCCTTCTTGGCCACCAGCTTGGCGAAGTTGCCCAGGCTCTCCGTGTCCAGCGTGGCGCCGATCTGGCCGATCACGAAATGCGCGTTAAAGCCCACGAAAACCGCCGCGAGCCCCACCAGCGAGTGCATCGCCGCCACAAGCTCTGGCATCTGGGTCATCTGCACCCGGCCCGCCAATTGCAGGCCGATGACGCCGCCCGCGGCGATCAGGATGATCGACAGCCACCAGAGCCCGCCGCCGGGCCCCACAAGCGTGGCGAAGACCGCCAGCCCCATGCCCACGATCCCGTACCAGACCGCACGCTTGGCGCTCTCCTGGTTCGACAACCCGCCCAGGGCGAGGATGAAAAGAACAGCCGCAACGACGTAGGCGGCCGTGGTAAATCCGAAATCCATTATGACCTACCCCGTCTTATGATTTTTGGAACATCGCAAGCATGCGACGCGTGACGGCGAAGCCGCCGAAGATGTTGATGCCCGCCATAAAGACGCTGAGCGCGGCCAGCAGGATCACCAGGAAGTTCCCCGAGCCGATCTGCATCAAGGCGCCGACGATGATGATCGAGCTGATCCCGTTGGTGATCGCCATCAGCGGCGTGTGCAGCGAATGCGCCACGCCCCAGATCACCTGGAAGCCCACAAAAACGGCCAGCACGAAGACGATGAAATGCTGCATGAAGCTTGCGGGCGCATAAAGCCCGGCCAGCAGGATCAGCGCCCCGCCAATGCCCAGCAGGGCGACCTGGTTGCGGGTCTGCTCGCGGAAGGCCGCGGCCTCTTGGGCGCGGATCTCATCGGGCGTGAGCTCTTTGACTTCCTTTTTGGGTTGCGCGGCGATGGCCTGCACCTTGGGCGGCGGCGGCGGGAAGGTGATATCTCCCTGGTAGGTCACCGTGGCGCCTCGGATCACGTCATCCTCCATGTCGTGCACGATCTGGCCGTCCTTCTCGGGCGTCAGGTCGGTCATCATGTGGCGGATGTTGGTGGCGTAGAGGCTGGAGGCCTGCGCGCCCATGCGGCTGGCGAAATCGGTATAGCCCACGATCGTCACACCGTTCTCGGTCACGATCTTCTCGTCCTTCACCGTGCCCTCGGCGTTGCCGCCCTGCTCGGCGGCGAGGTCCACGATCACCGAGCCCGGCTTCATCGCCGCGATCATATCGGCCAGCCAGAGCTTGGGCGCGGGACGGTTCGGGATCAAAGCGGTGGTGATGACGATGTCGATATCCGGCGCGATCTCGCGGAACTTGGCCAGCTGCGCGTTGCGGAATTCCTCGGACTGCACCGAGGCGTAGCCGCCGGTGGCGGCGCCGTCCTGAGCGTCCTCCTCAAAGTCGAGATAGACGAACTCGGCGCCCATGCTCTCGACCTGCTCGGCCACTTCGGGGCGCACGTCGAAGGCGTATGTGATCGCGCCCAGCGAGGTGGAGGTGCCAATGGCGGCAAGCCCCGCCACACCGGCGCCCACAACCAGCACCTTGGCCGGCGGGACCTTGCCCGCCGCGGTGATCTGCCCGGTGAAGAAGCGGCCAAAATTGTTGCCCGCCTCGATCACCGCGCGGTAGCCCGCGATGTTGGCCATCGACGACAGCGCGTCCATCTTTTGGGCGCGGCTGATGCGCGGCACCATCTCCATCGCGATGACGTTGGCGCCCTTCTTCTTGGCGGCCTTCAACCCGTCCTCGTTCCCCGCGGGGTTGAAGAAGGAGATCAGCGTCTTGTCCTTGGTCAGGCGCTTGAGCTCGGCGGCATCGGGCTGGCGCACCTTGGCGACAATGTCGGCGCCCTTCCAGAGCGCGGCGGCGGTCTTGACCACCTCGACGCCCGCGTCCTTGTAGCTCGCATCCGAAAAGCCGGCGGCCTGGCCCGCACCTGTTTCAATCGCGCATTCATAGCCCAGCTTCTGCAATTGAAGCGCGCTGTCCGGCGTCATGGCGACACGTGCTTCGCCCTCGAAACTCTCTTTTGGCGTACCGATCTTCACGTCGCGAATCCCCCCTCAATGATTTGGCCGTGTTTGGGCGCTAACAGGCCGAAATTGGCCGCTTTTGAACGACGGGTGTTAACCTCTCCTTCGCAAAATCACAAGCAACGACGTTACGGAAAACTGACGCAAGGGCCTTGTTTTGTGGCTTCTTCGGTATGCGTGTGCATGCAATAGGCGCTTGGGCGCGGAGTGTTTGTGTATTTTCGCGCGCCGCTCCATTGTGACCGCGCGGTTTAGGAGGAGAGCCCATGCTAGAGGGAAAGCACGCCTTGGTCACCGGCGGCGGGACCGGAATCGGCCTGGCGGTCGCACAGGCCCTGGCGGCGCAAGGCGCCCAGGTCACGATCACGGGAAGGCGCCTAGGCGTGCTTGAGGCCGCCGCGCAGAACGCGCCGGGGCTGCACTCGCTGGCCATGGATGTGGCGACCGCCGAGGAGGTCCAGCAAGCGACCGAGGAGGCCGTCGCCGCAAGAGGCCCCATCGCGATCTGCGTGGCCAATGCGGGCGTGGCCGAGGGCCGCTCGATCTTCAAGACCGACGAAGAGTTCTGGCGGCACATGATGTCGATCAACCTCGATGGGGCGTATCGCACGATCCGCGCCGCGATGCAGTCGATGTCTGGTCTGGACTGGGGCCGGGTGATCGCCATCTCGTCCATCGCGGGGATCAAGGGGCTGAAGGGCGCGCCGGCCTACTCGGCCAGCAAGTTCGGCGTGATTGGGCTGATCAAATCCCTCTCGCAGGACTTCGCGGGCAAGGGCATCACCTTCAACGCAATCTGCCCGGCCTATGTGGAAACCGAGATCATCGACCGCAATGTGGTCTCGATCTCGCAGCGCGCGGGCGTCTCCGAGGAGCAGGCTCGCCAGATGATGGTCGGGCTGAACCCGCATGGGCGGCTGATCACTGTCGATGAGGTCGCCGCGGCGGCCACCTGGCTCTGCGGGCCGGGCTCGGGCAGCACCAACGGCCAGGCCGTTGAGATATCCGGCGGCGTGATGTGATTGTCAAACCGGGCCGCTCATGACGCGTGACGAGTTCAACGCCTATTGCGGCGGCCTGCCCGCCACCAGCCATGTGGTGCAATGGGGCAATTCCGACGTGTGGAAAGTCGGCCCGAAACTCTTTGCCGTCTGCGGCTGGGCGGACAAACAGGACGCCTTCACCTTCAAGGTCTCGGACCTCGCCTGGGAGGTTCTGGGCGACATGCCAGGCATTCGCCCCGCGCCCTATCTGGCCTCGCGCGGGCTGAAATGGATGCAGCACTACGCCGCGCCGGGGCTAAGCGATGACGAGCTTAGGGCGCATATTCTGGCGAGCTACCATCTGGTGGCTGCGGGGATCTCAAAGAGGAAACGGGCCGAGCTTGGCATCCCCGACCCGGGCTAGGCGGCGCCTAGAACCAGGTCACGCCCGCATCGGTGACCATCGCGTCCAGCGGCTGATCGGTTGGCTCTAATGGTAGCTCTGCGGCCTCTTGCGCGGCAAAGGCAAAGCCGATGGCCACGACAGGGCCGCGCGCGCGCAGCCCTTCCAGCGTGCGGTCGTAGAACCCGCCACCATATCCCAGCCTGAACCCGCGCGCATCGAACGCCACAAGCGGCACGATCAGCACCTGGGGCACAACGGGCTCTTGCGCGGCGGGGACCCGCGCCCCAAAGGGCCCCTCGACCATGTCGCAGCCTTGCGTCCAGCGATGGAACAGCAAGGGCTGGCCGGCGCCCTGGATCACCGGCACCCCAACCGGCCCGTCCCAATCCGCCATGACCGGCACCGGATCGACTTCAGTGCGGATCGGCATGTAACCCGCCAGCGGCTTGCCGCGGTGCTGCGATAGGCAATCGCGCAGATGCCTCTGCGCCGCCGCGTCGAGCCCCGCGCCATGGGCCGGCTTGCGGCGCGCAAAGGCGGCCTTGCGTGCGGCGTCCTTGCTCATCATAGCAGCACCAGAACGGCCAGGCCGAGGAAGGCCAAAAAGCCCACCACATCGGTCACCGTGGTCACAAACGCGCCCGAGGCCAGCGCCGGGTCGATCCGCATCCGGTCCAGCGCCACCGGAATCACCGCGCCCGCCAGCCCTGCGACCACGAGGTTGATCACCATGGCGATGGCAATAACGCCCGCCAGGGCGAAAGAGCCGAACCAGACATAGCCCACGGCGCCCATCACAAGCGCAAAGAGCACGCCGTTCACCAGCCCCACCAGGGCCTCCCGGCGGATCACCCGCCAGACATTCGAGCCCGTCAGGTCCTTCGTCGCGATCGCGCGCACCGCCACGGTCAGCGACTGCGTGCCCGCGTTGCCGCCCATGCTGGCCACGATGGGCATCAGCACCGCCAGCGCCACCAACTGCGCAATCGCGTCCTCAAAGACCGCGATCACCAGCGAGGCCAAAACCGCCGTCACCAAGTTCACCGCCAGCCAGGGGAAGCGGCGCTTGGTGGTGGCGATCACCCGGTCGGCAAGGCTCGATTCCTCGCCCACACCCGCCAGTCGCAGCATGTCCTCCTCGGCCTCGTCCTCCAGCACCATCATGGCGTCGTCGATGGTGATCACGCCGACAAGCCGCCCGTTATGGTCCACCACCGGCGCCGAGATTAGGTGGTACTGGTTGAAGGCATAGGCGACCTCGCCTTCGTCCTCGGTGACCTCGATGGTCTTAAAGCTGTCCTCGGTGATATCCAGCAGCTTCTCTTCGCGCTTATGGCCCAGAAGCTTGCCCAGGGTGACGTAGCCGGTGGGCTTAAAGGCCAGGTCCACCAGGATCATGTGATAGAAATCCTCTGGCAGGTCGTCGCGCGCGCGCAGATAGTCGATGGCGTCGCCGACGGTCCAATGCTCGGGCCCGGCGACCAATTCGCGCTGCATCAGGCGGCCGGCGGAGGTCTCAGGATAGGCCAGCGCCTGCTCGACCACGGCGCGGTCGTCATCCTCCAGAGCGTCCAGGATCGTCTCTTGCTGGGCGTCGTCGAGATCCTCGATCAGGTCGACCACGTCGTCGGATTCCAGATCGCGCACCGCGTCTTCAAGCACGCCCGGCTCCAGGGCCTCGATGACCTCCTCGCGGATCGATTCGTCGATCTCGGTCAGGATCTCGCCGTCGAACTCGGTGCCATAGACGCGCAGGATCGCCTCGCGCTCGTCGGTCTCGACCTGCTCCAAAAGGTCGGCGAAGTCGGCGGCGTGGACCGGCTCTATCAGCTCGGAGAGCTGCGCGGCATCCCCGGCCTCGGCGGCCTCCACGATGGCGCGCACCGTGCTCTTGTCCAATTCATAGCGGTCGTCTTCTCGGGTCTCGCCGGTTGCCAGATCCTGTGCCATCTCAGACCCCTCGCGCCGCTAGGAATTCGCGTTGCCTTTTCACCAGAAACGCGGGCCAAGCGCAAACCCCAACAGCGCCTCGCCGCTGTCGCAGGCGCAGCAGACCATTGACCCCGGCCCCGCAACATCGGACTCTAGGAGGCCCACACCAAGGACCGAACACCAAATGCCCCAAAAAACCCTGCTGCTTGGCCAAACGCTGCGCTTTCACGATGACCCCTTTCGGGTGCCCGTCGAAGAGGCCGCGCTGCATGATAGCCGCGGCGGCGTGGTGATCGAGGGCGGACGCATCGTTGCCCTGGGCGGCGCGGACGAGATGCGCCGCGCGCATCCAGATGCTGCGGTGACGGATATGGGTGACGCGCTGATCACCGCGGGGTTCGTGGACGCGCACGCGCATTACCCGCAGACGGCGATCATCGCGAGTTGGGGCAAGCGGCTCATCGACTGGCTGAACACATACACGTTCCCCGAAGAGATGCGCTTTGGCGACCCTGACTACGCCGCGCAGATCGCTGCGCTGTATTTCGACCTGACCCTTGCGAACGGGACCACCACCGTGTGCAGCTATTGCACGATCCATCCCGAGAGCGTCGAGGCGTTCTTTGCCGAGGCGGCGCAGCGCGGGCTGCGCGCCGTGGCAGGCAAGACCTGCATGGATCGAAATGCGCCGGACGGGCTGCGCGACACCGCGCAATCGGCCTATGACGACAGCAAGGCCTTGCTGGGGCGCTGGCACGGGCGCGACCGCCTGGGCTATGCCATCACCCCGCGCTTCTCGCCGACCTCCTCTGAAGAGCAGCTTGCCGCCCTTGGCGCGCTCTGGGCCGAGCATCCGGGCTGCCTGATGCAGACACATTTGTCCGAGCAGACCGACGAGGTCGCCTGGGTGCGGGACCTGCACCCCCAGGCGCGGGACTACCTGGACACCTATGAGGCCCATGGGCTGGTACGCGAGGGCGCGTTGTTCGGCCACGCGATCCACCTGACCGAGCGCGAGCGGCGGCGCCTCGGCGAGGCGCGATCCTCCTTAATCCACTGCCCCACTTCGAACAGCTTCATTGGCTCGGGGCTCTTTGACATGTCCGTGGCGGAGGACCTGCCCGTGGGGCTGGCCACCGACACCGGCGGCGGGTCGTCCTTTTCGATGCTGCGCACGATGGCGGCGGCCTACGAGATCGCCCAGCTGCGCGGCCAGGCCCTGCACCCTGCGCAGCTTTACTGGCTGGCCACCCGCGGCTCGGCCACGGCGCTGCACCTGCCGATGATCGGCAATATTGAGGTCGGGGCCGAGGCCGATTTGATCGCGCTGGATCTGGCCTCCACCCCGGCGATCTCGCAGCGCGCCGCCCGGGCCGAGACCGTTTGGGAGGCGCTTTTTCCGACGATCATGATGGGGGACGACCGCGCCATCTCTCAGGTCTGGGTCGCCGGTCGCGCGCTTTCGGGCTAAGATCAGAGAACTGGCGAAGTAATCCTTCGTGGACGTCGCAATTGGCCTGGAGCGGGCCTTTCGGGGCGCCAAATCTCTTGCAAGAGATTTGCACTTTCCTTCCAAGGAAAGTGGCCCCGCGCGCCCGTAATGGGTTGCAATAGAAGAAGCAATTCGGGGCGCGGTGAAGAAACTCTTGCAAGAGTTTCGCAATTTTCTTGCAAGAAAATTGTGGCGCGCCAAGGTCCGCTGGAGGCCAGTTGACACAACTCCTTCCGTTCAATTCAGCAATACCGTGTACATCAATTTGCCCTGGACACCGCTCTACACTCATTGCGCCAGCGACCGCGCGAGCTCATTCTGTCGTTCAATCGCTCGGCCCAAATCTACGGTCACCATGTGCCCGTCGCGCACGATCTGGCGGCCTTCCACCAGCAGGTCGCGCGCCCGGGTCGGCCCCGCCAGTGCCAGCGCCACGGCGTCCCACGAGCCCGCGGCCTCGATGCCAGACACATCCCAGATAGCGATGTCGGCCCGCTTGCCCACGGCCAGCCGCCCGCAATCTGGCCGCCCCAATACATCCGCGCCGCCGCGGGTGGCGATCTCCAGCGCCTCGCGCGCGCTCATGGCGTCCGCGCCCTGCGCCACGCGTTGCAGCAGCATGGCCTGGCGCGCCTCCGCCATCAGGTTGCCCGCGTCGTTAGAGGCCGAGCCGTCCACGCCCAGGCCTACGCGAACGCCCGCGTCGCGCATCGCGCGCACCGGCGCGATCCCCGACCCAAGCCGGCAGTTCGAGCAGGGGCAATGCGCCACGCCGGTTTGCGTTCTGGCAAACAGATCAATCTCTTGCCCGTCGAGCTTGACGCAATGCGCGTGCCAGACATCCTCGCCGACCCAGCCCAAATCCTCGGCATATTGCCCCGGGCGGCAACCAAAGGTCGCCTCGGAATAGCGCACATCCTCGTCGTTCTCCGCCAGGTGGGTATGCAGCATCACCGCCTTGTCGCGGGCCAGCAGGGCGGTGTCGCGCATCAGCTCCCGCGATACGGAGAAGGGCGAGCACGGCGCCAGCCCGACGCGCACCATTGCGCCCGGCGCGGGATCGTGGAACGCGTCCACCACGCGGATCATGTCCTTTAGGATCGCCGCCTCGTCCTCCACCAGGCTATCCGGCGGCAGACCGCCGTCGCTCTCGCCAATGGACATCGCGCCGCGCGTGGGATGGAACCGCAGCCCCAGCTCGGTCGCGGCCTCGATCGTGTCCTCCAACCGCGCGCCATTGGGGTAAAGATACAGGTGATCAGAGGTCAAGCTGCAGCCAGACAGGGCCAGTTCCGCAAGCCCGATCTGCGCCGAGACGCGCATCTCTTCCGGACCGAACCGCGCCCAAATGGGATACAGCGTCTGCAGCCAGCCAAAGAGCAGTGCGTCCTGACCGCCGGGCACCGCGCGCGTCAGGGTCTGGTAAAGATGATGATGCGTGTTCACCAGCCCCGGCGTCACCACGCAGCCCGTGGCCAGCAATGTCTCGCCGTCCGAGTGCAGCCCCGCGCCGATCTCTGCGATCACACCGTCACGCACTCGGATATCGCTGTTGCAAAGCTCGCGGCGATCATCGTCCATCGTGACGACGACATCCGCGTTTTTGATCAGCGTTTCAGGCACCTGCGTTCAATATCTCCAGCGCCGCGGCGTGGAGCTCGGGTGTCGCGGCGGCCAGGGCCGTGCCGCCACTATGGGCCGGGTCGCCCTGCCAGTTGGTCACAATGCCGCCCGCGGCTTGGATGACCGCGATGGGCGCCTGGATATCATAGGCCTGCAGGCCCGCCTCGATCACCAGGTCGACCTGCCCCGCCGCCAAGAGCGCATAGCCGTAGCAGTCCATCCCGTACCGCGTCAGCTTACAGCGCTCGGCCACCCGGTGAAACGCCGCGCCCTCTTGCGGCGTGCCGACCTCTGGGAAGGTGGTTAGGATCGTGGCAGCGGCGAGGTCGCGCGTGCCGCGCACGGCCAGCGGCGCGCGGCCCAGCGGGCCGTCGACCTGGGCCAGCCCGAAACCGCCCACAAAACGCTCGCCAATATAGGGCTGATCGATCAGGCCGAATTCGGGACCGTTCTCGTCGCCCACGGCGATCAGCACGCCCCAGGTCGGGGTGCCAGAGATGAACCCGCGCGTGCCGTCAATGGGATCAAGCACCCAGGTCAGCCCGCTGCTGCCGGCGACGGTGCCATGTTCCTCGCCAAGGATGCCGTCATCCGGGCGACGGCGCGCCAGCACGTCCCGCATAGCCTGCTCGGCCGCGCGATCCGCAACGGTCACAGGGTCGAACGCGTCTTGGGACTTGTTCTCCGCCGCCAGTTCTGCACGGCGGAAATGCGGCAGAATGGCCGCGCGCGCGGCCTCTGCCATCTCATGCGCCGTAGAGACTAGTGCGTCATGCTCTGATTTCTTCACACCTGTCGCCATCATAGAACTCCCGCGCCAATTAAGGCGCGGGTAAATCGTCCTTTAGGCTCGGTCAAGCGGATGCTAGGCCGCATCCTCGCTGATCGCGCGTGCCAGTTCGAACAACCGACGGCGCTGAACCTCAGGGATCTGGTAGTACGAGCGCACCAGTTCCAAAGCCTCTTTGTCGGCCAGGATGTCGCCCGGAACGCCCTCGCCGGAGCCATGGGTCTCCATTGGAGTGTCCAGTCCCTCGAAGAAAAAGCTGATCGGTACATCAAGCGATTCCGCGATGTCCCAAAGGCGTGACGCGCTGATGCGGTTCATGCCTGTCTCGTATTTCTGGATCTGCTGGAACTTGATTCCAACTTTGCCAGCCAGCTGCTGCTGCGTCATCCCGACCATCCACCGGCGGTGACGAACCCGCTTGCCGACGTGTACATCCACTGGATGCTTCATTTCAACCGACTCCTTACAACTTACGACGGTACGTTCTAAGTCTTCCACCGCTGCCATTTTCTCAACCTGTCCTTTTCGGCAGGCTTTTCGTAATATGATGAATAATAATAGTAAAACTTGGAATTTTGAGTTAATTTTCGCCGGAAATCTACACCCGTTGACACGCAACACAGGGTTGAACGCGTTTTTTGAGACCAATGGCAGGGATTTTGGGCGGCGATGGGGATGTTTTTCGCAATTCCCCCTAAAGGCGATTCGCTGTAAATTCGTTAACGGCTTGAAAGCCAAAGACCGCCCTCCTAAACGAGCGCTATGAAGTGCTTTCAGATCGCCAGCTACGGCGCCGAGCCAAGACTTGTTTCTACCGATCGCCCCGTTCCGGGCCCTGGCCAGATCGGCGTGCGGATCTTGGCGGCGGGCTTGAACTTCGCCGATCTTTTGATGGCGCAGGGCCGCTATCAGGAACGCCCGGAGCCGCCCGTCACCTTGGGCATGGAGCTTTCCGGCGTTGTGGACGCTGTCGGCGCCGGGGTGGACGGTTTTGACGCCGGGGACAGGGTCGCCGTCTATTCTGGGCAAGGCGGGCTGGCTGAGTATGGCGCCTTTCCTGCTAACCGCGCCGTCAAGATACCGGACGCGATGCCGTTTGACGCCGCCGCGGGCCTTCTGATCGCGCATGGGACCAGCCATCTTGCCCTGGCGCGCCGGGCGCGCCTGAGCGCGGGCGAGACGCTGTTGGTGCTTGGCGCCGCGGGCGGCGTCGGCCTGACCGCGGTCGAGATCGGCAAGCGCATGGGCGCCCGCGTGATCGCCTGCGCCCGCGGACCTCAGAAGCTGGCCGTCGCAAAGGCCGCCGGGGCCGATCACCTGATCGACAGCGAGACCGCCGACATCACCGAGGCGGTGCGGGCGCTGGGGCGCGCCGACGTGGTCTATGACGCCGTCGGCGGCGACCAGTTAAGCGCCGCCCTGCGCGCAGTCAACCCCGAGGCGCGCATCCTTGCCATCGGGTTCGCCAGCGGGGACGTGCCGCAGATCCCGGCCAACCACCTGCTGGTCAAGAATGTCGACGTGATCGGCGTGAACTGGGGCGGCTACTTGCGGTTCAATCCGGACGCCATGACGACAACCTTCGCGCAGCTCTTTGACTGGTACGCCGCCGGCGAGCTGAACGTGCATATCAGCCACCGCTTCCCCTTGGCGCAGGCCGCCGAGGCGCTGGAGACGCTGCGCGCCCGCAAGTCGACCGGGAAGATCATTGTGACGATGGGCGACTAAGGCGCGCGCCTACGCCGACAGCTTCGCCAGCTCCGCGCCCCGGCCTTGTGTCCGATAGGTCAGCCGGATCAGGTCGCGCAGGGCGACGCGCACCGGGTCGTTGTGAGCGTCAAGATAGAGGCAGATCCGCGACTCGCCCGGATCCGGCAGCGTGCCGCCGTGGTTCACCGGCGCCGTTTGCGGGATGTCCGCGCCGTCAATCGCCACGGTCACCGCCAAATCGGCGCTGATCATCGCCTCGACGGCCCGATCTTGCGCGGAATCCAACGCCATGTCCCAAGCCACGCCCGCATCGTCCAGGCAGCGCAGCGAGGGCGTGCGGAAGAAGCAATTTGAGCAGAAAGCGATCGGCAAGGGGGTGCGGCGCCAAGCGACGCCGCCCTTTGCCCCGATCCACACAAGCGGCAATTGCACCAGGCTCTCGCCGCCGGGACCCGGCTGCGCCTCTGTGGTGACGATCGCATCGACCTCGCCGCGCCCGTATAGCTCGCGCAGTTGGGTTGTCGAGTGCGAGACCAGGCGCAACTGCATTCGTGGGAACTCGGTCTGCATGCGCCGTAACACCGGGGGAATGTAGGGATAAATGACGTCATGCGGCACGCCCAGGACCAGCTCGCCCTCGAACTCCTGGTTGGTCAGCCGCGTCCAGGCCTGGTCGTTGGTATCAAGCATGCGCTTGGCGTAGCTCAGCAACTGCTCGCCGGCCGCGGTCAGCGCGATGGTGCGGGCCGAACGGTCAAGAAGCTGCAGGTTCAGCGACTCCTCCAGCCTCTTGAGCTGCATCGACACGGCAGATTGTGTCAAATTCAGAAACCCCGCGGCGCGGGTGACGCCCCCTGTCTCGGCGACGGTTACAAAGCTGCGCAGCGCGGTCAGGTCTAGATTTCGCGGCATATCACACTTCCTGATGGGTTGCGTCATAAACATTCATTTGAGGAATACAGCACGGAATGGCATATACATCAAGCAAATTGATCCTTTGCGGATGATGAATCAATTAACGAGAAGGAACAGCGCCATGACCGCGACGACCAAAAACAGAAGCCACTCCTGCCAACCCGCTGCAAACAAGGGTTTCTTGGCGCGACTCATCGCTTGGAACGGCCTTTTCCGGCAGCGCCACGCCCTTAACACGCTGGACGATCACGCGCTGAAGGATCTTGGCCTGACGCGCGAACAGGCCGAGGCCGAGGCCCGGCGCGCGGTCTGGGACGCCCCCAGTCACTGGCGGCATTAACATATTGCCAAGAACTCGGTCCTTGACGCTTGAAATTTCGAGCGAAAACGCCAATATCTATTGCCAACGGCGGGTGTGACCCGCCGCTTGGATCAACTGGAGGCATAAATGGCTGAGTATCAGACCTACCGCGCGGCAACCGCCGGGGTCCGCACGGCAGAAATCGACGCGGGCCTACGCGCCCATATGAACAAAGTTTACGGGACCATGTCCGGTGGTCTCTTGATCACGGCCCTGGCCGCATGGGCCATCGCTGGATTGGCCGTGACGTCGGATATCAACTCGGCGGCCGTGAACTCGGAAGGTTTCGCGCTTATGCTCCGCGAGGGCCAGTTTCTGACCGGCCTGGGCGAGACGCTTTACGCCACGCCGCTGCGTTGGGTGATCATGTTCGCCCCGCTGGCATTCATCTTCTTTGGCTGGGGCGCGCTCATGCGCCGTGGTTCCGCCGCGACCGTGCAGCTTGGCTTTCTGATCTTCTCGGCGGTGATGGGACTTTCGCTGTCGTCGATCTTCCTGGTCTTCACCGGGGCCTCGATCGCGCAGACCTTCCTGGTGACGGCGATCGCCTTCGCCAGCCTGTCGCTCTACGGCTATACGACCAAGCGCGACCTGTCGGGCATGGGCACGTTCCTGATCATGGGCGTGGTTGGCCTGATCCTGGCGATGATCGTCAACATGTTCCTGGGCAGCGCCCCTCTGATGTTCGCGATCTCGGTCCTGGGCGTGCTGATCTTCGCCGGCCTGACCGCGTTCTACACGCAGGACATCAAGACCACCTACGTCTCCATGGCGCATCACGGCGACCAGGAGTGGCTGGACAAGGCGGCCTATGACGGCGCGCTGAGCCTCTACATCAGCTTCCTGAACATGTTCCAGTTCCTGCTGATGTTCATGGGCCAGCAAGAGTAGCCCTAGGGCAGAACCAAAGACGACCACAGGGCCGGGCGCGCATGCTTCCGGCCCTTTCTTTTGAGCGAAGGGGGCAAGGATGCCACTGATCACCGCCTGGGCCGCGCTTATCTGCGGCACGTTCTTCATGTTCCAGACGCTGCAGGTCATCCGCGCGCGCGGCAGCGCAGGGGTCTCGCTGGGGGACGGCGGCGACAAGCTCTTGATGCGGCGCATGCGCGGCCAGGCCAACGCCGCCGAGCAGATGCCCCTGACGCTGATCGCCATGGGCCTGGCCGAGATGCTGGGCGCGCCGGGCTGGGCCCTGCTGCCCCTGGCGGCCGTGTTTACGGTGTCGCGGCTGGCGCATGGCTACGCCTTCGGTTGGCTCGAGCATAACCGCCCGCTGCGGTTCTACGGCATGGCCGGAAGCGCGTTCTCAACGTTTTGCATTCTGATCCTGTTGGGGGTCATGGTGCTTACGCGCAGCCTCGGCGGGTAAGCTAGCCTCAAGCGGCGGAACTCAGGCGCGCGCAAGCAAGTCGGCCAGTTCCTGCATCGAGTGCGCCGCGTAATCCCAATCCCCGTCCGGTGCCAGATCGACCTCTTGGCCGGGGCCATGCTCGGTCGGGCGGCAGACAAAGGCAGTGGCCATGCCCAAGCGCTGCGCGGCCCGCAGGTCCTCATTATGCGCCGCCACCATCATGCAGTCCCCGGGCGCCAGCCCAAGCGCGGCGGCGGACCCCAGATAGGTCGCCTCTGATGGCTTGTAGCTGCGGGTGATCTCTGCCCCCAGGATCACATCCCACGGCAAGGAACCAAACCGCGCGAGATTGACCATCAACGCGATGTTGCCGTTCGACAGGGTGCCCAGGATGAAGTCGCGTTTCAGGCGGCCCAGCCCCGGCACGCAGTCCGGCCAGGGCCGCAAGCGGTGCCAGGCTTCGTTGAGTTCGATCAGCTCAGCCTCGGAAAGCCCCGTGACCCCGAAGGCCCGCAGCGTGGCGTCCAGGTTCTCGCGATGCAGCACGTCCAGAATGGTGTAGCCGCGGGCGCCGGACCGGATCGCCTGCATGGCGGGTTGGTAGCGCCCGCGCCAGTCGTCGGCCATGGCCTCCCAATCCAGCTGGTGCCCGCGCGGGGCCAGGGCGGACTGAAGCTCGACCGCGACAGAGCTGCGCCAGTCCACAACCGTCCCGAACACATCAAACAGCAGCGCCTTGACGGCGCGGGGCTGTGTCACAGGCAGGGTCTTTCCAGGATCCGCTCCAGCTTGTCGCAGGCGGAGAAAAGCGACGCGAGTTCGTTCGGCGTCAAAGCATCCCGCAAAGCGGCCTGTCGCTTTTGCATATGCGGCAGGGTTTTCTCAAACAGCGCCTGGCCCGAGGCGGACAGGCGCAGCATCTGGCGCCTGTTATCCGTCGGATCGGACTCGGCCAAAACCAGCCCGTCCTCAACCAGCGTCTTCAGTTTGCGGCTAAAGAGCCCCTTATCGATCTCGGCCAAGCTGGTCAGGACCGCCGCCCGCTCTGGTCCGAAGCTCGCGATCAGCGCGATCACCCGCCACTGCGCAAGGCTCAGCCCCGACTTGTCCTTAAGGATGCGCGTCGCCTGCGCGTTCAGCTTCGCCTGCACCCGCGCCAGGCGATAGGTCAGGAACTGCTTCATCTGCAGCTCTTCTGCGTGCTCAACTTTTGCGTCGTTGCTCATTATATTTCCGGCTGTGAGTTGTGCCAAAGGTAAGATGTGACACCGCAAAGCGCAAATAAAGCGTTTCGTGTTAAACTTGAAGCAGGTTTAACGCCAAATTACCGCGTAATATTTAAGCGATGGGCGACGCTCGAAATTCAGGTTGGTTCAGGCTTTCGAAAAACGCTGCGGGACGCGGAAGTGATTTCCCGTGGCCGCAACTTACGCTAAGCGGGAGGCATTGCAGGGGAGGAACTTGGGATGGGCTCCATCGAGCGTTTAGAGATGCTGATCGGCGGTAATTGGGTGCAGGCGTCGGACGGCGCGGTGTTTGAAAGCCGCGAGCCCGCCACCGGCGCCGTTTGGGCCGAGGTGCCAGAGGCCACCGCCGAGGATGTTGACCGCGCCGTGCGCGCCGCCGACGCCGCGCTGCGCGGGGAATGGGGCGCGCTGACCGCCACCCAGCGCGGCAAATGCCTCGCCCGGCTGGGCGATCTGCTGGCCGCGGCCTCCGAGGATCTGGGCCGCATAGAGACCCGCGACACCGGCAAGCTTTATTCCGAGACCGCCTGGCAAGCGAAATACATCGCCGAATACTACCACTTCTTCGCCGGCGCCGCCGACAAGATCGCAGGCGAGACCCTGCCCATCGACAAGCCCGACATGTTCGTGTTCACCGAGCGCGAGCCGATGGGCGTGGTGGCCGCGGTGATCCCTTGGAACAGCCAGCAATTCCTGGCCGCGACCAAGATCGCGCCCGCGCTGGCCGCGGGCAACACCATCGTTTTGAAGGCCTCCGAGCATGCCTCGGCGCCTTTGCTAACCTTCGGCAAGCTCGTGGCGCAGGCCGGCATCCCTGACGGCGTGGTCAACATCGTGACCGGGCACGGCGCGCCCTGCGGGCAGGCGCTGACATCGCACCCTTTGGTGGCCAAGGTGGCCTTCACCGGCGGGCCCGGTGCCGCGCGCCATGTGGTGCGCAACACGGCGGAGAACTTCGCCGAGGTCAGCCTGGAACTTGGCGGCAAGTCACCCTTCATCGTCTTCGAGGACGCCGACATAGAGAGTGCCGTGAACGCCAGCGTGGCTGGGATCTTTAGCGCCAGCGGGCAAAGCTGCGTGGCGGGCTCGCGGCTTTACCTGCATGAGGACATCGCGGACGATTTCCTGGCCCGCATGGTGGAAATTGCCGAAGCCATCCAGATCGGCGACCCGCAGGACGCGGCCACCCAGATGGGCCCCTTGTGCACCGAGGGGCAGCGCGCGCATATCATGGCGCAACTGGAGCGGGCGGTGGCGCAAGGCGCCACGATCCTCACCGGCGGCACGCCGCCGGAGGGTCTGGGCGGGCTCTATATGCGGCCCACCATCCTGGACTGCCCGCGCCAGGACCTAGACATCGTCGACACCGAGCTCTTCGGGCCGGTGTTGGCCGCGCAGCGTTTCTCCACCGAAAAGGAGGTCATCGGGCTGGCCAATGACACGGTGCACGGGCTGGCGGCGGGGATCTTCACCCGCGACGGCGCGCGCGGCATCCGCATGTCCAAGGCCATCCAGGCTGGGATTATATGGCTGAACACATACCGCGCGATTTCGCCGATTGCGGCCTTCGGCGGTGTGAAGGGCTCGGGCTTCGGGCGCGAGGCGGGCATGCAGGCGATGTATGACTACACGCGACCAAAGACGGTCTGGATGAACCTCTCGGACGCGCCGATGGCCAATCCATTCCGGATGCGCTGAGGCGGGGTTGGGCCCCTAAGACACATCCGGCGGGTGGCAGCACGAGTTTTCGGGAAGGCACAGGATTGGCCCGGAGCAGGCGTTTTGGCGGGCCAAATCTCTTGCAAGAGATTTGCACTTTCCTTCCAAGGAAAGTTGGGCCCGCGCGTCGGTAGGAGGTTGGGATAGAGTGATCATTTCGGGGCGCGCTGAAGAAACTCTTGGAAGAGTTTCACAATTTTCTTGAAAGAAAATTGCGACGCGCCAATGTCCGCTCCAGGCAATAAAGATCGTCCGGCCAAGCGCTGCCCGATCTTGCAAAACCCAAGGCTGCCCCGACACCTTCGGCTGGTCATTCGCAAGCCGGAGGCGTAAGGGTCAAACATGCCACAGGCGGTCACCCTAGCGGACGCGCAATCGCTGCCATACTGGCGGCGCCCGGTGGCGCTGCTGTTTCTGATGGCGTTTGCAATGCCGTTGGCGTTCTCCACTTGGTCGGCGCTCTTGAACAACTTCGTGATCGAGGCGGCGGGGTTCACCGGCGTGGAGATCGGCTGGTTGCATTCGATCCGCGAGGTGCCGGGCTTTTTTTCCATTGGCGTGATCGTGCTGATCTGGGTGCTGCGCGAGCAGACATTGGCGCTGATCTCGCTCGTTATGCTGGGCTTGGCCAGCGCGGTGACCGCATGGTTCCCCAGTTTTGGCGGGCTGTTGATGGTGACGCTGTTCGCCTCGATCGGGTTCCACTATTACGAGACCGTGGTGCAGTCGCTGCAGCTGCAATGGATCGACAAGGACAAGGCCCCGCAGACGCTTGGCATCATAGTGGGCATCGGCTCGGGCGCGTCGCTCTTGGCCTATGGGCTGCTGGTGGTGACCTGGAAGGCCTTTGATCTGAGCTACAACTTCGTCTACCTGACCTCCGGTGGGATCACCGCGGCGATCGCGGTGTTCTGCTGGCTGGCCTATCCGCAGTTCGAATCGCCCACCCCGCAGCGCAAGGAGTTCGTGCTGCGCCGGCGCTACTGGCTTTACTACGCGTTGCAGTTCATGTCGGGGGCGCGGCGGCAGATATTCGTGGTCTTCGCGGCCTTCATGATGGTCGAGCGCTTTGGTTTTGAGGTGCATGAGGTCACGGCGCTTTTCTTGATTAACTACCTGGCCAATATGATCTTTGCGCCGCTTATGGGCCGCGCCGTGGCCCGCTGGGGCGAGCGCAACGCGCTTGGGTTTGAGTATGTCGGGCTGATCTGCGTGTTCCTGGCCTATGGCGGGATCTACTACTTCGGCTGGGGCGTGGTGCTGGCGGCGTGCCTATACGTGCTGGACCACCTGTTCTTTGCCCTGGCCTTCGCGCTAAAGACCTACTTTCAGAAGATCGCGGACCCTGCCGACATCGCGCCCACCGCCGCGGTGGCCTTCACGATCAACCACATCGCGGCGGTGTTCCTGCCCGCGCTGCTGGGGTATCTGTGGATCGTCTCGCCTGGCGGGGTTTTCGTGCTGGCGGCGGGGATGGCGGCGACCTCGCTGGCCCTGGCCCTCATGATCCCGCGCCACCCGGAACCGGGCCATGAAACGGTGTTCTCGCGCCCGATTGCGCAGCCCGCGCAGAGCCAGGGGCCCGCAGAGTGAGCGACCTGGTCAAAACCCTGCCCGCCGCGCCGGATGTGCTAGCGCCGGACGGGCTGGAAGTTCGGGTGCTGATGTTTGGCGAGAAGGGGTCCATGTGCCACTTCCATTTGCCGCCCGGAAAGACGGGCCGCGCGGTGGTGCACAAGACCGTGGAAGAGATCTGGTACTTCACCGAAGGCGCGGGCGAGATGTGGCTTTCCAGCGAGGGCGTCTTGCCCGTCGCGACGGGCACGGCGCTGCGCATCCCTGTGGGCACGCAGTTTCAGGCGCGCGCCGGTGGGTTGGGCCTAACGGCGGTTGCCATCACCATGCCGCCCTGGCCGGGCGATGACGAGGCGGTGGTCGTGGCGGGCCATTGGGACGTCGATCTCTAAAGCGTTCCCATTCCGCTTTGGGGTCTGAAACGGCGCTTTTGCGCGTTCAGATGGCCTTGAACCTGCGCATGAAGCGCCGCCCGCTGGGCGCTGGTAGCACCGACGCTGCGTCAACCGTCAGAGGCTGCGATGCATCTGGATCGCCGGAAAATGGATACCTGGCCTGAGTTCCATCTCGAACGCGTCCAGGGCTTTAAAGCCCATGGCCTCATAGAAGGGCACGGCGGTGCGCGTGGATTTGCACTGCAGGGCGGTGACCCCGGCGGCCCTGGCCTCCTCAAAAACCCGCGCTACGATCGCGCGGCCTACGCCGCGCCGCACCTGGGAGGCATCCGTGATCACGTGGCGGATGTCAGCGCTGCCGCGGCGGCGCCCGCGGGTCCACCCTCCGGCGCCAATCAGCGTGCCGTCCGCTGTTTCCGCCACATAATACGTGCCCGAGCGCAGCAGCGCCGGCTGAGCCTTAGAGATCAGCGGCAGCGCTGTCACCAACACGCTGGGCGCATAATCCGCCTTCAGAAGCTTGGGGTAGCTGCGCGCGAAGAGCTCGTCGAGCGGCGCGAGGTCATAGGGCTCACTGCAGCGGATCGTGATCACATCTGTCATGGCTTACAAGATAGGCGCTCCGAGCGCCTCTGCCAAATCCTGGGCCACGCGGCGCTGCTGGCGCAGCGCGATCCTTCCGCCCGCTCGGTGTTCGCGGAAGCGCGCCGAGGTGATGTCGTCAGCGGCGTGCAGCGGCAACACATGGGCATGCACATGTGGCACCTCATTTCCGGTGAACACGAACCCCACGCGGTCCACCCCGTAGAGCCGCTTTTGCGCCTTGGCGATGCGCTGGCCGAGATGGATGATCTCGGCCGCGAGATCCGGTGCGAGGTCGTCGAACACCTCGACATGCGCGCGCGGCACGATCTGCATATGCCCCTCGCGGATGGGGCGGTGATCGGCAAAGACCACCAGGCGCGGGTTCGACCAGGCGATGGCGGCATCGCCATTGGCCAGGAGATTGCAGAAATCGCAGTGCATGGGATGGGTCTCCAAAACGAGAAAGGCCGCGTCCTTGCGGCGCGGCCTTTGCGAAATCCATGTGGAAGGGGCTTACTTGATCTTGCCTTCCTTGTACTCCACGTGCTTGCGCGCCACCGGGTCGTATTTCTTCACGACCATCTTTTCGGTCATGGTGCGGGCGTTCTTTTTGGTCACGTAGAAGTGGCCGGTGTCGGCGGTGGAATTCAGCCGGATCTTAATTGTGGTTGGCTTGGCCATCTCATCTGCTCCATGCGCGGGCGGCTCAACGGCCGGGCCCGTGAAAACTGTAAGGCCCGCCTTTTACCGCCCCAGAACGGGGAGTCAACAGCTATCGTGCCTTACTTGGCGGTTCCGAATTTGCACGTGACCGCCGCCTTGGCATAGTAGCACCCCTCGGCGCCGCGGGCCAGGATAACACCGGCCTTAACGACACGCGGCTTGCTGGCCCTGCCCCGCAGGTACTCGCAGCGCGCGGTGGCCTGATCGCAGGCCATCTGGCGGACCTGCTTTTTGTGGCCCTTGCACATATGCTCCAGCCCGACGGCCTCGCCGAAGAGCGTTATGGCCGAATTCGGGTCCACGCGCATCATCTCTGGCGGCAGTTGCTTGGGCGGCGGGTAGTCATGCGCGGCCACGGGCAGCGCGGCGCAGATCATAAGGGCGGGTAACAAATTCATAAATATTCGCATCACAAAGTCCCCCAGACTTGAGGGGACTACCATACCGCGCTTGCCCTGGCTTCTCAACTATCAGGGGAAACAGGGCGCTTGGCGCGCCGTTTGCGCGGCGTGATGTGCTAGGCGCGCACCCAATGGGTGGGCGCGAGTGGCCAGCCTTGCGATCGCCGAATCCGCAACGCCGTATGGAGTGCCTGCTATCGCTCCCCGGCGCAGCCGCCACGCAGGTGCGGCCAAACGCGCAATTCTAAAGGGGATGTTTTTCGCCGGGCCGCCTGATGCCCTGGGCCAAGGCGCTGCCCGGATGCGGAAGGCGCCCCTATTTGGTTAGGATCAGCTTGCCCGCCCGCGTGATCCGGAGCGTGTAGAGTTGATCCTCGAGCTTGATCTGCGCCAGGCCGCCACCCTTGGTCAGGTCGTTGGCGTCATAGACCGGCGTGCGCTGCTCGGGCGGGAATTTGATCTCTTGCGCCACGTTCACCACCATAGTCCGCTCCATTCTTGCCGTTCAGCTTTGTCGATCAACCATTCCAAACTAAAGATGCGGGGCAGGCCCAAGTCGCTGGCAACCGCGAGGGTCTCTTGCCAGTCGAAAACTGCCCGGTCCGCATGTGTATAGACCAGGGTCATCAGCCTATCCTCTTGCGTTTTCAAGGTTTCCGGCTTGCCCCAGAATCGAAGGCTGGCTGATAGTTTTATACTTGAGTGAAACACTCGGAATTGTCAATTAGATAAACCCGACCGCAAGAATCGCTGTAAGAATTGCCTAAAATTTAACCCGACCGGCGGAGCTGCACAGTGGCTGCACAGTATCTGTGCCCTGCCGCCGATAGCTTGACGCACAAGATGCGCGTAGAACGCCGCCATGAGCAAAGACGCCGCCACGCAAGAAGACCAAACCAAAGCCAGCGCGCGCCGCGCCCGCGGGGAGTTCGTGCGCGGGGTCAGCGGGTTCCGCCACGCCATCGGCGATGGAGATTTCCCCGCAGAGCCGAACCGGTACCACCTTTTCGTGGCGCTGAACTGCCCCTGGTGCCACCGGGTGACCCTGGCGCGCGCGGTGCTGGGGCTGCAGGACAGCATCACGCTGGACGTGGCCTTTCCCAACCGCACCGGCGAAGACGACCCCGTGGGCCCGAACTTATGGGAATTCGCGCCCAACCGCATCGCGACGCTGACCGGCGCCACGCTGCCGGAATGCACCACCGAGACCGCGACGGGGCGCGGCCTGCGCCTGGCCAAGGAGGTCTATCGCCAGGAGGGCTCGGAGGAGCAATCCGTGCCGATCCTCTACGACAAGCGCACCCAGCGCATCGTCAGCAATGAGAGCGCCGAGATCATTCGGATGCTGGACCAACACACGGGCGCGCTGGGCAGCGCCTTGCCAGATGCGCGCCGGCCGCGCTTGTTCCCGGACGACCCCGCCCTGCGCGCAAAGATCGACGCCCTGAACGAACGCATTTATGTCGCCATCAATAACGGCGCCTACAAGGCGGGGTTCTCCTCTGACCAATCGGTGTATCAGGCGGCGTTCGACACCTATTTCGACGCGCTTGGCTTCCTCGAGGGCCTGCTCTCGGATGGACGGGACTTCTTGCTGGGCCACGCGTTCACCGAGGCCGATTTGCGCCTATTCCCAACGCTCTACCGCCATGACCCGGTGTACTACCTGCGCATGAAGCTGAACGGCGCGCGGATCCTCGACTACCCGCATCTGTGGCGCTGGTTGTGCCGCGTCTACGCGCTGGACGGCGTGGCCGACGCCGGCTCGCTTGTGCATTGCAGGCAGGGGTATTTCGGGCGCTCTTGGAACGGGGTGGTGCCTGCCGGGCCGCGCCACCCGATGCCCTATCCCGAGGCGTATCTGCACCCCGAGCTCGCGGAATAGCCCGGGCTTAGGTGTTTGACACCCGCCCTGGCAGGCATAAGCTCTGGCTTGGAGCATCCAGGGAGGGGCCATCATGCCATCATGGGCGGACTATAAGGCGCATGCCAAAGAGCGCGGCGCGCTGGCCTTTGAGGCCTATGTCGCGGTCAGCACACCGGCAAAGCCCCCCGAGGAGGTCGCACAGGTGCTGCCCGACCACCTGGCCTATCTGCAGCAACTTGAGCGCGACGGGGCGCTGATGTTCGCCGGTCCGCTGTCTGACGAGACCGGCGAGAAGATGGAGGCCATGGGGATGCTGATCCTGCGCGCCGCCTCGCTGGAAGAGGCCCGCGCGCTTGCCGAGGGCGACCCGATGCACATGACCGGCGCGCGCAGCTTCGTTCTGCGGCGCTGGCTGATCAACGAGGGATCGCTGAATGTCGGGCTGGGCTTGTCGACGGGTGCGATCACGCTTTAGCGACGGCAAGTTCGGCTCATGGCGCCTATGGACATGTCGAAGGAGCCCATGGGGCTGGGCATTTTGTATCCGCTCGGATACAAGACCGGTGAGCTGAGCAATCCAGGCACAACATGTCCAAACTATCCAGCGGCGAGACCGCGTTTGAGGCGCTCGTCTCAAGCATCAGATCAGGCACCTACCGCCCAGGCGACCGCCTGCGCGAGGAGGAGGTCGGCGCCCGCCTAAACCTGTCGCGGACGCCCGTTCGCGAGGCCCTGAGGCGGCTGGAGGCCGAAGGCATTGTCGAGCACCGCCCTCGGATCGGCGCCGTCGTGCGCGCGCTGAGCCATGCCGAGATCGTCGAGCTCTATGAGATGCGCATCGTGCTGGAACGCACTGCCGCCGAGATGGCCGCCAAGCACGGCGCTCAGGCCGAATTCGACGCGCTCGACGATATCAACCAGGCCATCGAGTCAGTTCGCGAGGACCCAGCCCAGGCCGCGGCGCTCAACCAGGACTTTCACCGCGGGCTCTATCTGGCGGGACGCAACCGCTTCCTGATGGACGCCGCCCGGGCACTGAACAACGCGCTCTTGTTGCTGGGGCCCACGACCTTCACCGACCCGGAACGGATCGACGAGGTCACGCGGCAGCATCGCGCGATTGTCGAGGCGCTGCGCTCCGGCGACGAAAAGGCGGCGGGCGCGGCAGCCGAGGCGCATCTGCAGACATCGCTGCGCCATCGGATCAAGGCGCTGGGCGCATGAGGCCGGTGCTTTACGCCTTCGCCATCGGCTTGCTGGGCGTGGCGGTGTTTTCGCTGCTGGCTTTGCCGCTGCCATGGCTTCTGGGGCCGATCTCGGCCTGCCTGATCGCGGCGCTGATCGGCGTGCCGATGCGCGGGATCGCTGTGGTCAATGACGGGATGCGCGCGGTGCTGGGTGTGGCCGTGGGGGCCACGCTGACGCCCGCCGTGCTGGCGACATTGCCGGGGATGTGGCCGACTTTGGTGCTGGTGCCGGTCATGGTGGTCTGCATCGGCCTCATTGGCGTGCCCTATTTTCAGCGCGTCTGGGGCTACGACTTTCCGACGGCCTACTACGCGACCATGCCCGGCGGGCTGCAAGACATGCTGGTCTTCGGCGAGGAGGCGGGCGGGAACATCCGCACGCTGTCGCTGATCCACGCCACGCGGGTTGCGGTGATCGTGGTGGCCCTGCCGTTCCTGCTGCGCGGGATATGGGATGTGGATCTGAGCAACCCGCCGGGGCGCCCGATGGTGGATCTGCCCTGGAGTGACATCGCGGTGATGGTGATCTGTGGCGGCGTCGGATGGCGGGTGGCCAAGCGCGTGGGCCTCTTTGGCGCCTCCATCCTGGGGCCGCTGATCGCGACCGGGCTGGTGACCGCCGCTGGATATTTGGGCAACCGCCCCCCGGCCGAGGCGATCTGGGCGGCGCAATTCTTCATCGGCATGACCATCGGCTGCAAATACGCCGGCGTAACCATGACCGAGGTGCGCCGCGACCTGCTGGCGGGGATTGGGTTTTGCGGCATATTGATCGTGCTGACGGTGGTCTTTGTCGAGGCGATTTACGGCTTTGGGCTGGCACCGGGGCAGGAGACGCTCTTGGCCTTCGCGCCCGGTGGGCAAGCAGAGCTGACGGTGCTGGCGCTGATCGTGGGCGCGGATGTGGCCTTTGTGGTGGCGCATCATACGCTGCGCCTGTTCGTTGTGATCCTGGGCGCGCCGATTGCGGCCCGCCTGGTGGGCGCGCGGTCTCGGTAAAACGGTGGCACTTGGAGGGGCTTAGTTGCGGGTTTTGGCCTGGAGCGGGCATTGGCGCGCCGCAATTTTCTTCCAAGAAAATTGCGAAACTCTTGCAAGAGTTTCTTCAGCGCGCCCCGAAATGATCGCTCTATCGCAACCTCATGCCGGCGCGCGGGGCCACTTTCCTTAGAAGGAAAGTGCAAATCTCTTGCAAGAGATTTGGCCCGTCCAAACGCCTTCTCCAGGCCAATTGTCATCCAAAATCCTTGGCTGTTTTGTCAGCGGGCAGCGATCCGTAGGGCGGCATAAGGTCTCCGCAGACCAGGCGGCTTAGGACGCGTGGGATCGGCGGCACTAGGCTGAGCGGCATGAACACCCGATCCCGTAGCACCGGCAGCACCACGCGGCTGTCGGATTGGTACAGCGGGGTGAAGGCGGCGCTCATCGCCTGATAACACAGCACATGCCAGCGCCGCGCCTTGGCGTAGCCGGAGAGAGCATCCGGCAGGTGATGATTGCGCGCAACAGCCAGCCATAGCGCGTGCGCGTCCAGCAGGGCCATATTCGCGCCCTGGCCAAGCTGCGGGCTGGCGCGATGCGCGGCGTCGCCAATATGGGCAATCCCCTCGCCAATGGGGCGGGCAAGCGTGCCGTGGGAATATCTGGCAAGCGTCATCTGCTCGTGCGAGGTAATGGTCGCCAGGAAGGGCGCGAATTCCGGCCACAGGGTCGTGGCCTCGGCCTTCCAATCCGCAATCGGGGCGGCGCGCCAGCGCTGATAAGCGCCTGGACCCAGCGACCAGAAGATCGCCGCAAGCGGTGTCTGCGCGCCCGGCATGCGCCCGATGGGCAGAGCGCCGATCATGCAGTCCGCGCGCCGGTAGCGCTGCGTCAGCTGGTTGCGCGGCAGGCCGGTTTCTGGCCAGGGGACCGTGCCCCAGATCGCACAGTAAGGTAGCATGCGCGCCTTAAGCGGCGATAGCGGCGATCCGGCCCCAAGCGCATCCACGATCAGATTAAACGGCCCCGCCTCGGAGCCATCGGCAAAACGGACGCGCGAGCCACGGCGACCCGAGACCTTGTGACCAGAGCGCAACTCTGCGCCGGCCGTCTGCGCGGCCCCCAAAAGGGACTGAAACAAGCTAGAGCGATGGATCGCCAGCCCGAAGCGATCCGACCCGCCATGATCGTAGGAGACGTCAAGCACCCGCCGCCCGCTGGTTTCGTCGCCCTGCATCCGCCGAATAGGCTGACCAAGATCGAAGGCAGCCTGCGCGCCGACGGCGCGCAACACCGCCTGCCCGACGGGTTGGATCACCAAGCCCGAGCCGAGGGGCCGAGCGGTCTCAAATTGATCGAACACCCTGACCTGGCGCCCAGCGCGCGCGGCAAGCGCCGCGAATGCGAGCCCGCCGATACCCGCGCCCAGAACGGCTATGCTGTCTGTGGCCATCGCGCGCCTCCGCCGCGACCCAGGCTAGCCCATAGGGCTAGCTCAGCCCGGCGCAGAATTCCTGGATGCGGGTGCAGGCATCCGTCAGCTCCTGGTCAGAGGTCGCATAGCTGATGCGGAAGTTGGGCGATAACCCGAAGGCTGCACCAAAGACCACCGCAACGCCGGCTTCCTCCAGGAGCGCGGTGGCAAAGCTCTCGTCATCCTTGATCGCCGCGCCGCCTGGGCTGGTCTTACCGACGCAGCCCGCGATGGAGGGGTAGACGTAGAAGGCGCCCTCCGGTGTGGGGCAGCTGATCCCCTCGGCGGCGTTCAGCATGCCCACCACAAGGTCGCGGCGGCGCTGGAACAGCGCCTTGTTGTCCTCGATGTAACCCTGCGGGCCGTTCAGCGCCTCGACCGCCGCCCATTGGCTGATCGAGCAGGGGTTCGATGTGGACTGGGACTGGATCTTGCGCATCGCCGCGATCAGGTGCTGCGGCCCGGCGGCGTAGCCGATGCGCCAGCCGGTCATCGCATAGGCCTTCGAGACGCCGTTGACCGTCAGCGTGCGGTCATACAGGGCAGGCTCGACCTGCGCGGGAGTGCAGAATTCGAAGTCGTCGAACACCAGATGCTCGTACATGTCATCCGTCATCACCCAGACATGCGGGTGGCGCAAGAGCACGTCGGTGAGGGATTTCAGCTCGTCCCAGGTGTAGCCCGCGCCGGTGGGGTTGGACGGCGAGTTGAAGATCAGCCACTTCGTCTTGGGCGTGATCGCGGCCTCTAGCTGCTCCGCGGTCAGCTTGAACCCGGTCTGCAGGCTCGCCTCGGCGATCACCGGCGTGCCGCCCGCCAGCAGCACCATGTCGGGGTAGCTGACCCAATAGGGCGCGGGAATCACCACCTCGTCGCCCTCGTTCAGCGTGGCCATTAGCGCGTTATAGAGGATCTGCTTGCCGCCGGTGCCGATGGAGACCTGCCCGGGCTGGTAGTCCAGCCCGTTCTCACGCTTGAACTTGTCGCAGACGGCCTGCTTGAGCTCGATGATCCCATCCGGCGCGGTATATTTCGTCTTGCCCGCGGCGATGGCGGCCACCGCGGCATCCTTGATGTTCTGCGGGGTGTCGAAATCCGGCTCGCCGGCAGAGAGCGAGATCACGTCATGACCGGCGGCCTTCATCTCGCCCGCCTTTGTGTTCATCGCAATCGTCGGGGAGGGCTTTACGCGGTCTAGTGTCGCGGAGAGAAAGGACATGGTCGCCTCTGGGTGGAAGGTTGGGACGTCCCGTTCTAGGATGCGGGCCAATGACGAACAAGAGAATTTCCCACTAAGAGAAAGAGCGCCCAATGGCTGACCTGAATGCCGTCGCGGATGTCGACGCCGAACAAGAGACCGATTGGTATTCCAATGATGCCGCCACCTTTGGCGACCGCGTGGCCGCCGCCCGGGACGCCCTTGGGATGAGCCAGGCAGACCTGGCCAAGCGGTTGGGTATAAAACTCAAGACGTTGCAGGGCTGGGAGGACGACCATGGCGAGCCGCGCGCCAACAAGCTGCAGATGCTATCCGGCGTTCTGAATGTCTCGCTGACCTGGCTCTTGAACGGCGAGGGAGAGGGCCTGACCGAGCCAGAGACGGACGCGGCACTTGACGCCGACATCACCGCCCTGCTGGCGGAGCTGCGCCAAATCAAAAGCGCGCTGACCCAAACGGGCGAGCGCCTTGCCGCCGTAGAAAAGCGCCTGCGCCGGGCCGTGCGAGCGCGCAACCCGTGACCGTTGAGCTGCCCGAGCACCGGCTAAAGCGCCTCAAAATGCGGTCCATGCGCCGCGGGATCAAGGAGATGGACGTGGTTCTGTCGGCCTTCGCCGAGGACCGCCTGGCGGTGATGAACGAGGCCGATTTGCAGACCTATGACCGGCTGCTGGGCGAGAACGACCAGGACATCTATTCCTGGGTGCTGGGCAGGCAGGACCCACCGGATCAGTTTGCAGCCTTAATGCAGGATATCTCGGCGCATGCGCGCGGGCGATGAGCGCGCCTGTTCGATATATTCAAGCTTAACTAAATATTGGGAAATCCGCCCTATTGACCTCTTCTGAGGCAGCAAAAACAGGCGGAGACCTAACATGAGTGTTCATTCCCAGATCGGCGGAGTGATCGAGCGCGGGTTCATGACCCAGTATCTCGAATCGCTCTCTCTGGTGGAACGGCTGCACCGATTGCTCTTGGATGTGATTAAGGATGAGTTTGAACGGTTAGGGATCTTAGAGATCAACTCGGTGCAGGCGTTGTTGTTGTTCAACGTGGGCGACAACGAAGTCACGGCGGGCGAACTGAAATCGCGCGGCTACTACCAGGGCTCGAATGTCAGCTACAACCTAAAGAAGCTGGTTGAGGCGGGCTATATGCACCACCAGCGCTGCGAGATCGATCGGCGATCCGTGCGGGTACGGCTGACGGAGAAGGGCCGCAACGTGCAAGACATCGTCTCGGAGCTTTTCAGCAAGCACGCCGAGGGGCTAGAGAGCCGCGCGGTGCTGGACCTGAACGGCATGGAAGAGATCAACACCGCGCTGCGCCGTATGGAACGGTATTGGAGCGACCAAATCCGGTATATCTACTAGCGGGCCGTGACCTAAAGGAGCGCCCGGAAACGTTCCGACCCCATGTTGCGACAGACCGTGCCCTCTCGTGGGCCCAAAACGGGCTTTGCTTTGTCAGCATGGCGCTACGAAAGGGGTCGAAACGAACCGGGCGCGCTGGTCTAGCACTTCGTGCGAATGGGGGGCGACGAGTTCAGCACTTGTTGGCCGGCGCAGCGTCCGCCCCCCAAACCCCCAAGCCGTCCCTCTGCCATGCCAGGCGAGATCAAGCAGCCAACGGGATTGCGCCGCGCCTTGCATGCCTTCGGCATACGCGAGCGCCGCGGCGGGGCCTCGCTGCGCTCGGCTAAGAACCTCCTCTACGGACGAAGCTGGCTTACGGCGCGAACTTGAAGCTCTCTCAAGAGCTTGCGCGCCATCGCCGCCTCGAAATCCTGAAACCCCAGGGCCACCTCCACGAAGGCATCCGGGCCGAGGATAACATCCGCCCGGTAATAGGCGGACAGCTCCGCGATCTCCATCTGGCGCTGGTCGCCCGTGACCGGCGCGTCCGCACCGATCACCAATCCGTTGATCGTAATGCCCGCCCTGGCGAGGCTTTCGCGCACCCCCCGTGGCTCGGGGCCGGTGTTAGACTTGCCATCACCAGAAATGTCGAGCGTTCGGCGCCAGCAATCTGGCTGCGACCGCAGCGCCGTCGCGCCAAAGACCATCGCACCGCCCAGCGCGGTCGCGGGGTTCTGCGGCACGCGCTGCGTTGCGCGCAGCTGCGCGGCAATGTTTTCAAGGTCGTCGCCGGTCGCAATCTCGGTCCAGCCCAGCACGGTGCGCATTCGCGACGAACCCGCCCATTCATAGACCATCAGCCGCACAGGCACGCCGGGCGCGGCCAGAAAAGCCCCCCGCACGTCCGGATGCAAAAGCGCCCCGGCCAGCCCGTCCAGCTGCAAACGGTACTCGGTCGCATCGACCGATCCCGAAACATCCAAACCAAGCGCCAGCGCCTGGCGGCAGGCCGCCTCCGCCGCACCGCCTAGGATCGCGGCCAGAAGGACCGCCACCCGCAGCACCTAGCCGCCCGAACCAGCGCCCGCCAGGGGCGCCATGCCAATGGCCAGGGCCCGCGTCTCGCGCACCAGCTTGCGCTGCATCGCGCGTTCGAAATCGGCGAAATCGCTTGCCTCCTCCACGAAGGCACCGGGCCCGCGGATCAATTCGCGCAAGTAGTAACCCGCCAGGTCATCAGACTGGCCACCGATGGTCAGCCCATTGACGGTGACGTCCTCCAGCGGGAAATTGGCGTAGGCCAGCCGCGGCGGGAAGCCCTCGTTGTTCTTGCCATCGCCGGAGACGTCAAGCGTGCGCGCCTGGCAGGGCGGCGCCTTAGCAAAAAGCGCCGCGGCATATCCAATGGCATAGCCAATGGCGGTCGGGTACTCGCGGTGCGGACGCCGCGAGCCAGAGATATCCGCCGCCGCCGTGAGGATATCAGAGGAGGTGGACAAAAGCCGCCAGTCCAGCGTCACGAATTGCTGGTAGCGCCCGGACCACTCATAGACCGCAAGCGCCACGCTTTGGCCCGGCACCGACAGGATCGCGGCTTGCACGTCCTGCGAGGATAGCGCCCGCGCGAGCCCGCGGCGCTGGAGCGCGTCCTCTTCGGCATCCACCGAAGAGGACACATCCAGCGCCAGAAGCAGCGCCAAGCGGCACTCCATTGCCGCCGCTGGCGTTGCCCAAAGCAGGATCGCGAGCGCCAGCCTTACCAATGGCCGGTATTGCCCATGCTGGCCCAGGGCTCGGCAGGCTCCAGCGCATCGCCCGCCTGCAGCAGCTCCACCGACACGTTATCGGGCGAGCGCACAAAGGCCATACGCCCATCGCGCGGCGGGCGATTGATCACAACCCCGGCCTCCTGAAGCTTGGCGCACATGTCGTAGATGTTGTCCACCGCGTAGGCCAGATGCCCAAAATGCCGGCCGTCCGAGGGCAGGCCATCATCGCCATCCCAGTTATAGGTCAGCTCGACATGCGCGTTCTCTTGCCCCGGCGGGGTCATGAAAAGCAGCGTGAACCGCCCGCCCTCGCTGTCATGGCGGCGCGTCTCTTCAAGGCCCAAAAGCTCGTAGAAGGCCTTCGATGCCTCCAGGTCCTTCACCCGGACCATTGTGTGCAGATAAGTGATGCCCATATTAGTTCTCCTTGCGCATATGGCGTTGTTGCTGCGACGAGGTGCCCTAGCGCGCGCCGCCCACGCACAACATTAGCACGGGCGCGGTGAAGCGCCAGCGCATTGCCGCAATCCCCTCAGCCCTGCGAGAATTGCCCGCCTCGCGCCCCGCTGCGGCAAAAGAGACGCCAAGGCGCCCTTGCGGCAGGTCGCGAATTGGCCGACCTTACGGCCAGTGGATAACGGGGCATCACGCCCCGCCGCGCAAGCAATTCAAGGGGATCGAGCTGTGGCAAACTGGGTGGCAGTGGATTGGGGCACGTCCAATTTACGGGCCTGGGCGATGCGCGGCGCGGTCCAGGTCGATTTCGAGCAGTCCGAGCAGGGCATGGGCGGGCTGACGCCCGGCGCCTTCGAACCTGCCCTGATGGACCTGATCGGCGATTGGATCGAGGGCCCCACGCGGGTGATCGCCTGCGGCATGGTCGGCGCCCGACAGGGCTGGGTCGAGGCCGCCTATCGCCCCGTCCCCTGCCTGGTCACCGCGCCCGACGCGCTCACCAAGGCACCCACGCAGGACGCAAGGCTGGACATGCGCATCGCGCCCGGGATCTGCCAGGCCGAACCGCCCGATGTGATGCGCGGCGAGGAAACGCAGATCGCCGGCTACCTCGCGCAGAACCCCGATTTCGACGGCATCCTCTGCCTGCCCGGCACGCATACCAAATGGGTGCATATCAGCGCCGCAGAGGTCGTCAGCTTTCGCACCTTCATGTCCGGAGAGCTGTTTGCGCTTTTGTCTCAGCACTCGGTCCTGCGGCACTCCGTGGGGGCAGACGGCTGGGACGCGGAGGCCTTCGCGGACGCCGTCGGCCAAACGCTGTCGCGGCCTGAGCGCCTGGCCGCAGAGCTCTTTGGGCTGCGCGCGGCGGGCCTGGTTGGGCCGCAAACCCCAGAGGCGGCAAAGGCGCGGCTGTCCGGCCTGCTTATTGGGGCCGAGCTTGCCGCCGCCCGCCCCTATTGGCTGGGCCAGGACGTGGCCGTCTTGGGCGATCCCAGCCTGACCGCGCATTACGCCGCCGCGCTGCGTTTGCAGGGCTTGGCGCCACGAGAGGCTGCGGGCGACGCTCTGGCGCTCGCCGGGCTCACAGAAATTTACATGAAAGGACAGTGACATGCGCCCATTGATTGCCATCCTGCGCGGGATCGCACCGGATGCAGCCGAAGCGGCCGCCGCGGCGCTGATCGAGGCCGGGATCTCACGCATCGAGGTTCCGCTGAACTCGCCGGATCCCCAGGCCAGCATCGCGGCCATGGCAAAGGCGTTTGGCGATGTGGCGCAGATCGGCGCGGGCACGGTCCTGTCCGCCGAGGAGGTCGCGCATGTCTACCGCTCGGGCGGCACGCTTGTGGTCTCGCCCAACGCAAACCAAGAGGTGATCGAGGCCACCGTTAACCTAGGCATGCAGAGCTTTCCGGGTGTCTTCACCCCAACCGAGGCCTTCGATGCGCTGCGCTGGGGCGCCACGGGGCTAAAGATCTTTCCGGCCTCGATGATGGGCACCGGCGGGCTAAAGGCGATCCGCGCCGTGCTGCCGCCGGGCGCCCAAGTCTACGCCGTGGGCGGCGTCGGCCCAGAGGATTTCGCGGACTGGATCGCGGCCAGCGCCGATGGGTTCGGCCTGGGGTCGTCACTTTACAAACCCGGCATGAGCGCCGCAGAGATCGGAGCCCGCGCCCGCGACACGGTCGCCGCCTATGACGAGGCCATCGGATGAGAGTATATGACGAACGCCAATGCCGCCTGGGCGAAGGGGTGCTTTGGCACCCCGAACGGCAACAGCTGTTTTGGTTCGACATCCTTGCAAACCAACTTCTAGGCCGCGACGGCGACACACCGCTGACCTGGCAATTCGAGGAAAACGTCTCTGCCGCCGGATGGACAGGGCGCGACACGTTGCTGATCGCCTCCGAGACGCGGCTCTTTGAGTTCAACCTCCAGACCGGCGCCGAGACTTTCGTGGCGCATCTTGAGGCGCAAGATCCCGGATCGCGGTCCAATGACGGGCGCGCAGATCCGCAGGGCGGGTTCTGGATCGGCACGATGGCCAAGCGCGGCAATGACCGCCCCGGCGCGATCTACCGCTACTATCGCGGCGAGCTGCGGATGCTATTTGCGCCGGTCACGGTGCCGAACGCCATGTGCTTTACGCCCGACGGTGGGACGGCCTATTTCTCGGGCACGCGCGACGGCAAGATCTGGCGTGTGCGCTTGGATGCGCAGGGCTGGCCGGTCGGCGATCCAGAGCTGTTCTTGCATCACGAAGGGCGGCTGATCGACGGGATGGTTTGCGCCGCGGATGGGACCTTGTGGAACACGCATTACAAGGGCGGCAGCGTGGCGGTCTATGGCGCGGATGGCGCTTTGCTGACCGAACATGCGGTCCCGGCGCGCCACACGACCTGCCCTGGGTTTGGCGGCGAGGATATGACCACGCTATACATATCGTCGGCTTGCCAGGACTTGGCCCCTGAGATTTGCGCCAAAGAACCCGCCCATGGACAGACTTTCATGTTGCAGACCGAAACGAGAGGCCAGACAGAGCATCGGGTAATTCTGTGACGAAGAGTACAATAGTAAAGGGTGCTCGCGCCAAAAACTGACCGAGTTTCCCCCTCCCTACCGCCCCTAACCCTGAGCCGATTCGGTAAATTCGAGGTTTACACTGATGAAAGTTGAGCCTGTCTCACCTCCCAGAATTTGGTCATTGGCTGGTCCATTCAATCCTCCATTCCCACTCGCCCCGCGAGGCCGCACATGACCCCGGCGCTTGGTGTTTGCTACTACCCCGAGCACTGGCCCGAGGACGTCTGGCAGGATGATGCCACAAGGATGGTTGATGCCGGGTTAACCTGGGTGCGTATTGGTGAGTTCGCCTGGTCGCGGCTGGAACCAAGCCCCGGCGACCTGCAATTCGACTGGCTGGACAAGGCGATTGACGTGCTTGGCGGCGCCGGGCTGCGCGTCGTGCTGGGCACGCCCACCGCAACGCCGCCGCGCTGGATGCTGACAAAACACCCCGACATGCTGGCCGCCGATGCCGATGGCAGGCCGCGCAAGTTTGGGTCGCGGCGGCACTATTGCTTCTCGCATCAAGGTTACATCGCGGAATGCCGCCGGGTCGTCACGCTTCTGGCCGAGCGCTACGGGCATAACCCGCACGTGCAGGCCTGGCAGATCGACAACGAGTACGGCTGCCATGACACAACGCTGTCTTACTCCCCGGCCGCGCAAGATGCCTTCCGCGACTGGTGCGCCCAGCGCTATCAATCGCCCGACGCCCTGAATCGCGCCTGGGGCAACGTATTTTGGTCGATGGATTACGCCGATTTTGACGAGATCGACCTGCCTAACCTTGCCGTCACCGAGCCCAACCCCGCCCATGTGATGGCCTTCCGGCGGTTCTCTAGCGAGCAGGTTGTGCGTTTCAATCGCGCGCAGGCCGAGATCCTTCGGCGCCACACCGATGCGCCGCTGATCCACAACTATATGGGCCGGGTGTTGGATTTTGACCATTTCGATGTGGGCGCCGATCTCGATATCGCCAGCTGGGACAGCTACCCGATTGGGTTCTTGTCGGACCGTTTGGACGCGCCGGAGGACCACAAGCTGCGCTTCCTGCGGCAGGGTGATCCGGATTGCCAGGCGTTCCATCACGACCTTTATCGCGCCGTGGGTCGCGGCCGCTGGTGGGTGATGGAGCAGCAGCCAGGCCCGGTGAACTGGGCGCCATGGAACCCCGCGCCGCTTCCCGGGATGGCCCGGCTATGGGCCTGGGAGGCCTTTGCGCATGGGGCCGAGGCGGTGTGTTATTTCCGCTGGAGGCAGGCGCCCTTCGCGCAGGAGCAGCAGCATGCAGGCTTGCTGCGCCCCGACAGCGCAGATGCGCCAGCACTGGCTGAGGCCTGCCAAGTCGCGCAGGAAATGGAGGACCTGGAAACCGCCCAATCACGCGCGCCGGTCGCCATCATCTTCGACTACGCCTCTGCCTGGGCTTGGGAGACGCAGCCGCAGGGCGCGGACTTTCACTATTTCAACCTTGTGTTCGATATGTACAAATCGCTGCGGCGCCTGGGCCTGTCCGTGGACATCTTGCCGCCCGACACCGACGCCGCCGCGAATTACCGCCTGGTGCTTGCGCCGGGGCTTGCGACCCTGCCCGACCGGCTCATGCAGGCCCTCTCCGACCCAACACACACCTCGCTCATCGGCCCCCGCAGCAACGCCAAGACCGAGGAGATGTCCATCCCCGCCCCGCTGCCGCCGAACATCCCCGGACTGGATGCCCGCGTCAGCCTGGTCGAGAGCCTGCCGCCCGGCGCGAACATCCCCGTCGGCGCGGGGCACATCCACAAGTGGTTCGAGCATCTTGAGGGCAAAGCGGAGCGGCTGGTCTCTACCGCCGAAGGGCAGCCGGTCGTGGTTCATGCGAACAACTGCTTCTACCTGGCGGGATGGCCGGACGGCGACCTGGCCGCGGAGCTCCTGAGCAGGCTTTGCCAGCAAGCCGGGGTAGAGACGACGCCCCTGCCCGAGGGGCTGCGCGTTCGCGACACTGCCACGCATCGCTTCTATTTCAACTACAATGCCGCGCCGGTGACCCATCAAGGGCGCACGATCCCCGCGGCGGGCGTGCATTGGGAGGACCTATGATCGAGGTTTTTGGCACAACCAAGACGGGCCAGCCCGTGCATCGGCTGGGGCTGGACAACGGCACGCTTCGCATCTCTCTCCTGACGCTTGGTGCGGGGCTGCACAGCGTTCGCCTGGCCGGGGTGCCGCATGATCTGACGGTCGGCCGCGACAACCTGGCGCCCTATGAGGGCAAACTGTTCCATCTCGGCACGATCATGGGCCCGGTCGCCAACCGTATGTCCAATGCGCGGGCCGAGATCGCCGGGCGCAGGCATCAGTTCGACAGGAACTTCCTTGGCGCGCACACGCTGCATGGCGGCAGCGCGGCGGTGCACGCCAAGCTGTGGGAGGTCACGGACCATACCAAGACAAGCGCCACGCTTTGCGTCAAACTGCCCGATGGCGAGGGCGGCTTTCCGGGGCACCGCGACATCCAGGCAAGTTTCGCGCTTGAGGATAACGCCCTAACCCTGACATTGACCGCAAGGACAGACGCGCCCACGATCCTCAACTTGGCCAACCACAGCTATTGGAACCTCGGCCCAGAGCCGACCACGCGCGGGCATCTTCTGCAGGTGCACGCGGACCGCTACTTGCCGGCCGGTGACGCTAACATCCCCACCGGAGAGATCGCACCCGTCGCCGGCACACGGTTCGACTATCGCCAGCCGCGGGCGATCGAAGCGGGCGACGAGGGCCTGTTGGACAACAATCTGTGCCTCTCCGATGCCCGCCAGCCGCTGCGCGACGTCGCCACACTGACGGGGCCTACCGGGGTGGAGATGACAATGGCCACGACAGAGCCTGGTCTGCAGATCTTTGATGGTCACATTCTAGACTATGCGGGCCTGGCCCTTGAGGCGCAGTTCTGGCCCGATGCGCCGCATAATCCCGCATTCCCACGTATCGAAACACACCCAGGAGAGACTTGGGTTCAAAGGACTCGGTGGCGCTTCACCGGGTAGTCAACTTCGGCTCAAAAAAGGTAAAGTCAGCAATTTCGTTGCAAAACTGCTTCACGGATTCACATTTAACACAAATCCTCCCTTTCTGCGCTTGATCCACGCGTCCAAAGATTTTTAGCTTTCTGATATCAAAAACAAGATTTTGGGGGAAAGATGGCTGATTATACGGTTGGCGCGATCTACGAATACACCAACAACATGGCCATACTGACGACTGGCGCCGGGCTCACCGACCCGTTTAACCTAGTTTATATGGACGCCGACACCACCTTTGTTGACGGCGAAGACCTGACCGGTTCGGGCAACAATTACGCGGGATTCGTGACGCTTGACGTGCACACCTTCGGCGGCGTGGTGCAGATGGATTTCCCAATGGTGACCGGCACAGGCGGCGACCTGGGTGATATCAACATTGTGATTCCGTTCGGACTTGCCGCAAGCGTCGTCGTATTCCCAAACACACTCGATGGCACGATTATCGGTGAAGGTGGACGAGTCTTTTTCTCCGGACCTAATGGTTTAAACTCGTTCACGCATTGCTTCGCCGCGGGCACGAAGATCCGCACGACCGAGGGCGAGATTGCTGTCGAGGCCCTGACCAATGCCCACCGAGTGATCACCGCCCAGGGCAATGACGAACCCGTTAAATGGGTTGGACGTCAGACGATACGCCGCCAGTTCCAAGGTGAGGCCGCCCAGAATATGGTTAGAATCACGGCGGGCGCGCTTGGCGACGGGTTACCAACGGCGGATCTGACCGTCACCGGCGACCATGGCATGGTGCTTGACGGCATGGTCGTGAACGCCTCCGCGCTGGTGAACGGCACCACGATTACGCGCATTCCGGCATCGGACCTGCCAAGCCGCTTCACCGTCTACCATGTAGAGACAGAGGCCCATGACGTGATCCTTGCAGAGGGTGCTCCGTCCGAGACCTTCATCGACACGACCGGGCGCAGGAATTACGACAACTACGCCGAGTATCTAGAGACCTTTGGCGCCGAGCGGATGATTAAAGAGATGCCCCTGCTGCGTATCTCGACCCCGCGCCTGCTGCCCCGGGCCCTGCGCGAACGTCTGGGCATTGCGACCTATAACGATGCCGCACACCGTATGGCGGGCTAACTAGCCGCCCGCCTGACGGAACCAAGACACGATGGCAGCCCGCTCTTCGGGCTCCATCCAGCTGACATTGGCCGGCGGCATCGCGTGGCTCATGCCAGAGTGCAGATAGATGCGCTCTGCCTCGCGCGCCACCTGAGCCTGGGTCTCCAGCATCACGCCCTTGGGCGGCCAAAGGATCCCGTCCCAGACCGGCTCGGCGGCGTGGCACATCGAGCAGCGCCCCAGCACGATGTCATAGACCTCGTCAAAGCCCTCCGCCGCCGCGAACCGCTCTGCGCGCGGGCCCATCACCCCGGCTTCGGCCTGCATGCCCGACCGCGGCCCCGTCGAAAGCCACACGATCATCAGAAACAACATCACCGTCACGATCCAGGTCCAGTGCGGGTTCCCCGCGCGGGCGTGCAGGCTGTTGAAGTAATGCCGGATCGTGACCCCCATCAGAAAGACCAATGCCGCGATCACCCAGTTCCACTCGGTGGCAAAGGCCATCGGGTAGTGGTTCGACAGCATCAGGAAGATCACCGGCAGGGTGAGGTAGTTGTTATGGGTCGAGCGCAGCTTGGCGATTTTGCCATACTTGGCGTCCGGGCTGCGCCCGGCCTTCAGATCCGCCACCACGATGCGCTGGTTCGGCATGATGATCAGGAACACATTCGCGGTCATGATCGTGGCCGTGAAGGCGCCCAGATGCAGCATCATCGCGCGGCCGGTGAAGATCTGGTCATAGGCCCAGCCCATCACGACCAGAAGGACGAAGAGCAAAAGCATCAGCGCGGTGGGGCGCTCGCCCAGCGGCGACTTGCACAGGAAATCATAGACCAGCCAGCCGATGGTCAGCGACACCGCCGAGATCACGACCCCCTGCCAAACCGCCAAATCGGCTTTCTCGGCGTCGATCAGGTAAAGTTCCGCGCCCGCGTAATAGACCAGGATCATCAACGCCGCGCCCGACAGCCAGGTCGAATAGCTCTCCCATTTGAACCAGGTCAGATGCGCGGGCATCTCCTTGGGCGCGACCAAGTATTTCTGGATATGATAGAAGCCGCCGCCATGCACCTGCCACTCCTCGCCATCCGCCGGGCCGGGGATGTCGCGGTTCAGGCCAAGATCCAGCGCGATGAAATAGAAAGACGACCCGATCCAGGCCATCGCCGTGATCACATGCAACCAGCGCAGCGCGAACTCCGCCCAGCTTACGAAGATGACCCAATCCAACATCACTGTCCCGAGACTTGCCTAACGGCGCGAGACTAAGGCGCGCGCCTGCCAGGAGCAAGTCGCGGCTAAGGCGAAACCCAAGCCCGATGCGCACATGCCGGGGATTTTTGGCCCCGCCGCCAATGCGCCCAAATAATTGCCGCAGGTTTCCACGATCGCGCCCTCATTGTGCCCGAATTCACGGCCAATCCTGTGATCAGACGCCCACTGGCGTTGCAAAGGCAACAATACCGCGGATCACGCGGATATACAGGGGCAAGCCATGGACAAGCTGAAGGTCTTCGCCAGAGCCGTTGCTCTTCAAGGGTCGGATGGAGCACTCAACATCCTCCCCATTGAGGTGCAACCCGTTGTGGCGCTGAGCTTCATCACAGACGGGCTTGACCGACTGACCCCCGCCGCGACAAGCGGCGAGGGTTCCCTACCGACCGGCATCGTCCGTGTGAATGGCGTGGAACGTTACTTCTGGGTGGAGTGCATTGGCAGCATTGGCCGCGCCCGGAAACTGCGCGGGCAACCCGCCACCGTCATCACCACAGATGACGCACGGCAATACGTCTTCTTTGCGAATGCCAGATTCCGCCCGCGCGTGCTGGCCGGCCTGCCCGCCGGGCCAAGCCCTCATTGGCAACCGGTCTCGTTGCTTTTGGATCCGATGCAAGACAAGATCCCCGCTTAGCGAGCCCGATGGCGCTCCAGCTAGTGTGAGTCCGCGAAGGCGACCACTGCAATGAAAATGGCCCGAAGCGGGCATTGGCGCGCTGCAATTTTCTTGCAAGAAAATTGCGAAACTCTTCCAAGAGTTTCTTCAGCGCGACCCAAAATGCTCGCTCTATCGCAACTTCTTACCAGCGCGCGGGCCCACTTTCCTTGGAAGGAAAGTGCAAATCTCTTGCAAGAGATTTGGCAGGTCCAAAGCCCAAATGCGGTCAAGCAAACCGCTCTATCACTGAACGCAGCATCGCAGTCTTCTCCGCCAGCAGCCCCGGATCGCCCAAGGTCTCGACATTCAGCCGCACCACGGGCTCGGTGTTGGACTTGCGCAGGTTGAACCGCCAGTCCTCGAAGCTGGCCGACAGCCCGTCGAGGCGGTCGATTTCGGCGCCGGTCGCGCATTCGGCCTCAACGGCGGCCACCGCAGCGTCCGCATCTGCAAGCCGGAAATTGATCTCGCCCGAGGACGGATGTTGCGCGCGCATATCCGCCACCAGCGCCGAAAGGGGCAGGCCTGTGGCGCTCATATGTGCCAGCACCAACACCCAGGGGATCATGCCGCTGTCGCAATACATGAAGTCGCGGAAGTAGTGATGCGCCGACATCTCGCCGCCATATACGGCGTCCTCGGCGCGCATGACTTCTTTGACCAGCGCGTGCCCGGTGCAAGAGGCCACCGCCCGCCCGCCGGCCGCGCCCACGATGCGCTGCGTGTTCCAGATGATGCGCGGGTCATGCACGACGCGCTGCCCCTCGCTGCCCGCAAGGATCGCCGCCGACAAGAGCCCCACCACATATTCGCCATCCACGAAAGCGCCGGTCTCGTCAAAAAAGAAGCAGCGGTCGAAATCGCCGTCCCAGGCGACGCCCAGATCGGCGCCATGCGCGCGCACCGGATCTGCGGTCGCGGCGCGGTTTTCCGTCAGCAAGGGGTTCGGGATGCCGTTGGGAAAGCTCTCGTCCGGCGCATGATGGATGCGGATGAACTCAATGGGCGCGTCGGCCAAGGCCGCGGCAATGGCATCGAAGGTGGGGCCCGCGGCACCGTTGCCCGCGTTGACGACGACCTTCATGGGGCGAAGCGCGCCCATGTCGGCGAAAGAGAGCACGCGTTCGACATAATTGGATCGCGGGTCGACGACCCGCCGCGCGCCGGGCTTGGCGGCTTTTTCGCCCAGATCGCCCTGCTCGACTTTCTCTTCCATCAGCGCCAGCCCAGAGGCGCGGCTGATCGGGCGGGCGCCCGCTGCGATGACCTTGGCGCCGTTATCTCCCATCGGGTTGTGGCTTGCGGTGATCATGATGCCACCACCGGCCTTCAGGTGATCGGTGGCGAAATAGACCTCCTCGGTGCCGCATAGCCCAAGATCCAGCACGTCCACACCGGCATCCATCAGCCCGCGCGCGATCGCATCGGTGAGCTCGGGCGAGCTATCGCGGGCATCATGGCCCACAACAACGGTTCCGGGGTTTTGCACCTGGGCAAAGACGCGGCCCAGTTTGTAGAACATTTCGGCATCCAAGTCGGTGCCTACCGTGCCGCGTATATCGTAACTCTTAAATGCACTCAGGGCCATCTGCTCACCTCTCGAAGGGTTTTGAGAGATGACCTAACCGTGAAAACCCGTGGCCACAACGAATTTCTCTGAGCTGTCAGACCGGCTGGCCGGGGGCTTCACATTTGCCACTTTGGCAAAGCGCCGCTTGAGCGTTTTTTGCAGGTCGCCTTCGGTGCCGCCGGCCAGGACCTTGGCCACGAAAGTGCCGCCCTCAGCAAGCACGTCAAAGGCGAACTCTGCCGCCGCCTCGCAAAGCGCGATGATGCGCAGATGGTCCGTTTGCTTATGCCCGGAGGCCGACGCCGCCATGTCCGACATCACCACGTCGGCCTGCCCGCCCAGCCAGTCCTTGACCTTGTCGTCCGCGCCGTCTTCGAGGAAGTCGAGCTGGTGCAATTCGCAGCCCGCGATTGGCTCGACCTCTTGCAGGTCCACGCCCAGGATTGTGCCCACCGCCTTGCCCGATTTCTCGCCCAGCGCGTTCACCCGCTTCACGGCAACCTGGCACCAGCCGCCCGGCGCGCAGCCCAGGTCGACCACGCGGGCGCCGGGCACCAAAAAGCGGTACTTGTCGTCAAGCTCTAGAATCTTGTACGCGGCACGCCCCCGAAAGCCGTCCGTCTGGGCGCGCTTCACATAGGGGTCGTTGAGCTGCCGCTCTAGCCAGCGCGTTGAGGACAGCTTGCGCCCCCGCGCGGTCTTGACCCTGGTGCGCAAGTCGCGCTGCCCGCGCCCTGATGTATTCCCCGATTTTGCCATGCGCTTCCCGTATCAGGCCTGATGCGCAAGCTAAAGTGCTATCCGATAGAAGGTGACGCCATTTGGGTCGGTCTCCGCCCTCTCAAAACCAGATTTCAGGAGAACCTTGGCCGAGGCAGGGTTCTTGGCGACCACGCCGCCGGTGACTTTGCCGCGCCAGTCTTTCGCCCGCAAATGCGCCAGCAGCCCGGCCACCAGCTCGCTTGCATAGCCCCTGCCCCATGCATGCTCGGCGAAGAGATAGCCCAGCATCAGCTCTGTCTCTGACCCGGCCCCCAATGTCAGGAACCCGACCAACGCGTCGGGATCACGCACCGTGCAGACGGTGCTGCGCTCGGCCAGCCGGGCCAGCCAGGCCGCGGGCTCCGCCGCGCCCGTTACGACGAGATCCTCCGGCAGATGCGCCGTCACCGCCGGCGTCACCATCGGAGCCGCCTCCGCCGTTACGCTGGCAGACAGCTCCATCGGTGCGACGCGCAGCCGCGCGGTGGCAAAACCAATGCCGTCCAGCGTCTCAATAGGCCCCGTCCTCTAGCACTCCGTCCGCGCTCATCTGCGCATAAAGCAGCCCCTCGCGCAGCCCGCGATCCGCCACAGAGAGCCGGTCTGTCGGCCACACCCGCAACAGCGCCTGCAGAATCGCCGCGCCGGACATAATCAAGGCGTGCCGATCACGACCAATGCGCGGGTCCTGCCGCCGCCCGTCCGGCCCCAGCGAGAGATACTCGCGGATCACCTTGTCGATCTGCTCGGACGTCATGCGCAGCCCATCCACTTTGTTGCGGTCATAGCGCTTGAGCCCAAGATGGCTGGCCGCCACGGTCGTCACGGTGCCGGAGGTGCCAATGATCTGGAAACCCTCCTTGGGCTGGGTCGCGTCATAGGGCGAGAAATTCGCCAGACTCTCCTCGAAATGGCACGACATCAACGCAAATCGCCCGGCGTCGTCTTCCACATCGTTGAACTGGTCGCGCAGGGTTGCCACGCCGAGAGGGACCGAGATCCAGTCGACCACCTTGGCATGCGGGAAAGGGCTGTCGCCTGGCTTGAAACCATTATGTAGCCGCATGATCGCGCGGGGCCGGTCCAGCTTGGGCACGTTGGTGAGGTCGATCCAAACAAGCTCTGTCGAGCCGCCGCCGATATCCACCACCAAGAGCTGCTCTGTCTTGGTCGAGACCAGCGGCGCGCAGGAGACGACCGCAAGCTGCGCCTCCTCCTTTGGGATGATAATGTCGAGCTTAAGCCCGGTCTCGTTGCGGATCATCCGCATGAACTCATCGCCATTGGTGGCGCGGCGGCAGGCCTCTGTCGCCACCAGGCGCATCCGGCGCACGCTGTGCTTTTCCAGCTTTTTGCGGCAAATGCGCAGCGCTTGCACGGTGCGCGCCATGGAGGCGCGGCTCAAACGCCCGGAACGCTCCAGCCCTGAGCCAAGCTGCACTGATTTAGAGAAGCTATCAACGACATGGAACTGGTTGCCCTTTGGCTGGGCAATCAGCATGCGGCAACTGTTGGTTCCCAGATCCAACGCGGCATAAAGCTCTGCCGGATCAGGGCGTTGGGGCGAAGGCGGCTCGACCGGTTTCGGGAACGCGCCCGCACCCTCGGGACGCTTGGGCGCCATAGGATCGCCCTCCAATTCGTGGTTGGTTCGACGCTACGCGACAGAATGCCTCACGCGCAAGCGCTGAGTTTCGTGGCCATGCTTTCGAAGGTGCTGCCCGCGGTTATCTGCCGGCCATTCAGACCGCGTTTCTGCGCACCGCAACGGTCTATGTGGCCACATTCGACAAGCTTCTCGCCAAGCTGGCGCCCGAAGTGACACGTGTCCATGATGCGGCCGAGGAGCTTATGACCGATATTGGAATACCGGTGCTTTGCTCACCCGAGACCGTTGTGCGGCATGCAATGGCGGAGGCGGCAATTAGTGCGCAAAGCCGCATGGACCGCCAACCAATAGAAGATGAATGAAACCTTAACGCGCCGTTCGCGGTGTTTCCCCCGTCCACCCGCCCCTATCTTCGCCCCGATTCGGCAAAGATTTCGTTAAGCTCAAAGCAAAAGAGCGAGTCCGTCTTGGTTCAAAGTCCGGCAGTCTTGGTTCCAAACGGCAAAGTGTTGGTTCAAAACGGGGTCGTCTGGGCCCAAAGCCCGGCCGTCTTGGTTCAAGGCCCCGCAGTTTTGGTTCATAACCAGTTCCTTCTTGGTTGCTCGCCAGATCCTAGAGGTGCATTGCTTAAGCCTGGGTTAAGCAATGATACAATTCGCGCCTTTTGCGCTGCCTTTTCACCCTACGTCGCCATTCAGCACGAAGATGTCGAAAATCGGCGCAAAGCGACCCATTTATCCGCGTAGAAGCGGCCAACACCCGAATAGGATGCTCCACATGGCTCAGGTCACCATCGTTTACTGGCGCGACATGCCTGCGCAGGTCATTGTCGGCAAGGGCCGGCGTGGCGCGAAGGCGCCCCTGCCCGAGCGCTTCGAGCAGGCCATCGACCGCGCCGCGATGAAATCCGGTGCCGCCGAGACCGACGACTACCTCTCTGGCTTCCGCAAGGCCGCGCCCTATGAGGCGGATGGCGCAGACGCCGATGTGGCCACCGCAGAGGCCGCCCGCATTGACGCTGAATACGACCAAGAGCGCCTTAAGGCGCTGATCAACAACAACGGATGGGCGTGACACACGCCCGTAGCTTTATGGAGGCCGCCATGGCCCTTTTGAACTTTCGCAAGAAGACCGCGCCTGCGACCTCCACCCCGGATGTGGAGGCCTTTCTGAGGGGCTACTCGATCGAGGTCATGCCCCGCACCGCCACCAAGGTAGAGGATTTCCGCGAGATCCTGGCCCCAGGCACCCGCGTCTACATCGCCCATATCGAGGGCACGCCCATCGAGGACATGGTCGAGACCGCAAAGCGGATCGCCGATGAGGGCTTTGACGTGATGCCGCATTTCCCGGCGCGCATCATCCAGGACGCGGCGACCTTGGCGGATTGGATCGCGCGCTATCAGGGCGAGGCGGGCGTGCGCCAGGCCCTGTTGCTGGCGGGGGGCGTGGCCCAACCGCATGGCGACTTCGACAGCTCGATGCAGCTTCTGGAGACCGGGCTCTTCGACAAGGCGGGCTTTACGCATCTTCACGTCGCAGGGCACCCCGAGGGCAACAAGGACATCGACCCGGACGGCTCGGACAAGAACGTGATGGAGGCGCTGCGCTGGAAGCAGTCCTTCGCCGAGCGCACCGACGCCAAGATGGCGCTGGCCACGCAGTTCGCCTTCGAGGCCGGGCCCATCATCGAATGGGTCGACGCGCTGCAGGAGGCGGGCATCACCCTGCCCGTCCATATCGGCATCGCCGGGCCCGCAAAGCTGCAGACGCTGATCAAGTTCGCCATCGCCTGTGGCGTTGGCCCGTCGCTTAAGGTGCTGCAAAAGCGCGCCATGGATGTCACCAAGCTGCTGCTGCCTTACGAGCCGACCGAGGTCATCGCCGAGCTGGCCGCGCATAAGGCCGCCAACCCCGGCTTTGGAATCGAACAGGTGCATTTCTTCCCGCTGGGCGGGATCAAGACCAACGCGACCTGGGCAATCGAGAATGGCGGCGCGTCCACGGCCCCGCTGGCGGCCACGGCGTAACGTCAGGGGGCGGCAAGAACGCGCCCGGACTGGGCGCCGCCCCTAACCGGCGCGCAGGATCTGCCGCCAAACAGAGGTCTCGTCAAAGAGCGTGTACTCGCGCCGCAGGCCGCGTCGCCCGAACTCGGCATGCGTGATGCCCATGATCCGGACTTCGGCGCCTGTGGCCGCGCCGAAGGCCCCCGGACCGTCATGGCGCCCCTCCAGGACCCAGCGCACGGCCGCGCGGGGCGGCATCATCGGGTCCTCGCGCCCGATCTGATGCTGCACCGTCAGCTTCGCCGACGGGAAGGCCGCCCGCAGCCCAAGCCAGAACCGCGCCGCCGACGCGTGACCATGCCCGGTCAGCCCGCCCGTATATTCTAGATGGCAGGCCGGGTCATACTCGCCCGAGACCGCCGAGAGATCCGAGCCCAAGATGCGTTGCAGCAGATGCGCCAGCCTGGCGCCCCACTCATTGTCATTGCCGCGCCCGGCATATCTTGCCTTGGGCTCGACTGCATTCGTCGGCGGCGGCGCGCCATCCGCACCCAGCTGCGCCTGAACCCACGCGCGCGGCTCCAGGCCGAGCTGCCGCAGGATCGCGCCGGTGTCGCGGATCAGCCATTCCTCTTGGATCTTGTTCTCGATGGCGAAGCTCTCAGAGACCGTCCGGAAGGTGACCGGCAACCCGCCGGTTGCGCCGAACCCACCCGCGCCGGAATAGGTCGCCGTGGACAACACCCGATGCGAGGCCAGCATGCCCGCATCCGTGTCGCCGGACCAGATCACGTCCTCGCCCAGCATGGTGCGGTCCGGGAAATCCACCAGAACGGCCAGCGCCGCCGCGGTCTTGGCGGCGGCCCCTGTCACAACGCCGCCGGGGCTGCGCAGAATCACATCCGCGTCATAATAGGTGTCGATCTTGGCACCAAGACCGCGCTCGTCCCAGATTTCCTGGGTTACGCCTAAGATGTATTGGGGAAAGCCTTTAAACTTGGGGTCGAAGCCGCGCATTTAGTCCTCGTTTAGGAACGCCTGTCGCGCAGCCGAGCTCACCCCATCCGACCACGCGCGCGATATGTGTTGTATAGGATTTAGTCCGCCGTCCAGCCGCCGTCTATGAGCAAAGATGTCCCAGTCACCATCGCGCTGGCGTCAGAGGCCAAAAACTGCACCGCGCCCATGATGTCCTCGACCTCGGCCACGCGGCCCAGCTTGATCTTGCTTTCCACCCAGGCGCGCTTTTCCGGATCGTCGAAGGTCGGCCGTGTGAGGGCCGTGCGGACGAAGGTCGGGCAGATCGTGTTCACACGGATGCCCCGCGCGCCCCACTCGATGGCCATGGCCTTAGTGAAGCCCTCCACCCCGTGCTTGGTGCCGCAATAGACCGCGCGCTCGATGCCGCCGACATGGGCCATCTGGCTAGAGATCTGGATAATTGAACCACCGTTCACCATGCCGCGCGCGGCCTCTTGGGCCAAGAAATACGCGCCCGTGAAATTGATCGCCGCCACCGCGGCAAAGTCTTCCGCCACCGTGTCGATCGCAGGGCCATGCCGGGCCAGCCCCGCAGAGTTCACCAGCACGTCGAACGGCCCATGTTCCTCAAAGAAGGCGCGGATCGCGGGCACATCCGCGACATCCAGCCTGTGGCCCTCTGCGGAGAACCCCTGCGCCTCTAAATCGGTCGCGGCCTGCCGCACCTGATCCTCCGAGCGGGCGGCAATCACCACATGCGCGCCAAGCTCGGCCAGCGCCGCGGCACAGCCCAGCCCGATCCCGCGAGAGCCGCCGGTCACCAAGGCGCGCTTGCCGTCGAGGCGGAAACTGGGGGTCCGGGGTAGGCTCATGGCGTCTCTCCTGGGATATCCGGGTAGCTTATGCCCCGGAATTCCGGGAAGTCTGTGTAACGACTGCCACGATCCGGGTCAGGTGTCATCCCCGGTTTCACCAGCGTGCCCTTGGGGCGGGCATAGCTGAGGATGCGCTGTTGCCGATAATCCTCGCGCCAGGTGATGTTGAAGGCGGCATTCTTGGGGAAGAAATACACCTCCTGAAAGTCCAGATGGTCGTAGAGCCACCAGGCCAGGTCGCGCCAGTCCCGGCCCTTGTTATACTGCGCCGCGAACCAGGGCACGCCCACGGTCGCACAGGCTCCCATGCGGGCCTTGCTGTCGCGGATATCCCAGATGTGATGGGCATAGTTCGCCTCGTTGCGGGCGCATTTCTGCGGCGTCAGTTTCGAGCCGAAATCGTTCATCTGCGGGTGGCGATAGGCCGAGCGGATGTCGATCGGCCCGAATGTCTCCACCAGCGGGTCCAGGCAATGCTCGGCCAGCTTGCGCCCTGCCGCCAGCGCCAGTTCGGGGTCGTCAGGGAAGTTCTGCATCGCGTAGAAATTCGCGATCTCGGAGGTCATGAAATTGCGCATCTCGAAATGGCGGCTCAGGCGCTGCCGCCCCAGCGCCTCCAACGCGGTATAGCTGCGCGGTTTTCTCATCCGCCCCACTGAAAGCTGCCATCCTCACGCGGCGGCGAGAACGGGTTCCAGGCGATCTCCCAAACATGCCCGTCCAGGTCCGCGATATAGCTCGAGTAACCGCCCCAGAAGATCTCATGCGGCGCCTTTAGGCCGCGCCCCCCGGCCTCCTGCGCGGCCCTATAGATCGCGTCCACCTCACCCTTCTGGCGCACATTGTAGCCCAGCGTCACCCCCGAGAAGCCGCCAATCTGGGACGGCTCCAGCCCCATATCCTTGGCAAGCCCCTCCTTCGGATAAAGCCCCAGCGCCTGACCCAGCAGGTTGAAGACGATGATACCGTCCTCTTCGATCTTTTTACGGGACCAGCCCAACGCCTCGTAGAACGCGGCGGCCTTGGCCAGATCGTCGACCGCAAGGGTGATCAGGTTGACACGTTGTTCCATCGGCTGGAAATGCTCCCGAGTTCTAAAAATGAGCGCGTGAACAAAGATAGAACACAGCGGGGCCGGGATTGCAAACCCAACTTGTTCGGCGGGTACCGGCCTGACGGTCAAGTGGTCGTTATGGCCTGGGGCGGAAATTGCCCAAGACGCTCGACGCCGGCCTACGCTTGCCGACCCCAGACGCAACGCTGCCCAAGCAATGCAACCGCCCGAGCTTGCCTCGGGCAGCGGCCGACCTCCCCCAGGAGGCCGCTTTTGCCACGTTGCATACCAATGAAACGATTGCGGCTATCAGAACCGGGCGATCTTCGGAGATGATGCGCAGGCGACCTCCAGGTCGGCCGCTGCCCGGGTTGCGCCTGGCTACAATGCCGCCAACCAATCAAGCATATAGCGTGTGGCGGCGCCGGTGTTGCCGGGGCTGGTGATGTCCCCCGCGATCACGTGATTGGTCGGCGCGTCCCCGCTTGGCGCAAGGATCGGCACGCGCCGGGTTGGCCCGCCCCAATCCGCTGCGATCTTCTCGACCGCCTCGGGGTCGATCACCGTGTCAAACGGCGAGTAAAGAAACAGCGCGGGCAGTTTGGCCCGACGGAAATCCTGCGCGTACATATGCTTGACCAGACGCGCCATCGGCAGCAGGGCCCGAGAGGGGTAGCGCATCGTCCAGAAATTCGCGTGCGCCTCGTTGAGCGGCGCAAAGGTCCGCTCTGCTCCCGCGACCCACGGCCCCCAGGTCTCAACGCCTGGCCAGGTCAAAATGCGGGCCAGGGCTGGCTTGAGCTGGAAATTGGGGGAGACAAAGACGATACCCTTCAGCGCCTTTGAGGCCTCGGGGTCCAGCGCCGCCAGCGCCGCCAATGTCCCGCCGGTCGAGGTGGTGATCGCCACGACCTCGTCCCCCGCGGCGCGACCTGCCGCCAGGGCCTCGGCGGTGTCGTGCAGCCAGTCCTGCTCGGTCGCCTCGGCCAGGGCCGCGCCGGTGCGGCCATGCCCGGTCAGGCGCGTGTAGATCAGGTTCGCGCCCAGCGCATGCGCCACGCGGTCCGGGATGGGGCGGATCTCTTCGGAGGTGGCAGAGAAGCCATGGATATAGACCACGCTTAGGGGCGTCTTGGCGCCGGCCTCGCCCGCCCAGATCACCCGCTTCTGCGTGCCGGGCGTGATGTCGTCGAACCGCCCCTCGGCCCTCGCAAAGTAAGCGTCCAGATCGCCGCCGAACGCCTCAGGATCGAACGCAGGCAGGGTCACGGGCGCGCCACCACGGCGCGGGCCCGCGGGCGGTAGATCGCCAAGAGCCCCAGGATCGACAGCACGAAGATCCCAATCGGCACCAGCGTCACTGTCATCCGCAGCGCCTGCAACGCGCCCGCGCCTTGCTCCACCACCGCGCCGCCCGTGGCCTCTTGCCAGCCATAGGCGCCCAGGATGACGCCCACGAGACCCGGCGCCAGGGCGTTGGCGACCTTCTGCCCGAAAAGCCAGATCGCCGAGAAGGCGCCCTCGACCGCGCCGCCCTGCTCGCGCCGCGTGGCGTCGATCAGGTCTGGCCACATCGCCCAGGGGATCTGCTGGTAGGCGCCGTTGGTCATCCCCGCGAGCACGAAGATGCCCGCCATAGCGGTCACGTTCACGCTGGGCAGGCGCGTGTAGAGGAAGGCCAGCACCGCCATGTAGAGGCAGAGCCCCAGGATCAGCGCGCCGGTCTTGCCTAGCCGCCCAGACAGCATCACCCAGACCGCCTGGCTGAGGATCGAGCCGATCACAAAGCCCGCAAAGAGCAGCGGCATGGTGCCCAGCCCATTGGCCGCCCCCGAGAGCGCCGAGCTTCCCGCATCGTTGATCAGATAGAGCGCCGCCAAGGGCAGCCCCGCGGTGATCATCGCCACCGCCAGGGTCATCACCCCATAAAGCACCACCAGCCAGGTGAAGGGCGGGTTCGACAGCACCAGCCGCAGCGCCGCGCCCAGCGACAGCGTGCTCGGCGCCTCCGTCTTGGGCGCCCGGCGCGTCAGCCAGAGCGAAGCCCAAATCGGCAGCACGATCAGCGGCGCCGAGATCAGCATCGCCGTGGGGTATCCCATCCCCGCTGCCAGCCCCGGCAGCACGCCGCCGCCGATCAGGATGCCCACCGAGGCGAAGACCATGCGCCAGCCTACCATGGCCGAGCGCTCCTTGGGATCCTGGGTCATCTCCGCCGCCGTGGCGCCGTAGGGGATCGCCAGCATGGTGAACCCGATCGTGGCCACCACGAACATCGCGGCGAACCAGATCAGCCCGCCCTCGGGGTTCTGCGGCGCGTTGAACATGCCCAGGCAGCCCAGCGTCATCACGATGGCGCCCAGGAACATCCAGGGCGCGCGGCGCCCCCAGCGGGTGTTGGTGCGATCCGAGAAATACCCGATCAGCGGGTCGGTCACGATGTCAAAGACCAGAACGCCCGTGGTGATCGCCCCCGCCACCGCCGCGGGCACCCCCATCACGGTGGTCAGGAAGGTGAGGATCAAGAGTTGCTTGATCATCACGAAAACGACGATGCCCATATCGGCCAGGCCCCATCCCGCCTTCTGGCCTTGCGTCAATGCCATGCGTTCCTCTCCCAAAGCTGCGGGCTAATACCGCAGCTTGGGCCGTTGCGCCTAGAGAAACGCTGCGTCAGCAGCGCGCCAGGACCTCCTCGATGCTGGCCTCGATGAGCTTGAGGCAATCGGGCGTCGAAAACCGGTGGTCGGCGTCCTTGACCAGCGTCAGGCGGATGTCATCGCCCTCGACATGCTCCAGCAGGCGCATCGCGACCGAGACCGGCACGTCCTCATCCGCGGTGCCCTGCAAGAGGCGCGTCGGGAAATCCAGGGTCAGAGGCGTGCGCAGCACCAGGTTTTCGCGCCCGTCTTCGATGAGTTTCTTGGTGATGATATAGGGCTCGTCGGAGTATTCGCTCGGAAGCGCCAATTGTTCGTTTTGTGCAAGCTCGTCGCGCTGCTCCGGCGTGAAACCCGCCCACATGCTGTCCTCGGTAAAGTCCGGCGCCGCGGCGATTCCGACAAAACCGGCGATTTTCAGTTGAAACCGCGCCATCAGGTTCAAGGCGATCCATCCGCCCATGGAGGATCCCACAATTACAACATCTCCAGGGATCAAGGCCGAGACCACCTCGAATGCATCATTTGTCCAATCGCCGATGCAGCCATCCAGGAAATTTTCCGACGATTGACCATGCCCTGAATAGTCAAACCGCAGGAAGGCGCGGCCCGTCGCCTTGGCCCAATCCTCTAGGTGGATCGCCTTGGTCCCCTCCATGTCGGACTTAAAGCCGCCGCAGAAAACCACCGTGGGGCCTGCGCCAGCGGTCATGTGATACGCGATGCGGCGGCCTTGCGGTGTGTCGATGAAATCTGGTGCGGCCATGGATGCCCCCTGTTTTTCTTGACGATCTGCCATAGCGGCGCGTGGGAATCCATTCTCAGTTTGAAAAATCAACGGGCGACTATCTTATCACGTGACCACTCGGTCACTTTTAAGCTGGGCCCATGGACGCGATTTTGAATGCGCCTCTCTTCCAGGAGGCAATTGATCGCTGGATCGAGCCGCGCGCTGTGAACCCTACGGCCCGCACAGCGCGGGCCGTCTTCGTTAGACATCCACCAGCTTGAACCCGATCCGCTTGCTGAAATGCTGCCACACATAGGGGTCGGTGAAGTAGCCCGGATGGCCGCCCGCGGGCACCATCAGGTTGTACTCAGATTTCTCAACGGGCTGGTTCGGCTTGCCGTTCAGCGCGTCGAGGTTCTCGATATAGGTCCCCACGAAGTCATCCGTGCGGCCAATGTTGAACCATCTGACGCCCTCCCAATCCGCTGGCTCGATGCGGAAGTCTCGGGGGAAGTACTTGCGGTAGAGATGCGTGACCGGCGAGCCCATCGTCACCACCGTCACGTCAATCCCATCGAACACGCCCGCCGCCTTCAGGCGACGTACATTGCGCGTCGACACCACCGTGCCCTGCGAGTGGCAGATCACCGTCAGCCGCTTGGGCTTCACCTGGTTGATCATCAGCCTGGCCACGCGCTCGAACCGGCCCTCGATCTGCTTGCGCGGCGGGAAGTTGTTGCGGTTCTTCTCCTCCGAGCCGAAATCCGCCTTAAGCTTGTTGTTATTGGCATAGACCACGATGTCGCGGAACGCGCCAAGGCCGCCCGCCACCAGGTCGCGCATTTGGTAGACGATAAGCGCGATGGCCAGAAGGATCGGCGGCACGAACTGCACGACAAAGGACAAGGTCTCTGACGAATCCTTGTCCAGCGTGTACCAGTCTAGACGGAACAAGAGCGCGACCACGAACAGCACCACCGTTGAGACGGCAAAGATCACCTGCACCCCGCCGTTCAGCAGCAGCCGCCCGATCAGCGGCTTGGACTGTGCCATCATGAACAGCACGTGCTTGTTCATATGCCGCAGGATCACGATCGCGCCTCCTGCCACACCCAGAACGAACAGAAACAGCACCGCCACGGCCATCGTCGGCGCCACGCCCTCGATAAAGTCCTCGAACACATGGGTCAGAATGCCCGTGGTCTCGTGGCAATGATGCTCGGCCTGCTCAGCCACCGGAAGGGCCAAGCATTGTTCGGCGCCCAGCTCTTTGAAGTTCAAGCTGTCCGTGGCGGAATGCATCCCCACCCAGAAGGACGACGCCATGATCACCCACAACAGCACCAGGCCCGAGCAGATCGTCGCATACATCCGGCGCTGCTGTGGGGGGGCGCTGTCTTCGACCTTATCCTTGTCCAGCGCCCAGGCCAGATAGGTCAGGAAGCAGGCGACCATCGAGGCCATCAGGGCATAGGCCAACACGTGCATGAGCAAGTTCACGAAGAAAAAGATCTGCGTGGCCTCAGGTCCAAAGTTTCCGCCGTTTATGGATTTACAGAACGGAGAGACCGACTCCGTCGCCGCCTTGCAGCTCGCAAGAACCGCTTCCGGGTCGGGCAAAAAGGGGATGTAGATCAGCACGATAAGACCCCAGCCCCCCGCGCCGATACTGTTCATGCGCCATAGGCTAAGCGCCCAGCGCGCCTTGTTGCGCCCGATCATGCGCCCAAAGAGGATCGTGAAGATGCCGGTGAGCGCCAAGGCGGTCTCGGGCGCGCTTAGCGAGAGCGCCCCCGCGAAATTGGGAATTAGGCCGAAAATCACGCCGACTGCCGCAATGATCATCGCAAAATCCGTCACCCGGCCGAATAAGCTCCACGCTTTCTCGTTGCCCGTGACATTGGCGAATAGGCCGAAGACACCGGCGATCACCGAAATAACCATCACCGCCGGGCCCATTGCCCCCGCGGCGCCGGTCCCGCCGCTGTCAAAGGAATAGAGTCGCCCCTCCAGAAGCAGCGCGACCACCCCAAAGAGCAGCGTCGCGTTCAGCGCCGCCACGCCTCCGATGATCAACCACAGGAACAGGCACACGGCGTTATAGCCGCGCTTACTGCCCACATTCGCGGCGTTATCCAGCGCCAGGTAGCCAATGGAGGCGACCACCTTGATCAGGTCAAAGATCGTGGCAAAGGCGCCCTTGGGCTCGGGCGAGAGGTCGGCCCAGTAGACCTCGGCCATGACCGTCTCGACCTCTTGGCGGTACTGCTTGCGGACGCGCTTGACATGCATAGAGAACTTCTCTTGCACGCCTTCGCGCTCTGGATCGTCATTTGGGGCGTCGTGGACGGGGGTGTCCACCTCGTCGGGCAATACGCGCTGCGAGCCATCGGGGAAGGTGATCGTGCGCGCGCCGCCGGGGTATGTCTTGCTCTGAGGTTTGGCGGTGCCGTCATAGCTGGCATATTCGTCCTCAAAGAGCGTCACGATGGTCTCGTCGGCAACGACCTGGCTGTCGGGGTAGACCCGGTTATGCTCGGCCAGCGCGCCGCCCAGCACGTCGTCCACGGTCTCTCCTTCGCGCTGGTTGCCGATCCCATGCACGCACAGCACCAAATGATCCGAACGCGGTTCCTTTTCTATGGTCATTGTCCCCCCACTCACACTCTAAAATCGCTCTTCGACGAAACAATGCAACGTTAGCACAACCCATGCGGATATCTAGCGCGGTTTTGAAATTCAGGCTTGACCTGATGCCTCACCGGCGGCACATCGGCGCCACGATATACCCGCAACCGGGCGTTCCGTGGGCGCCAAACTGACGAGGAGGCTATGATGGCCCAGATCTCCCTCACCTTTCCCGATGGCAATGCGCGTGAATACCCCGCCGGCGTGACCGCCGCCGAGATCGCGGCGTCGATCTCTAACTCCTTGGCGAAGAAGGCGATCTCTGCCTCCGTCGACGGCGCGCATTACGACCTGCAATGGCCGATCGAGGCCGACGCCCGCATCGCAATCCACACCATGGCCGATGACGAGCCGGCGCTGGAGCTGATCCGCCACGACGCGGCGCATATCATGGCCCGCGCGGTGCAAGAGCTGTGGCCCGACACCAAGGTCACCATCGGCCCGGTGATCGAGAACGGCTGGTATTACGATTTCGACCGCGCCGAGCCCTTCACGCCCGAGGACCTCGGCACCATCGAAAAGAAGATGCGCGAGATCATCAACAAGCGCGAGCCGGTGCGCACCGAGGTCTGGTCGCGCGCCGATGCCGTGGCGCATTACGAGGACGCGGGCGAGCCCTTTAAGGTCGAGCTGATCGACGCCATCCCCGGCGACGAGCCGCTGCGGATGTACTGGCATGGCGACTGGCAGGACCTCTGCCGCGGGCCGCATCTGCAGCATTCCGGGCAGGTGCCCGGCGACGCCTTCAAGCTGATGTCCATCGCGGGCGCCTATTGGCGCGGCGACAGCAACCGCGAGCAGCTACAGCGGATCTACGGCGTGGCGTTCAAGAACAAAAACGACCTCAAAGCGCATCTCCACATGCTGGAAGAGGCCGCCAAACGCGACCACCGCAAGCTGGGCCGCGAGATGGACCTCTTCCACATCCAGGAAGAAGCGCGCGGTCAGGTCTTTTGGCACCCCAATGGGTGGCGCATCTACACCACGCTGCAAGACTACATGCGCCGCAAGCAGGATTCCGGTGGCTATGTCGAGGTGAACACGCCCCAGGTCGTGGACCGCAAGATGTGGGAAGACAGCGGCCACTGGGAGAAGTATCAAGAGAACATGTTCATCGTTGAGGTGGACGAAGAGCATGCCGCGCAGAAGGCGGTGAACGCGCTCAAGCCGATGAATTGCCCGTGCCACGTGCAGATCTTCAACCAAGGGCTCAAGAGCTACCGCGACCTGCCCCTACGCATGGCCGAGTTCGGCTCATGTAACCGTTATGAGCCCTCCGGCGCGCTGCACGGGATCATGCGGGTGCGCGGGTTCGTGCAGGATGACGGGCATATCTTCTCCACCGAGGGGCAGATCGAAGACGAGTGCAAAGAGTTCATTCGGTTCCTCAGCGAGATCTACGCGGATCTTGGCTTTGAGAACTTCTCGATCAAGTTCTCTGACCGCCCAGATACGCGCGCCGGTTCAGACGAGGTTTGGGACAAGGCCGAGACGGCCCTGCTCTCCGCGACCCGTGCCGCTGGGGTCGAACCAGAGTTGAACCCTGGCGAGGGCGCGTTCTACGGACCGAAACTGGAATTCGTGCTGACCGACGCGATTGGCCGGGATTGGCAATGCGGCACGTTCCAGGTGGACTTCGTGCTGCCAGAGCGTCTGGACGCCACCTATATTGGCGCCGATGGGGCCAAGCACCGCCCGGTGATGTTGCACCGCGCCTGCCTGGGTTCGTTTGAGCGCTTCCTCGGCATCCTGATCGAGAACCACGCGGGCAAGCTGCCCTTCTGGCTGGCCCCGCGGCAGGTCGTGGTGGCCGCGATCGTGTCGGACGCGGATGAGTATGTGCACGAGGTCGTGGCGGCGCTGAAGGCCAAGGGCATCCGCGCCGAGGCCGACATCCGCAATGAGAAGATCAACTATAAGGTCCGCGAGCACTCGCTGAGCAAGGTGCCGGTGATCCTGGCCTGCGGCATGCGCGAGGTCGAGGAACGCACGGTGTCCGTGCGGCGCCTGGGCGAAAAGCAGTCCACCGTCGAGGCGTTGGACGACGTCGCAACCGCCCTGGCGGCGGACGCAACGCCTCCGGATATGCGCTGAGCGCTCCAAGAGAACGCGCCGCGATTCCCGGCGCGCCTCACGAAATGTTACAAAATTGGCTGCGGCGCGTTGGATCAGCCGCCGCGGACCAGGGCTTGTAACAATTCCGATGCGCCAAGCCTCGCCTAAAGCGGGCGCAGACCGCGACCCAGCGCCGCCAAGCCGAAACCCCTTGCAAAATAGGGGGTTGCGCCGCGACACACGCCGCCAAAAGCCCGTCAATTTCCCCGATCTATATTACCGCGAGATAACACACATGTGCGTAACGTGGCTGTTATTGGAACACTCGCGCCGCATCCTATAAATCTTGTCTCATCGCATATCGCGATGCTCGGATTACCGTAACTCTGATGGGAGACCCACATGTCCACCACCGTTAAAACCCTCGCCGTTGCTGGCGCCGTTGCCGCCGCCGTTGCTGGTCACGCAACCATCGCGAACGCTCAGTCGCAGGAAAAGTGCTACGGCATCTCCTTGGCTGGCGAGAATGACTGCGCCGCTGGCCCCGGCACCACCTGCGCCGGCACCTCGACGGTTGACTACCAGGGCAACGCCTGGACCCTCGTCGACGCGGGCACCTGCGCCGATATCGAAGTGCCTGCCATGGCCGACGGCACCGCGCGCGAAGGCTCGCTGGAAGAGCTGGACCGCGACCTGCCGGCGTAAGCCAAACGAATGCGTAGGATGGGGTTTAACCCCATCCTACCTCCGATTGCCCACCCCACCCAATTGCCCGGGCCGCGCCCAGGCTCTATGATCCACACATCATCGAACCAAAAAGGACGTTCGACACATGCTGGACGCCACGTCGCATCGCTTTGACAAGCTGCCCGACGCGCCGGGCGTGGGCTACAAGCCGCAGCATTTCTCTGACCTCCTTGACGCGCCCGGCCCTGTGGCCTGGCTCGAGATCCACGCCGAGAACTATATGGGCGATGGCGGGCGTCCCCTGGCGCAGCTGCGCCACCTGGCCGAGCGCTTCCCCATCTCGGTGCATGGCGTCGGGCTTTCCATCGGCGGCGAGGCCCCGCTGGACCGCGACCACCTTGCACGATTGAAACATTTGCTGGGCTGGCTGAACCCCGCGTCCTTTAGCGAACACCTTGCCTGGTCTACGCATGACAGCCATTTTCTGAATGACCTGCTGCCGCTGCCTTACACAAAGGCAACATTGGATCGGGTCTGCGACCATGTGGACGAGGTGCAGAACGCGGTCGGTCGGCGCATGCTGCTGGAGAACCCCTCGACCTATCTGGCCTTTGAAGAGACCACCATGCCCGAGGTCGCGTTCCTGGACGAGATCGCCCGGCGCACTGGCTGCGGGCTGTTGTTTGACGTCAACAACGTCTTCGTCAGCGCCACCAACCAAAAGACCGACCCGTTGAGCTATATCGACAGCTTCCCGCTGGACCAGGTGGGCGAGCTGCATCTAGGCGGCCATGACGAGGACCAGGATGAGACCGGCGCGCCGCTGCTGATCGACAGCCACGGGCGCGAGGTCGTGGATCCCGTGTGGGCCTTGTATGAACACACCATCGCGCGCGGCGGGCCCAAGCCGACTCTGATCGAGTGGGACACCGACGTGCCGGACTGGCCCACCCTGCGCGCCGAAGCGGAACGCGCCGCGCCGATGCTGGCCGCGGCCCTCGCCTGATCCGATGGGTGTCACCCAAACAGAATTCACCCAAGCGATGCTTGATCCGGCGCGCGCCGCGCCGCAGGGGTTGGTGAACCCCGATGGGGCGCCTGCCACCAAGCGCTTTGACGTCTACCGCAACAACGTGGCCGTCAGCCTGACCGAGGCGCTCGAGACCGCCTTTCCGGTGATCGCCAAGCTGATCGGCGCCGAGAACTTTAAGAAGGTCGCCGGTGTCTACCTGCGCCAGCACCCGCCCTCCTCGCCGCTGATCATGTTCTACGGCGACCGGATGCCGGATTTCCTGGCCGGGTTCGCCCCGCTGCAGCACCTACCCTACCTGGCAGATGTGGCGCGGCTAGAACAGGCGCTGCGCCGCAGCTACCACGCGGGCGATGCGGCGGCGCTGGACGCTGCGATCCTGCAAGAGCTGCCCGCGGACCGTTTGATGACCGCGCGCCTAGAGATGGCGCCCGCGGTGCATCTGATCCGCTCGCGCTATCCGATCCACCAGATCTGGCGCTTCAACATGGAGCAAGGCGCGCCCAAGCCCGCCGGCCAGGGCGAGAACGTGCTGATCACCCGGGCCGAGTTCGACCCGCAGATGACCACCCTCTTGCCGGGTGGTGGCACTTTCGTGGCCGCGATCCTAAGCGGCCGGACCTTCGGCGAGGCGGTCGAGGCCGCAACCGCCCAGGTGCCAGGTTTTGACCTAACACAAACCCTCGGCGTGCTCCTGGGCACCGCCGCAATCATAAGACTTAACGAGGAACAAGACCGATGAACGCCCTTATCAACCTGCACAACGGCATATTCTCTAGGATCGAGCGCCTGTCGCCCGTCGCGCTGCCGACCCTGGCCCGGCTGGCCTTCGTGGCCACGCTTTTCGGCTATTACTGGCAATCCGCGGGCACCAAGGTCTGGGACCGCCGCGGCAACGAGGGGATCTTTGACTTCTTCACCCTCGAAAGCGGCGTCTACGCCCAGATGTTCCCCAAGGCGTTCGAGGCGGTGACCTATGACCCCTCGCAGCTTGGCTTCATCTACAAGCTCGTCGCCTTCGCGGGCACCTATGCGGAGTGGCTGCTGCCCTTGCTGATCCTGATCGGGCTTTTCACACGGCTGGCGGCGCTTGGCATGATCGGGTTCATCGCGGTGCAGACCTGGGTCGACACCACCGGCCACGGGGCCGAACTGGGCGCGCTTTTCGACGGCAGATACGCTCTGATCGACGAGCGCGTGTTGTGGGTGTTCCTGATGGCCTATCTGGTCTTTCGTGGCGCCGGCCCGCTATCGCTGGACCGGCTGTTCTTGGAGCGCAAATCAGCCGAGTAGCGCGGCCTGCACCGCCTTATCCCAGCCCAAATAGAGCGCCCCGTTGTCGTCGATAACGGGGCGTTTCATCAATGTGGGATGGGCTTTGAGCAAGGCGATCGGCTCTCCGGCGCGTTCCGTTTCGGTGAGGCCACGCCAGGTTGTGGACCGCGTGTTGATCAATTTTTGGCCGAACGCCTCAAAAAATCGGCGTAACTCCGCTTCTTTTACGCCATCTGACCTTACGTCAACCTTGGTTAATGCCAAACCTTTGTCCCGTAACGCCTTTTCCGCCTTACGGCAGGTGTCGCACGTGCCTAACCCGTACATTTTCATCGTGATTTCCCTTTATTTACAGGGCCTGAGCCGTTGCCCTGTCATCATTAATTCACTTGCGTTTTGCGCAAAAGAGGTAATCCTTAACGCCGTGACGACAGACTTTCTTTGACGACCGCTCCTCTCCTGAAGAGCAGCCTAAGACTAAGAAGACCTGGCAACACCGGCCCGTCACAACTCTGTGGGCGGGATTGTTTTAAGGAGAGGTGGTATGGCTACTGGTACCGTCAAATGGTTCAATACAACCAAAGGTTACGGCTTTATAGAGCCTGATGGGGGCGGCAAGGACGTGTTCGTGCACGTGTCCGCCGTGGAGCGCGCCGGGATGACCGGACTGGCCGACAATCAGAAGGTAGAGTTCGAGATCATCGAGGGCCGCGACGGCCGCACAATGGCCGGCGATCTAAAGGCCCTCTGACCCCATACGTGAAAAGACTGTAGCGCGGCCCGGCAACCGGGCCGCCGACGCGCCAAAGGCTACTGCTTCTCCCAATGAAACGGCTGGTGCCCCGTGCCGTTCTGGTAGAGGTAGACCCGGACGTCATAGCCATTCCCATAGTTCTTATAGACCCCCGGCGTGCCCACCGTGGGCAGGTTACGGGACGTCTCCGTCAGATCCTTCTTGCCCCGAAAGGGCACCGGCTTTGGGCACAGGATGGAAACATCCGCCCGGCTGTCGGTGCAAAACGCGTGTGCTGTATGTGCGGACGCAAAAAACGCTACGCCCGTGGCAAGCACGAGACCAAACTTATTAACCATCATCCTAACCCCTCAAGATGTGTACAGTGAACTCTTAAATTAACCATAAACATACACCCCCGCCGGCCAAGATCAATTCCCCTGCCCAAAACAGACTGTCCTCGAATATGAAACGCCGCACCGGAAGGCGCGGCGTTCGGCCCGTCAGACCAGTCAAACCTGTCAGAGAAAGGGCTACTGTCCCTTTTCGTACACCACCACCGTGCCCGGCGAGGCGTGGCTGGAATGCGCGCGGTGATGGCTGGACGCCGAGTGGCTTTCGTAGTGACCGTTCGGCGTGCCGCAGCAGATCACGCCGCCCACGACCACAGGCTGCAACCCGGTGGGGCAGTAGTTATGCTTGGTCTTATAGGCGTAAACCAGCATGTTATCCGTCGCGGGCTGGGTTTCGTTCCAGGCCAGCGCGGGGGCCGCAAATGAGACCGCGCCCATCAGAGCCGCGGAGAAGAGAATACGCATGGATGCCTCCAAATTGGCGTTCAATACAACAAGGTCGGGTGGCTTACCCTATCACGCCCCTGTGGATAACTCCAAAACCTAGATGCGCAACGCGATGCTTCGGCCAGATGTTGTGGCGAATGGGACTCAGAAGTCGTGGCGCGGCCGCTTGCGGCGCGCCTGTCAGGCGGGCTCCGAAGGCCCCAGCTCGACCCAATCCTCGCCCGTCGCCACGATGCAGCTGCGCCCATCGGCGTAGCGCTGCACGAGGGTCCAGGTGCCGCGGCGTGACTGCCAGAGCTCTAGCAAGCTGTCGGGGTCGCGCACACCGATGCCGGTCTTGGCCTCACCCATGCGCTGGACCAGCGCCTCGGTGATGGCCTGGTGGCTGGCGCAGAACCCGTCCGCGGCGGGCAGTGGCCCGGCCAGGAGCGCCATCGCGCAGGTGAGAGCGAGTATCCTTGATCGCATGTGCCCATTGTAACAGCATTATGACGATATGTATATACTTTTCATATACCAATCTGGGGCGCTTGCCAGCTTTTGAAACAAGCCCTCCACCGCGCACACGGGCGCTCACAAACCGGTGTAGCTGGTTGTTTTCGCGCCTGTTTATGATCAGCTAGGGTGCAGGAATTGACCCGGAAATAGGAGACATATCATGCTCACCCGCCGCGCCACGATCGGCCTGCTGGCCGCCGCGCCCGTCGCCACATTTTTTGGCACCCACGCCGCTCGGGCGGCCGAGCCGCTGACCTTTCAGACCAATGGGATCGCCATCAACGGGATCGACCCGGTGGGCTATTTCACCGATGCCGCGCCGGTGCCTGGATCGGCCAATTTCGCCTATGATCACAACGGCGCCACATGGCATTTCGCGAATGAAAACAACAAGATGGCCTTTATGGGCGACCCGGAGAAATACGGCGCCAAGTTCGGCGGATACTGCGCCTATGCGGCCTCGCTGGGCTATCTGGCGCCGACGCAGCCCGAGGCCTGGACGGTTTACGAGAACCGCTTGTATCTAAACGCAAATCTGCGCGCGCGGAAGCTCTGGCTGCAGGACGTGCCGGGCAATATCGCCAAGGGTGAGGCGAACTGGCCGGGCATCCTCGGTTAGGTCGAAAATCGCCGCCAAAACCGCGTCGGCAAAGTGTCGGCAAAACGTCGGACTTTTGTATGGCACAACGTATGGCACCCCCGGCCCTGCCCGGCTGGGGGTTTTTGCGTTTTGGCGAGTCCGGACCGGGTTCCCCCGTTGGCGATTGACTGGTCGTTTGAGTTGAGAACGTCGCGCCCGGCACGAAGTGGGTGCGAATTAGGGTTTGCGGTGATGCGAGCAGCGGGAGGGTAGGTCAGCATGAGAGCCCAGCATAGGCTTCATTTGCGTTCCGGCACTAAGTAGCTCAAGTTGCGTAAATGGTATAAGAGGTTCAGATTATCCCAGTCGGAGTTTTGGAGTGTTTCGGTGAATTCCAATGAGATGAGAAGGCTTGAACGCAAATGGCGAACAAATTCAGGTGCGTCATGGCCAAAGCGGTTAGAGTGGTTGGAAATCAAAAACATCCGAGGATGGGAAGAGCAAAGAATCGATTTCGATTTTCCGATTGTTGCAATCGTTGGCGAAAATGGTTCCGGGAAGAGTACAATCCTTCAATCCGCCGCCTGTTCATTTAGAAATCAAGGCGGCGCGAATTACTTTCCAACTGAATTTTTCCCAGAGACTGCGTGGGATTCTTTGAACGATGCAGCTATTCGAGTCGGAATCAAACAAGGACCAAATCACTCCAACCATTCTATTCGCAAACCATCTACAAGATGGCTAGGCCAACCCGAAAGACCGCTTCGACCTGTTCGATATCTTGACTTGAGCAGGTTGCAGCCAGTGGGAACACGAGTCGGCTATGCGCGAATAGCTAAGACCAGGCACAACGAAGCCCACGCAGTTAACTTCGATGAGCAACAAATTCATCGGATGTCGGCGATAATGGGCCGGACGTACAACGACGCGAAGATGGCCAAAACTTCAATTGATCCCAACAGAGATATTCCAGTTCTGACAAAGGAGCACCGGCCATACTCCGGGTTTCATCAGGGCTCAGGCGAAACGACTGTAGCAGAACTCCTGCAAACAGACTTGCCAAAGCATGGGTTGGTTTTAATCGACGAAATCGAGTCATCACTGCACCCTAGAGCGCAACGGCGACTCATGCGTGACTTGGCGACTGTGACACGAACGCAAGAGTGCCAAGTCGTCATCACCACACATTCTCCATATATTCTCGAAGAACTTCCCTTGGAAGCAAGAATTTACATCCTGGAAAACGCTGGAGAAAAAACGATCGCCCGCGGCGTAAGCCCTCAGTTTGCAATGACAAAGATGGATGACGAGAACTATCCAGAAGTGGAGGTTTTTGTTGAAGATGACCGCGCCAAAATTTGGTTGGAGAGTATACTTAGCGTCCATCATCAAGACGTTGTTCAAAAGGTGTCAATCATTCCATTTGGTTCAGCGAACCTAGGTGTTGCGCTTGGCCAAATAACGTCACAGGGAAGATTTCCACGCCCTACAGTAGTCTTTTTGGATGGCGACCAAGATGACGCTACTGGCTGCAGCCTGCTGCCTGGAGATGACGCCCCTGAAGTCGTCGTCTTTGAGCGTTTAAAAAGAGAAAACTGGAGTGATCTTTGGACGAGAGTCGCACGCGACCTATCTTACGTGGCAGATGCGTGCTCGAAATCGATGACTTCCTTAGATCATCATTCATGGGTGAACCAGGCCGCAAGCGAATTGCTGTTGAGTGGAGATTTCTTGTGGCAATGCATGTGCCTTGAATGGGCCAAGACCGTGCGACCCAGAGACACTCAGTACATTCGCGACGACATTCAAGACGCGCTGCGCACCATCTAACTTCCAATAACCCCCTCAAACTCCCGCCACTCGCCCTTGGACATGCCGGAGGTCTCTTGCGTGACCGCCTCGCCCGCCAGCATCCGGCGCAGGCAGTCCAGGGCCTTGGCCGAGAGCGTCGCGCCGCCCATGCGGTAGTCTTCGAAGGCCCCGTAGGCGAAGGGCACCCAGTCGGCGACGACCTTGCAGATCGCCTCGGCATAGACCCGGATCTCCATCTGCGCATGCGCGTCGGCGCGCAGCCGCAGGAAGTGGAACAGGTTATGCAGGTCCACCTTCCAGTACCATTGCGTATAGATATTCGCGGGCAGGTTCATCCGCGCCAGCTCGCGCGCCAGGCCCTGCTGGCCGTCCTCGGACAACATCTCCTCGTAGTGGTCATAGGCGCGGTCGCTGTCGGACTTGAGGATCTCCAGCACGCGCTCGGCCTCGCGCCCCGTCAGCACCGCGCCGCGGCCCTGGTTGTTCGTGGTGGACTGCGCCGCCAGCGCGTCGGGCTGGGGGATGTAGAACTCGCGGTCCAGGATCGAGTAGCGGGCGGAGTACTCGTTCACATTGGCGGTACGGTGGCGGATCCACTGCCGCGCCACGAAGACCGGCAGCTTCACATGCAGCTTGATCTCGCACATCTCGAACGGCGTGGAGTGCCAGTGCCGCATCAGGTAGCGGATCAGGCCCTCGTCATTGCTGACCGACTTGGTGCCCTTGCCGTAGCTGACCCGCGCCGCCTGGCAGATCGCGCTGTCGTCGCCCATATAGTCCACCATGCGGATGAAGCCGTGGTCCAGCACCGGGTGCGCCGTGTAGAGATGCGCCTCCGCCCCCGGGGCCACCGCGCGCAGCGTGGGCTGGGGGGTGGCGCGCAGGGCGTCGATCTCGGCGGCTTGTTCGGGCGTCAGGGGCATTTGGGCTCTCTTCGAATCGCGGCGGTGGGTTCAAGCCATAGTAGCGCCGCGACACATGCACACAAGATCGCGTGTCAGAAAGTCGACATATCCGAGGAGGGGAACACGCCCTGCACCCCGTCGATCGCCTCGATCCGGTCCAGGGCGCCCCGCTCTGTCGTGATCTCGATGGAGAGCTCCTGGTCGGAGAGCGGGATCGGCTCCGCCCCCTCCACCAGATGCGCCCCGATCTCGGCGAGACAGGCGCGCAGCTCCTCCAGGTCGAGACCGCGCCGGTATGTCACGATCCAATAGCCCACCGTTACGCAGTGCCCGCCCCGGACGCGCCGCCGCCATAGCTGCTGATGATCATCGCGTTGCGCTGCTGCGCATAGGCCGCCGCAGCGTTGATCACGCCCGCACCATGGTCGCGATCCCAGCCCACCGAGCCGCCCACATCCGTCGCCGTGCGCATCAAGAGCTCCTTTAACTCCGCCGGCGACAGGCCCGGGAAGGCCGAGAGCAGGGCCGCGCCCACCCCCGCCGCCACCGGAGTCGCCGCCGATGTCCCATTATCATAGGGCTGCGCCGTCCCGCCAGGGCGCCCGGGGCCGAAATTGCCGAAGAAATGCGTGTAGCTGACCAGGTCCGGCTTCTGCGCGTGGAAGATGCCCGGCCCCTGCGCCGAGTAGCCCACCCTCTCGTGCCGGCTGTTCACCGCCGCCACCGTGACCACGTCCTCCATGCTGTTGGCCGCGCTGATCGAGTTGCCCGGCCCGATCCCCGAGGGGTGGCAGTTGCCCGAGGGGCAGTCCCGGCCGCAATTGCCCGCCGCGAAGAAACACGCGATCCCGGCGGCCACCACCTCGCGCACCTTACGGTTATAGGGGTGGTTGAAGTTGTTCACCTCGTGGCGCGGATCGGTGATCGCCGACGGCCCCGCGGTGAAACCGTAGGAGTTGTTGGTGATCTGCGGCGTGCCGTCCTGCGAGAACTGGTTCAGCGCCGCCTGCATCATCTGCAGCGCCGGACCCGAGCGCGGCACGCCCAGGAACGGGTAGTCATAGAGCCGCGCCGCGGGCGCCGCCACCAGGATGTCGGCGGCACACATCGAACCGTGGCTGGTCACCGGCGCCGAGCCCGGCTGGCGCGCCGAGTTCGGGCGCGCGAAGCCGCCGATCACCGGATAGGTGCTGCCGTCGATGCCCTCGTCCAGCACGCCCACGACGATGTTCTGCCCCTGCGCGCCCTCCTTCCAGAGCGCCGCAACGCCCAAGAGTTCGCGGATCGTAGCAATGTCAACGCCGGGCCGGAACGGGCGGCAATCCACCCCGCCCCGGGACGAGGCGAGGTCAAACGCCACCGCCCCCTCGTCCAGCAGCGCCATGGGCGAGCTTGGCCAGACCTGGATATCGGGGGCCTCCAACAGCTCGCCCATGCGGGTGCGACTGACCTCGGCCTGCACGACATGGCTCTTGGTTTTCTTGCCGCGCCCGGTGCTGCCCGCGAGCCCCAATGCAAAGGCGCTCAGCGCCTGGTCGTCCTCTGCGGTCGCGGCAAACATTGGGATCGGCGGCGCGTCCTCCTCGATCTCGATGCCAACGCCGCCAACGGCGCCCATCATCTCTGTTGCCTGCTTCTGCGCCTCCTCCGCGGATTCCAGCCCCGCGGCGTGCCGCGAGAAGGCATCGTTTTCTTTGGATGACATTTCCAGGAGTACGTGAAGTCCGGCCATAAAAGCCTCCATCAATAAACTACAAAAAAGTTGTTGCTGGCTAAAGATTGCCAAGCACAGCTTACCATAATCTAAGTTGGAAGTCCCGCCCCCTAATCCCCGCACAATTAGAACCCGGCACCACATATAGAAGCAGAAAAAAGCCCGCTTCCAATATAGCGCCATTCCAGGGACTTATCCTGTGTAATTAAGCGCGGTATTTGCGCATCACTTCGCCAATGGGTCGCGCCGATTCGTTGACTTGTGGATAACTCGCAGGCAGGTTGTGGATAAAACAATAGGCAGGCTTCGAGCAGAGTTATGCGTAAACCGATGATGGCTTTGGCCGCGGTGTTCGTTTTCACCGCGTGCGACGGGAATCCCTTCGTTGCGACAACCGCACCGACGACCCCCACTCCAACCACCCCCACCCCCGCCGCCGGCGGGATCCCCGCGGCGGTCGCCAGCGACGTCACGCAGCTGGCCTTTAACGCCACGGCGCAAACGCTGACGGTGGAGTTGTCGGGCCTCGATTCGACCCCCACCACGGTGACCACCTTCATGCGCAACCTGGCCGTCGAGGCCGCTCTGCCCGCGGGGCACCTGGCCTACACGCTGCAGGAGGACCCGCTGGACCGGGCCTTCATCGCGGTCGCCTCCCAAAGCGCCAACGGCGTCGTGCGCGGCGGCGTGGCCAGCGATGGCGGGCAGTTTAACAGCTTCTTCTCGGGCGTTTACTACGAGCGCGATGGCGGCTTTGATCGCCCCGCCAGCACGACCTCGCCGGGGACAGGCCAGGTCTCTTACGCGGGCGGCTATACGGGCCTCGACAACTGGTCCGGCCCCAACCCCCCGCTGCCGCCCGGCACCAACCCCGCGAATCAGCCGCAGGCCCCGGGCCGCGTGGTCGGCAATATCTTCCTGAACGTGAACTTCGACGACATGCTGGTGAATGGGGCCGTTTTTGACCGCGTCCTTGTTGACCAGGGCGGCATCGCCCACCAGTTGCCCACGATCGTTTTGACCGCGACCAACATCACCGCCGACGGGACCTTCCAAGACGGCGTTGTCGAGGCCGCGGTGGGGGCCTCGACTCTTGGCATCGGCACCTATGCCGGTCTCTTCGGCGGCACCAACGCCACCGCCATGGCAGGCGGGCTGGTCATCACCGAATGGGATCCAACTCGCGAAAACGAAAGCGAGCACGGCTTCTGGGTGCTAAACCAATGCGGATCGGCGGGCGAAGATGCAACGCTCTGCACCGGCACGGCGCCGTAGCCGCTGGGCCGCGGCGCTGGTTTGCGCCGCGCTCGCGATTGGGATCAGCGGCGGCGCCGTCCCGGCTCAGCCCGCGCAGCAGCTCACCTTCACCCTGCCCGAGGCCCGCGCGCTTGCATTGCAGGCCGCGATGGGCGGGCGGCCTGATGTCGCGCTGAGCCTCACTCAGCAGCTTCTGGACCAGGACCCCGAGGACGCCCAGGCCCACCTGGCCCGCAGCGCCGCCTTCCTGGCCAAGCGCGATTGGGGCGCGGCCTACAAGGGCGGGCGCATGGCCTTCCGCTTTGCCCAAACCAAGGACCAGAAATTCCAGGCCGCCCGCGTCACCTCGACGGCCGCCTTGGGCGGCGAGCGGCAGATGCTGTCGCAGTTCTGGATGCGCCGCGCCGGCGATCTTGCCCCGACCGAGGTGGACCGCAAGAAGATCGAGCAGCAGTTCAACTACCTAAAGGCAAAAAGCCCCTGGAACCTGCGGTTCCGCTTTGGCGCCACGCCGTCGTCCAACGTCAACGGCGGCGCGGACAGCGCGTTTAACACCATCGACGGGGCCTATATCTATCTGGCGAATGGGCAGGGCGAGATCATTGGGGTCGCGCCGCTCCCCGCTGGCACGCTGAGCCCCAGCGCGCAGGCCCTATCCGGCGTGGTGACCCGCGCCTCGGTCTTTGCCAGCTACCGGCTGAACCGCACCGAGACCAGCCAAACCCACCTCACGGGCCATCTGTCCGCCCGAGAGGTCTTCCTGTCCCAGGAAGCCAAAGATTTTGCGCCCGGTTTCGACGCCGGGCTGCTCTCCGAGCAGAACCTGTCGCTGGGCTTCGCGCATAGCCGGGCGCTTGGGGACGCGGGCAGCATCCTGGGGCTGAGGTCGACCCTCAAGCGCCACATGCAAGGCGGGGCGCATTCCTTCCACGCGATCTCGGCGGGCGCGTCCCTGCGGCATCCGCTTAGCGACGCGCTGACCTTTGATGCCGGCTTCAACCACGAGGCCCGCAAGTATGGCCGCGGCGGGAATGGCGAGGTCCAGTCGGCCAATCTGGGCCTGACCTACCGCTTCGCCAACGGCAATAAGCTGTCCGGCGCGCTGTTTGGCACCCAGAACGCGACACCCAATATCGTGCTGGAGAATGACACCATCGCCGCGCAGCTGCGCTTCAGCCTGGGCGAGCCGGTCCTGTCGATGCTGCTGTCTGCCGGGCTGGGCTATGCCGAGACGCATTATCCCAACTACTGGGTTGGCGTCCCGGTGCCCGGCGGGCGCAAGGACGAGGCGGTCTTTTTTGACATCAATGCCACCTTCACAAAGCTTGAATACGCCGGCTTCTCGCCCAGCGTGAAGCTGCGACGCAAGCGCACCGATTCCAACGTGTCACGCTTTGATACCGCCGAATGGGCGCTATCCTTTGGCCTTCAGTCAAACTTTTAGCGCGCGTATTGGAGGTTTGGTTGTTTCGGCGTGGAACGCCCTTTAGGCGCGCCAAATCTCTTGCAAGAGATTTGCACTTTCCTTCCAAGGAAAGTCCGGTCCGCGGGCTGGCAAGCGGTCGCATTTCAGGGATCAATGCGGGGCGCGGTAAAGAAACTCTTTCAAGAGTTTCGCAATTTTCTTGCAAGAAAATTGCGTCGCGCCAAGATCCACTTGAACCAAACCACCCCCAACGCGCCGCACATAACAGACGAAACTATCCCTCCAGGCGCAGCTGCGCGTCCTCCCAGACCAAAAAGCTGGCATCCTCGGTGTGCGTGTTGGCCTCCACGATTGCCTGGAAGTCGGCGCCGTCAAAGACCGCCAGCGCGTCGAATATCTTCTCCGCCCCCACCGCGTCGCCGGGGAACACCAGGCGCAGCCCTGAGCGTTCGGTGAACTCCCAATACAGGTCCGCCATGAACGGGCCCTGGTCGGTCGTGTTGATGCGGATGCGTGCCACGTCGTTCAGCGAGACCGAGCTGCCGCCATCGGGGCCGTAATATGTGATGCGGCGCTCGTCGATCTCCACCACGCCGGACCCATCCCCCGAGGCCGGGAAGCGCGCGCGCCGCGCGCCGTCCCAAAGCAGCACGCCGCCAAGGACGGCCAGACCCGCGCCCACAAAGCGCATCACCCCGCCGCCATCCACCAGCCAGTAGAGCCCCAGCAGCAACAGCCCGGCGCCAATCGCAAATGGTCTCGTCTTGGCAAGCTTCTCTTGCACCTCTGGGCGAATGAAGCTCATGCGCCTGCCCCATCCAAGGGGTGCCAGCTAGGTTCACCCTCTGTCGCGCCCGTTTCACCGCGCCAGTCATAGGGCGCGCGGATTGGCTCGAAAGCCATGTCGGTGAAATCTCGGATCAGCGCTGCCTGGCCGGAGCCGTCACTACGGTACAGCTTGCCGCCGTCGCAATGATACGCCGCGCCGAGATGTGCTGAGGCGTGCCGGAGTTGATACCGCATGGCCGAGCGGCTGGTGGGCACCGGGTCCTCAAGCAGGAGTTTTGTCGCCTGGCGAGACAGCGGCGCAGGGAGGCCGGAACGCAACCGGATGTCCGTCGTGCATCCTTTGGGGTCGGGCTTGCCCAGCTCCACCCGCGACAGGCCCGCGGCTCGCCCAATGATGTCCGGGTCGCCATCGACGAAAACATGGTGATTGTCCACAAAAAAGGCACCGCCGCCCGACCAGGTGTCGCCCACAGGAAAGAGCGCGAGCGCCGTAAAATAGGGCGGGCGCGATATCCCGGTATAAGAGCCCTTCGTCTCGCTGTCCCAGTGGGCATCCAAAGCGAAATAGATGAAATGCTGACCGTCCGGAGATAGGTGACAGCAGTCTGGGTAGACCCTCTGCTTCAGCCACTGGCCGTCCTCGAACCTGTCCGTGTCGCGATGCCATAGGATCATGCGACACTGCTTCGACGGGCCCTGACGCAGAATCACCGCGCGGTCGCTTTGCGACGCGAAGAAAAGATGGAGCTGGATCGTCGGCTTCGTGTTCATCCCCAGGACCCTGCCGCAACAAGCGAACCGCGCCAAGCGCGGCGCGGCCCAGCCTACGTCAAGCCCGTGATCGCTGGCAAGCCGCCGCCGTCAACATCTGTCGGGATCAGTGCAGGCGGCGCTGGCTGGCATCCCAGATCGGCACCGGCGCATCGGGATTGCTGCGCAGCGTGGACAGCATGTTTTTCGTCCGGATCCCTTCCAGCGAGGCAAAAACGTCGAAGAGCTTCTCGGCGTTCTGGGCGTTGGTCGGCACGCTCAGCGGCAGGCCGCCCACCTCTTTCAGAATCCAGCACGCCGGTCTCGCCGTGGCATCAAGCTGCACCGATTCCAGCGCGTCCACCGCGATGGTCCCGCCGTCCTGGCGCCCGTAATAGATGATCATGCGGTCGCCGATCTGCACATGCCCCGGCCCCTCGGCCCGCACCCGAAAGCGCGTGCGCTGTATGCCCGCGAAGATGATCAGCGCGCCCACAATCGTAAGCGACGTGCCGATCACCGCCAGAACGCCCTGCTGCGAGACCGCCCAGAAGAGCCCGCACAACGCGAAGAAGAACCCCAAAACCGCCTCGCGCCAACGCCAAACGCTACTGAACAAATCCGGCGAAATCATTGCCATACCAAACACCTGCTTCCTAGTCCCCCAAAGACCGACCCCCTGTTGTGTCCTGAGCTAAGAGGTAATCAGGGCCAAAATGTGGAGTTTGGGTGCCGTTTGTTCACCAAATCCTGGGGAATAGGAAACGGTTCCGGCAGCGCCCACAAACTGGGCGCAATACCGGGCAAAGTGACTGAATTTTTGGCACAATGACGCCGCCGCGGATGCCGTAACGTCAACCAGGCTCCAGGCCGCGACAGTGGCCGCGCCCAGTCCGCCGCTCAGCCCCCCAGTTCAGTCCCCAGTTCAGGCCCCTGGCCAGTCCCCCGCCCCGGCCTGCCAGAGGGTCAAAGCAGCAACCGCGGCGGTGTCGGCGCGCAGGATCCGCGGGCCAAGGCTAATGGGCAGGGCCTGGGGATGCGCGCGGATGCGGGCGCGCTCGGTGGGGCTGAACCCGCCCTCCGGACCAATGAGGATCGCGACCGGACCGGTCGCCGCCCGCAGGTCCGCCTCGGTGGCGCCAACCAGCGCCTCGTCGCAAAAGATCAGCCGCCGCGCGCCGGGCCAGTCGTCGAGCACGCGCGAGAGCTTGGCCAGCTCGGCCACCTCCGGCACGAAGGTGCCGCCGCATTGCTCGGCGGCCTCCACGGCATGCGCCTGCAGGCGGTCGCGGCGGATGCGCTCGGAGTTTGTGAACTCGGTTTGCACCGGGCAGATCCGCGCCGCGCCCAGCTCGGCCGCCTTCTCGACGATGAAATCGGTGCGCGCCTTCTTGATCGGCGCGAATAGCAGCCAGAGATCCGGTGGGTTCATCTGCGGCCGGGTGCGCTCCTCGGCCCTGATCTGGCCGCCGCGCTTGCTGGCCGCCTCGACGGTGGCGCGCCATTCCCCATCGCGCCCGTTGAACACCAACAGATCGGCCCCCACGCCAAGCCGCATCACCCCGAAGAGATAATGCGCCTGGTCACGCGACAATGCGAGCGATTGCGACGGCCCAAGGGGCTGATCTACATAGAGGCGAATGCGAGCCATGGGGGGAGCATAAAGAGCACATGAAACAGACGCCAGAGACCTCGACGTCGAAATCGGCACCGGGCCAGGACCAGGGCAAGGACCGGGCGCAGGGCAAGGGCCAAGTGGCCGATGCCGAGAAGGGCAACTGGGTGGACAATCGCGCGCCCGCCTGGACGCGGCCCTACCTGCGGCTCAGCCGCGCCGACCGCCCCACGCCGGTGACGCTGTTGCTGTGGCCGTGCTGGTGGGGCGCGCTTCTGGCCGCGGGCCAGCAGGGCGGCTTTGGTTGGGGTGAGGCCTGGGTGCTGCTGGGCTGCGCCCTGGGCGCCTTCCTGATGCGCGGCGCGGGCTGCACCTGGAACGACATCACCGACCGCGAGATCGACGGCAAGGTGGCGCGCACCGCCTCGCGCCCGATCCCGTCGGGCCAGGTCACGGTGCGCGGCGCGGTGATCTGGATGGGGCTGCAGGCGCTGGCGGCCTTTATGATCCTGCTGACCTTCGACCCGCTGGCGATCTGGCTGGGCGTCGGCTCGCTGGCGGTGGTCTGCATCTACCCCTTCGCCAAGCGCTTCACCTGGTGGCCGCAGGTCTTTCTGGGGCTGGCCTTTAACTTTGGCGCGATCCTGGGCTGGGCCGCCGTGGCGGGGTCGCTGGACTGGCCGCCCTTCGCGCTTTACGCCGCCGGGATCGCCTGGACGCTGTTCTACGACACGATCTACGCGCATCAGGACAAGGAGGACGACGCGCTGATCGGGGTGAAGTCCACCGCGCGGCTCTTTGGCGACGAGACCCCGCGGGCGCTGCTGGCCTTCATGGTGCTGTCGGTGGCGCTGCTGGGCGCGGCGCTGATCGGGGCGCTGCTGGAGACCGCCAACGTGCTGGCGATGACGGTGGCGCTGGGCGGGCCCTGGGCCTTCGGCTGGCACCTGTCCTGGCAGATGCGGCGGCTCGACATCGACGACCCGGACAATTGCATGGCGCTTTTCCGCTCAAACCGGGACGCGGGGCTGATCCTGGTGATCTTTCTGGGCCTGAGCCTGGCCTTGTTGTGATTGCCCCGCCGCCCGCGGCCCATTAAGAACGCCCCAAGGATCGCGTAAGGAAGAATTCACCGCCCCATGCGTCTGTCGAACTATGTTCCCGCCATCGCCGTGTTCCTCGGCGCCGCGCTGCTCTGCATTGCGGCGGCGATGCTTGCCGTGGCCCAGATCGAGCGCAGCTCGCAGGCGGCGGTCAAGCGCGTGCTGATGCTGGACGGGCAGGACTGGGTCTCGGTCGCGGTGGACGGATTGCAGGTCAAGCTGCGCGGCACCGCCGAGGACGAGGCGACGCGGTTCCGCGCCGAGCGCCTGGCCAGCACTGTGGTCGATGCGGACCGGGTGATCGACGCCATGGACGTCAAGGCGGTCGCGGCGATCACGCCGCCCCGCTTTGCCATCGAGTTCCTGCGCAACGACGCGGGGGTGTCGCTGATCGGGTTGATCCCGGGCGCCATGGACCGCCAGGCCACGGCGGCGCAGATCTCTGAGATCGCCCAGGGCGCGCCGGTGACCGACCTGCTGGAGAGCGCCGACTTCCCGGTGCCGCCCGGCTGGGCCAGCGCGCTGGGCTTCGCGCTGGACACGCTGGGCCGGCTGCCGCGCTCTAAGATCTCGGTGGCCGCGGACCGGGTCGAGATCACCTCGGTCGCAGAGAGCGCCGCCGCCAAGCGGCAGCTCGAGAACAGCCTCAAGAGCGCCGTGCCGGACGGGGTGAACCTGGTGCTGCGCATCTCGGCGCCGCGCCCGGTGATCTCGCCCTTCACGCTGCGCTTTGTCATCGACGAGGCGGGCGCGCGCTTTGACGCCTGCACCGCGCATACCAAGGCCGGAAGCGCGCGCATCCTTGCCGCCGCGGCAGAGGCCGGGCTGCAGGGCGAGGCCGCCTGCGTGCTGGGGCTTGGCGTGCCCACCCCGGAATGGCCCGACGCGGTCACCACCGGCATCGGCGCCCTGGCGCGCATTGGCGGCGGCGCGCTGACCTTCTCGGACGCCGACGTCTCGCTGGTGGCGCTGGAAAGCACCGACAGCGCGCTGTTCGATCGGGTGGTCGGCGAGCTTGAGAACGCCCTGCCGGATGTCTTCTCGCTATCGGCCACCAAGCCAGAGCCCGTGGTGATCGTGGGCACCGGCGAGGCGCCCGATAGCGGGCCGCCGGAATTCGTGGCGACGCTCAGCCCCGAGGGGCTGCTGCAGCTGCGCGGCCGGATCTCGGACGAGCGGCTACGCGCCGCGGTGACCGGCTTTGCGCGGGCGCGGTTCAGCACCGCCGAGGTCAGCGGCACCATGCGCCTGGACGACCGGCTGCCCGACGGCTGGGCGGCGCGGGTCTTTGCCGGGCTCGAGGCGCTGGCCATGCTGTCCAACGGCAGCCTCGTGGTGCAGCCCGACATCGTCGACATCCGCGGCGCCACCGGCAACATCGCCGCCCGCGCCGAGGTCTCCCGCATCCTGTCATCGCAGCTGGGCGAGGCCGAGAACTTCTCGATCGACATCGCCTATGTCGAGGCGCTTGACCCGAACGCGGCCCTGCCCAGCCCGCAGGAATGCGTGGACGCCATCAACGCCATCCTGGCCGCGCAGAAGGTCACCTTCGAGCCCGGCTCGGCGGATATCGACGCCGAGGAGGCCGGCACCATCGACCGCATCGCCGAGGTGATGGGCGATTGCGCCGACGTGCCGATGGAGATCGCCGGGCACACCGACAGCCAGGGCCGCGAGACGATGAACCAGGCGCTCAGCCAGCAGCGCGCCCAGGCGGTGCTCGTGGCGCTGCAGTCCCGGCGCGTGAGCACCCGCAACCTCAGCCCGCAGGGCTACGGCGAGGCCAACCCGATCGCCGATAACGGCACCGAAGAGGGCCGCGAGGAGAACCGCCGCATCGAGTTCACGCTGATCATCCTGGGCGACCCAGAGGGGCTGAACGACCCGGACGCAGAGCCCGAGACCGACGGCGCGCAGCCCGGACCGGAAGCCGAGACGCAGACCGAAACCGGGGCCGAAACCGGGACCGAAAATGGGGCCGAAACTGGGACCGAGACCCCGGCGGCGGAGGAAACAAATGAATAGAACAGAGATCATCGCAACCACCGCCGTCATCCTCTTTGTCGCCTTCGTGCTGGGGTGGTTCGCGCATTGGCTGGTGCACCGCTTCGCGCGGGTCAAGCAGTCCGAGATGGGCGAGCTGGATAAGCTCGCACAGCAGCTCCACGAGGCGGAGGAGGAGCGCGACCGCACGGTGACCTACATGCAGCAGCGCGAGGCCGAGATGTCGAACCAGCTGCAGCAGACCGAGGCAGAGCTGCGCGCCGCCATGGAGGGGCTGCGCGAGGCCCGCCAAGAGGCCGAGGAGCTGCGCGCCTATATCGAGCGCCAGAACCAAGGCTAGCCCCGCCCGGCGCTGTCACCAACCGGTAAGGCGCACGGGCCAGTTGCCGCCAAGCTCTGCTGTTGGGGCGCGCGCGGGTCCCTTCATCGAAAAGGCAGAGGCTGTGGCGATGACCGGCTGGTCGTCAGTGGCCGCCGCGCGGGGGGTCATGTTGGACCTGGAGCGGTCCATTGGGCGCGCCAAATCTCTTGCAAGAGATTTGCACTTTCCTTCCAAGGAAAGTTGGGCCCGCGTCCGGTGAGAGGGTGCGCATAGCGGATCATTGCGGGGCGCGCCAAAGAAACTCTTGCAAGAGTTTCGCAATTTTCTTGCAAGAAAATTGCGTCGCGTCCAGGTCAAGCGCGGCACTCATAAAGCACCGCCGCATTCCCCCAACTACCAGCGCTCCAGCGCGTCCTCATCGGCATCCTTGGCCGCGACCCAGCTTGCGCCATCGGCGCCGGTTTCCTTCTTCCAGAACGGGGCGCGGGATTTAAGGTAGTCCATCAGGAACTGCGCGGCCTCAAAGGCCTCCGCCCGGTGCCCGGCCGCGGTGGCCACCATCATGATCTTCTCGCCCGGCTCCAGCCGCCCGTAGCGGTGGATCACCAGGCTGGCCTTCAGGTCCCAGCGCGCCACGGCCTCGGCCTCGATCTTGGCCAGCGCCTTCTCGGTCATGCCCGGGTAGTGCTCGATCTCCATCGCCGCCAGCCCGCCATCGTCGCGCACCACGCCGCTGAACGAGACCTCGGCGCCCACGTCCTGGCGCCCGGCGGCGAAGGCTGCCAGCTCGGCGCCCACATCGAAGGGCTCGGCCTGCACGCGCACGACCACCGGCTCAGCCGCCGGTCATCGGCGGAAAGAAGGCCACCTCGCGCACGCCCGCCAGCGGCGCGTCGAAGCCAGCCAGCTCTTGGTCCAGCGCCACCCGCAGGGCCGAGACGTCCGAAAAGGCCATGTCATAGCGGTCCTCGCGCGCGCGCAGCTCAGCCACCAGATCGGCCACGGTCGCGGCCTGGGTCTCGATGCTCTCGCGCGGCAGGCCGATGCGCTCGCGCACCCAGGCAAAGTACAGAACCTCAATCATGCGTCCCCTCCTCCTCGCGGAAGAACGGCAGGGATTTGGCGAAGTAGTCAACCCCGGTGATCAGCGTCAGCGCCGCAGCGATCCACAACAGGATGGTGCCGATCCACCAGCTCCACCAGGCGCCGGTTTGATGCCAGACCAGCCCGATATCGTCGGGCAGCTGCCCGGTCATGATCAGATGCAGGGTGCCCTCGTCCATGCCGATGGTGCGGTCCAGGAAGTTATGCTCGAAGATGCCCGTCGCGAACAGGAAGGTCAGCGCGATCATCTGCGCGAAGGTCTTGTACTTGGCCAGGTTGGTGACCTTTAGGGTCGAGGATTTCTCTTGCAGGAACTCCCGCAGGCCCGAGACGAAGATCTCGCGGAACATGATCACCGTGGCGGGCAGCAAGATCCAGGGGTTCATGCCCGAAAATCCCGTGTTCACCAGCAGCGCGATGATCACCATCGCCTTGTCGGCGATCGGGTCGAGCATGGCGCCAAAGCGGCTCTCTTGCTTCCAGAGCCGCGCCAGGTAGCCGTCAAAATAATCCGTAATCGCCGCGCCCACAAACAGCAGCATGGCAAACCAGTCCGCCCAGGGCCGCACGAAATACAAGAACATCACCGCCACGCCCGGCGCCGCCAGGAGCCGCAAAGTGGTGAGGATATTTGGGATATTCCACTTCATGGCGCCTTCCTAGCGGCTTCGCGCGGGACAGGGAAGACGCCGCGCGCGCACGCGCTCGTGAACGCGCAAACTTTGCGCATCTACGTCGCGGTTGCGGCGCGTGTTGCGGCAGGATCGGCGGCGGTCGCGGAGGCAGAGGCGGCGGGCGCGGCGGCTTCGGGCAGGATGATGCGCGCATCGGTCCAGGCGCCCTGCTCAGACAGGATCGAGAGGCAGCCGCCGCAGCTCTCGGCGAGCCCCAGCACCATCGGCAGGCCAAGACCGGTGCCCTCGCCCTCCTGCTTGGTGGTGTAGAACGGCTCGACGGTCTTCAGCAGGTCCTCGGGCGCTATGCCCACGCCGGTATCCTTCACGGATAGGACGACCCAGTCATTGGGCGGCAACACGCCGCCGGTCGCGCAGGCCACCGGCTCGTCATTGTGGTACCGGCTGACGGAGACCTCGATGGTGCCGCCCTGCACCACCGCGTCCCGCGCGTTCACAAGCAGGTTGATCAGCGCGGTGACCAGCAGGTCGCGATCCGCCTCGACCCAGATGTCCGGCGCGCCGATCCGGAAGGTCACGTCAATCGATGCGGGGATGACGCGCTTTGCGAAGGCCGCAAGCTCCTCGACGACGCCCCGCGCCTCGAGCATTCTGGGCGAGACATCGGCGCGGCGCGCGAACACAAGAAGCTGCTTGGTCAGGGCCTCGGCGCGCAGCGAGGCCTCCAACGCGTCCCGCACCAGCTCGGCCCGGTCCGCGTCGGTCTTTACCTCGTGGTAGAGCTCCAGGCTGCCCGAGATCCCGACAAGCGCGTTGTTAAAATCATGCGAGACCCCGCCGACCAGACGGCCAAGTGCGGCGAGTTTTTCCTGCTGCGCCGTGACCTTAGAGCGCTGGTCCGACTGCAGGCGCAGCTGCCGGGTCACCCGCACCGCCTCTACGAAGTAAAACACCGTGACGCAGAAGAGGCAGCCCACAATCACCTGCTGCGCCAGCAAGTCGAGCCGCGGCAGCCACACCCACAGCACCACCCCCACCGCGAAGACGATCAGGCCCACCTGCGACAGCACCGTGGGCAGATGCGTGTCGCAGCGCCGCACCTGCGAGATGAAAGAGGCCGCCAGCACCGCCGCCCCAATCAGCACCATGCCGGGGTCGCGCTGCAGCACCAGATAAAGCGGCAGGCTCTGCAACGTCAGCAGCCCGGCAAAAGACAGAAGCGTCGAGATCAGCAGGCCCAGGCGCTGATCGCTCAGCCGGACATAACGCAGATAGCCGTAGTAAACGAGGCGCAGCAGCACATAGACGCCAAACCAGATGATTCCAATCAGCCAGCCGGCGCTTACGTAAAGGTAAATTGCGATCAGCAGGCCGGCCCCGAAGCGAACCATCAGTTCGCGGCGATTCCCGGTCTCAAGCTCCAGATACCGGTCGAGTTCAGCGTGCCCGTTCATATATGCGTCACTCGTCAACAAAAAAATTGTTACACCTCAATGATTAGCGCGTGCGGCGCGCGGCTCAAAGGGCAAGTTTGCAACTTTTTGTTAATTTTTGCCCGCCGCAACCCAAGCGGGCATAAATCCGCTACCCACTCTCGTGAAAGAAATTGTAGATTTTTTCGGCCAGATTGGCGGAAACCCCGTCGACCGCCTTTAGATCCGCAAGGTTCGCGCGGCTCACGGCCTTTGCGCTGCCAAAGTGCTGCAAAAGCGCGCGTTTGCGGGCGGCGCCGACGCCGGGCACATCGTCCAGCGGCGTGGCCCCGATGGCCTTAGAGCGCTTGGCGCGGTGGGTGCCGATTGCGAAGCGATGCGCCTCGTCGCGCAGCCTTTGCACAAAATAGAGCACCGGGTCGTTGTGGCGCAGCGCCATGGTGCGGGCGCCGATCCGGTGGAACTCTTCCTTGCCCGCGTCGCGGTCCACGCCCTTGGCCACGCCGACCATGGCGATGTCCGCAACCCCCAGCTCGGTCATGATCTGGTGCACGGCGCTGACCTGCCCTGCCCCGCCGTCGATCAGCAACAGGTCCGGCCAGATGCCGTTCTCGCGGTCGGGGTCCTCCTTCAGCAGGCGCTGGAAGCGCCGGGTCAGGACCTCCTTCATCATGCCGAAATCGTCGCCGGGGGTCAGGTCCTCGCCCTTGATGTTGAACTTGCGGTAGTGGTTCTTCATCAGCCCCTCGGGGCCGGCGACGATCATCGCGCCCACCGCGTGGGCGCCCTGGATATGCGAGTTGTCATAGACCTCGATGCGCCCCGGCGGCTCCTTTAGCCCAAAGGCCTCGGCCAGCCCGGCCAAGAGCTTGGCCTGGGTCGCGGTCTCGGACATCTTGCGCGCCAGGCTTTCGCGGGCGTTGCGCAGGGCGCCGGTGACCAGCTCTTGCTTTTCGCCGCGCTGCGGCACCAGGATCTGCACCTTGCGCCCGGCCTTCTCGGCCAGCGCCTCGGCCATCAGGTCCATGTCCTCGATCCCGTCCGAGAGGATCAGCATGCGCGGCGGTTCCTTGTTGTCATAGAACTGACCGACGAAGGCCTGCAGCACCTCCGCCGGGCTCTCGGTGCCGCCCAGGCGCGGGTAGTAGTCGCGGTTGCCCCAGTTCTGGTTGGAGCGGATGAAGAAGACCTGCACGCAGGCCTGCCCGCTATCCATATGCAGCGCGATCACATCCGCCTCGGCCACGCCGCGCGGGTTGATGCCCTGGGCCGACTGCACCGAGGACAGCGCCTGGATGCGGTCGCGCAGGGCGGCGGCGCGCTCGAACTCCATCGCGTCGCTGGCGGCCTGCATCTGCTCGGCCAGCTGCGCCTGCACCTTGTTGGTCTTGCCCTGCAGAAAATCATCCGCCTCGCGCACCAGCTTGGCGTAATCCTCCTTGCTGATCTTGCCGCCGCAGGGGCCAGAGCAGCGCTTCATATGGTAGTTCAGGCAGGGCCGGTCCCCGGCCTCGACCTCGCGGTCCGAGCAGGTGCGCAGCAGGAAGACCTTTTGCAGCGTGTTGATGGTGCGGTTCACCGCGCCGGCGCTGGCAAACGGCCCATAGTAGCGCCCCTTGCGGGTCTTGGCGCCGCGGTGCTTTTCCAGCCTAGGGAAGTCATGCTCGGACGAGATGAAGATATTCGGGAAGGACTTGTCGTCGCGCAAGAGCACGTTGTAGCGCGGCTTGAGCTGCTTGATCAGGTTCTGCTCCAGCAGCAGCGCCTCGGTCTCGGTGCGCGTGGACAGGAACATCATCGCCGCGGTGTCGCGGATCATGCGCGCGATGCGCGGGCTGTGGCCGGTGGGCCGGGCATAGCTGGAGACCCGCGCGGTCAGGTTGCGCGCCTTGCCGACGTAGAGGACGCGATTCTGCGCGTCCAGCATCCGATAGACACCGGGCGAGTTGTCGATGGTCTTCAGGTAGCTTTTGATAACCTGATGCCCGGTGGGGGCGTCCTTGTCTTCGGCCACGCGTTCACCCTTCTTGCGCGTCATGTTGCGGTGTTAGATCAAATACCCAACGCGCGCGGGATTGGCGAGGCGCTGCGGTCACATCGGCCGCATCGGGGGCGGCGCGGCCTGCGCGCGGCGCCAGATGCGATCAGCGCGTTAACCATTGATTCTGTTAGATGGCTGCACCGACTTGGGGGGCTGTGACAAGAAAAAACAAATCCACCGTTTCTGTGGATAAACCTGATGGTAAGTTTTCAGGACGTGGAAATTTCCCTTAATTTTCTGCCCCTTTTTCACTTTGCCTATATTTTGGGCAATCTCGCAAGTGATTGAAATAATTCAGAAAGAATATAAACATTTTGTAAACGCCTGTTTTTACTGCTAGAATCGTAACGCGTTTGGAGCCGTCACGCGACCGGTGCAAAAGTCAAGCGTATAGACAAGCAATATACCTAGTTTTTGGCCTCATTCGACGCCCAAAATGTCGGGGGTCTGCCACCCCAAATGCTGCCCCCCGTCCACGCAAATTAACTGCCCGGTGACCCCCGGAGAGGCCAGGAAATAGCGCATCGCCGCGGTGATATCCTCTGGGTTGGCGCCGCGTTGCAGGATGGTGGCGGCCCTTTGCGCGGCAAAATGCTCGGCCGATTGCCGCCCGCCCTGCAGCGTCGGCCCCGGCCCGATGGCGTTCACCCGCACGCGGGGGGCCAGCCCCTGCGCGGCGGTCTGCGTCAACGCCCAAAGCCCCGCCTTCGCGATGGTGTAGGTCGAGAACTCGGGCGTCAGCTTGCGCACGCGCATGTCGATCATGTTCAGCACCATGGCCTCGGCCAGGGGCTCGCCCTGGGCGTCCGTGGACGAGGCGGGCGCCTGCGCGGCCAGCGCCTGGGTCAGGAAGAACGGCGCGCGCAGGTTGGACCCGATATGCCGCTCCCAGCTTTCGGCGGTCGCGGTGGCGATGTTGTCATACTCAAAGATCGAGGCGTTGTTGATCAGCACGCTGATCGGCCCGCCCAGCGCCTCGGCGGCGGCGGGCAGCAGGGCCTCGGTCGCGGCCTGGTCCAGCAGGTCGGCCTGCAGGGCCGCGGCGCTGCGGCCCATGGCGCGGATCTCGTCCACAACCGCCTCGGCGTCGCCCGAGCCGCCGTGGTAGTGCACCGCCACGTCGAACCCGTCCTCGGCCAGGGCCAGAGCCATCGCGCGGCCCAGCCGCGCCGCCGCTCCCGTTACCAATGCCCGCTTGATCCGCATGCGCGCGCCCTCTCTCCCCTAGCTCAGTACCCAGACTATGTAGGCCACGTAGAGCGCCGTGAACAAGACGCCACTCATGCGCCCCATGTCGCGCCGCATCAGCACGAAGGGCGCCAGCAGCAGCGACGCCCCCAGCATGATCCACAGATTGAAGCTCAGAAAGTGCGGGTCCACCGGGATGCTGCCAAACAGGCTCGCCGCGCCGATAATGGCCAGGATGTTGAAGATGTTCGACCCGATCACGTTGCCCAGCGCGACCTCGGCCTGGCGCCGTATCGCGGCGACGACCGTGGTGGCCAGCTCTGGCAGCGAGGTGCCCAGGGCCACCAGGGTCAGCCCGATCACCGTCTCGCTGACGCCGAACCGCGTGGCGATGCTGACGGCGCTGTCGACGAAGATCTCCGCCCCCAGCGGCAGCCCAACGAGCCCCAGCGCCAGGAACAGCGCGATGCGCCAGCCCGGCATCGACGGGTCCGCCCCCTCCGGGGCCTCGGTCACGCGCTGCTTCATCGCGATGCTGAATTGATCCACCATCACCAGGCTCAGCACCGCCAAGAGCAGCAGCCCATGCACCAGCGTCAGCGGGCCCAGAAAGCAAACCGTTATGAAGATGACCGAGGCGCTGAGCATGCTCAGATAGGACCGCTTCGTCTCGGTCTGGCGAAAGGACATCCCGGCGAATAGCGCCGGCACCCCAAGCACCAGCAGCACATTCGCGATGTTCGAGCCCACCACATTGCCCAGCGCGATCCCCGGCGAGTTGCTCAACACCGCGTCCACCGAGATCACCAGCTCCGGCGCGGAGGTGCCAAAGCTGACCACCGTGAGGCTGACAATCAGGGCCGAGATGCCCAGCCGCAGCGCCAGGTTCACCGCCCCGCGCACAAGCGCGTCCCCCGCGAGCAGAAGGATGATCAACCCGAGGCCGGCGTAGACGAAATCCATCAATGCTCTATCCCTTGCCGCAGGAGCACGGCCCCTTGCCGATCCTGTACCGCCCGCAGCCGCGGCATTTCATTGAGGCCAGTTTCTTCTGCCCCGGAAAGCGCAGCCGCCCCAGCATGGCCAGGATGGCCATGCCCGCCAGGAACAGCACCATGATCTTGAGGATCACAGCCCGTATCTCGCGTAAAGGCTGCGCTCCTCGACCAGGCCGAAGGCGTCGCTGGCCATCTGAGCGCCGAAGCGCGACAAGAGGCCCCGCTTGGGGCCGAAGACCTGGAACCGGACCTTGTCGCCGAAGATCTCTTTCATCTTGGGCACCACATGCCCGACCCCATCCGCCAGGCCCACATCCACGGATTTCTGGCCCACCCAGATATCCCCGGTGAACATGTCCTCGCCGTCAGGGGCGGCGAGGCGTTCGCCTCGCGATTGCCTCACATGGTCAATGAAGACCTCGTGCATCTGCCCCTGCCAGGATTTGAGCTTGTCGATATCCTCGGGCTTTTCGGCGCGGAACGGGTCCAGCATCGACTTGGACTTGCCCGCGGTATGCACCCGGCGCACCACGCCGTGCTTGGCGATCAGGTCCTGAAAGCCAAAACCGGCATAGATCACGCCGATGGAGCCCACGATAGAGGTCGGGTCCACCCAGATCTCATCCGCCGCGCAGGCCAGCCAGTAGCCGCCCGAGGCGGCGATATCCTCGACAAAGGCGTAGACCTTGATGTCCTTCTCCTCGGCCAGCCGCCGCACCCGGGCGGCGATCAGCGAGGATTGCACCGGCGAGCCGCCCGGCGAGTTGATCACCAGCGCCACGGCGGCGGGCTTGCCCTTGGCAAAGGCACGCTCGACCAGCGGCGCCAGGCCCTCGTCGTTCAGGCGCTGCCCGCGCCCCCCCGCGGCGATCGCCCCGGACATGCGGATGACAGAGACGCGCGGGGCGCGTTTGCGGAAAGGGATGGGAATTCTCATGAGTGGCATTTAGAGCCTATGCCGCCCCGGAACAAGGAAGGCGGGGATATCTTTTGCGTCAGGATGCGCGCCCGCGTGCAGCCCGTCGCGCCACATTCGACCGATGGGCTTCGGCGGACACGGGCGCGTCGCAATTTTCTTCCAAGAAAATTGCGAAACTCTTGCAAGAGTTTCTTCAGCGCGCCCCAAAATGATCCCTTAATCGCAAACCCTTGCCGCTTGCGGGCCCACTTTCCTTGGAAGGAAAGTGCAAATCTCTTGCAAGAGATTTGGCGCGCCCGCTCAACACCCGAACCTCAGGCCAAGCTGGCGGGACGCATCCCGCCAGCCCAGATCAGAAGTTCAGCGAGATATCCCGGTGCGCGGCGTTACAATTCGCCAGGAACAGCGCCTGCTCGCGCGTGATCGCGGGCTGCTGACGCGCGCCAACGGTGTCGCTGACCCCGGCGATATAGGCCTCGAGACCCACCTTCGCCGGGCCCTCCGCCGCCTTGCGCCAGACCAGCTGCTCTTGGAACTCCGCGACGGCGTCGCCCCATTCCTTCAGGGCCTTCTCGCGATCCTCCTTGCCCTCGCGCAGCGCGCGCCGCGCCTTGGAGAGCTCCGAGCCGACCTTGTTGGCCCCCGCGATTGCGTTGAACTCCGAGCCCAGCCCCTTGACGGTCTCTTCCAGCGTGGCGCGGTCGCCCGCCGGCAGCTCCGCCTCCAGCGCCATCAGGCGGCCCTCCAGCGCCGCGAAGGCGGCGTTGGCGTTCAGCACGGCCAGGAAGGCCTGCACGTCCTCGACCGAGCCGTCGGCGGCGCGGCGATAGGTGGTGCGGGCCTTCTGCTCGGCGGTGGTGAGCTTGGCGAAGACGTCGTGGACCTCGTCCCATTCGGGCGGGATCTGCGCCGCGACCGCGGCGCGCTCCTCGTCCAGATGCGCGGCCTCAGCCAGCATGTCCGCCACGCGGTCGCCATTCGTCTCCCCGTTGAGGAAGCCCGCCTGCTTGCGCAGCTCCTTGGCCTCGGCCTCAAGCTTGCGCATCCGCTTCTCAAGGTGGCGCACCTGGCGCAGCAGCGGGCGGTACTCGGGCGCGGCCGCCTGCACGGCGGCCTCGGCGATCTTGACCTCCTCGATCAGGCTCAGCGCCTTCTCGCCCTCGTCAAACGCGCCCTCAAGATCCCCCGCCACGCCCTTGGGCAGCAGCGACAGGTCCAGCCCGCGCGCGGTGTTGATCACCGAGAGCACGTTGGAGCGCTCCGTTTGCAGGCGATCATGCACGTAGTTCTCCAGGCAGTACTGCAGCTTGGGGTTCCGCGGCGGCGGTGCGGCGTCGCCCAAGAGCGACACCCGGTTCGGCAGGTAGTTCACCAGCTGCGGGTGGTAACCCACGATCCCCAGCGCCAGCAGCTGCAGGCAGATGAACGCGATCACGCCCTTATAGATCTGCACCGTCTTCACAATCGCCGGGGCCACCCCGCGCAGGTAGAACAGCGCGAAGCCGAAGGGCGGCGTCAAAAACGACGTCTGGATGTTCAGGCCGATCATCACGCCCAGCCACACCGCGGTGATGTTCGCCGACGGGTCCGACAGCAGGATCGGCGCCACGATGGGCACCACCACCACGGCGATCTCGATGAAGTCCAGGAAGAAGCCCAGCACGAAGATCACCGCCATCACGATGATGAACTGCGTCCAGAACCCGCCCGGCAGCGCGTTGAGGAACTCGCGCACCAGCTCCTCGCCGCCGAAGGCGCGGAAGGCCGCGGTCAGCATCGCCGCCCCCAGCAGGATGATGAACACCAGCGAGGTCGTCTTGGCGGTCTCGATCATCACCTCATGCATGGTGTTGTCGATCCGCAGCACCCGGATGCCCGACCAGATCAGCGCCAGCACCACCAGCACCACGCCGGTCACGCCCAGCCAGATGCCGGTCATGTCGCCGCCCACCACGATGAGCGCCTTGATGTTCATGTTGTAGGTGTTCAGCGCGAAGGCGATCAGGGCCAGGCCGATAATCGCCATGAAGGCGGGCAGGAAGGTGCGGCTGTTCTGATCCACCAGCCGGTAGCCCGCCATGATCAGCGCGCCCGCGGCACCGATGGCGCCGGCCTGGTTCACCGTGGCGATGCCCGAGATGATCGAGCCCAGCACCAGGAAGATCAGCGCCAAGGGCGGCACCAGCGTCAAGAGCACGTTGCCCCAGAACCGCGCGTCCCGCGCGCCCTCGTAAGGCACCGCCGGGGCGGCCTTGGGGCGGATCAGCGCGAAGATCAGGATGAACGCCATATAGAGCAGCACCAGCACGATGCCGGGAATGAAGGCGCCCAGGAACATCTCGCCCGCGCTGGTCGAGGTCACGTCGAAGACCGATGGCATCGACAGCTCGCCCGTGGCCTCCTTATGCAGCGACTTTCGCAGGGTCGAGGCCTGGTCGGCGGCGCTGGCCAGCTGGTCGGCCAGGATGATCAGCACGATCGAGGGCGGGATGATCTGCCCCAGCGTGCCCGAGGCCGCGATGGTGCCCGTGGCCAGCGATTGCGAGTAGTTGTTGCGCAGCATGGCGGGCAGGCTGATCAGCCCCATCGCCACCACCGTGGCGCCCACGATGCCCGTGGTGGCGGCCAGCAGGGCCCCCACGAACACCACCGAGATGCCCAGGCCGCCCGGCACCGGGCCGAACAGGCGCGCCATGGTCACCAGCAGGTCCTCGGCGATCTTAGAGCGCTGCAGCATGATCCCCATGAAGATGAACAGCGGGATCGCGATCAGCGTGTCTCGTTCCACCTCCCAATAGACCCCTCGGAGGTTCGTCACCCCCGCCGAGATCCACTGCCCCGGGCCGCCAGAGTGGAAATAGGCGTCCATATTGCTTTCGAAGGCCCAGCCGGCAACGGCCGCGGAAACGATAGAGATCAGCGCCGCCCCCGGCAGCGCGAAGGCCACCGGGTAGCCCGAGCCCAGGGCCACGGCCATGGTGATGACGAGAACAGCGAGAAAGAAAAGTTCCATGGGTCTGCGCGGTCCTTAGTGAGAGATGGGCGCGGCTTCGCGCTTGCCAGGTTCGTCGCGGGTATCGGCGACGGCTGCGAAATAGTAACTGACAAACTCGATCAGCATGGTGATGGCGAATACGGCCAGGAAGGCAGCCATCTGGTACTTGGTGTACATGCCGGCGGTGCCGGTCTGGCTGACCTCGAAATTGGTCACCGCGGAGTTCACGATGGATTGCTTGCCATTCATCGACACGATGATGATGCCCCAGGCGGTGACCATGCCCAGGAATATGGTGCCAATGGCGTTGACCTTGCCCTTGCCGCGGCGGCTGAGCCCGGCAAAGAACACGTCCACGCGCACATGGCCCTCCTCCTTGAGCGTGTAGGCCGAAGCGAACAGGAACAGCGCGGCGTACCAGTAGCGCACCAGGTCGCCCATCATCGCCTGCTCGTAGCTGAACACGAAGCGCGAGAAGACGATCAACAGCTCGGCCAGCACGATCAAGAGCGCCAGCCAGATGAAGCCCAGCGAGCGCGAGAAGCCGGCCACCACGAAGCCCAGCACCAGCAGCGGCCCGTGCACCCATGGCCCGATAAAGCGCGAGCGGATCAGGTCCTTGGCCAGGGCCTCGGAAAACAGCTGCTCCAGCAGGCCCTCGACCCGCAGGAACGCGATCGCGGCGTCAACGATCCCGGTGAACAGCACCGCAAAAAAGCAGCCGCGGATCAGGTAGGCGTTGAAATCACTTATGATCTTTGAGTCGTAGCGCAGCGCCCGGTTCGGCGTGCGCAGCACGAACAGCGCCGCCGCCCCGATGCCGATCAGGTAGATGGCAATCAGCAGCCAGGCCGCGGTCTCGCCGTTCCAGGCGCCGGTGACCTGCGGTAGGCCAAAGGCCACATTCAGGATGTTGTTGATAAAGAAGGCGGCCAGCACCCCCAGCGATATCCATCCAAACAGGCGCGCGCCGATGGCCGGCGGCCCGATTGGAGACAAGGTGTCCGGGTCGGTGGATGTGCTCATGGTTTTTCCCTGGTCTGCGCAGGCCGATTTTCCGGCTCATCGCGGGCGCAACCGCGCCTATTCCCCCACTTGCACGGAAGCCGACCCAAGGGCCGGCTTCCGCTATGATCTTAGGCGTCCAGGCCTTAGCCGATGCCCAGGATACGGTTCCGCTGGTTCGAGAACTCGACCTCGGCAGCACCGCGCCAGGCGCCGATGTCGCGCAGCGCGGCCTGGAAGTGGTCGTTGACCTCGGCCGCCAGGGCCGAGTGATCGCGGGTCTCTTCAAAGACCTCCTCGGCGGCCTCGCCGAAGGCGTCCCAGACGTCGTCGTTGAAGGCGCGCAGCTTGACGCCATGGTCGTTGACCAGGCGCGCGAGGTAGGTGCCGTTATTGGCGCCGGCCTCTTCGGGCTGAGCGGCGTGCTCTTCCATGCAGCAGGCCTCGATCACGGCCTTCTCGTAGTCGGAGCGCTGCGCCCACCACTCTGCGTTCATGCCAAAGGCCAGACCGCCGCCGGGCTCGTGCATGCCGCCGGTGTAGTAGAAGCTGGCCGCCTCGTAGAACTTCATGAAGTAGTCGTTATAGGGGCCAACCCACTCGGTGGCCTCAACGGCGCCCGAGACGAGGTTCTCGTAGATCTGGCCGCCCGGCAGCGAGACGGTCGAGACGCCCAGCTTGGACATCACGGTGCCGCCAAGGCCCGGGATACGCATCTTCAGACCGTTCAGGTCGTCGGGCGAGTTGATCTCTTTGTTGAACCAGCCGCCCGCCTGCGCGCCGGTGGCGCCGCATGCCAGGGCCTTCAGGCCGAACTCGCCGGACACCTTGTCCCACATCTCCTGGCCGCCCGCGAACTTGATCCACGAGTTCCACTCTGGCGTGGTCATGCCGAAGGGCACCGAGGTGAAGTAGGCGAAGGCCGGGTGCTTGCCGATCCAGTAGTAATCGGCGGCGACATAGGCCTGGCTGTTGCCGGATGCGACTTCGTCGAACACGTCGAACGCACCAACGCGCTCGCCGGCGGCGAAGTACTCGGTCTGAATGGCCCCGTTGGACACTTCAGGGATGCGCGCGGCCAGCCGCTGCGCGGAGAGGCCGAGGCCGGGGAAGTCACGCGGCCAGGTCGACACAATGGTTAGCGTGGTGGCGTGGCTGCCGGCAACCGCCGGAGCGGCCAGAGCCGTGGCTGCCCCGCCAAGGGCTGCGCCTTTCAGAAAATTACGGCGTTTCATATAGGTCGTTCCTCCCAGTTGTTTGCCCCGTGGGGCTCAAATAGTGGTCCCGCGTGTGCAGCGGCCCCGTTCGTCCCCCCCCAGGTAAGGGCGGAGACTAATTCCAATCGTCTGGTTTGCAACAATTATGTTCGCAAAGAGTCTCGTCCGGGGGCGCATGTCTGCGCTCGCCTTAGCAAATTAGGCGAAACCGTTGATTGCGTCGATAACAATCGAGCAATCTGCGGTGGTTGGGGGCAATAATATTCCGCGCCGTGCCGCATGGAGGGGCGGCGGTGCCTCTTTCTTGGGCGAATCGAGTCGGAAACTTTACCAATTCAGAACCGAATGCGGCGGCACACAGATTTCTGCCCCCCGCCCCGCGGCGGCGCATCCGGCCATTGCGCCGCCCCGGCGCATCTGCCTAACCTTGGGTGCAAGACAACCACCGAGCGCCAGACATGACCCAGACCCTCGCCGAGATCCGCCTGCCGACCGCCGAGCTGCGCGACGACATCCCGTTCTACACCAAGGTGCTGGGGATGCGGATGGACATGATCTACCCCGCCGACGACCCCACCGTGGCGGTGTTCTCGGGGCACGGGCTAAGGCTGCGCATTGAGAAGGACGCGCCCGAGCCCCCCGGCACGATCCGCATCCGCTGCGCCGACCCGGACGGCTTTGCAGATGGCGCGCGGGAACTGACCGCGCCGAACGGCACGCGGGTGGAGATCGATGAGATTAACCCGCCGATGGTGATGCCCGAGACGGTGCATAGCTTTGTGGTGCGCCGCCTCGCCGACCAAGCGCCCTGGATCATCGGGCGCGCGGGCATGCACTACCGCGACCTGATCCCCGACCGACTGGGCGGCTCGATCATCGCCAGCCATATCCGCATCCCCGACGGCGGCCCGGTGCCGGACATGGTGCATTACCACACGGTGGGGTTCCAGCTGATCTTTTGCTACCGCGGCTGGGTGGACCTTGTGTATGAGGACCAGGGCCCGCCCTTCCGGCTGTACGCGGGCTGCTGTGTGATCCAGCCGCCAGAGATCCGGCACCGCGTGCTGTTTGCCTCCGACAATATCGAGGTGATCGAGATCGGCGTGCCCGCCGAGCACGTCACCACGATCGACCACGAGATGGAGCTGCCGAACCCGGTGGTGAACCCCGACCGGCTGTTCCAGGGGCAGCGCTTTGTGCATCACAAGGTCGAGGACGCCCTGTGGCAGCCGCATGACCGCCCCGGTTTCACCTGCCGCGACACCACGATCGCCGCGCATACCGGCGGCGTGGCGGGGGTCCGGATTTTGAAAAAATCCGACACGAAATCAATGGATTTCGTGCACCGCGCCGACATCCACTTCACCTTCGTCATGGAAGGCAGCATGACCCTGGAGGGCGAGGGCCGCGACGCGTTCGAGCTGGAACCGGGGGATGCCTTTGTGATCCCGCCCGGCATGGCCACGCGCTATGCCAATCCGTCAGACGATATCGAGTTGCTGGAGGTGACCCTGCCGGGTTGATCCGAACAAAGCCGAGCTGTGTTCGTCTGCGGTTTGTCCCCCGGCGGGGCTTGGCGCGGCACAATTTTCTTGCAAGAAAATTGCGAAACTCTTGCAAGAGTTTCTTCAGCGCGCCCCAATATGATCCCTAAATCGCACCCCCTTGCCGCTTGCGGGCCCACTTTCCTTGGAAGGAAAGTGCAAATCTCTTGCAAGAGATTTGGCGCACCCAACAAGCGCTTCAGGCCAAGACCTAACCTCGGTCACAGCCTCCAGATCTGATTGCACCCGCGGGACAAAGAAACCGACCCAAGCGCACCCCGCCTATCCTCTTGGCAGGATCGCGCCCTTTACGCCAACGACCCGCGCCGCCAGGTTATGCCCCGCCATCAGCGCCTCGGCTTGGGGCGCGCCGGTCAGCCGCGCGGCCAGGTAGCCGCCGTTGAAACTGTCCCCCGCGGCGGTGGTGTCCACGACCGTCGCGGCGGCGGGGTACGCGGCCTCAACCGGCTCGCCCAGCGAGATCGGCCCGCCGGGGCCGCATTTCAGCGCGCCGTCCCGCGGCCCCCAATCCCGCCACCTTGACGCCACGTCATCCACCGAGTTTTCCCCATAGATCTGCATCTCGTCATCAACGCTTGGCAGAGCAAAATCAGCGAATTTCGACCAACGGCCGATTTCTTTCTTTGCAACCGCAGAATTTGTCCACAGGGCGGGGCGATAGTTCGAATCGAACGCTATCCGCCCGCCAGCGCCGCGAAACCCGCCCGCCCAGTTGTAAAATTCCGACCTAACGCGCTCCGGCAGGATCGCCAGGGTGATCGCCGACAGATACACCACGTCGAAATCCTGCAGCGCGGCAAAATCGCAGCCCGCGCCCTTTTGGAACATCTGCCGCGCCGCGGAGGTCTCGCGCCAATAGGTGAACGAGCGCTCGCCCGCCGCATCGGTGCTGATCGCGTAAAGCCCCACCCGGCGCGCGTCGCTGATCTCGACGCAATCGGTGTCGATCTGCTCGGCCCGGATGAACGCCAAGAGCCGCGCCGAGAACGCATCGCGCCCCAGCCGCGTGACGTAGGAGACCTCCAGCGACGGCGCGGCCCGCTTAAGATAGATCGCCGTGTTCAGCGTGTCCCCGGCAAAGCCCACCTGCGCGGCCTGGCCGGACGCCTCCAGCGACAGCTCCACCATCGCCTCACCGACGCAGGCGACCCGCATCTACGCGCCGAATTTCTTGGCGTAGAAGTCGAACATCTGCGGCACCATGTCCTCGCCCTGCCCGCTCTGGGTGGCCTCGGTGAGCGCGGTGAACACATCGCCCGCCATCACGCTGGGCGCGCCCGCGTCCTCGGCCATGCGGCGGTAATAGCCCACATCCTTCAGCGCGTTCTTGATCGAAAACGCCAGCATGTTGGGGTTGCCCTCGCAGGCATAGGCGCGGATGAAGTCCATCATCGGCGAGCTATTCGGCCCCGCGTTGATCACATCGAACACGGCCTGCTTGTCGACGCCGGTCTTGTCGGCCATGGCGAAGGCCTCGGCCATGGCGTTGGCGACGCATTGCGAGAAGAAGTTGTTCATCAGCTTGATCTTGTGGCCAGTGCCCAGCGCGCCGAGGTGAAAGACGTTCTCGCCCAGATCGTCCAGCACCGGCTTGACCTGGTCATAGGCCGCGCGGTCCCCCGAGCCCATGATGTTGAGCAGGCCATCCTTGGCGTGCATCGGCGTGCGCCCCAGGGGCGCGTCCAGCATCTGCGCCCCCGCGGCGGCGACCTCCGCCCCCAGCGCGATGGTGCTATCGGGCAGCGAGGTGCCGAAATCGATCACCACCTTGCCCGCCGAGAGCCCCGCGATCACGCCCTCCGCGCCGCGCATCCGCCCCTCGACCTGATCCGAGGTGCCCACGCAGAGCATCACGATATCGCTGGCCTCGGCGACCGCCTTGGCGCTGCCCGCCTCGGAGGCGCCGCGCGCCAGCGCCGCCTCGATCCCGGCGCGGTTGCGGTTGCCCAGCACGGTCAGGGCGTAGCCCTTGTCTTGCAGCCGCCCCACCATCGCGGCCCCCATCAGGCCAAGTCCAATGAATCCAATTTTGGGTGCACTCATGATAAAATCCTCTTTGCTGTTGGGCATTGGAATACCGCGAAGCTTTGTGCTTGTCTGCACCGTTTTCCGCGTTGCGCTCGCCGGTGCGGGCGCTAGGCTCCGCCGGATGGAACAGCACGCACACAGCCTGCCGCATTGGGCGGCCCCGCAAGAGGCCGGGTTCGCCGCAGAGGCGCTCGCGACGGCCCTGCGCTTTGCCCAGGACAACGACTCCGCAATGGACCGCGACATCGGCCAGGCCCTGCGCGCGGGGCATTTCGGCGAGCCGATGCCGCTCGGCGCGCCCATCGGCCCCAGCACCCCCCGCGGCGGCCCGGCGGGGGTGATCCTGCGCGGCGGCAAGGTCGCGGCGCAGTGGGGCGACCCGGCGCGCGTGGACATGAGCTTTTCGATCTCAAAGAGCTATCTGGCGTTGCTGGCCGGGATCGCTGTCCAGGACGGGCTGATCTCTGACCTGGACGCGCCTGTCTCGGCGCAGATCGACAGCCCGCATTTCGACAGCCCGCAGAACCGGCCCATCACCTGGGCGCAGCTCTTGCAGCTGACCAGCGAGTGGCAGGGCGAGCTGTGGGGCAAGCCGGACTGGATCGACCATTACCGCGACCTGAGCGCCACCGGGGAGCGCCCGCCGATAGGCACGCGCCACCCGCTGCAAAGCCCGGGCAGCTTCTGGGAGTATAACGACGTCCGGGTAAACGCGCTGGCGCTGGCCCTGACCCTGCTCTTTGGCCGCGCGCTGCCCGAACTGCTCAAGGAACGCATCCTGGACCCCATCGGCGCGTCCGACAGCTGGGCATGGCACGGCTATGACAATTCTTACGTCGAGATCGACGGCCACCAGGTCCAATCGGTCTCGGGCGGCGCGCATTGGGGCGGCGGGCTGTGGATGTCGAGCCTCGATCACGCCCAGGTCGGGCAATTGATGCTGCAGGGCGGGGCCTGGCAGGGGGCGCAGATCATCGACGCCGCCTGGGTGGAGGCCTGCCGCGCGCCCTGCCCGCTGAACCGCAATTACGGGCTGCTCTGGTGGCTCAATACCGGCGGCGCGCAGTTCCCCGGGGCGTCCGAGGCCTCCTATTTCGCGCTTGGCGTGGGCAGCCAGATCATCTGGATCGACCCCGAGGCCGACATGGTCGTGGTGGCGCGCTGGGTGGAGAAATCCGCGCTGCCGGAGTTTATCCGACAGGTCACGGCCGCGCATAGCTAGCCAAATTTTTGCCCCCCGCCGCAGCGCCCCGGCAAGGTGGGGGCNCGGGGTTAACGCATTCTACGACAATATGGGCGTATCCTTGGCCATGACCCTTTCGCATCCGCAGCATCCATGTTAGCGCCCGCAGCACCCTCTTTTCCGAACACCGAGTTCCCGCAGTGACCGATAACGTCTACACCGCGTTCGCGCGCAATCTTATGTCCGGCATCAAAGTTTCCGGGCCGCGGCCGACGCCGCTTTTGCTGAAGACAGAAATCCTTTCCGGCCTCACCGTGGCCCTGGCGCTGGTGCCAGAGGCGGTGGCCTTTGCCTTTGTGGCGGGCGTGCATCCGCTGGTCGGGCTTTATGCGGCCTTCATCGTGGGGCTGATCACCGCGGTGATCGGCGGGCGGCCCGGCATGATCTCGGGCGCCACGGGCGCGCTGGCGGTGGTGATGGTCAGTCTGGTGGCGCAGCACGGGGTGGAGTACCTCTTTGCGACCGTGGTGCTGATGGGCATCCTGCAGATCGGCGCGGGGATTATGAAGCTGGGGCGGTTTATCCGCCTGGTGCCGCATGCGGTGATGCTGGGCTTTGTGAACGGGCTGGCGATTGTGATCTTCCTGGCGCAGATGAGCCAGTTCAAGGTGCCGGGCACCGCGGTGTCTGACGGGCATGGCGTCTCTGGTGGCGAGTGGCTTTCGGGTTGGCCCCTGGTGGTCATGCTGGGCCTGGTCGGGCTGACAATGCTGATCATCTGGCTCCTTCCGCGGGTGACCACAGCGGTGCCGGCGCCGCTGGCCGGGATCGCCATCGTGGCGCTGATCGTGATCGGGTTTGGCATCGACGTGCCACGGGTGGGCGACATGGCCTCGATCGAGGGCGGGCTGCCGCTGTTCCACATCCCCATGGTGCCGCTCAATCTTGAGACGCTAGAGATCATCCTGCCCTACGCGCTGATCCTGGCCGCGATTGGCCTGATCGAGAGCCTGCTGACGCTGAACCTGGTGGGCCAGATCGTCGAGAAACGCGGCGGCGCCAGCCAGGAATGCGTGGCCCAGGGCGTGGCCAACACCGTCACCGGGTTCTTCGGCGGCATGGGCGGCTGCGCGATGATCGGCCAGTCAATGATCAACGTGAAATCCGGCGGCCGCACCCGCATCGCGGGCGTGGCGGCGGCGCTGTTCCTGCTCAGCTTCATCCTCTTCGCCTCGCCGCTGATCGAGCAGATCCCGCTGGCCGCGCTTGTCGGGGTGATGTTCATGGTGGTGATCGGCACCTTCGCCTGGAACACCTTCCGCATCATGCGCCATTCGACCCGGTTCGCGGGCTTCGTGACGCTCTTGGTGACCGTGGTCACCGTGCTGGAGGACCTCGCGGTGGCGGTGATCGTGGGCGTGATCGTCTCGGCGCTGCAATATGCCTGGGTGAATGCCTCGCGCATCTCCGCCCGCACCGAAGAGGCCAAGGACGGCGCCAAGATCTACCGCATCCAGGGCCCGCTATTCTTCGGCTCGGCGGCGGGGTTTGACGAGCTTTTCACCCCGCGCGCCGACCCCGACATGGTGATCGTGGACTTCGCCGAGAGCCGCGTGGCGGACCAGTCCGCGCTGAGCGCGATCGAGGGGGTCGCCACGCGCTATCAAGACCTCGGCAAAGAGCTGCATATCCGCCACCTCAGCCGCGACTGCCGCCAGATCCTGGGCCGCGCCGGGTTGATCGTGGAGACAAGCGAGGACGACCCGGATTATCAGGTCGCCGCCAATTACGCGGTGCGCACCGGGCTTTTTGCCGGCGGTCACTGAGTTCGGTTGCAGGCGCGCCGATTGGGACGCCCGAGATTTCCTCGGGGCCCTATATCAGGTCGCTCAATCTGGGAAAGCTGCCCGCCGGGAGGACCAAGCGGGCGGTTGGGAATGCAACGGCGCCGCCGCAAAGGGCGTCCGTGATCCGAAGGGTATTCCGCGGAAGGGTCGGACGGGACAAAGTGAGCGCCCCTGATCGGACTTCGCGAGTGCTTGGCCAAGCAGCGGACGTTCTACAGGTCAGCGGTTAACTGCTCGATAACCCCGCGTACGGTCGCCTAAGATTTGGCCTTGAGCGAGCGTGTGGGCGCGCCAAATCTCTTGCAAGAGATTTGCACTTTCCTTCCAAGGAAAGTCCGGCCCGCGAGCCGGCAAGAAGGTGCGGTTAATGGATCACTTTGGGGCGCGCTGAAGAAACTCTTGCAAGAGTTTCGCAATTTTCTTGCAAGAAAATTGCGTCGCGCCAATACCCGCCGCAGGCCAGAACCTACCAAACGACATAACGATCTTACCGCTGCTGGGTCTGCCAATCCGGGTGTATCCAGGGCTCGTCATTGGCGGCAGCCAGCGGCGCGCGGCCCAGGATGTGATCGGCGGCCTTCTCGCCGGTCATGATCGATGGCCCGTTGAGGTTGCCGTTGGTGATCTGCGGGAAGACCGAGCTGTCGGCCAGGCGCAGGCCATCGACCCCAATGACGCGCATCTGGGGATCCACCACGGACATCGGATCACTGGCGCGGCCCATCCGGCAGGTGCCGCAGGGGTGATAGGCGCTCTCGGCGTGCTCGCGGATCGCTGCGTCCAGCTGATCGTCGCTCTGGAGCTGCGCGCCGGGTTGGATCTCTTCGCCGCGATAGGGCGCGAACGCGTCTTGGGCAAAGATCTCGCGGGTCAGGCGGATGCCGGTGCGGAACTCCTCCCAGTCGTCGGGGTGAGACATATAGTTGAAGCGGATCACCGGGTCGTCCGCCGGGTCGCCGGAGCGCAGGGTCACCGCGCCGCGCGACTTGGACCGCATCGGGCCGACATGCGCTTGAAAGCCGTGCCCCTGCGCCGCCGCCTGCCCGTCATAGCGCACCGCGATGGGCAGGAAGTGGAACTGGATGTCGGGGTATTCGATCCCCGCGCGCGAGCGGATGAAGCCGCAGCTCTCGAATTGGTTCGAGGCGCCGGGCCCGGTGCGGGTGAAGAGCCAGCGCGCGCCCACATAGGCCTTGCCCAGCAGGTTCCAGTAGGTGAACAGGCTGACCGGCTGCGTCGCGGCCATCTGGATGTACATCTCCAGGTGGTCCTGCAGGTTCTGCCCCACGCCGGGGCGGTCGGCGGCCACCGCGATGCCGTGCTCGGCCAGATGCGCGGCGGGGCCCACGCCCGACAGCATCAGAAGCTTGGGCGAGTTGATCGCCGAGGCGGCGATGATCACCTCGCGCCGCGCCCGGATCACCCCGCGGCCCTTCACCGCCACGCCCACCGCGCGGCCCTCCTCGATCACCACCTTTTCGACCAGCCCTCGGACGAGGTCGCAGTTCTGCCGCCGCAGCGCGGGCTTGAGATAGGCGTTGGCGGCGGACCAGCGCCGCCCCTTCCAGATGGTGGCCTCGAAGGCGCCAAAGCCCTCCTGCTGGCGGCCGTTATAGTCCTGGGTGACGGGGTAGCCCGCCTGGTGCCCCGCCTCGACAAAGGCGCGGGTCAGCGGGTTGTCGCGCGGGCCGCGCGAGATGTGCAGCGGGCCATCCGTGCCGCGCCAGCTTGGGTCGCCCTCGCCCTCGGTCTCTGCGCCGTGCCAGGTCTCCATGCGCTTGAAATAGGGCAGCACGTCGGCATAGGCCCAGCCATCGGCGCCCATCTCGGCCCAGGTGTCAAAGTCGCGGGCGTGGCCGCGCACATAGACCATGCCGTTGATGCTCGACGAGCCGCCGATCACCTTGCCGCGCGGGCAGACCAGGCGGCGCCCGCCCAGATGCGCCTCGGGCTCGCTCTCATAGCCCCAGTCGTAGCGCCGCATATTCATCGGAAAGGACAGCGCCCCAGGCATCTGGATGAACGGCCCCGCATCGGTGCCGCCATGCTCTACCACCAGCACCGAGGCGCCGGCCTCGCTCAGGCGATACGCCATGGCCGAGCCCGCAGAGCCCGCGCCGACGATCACAAAATCTGCTTCCAAACGTCAGGCCCCTTCGACCCTCAGCGCGCTGTAGTCGACCATCACATGCTGCCGGTAGGCCGGGCGATGGCTAAGCCGCTGGTAATATTCTTCCAATCGCGCCCTGGGGCGCCGTGGCACGTCAATATCATACCAGCGGTAAAGCACGTGGCCAATAACGACATCCGCGGCGGTGAACCTGTCGGACGCAACGTAATCTTGGTGGGCGAGCTGCGCCTCGAGGATGTCCAGCGCGCGCTCGAACTGGGCGAGGCTGCGGTCCAGCGCCGCCTGGTCCCGGTCCTTGGCCGCCGTGCGCACGCGGGCCCAGAAGATGGGCACGGTGAAGCCCAGCGTGAGGTTGATCTTGCCCCACTCGGCCCATTGATCCACCGCCGCCCGCGCCGCCGGATCTCTGGGCCAGAACGCCTCATCGCCATAGGTCCCGGCGAGATAGCGCAGGATCGCGCAGCTCTCCCAGACCACCAGGTCGCCATCCTTCAGGGTTGGCACCGTGCCGTTGGGGTTCAGCGCCAGATACTCGGGCGTGTCGACGCCGCCGAAAACGTGGCCGTAGTCCAGGCGGCGATGCGCGAGCCCAAGCTCGCCCACCGCCCACATCACCAGTTGCACATTTGAGGACGTGGCGCGTCCATAGACCGTCAGCATGGCTGGCTCTCCTTGTCTGCTCGCTGGCCGTGTGGGGCCTTCTCGCCCGCGAGGTGCGCCGGGGAACGGCCAGAGGGCGGAGCGTGATTGCTGAGAGCTACACCAAATCTTGATGATTCGGAGCGAAAAATGGACCTGGGAGGGCCGGTTTCCGGCGCGCCGTACCGGCGCCCACCCATTTCTATCTGTCGCGCATATTCTTGAAGATTACGTCAATTTTTTACAGCCCGCGTCAGTCTGCGCACCGTCAAAGCGCGAGGCGAAGCCGAGCGCCCGGCGACAATTCGGCAAGCCCGAAGGGCGCAGGCGAATTGGCGCAAAGCCTCCCCAACAAACGCCGAAGCCCTCAGGCCCAGCGCCCGGCGAAGCCCTCCGGGACCTGCAGGTTCGAGCGGTCCAGATCCGTCACTCGGGTGCGTCCGCAGAGCGCCATGGACGTGTCCAGCTCCTTGTGGATCACCTCCAGCGCCTTCGCGACCCCCGCCTGGCCCATCGCGCCCAGCCCGTGGTTGAAGGCCCGCCCGATATAGGTCCCCTGCGCGCCCATCGCGAGCGCCTTCAGCACGTCCTGGCCCGAGCGGATGCCGCTATCGAGATGCACCTCTACCTTGCCGCCCACCGCGTCCATGATCGGCCCCAGCGCGCGGATCGACGACAGCGCGCCGTCCAGCTGCCGCCCGCCATGGTTGGAGACGATGATCGCATCCGCGCCGACGTTCAGCGCCAGCTTTGCGTCCTCGGGGTCCAGGATGCCCTTCAGGATCAGCGGCCCGCCCCACATCTCCTTGATCCTCTTGACCATCTCCCAGTCCATCGACTTGTCAAAGCTCTCCGCGGCCCAGATCGCCAGCGAGGTCATGTCGCTGATCCCCTCCACATGGCCCACGATATTGCCAAAGCTGCGCCGCTTGGTGCCCAGCATGGCGCGGATCCAGGCCCATTTGGTGGCGAGGTTCACCAGGTTCGGCACGGTCGGCTTGATCGGGATCGACAGCCCGTTCTTGAGGTCCTTGTGCCGCTGCGCCAGCAGCTGCAGGTCCAGCGTCAGCACCAGGGCCGAGACATTGGCCGTCTTACAGCGCTCGATCACCCGCTTCACGAAGTCCCAGTCGCGCATCACGTAGAGCTGGAACCAAAAGGGCTTTTGCGTGTGCTCGGACACGTCCTCGATCGAGCAGACCGACATGGTCGACAGCGTGAAGGGCACGCCGAACTCCTCGGCCGCCTTGGCCGCCAGGATCTCGCCATCCGGCCATTGCATCCCCGTCGAGCCCACCGGGGCCAGAGCCACCGGCATCGCCACGTCCTGACCAATCATCGCCGAGGCGGTCGAGCGCCCGGTCATGTCGATCGCGACCCGCTGGCGCAGGCGGATCTGGTCAAAATCCGAGGTATTCTCGCGATAGGTCTGCTCGGTATAGCTGCCGCTGTCGCAATAGTCGTAGAACATGCGCGGGGTGCGGCGCTCGTGCAGGCGGCGGAGGTCTTCGATGCAGGTGATCACGGGCATGGCGCGGGCCTTCCTGGCGGGATTGGTCAAAAGTTGTTACCAATCCGCCGCCACCGCTGCAACGCCCGAATGCAAGGCCCGAATGCAACGCCCAAATTCTGGCCCCCGCTATGGCATGAGCCGCCGCAGCACCTCTGGATCCGGCAGCGCGCATAGATCTGCCCGCCCGAACAGGCGATAGCGGTTGCGCGCGACCAGCCGGTAGGCCGTGTCCGGCAGCGCCCGCGGCACCAGCCGCAACACAGCCAGCCACCGCCAGCGCCAGCCCATATGCCGGGCGGCCTGCGCCGCGGCCTCCAGCGCACCGAAGCCGCGCCCGCCCTCGATCACAATCCAGGTCGCCGGGTCGTCCGGCGAGACGCCGTAATGCGCCGCAAGCGCGCGCCCCAGCTCGGATTGCAGCGGGATCAGCCGGAACACCTCGGCATGGTCGTTGCGCGCGATCCATCGCGCGCCCCGGGCGCAGAGCCCGCATTGCGCATCTAGGACCGCAACCGGGCCTGAATCGTCGAACTCCGGCACCGCGAGGTCGCGGCGATAGGCATAAGGGGCGCGTTCGGTCAGCATCTCCTGCCATATCTAGGATGGGCGCAGGCCAAAAACACCCCAAGAGCCGGGACGGGCCCAGGCCGACATTGCAAGGCTGACCGCGATATAGACGATGTTGGTGCGCAGCTGCGCCGCCGGCGGCCCCACGAGCAACGGCATCAACTTGCCACATATTCAGCCGCTGGGATGCTGCGCCTTCATCTGCCAGGAGCCGCTTTCTTGGCTCCAGTACTGCGCCGCGCAGCCCGCGCCGGTCAGCGCCTTCCATTGGCCGCGGGCGTGGTCCACCGCCGCCGGGTCGTTGCCGTCAAAGAGGATGCAGACCCGTTCCAGCGCGTTGACCTCCTCGGGCGCGACGGCGGCGCCGTCGACGGACATCACGCAGCCAGGGTCGTTGCCGCCCACGCCAGAGGTCAGCAGGATCGGCTGGTCGGCATCATGCGGCCCGCCCGCCCGGCCATGGGGCAGGAACCCCTCGTCCGGGCCAAGCCAGAGCTTCTCGTCCAGCCAATCCAGGCGCTTCTCATCGGCGCCGCGCACGACCACCGCCCAGCCCGCCTGGCGGGCCTTGCCCAAGAGCATCGGCAGCACCGCCTCAAGCGGTTGCCGGGTCAGGTGGTAGAAATATGCCGCGCCCATGTGAACACCCGTAGGATGGGGTTTAACCCCATCCTACCCGTTAGCCCTCGTAGCCGTCTGCGATCAAACGGTTCAGCGCCAGGATGCCCCAACCCGAAGCGCCCTTGGGCGCCATCGCGGTCTCTTTCGGGGTCGAGGCCACGCCCGCGATATCCAGGTGGATCCACGGCGTGTCCTCTTTCACAAAGCGCTGCAGGAACTGCGCCGCCGTCACCGACCCCGCCGCGCGGCCGCCGATATTCTTCATATCCGCCACGTCCGACTTCAAGAGCTCGTCATAGGCGTCCCCCAGCGGCATCCGCCAGGCGCCCTCCTGCTCGGCCCCGGCGGCCTTAAGGAACGCGTTGCACAGCGCATCATTGTTAGAGAACACGCCCGCGTTCTCATGCCCCAGCCCGATAACGATCGCGCCGGTCAGCGTTGCCAGATCCACCATGCCGGTGGGCGCAAAGCGGTCCTGGGCGTACCACAACACGTCGCAGAGCACCAAGCGCCCCTCGGCATCGGTGTTGATCACCTCCACCGTGTCGCCCTTCATCGAGGTCACCACGTCGCCCGGGCGTTGCGCGTTGCCGTCGGGCATGTTCTCGACCAGCCCGACCAGGCCCACCACGTTTGCCTTTGCCTTGCGCAGGGCCAGCGTTTTCATCACGCCAGAGACGACGCCAGCGCCGCCCATATCCATCGTCATGTCTTCCATGCCGCCGGCGGGCTTGAGGCTGATACCGCCGGTGTCGAACACCACGCCCTTGCCGACCAGCGCGAAGGGCGCCTCGTCTTGGCCGCCCTTCCACTGCATCACCACAACCTTAGAGGGGCTCACGCTGCCCTGGCCCACCCCCAGCAGCGTGCGCATGCCCAGGCGCTCCAGCACCGGCTCGTCCAGCACCTCGACCTCGATGCCGAGGCTCTCCAGCTCTTGCAGCCGGTTGGCGAATTCGGTGGTGGTCAGCACGTTGGAGGGCTCGCTGACCAGGTCGCGGGTGAAGAACACGCCGCTGGCCAGGGCCTGCGCCTCTGCGAAAGCCGCCGCCGCCGCCTCGGGCGCCGAGACCAGCAGCGTCACGCCGCCATCGGCGGGCGTGGTCTCCTCGCCGGTCTTATGGTCGGTGAAGGCGTAGTCGCGCAGCAATACCCCCAGGGCCAGCTCGCCCACATGCTTGAGGTTGCCCGCCAAGATGCTGACATCCTTGCCCTTCTTGGCCTTGCCGATCGTCGCGCCGGCGGCGCGCGCGTCCAGGGCCGGCGCGCGCTTGGTCAGCTTGACCACCTGCACCGCGTCGGCGGCCATGCCAGCCGGGAAAGCCATCTCGAGCGCGCCCGCGGTCTTGGTCTTCTCAAACGCCTCGGATGCGACCAGCCGCGCCAAGGCGCCCTTGGTCAGCCGGTTCACGCGGCGCCCCGCCTGATCAAGCTTGCCCGCCTCGTCCACAAACACAGCGACCCGGCCGGTCAGGTCCGCGATGGCGTCCAGGTTCAGTTCCGTAACTGTGGCGTTGGTGAGTTCAGTCATCTTGGTTCTCGCGTCTAGGGGGTTTTCCCATTCCTAGGCGCTCGCCAACGGATTGACCACCGGGGGCGCGCGAAATCCCCGGATTTCGCTGATCCGCCCCGCGGGCCAGTTAGCAGTTTTATGCCCCCGCAAACTCCGATAAACTCACCCAACCAAGGAAAAAGCAGCGCGGTGGGGCGGCCATTTGACCCGATTTGACAGATATGTCCTTTCGCAGCTTTTGATGCTGTTCGGGCTGTTCTCGCTGATTCTGGTGATGGTCTACTGGGTGAATCGCGCGGTGGTGCTGTTCGACCAGTTGATCGCCAACGGGCAATCGGCGGGGGTGTTCTTTGAGTTCACCGCGCTGACCCTGCCGAATGTGATCCGCCTGGTGCTGCCGATCTCGGCCTTTGCGGCCTCGCTTTATGTGGCCAACCGGCTTTCCTCGGAAAGCGAGCTTTTGGTGGCCAAGGCCGCGGGCCACAGCCCCTACCGCCTGGCGCGCCCGGTGCTGGCCTTTGGTGTCATCGTGGCGCTGATGGTGGCGCTGCTGACGCATTTCCTGGTGCCGCTGAGCATCGCGCGCCTAGCCGAGCGCGAAGCCGAGATCTCTCAGAACATCACGGCGCGGCTGCTCAACGAGGGCCAGTTCCTGCACCCCACCGACGGCTTCACCTTCTACATCCGCGAGGTCACGCCCGCCGGCGAGCTTAAGGATGTGTTCCTCAACGACGCGCGCGGCGACACCGAGCATGTGACCTATACCGCGCGGCAGGCCCTGCTGGTGCGCCACGAATCCGGCCCCAAGCTGGTGATGTTCGACGGCATGGCGCAGACGCTGAACGTGGCCGACAACCGCCTATCCGTCACCCGGTTCGAGGATTTCGCCTATTCCATCGCCACCCTGATCGGCTCGGACGAGCGCACCGCGCGCGGCGTCAAGGAGCTGTCGACCCGAGAGCTGGTGGCCCCCAGCCAGGCGGTCTTGGACGAGGTCGGGCTGCCCTTGGCGCGTCTGCTGTCAGAGGGGCATGGGCGCAGCCAGCAGGCGCTGCTGGCCATCGTGGCCGCCTTGGTGGGCTTTGCGGCGATGATGATCGGGTCGTTCAACCGCTTTGGGCTGTGGCGGCAGATCATTGGCGCGCTGGTGGCGATCATCCTGCTTAAAAGCGCCGACAACGCATTCGCGGATATGGCGCGCTCGGACCCCGGCCTCTGGCTGGTCTCCTATGGCGCGACGCCGCTTGGGATCGCGATGACGCTGATCCTGCTATGGATCTCGGACAAGCCCATGCTGTTCAAGCGCCGCCACAAGCCCGAGACCGACGCGGAGCAGAAACCATGATCTTGCACCGCTACTTTGCTTGGCGCTTCTTTTTGGTCTTCTCGGCCGTGTTCATGATCTTCTTGGGGATCTTCATCCTGCTGGATATGGTCGAGCAGATCCGCAAGTTCGACAGCGACAACGTGGGCTTCTTTGAGATCGTGAAGCTGACGCTTCTGAACGTGCCGCAGGGCATTTACCGCATCCTGCCACTGATCATGATCCTGGCGACCCTGGCGCTGTTTTTGTCGCTGGCGCGCTCGTCAGAGCTGGTGGTGACGCGCTCGTCCGGGCGCTCGGCGTTGCGGGCGCTGATCGCGCCGATCCTGGTGGCCTTCGCCATCGGGGTCTTTGCCGTGGCGGTGTTCAACCCGATCGTCGCCGCCACCTCCAAGCAGTACGAGATCCAGGCCGCCAAGCACAGCCAGGACATCTCGAGCGTGCTGTCGATCAGCCGCGAGGGGCTTTGGCTGCGCCAGGGCGACTCGGACGGCCAAACGGTGATCCGAGCGGTGCAGTCGAACCTGGATGGCACGCGGCTATTCGACGTGACCTTTATGGCGCTCGGGCCGGATGGCGCGCCGCGGTTCAGGGTCTCGGCAGACATCGCCCAGCTTGGCCCCGACGGCTGGCAGCTGACCAACGCCAAGCGCTGGTCCTTCGCGGGCGAGGCAAACCCAGAGCAGTCGGCCACCACCCATGCCAGCTTTCAGATCGCCTCGAACCTGACAACCGAGCAGATCCGCGACAGTTTCGGCACCCCGGCCTCGATCCCGATTTGGGAGCTGTGGGGCTTTATCAACCAGCTCGAACGGGCCGGCTTCTCTGCCCGCAGCCACCGCGTTTGGCTGCAGATGGAGATGGCCCTGCCGCTGATGATGGTGGCGATGCTGCTGATCGGCGCGGCCTTCACGATGCGGCACACGCGCTTCGGTCGGACGGGCGTGCTGGTTTTAACCGCGCTTGGGCTCGGATTTGCTATGTATTTCATTCGCAACTTCGCGCAAATATTGGGTGAGAATGGACAGATTCCCATATATCTGGCCGCCTGGAGCCCACCGCTTGCCGCGATATGCCTATCGCTGGGCATCCTGTTGAACGTGGAAGACGGATGACGCGCGCGCTTCTTCTTGCCCTTTCGCTTTGCCTGGCGCCCCTCTGGGCGCTGGCGCAGAACGCGACGCTGATCGCCGACACAATCTCGTTCGGCGGCGAGGACGTGGTGATCGCCGAGGGCAATGTCGAGATCCTTTACGGGGATCAGCGCATTCAGGCCGACCGCATCGTCTTTGATCAGGCCGCCGATGAGCTGCGCATCGAGGGCCCGCTGACGATCATCGACGAAACCTCCGGCGCGGTGCTGACCGGCCAGGACGCGGTGCTGACCCAGGACATGCGGCGGGGCATCATCCGCGGCGCGCGCTTCCTATTGGCGGACCGGCTGCAGATCGCCGCCGCCGAGCTGAACCGTGTCGACGGGCGCTATAACCAGCTTTACAAGGCCGTCGCCTCGTCCTGTAACGTTTGCTCTGAAACCTCCACGCCGCTCTGGCGCATACGCGCCAAGCGCATCGCCCATGACCAGGAAACGCGGCAGCTATACTTCGACAATGCCTGGTTCGAGGTCGCGGGCGTGCCGGTGGTGTACTTTCCAAGGCTGCGGATGCCCGACCCGACCCTGCGCCGGGCGACGGGCTTTCTGATCCCGGAGCTGCGCAATTCGACCACGCTGGGTGTGGGGCTGAAATTCCCCTATTTCATCGCCATCAATGACCAGTCCGATCTGCGGCTGCGGCCCTATATCTCGTCCCGCACCCGCACGTTAGAGGCCCGCTATCGGCGCGAGTTCTCGTTTGGCTCGCTGATTGTGGAGGGCGCGGTCAGCAGCGACAACCTGACCGACGACCCGCTGCGGACCTATCTTTTCGCAGAGGGGCGTTTTCGGCTGCCGCGCGATTTCGCGCTGAATGTGGATCTGCGGCTGGTCTCGGACCCGTCCTACCTGATCGCCTATGGCTATTCCGATGTGGACCGCCTGCCCAGCAAGATCGAGCTGACGCGCACGCGGCGCGACGAGCATATCTCGCTTAGCGTTGAGAAGCTGCGCAGCCTGCGCGACGTCGAGATCCCTATTGAGGACACCCTGGCCACGCTTCTGGGGCGCGCCACATACGAGCGGCGCTACTTTCCGGCCATGGTGGGCGGCGAGGCCCGGCTGACCTTTGACTTAGAGGGCCACCAGCGGGCCGCCTCGGGCATCGACCCCGCGCTGTCGGCGGCCTGCACCGCCGCGGGGCTGGACCTTGTTGACGACTGCCTGTCCCGCGATGTGCTGCGCGCCGGGGTCGAGGCGAACTGGCGCAAGGGCTGGACCTTTGGCCCCGGCATTCAGGGCGCCGTCGAGGGCCAGGTCGCCGCGGATTACTATTGGATCAGCCAGGACAACCAGTTCGACGACCTGCTTGGCCATGTGACGCCCACCGCCGCGGCGGAATTCCGCTGGCCCCTGGCGCGCACGACCGCAGGCGGCGCACGCGAGGTGCTGGAGCCCGTGATTCAGATCGCCTGGACCGACACGCTGGGCGCGAATGTGCCCAACGAGGACAGCCAACTTGTGGAATTCGACGAGGGCAATCTGTTGGCGCTCAGCCGCTTCCCGGGATCTGACGTTTACGAGCGCGGCTGGCGCGCGACGATGGGATTGAACTGGAACCGCCTAGGCGCGAACAACAACAGCTATTCGGCGACGATTGGGCGGGTGTTCCGGCTGGATGATCTGGGGCAATTCAGCACCGCCTCGGGGCTGGACGGCGCGGTGTCCGATTGGCTGGTGGCGGGACAGGTCAAAGTGCAGCGGCTGACGCTGACCAACCGCTCGCTCTTTGACGACAGCTTTGGGTTCTCGAAATCCGAGACGCAGCTTGCCTATCATGGTGAAAGCGTCTCTGCCGGGGCAAGCTATATCTGGGTGCAGAACGACCCGGACGAGGGCCGCACCGGCGACACCTCGGAGTTGAAGTTCAACGCCGATTACCGTTTCGCCCGCAACTGGACCGCAAACCTAAACGGCCGCTACGACGGCAACACCAACCAGGCCACCGAGGCCGGGTTCGGGCTGGGATACGCGAATGAATGCGTGAACATCGATTTTTCGGTCTCGCGCCGCTTCACCACTTCGACTAACTTGACCGCATCTACCGAGTTCGGCCTTGATGTGTCCCTGAGCGGGTTCGGCCAAGGCGGCTCGGGCCAGGCGCGCGCCTGCCACCATAAGCAGGGGTGAAAGATCACATGAGCAGACGGAAGACCACCGATATGGCACAGCTTCGCATCATGATCCTTGGGCTCCTTGTTGCCCTCGCAGGACCGGCCCTGGGCCAGAGCAACCCCTTCGCCCCGGCGGTGCAGGTCAATGACCGGGTGATCACCCAATTCGAGCTGGACCAACGCATCCTGTTCTTCGAGGCCCTGCGCGCCCCGGGAGATCTAGAGCAACAGGCCCTTGACCGGCTGGTAGAGGAGCGCCTGCAATACGACGCCGCCCAGACGCTGGGCCTGTCAATCGGAGATGAACAAGTGCAAGCCGGCATGGAAGAATTCGCCGGACGCGCCAACCTGACCGCCGAGCAATTCGTCGCGGCCATGGGGCAAGAGGGCGTGGCGGAGGAGACATTCCGGGATTTCGTCCGCGCCGGCATGCTGTGGCGCGAGGTTGTGCGCGCGCGCTTCGGCCCGCGCACCGTCGTCACCGAGGCCGAGATTGACCGCGCCCTAGAGCTGGGCAGCGCCACCGGCGGGGTTCGGGTTCTAATCTCAGAGATCTTCTTGCCCGCCGACACGCCGGAACGGCGCGCCGCTGCGCAGCGCCGCGCGGAGGACCTCAGCAAGATCACCACGCTTGGCGCCTTCGCCTCGGCTGCGCGGCAGTACTCGGCAGCGCCCTCTCGCGGGCGCGGTGGCCGGCAGGACTGGATCCCTGTGGGGAACTTGCCGCCCGCCATCCGGGCGCAGATCCTGACCCTGGCACCGGGCGAAGTCACCGACCCAATCGAGGTGCCGAACGCCATCGCCTTGTTCCAGCTTCGCGACCTCGAAGAAACCGACGCCGCCGATGCAGAGGCGGTGTCTGTCGAATTCGCGCGCTATTTCATCCCCGGCGGGCGCAGCGGCGCCGCGCTGGCGGAGGCCGATAAGATCATGGCCGAGGTGGACACCTGCGACGATCTCTATGGCGTCGCCCAGGGCCAGCCCGAGGACCGCCTGCTGCGCGACGTGTTGCCGGTTGCAGAGATCGCCGGCGACATTGCAATTGAGCTGGCAAAGCTGGACGAGGGCGAGGTCTCGACCGCGCTGAGCACGGGCGACGGGCAGGCCTTGGTCTTCCTGATGCTGTGCGGGCGCACCCTGGAGGTCAACGCCGAGGCCAACCGCGAGGCCGTTCGGCAATCGCTGATCAATCAGCGGCTGGCCTCCTATGCCAGCGGCTATCTTTCGGAACTGCGCGCCGACGCGGTGATCCAGCGCCTGCAATGACCGCGCCCATCGCGCTGACCGTCGGCGAGCCCGCAGGCATCGGCCCAGAGATCGCGGTGCAGGCCTGGGAGGCCTTGCGAGGCGAGCTTGCGTTCTTTTGGATCGGCGACCCGCGGCACCTGCCGCAAGGGGCAAACTGGCAAGAGATCAGCGCCCCCCGCGCGGCGCATGACATCATGTCATCGGCCCTGCCGGTCCTGCGCCACGATTTCGCCGGCGATCGCGTGCCGGGTCAGCCCGACGCCAGCAACGCCCAGGGGGTCATTGACGCAATCGCCCGCGCCGTGCGCCTTGTGCGGTCCGGCGATGCCGCGGCGCTCTGCACGGCGCCGATCCACAAGAAGGCTCTGAAGGACGGCGCGGATTTCGCCTATCCCGGACATACCGAGTACCTTGCGGCATTGGCAGGGGCGCAACGCGCGGTGATGATGCTGGCCTCGGACCAGCTGCGCGTCGTGCCCACCACGATCCACATCCCCTTGGCAGAGGTCCCCGCCGCGCTGACGCCTGAGCTCTTAGAGGACACGATCCGGATCACCCATGCGGCGCTGCAGAAGGACTTTGGCGTGAAAGCGCCCCGTATCGCCGTGGCCGGGCTGAACCCGCATGCGGGCGAGGGCGATGCCATGGGCCACGAGGATTCCCAGCGCATCGCGCCCGTGCTCGAGACCCTGCGCCGCGAGGGCCTGGACCTGCGGGGGCCGTTGCCCGCGGACACGATGTTCCACGCCGCCGCGCGGGCGCGCTACGACGCCGCCGTGGCGATGTATCACGACCAAGCGCTGATCCCGATCAAGACGCTGGATTTCGATCGCGGCGTCAACGTGACGCTCGGGTTGCCCTTCATCCGCACGTCCCCCGACCACGGCACGGCGTTCGATATCGCGGGGACGGGCACGGCCAACCCGACCAGCCTGATCGAGGCGCTGCGCCTGGCGGCGCGGATGGCGAAGACGCGGGCCGACTGACGGTGGGCCGCCGCAACCGGGGCACGGCCTCGGTCGTGGCTTGAGCGCGGTCCCTACAGCGGATCGCAAAGAAACTGATTCAGGTTTCATGCGACACGCGGCAGAACCGGACAATGTTTTGGGTACTTGCTCTCAACGTGATGTCTCAAGTTAGAAGCGAAACGCTTTGAACCAGGATTAACGACGATTTAAGGAGCGCCGTTCTAGGCTGCACATCGGCGGCACGGGGAGCGCGCGGCGACGCGTTTTTGACCACAATATATGGCGGGGAATCCCCCCTACCTCCACCCATGGTGGACCGATTCGCGTTACCAGAGGGTTAAAATTCTGCGCCGCAGCAAACCCACGCAGCAAGCCTACGCAGCAAGCCTCGGGTCAGCTCTCGATCTTACCGCAAATTCACCCGCAGCACCGCGGCCGTGGCAAAGGGCAGGCAGGCCCACGCGCCCAAGGTGATCCCCGCCAGCAGCGCCAGCGGCGTGCCCAGCGGCAGCCCTTCCGCCCCGCGCCGCGCCGCCTCGGCGCCATAGATCAGCGTCGGCACGTAGAGCGGCAGCACCAGCAGCGACAGCAACAAACCGCCGCGCTTGAGGCTGACCGTCAGGCCCGCTGCGAACGCCCCGATCATGCTCAGCGCCGGAGTGCCGAGGGCCAGCGAGGCCGTCAGCCACACATACCCCCCGGGCGCCAGGTTCAGCATCACGCCCAGCGCCGGCGCCGCCAGCGTCAGCGGCAGGCCCGTGGTGAGCCAATGCGCCACTGCCTTGGACAGCACGACCCCCTCCATCGGGATCGGCGCGGTGGCCAAGAGGTCCAGCGAGCCGTCCTCGAAATCGGTTTGAAAGATCCGGTCGAGCGACAATAGGCAGGCCAGCAGCGCCCCGACCCACAGCACCCCCGGTGCGATTGCCCGTAGCATCTCGGGCCTTGGCCCGACGCCCAGCGGGATCAGCACGGCGAGCACCAGAAAGAAGGCAAGCCCCAGCCCAAAGCCACCGCCCGCGCGCACCGCCAGGGTTATGTCGCGCAACACCAAGCGGATCAAAGGAGATCCCCCTGCCCCACCATCGGCTTTGCGCGATACTCCGACAGATCGAAGCTTTGCGCCTCGATCCCCAGATCTATGTGGGTCGCGATAAGCGCCGCGCCGCCGCCTTGCAGATGCGTTTGCAGAACTGAGGCAAAGAGCTGCACGTTAAAGGCGTCCAGCGACACCGTGGGCTCGTCCAGCACCCAGAGCGCGCGCCCGGTGACCAAGAGCCGGGCCAAGCCCAGCCGCCGCTTTTGCCCTGCAGAGAGGCTCTGCGCCGGGCGGTGCCGCAGCGGGTCCAACGCGAAGGTCTGCAGCGCCGCGTCGACCTTATTCGGCTCCCCATAGGCTCCGGCCCAGAACGCCAGGTTCTCGGTCACCGTCAGCGTGGCTTTCAGCCCATCCGCATGCGCGCCGTAAGCGATGGCCTCTGGGTCCACCTCAATCGCGCCCGAGAGCGCGGGCTGCAGCCCCGCGATGGTCCGCAACAGAGTGGTTTTGCCGCAGCCGTTGGGCCCACGCAAAATCAGCGCCTCGCCCGCCCTGACCGAGAGGCTGACGCCCTCCAGAATGGGCACGCCGCCGCGCGCGCAGGCCAGGTCATGCAGCGCAAGCATCAGACCGTCAGCAGTGCCGCGCCGATGCGGCGGCCCTCGCCCAGCAGAACGTTGTATGTCCGGCAGGCGGGCGGCGAGGCCATGACCTCCAGCCCGATCCCCGCGCCCTCTACCGCAGCGCGGAAGGCCGCGGGCGCGTGGGAGATCTCGGCGCCGGTGCCCACCAGCAAGACGTCTATCTCGCCCGCGCAGGCCAGCACGGCCTCTAGATCGTCATAGCCTCCCCAGCTCACCGCGCGGGACGGCAGCACCAGGGTGCTGCCCTGCACCACCTGCCCGCCGACGCGGAAGAAGCCCGGACCATAGCCGTCGATCGGCGTCGCGTCGGTGTAGGTGACCTCGTTCAACTGCATGTCCTAGCCCCAGAATGGCAGGCCGCTCAGCGCGCTGGCGGCGATGATCGCATATGCGACCCTGCGATAAACCACCTCGCGCGCCGGGTCAAAGATCGCCGTGCCCACCAGGATGCCGACGATGTAGAGCGGCAGCAGCAGCGCGCCGATCACCAGTGGCTCGGGCACCAGGAAGCCGCGCAGCCAGAAGATCAGCAGCAGCGACAGGTCCGAGAGCCACAGAAACAGCAGCACATTGGCGCGGATCACCTCTGGGGGCAGCGGGCGCGCCATGTAGAACAGGATGACCGGCGGCCCGGGCAGCCCCGCCGCGCCGGCGAGAAACCCCGCCACCCCGCCGGTCCCAAAGACCATCGGCGGGCCGACGCTTCCGCGCCAGCGGAACCCGCTGATCAGGATCGCCAGCAGGCCAAGCGCCAGGACGGAGACCACGTAGCGGAACACATCCGGCGAGAGCTGCGTCAGCACCAGCACGCCCAGCGGCATGGCGATCAGCGCGCCCAGCGCCAGGCGCCCCAGATCGGCGCGATGCGCCGCCGCCCATGCCCGCGGCGCCGCCGGCAGCGGGCCAAAGAAGTCGAAGACCAGCATGGTGATCAACACCCAGACCGGCGGCAGCACCTGGCCCGCGATGGGCAGGTAGATCATCGCCGTGCCAAAGCCCGAAAAGCCCCGGACAAGCCCGGCCAGGGCGACGCCGAGCGCCAGCAAGCCAAGCCCTTCCGTTGCCCAGGCCTCTGCGATCACCTCCTCCACCCCTCATAGCGAGGACGCCCACAAAGGCGGAGGAGTGCGCGCGTCACGCGTCTACGTTGCCGAATTGGTTGCCCTGGTTGGCGTCAGGCTTGGACCAATCCCGCTTGGTGCCCAGCATCAGAAGGATGTTGGACGCCACAAAGACCGAAGAGTACGTGCCCACCACGACGCCCCAGGTCATCGCGAAGACGAAGCCGCGGATCACGTCGCCGCCCAGCACCAAAAGCGAGATCAGCGCGATCAGCGTGGTGCCCGAGGTCATCACCGTGCGGCTTAGGGTCTCGTTGATGGAGAGGTTCAGCACCTCCTGCATGGGTCGGACCTTGTACTTCACAAGGTTCTCGCGCACCCGGTCGAATACCACCACCGTGTCGTTCAGCGAGTAGCCCACGATGGTCAGCAGCGCGGCAATAATCGCCAGGTCGAACTGGATCTGCAGCAGGCTGAACACGCCGATGGTGATGATCACGTCATGCACCAGCGCGGCCACAGCGCCGAGCGAGAACTGCCACTCGAACCGCAGCCAAATGTAAAACAGCACTGCCCCGATGGCCGCCAGCACCGCCATAACAGCGGTCCAGATCAGCTCTCCCGAGACCTTGGGCCCCACGCTCTCGACGCTTGGGAAGGTCATATTGGGGTCAATCACCCGCAGGGCGTCTTGCACGGCGTTGACTGTCTCCGCCGCGACGCTCTCGTCGCCCTCCTGGGCCTGGATCTTCACCGTGGCGACGTTCTGCTCTGGCCCAAAGGTGGGATCGAAGACCTCGGTGATCGACACGTCGCCTAGGTCCAAGGGCGCAATCGCCTGGCGGTAAGTGCCCACGTCTACGGGCTGCGCGCTCTCGGTGCGGATGGTCGTACCGCCCTTAAAGTCGATCCCGTAGTTCAGCCCGATCACCGCCTCTAGGACCAGCGACAGCGCCACAAGGAAGATCGAGAAACCGAAGGTCAGCCGCGCGAACCGGAAGAAATCCCAATTGGTGTTCTCTGGAACAAGTCTCAGTCTCATGCCTCGTTCCTCACACGTTGATCGTTTTCGGTCGGCGCCGTTCGTACCACATCACGATCAGCAGCCGCGTCACGAAGATCGCGGTGAAGACGGATGTGATGATGCCAAAGCCCAGCGTGATCGCGAAACCGCGCACCGGGCCAGAGCCCATGACCCACAGGATGATCGCGGCAATGATGGTGGTGATATTGGCGTCGATGATCGCGCTCAGCGCCTTCTCATAGCCCAGCTCGATGGCGCGGCTTGGCCCCTTGGCGGTCTTCAGCTCCTCTCGAATGCGCTCGAACACCAGCACATTGGCGTCCACCGCCATGCCGATGGTCAGCACGATCCCGGCGATCCCCGGCAGGGTCAGCGTGGCGCCGATGGCGCTCAGCAGGCCAAAGATCATGCCCACATTCAGGATCAGCGCCACATTGGCCAGCAGGCCGAACCAGCCATAGCTCGCCGCCATGAAGATAAGCACCGCCGCAAAGGCCACCAAGCAGGCGATCCGCCCGGCCTCGATGCTGTCAGCGCCAAGCTCGGGCCCGATGGTCCGTTCCTCAAGGAACACCATCTCGGCGGGCAGCGCGCCGGCGCGCAGAAGCACCGCCAGCTCGGTGGAGCTTTCCACCGAGAAGTTGCCCGTGATGATGCCGGACCCGCCCGGGATATGGCTTTGGATCGTCGGCGCGGTGATCACCTCTTCGTCCAGCACGATGGCAAAGGGGTTGCCGATATTCTCAGCCGTGTATTGCCCAAAGATGCGGCCGCCGGTTGGGTTGAACTGAAAGTTCACCGCGGGGCGCCCGTTCTGGTCAAACGCGGGCTGCGCGTTGGTCAGGTTCTCGCCGGTGACCACGGGGGTTTTTTCCAGGATATAGAACTGCCCGTCATCGTCCAGCGAGGGGTAAATCACGTTGCGCGCGCCGGGGCTCTGGTCGCCGTTGCCGGTGACCGAGACCACGCTGTGAAACGTCAGCCGCGCGGTGGTGCCGATGAGGCGCTTGAGCTCCTCGGCGCTGCCAATGCCGGGCACCTGGATCAGGATCCGGTCGGCGCCCTGGCGCTGGATGGTGGGCTCGCGCGTGCCGACCTCGTCGATCCGGCGGCGCACGATCTCTAGGCTTTGCAGCAAGGTGCGCTCGGCGATGGCGTCGCGCTCGGCGTCGGATAGGGTGATCAGGATGTCGTTGCCGTCCGAGGAGACATCCAGGGTCTGCGCGCCCACCCCGGTCAGGGTGACCACGGGCTGCGACAGCGCACGCACGGCCTGCAGCGCGGCGCTCATGCCCGCGGGCTCGCTGATGCGCACCCGCAGCACGTCCAGTTTGCCGTCCTGGCGGCGGATGCTGCCCACCTGGTCGCGGATCTCGCGCAGCGCGTCGCGCACGCTGGGCCAAAGCCCGTCCAGCGTGCGCTCGTAGACGTCCCCCACCTGCACCTCGGCCAGAAGATGCGCGCCACCGCGCAGGTCGAGCCCGAGATTGACCAAGGTCGCGGGCAGAAAGCCCGGCCAGGCGTCCCGCGCCGCGGCCAATTCCGCAGGGATATCAGCGCCTTCCGGCAGCAGCTCGATATCGGCCAGCGCGTCGTTATGGCGCTCCACGGTGGTGTAGTTGAGGTTCGGCATGGCGAACCACAGCCCCATCGCGACCAGAAGCCAGATGAGAACGCGCCGCCATAGGGGGATCTGAAGCACGCGGGCTTACTCCTAAGCGGGTTCGGTCTTGCTGAGCACCTGGGCGATGGTGGTCTGCACCACGCGGACCTTCACGCCCTCGGCCAGCTCGACCTCTAACTCGTTGTCGTCCTTGACTTTTACGACCTTGCCGATCAGCCCGCCCTGGGTGACCACCTGGTCGCCGCGGCGCAGCGCCTGGACCATGGCCTGGTGCTCTTTGATCTTCTTTTGCTGGGGCCGGATCATGAAGAGGTACATGATCGCGAAGACCAGAACCATGGGGATGAGGATGCCGGCGCCGCCACCGGCTCCGGCGGCCTGGGCATAGGCGGGGGTTGCAAACATTAGTCGGTCCTTCGTTGTCAGGGGGCCCCGTCAGACGCGCTTGCCCCCCCTTTAGATTGGCGCGCACCCTAGGGTGTGCAAGGGGGGGACGCAAGACGAGTCGGGGCGAGAATCCGACGTCTGCAAAGCGTCGGCAAATCGTCGGACTTTTGTCGGGCAAGTGTATGGCACCGCCCCGGCTTGCCGAAGCCCCCCGGATCGGGCAATCTGGGGTTGTTTTCGGATGACCAAGTGATGAGCGACCACGCCCAGACCATCGAGCGGATCAACCAACTGACCCGTGCCGCGCGCGGCGGCTGGCTGAGCCTGCTGACCTTCACCGCCTTCGTGGGCGTGACGCTGATCGGGGTGAAGGACGCGGATTTTTTCGTGCCGGGCCGCCAGACCGACCTGCCGCTGATCGGCGTCTCGATCCCGACCTATCTGTTCTTCGTGCTCGCCCCGCTGCTAACCGCCGCGCTCTACGCCAACCTGCATTTCCACCTGATGAAGCTCTGGGACGCGCTGGCCCCGAACCGCGCCCCGGCCTTTGCCACGGGCAAGGAGCTGTCCGAGGCGATCGCCGCCAGCTTTATCGCCGACATGGCCCTGGCCTTTCGCCGCGACAAGGCGCTGCGCGCGCGCCCGATGCGGGGGATCACCGCCGCGCTGACCTTGGTGCTGGTCTTTGCCGCCGTGCCTGTGGTGCTGGGGTTTGTCTGGTGGTTTTCTTGGCCCGCCCATAACGAGCTTTTGACACTTATCGGCTGCGGCGTGCCGTTGCTGTTCACCTGGACCGTTGGGTTTGTCAGCTTTCGCCATATGCGGCGAATGATGATCGGGGGCACGGTCAATGGCCTGACGCATTCGCTCTGGGCGCAAACCTTGTTTGTTTTGATCGCCGCCGCGGTCGGTTGGTGGGGCTTTATCAAGACCGAGAACACGGTGGACCACTATGAACGCGTCTTGGCGGGCTATTCGGGCCTGCGTGAGGGGCAGAGCTCCCGCTGCTCTGACGAACCAGATCAATGCGTCGAGAATAAAGATGATTTTGACGAGACACTGAAAGCGAGAAGCTGGTCCGGTGTCATCTATACCAACAAAAAGGGCAAGAGCCTGCTCTACCCGACAGATTTGCAAGATGTCGATCTGGTCGGATTACCTGAGGACTGGCTAGACTACCAAAGCGCCCGGGAGGCTTATCGCCGAGATTGGTGCAAATCCCGCGCCGTGCCGCTGCCGATCTGCGGGGCGAAACCAGACGCCGGCGAAGAGCCCTCGGACCTTGGCAAAGAGGTTTTGGCCTCACGTCGCGCGGCTTGGTGCCAGCGCGCCATGGATAAAGAAAGTCCAAAGCACTGCGCACAGATCTTTGCGGATCAGGCGGCGGATTTTACCCAAGATTGGGAAACCCAACGACGGTTACAGGTTCAAGCCCTGCCAGATACCGACCTGCGCCGAAGAGACTTGCGCAACGCAAACCTCTCAAGCGCGCGGATGGAAGGGGCAGACCTCTCATTTGCGCGGATGGAAGGGGCAGACCTCTCAGCGGCGCGGATGGAAGGGGCAAACCTCCGAGAGGCGCGGATGGAAAGGGCAATCCTCTCACGCGCGCGGATGGAAAGGGCAATCCTCTCAAGCGCGCGGATGGAAGAGGCAATCCTCTCAAACGCGCGGATGGTAGGGGCAAACCTTTGGGGCGCGCGGATGGAAGGGGCAAACCTCACATTGGCGCGGATGGAAGGGGCAGACCTCTCAGGGGCGCGGATGGAAGGGGCAGACCTCACAGCGGCGCGGATGGAAGGGGCAATCCTCTTTGGGGCGCGGATGGAAAGGGCAATCCTCACATTGGCGCGGATGGAAGGGGCAATCCTCGTAACGGCCAAATTTAGTGAAGACACAGATTTCACCGGTGCAGCCGTCCAGTATGCAGCGATGAAATGGGGGAACTATGAGAGGGTAAACCTTAGTCAAGATCAAGTGAACGCGATGTTTGGTGATCGCTCGGTGATTTTGCCCGCAGGGATGAAATTCGAGGGACCGCACTATTTTGATGTGACGGGTTATCCGGCGCATTGGCTGGATACGGATGCGAATTACATAACCGAGTTCCTGCCCGCCTGGCGCGCCTGGCAAAAGGCGCAGGGCTACGCGCCGTAATCTTAAGGGCGGCGGCGGGACAAGTCCCGCCCTACGGGCGTCGCGGTTAGATCGCGCGTTGTCATCCTTGGTTAACCGGATTATGCGACGGCTACCGTATTCTAGGAGGCCAAGACGATGCACGACATCCGCATGATCCGCGACAACCCCGCTGCTTTTGACGCCGCTCTGGCGCGGCTTGGGGTCTCGGGCGCGTCGTCGGAGGTCCTGGCCGTGGACGGCAAGCGGCGCGAGGCGATCTCTGCCGCCGAGGCCGCGCAGGCCGAGCGCAACGCCGCCTCCAAGCAGGTGGGTGCTGCCAAGGCCAAGGGCGACGAGGCCGAGTTCGAGCGCCTGCGCGCCCTGGTGGGCGAGAAGAAGGACGAGATCGCGCGCCTGGAGGAGGAGGCCAAGGCGCTGGACGCCGCGCTGCGCGACCTGCTTTTGGGTCTGCCCAACCTGCCGCATGAGGACGTGCCCGACGGCGCGGACGAGGCGGATAACCGCGAGATCCGGCGCTGGGGCGAGGTGCCGGAGTTCGGCTTTGCACCCAAGGAGCATTACGAGCTGCCCTGCGCGCAGGGCCTGGATTTCGAGACCGCCGCCAAGCTGAGCGGGTCGCGCTTTGTGGTGATGACCGGCGCCATGGCGCGGCTGCACCGGGCGCTGGCGCAGTTCATGCTGGACGTGCACACCGAGGAGAACGGGCTGACCGAGGTGATCGCCCCCGTGCTGGTGCGCGAGGAGTGCATGTACGGCACCAACCAGCTGCCGAAGTTCGCCGAGGACAGCTATCAGACCACGAACGGCTGGTGGCTGATCCCCACCTCGGAGGTCACCCTGACCAACACCGCGCGCGAGGAGATCGTCGACGCCAGCGCCCTGCCCCGGCGCATGACCGCGCATTCGCAGTGCTTCCGCTCGGAGGCGGGCAGCGCCGGGCGCGACACCGCCGGCATGCTGCGCCAGCACCAGTTCGAGAAGGTCGAGATGGTCTCGGTCACGCACCCTGACGCTTCTATGGAGGAGCATGAGCGGATGACCCGCTGCGCCGAGGGCATCCTGGAGCGGCTGGGCCTGCCCTATCGCACCGTGGTGCTGTGCACCGGCGATATGGGCTTTGGCGCGCGCAAGACCCACGACATCGAGGTTTGGCTGCCCGGACAGGACACCTATCGCGAGATCTCGTCGGTGTCGGTCTGCGGCGACTTCCAGGCGCGGCGCATGAACGCGCGGTTCCGGCCCGAGGGCGGCGGCAAGCCCGAGTTCGTGCACACGCTGAACGGGTCGGGGCTGGCCGTGGGGCGCTGCCTGATCGCGGTGCTGGAGAACGGGCAGACCGCGGAGGGCGGGGTCACCCTGCCGCAATGCCTGCATCCCTATCTGGGCGGCAAGTCGCGGATCACGCCCGAGGGCGTGCTGGAGTAGCCTGAGTGGCGTCCACGCTCGCGACGGAGTTCGAGCGCACCGGGCGGCTCTGGCTGCGGCAGGCCATTGGCACAGATGCGGTGGAGGCACTGCGTCGGGGCTTGCCCGAGAACCCCGGCCCTGGGCAGAGAGTTGCGCGGGGCCATCCGTTGTTCGAAGCGTTGGAAGCGCAGGGCGTGAACCGGGCGGTGCGGCAAGGCTGGCCCGGGATGAAGCCCGTGCGGGTCCTGTGCTTCAACAAATCAGAGCGCACGAACTGGACGCTGCCCTGGCACCAAGACCGGGTGATCGCGGTGCAGGATCGCCATGACCTGCCAGGCTTCAAGAATTGGACCCGCAAGGACGGGATTTGGCACTGCGAGCCACCCTTCGAGATCCTCTCGCGGATGCTCTTTGTGCGCCTGCATCTGGACCCGAGCACGGAGCTGAACGGCGCGATGGAGATCGCGCTTGGGCACCATAGTTCGATCATCGCATCGCACCAGATGGGCGCAGCGGTGGAGCGCGGATCCCGAGAATTGACCACTGCCGCGGCGGGGGACATGTTGATCCTATCGATGCTCACACCGCACAGATCGCGCCCGGCACAATGCGCCGAGACGCGGCAAGTCGTGCGCATTGACTACGCTGACAGAGACTTACCGGACCCGCTGGCCTGGTGTTAGTTACTACCTGAGTTGAACGGGTCGGGGCGCGCCGGGGAGAGTACCTGAACGCGGCGCGCGAGAGAACGGGCAGACAGCGATGGGCGGGGTCACCCTGCCGCAATGCCTGCATTCCTGTCTGGGTGGCACGTCGCGGATCACGCCGGAGGGCGCATTGGTCTGACGCCAAGCCGAGGGCAAGCGCGTATCCAAGGGCTGGGCAGTGTCCGCGTTGGGCCCATCTTCACCGATGCTGCTCCCTGCCCGGATGACCGGTTTTTGAGGTGCGGCACCACAACCAAAACACGAACGCGTGCCACATATCAAACCGAGATTATCGCAGAAAGGGTTTTATTTTTGCAAGGCTGGGTTGAAACGAGCGGGCTAAATAGAAACTCGCGCCTAGCCAGCGAGTGCCATCATTTACTTGTGAATCGTTGTATTCGATGTTAGCAGTCTTTTTGTTCAGCATCTGCTGATTTAAACAAGAATGAAGGGCCATTAGGAATGAAAAACACGTATCTGGGTTTTCCACTTTTAGTTGTTTTGACTGCTTGTGCAGCAGGTCCATCGGCGAACAGCCCAGTGGCTTCAAATCGAGTGGTGACTGACGTTCTTTCCGATGGCGCCACAATTCTGGGTAGATATGATCCTGCGAGCTTCACAACAGCAAATGCCCGCAAAATGGCGTCATTTAGTTGCGAACGCGCGATCTTGGCTTCTTTTGGCGAGAGCGACGTGGATGGTCAAAGAGTATTTCAGGCGACGTGTCGCGATGGTACTGTTCATGGTGCGGGTTCCGGCGTGAACTTTGAAAGAACGGGTCCTAACAGTGTAACTTATTCTTCCGTTTTCAGCCTTAATGGCAAAATTACCTTCGCTGAAGGTGATTTTCCACTCTGATGCGCTCTGTCAGTTAAAAGTTGATTCGTAACTTCCTCCTAATGCAACTGTGGCAGGAGTTTCGTTCGGGCCTTCATCTTTCGGAACGCGGTTGATCATGGCCTGAACGCGGCGCGAGAGAACGGGCAGACGGCGGCGGGCGGGGTCACCCTGCCGCAATGCCTGCATCCCTATCTGGGTGGCACGTCGCGGATCACGCCGGAGGGCGCATTGGTCTGACGCCGTGTCGCCACGCGGGCGCAAATCTAGGAACTGGGCAATGTCTGCGGGGACCTCAAGGTTATTATGGCTTGGCACATCGGTTTCGTCTGGTAATCCGCTGGGCTGAGATGTAACGCACGCGACTTGAACTGACGGACATTCAGCTTGCGACGCTGAGATCGAAGATCTGGAGAGGTCTCTTATGGAGTTTCTCCGAAGAGCAAATTCCGATCCGGTCGAGTTCCTGACACTGCAATCTCTTTTGCAGCTTCAGGACGGCAATAGAAGACTGCCCCCCAAGCGCGCCATCCGCGGGGCCGCCAGCAAAGGACTAAGATCGCGCCTTAGGTCAAAGTGGCCGCCTGCGCCTTTGCCAAGCTCCGTGCGACCAATGCCGACGGATCCAATACCATTATGATGTCGGCATCATCGCTGTCGCCGAGGCTGAGGCAGCCCTCCATATCCCGCGAGATCTCCTGACCGGAGCTGCCGTCGCCAATTTTTGGCGAGTTCATAAGTTGCTGGTCGTTCGTCATCATGATCTCGTCGATCGAGTCCACCAAGATCGCGTATTTTGTTCCTTTATGTGTGAAGATTAGGATCTTCTCTTCGCCGCTTGTGACGGGCTCCATGCCATATAGCAGCCTGGGGTTGATAAGCGTTATCAGCTCGCCGCGCAGCTTGATGATCCCTTCGACGAAGGGCAGCCGATAGGGCGGGGCAAGCAGTTTCTCCGGTCGGTTGATGACCTCGCTCACGCAGGTCATGTCAACGGCGAAGGCGGAACCGATACTGACAACGATGAATGTCTTGCGCTGGACGTTTACCTGGCGCGTCGACTCCTTCTCGCTCTTGTGATCCACGACGTAGATCTGGCGGCATGCCTTGGCGGTTCTGGCAATGCTGTCATTGTTCACCAGCTTGTCGGGGTCGATCATCAACACCAGGCCGGCCTCATCATCGACGATGCAGCCACCGACGATGTCATTCCGCGGGAGCGCTACCTTCGCGAATGCCACAATATCCCGCTCGTAATAGGGTATGATGCTGTCGATCGAGTAGACCATGAACCCAATCGGTCCGTTGGGCGAGTTCAATATGATAATCTTGCGACCAACAAGTTTCTTGAGGTTAAGATTACTGGATGACTCGCCGCCCACATGTCCGCGAAAATCAACCACAGGCAATACCGTGCCGCGCAGGTTGGCGGTACCAAGCACCGCCCCATGCGCAAAATGGGATTGGTCAATCTCCATCATCTCGGTGATTTCTTGGACGTGACGCAGGTCAAGCGCAAAGCACGTGTGCCCGAGTTGGAAGGAGATACAGTTCCGTCTGGTGCCGAGCATGTTTCGGGCTGACGCCGTGTCCTTAACCGCCGGCGCCCGTGGCACTTTCTCGAGGCAAAGTATCTCATGCGGGTCGATGATCTGCACGATCCTCTTGCCGTCGTCAAAGCGCAGCACCCCCTCGACGACAACGTCTTTGCGCTCTCGTTCGATCTTGCGGAAATCGGTGTGCACGGCGTCCTTTTTGTGGAGCAGCTCGCCGGTGGCGTCAAACATCAGGCCAATGCTCAGATCGCCATTGCTGATGATCGCGACCTTGCGGATCTCTGTTGAATTGACCTCTGGAAAGCCAAGGAACCTTCGCAGATCTACAATCGGGATGATGTCGCCGCGCAGGTCGAACAATCCCAACAGGTGGTCTGGCGCCAGGGGGACAGCGGATACCGCGTCGGGTTGGTTCACCACCTCTTGCAGGGAATCCGCCGGAATGGCGAATTCGGTGTCCTCGATCCAAAATGAGCCGTAAATCTCGTCCAGAACCTCGGCAGCACCCGCCGGGTCGGCGGGTGGATCCGCCGGCATATCCACGCGGGTGGCGCCTTCGATCATGGCAATGGGCGTGTTCATATCAGCGGTCATTCTTTCGTTCCCAGTCTAGGAATCGTGGCGATCGTGTATTCGCGGGTTGCACAGTCGATCGAGACCTGCCGGCCCAAAACGCCGCCAAGATCCTCATGTGTCAGCCTCAGCCCCGCTGCCTTTATCGCTTTACGCGCGAATTCGGCGTTGGTCGTCCCCACAAGTCGCTTTGGATCAGTGTCCGCCGGTAGGGACATATTCGCGCCGCCGCAGAGCACGACTTGCAATCGGCGCCGCTCGCTGTCTTCCACCTCCATCAAAGACAACAGCGACACAATCGCCTGGTCGACATGGCGCGCGCCGATCTTTTCCGTGACATCCCCTTTGCTGGCAAGCAGGCAATGCGCCAGACCGCAGATGTTCTTGTCGCGATGAATGAACATAACCCCAACGCAAGAGCCGAGGATTGCCGTCAGGATGTCGCCCGGCTGTCCGGTATGCACCTGGCCAATCTGGACGTGGATCTTCTTTGCGCGCTCCATGGCACTAAACGGCGCCGGGCCGATAGATCATCGGCGCTATCTGGTGGAATTGTGTGCGCATTCCTTTGAGGGTTTCACTCTCGCCGATGATCAAAATCCCATCAGGGTGCACCGCATTATGGACATGGGCCAGGATCTTTTCCTGATCCTCCTGCTTGAAGTAGATCAACACGTTGCGCAGAAAGACCGCGTGAAACGGGCCGTCCTTGCTTTGCGCGTCAATCAAGTTGTGACGCTTGAATGTGATGCGCGATTTGATCTCTGCAGTGACCTTATAGCCGTCCTGATCGTTCCCATGCATGTGCTGGGCGAAGAGATCAGGCTCTAGCTTTCGGAACCGCGCGATGGAGCGGCCGTTATAGACGCCGTTCTGAGCCGTTTCCAAAACCCGCGATGAGATGTCGGTGCCAACCACCCGGTAGTCAAACCCTGGATGCGCCTGACGCTGATCCTCCAGCACGATGCCCAGAGTGTGCCCCTCTTCCCCGGTTGAGGACGCGCCCGACCAGACCTTGACCGTGCCGCTTGAACGTTTCGACAGGATCCCGGGCAGGTATTCCTGCCGGAAATACTCCCAGACCCGCGGCGTCCGATAAAAATAGGTCTCATTCGTTGTGACCCGATTTATCATCTGCTGCACCTCGGATTGGTCTTCCGAAAGGCGCGAAATATAGGCCTTAAAGTCCGGCTCATCCGTCTCGCGCAGTCGCGGGCGCAATCTGCTATGCAGCATCGACTTGCGGCTCTCGCCAATCGTGATGCCTGTGTGTTGATGAATGATCTTGCACAGCTTGGCAAAGTCTCCTTCGCTTAGAGCTGCGTCGGGTTGGGTCTGCTCCATAGTCGTACTCATTCGCTGTTTTGACTGGCTTACGGCGCCAGTTTCTGGATTTCGGTCATCAGCGAGTCCGCGCCATTCTTGAGGTCATCCGTCGATGTGACGATTGCATCAGAGGCGTTCACCGACTTTTCGGTGGCTTCAACGATGCTTTGGATGGCCTCGGTGACGTCGCGGGCAGCGGTCTGCTGCTCGCTCGCGGCGATAGAAATTTCGTTGATGGAATCTGTCGTGTCGTTGATTCCCCGCAGAATTTTCTTGAAGGCCTTGCCGGCCTCGCGCGAGACCTCGCTGCCTTGCGCCACGCGCTTGACCGTCTCGTTGATCAGCTTGCTGATCTCTTTGGTGGCCTGCGACGATCTCTCGGCCAGTTTACGTACCTCGTCCGCCACAACGGTGAACCCAAGACCGTGTTGGCCCGCGCGCGCGGCCTCAATCGCGGCGTTGAAGGCCAAGAGATTCGTCTGGCCGGCGATCTCACTGATGACCTTAACGATCTCGCTGATCTCCTCGGAGGACGCATTGATAAGGTCCATGGATTCGATCGAACGTTCGATCGCCTTGGAGCCGACATCAGCCTCTTCTTTGGTGTTTTGCGCAATCGTGTCGGAGTTGCGGCTGTTTTGCGCGATGGAATCGATGGACGCGCTCAGCTCCTCCACCGACGCGCTGATCTCTTCGGTTGTGCAGCCGAGTGTCTGAGCGCCCCCGGCCACAAACCTGGCTTGCTCCGAGATGTCTTGGGATTTCGTGGTGAAGTCTGCCGCGATGGCGATCACCTTCTGCTCCACCTGCTTTTGCGCCGAGATATTCGTCGCGAACTTCACCACCTTGTAGGGCTTGCCGTCGGCATCGAAGATCGGGTTGTAGGACGCGTTGATCCAGACCTCTTCGCCGGACTTGCTGAAGCGCTTGAACTCTCCGGTTGCGAAGTCGCCCGCCGCCAAGCTTGCCCAGAACGCGCGGTACTCGGCGGTATTGACATATTCGGGGTCGCAGAAGATGCGGTGATGCTTGCCCTGGATCTCGTCCAGCCCGTAGCCCACCGTCGCCAGGAAGTTCTCGTTGGCCGTCAGGATGGTGCCGTCCAGCTCGAACTCGATAACAGCCTGAGCCCGCCCAATCGCGACAATCTTGCCATCTTGGTCGGCGTGGCGGAGCTTTTCCTCGGTGATATTCGTGGCGAATTTCACCACCTTATAGGGCTTGCCGTCAGCATCGAAGATCGGGTTATAGGACGCGTTGATCCAGACCTCATCGCCTGACTTGCTGATGCGCTTGAACTCGCCGGTCGCGAAATCGCCCGCTGCCAAGCTTGCCCAGAACGCCCGGTACTCCGCCGTCTTGGCATAGTCTGGATCGCAGAAGATGCGGTGATGCTTGCCTTGGATCTCGTCCAGACCGTAGCCCACCGTCGCCAAAAAGTTCTCATTGGCCGTCAGGATCGTGCCGTCGAGTTCAAACTCGATGACAGCCTGGGCCCGCCCAATCGCGGCAATCTTGCCGTCCTGGTCGGCATTGCGGAGCTTTTCCTCGGTGATATTCGTCGCGAACTTCACCACTTTGTAAGGCTTGCCGTCGGCATCGAAGATCGGGTTGTAGGAGGCGTTGATCCAAACCTCTTCCCCGGTTTTGCCGATGCGCTTGAACTCGCCGGCAAAGAACTGCCCGGTGGCAAGCGTCATCCAGAAGTCCTTATAATCCTCCGACTTGGCATAGTCGGGGTCGCAGAACATGCGGTGATGTTTGCCCTGAATCTCGTCCAGCCCGTATCCCACCGTCGCCAAGAAGTTCTCATTGGCCGTCAGGATCGTGCCGTCGAGTTCAAATTCGATGACAGCTTGCACACGATCGATGGCTTCTGAAATCGCCTGGTACTCGTTGTCGCCCGCCGCGTCATGCGCCGGCGCCGCTGATTCGAGCTTTCCCACTGCTCTCACCCCTTTGTTAATGCCTCACTGGGGCGCACCGTACGACCAAAGGGTTCACAAAGCGTTTCCACGGCAAGGTTGAAGATGTCGCTCCGCTCATAGGTCCCGAAGAACGGGCATGCGGCGCAGCGCGGGGCCGGCTGGCCCATATGGTGCCACGCGCGCCGGTGTGAGCGCCGTCCTTAGGCCACGCGATGCGGCCGGGGGCCGGGTTCGATGGCCTCCAGCATCGCTTGACCCAGGGCGAACATCATCTGCGCCTTGGCCTGGGCGGCCTCGGGCTTGTCCCACAGGTTGTTGGTCTCGTTCGGGTCGCTGCGGCGATCGTAAAGCTCGCCCCGCGTCAGCCCCTTGTAGACGGTCATCCGGTGGCTGTCGGTGACCAGGTGGCGCATGTTGGGGCGCTCTGGCAGGCCGGGATAGGGCTTGTTCTCTTCATGCTCGATCAGCGCATAGTCGCGCGCCGCGGGGGCGCCGCTCAGCTGGCCAAGAAAGCTTTTGCCCTGCATGCCAAAGTAAGGCGCGATCCCGACGCGCTCTAGCAAGGTCGGCGCGATGTCCACCGAGGCCGCCAGGCCATCGGCGGTCTCGACCGCGCGCCCCTTGGGGTCCACCCAGATGAACGGCACGCGGTTCACGCTGTCATGGCCAAAGGGGCCCTTAAGCAGCAGGTTGAACGCGCCCATATAGTCGCCGTGGTCGCTGTTGAAGATGATGATCGTGTTGTCGGCCTTGCCCGATGCCTCCAGCGCGGCCAGGATCTCGCCAATGGCGTCATCGATCATGCTGATCATGCCCGCGGTCAGGGCCATGGCCTGCTTGATGTCGCCATCCGAGGCCAGGAAGGCCTGTTGCAGGGTCGCGGGCACCACGCCGGCCTCCATCAGCTCCTTCCATTTCACCAGTTGCTCGGGCGGGTTCTGATGCGCCTCATAGGGCAGGTCGACCGAGAAATCCTCGGGGTCATACATGTCCCAGTACTTGCCCGGCGGCGTGAACGGGTGGTGCGGATCGGGGAAGGACACGAAGGCAAAAAACGGGTCCTCGCTGTCCTTTTGATCGGCCAGATAGGCCTTGGCCTCTTCCTTGATATAGCTGGTGGGATAGAGCGCCTCGGGCAGCGGCGTGCGCACCGCCTGCGGGCAGGTGTAATCGTGCGGCAGCTGGTTGTCCCAGTCGCGCAGCGCCTGCCAGTCATCGGTCTGCCCGCGCAGCCATTGCAGGTAATGCCCGCCGCATTTGTCGGAATGGCTGGTAACCAGGCGCACATGCTGGAAGCCGTAATAGCCCTCGGGGAATTCGGTCGGCTCGAGCCCCTCAAAGTTGGAGCCCTGCTCGAGCCCGTAGGTGCCCACGCCGGGGGCGCTGGTCGCCTCGGGGAAGCTTGGATGCGCGCCGCCGGGCGCGGGCAGCGGGTTGGGGTTGAAGGGCTGCAGGTGGCTCTTGCCGATCTGGGCGGTGCGGTATCCCGCATCGGCCAACAGATCGACAAAGGTGTGGGCGTCCCTCGGCAGCGGCAGCCCGTTATGGCGCAGCCCGTTCACCGACGGGTAGCGCCCGGTGAAAATGGCGCCGCGATTCGGCATGCAGATCGGCGTGGTCACGTGGAACTGGGTGAACCGCGTCCCGCGCGCGGCCAGGCTGTCGATATGCGGCGTCTTCACCACCGGGTGCCCCGCGCAGCCCAGCCAGTCGGCGCGATGCTGGTCGGTGATGATGTAAAGGATGTTGGGCTGGTCGCTCATAATCTGGTGGCCTCGCTGCCGTTCTAAGGACCATAATGCAGGAAGAAGCGCGCGAAGGAAGCCGGAACCTTAACACCTGAAGCTGTCATCTGCGGGCGGAGCCGCGCCGCTGGACAATCCGGCGCCCACCTGCCAAGCGAGCGCGCGGACGGGGCGCGCGGCCCCGTGCCCATCTGAAGGCGCGCAAGCATGGATTTTGGAAGCCTCTCCCTGAGCCCCGCGGTCGCAACGATCCTGTTTTGCGTGACCTGCCTGGCGGGCTATCGCTACCGGCAGGTCTGGAAAGCCGAGGGGCCGCGCTATCAGTACTGGATCTTCGGCGGGATCGCCGCAGCGGGGCTGTTGGCGCTTGGGTTCATCCCGCTCGACCTGCCCTAGCGCCTAGCCGACGATCAACTGCTTGAGCTGCAGCGCCTCGTGTTCCAGCTGCGTCAGGCGGTGGTGGATCACGTCGCCGATGGTGACAACGCCGATCAGCTCCTCGCCCTCGCCCTCGACCACGGGCATGTGGCGGAAGCGCCCCGCGGTCATGCGCTTGAGCACCGACAGCAAGGGGTCATCGGGCGCGCAGGTCACGACCTTGCGGGTCATCACGTCGCCCACCTGCTGCGGCAGGGTCTGGCCCGGCGTCTCGGCCAGTTTGCGCACGATGTCGCGCTCTGACAGGATGCCCGCCAGCTTGCCCGCCCCGTCGGTGACCACCAGCGCGCCGATCCGGCGGTCGCGCAGCTCTTCGACGGCGCGGCCCAGCGTCTCTGTCGGGGTGATCGAGAAGACCTCGCCGCCCTTGCCGCCAAGGATATCGGCGACGGTCGGGTGGGCGTTCGATAGGTTCACGGATTGGCTCTTGGAGCCGGGCGCGGCCTGATCTTGCCGCATGGGAGACTGGTAAGACGTTGGCATGGCTAAAATCCCTTTCGGGATCAGCCTAGGCCATCTGCGCCCGCCCGCTCAAGCATCTTTCGCGCCCTGGGGCAGTCCGCCAGCCGCTCGCGCAGCGGCGAATCGGGGTCGATCTCTTTCTTGCAAACCAGGCACTGATCCGCGTCGCCGATGGCGTTCAGCCCGCCGCAGCTGCCCTTTATGCGCTTGTTCATCAAGATCACGCCAAGCGCCATGCCAAGCATGATCACCAGCAAGAGCACAAAGGACAGAACGAAGGTTTCCACTGGGTCAGGCCCCTTGGGTTAGGCGGTTAGTTTGTCGAAGGCCGGGCTCGAGAAGGTCTTGAACTTCAAGCCGTTGGCACCACCCGCGTCGCGCGCGACGAACTGCACTGCGATGTCATGGCGCTCGGCGATCTGAAGCCCGCGCTCGCGGCCCAGGATCAGCATCGCGGTGGACCAGGCATCCGCCAGCATGGCGTTCTCGGCCAGGACGGTGGCCGAGGCGGTGCTGTGCTGCACCGGCCGGCCTGTCGCGGGGTCGATCAGGTGCGAAAAGCGCTCGCCGTCCCGCTCAAAGTAGTTCCGGTAGTCGCCCGAAGAGGCAAGCCCCATCCCCGAGACCCCAACCACGCCCAGAACGCCCCGATTCGCGGCGTTGGGTGATTCGATGCCGATCTGCCAGGGCTGACCCTCGGGATTGCGGCCCGCGGCGTAAAGATCGCCGCCGATTTCGACCAGGAAGTCCTCAAGGCCCAGGGCCTGCAACGCGCGGCCCACATGGTCCGCGCCATAGCCCTTGCCGATGCCCGCCAGATAGACCTGGGCGTCGGCACGGGTCTTTTGCACCGCCCCCGCGCCCAGCTGTAGGCTGTTTTGATGGCCCGACCTGTCGCGCGCCTCGGCGATTGCGGCCTCGCTGGGCATGGCCTGCTCGCCCGGGGCGCCAAAGCCCCATAGCTCGATCAGCGGCCCCAAAGTGGTGTCGAACCGGCCCTCGCTGGCCGCGTTGACCTCCGCCGCGGCGGTCATAACCTGCGACAATTCCGGCGACATTTGCGTGGCGACGCCGGCGGGCGCGGCATTGAGTCGCGAGATCTCCGACCCAGCATCCCAGTTCGACATCGCGGCGTTCACATCGGCCAGCGCGGCGCTCACCGCGCGCTTGATGTCGGCCTCGTCCAGGCGGTTATCGTGGTCAACGGCCACGACCTTGTAGGTCGTACCCATGGAAAGCCCTACGATTTCAAGGACTTGCTGTCGGTTGATACAGGCTGCCAGCGCAAGCGGCATTACCATGAACGCGCGGCGAGAGAACGTATTCAGAGTGCTCACAGGCGGACCTTTCTGCAAAATTCGCGGCGTCGTAGTCGAATGTTTGACGTTTCTTCAAGCGCAATATCGTCATTCTTACAAAAATGCACTAGCAGTTTGGTTAATGCCTTTGTAAGCGACGGCATGCCGCGAGCAAAAATAAGAACGACACAGACTGGGGTTTGATAGTTTTGAAGCACTTCAAACTGCGCAAAGGCCTGGACCTGCCCATCACCGGGGCGCCTCGGGGCGAGATCGGCCCGGCGCCGACGGTCAGAACCGTCGCGGTTCTGGGCGATGATTACCTGGGGCTAAAGCCACGCATCACCGTCGAGGAGGGCGCCGCCGTGGTGCCCGGTACGCCGCTGATGTTTGACAAGAACATGCCCGAGGCGCAGGTCGTCTCGCCTGTTGCCGGACGCGTGCGGGCGATCAACCGCGGCGCGCGGCGCAAGCTGATCTCGATCGAGATCGACATTGATTCGGAAAACGGCGGCGCGCCGGTGGATTTCTCGTCCCTGGGCGACGCGAGCACCCGCGAGGGCCTCACAGAGCGGCTTTGCGCCGCGGGCCTGTGGACCTCGCTGCGCACGCGGCCCTATTCCAAGGTCCCCGCGCCGGGCTCCGCCCCGTCGGCGATCTACATCACCGCGATGGATACCGAGCCGCTGGCCGCCGATCCCGCGCTGGCGATCACTGAGAGCGCCGAGGCCTTCGCCAAGGGCGTCGAGACCGTGGCGCGCCTCAGCGACGGGCCGACATATCTCTGCCAGGGCGAGGGCGCGCCCCTGCCCGGCCATGACCTGCCCGGCGTCGAGGCCGCGCAGTTCAGCGGGCCGCACCCGGCGGGGCTTGCGGGCACGCATATGCATTTCCTGACCCCGCCCTCGGCGGACAGCGCCGTTTGGACCATCGGCTATCAGGACGTGATCGTGATCGGGCGGCTGATGCTGACCGGGCATTATGACGCCGCCTGCCTGGTGGCGCTGACCGGACCGGCCTGCAAGGAGCCACGGCTGGTGCGCAGCGTGATGGGCGCCTCGATGCTGGACCTCACGCAGGGCGATCTGCCCGAGGACCTGCCGGTGCGGCTGATCTCGGGCTCGGTGCTGAGCGGGCGCGCGGGCGCCGGCCCCAGCGCCTATCTGGGGCGCTACGCCCGCCAGATCACCGTGATCGAGGAAGACAAAAAGCAGATCCCGCTGGGCTGGATCCGGCCGATGTTTGCCAAATACGCCTTCCAGCCGGTGCTGGGCTCGGCCATGGCCAAAAAGCTCTACCCGCTGACCTCCAACCTCAATGGCGGGCGGCGCGCGATGGTGCCCCTGGGCACCTTCGAAGAGCTGATGCCGCAGGACTTCCTGCCGACGCAGCTTCTGCGGGCGCTGCTGGTGATGGACACCGATCAGGCGCAGCTGCTGGGCGCGCTGGAGCTGGACGAGGAAGACCTCGGGCTTGTAGGCTTCGCCTGCCCTGCGAAATACGAATACGGGCTCGCCCTGCGCGACTGCCTCACCAAGATCGAGAAGGAGGGCTAACCCATGGGCCTTCGCGATTTCTTTGACCGCATCGAGCCGCATTTCGAGAAAGGCGGCAAGTGGGAGCGCTACTTCCCCATCTACGAGATGGTCGAGAGCTTTCTCTACACCCCCAAGACGGTGACCACCGCCGCGCCGCATGCCCGCAGCTACATCGATATGAAGCGGATCATGACCTATGTGGTGCTGGCCACGGTGCCCTGCATCGTGATGGCGCTGTGGAACACCGGCTATCAGACGAATGTGGCGATTGCCGAGTTTGGGCCCTCGGGCTGGCGCGCGGCGATCATCGGCGGTCTGGGGATCGGGTTCGACCCGGCCAACCCCATCGCCTGCATGCTGCATGGGCTGCTCTATTTCCTGCCGATCTACATCGTCACGCTGGTGGCGGGCGGCGTCTTCGAGGTGATCTTTGCCACCGTGCGAAAGCATGAGGTGAACGAGGGCTTCCTGGTCTCATCGATGCTCTACGCGCTGATCGTGCCCGCCACGACGCCGCTGTGGCAGGTGGCCCTGGGCATCATCTTTGGCGTGGTCATCGGCAAGGAGGTGTTCGGCGGCACCGGCAAGAACTTCCTGAACCCGGCGCTGACGGGGCGGGCGTTCCTCTATTTCGCCTACCCCGCGCAGCTTTCGGGCGACGCGGTCTGGGTGCCGGTGGACGGCTTCACCGGGGCCACGGCGCTGGCGGTCTCGGCGGCGGACGGGTTTCAAGAGCTTGCCGCGCGCGGCATGACCTGGTGGGACAGCTTCCTGGGCTTCATCCCGGGCTCGATGGGCGAGACGTCGACGCTGGCCTGCGCGCTGGGGCTGGTGTTCCTGCTGGCCACGAAGATCGCGAATTACCGCATGGTGCTGGGCTGCTTGGCGGGCATGATCGCCTTCTCGGCGCTGCTGAACTGGATCGGGTCCGAGACAAACCCGATGTTCGCCATGCCCTGGTACTGGCACCTGGTGACGGGCGGCTTCGCCTTTGGGCTGGTGTTCATGGTGACCGAGCCCGTGTCGGGCGCGCATACCAATATGGGGCGCTATATCTACGGCGCGCTGATCGGCTTCATGGTGGTGATGATCCGGGTTATCAACCCGGCCTTCCCCGAGGGGATGATGCTGGCGATCCTGTTCGGGAATGTCTTTGCGCCGCTGATCGACTATTTTGTGGTGCAGGCCAATATCAAGCGGAGGGCAAAGCGACATGCCTGACGAGAACGAACAGCAGCCCAAGGGCTTCATACGCCGCTTCCTGGACGCGCCGCCCGACAGCGTCGGCAAGACGATCTTTGTGGCCGTCGCGGTCTGCCTTGTGGCCTCGATGGTGGTGTCGGCGACGGCGGTCTCGCTGCGCCCGATCCAAGAGGTCAACGCGCTGAAGGACAAGCAGATCAACATCCTGCAGGTGGCCGGGATCTACGACCCCGGCACGGATGTGATCGAGGCGTTCCAGGCCTTCGAGCCGCAGGTGCTCGAGCTTGCCACGGGCAGCTTCACCGACCAGTTCGACCCGGCCAGCTTTGACGACCGCGCCGCGGCGGATGACCCGGCGACCTCCGTGGCGCTGGAGGACGACCCGGCGGGCATCGTGCGCCAGGGCAAGTTCGTGACCGTGTACCTGCTGCGCGACGAGGCGGGCGCCATCGACAAGGTGATCCTGCCGCTGCATGGCTACGGGCTTTGGTCCACGCTCTACGGCTTCATCGCCCTGGAGGAGAACGGCAACGACATCTTTGGCCTGCAGTTCTACGAGCATGGCGAGACGCCGGGCCTGGGCGCCGAGGTGGACAACCCGCGCTGGAAGGCGCTCTGGAACGGCAAGAAGCTGGCCGATGCGGCGGGCGAAATGCAGATCACGGTCGCCAGGACCGCGCCGCCCGCAGGCCCCGAGCACCATATCGACGCGCTGGCGGGCGCGACGCTGACCACCGTCGGCATCGACAACCTGGTGAAATTCTGGATGGGTGAGGCAGGGTATCAACCCTTCCTCGCCAACCTGAAAGCAGGAGGCATCTGATGGCCCATAAACGCAGGGAAATGCTGCTCGATCCGCTGGTTGATAACAACCCGATCACGCTGCAGGTGCTGGGGATCTGCTCGGCGCTGGCGGTGACCTCGTCGCTGCAGGTGGCGTTCGTGATGTCGCTGGCGGTGATCTTCGTGACCGGGTTCTCGTCGATGTTCATCTCGTTGATCCGCAACCAGATCCCGGGCTCGATCCGGATCATCGTGCAGATGGTGATCATCGCGAGCCTGGTGATCCTGGTGGATCAGATCCTGAAGGCCTACGCGTTCGAGATCTCCAAGACGCTCAGCGTCTTCGTGGGGCTGATCATCACCAACTGCATCGTGATGGGCCGGGCCGAGGCCTTCGCCATGAAGAACCCGCCGCTGGAGAGCTTCATCGACGGGGTCGGCAACGGCATGGGCTATGGGCTGATCCTGATGATGGTGGGCGTGATCCGCGAGCTGTTCGGCTCGGGCAGCCTGTTTGGCACCACCATCTTTGAGACGGTCAATAACGGCGGCTGGTACGTGCCCAACGGGCTCTTGCTGCTGCCGCCGTCAGCGTTCTTCATCATCGGGCTGATCATCTGGGGCTTCCGCGCCTGGAAGCCGGCCCAGGTCGAGGAGCGCGAGTATAAGATCCAAACGGTCGAGGCGCACTGATGGAAGAGCTGATCTCCCTCGCGGTCAAGGCGATCTTTGTCGAGAACCTGGCGCTGTCCTTCTTTCTGGGCATGTGCACCTTCATTGCGGTCAGCAAGAAGATCTCGACGGCCATTGGCCTGGGCATCTCGGTGATGGTGGTGCAGTCCATCACGGTGCCCGCCAACAACCTGATCCTGGGCTACCTGCTGGCGCCGGGCGCGCTGGCCTGGGCGGGATTCCCGGATGTGGACCTGACCTTCCTGGGGCTGATCAGCTATATCGGCGTGATCGCGGCGCTGGTGCAGATCCTCGAGATGGTGCTCGATAAGTACTTCCCGCCGCTCTACAACGCGCTGGGGGTGTTCCTGCCGCTGATCACGGTGAACTGCGCGATCCTGGGCGGCTCGCTGTTCATGGTGGAGCGCAGCTATGACTTCACCGAGAGCGTCACCTACGGCGTCTCCTCGGGCTTTGGCTGGGCGCTGGCGATCACCGCAATGGCGGGCGTGCGCGAGAAGCTGAAATACTCTGACATCCCCGACGGCCTGCAGGGCCTCGGCATCACCTTCATCACCGCCGGGCTGATGGCCATGGCGTTCATGTCCTTCTCTGGCGTGAAACTGTAAGGGGCGCGTTTCATGGCGACATTCGGTCTTGGTATCCTGCTCTTCACCCTGATCGTGCTGGCGCTTGTGGGGGTGATCCTCATGGCGCGCTCGCGGCTGGTCTCGACGGGCAATGTGAACATCACCATCAATGGCGAGAAGACCATCAGCGTGCCCGCGGGTGGCAAGCTGCTGCAGACGCTGGCCGAGCAGAAGCTGTTCGTGCCCTCGGCCTGCGGCGGCGGCGGCACCTGCGCGCAGTGCCGGGTGCGGATCCACTCCGGGGGCGGCTCGATCCTGCCCACCGAGGAGAGCCACATCACCAAGCGCGAGGCCTCCTGCGGTGACCGGCTGTCCTGCCAGGTCGCGGTCAAGCAGGACATGGAGGTCGAGGTCCCCGAGGAGGTCTTTGGCGTCAAGAAATGGGAGTGCACCGTGCGCTCCAACGACAATGTCGCGACCTTCATCAAGAACCTGGTGCTGGAGCTGCCCGAGGGCGAGGACGTGAACTTTCGCGCCGGCGGCTACATCCAGATCGAGGCGCCCAAGCACAGCCTGGAATACACCGAGTTCGACGTGCAGGAGGAGTACCGCGAGGACTGGGACAAGTTTAACCTCTGGCAGTACAAGTCCACCGTGGATGAGCCCATCGAGCGCGCCTATTCCATGGCCAACTACCCCGACGAGAAGGGGCTTATCATGCTGAACGTGCGGGTGGCCTCGCCGCCCCCGGGCTCTGATGTTCCGCCGGGGCTGATGTCCTCCTACATCTTCAACCTCAAGCCCGGCGATAAGGTGACCATCTCTGGCCCGTTCGGCGAGTTCTTCGCCCGCGAGACCCAGAAAGAGATGGTCTTCATCGGCGGCGGCGCGGGCATGGCGCCGATGCGCAGCCACATCTTCGACCAGCTCAAGCGGCTGAAGAACCGCGACCGAAAGATCACCTTTTGGTACGGCGCGCGCTCGAAGAAAGAGATGTTCTTTGTCGAGGATTTCGACAGCCTCGCCGCGGAGTTCGACAACTTCACCTGGCACGTGGCTTTGTCAGACGCGCTGCCCGAGGATGACTGGGACGGCTATACCGGCTTCATCCATAACGTGCTGCATGACGAGTACCTCAAGGACCACCCGGCGCCTGAGGATTGCGAGTTCTACATGTGCGGCCCGCCGATCATGAACTCCAGCTGCATCAATATGCTGGTCGAGCTCGGCGTGGACCGCGAGGACATCATGCTGGACGATTTCGGCGGATAAGCCGGGCCTCGCAGCTTGGAACCGAAAGGCGCTGCCCACCAGGGCGGCGCCTTTTGCGTTCTACGATCCGAACATACACATCCGTCAAGGGGCGGTGAACGTCCGGCCAGAGCCCTCTTTGACCGATGCTGCAACCTGAATGAACGTCAGCTTTGTAGCTCGGCTCTATTTAACCCGAGCGACGCTGTGACGCTGCCAGTGCGCCTCCAAGCGCGATCAGGATGCCGCCGCCTACCGCTTCTATCAATTCAATGACACGCTCCTTCATGAGGCGTGCAGACAGCGCGGAAGCAAAGCCGTAGAAGACAAGTATTGGAAGTTCCAACAGAACCGAGACGACGCCAAGAATAACTAGCTGGGCGGCGACATTCCCGTCAGGTGATATGAATTGCGGGAGGATCGCCACAAAGAATAAGATATTCTTTGGATTTGATGCCTGAAGGGTGAATCCCTGCCAATAAGATTTGACCGGAGTTTGCGGAACCTTTGGCGCAGCGGCTTTCGCGTCTGACAAGTCCAGGCCTTCACCCAAGGATCGTTTTTGCCAGAGGTGTTTTGCCAGTGGCATGATCATTCCAACGCCAAGAAACACTAGATAGGCAGCGCCTATCCATTTGATTATGGTAAAAAGGGTGGCGCTAGCGACAATCAAGGCCCCGATCCCGAGTGCGGACAGTGTGAAGAAGATCGCGTTCGTTGACAGGATCCCCAACGTCGCCATGAAGCCGATGCGAAATCCCTGACGCATGGACAACCCAATCACCAGCAGCACCGCCGGTCCCGGCGTGAGCGAAAGCAGGAACTCAGTCAGAGCAAACAAAGCCAGTGTGTTGAGGTCCATTAAAATCTCCACTCAGTATTCCCAATAAGCATCTTGGATTTCAGTGAAATTGACCAGACTAAAACTTTAAAAGCCGACATTGGCGTGCTCGCAGCGAAGGTTGAAAAAGTCCGCACAGCAGTCATTTAGGCCCAAAGCGACGCCACCTCTTGTAGCAACGCGGTCATTGCAATTATTGACCTCCCGCGCCCTTACGGTAAACACACGGCCATGAAAAAACGCAAAAGTCCCTGCATCGATGTTTGTGAGTTTACTGGCCCTAGCGGGTGGTGTCTCGGCTGCGGCCGCACACGAGAGGAATGCGTAAAGTGGAAGAAAATGAAGCCTTACGAAGCAAATATCATCGAGAAGGAACTAAACCGTCGCATGGCTAAAATGACCCAAACACCGCCTAAGCTGCACTGAGGCTGTTGCGGCATGGCCGCTCTGAGCCCAATTTGCCGAATCTCTGCGCAGCGGTTAAAGACATGGTGTGATTGCGGCGGTCGCTCTCCCAAGGCGAACGAGGTCCGATAGTATCAGCCTCACAAAACCAGCCGTGAAGGAGAACGACCTTGTCACATTATGTAGGCCTTGATGTTTCCGTCAAAGAAGTTTCGATCTGCGTGGTGAACATCGAAGGCGATGTTATAGCGCGGGGATCGGTCGCGACCGACCCTGACCAAATATCCAACTTCATTGCAGAGCACGCCGCAGCAGCCGAACGGGTTGTGCATGAGAGCGGGATTTTGGCGATCTGGCTGACCCGCGAACTCGACAAGCGCGGCGTGCCGATCATCTGCATTGATGCCAGATTGGCGCATAAGGCCTTGTCTGGTCGCATCAACAAGACGGATCGAGGCGATGCTGAAGGTCTTGCGCATCTGGCTCGGACCGGTTGGTTCACCCCTGTGCATATCCGCAGCGAAGCTTCGGAAAGGGTTCGGGTTCTGATCGGCACACGAGAGCGCCTGATCCGGATGCGCAAGGACCTGGAGGCCCATGTCCGCGGCGTTCTCAAGACCTTCGGCATCCGGATGACCGCAATCCAGCGATCAAACCAGCGCGGTGGGTTCCGCGACCAGCTTGCTCAGGCCGGGCAAACCGATCTGGCGATTGAGCTCATGGCGGACGCCTTCAACCCGATCCACAGGGCGCTCTGCGCGGCAGCAGACGCGATGGAAGACGAGCTGCGCGAGATCGCGCGTGGCAGTGACCTCGCTCAAAGGCTTATGACTGTTCCGGGAGTAGGACCCGTGGTGGCCCTTTCCTACATCGCCACGCTGGACAATGAGGCTCGTTTCAAGCGCGCGACCGACGTCGGGGCCTTCCTCGGCCTCACCCCGAGGCGATTCCAATCCGGCGATACAGATTGGTCCGGGCGGATAAGTAAGTGTGGAGATCGCGACCTCCGTCGCCTCCTGTACGCAGCGGGGTTCACCCTGATCAGCCAGGTGCGCCGCGCCTCGCCACTGCGAGCCTGGGCCGTTCGATTGAGTGAAAGGAAAGGCATCAAACATGCAGCCGTCGCCGCAGCCAGAAAGCTTGCTGTGATTATGCTGCGTATCTGGCGAGACGGCACAACCTTCCACGCAACAAGGGAGGTGCGAGCCTAGAAACCTCAACAGAAACCTCGCCTAAGGGCGGGTCAGACGTCCCTCGGGACGGTGGCAGATCGAGCCAGCCAAAGCGGTCGCGGTGGTCAAACGAAGACCAACCTCGTGAATGACATTTTGGACGATCAACCCCGAACGCCATCATGAAGCGGCACGACCGACTTCGAAGAGAACCACGACCCCGGCGGACACGCGACCCAATCAACTTGACACAGCCGCAAACAGAGAACCGCTTTAGGCAAAGATAAGAATGGCGCGATGTCGAAATCTGGCGATCAATTGGTGTTGGTCCAGTCCATCGCTTTAAAGTCTTCCCGGAATGCGAACTTTTTCAGATGGCAATCTATGATTGATTGTGCCCTTGGGCGATCATCGAGATCATTCAATTCGATGGAGATGCGCAGGCCCTCTCTATTCGCTGTCATCTGTGCCGCTCCGACGGGCAATGCGGCTTGACCGGTGGTTTCATCATGTACCACATCCATTCTATGGCCAAAGTGTTGGCACAACTGGGAGATATTTCGAAGCGTTCGGTGTGGCGAAGTAACCAATGATAAGCGGCATTTCTTCCATTCCTGACTTTAACACTCAACCACTCTGGACTCGCCTACTCCTTCGGAATAATCGAGCCCAAATCGCGACGCCAACCGCCCCGGCCAGCCACGCGCAACCATGAGGGAATCAAATGCTTCGTACCGCAATCTTCGCCAGCGCATTGGCGGCCGCACCGGCTCTTGCAGAAACAATCACAATCGATACCTACACCGGCCCAGTCGAGGTTGAGGCCCAGCCCGCCAAGATCGCCGTTTTTGACATCGGCGCTTTAGATACGCTCGACGCGCTTGGGGTCAACGTGTCGGGGGTCGTCGGACCTTTGTTCGTCGACTACGTCACCGACACGGCCGAAGATGCCGACAAAGTCGGTTCTTTGTTTGAGCCGGATTATGAGGCTATCGCAGGCGGTGACTATGACCTTTTGATCGCCGCAGGCCGGTCCTCACGGGTCGCGCCTGATCTTGCAAAGATTGCCCCGACAATTGACATGACCATCTTGGACGACACGGTTGGCGAAGGTCTCGATCGTCTTGATGCCTATGGTGAAATCTTCGGCAAACAGGATGAGGCCGCGGCCCTGCGGGCGGATTTTGATGTTGCACTATCGGACGCGAAAGAAGCTGTTGCCGGCCAAGGCAATGCACTGATCGTGATGACCAACGGTCCGACTGTGTCAGCTTATGGTGCGTCCGGCCGGTTTGGTTGGCTGCATACGGCGCTGGACCTGCCAGAAGCTGTGGTAGAAGTCGAACAGGCCACGCATGGCGAGGCAATCAGCTTCGAATTCATCCGCGAAGCGAACCCCGATATTCTGATTGTCGTGGATCGTGCGGCTGCCGTCGGTAAAGACGCCGAAGCTGCCGCCACTACGCTGGATAACGCGCTGGTGCAGGAAACGAACGCGTGGCAATCGGGCAAGGTGATCTACCTCGATCCGGCACCGCTTTACATCGCGCGGGGCGGGATCCAGTCCATGATCGGCACATTGGGGGAAATCACTGCCGCCTTCTCGGGCAGCTAATTGGCACCGAAACGCATCTTTTGGGCGGGCCTTGTCGGGCTTGCCCTTTTTTCTATCCTGTCCCTCTTTGTGGGGGTCATAGAGGTGTCACCCATTAGCCTTTGGCGGGACCCAGAGGCGTTAGAAGTCCTGATCATCAGTCGCTTTCCCAGAACAGTCGCGGCATTGATCACCGGTGCAACACTGGCGATTGCAGGGGCGATCATGCAGATGCTGGTGCGCAACCGCTTCGTTGAACCGATGACGGCAGGCACTGGGCAGGGGGCAGCACTTGGCATCCTTCTGGTGACGCTTTTCCTGCCGAGCGCCCCGATTTTCACGAAAATGATGATCGCAACAAGCGTTGCATTGATCACAAGTCTTGGTTTCCTGGCGATTGTACGAAAGCTGCCTTCGACCCAGCCAATGCTGGTCCCCTTGGTGGGGCTTATCTACGGCGGCATTCTGGGAGCCGGCGTAACCTTCGTCGCCTATCAGGCCGACCTTCTTCAATATATTGGCGTCTGGATGAACGGCGAGCTCTCTGGCGTCTTGCAAGGCCGCTATGAGTTGCTTTGGATTGCAGCGGCAGTTGGCGCATTAACCTATTTTGCTGCGGATCAATTTGCGATTGTGGGCCTTGGTCGCACGACGTCCGTAAATCTGGGACTGAATTATGGACAGGTTGTTCTGATCGGGCTGCTCGCGATTTCTCTGGTGTCGGCCCTGACGGTGACGACGGTGGGCATGATCCCCTTTGTCGGCCTTGTGGTGCCCAACATCGTCTCGCGCCTTGCCGGTGATAACCTTCGCGCAACGCTGCCAATCGTGGCCTTGATCGGCGCAGTCCTGACACTTGTTTCAGACATCTTGGGACGGGTTCTGCGATTTCCGTTCGAGATACCCGTTGGCACGGTCTTTGGTATGATTGGCGCAATCCTCTTTCTTTGGCTTTTGTATCGGGGTCCCCGCCATGGCTAGGCGCTTATGGCTATTGGTGGCGCTGCTGGGGCTGTGTTGCATGCTCTACATGACCTGGGGCGCCCGCGCGCCGTGGGGTTTTGTGCTGCCTTTTCGGGGAACCAAACTCGCGGCCCTGCTGCTGGTGGGCGTTTCTGTGTCCACGGCGACATTGATGTTCCAAACGATCACGCAGAACCGCATTCTAACGCCCTCGATCATGGGCTTTGATGCGCTCTATGTCTTCTTACTGACGTCGGCGGTCTTTGCTTTTGGGGGCATGAACTTTGTGCAGGTGCAGCCTCAGATAACGTTTCTTGTGGCAGCCGTCGCGCTCACCTGTGCGTCATTGCTGCTGTTCAGCACAATGCTGATCACAGCACGCTCGGACCTGTTGCGCATGGTTCTGACGGGCATCATCTTTGGGGCGTTGTGTCGGTCGCTGACATCTTTCTTGCAACGGATGATGGACCCAAACGAATTTGCTGTGGTCCAGGTCGCGTCCTTCGCGCGGTTTACGCAGATTGAAACAGATCTTTTGGCGCTGGCTGCCGTCATCACATCTTTCGTCTTCGCGCGTGCCTGGCAGCTGCGACACCGGCTGGATGTTCTGGCGCTTGGTCGGGGAACCGCCATAACGCTGGGCGAACCCCCACGCAGGTTGGAACTAGAGGTCCTGATCCTCATCGCAATCCTTGTCTCAGTCTCGACCGCCCTTGTGGGACCGGTCGCGTTCCTTGGGCTTCTGGTGGTCAGCATCGCCCGCCTTATCACTCGGACCGAGACACATCGCTATCTGTTCCCATCGGCAGCCTTAATCGCGGGGGTCACACTTGTCGGGGGGCAATTGTTGATGGAGCGCGTCTTTCAGCTCACGACGCCGTTGTCGGTTGTAATTGATCTGGTTGGCGGGCTGGTTTTTTTGATGCTTCTTCTGAAAGGTCTACGACGTTGATCAAGATTGAAAACCTGTCCCATCAGATCGGGGGCAAGCCGATCTTGTCCGGCATCAATGCCGACATTCCTCGCGCTGGCATAACGGCGCTTATCGGCCCCAACGGCGCGGGAAAATCCACCCTGCTATCGCTGATTGCACGGCTCGAACGCATTCAATTGGGCACTGTCCATGTGGACGATTTACAGATCGGGCAGTGTTCCGACCGAGAACTGGCGCAGCGCCTGTCGATCCTGCCGCAAATGCCTGATCAACCGCTGCGGCTCACAGTGCGCGAATTGGTGAACTTTGGACGCCATCCTTATCATGCAGGCCGTCCCAGCGCAGCTGATCATGCGAAAGTCAAAGAGGCGATTGAAGTTCTTGGGATAGAAGATCTGGCCGATCGGTCTCTTGAAACTTTGTCCGGTGGACAGCGTCAACGTGCCCAAATCGCGATGATCTTTGCCCAAGACACAACGTACATGCTTCTCGACGAGCCGCTCAACAACCTCGACCTCGCTGGCAGCCGAACCTTGATGCGAATATTGAGAAGAGTAAGCGACGATCATGGCAAAACAATCGTCATTGTTGTCCATGACATCAATATCGCTTCGCGGTACGCGGACCGAGTCGTCGCCATGAAAGGTGGTCGGATTGCGAGGCAAGGATCTCCAATAGAAGTGATTGATGCAGCCCTTATTCGGGATGTTTTTGAAACTGATGCAGAATTAATTGAAATAGACGGCGGCCGGATCGTACTAAGCTAGAGCCTCAAATAGTGGGTCTTGCAGCTCTTCTCTGCAGTACTAAGCGATCGCCAGACGGTGTTGCGATTAGTATGTGATTAAAAGTCTGCGAACATCGACAATCCAGCAAAATCCGTTGCCACGACGCAAAAGCGGCCATTAGCACAGCCGCAGCGGAAGTGCGCTATGTCCGCGACCCGGTCATTTCCAAATTCGATGTTCTGCCGATGAGCGCCAATGTCCGCAATGCGGGCTGCGACTGCAGCATCAGAACGCCGTGATCAATGTCGGTTTTGGGCCGTTGCAATCACTCCGGTAAGGACGATACCTTTTAGGGGCAAATAGGAATTTCGCTTTTACCGAATACGAAGGTTTCGAAATGGCAAGAGACATAGAAGCATTGACAACCGTATATGACGAAGTCTGCCGCGCACATGACGGAATAGCGGACTTTCGCGCAAAACTCTTGACCGTCCTTCCATTCGCTTCTGGGAGGGGCATCAATCTTCTCCTTGGTGGCGAAGACGCAAATGCTAACGAACATCTTGGTGCAATCGGACTTTTTGGCGCATTTGTTACGATTGGTCTGTTTATCTATGAGCTGCGCGAAATTCAGTGATGCAATTCTCTAAGCAATTGTGGTCGTAATCTGGAAAATGAACTCCTTTGACAAGAAAACCATACAGGCACTTTCATTGGGGAGCCGGACTCCGCGTACTTTTTTATTGGGAACACTTGGGCTTCGATTCTCACATACAGTTCTGTTATCAGCGCGTGGGTCTATGTCGCTCTGGTTGGAGTGCACGTCCAGCACGTCTTGCTACTCACGGTTGTTTCCTGGACCCTATTGGTTTTCGTCGGCAACTGCATTCGCGTTCGTCAGAACAATATTCTTAAAAAGCGAATTGCCGATGCAAAGAAAAACGCAATGCAGGGTCAATCAGCCGTCTAGAGTCACTGATCCATTCGCAGAACGTTCACAAGCAATGGAAACAACCTCAATGGCAGCCTTGTCGTGCCGCGGTGCAACGTCAGCGGGTAGCGGCTTTGGGCCGCCCTTGCGAACGGCCCAAATGCTTAGATTTCAATAGCCTCCGCGATAGCCAAGGCATCTTCCAACTCAACTCCGAGATAGCGGACGGTGCTATCCATCTTCGTATGACCGAGCAGCAATTGGACTGCGCGCAGGTTGCCGGTTTTCTTGTAGATCTGCGTCACTTTGGTTCTTCGCATCGAATGTGTCCCGTACGCACTTGCCTCAAGGCCAATGGACGTGACCCAGTCGCGGACGATCCGAGCGTACTGACGGGTCGATATATGCAGTCGTTCATGGAAACGGCCCGGCCAAAGATACTCTGAGCCAACCATGAGCCGATCCTCCATCCACTTCTCAACGGAAGTCCGAGTGCCCTCGGAAATCTCAAAGCGGACAGGTTTCTGAGTTTTACTTTGCAGGACCGAGGCGCGTTCTTTCATTTGCCCCGATGCCATCACGTCGACGACCTTCAGCTTCACAAGATCACAGCCGCGAAGCTTGCTGTCGATCGCCATGTTGAAAAGCGCAAGGTCGCGATGGTTCTCTGCTAATTCAAGTCGGACGCGGATTGCCAAGACATGCTTGGGCTTCAGTGGTCGCTTTTGACCAACAATACGGCCCTTGTTCCAAGCAGGGCGAAGCGCGCGAATGGCAGGTAAGTTTGGTGTTTCCATAACTGATCCTCCGATCCGCCGTACCCTCCCACAACGACAACCCGACGTTGACGGAGGCAACTTATCACAGGATGCTGCGCTGCCTCCGATGTCGGCGAAGAGCCCAAATCGACAAATGCTTCAGAGTGCACCAATGGCCGCAATGTATAAGACCGCCGCAACGTGGAAGGCGGTCTAACTTAGTCGAGCTTCAATCCCAAATGTCCCAAAATAACACCGCCCCTAATCAGTGACTTCCACGGATGGCAATAAGGCCACCGGCACAGATATTCGGTCAATTTCCAGACCGTCTGTACCCACTGCATGGTCCAGGAGTTCTCTGAAATTGTTCCCGGCGACGTCTTCAAGAGTGGGGTTTATTGACAATGTAATATCCGTTGCCCAGTTACCCGACGGCACAAAAGTCCAGGTTTGTCCCGAGTTGTTGACATGTGATGTTCCGGCTCGGGCTAGGCTGGATCCTGAATGCACCTGGATTGCGGCCTGCAACTGGATGGAATCGAAGGGCCTGTCAAAGTTGACCACTATGGGATCGGTGGTGCTCGACCTGGGAGCCGAAACGGCCCAATTCGCGACGTCGGGCAGTGTCCGCAACGGCGCGGTCACTGCAAACGCCTTTTCGAACCTGTCCGTCTCGCCGCTGCCCGACGCGGTCGGCCATCCGCCCTCTACAACCAGCTTATAGCTTTTACCCTCTTCCAGCGCGGGTCCAAGGGTCACGTTCTGCGCCACACCGCGCTTGATCCGTCCGGGGTCCATCAGCAGAGTCAGACGGGTGCGGTCGGGACTCCAAAGTTCTTGTTTGAACTGCATAAAGGCGGCATCATCAATGTTTCCTTGGGCGTCCTCCAGCCGAATGTAGTCCTGCGCCACATGAGGTTTCATTGGCTGAGAGAAATGAATGTAGAAGCGCAGCGTGTTCTCGGGCAGCGTGTCGCCCGTAGGGGCAACCGCAGTCACTTGCGGTGGCTTGACAGCGCTGGCAAGGGCAAATTCCGTGAGGTGCCCCGTCTTAGCATGACGCAGCACATAAGGCTGCCCAGGTTCAAAGCCAAAGCTTGGGGTGAAGGCCAGGCCGCTTGGGCCGGACTGATAACGCCCGGTGATGGGCCTTCGCCCGTCGCAGCAATCACCTGCCGCGCCGACAAAGACCTCGAACGCGTCGGTGGTCTCGGCACCTTGCAGGACCACCGGGTCCGTGGGTACGGTCGGAAAGGTAATGCTGCCCTGGTCCCCCAGGGCAGCAGTTCCGATCCCGCCGGTGAGAAACACACTTGCACATAGGGCACGTAACAGTCTCAGCGGGATCGAAAAACGCATGGCGCTAGCCGTCCTTTTCGGCATGGTACTGCGGAAAGTCGAACTCCGCAGTCAGGTTATGCAGCCGATTGGGGAACATACTGGCATTCGAATCCAGGTTCAGGCTGCCCGTGTACATGTCGCGCGTGATCGACACAAAGAGCTGTTCGCTCAGCTGGTCGATATGCATGGACATGCCGTCGAACATCACCGCTTTGCCAACCGGGCCGAACGGCATCTCGGGCGAGAGGTCGAACTTGCCACCGCGTTCAAAATCGGCATCCGTAACGACCTTTGCATCCTGCAACGCTGTCATAGGGATCACCTGGGGCGAGCGGCTGTTGCTGGTCAGAAACAGAGCGTCCTGGCCAAAGAGGCTGTACGACACCATGTCCAACGGCTGACCGTTGCCATAATCGGCAATGGTGCGCGCGGCGATCTTTTCACCGTCTTGGATGTCCTCAAGCGGGATCAGCACAATTGGGCTACAGGTATAGGCCGCGACTAGCTGCTCTTTGCCGTCGATCATCTCGACCGACATCGCGCGCACAGGTGCACGGGTCTCGTACTGGTCATGGGCGATGTGATACATCTCGACGCTGGCGGTGCTTTGCGCGCCATCAAATGGATAGGACATGCGCCGCAGCGTCGACAGGAAGCTGTCGTAGGCCACGCCGGATACAAAGAGCTCACCGTTGTGGTACTCCATGTCCATGATCGCCATTGAGCTGAGCGGTATGTCGCCCTTCGCCAAGTCCCTCGCCATGGGCGGTTGGCCCATGATGCCGCGCGGGCGGAACTTGGTCTCCTCCTCAGGGAAGTGCTGCAGCGGCTGGGTGGTCGAGGCGGTCTGAGTAAGATCCACCAGCGCGATCTCACCGGCTTGTGTGACGCGGACCAAAACGGCGCGCGAGCCATGGGCACTAATGCGCGTCACCGAGATATAGATCTCCCGCGTGACTGGGTGGACAGCCATGTCATTGATCTCAACTGCGTTCGGGCCAACCCCGACCGCATCGGCGATCTGCTTGTCGATGTCGCCGATGAAGACCGGCTTGACCGCCTCGGGAGCGACCGCGCTGGTCAGATCCAGCGCAACGATGGCGCCAGCGTGGTTGTCGCCCACAAACAGCACGCCGTCGTCCGAGAATTCCAGCGCCCCGGCGAACTTGATGTCCGTTCCGGCAGAGGCCGCAAAAGGCATCAGCGCAGCAAGCGTCGCGCCCATCAGTTTGGATTTTAATCTGTTCATGTTTTGGTTCTCCTTATCGTTTTTAAAAAAAGGAACGCGGCGCAGACCACGTCCCGAACTTGGTCTCACCGATCCCAGTATTCTGCGATCAAGCTGAGCAGGAAGTCGCCGCCGTAGCCTGGGTAGGCCGCTTTGATCTGTGCCGAGGCCTCTTCAGGGTTGGCCGCCGTGGCCAGCACTTCGTCCATCGCCTTGACATAAGCGATCGCGGTATCCAGCTCGCCCCGCGAGGTCGGCAGGCCGTGGCCAACCAAGAGCGTCTCGCAGGCCGGGTCATCGCGCAGCTCCTCAAGCGTGGCGATCCAGTTCTTGCGGTTCACACCAGGGGCGAAGAACACGCCGTTATAGACAAGGTCCTGAACGATCGCGACCTGCTGCTCCGGCAGCACCGCCACCAGCATATGCGGAGCCTCGTTGTCACGATAATGGCGGAAATCAACAGGCACGCCCGCGATCTCGGTCATGCCAGGGATGATGTCGCCGCCGTCCAGCACGTTGGTGGGCGTGCCAAAATCGCCGCCGGATTCAGCGCGAATGCCCTCCCGAATCTCTGGCAGCGTGTCAAAGGTGATGCCCTCGAATGCCGGCGCGCCGCCCCAATGGTCAGGATGCTCGTGGCTAGTGATCGCCTGAGCGACAGGTTTGCCGGCTGCGGAAATCAACCCCGCGACCTCCGCCGCGGTGGGTGGCATAAAGGTGCTGTCAACGAGCATCAGTGCGTCGTCGAACTCGACCACATGGGCGGTTACATTCACCACCATCGCGGGTGAAACGTAACTGTGGAAGGTGACGCCGCCTTTGGCAAAGCTGTGCACGGTGCCGGGGGGCATGTCGCCCTGCTGGGCCAAGGCTGGGGTTGGCTTGAACGCGGTGCGCAATAGCGCCGCAGCGCCGACGGTCAGGGTCGCGCCTTGCAACAATGCGCGGCGCGAAAGCTGTGGTGTGCCAGTCATAACATACTCTTTCTGTTTGATTTTAAATCGATCTTTGCCATTCGATGGTCGGGTTTTCGCGAAAGGCAAACCGTGCCAGATGGTTCTCAAGAAAGCGTTCTAAGCGTGGCAAGTTGTCAGCCTCCGACGCGCCGGACATCGACAGATGCTCGGGATCAGCAGACAAGCGGCAGGTGCCGAAGGGCAGTGTGACGGTGCCCTCTGCGCGGGTGAACTCGACCTCGACCTTGTGCGCAAAATGCTTGCAGAGCTGTTGAAGGTAGCGGCTGGCGTTCTTGGTGGCGACGATGGCAGTGGTCTGAGACATGTCGGTCCTTCTCGGTAACTGCGGTCAATCTAGACTCGGCGCAGCGTTTCGATTAGCGGTATATTTCCGAAATCATTGTTCGATGGATTGCAAAGATGAATGACGAGTATCGCGGCCTGGCCATTTTCGTTGCTGTCCATGAGGCGGGCAGTTTCAGCGCTGCGGGCCGACGTTTGAAGCTTTCGACCTCGGTGGTGAGCCATCACATCTCGAAACTCGAAGATCGTTTGGGCGCGGCGCTGTTCTTTCGTTCCACGCGCTCGCTGAAGCTGACGCGCGAGGGCGAACGGATCCTCGATGCCTCGCGACGCATGGTCTCTGCAGGGGCCGAAGCCATGGACCTCCTCAGCGACGAGGCAGAGCAACCTGTCGGCGCGCTGCGCGTGACAATGCCCGCATTTGGGATGAACAGCTCGTTACATGACGCGATTTGGCAATTCGCCAAGGCGCATCCCATGGTCGCGTTATCCATACACAGCAGCGATAAGGCCGTCGATCTGGTCCGGGATGGCTACGACCTGGCCATTCGCCTTGGAACATTGGCAGATAGCTCCCTCAAGAGCCGCCGGATCGGCACGTTCCACCGCAAAATCGTCGCCACGCCGGACTTCCTTGTAAGGCGCCCTGAGTTGACGGACCTAAACGATCTGGCGGCTGCGGAATTTGTCTCACTCTCTGTGGTGCCAGACACGATCTCGCTGCGCTACAAAGATGAGGACGTCCGCGTGACGTTGCAAAATATCCGGGTGGAGGTCGACGCCGTGACCGCAGGTCGCGCGGCGGTCTTGCAGGGGTTGGGCTTGATGAGCCTGCCGCTGAATGAAATTAAAGACGATCTGGAGACCGGTGCTCTGGTCGAAGTTTGCGAGGACTGGCAATTGCCCTCGTTCGGGATCTACGCGGTCTGGGCGGATACCGGGTCGCAAAAAAAACTGACACGGCGGCTGATCGACTACCTCGCGGAGCACTCGAAGCAATCTACAGAGTGGCGTCTGAACAAACAACTTGAAGTGCCCGGAACGGAAAGAGCGCCCATGTAAGCCGGACCAGACATTCATACGAACACTTCGAAAGGCTGTTTTGTCCCGCATAGCCGACAAGCCCAAATTTAACACCCGCGGAAAAATTCGCGGGAGGTTCACAAAAAAAGGCCCGCACAGTGGCGGGCCCTCTTGCAACGCGTTCGGCTCAGAAATGCACCGAGCGGGTCATGCCTGGCTTCTCCATCGGCGGCGCGAATTTGGTGAGGTCGATGCCCTCCACCGCGACCTTGTACTCCTCCAGCGTGGGCGTGCGGCCCAGGATGGCCGACAGGACGACAACGGGCGTTGACCCCAGCAGGGACTCGCCCTTCTTGGTGTCGCTATCGCCCACCACGCGGCCCTGGAACAGCCGCGTCGAGGTCGCCAGCACGGTGTCGCCCTTGGCGGCCTTCTCTTGGTTGCCCATACACAGGTTGCAGCCGGGGCGCTCCAGGTAGAGGATGTTCTCGTACTCGGTCCGGGCGACCCTTTTGGGCGCGCTGTCGTCGAACTCGAACCCGCAGTATTTCTGCAGGATGGCCCAGTCGCCCTCGGCCTTCAGCTCGTCGATGATGTTGTAGGTCGGCGCGGCCACGACCAGCGGCGCCTGGAAGGACACCGCGCCATGGGCGGCCTCTAGGTTGCGCAGCATCTGCGCCACGATCTTGATGTCGCCCTTATGCACCATGCAGGAGCCGACAAAGCCCAGGTCGACCTTCTTCTCGGCGCGGTAGAACGAGATCGGCCGGATCGTGTCATGCGTATAGCGCTTCGAGATGTCGGCGTTGTTCACATCCGGGTCCGCGATCATCGGCTCGACGATCTCGTCCAGGTCCACCACGACCTCGGCAAAGTACTTGGCGTTGTCGTCCGGCGACAGGGCGGGCTTCTCGCCAGAGCGGATCTGCGCGATCCGAGCCTCGGCGATGTCGATCAGCCCCTGCAGCATCTGCGCGTCGTTCTCCATCCCCTTCTCGATCATGATCTGGATGCGGGACTTGGCGATCTCCAGGCTCTCAATCAGCGTCTCGTCATTCGAGATGCAGATCGAGGCCTTGGCCTTCATCTCGGCGGTCCAGTCGGTGAAGGTAAAGGCCTGGTCGGCCAGCAGCGTGCCGATATGCACCTCGATGATGCGGCCCTGGAACACGTTGTCGCCGTGCTGCGCCAGCATCTGCAACTGGGTGGCGTGCACCACGTCGCGGAAGTCCATGTGCTCGGCCATCTGGCCCTTGAACGTGACCTTCACGGATTCCGGGATCGGCATGGTCGCCTCGCCGGTGGCCAGCGCCAGCGCCACGGTGCCGCTATCGGCGCCAAAGGCCACGCCCTTGGACATGCGCGTGTGGCTGTCGCCGCCGATGATGATCGCCCAGTCATCCACCGTGATGTCGTTGAGCACCTTGTGGATCACGTCGGTCATCGGGTGGTAGACGCCCTTGGGGTCGCGGCCGGTGACCAGGCCGAACTTGTGCATGAAGGCCATCAGCTTTGGCGTGTTGGCCTGCGCCTTGAGGTCCCAGACCGAGGCCGTGTGGCAGCCGGACTGATACGCCCCGTCCACCGAGGGGGACAGGATGGTGGCCGCCATCGCCTCGAGCTCTTGCGCGGTCATCGGGCCGGTGGTGTCCTGGCTGCCGACGATGTTGACCCTGGCGCGCACGTCCGAGCCCGCATGCAGCACGTTGCCCGGCGTCACGCCCACCGCGTTGGCGTTAAAGATCTTCTCGACCGCGGTCAGGCCCTGGCCCTCGTGGCTGATCTCCTTGGACGGCGCGAAGACCAGCGGCGCCTCGATGCCCAGGGTCTCGGCGGCGAAAGTCTGCAGCTTCTTGCCGAAGACGATCGCGTAGGACCCGCCCGCCTTCATGAACTCCACCTTCTGCGGGGTGAAGGAGGACGCCATATCGACCAGCTCCTCCGAGCCGTCGGCGTTGTAAAGCTTCTTTTGCTTGGTGTTGATGGTCAGCACCGTGCCCGTGGCGACCGAATAGCGCTCCTCCAGGACCGGGTTGCCGTCGTTGTTGAGGATGGGGTTGCCGTCCTGGTCGACCTTCTTCACCCAGTTCTTCAGGTCCACCCCGATGCCGCCGGTGACGCCCACGGTGGTCAGGAAGATCGGCGAGATGCCGTTGGTGCCCGCCACGACCGGGGCGATATTCACGAAGGGCACATAGGGGCTGGCCTGCGTGCCGGTCCAAAGCGCCACGTTGTTGACGCCCGACATGCGCGACGAGCCCACGCCCATCGTGCCCTTCTCAGCCACCAGCATCACGCGCGCGTCCGGGTGCTGCAGCTTGAGGTCCTGGATCTCTTTCTGGGCGCGCTCGGTGATCAGGCACTTGCCATGCAGCTCGCGGTCGGCGCGCGAATGCGCCTGGTTGCCGGGGCTCAGCAGGTCGGTCGAGATGTCGCCCTCGGCGGCGACATAGGTGACGACTTGGACCTCCTCCTCGATCTCGGGGAGCTTGGTGAAGAACTCGGCCTTGGCGTAGCTGTCCAGAAGCTCCGCGGCGATGGCATTGCCGGCCTTATGGGCGGCGGCGATGCGGTCGGTGTCGGCCTCGTAGAGGAAGACCTGGGTCTTCAGCACCTCGGCGGCGTCCTTGGCAAGCGCGGCGTCGTCTCCGAGCGCCAGGTCCAGCAGCACCTCCACCGAGGGGCCGCCCTTCATATGCGACAGCAGCTCGAATGCGAAGTCCGGCGTGATCTCGGCGACCATTGCCTGGCCCAGCAGGATCTCCTTGAGGAAGGCGGCCTTGGCGCCCGCGGCACTCGTGGTGCCGGGCAGCGTGTTGTAGATGAAAAAGCGCAGGCAGTCTTCCCGATGGGCGCTGGCGCTGTCCTTGATATGGCCAATGATCTCGGTCACCAGGGCGCCATCGTCGATGGGCTTGGGGCTGAGCCCCTGCTCTTTGCGGGTTTCGATTTCAGCGAGGTACTCGGCGTATGCGGTCATGATCAGGTCCGGGATTGGCGTGGGTTTGCGCGGGAAGGAAGGCCCCGACGCGCCCAGTTGGCTTTGGTATACTTCTGTATGCAATGGCGGCGGGCATTTCAAGCTTTGTTCACGCGGCATTCTAGGGCAACACCCTCAAAATAGGGTAACCACGCGCCATCTGGCCCAACGCAACCGCGTCTGGGGAGTGCAATGCAGGGCCGACACGGATCTGTCAAACATAATTGCCGTGGGGTTAGTGCCCAAGCGGGCTTGATGAATTCACCCAGCGCTATACAAATTTGGCCATGCCCCAAGATCCCAACGCCGCCCTGGAGATCGCGGTTCTGGTGGCGCCGCATTTCAACGTCTCTGCGACGACCTCCTTCGTCGACCCGTTCCGGGTGGCGAATTACCTGTCGGGATCGGCGCGGTTCTCGTGGAGCTATCTGTCCCAGGCGGGCGGCGCGGTGGAGTCCAGCAGCGGGCTTGTGGTGCAGACCGGCGCGCTTAGGGACTACCCCGCCAAGGAGACCCCCTGGCTGGCGCTGGTCAGCACAAGCTGGTCACCAGAGCGGCACGGGTCCAGCCTGCTCAGCGCCAGGCTGGTGCGATGGGCCCAGGGCGGCGCCATCATCGGCGGCCTGGACACTGGCGGGATCGTTCTGGCCCGCGCCGGGCTGCTCAAAGGCAAGTCCGCGACGGTCCATTACGAACATATCGACGCCTTTATCGAGCTGGCGCCCGAGACCAGCGTGACCGAGACCCTGTTCGTGGTCGAGGACGGCGTCTTTACCTGCTGCGGCGGCACGGCGGCGACCGACATCGCGCTGCGGCTGTTGCGCTCCGCGGCGGGAGAGAGCATCGCGAACGCCGCGGCGCGGTATCTCTTTCACCATGACGTGCGCGACGAGGACCACTCGCAGAACCCCAAAGGGTTCGAGCCGATGGGATATGTCACGCCAAGCCCGGTTCGCGCGGCCATCGACATGATGGAGGCGCATCTGGAGGCGCCGCTGACGATCCCCGACATCTCGGCCCGCCTGGGGCTGTCGCAGCGGCATCTGGGGCGGCTCTTTCGGCGCTACGTCCGAAAATCACCCGTCGCCTATTACCGCGACATCCGGCTGGACCGGGCCCGCGGGCTGGTGACGCAAACAGAGCTAAGGCTCAGCGAGATCGCCGCCGCCGCGGGGTTCAACAGCCAGGCGCATTTCACGCGGGCCTATCACCAGCGCTTTGGGCTCGCGCCAAGCGCCGACCGCGTGCAGGGGCGCGTGCCCTTCGAATTCCGCGCCTGGCCGATGCACCAGCCCGGCCTCAAGAGCGCAGGCTCCGCGTAGCCGCCTGCAGCGCCGTTAGCATCCGGTCGCGTTCCGCTGACAGCTCCTCGGGGCTGCGCCCGCGCGCCTGCGCGTCCATGCCCGCGACCAGCTTTTTGATCACATCCGCGTCCAGGCGCGGGTCGCCCAGCCCGTCCCACCAGCCGTTGAACGTGTCCTTGAAATGCGCGCAGAACGCCTCTAGCCCGCCATCCCCTGCCCCCAGATGGAACAGCATCGTCGGGCCCATGGCGGCCCATCGCAGCCCCGGCCCCGCCCACATCGCCTTGTCGATATCCTCGACGCTGGCCACGCCCTCCAGGGCCATATGCACCGCCTCGCGCCAGACCGCGGCCTGCAGCCGGTTGGCGACATGGCCGGGCAGGCCCTTCTTGATGCGGATCGTGACCTTGCCGATGTCTTGATAGAACGCCTCGGTGCTCTCCAGCACGCCCGCGCCGGTGCGCGCATTCGCCGTAAGCTCGACCAAGGGGATCAGATGCGGCGGGTTGAACGGGTGCCCCAGGATTAGCTTGCCCGGGTCGCGCCAGCCCTCCTGCAAGGCCTCCAGGGTCAGCCCAGAGGTGGCGCTTGAAACGATGGCGCCCGCGGCCAGGGCCGGCTCGATCTCTTGGTAGGTGGCGTGTTTGATGGCCAGGCGCTCAGGCACGTTCTCCTGCACGAATTGCGCGCCCGCGACCGCCGCGCTTGCGGTCGGGGCAAAACGGATGGCGTCGGACGTGGCCCGCTCGGTAAGGCCCAGCTCTTGCAGGGCGGGCCAGGCCCTTTTGATGTAGGCGCGCGCGGCGTCCTCGGCGCCGGGATCGGGGTCGAACACCGCAACGCTGCGCCCGGCGGCCAGGAACAGGGCCGCCCAGCTGGCCCCGATCACGCCCGCGCCCAGCACGGCGATATGCTTGATCTCGGTCATCAGAACAGCCCCGGGTTCAAAGGCGAGGCCGCCGTCATGCCGCCATCCAGCGTATAAAGCTGCCCGGTGGCGAACCCGGCCTCGTCCGAGGCCAGCCACACCGCCATCGCGGCGACATCGGCGGGCTGCCCGAACCGGCGCACCGCGTGGCGGGCCAGCGCATCGCGCCGCGCGGCCTGCGGATCGCGCGCCAGGTCGAACCCGGCCTCCAGCATGCCCGTCTCGATCCAGCCGGGGCAGATCGCGTTGCAGCGTATGTCGGGCCCGTGATCGACGGCGATGGACCGCGTCAGCCCGTGCACAAAGGCCTTCGACGCGTTGTAAAGCGCCATGGACGGGTCCGCGACATGGCCCGAAATCGAGCCGATATTGATGATCGAGCCGCCCTTGGGCATCCGCGGGATGAACGCGCGGCAGCAGTTGAAGACCCCGCGCGCGTTGACCCCCATGACGGCGTCCCAATCCGCGTCGGTGCTGTCGACCACGGTCTTTTCGACCTGCACGCCGGCGTTGTTGACCAGGATATCCACCGCTTGGCCCGCCTCTGCTACGGCCTGCTCTGCGGCCCGCGCCACGGCTTCCGGGTCGCTGACGTCCAGGCTTACCCACTCGGCCGGGAAGGCCTCTGGCCGCGGCCCACGCCCGCAGGCCGTGACCTGCGCGCCCTCCGCCAGGAAGCGCTCGACAATCGCGCGGCCGATCCCCTACCGCCCGCCGGTCACAAAGGCGCGCTTGCCTGCCAGCCGGGTCACAGGCGCATCTGCTGCACCTGCGCCGACAGCCCCCCGTCCAGCACCCAGAGCTGCCCGCTGGCATAGCGCGCCTCGTCCGAGGCCAGCCAGTTCACCAGGTTGGCGATGTCCTCGGGCGTGCCGTAGATGCGCATCGGGTGCACGTCGCGCACCGCCTTTTGCAGGGTCTCGATGCTGCCGCCTGCGCCGCCGGACCCGTCGCCGTTGAAAAAGCTCTGCAGCATGGGCGTGTCGATATAGCCGGGGCAGATGGCGTTGACGCGGATGCCCTCGGGGCCGTGGTCACAGGCCATGGCGCGGGTCAGGGCATGCACCGCCCCCTTGGTGGCGCAATAGGCGGCCAGGCCGGGGTCGGCGATGAACCCGTCGTAGCTGCCAAAGTTGATCAGGCTGGCGCTGCTGCTGCCGCCGCCCCTGCCCCCGCCCCTCGCGGCCGCGCGCATCAAGGGCAGCGCGTGTTTCGAGGTCAGGAAGGTGCCGGTCGCGTTGACCGCAAAGCTGCGGTTCCATTCCTCTAGCGAGGTCTGCTCGACGGTCTTCTCGATCTCGATGCCCGCGGCGTTCACCAGGATGTGCAGATGCCCCTCTTCGTCCTGAACCTGGCGCATCGCGGCAATAACCGACCCCTCGTCGGTCACGTCCATGCGCAGGAAATGCCCCGCGCCGGGGCCGTCAAGGGACCCGCCTTCGGACAGGTCGGTGGCGTAGACCTTGGCGCCCTCGCGCTCGAACCGGGCGCAGATGGCGCGCCCGATGCCGCCCCGCGCGCCGGTGACCAGCGCGATCTTGCCCTCCAGCATTATGGGGCGGCCGCCGACGCGTAGGCGTCCAGCACCAGCCCGTGAAAGTGATGCACCGCGTGCTCGGATTTCCCCGAGCCGTCCGGGTCGTGCACGATGCGGCCCTGGGTGAAGGCGGGGGTGCGCATGCCGCGCTGCACGCTCTCGACCAGGCCGATATCCTCGACCTGCAGGACCTCGTCCAGGTATCGGATCGCGTCCAGCTCCATCGGGTCCGGCTCGGGCGTCTCAAGGAAGAAGTCATAGGTCTCTAACGTGCGGTCCGGCCCCACGGGGATGACGTTGAGCACGATCATGCTGGAGCGGCCCGGGTAGCGCATCAGGCAGGTGGTCGGCCAGAGCCACCACACGGCATGGGTCTTCACCGTGGCGTTCGAGACGTCATAGGCGCTGTTTGAGGACCGCCCGGCATCCGCCATGTGGCTGGAGTAGATACCGTAGGTGGTGACCTTGTAGGTGTCCATGTCCACCAGGTCGCAGAAATCCTTATGCGCCGTGGGGCAGTGGTAGCATTCCAGGAAGTTGTCCACGACGTTCTTCCAGTTGGACCTGATGTCATAGGTCAGCCGGTGCCCGAAGGTCAGCTGGTCCACATCCGGGGCCCAGTGGCGGATCTCGGTCTCCAGGTCGCCGGATTGCTGGACCAGGGGGGCGGCGTGCGGGTCGAGGTTGACGAAGACGAAGCCGCAGAACTCCTCGACCCGCACCGCGTCCAGGCAGATGTCCTTGACGTCGAACTCGTGCAGGTTCTCGGTATGCGGCGCGCGGGCCAGCTGGCCGTCCAGGCGGTACACCCAGGCGTGGTAGGGGCACATGATGCGGCTGGTGTTGCCCTCGCCCGATAGCAGGGCGTGCGCGCGGTGCTTGCAGACGTTGTAGAAGGCGCGCAGGGTGGCGTCCGCGTCGCGGACGATGGCGATGGGGTGGCCGGCGATCTCGGCGGTGACGTAGGACCCCGGCGCGCGCGTCTTCTCGACATGGCAGACCCATTGCCAGCTCTTGGACAGGATCGCGCGCTGGTCGGCATCGAACCACTCCGCGCTGGTATAGGCGGCGGCCAGCAAAGACCGAGACCGCGACGGGTCCGGGTCATAGCCCGCAAAGATGGGTTTCGTGTCCGGCATGATGGCACCTCTTACTCGCGCTTCAGACTATGACAGCGCGGCGGCCGCGGCATAGCTTTTTCGCCACGCGGTTTGGTTTTTTGGCCATTTCGAACGGCGCAAGAGGGCCTGCCCCTACATGGCTCCGCGGCAGGAAACAGTTTTTTTCCAAATCAAAGATGGTTTTGGTTAACATGACCGCTATCCTCCGGCCCGGGGGAGTGTCGAGGGATTTTGAAGTGATTGCTGTATGGATCATGCTGGGGCTTGGCCTCGGGGCCGTTGCCCTCGATCTACTCGGCGACGACGAAAGCAGCGATGATACCCCCGACGATACCCCCGAAGATTCTGACGGCGAGCTTTTCTTCGTGGACGACGGCGAGACGGTCACCGGGACCGACGGGACCGATCTCTTCACCTACGACCCAAGCGCCACGGGCCTGGCCGGGGCCACGGCCTCGGGAGGCGCCGGGGACGACGTCTTTATCTTCGACACCGGCGGGCTGGTCCTCAATAGCAGCGCGCTCGATGGCGGCACGGGTAACGATCTCATGCGCGTGAACGCCAACGCTTCCACAATATCAGGCGGAGAAGGCGACGATACAATAGAGGGTGCTCTAACTGGAGGCCGCGTGTTCGGCGACGCGGGGGATGACCAGATCACAATCGTGACCCGCGGCGCGGACAATCCAGAATTAGATGGTGGCCTCGGCAATGATACGATCGATGCCCGCGGATCAAACAACATAGGACTGTTCGGAGCAGAGGGCGACGACCTTCTGATAACGGATGGGTTCGGCGTAGGTGGGGCGGCGTATCTGATCACGGCGGATGGCGGCGAGGGCGATGACACGCTGCGGCACGAATACTCATACTCCCCACCGCGAGTCGATGCCGAGCCCGGGGTGGACTTGCCCGCGCAATTGACGGGCGGATCCGGCGCGGATGTGTTCGAGATCGGATTGATTGCCGGCAACGGGGGCTTCACCGGCAATGGATCAGAGACCGTGACCGAAACGATTGCCGTGGTTCAGGACTTCGCGCCGGGCGAGGACGTGCTCACGATCGATCTCGGCGGGCTCGGCCTGGGATACACCGCGACCGAGGCCACCCTGGTCGAGAACACCGCGGACGGCACCACGACGTTTCAAATGACCCTAACCTCCGCGACGCTGCCGACGCAGAACCTCAGCGTGACGATGAACAACGCCACGGGGGTAAGCTGGGACGATGTGGTCTTCACAAACGGAACGCCGCCGACATTGGTGCCGCCGGCGGTGGTCTAGCGCGTAGTGTGAAGTCTGCCTGTGCGGCGCGGAGGGCACCGCGCGGTCTGTTAACCGCCCCGTTTGCGGGCATGTTGCCCGACGGAAAGCCGACACAATGCCGACGTTATGCCGACACCGGTTTTACCCGCAAAATAAGGCGTTAACCCCCGATTCGGCGCCCATACGGGCTCGCGTCGGTAAGATCCCGTTAAGATTTGCCGTAGGATGGGGTTCCACCCCATCACCCCGAGTAGGTAGGATGGGGTTCTACCCCATCACCCCGGATAGGTAGGATGGCGCTCCACCCCATCACCGCAGTTAGGTAGGATGGCGTTCCACCCCATCGCCTCACATGGGTAGGATGGGGTTCTACCCCATCACCCCCAGCCGTAATTGAAGCTCACCGAGATGCGCTCCCCTTCGGCCATGTTCATCGGCACCTCATGGCGCAACCAGCTCTCCCACAGCAGCACGTCACCGACCTTGGGCGCCACGTAAACAAAGCTCTGCCGGTCCTCCGGGGCGTCCTTGCGGCGCGGCGGAGCGGCCATCATCATCGCGTGGCGCGGGTCCTCCAGCTTCAGCGCCGAGGCGCCGTCGGGCATGGCCACATAGGTCGTCCCCGAGATCACCGAATGCGGGTGGATATGGCTGGCATGGGCGCCGCCCTCGGGCAGGATGTTGATCCAAATATCCTCTAGCTTCAGCGGCTTACCATCCAGGTCAAAGCCCAGATCCGCAGCGAACTCCGCCACGCTTTCGTCCAGCGCCCGCACCAGATCGGCAAAGATCGGGAACCGCCACGGCAGGTCCGTCAGGCTGGCATAGCTAGTATAGCCGGGAAAACCGTTCTCCTCGGACCAGGCCTGCCCGGCCTCATCATCCTCGTAGATCGCGTAGCAGGAGTTCTCCAACTCGTCATAGTCCACGCCCGCAACATGGGCCTGGTAGAGACGGGTGACAAAGAGGGATCGAATATCAGCAGCCATGGCGGGACACTTACCGCACCGGGACAGATGTTGGGAACCCGCAACCGCCCTTAATTTCCCTGTGATGCGCTAAGAGCGATACCGGCGATCAAAGCGCTTGTAGAACGCCTCCGGCGTCATCCCAAAGGCCGCTTTGAAGGCCGCCTGCCAGGACGCCCCGGTCGCCAGGATATCCAGATACCGGCCATAGGACTTCGCCCCCTTCAGACCCACCAGATCAATCGCCGCGATCGTCCCCGCGTCGTAAACATCGCTGTAATGCGAGTGCAGCGCGCTGCGCTTTTCAAGCGTCTTAAGGCTCGGGATGCGCTTGCCGTCATAAAAGGAATTTGAAAACAAGAACCCCTCCGCAGCACTGATGCCGGTCCGCCCGCTGATCGCATAGGCGTTGGCGAAACCTTCGACCAGCCAAACCGGGCCATCGCGCTCTAGCTTGGCGGCGGCAGAGCTGCCCGGCGCGGATGTCCCGGCCACTTGGGTCTGCACCAGATGCACCAGCTCATGGGCCGTGACAAAGTCGATCTCGCGCTGCCAGTTCTCGTTCTTGCTGCGGTATCCGGGTTGCACGCAGAAGACCGCCAAGCCCGGTAGAACAAAGGCGCCGATGCCACCCTTGTTGCTGCAATGGCGGCGGGCGACGGAGGCGATAGAACGCCCAGGATACTCGGTGTGCTGCTCGACCAGCCCCCCAATCACCCCCGCGCTAGCCCCAATGACGACCTTGTCGCGGCCCGGCAATTCCAGCTTGAAAAACTTGGCCATGCGCGGCCGCGCCTTCTTGAGCTGGCTCTGGATCCGCTTTGCAACTTGCCGGTCCACACCCTTGCCCACGTGAAAGTCGAAGGCCCCCTTGCGCGACGGCCATTGCCGCTTCAGGCGCGAGATCTTCAGCCCAATCTGGCGGCAATAGCTCATCGCAGAGAATTCATGCAACGGCACTTTGGCGCGCAATCCGCGCTTGGCCGCGAAGCTGGCGAAGGCCTTTTTCGTGGCGTCGTCAATCTTGCCATCCACCGGGCCGGGGTCGAATTTGGCGGCGGCGAGTTGCTGCTCCACGCAGAGCGCGCCGGGCGATGCCTGGGCGGCGGAGCTCAGCGCCAGACCCAAGGCCAGGAAAAGGAAACAAGTGAATCTCATGCCTGAAGTCTAGAACCGCTAGGGGCGATTGCAAGACACCAATGTACCGCAAAAGAAAAGCCCCCGCTGATCACTCAGCGGGGGCTCAATTCTTAGGATCGCGGCCCGCAGGGCCGCCGCCCAGAGCTTACCAGTCTTCGCGCTGAACGATCCGGCATTTCACCGGCAGCTTCATCGCGGCCAGGCGCAGGGCCTCGCGGGCGACCTCGTCGGAGACGCCGTCGATCTCGAACATGATCCGGCCGGGCTTGACCTTGCAGGCCCAGTAATCGACCGAGCCCTTACCTTTACCCATCCGGACTTCAACCGGCTTGGAGGTCTCGGGGGTGTCCGGGAAGATCCGGATCCAAACGCGGCCCTGACGCTTCATGTGGCGCGTCATGGCACGACGAGCGGCCTCGATCTGGCGCGCGGTGACACGCTCCGGTTCGGTGGATTTCAGCCCGTAGGAGCCGAAGTTAAGGTCCGAGCCACCCTTGGCCAGGCCGCGAATGCGGCCCTTCTGGATCTTGCGGAACTTGGTGCGTTTTGGTTGTAGCATCTATCGTTCCTCCTAGCGGTCTCGGCGGCCGCCACCGGCGCCACGTGGGGCCGGGCCGTCCTGCAGCTCTTGCTGCTTACGATCACGAGCCGACGGGTCGTGCTCCATGATCTCGCCTTTGAAGATCCAGACCTTGATGCCGATGATGCCGTAGGGCGTGACCGCCTCTACCGTCGCATAATCGATATCGGCGCGCAGCGTGTGCAGCGGCACCCGGCCCTCGCGGTACCATTCGGTCCGGGCGATCTCGGCGCCGCCAAGGCGGCCCGCGACGTTCACGCGGATGCCCAAGGCGCCCATGCGCATCGAGTTCTGCACCGCCCGCTTCATCGCGCGGCGGAAGCTGACCCGGCGTTCAAGCTGCTGGGCGATGCTGTCGGCCACCAGTTGCGCGTCCAGTTCCGGCTTGCGGACCTCGACGATGTTGAGGTGCAGCTCGCTGGCGGTCATCGCGGCCAGCTTGCGGCGCAGGCCCTCGATATCGGCGCCTTTCTTGCCGATGATCACGCCGGGGCGCGCGGTGTGCACCGTCACCCGGCACTTCTTGTGCGGGCGCTCGATGATCACCTTGCTGACGCCGGCTTGCTTGCACTCGGTCTCGATGAACTTGCGGATCTTGAGGTCCTCCAGAAGGAGGTCGCCATAATCCTTGGTGTCGGCGTACCAGCGGCTGTCCCAGGTGCGGTTCACCTGCAGGCGCATGCCGATCGGATTGGTTTTGTTACCCATTAGGCTTGCTCCTCGACCTGGCGGACCTTGATTGTCAGCTCCGCGAACGGCTTCACGATGCGGCCATAGCGGCCCCGGGCACGCGGGCGACCGCGCTTCATGGTGAGGTTCTTGCCCACCCAGGCCTCGGCAACGATCAGCTCGTCCACGTCCAGGTTGTGGTTGTTCTCGGCGTTCGCGATCGCGGACTGCAGGCACTTCTTGACGTCCAGCGCGACGCGCTTTTTCGAGAAGGTCAGGTCGTTGAGCGCGCGCTCGACCTTCTTGCCGCGGATCAGCGCCGCCAGAAGGTTCAGCTTCTGCGGGCTCGTTTTGAGCATGCGCAGTTTCGCCATCGCCTCGTTATCCGCCACGCGGCGGGGATTTTTATCCTTGCCCATGGCTTACTTCCTCTTCGCTTTCTTGTCCGCCGCGTGACCGTAATAGGTGCGCGTCGGGCTGTACTCGCCGAATTTCTGCCCGATCATATCCTCGGAGACGTTCACCGGGATGTGCTTGCGGCCGTTGTACACACCGAAGGTGAGCCCAACGAATTGCGGCAGGATGGTGGAGCGGCGCGACCAGATCTTGATGACCTCGTTGCGGCCCGACTCGCGGGTCTTCTCGGCCTTCTTCAGGACATAGCTGTCGACGAAGGGGCCCTTCCAAACAGAGCGGCTCATGTTCTAGCGCCCTTTCTTCTTGGCGTGACGCGAGCGGATGATCAGCTTGCTGGACGCTTTGTTCTTGTTCCGGGTGCGCTTGCCCTTGGTGGGGACGCCCCATGGGGTGACCGGGTGGCGGCCGCCCGAGGTCCGGCCCTCACCGCCGCCATGCGGGTGATCGACCGGGTTCATGACCACGCCTCGCACGCTGGGACGCTTGCCCATGTGGCGCACGCGACCGGCCTTGCCGAGGTTCTGGTTGGAGTTGTCGGGGTTCGACACGGCGCCCACGGTGGCCATGCATTCCTGGCGCACCAGGCGCAGCTCGCCAGAGCTGAGGCGGATCTGCGCGTAGGAGCCATCACGGCCCACGAACTGCGCGTAGGTGCCCGCCGCGCGAGCGATCTGCCCGCCCTTGCCCGGCTTCATCTCCACGTTATGGACGATGGTACCGATGGGCATGCCGCTGAAGGGCATGGCGTTGCCCGGCTTGATGTCGGCCTTCTCGGAGGCCACGACCTGATCGCCGATCGCGAGGCGCTGCGGGGCCAGGATATAGGCCTGCTCGCCGTCCTCGTACTTCACCAGCGCGATGAACGCGGTGCGGTTCGGGTCATATTCGATGCGTTCAACCGTGGCGGCGACGTCGAACTTGCGACGCTTGAAGTCCACGATTCTGTAGAGGCGTTTCGCCCCACCGCCGCGGCGGCGCATCGTGATCCGTCCGGTGTTGTTCCGGCCCGCCTTCTTGGTCAGACCCTCAGTGAGGGACTTGACCGGGCGGCCTTTCCAAAGCTCCGAACGGTCGATCAGCACCAGCCCGCGCTGGCCAGGCGTCGTAGGTTTGTACGACTTGAGTGCCATGCTTGCTCTCTTCCGTTAGCTAGACGGCGGGCCATGTTAGAAAGCCGACCCGCCTATGTTAAAGGGCCCCGAAGGTCCCCAAATTCGAAAACCAAACAGCCCCGGACGAATCCGGGGCGGCTAGACGGATGCGGTATAGCGGGGTCGGGTGGGGGTGTCTATAGGTTCAAACGGTTTTTTGGCGCTGGCATCGGGTGTCTATCCTTGGCCTTGCATCTGACTCGCCGGGGTCAGGAGATCGGGCAGCCGGGACTTATGTGCGTGACATTTCTACCTGTCGATTATTCGGGCCTGTTCCCGCCGGGTGGTGGGCGACATCCTTAGGGATATTGACCGCGAAACTCTATGCGCGCGGGCAGAACGTCCTGAGATACAAGGCCTTGGCGCAACCATAAGCGTCATTTCAGCAACCACGTTGCCCCTACCGCGACCACTTCTTTGCGGTGCTTCTGAGAAAACCTGTTGACGTTATCCCGCATCTGAAAAACCCCTTCTTCGTTACGCCAATCCCAGTCATCACCGCACAAAACGGCGTTTGGGAACGCGGCAAAGGCAGCGTCCAAATCCTCCGGGGTCTTGAAGGCGTCTATATAGATTATGTCAGGCTTGATTCCGCGGCGTTTAAGATCGTCAAACACGTCCGGGGATTTTTGCCTGACGGGAATGAAACGATCCTTGAATTTCCTCAAATTGTTCAGCGCGATACAAAAGTTTCCATGCTTCCTAATAGCGCTCGCAATCTCGAGAATATCACGGCCTTCTGGCAAGTGTTTCAGAAAACTCGGATGCGTCTTCATCTGTTCGACATAGGGACCCCAATTACCGCCCCATGGGTCGACCCCAATTACACGAAGACGGTCCGACGCATTGAGCCATCGAATTGCGGATCCACCCAAAAAAGTGCCAATTTCCACGAGTATGCCGTCCGGATTTTCCTTGATTTTGTCCGTAACCAGATGCCTGCCACCACCGTCCAGAGCCAGCGAAAATGATTCAACGCTCCCCCATTCAAATTCCGGCCAGGGGTTGTCCCGTTGCAACGCCCCCCAGCCTTGCATTACTCCAGTATTTGCCACTTCCGCCACATCAATTCCCCTCAGCCTACATTCCGCAATTGGTATGCTATGACGCTCACAACTAGCAATTGTCAATCGGCGCAATAAAGCAATCATGCCAGCCGTGCGTATGTCGGATGCCGCATTCCCAGGCCAGAAACGCCGTTAAGGGCGGCTGGGACAATCACCACGAGGAATTTGTGAAGTTTGTCTCTTATGAGGTGATCAAAACCGGCGGAGACATCTCGATGACCAAAGGCGGGCCCGTGCCGGGTTATAGCGCCACCGTGGCCATCTCTGCGATCCACCGCGAACACGGGCATGGCGACCATTAAGCGCCGGTAAAGCAAAAAAAGGCCCCCGCTTCACGCGAGGGCCTCTCTGATTTCGTAGGATGGGGTTTGACCCCATCGCCCGGCCTAGAGACCGGTGGACACGTCGATCGTGTTGCCCTCTTCGAGCGTCACATAGGCCTTCTTGACGTCCTTGCGGGTGCCGAGGCGCCCGCGGAACCGCTTATGCTTGCCCTTGGTGATGGTGGTGTTCACCGCCTTCACCTTGACGCCAAAGAGCGCCTCGATGGCCTCCTTGATGGCGGGCTTGTTGGCCTCCATCGCCACCTCGAAGACAACCGCGCCGTTCTCGGACGCCATGGTGGCCTTCTCGGTGATGATCGGCTTGCGGATCGTGTCGTAGTGCTTGGGTTCTGCGCTCATTTCAGTCGAGCCTCCAGAGCTTCGACACCCGCCTTCGTCAAGACCAGGGTCTCGCGCTTGAGGATGTCATACACGTTGGCGCCCATCGAGGGCAGCACGTCCAGGCCGTCGATATTGGCGGCGGCCTTGGCGAAGCCCTCGTTCACGGCGGCGCCGTCGATGATCAGGGCCTTCTTCCAGCCCAGCTCGCGCATCTGCTTGGCCAGGACCGAGGTCTTGCCGTCGCTCTCGGCGCTCTCGATCACCACCAGTTCGCCCGCCTGCGCCTTGGCGCTCAGCGCGTGCTTGAGCCCCAGCTTGCGGAACTTCTTGGGCAGGTCGTGGGCATGGCTACGCGGGGTCGGGCCCTTGTAGATGCCGCCCTTGCGGAAGATCGGCGCGTTCCGGTCGCCGTGGCGTGCGCCACCGGTGCCCTTCTGGCGGTAGATCTTCTTCGTCGAGTAGCTGGTCTCGGACCGGGTCTTCACCTTGTGCGTACCGGCCTGCGCCTTGTTGCGCTGCCAGCGCACCACGCGGTGCAGGATGTCCGCGCGCGGCTCCAGCCCAAAGATGGCGTCGTCCAGGTCAACCGACCCGGCCTTGCCGCCGTCCAGTTTGATGGCATCAGCTTTCATTGGCCTCGCCTCCTTCTTGTGCGGCGGCCTCGGCGGGCGCCTCGGCAACCGGAGCGGCGTCGGATTTCAGCCCGGCAGGGGTCGGCAGATCGGCGGGCGCGGATTTCTTAACCGCGTCCTTGATCGTCACCCAGCCGCCCTTTGATCCGGGCACGGCGCCCTTGATCATGATCAGGCCGCGGTCGGCGTCGGTCTTGACCACCTGCAGGTTCTGCGTGGTGACCTTGGCCGCGCCCATGTGGCCCGCCATCTTCTTGCCCTTGAACACCCGACCGGGGTCCTGACACTGGCCCGTCGAGCCGTGCGAGCGGTGGCTGATCGACACGCCGTGCGAGGCGCGCAGCCCGCCGAAGTTGTGCCGCTTCATCGCACCGGCAAAGCCCTTACCGATCGAGGTGCCAGAGACATCCACGAATTGACCGGCCAGGTAGTGATCCGCCGAGATCTCGGCGCCCACTTCGATGAGGTTCTCAGGGGCGACCCGGAACTCTGCGACCTTCCGCTTGGGCTCTACCTTCGCCGCGGCGAAGTGCCCACGCATGGCCTGCGAGGTCCGCTTGGCCTTCGCCGAGCCCGCGCCGAGCTGCACGGCGGTGTAGCCGTCCTTCTCGGCGGTGCGCTGAGCGACCACCTGCAATTTGTCCAACTGAAGCACGGTCACAGGGATCTGCTTTCCGTCCTCCATGAAGAGCCGGGTCATGCCGACCTTCTTCGCGATAACACCAGAGCGCATGTCTGTTTGCCCCCCTTAGACCGAGATCTGCACGTCGACGCCCGCGGCGAGGTCGAGCTTCATCAGCGCGTCCACGGTCTGCGGCGTCGGGTCCACGATGTCGAGCAGGCGCTTATGCGTCCGGATTTCCCACTGATCACGGGACTTCTTGTCCACGTGGGGGCCGCGCAAGACCGTGAATTTCTCGATCTTGTTGGGCAGCGGGATGGGCCCGCGCACCTGGGCGCCGGTCCGCTTGGCGGTGTTCACGATTTCCTGGGTCGACGCGTCGAGAACCCGGTAATCGAACGCCTTAAGGCGGATCCGAATGTTTTGGCTTTGGATGGCCATTTTGTTTTCCTTTCAGTTGAGAGGAGGGGCGGGCGCTCCGCCCCTCGTCGAACCGGTTTCTATAGTGTGGCTGCTCCGCCGCCCTGCTGGGCGGCATCGCCGGCCGAGGAGTGCCCGTTGGGCGGGGTGACCCGCCCGGGGCGCGAGGAAGCCCCGCTGTTACTCGATGATCTTCGCGACGACGCCGGCACCCACGGTGCGGCCGCCCTCACGGATGGCGAAGCGCAGGCCCTCCTCCATCGCGATCGGCGCGATCAGCTCGGCCTCAAAGCTGATATTGTCCCCAGGCATCACCATCTCGGTGCCCTCGGGCAGCTTGAAGTTGCCGGTCACGTCCGTGGTCCGGAAGTAGAACTGCGGCCGGTAGCCTGAGAAGAACGGCGTGTGGCGGCCGCCTTCTTCCTTGGTCAGGATGTAGGCCTCGGCGGTGAACTTGGTGTGCGGCTTCACGGAGCCGGGCTTGCACAGCACCTGGCCGCGCTCGATCGCCTCCTTGGCCACGCCGCGCAGCAGCGCGCCGATATTGTCGCCGGCCTCGCCCTGGTCGAGCAGCTTGCGGAACATCTCCACGCCCGTGCAGGTCGTCTTCTGCGTGTCCTTGATGCCGACGATCTCGATCTCTTCGCCGACCTTGATCACGCCGCGCTCCACCCGGCCCGTGGCAACCGTGCCGCGGCCCGAGATCGAGAACACGTCCTCGACGGGCATCAGGAAGGGCTGGTCCACGGCGCGCTCGGGCGTCGGGATCGCCTCGTCCACCGCCGCCATCAGCTCTTTGATCTTCTCCTCGCCGATCGCCGGGTTGTTGCCCTCCATCGCGGCCAGGGCCGAGCCCGCCACGATCGGGATGTCGTCGCCGGGGAAGTCGTAGGAGGACAGCAGCTCGCGGATCTCCATCTCGACGAGCTCCAGCAGCTCCTCGTCATCCACCTGGTCGACCTTGTTCATGAACACCACCAGCGCGGGCACGCCCACCTGGCGGGCCAGCAGGATGTGCTCGCGGGTCTGCGGCATCGGGCCGTCGGCGGCGTTCACCACCAGGATCGCGCCGTCCATCTGGGCGGCACCGGTGATCATGTTCTTGACGTAGTCGGCGTGGCCGGGGCAGTCGACGTGGGCGTAGTGGCGCGCCTCGGTCTCGTACTCCACGTGCGCGGTCGAGATCGTGATCCCGCGGGCCTTCTCCTCGGGCGCGCCGTCGATCTGGTCATACGCCTGGAAGTCGCCGAAATACTTCGTGATCGCCGCCGTCAGCGTCGTCTTGCCGTGGTCCACGTGCCCGATCGTGCCGATGTTCACGTGCGGCTTGTTACGCTCAAACTTTTCCTTTGCCATGATGGCCTCCTCTTGTTCAGAGGGGTGGGGCACTGCCCCACCCAAATTCCGTTGTTTCGTTTAGGCGAACTTCGCCTGGATTTCTTCGCTGATGTTCTGCGGCACCGGATCGTAATGGTCGAACTGCATCGTGAACTGCGCGCGGCCCGAGGACATGGAACGCAGGTTGTTGATGTAGCCGAACATGTTCGCCAGCGGCACGAAGGCGTTGATCGCAACGGCGTTGCCGCGCGGCTCCTGCCCGCTCACCTGGCCACGACGCGAGGTCAGGTCGCCGATGATGCCACCGGTGTATTCCTCCGGCGTGATCACTTCGACCTTCATCACCGGCTCAAGCAGTTTGGCCCCGCCCATGCGCATGCCTTCACGCATGCCCATACGACCGGCGATCTCAAACGCCAGCACGCTGGAGTCCACGTCGTGGAACTTGCCGTCCACCAGAGCAACCTTGAAGTCGATGACCGGGAAACCAGCCAGCGGGCCGCTATCCATGACCGACTTGATGCCCTTTTCGACACCGGGGATGTATTCCTTCGGCACCGCACCGCCGACGATCCGGCTCTCGAACGAGAAGCCCTCGCCCGCCTCGGTCGGCGTGATGATCATCTTCACCTCGGCGTACTGACCCGAACCACCCGACTGTTTCTTGTGGGTGTAGGTGTGCTCGACCTCTTTCGAGATCGTCTCACGATAGGCCACCTGTGGCGCACCGATATTGGCCTCGACCTTGAACTCGCGCTTGAGGCGGTCGACCAGGATGTCCAGGTGAAGTTCGCCCATGCCCTTCATGATGGTCTGACCGCTCTCCATGTCGGTCTCGACGCGGAAGGAGGGGTCCTCGGCAGCCAAACGCTGCAGGCCCTGGCTCATCTTCTCTTGGTCGTTCTTGGTCTTCGGCTCGACCGCGATCTCGATCACCGGATCGGGGAAGGTCATCGTCTCCAGCACGACCGGCTCTTTCTGATCGCACAGAGTGTCGCCCGTGGTGGTGTCCTTCAGACCGGCCAGCGCGATGATGTCGCCGGCAAACGCCTCTTCGATCTCGTCGCGCTTGATCGAGTGCATCATCATCATACGACCGATGCGCTCTTTCTTGCCCTTGGTCGAGTTCAGAACGGTGTCGCCCTTGTTCATCGTGCCCGAGTAGATCCGGGTGAAGGTAAGGGAGCCCACGAAGGGGTCGTTCATGATCTTGAACGCAAGGCCCGAGAACGCCATGTCGTCATCCGCACGGCGGGCGATGTCACGGGTCTCTTCTTCGTCGCCGGGCTTAAAGCCCATGTAGTCGACCACGTCCAGCGGGCTGGGCAGGTAGTCGATCACGGCGTTCAGCAGGGGCTGCACACCCTTGTTCTTAAAGGCAGAGCCACCCAGAACCGGCACAAAGCTCATCGCCAGCGTGCCCTTGCGCAGCAGTTTGCGCAAGGTAGGCACGTCGGGCTCTTCGCCTTCCAGGTAGGCTTCCATCGCGTCGTCGTCTTCTTCGACGGCGGCCTCGATCATCTTGCCGCGCCATTCGTCGGCCATGTCCTTGAGGCTGTCACGCACGGGCGCTTTCACCCAGGACGCGCCAAGGTCTTCGCCCTGCCACAGCCACTCTTCCATGGTGACCAGGTCGATCAGGCCCTCAAGCTCGGTCTCGGCCCCAATCGGGATGCCAACCGGCACGGCGCGGGCGCCGGTGCGGTCCTCGATCATCTCGACACAGTTGAAGAAATCGGCGCCGATCTTGTCCATCTTGTTGACGAAGACCATCCGCGGAACCTTGTAGCGGTCGGCCTGGCGCCAAACGGTCTCGGTCTGCGGCTCAACGCCAGCGTTGGCGTCGAGCACGCAAACAGCACCGTCGAGCACCGCCAGCGAGCGCTCCACCTCGATGGTGAAGTCCACGTGGCCGGGGGTGTCGATGATGTTCAAGCGGTGCTTGGGGCTTTCGGCGTTCTGGCCGTCCTCGGTGCGCTCCCAGAAGGTGGTGGTTGCCGCCGAGGTGATCGTGATGCCACGCTCCTGCTCCTGCTCCATCCAGTCCATGGTTGCGGCGCCGTCATGCACCTCGCCGATGTTATGCTCTTTGCCCGTGTAGTACAGGATCCGCTCCGAGCAGGTGGTCTTGCCTGCGTCGATATGGGCCATGATGCCGAAGTTGCGGTAAAGCTCGAGAGGATATTCGCGTGCCATGGGTCTGGTGCCTCTAGGTCAATAGGAGAGTTCGGTTACCATCGGTAATGGCTGAACGCTTTGTTAGCGTCGGCCATCTTGTGGGTGTCTTCGCGCTTCTTCACGGCGGTGCCGCGGCCGTTCACTGCGTCCAGCAGCTCGCCGGCGAGGCGTTCTTCCATCGTGTTTTCGTTGCGGTTGCGGCTGGCGGTGATCAGCCAGCGGATCGCCAGGGCCTCGCGGCGCTCGGGGCGAACCTCGACCGGCACCTGGTAGGTGGCACCACCAACCCGGCGCGAGCGAACCTCGACCGACGGCTTGATGTTGTCCAGCGCTTCGTGAAAGACCTCGATCGGCTCTTTCTTCAGCTTGTCCTGGACCCGGTCCATCGCGTGGTAGACGATGCGCTCGGCGACCGACTTCTTACCGTCGATCATCAGGTTGTTCATGAATTTCGTCAGCACGATATCGCCATACTTGGCGTCGGGCAGGACTTCGCGTTTCTCAGCAGCGTGACGGCGGGACATCTGTAATTCCTCTTACTTCGGACGCTTGGCGCCGTACTTCGAACGACGCTGCTTACGGTCTTTGACGCCCTGGGTATCCAGAACACCACGCAGGATGTGATAGCGCACACCGGGAAGGTCTTTCACACGACCGCCGCGGATCAGCACAACGGAGTGCTCCTGGAGGTTGTGGCTCTCACCGGGGATGTAGCTGATCACCTCGAAGCCGTTGGTCAGGCGCACTTTGGCGACCTTCCGCATGGCCGAGTTCGGCTTCTTGGGCGTGGTGGTGTACACGCGGGTGCACACGCCGCGCTTTTGCGGGCAGCTCTCGAGGTGCAGGGACTTCGAGCGTTTTACTTTTGGCTGCCGCGGCTTGCGGATCAGCTGTTGAATCGTTGGCATGCACGTTCCTCGTGTTGCACTATGTCAATACTCGCCCCGCGCATCGGGACGCTTCTTCTCGACGGCGCCTTGCGCGAACCGCAAAACACCAAAACCGCAGCCGCTCCCTTGCGCGGGAGCGTCGCGGTGGAATTCCAGAGGATCGAGGCGGGTTAGGCCTGGATCGTGACCACTTAAGATTTGGATCGGGCGAAGCGCTCCGCCCAAGTGCGCGCCGTATAGGGTGAGTCTGACCCCTTGTCAACGCAGTATGAGCGACGCGCCCGGCGCATGGTGAACGCGGCGCCCGTCACGCTAGCCCGTCCGCCCTACCCTGTCCGCCCCATCCTGTCCGCCCTACCCCGCCGCGCTGCGCGCGCGCTGCATCGCGGCCAGGTCGATGCCGAAGGCACGCTGTAGAAGCTGCGCGGGGTTGCCGATCTCGTCGTCGGTGCAATGCCGGTCCCAACGGTTCGAAAAATTGCTGACATTGTCCTCATGGGCGCCGCGTAGGAACATGTTGCGCTTTGGCACGCTGATGACGGGCATGTGCTGCCAAAGCTTGAGGTGGTCGATCCGGCGCAGCACCGTGGACTTGCTTGGTGGGCGGAAGGTCACCAGCCCCGGCGTCCATAGGCGGCATTGCGCCATGCGCAGCTCGTGCCCGCTGGCGTCCATGCGCAGCACAAGCCCGCGGCTGAAATCCAGGCTGGCCCAGTTCGTGTCCACCAAGAGACCCATCATCAGCGGCAGATGGGCCCGCGTCTCGGCGATGAATTCGCGGTGCACGGCGTCATCGTCATCCAGCTGGAACTCGGCCACGAAATCAGCCCCGGGGTCGGAATGCCCGTCCATCAGCGCCTTCACTGCCTGGCGGTGATTCTGGCCCTCCTCCTCAAAGCAAACCTTGATCTGCGGGACCTGATCCGCCAAGGCGACAAGCCGCCCCCGGAAGGGCTCTGGCAACTGATCCCCGACCAGCAGCAGGCACTGAAAGTCTGGGTCGGTCTGGCCGCGCAGGCAGGGTATGACGACGTGCTCGAACCAGACCAGGCGGCGTTCCAGCCGCCGGGGTTCGTATAGCTCGGCGCGCCGGGCTGCGAAATCGTCCAGGCCCTTCTGATTGTAAATCGAGGGGTACGAGAACCGAAGTAGCCCGAGGATCTGCAGCCGTGCCATGAATTACTGCCCTTGTTTGCCGCACCCTACCCCGCGCCACTCGGCGCGGCAATCAGGCGGATGGTTGGCCCGCGAGCGCGCGCTCGCGCGAGAACGTGTAGACGCCCATCGCAACCACAATGCCCGCGCCAAGCAGGGTGATGGCGTCCGGCCGCTCTCCGAAGGCCACAACGCCCAGAAGCAGCGCCCAAAGAAGCGCGGTAAAGCGGAATGGCGCAATCACCGCCACCTGGCCCACCCGCATCGCCGACACCGCACAAAAATAGGCGCCGATGATCAGCACCGAGGCCGCGCCGAGGTTCAGCAGCGCCCCGCCTGAGACCGGCTGCCACTCGGTGAACAGCGTCACCAGCCCAAAGGCCACCGTGACTGACACCGCGTTCGACAGGGCCACAAAGAGCGTCGGCACCTGTGCAGAGATCTTGCGCGACAGCAGGTCCCGCATGGTCACCAGGCAGACCGTGATCAGCACGTAGAGCGAATAGATGGTGAAGCCATCGAAGCCTGGCCGCACGATCAACAGCACCCCAAAGAAGCCCACGAGAATGGCCGTCCAGCGGCGCAGGCCCACCTGCTCGCCCAGAAACAGCGCCCCCCCGAGCGTGATCGACAACGGCAGGACCTGCAGGATCGCCGTGGCGTTCGCGATGGGCATGTTGAAGATCGCGGTAAGGAAAAAGTATGCGGCGCCAATCTCGGTGAGGTTTCGGATGGCAATCAGCTTGCGGTCGCGGGCCGGGAAATCGAAGCGCAACTGGCCGAGCGCCCAGGCGAGTACCAGCATCATCACGACTGTCGGCACGCCGCGCATGAAGATGGCCTGCGCCAGGGGCAGCTCGCCGCTGAGGCCCTTCATGCAAGCGTCGTTGAGGGTGAACGCGGCCATCGACCCCATCATGAAGAGGGCCCCGCGGGAGTTCTCGGCAAGTTTCGTCATTCAGCCTGTCTATGCCGAGCGACGACGCGAGGCCATGCGGTTTGCGAGAATTCGTCGATTCAGTTGTTAATTGTGCTCTGGCTGGGCTGCCTAGGGCGTGTAGCCGTCCTTGGCGCGAGGCAAATCTCTTGCAAGAGATTTGCACTTTCCTTCCAAGGAAAGTCCGGGCCGCGCGCGGGCAAGAGGGCGTGATTAAAGGGTTAATTCGGGTGGCGCCGACGAAACTCTTGGAAGAGTTTCGCAATTTTCTTGCAAGAAAATTGTCGCGCACCAATACCGTTTCAGTCCGATCCTACCCCATACCCAAAAGAAAAGGCCCCGCGCATTGGCGGGGCCTTTTGACTTATTGTGGCGAGAGATCAGTCGCGGCTCTCGGGCGTGTCCACCAGCCCGTGATCGGCGCTGAACCCGTCATCGACCTGGTTCGACATGAAGTCGTCGGTGGGCGCGGCAAGCTGTGCTGCGGCCTCCGCCTCGGCGCGCGCAGCCTCGATGACCTCGTTGTCGCGCTCTTGGGCGATCCGGCGCACGCGCTGCGCGGCCCCGCCGGTCCCGGCCGGGATCAGGCGGCCCACGATGACGTTCTCCTTGAGGCCCACCAGCTTGTCCTTCTTGCCCTGCACCGAGGCCTCGGTGAGAACGCGGGTGGTCTCCTGGAAGGAGGCCGCCGAGATGAACGAGCGCGTCTGCAGCGACGCTTTGGTGATGCCCAGCAGGATCGGCTCGCCCGAGGCGACGCGGCCGCCCTTGGCGATGGCCTTCTCGTTGGCCTCGTCGAACTCCGCCTTGTCGACATGCTCGCCCTTCAGAAGCGTGGTGTCGCCGGAGTCCAAGATCTCCCACTTCTGCAGCATCTGGCGCACGATGACCTCGATGTGCTTGTCGTTGATCTTCACGCCCTGCAGTCGGTAGACGTCCTGGACCTCATCGATCATGTAGTCGGCCAGCGCCTCGACGCCCATCACCGCAAGGATGTCATGCGGCGCGGGGTTGCCGTCCATGATGTAGTCGCCCTTTTGGACGAAGTCGCCCTCGGCCACGGGGATGTGCTTGCCCTTGGGCACCATGTACTCGGCGGGCTCCATGCTCTCATCCGACGGCTCGATGGAGATCCGGCGCTTGTTCTTGTAGTCGCGCCCGAACCGCACGTAGCCGTCGACCTCGGCGATGATGGCGTGATCCTTGGGGCGTCGCGCCTCAAAGAGTTCCGCCACCCGTGGCAGACCACCGGTGATGTCCTTGGTCTTGGCGCCCTCGCGTGGGATCCGTGCCACCACGTCGCCGGCTTTGACCTCGGACCCGTCCTCGATCGAGAGGATGGCGTCCACGGACATCGCGTAGGTGATCGGGTTGCCCGCATCGTTGCGCACCGGCTCGCCGTCGCCGCCCACCAGCAGGATCTCGGGCTTGAGATCGTTGCCCTTGGGCGCGGCGCGCCAGTCGGACACGATGCGCTGGGTCATGCCCGTCGCCTCGTCGGTGTCCTCGCGCACCGAGATCCCCGAGACCAGGTCCACGAATTTCGCGGTACCGGCCTTCTCGGCGATAATCGGCAGCGTGTAGGGGTCCCACTCGAACAGCTTGTCGCCGCGCAGGATGCTTGCGCCTTCCTTGACGTGCAGCTTTGAGCCGTAGCCCAGCTTGAAGGTCGCCCGCTCGGCATCGTTGTCGTCAACGATAGCGATGGACATGTTGCGGCCCATCACGACCAGATCGCCGGCGTCGTTCTCAAGAACGTTGGCGTTCTGGTAGACGACCTTGCCCTCTTGGCTGGCCTCCTGGAAGGACTGCTGGCCACCCTGGGCTACGCCCCCGATGTGGAAGGTCCGCATCGTCAGCTGCGTGCCCGGCTCGCCGATGGACTGCGCCGCGATGATGCCCACGGCCTCGCCCTGGTTCACCATCGTGCCGCGGGCCAGGTCGCGCCCGTAGCACATCGCGCAGACGCCCTCTTCGGCCTCGCAGGTCAGCGGCGACCGGATACGCACAGCGGCGATGCCCGCGGCCTCGATCGTGTCGGCCTTGCGCTCGTCGATCAGCTCGCCCTTGGCCGCCAGCACCTCGTCGGTGCCGGGGCTCAGGATGTCCTCGGCCGCGACGCGGCCCAGGATGCGCTCGCTGAGCGAGGCCACGACCTCGCCGTCATTGACGGCGGCCTCTGCGGTGATGGAGGTCTCGGTGCCGCAATCGACCATGCGCACGATGCAGTCCTGCGCCACGTCCACCAGACGGCGGGTCAGGTAGCCCGAGTTCGCCGTCTTCAGCGCCGTGTCCGACAGGCCCTTACGCGCGCCGTGGGTGGAGTTGAAGTACTCCAACACGGTCAGGCCTTCCTTAAAGTTCGAGATGATCGGCGTCTCGATGATCTCGCCCGACGGCTTGGCCATAAGGCCCCGCATGCCGCCCAGCTGCTTCATCTGCGTCACCGAGCCCCGCGCCTTGGAATGCGCCATCATGTAGACCGAGTTCGGCTCTTGCTCGACGCCGTCCACGACCCGGTTGGCCGAGATCGTGTCCATCATCGCATCGGTGACCTTGTCGTTACACTTCGACCAGGCGTCCACGACCTTGTTGTACTTCTCACCCTGGGTGATCAGGCCGTCCATATACTGCTGTTCGAAGTCCTTAACCTGGTCGCGCACCTCGTTGACGATGCCCCACTTGCTGTCGGGGATCACCATGTCGTCCTTGCCGAAGGAGATGCCCGCCTTGAAGGCCTCGCGGAAGCCGGTGGTCATGATCTGGTCGCAGAAGATGACCGACTCCTTCTGACCGCAATAGCGGTAGACGGTGTCGATGACCTGCTGCACCTCGCCCTTCTTGAGTAGGCGGTTGACCAGCTCGAACGGCGCCTTGGCGTTATGCGGCAGCAGAGCGCCCAGCATCACGCGGCCCGGCGTGGTCTCGAAGCGGCGGTGGACCTCCTGGCCCTCCTCGTCGATCTGCGGCACGCGGCAGGTGATCTTGGCGTGCAGATGCACAGCGCCCTGGTCCAGCGCGTGCTGTACCTCTTCGACGCCGGAGAACACCATGCCCTGGCCTTCCATGCCTTCACGCTCCAGCGTGAGGTAGTAGAGCCCCAGAACCATATCCTGCGAGGGCACGATGATCGGCGCGCCGTTGGCGGGCGACAGAACGTTGTTCGTCGACATCATCAGCACGCGGGCTTCCAGCTGCGCCTCCAGGCTCAGCGGCACGTGCACGGCCATCTGGTCGCCGTCGAAGTCGGCGTTGAACGCCGAGCAGACCAGCGGGTGCAGCTGGATCGCCTTGCCTTCGATCAGCACGGGCTCAAACGCCTGGATGCCCAGGCGGTGCAGCGTCGGCGCGCGGTTCAGCAGAACCGGGTGCTCGCGGATCACCTCGTCGAGGATGTCCCACACCTCGGGGCGCTCTTTCTCGACCAGCTTCTTGGCCTGCTTGACCGTCGAGCTGAGGCCCTTGGCCTCCAGCCGCGAGTAGATGAACGGCTTGAAGAGCTCGAGCGCCATCTTCTTGGGCAAGCCATATTGATGCAATCGCAGCTCCGGCCCGGTCACGATGACCGAACGGCCCGAGAAGTCCACGCGCTTGCCCAGAAGGTTCTGGCGGAAGCGGCCCTGCTTGCCCTTGAGCATGTCGGACAGCGATTTCAGCGGGCGCTTGTTGGTGCCGGTGATCACGCGGCCGCGGCGGCCGTTGTCGAACAGCGCGTCGACGGATTCCTGCAGCATCCGCTTCTCGTTGCGCACGATGATGTCGGGCGCGCGCAGCTCGATGAGCCGCTTGAGACGGTTGTTCCGGTTGATCACCCGGCGATACAGGTCGTTGAGGTCGGACGTGGCAAACCGGCCCCCGTCCAGCGGCACCAGCGGGCGCAGCTCTGGCGGGATCACCGGCACGACGGTCAGCACCATCCATTCCGGGCGGTTGCCGGATTCGATAAAGCTCTCGACGATCTTCAGGCGCTTGATGATCTTCTTGGGCTTCAGCTCGCCGGTGGCCACGGCGAGTTCCTCGCGCAGCGTGGCGGCCTCGGCCTCCAGGTCGATCGCGGCCAGCATCTCACGGATGGCCTCGGCGCCGATATTGGCCTGAAACGCGTCAGAGCCATAGGCATCCTCGGCGTCCATGAACTCTTCTTCGGTCATCAGCTGGCCGTAGGTCAGGTCGGTCAGACCCGGCTCGATCACCACGTAGTTCTCGAAGTAGAGGATGCGCTCAAGATCGCGCAGGGTCATGTCCAGCATCAGACCTATGCGCGAGGGCAGCGACTTGAGGAACCAGATATGGGCCACGGGCGCGGCCAACTTGATATGGCCCATGCGCTCGCGGCGCACCTTCTGCAGAGTGACCTCGACGCCGCATTTCTCGCAGACGACGCCGCGATACTTCATGCGCTTATACTTGCCGCAGAGGCACTCATAGTCCTTGATCGGCCCGAAGATACGGGCGCAGAACAGACCGTCGCGCTCGGGCTTAAAGGTCCGATAGTTGATGGTCTCGGGCTTTTTGATCTCGCCGTAGGACCATGACAGGATCCGCTCGGGCGAGGCCAGCGAGATCTTGATCTCGTCAAAAACCTTCGGCGGGGTCAGCGGGTTGAACGGGTTGTTACCGTGGGTCAGTTCCTGGTTCATTTTGTGTCCTTCCACCGGCTCGGTGAGCTCTCATCGTCGTCCAACGACGCTATGCGCATCGGACCCGAATTAAGTAGTTGTTCGATATCCCCCTGAAAGCAGTGAACTAATCCCTGCTGTTCAGAATAGGCCTCTCGAGTAGATTTTGAGTCCTGGATCACGCGTTGGCACGCGATGATGCTGTCAGCGTCAAACGACACCGTTCCCAAGAAGGGCTGATGATCATCTTCTATGCAGCGAAGATAGGCGGGTGCGTCGAAGGCAAACACCAATCTATCGTCAATCTCCACGTTCAGAGCCCAACTATTCGGCCAAGCACCGCATTTTCCCAACGGGTTCCTTACCACGACAGGTACAATTGAGACGCTAAGTTCGCCTTTTTCCAAGTTGCAAGTCGCGGTTCGGTAGTCGCCCATTATCTCAAGGCGGCTTACATCGCGCAAAGCAACTGTGAAATTCGCAAAAGGAAGATCCTGGTCGCAATCGCTTGTGACCAGAACGTCCCATTCACTGGCATGCAATGACGGCGAATAAAACATCGCCGTCAGCAAGATGGATGCGAACCCGATTTTCATTCTGCCGCGATATCCGACGGATCGTCGTCCTCAATCGCATCCAGGAGTTCCATGTTGAGGCCGAGGCCCCGTACCTCTTTGACGAGCACGTTGAACGATTCCGGCACGCCGGCCTCGAAGTTGTCCTCGCCCTTGACGATGCTCTCATAGACCTTAGTCCGGCCCGCCACGTCGTCCGACTTCACCGTCAGCATCTCTTGCAGGGTGTAGGCGGCACCGTAAGCCTCAAGGGCCCAGACCTCCATCTCACCAAAGCGCTGACCGCCAAACTGCGCCTTACCGCCCAGGGGCTGCTGGGTGACCAGCGAGTAAGGCCCGGTCGAACGGGCGTGGATCTTGTCGTCCACCAGGTGGTGCAGCTTGAGCAGGTACTTGATGCCCACGGTGACCTTGCGTGCGAACTGCTCGCCGGTGCGGCCATCGAAGAGGTCGGACTGACCGCTGTCGCTAAAGCCCGCCCGGATGAGCGCGTCGTTGACATCGGCCTCTTTGGCGCCGTCGAAGACCGGCGTGGCAATCGGCACGCCGTTGGTGACGTTGCCGGCGGCCTCCAGAAGCTGGTCGTCGCCCATACCGGCGATGCCCTCTTCATAGACCTCGTCGCCATAGGCGATGCGCATCGCCTCCTTGACCGGGGTCAGGTCGCCAGAGCGCTTATAGGCACCAATCGCGTCATCGATCTGGATGCCCAGACCGCGCGCCGCCCAGCCCATATGCGTCTCGAGGATCTGGCCGACGTTCATCCGGCTCGGCACGCCGAGCGGGTTCAGCACGAAGTCCACGGGAGTACCGTCCGCAAGGAACGGCATGTCCTCGATCGGGACCACCTTAGAGATCACGCCCTTGTTGCCGTGACGACCGGCCATTTTGTCGCCGGGCTGCAGCTTGCGCTTCACCGCCACGAAGACCTTGACCATCTTCATCACGCCGGGGGGCAGATCGTCGCCGCGGCGCACCTTCTCGACCTTGTCCTCAAAACGGGCGTCCAGGGCGCGCTTCTGCACCTCGAACTGCGCGTTCAGGGCCTCGACCTGACCGGCCTGCTTGTCGTCGTCCAGCGCCAGCTGCCACCACTGGCCGCGGCTGAGGCTTTCCAGCAGGTCGTCGTCGATGACCGAGCCCGGGCGCACCCCCTTCGGGCCTTTGACGGCGGTCTTGCCAAAGATCATGCCCTTGAGGCGCTGGTAGATGTTGCGCTCCAGGATCAGCAGCTCGTCGTCGCGGTCCCGCGCCAGGCGCTCGACCTCTTCGCGCTCGATCTGCAGGGCGCGTTCGTCCTTCTCCACGCCGTGGCGGTTGAAGACGCGCACCTCGACCACGGTGCCGAAGTCACCGGGCGGCAGGCGCAGCGAGGTGTCGCGCACGTCGCTTGCCTTCTCGCCGAAGATGGCGCGCAGGAGCTTCTCCTCTGGCGTCATCGGGCTTTCGCCCTTGGGCGTGATCTTACCCACCAGGATGTCCGCGGGGCCGACCTCGGCGCCGATATAGACGATGCCCGCCTCGTCGAGGTTGCGCAGGGCCTCTTCGCCGACATTAGGGATGTCGCGGGTGATTTCCTCGGGCCCGAGCTTGGTGTCACGGGCGGCGACCTCGAACTCCTCGATATGGATCGAGGTAAAGACGTCGTCGCGCACGATACGCTCGGAGATCAGGATCGAGTCCTCATAGTTGTAGCCGTTCCAGGGCATGAAGGCGACGACCACGTTCTTGCCCAGCGCCAACTCGCCCAGATCGGTCGAGGGGCCGTCGGCCACGATCTCGCCCTTCTGCACGGGGTCACCCACCTTCACCAGCGGGCGCTGGTTAATGCAGGTGTTCTGGTTGGAGCGCTGGAACTTGCGCAAACGGTAGATGTCCACGCCCGGATCGCCCGGCTCGAGGTCCTCGGTGGCGCGGATCACGATCCGCTGCGCGTCGACCTGGTCGATCACGCCGGCCCGCTTGGCCTGGATCGCCGCGCCGCTGTCGATGGCGACCTTGCCCTCGATCCCGGTGCCCACGTAAGGCGCGTCGGCCTGCAGCAGAGGCACCGCCTGGCGTTGCATGTTCGAGCCCATCAGCGCGCGGTTCGCGTCGTCGTTCTCAAGGAACGGGATCAGCGAGGCCGCGACCGAGACCAGCTGTTTCGGCGAGACGTCGATCAGGTCCACGCTGTCGCGCTGCGCCATGGTGTAGTCGCCCGAGCGGCGGGTGTTCACCAGGTCGTTGATGAACTTGCCGTCCTCGTCGAGGGTGGCGTTCGCCTGGGCCACGGTGTGGCGCATCTCCTCGGTGGCGGACATGTAGTGCACCTCGTCGGTGACCTTGCTGTCCACAACCTTACGATAGGGCGTCTCGATGAAGCCGTATTTGTTCACGCGGGCGAAGGTGGCCAGCGAGTTGATCAGGCCAATGTTGGGCCCTTCCGGGGTCTCAATCGGGCACATCCGACCATAGTGGGTCGGGTGCACGTCGCGGACCTCAAAGCCCGCGCGCTCGCGCGTTAGACCGCCCGGCCCAAGCGCCGAGAGGCGCCGCTTGTGGGTGACCTCTGACAGCGGGTTGGTCTGGTCCATGAACTGAGACAGCTGCGAGGAGCCGAAGAACTCGCGCACCGCCGCGGCGGCGGGCTTGGCGTTGATCAGGTCCTGCGGCATGACCGTGTCGATCTCGACGGAGGACATGCGCTCTTTGATGGCGCGCTCCATGCGCAGCAGGCCAACGCGGTACTGGTTCTCCATCAGCTCACCGACCGAGCGCACCCGGCGGTTGCCCAGGTGGTCGATGTCGTCGATGTCGCCCTTGCCGTCGCGCAGCTCCACCAGGGCCTTGACGCAGGAGACGATGTCTTCCTTGCGCAGGGTCCGCTGGGTGTCCGGCGCGTCCAGCGCCAGGCGCATGTTCATCTTCACGCGGCCAACGGCGGACAGATCATAGCGCTCGCTGTCGAAGAACAGCGTGTCGAACAGCGCGCTGGCGGCCTCGACCGTGGGCGGCTCGCCCGGGCGCATGACGCGGTAGATATCCATGAGCGCGGTGTCGCGGTTCATGTTCTTATCCATCGCCATGGTGTTGCGCATGTAGGGGCCGACATTGATGTTGTCGATGTCCAGCACGGGGATGGTGGTGACGCCCGCGTCGATCAATTCCTTGAGCGTACCGCCAGAGACCTCGCCATCCTTGTCCAGCTCCCAGGTGAGCTCGTCACCGGCCTCGACATAGATGGCGCCGTTCTCTTCGTTGATGATGTCCTTGGCGGCGAATTTGCCGACGATGTGGTCAAAGGGCACCAGCAGGTCGGTGACATCGCCCGTGTCGATCAGCTTCTTGACGGCACGCGGCGTGACCTTCTTGCCCGCCTCGGCGATCACCTCGCCCGACTTGGCGTCCACCAGGTCGAAGACTGGGCGCGTGCCGCGCACGCGCTCGGGGAAGAACTTGGTGACCCAGCCCTTGTTCTTCTTCAGCTTGAACTCAACGGTATCGTAATAGGCATCCGCGATCGCCTCTTGGTCCAGGCCCAGAGCGTAAAGCAGCGTGGTGACCGGCAGCTTGCGGCGGCGATCGATGCGCGCAAACACGATGTCCTTGGCGTCGAACTCGAAGTCCAGCCAGGAGCCGCGATAGGGGATGATACGGCAGGCGAACAGAAGCTTGCCCGAGGCGTGGGTCTTGCCCTTGTCGTGGTCGAAGAACACGCCGGGCGAGCGGTGCATCTGGCTCACGATCACGCGCTCGGTGCCGTTCACGATGAACGTGCCGTTCGGCGTCATCAGGGGCATGTCGCCCATGAACACGTCTTGTTCCTTGATGTCCTTGACGGACTTGGCGCCGGTGTCCTCGTCGACATCGAACACGATCAGGCGCAGGGTGACCTTCAGCGGGGCGCTGTAGGTCATGTCGCGCTGCTGACACTCCTCTACGCCGTATTTCGGCTTCTCCAGCTCGTACTTGACGAACTCAAGCACGGCGGTTTCGTTGAAGTCCTTGATCGGGAAGACCGACTGAAAGACCCCCTTGATGCCCTCGTCATCCATGGGCTCCAGCTGGTCGCCAGAGTTCAGGAACAGGTCATAGGAGGATTTCTGCACCTCGATGAGGTTCGGCATCTCCAGAACTTCGCGGATTTTGCCATAGTATTTACGTAGACGTTTTTGGCCAAGGAACGACTGTGCCATGCGGTTTTCGCACTCCATCTTTGCGCGGGACGCGCACGGGCGGGGCGAGCCGCGCGCGATCCCTCAAAGACCAGAAAAGGGGGTCTATCCTTGCGCAGCTGCCCATGCTGCGCGCCCGACCACTTCCTTCCCAAGAGAAGCGCCGGTGAGAAATACCTTGAGTTTCAAGGTAAACCCGGCGACTCTCTACGAAAGGCGCGACGATCATGTGTGTGATGCGGTGCCTGCTGCTGCCCCTGTCGTGCTGTGAATCATGACGCAAAAAGCCGGGCACGAATCACTCGTCCCCAGCGGAAGTGTTCATTTAGGCGCGATCTTGGGGATGTGCAAGCGACATAGTGGGATTATTGGCCTCTGCGCAAGGCGCCGCCACAGACCAAGACAATACCACGCCATTGTTAACCGGCAACCCGCTGCGGAATGATTAACGCAGACCGTTACTGGACCTGTCGCGGTATGGTGCCGCCCCAAATTCTCATTTACGCCGCCTGAGTTTCGGATCACGCCCCGTGGTACTTGGCGTCAACCGCGTTGATCGCGCTCACGTTCCCCGCCGAGCGCCCCTCGGGGTCGAATGACGCAGAGAGGAAGGCCGCAGCGATGTCTTTGGCCAGTTCGGCACCAATGACGCGCGAGCCCATCGTGATGATCTGAGCGTTGTTCGAGGTCGCCGCCTTGCCCGCGGAATAGGTGTCGTGGCATTGCGCGGCGCGGATACCGGGGACCTTGTTGGCAGAAAGGCAAACACCGATCCCGGTGCCGCAGACCAAAATGGCGCGCTCATAGGTGCCCGCCATGACCGCCGAAGCGACCCGGTCAGCGAGTTCGGCATAGAAGGCATCGGGCCCTGCCTCGGTGCGCGACACTTCCTCGACCTCGTAGGTGCCCTTCAGGTGGTCGGCAATGACCTTGGCCAAGCCTTCCCCGGCACTATCTCCGGCAACAGCAATTTTCATGTCTTATGTCCTTTCATGTCAGATCACGGCGGCGCATTTCGCCAAAATGTTCAGATAGCCATCCACGTTCCACGCCGAACGCCCGATGAACAGCCCGTCGATATGAGGGCATTTTATGAGCTCTTCGCAATTATCCGGGCCGACCGAGCCGCCGTAAAGGCAGGGGATGGGCCGGCCAAGCAGGTCTTCGGCCACAGCGATGATCTCGCCCTGGCGGGCATCGGCGTAATCCGAGGTCGCGGGGATGCCACCGTCGCCGATAGCCCAGACCGGTTCGTAGGCCAGAAGCACCGGCGCCGATTTCTGATCCCCCATCAGATGGGCAAACGCGGCCCGTGTCTGGGCCTCCAGAACTTCCGCAGCGCGGCCGGCTTCGCGTTCCTCGAGCGTTTCACCGATGCAGATCAGCGGGATCAGCCCATGGCGTATCGCCGCCGCCGTTTTCAGCCCGACCGTCTCATTGGTTTCGCCAAAATGGGCCCGGCGCTCTGAATGGCCGAGCTCTACCATGTGCAACCCGCAGTCGGTCAGCATCACCGGTGAGATTTCGCCGGTCCAAGCGCCTGCATCGTCCCAATGCATGTTCTGCGCGCCCGTCTTGACCGAGCTGCCGGACAGGATCGCGGCCACCTCGCGCACCGCAGTGAAGGGCGGGATCACAAAGCGCTGAATGCGTGGGTCGCGGGTGTCCTCGGCCTGGGCAAGCGCACGGGCAAAGGCCTGCGCCTCGGCCAGCGTCTTGTTCATTTTCCAGCTTGTGCCGATCCAGAAGTCAGCGCTCATGGTTTTGATCCTTGCTCGTAGACGGCGTGTTCCATTGCTTCGGCCTGGGCGTCCGAAGCCAGCGGTGCCAGCTTCGCTTTCCTCCAAGACGAGGCCGCAGCAGCGGCGTGGTTTCCAGCGGCAACACCGCGACCAAAGCGGAACTCGGTTGCGGTCATGAAAAAGAAGCGCGCCAGCATCGTGTCAGACCTTCAGATCTTGTGCGCCGCTGTCGATATGCGGCGCCCAGAAAGCTACGGATTCCGCGATCTGTGGGATCACCTCGCGGTCATCGGGGTCGCGTTCCTTAAAGCTCAGCTCCAGGCAAATCTCGTTATTCTTGCCGCCCCCAGCACGGATCGCCTCCAGCAAGGGTTCGGGTTGAACCCGACCCTTGGCATTGAACTCGGCCGTGAAGGGGCGATGCCCGCCCTTGTCCATCAGGCTTTGCTTGATGTGGATGATCGGCGACACCGCAGGCACGGCGCGCGCCCAGGCATAGGGGTCATAGTCGTCGGGGTTGGCGCTGGTCACATCGCCGTGGTCGATATCGGCCATCATCCACATGGGCACGGCCATATCCGCCGCGGTCAGCCTGTCCTGTAGCTCTAGGGCCGCCGCAATAGTCTCGCCGAATTCCCGGCCAATGCTCATCGGTTCCCAGAAGACGAAGGACAGACCCGCGGCCTTCGCATGCTCGGCCACCTCGGCCCAGCAGTCGATGGCGATGCGGATCAGATCTTCGCGCCGCGCCGGATCGTCGTAGTCGCGATAGGGGAAGATGGCGAACTGCGTGCCGACCGAATGCCCGCCAAGATCGCCGATGATGTTGGCGAAGGTCTTGAACCAGTCCACATAATACCGCCGCACCTGCGGATCGGGATGGCCGAAATGGTTGAGCCGGCCATAGGGGCCCGTCATGCCGCTGGTCACCCGGACGCCCGTGCGCTGCAGCGCGCGATCCATCCGGCGGGTCATTTGGTGGATCACCGGCGCGGGCCAGCTTGGGTTGATGAACTCATGCGTCAATTGCAGGTCGCGCAGTCGGATCGCGCGCGCAACCGTATCGATCAGATCGTCGGGGTCGGCAAAGCGGTTCACCAAAGGGTTTGTGTTCAGCGAGAGCGTGAATGGCATGACCAGCGGACCCTACAAGGCGAAACTGGGAATGACAAAGTCAGGATGATCGCCAGGCGGGGCATCGGCCAAGACCTGGTCCAGGGGCTCGTCCGCGTGAATACCGGTGCGCACCAAAGCCGCCCTGCAACCCGCGCCATGGGCGCCACGGATATCATGCGCGGGACTGTCTCCGATGCAAAGCACGCGCGCCGGGTGAGCGGCCCCGAGGCGATCAATGGCCACCTGGTAGATCAGCGGGTGAGGCTTGCCGACCTCGTCAACCTTTCCACCCAGCTCGCGATAAAGCTGGGCAATGCGACCGGCCCCGAATGCCGGGCCGCGCTCGGTCAACATGGTCATGTCCGGATTGGTGCAAAGCGCGGGGATGCCGCGTGTCGCCGGTCCTTTCAGAAGGTCTGCGTATTGGTCCAGCGATATCTCCTCGCCGCGGCTTCCGGTGATCAGGACCAGCTCGGCGATGGCGGTGTCCTCGGTCGGGGTCAGGTCCAGCCCTTCGATGCAGGAAACATCGCCGCCGCGGGACAACACCAACACCTTAGCTGACCTTGCAAGGCTGCTGCCGATCCTGCCCGACAGAACGGCCCGTGCGGCCTCGCCCGAGGAAATCACCGCATCAATATGGGAAGGGTCGAACCCCATGGCCTGCAACCGGTCGGCGTTCGGCCCGGCCCGCTTGCCGGAGTTGGTCAGAATGCCCACGCTCTTGCCCCTGCGGGAAAGCTCGGCCAGCGCCTCGGGCGCGCCGGGATACGCCTTGGCCCCGTCCAGCAGCACACCGAACTGGTCCAGCAGGAACGTGTCGAACCTATCTATCAGCGCGGTCAGGGACGTCTGCTTCACATCACCCCCCGTCGGGCAAGAAGCGCCGAGCCATAGGCGGCCTCGGTGCTGGCGGGCGCGATCAGTGGCACACCCAGACGGCGCGCGCGCAATCGGGTCCAGACGGCATTCTGGGCGCCTCCGCCCACCGTGCGCACCGAGGCAAGCTCTGGCGCGCCCAGTTCCTTCAGCCGCCCATAGGCCAGTGCCTCGATCCGCGCGATCCCGTCGAAGAGCCCGCACAGGAAATCCGCGTCGTTGTCCGGCCGTGGCTCAAGCCGTGGGGGCAGCGCGGGGTCGGCAATCGGAAACCTCTCCCCCGGTTCCGCAAGCGGGTAATAGTCCAGCGGGCAGTCCGTTTCGGGATCGATGCGGCCAGACAGCTCTGCGATTGTGTCGGCGTCGAAATACTTCAACAGGACGCGCCCGCCCGTGTTCGAGGCCCCGCCCGCCAGCCATTGGCCGAAGATGCGGTGCGAATAGATCCCGTATTGCGGGGCCGAAATGGGACGGTCCGACAGCAGCTTGATGGTCATCGTGCTGCCCAAGGCCGTGACGCCCGCGCCGGGCTGCTGCGCGCCGGTGGCCACAAAACTGGCGCATCCATCCGTGGTGCCCGCGACGACCAATGCGTCAGGTGGCAGGCCGAACGCCCGCTGAGCGGTTGCCGTGACCGGGCCGATGGGCGTTCCGGGCTCCACCACGTCAGGCAAAAGCGAGACGTCAATGCCCGTCGCGGCGATCCAGTCTGGCCAGGCCTGCGCCATCAGGTCAAATCCGGTCTTCAGCGCGTTGTTTTCGTCACTGACAGCGCGGCCGGAGAATTGAGAGGCGATCCAATCCGCCTGATGCAGGATCTGCGCTGGACGGATCTCGCTCAAGGCCACGGCGCGGGCCAGCGCGCTATTGGCCCCTAAGGCGGCGCTGTTATCGGGCGCGGCAGAGCCGATGCGGTCGATCAATGCCGTATCGCGGCAGGCGTCGTTATACATCACCCCGTCGCCGAGCGGCGTCAGCTCCTTGTCGACCGCAAGCATCGTTCCCGAGGTGCCATCAACGGAGAGGGCCTTGACGCGGCCCGGATCGACCTTGGACAGCGCACCGGCGACTGCGGCCCTGCCGGCCTGCCACCAGACATCCGGCGCGCGATGGTTCACTCCGAAATCCGCCATCGCCGCCTTGCATTCGCCCCTTACGACCCCCTCATCGTCAATGACGATGGCGCGCGCGCCCGAGGTGCCAATGTCGAGGCCAAGGAACAGGTCAGGCATTGAGCCTCTGCCGGTACTTCTCGGCATCCCAGTCCAGCAATTCCGCGTTTTGCTCTAGGGTCAGGTAGTTCAGTTCGGCCTCGGGCGGCACCCGCACCAAGACATCGCCCAGACAGTTCATCAAAGCTTGCGCGCCGTTTGAGGCGTCGGCGCGCATGACGGCCCCCTTGCCCGGCACCAGCAAGAAGACGGGCGCATCTGACGGGTCCGGCAGATCGTCCTTAAGCACTGTGGCACCGATCCCGCAGAAAATCACATGATCAGGGTAAAGGCTGCCGCCGCTGGCCTGGTTCATGCGCGCCGGATCGAGTGCCAGTTGATGGACCGAGGCCGACGCCTCGGGCACGCACCACCCGGAGGTGGCGAGGCTTTCCAACGTAGCCATATCGACCGCTCCCATAGCCGCCGGGGCCACCTTCAATGCCGTGACCACGCGGTTCAGGAGGTCTTCGGCCTCGGCCACGGTATCGCCCGCCACAATAAGCCCGTGGTTGCCCAGCAAGACCACATCCGTGCCGGGACGCATCGCGTGCCGAACCAGTTCGGCCAGCTTCGCGCCGGGTTTGGTATAGGGCACAAGGCACCAATCGAACTCGGCAAGCCGTTCCTCAAGAACCACTTTCTTATCTCGCCGTATGACATGGGCCAGCGTGTTCACGCAGTGCACATGCACCACGACGCGCTGAGAGAAGACCGCGTGCAGGCTGGTCTCGATTGAGGGGCGCAGGGTCGCGCCGCCCAGGATGAACTGCGCCGTCTGGTCGGCATCCGCGGTCGCGTCGTCCAGCGCGGCGCGCATGGCCGGCAGGTCCACGGGAACAAAGATTTCCTTCGTCCCGGCTTCGGCCAGCAGCGTGCCCGAGGCTTTGATCCACATCACGTCACCGCTCTTGACCGAAGTGTTGCCGCCCGCCGCCTGGATCAAAAGCGGATCGGATCCGACCCGCACGGACAGCTGCGCCAGGTCAGCAAGATCGCCGGGCGTCTCAAGGTCCTCTGTCATTTCTTCATTCCCTCAAGCGGATTTGGCCAAGGTCCCATCGAACCAATCGGTGAAGGCGCGCTGCTCGGTCTCGGTCAAATTCAGGTATTCTTTGGTCCGGCGGTACAGAATATCCTCTGTCGTCATGGCCCATTCGTTCTCGGTCAGATAGCGTACCTCGGCCTCATAGAGATGCCCGCCAAAGAACCGCCCCAGCCCTTCCAGCGAGGTCGCCCCGCCCGCAATCCGATCCGTTCGCGCGCCATAGGTTCGCCCGTAGCGGGCCCGCAGCGCCGGCGGCATCCACGGATAGTCCATCTTCAGCTTGTTCGAGAATGTAATGTAATCGGCGTTCTCGATCTCGCCGCCCGGCAAAGGGGTGCCATGGGTCCAGTCGCCGCGCATGTCTGGGAAGAACCCGGACAGCTTCTGCATGCCACGCTCGGCCAATTCGCGGAACGTGGTGATCTTGCCGCCGAAGATGTTCATCAGAGGCGCGCCTCCGGTCTCGTCGATGTCAAAGACATAGTCGCGGGTCACCGCCGAGGGGTTGCCCTTGCCATCATCAAACAGCGGGCGCACGCCCGAGAAACTGGCCAGGACGTCGGCGCGGCCAAGTTTTTCCTTGAAGTACCGGTTTACGACGGCGATCAGATAGTCGATCTCGTCGGTGGACACCGCCACATCTTCGGGCGCGCCGTCAAAGGCCACATCCGTGGTGCCAATCAACGCCTTGTCGCCCTCGTATGGGTTGACGAAGATCACCCGTTTATCGTCGTTCTGGATCAGATAGGCCTGCAGGCCGTCCCAGAATTTCGGCGTTATGATGTGGCTGCCCTTGACCAGGCGGACGCCGCGCGAGGAGTTGGCCCCGGCCACCTGCGTCACCACGTCGGTTACCCAGGGCCCGGCGGCATTGACCAGCACGCGCGCCCGGTGCGTGCTGGTTTCGCCGGTGAACTCGTTGCGCACCGAGATCGTCCAGGCGCCGTCCTCGCGACGCGCGCTGACCGCGGCATGACGGGTCAAGATTGTGGCGCCGCGCTCGGCGGCATCCAGGGCGTTCAGCACCACAAGGCGCGCATCATCCACCCAGCAGTCGGAATACTCAAACCCGTGCGTGTAGCGATCAAGCAGCGGCGCGCCTTCGGGATCGCGCTGCAAATCAAGGCTGCGCGTGCCCGGAAGCTTCTTGCGCCCGCCAAGATGGTCATAAAGAAACAGCCCCAACCGCACCAGCCAGCGCGGACGGTCCGCCGGGCTGTGGGGCAGAACGAAACGCATTGGCCAGATGATATGGGGCGCTGCATTCATCAGCACCTCGCGCTCGATCAGAGCCTCGCGCACCAAGCGGAATTCGTAATACTCAAGGTACCGCAAGCCGCCATGCACCAGCTTGCCGGATCGTGACGAGGTGCCCTCGGCCAGGTCGCCCTTCTCGCAAAGCGTCACCGAGAGCCCCCGCCCTGCCGCGTCCCTGGCGATGCCCGCGCCGTTGATGCCGCCGCCGATGACGAAGAGGTCGACCATGTCGCTCATGTGATCTCCTTCGCTTCCGGCGAGCACAACCCGTCGCTTCTAAGGCCTGGCACGGTCGGCATCTCAGGCATCCCGTAGGCATGGCGGGAAGGCGTATTGCCCTTGCCGCCCCGGTTGAGCCCATCCCCCCCTGGTCGGCGCTGACCTGCGACGATGCTCTGCCTGGCTTGACTTACTACGTTACTCATTGCTCTCTCTTGGGTCCGGGTTCAGCATGGGTTGCGCGGCGGCTCTCCCGCCAGAAAGCGCCGCACCTCCTCGGCCGCTTGTTCGGCAGCGAAGGTCACGGTGCGGACCGAGGCTCCGGCGATATGTGGGGTCAGTGTTACGTTGGGAAGGCGCAGAAGCTCCCAGTCCTCCGGCACAGGTTCGACCGCGAAGGTTTCCAGCATAGCGCTGCCCAGAGGTCCGGTCTTCAGGGCCTCGGTTAGAGCGTCGTAATCCACCAAAGGCCCACGGGCGGTGTTGACGAGCAGCGCGCCCTTTTTCATCGCGGCCAAGGCGGCGGCGTCGATCATGCCTTTTGTCTCATTGGTCACCCGTGGGTGCAGGGTCACCACGTCGCTCTCCGCGAGCACCCGTTCGAAGGACGCCAGCTCTACGCCCGCGGCCACATCGTCGGGGTCAAGCTGCACATAGGGATCGCAAACAAGGATCCGGCAGCCGAAGGCGCGCAGCAGCCGCACCACCTTCGTGCCGATGTTGCCATAGCCGATCACGCCCACGGTCATCTCGTTCAATTCGCGCCCCGTGACATCGGCGCGATAAAGATCGCCGCGCCAGACGCCGCGGCGCAGGTCTTCATGGCCTTCGCGGATCTTCCGGGTCTCGGCCAAGATCGCGCCTATGGTGAACTCCGCCACAGCCGAGGAATTGCGCCCCGGCGTGTTGACCACCAGTACGCCGTGATCCTTTGCGGCGCCCATGTCGATATTGACCGGACCGCCGCGCGATACGGCAATCATCTGCAGCCCCGGCAAACGCTCGAACATGCCCCTGGACATCGGGGCCAGGTGAGTGACAAGGATCTGCGCGTCGCCGACAAAATCCACCACCTCGTCGGCGGTGCCAAGATATTCCTTCAACCCATCCATGCCAGCAACCGCATAGCCGTGCTCCATCGGGACGTCCGGCCAGGCGTCTTTGCGGGTTCGCGTCACCACGCGGTCGCCGCAGGCGTCCTGGAGCTTTTCGTCAAATATCTCGGGCAACATGAAGTGATCGCCGATGATGGCAACTTCGCTAGGCACTCGCGTCTCCGTTTTTTGATAGGGCGGCCCAGATCGGGCCAAGGGCCGTGCGCGCTGCCCGATAGGCAGGATAGGTCCGGTCGTATACGGCGGCCAGGGCCGCATCTGGCGCTTCTGGCGCGCCAAGGCGCGGCGAGACCCAATCCGCAATGCAGGCTTCCATATCTGGATAGACCCCGATCGCCACGGCGGCCATCATGGCGGCACCGGCAGCACCCGCTTCCTCGCGGGTCGATGTGCGCACCGAAGCCCCAACCGCCGCCGCGAACACACGTCTCAGCGCATCCGAGCGCGCCGCCCCTCCGGTCAGCCGGATGTCCTGCGGGGTCCCGCCCATGGCTCCGTAGCAATCGCGCGCCGCCAACCCGAGCCCCTCGACCACGGCGCGCACCATGTCGGGGAACTGGTGCTCGGTCGACAGCCCGATAAAGCTGGCCCGCGCAGCCGGGTCCACGAAGGGCCCGCGCTCGCCGGCCTCAGAGATATAGGGATGGTACAGCAACTGCCCGGGAACGCTTGCCGCAAGCCAGCCCTCGATGCGGTCGATCAGGTCGGCCTCGGTCACGCTGTGACCGAATTCCCTCAAAACGCCGGCAGCCACATTCAACAGCCAGTCGATGTTCAGCGTTGACGCCATGTTCGACTGGATTTGCGCGACCATGCCGGGGATTGGCAGCGGCATGATATAGCCGGTGAGATCATCGTTAAAGAAGGCCTGATCCTGCAGGGTGGCGCGCATGTGCATACCGGTCGAGCCGATAATCGTGCAGCCCGCAGGCGTGCCGTGGGTATAGATGCCGCCGCCCAGCGCCGTGCAAGAGACATCAAGAAAACCGAGCGCCACAGGCGTGCCCGCCCTGAGGCCCGTGGCCGCAGCGGCCTCGGCGCTCAGAGGATGGGTGGTCTGAGTGCCGTCCACGATCTCCGGCAGCAACCGCTTCTCGGGCAAGAGGCCCAGGGCCTCGATCACCCGGTCATCATAAGCCCGCCTGCGGAAATCGCCGAAGGTGAAAACCGCCTCGCAAGGGGCGGTGGCGCGCACGCCCGTCAGGTTCAGATAGAGCCAGTCCTTGCAATGAAGCGCCGCATCCGCGGCCTGAACCATCTCAGGCGCGGTGTCTTTCATATGCGCAAGCTGCGTGCCCATCTGACACACATTGAGCCCGGCTCCCGTAATACCAAAACGCGCACGATCCGCCGCGCCGCCGCGTTCGCGCTCCACCACGGGCGCGGCGCGGGCATCGAGCCAAAGCCAGGCCTCGGTCACCGGGCGATTGTCGCGGTCGATCAACCATGTGCCGTCGCCCTGCCCGGTGACGGCCACAGAAACGGTCCGCGTGGCAAGATCATCGACCTTCGCGCCCAGATCGCGCAGCGTCCGCGCGCAATCCGTCCAGGTATCGTCCATGGATTGAACGGCCGCGCCGTCGGGGCGGGTCTGATAGCGGTTCGGCACCGAGGCCATGGCGACCTGGTTGCCCTGCAGGTCAAACGCGATCGACTTGATCACCGAGGTCCCGGCGTCGATGCCAATCAGGATGTCACCGCCAGCGCTCATTCAAGCCAGCTCCTGCCCGTGGCTGATCGCGTCACCGGTGTCAGGGTCGAAGATGTGCAGGTCGCGCGGGTTCAGCTCTACGCCGATCTGGTCGCCCACGCCCACCCGCGCGCGGTCATGTTCCACCAGCACCAGCGTGCCCTCGGCAAAGCGCGCCGCGATGTGGCTTTGATCGCCCAGCCATTGGTTGGTAACCACCTGGGCGGGCGCGCCGCCCTCAACGCGCCGCACCGCATAGGGGCGCACCCCAAGCGCCACTTCGCTCTTGCCCAGGATTGCCTTGTGCAGCTCGGCCGAGAAGACCTCTGCGGGATAGATGAGCGCCAGGTCGCCCGCCAGGTGAAAGCCGATCCGCCCATCCGCCCGACCGACCTTCGCTTGGAAGACATTCATCGGCGGCTCGCCAATGAAGGTCCCGGTGAAGAGGTTCGCGGGGCGTTCCTTGATCTCGGCGGGCGAGGCGAATTGCTGCATCTCGCCATCCTCCATAACCGCGATCTTGTCGGCCAGCGCATTGGCCTCGGTCTGGTCATGGGTGACCAGCACCGCGGTCAGTCCGCGTTCCTTGATGAAGTGCTTGATGCGCCCGCGCAGAAGCGTGCGCAGCTGCGGCTCAAGCTGGCCCATCGGCTCGTCCAGCAGGTAGAGATCGGCGTCGCGGATCAGCGCGCGCGCCAGCGATGCGCGCTGCTGCTGCCCGCCAGAGACCTGCGCCGGGATCCGGTCCAGGATGTCGGCGATCTCAAGCATCTCGGCCACCTCGTTCACCCGGGCGTCCACCTGGGCCTGCGGCAGCCGCTTGGCCTTGAGCGCAAAGGCGATGTTGTCGCGCACGTTCACCGTTGGGTAAAGCGAGTAGCCCTCAAAGGCCATCGCCACATTGCGCTGCACCGGCGGCAGGCGGTTCACCTCGCGGTCCGCGATCTTGATCGAGCCCCGGCTGACCTCCTCAAACCCCGCCACCATCCGCAGCGTCGACGTCTTGCCGCAGCCCGAGGAGCCCAACAGCGCCACGATGTCTCCGCGCGCCACGTTCATGTCAAAGCTCTTCACCGCATGCACGCCGGTGTCGATGGGGCCATAGAACTTGTCGACGGCGGTGATCTCCAGCGCCAGATCGCTCATGCCACCTCTCCCTCTATAGCCTTGCCCGCCATGGGCAGAAGCGCCCCGCTGGCGCGGTCAAAGAGCAGCGCGCCAGAGGCGTCCATCGCGATATGCGCGGTGCCCGAGACCGGGCCCGGCGTGCCCGCGGGCCGCGAGATCAGGATCTCGCGTTGCGCCTGCGTGGCGGCCAGTGTCACGGTCTTCTCGTTCAGCGGCGTCTCGGCCTCGATCTCAACCGGGAAGGCGCCCGGCGCGTCGGCGGGGACGAACTTGATGGCCTCAGGGCGGATGCCCAGGATGCAGTCCTGTCCCACCGCGCCTGTATGGGCGGCATCCAGCACCACTTCGGCCCCTGAGAGCGCGATCTTCGGCCCGGCCTGCACCGTGACATCCAACAGGTTAATCGCCGGGTCCCCAAAGAGCCGCGCGATCTGCGTGTTGGCGGGCGAGAGATAGATCTCCTCCGGCGTGCCCACCTGCGCGATGCCGCGATCGGACATCACCGCGATGCGGTCGCCCAGCGCCATGGCCTCTTTGTAGTCCTGCGTGACGTAGATCACCGTGGCGTTCTGCTCCCGCAGCAGGCGCGGCAGCTCCAGCCGCATCTCGAACCGAAGCTTGGCGTCCACGTTGCGCAGCGGGTCGTCGAGCAGCAGGATCGAGGGCTGCGCGGCCAGGGCGCGCGCCAGCGCGGTGCGCTGCTTTTGCCCGTTGGACAGCTCCTTGGGCTTATGCCCCAGCACGTGGTCGATCTTGAGCAGGTGCGCGACCTCAAAGACGCGCTCCTTCAGCGTGGCGTCCGGCACCTGCCGGGCGGTCAGGGGGCTGGCGATGTTCTCATGCGCATCCATATGGGGAAAGAGCGCGAAGTTCTGAAAGGCCATGCCGATGCCGCGATCCTCGGGCTCCACGCCCGCCATGTCCTGGCCGCGCAGGGCGATGCTGCCCTCCTCGGGGTCGATCACGCCCGCGATCAGACGCAAGAGCACCGTCTTGCCCGCCCCGGACGGGCCAAACAGGACCAGCGTCTCGCCCGTGGGGATGTCCAGCGACACGCCGTCCAGCACTAGGTCCTTCTTGAAGCGCTTGACGATATCGGTGAGTTGGATGGACATGCGCTGCTACCCCTTCACCGCGCCGAGGGAGAGCCCCTCGACCAGATACCGCTGCGCATAAAGCGCCAGCGCCAGCGTGGGCAGGATCGATAGCACGATCCCGGCGGCGATCTGCCCATACTGAATGCCCGAGGCCGTCACGAAGGCCAGCGCCCCCACCGTCACCGGCTGCTTGTCCGCCGAGGCCAGGACCAGCGCGAAGATAAAGTTGTTCCAGGCGAAGATGAACGCCAGCAGGCCCGCCGCCGCGATCCCCGGCATCGCCAGCGGCAATGCGATCTTGCGGAAGGTCGCCCAGAACCCGTGCCCCGCGATCCGGTAGGCGTATTCGATATCCGCGGGGATGTCCTCGAAATAGCCGCGCACGATCCATAGGATCAGCGGCAAGACGATCAGCTGATAGACCCATATGAGCCCGAAATAGGTGTTCGCCAGCCCGATCTGCTGGAAGTAGATCGTCAGCGGCAGCAGCACCAGAAGCGGCGGCGCGAAGCGGAAGCTGAGCAGGGTGAACGCGATGTCCTCGGACCCGCGGAACTTGAGCCGCCCGAACGCGTAGGCCGCAGGCACGCCCAGGATCAGCCCCACGATCACCGCCATGGTCGACAGGTAGGCCGAGTTGAAGAGGTTCGACATGAACTCGATCTCCAGCGCGCCCGCGGTGCTCTCCAGCCGCCCGGTGATCAGCGCCTTGTAGTTCGTCAGCGTCGGCTCGAACACGATGGAGGGCGGCACCCGCAGGATCGTCTCATTGGTCTGGAAGCTCATCAGGAAGATCCAGAAGATCGGGAACATGAAGAACAGGATCACGGCCGTGATGGCGATGCCCCGCAGGACCTTCTCAAGGGTGGATTGGGTGTCCATTTACGTCTCCCCCCGCTGGCGTTCGCGCAGCTTGAGCCATTGTTTGATGAAGATCGTCGACAGAATGTAGGTGATCACCCATAGGATCATCAGCAGCGCCGCCGAGCGCCCGACATTGGTCGATTGGAAGAAGTTCAGATAGGCCTCGACCTGGAACACCGTCAGCTTATCGCCCGGCCCGCCCTGGGTCATCGCATAGATGATGTCGAACTGCTGGATGCTCTCGATCACGCGGAACAGCACCGCGGTCAGCAGGAAGGGCGTCAGCATCGGTAGGGTGATGCGCCAGAAGACGAAGAGGCGCGGCACCCCGTCCAGCGCGGCGGCCTCGAAGGGCTGCTGCGGCAGCGACCTGAGCCCCGCCAGCAGAAGGATCATGATGAACGGCGTGTAGACCCACATATCGACCAGCACCACGGTCAGCATCGCGGTCTGCGGCGACGAGGCCCAGCGAAAATCCTCAAGCCCGATCAGCGCCGCGAAGTAACTGAGGATGCCAAAGCCCGGATTGGTCATCAGCTTCCACATCAAAGACGCCAGCGCCGGCGCCGTCATCAGCGGCATCAGCAGCATGATCGAGACGAAGTTGTTGAACCGGGTGCGCTTTTGCAGCAGCAAGGCGATGCCCAGGCCAAGCAGCAGTTCAAGCCCCACCGTCAGGAACGCGTAGGTCATCGAGACCCGCAGCGTGTTCCAGAACGAGGGGTCGGACATGAAGTTGAGGTAGTTCTCGCCCCAGTTCCACTTATGCGCCCAGGGCTGGCTTAGGCGGTAGCGCTGCAGCGAGTAGGCGACCGCCGTGAAGAACGGGATCAGGATACCGATGCAAGCCAAAAGCGCGGGCAGGCTCAGCACATAGGGCAGCCAGCCCCGGCTGATGCGCAAGCCCCGCCGCCGTGGCGGTCCGGCGATGTCGGCCATTCGAAATCCCTCCCATTCGCCCGGTGTTGCTCACCGGATCGTACACTAAATTCGATGTTTGTCTGCCTGGTTGGGGCGCCCGCGACCTGCGCGCGCGCCCCGCCGTTTTGGCTAGCCCAGCCCGGCGTCCTTGAGTTGGGAGTCCACAGAGGCCGCCAGCTGGTCCAGCCCCTCGTCGACCGGCACCTCCCCCGCGACCATCTTCTGCATCGAGGCCGCCCACTCGGTGGTCAGATCGAAGAACAGTGGCTGCGCGGTGAACTTGATCGAGGCGCCCGGTGCTGACAGGTCGTGCATCTCGACATAGCCAGGATACGACTTCGACAGCTTGTCGCGGAACATCTCGTCAGCCCAGACGCTGGAGCGCGCCGGGTTCACAAGATCCATCTCGCGGGCGCCGAACAGGTCATGCTCTGGGCCGGTGACCCACTGCATGAAGTACCATGTGGCGTCTTTCTTTGTCGAAGCCGAGGCCATCGACATCGCCCAGATCCAGATGTTCGGCGTGGGGGCCGCGGCATCCGGGTTGGCGGCGAAGGGTGCGAAGGCCAGGTTGCCAGCCTCGGCGGTGCCGCCGTTCATGAAGTAACCAAGGATGTCGGCGTCAAACATCATCGCCGATTTGCCTGCGCCCACATCCGTGCCAACCTGGTACCAGGTGTGGGTCGACCAGTCCGGCGCGCCGCTGTCCTGGATCATCTTAACCCACTTGGCGTGGTAATCCTTGGACACATCGGTGTTCATCGCCGCGCTGAGCTTGCCATCGTCAGAGACGTTGAGGTCCTTCTGGCCAAAGTTGGCATAGCCCGACAAGAAGCCCGGGTGGATTGTCGCCCAGGAGCGCGAGCCGCGCACGCCGATGCCATAGCCACCGTCCATGGCCGCCTTTGCCGCCGCGGCCGTCTCGACAAGCTCGTCGATGTTGCCAGGGACCGAAAGCCCGGCACTATCGAACACCCGCTTGTTGTAGGTCAGGTTGTTCTGCTCGTATGCCAGTGGGATGCACCACTGCTTGGCGTCGTCGGACCCAAGCGCGCCACCCGGACGGCCGTTCCAGGCACAGGACTTACGCACACCCTCCAGCACGTCCTCCCAGTTATAGTCCGGGTTCGTCTTGGAGTCGTCCATAATGTATTCGTTCAGGTCGTCGACCCAGCCTGCCGGACCATAGGTCCAGGTCATATAGGCGCCGGTCATGAACGCGTCATACTCGGTGGAACCCGACGACAGAGCCGCCGTCACCTTGTCAAAGTAAACGTCCTCTGGGAACACGTCGTATTCGACGTCCATGCCTGTCAGTTCCTTGAAGTTGTCAAGGTTCGCAATCAGTGCGTCGGCATAGGGGTGCTTGTTCAGCAGGAGCTTCACTGTGGTGCCGGAATGCTTCTTCCAGTCAAAGCCGTTTTGCGCCAGGGCCCGTGTCGCGGCGGCGTTCACCAGCACGCCCGCGGTGGCCGCGGTCACGCCCAGCGAGCCCAACCCGCGGATCAGCGAGCGCCGGCTCATAGATCCCGCCATATAGGCGTCGATTAACTTCTTTTCCTTGTCATACATTTGGGTTCCTCCCTTAAAAGATCCGTTATCGGATTAGTTTTGGTTGATCAGCGCAATTGCGGTGCGCTCATCGGTGATAATACCGCTTAAAAATTTACTCATTAATGCTGATCGAATCGCGCGGGTCTTCTCCTCTCCCCCCGCGACCGCGACGAGCTGCGTGTCCTTGAGCCCAGCAAGCCCAACCGACATCGTGCGATCCGTCAGCGGCGTTTCGATTATTGCGCCGGTGTCATCGAAAAAATGCCCCAGCAACTCGCCAACGCCGCCCTTGGCCTTGATGTCTTCAATCTCGGCAAGCTCGATCATCCCGCTCGAGACAAGATAGGCGTCAGGTTCCACCGTGCCGATGCCGACCAGCTTGACCGACGAACTCGCCGCCATCTCGAGCACATCGCGCACGCCGCGCTGCGCCAAAAGCACCTCGCGGTCGCCCTGGCTGTTGGCGAAGAAGGGCACCGGCATGAAATAGGCCTCGGCGCCGGTCTTGTCCGCAAGGCGATGCATGACATCATGCGGGTTGGCGGCGTAGTTCCGGTTCAACCCGCCCAAGAGCGAGACGAATTTGGTGTCCCCCGCGCTCATGCGCGGCAGCTGACCGACAACGGCCGCCAGGGTTCGCCCGTGCCCGAAACCAACAAGGTCGCTCTGCCCGCGCTCCAGCTCGCGCCGCAAGTAGCCCGCACCTGCAGTGCCGAGCGCGCGCAGAGGAAGCCCCTCCTCCAGCAGATCCGGCACCACCTCGCAGTAGGACAGATCGTAGAGCTCCGTCAGCTGGCTCTCAAGAGCCACGCATTCGGCAATTTCACCGTCAATGGTGACCTTGACCGCCCCGGCCTGGTTGGCGCGCGATATCAGCCGGTGCGCCTTGACCGAGGGGATGCGAAGCCTCTTGGCGACCTCGGCCTGGGTCAACCCACCCGCATAATGCAGCCACGCGGCACGGATCGCCAAACCGTCCTCGTCAATGCTTTGCACAGCCGGTCGCATGGTCCTTGAGATGCTCGCTGAATTATTTTTCACACGAAGCAAAATGTTACAATGCCAGCAACCTGTCAATACCTGTTATGGCCCGCGTTCCACCCCTGGCGGCAAACCACACGCTGTGATCTGCCGGCACCGAAACGAAACACCAAACCCGATCCGCAGGAGCATCGGATAGCTTCATCTACGCCGGGACCCATCCAACACATGCCGAGCGGCTCACCTGCCCGGGGGCTTTTTTCTCTTGGAAGTGATGGCGGGCTAGATGTCAAAGCCAGTCGGCAAGACGACCATGTCGCGAATGGTAACGTTGCGCCCACGGGTCAGGGCAAACACCAGCGCATCCGCCACTTCGGATGGCTCGATCAGCGACCCGCTTTCCTTTGCCTTGCGCAGATTTTCGGCGGGCCAATCGGCCAACAGGGCAGAGACAACCGGCCCCGGCGAGAGCTGCCCGACCCGGATGCCATACTCCCGCAACTGCCGGCGCATGGTTTGAACAAAACAGGTCATCGCCCATTTCGAGCCGGAATAGACCGGCTCCCAAGGCACCGCGGTATGCCCCGCGACCGAACAGGTCACCCAGATATCGCCCACTCCGCGCTCTTTCATATGCGGGATCACGGCATGAACGTTCTTCATCACGGCGTTGACGTTGAGGTTCAGCATCCGGTCGATGGTGTCCGGATCGGTCTCATCCAGATCGCCGCCGATATAGGTGCCCGCGTTGCAATAGAGGATATCCAGGTGGCCGACCTTGCCGAGGATCTCCGGCAGCATGGCCTTGCAGCTGTCTGGGTCCAGAAGGTTCGTGACCTGTGCGATCGCCGCGCCGCCGAGGCGCGCGGCGCTCTCCGCCAGGGCGGCTTCGTCCCAATCCACCATCACGACTGTCGCGCCCTCCGCGATGAGCGCCTCTGTGGCCGCCAAGCCGATACCAGACGCGGCCCCGGTGACCGCCGCGATCTTTCCGTTGAGCCTGTCCGCCATATCGATCCCCCCGCTTGACTTCAGTGCGTGATGTAGCCGCCATCCGCGACCAGGGTCGTGCCGGTGACAAAGGATGCGGCCTCCGAGGCCAAGAACAGCGCGCAATGGGCCATCTCTTCGGGCGTGCCAAAGCGGCCCATGGGCGTATTGTCGGCCCAGACCTTGCTGATCTCGGGGTCTTCCATCCCGTCAATCGCCATGCGCGTGCGGATGTAACCCGGTGCCAGCGCGTTCACCCGGATGCCCCGGCTGGCATATTCAAAGGCCATCACCGTCGTCATCTGGTGGACCGCCGCCTTCGACGCGTTATAGGCGACCTGCAGCTGCGGTTTGTTGGCCACATGGCCCGAGATGGAACCGATATTGACGATGCTGCCCGCGCCCTGCTCCAGCATCGGGCGCATCGCGGCCCGCGCCACCCGGAACGGCGCGATCAGGTTGGTATCCATGATGCGGGCCAGGCGCGCGTCATCAAAGTCATGAAAGTCGCCGCCGTCTGCCACACCGGCATTGTTGACCAGGATGTCGAGCTTGCCGAACGTCGCCAGCGTGGCGGCCACCAGAGCATCCGGCGCGGCAGGGTCGGTGATATCGGCGGCATGGAACGCGTGGGCGCCCGCTTCGGTCATCGCGCGGGATTGCTCGGTCTCGGACCTTGCCGACAACATGCACCGCGCGCCCGCCTCGGCAAAAAGCTGGGCGGTCGCCAGGCCAATGCCGCGATTACCGCCGGTGATCAGGGCGATTTTGCCGTCGAGCCGGAATTGCGAAAGCGTCATGCGTCATCTCCTTATTGGCAAGCTGTGGCGTAGGTCGTCAGGCTGTCGCGGATGCGCCTCAAAGACGAGGTTCGGGTGATGCTCTGGCACGCGCGCCAGGCCCTGCGCCCTGCCGGGCGCGAATGGAACGACGTTGTGGTTGCCGAACGCGACCCCGGGCTGGGCGACAAGACCGACGACGCGGCCCAGGACGTCTGTCACGCCAGTGGCCGCAAAGACCGACGTGATCCCGCGCGGCGTGCCAGCGACGCGCAACGCGGCGAGCCTGGTCAGCTTATCCGCGCTCATGCCAAGCGCTCCGTATTGGCGATGAACGCGTCCAATTCGGCCCGACTGCCCGCCCCTTCCATGGGGCCGCGCCGGGTGACGTTCCGCGCGCCCGCCGCATTTCCGTAGGTCAGCGCTTGTTCCACCGACAGCCCCAATCGGCGCGCGGTCACGTAGGCCCCGCCAAAGCAATCACCGGCGCCCGTCGGATCGACCTCCTCCACCGCGAAGGCCGGGGCATGCGCTTGGGCCCCTTCCGCAGAATGGCACTCCGCCCCCTTCGCGCCGCGCTTGACGACGATCTCCTTTACCCCGCTTGCAAAGAGCTGCTCCAGCGCCTGCGCTTCATCGGCGCTGGGGCCCAGCCCCGCCGCGCCCAAAAGCTCTTGGTCCGACGGCAAGAGCACATCCGTCATCGCGACCATCTGGGCGTATCTTTCGGCAGCATCCTGATCGGCGCGCAGCTCGGGGCGCAGGTTGGGATCAAAGGACACCGTGCCGCCTCGGGCTTTGACGGCCGCAGCCGCGCGGGCGATCATCGGCCAAAGCGTGGCGTTGGGCAAAAGCGTGCCCATCACATGAAGATGTCCCGCAGCAGACACGACCCGCTCGACCGGGTCGCGCCAGGCCAGTTGCCCAGCCGCCGAGGTCCACATGTTGAAAACGAAATCGCGGGCGCCATCGTCGCGGTAGCGCACAAAGGCGGTGCCCGTTGGAAGCTCGGCGTCCACATGAACGGCTGAAACATCGACCCCGTCGCGGCGCAGCCGGCGCAGCACCGAATGGCCAAAATCATCGTCACCAACCGCGCCTATCATCGCCGCGGCCCCGCCCATGCGCCCGCATTGGTCAATGAAAATCGCGGGAGCGCCGCTTGGGTATGGCCCGACCATCGGAACCGGCTCGTTAAAGCCTTCTCCGCGGGAGGTCGCCATGATCTCGGCGAGGATTTCGCCAATTGCGATGGTGGGCCCCAATGCTTCGGGTGCAAGCGGCATGGCTATGCGGCCCTTGCGATGGCGGAGTGCGGGGCGCCACGCATCCGGGCTATTCCGCCGCGGCTTGTTTGGCGGGGCTATCCGCGATCAGAAGCCGTGCCGTCACATCATCGGTCACCAATGTGTCGACCAGCCCGCGTCGGCAGGCGGCCTTGATAATCTCGGTCTTATGCGGCCCTGCCGCGGCCATGATCTTTTCGGGCACATCGAGCACCCGTTCCAGCGTCATCCCCATAGTGCGCTCTTCGACCTCGGCCGAGACCGAATTCCCGTCCCGGTCCAGGAAATGCCCCAGCACATCGCCAATCGCGCCCGCCTCGATCAGCGATTTTGTCGTCAGCCCTTTGGGCAGGCCGTGCTGGATCAGAAACGACTTCTCGGAGACGTTCGAACAGGTCAGCAGGACCGCATCAAGGCTGTTGAACTTCTCAAAATGGTCCTTCAGCGCGTATTGCGACAGAAACACCTCGCGATCGATCCCCTCGGTCAAATAGATCGGCGCGGTCAGGACCGAGTAATGCGCCCCCAGAACATTCGCGAGCCCCGAGGCGATCCCAAATGAATTGAAGGTCGACCCGCGGGCCGTCCCGCCCAGGATCGAAACCACTTCGACACCGGAAAAAGACTGCCTCGACAGCTTCCTTATGGCCGCCTCAAGCGTCAGCCCCCAGGACACGCCAAAGGTGGTCCAATCGCCCGTCGCCAATCGCTCCTTAAGCAGCGCGGCAAGGCCGGCCCCGACCGATTTGTGATAGTCATACGCGGTTGGGTTGGCTGGGCTGACCAGCGCGCGTTTCAGACCCAGCTGGTCCTTCAAGGCCTCCTGCATTTCGATGCGCGGCAGGAAGGGGGATTCGATGCTGATCTTCACGAACCCCTTGGCCTTGGCCCTCTTAATGGCCTGATTGACCCGCAAACGCGTGACATTCAGCATCGCCGCAACTTCGGCCTGGGTCATCTCACTGATAAAGTAGTGCCAGCACACCTCGGTCACAAAGGCGTCGCTGTCTTCGATAGGTTCTCTTCCCAAGAGGGCCCTCCTGTTCGGCCAAGTCTTAGCGTTCAGTCTAGCTTGCAAGACTGGCAGCATTACATTTGCTTTGCAACGCATACAGATGAATATTAACACTTGCATGATAACCGATGCAGATGCACACTTTGACGCACCAAGGCGCGAGTCGCGCGCAATTACCGCCCGACAACGCGCCCATTTTTGGTCAACAATAGCGGGAGGAATACTGTGAGAATTATTAGTCTAATGGGCGCATCCGCGCTCGCGCTCGCAGCCGGGACGGTCATCGCATTCGCCGGTGGCCATGCCGAGTTCTGGAAGAAAGCCGCCGAGCCCTTCCAAGGCGTAACCATTCGAGGTGTGACGGAATCGTCCCCGCCATCGCTTTATATCCGTGAAGTTCTGGCCCCTGAATTCGAAGCTCTGACAGGCATCCGCGTCGATGTCGAAACGACGTCCTGGGACCAGATGTTCGACAAGGGCATCAAGGACATGGAGGCCGGCACCGGCATCTATGACATGGTCTATATCGAGCAGGACATCATCTATTCCTATCTTGCACGCGACTTCCTGACCAATCTGTCGGGCTTTTTGGCCGACAACCCCGAACTGCAAGCCCCCACCTATGACGAGGCGAACTTTACGACCTTCGCCGACTACTTCAAGGATGATGACGGGAACCTCTATGGCGTGCCGATGGAGGCCTTCCTAAAGGTCTATCTCTATCGCAAGGACCTGTTCGCGGATCCTGACATTCAGGCCGCCTTTAAGGCAAAGGCCGGCCGGGATCTGGTGCCCGCCACGACCCATGCGGAATACGCTGAAATCGCGCAGTTCTTCACGGATTATGGCCAGGAAAACGACCTTAAGCTTTGGGGCACAACGGCCCAGGCGCATACCGGTCACGTGGCGTCCTGGTACGAGTATTTCGAATCCGTGGCGCCGACCTTTGGGGTCTATAACTGGGGCATCGACGCCGGCAATAACTTCTCGGCCTCTACCGCCAACGGCGGCACGATGAATGGCCCAGAAGCCGTCGCGGCGATGGAATGGTGGCTGTCGATGCGCGACATCGCTCCGCCCGAGGCTCCGGCCTCCACCTGGACCGAAGTCGGCACGACCTTTGGTGCCGGGCGCGCGGCCCAGGGCCTCGTCTATGGCGAGAACGCGGGCTGGATCGCGGCCGATGAAACCAAGTCCTTGGTTGTCGGCAAGGTGGGCGTGGCCCTGCCGCCGCTGGCCGATGGTGTCATGGCAGCCGCTGAATCCGGTGACGGCTATATCGGCTACTATGACGGCGGCGCCTTTGGCATGCCGCATTCGTCAAAGAACAAGGCCGCCACCGCGCTGTTTCTGCAGTATATCGGCCAGAACGAGGTCCAGCCGGATTGGGCGGTTGCCGCACCTCGCGTGACCAACACCGCGACCTATGACGATCCCAAGGTTGTGGCGTTCAACGAGGAGCTGGGCGGCTATTACGACCTGATCAAGGACAAGGGCTACCTCTTTGCGGGGGCCCCGGCCTATCCGTTCCACGCTCAGGTGCGCGAAGCAACGGCGCCGATCTTCTATCAAATCCTGCTGGGTGATCTGTCGCCGCAGGATGGGCTCGACCAGATGGCCGCCGCCGCCGAGGCGACGCTGTCCGAGCTGGGCTATCGTCAGTAAGCACTGACCCCCAATAGGTTGCAAACCGGGTCGCCGTTTCGGCGGCGACCCACCCCGTCGCTTCCAAAACAGATTGAAAGAAGGCCAGGTTAGTGTCGTAGTAGGCGCCACCAATTGGGCGAGGTGCACCATGCAATCTAAAAGACTTGGCTGGATCCTTCTGGCTCCGACGCTGGCCATTCTTTTCCTCTTCGGCGTCGTGCCGTTCTTTTATGTGGTCTATGTTTCGTTTCACTCCTGGAACCCCTTCGCCGTCAATCCCGAGATGATCTTCAACGGCGCGGATAACTTCCGCCAGATCGTCTTCGACCAGGCGTTCCTGAATTCGGTGGGCGTGACGGTGATGTTTGTCTTCTTCGCGGTGGTGTCAGAGCTTATCCTTGGCTATTTTCTCGCCCAGGCCTTCATGCGGGACTTTCCCGGCAAGGCGATCTTTCGGACGATCCATACACTTCCATTGATCATGGCCCCCATCATCGTGGGCTCGGTCTGGAAGCTGATGACCACGCCGTCGATCGGGATCATCCCGCATTACCTTGACGAATGGTTCGGGATCACGATGAATATCGGCACCTCGGTGCCCGCCGCGTTCGCCACCATCGTCATCATGGACATCTGGCACTGGACGCCGCTGGTCACGCTCACCCTGATCGCGGCCCTTGTGTCGCTGCCGCCGGACCCGTTCGAGCAGGCCCAGATTGATGGCGCCGGCAAGCGCCAGATCTTCTGGCACATCACCTTGCCGATGATCGCGCCAGCCGTCGTGGCCACCGTCTTTATCCGCCTGATGGACGCGCTCAGGACCGTGGACGAGGTGTGGATGCTGACCGGCGGCGGGCCGGGCTCGGCCACCCGCTTTGTGGGGGTCCACATCTTCAAGGAGGTCTTCCCAAAGACCAATTACGGCTATGGCTCAACGATCTCGGTGATTGTGCTCTACCTGACAATCGTGACGTGCTGGCTTTTATACGTGACGATGCTGGCGCCCCGGAACAAGAGGGATTGAGGCGATGAGAAAGCAGAGCCCGATCATTGGCATCATCTTTTGGACCCTTGTCAGTTTTCTGACGCTGTTCCCGATCTATTGGCTGTTCGTCATCTCGGTGAAACCGGCGGTGCAGCTCTTCTCGACGCCCGATATCTGGGTCAGCGACCCGTTCTGGGGCAACTACGCCAAGGTCTGGGGCGACCGGCTGTTGCGCAGCTACATGCTGAACTCCATCATCATATCGACCGGCAACGCGGTGCTCTGCACGACGCTTGGCTTCTTTGCCTGCTACGCGCTGTCGCGCTTCAACATGAGCGGCAAGGAATCGATCTTCTTCTGGACCATCACCAACCGGATGGCGCCGCCGGCCGTGTTCCTGCTGCCATTGTTCTTGCTGATGACCCAGGTCTACACGCTGGGCGAATGGAAGCTGCTGGACACGCGCATCGGCATGATCCTGGTCTATTGCACCTTCAATCTGCCTTTCGCGATCTGGACGCTCAGGCCCACGGTCGACGGCATTCCCAAAGAGCTGGACGAGGCGGCCTATGTCGACGGCGCAAGCTCGTGGAAGGTGATCACCGAGGTGGTCTTCCCGCTCTGCCGCCCGGGGCTTGCCGTGACGCTGATCCTGACCTGGGTCTTCGCCTGGAACGAGTACCTCCTGGCCGCGACGCTGACCAACTTTAACGCCCGCACCCTGACAACCGGTCTCTCCGAATACGTGACGACCACCGGCACCGAATGGGGGATCATGGCGACGATCTCGGTCTTCACGCTGATCCCGGCGCTTATCGTCTTCGGGATGGTGCAAAGGCACATCGTGGCCGGGCTGACCTTTGGCGCGGTGAAAGGATAACCGGATGAGTGAGCCCGAAGACACCAAGCTTGTCGCCGCCCAGCTCGAGGACGACATCCCCGACCTGCCGCGCCCGAAATCGGGCTTCCTTCCGATTGAGACGAACTGGTTTGACCGGCTGTTTATCTCGGTCGTGATCTGGATCGCGCTGTCGCTGTTCTGGTTCCGGTTCGTCGAGCCCGCGGGTCTTTCGATCTGGATCTCGAACGCCATATCCGCGGCGTTGGCATTTTTTATCATCAAGAAAGGCTAAGCCATGCAATCGCTTGTCCTTGAACGAAAAGACGAACTCAGCCTGCGGGACTTCCCCGCGATTGACCGCGAGGAAGAGGTGCTGGGCCGCCGCGACGTGCGCATCAAGATGCACACGGTCGGGATCTGCGGGTCGGACGTGCATTACTACACGCATGGGCGGATCGGCCCCTTCGTCGTCAACGCGCCAATGATCCTTGGGCATGAGGCCTCCGGCACGGTGATCGAGGTCGGCGCCGACGTGGCGCGCCTTCGGGTCGGCGACCGCGTCTGCATGGAGCCGGGCCTCCCCGACCCCAACAGCAAGGCCACGCAGCTGGGGATGTACAACGTCGATCCGGCGGTGCGGTTCTGGGCGACCCCGCCGGTTCATGGCATTCTGCGGCCCACCTGCGTGCATCCCGAGGCCTTCACCTTCAAGCTGCCCGACAATGTCAGCTTTGCCGAAGCGGCGATGGTCGAACCTCTGGCCGTGGGCGTTCACGCCGCGACCAAGGCCAAGATCAAACCCGGCGACAATGCCGTCGTGCTGGGCGCGGGGCCCATCGGGATGGTCACCGCCCTGTCGGCCCTCGCGGCGGGCTGCGCCAGGGTCTTCGTGACCGATCTGGCCGAGAAGAAGCTCCAGATCGCCGCCACGCTCAGCCCGGCCATCACGCCGGTGAATGTCGGGGCCCAGGACCTGGTGGACGTGGTAAAACCCGCGACCGACGGCTGGGGCGCGGATGTGGTGTTCGAGGCCACCGGCTCACCCCATGCGGCCAAGACCGTGTTCGAACCGCTCGCCCCCGGGGGATGCGTTGTGATGATCGGCGGCCAGCCCGACCCCATCCTGTATGACGCCGGCGCGGCGATGATCCGCGAGGCCCGGGTCGAGAACATCTTTCGCTACGCCCATGTGTTCCCGCGCTGTGTGGGCATGCTCAGCTCGGGGGCGATCGACGTCAAACCCCTGATCACGCGCACCTTCGAGTTCTCGGACTCGGTTCAAGCCTTCGACATCGCCGCCTCTGCGCCCGTTGCAGACGTGAAGATGCAAATCGAACTGCCGCAATAAAGGACACCGGCTTATGGCCAATGTGAGAATTGACAATGTGATCAAGCGGTACGGATCGGTGCAGGTCATGCACGGGGTCAGCGTCGACATCGAAGACGGCGAGTTTGTCGTCCTGGTGGGCCCTTCGGGTTGCGGCAAGTCCACCTTGCTGCGGATGTTGGCGGGCCTCGAAGAGATCAGCGCAGGCGAGATCTCCATCGGCGACAAGGTGGTGAATGACGTCCTGCCGAAAGAGCGCGACATCGCCATGGTGTTCCAAAGCTACGCGCTCTACCCCCACAAAACCGTCTATGACAACATCAGCTTTCCCTTGAAGATGGCAAAGCGCAGCAAGGCCGATATCGCAGAAAAGGTCACCAAGGCGGCCGAGATCCTCGACCTGACGAAGTACCTCAAACGCTACCCAAAGGAACTCTCGGGCGGCCAGCGCCAGCGGGTCGCCATGGGCCGCGCGATCGTGCGCGACCCGCAGGTGTTCCTGTTCGATGAACCGCTCTCAAACCTTGACGCAAAGCTGCGCGTGACGATGCGTATCGAGATCAAGGAACTGCATCAACGCCTGGGCACCACGGTGGTCTATGTCACCCACGATCAGATCGAGGCCATGACGATGGCCGACAAGATCGTGGTGATGCGCGATGGCCGGGTGGAACAGATCGGCTCGCCGCTCGACCTATACGACATGCCGAACAACACCTTCGTCGCGGGCTTCATCGGCTCGCCGGCGATGAATCTGATCCATGGCAAGATCGCAGTGCAGAACGGCGCCAAGGCCTTTGTCTCTGACGGCGGGCTGCGCTTGCCGCTGCCCGAAACCGATGCGCCAGAGGGCCATGCGGTGACCTATGGGATCCGGCCCGAGCATATCGGCGTCGGCGGCGGCGGTGTCGATATGGAAGTCGTCGTGGTCGAACCCACGGGCTCGGAAACCCAGATCTTCGCAAAGTCCGGCAAGGACCTGATCGACGCCCTGATCAAGGACCGGATCAAGGCCCGCCCCGGCGCCAAGCTTGGCTTCGTGATCAACCCCGCCGATGTTCACCTTTTTGATCGGGCCAGCGAACAGCGCATCTGACCCCACTAGCTGCGCCGTCCTCGGAAGGGGAGCCGGTAGCATAACCAACCTCACATCTGTGATCTTTGACCTCCACGGGTGTTTGGTCGATAGCGAGCCCCCGTCGCTAGGGGCCATCGCCGCCACCGTCGGCTTTGTCGGCGGCAGCCCTCTGCGCGGCAAGCGTGAGGCACATGGCGCGACCCTGCGCGCGGCTGGGGCCATGGCGGTGGTCGACAGCCTGAATTGGCTGGCACGCATTGCCGCTCAGAAGCCAAGGCGGGGATCGGCCAATGGATGGCCTATTACAACGCTGAGCGCCCTCAGAGGGTGGCTCATTCAGACCGCCTCTTCAGCAAGCGTAGGGTGGGCAATTTGCCCACCGCCCTCAATAGCCGCATCCAAACATCTTCCAGCAAACCTAGGCTGCATGATCTCATGCATCCCCCCTCAGCCCCTCAACAAACCCCAAACCCTCCGCGCGCTCTGTTAACCCCACCAGTTGCCATACGAGGTGCCATACGCAAGGCCGACACTTTGCCGACGCTTTGCCGACGCGGGTTTTCTCAACAAAATAAGGCGTTAACCCACCGATGCGCGGCCCCATCCCCGGAACCGCCGCGCGCAGGATTAACCCCTCGGAAATGCCCGCCGCGCTCCTGGCTCAAGCTGATCTCGACCGGGCTCGGCGCCGAGCTGCAACAGCCAACCTCCGGAGAGTGCGGGGCCGCCCTTGGTGCGGCGCGGCGGCGCATCATCGCAGCCAACGGGGCAACCCCCGAAAGCATCGTCAGCGCTCCAGGCCGTTAGTGTGCAGGACTGGGCATCGCATCCAGCAATTGTTGCGTATAGGCGCTTTGCGGCGATGCAAGGACGTCTCTGGTTGGCCCGATCTCTTCCATTTTGCCGCTTCGCATGACCACCACGTTGTCGCAGAGCATCTGCACCACGGCCAGGTCGTGGCTCACGAACAGATAGGTCAGGCGCAGCCGGTGTCTGAGCTCCGCTAGAAGGTTCAGCACCACCGCCTGGATCGACACGTCCAAGGCCGCGGTGGGTTCATCCAGGATCAGCAGCTGCGGCTCGACCGCCAGCGCGCGCGCGATCCCGACGCGAGCCTTCTGGCCGCCGGACAGCTGGTGTGGCAGGCGGCTGAGAAGCGTGTCTGGAAGGCCGACGAGACCTGCGATCTCTTGCACCCTGTCCCGTCGGGCGCGGCGTCCGATCCCTGCGAGATGGCGCAGCGGCTCTTCGATGCATTGCGCGGCGGTGTGGCGCGGGTTCAGGCTGTCGGTGGCGTCCTGAAACACCATCTGGATCTGGGACCGGCGCGGATCGCTGGCAAATTTCGCGGCGGGGACGTCGAACAAGGATGCCCCCGCGAACTGCACGTCGCCCGTGGTGGCGTCCTGCAAGCGCGCGATGATCGACGAGACCGTTGATTTGCCGGACCCGCTTTCCCCGACCAGCCCCAGGCAGCCGCCCTTGTGCAGATCAAAGCTGACGCCGCGCAGGGCATGGACCGCGCCGGACTTGCCCTCATAGGTCTTGGTGACATCTTGCACCGAGAGCAGCAGCTCGCCCTGCGCAGGCAAAGGCTGGGCCGTGCCGTCAACCACCAGCTCGTGCAGCATTTTCCCCTTGTGGGGTGTCGCCGCCAACAGGCGCTTGGTGTAGGCGTGTGCCGCAGATTTCGTGAGAACGCCCGGCGCGCCCTTTTCGACGATCTCCCCGTCCTTCATGACCACCAGCTGATCGCAATACATGCCCGCAAGCCCAAGGTCATGGGTGATCAAGATCACGCCCATTTGCCGGTCCTGGGCGAGGGCTTGGATCAGGTCCATCACCGTCTTCTGCGTTGTCACGTCCAGCCCCGTGGTGGGCTCATCGGCAATCAGAAGCTGCGGGCGGCAGGCCAGGGCCAGCGCGATCACAACCCGTTGGCACATGCCGCCGGACAGCTCGAACGGATAGGCGTGATACCGGGCCGCGGCGTCCTTGATCTCGACCTCTTGCAGCGCCGCGATCGCCTTGTCGCGCGCATCCTGAGCCGTGGCCTGCGCGTGCTGGCGCAAGACGTCCTCGATCTGGTGCCCGACCTTGCGGACTGGGTTCAGGGCGGCGCGCGGGTTCTGGAAGATCATCGAGATCTCGCGCCCGCGTATGTCGTTCATCGCCGCGTCATCGGCCTGCGCCAGGTCAATGCCGCCATAGCTTAGGCGGCCTGACGCGATCTCGCCGCCCGCGTCCAGGATCCGCAGCATGCTGAAGGCTGTGACGGACTTGCCCGAACCGCTCTCCCCGACGATCCCAAGCGTCTCGCCGCGCGCCAGATCAAGATCAATGCCGCGCACGGCATCGACCGTTCCGTTGCGGGTCTCAAACTGCACGCGGAGGTCTCTGATCTCCAGCATCAGCGCCGCTGCCTCGGGTCGACCATGTCGCGCAGCCCATCGCCCAGTAGGTTGAAGGTGAACACCGCCAGCATCAGCCAGAGCCCGGGGAACACGGCCAGCCACCACTCGCCCGAGATGATGTAATTGGCCCCTTCCGCCACCATGATCCCCCATTCTGGCGTCGGCGGGCGCACGCCCAGCCCGATAAAGCTCAGCCCCGCGGCGTTCAGCACCGCCCACCCCATGTTCAACGAGACCTGCACCATCATCGGCGGCAGCGCGTTGGGAAAGATGTGCAGCGCCACGACGCGCAGATCGGAATTGCCCGCCAGCTTGGCGGCTTGCACGAAACCGGCCTCGCGCCGGATGTTGACCTCTGCCCGCACCACCCGGGCGTAGAACGGCGTGTTGATAACAGCCGTCGCATAGATCACGTTCTCGACGGTGTTACCAAGTGCTGCCACGATCCCCATGGCCAGCACGAAGAGCGGGAACGCCATGATCATATCTAGACCACGGCTGATGATGGAATCGAACCACCCGCCCCAATAACCGGCGACGCAGCCAAGGATGGAACCGGCGACAAAGGATAGCGCCACCGCCCCGATGGAGATCACCATATCCAACCGCGTCGCGACGACGACGCGGCTAAAGACGTCGCGGCCCAGATGGTCCGTGCCGAACCAGTGGCTCGCGTTCGGCGGTTGCAGGATCTTGTCGCTTGAGGCGAGCGGATCGTAGGGCACAAGCGACGGGCCGAAGACCGCACAAAAGACAAGCGCGGCCAGCATGCCAAACGCGATCATCGTGACCGGGTTTTGACGCAGGACGTAGCCCACATGGCCGATGAAGGATTGCTGTTCCGCGGTGCTCATCCGGCTTCAAACCCGATGCGCGGATCAATCACGGCGTAGAGCAGATCGATGATCAGGTTCAACGCGACGAAGAGCAATGCCATCGCCAGGACAAAGCCCTGCACCGCGGCGTAGTCTGACGCGACCAGGGCGTCGACCGCGTAGGATCCGATGCCCGGCCAGGCAAAGACCTTCTCGACAAGGACATTCGCGCCCAGGGCAAAGGAGAACACCATGCCCAAGGTGGTCACGACCGGCAGCAACGCATTGCGCAGCGCGTAGCCAACCAGGATCTTGCGCGGCGCCAGCCCGGCGGCGCGGGCGGTGCGAATGAAGTCGGACGACAGGGCCTGCAGCATCGCCGCGCGTGTCATGCGCGCAATGGGGGCCAAGGTGAAGATCGCCATGGTGGCGGCGGGCAGGACCAGCTGCTTGGCCGCGCCGCCAAAGGTCTCCCAATCGCCAGCAAGCGCCGCGTCGATCAGGTAGAATCCGGTGATCCGTTCTGGCTCGATATACAGAAAACCCAATCGGCCAAGCGGTGACGGCGCGATATCCAGAAGATACCGTAATGGGCCTCGGCGCGAATCTCGGTCGTTACGCTTGAAGCGGTGTCGCAGAGAGGGTGTCGTTGCCCTTTGATACGCATGATGCGTGTCTACGAGGTCTTGCCAGATGGCGCGCCTCAATTCCAAAGAATAGAAAGGACAACGACATGGATATCTTTATCGGACTGGACGTCTCTCTGGCAAGCACGGCTGTTTGCGTGCTCGGTGATCGCGGCAAGATCCTGAAGGAAACTGACGTCGCCAGCGAGCCGGAAGTGTTGGTCAGCTTCCTCAAGGCCTTGCCCTGCGAGATTACCGGGATTGGCCTGGAAGCGGGTCCACTGTCCCAATGGCTTCACAAGGGGCTGACCGAGGCCGGGCTACCCGCGATCCTGATGGAAACGCGGCAAGTGAAGGCGGCGCTGAAAGCAAGCCCGATCAAGACGGATCGGCGGGATGCACAGGGGATCGCGCATCTCCTGCAGATGGGTTGGTTCAGCGCCGTGCACTGCAAGTCGGTTCCTGCTCAGGAAACACGCGTGTTGCTGACGGCGCGCAAGGCGATCCAGAAGGTACTGATCCAGTTGGAACTGTCGGTGCGGGGCGTGTTGCGCAACTTTGGCCTGAAGATGGGACCCGTCTCGAAAGGTCGCTATGACCAGCGGGTCAGGGACCTGGCGGCGGGCAATACTGTGCTGAAAGCGGCTATTGAGCCGATCCTGCGTGCCCGCGCAGAGCTGCGAAGGGAACTTGCGGGGTTCGAGAAGATGGTGCGCGATCAGGCGAAGATCGATCCGATCTGTCGCCTGCTGATGACCATGCCCGGTGTGGGTGCCGTCGTTGCGCTGACGGTGAAGGCCGCGATCGATGATCCCACACGCTTCAAACGATCTCGTGATGTTGGCCCCTGGGTCGGGCTGACGCCGGGGCGGGATGAATCCGGCGAGCGGTCCATTGTGGGCGCGATCACCAAGGTCGGAGACGCAGGTCTCCGGGCGGCGCTCTACCAGGCGGCCAACGTGATGCTGCATCATGGCGGCCCGAACTGGCTCAAGTCCTGGGCGCTGCGCCTTGCCGAGCGTCGTGGGAAGAGACGTGCCACCGTGGCGCTGGCCCGTCGCATCGGCGTGGTGCTGCACCGGATGTGGGTGGATGGAACCGGGTTCCGCTTCACCCGTGACGAGGCGATGGCGCTCCGGCAGAACGCCTGAGCGCCCCGCATCCATGATTGAAATGTTTTCAGCACAAGGAGCGTTCGGCCGCACCTGACGGTGCCGGCCCACCAGTGTCCCAGCCGGGACGCGGTCCCCGATGATGTACGCAAGCTGCCATCTGCCGACCCGTTCCAGGGTTGAGCGCGCCCTGAAGATCGACACTCGGGAGCCGAACCGGACAAGGTATGAAGTTGGCAGCCATTGCGCTGACCACGGACGGAAGCACGAGCCCGGCGCAGACACATCACGGTGAGCAGGCATGCCGACAGGCGAGGCCAACAACACTGGCATATTCCCCATCGCCACAGCACAATCACTCCGCTGTGAACCTCACTGCGCCTGGCAGGCACCCCGGAAACCTTCGTCGGTTCCCGGGTTTTTGAGGGTGAAAACGCTGTCCTTGACATCAACTGGCCCATTACGGAAGGTAGTAGAATATATAGATCAACAGGATGCCGGTGAAGAAGGTCGGCAAGGACACTCCGGCCGTCACGGCGACGCGGCACAGGTGGTCGCGCCACGAGCCCGGCTTGGTCGCGGCCATGACGCCAAGGGGGATCGCTATGGCACAGGACAGGATCAGCGACAGCAAGGTCAGTTCAAGCGATGCCGGCAGGCGCCGCGCCAGATCGGACAGCACCGGCTGGCCGGTGGACAGGCTGTTGCCCCAGTCGCCGCGCAGCAGGTCGCTGACATAGATCAGGAATTGCTGCGGCAGGGGCTTGTCCAGCCCCAGCGCCTCGCGCACTTGCTGGATCGAAGCCTCATCCGCCGCGTCGCCCGCGAAATAGACCGCCGGGTCACCGGGCAGCGCGCGGGTCAGGACAAAGGTAATGATGACCACCCCGATGATAACCGGGATGGCCTGAGCCAAGCGCGCAGCGATGATCCTGGCGCGAGGTGACATTACGCTGGCTTGATTGGACGCACGTCCAATTGCCGATGGAACCAGAACTCGTAATCCGTGGCCCCGTTCAAGGCGACGTTCAGCGCAGGTTGCCAAAGCGGGATGCGCGGCAGGTCCTCCAGCGCGATTTCAAGCATGCGCTTCACGTTCGGCTCATAGTCGGGATGGTCGACCTCCATCGGCAGGGTGACATCCACCAGCGCCTCGATCTCTTCGTTGTGGTAGTTGGACGAGTTGAACAGGTGCCCGTGCTTATAGGCCCAGAAGAAGTAGTAGTCGGGCGTATCAAGCCAACCGCCGAAGCCCTCAAGGTGGAAGGCCAGCCGTTTCTCCACCAGCGAGGCCGTGCGCCAATCCGCTCCGGGGATCTTGTCAATCGTGACGGTGATCCCGATCTTGCCAAGGCTTTCCTGGATCAACAGCGCCGTCGGCTCCATCCAGTCAAGCTGGTTCAGGCTGATCGAGAACGGCACTTCAAAGCCGTCCGGGAACCCCGATTTGGCAAGGTGCTCTTTGGCTTTGTCGAGGTCTTCCACATAGCCGGTCTTGCGCGGCCAGGCGATGTCCCCGCGCTCGGTCTCTTCCCCCCAAAGCGGGGCGCCACGGCCATAGGCGGCGGTCTGAAAGATCGCCTCATAGGGGATGGCATAGGCCACGGCCTTGCGCACGTCGGCGTCCTGGAACGGCTCGAATTTGGTGTTCAGGCCGATGCAGTTGATGCAATTGGCGATCGGGGTCGAATTGACCTCCATCAGCTCCGACAGCTCCAAAGCGTCCTTGCTGGGGATGTTGAACGACACCTGCGCGTCGCCCCGTTCGATCACCGCGCGGCGGGTCGCCGCCGAGGGCACTTCGCGGATCACCACCCGCTTATAGGCGGGCAGCGGGCCGCTGGCCCAATCGTCATTGCGCTCGTAGATCAACTGCTCGCCCGGCGTCCAGCGGGCCACCTTAAAGGCGCCTGACCCGATTGTGTTGAGGTGCAGATACTCCGTGGCCCACGGGTCCTCCTCGGTCGCATTCGCCATCGCAAGTTTCGAGTTGATGACAAAGGGGATCGGCACGGCAAGGTCGGGAATGGCCAGTTTCGAGGGCGCATCCAGATTGATCTGAAAGGTCTTCTCGTCAATCGCGGCAAACTGGTCGGGCCGCACAAAGCCGCCCGCCTTCATCTGAACCGCGGGGAAACCGCCAAGCGACACCGCCCGGTCAAAGGACCATTTCACGTCGGCGGCGGTGACCGGGCTGCCATCCTGGAACGTGGCGTCGCGCAGGTTGAAGGTCAGAACCAGGCCGTCCTCAGAGACGCTCCAGCTTTCGGCCAGTTCGGGCTCGACCTTGGAATAGTCAAACTCCAGCCCGCCACCGGTTGAGGGCTTGGTGCCAAAGGACACCAGCCGATCATAGCAGTTGATCGCCACCTGATAGCTGGGCCGGTTCGTGCCGGTGCGGTGCAAATCCAGGCTGTTGATGGTCTGACCGTTCACGGCCACCAATACATCGCTGCTTTGCGCTTGGGCGGGCATGGCCCGCAGGAATGGCAAACTCGCAGCGGTCACGACACCGGCTTGTAACAGTCTTCTTCTCGAAATCTCAGTCATTTTGGTCTCCATGTTGTGTCACGCATCGCCGCGTATCTTCGGTGGGCGCATACGGCGCGCGCTCTTACTTCAGGTCGTCTCGGCCAAGTACTTTCGCCAATCTGCAATGTGGGTGATGTCCTTGGCGCCTTCGCATGCGATGGCCTCACAGACGAAACCCTGAACCGCCGTCCCGTCCGCCAAAGTGATGGTGCCAATGCCCAAAGGAGCCGGGATGGTTTTCATGAACCCGCCAAAACCCGTGACCGGCATGTCCCACAGCTCGACCGTGATCGCCCCGCCCGCGCCTTGCGTCGTGCGCAACATTCCGGGACGCGGCACTTGCCCCACGGTCAGGGCGTGGAACGTGTAATCCGGGGCGCAGGCGTCTTGGCGCACAAAGGTCGCTCCGCGATCCGTCAGGCTGTGCGGGCGCCGGGACGGCGATGCCGCACATATCCATCAGGTTCACAAAGTTGGTGTCGGTGCCCAGCATGTTGTTGGGGCCCATCGGGTCCGCGACCTCTGCGATCCTGGCGTAGACCTGCTCGACGATATGCGCTGGATCCACGCCATCCGAGTAGGCCTTGCGCAAGGCTGACAGAGTGAGTGGAATTCCGGCGCTCATGCCATTTTATCCATCGTTTTCCAGAACATCGCCGATTCCTGTGCTTCACATCGACAGCTTCGTTGCGCAAGGCATTGGAAACAAATGCTAATAATTCACAAAACCGGTGCAAAAAACGCACCGCTTAGGATCGAGATCGGCAATGCGATATCTGAAGGACTTTGAATTCATCGAAGGCGTGATCCGCGCGGGGTCGATCCGCAAGGCGGCGGAGGACATGCATATCACGGCCTCGGCCTTGAACCGGCGGATCAATCGGTTTGAGGACGAGTTCGGGTACGAGATCTTCGAGCGCCTTCCGCGCGGCATGCGGTTGAACCCGGCGGGCGAGCTGCTGCTGCACCATATCCGGTCGCAGCGCTCAGACTTTGCGCGATTGAAGTCCCAGGTATCGGACCTGTCCGGTGTGCGGCGCGGGCATGTCTCCATCGCGTGCTCGCAGGCTTTGTTGCCATTTTTCCTGCCGCAGGTGATTGCGCGGTACCGCCATAACCATCCGGGGGTGACATTCACCGTCAACAACCGCGATCGCGTCGCCGCGGAACGCGAGCTGTCCGAGTTTGCAAGCGACATCGCCTTGGTGTTCGAGCCGCGCACAATGGTCGACTTCGAGATCGTCTATACCATGGCGCAACCGATCTGCGCCGTGATGCTGGCCAGCCACCCCCTCGCCGGGCGGGAAACGATCCGCCTGCGCGACGCCTTGCGCTATCCTCATGTGGCCCCGTCTGAGAAATACGCGGTGCGCGTCCTGCTGGAGACCGCCGCGCGGCGCACAACCTCTGACAAGGTGAATCCGGTCATTGAATCCGACAGCTTCGACTTCATGTGCCACTACAGCGAATGGGAGCACATGATCAGCTTTCAGTTCCCCATTGGGCTGAACATGGCGCGCACGCCGGATTTGGTCGCAATACCCCTGGCAAAGCAGGACGTCGCGCCGGGTAATCTGCTGCTGGGCCAACAGCGGGGCCGCACGCTGCCGGTCGCCTCGGCCCGATTCATGCGAGAGCTGATGGCAACGTTACAGGAATAAGTAAGGGCGGCTATGCGCATGCCAGTCGCAAGGACGACGGCATCAAAAGGCCATCTTCCGGTTATCCGGAAGTGCACAATGCGGACAGATGCAATTGCATCCCGAAAGGGAGCAAAACCCGCATTACAGACAAAAAAGGCCGGGCGCTGGGGCCCGGCCTTCTTGTTCCAACCAAAAGTTGGATTACTTGAGCTCGACCTCGGCGCCAGCTGCTTCCAGCTTGCCTTTGATCTCCTCGGCTTCGTCCTTGGAGCAGGCCTCTTTGACGGCCTTGCCGCCGGCCTCGACCAGGTCTTTCGCCTCTTTCAGGCCCAGACCGGTGATCGCGCGGACCTCCTTGATGACGTTGATCTTGGAGGCGCCAGCGGCCTTCAGGATCACGTCGAACTCGGTCTGCTCTTCTTCAGCGGCGCCACCGGCGTCGCCACCGGCCGGGCCGGCCATCATCACAGCGCCGCCGGCGGCGGGCTCGATGCCGTACTCGTCCTTGAGGATGGTTTTCAGCTCTTGTGCCTCGAGCAGGGTCAGACCCACGATCTCTTCGGCAAGTTTCTTCAGATCAGCCATTTTTCAGTTTCCGTTCCTAAGATGTGTTCCAACGTGCGGGCTTGTCCCCCACGCAGGTATCCGGTTTGCCTTAAGCCGCCTCGGCCTTCTCCTCGATGGAGGAGAGGATCGAAGCGATGTTCGAAGCAGGTGCGCCAATGGCCCCGGCGATGTTCGAAGCGGGTGCGCCGATGCAGCCGACGATGGAGGCAATAAGCTCCTCGCGCGACGGCATATCGGACACTGCTTTGACACCGGCGCGGTCCAGCGCCGTCTCACCCATAGCGCCGCCCAGGATCTCAAGCTTCTTGTTATCCTTGGCGTAGGCTTCCATGACCTTGGCCGCAGCCACTGGGTCTTCGGAATAGGCGAGTACGGTCATGCCCGTCAGAAGGTCAGCGATAACGGCGTTATCTTTGCCTTCAAGGGCGATCTTGGCGAGCCTGTTCTTGGCGACGCGTACAGATCCGCCGGCTTCGCGCATGCGACCCCGGAGATCTTGCATCTCGGCAACCGTGAGACCTGCGTAGTGGGCTACGACCACAACGCCAGAGCTCTCGAAGATCTGGCCGAGTTCGTCGACCACTTTCTCTTTTTGGGCTCTATCCACAGTTTCACTCCATTATGGGCGGGTTGCCCCGCCCGGCTCAGTTTTGCCGGCTCAAGCCAGCGGTTGGGTCCGTATTACGGGACCGCAAACCGCCCGCGAGCGCATGCCCTCGGCCAATCTGGAGTGATCCCGTCTCGGGCAGGAATTAGCGGGGATTTTGCCCCAACCCACCGTCTTGGACGAATACGGCTAGACGAAAAGAATCGAGCAAGCCGAGCCCGCTGAATAGTCGGAAAGTTTCCGCCTGCCAAGACTGAAATGTGGGATTGTGACCTTGCGCTACGCCGAATCCAGCATTGGAACTTCGCCCGCACCGGATTTCGCCGCGTTTTGCACCTTGCTGCGGCGTATGGCCCCCCTGGCCCCGGCCGTTTCCGTTAAAAGCGACAGCTCATCAATATCGCTGGTTCTTGGCGGCGTTGTAGAGACATCGCGATAGGTTCGTTTATCGGGCCGCGCATGGATGCGTTTGTGCATTCTGTGCGCCTTCCAATAGCCTAGAGCGTAGCGCAGAAGCTTGGTGATCGTCTCAAAGGCGTGAACCGGGTAAAAGATCAGCGGGTTGACCAGTGGCAGCCCGGGACGGCGATCGCGCCGATACTTGCGACGCAGCACGCCGCCCTCCAGCGGGTGGACGCCTTCGATCTGATAGGACATGAAGAACTCGTAAACCTCGTCGACATTCACGCCCTTAACTGGCTGCGCCACGGCGCGTCTGCCGATTGTTTCGATGTGTTCATCCGTGAAGAACGCCGCCCAAGCCGCCCGATAGGTATCTTCCCATTCGTCATCTGACATCGTTGGGTGATGCGTCACGCGATGGAACAGATCGTATTTGTTCATGTCCGGGTCCATCCAGACCCCGCCTTCGGCAAGTTTCTTGTGATCCGCGGACCCCGGTAGTGGCGTTAGATAGAAGAACTCCAGCACATCCAACGGAAGCTCGCGCTTGATGATCTCAACGTCACGCAGCACGCTGTCCTTTGTGTCGCCGGGGAAGCCGATGATGTACCCCGCATAGAGAGCCGCCCCATATTGCCGCCATTCCTGCATCATAAGCCGGTATTCGGTGATCTTGTTCTGCCGCTTATTTGCAGCCAAGAGGTTCTCTGGGTTGATGTTCTCAAGCCCCATGAACACGCGCGTCACGCCAGCCTTGCAGGCCTTTTCAATGAAACCGTCGATCCTGTGGCACAGCATATCGACCTGCACAAACAGTTCGACCCCAAGCCCCTCTTTGCGCAACTCGATCAGCCGGTCGAAAAACTCCTCCCAACGTTTGTTGCGCGCCAGGTCATCATCCGTCACGAAAAACTTGTGAATGCCCTGCGCGGCATTTTTGCGCACGATTGCCTCTAGGTCGTCAGCAGAGCGGAACCGGCTTTTGCGCCCCTGCACGTTTATGATCGTGCAGAATGAGCATTGGTAGGGGCAGCCGCGTCCTAGATCGAAGCTAGAGAAGTCATTTTGAACCCGCCCGATTAGTTTGAGGTCCAGGAAGGGATGCGGCTGAAGCTCCAGGCTGGGCAGATCGTTCATGTGGTTGTAGATCGGCTTCAGCTGCCCATTGTCAGCATCGCGCAGAACCTGCCCCAGGCGCCCCTCTTCCGCCTCGCCAGCGAAAAGCGTGATGCCCATGTCTTTCGCGGCTTGGATATCTGGCGGCAGCGTTTTCAGCATCGCCAGACAGCCAGAAACGTGAAACCCACCGATGGCGACCATAAATCCGGCATCCAGGAATTGTTTCGCCAAGTCGATGGCGCGGGGGAATTGGTTCGACTGAACCCCCGCGAAGGCCACCAAAACCTTAGAGCCGTCGTCTTGGAATTGGCTTATGATCCTGTCAGGCCGGATCCGCGCATTCGTCTCGTCAAACACATGCGGGCGGATTTCAACGTCGGCCCCCAGAACTTCGCCGGAGATGCAATCTTCGGCCAATCCGTTCAGCGCAGCGAGCGTGTTTGATGGGATGATCGAGCGCAGCCATTGGATCGGATAGCCGTCATCATCGTAATGCGTCGGCTTGATCATAACCAAATTGAATATGCGTCTCGCTTTCTCATTCATTGAGCTAACTCCCAAACAATCCTACGCATTATAGCCTCAATCTCAATCCTGATCCAAAGACGACCACATCATCATCTTCTTGAAGTTACCCGCCAAGGTAGTAGCATAGCGGTCTTAGCCTCAATCCACCAAATTTAACACCTGCTTTCGGAGCCTGCGCCATGAAAACCGCCAAGGACTATCTCGACGAAGCCGACGCCGTTGTGCCCAAGATCTCCGTTGACGAGGCCGTCTCCAAGCACGCCGCGGGCGGCACCGTCTTTGTGGATGTGCGCGACAGCGGCCAGATCGCCGAGACCGGCACCATCGCGGGCGCCAAGCGCATCAGCCGCGGGATGATCGAGTTCGCCGCCGACCCCGCCACGCCCTTCCACGAGCCCAGCCTGACCCATGACGCCGATATCGTGCTGGTCTGCGGCAAGGGCGGCCAGGCGGCGCTGGCCGGTAAGACGCTGAAGGATATGGGGTATCAGAACGTGGCCAATGTCGGCGGCTTCCCCGATTGGAAGGCCGGCGGCGGGCCCTCCGAGGACGGCTAAGCCGCGCCGCTGGGGCCGCCCCGCGTCCCGGCCTACCAGTCTTCGATGATCGTGTAGGCCGCCGCGGTGAACCCGGTCATCTCTGCCTCATCCGCGCCGGTGCGCGCGGACATGGCGTAGCCAAGCAGGAACCCCAGAAGCATCTCGGTGCGCGCCTCGGTCAGCTCTGCGCCGGGATTGGCGTGCGCCGTCGCCGCTTCGATGACAATGCGCAACGCCGCCCGGATGCGGGTACGATAGATGCGCGCGACGTTGCTAACCGCCGCGTCCGAGGTGCCCAGTTCGGTCGTGGTGTTCACCGCCAGGCAACCCGCCCGCCCAAAGGCGAACACCGCCTCTAGGAACGCGCGCAGCGCGCCCTTGCCCGCCGCGCCGCTGGCCTCCGCCATCTGCGCGAACCCCTCCATCCGGGTCTCGACATAGCGGTCCAGGATGCGGCGGAAGAGGTCCTTTTTGGAGCCGAAGCTATTGTAAAGGCTGGATTTGTTCAGCCCGGAGGCCTTTAGGATATCGGCCATCGAGGTGGCCTCGTATCCCTTCTCCCAGAAGAGAGCGGTCAATGCGTCCAGGACCGTCTCTTCGTCGAACTTCCTGGGGCGCCCGCGTCCCGGCGCGTCAGAAGCTTCGGCTGTTTCGATGGTGCTCATGGCCCTGATCTAGCACATCCATTTTATAATTGGAACACTTGGTCCAAATTATTTCTTGACAATATTGAACCAATCGGTCCATTAAAGATGCACAGACGCAATCGAACCCCAAATCGCTTCACCCAAGGAGACTTCCAATGACCATCACGCAAAAAGCCAAGACCCTTGCCGCCGCAACCGCCCTTGCCCTGACCGGCGCTGCCGCCACCGCCGGCTCCACCGAGATCGACCTGACCTATGTTTGGACCGCCAAGCCCGGCATGGAACAGCAGCTGATCGCCACCTACGACCAGGTCGGCGGCGTGCTGGAGGCCAACGAACCCGGGCTGCTGGTCTACGAGATCGCCGTGTCGGAGACCGGCCACCAGCTGGTGATCCGCGAGGTGTTCGAGGACGGCCAGGCGCTCGGCTACCACCTTTCCGAGACGGCCGCGAAGTTCTTCCCACAGATCAGCCAGATCGCCACGCCGGGCCCGTTCATCTTCCGCGGCGACGTGCCGGAGGAGCTTAAGCAAGCCGCCTATGCGATGGATATGGGCGCGATCTTCACCGGCGATTGGGACGGCTTCAGCCGCTGATCGCAGCAGATCAAGGTCGCGAGTGGCGGGCCAGGCGCCCGCCATTTCGCTGTTGTTTCAACGGGTTCAGCCGTTCTGCGTGAGATCCTCGGCAAGCATCAGCGCGTTACCATCGGGGTCATAAAAGCTCGCCGTCTTGACCATGCCGTCGATGACCATGGTCTCGCCGTCGAACCGCACGCCCTCGGCCTCAAGCGCCCCGCGCGCCGCATCAATGTCGCCCACGCCGAACACCGGCACACTATTGCCGGGGCTGGGCTCGGCCTGCTCGCCAAGGCCCAGGGTGACGCCGTCGGTCATGGTGGAAAGCTCGCTCCAGCCGACCGAGTCGGCGTGATAAAGAAGCTTAAACCCCAACATCTTATCGTACCATTCGGCGCTCTTGTGGCGATCCGTCACCGACACGGCCAGTGTGATCGTGTTGCGCAATTCCGCTACGGGCATTCTTGCCTCCAATACTGGAAATATATATACTATACTTTATGGACGTAACTGACGTTGTCAAGCTCACATCCCGCGCCTGGTCGCTAGAGATCCTGCGGCTGATGCATGACGGCGTGCCGGGTCGCCAGGCACAGCTCTTGGCCGCTTCTGGCGCCGGGCGCACCGCCTTCGCGCAGAGCCTGCGCCACCTCGTGGAGCTTGGGCATCTGGAGCGTAATCCGGGTCACGGCCACCCCCTGCGGCCGGAATACCGACTGACCGAACAGGGCGCGCAGATGGCCGCGCTCTCGCGGTCCATTGACGCGGCGCTTGGGGCCGAGGCCCAGGCGCCCCTGCTGCGGCGGGCCTGGACCGTGCCGGTCCTGACCGTCAGCCGGCAGCCCAAATTCTTTTCTGAAATCAAGGGCCTCCTGCCGCCGATCACTGACCGGGCGCTGTCGCAGACGCTGCAAGCCTTAGAGCAAACCCAATGGCTGCTCCGCGACACGCGAGCCGAGATGCGCCCGCCCCGCCCGGTCTACCGCGCCCAGAATACCGGCGCGCGGATTGCCGAGGCCGTGCAACAGGCATTGGCCGCCTAGAGCAGTTCCCGCACCCCGTTCGGGGTCTCAATCTCGGCGCGAAAGGCCAGCTCAGGTCCCTGGTGGATATGCGCGCTCAGCCCGCCGCCGAAACGATCCAGCGCCTCGCGAAGCGCCTCGGCCTGCGGGTGCTGCACCTCCCAGCGCCGCAGACGGCAGCCCACATCCGGCAGCCGCGTCGTGGGGTGCGGGGTATCGCCCCAGCCGATCAGCCCCGGAAAGCCGCCTCCAAACGGCAGCTTGCCATCCGCGGCCATCAGGATCTCCCATGTAAGGTCGCCCCGGCTCAGCGTGGTCAGCGCGCCAAAGGCGTCAGGGGCATCGCCGCTGACCGCGGCCAGATCCTGGCCCTGCACCACCCAGTTCGTCAGCCGTGGCGGGCCCGCGAAATTGTCCAGATCGAACCAGCGCGGCTGATCGGGCGGGGCGGCGTCCGGATCGGGCGCGATCACCTCAAAATAGCAATCCCCGAAGGATAACAGGCGGTTATGCGTGCCCATATCGGGGTGCTTGCCGCCGGGGGCCAGCGTCACGCCCAGCACCTGCTCGACATGGGCCACGCCCTCGTCCAGGTCCAGGGCAGAGACCACGAAATGGTCCAACGAAAGGGTCTGCGTCATGGGAATATCCACCATAGGACCGCCCAGATCAGGATCAGGACGGAGGGGTAAAAGGTTGCCGCGAAGCCGAAGGCCCGAAGCGGCGGCGAGATGTGGTAGCCGATCCAGAACAGCACCCGCGCGACGGCGAAGCCGAAGCCGAGCATCACCAGCACCCCCGGCCCATCGGTGACGATCAGATGCGTCGCCCCCGGCCAGATGAGCAGCGCCAGGACGAGCTGTTCCAGGGTGTTCTGCGCCACGCGGCGGTCGATCTCTGCCGCGCCGGTGGGCGCCTGGCCGTCGATCAGCGCGTCGTCGAACATCCGCCGCGCTGCCATGCGCGCGATCATCAGCGCATAGACCGCCCCCGGCGGCAGAAACGCCCATAAAACAACGGATTGGAAGCTGAAGACGGGGATGTTCACATAGGCGCTGCCGATCCAGATCAACGCCACGGCCCAGGCGAGTCCCGCCGCCATGCCCGCGATTATCAGCCCCCTCTTGGCCATCTACTCCGCCGCCGCCGGGCTGCGCGCCTCGCCGATCAGCCGCAGGATGTCCTGCGCCGCGGCGGGGATGTTCGTGCCAGGACCAAAGATCGCCTTCACCCCCGCGGCCTTGAGGAAGTCATAATCCTGCTGCGGGATCACCCCGCCGCAGATCACGATGATATCGCCCGCGCCTTGCGCCTGCAACGCCTCGATCAGCTTGGGCGCGAGGGTCTTGTGCCCCGCCGCCTGGCTGGAGATGCCCACCACATGCACGTCGTTGTCGATGGCGTCCTGGGCGGCCTCTTCTGGGGTCTGGAACAGCGGGCCGACATCGACGTCGAACCCGATATCCGCGAAGGCCGTGGCGATCACCTTGGCGCCGCGATCATGCCCGTCCTGGCCCATCTTGACCACCAGCATGCGTGGGCGACGGCCCTCGTTTTCGGCAAACGTTTCAACGTCTTGCTGGATCGCGGCAAAGCCCTCATCGCCCTCATAGGCCGCGCCATAGACGCCCGCCAGGGTCTTTACCTCGGCGCGGTGCCGCCCGAATGCCTTCTCCATCGCCATGCTGATCTCTCCCACCGTGGCGCGGGCGCGGGCTGCGTCCACCGCCAGGGCCAAAAGGTTGCCATTGCCGTCTGCCGCGCCGCGCTCCAGCGACGTCAGCGCCGCCGCGCAGGCCTCTGCATCGCGGGTTGCCTTGATGCGCTCCAGGCGCGCGACCTGCGCCCCGCGGACCTGCTCATTGTCGATGTCGCGCACGTCCACAGCGTCCTGGGTGTCAGAGCGGAACTTGTTGACGCCCACGATCACCTCGTCGCCGCGATCCACCGCGGCCTGGCGGCGCGCGGCGGCCTCCTCGATGCGCAGCTTGGGCATGCCGCTGGCCACGGCCTTGGTCATGCCGCCCATCTCGTCGATCTCTTGGATGATCTCCCAGGCGGCATCGGCAAGGTCAGATGTCAGCTTTTCAACATAATAAGAGCCCGCCAGCGGGTCTACGACATTGGTCACCCCGGTCTCGTTCTGCAGGATCAATTGTGTGTTCCGTGCAATTCGGCTGGAGAATTCCGTCGGCAAAGCAATGGCTTCATCGAAGGAATTCGTGTGCAGAGATTGGGTTCCTCCAAGTACGGCGCTCATCGCCTCGTAGGCGGTGCGCACGATGTTGTTGTAGGGGTCCTGTTCCTGAAGTGAAACTCCAGAGGTCTGGCAATGGGTGCGCAGCATCAACGAACCGGGCTTTTGCGGATTAAACTCCGACATGATCCGGTGCCATAGGAAGCGCGCCGCGCGCAACTTGGCCGCCTCCATGAAGAAGTTCATGCCAATGGCGAAAAAGAAGCTGAGCCGCCCGGCGAACTTGTCCACGTCCATACCGCGCTCGACCGCGGCGCGCACGTATTCCTTGCCGTCCGCCAGGGTGAAGGCCAGCTCTTGCACCAGGTTCGCGCCCGCCTCCTGCATGTGGTAGCCCGAGATCGAGATCGAGTTGAACTTGGGCATCTCATTGCTGGTGTATTCGATGATGTCCGACACGATCCGCATGCTTGGCTCGGGCGGGTAGATATAGGTGTTGCGGACCATGAACTCCTTGAGGATGTCGTTCTGGATGGTCCCCGACAGGGCCGCGCGGTCGACGCCCTGCTCCTCGCCCGCCACGATGAACGAGGCCAAGACCGGGATCACCGCGCCGTTCATCGTCATCGAGACCGAGATCTCGCCCAGCGGGATCCCGTCGAACAGGATCTTCATGTCCTCAACGCTATCAATCGCCACGCCGGCCTTGCCGACATCGCCCAGCACGCGCTCGTGGTCGCTGTCATAGCCGCGATGGGTGGCCAGGTCGAAGGCGACCGAGACGCCCTGCTGCCCGCCCGCAAGCGCCTGGCGGTAAAAGGCATTCGATTCCTCGGCCGTCGAGAAGCCCGCATATTGCCGGATCGTCCAGGGGCGGCCGGCATACATGGTCGAGCGCGGCCCGCGCGTGAACGGCGCCTCGCCGGGCATCGCGCCCATATGGGCCAGCCCTTCGGCATCCGCCGCGGTATAGACCGGCTGCACCGCGATCCCCTCGGGCGTCTCCCAGGTCAGGTCCTCCAGCGCGCGGCCCCGCAGCTCCTTCTCGGCGCGGGCCTCCCAGGCGGCTTTGTCAGTCATGGCATAATCCTCTTATGTGGCCGGCGCGCACAAGGAATTGCGCAGCAACCGGCGGGATAGGTCTTCGAATTTCGGATCGCGGGCCCTATATCTAGGCGCATGAACCAGTTTATCATATTCGCGCTCGTCGCGCTCCTGGCTGCCCCAGCGGTGGCGCAGGATGAAGACACCGCCGCCCCCGCCTCTGCCGAGGTAGAGGTCGCGGAAGGTATTGGGCCTTTGGACGCCGCGGATGTGACCCTGGAAGAGTTCCTATGGATCAACCGCCCCGTGGTGGTCTTTGCGGACACGCCCGCCGACCCGCGCTTCCAAGAGCAGGTGGAGCTGCTTCTGGCGCGCACCGCCGATCTGGTCGAACGCGACGTGGTGATCATCACGGACACCGATCCGGCGGCGCGCTCGGATATCCGCACCAAGCTGCGCCCGCGCGGCTTCCAGCTGGCGCTGATCGGCAAGGATGGCGGGGTAAAGCTGCGCAAGCCCTCGCCCTGGGACGTGCGCGAGCTTTCCCGCGTGATCGACAAAATGCCCCTGCGGCAGCGCGAGATGCGCGAGCGGTTGAATTCGCAATAGCCGCTCACGGCGACACCCCTTCTGCAAAGCGCCAGACCGCGCCCTCTGGCAGGCCCTCGGCCCAGGCGGCGATCTTGGCCACATAGGGCGCCGGGTCCTGTGGCCCGGTGACATAGAACGACACCTTTGTGCCGCCCAGGTAATAGGCGGGCCCGGTCGCCGTCAGATCGCCCAGGCGCTGCCAGTCCTCGCCCAGCCCGCCGGGGAACCACGTCTCGTAGATCATTGCGAACTTCACATCACGCGCGTCAGTGAGCCCGTCCACCCAGCCCGGCTTGAGGCGGCGCAGTCGCGTCTCGCGCGCCTCGTGATTGGCAAGCCCCCACAGGTCGAGCACATAGTCGGGGTTCTGCCAGGCAACCTTGCCCAGGTCGTTCACCGCCACCGGCTCGGCCAGATGCTCCTTGGCGAAGCGCGCCATTTGGCCCTGCTGGAGGAACACCGCGCGAGGCGTGTCGGGGTAGAGCTTTAGCGTGCGCGGGGCGTAAACCGACCCGGCGTAAAGAATTGGGATCACGACTAGAATTTGCAAACGCCGCTCATGCGCCGCCGCCGCTAAAAGCCCCGCCGCCACCGCGCCCAGAATATAGACCTCGTAGCGGTCCATCCAGCCGAAGCGGCCCAGGAACACATGCGCGACAGCCGCCACGAGCACCGCCAGGACCAGCGGACGCCGCCCCTTGCCCACGGCCAGAACCAGCACGCCCACCAGCACCGTCGCGTTGGCGCTGCTGATCAAGGCTTCCGCCTTTTCTAGAAAGTAGCCCGCCAGCCCGGACGCCTCATGCGGCAGCGCTATCTTGGAGGTCACCGAGCTTGGGACCGGGTCCAGCCCGAGCCGCGTCAGACCGACCGCGAAGAGGACCGTCGGCAGAAAGCCCAGCACAAGCAGCGTCGTCGCGGGCCGCAGGCGCCGGTAGGACAGCACGACCAGCACCGCCATCCCCGCCAGTGCCAGCCCCTCGGGCCGCAGCAAGGGCGAGAGCAACACGCTGAACATCAGCAAGCGCCCCACATCGCCCCGGTCCACGAACCGCAACAGCCCCGCCACGATCCCCAGGCTGGCGGCAAGGTGCAGGCTGTGCTCCATCCCGGTGAAAGCCACGCCGACGAAATGCAGCGCCAGCGGCCCGAGTACTGCAAATAGCAACCCCGATGGGCTTGTCCCGTAACCCGCTTGGCTAAGGATGCGCCCCCACAAAAGCGCCGAAAGCACCAACCCGATTCCGTTCCAAACAAACGGCAGATAGCGATGCCACTCGGTGTCGGCGAAGGGCATAAGGAGCACCGGGAACAGCGGAGACGAAGCCGCCGCCGCATACTCCCCCGCGTTCACCCCATAGCCGCCCGCGCGCATCTGCTCGGCCATGGCGAGGTGGATATAGGGGTCGTCCAGCGGGTACTCAAAATTCCCGCCCGCCGTCAGAAACGCGGTGTCCTGCAGGGCCAGGAAGGCCAGCAGCGCCACGAAGGCGGCGAGGAACGGCAGCACTGCCGTTGGGGGGGCAATTTCTTTGTTCATTTCTCTTCGTCCAACCAAGTCACGTCGCCGCGGCAGCGCATTTCGGCAATGTCGGATTTGTACTGCGCCTCTAATGCCTGTCGCTGTACCGTCGAGAAGACGGCGCCCAGCGATGCCAATGGCTTGGATGCGTTAAGGCGCTTATCAACGAGTTGAATGATGTCCTGCGGCAAACTCGCAAGGCGCGCGCAGATCTGGCGCAGCGCTCCGCCCAGCCGTTCTTGCTGCCAAAGCATGATCTCGGCGCCGGGCCAGACGCCGCGCACCACATCTATCAACGCCCCCCAGCCGCTGTTCTGCTCGAGGATCGCCGCGCCGTCAGGGCACGGCGTCTCGCCGCCGCTGCGCGCGTAAAGATAGGCGTAGCTGGACTGCCAGAAGGCGGCATAATCCCGCAACCCAATGGCGATGCGGCTTGGCGCGGGCTGGAACAGGCGCAGATGCGCCAAGAGGCGCGCGCGCGCCTTGGGATAGGCCCGCGCTGTCTGCAGATTTCGCCCCATGCTGCCCAGGATGTTCTCCTCGGACACGAACAAGTGCCTTGTCCCCGCCTTGACCTCGGCCGCTACGGCGTCGCGCAGCGCGCCCTCTGCCAGGCCCGCGGCCACGGCGGCGTCCTTGTCCCTAAGCTGCCCCCTGCCATCGAAATGGCGCGCGTATTCCGAGAACCCCTCCATCCGGCGCAGGCGCCCGGGCTGCCAGACGCGCAACCCAGCCTGAGGCGACGCAAGCGCCGTCTTGGCCAGGCATTTGTCGATCAGCGTAGAGGCAGACCGATGCACGCCGAGATGCAGGGTAAGGTGCATGGGTCTATTCGAACTCCATGATCACATCATCAACGGCCAGGCTGTCGCCGGCACCGGCGTTGATCTTGGACACGACCGACCTCTTTTCGGCGCGCAGGATGTTCTCCATCTTCATCGCCTCGATGGTGCACAGAGCCTGGCCCTCTTGCACCTCCTGGCCCACCTCGACATCCACTTTGACGATCAGGCCGGGCATTGGGCAGAGCAGCATCTTAGAGGTGTCAGGCGGCAGCTTTTCGGGCATCAACGCGGCCAGCTCGGCCTGGCGTGGGGGGCGCACATGCACCTTCAGCTCGGCGCCCCTTGTGCGCAGGCGGAACCCGCCTGGCAGCTTGCCCACCTTGAGAACCAGCGGCGCGCCGTCCACCATCAGCACCGCAAGCGGCTGGCCCGGGGTCCAGTCGCTCTCGACGCGGTGGTTGGAGCCGTCATCAAAGCTTACCGTGGCGCCTTCGTGGTCGGCGTCAATGGTGACGGTGAAGCTCTCGCCTTGCAGCGTCACCACCCAGTCGGTGCCCACGCGGCGCTCATGGTTGTCCATGCGGCCAGAGACGCGGGTGCGCCGTATCTCGGCCACGCGGTTCATCGCGGCGGCGGCGGCGGCGATGCGCGCCAATGCGCCGCGCTCTAGCGTGACCCCCTCGAACCCGTCGGGGTATTCCTCTTCGATGAAGGCCGTGGTCATGTCGCCAGAGATGAATTTTGGGTGGTCATAGACCGCGCTGAGGAAGGGCAGGTTGTGACCGATGCCCTCGACCTCGAACCGGTCCAGCGCCAGCCGCATCTCTTCGATGGCCTCGGCCCGGTCCGCGCCCCAGGTGCAGAGCTTGGCGATCATTGGGTCGTAATACATGCTGATCTCGCCGCCCTCATAGACGCCGGTGTCGTTGCGCACGACCGGCGCGCTCGGCGTCACGCCGGGGCTGTAGCTTTCGGTCTCGGCGGGCGGGCGATAGCGCGTGAGCCGCCCGATGGAGGGCAGGAAGCCGCGATAGGGATCCTCGGCATAGAGCCGCGATTCCATGGCCCAGCCGTGAAGCTTCACGTCGCTTTGCGCCATCGACAGCTTTTCGTCATTCGCCACGCGGATCATCTGCTCGACCAGATCGACGCCGGTGATCAGCTCGGTCACCGGGTGTTCCACCTGCAGGCGGGTGTTCATCTCGAGGAAGTAAAAGTTCCGGTCGCCATCGACGATGAACTCCACCGTACCCGCGCTGGCGTAATCCACCGCCTGCGCCAGGGCCACGGCCTGCTCGCCCATCGCCTTGCGGGTCGCCTCGTCCAGGAACGGGCTGGGTGCCTCTTCGATGACTTTCTGGTTGCGCCGCTGGATCGAGCATTCCCGTTCGCCCAGATAGATCCCGTTGCCATGCTTGTCGCAAAGCACCTGGATCTCGATATGGCGCGGCTGGGTGACGAATTTCTCGATAAAGATGCGGTCGTCGCCAAAGCTGCTGGCGGCCTCGTTCTTGGAGGACTGGAAGCCCTCGCGCGCCTCCTCGTCGGTCCAGGCGATTCGCATGCCCTTGCCGCCGCCCCCGGCGCTGGCCTTGATCATCACCGGATAGCCGATCTCGTTAGAGATCTTCACCGCCTCATCGGCGTCCGCAATCAGGCCCATATAGCCCGGCACGGTCGAGACATTGGCGTCCTGAGCTATCTTCTTTGAAGTAATCTTGTCGCCCATCGCCTCGATCGCGCCCTTGGGCGGGCCAATGAAGGCCACGCCCGCGGCTTCAAGCGCCTCGGCGAACTTGGCGTTCTCCGACAAAAAGCCATAGCCGGGATGCACCGCCTCGGCGCCGGTCTCTTTGACCGCGGCCATGACCTTGTCGATCACGATATAGCTTTGGTTCGCGGGCGGCGGGCCGATATGCACCGCCTCGTCGGCCATCTGCACATGCAGCGCCTGCTTGTCTGCGTCCGAGTAGATGGCCACAGTCTTGATGCCCATCTTTCGGGCGGTCTTAATCACCCGGCAGGCGATCTCTCCGCGGTTGGCGATCAGGATTTTCTTGAACATTTTTAACCCCTTCCGGTTCGTAGGGCCGGGGTTTCCCCAACGGCGAAAAGCCGCCCCGGCGCGTGGCCTGGGCGGCTCTCATAAGCGATGCCGGTCGCCCGGCATGTGTTTGTGTTTAGATCAGCAGCGCTCGGGGAACTGTTTGCAGAACGCCACGTTGGCCGCAGCGCCCAGGACGCCCCCGACCACGGGGTTGCCGTCCAGCAGAACCGCCGCGCCGGCGCCGGCGCCAGCGCCAAAAAGAGACTGCTCGCCGAAGGTATCGCCGCAGCCCGCCAGGGCCGTGAGTCCAATAAACGCAAGAATTTTGATCCGCATGCCTCTGTTCCTTCTTTTTCTTTACTTGTGGTTGCAGCTACGGCCTTTTGCAGCGTTTGCGCAACCCAAGGCATAAAAAGGGCGGCTGAATCGGCAATTAGCCGCGTAAAGCTCGTGTCGATAAGCCTAAGGGAAAATTCTGGTCTGACCCAAGAAGGGCCAGACCAGAGAGAAGGGGAAGGGTAACGGATAGGGCGCGTGATCGTTACTTGTTGGGTAGGTACGCACGCCCTGACACCGACATTGCCCATTGCCGTGGGCGCTGCAAAGCCCCGCCGCGACTCGCGCTCTAGATGCGCGCATTCCGGCCCAAAATAGCGGGTCCCAAGCGGGTTTGCGCCGATTCGCATCACAAAAAAATCTCGGGGAATGTGGTGCGCGCCAGATCGGCATCAATCCGCAAAAGCGCGTCGTAATCCTCTGGGTCAAAGGGGTCCTCGGCGGGCAGGACCTCGCGCCCAAAGAGCCAGCTCAATCGCCCGGCGTCCAGGTTGCCGCGCTCAAAGGGCTCCTCGCCGAACTGCTCCCACAGCGCCTGTATGAAGCCCAGATCCGCGCGCCGATCCGCAGGCCTGCGATCCGCGTGGCGCTCGCGGCGCACAATAGCGGTGACCCCACGCGGGTTGGCGCGGCGGATGGTGAACTGGAAATCGGTGCCGGGAAGGCGGCCAGGAAAGCCGCGGTGCTTCAGCATGCGCGTGCCCCCCGTTGGGCCGCGATGCGGGAGTGTTCGGGGGCGGGCACCAGGGCCCGCCCCGCGAAGCTTTTACTTGTACTTGCCGGTGTGTACGGGCTCTTCGGTAACGATGGGCTCGACAAACACGGTTTCTTCTTCTTGCTGACCGCACGCGGCGACGAGGCCGAAGAGGCCCAGGCAAAGAACGAGTTTGATGCTGTTCGACATCTCTGTCTCCTGTCAAAACGACGAAGACCACGCGCGCCTTGAGTTGCGCCCAGCCTCCGCAGCGAAAATACGGTCACTGTCCGGTAACCTTCTTTGACGTTATCGCATCCAATTTGGGATTGGTATCCATAAAGCACAGCAAGAAAGCCCTGTGGCCCCTTTGCATCAGCGGGTTTTCGCCCGTCAGAACGTTGCGGTCGCATCAGAAACCCTCCCAGATGCATTTGCCGTCCTCGATGAGGAAGGCCTCGAAGAATTGCGTGGCTTCCGGCGTGGCTTGGCCGAACACCACAGGACGGTCCATAAACGTGATCACAACGCGGTCTGGCGCGACGTCAAAGCGACCGAGATCGGCCACCACGAAGGTCCCGCAGAGCGCCTCGATATCGGCCAAAGCCGTCTCGACCGGCACGGTTCCGCCGTCGCGCGAGATGCCCGGCGTCAAGAAGCGGTACCGCCATAGGCCGCCCTCATGCGCATCCGCGTCCTCCACGACGTCATAAAAGCTGATCTCCTGCCCAGAGGGCACGGATACCGGATCCGCCCAGACAGGGCCCGCCAAGAGAAGGACGCACAGCGCTCTCATTTGCGCCCCTTGCGCACCAGGACGCGCTTGCATCCCGGCCCGCTCGAAAGAACCACGACACGGCCAAGGTTGGACAACAGCCGCTTGTTCTCCTGGAAGGCCTGGTTGCGCAGATCCAGGATAACCGCGCCCCCCGGCGCCAGACCGAAGCGGAAGAACGGCAGGTACATGTCCACCGGGAAATGGTAGCCGCAACTTAGAAAAGAGACTGCAAGATCAGGCTCTTGCCCCTCTTCAAGCTCGTCTTCCTCCGGGTTCCAGGTGGTGATCTTCTCCGGCGGCACCCCGTTCTCGGTCAGGAACCTTTGCGCGGCTTGCAGGCTGGTATAGGCCGCAGCCTCGTCCTCGAAGCCAAAGTGGCGCCGGTCATTGTTCTCGATGTCGATCAGCAGCAGTTCGGCATCGTAACGGGCATGCGCGAAGAGATCGAAGAAGCCATACCCACAGCCGATATCCGCGATCTTTTTGGGCCGCAATTCGTCGAGCGTGGGCTGCAGTGTTTCGAATTCGGTTTGGATCACACGGGCGGCGCGCTGTGCCAGCACCACTCCGTTTGACTGCACCTCGGCGCGCAGCCGCGTCTCGTCCCCCGCGATCCATTGCCGGATCACGTCGCCGGGGCGTTTGACTCCGGTCAGCACTTCCGAGCGCTGCAGCACGATATTCACCAGGTCAGATTGACCGAGCATATTGTAGTTCAGGCTCGAGGGGTCGATGTCGCGGTCGGCTGTGATCACAAATCAGGCCTCCGCGCGACACAGTCGATCTCGACCAGAGCGCCCACCGCCAATGCGGTCACGCCCACGGTGGTGCGGGCGGGCAAACGCGCGGGTTCGAAATGTGCTAGATAGGCCTGATTGAAGGCCTCATAGTCGCGCTCGAACTCCGTCAAATACGCTCGGCATTGCACGATATGGTCAAGCCCTAGCCCCAATTCGCCGAGAATCAGCGCCAGATTCGCAAGCACTTGTTCGGTTTGTGCAGTGATTCCCTCGGGCAGCGGAGCGTCCGGCGCCGCCGGATCGGTGGGCATTTGGCCCGTGAGGATCACCCAGCCATCCGATTCCACCGCGTGGGAAAACGGCGCTACCGGCCGGGGGCCTTTGTCGAAGAGGAAGAAGTCTGGCATTAGGTTCTCGCTTTTGCATAGGCCAGCCAACGGCGGCGATGCGTGTTTGAATTTAAAAGGTCTTCAACCCATTCACTCGCCAATGGGTGAACATGCCGGGCGACCCGCCCCCCTGCCCTCACCTGGAACACCTCGCCCAACTCGACCTCGACCGCGGGGCAGAACCCTTTGATCTTTTGCAGCTCGCGCCACATGTCCTGGCGGATCTGATGGGCGAGCCGCAACGCCTTGCACGGCGGGAACTCCGCCCGCGCCGAGACGTCCCAGCGCACCGGCTTGCGACGCGTGACGAGAACGCGGGTCTCGGATTGCTCTACGATCCAAGTGTTGGGCATCGTTATTGCTCACCCAGACACGCAAGAATAAAAGACTTCCCAAGCGCTGTGATCGCCAGAAGCTCTACCGTAACCAAGCAGCAAATGTTGGCGCCGTATCTCCCCTTAAAGTCTTCAGTGAACTCGGGCGAATTAACCACAAATGTCTCTACAATATCTTCCACAATTCCTAATCGCCTTAGAAGCTCAACGACGTGGATCCCTTCGTAGTGAGAAACCTCATGCGAAGAGCCACCCCACGCCAATTCCTCCCGGTTGGGTATCGCTCCGGAACTTTTGTGAACATGAATCGACTTCACGTGAAGACCTACCCCCTCAAGGTTGTTGATTTTTGTTCCCAAAACCTCTTCGGATAATTCTTCCGCACTCCAGTTGCGTTCCTTCTTCTCAAAAAAGTCACGAAAACGTTCGACGTTTTGGGAGAAAAGTTCGTTGGTGAATTCATGTTCGCCATCCTGGCAGAAGAATAGGCGCAGGAAGTGATAATGTTCCGACGCCATTTCCGATAAAATTTGTTTAAAGTAGTAGTGGCTAGGTTGCCGCTCTTTGGACGCTGAGACGAGCAGACCGGCCCATAAATCTGTCAAATCCTCTCCCGATTCCTCCGGCTCCTCGAGAGATGCGCCTTCCATCCAACCGATTAGAAATTTAGGCGGTACAGGTTCTATATTTAAACCTTGATTTTCCGCGATCTCTTTTGCCTTGGATAAAGCACGGATTGCATTTTCTTGGCGAAAAGTTCGCACCAAATCACCGATGGCACCCAAAGAGTCAGTAAAGGGGCTTAAGGCATCCGACAGTTGGTTACCGAGCCGCTGCCCAACACCTCCTGTTGTCGAAAGCTTAGCGCCTCCGGGGGATACCTCGAGCTCGAACTTTTCATCACCCATAACGTCAGCTCACAACGGAATGTTATCGTGCTTTTTCCACGGGTTCTGCAGCTGCTTGCCCCGCAGCGACGCAAAGGCTCGGGCCACGCGCTTGCGGGTGTTGCGCGGCATGATCACCTCGTCGATGAACCCCTTCTCAGCGGCCACAAACGGGTTGGCGAACCGGTCCTCGTAATGCTTGGTCTCGGCCTCGATCTCTTCCGGCGACTTGCCGCGATGGATGATCTCGGTCGCGCCCTTGGCGCCCATCACCGCGATCTCTGCCGTGGGCCAGGCATAGTTGAAGTCGCCGCGCAGGTGCTTGGAGGCCATCACGTCATAGGCGCCTCCATAGGCCTTGCGGGTGATCACCGTGACCTTGGGCACCGTCGCCTCGCCATAGGCGAAGAGCAATTTTGCCCCGTGTTTGATGACGCCGCCATATTCCTGCGACGTGCCCGGCAGGAAGCCCGGCACATCCACCAAGGTCAGGATCGGGATCTCGAACGCGTCGCAGAATCGCACGAATCGCGCGGCCTTGCGGCTGCTGTCGATATCCAGGCAGCCCGCCAGCACCATCGGCTGGTTGGCCACCACGCCCACGGTCTGGCCCTCTAGCCGCACGAAACCAGTGACGATGTTCTTGGCGAAATCCTCTTGGATCTCGTAGAAATCGCCCTCATCCGCCAACTTATGGATCAATTCCTTCATGTCATAGGGCGTGTTGGGGTTCGCGGGGATCAGCGTGTCCAGGCTGGTCTCGGCCCGCGCGGGGTCGTCAAAGAAGGGCCGCACGGGCGGCTTCTCTCGGTTGTTGAGCGGCAGGAAATCCACCAGGCGGCGGACCTCCGCGAGCGCCTCGACATCATTCTCGAACGCGCCATCGGCGACGGAGGATTTCTTGGTATGGGTGGAGGCGCCGCCGAGTTCCTCGGCGGTCACGACCTCGTTGGTCACGGTCTTCACCACATCGGGGCCGGTGACGAACATATAAGAGGTGTCTTTGACCATGAAGATGAAGTCCGTCATGGCGGGCGAGTAAACCGCGCCGCCGGCGCAGGGCCCCATGATCACGCTGATCTGCGGCACCACGCCGGAAGCCATGATGTTGCGCTGGAACACCTCGGCGTAGCCAGCGAGCGAGGCCACGCCCTCTTGGATTCGGGCGCCGCCCGAATCGTTAATCCCGATCACCGGGGCGCCGTTCTGCACAGCCATGTCCATGATCTTGCAGATCTTCTGCGCGTGCGTCTCGCTGAGAGATCCACCGAACACCGTGAAATCCTGGCTGAACACATAAACCATGCGCCCGTTGATCGTGCCCCAGCCGGTGACCACGCCGTCGCCCGCAGGGCGCTGCGCTTGCATGCCGAAATCAGCGCAGCGATGGGCCACGAACATGTCGAACTCCTCAAAGGAGTCCTCGTCCAGCAGCAGCTCGATGCGCTCGCGCGCGGTCAGCTTGCCCTTGGCGTGCTGCGCCTCGATCCGGCGCGCTCCTCCGCCCTGTCGGGCGTCCTCGCGGCGCGCCTCAAGCTCGGAAAGGATATCTTTCATGGGGTTTGCCTCCCTGAGAATTTGCGGCAAACTACGCGGCGGCACGGCGAAGGGGAAGCGGTTTTCAGTAAATTTGCAAATCCCTTGAGCCGTCTCCAGAGTAAATTGCAAACTTGCTAATAACCACCCTGTGACGCCTATACCCCCATTCAGGGATCCTTAAGGACAATGGGTTAAAAGCGCGTTGGTTTTTGGCGCGTTATCATGTCGGCCTATATTTCAGAGCTGGACTACTACGGCACCGCGGATGCCGAGTTTGTCGAGATCGCCGTCGCGGCGGGCACCGACGTCTCTGGCTATACTATCGTGCATTACGACGGGTTTGGGACCGTGGTGGACACCTTTTCCTTGGGCGTGATGACGGGGACGATGGGCGGCAAGGACGTCTACGTGCTGGATGACCGGACGGCGGGCTGGGATTATGGCGATCCCTCCGGCACGCTATGGGCGGATGACGCCCTCGCCCTTGTGGATGATACGGGATCCGTGCTGCAATTCGTCTCGTGGCAGGGCTATACGGTCACGGCCATCGCAGGTCCTGCCGCCGGCCAAACCAGCGTCAATGTCGGGACCATCGTCGATATCGCGAACGGGTCCGTGCAGTCCGACGACGGCGGAAGCACGTATTTCAGCCAAAGCAGTCAGAATCCTGATGTCATTCCGGCCTGCTATGCGACGGGCACACGTATCCAGACTCTGATAGGACCGCGCCCGGTCGAAACCCTGCGCGCCGGTGATGCGCTTACAATCGCCCAGGGTGACCCTGTCACGGTTCGCTGGGTCTATGCCGGTGCCACGCCCGCCGAAGCGGCGGCAACGGCAGATGCCGTTAGCATCCCGGCCCACGCAATGGGGCCAGGCAGGCCCCGGCGCCCCCTTCTTGTGTCCCCGCAGCATCGCGTTTGCGTCGGCGGCTTTGGGCAGTTCGCGACGTTGTTTTCTGCGCCCCACTTCCTGCCAGCCAAGGCGCTCATCGGGTTGCCCGGGGTGCACCAAGTGACGCTACCCGGCTCCTCGCAGTGGCACCATCTGGCCTGCGCCCGCCACCATGTTATTGCGGCGGAGGGGCTTTACTCCGAGACGATGCTGCTGGGTCCGATGGCCGTGAGCGCGCTGCCCGTCGCCGCGCGCGAGGAAGTGCAAAGCCTATTTGGGCACAGCGCTGGCTCCGCGCCCCTGAACGGCACGCCCGCACTGCCCTGCCTGACCGTAGGCGCCGCGCGTCAGGCCATCTTTGGGCGGCGCGGTCCCGGCAATCTCTCGCCCCGTCGGGCCCGGGCGCGGCATTCAGCGTTTGTACCGGCACCGTGCTTGACCTAACCTGCGTGGCGTGCGGATAGCGGCAAGTCGGGGAACATGCGCTCTGATATCGTGATCCAGATAGTCTCGGCCCATGCCGAAGGCGAAGTCGGCAACGTCATAACCGGCGGCGTCGCGCCTCCGCCCGGCGAGACGCTCTGGGCGCAGCGCGATAACCTGGCCGCGGATGGCGCGCTGCGCGATCTGCTGCTGCATGAGCCGCGCGGCGGGGTCTTTAAGCATATCAACATGCTGGTCCCACCGAAGGACCCGCGCGCCGCGATGGGGTTCCTGATCATGGAGCCGGTGCACACCCCTCCCATGTCCGGCTCTAACGCCATCTGCGTGGCGACGGTCTGTTTGGAAACGGGGCTGGTGCCGATGGTCGAGCCGGTGACCGAATTCATCCTAGAGGCGCCTGCAGGCCCGATACCCATCCGCGCCGAATGCCGCGATGGCAGGGCCGAAAGCATCGAATTCACCAACGTGCCAAGCTTTGCCGACAAGCTGGACCAGAAACTGGAGGTCGGGGGGCTTGGCACGCTGACCGTCGACACCGCCTGGGGCGGCGACAGCTATTGCATCGCGCGGGCCGATGAGATCGGGCTGGAGCTGCGCCCCGAGGAGGGCCGCGAGATCGCCGAGCTTGGCGCGCGCATCACCCGCGCCGCCAATGAGCAGATCGGGTTCCAGCACCCGACGCAGCCCTGGGATTTTATCTCGTTCTGCCAGTTTGCGGCGCCGGTGACCGAGATCGACGGCGTCAAGACCGGGCGCAACGCCGTGGTCATCGACCCCGGCAAAATCGACCGCTCGCCTTGCGGCACGGGGACCTCGGCTCGGATGGCGGTGCTGCACGCCCGCGGCGAGCTGCGCGCCGGTGACGCCTTTACCAGCCGCTCGATCATCGACGGGCGGTTCGACTGCCGCCTGACGGCAGTGACCCAGATCGGTGACCGCCCCGCAATCATCCCAAGCATTAAGGGCCGCGCATGGATCACCGGCACGCACCAGGTCATGCGCGACCCCAATGATCCCTGGCCGCGCGGCTACCGGGTTGGGGACACCTGGCCGCTGCGCTGAGCCCCTGCGCCAGCGCACATGGACATCCCCGCGACGCCCCCCTAACCTTACGCAATGACCGAACGCCCCGTCGTCCGATTTCTGGACCGCACCACCCCACCGCATATCATCACTCTGATCCTGATCACCGGGGTCTCTGTGCTGTCGATGAACATCTTCCTGCCCTCACTGCCGGGCATGGCGGCCTATTTCGACACCGAGTACCGCCTGATCCAGCTGAGCGTGCCGGTCTACCTGGCGATGAACGCCGTCTTGCAATTGGCGGTGGGCCCCATCTCGGATCGCTATGGGCGGCGGCCGGTGCTTTTGGTGGGGTTCTCACTTTTTGTGCTGGCCTCCATCGGCTGCCTCCTGGCGCCCAATGTCGAGGTTTTCCTGGCCTTCCGGATGGCACAGGCCAGTGTCGTGGTGGGCATGGCGCTGAGCCGCGCGGCGGTGCGCGATATGGTGCCGCAGGATCAGGCGGCCTCGATGATCGGTTATGTGACTATGGGCATGGCGGTGGTGCCGATGATCGGGCCGGCCTTTGGCGGGGCCTTGGACCAAGTCTTTGGCTGGAAAGCGAATTTCGTGCTCTTGGCGGCGCTGGGCGCGGCCATGGTGGCGCTGATCTGGGCCGATATGGGCGAGACCGCCAAGAACCGGTCGGCAAGCTTCGCCGAGCAGCTCCGCCAGTATCCAGAGCTTTTGTCGGCCCGCCGCTTTTGGGGCTACTGCCTGACGGCGGCCTTCGGCAGCGGGGCGTTCTTTGCCTATCTCGGCGGCGCGCCCTTCGTGGGCACGGATCTCTACGGTCTCAGCTCGTTCTGGCTGGGGATCTATTTTGGCGCGCCCGCCCTGGGCTACCTGTCCGGGAACTTCCTATCCGGGCGCTACTCGGTGCGCTTCGGCATCAACGCGATGATCGCATGGGGGACGGTGATCATCACGATCTCCATGGGCGCGCTGCTGTTGGCGTTCTGGGCGGGATTGGGCAGTGCCGAGCTGTTCTTTGGCATGATGACGCTGCTGGGCCTCGGCAACGGCATGATGATGCCGAACGCCCAGGCGGGCATGCTGTCCGTGCGGCCACATCTGGCGGGGTCGGCCGCGGGGCTGGGCGGCGCGATCATGATCGGCGGCGGCGCGGCGCTTTCGGCGTTGGCCGGGGCGCTTCTGACGCCCCAGTCGGGCGCCTATCCGCTTATTCTCATTCAGTTTATCGTCGCGGCGCTTTCGCTTGCGTCGATCCTATACGTCGTGCGACGCGAGCGCTCCCTGCCCGCCGCCGCCGAATAGCGGTTTTGCAAAGACTAGCGCTGGGCTTTGCAAAGCGCTAAGCCCGTCGCATGGCAACTCAGAAACTCTATGCGGGTGTAAAGCTGCGCGAATTGCGCACGCGCCTTGAACTGACGCAGAAGGCTTTCGCGGAAAAGCTGGGTGTGTCGTTGCCCTACCTCAACCAGATGGAGAACAACAACCGCCCGGTCTCGACCGGCGTTGTGCTCGCATTGGCGGGGGAGTTCGGGCTGGATGTGACCGAGCTGTCCACCGGCGATGCCGAGCGCATCGTTGTCGATATGCGCGAGGCGCTGGCCGATCCGGTCTTTGCCGACGGCGCCCCGCCCTTGGGCGACCTGCGGCTTGCGGCGTCGAATGCACCGGCGCTGGCGCGGGCCTTTCTTGGCCTGCATCGCGCCTATCGGCAAAGCCAAGAAAGGCTGGCCTCGCTGGATGAGGCCTTGGGGCGAAATGACAGCTCTGTGCAAGCCAGCCCGTGGGAAGAGGTGCGGGACTTCTTTCACTATTGCGACAATTACATCGACGCGGTGGACCGTTCCGCCGAACGGTTTGCCAGCCAGGGCCTGACCCATGGGCAGCCAGAGGACGCGATGCGCGATCTGGGTTATTCTGTCGAATTGCAGGATATGGCCATGCTGCGTTCCTTCGATCCGGACAGCAAAACGCTTGCGCTTAGCGCACAATCGGATCCTTCTACCCGGCGCTTTCAGATCCTGCATCAGATTGCACTGATCACACAAAACGACTTGATTGACGCCACGCTGGATCTCGCGCGCTTCCAGACCCAAGAGAGTCGTGAAATTGCAAAGATCGGGCTGGCGAACTACTTTGCCGGGGCGGCTCTGATGCCTTACGCGCGCTTCATGGCGGCCGCGGTCGAGACCCGCCACGACCTTGAGCGGCTGGCCGACATCTTTGGGGCCTCCATCGAGCAGGTCGCCCATCGGCTCAGCACGCTGCAGCGCCCCCAGGCGCGGGGCATCCCGTTCTTTTTTGTGCGCGTGGACCAGGCCGGCACGATCACCAAACGGCACTCGGCCACGCGGCTGCAATTCGCGCGCTTCGGCGGCGCCTGCCCGCTTTGGAACGTGCATCAGGCGTTCGAGACGCCGGGGCGCTTCTTGCGGCAAATGGCGGAGACCCCGGACGGCGCGCGCTATCTCTGCCTGGCGCGGGACGTCTCTAAGCCTGGCGGCAGTTTTAAGGCGCCGATCCGGCGCTATGCCATCGGGTTAGGCTGCGAGATCGCCCATGCCGACAAGCTCGTCTATGCCGACGACTTGGATGTGAGCAACCTCTCGGCCTTCGAACCGATTGGGATCTCTTGCAGAATTTGCGAGCGCCAGGGCTGCCATCAGCGCTCTGTGCCGCCCCTGGAACGCCGCTTGCAGGTCGATACGAACACCCGCGGCGTGCTGCCCTACGAGATCGGCTAGTAAAAGCTCTGCGGGTCGATGTCGATCGACAGGCGCAGGTTGTTTGGCAATCGCAATTGCCCCACCCAGCGCGCCAGCGCGGCCTGGATCGGCGCGGTCTTTTCGGCCTTCACCAGCAGGCGCACGCGGTGCCGCCCGCGGATGCGCGCAATCGGCGCCGGAGCGGGCCCAAAGACCTGCGCGCCGATCTGGCGCAATGGCGCGTCGTGACGCGCCAGCTCCTGCCCGACATCAAAGACTTCCTGCGCGTCGGGCGAGCTCAGCACGATCCCGGCCATCCGCCCATAGGGCGGCACCCCGGCCTGCCTGCGTTCCGCCGCCTCGGCGCGCCAAAAACTCTCCTCGTCACCAGCCAGAATCGCGCGGATCACCGCGTGCTCGGGCTGATAGGTCTGCAAAAGCGCCGTGCCGGGCTTTTCGGCCCGTCCCGCGCGGCCCGAGACCTGCCGCATCAGCTGAAAGGTGCGCTCGGCGGCGCGCAGGTCCGACCCCTGCAGCCCCAGATCCGCATCAATGACCCCCACAAGGGTCAGCAAGGGAAAGTTATGCCCCTTGGCCACCAGCTGCGTGCCGATGATCACGTCGGCCTCGCCCGCCGCGATCGCCTCGATGCGTTCCTTCAACGCCCGCGCCGAGCCGTAGAGATCTGAGGACAGGACCGAGATCCGCGCGTCGGGGAACAGCGCCTCGGCCTCCTCCTGCATACGCTCCACCCCCGGCCCCACCGGCGCCAGCCGCCCCTCGGCGTCGCAGCTGGGGCATTTCTCGGGCATCGGCTTGGTCTCGCCGCATTGGTGGCACATCAGGCGCTTGAGGAACCGGTGCTCGACCATGCGCGCGTCGCAATGGTCACAACCGATCTGGTTGCCGCAGGCCCGGCAGAGCGTCACCGGCGCGTAGCCCCGCCGGTTCAGGAACAAAAGCGACTGCTCGCCCAGCTCCAGCCGCTTGCGGATCTCACCCTGCACCACCGTCGAGATCCAGCGGTTCGGCGGCAGCTTCTCGTCGCGCATATCCACCGCGCGCAATGTCGGCAGCACCGCGTCGCCAAAGCGCGAGGTGAGCTGGATCTTGCGGTACTTGCCCGCCTCCACATTGGCCCAGCTCTCCAGCGACGGTGTAGCCGAGGCCAGCACCACCTGCGCGCCGTTGATCGAGGCCCGCAGCACCGCCATGTCGCGCGCGTGGTACAGCGCGCCGTCTTCCTGCTTGTAAGAGGTGTCGTGCTCTTCATCGACCACGATCAGCCCCAGGTCGCGGAACGGCATGTAAAGCGCCGAGCGCGCGCCGACGACAAGCTGCGCCCCGCCCTCGCCCACCATGCGCCACGCGCGGCGGCGCTCGGTCATGGTCACACCGGAATGCCATTCGGCGGGGCGCGCGCCAAACCGCTTCTCGACGCGGTCCAGGAACTCGCCCGTTAGGGCGATCTCGGGCAGCAGAACCAGGGCCTGGCGCCCTTTGGACAGGCAGGCAGCCACGGCCTCTAGGTAGACCTCCGTCTTGCCCGACCCGGTGACCCCCTGCAGCAATGTCGTGCCGTAGGCACCGGTTAGGATCGCGGCCCGCAGGGCCGCCGCCGCCTCGGCCTGGTCGTCGGCCAGCGCCTTGCCCGCGACCTCGGGGTCGAGCCGCGGATAGGGCAGATCCCGCGGCGTGTCCTCCTCGCGCACGACGCCCTGCTTGACCAGGCCCTTAACCACCGAGGGCGAGACCCCGGCCATCTCCGCCAGCTCGCGCAGGGTAAAGGACAGCCCGCCGTAATCCGACAGCGTCTGCACCACGCGCCGGCGCGCATCCGTGGCCCGGTCGGGCGCGCCCGAACCCAGGCGGTAGATCTTGCGCATCGAGGGCGGGTCGCCCAAACCGGGCGAGCGCGTCGCCAGCCGCAGCATCGTGGGCATCGGCGTTAGAGTGTAATCGCCCACGCGGGTCAGGAACTCCTGCATCTCCTCGCGCATTGGCACCACGTCAAGCACGCGGATCACCGAGCGGACCTTTGAGATGTCCCAATCGCCGCGCCCCGGCCCCCAGACCACGCCCAGCACCTTGCGCGGGCCCAAGGGCACCTCGACGAACGCCCCCGCCATGCAGCCGCCCTCCGGCGCCTTATAGTCCAGCAGGCGGTCCAGCGGCTGCGTGGTCAGCACGCCAACCAGCGCGCCCTCGTCAAAGAAGCCGGGGCCGCTCATCCGCCCGAACCGGGCGTCGTCGCTATATGCGTCTGTCGCGCCAAGTCTAAGCCCGCCGCAGCGTTGCGGTCGCAACGCCCATCGCCACCAAAACGCCTCCGCCGAGACGCGTCAGCCAGGCGATCACCCGCGGCCGGCCGATGAAGTCGCGCATACGCGCCGCCAACAGCGCGTAGATCAGCGCATTTGCCGCCGCCAATCCAACGAAAGTGCCGATCAGGATCGCGAATTGCGGCAGCAAATTCGCCGCAGGGTCCAGGAACTGCGGCACGAAGGCGATGAAGAACGCGATGGATTTGGGGTTCAACGCCGTCACCAGGCAGGCATGCCAGAATATGCCGCTCTGGCTGGCGGCATCCGGCGTCAACGCCAGCGAGGCCTGCCCGGCGCTGCGCCACAGCTTCACGCCGAGGTAGATGAGATAGGCCGCGCCCGCCCATTTCAGCACCGTGAATAGCGTTGCAGAGGCCAGCACGATCGCCCCCAGCCCCACCAAAGACGCGGTCATGGCGATGAAATCGCCCAGCCCCACGCCCAAAGCGGTCGAGACCGCCACGCGCCGCCCGTGCCCAATCGCATAGCTCAGCACCAAAAGCACCGTCGGCCCCGGGATCGCCAGCAACACCAGCGTCGCCGCCACAAACGCCATCCAAATTGTGAAATCCATCTCTCATCCTTGATGCTATCGGGTTTCCGATCATGCCCGTTTGCGCTATCACGCGCCCGAACCGACTCCTGAGCCCTGAGGTAATCCCAGATGAAATTCTTTGTCGATACCGCCGAAGTAGATGCAATCGCCGAATTGAACGAACTTGGCATGGTGGACGGGGTCACAACCAACCCCTCGCTGATCATGAAGTCCGGCCGCGACATCAAAGAGGTCACCAAAGAGATCTGCGATCTGGTCGACGGGCCGGTCTCGGCCGAGACCGTGGCACTGGACGCCGAAGGCATGATCGCCGAGGGCCGCGAGCTGGCCAAGATCGCCGAGAACATCGCCATCAAGGTGCCGCTGACCTGGGCCGGGCTGAAGGCCTGCAACGTGCTCACGAACGAGGGCCGCATGGTCAACGTCACGCTCTGCTTCTCGGCCAACCAGGCCCTGCTGGCGGCGAAGGCGGGTGCGACCTTCATCTCGCCCTTCATCGGGCGGCTGGATGATCTGAACCTCGAAGGGCTGGATCTGATCGCCGATATCCGCGAGATCTACGACAATTATGGCTTTGAGACGAACATCCTGGCGGCCTCCATCCGCTCGGCCAACCATATGTCGGAATGCGCCAAGATCGGCGCCGATGTGGCCACCGCGCCCCCGGGCGTGATCAAGAAGATGGCCGATCACGTGTTGACCGATAAGGGGCTGGACGCGTTCATGAAGGACTGGGCTTCCACGGGTCAGACGATCCTCTAGCGATGTTTGATTCTGGTCTGGGGCGGGCGTTGCCAACAAACGCACCGCCCTGACAACGCTTGCCGACACCAGGTGCAGCGGAATTCTAGCAATGAAACCGCCCGAGCTTGCCTCGGTCAGCGGCCGACCTCCCCCAGGAGGCCGCTTTTGCGACGTTGCATTCAATTGAAACGTCGCGATTTCCGGAGACTTCTCTGCTGGTTGACCTGATGCGCAAGCGTCCTCCAGGTCGGCCGCTGCCCGGGTTGTGCTCGGTTCAAGGCGGAGCCCCCGGGTCAAGCCCGGGGCGGGTTTCTAATCACCCCTCCCGGCCCTTTCCGACCGCCGGACACTGGTCATCACGAACCCAATCCTAGATCGGGCTATACGTGCCCTCATAGATCGGCAGCAGCGTGTCGGTATGCAGCAGCGACGAGATCGACGTGCCGTTCCAGGTGTTCAGGATCGCCTGCGCGAACATCGGCGCGGTTGGCACGATGCGGATGTTCTTGGCGTTGCGCGTGGCCTCGGTGGGCTCGATCGTGTCGGTGATCACCAGGCTCTTCATGACAGAGTTCGTGACGCGCTCGATGGCGGGCCCGGACAGCACCCCATGGGTGATGTAGCTGTGCACCTCCTTGGCGCCGGCCTGCATGATGACCTCGGCGGCCTTGCAGAGCGTGCCGGCGGTGTCCACGATGTCGTCGATGACGATGCAGGTGCGGTCCTTGACCTCGCCGATCACGGTCATCTCGGCGATCTCACCGGGCTTCTCGCGGCGCTTGTCCACGATGGCCAGGGGGCTGCCGATCCGCTTGGCCAGCTCGCGCGCGCGGCCCACCCCGCCCACATCGGGTGAGACGATGGTGACGTTCTCCAGCCGCTTCTTGAAGTGGTGCTGGATATCCAGCGCAAAGATCGGCGCCGCATAGAGGTTGTCCACCGGGATGTCGAAGAAGCCCTGGATCTGCGAGGCGTGCAGGTCCATCGTCAGGACCCGTTCAACGCCGGCGCCGGTGATCATATTCGCCACCAGCTTGGCCGAGATCGGCGTGCGCGACTTGGTGCGACGATCCTGGCGCGCGTAGCCGAAATAGGGGATCACCGCGGTGATGCGCGCCGCCGAGGAGCGCCGCAGCGCATCGGCCATGATCAGCAGCTCCATCAGGTTGTCATTGGCCGGGTTCGAGTTCGGCTGGATCACATACATGTCCTCGCCGCGCACGTTCTCGAAGACCTCAACGAAGATCTCGCCGTCGTTGAAGCGCTCCACCCGGGCATCTACAAGGCCGAGGTTCATGCCGCGATGCATCGACATGCGCCGCGCGACGGCGCTAGCGAGTTGCTTGTTGGCGTTTCCGGAGATCAGTTTGGGTTCGGTGATGGTGGCCATGGCAGCGCGGTCCTTGGTTTCCGTCGGATGACGGTTTCGTGTCGTTGAACCTCCCCTAGCATCCCGATACGGTCTTGCAAACATGATCCCGCATCGGAGCGCAAAGATGGCTAATATCGACTACTACTTCGCAACAATCTCGCCCTTCACTTACCTAGCGGGGACCCGCCTGGAAGAGGTCGCGGCGGCGCATGGTGCCGCGATCACCTATAAGCCGATGGACCTGATGGCCGTCTTTGGGCGCACCGGCGGCGTTGCCCCAAAGGACCGCCACGCCAGCCGCATAGAGTACCGCGCCCAAGAGCTGCGCCGCGCCGCCATCAAGACCGGGCTGCCAATGAGCAACCCGCCCGCCTTCTTCCCCACCAATATGGCGCCCTCCAGCTATGCCATTATCGCCGCGCAAAAGGCCGGCGGCGGCGACCTGGGCGCGCTGACGCATTCCTTCCTGCGCGCCTGCTGGGCCGAGGACAAGAACATCGCCGAGGATGACGTGATCCGCGCCTGCCTTGAGGCGGCGGGCTTTGACCCGGCGCTGGCCGATAGCGGCATGCTCTCAAGCGCCGATGAATACGCCGCCAACACCGAAGAGGCGGTCAACCGTGGCGCCTTTGGCGCGCCCTTCTACATCACCGATGGGGACGAGCGCTTTTGGGGCGGCGACAGGCTGGACGACCTGGACGCGCATCTGGCGGGCAAGGTCTAAGTGCCAAACGGGCGTCGCGGTGGCACGGAGTGTTACTGGCGAGAATGGGGAGAGGGGGCGCCCGAGGCGCTCCTGATCCACTGCACGCTGGCGCATTCCGGCGCCTGGAAGGGGCTCGCGCCCCTGCTGGGGCGCCCCGCCGTGGCGTTCGACATGCCGGGGCATGGGCGCTCGGGGCCGTGGGACCGCGCGCGCGACCTGCATGATCAGACCACCGCGATGGCAGAGGACTTCCTCACGGGCGACGCGCCCATGAACGTCATAGGGCACTCCTTTGGCGCAACGGTGGCGCTGCGTTTGGCGTTACAGCATCCCGCACGCGTGCGGCGGCTTGTGCTGATCGAGCCGGTCTATTTCGTCGCCGCGCAGGGCACCGAGGAATTCGAGGCCCATGCCGCGATGATGGCGCCCTTCAACGCTGCGATTGAAGACGGCCGGACGGTCGCCGCCGCCCGCGCCTTCACCGAGAAATGGGGCACCGGGGCGCGCTGGGATGACCTGCGGCCCGACCAGCGCGCGGCCCTGGCCGAGCAGATCACGCTGGTGCCCGCCCAAGCGGGCGCGATCTTTGAGGACGGGCCCGGGCTCTTGGCTCCGAGACGGCTAGAGGGCTGCGCGGTGCCGGTGCTGTTGGCGCAGGGGGAACATGCCTGGCCGGTGATTGATGCGGTGAACGCGGCGCTGGCCGCGCGGTTGCCACATGCCTCGCGTGCCACGATCCCTGGCGCCGGTCACATGGCGCCGATCACCCACCCCGAGGCGGCCGCGGAACACATCAGAGCTTTCTTCGCGCCTCACTGAACCGGCGCCTCACCGCACGTCCCAGCTGTCGTCATGCGGCAGCGCGCCGTAGGACATCCAATCGGCGCGGATGCGCGCCACGCGGCTGTCCCCCCAGGTGCGAAACACCAGGTCGAACCCCTTCTCGGTGATCTTATCGGCGTAGATATCGGCGCGCTGGTTGCGCTCGCGGTCCATATCCCACATCGAGATCGAGACATAGACCATCGGGATGTCCCGGTAGGGTTCCGAGAACTTCACCTTCTTGCGGATGGTGCGCGAGCCGCTGCCCGTCCACATCTTACCGCCCTGCTCGAAGTCGGAGAACATTACCACCGACCCCTGGTCTATCCCGACAACTTGGCTGTCTAGTCGCTTCATCTTGCTGTCACGGCGCGCGCCGCGTTCTGAATATTTATGCCTCGGCCACTAGGCCCATAAAACGCCAGCAGCCGCCAGAATTTTCTGACGGCTGCCGGTAAAATGTCGCGGTCTGGTGCGGGTTAAACGCCCAGTTCGCTCCGCAGGGCGGCCAGATCGGCGGCCTTTTTGGTGGCCGCGTCCGATCCGTCACCCTCGGTCGCAAGCCCGTCCAAGAAGGCCGCGTCCACGTCGCCCTTGGCCATGGCCTGCTCGGCCAGAACGCTCAGCGTGGTCCCGGTGATCTCGGCGAAGCCGCCGGAGACGACGTACTCCTGGTCGCCATCGGCGCCCTTGGCGCGCACGATACCGGGGCGCAGCGTGGTGATCACCGGCATGTGATCCGCCATGGCGGTCATGTCGCCCTCGGCGCCGGGGATCAGCACCTCGGTGGCGTCAAAGGACGCCAGCTTGCGCTCCGGCGAGACCAGATCGAATTGCAATGTGTCAGCCATCTAGCTTTCCTTCCGCAGGTTTGGTGGGCAGATTGCCCACCCTACTCGGAACAGTTTCGTCTGTGCGTAGGGTGGGCAATTTGCCCACCCTCCCACGTTTAGGCGGCTTCCGCGGCCATGCGCTCGGCCTTGGCGATCACGTCATCGATCCCGCCGACCATGTAGAACGCACCCTCGGGCAGGTGGTCGAACTCGCCGGCCACCACGCGCTCGAACGAGCTGATGGTCTCTTCAAGCGGCACCTGGATGCCAGGCGAGCCGGTGAAGACCTGCGCCACGTCGAAGGGCTGCGACAGGAAGCGCTGGATCTTACGCGCGCGGCTCACGGTCAGCTTGTCCTCTTCCGACAGCTCGTCCATGCCGAGGATCGCGATGATGTCCTGCAGCGACTTGTAGCGCTGAAGGATCTGCTGCACCTCAGAGGCCACGCCGTAGTGGCGCTCGCCCACAACGGCGGGGTCCATCAGGCGCGAGGTCGAATCCAGCGGGTCCACGGCGGGGTAGATGCCCAGCTCGGAGATCGCGCGCGACAGCACCGTGGTGGCGTCGAGGTGCGCGAACGAGGTCGCCGGCGCCGGGTCGGTCAGGTCGTCGGCGGGCACGTACACGGCCTGCACCGAGGTGATCGAGCCCGACTTGGTCGAGGTGATCCGCTCCTGCATGGCGCCCATGTCGGTGGCCAGGGTCGGCTGGTAGCCCACCGCCGAGGGGATCCGGCCCAGCAGCGCCGAGCATTCCGAACCCGCCTGGGTGAAGCGGAAGATGTTGTCGACGAAGAACAGCACGTCGGTGCCGGACTGGTCGCGGAACTGCTCGGCCAGGGTCAGGCCGGTCAGCGCCACGCGCATGCGGGCTCCCGGAGGCTCGTTCATCTGGCCATAGACCAGCGCCACTTGGCTTTCCGACAGGTTGTCGGGCTTGATCACGTTGGATTCGATCATCTCGTGGTAGAGGTCGTTGCCCTCACGGGTACGCTCGCCCACGCCCGCGAACACCGAGAAGCCCGAGTGCACTTTGGCGATGTTGTTGATCAGTTCCATGATCAGAACCGTCTTGCCCACGCCGGCACCGCCGAACAGACCGATCTTGCCGCCCTTGGCGTAGGGCGCCAGCAGGTCCACAACCTTGATGCCGGTCTCCAGCACTTCCGATTCCGTCGACTGCTCGGCGAATTCCGGGGCGGGCTGGTGGATGGCGCGGGTCTCGGTGGCGTCCACGGGGCCGCCCTCGTCCACGGGCTCGCCCACGACGTTCAGGATGCGGCCCAGGGTGGCGTTGCCCACCGGCACGGTGATCGGGCCGTCCAGGTCGGTCACGACCTGGCCGCGCACCAGACCCTCGGAGGAGTCCATCGCGATGCAGCGCACGGTGTTCTCACCGAGGTGCTGCGCGACCTCCATCACCAGGCGGTTCCCGTTGTTGTCCGTCTCAAGCGCGTTGAGAATTTCGGGCAGGTGGTCGTCGAACTGCACGTCGACAACGGCGCCGATGACCTGGGTCACTTTGCCTTTTGCGTTTGCCATTTCTGTTGTCTCCGGTTTCTTAGAGCGCCTCGGCGCCCGAAATAATTTCGATCAGCTCGTTGGTGATCACGGCCTGACGCGAGCGGTTGAACTCGATGGTCAGCTTGTCGATCATTTCACCAGCGTTGCGGGTGGCGTTGTCCATGGCGCTCATCCGGGCGCCCTGCTCGGAGGCGCCGTTCTCTAGCAGACCGGCGAAGATCGCGGTCGCCACGGCCTTGGGCAGCAGGTCGGCCAGGATCTCGTCCTCGTCCGGCTCGTAGTCGTAGAAGGTGCTGTCCGCGGCCTCCTCCGGCACCGGGGCGGGGATGATCTGCTGCGCGGTCGGGATCTGGCTGATCACGGACTGGAACTTCGAGTAGAAGAGCCAGGCCACGTCGAACTCGCCGCCGTCAAAGCGGCCCAGCACGTCGTTGGCGACGTCCTGCGCGTTGGCGTAGCCGATGCGCTTGACCTCGCTGAGGTCCACATGGCCGACATTAAGGTCGCCGAGGTCGCGCTTCAGGGCCTCGCGGCCCTTCTTGCCGACGGTCAGGATCTTGACGGTCTTGCCCGCGGCCTGCAGCTCTTGGGCCTTGGCGCGCGCCAGCTTGGCGATGTTGCCGTTGAAGCCACCGCAGAGGCCCCGCTCGGCGGTCATCACAACCAGCAGATGGGTCTGATCGCTGCCGGTCCCGGTCAGAAGCTTTGGCCCCTGCCCGCTCTCGGCGGCGCTGGCGGTCAGGCCCGCCAGCACAGCGTTGAAGCGCTCCGTATAGGGGCGCGAGGCCTCAGCAGATTCCTGTGCCCGCCGCAGTTTCGCGGCGGCCACCATCTGCATGGCCTTGGTGATCTTGCGGGTCGATTTGACCGACTCGATCCTGTTTTTGAGGTCCTTAAGGCTGGGCATCTGCCAGGATCCTTATTCGAAATCAGCGGCGTAAGCGTCCAGCGCGGCGCGGATCTTGTCCTCGGCCTCACCCTTGATCTTGGGGTCCTCGGTGGTGATCCAGTCCAGCAGGTCCTGGTGCTTGTTGCGCAGATGCGCGACCAGGCCTTGCTCGAACCGGCCAACCGCGCGGACGTCGATGCCGTCCAGGTAGCCCTTGGTGCCGGCGAAGATCACACAGACGATCTCGGCGTTGGTCAACGGCGAGTACTGCGGCTGCTTCATCAGCTCGGTCAGGCGCGCGCCGCGGTTCAGCAGCTGCTGGGTCGCGGCGTCCAGGTCGGAGCCGAACTGCGCGAAGGCCGCCATCTCGCGGTACTGCGCCAGCTCCAGCTTCACCGGGCCCGCGACGGATTTCATCGCGTTGGTCTGGGCCGAGGAGCCCACGCGGCTCACCGACAGGCCGGTGTTCACGGCGGGGCGGATGCCCTGGTAGAACAGCTCGGTCTCAAGGAAGATCTGGCCGTCGGTGATCGAGATCACGTTGGTCGGAATAAACGCCGACACGTCGCCGCCCTGGGTCTCAATGATCGGCAGCGCCGTCAGCGAGCCCGCGCCGTTATCCTCGTTCAGCTTCGCCGAACGCTCCAGCAGGCGGGAGTGCAGGTAGAACACGTCGCCGGGATAAGCTTCGCGGCCCGGCGGGCGGCGCAGCAGCAGCGACATCTGGCGGTAGGACACGGCCTGCTTGGACAGGTCATCATAGATGATCAGCGCGTGGCGGCCGTTGTCGCGGAAGTACTCGGCCATCGCGGTCGCAGCGTAGGGCGCCAGGAACTGCATCGGCGCCGGGTCGGACGCGGTCGCGGCCACAACGATGGAGTATTCCATCGCGCCGGTCTCTTCGAGCTTCTTCACCAGCTGCGCCACGGTGGAGCGCTTCTGGCCCACGGCGACGTAGACGCAGTAGAGCTTCTTGCTCTCGTCGTCGCCGGCGGCCTCGTTATAGACCTTCTGGTTCAGGATGGCGTCCAGCGCCACGGCGGTCTTGCCGGTCTGGCGGTCGCCAATGATCAGCTCGCGCTGGCCGCGGCCGATCGGGATCATCGCGTCAACGGATTTCAGGCCGGTCGCCATCGGCTCGTGCACGGATTTACGCGGGATGATGCCGGGGGCCTTCACGTCGGCCACGCGGCGCTCGGAGGCCTTGATCTCGCCCTTGCCGTCCAGCGGGTTGCCCAGCCCGTCCACAACGCGGCCCAGCAGGGCGTCGCCCGCGGGCACGTCCACGATCGAGCTGGTGCGCTTAACGGTGTCGCCCTCTTTGATGTCGCGGTCCGAGCCGAAGATCACCACGCCGACATTGTCGGCCTCAAGGTTCAGCGCCATGCCCATGATGCCGCCGGGGAACTCGACCATCTCGCCGGCCTGCACGTTGTCCAGGCCGTAAACGCGGGCGATACCGTCACCGACCGAGAGCACCCGGCCTACTTCATCAACCTCGGCCTCTTGGCCAAAGTTCTTGATCTGATCCTTCAGGATCGCGGAGATTTCCGCAGCTTGGATCGCCATCTTATCCGACCTCTTTCATTGCGTTCTGGAGGTTAGCGAGCTTGGAGGCGATCGAGGTGTCGATCATCTTCGAGCCCACCTTAACAATAAGACCGCCGATGAGGCTCTCATCAACGGTCGCGTTCACGTTCACATCTTTGCCGACCTGGGCCTTGAGGGTCTTGGCCAGTTTCTCGGTCTGTGCCTTGGTCAGGGCCTTGGCGCTGGTGACCTCGGCGGTGACCTCGCCCTTCTCGTCCGCGATCAGCCCGCGCAGCGCCGACAGCAGCTGGGGCAGCACGAACAGGCGGCGCTTCTGCGCCATCAGGGCCAAGAGGTTGGCCAGATTGCCTGACAGGCTCATCTTTTTGGCGATCGCGGTGATCGCCCCCTGGCTTTCCGCGCGGGTATAGATGGGCGAGGTGATCAGGGCGCGGAAATCGTCGCTCTCGGCCAAGGCGGCCTCCAGCGCGTCCAGGTCACTCTCAACCGCGGGCAGGGCTTTTTCTTCTTTGGCCAGCTCAAAGATGGCCGTAGCGTAGCGTGCGGCGATGCCGACAGAGATCGAAGCGTTCTCGGACACGTCCGTCCTTCCGATAGTTAGGCCCGATTGTGTACGATTGTATACAGTCCAGGCAGCCCAGACGGATCGGCCCTTGCAGGCACCCCCGTCGAAATCGCGCTTCATCTAGCAGAGGGGTTTACGTGGCGCAACACCCTTGCAAACTATCCACATTTTCAATGTTTGTTTAATTTCAGAGACTTATCGCCAGGTGCGACGGATTGCTGCGCCGATTTTCCCGATTGCTTGGTCATTTTGCCCCCTTCCCGGACGGGTGCGGGGTCCGAAACAGGGTCCTGGCGCGCGATTCTGGCCTCCCGCCGAAAGAACGCATAAAGAACAGATGCCGAGACGCGATCCCGTCAGCCGGTTTCGTCCGGGCACTGAAATCGCCGCATGGCGCCCAGCGGCACGTGACGCGACACAATTTTCTTGCAAGAAAATTGCGAAACTCTTGCAAGAGTTTCTGCAACGCGCGCCGCATTGATCCGCCATGCGCAACCTCTCGACATCCGCGGACCCAACTTTCCTTTGAAGGAAAGTGCAAATCTCTTGAAAGAGATTTGGCGCGCCAAAAAAAGGGCGCTCTGTGAATCCTTAATTCCGCCAGACGGCGCGCCATGCGCCAGCCCATCGCCTCCCCGACCGGGGACTTCCACAGAAACAAACCTAAACCCGAAACCCAACGCGCCGAGCCGCAATCTCCCGCCCTCTCATGCACCTCTGGCCGTTAAGCGCCGCGAAAGCGGCTCACTTTAGCCGCGAAGAGACATCGAACCCGGCCACGGGCTTGGCCGCCGGTTTCGTCACGCCCTCCAGGATCCGCATTGGGCGGCGCGCGGCCTCCACCAGCCCCGACGGGCGGATGAACGCCTCCTTGGAGGCCTCCACCATCAGCACGCCGCCCGCGATGCCCGAGGACAGCCGCTGGCCGTTGCGCTCGATCAGCGGGCCCAGCTTGAGCCAGAACTTGCGCTCCGAGGGCGGCTGGAACAGCGCCCCCCGGTGCCGCTCGGGGACGAAGCCATGGCGGCGCAGCTGCGCCTCGAGCTGGCCCAGCGAGTAGGGCCGGCCAAAGCCGAACGGGGTCTTGTCGCGGCGCAACCACATGCCCCGCCGGTTCGGCACGATGAACAGGGCGCGCCCTCCGGGCGCCAGCACGCGGGCGCATTCCTCCAGCAGGCGCGAGGGGTTCTCGGATGTCTCAAGCCCGTGCAAAACCAGCAGCTTATCGGCCTGCCCCGTCTGCAGCGGCCACAGGGTTTCCTCGCAGAGTACGCTGACATTGGGTTGCCCGGCGGGCCAGGGCATCACGCCCTGCGGCCCGGGCATCAGCCCCACCACCCGGCGCGCCTGGCCCAGGTAGGGGCGCAGCATCGGCACAGCGAATCCAAAGCCCACCACGGTCTGCGCCTTGGCCTCGGGCCAGAATCGCGTCACCTGCTCGCGCAGCACGCGCTGCGCCGCGCGGCCAAGCCCCGTGCGGTAGTAGAAGTTCCGCAGATCCAGCACGTCCAGATGCATTGCGGATGGCGCTCCCTTGGTTCACTCTTGCGCCATACATACCCTAGCCGCGAGCAAAGACCATGCCCTTAGAGATCGTCACCGTCCCCTGCCGCTCTGATAACTACGCCTTCCTGGTGCATGACAGCGATGCGGGCCGGACGGCGCTGGTGGATGCGCCAGAGGCGGCGCCGATCCAGGCCGCGCTGGCAGAGCGCGGCTGGTCGCTCGATATGATCCTGATCACCCACCACCATGACGACCATGTGGACGGCTTGGCCGCCCTGCGAAACGGGGCCATGGTGGTGGGAGCCCGCGCCGATGCGCATCGGTTGCCGGCGCTGGACCGGGCCGTCGCCGAGGGCGACAGCTTTGATTTCGCGGGGCATTCCGTGCAGGTCTTCGATGTCTCCGGCCACACGGTGGGGCATATCGCCTTCTACATGGCGGACGCGAACGCGGTCTTCACCGCCGACAGCCTGATGGCCCTGGGATGCGGGCGGCTGTTTGAAGGCACTGCCGCGCAGATGTGGGCCAGCCTGTCCAAGATCGCCGCGCTGCCGCCCGAGACGCTCGTATGCTCCGGCCACGAATACACCGCCGCCAACGCGCGGTTCGCGCTGACGGTAGAGCCCGCAAACGCGGCCCTCAAGGCGCGCGCCGAAGAGATCGCCGCCGCCCGCGCCGCGGGCACGCCCACGGTGCCGTCCGTTTTGTCGCAGGAGCTTGCCACAAACCCGTTCCTGCGCGCCCACCTGCCCGAGGTGAAGGCCGCGATCGGCCTGCAGGCGGCCTCTGACACAGAGGCCTTCGCCGAGATTCGCAGCCGCAAGGACAACTTCTAACCGCGCCGCGCCCCTTGTCCGGGCCCGGCGGACGCCTATCTGACATCAACGCGTGGGGGCGTTCGGCCGGGTTTGACCTTGGGTCAATTCGGGCGTTTCATCCACAATCTGCGCGCAGTGGTTGCGCGAATGCCAAAAAAAAGGGCCCCGATGGGAAAATGTGACCGATTTAGCGTAAATATCTCTTGAAGCTTGGCCGATAAAAACCAAACTTTAAAGATAAGAGGTCACGGTCGCCGTGGGGCCTCGGCTCCCGGCGCAGGTTAAGGAGCACTTCAAGTGCCATCGTTTTCGAACACACTCGAGCAAGCCATTCACGCCGCACTCGGTCTCGCCAATGACAGGCGGCACGAGTTGGCGACACTGGAACATCTTCTTCTGGCGCTCATTGACGAGCCGGACGCAGCCAAGGTCATGCAGGCCTGCAGCGTCGATCTGAACCTGTTGCGCCGCACGCTAGAGGAGTTCATCGAAGATGACCTCTCTACGCTGATCACCGATGTGGACGGGTCAGAGGCGGTGCCAACCGCCGCCTTCCAGCGCGTGATCCAGCGCGCCGCGATCCATGTGCAGTCCTCCGGGCGCACCGAGGTGACCGGCGCCAACGTGCTGGTCGCGATCTTTGCCGAGCGCGAATCAAACGCCGCCTTCTTCCTGCAAGAGCAGGACATGACCCGCTATGACGCGGTGAACTTCATCGCCCATGGCGTGGCCAAGGACCCCTCTTACGGAGAGACGCGCCCCGTGACCGGCGCGACCGACATCGAGGAAGAGGTGCAGACCCCCGAGGAAGAGGGCAAGAATGAAAGCGCCCTGGCCAAGTATTGCGTGGACCTGAACGCCAAGTCCAAGCGCGGTGACGTAGACCCGCTGATCGGGCGCGCCCACGAGGTCGAGCGCTGCGTGCAGGTGCTGTGCCGCCGGCGCAAGAACAACCCGCTTCTGGTGGGCGACCCCGGTGTGGGCAAGACCGCGATTGCCGAGGGGCTGGCCCGCAAGATCGTCGCCGGTGAGACGCCCGAGGTGCTGCAAGGCGCCACGATCTACTCGCTGGATATGGGCGCGCTGCTGGCGGGCACGCGCTACCGCGGCGACTTTGAAGAGCGGCTCAAGGCCGTGATGACCGAGCTTGAGGATCACGAGGACGCGATCCTCTTTATTGACGAGATCCACACGGTGATCGGCGCGGGCGCCACCTCTGGCGGCGCCATGGATGCCTCCAACCTGCTGAAGCCCGCCCTGCAGGGCGGCAAGCTGCGCTGCATGGGCTCGACCACCTATAAGGAGTTCCGCCAGCATTTCGAGAAGGACCGCGCGCTGTCGCGCCGCTTCCAGAAGATCGACGTGAACGAGCCCACGGTGGATGACAGCGTGAAGATCCTCAAAGGGCTCAAGCCCTATTTCGAGGAGCATCACGACATCAAATACACCTCGGATGCGATCAAGACCGCGGTGGAGCTGTCGGCGCGCTACATCCACGACCGCAAGCTGCCCGACAAGGCCATCGACGTGATCGACGAGGCCGGCGCGGCGCAACATCTGGTCACCAGCGCCAAGCGGCGCAAGACCATCGGCGCGAAAGAGATCGAGGCCGTGGTGGCCAAGATCGCGCGCATCCCACCCAAGAACGTGTCCAAGGACGATGCCGAGGTGCTCAAGGACCTGGAGGTCACGCTCAAGCGCGTGGTCTTCGGCCAGGATCCCGCGATCACGGCGCTGTCCTCGGCGATCAAGCTGGCGCGGGCCGGGCTGCGCGAGCCCGAGAAGCCCATTGGCAACTACCTCTTTGCGGGCCCCACCGGCGTCGGCAAGACCGAGGTCGCGCGGCAGCTTGCGGATACGCTGGGTGTCGAGCTGCTGCGCTTTGACATGTCCGAGTATATGGAGAAGCACGCGGTCAGCCGCCTGATCGGCGCGCCTCCGGGCTATGTGGGCTTTGACCAGGGTGGCATGCTGACCGACGGCGTCGACCAGCACCCGCATTGCGTGCTGCTGCTTGACGAGATCGAGAAGGCGCACCCGGATGTCTACAACATCCTGCTGCAGGTGATGGACCACGGCAAGCTGACCGACCATAACGGCCGGCAGGTGGATTTCCGCAACGTGATCCTGATCATGACCACCAATGCGGGCGCGCAGGAGCAGGCCAAGGAGGCCATGGGCTTTGGCCGCGACCGCCGCGAGGGCGAGGATATGGCGGCCATCGAAAAGATGTTCACGCCAGAGTTCCGCAACCGCCTGGACGCGGTGATCAGCTTTGGCGCGCTGCCCAAGGAGGTCATCCTGCAGGTGGTCGAGAAGTTCGTCGTGCAGCTTGAGGCGCAGCTGATGGACCGCAACGTCACCATCGAGCTGACCCGCCCGGCGGCGGAATGGATCGCCGACAAGGGCTATGATGACAAGATGGGCGCCCGCCCCCTGGGCCGTGTGATCCAGGAGCATATCAAAAAGCCGCTGGCCGAGGAGCTGCTCTTTGGCAAGCTCGCCAAGGGCGGCAACATCAAGGTCGGCGTCAAGGACGGCAAGCTGGACCTGCGCATCGAAGAGGCGCAGGCCCCGCGCCTGGCGACCAAGAAGCCACCGCTGCTGACGGCGGATTGATGCGTCGGATCGCGGCGGCGCTTTGTGTCGCCGCGTCCCCTGCCCTGGCCTTTGACCTGGCCTTTCCGGTGGACTGCACCCTGGGCGAGAGCTGCTATATCCAGAACTATGTGGACCGCGACCCTGGCCCTGGCTGGTCGGATTTCGGCTGCGGGCATCTCAGCTATGACGGGCATAAGGGTACCGACGTGGCGCTCAGAAGCCTCGCCGCGATGGCGGCGGGGGTGGATGTGCTGGCCGTGGCCCCGGGCACGGTGCGCGCCACGCGCGACGGGATGATGGACATCAGCGCGAATGCCGCGAACGCACCGGACGTCTCGGAACGCGCCTGCGGCAACGCGGTGGTGGTGGCCCATGAGGGCGGCTGGCAGAGCCAGTATTGCCACCTCAGGCGCGGCAGCGTCGCGGTGCGCTCGGGCGACGCGGTCGAGCCCGGAACGGTGCTGGGCCAGGTCGGCCTCAGCGGGCGCACCGAGTTCCCGCATCTGCACCTCACAATGCGCCGGGATGGCGAAACAATCGATCCGTTCCAGCCCAATGGCGAGACCGCCTGCGGCGACAGCGCGCACGCGCTTTGGGCCGACGGCACGGACTATGAAACGGCCGGGTTCATCAGCGCAGGCTTTTTTGACGCCGTCCCGGCCTATGGGGCGGTGCAAGCGGGCAGCGCCGAGATGCGCGAACTGCCCGCCGATGCCCAGGCGCTGGTGGCCTGGGGCTTCTATTTCGGCCCGCGCGAGGGCGATGTGCTGGCCGTCGCGATCACCGGCCCGGGCGGCATGTTCCTGGAACAAGAGCTCACCATCGACCGCACCCAGGCCCGCGCGTTCCGCGCGGTGGGCCGCAAGCTCAACGCCTCCACCCGGCAGCCGGGCACGTATAACGCCACGCTGCGGCTGCTGCGCGACGGCCAGCTGCTCGACACAATCAGCGCCCGTACCCAGGTGATGGCGCGATGATCTTTGGCGTCGCGCTGCAATAACCGCTAGGGTGCCCCTGCGCGCGCGCCAGGTTTGCGCGCTCGGACTGAAACTAAGGGAGCCGCCCCATGCTGCAGGAAACGGTCAAGACCCTGCGCGACCTGATCGCCTATCCGACGGTCTCCGCGGATAGCAATCTGGACATGATCGCCTATCTGGCCGCGCGCCTTGAGGCCGCCGGGGCGCGGGTCGACATCCTGCGCAACGCGGCGGGGACCAAGGCGAATATCTGGGCCACGCTCGGCCCGGACACGGATGGCGGCATCGTGCTGTCGGGGCACACCGATGTGGTCCCGGTCGAGGACCAGCCCTGGAGCAGCGACCCCTTCCAGATGACCGAGCGCGACGGGCGGCTCTATGGCCGCGGCAGCTGCGACATGAAGGGGTTCATCGCCGCCTGCCTGGCCGCCGCGCCGGCGCTGGCCAAGGGCGCGCAGCGGCGCCCGATCCATTTCGCCTTCACCTATGACGAAGAGACCGGGTGCTTCGGCGCCCGCCACCTGGTCGCCGAGCTAAAGCAGCGCGGGCTCAAGCCCGCCATCGCCATCATCGGCGAGCCCACCGAGATGCGGGTGATCGAGGGCCATAAGGGCTGCTATGAATACACCACCGAGTTCACCGGTTGCGCGGGCCATGGCTCGGCCCCGGATCTGGGCGTGAACGCGGTGGAATACGCCGCGCGCTTTGTCGGGCGCCTGCTGGGCCTGGCCGAGCAGCTCAAGGCGCGCACGCCCCAGGGCAGCCGGTTCGAGCCGCCCTGGACCACGATCAATGTCGGCCAGATGAACGGCGGCGTGGCCCATAACGTGATCGCGCCCACCGCCAAGCTCTGGTGGGAGATGCGCCCCGTGCTGCGCGCGGACGCCGATTTCGTGAAGTCCGATCTGAAGGGCTATGTCGAGAACATCCTGCTGCCGGCGATGCGCGCTGTGGACCCCGAAACGGATATCACCACCCGGATCGAGGGCGAGGTGGCCGGGCTGGAGCCCGTGGACCAGAACGCCGCGCGGGATCTGGTGGCGCGCCTGACCGGCGCGAACGGCGCCGATGTGGTGGCCTTTGGGACCGAGGCGGGCCTGTTTCAGGCGCTAGATATCGACACGGTGGTCTGCGGTCCCGGCTCGATCGCGCAGGCGCATCAGGCGGATGAGTATGTCGAGATCAGCCAGCTAGAGGCCTGCCTGGACATGCTGTCGCGCCTTGCCGGGGCGCCGGGTTAGCGCAGCAGCAGGCGCGGCGCCTGGCCCAGCCGGATGGGGCCTAGCCAAACCGCGCCCTCGGCGAAGGTCAGCGGCGCATCAAGCGTGTCCCGCCCGCCCGAGAGCCCGGTCAGCAGCGAAAGCCCGCTCTCCAGAGGGCCCACGAGTTGCTCCGGCACCCAGCCCGCGGCCTCGGCCAGGGCCAGCATCTCGCGCCAGTTCTTGGCCTTCACGGTCATGCTGCCGGTCATCCGACCGGCGCTGTCCACGGTGACCTCGCCTGCCAGCCAAAGCTCCAGCGCGCCCCAAAGCATCTCGGCCTTATGCAGGTCGATGGCGGTGATGGCGGGGCGGCGGGCCTCGATGGCCCGCAGGTCCCAGGGCGCGTCGAAACGGACGCTGGCGTCCAGGCTCAGCCGCTCCAGGTCGCCGGGGACGATGCCGCGCGCGGCCAGATCTGCCAGCAGCGCGCCCGCCGGGCGCAGCGCCTTGGCGTCCAGGCCGATATCCACCGCACCCGGCGCGCGCTCCGAGGGGCGGGTGGCCAGGCGCAGCTCTGCGATCTCGGTGGACCAGCCCGCGTCAGAGGCCAGCGCCAGCCCGGTCACGGCGACGGCGCTGCGCTCCAGGGTCCAGTTGCTTGCGTCCGCGAAGACCAGGCTGGCGCGGGTATCCGCGCCGGTCACGGTGATCTTTTGCCGCGGCGTCGAGATGACCGACTGGGGCGGCAGTACGGCGATCACATGCTTGCGCTGATAGCTGAGCCGGAAGAGCTGCAGGAACTCGCCCGTCCAGGCCAGGCCGGTGGCGGGGTCGGCCAGCTCCAGCGCGCTGATCGTGGTGTCAAAGCGGTTGGGGAAGCCGCGGGTGCGCACGGCGTCATACTCGGCCACCCAGCCCGCCTCGTGGCGGGCGTCCAGCCAGGCGGTGACCGAGCGGTCCATGCCGCGCGCGCCCAGGACCCAATAGCCGCCCCAGGCGGCCAGCAAGGCCGCCAGAACCGATGTCAAAACCCGCAATTGCCGCATTTTCTTGCACCCAATCCGTCCGGATCGCCGCGGCTTGCCCGCGGGACCCGCGCTTTCGCGTTGCGCTTCTGACACGGCTCTCTATAGGGCAGCGCAGGGAACAACCAGGGGATTGCCGCGCGCCATGTGGGTCTTTGGCTATGCATCATTGATTTGGAATCCGGGGTTCGAGGTGGCCGAGCAGGCGCTGGCGCGCCTGGATGGCTACGCGCGCAGCTTCTGCATGCGCTCGATCCACCATCGCGGCACCGAGGCCGAGCCCGGCCTGGTGCTGGCGCTAGACGCCGCCGAGGGCACGCATTGCGACGGGGTGGCGTTCCGCGTGCAGCCAGGCACAGAGGACGCGACCCTGGCCTACCTGCGCGAGCGCGAGCTGATCTCGTCGGCCTATCTAGAGCGCGTGCTGCCGGTCACGCTGGCCGATGGCCGCCGCGAGCAGGCCTATACCTACGTCATCGACCCCGAGCACGTGCAATACTGCCACGAGACGCTGGACGCCCAGGCCGAGATCATCGCGCTCGCCATAGGCGGGCGCGGCCCCAACACCGAATATCTTTACAACACCGCCGACCATCTGGCCGTGCTGGGGATCGCCGATCCCGACCTCACCTGGCTGGCAGAAAAGGTACGGGCTTTGACGAAAGTGCAGTGCTGATACGGGGGGTGTTGGCAGCGGCCCAATTCATCCGTATCTTATCCACAACTTAGAAAAGGGTCAGGATCGTCCACATGGACCAGCCGGATCGCGAGGCCGAGCAACATTTTACCCAGCCCTGGCGGCAGATCGTGCTGATGAGCGCGGTGCTGGCGCTTGTCGGGGCGCTGTCGGTGTTCCTGTTTCCCAGCGTGGCGCCGACCTTTTTGGCGAACCCCTGGCTGAACGGTTTCATCCTGGCGGTCTTCGTGGTGGGCGTCTTCGCCTGCTACTGGCAGACCTGGCAGCTGCGGCGCTCGACGATCTGGATCGAGAGCTTCATGATCAACAGCGCCGGGATGGAGGACATCGCGGCGCCGCGCCTTCTGGGGCCGATGGCGACGCTGCTAAAGAGCCGCGGCGCGACGATGCAGATCAACTCGACCTCGGCGCGCTCGATCCTGGATTCGGTGGCCACGCGGATCGATGAGCTGCGCGACATCACGCGCTACATCGTCAACCTGCTGATCTTCCTGGGCCTTCTGGGCACGTTCTACGGCCTCGCCACGGCGGTGCCGGCGATCGTGGACACGATCGGCAACCTGGAGCCGAAGGATGGCGAGACCGGCGCGGATGTGTTCCGCCGCCTGCAATCGGGGCTAGAGGCGCAGATGGCGGGCATGGGCGTGGCCTTTGCGTCCTCGCTTCTGGGGCTTGCGGGCTCGCTGGTCGTGGGCCTGCTAGAGCTCTTTGCCGGGCATGGGCAGAACCGGTTCTACCGCGAGCTCGAGGAATGGCTGTCAACGATCACCAAGCTGGGCTTCTCGACCGGCGACAGCGATGGCGGCGGCGACGGGGATCACGGGCAATACGCGCCGTTCTTTGCGCATATGTCGCAGCAGTTCGAAGAGATCCAAGGCATCCTGACGCAGGCCGATGTCAGCCGCTCGCTGCTGGACGAACGGCTGGGCGCGGTGGCCAACGGGATCGAAGCGATGACGGCCAAGCTGGGCGATGGCGACGAGAACGCCGCCGCGCTGGCCCGGATCGCCGACGGCCAGGCCCGGATCGCGGACGGCCAGGCCCGCATGGTGCAGCTTCTCGAGGTGCAGGCGCAGGCCGCCCAGGACGGCGGTGGCGCGGGGATCGACGCCGAAAGCCGCATGCGCCTGCGCTCCATCGACGTGCAGCTTCTGCGCATCCTTGAAGAGATGGCCGCCGGTCGGCAGGAAAGCACCGCCGAGCTGCGCGGCGACATCGCGGCCTTGACCAAGGCCCTGCGCCAGACCACACGGGACCCCGCGACGACCAACAACCGAAGGGGCTAAGCGATGGCCCTAACCCGCCGCTCCGTCAACCGCATGACCGGCAATGTTTGGCCGGGCTTCGTGGACGCGATGACCGGGCTCTTGCTGGTGCTGATGTTCGTGCTGACCATATTCATGGTGGTGCAATACGTGCTGCGCGAGACCATCACCGGCCAGGAAAGCGAGCTCAACGAGCTGAACCAAGAGCTGAACACGCTCGCCCAGGCGCTTGGGCTGGAGCAGCAGCGCAATTTTAATCTCGAGGAAAACGTGGCCGATCTCAGCGCCACGCTGGAGGCCTCGCAGGCCTCCGAGGCGGCCCAGGCCGCGCTGATCGCCTCGCTGCAGGGCGAGGTCGCCGAGCAGCAGGCGACCCTGGCCGCCCGCGGCGCCGAGATCGCCAGTTTTGAGGAACAGGTGGCATCGCTGCTGGCGCAGCGCGATGCTGCCCAGGCCGAGGGCGTCGCCCTCACGGCGGATCTCGAAGCCCTGCGCGGCGAGAACGCCACGCTGATCACCCAGCAGGAGGCACTACAACTGGCGCTGGCCCAGGCCCGCGACGAGGTCGACGCGCAGGTCGAGGCCGCCCGGCTCGCGGCGGCCCGGCGCGAGGCGCTTGAGGTGCTGATCGCGGATCTGCAACAGCGCGTGAGCGACCGGGAGGCCTCGCTGGCCGACGCCTTGGCGCGGCTGGACGGCTCCGCGACCGAGAACACCGCCCTGAATGAACGACTGGCCCGGCTCCAGGCGGCGCTGGACGACGAGACCTCCGCCCGCCAGGTCGCCCTGGCCGAGGGCGAGGAGCTGCGCGCGCAGATCCTGGCCCTGCAGGCCAGCCTAGCCGACGAAAGCACCGCCAGGACGGACGCCTTGGCCCTGATCACCGAGCTGCGCGACAGCCTCGCCGCCCGCGACGCTGAACTGAGCACCGTCACCTCCGCCAACACCGCCGCAGAAACCGAGCGCGAGAGCATGGTCCGGCAGCTGGCCGCCCTGCAGGCCTCGCTGGACGACAGCACCGCGGCGGAAAACGCCCTGCGGCTGCTGCTGGCGCAGCGCGAAGAGCAGCTGGCCTCGGTCAATCAGGCCCAGGTGCAGGAGCAGGCCTCCAACACCGCGCTGCAGCTTGCCATGAAGCAGATCGAGGAGCGGCTGAGCACCGAGCTGGCCCAGGCCGTGGCCCTGCGCGCCCAGCTGACCAGCATCGAGGCCGAGCTGGCCCAAGAGCAGGACGCGGTGGCCAAGGCGGGGTCGGATATCGCCGCGCTCTCGGCAGAGCTGGACCGCACCCGCGCCGCCCTGACCGCCGAGGAGGCCCTGGTGATCGCCCTGCAGACGCGCCTGGACGAGGGCGACGCCTCGCTGGCGCAGGAGCTGGCCAGCAGCGAGGGCCTGCGCGCGGAACTGCAGGCAGCGGTGAACGCCCTGGGCGAGGAGCAGGCCATGGTGCTGGCCCTGCGCGCCAAGCTGGACGAGACCACCAACGCGCTGAACGACGAGGCGACGCGCAACGCCGGGCTTGAGGCCGAGCTGGCCAGCCGAACAGAGGCCCTGACGCAGGAGCAATCGCTGATCCAGGCGCTGCGCGGCGAGGTCGGCGATACCAGCGCCGACCTGAACCTGGCCGCGGAAGAGCTGCGCGCCGAGCAGGCCTTGGTCGCCGCACTGCGCGATAACCTCGCCGACAGCGCCCGCGCCCTGGCAGATGAGCAATCCGCCCTACTCAAGGAGCAGGCCGCCGCGATCTTGCTGCGCGAGGAATTGGCGCGCATGTCGGCAGAGTTCGACGCCGCAGAGACGCAGCGCCTCGCCGTGGCGGCGGCCTTGGCAGCGCTAAAGGACGAACTCACGACCGCAACGACCGATCTGGACGCCGCCACTCAGACCCAGCTGGCAGAGCGCGCCGCGGCAGAGGCCCTGCGCCTGAAGCTGGCCGAGATGGAGGCACAGTTCGAGCAGGCCGAGGCCGAGCGCCTGGCGCAGCTGGCCGCGGCAGAGGATCTGCGCCAGCGGCTGGCCACGGCCGAGGCGCAGTTTACCGAGGCCGACGCCCAGCGCCTGGCCGAACAGGCCGCGTTGGAGGATCTGCGGCAACGGCTGGCCGACGCCGAGCAAGGCGTGACGGATGCCGAGGCCCGCCAGCTGGCAGAGGCCGCCGCCGCTTCGGAGCTGCGCGAACGCCTAGCCGCCGTAGGGGGCGAACTGGACGCAAAAGAGGCCGAATTGCTGGCCGAGCAGGCCGCCGCTCTGGAGCTGCGCGAAAAGCTGACCTCGGCGCAGACCCAACTGACGGAGGCGGAGCAGCAGCGCCTGGCCGATGCCGCCGCCGCCGAGCAACTGCGCGAACGCCTGGCCAATTCCAGCGCCGAACTGACCGCCATGCAACTGTCGCTGGAGGAAAAGCGCCGCGAGGCCGAGGAGACGCTGACCCTGCTGGCGGCGGCGAACCTGTCGAACGAGAACCTGACAGATCGCCTGGCGGCGGCGCTGCTTGAGAACAACCAGGTGCAGGCCCAGCTGACGGAAGCCCTGGCCGAGGCGGAGGCGCTTCAGGGCTCGGTCGGCGATGAGGCAGAGCTGCGCGAGCGGCTCAAAAACGCCCTGGCAGCCAAGCGCGCGGCGGAGCTTGAGAACATCCGCAACCTCTCCGATGCCGAGGAGCGCGCGGTCCTGCTGGCCCAGGCCAACCGGACCCTGTCGGCGGAGGAGGCCAAATCCGCCGAAAGCCTACGCCAGGTGGAGGCGCTGAACCAGAACGTGGACGCGCTGAAAGAACAGATCGCCACGCTGCAGACCCTGGTGGACCAGGCCATCGAGAAGGACCAGGTCAGCCGGGTCGAGATCCAGACGCTGAGCGGCAAGCTAAACGCCGCCCTGGCCCGCGCCACCGCCGAAGAAAAGCGCCGCGCGGATGTGGAGCAAGAGCGCGCCGATCTTCTGGAAGAGCGCGCCGAACTCCTGGAAGAGCGCGCGCGGCAACTCGAGGAGCAGGCCAAACAGCTTGAGGCCTACCGCTCTGTGTTCTTCCAGCAGATCAGCGAACTTCTCGCCGATCGCGAGGGCGTGCGCGTGGTGGGCGACCGCTTTGTGTTCTCCTCCGAGGTACTGTTTGAGATCGGCGCGGTAGAGCTGAGCCCCGAGGGCCGCACCCAGATCGCTGGCGTTGTGGGCATCCTAGAAGAGGTCGCCGCCGCCATTCCCGCCGAGATTGACTGGGTGCTGCGGGTGGACGGCCATACGGACAACCAGCCAATCATTGTTCCGGGCCGCTTCGCGGATAACTGGGAGCTCAGCCAGGGCCGCGCCCTGTCAGTGGTGCGCTTCATCTCCGACGAGCTTGGCTTCCCGCCGGACCGGCTGATCGCCGCGGGCTTTGGCGAGCACAACCCGGTGAACCCCGCCGACACCGCCCAGGCGCGCGCGCAGAACCGACGGATCGAGCTTAAGCTGACCGAGAAGTAAGCGGCGGGATCAGCCCTCAACGCGTGTTGGCGCGCCACAATTTTCTTGCAAGAAAATTGCGAAACTCTTGAAAGAGTTTCTTCGGCGCGCCCCTCACTGACCCTCTACAGCGCAACGCCAAAACTTAGCTCACAGCGTTTGGAAACCCGCCCGGACCATCAAGAGAGGCCGCCTCCCCCAGCCTATATCCGCTATCTCAAGGTAATGGCGGGACGCGGTACACGCGAGTTCTCGCCGGCTCGCGGACCAACTTTCCTTGCAAGGAAAGTGCAAATCTCTTGCAAGAGATTTGGCGCAGCCAAAAGACCGCAAACCTAACTCTATGGCCGCAGGAACTTCGCGCCAGTCCCGTCCTGCGTCAACGCCAAGCGCCGCACCGGCGGTTTCGGCTTGGCCGCAGCACCCGCGACATCCGCCCCACGCATCGCCATCAGCTCTGCCAGCGGCACCTCCAACGCGGTGCCCAGCGCCACGGGCTTGCCCTGCACCTTCGCCTTCGCCGAGACCAGCGACACGATCCGCGCACGCCCGTCCTCCACCACAAAGATCGGCGCCCCGGACGAGCCAAAATCCACGTCGCAGCTCAGCACCAGCGAGCCGTTCTGCCGCGCCAGCACGTGGCACACCTCCTGCAGCGACGGGCTGTCGGCGCGGTCATGGGCATAGCTCACCACCCCCACCTCGGCGCCATCCTGCGGGCGGCTTTGCACGGCGAACGGCGCGATGGCGCTGCTGCGGATCGGCGCGTCCAGCTCCAGCAGGGCCACGTCATAGGCCACCCGGTCCACGAATGTGGCATGGCTCACCGCGAAATCGGGATGCACCAGCGACCGTTTCACCCCGCGATAGGCCGAGGCCCGCCCGCCGCGCCAATCCGCCAGGAACTCCACCTCGCTATCGGCGATCCGCACGCCGCTCTCCATGTCATACATGCAATGCGCCGCCGTCAGCACTAGGTTCTCGGCGATCAGCGCGCCGGTGCAGAAACTCGTGTCGCCGATGTTGAGCCGCCCCACGCCCTGCCAGCCGCGGCTGTCATCGCCGGTCATCAGCGTCCTCAGCCCCGAGCCTTGCCCCGTGCCCTGCGCCTGCCCCTCGGTCCCCAGGAACAGCACCAAAATGATCAAGAACAGTCCGCGTCGCATCGCATGGCTCCCACTTGCTTGAGGGCCACGGCTAAGGGCGCGGTGGGGCCGAATTGGGGCCGGATTGGGCTCAATTCGAGAACAATAATGGCGCGATTTTGGAAACAATCCCGATCCGGACACGCCGTAGGGCGGGACTTGTCCCGCCCCCGCACCCGCTCAGCCCATCCAGGCCAGCACCGCATAAAGCAGCGCCGCGGGCACATAGATCTCGGGCTTGTCGGAGGCCCAGGCGGCGAACCCATGGCTCGTGCAAAGCCCCGCATAAACGTTGCGATGGCAACACAGCCCCCGCATCTTCTTCACAATCCACTTCCTCATAACGAACTCCTTGAGTGAGAGAGAGTGGGATCCCGCCGGGGTCCGCCCGGCATTAGCTAACAACCCCGATATGCCACCCTGGACGCGCGCAATCGTTCCGTTAAAGTTGCGGCCAGGGGGTTGTGGAACCCTGTGGGGAGTTGTGGGAAGTTGTTTGACCCAATCGCATTTGGGGCCGTGGTCCGCCGCCAGCGCGGCAGCAAGCGCCTGACGCAAGAGACTTTGGCGCTCGACGTCTTCGGCGACCCCGCGCGCAAGGGCGACATCAGCCGCATCGAGAACGGCAAGATCACCCCGCAAGAGGCGACGATCCAAAAGCTCTGCGCCGCGCTTGATATCTCAGAGGCAGAGCTGGCCCCGATCCGCCAGTCCCGCCCCGCCGCCGAGCAACTGAACCAGATCCCGACTCTCAGCCGAGAAGAGCTGCAAAACCTCGCCGCCCGGTTCGAGCTTGACGGCATCTATGACGCGCCCGACGCCGAGCTGCGGCGCTTGCTGACGCTGAAAGCGGACGAGTACCGCGCGCTGAAATCCGAGGTTGACGACATCGGCGAGACCTACGTACGCCTGTCAAACCTCAAAGCCGCCGCCCAGGACGCCATCGCCCGGATGGACCTGGAGGAGGTCGAAAACCTGCTCGCCTTGGTGCAAACCGCCGAGTTGGAAGAGGCCGCTAAAACCGCAGAACTGCGTGCAAGCAACGCGCTCCTGCGCGGCAATGTCGAACAAGCCTACCGACTGTTCTGCGCCGCTGCCAATAGCTTTGCCGCCGTAGACCCGCTGGAAACCGCGCGGCGACGGATATCGGGCGGTCACGCCGCGTTTCCGGCACTTTATTACCACGGGCTCCGATACGGCGGCGACGCGCTCAAATTTTCTGCGCAGCTTATAGAGGGCGCTTTGAGCACCGAGTTGAAAGAACAAGACGACCGGCTTTGGGCCACCGCCCAAAACAACCTCGGTCTCGCTCTGCAAGACCAAGCCATCTTCACCGAGGGGCCGCAGGGCGCCGATCTGCTCGCCCAAACCGTCTCCGCCTATCGCGACGCGCTCACCATCCGCACCCGCGCGGACCACCCGGTGAATTGGGCCATGACCCAGAACAACCTCGGCAACGCGCTGCAACAGCAAGGCATCCGCACCGTGGGGCCGCAGGGCGCCGATCTGCTCGCCCAGGCGGTCACCGCCTATCGCGACGCGCTGACAATCCACACCCGCGCGGACCACCCGGTGGATTGGGCCACCGCGCAGAACAACCTCGGCAACGCGCTGCAACAGCAAGGCAGACGCACCGAGGGGCCGCAAAGCGCCGATCTGCTCGCCAAAGCCGTCACCGCCTATCGCGACGCGCTCACAATCACCACCCGCGCCGACCACCCGGTGGATTGGGCCATGACCCAGAACAACCTCGGCCTCGCGCTGCAAAAGCAAGGCACCCGCAACAGTGATCGGTGCCATGGCACCCGCCAGACAGAACGGCGTGATGATGGCCAT
>NZ_LFTY01000002.1:15225-29631 GCF_001078595.1 Candidatus Rhodobacter oscarellae | reverse complement strand
ATTGGGCCATGACCCAGAACAACCTCGGCCTCGCGCTGCAAAAGCAAGGCACCCGCACCGAGGGGCCGCGGAGCGCCGATCTGCTCGCCCAAGCCGTTACCGCCTATCGCGACGCGCTCACCATCCGCACCCGCGCGGACCACCCGGTGAATTGGGCCATGACCCAGAACAACCTCGGCATCGCCCTGCAACAGCAAGGCATCCGCACCGAGGGGTCGCAGGGCGCCGATCTGCTCGCCCAGGCCGTCACCGCCTATCGCGACGCGCTCACAATCACCACCCGCGCCGACCACCCGGTGGATTGGGCCATGACCCAGAACAACCTCGGCAACGCGCTGCAACAGCAAGGCATCCGCACCGAGGGGCCGCGGAGCGCCGATCTGCTCGCCAAAGCCGTCACCGCCTATCGCGACGCGCTCACCATCCGCACCCGCGCGGACCACCCGGTGAATTGGGCCATGACCCAGAACAACCTAGGCAGCGCGCTGTCAGAGCAAGGCACCCGCACCGAGGGGCCGCAGGGTGCCGATCTGCTCGCCCAGGCCGTCACCGCCTATCGCGACGCGCTCACCATCCGCACCCGCGCGGACCACCCGGTGCATTGGGCCCAAACGCGGGAGAATATGGCACTTACGGAGCAGGCGATCGCAGACCACAGCACGACCAAAAATCCGCGCCCGCATCTAAAGGCCGCCCTGGCCCATGTCGAAGATGCGCTGACGGTCTTCGACCCTGAGCATCTGTCATACGAGCATGGTCAATGCACAGAAATCCGCGACCACCTCCAAGCCAAGCTCAACGCCTTGGATGATCCGTAAGGCGGGACTTGTCCCGCCGCCACCCCCCGAGGATCACAACGCCTCCCGCATCTCCGCGATCTTCGCCATCGATCCGTAGGGTGGGCAATCTGCCCACCGCCCGCAAAGCTGCCATACACTTTGCCATACAAAAGGCCGACGTTTTGCCGACGCATTGCCGACGCGCTTTTAGCCGCCCAAAGCGGGGGGCTTCGGGCCGCCCGTCGCCCAGTCGAGCAGCTCCACTGTGTGCACAATCGGCGTCTGAGTGCCCGACCCGATCTGCATCATGCAGCCAATGTTCCCCGCCGCGATCACGTCTGGCCGCTTGGCCTCTAAGGTCTTGACTTTACGCGCTTTTAGCTCGCCCGAGATCTCCGGCTGCATCAGGTTATAGGTCCCCGCCGAGCCGCAGCAAAGATGCGCGTCCGCGGGCTCCACGACCTCGAAACCCGCCTGCTTTAACAAGGACTTAGGCGTGGTTTTTATCTGCTGGCCATGCTGCAGGCTACAGGCGGCATGATAGGCCACCTTCAGGCCCTGCGAAGCCCCCTCCGGAATCCCCAATTTCTCAATGATCTCAGACACATCCATGGCTTTTGCCGATATCTCGGCGGCGTCCTCGGCCCCCGCCTCGTTCCGCAGCATATGGCCGTAGTCCTTCACCGTGGTCCCGCAGCCGGAAGTGTTTATCACCACCGCATCTAGCGGTCCGGCCGCTTTCCAGGCGCTTATGTTGCGGTTCGCCGCCGCGTGGCTCTCCCCCTCGCGGCCCATGTGATGCACCAAGGCCCCGCAACAGCCCTGCCCCTCGGCAATCACCACCTCCGCCCCCAACCTCGTTAACAAGCGAATCGTGGCGTCATTGATGTCGGTGTTCAGCGCCCGCTGGGCGCATCCCGTCATCAGCGCCACCCGCATCTTCGGGCCTCTAACCGATTGAAAAACCTGCGGATCATCGTTCCGGCTGACCGGGGGGATGCGCCTTGGCGCCATCTCCAGCATCGCCCTTATCCGCGGCCCAAAGAGCCCCCGGAACGGCCTTCCCAGCTTGGCGCCCAGCAGCGCAAGCCGGAACCGCGTCGGGTAAGGCAGCACCCGCGCCAGCATCCAGCGCAGCGCCCGCTCCCCCATAGGCCGTTGATATGTCTGCTCAATATGCGCCCGGGCGTGGTCCACCAGGTGCATGTAATGCACGCCGCTCGGGCAGGTCGACATGCAGGCCAGGCAGGACAGACAGCGGTCGATATGCTTGACCGTCTTGGCATCCGCCGGGCGGTCATTCTCCAGCATGTCCTTGATCAGGTAGATCCGCCCGCGCGGGCTGTCCAGCTCGTCTCCAAGCACCTGATATGTCGGGCAAGTTGCCGTGCAGAACCCGCAATGCACGCAGGAGCGCAGGATCTCATTAGAGCGCTTCAGCGCCGGGATTTTCAGCTGCGCGTCGGTGAAATTCGTTTGCATCAGCCCATGATCCCCGGGTTGAGAATGCCGCGCGGGTCGAACTTGGCGCGCAGGCCCGCGGTCAGCGCTGCAACCGGCGCGGGCTCGGGCGGAAACACCGCCACCGCGGCCCGCGCCGCCTCAGAGGCCCGAACCAGGGTGGCGTGCCCGCCCAGCTCGGCCACCCGCGCGCGGATCGCCGCCGCGCCGCAATCGCCTTCTTCGGGGACCAACAGCCAGACCAGCCCGCCGCCCCAATCAAAAATCGCCTCGCCCAAACCAGCCAACAATGGCCCGTCAGAGGGCTTCACCGAGATCCGCCAGACCGCCCCATCGCGGCCTGCAAAGGGCGTCACATCGCGGACCTCTTGCCAGAGCGCGGCGCTCTGCGCGCCCTCGACCACCTCGAAACCAGGCAGCAACTCCGCCAATCGCCCGGCGCGATACGCGACCGAACCGGCAAGCCCCTCGATGCGCACCTGCGTGCGCGCCTCATCTGAGGATCGCGCATCCAGATGCGCCGCCCCGCTGACGTCAAAGGGCGATCCTAAGCCCGCCGACAGCGCCGCGACGCCCTGCTCCGCCGACAGGCCCCGCGCAACCAATGACGCCTCCGCCCCCGGCGCGGCCAGCACCTTGAACGAGACCTCGCTCAGCACGCCCAAACTGCCCCAGGACCCCGCCATCAGCTTCACCAGGTCATAGCCGGTGACGTTCTTCATCACCCGGCCGCCGTTCTTGACCACGGCCCCGGTGCCGTCCACAAAGCGCACCCCGATCAGGTAGTCCCGGCAGGCGCCGCCCTGCACCCGGCGCGGGCCGGATACATTCGCCGCCACGACCCCGCCAATTGTGGGCGCGCCCGAGGTCCCCAACAACGCGCGATGGTCCATCGGCTCGAAGGGCAGGCGCTGGCCTTCCGCGGCCAGCACCGCCTCGACCTCGGCGAAGGGCGTGCCGGCCTGCACCACCAGGGTCAGCGCGCCGGGCTCGTACAGGCTCACCCCCGACAGCCCCGCCGCAGACAGCACCTCCCCCGCCACCGGCTTGCCGATTGGGCGCGTGCCGCCGCCGATGATCCGCAGGGGCCCGGTGGCCGCGCACACCGCCTCGGCCAAATCAGCTTCTGTCTCGGGGGTCAGCACGGTCCGTCCTTCTTCGGTTTGAAAATATCCTGGGGGGAGTTTGAGGGGGGCAAAGCCCCCCTCAACCGGTCGCGGCAGTCATGCCGCGAAATCCCTTCGTGACGCGGTCACCGCAAGCGGGAACACCTTGGCCGGGTTGAGCAGCCAATCGGGGTCGAACACGTCTTTAACCCGCATCTGCGCCTCCATATCCGCGTCGGAGTATTGCGCGCCCATCAGGTCGCGTTTCTCCACGCCCACGCCATGCTCGCCGGTCAGGCAGCCGCCGACCTCGACGCAGAGCTTGAGGATCTCGGCCCCCAGCGCCTCGCAGGTCTCCAGATCGCCCTCTTTGTTGGCGTCAAACAGGATCAGCGGGTGCATATTGCCGTCGCCCGCGTGGAAGACATTCGCCACGTCCAGCCCGTATTCCTTGGACAGCTCCTCGGTGCGGCGCAGCACGTAGGGCAGCTCGCTGACGGGGATCGTGCCGTCCAGGCACATATAGTCGTTGATCTGCCCCATGGCGCCAAAGGCCGCCTTGCGCCCCAGCCAGATGCGGGCGGCCTCGTCGGCATCCTTGGCTTCGCGAAGCTCCACCGGGTTGTGGCCTCGGGCGATCTGGTTGATCACGCCCAGCTGCTCGGTGATCTCGGCGTCCGAGCCCTCGACCTCGACGATCAGCAGGGCCTCGCAATCGGGGTAGCCCGCGCCCGAGAAGTCATCCGTCGCCCGAATGCAGGGCCGGTCCATGAACTCGATGGCCACGGGCAGCACGCCCGCCTTGATAATGTCGCTGACCACCTGCCCCGCCACCTCGGCGCTGTCATAGCCCATCAGCACGGGCCGCGCGCCTTCGGGCTTGCGCAGGATGCGCAAAGTGGCCTCGGTGACCACGCCAAGCTGACCCTCAGAGCCGCAGATCACCCCCAGAAGGTCCAGCCCGCCCGCGTCCAGATGCGCGCCACCGATCTCCACGATCTCGCCCGCCATGGTCACCATGCGCACGCCCATCAGGTTGTTGGTGGTCACGCCGTATTTCAGGCAATGCGCGCCGCCGGAATTCATCGCGATATTGCCCGCGATGGCGCAGGCCAGCTGCGAGGACGGGTCGGGCGCGTAAAAGAAGTCATCCTCCTCCACCGCGCCGGTCACGCTGAGGTTGGTGCGCCCGGTCTGCACCCGGATAAAGCGGTTGTCGTAATCGACCTCCAGCACCTCGTTCATGCGCGCCACGCCCAGGATCACGCTGTCGGCGGTGGGCAGCGCGCCCCCCGCCAGCGAGGTGCCCGAGCCGCGCGGCACCACGGGCACGCCCTCCTCGTGGCAGATTTTCAGGACGGCGGCGACCTCCTCGGTCGTGCTGGGCAGGACGGCGGCCAGGGGCGGGCACTTATAGGCGGTCAGCCCGTCGCATTCGTAAACCCTTGTCTCGGTGGGGTCCGAGATCACGGCTCCGGCGGGCAGCGCCTCGGCGAGGCGCGCCACGACGCGGGGCTTCTTGGCCAGGATGCTGGCATCGGGGGCGGGCATTTCCATGGGCACATCTCCAATTGGTAAAAATATATTACCAATTCTGCGGGGTGGCAAGTGCTATGTCGTCGCGCTAAGCAGATCCCATGGACCTCTTGGACCGGCTGCAATTCTTTGACCTTAGGGACGGCGTCGCCCTGGCCCTGATCGCGCTCTGCTGGGTCGCGATAGGGCTTGCGGTCGAGCACGGGCTGGGCCAGCGGCGCTCGGTCTCGCAGCTGATGAACCGCTACCGCAGGGAATGGCTGCACGCCTTTGTCAGCCGCCAGCCGCGCATCCTGGACGGGGCGATCCTGAACGGGCTGCGCCAGGGCACGACGTTCTTTGCCTCCGCCAGCATGATAGCCATTGGCGGCGGGCTGGCGCTGATCGGCAACACCGAGCGCCTGCTGGCGGTGGCCGAGGATCTCAGCCTGGAGGCCCCCGCCCTGGTCTGGGAGGTCAAGATCCTGCTGATCCTGTTCTTTCTGGCGAACGCGTTCCTGAAATTCGTCTGGTCGCACCGGCTCTTTGGCTATTGCGCCGTGGTGATGGCGGCGGTGCCCAATGACGAGAGCGAGCCCGCCTATGCCCGCGCCGCGCAGGCCGCCGAATTGAACATCTCCGCCGCGCGGGCTTATAATCGCGGCCTGCGGGCCGTCTATTTCGCGCTGGCCGCCTGCGGCTGGCTGCTGGGGCCCTGGGCGCTGATCGGCGCCACGCTGCTGACGCTGGCGGTGCTCTGGCGGCGCGAGTTCGCCTCGCATTCCAGAACCGTCCTTTTAGTGGGAGACACCAAGTGATCCGCATTCTTATCCCCGCCCTGCTTATGGCCGCGCCCGCTTTCGCCGACGCGCCGGTTATCGAGGACGTCTCGGCCCGCCAAAGCGGCAATGCCTGGAGCTTCTCGGTGACGCTCAGCCACCCCGACACCGGCTGGAACGACTATGCCGATGGCTGGCGGGTGGAGCTGCCGGACGGGACAGAGCTGGGCACCCGCGTGCTGCACCACCCGCATGTGCACGAGCAGCCCTTCACGCGCGCGCTGTCTGGGGTGGAGATCGAGGACGGCGTCGTCGAGGTGAATATCCGCGCGCGGGACAATGTAGGCGGATGGGCACAAGAGGTGTTCCGGTTCAAGCTGCCGCGGTGATCATGGGCGCAATGCGCCGCCCCACGGGCATGGCATCGGCGGTTATTTGAATAAAAAGCGCTTTGAACGTGACGTAAACAATTCGTTTAGGTCGGGTATTCCTGACCTCTGCGCCGTTTCAATTTTCCGCAAAAACGCTATCTACACCGTACCAACGAGCAATCATGGCAGCCAAAAAGTTACCACTCACGGCCCACTACGCACGACCCACCACGCACGACCCACCACTCACGGCCTACGACTTACGGACCACTACTTACGGACCACTTCTCACGGGCAACCACTTACGGCCCACCACTCACGGGCAGCCTCGCGTTGGGGCTGCCACACTCACGAACCGCAGCCCTTGGGACCCGCTATGCCGCGTTCGCGCTCGCTTCCGATCACCTTCATACTGATCACCGTGGTGATCGATTCAATGGGCATCGGGCTGATTATGCCGGTGATGCCTGACCTTATACGCGAGATCGGCGGCGGCGACCTGGCAAACGCGGCGATCTGGGGCGGGGTGCTGTCGGCGGTCTTCGCGGTGATGCAGTTCCTGTTCGGGCCGGTCGTGGGCAACCTGTCGGACCGATTCGGGCGGCGCCCGGTGCTGCTGGTCGCCCTGTTCGTCATGGCGCTGGACTATATCGTAATGGCGATGGCCGGGGCGATGTGGCTGCTGCTGCTTGGCCGGGTCGTCGGCGGCATCACCGCCGCTACGCAGTCCACGGCGGCGGCCTATATGGCCGATATCTCTAAGCCCGAGGAAAAGGCCGCGAATTTTGGCCTGATCAGCGCAGCATTCGGGGCAGGTTTTGTGCTCGGGCCGCTGATCGGCGGCCTGTTGGGAGAGCTCGGCACCCGCGCGCCCTTCTATGCCGCCGCGGCGCTGGCGGGTCTGAACCTTGTGTTTGGGTATTTCGTGCTGCCCGAGACCGTGGATGATCGCATCCGCCGCCCCTTCCAGTGGCGCCGCGCGAACCCGTTCGGCGCGTTCAGCTCGGTGGGGCGCCTGCCGGGGTTGACGGCGCTGCTGGTTCTGTTCTTTGTCTATCAGGTCGCGTTTTTTGTATACCCCGCCGTCTGGGCCTATTTCGCCCGGGCTCAGTTTGGCTGGGAAGACGGAATGGTCGGCGTCTCGCTCGCCGCATTCGGTATCGCTATGGTGGTCGTGCAAGCGGGGCTCATTCGGCTGATCCTATCCAGACTGGGCGAGCGTATGACCATCCTTTTTGGGTTGCTGTTCAACGCGGGCACCTTCCTGATCATGTCGGTGCTCGCCAGCGGGACGATCGCGCTGATCCTCACCCCGCTGACCGCCCTTGGCGCTGTGGTCACCCCTGCCCTGCAAGGTATGATGTCGCGCGCGGTCAGCGATGACGCGCAGGGCGAGCTGCAGGGGGTTCTGACCAGCGCGGGCGCGGTGGCGATGATCGTCTCGCCGCTGCTGATGACGCAGACCTTCGCGTATTTCACCGCCGAGAGCGCCCCGATCTACCTGCCCGGTGCGCCGTTCGCCGTGTCGATGCTGCTGATGATCGTGAGCCTGTTCGTGTTCATGGCCGCCCGCGCGACGGAACCCGCCCAAAGCGACGCGAAAACGTCGGTTTCGACCCAGCCAGACCTCGCGCCCTAGGGCTAGCTCTGTGAAACAATTGGATTAAGAGGGACGCATGACCAAGGTCAAAGCCGCCGTCTGCCGCGCGTTCGGCGAACCGCTCAGCATCGAAGAGATCACGCTCGCGCCGCCGGGCGATGGGCAGGTCGCGGTCAAGCTGGCCGCCTGCGCGATCTGCTTTTCGGATATCTCGCTGATGGATGGCGGCTGGGGCGGCAAGCTGCCCGCGGTCTACGGCCATGAGGCGGCGGGCACCGTCACCGGCGTGGGCGCGGGCGTGTCCGGCTATGCCGAGGGCGACACGGTTCTGGTGACCCTCATCAAGTCATGCGGCGCCTGCCTGCCCTGCGTCTCGGCGCATCCCGCGGTCTGCGAGAACCCCGGCCCCAAGGATAACGGCGTGATCACCGGCCAGGGCGGCGGCATGGAGCAGGGCCTGCACACCGGCGGCTTCGCCGAGGCCGTGGTGGTCGACCAAAGCCAGATCGCCAAGATCCCGGCGGACATGCCAATGGACGCGGCCAGCCTGCTGAGCTGCGGCGTGATCACCGGGGTGGGCGCGGTGGTCAACAGCGCCGGGTTGCGCCCCGGCCAGAACGCCGTTGTGATCGGCGCGGGCGGCGTCGGGCTGAACGCGATCCAGGGCGCGCAGATCGCGGGCGCGGCGCATGTCGTGGCCGTGGACATGACCGAGGAGAAGCTGGACACGGCGATGGAGTTCGGCGCCACGGGCGGCGTGCTGGCCACCGGGCCCAAGCCCTGGAGTGCGGCGCGCAAGCTCATGGGCCGCGGCGCCGACGCGGTGTTCGTCACCGTGGGCGCGATCCAGGCATTCGACACCGCCGCGCGCTATCTGGGCACCGGCGGCAAGGTCTACCTGGTGGGCATGCCCCATAGCGGCGAGACCTCCAGCTACGAGCCGGTGATCCTCTCGGCGCTGGCCCAGGGCATGATCGGCACCAAGATGGGCGACGTTGTGCTGCGGCGCGACATCCCCTGGATGGTGACGCTCTATCAGCAGGGGCGGCTGAAGCTGGACGAGCTGATCTCTGGCCGCTGGTCGCTGGGGCAGATCAACGAGGCCATCGCCGATACGCGCAGCGGCGCGGCCAGGCGGAACGTGATCGTCTTTGACGAGTGATCTTGGCCACCAGCGGGCATTGGCGCGACACAATTTTCTTGCAAGAAAATTGCGAAACTCTTGCAAGAGTTTCTTTGCCGCGACACGCATTGACCCCGTATGGGCAACCCCTTGCCCACTTGCGGGCCCAACTTTCCTTGGAAGGAAAGTGCAAATCTCTTGAAAGAGATTTGGGCCGCCGCGGGCCCAGCACCCGCCATCGCCCTACACCAACCGAAACCCTTCATACCCGGCCTGCGCCACCGCATCACATTTCGCCGCGTAGGTCGCAAAACCGCCAATATAGGGCATGAACCCAACCGGCTTACCAGAGATGTTCTCTCCGGTGTACCAGCTCGCGGTCGAGCTGCGCAGATGCCGCGAGGCGACCTCGGCGTTATGCGCCCCCCAGGCCCGCTCGGCCTCAGGATCCGCCTCGATCTCCACCGCGCCCTGCGCGCGCAGCGCCCGCAGGCACCCCGCGATCCATTCGCAATGCTGCTCGATCGCCTGGGTCACGTTAGTGAACACCGACGGGCTTTGCGGGCCAGTCACGGTGAAGAGGTTCGGGAACCCCGCCACCGCCAGCCCGAGATAGGTGGACGGCCCCTGCCGCCAGTGCTCGGCCAGGCGGCGCCCGCCGCGTCCCTCGATGTCCATGCGCAGCAGCGCGCCGGTCATGGCGTCAAACCCGGTGGCGCAGATGATCGCGTCGACCTCATATTCCTCCCCGCCCGCCGAGACGCCCTGCGACGTGATCTCAACCGGCGCCTCCGAGACGTCCACCAGCGTGACGTGGTCCTGGTTGAAGGTCTCGAAATAGCCAATATCGACGCAGAGCCGCTTCGCCCCGATGGTGTTGGACGGGCAGAGAAGCTCGGCCACCTGTGGGTCGCGCACCTTGGCGCGGATCTTGTCGCGCACGAAGCCCGCGGCGTGGTCGTTGACCTGGCGCTCGTACATCTGATCGGGGAAGACGCCGGCGAAGACCAGGCCGCCCTCGCCCCAGCGGCGCTCTAGCATCGCGTCGCGCGCGGCCGGGGTCATCCCGGCGCCGGTGGCCTCGGGGTCGACGTCGTAATAGGCGCCCGAGAAGCTCGCCTTTTGCCGCGCGCGCAGCTCTGCATACCCGGCCTTCACGGCGGCGCGGTCCGCGTCCGATAGGGCGTGGTTGCGGGCGGGCACGGCGTAGTTGGGCGTGCGCTGGAACACGGTGAGCGCCGCGGCCTGCTTGGCCACCTGCGGGATGGTCTGGATCCCCGACGAGCCGGTGCCGATCACCGCCACGCGCTGCCCCGAGAAGTCCACCGGCGCATGCGGCCAGGTCCCGGTGTGGTAGATCGGGCCGCCGAAGCGTTCCTGGCCGGGAAAGCTGGGCCTGTTGGGCGCCGATAGGCAGCCGGTGGCCATGATGCAAAAGCGCGCGGCCAGCGCCTCGCCGGTGTCGCAGCGCAGGCGCCATTCCCGCCCCGCCTCGTCATAGGCGGCCCGCTCAACCCGGCGCCCGAAATACATGTCGCGGCGCAGATCCAACCGGTCGGCGATCTCGCCGGCATAGGCCAGGATCTCGGGCTGGGTGGCGTAGCGCTCGGACCAGTCCCAGTCCTGCTCCAGCTCGGGCAGGTAGGAATGCGCGTATTGCACGCTCTCGATGTCGCAGCGCGCGCCGGGGTAGCGGTTCCACCACCAGGTGCCGCCCACGTCATCGGCGGCCTCGATCACGGCGACAGAGAACCCCGCCTCGCGCATCAGCTTGACCAGGTACATGCCAGAGAACCCCGCGCCGACGACGGCCACGTCCACCCGGCCGGGCAGTTCGCGTCTCTCGATTGTCACCGGCGCGCCCTCCGCTTTGCTCTTTCACAAGCAAAGCACCCCGGGCCTTGATGGTCAATTGCGCGCGGCCTAAGAATGGCGAAACCGACAAGGAGTGAAACGGCATGGAACATCGCGCGCTGGGGCAAGGCGGCCCAAAGGTTCATCCGATTGGCTACGGCGCGATGTCGTTCTCGGACTTCTACGGGCCGACGACCGAGGCGGCGAGCCACGCGATCCTGGACATGTGCCGCGACGTGGGCGTGACGCATCTGGACACGGCGAATGTCTACGGGATGGGCGCGTCAGAGAGCGCCATCGGCAGCTATTTCGCCGCCAACCCGGCCGCCAAAACAGAGTTCACCATCGCCACCAAGGCCGCCATCACCCGCGATCCCGAAACGAACCGGCGCTACTTTGACAACTCGCCCGCGCATTTCGAGGCCGAGCTGGACCGCAGCCTGCAGCGCCTGGGCCTGGAATGCGTGGACCTGTTCTACGCCCATCGCCGGGACGCGGATATGCCCATGGCCGAGATCGCGGGCAACCTCGCGCGCTTGGTGGAGAAGGGCAAGGCCAAGTCCATCGGCCTGTCCGAGGTCGCGCCGAACGCGCTGCGCCAGGCCCATGCCGAGCACCCCATCGCCGCCGTGCAGTCGGAATACTCGCTGTCGGTGCGCTCGCCAGAGCTGGGCCTGATCCAGACCTGCGCCGAGCTGGGCACCGCCGTGGTGGCCTTCTCGCCGGTGGGGCGGTCGCTTTTGACGGACGCGCCGCTGCCGCTGGACCAGGTGCAGACGCTTGGTTTCTTGGCAACGAACCCGCGCTTTATCGAGCCGAATTACAGCGCCAACATCGCCGCCACGGATGCCTTCCGCGCGCTGGCCGCGAAGATGGGCGTGCCCGCGGCTGGGCTGGCCATTGCCTGGGTGCTGGCGCAGGGCCCGCATGTGATCGCGATCCCCGGCACGCGCTCGACGCAGCATTTCGCCGAGATCATGGCCGCGGCCGAGATCACACTGGGCGCCGATGACCTGGCGCAGATCGAGGCGGTGCTGCCGGTGGGCTGGGCCCATGGCGACCGCTACTCGGCGGCCCAATGGATCGGGCCCGAGCGCTACTGCTAAACAGCGCCTATTCGCCCAAAACAGAAGAACAAAAACGCCCCCTCGGCGGGATTGTTTCCAGCCCGGCAACGGCCCCACCAAAGCTCATAAAATTTGCTGCTAATGTGAACTAGTTTCCCCCTGCTGCCGTATTTCTGGCAGTAACCGAGGGGAAGAGTATGTCTTTGCAAGCAATTTACCCGACATTGTCGGACTCTATCACAACGCGAGACGGCACCGTGTTGTCCACTAGCGCGGATTTTGAGGTCTTGGCGCTGGCCTTGGAGGCGGCGGACCTCACGGGCACGGTGCAGGGGCTGACCGATGTCACGATCTTTGCGCCAACGGATGCGGCCTTTGCCGGGCTGGCCCAGGATCTGGGCTTCACTGGGGACACGGGTGATGCGACAGCGGTCTTTGGCGCGGTGGCCGACGCGCTCTCGGGGCTTGCGAGCGACGGGGACCCGATCCCGCTCTTGACCGACATCCTGCTCTATCACGTGGCGCCCGGCACGGACGCCGAGAGCGATCTGAACGCGGGCGGCCCCCTGGACACGCTGCTGGCCGGCACGCCGCTGCAGATCACGGGTGGCACGGTCGTGGACAATGACACCAACTCGCTGAACGCCGACATCATCGCGCCCGACATCGCCACCACCGGCGGCAACGTGCAGGTGGTCGACCAGGTGCTCTTGCCCATCGAGACCCCGGCAGAGATCGACGGCGCCACCCTGTTGGACACACTGAAGGAAAGCGGCGGCACGCCGGACGAGGATGCCACGGATTTCGATCTACTACTGACGGCGCTTCAGGCGACCGGTCTGGATGCCGCGGTGGATGACCCCGAGGCTGAGCTGACGGTCTTTCTGCCCAATGACGGGGCGTTTGTGTCGCTGGCGCAGAACCTGGGCTATGAGGGCGAGGACGAGGGCGAGGCGCTGCAGACGATCTTGGATGCCTCCGCCGCCGCCGATCCCGACAATCCGCTGCAGTTGGTCACGGACATCCTGACCTATCACGTCTCGCCGGGGGTGCAGGATGCGACCGCGGTGCTGGGCTCGACCGAGATCGCCACCTTGAACGGCGCCGAGATCGGCGTGTCTGGCACGACGCTGGTCGATCTAGAGCCCGACGCCGAGGACCCAGAGATCATCGCCACCGACCTGACCGCCAGCAACGGGATCGCGCATGTGATCGACGAGGTGCTGCTGCCCCTGGATCTGCCCGCGATTGATATGGCCGCGCTTGAAATGCCCGCGATCGAAATACCCGCAGAGGAAGAAGACCCCGAGGAGGAAGCCGAACACGACGACGGCTTTGACTTCCCCATCGAGGCGCTTGGATTTGGCGCGCTGATGCTGCTGATACTGGCCGGCGGCGGCGCCTAGGCCGTTCTGCGCAGCGGGCGGTCCGTAATGTGCGTCGCGGCGCCTGTGTCGCCGGGCGCAAGCCGGTCCTTGATCGCCTGCGGCACCAGCCGGGCGGTGCTTATCCTGGGCATCCGCATCTCGGGGATGATCCGCTCGGCGCCGTAGAGATCCAGGTATTCCTGGTAATTGTCGAACGCCGCGCGGCCCGCCGCGTCCAGGAAGGTCTCCGCCGGGGCGCCGTTGGCGAGGATCACGTCGTGGTTTTCGGTCTTGATGTGGTAGACGGTGATGCTGTCTTCCAGCTCGGAAAGCGGCACGAAGTCGATCGTGTCGCCGTTCACCAGGGCGCTTGCGTTGATCACCATTCCGTCGAGCACCATCCCATGAGTCGCCGTCACCGTCAGGTCGCTATGCGGCAGCCCGCCGCCCAGCGCGCCCGCGCGGATGCGGACAGGTTGCGCACTTTCGGGCAGGGGCAGGTTCACGGCGGCGGCTCTATGCGTTTGAACGCCCAGCCATTTCACCGCCACGTCGCGGCCATCCGCGGTGCGGACACGGTCGCCAATCGCCAGCGTTTCCACGGCGGCCTCGCCCTCGGGCGTGGCGATCATCGTGCCGGCGGCAAAGCACAGGTTCACGACGACAGCGTTATCACCGGCATTGGTGATCGGTTGGGTTACAGCGGTGCCGGCTAGAGAAGCAAACCCTTCATTCGGGTCAAAATAGGGCACAAAGTAGCCCCCGGCACCATTTGCAAAAATCGCGTAGTTTTGACCATCGATTTCAATGGTGTACCCACTGTAGGGAAAGCCAGCACTAGCCACCCAATCCGTGGACGTATCGGCGTTGCCATCTCCGTCGTCGAATACGTCAAAATTTTGGCTTTGGTGACTCCAACCAGAAGAGTCCGGCGTCAAAACACCTCCACTCTCTGTGGCACCGAAAGATAGATAGGCATCGGATCTCTGTGTCGGCATTTTAGTTCCTCGCTCGATGGCGCGCGGCGATCTGGCATCGGCGCGTTTTTTCAATTCGCGAGTTAAAAATTAACGACGGCATTGTCTAGGTATTTCTTTCGCAACCTTGATAAGCGTCTGACCTAAATACCTTTTATCGGGATTTGGTGCGTTGAGCGGATGCTTCAGACCAGGCTGCACTCGTCAACGAAGGCCACGCTGGTTGACGGATTTAAGACAAAATCGCCCTCGGGTTGTAGCCTCAAATTGACCATGGGCCGCTTGCTCCCTCGCGCAATATCGCTACCCATCGGGGGCGGGAGGCGTGCAAGCACACAGCCTACCGGCTTGCATTCCCGATAGCGCCCGTCCCCGCGCGCGGCTCGGTGCGGCGGGGACATAAGAGC
>NZ_LFTY01000002.1:10907-14791 GCF_001078595.1 Candidatus Rhodobacter oscarellae | reverse complement strand
TTTCAATTCTTGAGATAAAAATTTAACGGTTTACACAGGCCTTGAGGTGAATCATTAAACGTTAACACAGAACTGTCCACACCTCTCCGCTTCAGAAATTTACAAGCAACTGAACTCACATTATTTTATCTATACTTTGTCGCGCTTAGGAGATGCTTCAGACCAGGCCGCGTTCGTCAACCGCGACCATTCCGGTTGAGCAACTTCACGAAACATCCACCCAGAGCTGTGGATTCGGATTGACCATCGGGAGCTTGCCCCCTCGCGCAACATCGCTACGCACCGGGGGCGGTGTGCGCGCAAGCACACAGCCTACCGGCTTGCAGTCCCGATAGCGCCCATCCCCGCGCGCGGCTCGGTGCGGCGGGGACATAAGAGCAAGGCCGGGCGCAGCGGCCTTCTATGTTTTTTGTGCTAAACCGCCATTGCGAGATGATCCCGCTGCGAAATCGCCAGGCGGTCTTTGATCGCCTGCGGCAGCAGCCGGGCGGTGCTTATCCGGGGCATCCGCATCTCGGGGATGATCCGCTCGGCGCCATAGAGATCCAGGTATTCGGCGTGGTTATCGAACGCCGCCCGCCCCGCCGCGTCCAGGAAGGTCTCCGCCGGGGCGCCATTGGCCAGGATCACGTCATGGGCCTCGGTCTCGATGTGGTAGACGGTGTAGTCCGGCGGGACCTCTTCTAGCGTCAGGAACCGGATGGACCCGCCGTTCACCAAGGCGCTGGCGTTGATCATCAGGCCACCCAGCACCATGCCATGGTCGGCGGTGAGCGTCAGATCGGTATGGGGCAGGCCTTGCCCAAGCGCGCCCTTTGCAATGCGCACCGGTTGCAACCTGGGCGACGGGTTCATCAGCGTGCGCAGCGTCTGGCGGCCCAGCCACTTGACGGGCACGGCGCGCCCGTCCACGGTTCGCACCAGATCGCCGATGGCCAGCGTCTCGACCGCGCGCTCCCCATCCGGGGTCGCGATCATCGTGCCCGCGTGGAAGCAGGTGATATTGATGGTGTAGGTGCCGGGGATCGACACACTGTCGTTCCCCCAAAGTAAGATGAGCTGACCCGGCAGCCCGTCACTGACCCATTGGTCGTATGTGTAGACATAGGTGAACTCGCCCGTTGTTGTGTTTGTGGACGTGTAGTTCCCCGTGGCCGTGACGCCGGGATGATCAAGGTCGAAAACCGGTGCAACGAAAGAGTAGGTGCCGCCGTCGCCCTGGTCCGTCCCGCCTGAGAGGCTCGCTGTCGTCAAATCCCCCGAGAAAGTAAGGGTTTCCCCCGGCGACAAATCAATCGCGCCGCTCACACCAAACTCGGTATCATGCGAATCCACCCCCGTTGGGGGCGCGACGAGCCTGACCGTTGCTCCGCCCATTATAGCTCTCCTATTTTCCGGGCGCCCCACCTGGCGCCGTCAATGCGATTTAGTTCTATGACCCGCGCGCTCCCGTCAGGGTTGGGGCGGATGGTGCGGATCGTGTTAATGTCTTGCGGCATGTTCTCTTTCATCCAACGGCTCACGTCGCTGGCCGTGCCTTGGCCGAACGGGGCCAGGATATCCATGATCCACATCTGCCTTCCCGATCGCCATTCCGCGGGCAGCAGCGCCGTGCCGGACAGGATCTTGGCCTCTGCCGCATCCTCCACCATCGCCCAGGTGAAGGCCGCGCGGGGGATATCCTCGGCGTAGAAGATCCTGTACTGGCCCAGATCCACCGGCACCTGCACAATCCAGCGCATCAGGTTGAACGGTTTTTCTTTGTGGGGTTCGGATCTGAAATACAAAAAACACAGATCCCCATAGGCGCGCAGACGCTCCGCCGTTGGAAACTCAGAATTGATTTGCTCTATCACTTCTTAACCACCCCGGCGCAGCAAACAACTGTTTAACCTGCGCGTCAACTCGGGTGACGAAGATTCAAGGTCCTTGGGGGGCTTACGCGTGTTCGGGAATAGTCGTGGTCAATATCCCCGGGGACTAGGCGCTGGTGGCCAAAGCCTGTGTCGAGGCGCCTGAAAGCTGGCTTTTGACAGTCTCCGGCACCAGCCGGGCGGTGCTTATCCTAGGCATCCGCATCTCGGGGATGATCCGCTCGGCGCCGTAGAGATCCAGGTATTCGGCGTGGTTGTCGAACGCCGCCCGTCCCGCCGCGTCCAAGAAGGTCTCCGCCGGGGCGCCATTTGCCAGGATTACGTCGTGGTTTTCGGTCTCGATATGGTAATAGGTCAGCTCTTTCGGAATCTCGGAGGCCGGCACAAAGCGCACCGTGTCCTGGTTCACCAGCGCGCTGGCGTTGAACACCAGGCGGTCCAGCACGATCCCGTGGTCCGGGCTGACCTGCAGCGCGCGATGCGGCACCCCTGGCCCCAGCGCGCCGGGGGCGAACTCGACCGGCCACGCCGAGGGCATCGCCAAACCGCGCCGCAGGCGCTGGCGGCCGATCCACAGCACCGGCACCGCGCGCCCATCGGCGGTGCAGATCAAATCGCCGATCGCCAGATCCTCCACCGGCCGCTCGCCGCCGATGCAGGCGATCCCGGTGCCCGCAACGAAGCACGAGACATTGGCGCTGATCGACAGGTCGTCGATATAGCCCAGCCCGTCATGGACCCCGGCGCGGCCCGAAACGACAAACTCCCAATTGTTTTGCGAGTTGGTCTGCCACTGGGTGCCCGTGATCTGCGCCGAAAAGTCGACCCCCGCATAGGACACGTCGACCTGCCCTGTGGCGCTTGTGGTGATGGTCTCGGGGCCTTGGCCGTCGAGATCTGTGATGGGCTGCTCGGCGATCTTCGTGCCCTTCCAGAACACCTCTATCTCGCTGCCCAGGGGCTTGATGCGGATCACAAGGCCGGAGTTGGTCGTCCCGGTGTCAAGACCGTTCGGCGCGCCGGGAGACAGCCCCATCGGGTTCCCGAACGAGAAGGCGAGCCCGTCTTGCTTGCCGCCGCCGGCGTCCGTGGAGTCAAACTCCACCAGGAAGCTCGCCGTGAAATCGGTGACCCGCTCGGTGTCGGTGGTGGTGTCCAGCGCTGGGTCGATCTGCAGGACGGCGCCGACATTCTGTTCCAACGGGTCGTTGAACTGCCATTCGTTGTCGCCGTCCAGCCCATCTGAATTGGTGACCCCATCGACGCCGTATAGCGTCTCGGTCGCACCGTTGAGCGGGTCACCGGCATTATCGAAATCGTTGGTATGGGTAAAGGTACGGGCGGGCACTGAAATCACACTAGGTCACTGATACCCGGCCATTACACCTCAGATTGGTTAATTCTTCGTTGAACCCTGGCAGGCGGGGTGCCGCACCGGCCCGCTCCGCTCGCGCGGGCGCGGCGCGTCTTGGGGCTAGCTCGCCTCGGCCAGCAGGTCTTGCCGCGGACCGGCCAGGCGGTCTTTGATCGCCTGCGGCAGCAGCCGGGCGGTGCTTATCCTGGGCATCCGCATCTCGGGGATGATCCGCTCGGCGCCGTAGAGGTCCAGGTATTCCTGGTAATTGTCGAACGCCGCCCGCCCCGCAGCGTCAATGAAGGTCTCGGACGGCGCGCCATTGGCGAGGATCACGTCATGGGCCTCGGTCTCGATGTGGTAGACGGTGATGCTGTCTTCCAGCTCGGAAAGCGGCACGTAGTCGATCGTGTCGTGGTTCACCAGGGCGCTTGCGTTGATCACCATTCCGTCGAGCACCATCCCATGATCCGCCGTCACCGTCAGGTCGCTATGCGGCAGCCCGCCGCCCAGCGCGCCCGCGCGGATGCGGACAGGTTGGGCACTTTCGGGCAGCGGCAGGTTCACGGCGGCGGCTCTATGCGTTTGAACGCCCAGCCATTTCACCGCCACGTCGCGGCCATCCGCGGTGCGGACACGGTCGCCAATCGCCAGCG
>NZ_LFTY01000002.1:6248-10631 GCF_001078595.1 Candidatus Rhodobacter oscarellae | reverse complement strand
GCGTGCAAGCACACAGCCTACCGGCTTGCCGTCCCGATAGCGCGCACCCCCGCGCGCGGCTCGGTGCGGCGGGGATGTATGAGCAAGGCCGGGCGCAGCGGCCTTTTATGTTTTTTTGTGCTAAACCGCGATTGCGAGATGATCCCGCTGCGAAATCGCCAGGCGGTCTTTGATCGCCTGCGGCAGCAGCCGGGCGGTGCTTATCCTGGGCATCCGCATCTCGGGGATGATCCGCTCGGCGCCGTAGAGATCCAAGTATTCCTGGTAATTGTCGAACGCCGCCCGGCCCGCCACATCAATGAAGGTCTCGGACGGCGCGCCATTGGCGAGGATCACATCGTGGTTTTCGGTCTCGATGTGGTAATAGGTGAACTCTTGCGGCATCTCGGACACGGGCACAAAGCGCACCGTGTCCCCGTTCACCAAAGCTGAGGCGTTGATCACCAGCCCGTCCACGATCATCCCGTGATCGGCGCTGACATAAAGGTCGCTGTGGTTGCCCAAGGCCCCGGCAGCGATGCAGACCGGCGCGAGCTGGTCGCCATGGGCCCAGGTCATCGGCCCGGCCACAGACCGGCGTCCGACCCATTTTATCGCGGCAGTGTCCCCGTTGGCGGTAAGGATTTGGTCGCCAACCTGGAGCGCCTCGACCGAGCGTTCCCCGCTTGGGGTCGCGATCTGCGTACCCGTCAGGAAGCAATAAGGGATCGGGACCTCTGGATTGGTTGCCGAGGTCGAACCTGGCCCGAGCGGAAAGCTGGCGCCGATATCCTCGAATGCCGTGTTATACGGGATTGAATAAATGGTGCCCGACAGAAAGACCGGGTAGTCTGTGCCGCCGATATTTACCACATAACCGGTGTATGGCATTTCCACGGTTTGCCAGCCATCGACGCCTTGATCCGCGTTCCCGTCCCCGTCCACATCGACCACGTTGGTGTCCAGCAACCACACCGAGGCTTGCGTCCAGCTGAGCGTGCCGCCTAAATCTACGGCGTCAGTGAATCGGATATTAGCATCTACGGGAATATTGACCATCTTGTTTATTCCTTTGCCAAGAGGGCGCGCACCGACTTAACAGCCCCGCCCCGTTTTTATTAATAATAGCGTTATTTAGAACCGGCGCGAAGGATACTTAGGCTTTGCGCGCCGGGGGGTCTTATCAAGTTTGTCTATGAGCGAACTGCGTTACGATTTATGTAGTTGTTTACGTAGTATGTAGTTATTTACGTAGTATGTAGTTATTTATATGGTTATTCGACCTATGCTGGCAGATATTCCGCTGGCAAGCAAAAGGAATCTGGGAAATCTGCGCAAAAGCAAGGAAAACCGGGGCTCCTGTGCCGCGTGGCGTGGCACAACTGCGAGGCTGCGGGAAGTTCGGCAATCGTTCTTGTCGCCGCAGCCCTGCAACTGGCAGGGGCAGATAGCCCCCGATGTCGCCGTTATCCTGTCTTAAGCAACGGGTCAGGGGCGCATGGCGTCCCGAAAGCCAACCGATCTTTGATGGTTTGCGGCAGCAGACGCGCGCTTGAAATGCGAGGCATCGCCATCTCTGGGATAATGCGTTCCGCGCCGTAGAGGTCGAGATACTCCTGGTAATTGTCGAACGCCGCGCGACCCGCCGCGTCCAGGAAGGTCTCCGCCGGGGCGCCATTGGCGAGGATCACGTCATGGGCCTCGGTCTCGATATGGTAGACGGTGATGCTGTCTTCCAGCTCGGAAAGCGGCACGAAGTCGATCGTGTCGTGGTTCACCAGGGCGCTGGCGTTGATCACCATTCCGTCGATCACCATGCCGTGGTCGGCGGTCACGGTCAGGTCGCTATGCGGCAGCCCGCCGCCCAGCGCGCCCGCGCGGATGCGGACAGGTTGCGCGCCCTCGGGCAGGGGCAGGTTCACGGCGGCGGCTCTATGCGTTTGAACGCCCAGCCATTTCACCGCCACGTCGCGGCCATCCGCGGTGCGGACACGGTCGCCAATCGCCAGCGCTTCCACGGCGGCCTCGCCCTCGGGCGTGGCGATCATCGTGCCGGCGGCAAAGCACACCAGGTTCACGACGACAGCGTTTTCGCCGGCATTGGTGATCGGTTGGGTTACAGCGGTGCCGGCTAGAGCAGCAAACCCTTCATTCGGGTCAAAATAGGGCACAAAGTAGCCCCCGCCACCACTTGCAAAAATCGCGTAGTTTTGACCTTCGATTTCAATGGTGTACCCACTGTAGGGCATGCTAGCAACGAATAAATAATCCGTGGACGTATCGGCATTGCCATCTCCGTTGTCGAATACGGGAAGATCAACGCCAAAGTGGGTCCAATTATTGGTCGGCGTCAAAACACCCCCACTCTCTGTGGCATCGAAAACTAGATAGGCATCGGCTGTCTGTGTCGGCATTTTAGTCCCCCGCTCCATGGCGCGCGGCGATCTGGCATCGGCGCATACTTTCAATTCTTGAGATAAAAATTTAACGGTTTACACAGGACTTGAGGTGAATCTTAAAATACCAACAAAGGAATTGTCTACACTGCTCCACTTAAGGAATGTATAAGTAACTGGAATCATATTTTTTTATCTATACTTTGTCGCGCCGAGGGATACTTCAGACCAGGCCACCTTCGTCAACGGCGACCATTCCGGTTGAGAATCGTCACAAAAAATCCACCCAGAGCTGTGGATTCGGATTGACCATGGGGCGCTTGCTCCCTCGCGCAATGTCGCTACGCACCGGGGGCGGGATGCGTGCAAGCACACAGCCTACCGGCTTGCCGTCCCGATAGCGCGCACCCCCGCGCGCGGCTCGGTGCGGCGGGGATATATGAGCAAGGCCGGGCGCAGCGGCCTTCTATGTTTTTTTGTGCTAAACCGCGATTGCGAGATGATCCCGCTGCGAAATCGCCAGGCGGTCTTTGATCGCCTGCGGCAGCAGCCGGGCGGTGCTTATCCTGGGCACCCGCATCTCGGGGATGAGATGCTCGGCGCCGTAGAGGTCCAGGTATTCCTGGTAATTGTCGAACGCCGCGCGACCCGCCGCGTCCAGGAAGGTCTCCGCCGGGGCGCCGTTGGCGAGGATCACGTCATGGGCCTCGGTCTCGATATGGTAGACGGTGATGCTGTCTTCCAGCTCGGAAAGCGGCACGAAGTCGATCGTGTCGCCGTTCACCAGGGCGCTTGCGTTGATCACCATTGCGTCGATCACCATGCCGTGGTCCGCCGTCACCGTCAGGTCGCTATGCGGCAGCCCGCCGCCCAGCGCGCCCGCGCGGATGCGGACAGGTTGCGCGCTTTCGGGCAGCGGCAGGTTCACGGCGGCAGCTCTATGCGTTTGAACGCCCAGCCATTTCACCGCCACGTCGCGGCCATCCGCGGTGCGGACACGGTCGCCAATCGCCAGCGCTTCCACGGCGACCTCGCCCTCGGGCGTGGCGATCATCGTGCCGGCGGCAAAGCACAGGTTCACGACGACAGCGTTATCACCGGCGAAAGTGATCGGTTGGGTTACAGCGGTGCCTTCTAGAGAGGCCAACCCTCGACTCAGATCGAAATAGGGCACCGCGTAGGCGTTGCCAGGCCCGCCGAGATCTTCAAAAGGCGCCAAAAATATCGCGTAGTCTTCGCCATTGATTTCAACGGTGTAGCCGCTGTAGGGAAGAGCAGGAGTGCTAAAGTAATCCGTGTTCGTATCTGCGTTACCATCTCCGTTGTCAAATACTAACCCAGAGTTAAAAGAGTGACGCCAATTCGTGAGGGGCGTCAAAACACCCCCGATTTCTGTGCCAATGAAAACCACACGGCCATCGGGTATATGTGTCGGCATTTTAGTCCCTCGCTCCAATTCGCGCGGCGATCTAACATCGGCGCATATTTTCAATTCTTGAGATAAAAATTTAACGATTTACACAGACCTTGAAGTGAATCATTAAACGTTAACACAGAACTGTCCACACCTCTCCGCTTCAGAAATTTACAAGCAACTGAACTCACATTATTTTATCTATACTTTGTCGGGCTGAGGAGATGCTTCAGACCAGGCCGCGTTCGTCAACGGCGACTATTCCGATTGAATAATGTCACTAGACTTCCACCCAGAGCTGTTGATTCGGATTGACCATGGGGCGGTTGCTCCCTCGCGCAATATCGCTACCCATCGGGGGCGGGGTGCGCGCAAGCACACAGCCTACCGGCTTGCATTCCCGATAGCGCGCACCCCCGCGCGCGGCTCGGTGCGGCGGGGATACATGAGCAAGGCCGGGCGCAGCGGACTTCTATGTTTTTTTGTGCTAAACCGCCATTGCGAGATGATCCTGCTGCGAAATCGCCAGGCGGTCTTTGATCGCCTGCGGCAGCAGCCGGGCGGTGCTTATCCTGGGCACCCGCATCTCGGGGA
>NZ_LFTY01000002.1:0-5633 GCF_001078595.1 Candidatus Rhodobacter oscarellae | reverse complement strand
CGAGGCGGAACTGTTTGGTGCGGAACGAGGCGCTTACACTGGGGCGGACAAGAAACGGATTGGCTTGATTGGGTCCGCGGAAGGAGGAACGCTGTTCCTAGATGAAATCGGTGAGGTGCCGCTCAATTTGCAAGCGAAGTTGCTTCGCTTTCTAGAGTCTCGAGAATACCGACCGCTGGGGAGTACGACCGAGCGACATTTTCAAGGGCGCGTGGTCACTGCGACGAATAAGGATTTGCAGAAAGAAGTCGAAGCGGGTCGGTTTCGTGAGGATTTATTGTATCGCTTGGATGTGTTCACGGTGCGGCTGCCGAGCTTGCGGGAGCGAAAGGATGATATTCCGGAAATCTTTGAGGGGATCTTGCGGCAGATGGCGAAGAAGTACGATCGAGAGGTGCCTCATATCAAGCCCGGCGATTTGGAACGTTTGAAGGAGTATGATTTTCCAGGCAACGTTCGAGAACTGCGCAATGTGATTGAGCGGTCGCTCCTACGGTCTGATCCATCGAGTCGGTGGTTGACCTTGGATTCGCGGATTTTTTCTTTGGAGGCTCGAGTGCCGGTGGCGAGTTCGGAACCTGTTGGGGGGCAGAGGCCGGAGGCCTCTGCTACTTTGCCGGAGGGGCTTTCGACGCTTGAGGCGCAAGAATTCAATTTGATCCGGGAAACATTGATCCAAACGAACGGTGGAATTCGACGTGCGGCGGCGAGTTTGGGATTGACGCCGCAGTCGTTGCTGCGGCGGCTGCAGAAGTGGCCGGAGTTGCGGGAGATCGTGGATGCAGAGAAGAATAGCTAGACGATATAGATCTAGTTCGCTTCCTGAGCTCGCCAGTCGGTTTCCCGTTTTTTGATTTCTTCTCGGAGTTGCGCTTCGGCACTCAGGCCGGCGGCCTGGGCTTGTTGTGCGAGGTCGAACAGCTGGGCTCCGAGGTCGGAGGGAGGCTCTTCGGCGGAGTCGGGCTCGGGAAGCAATTGACCCTTGCGGGCTTTCTTGACGAGTTTCTCCACGTATTGCAGGGCGGGCAAGTGACGGGGAATGCCGTCGAGGACGGATTCTCGTTCGTGTGCTGTGCCTGCTTTCTCGGCTTTCTTGAGCTGTTCCCATTGGGTCCAGACGGCGTCGACCGTCTTGGCATCGCTGTCGCCAAAAACGTGTGGATGGCGGTGAACGAGTTTGTCGACGATGCGTTGGGCAACGCTGTCGAAATCGAATGCCTTCCGTTCGGATCCAAGTTGGCAATGGAAGATCACTTGGAGTAAGAGATCTCCCAGTTCCTCAATCATTTCTGACTCATCGTTGGCCTCAATCGCATCGATCAATTCGTAGACTTCTTCCACTGCGTGGAAGCGCAGGCTCTGGTGGTCTTGCTCACGATCCCAGGGGCAGCCTTCCGGTGATCGGAGGGCGGCCATGACTTCCAAGAGTTGATTGATGGCGGGTTGATCTTTTGAGGGAGCGTCCATGCGTCAAAGAATCACCAAATTGTTGCGGTGCACGAGAACATCCTTTTGTAAGCGCTGCTCTCGGAATTCGGTCGCATCGAATGAAACCATGCCTCGGCCAAACTCGGTTCCATCCGCATCGCAAATGGAGGCGATATCTCCGTTCTGAAATTCTCCTTCGATCCGAACGACCCCTTTGGCGAGCAGGCTCTTGCCATTTTTTCGAAGCGCCGCTTTGGCGCCGTCGTCGACGACCAGCTGACCATCGGGATGATGGAAGAAGGCAATCCAGCGCTTTCTTCCCCGGAGTTTGGCCGCACTGGGGAGAATCAACGTGCCTTCGTCGGCGCCTGCCAGCATCTTTTTTAGAATTCCCTTCTTTCGACCGGAACCGATCAATGTGGGAATACCCGACCGGGTAGCGATCTTCGCGGCTTGGATCTTGGTGGTCATGCCACCGGTGGCCGTAATCGACTGCGTGCCTCGTGCCAGCGCTTCGATCTGTCTGTCGATTTTTTCGATCACGCTCAACCGTTGTGCTTGCGGTGTGCCGAAATCTTTGATCACGCCGTCGGCTGTCGTTAGGATGATCAAGAGGTCGACAGGCAGCAGGCTTGCAACGAGTGCGGACAGTGCGTCGTTGTCGCCAAATTTGAGTTCTGTGTAAGAGACGGCATCGTTCTCGTTGACGATTGGAACGATTCCTTCAGCCATCAATGTCGCTAGGGTATTGCGAGCGTTGAGATGGCGGTCGTGGTCTTTGAGATCTTCATGCGTCAGTAACACTTGGGCGGTCAAGATCCCTTTGCGGGCGAAAGCTTCTTGATAAGTAGCCACCAACTGCGATTGGCCTAGTGCAGCGCAGGCCTGAAGTTTTGGCAATGGGGTCGGGCGTTTTTTTAACCCGAGAGCGCCCATGCCGGCACCCACGGCGCCAGAGGACACGACGATGATTTCCTTCTTGGCACGATGAAGCGCGGCAACTTGGTGGACCAATTGCTCGATTTGTTTCTGATCTGGCAGGTTGTTGTCATCAGTTAGGATACCGGTNGACCTGTCGCGTGATCGCGCCGAGCAGCGCCCCGAGCGCTTCGGCGTGGGCGACAAGGTGGACGTGCGCGTCACCAACGTGGACATGAAGTCCCGCCGCCTGGGCCTGTCGATCAAGGCGCGCGAGATCGCCGAAGAGAAAGAGGCCGTGCAACAATACGGCTCCTCCGACTCCGGCGCGTCCCTGGGCGACATCCTGGGCGCGGCGCTGAAAGGCGACGAGTAACGCCCGTAGGGCGGGACTTGTCCCGCCTTCACCCCAAAAACAAGAAAGGCCCCGCCAACCGGTGGGGCCTTTTCTTTGCTGACGGCGCCCCCGCGGCAGCCGCCCCCAACAACGCCGCCCGCACCAATCAACGCGTTCGGACCATTGACGGCATCAGGCGATCAAAACAAATGGAGCGGAGCGCCACACCGGGCCACCGCAGAGCATGCAACGGCCAAATGGCAGGTCTGAGCCCAGAACCACCGATGCTGCGCGATGCAAGAATGGCGGCATGAACCGAATTGCCGAACAACAACTGTCACGCGAACGCAAGCTGTGGATCAAGCCGCGATTATCCGCTGACGTGTTTTATGTTGTGCAAGGTGGGATTGAAAAATTGGACATGTCCAATGGCAACTCTGAGCCCTCTTTGACCGATGCTGCAACCTGAATGAACGTCAGCTTTGTAGCTCGGCTCTATTTAACCCGAGCGATGCTGTGACGCTGCCAGTGCGCCTCCAAGCGCGATCAGGATGCCGCCGCCTACCGCTTCTATCAATTCAATGACACGCTCCTTCATGAGGCGTGCAGACAGCGCGGAAGCAAAGCCGTAGAAGACAAGTATTGGAAGTTCCAACAGAACCGAGACGACGCCAAGAATAACTAGCTGGGCGGCGACATTCCCGTCAGGTGATATGAATTGCGGGAGGATCGCCACAAAGAATAAGATATTCTTTGGATTTGATGCCTGAAGGGTGAATCCCTGCCAATAAGATTTGACCGGAGTTTGCGGAACCTTTGGCGCAGCGGCTTTCGCGTCTGACAAGTCCAGGCCTTCACCCAAGGATCGTTTTTGCCAGAGGTGTTTTGCCAGTGGCATGATCATTCCAACGCCAAGAAACACTAGATAGGCAGCGCCTATCCATTTGATTATGGTAAAAAGGGTGGCGCTAGCGACAATCAAGGCCCCGATCCCGAGTGCGGACAGTGTGAAGAAGATCGCGTTCGTTGACAGGATCCCCAACGTCGCCATGAAGCCGATGCGAAATCCCTGACGCATGGACAACCCAATCACCAGCAGCACCGCCGGTCCCGGCGTGAGCGAAAGCAGGAACTCAGTCAGAGCAAACAAAGCCAGTGTGTTGAGGTCCATTAAAATCTCCACTCAGTATTCCCAATAAGCATCTTGGATTTCAGTGAAATTGACCAGACTAAAACTTTAAAAGCCGACATTGGCGTGCTCGCAGCGAAGGTTGAAAAAGTCCGCACAGCAGTCATTTAGGCCCAAAGCGACGCCACCTCTTGTAGCAACGCGGTCATTGCAATTATTGACCTCCCGCGCCCTTACGGTAAACACACGGCCATGAAAAAACGCAAAAGTCCCTGCATCGATGTTTGTGAGTTTACTGGCCCTAGCGGGTGGTGTCTCGGCTGCGGCCGCACACGAGAGGAATGCGTAAAGTGGAAGAAAATGAAGCCTTACGAAGCAAATATCATCGAGAAGGAACTAAACCGTCGCATGGCTAAAATGACCCAAACACCGCCTAAGCTGCACTGAGGCTGTTGCGGCATGGCCGCTCTGAGCCCAATTTGCCGAATCTCTGCGCAGCGGTTAAAGACATGGTGTGATTGCGGCGGTCGCTCTCCCAAGGCGAACGAGGTCCGATAGTATCAGCCTCACAAAACCAGCCGTGAAGGAGAACGACCTTGTCACATTATGTAGGCCTTGATGTTTCCGTCAAAGAAGTTTCGATCTGCGTGGTGAACATCGAAGGCGATGTTATAGCGCGGGGATCGGTCGCGACCGACCCTGACCAAATATCCAACTTCATTGCAGAGCACGCCGCAGCAGCCGAACGGGTTGTGCATGAGAGCGGGATTTTGGCGATCTGGCTGACCCGCGAACTCGACAAGCGCGGCGTGCCGATCATCTGCATTGATGCCAGATTGGCGCATAAGGCCTTGTCTGGTCGCATCAACAAGACGGATCGAGGCGATGCTGAAGGTCTTGCGCATCTGGCTCGGACCGGTTGGTTCACCCCTGTGCATATCCGCAGCGAAGCTTCGGAAAGGGTTCGGGTTCTGATCGGCACACGAGAGCGCCTGATCCGGATGCGCAAGGACCTGGAGGCCCATGTCCGCGGCGTTCTCAAGACCTTCGGCATCCGGATGACCGCAATCCAGCGATCAAACCAGCGCGGTGGGTTCCGCGACCAGCTTGCTCAGGCCGGGCAAACCGATCTGGCGATTGAGCTCATGGCGGACGCCTTCAACCCGATCCACAGGGCGCTCTGCGCGGCAGCAGACGCGATGGAAGACGAGCTGCGCGAGATCGCGCGTGGCAGTGACCTCGCTCAAAGGCTTATGACTGTTCCGGGAGTAGGACCCGTGGTGGCCCTTTCCTACATCGCCACGCTGGACAATGAGGCCCGTTTCAAGCGCGCGACCGACGTCGGGGCCTTCCTCGGCCTCACCCCGAGGCGATTCCAATCCGGCGATACAGATTGGTCCGGGCGGATAAGTAAGTGTGGAGATCGCGACCTCCGTCGCCTCCTGTACGCAGCGGGGTTCACCCTGATCAGCCAGGTGCGCCGCGCCTCGCCACTGCGAGCCTGGGCCGTTCGATTGAGTGAAAGGAAAGGCATCAAACATGCAGCCGTCGCCGCAGCCAGAAAGCTTGCTGTGATTATGCTGCGTATCTGGCGAGACGGCACAACCTTCCACGCAACAAGGGAGGTGCGAGCCTAGAAACCTCAACAGAAACCTCGCCTAAGGGCGGGTCAGACGTCCCTCGGGACGGTGGCAGATCGAGCCAGCCAAAGCGGTCGCGGTGGTCAAACGAAGACCAACCTCGTGAATGACATTTTGGACGATCAACCCCGAACGCCATCATGAAGCGGCACGACCGACTTCGAAGAGAACCACGACCCCG
>NZ_LFTY01000001.1:929121-1042199 GCF_001078595.1 Candidatus Rhodobacter oscarellae | reverse complement strand
AGAAACACGGCGTCGATCGAAGTGTCGGCAGTCATACTGTCTAGTCGAAGCGCTGGAGTCCAAACGAAGCCTAAAAAGTAAAGGTCATTCCGCTGTTGCCGCGGGTCGGGTACGCGTCTTTTGAGTGTGTACACGGGAAGATTGCGTTCAGAGATACCGCCATTTTTGGCAAGATTTTTAATTCGAAAAATGTATATCTAGTTAAACATTTTTATAGAATTATCTTGGCGGAGTGATGATTCGATCCGGATGTCGTCTCGTTGAGTTGGATCTGAGCAATAATATATGTGGTCCGGATGGGATTCAAGCTTGTTTAGACCTGGTCGCCATGCAGCTAGCTCAGCGGCGTATACTCGCTTCAAGTTCTCAAATTGAATGACAAAGGCTTGGGAATTGGTGAAGGAATGGTAAAGGAAAACAGACATCGAGTAGAGGTTTTTTATATGCGCATGTCTCTTTCTTCACAGCTTGCTCAGGGACTATATATAGGTGACTGTCACGCGAATGCTAGTAGTATGGGGGAGAAGTTCGCTCTAGCAGCTTTTGTGTCTGGGAGAAATTGGCTTGAGAATGAAGGCGCAATGGCTCATGGCAGAGGCATTCAGAGTGAGTTATTAGTAGTTGCTACGTTGAAGAAAATAATGCTACTCTCAACTTGTGTGTAGATAGTTGCATGGGAGCCTGGTGTATGTGTCTATGCCACAGAATGAAATTGGTTGAATGCGTTGACAAACTGGTACCGAATCTGGAGTTCGAGTCATGGAACTTGAGCGACGTACGCCCGGATTTGCCCAAAGGCCCGTTTCTTCCAAGGTTATGGTTCTTAAGCAGCCCTCTTTGCCGTCAGCTGGCGCAACGAAGCTGAGTGATGTTTACAAGGAGCCTATTTGGGACGTCATCTTGAGCTACATGTCTGTCATATCGTTTCTTCTGTCTATTTTGACGATCGGGGGCGAATTGTTTTTCCCAGATCTTTCCTGCTTTCCGCCTACTAACGTTTCAAGAACGCAAGCACCCTTCATCAATAGCTGGTGCTCTAACGCTCACTTGGGAAAGGTTTCGACTTTGCCGCTGGCTCTTCTAGGACAATCAATGGCTCTTTACACGCCTTCTCTTTTGTTTTATCACTGTTTTTTTCGAAAAATCAGGCAGTTTTTTATCGAGGTGAAGGAGCTTGATCGTCATCGAAATAGCACATCTGGTACTTACAGTCGTGAATCACTCAATGTTGTGAGGTTGCTCAGGGACCAGTTTGAATCGTCCAAATTCATGCAAAAATGCTATGCTGTCAAGCTTATTGCTCAAGGAGTGCTTGCTTTGCTGTTTGTCGGTATCCTCGCTTGGCTAGGGGCCAACAGCATTGTGGAAGATCAATTTACTTGCCCTGTGCAAATTGTTACTGAACCGATGTGGAGCGTGGAAGTTGGCTGCGTTTATCCGGCGGCTTCCACCCTGGCCTTACTGTGGGCTGCAAACTTCGCCATCTTGTCTGTGGCAATATTGTTTGCGTGTATAGGTTTTTTTTGGAACATTTGCAGTAAGACTGTTGATTACACTAAAACAGCAAGGCACCACTACTACTTTGGCACAACAATTGAACCTGTTTACAAATCGAAATGTTGTTCTGTGCCTGACGACCTTTGCCTCCTTCATCGGCTTCTCTTTCATTTTGACTTTGGAATTGGCCAGTCTTTTGAAGAATTACTCATTATTCTGGAACTAATGGATTTGAAACACTCGTCTTATTGTGACATATTAGATCTAAAGGAGGCAGTTTCAGAGCATCTGACAACAGTAAGATTTGCATATACTTATACTTTCTATCCAGTGCTGATCATAGTCCACTGTTTAGGACCCAAACACCAAAACTTCGGAAAGTACAAGACAAGACACCACAGTACAAATTGAACCCGCGGAAAGACCCGCGGGGAATAAAACCCGCGGGAAAAAAAACCGCGGGAAAAAAAACCGCGGGAAAAAACCAGCGGGAGATAATCTTGCGGAAAAAAATCTCGCGGGAAAACCCGCAGAAAAAACCATAGACGTACAGCTCAGCGCCGTGAAGATCATGTAAGATAACAGTCTTTTCCTTTAGATTTCTGAACTGCCTTCAACTATTGCTCGCAAGTGTTATGATCAATACATGAAGAAGGCGAGGCAAAGACCTCGTGAAATTTCCCAGTGTCTGCATCTGTGTTGTGGCGACGGAAGTTGTACTATAGCTTTAGCAAAATATTTTGACGAGGTGTGTAGACAGTGATTAATTTATATTTATTTGCTTAATTTTTGGTTTTCTAGGTTAGGGGCATTGACTTTAACTCTGGAAAACTGGTTAAATTTGACGAATTTGCATTTGTTGGCAGTGAGAGAAAGGAGGCTTTTGAAAGAGAACAATTTCCTGAAATAGTGGAAATTTTTCACGTGCCATATTTGTCTACTCTCGGAGAAAAAGAACTTCCAAAGGTAGTGTAGACGCTGGAGGATCCCTCCTCCTTGCGTTGCGTAGGGCCTGAGTCTACAGAAATTATTTGTGCGCGTAGTTTATGGGCTCAATAATTCACTCACCTCGTAAACCGGACAGTCCTGAAACGACAGACTACAAGTATTGTTTGGTGCTGATTACGCTATTGGATCAGAGCAGCAGTTCCAGTGACAGAAAAAAGAAACTCGGTTAATTAACCAAATTACTAAAGAGGCAATTATGTTTCAATATACTATTTTTAGTTAAAATTGTTTTGCAAAGAATTGAAAATCAACTATCTCCAACGTGTATCATTGTTTCATGCGGTCTACAGAAAGCGACAGCAAAGGATATTGTTCCATCAAGATTTTTCTCTTACTTGGCAGACGATCTGGCAGGCGATCCTGTTAAAATAAAATCAACTGAATCTTCCTTGAATTTTTCATACCTACATGACGTCAAACTCAAACAAAACTGATGTGAATTCGCATGAATTAGCATGGATGGTGTTAGTCTGCCTGCCTAAGTACGATCAACTGTTGTGGCTTTTGTTTTAGTGGCAGTGAATCTGCAAGTTTTATTGTAACTGGTTGTTTGTCTGCAGTATAATGGGCGCATTGGGATAAACGTTTGGATCGATCGAGTATGATGCATGTAGTTCCCCTAGCTCCCACCAGGGCACGCGTGGGCTTCGGCAGGAATTTGCCCGGACACCCGCCTGATAATCAATTATTATTATTATTATTATTATTATTATTATTATATCTTTGAATCACTCGCACAAGGGAGCAATAATAGTGGTAATAGGGGTACCCCCGGGGCATAGCAACTGTTGCTAAGGAAAGGCGTTTCCTTTTTAATTCCCCGAAGCCCGCGCGCGCCCTGGTGTGAGGGGCTCTCAAACGTGATCGCCCAAAAACCAAAGTTTTTGTCTGTCGGTATACACTGACGTCACAATCGCACTTAGACCAATCACGCACAAAGGTGCCTTTATGACATCACATTCATTGTGATGTCATGCTCTCCCGTATTTTGAAGAAAATGTGTACATAAAAAGGTGACGTCACAGTAGATAGGAACCCCGGATTGTTATACAGGCTACATCATTGAGGATAAATACTATTAAACATAACGGGCACATGGCAATGAGCTTTATCAGTAACGTTCATAAAGGGAACGCTGTAAAGGAGCACGTTGGGTTTGTCGTGCTGCGAGCGCAGCTCGCAGCACGCAAACCCAACTGCGAGCTGATAATGGGCCTCGTGACACGATCACCCAAAGGGGCAGAGGTTAGGGTTAGGAGAGGTATAGCTCTGTGTCACGCTTACGTAAGAGGCCAAATTGTAGGCTTTTACGGAAAATAAAGCATGCCAACTCACGTGGTTAGGCAGTGCGATGCAAATTATGCAAAAAGGCTTTACAAAAAATTAGAGTAATAAGAATGTGCTGGGGGTGTTCGGGGATCCCATGATGGCTCACGAAAGGCCATCATTATCTAGTGTAGCGGTTATTTAATCCTTCAGATGTGTATAAGAGACAGGTACAAGACAAGACACCACAGTACAAATTGAACCCGCNTCTCCGGCGCCCGCGACGGCCAGCACCTGCCCTCGCCCACCCTGATGAACGTCACCACCCGCGCGCCGATCGGCCCGGTGGGCGTGATCACGCCCTGGAACACGCCCTTCATGCTGTCGACCTGGAAGATCGCGCCGGCGCTGGCCGCGGGCTGCACCGTGGTGCACAAGCCCGCCGAGCTGTCGCCCCTGACCGCGCGCCTGCTGGTGGAGATCGCCGAGGCGGCCGGGCTGCCGCCGGGGGTGCTCAACACGGTGAACGGGTTCGGCGAGGAGGCCGGGCGCGCGCTCTGCGAGCACCCCGCCATCCGCGCCATCGCCTTTGTCGGCGAGAGCAAGACCGGCAGCATGATCGTGCAGCAGGGCGCGCCCACGCTCAAGCGCAACCACCTGGAGCTGGGCGGCAAGAACCCGGTGGTGGTGTTCGAGGACGCCGACCTGGAGCGGGCGCTGGACGCGGTGATCTTCATGATCTACTCGATCAACGGCGAGCGCTGCACCTCGTCCTCGCGCCTGCTGGTGCAGGACAGCATCCGCGCCGATTTCGAGGCCCGGCTGGTGGAGCGCGTGAACGCCATCAAGGTGGGCCACCCGCTGGACCCGGCCACCGAGATCGGCCCGCTGATCGCGCGGGAGCATTTCGACAAGGTCACGGGCTATTTCGAGATCGCGCGCCAGGACGGGGCCGAGATCGCCGCGGGCGGCCAGGCGGCGCCCGGCGATGGCTACTACGTGCAGCCGACGCTCTTCACCGGCGCCACCAACGACATGCGCATCGCGCAGGAGGAGATCTTTGGCCCGGTGCTGACCTCGATCCCGTTTGCGACCGAGGACGAGGCGCTGGCCCTGGCCAACGACAGCCCCTACGGCCTGACCGGCTATGTCTGGACCAATGACCTGACCCGCGCGCTGCGCTTCACCGAGCGGCTGGAGGCGGGCATGATCTGGGTGAACTCCGAGAACGTGCGCCACCTGCCGACGCCCTTCGGCGGGGTGAAGTCCAGCGGCATCGGGCGCGACGGCGGCGACTGGTCCTTCGAGTTCTACATGGAGCAAAAGCATATCGGCTTCGCCACCGGGCAGCACAAGATCAGCAAGCTGGGCGCACTGGACTGAGCCCGGACCAAGCCCGGACTAAGACCGGGCCCACCCGTCCCCACCCGTCCCAGGCTTGACCCGGGACCTCCGCCTAGGCTTGGTGCCAGTTGAACCACCGGGCCGCGCACCAAACGGGATCGACAACCGGTATGCGCAAGGAAGCCTGGACGTCTTGCGCGACGCTGAGCATGCCCGCGCAGCCCAAGATCACCGCGTGGATGTCATCCTCGGCCGCGGCGGTCCTTGCCTCTTCCAGCACGGATTTGGCTGACCCGGCGGGATCGCTCTCCAAATCCAGCACGGGGATTTCGGAAGCGCGCACGCGGCTGGCGAAGGCGCCCAGGCCGTAGGCGGCGATGTTCTGCTCGATCACCGGCACGGACACGGCGAGCGTCGTGACGACGCTGAACCGCCAGTGCCGCATGACCGCGTAGTGATAGGCCGCCTGACCAATCCCGATGACCGGGCAGCTGGCAAGCGCCGCGGCCTCGGAAAGCGCGGTGTCGTCGAAGCACCCGATCATGATGCCATCCGCGCCCTGATCGGCGGCCCTTTGGACCAGCTCCAAGAGCGGCGGCGTCGCAACGGCCCCGTCCTCGGCGCCCTGGATGGCGGGGGGGGCCTCGGTGGACGTCCAAGCCTCGAACGCCAATCCGGGTGCCGCTTCCCGCGCCTGGGCCAGCATCGCCTCGGTCATCGAGGCAGTGCTGTTGGGGTTGATGATGACGACCGCCACCTAAACCAGCCCCTTTCCGGCGTCGGACCCCTTGGTCGCCTGCCGCCGGCGCATTAGCCAGGCGATGCCCAGGAATCCCGCGATCACCAGCAGCGAGAATACGGTGGTCAGCGTGCCCAGGGCGAACAGCACCGGCGTGGTGACGTTCGTGGTCATGCCGAAGATCTCAAGCGGCAGGGTGTTGTAGCTGCCCGACGTCAGAAGCGTGCGCGCGAACTCGTCATAGCTGAGCGTGAAGCCGAACAGAGCCACCCCAATCAGCGAGGGCGCGATGATCGGCAGCACCACGTGCCGCACCACCTGCCAGTTGCTGGCGCCCAGGTCGCGCGCGGCCTCCTCATAGCTCTTGTCGAACCGGTTGAAGACCGCGAACATGATCAGAAGGCCAAAGGGCAGCGTCCAGGTCAGCTGCGCGCCAAAGCCGCTGGTCGACCAATGCACAGGCAGGCCCGATTGCGACCAGATCAGCCCCACGCCCAGCGAGACCAGGATCGAGGGGATCACCAGCGAGGTGATGATCAGGTAGAACAGCACCGCCGAGCCCGCGAACCGCTTGCGGAAGGCCAGCCCGCCCATCACCGAAACCACCACGGTCGTGACCATGACCATCAGCCCTAAAACGAAGGACCGGCGGAAGCTGCCCCAGATGTCGCCCACCGCCTGCTGCTCAAAGAGATCCGCGAACCAGTGCAGCGAGACGCCCCGCATCGGGAAGGTCAGCCCGCCGCCCGGCCCCTGAAAGCTGAGGATCGCGATGGTCAGCGTCGGCCCGTAGAGGAACGCCAGGAACAGTGCGAAGAACGCGGCCAGCACGTAGAAGGATCTGGGGCGCGGCTCCATGCTCAAAGCTCCCTTCGGATGTCGACAAAGCGCAGCAGGATGCCGATCACCATCAGCACCGTGATCAGTAGGATCACCGCCGTCGCACTGGCGGACGGGTATTGCAGCAACCCGATGTCGTTCTGGATCATCCTTCCTACGTTGGCGCTTTGGCTGCCGCTCATGAAGCGCACGGTGATGAAGTCGCCCATCACCAGGGTGACGACGAATATGGTGCCGATCATGATGCCCGGCTTGGTTAGCGGCACGATCACATGCCACAGGGTCTGCCAGCCGCTGGCGCCGGCATCCGCGGCGGCCTCGATCAGGCTCTTGTCGATCCGCATCATCGTGTTGAAGATCGGCACCACCATGAACAGCGTGTAGAGATGCACGAAGGCCAGGATAACGCTGAAGTCGCTGAACAGGAGCCACTCCAAGGGCTCATCGATGACGCCCCAAGAGATCAGGGCAGAGTTCGCCAGACCGTTGCGCCCCAAAAACGGGATCCAAGAGATCATGCGGATGATGTTGGAGGTCCAAAACGGGATCGTGCAAAGCAAAAACAGCGCCACCTGCCAGGTCAGAGACCGCACATGGAAGGCCAGGAAATAGGCCACGGTGAAGCCGATCCCTAGCGCGAAGACCCAGGTGATGAAGGCGTATTTGAATGTGTTCAGGAAGACCCGATAGGTCACCTCCGAGGTCAGAAGGAACTCGTAATTGTCCCATAAGAAGGCCGGATAGATCGACCACTCCGTTGCGCCCCAAAAGCTGACCACAACGATCATCAGGATCGGCGCGATGAGAAACACCACCAGCACCAACGCCAAGGGCGAGGCCATCAACCATCCCGATACATGCCTGTTCTTCAGCACGTCCGTTCCTTCTTCGGTTCGAAAATATCCTCAGGGGGGTCTGGGGGGCAGAATGCCCCCCAGTTGGTCGACGCCGTCAGGCGGCGAAACCAAGTTTGCGGCATCGCTCTAGGCGGCGATGAACTCGTTCCACTTGCGCACCATGTACTGGTTCTCGTCCATCACGGCGTTCCAGCAGGCCACGGCGCCCATCCGGTCGTAGAAGCTGCCGCCGTCGCGCACCGCGCCGGCCTTCTCCATCACGTCGCCGAACGGGTTGGTGATGTCGCCCTCGGCGGCCTTGCCCTCGAACCAGAATCCCCATTCGTCTGCGGTCATGAAGTTCTTTGAGGTCTCCGGCACGGCCGAGTAATAGCCTTGGCGCATCAAGAATCCGCCGACCCAGCCGCTGAGGTACCAGTTGATATACTCATAGGCCGCGTCCAGCTCGATGCCGCTCAAAGACGCGGAAAGCCCGATGCCGCCGCCCCAGGAGCGATAGCCCTCTTCCAGCGGCTGGTAGACGCAAGGAATGCCCTGGCTGCGCACCGCGGTGATCGCCGGTGACCACATGGACTGGATCACCACCTCGCCCGAGGCCATCAGGTTCACGCTCTCGTCAAAGCTCTTCCAGAAGGCGCGGAACTGGCCGTTCTTCTTGGCTTCGGTGAAGATGCCAAGGGTCAGGTCGATCTCTTCCTTGGTCATGTTGCCCTTGTCGGGGTATTTGTACTCGCCCATCGACTCGACGACCATGGCCATGTCCATGATGCCGATCGACGAGATGTCCAGGATCGATGCCTTGCCCTTGAACTCGGGGTTCAGCAGCTCGGACCAGTTGCTGATCGGGCGGCCGATCAGGTCGGGGCGGATGCCCAGCGTGTCGGCGTTGTAGATCGTGGGGATCAGCGTCATCCAGCCGCTTTCCTCGGCAACGAAGTCCTTGCCGTTGGGGCCGCTGGTGAAGCCGACCGTATGCGGCGCGGTGCCCTGGGCGATCACGCTCTCGGGCGTCAGCTTGCCAGAGCGGAAGGTGCCGACGATCTTGTCGTAATTCTCGATCTTAGAGGTGTCCATCGCCTGCAGGTTGCCCGTGGGCCAGACCTTCTTGCAGATCCAGTACTCGATATCGGCGATGTCAAAGCTGTCGGGCTGGGTGGCCGCGCGCTGGGTGACGCTGTCGCTGTCGAGTGCGGTCATCTCTAGCGTAAAGCCCAGATCCTCCTTGACCTTGTTGGCCACTTCATTGAGGTTGGAAACCCCGGTGCCAAATTGGCGCAGTGTCACATCCTTGATGGCCTGTCCCCATACCATTGGAGCCGGAAGCGCGGCGGCCGCCACCGCCGCGCCACCCGCCTTCAGCATGGACCTACGCGAAATCGGCCGCGAATAGCGTATCTTGGGTATCGTCGTCATGAGCTTTCTCCCTGTGATAAAGCTTGTCTTGTCAGGCGGTTAGGGCATGGGCCGCCTGCTTGTCCCAATCGAGGCCCACCGCCTCGCCCAAATCCTTCGGAGCCCCGAAGAAATCTCTGTCCGATAGGATCGCCGTGACCTCTTGATCACCCGCGATTGCGGCGGTCAGCGAGACATGGGTGCCCTGGTATTCGATATTGGTGATCTTGCCCTGCAGCTTGGCGCCCTCGGGCGGGTTCAGCTGCAGCGCGTCGGCGCGCACGGCGATCTTGCCCTCTGGCAGGGCGATGACGTTATGCGAGCCCAAAAACCGCGCCACAAAGGCCGTCTTGGGCGCCTCGAACACCGCGCGGGTCGGCCCGGCCTGCTCGATCACCGCGTTGTTCATCACCACGATCTCGTCGGCCAGGGCAAGCGCCTCGTCCTGGCTGTGGGTGACGTGGATGAAGGTGATGCCCAGCTCGCGCTGCAGCCGCTTTAGCTCGGCGCGCATGCGGATGCGCAGGAACGGGTCCAGCGCCGAGAGCGGCTCGTCCAGCAGCAGCACCTGCGGTTCGGTGATCAGCGCGCGGGCGAGGGCGACGCGCTGCTGCTGCCCGCCCGAGAGCTGCGCGGGCACGCGGTCGCCGAACTCGGCCATGTCCACCAGGGCCAGCATCTCGGCGGCGCGCGCCTTGCGGGTGGGCGCGCCGACGCCCTTCATGCGCAGGCTGAACGCCACGTTGTCGGCGACGCTCAGATGCGGGAACAGCGCGTAGTTCTGGAACATCATCGCGGTGCCCCGCGCCGCCGGCGGCAGGGCCGAGATGTCGCGGCGGCTTAGGCGGACCGCGCCGTCGCTCACGCTTTCATGCCCCGCAATCATGCGCAGGGTCGACGATTTCCCGCAGCCCGATGGCCCCAGCAAACAGGCATAGGTGCCCGCCTTGAAAAGGTAGCTGATCGCGTCCACCGCTGTTACGTCGCCGTAGCGCTTGGTCAGGCCGACCAGTTCCAGGTCCAGCTCGCTTCGCAATTGGGTCTCCCAGGCAGTCCAAATTTCTGATTGGAGCTTGGCGAGGCAAAGGGGGTGGGCGGGACTCATTTCGTGCCGGGCGGCGCGTTTAATCCGGGTCCTGCCGGATTGCCGAGCGCCGTGCGGCGGGTTTGTCCAAGAAATGGGCGAAGATTGTATACGATCTGGGGCCGCCTTGGCGAAGATCTTGCCCAAACCCGAAAGCTCTGGCAAAGCGGGCCTAAAGGAGAAAGCACGTGATTGACGGCACGGTCGGTGAAGCGGCGGACTCGATTGTGGTGCAGCTGACAGAGGCTGTGCACGAGCACCGCGTGCTCCCCGGCATGAAGCTCAGCGAGGACGAGGTCGGCGAGATCTACGGCGCCGGGCGCACTGTCGTGCGCAAGGCCCTGCAAACGATGGCGCATTCCGGCCTGGTCACCATCGAGCGCAACCGCGGCGCCTTTGTGACCAAACCCTCCGTCAAAGAGGCCCGCGAGGTCTTCGAGGCCCGCGCCTTGCTCGAACCCCAGACCGCCCGCGCCGCCGCCGAGCGCACAACCGCCGCGCATGCCGCGGCCCTAGAGGCGCATATCCACGAGGAACATGCCGCCCTGGACGCCGGCGAAGCGGGGCGCGCGTTGAAACTCTCCGGTCTGTTCCATGTTGAGATCGCGCGCATTGCCGACCAGGCCACGATCGAAAGCTTCATCCGCCAGCTTGTGTCGCGCTCGTCCCTGGTGATCGCGCTATACTGGCGCCGCCGCACGGCCCTCTGCGAGAGCCACGCGCATCACGCTTTGCTTGATGCGTTCCGCCGCAATAATCCCGACCAAGCCGAAGAGCTGATGAAGGGGCACCTGGTGGATCTGGTCTCGCAGCTGGATCTGCGGGAAATACCAGAAGAGACCGTTTCGCTTCGGGAGGCGCTAGGGCGATGTTGAACTACCGCAACGCAACGCTGACAGAGCTACAGACCGTGTTGGATTGGGCCGCCGAAGAGGGCTGGAACCCTGGGCTCGACGACGCCGGTGCCTTTTTCGCGGCCGATCCAGGCGGCTTCTTTCTGGCAACAGATGGGGGCGCGCCGGTTGCCGCGATTTCCGTGGTCAACCACAATCCGGGTTTCGCGTTTTTGGGGCTCTACATGGTGCGCCCCAGCCATCGCGGGCGCGGCATAGGCTTTGCCCTGTGGCAGCACGCCCTCGCGCATGCGGGCGAGCGCACGGTCGGGCTCGACGGCGTGCCCGCGCAGCAGCAGAACTACGCCGCGTCAGGTTTCGTTATGGCCGGCGGCACGACGCGCTTTAGCGGTCACGTTCCTGCCACGGAAAGCGCGGCGATCGGACTGGCGGGTTCGCCCGATCTGCCGGAGCTGATCCAACAAGAGGCCACGGCATCCGGTCAGCAAAAGCCACGGTACCTGACCGAGTGGTTCACCGAGACCACCCACCGCAAGACACTCGTTCTGCGAAGGAACGCCGAGATCCAGGGCTTTTGCACCACTCGGCGGTGCCGCGAGGGCGCAAAGATCGGCCCGCTTTGGTGCAATACTGCCCAAGACGCGGAAACGTTGATCCAACACGCGGCCTCCCTTTGGCCGGGCGATGTCGTGATCGACGTGCCAGCCGCCTCGCGGGACCTTGTGGCGCTCTGCAAGGCCTTTGGCATGAGCGCAGGGTTTGAGACCGCCCGAATGTATCGCGGCCATCCCCCACGCGGCGCATCCGCCTGTTTCGCGGTGGCGTCTCTCGAGCTGGGCTGAGTGGCGGGGCTGTGTATCCCGCGGCGTTTAATAAAAACTCTCTATCCGCGTTCTCGGATTCAAGGGCGGAATATGGTCTCATCGGGCTCTCGGTTCTCTCCGGGGTCGGCCTGACCGCCCCACAATGGCGTCGGTGACGGGATGCATGCCTATGGTCCGCCGCGAGGTCAGCCGGCCTCCGTCCCGGTGGGACCTGCCTGCGCGACCTTGCGGATCGCGGTGTTTCAGATCATGCGGGCAGCGACTCCGTGGTCCAGCCGAACTCGGTGCCGTCCCGCCACTGGCGCTTCAGGATCACGGCAAGTTTCCGGGAGGTGGCCGCCATTGCCTTCTTCAACCCCTTGCGCTGCACCAGCCGCATCGCCCAGGCCTTGAGAGGGCTGAACTCGGCGAAGGCTTGGATCTCCGCGTCCAGATTGCTCGCCTCTTGGCAAACGGCTTCGTGGACCGCGAGGACATCATGCTGGACGATTTCGGCGGATAAGCCGGGCCAAGTGGCCTGGAATACAATGGCGCTGCCCCCCCGATGGCGGCGCCTTTTGCGTTCTACGGCCCAATTATGCACATTCGTCAAGGGGCGGCGAATGTCTGGCACGAGCCCAGTAGGGGCCAATGCTGCGGGAATGACAAATGCCTGCAACACGTTCAATTTACACAAAGATACTGCCACACAATCAAAATTCCAACGCCTTAGATTCGCCCAAAGAGAGCGGAACACCTTGGTAAATCAACCGATGGAGCTGAGCAGCGATGAAAAATACTCGACATTCGACAATTCTTGAAAACGGAATCACCGTGATCTCTGAACAAGCGCTTCACGCACACCGCATTGCGATTGGCGTCAACGTCATGGCAGGCGGGATCCATGAACCCGCAGACAAGGCGGGCTTAGCCCATTTGTTGGAACATGTTTTGTTTCGAGGAACCACTTCTCTGCCGGGCCCCAAACTAAGAGCAACAATTGAGCATTTGGGCGGCCATATCAACGGGCAGACCTTTCAAGACAGGACAGCTTATACTGGCACCGTGATACTTGAAAACCTACCGGATACCGTCTCGTTGCTTGCTGATATGGTGATGAATCCGACCCTGTTGGAAGACGATATCGATCTGGAAAAGCAGATCGTTGACGACGAGAACTGCCGTGGATGCTTCGGTTGCACTATGAATGAGTCCTTCTTTGAGGCCGCTTATCCGGAACAACACATGTCGCAGCCGGTCATCGGGTATGAGGACACGGTTAATGCGCTGACACGCGCCGACCTCGTTGCGTTTCACAGGGCCTATTACACTGGCCGAAACACCACTGTCGCCGTCTGCGGGAACATCGCACATGACGATATTGTTGCGTTGGTCCGAGAGGCCTTTTCGGGAATGCCGACGGGCACTGAAAGCGTGTGGCCCGCCTTGGATTACCACGGTGGTGACATGCAGCTGGCGACAAGCTCAGAAGAGTCCAACCTTTGGATAGGATACGATTTCACCGATCTGAGCGATGATGAAAAGCGTGCTGCTTACATTTTCTCGGATATTTTAGGTGGTCATGGACAATCGCGCCTAATGCAAGAACTGCGCGAGAAACGCGGATTGGTCTATCACGTCTCAACCGAGGTAGAGACTTACGTCCGCAGGGATGCTCTACGCATATATTTGCACGGCCCCTCGGCGAAATTTAGAGAGATTTGTGATCTGGCCTCCGAGGTCGTTAGGGACAGCGCAGCCAACCTTAGTGAGGATGAAATGCGCAAAGCGCTGCGGCGGCATCATATCAACGTAACAATGTCCTTGGACGCATTGGAGGCGCGCGTAGAGGACATGATCACAGACGTAAGCGACATTGGTAGGATTTCGGACCCTGAGGAGCGCCACCAAGGTTACATGGCATTAACGGCGAAAGACGTTACGGATGCAGGGACCAAGTTGCTGTTGCAGCCGCCAACCATCGTCATGTCTGCGCCTGTTCGAAACGCCCCCAAAATTTCGGAACTTCGGGAGAAACTAAGCCCGAATTACAATGCCGGTGGGTTATTGCAGATGTTCAAACGCGCAGGGTAAACAAGCCTCCATAAACCAGCCATTCATATTGAAAGTCGGACTCCCGCTTCGTCCTTGTCCGCATAGGCGAAAAGCCCAAATTTAACACCCGCGCAGAAATTCGCGGGAGGGTCATACAAAAAAGGCCCGCACAGCAGCGGGCCCGCTTGCAACGCGTTCGGCTCAGAAATGCACCGAGCGGGTCATGCCTGGCTTTTCCATCGGTGGCGCGAATTTGGTGAGGTCGATGCCCTCCACCGCGACCTTGTACTTCTCCAGCGTGGGCGTGCGGCCCAGGATGGCCTAAAGCCCTGGTCGCAGTGCCCGCCGCAGGATCTTTTCGAGCTTGGCCGCCCCCAGCGGGGCCATCGCCTTGGTGTGTTCGTGGCTGATGTTCTCGTCCGACATCCCCGCGGCCATGTTGGTGATCGAGGATATCGCGGCCACACGCAGGCCCAGGAATCGCGCCAGGATCACCTCTGGCACGGTGGACATGCCCACCGCGTCGGCGCCCAGGATCTTGATCGCGCGGATCTCGGCGGGGGTCTCGAAGGAGGGGCCCGAGTACCAGGCATAGACCCCGTCCTTCAGGTCGATGCCCTCAGCCTGGGCCGCCTGCGTCAGCGCGGCGCGCATCGCGGGGTCATAGGCCTGGGTCATCGGCACGAACCGCGCATCCGTTGGCTCTCCGATCAGCGGGTTGCGGCCGGAAAAGTTGATGTGATCGCTCAGCAGCATCAGATCGCCGGGCGGGATGTCGGGGCGAAAGCTGCCCGCGGCGTTGGTCAGGATCAGCTGCTCGGCCCCCAGCGCCTTGAGCACCTCCAGCGGCAGCCGCATCGCGTCGCCACGCCCGCTCTCGTAGTAATGCGCGCGCCCGCCGAACACCGCCACCCGCACGCCCTCCAGATCGCCGATCACCAGCTTGGGGTTGTGCCCCGAGACGCCCGCATGGGGGAACCCCGGCAGGTCCTCGTAGGGGATCGCGGTGCCGTCGACCTGCTCGGCCAGATGCCCAAGGCCAGAGCCAAGCACCATGCCAATCCGGACCGGCGCGTCGCCCGCGCGGCCCTGGATCAGCGCCGCAAGCTCAGCGCTCTTTGACATAAGGCTCGCCGCCCGCGCGTGGTGGGATCGCCTTGCCAACGAATCCCGCCAGGATCACCACCGTTAGGATGTAGGGCAGCGCCTCGACGAATTGGCTGGGGATCTGGAAGTTGCCGACCTCAATCGTCTGGAACCGGATCGAGACCGCCTGCAAGAAGCCGAAGAGCAGGCAGGCCAGCAGCGCCATGCCGGGACGCCACTTGGCGAAGATCAGCGCGGCCAGCGCGATAAAGCCCCGCCCCGCCGTCATGTTCTGGCGGAACCCGGCGGACATGCCCGTCGCCAGATAAGCGCCCGCGATGCCGCAGAGCACGCCGCAGATGACCACCGCCGTAAAGCGCATGCGGATCACCGAGACACCAGAGGTGTCGACCGATTCCGGGTTCTCGCCCACCGCCCGCAGCCGCAGCCCAAAGCGCGTGCGAAAAAGGACCCACCAGCTGAGCGCCACGGTCGCGAGGCCGAGATAGACAATGATGGCGTGGCCGGACAGAACATCGGAGTAAAACCGCCCTATAAGGGGCACGTCGGCCAGCGCCTCGCTGAAGGGCAGGGCCAGCTCCGGGAACCGCGCGTCCCCCAATGCGGGCGTGTCGCCGCCCAGCTTGAACCAGTCCTTCGACACCACAACGGTCAATCCCGCCGCGAGGAAGTTGATCGCAACGCCAGAGATCAGCTGGTTGCCGCGAAACGTGATCGACGCCACGCCATGGATCAGCGACAGGACGACCGAGGCGGCCATGCCGCCCAAAAGGCCCAGCCAGACCGACCCGGTCACGGCAGCCACGGCGGCGGACATAAACGCCGCCATCAGCATCTTGCCCTCAAGGCCGATGTCAAAGATCCCGGCGCGCTCGGAGAACAGCCCCGCGAGGCAGGCAAACAGAAGCGGGGTCGACAGGCGCAGCGTCGAGTCGAGGAGCTGGATGAGGATATCCATCACGCATCCCCCCGGCTGAACTTGGCAAAGGCGCGCGCGACCGGCGTTCGGATCATGTTGTCCAGCGCCCCGGTGAACATGATCACCAGCGCCTGGATGACCAGGACCAGCTCCTTGGAGACCTCCGGCATCTCAAATTCAAGCTCGCCGCCGCCCTGTACCAGCATCCCGAACAGCAGCGCCGCGACGAAGACCCCTATGGGATGCGAGCGCCCCATCAGAGCCACGGCGATGCCCACGAAACCCGCCTGTTGCACAGGGTCAGCGACCAGGCGCTCCGCCTCGCCCATGACCGCGTTGATGCCCATCAGACCGGCAAGCCCGCCGGAAATGAGCATCACGATCATGGTAATCCGCACCGGTTTGATCCCGGCATAGACCGCCGCGGATTCTGATTGACCAAAGGAGCGGATCTCATAGCCAAGCCGGGTGCGCCAGATCAGCAGGTAGACCAGCACGCAGCACAGAATGGCGATCAGGAAGGTCACGTTCATCGGCGCGGAGCGCGAGAACGGAATGCCAAGGCCCGAGAACATCTCATAGGCGCTGGGCAGGAACGTAGTGTCCGCGAAGCGGTCGGATTCGTTCGACATACCCCGGCTGGTGCGCAGGGTGTTGGCGGTCAGATAGACCAGCAGCGAGGCCGCGATATAGTTGAACATGATCGTGGTGATCACGATATGGCTGCCGCGCTTGGCCTGCAGATAGGCCGGGATCGCCGCCCATGCCGCGCCAAACAGCGCGCCGCCGATCATCGCCGCGACAAGCGCCATCGACCAATGCGGGAACGGGATCAAAAGGCACACAAGCGCCACGCCCAGCCCTCCGACCATCGCCTGGCCCTCGCCGCCGATGTTAAACAGCCGCGCCTGGAAGGCCACCGAGACCGCCAGCCCCGTGAAGATGAAGTTCGTGGCGTAGTAAAGCGTGTAGCCCCAGCCATAGGCCGAGCCCACGGCGCCGTTGACCATGATGGCCATGGCCTCAAGCGGGTTCTCGCCGATGTAAAGCACCACAAGCCCCGACACGATCAGCGCCAGGATCAGGTTGATGAAGGGGATCAGGGCGATGTCGACCCAGCGGGGCATCTTGTCCATCACGCGGCCTCCCCGTTCGAGACACCGGCCATCAGCAGGCCCAGCTCGCGCTCGTCGGTCTGGTCGGGCATGCGCTCGCCCATGATCTGGCCGTCGAACATCACCGCGATGCGGTCGCTGAGCGACAGGATCTCGTCCAGCTCGACCGAGACCAGCAGCACCGCGCAGCCCTTGTCGCGCAGGGCGATGATCTGCTGGTGGATGAACTCAATGGCGCCGATATCCACGCCGCGCGTCGGCTGGCCAACCACCAGCAGCTCTGGATTGCGCTCGATCTCGCGCGCCAGGACGATCTTTTGCTGGTTCCCGCCCGAGAAGTTCTTGGCCGACAGCATCGGGTTCGGCGGGCGCACGTCAAAGCGCTCCATCTTTCCGGCGGCGATCTCTTGGGCGCTGCGGTTGTCCATGATCAGCCGGTTCTTCTGGTAATCCGCGTCGTGGTGATAGCCGAACATGATATTCTCCCAGGCGGAGAATTCCAGGATCAGGCCCAGGTGGTGGCGGTCCTCCGGCACATGCGCGATGCCGCGTTTGCGGCGCGACTGGCCATCGCTTTCGCGTCCCGTCAGGTCGATATCCGTGCCGTTCACCCGGATGATGCCGGTGGCCGGGCTGATCCCGCCAAGCACCTCCAGCAGCTCGGACTGGCCGTTGCCGGACACGCCCGCGATGCCCAGGATCTCGCCGGCGCGCACATGTAATGAGATGCCCCGGAGCCGCTCGACCCCGTCCTCGTCCCGCACCTTCAGGTTCTCGACCTTCAGCACGGTGCGGCTTGGCGCGGCGGGCTTTTTGTCCACCCGCAGCAGTACCTTGCGGCCCACCATCAGCTCTGCCAGCTCCTCGGGGCTGGTGTCGGCGGTGTTCACCGTGGCCACCATCTCGCCGCGGCGCATCACCGAGACCTCGTCGGTCACCTCCATGATCTCGCGCAGCTTGTGGGTGATCAGGATGATGGTCTTGCCCTGCGCCTTCAGCCCCTCGAGGATGCGGAACAGGTGGTCCGCCTCGGGCGGGGTCAGCACGCCGGTGGGCTCGTCCAGGATCAGGATGTCGGCCTGGCGGTAGAGCGCCTTGAGGATCTCCACGCGCTGCTGCATGCCCACGCCGATCTCTTCGATCAGCGCATCGGGGTCCACGTTCAGCTCGTATTCCTCGGCCAGCCGCTTTAGCTCGCCGCGGGCCTTGGCCAGCGAGGGCCGCAGCAAGGCGCCGTCCTCGGCGCCCAGGATGATGTTCTCGAGCACGGTGAAGTTCTGCACCAGCTTGAAGTGCTGGAACACCATGCCGATGCCCGCGCCGATGGCCTGCAGCGGCTCGCGGATGGTGGTCAGCTTGCCGTCGATCCAGATCTCGCCCGAGTCGGCCTGGTAGAAGCCATAGAGGATGGACATCAGCGTGGACTTGCCCGCGCCGTTCTCGCCGATGATCCCGTGGATCGTGCCCGGCATCACCTTGATCGCGATGTCCTTGTTGGCCTGCACCGGCCCGAAGGCCTTGGAGATGCCCTTTAGCTCGATTGCGGCCGTGCTCATTCGGCGCCCTTGCCCGCAAATCCCACCAGCCGGGTGATCTTGCCGTAGCCGTCGAGCTCGGCGAAGTACTGCCCGGTCTGCTGCATCTCCTCGCTCATCACGAAATGCACGGTGGCGCGGGCATGCCCGTCCTTGCTGTCCACCGGGTCCGCGACGGTCACCTTGGCGCCGGGCGGGCACATCGGCAGGAACTGCGCGACATAGCCGCAAAGCGTGTCCAGGTCGGTGATCACGCCCTCAGTGCGCGGATCGGAGTAATAGATGCGGTCGCCGGTGGCCGAGGCGATCTGGGCGTCGCGGCCCTGCTCCTCGGTCATCGTCCAGGCCGTGAAGAAGTCGTTCAAGGATTTCACCATTAAGCTCTCCCTCGCGGCATGGGTGAGAGAAGGGTAGGATGGGGTTTAACCCCATCCTACGCGTTGCTTAGAACGACGGGCAGCTGTCGTCGTCGGTGAAGTTATGCACCGTGATTTTGCCCGCAATGATGTCGGCGCGCGCGGCGTCCACGGCCGCCTTCATCTCGTCGCTGACCAGCTCGGCGTTGTGCTCGTCCAGCGCATAGCCCACGCCGTCGGACGCGAGGTCCATGTCCACGACGCCGGCCTCAAAGCCCTCTACGCCTGCGGAGAAGACGTTATAGGTCGCGTTGTCGACGCGCTTGAGCATCGAGGTCAGGACCTTGCCCGAATGCAGGTAGTTCTGGTTGCTGTCCACGCCGATCGACAGGATGTCGGCATCTGCGGCGGCCTGCAGCACGCCCACGCCGGTGCCGCCCGCCGCGGCATAGACCACGTCCGAGCCCTGGCTGATCTGGCCGCGGGTGATCTCGCCGCCCTTCACCGGGTCGTTCCACGCCGCGGGGGTGGTGCCGGTCATGTTGACGATCACGTTGATATCCGCGTTCACCGCCTTGGCGCCCTGGGCGTAGCCGCAGGCGAACCGGTTGATCAGCCCGATATCCATGCCGCCCACGAAGCTCACGGTGCCGCTCTTGGAGGCCATCGCCGCCATCATGCCCACCAGATAGCTGCCCTCATGCTCTTTGAACGCAATCTGGCGCAGGTTGGGGTGGTCCAGCCAGTTCACGTCGATGATCGCGAACTTGGTGTCGGGGTAGTCCGGCGCGACCTTGTCGATGGTCGAGGCGTTGGCAAAGCCCATCACCACGATCGGGTTGGCGCCGCGCTCGGCCATCTTGCGCATGTTCTGCTCGCGCTGCGCCTCGGATTGCAGCTCGGTCTCAACGAAGGTGCCGCCGGTCTCGGCCGCCCAGCGCTGCGCGCCGTTATAGGCGCTCTCGTTGAAGGACTTGTCGAACTTACCGCCAAGGTCGATGATCAGCCCGGGTTCGGCGAGGGCACCGATTGCCGACATCGCTACGGCGGCACCGGCGCCGAGAATTTTGGTCATCAGAGTCATACTTGTCTCCCAGTTGTAATGCGGCCGCCGGTAACATGGCGGCCCCGTCATCGAGCAGAATACTCGTGTGATGGACAAAGTTGGCCCAAGCGGACCCAAGGGGTCAACCGCTTTTTAACCTATTCTTAGCCATATCCACGCCGAGATTTGGCCGTAGGCAGCGTGTAACCAAAAATGAGGCAGGCAAGATGTTTTTTGAGGAGGGCTATATTCCGCTGTCCGAGGCGACGGGTGAGGTCTTCAAACGGCTTCAATCGCTTCAGGCCAACGGCAAGATCGCGGATCTGTCAAAGGGCCTGAAGCCGCATTTGACCGTGACGATATGGGACATCTGCGAGGTCGCCATCAAGGTCGGCGTGACCGCGTCGAACGCGAGCTTCATCGAGGCCTCCAAGGACATCGTGGCCTGGGTCGACCCGCGCGAGATGTCCAACGAACACCTGCATATGGGCATCGGCAGCGTCGGCTCCTCTGACCTGCCAGGCGAGGACGGCAAGCCCATGAGCCGCGAGGAGCGGGAGTTCACCTATGGCGGCTTCCTCAGCCTGCCGGTGTGCATCCCCGCCAACAGCTTTCACTCCTCGCTGACCTTCCTGGAAGAGCAGGTCGCGCAGCCGCTGCGCGATGACGAGGTGGTCAACGCCGCCAAGACCATCCTGACGATGGTCAAAAACGGCGAGGTGGTGACGCGCGAGCTCGCGCGCGAACGCATGGGCGCCAAGTTCTCGCGGCGCAAGCTGAAACTCGCCTGGGCTTTGGCCGCCGATCATCACCCGGACCTCACAAGGCCGAATCGCTATGCGGGGCTGTGACCCGCGGCCACGGATAAAGCCGCTGCCGGACCGGCCCGGCGCGCCCGGCCTCGTTCCATCAACAACCGCCTGATTTTCGCCCTAATTGACCACGCGCCGGAGAATTGGGCGGGGTTTGGGGCCAGAAATCTCTGCTTTGCCCGGTTTCCGCCGCTTTTCGCCAAAGCTTGACCACCTTCTATCGGCACAACGGCGTCATTCGATACCGCAGAGCGAGCCGACAATATGCCTTACGTCCCAAGCACCGCTTTCGATAACCACAGCCACGCCACCGGCACGTTGATCGACGTCCTTGGCGGCCAAAAGCCTGTGGAGCGGCTTGCGGTCGGTGACATGGTGCGCACCAAGGACAACGGCTATCAGCCGGTCCGCTGGGTCGCATCCCGCCAGCTCGCCGCCAGCGATTTCGCCGCCGACCCGGCGCTGCGCCCGGTCCGCATCGCCGCCGGCGCGCTGGGCGCGGACAAGCCCTCGCGCGATCTGGTGGTCAGCCAGCAGCACTGCCTGCTTCTGGACGACTGGCGCTGCGAGCTTTTGTTCGGCGAGGACGAGGTGCTTGCCCCGGCGATGGCGCTGGTCAATGACCAGTCGATCCGCGTCGACCACCGCCAGACCGAGGTCACCTACTACCACTTCATGTTCGACCAGCATGAGATCGTCTATTCCAACGGCGTCGAGACCGAGAGCTTCCACCCGGCCTTCGCCGGTGTCGAGGCGCTGGACGACGCCAAGCGCGAGGAACTCTACAAGCTCCACCCCGAGATTGCGATCGACGCCGAGGCCTATGGCGAGACCGCACGCACCACATTGCAGGGCTTCGAGGTCGACGTCCTGATGTCCTGCTAAATGTCCTGCTAAGAACAGGCCAACCCTAAAGACCCACGCCCCCCTTAGGCACACGAACCCCCCAAGGATCCGCGATTTGGCGAGATCCGCCCTCAAGCGCCCGGCCTTCCCCCAAAGGCCGGGCGTTCCCTTTTCCGGCGTTGGTGCGCGAAGTGAGACATGTCTCGCGTTTCTGCCCATTTCACCCTGCGCGAGCTTGGGCTACGATCCTGCCTGACAAAAGGGGACGTACGAGTGTCGATGATTTCGGTGCGCGATCTGCGCAAGACATATGAGGGCGGGATGGAGGCGCTGCGCGGCGCCAACTTGGAGATCGCGGAAGGCGAGATCCTTGCCCTCTTAGGGCCGAACGGCGCGGGTAAGACCACGCTGATCTCGATCATCTGTGGTCTGGCCAACATCACCAGCGGCTCCGTCACCGTAGGCGGGCATGACGTGATCGAGGACTACCGCGAGGCGCGCCGCCTGATCGGGCTGGTGCCGCAGGAGATCAACCTAGAGCCCTTCGAGCGCGTCAAAAACACCGTCGCCCTGTCGCGCGGGCTCTTTGGCATGTCGCGCGACGACGCCAAGGTCGAGGATGTGCTGCGCAAGCTGTCATTGTGGGACAAGAAAGACGCGCAGATCCGCGAGCTCTCGGGCGGGATGCGCCGCCGCGTGCTGATCGCAAAGGCGCTGATCCACGAGCCCCGCGTGCTGTTCCTGGACGAGCCCACCGCGGGTGTCGACGTGGAGCTGCGCAAGGACATGTGGGACGTGGTCCGCCAGCTGCAAGCCGACGGGGTCACCATCATCCTCACCACGCATTACATTGAAGAGGCCGAGGCCATCGCGGATCGCATCGGGGTTATCAACAACGGCGAGATCTTGTTGGTCGAGGAAACCGCGTCCCTGATGCGGCGCATGGGCTCCAAGGAGATGACCATCGAGCTGCAGGCGCCGCTGGAGGCCGTTCCAGAGAGCCTTGCCAGCTATAACCTGCGCCAGACCGGCGCATGCACGCTGATCTACGCCTATGACACCGCCGCCGAGCGCACCGGCATCGCGCGGCTCCTGTCTGATCTGTCCGGCGCGGGGCTGGTCCTGCGCGACGTGCAGACCCGCCAGTCGAGCCTAGAGGACATCTTCGTCAGCCTCGTTCACCAGGAGAGCCCCGCATGAACTGGCACGCCGTCGCCGCGATCTACAAGTTCGAGATGGCCCGCACCTGGCGCACCATCTGGCAGAGCATCGTCTCGCCGGTGCTGTCCACGTCGCTCTACTTCGTGGTCTTCGGCACCGCCATCGGCAGCCGCATCAGCGAGGTCGAGGGCGTCAGCTATGGCGCCTTCATCGTGCCGGGCCTGATCATGCTGAGCGTGATCACCCAGTCGATCACCAACGCCGCCTTGGGCATCTACTTTCCCAAGTTCATCGGCACGATCTACGAGCTGCTCTCGGCCCCGATCAACGTGCTGGAGATCGTGCTGGGCTATGTCGGCGCCGCCGCCACCAAGGCCTTCCTGATCGGCATGATCATCTTGGGCACCTCCTTCCTCTTCGTGCCGATGCAGATAGAATACCCGCTGGTGATGCTGCTGTTTCTGGTGCTGACCTGCGTTTCCTTCTCGCTGATGGGGTTCATCATCGGCATCTGGGCCAAGAACTTTGAGCAGCTCAACCTGGTGCCCATGCTGATCGTAACGCCGCTGATCTTTCTAGGCGGGGCGTTCTATTCAGTGTCGATGCTGCCCGACGCCTGGCAGGTGGTCACATTGTTCAACCCGGTGGTTTACCTGATCTCCGGCTTCCGCTGGGCGTTCTTCGGGCTGGCGGACGTGGCGCTGGGCTGGAGCCTGCTGGCGATCCTGGGCTTCACGATGGGCTGCCTGCTGGTGATCTGGCGGATCTTCAAGACGGGCTGGCGCATCAAGAGCTAAAGCGCATCGCAAAGACGCTCGGATCAAGTTTCGAAGCGGAGCGCGGATGAACCCTATGGTGCAGCGCGCGTTTGCCTTCAACTTGATGCGCCAAGTCAGAGGCGGAACGCTCTAGGGCGCTGTGTCACTCCGTAGTCGCGGGCTGCGCGCTTTGGCCTCGGGCAATATTCACGCGATCTTAACCCAGGCGCCCCTCATAATATTCGGGTGGTGGTAGGGGCCTGACCTAAGGACAGTCCCCGAGCCAACCACCCGTGGAGGGTGGCACGATTCGGGTTGAGAAAAGGTTAAGTTTCCGAAAATACACCGCACGCCGCCGCGGCGCGCGGTGCGATGCTGTTAGATCACCGGCAGTTCCGCCGCGGCCCTTGGCGACAGCAACTCAGCGGCCCCTTCCCTGATCACGACGTTCTCCTCATGGACCATCATGCGTCCCGGCGCGATCTCCACCCAGGGCTCGAGCGTCAGCACCATGCCCGCGCGCAGCTCGGTCCGATCAGAAGGGATCAGCGAGGGCCATTCGGTCAAGCTCAGCCCCAGCCCATGCCCGATCCTTCCGCTGACATCCCCCGTCACGGCGGCCATCGCGCGGTAGAGACCTCCCGCCGTCATCCCGGGCCGCGCCGCGGCGAGCCCCGCCTCGGTCGCCGCATAAAGCCTGTCATAGGCGCGGCGGCTGGCGTCATCTGCGCCGCCCACCGCCCAGTTCCGGTCGAAGTCGCAGAAATAGCCCTCCCGCACCGCACCGGTGTCCAGCATCAGCACATCGCCCCGGGCCAGGGGGCGGTCGGAGGCGGGCGAGATCACATCGCCGTACCCGCCGGGCCCGGCGCCACCCGCAAGATAGCTGACCCACTCGGCGCCCTCCTCCAGCAGCAGACGCTGGAAGTCCCGAAAGACCCGCTCTAGCGGCGCCCCCGCGCCGGCGATCTCGGGCACCCGATCAAAGGCGCGCCCGGCGATGGCGCAGGTCTGGCGGATGCGGTCGATTTCGGCCTCGGATTTCACCTCGCGCACGCGCTGCACCAGACCCGTGGCGTCCGCGAAGTGGCGCGGGGCCAGCGCCGCGCGCAGGCGCTCGTAATCCGCCAGGGGCATGCGCAGATGCGTCTCAAGCCCCATGTGCAGGCCAACCGCGCCCGTGTCTGGCACCAGATCGCCCAGCGTCGAGGCCAGCAGAGACACCCCGTCATCCACCAGGTCCGGCGCGTCCCAGGTGCGGATGTCGCTGAGCCAGGTCTTGCCCATCAGGCCCGCCCCGATCGAGGGGATGACCGCGACCGGGGCGCCCTTGGCGGGCACGATCACGAACCAGGGCCGCGCGGGGCTCTCCCAGAAGCGCGTCAGGAAACCGGTGACATAGAACACATCCGGCGGGGTCGTCAGCAGCAGCGCGTCGATACCAGCATCGGCCATGCGCGCCTGAAGGCGCGCGACCCGTCCCTGAAACTCCGCTGCGGGAAAGATCACGCGGCGCCTTCGGAGTTGATCACCAGCGCCCGCGCGCCCTGGGGCAGGTCCGCGGCCAAGGCCCCGGCCAGGCCCGCAGCACCCGAGGGCGAGGACGAAAGCCCGATCTTGGCGAGCATCGCTACCGCCGCATCGGCCTGCCCGTCGCTGACGGTCATGAACCGGTCCGCGTCGCGCGCCAAACCGGCGAGCGCCACCAAGGACGCCTCTTTGCAGTCAAGCCGCCCCATATTGCTCACCGGACCGTCGGCAAAAACAACCTCGCCGGCGCGTATCGCCTCCACCAATGCGGGCGCGGCCTCGGGCTCGACCACGGTGATCTCTGGCCCATCGCCCCAGGCATGCCGGGCATAGGCGGCGACCGCGCAGGCCAGCCCGCCGACGCCCGCCTGCAGGTAGATATGCGTCGGCGCCTCTATCTGGCGAGTGCATTCGGCGGCCATCTGGGTGTAGCCCTCCATGACGCGATAGGGGATCTCGGTGTAGCCGGGCCAGGAGCTGTCGCTGAGCAGCACCCAGCTATTCTCGTCGGCCATCCGCATCGCCGCGGCCATGCTCTCTTCATAGACCGCGCCCGCGCCGCGCAGGCGCTCGGCGAAGCTTTCGGGCACGGTCTCTGACAAAAGGATCGCGGCCTGAGCCCCGAAGGCCGCCGCCCCCGCCGCCACCGAAAGCCCGTGGTTGCCCGCGCTGGCCGCGACATAGGTGCGCCCGCGCGCCGCGCCCGCCTCGGCGTCCCGCGCGATCACATAGGCCGCGCCCAGCGCCTTGAACGAGCCCAGGCCCATGCGGTCGCTCTCGTCCTTCACCCACAGCTCCGCGCCCGGGATCAGATCGGTCTGCACCATCGGCGTTTCGGCAAAGCGCGGGCAGCGCGCCAGCAGCGCCCCCACCGCCGCGGCATCCACGGACGGGTAGACCTCCATGCCGGGCAGGCCCCGGCCCCGGTGCGGGTTCTCAAAAACACTCATCTGCGGCAACCTCCCTAGATCCTCCGCACATTCCCCCATAAATCGTTTGCCTGCCAGCGCCTTCTGTGCCCCTATCCGCGCCGGGAGGAGCGCGCATGGGATACCGCATCGATTGCCTGCAATACGCCAACTGGTCCGAGAAGATCTTTCGCCAGATGCGCGACGGCGGTGTCGACGCGGTGCATGTCACCATCGCCTATCACGAGACCTTCCGCGAGATGGTCCTGCAGGTGGAACGCTGGAACCGCTATTTCGAGCGCTTCCCCGAGCTGATCATGAAGGCCCGCACCGCCGCGGACATCGACCGCGCCAAGGCCGAGGGGCGCACCGCGATCTTCTTTGGCTTCCAGAACCCCTCGCCCATCGAGGACGATATCGGCCTGGTCGAGATCTGCCACGACCTGGGCGCGCGGTTCATGCAGCTGACCTATAACAACCAGTCGCTGCTGGCGACGGGCTGCTACGAGGAGGACGACACCGGGCTGACCCGCATGGGCCGCCAGGTGGTGGCCGAGATGAACCGGGTGGGGCTGGTGGTGGATATGAGCCACTCCGCCGAGCGCTCGACGCTGGAGGCCATCGAGCATTCCAGCCGCCCCATTGCGATCACCCATGCCAATCCGGGTTTCTGGCACCCGGCGCTGCGCAACAAATCCGACACGGTGCTGCGCGCGCTGGCCGAAACGGGCGGCATGCTGGGCTTCTCGCTTTACCCGCACCACTTGAGGGGCAAGACCGACTGCACGCTGGAAAGCTTCTGCCGGATGATCGCGGACACCGCCGAGATGATGGGCGTTGAGCGCCTCGGGGTCGGCACCGACCTCTGCCAGGACCAGCCCGACAGCGTGGTGGAATGGATGCGCGTGGGGCGCTGGACGAAAGAGATCGACTATGGCGAGGGCTCGGCCAGCAATGCGGGCTTCCCGCCGATGCCGGACTGGTTCCAGGACAACCGGGATTTTGGGAACATCGAGTCCGGGCTGCGCGCGGTGGGCTTTGCGGAGGCCGAGGTTGCGGGCGTGATGGGCGGCAATTGGTATCGCTTCTTCGCCGAAAGCTTCGGCCCGCAATGAGAGAGATCGCCTCCACCGCCGACGTGCCCCTGCGCCCGCCCGCCCAGGTGATGCGCCTGGCGCGCATGGGCTCCATGCATCAGTCGCGGCTGTCCTTCATGCGCATCCTGCTGCGCCGGATGAAGGCCGAGGGCTGGCGCATCGAGCGCCCGCGCTTTGAGATCGACGCGCATGGCGTGGGCACGGCGCTTTATAGGGCCGTGACACCCACGCGATCCTATACCCTCGTCGCCTTCGGCCATGACTTGCCGGATGAGAAACGCTCTGACCGGGTGATCGCCGATGCCTGGGACGCGACATTCGCGCTGTTCGACGGCGCGCCCACGGACGCGGATGTCGAGCAGCTGCGCGCCAACGTGCCGCTGCAAGAGGCCGGGCGCACCAGCGAACGCGTGCTAACGCTGAGCCGGGCGAACCGCTCGGTCCGCCTGTTCGGCCATGTGATCGAGGCCCTCGCGGCGGGCCACCAGCCGGAGGCGCAGAAGGTCGCCGAAGTGGGCTATCTGATGCGCACCACCGCCGTTTACGGCTCTGGCAAGTTCGGCAATGCCGATCGCGAGGTTATCGCCGACCGGCCCGAGATGGCCGCGCCCTTCCAGGCCGAGATGCTGACGGTCTACCTGATCCGCTGCTTCGTGCTGGACCTGGTAGAGCATATGGCGCGGGCGCGCTCTGCCAGCGCGGTCCCCCTTGAGCCAAGCCTGCGGCGGCGCTTTGGCATCGGCAACTCCACCGGGCTTGGGATGGCGCCCTTCCTGATCCACCACCCGGCGCTGATCAACAATTGGATGGCCGCGCGCGAAGAGGCCTTGGCGCGGGTGCGCTCGGTCGAGACCGCCTCGGCAGAGGAAATCGCGGTCTATCAAGACCGCCTTGCCCGGGCGATCCGCAGCGCCGACGATTGGAATTCCGCGCATCCTTTGCAGATCGAGAAACTGGCCGCTTTGCGCCCAGATCTCGATAGGGTCGTGGGGCGTAGCCTCGCCGCCCGCCGGCCCTGGGACGACCTTTACCAGTGGGCCGAGGCGGCGCTGAGCCTTGAGGGCCAAGAGGCGCTGCTCTCGCTGATGTTGGAGGCCTATCCCGACCTGGTGGACGGGCTGGCCGATTGCATGTCCGCCGACGAGGCGCAGTTTCGCCGCATCGACGGCGCCGCGACATGCGGTGCGATCCTATCGCTCTTGGGCGAGTTCTACGGCTGGGCTGACGGCATCGACTGGGACGCGCCGCAGGCGGATGCCCGCGCTTGGTACGTCTCGGCCGAAAAGCTGGAGCCGCGCCTGGGCGAACGCCACGAAGAGCCCATCGCCAAGTACGAGCAACCTCTGTCCCCGGCCCGGGACGCGGCCCTGCTGGGCGAGATCCTCTCAAACTTCCCCGCCGAGGCGCCCATCGCGGAATTCCTGCTGCAACACCCCGAGCACCGCCACATGGTGCGCCGCCTGCAATTGCTCGACCGCTGCCCCTATGGCGAGGTGCGCGACAACACCATCGCCCATGATATGCTGCCCATCGACCTGCTGCGCTGCAAGCTGTCGTTCTTTGGCGCCGGGCATTTTGACCCGCGCTCGGACCGCTGGGTGCGGATCAACATGTTCCAGGGCGCGCCCTTCCCGCATGAGATCGCCGAGACCGGCGACGATTGGGTCTATCCGTCATGGTAGACATGTCCCTGGGCGAGCTGCAGGCCCTGGCGGCGAAGGCCGCCCGCGGGGCGGGGCTGTCCTGGGGGCTGGCCGAGGAGGCGGGCTGGGCGGTGCGCTGGCTGGAGGCGCGCGGCCTGGCCGGTGCGGCGGCCCTGGCGGGGGTCCTGCCAGAGGGCGCGCCACAGATCGCCCTGGGCGCGGCCTTGGCCGATGGCAGCACGCCAGAGCCGCCCGCCGAAGCGGCCCAGCACCTGCTGCTGCGGCCCTTCCTTGAGGACACGCCCTCGACGCAAACCCGCGCGCAGATCAGCCAGGACACGCTGCGCGTGCTGAACCGCTACGCGTCCCGCACCTATGCCCCCGCCACCGAGGCCAGCCGCCTGGCGGGCGCCGGGGCCGGGCTCTCAGACAACGACTAGGCTAGGGAATGACCATGGACGTCACCATCGAAGAGATCCGCGCGGCCAGCGAGGCCGCCCTTCTGGCCCATGGCGCCGGCGCGTTTCAGGCCGCAGAAGTCGCCCGCGCGGTGGCCCGCGCCGAAGAGACCGGCAACATCATCTGCGGGCTCTACTACCTAGAGAGCTACTGCACGCAGCTCGCCAGCGGGCGCGTGAACGGCACGGTCGAGCCTGAGGTCACCGCCCCGCGCCCCGGCGCGATCCAGGTCGACGCCAAGCTGGGCTTTGCCCAGCCCGCCTTTGCCCGCGCGCTGCCCCGTGTCGTCGAGGCCGCGCGGGCCAACGGGGTCGCCTCGTTGTCCGTGTGCCACAGCCATACCTGCACCTCGCTTGGCTTCTTCACCGAGCAGATCGCCGCCGCGGGGCTGATCGGGATTGGCATGACCAACGCCTCGGCCATCGTGTCCGGGCCGGGGGGCAAGCGCCCGATCCTGGGCACCAACCCGATCGCCTTCACCGTCCCAGGCGACGGCGCGCCCGCGATGCATGCCGATTTCTCCACCGCGGCGGTGGCGCTGGGCAAGATCACCATGGCCAAGGCCGCGGGCGAGCCCATCCCGCTGGGATGGGCCGTCGACGCCGATGGCCAGCCCACGACGGATCCCGAGGCCGCATTGGGCGGCTCGCTGCGCAGCGCGGCGGATTACAAGGGCTGGGCGCTAGGGCTCTTGGTCGAGCTTCTGGCCGCGGGGATGACCGGCTCGGTAAGCTCGCTTGACGTAAAGGGGCTGAAACTGCCCGACGGCCCGCCGCATGATTTAGGGCAGTTCTACTTGCTGATCGACCCGCAGGGCACGGCCCTGGCGGATCGCTTCGCCCGCGTGGCGCAGGCGGTCGCAGAGGAGCCCGGCGTGCGGGTTCCGGGCGCTGCGCGGCGGGTTCTGAGCTCGGTGCCGGTGGAGGATAGGCTATGGGCCCGCGTCAGAGAGCTTGGCGCAGCCTAGCCATTGCGGCGCAAGAGGCGCGGGCCGGTTCCGGCCTTGAGGGGCGTTTCAGGCGATGGCGCGTGCCCACGGGACATGCCTCTTCCGCCGGGCCCTACGGGAATTGCGGGGGCCGGGGGGGCGGAGTGTCTCGGGTTTGTAACGATGGATGAGGGGTAAGGTCGGCGGCGCCGCCTAGATGTGGTTTTGCGCAGGGTGCTAATCCTGCGCGGATGAAGCGCTTCGGTGCTCAACTTACCCCGCCGCGGTTAGGGTTCTGTTAACTCACCGCGCGCAGGCCCTTCGCCCCCGCAGGCCAGACCACCCGGAAGCCCTGATGCGTCGTCGTGCTGTCGGGAGAGTTCCCCGACCGCGCCGCGATCCGGTAGCGGTAGCAATAGCTGCGGTGGCACAGGAACGACCCGCCCTTCGACAGCCTGTAGCCGCGCATGCCCTTCAGGCGCTCCTTGACCTCGCGTTTCAGCGACCGGACCTTATAGGCGTCGGCGGTCCACTCCCAGACGTTCCCGGCCATGTTGTAAAGCCCATAGGCGTTGGGCTCGAAGGACCGCGCCGGGGCGGTGGCGGCATAACCGTCGCGTTGCGTGTTGTGGTCGGGGAAGGCGCCCTGCCAGATGTTACAGGGGGTGGTGTCGATGTCATCGGGCTCCAAATCGCCCCAGGGAAAGCGCACGTCCGCCTGGCCGCCCCGGGCGGCGTGCTCCCATTCGGCCTCGGAGGGCAGGCGCCCGCCGACCCAGCGCGCATAGGCGCGGGCGTCGTTCCAGGACACATGCACGACCGGGTGATCAGGCAGGCAGGCGGCCTCGGTGCCCGGCCCGTTCGGCGCCGACCAGATCGCGCCGTCCACGCGCCGCCACCACTGCACCTCGACCACGGCCTGCGTGGCGCCAACGCTCTCGGGCACCTGATCCCAGAACACAAAGGACCAGCCGAACCGCTCGGCCTCGGTGACATAGCCGGTGGCGTCGATGAAGGCGGCGAACTCGGCATTGGTGACGGCGGTCACGCCAATCTCGAACGGGGCGAGCTTGGCGCGGCGCAGCGGCCCCTCGCCATCGACGGCGATCTGCGGGCGGTCGGTACCAACCAGCGCCGTACCGCCGGGGATTTGCGCGGTCTCGGGCCGCGGCCCGGCGCCGGCGGGAACCTCTAAGGGCGCAGCGCTAAGGGCAGGGTCTTTGTCCGCCGAGGGGCAGCAGCCGGGCTTGTCTTGCGTGTCCATCCGGTCCTCAGAATTCAGGCTCTGCGTGACCATAGCGGCACCAGATGGGCGCCCACAAGCGGGCTGGGGCCGATGGCAATTCACCAGCCCTAATACTCCCGCCCCGCGCGGAAGGCGTCCCAGCGCAGGCGCGCGGCGGCGCCGATCCTTGTGACCAGGGCGGGGGGCAGGCGCGTGGGCGCGGGCGCGGCCAGCGCCGCGTCAAGCTCGGGCGAGCCGACGCCGTTGGCCAATTCCGCCGCCAGCAGCCCCGCCAGCGTGCCCTTGGCGGTGCCCAGCCCGTTCTGGCAGCAGGCGCTAAAAAGCCCCGGCTCCAGCGCGCCGATCACCTGCACGTTGTTGCGGCTCAGGCAGAGCCGCCCGCCCCAGCGGTATTCCATCCCGACGCCCTTCAGCATCGGGAAACGCGCCGCGAAGGCGCGGTCCTGGTCGCGGCCCACGGCCTCAACGCGCCCCTGGGGCAGCTCCATCGTGGGATCATAGGTAAAGCGGTTGCGGATCACGATCCGGTCGCCGCCGGTGCCCGAGATGCGCCGCACGGTGGTGCCTACGGGATCCGCGGGCGTCAGGCCCCAGCTAGGATCGCCGCCTAATCGGGCGGCCTCACCTTCGGAAAGGGCGCGGGTCATCGCGGCATAGGTATGCACATGGATCAGCCGCCCCGCCATATGCCCAAAGCTCTGCAGATGCCCGTTCACGGCCAGGATGACCTTTGGCGCGCGCACCCGGCCCCTTGGAGTGACCGCGACCCAGTCCCCGTCCCGCGTCAGCGATGTCACCGGCGTGTTCTCGTGGATCGCCACCCGGTTCGAGGCCAGCCCCGCCGCCACGCCGCGCACGAACATCGCGGGCTGGATCATCGCCGCGCCGGGCGTGCGCAAGCCGCTGACATAGTAATCCGTGCCCGTCATGGCCCGCATCTGGGCCGCGTCCAGCATCTCATGCGCCTCGCCCATGGCGCCGAGGTGCCGCGCGTAGTCCAGGTTGTGCCTGTGCCCCTTGGCGCTGGCCGCGCCGTTGATCTTGCCCGACTGCGAGAAGGCCTCGGGCGAGAGCCCATAGGCCGCGGCCATCTCGGCGGCGAAGGCGATGCCGCAGCGGTTGCCGCGCGTTTGCGCCTGGTCCGCCTCAACCGCGCCGCCGTAATCGTCGGAGGCCAGGTCATGCGGCAGGTCGATCATGAAGCCAGAATTGCGGCCCGCCGGACCGCCGCCCACCCGGGTTGCGTCCAGCACCACGATGCGATCCCCGGGGCAGAGCTGCGTCAGCCGGTGCGCCGCCGCCAGCCCGGCAAATCCCGCGCCGATCACCAGCCACTCGGCGGTGATCTCGTCCTCCAAAACCCGCGGCGGGGGCGGGTCGGGCAGGATCGCCGCCCAGCCCGATACGCCCGGGTCCTTTGGCAAACGCGAGACAATCCCCACTTGGTCTGTCACCGCTTCTGCCCTTCCTCTTGCTGGAAATATCCCAGGGGGGTCCGGGGGGACAGCGTCCCCCCGGCGGATCGGATTTCGCGCAAGCGAAATTCGAAAACCCTAGCCAACATTGTCGCCTTCGCTGGGGTCGGTCAGGTCGATCCAGATCGTCTTAACTTCGGTGAACTGGTCATGGGCATGCACGCCGTTGTCGCGGCCACCGAAGCCGGACTGCTTGTAGCCGCCAAAGGGCGTGGCGCTGTCGCCCTCGCCATAGCAGTTCACCGTCACGGTCCCGGCCTTGATCTCGCGCGCCGCGCGGATCGCCTGGCGCGTGTTCGCGGTAAAGACGCTGGCGGCGAGCCCATAGGAGGTGTCATTGGCCAGGGCGATGGCCTCGTCGGTGCTGGCGACCTCGATCACGCTAAGGATGGGCCCAAAGACCTCCTCGCGCGCCAGCGCATCGCCCGGCGCGACCTCATAGACCCGCGGCTCCACATAGGGCCCGTCGGGCCCGTCGCCGTCGCGCAGATAGCCCGCGACCTTGGCCAGATGCTCGGCATCCACCAGCGCGCCCAGATGATTGGCCGGGTCCAGCGGGTCGCCGGTCTTCCAATCGCGCATGCGGGCGGTGATGCGCTCCATCAGAGGCGCCTTGACGTCCTTATGCACGATCAGGCGCGACGCGGCAGAGCAGTTCTCGCCCATGTTCCAGAACGCCGCGTTCACCACATGCTCGGCCACGTGGTCCAGGTTCTCAGCATCGGCCAGCACCACGGCGGGGTTCTTGCCACCGCATTCCAGCACGACCCTCTTCATGTTCGAATCCGCCGAGTAACGCAGGAACCGCTTGCCGGTCTCGGTGGAGCCGGTGAAGCTGACCATGTCCACGTCCATATGCAGGCCCAGCGGCGCGCCCACGGTCGGGCCGTCGCCGGGCAGCACCTGCAAGACGCCGTTCGGCACGCCCGCCTCGCTGGCCAGCTCGGCCACGCGCAGCGCGGTCAGAGAGGTCTGCTCGGCGGGCTTCACGATCACCGAGTTGCCCGCGGCCAGTGCCGGCCCGATCTTCCAGGCCAGCATCAGCAGCGGGAAGTTCCAGGGCAGCACCGCGGCCACCACGCCAATCGGCTCGCGCACGATCATCGAGACCGCGTCGTCCCCCGCGGGGCCGACCTGGTCATAGACCTTGTCGATCAGCTCGGCATGCCACTTGATACAATGGATGCTCTCGGGGATGTCGATCTCTTCGCAGTCGCGGATCGGCTTGCCGCTGTCGAGGCTCTCCATCACCGCCAGCTCGCGGCGGTTGCGGGTGATCAGCTTGCAGAGCCGGATCAGCAAGTCCTTGCGCTCAGCTGGGTGCAGCTTGGACCAATGCCCCTGGTCGAAGGCCTCGCGGGCCTTGCCCACCGCAAGATCCACGTCCGAGGCATCACAGGCGGCGATCTCGGCCAGGGTCTCGCCGGTGGCGGGGTTCACCGTAGGCAGCACAGCACCCGCCCCGCGGCGGTACTTGCCGTCGATGAAGGCGGCGCGCGGCAGGTCCAGATCGGCGGCGATGGCTTGGTATTCCTTGAGGGTGAAAAGATCGCTCATATCGCTTTCCCCGTGATCTGCGAGACGGTGGTGGTCATGGTGCGCACGACCTCGGCCAGCTCGCGCTTGTTGTCCTTGTTCAGGGGCTGCAGCGGGCGGCGCGGCGGGCCTGCGTCGATGCCGCGAAAGCTTAGCCCGTGCTTGATGCACTGCACGAACTTGCCGCCCTGCTCGAGCACGCGCATCAGGGGCAGCATCGCCGACATGATCGCGCGGCCCTTGGTGAAGTCGCCTTCGATGGCGCAGGCCTCGAACAAGGCGATGTGGCATTCGGGTGCGAAATTCGACCCCGCGCAGACCCAGGACCGCGCGCCCCAGGCGAAGAACTCCAGCGCCTGGTCGTCCATGCCGCAGCTCAGCGCGATATGCGGGTAGTCCCGCGCCAGCATGTGCAGCCGGTCCGGCGAGCCCGAGCTTTCCTTGATGGCGCAGAAATTCGGCGAGCGGCCCAGCCGGTCCAGCGTTTCCTCGTCCATATTCACCGACATCCGGCCCGGGTAGTTATAGAGCATCACCGGCAGGTTCGCGGCGCGGTCGATGGCCAGCGCGTGCAGGGCGATCTCGCGCCCCGTCGGATAGGCATATGGCGGCGTCGCCACCAGCAGCGCGTCGGCGCCCAGGTCGCGCGCCGCCTCGGCATAGGCGATGCTGTCCTCGGTGCGGATAGCACCCGTGCCCACGATCATCGGCACGCGCCCCGCGATCAGCCCCTTGACCTGGGCCATCATTGCCAGGCGCTCCTCCATCGACTGGGCGTAGTACTCGCCCGTCGTGCCCGCCACGATGATGCCATGCACGCCCGCGCCGATCAGCAGCTCGACCGCCTGGGCCAGCGCCGCGTCGTTGACCGAGAAATCCGCGTGGTAGGGCGTGACCAGCGGGGTGTAGATGCCCTCAAATCGCATGGGCTTGGTCCTTTGCAGAGGCCGGGTCCAGGGGCAGCGGGTCGGGGCGCACGAAACGTTCCACCCGGTCGCGGGAGAGGTCCCAATGCTCCAGCGTCAGATCGACCATGCGCGCGGGCTCGCCGGCCGCGATGGCCGCGATCATGGCGTCATGATGCGTCGTGGCCTGTGCTACGAGATCAGTCTCTTGCCTGGATGTGGGACGGTAGAAGGTTTGGCTGAGCCGCGTGTGGTCGATCAAGAGCCGCTCCAGCGCGGCCATCAGGTAGAGGTTCTGCGCCATCTCGCCCACGCAGAGGTGAAAGCGGTGGTTGGCCAGGGCGGCCTGGCCGGCATCGCCCGCGGCACTCGCCTTGGTGAACTCCCGCTGCGCCGCCTTCAGCCGGTCCAGCGCCCCCGCGCCGCGGTTCTCGGCCGCCAAACGCCCGATGCTGGCATAGACCATCGGGGCGGTCTGGAAGAAGATGCGCATCGTGGCCACGTCCATCGACGAGACCTTGGCGCCGCGGTTCTCTTGCAGGGTGATGAACCCCGCCCCCGCCAGCCGCTGCAGCACCTCACGCAGGGGCGTGCGGCTGATCCCGTAGCGCGCGGTCAGCGTGGCCTCCTCCAGCGCGGCGCCAGGTTCCAAGTCCAGCGAGAGGATCCGGTGGCGCAGGTCAGAGAGGCAGGTATCTTTGGCTGAGTCGGTCATGTCGCCAGTTCGTATACATTATGTATACCGTGATGGTCAATCCGCCTGCCGCCTTCCCATATGGCCCGAGCCCGGTATGATCAAAGGCAGTGCCATTGTTTCAGATTCGGAGATTTTTATGGGGTATTTTATTCGTGACCGCGACGATCGTTTTGACAAGGCGAAGGGCGGGCCAAGGCGCATTCTGGCTCTGGACGGTGGCGGAACGCGGGGCATTGTCACGCTTTGCTACCTCAAACGGATCGAGGACATCTTGCGCGCGCGTCATGACAATAGCCCGGGTTTCCGCCTGGCGCATTACTTCGACCTCATCGCGGGCACTTCGACCGGGTCGATCATCGCCGCCGGGCTGGCGATGGAGATGCAGGTCGACGACCTGATCAAGCTTTACCAAGACCTTGCCAATCGGGTGTTCCGCCGGAACCTGTCGCGTTGGGGTTTCTGGCGCGCGCGCTTCGACCACAAGGAGCTGGCCAAGATCCTGCAGGACATCCTTAAGGAGGATAATGGCGCGCCCATGCTGCTGGGCAGCAAGAAGCTGAAGACCGGGCTCTTGGCGGTCTCCAAGCGCATGGACACCGGCAGCACCTGGCCGCTTGGGAACAACCCGTGCGGGAAGTACTTCACCCAGCGGGAGGGCAGCAAATACACCGCCAACAAGGACTATCCCTTGTGGAAGGTGATCCGCGCCTCAACCGCCGCGCCCTATTACTTTGACCCCGAGGAGATCGTGATCACCGAGGAGGAGGGCAAAGAGCCGGTGATCGGGCGCTTCGTGGATGGCGGGGTGAGCCCGTTCAACAACCCCGCCTTCCAGGCCTACATGTATGCGACGCTCGACGGCTACCGGGTGAATTGGAAGCCGGGTAGGAACCAGATGCTGGTCGTGTCAGTGGGCACCGGGCGCGCCGATGCGGGCGCCAAGGCCACCGGCGCGGCGGCGGGCGACGCGATTGGCGCGCTGTTTGGGCTGATGGACGACGCGGTGGACCTGACGGAGACGCTGATGCAGTGGATCGGCACCGGTGACACCCATCGCAGGATCGACAGCGAGCTTGGCGACCTAAGCGGCGACAGCATGGGCGCGGCAAAGTGCACCTATCTGCGCTATGACCTGCCGCTAAAAAGGCACGAGATCAATTCGGAGTTCCCGGACATGACCTATGCCGATAAGGCGGCTCTGGTGGCGCTGGACCAGCCGGGCGCAATGAAGACCCTGCGCGGGATGGCCGAGCGCGACGCGCCGGGGAAAGTTTCGGCGGACCATTTCCCCCGCGTGTTTGATTTGCGCTAGGCAGGCGGCTTATGGTGAGCCGCATGGAGACAGGGCTAAGCCACTACAAACGCCGCGCAGGCACACCCGTTATCGCGGTGCAGATGAACCTGGAAACCCAGGGGCTCACCTATCAGAAATGGGGCGGCACCCAGCGCGCCCATTCCGGCGACTGGATCGTGAACAACAACGGCGAGTGCTACACCGTCAGCGCCGATAGCTTTGCCGCCACCTATTCCGAGGTCGCGCCGGGGCAATACATCAAGACCGGCGACGTCTGGGCGCGGCAGGCCTCTGAGGACGGGGCGACCCCCACCAAGGAAGGCGCGACCGCCTATAAGGCGGGCGACATGCTGGTCTTTAACGACCCCGACGCGCAGGACGGCTACGCGATGTCGCTTGAGAAATTCCAGTCGCTCTACGAGCCTGCCTAGCCGGATAGATGGCGCGCCTGGGGTGAGTCGGCACTCTCGGGAGAGTGCGCAATATGGTGGTATACCGGAAATTGACTGGTCTACGATTCTGACCTAAGGTTTACCTTGGGACAACCAGGTAGCCTGGGAGAAATGGCCCCATGACAAAAAGAATTTTTTTAAGCTATTCACGTCGGGACGATCAGCCATTCGGTGATCAGCAAGAGGGATGGGTGACCAGATTCCGCCGGGAACTGGAAACGGATCTCGCGCAGAGCTGCGAGCTCGCTTGCGAGGTCTGGATGGATGTTCGCGACCTTCCCGAGAACCGCCCCTTTGACGACGAGATCGATAGCGAGCTGACCCGGTCGAGCCTTTTTCTGCCGGTGTTGACCCCCAATTGGTTCCGCTCGGAGCATTGCACCGCCGAGCTTGCGGGCTTCGAGCAGAAGCGCGGCGGGCATGACGGCCGGGTCTTCCCCGCGCGCAAGCGCCATTTCCCGTCAGAGCTTTTCAAGCAGCATTTTGACAAGCGGAACTCATACGTATTCCACGAAAGCCATGACGACGATCCCGAGCTGGCGATGGAGCTGAAGATCGACGGTGACCCGCTGTCGCCCTTCCGGCGGGCGCTGCGCAACCTTACGGTCAAGATCACCCGCCGCCTTAGGGAGGATGCCGAGGCGGAGGCCTTGGCGCGGGCCGCAGAGGCGGCGGAGCCCGTTGCCACCGAGGCGTCAGAGCCCCTTGTCGGGGCCGGAACGAAAGTGCTGCTCGCGCGGCCAACCCGGGACCTTCTGGAGGCCTGGGACAAGCTTTCCCGCGAGCTTGCCGAAAGCGGCTATGAGGTGCTGCTGCCGCCCCAGCATCTGGGCGCGCCGGACGAGTTCCGCGATGAATGGGCCGAGCTTCTGCAAGAGGCCGACGCCACGGTGCATCTGATCGGCGGCGATCCTGATCCGATGCTCCGCGACAACAGCGTGCTTTTGGACCGCGAGCAGTTCGAGCTGTCCGGCGACCTGAACGGGCGCAAGCGCATGACCTGGATCGCGCCCGCCGCCATGGACGAGGAGGCCAAGAACCACGGCAATGCGATGCTTTTGCGCGACGCCGAGCGCGAGCGCGGCGACCGCCTGTTCGAACACGCCACCGAGGCCGAAGCGATCCAAGCGATCATCGCGTCGCTGGCACAGCCGCCCGCGGATTCCGAAAAGAGCGGCATATACGTGATCTACTCGCGCGAGGACGCGGGGCGCGCGCGCGACATCCTTTTGGACATGCAGGACGAGCTTAGCGCGGTGCAGCTTCACACGCCGATGCTGGATGGCCGACCCAGCGAGCGCAACCCCGACCACAAGGACAAGCTGCAATCCTCTGCCGGGGTGCTGGTGTTTTGGGGCGACGCCTCGGACCGCTGGTTCATCCAGCACTCCAAGGATCTCGATGCCGAGATCAAACGCAGCGCCGAGGCCGGGGTGCGCGCCGGCTATATCGGCGCGCCGCTCGACGAGGACAAGCGCAACAAGCTGCTGATGGACTTCCGCTTTACCTATCAGCACAAGATCCAGGAGGACAGCGACCCTAGGGCGGCTCTGTCACGCTTCGTCAGCGACGTTAAGGCCGCGCAGTGAGCGAGCCCACCCGCCCATATCCGGGGCTGCGCCCGTTCCAGCAGGACGACCGCGAGATCTTCTTTGGGCGCGACGCGTACACGATGGAGATCCTCGACCGGCTGGCGCGCGACGAGCGCTTTGTGGCCGTGGTCGGCGAGAGCGGCTCGGGCAAGTCATCGCTGGTGCGCGCGGGCGTGATCCCGGCGCTGCATGCGGGCATGCTGGACGGCTCGTCGGACCCGTGGATCATCGCGCGCATGGAGCCCGGCGACAGCCCCGTCACGGCGCTGGCCGAGGCCCTGGCCGAGGTCGAAAGCGAGACGCCAAAGAAGCCATATCCCAGCGCTGCCGAGTTCGAGCTGACCCTGAACCACTCCAGCCGCGGCTTGGTGAACGCCGAGATGCAGCTGCGCCGCTTCGGACCCGACGGCGCTCGCCTGATGCTGCTGGTGGATCAGTTCGAGGAGGTCTTTCAATACGGCAACGAGAACACAGCGCAGCGCAACGAGGCGGCGGCCTTTGTGCAGCTGCTGGTCAACGCGGTGGCCGCCAAGTCGACCGAGATCTACATCATCCTGACCATGCGGCTGGACTTCTTGCGGTCCTGCGCGCAGTTCCCGCGCCTGTCGGAGACGCTCAACACCGGGCAATACCTGGTGCCGCCGATGCACCGCGAAGAGCGCCGCCTTGCGGTGACCGAACCCGCCAAGGTCTTTGGCAAGACGGTGTCCCACACCCTTGTCGAGCGCGTGCTGAACGATATCGGCGACGCCGCTGACCAGCTGCCGGTGATGCAGCATGTGATGATGCGCAGCTGGGACCAGGCGGGCGCGGATGAGACGCTGACCCTGCAGCACTACAAGGAATGCGGCGGTGCTAAGAAGGCCCTGTCAAAGCAGGCCAACGAGATCTTCGACGGGCTGAAACCCGAAGCGCAGGCCGTGGCCGAGACGATGTTCAAGGCGCTGTCGGTGCGGCGCCCGGATGGCCAGATCGTGCGCCGCCCCCAGACCAAGGAAAAGCTGGTCAACCTGATGGGCGGCGGCGAGGGGGTTGGGCACCAAATAGAGCGCGTGTTTGATGGCTTCTCGGGGCTGGGGCGCGACTTTCTGATCCGCCGCTCGGGCAAGAGCCGCCCGTTTGACATCCCGCATGAGGCCATCCTGCGCAGCTGGGACAAGCTGGCCGGGGGGAGCGGCTGGATCGCGCAAGAGGCGAAAGAGGCCGACACCTGGCGCGGCCTGGTGCATTCGGCGGCAAATTTCGACAAGGACAATGAGAACGTCCTGCGCGGATACGTGCTGCGCTCGGCGCAGGAGTTCTGGGCGCGTCGCGGCAACAACAAAGATTGGATCCAGCTCTATGTCCAGGATGGGCAGTTTTCTACAGGGTTGCGTCAGGCGAAGGCCGTTCGCGAGCTGATCCAGGGGAGCGAAACAAGCGCACGGGAACGGGCCAAGTGGCAGAAATTCCGTTTGGCGCTTATCGTCGGAGTGCCCGGGGTGCTGATGTTTTCAGCATTCATTTGGTTTCTGTACACAACGAACTTGTCTCGAGTGACGGCCGACGAAATCGCTGTAATTGAGGGACTTCGTAGCGATGCCAGAGAGGCCGAAAGCGCAGACGATTTTTCGACGGCGATCGAGCGCTACGAAGATATTCTGAAGATCGGAGACGACGACCCCGATGTCGTTTCGCGGCTAAGCGGGGCGCTGTTCGCACGGGCCCGCACCAATCTTTTTGACCCCGAGGACATTCAGCTTGTACGCGACGACGCAAACCGCGCGGTCGAGCTTGATCCCTTGAACCAGTATGAAGCTGAGGCCATCAAAAACCCAATCCGGTTGGAGTTGATCGGACTTTCCAACCAAGCTCAAACTCGCGCTATCACAAAAGAGAACCTAAGGCTTAAAGTGCATCAAAACTATTATGTGGTCGGACAAGGCTCGAAGATAGCGGTGGTCGAGGCTGACAAAGGCCTTTGGGCCGTCGAGACATATAGCCTTTTTAGCGGCGCGGACAGCTTCATTGGGTTGATGGACGAAAGCGGAAAGGTGACAGAGGTCAGCGACAACGATGGCTTCGAACACTCCTCATCACGGCTTTTGGTGGTTGCTGATGGTGAGGCGTACATTCCATTGCAAATCGGAAACCACGGCCTTGGTGGCTACGAACTTGAGGTAATTACAATCGACAACCTTTATGGAAGAGACGCCACAGCGTTTAAGCGCAAGGTCGCCATGGAGTTGTCAGACGCCCCGCATATCCTGCCGCCTAATGCAGAGAACTTCATTAGCCTGTTTGATACCGAAGCCGAACAGGAGATTGTCGGGAAGCAAATCCGGACGGAGGCCTTGCTGATCCGAGCCCAAGACTTGTTGGTGGCAGAGCTTTATATCGATGCGCTTGAAGACGTGAACAACGCCATCGAATTGGCCGTCCCTGACATCGTTGAGATCGCGGCCCCCTATTTTATCTCGGACGCTCTAAACTCATTTGCATGGCGCGCCTTCATGTCTGGCACGGGCCCAGACAACATCGAGTTCGTAGACGCCGCACTTGCGTTGCAACCCGGCACGGCAGCCTATCTGGACACGCGCGGGCAGATCCTTGTGGTGCAGGGCGAATGGGAGCGGGCAATTGAGGAGTTCGATGCTGATATCGAAATTCGCGGTCCGTCACTGCATTCTGCATCCTCACGGGGCTATGCGCATGAAAAGCTCGGAAACTTCGAGCAAGCGATTGCGGACTACGAAACGGCGCTGAACCCCAAGACCCCAGATTGGGAAGACGAGTTTAGCCCCATTGCCCGCAAGCGCGCCGAAGAGGGGCTGGCAAGGCTGCGGCCCTAGGCGTTTTCGTCCAGCGTTTTCCCGCCATCCAGATACCGCGGCAGCTGGTCGCGCACATGCAGCCAGGACAGCGCCTTGGAGTGGAAGAAATGCGCGCCGGGGGCGAAGAGTTCTGGCTCGTCCAGCGTCGCGGCCAGCCCGTGCATCTCTTTCGGCAGCTTGTCAGAGCGATAGCCCATCGGGCTGCCGCAGGTGGGGCAGAACCAGCGCTCCGCCCAGGCGCTTGAGGCGTAGCGCGAGGGCGCGGCGCCGGTCCATTCCCAGCCGTGTTTGTCCAGCCCGAACCAGCTGACCATTGGGGCGCCCGTCGCTCTGCGGCAGCTCTCGCAATGGCAGTGGCCCTGCCAGATCAGCGCGCTCGCTTTGAGGCGATAAGTAACCGCGCCGCAGAGGCAGCGCCCGGTCCACACCTTCTGTGATGCATTGGTCATGCCAACAGCATGGCCGCGTTGCGCGCGCCCGGCAATAGGCATAGTTTCGGCGCCAGTGCGGGGCAGGGTAAGGGTTTGGGAACGGATGGCGAGCTCGACAGGACGGATCACGCTTTGGGGGATCGAGGTCTTTGTGGCCGCCGCCGAGGAGAGCTCTATCACCGCGGCCGCCCGGCGGCTGGGCGCCAGCCCCTCCGCCGTCAGCCAGCAGCTCACCAACCTGGAGGGCGCGCTGGGCACGGCGCTTTTGAACCGCAACGAGCGCCCCATGAGCCTAACACCCGCCGGCAACCTGTTCCTGCGCCGCGCGCAGGCCGTCCTGAACGAGGCCGCCCGCGCCCGGGCCGAGCTGGCCATGCAGGATCTGTCGACGCTGACCCGGCTGCGCCTTGGCATGATCGAGGATTTCGATTCCGACGTGACGCCCCGGCTGCTGCGAGACATGGCGCGCGACCTCACCAAGTGTCAGTTCCTGTTGGAGACCGGGCCCAGCCACCGCCTGATCGACAAGCTTGACCAGCGCGCGCTGGATATGGTGGTGGTGGCTGACATCGACGCCGAGGCTGACTGGATGGAAGTGCACCCGGTTCTCGAGGAGCCCTTCGTGGCCGTGGTGCCCAAGGGCTCTGTGCCGCGCGACACCGACCACTTGGCGGTGCTGCGGCAGATGCCGCTGATCCTGTACACCGAGCGCCACCATATGGGGCGGATGATCGCCTCGCACCTGGCGCGTCAGAACCTGACGCTGAACTACCGCTTCGAGCTGGACAGCTACCACGCTATTATGGCGATGGTGGCCGCCGGGGCGGGCTGGACGATCCTGACGCCGCTGGCGCTGCTGCATGCAGAGCGCTTCCGCGATCAGGCGGACGTGCTGCGCCTGCCCTTCGCGCCGCTCGGGCGCACCGTGTCGCTGACGGCGCGCAAGGGCGTGCTGGAGGACATCCCGGCGCAGACCGCGGCGCGGCTCAGGCCGCTGCTGAAAGAGCTGATCCTGCGGCCCTGCGTCACCGAGCTGCCCTGGCTGGAGGACACGCTGCGCGTCACCTCGTAGCAAAGCCTGACGTCAGCGGCGCGCCGGTCCAGCATCCCGGCGCGTCCAGCCCAAGCGCCCAGGCGATCGTCGGCGCGGTGTCTGTGACCGAGACCGCCCCGCCCAGAGTCTCACCCGAGGCCACGCCCGCGCCCCATAAGATGTAGGGCACCAGGATCTCCTCCTCGCTGCCACGGCCATGGATCTTGCCGATCCCACCATGATCCGAGACCACCATCAAGAGCGTGCGCCCGCCGTGGCTGGCGCGGTCGATCCGGCGCTTGATCTGCGCGATGAGCGCATCGGCCCGCGCGGCCTCTTGCAGGTACTCGGCGCTGTCAAAGCCGAACGCGTGGCCCGCCGCGTCCACATTGTCGAGATGGATGAAAGTCAGCGCGGGCCGCCAGCGCCGGTAGTAGCGCATGCCCATCCGCGCCGCGCGCTCTGCCCAGAAGGCGGGCGCGCGGCGGTCCACATACGCGCGCGGCGCGAAACGCCCGATGCCGATCCAATCGTAGAAAACACCAGAGCGCGCATAGGGATGGCCCGCGTCGATCACCTCGAAGATGCCCGGCCAGCCCGCGCCGACGCCCCGCCCGCACATCGCCACGTCGTCCCACCAATCCGGGCGCCAATCGTTGAAACGGATGCCGTGCCGTTCCGGCCCCGCGCCCATCAGGTGGCTGGCCCAGTTGGCGCTGGACATGGTGGGCATGACCGCCCGGGCGGCCAGCGTCCCGGCGCCGTCTGCAAGCAGCACGTCGAGCGTCGGCGTATGGCCCTTGCCAAGCGCCCGTGCCGTTAGCCCATCCACGCCCACCAGCACCACGTGCTGCACCCCCACCGGGCCCTCGAACGCCGCGCGGGGCGCGAAGAGCGGCACAGCGAGGTAAAGACCAAGGATCGCGCCAAGAACTGCCGCCCAACGCATCAGCCGGACCGCGCTCGCGATGAAGGACACCAAGAAGAACGTCGCGGGCAGCACGATGAGATCCGGGCAATGGGCGGGGCGTCATACTGCGCCGCCCGCCTCTTTTCGTCAACGGGGCGCGGCGCATCCGCGCGGGGCCCCAAAAAATCAACGATTTCTTAAGCTATTGGTTGGAAACTGAAATTGGGTGGGGGCCCCCCGGGCCAGCGCCGCGGCGCCCACCCGGGTCCAGAAAGGGAACCCATTCCATACCGGAAGTGAGTTCCCTTGAGATCCGGACGAATCACCAAGATTTCGATGATCTCCGACACAACACGGCGTAGTTTTGGTGCGCTGTGCCCGCCCGAGGCGGTTAGGTCCCGTAGGCCAGCGCCTCGCCCTTCACATCCTCGGCGGCACTGGTGAGCGCCTGAGCCACGAAGTCCAGCTCTGCCCGGCGCAGCCGCGCTGGCAGCCGCGCATCGCAGGCGCGCGACAGCATCGCGCGGGTCTGCGGCAGCTCTGGCACCTCGCCCAGGAACTGCCAGTTCCAGAACGCCCGCGCGTTGTCGTCGGACATGCCGAAGACCTGCACCTTCACGCCACGCCGCGCGGCGGCGTCCTGGAAGGCCAGCGTCTCGGCGTCGTCAAAGCCCACCAGGTTGAACTGGATGCTGTCCGGCGCGCGCTCTTCGGGGCCAAGCGGGTCCGGCACGGTCAGCCAGGCGCTCGCGTTCAGCTGCGCCGCCACATAGTCGTGGTTGCGGCGCCCGTCTTGCACCCGGCGGGGGATTTCGTTCAGCTGCGGGCGGATGATCGCCGCGCTGAGGTTGTTGAGCCGCGTGTTGTAAAGCGGCAGCTGGTTCTGCCAGCGCGCGAAGGCGGCCAGCAGGTCGGCGTCGTGTTTATGCTTCTTCCAGTTATGCTCGTAGGCGCCGGACATGATCACCGCGCGGGCCACCAGATTGGCGTCGTCGGTGACCAGGATGCCGCCCTCGCCCGCGTTCAGAAGCTTGTAGGACTGGAAGCTGAAGCAGCCGATCCTTCCCAGCGTGCCGATGTTGCGCCCGTTCCACTTGGTGCCCAGGCTATGCGCGGCGTCCTCGATCACCGGCAGGCCGCGCGCCTCCGCCAGCGCCATAATCGCGTCCATATCGCTGGTGTGGCCGCGCATATGGCTGATCAGCACCGCGTCGGCGCCGTCCAGCTTGGCCTCGAAATCCGCGATGTCGATGCGGTAATTGTCCTTCACATCCACCAGCACCGGCACGCAATCGGCATGCACCACCGAAGAGGGCACCGCCGCGAAGGTAAAGGCCGGGATCAGCACCTTGGCGCCACGCGGCAAGTCCAGCGCCCGCAGCGACAAAAACAGCGCCGCCGAGCACGAAGCCACCGCAAGCGCGTATTTCGTGCCCAGCACCTCGGCGAACTCCTTTTCGAGCAGCGCGACGGGGCTTTCCTCGGCGGTATAGCGGAAGAGGTCGCCGTTCTGCAGCATGCGGTCGATCTCGGCGCGCGCGGCCTCGGGGATGGGTTCGGCGTCATAGACGTTAGGAGCGAGTGTCATCGTAATACCTGCACTGGTTTTTGACTTGCGGCATTACGTAAACTGATTTTCGATTTTTGGAAAGACAGTTTTGCAAAATCCGAAAAGATATGATGGATCTGTCACGGGGCCGCGTAACACACTGGAAAACATGCGTTTTCTCAGAGGGTTGAGCCCGGCGAAAACGCGGCAATGCGCCCGAAAGAGTTAAAACCCAAGCCGATCCCGCAGTGCAAACCACCGCATCGCGAGATTCAGGATCGGGCGGCGCAGCGCCCCCATGCCCGGGAAAGCGGGCGGGCGCAGCTTGCCCATCAGGTCGAACTCGCTCGCCTCGCCGCGGATCGCCTCGGCCATCATCCTGCCCGCATAAGTGGCCAGCGCCACCCCGTGGCCCGAGTATCCCGCCGCCGACCAAAGCGCCCCGTGGCGCGAGAAATCCGGCAAACGCGTGGGCGTGATCGCCAGCGTGCCGCCCCAGGCGTAGTCGATCTTGACGTCCCGCAGATGCGGGTAGACCTCTAGCATCGGCTTGCGGGCGATGGCTGTGAGGTCGGCGGGGAAGCGGTCGCCATAGCTCTCGCCGCCGCCAAAGAGCAGGCGTTTGTCCTCGGACAGCCGCCAGTAGTTCACCACGAACTTGCTGTCTCCGACCGCCACGTCCTTTGTCAGCACCGTCGCGGCGCGTTCGCCCAGCGGCTCCGTCGCCACGATGAAGTTGTTGATCGGCAGGACGCGCCGCGCCACGCGCGGCTCTAGCCCGTCATGGTAGCCGTTCGTGGCCAGCACAATGTGACGGGCGGCGACCGTTCCGGTCGCGGTCCTCACCGTGCTGCCGGTAATCGCGGTCACCTGTGACCGCTCATAGATCCGCGCCCCCGCCGCTTGCGCCGCCTGCGCCAGCCCCAGAGCGAAGCGCAGCGGGTGGATATGCCCCGCGCCCCAGTCCACCATGCCGCCGTGATAGGCCTGGGACGGGATCAGCGCGCGGATCTGGTCGCGGTCCAGCGGTTCGGCCTGGAGGTATTCATACCTGTCCTGGAGCCAGCGCGCGTAATCCTGGGTCTCCGCGGCGCCCTTGGCGGACCAATCCGCATGGGCGATCCCGTCACGCCAGGCGGCGTTGATCCCATGCTCGGCGATCAGGGATTTGACCAGGGCCTTCGCGCCCTCGGCGATCTGCCAGAACTTCAGCGCGTCCTCGCGGCCAAAGAGCCGCTCCATCTCGTCCTGGTCCTTGCGCATGCCAGAGCCGACCTGCCCACCGTTGCGCCCGGACGCGCCGAAGCCCGCGCGATGCGCCTCCAGCAGCACCACGTCCACGCCGGACTGGGCCAGGTGCAGCGCCGCGGAGAGCCCGGTGAAACCGCCGCCGATGACGCAGACATCGGCCTGGGTGTCGCCGTCCAGCGGGTCGAAGGGCGGCAAGGGCTGGGCGCTCGCGGCGTACCAGCTGGCGGGGTACTCCCCCGCGCGGTCATTGGCGTGGAGGAGCTTCATCGTGGGTCCAGTTGCACGTGGATGCGGTTGCCTGCGAGGGCGAGGACCGCCAGAACATGGACGATCCAGCGCATCACACGTTCAGCAGCAGATGCTCGCGCTCCCAGGGGGAGATGACCTCTAGGAATGCCTGATACTCGGTCTCCTTCACGGCGGCATAGACCTTGCAGAACTCGGGCCCGAGGACCTCTTGCATGGCCTGGTTGCTGCGGAACAGCTCGATGGATTCGCTGAGGTGCTGCGGGATGTCGGCGTCCTGGGCATAGGCGTCGCCGCTGAACTGGGGGCGCGGGTCGCGGCCCTCCACCAGCCCCAGATAGCCGCAGGCCAGCGAGGCCGCGATCCCCAGATAGGGGTTGCAGTCCATGCCCGCCAGGCGGTTCTCGACCCGGCGACTTTCGGGCCCGCTGACCGGCACCCGGATGCCCGTGGTGCGGTTGTCCTTGCCCCATTCCAGGTTAATCGGCGCGGCGTTGTCCGGCACGTAGCGGCGGTAGCTGTTCACATAGGGCGCCAGCATGGCGATCACGCTGGGCAGGTGGTTCTGCAGCCCGGCGATGAAGTGCCGGAAGGCGGGGGTCTCTTCGTCGTCCGCCCCAGAGAAGATGTTCGCGCCCGTGGCCGCGTCCACCACCGAATGGTGGATATGCATCGCCGAGCCCGGCTCGTCCTGGATCGGCTTGGCCATGAAGGTCGCGAAGCAGTCGTGGCGCAGGGCGGCCTCGCGGATCAGGCGCTTGAAGAAAAAGATCTCGTCGGCCAGGCGCACCGGGTCGCCATGGCGCATGTTGATCTCGATCTGCCCGGCGCCGCCCTCCTGCAGGATGCCGTCGATCTCAAAGCCCTGCGCCTCGGCGAAGTCGTAGATGTCGTCGATCACGGGGCCGTATTCGTCGACGGCGGACATGGAATAGGCCTGCCGCGCGGCGGCGGGGCGCCCGGTGCGGCCGATGGGCGGCTTCACCGGCTGGTTGGGATCGGTGTTGCGCGCCACCAGGTAGAACTCCATCTCGGGCGCGGCGATCGGGGTCCAGCCGCGGGCCTCGTAGAGCCCCACCACGCGCTTGAGCACGTTGCGCGGCGCCACCTGCACCGGGTTACCGGCCTGGTCCTCGATGTCGTGGATCACCTGCAGCGTCCAGTCGCCGGTCCAGGGCGCGGCGCTGGCGGTGGAGAGGTCCGGCTTGAGGATCAGGTCGGGTTCGGTCCAATTCTCGCCCTCCATGTCCACCCAGCCGCCGGTGATGGTCTGCAGAAAGATCGAGTTCGGCAGGTAGAACTGGCTCTGGCGGGCGAACTTCCCCGCCGGCATCGCCTTGCCCCGCGCCACGCCCGCCAGATCGGCGACCAGGCACTCGACCTCGTCCAGGCGCCGCCCCTCCAGATAGGCGCGCGCGCTGTCGGGCAGGTCATTCATCCAGTCGCTCATGCGGTCACCTTTGCGGAGAGAAAAAAGTCGGCGATCATCGCGGCCATGGGGGCCTCGTCCACCGGTTGGTCGATCTGGGCGAGCCCCTCTGCGAGCAACGCGTCCGGCACCACGCCGCGGCCGCGCACCTCTAGCAGGCCGCGCAGATAGGGCGCGCGGATCTCGGGGTGGGGCTGCATGGTCAGCACGTGCTGGCCGAGGGTGAAGGCCGCGTTGGCGCAAAACTCGTTGCTGGCAATGACCTCGGCGCCCTCGGGCAGGGCGGTGACCTGGTCCTGATGCCAGGCGTTCAGCGCCACGGCGCCGCGCCCGGCGAAGTCATACTCGGTGCGCCCGACGGCCCAGCCGCCGCTGAACTTCTCGACGCGCCCGCCCAGGGCCTGCGCGATGATCTGGTGGCCAAAGCAAATGCCCACCAAAGGGATCTGGCGCGCATGGGCCGCGCGGATGAACTCCTCTAAAGGTGGGATCCAGGGATGGTCCTCATAGGCGCCATGCTTGGAGCCGGTGATCAGCCAGCCGTCGCAGGCGTCAACGCCTATGGGGAAGACCCCGTCCACGACCGCGAAGTTGGTAAATCTCAGCCCCCGCCCGGCGAGGAACTCCATAAAGATCTGATCGTAATCGCCGTGCTCTTTAACAAGCGCCTCGGCCACATGGCCGGTCTGCAGGATGCCGATATGCATGAATGCCTCGTGTTTTGTTACCTTTATCGCCTGCGGAGGGCTGCCTCAACCATACTTCTCCGGTTTGGAAATATCCCGGGGGGGTTGGGGGGCTGGTGGACCGGACCAAATTTTTTTGGACTGCGGATCGCTTTAATTTAGAATGATCCGCTTGTCGATCCGGTTTCATTTTTTCGGCTTTTCGGTCTCGATTGAGGTGGTAAAGCCCCCGCCGCTGATCTGGTGGCGGGCGCTTGTCACTGACCATAGACCACTCACCCCGATCCTGAAACCCAAGGCAATGATCTGGCCCTCAGCTGCGACCGTTGGATCGCCTGGCATCGTGATGCTGAGGGTATCATCCCCGCGCTTGAACTCATCGAGTTTTGCCTTGGCGGCTTTCTCAGCTTCGGCCTTGGTGGAGTGGACGTGGCGCAAGCGTTTCACTGGCGAGCCCTCGCCAGCGGTCACGGTCTCTTTCTGGCCGGTTTCCTCATTGTGCCAATGAGCCTCCACCGCCTTGAAGTTGCCACGGCTGGCCAGGGTCATGGACCAGCGCAGCTCACCGCTCTTGGTGATTGGGCGCGGGATCATGGGGATGCCGCTGGCGGTCTTGCCCTCACCCTTACCTATAAAGAGGAGCGCCTCGCCTTTGACAGTGGCGATGGCGTCATGATCCTTGGCGATCCTGGTGAGAAAGTTGATGTCGCTCTCATCGGTCTGATCCAGGTGCTCATATAGAAAGGGCTTGAGCTCCTCGGCCACCTTTGGCTCTAGGTCATGCTCGCCCGCGATGGTGCCCACGATGTCATCGATGGTCTTATCATCCCAGTTGCGGGTCTTTTGCTCTTTGATCGATCCGCCCAGGTTCACGGCCTTACCGCGAATTGTCACCCGATCTGGCGGGCCTTTGGCCACCACCTCATCCGCCGTGAAAACGCCCATAGGCGCAAGAAATGTCTCTTTATACCCCATGAATACAATGAGCGGCGCACCAGGCAAGGGGAGCTCGATGGCGTTGTCGCGATCATCGAGGGTGATCTCCACCGTGTCAGACTTAAAGCCCGCCTCATCTTTCACCACCAGACTGAGGAGGCGATCCTCGATCTGGCTGGTGATGTTGATGCCCGCTGCGATCACTTTGAAATCAGGGGTCATGCGATCAATCCCAGAGCCGGATTGTGGGTTTCTCCTGGGCGGTCTCCTCGACCGCTGGGAGCTCGATGAGGATGCCAGAGCTCAGTACCGGCCCATGCGCCGCCAGCCCAGGGTTGGCCGCAAGAACCTCCTCGACACTATAAGGGGCATCCCCATAGTGCTTGGCGCACACCTGGTCCAGGACATCGCCATCCTTAGTGCGATAGATCATGTCAGCCTCGCCAATGTTGAAAGTGCCGCGAGAGCAAGGCCAAAGCCGCCAAAGCCACCCTCATCGCCGCCATATTCCTTGAGCGTGATCGAGAAGGCGATCACGCGAGGCGCACCGTCCGCCTCCAGCTCGCTCTTGGTCTCCTCGATCTTGAGGATCACCCAGTCGCCTAGGACAAAGCCACCATAGCCCTCCAGAAGCACCAGAGGCTTGCCGCGATCCGCTTGGGCGCGCATGAGGTCGAGCTGACCATAGCCTCCCTTCCAGTGGGGCAGGATTTCACCTGAGAGGGTGATCTGATCGGCACCAGGCCCCACGAATTGCTGGCCAGGCTTGCGCCCGATCCGGTCTTGCTGTTTCCAGCGATAGGTCGAAACGCGCTTGAGCCGCTGATAGGCGGCGGTGTCGAGCATGAAGGGATAAGCGCCCAGCATCATCATCACTTTAGTCATGCAAGAGGCTCCTCATATCCGCGCGCGCCCGGTCCTCGGCATCGCTCAGCTCAGCGCGGACGGCGGTGCGCACCTCATCAAGATCGACGCCACCATCGAAGCTCAGGGGCATGTTATACTGAGGCGAGAAGGTGATCGGGCCACGTTGCATGGCCGTGCCGCCAGACGCCGCAACAGACGCCAGGGCAGGCATTGGCGCACCCATAAGCCCATCAAAGCCAATGCCGCTCACCATGTCTCGGGTGCGCGTGGCCATGTCCAGCATGTTGCGCAAAGCACGGTTGTGGGCGATGTATCCGCCTTCTGAGTGGTATTCGAGCTCTGGACCTTCCTCACCCTTGAGCACCCATCCGGGGTTGAATTTGCCGCCCTTCGCGCGAGCTTGGACGGGTGCGCCGTTGACGCTGGAAACGGACGCCCCGCCTGGCAGATTACTCAAAGATGCAGATAGGCGCGCCACTTTGGCCAAGGCCTCATCCACCGAGCTGGTGTTGATCTCTGGTTTAGCCTCGGTTTCCGAGAGCACTTGGAGCGCCACGCCCAGCTCATCGGACCTGGCCCGCGCATCCTTTAGCTCGGCCTCTGCCCCCTCCAGGTCAGCGGTGAGGGCGCGGATTTCATCATGGTATGGCACCGACATAATGCCCGTCATTGGCCCATCGCCCAGATTGGCGATCCCGGCCTCAGCCTCGGCGATCTGCGCATTGATGTCGGCGATGCCCAGCTCCAACTCCTCGATATGAGCCGGGGTAGGCAGTGGCCCAGCCGCCACCACACTCTCAACAACGCGCGCCGCATCCTGTTGGTGGTATGGCAAAGCCTCAAAGCCTGCCCCCTCTGAAACACTCGGCACGGCCACATCAACGACCTCCTGACCCATCAAGCGCTTCCACCAATCGGGCGGCTCAGGCCACTTAATCACGTCTGTGAGGTCAAACTCGCTAATAAAGCCCCAATCCCAATCGGGGAGCACATCGGCCCAGGTGATGTCAGTGAAGTTGGCTTTGACACGATCCCAGAGCGATCCAAACCAATCGACTACGCCCTCCCATGTTGCCTCGATTAGAGCAGCGGGGCCGAACTCGCCGAGCTTGGTTTTGATGGCCTCCCAGCCCGTTGCGATCCCGTCTTTGATCGAGGTCCAGTAGCCCGCAAAGGTGTCAGCAATGGAGCTCCAGTTGGAAATGATCAGGCCGAGCGGGTGATAGTCCAGAAAGAGCGTCTTGATCGCATTCCAACCAGTGGAAACGCCCGTTTTGATGGCGTCCCAGTATCCCGAAAATGTTGAGCTGATCCCAGACCAGGCGTTGGTGATTGTGGTGGCGGGCGAGAACCCAGCCAGGCGCGACTTGATGGCCTCCCATCCCGTCGAAACGCCCGTCTTTATGTTATCCCAATAGCCCGCAAAGGTCTCTGCGATGCTATCCCAATTCGACATGATCAAACCCACGGGATGATAGTTGAGAAACGTGGATTTGATCATGTCCCAGCCCGCGCTCACACCGCCTTTGATGCGATCCCAGAGCCGCCCAAAGAAGCCCGCCACACCTTGCCAGGCGTTGGTGATCATGTCGCGTGGATTGTAGCGATCAAAGAGCCCTTGCATGTAACTCCAGGCCGAACTCACGGCATCGGTGACACGCCCCCACACATCAGAGAAGAAACCGGCAATCGGCTCCCAATTCTGATAGATCAGGTAGGCAGCGCCCGCGATGGCCGCGATGATGAGACCGATGGGGTTAGCGATCAGCGCACGGCCGAGAAAGAGCACGGCCTTGCCCACCAAGGGGAGCACAGTGCGACCGAGCCACAAGAGGCCTTTGCCCGCGCCCAGCACCCACTTGGCCATCCCCGCCAGGCTCAGCACCAGCTTGGTGGCCCCAAAGCTCATCATGGCCCAGCCGCTCACCAGCGCACCCGCACCGATCAGGATGGGCGCGATCACCGCCGCCAGAGCACCCAAGCCCACGACCACCCCGCCGATCCCAGTGATCAGCTCTGGGTTGGCATCGATCCAGTCAAAGGCAGTGGCGATGAAAGCGTCGATATAGGGCACCAGGCGCTGCACAACGGGCAAGAGACGCTCGCCGATCTTTTGGGTGATCACGTCCATCTTTTGGGACATCAGCACCATCGTGGCATCCCAGTTGTTGTCAGCAGCAGCGGCCATCACGGATGTGAACTCAGAGCCTTGCTCGGCGGCGTGATCAAGCGCATCAGCGTTGGCGCGCACCGCTGCCTCCTGGCCATAGAGGGCGTTGATCATTTTCATCGCCTCATCGGTACCAAAGGCCTCTTTGATCTCAGCCGCCTCAAAGGCATCAAGCGTCTCACCATAGCGCGCCTGGAGATCAGCCAGGATGTCAGGCATGTCCCGCAATCCGCCATCCTCATCGAGGATGCGCACCCGCACGGGGCGATCCGCGCTCACTTGCATCTTGCCAAAGGCCTCATGCGCCTTGGCCGCATTGGTCGCAAAGGCGCGCAGGGCAGTGCCCGCCTCACCGGCCTGCATCTGTTGTTGCATCATGCCCAGGAGGGTGAGTTGCTCGGTCATATCCATGCCGAGATTGACCGCGCCCGCGCCCGCGCTCTCGATGGCCTGTTGCATCGCCGCGCCATCGGTTTTGAATTGCTGCACCGAGGCGGAAAGAGCCGCGCCAAATTGCTCGCCAAATTCCGCGTCAGTGAGGTCCTCCATCTGCTTTTTGAAAATCCCGTATGAGGTCGCAAAAAGGGAGGTCATTTGCTCGGCCTGACCTTTGGTAGCCTTGGCCACCAGCATGGCCGAGGCGGTCATATCGGCCACGCCCTGATCGGTGAGAGAGCTGATCCCAGACTTGATGTCATAGGAGGCGCGCACAAAGGCATCAGCCGTGACACCTGCGAGCTGCATTTGCATCTCCTGACCACGGCGCACCACGGCGTCGAGATCGCGCACACCCAAGGTGGCCAGCTCGCCCTTGGCGCGCTCCACATCGCGGATGCTATCGGTGAAGCCCGTGACCAAGCGTTGCGCACCGTAGGCGATACCAGCGGCGGCGGCACCACCGCCCGCCAGCTTCATGGACAAGGCTAGGCGCTTTTGCATGCGCTCGCTCGCCTTGGCCACAGTATCCTCTGCATTTCTGAGGGGGGCTGTGAGCCTGTCTGCCAGGCTCACAAGGACATCGACGCCAACACTTGTAGGGATCATGAGTTTCGCGCCTCCGCCTCAATTCTCAGATAGTCTTTGGCATCCTCGAAGGCATCGAGAAGCTCATCCACTGGCAACGCATCAATCTCGGATGGTTGCCAGTGAAAGTGTCGGCTCATGAAGAGGGAAATTGCCCTGAAATCTTTTGGATTTCCTCCTCCGATACGCCCAAAAAACCCGCGATCATCACCGAGGCCGCGTTGAAATCAACGGGGTCCAGCTCCTCCACGGTATCGGGGCCGATCTCGGCAAGATCAGAGAGCATGGTGAAGCTCTTTTTCATCTTGTCCTTGATCCCCTCGAATTTCTTGAGATCGCGCATCTTGGGGCGGCGGATGGTCAACTCAGTCACCTCCTCACCTTTGTGGGTGAAAGGGTACTGGAGCTCATAGGTTTCAGTATGTGCCATGTGCTACCTCCCCTCAGCGGCCGATATTGGCGCGATGTTCGGCCAAGAGGTCAGTGCCATTGCGGGCAAAGATCATGTTTTCCTGGTCGATTTCAAAGAGCTCGACGCCATCACGCTCGCGCTTGTAATAGCGCAAGCTCATATCGAGCTTGAGGGGCACATTCTCGCCATCCTTCCACTCGCCCTCATCCAGCACCTTGATGAAACCGCGCATCTTGATTGAGTGCGCATGGGTCACACCATCACCGTCCTCGGTCGAGCCCTTGACGGTGAAAGGGATTGTCGAGCCCTCGGTGATGTCGAGCGCCTCATAGAGATGAGGATCGAAACCCTCGAAGGTCATTTTGCACATCAGCGCATTGGCCAGGCGCGCCATGCGCACCTCGATTGGCCCGGCCATGCCAGCCGCCGAGAAATCGCGCGTTGCGACCTCGATCTTGGGCACCTCGACCGCCGAGGCGACACCGGCGAAGCCGTAGCCATCGACAAAGCAATTCATAAATTTCAGAAGATCACGCATTGGAACAAGCCCTCCTTAGGCCGTTGGCAGGACCTCAGACAGGTAGCCATTGTTGATCATGGAACGGAAAGTGATGTGCTCGGCGGTGGGCGTCTCGACCCAATCATAGTCAAAGTAGACCTTGCCCGCCTCAAGCGCCTCAGGTGTGTTGAGATCGGGATCGGCCCAGCACTTGAACCCCACCAGAGCACCCACGGTGATCATGCGCCGCCCGTAAGCGTTCACGCCCTCGATCACGTCCTCGAAATAGGTGCGATCCGCGTTGCGATCCACCGCCCAGAAATGGGCTTGCATGATGCTCTCATTGATCATGTCAGCCACGCGGCGGCGCTTGATAAAGGCCCACTTGGGATCAGCGGCCAGACCACGGTTGCCCCAAAGGCGGTAGCCATCCCGCTGGATGATGGTGGTGACCTCATTCTCATTGAGAATATTGGCCCGCGATGTCGCATCGCCCAGGGTGAAATCGATGGCGCGCGCGGTGCCAGTGATCCCATCGATGAGACGGTTGGATGGCGAGTGCCAGAAACCGCGCTCGGCATCCGATTTGGCGATCACACCGGCCACGCGGGCGGATGCGGGGCGCACGATTTCGGTGCTAGTCTCGGTATCCCAGACCTTAACCCAAGGATCGACCAGATAGATGCGATCAGAGCCAAAGTTTTCACGGTATGTGATGGCGTCCGCATCGGTGGAGTTAGGGCCATCGGCGATGATGATGGCGCGCAGCTTGGTCGCAATCGAGACCAGCTCAGAGACCACCGCTTGCTCCTGGGAGAACTCAGGCACCACAATGAGACGCGGGGCAACCTTGACCACGCTCTCTGCCGCGAGGAGCACTTGAAGGCCCTCAGGCGCACCCGTGAGATCATCGGTGCCGCCGATGATATTGCTCAGCGTGGCGGCATCGTCAGCGCCTTCCTCGACGCGGATCACGACAACGACAGCGCCCGCCTGGTCAAAGATGTCATCGATGGCAGGAGCCAAGGTGCCAGTGGCACCAAGGCCAGCAGCATCAGAGCGCTTACCAGCCACCAGAACCGGGGTGTTCAGCGGCCACTTGTCAGCATCGGCATCGGGGGCGGTGCCCACCAAGCCAATGACCGAGGAGCGCACGGTGCGGATTGGGCGTGTGCCGGTGTCGATCTCGACAACCTCGACGCCGTGGAGAAATTGCTCAGGCATGATCAGCCTCCTTTCTGAGCGTGGATAAGCGCGTCCGCCACGGCGGTGGCGCGGGTTTCGATCTCAAGCATGACGGCCTCTTCGCCCTTGAGCTGGAAGGGCAGTTTGACCTCGCCCGCTTCAACCTTGCCAAGGAAAGCATCGGCCAGCGGCATGAAGGCGTCGGTGGCATCACGCACCTCGGCCAGAGAGTTGGCGGTCGAGAGCCCTTTGACCAAAGTGGCCAGGTGAAAAAGGAGGAGCTGCGCGCCATCGCTGGCGGTGCCCAATAGCGAAAGCGTGTCACCCGCCGCCGCGCCGATGCCCTCGCGGATGAGCGCGCGGGCCTCCTCATCGGTTTCGGGGATACGCTCGACCGTGTCGGCATCAAAGCCATCTCCGATCATACCCAAAACACCGGCTTGCGCATCGGCTACAGAGGTGTAGCCGCTCACTGTTAGGACATGAGAACCCTTGTGAATGATCTTCATTATTTGAACTCCCATTGGTTGGTGACGTAGCTCAGCCCGTGCCGGAAATCGCCGTTGTCGTTGATGCGGTTGAGGCCTGGGAACACACCCCAGCCCGCCACATCCACGGGGAACACGGTCGAGAGGATTTGCGGCGCGGCCACGATGATGGACCCGGCATTCGGGATTTGCGCGGTATCGAGATCGAGACGCGCGTGGTGGTAGTTGCCGGGATAAGACAGGTCGCTGCGCGGCGTTTGGCGGGATGCCCAAACCGCCCAGTCGTTCTGCCCTCGAACCACGTTGCTGTCATAAAGCCCCCACACTCGGTGATCCAAAACGCCGGGCACCTCCTCCTTTACCCACATGCCCATCATGCCCGTGAAAGGCACGTTGCTATAGGATAGGACCGCGATGGTTGCGGGTGCGCCTCCGGCGGTTAAATCCCAAGAGAAGCGCCAAAAGTGGATGGAATGGTTGCGGAAACTTGGATTGGGCGAGTTGGGAATACCGTTGTAGAACTCCTCCTCAATGCCACCGGATGGGATTTCCGTAGCTGCCGCGCCAGTGGTTGTCTGCCCCGCATGCGCCCACGATGTGAAGCCATCATTGGCGGGCAAATACCAGCCATCGGGCAGGCCATCGCCGCTGGTGTCCACGCCGCATTGATTGGGAGCCAGCCCCAAAAGCGGCTGCAAACCCGGCGAGGTTTGGCCCATGTAGGTTTCGTGCCGGTTTTCAGCGGCATCTGCCTTATCCGAGAGGCTATCCTGCCGCTCGATCATTTCGGAAATGCTGTTCTCAAGCCCCATTGTTGCCTCCATAGCGAGCGGTATGCTTCATTTCGTGAACCTCGTTTGCGATGGCCGCGATGGCCCGTTGCGTTTCCAGCCGGACGGCCTCCATATGGCCGAACTCAAAGCTGCCTTCCGTAATGGGCCAGTTGATGTCAAGGACAGCGTTTTCACCCTCAAAAACCCGGGAACCGACGAAGGTTTCCGGGGTGCCTGCCAGGCGCAGTGAGGTTCACAGCGGAGTGATTGTGCTGTGGCGATGGGGAATATGCCAGTGTTGTTGGCCTCGCCTGTCGGCATGCCTGCTCACCGTGATGTGTCTGCGCCGGGCTCGTGCTTCCGTCCGTGGTCAGCGCAATGGCTGCCAACTTCATACCTTGTCCGGTTCGGCTCCCGAGTGTCGATCTTCAGGGCGCGCTCAACCCTGGAACGGGTCGGCAGATGGCAGCTTGCGTACATCATCGGGGACCGCGTCCCGGCTGGGACACTGGTGGGCCGGCACCGTCAGGTGCGGCCGAACGCTCCTTGTGCTGAAAACATTTCAATCATGGATGCGGGGCGCTCAGGCGTTCTGCCGGAGCGCCATCGCCTCGTCACGGGTGAAGCGGAACCCGGTTCCATCCACCCACATCCGGTGCAGCACCACGCCGATGCGACGGGCCAGCGCCACGGTGGCACGTCTCTTCCCACGACGCTCGGCAAGGCGCAGCGCCCAGGACTTGAGCCAGTTCGGGCCGCCATGATGCAGCATCACGTTGGCCGCCTGGTAGAGCGCCGCCCGGAGACCTGCGTCTCCGACCTTGGTGATCGCGCCCACAATGGACCGCTCGCCGGATTCATCCCGCCCCGGCGTCAGCCCGACCCAGGGGCCAACATCACGAGATCGTTTGAAGCGTGTGGGATCATCGATCGCGGCCTTCACCGTCAGCGCAACGACGGCACCCACACCGGGCATGGTCATCAGCAGGCGACAGATCGGATCGATCTTCGCCTGATCGCGCACCATCTTCTCGAACCCCGCAAGTTCCCTTCGCAGCTCTGCGCGGGCACGCAGGATCGGCTCAATAGCCGCTTTCAGCACAGTATTGCCCGCCGCCAGGTCCCTGACCCGCTGGTCATAGCGACCTTTCGAGACGGGTCCCATCTTCAGGCCAAAGTTGCGCAACACGCCCCGCACCGACAGTTCCAACTGGATCAGTACCTTCTGGATCGCCTTGCGCGCCGTCAGCAACACGCGTGTTTCCTGAGCAGGAACCGACTTGCAGTGCACGGCGCTGAACCAACCCATCTGCAGGAGATGCGCGATCCCCTGTGCATCCCGCCGATCCGTCTTGATCGGGCTTGCTTTCAGCGCCGCCTTCACTTGCCGCGTTTCCATCAGGATCGCGGGTAGCCCGGCCTCGGTCAGCCCCTTGTGAAGCCATTGGGACAGTGGACCCGCTTCCAGGCCAATCCCGGTAATCTCGCAGGGCAAGGCCTTGAGGAAGCTGACCAACACTTCCGGCTCGCTGGCGACGTCAGTTTCCTTCAGGATCTTGCCGCGATCACCGAGCACGCAAACAGCCGTGCTTGCCAGAGAGACGTCCAGTCCGATAAAGATATCCATGTCGTTGTCCTTTCTATTCTTTGGAATTGAGGCGCGCCATCTGGCAAGACCTCGTAGACACGCATCATGCGTATCAAAGGGCAACGACACCCTCTCTGCGACACCGCTTCAAGCGTAACGACCGAGATTCGCGCCGAGGCCCATTACGGTATCTTCATGGTGAACCGGCGCGATGGGGTAGCGGATGCGGGCGGTCTGGATGCCCTGCATCTCTGGCATGTGGACATAGACGCCAGAGCCGCGCATGAGCCGCGCCTGTCCATCGCCACACATCATCCAGGCGGCATTGTCGGTATCCGCTGGATCGAGCGCCCCGCCATCGCCATCAAAGAGCGCCGAGGGCGTCATGTACCACCGGCCATTGCGGTGGGCATTGGAATAGGCCGTGCCTGCGGTGTTGCCATCGCCGCTCGGCCACGCGCCCTCGGCCACGTTGTAGGGGTTCCATGAGCCGAGCGGTGTGGCCACCACCAGCTCCATCGGGATCGCCCAGGAGATACGGTGGTTGCCGCCCATGCCGGGCAACGCCGTGACCTCAGACCGAGTGGTCGCGGCCCGGAATAGATAGGGATCGTTGTAGCCAAAGCGGTAATCCCGTCGCCCCGCCGCACCCGATGTCTCATAGGAATAGAAACGGCGGTAGAAGGCCGAATTCATCCGATCCGAGGTCTTGAACTCCATGAGCCGCTGAGTGAACTCGTTATAGCTCGTGTCTGTGTCGATGTAGTCTTCGTGGATGGTTGCGCCCAAGCCATCAAGGCCGGGCACCTTGCCCATAATTTCATCGAGAAGCCCAGGTCCCCAACGCTCGGCCAGCCCCGCATCGCCAATCGCGTGGTTTACACGGAACCGGCCTAGCCGGTTAGCAGCCATAGCCTCATCGGTTGTGTTCTTACGCACCCGCGTGGCCGGATCATCAACCTGGCTCACCATCTCATGCACCGGATATTCGGCATAGGTGCCCAGGCGCACAGCGCTCAGGCGATAGCGCAGCACCGCGAATTGCGGTTGGCCATCGGGGCGCATGACGCGCACCACCGTGGGCTTGAAATCGTCATTCTCAAAGCGGGATTTCAGGCCAGACGCCAGCAATGCCATGTAATCATCGTTCATTTTCTTGTGGCCAGCATTGGCAAGCTGGTGACGGAAACTGGGGAACGTATCGGCCAGCGTGTCGCCGTCCAGCTCCTCCAGCCAGACCTCAAGCACTGAGGCATAGGTGTCGAAATGAGGGCGATAATCGCGGATCGATGGGTCTTTGGCCCCAAAGGCGCGCAGGTATTCACGCATCTCGGTGATCTGATCCTCTGCCGTTGCCTGAGCGGCCACCGATGGAGGCACGGCGGGCGGCACCGCATCCTCGACGGCCAGATAGGCATCACCAATGGAATGGATGATCTTATAGTCGATGTGGCGGGTGTTGACCTCGTGCCCGTTCACGATGGCGGTGATCTCAGGCATGCCGCACATCAGCGGATAGTTGGGGTGGTTGTGAACCCCAAAGGCCGCGAAATTCACCACGCTCGGGCGATGGTAGGGTGCATCGCCCCCTTGGCTATAGTGCCGCCCCATGCGCACACCCGATTGCCCATAACCCCGGCGCACCTGGGCCATCAGCTCAAATTGCTCCATGCTGATATGCAGGTGCTCTTTGTTGTTGCGGGTCAGCGCGAAGTTGAAGTTGTTGCCGGGCAAGTGCTCGCCCGCCATGTCGTCAAGCACTTCCTGGATGGTCATATCCGCATCGAGGAAAGAGAACTCGACCGTTCCGGCTGGAACGGCGGCAAGTGAGACGTTGAGCTCCAAGAGCGTTTCCTGGCCATCGGTGACGGCGGCGAACACGCGCTCAGTTGAGGAGTAGACGAACATGAGCACCGGGGTGCCCTCATCATCCGCGAAAAAGCCCACCTCACTGGCGAAATAGTCCGCATCGCCCGTGATCGTCGCGGCGATCTGCCAGATCGCGCCCTCGATGTGCTTGCGGCGATGGACCGGCGCGCGGGCACGTTCATCGCTCAGGGCGATCTCCATACCAGTGGGCGCATAGCCCCCGGTGCCCACGGCCACATGGGTGATCTGGAGCACACGGCCATCGGCCTGAGCGCGGGCGGCGGCGTTCAATCCCGCCTGAGTGACAATAGGTTCATAAGCTGCGGTGGTCATCCTGCCTCCAATTCAAGTCTCTGCCGATGGGTGGCGCGAAAGCCGCAAAGCCCACTGCGCAAGGCCGCGCCGGTCGCCTGGACCGATGGGGCCACGTCCTTGCGGGCGCGGGCATGAGCCACGCATCCCGCGCACATGCCGGTTTCTGTTTCGCCCTCAGAACGGATGGCCGGGGCTATGTTGCGCTCTGCGCGATGGCGGGCCGTGCCGCCCGCCGCGATTGCAACGGCCTCGGTAAACTCCAGCAGAAACGCGAGGTCGAAATGCGCGCGCACGGGCTTGGCCCATTGCAAAACACGGGTGACCTGATCGCGCAGCTCCAGGCTCAAGAAAGGCAAGGTCGGATCGCCGATGAGGTCGAGTGTAGCTTTGGCCACCACACGAAACGTGCCTGGGCGTCCACCGTATTCAAACCACTCATCGATCTGAGCCTCAATTCCAAGGGCTGCAAGCGCGCGCTCGCACCCTTGCTTGGTGCCCTTTTGGCGGTGCAAACTCACGGCTTCGCGCACGATGCGGCGGCGATACTCCTCAGGCCAGCGCGCATCCCAGACCTCGACCGAGAAAGCCCATGCCAGCCAGGGGAGGAGCTGAGCGGGGCAATCATCGACATTCCAAAGGGTGCCGATTGGCGTCTCAATCCCGATGGTGCGCTCAGCCATGACGGTTTCGATGGCGCGCATCGCGGGGGTGGCGCTAGGGGGGAGAAGGCTGGCCAGATCAGACATCGCGACCTCCCATATGCACGGTGATTGCGGTGCAATAGGCGGCGGTGTCCTCTGGAATGACCAGATTTTCAGTTGGCTGCGTCAGACGCACATTCTGGACACCGGCCTGGTGGAGCGCCGCATGAAGGCCAGAAACCGTGATGTCATGCCCGAGGCGATGGTGCTCAGCGACAAATACCTCCACCGCGTCACGCGCGGCCTGGAGCACCAGGGCGCTATCCGGCCCCTCATAAAGGGTAAGCGTTGCCTCCACCTCAAAGGTCACAACCCTGGCCGCCTCTACCATCACATGATCGGTAAGCGGGCGGCGTGGCTGGGTGGTCTCATCAACCAAAGCGAGGAGATCGGCATCGGCAACACCGCTCCCATCCGCCCCAAGCACGACAATGCGCACCTCGACGGGTGTGTCGGTTTCCAGGATCGCCACGTCCTTGACATCCGCCGAGGCCGAGAGCGCCCAGAACGTATAGGAGCCAATTGATCCCGCCGTGGTAAACCCCTCAGGGGCAAGCTGGACGCGGGCGCGCAGGCGCTCATCATCCTCCAGCACCTCCTCAAGCGGTGGGCTGGCGGTCGCATCCGCCTCTTGGATCACCAAGCGTGAGACACCATAGAACGCGGCCAAGTGATCGAGGACCGCGCCAGGCGCATAGGCCAGGAGGTTTCCCTTGCCCGCGTCTTGGACGGCGGCGCGCAAGAGGAGCTCGCGATAGCTATCCTCCTGGAGGAGCTGCACCAGCGGATCGCTCTCATACTCCAAAACCGGCGCAAGATCAGGCGCAAGCTCGATCAACCGCGCCTTGCGGGCTTCAAAGATGGTCTCAAATTCAGGTTGCTCGATGATTTGCGGCGCGGGCAAGCGCTCCAGGTTGATGGCCGTGAAACTCATAGCACCACCCCATCGAGCCGGATTTCCTCACCGCTGGGCAGATATTGACCATCAACGGTGATTGAGATGCGCCCGCTCTCCAGCTCCTCAGGCAAAGCCTCGGCCTGGACGCGAGTGACCCGCAAGCGCGGCTCCCACTTACGCAGGGCATCGACGGTGGCCGCATAGATCAGGGCCAGGGTGAGCGGTGTCAGGTTGGCATCGATGAGCTCAAAGAGCCCAGACCCATAGTCGCGGCGCATGACGCGCGATCCCAAGGGCGTGATCAAGATGTCGCGCACCGATTGGCGCAAGTGATCCAGGCCATCGATGGCGCGTCCGTTGTTTGCGTTAAGGCCAATCACACTCATTTGGGTTTCCCCGTATCGGCTGGGCCAGGCGTGATGCCGCTATGGACGTGATTGATCAGGCTGACCCCGTTGGCGATCACATCGCCGTTCACGATCACATTGCCAGGCGCGGTGATGGTCACCACGCCACCAGCGATCTCGATGATCTCGCCGCCTGGGTAGGTTGTTTTGAACTTGCCAGCCGCCGCCTGAGCCACGTTGGCACCGTTGGCCAAGCTGCACACAATGACGCCCTGGGCCATGTTGCCGGATGTCGAGACCACCAGGACCTCCTCACCCGCGCTATAGGCCCAGCTCTCATGTGCATCGCCAGCACGGCGCACACCCATGCGCAGCCAGCCGGTGAGCAGCTCACCCACGCGCACCCGCGCCTTGGGTGGGTTGGAATACTTGACCTCCTCGACCACACCCATCTGGGCGATATTGGCGAGGCGGCGGTCATTCTCGGTGGTATCGAAATCGCTCATGCGTCACCGCCAATCGGGGCAACATATGCGCCCTCATTGCCTGGGCCGATGTCAGGCGCTTGACCCACCAGGAGCTCGGGGCGCACCGCTGGGCCATGATAGGCGGCGATGGTGCCGGTGACGGTGAAGCGCAAGGCGCTGGCCACATCCTGATCGCGGATGGTGTCACGCCACTCGGCCAGCACAATGCGGGCCTTTTCGCTGAGCTGGCCGATCTCATCAGCATCAAAGCCCAGGAAAATCGGATCAGCCACCAGGTTGGCGATAAGGGGCTCGACTTCCAGACTATCGATGGCATCGGCGCGCAGCTCGGCGCGCACAACGCCCTCAAATTGGGTGCGGCGCTCCCAGTCACCCTCCAGCCCTCCGGCTGAGGTGAATTTGAGTTGCTCGACCATCACCACAACGGCAACGTGATCCCAGACCGTCTCCACCACCTCAGGCAAGGTGGAGATCAGGCGGGCTTTGAGCTCCTCAGAAAGGCGGGTGCGCAGGCGCATAAACGGTCCTCAGATAGCGCCAAGCCAGGCGGTGTCAGCGCTGGCCTGATCGGGTGTTTCATCAGCCGGATCGGCGGGGGTGACTTTGGCCACCAGCTCCTCGAAACGGCACATCAATCCTTTGACTTTCGCCTCGACCTCATCGGCATCGAGGAAACGGTATTCGACCGATCCCTCCAGACGCCCCACCTTGGCCGCGCCATCGAGCGCGAAGGTGTTGAGCCAGGGAAAGACACTGGCCAGGGCGCGCACAGTGAGCGCCTCGATCCATTCTTGCTCCAGGCCATCAGGCGCAACCGCCACACCGGCAGCACTTGCGAGCGCGCGCTCGGCGATCTCGATGTGCATGGTGAGGAGAGCCTCTGGCACCTCGCTAGGGAGGTTGGCAAAGGCTCTGATCTCAGCCGGTGTGACGGTTTCGGCCTCAGGCATGGGTTACTCGCCCAGGACAGCGGCTTGCTTGACCGCCACCTCATAATCCACCGCCATATCGAAGGTGTATTCGAGGACCCGCTTGCGCGAGTGATAGGCGCGATCACGGCGCACATCAGTGCTCACGCCATAGACCAGGTTTTTCAGCGGCGTGAACGCCACCGAGCCGCGTGGCATGTCAGGGTGGGCCTCGATGGGCTTGCCTTCAAAGCGGCGCAACGGGCTATCGGCATTCATCGCCGTGCCGGTGATCGGCGCATTGAGCTCGCGCGCATACTCATCGGCATCGGCCTCATTCATGAGGAACACCGAGGAGCTGCGGAACCGCGTGTCAGACGCATCCATGATCGTGCGCAGAGACGCAATCCAGCCATCGGTCGCAGGATCAATGTCGATCTTAGGCGTGTTGCCCGCATCGCGCATGATCTGGAGCCAACCTTTGTTGAGCCGGATGAACTTGGCCGCGCGATCAGCGCCCGCCGCATCATCGGCAATGCCGTTGAAACCCAGATCGACCAGATCAGTGGTCAGGCGAGTGTTGAAACCCGTCTCGATCTCTTTCAACAGGTTGGGGTTGTCCTTGTTTTCACGCAGGAAATCCAAGGTCAGGGTGGGGAAAAGCTGCACATCCAGCGCCGACAGTTTGCAGCCGAACTCAGCCGCATCGCCGAATTGACCGACATCTGGGTCAGTGCCCTGGGGAACGCGCACCAGTTGGCGGCGCATGATGTCCAGCACGTCCACATCCTTGGTCAGGCGTGTCATGCGTTCGGTTGTGATCTTGGTCAGAAACGTGTCCTGAAAAAGCATCGTGATCAGACGGGATGCGGCCTGGGGTTTCAGCTCACCGCCATTGCGCAGGTCCTCGGCATCGATCATGCCTTTGGAGACCGCGACAATATCGTCGATCTGTTGGCCGTTGATGGTGATCAGGCTCATGCGAAGCTCTCCACGGTTTCGCCCGCAGTGGGGTCAGTTTCGGTTGCGCCTTTGGCCAGTGCCTTGGTCACTGCATCATCGATCTTTTGGTCGATGTCCTTTTCAGCCTCCTTGGGCTTGCCCACGGCCTTTTCGAGGGCCTTGGCGATCTTGGCGTCCAGATCATCAGCGTCCTCTTTGGGTGCTGGATCGGGCACGTCGATGCCGTTGGCTTTCAAGAGCTCTTTGGCCTTTGCCAGCTCAGCCGCATCGGCTTTTGGGGCCGGTTCGCCAGCGGATTTCATTGCGTCCTTGAGCGCATCGGGCAGCACACTTTTCAGTGTTTCGCCAACCAATGCCTGGACCTCATCTTTGGTCATGTCAGTCTCCTCGACAGGTTCTTGGGGGTTCACGCCGGTCAGCGCTTTGATGAAACGCTCGACCCATCCAGGCGCGGCGTCTTTCTCGGTGTACCGAGGGTGGGCGGGATCATCCGGCCCAGGCTCCATGCGAGCGATGCCTGCCAATGAGATGCCAGTCAGCTCGCCGGATTTCAGTTGCTTCCAGAGATCGGGATCACCGATCTGGATGCCCACAGCCCAAGAGCCCTCAGGCTCATTAGGGAAAAGAGGATCACCTTTGCGCACCAGCCAGCTCTCGGCCACATAGGCCATCTCACTGGTGAATGAGTGCTCGGTGTCGATGTTCTTGAGGCGACCCTCGCGCATGAACTCAGCTTGCGCTTTGCGGATAGTGTCAGCATCGGCGGTGTCGCCATGCGCGTCCTCCTGGTCAGGCGCGTAGACCACACCATAGGCGCGCATCATGTCGTCATTTTTGACCACCAAATCGAAGGCAGCCGGGCGCTCACCATCGGCGGCTTTCAGGGTCATGCCCTTGCCCGTGGCCGGTGTTTTGACCAGGGAAAGAAAGCTGACTGATAGGTCTGTGAGCTTAGCCAATGGCTCGCCTCCTGAGCGTTTCAAAAAATTCCTGAAATCACTCTTGCCCGATCAGTTGATGCCGTGCCAGATAGGTAAGGGTGTTCCGGTTTATAACTAAACTTTCAATGGGTTAGACTGCACTCGCGGGGCTATTGCGGCCCTGTTTTGCGCGGTATCTCTTTGCTCATGAGCAAAGATGACACCCCACCCGCAGGCTCCGAAAAAGAGACCCAATCCACCGCCGAGGCGGTCACCATCTCGGTGCATAAATCCGAAATTGATGGCTTGCTCACGTCGCGGGCCGAGGTCGGTTTGGATGGGGAGTTTCTTTGGCCGATCCCGGTGCGCAACCTCGCAGCCCTTTACCGGGCCAGTGCTGAGCATAGCCGCGCGATCCATGTGAAAGCCGAGGGCGCATTTGGCGGCGGTCTCTTGGGGGAGGCTGATCGCATCGAGGAGCTTTGCGATACCGGCGCGACCGAGCTATTCATGTTGCTCGATCTTGACCTTGGCACCTATGGCAACGCCTTTCTCCAGGTGATCAGGTCCAGTGATGGCGAGCGCATCATCGCGTTGCGGCGCTTGCCTGCGATCACCATGAGCCGCTTTCGTGATGGCTACCTCCAGCGCATCGGCAAGCCCAATGGCGACACGCGCAAGGTGACATTCACCGCTCGCGAGATTATCCACCTGCGCGAGCCTTGCCCGATGGGGCGGCGCTACGCCTTGCCTACATGGATCGGTGCTGAGGGCATGCTGGAGCTGGCACTGGCCGCGACCCGCTACAACGCCTCGTTTTTCAAAAATAACGCGATCCCGGAATATGCGATCACGTTCAAAGGCTTGACCCCATCCGCCGCTCAGAAAAAGGCGATCCAGGACTTTTTCCGCAATGAGCACCAAGGGCTCGACAACGCCCACCGCACATTGGTCATGACCACTGGCGAGGAGGGCGAGATCGACATCAAGCGTCTCACCGCTGAGGTCAAAGATGGGGATTTCCTCAAGCTGATCGATGCCGCGCGGGATCGCATCCCCGTGGCGCACGGCACCCCGCCGCGCGTCCTGGGCATCATGACCGCTGGCCAGCTCGGCGGTGGTGGCGAGGTGACGGGGCAGCTTTTCACCTTTGAGCATCTGACCCTCAAACCCAAGCGGCGGCGCATGCTGGACCAACTCCGCCCGCTCCTCAAAGAGCTGGGCCTCAAGCCAGGCAATGCCGAGGCAACGCTTGGCGCGGGCGAGATCGCATTCCGCCCGCTCGATCTGACCCCACCAGGCGACGACGCCAAGGACCTGCCAGGGCTGGTGAGTGCAGGGATCATCACCGCCGAGGAGGCGCGTGTGCTCATGCCCGCTTTGGCCAATTCCGCTCAGAGCGGCTCAGCGGCCTCAGGAGCGCCCATTGAGCGCTCGGCACCCTCTGGGTCAATAGATGCCCTTGTGGCCCTCCTGGCACGATCCTGAGGGGTGTGAGCGGCAATGGCAAAGCAACCCGTTTCCAAAACATCAACAGAGAACGCCACTGAGGGGCATTGTCCACCTGTCGGCACCACTCACCCAAAAAAGAATGACTTGACGCATTCTGAGTCCTCTCAGCGGCTCTCAGCCACATCTAAGCGCCCAGGACGCCCACCCAAATTCACCGAGGCTCAAAAAGAGGATGCCCTGGCCCGCTACATGGCCGGTGACAGCACCAGCGAGATCGCGGCGGTGATCGGGTGCTCTGAGCGCACAGTGCGCGCTTGGGCCTCCAAAGGCGATTGGGGCAGTGACTTGCGCAAGCGGCGCGAGACATCGGACGGGATCGAGGCTCAAATTCATCGGCTGAGCCGCATCAAAAACCCAAGCAACGCCCAAGCGCAACGTCTTGCCATGCTCACCAAGTCATTGGATCGGGTGAAGAAATCGCAACCCAAGCCCAAGCCTCGGCCCACGGTGTCCAATGCGGTCTCAGCCGAGGCATTGGCCCGCGTCCTCGATCCAGAATATGGGCTCTATGGGTATCAAACCGAGTTTCTTGAGGATGAGGGCCGGTTCCGCATCATCCTCAAGGCCCGCCAGATCGGTTTCTCCTACGTTGTGGGGCTGGCCGTGCTCCTCGGCGCGATGGCTGGACGCCCTCAGATTGTCGTCTCGGCATCCGAGCGCCAGGCCCAGATCATCCTCGCCTATGTGCGCCACCACGCCGCGCGCTTGGAGGTCCTGATCGATGAGGACAAGGCCAACAAACTCAAGATCATGGGCACCGAGATCGTGGCCATGTCCACCAACTTCCGCACCGCCCAGGGCTGGCCTGGCGATGTCTGGCTCGATGAGTTTGCCTGGGTGCGCAATCAGCGCATGCTTTGGGCGGCGGTGATCCCATCCATCACCGCAATGGGTGGCCGCGTCACGGTGTTTTCCACGCCGTTCTTGCCTGGGTCTTTGTTCTGGGAGATCGCCACCAACCACAAGAACAAGCACGGCCACTGGTCGCGCAAAACCATCACCATCGAGGACGCGATCAGCCAGGGCATGCCTTTGCCTGGCGGTCTCGATGAGCTGCGCATGCTCTTTGATAGCGAGAGCTGGGCGATGTTCTATGAGTGCCAGTGGGCCGAGAATGGCTCGGCGCTCTTGTCCTGGGAGCTCCTCCACTCGCTCACCGAGGAGCGCATCTTGCCGCATCGCTATGGCCGCTTGCGCGGGGGTGTCGATGTGGGCCGGATCAATGACCGCACGGCCATCGCCTTGGTGGGCCAAGAGGTCGATGAGAAAAAGTGGAAAGATCGCTTTGCCCTCATGCACCACGAAATGCACAAGGGCATGAAATTCGATGCGCAGAAAGCCACCATCCATGAGGTTGATGGGCGTTTCGATATTGAGAGCTGGAAGATCGACAAGACGGGCCTCGGCATGCAACTCGCCGAGGAGCTCCACACCGCCAGCCCTGAGCGTTTTGAGGGCGTTTGGTTCTCAGCTCAGCGCAAGTCAAAGCTCGCCTTAAACGTGCTCAAGCTGGCCGAGGAACGCCGTCTCCTGTTGCCCAATGATCCCGATGTTCTGGCGCAAATGCACTCGATCCAAAAGATCACCAGCGGCACCTCGATCAAGTATGACGCCGAGCGCAATGATGAGGGGCATGGTGACCTTTTCTGGGCCGTTGCCCTTGCCGCCGATGGGCGCGCAAAGCCAGGCGGTGGCAGCGGTGGGCTGGGCATCGAGGTGCTCTCATGAACCTCCAGCGCATCAGCCTCAAGGTGGCGGAAAAGCTGCGCGAGATCGCGACACGTCAAGGCAATGTGCCCTTTGACAAAGGTGATTTGCGCAAGGCGCATGTGGTGGAGCCATCCGGCACCGAGGACGCGATCCTCGCAGCCAACACGCCCTATGCGCGCGCCGTTCACGATGGCAGGCCAGCACTCACCATCAAACCAAAACGCAAGAAAGCACTCGCCTGGAACGGCGGGCGGCACCCCGCAAAATCGGTCAAGCAACCCGCCCGCAAGGGCAACCCTTGGCTGGCGCGCGCGGTGGATGAGCTGGAGCGCGAGGGTCTCGACTTTCTCGCTCCAGAGCTTGGCCAAGATGTGGCCGATGAGCTTGCGGATGCATTGCGCGCCCGTGGGCTGGCGGTGCGCCAAAGGTAGGCAATCCCGTTCAATTTCAACCCAGCCAGAGGAGTAACTCACATGGCAACACAGACCGCAGCCCAGAAGAAAGCCGCCGCCAAAAAGGCCGCTGAGGCAAAGACAAAAGCCGCCGAAACCACTACGCAACCGGCCACCGCCGAGGCGCAAACCCAAACCACGGCCCAAGGCGACACCACCACCCAAGCGCAAGCTGGTGTTGGTGACACGCAAGGCGCGGGCGATCCGCAGACAAGTGGTGATCAGAGCCAAGCGCAACCGATCCCCACCGTCTTTGATCAGGCCGTGCAATTCTCGATGAGCGGCCATGCCAGTGGGCGCACGGCACCCAATGCCGGTGAGCTCTGGGATGCTTTCGCTTGCGAGGCAATGCCGCCCATGCTGGCCGTGGCCGTGTTTGATTGCGCCGTGACGCAAGGGGCCAAAATCACCGCGATCCTCCTGAGCAAGTTGGGCATCAGCGCCAAGGATGGTCAGGTCGATCCTGAGAGCATCGAGACCCTCGCGGATCGCGATGAGGGCGGTCTGGTGATCGACTTCTTGGCCTGGCGTTTGCGCCGCTACGCCTTCACCGCCAATGCGCCGTCCAACATGCGCGAGTGGTCTCAGCACATCCTCCAGCTCCAGGCCTTTGTCCTGAGCGATCTGCAAACCGGCTAAGCGCCAAACCTCGAAAGGAATGACCGATGAAACTCATCGCGAATTGGAAATCAGTGGCCAAAACTGCGCATAGCATGTGGGCCTTTTACGCCAGCCTCTTTTGCCTCCTCTTGCCTGAGGTGATCTTTTGGGGCTTTGGGATCGACACCAATCCCCGCATCTGGTGGGTGCTGGGTGTCGCGCTCTTGATCTATGGCATCCTCGGGCGGCTCTGGGATCAAGGCATCGACCGCACCAAGATGCGCTCGCCATGGATCGTGGGTGTCATGGCCCTCGGTCTGGTGGCGGTGCTGGCCATGCAACATGGCACCAGCCTCACCAATGTGGTGACCGGCACCAGCGCGCCCAGCGTGACCGCCGAGATCGCGACACCGACAGCAACGCCAGCCGTCACCGCGTCCAGCGATGCCACGTTTCTGGAGATCGCAGTGCCCTTTGTCGGGCGTTGGGAGGGCCTCCGTTTGGAGGCCTATCTCGACATCGTGGGCGTTCCCACGGTCTGCTATGGCGAGACCAAAGGGGTGCGCCTGGGTGACAGTTACACCAAGGCCGAGTGTGATGAGATGCTCGCCCGCGAGATCATCTCTTATCGCGACCGATTGCGGCCCGCCTTCACCTCCCAAACCCTCGCAAACCGGCTCCCCATCCCGCGTGACGTGGCATTCACAAGCCTCGCCTACAATGTGGGGGTGTCGGGCACCTCGAAAAGCACCGCGGTGCGGCGCTTGAATGAGGGTAGCATTGCAGGGGCATGCACGGCGCTCGGCTGGTGGAACAAGGCTGGCGGGCGCGTTGTGCGCGGGCTGGTCAATCGGCGCACCGAGGAGACCGAGCTTTGCATGCGCGGGGTCGCGTGATGCGCTCGCGGATCATGCTGATCGGGCTGGCGGTGATGGTGATCTTTGCCATTGCCGCCAGCATTTACGGGCTGGGCCGCGAGAGCGCCCAGGTCGATGTCATGGAACAAAATCAGGAGGCAGGAGATGCGGCTGACCAGGCTAGCTCTGTATTTGAGCGCTGCATTGACGGTGGCGGGGTGTTCGACTTTGCAACCGGCCAGTGTCGAGGGCGTTGATCGCGTGATCGGCGATGCGCTCCCAGGGGCGCAAGGTGAAACCATCGAGGACCAGGACCGGATTGATGAGACCGTGGCGCGGGCATGCGCGGCGGGCCTCTATTCGACCGAGCTTTGCGACCTCCACACGATTGCCAGCGCCGAGCGGCGCGCTGAGCTATCCAAGATCAGCGGGGCGGGCGTGTGATGTCGAGCTTTACGGATCGCCTGGTGATCATGGCCGTGCCCAGCAACGTGCGCGGGCTCAGGCGATTTCTGCCCCCTGGCTTCCAGCGGCCACGCTGGGAAGTGATGGATGGCTTCCGCTATGCCGTGGGGAGCCTTGAGCATCCCGATGAAGTGATCAATGTGCCCGATGGGTTCCAATTCGATGGGGCATCTGTGCCGTTGCTGTTTCGAATGCTGGTGCCGATGGCGCACCCAGACTACATCCAGGCGGCGGCGCTGCATGACTGGATGTTGGATAGCGGCCTCTATACGCGGCGGCGGTGTGATCAGGTATTCCATGAGGCGCTTGGTGTCCTAGGCATGCCTGGCCTATGGCGTGGTGCTATGTTTGGGGCCGTGCGCCTCGGCGCGTTGCGCTGGCATGCGCGCAAGCTGATTTCGGGGGTGTCGTGATGGAAGTAAACCTCAAAGACATCCTCACATGGGGCGGCATGGTGATTGGCTTGGTGGCCCAATGGTTCCACCTCAAGGGGCGCGTGGCGATCCTAGAGACAAAACAGGAGCTCCAGAAAGAGCACCATGAGGAAAGCATGAGCAGGATCACCCGCTCGCTGGAGCGGATCGAGCGCAAGCTGGACGACAAAGCGGACAAATAAAAAGGGCGGGCCTGAAATTTCAGCCCGCCCTTTTTAGATAGTAAATTCAACGCCTTTCAATCTGGCCGATCTTGCCTCGTGGTTTCAATGGGTCCGGTTGTTTGGACCTTTTCAAGCGTTGTCTTGGTTTTCTCACCCATCACCCGCGCGCCATCACATAGGTCGCATTTGACGCGGTATCCGTGATGTTCACGTGTGCGAGGGCTCCGCACGACACCCTCGCCACCACAACGCGGACAAATGATATTTCGGTATCGATATGTTGGTTCCATCTTTATCGATCACCCAAAATAGGCAACCGTGATGGTGCGGCACCGGAAGTGATAGGGCGGGCTTGCGATGGATGCATCGAGGTCCTCATCGGCGATCTCGCTGAGGTCCACATCATCATCGCTATTCATGGCCCAAGCGGCTTTGGCGCGGGGCTCATCGCGCTTGCTGATAGCGTCCAGATACTCGGTTGCCTGGGCGCGCATCTTGGTCACCTCGATGATCCGGCCATGCATCTGGCGGCATATTTCGCTGGTGTTCTCATCGATCTGTGCGCGCACCTGGACGCGCTCTATGCCCGCCCGCTCATAGCCAGACACTCGCCCGATCTCGCGCGTCTTGGTCGCGGTGTGATCGGCCAGCATCTCCCAATAGTGGCGGCTCCTATCGGTCATGCCCGCAAAGTCCTCAGCGAAACGCTGGGTCAGCCCCTCGCGGGTCATGCCCTCGGTGAAATAGTCCTCAAGGATTTTGGCGATGGTGTTCTGGGTGCGGATATTCCAGCTATTGCCCACCCAATACAGATTGCCGGTTTTCAGCACATCAAGCGCATCGAGGTCAGGGCGGGCAAAGGCGATGGCAACACCCGCAGCTTGGCCCACCTCCTCAGCGCCCGTGCGAAATAGCGCATCGGTCAGATTGATCACCGGCTCGCGCATGGCGGCGGCAATCGCCTCAGGCCCCACCGAGGCCTCCAGGACGCGCATAATGGTCTCACCATCCTCGCGGGTAAACTTGCCTGGCCCAAGGTCTCTCAGGCGGTCCAGGGCGGCGGCTATGCCCTCGCGCATGGCCTCGGACCAGGCATTGGTCATGCCCGTCTGGAGCTCTCCATAAAGGCGCTCATAGGCCTCGGCATCCTTGATCACCACCGAGCGCGCCAGGCGGCGCGTGGCGGCGCTTTTGATTGCATCCTCAGCCAGGGTCATGAGATCACCTCTGGCACCGTGCGGTCATGCTCGATGGCTTTGTCGGCACTCATCGTGCGCCAGTCGGGCCAGACCCGTTGCTCATTGCGGCCTTGCTTGGCGGTGATCATTTGCGTGGCGACATATGGGATGCGCTCCCATTCAACGCCTGAGGCCTCAAGCGCGCGCCACAAGCCATCCAGGGACAGGAGGACTAGATCGACAAACTCGGTCGCGGCCTCAGCGGCATCCACCCCATCCTTGAGGATTTCCTTCTCGATCTCTTTGCGGATGTGATCGCACACCCCTTTGCGGCGCTCTCCAGGGCCATAGGTGGCGCGGCTGAATGCCATTTGCCGTGTCAGGTGTTGCTCAAGGTTGGTCATGATTGGTCCTTTCGTTTGGAAGTCTGTGGAAGTCTCTGGAAGGCCAGCCCAATTCCAGATCGGCCAGATCGGGCCGAGATGAGGCGGGCTATTGAACGGTGGGCCGCTTTCTCTGGTGCGGCACCTCTTGCATGGTCAGGATGAAATCGATGCCCTCGACCTCAACCACGATGCCGATCAGGTTGCCATCCTCGCTGAGGCTGAGGATTTCTTGGGGCAGTTGGCCGGTGCCAAGAGGCTTGAGCGCCTCAGCTATTTTGACCGCGTTGGGGAGGTGTTTCATGGGGTTTCCTACTCTTTGCCATCAGCTCGGCGCATGCGCCGGATGTTTCTATTCATGATCCGCTTGCGCTCGGCCTTGAGCTCTTTGAGCGCTTGCTCGCGGCGGATGATGCGGGCCTGGAGGGTGCCGAGGCGCTTGAGCTCCTCCTCGGTCGCGTGGGCGGTCCAGGGCGCTCCACATTCAAAGGGCTCGATCTCCAGATCAGCGCGCGGGCCAATCACCTCAAAGAGGCGCATTGCCAGATCATCGAGGGTGAGCGCCTCATCATCGGGCGCGCCATTGTGCCCGATCCCCGCCAAGGATTGTGCAGCGGGTGCCGCTACACGGCCCTTGCCTCTCGCCCCCATTTTAACTGGCTTTCGAGGTGTCAGCGGTTTCAAAGAGATCGGGCGCGGGTGCCTTTTTCGAGCTCTCATATCCGCGCAATTCGCGATCCTCGATCTCCTCCCAGGTGGAGAAGCGATGGCCGCATATGCGGCATTGGCGATAGCGTTGCTTGAGGGTTCCGGCTGGCTTGGTCGCATAGACATAGGCGCGGCCACCGCATTTAGGACACTGCATTGCCACCCCCATCATCTGTGGCTTGGCGCTCGGCCACCCAGACCTCCAGGCCCATGATCACCTTGCTCGCCTGGGTGCGGCTCAGGAACTTGGTGGAGCTGACCTTGGCGGTGCGCTTCACAAAGGACCGCAAGCGCTCATCCTCCAGGCCTTGCGCCCAGCCCATTGCACGGCCAAGCGCCGCGATCTTGGCCCACTGGGATGAGGTGGGCCGCTCCTCGCCATTGGCCGTGGGGCCTTTGCCGCCAATGGATCGATCCGGGATCAGACCATCCTTGCGCATCATCTTGATCAGATCGATGCGCTGGCCGGTGGTCAGCTTGCCCGCCGAGCGTTTGCCGGTGTGGCGCTCCAGCCAATCCTCATAGGCCTCGCGGCCATCGCCCGCTTTTGAGACATCACCAAAGAGCCGCTTGGCTCCGATGTGGATCATGGCCAGATCGCTATTGCGGCGCTGTGGGGATGTCTTTGGGTTGCTCATATCAAGTCCTCAATTCAATGGATCGCGGGCGGCGGCGCGGCATTCCAATTTAATTCGTTCCAGGGGGGGGAGCGGGAGCTCTTGCTGATCCAGCATGACAAACGCCTCGCGGATGTGGTCCGGGAGTGAGTGGAACTCGACCAGCACATCGCCATCCTCAGGAAAGGTCAGGCGCATATCGGCACCGCACCAGGAGCGGCCATTGGCGGCGCGCGTGATCATACGGCGCACGTGCTTGCGGGTGAGACCTGAGACCTTGGCGATCTCAGCGGTGGTGACCTGGGAGGGGGTCATGCCCCCATCCCATTGTCAAAGCCTTCAAGGGTCACCCCATCGGGCGTGGTGATGGTCAGCTCGACCGAGTAATCGCAATCGCCAGACTTACCTAGCTCGACCGGCCAACCCGGCAGATCGTGGCCCTCATCGACCTGGGCAACACCCACCATCCAAGTGCCTTGGTTAAGCTCACCTTGCGCATAGGCAACCGTGATCAAGAGCCCTTCACCCTCTGGGTTGCTGAGCTTGAAGGTGCCAGGCGACCCCTCATCAACATCGCCATTCCGCGCGAAATAGGCCAGATCATCAGATGCGCCCCAGAATTTCCATGTGATAGCCATCTCTTTCTCCTTTGGCTGGTGCCACCGCGCCGAGGGAGGGCGGCGCGGTGGCGACTGGTTAGGCGACGTGATCAGCCAGGCCCTTGAGGACCTTCACCGAAACAACGGTCTTGGCGGCGATGTCGATCTCCTCGCCAGTCTTGGGGTTGCGACCCTTGCGGGCGGCGCGTTCTTTGGTGTCGAGCTTGAGCAAGCCTGGGATGGTCACATCCTCACCCTCGCCGAGCGCCTTGGATGTGACGTTGGCCAGCGATGTCAGGACCGCATCAACGGTTGCGGCGCTCTCACCGGCATCGGCTGAGATGGCTTTCAAAAGGTCTGCTTTTGTCATGGTTTCTTACCTTGTGTTGTGGCCGTTTTGGCCGTTGGTATTTGGCTCGGTCAGACCGATGCCAGGTCCAGAGGGATCGCTTTGCGACCACCCTCAAGATCGGTTTCATAGAAGCGGATGTAGCTGCGCGATCCGGTCACCCGGACGGCATCAGAGATCGCATCCATCGCCTTGGCCCAGATCGGATCATCGATCTCCAGGCGGCGAAGGCCGAGCACTCGGCCCGTGTCGATGTTGCGCTCTTTGTTGACGCGGAAAGCGTCATTCACCAGCACCTTGATGTTGTTATTGGAGCCCTTGGACCACTTGCCGATGCACTCATCGATCAGCTCTTTGGCGGCTTGCAGCTCGACACCAAAATCGATGGTCTCAGAGACTTGGACCTGGACCATCATCTCACCGTCATACGAGCGCAGGGTCATGTTGCCCTTGGCACCACCCTTGGTGGCACCGTATTGCTCGGCGATCATGGCGCGGAATGCCTGGGCATCGCCCATCGCATCGGCCTTGAACTTGGCAAGCTGGGCGCTCACGGCCTTGGCCTGATCGATCAGGCGGCGCACCGTCTTATCCTCTTGGATATGGGCGGGTTTCACCTTGTTGATGGGCATCAGAGCGCCCTCGGCGTTCTTCATATAACCCTTTGGGATTTCATCGTTTTGCATTGTCTTTCCTTTGGCTAGACGTTGGAGATAACGGCGGGTTCTGGTTTGGCTGGAGGGGGCGTGACAAGCTCGCCATCCTCCAGGAGGAGATCGGCAAACCATGCGAGGGCAAGGACCTCATGCTGGCTCAGCATGCTCCAGCCTCGCGCGGTTGCCTTCACCTTGCTCTTGGCGCGCACCGCCAGGCGCGTGAGCTCCTCAGCGGTTATGCGCTTTGGGCCACCGCTGGCCGACAGGTCATAGGTGATCGAGGAGAGGCTCATGATGCGCCTCCCACGGTTTCTGGCAGGGCATATCCCGCCTCACGCGCCAGGCGGCGCGCAGTGGCCACAAGGCGGCTGGCCTCAAGGCTCATCTCACCATCACCACAATCGAAATCCGCGTTGACCTCTTCATCCATCTCCAAGGTCTCCAGGAGGTGGGTGAGATCAGCATCGAGCGGCTTGAGCTTGGTTTGCATGGCCGTTGGGATCGGATAGCCCGCCGCGATTGCGTTCATCTTGAGCGCATCAGCGGCTTTGTGGAGCTGATCAGCGGCGGTGAAGGGCGCGCCATCGAGAGCATAGGTTGCGGCAACCGAGACCAGCTCTTGGACGTTTTCGGGAAAGGCCATCATCAGCTTCCTCCCGCCATCCATGCGGCGGCGGTCTCGACCACGCGCTCATCCAATTTCTCGATGCCCTCATTAGACATCAGGCGCTCACATGCATCGGCCAGAGCCACGGCAAAGCGCCAGTTGCCGCCCGTCTTTTTGAGGAACGCGGTGGCACTCTTTTGCGTGACGCTTCCAAAGCGCGGCGCAAGGACATATGCGGCGATCTCGCCCGCATCCTGGACCGGCTGCATGACCACCTTTTTGGTGCCCACGCGCTGGCGGAATTGTTCAAGGAACACGCGGATTTGCGGGTGGGTGAATTTCTTGGCCAGCAAGTCAGTGCCAGCGATCACCAGGCCAGCGCCGCCGATGTCAGAGATCGAGCGCAGCATCTCCAGGGTGGGCCAGCGCAGGTGATTGGCCTCATCGATGATGATCAGCTTGCCCTCGGTGCCGTGGCGGATAAGGCGCTGGATCAGCGTGTTGGATGTGCCGCTCTCATCGATTGGGTAGCCAGCCTTTGCGAAGGCATGCGCCAGCTCTTGCAGGCACGTCTTTTCCTTCATGCCAGCCCAGGCCTCGATCCGAATGGCACCCAGCTCCTCGGTCAGCCAGTTGGTCACCGATGTCTTGCCAGTGCCAGGATCACCCGTGATCTGACCCAGGCGGCTATAGCGTGGCGCGGCTATCACCGTTTCACACATCAAGCGCGCACGGCCTGCCATGACGGTTTCGACAAAATCAGTCATGACCGCCTCCAATGAAAAGGCCGCATGCGATAAAGCCCATCACGCCGCCCACACTGTATCCGGCGACAAAAATCAAAACCTCAGCCATCACTCTCTTCCTCTGCAAATTTGAAGTTTTCCAAGGCCTTGACTGGCCCTGTTTTCCATTGCTCCAGGGGCTTCCTGGGCGATTTGTTCGCGGCATCTGCCAACGCGTTTTCCCGCGCCTCGGCGTCCATCCGCGCCATGCGGTCGATGATCCCAGCGTCCACAATCGCCGCGACTGGGGCCTCTGGCGCATCGGGCATGTGGGCGATGTGACGCTCGGTCTCCTCGGTGAGGGACAAGAGCGCGACGTGGCGGCGTTTCTCGGCGATCTGGCGGCGGAATGCCTTGCCGCGCCGGTTGACCTCCTGAGCGCCAGCGCCATCGAGGACGCCAAAGGTTTGCTCAGGGAAGGCCTGACAGATCAGCTCACCATCGGCGAAACAGAACACAAATTCAGGATTGAAAGCGGGCACCCTGAGCGTGATCTTGTGATCGAGGCCGAGGAGCTCATCCGCATAGAAATACATGGTCTCGCCACGCCGTGGGGTATAGCTGACACGCCCGCGATCCGGCATGCGCTCGATCTCCTCAGCAAAGGCCAGGGCCAGAACCTCAGGGCGCGAGAGCGTTGTCTTGCCCCATCCCTGATCAATGAAATTGCGCAGGGCCTCGTTGGGGCTCATGCCGTTCAACCGGCCATGCTGGGGCCGCTTGTGATACCACTCCAGAGCCTTGCCAGCGGTCTCAAGGAATGCCTGGGCATCCCCATCAAAGGCCACTGGGTCCTTGCCCTTGGCATGGGTCTTTTTGTTCATGCGGTCGCCAGCGGTCCAGCCAGGGATTGTGGCGAAAAACACTTGCTCGATATTGCCAAAGGCACCCTCGATGCCTGGCTTGCCTTTCGCGTTGTATGGCATCGAGCGAACAACCGCCTCGCGGCCATTGGCAACCCGCTTGGCGACATTTGGATCACCGTCGAGATCAAAGACTTTGAGCCCGCCCTGGGTCAGTTGCGAGAGCTGGGTAAAGCCGCCGATCATGGCGTCCCAGGAATACTCTGACCCGTTGTCGAGATAGAGCAATTCGGGGAGGCCCCATTCCTCGACCATCGCCTCAAAGCTCTGGGCCACATGCTCGCGCCGGATGCCCTCACCAGGCTGCAACAGCACAAACGTCATGTGGATTTCATTGGTGGCCACGTCATACCAGGCAATCGCCTTGGGATAGACCACCGTGCCATCGGGGCGGCGCATCATGATGTCCACGGGGTGAACGTCACCCACGACAATCTGGCGCGGCAAGAGCGTGGTATAATCGCGCCGGATCGAGGGCATGTAACTGTCCTGGAATGTGGCGTTGTCTTTGTCCTTGATCGCCAGGAGCGCATATTCGCGGTGATGCTCCACCTGGCGGCGGTTCACATTGCAGATGCCGAACTGGGTGCCCTTGGCGTTTGTGTCGCCACACCGGCCCAGCTCCAGCGCATCAAAGGCCAGAACGTCAAGCCCACGGCTCATCTCGATCAGGCGGGTGGTGGATTTCTCAGTGATCGAGCGCCAGCCGCGCTCACCCGCCGCCCAAAGGGATCGGATATAGGTGGTCAGCTCATCGCTGATCTCGGCATGCTTGGCCGCATCAATGTGCGCCTCAAAGAACGCATCCCAGGCGCGGGTGACCTTTTGGCGCTTGGCACCACTATCGGCGCGGCGCTTGCGGATCAGGCCATTCAAGCCCTCGGCCTCGAATGCCTTGACCCAGTTATAGAGGGTTTGCTTGGTCACGGCCTTGCGCTTGCCGTTTGGGAATAGACGGGGCGTCTGGGCCAGCTGCTCGATCAACTCAGCGCGCGCGGGCGAGCCTTTCTCAAGGATCAGGATGGGCCGGATCACCTCTTGCCGCCACCGCGCCAAGGCCAGATCGGCCTCAAAGCGCGCATCATTCTGATAGGTTTGCTCTGGCACCAGGACCGTCTTGCCGGTCTCGGTGTCAGGCTTTTCATGGAGTGTGATGCCGTGGCTGATATACCAGCTCTCGCGCAGATCGGCGGGCAAGCTATCAACATGCACCTGGAGCGCCTTGCCACCAGCACCGCCGCGCCCGATCTGGACCTCTTGGACCAAGAGATCGGCACCGCGCCAGCGGCGCGACGCAATCGCTTTTCTGGCTACGCGATCCGCGATACCGGCAAGGGCAGCGAGGTCGCCACCAGACAGCCACTTTTCGAGGGTCCGCAATGGGTCCGCAATCGGGTCCGCAATGCGATCCAGGGTCACGATTGCGGACCCGTCCACACTTGCACCCTCTAGGTCTGATTTTCGCAATGCCTGCCCCATAGTCTTTACACCGCACCATCAAAGATGGCGCTCGCCCCTGAGCGGCACTTGGCGCACATTCTGTGGTGCGCTCCCTCGCTCATGAATTGGTCGCTGCACGTCATGCACTGGCGGCGCTTACGGCGCGCCTGACGCTCCAGCGTGTCGAGCTTGTTCTCGGCCTGGGCGATTGGCCCAGGCCCCCACACCTCGATGCCATCCTTGATCACCACGGCCTGGCTACCGAAACGCTCGATCTCGAAGGCGGGCGCACTCATGAGGTCACCTCGCGGGATTGTACCGCCACGGCCTCAAGGGTTTCGCGATAGGCGTCCTGGGCGAGGGTATTGATGCCCGCCACTAGCGCATCGCTATTGGCGGCTGCGCCAGCTATGGCGAGCGCATCGCCATAGGCTTTGGCCAGAACACAGGCCACCTCTGCGGCACTTGCGGTGCGGCCCAAGCCGCTTTCCAGATACCGCGCCGCCATCATGTGCGCCTCGAAAGCCGCATTATCATTGAGCTTGGCATCCATCATCCGCACTCCCGCTCAAACGCTTCACGCATCAGGATGTTGGAAAGCTCGGCGAGCTGGTTGCCCGCAAAGCGCAGCACCGCCGCCGCGTCTGGGTCTGTGACCTTCATCATCAGAGCCAGCGCAAAGTTGGCTTTCTCTTTGTCTGACAGGCCCTTAAGGGCCTCCTCAGCCGTCGCGCGCTGAGCGCACTCAAATTGCTTTTGTTGGGCTAGGTGGGTCATCCAACGACCCCCACCACTCGCGGTAAAATGCCAAAGTTTCCATCAGCATAGTAATCCTTGGCCTTTGCCCGCAGAGCCATGCCTTTGCCATTTAAGACGCTCGCCGCATAGATCGCGCCCTCGGCAACCGATGGGTTTTCAAGTGATTTTGCTACCGCGATGATAACGTGTAGCTTTTCCTGATCGGACAAGCCGCCACTGGGTGATGTGAGGCTGTCGATCCAGCCCTGCTGATCCGCAATCATCTTGCGGCGGGCGGCAAGCTCTTTTCTGGTGAGGTCCATCATGCCGCCACCTCAGCCGCATGACGCTCAATCCGCGCCTTATAGCTCAACGCCACCACATCACGCCCAGCGGCGTCGATGATCTGATTGAGCAACGCTTGCCCTTTATCGCCTCCAGACTGGCCGTAGGTGGCCATGCGCGCCGTGCTTGTGTGGATGTTGTTTTGCTTACACCAAGCCTCAAAACTGGTGCCTGCTGATCGGAACGCTCCCACGATTACCTCATGTAGAACCGCTCCGGGCTGGAACATTTTATTTTTTACTGACATATTCCCTCTCGATGCTGCCTTGCGCTGTGTCGTTGCAATGCCAATCTATCTTTTATGGGTAATTATTCAACCCATATTCGGTAGATTTTTAGAGAGATGGTATAAATGGCTGACTTTACTTCCAAAATTCGCCACATAAGGGAGACGCTCAAGCTCTCTCGGCGAGCTCTAAGTGAGCTACTTGATGTTCCTGAGGGTAAAATTCAGAAAATAGAGATAGGCGATCAACGGGCGGATCATGAGTTTCTATCTCATCTGGGTAAAACCGTTGGGGCTGATATCAACTGGCTCCTCGATAGCGATGGCGAAATCGTTGAAGGATTTTTTCCAGCAACATTTCACGATCACGCGGAACTTACAGAAAAGGCATCCAAGGGAATTATTCCCTCTCAAGCCGTTGGACCCAGTGTTGATGCCGATTTTGTCCCTATACCTCGCTTCTTAGTAGATGCGGCGGCGGGCGATGGCGCTTTGGTGGATGAAGAAACCCAGACCGGATTTTATGCGTTCAATCGATCCTGGCTGACCAGGAGAAAACTTGCGCCTGATAACCTGGCGGTCATATCTGTGCGGGGCGATAGCATGGAGCCCAAGCTATCGGATGGTGACTTGATCCTGGTAGATCAAGCCCAAGTAGAGATCGCCGATGGCATCACTTACGTGATCCGGCTCGGCAATGATCTTTTGGTCAAGTACGTTCAACGCATTTCACCAGATGCCGTGTCACTCCTCAGTGAAAACAACCGTTACCCGCCGCGCGAGATCAGTTTGGCGACAATCGGCGAAGATACCGCGATCATCGGGCGGGTGGTCGCATCGATGCATGAGTGGTGATCATTGATGCCGCGTTTGGTGAGTTGCGGCATCAAGCGGCGCTATTCCAAAATAAACCGTGCCGCTTTTTCCAATCGGCCAATTTTGCCCGAGTTTGTCGGATCGCCCATAAACAAAGGCCTTTCAGAAATGAGCCCTTTCACCCATTCCAATTTAGACCGTGCTCACCATTCCAATTCATTCCGATCCCCCCCACTGGCCCCCCAATTGGTCGGATTTCGCGCATGCGAAATTCGAAACCGCTACCTGATCAGGTTGGGACGAATGCGCATCTTTGCCCGCCGCTCCGCCGGCAGGTGCCGGTTCAGGCGCCTGTTCACCAGCCCGAAGAGCCCGATCACCGCAAGCGTCAGCAGAATGAAGTAGAAGGCCAGGATCGGGTAGGGCACGAACGGGTTGAACGTCTTGTCCGCGAAGAACCGCGCGTAATAGAGCGCGTCGCCCTGCTGCTTCCAGGTGGGGAACCCGCTGAAGAAAACCAGCGTGGTGGCGTGGAACAGGAATATCGCCTCGTTGGTATAGGCGGGCCAGGCCAGCCGCAGCGTGGTTGGCCAGATGATGCGCCGGAACCGCCGCCAGCCGCTAAAGCCATAGGCGTCGGCGGCCTCGACCTCGCCGCGCGGGACCGAGCGCAGCGCGCCAAAGAAGATCTCGCCCGAATAGGCGGCGGTGTTGAGGATCAAGACCAAAAGCGCGCCCGCCTGCGCCGCCGTCAGCCAAGGCATCACACCCGCCTGCTTGAGCCGCAGGAAGATGAAATAGGCCAGGAAGAACTGGATGAACAAGGGCGAGCCCCGGAACACCAGCACGAACCACTCCGAGGGCTTGCGCAGCCATAGCCGGTCCGAGGCCTTGCCCAGCGCCACCGCGTTGGCGATGAAGAAGCCCGCGATCAATGCCAGCGCGCCGAAATAGATGTTCCAGATCATCCCGGACCCAATCAGGGTGAAATGCTGGCAGAGGTCATACCCCTCGCGCGGCAGCAGGCGTTCCCCGATCCCGATGGCGCGCAGCCCGTAGTCCTGGATGGTCTGCCAGCAGCTCATGCCCGGCGCCTTTGAAACAGGCGGCGCGCGCGGGAAGGCGTTTGCGATGCAAACGCGGGCGTCGCTTGGAATTGGGGTGCGGGATGCTTGCTCATGTCGCGCCCATGGTGGCTTGACCGCGGCTCAGCCGTCGCATCAGGCGCTCCAGCACGAATTCCGACAGCTTGGTGAAGGCCAGGTAGAACACCAACAGCCCAAGGAAGTACCACAGCCGCCAGTCACCATGCGGGTAGTCGGTGAACCTTGGCTGCCTGGAGCTGCCAAGTTCGCGCGCCCAATAGACGATGTCCTCCACCCCCAGCAGGAACAGCAAGGGCGTGGCCTTGATCAAGAGCATCCATAGGTTGCTCAGCCCCGGCAGCGCATAGATCCACATCTGCGGCACCAGGATCCGCCAGAAGGCCTGGCGGCGGGACATGCCGTAGGCCTCTGCCGTCTCAATCTGGCCGCGCGGCACGGCGCGCATTGCACCGAATAGGACATTGGCGGCGAAGGCGCCGTAGACGATCGCAAAGGTCACAATCGCCAGGCCGAACCCGTAAAGCTCGTGCACCCATTGCGGTGCGGTGCCCAAGGGCAGCTTGGCCGCGGCGCAGACCACAAAGTCGTTGCCCTGCCGGACCGGCTCGGTCCAGCTGGGGCACAGCACGCGGTGCCGCACCCATTCGAACGCCTGGTCCAAGGCGATCACGAAGAACATAAAGAAGGCGATGTCTGGCACGCCGCGCACAATCGCGGTGTAGCCCTTGCCGAACCAGCGCAGCGGCGCGATCTGACTGCGCGCGGCGACCGCCCCGCCAAACCCGAACGCCAAGGCCAGCGGCGCCGTAATCGCCAAGAGCACCAGCACCGTCACAAAGGACCAATAAAGCCCCATATGCTTGCCCGTGGTCAGGTAGCAGGCCAGCCAATTCGCCTGGCCGAGCGTGTCTGGATCAGTGCAAAAGCTGAACATGGATGGTGTACGCGTCCCCTTGGGGATAACACCAATCGCAACGGTGACGGGCTGTCAATCCGATTGACCGCTTTACCAGGTCAATCCGATTGACCGCTTTACCAAGTCAATCCGATTGACGGATTTGCGGCCGCTCAAGCGTCCGGCCGATCTCAAAGCACCGCTCCAGCAGTGCCAGGCGGCGCGCCTCTGATCCGGTTGATCCGCACAGCAGCTCTAGCCGGCGCGGCGCGAAGCCGAAATAGCCGAACGTGCCCTGTGTACAGGAGGTCTCGAGCGCGGTTTGGTATCCCGCATCCTTGATCTCATCCGACCGCCCGCCCGCTGGGACCAACAGCACGCCGGAGCGGGGGCGTTGCAGCGAGCCCTCGGGGTCGTCCAACTGATCATAGGCCCATCCCCAGGACCAAACGCGGTCCACCCAGCCCTTGGTCATCGCGGGCATGCCCCACCAGAACAACGGAAAGACCAGGCAGATCGCGTCCGCGCGGTCGATCCTGTCGCGCTCGCGGGCGACATCTGGCGGGGTCTCTCCGGTGGCCTCGCCGCGGATATCCGCCAGGGTCCAGCGCGGATCGAACCCCTCGGCGTTTAGATCAGCCAACTCGGTCGTGTGACCAGCGGCGCGCGCACCCGCCATGAAACGTTCCGCCGCGGCAGCGCTGAAGGAGTTTGGATCGGGATGATCGAGGACGGTCAAGACATGCATGGGTGAGCTCCAAGGGGACAATGCGGGCCAGTTTGCAAACTCAACCTTGGTTTAGGTCAAGGGGCTATTTTCGGGCCCAAGGGGCTGAGGATAAGCTCGTCGTCCTTCGCCGCGGCCATTGCCCAGGCAATGGGCAGGTGCGTACCCTTTGTGCCCGCGATCACATCCTCGCCGCGCTGGGGCGGGGGCCAGCTATCGGCCCTCTCAAACCCGGCCAAACCGGCCCTGCAGGGGGCGAAAGTTTTGGTCCCGTTCTGAAACCCCGCGACGGCGATGCGCATCGGTTTGGTCCAGCTTCTGAGGCGGTGCGAACCTGGCGGTTTCCTAACAGAAGGTTAATGCAGCGCGCGCAGTTTACCCCCTCCCTACCGCCCTTTATCTTTTGGCGATTCGGTGAAGGTTTCTTTAATCTCAGCAATCCCGTGTCATTTTAAGGGTCCGTTGCCGTTGCCGTTGCCGCTGCCGTTGCCGCTGCCGTTGCCGCTGCCGTTGTCGTTGAAGTTGCCGTTGCCTTTGCGGATGCGGTTGCCGCAGGCGGGAGCGCAAGAGCGCCCGATGTGCGCCAAATCTTCAGGCAAGCGAATGGATACTCAAGATACGAAAAGAGCCGCCCGAAGGCGGCTCTTAGGTTTGGGTGTGGCAGAACGCCTTAGAACGTCTCGCCGATCTCCCACTTGGTGATCAGCGCGTTCAGCGAACCGTCGGCCTTCATCGACGCGATGGCCGCATTGAACTTCTCGCGCAGCTCGCCGTCGCTTTCGCGGATGCCCATGCCGACGCCGCCGCCGATCATCTCCTCTTGCTCTAGGAACATGAGGTCGGCGTCATCCTCGGCGAAGGGCGTGAGGAACGACTTGTCGGCCAGCACCGCGTCGGCCTCGCCGCTTTTGACTGCCTGGATCGTCTCTTCCGGCGTGGGGTACTCGACCAGGGTCATGCCCATCTCGGAGATAAACGCCGCCTGGATGGTGTTGGACTGCGCCGCGATCACGCCGCCCTTGACGTCCACATCCATCGAGCTTGCCAGATAAGACGAGGGGTCAGGCAATGTGTAGTTCGAGGTGAAGTCGATCACCTCGTCGCGCGCGTCGGTGATCGACATGCCCGCGATGATGGTGTCGTAGTTGCCGCTGACGAGGTTGGGGATGATCGAATCCCAGTCGTTCACGACCCATTCGCAGGTCAGCTCGGCGCGCGCGCAAAGCTCGTCGCCCAGCTCGCGCTCGAAGCCGGCGACCTCGCCGTCGTCGTTGAGGAAGTTCCACGGAGGGTAGGCGCCCTCGGTGCCCATGCGGACCACGGAATGCCCGTCGGCCAGGATCATCCCGGCGGACAGCGCCAGGGCGGCGGTGGTGAGGATTAGGTTTTTCATCTGTTGGGTCTCCCTGATTGGTACTTGTTGTGTTTATGCCGCCTGCACGTGGCTAAGGAACTGCCGCAGGCGGTCGGTTTTTGGGGCGCCGAACAGCGTGTCCGGCCTGCCCTCTTCTTCGATACGGCCCTGGTGCAGGAACATCACGTGGTCGCTGACGTCCCGCGCCAAGGCCATGTCATGGGTTACGATTAGCATGGTGCGGCCCTCTTCGGCGAGCGCCTTGATGACCCTCACCACCTCCTGCTCAAGCTCGGGGTCCAGCGCGCTGGTGGGCTCGTCGAACAGCAAGGCGCGGGGCTCCATGCAAAGCGCGCGAGCGATGGCGGCGCGCTGCTGCTGGCCGCCGGACAGCTCCGCCGGGTAGGCGTCGCATTTGTCGCCGATGCCCACCTTGGCCAGGTAGTCGCGGGCCCGGGCCTCGACCTCTGCGCGGTCGCGGCCCAGCACGGTCACCGGGGCCTCCATCACGTTCTGCAGGATCGTCATATGGGCCCACAGGTTGAACTGCTGGAACACCATCGACAGGTTGGTGCGGATGCGTGTGACCTGCGCCTTGTCGGCGGGATGGCGCGACAGGCCCGCGCCGCGCCAGCTGATCGGCTCGCCCTCAAACAGGATCTCGCCGTCCTGGCTATCCTCTAGCAGGTTCGCGCAGCGCAGCAGGGTGGACTTGCCGGAGCCCGAGGACCCGATGAGCGAAAGCACATGCCCCTTGGGCGCTGTCATGTCGATGCCCTTGAGCACCTCCAGATTGCCGAAGCTCTTGTGCAGGTTCCGGATCTCGATGACCGGGGCGTCGTTTGCTGTCACGTGTGTCCGCGTCTTGGCTGTTGCAGTTTTTCAGTAGCACGGAACACCGGTGCGAATGCAATGTTTATTCGTTTGGGGGGTCCGGGACCGGCATGTCGAGATAGGCACTGCGCGCCAGCCGGGTGATGCCGGTGAGGCCTAGAAGCGCGCGGTCGTCCTCGGCCATCGCGATGATCGCTTGCTCGATTGCGCCGTACACGACCTCAGCGTCGACGCCGCGCGCGCAGATATAGGGCAAAGCCGGCGTTGGCGACGTATGGGTGACCTCGCGCAGGGTGCGCGCCCAGGGCTCCCACCTGCGGATCATGCGCCAGGTTACGGCGTCGATGGCGGCCAGGTCGGCGCGGGCCTCTGCCACCGCCTTGGCGGAGTACACATGCGCACCGGTCAGTGTCGGGGCCGCCAGGGTCGTGCCGGTGGCTTCGGCCCAGTCCAGCAATGCCGACCAGCCGCTTTGCGAGCGGGCCTCGTTCACCGCCGGGGTGGCGCCAGAGAAATCCGCGCGCGGGTCGTCCTCGCGAGCGACGATGGTGCTGTAGTAATGCCCCGCGGGGCAGTCCAGCGCGTGCATGGGCGTGCCCACCAGGTTCACCTGGTCATGCAGCTTCCAGCGGTAGGGCAGGCCGCAGGTTTGCGCCAGCACCAGGTCGTCGCGCAGCCACAGATCCCAGAGGGCGATGTCGCGCGCCAAGGCGTCCGGGGCGGCGATGCCGCAATCTTGGAGGGCGCTCCGTGCAAGGTCCCAGAGCCGATCATTTGCAGCCGCCGTCTCGGGGCGGTCATACATCGGCAGCCCGGCGATCACCCTGCGCGGGCCTCGACCCGCTTGCGCGCCATGTTGCTGTCGAGGTCGTTGACGCCCAGCAGGCTGGCCACCAGGCGCAGCATGGCGTTCTCTTCGTCGTCGCGGATGCCGTCGGCCAGCACGACCTCCCACAGCGCCTCGATCACGCCCAGCCGCTCTTCATAGGCGACATGGTCCTTGATCGCGCGGGTAAAGCGCACGGTGTCGGGGGCCTCGCCCTCCAGCGCCTCGCCCTCGGCGCGCAGCTTGGGCGCATCGAACGGGCCGAGGCCATAGCGCTTGGCGAGGATGCGATCTATCAGCCCGGCCTCTTCCTGGGCGTAATGCCCATCGGTGCGGGCCACGCGCACCAAGAGCGCGGCCATCGCAAGCCGGGCATCGGTTGAGGGCAAAGGTTGATTGTCGGGCTGCGTGAGCCGCTTGAGAAGATCACCGAACATGACCGGTCACATAAGCACTCTTGCGGGGAGCTAAAAGATCCATCGGCGCAAAGCGAAGCTCTTTTTAGCCCCGGGTCAGCCGGTCGGACATGTCCCGTAAGGCCTGAATATCCTCGTCGCTCATATGCTCGGTGGCGTGATGCAGCTGGTTCACGATGGACTCAAGTTCGTCAATCTCGACGTCCAGGAAGTCCCTGTCGGACCGGGCGAACCCGCCAAATGACCTTATATTGCTTGAGGATAAGGCAACCATGACGCCATGCGTCATGCCGAACCGGGACGCTTGCCCCATCACATCCTTGGGGTCGTCCTCTGCCAGCTCGCGCCAGCGAATTGTGCCGTTGTTCTGAAACCCCCATTGCACAACCGGGTCGTGATACAGCAGACCTTTCGCGTTGTAGATCTCCAACCACTTCCGCGGATAGGTTTGGATCATGAAACGCGGCGCCGTAAACGCAATGTGCAGGCCCAGCGCCATTCCGGCGGGCGCCATTTTGTCGAGGGCCGTTATCAGGCCCGCGATTTCGTCGCGATTGTTCATTATCGAGAATTCAATTCTCATTATGGTTGCATTGAACTCGTGAACTGGCGTACAGGTACAGTGATCGCATACAGCTCATCTCGCGCTGAACGAGAGGATGGTATAGAATTTGATGAATACGGGCAACTCCACCTTTTGTAAGGTTTTTTCGGAACTCGCATGTACTGGCTACTATGTCGCTTTGCGGGTGGGATTTGCCTATCCATCAGAAGAGCATAATGCACTGCCTAAGGAATGGGTGGCGACGTATACTCGGAGGGGCTTGATGATCAAAGACCCCGTTATTCAGTGGGTCTACGCCAATGACGGCGCCGCACGGTGGAGCGAAATCGAGGATACTGATTCGCACGGGGTGTTGGCCTTGGCGCGCAATCATGGGCTGAACTACGGCGCGGCCATCAGTCTGTGTGAGGATCAAAGGTCCGGACAGCGCAGCTATGGTTCCTTCGCGCGCAGCGACCGCGAGTTTACCGACTGTGAGCTCGCTGATTTGTCGTCTCGGCTGATGCACCTTCACATCGAGAGACGCCCTCCCGAAAACCTGACGAAAGCCGAGCTTGAGGCTCTTAAGATGGTCAAGGATGGCCTCTTAATGAAAGAAGTCGCTAACTTGCTTGGCGTTACAGAGGGTGCTGTGAAGCAGCGTTTGAAAAGCGCAAAGTCGAAACTGGGCGCCAAAACGGGCACTCACGCGGCAACAAGAGCAACCACTTTTGGGCTGATCTGACCTCCGGGCAATTGCTATTTCGCGTATTAAGCGAGTTCTAATGCCAGTTTTTGATTAACAAGGCGTCCCGTTGTGGCATTTAATCGGCCCCAGAAAAAGGGGACTGCACAATGCACTACGTCACATTTGGCTTACCGCAACTCCATGAGTATGGGCCGGCGTTCTTCGACTACTTAAAGCTGAGGAAACAGTTTTTTGTTGATCAACTTAACTGGCCCATCGTTCACAACCGCAACGTTGAGATGGATGAGTATGACAACCCAGAGACTCAATACTCTCTCGTGCTGAAGGAGGGTAAGGTGATCGGTGGCGCACGGTGTATCGCCACCAACACCAAATGGGGGAATCAGACTTATATGGTTGCCGATGCCTTCCAAGGTCAGATGTCCGATATCCCGTGCCAGAACATGCCCGGGGCCAAGGTGTCACCCCATGTTTGGGAATGCAGCCGGCTGGTAATCTCGGATGATTTGACCGACCGCGCCGAGCGGATGGAATGCCTGCACGAGATCATCGAGGGTTGTATCAATATCACCAACCGCAACGGCGCTGGCGAGCTGATGGCGCTATCCTCTGTTGCGATGCTGCGTGCGTTGCGACAGCTGGGGTATGGCGTCCAGCGCCTTGCTGACCCTTACCGCGATCGCGACGACGGGCGCCTTTATTGCGTCATGAGCATGCCTGCAGTTAGCACGCAACAGTTGATCGCCGCAGAGTAGGGCGAAGAGATCTGGACAAGGAAACCACCCAATGCGGCTAGACGAGGCGCGACATTTCCTTTGCCGCGCGTACAAAATCCGCAAACAGTGGGTGAGGGTCGAAGGGCTTAGACTTAAGCTCGGGGTGGAATTGCACACCTATGAACCAGGGGTGGTCGGCCCATTCCACGATCTCCGGCAGCTTGCCGTCGGGGGACATGCCAGAGAACTTTAGCCCCTGCTCTTCCAAGGCTTCGCGATACTTGATGTCCACCTCGTAGCGGTGGCGGTGACGCTCGTCGATGGCGAGGTTGCCGTAGATCTCGGCCACGCGCGAGCCCTCGCTGAGCGCGGCGTTATACGCGCCCAGCCGCATGGTGCCGCCCTTGGCGTCGCCGACCTTGCGCTCGACCTTGTGGTTGCCCTGCACCCATTCCTTGAGGTGATAGACCACCGGCGTAAAGCGCTTGCCGCCCGCCTCGTGGTCGAACTCCTCGCTGCCGGCGTCCTTCAGCCCGCCGAGGTTCCGCGCGGCCTCGATCACCGCCATTTGCATGCCCAGACAGATGCCCAGATAGGGCACCTTGTGGGTGCGGGCGAACTCGGCGGCCTTGATCTTGCCCTCTGTGCCGCGCTCGCCGAAGCCGCCGGGCACCAGGATCGCCTGGTAGGGCTCTAGATGCCCCGCGGCGTCCTCTTTCTCGAAGATCTCGGCGTCGATCCAATCGGCCTTGACCCTTACCCGGTTGGCCATGCCACCGTGGGTCAGGGCCTCGGCGATGGACTTATAGGCGTCCTCCAGCTGGGTGTACTTGCCGACGATGGCCACGCGCACCTCGCCCTCGGCGTTGTGGATGCGGTCCTCGACATCCACCCAGCGGGTCAGGTCCGGCTGCGGCGCGGGGCTGATCTGGAACGCGTCCAGCACCGCCTGGTCCAGCCCGACCTTGTGATAGGCCATGGGCGCCTCGTAGATCGACTTGAGGTCATAGGCCGGGATCACGTCCTCTTTGCGGACGTTGCAGAACAGCGCGATCTTGCTGCGCTCTTTGTCGGGGATCTCCACCTCGGAGCGGCAGACCAGGATGTCGGGCTGCAGCCCGATCGAGCGCAGCTCCTTCACCGAGTGCTGTGTTGGCTTGGTCTTCAGTTCGCCGCTGGCCGCCAGATAGGGCAGCAGCGTCAGATGCATGAAGATGCACTGCCCGCGGCCCTTGTCTTGGCTGAACTGGCGGATCGCCTCGAAAAACGGCAGGCCCTCGATGTCGCCGACCGTGCCGCCGATTTCGCACAGCATGAAATCGACCTCGTCCTCGCCGACGTCGATCCACTCTTTGATCTCGTTGGTTACATGCGGGATCACCTGGATCGTTTTGCCCAGGTAGTCGCCGCGGCGCTCTTTCTCGAGCACGTTGGAATAGATCCGGCCCGAGCTAACGGAATCGGTGTTGCGCGCGGCCACGCCGGTGAAGCGCTCGTAATGGCCCAGATCCAGGTCGGTCTCGGCGCCGTCATCGGTGACGAACACCTCGCCATGCTCGAACGGGCTCATCGTGCCGGGATCGACATTCAGATAGGGATCAAGCTTGCGCAGCCGGACCTTAAAGCCGCGGGCCTGCAGCAAGGCACCCAAGGCAGCAGAGGCGAGGCCTTTTCCAAGGCTCGATACCACACCACCAGTAATGAAAACAAAGCGCGCCATTGGGTCGCGATCCCCCGTGAAGTTCGTTGTTATTGTTGCGATTCGGTCAAGCGAATCCGCAGCATCCACGGGATTCAACGTATATCCCAGATCAGCCGGATGCGCAAGTTAGACGCAAGATGAAGTGGCTGGGTGTGGCCCAGCCGCAAGTTTTGGTAAGCTTCGTTAATCCGCGCGCGGGGTGCTGGCGCCATCATCGGCGGTCGGGGGCAGCAAGCTGCCGCCTGCGGGCAGGCCTGGGATGGTCTCCTCCGCGGCGGGCACGTCCGTGCCAAGGCGATCCACAACCGAGCTATCCGCGGTGTTGCGCGCGTTCAGAACCGTCATCACGATGCACATCGCCATGAAGGCGCCGCCCAGATACCAGGTGATCCGGCCCAGCGCGGTCGCCGCCGAGCGGCCCGAGACCACGCCGCCGCCGCCACCGCCGCCACCCATTCCCAGTCCTCCGCCCTCGGACCGCTGCAACAGAACGATGCCGATCAGCGCCAGCGCCAAGATCAGGAGGATGATGAGGATGACGTTTTCCATGGAGGCCCAGATTCCGGTTGTGAACGGGCGGTATCTAATGGCTTGGGGCGCTTGGGGCAACCCCTGGCGCGCTGATGTGGGCCTGCGGCAACTTTGTGGTTTCGCGGTCGCGGCGCGCCCGCTATAACCCGGCGGGTTTCAAATAAGAGCAGGGACACATCATGGCCAACGTCGTCGTCGTCGGCGCCCAATGGGGTGACGAGGGGAAAGGCAAGATCGTTGACTGGCTGAGCGAGCGGGCGGACGTGATCTGTCGCTTCCAGGGCGGTCACAATGCCGGTCACACGCTGGTCGTGGGCGAGGAGGTCTATAAGCTGCACGCTTTGCCCTCTGGCGTTGTGCGCGGCGGTAAGCTTTCGGTCATCGGCAACGGCGTGGTGCTGGACCCCTGGCACCTGGTCGAAGAGATCGCGGGCATCCGCGCGCAGGGCGTGGATATCTCGCCTGAGACGCTGATGATCGCCGAGAACACGCCGCTGATCCTGCCCTTCCATGGCGAGCTGGACCGCGCGCGCGAGGGGCAGAACTCGGTTGCCAAGATTGGCACGACCGGCCGCGGTATCGGGCCGGCCTATGAGGACAAGGTGGGGCGCCGGGTGATCCGCGTGGCGGATCTGGCGGATGACGCCACGCTTGAGCTGCGCGTGGACCGCGCGCTGGTGCATCACAACGCGCTGCGCAGCGGGCTGGGGCTTGGTCCGGTGGACCGCGAGGCCCTGCTGGCCAAGCTGCGCGAGGTCGCGCCGAAGATTCTGGAATTCGCAGCACCCGTTTGGAAAGTGCTGGCCGACAAGCAGCATTCTGGCAAGCGCATCCTCTTTGAGGGCGCTCAGGGCGCCTTGCTGGATATCGATTTCGGCACCTATCCCTTCGTGACCTCCTCGAATGTGATCGCGGGGCAGGCGACCACCGGCGTGGGGCTCGGGCCCGGCGCGGTGGATTTCGTGCTGGGGATCGTGAAGGCCTATACCACACGCGTGGGCGAGGGGCCCTTCCCGACGGAACTGGACGACGCCGACGGGCAGCGCCTGGGCGAGCGGGGGCACGAATTCGGCACCACAACGGGGCGCAAGCGCCGCTGCGGCTGGTTCGACGCCTGCCTGGTGCGGCAGACCTGCGCTACCTCCGGCATGACCGGGATCGCGCTGACCAAGCTGGACGTGCTGGACGGGTTCGAGACGCTGAAGATCTGCGTGGGCTATGAGCTGGACGGGCAACGGTTCGACTACCTGCCCACGGCGGCGGATCAGCAGGCGCGCTGCGTGCCGGTCTACGAGGAAATGCCGGGCTGGTCAGAATCCACCGAGGGCGCGCGCAGCTGGGCGGACCTGCCGGGTCAGGCGATCAAATACGTGCGCCGGATCGAGGAGCTCATCGGCTGCCCGGTCTCGATGCTGTCGACCTCGCCGGAGCGCGACGATACGATTCTGGTCACGGACCCATTTGCGGATTAAGTGGGGCGCTCATCCGCCCTATTGGGCGTCTTCGCGAGACGCGCCAGTCGAAGAGTGCCCGCAAGGGCGCGATGAGACAGCGCCATGGAGGTGAAACATGGCACTAAGTTACAAAGCGCGCCGACGCCTGTCCCTGCTGCTGTTGCTGGTTGGGCTGCCCATCTACATCGCGCTTGCGTGGTACATCACCTCGCTCTTTGAGCGCCCAAGCGTGGTCTTGGAACTGGTGATCTACTTGGTACTTGGCGTTCTGTGGGCGCTGCCGTTTCGGTCCGTGTTCAAGGGCGTGGGCCAGGCGGAACCGGGCGCTGACGAAGAAGACCGCTGAGGCAAGCGCCCTCCGGCCCCGCTCAAAAAAAAGCGGGGCAACCGAGGCTGCCCCGCTAAGGTCTCGCAAACTGCGAGCACACGAATGGTTAGGCGGAGTTCGCCTCTGGCTGCGCACCGGGATGGAACCGGCTGGTCTCTGGCAGCACGAACTCTCGGCGGCGCAGGCGCTGAATCCGACCCTCGCGCAGCAGCACACCGAAGGCGCGCAGCCCGTCCTCGCGGGTGACGGAGCCGTCGGGGTAGAGGCTTAGCATCCGGCGCATGATCTGGGGGCGCGCGTTGAACTGTGCGCCCTCGACAAAGAGCCCGAAGGCCAGCGATGCCTCTAGCACCTCTTGCGTGCCCTCGGCGCCGGTCTCGGCAACGTAGGTTTTGAAGTCATCCGCGTTGCTAAAGATGTTTCCGGCGTCGCTGGCGTTGTCCTTGGACCCGTCGCTGGCGAAGATCTCGTTCTCTTGCTCAAGATCGTCGGCCTGGACCCGGCGGGGTCGCACGGGCGCGGCGGGGTTTTCAGCGTCATCGTCTTTGTCGATGCGCTGCTCAGAGACCAGCATCAGCGGCGGCATCCGGCGCGTGGGACGTGCCGCGCGAGAGGGCTTGTCCTCTGCGACCTCGACCATCTCGGCGTCTTCGATGGCTTCGTCCTCGACCTGCCGCTCCGGGCGGCTGGGTCGCACCACGCGGGCCAAGTCATCGCGGAACTGGTCGATGGTGCGCGCGTTCTCGGCCTCTTCGGTTTCGCGCGCTTTGTCGCCATCGGCGCGCACAGCGGCCACGGCGGCCTTTAGATGCGCGATGGCAGAGCGCCGCTGCGAGCCATCATTGTCGTCCATGCGGTCGTCGGTCTTCGCCAGCAGGCGGTCGACGGACGCGTCGTCGGTTTCCGCCGGGACCTGCGCGGCAGGCGCGGCGTCGGGTGCGTCCATCTGCTCGGTTTCGGCAACCAGGTTCGCAAGGTCGCGTGCAACGCTGTCGACCTCGCCGTCACCGCCCGGTTCGTCGTCAAGCTCTGGCGTGACCTCCTCGGCGTCGCCGAGCGTCAGAAGCGTCTCGTCCTGCGTCTCGTCAGAGGTGGGGCTCGCCTCCGCGGGCTGGCCGTCAAGATTGACTTCCATAAGCTCGCGGATCAGGTCGTCTTCGTCATCTGAGGACAGCCCCGTTTCGCCGAGCGATTCGCGGATCGTATCGGCCTGTGGTGCTTCGTCGTCGTCGACGTCCTCTTCAAAGCTCCGCTCGAACTCCTCGCGCGACATCTTCATCACGCGGACGCGCGGCGCGGACATGGCCTGGTCGTCATCGGCGCTGTCTTCCTGGTCCGCCTCGTCTGCGTCGTCGTCTGCGCTGTCGCTCAGGCCTGCGGCGCCAAGGATCGACCCGATCTCGATATCGTCGTCTGCGGCATTCGCCTCGTCAGTCTCATCAATGGCGGGCGCATCCGTAAGCGCAGCGGCAGAGATCGCGTCTGCAACCTTTTCGGCAGCAGAGCCGGTCTCGTCATCCGCATCGTCTTCAGGATGCTCAAGCGAGCCCAGGGAGCTTTCGTCTTCATCGGCTTCCGCGACGGCCTGGGGCTCGTCTTCTGTAACCAAGGCAGCGATTTCGCCGGAGTCAAACTCACCGGATTCAATCGGAGCGTCTTCGATATCCGCCGCAGCTTCATCGGCTTCCACCTGCAAGGCTTCGGCAGTCTCGGAAAGCTCCGCCTCTGCTTCTTCCTCAATGGTTGGGTCTGCGGCGTCCTCTGCTTCGTCCGCAACAAACGCGCTGATCTCATCAGTCTCTTCCGCAGCATCCGAAACAGCAGGAGCGTCGTCTTGCTCCTCCTCCGTTTCGGCCTCAGCGGCGGTTTCGGCGTCGAAGGACAGCGGTTCGGCTTGGGACAGGGCGTCTTCGTCTTCGCCCTCGGTCTCAGGCTCGGCAACCGGGGTCTCTTGGACCGTCTCGGCAATCGGTTCGACGGCCTCGGCAATCGGCTCGACGGCGGCGGGCGCACTTGCCGTACCCTCATCCTCGGCGAACATCTCGTTCATCAAGGGCTCGGTCTCGACGCGCGAGTGCGCGACGGCGGCGCGGATGCGCGCAAGCTTGGCGGCGACGCTTTCCGGCTCGGCCGGGGCGTCCGTCACCTCTGGCGTGTCGATTTGCGCAGCGGGGGGGGGAGCCGCGACGGCAGGCTCGGGGTCGGCAACCGGTGCCTCGGACGCAGGAGCAGGCGCATCCGGGGCGCTCGCGGCGCCCTCACCCTCAAGCTGGCGAAGTACAACAGTGTTGTCACCCACGCGGGCCTCGACCCGGCGCTGGATGTCGCGCTCTGCAATCTTGTGCAGCATTTCGGGATCCGGGACCGGTGGCTCGGCGCCAAAATAGCGATCATCGGCGGCGAGATCACGGAAATACTCGGCAATGGAGCGCATGGTCGAGAACGGGTCGTCGAATCCTTCGAGCGTACAAGAGAACGTGCCATAGGACACGGTCAGGATCTTGCTGGCGTTTACCATTGTATCAGTCGCTTTCTCCCCCGATCCAGCAGGGCCTGTTTACCATCGTTCGGTTCCAGATTCGGAACAGAAGTTGGTTTTAGGCGGTATTTTTTCTTGGTCAGATTGTGACTTGTTTCCAAATACGACATTAATAATCATATGGCCCTCCGGATTGTTCAATCAACAGAAATAGTCGTGCTGGTTGGCGCCGGGGACCTTCCCAGCGGGTTGCTGCCCGAGTCGCTTGCCCTGGCCGACACCGTTGTCGCCGCCGATGGGGGGGCTGCCGTGATTCTGGCCGAGGGCCGGGTGCCCGACGCCGTGATCGGCGATTTCGACAGCCTGCCCGCCGCGCTGCGCGATGACCTGCCGCCAGAGCGCCTGATCCACATCGCCGAGCAGGACAGCTCCGATTTTGACAAAGCCCTGCGCACGATCCGCGCGCCCTTGGTCCTTGTCGTGGGGTTCACCGGGGGGCGGCTCGACCACGAGCTGGCTGTCTATAACGCCTTGATTCGCCATCCTGACCGTCCCGCTATCGTCATGGGGTCAGAGGATATCTGCTTTCTCCTTTCAGCACCGTTAACGCTGGAATTGCCGGTGGGGACACGGGTGTCGCTGTTTCCTATGGCCGAGCTGACCTGTGAGGCCGAGGGGCTGCTTTGGCCCACCGAGGGCCTGACCTTTAGCCCCTGGGGCCGCGTTGGGACGTCGAATCAGGCCAGCGCACCGCGGGTCGCGCTGCGCCCCAGCGGGCCTGGGATGCTGGTTATTCTGCCGCGGGCGGTGCTGCCGCAGGCGATTGTGGCGCTGACCGGGCCGTGACACGCTCGCGATAGATCACGTAAAGCCCCGCTCCGATGGTGATCGCGATGCCCAGCGCCGCGAGCCCATTGGGAAAATCGCGGAAGATCAGCCAGCCGAAGAGCATGGCGAAGGGGATCTCTAGATACTGCATCGGGGCGACCGTCGCCGTGGGCGCAAAGCGCAGCGCCAGCGTCATCAAGATATGCCCGACGGACCCCAGCAAGCCCAGCAGCAGCAACAGCCAGGCCAGCCCCGCGCTTGGCATCACCAAAGCGAACGGCGCCCAGCCGGTCTGCAGCGACAGCCCAATGAACGGCAACAGCAGGACGCAGGCCATTAACCCGCTGAGGCATTGCATCGAGACCGGGTGCGTCACCTTCGCCAGCTGGCGGGTCACCAACATAAAGAGCGCGAAGATCAGCGCCACGAATAGCGGCAACAACGCGGGCAGGCCGACCTCGGCAAAGCTGGGCTGCACCACAAGCAGCGTCCCGGCGAACCCCACCGCGCAGGCGATCAGGCGGCGATGGCCGACCTCCTCGCCCAGCACCAGCCAGCCCAAAAGCAGCATGATGAACGGCATCACAAAGGCGATGGCCACCGCGTCCGCCAGCGGCAGGTAGCGCAGCGACAGAAACATCGCGCCCACGCCCAGGATATGCAGCACCGTGCGCAGGAAGGTCAGCCAGAGGTTCCGCGGCGACATCCAAAGCGTCTGTCCGATCAGGAAGACCAGCGGCAATAGCACCAGCGCCTGCACCGCGAAGCGCACCGTCAGTATCTGCCCCAACGGGATATACGGGCCAAGGTATTTGGCGATGGAATCGCCCATCGGTGCCACGGCGCAGAAGCCCAGCATTAGGGTGATGCCAAGAAGGGGGCGGTCGGTTGTCATCCGGGGACTGTCGCAGAAGCCCAGCGGCGACGCGAGTCGTTAAATCTTGCCGGGGCGCGGGCTGGTTGGTGCGGCGCGCGTTGCCGGGGTGGGGTCCATATCCGGCGCTTTGTTCTCTCGCCAGATCACGAACAGCCCGGACGATATGATGATGGCGATCCCGACGAATGTCTGCGTGTCGGGCAGGTCGGCGAAGATCATGTAGCCAAGCCCGGTGGCGGCGATGATCTCGAGATACTGCAACGGCGCGACGGTCGAGGCGGGCGCGAAGCGCAGCGCCCCCGAGACGCAAAGATGGCTGATGCTGGCGATCACGCCCACCCCCGCCAGGTAGAACCAGTACCGGCCCTCCGGCATCACCGGGTCCAGCGGCTGGAACCCCGAGCCCTGAAAGGCGATCAGAAGCGGCAGGATCAGCGCGCAGGCCGCCAGGGCCGTCCAGGCTTGGATCTCGACCGGGTGCTGATCGCGCGCCGTGCGCCGGTTCACAATCATGTAAAGCGCAAAGGTAACGGCCGTTCCAAGCGGAAACAGCGCCACCGGCCCGAAGGCCGCAAAGCTGGGGCGGATCACCAGCATCGCCCCGGCAAAGCCGATGGCGCAGGCAAGGACGCGGCGCCAGCCGATCGTCTCGCCCAGGAACACCGCGCCGAACAGGGTCAGGATAAACGGCTCGACAAAGAAGATCGCGATGGCGTCGGCGATGGGCATCACCTTGAGCGCGGTGAAGAAAAAACCGGTGGCCAGCAGGATCAGCGCCGCGCGGATGAAGTGCCAGAGCACCGCGTTCGGGCTCTGCCGCGTTATAAGCCCCAGCGCCAGCGCCAAGGGCAACAGCAGCAGCGCCTGGATGCCAAAGCGGAAGGCCAGCGTCTCGCCCACCGGGATCGCCGCGCCGGCGAGCTTTGCGAAGGCATCCATGCCCGGGGCGATCAGTGAGAAACCGATCATTAGGAACACCCCCAAGAGGGGGCGGTCACGGGGGCTCGTCTGGGCACTCATGTGTTGCACGCTAGGAGGTGCCCGGGCGCGGGACTGTTCCCAGAGCGACATATCGGGCGCCGAGCGACGCGTGGTGCCAATGGCGCCGCCGCGTGGCAAAGGGGCAGCGGCGGAAGATGACGCGGCTCATGGGGCAGGTTTAAGGGGGATACTTGGGTGGTGCTAGGGTTTGTCAGGTTTTGAACTTAGGCGGACGTTGGAAACCCGCGCGACCCCGACATCGCTTGCCGACACCAGACGCAACGGACCCCAAGCCGAGCAACCGCCCGAGCTTGCCTCGGGCAGCGGCCGACCTCCCCCAGGAGGCCGCTTTTGCGACGCTGCAACACATCGGAACGCTGGCGTTTTCGAACATCGCTCGCAACTCAGAGCCGTAGCGCCGGCGACCTCCAGGTCGGCCGCTGCCCGGGTTGCACTTGGTTCAAGGAAGAGGCCCCGGATCAAGTCCAGGGCGGGATTACCTTCAACGCCCGCTCCAGGCCACTTTCCAGCCGTACCCCGCCTGACGTGACCGATTGCTGTTAAGCCGTGAGTTGCGACCCAGAGATGCCCGCGACCCTCGTTTCGACAATCTCGCCTTCCACCTGCGGCGTGTCGAACACCATCTCTGCGAACTGCTCGGTGCGGCCCATGGCCGGGTTCTCTATGAGCACGCGGTGGGTCTTGCCGACCTGGGCGGCGAGGTGCCGCGCGACGGCTTGCTCTCCCGCGCGGCGCAGCTGCGCGGCGCGATCCTTGATCTTCGCGCCGTGCACCTGGGGCATGCGCGCGGCGGGCGTCCCGGGCCGCGGCGAGTATGGGAACACGTGCAGCCAGGTCAGGTCGCACTCCTCGACCAGCCTCATGGAATTCTCAAACATCGCATCGGTCTCGGTCGGGAAACCCGCGATGATATCCGCACCAAAGGTCATCTCGGGGCGCAACCGCCGCGCCTCCTCGCAGAAGGCTATCGCGTCGTCGCGCAGATGCCGCCGCTTCATGCGCTTGAGGATCATGTCGTCCCCGGCCTGCAGCGACAGGTGCAGATGCGGCATCAGGCGCCTCTCGGTAGCGATGGCCAGCATCAGGTTCTCATCCGCCTCAATCGAGTCGATCGAGCTGATCCGCAGCCGCGGCACATCCGTCAGCCGCAGGATGCGCATCACCAGGTCGCCGAGCCGCGGCGCGCCGGGCAGGTCTCCGCCCCAGCTGGTGAGGTCCACGCCCGTCAGCACCACCTCGTTAAAGCCCTTGCCCACGAGCCGCTTGATCTGCTCGACCACCACGCCCGCGGGGACCGAGCGCGAGTTGCCGCGCCCGTAGGGGATAATGCAGAAGGTGCAGCGGTGGTCGCAGCCGTTCTGGACCTGCACATAGGCGCGGCTGCGGGTGCCGAAGCCGTCGATCAGATGGCCCGCGGTCTCGGTCACGCTCATGATGTCGTCGACCTGCACCGGCTCGGTGCCTTGGATCGACAGCCCGGCCCAGGTCGCGGGCTGCATCTTCTCGGCGTTGCCGATCACATGGTCGACCTCGTCCATCTGGGCGAAGCTGGCGGGGTCGATCTGCGCGGCGCAGCCGGTGACGATCACCTTCGCATCTGGGTTGGCGCGGCGCAGCTTGCGGATGTCCTGCTTGGCCTTGCGCACGGCCTCGGCGGTCACCGCGCAGGTGTTCACGATCACCGCGTCGCCAAGCCCCGCCTGATTGGCGAGGTCCTTCATGGCCTCGGTCTCATAGGCGTTCAGGCGGCAGCCATGGTTGGAGAAAACGGGCGCGGTCATGCGCTTGCAAGCGCCAAAAAGTCGGCGGTCAGCGTTCCGTCCGCCACATGCATGGTTGCGCCGGTCATCCAGACGCCGTCGTCGCGCCAGTCGATCTCGATATCGCCCCCGTCAAGGGTGAGGCGGACCTTGCGGTCCGCGATGCCTCTGCGATGCGCGGCCACCGCCACGGCGCAGCTCGAGGACCCGCTGGCCAGCGTCACGCCCACGCCACGCTCCCACACGCGCATGCGCAGGTGGTTGGGGGCGATCAGGCTGGCGAATTGCACGTTGGTGCGCTGGGGGTAGAGCGGGTGGTGCTCGATCTCGGCGCCGCGGGTTTCAAGGTCTACCGCCTCGGCGTCGTCGACGAAGAACGAGCAATGCGGGTTGCCCATGCCGGTGGCGACGGGATCGCCCTCGATGGGCAGGTGCAGCGTGTCTGTATCGCGCGACAGCGGGACGTCCCGCCAATCCAGCAGCGGCCGCCCCATATTCACGGATGTAAGCCCCTGCCCGGCATCGGCGCAATCCAATAGCCCGCGCTCGGTCTTGAGGCGGAAGGTAGCCTGGCCGGTTTCCTCCATCAGATGCCGCGCGATGCAGCGCGTGGCGTTGCCGCAGGCCCCGGCGGTGGAGCCATCCTGGTTGTAGAACACAAGCTCGGCCAGGGCGTCCGCGCTGGGGCGGATCACGGCGAGCTGGTCAAAGCCAATGCCCCGGTGGCGGTCCCCAATGGCGCGCGCCAGGGCCGGGGTGATCTCGATCGCCCGCGCACGCGCGTCCAGCACGACAAAGTCGTTGCCCAGCCCGTGCATTTTCATGAAGGGCAGATCGCCATTTGGTGTCAGATCGCGCATGCTGGCGCCTATACAACCGACCCGCCGGTGAATCCAGAAGCTTCGATAATTCTCGCCGCATTTGCCCTTGACCGAAGATGCGGCATACCCTAGGAGAGCCGCTCGAGTGGGCCGTTAGCTCAGTTGGTAGAGCAACTGACTTTTAATCAGTGGGTCACAGGTTCGAATCCTGTACGGCTCACCACTGAAATCAATAACTTAGCAAGAACAGGCCAGAACTCACTGTGTGTCGGGTAAGCGTGAGGTAAGCATTGGCTTGAGATTTTTCTTGCGATTTTTTTGGTGCTGGGCAAGCCTCGGGTTCTCGGGAGGATTGTGAGGCATGGGCCATATTCGGCTCGGGACGTTATCGTCATCGAAAAAGTGGCGCGCTGTTGTAGCTCAATTGGCTGATGGTGCAGACGCGCCCGAGATCGCCCGCGTGGCGGCTGAGGCCTCCAAGCTTGATCTCTCGCGGGCCACAGCGGACCCCATTTTCCAATTCATAAGTGGCATCCTGGTCGAACTGCCGCTCATGGCGCGCTCGCCCGAGTTTCACGCCTATCTCGGTAGCCTTGGGATCGCCAAGGATGAGGCCGGGGAAGTATCCAGCCTTCTATCAGGGATCTCGCGGGCGATTGACCAAGAGGCGTTAACCCGGAGGCAAAGCTCTGACATCGGTGGTATGGCCAAGTCAGCGCTGATCGAAAGCTTGGCCTTGCAGATGCGGGACAAGCTGCCGAGCCTTTTTGAGCCCACAGCACAGGAAGTTCGCAAAGCTTTGGCCGACTTCTCAAGCGGATCCGGTTTTGCGGCCCTGGCGCGGGATTTCTTCGCGCGGCTGACCTATCGCAGCCTGGACTATTACCTTAGCCGCGAGTTGGCGAACCATACCGGGGCGGGCGAGCGGTTCGCCGATGACGCGGGCCGAGTAGAGTTTCAACAGGACTTGGCGCAGCACACATTTGAGGCGTCCAAGATCGTAGAGGCCTTCGCAGGCGGCTGGTACGGCAAGACCGTTTGGAAAAACAAGGCGTTGGACCAAGAGGCGATCAACGGCTTTACAGCTTATGCGTTCAAGAAGTTGCGGTCAGAGCTTGGCCGCCGCGAGAATGCCTGAGATCCGCGCCCGGCCCGCTCCGGGTGGAGACACCCGAAATTACGGCCTGCCCTTTACACTGGACGGTATCGAGAAAGCGGTGTCGATCCGAATTGAAGGGCTGAGCCGCAATTTGGTGGCGGACCTGCCGGATCTCTCGCTGGATCTCTTGGAGATCGCGGCACTGGTCTACGGTTGCGATGCGGCAGTAAGTCGGGGTGGGCCTGTCGATACTCGACTGGGCCGGGCTTGGTATCGTGACTTTCAGATCGAAGTCCCTGTGCGGTGTCAAAACCTTTGGACGCGCAAGGATGTCAGGACCGCCTTATCGGAGGTACTGAACTTCGTCTCGGGGGACCAGTTCAAGTTCACCTTCACCGCCCATCCTGGCGCGGGTGGCCATCAAGAATTCTTCAAATTCTCGCCCGATGACGGCTGGCAAGCGGATCGGGTGATGATGTTCTCGGGCGGACTCGATTCCTTTGCAGGGGCGCTGGAGGAGATGTTCGAGCATAAGCAACAGGTGGCCTTGGTCAGCCATTTCTCGGCGACCAAGATCGCGCCACGCCAGAAAGCGTTGAAAGCGGCCCTGGAAGGTCGCTGTGGGCCAAAGTCATGCAAGCATTTCCCAGTCAAGATCCAGCTTGGCAAAGGCGGCAACAAAGAGACGACCTATCGGACACGGTCCTTCCTCTTTGCGGTTCTGGGGATGATCGTAGCGCAGTCATTTGGCCGGGACCGGGTCAGTTTCTATGAGAATGGCGTGGTCAGCCTCAACCTGCCGCTGGTCGCCAACGTGGTTAGTACCCGCGCGACACGGACGACGCATCCAAAAACACTGAATCTGATGACACGGTTTTTCACGGGCGTTTTCGAGCGAACCGCCAAGATCGACAACCCGTATTTCTGGCGCACTAAGACCGATGTGGTGGAGACCATCGCACGGTTGGGGCTGGCCGAGAAAATCCGCGTCACCAATAGCTGTGCCGATACGCGCAACCGGACAGAGCAACACCCCCATTGCGGGCGGTGCTCGCAGTGCATTGACCGGCGGTTTGCAGTGCTGGCGGCGGGGCTGGAACATGAGGACCCAGAGGAGGCATATGCCGTCGACTTAATGCAAGGTGCGCGTCGTGAGGTTCGCGACCGAGAGATTGCACTGTCATATGTGCGCAACGCGCTCGACTATGAGGTGATGGCGCCGCCCGACCTGCAGTCTTGTTTTCCCGAGGTGACGGATTCGATTGGCTCCCTCGGTGTGCCGCCGCAGGTGGGGTTGGAACAGGTCAACGCACTTTTACAGCGGCATGGCAAGGCCGTTGCTGGCGTTATGCGAACAAAGGCTCCGAAAGATCCTGCGCCACAGAGCCTACCCGCCCTATTTGGGGACACCCAAAGAGAACCGCGCCTGAGAGCTGGCCCGAAAGTTCCCGTTGCTCCAAGCCCGGTTCTGCAAGCCCGCTTGATCTTGACCCTGCAGAGCACGTCGAAAATCACAATCAATGACAAGATCGAATTGGTGGGTCCCGCCACGGTGCGGCTTTTGACCATTTTGGCCGAGCAACACCTTGAGGCCGCAGGCGCCGGTCTAGACCCTTTTGACTATCCTTGTACCGAGGCTGGTAAATTGGCGGGGCTTTTGGACGTTACCGATGAGAGCTTGCGGCGCCAGATCAGTCGGATGCGCGGGGATCTCCGTAAGAGGTTTGCGTCTGCTGATCCGACCTTGAGCGACGAGTTTGAGATCATCGAAAACGTTCCCTGGAGCGGGTATCGCCTTGCGCCGGATCGGGTTGACGTTCGTCGCAAGACCTAGTCTTCTATCAACATGCAATCGTCTGCTGCGTCCCGAAACCTGCTCATAAGTTCGACCTGACGCCCGGGCGCGACCGCTCCATAGGACCGAAACGTCGTCAGGACGTCCTCGTGGCCCATGTTTTGTGACCAGGCTTTGTAGTCCTCGGGTGTTCGGCAGTGGTCTCGCGCCAATTCGGCGATCATGTCCCGCACCCGATGCGGGGAATAGGGCGGCAGCCCTGCCGCCTCAAAGGTCGCTTTGAAGATCTTCGCGAGGGCCGAGGCACTGGCCCAGGGTGCTCGGTCGATCCCTTGTACCGAGAACCGGCGGTCTGACCCAATCCCCACTTTCGTTTTGGGGAACACCGGGTCGCTGTCACCGAAGAGATGGGTCTTGCGCAGTTCTGCGATCCAATCGCTCAGGATGCGCTCCGCACCCCCGCCGATGGGAAAAAAGGCGGTAGAAAAGCGCTTGCCGAATTTGGTGTACACCCCGCGCCCGTCAAAATGAACACAGGCATTGGCCAGATCCATATGCCGCAGTTGCACTGAGATCGCTGAGCCTTCCCGCGCTCCAGTGAGGAAAAGAAACGCCACCAAGGCGCGATCCCGCCGTTGAATTACGGTGTCATTCGGCATCTTGTTGAGCACGTGCCGGGCTTGTTCAGGCGACGGGTGCGGCTTCCAAAGGTTGCCGCGCCGCTGTGCCTCTGACTTCCGGTCCGGCGTCAGATAGGCAATGTCGGAACGGTCGATCCGGCTCTTATAGCCCGGCTGATCGGCGAGCCACTGAAAGAAGGCCTGCACATCCCGCAGGATGCCGTTCACCGTCCCAGAGGACAGCGCCTTGCCGCTCCGTTCGTGTTTTTGCTGAGACAGAAAGCGCTTGAACGCGCGCGCCCGCTCAGCATGAAAGGCGCGAAAATCTTTGCCTGCAAGGAAGCGCTCATAGGTCGAGATCGACGCCGCAGCCTTATCGACGCTTGCTTCTGAATGGCCTTTCGCATCTCGCCGCCACAGCAGGTATTTGCGCTTGATCCTGATGTTTTTGCTAGCTTGCTTTGGCATGGGTCTGGTCCTCCTGTCCCAAGGCAACTTCTGAACTAGGCTCCGAAAGGGACACTAATCTTGGGGCGGCCTGTTGAAACGCGACCTCGATTTTGGCCTGAATCGCTTCCAGATCTGTGCGCCTTATGACCTTGCTCATGACGACACCACAGGCCGGGCAAAGCGCCGTGAGCCGCCCCGTGGTCGGGGTTTGATGGGTGTATTCGGCAAAATTGCCATCGGGGATCTGAGCGCTCTTGCAGCCAAGACAAAAGCAGTGATGCGGGGCCATACGCCGTGTGGGCTTGGCCTGTCTGTGGCCGAGAAAGGCCTTGAGATCAGCGCCGCGGATGAGCCAGGGTTTGCAAGTTCTGTCCGCATCCAAGTCGCGTGCTTTGATCCAACGCGTGACCGTGTGTCGGTGACATCTGAGACACTCCGCAATCTCCCAAACGGTGTAGATCCGATGGGTCTTGACGCCATGGGCGGGGAAGCGCTTTGGCATTAGCCCGCCTCCCGCTCAATTGGGCCGGAGGTATTTTGGCAGACCTGCCCCGCCTCATACGCTGCCACGGCAGCCTCGTCATAAAGCACCCGCGCCCCGATTTTGAGGAACCGCGGTCCTTTGCCGAGCCACCGCCACTGTTCCAGCGTACGGGGCGAGATATGCCACCGCGCGGCCAACTGCTCTTGGGTCAACTTGCCCATGTCTTTCTCCTGAGCTTCCTGCGACCCGATGGATCTCGACCCGCTTCTGCACAGAAAGATGACGCTCAACGCACAGAAAATCTGTGGACACACCGCCAAGAGTCATGGACATCGAACAACGTTAAGGCATTGGTTTTACGCGCTATGCACCGAAAACCCTGGACGCGTCTTGGAAAAGCAGGACACCCGTTAGGCCGCGTATCGATCTGTATCCATCTTCTCTGCCTGGCCCAATGCAGTCAGGCTGTCGAGCAATGGCTGCACGCTGTTTGTCCTGGCTCGGACAAAGCGGCGGGCGATCTGCTCTGGCGAGGCCTCGCCCATCTCGGTGAGGGCTTCGCGGACGGCGGCGATCTGGTCGGGGAGGGTTTTGGGCCAGGGGGCTTTCTCGACCTTGGCCGTGACACCGAGGTCCATGTCCTTGGTTTTGCCCTTCGCGGCCACGCGGCCTTCGGGGTTCTGGTAGTCGGGACGGAGCCAGCGGATATGGCCGCGCGCCTCTTCCTCGGCGCGTTCCTTGTTCAGCGCGACGAGGCGGAAGAGGATGTCTTCGTCGCCGAGGTCCACCGGCCAGCCATAGGCCTCGGCCACGGCGGCGTCGATCTGGTCGTGCAGGTCCTTGAGGATGCCGATCAAGCCCTGGTCGTAAATCTCGCGGTCCTTGCCCTCGATGGTTTCCCCGCCGTGGAGCTTTTCCAACACGTTGTACATCTGCGTCAGGGTCAGCTTGGGATGCGCGGCCTGCTGGCGCTTGCGATGCGCGTCGAGCTCTTCGCCCAAGGTGCGGAGGCGGGTGCGCTGATCGTCGGTGAGGTCTGGGAAGGGGAAGGGGTCGCAACACCGTGATTTGTTGTAACGAGGGTCGTTACCAACACCCAAACGTCCGCCAGCAGCCAAAGACCACAGTACACTGCCTCTCGAACTCAAGACTGCCAACCAAGCAGCATCTTCCAATCCGATTGCAACCAACATGTTGTCAGGTAGGACTGTTTCATCGAGGAATTGAAACACTCGGTGCTTCATAGTTTCCACGGTCGCGATGTAGCGCGGCAGGCCTTCTAAAACCGGACGCATGTCTCGTCTTGGTTCCCCGTGTATCCACCATCTCTTGCGATAGCCGTCGCGATTGTTTTGATCGCGCTCCGGCTTCACGTTGTCCAAGACGTGTTGGTAAATCGCCGGGAAACGCTGTTTCGCTTGGGCTTCGGAAAGTCCGAAAAGGTCGATCACCATGACACCGCGCGGGCTGGTCGTCAGGTCGCGCCCGTTGCGATATTCTCGGATATGTCGATCTGCGCCGTCGATGACGCCGAGGCCGAGTTCGTTGGCTTTTTCACGCGACACTATAAAGCCAGAGCCGATGATTTGAACGCCACGATAAGCAAGCCTTTCATTGGCCAGCAAAGGCTTCGCCCCCGCAACATCCGCCCCAATCTGCAAGTTCGCAAAGACCTTCCCTATCTGGTGATCAAACGTCACCAGACGCCCACCGGCCTCGCTCTTTTCCTTGCTCTCCGTCGCCACGGTCAGCAGCCGTCCGGCCCTGTTGCCCGCTGCGCCCACGGTCATGGCGATCCGCACGGCAGCCCCGTAGAGCGTATCGACCCAGGGGTGATCCGGTATCGCAAAGAGCAGCGAGAGCGGCTTCTTCGGATCGTTCAAATGCGGCTCCAGCACGCGGCGGTTGAAGGTCTGGCGCAGGGAGTTCGTGGTGATCAGGCCAAAGCGGCGGGTGCCCTTGCCCGTCTTGGCGCTATAGGCCCGCGCGGCCAGCGCCGCCTTTTCCCACCAGAACATGACCAGATCGGCGCTTTGCGGCATCTTGGGGTAAGCTTTCCACAGCGCCTCGACATAGCCGTCGCCCAGATTGTCGCGCAGGCGCGATGCCCCGATGAATGGCGGGTTGCCCACGATGAAATCAGCTTGCGGCCACGCCGTCGCCTTGGGCTTGCCATAGTCATAGACCTGCACCCGCGCGTCGGGGTTCGGCACCTCCTCCCCCGTCACGGGGTGGCGCATAGTGGTCACGCCGTCCCAGCGGGTGACGGGCGTGCCGTCCGCGTCCATGCGCTCCGTCTGGTCCTCCCATTCCAGCACGGCATCGCCTTGGGTAATGTTCTTGAAGTCGCGCAGCACTGGCTCGGACGGGGCGGCGGTGCCATAGGTGCGGAAGTGCCATTGCAGGTATCCGATCCACAGCACCAGCTCGGCCACATTAGCGGCCCATGGGTTCAGCTCGATCCCCAGAAACTGGTGCGGGTCCACGGTGATCAGAGGTGCTGTGTCGCCCAGATCGTTCATCAGCGATGTGACCTGGCCTTCCAACCGCTTCATCATCTCCAGCGCAACATAGAGGAAGTTGCCCGAGCCGCAGGCGGGGTCGAGCACGGTGGTCTCACAAAGCTTGGCGTGGAAGTCGCGGACGAGCTTGAGAGCGTCGTCGGTTTTGCCGTCCTCGGTCAGGCGCTGGACGGCGGTCTGCACATCGCGCCAGTCCTCGCGCAGGGGCTCGATGATGGTGGGCGTGACGAGCCGCTGCACATAGGCGCGCGGCGTGTAATGCGCGCCGAGCTTGTGGCGCTGGCGCTTGTCCAGCGCGCGTTCGAGCAGCGTGCCGAAGATCGCGGGTTCGACCTGTTTCCAGTCGGCTTCAGCGGCTTCGATCAGCAGGCCGAGTTGCAGATTGTTCAACGGCAGCGCGTCGGCCTCTATGAACAGCCCACCATTAAAGCGTTTGAGGTCCAGCATCAGGACCTGGGAGAAGCCGCCGGTGTTCATTGTCTCCCATAGGCCCCGGAGTGCTGGTTGGGCGTGTTCCGGGTGTCCGCGAAGCTTGCGCAAGAGTTCCGTGAAGCTGCCGCGCGGGATCAGGTCCACATCTTCGGCGAACATCGAAAAGAGGCAGCGCATCAGGAAGCTGGCCACCGTCTGGCTGTCATGGCCCTGACCCTCGAAGCTCTTGCCCAGTTCGGCGAGGTGAGCGGCAATGTCGCGTGTGACTTCGGCGGCTTTTAGGGACGGGTCGAGGCTATAGGGATCGGTCCAGATCGTGCGCAGCAGATCGCGGATGTCTTCGTCGAGGAGTTCATCGAGCGCGATGCGATAGCGGTTCCCGTCTGGAAATTGGTTGTAGCCCTGGCCCTGCTTGGAGAAGTCGGCGTAGAGCTCGATCACGTGGCCCACGTCCACGACCATCAAGAATGGGGGCCAGCCGTCCTCTTTGGAGACCGCGCGCGCGTAGTTGTCAGCCTGGTTGCGCGCCCTGAGCATCGTGTCGTCAAAGCTGGAAGTGCCTCGCTTGCCGTGGCCCTTTTGCCGGGGGGCGTCGCTTTCGGTCAGAAGCGCGAGTTGTTCGGCGGCGATGTCTGGTTGGCGGTTGCTGCCCTGCTTTGCCTCAAGCACAAAACAGCCGCGCCGATAGAGGTCGATCCGGCCACGGCGCGCGCGCCCGGTGTGGGAGAGGGAAACGGGGCGCTCAAAACGGTAGTCGTTGTTCTGCCCATCGGCATCGGCCACCTTTACCGGCTCCACATCCAAAAGCTGCACAAGCTCTGCCGCGAAGCTTTGGAAATTCGCCATCTCGTTGCCGCCGGAGGACTGCCAGCGGTCGATGAAAACTTGAGGATCGATAGACGGCAAATTCGCGACCTATACTTTTTGGGCGTTTGGCTCGGGTTGGATCAGATTAACGCCTCGAGTCAGGTGCGCAAGTGGTCCGTTTCCGGCTTAGAAAACTGAACAAACGCGCGCGCAAAGTTCTATGATTTTTGAACCGATGTCTCCAACCAATGCATAATAACTACGTATGCCACAAAACATCGGGTTGAGAAATCAAACGTCATACGCCACCTTAATTGGTAGACCTACTGGGGCGGAAAATTTCGTTTTGCTTACCTTTGATCATTGGGGGAAGTATGCATTTGAAGTTCAATTTCGCATTCACGATAGCCGCGCTCGCTTTCATTATCGCGTGGCCAGCTCTGAACGCACCAGCCCAGACGGTGACCGAGGCCGTGATCACCATCTCGGAGGCCGAGCGGCAGGTGCGGGCGGCCCTGGCGCAATCCAACGCGACGCTGCAAGCCGTCAAACGCCAGGGTGACCGGACGCTGCGGCAAAAGCTGCGCGAGATCGAGGACCTGCAATTCGAAGTCGCGGATCTGCGGACCGAGGGCGCGGCGGTCTCGGCGCGTGTCGAGACCCTGCGCGACGCGTTGGCAGAGGCGCAGGACCGGCTGGTCACCGAACTCGCTGAGCGTGATCGCGTTTATGCCGCAGAGATCGCCGTCTATCGCGCGGCAGTCGAGGACATTGCTAAGACGCCAGAGGGGTTGGCCGCATTGGAACGGTTCAACGCGGGCGAGGAAGCGCAAGCGCTGGAAATCCTGGACGCCTTGCGGGCGGCACGGGATCAGGCCGCCGCAGCCAGAACCTTGGCAGATGCCCGGCAAATCGCGCGGCTTGCGCTGGACGCTTGGGGCCGCGCCAAGGTGAGCACGGCCAGCGTGATGTTGCGGTTCGAAGAGATCACGAAGCTCGACCCAAGCCGACATTGGGACTGGGTGGAGTTGAGCCGCCTTTATGTGATCGCTGGGGATTTGAACGGCGGCCTGGCCGCGGCTGAAGCCTCAGGGGCCGCCGCCGTGACGGATCGGGATCGCTCTGTCTCCTTAAATGAAATCGGCGATGTGCGCCGCGACCAGGGCGACCTTCCCGGCGCGCTGGAGGCCTATACACGCGGCCTGGAGATCGCAGAGGCGCTGGCCGACCAGGACAAGGGCAATGCCGGATGGCAGCGCGATGTCTCGGTCTCGCTCAACAAGATCGGCGATGTGCGCCGCGACCAAGGCGACCTTCCTGGCGCGCTGGAGGCCTACACACGCGGCCTGGAGATCAGAGAGGCGCTGGCCGACCAGGACCCGGAAAATGCCGGATGGCAGCGCGATGTCTCGGTCTCGCTCAACAAGGTCGGCGATGTGCGCCGCGACCAAGGCGACCTCCCCGGCGCGCTGGAGGCCTATACACGCAGCCTGGAGATCGCAGAGGCGCTGGCCGACCAGGACCCGGAAAATGCCGGATGGCAGCGCGATGTCTCGGTCTCGCTCAACAGGATCGGCGATGTGCGCCGCGACCAAGGCGACCT
>NZ_LFTY01000001.1:738030-929068 GCF_001078595.1 Candidatus Rhodobacter oscarellae | reverse complement strand
AGGCGCTGGCCGACCAGGACCCGGGCAATGCCGGATGGCAGCGCGATGTCTCGGTCTCACTCGAAAGGATCGGCGATGTGCGCCGCGACCAAGGCGACCTTCCCGGCGCGCTGGAAGCCTATACACGCGGCCTGGAGATCAGAGAGGCGCTGGCCGACCAGGACCCGGGCAATGCCGGATGGCAGCGCGATGTCTCGGTCTCACTCGAAAGGATCGGCGATGTGCGCCGCGCCCAAGGCGACCTCCCCGGCGCGCTGGAGGCCTATACACGCAGCCTGGAGATCGCAGAGGCGCTGGCCGGTCAGGACCCGGGCAATGCCGGATGGCAGCGCGATGTGATCGTCTCACAATCCAAGCTGGCAGCTGCGGCTTTGTCCGACGGTCAACCGCAGACTGCTGCAGGATGGTTGGATAAGGCTCTGGAGAGGAATGCGGCCCTGATCGCGTCTGATCCCACAAATGCGGTTTGGGCCAATGACCGGCGCGTCTTGCAGTCGATGCGCGGACAAATCGAATGACGGATTTTCACCTCGACACACGGTCATCTGACAACGAGCGGACCCGCCAAATCGTGGAACAGCTTGAGCTGCAGGGGTTTGTTTTGACCCCACGAGAACCGGAGGAGATCGTTGCGCCTCACCCCGTGGTATTGGTTTGGTCGCGAGAAACCGATAGCGCTGCGCTCGCCTTGGACCCAGAGGTGACGGCATTGGCAAAGGCTGGGCGTCTGGTCTCTGTTCTGGTCGAAAAGGTTAAGCTGCCGAACGCGTTGCCGAGCCATGCGGTTGTAGACCTAGTGGGATGGCGCGGATCGTCGGAGAACGCCTTTTTCAAAGACCTGGTCGAGGCACTTTGTGCGGCGTCTTTGCGGAACCCGCCGCCACGCCCCAGAGGACCGACCGGGCGGCTGATCAGACGGCTCTGCGGGGGGCTTACAGTTGGCGTTGTCCTGGCGTTCGGTATCGCAGTGGCGCTGAACATCCTGGAGCTCCAAAACAACCTCTGCTCGATCAACTTTCAGCAGCCGCATCTGTCGGATTTCTGCGGCAAGTGGGGTTTGGGGGACAAACCCGAAAGAACGGAGCGCCTTGCCTGGGAAGCACGGGAGCCAAACAGCTGCCAAGCGCTCCGGCGGCATATGGAGCAGTTCCCGGACGGGGCGCTTGTCGGCCTCGCCGCTGACCATCTGAACGCGAAGACGCTCGTGGTTGATGAGCGCTGGGTTCCCGACCAGGTGAGTTGGCCTTACACCGCTTCGGTGCCAGGTGACGGTGCCATTGATGAGGCGACAGCAAAAACAAAGACGATGAACGCGGCGGCTCAAGAGGCTGAGACCATCTGCAAAGCCTATGCGGAGTCGGATCTTTACCGCTTCAAATCTGTCACGTTGCAGGAACCCAAATGGGAGTGCTTTGAGCTTTTGTCCGGGCATTTTTGTGGGTTCGACACGAAGCAAATCTGCCAACTAGAACGCCTGGAGCGCACAAACCGCGAAGTCTGCAGGACATCAAATCCATGACATCTCGACCAAAAGCCCTCAGCACAGCCCTAACCGTGATCATTTCCATGGGGCCAATGCAATTCACGCCGACACATCTTTTCGCCCAGACGGTGACCGAGGCGGTGATCACCATTTCAGAGGCAGAGCGGCAGGTGCGAGCGGCCCTGGCGCAATCCAACGCGACGCTGCAAACCGTCAAACGCCAGGGTGACCGGACGCTGCGGCAAAAGCTGCGCGAGATCGAGGACCTGCAATTCGAAGTGGCGGATCTGCGGACCGAGGGCGCGGCGGTCTCGGCGCGTGTCGAGACCCTGCGCGACGCGTTGGCCCAGGCGCAGGACCGGCTGGTCACCGAACTCGCTGAGCGTGATCGCGTTTATGCCGAAGAGATCGCCGTCTATCGCGCGGCAGTCGAGGACATTGCTAAGACGCCAGAGGGGTTGGCCGCATTGGAGCGGTTCAACGCGGGCGAAGAAGTGCAAGCGCTGGAAATCCTGGACGCCCTGCGGGCGGCACGGGATCAGGCCGCCGCCGCCAGAACCTTGGCAGATGCCCGGCAAATCGCGCGGCTTGCGCTGGACGCTTGGGGCCGCGCCAAGGTGAGCACGGCCAGCGTGATCCTGCGGTTCGAAGAGATCACGAAGCTCGACCCAAGCCGACATTGGGACTGGGTGGAACTGAGCCGCCTTTATGAGATCGCAGGGGACCTGAGCAACGGCCTGGCTGCGGCGGAAGCATCGGAGGCCGCCGCGGTGACGGATCGGGATCGCTCTGTCTCCTTAAATGAAATCGGCGATGTGCGCCTCGCCCAAGGCGACCTTCCCGGCGCGCTGGAGGCCTACACACGCGGCCTGGAGATCGCAGAGGCGCTGGCCGGTCAGGACAAGGGCAATGCCGGATGGCAGCGCGATGTCTGGGTCTCGCTCAACAAGGTCGGCGATGTGCGCCTCGCCCAAGGCGACCTCCCTGGCGCGCTGGAGGCCTACACACGCGGGCTGGAGATCGCAGAGGCGCTGGCCGGTCAGGACAAGGGCAATGCCGGATGGCAGCGCGATGTCTCGGTCTCGCTCGACAGGATCGGCGATGTGCGCCGCGCCCAAGGCGACCTTCCCGGCGCGCTGGAGGCCTACACACGCGGCCTGGAGATCAGAGAGGCGCTGGCCGGTCAGGACAAGGGCAATGCCGGATGGCAGCGCGATGTCTCGGTCTCGCTCAACAGGATCGGCGATGTGCGCCGCGCCCAAGGCGACCTCCCCGGCGCGCTGGAGGCCTACACACGCGGCCTGGAGATCGCAGAGGCGCTGGCCGGTCAGGACAAGGGCAATGCCGGATGGCAGCGCGATGTCTCGGTCTCGCTCAACATGGTCGGCGATGTGCGCCTCGCCCAAGGCGACCTCCCCGGCGCGCTGGAGGCCTACACACGCGGCCTGGAGATCAGAGAGGCGCTGGCCGGTCAGGACCCGGGCAATGCCGGATGGCAGCGCGATGTTTGGGTTTCGCTGTGGCGACTGACAGCGTTTCCTGAAAGCGGAGTCGCCTGGGCGGATGTTGCCGAAAAGATGGAGGCGATGGCGGCACGCGGGGTTCTTTTACCAACGGATCAACAGTACCTCGACCACGCGCGCGCGCAAGCCGCTTCCGAAGCACGTGTTGATTGACCGAGACTTGTAGATTTGGGTTAGGTTGGCGAGGGTAGCTTCTGCGCCATGATTTCCGTCGCTTGACGGAGGGGATTATCTGCAAGGTGGGCATAGCGGTGAGTTGTCAGCGGGTTGGTGTGCCCAAGCAGGCGCCCGACGATGGCAAGGCTCATCCCGCTGGAGACCAGATGCGAAGCGTAGGTGTGGCGGTTGTCGTGGATGCGATAGTCTTGCAGGTTGGCGGCGGTCGTGACGACAGACCAGAACCGTTTGAGGTCCTTATAGGGGGCTTCGGTCTTGGGGTTGGCAAAGAGGAAAGTGCAGGTGCCGCGCTCTGCGCGGATCTTTTGCAGAAGGTCCAGAGCGGCGCCTGACAGTGGCAGATGTTCTGTCCTCTTCTGCTTAGTATGGTGCGAGGGCTTGGTCCATATCCCCTGCCCTAGTTCGAAATCCTCCCAGGTTGCCGTCAGCACCTCACCAATCCGTGCACCCGTCAAGAGTTGCAGGCGAATGGCATCGGCGGCGGTTTGATTCGGATGCGCATCAAGCGCCTGCGTCAGGCGAAGCAATTCCGCTTCAGAAAGCCAGCGGTGACGCTTCTCTTCTTGGAACTTCTCAATGCCACGGGCCGGGTTGTCCGGACGCATATCCCAGCGAACGGAGAGAGAAAAGATTTTGGACAGCAGGGCCAGAACCCTGTTGGCTTGATAGGGGGTCTTCTTGAGCCGGTTGTGTAGGGCTTGGATGTCTGAGGGGCGCACGTCGCGAGCTTTCATTTTGCCGAGCACAGGCAGGATATGCCGATCTAAATAAGAGCGGTCGTTTTTGACGCTTCCAGCACGTTTCTTCGGCAGTGCGTGTTCTTGCAAGTATTTGACTGCAAGGTCCTTGACGAGAGGGGCGTCGCGCAGTGCTTTGTGATCCGCCACGGGATCCGCACCGCGGACAACGTCCGCAAGTAGGCCACGCGCAATTTCTTTGGCTTGATGCAGGGTCATGAGGGGACCGTGCTGCCCAAGTGTCTTACGCTTTGAACGCCCATCCGCGCGGTTTCGGTACTGGACAAGATAGCTTTTGACCCCGCTGGGTTTGACGCGCAAGCCAAAACCCGGAAGCTCCGCATCCCAGACCAAAAAATCACGGTCCGGACCTGGGTTCAGCTTGTCCACAAAGCTCTTGGTAAGTTTTCGATGCGCCATGATGCCTGTTCTTGCTGCTACCCGCCGGGTAAGCACAAGGTAAGCATAAAACGTCGAAACCGGAAGGGGCACATCGAAGCACAATGCACCAATATCCGATTATGCTTCTGTTTTTAGGGGAAATAATGCGACACATTGAAGGTGAAAGAGTTCCGAAGGAAGTAAGACTGTAAGACCTTTAATCAGTGGGTCACAGGTTCGAATCCTGTACGGCTCACCACTGAAATCAAAGGTTTTGTCAGAGGAAACACGGTTGCGGCAGATGTTGCGGCCCCGTAGCTTCGCCAGATGACAAAACGTTCCCTATTTCGCTATTTCAAAACCAGCCCTGAGATCATCCGCCTGGCGGTTATGACTTAGGTCAGATTCCCACTGCCGCTTCGCAATGTTGAAGATCTGCTACATGAGCGCGGCATCGATGTTAGCCATGAATCGATCCGGTTTTGGTGGAATGGATTTGGACCTATATTCGCATCTGAGATGCGTACGGATCGGATCAATCCGTTGCGATCACATTCGAACTGGCAATGGCATCTCGACGAGATTTTCGTGAAGATCAACGGCGAGACGCATTATCTGTGGCGGGCTGTTGATCACGAAGGCGAGGTGCTGGGAAGCTTTGTCACCAAGCGCCGCGATCGCAGTTCGGCATTGAAATTCCTCAGAAAATCAATGAAGCGATACGGCAAACCAGAGGTAATTGTGACGGACAAGCTGCGTTCATTTGGCGCTGCAATGAAGGGTATGGGTAATCCTCGGCGGCAGGTGACGGGACCTTGGTTGAACCATCGGGCCAAGAATTCGCATCGCCCGTTTCGACGAAGGGAACGAGCGATGCTTCGATTTCGGCGGATGCGATCACTAAAAAAATTCACCGCCATCCATTCTTCAATCCAAAGTCATTTCAACCTTGAACGTCAGCTCTCCTCACGCGCCAATTTCAAACGCAACCGAACCGCTGCTCTCACCGAGTGGCGGCAGATTTGTTCCGCGTAATTTCATGTACTCTACGGCAAACTGAGACTGGTTCGAATTGGTCAGACAGCATCGGGCGCAGCCATGGTCGCGGGATCGACCGTGCGCTCAAAAGACGACCCATCGGCACGGAACAGATGGGCGTTTGCAGCGTCAAAGCGGGCGCCGAACGCCTTGCCGGTTGCGATGTTCACCGTGCCATCGGCCACCATGCAGAAAGAGCTACCAGACGTGGTGGCGCCGTAGATGACAGTCTGGTTGCCTAGCCGTTCCACCACTTCGGGCACAAATTGGAGCGTGACGGCGCCTGCGTCGTGGTCAAGGTCGTCAGGACGAATGCCCAGCGTCAGTTTATCGCCAGGTGACACATGTTCGCCGGGCACCGGCACGGTAACCGAGGTGCCATCGGCGGTTGTTACCGTGACATGGGTCGGTGCGACTTCGCTACAGGTGCAGGGCAGCAGGTTCATGTTGGGGCTGCCGATAAAGCCCGCCACAAAGAGGTTTGCAGGCCTATGGAACAACTCTAGCGGTGATCCCACCTGTTCAATCGCGCCATCGCGCAACACGACAATCTTGTCCGCCATGGTCATCGCTTCGACCTGATCGTGGGTGACATAGATCATCGTATTGCCAAGCTTGCCATGCAGCCGTGACAATTCCACCCGCATGTCTGCGCGCAGGGCCGCGTCGAGATTGGACAGGGGTTCGTCGAATAGGAAAATCTGCGGTTCGCGCACAATCGCACGGCCAATGGCCACGCGCTGTCGCTGTCCGCCCGAAAGCTCTCCGGGCCGGTGTTGCAGGCGTTCGGTCAGTTGCAGGATTTCGGCAGCGCGCTGCACACGGTCCTCCAATTCAGACGCGCTGGTCCGTGCGACACGCAGGGGGAAAGCGATATTCTCAAAGACGCTCATATGGGGGTAGAGCGCGTAGGACTGGAACACCATCGAGATGCCGCGCTTCACTGGCGGCAGGTCATTTACAACCTGCCCGTCGATTTCGATGGTGCCGGATGTCACCTCTTCGAGGCCGGCGATCATACGCAGCATCGTGGATTTGCCGCAGCCCGAAGGACCGACGAACACCGCAAATTCACCCTCTTCGATGGTCAAATCCGTGGGCTTGATCACCTCATCGGTCCCAAAGCTTTTGCTGACGCCGGTTAGTTTGAGTTGTCCCATTAACGCCTCTGAAACCTAATGATGGGCGGCGCAGAACAGCGCCGCCCCGTTTCTCAAGATCGTGGAATTATTCCACCAGATCTTCGAGTTCTTTTGCCACATCGGCGGCGGCTTCCTCAGGCGACAGCTCGCCCAGGATAACGCCCTGAATGGCTTCGTTCATCACGTCCTGAAGCGCGTTATAGTCGATGACCTGCGGTTCGGGGCCACCGGCGGCGATGGATTCAAGGTAGAACTTCCAGTTCGGATCCTTGTTCACAAGCGCGCGGCTGATGTCGGTTTCGCGCACCGGGGTCCAGCCCGCCACATCGTCAAACCGCGCCTGACGGTCGGTTTCGTTCAGGAACTTGGCCAGCGACATCGCCGCGTCTTCCACGCCCGACCCTTTGAACACGGCAAGGCTGTCGGTGATCAATAGCGTGGCGTGCTCTCCGCTTGGGCCTTTGGGGATCCATGTGATGCCGTAATCCACATCACCCGTCCGCGAGCGGTAGCCAAAGCTCTGCACGATCATCGCCACTTTGCCTTCGGAGAAGAGCGGCTCGAGCTTGCCACGGTCATAGGCCACTGGCCCTTCCTGAGCGTAAGCGGCCATGTCCTTGTAGAACTGGAACGTCTCGATGACCTCTGGGCTGTTAAAGACCACTTCGCCATCGCTGTTGATGACTTCGCCGCCGTTCGAATAGATGAAGTTCAGGAAGGCGTGCATCGTGTTGTCAAACGAGGCGGCAGGGATGCCCAACGCCTTGGCGTCGGTGTTTTCCGTGATGGCCTTGGCGGCGACAATCATGTCGTCCCAGGTTTGCGGACCGTTCGGCATGTCCAAACCGGCTTCTTCAAGGATGGCCTTGTTGAAGAAGATGCCCTTGGTCGAGAAGGCGCGCGGCAGGCCCCAGATGCCGCCGTTGAATTTCACGGTCGACAGCACCGAAGGTTCGTAGCTGTTCTGTTCGGCCTCTGACATTTCAACGGGCACGATCAGCCCGGCATCCGCCAGTTGCGGCAAGGTGCGGCTGCCCAGATAGGCCAATCCAACCGGATCACCGGCCGACGCCAGCGTGATCGCCTTTTCTTGGCACTGGCCCCAAGGCACATATTCTTGCAGCACCTTATAGTCTGGGTTCAGCGCTTCCCATTCAGCGATATCGCTGTTTTGCATTTCCGGTGTCACACCATCAGGTGCGCCACAGTTGATAAAGCTGATCTCGGTCTGCGCGCTGGCACTTTGTCCAACTGCGAGCGCCGCAGCACCGGCAAGTAATACAGTTCTGATGCTCACGTTTTTGACTCCCTCTGTTGACCGTTATTCCTTCACCGCACCGGCGGTCAGCCCGGCGACAATGTACTTCTGCAAGAAGACATAGGCGATCAGCACGGGCAGGATGCCCACAAGGCTGGCGGCCATAAGCTCATTGTAAACCACCCGTTCACGCCCAAAGAACGCAAAGAGCCCGATCGGCAGCGGATGCAGTTCGTCCTTGGAGTTAAAGGTCAGCGCGAACAGGAATTGCTGGGCATAGGTGCTCAGGAACACGGTGACCGCCACGACGACGATTCCAGGCGCCGCGACGGGCAGGATGACACGCCACAGCGTATAGAGCCGCGAGGCACCGTCCACATAAGCGGCCTCTTCAAGTTCCTTGGGGACGCGCATGAAATAGCTGCGCATCAGGAAAATACCCACGGGCACCGTAAACGCCGCACCGGGAATGATCATCGCCCAATAGGTGTTCAGCAGCCCCAACCCCAGCATTAGCTTGTAAAGCGGAATGATCAACACCGTGGCCCCCACCATGTTGACGCCCAAAAGCGCGCCCAACACCAGATCGCGCCCGCGATAGTTAAAGCGAGAGACCGAGTAGGCCGCCGGGATGATACAGGCCAGCGCCAGCAGCGTTGCAGCTGTCGAGATCAGGAGCGAATTGAAGATGTAACGCGGCAGGCCCGGCACGGTGACCCAGATGTTAAAATAGGATGCGAAGGACATATCCTCGGTGATGATGCGGTAAGGTGAGCGAAACACGGCCTCCAACGGACGTAACGACACCAGAAACGCTTCGAGGAATGGGGCAAGGATAAAGGCCAGAAACACCGCAACGGCGGCATACAGCCCAAGCTTTTCGTACCAGCGGTATTTGTTGATCATGCCTGTGCCCCTAGCTTGCGCGCGGTGCGCGCCATCATGATCACATAGATGACCATGAAGATTGACATGCTGATCAGGATCATCACCGCACGCGCAGCCCCCTCACCGAATTTGAACCTGCTGATGGCGGTTTTGTAGGTGTCGATGATCATCGTCGTGGTGGCGCCGCGCGGGCCACCTTCGGTCAGGATCCAGATGATTTCGAATGAATTGAACGTCCAGATCGCCGACAGCAGCGCCATGGTCAGAATGGCCGGTGTGATCAGCGGAAGGGTGATCCGGCGGAAGCGATACAATCGTCCCGCCCCATCGGTCCAGGCGGATTCGTAAAGCTCCCGCGGCACCGATTGCATTGCCGCCAGCATGTAAAGCGTGACCAGAGGCGTGCCGACCCACACATCGGTCACGATGGTCGCGATGAACGACGATTGCTTATAGGCCAAGAACTCGAACGGTCCGGACAGCAGCCCGATATGCTGCGCCACGCCCGAGATCATGCCGAATTGCCCGTTATAGAGCCATGTCCACATGAACACGCCAATGGCGACGGGCACGATCCAGGGCGGCATCACCAGCAACCGGAACAACGCCTTGCCCGGCAGCGCCGCATTCAGCAGCGTTGCCCCAATCAGCCCCATAATGATCTTGAGCGAGACACCGATGAACATCCACACAAAGGTGCGGGCGATGACTTCCCAGAAATCATCCTCAAAAATCTCGACGTAGTTCTCAAAGCCAACATACTTTTCGCCCGGACGCAGCGACGCGTTGGTGAAGGACAGCCGGAATGTTTCGATCAACGGCCAGGCGACGATGATTGCAGTCAGCACCAACGCCGGGATCAATAGCAGATAGGGAAAGGCATCAAGTTTGCGTTTCACGCCGCCTCCTCCGCGATGCCCAACGCCGCGTCAAAGGCGGCCCAGGTGGGGGCCATGTCCACGATCTTTTCATCGCGCATGGCTTCGTCCATGGCCATGGCGGTCAGGCCAGCCTCCAACGCATCAATGCAACTGAGCGGCAGGTCCGGCAAATGCCCCGCCATATGCGCCATCAGATCCCGCGCCATTGCGCCATCCGCGCCATAATGCCCGTCATGTCTGGCCCCGCCTTCAACCACTTTGGCGAGGTCCACTGGGTGGCTGCCATCATCGGACCGGGTCACGCGGAAGGTGTTGCGGATGAAATCGCCTTCAGCCATGCCATCGCGCCCGATCACCGCAAAGCGGCGGAATTCGTCAGGCACGTTCATGTTGGTGTGGAACGCCATCGACGCACCGTTTTCGTATTGCACCAGCGCGGTTTGATAATCGATCAGGTCGCCAGCGCCGGAGAACGCATCATTTATGCCCTGCCAGCGCGGGGCCTTCTCTTGCAAATAGGCGAGATCTTCTGCCGGGCGGTGTTGCGGCAGGTATTTCTTGCGCCCACCAAAGCTTGCGATCTTGGTGGGTCTCGCGTCCACGAGGCCCTGATACAGGTCCAGATCGTGACAGCATTTTTCAAGCATGAAGCCGCCCGAAATGTTGCTGTCCCGCCGCCAGTCGCGCATGAAGAAGCTGCCGTGATAGGGGGCGATATGTTCGGATGCCTCGATGGACATAATCTCACCCAGATGCCCATCCGCTTGCGCCGAACGCAGCGCCCGATACAGCGGCGAATAGCGCAGCACGAGGCCCACCATCATTCGCTTGACCCCGTCATGCTCGGCAATCAGGCGGGCAAGTTCCAGCGTTTCATCCACCGAAATCACCACCGGCTTTTCGGTAAAGATATACGGCACGTCGGAACGCAGGGCGGCTGACAGATGCTCCAGATGCAGATGGTTGGGCGAGCCGATGATCAGCAGGTCAAAGCGTTGCCCGGCCAGCATATCGTTAATGTTGTCATAGCGTTGCGGCTGTGCGCCCAGGGCGGTCAGCACGGGCAGGCGCGTATCAGACGGATCGACGACGGCGGTGTATTCGATTGCGGGCTGCGCCTTGGCAAACTCCGGGGCCAGCGTGGCGATGCGGTCGCCTAAACCAACGATCCCAACCCTCATTCGCAGGCCATCCCAAACATCATGCTATCCTTGAGCGCGGTGGTGATCGAGGTCTGTGTCCTACGCACTCGCGGTACTTGCGCGGCGGCGATCAATCCGGTCCTGGGTGTCAGGCCACCCATCGGCAATGCGCTGCACAGCTCAATCCGGTCCGCGCCTCCGGCAATTGCCGCAGCCAACCCATCCGGGCTGTCGGCACAGATCTCCAATGGCGGTTCAGGCAGCATGTTCGGAACAACCTCGGTCTCTCTGCTGGCAGGGTGAGCGCAGCTAACTTCAGGAGTAAAGCTATTTTATTTCAGCTAAAAAATGCAAGTTAAATTTTTGTTTGACAAAAGGCACATGTCCGTAGTTCTTTTGCGCACCTCAATGTCAGAGACGAGTATGTCCGATTTGAAGCCACCGCAGGATATCTTTGCCGCCATAGGCGGTAAGCGCGATCAGCTGAGCCCTAAGCTGGCTGGTATCGCGTCCTATGCGCTTGAAAAACCGGAGCAATTCATTCGCAATACCAGCCGCGAAATCTGTTCCGAGCTGAATACGTCAGAGCCGACATTGATCAAGTTTTGCCAGACCTTCGGATATTCCGGCCTGTCGGAGTTTCGGATCGATTTCGCGTTGGCATTGGCCCGAGGCGGGGTCGCGCAGGGCTTTGTGGAGCCTCTGACGACAGACCGGCGGCAGGTCAATTCTGAGTCCAAATTGCGCATTGCGCGACAGGCTGCCATTCAGGTGAGCGGCGATCAAAGCCTGCTGATCGACAACGGATCTACCGCCGAAGCCTTTGCCCGTGCCTTGGCCGATCTGCCAGCGATGACGGTTATGACCAACGGGATTCTGGTGGCGCAGAATGCGATGACGCATAAGCGGCACACCGTGATGCTGACAGGTGGGCGTATCCGGCCCAATTCGATGTCGCTGACCGGCCCATTAGTGGAATCGAGCCTGGGGCAGATGCGGTTCGACACCTTTGTCATGGGGGCCGCGTCAATTGACGCAACCTATGGCTTGTCCACCTTTCAGGAGGACGAGGCCCAGGTGACACGTCGCATGATGGACGCCGCACAGAGGGTGATTGTGCTGGCCGACAAGACGAAATTCCTGAAACCCGCTTTGCACCGTATTTGCGATATGGGGCAGGTGGATCTGCTGGTGACGGACCTGCCGCCGAACGATCCCAAATTTATGGAACTGGAAGCTCAGGGTCTCCGGGTGATTTCAGCGGCGCAGAATGAAGAGCTACCCAATGCACGTGTCTGAAACGGCCACATGGCGCGAAATCATGGCCCAGCCCGATATCTGGGAAGGGTGGGCTGCCCCGCTTGGCCAACAAGCCGTGGAGATCAGGGCTTGGATTAAAGCGCGTGGGATTGAAACGGTCTGGCTCAGCGGAGCTGGCACGTCAGATTTCATCGGCGGTGTGCTGGCCGGTTGCTCGTCCACGCTGCGGCTGGAAAACCGGGCCAGCACGGATGTCGTCTCCTGTCCGCAGGATTGCCTTGGCGTGCGGGGGCGCGTGCTGTCGGTGCAATTCGGAAGGTCTGGCGACAGTTCAGAATCCATCGGTTTGATGGATTTGCTGGATGCGCATCGGCCTGACATTGATCGGTTGCATATCACCTGCAACCCCAACGGCGCACTGGCGACCCGGTCCGCTCCGGGCCCTGGGGAATCGCGTGTTCTGGCGTTGCCGCCCGAAACCCATGACAGCGCGTTTGCCATGACGTCCAGCTTTACCACCATGCTGCTGTCGGCCTTGGCTTGCCTGACCGAATTTGATGCCGGGGCGCTGCATGGTCTGGCCTCCGAGGCGCGTCCGTTGCTGCGGCAAGCGGCCGAAACTCAGGTGCCCCGTCCGGGGCGTGCAGTGTTCCTTGGGTCCGGCGCTCTGAAATCCGTGGCGCGGGAAAGTGCGTTGAAGGTGCTCGAGCTCACGGCTGGGCGGACCGTTACCCAATGGGACAGCCCGCTGGGGTATCGCCACGGCCCCAAGGCGGCGGTGGACGACGATACGCAGGTGTATGTCATGATCCACCCCGATCCGCAGACGGCACGCTATGACATGGATGTGGCGCGTGAAATCAAGGCGCAGTTCCCCAATATCCCCGTCAAGACCATTGGCCCAGAGGCGGACATCGCGATCCGGGGAACGGGCCATGCGGGCGCGGATGCTGTCTTGTATGTCTTGCCCGCACAGATGCTTGCCGCGCAATGGTCGGCCGAGCTTGGCCTTTCGGTCGACGATCCGTTTCAGGGGCAAAACCTGAGCCGCGTGGTCAGCGGCGTCACGCTCTACGACTGGAACCAGTGATTTTCGGCGGCATCGATCTGGGCGGCTCTAAGATTGAGGCGCGCCTGTTCAACGGGCCCGAGGCCCGTACGATGGATGTGCGTCGGGTTGCGACGCCGACCGATAGTTATGACAGTCTTCTGGATCAGCTTAGCGCCCAGATAGATTGGTTGATCGCACAGACCAAAGACCCCGAGATGCCCATCGGCATTGCGGTGCCGGGCATTCTGTCGCCTGACACAGGTGTGTTGATTGCAGCCAACCTCGTCGCGTCCGGTCTGACACCGGGCAAAGATATTCAGGACAGATTTGGCCGCTCGTTCACCTTTGCGAATGACTGCATGGCCTTCGCCCTGTCCGAAGCGAACGGAGGTGCGGCTGAAGCGCATGACACCGTTTTGGGCCTGATCCTTGGAACGGGTCTGGGCGGCGGCATATGCGTCAACAAAAAGCTGGCACCGCGCCACGGTGGCATCGCGGTTGAAATCGGGCATGCTGCCTTGCCCGCCAGCGCGATTGCGCGTCATCAACTGCCCTTGTGGGAGTGCGGGTGCGGGCGGCTTGGATGTATGGAAACCTGCGTGTCGGGGACCGGGCTGTCCAACATCGCACATCACTTGCTTGGCAAACGTGTGAATGCCGAAACTATCTGGGCCGGTGGGTATCAGGCATGCCTTGATATCTGGGCCGACATCACTGGGGAATGCCTTATGACACTACAGACAACCTTGGCCCCCGATTGCATCGTTCTGGGGGGTGGGATGTCCAATGCGCCCGGGATTGCGGAGCTGCTTCGCGGTGCTCTGTCCCGGCATATGTTGGAGGGCATGGCCTTGCCCGACATTGTCGTGGCGCAACACGGGGACAGTTCGGGTGCACGGGGGGCGGCGCTGCTGGCGTGCCAGCCATGAGCCTTCTGGATCAGATCATTCGCGCCAATCGTGCGGGGCACGGCCCGGCTATACCGTCGGTCTGTTCGGCGCATCCGGATGTGCTCACCGCGTCACTGCTGCTGGCCCGGTCGCTGGATCGGCCCCTTTTGATCGAGGCGACATCCAATCAGGTGAACCATCATGGTGGCTATACCGGCCAGACGCCCGCGGATTTCATCGCGGGTGTGCGCGAACGGGCGGATGGGTTGGGCCTGCGGCAAGAGCTCTTGCTTTTTGGCGGAGACCATCTGGGTCCACAGGCGTGGAAGGCGCAGGATGCCGACAGTGCCATGGTCGAAGCAGAGGGGATGATCGCCGCCTACGTGCAGGCGGGGTTCACAAAAATCCACCTCGATTGTTCCGAAGGATGCGCCGGAGAGCCAGCGGCTCTGAATGATGAATTGGCTGCCGCCCGCAGCGCGCAACTGGCCGAGGTGGCAGAGCGCGCCGCGCCGGATGCCTCCAAATTGCGCTATGTGATCGGGACCGAGGTTCCACCCCCCGGTGGTGCGCGCCATGATGAAGATGTCATCGCGCCAACCCCACCAGACCGCGCCGCCGCGACCATTGCCGCGCATGAAAAGGCGTTTGTGGCACGGGGTCAGGATGCCGCCCTTACACGTGTCCGTGGGCTTGTGGTGCAGCCCGGCCTGGAATTCGCACCCGGCCATATCGACCATTTCCCGATGGATAGCCCTGATCACCTGTCCGACGTACTCAGCGCGCACCCCGATATGTGCTTTGAGGCGCATTCAACGGATTACCAGAAGCCGGAGGTTTTTCAGGAACTGGCCCGCCGCCGCGTTGCCATCCTAAAGGTCGGACCGGCGCTGACCTTTGCCTGGCGCGAGGCGCTCTATGCTTTGTCGCATGTGGATGTCTGGCAGAACGGTGGGGCCCATATCAGCGAGGTTCTTGAGGCCGCCATGACCGACGCGCCAAAAGACTGGATCGGGCATTATCATGGCTCAGCCGATGAACAGCGGCAATTGCGCCATTTTGGATATGCGGATCGCATCCGCTACTACTGGGCGCGCGTGGATGTCGCGCAGGCGGTGGATGACCTGAAGGCGAGGTTTGACACTATGGCTGTGTCGGCACCGTTGTTGTGGCAATATCTGCCGGCCCAAACGCGGGAACTGGCCGGAGAGCTTGATCTGCCACCGGCTATGGCTCTGCTGGCGGCGCATGTTCAGATCGCCCTGCGCCCCTATTTCGACGCGGACCCGACATGCTGATTGCCGCCGACCACATCTGGTATGAGCATGGTTTGCAGAGCGATTTTGCGCTTTGGATCACGGATGGGCGTGTTACCGACATCGGTCCGCTGGGCACGGCCACGCCGGATATGCGCGCAGCACTTCTGCTGCCCTTGCTGACCGACCTTCAGGTCAATGGCGGGGGCGGGACTATGCTGAACAATGACCCCACGCCCGATGGTGTCCTGCGCATCGCGGCGGCGCACCGCTCCTGTGGCACAGGCACCATCCTGCCCACCGTCATCACAGACACGCACGACGTGATTGAGGCCGCCGCCGATGCGGTACGGCAGACATATGGTGCGCGCGGAATCGGGGGCATCCATATCGAGGGGCCGCATATCTCGCCCGAACGTCCCGGCACGCATGACCCGTGCCAAATTCGCCCATTGGATCAACGATCCGTGGATCTGGTGCGCGCGCTGCGGCAGGATGGCATCCCGGTCATGATCACGCTTGCTCCGGAACGGACCGATCCGGAAATGCTGCGCGCCTTGGCGGATAGCGGTGCGGTTGTGTCAGGCGGGCATTCTGCGGCGACGGCCACGCAAACCTATGAGGCGCTGACACAGGGGCTGGGCTGCTTTACGCATCTTTATAATGCTATGCCCGCAATGACATCGCGTGAGCCAGGGATACTCGGCGCGGCGCTGAACTCGGATGCTTACGCGGGGATCATCGTGGACGGCATCCATGTCAGTTGGGACATGGTGCGCGTGGCGTTACGGGCGCGGCCGCGGGCCGGGCTGACCTTTGCGGTGTCGGACGCGATGGCAACTGTTGGAGGCCCGGATCATTTCGAGCTCTACGGTCAGACCATTCATGTCGAGAATGGCGCGCTGGTCAATGCCGAAGGCTCCCTCGCTGGGGCGCATATCGATCTGGTTCAAAGCCTTGCAAACCTGGTCCTTCATGTAGGTCTGCCGCTGGCCGAGGCCATTCCCATGGTCAGCGACATCCCACGCGCGGTGGTGAGCCTGCCGTCGCAAGCCTTGCATGTGGGGATGGATGCCAACGACATCCTGATGCTCAACGACGATTTCACAATGGTGAGGATGCCATGACCTTGCACTTGTCTCAAAGCTGGTCGCCGGAGCCAGAAGGCACCTTGGGCACGCTAAAACTGACGCTGCACAACCTGTCGGACCAAATGCTGCGCCCGACGCAGATATGTTACACCTCTCTGTGCCGGATAGATGAAACCTCGGAGGTCACCGGCGGGACGGTGATCCGCAATCAGGGCAGCTTTGTAGCCCTCGTGCCTGACGCGCACATCCCGGCGGGCGGGTGTCTGAACCTGACCTTGACCGGGCTGATCTATGGCGCACGCACCCGCAGCCAAGGCGTGTTGACCGCCTGGATTGTTGAACGTGACGGAAGCTGCATCGAGGCCACGCTGGACGATCTGGAAGCGCCGGATGGCACTAAACGTGGTGGTGGCAAGCTCTGGCCGGAAGGGCAGATCGACCTGCCGCTTGGCCTGTTGCCCTGGCCTTCAGAGGTTGAGGTCGCTGATTGGGCGGAGGCGCCGCAGTTGCAACCTGCGCCGGGTGCACCGCGCGAGGCCTTTCAGATCGTAGCGGCGCTACACCGCAGGCTGTTTCCAGATGCCCCTGCGCCGTTTTCGTTTTCTGCCGGCAGGCCGGTGGCGGTGCGTGCAGATGCCTCCCTGCCTGCAGAGGGCTATCGCCTGAAATTCACCCCGGATGACATCACGCTGACCCACCACGGAGAGGCCGCGCAACAGCACGGGCTGATCGCCCTCGCTCAGATCGCCCACGCTGCGCGAAGCGATGGGAGGTTCCAATTTCCGGCATCGGGTCAGATCACAGACGCGCCGCGCTTTGGCTGGCGGGGGCTGATGCTGGACGTTGCCCGAAATTTCCATCCGGTGGCCACACATCTGCGCCTGCTGGACATCATGGCATGGCTGCGCATGAACCGGTTCCACTGGCATTTGATTGATGATGAAGGCTGGCGAATGCCTTCGAGCGCCTATCCGGCGCTTAACACAATCGGCGCCACGCGCGCTCAAGACGCAGCCCTCGCGCCGCAATATCGTGATGGCCCCGGTGGGCAGGCCGGGTTTTTTAGCGCGGACGACATCGCCACGGTGCTGCAACATGCCGAAACACATGGGATCAATGTCATGCCAGAGGTCGAAATGCCCGGCCATTCCGCATCGCTCATCGCCGCCATCCCGGACCTGCGCGACCCGCAGGAACCCAACGGGTATTACCGGTCGGTGCAGGGGTTCACCAACAATGCTCTCAACCCGGGTCTGCCACGCAGCTATGAGGTGGCCAAAACACTGCTGGATGAGGCGATCGACCTCTTCCCCTTCGACACCATCCATGTCGGTGCGGATGAGGTGGACCTTGCCGCTTGGGAACAATCGCCCACCGCGCAAAGCTTCGCGGCAGAACATGGGCTGGCAAGCACCCATGAAATGCAGGCGTATTTCTTACGTGACATTCAGGGCCATCTGGCCGCGCGGGGCCGCCGGATCGCCGCGTGGGATGAGGCCGCCGAAGGAGGGGGAATCTTGCCCGATACCGCATTGTTGTTTGCATGGCGCAGCAAAGAGAAAACCGCCGAGCTGATGGCGCAGGGCTATGACGTGGTCGCCACGCCGGGGCAGGCCTATTACCTCGACATGATCGAAAGTGATGGCTGGGACGCTTGCGGCATTTCCTGGGCTGGTGTCTCCACGCCCGAGGCCTGTTACGCATATGACCCAGGGGACGGGCTGCCGGACGGGCCAGGCCGGTTGCTGGGTGTGCAGGCCGCGATCTGGAGCGAGTATCTCGACACAACCGCCCGTATCAACACCGTCGCGTTCCCGCGCCTGGCCGCAGTGGCCGAAGCGGGATGGACGCCGCAATCCGCCAAATCCTGGCCGCGCTTTGCCGCGCTGTCCCGCCTGGCCCCGCAGCTATGAGGCGGGTAGCGATAGGCGGGCTGCACACGGAATGTTCCAGCTATTCGCCGTTGGAGCAAACTCAGTCGGACTTCACCCGCGTAACGGGGCAAGCGCTGTTGGACATGGTGCCCTTTGATTTCGCCGGCGCGGGGATTGAGGCTGTGCCGCTCTTTCAAGACCGATCCGTGCCCGGTGGGCCGGTTGCGGCAGACACTTTCGCCGCGCAAATGGCGGATTTCATGGCCGCACTGGCCGATGCAGGCCCGTTGGATGGCGTTCTGTTGCTTATGCACGGCGCGATGTTTGTGCCCGGGATTGATGATCCGGAAGGCACATTTATCGCCGATATACGCCGCCTTGTCGGACCGGAGGTCATAATCGCGGCCTCGTTTGATTTGCACGGGCAGGTCACGGGGCAGATCGTCGAGGCGCTCGATGCCTTTGCCTCTTACCGCACTGCCCCGCATATCGATGTGGAGGAAACTCATGCGCGTGCGGCCCTCATGCTGACCGATTCTTTGAAAAGCGGGACGCGCAGCACGGTCTGTTGGACACCCGTGCCATTGTTGGTGTCGGGCGAGATGTCCTCGACCTTCGTGTCGCCCTGCGACGCGCTTTATGCCGCGCTCCCTGATTTTGACACGCGCGCGGGCATCTGCGACAGCAATCTGATGATCGGATACGTTTGGGCCGACAGCCCGCGCGCCACCGCCGCCGCCGTGGTTACGGCCACCGATCCTGTCGCGGGGCAGCAGGTGGCAGATGAGATTGCCCAAAGCTATCTGAGCAAGCGTGATGAGTTGACCTACGACATGGACGCCGCCCCCCTGCAAGAGGCGCTGGACCGTGTTGCGGGGACCCAGGCCATCCTTGCAGACAGCGGCGACAATCCGACGGCCGGGGGGGTCGGAGACCGCGCAGATGTGCTGCGGGCCGTGCTGGAGAAGGGCCTGACCTCTGTGCTGGTTGCAGGGATCGCGGACCCGGTGGCGTTTGACGAGCTTATGCGCGGAGCAACCCAGATTACCCTTGGCGGGACATTGGGGGGCGGGGGACCAAAGCTTGTGTTGCCAGTCGAGGATTGCAGGCTTTTTGAGGATGTCGCGGTTGTGACATCCCAAGGGGTCCGGGTCGTGGTCACTCAGCGCCGCCGACCGTTCCATATGCTGGACGATTTCAAGACGCTTGGCCTTGATCTGGATGCGGTGTCATTGCTGGTGGTCAAATCCGGCTATCTGGTGCCTGAACTGCGCGCCTTGTCGCGCACCAGTATTATGGCCCTGACCGATGGCGCGGTCCTGCAGGATGTCTCGAGACTGGAGAACAGATACCGCCCTGCCGGCACCTGGCCATTCAGTCACGGGGCTTAAGGTACCGCGCAAGGAGCAGGACAAGGATCAAGAACGGGCCAAGTGCTGCCAATCCGCCGCGCATGTTGGTGGCGTCTGCGATCAACCCGATCATCGGTGGCCCCAACAAGAACCCGCATAGCGTGATCTGCGTCAGGACAGCGACGTTGGCTGCGCTTGAGCGACCCGGTAGGGCGCTTACGGCACTGACTGCCAAAGGAAAGCCCAAGGACACCCCGTAGCCCAGCAGCCCGATCCCCAGAAAAGAAAGCCAGACCAACGGGCTCAGCAACATCAGCGCCAACCCGATCAGCGCGATCAACGCAAAGGTTTGTGCCAGTTTCTCCACGGGAAAACGTGCCTTTAGCCCATCGCCTTGAAACCGCCCCGTCGCCACAAAGAGCGCAAAGACGGTATAGCTCGCCCCCGCTATGCCCGGTGAGGCTGCAAACGCATCCGTCAGGTAAACCGCCGACCAATCGGCCATGGCTCCCTCTGTCATGGCCACGCCGAAGGCGAAAAATGAGATGAACATCAACGGTTTCGACAGCCCACGCAGACCTGGTTTGGTGTCTTCCTCAGCCGGTACGGCATAGTTTGTGATGCTGCGCGCCACCCAGATCAGCGGCACGACAGACAAGGCCGACAGGCCAACCAGCGACAGGTTGGGTGCGATATCCAGAGCTGCGCAAAGCGCGCCGATGGCACTGCCGATTAGGACCCCGACGCTCCAAAACCCATGGCAGCCATTCATGATCAGTTTGCCTGCGCGTGTCTCAACCTGCGATGCCGTGACGTTCAACCCCAGCTCTGCCAGCGCCAACGCCAAACCGGCCAGCAAAAGCGCCGCAAAAAGGCTTGGTCCGCTGATGGCAAAAGCGGGCAAGGGCATCAGGCAAGCGTAAGCCAGCAGCCCCCAGGTCAGCAAAGCGCGCGTCCCCAACGCTTCGGCCAGGCGCCCGCCAAAGAACAGCGCAATCAGCAACCCCACCGGCATCCCCATCAAGGCAAAAGCCAACTGTCCCGCGCTCAGATCCAGCGCGGCCTGCACTTGCGGGATGCGCGGGAACCATGCACCCAGGACAAGCGGCTGCAACAGGAAAATCCAACGCGTCGCGGTAATGTCGCCGATACGGAGAAATGTGGTGTGGTCGTTGTTCTGAGGTGTCATACTGCCTCACTACTTGAGCCTTTGCATAATGAACAGCTGAACCAATTCTGTTCGCAGTTATGGCCATAATCCCGGATCTTTATCATCAATTGCAGGGCTATGCGTACCGACATTTAATCTCATATTCTTGTGGTTTGATGCTTCCGAAGGAACCGACCGAAGCCCTATGGGACAAACGCATCACCGTGACGCCACGACCGCGCGCGTTGGATTACTCTTGCCGTTTTCGTGACCTTCTTGAGATGTCCTGGCTCATCGGGGTTAACCCCGCGCGACACCGCAATCTGCTCGACCATCGCATAAATCGATATGATCAATGAGGTCGGGGCTGGATTCACATTTCAAGCGCGACACCGAGTTGTTGAGCGAATGCCTCTAGTGACGTCTGGAAGCCGAGGCATTTTCGCGACTAGGATTTTGTCAAACCTAGAGCGTCTAGGTTTTTTCTGAAGCTAATTGGGATGCCCATCTTGGTTCGATGGCGATTCAGAATCCGTACTGGAGTGGGAGGCCAGCATGGATGACGAAAGCCAATTCGGACGATCTGATAGAGCGGGTGGTTGCTGCGATGCGTTCGGGAGAAGGCTGGCGCAGTGTTGCGGCGCGGTTCGGTGTCGCCCCGTCGAGCGTGGTGAAGTGGACGGGTCGGGCGCGGCGGAGACGCTTAATTTCCTTCTGTCGTCGCGTCAGCTCCTTGAGCGGGCCGCTATTCTGCCGGTGAGAAACCGACTATGAGTTGCCGGAGGCCGAGCATCGCGCCGAGAAATATCGAAATGAAGGCAATTGGGGCGCTGAAGGCCAGGACAGAGAATGCCGAAAGGCCTTGCCCGACGCTGCACCCCACGGCGAGGATCGCGCCTGGGCCCATTAGGGCCGCGCCTAGGATCTGGCGCCTCAGTTCTCTTGGATCCTCACAGGCCTCCCACCGAAAATGGCCCTTTCGGATCGACCCAATAAAGGCGCCGGCCACCACGCCCACCACCGAACCAACGCTGAAGGACAAGGTGTTGCCCGAGGCGGTCATCGAATAGAATATGGTGTCGCCGATCGGGGCGGCGAAACTGTGGGTCTCAATCGGCTCCACCTCGAAACCTGTAACCGCGACCCAATAGGTGCCGACCCAACCCGATGTGATCGCCAGCCCAACGACGACGCCCCAGAAGATATGTTCGGGTGATGCGAGCATTCTCCTGCTGGCAAGGGAGACCGCCATCAGTGATCCGCCAACCAAAGCCCCGGTCGTCACATGGTCGACCCCCCAGCGCACGGCAGCGAACTGGCTGACGCCCTGGGGGGCTTGGGTGTCCACGACGACGGGGAAGAGCCAGACCCGGAATTCCGCCAATGGCCCCGACATCACGAAATAGGCCGACAACCCCAGGACAAGCACGATCACGAAGGATCGCAGATCACCGCCTCCAAGTCGGGCCAGCGCGCCGTAGCCGCAATTGCCGGCCAATGCCATGCCGTAGCCAAACATCAGCCCGCCGACCACGGTTGCCAGCGGGTTCCAGACCCGATCAAGATAAGCGGTCTCCGCGCCGTCAAGCGCGCCAAGCGACATTGCGAGATGCGTGGATATGACCGCCGCGCCGATGGCAAGGCCCCACATGCGCAAGCGGCGGTCGTCGCTGGAGTAGAGGAAGTCCTCTATCGCGCCGAGGGTGCAGAACCGCCCGAGGCGCGCCGCCAGCCCAAGGATCAGCCCTCCGACCAGCCCGATCAGGGCCGCTGTGTTGGCCTCACCCAAGGTATCCAGCATTGCCGCGCCCCCCTCATCGGCTCACCCGGTCCGGTCAAGAATGGCTTTCGCGGCAGAACAGATCATAGACGACTTCGATGATCTGGCGCGCCCGGTCATCCGTCAAGCTATAGTAGATCGCCTTGCCCTCGCGCCGGGGCTTCACAAGCCCTTCCAGCCTTAGCCGCGTCAATTGCTGCGACACCGCGGCCTGCCGGGATGACAGAAGGTCCTCCAACTCGGTGACGGACTTCTCGCCCGAGGCCAAATGACAGAGGATCATCAGACGCCCCTCATGCCCCAGCGCCTTCAGAAAGGCCGAGGCGCGCTCGGCGTTCTTCACCATTTTCTCCATGTCCTCGGCGCACATGTCGGTGCTGAAAACCGGCAGGCGGCTTTTGTGAATTTCGCTGTGCTGCGGCTCAATACTCATCAATCTTATCCTAGTGGTTCTAGCGCAATTTGCGCATCACTTAACATATTTCCTAGCAGCCCCCAAAAGAAGTCTTCGCCAGGGTAGCCTTCGATGCGGCCGGTTTCCACGCCATCAATCGCAAGGATGAATGTGGGCGTAAAGTGGACCCGGCGCGCAAGAATTACGTCATCCGGCGGATCGAGGATATCGAAACGCCGGAGCGGCACCGCACGGCCTTCGGCCGATTTTGGGTAGATCGGCCCGATCTCCTTGTCCCATTGTTCGCACCAATAACACCCCGGCTCTTGCGCCATAAGCAGAACCGCGTCGGCCTTTGAAGCAATGGGAAAGAACGCCAGGATGGAGATCAGAAAAGCACGGACCACGAATTCACACCCTCTGATTGACCTGCGTGACGCCAAGATCATAATCTAATATTTGAATTCTTCAAGATTGCGGATGCCCTTGTGTTTGATGTCACAGCATATGGCGCTTTGCTTGCGGGGCTCCTGTCCTTCCTGTCGCCGTGCATCCTGCCGATTGTGCCCTTCTACCTAAGTTATCTGGCGGGCGTCAGCATGAACCAGATCAGCGCAGAGGCGCAGATCACCCGCGCCGTCCGGCTGCGCGCGGCGGCCACGGCCACGCTGTTTTCGCTGGGGGTGATCGCTGTATTCATGGGGCTGGGAGCCACCGCCAGCGTCTTTGGCCAGATCGTGCGCGAATGGTTCGACATTCTGCGCTGGGTCGCGGCGGCGATCATCATTGCGATGGGCCTGCATTTCCTCGGCATCATTCGGATCGGCCTGCTTTACCGCCAGTTTCGCACCGATGCGGGCAGCACCAGCAATGTCAGCCTTGTTGGGGCCTTCGTGATTGGCATGGCCTTTGCCTTTGGCTGGACGCCCTGCGTGGGGCCGGTCCTGGCGGCCATCCTTTTCACCGCCGCCGGGCAGGACACGGCCCAGCAGGGCGCGGCGCTTCTGTTTGTGTACGGTGCGGGGATGACGGCGCCGTTTATCGTAGCGGCGTTGTTCGTCGGGCCGTTCATGCGGTTCATGGCGCGGTTCCGCCGCCATCTGGGGCTGGTGGAGAGGCTCATGGGCGCGCTGCTGGTGCTCTTCGGCGTGCTGATCGCCACCAACTCCGTCAACATCATCGCCCAGTGGATGCTTCAGACCATCCCCTGGTTCCAATCCATCGGTTAGGGGGGACACCTATGAGACGCCCATTGCCACTGCTGACCGCGACCGGATCGACCCCTCCGGGTATCGGGCAGTAGTCCTTATAAATTCATGTAAATGAATTTGTTGTTGCGAGTCGCGCGCTCCGCGGCTACTCTTCACAAAACTGTGAGGAGGGAGGACTCATGATGCAGCCATACCTCGGGCCAGCCTCGGCCTTGGTGGTATTAGCGACGTCAGCATCCACCGGTGACGCACCACCCACCGAAGTGCAATTCGACGAATACGACGCGGTGGCCGCGCCGCTCACCGACGAATAGTCGGCACGGTTTTGGAGGAAACAAGATGAAACTATCGAGACGAGAGATGTTGGCCATCGGCGCAAGCGCCATTGCGGTGGCCGGCGGCGCCTCTGCATTCGCGGCCACCGACGCCATCATGGGATTCACCGGCGGCGTAGAGGTCTCTGAAGGCGGCATCACGATCACCGCCCCGGAAATCGCCGAGAACGGCAATACGGTTCCCATTGGTATCGAAGCACCCGGCGCGGAGGCGGTCGCCGTCTATGCGGACGGCAACCCGGTGCCCAATGTTGCGGTGTTTACGTTCGGCGAGCTTAGCCCCTCGAAGTCCGCGTCCACCCGTGTTCGCCTGGCCAAAACCCAGAACGTAGTCGCCGTCGCGAAGATGGCGGACGGCACCTACACGATGTCTCAGGCGGCGGTGAAGGTCACAATCGGCGGCTGCGGCGGCTAAGGCGCAGGCCCGCATGCAGCAATGCTACAGGGCAACAAACTGGAGGAATTGAGATGGCATCTGGAGTTAAGCCTCGCGCGAAAGTCCCGAAAAAGGCAGCGGTCGGCGAGACGATCACCATCAAGACGCTGATCAGCCACAAGATGGAATCCGGACAGCGCAAAGACGCCGACGGCAACACCATTCCGCGCTCGATCATCAATCGCTTTACGGCCGAATTCAACGGAAAGAGCGTCATCGACGTTGCGCTGGAACCCGCGATTTCGACCAATCCGTACTTCCAGTTCGATGCGATTGTTCCGGAAGAGGGCGAGTTCCACTTCACCTGGTACGACGATGACGGCGACGTCTATGAGACCAAAAAGCCGGTGAAAATGGGGTAGGACGACGCCACAGGGGGGAGGAAGCCAATGAAGACAGTCGCTACCCTTGCCCTTGCCGCGCTTGTCGCGACGGGGGCCCTGGCGGGCGAGGCCTGCTCTGACTGCCATGCCGATGTGGATGATTTCGCGGGGCTTTTTCACCGCATATGAATTCATAAATGCGCATATAATAGCGCGTTGTAGCAAGGGTTGGATCCTATGATCTCTCGCCGTGATTTCCTGCAAGTGGGAATGGCCGCCGCAGCGGCCTATGGCGGTTCGGGATTTGGCAATTGGGCGCGGCTGGCGGCGCAGCAAAAGCTGACGCAGGACGAGCTTTTGCAGTTCGATACGTTCGGGAATGTCTCGCTGATCCATGTCACCGACATCCACGCGCAGATGAAGCCGATCTATTTCCGCGAACCCTCGGTGAATCTGGGCGTTGGCGGCAACAAAGGCGCGGTGCCACATCTGACCGGCGCGGATTTCCGGCGGTTCTATGGGATCAATGATGGCTCGCCCTCGCACTATGCCCTGTCCTCGGGCGACTTCGCGGCGTTGGCGCAGGGCTATGGCCGTGTCGGCGGGCTGGACCGGGTGGCCACCGTGATCAACGCCATCCGCGCCGACCGGCCCGACGCGATCCTGCTGGATGGCGGCGACACCTGGCATGGCAGCTACACCTGCTACCACAGCCAGGGCCAGGACATGGTCAATGTGATGAACGCGTTGAAGCCGGATGCAATGACCCTGCATTGGGAGTTCACGCTGGGCTCTGACCGGGTGCACGAGATTGTGGAGAGCCTCGGTTTCCCTGTGTTGGGGCAGAACATATTCGACAAGGAATGGGACGAGCAGGCGGCGGAGATGTTCCCGCCCTACACGTTCTTCGAGCGCGGCGGCGCCAAGATTGCGGTGATCGGCCAGGCCTTCCCATATATGCCCATCGCGAACCCCAGATGGATGTTCCCGGAATACTCCTTCGGGCTGCGTCAGGACCACCTGGCGCAGATGGTTGAAGAGCTGCGCGACGCGGGGGCGGACTGCGTGGTGCTGCTCAGCCATAACGGCTTTGACGTCGACAAGAAGATGGCCGCGGTGGTGCCCGGCATCGACGTGATCCTGTCGGGCCACACCCATGACGCCTTGCCAGAGCCGGTTTTGGTGGCGGGGACGGTGATCCTGCCCAGCGGGTCGAACGGCAAGTTCGTGACCCGCTGCGACCTGGACATCCGCGACGGGGGGATGATGGGCTACCGTACCAAGCTGATCCCTGTATTCTCGGACGTGATCGCCCCTGACGCAGAGGTGGCGGCGCTCATCGCCGATGAGCGCGATCCTCATGAGGCGGCGCTGCGCGAGGTCATCGGCCGCACCGACGCCACGCTCTATCGGCGCGGCAACTTCAACGGCACCTGGGATGACCTGATCTGCGATGCGCTCCTGTCGGAGCGCGATGCTGAGATCGCGCTGTCGCCTGGCGTGCGCTGGGGCCCCTCTATGCTGCCGGGCCAAGAGATCACCCGCGAGGACATCTGGAACGTGACCTCCATGACCTATCCCGCGGCCTATCGCACCGAATTCACCGGCGCGTTCCTGCATCTGGTGCTCGAGGACGTGGCCGACAACATCTTTAACCCGGACCCGTTCTTCCAGCAGGGCGGCGACATGGTGCGCACCGGCGGTCTTGGCTACGCGATTGATGTGACCAAACCGCAAGGCGCGCGCATCTCCGACATGACCCTGCTGGGCACCGGCGAGCGGATCGACCCGGCCAAAAGCTACGTGGTCGCGGGCTGGGCCAGCGTGAACGAGGGCACCAAAGGGCCGCCGATCTGGGATGTGGTCGAGAGCCACATCAAAAAGCAGGGCACCATCACGGCGGCCCCCAACAACAGCGTTAAGGTGATCACGTGAACCGAATTCTTAAAAAGAATTCGTCCCGGAAACTTTTGAAGTTTCCGGCGCGCGACAGGAGAGCGACATGAGCAACACAACCCGCCGCGGGTTTCTCAAGAGCAGCGCCGTTGCCACCGCAGGCCTCGCGACCGGTGCGTCCGCTGCCGCCAACGAGCCGGATCCGCTCATCACCGATGTGCAGGACTGGGCCAGCTACACCGGCGCGGGCGTCGACGAGACGCCCTATGGCCTGCCGATCCGGTTTGAAGCGGATGTGCGCCGCCGCAATGTGGAATGGCTGACCGCGTCACCGATCAGCTCGATCAACTTCACGCCGATCCACGCCCTGGACGGCACGATCACCCCGCAGGGCTGCGCGTTTGAGCGGCATCATTCCGGCGCAATAGAGCTATCAAAGCCCGACTACCGCCTGATGATCAATGGGTTGGTGGACCGGCCTTTGGTGTTCACATATGCCGACCTGGAGCGCTTCCCCCGCGAAAACCACGTCTATTTCTGCGAATGCGCCGCCAATACCGGCATGGAATGGGCCGGGGCGCAGCTCAACGGCGCGCAGTTCACCCACGGCATGATCCACAACATGGAGTACACCGGGATCCCGCTGCGCAGCCTGCTGGCCGAGGCGGGCGCGCAGATGGATGACGACCTCTGGGTCTATGTCGAGGGGGCGGACGCGTCCTCGAATGGGCGCTCGATCCCAATGGCAAAGGCGCTGGATGACTGCCTGGTGGCCTTCAAGGCCAATGGCGAGGCCTTGCGGATGGAGCATGGCTATCCGGTGCGCCTCGTCGTGCCCGGTTGGGAGGGCAACATGTGGGTCAAATGGCTGCGCCGGATCGAGGTCGTGGACCGCGCGGTAGAGAGCCGCGAAGAGACCAGCAAATACACCGATGTCTACGAGGACGGCACAGCGCGGAAATGGACCTGGGTGATGGACGCCAAGTCGGTTGTGACCTCGCCTTCCCCCCAGATGCCGATAGAGCACGGGCCGGGTCCCTTGGTGATCTCTGGCCTTGCCTGGTCGGGGCACGGCCAGATCACGCGGGTGGACGTCTCTAAGGATGGCGGCATGACGTGGGAGACCGCGCGTCTGGGCAAGCAGGGCGACAGCAAAGCGCTGACCCGGTTCTATCTGGACACCATCTGGGACGGGCAGCCGATGCTGCTGCAATCGCGCGCCATGGACGAGACCGGATACGTGCAGCCGACCAAGGCGCAGCTGCGCGAGATGCGTGGCGAGAACGCCGTCTACCACAACAATTGCATCCAGACCTGGGCCGTGAACGAACAAGGGATCGCCGAGAATGTCGAAACCTCTTAGCATCTTCCTGCCCGCGCTCGGCGTGACGGGCATTGTGCTGGGCGTGGCCTATGGGCTGTCGACCCGCAGCTACAAGGCGCAAGAGGCAGCGGCGGCCCTGCGGGCCGCGATGGCCTCAGAGGCGCGGGTCGAGGCGCTGTCCGCGCAGATGGCCGAGGTCGAGGCCAACGCCGCAACCATGGTGACCTCTTTGACCGCGCCTGCGCCCGCCGCCACAGGACCGCTCGGCCTGGGTCGCGCCGCGCATCCCGAAGAGCTCGCCGCCTGGGATGTGGACGTGCTGCCCGACGGGCGCGGCCTGCCCGAGGGCTCCGGCGACGTGCTGACGGGCGAGGAGGTCTTTGCGGATAAATGCGCCTCTTGCCATGGCGACTTCGCCGAGGGCGTGGACAACTGGCCGGTGCTGGCGGGCGGGTTCGACACCTTGGCGGATGAGGACCCGGTGAAGACGGTGGGCTCCTACTGGCCCTATCTCTCGACCGTTTGGGACTATGTGAACCGCTCGATGCCGTTTGGCGAGGCGCAGACGCTGACCGCGGACGAGACTTATGCCATCGTCGCCTATATCCTTTATTCCAACGACATCGTTGAGGACGAGGCGTTCATCCTCAGCCATGAGAACTTCACCGCTGTGCAGATGCACAACACCGACGGCTTCGTCATCGATGACCGGCCAGGGCTGGAATACGCCGCCTGGCGCGCTGAGCCCTGCATGGAGAACTGCAAGGACAGCGTCGAAATCACCCGCCGCGCCTCGATGGTGAACGTGACGCCCCTGGACGAGCACATGCACCCGGCGATGCGGGGTGAGATGCATGCGTCTATGGCCGCACCTGCCGAGGAGGACCCGCAAGGGGCCGAGCAGGCCGCCGGGGATGCGGCGCTGATTGCGACCGGAGAGACGGTGTTCAAGAAATGCAAGGCCTGCCACCAGGTCGGAGACGGGGCCAAGAACCGCTCGGGCCCGCATCTGAACGGCATCCTGGGCCGCAGGGCTGGGGGCGTCGACGGGTTCAAATACTCACCGGCCATGTCTGAGAGCGGCGTCACCTGGGACGCAGAAACTCTGGCGAGCTTCCTCGCCAATCCCAAGGGCTATCTGAAGGGAACCAAGATGAGCTTTCGTGGCATCAAAGAGGATGAGGACCTGAAGGCGATCATCGCCTACCTCAATTCGGTGTCGCAATGAGGGCCGCGCTGATCGCCGGGCTCTTGGCCGCGCCGGCATGGGCTGAGGACCCGCCGGAGGTGCTCTTCCAGATCGAAGGCGACGTGGAATACGGCACATACCTCGCCGGTGAATGCACCGGCTGTCACAAGCCAGATGGCGGCGGGGACGGGATCCCCGCGATCACCGGCTGGGACCAAGAGACGTTCCGATACGTGATGCATGATTACCGCGCAAAGACCCTGAAGAACCCGACGATGCAGATGATCGCCGGGCGCCTGGGCGATGACGAAATTGCGGCCCTGTCCGCATATTTTGAGACCCTCGGAACCGAGGGAAATTAGGGAGGACCTATGATGAAACTGGATAGACGTATGTTTTTGGGCGCGACGGCGGCGACGCTGGCCGCGCCGATGGTGAATGCGGCCGGGCACGGCAGGCCGCGCGTGGTGGTTGTGGGCGGCGGCGCGGGCGGGGCCACCGCCGCGCGCTATATTGCAAAGGACAGCGATGGCGCGGTTGACGTCACATTGATCGAGCCGACGCGGACCTATTACACCTGCTTTTTCTCGAACCTCTACCTGGGCGGGTTCAAAGAGATCGACGATATCGGCCACAGCTATGGCGGGCTCGCCGCGAGCGGCGTGAACGTGGTGCATGACTGGGCGGTTGACGTGGACCGCGCGGGCAAGACTGTCTCGCTCGCCGGTGGCGGCTCGATGCCCTATGACAAGCTGATCCTGTCGCCCGGCATCGATTTTGTCGACGGCTCGGTGCCCGGCTGGGACCTGAGCGCGCAGAACGCCATGCCGCACGCGTACAAGGCGGGCTCGCAGACCGAGCTTCTGAAGGCGCAGATCATGGCGATGCCCGAGGGCGGCACCTATGTGATGGTGGCACCGCCCAACCCCTATCGCTGCCCCCCTGGACCCTACGAGCGGATCTCGATGGTGGCGCATCAGCTGAAGGCCAACAACCCGACAGCCAAGATCATCATTGCGGACCCAAAGCCGAAGTTTTCCAAGCAGGGTCTCTTCGAGGAAGGCTGGGAGAAGCATTATGGCGGGATGATTGAACGCCTGGGCCCGGATTTCGGTGGCGAGAACGTCTCGGTCGACCCGGGCGCGATGACCGTCGATATCGACGGCGAGGTTGTGCAGGCGGACGTGTGCAACGTCATCCCGGCGATGAAGGCGGGCCGGATCGCCGAGATCGCGGGCGTGACCGATGGCAACTGGGCGCCGGTGAACGCCGCGGATATGTCCACCAAGGCCGACCCGGATGTCTATGTGCTGGGCGACGCGTCAAGCCAGGGCGACATGCCGAAATCGGGCTTCTCGGCCAACTCTCAGGCCAAGGTCTGCGCCAATGCTGTTCGCGGCGCGCTGACCGGGTCGACGGTCTTCCCTGCCAGGTTCTCGAACACCTGCTGGTCGCTGATCGACACCAATGACGGCGTCAAGGTCGGGGCCACCTACGAGGCCACCGAGGAGAAGATCGCCAAGATCGACGGCTTCGTCAGCCAGACCGGCGAAGATGCGGCGCTTCGCAAGGCCACCTACGAAGAATCCGAGGGCTGGTACGCGGGCATCACCGCGGACATGTTCGGCTAAACAACGGATCACAGCGTAAACAAAAAAGCCCCGGCCGTTCGGACCGGGGCTTTTCTTTTGGCACCCGTGCGATCAAGAGGTTGCGTGCGTCCGAGCGGCCCTATTCAAACTCCTTCTCGGTATAGACATATCCTGCATTCCGCGTCGCAAGCTCATTGAATGTATCGAGATGCGAATACGGCGACTGGTCGACATAAAAGGCGTCTTCCAAAGTGCCGCCATCGTCCAGATGGGCTCGGATCTGCCCGCGCAGATAGATGAGGTGGTCACGGGTATAGCGCCGGACCTGCCCCATGCCGCCCTGGGGCAAATGCGCTTCACCAACATGGTTCCCCTCATGCATTCTGTTTTGCGAATGTGAATGAAGGCGCGGGTCGGCTCAACGCTGTCCTTCGGATTGCGATTCGGAGGATTGTTGTGCTTGCCACTTTTCAGAGCACTGGGTAATCGACTGGTTCGATACAGTTCGCCCGCTCTAACCCATCGGATATGTCCCGCCAGCAGTTGCAGAGGGGAAATCCTATGTACTGCGTAACGAGATCGGTAAAGTGGCGTGAAATGGGGTATTCAGCCTCCGGAACAGCCGGGGCGGTGCAAGCAAACTAACGACGGAGCTCAACTTTGGCTAAGTGTGCATTGATAACTGGTGTGACCGGGCAAGATGGGTCCTATCTGGCAGAGCTATTGCTGGAGAAGGGCTATGAGGTGCATGGCATCAAACGCCGCGCCTCGCTGTTCAATACCGACCGGGTGGACCACATCTACCAGGACCCGCATGTCGAGAACGCCCGCTTCCAGCTGCATTACGGCGATCTCTCTGACACGTCCAACCTGACGCGCATCCTACAAGAGGTACAGCCCGACGAGGTCTATAACCTCGGCGCGCAGTCCCATGTGGCGGTCAGCTTTGAGGCGCCGGAATATACCGCGGATGTGGACGCGATCGGTACGCTGCGCCTGCTCGAGGCGATACGGTTCCTGGGGCTGGAGAGCAAGACGCGCTTCTACCAGGCGTCAACGTCAGAGCTTTATGGCCTGGTGCAGGAGATCCCGCAGACCGAGACCACGCCCTTCCACCCGCGCTCGCCCTACGCGGTGGCCAAGATGTACGCCTATTGGATCGCGGTGAACTACCGCGAGGCCTATGGCATGTATGCCTGCAACGGGATCCTGTTTAACCACGAAAGCCCGCGCCGCGGCGAGACCTTCGTGACGCGCAAGATCACCCGCGGGCTGGCGAACATCGCTCAGGGGCTGGAGCAGTGCCTCTACATGGGTAACATCGACGCGCTGCGCGACTGGGGCCACGCCAAGGATTACGTGCGCATGCAGTGGATGATGCTGCAGCAGGACACGGCCGAGGATTATGTCATCGCCACCGGGCTGCAATACTCGGTTCGAGAGTTCATCATCTGGTCGGCCCGCGAGCTTGGCGTAGAGTTGGAGTTCTCTGGCGAAGGGGTCGGTGAGATCGCCACCGTGGCCAGTATCTCTGGGGACGATGCGCCCGCGCTGTCGGTGGGCGATGTTATCCTGCGCATCGATCCGCGCTATTTCCGTCCAGCGGAAGTGGAGACGCTTCTGGGCGACCCCAGCAAGGCCAAGCAAAAGCTTGGCTGGGTGCCCGAGATCACCGTGCAAGAGATGTGTGCCGAGATGGTCGCGGAAGATCTCAAGACCGCCAAACGGCACGGGCTTCTGAAGAAGCACGGGCTAGACCTGCCGATGAGCATGGAGGGCTAGCCCAGTGGCTGATGTGAAGGTTTATGTGGCGGGCCACCGCGGCATGGTCGGCGGTGCGATCCTGCGGCGGCTAGAGGACAGCAAAGCGGACGGCGCGGCGCTGCAGATACTCACGCGGACCTCGTCAGAGCTGGATCTGACAGACCAGGCCGCGGTGCGTGATTTTATGCAGGCCGAACGCCCCGACCAGGTGATCCTTGCGGCGGCCAAGGTTGGTGGCATCCACGCCAACGACACCTATCCGGCGCAGTTCATCTATGAAAACCTGATGATCGAGTGCAACGTGATACACCAGGCCTTCGAGGCCGGGGTCCGGCAATTGTTGCAGCTTGGTTCGTCCTGCATCTACCCGCGCGCGGTCTCGCAACCCATGCATGAGGCCGCGCTCTTGACCGGCACGCTCGAGTCCACAAACGAACCCTACGCCATCGCCAAGATCGCGGGCATCAAGCTGTGTGAAAGCTACAACCGGCAGTATGGTACCGATTACCGCTCGGTGATGCCCACGAACCTCTATGGGCCGGGTGACAATTTCCACCCAGAGAACAGCCATGTGCTGCCCGCGCTGATCCGGCGGTTCCATGAGGCAGCCGAGCAAAGCCTGGACGCAGTCACAATTTGGGGCACGGGCACGCCGCGTCGCGAATTCCTTCATGTGGATGACATGGCCGCCGCGTCGCTTCACGTGCTCAAACTGGGCCGCGATATCTATGACGCCAACACCGAACCGATGCTGAGCCATATCAATGTCGGCTCGGGCACGGATGTCTCGATCCTGGAGCTCGCGCAGTTGGTGGCCGAGATCACCGGCTTCACGGGTGACATACTGACCGATCCCAGCAAGCCCGATGGGACAATGCGCAAGCTGATGGACGTCTCTCGGCTGAAAGAAATGGGATGGACCGCAACCATTGGGCTCAAGCAGGGCATCCAAGAGACATATCAATGGTTCCTGGATCACCAAGACGCGCTGCGAACCAAATGATGCCGTGACGACGATCCTGGGCGCCGCAGGCGCTCAGCCTTGGGGGGGAGGTCCGTTGGCCTGCCACACACTCTGGAAACCGTAGCGGCCTCAAACCACAGCCGAGCCCCATGCAATGGCAGGGGATCACCGATTCGCCTCTTGGGGGTGCGGTGCTTCGTGAATTTTTGGTAAAATCTGCACCACAAGCCGGTTAAATTTGCTGCACCTGCACCTTGGTAGAAACGCTTAAGAAAATCGACTTATCCACCGGTTATTCACAAATGATTTCAACATCTTATCCCCAAGAAATTTAAGGCATTCTAGAACTTTTTCTGGACCGGAGCCCCCGCGGATGTAACCTTCAAATCAACGCGAGGGTCGCAAGACCGGAGCGGGACGCAAGAGGCGGCCTGGACGCCGGAGCGGAACGGGGAGGCAACGAACCGGGAAGTATCGGAAGAAGGGATAGGCGGCTGGGAACAAAGGCTTCTTCGAAGCTGGCGGGAAAGGTCGGTGAAGGTCTCAAGCGGGCTGTGTGGGGTGACCGGCACGGCGGCCAGGGCCCAGAGGGTCAAGGCTTCATGGATGAGGCGAACCGCAAGGGGAGCCGATTTCAGGAAGGCGTCAGGGAATGCACGGACCGCGTCTGAGCACCTGGCGCCTTTTCTGATTCTGGATTTCAGCTCAATCGCTTGCAGCTACGAAAACGGGGCTCGTCCATCTCTGGTCGAGCCCCGCTGTCTTGGAATGCTACCGCGTCTTTTAGCACCTGTGCGGCCACGGATACACGCGTCCCCCGCGGCGATCAACAAGATGTTGTGCTTGTCCGCAGATATTGTGGCCCAAACGCGACGTTCAAGCGGACCGCCAGAATACCAGGATCATGTTTTGCGGCAGAACCCACTGATGTCGCAGGCGTTTGCCATCAACGTGATGCCGCAAGCCAAAGCCAGAACGCCTTACTCCGCAAACGGATCCACCACCCGGTCCCGCGACGCCAGATCATCGTCCCCCGGCAACCCATTCTCCGCCACGGCCCTCTGGCATTTGCGAACTTCCTGAAACGCCCTGGATGACCCTTTCAGCACGAATGTCTCGACCGCGCTTTGGCGATAGAACATGGTCATCCGCGCCTCGCGCATGAACTCCTCCACGAAGTCGAAATTCTCGCTCTTGGCGTGCAGGTAGACGTCGCCCCCAGGCGCGTCACCCAATCGCAGGCCGCGGGCAGAGATGTTCCATGCGGGCTGTGGTCCAAAGCGAATTTTGATCTCGTACTCGCGATCGTCCTCTAGCGAGGCCCAGTCCTCATTGCCGATCAGGAAGTAAAAACTATCCTCCGCCGGGTTCAGCCCAATCCGCAGAACCGTCCCGCTGGACCAGCTGGACACCGCGTAGCAGCCATTGGACAGCCCTGGGTCTATCGAGATCTCCCAATTCCCCACGCTGCGCCAGAACACGTTGTCCTGCGCCTCGGCGGTCAGCCCCCAGGCTGATGCAGCAATGGCCAGACCCGCGATTTTACGCAACATCTGCTCCTCCCCAGAAGCTCGCCGTTAAGCTAAGCACAGCCGGGAATTGCGGGGCAAGCCCCCCTATCGCCTTATGTGTTCAGGAAAATCCGCACTGTGGCTTCAAACTCGCGGGGTTTCTCGGCATGCAGCCAGTGCCCCGCGCCCGGAATTTTGGCAAAACGGGCGTTTGGGAACAGTGTTTTCGCAAGGCCGCGCCCCTCGGGCGTGATGTAGTCGCTTTCGGCGCCGGCGAGGAAAAGCGTCGCAAGCTCGGCGACGCCCGCGGTGCCCGGCCAGCCTGTGGCGCTGCTCATCTGAGCGTCCAGGACCTCTAGATTCAGGGTCCAGCGCCGCAGTTTCACGTCGAGCGACTGCAGCACGAAGGCGCGCGTGGTCGGGTCGGGGATCGTGCTTTGCAGTTGCGCGTCCGCGTCGGAACGGCGCTCTACCACGGATAGGTCGACGCCTTGCATGGCCGCGATCAGGTGCGATTGGCTGTGCGGGTAGGCCACCGGCGCGATGTCGCCCACCACCAGGCGGCGCACCAGCCCGGGCTGGGTCAGCGCAAGCTGCATCGCGGCCTTGCCGCCCATCGAATGCCCCAGCACGTCAGCCACCCCGCCATGGGCGGCGATGACCGCGGCCAGGTCCTGCGCCATGGCGGCATAGCTGTGATCATCCGACCAGGGGCTGGCCCCATGGTTGCGCATGTCCACCGCGATCACCAGGCGCTCATCAGACAGCCGCTTGGCGATGACGCCCCAGTTGCGCGCGGACCCAAACAGCCCATGTGCGATCAGTAGGGGGGCGCGCTCGGTCGGGGCGCCGTGCAGGATCGTGTTCAACATGCATCCAGCTATAGGCAAGCGCGCCGGGACTCGCCAGGGCGAACCCTGCGCGCTATGATGCGGCGTCTTGGGGAGGCTCAGCACCATGAACACAGGGCTGACAGTGGCGGATCAGGCCAGCCGTATCGCGGACCTTATGGAGTCGCGCTTGGGCATTGGCGGGCGCGGCCTAGAGGCCAAGCTGAAACGCGCGCGCAGGTCCATGCCGAAATGGGTGCGGCAAGAGGCCCAGCGGCTTGTCGAGGCAGAGCGCCTCATGGCACATCCCAAGCTCATGATGCAGGCGGACCCTGAGGCGCTGAAACACAGCTATAAGCGCTGCGAGCGCTACCTGAAATCGGTGGACCCAAACGCCTGGATCAAGGACTACTGGCTGCAATTTGCGGCGGTGAACGCCTTCAATCTGCTGCTGGTTGTAGGGCTTCTTTTGGCCGTGCTCTGGGCGGTCGGGTAGCTCTCGCATCCCGGCGCGGGATCAGCGCCTGTCGGAACACCAAGGTTACCGTCGCAAAGCTCACGTAGATCAGCAAGTACCATGACCCCATCTTGGCAAGCGACACCATGTCAAAGGCGTTCTGGCCCCTGTAGAGCCAGGTCTCTGTGCTGGTGCCGATATTCTCTGCGATCCAGAGCAAAACGCTGATGAGCCCGCCCGCAAGCACCATTGGCATCCAATAGTCGTTATCGCCGATGTGGAATTTGACCCAGGTGCGCCCAAAGACCAGAAACGTGGCCGCAAACAGCACGATGCGGATATCCGCCAGGAAATGGTGCGAGAAGAAGTTCACATAGATCGCGGTGGCCAGAAGCAGCGTGACCCAGAATGGCGGGTAGGGCTCAAACCGCATGTCAAAGAGCCGGATCGCCCGCGCCATGAAGGACCCCACCGCGGCATACATGAACCCGGTGAACAGCGGCACGTCATAGAGGCGGATCACGCCGGGATCGGGGTAGCTCCAAGAGCCCACATAGACCTTAAAGATCTCCATCACCGTGCCGCTCAGGTGAAAAAGCACGATCACCCGCGCCTCGTCCCAGGTCTCCAGCCGAAAGTAGAGAAAGAGCGCCTGCACCGCGACCGCGTAGATCAGCATCGCGTCGTAACGTGGGATTGGCGTGGCCTCGGTCCAGAAGATCTTGGTCACGACCAGCCCGATCAGCATCAGCCCGCCAAAGAGGCTCGCCCAGCCGAGCTTGAGCACGAAGACCACGAATTCCGACAGCCAGCCGGGCATGTGGCTGCGTGTCCAAACGCCGACCGCTTTCTCGATTTCGCGGGTGGAGCGCCCCGGCGTGCGGGGCGCCGGGATATGGTCGGCTTCGAGCGTCATTCCAGCCACATAGACCAAACCAACCTGGCGTTGTCCACAGAAGCTTCTCTGGTCGGTGCTGGCATGCCGATGCGCACGCTTTGTGGCGGCACCTGTCCCGCCGCCCCCAAGCCTATGACCACCGCGCGGCCTGTTAACGACGGTGTTTTCAGGCCCCGTGCCCGACGGAAGTCCGACGTTTTGCCGACAAAAGTCCGACACCGGATTTTCCAGCAAATAAAGGCGTTCACACCCGATTCGCGGGCAAGAGCTGCCCGCGGCGGTAAGACTTCGTTAATCCGGCAGGATTCGGCGCTATGCGTCGGGGTAGATCGGGAAGCGATTGCACATCGCCTGCACCTCGGCCTTGACCTTGGCCTCGACCGCGCCGTTGCCGTCGTCGCCATTGGTGGCCAGCCCGTCCACGACCTCCACGATCCAGTCCGCGATCTGGCGGAACTCTGCCTCGCCGAAGCCGCGCGTGGTGCCCGCTGGCGAGCCCAGGCGGATGCCGCTGGTGATCATCGGCTTCTCGGTGTCGAAGGGGATGCCGTTCTTATTGGTGGTGATATGCGCGCGGCCCAGGGCCTTCTCGGTGATGTTGCCCTTCACGCCCTTGGGGCGCAGGTCCACCAGCAGCACATGGGTGTCGGTGCCGCCGGTCACGATGTCCAGCCCGCCCTTCATCAGCTGATCCGCCAGCGCCTGGGCGTTGGCCACCACGGCCTTCATGTAGTCCTTGAAGCCGGGCTGCAACGCCTCGCCAAAGGCCACGGCCTTGCCCGCGATCACATGCATCAGCGGGCCGCCCTGGATGCCGGGGAAGATCGCGGAATTCACTTTCTTTGCAATGGCTTCGTCGTTGGTCAGGATCATGCCGCCGCGCGGGCCGCGCAGGGTCTTGTGCGTGGTGGTGGTGGCCACATGCGCATGCGGGAAGGGCGAGGGGTGCTCGCCCGCCGCCACCAGCCCGGCGAAGTGGGCCATGTCCACATGCAGGTAGGCGCCGACGCTGTCGGCGATCTCGCGCATCTTGGCAAAATCGATCTGGCGCGGGATGGCAGAGCCGCCCGCGATAATGGTCTGCGGTTTGTGCTCGGCGGCAAGCTCGGCCACCTGGTCGTAGTCCAGCCTCAGGTCCTGCTGGCGCACGCCGTACTGCACCGCGTTGAACCACTTGCCCGACTGGTTGGGCTTGGCGCCGTGGGTCAGGTGCCCGCCCGCGTCCAGGCTCATGCCCAGGATGGTGTCGCCGGGCTTCATCAGCGCCTGGAACACGCCCTGGTTGGCCTGGCTGCCCGAGTTGGGCTGCACGTTGGCGAAGTCGCAATCAAACAGCTTGCAGGCGCGCTCGATGGCCAGGTTCTCGGCCACGTCGACGAACTGGCAGCCGCCATAGTACCGCCGCCCGGGATAGCCTTCGGCATATTTGTTCGTCATAACAGAGCCTTGCGCCTCTAGCACGGCGCGGCTGACGATATTCTCGGACGCGATCAGCTCGATCTCGTCGCGCTGACGGCCCAACTCGTCGCCGATCGCGCCAGAGATCTCGGGGTCGCGGTCGGCCAGGGGCTGAGTGAAGAAATCGTTGTCGCGCTGCGGGGCGTTCATCGGTTGGGCTCCATTCCTAAGGCTGGCGGGTCCATAGCGCATCGAACGGCTTCGCAAAAGCCTTTGCTGCGGCGCAAAGCGACACAGGAGCGACGCTTGCGTTTTTCGCGCCAGTGGTCATTGATGCCCGCGAGAGGAAGCAAGATGACCACGCGCCACCGCATCGCATTCGCCGCGAGCGAGACCAAGATCGCCCAGGACGCCATGGCCGAGCTGGTCACGGCCTATGGGTCTGTGCCTTTGGAGGAGGCCGAGGTGATCGTGGCCCTCGGCGGCGACGGCTTTATGCTGACCACCCTGCACGCAACGATGCACCTGAGCGCGCCAGTTTATGGGATGAACCGCGGCACCGTCGGCTTCTTGATGAACGACTACCGCGCGGAGGGGCTGCTAGAGCGGCTTGCCGATGCGGAAGAAACAGCGATCAACCCGCTGGCGATGCAGGCGGTGACCGTGGATGGCCAGGTTCACACGGCGTTGGCGATCAACGAGGTTTCCATGCTGCGCGCCGGGCCGCAGGCGGCCAAGCTGCAGATCTCGGTCGATGGGCGCGTGCGTTTGGACGAGCTGGTCTGTGACGGGGCGCTGGTCAGCACGCCCGCAGGCTCGACGGCCTATAACTACTCGGCCCACGGCCCGATCCTGCCCATCGGCGCAGACGCGTTGGCTTTGACGGCGGTGGCGGCTTTCCGGCCGCGGCGCTGGCGCGGCGCGGTGCTGCCGAAATCCGCCGTTGTGCGGCTGGACGTGGTGAACCCCGCCAAGCGGCCGGTGAATGCCGACGCGGATTCGCGGCAGGTCGACAATGTCGCCTCGGTCGAGATCCGCTCTGAGCCCTCTGTCGTGCATCGGCTTTTGTTCGACCCCGGCCACGGGCTGGAAGAGCGGCTGATCCGCGAGCAATTCACTTAAGGCGCTAGTAAAATCCGCCCGCGCCGCCGGCCAGAAGCTCCTGCGCGGCGTCCGTACCCATGGCGGCGGCGTCGGTGCCAGATCGCGCGGCGCAAAGCACCTGCGACCCATCGGGCCGCAGCACCTCTCCCCTAAACGCGATCTCGCCGTCTGCAAGCGTGGCCAGGGCCGCAATCGGCGTCCGGCAGCTGCCATCAAGGGCGCGCAGAAAGGCGCGTTCCGTGGTGATGCGCGTGGCAGTGGGGGCGTCGTGGATTGGCGCCAGGGCCTCGGCCAGCGCATCGTCGTGGCGCTGTTGAATGCCCACCGCGCCCTGTGCCACCGCGGGCAAGAGCGTCGTCTCGGGAATGGTCTGGCCAAGCTCGGTCTGCCCCAAACGGTTCAGACCCGCACGCGCCAGGATCGTGGCCACGGCCACCCCATCGGCAAGCTTTTTTAGCCTGGTCTGCACATTGCCGCGGAACTCGACCATTTGCAGGTCGGGGCGGCGGTGCAAAAGCTGCGCGCGCCGGCGCAGGCTGGACGTGCCGAAAACCGCGCCCTGGGGCAGGGCCTCGATAGAGGCCGCGTGATCCGAGACCAGCACGTCGCGCACATCCTCGCGCGGCAAGACAGCGGTGATCGCCATGCCCTCGACCAGCACGGTCGGCACGTCCTTCATGGAATGCACCGCGATATCGATCTCACCGGCCTCCAAGGCCAGGTCCAGCTCTTTGGTAAAAAGCCCCTTGCCGCCAATCTCGGACAGCGGACGGTCCTGCACCGCGTCGCCGGTGGTCTTGAGCACGGTCACAGCGAAACGCTCGGCCGGCAGATCATGCGCCGCCATCAGCCGGTCGCGCACCTCATGCGCCTGCGCCAGCGCCAGGGGGGACCCCCGGGTCCCAATGCGCAGCACCGCGTTCTGCTCAAACCAATCTGCCATCGCGCCACTTTCCTTACCGTTCTCGCCCGTATGCCGTGCCAGGCGGGCAAAGCGCAAGCGGTCCGCAAGGGGCTGGCGCATCGCCGCGCGATATCGCATGTAGCCGCCATGACGCACGCAGACACAGATGCTTCTTTGAACGCCATGATCCCGGCTTGGGTGGACGGCGCTCTGGCGCCGGTCGAGAAGCTGGCGGTGCATCACCGCGGGCTGCGCCACAAGGCGGTCTCGGTCTTTGTGATGTCCGGCGACCACCTGCTGCTGCAACGGCGCGCGCTGGGCAAGTACCACACGCCCGGGCTGTGGGCGAACACCTGCTGCACGCACCCGCATTGGCAAGAGGACGCGGTGACCTGCGCCACCCGGCGATTGGACGAAGAGCTTGGGCTTCGCGGGCTGACGCTGGAGCATCGCGACCAGCTGGAGTACCGCGCCGATGTCGGCGGGGGCATGGTCGAGCACGAGCTGGTGGACATCTTCGTGGCCGAGATGGACCGCGCGCATCCCATGCGCGCCAACCCGAGTGAGGTCATGGACACAAGCTGGATGACCCTGGATGAGATCCACGCGCAGATCGGCGCCCGCGCAGAGACATTCACGCCCTGGTTCAAGATCTACATGGCGCAGCACGCGTCCCAGATCTTCGGAGCCACGTTAGGCCGTGGGGTAGCCTAGCCCAAGCAGCGCCTCTCGTATCTCATCGAGAATGACCGGGTCATCAATCGTGGCGGGCATCTTGAACTCTGCCCCGTCGGCGATCTTCACCATTGTGGCGCGCAGGATCTTGCCCGAGCGCGTCTTGGGCAGGCGATCCACCACGGCACATAGCTTGAACGCGGCGACGGGGCCGATCTTTTCACGCACCAGGGCCACGCATTCCTTCGTGATTTCCTCATGCGGGCGATTCACGCCGGATGTCAGGCACACAAACCCCATAGGCAGCTGGCCTTTAAGTGCGTCGGTCACGCCGATCACCGCGCATTCGGCCACATCGGGGTGGGCGGCCAGGACCTCCTCCATGCCGCCGGTCGACAGCCGGTGCCCGGCCACGTTGATCACGTCATCGGTGCGGGCCATGATCCAAACATAGCCGTCCTCGTCCACATAGCCCGCGTCGCCGGTCTCGTAATAGCCGGGGAACTTCTCCAGATAGCTCTTCTTGAACCGCGCCTCGGCGTTCCAAAGATTGGGCAGCGTGCCGGGGGGCAGGGGCAGCGGCGTGACCAGCGCGCCCAGCTCGCCCCGAGGCAGCTCTTTGCCGTCTTCATCCAGCACCTTGATGTCGAAACCCGGCAGCGGCACCGAGGGCGAGCCAACCTTGATCGGCAGCAGCTCTGTGCCCATCGGATTGCCGACCGCGGGATAGCCGATCTCGGTCTGCCACCAATGGTCGATCACCGGCACCTGCAGCAGGTCCTGCGCCCATTCGATCGTGTCGGGGTCCGCGCGCTCGCCCGCCAGAAACAGCGCCTCGAAATGCGACAGGTCGTATTTGGCGTGAAACGCGCCCTTGGGGTCGACCCGCTTGATCGCGCGAAAGGCCGTGGGGGCGGTGAACAGCACCTTCGCCTTATGCTCGGAGATGACCCGCCAGAAGGTGCCCGCGTCGGGCGTGCCCACGGGCTTGCCCTCGAAGACAATCGTGGTGTTGCCGTGGATCAGCGGCGCGTAGCAGATATAGCTGTGCCCCACGACCCAGCCCACATCGGAGGCCGCCCAGAACACATCGCCGGGATCGACGTTAAAGAAGTTCTTCATGGTCCAGTTCAGCGCCACGAGATGCCCCGAGGTGGGGCGCACCACGCCCTTGGGCTGGCCGGTGGTGCCGGAGGTATAAAGGATATAGGCCGGGTGGTTGCCCTCCACGGGCACGCAGTCGGCAGGTTCCACGCCCTCTTGCGCGGCGTGCCAGTCGAAATCGCGGGGGCCCAGTTCGCAGGGCTCCTGCTCGCGCTGCAAGATCATGGTGAAGTCGGGCTTGTGCTCGGCCATCTCGATGGCGCCATCCAGCAGGGGCTTGTAAGGCACGATGCGCCCCGGCTCGATCCCGCAGGAGGCCGACAGGATCGCCTTGGGCTGCGCGTCGTCGATCCGCACGGCCAGCTCGCTTGAGGCGAAGCCGCCGAAGACGACCGAGTGGATCGCGCCGATGCGGGTGACGGCGAGCATGGCGATGATCGCCTCGGGCACCATGGGCATGTAGACGATCACCCGGTCGCCCTTGGTGATGCCGCGCGCTTTCAGGGCGCCCGCGACCGAGGCCACCTGATCGCGCAGCTCCGCATAGGTGATCCTGCGCTTGGTGTCGGTGACCGGGCTGTCATAGATGATCGCGGCCTGGTCGCCGCGCGTTGGCACATGTCGGTCGACCGCGTTCCAGCAGGTGTTGGTCAGCCCGTCGGCGAACCATTCATACATGTGGTTGCCGCGGTCAAAGAGGGCCTGGCTTGGCGGCGCGGTCCAGTCGATGGCGGCGGCCTGGTCCATCCACCAGCCCTCTGGATCATCCTGCCACGCGGCATAAACCTCTTTGTAACCCATGACCTAACCTCCCATACCGTATAGCCGGTGTTAGCGGCGGTGCCGGGGCGGAGCAAGGGGCCGCGGCGGGCCGTCAGGCGGAATAGGCCAATCGCAAGCCGCCCCAGTGCTTGCCGTTCACGGTGATCGGCGCCGAGACGTCCTTCATCAGCTTGAACACCCCGCCGCCCATGTCGCGGCGATAGACCTGCAACAGGAAGGGCTTGGTGCTTTGCCCGGCCTTCAGGCCCACCCGGTCGTTGAACATGCGACGATTGCGGCAGTTGCCGGCGTTCCAGTCCGGGTCAGAGCCCTGTGGCTTGGCGAACTTCTTGTTATGCGTGGGCAGGTGGCCGTCGACATTCACCGCGGCGCAGAACACCACCGCGTCGGACTGCGTCAGCGCCTCTTCCTGGATCGGCGTGAACAGCTCGTCCGTAAGCTCGGTGAACGGGGTCATGAACTGCTCGGGGTTGGTGCCCTGGATGGGACGGTAGTCGCGCGAGAAGAGCTGTGCCTGGGTGATGCGCCCGCTATCCACGGCGTGCTGCAGCGCCGCCGACAGGCGGGCCGCGTCCGCTTGCACCCGCTCGATATAGGCGCTGTCCGCGGTCTCGCCGCCAAGCGAGACGCATTCCTGCACGATGCCCTCGGTGAGGTCGATCAGGGCGTGACCGCGCTTTGTGACGCCCTCGGTCTGGCCAGCGGTGTCCTGGATGCTTTCGCCAAGCTCGCGAAAGGCAGGCGAGAATTCCGCCAGCGCGTCATTTGTGTTGCCCGTCTCTTGCTGGATCAGGCTGGCCTGGTCATTGACTTGGTTGATCTGCGCGGCGATCTCGCCCAGCGCGGCGTCCGTTTGGTCGTTGTCTTTGATCACCTGCTCGGCGTCGCCGCGCACGGTCTGGGATTCTTCCGCGAGTTGCGAGATCGCGTCCGACAAGGATGAAATGTTCTGACGGACCTCGTTTGCCACCTCATTGGTGCGGGCGGAAAGCTCGTTCACCGCATCGGCGATTACGCGAAATTGTCGACCCTCTTCCCCGGCGCGGGTGGCCTCGATCCGGGCGTTGATCGACAAAAAGCTGATCTGAGTGGCGATCCCGCGCACCATATCATTGTTTTTCTCGATCTCTGAGAGCGCGCCAACCGCGGCCTCGATCTGGTCGGCGGCGGTGCCGACCCACTGCGCGACCTGGGCGGAGCGGCTTGACGATTCGCGCATCGCGGTGGCGGAGGTCTGCGCTACTCCAAGCGCGCTGCTGCTGGCCTCGGCCACCTGCTGCGCCAGATCGCCGACCGAGGCGCTGGCCGCCGTTACGCGATCCGCCGACGCCTTGGCCAGTTCAACGGCAGAAAGCTGCGCTTGTGACTTGTGGCTGAGCGCGTCCAAAAAACCCGAGACATCAACGACTTCGTATCCCAGCTTGGAGGCCTGGCGAATGACCGGCGTTAGATTGACCTTTGGAGCCGCCATGGAAGCCGCCCGCGCGTCGGCCTCCCACTGCGCATGGGTGTCGTTTTGCGGCGTAACTTGGACTGGTTCCATCTCATCCATCTCCGTGGCGGACGTGTTATCGCCAGGGAGAGTAAAAATCAGTTTAAGATCAGACGCGTGTTCAGCCGTAATGTGCCACCGGTGTGCCCGCGATTGCAGACATATTTAAAAGGCCCCGCGCGGTGATGGACGGCGTCGCGATATGGGCGCGGTTGCCCATGCCCATCAGGATCGGCCCGACCTCTAGACCGCCGGCTTTCATCTTGAGGATGTTGCGCACGCCAGAGGTCGCATCGGTATTGGCAAAGACCAGGCAGTTCGCGGGCCCGCGGAAGCGCGCGTTGGGGAAAATCCTGTCCCGCAGCTCCTCGTCCAGCGCGGAATCCGCATGCATCTCGCCCTCATAGGCAAAGTCGCGCTTCTCGGCGTCCAGGATCTCTAGCGCGCCGCGCATCCGCTCGCCGGTGCCGCAATCGAGGTTCCCGAATTGCGAATGCGAGCACATGGCGATCTTGGGTTCCACCCCAAAGCGCCGGATATGGCGGGCGCAGGCGATCACCGTTTCAGCGATCTGTGCGGGCGTGGGTTCGGGATGCACCTGGGTGTCTGCGATAAACAAAGGCCCGTCGCCCATGATCATCAGGCTAAGCGCGCCCACAGGGTGCAGCTCGGCATTGCCCAGCACTTGCTGGATGTAGTTCAGGTGCCAAAGGAACTGGCCAAACGTGCCGCAGATCATGCTGTCGGCGTCGCCGCGATGCACCATGACCGCGCCGATGGCGGTCGTGTTGGTGCGCAGGATCGCCCGCGCCAGATCGGGCGTGACGCCCTTGCGCTGCATGATGCGGTGATAGGTGGTCCAGTAGTGGTGATAGCGGGTGTCGCGCTCGGGGTTCACCAGCTCAAAGTCGCGCCCCGGGCGGATCGGCAGGCCGGCGCGCTCCAGGCGCTGCTCGACCACCGCGGGGCGACCGATCAGGATCGGCTTATCGGTGGTCTCTTCGATCATCGCATTTGCGGCGCGCAGCACGCGTTCGTCCTCGCCCTCGGTAAAGACGATCTTGCGTTCAGCCGTGGCCGCCGCGTCAAAGACGGGCCGCATGATCAGGGCAGACCGGAAGACCGAGCCGTCCAGCTTTTTGCGGTAGGCGCCGAAATCGACGATCTCGCGCGTGGCCACGCCGCTTTCCATAGCCGCCTTGGCGACTGCGGTGGCGATGACCCCGGTGAGGCGCGGGTCGAAGGCCTTGGGGATCAGGTAATCCGGCCCGAAGGTCATGCGCTCGCCACGATAGGCGGCGGCGGCCTCGGCGCTGGTCGACGCGCGGGCGAGTTCGGCGATGGCGTCGATGCAGGCCAGCTTCATCTGGTCGTTTATCTCCCTCGCCCCAACGTCCAAGGCGCCGCGGAAGATGAAGGGAAAACACAGCACGTTGTTGACCTGGTTGGGGAAATCCGAGCGCCCGGTGGCGATGATCGCGTCCTCCACCGCGTCGCGGGCGAGGTCGGGCATGATCTCGGGCTCGGGGTTCGCCAGGGCGAAGATGATCGGCTTGGGTGCCATGGATTTCACCATCTCAGGCGTCAGCACCTTGGGGCCTGAAAGGCCCAGGAACAGATCCGCGCCCTCGATGACCTCGGCAAGCGGCCGCGCACCGCCCTTTTGGGCGTACTCGGCCTTCTGCGGGGTCATGTCCTGCTCGCGGCCCTCATGCACCAGCCCGTGCAGGTCCACGAGGTACACGTTCTCGCGCCGCACCCCGAGCTTGAGCAGCATGTTCAGGCAGGCGATTCCCGCCGCGCCGCCGCCGGTAGAGACGACCTTGATGTCGGCCCAGTCCTTGTCGGCCACTCTCAGCGCGTTCGTCGCCGCCGCGCCCACAACGATGGCCGTGCCGTGCTGGTCGTCATGGAAGACGGGGATGTTCATGCGCTCTCGGCAGAGCTTCTCGACGATGAAGCAATCGGGCGCCTTAATGTCCTCGAGATTGATCGCGCCAAAGGTCGGCTCGAGCGCGCAGACGATGTCGGCAAGCTTCTCGGGATCCGACTCGTTCAGCTCGATATCAAAGCAGTCGATGCCCGCGAATTTCTTGAAGAGCACCGCCTTGCCCTCCATCACCGGCTTGGACGCCGCGACGCCGATATCGCCCAGCCCCAGCACGGCGGAGCCGTTGGACACAACGGCCACCAGGTTTGCCCGGGCGGTGTAGCGGCTGGCGTTGGCGGGGTCGGCCTTGATCTCTAGGCAAGCCTCGGCCACGCCCGGCGAATAGGCCAGGGACAGGTCGCGCCCGTTCGCCATGGGCTTTGTCGGGCGTATCTCGAGTTTCCCGGGCCTGGGCTCTTCATGGTAGGTCAGTGCCTGTTGCCGAAAGCTGTCCTGGCGGTTCTCGGTCACGTCAAAGCCCCTTTGTGTCTCTGTCGGCGTCAGGGGTAACCAAAGATAGTTTAATATTAAACTACCAACCTCAACTTGGTGCCACCATGTCGCATCCTTGCGGTGTAGGTTAGGCGCGGGTATGGCTTTGGCGCAAGCGAATTAGGGTTAACGGTGCCGCATAGCCCCACGCAAACCCTGCCAATGCGCTTGCATCGGCTGGCCCGCCGCCGCACTCTGCCACCTACACGCCAACGGAGTATGCAATGTCGCTGGTAGAGCAAGCCGCCGAAATCCGTGAAAACGCTTATGCACCGTATTCGAAGTTCAAGGTCGGTGCGGCGCTGCGCACGCCGTCTGGCGCGGTGTATCTGGGCTGCAATGTCGAGAACGCCGCCTACCCAGAGGGCACCTGCGCCGAGGCGGGGGCCATCGCGGCCATGATCGCGGGCGGCGACACCGAGATCGCCGAGATCGCGGTGATCGCGGACGCGCCGGTGCCGGTCACCCCCTGCGGCGGTTGCCGCCAGAAAATCGCGGAGTTTGCCAAGCCGGACGTGGTGGTCACCATGGCCACGACCAGCGGCATGGAGGCGCAGATGCGGGTGGCGGATCTGTTGCCCGGCGCGTTTGACGCCTCGCAGATGGAGTAGTCCTTGGACGCGCGTAGTATTCTGGATGGGTTACGGGCGGGTCGAGCGCCCTCAAAGGCAGAGATCACCTGGATGGCGCGCGGCCTGGTCAGCGGCGTTGTCGACGACGCGCAGGCCGGGGCGTTCGCCATGGGGATCTGCCGCGCGCCGTTGCCGGAGGAGCTGCGCGTGGCGCTGACCCTTGCCATGCGCGATAGCGGCGCGGTGCTGACATGGGACCTGCCGGGCCCGGTCGTGGACAAGCACTCAACGGGGGGCGTTGGCGACCCGATCTCCTTGGTTCTAGGGCCGGCTTTGGCGGCGGTGGGGGCATATGTGCCCATGCTGTCTGGCCGTGGGCTGGGGCATACCGGCGGCACCCTGGACAAGCTCGAGGCGATACCGGGCCTTACGACCGAGGTGGATACGGGGCGATTTCAGGCGCTGGTTGCCGAGGTGGGGTGCGCCGTGGTGTCCGCCAGCAAAGACATCGCGCCCGCGGACCGGCGGCTCTATGCGATCCGCGACGTGACCGGCACGGTGCAGTCGATCGACCTTATCACCGCCTCGATCCTGTCCAAGAAACTCGCGGGGGGCGTCGGGCCGCTGGTCTTGGACGTCAAGGTCGGCTCGGGGGCGTTCATGGCCTCTGTGGAGGAGGCCGAGGCCCTGGCGCGCGCCCTGGTGGACACGGCGAATGGCGCCGCGGGGCCGTGCTCTGCGCTGATCACGGATATGAACCAGCCCGCCGCCGCGTCGCTCGGCAACGCGCTGGAGATCATGGACGTGCTGGAAGCCCTCACCCTGCCAAACGAGGACTCTCTGATCACGCGCCTGGTTCTCGCCTTGGGGGGCGAGCTGATGTGCTCCGCGGGCATGGTCACGGATCCAGCCGAAGGCGCGGCGCAGTTGTTCGAAGCGATCCGGTCCGGCGCCGCGGCAGAGCGGTTCGGGCGCATGGTCGCGGCGATGGGCGGGCCGAGGGATTTCGTAGAGCACTGGCGCGATAGGCTGCCCGCAGCGCCCGTGGTGCGTGAGGTCGTAGCCCCCCGGGCGGGGGTCGTTTCGGCCATGAACGGCCAGAGTTTGGGCCGGGCGGTGCTGCGCCTCGGCGGCGGCAGGCAACGCGCGGGGGATCGCATCGACCCGTCCGTTGGCCTTTCGGGGGTCGCGCGCATCGGCGAGCCGGTGGAGGCCGGCGACCCGCTGGCCTTGGTGCATGGCTCGGACTTGGTCGCGACCGAGGCGCTGGCGGAGGAGCTTTCCGGCGCGTTCACAATCTCCGACGCGCCGGTCATCGCGCCGGAACTGATCAAGCTGCGGGTGGGCTAGATGCCACGGGCATTCCTAATAGTGCTGGATTCTGTGGGCTGCGGCGGGGCGCCGGATGCCGCGGATTTCGGTGACGCGGGCGCGAACACCCTGGGCCATATCATCGAGGAATGTGCCGCGGGGCGTGCCGAGCAGGGGCGCAGCGGCCCGCTGCACACGCCGAACATGGATGCTCTGGGCCTGCGGCATGCGATTGCCTTGGCCAATGGCGGGGCGGCCCCGGCGGGGCCGATTCCTGGCTCTTGGGGCGCGGCCACAGAGATCTCGCGCGGCAAGGATACACCGTCCGGCCATTGGGAGCTGGCGGGCGTCCCCGTGCCCTGGGATTGGTGCTATTTCCCCGGTGAACCCTCGTTTCCTGACGCGGTCGTCTCCGAGGTTACGCGCATTGCCGAGACCGAGGGCATCCTGGGCAATTGCCAAGCCAGCGGCACCGAGATCATCGCGCGGCTGGGTGCGCAGCATGTCGAGACCGGCTGGCCCATCTGCTACACCTCCGCCGACAGCGTGTTCCAGATTGCCGCGCATGAGCAGGCCTTTGGCCTCGAGCGGCTGTTAGATCTCTGCGCCCGGCTGGCGCCGATGCTGCACGCGATGAAGGTGGGTCGGGTGATCGCGCGGCCCTTCATCGGCACCGCCGAGGGCGGGTTTACCCGCACGGCCAACCGCAAAGACTTTGCCATCGCGCCGCCCAGCCCCACGCTGTGCGATTGGGTGCAGGGCGCCGGGCGCAAGGTCCATGCTGTGGGTAAGGTTGGGGATATTTTCTCGATGCAGGGGATCGATACGGTCCAAAAAGGACCCGATCATATCTTATTCGAACATCTTTGTGGTGCCGCGGCGCAGGCTGTGGATGGATCGTTGACCTTTGCCAACTTCGTGGAGTTCGACAGCCTCTATGGCCACCGCCGCGATGTGTCGGGCTATGCCCGGCATCTGGAGTGGTTCGACGCCGCGCTGCCCCGGTTCCTCGCGGCGCTGCGTCCGGGCGACTTGGCCGTCTTCACCGCGGACCATGGCAACGACCCGACCTGGCACGGCACTGACCACACGCGCGAGCGCGTGCCCGTGCTGGTCCACGGGGCGGGCGCGGGCGAGATTGCGCATGTGGCCTTTGCCGATGTTGCCACCAGTGTCGCGGATCATCTAAGGGTGCCAGCCCAGGGACCAGGGAGATCGTTTTTATGAGTGTCGCCGACCTACCAAAGGTGGAACTGCACCTGCATCTTGAGGGCGCCATGCCGCCGGACTTCACCCGGCAGCTGGCGCATGAAAAGAAAATGGACCTGTCGGGGATCTTCGACGCGCAGGGCGGCTATGCCTACCGGGACTTCTGGCACTTCCTGCAGGTCTACGAGGCGGCGACCACCGTGCTGCAAGGCCCCGAGGACTTCCACCGGCTGGCGCTGGCGGTGCTCGAGGAAAGCGCCGCCAACGGGGTCGTCTACACCGAGACGTTCATCTCGGCCAATTTCTGCGGCGGCTATGACCCCGCGGCCTGGGGCGAGCATATCGCGGCGATCCAAGAGGCCGCGGCCCAGGCCGAGGCCAAGCACGGGATCACCCTGCGCGGCGTGGTCACCGCCGTGCGCCATGAAGGCATCGAGATGTCCAGGCAAACCGCCGCGCTGGCCCAGGAGGCGGCGGGGGATTTCATCACCGGTTTTGGCATCGCGGGCGACGAGAAGGTCCACCATCCGCGCGACTTCTCCTATGCGTTCGATATGGCGCGCGAGGCCGGGCTGCGGCTGACCGCCCATGCCGGCGAATGGGGCGGCGCGGCTTCGGTGCGCGATGCTCTGGACCACCTGCGACCGGAGCGCCTGGGCCACGGCGTCGAGGCCATCTATGACGACGCCTTGGTCGACCGGCTGGCCGAGGATGAGGTCGTGCTTGAGGTCTGCCCGGGCTCTAACGTCTTCCTGGGCGTCTTCCCGTCATGGGAGGCGCACCCCATCGAGCGCCTGCGGGCGCGCGGCGTGAAGGTCACCGTCTCCACCGACGACCCGCCCTTTTTTCGCACCACCATGCGGCGCGAATACGAGATGTTGGCCGAAACCTTCGGCTGGGACGCGGATCAATTCCGCGCGATGAACCAGGTGGCGCTGGGCGCCGCCTTCTGCGATGAAGACACCCGCGCGCGCGTCGCAAAGCGCTTGGAGACCTGAATGCAAGACCATCTTACCGTCGTTACCCACCCCCTGGTGCAACACAAGCTGACGCTGATGCGGCAGAAAGAGACGCCGACCGCGGTGTTCCGCCAGCTTCTGCGCGAGATCAGCCAACTGCTGGCCTTCGAGATCACGCGCGAGTTGCCCTTGACCACCAAGACCATCGAGACGCCCCTGCAAGAGATGGAGGCGCCGACATTGGACGGGCGCAAGCTGGCGCTGGTGTCGATATTGCGGGCGGGAAATGGGCTGCTTGATGGGGTGCTAGAGCTGATCCCCTCGGCCCGGGTTGGCTTCGTGGGGCTCTACCGGGACGAGGAGACTCTGCAGCCGGTGCAGTACTACTTTAAGGTCCCGGTGAAGTTGGAAGAGCGGCTGGTGATTGCCGTGGATCCAATGCTGGCGACCGGGAACTCCTCTGCGGCCGCGATTGACCTACTGAAACAGGCCGGGGCGACGGATATCCGGTTCCTATGTCTGCTGGCGGCCCCAGAGGGCGTCGCGCGGATGAAGGAGGCGCATCCCGATGTGCCGATTGTGACCGCCGCGCTCGACAGCCACCTCAATGAGAAGGGCTATATCGTGCCGGGCCTGGGCGACGCCGGGGACCGGATGTTTGGCACCAAATAGGGCTTCCGAAGGCCCAAACCGCTAAATCTTGTGGAAAAGGGCGCCTGCGCCCTTTACCCGTGGCGCATATTGCGGCATCGTCCCCACTATATCTTGTGTGGGGACACAGTATGCTGCGATTTATTATGCGGACCGCATTGATTCTGGGAATGACGACGGGCGCCGCCCAAGCGCAGAGTTTGCGCAACGCCGATGAGCCCGCGGAATTCCCGCCTTCCAGCTATACGGGCAAGCAATATGTCGATAGCCGCGGCTGCGTCTATGTGCGAGCCGGTTTCGACGGCGCGGTGACCTGGGTGCCGCGGGTGAACCGCCAGCGCAAGGTGATCTGCAACGCTAATCCGACATTCGCCAGGGCGCCGAAACCAAAGCCAGAGCCCGCGCCCGTGGTGGTCGCAGAGACGCCCGCCGCGCCCGCGCCGGAACCTCGGCGCGCGGCCCCGGTTGTGACCGCAAAGCCCGCGCCAGCGCGCACCACCGCGCCCGCACCAAGGCGCGTGGTCGCGGCGCCCAAACCCGCGCCGGTGCGAATCGCCAAGCCCATGCCGACGCAGGTGGTCACCGCCAAGCCGCGCCCGATGCCATCCGCCCCGGTGCGCGTGCCAACAGCAAACGTTGGCACCGCTTGCCCCGGCGCCTCGGCGCTTAGCCAGCAATACATGTCCAGCAGCCGTGCGGTGCGCTGCGGCCCGCAATCCGCCCACCCGAATTCCTACGCGACCGCATCTGCAGGAGGCGTCGCGGCACCGGCCGGTGTGATCCGCGTGCCCGCTGCGCCCGAGATCAAGCCGCCCCCCGGCTTCAAGGCGGCCTTCACTGACGGGCGCTTTAACCCGCATCGCGGCAAGCAAACCCGCGAGGGCTTTATCCAGATGCGGCTCATCTGGACCGCGGGCACGCCGCGCCGCCTTGTGGATCAGAACACGGGCCGCGATGTGACGGGGCAATTCCCAGAGCTGCGCTTTCCCTTCGTGGATGTGACGCAGCAGAAGCGCTATGTGGCGATCCATGGCTGGCCGGCCTCCAGCGAGGAGACCGATGCGGGGGCCGGGGTGACCGTCTCGACCAAGAATTCGCCCATCGCCACGGTGGCAACGCCGCCCAGCGGGCACCGCTTTGTGCAGGTCGGCGCGTTCACGACGCAGTCCAAGGTCGATGCCAGCATTCGACGCCTGCAGGGCCTCGGGCTCCCGGTGCGGCTGGGGAGCTACAAGAGAAGTGGTAAAACGTATCGCGTTGTCATGGCGGGGCCGTTCGGCAGCGCTGGGCAATTGCAGGCGGCGCTTAGCCAGGCCCGCGGCGCCGGGTTCCCAAGCGCCAAAACACGCAAATAGCAAGACCTGACGAGCAGCGTTGGGCCCGACCGCATCCAATTGCGGCGGGTCCTTCGACTGTTGCGGTGCCAGCGGGTTACTCGCCGCAGATCCCTTGCAGGCTGACCCATGCGCCGTCCGGCAACACGGGCACCGAGCTGCCCGGATCGGCCTCGATCAAGGCAAGCGTGGTTTCCCCGGACATGTCGCGCGCATAGGCGTAGGGCGACGTGGCAACGCGCGCGCGGCGGAAGGCCGCCAACAGCGCCTGGTCGTCGGGCGCTGCGGCGTGTTGGGTCATCAGCGTCTCGGCGTAGCCGGCCAGGATGGGCTCTGGGACATCGCCGGTTGTCAAAAGCCGCGCCGCGGTCATCGCGCCGGTTTCATCCAGCAGGTCCTTGATCGGGTCGCTTTGCGCCAGGCGCAGCGATTCTGCGATCACAAAGCCCGAAACAACATCAGGCGTGTCGTAGTCTTCCACCAGGGTGCGGCTAAGCAAGATGGTGCCGCCGGGCAGATGGCCAGAGATCAAAGAGCCACTGGACAGAACCACGATATCGCCCCGCTCGGCATCGCGCAGCCGGAGGTTCAGCCGCTCTAGGGCGGCGGTGCCGCTGGGGGTGGTGCAGGGGCGCCCGGCAAGGCGCTGGATATGCGCCAATAAGCGGTCCCCGATGTCGGCGCGCTTGGCCGGCGGTACGACGGTTGCGGCATGGTCGATCAGGGCGGGCGGCACCCAATAGAGGCCGAACACCGCCAAGGCGGAAAGCGCCGCCCCAGCAAGCAAGAGCCGCAACCTTCCATGGCGCGGGCGGCGCTTTTCAATGGCGCTCCGAACCCGCTCGATCGCGTCGATCATCTCAGCGCTGTCGAGTTCAAGCTCTTCGCGTGCGTCTTCCCCTGGCGCATAGAGCGCGGGGGTCTTGCCAGGGTTGCGGCAGCTGAGCGCCGCCAGGGACCAATGCGCCAGCGCGCGCTCGGCGCCGTCATAGATCACCAGCGTGGCATCCCCCAGCGAGACGTAGACGTCGCGACGCTGATCCTCTGCGTCGGCGCGCCACACGCCGGGGCATTCAAGCCGTTCATACTGGTTCAATGCCGTCATCTGGGTTCTAGGGCTGCTCTTGCCGCTATATTTTGTGCGACTCTACCCGAATCCGTACCGCCTGCCAACTCAATCCGGGGGCAGGGCCGCCAGAAGGGCTTTAAGCTCTTCTTGCTGCTTGCCGGTGTAAGCGGCCAGGACTTTGGCCTCATGGGCGCGGGCCAGCTGGGTCAGCGCATCGGCCAACGCGCGCCCGCTTGCGGACAGCGAGACCAGCACACGCCGCCTGTCGCCCGCGCTTGCCCGCCGTTCCACAAGCCCCGCCCGTTCCAGGCGGTCGACCTGCCGTGTCATGGTGGGCTGCTTGGTCATGCACGACGCCGCAAGCTCGCCAATGGTGGCGGGCGCGTCCGGATAGAGCGTGGCCAGGATGCGCCATGTGGCAACCTTGACGCTGCGCTCGGCCAGATGCGCGTGGAACGCGGCACTTGCCCGCGCGCTTGCCTGCGCCAGCAGAAAAAGAAGATAGTCATCGGTGAAACGCGTCATGCCGGCAGCATAGCCGGTTTGAATGAAATTGCATTATATGATTTATCATGTAATATCGACGACGAGGGAGGCCCAATATGCTGGTGGACCGAATAGAATCAGAGTGGATCGACGCCTTCGCGCAGGTCTTCTCGCTGTGCAAAATGCGGCGCAACGAGACCATCGTGATCCTGGCAGAGAGCCAGTCGCGCCCTTTGAATATCCACCTGGCCGAGCTGGCCTTGGGCCAGCTCAAACTGCCCTTCTACAAGATCACCGTCCCGACCCCACCGCATCCTGCCGGGCCGATTGTGCGCTCTTCCGGCGCCAGCCAGGCCCTGGACGGCCAAGAGGCTGCGGTGCGTGCGCTGTCCGAGGCGGATGTGGTGATCGACCTGACGCTCGAAGGGCTGATGCACGCCACCCAAACGCCTGCGATCCTGAAGGGCGGCGCGCGGATCCAGAACATCTCGAACGAGCACCCCGAGGCCCTGGCGCGGCTGATCCCCGACCCCGCCTTGAAGGACGCCGCCAAGGAGGCCGTTGGCCGCTGCCGCGCGGCAAAGACCATGACGGTGCGCTCTGAGGCGGGTACAGACCTGAGCGTCGCAATGGAAGGCGCCGCCACCGTCGGCGTCAGGGGCTGGACGGACCGCCCCGGCACTTTGGCGCATTGGCCCGGCGGCATTATCGTCAGCTTCCCCAAGGGGGGCAGCGTGAACGGGCGCCTGCAATACCAAGCGGGCGACATGAACCTGACCTTCAAGCGCTATTTCGAGGGCGATGTGGGGCTTGTCCTGCAAGAGGATTATGTCACGGCGGTCGAGGGCGCGGGCGTGGACGCGCGGCTGATGCGCGACTACCTGGCCGGGTTCGGCGAACCGGCGGCCTATGCGACCAGCCATGTCGGCTGGGGCTTCAACCCGGCGGCGCGTTACGAGGCGCTGACCATGTATGACAAGCGCGACACAAACTGTACCGAGCTGCGCGCGGTGGCGGGGAACTTCCTCTACTCCACCGGCGCGAACGAGTTCGCCGGGCGCTTCACGCGTGGTCATTTCGACCTGCCGATGATGGGCTGCGACATCGCCTTGGATGGCGAGCTGGTGGTCAAGGGCGGGGCATTGGTATGATCGCGGCGGGGGTGGAATACGAGGCCGTCGGCTCTGGCGCGCCTGTCGTTTGCCTGCATGGGATCGGCGGCGGGGTGGAGAGCTTTCGCGCGCAGATGGACGCGCTGGGCGGCGAAGATTGGCGCGTGATCTCCTGGAATATGCCGGGATACGGCACCAGCACCCCGGAGGATCTGCCCTGGAGCTTTGGTGGCTTGTCGGACCGGCTCGGCGCTTTTATCGCAGAGCTTGGCCACGCGCGCGCGCATCTGGTGGGGCAATCCATCGGTGGCATGCTCGCCTTGGAGCACGCGCTGCGGCGCCCCGAACAGGTCGCAAGCCTAAGCCTTATCGGCACGACCCCGGCCTTTGGCGGGCGGGATGACAGCTTTAAGGACGCGTTCCTAAAGGCGCGTTTGGCGCCGTTGGAGGCAGGGCTCTCGATGGCCGAGATGGCCGCGCAGGCCGCGCCGCATCTGGTCGGGCCGAACGCGCCAGGGGGCGTCGGCGATGAGATCGCTGGGATCATGTCCGCTGTGCCCGAGGCGACCTGGCGCGCGATCCTTGACTGCCTTGTGACCTTCAACCGTCGCGACGACCTGGGGCGGGTTGCCGCGCCCTGTTGCCTGATCGCCGGGTCGCATGACCAAAACGCCCCCGCCCGCACGATGCAGAAGATGGCGGCCAAGCTGCCCGACGCCGAATACCACCTGATCGACGGCGCGGGCCACATGATCAACCAGGAGTTCCCATGCGAGACGAACGCGATTCTGCGCCGGTTTCTGACCGCGCAATGATAGAGCCGATCTTTGACCCAACCGCTTGGGGGCTGACCGATAAGCAGGCGGCCTTGGGGCGCCAGGCGCGGGAACTGGCCGCGTTGAAATTCGCGCCTCGGGCGGCGGGCTATGACCGCGAGGCCACATTCCCAACAGAGAACTACCAGGACCTGGCCGATTCTGGCCTTCTGGGGATCTGCATCCCCGAGGACGAGGGCGGCTTGGGCGCGGATCTCAAGACCTACATGCTCACCGCCGCCGAGATCGGGCGGTTCTGCGGGGCCACGGCTCTGACCTTCAATATGCATGTCTCTAGCTGCCTTTGGACGGGCGGGCTGTTGGATCAGCTTGGGCTCTCGGACACGGTCCGCGACGAGCTGCATACGCGTCGCCGGCTGCACTACCGCCGCATTCATGACGAGGGCGCGATCTATGCGCAGCCCTTCTCCGAGGGCGGCGCCGCGGCGGCGGGGTTCAAGGCCTTCGGGACCACCGCTTTGAAGGTCGAGGGCGGCTGGCGCATCAACGGCAAAAAGATCTTTGCGTCGCTGTCGGGCCACGCGAATTACTACGGCGCGCTCTGCACGGCGCTGCAGCACCCCGACGACGCGCATTCCCGCCGCAACACCATGTATATCGCCGTGCCCGCGGATGCGGATGGCGTGAAGGTGGTGGGCGATTGGGACCCGCTGGGCATGCGCGGCACGGTCAGCCGCACGCTGATCTTCGAGGACGTCTTCGTGCCCGACGAGGCGCAGCTTATGCCGCACGGGGTCTACCCGGACGCGGCGCGCCGCTGGCCGCATATGTTCATGACGCTGACGCCGTCCTATATGGGCATCGCGCAGGCTTGCTACGACTTCACCGTGGCCTATCTGCGCGGCGAGGTGCCGGGCATGCCCCCGGTCAAGCGCCGCATGTACCCCACAAAGCAGCTCGCGGTGGCGCAGATGCGGCTGATGCTTGAGCAGACCAAGGCGCTGTGGTTCCAGGCGATCTCCGAGGCGCGGCCCGACCCGTCCAAGGACAGCCTGATGCGCGCCTGGGCGGCGCAGCACACGGTGATGGAGAACGCAAACGAGCTGGCGCAGCTGGCGATCCGGACCTGCGGCGGGCAGGCGATGCTGCGCTCGCTGCCCTTGGAGCGGCTCTACCGCGACAGTCGCTGCGGCTCGCTGATGCTGCCATGGACGGCAGAGCTCTGCCTGGATTATCTCGGCAAGGGCGCGCTTTACGAGCAGGGCGAGAGCGATGATGCTTGACGGGTGGCTGGCCGCAGCGCGGCCCGCGGCACCCGCGCTGAGCTTCGAAGGCGAAACGCTGAGCTACCAGGATCTGGCCACGCAGGTGGCCACGCGCGCCGAGCAGTTGGCCGCGCATGGCGTGCAGCGCGGTGACCGCGTGGCGTGGTACGGTCTGAACCACCCCGAAGTCTTCGTGCTGCTGTTTGCCTGCGCGCGCATGGGCGCAATGCTGCTGCCTTTGAACTGGCGGCTTTCAGATGCCGAGATCGACGCGATTGTGGCGGATGCCGAACCGCGTTTGGTGATCCATGATGCGCATTTCGCCGCCAAGGCCGCGCGCTTTGGCGCGCATCTGGTTGGCACGCTCCAGGGGGCTGCCGAGGCGTGCCCGCAAGGGCGCGAGGAGGACCCGCTTTTGCTGGTCTACACCTCCGGTTCCACGGGCAAGCCAAAGGGCGTCGTCCTGACCCAGGTGGCAGTGGCCGCGAACGCGGCGATGTCAGTGGCCGCGCACGGTTTGACTGCGGAAAGCCGCGTGTTGAACGTGCTGCCGCTCTTTCATGTGGGCGGGCTGAACATCCTGCCAACGCCGGCCTTCTCGGTGGGCGCCGAGGTGGTCCTGCACCAGCGCTTCGAGCCCGCGCAGATGGCGGCGGCCCTGGCCGAGGTCACCCATGCGATTACGGTGCCCACTGTGTTGCAGGCCGTGCTGGAGACGCCCGAATGGCGGGCGGCGGACCTGGCCGGGTTGCGGTCGCTGTCCATCGGTTCCACCGACGTACCGGTCGAGCTGATCGAGGCCGTTCACGCCCGCGGCGTGCCCGTGATGCAGGTCTACGGCGCGACCGAGACCTGCCCGTTCGCGATCGCCCAAACCGTGGATGACGCGATGGACACTGTGGGCGCGATTGGTCGCCCGGCCAAAGGGTGCTCGGTGCGGCTTGTCGCCGACGACCAGGACGTTCCGGATGGCGTGCCGGGCGAGATCTGGGTCAAGGGCCCAAACATCCTGCGCGAGTATTGGCGTTCGCCGGAACTGACCGCAGCCGCGATCTCGGACGGTTGGTTCAAGACCGGCGATGTCGCAATGCGCGACGCAGATGGGATCTATTGGTTCGCGGACCGGATCAAGCATGTCATCATCTCCGGCGGCGAGAACATCTATCCCGCCGAGATCGAGCGTGTCCTAAGGCGTGTACCCGGCGTGGCAGAGGTCGCTGTGGTCGGGCGCGCCGATGAAAGATGGGGCGAGGTTCCGGTTGCGGTCGTCGTTGGCACCGCAGATCGAGAAGCTTTGATGACCGCGCTGCGGCAGGGCCTCGCTCGCTACAAGCACCCCAAGGACGTCGTCTTCGTTGATGCCCTGCCGCGAAATGCGATGGGCAAGGTGGTGACCGATCAGGTCCGTGCCCTTGCACAAAAGACCTGCTCGGCGTCGGTGCAGGGCTAAAAGAGTTCCACCTCACCAACAGGCTTCGTCGGCCGGGCTGCTGGCCTGGTCGGGCGTTGCGGCTGTTCTTCGACGACATTGAAGACCTGGACCTTCGCGAATCCTGTGGTGCAGTTGAACCGCACACGGCGGCCCGTCTTGCCGCCAAGGTCGGTCTTTGTAAGCTTCAGCCCCTCATCCATGACAAACTTTCGGGCAAAACTTGCGTTGCTTTCGCCAATGCGGCTGATGCCTTTCACAACATTGCCGCCGCCGAATAGCTGCGCCTCGATCCGGTTGCGCATGGCGCCCTTTCGGATCAGCGTATTGATCAGCATCTCCATGGAATGCGCCCCGTATTTCACGTTGCTGCCGGCGTTGGGGTCGCTTCCAGGCAGCAGGAAATGGTTCATCCCCCCGACTTTGTTTTCTGGGTCATAAAGGCAGGCCGCGACGCAGGACCCGAGCACCGTGGCCAGGACGTCACCGGGACGGTTCGAGACGTGAAACTGGCCCTGAATGATGTGGATGATGTTCTCAGGTTGCGACATCTACCGGCTCCTTAGGCTTTAGAGCCGCTGCGCGTAGGATTGCAGGGCCGATTTCGTCGAGGGGGAGCATCTCTTCAACCGCGCCAATTTCATGCGCGGCTCGCGGCATTCCGAACACTGTAGAGGACGCCTGATCTTGTGCGATTGTCCAACCTCCGGCGCGCCTTATGGCATGCAGCCCATTGGCGCCATCACGCCCCATTCCCGTTAACAAAACCCCAATGGTGTTGCGCCCATGCGCCTCGGCCGCGGAATGGAACAGCGCGTCCACCGATGGCCGATGGCCAGAGATCAGGCCGTGCTTGACCAACCGGCAGCGCCGTGCGTCTGGCGCCAAGGTCAGATGCGCTTGGTTGCCGGGCGCCATTAGCACTAGCCCGGGTTCAACTCTGGCGGAATGAACTGCGGGCTGGACCCGCGCCCGGCAATTCCGATCCAGCCGCATTGCAAGCCCATCAAGAAATTCGCCGCCAATATGCTGAACAATCAAGGTCGGCGGGCAGTCTTGGGGGTAGGCGGAAAGCACCTCAAGCAACGCCTCCACCCCGCCGGTAGACGCGCCGATCACCACGATCCGCAGCGGGTGATTTTGCCGCGTAGGGTCGGCGTCAGGGCGGCGCGCTCTGGGATGCTGAGATGTAAAATTCTTGACCAGGTAGGCCCCGATGCCGCCGCTTGCATCTAGCCTGTCACGCGCCACAATTGTCGCGGATCTGGCAAGGCTCGATGGCTTGTTCTTTCCGTCGGTCAGAACCAGCAGGCGCGCTTGCATCCGATGCATGTTTTCTGAAAAGGCCGCGAACTCTGGGCCTGCGCATTGCGCCGCGTCCACCACAACCAGGTCCGGGCGTTCAATCCGCGTAATTCTCTCGGCCTGGGCGAAGGATTTCGCGCAGCCCAGAAATTTCAATGCGTTGTAGTTCGCGATTGACGCCATCATGCGCCCAGACCGTTTGATCTGCGTGTCAATCATCAGGACCGCAAGGTTGGTGTCGGCGTCATGTTTCAAGTTGGCGTCTCGAAGAGTTGGTTCAATGGCAGAGCCGTTTCACGCTGCCTATCAGACGACTCCTTAACAGGCGGAAAACGCGGGGGTTTTGATCTGAAAATTTTGATGGAAACCCGGATCGGCCATTAACGCAAAATTTCAGATTACCTTTTAGCTCAGGGCCCAACCAACGACCTGGCGTGGTCTCTTCCACGGTCAGCCGGGAGCAGCCAAATCAGACTAGGAGCTACAATGGAAGCCCGTAAACTTGAACTGGAGAGCCTTGAGGATCGGCTGGCGTTTATGTCGTTCGATGCGAAGGCCCGCGGGGTGCTGCGCGATGTGAAACCCGTGGTGGAAGCGTCTCTAGAAACGGCCCTTGATCGCTTCTATCAGGCGGTTCGTCAGAACCCAGAGCTGCGCGACTTCTTCAAAGATGACGCGCATATGGATCAAGCCAAAGATCTGCAAATGACCCATTGGCAGAGCATTCTGGACGCTCAATTTGACGATAGCTACCACCAAAAAGTGCGCACCGTTGGCCTGACGCATGCGCGCATCGGGCTAAAGCCGAAATGGTACATGGGCGCCTACGCACTGGTCATTGAAGAGGTGGTCAAGACCATTGTGCGCTCGCAGGGATCGGGGGTTTCCTTCCTGCGCGGTGGTGCCTCTAGCGCAGAGACGGTCGAAAAGGTTGTGGCGGTTGTGAAAGCCGCGCTTTTGGACATCGAGCTTTCGGTCTCGGTTTACTTTGAAGATCTCGAAGAAAGATGGCTTGCCCGACAAGAGAGCCTTGATTTTTCGCTGGACCAGCTTGCCATCGCGCTTGAGAAATTGGCCGATGGAGACCTAGATATTCAGGTCAATGCCGAGGATTTTGCCGGCAAGGAACGCCTTGCCTCAGCTATGAATCTCGCGGTCTCGAATTTGAGAGAGATCATCAGTGAAACCCGCACCTCCGCAGATAGTATTCGCGCCGGGTCAAACGAGATTGCCCAGGCCTCAGACGACCTAGCGCGGCGCACCGAACAGCAAGCAGCAAGTGTCGAGGAAACGACGGCGTCGATCAATTCCTTGAACGAAAAGGTCAAAGATACGGCCGAAACGGCGCGCAAGACCGATGCAACTGTCGGGGCCGCCTTGAAGGACGCGCAGGCCGGCGGAGAAGTTGTCAAGGAAACGCAATCCGCGATGGCGCAGATCGAGAACAGCTCAAGAGAAATGAGCCAGATCATCTCGGTGATTGATGAGATCGCGTTCCAAACCAATCTGCTCGCCCTGAACGCCGGTGTAGAGGCCGCGCGGGCAGGCGAAGCGGGCAAAGGATTTGCGGTTGTCGCATCAGAAGTCCGGACACTTGCGCAGCGTTCCGCAGAGGCCGCCAAATCCATCAAATCGCTCATCAGTTCTAGCTCGGAACATGTTGGGGCAGGCGTCAATCTGGTCGAGAATACTTCAGAGGTTTTGACCCGGACGATCGAAGCCTTTGGTGAGGTCAGCGGTCAAGTGAACGGGATGGCAGCCGCGGCGGAGGCCCAGGCGACCAGCATTGGCGAGATCAACTCTGCAATCGAATACCTGGACCAGATGACACAACAGAACGCGGCAATGGTTGAAGAAACGTCAGCGGCCGGTGCGTCCCTGTCCAATGAAGCGGACAACATGTCCGGCTTGGTGGCCAGATTCCAACTGAATGAATAGAAGGCCCATTTTGCGCCGTCGGCCAGAAGCAGAACTGCGCATCGCTATGAATTCCACATGGCTTCGGCCGGAACCACAAAAGGACAATGGGGATGAGTGATACTTTTAAACTCGCATCGCGTCTCGACAGTGCGGCTGCCCATAATTTGGCGGAAATGCTGAATGAAAACAGGAACAAGGCGATCACGCTGGACGCAAGTGAGGTTTCTCATTGCGGCGCGCTGGCAGCGCAGGTGCTCGTGGCAGCCTGTCGCCAGTGGCGAAGCGAAGAGGTCGCATTCTCGGTCGAAAATCCAAGCTCAGGCATGATTGAATGCAGCCGCCTTCTGGGGATAGCGGGGCCAGATTTGGGTGCCGCCGAAACCATGGAGGCACCACAATGAGTTTGAAGGTTCTTGCGATTGACGATTCTCGCACGATGCGAAACCTGCTGGGCGCGGCGCTCGGATCCGCGGGATACACGGTCGAGCTCGCCGAGGACGGGCTGGATGGCCTTGATAAGATGGCCGCGTTCAATCCCGACGTCATTATCACCGATATCAATATGCCGCGCATGGACGGGTTCGGGTTCTTAGAGGCCGCGCGGCAGCGGCAGACGGAACGTGTCGTGCCGATCTTGGTTCTCACCACCGAAAGCGCCCCAGAAATGAAGGCGCGCGCGCGGGCCTCCGGTGCCACGGGATGGATCGTGAAGCCGTTTGACGAAGAGAAATTGGTTTGGGCCATCCGACGGGTCGCCGCCATTGATGGGGGAGCATAAGCATGTCCAAGCAAGACGACTTTCGCGAGTCCTTCTTTGAGGAGTGTGAAGAACTTCTTGAAGCGATGCATGATGGCTTTGACCGCATGGCTCAGGACCTCGAAGACAGCGAAACCATGCATGCGATCTTTCGGGCGGTGCATTCGATTAAGGGCGGCGCCGGCGCGTTCGGGCTAAATGACCTTGTCGCATTCGCGCACCATTTTGAGACCGCTTTGGACAAGGTGCGTTCGGGATCTGTCAAAGCGAATGATGAACTCCTGGAACTGTTTCGAAAGTGCGGCGATCACCTTTCCGACCTCGTGGCTGCCGCGCGCAATGGCGAGGGCGAGGTTGAGGGCACAGAGGCGCTGCGCGAAAGCCTGAATGAAACGATTGGTGAAGACACCTCTAAGGAAGTCGAGATGCCCGACTTCGAACCCGTAACGCTTCAGCTTGATATGGACATTGCGCCCGTCGCTGAAAGCAGCGGGTTTGAGATAGAGTTTTCCGCGGATCCAGAATTGTTCACTTCCGCCAACGAGCCGGTTCTGCTGTTTCAAGCCCTAGAACGCCTTGGCAAGCTTGAGGTGGAGGCTGATCTTGAGGCGGTCCCACATCTGTCTGAATTGGTAAGCTCGGTTTGCGCGATACGCTGGAAGCTCACCCTGGACACGGATGCATCAGAAAGTGACGTGCGCGAGACTTTTGATTTTGTCGAGGACACGTGCCAACTAGAGGTTCGCCGCGTAGGCGACGAAGAGACATCCGTTCCAGAAGAGTTACCGACTCTCGGTCTACCGTCGCTCTCAGACGTGACACCGGCTGCCGAGGCTCAGGAAGAGACAAAGGCCCCTGCCGCACCGCCTGCCGAACCAAAGAAAGAACCCAAGAAAGCGCCCAGCGCAGAGAAATCGGAACAGCGTAAGCCCGCCGGTACGATTCGAGTGGACCTCGAAAAAGTCGACAAACTGATCAACCTGGTTGGCGAGCTGGTTATCAAAGAGGCGATGCTCTCCCAGTCCATTGCGGAATTTGACCCGCCTTCCGAAAGCGATGTCTCGGTCGGCTTGGACAACCTCAAACAACTTGCGAGCGAAATCCAAGAAGGCGTAATGGCGATCCGAGCGCAGCCGGTCAAGCCAATGTTCCAGCGCATGTCCCGCATCGTGCGCGAGGCCGCATCTGCAACCGGCAAGCGCGTTAAGTTCGTGACCAAAGGGGAATATACAGAGGTCGACAAGACCGTCATCGAACGGCTCGTGGATCCGCTCACGCATATGATCCGAAATGCGATCGACCATGGCCTGGAGAAACCAGACGAGCGAGAGGCCAACGGAAAAGACGGGCAAGGCACCGTGACACTAGAAGCCGCACATCGTTCCGGCCGCGTGATGATAGACATCTCGGACGATGGCGGTGGCATTAATCGTGACAGGGTGCGGCAAATCGCGATCGACAAAGGGTTGGTATCTGAAAGCGCTGACTTAGCCCCCACAGAGATTGACAACCTTCTGTTCTTACCAGGCTTTTCGTCCAAAGCGGAAGTCTCTGAACTCTCCGGCAGAGGCGTCGGTCTTGATGTCGCCCGCAGTGAGATCCAGGGGCTGGGCGGTCGCGTATCTATTCAGTCCAAGCCTGGCGAAGGAACGATCTTTTCGATCTCTCTCCCCCTGACCCTAGCGGTGCTGGAAGGAATGGTGATCAAAGTGGCGGACCAAACGATGGTTGTTCCGATCTCGACCATTCAAGAGACGCTTCAGCCAAATCCTGAGGATATCCACACGATCGGGTCCAGTGGGCGCATTTTGCATAACCGCAATTCCTTCGTCCCGATAATCGATCTTGGCTCATTCTTCGGTTTTAGGCACACGCCGGAATCGCCAGAAGACCACGTCCTGCTCTTGGTGGAATCCGACAATAATCAGCGATATGCGCTTATCGCCGACGAGATACAGGATCAACGACAGGTTGTGATCAAGAGCCTGGAGACGAACTATCAACAAATCAGCGGCGTCGCGGCGGCGACGATACTCGGGGACGGTCGCATCGCTTTGATTATCGACCCTGACAACATCATCAAAGATTCCGGCAGCGCGAGCCCCGGTGACTTTCCAATCCACATGGCGGGTTAATCATGCAAGAAGCTACAGTCAGTGAAAAGAAACACGACCACGAAGTTGTCGCGTTTAAGGTGTCAGAGCAGGATTTTTGTTTTGATCTAAAATCCGTGCGCGAGATACGCGGTTGGACGGAAACGACGATCCTGCCGCATGCGCAACCTTATGTGAAAGGTGTGATAAACCTGCGTGGCTCGGTGGTGCCGGTCGTTGATCTATCTGAACGATTGGGCCTTGGCGAAACGGAACCGGGCCCGCGCCATGTGATCATTATCGCGGTCGTGGGAGAGCAGACCGTTGGCCTCTTGGCTGACGTTGTGTCTGACATATTGACCGTTGATGACGCCGACATGCAGCCTATCCCTGAAATCGTTGACGAAGTCGTGCGTGCCTACATCTCCGGCGTACTTATCGCGGATGGCCGCATGATCCGGAAAATGAACCTTTCACGCGTTCTGCCTTCGACAGTGAAATCAGCGGCTTGAACCGGTTAAGGGAAGTCAAATGTCTTTAAATGCCCGCGCATCCGGAATTGATGACACATCTTTCAAGCAACTCGCAGCGATCGTTTATAGCGAAAGCGGGATTGTCTTGTCGGATAACAAGCGCAACCTATTGGTCTCGCGGCTTTCGCGCCGATTGCGGGAGCTAAAGATCGGCGGCTTTCCAGAGTATTGCCAGTATCTCAAATCCTCCAGCGGTGGCGAGGAATTGCGCAATATCACGTCATTGTTGACCACCAATGTGACGCGGTTCTTTCGCGAGAATCATCACTTTGAGGCGCTAAAAACCGAGATCCTCCCACCCCTGATGAGCAGAGCGCGCTCCGGCGGGCAGGTGCGGATTTGGTCAGCCGGATGCTCGACGGGCGAAGAGCCTTACAGCATCGCGATCCAATTGCTGGAATGCATGCCGGATGCAGGACGCCATGACATCAAAATAATTGCCACCGACATTGATCCGAACGTGATCAAAACAGGGCGGGCCGGCGTCTACCAGGGGCTTGATGACAAGCAGATGGAGAAGCGGTTGCGCGACCGGTATTTCGTGGCTGTGCCCGACCGTCCAAGAGCATTACAGGCCAAAGACGAGCTCAAAAAGCTCATAAGCTTCGATGAGGTCAACCTGTTGCGCCCCTGGCCGGTCAAGGGCCCAATCGACGTTATCTTTTGCCGCAATGTGGTCATCTACTTTGACGCACAGACACAGAGCAAACTTTGGGGAAGGTTTTCAGAGATTCTCTCAAAGGACGGGTTCCTAATAATTGGTCATTCAGAACGAGTTGGAACCCCGGAATCCGTAGGCCTCGTCCATTCGGGGATAACAAAGTATCGGCGCGTTTAGGGCCAAAGAGTAACCGGAAAGGGCTGGAAATGAGTTTGCGTGAGAAACTGAACGTAATGGTCGTGGACGACATGTCTGTGAGCCGGGGTCTGATCATTCAGGGCCTCGAGGAAATCGGCATCAAGAATATCGAATACAGTACGGATGGCGAATCTGCCTTCAAAAAGCTTGCGGCAAAGCCGGTGCACCTGGTGATATCTGACTACAATATGCCGGGGGCGGACGGGCTGCAGCTCTTGGCAGGATTGCGGCAATATGGGGCGACCCAACGTATTGGCTTCATTTTGATCACCGGCACGGCAGATCCGGCGGTGATTGAAAAGGGGAACCAACTGGGCATGAACAACTACATCAAAAAGCCCTTCTCGGCAGAGCAACTAAAGGGGTGCATCGAACGCGTGGTTGGTCCTCTATGAGCGATGCGGCGCAAGATGGCCCGACCGAGGTTGGTATAAGTGACGTATTGGGCAGCACCGCGGATGAACTGCGGGAGCTTACGCGTCTGGCGTCGGATATTGATGAAGCCGTCGGGGATTGGATCCTGTCAAAGGAAGCAACCCGTCCCTCGGTGGCATTGCTCCAGAACGTGGACCTCCTACGCCAAAAGCTTGATTGCTTCGAAGTGGTGGTGCGAAACCTGTCGCATCAGCAATTGGCTGAGACAAAGCTGAATTCCGAGGATCTGATTGCCGGCGTATATTTAGAGAGCGTGAGGCAGGTCTACACGCCGCCTCAAGGCTAGAGAGCGGCACGGCGCCCCCCGGGCCTGCTTACCGAAGGCTTCGCCCTTGGGCTCTTGCCCGAGGCTTCGGACTATTACGCGCCGATGTTGGTGAGCGCCCGCATCGTGGCCCCGCGCTGGAGGCCGCGGAGGTCAAGACGCTGCTGAACGGGCCAGAGCTTCACTCCCGCCGGGACCTTCATGCTTGGAAAAACGACCAAGGTACGCGAGCTTTAACTTGGCACCGGCACGGGCCCTTCCATGTGAACGGGGAAATCGTCGGCCTCCACAACCACCTGCACTATGGCCTCCGCGAAACCACCCGCACTATGGCTTGCGCTTGAACGCCCCGGTTGCCCTGGCCTATGCCCAGGGGTTAACCCAAGGGCAGCGCGTGAAGGTCGACTTCGCGCGCAAGATGCACGATGCAGGGGTCAGCATCGGTCCGCTCTATGACCCCAAAGGCGAAAGGATGCGCGCATGAGCCCCCTGATTATGGTCGCGCCGACCGGCGCGCGCCGCACCAAGGCCGACCACCCCGGCATCCCGTTGACCATCGCAGAGACGGTCGAGACGGCCATCGCCTGCCAAGCGGCGGGCGCGCAGGCGTTCCACCTGCATGTGCGCAACGCGGATGGCAGCCATTCTATCGACCCGGGCCTCTACCGAGAGGCGATCGCGGAGCTTGGCTCCGCCGCGCCTGACCTAAGAGTGCAGGTGACCACGGAATCCGGGGGCGTGTTTGGGGTTGAGGCGCAGCTGGCGACCCTGTCGCAGCTCCGCCCCGCCTGGTGCACCCTCGCGCTGCGCGAGGCCGCGCGGGATCGCGATATCGCCCGGCGCATGTACCGATTCGTCGCCGACCAGGGCGTTGAGCTGCAGCACATAATCTTCGACGCGGGCGATGCGGCGCTGCTGGCCGAGTGGCAGCGCGAGGGCGTCCTGGGCGGGGCCGAAAGCGTCATCCTCGTGCTGGGACGCTACACCGCCGACATGAATTCCAACCCTGACGACCTCGAGCCGCTCTTGGCCGCGCTGCCCCCCGTGGGCCGCTGGATGCTCTGCGCCTTCGGCCCGCAAGAGCATGCCTGCTTGACGAAAGCGGCGCGGCTGGGCGGGGATGTCCGCGTCGGGTTCGAGAACTCCTTTTTGCAACCAGACGGCGCGCCCTGGCCGGACATGGCTGCTTCGATCACCGCGCTGCGCAACGCGATTGGGTCCGCGATATGAGCCATATCTTTCCCCGCCACACCCGCGCCCTGCCGCCTCGAGCGGTGCGCGGCGAGGGCTGCTATCTCTATGACGAGACCGGCAAGGCGTATCTCGACGGGTCCGGCGGCGCGGCGGTGTCCTGCCTGGGGCATGGCGACCCGGATGTGATCGCGGCGGTGCAGAAACAAACGCAAGAGTTGGCCTTCGCCCATACGGGGTTCTTCACCTCCGAGCCCGCCGAGGCGCTCGCCGATCTGCTGATCCAGCACGCGCCGGGCGACCTGGACCGGGTTTACCTGGTCTCCGGCGGCTCCGAGGCGACCGAGGCCGCGATCAAGCTGGCGCGCCAGTTCCACGTAGAGAACGGCCAGCCCGAGCGCCGCCATCTGATCGCTCGCAAGCAGAGCTACCACGGCAACACGCTGGGTGCTCTGGCCGCAGGCGGGAACGAATGGCGTCGCGCGCAGTTCGACCCGCTTCTGATCGGGGTGAGTCACATAAGCCCTTGTTACGAATACATTCTGCGCGATGCGGGCGAGACCGCCGAGGCCTATGGGCTGCGGGCCGCCCAGGAGCTGGAGGACGAGATTCTGCGGCTGGGGCCCGAAACGGTGATGGCCTTTATGGCCGAGCCCGTGGTGGGGGCCACGATGGGGGCCGTGCCGGCCGTGGCGGGGTACTATCAGCGCATCCGCGGGATCTGCGACCGCTACGGCGTGCTTTTGATCCTGGACGAGGTGATGTGCGGCATGGGGCGCACGGGGCATCTCTTTGCCTGCGAGGCGGATGGGATCGAGCCGGATATCCTGTGCATCGCCAAGGGCTTGGGGGCGGGGTACCAGCCGATCGGGGCGATGCTGTGCTCGGCGCGGATCTATGTGGCCATCGAAGATGGCAGCGGGTTCTTCCAGCACGGGCATACCTATCTGGGGCACCCGGTGGCCGCGGCGGCTGCGCGCGCGGTGCTGGGCAAGCTGACGGGGCAAGGCCTGGTGGGTCGGGCCGCGGGGCAGGGGGAACGTCTGGCGGCAGCGCTCAAGGAACGCTTTGGGCAGCACCCGCATGTGGGCGACATTCGCGGGCGCGGGCTGTTTCAAGGGCTGGAGATCGTCGAGGAACGGGAGGCCAAGCGTCCCTTCGCCCCCGAAAAGCGCGTCGCGCCCCGGATCAAACAGGCGGCTTTTGAGGCCGGTCTGATCTGTTACCCGATGCAGGGCACGCGGGACGGGCGGCTGGGCGATCACGTCCTGATCGCGCCGCCCTTCATCATCTCGGACGCGCAGATCGGCGAGCTCATTGACAAGCTCTCGGTCGCGATCACCCGGGCAACGGCGGGTTAAGGCGTGTTTGGGGCGCGGCGGTGCGCCATGCGGATCCGGAAGCTGTCACAGCTTCCGTTCCGATTTCTTGCCAAGAAATCGGCGCCCCCCTGGACCGGTTGGACGACACAAAAAAGGCCGCGCTGGGATCACCCCGCGCGGCCCGGTCTGTGGTGCGTCGGCTATGTTTAGCCGCGGAACAGCTCGTCGATGTTGCCACGGCTCAGGCCGAGGTCATCCAGCTGGCGGTCCGACAGCTGCGACAGCGTGTTGCGGGTCACGCGGGCGTCATTCCATGACGCCACAGCAGCCATGAGGCCCGAGAAGATGTTTGCGAAGGCTGCGCCGATGCCAGTGTTGGCAACCACGGGGCGCGAGGTATCAAAAAGTGCCATAGCGATTGTCCTTATCTAGGAGGTTGGTAGGCCGGCGCGTTCCTGCGTCGTAATTCGCATGTAGAGCGCCTATATTCCCGGCACTAGAAGGAAAAACTGCATACCACATATGCAGATTGCGCATGACAGTAACAGAGCTGAAAGCCCAGTAAACAAAGGCTCAAATGCGACTCTCTTTCGGTCGCTTTCTCGACATTCGGGGCCGTTTTTGGCCGCAATCCGCCGCGTCCAACTGCAAGGTGGTTAACCGTTGGACTTGGCGGATGTTCGCGTTTCGTGCTATGCGCTGAAACAATGATAACGAGCAGGGCGGAATTATGCGGGTCATTGGCATCGATCCTGGGCTGAGAACCCTCGGCTGGGGCGTGGTGGACGTGGCGGGGTCGCGACTCACCCATGTCGAAAACGGGCTGTGCCGCTCGGAGGGCCAGGACCTGGCCGCGCGGCTTCTGTCGATATTCGAGCAGCTCTCGGCGGTGGTTGCGCGCCTGGTGCCGGACACCGCGGCGGTCGAGCAGACCTTCGTGAACAAGGACGGCGCCGGCACGCTGAAACTGGGCCAGGCGCGCGGGATCGCGATGCTGGTGCCGGCGCGGGCCGGGCTGAGCGTCGGCGAATACGCCCCCAACACGGTGAAGAAGACCGTGGTCGGCGTCGGTCACGCCGACAAGCGGCAGATCGACCACATGGTGCGGCTGCAGCTGCCGGGGGTGCAGATCGCCGGGCCGGATGCCGCGGACGCGCTGGCCATCGCCTTGTGCCACGCGCATCACGCCCGCGCCTCTGGCAAGCTGGAGGCCGCGCTGCGGAAGGCCGGATGATCGGGCGCATCGCCGGGCGCCTGGACTATCGCGGGCCGGACCATGTGCTGATCGACGTGGGCGGCGTGGGCTATGTCGTTTCGGTCTCCGAGCGCACGCTGGCGGCGCTGCCCGGCGCCGGAGAGGCGGTGGCCCTCTATACCGACCTGCTGGTGCGCGAGGATCTGCTGCAGCTCTTTGGGTTCCTGTCCCTGCAGGAGAAGGAATGGCACCGCCTGCTGATGAGTGTGCAGGGGATCGGGGCGAAGGCCTCGATGGCGATCCTGGGCACTTTGGGGCCGGAGGGCGTCAGCCGCGCGCTTACCATCGGCGATTGGGCCGCGATCAAGGCCGCGCCCGGTGTGGGCCCCAAGATCGCGCAGCGCGTGGTCAACGAGTTGAAGGACAAGGCGCATACGGTGATGGCGATGGGCGACCTGTCCGGCGGAGGCGCCGGGCCCGACCTTGTGGACGCGGCACCCTCAGCCCACCCGGCGCCACAACCGGCGGCATCCAGCCCCAGCGTCGGCGGCGCTCAATCGCAAGCGGAGGCTCTGTCGGCCCTGTCGAACCTCGGCTACGGGCCGTCTGAGGCCGCGCAGGCGGTCGCTGAGGCAGCGCAGTCGGAAGCCGACACTGCCGGGATGATCCGGGCGGCGCTCAAGCTGCTGGCGCCGAAGTGATGCGGGGCCCTAGCATCCGCCCAAGGCCGCAAGGAGCCGTTTGATGACGGAGCCCGACCCCACCCTGCGCGGCGATCGGCGCCCTGAGGACCTGGACCGCGCGCTGCGGCCGAAGCTGCTGGAGGGCTTCATCGGCCAGGCCGAGGCCCGCGCCAATCTCGCCGTCTTCATCGAGAGCGCCCGGCGCCGCGGCGAGGCCATGGACCACGCGCTGTTCCACGGCCCCCCGGGGCTGGGCAAGACGACGCTCAGCCAGATCATCGCCCGCGAGCTGGGCGTGAACTTCCGCATGACCTCGGGCCCGGTGCTGGCCAAGGCCGGCGACCTGGCCGCGATTCTCACCAACCTTGAGGCGCGCGACGTGCTGTTCATCGACGAGATCCACCGGCTGAACCCGGTCGTCGAGGAGGTGCTCTATCCCGCGATGGAGGATTTCGAGCTCGACCTGGTGATCGGCGAGGGCCCCGCCGCCCGCACCGTGCGCATCGAGCTGCAGCCCTTCACGCTCGTAGGCGCCACCACGCGGCTGGGCCTGCTGACCACGCCGCTGCGCGACCGCTTCGGCATCCCCGTGCGGCTGCAGTTCTACTCCGTGGACGAGCTGCACCAGGTCGTCGAGCGCGGCGCGCGGCTTCTGGGCGTGCCCGCCGAGCAGGGCGGCATCCGCGAGATCGCCAGGCGCGCGCGCGGCACGCCGCGCATCGCCGGTCGGCTCCTGCGGCGGGTTGTGGATTTCGCGCTGGTCGAGGGCGACGGGCGGCTGACCCAGGCGCTGGCCGACAGCGCGCTGACAAGGCTGGGCGTGGACGCCCTGGGGCTGGACGGCGCGGACCGGCGGTACCTGCAGATGATCGCCGAGAACTACGCCGGCGGCCCGGTGGGGATCGAGACCATGAGCGCGGCGCTCAGCGAGAGCCGCGACGGGCTAGAGGAGGTCATCGAGCCCTACCTCCTGCAGCAGGGCCTGATCCAGCGCACCCCGCGCGGGCGCATGCTGGGGCAGAAAGCCTGGGCGCACCTTGGGCTCGCCCCGCCGCAGCCGCCGGGCCAGGACGACCTCTTTGAGTGAGGCGCGCGCGCGGTTGGGCGGATAGGCCCGACCGCCCCGCCGAGATTTCGCCGAATTTCGCCGCGCCGCATCCGCAAATGGTGCCAGTCCTGCCATGGTCTCGCCCCAAAGCGGCGGCACATTTCCCCTGATCAGAAGACCTAAACAACCAAAGCCGCCAGGACAGTCCCGAGCAGTTGGGGCGCTGCTGGCGCCAGGAGAACCTGAGTATGCAGAAAGAGTTCCGTTGGATGAGTGCGATGAAGAAAGAGGCCGCAACCGCCAAGGTCGAGCTGCCCTGGGCGCGCGGCGCGCGGCGCGAGGCGTTCATCGCCAAGCGCAAGGCCGCGCAGGCCAGCGCTCATCAAAGTGCCCGCGCCTAGCGGGCTAAGAAAGGTCGGCCCTGGGGTGCCGAAAGTCTCGCTGCCACGTTGCGGGGCGCCGCGACAAAACAAGACGATACACCATGTCTGCTCTATCGACGGGGGCCGTTGCAGATGTGACCCAACAAGAGGATGGATCACATGACCTATGCCCAGCGTCCGGGTGGAACAGCAGTCGCCCGAACCGCGCCGCAGGCGCAGACCGGGCAATGGACGGTGCGCCGCGGCGGGCCCGCGCAGGCCGGCGCTGCGGCCCCGGCGCCGATGCGCCGCTATGAGGCGCTGGTGCTGCAGCCGAATGGCGACCTGTCCGAGGTGATCCAGCGCGCACCCTCCCATCCCGTGTTCGAATCCGCCTTCGCGGCCCTGGCCCGCGGCACCATCATGGCCACCGAGGAGGGCCCCATCGCGGTCGAGGACCTGGTGCCCGGCGTGAAGATCGAGACCCGCGACGCGGGCTTTCAGCCGCTGGTATGGGTCGGCACGACCACCCTGGCCCCGCAGATGCCGCTTGCGCATATGCCCGCGCGGCTCTTCCGCGTGCCGGTGGACAGCTTTGGCCCCGCGCGCCCCATGCCGGACCTGATGCTGGCGCCGCATGCGCGCCTGCTGCACCGCTCGGACAAGTACCGCCAGATCGTGAATGACGAGGCCGCGCTGGCCCCGGTGACGGCGTTCGAGGACGGCTATTCGGTGATCCGCGTGGCCCCGGTCTCGCCGGTCAGTGTATACCACCTGGCCTTCCGCGAGCATCACATCCTGCGCGCCAACGGCCTCGAGATCGAAAGCTTCCACCCCGGTCCCGAGCTGACCCGCCAATTGGGCGGTGAAAGCCTGCAGCAGTTTATGTCCTTCTTCCCGCATGTGTCCGTGCCCGCCGATTTCGGCCGCATGGTTGCGCCGCGCGTCACGGTCGAGGAATACGAGAACCTGGTGGCGGCTTAACCGCCACCGCCACCGCCGCGGCGGCCGATCTCGGCGTTCAGGGCAGCGCCCAGCAGCACCGCATAGGCCGAGATGAAAAACCACATCAGCAGGACGACCACGGCCCCGATGGAGCCGTAGATCTGGTTGTAGCTGCCGAAATTCGCGATGTAGGTGGTAAAGCCCCAGCCCGCCGCGGCCCACAGCGCCAGCGCCACCGCCGCGCCCGGGCTGACCCACCGGGGCCGCGCGGCGCGGTGGTTCGGCCCAAAGCGGTAGACCAACCACAGCCCGCCCAGCCCGACCGCGACAAGCAGCGCCCAGCGCGACACCACCAGGGCCGCCGCCGTGGCCGGTCCCAGCGGCAAGAGCGCCAGCACCAAGGGCACCCCGATCAGCGCCACCAGGGCGGTCAAGGTGAAGGCGATCAAGCCCAGCGTCAGCGCGATGGCGGCCAAGGAGTGCCAAAAGCCCGGCCTTGGGCGGGCGCCATGGATCACGTTCAGCCCGCGCACCAGCGCGCCCACGCCCGCCCGGGTCGCCCATAGGGCCGTGGCCAATGAGATCACCGTCGCCCAGCCCAGCGTTGTGGCTCCGGCGTCGATGAACAGCAGCGCCTGGCCCTGCACCAGCGTAAAGGCCTCCTCTGGCATGAAGGGGCGCAGCGCCTCGATCTGCCCGCCGACCAGCGCCGGATCGGACACGAAGCCCCAAAGCGCGACCACCGCTGCGATGGCGGGGAAGACCGCAAGCATGGCGTAAAAGGCCACCCCGGCGGCGACAAGATCGAGGTTCCTGGCGCTCAGGCGCCGGAACACGTCCCAGTATATGCGAGGCGATAAAAGGTCTTGCGAGGCCATGGCCCTTAGCTTGGCACGCGGGGGGGCGGTTTCAACTCTAATTCCGGTCTACCTGTGGATAACAGTGGCCTGCCGACCACAATCGCGCCGTGTTGAGCCGCCGTCATTGAGCTTTCATACTTTCCACCCTACATTACACCCATGCCTTGCGCCGGGGCGTTTGCGGCGCGCAACCTAGGAGGACCCTGTCCTGTCTCATAGTGCTGAAACGGCCCAAGGTGCGGCCGTGACGGATGCGAAGATTGCACTGCATCCCAAAGAGGGCTCCAGCCGCGATGCGCTGGCCCACATCCTGACTTCTCTCGAAGACGACAAGGCCGAAGACGTGGTCTCGATCAACCTGGCTGGTAAGTCAGAGATCGCGGACTTCATGGTGATCGCCTCTGGGCGCTCGTCGCGGCAGGTCGCGTCGATGGCAGAGAAGCTGACCGACAAGCTCAAGCAAGAGCTGGGCGTGCGCGCCAAAGTCGAAGGCAAGGCCGCCGGCGACTGGGTGCTGATCGACGCGGGCGATGTGATCGTCCATGTCTTCCGGCCCGAGGTGCGCGAGTTCTACCAGCTCGAGAAGATGTGGATGAGCCCGTCCGAGGCCGTGGCGGCCAAAGCCTGACCGGCTGACGCTATGCGCCTGACTGTGTGTGCTGTGGGCCGGCTGCGCGCCGGTCCCGAAAGAGATTTGATTGACGACTACGCGGCGCGGGCAGAACGCGCCGGGCGTGGCATGGGGCTGGGGCCCGTATCTTTCGCAGAGGTCGAGGATAAGAAGGGCGGCGGCAAGTCCGGCGAAGCCGCTCTGCTCGCGCGCGCCTTGCCCGCCGGCGCCCGGGTCATCGCGCTCGACGAGCGCGGCAAGCTTCTCAAAAGCCCGGATTTTGCGGCTCGATTGGCGGATTGGAGGGACGGCGGCGCGCAAGACGCCGCGATCCTCATCGGCGGCGCCGACGGGCTGGACCCATCCCTGCGCGCCCGCGCCGATCTGGTGCTGAGCCTGGGGCATATGGTCTGGCCGCATATGCTGGCGCGGGTAATGCTGGCCGAGCAGATCTACCGCGCCACGCAGATCCTGGCGGGCACGCCGTATCATCGGGAATAGGCCGCGCGCACCGACCGCGCGCCCTATTAACCATGGCAAAATCCGACATCCTGCCCGACAGAAGTCCGACGTTTTGCCGACAAAAGTCCGACACCGGATTTCCCCATGATTATTGGGCTTAACCACCGATTCGGCGCCGCTTCTGCGCCTAAGCCCGCGCGCCTGGATAAGGTCTCATTAACCCCGGCAATTTCGCGGTTCCGCGCCGCAACAACCTAGGATATGACCAAGGGAAAGAAAAAAAGGGGCGCGAGCATGACCGACACCAAACCTGTAGTCCTTTGCATTCTCGATGGCTGGGGGCACCGCGAGGAGGTCTCGGCGAACGCGCCGGCCTTGGCCGTGACACCAAATTTCGACCGCATATCAGAGACTTGCCCCAGCGCCTTGATCGCAACCCATGGCCCGGCGGCGGGGCTACCGTCTGGTCAGATGGGCAACTCCGAGGTCGGGCACACCAATATCGGCGCGGGGCGCGTGGTGGCGATGGACCTGGGCCAGATTGATTTGGCGATTGAGGACGGCTCCTTCTTTGAAAACAAGGCCATAGCCGAATTCGCCGCCACCGTGAAAGCGGCAGGGGGCACGGCCCATGTGATGGGCCTGGTCTCGGATGGCGGGGTGCATAGCCACTCCGATCACATGGTCGCGGCTCTGAAATCGCTGACGGATCAGGGCGTTCAAACGGTGGCGCATGTGATCACCGATGGGCGCGATGTGGCGCCGGTCTCGGCGCGCGGGTATCTCTCTGATTTTGCTGAAAAAGCACGCCGCTTCAACGTCGGAATTGCGTCTGTATCCGGCCGGTATTTCGCGATGGACCGCGATAACCGCTGGGAGCGGGTGGAGAAGGCCTATCGCGCCATGGTAAGGGCCGAAGGCGAGGCCGCAGAGAGCTGGGAAGCGACGCTGGACGCCGCCAAAGCCCGCGGCGAAACGGACGAGTTCGTGACCCCCACCGTGCTGCCAGGCTTTGACGGGATCAAGGACGGCGACGGCGTGTTCTTCATCAACTTCCGCTCTGACCGGGCGCGGCAAATCCTGGCCGCCATCGCGGATCCAGAGTTTGACGGCTTTGAGACAGGGCCTCGACCCGCCCTGGCGGGCGCTCTCGGCATGGTCAACTACTCGGACCGCCACAACACCTACATGATCACCGCCTATCCCAAGCAGGAGATCTCCAACACGCTGGGCGAATGGGTCTCTAAGCAGGGGCTGCGCCAGTTCCGGCTGGCCGAGACCGAGAAGTACCCGCATGTGACCTTCTTTCTCAACGGCGGGGTGGAGCCTCCCATGCCCGGCGAGGACCGGCACATGGCGCCCTCGCCCAAGGTGGCCACCTATGATTTGCAGCCCGAGATGAGCGCAGGCGAGGTCGGCGACAAGCTGGCCGAGGCGATCCGGGCGCGCTACGACCTGATCGTGGTGAACTTCGCCAACCCCGACATGGTCGGGCACACCGGCGATCTGGGCGCCGCGATCAAGGCCTGCGAGGCCGTCGACGAGGGGCTGGGCAAGGCGCTGGAGGCCCTGGAAGAGGTCGGCGGCGCGATGCTGGTCACCGCGGATCACGGCAATTGCGAGGTCATGGTCGACCCCGAGACCGGCGGGCCGCACACCGCGCATACGACAAACCTGGTGCCGGTGATTTTGATCGGGGGCACGGGGGAAGGCGGGACAAGTCCCGCCCTACAGGGCAGCGCTGGGGAAGGCGGGACAAGTCCCGCCCTACGGGATGGGCGCCTGGCCGATCTGGCCCCGACCCTTCTGCAGCTGATGGGGCTAGAGCAGCCACCCGAGATGACCGGGATCTCGCTGATCGCATGATCCGGGCGCTGGCCATAACCTGGCTACTTGCCGCCCCGGCGCTTGCGCAGGAGGCGCCGGATTTCATTGCCAAGCGCGCGGCCGGGCAGTTAGAGGCCGCGCAGAACGCCCTGCTGCTGGCCGACCGCGCAACCGACCGCGTGCAGGCGCTGACCAAGACGGTGAAGGCCTATGAGCACGGGCTGGTGGCGCTGCGCGAGGGGCTGCGCCGCGCGGCGATCCGTGAGACCGCCCTGCGGCGCAAATTCGAGGCCGAAAGAGAGAGGCTGGCGCAGCTTCTGGGCGTTCTTGCCTCCATCGAGACCTCGCCGGGGCCGCTCTTGCTACTGCATCCCAGCGGGCCGCTTGGCACCGCCAGGTCCGGCATGATCGTCAGCGATGTGACCCCCGCCCTGCAGGCCGAGGTCGCCACGCTGCGCGCCGAGCTGGAGGAGCTGGCGCTGATGCGCGCCCTGCAGCAAAGCGCCGCCCAGACGCTGCAGGACGGGCTTGCGGGCGCTCAGCAGGCGCGCGTGACGCTGAGCCAGGCGATGTCGAACCGCGTCGATCTGCCGACGCGCCATCTGGAGGACCCGCAGGCGCTGTCAAACCTGGTGAACTCGGTGGACACCCTGCGCGGCTTCGCCGCCGGGATTGCCGAGATGCGAATCGCAGGCGCCGAGGCGCCATTGCATATCGGCGAGGCGCGCGGCGCGCTGCCGCTGCCGGTCGCGGGAACGGTGCTGCGCCGGGCCGGCGAGGCGGACGCGGCCGGCATCGAGCGGCCCGGGCTGATCGTCGCCACAGAGCCGCGCGCCCTGGTCACCACGCCCTGGTCCGCAACCATTCGTTACCGCGGGCCGCTTTTAGACTACGGAAATGTGATGGTGCTAGAGCCCGGAGATGGCTATCTTTTGGTTCTAGCGGGCCTAGAGGAGGTCTATGGTGACACGGGCGACGTGCTTCCCGCGGGCAGCCCCGTCGGCCTAATGGGCGGAAATGTACCGGGTGCGGAGCTTTTTTTGACCCAGGCCGCCAATGGAGGTGGCGGTGCGAAGTCAGAAACGCTCTATATAGAGTTACGCCAAGGCGAAGAGCCGGTGGACCCCGGCATTTGGTTCGCCTTTGATGGATAAGAGGATGCGATGAGAAATTTTGTGATGGCGGCGGTGGCAGGCACCCTGGCGGGGGCCGTGGCCACGACCCAGATCGCCGGGCCCCTGCTGGCGCAGGAAAGCGCGCGGCAGTCGAACGTCTATGAGCAGCTGGACCTGTTCGGCGACATCTTCGAGCGCATCCGGGCGCAATATGTGGAAGACGTCGACGAGGCCGACCTGATCGAGGCCGCGATCAACGGCATGCTGACCTCGCTGGACCCGCATTCCTCGTACCTGTCGCCCAAGGACGCCAACGACATGCGCGTGCAGACGCGCGGCGAGTTCGGCGGGCTGGGGATCGAGGTCACGCAGGAGGAGGGCTTTGTCAAAGTCGTCTCTCCGATCGACGACACCCCCGCCGACGCCGCCGGGATCGAGGCGGGCGACTTCATCACCCATGTGGACGGCGAGAGTGTGCTGGGCCTGAACCTGGACCAGGCGGTCGAGATGATGCGCGGGCCCGTGGGCTCCGAGATCATCATCACCGTCGTGCGCGAGGGCGCCGACGAGCCGTTTGACGTCTCGATCATCCGCGACACCATCAAGCTGACCGCCGTGCGCACCCGCGCCGAGGGCGACACCGTGGTGATGCGCGTCTCGACCTTCAACGACCAGACCTATCCCAACCTGGCCGAGGGCCTGGCCGAGACGGTCGAGGAGCTGGGCGGCATGGACCAGGTGAACGGCTTTGTGCTGGACCTGCGCAACAACCCCGGCGGTCTGCTGACCCAGGCGATCAAGGTCTCGGACGCGTTCCTGGACGCCGGAGAGATCGTGTCGACCCGTGGGCGCGACCCGCAGGACGGCGAGCGCTATAACGCCACCGATGGGGACCTGACCCAGGGCAAGCCTCTGGTGGTGCTGATCAATGGCGGCTCGGCCTCGGCCTCCGAGATTGTCGCCGGCGCGCTGCAGGACCACCGCCGCGCGATCATCGTGGGCACCAAGTCATTCGGCAAGGGCTCGGTGCAGACGGTGATGCCGCTGCGCGGCGACGGCGCGATGCGCCTGACGACCTCGCGCTACTACACCCCGTCGGGGCGCTCGATCCAGGCGCTGGGCGTGGCGCCGGACATCTTCGTCGAGCAGCCGCCGCGCGATCTCGAGGCAGAGGCCGCCGCCGCCGAAGAGGAGGGCGCTGATCGCCCGCGCCGTTCCGAGGCCGACCTGCGCAACTCGCTGAACAATGACAGCCTGACCGAGGACGAGCAGCGCCAAATCGAAGAGGACCGCACCCGCGTCGAAGAGGCCGCGAAGCTGCGCGAGGATGACTATCAGCTGGCCTATGCCATCGACATCCTGCGCGGCCTGTCGGCCCTGGTGCCCGCGCAGTAGCGCCGCGGCCTGTGGCGGCGGGGGCCCCGGACCCAGAGGCCTGGGGCCTGCCGCCAGGGAGCGGCTTCGAGCCCCTCTCCAAGAGCGACCCTGGCGCCGTTCTGCGCGGCACCGGGAGAAACCGCGGATACGTCTTCCGCAAGACGCGGCGCAGCGAGGCGGCGCTGGCCTGGCTGGACCTGCTACACGCCCCGGTGGCCCGCGCGGGCCTTATCCTGCTGGTGCCCGCGCCCACCGTGGAGCGCGCGCGGTCCTGGCAGGGCTGGACGGCGGAGCCCTACCTTAGCAGCCGACCGCTGCACCCGCATAGGCTCTCTGGGCTGCGCGCCGCGCTGCGCCGAATGCATGACCTGGGCGCCGGGCTGCCGCAACGCCCGGGCTTTGCGGCCGCAAGGGCGGTGATGACACGCGGCGGCGGCGGAGACATCGACCTCTCGGCGATGCCGCGCGACGTGGCGCGGGCCTGCCGCATGGCATGGGAGCCGATCCCCGACCAGCCGCTGGGCCTGGTGCACGGCGCGCTGACGCCGCAATCCGCGGGCGTCGCCGCCTCGGGCAAGCTGGTGCTCTACGACTGGGACGCAGCGCGGATCGACCACCCGCTGTTTGACGCCGTCGCCGTGGGCGCCGCGGATGATCCTATGGCCAAGCGCGCCGCCCTGGCCTATGAGACCGCACGGATTTGGTCGACGGAGCCGGACCGGGCGCGGACGCTCGCGGCGCTGCTTCTGTCAGAGTGAGGACCCCAAGATGACGCCCGAAGAGATCGCCCGGCTTCCCTACCGCCCGAATGTGGGCGTGATGCTGCTGAACGCCGACGGGCGCGTGTTCACGGCGCAGCGCGCCGACCGCCCGGCAGGAACCGAGGCCTGGCAGATGCCGCAGGGCGGGATCGACAAGGGCGAGGAGCCGCGCGCCGCCGCCCTGCGCGAGCTGGAGGAGGAGACCGGCGTGCGCCCGGAGCTCGTAGAGATCCTGGCCGAGGGCGCCGACTGGATCCGCTATGACCTGCCGCCGGACCTTCTGGGCAAGCTCTGGAAGGGCAAGTGGCGCGGGCAAGAGCAGAAGTGGTTCCTGATGCGGTTCCTGGGGGCCGACAGCGACATCAACATCTTCACCGAGGAGCCCGAGTTCACCGAGTGGCGCTGGTCCGCGGTCGACGCGCTGGTCCCGGGGATCGTGCCGTTCAAGCGTGAGGTCTACGCGCAGGTGATCGCGGGCTTCCGGGAGCATCTGTAGCGTCTAAGCGGGGAGGTTTTGCGCCGCGCCTTGCTACGCCTTCGGCTTGCGCGCGCGTCGCCGGGGGGCCTCGCCCTGCGGGCTCGGCCCCGGGCGTTGCGGTTGTTTGCGCGCGTCGGCGGGCCTAGGTTGCTCGGATGAAGTTGAGCTTCTGGCAGAGAGTGTATTGGCTGTGGCAGCTTGGCTGGCTGCGCCCTGCAGTGCTGCTGGTCGTGGGATGCGCCTTGTTTGGGGCGCTCTTTGTTCTCATCGCGCCGCGGCCGCATGCGCATGAGCGCTTCGAGCTTGCGCGCGTGGTCTCTTCGATGGCGGCTCAATCTGAGGACGGGGCGCGGTTCCTTATGTCCTTGAGCTGAAGGATGGCCAGTTGTTCCAGATGAGCAGCTCTGAGGGTGCGATGATCGGGCAGATCGACGCGACCGCCTGCGTGGAAGTCCGGCGCGAGGTGGACGGCGACCGGCTCCGCGTGCTGCTGCGGCCGCGGCGAATTTGTGAGGCCGGCGCGGGCGGGTAGGTTGGTATCCCGTATTTATGGCCAAGAAGAATGAGGACCGGTTCGCCTTGGCGATGGGCCGTCCGGTGGACGGGCTGGTCCCGGGTATCGTCCCATTCAAGTGTAGTTCTACGTGCAGGTGATCGCGGGCTTCCAAGGGCATCTCCAACGCCGAATTGACGAGGTTTTGCGCCGCGCCTTGCTGCGCCTTCGGCTTGCGCGCGCGTCGCCGGGGGGCCTCGCCCTGCGGGCTCGGCCCCGTTGGGCGAATTGTCGCGCGAAGTTTGCGTTCTTATGTTTGGCACATGAAAGTGAGTTTTTGGCAAAGGTTTTATTGGCTCTGGCTTGAGGGCTGGCTGCTGCCATCGGTGCTCGTCGTCGCGAGCTGTGTGTTGCTAGCGGCGCCCATTCTGATGTTCGCACCCCGTCCACATGTACATGAGCGGTTCGAAGTTGCGCGGGTCGTCTCGTCGATGGCGGCGCAGTTGGAGGGGCGCGCCCATTTCCTCTATATGATTGAGCTGGGGGATGGCCAGCGCCACCAGGCCAGCACATCGAAGGGCAGCAGGATCGGGCAGATCGACGCGACCGCGTGCGTGGAGGTCCGGCGCGAGGTAGGCCGTGACCGTCTCCGCGTGCTGCTGCGGCCGCGGGAAAAATGTGAGGCCGGCGCGGGCGGGTAGGTTGGTATCCCGTATTTTTAGCCAAGAAGAATGAGGACCGGTTCGCTTTAGCGATGGTCCGTCCAGTGGACGGACCAAGGCCCGAATGCGCAGAGCGCCAGGCCGGCTCGCGACAATCTACGTCCAGGATCTCCGCGCGACGCAATATGGTCCACCCCGCCGACCGGCCTTCGCTACCGTCATGGCTCCCAGCGGGGCGGCAGGGCTTCTCCTCGGCGCGGTCATCGGCTCGGCAGCCTGTACCGCGCAGCCATTACAGAGCTTTTAGCTTAAGTTTTAGTGAACGCCCCTGCTTCTTCTTGGCCATAAATACGGGCTGCGCGACAGGGCAGCACGCGCCGCGGCAGAGATGACTCCACACGAGAACAAAACGTGAATATACTGCGCGGCGATGGGTTTCGCAGAGCTGAACATAACCTCCAACTTCACCTTCCTCACCGGCGGCAGCCACGCCGAGGAGTACATGGCGCTGGCCGCGGAGATGGGGCTGGGGGCGATCGCGATCGCCGACGAGAACTCGGTGGCCGGGATCGTGCGCGCCCATACCCAGATGCGAGAGATCGCCCGGCAGGCGCGGGTCTGGCGCGAGGAGAGCTTTGGCCCGCCCCGGCCCGAGCACATCGAGCGCCCGCCCTCCGCCCCGGTGGAGCATGTGCCGCGGCTGGTCCCGGCGGCCAGGATCGTGACCGCCGAAGGCGTCACGGCCACGTTGCTCCCAAAGAACCGCCAGGGCTGGGCGAACCTCTGTCGCCTGCTCAGCCATGGTAAGCTGCGGGCCGAGAAGGGGGCCTGCACGCTCACGGTCAGCGATCTGTTGCGGTGGGGCGCCGAGCAGGAGGTTTTGCTCCACCCGTTGCAACAAGAGGCCACGTCTCAGCCCGCCGCGCACGAGTGGGCTCAACAGGCGGGGCGGTTGACGCGGCGCTTCCCTGGGGCAGTGGCGCTGCTCATGAGCCCGCAATATGACGGCCAGGACGGGGCGCGGTTCGACGCCCAGGCGGCCCTCGCCCAGGGCCTCAAGGTCCCCACCGTCGCCAGCGCCAGCCCGGTGATGCATGTCGCCAAGCGCCGCCGCTTGACGGATGTGCTGACCGCGATCCGGCAGGGCTGCCGCGTCGACCAGCTGGGCCGCGCGGCCCAGGCGAATGCCGAGCAGCGCCTGCGGTCTGAACCCGAGATGCGCCGCCTTTTCCGAGGCCATGAGGGGGCCGTGGACCGCGCCGCAGAGATCGCGCAGAGATGCCAGTTCAACCTGGGCAGCCTGCGCTACGAGTACCCCAGCGAGATCGCCGATGGCGAGAGCCCGTCAGAGCGGCTGCGGCGGCTCTCCTATGAGGGGCTGCGCTGGCGCTACCCGAATGGCGCGCCGGAGAAGGTCAAGAAGATGCTCGAACATGAGCTGGCCCTCATCGCCAAGCTCGACTACGAGCCCTACTTTCTGACGGTGCGCGACGTGGTGGCCTTCGCCCGCGAGCGTGACATCCTCTGCCAGGGGCGCGGCTCGGCGGCGAACTCGGTGGTCTGCTACTGCCTGGGCGTGACCTCGGTGAGCCCCGAGATCGGCACGATGGTCTTCGAGCGCTTCGTCTCCGAGGCGCGCAACGAGCCCCCCGATATCGACGTGGATTTCGAGCATGAGCGGCGCGAGGAGGTGATCCAGCACATCTATGAGCGCTACGGTCGGCACCGCGCGGGGCTCTGCGCCACGGTGGTGCATTACCGCGGCAAGCGGGCGATCCGCGAGGTGGGCCGCGCCATGGGGCTGACCGATGACACCATATCGGCGCTCAGCAGCCAGCTCTGGGGGTTCTTCTCGGCCAAGGGGCTGGAGGCGCACCGGATGAAGGAGATCGGCCTCGATCCGACGGATCGGCGCCTGGCCCAGACCATGGCGCTGATCTACGAGATCATCGGCTTCCCCCGGCACCTCAGCCAGCATGTGGGCGGGTTCATCATGACCGAGGGGCGGCTGGACGAGCTCTGCCCCGTCGAGAACGCCAGCATGGAGGACCGCACGGTCATCCCATGGGACAAGGATGACATCGACAGCCTGGGGATCCTGAAGGTGGACGTCCTCAGCCTGGGCATGCTGACCTGCATCCGCAAGGCCTTCGCCTTGATCGGGCAGCACCACGGGGTGGATTACACGCTGGCGAGCCTGCCGCCGGAGGACCCGGCGGTCTATGACATGCTCTGCCGCGCCGACAGCCTGGGCGTGTTCCAGGTGGAGAGCCGGGCGCAGATGAACTTCCTGCCGCGGATGCGCCCGCGCTGCTTCTACGACCTGGTGATCGAGGTGGCGATCATCCGCCCCGGGCCGATCCAGGGCGACATGGTGCATCCCTATATCCGGCGCCGGAACGGCGAGGAGGAGGTGTCCTTCCCGTCCGACGCGCTGGGCGCGGTGCTGGGCAAGACCCTGGGCGTGCCGCTGTTCCAAGAGCAGGCGATGCAGATCGCCATCGTGGGCGCGGGGTTCTCCCCGGACGAGGCGGACCGGCTGCGGCGGTCCTTGGCGACGTTTAAGAAGCATGGGAACGTGAGCGATTTCCGCGACCGCTTCATGAAGGGCATGGCGCAGAACGGCTATGATTCTGACTTCGCCGCCCGCTGCTTTTCCCAGATCGAGGGGTTCGGCAGTTACGGCTTCCCCGAGAGCCACGCGGCGAGCTTTGCCTTGCTGGTCTACGCCTCGAGCTGGCTGAAGCACCACCACCCGGGGATCTTCGCCTGCGCGCTCTTGAACGCGCAGCCCATGGGGTTCTATGCGCCCGCGCAGATCGTGCGGGACGCGCGCGCGCACGGCGTCAAGGTGCTGCCCGTCTGCGTGAACGCCAGCTTCTGGGACAACGTGATGGAGCCCGATGGCGAGGGCGGGCTGGCGCTGCGCCTGGGCTTCCGGCAGATCCGCGCGATGGGCGAGGAAGAGGCGGACTGGCTGACCGCGGCGCGCGGCAATGGCTATCAAACGGTCGAGGACGTGTGGCGCCGGGCGGGGACCTCGCCCAAGCTCCTGCGAATCCTGGCCGAGGCGGATGCCTTTGCGGCGCTTGGGTTGGCACGGCGGGAGGCGCTCTGGGCGGCCAAGGCGCTGGTGCCCGGCGAGGAGCTGCCCTTGTTCAAGGGTGACCTGGACGGGGAGGGGATCGTGGAGCCCGCGGTGCTGCTGCCCAAGATGTCGGAGGGCGAGGAGGTGGTGGAGGATTATGTCTCGATGCGGCTGACCCTGCGCGCGCACCCGCTGGCTTTGCTGCGCGCGCGGCTGACGCCGGGCTTCTCGTCGGCGAAGGACATCACGCCCGCGCCGGATGCGCCCCAAAACCCGGAACGCGCGCTGCGCACGGGGCTCATCAAAGCGCAACCAAGCCGCCGCCATCCCCGCAACGCGCGGCATTTCTAGACGAGCCTTGATCCAAAGGAGTTCGCTGCGCTCACGCATTATGAGCCCTTGCGCGCCTCCGGCGCGACTGCGGGCGGTTGGCGCCCAGCCGCGCCCTAGAGGTTTATATCCGCAAAGATCATATGATGATCAGAGGCCTGATGCTCTTTGCTCGTAAGCTCAGGATAAGTCTCCCAGCGGTCAGAGCCAGTATGTGCGCCCTTGCGAAACAGTCCCGCATTGGTGACCAGGCCAAACAGCGATGGGGACAGCAAGATGTAGTCGATCTTGTTGCTGTCGCTGCCCGTCTTATAGGTGCCGATGCCACGCCCGCCGCGGGTTGCGTTGAACTCGAAATCCGTGAAGGCGGAATGCTCTGAGACGTCCCTTAGCGGGGTCCCCCCCAGGAGCGGCGCTAGGGGCGCGCTGTCTGGCGTGTCGTTGAGGTCGCCCAGCACCACGATATGCTCCCAGCCCTCCGCAATCCGCGCGTTCACGATGTCCCGCACCCCCTCGGCTTGAGTCAAGCGCCGCGCATCGCTCGTTGCCTGGTCGCCGAACTTCGACTTGAAATGGTTGGGCATCACCAGGATCCGCGCGCCCGACGGCGTGCTCACCACATATTCCGGGCAGTCCCGGCTGAACAGAAACACCCCGCGGTGGTCGAGGTCGTCCACGTGGCTGCGAATCTCTTGGATGGGATAATCCGAGCCCGTCCCAAGCCCGACATCGATGCCGCGCTGGTCGTTGCCGTCAATGACCATCACATGCCGGTAGACCTTGGCCAGGCCTAGCTCGCGCTTCATCATCTTTTGGAAGTCCAGCAGCACCGGGCGGCTCTCGGCCTCGATCACCGCCAGGATGTCGGCATTGGTCTCAGCGATCACCCTTGCAGTCAGCGTGGTCGCCGTCTCGTTCACCGCCGCGGTCTCCAGCTCGCACCAGCCGACCCAGTCGTTGCGCCCATCCGCCGCGATAGTGCGTGGCTTCGAGCGGTCCCTGGGGCGGTTGATCAGCTTGCCGCGAATTTTGCGGATCTGAGTGAAGCTTTTCTTAGTGCCTTGGTCGCGGTTCAGCATTCCCAGGCTGGTTATCAACGTGATCATGCGCGCCTTGTCGGCGGCAGAATAGACGGGCTTCTCAAAGAGCTCGTTGAGTTCCGAGAACTCCTCGAGCACTGCTTTGTGCTTGCCGCTGTCATCGTTAAAGACTGCGGCGCGGTCGAACAGATTTTCCACGTTGTAGGCTGCAATGCGCATAAAAATACTCCACTGAAATTGAATGCCCCAGTGTAACACAGCGGTTGCGCGAAAAGAACTCATTCCTGCTACGGGTTGCTCTGCCGCTCGGCTCGCCGCGCCAGCTTTGCCGCCAGGTTCGGCCCCACGCCGGGGCGCGACCATGGGCACACCGCGATGCAGATCGCGCAGCCCGCGGTTTGGTTGAAGAACGGCAGGCAGCGGTCAAAATCCACATACCACTTATCCACCCCGCGGACCGTCTGTTTGATCGGCGAGAGCGCCTCTGGCGGGCAGGCGTCCTCGCAGATCCGGCAGCTCTGACAGAACTCATCCGCACCGAACACATCCCGCGGCGTGGGCGCGAAGGGCGCGTCCGTTAGCACCGCAGACAAACGGAAGGACGCCCCCATCTCTCGGTCGATGATCGAGCCGTGTTTGCCCAGCTCGCCAAACCCGCTGGCCAGAGCGGGCGGGATCATCGCCAGGGCGCCCGTCATCGGGCCGGTCACCGGCTCGGCATCCCAGCCCTGTTCTCGCAGCCAGCTCGCAATCTTTTTGGCGACATCGGCGGCGCGGTTATACTGCCGCATCACCTCCACTCCGGCCACCGCGTCCGGAGCCCGCGCGATCTCGGAATAGTCATGCTGCACCCCAGCAATAATCACGCGCGACTGGGCGATCTCATGACCCTCAAAGACCCATTCAGGCTGCATCGCGGCCACACCCACCTTCTCGCAGAACCCTTGGTCCACGAAGCATGAAAGCGCATCGGTCCAGGCCTGTGGCGTTCGCGTGACGGGTTGAGGGGCCAGCGGCGGCAAGGGGCGGTCAAAGATCTCGTGGCGCCGCACCCGCGCCTTGGCAAACCCGTCCGAGCCGTGGTCCACGCCGTAAAACCATCGCTGTAGGCCGCCATGCGGGATGTCGTCCGGGTTCGGGGCCCAATAGACCATGCTGGCCTGCCTTGGTTCGGCCTCGCCCAGCCCGTTGATCGCGTTCCCGGATACGCCCGGCCAATGCGTCATCTGGTCGGGATCTGGCGTGAAGGGGCGATATGGATTCGGCTTCGACATGGGCGCAGCCTAACGCGCTGCGCCGTGGCCCCAAAGCCCTAGTTCCGGCGCAGCCGCTGCAGGACGCGCGCCGAAACATATCCGTCCGGCACCCAGCCGATGCTCTTCTGAAACTCCTGCACCGCAGCGATGGTGCGCGGCCCGATGATGCCGTCCACCCCCTGCGGGTCAAAGCCGCGCGCCACCAGCAGGCGCTGCATCTCTTGCTTCTCGGTAAAGGACAGCGCGCGTTCATCGCGCGGCCAGCCGGCCTTGATCGCCGCGCCGCCGCCGATCTCATCGGCGAGCTGACCCACGCCGATCACATAGGCGTCGGCGGTGTTGTAGGTCTCCAGCACCTGAAAGTTCGGAAATATGAGGAAGGCCGGGCCGCGGTGCCCCGCGGGCAACAGGATTGACGTCCGCGCAAAGCGGGGGATCCGCAGGCCGTTGGTGCTCTGGACGCCGCGGCTTAGCCAGTACTGCGTCGGCTGCTTCACCCGCTCGGTGGACATCGCGTAATCGAAATCCTTCGGCAGGGTGACCTCCATCCCCCAGGGCTGGCCTTTGGTCCAGCCGTTTGCCGCCAGATAGGCCGCCGCCGAGGCCAGCGCGTCCGCGGGGTCGTCGCCCCAGATGTCGCGTCGACCGTTCCGGTCGAAATCCTGCGCATGGGCAAGGTAGGATGCCGGCATGAATTGCGTGTGCCCCATCGCACCCGCCCAGCTGCCGGTCATGCGCCCGGGCGAGACGTCCCCGGCCTGAAGGATGCGTAGCGCCGACACCAGCTGTTTCTCGAAGAAGCCCGAGCGGCGTGTGTCGAAGGCCAAGGTTGCCAGCGCCTCGATGGCCGAGATGTTGCCGCGAAAGGTGCCATAGGCGCTCTCGAGCCCCCAGATCGCGGTCACGATCTCCTTGTCCACGCCGTAGCGCGCCTCGATCTTGGCCAGCACGCTTGCTTGGCGGTTCAGCGCCGCGCGGCCGTTCTTGACCCGGGCCGGAGACACCGCGGTTTCCAGGTATTCCCAGATCTGCTTGGTGAACTCCGACTGGTTGCGGTCCCGCGCGATGATGTCGGCGTTGAACCGCACCCCCGAGAAGGCCCGGTCGAACACCTCCCCGCGGATGCCCTGCGCCAAGGCACGCTTGCGGAACCCGATGACCCAATCGGCAAAGGAGGGCAGGCTGGCAGAGGCGGGTTCGACGTTCACGGTGCTCTCCGGCAGGGCGCCCGGTCGCGCCTCGGGCAGCAGCGAACGCTCGACGGCCAAGGATTGCGCGGCGGCGGTCGAGGCGCTGATGACCCAAAGCAATGTGATCGTGGTGAGCCGCATGAGCCTCGTGCCTGCTATCTTGGTTGCCACCATAGGGGCTGCATCTTGGGTCGGGAAGGGGCGCTGGGCCCGGCGGCAGAGCTTCGCCCAGACCAAGCGACGCGGCTAGCGCCTGCTGCGCGTGACCTTGCGCTTGGCCTTGTCCGAGCGGCGCTTGGACTTGGTGGGCTTGCGCCGCGCGCCGCCGCGCCCGCTGGGCTTGGGCCCGCGCGGCAGGGAATGCCCCTCGACTTCCAATAGCTCCAGCATGAGCCCCCCGGTCAGCGGGTCGGCCTCGGCAAGGCGCACCGTGACCACCATGCCCACGCCAAGCGTCAGGCCCGTGTCAGAGCCCATCAAGGTCTGCGACCCCGCGTCGTGCCGGAAGTATTCCCGCCCAACCGAGCGGATCGGCACCAGCCCGTCCGCGCCGCTGCCATCCAGTGCGACGAAGGCCCCAAAGCGCTGGATCCCGGTGATCCGCCCGGTGAACTCGCTGCCCACGCGCTCTGCGAGATACGCGGCCAAGTACCGGTCGGTCGTGTCGCGCTCGGCGGTCATCGAGCGGCGCTCGGTGTCCGAGATATGCTTGGCGGTCTTTTCCAAACCCTCCGCGTCCCCGGGCGTCAGCCCATCCGCGCCCCAGCCATGCGCCGTGATCAGCGCGCGATGCACCAGCAGGTCCGCGTAGCGGCGGATCGGCGAGGTGAAATGCGCGTAAGACCGCAGGGCCAGCCCGAAATGTCCGAAATTCTCGGGGTAATAATATGCCTGTTGCATCGACCGCAGCGTTGAGAGGTTGATCAGCTCGGCCTGCTCTGTCTCGGCGGCCTGGCTCAGCAGCTTGTTGAGGTGCTGCGTCTTGAGCACCTGACCCTTGCCAAGGGTCAGCCCGCTGGCCTGCGCCACCTCGCGCAAGGCCTCAAGCCGCTCTGGAGCCGGCTCCTCATGCACGCGGAACAAGAGCGGCTGGCGGCGTGCGATCAGTTCCTCGGCGGCGGCGACATTCGCCAGCACCATGAACTCCTCGATCAGCCGATGCGCGTCCAGCCGGTCCTTGAACGCGACCGAGGCGACCTCGCCCTGGTCGGTGAGGATGATCTGGCGCTCTGGCAGGTCCAGCTCCAACGGCTGGCGCGCCGCGCGGGCGCGTTTCAGCGCGGCATAGGCGGCATAGAGCGGCGCGATGACCTGGTCCATCAAGGGCGCGCATTGCGCGTTCGGCGCGCCGTCCTGCGCGGCCTGCACCTCGGTGTAGTTCAGGGACGCGGCAGAGCGCATCATGGCCCGCGTGAAGCGGTGCCGCAGCTTGTCGCCCTGGGCGTTCAGAACCATCTCGACGGCCAGGCAGGGCCGCTCGACCCCCTCATGCAACGAGCATAGATCGCCGGACAGCCGATCCGGCAGCATCGGCACAACCCGGTCCGGAAAGTAGGTGGAGTTGCCCCGGTTGCGCGCCTCGCGATCCAGCGCGGAGCCCGGCGTGACGTAAGCCGCGACATCAGCGATGGCGACCCACAGCACGTGCCCGCCCGGATTGGCCGGGTCGTCATCCGCGCGTGCGAAACAGGCGTCGTCATGGTCGCGCGCGTCAGAGGGGTCAATCGTGACCAGCGGCATGTCGCGCAGGTCCTCGCGCGGGCCAAGGGCCAGGGGCTGGGCCGCGTCGGCCGCCACCATGGCCTCGTCGGGGAAGTGGTCGGGGATGCCGTGCTGGTGGATCGCAATCAGCGAAACCGCCTTGGGCGCCGTCGGATCGCCCAGCCGATTAATCACGCGGGCGCTTGGCAGGCCAAGGCGGCCCTTTGGGCCACTCTGCTCGGCCTCGATCAGCTCGCCATCCTTGGCGCCGCGCGCGTCGGCGCTGGCAATGCGCCACTCGCGGTCGCTGCCCTTGTCGATGGGCACCAGGCGGCCGCCCTCTGAGCCCGCCCGGTAGACGCCCAGGATGCGCCGCGGGTTCGTGCCTATGCGGCGGATCAGGCGGGCCTCGTAGGCGTGGTCCTCGCCGTCGACTTCCGTCAGGCGCGCCAACACGCGGTCGCCCGCCCCCAATGCGGGGTCGCTGCTGCGCGGCAGAACCAGCACGCGCGGCTCGGCGGCGTCGCCGCGCCATTCCATCGGGCGGGCGAAGAGATCTCCGTTGCTGTCGGGTGCCGAGATCGTCAGCACAGAGACCGGCGGCAGCTTGTCCGGGTCCCGATAGGTCTTGCGGCGCTTCTCCAGATGGCCCTCGGCCTCTAGCTCTTTAGCATGCGTTTGAGGTCGATCCGGTCGGCGCCCTTGATCCCAAACGCCTTGGCGATGTCCCGCTTGGCGGTTTGGGTCGGGTTCTCGGTGATCCAGGCGAGGATGTCGGATTTGCTGGGGAGTTTGGCCATGGCCCCGCGTAGCATGGCGCGTTGGGGGCGTCATGTGGAAAGCGCTATGTGGCGTGCGTGCCTTAGGCACCCTCCCGGCGCCAGCCTACCGCGATTCGGTGAACGGTTCGCTAATTTTTCCGGCGCCGGGCCGCGCGCCAAGATCAGCCGCACGATCCACATCCCGAAGCGTATCGGCCAAGCCAACGCGGCGCCCGGGCAACGTCGCGAGCGCGTCCACCAATGCGTGCTCGGTCGACCAGCGCACGCCTTGAAAGAACCCGGACGGTACGCGCGGGCCGCGCAAGCCCACCAGCCAGAACCCGCCATCCTCGGCGGGGCCAAAGACCGCGTCGCACGCGCCGAGCCGGCGGAGGGCGCGGGCGATATGGGCCGGCGTGACCGCGGGGATGTCGCCGCCGATCAGAACCACCGGCCCCGGCGGCATGGCGCTCAACGCCCGCGCCATCCTGGTGCCAAGGTCGCCGCGCCCCTGCGGCACCCGCCGCAGATGCGCGGGCCAGGCGCGGCTGGCGACCGCCGTGTCCGGCGCCACCGACAGGACCAGCCGCCAGCGCGGGTCGTCCAGCTGGCGCAGGAGGCGCTTGGTCTGGTGGCGCATCCACCAGGCGGCCTCTGTCATGCCGATCTCGCGCCCCAGCCGCGATTTGACGCGGCCCGCGCGCGGCTCTTTGAGCATGACGATGAGGGTGGGCCTCATCGGGTGCGGCAGGCGCTGCCCAGGCGCGGGGGAATTAGCGATCTGTTCACCGAATCGCGATAGGCTCGCGCCTGGGTGGGTGCGCCCGCGCACGCTGGGAGACGCCGACAGAGCTTACGCAAAGTAGTCTTCCAGAATGCGCCGATAGATCGCCTTTAGCTGATGGATCTGCGCCACTTCCACGCGCTCGTCCACCTGGTGCATTGTCTTGCCGACCAGCCCGAACTCCACCACCGGGCAGTGGTCCTTGATGAAGCGCGCATCAGATGTTCCGCCGGAGGTGGACAGCTCCGGCACGCGGTTGGTCTCGCGCTGCACCGCCGCCGCCACCAGATCTGAGAACCCGCCGGGCGGTGTCACGAAGCTTTCGCCCGAGACCTTCGTCGCCATGGAGATATCAATACCGCTCTCTTGCGCGACGGACGCGGCTTCGCTGCGCAACCACTCGATTAGGCTGGTCGAGGAATGCGTGTCGTTGAACCGGATATTGACTGTGGCCCTGCAGGAGGCGGGGATCACGTTGTTTGCCGGGTTGCCGGTGTCGAATGTGGTGACCGCCAGCGTCGATGGGTCGAAATGCTCGGTCCCTTGGTCCAGCCTGTGCCGCGCCAACCGGTCCACGAGCTGCGCCAGGGCGGGCACTGGGTTCTTGGCGCGATGCGGATAGGCCGAGTGCCCCTGCACCCCGGTCGCGGTGAAGAATGCCGTCATCGAGCCGCGGCGCCCGATCTTCATCATCTCGCCCATCTCATTGGGGCAGGTCGGCTCGCCCACCAGGCAGACGGACATCGCCTCGCCCTGGCGCGCCATCCAGTCGAGCAACGCGGTGGTGCCGTCCACGGCGTCGCCCTCTTCGTCGCCGGTGATCGCCAGGATTACCGCGCCATCCGGAGGCGTCTCGGACACCAGATCAATCGCCGCGGCCACAAAGGCCGCCACGCCTGTCTTCATATCCGTCGCGCCGCGCCCCCAGAGGATACCGTCGATAACGTCTCCGCAAAACGGATCATGGGTCCATTCTGCGGCGTCCCCGGGGGGCACCACGTCCGTGTGGCCGTTGAAGCCAAAGCTGCGCTTGTGGCCGCGCGCGCCCCATCGGGCGTAGAGATTGGCAACCCCGCCGCGATCGACGCGCGTGCATTCAAATCCGGCGGCTTCAAGCTGCTCTTGCAAGAGCACCAGCGCGCCGCCCTCTTCTGGGGTAACGGACGGGCAGCGAATCAATTTAGAGGCGAGTTTCACCGGATCGGCGGTATTGTTCATGGGGTGCTCGATTCGCATTCGCTAGTTATGGTGTATGTGGCGAGAATAGACCCCAAATATGGATCTTGGTGCAATCCATATGTGGCGAAATCGAAACAATTTTTTGCCATTTCCGTGGAGGCTCACGATTTATCCACAAGCTCGGTGCTGCTGCCCTAAAAAGATTAACAAAATGTTAGGGGCAGGGTCAAAGCCGCAGAGACGGCTGGCACAGGCAAAGAAATAGCTGACCTGAGATCGGGTGGGCAGTTTTCAGACGCATGGGCCGACGGCGCTGACCTCAGTATGAGGTAGGAGGCCGAGTTATGGTCCAACTAAACACCGGGGCTAGCGCGACCGCAATGGCCCAGGAGATCTTTGGTAATGGCGTCACAGTTGTCGGCGCAAGCTATACGGGGGACAATCGCGCCTCGGGGATCTACACCCAAGGTGACAGCCAGGCACCGGGCGTGACGCCCTCTGACACCGGCGTGATCCTCTCGACGGGGCAGGCGCGGGGGTTTGACACAGACGGGATTGACCCAAATGACGTGGGCAACTTCACCAGCGGCTCAAGCGGTCCAAACAACAACGCACAGTTCAACGCGCTTGCCGGGACCAACACCTATGATGCGGCCTGGCTGGATATCGACTTTATCCCGACCGGCGACACGCTGACCATGCAGTTCGTCTTTGCCTCTGAAGAGTACCCGGAGTTCTCGAACACGATCTACAACGACGCGGTGGGCGTTTGGGTGAACGGTAGCCCGGCGGACCTGTCTGTGGGGGACGGCTCGACCTCGGTCGGGAACGTGAACCAGGTCGACAATATCAATCTCTATAATGACAACACGGGCGACGCGTTTCAGACCGAGATGGACGGCTTCACTGTCACGCTGACCCTGACGATGACGGTTATTCCGGGCGTGGTGAACTCGATCCGCATTGGAATCGCGGATGTCGGCGACAACAACTACGACTCGAACCTGCTGATCGCGGGGGATAGCCTGCAAACGGTGCTGATCGCGAATGACGATGACATTCGGCTGGATGCGGGCACAAGCAAGACCCTGGACGTGCTTGGCAACGATGTCTCCTCTACAGGGGCGACGCTGACCATCACGCATATCAATGGGGTCGCGGTGGTCGCGAACCAAACGGTTGTGTTGCCCAACGGGCAGTCGATCACTTTGAACAGCGACGGCACGTTCACGGTGTTGGCGGATGCACAGCAGGAAATCGCGCCCTTCACCTACACGGTGACGGACGGCACCAACACCGACACGGCCTTTGTGACGGTCAGCACGATCCCGTGCTTTGTGGCCGGCACGATGATCCTGACGCCCGAGGGCGAGCGGCCGGTTGAAGCGCTGCAAGCGGGCGACCTGGTGATGACGCAGGACAATGGGCCGCAAGTTCTGCGGTGGGTCGGCGGCAGGAACGACTACGCGCAGTACGACCACGCGCCGATCCGGATTGCCGCCCACACGTTCGGCCTGCATCGCACCTTGCTGGTTTCGCCGCAGCATCGCATCCTCATCCGGGATCCCCTATCCGAGCTGATGTTTGGCGATGGCGAGGTGCTGGTCGCGGCCAAGCATCTGGTGAACGGGCGCACGGTGACCCGACAGTTTGGCGGCCAAGTGCATTACGTCCACCTGCTGTTCGATGAGCACCAGGTCGTCTTCTCTGAGGGCCTGCCAAGCGAGAGCTTTCTGCCGGGGCCGCAGACCACCGGCAGCTTCGAAGCGGACCTGCAGGCGGAAATCGCCGAGCTGTTCCCAGCACTCGACCCCAAAACCGGGGCGGGATACGGTCCCGCGGCGCGGCGCACGCTAAAGGAATACGAGGCAAAGGTGCTGTTCGCTGGCGGAATGCGCCCGCCCGAGACGCGCCGGGCCGATCGGGAGGCTCTTGCTGCATGACCTGGCGGGGTGTCTCTGACAACAGGCGCTGTCTGCGTCCGTTCATTGCGGTCGAAGCCGACGCGCTTCTGCCGGTTGGCTCGCTTGTGATCGAGGCGGAATTCGCCAGCCAAAAGGCCGCGCAACCATTGGTCGACATGGCGGGCCAGCAGGACTGGCCGTTTCGGTTTGCCATGCACCTGCACCGCGACGGAAGCCTGATGGTGCATCACGGGCAGGGCATTGCGCTCACCGAGCTTTGCGCCCAACTTCCGCAGCCGGACCACGGCGCGACCCTGCGCGTGACCTTGTCTTGGCATGCGCCCGAGCGGCTTGGCATTCTGACGCTCGAGAACCTGTCCACGAACGAGACCGTGCAAAAGGTGTTCCGCAACCCACTGCCCTGGGCGGAACGGGACCTGGCCCGTCTGATCGCGTCCCCGCGGGAGTGCGGGGTGGGCGACACGGTGCAGGGGCTTGCGGTGTCAGACGATATGGCCGCCGTTGGCATCAGCGGCGGGTTCGCCCGCGGCACATTGGTTGACACGCAATACGGCCCGCGCGCCATCGAGACGCTTGAGCCGGGCGACCAGGTTCAAACTTCAGAGCACGGCCAGCAGCCCGTTCTGCAAGTGATCAGCTACGAGGTGCCCGCGGTCGGCAGCTGCGCCCCGCTGACGCTCACCGCGCCCTTCCATGGGCTGATCAGGGATCTGACCATTTCGCCGAACCACCAGGTTCTGGTCGAGGGCGCCGATGCCGAGTATCTGTTTGGCTCCGACGCGGTGCTTGTTTCCGCCGGGTATCTGGCGCGCGGCTCTGGCAATGCGTCGCCGCCTCGGGCCGCGACGATACGGTATTATCAGGTGCTTCTGGAGGCTCATGTCTGCCTCTCCATCGGTGGCATGTGGGGCGAAAGCCTGTTTGTGGGCGACCTTGTGGATCAGCCCGCCCGGTTGGCCACCTCGCCCCTGGCCGCGATCCCAAGATGCGACCTACCTCGGCATCAAAGCACCGTTGGGCCGCAACTAAAGGGCTATGAGGCAATTGTGCTGGTCTCGGCCCTGTTCGACTGACCTGGGCCTAACCTCCCAAGGCCTCGACGGCGCGCGGGATATCTTCAGCATGGTGGGCGAGCGCGTCTGCGCCGTCCATCTCGCCCGGCTGGGCAAAGCCCCATGTGACACCGACAAACGGCATGCCCGCCGCGCGCGCAGCGGTCAGATCGCTGCCGCGATCCCCCACCATCACCGCGTTTTCGGGCGCTATGCCGCGCTGGGACAGCGCGTGCCGCAACAGATCGCCCTTGTCGTTCCTTGCGCCGTCGGTTTCGGGGCCGTATTGCGCCTCTAGGTGCAGATCCAGCCCAAAATGCGCCGTGATCATGCGCGCGAAGACATGCGGCTTGGCGGTGGCCAGGAACAGGCGATGTCCGGCAGCGTCGAGCGCTTTGAGCGTATCTGGAATGCGCGGGTAGACGCGCGCGTCGGTTATCCGCCCGGCCTCATAGACCTCTCGGTAGTGCTGCAAGGCCAGATCTGGATCCGGCGCGCCGAGCTTCGCCAGGCTGTCGAGCAGCGGCGGCCCAATGCACCATTCCAGCGCGTCCGCATGCGGTGGGTCGATGCCAATCGCGGTCAAGGCGTGCTGGATCGAGCTCGTGATGCCCGATTTCGGATCGATCAATGTGCCGTCGAGGTCGAGAAAGACTGCTTTACTCATAGAAGGGCGTGACCTGCGCGACGATAACGGCGTTCTCGGTCAGGGCCCGGTCCATCAAGGCGCGCTCCTCGTCGGGGATGTCGTGCCCCTCGGCCAGGCGCTCGTCCAGCGTGCCGTATCCGGAAACATCCAGCGGCGCCATTTCGGCCTGTTTGAGGATCGCCACCGTCTCGCGCACCGCCTCGGGCTCGTCCACGCCGCTGGCATAGACCATAAGCGCCGCGCCCGTGGCGTGATCGGGCAGCCCGTCGCCGTCCTTGCGGCCGACCTCGACCAGCAGCGTGAAGACCTTCTGCTTGCTCACGAAGGGCAGCGCGCAAGGTTGATCACCGCGCCGTCGCCACGCAAGGCGACCACACCGTCTGGGGTGAGCATTAGAAAGAACCTGTGGTTCTCTTGCGTTCCCTCGGACTCGCATGCACCGTTAAACAGCATGCCCTCCATCCGGCGGATCTGGATCGGGTTGGTCAGACGGCAGGTCGAGCCGACCGCCTGAAAGAGTTCCCCGCGGATCGCAATGGCGCCGCCGTCGGCCCCCACAACCTGGCAGTTCCAGCCCTCGCCCGCCGGGCCAGCCGGTCGGTAGATGCCGTCAAAGTTCTGCGCAGAAAGCGGTGTGGCGGCCAGAACGGCCAAAAGCGCCAAATATCTCATATCAATCCCTTAATAGTTCATTGATCCCTGTCTTGGATCTGGTTTGCTCGTCAACCCGCTTCACAATCACCGCGCAATACAGGTTCACGCCGTTCTTGGACGGCATCGAGCCCGCGACGACCACCGAATAGGGCGGCACCTCGCCATACATCACCTCTCCGGTGTCGCGGTCAACGATCTTGGTGGACTGGCCGATGAAAACGCCCATGCCCAGGACCGAGCCCTCGCGCACGATGCAGCCCTCGACCACCTCCGAGCGCGCGCCGATAAAGCAGTTGTCCTCGATGATCGTGGGGCCCGCCTGCATGGGCTCCAGCACGCCGCCGATGCCTACGCCGCCCGAGAGATGCACGTTCTTGCCGATCTGCGCGCAGCTGCCGACCGTGGCCCAGGTGTCCACCATGGTGCCGCTGTCCACATAGGCGCCCAGGTTCACGAAAGAGGGCATCAGCACCACGCCGGGCGCGATGAAGGCCGACTTGCGCACCACGCAGTTGGGCACCGCGCGAAAGCCCGCCGCGGACCACTGGTTCTCGCCCCAGTCCTTCCACTTGCTGTCGACCTTGTCCCACCAGGACCCGCCCTGGGCCGAGCCGCCCTGCAGTTCCATGTCCTTGAGGCGGAAGCCTAGCAGCACCGCCTTCTTGGCCCATTGGTTCACATGCCAGGAGCCGTCATCCTGCTTCTCGGCCACCCGCAGCGTGCCGCCGTCCAGCGCGTTCAGCGTGTCCTCAATGGCCTCGCGGGTCTCGCCCGTGGTGGCGGGGGTAATCGCGTCGCGCGCCTCCCAGGCGGCTTCGATGGCGGTCTCTAGCTGGGCGTTAGACATGGGCGGCGGTCCTTATGAAATCTGGCGTTGCGCTCCTATAGCGGCGGGGCGTGGCATGGGCAACTAGAGCGGATCGGGATCGGGGTTGGCGCCGCACACCAGCACCGCGACCCGCTCGCCGGGCTGCGGCTGATAGGCGCCCGACATCAGCGCGGCCAGCGCGGCGGCGCCGGCGGGCTCCACCAGCAGGCGGCGCTCTTGCCAGAGCGCGGCGCGGGCGGCGATGATGGCGTCATCCGGGACCGTGACGCAGGCGCCCAGATGCTGCTCGGCGAGGTCAAAGCAAAGCTGGCCGATCCGCTTGGCCCCCAGGGCGTTGACGGCAACGCCGCCCACCTCGACATCCACCGGGGCGCCCGCGGCGAGGGCGCTGTGCAGCGTCGGGGCGCGCGCGGGCTCGACCGCGACCACCTTGCGGGCGCCCTGCAGCCAGGCCAGCGCGCCTGCGATCAACCCGCCGCCGCCCACGGCGATCAGCACAGTATCGGCCTGCAAGCCCTGCGCCTCCCATTCGCGCATCAGCGTGCCCTGGCCCGCGACGGTGGCGGGCGCGTCATAGGCGTGGATCTGCTGCGCGCCGGTCTCGGCCTCATGGGCCTGGGCGGCGGCCAGCGCCTCGGCATAGGTGCCCGGCACCACCGACAGGTCGGCGCCCGTGCGCTCGACCAGGGCGATCTTGGCCGCGCCCGCCAGCTCTGGCACAAAGATCTTCGCGCGCCGCCCGAGTGCTGCCGCCGCAAAGCCCACCGCCGCGCCGTGGTTGCCGCCCGAGGCCGCCACGTAGCCGCCATCCGGCGCGGGGCCGGACAGCATGGTGTTGAACGCCCCGCGCACCTTAAAGCTACCCGTGTGCTGGAGCTGTTCCAGCTTCGCTTCGATGGGGTGCCCCAGGCCGAAGCCGTCGATCTGCATCACCGGGGTCTGGACCGCGTGCCCGGCGATGCGGCCCGCCGCGGCCTCGATCTCGGTTTTCCAGTTCATCAACCGTCCTCTCGTGGCTGGCAAAGTTCCGGGCGACCCTATATCGCTGGACCACACGCGCAAGATCGGAGCTGAGTTTATGAAAGACGAACGCCGCGCCCCCTTCCCGGACGCCCGCACGGATATCGAGACCTGCCAGACCACGCCGGACACGCCGCAGACCCGGGCGCCCGCCTATCGGCTGGCCTTCGCGGATGACGAGTTCCTGTGCCGGGACGAGCTGCGCCCGATGCGTTTGCAGCTGGAGCTTCTCAAGCCCGAGATGGCGCTGTCCGAGGCCGGGATCAAATCCACCATCGTCATGTTCGGCGGCGCGCGCATCCCCGAGGCCGCAAAGAAGGATACCGCACGGACCGAGACGCTGGCGGGTTTAAGCAAGTACTACGAGGAGGCGCGCAAGTTCGCCCGCATCGTGACCGAACGCTCCATGGCCTCTGGCGGCACCGAGGATGTGGTCGTCACCGGTGGCGGCCCCGGCGTGATGGAGGCGGGCAATCGCGGCGCCATCGAGGCCGGCGGGCATTCCATCGGGCTCAACATAGTGCTGCCGCACGAGCAGGCGCCGAACGCGTATGTCACGCCCGAGCTGTGCTTTAACTTCCACTACTTCGCGGTCCGCAAGATGCACTTCCTGATGCGCGCCCGTGCTGTCGCGACCTTCCCTGGCGGGTTCGGCACGCTGGACGAGCTCTTCGAGGCGCTGACCTTGATCCAGACCGGGCGGATGAAGCCGATCCCGTTCCTGCTCTTTGGCGAGGCGTTCTGGCGCTCGATCATCAATTGGGAGGTGCTGGCGGATGCGGGCACGATCTCTGAGGACGACCTCAAGCTGTTCAAATTCGTGGAGACCGCGGAGGACGCCCTGGCCGCGATTGATGGTTGGGCCTAAGGCCCTACCTTTTCGCCGCGACCACAAGCACCCAATATGGCTTTGCTCCGCGGTAGGCTAGGGCCACGCCGGCGTGCCGCATGTCCCGGTGCATCATGTTCTTGCGGTGGCTCGGGGAGCGCGCCCAAGCCGCAACCACCCCATCCGCGAACGGGTATCCGTCCGCGATGTTCTCGGCGGCCGCGCGCCACTGGTATCCGGTGGACAGGATGCGCTGGCCAATGTCTTGCCCGCCGGGGCCATCATGGGTCAGCCGGCCCTGGGTCGACATGTGGCAGGCCTGGATCCGCGCCGCCGCCTCTAGCTGGGGGGACTCTTGCAGGCGACGCAGCCCGGCCTTGCGGCGCAGCGCGTTGACATCCGCCAGCACGCTTTGGGTCTTCGCCTTAGCGCCCGGCGGGATCGTGCAGGCCATCGACGGCGCGGCGCTTAGCATCGCGCTCACCAGCGCCGCCAGGCATATCCGCCACATCATGGCCTAGCCGCCGCCGAGTTCCGAGGCGATCTGGGCCCGCGATCTGCGACCGCGCTCGGTCGCCGATTTGAGCTGCCCGCAGGCGGCCATGATGTCCTCGCCGCGCGGGGTGCGCACGGGGCTGGCGTAACCGGCCTTATAGACGATGTCGGCGAAGGCCTCGATCCGCTCCCAGTCGCTGCGCTCGTAGGGCGCGCCGGGCCACTCGTTGAACGGGATCAGATTGATCTTGGCCGGGATGCCCCGGATCAGCTTGACCAATCGGCGCGCGTCCGCGTCGCTGTCATTGACGTCCTTGAGCATGACATATTCAAACGTGATCCTCTCGGAGTTCGACAGCTTGGGATAGGCGCGCAGCGCGTCCAGCAACTCGGTGATGTTCCAGCGCTTGTTGATCGGCACCAGCTTGTCGCGGACCTCGTCGGTCGTGGCGTGGAAGCTGACGGCCAGCAAGCAGCCGATCTCCTCGGCGGTGCGGGCGATCTCGGGCACCACCCCGGAGGTCGAAAGCGTGATCCGGCGGCGGCTGAGGCTGATGCCCTCGCCGTCCATGGCGATCTGCATCGCGTCGCGCACGCCGTCGAAGTTGTAAAGCGGCTCGCCCATGCCCATCAGCACGATATTCGACAAGAGCCGCTGCTCGTTCTTGGGGTTGCGGCCCGGCTCGGGCCACTCGCCAAGGTCGTCACGCGCCAGCATCACCTGGCCGATGATCTCGCCGGGGGTGAGGTTGCGCACCAGCTTCTGTGTGCCGGTGTGGCAGAACGAGCAGGTCAGCGTGCAGCCGACCTGGCTAGAGATGCACAGCGTGCCGCGATCCGTCTCGGGGATGTAGACCGTCTCGACCTCGTGCCCGCCGGCGATGCGCACCAGGTACTTGCGCGTGCCATCCGCCGAGACCTGCCGCTGCACAACCTCGGGCACGGCGATCTCGAAGCGCTCTGCAAGCAGCGCGCGATAGTCCTTGGCGAGGTTGGTCATCGACTCAAAATCGCGGACGCCCTTTTGATAGATCCATTGCCAGATCTGGCCGACGCGCATCTTGGCCTGCTTCTCTGGCGTGCCGGCCTCAATCAAGGCGGCGCGCAGCCCATCGCGTGTCAGTCCGACAAGGTTCTGCCGCTCCGACTGCGGTAGCTTGCGCGGAATCGTGACCAGATCCTGGGTGATAGGGGCCGCGGGCTGCATGAGGCACGTCTCCGAAAGAGGTTGAGGCGCGTCGTATAGAGCAAGTTGCGTGCAAAAGGAACAGTGCGATCGGCGTCCGCTTGCGACATGTGTCCGCGGAGGGTCCCCCCTAGGCGGACATGCGCCCGGTGATCGCGGGCTCTTTGCGCCGCATGGCTTTGTTGTCCTTTGCGTCCGATTTCGGGCGGAAGCCGACCAGCGTGTGCCCTCCAGGCAGCGCATCGAAGCGGCAGGCAAGCATCCGTCCGTCCTGCAACCGGATATCGGCGGACCAATTCGCCCGATCCGAAATCGCTGCGGCAAAGTCCCGCGCGTCGCCCCACACGGGCGTCGGCAAACACTTCGCCTGCCAGTGCCGCGTGGCGTCCACGATGTTCAGCCCGGGCGAGGATGGATCCGGTTCAAACCACAGATGATCATAGGCGGCATTCGAGAGCGCCAGCACTCCGGCGGTGTCAAAAACTGCGATGGCCTCGTCCACGCCATCAATGACGGCCGATTGCATCAAAAGCTCGGTGCGGAAGTCCCGCTCTAGGGCGATCTCGCCGCTGATATCTTGGAACAGGAAGGCAACCGCGCCCTCGGGATGCGGGCGCCCGGTCACACGCAGGGTGCGACCGTCGATCAGGCTCCAGGTGTCGGTGTAGTGGTTGTCGGCGGCTGCGGCCTCTAGCTCCGACAGCGTGTCGCGCCACGAGCGGTAATCCTTCTGTTCCGGCACCATGCGGGTCTCACGCAGACGATCAAAGACCTGCGTAAGCGTGGGGCGCGCCACCAGGAATTCCGGTGACAGATCCATAAGCTCATTCAGGGCGGGATTGAAGATGACCAGCTCGCGCGACCGGTTGAAGATGGCAAGCCCAACATTCAGATGCGCGAACGTCTGGGTCAGCGTTTGCACGAAGCCATGCAGGCTGTGTTCGGCACGCACGACCCGGTCCATGGGGACCGCGGCGACCAGGATATCATCGGCCACCCAGTTCACCTGGTACTCGAACCACCTTGGTTCCGCCTCGTGCGGTAGGGCCAGTTTCACGCGCTGCACCTGCCGGGCGTCGCCATTGGTTTGCGGCGGATCAGAGAATAGCTGGGTCGGCGGCATGCCCGGCGCGTCCGCCGCGCCAAGCAATGCTGACAGGCGGCGGTATTCTTCGTTGGTCCAGGTGATCTGCCCGTCGGGCGTCTGCCGCCAAAGCGGGAAGGTCAGGTTGTTCGCCATGGCGCGATGCATCTTTAGCTCTTCGAACAGAGCCGCGACGCTGTGCCGGTCGGGCGTGTAGAACCTCACGCTGTCGGTGGCGTCCGCAAGCGTGAGGTGCAGCCGCCCAGCCGCGCATTTTATCTGCAAGCGCGACATGCCATCCGTTGAGGTCAGCGCTTCGGGCCCTTCGGCCCCGGGGCATGCGATACGGTCCAATAGGTTCGGAAATCGCGGCGCCAAGAACCGCGCCAGTTTCACCAGATCCGAATCGGCGCCGTCCGTGATGTCGATCAGGCGCCTTGCCGCCGGGGTGCAATCGACCAGCTCGGCGCCGTCAAACAGAAAGGCGACCTCATTTGGCGTCACCTGAGCAGAGGCCTTTCCAGCGCGGCTGGTCAGGCGCGCGTGCAGCGCCAGCGCAGCCCAAGCCACCGCCAACGCAAGCGCGAGCAGCACGGCTGTATTCTGGAAGGACTGCAGTTCAAACCACATTGGCACCGCCTTGTTTTCGGGGCCAAACCTATGAGCCGCAGGGTTAATGCTGGGTTAAGAGTGCGGTTAAACTTCGATGGGAATGTTCTGACCGAGGCCGCTGCTCTTGGTTCCGGGCTCCATCTCGATCTCCGCGCGCGGCCAGACGACCTCTACAATCGCGCCGGTTTTCTGCAGGCGCGTGTTGTCCGTGCCATTGGCGAAATTGATCTCGGCACCGGAGCGCTCAAGCAGGGTCTTGGCGATGAATAGCCCCAGCCCCATGCCCTCGTATTCGGGCCGCTTGGCGCGCTCGTCGGCGCTGCGCCGGCGGCGCACAAAGGGATCGCCGATGCGCCCTAGCAGGTGCGGCGGAAAGCCCGACCCGTCGTCGATGATCCGCACTTCGATCCGGGTGTCGGTCCAGATCGCGTCGATCCAGACGGTCTCATGCGCAAAGTCGACGGCGTTCTGCACAAGGTTGCGCAGCCCGTGGATAATCTCGGGCCGGCGGGCGATGGCGGGCTGCGCGGCGTCGGTGTTCTCGGCGGGTTCCAGCGAGATGTTGACCTCTTTGCCGCGGTCGAAATGCGGCTCGGCGGCCTCGCGGATCACCGTGCCCAGGGGGGCGTGGCGCAGATGCAGGTCGTCCTTGCCCGCCCGCCCCATCGAGCGCAGGATATCGCGGCACCGGTCCGCCTGATCGCGGATCAGCACCGCATCCTCGTGAAGCTCCGGCGCGTCGCCGAGTTCTTCCATAAGCTCGGCGCTGACCAGCTTGATGGTCGCCAGGGGCGTGCCCAGCTCATGCGCGGCGGCGGCGACCACGCCGCCCAGATCGGTCAGCTTCTGCTCCCGCGCCAGCGCCATCTGCGTGGCCAAAAGCGCCTGGCTCATCGTGTGGATCTCTGAGGTGACGCGGCGGGCATAGACGGCCTCGAACACGATGCCGATGCAGATCGCGGACCAATGCCCAAGCACGAAGATCGGCGGCAGCTGCAGAATGCGCCCGTCCATGGTTTGCAAGGGCACGTGGAAGAACATCAAGAGCGTGATCAGCAGGACGGCGAACCCGCCAAGCAGCAGGATCGAGCGCAGCTGCAGCGCGGTGGCCGAGATCGTGACCGGCGCCAGAATCAACAGCGCGAAGGGGTTGTGCAGCCCGCCGGTCAGAAACAGCAGGAAGGCCAGCTGCGCGATGTCAAAGAACAGGAAGGCAAGCGCTTCCCATTCGGAAAGACGTTTGTTCTCAGGGTAGACAAAGATTGGTATTAGGTTGGCGATGACCGAGGTGCCGATGGCCAGGTAGCAAAGCCCAAGGTCGACGTCGATGTCAAAGGCGCGCTGGGCGACGGTGATGGCGATGATCTGCCCGGCGATGGCGATCCAGCGCAGAACGACCAGGGTGCGCAGCCGGACCCAGTTGCTGCGGGTCTCCTCTGCTAGGAGGCTCGGGTCGGGCATTCGCTCGCTCGTTTGTGATCGGTCTGCGGCAACATGGGACCTTGTAGGGCGGGATGCCCCTCTAGATCAATGAGCGAAACACGGGGGAGTTTCCTGATGCAGAGACAGTTGGCCGTTCTAGCCGGTGCTGCGGTGGCCGCGGTCTTGGCGGTGACGTTCGTGGCGCCGATGTTCCGCTCGGCGGATGCGCGGTATGCGCAGTGCCGCGCGTCGTCGATTGCGGGCGGTGCGGCGACCATCGGGGGGCCGTTCACGCTGGTGAACGGCGCGGGCGAGACGGTGACCGATCGCGACGTGCTGACCAAGCCCACGCTGGTCTATTTCGGCTACACGTTCTGCCCCGATGTGTGCCCGCTGGACGCCGCGCGCAACGCCGAGGCCATAGACCTGCTGACCGCGCAGGGGCATGACGCGCAGGCGGTGTTCATCTCCATCGACCCAGAGCGCGACACGCCCGAGGTGGTGGACGACTACGCGCGCTATATGCACGAGGACATGATCGGGCTGACCGGCTCCCTGGAGCAGGTAAAAGCCGCCTCGAAAGCCTATAAGACCTATTTTAGGAAACAGGACGCCGAGAACGAGTTCTACCTGGTCGACCATTCCACCCAGACCTACCTGATGCTGCCAGAGGTTGGTTTTGTGGAGTTTTTCAAGCGCGCCGACAGCTCCGAGGCGATGGCGCAGCGCACCGCGTGCTTCATCGAGAACACTTAGCTGTTTGACCCGGCACATCGCGCGAACTAATCTCGCCCAAACGTATGTGAGCGGGGATAGTTGCCATGGCCGAGCCGGGTTTCGACGAATTGGGGCCAGACAAGTCCCTGATGCTTGTGGACGACGACGAGCCATTTTTGCGCCGTCTGGCGCGGGCCATGGAGAAGCGTGGTTTTGATGTGGAGATGGCGGGCTCGGTTGCGGCGGGGCGCGCGATTGCGACGGCGCGGCCGCCGGCCTACGCGGTTGTTGACCTTCGGCTAGAGGACGGCAACGGGCTCGACGTCGTCGAGGTCCTGCGCGAGAAGCGCCCGGATTCCCGCGTGGTCGTGCTGACGGGCTATGGTGCGATTGCCACCGCGGTGGCGGCGGTCAAGATCGGCGCCACGGATTACCTCTCGAAGCCCGCTGACGCCAATGACATCACCCAGGCGCTTCTGGCCAAGGGCGATCAGCTACCGCCCCCGCCAGAGAACCCGATGTCCGCGGACCGCGTGCGCTGGGAGCATATCCAGCGGGTCTACGAGCTGTGCGACCGCAACGTCTCCGAGACCGCGCGGCGGCTGAACATGCACCGCCGGACCTTGCAGAGGATCCTGGCCAAGCGCAGCCCCCGCTAGAGCGGGCGGGGCGATGAGGCGGCGCCTCATTCTCGCCTTCGGCTTGGCGGCCTGCGCTCTTTCAGCATGCGGCGGCGCGGTCGAGGCGCCAAGCCGCGCCCCCGCCGCACCTGCGTTCCAGGCCACCGCGACGGGGCTGCTCCTGCCGAAAAGCGGTTTGCGCGTGGACTTTGGCCGCACCCAAGAGAGCACCGTTCTGGCGGTGACAAAGCTCTTGTCCGGGCCACCGTCCCGGCAGTTCCAGAACCTGGAATGCGGCGCCGGGCCGGTGCAATTCGCGGAATGGCCGGGCGGGCTGACCCTCTTGTTTCAAAATGGCGACTTCGAGGGCTGGCTGGTCACCGACAAAAGCGTCGCGGTCAGCGGCGGTCTCTCGGTCGGCCAATCCCGCGCCAGCATCGAAGGGCGCGGTCTCTCTGTTAAAGGCACCTCGCTGGGATTCGAGTTCGACAGCGCTGGCGTCTTTGGGCTGATCGAGAATGAGGGATCGGCCGGTCAGGTGTCACTGCTCTGGGCGGGGGTGAGTTGCTTCTTTCGGTAGGGGGCGCTCTTGATGGCCTGCGCGGACTTTGATGTTTGCGGCGATGGTGCGTGTAAACACACACCCTACCGAGCAACATTGAGTATCGCGCGACATGGGCAGCGGCCGACCTGGAGGTCGCTTGCGCAACAGGATAAGTGACCGCGACATCTCTAGAAACCCAAACGGATCAACTTGATACGGGGTTGCAAAAGCGGCCTCCTGGGGGAGGTCGGCCGCTGCCCGAGGCAAGCTCGGGCGGTGGCGGGGCTTGGGTTCTGATGCGTCTGGTGTCGGCAGGCGTTGTAAGGGCGTTTCAATTCAGCCCTAAGGGCCGCTCCAGGCCCAAAATAGGCTCCGCAATAAGCCTCGCCATTCTTTATGATGCGGTCGGATCAGAGCGTCCCAGGCACACTAGAGCGTTTCGACATTAGTTTGAGACATATCCAGCGGCCTTGAAGTAGTTCGAGCATTCTTCCGGATCGTACAGGTCACAGATTTCACCGATGGCTTTGAAGACGGATGTGAACGAGCGTGCTCCGATCCGTCGGAGATGGGCCTTGAGCTTCGAGAAAGCTTGTTCAATCGGGTTGAGGTCTGGGGAGTGTGGCGGCAGGTACAGAAACCAGCAGCCATGCGCCTTTAGCGCGGCTGCTGCTTCCTTGTTGCGATGCGTGGCCAGGTTGTCGAGAATCACCACCGTGCCGGGTGTGATTTCGGGCACCAGCACTTCGCGGATGTAGGCGGCAAAAGCAGGACCGTCCATTGCGCCTTTGATGACCCAGGGTGCGATCAGCGCATCATAGCTCAGACCGGCAATCAGTGTCTGCGTCCCCCAACTGCCGAAGGGCGCGTCCATGGTCAGGCGCTCGCCGCGTGACGCCCAGCCCCGTAGCCGCGTGAGGTTCGTCTTCACGGCGGTTTCGTCAATGAAGACAACACGATCCGGTGAGGCCCCGACGGCCGGAATGCGATGAGCAAACCAATCAGCCCGCCGTCGCCTTACCTTGGCATGGCGGCGCTCGGAGGCCACCAACGACTTTTTTTGTGCGTGAAGCCGAGGCGCTTGAGCAACCCCGCAATGGCGGAATGATGGACCGCAACCCCTTCCGCATCAGCGAGTGCATCACGCAGTTCGAATAACGTGATGTCCGGGTCCTGCGTCACCAACTCCCTAAAGAACTCTATATGGTCGGCCAGCTTGCCCGATCCCGCAGGACGTCCCATCAGTGCAACAGTGGCAGCCCCGGTACTCCGGATTCGACCGGCCCATCGAGCGCCAGTGGCGGCAGAAACCTGAAGGCGGCGTGAGGCTTCTCTCCCGGACAGTCCTTCCCTGATCAAACGCGCAAAGCGGTCGCGCAGTTCTGTCGACAATGGTGCTGGCATGATGTGATCCTCCCTATCAAGGTGAATCACAGTTCAAGCTCTGTGGGAATCCAACCGATTCAAACTTTTGTCGAAACGCTTTAGTCGCGCGGCCCAAACTCCTCGCGCGCGTCCTGCGCGTCGGCGCGCCACTGCTGCAAGAGCACCGGCTCGCCGCCCCATGAATTGATAATGTCGCCCATCAGCACGGGCGAGCGCGGCGGTTTTGGCGGCTCGTACTGCGTGTGATCCGCGACCTTGTAGGTCGGCGGAGCGGCCCAAAGACTGGTAAGCGCGGCGAACATGCCAGCATTATAGCGGCTTTTCGGTTAACTTTGAATTACGGGCGCAGAACCCTGGCTACAGGCCCAGGATCTCTGCGACTTCGGCCATGAAATGCACCGGCTCGGCGCCCTCAGTGACAAGCCGTGCGCCGTCATCATGTTCGGCGAAGCCCAGGCAGCGCATCCCGGCCCGCGCCGCGGCGCGGCAGCCCGAGGGGCTGTCATCGACCACAACGCAATCGGCGGGCGCGACGCCGGCGTCCCGCGCCGCCAGCAGGTACATGTCGGGCTCGGGCTTGGCCACGCCGATCACATGCGCCGAGTAGAGCTTGCCCTCCAGGCGCGCCATCACGGAGGCGTGCTGGCCCAATGTGATGCCCATCTTCTGCATCGAGCCATTGAAGCCCACCGCATAGGGCACGCCGGCGGCGTCCAGCCGGTCCAGCACGCCCTCGACGCCCGCGATCAGGGGCGTGCCCTCGGCCAGCCGCGCGTACATCTTCGTATAGAACCCATCGACCCAGTCTTCGGGGATATCCGCGCCCATCTCGCGCGCCCGAACGCCCACGTTCTTCATCGTCCCGCCCACAAACAGCGACATGATCTGCGCGTAGGGCAGGTCTAGGCCGCGCCCGGCCAGGTCGTCGCGCAAGAGCCGGTTGGTGACGGGCTCGCTGTCCACCAGAACGCCGTCGCAGTCAAAGATCACCAGCTTGGGTGGGGTCATGGGGCCTCCAGGATCGTGATATGGGTGTCGCCGTAGCGCCGGGCGTCTTGCGGGGCGAAGCCCTCGGGCGGCGGCATCTCGGCGCTTTCCTCCCAGACCACCAGCGCGCGCGGCGCCAGCCAGCCGCCATCCTGCGCGGCCTGCAGGGCGCGCTCGCCCAGCCCCTTGCCGTAGGGCGGGTCCAGGAAGACCAGATCAAACGGCGCGGATTGGCAGTCCCCCAGCCTGGTGGCATCGCGGCGATAGACCTTCACCGCGCCGCCGGACTTTGTCAGGGCGGTGTTCTCGCGCAGCAGGGCCCGCGCGGCAGAGCCGTCATCGACGAAGGTCACATGGGACGCGCCGCGCGACAGCGCCTCGAACCCCAAAGCGCCGGTGCCCGCGAAGAGGTCCAGCACCCGCGCGCCGTCGAGATCGACCCGGTTGGCCAGCACGTTGAAGAGCGCCTCGCGTACCCGGTCGCTGGTGGGGCGCAGATGCGCGCCCGCGTCGCCCTTGCCGACCGAGGCCAGGCGCAGCCCGCGATGCTGGCCCGCGATGATCCTCACGCCCTTAGGAGCGGTTTGAGATCCGCACCCGCGTCGGCGATCAGCGCCGGGTCCGGCGACTTGCCCGCCTCGATCAGCCGCTTGCCGATCATATAGGCGCGCGCGTCGTTCATCGCGTCCACGGCCAAGAGCGTCTCGCCGCGGTAGTACCAGAACGAGACCTCCGCGCCGTCGCCGCGGGTGACGATGCGGTCATAGCCGGTGTTGAGCCCGGCGATCTGCAGCTTGGTGTCGTATTGCTCGGACCAGAACCAGGGCTTGGCGGCGTAGTCCTTGCCCGCGCCCAGCATGTTCTCGGCCACCAGCTCGGCCTGGTCGATGGCGTTGCCGACGCTCTCCAGGCGGATGCGCTCGCCCTGGTGCGGGAAGGAGGCGCAGTCCCCGGCGGCCCAGATGGCGGGGTCGCTGGTGCGGCCCCGGGCGTCGGTCTTGATGCCGTTCTCAAGGTCCAGCCCCGCGGTCTGGGCCAAACCCGTGGCGGGGGTGATGCCGATCCCCACAATGACCGCGTCGACCGGCAGCGTGGAGCCGTCCGATAGGATCGCGCCGTTTACGGCGCCGTCGCCTTGGAGGCGCTCCAGGCCGATCCCCTCGCGGATGTCGACGCCATGCGCGCGGTGCAGCGCGCGGAAGTAGTCCGAGGTCTCGGGCGCGGCGACGCGCTGCAGTATGCGCTCGGCCATCTCGATCAGGGTGACCTGCATGCCCGAAAGCGCCGCGACGGCCGCGGCCTCCAGGCCGATATAGCCGCCGCCGACGATGAGCACCCGCGCGCCCGGGCGAAAATTCGGCGCCATGGCGTCCACATCGGCCAGGGTGCGCACGGTGAAGACGCCGCCCAGATCCCCGCCAATCGCGGCGGGCAGGGCCCGTGGTATTGACCCGGTGGTCAGGGCGAGCTGGTCATAGGCAAGGCGGCCCTTGTCGGTCTCGACGTGCTTGGCCGCGCGGTCAATCGACAGCGCGGTTTGGTCGGTCAAAAGCGCGATGTCATGCTCGGCATAGAAGGCCTCGGGCCGCAGATACATGCGCTCCAGCTCCATCTGCCCCAGCAGGTATTTCTTGGACAGGGGCGGGCGCTGATAGGGCGGCGCGGCCTCCTCGCCGATCAGCGTGATCTTTCCCTCGTGCCCAAGGTTGCGCAGCTTGACCACCAGCGAGCTGCCCGCCTGGCCCGCGCCGATCACCACTATATCGCTCATGAATGGCACTCCCGCCCTGGTCGTTCCTGTCGGTTCCACCTATAACTTTGCCCAAGCGAGATGCAATTGATGAGAGGGACCGACACGATGATTGCTGTGGGCGACAAACTTCCGAACGCAACCCTGCGCCGCGTGGGCGCCGAGGGTCCTGAGGCCGTAGAGATGGGCGCGCTGACCGCGGGCCGCAAGGTGGTGATCTTTGGGCTGCCGGGGGCCTTCACCGGGACCTGCACCACCGCGCATGTGCCAAGCTTCCTGCGCAACAAGGGCGCATTCGACGCCAAGGGCGTGGACGAGATCATCTGCGTGTCGGTGAACGACCCCTTCGTGATGCAGGCCTGGTCCGAGAGCATGGGCGCCGAGGCGCTGACCCTGCTGGGCGACCCGGCCTCCGAGTTCACCAAGGCAATCGGCATGAACTGGTCGGCGGAGCCTGTGGGCTTCATCGACCGCTCCAAGCGCTACGCGCTCTATGCCGAGGACGGCGTGGTGAAGGTGCTGAACGTGGGCGATGCGCCGGGCGAGTGCGAGATCTCGGCGGGCGAGACGATGCTGGCGGCGATCTGACGGCAGGTAAACGGGGGCGGTGCCGTAACGGCACCGCTTGCCCCCCAAGATGCGGCACCTCACGACACCCCGGCGGATGCAGACATGAGGCGCGCGATGGAAAACTGGTCGATCACCATTCAGGCCCCGATGGGCGAGATCAGGGCGACGCTCGCCATGGACCTCGCAGCCCAGACCGGCGAGATGAGCGGCAAGAACGGCAGCGGGCCGATGACCGACTTGGTGTCCGACGGCGACGCGCTGAGCTGGTCCACCAAGATCGAGAAACCGATGCCGATGACCTTGAAGTTCAAGGGCACGCGCGACGGCGACGCAATGGCCGGCAAGGTCAAGTTCGGCGTGTTCGCCTCGGGTACGTTTTCCGGCGAGCGGATGCCGACCCCTAGATAAGCCGTTTGAACGGAGAGCCGCGGCTCCCACCCGGATCCATGATCCGGGACGAATCACCAAGATTTTCTTAAATTCCAATGCGGCGGGCCGATTGTTTTCCGTCAATTGGCCCCAGCAATCTTTAAGAGCCGGCCAGGGTGTCCATCTTCTTGGCCAGCTTCACGTCCAGCTCCGTCAGCCCATCCGCGTCATGGGTGCTCAGCGTCACGTCCACAGAGCGGTAGACGTTGAACCACTCCGGATGGTGGTTCCATTTCTCCGCCCAGAGCGCGGCGCGGGTCATGAACCCGAATGCCTCGACGAAGTTCTTGAACTGATAGCTCTTCTGGATGGCGTCGCGCCCCTCGACCATCTGCCAGCCGGCCTCAAAGAGCGGCGTCAGCTGCGCGTCGCGATCCTGCAGTTTCTCGGTCATCTGTCCTCCGTTCCCGTGCGCTTGAACGGGCCATAGCTGGTCATCACTTCGATCTCTTCGTCCACCGCGGCGCGCTCGGCCTGCAGGTACTGCTCGACCGCGTTGCGAAAGCCCGGGTCGCCGATCCAGTGCAGCGAGTGGCATTGCGTGGGCAAATAGCCCCGCGCCAGCTTGTGCTGGCCCTGCGCGCCGGCCTCGACCCGCGCCATGCCATGCCGGATCGCGTAGTCGATGGCGCGATAATAGCACAGTTCGAAATGCAGGCAGGCGTGGTCCTCCACGCAGCCCCAGTAGCGCCCGTAAAGCGTCTCGCGCCCGATGAAGTTCAGCGCGCCGGCGATAAATTGCCCGTCGCGCTCGGCCAGCACCAGCAGGATGTCTTCGCGCAGCACCTCCTGGGCGATGTCGAAGAACCGCCGCGTCAGGTAGGGCGTGCCCCATTTGCGCGCGCCTGTGTCCTGGTAGAAATGCCAGAAGGCGTTCCAGTGCGCGGGCTCGATCTCGTCGCCGGTCAGCTCGACGATCCGCCCGCCAAAGGCGTTCGCCTGGGCGCGCTCCTTGCGGATGTTCTTGCGCTTGCGCGAGCTGAGCGCGGCCAGGAAGGCGTCGAAATCCGCGTAGCCGTCGTTGAGCCAGTGGAACTGGTCGCTGACGCGGTGCAAGAGCCCCATCGCGGCGCCGGCGCGGGCCTCCTCTTCGGTGCAGAAGGTGATATGCGCCGTGGCGAGCTCGTTCTCGGCGGCCAGCTGCACCGCGCCTTGTACCAGCGCGGATTGCCCCATCTCCTCTAGCCCGGGCCGTACCAGCAGGCGGCGCCCCGTGGCCGGGGTGAAGGGCACGGCGAGCTGTAGCTTGGGGTAATACTGCCCGCCGGCGCGCTCATAGGCATGCGCCCAGGAGTGGTCAAAGATGAACTCGCCCTGGCTGTGCCCCTTGGCGTAGAGCGGCGCGGCGGCGATCACCTGCCCGTCCATCACCGCCGTCAGGTGGCGCGGGGCCCAGCCGCTGCCGGGGCCGACGCTGCCGGAGGCCTCCAGCGCGTGCAGGAAGCGGTGCGTGGTGAAGGGATCAAGGGGGCGGCCACCGTCGGTGGCCTCCGGGCAGGCGCAGGCGTCCCAGTCCTCTGCCGAGATCTCGGCAAGCGACGTGGCGACGTTGATCTCGATCCGGGTTTCGCGCATCGGGCAGTTTATCCTCGGGGATACCCCCTAATCTGGCACCTGGGCGCCCGGCGTCAAGGCAACACGGCGGCGTATCCCTCGAAGGTGACGTTATCGGCGATCTTTCGGGCGCGCGCCTCAATTTCGGGCGACCGCACCGTCCAGCAGAGCACCATGGCGCCGGCGGCTTTTCGCGCGGCGACGGCTGGGGCGCCCAGATCGGTGACGTTATGCGAGATGAAACAGGCGCCGACGCGAAGATAGTCGGGGATGTCGCGCAACTCCGAGCGGCGCGTATCCGGCACGCCGTCCCAGTCTTCGGCCAGGAAGGGATCGGTGACCAGACCGCGCGGGATGTCGGGACAAAGCTCGGCCAGCTGTGCCACCGCATGCGGATTGAACGACATCAACGCCACCGGGCCCTGGTAGTCGGAAAGCGCCCTTGCGGTCGCGCGTTCCAACGCACCGATATCGGGGCCCAACGCGCCGTCCTGGTCCTTCAGCTCGATCAAGAGCGGCGCGCGCCCGGCCACGAGATCGAGCACCTCCGTCAGCGTAGGAATGCCTTCGTCGCCGCCGGTCAATTGGATCGCGCCAAGAGCGGCGGCGCTGTTCTCCACGACCGGGCCCGTCGCACCGGTGAGCCGGTCCAACAGGTAGTCGTGGAAAACCATCGCCTGGCCATCCGCCGAAAGCTGCAAGTCCAGTTCAATGCCGTAACCGGCGGCGATGGCCGCTTCGAACGCGGCGCGGGAATTCTCGGGCCGACCGGGGCTGTGATAGCCCCGGTGCGCGATAGGCGCGTTTAGAAACGCCTCTGGCAGCCCTGTCATTTGACCTCAAAGATCCCTTCGATCTCGACCGCCACGTTCAGCGGCAGCGCACCAGCCGAGACCGCGGAGCGGGCGTGCCGCCCGGCATCCCCCAGCGCCTCGACCAGGAAGTCGCTGCAGCCGTTGATCACCTTGGGCTGATCGGCGAAGTCGGGCGTGGAGTTCACGAAACCGGTCAGTTTGACCGCGCGCACCAGGCGGTCCAGGTCACCGTCCAGCGCGGCCTTGACCTGCGCCAGCAGGCTGATCGCGCAGGTGCGGGCGGCGGCGGCGCCCTCCTCGACGGTAAGGTCCGCGCCGACCTTGCCGGTGATCAGACCGGCGTCGTTCTGGCTGATCTGGCCCGAGATATAGAGCGTGTTGCCCACGCGCACGGCGGGCACGTAATTGGCGGCGGGCACCGGGGCGTCGGGCAGGGTGACGCCGAGCTCAGCAAGGCGGGTCTCGAAGGTTCCGGACATGGGGGTCTCCATATTTGATTTCGGCGGGACGCTAGCGCGAATAGGGTTGCTGCGAAAGCGCGCAAAACGCCTTGGGCGTGGTTTCTGTGACGGGCTCTTGCTGGGCGAATTGACGCGGTGGTTTTTTCTTGGGGAAATCTTAGGAATTGCGACGCAACCTAAAAACGGGTGGGTGCCGGAACGGCACGCGCCGCGGCTCCCACCCAATTTCATGGTCAGGCCGAATCACTGAACAAATCGTTAAGTGCCGCATGAAATTGGGCCGCCCGCGGCAATCTTGCGCACCCCCGGCGATGTGATCGCCCGCGTCACGGGCAGGATGCGCGCGCCGTTAGCTCTCGCGGAACGCCTTGGCAAAGTAATCCGTCAGCGGCTTCACCAGATAGGTCAGCGGCGAGCGATCATCGGTGCGGATAAACGCCTCCACCGGCATGCCGGGGATCATCACAAGCCCCTCTGGCAGCTTGGCCAGCTCTTCCTCCGACAGCCTTATCTCGGCGCGGTAATACGTGGCCTGGGTGCGCTCATCCACGAAGGCGTCCGCCGAGATCTGCACCACGTCCCCGAACAGCTCAGGCGTGGTGCGCGCATCAAAGGCCGAGAATTTCACCACGACCTCCTGGCTGACAAAGAACTGGTCCACATGGATCGGCTCGACCCGCGCGGCGACCACCAGGGGGCGGTCCTGCGGGATCAGAAACAGCACCGGCTCGGCGGGGCGGATGACCGAGCGCGGCGTAAAGACCTGCTTTGAATAGACGATGCCCGAGACCGGGGCGGTGATCTCCAGCCGGTTGAGACGGGTGCGCAGGGCGTTGCGCTGCTCGGCCAGTTCCAGCTCGCGCACCTGCAGGTCGCGCAGCCGGGTGATGGCCTGCTCGCGCCGCTCGGTCTGCAGGGTGAGGATGCTGATGTCGATCTCGGTCACCCGCTCCTCGGCCTGCGCCCCGGCGGCGATCAATTCGCCGCGCCGCCCGTCCAGGCTGGCCTCTTCGCGTTGCAGGGCCAGGACGCGCGCGGCCTGGGCCAGGCCGCGATCCAGCAGGGATTGCTGGTCGGCCAGTTCCTGCCGGATCAGACCGATTTGCGTCTCCAGCGAGGCTTTCTGCGCGTCAATCCCGGTCACCTGGGTCAGGATCTGGCTGCGGCGCTTGCGCAGCTGCTCCGCCTCGTTGGCCAGCGAGGCGTTGCGCGCCCCAAACAGCCGCTGCTGGCCGTCGATCAGGTCCTGCAATTGCGGGCGGGTCGAGGCCTCCTTGACGAGCTCGGCGTCAAAGGCGATCCCGGTTTGGCCATCCCGCTCGGCCTCAAGCCGGGCGCGGCGCGCCATGAACTCAAACAGCTGGCTCTCGACGATGGCCAGGTCCGAGCGCAGCGCGACCGCGTCAAGCCGCAGCAGAACCTCGCCCTCTGCGACAAGGTCGCCCTCGTCCACCAGGATCTCGGCCACCACGCCGCCGTCCGGGTGCTGCACGACCTGGCGGTTCTGGTCGACCTCGACCTGGCCCGAGGCGACGATCGCGCCGGAGATATTGGCCAGCACGGCCCAGCCGCCAAAGCCGCCCACCAGCACCAGCAGGCCCAGAATGCCCAGGATCATGTAGCCGCGCGCGGTGAACCGTTTCTGCTCGCTCATGATACCCCGCCCGGACCGACTTTCTTTTGCACGTCTTGGTAGTTGGACAGCACCTCTTTGAGCACCTCGTCGCGCGGCCCGAAGGCGCGGCGCGCGCCCATGTCCAGCACCAAGAGCTTCTCGCATTCCTCAATCGCCGCCGGGCGGTGCGCCATTATCAGCACGGATTTGCCATCGGCCTTCATCTGCCGGATCGCGGTGTTCAGCGCCTGGCTGCCCTCGTTGTCGAGGTTCGAGTTCGGCTCGTCCAGGACCAGCATAACGGGGTCGCCATACATGGCGCGGGCCAGGCCGATGCGCTGGATCTGCCCGCCCGATAGGCGCCCGCCGCCGGAGGTCACGCGGGTGTCGTACCCCTCGGGCAGCTTCAGGATCAGGTCATGCGCGGCGGCCTTCTTGGCGGCCTCGATGACCTTGCCGGCGTCGGGCTGGGTTGAGAGCCGGGCGATGTTGTCCGCGATGGTGCCGTCAAAGAGCTGCACGCGCTGCGGCAGGAAGCCGATATGCGCGCCCAGGACGTCGGGGTCGTATTGGTCGAGGGTAGCGCCATCCAGGCGGACCTTGCCGCCGGCGGGGCGCCAAACGCCGATCAGGGCGCGCGCCAGGGTGGTCTTGCCGGACCCGCTGGGCCCGATCACGCCCAGGGCCTCGCCGGGGTTCACCTCGAAGCTGACCATGCGCAGGCTGGCGACCTGCTCGCCCGGGGGCACGACGGTCAGCTGCTGCACCACCAGGCGCGCCCGGGGCACGGGCAGCTCTATGCGCTGCTGGTCCACGGGCACGGTCGCCAGCAGCTCGGCGAGGTTCTCCAGCCCCTTCCAGGCGCGCTGCACCGAGGGCCACTGCCCGATGGCCATGTCCACCGGCGCCAGGGCGCGCCCCATCAGGATCGAGGCGGCGATCATCGCGCCGGGGGTCAGCCCCTCGTTCAGCACCAGATAGGCGCCCAGGCCCAGCATGGCGGATTGCAGAAACAGCCGGAAGGTCTTGCTCAGCGTGGTGAAGCCGCCGGTGCGGTCGCTCGAGGATAGCCCGTCCTCCAGCGCCTTGCCGCGCGCGCCGTTCCAGCGCGTGAAGGCGGCGTTCTGCATGCCAAGGCTGCGCACCATCTCGGCCTCGGTCCGGATCTGATCCGAGAATTGCTCTGCCTGGGCCACGGCGCGGTTCGCCGCAAGCACGGGGCCGCGCGTGGTCAGCTGGTTGAGGAGGGTCACCAGGATCAACAGCCCGCCGCCTCCGATGGCCAGGTAGCCAAGCCAGGGGTGGAAGATGTAGATCCCGAACAGGAAAACGAAGGTCCAGGGCACGTCGAAGAAGGCGCCAAAGACCGGTGATGCGTAATAGCGCTGAACCGCTTCCAAGTCGCGCAGCGCGCTAGAGGCCCCCTGGTCGCCATGCGCGACGCTGGCCTTCTTAATGACGGCGGCGAAGACCCGCCGGTCCAACGCGGCCTGGAAATTCGCGCCAATCCGCGCCAGGACGCGCCCGCGGACGAAGTCCAGCAGGCCCATCATGCCGAACAGGAAGCCCATCAGGATGAAGAGCGCCAGCAGCGTTTCCTCAGAGCGGCTGCCCAGCACGCGGTCGTAGACCTGCAGCATGAACAGGGGGCCGGTCAGCATCAGCAGGTTCACAAAGAAGCTGAAGATGCCCACGGCCCAGAACAGCCCCCGATTGGTGGCGCGTGCCGCGCGCAGCTCTTGCAGGCCGGCCTCCAGATCCGATGGTTTCAAAGCCGGGGCGTTGATGCTAGACTCCTCCTATTCGCGCATTGTCACCATTAGGTCACAACATATCCCAGTTAAACTGTTATTACCTGCAAAATGCTTCGTCAGCCCTTAAGTGAGTCAAGAACTGTGTTGGTATTGAAGTCAGAACTGCCGAGGCCATGATCCGCACTATTGTTTCTGTCGCGCTGTCGCTGGCGCTTGTCGTGCTGGCGGGCTGTGCCGCTCCGGTGGCCGAGGGGATCAACGACCCCTATGAGGCGCAGAACCGGCGCGTGCACGACTTCAACAAGAGGGTGGACAGCAGGCTCTTGCGCCCGGCCGCGACGGGTTACGGCACGACGGTGCCCAAGCCGGTGCGCAACGGGGTGGGGAACTTCGCCGGGAACCTGGCGACGCCTGGGTATTTCGTGAATGATGTGTTGCAGGGCAACGTGCATGACGCGGGCAGCAACTTCTTGCGCTTCTTGGTGAATTCCACCTTCGGGATCGGCGGGTTGCTGGATGTCGCCTCAGAGATGGGGATCCCCGAGCGGCGCGCGGATTTCGGCGAAACTTTGCATAGGTGGGGCGCGCGCGAGGGCGCCTATATCGAGCTGCCCTTCCTGGGCCCCTCCACGACGCGCGACACGGCGGGCACGGTGGTGGATCTCTTCACGAATCCATTGAGTTACGTGGTGCAGGCGCCCGAAAGCATCATGGTGCCCGCGGCGCGCGGCCTGTCTGGCATCGGGACACGGTACGAGTTTCGCGACCTGGTGGATTCGGTGCTTTATGACAGCGCGGATAGCTATGCGCAGGCGCGTCTACTATATTTGGACAATAGACGATTCACCCTGGGCGGCCCAAGCCCCTCAACTGACACGACGAGCGCAGAAGATGACCCATATGCCGACCCCTTTGGATTTGACCCCTTCGCGAACTGATCCAACGCGCCGCGCCGTCCTGATGGGCGGGGCCGCCTTGGCGGCGGGTGCGGCTTTGCTGCCGGGCTCCGCGCGCGCCCTCAGCACGCGCGAGGCCGAGGGGCTGATCGACAAGCTGGTGGCGGATTTCAATCGCATCATCAATTCGGGCATGTCGCAGAGCCGCATGATCGCGGCCTTCGAGAAGGACCTGTTCGCCAAATACGCCGATGTGGCGCTGATTGCGCAGCTCGTGCTGGGCCCGCCGGCCCGTAGCGCCAGCCGCGCCGAGATGCGCGACTTCACCAGGGCGTTCCAGGGCTACATGGCGCGCAAATACGGCACGCGCTTCCGCGAATTCGTGGGGGGGCGAATCGAGGTGCAATCGGCGGGGCCGTGGAAGTCCTACTTTCAGGTCAAAACCGTGACCCGCCTGGCCGGCTCGGCGCCGTTCGAGGTGACCTACCGCGTCTCCGAGCGCAGCGGCAAGCCGCTGTTCATTGATATGCTGATCGAGGGCATTAGCCTGGTGAAAACCGAGGCCATCGAGGTCCGCGCGCTGCACGAAAGGCAGGGCAGGAACCTCAAGAAACTGACCGCCGCGTTGAAGGGCCTCAGCTGACCGCGCCACGCCGCGCCGCGGGCCGTTCCCAAATTGAATTCTTCCCAAGCGCGCCAATACCCGCGGCGCAGATCGGCATCCGTGGCACCGCGCGCGGGAAGAATGCACATGCTTTGGCGCCCGCATAGACCGCGCACTTGACACGCAAGGGCCGCGTGGGCCTCAATCGCCCCATGGCACGGCCCAGTTTTCTTTCGGGTCTCACGGCGGCCCTGATCGTTTGCGCGACCGCCGCATGGCCCCAGGCGATCCAGCAAGTCCCCTACGAGACTCTGGAGCAAGAGCTGGGCGCCCTAATCGACTTTGAGAACTACCCAAAACGCGCCTCCCCCGGGCGCGCGCTCGAGGGCACGCAGGTGTTCGAAGGGGCCCGCATCGCCGAGCGCTTCCGCGGCCAGCTGGTCGCCCAGGAGGCCGGCTTTGACGCGCTGCTCTTGGCGCCGCAGTCGCCCCTTACCCTAGAACCCGGCGCGCCCGGCCAGAACCTCGCGGTCGAGTTCATCTTCTTCATGTCGAACCAGCTCATGGGCATCGCCCCGCCCGGCTTTCCCAAGCGCAACGGCGGCGGCGAGGGCGCCGTGTCGATCCTCTTCGACCGGGACCAATCGGCGCTGGGCTTTCGCGTCACCGCCGAGCCCGAGCCCAAGACGCCCGCGCCGAAGGGCTGGATCGAGGTGGCGTTCTACCGCCGCGACGGCACCCTGATCGACACCGCGGAGGTCGAGCTGGAGTGGATGCTGGCGGGCTATGGCTTCCGCCGCAGCGATGGTGCCGAGGACATCGCCGGCATCTCCATAACCAACCGCGACCCGCAGGGGGTGATGATCGACGACGTGATCTTTGACCGCGACAGGGTGGTGGGCTGGCTTATTTCCGAGCCATGATGGCGCGGGCCATGTCGATGGCCTGATCGGCGGGCGCCCGCGCTGCGCGGCCCATCTCCACCCGGTCGGCCGAGAGCGCCGCGGCCACGGTCTCTAGCGTCTCAGCATGGAAGGCGCCCCGCTGCGCCAACAGCTCCAGCGCGTCAGCGCGCCCGTGATGGAACCCCGCCAGCCGCAGGTTATAGCGGTAAAGAACGCCCAGCGTGGCCAGCAGGAACAGCAGCAAGATGCCCGGCGGCACCTGCTGGGCCAGGGTATGCCACCAAGTGCCCTCGTCGGCTTCCAGCCCCTCGCGCCAGCCCTGCACGCAGGCCAGTGTGACATTGTCGATATCTTCGGCAAAAGTATCTGCACCCTTGCCATCTTGCGCTGGGGCGATATTTCCCCCGCGACAGGCGGCCATGAAGTCCAGAAAGCTTTGCCGCCGCTGTTGCATAAAATACTTCGGCAGATCGTCCAGAAATGCCTGGTTCGCTTGTTGTCGCTTCTGCGCTACGCGGCGTTCACCATTCGCTGTTTGCAATGTATCAAGACTGCCTGAAACAAGCGGTTTCAGATGATCCGGCAGTCCATTGATGAATTCGATGAGGCGTTGCTCTGGCCGTATTATCGGGGGGGCTTCACCGTCGGCGCCCACTTCCGACGGGCCATAAGGTTCTTTTACATGCAAGTTTCGCACTTCATCCGCGAGCTCATTTGTTGGCACCAGCAATCTATTGTCGCTGCCCGCCACCATCACTCGGCCCCCGTCCAGAAGCGCAAGGGCATTGTACTGCCCTTCGCGATCGCTGGTTGGGACGGGGATCCGCTGTATCGGTTCTGCCTTGGCGGGGTCAAAGATTAGCACGGTGTTATCGGAACCTGCGATCATAACCCGGCCCCCATCTAGGGGCAGCAAGTCAAAGTACCATTCATCGCCAGAGCCGGTGGGAACGGGGATCCGCTGGATCGACTTTGGCTTTGCGGGATCATAGATTAGCAACGTATTGTTGCTGCCTGCGATCATCACCTGGCCCTTGTCCAGGGGCATTAGAGCGTTTCGACATTAGTTTGAGACATATCCAGCGGCCTTGAAGTAGTTCGAGCATTCTTCCGGATCGTACAGGTCACAGATTTCACCGATGGCTTTGAAGACGGATGTGAACGAGCGTGCTCCGATCCGTCGGAGATGGGCCTTGAGCTTCGAGAAAGCTTGTTCAATCGGGTTGAGGTCTGGGGAGTGTGGCGGCAGGTACAGAAACCAGCAGCCATGCGCCTTTAGCGCGGCTGCTGCTTCCTTGTTGCGATGCGTGGCCAGGTTGTCGAGAATCACCACCGTGCCGGGTGTGATTTCGGGCACCAGCACTTCGCGGATGTAGGCGGCAAAAGCAGGACCGTCCATTGCGCCTTTGATGACCCAGGGTGCGATCAGCGCATCATAGCTCAGACCGGCAATCAGTGTCTGCGTCCCCCAACTGCCGAAGGGCGCGTCCATGGTCAGGCGCTCGCCGCGTGACGCCCAGCCCCGTAGCCGCGTGAGGTTCGTCTTCACGGCGGTTTCGTCAATGAAGACAACACGATCCGGTGAGGCCCCGACGGCCGGAATGCGATGAGCAAACCAATCAGCCCGCCGTCGCCTTACCTTGGCATGGCGGCGCTCGGAGGCCACCAACGACTTTTTTTGTGCGTGAAGCCGAGGCGCTTGAGCAACCCCGCAATGGCGGAATGATGGACCGCAACCCCTTCCGCATCAGCGAGTGCATCACGCAGTTCGAATAACGTGATGTCCGGGTCCTGCGTCACCAACTCCCTAAAGAACTCTATATGGTCGGCCAGCTTGCCCGATCCCGCAGGACGTCCCATCAGTGCAACAGTGGCAGCCCCGGTACTCCGGATTCGACCGGCCCATCGAGCGCCAGTGGCGGCAGAAACCTGAAGGCGGCGTGAGGCTTCTCTCCCGGACAGTCCTTCCCTGATCAAACGCGCAAAGCGGTCGCGCAGTTCTGTCGACAATGGTGCTGGCATGATGTGATCCTCCCTATCAAGGTGAATCACAGTTCAAGCTCTGTGGGAATCCAACCGATTCAAACTTTTGTCGAAACGCTTTAGGGCGCGGTAAGCTTCAAAAATGGATCCGGTTGGGGCGGGGACCCGCTGTATTGGCTCTGCCTTAGCGGGATCATAAATCAACAGCATATTCCAATCGCCCGCTACCATCACTCGACCTTTGTCCAGGGGCAGCAGTGCATTGAACCGCAATTTACCGATTCCAATGGGCACGGGGATCTGCTGGATATGTTCTGGCTGAGCCGGGTCATAGATCAGGAGCGTGCTTGGATAGCCTGCAAGCATTACCCGGTCCTCGTCCAGGGGCAGCAGAGCGGTGTATCCAAAGCCCGAGCTTACGGGCAAGGGGATCCGCTGCATCGGCTCTGCCTGTGCGGGATCATAAATCAACAGTGCATTGTCATCGCCTGCGATCATCACTCGGCCCTCGTCCAGGGGCAGAATGGCGCGGTATTCGTCAGAGCGATTGCCGGTTGGGACGTCGATCCGCTGGATCGGTTCTGGATGTGCAGGATCGTAGATCAGCAACGTGTTGTGACTGCCTGCAACCATCACCCGGCCCCCGTCCAGAGGCATTAGGGCATAGTAGTGCTCACTGCCTGAGCCGGTAGGCACAGGGATCCGTACGAAGGCATCGGTCAATGCGATGGCTAAATCTTCTCGAACTGTTTCCAACCGCGTATCAAGATCCTCCTCAACCTTGGCAATGGCGGCGCGGGTCTCGCGCAATGTCAGCACACGACCATCGACATAGTTTTGAAAAAACGGCAGCCCGAGGTAGTAAATCAGCCCCGCAAGGATCGTGATCACCAGCCCGATGAACAGCCACCCGGCGCGTGTCTCCGCCGCCCGGCCCCGGCGGCGGGTCATGCGCACGATGGCCTGCGTGTCCGGCGCGCCGGTGACCTCTTGGATCAGGGTCTGGTTCTCGGCCTCCGCCGCCGCCCACTCGGCGCGCAGTCGCGCCTTGCGGCGGCGCTGGGCGCGGACTTGCGCCGGGAGGTCTTCGTAGTTGGTGCTCAAATCAATCGACCCAAATGAATGGGACGAGTATGTCTGCGGCGGCCCTCGCGGTCAAGTTGAGCCGCCGCTCAACGGCGATTTCCCTAAGCTCTTGGGATCATTCAAAAGCCATACACTTGCCCGACAGATGTCCGACGCTTTGCCGACGCTTTGCCGACCGCTGGATTCAGCCCAAGAGGCGGCGGGCGATGACCTGCGCTTGGATCTCTGCGGCGCCCTCAAAGATGTTCAGAATGCGCGCGTCGCAGAGGATCCGGCTGATCTGATACTCCAGCGCGAAGCCGTTGCCGCCATGGATCTGCAGCGCGTTGTCGGCGGCGGACCAGGCCACCCGCGCGCCCAGCAGCTTGGCCATCCCGGCCTCCAGATCGCAGCGCTTGCCCTCGTCTTTTTGCCTTGCGGAATAATAGGTTAACTGCCGCGTGACCATGATCTCGGTGGCCATCATCGCCAGCTTGCCCGCCACGCGCGGGAAGTTGATCAGGGCCTTGCCGAACTGGTTGCGGTCTAGGCTGTATTGCATCCCCGCCTCCAGCGCGGACTGCGCCACGCCGATGGCGCGGGCGGCGGTTTGGATCCGCGCGGACTCGAAAGTCTGCATAAGTTGTTTGAATCCCTGACCTTCTTCGCCACCCAGCAGGTTCTCACCCTTCACCGAGAACCCATCGAAATTGACCGTGTACTCCTTCATACCGCGGTAGCCGAGCACCTCGATCTCGCCGCCAGAGATGCCCTCGTCCACGAAAGGCGCCTCGTCCGTGCCGGGCGTCTTCTCGGCCAGGAACATCGACAAGCCCTTGTAATTGTTGGTGTCTGGCACGCTGCGCGCCAGCACGGTCATCACATGGGTGCGCGCGGCATGGGTGATCCAGGTCTTGTTGCCGGTGATGACCCAGTCGTCGCCGTCCTTCACGGCCTTCGTGCGCAGGCTGCCCAGGTCAGAACCCGTGTTGGGCTCGGTGAACACCGCCGTGGGCAGGATCTCGCCCGACGCCAGCCCCGGCAACCACTTCTCCTTTTGCGCCTCCGTCCCGCCGCAGAGGATCAGCTCGGCGGCGATCTCTGACCGCGTGCCCAGCGAGCCGACGCCGATGTAACCTCTTGAAAGCTCTTCGGAAACCACCACCATCGAGGCCTTGGACAGGCCGAACCCGCCATGCTCCTCGGGGATGGTCAGGCCGAAGACGCCCAACTCGGCGAGCTCGTCGATCACCTCCATGGGGATCAGCTCGTCCTTCAGGTGCCACTCATGGGCGTGCGGGATGACCTGCTCGTCGGCGTAGCGGCGGAACTGGTCGCGGATCATCTCCAGCTCTTCGTCCAGGCCGGTGCCGCCGAAGGTGGCATGCCCCGCGTTGTCCTGCATCAGCGCCACCAGCCGCATCCGCGCGGCCTGGCTGTTGCCCTCCTGGGTCAGGCGCATCACCTCGGGCACCATCATCGCGCGCTGGTCGTCCTGGGTCAGGCCGATGTCCTGTGGGCGCAGGATCTCGGTCTGGCTCATCGGGAGGCCGCCATAGATCTGCCAGAGATACTCGCCAAAGGCGATCTGGTGCAGCAGCTGCTCCATCTCGCCGAACTTGCCCTCGGCCTCTAGCCGCTCGGCCCAGCCCTGCATCTGGGTCAGGCTCTCGGCGTAGGTGGCCAGCCAGGCCAGGCCATGGGCGGCGGTCTGGTGTTGCTCCAGGAGCGCGCCAGAGACCCGCCCCTCGGCCGTGACCATCTCGCGCACGCGGTCCGTCGCGGTCGCCAGCAGCGCCCGAACCGGCGCCACGGCGGCACCGGTGAGCCCCAGAAGATCGGGGAGAACGGGGCTTTCGGTCATCGCGTTCTGTCCATCATGGGCCATGGGTGCGCTCCTTCAAAATGCTTCGGTGCGGCATATTCCTTTCGCAGTCGCAGCGCAACAATAATACGAAAGCGCACCCCAAAAAGTCAGTTAATGACTTTCCCGTCGCGCGCCGCCTTAGTCGACATAGCGCACCTGGTCGCTTTTCAAGAGCGTCTCGATATCCGGCGGCACCTTCAGGCCCTCTTGCAGATCCGCATGCAGCGCGGCTTCTAGGTCTTGCACTTTCTGTAGCTGCGCGAGCACCTCGTCGAGCCGCTCGAAGGGGACAACCACGACGCCGTCCATGTCGGCCACGATCATGTCGCCGGTCTCGACCTCTAGCCCGCCGCTCTGGATCGGCAGGCCGACCGTGCCGGGGCCCTTGCCGAAGGGCGTGTTCGGCGTCAGCCCGGTGCACCAGATCGGCAGACCGACCGCGACGATGCCCGCGTAATCGCGCGCAGGGCCGTCGGTGACGAACCCAGCCGCGCCGCAGTTCTTCATCATTGCGCTGACCCGGTCGCCCGCGGCGGCGCAGCCCTGATGCGCGGCAAAGCTAGAGACCACCACGTCGCCGTCCTGGATGGACCCCAGCGCGGCCAGAAGCGCCAGGATGTCCGCCGGGCCAGTCTCGACGGTCAGGGCCGGGCCCGCCGCCACGCAATTCAGGTCGCGCCCCTCGCCCAGCGGGCGGATGGTCGACGCCATCGTGCCGCCGCCCATCATCGCGTCCACGACGAAACCTGTGGGCACGCCTTGGAAGGCGGCGATCTGCGCGTCAGTGGGGCGCCGGGCGGGGCGCTTAATGGTCAGTAGGGGCGGTTCTTCGATCATGTCTCTCTCCCTGTTTTCAGGGCACGATGTCCCAAAGCCCGGACCGGGTCCAGAGAGGCTTGGGATGCGGGCCAAGGACGCGGGGAGGTGGCGCGTGGCGGGGCGCGGGGGAAATTCGGGAAATCTTAGGGCGAATCGCCCCATCATAGATGGGTGGTGGTGGGGAACCGTGCCGAGAAAAAGATTAACCTGTGACCAGATTATATGCCTTACGCATCACCGTCGGAAGGTCAGAGGGGCGGAAATCGTTTGCGGCAACAAAGCTGCCGCTGCGCGGCTGGGCGTCCGGCCCGACCTCCGCCACGCGTAGGGCCATCCGCAGATGGAAATGCGTGAAAGTATGCCGGACCTCGGCGCCCGGGTCGTTCCATTCGGCCTCAAGGGGCGGCGCTTCGACGGCCTCGGCGCCCCATTCGGCCCCGGGCCATCCCAGCATCCCGCCCAGCAGGCCGCGGTCGGGGCGCCGCTCCAACAGCCAGGCGCCATCCGCGCGGCGCGCCAAATAGGCGATACCAAAGCGCGTGGGCTTTTTCTGTTTGGGGATCTTTCGCGGCAGCTCCGCTTGGATGCCGCGGGCCCGTGCGGTGCAACCTTCCATCCAGGGGCAGATGCCGCAGGCCGGTCGCTTGGGCGTGCAGATCGTGGCGCCAAGGTCCATGACGGCCTGGGCATAGTCGCCGGGCCGGTGGTTGGGGGTCAGATCCTCGGCAAGCTTTGTGAGTTCCGGTTTCGCGGTGGGAAGCGGGGTCTCAACGGCATGAAGCCGGGCCATGACCCGCTCAACATTGCCATCAACCACGGTGGCGGGCTCGTCAAAGGCTATCGCGGCGATCGCAGAGGCGGTGTAGGGCCCGACGCCGGGTAGGCCGAGCAGGGCCTCGCGGGTGGTCGGAAAGCGACCGCCGTGCTCGGCGACCACTGCGCGCGCGCATTTCAACAGGTTTCGCGCGCGGGCATAATAGCCCAGCCCCGCCCACTCGCCCATAACGTCGCCATCCTCCGCGGCGGCCAGGTCTTCTACCCGCGGCCAGCGTTCAAGAAAGCGCAGGAAATAGGCCCGCACGGCGGCCACGGTGGTTTGTTGCAGCATGACCTCGGACAGCCACACGTGGTAGGGATCGGGGCGCACGCCCGCCGCGCGGTCCGCGGGGCGGACGCGCCAGGGCATCTGGCGGGCATGGGCATCGTACCAGTCGATGAGGCTGTCACTCAGGGCGTCACGCAAACTTTATTCCCTTTCGCGGGCTTTGTGCTGGCGCGGCGCGCGCCAGGCACTAGAATAGCGCCTAGTAAAGGACTGGCCAGTGAGCAATCGCAACCTACAAGCCGGGCGCTTTAAGCGCGCCATTGGCTTGGTGCAAAGAGACATCCGAAAGGCGAGCGAGAGCCGCGGCTTTGCCGTGTCCAAGCTGCTGACCAATTGGGCGGAGATCGCGGGCGAGCAGGTCGCCGCGATCGCCCGGCCGGTCAATGTCAGCTACGCAAAGGGCGGCTTTGGCGCCACGTTGACCCTGCTGACCACCGGCGCGCAGGCCCCGATGCTTCAGATGCAGACGGAACGGCTGAAGGAGCGGGTGAATGCCTGCTACGGCTATGCCGCGATCCGCCATATCCGCATCACCCAGACCGCGCCCACGGGCTTTGCCGAGGGCCGGGCCGATTTCGAGCACGCCGCGCAGGCGCCGCAAAAACCCGTGCCCTCCAAGGCGCAACAGGAGGCCGCGCGCGAAACCGCGGCGCCCGTCGCAGACGACCAACTGCGCGAGGCCCTTGCCCGCCTCGGCGCAAACGTTCTTTCCCGATCCAAATCAAGCTGAGGTTTCATACATGGACCGCCGATACTTCCTAGTCGCAGGTGCCGCCGCCATTGCCGCGGGTGGGGCCTATTTCTGGCCCGCAAACAGCACCACCAGCCTGCCTGGCCTGGGCGCTGCCAACGCGCAGGAGGCGGGCGAGGTCGACACCTCCATCGTCGCCGAGATGTCGCTGGGCGATCCAAACGCGCCCGTTACCGTGGTCGAGTACGCCAGCTACACCTGCCCGCATTGCCGCAGCTTCCACGAGAACACCTTTAAGGACATCAAGGCGGCCTATATCGACACCGGCAAGGTGCATTTCATCTATCGCGAGGTCTACTTTGACCGTTTCGGGCTTTGGGCCGCGATGGTGGCGCGCTGCGGTGGCCCCGAGCGCTATTTCGCGCTGGCCGACATGATCTATGCGCAGCAAAGCGATTGGGCGCGCGGCGACACGCCGACCGTGATCGTCGACAAGCTTAAAAAGATCGGCCTGACCGCGGGTCTTACTCCGGATGAGCTTGACGCCTGCATGCAGAACGAGGACATGGCCCGCGCGATGGTCGCCGTGTTCCAGGAGAATTCCGAGCGTGACAGCATCCGCTCCACGCCAAGCTTCCTCATCAATGGCGACTTGGTCGCGGGGGACAAAAGCTTCGAGGAATTCTCGGCGCTTCTGGACGAGAAACTCGGCTGATGACCGCCCCGCTTGCGGGACTGAAGGTCGTTGAACTCGCGCGCATTCTGGCCGGCCCTTGGGCCGGTCAAACCCTGGCGGATCTTGGCGCCGATGTGATCAAGGTCGAGGCGCCGACCGGCGACGACACCCGCAAATGGGGACCGCCCTTCATTGAACGGGGCGGCGAGAAGACCGCCGCCTATTTCCACAGCTGCAACCGGGGCAAACGCTCCATCGCGGTGGATTTCCGCACCCCGGAGGGCCAGCGTCAGGTGCGTGCCCTGGTGGCCGAGGCGGACGTTCTGATCGAGAACTTCAAGGTCGGCGGGCTGGCCAAATACGGGCTGGACTATGACAGCTTGATCGCGCTGAACCCAGGCCTGGTCTACTGCTCGATCACGGGGTTCGGCCAGACCGGGCCCTATGCGCATCGCGCGGGCTATGATTTCATCATCCAGGGCATGTCGGGGCTGATGTCGATCACCGGCGAGCCCGAGGGCCAGCCGCAGAAGGTGGGCGTTGCGGTCACCGACATCTTCACCGGGCTCTATGCGACGATCGCGATCCAGGCGGCGCTGGCGCAGCGGGCGCGCACCGGGCGCGGCCAGCATATCGACATGGCGCTCCTGGACGCAGCGACCGCGATCACGGCGAACCAGGCGATGAACTACCTGGCCACGGGCGCCGCGCCGCAAAAGATGGGCAACGCGCATCCCAACCTAACGCCCTACCAGGTGTTCGACTGCGCCGATGGGTGGATTATCATCGCGACGGGGAATGACGCGCAGTACCAGCGGCTTTGTGGTCTGCTGGGCGTGCCGGAATTGGCAAGGCACCCGGCCTACCTGACAAACGCGGATCGCGTGGCACATCGCGATGCGCTCACCGCGGCCTTGACCGAGCGCACAAAGGGGTTCGCAAAGGCGGACCTGCTGGCGGCCTGCGAGGCCGAGGGCGTGCCCGCGGGCCCGATCAACGACTTGGAAGAGGTCTTTGCCGACCCGCAGCTTTCGGCGCGTGGGGCGCGCATGGACCTGGACGGGGTGCCCTCCGTGCGCCCGCCCTTCCATTTCTCCGAGGCGTCGCCGCGTTTGGGGCGGCCCTCGCCCAACCTGGATGAGCATGGCGATGCGATCCGCGACGAGGGGTTCGGCCTGGCTGACTAGCTGCGCCGTGGCCCAATTTTTCGGTCCTGGATGGATTTGCTTAGAAATTAGCGAAATCTAAACCCGAATCGAAACACCATAAATGGGTGGTGGTTGGGGAACTGTGTCGGGGCAGGGCCCCGACCACCACCCGCATATTATGCGGGGCACTTGGGTTGAGATCAGGTTAAGATCGGCCGGCGCAGCTTGGGCCTAAACGTCGCAGCGCATATCCTCATGCGCCGCGCGCAAAAGCGGCGCCAGGCGCTCGGCCCAGGCCTGCTGATCCGACGCCGTCTCGATCAGGTCGTTGCGGATCTCGATCAGCGCGTTGGGGCGCCCCTGTTTCACTGCATGGCGATCCACGCCGTCGCCGCGCAGCTCGCCGGTATAGGGCTCGTTTTCCGCGATGCAGAGGTCTGGCTCCGCCCCCAAGCGCTCCAGCAGCGGGTCCGAGAAACGCTTGTCCTGGGTCGAAAGCACCGTGACGTGCCAGGGGCGCGGCGGGCGCCCGTTGAGCTGCGGCGTGAAGCTGTGGATGGCCACATATGTGGCGTCGCGCCCCGCCAGCAGCTGATCCACGGCGCTATGGTAGGGGCGGTAGAGCCGGTCCAGTCGGCGCGCGCGCTCCTTCGCCTCCAGCACGCGGTTCCCGGGGATCAAGGTCCCGTCATAGAGCTGCATGATCAGCGTCGGGTCGTCCTCGCCCCTGTTGGGGTCGATCACCAGGCGGGAGAAGCGCGACAAGACGCAAGGGGCATCCAGAAGCCGCGCCAGGTGGCGCGTGACACCCGCTGCGCCGACGTCATAGGCGATGTGTCGGTTCATATCCGCAGCTGCGAGGCCCAGATCCCCGCCCGACACGAAGCCAGGCACTGCGTTGGATGCGTGGTCGCAGGTCAACAGCCACGGCCCTTTGCGCTCCGCGCCCTCGACTTCGAACGCCTCGGTCGTCATATCTGTGATACTCTTCATCGCGATGGATCAGTACCGGGACATGCGGCGCTCTGCCAGTTGTAAGGCGCCGCGATTTCCGTCATAGAGGCGACAAATAGCCGTTAGCGCAAACAATCGCAGCCAGACAGGGACGACCGCCACCATGAGACGCCGCCGCAATGTGAAAATCGTCGCCACTTTGGGTCCGGCATCCTCGGATTACCAGATGATCCGCGCGCTGTTCGAGGCCGGCGCCGACGTGTTCCGGCTTAACATGAGCCATGGCAGCCACGACGACTTTCGCGCCCGCCATGCCATCATCCGGCAGATCGAGAAGGATACCGGGCGCCCGATTGCGATCCTGGCGGACCTGCAGGGGCCAAAGCTGCGCCTGGGCACCTTCAAGAACGGCAAGGAAGAGCTGGAGAACGGGCAGGCCTTCCGCCTGGATCTGGATGAAACGCCCGGCGACGCAAAGCGCGCCTACCTGCCGCATAAAGAGATCTTCGACGCGCTGGAGCCCGGCGCCTCGCTGCTGGTCAATGACGGCAAGATCCGCCTGAAGGTGGGGGAATGCGGCGCCGATTTCGCGAATTGCACGGTGGTGGCAGGGGGCGAGATCTCGGACCGCAAGGGCGTGAACGTGCCAGATGTGGTGCTGCCGCTGGCGGCGCTTACAAAGAAGGACCGCGCGGACCTAGAGGTCGCCTTCGAGGCCGGCGTCGATTGGCTGGCGCTGTCCTTCGTGCAGCGGCCGGCGGATGTGGAAGAGGCCCGCGGCCTGGTCAAGGGCCGCGCGGCGATCATGGTGAAGGTCGAAAAGCCCGCCGCCGTGAACGTCTTTGACAAGATCCTCGAGAGCTGCGACGGCGTCATGGTTGCCCGCGGCGATCTTGGGGTCGAGCTGCCGGTGCATGCCGTTCCGCCGCTGCAAAAGCGCATGATCCGCAAGTGCCGCGCCGCCGCCAAACCGGTGATCGTGGCCACGCAAATGCTTGAAAGCATGATAGAAAGCCCGATGCCCACGCGGGCAGAGGTCTCGGACGTGGCGGCTGCGATCTATGAGGGCACCGACGCGGTCATGCTCTCGGCGGAGAGTGCGGCGGGCGACTACCCGGTCGAGGCGGTCACCACGATGAACAACGTGGCCCTGGAAGTGGAGAGCGACCCCACCTATCGCAACGTGATCGAGGCCAGCCGCGGGGCCGAGAAGAACAGCATCGCCGACGCTATTGTCTCCGCCGCCCGCGAGATCGCCGAGACCACCGATGTGAACGCCATCGGCTGTTTTTCCCAATCAGGAACAACGGTTTACCTGGTCGCGCGCGCGCGGCCGCGGGTGCCGATCATCGCCCTGACCTCTGAGGTCGACACCGCCAGAAGGCTCAGCCTGACATGGGGCGCCCATTGCGTCGTCACCGAGGAGGTGGGCCGCTTCAAAGAGGCCGTGGTGCGCGCCGTGCGCGCCGCCCTGGCCGACGATTTCGCAACAGCCGCCGACCAAATTGTCGTCACCGCCGGTGTGCCCTTTAATCAGCCCGGAACTACGAATATTGTCCGGGTAGCGCCCTGTGATGAGCGTTTGATTTATAGGGCTGAACCGGAGTGACGTATTGATTTCTCACGACCTTTTCCTAGTCTTTGGAATAATTATTGCAGGTTTCGCGATCCCGTCGATGATGGGCGCCTTCGCGGACCGTCGCCCGCCGCGGGCCTCGGCCATCGCAATTCTGGTCGGTGGCTCCATGATCCTGATCGCCCTGAGCCAGAAGCCGGGCGGCTACACATTGAATGACGTCCCAGAGGCCTTCATCCGCGTGGTGGCGCATTTCACGCGCTAGCGGCACCGAGAGCGCCTCTGATCATTGCCAATGGGTTAACGGCGCGCGCGCAGCGTTTGGCCTCGCGCCCTGCGAATCGCGGGTTAACGCCTTATTTTCCTAGAAAAGCGCGTGTCGGCGCCCCGTCGGCAAAACGTCGGACTTGCGTATGGCACATGGTAAGGCAAGGGGCGTGGTTAACAGCGCGCACGGTCGTTGGTTTGGCCTGGAGCGTCCTTTCGGGCCTCCCAAATCTCTTGCAAGAGATTTGCACTTTCCTTCCAAGGAAAGTGGCCCCCGCGCGTCGGTAAGAGCTTGCGATAGAGCGATCATTTAGGGGCGCGCTGAAGAAACTCTTGCAAGAGTTTCGCAATTTTCTTGCAAGAAAATTGCGGCGCGCCAATGACCGCTCCAGGTCGAAAAACCAACCGGCCAATGCAGGGGCACGACAGCGGCACCCGGTTTCTATGATAGCTGCTAGCGCAAAGATCCCCGCGCCGGTTGGGAATTGCAGTGCGTCATGGGCCGTCTTGCCAAGGGCTGCGCGCAGATTCAGGCTTGCCAGCAAGGGCGGGGCGGCGTATACGCGCGCTCTCGAAGTGGCGGGACCGGCCCATGTGGCATGCCGAGTCGCGCGTAAACCACCCGACCAAGGAGATGGAAATGCCCAAGATGAAGACCAAGTCGAGCGCCAAGAAGCGCTTTAAGGTGACGGCGACTGGCCGCGTCCTGTCGGCCCAGGCCGGCAAGCGCCACGGCATGATCAAGCGCACCAACAAGTTCATCCGCAACGCCCGCGGCACCACCACGCTGAGCGCCCCCGACGAGAAGATCGTCAAGGGCTTCATGCCGTACGACCGCTAAGGAAGGACTGACAGATGCCCCGTACCAAAGGTGGAACCGTCACCCACGCCCGTCACCGCAAGATCGTAAAGGCCGCAAAGGGCTATTACGGCGCGCGCTCGCGGAACTTCAAGACCGCGACCCAGGCCGTCGACAAGGCGAACCAATACGCGACCCGCGACCGCAAGGCGCGCAAGCGGAACTTCCGCGCGCTCTGGATCCAGCGCATCAACGCCGCCGTGCGCAGCCATGACGAGGCGCTGACCTATTCGCGCTTCATCAATGGGCTGAACCTGGCCGGGGTCGAGGTGGACCGCAAGGTCCTCGCCGACCTGGCCGTGAACGAGCCCGAGGCGTTCGGCGCGATCGTCGCCAAGGCGCAGGCTGCGCTGGCCTAACCGGAAATTTTGATGCTGAACATGTTTGCACAGTTTGAACGGGATCGCCGTCCGCCGCATGGGGGATGGATGATGCCGCTTGGCTTAACGCACTAAGAGCAGCGTCACACCACAACACCCATGGGGCGGTTCGGACATCCGAGCCGCCCTTTTCTTTTGCCCAGACGGAGACCCGCATGGACCCAGACGAACCTGAAGATCCCACCGAGGAACACGCCGCGGCGCGTTCCTCGCTCGCGACCCATACCCATACGACCCTGACGTATTCAGTGCGCCACGCGAAGCCATTCGCGTGAACGGGTGAGATGTGGTGTGCCTTGTAAGCTATTGATTTACATCTATTTTTATTTGAAATCTTGAGGCCGCTCGGTCATACATATCGACATGGTTAGGGGTGTCGGTCTAGCGGTTTGGACGCCGCTCTTTCACAGCGGAGGTCACGGGTTCGAATCCCGTACGCCCTGCCATATGGTCGCGTAGCTCAACGGGAGAGCAGCGGATTGTCTATCCGAAGGCTGCGGGTTCGATCCCCGTCGCGACCGCCACTTTTTTTGTGTCCGCCAAGGCGCAGGCCGCGCTGGCCTAACTCGGGCCTGCAAGGTCACAAGAATGAGACAGGGCGCGGCGATTGCTGCGCCCTTTGTCGTTCAAAGCCACTCTGAGCTGATGGGATTGCTGCAGGGCGACTCGTAAGGGTTCGGCATGCCAAGATAGATGAGGTCCTGGTCTGTCTCATCGGCGCGGATGACATTCGTCGCGCGCAGGTAATGTGCCAGAACGTTCGCCTCGAAAGCCTCGCGTTCCCTCTGCGCCTTTTGCGACCAGACGGCGGTGGCCCAGAACCTTGGGCGATAGCTTTGATTGTGCAAAGAGGTTCGCCCCCGCCACAGCCGCGCGAAATCGTCGATGAACGCGGTGGAGCCTTCCGCATCGGCGATCCTGCTTGCAAAGTTGCGGCGCAGAATGCTGCGCAGTTCTGCTTCAATCGAGCGTGACCAGATCCACGCCCCGGCCGCCCCAACCCCGGCGACCAGCCCAAACCTCAGAAAGCTGCGTCTGGAAACTGCCATCAAACGGACCTCCCCGCCCGCAATGCGATTGCCGAGAGGGTCAGGGTCGGATTCGCGGCCGAGGATGTTGGAAATACACCCGAGCCCAGCGCAAAGAGCCCTGAAACCTCGTGCGTTTCGCAATGCCCATTCACCACCGAACTGGCGGCATCAAGGCCCATGCGATGGGTGCCTTGAATATGGGCCTCTGTCGCCGCGGAGCGCTGGCTGACAATCGCCTCCAGCTCGAACGGCAGGATCGTCGCAATCCCGGCCATGGCGCGTTCCAACCCGGCATGGGCATAGGCGGAATGTCCCGTCCAGATGATCCGCGGCGCGCCGTTTTCATCCAGCTCGACCCGGTTTTCGGCCTTCGGCAGGTCCTCGGCAATCAGCTTGAGCATCATCCTGTCGGTCCAGCGACCGGGCGTCAGCCGCAGATCGTTGGGGGCATTGTAGTTCTCAACCAGAACCGCCGCCGCTTCGGCGCGGTGGGGCCCGTCATAGAACCCATAGCAATGGCCGGTGATTGAAGTGCCGCCAAAATATCCCGGCGCGGCAACGTCGATGACCAACTCGATGGAATGCTGCTCATGCAGGTAGCGCCCCAATGCGGGGGCGGTCAGGCCGGAGCGCTTCAGGATCGCCGCATTTGAGATCGCGTTCGTGCCAAGCGCCACGATCCCACCGGAGATCGTGTACTCGCCAGCGCCGTCCCGAATGACCAACCCGCCTGCGCGTCCGGCGTTGATGACGACCGAGACCGCCTCGGCCCCGGTCAAGAGGTGCACGCCGTCGCGCAGAAAGCTGTCGATGCCATTCAATACGCTGAATTTTGAATCGACCGGACACAGATGGCAGACCCCATTGGCGCAGCACTGGGCGCGGCCTCCACCATTCGCGCGCGCGCAGGCGACCGGCACCCAGATATCGGGCATGGCGTCGATACAGGCCCTATCGCTTCGCGACAGCGCGTGGGGCGGGTAGGGGAACGGGCGCGACCGCGGCAGGATATGATCGACGCCACCGCCGGCCACCTCCATCACATCCTCGACCTCGCCGTAGAACACCTCTAGATCGTCATAGTCGATGGGCCATGATGCGCCCTGACCATAAAGCTCGGCCATGCGGAAATCGTTGGGGTGGAACCGCGGAACCTGACCCCACCAACAGTTTGAATTGCCGCCAAACATTCGGTGCGCGATCCAATCCTTTGGCATCTCGGACCGGTTGTCCATCGGGTACTCTTCCCGCGGTCGGTCCAGGGCCGCGACCTGCGCTTCATGCGGGATGATGGCGCCCTTCTCGACGATCAACGCGCGGGTTCCGGCGGGCAATCCCCGCAAGAAGAACATCGCAGAGAAGCTGCTGCCGGCGATGACAACATCCCACGACGCGCGCGCCGCCTCCTCGGCTGTGGTGGTCTGGAACACTGCCCGATGCCCCCCGGGGAACCTTGTTTGGCGGGATCATATGGGGCTAGAACGGTTAGGCAAGCCCCGATGCTTGCAATCAGGCGGGACGGAAGCTAGCAGAGTTCAAACTCTACGAGGCGCATGATGGACGATCTCAGAATAAAGTACATTGACCTGATCGCTGGCGCCGCCGACGAGGGCGCGCTGGAGGACCTGCGCGTGCAGGCGGTCGGCAAGAAGGGCGAGGTGAGCCTGAAGATGCGCGAGCTGGGCAAGATGACGCCCGAGGAGCGCCAGGTGGCCGGCCCCGCGTTGAACGCGCTGAAGGACGAGATCAACAGCGCGCTGGCGGCCAAGAAAGCCGCGCTGGCCGACGCCGCGCTGGACGAGCGCCTGCGCACCGAGTGGCTGGACGTCACCCTGCCCGCGCGCGACCGCCGCCAGGGCACCATCCACCCGGTCAGCCAGGTCACCGAGGAGGTCACGACCATCTTCGCCGATATGGGGTTCTCGGTCGCCGAGGGCCCGCAGATCGAGAGCGACTGGTACAATTTCGACGCGCTCAACATCCCCGCCGAGCACCCGACCCGCACCGAGATGGACACGTTCTATATGCACCGCGCCGAGGGCGATAACCGCCCGCCGCATGTGCTGCGCACCCATACCTCGCCGGTGCAGATCCGCTCGATGGAGGCGCAGGGCGCGCCGATCCGCGTGATCGCGCCGGGGCGCGTCTACCGCGCCGATTACGACCAGACCCACACGCCGATGTTCCACCAGATCGAGGGGCTGGCCATCGACAAGGACCTGTCGATGGCGAACCTGAAATGGTGCCTGGAGGAGTTCTGCCGCGCCTATTTTGAAGTCGATAAGGTCGAGTTGCGCTTTCGCGCCTCGCATTTCCCCTTCACCGAGCCCTCGGCGGAGGTGGATCTGCGTTGCTCGTGGAAGGGCGGTACGCTTAAGGTCGGCGAGGGCGACGACTGGATGGAGATCCTAGGCAGCGGCATGGTTCACCCCAAGGTGCTGCAGGCTGGCGGAATTGACCCCGCGGACTGGCAGGGCTTTGCCTTCGGGATGGGGATCGACCGGATCGCGATGCTGAAATACGGGATGCCGGATCTGCGGGCGTTCTTTGACAGCGACCTGCGCTGGCTGCGCCACTATGGGTTCGCCGCGCTGGATGCGCCGAACCTGCCCGCTGGGCTGAGCCGCTAAGGCGCCCTATTGGGCAAAGAACCACCGGTCCAGGAACGTCACCTTGGCAGAGCTCGGGTTGGCATGGCTGGTTTGCACCAGGCAGCCGACCCGACCCGCATCGGTGTCGAAACCGTCGAACATACAGCCAACCGGCGCGTCGCTTTCGGCCGCCGCGATCACGCGGTTGTCGGCAAGGTGCTTGTCCAAATGGTTCAGGGCCGCGGCCGCGCCGAGGCATGCCGCCGAAGCGCCGATAAGTGAAAGTCCGTGCAAATTCATTCTCATTCTCATTCTCCCGATGCCCAACTGGGCAGGCGCGCACCCGGTTGCTCAGATGCGCTGCTGACGTTCTGTTGGGCCGATGCAGACATGGGCCTAAAGGCCAAAGGTATAGGCGACTTCGTCGATAAAGAACTGCAGCCGGCTGGGGGTCTCGTCGTTGAAGGCGTAGCTTGCGGGCTGTAGGCAGCCAACAAAGACTCCGTCGATCTCGAAGCCCTCCAGCGAACAGTCTTGCGGCTTCACATCCGCAAGTTCGGCCATTTGAATGGCCTGCGCGTGGCGCGTCTCGGCCTGGTAGGCCAACACGGATACGCCAATGCAAGCCATTGAAAAGGCGCTCAGAACTAGTGTGCGAAACATGTTGTATCCTGCTCCTCGTTATACATTGATCCCATTTTGGCAACAATTGTTGTTCAAAATGAGACGAATTTTCGAAAAATTGAGGATTGCGCAGGATTCGTGGCCAATCCCCGGGTTGGGCTGCGCAGCGATTGTGTTTCGCGTCCAATCCAGTCCCGGGCGGGACCAAATCTCTTGCAAGAGATTTGCAACTTCCTTGCAAGGAAGTTGGTGGCGCGAGAGTGAGGGCGGGCACATGTGTGCGGGTTTGGATCGGCCCGGAGGGCCAAAACTCTTGGAAGAGTTTTGCCGATTTCTTGCAAGAAATCGCCCCCGCGCGAGGTCTTGAGCGGCGGTTAGACGTCGGGCGCGTTGCCGCAGCCCACACGCGGTAAGCAGTGTTCTCTTTCGGCCGAGTTTGGTAACATCACCCCATGCCCGCCCTCTGCCGCGAATGCCTGACCGAGTTCAAAGACGGCCCCCGCTGCCCGGCCTGCCGGTCGCCGCGCGTGGCGCGGCATGACGAGCTTTTTGACCTCACGATCGCGCATATGGATTGCGACGCCTTCTATGCCTCGGTCGAGAAGCGCGACAATCCCGAGCTGGCGGACAAGCCCGTGATCATCGGCGGCGGGCGGCGCGGGGTGGTTTCGACCGCCTGCTATATCGCGCGCATCAAGGGCGTGCGCTCGGCCATGCCGATGTTCCAAGCGCTGGAGAAATGCCCCGAGGCCGTCATCGTCAAGCCGCGCATGTCCGTCTACGGCGAGGTATCGCGCCAGGTGCGCGCCCTCATGGAAGAGCTGACCCCGGCCATCGAGCCGCTATCGCTGGACGAGGCCTTCATGGACCTGTCCGGCACCGCGCGGCTGCATGGGCGCCCGCCGGCGGTGATGCTGGCCCGTTTGGTGCGGCGGATGCGCGACGAGATCGGCATCACCGGCTCCATCGGGCTGTCGCACAACAAGTTCCTGGCCAAGGTGGCCAGCGATCTGGACAAGCCGCATGGGTTCGCGGTGATCGGCAAGGCCGAGACCGCGGATTTCCTGGCCGACCGCCCCGTGCGGCTGATCTGGGGCATTGGGCCCGCCTTCCAGGCCTCGCTGGACAAGGCGGGCATCCGCACCTTCACCGACCTGCGCCGCTGGGAGAAACAGGACCTGACCGCCCGCTTCGGGCAGTCCGGCACCCGTTTATGGCACCTTGCGCGGGGCGAGGATTACCGCCGGGTGCAGCGCAACGCGCCGGTCAAATCCATCTCGAACGAGACCACGTTCAACGAGGACACCGCCAACCCGGACGTGCTGGACGGGCATATCTGGCGCCTGGCCGAGAAGGTCGCGGACCGCGCCAAGGCCAAGGGGATCGCGGGGCATGTGGTGACGCTGAAGCTCAAGCGCCACAACCACAAGATCCTGACGCGGCAATCGCAGCTGACCGACCCGACGCAAATCGCCGACCGGATCTATCGCACCGCGCGGGACCTCTTTGACATCGTGGGCGACCAGGGGCCCTACCGGCTATTGGGCGTGGGCATCAGCCATCTCAGCGACGCCGAGGGCGCGGATCTGTCGGGCGACCTGCTTGACCCGCAGGCCGCCAAGCGCGCAACCGCCGAACGGGCCACGGACGCGATCCGCGAGCGCTTTGGCGATGACGCTATCATGAAGGGCCGGGCGCTGAGATAGGCGCGGCCCTTGCGGCCCTTGCGCCGCTCGGCCCGCTACGTCGCCGCGTTCTCGCGCAGCGCGGCCCGGTCCAGGATGCGGATGCTGCCCTTGGTAAGCTCCAGGATTTCCTTGTCGCGCAGGCGCCCAAGCTCTCGGTTCACCGTTTGCCGCGCCGCGCCCAGGAACCCAGCGAGCTCTGCCTGCGTTCGCGAGATTTGCGGCCCCTCAATGGACATCCGATAGAGGTAATCGCGCAGCCGCTGCTCGACCGAATAGAACTGGTCCACGAACTTGATCCGATTGCTGTAGGCCAGTCGGTCGTAGCTTGCCCGCCAGAGGTTGCGGGTGAATACCGGGTTGCTCAGGGCCATCCGGACGCTAGTGGTCGGGCAAAGCAGAAGGGTGGTGGGCTGGGTGGCGTGACAATTCGCGACCGCCGGGAGGCCTGACAGGGCCTCGGTCTCGCCGAAGACCTCGCCCGGCCCCATAACGTGGAGCAACACGATTTGCCCCTCTGCATTCGCGCAGGTGACGTCCGCGCCGCCTTGCAGGATCAGATACATCCCCGCGACCGCAGCGCCCTGCTCGAGTATCAAAGAGCCGGTGTCAAACCTGACCACGCGCGCTTGATTCGTGATTTTTCGCACGTCGCCGCGCGCGATGTCCCTAAATAACGGGGCATCCAGTATTCCAGCAAGATTAAGCAGCGAGTCCATTGTTCGGACAACACCTTATGGCATTCTGATCAGCAGTTAACTTGGAAAGAGAGGACAAGAACAATCACACCCGAGAGTATCTCTCTGGGTGGTCGAACACTGATACCTACCGTCTCTCAATAGCCACCGCGGGCGCCGCGCGTCAAGTATTGGCTTGCCGCGGCGGGGTGGCCCGTGCTTGGGAAATGGGTGAATTCATTACTTTTATCACGCAGTGCTTATTCGCTAAGCTTTGGGCAATCAATTTTTCTTCGGAGGCCCCGATGGTCAGAATTCTTCTTTCTCTTTTGCTGATATTCGCCGGCGCGAGCGCAATGGCGCAGGACCGCTCTCGCGCAATCCTGGTGCTGGACGCCTCCGGCTCGATGTGGGGCCAGATCGACGGCGTGGCCAAGATCACCATCGCGCAGGAGGTCATCGGCGGATTGCTGTCCGAGCTGCCCGCCGAGCAAGAGCTGGGCCTGACCGCCTATGGCCACCGCCGCAAGGGGGACTGCGGCGACATCGAGACGATGATCGCGCCCGGCGGCGACCAGCGCGCGGCCATCGCAAGCGCCGTGAACGCCATCAAGCCCAAGGGCAAGACGCCCCTGTCGGCCGCGGTCATCCAGGCCGCCGAGGCGCTGAAATACACCGAAGAGGCCGCCACGGTGATCCTGGTCAGCGACGGGCGCGAGACCTGCGACTTCGACCCCTGCGAGGTGGGTCGCCGCCTGGAAGAGGCGGGGGTGAACTTCACCGCCCATGTGATCGGCTTCGACGTGACGGCGACCGAGGACCGCGCGCAGCTGCAATGCCTGGCCGATGAGACCGGGGGCACCTTCCGCTCGGCCTCTGACGCGGGCGAGCTTGCCGAGGCGCTAGAGGTCGTGGCCGCCCCGCCGCCGCCCCCGCCGCCGGTGGTGCTGACCCTGCGGGCTATTGACGGCCCGAACGGCCCGACGATCTTTGAGGGCCTGCAATGGCAGGTCTTCGATAGCGACGCCAACCCGGTGCATGCGAGCGCCGAGGCCAAGCCGGTTCTGACGCTCGACCCCTGGACCTACCGCGCCATCGTGACCCGCGCCGCGGACGGCGCTCGGGCCGAGGCCGCCGTGCGGCTGGAGGCGGATCAGACCGCCACGCTGGTGCTGCCCAAGCTGCCGCGCCCGTTTGATGTGACCTTCAACGCCAAGGATGGCCCCGGTGGGCCGACGATCACCAAGGGGCTCTATTGGCGGGTTGCGGAGGCTGACGGCGCGGTGCTCTTGGATGGCGGCGGGGACTTCACCCCGACGCTCAAGCTGCTGCCGGGGAGCTACCGCGCCTCGGTGCTGCGGCAGGTGGACGAGGCCTATGCCGAGAAGGGCTTTACCGTCGATGGCTACGCCACCGAGGTGCTGGTGCTGCCCAAGCTGCCGCCCGAGCCGCGTACCGTGAAGTACCGCGCGCGGGACGGCGAGAACGGCAAGGTGATCCATGACGATCTGGTCTGGGACATCTATGACGCGGATGGCAACCCGGTGCTGGAGACCGAGATCACCGCCCAGGGCAGCATCAAGCTGGTGCCGGGCGCCTACCGCATCGAGGTGCTGCGCCCCGAGGACGAGGCCACCGCCAGTGCGGAGTTCCGGCTGGCCAGCGGCAACCGCTCTGAGGAGCTGGTGCTGCCCAAACTTGTCCGCCCCGCCACCGTGGATGCGCAGGACAGCGCCGTGGCGGGCAGTCAGATCGAGGTCGCCTGGACCGGCCCGAACAAGAAGGACGATTTTGTCGCGGTCGTGCAGCTTGGTGGCCGCCAGGGCACCTGGAAGGAGTACAGCTATACCCGCGAGGGCTCGCCGCTGATGCTTTTGATGCCCTCCGAGCCGGGGGAATACGAGATCCGATATGTGCTCAACAAGGGCCGCGAAGATCTGGCGTCACGCAAGATTACCGTGACCGATGTGGCGGCGTCAGTGACCCCGCCCGCCGAAGCGCCGGTGGGCGCCACAGTGCCGGTGGATTGGCAGGGGCCGGACTATCACCAGGACTTCCTGGCCGTGGCCGCGCGGGGCGAGGACAAGTGGATCAACTACACCTACACCAAGGGAGGCGCGCCCGCAGGGCTGCAAATGCCGCCCGAACCTGGCGAATACGACATCCTCTATGTGATGAACCAGGACCGCCGGGTGATCGCGCGGGCGCCCATCACGGTCTCGGCGATCAGCTTTGCGGTCGCCGCGCCGGGGACGGCCCCCGCAGGCAGCAATGTGCAGGTCGACTGGCAGGGGCCGGACTATAAGAACGACTTCATTGCCGTCGCCAAGAAGGACGCCAAGGACAGCGCTTGGATCAACTACACCTACACCAAGGACGGTGCGCCCGCGGGGCTTCTCATGCCGCTGGAGCCCGGGACCTATGAGATCCGCTATGTGCTGAACCAGGACCGCTCGGTGGGCGCGCGCCAAGAGATCGAGATCACGGCGATAACGGGTTCGGTCAGCGGCCCGGCGCAGGCCAAGATCGGCGACAGGGTCCAAGTTGGGTGGGAGGGCCCGGACTATAAGGGTGACTATGTTGTGGTCGCCAAGCCCGACGCCAAGCCCGAGCGGTATGAGCATTACACCTATACCAGGAGCGGCTCGCCCTTGGGTTTGCAGATGCCGTCTGAGCCGGGCAGTTACGAGCTGCGCTACATCGCCCAGGGGCGCCAGGATATGATCCTGGCCCGGCAGCCCATAGAGGTCGGGCCGGTGCAGGCGACCCTGTCGGCGGAGGGGTTCGTGGCCGCGGGAGGGAACCTCGCCGTGACCTGGGAGGGGCCGGATTATCGCAGCGATTTCATCGCGATCTCGAAGGTCGGCGATGACCGCTGGGAGACCTATTCCTATACCAAGGGCGGCTCTCCGCTGGTGATCAGGGCGCCGGACAGCCCCGGCACCTACGAGCTGCGCTATGTGATGAACCTGGACCGCAAGGTGCTGGCCAGCCAGCCGCTGGAGGTCGAATAGCAAGACTGGCGGGCGGGTAGAGCGCCCGCCCGCGCCGATGCTTGGGGCGCTCGGTTTTTGTTCGCGATTCATCGAATTTTAGTGATTCTGCCCGGACAATCGTCCTGGGTGGGCGACGTCGCGCGCCGGGGCGGCGCCCACCCAATTGCAATGTTGCGCCGATTTGGTGAACATACTCTCAAGAAATTGGGCCTGCGTCGTTGCGCCGCGACTGCGCCGTGGCCAGCCATGGAGGCGGATCCGCGCTTTACATTCCCAATGCCAGGCGCCTTCCTGGCGCGATGACCGACCAAGCCAAGGGCCTTTTATTGACCGCGCTGGGCGTGCTGCTGGTGGTGCCGGATTCGCTCTTCGTGCGCCTGATCGGGGCCGAGCCCATGGTCACGGCCTTCTGGCGCAGCCTCACGGCGGGGTTGATCGTGCTGGTGGTGGCCCTTGTGTGGCAGGGGCCAAAGGGGTTCCGGGCCGTGGCGCGCACCGGACGCGCGGGGCTGATCTACGCGGTGCTGATCGGCACCACCGCGCCGGGCTTCGTGCTGGCGGTGACCTATACCAGCGTGGCCAACGTGGTGTTCATCTTCGCCTCGATCCCGCTTTTCGCGGCGCTCTTAAGCCGGGTGTTCCTGGGCGAGCCGATCCGGCCGCGCATCCTGTGGACCATGCTGGTGGTCTGGGCGGGGCTGGGCGTGATCGCCTATGGCTCGGCGCAGAGCGAGGTGGCGCATTGGTCGGGGGATCTCTGGGCGCTTTACGTCTCGGTGGCCTATGCGGCGGCGCTGACCGCGGTGCGGCGGGTGCGGGACGTGCCGATGATCCCAGCCGTACCAATGGGTTACCTGGGGGCGGCCTGCGTTTTGGGGCTGGTCAGCGCGCCTTTGCCGCTGTTCGAGACGCATTGGCCGCTGCTGCTGGGCCATGGCGCCTTCATCGGCGCGGCGACCTGCCTGCTGACCCTGGGCCCGCGCTATATCGGCGCGGCGGAGGTCTCGTTGTTGATTCTGCTGGAGTCTGTGCTCGCGCCCCTGCTGGTCTGGGCGGTGATCGGCGAAGAGCCGGGCGCTTGGGCGCTGGCGGGCGGAGCCATCGTTCTGGGCGCCTTGGTGGTGTCGAACGTGGTTGCTTTGCGGCGCGGTTAGAGGCGGGCACCAAATCTCTTCCAAGAGATTTGCAACTTCCTTGGAAGGAAGTTGGCCGGGCGCTGTTCGGGGTGCGTCCCTATCCCCATTAACCACATTCTAAAGCCGTGGGGTTACGCCTGGTACATGCTGCATCTTCTGCGCCTCCTGCTGCCGGCATTGGTCCCGTCCTGGCGGTTCTTTAAGTCGATTGAGCCGTCGCCGCGGGTGCAGTGGCGTGCTCAGGACGGTGTTTGGGAAGAATTTCGGCCCAGGCCCAACATGCTGACGGCACAGGGTTATTTGCGCCGTTTGGTCTGGAACCCGCGCTGGAACGAGGGCCTTTATCTGGTGAGCTTGTCAGAGCGGTTGCTGGACGGGCAGCTCTCTTTCAGCCGCGCCGAGATCTTACGGATCGTCGCCAAGGAGCACCCGGAAATTGCGGCGGAGCGCCTTCAGTTCCGTCTGGTTTTTGTGGCGCGGGACGGGGAGCGGATCGTGGAGGAAGTGCTATACGTCTCGGAGTGCATGGAGCTATGAGCTTTGACATCGCCCTCCGCGCGACCGAGGTCCTGCTTGCGCTGGCGTTCCTCCAGCAATCCGCCGAGCACCTGGTAGATCGCGCAGATCGGCCCCTCTTTGGGCTGCGCATGCTGGCATGCCTCCCGCTGTTGTTTGGCGTCGCGGTATTACCCGGTCTGCTCTGCCTGGTGGCCCTCAACCTATTGCAATTACAGCGCTTTCAGGGGCCGTATAATGGCGGCAGCGACCGGATGAGCAGCCTTATCCTGTGGTGTTTGACGGCGGCGCATTTGGCGCCGAGCCCGTTTTGGGCTGAACTGGCTATGGGATATCTCGCGGTGCAGCTCACCCTGTCCTACTTCATCTCCGGCCAGGTGAAGCTTACCAACCCCGACTGGCGCAGCGGGCGGGCGCTGGCGGATGTCTTTGCCTTCTCGGCCTATCCGGTGGCGGAGAACCTGCGGGCGCTGGCCCTCAGAGAGGGTCTTTTGCGGGGCGCCTCTTGGGCGGTGATCCTCTTTGAGGTGCTGTTCCCGCTGGCGCTATTGACCCAGGTTAGCCTGCTTGCGGCACTGGCCTTGGGCGCGGCGTTCCACGCCGCAAATGCCTGTTTTTTCGGGCTAAATAGGTTCCTCTGGATCTGGCTGGCGGCCTATCCGTCGCTGATCTGGTTGCAGACGAGGATCGTGGCAGCGCTCTAGCTGAGCAGCCCGCCGGCGCAGTTTACCGGCGGCAGAAACCTCTGGTCGACGACCTCAAAATCCACGCTGTAGATCAGCCGCCCATTCGCCGAGGCGGATAGCGTCCAGGGCCCCTTCACCAGCTCGTACTCATATTCGAAGGTGAAGCCGTTATAGCTGAGGTCGTCGGTCTCAAATTCGGTCTCCCAGGTCTCGACGGTGATGCCGTCTGGCCCCATGGGCGGGTGCGTCGTTTGGACGGTGACCAGGCCCGCGAATTCGGGTGTGACCATCAAATGCACGCCAAAGCCCACGCCGATTTGTGCAGGGATTATAGTGGTTTGGCGGAGAAAGTCCGGCGGCTCGGCGACCAGGTTGACCACGCCGGACAAGGTGCCCTCGGCCTCCTGCTGTTCGATGGTCTCGACCTCGCAGAAATAGCCATAGTCAAAAAAGACCGCGCCGGGGGAGGAGACCTCGGCGCGGCCGGCCGTCGCGAGGCTCAAAAGAAATGCCAGAATCAAAACAAAGCGCATGGGCGCAGACTAGCGGTGCGGGCGGGTTTCGCAAAGTGGTGGGGCCGCGCGGTTAAGGTGATGTTACCGAGCCGCGCGCCGTTCCGGACCGAATCATCGGTTAACGCCTTATTTTGCGGCGAAATCCGGTGTCGGCAAAACGTCGGCAAAGCGTCGGACTTGCGTCGGCCCCGCGTATGGCAAAGCCCATGGTTAACAGAGCGCGCGGTGGGTCCGTCTTGGGGTAGGGCGGGACTTGTCCCGCCGCCCCCGGCAACGATTTCTTTAAAAGAAATCGGTCCGGAAGCTTTGAAAGCTTCCGGCGGTTGCATCCTTGGGCCGCGGCCCGTCAAAGATCAGCCGATTGCCACGGCCCGCACATCGGCGTCGATATGCGCCAGGTATTGCTCGAAATTGTCGGCGAACATCTGCACCAGCTTCTCGGCCTGCGCGTCATAGGCCGCGCCGTCGTCCCAGGTGCGCCGCGGGTCCAGCAGGATCGAGGCCACGCCCGGCACGTCCACCGGCACGTCGAAGCCAAAGTTGGGGTCCTTGCGGAACGCGGCCTCGGCCAGCGAGCCGTCCAGCGCCGCCGACAGCAGGGCGCGCGTCGCCTTGATCGGCATCCGCGAGCCGGTCCCGAAGGCGCCGCCGGTCCAGCCGGTATTCACCAGCCAGCAGGTCGCGCCATGCTTGGCGATCTTGTCGCGCAGCAGCGCGCCATAGACCTCGGGCCGCCGCGGCATGAAGGGCGCGCCGAAGCAGGTCGAGAAGGTCGGCGTCGGCTCGGTCACGCCGCGCTCGGTCCCCGCCACCTTCGAGGTGAACCCGCTGAGGAAGTGGTACTCCGCCTGCGCGGGCGACAGCCTGGCAATCGGGGGCAGCACGCCGAACGCATCGCAGGTCAGCATGATGATGTTCTTGGGGTGCCCGCCCAGGGCCGAGGGCGAGGCGTTCGAGATATGGCCCAGCGGGTAGGCGCAGCGCATATTCGCGGTCAGGCTGTCATCCTCGAAATCCAGCTCTAGCGTGTCGGGGTCATAGACCATGTTTTCGATCACCGTGCCGAACATCGAGCAGGTGGCGTAGATCTCGGGCTCGGCCTCCTCCGACAGGTTGATCGTCTTGGCGTAGCAGCCGCCCTCGAAGTTGAAGGTGCCGCGCTCGGACCAGCCGTGCTCGTCGTCGCCGATCAGCACCCGCTTGGGGTCCGCCGACAAGGTCGTCTTGCCGGTGCCCGACAGGCCAAAGAAGATCGCCGTGTCCACCGGGTTGCCCGGCGCGTGGTTCGCCGAGCAGTGCATCGGCATGATGCCCTTCTCGGGCAGGAAGTAGTTCAGGACGCCAAAGATGCCCTTCTTATTCTCGCCCGCATATTCGGTGTTGCCGATCAGGATCATCTTCTTGTCGAGATTCACCGCGATCACGGTCTCGGAGGTGCAGCCGTGCCGCGCGGGGTCGGCTTTAAAGCTGGGGCAGTTGATCACCGTGAACTCGGGCACGAAATCTTCCAGCTCGTGGCGCTCTGGCCGGCGCAGCATGTGGCGGATGAAGAGGTTGTGCCAGGCCATCTCGTTGACCAGGCGCACGTCCAGGCGATGCGCCGCGTCCGCGCCGGCGTAGAGGTCCTGCACGAAGTAGTCGCGGGTCTTCATATGCTCCAGCATGTCCGCATGCAGCGCATCGAAGGCCTCGGGCGTCATCGCGTTGTTGTTCTCCCACCAGATCGTGCCCTCGGTGGCGGGCGTCTTGACGGTGAACTTGTCCGATGGCGAGCGCCCGGTGTACTTGCCGGTCTCCACCAGCAGCGTGCCGCCCTTGCCCAGCGTGCCCTCGCCGCGCTTGAGCGCCTGCTCGATGATCGCGGGCTCCAGGAGGTTGTAATAGACCTGACCGAGCCCCGTGATGCCTTGATCCTCAAGTCTCATTTTCGGGTTAACCCGTCCGGTGTCCATAACTTCTCTCCTTTGCCGCCTCTCGCGGCGGTTCACAAAATACCGCGGCGCGCGGGCTGTCCCGACGCCACTATGATGGGCTATAACATGCGGATTTTATTTGAGAACAGGGGGGAGCCGCGGCGTTAGCGCAACCATCCAAAGGTTAGCGCAACCATCTTGGCGATTGCCCGCCGGCGCAACCAAAGTGAGGCATATTAGCCATTAGTTACGACTTTTAGCATTTGATTTGGGGGGACTTTGGGGGTGATTCGCACTTCTTTGTTGATTCGAGGGCCCGGATTGGGAAATATGCTGGAAAAAATAAGCAAATCGCAGAGCAGTATAAGGAAACCTCACATGTCGAGGATAGCTTTGGTCGACGACGACAGGAACATCCTGACGTCGGTCTCGATGACTCTTGAGGCAGAGGGTTTCGAGGTAGAGACATATAACGACGGCCAGTCCGCGCTGGACGCCTTCAATAAACGCCTGCCCGATATGGCAGTGTTCGACATCAAGATGCCCCGCATGGACGGCATGGATCTGCTGCAGCGCGTGCGGCAGAAGACCACCATGCCGGTGATCTTCCTGACCTCCAAGGACGACGAGATTGACGAGGTGCTGGGCCTGCGCATGGGCGCCGACGACTACGTCAAGAAGCCGTTCAGCCAGCGCCTGCTGGTGGAGCGGATCCGCGCGCTGCTGCGCCGCCAGGAGGCCATCGAGACCGGCGAGACCGCCGAGGGCGAGGCCAACAAGATCATGGCCCGCGGCGAGCTTTCGATGGACCCGCTGCGCCACGCCGTGACCTGGAAGGGCATGGACGTCTCGCTGACCGTGACCGAGTTCCTGCTGCTGCAGGCGCTGGCGCAACGCCCGGGCTTCGTCAAAAGCCGCGACCAGCTGATGGACGTCGCCTATGACGACCAGGTCTATGTCGACGACCGCACCATCGACAGCCACATCAAGCGCCTGCGCAAGAAGATGCGCGCGGTCGATGACGAGTTCACCGCCATCGAGACGCTTTACGGCATCGGCTACAGATATAACGAGGAGTAATGACGCTCGCGTCCGAGATCGATGTTCGCGGATCCAAGCCAGTCTCTGACGATGATCTTGTCCTAGGCGAAGATTGGATCTCTCCGACGTCCGAAGCGGGGCGCGCCACAGAGGCGCGCCGCAAGCGCCGTAGTTTCATCGCGATCAAGGGCTCGCCCTTGGCGCGCAAGATCATCACCTTCAATCTGCTGGGCCTTCTGATCCTGGTGCTCGGCGTGCTCTGGCTGAACCCGACGCGCGACAACCTGCTGGTGCAGCGCGAGATCGGCCTGGTCAAAGAGGCGCATCTAATCGCCGACGTGTTCGAGGCGCAGCTTCCGGAAAGCGCGCCCGTTAACCTGATCACCGGCGACGGCATCGACGTGGCGGAAACGCTGGCCGGGCTGAACCTGGCGCTTGGGTCTGAGGTCTATGTCTACGACCAGTCCGGCACGCTTGTGGCCAAGACGGTCGGGCGCAACGAACCCGCGAAAGCGCTGGTGGATGGCGGCGGCAATACCGTTGTCTTGGACTTCCTCAACGCGGTTTGGGATGGGCTGGCGCGCCTGGCCGCGGGGGTCGATAGATCCGCGGACCGCCCCGAGCTGCAGATGCAGCTCGAGATGCTTGTACCCGGCGCGCTCGCCGGCGAAACGCAAAGGCAAACGGTGACCCATGCGGATGGCGGCGAGATATTCGCCGTGGCCGCGCCGGTGCTGCAGGGCGCAAACACGGTGGCCGTGATCGCGCTTGCAAGCGCGTCCGGCGAGCTGGACCAGCTTGTGCGCAGCGAGCGCGAGCAGGTGCTGCAGATGTTCGTGATCGCGATCCTGGTGTCCATCGGGCTTAGCCTGGTTCTGGCCTCTACCATCGCCAACCCGATCAGCGATCTGGCCTCTGCCGCCGAGTTCGGACAGGACGGCAGCAATCGCAAGAAAAGCCCGGCCCGGGTGCGCATCCCGGACCTAAGCGGCCGCCCGGACGAGATCGGGCGCCTCTCGGGCGCGATGCGCGGCATGGTCGGCGCGCTTTACCAGAGAATCGACAGCAACGAGCAATTCGCCGCGGATGTGGCGCATGAGATCAAGAACCCGCTGGCCTCGCTGCGCTCTGCCATCGGCACGATGCGCGTCGCCCAACGCGACGACCAGCGCGAGCGGCTGCTTGAGGTGATCGAGCATGACGTGCGCCGCCTGGACCGGCTGGTCAGCGATATCTCCAACGCCTCGCGGCTCGACAGCGAGCTGGTGAAAGAGGAAGAGGAGGTCTTTGACCTCCTGGGGATGCTGCGCAACCTGGCGGACTTCCTTGGCAACGAGGCGCAGGAGAAGGGCGTTGAGTTCATCACCGACCTGCCCAGAGAGCCGATCGAGATCCACGGGCTAGAGGCCCGCCTGGCGCAGGTCTTTGTGAACCTTATTTCGAACGCCACCTCGTTCTGTGAAGAGGGCGACGCGATCCGCGTCTGGGCGCGCCGCCGCGACAACCGCGTGCTGGTTGTGGTCGAGGATACCGGGCCCGGCATCCCCGAAGAGGCGCTGAGCAAGATCTTCAACCGCTTCTATTCGCAGCGCCCCGAAGGCCAGTTCGGCAACAATTCCGGCCTGGGGCTGGCGATATCGAAACAGATTGTCGAGGCGCATTCCGGTGTCATCTGGGCGGAGAATATCCGCCCGACGGACGCGGATGTGACCTCTGACCCATTGGGCGCGCGGTTCGTCGTCGGTCTTCCCGTCTAGCCGAGCGCCCTTCGAACTAACTGAAGGCGGGGGGCGCTCACCCCTTCGCCCAACCAAGGAACTCGCGGATGCGGCTGCATGCCAGTTGCGTTGCCGTCCAAGGCAAAGCCGCGCTGTTGACCGGCGCATCCGGCAGCGGCAAGTCGGCGCTTGCGCTGCAGTTGATGGCGCTTGGCGCGCGGCTTGTGGCCGACGACCAGACGGATATCGCCGCAGCGGATGGGCGCCTGCTGGCCCGCGCGCCGGCCTCTATTCGCGGTTTGATCGAGATGCGCGGCCTTGGGCTGTTGAACGCGGACGCCGTGGATGATGTCCCGGTGGCGGTTGTGGTCGACATGGCGGCATTGTCCACGGCGCGGTTGCCCGCGGACCAGACGATAGAGCTTTGCGGCTGCGCCTTGCCCCTGCTTCACAAGGTCGAGAGCGCGGCTTTCGCCGCGGGGCTGATGCAATACCTTAAGGGAGGAAAGGCGGACCGTTGACCGGACGAAACTCAGAAATCCCAAGCCACCGTGTTGTGTTGGTGACCGGCCCCTCGGGCGCCGGGCGGTCCACCGCGATCAACGTCCTGGAGGATCTGGGCTTTGAGTCGATCGACAACCTGCCCCTGAACCTTCTGCCGCGGCTGCTGGACGGCCCGCCCTTGGAGCGGCCCCTGGCGCTGGGCCTCGACGTGCGCAACCGCGACTTTGAGGTGAACGCGGTGCTGGACACGATCCGGCGCTTGGCGGCGGACCCCGAGATCGACTCGGAGGTTCTCTATCTGGATTGCACGCAGGAGGTCTTGCTGCGGCGCTTCTCAGAAACGCGGCGCAGGCACCCGATGTCTCCGGGGGACGCGCCGGGCGTGGGCATCGTGCGCGAGATCGAGCTGCTGGCGCCGATCCGGCACCAGGCGACGGTGCTCTTGGACACGTCCGAGCTGTCGCCGCACGAGCTGCGCGCCGCATTGCAGGAATGGTACGACCCAGAGCCCGCGCGGCGGCTGGCGATCTCGGTGCAGTCTTTCTCGTACAAGCGCGGCGTGCCCCGCGGCGTGGACCTGGTCTTTGACTGCCGCTTTCTGCGCAACCCCTATTGGGAGCCCGCGCTGCGCGCCCGGGACGGCCGCGATTCGGGGGTGGCGGGATATGTGGCCGCGGACCCGCTCTGCGCGCCGTTCTTCGACAAAGTCGCGGATATGGTCCTATTGTTGCTGCCGGCGTTCCAAGCCGAGGGCAAGTCGCATCTGACAATCGGGTTCGGATGCACAGGAGGCAAGCACCGGAGCGTCATGATGACCGAAAAGCTGGGAAAGGCCCTTGCAAACCAGGGCTGGCAGGCGTCTATAAGGCATAGGGAACTTGAGCGGCACGCCCGATCCGTACCGCCGCAAGCTGGGGTAAGCCTGTGATCGGAATTGTGATTGTGGCCCATGGGGGCCTTGCAAGGGAATACCTTTCCGCCGTCGAGCACGTGGTGGGAACGCAAAACGGCGTGCGCGCGATCTCGATCGAGGCGGACCATGACCGCTCCAAGAAACAGACCGAGATCTGCGACGCCGCGGATAACGTCGATAGCGGCGACGGCGTGGTCGTGGTCACCGACATGTTCGGCGGATCGCCCAGCAACCTGTCGATGAACGCCTGCAACTGCGCCGACCGCAAGATCATCTACGGGGCGAACCTGCCGATGCTGGTCAAGCTGGCGAAGTCGCGGCACCTGGAGCTGTCGGATGCGGTGACGCGGGCGCTGAACGCGGGGCGGAAGTATATCGACTGCTGCGACGGCGTGCTGGGCTGAGCGCGGGATGGCCTCGATCACCCGCAGCCTCGAGATCATCAACGTAAAAGGGCTGCACGCCCGCGCCTCGGCCAAGCTGGTGGAGGTGGTGGAATCTTTTGACGCAACGGCAGTCGTGCAAAACGACGGTATGGAGGCCTCTGGCGACAGCATTATGGGGCTTTTAATGTTGGCAGCTTCAATAGGAACCACTATTGAGGTGCAAACGGACGGGGCGCAGGCCGAGGCACTTGCCGACGCCATCGAGGCGCTCGTTGGGGATCGCTTCGGCGAAGACATGTAGAAGTAACCGCAGGGGAGGCCGCTGACTTTGGTGGACAGCAGCACGCAACAGCGGATGATGATGCAGGGCCAGGGCGCGGCGCGCCCCGACCTGTCGTCGTCCGAGCCTTCCAAATACGACCGCCGCCGGCTGACCTATGCCAACACGTTCGACAACGCGTGGAAGGCGAACGCCATCCGCGCGCTGGAATGGCTGACCGGCAAGATCACCATCATCAAGATGCTGCGGCAGTTCCAGGCCAACGCCCCGCACGAGGCCCGCACGTTCTGGGCCGACGCGCTGGAGGTGATGCAGATCGACCTGCTGACGCCGCAGGCGCAGCTGGACCGGATCCCAAAGGACGGCCCGGTGATCATCGTGGCCAACCACCCGCACGGGCTGGTGGACGGGATGGTGATCTCGGACCTGATCAGCAAGTCCCGCGTCGATTACAAGGTGCTGACGCGCTCGATCCTGACGGGGATCGACGAGATCGCGGCGAGCTTTTTGATCCCGGTGCCGTTCCCGCATGAGGAGGACGCGCAGCAGAAGGGGATCGAGATGCGCGCCGCCGCGATGAAGCAGCTGGCCGATGGCGGCGTGGTCGCGCTGTTCCCGTCGGGCGTGGTCGCCGCCTCCGAGACGATGATGGGCCCCGTGGTGGAGGGCGAGTGGAACGTCTTCACCGCCAAGATGATCCGGCGCTCGGGCGCGACCGTGGTGCCGGTGTTCTTCCCCGGCTCGAACTCGCGCAAGTACCAGATCGCCAACAGGCTGTCGGCGACGCTGCGCCAGGGCCTGCTGCTGCACGAGATCGTGGCGGCCTGCAAAAAGCCGCAGGCCCCGGTTATCGGCAACCCGATCCCGCCCGAAGAGATGGCCGACCTCATGGGCGAGCCGCGCGCCCTTATGGCCTGGCTGCGCAAGCGCACCCTGGCCCTGCGCGACAACCCGGACGCCTAAAGCCTCTCACTGCAGAACCTGTTCTAGGTCCTTCGCGAGCCGTTGGAGCGCGACGCAAATTTCTTTCAAGAAATTTGCAAAACTCTTCAAAGAGTTTTGCGCCGCCCAGATTAGCGCGTCGGGACTGGAACCTCGCCCCGATAGTCATAGAAGCCGCGCTGGGTCTTGCGCCCCAGCCAGCCGGCCTCGACATACTTCGTCAGCAGCGGGCAGGGGCGATACTTGGTATCCGCCAGCCCGTCATGCAGCACGTTCATGATCGCCAGGCAGGTGTCCAGACCGATGAAATCCGCCAGCTCCAGCGGCCCCATCGGGTGGTTCGTGCCCAGCTTCATCGCCTGGTCGATCGAGTTCACGTTCCCGACGCCCTCATAGAGCGTATAGACCGCCTCGTTGATCATCGGCATCAGGATGCGGTTCACGATGAAGGCGGGGAAGTCCTCGGCGCTGGCGGCGGTCTTGCCCAGACGCTCCACCACCGCGTAGCAGGCCTTATAGGTCGGCTCGTCGGTGGCGATGCCGCGGATCAGCTCGACGAGCTGCATCACCGGCACCGGGTTCATGAAGTGGAAGCCCATGAATTTCTCGGGCCGGTCGGTGCGGCTGGCCAGCCGTGTGATCGAGATCGACGAGGTGTTCGAGGTCAGGATCGTGTGCGGCTGCAGATGCGGCAGCAGGTCCTCGAAGATCGCCTGCTTGACGGTCTCGCGCTCTGTCGCGGCCTCGATCACCAGATCGGTGGCGCCCAGATCGGACAGCACCCGCGTCCCGCGGATGCGCGCGATGGCGGCCTCCATATCGGCCTCGGCGATCTTGCCGCGCCCCACCTGGCGGGTCATGTTACTGCGGATGAGGTCCAGGGCCGCGCCGATCGCCTCTTCGCTGATGTCGTTGAGCAGCACGTCATAGCCGGCCAGCGACAGCACATGCGCGATGCCGTTGCCCATCTGCCCGGCCCCTACGACGCCCACCGATTGAATTTGCATACTTGTCGCTCCTAGCGCTGTTGCTGCGACCTTAAGCCGACCGGGCAGGGCCGCCAAGGGCCAATGGCATGCGCAATTCGTCTCAATTCCCACCATTAGCCGCTTGGAAAGGATTCTCTGCGAATCTCTAAATTGGGTGAAGAAAACTGGGTGGTGGAATGACCTACGAAAGCCATGGGCCAGAGGTCCTGGACTACTTTCCGTGTCGCTATGGCAGATCGAAACTTCTCTTCCGGGGGCCGCGGCGGCGCCTTAGCGGCGACTACGTGGCCTTCCTGGGTGGCATCGAGACCTACGGCAAATTCGTTGAGCTTCCGTTCCCAACGCTGGCAGAGCATGAGACCGGCGTGAAGGCGGTGAACCTGGGCTGCGCGAATGTCGGGGTGGACGCCTATCTGACGGATAAGAGCCTGCTGGAGATCTGCGCCAACGCCAGGGTCACCGTGATCCAGGTCATGGGCGCGCAGAACATGTCGAACCGCTACTACGCGGTGCATCCGCGCCGCAACGACCGCTTCCTGCGGGCCTCCTCGCTGCTGCATAAGATCTACGCCGAGGTGGACTTTACCGAGTTCAGCTTTACCCGGCACCTGCTGTCGAGCCTGGCCGCGGTCAGCCCCGAGAAGTTCGGCATGGTCGAAACGGAGCTGCGCGAGGCCTGGGTGGCCCGCATGTCCGACCTGCTGGATCAAATCGGCGGCAAGGTCGTGCTGCTCTGGCTGGCCGACCACGCGCCGGGCGAGGGCCCCATCGACACCGAGCCGATGTTCATCGACCGCGATATGATCGCCCGCCTTGCGGACCGCGTCGCCGAGACGGTCGAGATCGTCGCCACGCCAGAGGAGCGCGCCGCCGGGTTCGACGAGATGGTTTTCGGCGCGCTAGAGCAACCCGCCGCCGAGGAACTTCTGGGGCCCGTCGTGCATCGGCGCCTGGCGCTGGCGCTGGCGCCGATCCTAAAGCGGCATCTGGCCTAGTTGGTTTCGACCTCTTCCGCCTCGGCTTCGGTCTCGGCCTCGGGCATCTGCGGCCCGATCTCTTTGAGGAAATCCGCGTAGTTGCGGGCGACGTCCTCGGCGCTGCGGTCGGTCTTCCTATCGGCGCGCACGCGGTAGGTCATCTTGGTGCGGTCCTTGTCGAGCTCTAGACCCTTCAGGAACGCTTTGGGGTCGACCAGCCAGGCGATCATATTCTCTTCGGTCCAGACCAGCCCGGCCTCCTTGGCCGCCAGGAGGCCCGGGCCATAGCGATAGCCCTCGACGCTGCCCATGGGCGCGCCCATGATGCCATAGAGGTTCGGCCCGGTCTTGGAGCGCTTGCCCGCTAGAATATTGCCCTCTTCGTCCTGCACCACGTGGCAGGTCTGGCAGCGGGTGAAATCCGCCTCGCCCATCATTGCGCCGTCCGACAGGTGGCTTTCGGCCAAGACCGGCGCGGCGGCGAGCGTGGCTATGGCGGCTAGGGAGCTAATGGTTTTCATTTGGCGACCTTCTCCTTGACGGGTTCAAACCGGGTGCGCGCGCGGGGCGCGCAGCCCGGTCTCGTGTTGGCAATTGTAGAACAACACGAGCAAGCTACAACTTATTCATTCCGCGGCGCAGGACTACTGCGGCATCTTGGCATTTGGTGGTTGCGCGGATCTTCGCGCCTAGCCGATGCCGGCGCGCAGGCAGTCATGCACGTGCAGGATGCCCACCGCATTGCGGCTGCTTTCGGGGTCGACCACGAAGAGGGATGTGATCCGGCGCTCGTTCATCACGGCCACGGCGGACTCGGCCAGGGCGTCGGGGCCGATGGTGGTGGGCTCGGCGGTCATGACCTCGCGCGCGGTGCGCTCCAGCAGGCCGTCCATGTTGCGGCGCAGGTCGCCGTCGGTGACGACACCGATCAGCCCCGTCTCGTCCTGCACGCCCAGCACGCCAAAGCCCTTTTGGCTCATCACCAGCAGGGCCTCGCCCATATCGGTGTCGGGCGACACAAGCGGCAGGTCGGTATGCATCAGGTCGGCGGCCTTGCTCAGCCGTGCGCCCAGCTTGCCGCCGGGGTGGAACTGGCGGAAATGCTCGGGCGTGAACTCGCGGTGCTCCATCATGGCGATGGCCATCGCGTCGCCCAGGGCCAGGGACATCGAGGTTGACGTGGTCGGCACGATCCCCTGCTCGCAGGCCTCATCCGCGGGCGGCAGCACCAAGCAGACATCGCATTGCGTCAGCAGGGTGCTTTCGCGGCGCGAGGCGATCCCGATCAGCGAGATCCCAAAGCGGCGGGTGTAGGCGACCAGATCCGCCAGCTCGGCGGTCTCGCCAGAGTTCGACAGCACCAGCGCCACGTCGCCCTGCGCCATCATGCCTAAGTCGCCATGGCTGGCCTCGGCGGGGTGCACGAAATGCGCGGGCGTCCCGGTCGAGGCAAAGGTCGCGGCGATCTTTCGCGCGATATGGCCGGATTTGCCCATGCCCGAGACGATCACGCGCCCCGTGGCGCCCAGCATCATCTCGACCGCCTGGCCAAAGCTGTCATCCAGCGCGGACGACAGCAGGTGCAACGCCTGGGCCTCGCGGGTGACCACGCGGCGGCCTGTGGAGAGGAACTTGTTCTGGTCCATCCGGTTTAGCATGCGTCCAGGTTAATGGGCGAATATGTCAATTTCGGGCCAGCCTTTGAGGTCAAGTTCGGCGCGGGCGGGCAAGAAGTCGAAGCAGGACTGCGCCAGCTCGGTCCGCTTCTCGCGCGCCAGCCGCGCGTCCAGCGCCTCTTTCATGCGGTGCAGGTACAAAACGTCCGAGGCGGCATAGTCAAGCTGCGCCTCGGTCAGCTCTGCCGCGCCCCAGTCGCTCATCTGCTGCTGCTTGGAGATGTCCACGCCCAAGAGCTCGTCCAGCAGGTTCTTCAGCCCGTGCCGGTCGGTATAGGTGCGCACCAGCTTCGAGGCGATCTTGGTGCAGTAGACCGGCGCGGTCCGCACGCCGAAGGCCTGCAGCAGCACCGCGATGTCAAAGCGCCCAAAGTGGAACAGCTTGAGCACGTTGGGGTCGCCCAGCATGCGCGCCAGGTTCGGCGCCTGGCTCTGCCCCTTGGCCACCTGCACCAGATGCGCGTTGCCGTCGCCGTTGGACATCTGCACCAGGCACAGCCGGTCGCGATGCGGGTTCAGCCCCATCGTCTCGCAGTCGATGGCCACAACAGGGCCCAGGTCCAGCCCATCCGGCAGGTCTTTCTGATAGAGGTGATTGGCCACGGCGGCGCCTTTCTCGTACGGGTATTCGATTCAATTCGCATAGAACGTCGGCGACCCGCTGTAAACGGCAACGGCCAGTTGGGCGGCGGGAGTGAAATATATTTCATATACCCCTGGCGCGAACGAGCGAAGCCGGTTGACCCAACTCGAACTCTGCTTGCAGTATTCATTACCTGCCCATTGCAGCTAATGCCGATGGGTACATTTGGGAGGTAAGAATTATGACGATGCATCTAAAATACAAGGTTGCGGGCACCGCGCTGACCACGGCCCTGCTGCTGGGCACCGGCGCCTGGGCGGCGGACCTGGACCTGATGATCAGCGACGTCGATCTGAAAGGACCGGTCGTCGGCGATCTGGTTGAGCGGTACATGGCCGAAAACCCGGGCGTAACGATCACCGTTAACCAGGTCGGCTATAACGTGATCCGCGAGCAACTGCCGATCCAGCTAGAGGCGGGCACCGGCCCCGATCTGGCCTTTGTGACGAACCTGGGCGGGCTGAACCCCTACTATGTGGACCTGACCCCGCATGTGGACGCCGACGCGTGGGAGGCCAACTATGGCTCCGTGCTGTCTTGGTACCGCGCGGGCAAGCCCGGCGGGATCTACGCTTATCACACCGAGATGACCGTCACCGGGCCCTATGTGAACCTGACCATGTTCGAAGAGGCCGAGGTTGAATTGCCAGGACCGGGCGCGACCTGGGAGGACTGGGCGGAGGCGACCCAGGCCGTTATGGACGCAACCGACAGCTATGCTGGCATGGTCATGGACCGCTCTGGCCACCGCATGGCCGGGCCCGCGATGTCCTATGGCGCCGCTTACTTCAGCGATGACGGCAAGATCATTGTCGATGACGGCTATAAGGAATTCGCGCAGCTTATGCTGGATTGGCACAAGAGTGGGTTGATGCCGCCAGACATCTGGCCCGCCGTCTCGGGCAGCAAATACGCCAACGGCAACGAGATGTTCTTTAACCAAGAAGTGCCGTTCTACATGTCCGGCTCTTGGAACACCCGCAACGTGCAGAACAATGTCGGCGACTCCTTCGACTGGACGGTGGTGCCGGTGCCCTGCGGCCCGGCGGGCTGCGGCATCATGCCGGGCGGCGCGGGCCTGGTGGCCTTCAAGTCGGGCGACAGCGAGAAAGAGGACGCAGCGGCGAAGTTCGTCGCCTGGATGGGGGCCGACGATCAGGCGCGTGAATGGTACACGCGCACCTACGCGATCCCGGCCCACGCCAAGCTGCAGGCCGAAGGATTGGATTACGTAGGCGCGGGCGCCGGCCCCGCGGTGGCCGAGGGCTTGGACGCCTTCACCAAGATGGCCGCCGTCGCAGCCGAGCAAACGCCGCAAGCCTATCGGCTGCAGGGCTCTAAGTTCGGCTTCGTGATGTTCAACGCCACCACGCAGTACCTGGCCTCGGCGATGAATGGCGAGCTGAGCCTCGACGAGGCGCTGGAGAAAATCCAGGAAGACCTGGACACCAACGCCAACAACAAGTGATCCTCATAAATCGCAAAGATCGGGGGCGCGACGCGCGCCCCTGATCCCTGGGTGGGTTCCAAAACATGTCTATTGCCGGAATGATCATGGCACTGCTCGGCCTCTTATGGGTCGGCGGCGGGACACTGTGGCTCTTGTCGCGGCGCAGCTACCGCTTGCGCCAGGCGCCGCAATTCGCCGCCGATTTGCTGGGCTTCCCGGTGGAGTACGCCCAGTCGATCTGGGGCCGCGGCGGCGTGCCCTACGCGCTCTTGATGCCGAACCTGATCATCTTCGGGTTCTTCACCTTCGTGCCGATGATCCTGAACTTCTACGTCTCGCTGACCGGCGGCGAGAGCATCAACCTGATCAACCGCCCCTTTGTGGGGTTCGAGAAATACCGCGACATCTTCAATTGCGAGACGATCTTTAGCCCCAAGACCTGCACCAACGCGGGGTTCAACTTCTGGACGGGGATGTTCAACTCGCTCTGGTTCGTGGTGATCCAGGTGCCGATCCTCTGCGTGGCGGCCTTGTTGACCGCGCTGGTGGTGAACAAGAACATCAAGGGGCGCGGGTTCTGGCGCGCGATGTTCTTCTACCCCGTCATGCTGTCGCCGGTGGTGATCGCCAACATCTGGAACTGGGTCTTGCACCGCAAGGGCGTGCTGAACGAGGTGATCGGTGGCACGCGCGACTCGCTGTCTGGCCTAGCGGGGCTGACCGGGTTCGACATGGTGATGACGGTGGTCATGGCCGTGGTGCTGATGGTGGTCTTCGAGCGGGCGGCGGCCCGTTCGGGCCGCGATCCCTCCCTGGCCTGGACCGCCGTGCTGGCCGGGCTCTTGGCGCTCTTGGTGAGCTGGGCCAACCCGCTGAGCCTGTTGGGGATGCCGGGCAGCTTCTGGCTGGGGGCGGCGCTGGGCGCCGCGATCCTATGGGTCGTGGGCAGCGGCCAGACCTGGGCGCGCATCGCCTTGATGGTCGCCGCGGTGATCGCCGCCGCGCTGCTCTTGTCGATCCAGTTCGACGCGGTGTTCGATTTCGGCCGCTACCGCCCGATCAACTGGCTGGTGACGCCGAACACCAACTGGCCGTTCTTTTGGCTGGTCTTCGTATTCTGCTGGAGCCACATGGGCTTCTACATGCTGATCCTCTTGGCGGGGCTGCAGGCGATCCCCACGGATCTTTACGAGGCCGCCAAGATGGACGCGACCAAGCCCTTCCGCGCCTTCTGGCGCATCACCCTGCCGCTGGTGATGCCCACGCTGACCGTGGTGATCGTGCTGAGCCTGATCCGCAGCTTCCAGATCTTTGACGAGGTCTACCTGCTGACCGGCGGCGGGCCGGGGCGCGAGACCTTCATGATCGTGCAGAACATCTACGAGATCGCTTTCACCAACAACGTGCCGGATTACGGCGAGGCGGCGGCGGGCTCGGTGCTGATGGCCATCGTGATCGCGGTCTTCACCTTCGTCCAGCTCTGGATCACGCGGAGGCAATCCGACCTATGATTTGCGCGCCCTTTTCCGCCTTGCGACCTTTGCGCGTCACACGCACGCCCTGGTCTGACCTTCTTGTGCCACAGGCTTGTGCGGGACCTGCGCGTTCGCGTCCTATGCCGGGGCGCGCGCGCCAAAAGCCGTTTGAGTTAACCTTATCTCAACCCGAATCGCGCCACCCTCCACGGGTGGTTGGCTCGGGGACTACCCCGAGCCTGGACCCCGACCACCACCCGCAGATTCTGCGCGCAGCCGGGTTGATATTTCATGAAGAAATGCGAGGTTTCGCTGCGCCATTTCGGCGCGAGCGGGGCTCGAACCTGCCATCCGCGAAGGCGTCGCTCTGGCCATCAGTCGTGGTGAACGGTCTGCGCGCGATCCCTGCCGCATCTGCACTGAATTGGGGGGCGAGGAGATGAGCCGCCTTGTCACCTTCCTCACCCGCACCGCCGGGGGCAGCAACGACCGCGCCGACCGGTTCGGTGTCGCGGATTTCCTGGCCTATTCCTACCTGGTGCTGGGCGTTCTGATCATCCTGGTGCCGGTGCTTTGGACGTTCTTCTCCTCGATCAAGCCCGAGCGCACGCTGGACACGTTCGACACCCGCCTGGTGCCCTATGCCCAGGTCGAGGCCGAGGTCGAGGGCGTCGGCACCAAGACCGTGTGGGAGTTCCATGCCGAGGACGGCTCGGTCAGCTATGTCTACAAGGCCGGGCCGACCCGCAAGCTGACCGACGTGGCCACGCTGGAGAACCCCGAGGAGGTGTTCCAGGCCTCCCGCAAGCAGCTGCGCCCCAACGAGGAGATCCGCGTGGCGACCGAGAACTACCTTGACCCGCTCTTGAAACGGAACGGGCAGGATTTCTTCAGCTTCGGCACCTATCTCTTCAACTCGATCTTCGTGACCGTGGCCGCGACCCTGATCACGCTCTTGATCAACGCGATGGCGGCCTTCGCGCTGTCGAAGTACAAGTTCCGCGGGCGGCTGACGGTGACGATCCTGATCATCGCGACGCTGCTGATCCCGAACTCGATCATCCTGGTGTCGCTGTTCTTTGTGGTCTGGTCGTTTGGGATATTCGGCTCGCTCTGGGGGGTGATCATCCCGGCGGCGGCGACGCCCACGGGGGTGTTCCTGCTCAGGCAATACATGCTGACCATCCCCGACGAGCTGCTGGAGGCGGCGCGGATGGATGCGGCCTCGGAATGGCGCATCTTCTGGCGGATCATCATTCCGCTGTCACTGCCTGCGCTCAGCGTCTTGGCGATCCTCAGCGTGATCTGGCGCTGGAACGACTTCCTCTGGCCGCTGATCGTGCTGATCTCGGACCCAAAACTGCACACGATCCAGCTGGGCCTGACCACATTCTCGGGCGAGTTCGACATCGCCTTCCACTACGTGCTGGCCATGACGGTCGTGTCGCTGATCCCGATCACGCTGGTCTTCGTCTGGCTGCAGCGCTTCATCACAACCGGTATCGCCACAACGGGGCTGAAATGACCGAGCACGCGTTAGAACTGAAAGAGATCCGCAAGTCCTGGGGCGATCTGGAGGTGATCCATGGGATCGACCTGGAGATCGAGGAGGGCGAGTTCGTGGTCTTCGTGGGGCCCTCGGGCTGCGGCAAGTCCACTTTGCTGCGGCTGATCGCGGGGCTGGATGACCCGACCTCGGGCGACATCGTTTTGCAGGGCAACCGGGTGAACAGCGTGCCGGCCTCCGAGCGCGGGCTCAGCATGGTGTTTCAAAGCTACGCTTTGTACCCGCATATGTCGGTGCGCCAGAACCTGTCCTTCGGGCTGGAGAACTTCCGCATGGACCGGGCCGAGATCGAACGGCGGGTGAATGAGGCCGCCAAGCTCTTGCAGATCGACCAGCTTATGGCGCGCCGCCCCGGGCAGCTCTCGGGCGGGCAGCGCCAGCGCGTGGCCATCGGGCGGGCGATCGTGCGCGAGCCGGTGATCTTCCTCTTTGACGAGCCGCTGTCGAACCTGGACGCCGAGCTGCGCCTGCAGATGCGGGTGGAGATCTCGAACCTGCATGCCGAGCTGGGCAACACGATGATCTATGTCACCCATGACCAGATCGAGGCGATGACCATGGCCGACCGGATCGTGGTGCTGCGCGGTGGGAATATCGAGCAGGTGGGCAAGCCGCTGGACCTTTACAACAACCCGGCGAACAAGTTCGTGGCGGGGTTCATTGGGGCGCCGCAGATGAACTTCCTCGCCGGCAAGCTGTCCGGCCAGGATTTGGTGCTCGACTGCGGCATAGGCCGAGGCGTCCCCGCACGGGGCAACGAGGCCGTCACCCTAGGGATCCGGCCCGAGGCGATTGGCGTGTCGCTGGACGGCGCGGGGGATGCGACGGTGACAGTGCAGAATTTCGAGCAGCTCGGTGCGGTGACCTATATCTACGCCGCCTTCGCCAATGGCGAGCGCCTTACGGTGCAGCTGCCCGAGCAGGTGCCGCTGACCCGCGGCCAAGAGATCGGCGTGACCCTACCCACCGAGGCGTTCCACATCTTTGGCGAAGACGAGCGAGTGATGACCGGATGAAGGCTGCACTGATTGGGCTCGGCATGGTCTCAAAGACCTATGGTGATGCCTTCCGGAACACAGAGGCCGCGGATCTGTCGCTTGTCTATTCACGGACGGCGGCCCGTCGGGCCGCGTTCCTGGCGGAGTGGCCGGGCCCTGCGGAGGTCGCTACCATCGAGGACGTGACCGCCTCTGATGCCGATTTCGTCATCCTGACGACGCCGCCCAACGGGCGAATGGCCTATGTCGAGGCGCTGGTGGCCGCGGGCAAGCCGATCTTGATGGAGAAACCCATCGAGCGCACGCTTGCCGCAGCGACAGAGCTCGTCGAGCTTTGCGAGCGGGCGGATGTCCCCTTGGGCATCATGCTCCAGCATCGCGCCCGGCCCGTGGTGGAGGATCTGCGATCCGCGATGACCTCGCTAGGCGATCTGCGCGCGGTCGAGGTCAACGTGCCCTGGTGGCGCGACCAGGCCTATTACGACGAGCCGGGGCGCGGGACCTATGCGCGCGACGGCGGTGGCGTGCTGATCAGCCAGGCGATCCACACCCTGGACCTGATGCTGTCTTTGACCGGGCCGGTCTCCGAGGTCACCGCCATGGCCGCCACTAGCGGGTTCCACCAGATGGAGGCCGAGGATTTCGTCTGTGCCGGATTGCGCTTTGCCAATGGCGCGGTGGGGCAGCTTTTTGCCACCACGGCGAGCTTCCCGGGCCGGGGCGAGACCATCACGCTGCATTGCGCCCAGGGCTCGGCGCATCTTGATGCGGGCACGCTGACCATCTCGCGCCAGGACGGCTCGGTTGAGACGCTGGGGCAGGCCGCCGCCTCTGGCGCCGGGGCCGACCCGATGGCCTTCACTTCGGACTGGCACCGCTTTGTGATCGAGGATTTCGTGGCGGCGATCCACGAGGATCGCGATCCTTTGGTCACCGGTCGTGACGCGCTAGAGGTTCATAGGCTGATCGCGGCGCTGGAAAGCGCCGCCGCCACGGGCAGAAGAACCACCGTAGAGGACAGCTAGGATGACCCTAAGACTCGGAGTACTTGGCATCGATCACGGGCACATCTTTGGCATGCTCGCCAATATGAAGGCCCAGGGCTGCACCTGCGCGCAGTACTGGACGGACGGCCCTGCGGTGACCGAGCAGAAGTTCAATCAGGTCTTCCCGGAGGTCGCCAAGGTCGCTGACCGGCGGGCCGTTCTGGACAGCGATGTGGACATGGTGCTGATCTCTGCCGTGCCCGCCGACCGGGCCGCCCTGGCCATTGAGGCGATGCGCGCGGGTAAGGATGTGATGGTCGACAAGCCGGGCTGCACCACGCTGGAGCAGCTTGCCGAGATCAAGCAGGTGCAGGCCGAGACCGGGCGCATCTGGTCGGTGAACTTCTCGGAGCGGTTCGAGGTGCGCGCCACCACCCGCGCCTCCGAGCTGGTGGCCGAGGGCGCCATCGGGCGGGTCATACAGGTGGTCACCCTGGCGCCGCACAAGCAGAACCTTAAGACGCGCCCGCCCTGGTACTTTCAGCGCGCGCGCTATGGCGGGATCCTGTGCGATATCGGCTCGCATCAGGTGGACCAGTTCCTGCATTTCACCGGCTCCACCGAGGTGCAGGTGGGCCACGCGCTGGTCGAGAACACCACGATGCCCGCCGAGCCCGGGTTCCAGGATTTCGGCGAGATGACCCTGGTGGGCGACAAGGGCCACGGCTATCTGCGGCTGGATTGGTTCACCCCCGATGGCCTGCCGACCTGGGGCGACGGGCGGCTGTTTCTTTTGGGGACCGAGGGCACCATCGAGTGCCGCAAATACACCGAAATCGGGCAGCCGCACCGGACGGATAACCTCTATCTGGTGAACGGCAGCGAGAACCGCCATATCGACTGCTCGGATGCCGAACTGCCCTACTTCCCACGCCTGGTCGCCGACGTGCAGGCGCGCAGCTGGAGCGCCGCGCCGCAGGAGCACACCTTCCGCACCATGCAGATCGCGATCACCGCGCAGATGAAGGCCGAGGGCCAAGATGCGTAGCGTCGCGGTCATCGGCGCCGGGATCGGCGCACAGCATTGCGCGGGCTATGCCGCCTTGCCGGATCGGTTCCGGTTGCACAGCATCTGTGATCTGGACGAGGCCCGCGCCGCGCCCATCGCGGACCGGTTCGGCGCGGGCTATGAGGCGGATTTTCAGAAGGTCCTGGCCGATCCGGGGGTGGACATCGTCGATGTCTGCCTGCCGCCGCACCTGCATTACGGCGCCTGCGTCGCCGCCTTGGAGGCGGGCAAAACCGTGGTCTGCGAGAAGCCCCTTGTGGCCTCGCTGGCCGAGGCCGACGCGCTGATCGCCAAGGCAGAGGAGACCGGCGGGCAGGTCTTCCCGGTCTTCCAGTACCGCTTTGGCACCGGCATGGCGCAGCTGCGCGCGCTGATCGACGCGGGGCTGGCCGGGCGCTGCTATGCGGGCACGCTGGAGACGCATTGGGACCGCGACGCCGCCTATTACGCGATCGACTGGCGCGGCACCTGGGCCGGAGAGCAGGGCGGCGCGATCCTGGGTCACGCAATCCATATTCACGACTTCCTGCCCGCCGTGCTGGGCCCCGTCGCCAGCGTCTATGCCGAGCTGGCCACCCGAGTGAATGACATCGAGGTGGAGGATTGCGCGGCGATCACCCTGCGGATGGAGGAGGGCGCGTTGGTCACCTCTTCGGTGACCCTGGGCGCGGCGGATAACACCAGCCGGATGCGGCTAATGTTCGAGGGCTTCACGGTGGAATCCGACCACGCCCCCTATGCCCCCGCCGCCGCGCCCTGGCGGTTCCTGGCCCGCGCGCCGACCGAGCAGGCGGCGCTAGATGCGGTGCTGGCCAAGGTCGGGCCTCAGAGCGTGGGTTTCGCCGGGCTCTTCGCTGCGATGGCGGATGCTTTGGACGGCCAGCCGAATGTTGCCGTGACCCTGGCCGACGCGCGGCGCTCGTTGGAGTTCGTCACGGCGGTTTACCACTCTGCGCGTGCCGAGGCTCCGGTGCGCTTGCCCCTGGGGGCGGAGCATCCCCTTTTTGACGGCTGGCTGCCCTAGCGCGTGGCTGCGCTGGCCTTAAACCCGGACGCGTCCGTCGATGCGTTTGCGCGGCTGATATACGGCGAGGTTCCGCCGCCACCGGATTCGGTAGAGATCGAGCGGCACCTGTTGCCGGGTGCGCGCGCCGAGCGGCTCTGCCTAACGCTGAGATGCGGCGTCGAGCGATTTACCGTCGATGCTGCGCTTTGGTTGCCGGATCGGCCTGGGTCTGTACCTGTGCCTGTGATCCTGGGGCTGGACTTTGTCGGACCCGCCGGCATCCTGGCGGATGAGGCCTTTCCGCTGGACCCGCATGCAAGGGTGCATCCCAGACCGGATCTGGGCGCGGCGGAGGGCCGTTTGACCGACACCTTGCGCGGCACGGCGGCCCATCGCTGGCCCATCGAGTTGCTGACCGCGCAGGGCTATGCGGTGATGACCTCTTGCTATGGATCCTGGACGCCGGATGATCCGCAGGGCTGGCAGGCGCACGGGGTCTATCCGCTGATAAAGAGCCAGCTATCGCATCCCACCGGCGCGATTTCGCTTTGGGCCTGGGCGCTCTTGCGGTTGGTGGATGTGGCGCATCAGCTGCCTCAAACCAGCGGCGCGCCGGTGATTGCCGTCGGGCATTCGCGCTTGGGCAAGGCGGCGCTTTGGGCCGCGGAGCAGGACCAGCGGATTGCAGCGGTTTTTGCCAACCAATCGGGCTGCCTGGGCGCGGCGCCCGCGGCGCATCCCGCGGGCGAGACCGTGGCGCAGCTGGTCGAGCGCTTCCCGCATTGGGCCGTCGTCGATCCGCAGGCGGCGACCGGGTTGGACCAGCAGGACCTGCTCGCGCTCTTGTCGCCGCGCCGCGTCTACCTTGCGCAGGGCGCGGAGGACCTCTGGGCCGACCCGGCGGGGAGCTATCAGGCGCTGCGCTGCGCGGCGCGGGCCTGGCCGGACGCAACGCCGGGCTCTTGGCCAGATGCCACCCCAGAGGTCGCGTTCTCAGACGCGGCTTTGGGGTTCCACCAAAGACAGGGCGGGCACGACCTGCTTGCCTATGATTGGCGACAGTTCCTGTCGTTCCTTAGAACGACCTAATGCGCCAGCCCGTAATGGTCGACCACGGCGGCCAGATCCTCTGGCGAGGTGCCGCTGGGCAGGTAGGCGCAGGCGTTGGGGATGTGCCGAAAGATCGACCCGTCCGAGAAGAACGTGGTGTTCGTGACGAAGATCACCCGGGCCGATGGCTGGCTATAGCTTGCAAAGTCGGCCACAGCGAAGGCGCTGCCGACTTCCAGGACCAAGTCCAATACAATCACGTCGACGGTGCCGTCGCGTAGGTGATCAACCGCGCCCGATTCGGAGGCGGCCACGACGACCTCGGCACCTTGGCGTTGTAAGTAAGCAGACCATAGCCGTGCCAGCTCTGGACAACTCTCTACGATGAGAACTCGCATAATGCCTCCGGGACCGGACCCACCCCATTGGCTCCGGTTTCAGTCCCAATGTCCGCAAATTGTGACTAAATCCCTAACAGATCGTTAACGTCGCCAAATAAATCGTTAACAAGACGCGCTATTGCCTATCCAACGCGGATCGGATTGAACGGATCCGCAAAGATGAGGCGACTATGACCACCTGGATCACGATCTGCGACACCTGCAAGCGCGAAAACTGGGACGGCGGCCCCGAAGGCGAGACCGATGGCGAGCGTTTGGCCGAGGCCATTGAGGCGCTGATTCGCGCCGACGGGCCGGTCCGCGCGCGGCGGCATTCCTGCCTGATGGGCTGCAAGAATGGCTGCAACATCACGGTGCAGGGGGCCGGGAAACTCGCCTACACGCTTGGTGATTTCGAGCCCAACGAGGACGCCGCGCAGGGCATTGTCGACTACGCCGCGCTCTTTGAAGAGAGCGAAACCGGGCAGGTTCCTTACCGTCAGTGGCCGCAGTCCATCAAAGGTCACTTCGTTACAAGGCATCCCCCAATTCCTGAGGAATAACAGGGGTTTGCGCGGGACAATAGGCGCCTGGCCAAGTATAGTATGCGCGGCGCCGGGCGGTTTTTAGGGCCGTGCCACTGGCCTCGCCACAGGGTGTGTATCGAGGATGACCGGTTCTTGCCGCACCTCTGAAGGCGATGTTTCAAAGCCCGTTTCACGTCTCGGGCGCGGTGGCGCGTTGACCGAGGCGGGCGCGTCTGGCGGCAAAGCAATCTAGATGGGTGCGATCAACTTCCAAGGCCGCGAACAGAGGCCCCGCGCCATGAAGGTCTCGCGCGTTTCTGAGTCTGATTCTAGGCGGGCGAGCGAAGGAAAAGAGCGCCGCGCAATCTCACTTCGACGGTGGCAAAAATTCCCGCATGGGTGGATCGAGCGATTCGGAATTCCCCCAAAATGGGCCAACAAGCCGCTTGTACATCAGAAATGATAGAATTTCCTTTGACGTCAACGTCAGTGCCGGATTTAAGGCTTATTTGCTAAGGTAAAGTTAACGAGAGCGCCCGGACATGACACTCGCAATCGCCATGATTTTGGACGCAATCCTGGGGGAGCCGCGCTGGCTTTGGGATCGCCTGCCGCATCCCGCGGTCCTTATGGGCCGCTTGGTCGGGCGGCTCGATGACCGGTTCAACGCCGGTTCGCGGCGCAGGTTAAAGGGCGCATTGTCCTTGGTTGGAATGTGCGTTGCGGCTTTGGCGGTGGGGTGGCTTGTGAAGGCGCTGCCGCTCGCCTGGCTTTGCGAGACACTCCTGTGCGCCGTCCTGCTGGCGCATCGCAGCCTGGTGGATCATGTCCGCGACGTCGCCAAGGCTCTTCGGTTGTCGGTCGGGGATGGGCGCGTGATGGTGGCCCGAATCGTGGGCCGAGACACGCGCGCGATGGATGGCCCCGCCATTGCGCGGGCCTCGATCGAGAGTGCGGCCGAGAATTTCTCGGACGGGGTTGCCGCCCCCATCTTTTGGTATGCGATCGGCGGTCTGCCGGGGATGCTTCTTTATAAGATGACGAATACGGCGGATTCTATGATCGGGTATCGCACGCCAAGACACGAGGAATTCGGCTGGGCGGCGGCACGCTTTGACGACCTTCTGAACTGGATACCGGCCCGTTTGACGGCGCTCTTGTTCACTGGCCTCACCGGGCTTTGGGGGGCCTGGCACGGCATCGTAGGCGACGCGCGTCGCCACCGTTCGCCCAACGCGGGCTGGCCGGAGGCGGCCATGTCGCGCGCGCTGGACGTCGCCGTGGCCGGACCGAGATCCTATGACGGCGAGATGCGCGAGTTCCCATTTGTGAACCCCGAGGGGCGCCACGACTCGGGGCCGAACGATATCGAGGCGGCGGCCTGGCTGTTGTGGCGCGCCTGGGCCGCGCTTCTGGGCGTGGCGGTCTTGATGGCACTTTTGTGATCTAAGCGCTCTGGTTGGGTCACAAAATTCTGGCATTAATGCCCCGAAACCTGATTCCCGTGACGCGGCATTTCCGATAGCCTGCACGAAATTCAGTATGAGGTTCCGATGCGTTTATTCCTGTCTGCTTCCGCCCTTCTAATCTCCGCGACAATGGCCTTTGGGGCCGGGGGCGAGGGCAAGCTTTACGTCGAGTGCGGCGGTTCGTTCTCTGGCTTCGTTGGAAAGATGAAGGCGGTGGGAAAGGCGCAGGGCTATTCCGACAGCGTTCTGAACAAGTTCTTTGGCGCCGCGGGCTATAGCGACCGCGTGATCAAGGCGGACCGGCGACAGGGGATCTTTAAGACCAACTTCATTGATTTCTCGCGAAAGCTGATCAGCCAAAATCGCATCGACCGCGGGCGCTCGAATTCGCAGAAATACGACCGGATCTTTACGGCGATCGAACGCGACCTGGGCGTGCCGCGCGGCATTTTGCTAAGCTTCTGGGCGTTCGAGACCGACTACGGCAGCTTCCAGGGCGACTTTAACACGCTGGATGCGTTGATGACGCTGAGCCATGACTGCCGACGGCCGGCGCTGTTCCAGCCGCAAGTTTTTGCGGCGCTTGAGCTTTACTCCAAGGGCGACTTCTCGACTGGGGTGACCGGGGCCTGGGCCGGCGAGATCGGCATGGTGCAGATGCTGCCCAAGGACATCCTGGAGCGCGGGCTGGACGGGGATGGCGACGGCGAGGTGAACCTCAAGGAATCGCCCGCCGACGCGCTGTTCTCAGGCGCAAACATGCTGCGGGGCTTCGGCTGGCAACCGGGGCAGCCCTGGCTACAAGAGGTGGTCCTGCCGCGGGAACTGCCCTGGGAGGACACCGGAATCGCGTCCACCAAGGCGATCAGCGAGTGGGCCAACCTGGGGGTCAAGCCGCGCGCGGGCAGCTGGGAGGGCGCGAACCTGACCGGTTCCATCCTAATCCCCATGGGCCGCAAGGGCCCCGCCTTCATGGCCTATCCGAACTACCAGACGCTGTTTGAGTGGAACCAGAGCTTTGTCTATGTCGCCACCGCGGGCTACTTCGCCACGCGGCTCTCTGGCGCACAGGTCTATGACGCGGGCAGCCCCGACAAGTCGTTGAGCGATGGCGAGATGAAGGCCCTGCAAAAGAAGTTGGCCGCGCGCGGGCATGACGTGGGCAAAATCGACGGCATCCTGGGCGCTGGCACCCGCGGCGCTGTACAGAAAGAGCAAAAACGCCTCGGCCTGCCCGCGGATGCCTGGCCGACGCGCGAATTGCTCAACCGATTGTAGAAGCGCTCGCGCAGATTGACCTGGGGCGTCGCTTTCCGAGGGGGGCCAATTTCTTGGAAGAAATTGGCGAAACTCTTAGAAGAGTTTCCGCGTTTCGCCGCGATCCATCGCCAAGACCCTGTGTCGCCTGCCTACGGGCGGGCGCACTTTCCTTTCAAGGAAAGTTGCAAATCTCTTATTTAAGAGATTTGGTGCGCCACCGGAGGTTGGGCTCTAGTTTCCCCGCACGCTGGTCAGCAGTTCCGCGGCGGCGGCCTGCTCTGCCTGGCGTTTTGAGGCGGCCTTGGCGGTCGCGCTTTGACCGCTTTGAAGGCGCGCCTCGATGGTGAAGACCGGTGCGTGGTCAGGGCCGCTGCGATCGACCAGCACATAGCGTGGCGGTTGCTGGCCCTTGCCCTGCGCCCATTCCTGCAGGGCTGTTTTGGCGTCGCGGGCGTCCTGTTCGACCCGATCTGTGCGGTCGCCCCAGGATCGAAGGACAATTTTGCGCGCCGCTTCAAATCCGGCATCCAGATAGACGGCGGCAATCACCGCCTCCATCGCGTCTGCCAAGAGCGCCTCTTTGCGCCGCCCTCCAGACATCATCTCGGAGCGCCCAAGGCGCAGCACATCGCCCAGATCCAGCGCCCGCGCGACATCGGCGCAGGTCTCTTTCCGGACTAAGGCGTTGTAGCGCGGCGCCAGCTTGCCCTCGCTGGCGGTCTGGTCGGCAGAGAACAGCGCTTCGGCCATGACCAGCCCCAGCACGCGGTCGCCCAGGAACTCCAGCCGCTGGTTGTCCGCGCGCACAGTGTTAGAGACGGACGGATGCGTCAACGCTTCCAGCAACAAGGCGGGGCGCTCGAAACGGTGCCCGAGCCGGTCTGCGAACGCCTGTACCTCAGCCGAAAGCTTCATCCGTCAAATCTTCTTAAAGAACCGATCGCCGCGCCAGGTCCAGAAAAACAGCATCGACCGCCCGGCGGAGGAGAACATTACACGGTCCGCGCGCCCAATCAGCGCGTCAAACGGGACATAGCCGACACCGTTCGCGTTCTGCGAGACCCGGCTGTCCGTGGAGTTGTCTCGGTTGTCACCCATGAAGAAATAGTGCCCATCCGGCACCGTGTGCACCAGCGAGTTGTCGGTGCTGGCATTGCCGATGTTCAGGATGGAATGCGATGGGCCGCCGGGCAACTGCTCGACGAATTTCTGTTTCTCGCAGACGCCGCCAAGGCCCACGGCCCCGTTGGAGCAGCGCGGCGTTTGCCGCATCGGCCCTTGCAACGCGTAATCCTCGGTGAACACGCCGTCCGGGGTCTGCGCCGCCTCCTGGCCGTTCACGAATAGCACGCCGTTCTTCATCTGGATCTTGTCGCCGGGCAGGCCCACCAGTCGCTTAATGAACTCGACCTTTGCAACCGGGTGCTCGAACACGACCACATCGCCGCGCTGCGGCTCGCTTCCCAGCCAGCGGTCCGAGATGAACGGGCAGGCCGATAGGGTCGTGAAGGGGATCTTGCAGGAGGTCGCCGAGTAGCCATAGGCCATCTTGTTCACGAACAGGAAGTCGCCGATCAGCAACGTGTCCTTCATCGAGCCGGACGGGATCCAGAACGGCTGAAAGAACAGGGTGCGAAACACGCCCGCGATCAGCAGCGCGTAGACCACCGTCTTGACGGTCTCCCAGATGCCGTCTTTCTTCTCAGTCTTGGCTGCCATGATGCTCGTGTCCTGCCTGCGATTTGCCTCCGGCGTGTCTTAGGCGGTTGGCGGCGCGAGTCAAGCGAGGGGCCGCGCCTCGATGACCACAAAGGCCTGCGCCCAAGGGTGGTCGTCGGTCAAAGTGACGTGGATCACGGCTTCATGTCCCGGCGGGGTCATGTCGCGCAGGCGTTCCGCCGCCCAGCCGGTCACGGCCATCTGGGGCTGGCCGGTACGCAGGTTGGTCACCGCCATGTCCTTCCAGGAGATCCCCATCCGAAGCCCGGTGCCGAGCGCCTTCGAGCAGGCCTCCTTCGCGGCCCAGCGCTTGGCGTAGGTTCCGGCGACATCCCGCCGCCGCTCGGCCTTGCGCTGCTCGGTCTCGGTGAACACGCGGTTGCGAAATCGGTCGCCGAAACGCTCGAGAGTGCCCGCGATACGCTCGATATTGGCTAGGTCGGTGCCTATCCCCAGGATCATGGCAGTTCGAACCAGGGTGTGATCGCGCCCGCGGCGGGCTCTATCAGGTCCAAAAGGGCCACGCGGATCGCGCCGTTGGAATAGGTCCGCGTATGCGCCTCCCACGGCTCGGGCAGGGCCAGCGCGGACGCCTGATAGGCGTCGCAGTTCAGCGCGGTCGCGCCGATCGGAGCGAGCAGGGCGGTCACCACGGACAAGATGCGCAGCATGTTAGTCTCCACTTTGCGGCCATTTGGGTTTGGCATGGCGCGCCGATCTTGGCAAATTGATTGGCGCTTGCGGTTCATGCGCAATAGCCTGCTCACCATGCGTGCTTTATTGCTGCTCTTGACGCTGAGTTTACCCGCCGCTGCCGATGAGCGCGCGGCGCTCTACGGCATATGGGGCACGCCCAAGCAATGCGCCGGTGAGATGCTGAAAGAGGGCGGCACCGTCCCGGCCCAGCCCTTCGAGATACGCCCCGGTTGGCTGCGGCACGGCCAATTATGGTGCCGTTTGATATGGTTCCCGGTCGAGAAGCGCGAGAACGGGATCTTCACGGGCGCCCGTGCGCTTTGTGGCGAGGACGCTTTGCGGGGGTATCGTTTGGGGTTCGCGCTCGCAGACGATGCGCTAAAGATCCGATGGACGTTCCGCGTGGTGAATGGCCCGCTAAGGCGTTGTCCTATAAGCTAACCTGCGCTGAACTGAGCCCAGATTGGCACGGGCAAGAAGTGGTCCAGAAATCATCATCAAAACAGCGCCAGGACGCCACAATCCCACAATAAAACCAACACAGTTCGCATCACTCCCGAACTGCTAATAGGAGGCCGTGAAAATGGGCGCGAGTGACTTTCAATCCCGGGTAAATTCTTATCAACCGGGTCAGGGGAATACAGACTGGTCTGGCGCGTCTCTGCGCAGCGGGACGGGGCGTCCGCGTGGTGCTTTCGGCCTTCTTGGAGATATCCTCACCTTTCCAATCCGCCTGGGCATTATTGCCGGAATGGCTTTCGCTGCCGTTGTGGCCGTCCGATATGCGCGTTTCTGGATGTGGGGGGACGGGCTGTTCGCAGGTGGTGCTGAACGGATGATGGTGATCGACGGCGTCGTGACGCTCTTGGCGGGCATGTTGATGATAGTGGTGCTGCGACATGCTTTGTTTATGCGCGCTACGGCCTACGCGGTTGGGGTCATCGCCTCGATTGGATTGATGCATAACGCCATCTGGAGCTACCCCGCGCCCTTCGAGTCCGTGTTCTCGGCCACTTGGGTAGAGCAGGCGCGCGCCGAAACGCAGCCGAACACTTTCGCGGCGCTTGGGACCACATACCCGCTCACCGAAGAAGGCTGGGCGCGAGTGAGATCCGAGGCGATCACAATTGGTGAGAACGGAATTGCATGGGTTCAGTCCTTTGCCGGGCCGATTGGCCAACAGACGGCTTCAGTCGCCACGCCGTAACGTGATCCAGGGCGCCGGGACCAGCCCACCCAGGACCATTGTCCTGGGAGAATCGCTAATTTTCGATGAATTTCCCAGCAGTCAGCCAATCCGCCGCCATTATTCGAGCGAAGTAATCGCCTTCACCGGATAGCGGTCGCCATTCTTGATCACCATCACATATCGCTCGCCTGACTTCACCAGAAGATCGCAGCGGTCGAACCCATTGTGGAAGGTGATGCAGATCGTGCTGTCATCGCGCACCTCGTAGCGCCCAGGTGCAGGCGCGCCGTCGATGGCGTAGCGGTAGTCATAGCCGCCATCCGTACCATGCCGCGCAAAGCCGCCGGTGAAGAACTCCAGCATCTTGCCGCTGACCAGGGCGGTCAGCTCGTCCTTAGAGAGCAGCACGTCGCCGTCGCGCGGGGCTTGTTGCGCCAGGCTCGGTGCAGCGAGCAGCGTAAGGAGAAGAATGACAGAGCGCATGAGACCTCCTATTTCGCACGGAGCCTAGCGCGTTATCAGCCCACCTGCCATCACGCTTGCGCGAGGCGGGATCTTAACCAATCCAATCGATAAAATTTTACACAAACTTGAATCGCATGCTACCCAATCACTGCGGAAACACTGCTCCGCACCTCTCTCCAATCGCCACCCCGTGAGGTCTCGGCCTTGCGGGGTTACGTTTTGGCTAGGGCGGATCGCGAAAGACCTGACGCAGGTTTTGAAGCGGCAGGCGGCAGAACCCATTGATGTAGCGGAAAATGGCCTTCAACTTGATGCCTCAAGTCAAACGCAGAAGGCTCTAGGCCACCATCTGCTCGGCCTTCTTGAGGTCAACGGAGACCAGCTGGCTTACCCCTTGCTCGCCCATTGTTACCCCAAATAGGCGGTCCATCCGCGCCATTGTCACCGCGTGGTGGGTGATGATCAGGAACCGCGTCTCGGTGCGCCGGGTCATCTCGTCCAGAAGATCGCAGAAGCGGCTCACATTGGCATCATCCAAAGGCGCGTCGACCTCGTCGAGCACGCAGATCGGGGCCGGGTTCGCCAGGAACACCGCAAAGATCAGCGCCAAGGCGGTCAGCGTCTGCTCGCCGCCCGACAGCAGCGAAAGCGTCGAGAGCTTTTTGCCCGGCGGTTGGCACATGATCTCCAGCCCGGCCTCCAGCGGGTCATCGCTCTCGACCAGCACCAGGTTCGCCTCGCCGCCGCCGAAGAGGTGCTTGAACAACAGCGAGAAGTTTGAGTTCACCTGTTCGAACGCGGTCAGCAGGCGCTCGCGGCCCTCGCGGTTAAGCGCGTTGATGCCAGAGCGCAGCTTGCCGATGGCCTCCTCTAGGTCGGCCTTCTCGCTGACCAGCCCGTCATGCTCTTCCTGCACGGATTGCGCGTCTTCCTCGGCGCGCAGATTCACCGCGCCCAGCGCGTCGCGCTGCCGTTTGAGGCGGTTCACCTCGTGCTCGATCTTCTCGGCGGCGGGCATTTGGTCAGGATCGGTATCGAGGCTTTCCAGAAGGTCCTGCGGCGACATCTCTTGCGCCTCGGCGATCTGTTCCGTGGCAGCACGGGCGGAGGCAGCGGCGGCCTCGGTGCGGGCCTCTGCCGCGGCCCGAGCCTCTCGTGCCTCCCCGGCAGTGCGCTCTGCGTCTCTCTCGGCAATGGTGGCTTCGCGCAGCGCGGTTTCCCCCTCGGCCAGCCTATCCGTTGCGGCGCGGCGGCGGGCTTCGGCCTCGGCAATCGCGTCCGAGAGCTTCTCGCGCTCGGCGGCGATGCGCGCGGGCTCGCCAGAGGCGGAGGCAAGCTCGGCCTCTGACCCGGTGCGGCGCTCGGCCAACTCTGCGATCCGCTTGTCGGCGGTTTCCAGGCGGCGCTGCCAAGTCGCGGTCTCTTTTTGAACCTCGGTCAGCCTTTTGGCACGCGCGTCGCCGGCATGCTTTAGCTCGTCAAAGGCGGCACGGCGCGACATCATCGTCATCCGCGCACCCTCGACCGAGACCTTGATCTCCTCGACCGAGCGTCGTGCGGTGTCCAGGTCGTCGAGCCCGGCCAGGGCGTCTGCGGCCTCTTTCTCGGCGCGGCGGGCCTCGGTGGCCTCGTCGGCGTGACGCGTCACGGCAAGACGCAGGCTCTCGGCGCGGCCATCGGCGATGTTGCGGTCGGCCTCGGCGCGGCTGAGCGCGCGATTCACATCCGCAAGCTTCTGGTCTGCCTCGCGGCGCGCCAAACGCGCGGCCTTGTCGGCTTCGGTCAGCTCGGCCAGGGTGCGGGTCAGAACCTCATGCGCGCGGGCGGCGCCCTCGGCGCGGGCGTTGGCCTGGACGAGCTCTTGTTTCAGCTCCTCCAGCCGGTTCAACTGCTGCAAGCGCAAGGCAGCGGCGGAGGGCGCATCCTCAGCACCGGCGCGGAACCCGTCCCAGCGCCACAGATCGCCCGCAACAGACACCAGGCGCTGCCCGGGTTTCAGCGCCGATTGCAGGCGGGACCCGTCGGCGGCGTCCACCAAGCCCACCTGCGCGATCCGTCGTCCGAGCACTTCGGGCACGGTGACATGATTGGCCAGGCCGGTCACGCCATCCGGAAGCGTCTGCGCCTGGCTGTAGCCCGGCAGCGCGACCCAACCGGAGGCGGCGCTTGGCTCGACCGCTGGCGCGCGCAGGTCGTCGGCCAAGGCGGCCCCGAGCGCTTTTTCATACCCTGGGGCCACGCGCAGCAGATCCAGGATCTGCCCGCCCTCGGCAGTGTCGCGCTCCATCAGCTTGGCCAGCGCGTTGACCTCGGCCTGCAGGGCGTTCACTTCGCCTTCGGCCTCGGAACGCTCCGCCCGCGCGTCCGCCTCGCGCGATTGTGCCTCGGAACGCGCGATGTCGGCATCCACCAGCGCTGTTTCCGCGCGCTCGGCTTGATCGGCCGCGCCGCTGCGTTCACCCTCGGCCCGCTCGAAGGCCGCCGCGGCGGAGGCAAGCGAATCTTGCGCCGCGATAAGCGAGGCCTTTGCCTTCTCGGCTTCCGCCTCGGAGCGCTCCCTTGTCTTTCGGCTGTCCTCCAACAAGCGTTGCCCGGACTGGTGCCGTGCCGCCAGTCGCGCGGTGTCCTCGGTCAGTGTCGAAAGCTGGCCTTCCTGCGCTTGCAGGGCGCTCGCCGCCTCGCGGGCCTGGGCGCTGCTTTGCTCTAATGCTTCCGCGTGGCCCTCGCCCTGGGCTTCTAGATCCTGGGCCTCATCGGTGAGGCGTGCAATCGTCTCGCCGGCATCGCGGTTCAGGGCCTCTTCGCGGTCGATGTCATGGCCAAGCTGGGTGACGCGCGCGGTCAGCGTCTCTATCGCGGCGGTGGCGCGGGCTTCTTGATCGGCAAGCGTGTCGCGCTCGACCTGCACGCGTTGCAAGAGCGCGGCGGCGATGGCCTCCTCTTCGCGCAGCGGCGGTAGGGCCTCTTCTGCCGTCTCGCGTGCTTGCGCGGCGGCGATGGCGGCACGTTCCGCAGCGCCCGTGGCCTGGGTGCGCTCGCGCAGATCGGCGGCGGCGGCGGTGCGTGCCGCGTCGGCCTCGCGCCAACGGCGGTAGAGCAGAAGGCCCTCGGCCAGGCGCAGCGCCTCGCCGATCTCGCGATAGCGCGCGGCCTGCCGGGCTTGGCGGGCAAGCTGCGAAAGTTGCTGGGCGAGCTGCTCGATCACGTCGTCAACGCGTTGCAGGTTGGTCTCGGCGCCGTTGAGCTTTAGCGCGGCCTCATGGCGGCGCTGATAGAGCCCGCTGATCCCGGCGGCCTCCTCGAGAACGCGGCGACGCGCCCGCGGTTTGGCGTTGATCAGCTCGCTGATCTGCCCTTGCCGGACAAGGGCGGGCGAGTGCGCGCCGGTGGAGGCATCCGCGAACAGCATCTGCACGTCGCGGGCGCGGGCGTCTTTGGTGTTGACCTTAAAGGCCGAGCCCGCGTCGCGGGTGATCCGGCGCACGATCTCTAGCTGGTCATGGTCGTTGAACCCCGCGGGCGCCAGCCGGTCGGTATTGTCGATCTGGATCGTGACCTCGGCGAAGTTCCGCGCGGGCCGGGTCGCGGCACCGGCAAAGATCACGTCCTCCATGCCCGAGCCGCGCATCGAGGTGGGGCGGTTCTCGCCCATCGCCCAGCGCAGCGCCTCCAGCAGGTTGGACTTGCCGCAGCCATTCGGGCCGACAACACCGGTCAGGCCGTCGGCGATCACCAGATCGGTGGGATCGACGAAGCTTTTAAAGCCGTTCAGTCTGAGCCGTGAGAACCGCAATCTTGCTGCCCGTGTTGATTCTTGACGAGCAGTGTCGCGGGCCGAGGCGGCAGGAGTCAACGAAAACCCCCTGCATTTGGCGGTTAGCCGCCGGTTTTCCACAAGATATCGCGGTTGCGTCGCCCGGGGCCGCGCTGGTCGCGCGCCGGAATCCCGCCACCGCGCGTCGCAAATGACCTTGACCGTTCGTCGCAATTCCTGCGAGATGGCCATGCATGGTGCCCGCGCCCGTGCCCAAGCACGGCGGGCCGAAATGGGAATCTGGGATCGGCGACCCAATTAGGGGCCGACAACCAGAGCCGCCCCCGCGACTGTACGCGGCGAGCGAGCGCTGAATGCCACTGGGGCCAAAGAGCCCTGGGAAGGCGGCGCAAGCATCGACCCGCAAGCCAGGAGACCTGCCGTGCTTAATGCAACCCAGAGACCGTCGGGGCGACGGCAGAGGAGACAAACTATGCATATCGAACCGGGTGTCGTGCACGGCGCAAAAATGGTGCTTGCCTATGGAACCGCGGCTGGGGCCGCTGGTTACGCCGCCAAGCTGGCGTGGGACGACTTGAAAGCGAACGGTGCGGTGGCCTTGGCCACGCGCGCGGTTATCGCGACTGTCGGTGTCCTGTTCTTTTTCGAGATTCTGCCGAAATTCCCGGTCGGCGTCTCGGAGGTACATTTCATCTTGGGAACAACGCTTCTGCTGATCCTGGGCGCCGCGCCCGCCGCGATCGGCTTGGCCGCGGGGCTGGCGATCCAGAGCCTGTTCCTCGCGCCTCCGGACGCGCCGATGTACTTTGTGAATGTTACGACGCTGCTGGTGCCGATCTTTGCGATCGCCGCTCTGGCGCGGCGCATCGTGGCGCCGAACACGGCTTATGTTGACCTCAAATACGGCCAAGCGCTGACGCTCTCGGGCATGTACCAGGGCGGCGTGATCGCCTGGGTCGCGTTCTGGGCCTTCTACGGGCAGGGCTTCGGCGCCGAGAACATGGCCGCCGTGATGAGCTTTGCTGCGGCCTACATCCTGGTGGTGCTGGTCGAGCCGCTGATCGACCTGGCCGTGCTGGCCGGCGCAAAGGCGGGACGCGACGTGCTGCGCAGCCCCGCGCTGACCACACCGCGGCTCTATAAAGCCGCCTGATCGCCTTCTCTCGCAACCTACGGCGGCCCCTCCTTGTGGGAGGGGCCGCGATACCTTTTGTTTTGAGGGCCAGCCATGCCAGCCAAGATACCAGCCACCGTTGTCACCGGCTTTCTCGGGTCCGGTAAGACCACGCTTATCCGCCACATGCTGCAGAACGCCGAAGGGCGGCGCATCGCGCTCATCATCAACGAGTTCGGCGACCTGGGCGTGGATGGCGACATCCTGAAGGGCTGCGGCGACGAGACCTGCACCGATGATGATGTGATGGAGCTGTCGAACGGCTGCATCTGCTGCACCGTGGCCGATGATTTTGTGCCAACGATGGAGAAGCTGCTGGACCGGCCCGAGCCGCCGGACCACATCGTGATCGAGACCTCCGGGCTGGCATTGCCGCAGCCCCTGGTCCGCGCCTTCAACTGGCCGCAGATCGCCACGCGGGTCACCGTGGACGGCGTGGTCACCGTGGTGGACGGCAAGGCGGTCAGCGATGGCCAGTTCGCCCATAACGTCGAGGCGGTGGACGCCCAGCGCAAGATGGACGAGAACCTGGACCACGAGACGCCCCTTTCAGAGCTCTTCGAGGACCAGGTCGCCTGCGCCGACATGATCGTCGTCAACAAGGCGGACCTTCTTGGGGACGCGCAGGCAATGAGCCTCGCCACTCGCCTCGGAGAGGAGGCGCGGGACGGGGTGCAGGTGGTCAAGACTTCCATGGGCGCTTTGCCCGTTGAGGTGCTGCTGGGTCGCGGCCAGGCGGCTGAGGACGACCTGAGCGCGCGGCACGAGCTGCATCACCATCACCACCACCATGACGCGGGCGACGAAGACCACCACGAGCATGATCACGATCACGAACATGCGCATGGCCATGACGAGTTCGAAAGCTTCGTTGTCACCCTGCCCGAGATCACCGACCCCAAGGCCTTTGCCGAGCATGTCGCCGAGGTGATCCGCAACCATGACATCCTGCGCCTGAAGGGCTTCGCTGCCGTACAGGGCAAACCAATGCGCCTGACCCTGCAGGCGGTGGGGCCCCGGATCGAGACCTATTTTGATCGCCCTCTGGGCGGCGATGCGCGCGAGACGCGCCTTGTCGTGATCGGACAGGCTGGGCTGGATCGCGCGGGCATCGAAGCCGCGCTTGCTGCATGATCCGCGTTACCGAAGGCGACCCCAGGCACCCAGAGGCGGAGGCTTTGCTGAAGGCAAGCCATGCCCTGATGCAGGAGCTGTTCCCGGCGGAAGCGAACCACTTCCTGTCTGTCGATGCGCTTTGCGCGCCCGAGATCAGTTTCTTCCACGCTTTGAAGGGCGAGACAGTGATCGGCACCGGCGCGCTGGCCAACAAGGGCGACTACGGCGAAGTGAAATCCATGTTCACGGCGTCTGAGGCGCGTGGCACTGGTGCTGCTGGAGCGATCCTGCAGGCAATAGAGACCAAGGCCCGCGCGATGGGACTGCCGGTGCTGCGGCTAGAGACCGGCGACACGCTCCATGCGGCGCATCGGCTATACGAGCGGCACGGCTTCACCTATCGCGGCCCGTTTGGGGAGTATCTGGATGACCCCACGAGCCTCTTTATGGAAAAGCCCCTGACCTAGATGCATTTACTCGCGGCTATACCAGGCGCGGTCGATGACGGTTCCGAGCCGGTCGACCTGGGCCAGACCCCTGCGGATGTGGTGTTCCTGTCGGCGGCGGATACCGAACTGGCAGGGCTCAGCGAGGCGCGCGCCGAGATGCAGGACCCTCCGGGGCTGCGCCTGGGCTCGATCATGCATCTGCGCCACCCGATGTCGGTGGACCTGCATATCGAGAACTGCGCCACGAAGTCCCGTTTGGTGATCGCCCGGGTGCTGGGCGGTTTGGGCTATTGGCGCTATGGGGCCGAGCAATTCGCCGCGCATCTGCATGCCGCCGGCGTGCCCCTGGCGCTGCTGCCCGGCGACGACAAGCCAGATCCCGAACTACGAGAGCTGTCGACCGTCTCCACTGAGGACTATGATGCGCTTTGGGCCTATCTGGTTGAGGGCGGCCCCGAAAACTCCACGAATTTTCTGCGTTACGCCCGTGCGATGCTGGGGGGAACAGAGCGCCCGTCACCGGCAAAGCCGCTTTTGAAGGCGGGAATCTACTGGCCGGGCGCCGGGGTGTCCGATTTGGACACCGCGCGCGACGCCTGGACCGAGGGCGCGCCGGTGGTGCCGGTGGTCTTCTACCGAGCGCTGGTGCAGGGGGCGGGGCTCAACCCGATCAACCGCCTCATCAAGTCTCTTCTGCGCAAGGGCCTGAACCCGCTGCCGATCTTCGTGGCCTCGCTAAAGGATCCGGTATCGGCGGCAACGCTTGCAGAGCTGTTCGCTGCGGCACCACCAGACGTCATTCTAAACTGCACCAGCTTTGCCGTTGGCTCTGCGCAGGGTGAGGCGACCGTGGCGAACCCCTTGCTGGCCAATAATGCGCCTGTGTTCCAGGTCGTGCTGTCCAGCGGGTCCGAGCAGACCTGGGACGAAGGTCTGACCGGGCTCTCGGCGCGCGACATCGCGATGAATGTGGCCCTGCCCGAGGTGGATGGGCGCGTGCTTAGCCGCGCGATCAGCTTTAAGGGCGAGGCGTTCTTTGACGAGGCGACCGAGTGCCCCATCGCGGCCTACCGGGCGCGGGGGGATCGGATCGATTTCGTCGTCGCTCTGGCGGCGCGCTGGGCGCACCTCCGCCGCAAGCCGGCGTCCGCGCGACGGGTCGCGCTGGTGCTGGCGAATTACCCTAACAAGGACGGGCGGCTGGCCAATGGGGTCGGGCTGGACACGCCCGCGGCCACCGTTGGCACGCTGCGCAGCCTGGCCGACGCGGGCTATGACATCTCGGAGGCTCCCGAGACCGCAGATGCGTTGATGCAGCGGCTCCTGGACGGGCCGACCAACTGGCTGACCGACCGGGCCGATAAGGCGGGCGGTGAGAGCCTGCCGCTGGAGACCTACCTTGCGCATTACAGCGCGCTGCCCTGGGACGTGAAAAGCCAGATCGAGGCCCGCTGGGGCGCGCCGCAGGACGACCCGTTCTATGATCCCGCTGCGGGCTTTAAGCTGTCGATCCACCGGTTTGGCCACGCGGTCGTCGGTCTGCAGCCCGCGCGCGGCTATAATGTTGACCCGACCGAGACCTACCACGCCCCCGATCTCGCGCCGCCGCATAACTACTTGGCGTTCTACATCTGGCTGCGGGAGCATTGGGGCGCTGACGCCGTGGTGCATATGGGCAAGCACGGCAACCTGGAATGGCTGCCCGGCAAGGCGGTGGCGCTGTCCGAGGCCTGCCTGCCCGAGGCCGTGCTGGGCCCCGTGCCGCATATCTACCCCTTCATCGTGAACGACCCGGGCGAGGGCACCCAGGCCAAGCGCCGCGCCCAGGCCGTGATCATCGACCACCTCACCCCGCCGCTCACGCGCGCCGAGACCTATGGCCCGCTGAAGGCGCTGGAGGCGCTGGTGGACGAGTATTTCGAGGCCGCCGGTGTTGACCCAAGGCGCGTCTCGCATCTGCGACGCGAGATCCTTTCGCTGACCTCGGCCACCGGTCTGGACGCGGATGCCGGGATGACGGGGCAGGACGAAGACACCGACCTGGCCAAGCTGGACGCCTATCTCTGCGAACTGAAGGAGGCACAAATCCGCGACGGGCTGCACATCTTCGGCAGCGCGCCGGAGGGGAGGCTGGAGCGCGACCTCCTGCAGGCGCTGCTGCGGGTGCCGCGGGGAGACGGGAAGGATCAGAACCAGTCTCTGATGCGCGCCATCGCTGACGATCTGGACCTTGGGTTTGATCCGCTGGACTGCGACATGTCCGAAAGGTGGGGCGGGGCATGCCCCGCGATGCTCTTGTCGCTCTCGGATGACCCATGGCGCAGCAACGGCGACACGGTGGAGCGCGTTGAAATACTGGCCTCGCGGCTGATCGATGGCGAGGGATGCCCGCCAGGGCCCAGGAGCCGCACCGTTTTAGAGTATCTAGAGGCGCAGCTCCGCCCGATGTTGCAATCCTGCGGACCCGCCGAGGGGGCGGGGCTCCTCACCGCCCTTTCAGGGCAATTCGTTGCCCCGGGCCCGTCCGGCGCGCCCACCCGCGGGCGGCTCGATGTCTTGCCCACCGGGCGCAATTTCTACTCGGTCGACAGCCGGGCCGTGCCCACCCCGACCGCCTGGGCGCTTGGGTGGAAGTCGGCGAGCCTTCTGATCGACAAGCACCTGCAGGACCACGGCGACTGGCCGCGCACCATGCTGCTGACCGCCTGGGGCACCGCGAACATGCGCACCGGCGGCGACGACATCGCGCAATGCCTGGCCCTGATGGGGGTCAAGCCGCAATGGGATAGCGCCAGCCGCCGCGTCACCGGGTTCGAGATCATCCCACACACCGCCCTGGGTCGCCCGCGCGTGGACGTCACCTTACGCGTCTCGGGCTTCTTCCGCGATGCGTTCCCGCAGCAGATGGCCCTGGTGGACAGCGCCGCCCGCGCCGTGCAGGCGCTGGACGAGCCCGACGACGTGAACCCTGCCGCCGCGCGGTCCCGCCGCGGAGAGGCCGCCGCTCGCGTCTACGGCTCCAAGCCTGGCGCCTATGGCGCAGGCCTCCAGGCAATGATCGACGAGCGGCTTTGGACGGATAAGGCCGATCTGGCCGAGGCCTATCTGGATTGGGGCAGCTACGCCTATTCCGGCGGAGAGGGCAGGCGCGACCGCGCGGGGCTCACGCAGCGCCTCAGCCAGGCCGAGGCCATCGTCCAGAACCAGGACAACCGCGAGCATGACCTGCTGGACAGCGACGACTATTATCAGTTCGAGGGCGGCGCCGCGGCCGCGGTCAGCACGCTACAGGGCAAAGAACGGCCCATCTACCACAACGACCACTCCCGCCCCGAGCGCCCGGTGATCCGCACGCTTGAGGACGAGATCGGGCGGGTGGTGCGCAGCCGCGTGGTGAACCCGAAATGGATCGAGGGGGTCAAGCGGCACGGCTACAAGGGCGCGTTCGAGATCGCCGCCACGGTGGACTACCTCTTTGCCTTCGCGGCCACGACCGGTGCCGTGCGCGGGCATCACTTTGACCTCGTGGAAAGCGCCTTCCTAGAGGACGACGCCACGCGCGACTTTATCGAGGAACATAACCCCTCTGCCCTGAAAGAGATCGCCGAGCGGCTGCAGGAGGCAATGGACCGCGGGCTTTGGACGCCCAGGTCGAATTCCGCTCGTGCTCGGATCGAGGCCATTCTAGACTGAGCGTAGTTGCCGTTTACTCAACCGGGCGCATCGAATGGACCACCTTCGCTATTCAGGGCTTTCGCAGGCCATTCAGCTAAAGGCGGCCCGCGATATCCTGTCGGCGAACCGCGGTGTGATGCGGCGTCTGGAGGTTTTGGCCGAGACCGGCTTGCCGGATGGGTGGCTGGTGTCCGGCGCGCTCTACGGCAACATCTGGAACAGCCTCACCGGGCGACCCGACGACTATGGCGTAAAAGACTACGACGTCTTCTATTTTGACGACACGGATCTCAGCTACGCCGCCGAGGACGCCGTGATCCAACGGCTAACCCCGCTCTTCCCACCCGAGCCGCCCGTTGAGATCCGCAATCAGGCGCGCGTGCATCTATGGTATGAGGATCATTTTGGGTCCGCCTACACGCCGCTTGCAGACAGTCATGAGGGCATCCGCCGCTTCGCCTGCACGACGCATATGATCGGCGCACGGCTCTCTGGCGGGGAGCTGGAAATCTACACCCCATGCGGGCTAGAGCCGATCTTTGGCTTTCGCCTGATCGGGAACACAGACACCAACAATCGTGTGACCCATGAGGCGAAGGCCGCGCGGCATGTTAAGTTCTGGCCAGAGCTTGAATTCGTGCCCTGGCCTGGCGACCTTACGCCCTACCGTGCAGGGAATGAGACCGACTGGGCGGGCGTGCAGCGTCTGCTGGCAAAATCCTTCGCTTATATGGAGCCAATCCTTGGGCGCCCCGCCGGGGCGACGCAGGCGACGGCAGAGGCGCTTGCGGAGGAAGCCCAGCAAGGTGCGTGCTGGCTGATCGGAACGCCCTACCCGGTGGCTTGTCTATTCACGCGCGCCTCAAGGGATCATCCGGACGCGCTATATCTTGGCAAGCTGGCGGTTGAGGAGACTTGCCGGGGCCAAGGTCTGGCGCGCCAGTTGGTCGAGCGTGCCGCAAGTCAGGCGAGAACGCAGGGCCTCGCCGCATTGACCCTCGATACCGGTGCCAGCTTGACGCAGCTGCAGGCCACATTCGGACGCCTGGGGTTCGAGACACCGCAAGAGCGCGATGGAGAGCCCGGCGTTGTCACCATGATGCGTCCATTATGAAGAGGGCGAGCGTGGATGACGTCTCTTGGGTGCTTCGGCCCGATGCGGAGGCGTTTCTAGCGCTCCTGCACGACGCCTTCAGATACATGGAGGGCCGGGTCGACCCACCGTCGTCGCTGCATCGGATGACCGCCCAGCAGGTGCGGGACTTCGCCGCCGACGAGGTCTTACTGGCCATCTTGGATAAGCGGGGCAAACCGCTCGCCTGCCTTTTTGTCACCGTGCATCCCGATCATCTTTATCTTGGGAAGCTTGCGGTTCACCCATCCGCGCGGGGGCAGGGTTTGGCGCGAGCCTTGCTCGACTGGGTCGAGCAGGAAGCCCATGGTTGGGACGCGCAGTATCTGGAACTGCAGACCCGCGTCGAACTGACCGAGAACCACGCCTATTTCGCGCGCCAGGGCTTTGCGGAGACCGGCCGCACCGCCCATCCGGGCTATGACCGTCCGACGAGTTTGACGATGACGCGCAGGCTGCCGCCGCGGTGATGCTGCGCCGTACCACTAAGAATTGAAATGATTCCCGACGCAATCGTGAGCACAAGTAATTTGGTTTTCAAGGTATGGGAGGCTACGTGAGGGCAAGCGTTGAAGCGGAGGGATAGATGGCTGGACGTTGGAAGAACGATCTTACGCATGCGGATGTGACGCCTAAGGCGGCATTCCTGAACAGGCGCCAGGTTATGGCCGGGGCAGGGGCCCTGGCCGCTGCGGGCGGCATCGGCGGCGCGGCCTGGGCCAAGCTGAATGCCAAGCCTAGCCAGTACTCGATCAGCGAAGAGCCCAACTCCCTCCAAGACATCACCACTTATAACAACTTCTATGAGTTCGGCACCGATAAGGGCGACCCGGCGCGACACGCCGGCGCCTTGACCACCGACCCCTGGTCCATCACCATCGACGGCCTGGTCGAGAAGCCCGGCGAATACTCCATGGAGCAGATCATGGAGGGCGTCGAGCTAGAGGAGCGGATCTATCGCTTCCGCTGCGTCGAGGCCTGGTCGATGATCGTGCCCTGGGTCGGGTTTGAGCTGGCCGACCTGCTGAACCGCGTCGGCGTGAAACCCGAGGCCAAGTATGTGGCCTTCGAGACCTTGCTGCGCCCGGAAGAGATGCAGGGCCAGCGGCGCCAATTCATTGATTGGCCGTATCGCGAGGGGCTGCGCCTGGACGAGGCTATGCACCCGCTGACCATCATGGCGACTGGGCTTTACGACGAGCCTATGCCGAAACAAAACGGCGCGCCGATCCGCTTGGTCGTGCCGTGGAAGTACGGCTTTAAGTCGATCAAATCCGTCGTGCGCATCTCGCTGGTCGAGGAAGAGCCGCATGCGAGCTGGAACCAGCTCATCCCGCGCGAATACGGCTTCTACTCGAATGTGAACCCCGAACGCTCGCACCCGCGCTGGAGCCAAGCCAAGGAGCGGCGCGTGGGCGGCGGGCTCTTCGCCCAGAAGATCCCCACGCTGATGTTCAACGGCTACGAGGATGAGGTCGCCAGCCTGTACGAGGGCATGGATCTGATCAACGAGCACTTTTGATCGCTTTGATAAATCAAGGAGCCGATCCTGATGCCCGCAGGCACATTGGCAGCATCACGGGCTAAGCCCATGGGCGTCGCGCAGCGCATAAACGCGTGGACGCGCCGTCTGCCCGCCTGGGTCCTTTATGTCGTGATGCCGGTCCCGGCCGTGTTGTGGTTCCTTCAAGCCCTGAACGGGACGCTAAGCTCCGAGCCGATCCGCGCTTTGGAGCACCTCTATGGAGAGCTGGGGCTGCAGATCCTGATCTTTGGCCTGGCGATCACCCCGTTGCGGCGGTTCACAAAGATCGACCTGGTCAAATTCCGCCGCGCAATCGGGCTGATGGCGTTCCTATATATCACGCTGCACCTGCTGGTCTGGCTGGTGCTGGATGTAGGAGACCTGGGCGACATCTGGCGTGACATCGTCAAGCGGCCTTACATCACCATAGGGATGGCGGGGTTCTTGCTGCTGATCCCGCTGGCCTGGACCTCGAATAACCGGATGGTGCGCAAGCTTGGGCCGATCAAATGGCGCAGGCTGCATAAGCTGACCTACCCGGCGGTCCTCTTGGGCGGCATCCACTTCATTATGCTGGCGAAGACCTGGAACCTAGAGCCGATGCTCTACAACGCGGCGATCGTGCTTCTTTTGGCGTTGCGGCTCAAATTTCCCGTGCGCCGGGCGAGTCAGGCCTGAATCACGATTCTTGCACGAGTCGCGGTTATCCACTCCGACTCGGCGCAAATCACCGGATTCTGGGGGTAAGCCTGTGCATAACCCAAGATATGGTGCAAAGGCGGCAATCGAGTCGCTTAAGCGCGCGCGCAAAACCATGGTAAACATAGCGGAAAGAGCCGAAGGCCAAAAACAGGGCATGTCGTAACTAATTGTTTTTGCTTGAAAATTAAAAGCCTTTAAAAAAATGTCATCTAGCTGAAAAAAACCACTTGCGACCCTGGGTGGGTACCCCTAAAAGCCCTTTCACCGGCGGCGCTGAGGCGCACAACGGGACGTCAGACGGGCGGCGGCGCAAGCCACTAAGCGGATGGCGTAGACTAAAAACAGGGATACTTGAGGCGGGGCGCGCCAGCTACGATACGGCGCATCCTGTTGATTTTGTCTCTACGCTCTTTGAAATTGCTAGTAACTGAAGAGATATGTGGGCGGTTTGGTTCATTCGATGGATCAAGCATCTGCATATCAACTACCTAGGGGATTGGGCTTGCTCATGACCCGATGATGGATAGTCAGCTTCACTGTTTGTACGGCTTCTGGTTTCTGATGAAACCTG
>NZ_LFTY01000001.1:13030-735530 GCF_001078595.1 Candidatus Rhodobacter oscarellae | reverse complement strand
ATCTAAGTACCCGGAGGAAAGGACAGCAATAGCTACTCCCCTAGTAGCGGCGAGCGAACGGGGACCAGCCGAGCCATGAGAGTGACTGGAACGACCTGGAAAGGTCGGCCGCAGCGGGTGACAGCCCCGTACAGGAAGCTCGATTGGACGTATTAAGTAGGGCGGAACACGTGAAATTCTGTCTGAAGATCGGAGGACCACCTTCGAAGGCTAAGTACTCCTTACTGACCGATAGCGAACCAGTACCGTGAGGGAAAGGTGAAAAGCACCCCGACGAGGGGAGTGAAACAGTACCTGAAACCGAACGCCTACAATCAGTTGGAGGCCCCTTGAGGGCTGACAGCGTACCTTTTGTATAATGGGTCATCGACTTGGTCTCACATGCAAGCTTAAGCCGTTAGGTGTAGGCGTAGCGAAAGCGAGTCTTAATAGGGCGTTGAGTTTGTGGGATCAGACCCGAAACCGAGTGATCTAGGCATGGCCAGGTTGAAGATACGGTAACACGTATTGGAGGACCGAACCCACTGACGTTGAAAAGTCACGGGATGAGCTGTGCCTAGGGGTGAAAGGCCAATCAAACTCGGAGATAGCTGGTTCTCCGCGAAATCTATTTAGGTAGAGCGTCACGTCTTACCCCGGGGGGTAGAGCACTGGATGGGTAATGGGGCCCCACAGGCTTACTGATCCTAACCAAACTCCGAATACCCGGGAGTACAATCGTGGCAGACACACGGCGGATGCTAACGTCCGTCGTGGAGAGGGAAACAACCCTGACCTACGACTAAGGCCCCTAATTCATGGCTAAGTGGGAAAGCAGGTGGGACGACCAAAACAACCAGGAGGTTGGCTTAGAAGCAGCCATCCTTTAAAGATAGCGTAACAGCTCACTGGTCTAAATAAGTTATCCTGCGGCGAAGATGTAACGGGGCTCAAGCCATGAGCCGAAGTCTAGGATGCCGTAAGGCATGGTAGCGGAGCGTAGTGTGAAATAGTCTCTTTCCTCCTTAGCGGCCTCGGCCGCGTTGGAGGAGCGAGGCTTTCTGTGAAGCGGGCGCGTGAGCGATCCCGTGGAGAGATCACTAGTGAGAATGATGACATGAGTAGCGACAAACAGGGTGAGAGACCCTGTCGCCGAAAATCCAAGGGTTCCTGCTTAAAGCTAATCTGAGCAGGGTAAGCCGACCCCTAAGGCGAGGCCGAAAGGCGTAGTCGATGGGAACCAGGTTAATATTCCTGGGCCAGGAGGATGTGACGGATCTCGAAGGTAGTTCACCCTTATCGGATTGGGTGGGCTGCTTAGGGGTCCCTGGAAATAGCCCTCCATTAGATCGTACCCTAAACCGACACAGGTGGATAGGTAGAGTATACCAAGGCGCTTGAGAGAACGATGTTGAAGGAACTCGGCAAAATACCTCCGTAAGTTCGCGAGAAGGAGGCCCAGTTCTAAGGCAACTTGGAGCTGGGGGCACAAACTAGGGGGTGGCGACTGTTTATTAAAAACACAGGGCTCTGCGAAGTCGCAAGACGACGTATAGGGTCTGACGCCTGCCCGGTGCTTGAAGGTTAAAAGGAGGAGTGAGAGCTCCGAATTGAAGCCCAAGTAAACGGCGGCCGTAACTATAACGGTCCTAAGGTAGCGAAATTCCTTGTCGGGTAAGTTCCGACCTGCACGAATGGCGTAACGACTTCCCCACTGTCTCCAACATCGACTCAGCGAAATTGAATTGCCTGTCAAGATGCAGGCTTCCCGCGGTTAGACGGAAAGACCCCGTGCACCTTTACTACAGCTTCACACTGGCATCAGGCCATGCATGTGCAGGATAGGTGGTGGGCTTTGAAGCAGGGACGCTAGTTCCTGTGGAGCCTCCCTTGAGATACCACCCTTGCATTGCTTGATGTCTAACCGCGGTCCGTTACCCGGATCCGGGACCCTGTGTGGCGGGTAGTTTGACTGGGGCGGTCGCCTCCTAAAGAGTAACGGAGGCGCGCGAAGGTTGGCTCAGAGCGGTCGGAAATCGCTCGTTGAGTGCAATGGCAGAAGCCAGCCTGACTGCGAGACTGACAAGTCGAGCAGAGTCGAAAGACGGCCATAGTGATCCGGTGGTCCCGCGTGGAAGGGCCATCGCTCAACGGATAAAAGGTACGCCGGGGATAACAGGCTGATGGTGCCCAAGAGTCCATATCGACGGCACCGTTTGGCACCTCGATGTCGGCTCATCTCATCCTGGGGCTGGAGCAGGTCCCAAGGGTACGGCTGTTCGCCGTTTAAAGAGGTACGTGAGCTGGGTTTAGAACGTCGTGAGACAGTTCGGTCCCTATCTGCCGTGGGTGTAGGAGATTTGAGAAGAGTTGCCCCTAGTACGAGAGGACCGGGGTGAACGAACCACTGGTGGACCAGTTGTCGTGCCAACGGCAGTGCTGGGTAGCTATGTTCGGACAGGATAACCGCTGAAGGCATCTAAGCGGGAAGCCCCCTTCAAAACAAGATCTCCCTGAGGACCGAGGTAGACCACCTCGTCGATAGGCCAGAGGTGTAAGTGCGGTAACGCATTCAGCTGACTGGTACTAATTGTCCGATAGGCTTGATTTGATCCAGTAGAAGCCAGGCGAACAGCCCTGGTTGGACATGCTGAGCTTTGCTCGCGCAAAGCCAGCGGATCAAGAGCACCACTAACATGTACTTGACAGACGTCCCGCGGGGGACGTCGAAACTTGGTTCTTTCTCGGTTTGGTGATCATAGCGCCAGTGAAACACCCGATCCCATCCCGAACTCGACCGTTAAGCACGGTAGCGCCGATGGTACTGCGTCTTAAGGCGTGGGAGAGTAGGTCATCGCCAAACCTAGTAAGAACCAAGCGTGTATCTCTCAACGATGGTACAAAAAATACAGCCGCCCCTCAGGGTGGCTTTTTTTTGTGCTAAAATTCTCGATCATATGGGCAACATGCTGGGAAGAGTTTCGCCCGCATCCACGCGAGCTGAACCGCTCCTCTAAGCCTCCGAGAATTTAGGCTAACTCATTTGGAGTTTTTGTCCGACCTTGAACCGCTCCGGGTTTGCTTGCGGTGACCTGCTCCGCTTAGGGTCCGCTAATTTGGGTTTGCTCTGTTCAGGTTTTGGTCTTCTTCTGACCGGTTAGCATATTCCGCCGGTGTCATGCCAGTGAGGCTAAAATGGGGCCGGTGGTGGTTGAAGTCGGTGCGCCATGCTGCCACCAGATTTCGTGCCTGGCGCAGACTATCGAACAGATGTTCATTCAAGCATTCATCCCTCATGCGTCCATTGAAGTTTTCCACGAATCCGTTTTGCATCGACTTACCGGGGGCGATGTAATGCCAATCGACCTTGCGGTCTTCTTGCCATTTCATGATCGAATTTGAAGTCAGTTCAGTGCCGCTATCGCTGACAACCAGACAGGGATAACCCTGCATCTCAGCGATCCGAACCAATTCACGGGCCAACCGCTCGCCTGACAGCGACGTATCAACCACCACTGCCAAGCATTCCCGGCTGAAGTCATCGATCACATTCAAGATGCGGAACCGGCGTCCGCAAGACAGGCTGTCAGATACGAAGTCTAGGCTCCACCGCTGGTTCGGTCCCTGCGGGATCGCCATGGGTGTTCTGCTGCCCACAGCGCGCTTGCGACCGCCCCGTTTGCGAACGGTTAAACCTTCCTCGCGGTAGATCCGGTACAGTTTCTTCCAATTCTGTCAACGGCGGCGTAAAAACCTGCCATCCCTCGCGCTTGAGCAGGATGAGCAAGCGGCGATACCCAAAACGCCGCCGTTCTGACGACAGCTCCTTCAACCGATCTCTCAGATCGGTCTCCGCTGGGCGCTTGGATGCACGTTGATACATATGCGGATCAATGCCCGCCAAAGCAAAAGCCCGCTTTTGGTTGTATCGTTTCTCAATCTTGGCTCAGGTCGCAGCACGGCGTCGCGATCCAGGCTCCAAACGTTTTTTCCCCACATCTCCTTCACGGTCGAAACATCCATCATCTGCTCGGCCAGCGCCTTCAGCTTCTTCGCACCAGACACCTCCATGCCGTCGCACTTGGACCGCCATTTGTAAAACGTCGCATCGCCGATGCCGTGCTTGCGGCACAGATCAGCCGCGGTCGCGCCCGCCTGATGCTCCTTCAATATCCCGATTACCTGTTCTTCACGAAAACGGCTTCTCTTCATCGTCTGTCTCCTCAGTTGGAGAACAGGCTAACCTCAAACGCAGGACATTTCATGGGAGCAGGTCACCATGATTGAAGAGCATCACGATGCCCGGGTTACGACAAGTCCGCCGAGAGAGGGTCAGCGTAGTTGGGATCAAGCTGTAAAAGCAACCGATGAGCATAAATTGCGACCAGCGACGGTGGATTTTGCGCGGGTTATCAAATCCACAGTTCTCATACTCTGGGGCCGCACACCTTTTAATACCGATTTTTTCTGAGACAAAACCGAGACAAAAGTCCAGCTTCGCTTCCAATCACCCGCGTAAGTCTTTGATTTTGTGGTACCGCCTCCCTGGCTTGAACAGGGGACCTCTGGATCCACAATCCAGCGCTCTAACCAACTGAGCTAAGGCGGCATCCTTTGTTTTCAGGAGCTTGGGGGATTGGCGGCAAATCCAAGTCCCCGGTAGGTCTCCCAAAACCGTATAGTTCGGGCGAGTTAGCACACTGGAATACCTGCGGCAAGCCTGACTTTCAGCTGATCAGAACGCCGGCTTTCCGGTTCGATTTTCTAGGGGTTTGGCCCTGTGATCCGCCGGGGCGCCGAGGGGCGCCCCCAGGCATCGTCCCGCCCCCCAATTGGCGATCTCGCCGCGTATGGCCCTTGCAACTGTTCCGATTTGCCGCAGGTGCAAACGGTGTTGAAACCTTTCTGCATTAGGTATGAGGGCGCGAAAAGCGCGACCTATTCGAGCTCCCATGCAAATCTATCTTCCCATCGCCGAGGTGTCGGTGAATGCCTTCCTACTGCTGGGCCTTGGCGGCCTCGTCGGCATCTTGTCGGGGATGTTTGGTGTGGGCGGTGGGTTCCTGATGACGCCGCTGTTGTTCTTCATCGGCATCCCGCCCGCGGTGGCCGTGGCGACCGAGGCGAACCAGATCGTGGCCTCGTCCTTTTCGGGTCTCCTGGCGCATCTCAAGCGCAAGACGGTGGACTTCCGCATGGGCACGGTGTTGCTGATTGGCGGGCTGGTGGGGGCGGCCATCGGGGTGCAGGTCTTTGCCGCGCTTCGCGCCGTCGGGCAGGTCGATCTGCTCGTAAGGCTTTGTTATGTGGTGTTTTTGGGGATCATCGGCGCGCTGATGTTCGTCGAGAGCCTGAACGCGATCCGCCGCATGGGCAAGCCCGGCGCCGCGCCCAAGCGCAAAAAGCACAACTGGATCCACGCGCTACCGGGCAAGATGAAGTTCCGCACCAGCGGGCTTTATATCTCTGTGATCCCGCCGCTGATCGTCGGGCTGCTCGTGGGGGTGCTGGCGGCGATCATGGGCGTGGGCGGCGGGTTCATCATGGTGCCCGCGATGATCTATCTGCTGGGCATGCCGACCAAGGTGGTCGTGGGCACGTCGCTGTTTCAGATCATCTTTGTCACCGGTTTCACCACGCTGATGCATGCCACCACGAACTACACGGTGGACATGGCGCTGGCGGTGCTCTTGCTGGTCGGCGGGGTCGTCGGCGCGCAGATCGGCACGCGGATCGGGGTGCGGCTTAAGGCCGAGCAGCTGCGCATCCTGCTGGCGCTGATCGTGCTGGGGGTCTGCGGCAAGCTGGCCTTTGACCTTCTGGTGCAGCCGAACGAGCTTTACTCCCTTGGCGCTGCGGGGGGGCACTGATGCTGCGTTGGATCGCCATTCTGCTGCTGTTCCCTTGGGCCGCCCAGTCCGAGACGGTTGTGGCGGGGCTTAGCCAGAACCGGGTGTCGATCACGGCCAATTTCGATGGCTCCGAGATCCTGATCTTCGGGGCCGTGAAGCGCGAGGCACCGGATGGGCTTGACCTACCTATCGACGTGATCATTGCGGTCGAGGGCCCCTCCGAACCCGTCATGGTGCGCCGCAAAGAGAAGTGGTTCGGCATCTGGGTGAACCGCGACGCGGTAGAGGTCGACTCGGCCCCGAGCTTTTACAAGGTCGCCACCACGGGGCGGTTCGACGAGGTGCTCAGCGAGACCGAGGACCTGCGCCATAATGTGTCCATAGAGCGCGCGATCCGGCGCGTCGATGCCCCGCAGGGCATCATGGATGCCGAACGCTTTACCGAGGCGCTGATCCGCATCCGCAAGCGCGAAAGAGTCTATCAAGAGCGGCCATACACGGTGATTCTGAGCGAGCGCACGCTGTTTCGCTCCTCTGTCGCACTGCCTGCGAACCTGACGGAGGGGAACTATAAGGTCCGTATTTTCCTGACCCGCGAAGGCAATGTGATCGACGCACATGAGACGAAGATCTACGTGCGAAAGGTCGGGCTGGAGCGTTTCCTCTACAACCTGTCGCGCGAGCAGCCGCTGCTTTACGGGATTATGTCTCTGGCGATCGCGATCGCCGCGGGCTGGCTTGCCTCTGCGGTGTTCCGCTACGTGCGCAGCTAGGCGCGATGGGCGGCGGCTTTAGGTGTCGTCGCCATCGTTTTGATGCGCATTCCAAAGGTCCGGGCGTCGCTCTTGAGTCAGCTCTTCGGACTGCGCCTGGCGCCATTTCGCGACCGCGCCGTGATCCCCTGACAGCAGCACATCCGGGATAGGGCGGCCCTGCCAGACGGCGGGCCGGGTGAATTGCGGGTGCTCCAGTAGGCCGTTGGAAAAGCTCTCATCCTCGGCGCTCTCAGCGTTCCCGAGGACGCCGGGCAAGAGCCGCACGGTGGCGTCGATCATCGCCTGCGCGGCGATCTCGCCGCCGGTCATGACAAAGTCGCCGAGGCTGATCTCTTCGATGTCGTAATGGTCGATGATGCGCTGGTCGAGCCCCTCGAACCGGCCGCAGATCATCGTCACGCCCTGCGCCTGGCTGAGACGCTCGGCGGTGGCCTGGGTAAAGGGGCGACCGCGCGGCGACAGGTAGATCAGCGGCCAGCGCCCCCGGTCCACGCCGCGCATTGTGTGCTCCACTGCGGCGCCCATCACGTCCGCGCGCAGCACCATGCCCGCGCCGCCGCCGGCGGGCGTGTCGTCGACGTTGCGATGCTTGCCCTCGCCAAAGGGGCGCAGATCCACGGGCTCCAGTTGCCAAAGCCCCTGATCCAGCGCCTTGCCGGTCAGCGAGGCCCCCAGCACGCCGGGGAAGGCCTGCGGGAAGAGCGTGATCACCTTCGCGGTCCAGGCCTGGGCGAGCACGGGCTTGTCGCGCATCAGCGCGCGCGGCTGCACCGTCGCCTTAATAGACAACCGACCGTGGGATTTTGTGGGCTTCTCCATGGGGGGCGGGGATACGCGCAGCGCCCGCTGCCACGCAAGGGCTATTCGCGGCGCGCGCCCTGTTCCGCCTTCCACAGCGCCTCTTTCTTTTGGCGCAGCGCCGATCCGGCCGGGCGGGACCGATTGAGCTCTAAGAGCTCGGCGCAAAGGGCGTCGGAGGCGCCGGCATGCCTATCGGGCGGCGGAACAAACATGCCGTCCTCTGCGAGGCCCAGCAGGTCGAGCACGAAACGCCCAGGCCCCAGAGCGTCGCCGCTTGTCTCTTCGAGCGCGCGGATATGGGTCTGGGCGGGGGCCACGGCCTTGGCGATCTTCTCGGCCTCGCGCCTTAGGTCGAACCCGTCAGCGAAGCGGGCGGTGAAGGTCGCAAGATCCTCGGTCAGCGGCTTTGTGCGCAGCTGGTGGCCCCAGACCGAGCGCAGAAAGTTGTCGCGTTCGCGGATGGTGTAGAGGAACTCCACCTGCGCCTCCGATCCAAAGCGCCCGCGCACCGCGCCCAGTATCTCCTTGGCCAGGCGAATGGCTACGGGCGCATAGCGCGTGGCAGGGCGCCCGAAACGCGACGCGCCAAGCATCGCGCCAGAGAGGCTCTCGCGGCTGATCAGGATCACCGGCGCATCGGGCACGTCGTTGAGGAACGCGGTCAGGCCACGGCGAAACGCCCATCGGCGCCAAGGCAGGGGCCGCTCGCCATAGATCCGCCCAAGGCGGCGGGCCTCGCCAAGCTGCTGGCCCATATAGATTGCCGCATGCGGGGCGAGCCGCGCGCGGTTCGCCTTGAGAAAGCTCTGTAGGCTGGTCGTGCCGGTCTTGTGGAAACCGGCGTGGATGATGACGCGCGTCACGGGGTTGCCCGCGTGCCGAGCGCGAGGGCGCTAGGCATCGTCGGCCCGATCAAAGACCCCCTCTGGGGGATCCGCGATAATGCGGCCCGCCTTGACGTCGACGGTGGGCACCGCCTCCATTGTGAAGGGCAGCAGCGCAGGCTCTTTCTGGCCCTTTACGGCCACCTCAAGCAGGTCGCTGGCGCCATGGTTGAGCACCGCCTTCACGCGCCCCAGCTCTGCCCCGCCGGTGTCCAAAACGGTCAAGCCGATAAGGTCGGCGTGATAGTATTCGTCGTCCGGCAGATCTGGCAATGCGGACCGGTCGGCATAGAGCCGCGTGCCGCGCAACGCGTCGGCGGCTTCCTTTTTGCGGATGCCCTCCACCCTCGCGGCAAAGCCGTTCTTGATCGGGCGGGTGATCTTGAGCGTGAAGGTCCGCCCGCCATCCTCAGAGGATAGCGGGCCGTAATCGGCCACCGCCTCGGGCTCGGCGCAGAAGCTTTTCAGCCGCACCTCGCCCGACACGCCGAAGGCGCCGGCGATGGCGCCGACACAGACCTTATCTTTGTTCTTGGCCAAGCCCTTAGAAGGGGCGGATTACTCCGCCGTCTCCTCGGCTGCGGCTTCCTCTGCAGGTGCCTCGGTCGCCTCTTTGGCGGCCTCTGCTGCAGCGGCGGCCTTCTCGGCCTTCGCCTCGGCGAGGTCCTTGGCTTTTTGGCCGGGCTCTGCCTTCTTGGGGTTGTTGCGCTCGGCTATGGGGCGCTCGCCTGCGGCCTCGAGCATTCGCGCGATCCGGTCGGTGGGCTGGGCGCCCTGGCTGATCCAGTAGTTCACGCGCTCGATGTCCATTTTGACGCGCTCTTCGCTGTCCTTGGGCAGGAGCGGGTTATAGGTGCCGAGCTTTTCGATAAAGCGGCCGTCGCGCGGCATGCGGCTGTCGGCGGCCACGATGCGGTAGAACGGGCGTTTCTTCGAGCCCGCGCGGGCCAGTCTGATCTTCATTGCCATTGTGGTGTCTCCTTTGGAATGGCGGAGATGGGGTGTAACCCCATCCTACGATTGGTGTTTCCGGTGGTGCTGAATCACTTCAGCGATAATGAACTCCAAGAATTTCTTGGCGAATTCGGGGTCCAGCTCGGCGTCTTCGGCCAGCTGGTTGAGCCGCGCGATCTGGCGCGACTCGCGGTCGGGGTCAGAGGCCGGCAGGTCATGCGCGGCCTTCAGCTTGCCCACGGACTGGGTATGCGCAAAGCGCTCGCCCAGGGTGTAGACCAGGATCGCGTCCAGCCGGTCGATGCTGGCGCGGTGCTCCTTCAGCAGCTCCTGGGCGCGGGTTACTGCGTCGTCAGTCATGGTCGTTCTGCCCTGTCGGTATTGCGTCGGTATTACGTCGGTTTGACGTCGGTGCCGTGTGGCGATACGCGGTGTCGGTGTCGCGATAGATCGCGGGCACGGCGCCCTCGTCCTCCACCGCGCCGAGGCGCTTGGCCAAAGCGATGGAGCGGGTGTTCTTGCGGTGGATCATGCTGATCAGGCTGGGCAGGCCCAGCGTGTCGAAGGCATAGGCCCGCACCGCAGCGGCGGCCTCAAGCGCGTAGCCCGCGCCCTCGGCCTCGGCCACCAAGAGCCAGCCCAGCTCTAGCTCGGGATCGGTGGTCTCAATGCCCAGCCCGAAGAGCCCCAGCACCGCGCCGTCAGATTTGCGGGCGACCGTCCAATAGCCCACGCCGCGCAAGAGCCAGCCAGACACCGCATTGGCGAAGTCGAGCCAGGCCTCTTCCTCGTCGAAGGGCCCGCCGATGAAGGCGCTGCGGTCGGTACGCCAGATGGGCTCTAGCGTCTCCCAATCCGCAAGCTCGGGCGCGCGCAGGATCAGGCGCTCGGTCTCCAGCCGCGGGATCACCGCCACCAGCGCCTGGCGCAGCGCCTCGCCCTGGGGCAGGGGCATCAGAAAGGGACGACGCGTCATTGAGAGGCCCCCGGGTTCGGGTGGCGGAAGGCGCCGTGCGGCGCCGGGAGGTTCAAAAGCGCCGCGCCTGGGTCGCGCACCGCGCCGAGGCGGCGCGCCAGCGCCAAGCTGCGCGGATTGTCGTCGGCGATGTAGCTGACAGCGGTCGCCCAACCCAGCGTGCCAAATGCGTAGTCGCGGCTGGCCTGCGCGGCCTCAAAGGCGAGCCCCTTGCCCTCATGCGCATCGCTCCAGATGTGCCAAGCCAGCTCCGGCTCGGGGTAGCCCTCTGGCTGGTGCGGCCCGACCAGCCCGATCACATGGCCGCCGGTCTCGACGATAAAGCGACCATGGGATTTGGACTGCCAATGGGACATCACCGCGTCAAAGCCGGCGCTTGCGGCACCCGCGTCCTGCCGCAGACCGGTGCGCGCCCGCCGGTCGCTGGTGTAGAACGCCACATATGGCGCGCGGTCCGCCTCCACGGGGCGGCGAAGGGTAAGCCGGTCGGTCTGGATCATTGCAGCGCCTCCGGGGCCGGGTGGCGATAGACCACGGTGTCCTCGGGCGTGTCGCCATCGGCATAGGCCGCGGTGGCGTCGGGCACCGCGCCAAGGCGTTCGGCCACCGCGATCGAGGCCGCGTTCTGGAGCGAGATATAGCTGACCAGGGTGCTCCACCCCAGCGTGCCATAGGCAAAATCGCGGGCGGCGCGGGCCGCCTCGGTCACATATCCATGGCCGCGATGGTCCGCGTAGAGATACCAGCCCAGCTCGCGCTCGGGGAAGGCCGGAGGACGCCCAAACCCGCAGCCGCCCAGCAGGGCGGCATCGCTCTGACGCTCCAGCGTCCAGTAGCCAAAGCCCTGCAGCTGCCAGCTCGCGATCTCTCCTGCGAAGAGGTGCCAGGCCATGTTGCGGTCTTCCGGCCCGCCCATGAACTTGCTGTCCTCGGACGCCCAGAGCGCCGCGAAGGCGTCGAAATCCTCCATCCGGTGGGCGCGCAGGGTCAGGCGCTCTGTCTGAAGCGTCGGTGCGGTCATGACAGCCCCTCTGGTCGGGGATGGCGGTAGACCAGGACCTCTTTGTCGGTCTCCATCAGCGGCGCGTCGGGGTCTAGAACGGCGCTCAGGCGCTGGGCCAAAGCGACCGAGCGGATATTGCCCGCCTCGATATAGCTGACGGCGGTGTCCCAGCCGAGCTGGCCAAAGGCAAAGTCGCGGGCCGCACTTGCGGCCTCGAACATCAGGCCTTTGCCTTCCAGGTCGTCGCGCCACATCGTCCAGCCGAGTTCCTTCTCGGGCCAATCCGCCGGGAACCACGGCCCGGTCATGCCGATGGCGGTATTGCTGCCGCGCTCGGTGACTATGAAAGAGCCAAAGCCGCGCAGCACCCACATGCCCACCGCATGGCCGAAGGCGCGCCAGGACTTGCCCTGGGTATAGGGCCCGCCGATGTAGCGCGCCCGATCCGAGCGCGCGAAATCGTCCCATTGCGGCCAATCGCCGGGCTGCGGCGCGCGCAGGATCAAGTTCTCGGTCTCGATCAGGGGGGTGTTGGTGAGCAGCGCGGTCATGCCTAATGCCCCACCGCTTCGCTGCTTGCGGGCACGAGCAGATCCTGGAGCGCGGGATGGCGATAGAGATGCTCGCGCCCATGGGTGGGCGTCTCGACATCGCGCTCATGGGTTGCGCCAAGTCGCTCTGCGAGGCGGATCGAGCGTGTGTTGCCCGGAAAAATAAGAGAGCACAGAGGGCCCATGCCCCAGGCGGTATAGGCGTGCAGGCGGGCCGCGGTGGCGGCCTCGGCCATCACGCCCTTGCCCTCGGCGCCCTCGAACGCGACCCAGCCAAGCTCGGGCTCGGGCCAGCCCTCGGGGTCCCAGATCCCGGTCATGCCAAGCGCCGCGCCGGTGGTCTTGTCCTCAATCGCCCAATAGCCCTTGCCCTGCAGGTGCCATTGCCCGATCGCCGCAGCAAACCAGCGCCAGGCGTCGTTGCGATTCTTCGGTCCGCCAAAGCCCCAGGAGCGTTCCTTGATGGCGAAGAACGCGGCGATGGGCTCGAAATCGCTGGCGTTAAAGCTGCGCAGAATGAAGCGTTCGGTTTCCAGGTTGGGGGCGGGGGTGATACTCATGACGCGCCTCCCGGGCCGGGGTGCCGCCAGCATTCCATAGCGCCCATATCCTCGTGCACATAATCGGGATCGCGGGTGCAGCCTATGCGCTCGGCCAGCTTGGAGGAGCGGGTGTTGCCCGGCATCACCATGCTGATCACGGTCGTCCAGCCCAGCGTCTCATAGGCCCATCGGCGCGAGGCCAGGGCGGCCTCAAAGGCCACACCCTTGCCCTCGGCGGCGGCGAAGACCGACCAGGCGATCTCTGGCTCGGGCCAATCGGGCGGGTGGAAGGGGCCGACGACGCCAAGCGGTTCGTCAGTGGATTTGTCGGCCACCAGGAAGCGCCCGAAGCCATGGAAATGCCAATGCCCGATGATCTCGGCGAATTTCTCCCAAGCGTCGCCCACCCCGTGCGGCCCGCCCACGCCCGCGCTGCGCACCGGGTCGGCGCGGAACGCTGCCCAGGCCGGGAAATCCGCCATGGTGGGCGCCCGCAGCACCAGCCGCTCGGTGGTGAGGGTGGGGATTTTGTGCAGTGCGGTCATCTTCGAGCGGGCCTTGTTTGAGCGAGCCTTGATCCAAATGGGCGCTTCCGCGCGCTCTTTTTAGGTGCGTGGCGAGGCGACGCTCCATCATTGGCGTCGTATTGGTGGAGAGGGCGCGCAGCCCGTATTTTTGGCCAAGAAGAAGCAGGGGTCACGACATGCCCTCCGGCGTTAGCACGAAGCGGCGCGCGGTGGAAAAATGCGCGGGCGGCGGGGTTGCGGTATCCTCGGCGGCGCCGAGGCGGGCGGCCATTTTCAGCGAGGCGGCGTTGTCGCGGTCAATATAGGCGGGGATGCTCTGCCAGCCCTTGGCGAAGAGTTCCGTGAGGATCGCGCGGGTGGCCTCGGTGGCGTAGCCCTGGCCCGACACGCTTTCGTTCCAGAGTGTCCAAGTCATCTCTGCCTCGTCCTCATCGGAGGCCTGAAGCAGTCCGACATGGCCAAAACCCGGCTGCTCGGGGTCGGTGGTTATCGCATAGCGGCCAAAGCCGCGCGCCGTCCATTGCGCGACCATGGCGTTGAACATCTCGGTCGCGGCCTCTGCCGTCATCGTGGCGGTCGGGACCGAGGAGCGCGGCGATTGGCGATAGGCCACATAGCCCGGCAGGTCCCGCGCCGCGAGGCCGCGCAGGGTCAGGCGATCCGTGCGGATCGGGGATATGGCCGGGTAATTCGTCACTTCTTCTTGCCAAAGCCCGAGAGGCCCGGGGGCAGCGCCATGCCGCCACCGCCGAGGCCTGGTAGGCCGCCCGGGGGCATGCCGCCGCCGGGGCCACCCATCGAGGCCGCGGCCTTTTGGATATCCGCCTGCGTGGGCCCGCCCTTGCCGAACATGCCGCCCAGCATCTGGCGCAGCGCGCCGCCCTTGCCCTTGCCGAGCTTCTTCATCATGTCCGCCATCTGCCGCTGCATCTTCAGCAGGCGGTTCAGCTCGGAGACCTCCATGCCGGAGCCCTTGGCGATGCGCTTTTTGCGGCTGGCCTGCAGGATCTGCGGGTTGGCGCGTTCCTTCTTGGTCATCGACTGGATCAGCGCGATCTGGCGGCGGATCATCGTGTCGTCGACGCCGGCCTCGCCCATCTGTTTCTGCATCTTGCCGACGCCGGGCAGCATGCCCATCAGGCCCTCCATGCCGCCCATCTTCTGCATCTGCTCAAACTGGGACTTGAGGTCGTTCATGTTGAACTGACCCTTTTGGAAGCGCCTCATCATGCGCTCGGCCTGCTCGGCTTCGATGGTCTGCTGGGCCTTCTCCACAAGCGAGACGATGTCGCCCATGCCCAGGATGCGGCCCGCGATGCGCTCGGGATGGAATTCCTCGATCGCGTCCATCTTCTCGCCCAGGCCGACGAACTTGATCGGCTTGCCGGTGACCGCGCGCATCGACAAGGCCGCGCCGCCGCGCCCGTCGCCGTCCATCCGGGTCAGCACCACGCCGGACACGCCGATGCGCTGGTCGAAATTCTCGGCGGTGTGCACCGCGTCCTGGCCGGTCAGCCCGTCCACCACCAACAGCGTCTCGCGCGGGGTGGTCACGTCGCGCACGGCCTCGACCTCGGCCATCAGCTCTTCGTTGATCGAGAGCCGCCCGGCGGTGTCGAGCATGTAGACATCATAGCCGCCCAGGGTGGCCTGCTGCTTGGCGCGCTTGGCGATGTCGCGGGGCATCTCGCCCGCCACGATGGGCAGCGTGTCCACGCCGATCTGGCGGCCCAGCACGGCGAGCTGCTCTTGCGCGGCGGGGCGGTAGGTGTCCAGCGAGGCCATCAGCACGCGCTTGCCGTTCACATCCGTCAGCCGCTTGGCCAGCTTGGCGGTGGTGGTCGTCTTGCCCGAGCCCTGCAGGCCGACCATCAGGATCGGCGCGGGCGGGCTGTCGATCTTCAGCGCGCCGGGGTCCTCGTTGTCGCCGGCCAGCACATGCACCAGCTCGTCATGCACGATCTTGACGACCTGCTGGCCGGGGGTGACGGACTTGGTGACCGCCTGGCCGGTGGCCTTCTCCTGCACCGCCTTGACGAAGTCCCGCGCCACGGGCAGCGAGACGTCGGCCTCAAGCAGGGCCACGCGGACCTCGCGCAGCGCGGTCTTGACGTCGTCCTCGGACAGCGCGCCCTGCTTGGTCAGCCGGTCGAACACGCCGCTTAGGCGTTCTGATAGGTTCTCAAACATCGGGCAAGGGCCCCCTTTTATTGCTTCCTCGGGCCACATATAGGCATGACCCAAACGACTTTCGCCCCCACGGGCGTAACACGCTGGTGGAGGGCGATCCCCTGACGTTGGGGACCGGAAGGTCGAAGCTTCCGGTTGATTGGCTGGTCTTATGAAGGGAAGATGGGCGCGAGTCAATGCGCGTTCAAGGGGCGGCCAGGGTCCCGGCCAGGGGCGCATTTTGGCGCAGCGGAGCTGCAACCATAAAGGAGGAGCGCCTCGTGCAGATAACAGGTTTTGATCACATCGTCCTAAGCTGCCACGACGTGCCCGCAATGGTCGCGTTCTACCGCGACGCCCTGGCGATGCGCGTGGGCGAGGAACGCCCCGGCAAGTGGTCCATCTGGTTCGGCCCGCACAAGATCAGCCTGCAAGACGAGGCCACCAAGCCCGCGCTGGCGGTCGCGACATTGCCGGGCACGGGCAACTTCTGCGTGCTGACAGAGACCCCCGTGGCCGAGGTCGCTGACCGGCTGCGCGCGCAGGGCGTCGAAATCCTGGACGGTCCGGGTCAGAGAGAGGGCGCCACGGGCCCGATCATGTCGGTGTATTTCCGCGACCCTGAGGGCAATTTGATCGAAGTCTCTAACCCGATCTGACAACGGCCCTGATTGCGGGACGCTCCGTTTCGGTTAGGCTTGGCTTTGGCTCTGCCCTTGCAGCGGCAATTGCCCGTGGCCCCGGTGTGAGAGCCAGTCATTCATGGCATCCGCGACATCGTAGACCTCTTGGTTGCCGCTGGGCAGGTGCTGCAGGCGAAAGCTCTCGCCGCGCGCGGTCGTCAGCTCGATCCAGCACGGCTCGCCCCGGACCACCTTGGCGTGCTCTAGCTGGTGCAGTTTTACCGTGTGGGTGACGCGGCTGATAAGCGTGTGCCGGTCCGAGCGCACAAGGTTGTGGTCGTGGTCCACCACCACGCTGCCATATTCGACCATGCAAGCGGCCAGCGCCAGAGAGATCGCAGCAAGGATGCCGGCCTCGCCGCCCTGCAGCCTGGTGCCATCCGCAAAGAACCTAAGCGCCCCGGTGTCGAGATGGAACCGCAGCAACAGACCCGCGAAGAGCAGGAAGAGAATGGCCATCGCGATGGCCTCTGCCGCGCGGACGTAGCGAATTTCAAGCCGGTGCTGCGATGTATGTGTGATCCGCATGGGCAGAATATGCGGGCATCGCGTCGGTCTGTGAACCAAAAACTCGGGGCATCCGGTGCGAATGCCCCAAAGATATGACGCAATGACCGCCTATGCCGCCAAACTAAGCGCATCCACGGCCGCGTTGGCGGATTGCACGGTGGCCTCCATGTCGCTCATCGCCCGATCCGCGCGGATGAATTGCACGTCGTGGATGCCCAGGAAGCCCAGCACATGCTTTAGATGCGTCGTGGCATAGTCGATGGAAGAGAACGCCTCGGTCCCGCCCGAGGCGATGGCGACAACGGCGCGCTTGCCCTCCAGAAGGCCCTGCGGTCCGTCCGGCGTGTAGCGGAAGGTCAGGCCGGCGCGGGCGACGAGGTCGATCCAGGCCTTCAGGCTGGCGGGCACGCCGAAATTGTAGATCGGCAGCCCGATCAGCACCGTGTCGGCGGCCTGAAGCTCGGCCACCAGCGTATCGGACAGCGCCAGGCGCGCGCGCTGCTCGGGGCTGCGGTCGGCGGCGGGGGTGAAGTTCGCGCCGATCCAGGTCTCGTCGATATGGGGCAGCGCGTCGGCGAGGTCGCGGGTGGTGACCTGCGCGCCGCCCTCGGCCTCGTAGCGGGCGATCAGGCGGTCGAGCAGGCCGCGGCTGATCGAGCCGGTGCGGCGGGCGGAGGCGTCTATGCGGAGAATGGCGTGGGTCATGGTAGGGCATCCTTTAATATCGGCTTGTGCAGCAACAGTTGGCCCTTGCATTTTCGAACGCAATCGCGATTATCAAACAGAACATGTTGAGAAGCGCACAGGTGTAAGATGGACAGCTGGGACGAGATCAAGACCGCCTATCACGTCGCGCGCCTGGGCACGGTCAGCGGCGCCGCCGAGGCGCTTGGCGTGCACCACGCCACGGTGATCCGCCATATTGACGCGATCGAGAACCGCCTTGGGGCGAAGCTCTTTCAGCGGCACGCGCGGGGCTACACCCCGACGGAGGCGGGGCGGGATCTGCTAGGCGTGGCGCAGACCACCGACGACCAATTCACCCAGCTTGTCGGGCGCATCCGCGGACGCGGCGATTCTGTGACCGGTGAGCTGATCGTCACCACGATCAGCGCCCTGGCGCCGCTGCTGGTGCCCTCATTGGCGAAGTTCCAGGACCTGCACCCCGAGCTTATCGTGCGACTTCTCACCGATGAGCGGGTGTTCCGCCTGGAATATGGCGAGGCCCATGTCGCCGTGCGCGCGGGCCCTAAGCCCGAGGAGCCCGACAACGTGGTGCAGTTCTTTCAACAGCAGCACGGCACGATGTATGCCTCGCCCGACTATCTGGAGGAATACGGCACGCCGCAGGGGCTGCACGACCTGCGCGAGCACCGCTTTGTCTCGCATGACAGCGAGACGGCGCGGGCGCCGTTTGATCGCTGGATCCGCGAGAATATTCCGCATGAGAACATCACCTTTCGCGGCACCGAGCAGCAAGTTCTGCAGCAGGCGGTCTGCGCCGGGGCCGGGATCGGCTACTTCACCCATTGGGATGCCAAGCGGCACCCCGACCTGGTGGCCGTGACCGAGAGCCTAGAGGAATGGTCCTCGCCGATCTGGCTTGTAACCCATGTCGATCTGCACCGCACCATGAAGGTTCAGGCCTTCACTAGTTTCCTAAAGGAAGAAGCCGAGAACTGGTTCCAGGAATGACGGCACTGGCATCGGCCCCAATGCGCGGCCATGCGGCGATGTTGGTCTTCTCGGCGCTGGTGGCGGGGTCGTTCAGCCTGGGCGGGCTGATGGCGAATGAGATCTCGCCCGCGGCGCTGACCACTGCGCGGTTCGGCCTGGCGGCTCTGATCATGGGGGCGCTGGCGCTGGTCTTTACGGGCGTGCCGCGCGCGGCATTCGCCGCGCCCTGGCGCTACCTTGTCCTGGGCGGCATGTTCGCCATTTATTTCGTGCTGATGTTCGAAGGGCTCAAGACCGCGCCGCCGGTAAGCACGGCCGCCGTTTTCACCCTGATGCCGATCATGACGGCGGGGTTCGGCTGGCTCTTGCTGCGGCAGGTCACCACCGGCTGGATCGCCTTGGCCCTTGCGGTGGGGGCGTCGGGCGCGCTGTGGGTGATCTTTCGCGGCGAGTTGGCGCTGGCGCTGGCCTTCGAGGTCGGGCGCGGCGAGGCGATCTATTTCATCGGCTGCATCTTTCACGCGGCATTCGTGCCGCTGCTTCGGCTGCTGAACCGGGGCGAGCAGTCGCTGGCCTACACGTTCCTGTTTATGCTGGGCGGGTTTCTTTTGCTGCTGGTCTGGGCCTGGGGGGACATCCGCGCCACCGATTGGGGGGCGCTGCCGCAGGTGGTCTGGGTGGCGCTTGCATATCTCGCGGTCTTCGCCTCTGCCGCGTCGTTCTTTTTGCTGCAATACGGCGCGCGCGTGCTGCCCTCGGCCAAGGTCATGGCCTATTCCTATCTCACCCCAAGCTGGGTGATCCTGTGGGAGATTGCGCTGGGCCACGGCCTGCCGCCGCTCTGGATCGCCGCGGGGGTCGGGCTAACCGTGATCGCCCTTCTAATGCTTCTGCGGGAGTAGGCCTTTACCTAAATGAGTTCGCTGCGCTCACGCTTTATGAGCCCGTACTCGCCTCCGGCTCCGTGCGGGCGGATTGGTGCCCGGGATCGAGCTCTGTCTCAAGGAAACGCTCGAAGGCGTCCAGGTTCACCGGCTCGAACTGGCCAAAGCCCTGCATCCAAACGCTGGCCCCCTTCATCGCCTCGGGCTCTAGCTTGCACCATTTCACGCGCCCGCGCTTCTCCTGAGCGATCAGCCCGGCCTTGGTGAGGATCACCAGGTGCTTGGAGATCGCGGCGAGCGACATCTCGAAAGGCTCCGCCACATCGGTCACCGCCATGTCATCCTCCAGCAGCATGCGGAGGATCTCGCGGCGGGTCGGGTCGGCCAGGGCGGCGAAGACCTGATCAAGGGGATCTGTTTGGGTCACACCGCGCTGGGTAGCGGTCCTTTCGGGGCGCGGTCAAGAGATGGACATTAGATGCATATACCAATAGATGTAGATAACATCTAATTGGAGAATCGCCATCCTGGAGGACATCACCAAGGTCGCTTTCGCGTATCGGCGCGCGCTTTTGGCGGCGTTTGAGGCGCTTGGGCAGCAGGTCACCCCCGAGGAATGGACGACGCTCGCGCAGATGCAGGCCAACCCGGGCATGACCCTGCGCGCCCTGGCCGAGCGCCTGGGGCGCGACCCGACGACCGTCACCCGCATGATCGACCGGCTGGTGCGCAAGGGGCTGGCCGAGCGGCGCGCCGACCGCAAGGACCGCCGCGCGGTAAGGCTGTTCCTAAGCCGCCATGGCTATGAGACCTTCGCGCAGCTTGCGCCCATCGCGGAGGGCGTTGCCGCCCGCGCCGCCCAAGCCGTCCCGAAGGCGGCTCAGGAGGAGGTCGCGACGGCGCTGCGCGCCGTCCTGGCGCAGTTGGATGCCGAGCAGCCTTAAGCGTCAAAGCCTTGGATGCACATTCGTCTCGGAGGGAAGCTGCAGCCGCAGCCGCTCGATCTCGTAGGTTTTGAGCCCCATGTCCCGCGCCAAGTGATCGGAGAGCGGCGGGCGCGGCCTGTACCGCAGCGGCAGGCGCAGGCGCAGTATGCGCAATTTGGGCACAAAGCGACGGATCGCCCACCAGGGGGCGTTGGTTGAGATATCAGCCATGTCGGCCTCCTTTATCAGGTATGGTGCAAATATGTGGTCACCAGCTGCGCGGATCAAACCTAGATCCTTGACATTACATGTGCGTTTTCTGCACATAGTTTCATGTCCCGCTCCTTGCCCCCGCTGAACGCCCTGCGCGCCTTCGAGGCCGCCGGGCGCCACCAGAGCTTTTCACGCGCCGCCGAGGAGCTGGGCGTTGCCCATAGCTCGATCAGCCGCCATGTGCGCGGGCTGGAGGATCGGCTGGGCGTTGGGCTGTTTCAGGCGGTTTCCCAGGGCGTGGCGCTGACGGAGGCCGGGCGGCGTTACATGGCGCATATCACCCCGGCCTTTGACCAGATCGCCGAGGCCACGGACGCGATCTCCGGGCGGCCCGAGGGGCTGCTGGTGGTGAACTCCGAGCCGCTTTTCGCGTTGAAATGGCTGATCGGGCGGCTGAGCGGTTTCAAGCGCGCGCATCCCGAGGTGGATCTGCAGCTAGAGGCCACCGGGGAGCTGGTGGACCTTGCGCGCTATCAGGCGGACCTGGTGATCCGGTTCTTTAAGACGCACACCCCGGAGGGCCCGGCGGACCTGATCTCGGATCGCGGCATGTACCCGTTCGCGACGCCGCAGATCGCCGCCACGATCAACCGCCCCCTGGATATCCTGCGCCACCCGATGCTGCAGGACCGCGGCGGCAACACCTGGGGCGCGTGGTTCGACCTGGTGGGCGGCGCCCCGCCGGAGGCGCTGCCGCAGCTTGGGCGGAGGATGCGCGCCTCTCTGTCGATTGAGGCCGCCGTGGCGGGGCATGGCGTGATCCTGACAAGCTCAGAGATCGTAACCGGGCATGTGGCGCGCGGTGAGCTGGTGCAGCTATTTGATGTGCCGCTGCGGCTGGGGGCGTATTACCTGCTGATCCGCGAGGACGCGCGGCGGATGAAGCCGGTGCGCGCGTTCCGCGCCTGGCTGCTGGCGGAGACGGTGGAGCTGCGCGATGCTCAACCAGGTGGTTGAATATGCGCGCGCGCCGTGGGCGGGGTGCGGCGGCTTGGCGCGCCAAATAAAATTATTTAAAAGCAGTTAGTTACGCGCGTGTGGCGCGGCTTGACTCTGTGCCCCCGCATTCCTAGTGTCCGCCCGGAAGATTGAGGGGCATGTGGTATGGCCGATCCGGTGGACAAAGCGCAGCTAGAGCGCCTTGAGGCACGGATCACGGCGATGAAAACCGCCAGCGCGCCGCGCCCCAAGATCGAAGAGCACCATTCCCAGGCGCATCTTGCCTGGCGGATGGTGATCGAGCTGGTGGCGGGGATCGTGATCGGCTTTGGCTTGGGATACGGGCTCGATTGGGTCCTTGGCACGCTGCCGCTGTTCCTGGTCATAATGACATTGCTGGGTTTCGTCGCCGGGGTGCGCACCATGCTGCGCTCGGCGCAGGAGATCCAAGAGACAGAGAACGCCGGGCCGGTCCCGGCAACGGACGAGGATAAAACGCGTGGCTGACGAAAAAGCAGAAGGCGGTCTGGTTTTCCATCCCATGGATCAGTTCATCGTGAAGCCCCTGTTTGGGGACGGCGCGGTGGCCTGGTACACGCCCACCAATGTGACGTTCTGGCTGGCGCTGTCGGTGCTGGCCGTGGTGCTGATCCTGGTGGTGCTGCCGCGCGGGCGCGCCGTGGTGCCGACCCGCGGCCAATCCATCGCCGAGCTCGCCTATGGCTTCATCTACAAGATGGTCGAGGACGTCGCGGGCAAGGACGGGGTCAAGTACTTCCCCTACATCATGACGCTCTTCATGTTCATCGTGTGCGCGAACTTCCTGGGCCTGCTCCCCGGGGCGTTCACCACGACCAGCCATATCGCGGTGACCGCGGTGATGGGCTTTGGCGTGTTCTTCGCGGTGACGATCCTGGGCTTCGTGCTGCACGGGATCTCGTTCCTCAAGCTGTTCTGGATCAGCGCCGCGCCGCTGCCGCTGCGGCCGATCCTGGCGCTGATCGAGATCATCTCTTACTTCGTGCGCCCCGTCAGCCACTCCATTCGTCTGGCGGGCAACATGATGGCCGGCCACGCGGTGATCAAAGTGTTCGCGGCATTCGCCGCGGTGACGCTGATCTCGCCGCTGTCGATTGGCGCCATCACGGCCATCTACGCGCTGGAGGTCCTGGTGGCCTTCATCCAGGCCTACGTGTTCACGATCCTAACCTGCGTGTACCTGCGGGACGCGCTGCATCCGCATCACTAAAGTTTCGGTGGGCAGATTGCCCACCCTACACGAACTTCCAACGTAAGGAGAAATGTCATGGAAGAAGCAATCGTTACCGGTCTCGCCTATGCTGGCGCAGGACTTGCATGCACGGGCATGGGCGGCGCCGCAGTTGGCGTGGGCCACGTTGTCGGCAACTACCTGGCGGGCGCGCTGCGCAACCCATCCGCCGCGGCTGGCCAGACGGCCACGATGTTCATCGGTATCGCGTTCGCGGAAGCGCTGGGGATCTTCTCGTTCCTCGTTGCTCTGCTGCTGATGTTCGCCGTCTAATCCACCGAATACTCCTTACGGGTTGGGCGCGCGACTTGCGCGCGCCCGGCATGACTTGAGGGTCGGAGGACGATATGGCTACTGAGACAGACACCCACGGCGCCGTCAGCGCCTGTGTCGACAGCCACGGCGGGGCCGTGGGCATGCCGCAGCTCTGCGGCGATTGGATGGGCAACCAGGTCTTCTGGTTGGTGATCACCCTGGTGGTGATCTACTTCATCCTGTCGCGCGTCGCGCTGCCGCGGATCGCATCCGTACTGGCCGAGCGCCAAGGGACGATCACCAATGACATTGCTGCCGCCGAAGAGCTGAAGCAGAAGGCCGAAGAGGCTGAGGCCGCCTATAACAAGGCGCTGGCCGATGCGCGCGCGGAGGCGTCCAAGATCGTCGCCGAGGCCAAGGCCGAGATCCAAGCCGATCTCGACGCGGCCACGCAGAAGGCCGATGCCGAGATCGCCGCTAAGGCCGCCGAGAGCGCCAAGGCCATCGCCGCGATCCAGGCGAGCGCCATGGAAAGCATCGAGGCCGTTGCCAAGGACACCACCGGCGAGATCGTCGGCGTCCTGGGCGGCAAGGCCGACGCGAAGGCGATCACAGCGGCTGTGACCGCCGAGATGAAAGGGTAGGGGCATGAAGAAACTCTCATTGATCCTCGCCCTGGCCGCGACGCCCGGCTTTGCCGCGTCCGGTCCGTTCGTCTCGCTCAGCAACACCAACTTCGTGGTGCTGATCGCGTTCCTGATCTTCGTGGGCATCATCATCTACCTGAAGGTCCCTGGCCTTCTGGGCGGGATGCTGGACAAGCGGGCCGAGGGCATCCGCGCCGAGCTCGACGAGGCCAAGAGCCTCCGCGAAGAGGCGCAGACCATCCTGGCCAGCTACGAGCGCAAGCAGCGCGAGGTGCAGCAGCAGTCCGAGCGTATCATCACCCAGGCCAAGGAAGAGGCGCAGCGCGCCGCCGAGCAGGCCAAGGAGGACCTTAAGGTCTCGATGGCCCGCCGGATCACCGCCGCTGAGGACCAGATCGCCAGCGCCCAGGCCAAGGCCGTCAAAGAGGTGCGCGACGAGGCCGTCAGCGTGGCCGTGTCCGCCGCCCGCGCGGTGATCGCCAAGCAGATGACCGCCGCACAGGGCAACGCCCTGATCGACGACGCCATCTCGACCGTCCAGGCCAAGCTGCACTAGCAGCTGCCGGCACTGCCGAACAAAAGAAACCCGGGCTCAAAGGCCCGGGTTTTTCTTTACGAAAGAGAGAGGCGCCAAGGCTACAGCGCGGGCAGACGCGCCTGCTCAAGCCTGCCTGGCGAAGTAAGCGCCCTAAACCGCGGCCCAATCGGAATAGGTGAACCGGCGCTGCTCGGCCCGGACCGGCGCCTTCCGCCGGGGCTCGGCCATGGCGATCTCGCTGGGGCTGCGCATGGATTGCGGGATGTAACGGTGGGCGGTGCAAAAAATCATGGCTCAGTCTCTCTCGTTGGCGTTTCAGTCCTGATAAACACATCAGCACCATTCCCGCGAAACCAAGCAATATCACCGAGACGTCAGAGCTTTACGGGTTCGCGTTATCGAATGACGACCTGCCAGGATACTGGCAAAAACACGTTAGGAAATGGGGTGTTACCCGCGCGCCGGGGTAAGGTCGCCTTAACCCAGTTCACGCGATTCTGTAACATTCTGCGCCGCAGCAATGTTTCAGCGCGTCTTACGCCTGTCCCAAAGATACACCGCAATCGCGATCAGAGTGACCGCGATCTCGACCTGGAAATAGGGGTGGTTGATAAACGACAAGATCCAGTGGCTATGCGTGGCCTCTACGACGACCAGGGGATGCGCGTGGTCGGACAAGGGCCAAGCCCAGGCGATGTTCCCCGCGACGCTGTCCAGCACCACATGCAAGACCGCGCCCAACGCGAGGCCGATGACAAGCGCGGGCATCCTCCCTCGCGACCACCCGAAGAGCAGCGCGGCGATCAGCAACCCGACCCAAAGCGCCGGGCGATGCGTCAGGTAGTTGTGGTGATGCACCTGCTGCGCGCCGATGGTGAAGAACCACAGCATATCAATATCGGGGACCACGCCACCGATCACCCCGCCAAGAACGAAGCTGCGCGGCCAGCTTTTGGGCGTGAGGAACCGAAAGGCCAAGTACGTGCTTGGCAGGTGGCCGATGATCATCCGTTACTTCCGGGCTTGCTCATGCTCGAACCGCTTCTGGGCGACGGTCTCGTTCCGCTCGGCCTTGCGCAGGTCCGATAGCGAGGATTTCACGTAGTTCAGATGCGCCTCCACGGCCCGGCGGGCCGCCTCTGGGTCGCGGCGCTGCAGCGCCTCGTTGATCACCCGGTGCTGGTCCAGCAACTCGTTGCGCGTGATGCGCTGCTTGAACATCTTCTGGCGGTTATAGAACACGCCCTCGCGCAGCAGTTCATACATCGAGCGCATCATATGCAGCATGACCACGTTGTGGCTGGCCTCGATGATCGACAGGTGGAACTCGGCGTCCAAGGCGGCCTCGTCCGCGGGGTTGCGTTTGGAATGCGCGGCGACCATCTTGTGGAAAATGGCGTCGACGACCTTCAGATCGGTGTCAGAGCCCAGCCGCGCGGCGCGCTCTGCCGCCAGGCCCTCCATGTCGCGGCGAAAGTCGATATAGTCGAACACCGCCTCGTCATGGGCCGCAAAGAGCGCGGTCAAGGCGGGCGAGAAGGCCGAGCCCAGCACGTCGGCCACATAGATCCCAGCGCCCGCCTTGGTGTCCAGAAGCCCGCGCTCCTGCAGCTCTGACACCGCCTCGCGCAGCGAGGGGCGGGACACGCCGAAGCGGTCGGACAGCTCTCGCTCGGAGGGCAGGCGCTCTCCGGGGCGCAGGATACCGCGCAGGATCAACAGCTCGATCTGCCGCATAACGGCATGGCTAAGCTTCTCGGATTGTATCTTTTCGAAGGGCATCGGACCTCGCCGCGAAATTGGTCAGATCATATGACCAATGCGGCGAGGCCTCAATAACTTACTGGTTCGGGCGGATCGAGATATCCACGCGGCGGTTCTGCGCCCGCCCCTCAACCGTCAGGTTGGACCCGATGGGTTGGTTCTCGCCCAGGCCAAAGCTGTTGATCCGGCCCGCGGGCACGCCAGAGCCGATCAGGATCGACGACACAGAGGCCGCGCGCCGCTCGGACAGGTCCTGGTTATAGGCCGCGCCGCCGGTGTTGTCAGTATGGCCCACCACCTGCACGGTGCTGTCGGGATAGCGCTGCAGGCTGTCGGCCAGCACCGCCAGATCAGAGCGCAGGCCCGGCTTTACCGCCGCGCTGTCGATGTCAAACAGGATGTCGTCGGGCATGCGCACGATCAGGTGGTCGCCGTTGTTGATGATCTGGATGCGCCCGTCCGAGAGGTCGCGCTGCAGCTCGGCGGCCTGCTGGTCGAGGTTATAGCCAACGCCGGCGCCAACCAAGCCGCCAACGACGGCCCCGGCAAGCGCGCCGCGACGGCGCTCGCCGCCATCGTCGCCGGTCAGCGCGCCCAGCACGCCGCCAATCACCGCGCCCACCGCGGCGCCTTCCTTGGTGCGCTGGTTGGGGTCCGAGGTTTGCACATCGGTGCTTGTGCAGGCGCTTAACGCCAGCGCAGAGACCGCCGCGAGCACTGTCATACGGGTAAAAAACATGGGGTCTGCCTTTGTTTGCCTCAGTTTAGTTGCTGGCAGAATAGCGCCGAAGCGTGGCCGAGCGCAAAGAAAAACCCCGTGATCGTCGGCGGGGATCAGCCGATGGCGTCCGCCCGCGCCGCCTCATAGGCCAGCATCGCGCGTTTGACCGGCAGGCCCCAGTGGTAGCCGCCCAGCCCGCCGGACTTGCGCAGCGCGCGGTGGCAGGGGATCAGCCAGCTGACCGGGTTGCGGCCCACGGCGGTGCCCACGGCGCGCACCGCGCGCGGGTTGCCGATGCTTTCGGCGATCTCGCCATAGGTGGTCACCTGGCCGGAGGGGATGCGCAGCAAAGCCTCCCATACCTGCACCTGGAAGGGCGCGCCGATCAGGTAGAGCGGGGTGGGGTCCGCGGCGTTCTCGGCCCCGAAGGCGGCCAGCACCCAGGGGCGCAGCGCCATCGGGTCCTCGACGAAGGCGGCCTTGGGCCAGCGCGACAGGAGGTCCTGCATGGTGGCCTCCTCGCCGGTCTCCGCGGCAAAGCCCACGCCGCAGATGCCGCGCTCCGTGCCCGCCACCAGCGCCAGCCCGAAGGGGCTGTCAAACCAGCCCCAGAAGACGCGCAGCCCGGCGCCGCCACGGGCGTAGTCGCCGGGGCTCATCGCCTCCCATTTCACGAACAGATCATGCAGCCGCCCGCTGCCGGACAGCCCGACCTCGGCCGAAGCCTCCAGCGTGGTGAAGTTCTCGCGCAGCAGGGCGCGGGCGTGGTCCAGCGTCAGGTATTGCTGATAGCGCTTGGGCGAGACGCCCACCCAGCGGCTGAACACGCGCTGGAAATGCGCCGGGCTCATCCGCATCTCGGCGGCGAGCTGGTCGAGCGACAGATCGGCCGCACCCTGGTCGATGATCTCCAACGCGCGGCGGATCACGCCGTAATGATAGCCGGTCTCGGGGGTCTGAGCGTTCATGGCAACATCCTCTTGTTGCCCCAAAGATAGGCGCCCGGCGCCCGCCAAGCGACCCGTTTCCTGCGCCAACTATCCGCGCCTGTGCGGTTCCATCCAGTCGATCACCGGGTTGATCGGCACGATCCGGTGCGGGTTAATGCTCTCGTGGCTGTAATGGTAGTGCCGCACGATGTGGTCAAAATTCACCGTCTCGGCCACGCCGGGCCATTGATACAGCTCACGGGTGTAGCCCCAGAGGTTCGGATAGTCGATGATCCGGCGCCGGTTGCACTTGAAATGCAGGTGGTAGACCGGGTCGAACCGCACCAGCGTCGGGAATAGGCGCCAGTCGGCCTCGGTCACGCGATCGCCCATCAGATAGCGAAGGGAGGCGAGGCGGTCCTCGAGCGAATCGAGAGTCTCAAATAGAGCGCTGACCGCCTCGTCATAGGCATCCTGAGTGGTGGCAAAGCCGGATTTGTAGACGCCGTTGTTGACAGTGTCGTAAATCCGGGCGTTGACCGGCTCAATCGCAGATCTGAGGTCTTTCGGCCAAAAGTCCATCTCATTTGATGTGATAACATCGAAGCTCTCGTTGAACATGCGAATGATCTCAGAGCTCTCGTTCGAGACGATGGTTTCGCGCTTCTTGTCCCACAAAATCGGCACCGTAACGCGGCCCGAGATCTCAGGATCCGCCTTCAGGTAGATGTCTCTCGCGAAGGGCAACCCATAGAGCGTGTCGCCGGTAGCACCCGGGTAATCGTCGGCCAGGCTCCAGCCGTCGGACAGCATGTCGGGATGCACCACCGATACGGTGATCAGGTCGCTCAGCCCCTTCAGCGCGCGGAAGATCAGCGTGCGATGCGCCCAGGGGCAGGCGTAGGAGACGTAAAGGTGATAGCGCCCCGCCTCGGCCTGAAAGCCGCCTTCGCCCGTGGGCCCGGCGCTGCCATCGGCGGTGATCCAGTTGCGGAACTTCGCCGTCGAGCGCACGAACTTCCCGCCGGTCGATTTGGTGTCATACCAGACGTCATGCCAGACGCCGTCTACAAGCTGTCCCATTGCGATCTCCCTTGCTGCGCTGCAAGCTAGGGCGGCTCGGGCGCGCCGTCACGGCGCAGGGCGCGTGCGCTGGCGCACAGGCATTGGAGGCGTGCATGCAAAGACGGCATTTCTTGCGGGTTGGATTGGCGGGGCTGGCCGCGCCAGCGGCGCTGCGGGCGGCGGGCAAGCCGCGCGTGATCGTCGTGGGCGCGGGCGCGGCGGGGGTGACCGCGGCGCATGACCTGATCCAGGCCGGGGCCGAGGTCACCGTGCTAGAGGCCGCGCCGCGCTGGGGCGGGCGCGTGCAAAGGCTGCGCGGGTTCGCCGATTTTCCGATAGACCTTGGCGGCGAGTGGATCCACACCGACCCAGACGTGCTCAGCGAGATCGCCGGTCGCGACGTCTCTGGTGCGGTGCGCACCATCCGCTACAATCCTCAGACCTACCAGCTCTGGCACCGCAAGCGGCTGCAGGACTGGCCCAACCTCTGGCCGGGCTACGAGGAGGCCAAGTTCCACCGCTCCACATGGTTCGGGTTCTTCGAGCGCTTCCTTTGGCCCATTGTGGCCGAGCATGTGCGCCTCAGCGCCCGCGTGACGCATATCGATCACAGCGGCCCGGGCGTGCGGGTCACCGCGGGCGGGCAGACATACGCCGCGGACCGGGTGATCGTCACCGTCCCGCTGGGGATCCTGAAGTCCGGCGAGATCGCTTTCACGCCCGCGCTGCCGCGCTCCCGCGTGCGGGGCTTCAAAGGGTTCAACTTCGGCGAGGGCTTCAAGGTCTTCATGAAGTTCAAAGAGCGGTTCTATCCCGATATCCTGCTGACCCAGTCCTGGACCTCTGCGATGGCCGACACCTGGGATGACAAGACCTATTACGACGCGGCGTTCGGCAAGGGCGCGGACACGCATCTGCTGGGGCTGCACACCGCGTCCGGCCTGCGCAGCGCCCGCGCGCAGATGGGCAAGGCCGATTTGATCGCGGATGTCTTGGCCGAGCTCGATCAGATCTATGACGGGGCGGCATCAAAGCTGTTGATCCAGGCCGAGGCCCGGAACTGGACGCAGGACCCCTATATTCGTGGTAATTACTCGATGGAGTATGACTACCAGGAGTTCGACTCGATTGCCGCGCTCTTTGCGCCGCTGGGCGACCGGGTGTTCTTCGCTGGGGAGGCCATGGGCGGCGACCACCAGTCCACGGTGCATGGCGCGGCCCTGTCGGGGAGGGCGACGGCCCGCGCGGTGCTTTAGGCGGTGGATCTAGGCCGCGTTCCGGCTGCGTCGCAGCGCCGGCAGCACCTGGGTGCGCAAAAGCTTGGCTTCCCAGGATTGGATGCCGGGGCGGGCAACGCTTTGATGCGTTATCCCAACCCCAGGGGCCTCGAACACGTCTTGGAAATAGGTCGATTCGCACCACAGCCCGTTGGCCAAAACGATCTCGTGGTGATCGAATAAAAGCTGGAAGCAGAACTGCTCCTCCCAGGGGGCGCCGCGGGTCTCTGGCAGGATCAGCGCCTCGGCGGGGGCGAAGACCTCGCCATGCCCAAAGAGGTGTTCCACCAGGGGGCCGCGCATCAGTACCTTATGCCCTGGCGCCAGCAACAGCGGCGCGCTCGGCGCTTGCGGCCCAACGGTTCCGGTCGGCAGCTCGATCGGCCAGTCGTCAATCGGGGCGACACCGGCCTGGCGGTAGCCGATCCAGCGCAGCGGCTGCGCGCCGCGGTCCCGCGTGATGACTTTGTCGCCGGGGGCCAGCCATTCCACCGGCAGATCGCCATCGGTTGTCGAGATCAGCGTGCCGGGCCCAAACCAGCTTGCCCCCGGGCGGATCGGGTTGGCGTGGTCCAAATTGTTGCTCGCGTCCATGAAATCAGCCCCTTTATTTTGATTTACGCAACGCTAGAGCGAAGAAGAAAATTTGAGGTTAACGCAGCACTTGCCGTCCGGCATCCCGCAGGGCATAGGGCTTTGGATGGCAAAGCAGCTGGGATATCACGCGATCCACGCGATCTTTGAGCGCTTCCGCGAGAGCGAGCCAGAGCCCAAGGGCGAGCTTGAGCATGTGAATGTCTACACGCTGGTGGTGGCGGTGGCGCTGAGCGCCCAGGCCACCGATGCGGGGGTGAACAAGGCCACGCGCGGGCTCTTTGCGGTGGCGGACACGCCGCAGAAGATGCTGGATCTCGGGCTCGAGGGCGTCACCGAGCATATCAAGACGATCGGGCTCTTCCGGCAGAAGGCCAAGAACGTCATCAAGCTCAGCCAGATCCTGGTGGATGAATATGACGGCGAGGTGCCCTCTTCGAGGGCCGCGCTGCAATCCCTGCCGGGCGTCGGGCGCAAGACCGCGAATGTGGTGCTGAACATGTGGTTCAAGCAGCCCGCCCAGGCGGTGGACACGCATATCTTCCGCGTCGGCAACCGCACCGGCATCGCCCCCGGCAAGGATGTGGACGCCGTGGAGCGCGCCATCGAGGACAACATCCCCGCGCAGTTCCAGCAGCACGCCCATCATTGGCTGATCCTGCATGGCCGCTACATCTGCAAGGCGCGTAAACCCAATTGTCAGGTCTGCCCGATAGAAGACCTCTGCCCCTTTGAGGAGAAAACCACGTGAGCAAAGAAGTGAAAGTCATCGGCATCGGGAATGCGATCGTCGACGTGATCAGCCATGCCGAGGACACGTTCCTGGATCACATGGGGATCGAGAAGGGCATCATGCAGCTGGTGGACCGCGAGCGGGCCGAGGTGCTCTACGCCGCCATGTCGGACCGCACCGAGGCCGCGGGCGGCTCGGTGGCGAACACCATTGCGGGTCTTGGCGCCTTGGGGCTGGACACGGCCTTCATCGGCAAGGTGAAGGACGACGCGCTGGGGCGGTTCTATGCCAAGAGCCTGGACGCGGCGGGCACCGGCTTTCCGAACGCCCCCGTAGTGGCGGCGGATGCCCCGACCTCGCGCTCGATGATCTTCGTGTCGCCTGATGGCGAACGCTCGATGAACACTTATCTGGGCGCTGGCGCCGACCTGAATTCGGGTGATGTCTCCGCAGAGGTATTCTCGGGCGGCGGGATCCTGTTTCTGGAGGGATACCTCTTTGACAAGGACGAAGGAAAATCGGCCTTCCTAGAGGCCTCGCGCCTGATGCACCAGGCCGGCGGGATGTCGGGGATCACGCTGTCCGACCCGTTCTGCTGCGACCGTCACCGGGTTGACTTCCAGCGGCTTGTGGCCGACGAGATGGACTTTACCATCGGCAATCGCGACGAGTGGATGACCCTCTACCAGACGGACACGCTGGACGCCGCACTGGCGCAGGCCTCCGCGGCCTGCGAGACCGTGGTCTGCACCTGCTCGGGCGACCCTGTGATTGCGATCCGCGGCGGCGAGCGCGTGGAGGCTCCGGTGACCAAGGTGACCCCGGTGGACGCCACCGGCGCGGGCGACCAATTCGCGGCGGGCTTCCTCTACGGGTTGGCCACGGGGCAGACCCTTGAAACCGCGGCCCGCATGGGCGTGGTCTCTGGCGCCGAGGTGGTGGGCCATATCGGCCCGCGCCCGGCACAGGACATTAAGGCGCTCTTCGCCAAGGCGGGCTTGATCTAAAGGAGCCCGCCGCCGCTGCGCGTCTGCGGGCACAGGATGTCTCGTCCTCAGCCTCCGGCCTCGTCCTCGGGGATGGGCGCACCGCGACGCGACACTCAAACGGTCTCCTAGCCGCCGGTTCGGAATTGCGTATTTATCGACAAGGTGAAATAGCCCCTATTTCACCTTGTCGCAAATACGCATGCGATCGCGGACGCCGGGCGCGACGCTGCGGATCGGGCGTCGCCTAAGGTCTTGCATAGAAAAGAGCGTGCGGAAGCACTCATTTAAGGAACAGCCGCGCCCCTTGCGGATTGCGCGGGCATGGGTGCATGGTCGCCCGCATGTACGACCTTCGCGATCTCGAGTTCCTCTCGGCCCTGGCCCGCTACAAGCATTTTGCCAAGGCCGCTGCCGCCTGCGGCGTGTCCCAGCCTGCCTTTTCGATGCGCATAAGGGGCCTGGAGGAACGGCTGGGGTTCTCCATCGTCCGCCGCGGCAACCGCTACCAGGGCATGACGCCGGAAGGCGAGGCGATCCTGCGGCATGCGCGCAAGATCCTGGATGAGATGCGCGCGCTGGAGCAGGACGTGCTTGCCGCCAAGGGGCAGGTGACCGGCACATTGGTGTTCGGGGTGATCCCGACCGCCGCGGCCTTTGCCGCGCGGCTGGCGATCCTATTGCATCAGGCCTATCCGGGCGTGCTGGCGCGCATCGAGACGGCCTCGTCGTTGGAGATCCAGCAGCGCCTTGAGGACGGCACCCTGGACGCGGGCCTGACCTATTCCGACGCCGTGGTGGGGGACCTCGCGCAGGCCATTCCCCTCTATGAGGAGCGGTACTTCCTGCTGACGCCGGACCACCTGGTGGCCGCGGGGCGCCAGCAGATCACCTGGGCGGAAGCGGCGGAGATGCCGCTCACCCTGCTCGAGCCCAGGATGCAGAACCGCCGCATCATTGATCTGGTGTTCGAAGAGATTGGCGCGGTGGCCCAGGTCATCGCCGAGGCCAGCGCCATGTCGATCTGCGTCTCCATGGTGCGCGAGGGCCTGGCGGCCACCGTGGTGCCCGAGATCCTGCTGGACTCGCTTGGCCCGCTGGAGGGGACTGAGGCCCTGGCGCTCACCGAGCCCGTCCTGGCAAAGTCGATTTCGTTTGTGTCGGCCGCGCGCGGGCCCGGATTGGCGACGGTCGAGGCACTGCGGGACATCGTCGACGCATTATAAGCGTTCCTTATGGTCGCATAGGGTTTGCAGATTTGAAGATATAAAATGGTTATGGCATACAGGCTCAACTTTAGGAGGCTGAACCATGGCACCACTCGACGATCGCACCGGCGTTTGGAAGCAGGGGCGCGGCAAGGGCCGCAAGACCCCCAAGGGCCGGCAGGTGCAGGACAGCGCGCTGGAGGAGGTCCGCGCGCTTCTGGGCGACCGCCCCCGCCGCCGCGATTTGCTGATCGAATTCATGCACTTGATCCAGGACGCCCATGGCTGCCTCTCGGCCGCGCATCTGGCGGCGCTGGCCGACGAGATGCGCCTGTCCCAAGCCGAGGTCTACGAGGTCGCGACCTTTTATGCGCATTTCGACGTGGTCAAAGAGGGCGAGGCCCCGCCGCCCGCGCTGACCATCCGGGTCTGCGATTCGCTGTCCTGCGAGCTGGCGGGCGCCCAGGCGCTGCAGGCGGCCCTAGAGGACGGCCTTGACCCCGCCGAGGTGCGCGTGCTGCGCGCGCCCTGCATGGGGCGCTGCGACACCGCGCCGGTGCTCGAGCTTGGCCACAACCATATCGACCACGCGACCCCGGAGAAGGTCCAGGCGGCGATCGCCGCCAAGGACACCCACGCGCATATGGTCACCTACGAGGACCTGGCCGCGTATCAGGCCGCCGGTGGCTACGCCAAGCTGGCCGAGCTGCGCCAGGGCGGCGACTGGGAGGACGTGCAAGAGACCGTGTTGTCCTCGGGCCTGCGCGGGCTGGGCGGGGCGGGCTTCCCCTCGGGGCGCAAATGGGGCTTCGTGCGGATGAACCAGGGCACCCGCTATCTGGCCGTGAACGGCGACGAGGGCGAGCCCGGCACCTTCAAGGACCGCTACTATCTGGAGCGCACGCCGCATCTCTTTCTCGAGGGCATGCTGATCGCCGCCTGGGCGGTCGAGGCCGAGACCTGCTTTATCTATATGCGCGACGAATACCCCGTGGTGCTAGAGATCTTGGCCACAGAGATCGCCGCTTTGGAGGCCGCAGGGCTCGTCGCGCCCGGTTACATCGACCTGCGCCGCGGCGCGGGCGCCTATATCTGCGGCGAAGAGAGCGCGATGATCGAGAGCATCGAGGGCAAGCGCGGCTTGCCGCGCCATCGCCCGCCCTTCGTGGCGCAGGTCGGCATCTTCAACCGGCCCACCTTGGTGCATAATGTCGAGACGCTCTATTGGGTCGCCAAGATCTGCCGCGAGGGGCCGGAATGCCTCAGCGGGGTCGAGAAGAACGGCCGCAAGGGGCTGCGCAGCTTCTCGGTTAGTGGGCGGGTGAAGAACCCCGGCGTGCATCTCTTGCCCGCGGGCTCGACGATGCAGGACATTATCGAGGCCTGCGGCGGCATGCTGGACGGGCACGCCTTCAAGGCCTACCAGCCCGGCGGGCCCTCGGCGGGGATCCTGCCCGCGTCGATGGCGGATATCCCGATGGATTTCGACATGCTGCAGCCGCACGGGACCTTCATCGGCTCGGCGGCCATCGTGGTGCTGTCCGATCAGGACAGCGCGCGGGACGCGGCGCTCAACATGCTGCGCTTCTTCGAGGATGAAAGCTGCGGGCAGTGCACGCCCTGCCGCGCGGGCTGCGAGAAGGCGGTCAAGCTGATGCAGGCCGAGCACTGGGACCAGGAGCTGCTGGAGGACCTCTGCCAGGTGATGACAGATGCCTCGATCTGTGGCCTCGGCCAGGCGGCGCCGAACCCGATCCGTCTGACCATGAAGCATTTCGCCGATGAGATTTGATGCGACACATGAGTAGAGGCCTGAAATGATGAGACGAGTAATTCTAGCAACGCTGCTGCTGGCCGCGCCGGCGCTTGCGAATGATGCCCCTTACGCCGGGCTGGACGGTCGCGACATCGCGTCCTTGTCGTCCGATGATATCACCGCGCTTGAGGCGGGCGCAGGCTGGGGTTTGGCCTTGCCGGCAGAGTTGAACGGTTGGCCCGGGCCGCGCCATGTGCTGGATCTGGCGGATGAGTTGCAGCTCACAGAGGACCAGAAGGCCAATCTGCAGGACATTTTTGATGGGATGAACGCTGCGGCCCGCGCGACGGGGGCTCAATTGATCGCGGCGGAGAGAGCACTCGATGCGGCCTTCGAAAGCGGCGACCTGGACAGGCCCGCGCTGGCGGAGATGCTGGCACAGGCCGAAACGGCGCGGGCGGAACTGCGCGGCATCCATTTGCAGGCGCATCTGGAAACCAAGCCGCTGCTGACGCGCCACCAAACTGTTCTCTACGCACAGGCCCGTGGGTATGGCGCGGGCGATCACAGCCAGGGCGGGCACGGAGATCACTGATGGCCGACTTGGACCTTGGAGCATTCTCGGTCAGCCTGGCGGTCAAGGACCTGGAGGCCTCGCGCAAGTTCTACGCGGCGCTGGGCTTTGAGGGGATGGGCGGGGATGCCGAGCACGGCTATCTGATCCTCAAGAATGGCGCGCATATCATCGGGCTCTTCCAGGGCATGTTCGAGGGCAACATCCTGACCTTCAACCCCGGCTGGGACCAGAGCGCGCAGGAGACCGAGACGTTCACGGATGTGCGCAAGATCCAGGCGCGGCTGAAGGCCGAGGGGCTGGGGCTCGAGACCGAGGCAGACCCCAATGGCACCGGGCCCGCGAGCCTGACCCTGCGCGACCCCGACGGCAACGCCATCCTGATCGACCAGCATAGGTAACCCGTGACGCTGCGCGCCCTGATATCCCTCGCCGCCCTCTGGCTCGCCGCGCCCGCGCAGGCGCAGGGCTGCTTTGTCGACGACCTGCCCGCGCCGAATGACACGGCGGGCTATGAGGCGCAGATGCGCGCGCTGATGATGGCGCATGTCCCCATCGAGTATCGCAATTCCTGCGGGCTGCGCGACGAGAGCGATCAGGCGTTCTTTGACGCGATCCGCGCGCAGGTGGGCTGCCAGGGCAGCGAGGCCTACCAGACCTTCTTTGGCCAGTTCCTGGGCGAGGCCCAGAACTACCTCTTCGCGGTGAAGCGGACCGAGCTGCGCTCGGACGCGGATTTCGACACCTACTGCGCCATCGTGGGGCAGATCGACCTGGGCGTTACCGTCACCGAGCAGGGCGCGGTGAATGTCGAGATGCTGCAGGCGCAGGCGCCCCTGTTCCAGGCGCTGCAGGACCATGTGGCCGCGGCGCGGTGGGAACAATGATGCGGGGCGGGGCGTGATATGGCGGGCGATCGCCCTGATATGCGCGGCGGGCACAGCCGCGGGCGCCGATCCCTGCCCGATCTCGGATCAGTCGCGCCTCTGGGGCAAGTTCCGGCACCTCAGCCATCTGATGCTGGCGGTGACCTATCGCAAGGAATGCGGGCTGGCGGACGGGCGCGACATCGCCGCGATCCGCTCGCTGCACGAGGCGGTGGGCTGCTCGGCCCAGACCGAGCTTGGCCGCTACTTCGCATACCGCGTCACAGCGCCCCTGACCGAGGACAGCGGCCACCCAGGGGTGGCGATCCTGCGGGCCAAGGCGCCCACGGCGTTCTATCAGTTCTGCCAAATGGCGGAGTTCCTGCCCTGGCCCGAGGGCTCCGCCTATTTCCTGATGGCCCGACCAGAGGCCGCGCCCGCCGCGCGGCTGGCCGAGTACCAGGCCTTCTGGGCGCATCTCGACGCCATGCAGGCCGAGCTGACCCGCGCGCTCACGGAGCTCCCGGAATGAGCCGCACCCTGTTTCAACAAGCCGACGCCGGTAGGGCGGGACTTGTCCCGCCGCCCTCCCAAGCCGAGTGCCGGCTTGACGCAAGCGACACCAAGACCGTCACTCTCGAGCTTAACGGCAAGGACGTGACCGCGCGCGAGGGGATGAAGCTTACCACCGACAGCGGCCGCGCTGAGACGTCACGCGCCACGGCCCGCGATGCCTCCAGCCATTTCTGGAAAGCGCCCGCCATAAGGCCTTGCTTGATGCGCGCAACAGGCTTTCCGCCGCTTTGCAGGGGGGGCGACGAATGATTGAGGCCTTCTTCGTCGTTTGGCTTGGCGTGCTCGCCGCGCAGCTCTCACCCGGGCCGAACTTGGCCGCGGTGGCGTCGACCGCCCTAGGCGATGGGCGCAGACCCGCCCTGTTCGTGGTGCTCGGCGTGGCCATCGGCATGTTCGTCTGGTCCTTCTCGACGGCGCTTGGTCTGGCGGCGCTGCTGGAGCAGTTCCCGCTCTCGCTGGTGCTGTTGCGGTTTGTGGGCGGGGCGTATCTGTTGTGGATGGCCTTCAAAGCCGCGAAATCCGTCGTCAGGAACGCGCCGGTTGCGGTCTCTGCCGATGCCGCGGGTTTAACGGACGCGGCCGCGTTTCGCAGGGGGCTCTTCGTGCTGCTGACGAACCCCAAAGCGGTGATGATGTGGGCGGCGGTATCCACCTTTCTCTTTGGCGCTGGGCTGACGCCTGCGCAGGTGCTGGCCTTCGGGCCTATTGGTGCGACCAGCGGGCTAATGGTCTACGGTTTCTACGCCTGGGCTTTCTCGACCCCCGCCGCGACCCGCGGCTACGCCCGCGCGGCCCGCGGCATAGAGGCCGTCTTCGCCGGCGCATTTGGACTACTCGGAGGCCGTCTGATCTGGGACGGCCTTAAAGAACTTAAGGCTTAAGGGAGGCTCCCATGCCAGACGGAAACGCAGTTAAGACGGTCACTTTCGAGCTCAACGGCAAGGACGTGACCGTGCCCGAGGGCTGGACCATCTGGGAGGCCGCGAACGGGCAGGGGCTGGTGATCCCGCATCTCTGCCACAAGCCCGAGCCGGGCTATCGCTCGGATGGCAACTGCCGGGCCTGCATGGTCGAGGTCGAGGGCGAGCGCACGCTGGTGGCCTCCTGCATCCGGCCCGTGGCCGAGGGGATGAAGGTCACCACCGATAGCGACCGCGCCGAGAAGTCCCGCGCCATGGTGGTGGAGCTCCTGGCCGCCGACCAGCCCGACCGCGACGTGGCCCGCGACAAGTCCAGCCATTTCTGGGACATGGCCGACGCGAACGGGGTGGACGCCAGCCGTTTCCCGGCGAAGGTGCCTGACCACATCCCGCTGCTCGATGACAGCCACGTCGCCATGCGCGTGAACCTGGACGCCTGCATCCATTGCAACCTCTGCGTCCGCGCCTGCCGCGAGGTGCAGGTGAACGACGTGATCGGCATGTCCGGCCGCGGGGCGACCGCGCAGATCACCTTCGACATGGACGACCCGATGGGCAGCTCCAGCTGCGTGGCCTGCGGCGAGTGCGTGCAGGCCTGCCCCACCGGCGCCTTGATGCCCGCCACGGTGCTGGACGACCAGCAGCAGGGCGACAGCAAGGATTTCGACGAAGAGGTGCAGTCGGTCTGCCCGTTCTGCGGCGTTGGCTGCCAGATCAAGCTGCAGATCAAGGACGGCAAGATCAAGAACGTGGACGGCGCGCCCGGCCCGGCGAACGAGAACCGGCTCTGCGTGAAGGGGCGGTTCGGGTTCGACTACGTGGACCACCCGCACCGGGTGACCAAGCCGCTGATCCGGCGCACGGACGCGCCCGAGAAGGGCCTGAACGTGGACCCGGCGAATTGGCAGAACCATTTCCGCGAGGCGAGCTGGGAAGAGGCGCTGGACGTCGCCGCGCGGGGCCTCAAGGGGCGCGGGCGCGAGGTGGCGGGCTTCGGCTCGGCGAAGTGCTCCAACGAGGAGGCCTATCTCTTCCAGAAGTTCATCCGCCAGGGCTTCGGCCATAACAACGTGGACCACTGCACGCGGCTCTGCCATGCCTCCTCCGTGGCGGCGCTGATGGAGAACGTGGGCTCCGGCGCGGTGTCGGCCACCTTCAACGAGATCGAGAATGCCGACGTGGCCATCGTGATCGGCGCCAACCCGACCGAGAACCACCCCGTCGCGGCCACCTATTTCAAGCAGTTCGCCAAGCGCGGCGGCAAGCTGATCGTGATGGACCCGCGCGGCCAGGGGCTGAAACGCCACGCCACGCATATGCTGCAGTTCAAGCCCGGCGCGGATGTGTCGATGCTGAACGCGATCATGCACACGATCGTCGAGGAGGAGCTCTACGACACGCAGTACATCCAGGCCTTCACCGAGGGCTGGGACGAGATGAAGGCGCATCTCAAGGGCTTCAGCCCCGAGAAGATGGAGCCGCATTGCGGCATCCCCGCCGAGACGCTGCGCGCGGTGGCGCGGGACTTCGCGACCGCGCAGGCGGGGATGATCTTCTGGGGCATGGGGGTCAGCCAGCACATCCACGGCACGGATAACTCGCGCTGCCTGATCAGCCTGGCGCTGATGACGGGGCATGTGGGGCGCCCGGGCGCGGGGCTGCACCCGCTGCGGGGGCAGAACAACGTGCAGGGGGCGTCTGACGCGGGTATGATCCCGATGTTCCTGCCGGACTACCAGGCGGTGGGCGATGACGGCGTGCGCTCGGCCTTCCAGGGGATCTGGGGGGACAAGGCCTGGGATGACGGGCAGAAGGGCCTGACCGTGGTCGAGATCATGGACGCGATCCATGCCGACCAGATCAAGGCGATGTATATCCTGGGCGAGAACCCGGCCATGTCCGACCCGGATGTCGAGCACGCGCGCCACGCGCTGGCGCATCTCGACCACCTGGTGGTGCAGGACATCTTCATCACCGAGACGGCGAACTACGCGGACGTGATCCTGCCGGCCTCCGCCTGGGCCGAGAAGACCGGCACGGTGACCAACACCAACCGGCAGGTGCAGATGGGCCGCCCCGCGGTGCCGCCCCCGGGGGAGGCGCGCGAGGATTGGTGGATCACGGTGGAGCTGGCCAAGCGCTGCGGGCTGGACTGGGGCTACGCGCACCCCTCCGATGTCTTCGCCGAGATGAAGCTGTCGATGAAGTCGCTGGACAACATCACCTGGAAGCGGCTGGAGGGCGAGCACGTGGTGACCTACCCCTCGCTGTCCGAGACCGACCCGGGCCAGCCGATCGTGTTCGGCGAGGGCTTCCCGCGCCCCGAGGGGCGGGCCAAGTTCACGCCGGCCTCGATCATCGCGCCCGCCGAGGTGCCGGATGCGGAGTTCCCGATGGTGCTCACCACGGGGCGGCAGCTGGAGCACTGGCATACCGGCTCGATGACGCGCCGCGCCTCGGTGCTGGACGCGGTGGAGCCAGAGGCGAACGCCTCGCTGCACCCGCGCACCCTGCGCCGCCTAGGCATCGCGCCGGGGGAGCTGATGAGCATCGAGACCCGCCGCGGGGCGATCACCATCATGGCCCGCGCCGACCGCGCCGTGGCCGAGGACATGGTCTTCGTGCCCTTCGCCTATGTCGAGGCCGCGGCCAACGTGCTGACCAACCCGGTGCTGGACCCCTACGGCAAGATCCCCGAGTTCAAGTTCTCGGCCTGCCGGGTGAGCAAGGCCGCGGCGATGGCGGCGGAGTAGGGCGCGCCGGGCACCGCGACGGAGGGCCGTAACGGCCGGTTGAGTTTGGGCTCGGATGGCAATTCCGAGCCCAATGACGACATTCAGCATATCACTTGAACGACAGCTTAATTGTGGTTGAATCCTATCTGACCAAAATCAGCAGTCTGACTTGAACGTGAGACACATTGGGAGTAGGCATATAAAATATCACGTAAAATACTAAAAAAATTGCGAGTGAGCGCTAGCTAATTGATAGTCGAAAATAACTTACATATTGACAGGCGGAGGCTCTGATGGCGGATTTGCGAATATTTTTAAATATAGTGGTGACTTTTTTATTTTCCATGTCATCAAGCTTGTCCGCAAATGAATATATATTTTCCTATGCCAAGGATGGGTATTCATATAGCATAATTAATTTGCGTTTTGAGGGATCTTCCGTTCAGGGAGGGATATCACCATTACTTGGGGTCAGTGGATCTACCTTCAATGTTGCAGGGGAAAATTACGCACAGGGAAAGTTAAGGTTAGTCGTTTTCGATGGTGACACTCCGGTTTTTCAAGGTGAATTTAGAAAAGAAATTAATGGTGGAAAGATCTCATGGGTTTCTACAACAAAACCGGGGGTCGAATTCTATAGGTGGCGTGGGCGACAACTTTCTGAAGCAACCAAGACCGTTTATCAGCATTCGTGCGGGGCATTGTATGGGGCTCTTGAGGCGTATGGCGACGATCTGACGGTGTCGAAATTGACCGATGCAATACCAGGATTGGATGCGATGAGTGTCCAACTACGGGATGGAAGCTACGCCGAGATTAGCGTTCCTATTGGGACGGAAGCCTATGTTGTTCAAAGACTTCGAGAGGTTGACGAGGTGTCTCACGCCAATCTTTGGGGCGGCGGCTGCGGCGGCGGCGAAGTGAGCTACTTCACGATACCAAAAAAATTAATTTCGGCCAGTCAAGGCGAACTGGACGGGCAGAAGTTTGCCAGATTTATTCGCAATAGTGTCGGAGCGTTTTTGGACCGCACCCCGGAACATAAGGGATACTCTAACAAAATCCAGCAAAGAGAGGTAAGACGTTCTGTGCTTCCGCCATTCCCGCTGCAAAACCGAGTGTCAATTGTGGCTGCTTCATCCGCTTCAAGGGAATATGGGAACAGTTGGGACAGATTTGATCTTTTTTTTACCACCGCCGATTTGCCTGGTCTCTCCGACGAAGAGGTTGCGATTGTATTATGGGCCGAAAAACTCTTCACTGGGAATGCGCGCGTGCGCGACGGCGTTGAGCCCCCTCGGCGCGAATTCATTGATGTGGAGCTGAATTATGACGATGAAGCTACCGTAGCAGTACTTTTTGCGAGCTTTGTTTCCTCTCAAGTTGGGGGGCGCTGCGAGGTTGATAGTGAAGGGATTTTCGAAAGCTTTTATGATGACCAAGGCAGATACGAGTATTTGTGGCATCTCTGCAAAGGGTAACATGGTCGGCTTCGAAATGTACGAGCGCACTCACAGAAACTTGGTGGCAAGCTTGGCGATCGGCGGCCATTTTGTTTTGTTTGTATACGGATTCGTTGCCCTCGGCGTTCTTGGTGTACGAGTCGATTCTGATTTCTTTCAGTTGATACTAATGGCGAGCCCGGTTCTGGCTTCTACAGCACTATTGGCTTACTCAGATGTTCTGGTTTCAAGGGGGGGCGGTCGCAGGGGAAAAAAACTCCCAATCAACTATGTGATTCTAACGATCTTACCCCTTCTTTTGCTGATGGCTTTGGTGGCAATGGTTTTCACGTTATTCGCGCTTCAAGCCAGCATCGCGTCACCGGCCGAGTTGAAATTAATACTGGGAGTAATTGAAACGTTCTTTGGAGGTTATGTTGGACTACTTGGAAAACGGTTGTTCGTACGTGGGAGTTAAATTTTAATGTGGTCGAAATAAGTCACATCGACTTTCAAAAGCAAAATTGTTTTACTTCCTTTCTTAATGTCAAAGAAAACGGCGTGCCCATGGATCTTTTTCTGGTTTCCTGCGTAAGCATGCCCAGTCCAGGAGTGACAAATCCGACGCGCGGCAACCCAAGGCGGCCATTTGGCCGCTTTGTCCACAGAGCGGCAATCTAAGCAAGCGGTAGGCTGCGTGATCTCACGCACCACCCCTCAGCCCCTCAACAAGCCCCAAACCCACCGCGCGGTCTATTAACCCCACCATTTGCCATACAAGGTGCCATACGCAAGGCCGACACTTTGCCGACGCTTTGCCGACCGACGATTTCTCCACAAAATAAGGCGTTAACCCACCGATTCGCGGCCCCGCCCCCGGATCCGCCGCGCGCAGGGTTAACCCCTCGGAAACGACCCCCGCGACCCGCCCGCTGACCCGCCCCCCGCCTGACCCCTATGGCAATATTTCGCAGCTCAATTTCTCGCCCCGCCTGGTCAGCAAGGCAGGGGCCATAGCTGCAGAATTAGGCCCAACGGGCACAGCGACGCCGCCTTTTTGATCTGATATTGCTAGAGTTTCAGCGCATACGGATAGCCCATCCGCGATTCTCAAAAATCTTGTCAGCTCACGGTTCAGGTCTATTGACAGGTCTTGATCCAATTGCGATGATCAAAAAGTGAAAGCGATTTCACATGTGGAAGGATACCATGCGAGTCTGGCGAGTGATCGAGCCCTATATTGGGTTTTTGCTTCAGGGTTTTGCCCTGACGATCTTTGCCTGTTTGCTGGCGATCATCGGCGCTGTGATCCTTGGTGGCATCGTGGCCTCAATGCGCGCATCGCAACGCAGCGCGCTGCGTTGGGTCGCGCATGCCTATAGTGATATCTTTCGCAACGTGCCGTTTCTGGTGCAGCTTTTCTTTCTGTTCTACGGGCTGCCGGAGCTGGGCATCTATATCGGCGCCTTTGAGACCGGGGTGATTGCGCTGTCGCTTGCTGGCGGTGCTTTCGTGTCCGATGTCATCCTGTCCGGCATCAGATCCATCGACCGCGGCGTGATCGAGGCCGCGCGGGTGTCGGGGTTGAACGACGTCAAAGTATTCCTTCGCATCGTCCTGCCGATTGCGCTGCGAGTCTCCGTCCGGCCCGTAGGCTCTGTCCTGATCAACCTTGTTTTGACCTCTTCGATCCTGTCCACGATCACCGTCAATGAGTTGACGGGCGTGGCCAAGATCGTGGCTGCGGAGACCTTCAAACCCTTTGAGGTCTACGCCGTGCTGCTGGTGCTCTACGCGTCCTTCACGACCGCGCTCTCGCTGGCCATCGTGGCGTGGCACCGACGGCTCAACCGTTTCATGACTGGAGCCTGACGATGCGTTTTGCTGACTTCACGCCATTTGACTTGGTGCTTCTGGCGCAGGGTCTGGGCGTGTCTCTGGCCCTGTTTCTGACGACGACCGTGGCGGGGCTTCTTTTGGGTCTGGGGTTCGCGGTGGTGCATCACTTCCGGTTTCCCTTCGTGAACCCGCTGATCGTGGCGGTGACTGAGGCGCTCAAGAATTCGCCTGTGCTGGTGCAGCTCTTCCTGGTGTTCTTCGGCATCCCGGCGTTGATGCAAATCCGCATGACACCGGCCTCGGCGGCCTTCATCACTTTGTCGCTGAACACGGCGGCCTTTGCCTTTGTGATTATCCGCGCGGGGATTGAATCCATCGATCGCGATCAGATTGATGCCGCCGAGGCCTTTGGCTTGCGTCGCATCCAGATCCTGCGCCGGGTGATCGGTCCGCAGGCCCTGGCATTCAGCATCGGGCCGATTGTGGGGATCCTGGTCAACCAGCTGCAGGTGACGTCCTTGATCTCGGTTATCGGTGTGTTCGATCTGACCAAGATCGGCAATATCCTCAATCTTCGGACCCTGGAGCCGTTCATCGTCTGGGCGGTCATCGGGTCGATTTACTATGTGTGTGCCAAGATCCTGGCGCATTCTGGCGCGCGTCTGGAACGTCGGATTCGCAGGTCTTACGCTTGGGGAGAGGTCTGATGATACGCATCAAGGATCTGGTCAAAACTTTCGATGACAGCACCGTTCTGGACGGCGTCACTCTGGACGTTAATGCCGGTGAGATCGTCACGGTTCTGGGGGCCTCGGGGTCGGGGAAGTCGACGCTCATTCGCTGTATCAACGGTTTGGAGCGGCCCAGCGGGGGCACGATAACCGTTGACGGGAATGATGTGACGACCAAGGCCGGTCTGGCGGCGTCGCGCCGGATCTCGGCGACGGTGTTCCAGCTGTTCAACCTCTATCCGCATATGACTGCGCTGGGTAACATCACCCTGGCGCCGGTTGAGGTTCTGGGCAAATCCAAGGCCGAAGCCGAAGAACAGGCGCGCGCCTTGCTGGCCAAGGTGGGATTGGCTGGGCACGCCGATAAATACCCGCAGCAATTGTCCGGCGGTCAGCGCCAGAGGGTTGGGATTTGCCGCGCTCTGGCGATGCAGCCGCGCTATATTTTGCTGGACGAGGTGACATCGGCGCTGGACCCGGAGACCACCGGCGAAGTGCTGGACATCCTGCAAAAACTGGCCACCGAAGCCACCACGATGGTCTTCGTGACCCATGAGGTGGCCTTTGCCCGCAGCATTTCGACACGCATCGTGTTCATGGAAGCCGGCAAGCTGCTGGTGGACATGCCGACAGAAGAATTTTTTGCTGAGAACGGCGGCCTTGCCGTGCCGCGCATTCGGCAATTCCTATCGCAGATCAGAAAGGACTGACGCTTGATCCTGATTGCCAACATGGAAGCCGAACCCGGTTTCGCACATAGCATCGATCAGTTGAAAGCCGGTGTCGGCGCGGTTGACGCGCTTGTCGCTGGGATCAGCCATGTCGAGGCGGCTGAGACGGTGCGTTCGGTTGGCTATGGCGGTTGGCCCAACATGATCGGCGAGATGGAATGCGATGGCGCTGTGATGGATGGCACCACGCGTGAAGTCGGCACCGTTGGCGCGGTGCCCGGTACGTTGCATGTCGCGGCGCTGGCGCGCGAGGTCATGCGCCGCCTGCCGCATGTTATGCTGACCGGGCAGGGCGCTCGCAGGTTCGCAGATGAAATCGGTTTCAACACGCAGGACATGCTGTTTCCGGACAGCAAGCGAGTCTGGAGCAAGAAGCTGGATATGGTTCTCAGCGACGAAGAGCGCGCTGCGTTTCCTGATATCCCGCTGGTGCCGCTCTCGAACGTCATCACTGACCCGGAGCGCGTGCGCGACACCACTGTGTTTCTGGGCATGGATCAAACCGGCGGTGCGGGCGTGGCCACATCCACATCCGGCTGGGCCTGGAAATATCCGGGCCGCCTGGGCGACAGCCCGATCCCCGGTGCTGGGTTCTATGCCGACAGCCGCTTTGGCGCGGTGGCCTGCACCCATACCGGCGAAATGACCATGCGCTGCAACACGGCACATTCAGTTATCGAAGGGCTGAAATTCGGCCTTTCCCTTGATGCGGCGGTTGAGCGCGCCGCCGAAGACCTCCTCGACCTTGGAACCGGGTTCCTCGGCGAGGTGGTGATTCATGCGTTCGATACCAAAAACAACCATCGAGTCGTTTCGATGAACGGCGAGGTACCTGTTTCGTATTGGTACTGGCAAGACGGCATGTCTGCCCCGGAGAAGCGGCAATCTGACCAACTCTGAAGTTCAAGGAGGACAAGAGATGCAATCATTTCTGAAGAAGACCCTAACTGCGGCGACGATGTGCGCGGCAATGGCCGGATCGGCCTTTGCGGAATCAAAGCTGCAGGAAATCCTTGATGCTGGGGTGATCCGCATTGGGGTATCGCTTGGCGGCGAGCCGATTGGTTTCCGCGATGATCGCAACAACCCCGTCGGCTATGACGTGGATGTGGCCACCATGCTGGCCGAAGCCCTGGGCGTGACGCCGGAATTCACCGATGTGTCCGGTGATGCGCGCGTCTCCATGCTGGTCGCAGATCAGCTGGACCTGGTGGTTGCTAATACGTCGGCAACTCTGCCGCGCGCGAAATCCGTGGCCTTCTCGATCCCTTACAACCGTGCGGGTCTGCGCGTGATCGCTCAGGCTGACAGCGGGATCTCGTCGCTGGCGGATCTGGACGGCAAAAAGGTCGTCGTAGGTCGTGGCACCACCGGCGAGGCGTTCCTGAAGCGTGAAGTTCCGGGTGCAGAGCTGGTCTATACCGATACGTTCTCTCCTGACGGCGTTCTGCTGCTGCGCCAGAAGCGCGTAGACGCAGGCATCGAAGACAGCTCTCTGCTGGATTACCTGGCCACCAACGAAGACTCTCTGGTGACCGTACCGGGTCTGCACTCCAACGATCCGATTGGCATCGCAATCGCGCATGGCGACGGAGACTTCCTGCGTTGGGTCGACATGTTCGTCTCCAGCTACATCCAGTCGGGCGCCTACGAATCCAACTACAAAAAGTGGTGGGGTGCGGATGCCAATCCTCCGACCCTGATCCCACTTTGGTAACTAAGGCCAAATGGTCGACTAAGCACATCACCCGGGGGGCTTTCCCTCCGGGTGTTTTGCTCAAAGCCCGTCTGCTAGCCCGTGCTGCGGGCAATATAGCGGGTGGGAATGCAGAGGCCGGTTTCCGGAAAAGCCTCGGGCTCTTGCAGAAACGACAGGATGGCCTGGATAAAATCTGCCCGGTCAAAGCCAACGCTGGAAATGTCGTAAGCGCCGAAATTGCCCCTTTCGATCGCGTCAAACCCGAACAGAGAGTAATCCCGCGGCGGGTGTTTGCCCTGCGCGCGCAGCTGATCCATGACGCCCATCGCCATAGTGTCAGACGTGCAAAACACCGCATCTGGCGTAGCTGCGCCAAAATCGGCTTCAAGGCCCGATTGATAGGAATAGTCGCCGCTGATTTCGCGCTGGATCTCGATGCCCTCAATGGCGCAGGCCGATCTATAGGCCGCAATGCGCGTCTGTTCGACGATCGAGCTGCTGCGCCCGGTGAGCAGCGCCGCAGAAGACACGCCGCGGCTACGCGCAAAACGGATCAGGTCGCGGATGCCGCTGTCCTCGTCGATGGTGATGTAGTGGCTCTGGGCGTCAAAGCGCCCGTTCAGCATCAGAACGTTATCGCTGTGAAACAGCTCGCGCACCTCACCGGCATCTGCGAAATCGGAAAACACGACCGCCGCATGCACATGATAGGACAGCGAGTTGCGTAGGAACTCATCAATTCTCTGGTTGCTGCCGACCCGGATCATAATCGCCTGCTTGCCCAGCATCTGCACGCCGTCTAGCAGTGAATCAAACAGATCGAGATCGGAGAGGTCGGTCATGTGGTTGATAATAATCGCAACCAGGTCAATGGACTGGGTGGCCAGGCCACGCGCCAACGGGTTCTGGCGATACCCCAGTTCATCCGCCGCCTTGAGCACGCGTTCCTTCTTTTCTGCAGAGACCGGGCGGCGCTGCGGTGAGAGCGCCCGAGACACAATCGCCGGCGCGACCCCGGCCAGGCGCGCAACATCAGAAATCGTCGGCCGTTTGCCGGGTTTCGATCTCTTTGCTGGCGTGTCAGTCTTGTCCATATCGGGCGCACCGCTCTTTCGGTCTGAAGTTTCAACATGACTATCGCATTTGATATCGGCGGTTCAAAGATCGTTTCGGCAGAAGTCGACGCGAGTCTGCAACTTGAGGAAAAGGCCCGTATCGCCACGCCAACAGAGGACTATGATAGCTTTCGTCAGGCCATTGCCGCGCATGCCGGGACAGGGGATGACCCGGTTGCGATTTCGATTGCGGCGGTGATTGACCCGGTCACCGGGATATTACGGTCGGCGAATATTCCCTGCATCTCGGGCCGCGCGCTGGCCGCGGATCTGCAGCAGGATCTGGGCCGCCCGGTGCATGTGCTCAATGACGCAAAGGCGTTTGTTCTGTCTGAGGCCAAAGTGGGCCTGGGGCGCGGGCACGCGACGGTCTTTGGGATCATCCTTGGCACCGGGATTGGCGGCGCGGTCGTGCTGAATGGTCAGCTCTTGATCGGCGCCACGGGATCTGCTGGCGAATGGGGGCACGGCCCGGCCGCGGCGGTGCGCAGTGGGGCTGATCTTCCACTGGTGCGTTGCGGCTGCGGGCAGATGCAATGCGTTGACGCATTGACCGGCGCGCGTGGGCTGGAGAACCTGCATCGGCATCTGAGTGGCGCGTCCTTGGATAGCGTGTCGCTGTTGCAGAGCTGGGCGCAGCAGGATCCCGCGGCGGCTGCCACAATGGATGTGTATCTTGACGTGCTGGGCGGTGCCCTTGCCAATGCCGTCAATATGTTTGACCCCGATATCGTGCTGGTCGGCGGGGGGCTGTCCAAGGCCGACGGCCTGGTACCCGCACTTGACCAGGAACTGCGCAAACGGGTGCTAAACCCGCGCAAAGAACCGCTGTGTATCGCCACCGAGATCGGTCCTGAAAAAGGTCTGATTGGCGCCACGGCCCATATGCGGGAGCAGCTAGGATGAGCGCGCCAAAACTTGAGGTCTGCATTGATGATATCGCGGGTCTGCAGGCCTGTGTGGCAGGTGGTGCCGACCGCATCGAGCTTTGCTCGGCACTTGATCTGGGGGGGCTGACGCCGTCCTACGGGTTCATGCAGGCTGCCGCCTCCGTGGAGGTTCCAGTGCGGGCCATGATCCGTCCGCGCCCGGGCGATTTCAGCTATACGGCGCAGGAGGTCGAGGCCATGTGCCAAGACATAGGCGTCGCGCGCCAGATGGGGCTGGACGGCGTTGTGTTTGGCGCCTCCGCTGGGGGTGGCACGCTTGACCTTCCGACTTTGCAGCAACTGTGCAACGCAGCAGAGGGCATGGGCGTGACGCTGCACCGGGTCGTGGATACGCTTGACGATCCTGTTGCCGCTGTAGAGGCCGCAATTGGCCTGGGCTTTGATACGATCCTGACCTCCGGCAAGGCGCTGACGGCGCCTCTGGGGCAGGACGTGGTGGCTGGCCTCGTGCAGCATGCCGCTGGTCGCATCGCGATCATGGCTGGCAGCGGTGTGACCCAGGAAAACGCCCACCAACTGGCCGCCCATACCGGCGCGCCCTGGCTGCATGCCTCTTGCTCGGGTAAGCGTCGCAACGGCTCAACAATTGTAGAGCTTGGTTTTGGTGCGGCCGAGGCGCGGTTCACAGACCCGACGAAAATCCGTGCCATCAAGACGCAACTTGCCGAACCCGCTACGCAAATCTGACCCTTTAGAAAGACAATGGACAGCGCCCAATGACCACAACGCACATGCGACAGGAAATCAACGAAATCCCCGAAGCGGTTGCTCGGCTTCTGGATCAGTCGGCAGCAGATATTGCGGAATGCGGCAAGGCGCTGCGCGAAAGGGACCCGGCTTTTGTGGCCACAATCGCGCGGGGATCGTCCGATCACGCCTGCCTGTTTCTGAAATACGCAATCGAGCTGACAAGCGGGCATGCGGTGGCATCGCTTGGCCCATCGGTTGCATCTGTCTACGGCGTTACGCCGCGGCTTGCGAAAGCCGCCGTGCTGGGCCTGTCGCAATCCGGTCGCAGCCCGGATCTGGTCAGCAGCCTTGCCGCAGCCCATGCGGCGGGCGCGTTGACGGTGGCGGTGACGAACAACGCTGGGTCCCCCTTATGGCAGCAGGCGGAACACGGCATTGATATGCAAGCCGGACCAGAGCTGGCGGTTGCGGCCACCAAGAGCTTTGTCTGTTCAGCCGTGGCCGGGTTGGCCCTATTGGCGCAATGGCAGGAGGACCAGGCCCTGCAGTCGGCGCTGGCCGGTCTGCCGGACAAGTTGAGCGAGGCGCTAGCGCTGAGCTGGGACCCGCTGGGCGACGCGCTCAGCGATGCAACGTCGCTCTATGTATTGGGGCGCGGGCCGGGGGTTGCGATGGCCTGCGAGGCGGCGCTGAAATTCAAGGAAACCTGCGGGCTTCATGCCGAGGCCTATTCGGCGGCAGAGGCGATGCATGGGCCACTGGCCCTGGCGGGGCGCGGGCTACCGGTTCTGATAATGGCAAGCCCCGATGCGGCACAACAGTCCATCCGCCAGACAGCCGAGGCCATGTCCGCACGCGGGTCAGATGTTTTTGTGACCTCTGGTGGCATTGCCGGCACGACGCAGCTCGACAGGGTCGAAACCGGAGCAACTCTGACAGACGCCTTGTCGCTGATCGTGCCGTTCTATGGATTTGTAGAGGCCATGTCGCGCCAACGGGGTCTGGACCCCGACAATCCAGAAGCGCTCAAAAAGGTGACGGAAACCATGTAATGCCAGACCAGGCGATACGGGCAGGTCGGATATTTGACGGAGAGCGCTGGCACGAGCAGAGCGCTCTGGTCACATCGGGCGGGCGCATCAGCGCCATCGTTCCTGGGGGCGATGTGGCGGCGGCCCATGTCGTGGCGGATTACGGGGATCACCAGATCGTGCCCGGTTTCATCGACCTGCAGGTCAATGGCGGTGACGCTGTGCAGTTCGGTGGGTCGCATACGTCTGTCGATGACATTCGCCGGATCACCGCGGCGCATGCGCGGACCGGCACCACTAAAGTCATGGTGACCCTGATCACCGACACGCCGGACGTGACCGCGGCGGCGCTTTCCGCCGGGGAGGCGGCAAGTTTGGCCGCGGTGCCGGGATATCTTGGTCTGCATCTCGAGGGCCCGCATCTTTCGGTTGCGCGCAAAGGGGCGCATGATGCGGATCTGATCCGGCCGATGACTGATGCGGACATGGATCAGCTTGTTCAGTTCGTGGACCGTGTCGGGGTGCTGAAACTCACGATTGCGCCGGAGAATGTCACCGCTGATCAGGTGCAGATCCTGCACGAAAAAGGCATAGTGATCAGCCTTGGCCACAGTGACACGAGCGCCGAAACGGCCCAAAGATACGCCGACGCTGGCGCGCGGCTGGTGACGCATCTCTACAACGCGATGAGCCCGCTTTCGCATCGCGCCCCCGGGCTTGTCGGCGCGGCGCTGACGGATGGGCGGCTATGGTCCGGGATGATTGCGGATGGCGTGCATGTGGACCCCATGGCTATGCGGGTCGCGCTAGACTCAAAGGCGGGGCCGGGGCGCATTTTCCTGGTGACGGATGCCATGGCGCCGCTGGGCACCAAGGCCCGCGAATTCGAATTGAACGGGCGCCGCATTCTGCGACGGGACGGGCGTTTGACGCTGCCCGATGGCACCCTGGCCGGGGCCGATGTCGACATGCTGTCGAGCCTGCGCGTTCTGACGGATCAGGTGAATGTGCCACTGGACGAGGCCCTGCGTATGGCCGCGCTCTATCCAGCGCAAGCGGTTGGAATCGAAGCCGATCACGGCCATCTAAAACCCGGCGCTCGGGCGGATTTCGCTGTGCTGGGAAGCGGGCTGAACCACGTCGCGACCTGGATCGGTGGCGCATGCGCATAGGGGCCTAGGCGGGCGCGCCGTCATGCGCGCAACGAGGCTCCAGTTTCGGAGCGCAATGGTTCTGCTGTCAGTGGCAAACCTCCGTTTGGCGAAGATAGTGTTCAAGCAGTCGGCGTTTGAGGTTCCGCTGGATGAAGTTGCGGTGAACCGCGCCGCTATCAATTAGCGGTAAATGCATCCATCCAACACCTCTTTTGGTTGCGTGATCGCCGAAGCAGCTAAAAGCCGTTACCAAAGCCCCCTAGGCGCACCGGCCACGATTCCGTGTCACGCCAAGAGATTCGGGAGAAGGAGGCCAATATATTTTAATGTTGAATATCAATTATTTATGTTGGGAATGGCGCTGACCTCCAGCTAGGAGCCGCCGCGAATCATATGAATTCGCAAGGGTATTAAAACTCACGCGGTACGCAATCTGCCTAAGTTGTTGACAAAAAGGTAAAGCGCTTTACTAATTCCTAGACGCGCTGAGAACCTCGCGAGGTTTGGCGCTCACTGGGAATCCAAAGGGAGGAAAATATGCGAATGAAGAACTTGGTGGCGGCGGCCACACTTGCAGCTGGAAGCTTTGTCGCTGCTGCGCACATGGCGGTGGCGGCTGATATCGCGCTGATCTCGGGCAAGCCGGACGACACGTTCTTTCAGCCTGTCAAAAAGGGCGTCGATGATGCGCGCACCGTGGTCGAGCTGACAGGTGGCACCGTCAATTACATGCAGCTGGTCAACTATGACAATCTTGGACCTGATGCCGCCAACCTGATCCGCACGGCGGTGGGGCAAGGTGTTGACGGCCTGGTCATTGCGGATTGGGTGCCAGACTCGATGGACGTGGCGATCAAGGAGGCCATCGCGGCCGGTGTGACCGTGATGCTCTACAACTCCGGCAACATTGAGAAGGCCAATGAACTCGGCGCGATCAACTATGTGGGCAGCGACGAATACCAGGCGGGTCTGGGCGCTGGCGTCTACTTTACCGATCTTGGTTACAAGAATATCCTGTGCGTGAACCACGTCCCGGGATCGTTCCCCCTTGAGACGCGTTGCAACGGCGTTCTAGAGGCCGCCAAAGCGGCGGGTGCTGCAAGCGAGCAGCTGCCTTTGCCGCCCACGCAGGCGGACAACGCCGCATCCGTCGCGCAGGCCATCAAGGCCGCCTTGCTGACTGACCCATCCATCGATGCCATCCTGACGCTGAACCCCGCGGTTGCGGATTGGGCCGCCAGCGGCATCATGCAAGCGGGCAAGACCAACTCGGTCGCGTTTGGCTCGTTCGACATGAACGAAGCCGGTCTGAACCGCATCAAAGATGGCACCCAGCTGTTCGCTATTGACCAGCAGCCCTACCTGCAGAGCTTTTTGGCAGTGACATTGCTCAACAGCTATCTTGAGTATGGGCTTACCCTCCCAACCATGCCCGTTCTCACCGGCCCAGGTATTGTCGACGCATCCAACATCGATGCCACCCTGGCCGGCGTGCAAAACGGCGCGCGTTGATCGCACGCGAATACAAGATGCCCCGTCCGAAACGGCGGGGCATCTTTATACCCAACACCCACCTCAAAATCACAAGTACAAGGGACCACGCGGCATGAGCGCGGATAAAAAACGCCTATCGTTGGGCAGCATCGTAAGACGTCCTGAGACTGGATCAGTCATCGGACTGGTGGCTGTCTTCCTCTTCTTCGCAATCTTTGGGCAGATCACGTTCCTATCGGCGGCTGGCGCTGCGAGTTGGCTGAACGTTGCTGCAACCATCGGCATCGTTGCCCTTCCGGTGGGCCTCTTGATGATCGCGGGCGAGCTCGACATCTCGATCGGCTCGATGATCCCCGCAAGCTCGATGATCTTTGCGATCTCGTCGGGCTATTTCGAATTGCCCATCGGGGTCGGCATCGCCGCCGCGCTTTGCTTTGGGTTGCTCGTAGGCTTCATCAACGGATACCTGACGCTCCGCACCGGCGTGCATTCCCTAATCGTGACGCTTGGCACCTTGTTTGCGGTGGCGGGGCTCACGCTGACCATGTCGGTGGCCCTGACAGGCACCACCAGCGTTGCGGTCCAGTCCCCGCCCTTCATCAAGGCAACGATGGGTGATTTCATCAACGGCATCTATCAGGTGACGATCTTCTGGTGGATGCTCTGGGCCATCGTTCTGGGATTTGTCTTGCACTTCTCGCCCATCGGCAACTGGATCCTGGCGCTTGGCGGCGACAAGGAAAGCGCGCGAAATGCCGGCATTCCGACGCAGCGCCTGACGATTGGCCTGTTCGCGCTCTCGTCTTTTAGCGCCGCATTCGTTGGCGTGAACCAGGCGATCCTGTTCAACTCTGCGCAAGTCTCCGCGGGTATGTCCTACATCTTCAACACCATCGTCTGCGTCGTTGTGGGCGGGGTCTTGCTGACCGGTGGTTACGGCACGGTGGTTGGGATCGTGTTGGGAACCATGACGTTCTCCATCGTGAACCAGGGCATCTACTTCACCTCGTTCAACGCCAATCTCGCATCTCTGATCATCGGCGTTTTGACGCTGGCGGCCGTCGTCATGAACAACAGCTTCCGCCAGATGGCACTGACATACGCGCCCAAGAAGGCCGAAAAGAAAGCGGAGAAAGCGGAATGAGCGATAACAGTAAACCTCCGGTGCTAGAGCTTCGCAATGTCGACAAGTCATTCGGGCCCGTCGAAGTCCTGCACGACATTTCGTTGAAGGTGCGAGAGGGCGAGGTTCTCTGCCTTCTTGGGGATAACGGGGCGGGCAAGTCCACCCTGATCAAGACCCTGTCGGGCGTATATGAGCCCACGCGAGGATCGATCCTATTGGATGGTCAGCCCGTCCGCTTTGCGCGCCCGAAAGACGCGCAAAACCGTGGCATTTCGACGGTCCACCAGTTCGGGGGCACCTTCCCCTTGATGTCGATCGGGCGCTCTTTCTTTGTCGGTGTGGAGCCGACCAAGAAATTCGGGCCGCTCAAGGTATTTGACCGCAAGAAAGCCAATGAGATTGCAGTGAGTGCGGTCCAAGAATTCGGCATTACCCGGATTGATGACGGTGATCGATTGATCGGCGGGCTTTCCGGCGGTGAGCGGCAATCCCTGGCCATTGCCCGCGCCGTTCACTTTGGCGCGCGGGTTCTGATCCTCGACGAGCCAACAGCGGCTCTTGGCGTCAAAGAGGCGGCCCACGTGTTGCGGATCGTGCTTGAGGCACGCCGGCGCGGTCTTGCGGTCATTTTCATCACCCACCAAGTGATGCACGCTCTGACGGTCGGCGACCATTTCGCCGTGCTCATCCGCGGGGCTCTTGCGGCGGACTTCCGTAAAGGTGAAAAGACCCGCGAAGAGATTACAGATCTTATGGCCGGGGGCGAAGCCATGGCTGAGTTGGAGCAAGAGATCCAAGCCTATCTCGACGAAAGCCCAGAGACCGAACCAGTGCAGAATAGGCCTGCATCATCGGAAGAAGCGGTATGAATGTTTTTAAGAGTATAGAATCTTGCCTCGACGCTCAACGCGCCAGCGTTACGATTTCGGAAAGTGCGCCGGTCTTTGTACCCGGAACAAAGGATGAGGCCTTTCTCTTGGTGCACGGCTGGAGCGCGTCGCCTGAGAGCGTGCGTTTTTTGACAAAGCATCTCGCTGACGCCGAGTTTGGGGTTCTGGTCCCGGTCCTGCCTGGGCATGGCACAGACGCGCTCGATCAGGTCCGTTTTGGCCCCGTTGACTGGTTCAACGCTGCCCGCGAGGCCCTCGAGTTGCTCTGCGAGAAATACAGCAAAGTGCACGTGCTGGGCGTATCCATGGGCGGCTCGATTGCTTTGCAATTGGCCGCCCTCGAGACGGAACGGGTGACTTCGACGATCACGGTCAACGCGCCGGTTGCCTTCGACGATCCGGGCTTTGCTGAAGCCGTGTTGAGCGGTCCAGCCGACGCACCCTTGCCAGGATGGAGCGCTCCCATGTTCATGGGGGACGCCGTGCCTGAGATTTCCTACCAGGATCGCCGCCGCAAGAGCGCCGCAGACCTACTAAGTGTCTGCACCCTGGCACGAGAGCTTTTGCCACGGATTGAGGTGCCGCTTCTGGTGCTCCAGTCAAAGAGCGACACCATCGTGAGCCCCAAGAACGCGGACATCATCTACGCGAACGCCTCTTCGAAGCGCAAAGAGATCGGCTGGCTGACGCACTCCTTCCACTGCGCGCAATTGGATATTGATCGAAGCCGCATCGCAGAACTTGCCTTAGAATTCGCATCATGTTGTGAATGATTAAACCAAGAAGGACTCTCGGGGCCAAAGGCATTACATGGGAAAATCCGTAACGATGGACGACATTGCGCGCGCGGCAGGTGTGTCGCGCGGCGCTGTCAGTCTGGCTTTACGCGGATCACCCAAGATTTCAGCCAAACGGACCAAGCAGATCCTCGATGTCGCAAAGGATCTCGGGTACCGGGTCAATATGAATGCTAGTCGGTTGGCCCAGGCCACACCGAACACGTTTGGCGTCATGGTCTCTGACCTCCACAACCCGATCACCGCTGACATTCTTGACGGCTTTGTTCAAGGCGAGCAGCAGCAGCAAGAGTTCGACATGCATCTATGCGCGGGCTTCAACTCTGCGGATCGAGAGCGTGTCGCGGTAAACTCCCTACTGGCGCATCGGGTCCGCGGTGTCGTCTTGATCGGCTCCCTTCTGGACCAAAAAGAAATCCAAGAGCTCGCACAAACGGTGCCGACGGTGGTGGTTGGCCGGCAGATCCCCGGGCTGGACTGTGTTTACGTCAATAGCGAGCTGGGCGGGCGCCTTGCCGCCAAGCACCTAACCGGGCTAGGGCACAAGCGGTTGGCGCATGTTAGCGGCGGCACCGGCGCCGGTGCCGCGCGCCGAGCGGCGGCCTTTGAGCAGACCGCGCGAAATGCCACGGGCGTGGAAGTCCAATCCCTGGAGGGAGATTACACCCAAAAAGGCGGTTACCTGGGGGCGCAGATATTGCTTAGTCGCGACGCCCCGCCGACGGCCATTTTCGCGGCCAATGACCTGATGGCGCTAGGGGTGCTCGGGGCCGCGCACCAACTAGGGCTTTCCATCGGCTCCGACATTTCCGTTATGGGGTTCGATGACATCTCTCTGACCTCCAATGAATTCGTCTCGCTAACCACAATTACATATCCCCGCCTCAATATGGGCACCGAAGCGCGCGCATTGTTGCAGCGCCGCTGCGAAAGCCCGGAATTACCTGAGAGCATTGTCGAGCTCACTCCCAGCCTCATCGTGCGCGAAAGCACCGGCGCTTACGGCCGGACATCGAAATAGGCGAGCTTACCGCCCTTCACTAAGATTCGCTGGATCCCAATTCCAACTGCGTCACCGATGTACCGGCGGCGAATTCGCACGGCCCACCAAGGTCAACGAACTCTCAAATTGCAGGCCTAGATCTGCGACCCGCATTCGCCGTGGCGACGCGGCGGGGTGACAAACGCAAACGGACGTGTCCGGGAGGAACTACCACGCAAGACAGATCGCTCAACATATTCCGACGCAGAGATCGACGACATCGTCTGGATCATGAAATCCATATCGCGAAATTGTCTCGGCTTCAAAAGCGTCAACCAACACGTTCGCCTGTTTCATGCGACGTCTTTCACGCGTTGAGAAGAACTGTCTTCGCGTAAGTCGTCTTGCACGCTGTCGACCTGAAAGAACGAAATGACGCTCTCTAATTTTTTGGACTCCGCGTCGATTTCCTTGCAAGCCGCCGCTGTCTCTTCGGCCATCGCCGCATTGCGTTGGGTCGCGCTGTCGAGCTGAAGCGCTGCCGCGTTTATCTCCGACGTTGCACTGGATTGCTCGGATATCGCGCTCATCATCGTCGTCGCATTCGCGATGATTTCTTTCACGCCCTCCGCAATCGACTGCAAGGCCACGCCCGATTGATTGACGAGGTCGACGCCTTGCGCGATGTCGCTGGAACTGGTCGCGACTAGGTTCTTGATCTCCGTTGCCGATTCCGTGCAGCGCAACGCCAGAGATCTGACTTCCGCCGCCACAACAGCGAAGCCGCGTCCGGCATCCCCCGCACGGGCAGCTTCCACGCCAGCGTTTAAGGCAAGGAGATTGGTCCGGAAGGCGATGTCGTCGATGACATCGAGGATGCGCTCGACCTCGGTACTACTGGCTTTGATCTTATCCATGGCGCCGACCGCATCGCGGACGATGTCCTGCCCGGCATCGGCCTTGCCCGCCGTCTGCTGCATGGTCGTCTCGATCTCTTTGGAGTCTTCGGCCGTGGATTCGATACTGGTGGTAAGCTGGTGGATCGCCGTTGCCGTCTGCTCAAGCGTTGCGGCCTGACCCTCTGTGCGACTGGACAGGTCTTCGCTTGAGCTGGAAATCGCGGCAATGCCGGATTTGAGAGATTCCGAAACCCGGATCGCTTCCGTAATCGAGCGGGAAAGGCTTTGCGCGGCGGTGTTTAAATCGCTGCGCAATGCCTCGTAGCCATCGGGCAAGGGCGTGTCGATGCGCGTGGAAAGATCGCCTTTCGCGAGGCGTTTAAGCGCAGCTGCCACGGCTTTGACGGCCTTCGTTTGGCTTTCGATTTGTTCTTGCGTCTTCAGCCGCCGCTCTTCCGCCTTAAACTCCCGCTCTTTCTGCCCGGCTTTGATCCGGTCTCCAAATACCTTAACCGACAATAGGATGTCCCCGATTTCGTCATCTCGGCGTTTCCCAGATTCTGCATCGTTTTCCGCGCTTACTTCGTCGATACGGCGGATGCGTTCGGGAACATCACGGATCGGGAGAATAATGCTGCGCCGCACCGAAATCAGCGTCACGATGATTGTCAGTGATGCGATGAAAAACAGAAGGCCATAGAGCCACAGCTCCATCGCATCTTGCTCTTCGATTACTGAGGCTACGTAGGTTTCATTGGCCGCTGTTTGGGTGTCGGATACGATCAGCAGCAGTTCTGTGAAGCGAAAACTCGTCTGGTCGATCATGCGACGGAGCGAGTTGATAAGTGGCATCTCCTCGAAGCTAAAATTGTTTGAGGCCGCCGCATAAGCCCCGCTTTGGGCAAGGTTCAGCGTCCGTCTGTTGGCGCTGACATAGAGTGAGAACAGGCGGTCGATCCTGATCGCGGCGCCCGTTAGGTAGACGACATACTGATCGATCTCTGCGTCATTCTGCTCAAGGCGTTCCAGCGTTGCCGATAACCGCACCATGCCGCCGAGGTAGTCGCGGATCGATTGCTGCACATCATCGCGCAGGATGATTTCCTTGGCCGGATCGAGTTTGCCGAGCTCGAGGCCGCGCCGCCTAGATTCGCCAATGGCCACAATCCGGGAGTTCAACTCCAATATGGCCTGCACAATCGCTGCATTGCCTTCGGTCACCCGCCCGGAATCCTCGATAAGGGTATTCTGATTGGCAACCAATGCATCCGCACGCTTCACCCCGTTATTTACGGTGTAGATGCTCACCAGTGTCAGCATGACAATTGGCGTGATGACCAGCACAAGAATGCGCCCCATCAGCCGCAGTTGAAGGCTGGCCTTCAGAGTTTTAGAGAATGGGTTAATCATCGCAACACCCCAGAATCTGGCTAGAAAGAGGACGGGGTGCCGGAACCCATGCTGTCGATCAGAAGATGCGACTGACGGACCAGGCGATAGACATCCGATGGAGTTTTCCCACCGGAATAGGAGGCCATCTCCAATGTATCGGACGTTTTCTGAACGGCCATCAACGAGACCGTGTCGGCGAGCACAAGATTCAGGGCGACGATGACGTCAGAGGGCGTCACGGCCTCGTTTTTTGCCGGAATTTCGAGGACACCGTTCTTGATCGCCAGCGACGCGTTCTCCTTCGTGACGCGTTCCAGCGCCTCGGACAGATCGCGCACCGCGTTGTAGACATCGCTGGGCGAGCGACCGTTGGACTCGGCGACATCGTCGATATTGACGCGCACTCCAGCCTCGCTTGTGACCCGCTCCATTGATGAGAGCAGCGTGTCCGCAACCCGATAGACATCGTTGGGCACAGTCGCCGGTATCCCCAGCGCATCCAGCTGCGCAGAAATCCGCAGCAGATTCTCATAGACATCTGCCGGTTTCTTCCCACTGGGGAGGGGGGCACTTGCCGCGTGATCCGCCAGACCATAGGCCGGGCCAAGTTCCCGAATGTCCTGCAGCAATGCCTCGGTGACGCTAAGTACGTCGCCGGGCGTGATTTCGCTGATGGTGATCCCGGGCAGGCTTGAGGTGTCGAGACCATTCATAAAACGCAGCAACTGCACCTTACGCCATTGTTCTCGCGCCAAAAAATACACATGGCGCGGCAGGGCGGGGATCTTCTCTGCTGGGTTAAAATTGGTTTGGGAGAAGTTCCGCTCATTAATTTCGGTCAAGTGGATCAGGATCTTTTCCGTGATTTGGAAGACATGGTTCGGGGTCTTGCTGGTTGCGTCTGTCGGAGACATCCCGAGCAGCAAGACCACCATATAAATCCACTGTTTACACATGTATCAGAATCCCCATCTCGTGTTCGCGCAGAGGATTCCAGATATTCCTAAACCTTTCGTGTACAGGGCAAATTCACTCAGTCCTGCGTCCAAACTCCGCCATTGCGCTAGCAGAGATGCGCCCGAATGGCGGACCGCAAGCGGCTACATGTAGGTCGAAGCATTCGCCCAAATCGACCAGGAGGAAGCAGGTCAAACCCTCAGTTTAGAAGCCGCCTGATCATGCCCTCAGGCCATCCGGAAAGCCACACAACCGGCCCAGAAATGGCCGGAAAACGGCGTCGGCAAAACGTCGGCAAAAGGTCGGACTTTTGTCGGACCCCTGCGCGCGGTGGGTTAGGGGTTTGGTGAGGGATGTTGATTTTGGGGCGGGCGGTGTGTGCGAGCGCGCATCCTACGCCGGATGGGTGATAGGGCTTTCGTTGGTTTAGGGAGTGTTCGGCGCAGGGTGTGAATGCGAGGTTTAGTGGAACCGGTTTTGAGGAGATCGAAGGGCGGTGGGCACATTGCCCACCCTACGTTTGCCGGTGCGCGCGATCGGCCCGCTTTGCCCAATCGCTGAGCCCGCCCTCGGGCAGGGTGACGTAGTTGTCGGGATTCAGGAAACCGCGGCTGGCGACCTGCCCCATCACAGAGGGGATCCATAGAAGCCCGGTCAGAACGGCGGTGAGAAGCAGATAGGTGTGTTCAATGGTCATTGCGTTGCCCATATTAATTAACTAAAACGTGAAATACAAGGGTTGATGCTGTTTGTCCAGAATGGGGCAGATCAGCGGATTTTGGGTATCGCGTCTGTGCGAAAAAAGGTGTGGCGGAGGCTGGGTGACGGCGAAACGTGAGAGAAGTGACAGACCTCAATGCGCCTTGCGTTGAGGTCGGGTCAGGGATGAAGATATTGGGGCGGCTGATACCCGTGAGCATACACCCCGCGCTTGCAGTTAAGTCATTCTCATTTGCGCCAAAAGCTTGAGCTTCTCATCTCAACAATTTCAGCTCCCAATTCATTCTTCAAGTCTAAGACCGCCGGGTAAGAAGCCGATTCTTGCACATTGTTGTGATTTTCAATTACTAAATATTCACGATCGCATGTAAAAGACACGTGAATTTGCTTAGAAAGCCCTGTGGCCTTAAGCCCCGCAACCAAATCCGCGATGTTTCCCAATTGGGAAAACTCCACTGTTTCTAACGGCTTTGCCTCTTGAGAAGCGATCGATCTGCAAAACTCGGACAAGCGACGAGAAAACTCTTGGCTGTCTACTATCTCATCCAAGTTTCTAATTAGATCGGAATCAAGCACTCCTGACAGAGTTTCAAAGTCTGAAGCTACACCTTCAACTCGAGACTCCATCGTACCCACGCGCTCACCTAATGAGATCGCAATATTGGAAGCAGTGGCAAGCTGTTCATTCAGACCTGCGTATCTAATATCAAGCGTTTCTAGCGTGTTCCTCAGTCCTGCGACGGAAGTCCCGACGGATTCAATCGCACCGTCTACTATTTCCTGAACTTTTTCCGGCTCGATAGCCTCGACGTCGGCCAGGGTGGAGTCCATTTCGTCAAATTCGCCTTCTAGTTCAGCAAATTTTTCACTCAGAGACTTGAATCTTTGGAAAAAGGCGCTTGAATCAGAAGCTAAGTGATCGTCAATCATTATCGGCAACGTCCCTGGAAAATTTTCGAAAGAAGCCTTATTGGCCGCCGACAGCGCTCTTGCTGCACTAGCATCTGCTCGAATAATATTGAGCGTGGTTACGGCGAAGTATCCGGCCACTGATGCAATGACGATGAATAGCGCGCTTCCCATCCAAAATAGAATTCTGTCACGCATCCTACCAGTGGAATCACCCGCTTTTAAATCCTTTTTAATTGCATCTACTATACGAGATACATCTTCATCCGAAATCGATTCGTCAGGCATAATTGCGAAGTACCTTTATAATCTCTCAGAACCAGTTAGCATCCAAATGTTTATTGGTCAAACTTAAACAGTATGTTAAGCGGTTACAAAAAAATTTTATACAGACTCAATGTGACTAGTTCGCCACAAAATTAGGCCCTTGATAAGAGTTATGTTTCCATGTCTCCTAAATTGATCTGGGAGAAAGAGATGCCATTAGGATGGATCCGAGGGAGCTTGGCTGGATGCTTCTCGACTGGTGCGCCGCGGCAAATTTCCAAACCCAATGCGAGAATTGGCACTCCTAACAAGTAAGAGGACAAACGTTAACTTCGAAACGGGCCAAAAGGTTGTATTATTGGTCGCTCGATACACTCCTTACGAGCACGAAGTCAGCCATTCATCACATCCCCCCAAAAAAACGCGGTCAGACTAGGAATCCATCTTTAATGCACTGATGAAAGCTGACTGCGGTATCTCCACCTTCCCGAACTGCCGCATCTTCTTCTTCCCGGCCTTCTGCTTGTCCAAGAGTTTGCGCTTCCGGGTTGCGTCGCCGCCGTAGCACTTAGCCGTGACGTCCTTGCGCAGGGCGGCCAGGGTCTCGCGGGCGATGACCTTACCCCCTATCGCGGCCTGGATCGGGATCTTGAACATGTGCCGCGGGATCAGGTCCTTGAGCTTCTCGCACATCGCCCGCCCGCGCTGCTCGGCCCGGTCGCGGTGCACCATGATCGAGAGCGCGTCCACCGGCTCGTCATTCACCAGGATCGACATCTTCACCAGGTTGTCCTGGCGGTAGCCCTCCATCTGGTAGTCGAAGCTGGCATAGCCCTTGGTGACCGATTTCAGCCGGTCGTAGAAGTCGAACACCACCTCGTTCAGCGGCAGGTCATAGACCGCCATCGCGCGGCTGCCCGCGTAGGTCAGGTCCAGCTGGATCCCGCGCCGGTCCTGGCAGAGCTTGAGCACGTCGCCCAGGTACTCGTCCGGCACCATGATCGTGGCCTTGATGCGCGGCTCCTCCAGGTGCTCGACATGGGTCATGTCGGGCATGTCGGCGGGGTTGTGCAGCTCGGTCATCGTGCCGTCGCGCATGTAGATGTGGTAGACCACGGAGGGCGCGGTGGTGATCAGCTCGATGTCATACTCGCGCTCCAGGCGGTCGCGGATCACCTCCAGGTGCAGCAGGCCCAGGAAGCCGCAGCGGAAGCCGAAGCCCAACGCGGCGGAGGTCTCCATCTCGGAGCTAAAGGAGGCGTCGTTGAGCGAGAGCTTCTCGATCGCGGTGCGCAGGTCCTCGAAATCGGCGGCGTCGACGGGGAAGAGCCCGCAGAAGACCACCGGGACGGAGGGCGCGAAGCCCGGCAGCGGGTCGTCCGTGCCCTTGCGCTCATGGGTGATCGTGTCGCCCACCTTGGTGTCGCGCACCTGCTTGATGGAGGCGGTGATGACGCCGATCTCACCGGGGCCGAGCTCTGCGATGTCCACCATCGCGGGCTTGAGCACCGCCAGCTTGTCGATCCCGTAGACCGCGTTGGTGGCGATCATGCGGATGCGGTCGCCCTTCTTGATCACGCCGTCCATGACGCGGATCATCACGACGACGCCCAGATAGGGGTCGTACCAGCTGTCCACCAGCATCGCCTTCAGCGGCGCGTCGCGGGTGCCCTCGGGGGCGGGCAGGCGGGTGACGATGGCCTCCAGCACGTCGGGGATGCCGATGCCGGTCTTGGCGGAGATCAGGCAGGCATCCGTGGCGTCGATGCCGATCACGTCCTCGATCTGCTCGGCGATGCGCTCTGGCTCGGCGGCGGGCAGGTCGATCTTGTTGAGCACGGGCACGATCTCGTGGTCGGCGTCGATGGCCTGGTACACGTTCGCCAGGGTCTGCGCCTCGACGCCCTGGGTGGCGTCCACCACCAGCAGCGAGCCCTCGACCGCGCGCATCGAGCGGCTGACCTCATAGGCGAAGTCCACATGGCCCGGCGTGTCGATCAGGTTCAGCACATAGGCCTGCCCGTCATTGGCAATGTAGTCGATGCGCACCGTGTTGGCCTTGATGGTGATGCCGCGCTCGCGCTCGATATCCATGCTGTCGAGCAGCTGCTCCTGCATGTCGCGGTCCTTCACCGTGCCGGTGGACTGGATCAGCCGGTCGGCCAGGGTGGACTTGCCATGGTCGATATGGGCGACGATGGAAAAATTGCGGATTTGCGAAAGCTCGGTCATGGTGGGGATATCGCGCCCGGACGGCGGGGCGTCAAGCCGAATAGGAGCGCCCGCGCATGCTTGAAAAGAAGAGCTACCCGATAGAGCAGATATACGTGCCCGCCAAGCGCGCCAAGACGCTGGACGCGGGCAAGGTGGAGGCGCTGGCCGAGGACATCCTGGAGAACGGCCAGCAGGTGCCGATCCGCATCCGGGCGGGCAAGGGGCGCTACGTGCTGCTGGAGGGGCTGCACCGGCTGGAGGCGCTGCGGGCTTTGGGGGAGGAGACGGTGGAGGGGTATTTGACCCACGCAAGGCTGCATTGAGGGGCGGTGCGTGGTCGGACGGTGCTTGCATTCACGCACCCTACCGATGATCTCGCTGGGGTAGATTTCCCGTGTTCGATTTGGGCGACAATCGCGAAGTTGCGGATTTGCGCGAGCTCGGTCATCGTGGGGGGTATGGAAGGGTTTTGGGGGCTGATCAATGGGTGCAGTGCCCACGAAATCCCGGATTAAGGATAGGTATTTTTATGCTTGATTTTAGATTGATGAGTAAGCTCAGCTTCACCAACTCATTCACTAGGCAAGCGCTATTGGCGAGGCTTGCTCTCAGATTGTTGGGACCATCGGTGTCACGACACGTTAAAGTAAACCAAAAGATGGTAAGTCAGATCGCGCTTGATACTTTCCGAACATGCATGCTCGTCCAGACTAATGAAACTCTTGCGGCAGGAGTATTGACCTCTCCGATAAACCCGCAAAAACGGCCCTACACATTGTCGCTCTCAAACCGAACTGCAGATTATACCTTTAGAATTCAGGAAATTCCCGAGGGCGAGTTATCGCTAACCTACTTCAGTAAGCATTTTGGCTTCGAGGATAGGTACTCTCTCGACAGCTCAATGGAAATCAAAAGAGGGTTCGACTTGTTTCTTCATGAGTTATCCGAAGTACAACGCGGAACAAATGCGTCGTCAAAATACTTGGCTGACGAACGCTCGTTGGGGAAACGTTCTGATTCACTTTGGCGCGGTATGCGTTCCGAGGCAGTCGAAAGCGGGCAATCGACAAATCTGATGATCGAGCAATTCGGCGATGATTTCGAGTTTTGGCGGGAGTGGTATCAAGGTGTTCTGCACGGGACCCCAATTGATTGGGAGTTACAAAAGAAAGTGGCATCAATTGGCTCTTGGGTCTGGGAGGCCGGGCCCGAAGCAGTCGCCGAAGAGATCGAGAAGATCAAAGCCGATTTCCTCGTCGAGAAATCCCCGCTCGCCGAGAAGGTCGAATTCAACGAAGTTACCGGCAAGTTCAATACCGTCCCGCAGCCCATCGCCAAGCCCGAACTACTCGGCGCGACGCTGTCGCAGGTTGAGGATGCGTTAGAGGATTGTCTGGCTCACCCGTCGAATGGTCTATCCGATAGATCACGCGAGACACGCGACATTCGGCGCACCTTGACCCGTTACGCGAACGATCCGCAGCGGATTGAGATGAACCTGACGACTGTTGCGACTGGTTTGCGCAGACAACTCGAAACGACCGAAGAACTTCCTAAGACCGAAGAGAACTTAGTTCTCCAAGATGTGGTTGAACAGGCGGTGCGCGGCATTCGCGCGACGCATCCGGAGGTTGCTGAGAACCGCAAAATCCTGGCTGAGCAAGCGCTTAAAGAACTGCCGCAAGCCGACAAAAAGGAAATGGATCAGGCGAAAGAGGTTTATGCCGCGCTCACTGAAGGCGTGATGGCGGAAGACTTCTCGGAGGACATTCCGGTTCTGCTAAACGACGCCATCTTGCCGCCTTCCGAAGGCGCACCTCGCTTGTCGGGTGCTGATCCCGCCACCCGCATCTTCTACCGAACATCCAAGATGGCTGAGTTGGTTCGCAAATACCCAGTGATTGTTGAGAAGATTGAAAAGAGCCCTGCCTACAAAACAGTTGGCATCGTGAAACGCGGGCTCACCGTGGCGGGGTGGTTGTCGATTATCGTTGGAATTGGCCTTCGAGCGTTTGGCGTTTTGTAAGTGTGGCCCCTGCCCTGGGACGGGAGGGGGAGATCCGATCCTGCGGATTGGGGCGGTGCCCCATCAACCGCATCGTGAATTGCGCTTTCCACCCAAATTGTAGATAAGTCAGGCCAATCGAGATCGGCGGAGGCTGACGGCATGAGGACGGCAGGACTTTTTATCATCGCGGCGCTGGTGTTGGCGGCCTGCGGCGGGGGCGGCTATCGCTCCGTCGACCGGTTCAGCACGCCGCGCACGCTGTTCGCCACGGGGCCGATTTACGCGGCCTGCCTGCGGGCGGACCGCAAGGCGGCCTCGCGCAGCTTATGCGGCTGCGTGCAGGCGGTGGCTAACCAACACTTGCGCGGCGGGGACATCTCGCTGGCGGCCTCGTTCTACGCCGACCCGCATCAGGCGCAGGTGGTGCGCCAGTCCGACCGGCCCAGCAACGAGCGCTTTTGGCGGGCCTACAAGGTCTACGCCGAGGCCGCCGAGCGGCAATGTGGCTAGCGTCGTTATCCTGACCGGCGCGGGGGTCTCGGCCGAGAGCGGGCTGGGGACGTTCCGCGATGTGGACGGGCTTTGGACGAAATACGACCTGAACGACGTGGCCACGCCGGAGGGGTTCGCGCGCGACCCCGCCCTGGTGCATGACTTCTACAACGCGCGGCGGGCGAACTGCCGAGGGGCCGCACCCAACGCGGCGCATCGGGCCCTGGCGCGGCTGCAACGGGAGCATCCCGGGCGGGTGACCCTGGTGACGCAGAACGTTGACGACCTGCATGAGCGCGGCGGCAGCGATGAGGTCTGGCACATGCACGGGGCGCTGAACGGCGCCCTCTGCGCGGCCTGCGGGCACCGCTGGGACGCGCCGGAGCAGATGGCGCCCTCGGACCCTTGCCCCGGCTGCGGCGCTCCGGCTACCCGGCCCGACGTGGTCTGGTTCGGCGAGATGCCCTATCTGATGGACGAGATATACGCCCGGCTGGAGGCGGCGGATCTCTTCGTGTCCATCGGCACCTCGGGCAATGTCTACCCCGCCGCGGGCTTCGTGCAGGTGGCGGCGGGCGCGGGCGCCCAGACGCTGGAGCTGAACCTGGAGCCCTCGGAGGGCGCGAGCCTCTTTGACGCGGCACGGCACGGTCCGGCGACCGAGATCGTGCCGCAATGGGTGGCGGAGGTGCTGGCATGACCCTTGTGGCCCAGCCGCTGACGGCGACCAGCTTTGCGCCCTTTGGGGATGTCATCGAGGTCGCGGGCGCCCCGGATAAGATCATAAACCAGGGCCGGTGCGGGCGGTACCACGACCTCGCCCGCTTGGATTTTGGCCCGGGCGGGCATGCCGGCATCAGCCTGTTTCAGGCCGAGCTGCGCATGTTCCCCTATGCGCTAGAGCTTCTGGAGCGGCACCCCGACGGCGCGCAGGCGTTCCTGCCCATGGACCGCGCGGAGTATCTGGTCACCGTGGCCCCGGATGCGGGCGGGCGACCCGGCGCTCCGCAGGCGTTCCTCGCGGCGCGGGGGCAGGGCGTGAACATCCTGCGCAACACATGGCACGGGGTCTTGGCGCCGATCAGCGGCAGCGGCACCTTCGCGGTGGTCGACCGCATCGGCGCAGGTCCAAACCTTGAGGAGCATTGGTTTGAGACGCCCATCACCATCCATAGGCCGGAGGGACCTGAAAAGTAATGCGGAGCGCCCGAGGGCGCTCCGAAGTTTACGTGAGTGGTGGTTCTTTTAAATCAGCAGTCGCACATCACCCGCTCATGCGGCGCAACGCGTGTATTCTTTCGGGAGGGGATTTGTGGCGCGTTCATATTGCAATTCAGTAATCTACCAAAGGACGAGCTAAATTACATCAACTCTAGTATTTGATGAGCGCCTTGGCAAGTCTTTCGGCCCCGCCAGCCCGGGCGCATGTGAAACGGCATTGATGAAACTAACCAAGGCGAGAGCATTTCCGCCTTCGGGCTAGAACACGGGCGGGCGGTCGGCAAACGGGCCATGGTCGGCCCCGGCACCACATTCCGGGGGATTGCGGTCGGATCTGTCACAGAGAATTTGCGTTCACCTGCGATGGGTGCTGCGCTAAGGATCAACACAAGCGTCACGCAAACATGGCGGGAACATTATGACCGACTACTTCGCCGCCCCGGGGCGGTTTTTTCGCGGGAACCTTCACACGCATTCCACGCTCTCCGACGGCGCGCTGGCGCCCGAAGAGGTCTGCCGCCGATACCGCGACGAGGGTTATGACTTCCTGTCGCTGACCGACCACCTGCTGGGGCAATATGGCTATCCACTTGCCGATACGCGCCCCTTTCGCACGCCGGATTTCACCACAATCATCGGCGCCGAGGTGCACGCGGGCGCGCAGGACAATGGCGAGCTGTGGCACCTGGTGGCCAACGGGCTGCCCTTTGATTTCGAGCCGCCGGAGTCGCCGACCTTCTTTGCCAAGGATTCCAAGGAAAGCGCCCAGAGCCTGGCCGCGCGGGCCGTGGCCGCCGGGGCCTATGTCTCGATCGCGCACCCGCAATGGTCCGGCCTGACGCAGCGCGACGCCGAATCCATCCAGGTCGCCCATGCGGTCGAGACCTATAACCACGGCTGCGCCAACGGTGCCGACCGGCCCGATGGGTTCCACGCGCTCGAGCAGCTTCTGGAGCAGGGCCGCCGCCTGGATCTGATCGCCACCGATGACGCGCATTTCACCGAGCCCGATCACTTTGGCGGCTGGGTCATGGTCAAGGCGCAAGAGAACGACCCCGACGCCCTGCTGGACAGCCTCAAGGCGGGCGCGTTCTATTCCAGCCAGGGCCCCGAGCTGCGCAACATCGTGGTGACCGATGCCGAGGTTGTGGTGGAAAGCTCTGCCGTGGTGTCGGTGGTGGTTCAGGGGCACGGCAACAAGGTCAAGGCCCAGCACGGGCTGTCGATGACGCGCGCGCAAGTCCCGCTGGCCAAGTTCGCGGCCTCGCCCTACATCCGGGTCACCGTCATCGATGCCGCCGGGCGGCGGGCCTGGTCGAATCCGATCTGGCTTGACGATTGACCTTGCCGCGCGGTGGCGCGACATAGGGCGCCATGTTCGACCAAGAAAAAGCCCGCGCCTCCGCCTGGTTCCGCCAGCTCCGCGACGAGATCGTCGCCGCCTTTGAGGCATTAGAGACCAAGAGCGGCGGCGCCCCCGGCGCGTTCGAGGTAACCGAGACCAAGCGCGACGCCGATGACGGCTCGGACGCGGGCGGCGGCCTTATGAGCGTGATGCGCGGCGGGCAGGTGTTCGAGAAGGTCGGCGTGAACGTCTCGACCGTGTTCGGAGAGCTGGGCGCGGCCGCGCAGAAATCCATGGCCGCGCGGGGCGTGCCCGGCATGGACAGCGACCCCCGGTTCTGGGCGGCGGGCATCAGCCTGGTCGCACATATGCAGAACCCGCACTGCCCGGCGGTGCATATGAACACGCGCATGTTCTGGACCCCGCATGCCTGGTGGTTCGGCGGCGGCACCGATCTGAACCCCGCCTTGGAATACGACGCGGACACCGATGCTTTCCATGCGGTGCTGAAGGCGCATTGCGACCGGCATGATGTCGGGTATTACCCGCGCTTCAAGGACTGGGCGGATGAGTATTTCTACATCCCGCACCGGGGCCGCGCCCGGGGCGTGGGCGGGATCTTTTATGACGATCTCAACACCGGCAATTGGGAGGCGGATTTCGCCTTTACCAAAGACGTGGGGCGGGCCTTTCTGCCCGCGTTCCTGCCGATCACCGAACGTCGACTGGAACAGCCGTGGACCGAGGAGGATCGCGAAGCGCAGCTTCGCCACCGCGGGCTCTACGCGGAGTATAACCTGGTTTATGACCGCGGCACCAAGTTCGGGCTGGCCACGGGGCATGACGCGAATGCGGTGCTGATGAGCCTTCCGCCCGTGGCGAAGTGGCACTGAGGTAAGGCTCCTCGCAGCGAAGACGCCCTTCAGAGCATCGCGCTGTCATCCTCCAGCGGGTCCAGCTTTGGCGCGGCGGCCTGCACCTTGATCTTGGGCGCGGCCATGCCGGGCAGGGGCACCGTCGCCATCACACCCGCACCGGGCGGCGCCATGAACGCGGGCGGCGGGTTCCCTGCTGTGGCGGGTTCCAGTTACCCCCGTAACTCGGCCAGCAATGTCCGGTGATCCGCGGCGCGCTGGGCGCGGGCCAGGTTGTTCTGCCGGATCTGCTTGTGCGCCTCGCGCCAGAGCTTCTGGTCCAGGTTCAGCCCCGCGCCGATATTGCCCTTGGCATAGCCCGTCTTGTAGACCTGCTTGCCCATCAGCACCGCGGCATAGACCTGCGCGTCAAAGATCGTGTTGAAGGGCACGTCGTAATAGCTGGGCAAGTTATAGCGCCAGAGCTCTAGGTTCTCGGCCAGCCCGTCGGGCAGCTCCAGCTCCTCGCGCGCGTCGATCCAGTACTGCGAATCCGTGCGGTTGCCGAGGCGGTAATGCACGCAGATGAAGTCGCGCACCTCGTTATAGAGGTTGTCGACCAGCTTGTTGTAGCGGTCCCGCAGCGGGTCGGCGTAATCGGCCTCGGGGAAGTAGGTCAGCAGCCAGCGCACGGCCAGGTCGATCATGTAGATCGCGGTGGATTCCAGGGGCTCGATGAACCCGCCCGACAGGCCGATCGCCACGCAGTTCTTCACCCAGGCGTTGCGGTTGCGCCCGATCCGCATCGGGATGATGCGCGGCTCGGCGCCCTCGGGGTTGCCCAGATGCGCCAGGAACTCGTCGCGCGCCTCGTCATCGGTGCGATGGGCGGACGAGTACACATAGCCCGTGCCGATGCGGTTATAGAGCGGCACCCGCCAGGACCATCCGGCCCCCAGTGCGGTCGAGCGCGTCACCGGCTCGATCTTGGTCTGGTCCTTGTGCTTGATCTGCACCGCCATGGCGCGGTCGTTGGCCAGGTATTTCGAGTAGTCGATGAACGGCTCTTTCAGCACCTGGTTTATAATCAGCCCCCGGAAGCCGGTGCAGTCGATGACCAGCTCGACCGCGTGGCTGCCGGTCTTGTCGAGGATCAGCTCAGAGATGTTGCCGCTCTCGTCCTGCTTGACCTCCAGCACGTTCTCGGCGATGTGCCGCACGCCCCGGGCCTTGCAATGCTCGGTCAGCAGCCCCGCGAAGCGCCCGGCGTCCAGGTGGTAGGCGAAGCCGGTGCTTTGGTCGTATTCCTTGGACCCCAGCGTTCGGGGGCCCTTTAGGCCCCGCACCAGGTCGTTGGTGATGGCATAGCTGCCGACATAGTCCTGATCGCCGGCGCCGAATTTGGCAAAGTAGTTGGCGATCTCGATGCCGCGAATGTTGGGCGCCTTCACGAAGGGGTTGATGTAAGAGATCGGCTTGCCCTTGGCGTCCACGTTCCAGCCGTCAAAGCTGACGCCCAGCTTGAACGAGGCGTTGCAGCGCTTGAAGAACTCCTTCTCCGAGAGGCCCGCGTTTTGCAGCGTGCGCACGATGCCGGGGGTGGTCGCCTCGCCAACGCCCACCGTGGGGATGTCCGGGCTCTCGATGACGTTGATCTGCAGCGGCTTTGCGTCCTTGGACTGCGCCCGCCCGAAGGCCTGAAGCAGCGCCGCGGTCAACCAACCGGCGGTGCCGCCGCCCACAATCGTCACGCTCTTAATTGGCTTGCCCATAAATACCACCGTCAAAAAGGATCCAGCTGAGGCAAGTCTAGCGCGCCGCCGCGCGCCCTGTCACGGGATTTCCGGGGCCGGAGGCGGGCGCCCGGTAGGGCTTGCGGCGCAGGGCGCTCCTATGCTGATCTAGGGCCATTGGAGCCCGCCAGTTATGCAGCAAGTCCTGAGCCACCCGATCTTTCGGCGCCTTTTTGCGGCGCAGGTGATTGCGCTTGTGGGAACCGGGCTCTTGACCGTGGCGCTGGGGCTCCTGGCGTTTGACATCGCGGGCGCCCAGGCCGGGCGGGTGCTGGGCATCGCGCTGACGATCAAGATGGTGGCCTATGTGGGGCTCTCGCCGCTGATCACCGCGCTGGTGGCGCGCATGGACCGCCGCCGGGTGCTGATCGCCGCCGACATGGTGCGCGCGGGCGCGGCGCTGGCATTGCCGTTCATCGACGCGGCCTGGCAGATCTATGTGCTGATCCTTGTGCTGCAGGCCGCCTCGGCGACCTTCTCGCCCACGTTCCAGGCGGTGATCCCAGAGGTGCTGCCCGACGAGGGCGACTATACGCGGGCGCTGTCGCTGTCGCGCCTGGCCTATGACATCGAGAACCTCACCAGCCCGGCCCTGGCCGCGCTGCTGCTGACGGTGCTGGCGCCGTCCTGGCTGTTCGCGGGCACGGTGCTTGGCTTTCTGGCCTCCGCCTGGCTGGTGCTCGGCACGGCGCTGCCGGCGCGCGCGGCCTCTCGCGACCGGCCCTTCCTAGAGCGCGTGACCCGCGGCAGCCGCATCTACCTGGCCACGCCGCGGCTGCGCGGCCTCTTGGCGCTGAACGTGACCGTGTCGGCGGTGGGCGCCATCGTGCTGGTGCAGAGCGTGGTGGTCGCGCGCGGCGCCTTCGGGGGCAGCGCGCGGGATCTGGCCGTGCTGCTGGGCGCCTACGGGCTGGGCTCGGTGCTGGTGGCGCTTTGCCTGCCGCGCGTGCTGGATCGCCTGCGCGACCGGGTGGTGATGATGCTCGGCGCGGTCGGGCTGGCGGCGGTGATGCTTTTGGCGGGGCTTACGGTCCTGCTGGCGGGCTGGCCGGGCTGGGGCGCGGTGCTGCTGGTCTGGGCCGCCCTGGGGGCCTGCAACGCGGCCATCATGACGCCATCGGGCCGGCTGCTGCGCCGCTCGGCGCATGCCGAGGACCGCCCGGCGATCTTCGCCGCGCAGTTCGCGCTCAGCCACGCCTGCTGGCTGCTGGCCTATCCGCTGGCGGGGCTTCTGGGGGCCCATCTGGGGCTGGGCGTCACGATGTCTTTGATGGGCGCGATCGGGGCGGGCGGCGTGATCCTGGCGCTTGTCGTCTGGCCGCCCAACACCGCAGAGCCCATCGAGCACAGCCATGACGACCTGCCGCCGGGCCACCCGCATCTGCGCGGCGCGCGGCGGGTCGCCGGGGCCTGGGTGCACGCCCATGCCTTCGTCATCGACGACGAGCACCACGCCTGGCCGACCAACGGCTAGCCCAGCGCGGCCAGCACCAGCTCGCGGCAGCGCGCGTGCACGGCTCTACGGTCGATGCTTGCGTGGTCCGTGAAGAGATCCGGCGCCGCCTCGGCCGCGCCGGGCATCGGTGGGCAGAGGAACGTGTAGTGGCCGACATGTGGCCCAAGGTTGATGTGGTCAAAGCCCGGGTTCTGCTCGGCGAGCCAGTCGCCGCATTGCGCGACCGGGGCCTCGCTGTCACTGCCGGCGGATAGGATCGTGACCGGAACGGTCACCGCCCGGATCGAGGACGGAGTAAAGCCGCGCACGCCTGGAGCCGGGGCCATGGTCACTACGCGCCGGATGCGCGGGTCGCAATAGTCGTCCCCATGCGCCGCCCAAGAGCGGCGGAACACCTCGGAGGATTGCATCAAGCGCGGCATCTGGGCCCAAAGATCCGGGAACTCCCGCGGGCCGGTCATGCCGCCGCCCTGCGTGTCGGCCCAGCGCTGGAAGGCCTCCATGCGGGTGCGCCCGCCCGCCAGGGCCAGCGCGCTGTAGCCCCCCAATGAAAAGCCCAGCGCGGCGACCCGGCCCATGTCCAGATGCCCCGCCAGCGCGCCGGCGCGGGACAGCTCTGACAGCAGAAGCGTCAGATCGCGCGCCCGCTCCCACCAGCAGAGGAACCCCTCGGCGCGGTAAGGCTCCAGCCCGGTATTGCCGTGGTGGTTCGCGCCGATCACCACATGCCCGGCCAGTGCCAGTTCCCGCGCGATCCAGCCGAGGCTCTCGGCTATGCCGCCGGTGCCGTGGGAGAGCAACACCACGGGATGCGCGCCGCCGCGCGGTGAGGCGTCGCGCAGCACGGGGCCCGTATCGAAGAGCGGGTGCCCAGGCGCGGCGGCCTCCGTGGCGGCGGTCGGATACCAGGCGGACCAGGCGATGGGCCGGGGGCCGGTCGCATCCCAGTCCTGGCGGCTGTCATCCAATACCAAACCGGTTCGGTACCCGCATTGCGTCATGCGCCCGGCCCCTCGGCGGCGGCATCTACCGCGTCGCGCACAAGCGTGCCCGCATCGGTCCAAGGGTAACCCTGCATGGTGATCGACGAGTGCGTAATGCCGTGCAGGTGGCTGAGCAGCCCGTCAGTCGCGCGTTTGACCCCCTCGGCCTCCGCCGGCAGGCCGCGGGATCGCGCGACCATGTCAAAAAAGACCTGGAAGCGGGCCAGAACCTCGGGCTGGGCCACAAAACCCTTCACATCCGCGTTGCTGACTCCGGCGCTCATGAAGACCAGGCCGTAATGGTCGACATTGTCCAGCCAGTACCCGACATAGGCCTGGCTGATCGCAAGAAGCCGGTCCCTTGGCGCCTGTTCGGGATCCGCGGCCTGGGCGACCCGCTGAAAGGCCAGGCCCAGCACGTGCCCCCAAAGGCTCGCCAGGATGCCAAGCTTGCTGTCGTAGTAACGGTAGAGCGCCATCGGCGTCAGGCCAACTTCCTTACCCAGGCGCCGCATCGACACGGAATGAAAGCCCTCCTCCAGGAAGAGCCGCAGCGCCGCCTCGGCGATGCGCGCGCGGGTCTGCGCGTGCTGCTCGGCGGTCAGCACGGGGCGGCCGCGCTTGGGTTTCGCGTCTTGCGTCAATCGGTGCTCCTGCGGGTCAGGCGGGTCGTCAGTCAAATTAATGTGTACGCGTAATTTTTAATTTACAAGGCGCGTATAAAAATATACGCGTATATCAAATAATCGGAGAAGATCCCCATGACCGCACTCAAAGCCACCTTGCTGATAGCCGGCTCGATCATTGTTTGGCTTGGCCTGAATGTTGGGCTGGGCGGCATCGCCACCCTCGGGTGGCAGGGCGCCACGAACTTTGTCGCCGCGACAGACGCGCGGGTCTATGCGGTGCAGGACAACCATGTCCGGTTCATCGCCGGGGTCTGGACCGCTGTCGGGCTGCTGATGATCGCCGGGGCCATCGCGTTTCAGCAGCTGCGCGGCGTGCTGGTGGCGCTGACGGCGATGGTGTTTGTGGGTGGGCTGATGCGGCTATCCGCGGGTGATTTTGCCCTGTTGGCCAGCGCCAAGATCGCGCCGTCTCTTTTCGCCGAGCTGGTGCTGTTCCCGGCGCTTGGGCTTTGGATCGCGGGCGCCGGGGGCGACAAGAAGAAGGGGCGCCCGAACCGGACGCCCCCCCTGCATTCTTCGACTGAGGCCTAGGTTCAGCCGTCCAGCGTCAAGGCCACAAAGCGCGGCTCGCCGTTGCGGCGCACCAGCAGCAGCAGGGACTTGCGGCCCGCGTCCTTCGCCTCTGCGATGCGGTCCTCTAGGTCGGTGACGACGTTGACCTTCTGCTGGCCGGCCTCGGTGATGACGTCGCCCGCGCGCAGGCCCTTTTCATAGGCCTGGGCGGTCTCGTCCACTTCGCGCACGACGAGGCCCTCGGCGTCTTCGGCAAGGCCCAGCTGCTGGCGCAGCTCGTCGGACATGCCGGTCACGGTCAGGCCTAGCACGTCCTTCTCAACGGGCTCCTCCGGGGCGGCGGGCGCGGTGGCGGGGATCGCCCCCTCGGCCTCTTCGCGGCGCCCAAGCGTCACCGAAAGGGTGACCTCCTCGCCGCCGCGGAAGATGATCACGTCAACCGCCTTGCCCACGGCCGTGGCGCCCACGACGCGCACCAATTGGCGGGTGTCCTCGACCTCGGTGCCGTCGAAGGTCATGATCACGTCGCCGGATTCGATGCCCGCCTGCTTGGCGGGGCCATCGGGCACGTCGGTGACCAGCGCGCCGGAGGCCTTGACCAGGCCAAGCGCTTCGGCGGTGTCCTCGTCCACGTCCTGGATGCGCACGCCCAGCCAGCCGCGGCGGGTCTCGCCGAACTCCTGCAGCTGGTCCACCACCTTGGTTACCACGTTGGAGGCCATCGAGAAGCCGATGCCGATCGAGCCGCCATTCGGCGATAGGATCGCCGTGTTCACGCCGATCACGTCGCCGTCCATGTTGAACAGCGGGCCGCCCGAGTTGCCCCGGTTGATCGCCGCGTCGGTCTGGATGTAGTCGTCATAGCTGCCGCTCAGCGCGCGGTTGCGGGCCGAGATGATGCCCACCGAGACCGAGAAGCCCTGGCCCAGCGGGTTGCCCATGGCCATCACCCAGTCGCCCACGCGGGCGCCGTCGCTGTCGCCGAATTCCACGAACTCCAGCGGCGCGTCGACCTCGACCTTCAACAGCGCGATGTCGGTGTTGGGGTCGCGGCCGATCAGCGTCGCGTCCCGCTCCTCGCCCGAGAAGAACTCGATGGTGATCTCATCGGCGCCCTCGATCACGTGGTTATTGGTCACGATGAAGCCGTCCGCGGAGATCACAAAGCCCGAGCCCAGGGCCGACGAGCGCCGGGGGCGCCGCGGGTTGTCCTGGTTGCGGTCCATGAAGTCGCGGAAGAAATCCTCGAAGGGCGAGCCGTCGGGGACGCTAAGTTCAGGGGTGGTCGAGGCGGCCACATTGGTCGCCGTGGTGATGTTCACCACCGAGGGGCTGATCGTCTCCGCAAGGTCGGCAAAGCTGTCGGGGCGGCTCTGCGCCGGCGCCATGGTGGACTGCGCGATTAGGATCGCCAGGCCCATCAGGGCCGCCCAAAGCGCGCGCAGCTGCAGCGGCGGTTGGGCTGGTATGGGGAGTGCCTGAGGTGTCACGTTTTCTCTCCATTCTGTTGCACCCGCGATGGCAATGAGCGCGGGCGTTCTCATGTGGCTCAGCATTTAGATAGGGCTGCTCGAGCACAACACAATCCCGATCTCGTTCGCTCAAAGCCACGTGAGCGTCGTGTTACAATCATCCTTTAGCACCGAAGCATATACCAGAGGTTTATCGGGGATTGCGCAAAATGCCGCCGCGATGGACGGCAATTCGCATCTGCCGGGCGCCGCAACGCTTTGGCGCGGTTCGATCAAGGGGCCTCTCAGGCTGTGCTTGGGCGATGTTGCGGGCCCGAATCAACGCGCAGCACGACCCGCCCCGCCTTGTTTGCTCTGCAGGAGCTGTTTGAGCACCCCGCGATGCGCGCGCTGGGCCGGTTCGGCCCGCGGCCGAGTGCGGTCCGGGGAAGCGGCATTGGGGCCTGCGCGGTTCAAAGGACCGCGCTCCACTGAACTCGTCCGGGGCCGCATCGATTAGACCCCAAATGAGGGTGCCGGGACTCCGAAAATAACTCTTCCATACAAGGCTTTAGGGGGTTTCCGACCCGTCTGTTAGTCGTGGTGCGGGCGGGGAGACTCGAACTCCCACACCTTGCGGCGCCAGAACCTAAATCTGGTGCGTCTACCAATTCCGCCACGCCCGCGCGTGGCGGCTCATAGCAAAGCCCTGAAGGGGATGCGAGCGGAAAATCCGCCGCTTCGCGGGCAAATCGATGTCTTATTTCTGCCCAAATCGGATCGCATGCTCGGCGCAAGCAATTAAGTGGAGTCGATAATATGATGCACCCTCAGTCGCAATTCGAGATGTCCAACGCCACCGCGGTCGCCGCGCTTGGCCTGGCCCGCGGCACGGAAGTGATGACGCTGGACGGCATTCGCCGCGTCGAGACGCTGCACGAGGGCGATCGGATCGTCACGCGCACCGGCGCGCGCACGCTGCGCGGGGTGTCCCGGCGCGCCGCGGACAGCTTCTGCTTGGACTTCGACAAGCCGCAGGTGGTCTTCCTGGCCGAGGGCCAGGTCTATAGCGACAGCGGGCTGCCCTTCGCGGCCTAGACCTTCATCGACTCTCGACCGACACAGGCGGGCCGGAGCAATCCGGGCCCGCTTTGCTTTTGTTTGAACCCTATGCGCTCCCCGCGCGACCCATGGCCACCTCAGCAGAGATTTTCGCTGCGCAGATATTCCAGATAGGAGACCACCATGGTTCGCAAATTTATTCTCTCGGCGCTTGCCTCCGCCACCCTCGCGGGGCTGTCCCTGCCCGCCGCGGCGCAGTCCTGGGTGGCGCGCCACGGCATGTCCGCCGGGCAATACCAAAGCGCCTTCGACACGTTTACCGCCAAGGGCTACCGGCTGACCGATGTCAGCGCCTATAACGTCGGCGGCCAGGCCCGCTACGCGGCGATCTGGGCCAAGCAGGGCGGCCCCGCCTGGCAGGCCCGCCACGGGTTGAGCGCGGCCCAGTATCAGAAGGCCTTCGATGCGCTGGCGTCGCGCGGCTACGCCCCGGCCTTCCTGGACGGCATGGGCGGCGGCGCGGGTGTCTTTGCGGCGATGTGGCAAAAGAACAGCGCGCCCTTCGTGGCGCGCCATGGCCTGTCCTCCGCGCAATACCAGGCCGAGTTCACCAAATGGACCTCCAGGGGCTACCGGCTGGTGGACGTGTCCGGCTACCAGGCCGGAGGCAAGGCGCGCTACGCCGCGATCTGGAAAAAGCAGCCCGGCGGCGCCTATGTTGCCCGCCACGACATGAGCCCGGCGCAGTACCAGCAGGCCTCCAACACGTTCACCGCGCAGGGCTACAAGCCGGTGCATGTTGACGGGTTCTCCGTCGGCGGGCAGCCGCGCTTCGCGGCGATCTGGGCCAAGCAGGGCGGCGCCTATGTCGCGCGCCACGGCTTGACCGGATCCGGCTACCAGGCCGAGTTCGACACCTGGCGGGCCAAGGGCTACCGGTTGGTGGACGTCTCTGGCTACAACCAGGGCGGCCAGGCCCGCTACGCCGCGATCTGGCATAAATAGCCCGCTGGAACCGGACCAAACGCCTCATGGGCGCGCCCTACAGGGGCGCGCCTTCACGTCTCGCGGGACCGGCCCGCGGGCGTACCAGAGCCGAGGCCCTCAGCGGCGCCCGCAGCCCCGGCACGCCTGGGGAGCTGGCGCAGCATCGCCAGCTCTACCTCTCCAAGCGCGCGATCAACATGGACCCCCGCCAGGCTCTTGCGCACCCATTCCACCCGACCCTGGCGCCCGGTGCCCGCGAAAAGCAGCTTCACGTCCTGGCCCTTCCTAAGGTCCTGGCAATCGGTGAGGCAGAGCCCGTGGCGCCCGACGTTCCTGACCGTCACAAGCTGCTCTCCATCGGCGCTAAAGAGCACCAATTTGAAGTCGACCGGCCAGCGGGGTTTGCGAAACTTCATAAGAGAGCCTCTCACTTTATGGCGTCCGGGCTTTAGGCTGCGATCTCAAGCAAAGCCGGGGCGCGCATAGGCGCGGATCACGCCGCGCATCTCGTCTACGCCCAGCCACTCGGTCCACAAACCGCCACAGCACCTCTCCATCTCCCACGCCGCCCGCCCTTGCAGGCCGCAGCGGTCCAACTTGCATCGCGGCGTGGCGTTGCTTCGAACGGCTTTGCCCTTGCAAGCAAACTCCGCGCAGGGCGGCGTTCTTGCGCCATGCCGGGCCCAGGCCATCGGTGCCCCGAAGCTTGGCCCACAAACCGGCGCCCCGGCCAAGCGCCCTAGGCGCGGGGGCGTCCTGCACTGGCGTCCCTTGGTCGCTTGCCAATGCCGTCCAGCTCCGACCCGTCGAACAGTTTGCGCCGCATGCCGCGCAGCTGCGCCAGAACGGCCTCTGGGATGGGCTCGTCCAGCCATACGCCAAAGACGCCATCGGCGGCCCAACAGACGGTCCCGGCGGCTTTGCGCGAAAGCACCTCGCATTGGATCCGGTCGCCGCGCGCCACCTCCATCGCGCTGGAGATGCCAACGCCCCGCGCGCCAACGTTCACGATTGTCCCATCGAAGGCGCCCTTGCCCTTCTCAATGCGCGTATCGGCGTGCGTGGGCCACCTTGGTTCTCTGTATTGCATCGCTCAATCACCTGGCTATCCGCGCCTAAACTTAGCGCGATTCCCTTTACGGCTGACTAATGCGCGGCCGGTTTCCCCGCCTGGGAGAGCAGGCTTTGCAGCACATGCGGTAGGGTTTCCGGCAGATCCTCGGCGATCAGGCCGGGACCAAACGCGCGGGCGCATTCGGCGTGCAGCCAGGCCGCGGTCTCGGCGGCGGTGCGGGGCTCAAAGCCGCGCGCCAGGAGCCCGGCGATGAAGCCTGCCAGCACATCTCCCGCCCCCGCGGTGGCCAGCCAGGGGGCCGCATCCGCGTCGCGCGCGGCGCTCGTGCTGGCGCGCCCCTCCGGATCGGCGATGACGGTGTCCGCGCCCTTATGCAGCACCGTGCAGCCCGCCGCGCGCGCCGCCGCCCGCGTGGCGTCGAGCTTGGAGTAGGCCGGGCCCTCGGCGGCGGGCGCGGCCAGCCGCGCGGCGATGTCGGGAAAGAGCCGCGCGAATTCGCCGCCATGGGGCGTCAGCACGCAGCTTTTGTGCAGAAGGGCGCGCAGGTCGTCATGCTGGGCCACAAGGGTCAGCGCGTCGGCGTCAAGCACCGTGGCCCGCGCGCTCCTCAGCCCGGCCTCTACGAGGCGACGGGCCTCCTCGCCGGTGCCCAGCCCCGGCCCGATGCATAGCGCGTTGATGCGGTTGTCCTGAAGGATCGCGCCGAGCCCCTCGGCGCCGTCCACCCGGGTCAGCATGATGGCGTTAAGCTGCGCGGCGTTCTCGATCAGCGCCGCCGGGGGGCAGCCGAGCGTGACCAGCCCCGCCCCGATGCGCAGCGCGCCGCGCGCGGCCAGCCGCGCTGCCCCGCCGCGGCCCACGCCGCCCGCCAGCACCAGCGCATGCCCATGGTCGTATTTATGCTGGTGCTCTGCCTTGGCGAGCCTGGAGATGATTTCGGGCGTCAGCATTTGCGTATTTGGAACAAGGTGAAGCTCAAAGTCCGATATCCTTTACGACGACTTTACCGCAATATCCGACTCGATCACCCATCAGATGGCCCGGCTTCAGTTTGTGGAACGTGACTGTTAGATGCGACGCCCAGGGCCCGAAGTTTTCTCCGGTGTCAGAATGAATACCGCTCGGAATATCAACCGCAACAAAGAGGTCTGACTGCGGGTGATCCCTGGGATCGTTTAGGCCCGCAGGCATCAGGGCGCGCCAGACATTCTCTGTGTCAGCCGGCATCTCGCGAGACATTCCGATCCCAAACAGCGCGTCTATGACAACGTAGCGTGGCTCCTGTGGCCAATCATAGTCCCAGCTCTGCGCAATTGCTGCATCGTCCCAAGGGACGCTCTGCCCAATTGCGTTCCAACGTTGGTAGTTTTCCAGGGCATCCGGCGGCAGCCGCTCAGGATCGCCGTAAAAGAACACCTCCACCTTCCAGCCGCGCCCGTGCAACAGGCGCGCGACGACGAACCCGTCGCCGCCATTGTTGCCCGGTCCGCAGAGCACCACGGCCCGTGGCGCGCCCTGATCTTCTCTGGTTTCTAAATATCCCGGGGAGCGCGAGGGGCTGGCCCCTCGCTCCGCGCTCTCCAACTCGGGCCACTCCTCCAGGATCGCCTCCACCACGCCCCGCCCCGCGCGCTCCATCAGCTCCAGCCCGGTGACGCGCCCGCTGGCGATGGCCTCCTGCTCAAGCGCGCGCATCTCGGCGGCGGTGATGGTCTCCATGGCGCACGCTCCAAGCTTAAAGGACCGGTACAACTTGCACCGGCCCTGCACTCAAAGCAATCGTTACGCACCTCTGTTGGGCGGCGCGGTGGTTCAGCTTGCGCCGACGCCGAGGCCCCAGTGCATCGCGTCGAGCGCCTCAGGGGCCGCGGCGCTGTCGTCATCGCCGGGCGTCGGGCCGGGCGTCGGGCCGTGCGTCGGGCCGGGCGTCGGGCCGGGCGTCGGAAAGGGCGCGGCCACGGGCCAGACGGCGGGCTCTGCGGGCTCGGCCAGCCAGGCGCGCAACCCGGCCTGCTCCTGCTCGGGCAAGTCGCCGATCGTGGCGCGGATCGAGTAGAAACCGTAGCCCTTGCCGTCCGCGGCAAAGCCCCAATCGGTGATCTGCGCGTATGCGAACTCCACCCGGTTGCCCTCTGACAGGCCCGGCAGATCCGCGGGCGCGGCGTCCAGGGCGCCGCTAAGGCCCGCCTCCGCGTCGCCCTCCAGGTCGCGCACCCAGATGTCCTCTACGGCGCTCTCGCCCTGCAGCGCGACCCTTAGCGAGACGCGCGACCAGCCCTCGGGCGGGGTCTTGGCGGCCGCCAGGAAGAGCGGCAGGCTGCGGCGCGCCGACAGGGACGCGGCCGTCGCCGGGGCGGGGTCGGCGCCTGGCTCCACCGCCGGGGCCTCTGGCGCGGCGAGGCTAGCCGAGAACGCCTCTGAGGTTTTGGGCAGGTAGCCCGTGTTTTGCCCGGCGACGCCAAAGGCGACGCCTCCGGTCAGAATTCCAATGATCAAATTCCCAAGGTTCATGGCAGTGACCTTTGCTAAAATGCGGGCCTTCGGGCCCTATCGCGTTCCGATTTGAGCAGGTAAAAGCGGCGTAAGCACGGCGCCCGCGTTGCGATTTTGTGCCCGTCTTTGCGCCCCGCCGGGGCGGATGGGGCCGTCGCGGCGCGGGGCTTTTCGCAATCTGCCCCGATCTTTGGCATTGTGCCCAAAATTTAGGCGTTATGTGGGAAATGACCGATATGCCCGGCCCGCACGCCAAGGCCCGAGTTGTCCCGCGCGGGCAGAGATGATCGGAAAGTCGAGAAACGTATTAGGAGCCGCCACATGAAAAAAATCGAAGCGATCATTAAACCGTTCAAGCTTGACGAGGTGAAGGAGGCGCTCCAGGAGATCGGCGTGCAGGGCCTTTCGGTGATCGAGGTGAAGGGTTTCGGGCGCCAGAAGGGCCATACCGAGCTCTATCGCGGCGCGGAATATGTCGTGGACTTCCTGCCCAAGGTGAAGATCGAGGTGGTGCTGGGCGACGACCAGGTCGAACCCGCCATCGAGGCCATCGTGGGCGCCGCCAAGACCGACAAGATCGGCGACGGCAAGATTTTTGTGTCCTCCGTTGAGCAGGCGATCCGCATCCGGACCGGCGAGGCGGGCGAGGACGCGCTGTAACACCGTCCCGGGCCTGAGACCCGGGGCCTCTAATCGAATTGACCCTCTAAACCCCCGGATCTGCCATCCGGGGCGAACTGTGAAAGGACCGATAGGGAAATGAGCAAAGCAGACGTTCTTAAGACGATCCGCGATGAGGACGTGGAATACGTCGACATCCGGTTCACCGACCCGCGCGGCAAGCTGCAGCACGTCACCGTGATGAGCGACCAGGTGGACGAGGACTTCCTCGACGAGGGGTTCATGTTCGACGGCTCGTCGATCGCCGGCTGGAAGTCGATCGACCAGTCCGACATGAAGCTGATGCCCGACTGCGACAGCGCCTATATGGACCCGTTCTTCGCCGAGAAGACCCTGGCGGTGCATTGCTCGATCGTGGAGCCCGACACCGGCGAGGCCTATGACCGCGACCCGCGCGGCACCGCCGAGAAGGCCGAGGCCTACCTGAAGTCGACCGGCATCGGCGACGTGTCCTATTTCGGCCCCGAGGCCGAGTTCTTCCTGTTCGACGACGTGCGCTATAGCGTGGAGATGAACAAGGTGAGCTACCAGGTGGACGCGCTGGACGCCTCCTGGAACACCGACACCGAGTACGAGATGGGCAATATGGGCCACCGCCCGGGCATCAAGGGCGGCTACTTCCCCGTGCCGCCGGTGGATGACGGCCAGGACATCCGCTCCGAGATGCTGTCCACCATGAAGCGCATGGGCATGAAGGTCGACAAGCACCACCACGAGGTGGCGAGCTGCCAGCACGAGCTGGGCCTGATCTTCTCGTCGCTGACCGCGCAGGGCGACCACCTGCAGAAGTACAAATACGTGATCCACAACGTGGCGCAGGCCTATGGCAAGTCGGCCACCTTCATGCCCAAGCCCATCGCGGGCGACAACGGCACCGGCATGCATGTGAACATGTCGATCTGGAAGGACGGCAAGCCGCTCTTTGCGGGCGACAAGTATGCCGACCTCAGCCAGGAGGCGCTCTACTTCATCGGCGGCATCCTCAAGCACGCCAAGGCGCTGAACGCGTTCACCAACCCGTCGACCAACAGCTACAAGCGCCTGATCCCGGGCTTCGAGGCGCCCGTGCTGCGCGCCTACTCGGCCCGGAACCGCTCCGGCTGCGTGCGGATCCCGTGGACGGAGAGCCCCAAGGCCAAGCGCGTGGAGGCCCGCTTCCCCGACCCGGCGGCGAACCCCTACCTGTGCTTCGCGGCGCTCCTGATGGCGGGCCTGGACGGCATCCAGAACAAGATCGACCCGGGTCCGGCGATGGACAAGGACCTCTACGACCTGCCGCCAGAGGAACTGGCCGGCATCCCCACCGTCTGCGCGTCCCTGCGCGAGGCGATGGAGGAGCTGGAGGCCGACATGGACTTCCTGCTGGCCGGCGACGTCTTCACCCGCGACCAGATCGAGGGCTACATGGAGCTCAAGTGGGAAGAGATCTACGCCTACGAGCACACGCCACACCCGATGGAATTCAAGATGTACTACAGCTGCTAAGCTTAGGCGGTGGGCAGAATTGCCCACCCTACGCGGCACAGCGCAACATCTCGTAGGGCGGGACTTGTCCCGCCTGCGTTCCAAGACACAAAGGGCGTCCCAACCGGGGCGCCTTTTCCTTTTGGAAGTGGCGGAAGACCGCAGTTCTTTGAGGCCTCGAAAGCGCTCCCGCCCCAAACTGAGAGGGGACCCCTACAGCCTAGCCAATGATCAAACCTCTACAGCACCGCAAGTCCGCTTCGAGCCAAACGTGTCCGATGCTGCAAGAAGCATGAACGGCGGCTTTACTTCAGATCGAGGGGGCGGTGGGAAGTCACCCCAGAACATGGACGCAGCACTGGATATATGTTGCGGAAAACTCAGTTCTCCAAAGACGTATATATTCTGGCCCAGACTAAAGTTTACATCCCCTTTAAGTGCATCTAGAGATTGTGAAAACCAACGCCAAGGATTTCTCATGCGATATACCGCACCTCTCTTGATTGCCGCCACGTTTCTTTCGGCTTGCGGTGGGCCACAACTGTCGTCCGAACAAAGGGCACAGCGGGCCACCAATATCGCAAACACGGATGCAGCATTGGCTACGGCTCGGACTGTAAGCGTAAATGGCAAGACATTCCGCGTTGCGCACGTGACCCAACGAAATCAAGCGCTTGTTGAGCTTGTTGGAGCATCTATTCCATATTTCGTTGCCGATGTAGAGGCTGCATCACGCGCGGCAACAGGATGCAATGGTACATTTAATGCTGGAGTTCTGGCTTTTTTAGGTGGAAACATAGCAACGACTGACCTTGCCGATTTGCGCACCAAAGTTTCGGGCCGCTTTGATGGCTGGGCAGTAAGTCTAGCCTGCTAATCATGCACGTCATGAGGTCGGGAACGATATTAGCCATTGCCTTCTTGGTCACGGGTTGTACGGGTCAGCAACCGAATTCTGATGTTGCCAGTGCGATTGCCGAAGTAACGTCTCGCGAAAACAAATTCCCCGATTACCCTAAACCTAACACAACCTATTTGTCTTTTTCTCAGGCGCATGGGTTTCAGGTAAATTACCTGGCACCACAAGGAAAAGCTTGGCTTTGGTACCCCGGAAACCAACGCGGGGTACCAGAAGAGTACAAACAGGATGTGGTCTCAGGACAAGACGCCATCTGTTGGAGACATCCTTCCAACAGCTATAACCCGGTGACTCGCACGCAAGGCGGCGCGTTTGCATGTCAGAGCCTAGCTCTTTCGCAGCGCACAATCGTAGCCGCCCTGCCGGGTGATCCATTTTTACTTAGCAGCGGACGAGTACCCCACACACTCGAACGCTGCAACGCACCGTCGTTGTTTACCTTCAACCGAAGTACAATTTCGTGCTGAGGCGTTGCTTCCATAAAACCGCCGCCTATTGCGATCTTCCCAAAAAGCGGACATCGGCGCAGGCATAGTAAACGGCAGTTAAGTCCGCGAAGCTGCCATCTAAGCTCCCCACCGCGCGGGCTGTTAACCATGGGCTTTGCCGACACCCCACCCGACAGGAGTCCGACGTTTTGCCGACAAAAGTCCGACACTGCTTTCGCCAATGAAATAAGGCGTTAACCCCCGACTCGGAGGTCGGAGCGGCTCGGCGGGTTCAGACACTGTTAAGGTCTCGGCCCGCATCCCTACCGCCTGCGCCACCCTGTGCGAGGCGATGGGGGAGGCGGGGGTCGACATGGGCTTCTTGCTGGGCGGCGACGTCTTCACCTGCGACCAGATCGAGGGTGCTTGATTCACATTTCAAGTGCGACACCGATTGTTGAGCGGGGCGGTGGGCAGGATTGCCCACCCTACGCAATCCAAAGAGGGGCGCTCTTTTGGCATCCTGGGTACGGCAATCTGGAGCTCATTCTATCGTACACTCGCCTCCCTCGGATGGAACCTCTGGAAGGGCGGAGGGGTCCGAAGAGGCTTTTGCCGAACGGGCATTTACCGCAGCCAAGAGCCAAGGCCCGAAACGATACGGCACAGATGAACAAACACCGATCCTACGTACAGTGTATTCCTTCAGGAACACCTCCGCTTGGCAGAGGTCATTTGCAAGAGTCTTGCACTTTCCTTGCGAGGAAAGTCCGGCCTGCGGGCCGGTGAAAGGTTGCGGCTAAAGCATCAACTCTGGAGGTGTCGAAGAAACTCTTGCAAGAGTTTCGCAATTTTCTTGCAAGAAAATTGCGGCGCTCCATTGCGCGCGAGCGGCCAAACGCCACGCCATTCGAGCCCTCTAGAGCCCCCACCACCGGGCAAGCGACACCAGCGCCACGCCTAAGGCCAGCGCGGTCAGCCCGATCAGCCGCCGCGCCTCTGGCGGAACAGAGCGCAGCGCCTCCAGCAGGTCCTCCAAACGCGAAGGGGCCAGTGCGAACACCAGCCCCTCGATCACAAGCACCAGGCCGAGGCCCAAGAGCAGCCAGCTCACTGAGCTGGCACCCCGGTATTCGACTTCAGGTAGTCAAAGAACTCGCTGTCGGGCGAGATCACCAGCGTGGAGTTCGAGCCGTCCAGCGAATTCTCGTAGGCCGAGAGCGAGCGGTAGAAGGCGAAGAACTCTGGATCGCGGCCGAAGGCGTCCGCAAAGATCGCGTTCCGGCGCGCGTCGGCCTCACCGCGGATGATCGAGGCGTTCTTGGCGGCCTCGGACGTGGTCTCGACCACGGTCCGGTCGGCCTGGGCGCGCACGCGCTGCGCGGCCTCGTTACCGCGGGCGATCTCGTCGGCGGCCTCGCGCTCCCGCTCCGCGCGCATCCGCTCGAAGGTGGCCGCGAGGTTCTGCTCTGGCAGGTCGGCGCGCTTGATCCGCACGTCGACAACCTCGATGCCCAGCGACAGGGCCTGACCGCGCGACTGGTCGCGGATCCGGTTCATCAGGGCAACACGGTCAGAGCTAAGCACCGCGCCGGAGTTCACCGAACCCAGCACCTCGCGCAGCTCGGCGTTGAGGATGCGCTCCAGGCGGGACGCGCCCGCGGCCTCGCCGCCGGTGCCCACGGCGCGGCGGAACCGCACCGGGTCGTTGATGCGCCAGCGCGCGAAGGCATCCACGCGCAGACGGCGGTCATCCAGCGGCGTGACTTCAAGCTCTTGGGTGTCCAGGGGCAGGATGCGGTCGTCATAGTAGACGATCTCGTGCAGCACCGGGATCTTGAAGTAGAGACCGGGCTCTTCGATCACCGCGGTGACCTCACCGAACCAGAGCCGCAGGGCCTTCTGGCGCTCGTCCACGATATAGAGCGCGCTGATCAGAACTGCGCCGATGACCACGAGGATCGGCAGGATAAAGGTGGTACGGCGCATCAGTTGTTCCCTCCGCGGCGAAGTTCATTCAGGGGCAGGTAGGGCACGACGCCCTGGCCTGAGCCGCTGGCGCCCTCGTCAATGATGATCTTTTCGACGTTCGACAGCACGCGTTCCATCGTCTCGAGGTAGAGGCGCTTGCGCGTCACCTCCTCGGCCTTGGAGTACTCGTCATAGACCGCGATAAAGCGCGCGGCCTCACCCTCGGCCTCGTTGACAACCCGGGCGCGATAGCCTTCGGCCTCTTCGAGAAGCTGCGCGGCCTCACCACGGGCGGCGGCCAGCCGCTCGTTGGCGTAGCGGTCGGCCTGCTTTTCAAGCGTGTCGCGGGTCTGCTCGGCGGCCTGCACCTCGCGGAAGGCGTCGATCACCTCGCGCGGGGGGTCGGCTTTCTCAAAGTTCACCCGGACGATGTTCACGCCGCTCTCGTAGCTGTCCAGCGTCGCCTGGATCAGCTCGGCCAGCTCGGCCACGATGATCCCGCGATCCCGGTTGAGGATCGGCGCCAGGTTCGAGCGCGCGATGATCTCGCGCATCGCCGATTCGGACACCGCAGTGATGGTCTCTTCCGGTGCGGCCAGGTTGAAGGTGAACTTCTGCAGATCGGCGATGTTCCAGACCACCTGGAAGTCGATATCCACGATGTTCTCGTCCCCGGTCAGCATCAGGCCTTCGCCGGCGCGGGCGCCGATCTCCAGGGTGTTCTCGGTCGTGACCGAGCGGATCTCCTTGGTCACGATGGGCCAAGGCGCAAAGTTCAGACCCTCGTTGCCGGTCTGCACGTATTCGCCGAACAGCAGCTCTACTGATTGCTGCGAGGTGTCCACGCGGTAGAAGCTCTGGAACAGCCAAAGCACCACCAGCACCAGCACGCCAAGGCCGATCGTGCCGCGCGTCAGGCGCGGGCCACCGCCGCCGCCGGTGCCGTTGTCGCGGCCATTGCCGCCGCGGCCGCCCATCAGGACGCGCAGCTGCTCTTGGCCCTTCTTCATGATCTCGTCGATCTCAGGGATCTGCGGCCCGTCGCCGCCGCCCTGGCCAGGCCGACGGCCACCGCCGTTGTTCCTGCCACCGCGGTCGTCATCCCCGCCGCCGCGATTGCCACCGCCGCCGCCCCAGGGTCCACCATTATTGCCGGACATCGATTTCCCTTCGCCAAGTATATGGGTTTGGGTTGCTAACTGTGCCTATTGAGTCCAAAAATCAAGCGGTACGGGTAGGAGTCTTCATTAAAACTACTTCCTCGGACATGGTGGGGTGCACCGCGACGGTGGCGTCAAAGTCCTCTTTGGTGGCGCCCATCTTAACCGCGACGCCCACCATCTGGATCAGCTCGCCCGCGCCATCGGCGATGATATGCGCGCCCAGGATCTTGCGGTTGGCCTTGGAGACGATGAGCTTAAAGAGCACGCGTTCCTCCTTACCAATAAAGGCGTTCTGCATCGGGCGGAAGGCGGCGCAGTAGACCTCGATCTCCTCCTGCTCGGCGGCTTGCTCCTCGGTCAGGCCCACCGCGCCGTATTCCGGCTGGGTGAAGATCGCGGAGGCGACATTGCTGTGATCGACCTTGGTTGGGTTGCCCTTGAACACGGTTTCGACGAAGGCGGCGCCCTCGCGGATCGCCACCGGTGTCAGATTGACGCGGTCGGTCACGTCTCCGACAGCGAAGATCGAGGGGATGTTGGTCTGCGAGTAGTCATCGACCAGGATCTTGCCGCCGCGGCCCAGCTTTACGCCCGCCTCTTCCAGGCCCAGGCCTTGCGTGTTGGGCGTGCGCCCGGTGGCGTAGATCACCTTGTCATAGACCGCCTGGTCTCCGTTGCTGGCCTTCACCCAGATGCCGCCGTCGCGCTGCTCCATGGCCATCACATCGGTGCCCACATGCAGGTTCACCCCGCGGCCCTGCATCAGCTCGGCGATATGGCCGCGCGCCTCCTCGTCAAAGCCGCGCAGCACCTGCGCGCCGCGGTAATACTGCGTCGTGGCCACGCCCAGCCCGTTGAAGATGCAGGCAAACTCGCAGGCGATGTAACCGCCGCCGACGATCAGGATCGACTTGGGCAGCTCCTCCATCAGGAACACGTCGTTCGAGGTGCCCGCCAGCTCGATGCCCGGTGTCTCGGCGGGCTTGAACGGGGTGCCGCCGGTGGCAACCAGGATGTGCTTGGTGGTGTGGCGCGAGCCGTCCGCCAATTGCACGGTGTGCGGGTCCACAATGGTCGCCCGCTGGTCATATATCGTGGTCCCGGGGCGCCCCAGATTGGTGCGATAGATCCCCTCTAGCCGGTCGAGCTCCGAGCGCATATGCGGCCAGAACTTCTGCCAGTCGAATTCGCCGCCCGTGACGTCCCAGCCGTATTTCGCGGCCTCGTCCATGCGCTCGGAATAGCCGCTGGCGAAGACCATCAGCTTTTTGGGCACGCAGCCGCGGATCACGCAGGTGCCGCCCATGCGGTATTCCTCGGCCAGGGCGACCTTGGCGCCGGTCTCTGCCGCCACGCGGCCCGCGCGCACGCCGCCCGAGCCCCCGCCGATCACAAAGAGATCATAGTCAAAGCTCATGCTGCGCTCCTTTTTCGGCCCCTGCGGCCAATGCGAGACGGGCGCAACCTATGAACGGCCATCTGCGAAAGCAACCGGCGCGGGCGGCGAGTTCGGTGCGTCGGCGCAGGGTGCCGTCGCAGCGGGGCTGCGCACGGTGTGTTAACCATGCCGTTTTCGGGCGGCGTGCCCGACGGAAGTCCGACGTTTTGCCGACAAAAGTCCGACACCGGATTTGTCATAAGAATAAGGGATTAACCCCCGATTCGCGGCAATTGCGCCGCGCATCGGTAAGATGTCGTTAACCTGACGTGGTTTGCTTAGTCGGAGAGGTCCGAGAACATGTTGTCGCTCTCAGAGAACTCAATCCGGTCTTCCTCGTGGGTGCCGGAATTGATGTCGTTCACCTCCACGCGCCCGTCGCCATGGCCGATCACCACGACGTCACAGATGTCGATGAACAGGCCGTTCTCAACGACGCCGGGGATCTGGTTCAGGATCAGCGTGATCTGGCGCGGGTTGGCGATGCGATGCAGGTGCAGGTCGACGATAAAGTTGCCCTCGTCGGTCACAAAGGGCGCGTCGCCATTCAGCCGCAAGGTGACGTTGTCGCCCAGCACGTCCAGCCCGCCGAGCGTCTCCTCGATCAGCGCCTTGGAGGTCTGCCAGCCGAAGGGTACGACCTCGACCGGCAGCGGGTAAGCCCCTAATCTCTCGACCTTTTTCGAGGCGTCGGTGATCACGATCATGCGGTCGCTGGCGGTGGCCACGATCTTTTCCTGCAACAGCGCCCCGCCGCCGCCCTTGATCAGGTTGAGGTCGGGGTCAAACTCGTCGGCACCGTCAATGGTCAGGTCCAGCCACTTGGCCTCGTCCAAGGTCGCGGTCTTCAAGCCCAGCTTCTGGGCCAGGTCCGCGGTGCGGGTGGAGGTCGGAACGCCCACCACCTTGAGCCCGTCATCATGCACCAGCTCGGCCAGGCAGCGCACCATCCAGGCCGCCGTCGAGCCCGTCCCGAGGCCAACCTTCATGCCGTCCTCGACGAATTCCACCGCGCGCTTGGCGGCCACGAATTTCGCGGTGTCGATCGGCGACAATGCTCCGGACATTTGGCTGCTCCATCTTAACTTTTTGGGGTTATACCAGCCCCGGCAGTCAAGGACAGAGGGAATTATTGGCAATTGTCCAAGTCGCATCTGTTCAGTCGCCCCCTGGCGTCCTATCTCCGGAACATGCTTCGGGTGGTTTACTTGCTATTGGGTTGGCTCTGCGTTGCCGTGGGCCTGGTGGGCGCCGTTCTACCGGTTCTGCCCACGACCGTTTTTATGATCCTGGCCGCTTATTTCTTTGCCAAGGGATCGCCGCGCGCCCGGGAATGGCTGGTCGAACGCAGCGTTTTCGGCCCGCATATTAAGGCGTGGGAGGCCGAGGGCGCCATCAGCACAAGGGCCAAGCTGCTGGCCGTCGCGATGATGGCTTTGGTGTTCGGCTTGTCGGTTTACTTTGGTGTGGCCTGGTGGGTGCTGGCGATACAGGCGGTGTGCCTATTGGCGGCCGGCAGCTTTGTGCTGACGCGCCCGGCACCAAGGGAAAGCCCCTAAGACCCGGCCCGCCTCAGCCGTGGGTCTCTTTGCTGTCCTGGGGCGCGCCGGATCGGTCATGCATGCCGTAGTCGCGCAGCACCTGGACGACCTTCAACCGGTAATCCGCAAAAATCCCGCTGCGACCCTTCCTTTGCGCCGAGCGGTGCTCTGTAAGCTTGCGCCATTCGGCGACGGCGGCCTCATCCCGGAAGTAGGACAGCGACAGCAGCTTGCCCGGCGTTGTCAGGCTTTGGAAGCGCTCGACAGAGATGAACCCATCCACCTGCTCGGCAAGGGGCCGCATCGCTGCGGCGACATCCAAATAGGCGTCTTGCTTGCCCTCGGCGATCTGGACCTCGAATATGACGGCGATCATGCGCCCCTCCCAACTGCTGCGGAGGCAAGTTTGAGGAAGGTTCGATCCTCTCGCAATAGAAACTTCTCCCGTTGGGCGAATGCGTAGTTTTCTTGCCCGATTGGGTCGTTTGCCAGGCGGCTCCGATAGGCCTCGTATGCCGCAAGGCTCTCAATGTTGTAGACGCCGTAGGCCAGTGTCGAAGAGCCCTCATGCGGGGCGAAGTAGCCGATAAGATCGGCGCCGCAGCGCGGAATGGCCTCGCCCCAATTGCGCGCATATTGCTCGAACTGGGCCTTCTTGGTTGGGTCGATTTGGTAGCGAATAAAGCAGGTCAGCATGATTTTCTCCATTGCATGATTGCCGGAGATATAGAGGGTTTCGTGAGGGCCATGCTTCGGCTATGATCGAACTATGAGAGAAGGCCCGGATATCGCCCGCGTGGCGGCCCTGATCGGCGATCCCGCCCGCGCAAACATGTTGACCGCTTTGATGAGCGGGCGCGCTCTGACCGCAACTGAGTTGGCTGCTGAGGCGGGCGTGACTCTGCAAACCGCCAGCGGGCACCTCGCGAAGCTGTCCGAGGGCGATCTGCTGCGCGGTCGAAAGCAAGGGCGGCACAAGTATTTCGCGATCGCCTCTGATGAGGTCGCGGCGGTGCTTGAGGCTCTGATGGGGCTTGCGGCGGGGTCCGGGCACCTGCGCACCCGATTGGGGCCCCGCGATACGGCGCTGCGCGAGGCGCGGGTGTGCTACAACCATCTTGCCGGCACGATGGGGATCGCGATGTTTGATGCGATGATCTCTGAAGGGCAAATTGCGACCCAGAAGGATCAAATTTCCCTTACGGCCAAGGGGCATGCGTTCGCCGAGAGTTTCGGGATAAAGATGTCCGAGCTAGAGGCAACGCGGGCACCGATGTGCCGGGAGTGCTTGGATTGGTCTGAACGCCGGTCGCATTTGGCGGGCAAATTGGGCCGGGCCTATCTTTCGGCCTTCCTTGATCTTGGATGGGCGACACGCGACGCAAACTCCCGCGCTGTTCACTTCTCGCCCAAGGGGCGCGCGGAGTTTTCCAGGACCTTCGCGGTCACCACCTGAACCGCAATACGGCAGGGATTGGTCGCATTCGGCACCGCAACGGCGCGCGCCGTCTGACACAAACGCCCGAGCACTCAAAAGGACCCCGGCATGTTCATCTCTGTCTTCGATATGTTCAAGGTCGGCATCGGCCCTTCATCGTCGCACACAATCGGCCCGATGGTGGCGGCGGCGCGGTTCCTGGATCTGATGCGCGCCTCGCCCTTCACCTTCGCCGGGCTGCGCGCGACGCTTTACGGCTCGCTGGCCTTCACCGGGATTGGGCATGCGACGGATCGCGCCACGATCCTGGGGCTCGCGGGGTTCCGGGCCGACGACTATGACGCCGAAAAGGCCGCCACCGCCCTGGCGAAGATCCACGAGACCGGCCTCGTGTCGCCGGATGGCCTGCCAGAGCTGCAGTTCTCGCCCAAGCAGGATCTGGTCTTTGACTATGACGCCCCGCTGCCCGGCCACGCCAACGGCATGATCCTTGCCGCCACGGACAGCCAGGGCGACGTGATCCTGCAAGAGACCTATTACTCGGTCGGCGGGGGCTTTGTCCTCACCGAGGCGGAGCTGGCCGCGGGCAAGGACGCCGATGACGGCCCGCCGGTGCCGCACCCGTTCAAATCCGCCGCCGAGATGCTGGAGATGTGCTCCGCCACCGGCCAGAGCGTCGCCGCGTTAAAGCGCGCCAACGAGCTGTCTCGGATGGGCCCGGCGACCCTGGACCAGGGCCTGCTGCGCATCTGGGACGTGATGAACGCCTGCATCGACCGGGGGCTGGCGGGCGAAGGGATCCTGCCCGGCGGGCTCTCCGTCAAGCGCCGGGCCAAGGGCATCCACGAGGCGCTTCTGGCCGAGCGCGGCATGAACCTGCCCGCGCCGCACACCATCAACGACTGGATGAGCGTCTACGCCATGGCGGTCAACGAAGAGAACGCCGCCGGGGGGCAGGTGGTGACCGCGCCCACGAATGGCGCCGCCGGCGTGGTGCCTGCGGTGATCCGCTATTGGCTGGACCATGTGCCCGGCGCCGTGCCCTCTAAGGTCGGCGAGTTCCTTTTGACCGCGGCGGCAATCGGCGGGTTGGTCAAGCACAACGCCTCGATCAGCGGCGCGGAATGCGGCTGTCAGGCCGAGGTCGGCAGCGCGGCCGCCATGGCCGCCGCCGGGCTGGCCGCCGTCATGGGCGGCACGCCCGAGCAGGTAGAGAACGCCGCCGAGATCGCGCTAGAGCACCACCTTGGCATGACCTGCGACCCGATCAAGGGCCTGGTGCAGGTGCCCTGCATCGAACGCAACGGGCTGGGCTGCATCAAGGCGGTAAGCGCCGCGTCCCTGGCCCTGCGCGGCGATGGCACGCATCTGGTGCCGCTGGACGCCTGCATCGAGACCATGCGCCAGACCGGCCAGGATATGTCGGAGAAGTACAAAGAGACCGCGCTGGGCGGCCTGGCCGTGAACGTGCCAAACTGCTGAGCCGAGCGCCCTGCGCCCGCAGCAGGGCCGCACCTTGAGCGCCCGTGGCCCCAGCTAGCCGCCCACCGCCAAACGAGCAGCGCGCCGGCCTTCCTGGCTCTGCGCATTTGACACCGGCGGCGGCTCTTGGTTCTGTCTAAAAATGCGCCCGATCCTGTATTCTTTCCGCCGCTGTCCCTACGCAATGCGCGCGCGCCTGGCGATCCAGGCCGCAGCGCAAGAGGTAGAATTGCGCGAGGTCCTGCTACGGGACAAGGCGACGGAGTTCCTGGAGACCTCACCCAGCGCCACGGTGCCCTGCCTGAAAGACGGCGAGACGGTGCTGGATGAGAGCCTCGAGATCATGATCTGGGCGCTGGAACGCAACGACCCGGCGGGGTGGCTGCTGGTGCCGCGCTCTGGGCGTGACGTGATCACAGAGGCCGATGGGTCGTTCAAACAGGCGCTGGACCGCACCAAATACCACACGCGCTACGACAGCGACCCAGAGGCAGAACGCGCTCGGGCCGGCGTGTTCCTTGCCAAGCTCGACACGCAGCTTGCGGGCAAAGCCTGGCTTTACGGTGACAATCCAAGCATCGCCGACATGGCCATCCTACCCTTCGTGCGGCAGTTCGCGTTCATCGACAAACCCCGCTTTGATGCCGAGCCCTGGCCGCACCTGCAGCGCTGGCTCGAAGCGTTCCTTGCCTCGCAGGACTTTGAACGCATCATGTTGAAATACCAGGTCTGGCAATCGAAGGACCCGGCGACAGTTTTCCCGACCGACAGCGCCTAGGCCACGCGCGACAGGGCAGGGGGGGCCCAATCGCGGGCCCCCGAAATCAATTAGGGATCGTGCAGAAACGCTACGCCGCCAAGGCCGCGCGGGTTTTTCCGATCATCAGCGCCGCTTCGGCCGCCTCTCGCCCCTTTTGGACAAAATGCTCGCCAAAGATCGCGTCGTGATGGGCGGTCTCTTGATACTGGTGCGGCGTCAACGACACCGACAGCACCGGCACGCCGGTGTCCAGCCCGGCCCGCATGAGCCCGTCGACAACGGCCTGCGCCACGAAGTCATGCCGGTATATCCCGCCATCCACCACGAACGCCGCCGCGGCGACCGCAGCATAGCGCCCAGAGGCGGCCAGATCGCGCGCCAGTAGGGGCATCTCGAACGCACCGGGCGTGTCGAACACGTCCACCTGCGCGGCCGGGATCAACTCGGTGAAACCTTGCAAGGCCCCGTCGACAATCTTGGAATGCCAACGCGCTTTGATAAAGGCATATCGGGTGTGTGTCATGTGTGACTCCTTTCGATAACAGACACGTCACCCAAGGCGTCACGCAACGCGCCCAGCCGGGCCCGCGCGCATTCTCTTCCATCCGGACTATGACCGTCGGCCCCGGAATTCCACCGGATCTGCTAGACCCCCGCGTGATACGGGGCGCTCGCGGGCTATCACCGCCGGTGGGGAATTTCACCCCGCCCTGAGAACGAACCCATATTGGCATTCCTTGACGCGGGGGGCAATGTGGCATTTCCAAAGGAGGGCACAGGTGCACCCTAACCCCGCATTCAGAAAGCCGGACACGGCGCGCAACATCGCGTTCGCTCGCGCGCGCGGCTTTGGCACGCTGGCGCTGAACGCCGAAGGCGGGCCGCTTATCAGCCACATCCCTTTCGTTCTTGCCGAGGATGGCGGCTTTGTCGAGCTGCACCTGGTGCGCTCGAACCCGATCCTGCGCCTGCTGGACGCGCCGCAACCGGCGGTGATCGCCATCCCGGGGCCGGACAGCTACATCTCTCCAGACTGGTACGGCATCGACGACCAGGTGCCGACCTGGAACTACGTCGCCGTGCATCTGCGCGGCCCGCTAGAGCGCCTGCCGCAGGGGGAGCTTCGCGGCCTGCTGGACCGCCTGGCCGCGCATTTCGAACCGCGCCTTGCGCCCAAGCCCCCCTGGATCGCGGATAAGATGACGCCGGAGGCGCTTGAAAAGCTGATGCGCCAGATCGTGCCCTGCCGGATGCAGGTCGAGGCGATTAACGGTACCTGGAAGCTGAACCAGAATAAGGACGATGACGTGCGCTTGCGCGCCGCTGATGCGGTCACCGCGCGGGGCATCGGATCCGAGCTGGATGCGCTTGGCGCCCTCATGCGAACACCCCCCGAACAGACGTAAGGAACCTCCCCCGTGATGCAACTCCACGACAATCCCGCCTCGCCCTTCTGCCGCATCGTGCAGGTCCTGATCCGCGAGACCGGCCAGGCGAACGACGTCGAAATCGATCCCGCCATCGGGCACCCCCTGGCCAGCGAGAAGATGCCCGTCGCGCAGAACCCGCTGGGCAAGATCCCCACGCTGTCGCGCGAGGAGGGCCCCGCGCTTTACGACAGCCGCGTGATCTGCCGCTACCTCGACGCCCGGGTGTCCGGCGGAATGTACCCCGACGGCGACGCTCTGTGGGACGCGCTGACGCTGGAGGCCACGGCGCATGGGATCATGGATGCTGCCGTGCTGATGGTCTACGAGTGGCGCGCCCGCCCGGAAGAGGCCTATTCAAAGGATTGGGTCGAGGGGCAATGGGCTAAGGTCACAAGGGCTCTGGATGCGATCGAGGCGCGTTGGATGGGCCATTTGGCCGCGCCGATGAACATCACCCATATCGCCGTGGGCTGCGCGCTTGGCTATCTCGACTTCCGCCATGCAGATCGCGATTGGCGGGCGGGTCGCCCGAACCTATCCGCGTGGTTCGAGGGATTCGCCACGCGCGAAAGCATGAAGGACACCGCGCCGTCCGCTTAACCCGGCAAGAAAGGATTGCGAGCGCGGGGGGTATCCCGCGCTCAGGCACAGGCCCTAGAAGCTAAACGACACCCCAAAGTTCAGCGCGTTGGTGATGATATCGGTGCTCAGCGTGCCGCCATTGGTCAGCTCGGCCTCGTTCACCGAGTAGGTGCCCTTGTACTCGCCAAAGACGCCCCAGCGCTCGTTGAACTCATATTTTGCGCCCAGCGCCCACATCGCCGCAGGGCCTGTAATCTGGTACTCAAAGGTCGTGCCCCCGGCCGAGGACACATCCACATGCGGGATCGCCAGGCCGATACCCGCGCCCACGTAGGGCGTGACCTGACCGTTCATCCAGGCATCCGGCCAGCGCCGCCAGACATTCGCCGTCAGGATGTTCAACCCATCGGTGAACTCCAGATTGGTGAACCCGCTGGAGGCCAGGGTCGCGTCGTCCGCGTAGACCTTGGTGTGGTTGAAGTCGACGCCAAAGCCCAGCGTTTCGCTGGTCCAGTAGGTGTAGCGGAAGCCATAATGCGGGGGCGCCTCAAACGAGCGGCCCTCCCAGGTCGACAAGAAGCTGAACGCCCCAACCCCGCCGGGATCGTTGCCCTCGACGCGGCTATGCGGCGCCTCTTGGATGCCGGTGTAAAAGCTCAATTCGCTCTCTGCCTGCGCGGCGGTCGCGCAGACGGCGACGCCCAGAGCCGCGATCGAACACATAAATGAGTGGCGCATATGCCCCATCCTTTAGCCAAGGCCTGTGCCGTAACTGGCCTTTTCCCGCCCCGAGTTCAAACCTTATTTCACTGAAAGTCACTGATTCGCAGTACTTTGCCGAATTCGTGATTGCGACTAGGCGGAAATACCCGCGACAATGCGCCTATGCCTGCGATGGATTGTCCGCTGGACGTGGTTTTCACTCCATCTTAAAACGCACGCGGGAAAAGGTGCGCGACTCACGCACCAAATTCAGTGTGGCCGGGCCCGGCCATGGAATGGAGATATACGTGTCCCACGCAGAAGACCACGAAGGCACACGCCGCGACTTTCTATACTACGCCACGGGTGGTGCGGGGGCCGTTGCGGCCGGCGCCGCCGTTTGGCCGCTTGTGAACCAGATGAACCCCTCCGCGGACGTTCTGGCGCTTAGCTCGATCCGGGTGGATGTCAGCGGCATCGCCGAGGGCACCCAGCTGACCGTGAAATGGCAGGGCAAGCCGGTGTTCATCCGCCGCCGCACCCAGGATGAGATCAACGACGCGCGCGAAACGCCGCTGGCGGATCTGCCGGATCAGCTGTCGCGCAACGAGAATAACGAGGGCGCCGACGCCGCAGATGAGAACCGCGCCCTGGGCGAGAACGGCGAATGGCTGGTCATGATGGGCATCTGCACCCATTTGGGCTGCGTGCCGCTCGGCGACGGCGCCGGTGATTTCGGCGGTTGGTTCTGCCCCTGCCACGGATCGCACTACGACACATCGGGCCGCATCCGCAAAGGCCCCGCGCCAGAGAACCTTCCGGTTCCGATCGCAGCCTTCGCGGACGAGACCACTATCGTTCTGGGTGAGGAGTAATAGACATGTCCGGTATCCCACACGACCATTACGAACCTAAGACGGGCCTTGAGAAGTGGCTTCATCGCCGCCTGCCCGCGGGCGCGATCATCTATGACACGCTGATGATCCCGACGCCGAAGAACCTGAACTGGATGTGGATCTGGGGCATCGTGCTGGCCTTCTGCCTGGTGCTGCAGATTGCCACCGGGGTTGTCCTGGCGATGCATTACACGCCGCATGTCGACATGGCGTTTGCCTCGATCGAGCACATCATGCGGAACGTGAATGGCGGGCACATGATCCGCTACCTGCATATGAACGGCGCCTCGCTGTTCTTCTTCGCGGTCTACCTGCACATCTTCCGCGGCCTCTACTATGGTTCCTACAAGGAGCCGCGCGAGGTCACCTGGGTGATCGGCATGCTGATCTACCTGCTGATGATGGGTACGGCCTTTATGGGCTACGTTCTGCCCTGGGGGCAGATGTCGCTGCACGGCACCGCGGTTATCACCAGCCTGTTCGGCGCGATCCCCTTCGTGGGCGAGAGCATCCAGACCTGGCTGCTGGGCGGCTCCGCAGTGGGTCAGCCCGCGCTGAACCGCTTCTTCTCGCTGCATTACCTGCTGCCCTTCGTGATCGCCGGGCTCGTGGTGGTGCATATCTGGGCCTTCCACTCCACCGGCAACAACAACCCCACCGGGGTTGAGGTGCGCCGCGGCTCCAAGGCCGAGGCCGAGAAGGACACCCTGCCGTTCTGGCCCTACTTCGTGATCAAGGACCTCTTCGCGCTGTCGCTGATCCTGCTGATCTTCTTTGCCGTGGTCGGCTTCATGCCGAACTACCTGGGCCACCCGGACAACTATATCGAGGGCAACCCGCTGGCGACGCCTGCGCATATCGTGCCGGAATGGTACTTCCTGCCCTTCTACGCGATCCTGCGGGCCTTCACCGCGGATGTCTGGCTGGTGCAGCTGGTCAGCTTCGTGACCGGGGGCATCATCGACGCCAAGTTCTTTGGCGTGCTGGCGATGTTCGGCGCGATCGCGGTGATGGCGCTGGCGCCTTGGCTGGACACCTCCAGCGTGCGCTCGGGCCGCTACCGCCCGATGTTCAAGTGGTGGTTCGCGCTGCTCGTGGTCGACTTCATCGTCCTGATGTGGGTCGGCGCGCGCGACACCGAATGGCCGCATGACTGGATCTCGCTGATCGCGTCCGCCTACTGGTTCGCCTACTTCCTGGTGATCCTGCCGCTTCTGGGCGTGCTGGAGAAACCAACGGCGATCCCGGCCACCATCGAAGACGACTTCAAAGAGCACTACGGCAAAGCGGACGCTGACGGCGCCACGCAGCCTGCCGAGTGAGCGAGGGAAAAGAGATGATCAAGCAACTTACCCTTTCCGCCGCTCTGGTGCTGGGCCTCGGATCGGCGGCGCATGCTGCCGGTGGCGCGGGCCATGTCGAGGACATCAACTTTAGCTTCGAGGGGCCGTTTGGTACCTTCGACCAGCTGCAGCTGCAGCGTGGGCTGCAGATCTACACCGATGTCTGCGCAGCCTGCCATGGGCTTAAATTCGTGCCGATCCGCACGCTCAGCGACCCCGGCGGGGTTGGCCTGCCGGCCGATCAGGTGCGGGCCTATGCGCGTGACGTGCTGTTTGTGGCCGACGAGGGCGCAAACGCGCATCTCTACGACTTCGAGGAAGGCGCGGCGCGCGGGTTGCTGCCCACCGATAACTTCCCCGCGGTCGAGAATGCCGGCGCCCCGGATCTCAGCCTGATGGCCAAGGCCCGCGCGGGTTTCCATGGTCCGGCGGGTACCGGCCTGGCGCAGCTCTTCCAGGGCATGGGCGGCGCGGAGTATATCTACTCGCTGCTGACCGGCTACACCGGCAAGACCAAGGAAGAGGCGGGCACGACCCTCTACGAGAACACCGCCTTCCCTGGCGGCTGGATCTCGATGGCGCCGCCGCTCGAGGATGGCCGCGTTGAGTTCGACCCAGAGCACGCCAACGACCTGCATCACCTGTCCGAGGATATCTCGGCCTTCCTGATGTGGACGGCAGAGCCCAAGATGATGGCCCGCCAGCAGGCCGGCTTCGTTGCGGTGCTGTTCCTGGCGCTGCTGACGGTGCTGCTCTACCTGACCAACAAAAAGATCTGGGCGCCGGTGAAGCGCGCGGCCAAGGGTCAGCCCGCGGAGTAATCACCGCCGCCTGACGTGAATTTTGAGACGCGCCCCTGATCCGGGCGCGTTTCTTTTTTGGCGATCTTGGACGAAATTAAGAAAATCTTGGTGAGTCGCCCCGGATCATAGATCCGGGTGGGAGCCGCGGCGCGCCTTACCCCTTCCCCTTCCACGATGCTCCGGGTAGACCGCCCGGACGGAGGGCGCCGCGATGAGCCACAACACATACGGACATATCTTTCGGGTCACGACCTGGGGTGAGAGCCACGGGCCTGGCCTCGGCGCTGTTGTCGATGGCTGCCCGCCCGGCGTGCCGATCACGGCCGAGGCCCTGCAGCGCTGGCTCGACCGTCGCAAGCCCGGCCAGAACCGCTACACCACGCAGCGGCGCGAGCCCGATCAGGTCGAGATCCTCTCGGGCGTCTTCGAGGGCGTCAGCACCGGCACGCCGATCCACCTAGAGATCCGCAACCAGGACCAGCGCTCCAAGGATTACTCCGAGATCATGGAGAAGTTCCGCCCGGGACATGCCGACATCACCTATTGGCAGAAATACGGCATTCGCGACTACCGCGGCGGCGGGCGCTCCTCGGCGCGCGAGACGGCGGCGCGTGTGGCCGCGGGCGGGGTCGCCCGTGCGGCGCTGGAGCAACTGGCCCCTGGCGCTGAGATCCAGGGCTACATGGTCCAGATGGGACCGCATCAGATCGACCGCAGCAATTTTGACGCCGACCAGATCGAGCAGAACCCGTTCTGGACCCCCGATCCCCAGGCGGCGCAGGACTGGGCCGAATACCTGGACGGGCTGCGCAAGTCGGGCAGCTCTGTCGGCGCGGTGATCGAGGTTGTGGCGCGCAACATCCCCGCGGGGCTCGGCGCGCCGGTCTATGGCAAGCTGGACGCCGACCTTGCCGCCGCGATGATGTCGATCAACGCCGTGAAGGGCGTGGAGATCGGCGAGGGCATGGCCGCGGCCGCGCTGACCGGAGAGGGCAACGCCGACGAGATCACCATGGGCAATGATGGCCCGCGCTACAGCTCCAACCACGCCGGGGGGATCCTGGGCGGCATCTCCACCGGTCAGGACATCGTGGTTCGGTTTGCAGTGAAGCCGACCAGCTCGATCCTGACGCCGCGGGCCACGATCACGAAATCCGGCGAGACCACCGAGATTGTCACCAAGGGGCGCCATGATCCCTGCGTGGGCATCCGCGCGGTGCCGGTGGGCGAGGCGATGATGGCCGCGGTGATCCTGGATCACCTGCTTCTCGACCGGGCACAAACCGGCGGCATACGCGGCCCTATCGGGTGACGGCGGGCGCGCCTCCGCCGGGTTCCGAGCGCGCGATCTACGCCACATTTGCGCTGCAGGCCTTCGCCAGCGGCGCGGTCCTGACGCGCGTTCCCGACCTTCAGGTCCAGGCGGGCCTGTCCGAGACGCAACTGGGGCTCGCCTTCACCTTGGGCGCGCTGGGGAGCATCCTGAGCTCGATGATCGCGGGCAACGCGGCGCTGCGTTTTGGGACCAAGCGCGTGAATGGCTGGTCGATCATCGCGTTGGCCGTCGCGGCGGTGTTTGCCGCGCTTGGCACGGGCCCGCTGGGCATCAGCGCTGCCTTCTGCGCCAGCGGCGTGATGTTTGGTTTCAGCAACGTGGCCATGAACCTAGAGGCGGATCGCTTTGAGGCCGCAACGGGCACGCGCATTATGAACCGCTGCCACGGGATGTGGAGCATCGGCGTTCTGGCGTCTACGGGGCTTGGCGTGGGGGCCCGCGCGATGCCGGTGCCGACGCTTTGGCATATGCTGGTGATGTTGGCGGTTGTCGCGATGGCGCTGCTGTGGTTGCAGCCGCAGGTCCGCCCGGCGCCGCGCCGGGGGAACACCCATACGCCAGGTTCCCAACTGGCGCGCCCGGACATGGCGAGTGTGGTGCTGGTGCTCTTTGCCTTTGTCGCGGGCACCGCCCATATGGCGGCCAATACCTGGGCGGTGATCTTCGCCCGGGACAATTTCGCTGCCGCGGATTGGATCGACACGCTGACGCTGCCGGCGTTTCTGCTGGCGATGACCGTGGGGCGGCTCTATGCGGATCGGTGGGTCGAGCGTTACGGTGCGGCGCGGATGGGCCGCATCCTGGCGGCGGTCACGGCGGTCGGCACGGTGGCCCTGGTGCTGGCGCCCAGTGTCTGGGTCGCGATCCTAGGCTTTGCGCTGGTCGGGCTCGGAACGGGCCCGCTTTTCCCGCTTATGGTGTCGGCTGCGGGGCGCAGCCCCCACCGCCCGGCGGAAGAGGCCGTGGCGGCGGCGATCCTGCTGATCAGCGCCACCGGCGTGGTCACGCCCATTGTCTTTGGCTGGCTGGCCGAGGCCGTTGGGCTCCGCTGGAGCTTCGCGGCACTGCTGCCGCTCTGCGCCGTCACAATCGCCCTCTCGGCGCGCGCCGCGCGGGGCGGCGGCAGCACAGCGCCTAAGGTCTAAGCGACCGACGCGCTCAGCGCGGCGTCCATCAGCCCCTGGATCTGCGCCGTCGAGGTACCCGCAACGATGCGACCCAGCTCCTTATCGCCCTTCAGGGCCACCAGCGTAGAGCGCCGCGGGATGTTCAGCCCGACCGTCAGCGGGTCACGGCGGTAGTCGTCATAATCCACCGTGATGAAGACGATGTTCTGCTCGTAGGCGGGGTTCTGCCCCTTGAGCTTACCCAGCACCCGCTTCTGCGCGTTGCAGGTCGTGCACCACTGCGTGGTGAAGTCCAGAAACACGGTGTCCCCGGCGGCCAGATGCCGGTCAACCAGACCGGGCGTGTAGTCGATGCTGCCCGCGAAGGCAGGCAGGGCCACCGCGGCGGCGGTGCTGGTGATTAGGAAAGTGCGACGGTTCATATCAGACCTCGTGGGTTAGAAACGGACGGATAAATCGATCAGCCAGGTGGGCAGCATCTGGATGGCCCAGAATTCGAGCATGTGGTGCACGCGCAGCAAAAGCCCCACACCAACAACAATGAAGACCGCGCCCAGGATGGGGCGCGCCTTGGCGGCAATGCCGCGCATCCAGGCCTGGCGGCGCTGGATCACCGAGCGCGCGCCATAGCCGAGCGCCAGGATGATTGATGATACGCCTAACGCGAAGAACAGCATGATGGCGCCCGCGCGGGCCACGCTCTCCCCCTGGCTGGCCAGACCGATGGCGCTGCCAAGCGTCGGGCCAATGCAGGGGCTCCATACCGCGCCAAGCAGCATGCCGCCCAAGAACTGCCCTGACAGACCGGACCCCTGCAACCCGTCCATTCCCGCATCTGCGCGCTCCGAAAAGCCCGCGGTCGCCGTGGCGAACCGCGCCGAGAGCCGCGGCACCAGCAGCACCAGCCCGAACAGGATCATCAGTACCGCGCCCGCGTCCGATATCATCTCGGGCGTCAACCCGACGCTGCGCCCTAGCACGGTGACGGCAAGGCCGAGCACCACGAAGGACAGGCTCATCCCCGCGGCCACAGCCAGCGGCCCATGGCGGCTGGCCTGCACGGCCGAGGCCAACACGATCGGCAGGACCGGCAAGACGCAGGGATTGATCAGCGTCAGCAGGCCCGCGAGATATGCGAATACGAATTCCATCCTTGCTATGTGTCCGAAATTGCTGGCGCTGTCAGCAATTCTCACATGTCAAACGATCACAACCCCGTCAGGTTCGCCCATCTGGGCGGCGCGCCCGGGCCGAACGGCTACAGCGACTATGACAAGGACGGCTGAGGCTCTTTCGAGAGCTGCACGGCCAGGATGCCCACCGCCACCACGCCGACGCCCAGGGCATCCAGCCAGCTTAGCCGCTCTCCCAGCAGGAGGGCGGCGACGCCGACACCGAAGGGCGGGGTGAGGAAGTGGAAGGTCGCGGCGCGGACGGCCCCTATGCGGGCCACCAAGAGGAACCAGACCCAGGTGGCGATCAGCCCGGGCACGAAGAGCGTGTAAAGGAAGGCCAGAGCCAGCGGCCAGGTCCAGTTCACCTCCCAGGTCTCCAGCGGCACCGCGGCCAGGGCCAGCCCTGCCGAGCCGATCACCATCTGCAGGCCGATGATCATCACGATGTTGCCGCCCGAGGAGGCGCTGCGCACCAGCATTGTGGCCGCGGTCAGCGAGACGACGCCCAGCACGCACAGCAGCACCCCAAAGAGATCGACGCCCTGGCTGAGCCGCGCCCCCATGATGATCGCCACGCCCGCGAACCCTGCTGCCAGGCCCACCGCGCCCAGAGGGCGCACCCGCTGGCCCAGGAATGCCCAGCCCGCGAAGGCCACCAGCAAAGGCATGGTCGCGGCGATGATCGTGGCCAGCCCGGCCTCGATCCACTGCATCGCGACGAAGTTGAACCCCAGATAGAGCGTGTTCTGACAGAGCCCAAAGATCGCCGTGGCGATCCACTGCGCCCGGGTCAGCCGCAAGGACTGCCCCAGCGCCCAGGCGATGCCGATGGCGATCAGCCCCGACAGGAAGAACCGGATCGCCAGCGCCGTCAGCGGCGGCGCCTCGGCGACGATGATCCGCGCCGAGCTAAAGGCCGAGGCCCACATAAAGGCAAAGGCAACGCCCATGGCGATTGCGCGGAGGTCCATCGTTGCGACTCCTGGCGAGGAGGGCCCGCAAGGGCATGAGCGGCCCCTGCAAAATGAAAAGGGCCGCCGAAGGGCGACCCTAGACTCAAACTCTAAGAGATCAAGCTTAGCCGTTCACGCTGTCCTTCAGCGCTTTGGCGATGGTCATGTTCACCACCTTGTCGGCGTCCTTCTTGATCTGCTCGCCCGTGGCCGGGTTACGCACCATGCGCTCGGGGCGCTCGCGGCAGTAGATCTTGCCAACACCGGGCAGGGTCACGGCACCGCCCGCGGACACTTCGCTGGTGATCACACCACAAACCGCGTCCAGCGCAGCCGATGCGGATTTCTTGTCGGAGCCCATCGCGTCCGCCAGGGCCGCCAAGAGCTGGGTCTTTGTCATGGGTTTTGCCATGTATTGTCTCCTCGGTCTCGCCCGCTGTTGCGGGTCATTAGTCGAATCTAACGGAATATTTGGGAGCGACACAACTCTTAGTGTGACATATCCCCAAGTTTTCCTGCATTTTGTGGCCGAAATCGCCCAATTTTAGAGGAACGCGGTCTCTTCGAAGCTGCGAAGCTTGCGCGAATGGATTCGTTCCAGCGGCATCTCGCGGAGGATCTCCATCGCGCGGATGCCGATTTGCAGGTGGTTCGAGACCTGACCCTTGTAGAACTTGCTAGCCATTCCGGGCAGCTTTAGCTCGCCATGCAGCGGCTTGTCCGAGACGCAAAGAAGCGTGCCATAGGGCACCCGAAAGCGATAGCCGTTGGCAGCAATCGTGGCGCTCTCCATGTCCAGCGCGATGGCGCGGGACTGGCTTAGGCGCTGCGTTGGGCCGGACTGGTCGCGCAGCTCCCAGTTGCGGTCGTCATATGTGGCCACGGTGCCCGTGCGCATGATCTGCTTGAGGTCATAGCCCTTCAACTGGGTCACGCTGGCCACGGCAAGCTCCAGGGCGACCTGGATCTCGGCCAGCGGCGGGATCGGCACCCAGACCGGCACGTCGTCGTCCAGCACATGGTCCTCGCGCAGGTAGGAATGCGCCAGCACGAAATCCCCTAGCCGCTGCGAGTTCCGCAGCCCCGCGCAATGCCCCACCATCAGCCAGGCATGCGGGCGCAGCACGGCGATGTGGTCCGTGGCGGTCTTGGCGTTCGAGGGCCCCACGCCGATATTGACCAGCGTGATCCCGCCGCCATTCGGCCGCTTGAGGTGATAGGTCGGCATCTGCGGCAGCTTCGCTGGCGCCTCACAGGGGTCCTTGGCGCCGGTGATCTCGACATCCCCAGGGCCGACAAAGCTGGTATAGCCGCTTTCTGGATCGGCCAGCATCGTGCGGGCGTAGTCCTCGAACACCTCCACGTAGAACTGGTAGTTGGTGAACAGGATGTGGTTCTGGAAATGCTCGGGGCTGGTCGCGGTGTAGTGCTTGAGCCGCGCCAGCGAGTAGTCCACCCGTTGCGCGGTGAAGGGCGCCAGGGGCTCCACCCCGTCGGAGTAGGGCGAGCCATAGCCATTCACAATATCGTCGTTCGTCGTCGAAAGGTCCGGCACGTCGAAGACGTCGCGCAGGGTGAAGGCCAGCTCTCCCTCTTCCGGCACGACGATACCCGAGCCGACGCCAAAGGCGAAATGCACCGGGATCGGCGTGGTGGAGAGGCCGATGCGCACCGGGATCCCGTGGTTCTCCAGCAAAAGGCCGATCTGCTGCTCGAGATAGGCCTCAAACAGGTCCGGGCGCGTCACCGTGGTCACGTAGGTGCCCGGCTCCGCCACATGGCCAAAGCTCAGGCGGCTGTCGACCTGGGCGAAGCTCGAGGTGACCAACCGGATCTCGGGGTAGAACGCCCGATAGCGCCGCCCCGGATGGCCGCCGTCAATCGCGGCTTGGAAGGTCTCCTGCAGGAACCGCGTGCCAATGTCGTAGATCTCGCGCAGGCGCGCCACGGCGGCCTTGGGGTCGTCAAAGTTCTCATGTCCGTGGATATCCGGCGTCAGCGCGGGGGCAGAGATGTCGGCATAGGTCATGTTTCGGCCTCAAAAAGTTCCGTGATCTCGAACTTGGTGACGTCCACCAGCCCAAGGTCGCTGATCCGCAGCTCTGGGATGACCACCAGGGCCAACAGAGAATGCTGCATGTAAGCGTTGTTTAGCGAGCACCCGCAAGCCTGCATTGCCTCGACCATCTTTTGCGCCTTGGCCGCGACCTGCGCGGCGGGCGCGTCAGACATTAGCCCCGCGATGGGCAGCTCGACCAGGGCAAGCTCTTGCCCGTCGCGCCAGACGGTCACGCCGCCGCCGACCTCGCCCAGCCGGTTCGCCGCCAGGGCCATATCGGCGCGCGAGGTGCCCACCACGATCATGTGGTGGCTGTCGTGGGCGACGGTCGAGGCGACGGCCATCTCGCCGGTATAGCCGAACCCGCTGACGAAGCCGTTCGTCACGGCGCCGGTGGCGCGGTGCCGCTCGACCAGGGCGATCTGGCAGGTGCCCTCCGCGCCCTGGACCACGCCGTCCACAACGGGCAGGTCCGCGGTCAGTGCCTTGGTGGGGGCCTGGTTCTCGACCACGCCGATCACCTTGGCGCGCACTGTGTTGCGGCCCTGTGCCGGAACCTCAAAATCCGTCGCCGCCAGGACCTTGCCCAGATGAACGGTGCTGCGGGTGTCGGCTGGCCAGTCGAGATGCGGGCACTCCACCAGGATCTCGCCGCCTGCGGCGACCTCCCTGCCGCGGGCAAAGACCCGTTCGATGGGCAGGCTCCGCAGGTCCGACGTTAGGATCAGGTCGGCGCGCCGCCCCGGCGCGATAGAGCCCAGCTCGCGCTCCAGCCCGAAATGCGTCGCCGTGTTGATCGTCGCCATCTGCAGCGCCACCAGCGGGTCGCAGCCGCATTCGATGGCGTGGCGCACCACCCGGTTCATATGCCCATCATTGACCAGCGTGCCCGAGTGGCAATCATCCGTGCACAGGATCATGTTGCGCGGGTCCAGCCCTTTCTCGGTGATCGCGGTGATCTGGCTCTCGACGTCGTACCAGGCTGAGCCCAGCCGGATCATCGACCGCATCCCCGCGCGCATCCGCACGATGGCATCCGCCTCGCAGGTGCCCTCGTGGTCATCCGCAGGCCCGCCCGCCGCGTAGGCGTGGAAGCCCGCAAGGTCCGGCGAGGCGTAATGCCCCCCGATGGTCTTGCCCGCGGCCGCGGTAGCGGCCATCTCGGCCAGCATCTTGTCATCGCCCGCCATCACGCCGGGGAAGTTCATCATCTCGCCCAGCCCGATGATACCGGGCCAAGTCATCGCCTCTGATACCTCCGCGGGGGTGATCTCGAAGCCCGTGGTCTCCAGCCCCGGCGCCGAGGGCGCGCAAGACGGCATCTGGGTGAAGATGTTCACCGGCTGCAGCAAGGCCTCGTCATGCATCAGCCGCACGCCGCGCAGGCCTAATACGTTGGCGATCTCATGCGGGTCGGTGAACATGGTGGTGGTGCCATGCGGGATCACCGCGCGGGCGAACTCGGCGGGGGTGAGCATGCCGCTCTCGATATGCATATGCCCATCGCAGAGCCCGGGGATGGCGAAGGCGCCGCCCGCGTCGATCACCTGCGTGCCCTCGCCGATGCAATGCGCGGCGTCCGGCCCGCAATAGGCGAAGCGCCCGGCGGCGGTGGCGATGTCGTGGCCGGCCAGAACTTCGCGGGTGTGCACGTTCACCCATCGAGCATCGCGGATCACCAGATCCGCCGCCGCGCGCCCCGCGGCCACGGCGATCAGATGGGGGGCCAGCTCGGCCCAGGATTTAGGGGAATCAACCATGTCCCAAAATGGCAGAGCCACTTTGCCGCGACAAGGGGCTGTTGACCTCGCCTCCGCCAAGTTTCATGGAAGGTTCATGGATGCATTGACCCCCTTGCTCGAATTGTTGGAGCTGGAGCAGCTCGAAGTGAACCTGTTTCGCGGCATCGGCCATGGCGGCGAGACCTCCAGGCGCGTCTTCGGCGGGCAGGTCGTGGCCCAGGCGCTGGCGGCGGCCTATCGCACGGTCGAGGACCGGGCTTGTCATTCGCTGCATAGCTACTTCTTGCGGGCGGGCGACCCGTCGATACCGATCCTCTACGAGGTCGACCAGGCCCGGGACGGCGGCAGCTTTACCACCCGCCGGGTGGTCGCGATCCAGAAGGGGCGGCAGATCTTCAACCTCGCGGCCTCGTTCCATGTGGCCGAGGAGGGGCTGCATCACCACCACCAGATGCCCGACGTGCCCGCGCCCGAGGACCTGCCCAGCCGCGAGGAGCTGCGCGAGAGGATGGTGCATCTAGTGCCCAAGGAGCGGCGCGCGGATTTCCTGCGCCCCTCGCCGGTGGATGTGCGCCTCGTGGGGGATTACAATCACCTTTCGCCCAAACCCGCCTCGGACGCCAACCAGGCCTGGTTCCGCCTGATCCGGCCGGTGCCCGAGAACCCGGTCTTCCACCACTGTCTGCTGACCTATGCCTCTGATATGCTGCTTCTGGGCTCGGCGATGCGGCCCCACGGCGAGAGCTGGTTCACCGGGCGCACCATGACGGCCAGCCTGGATCACGCAATGTGGTTTCACGGGACGCTGAACTTCTCGGACTGGCACCTTTACGCGATGGACAGCCCCTGGTCTGGCGGTGCGCGCGGGTTCAACCGCGGCTCAATCTACGCCCGGGACGGGCGGCTCGTGGCCAGCACCGCGCAGGAGGGGCTGATGCGCCCCATCGCGCCGAAGGCCTAGACGCCCAAGATATGCAGATTCTGATCCGCGCTGCGCTCGGGGTGCTTGTCCGGCTTCACCGTCCGGCAGAGTTTGCGCGTCAGACAACTCCAGGTCGCAAATCTCTTAAATAAGAGATTTGCCACTTTCCTTGAAAGGAAAGTGCCCCCGGCCGCACCGGAAGGCTCCAGATCGGTTCGGATAGGTCGAGGCTAGGCGCTGAAACTCTTGGAAGAGTTTCGCCAATTTCTTGAAAGAAATTGGGTGGCGCGGCATTGTCAGCCTTTGATCACCTCAGCAACCGCCTCCGCCAGCACCGGCACGGTCTCGGCGTTCATCCCCGCGATGTTGATCCGGCTGTCGCCCACCGCATAGACGGCGTGCTTCTCGCGCAGTTGGTCCACCTGTTCGGGTGTCACACCGATCCGGCTGAACATGCCGCGATGCTCGGCGATGAAGCCGAACCGATCCGAGCCGGTGCGCGCGCGCAGCTCGTCAGAGAGCTGCTTGCGCAGCGTCAGCATCCCGGTGCGCATCGCTTCTAGCTCGTCCTGCCACTGCCCGCGCAGGGTGTCGTCGTTCAGGATCATCGTCACCAGCCGAGCGCCATGGTCCGGCGGGAAAGAGAAGTTCTGCCGGTTCAGGTGGCTCAGCGTGCCCTGCGCGACCCCGGTCGCCCCGGCGCTGGGCGAGATCGCCATCAACAGCCCCGTGCGCTCGCGGTAGATCCCGAAATTCTTCGAGCAGCTCGCCGCGATGATCATCTCGGGGCAGGTCTGCGCCAGAAGCCGCGTCGCCGACGCGTCCTCCTCCAGCCCGTCGCCAAAGCCCTGATAGGCAATGTCGATCATCGGGATCGCGCCCTTCGCCACCAGGTGATCGGCCACGGCCCGCCACTGCGCTGCGTTCAGGTTCGCGCCGGTGGGGTTGTGGCAGCAGCCATGCAGCAGCACCACGTCGCCGGGGGCAACCGCGCCCAGGTCGGCCATCATGGCGTCGAATTCGACCGCGCAGGTCTCGGTATCGAAATAGGCGTATTCGCGGGTCTTTGCGCCCAGATGCTTGAGCATCGACAGGTGGTTCGGCCAGGTTGGGCGCGAGGTCCAAATCGTGGCTTCGGGGTTGCCCATCTGGATCAGCTCGAACGCCTGGCGCACCGCGCCGGTGCCGCCGGGGGTGGCTGCGGCGGCAACGCGGTCGCTGGCGACGGCATCGCCCAGCACCAATTCGCGCATCGCCGTCGAGAACCCTGGATCGCCCGCCAGCCCGGTATAGCTCTTGGTCGTCTCGGCCCCCCAAAGCTGCTGCTCGGCGGCCTTCACAGCGCCCATGATCGGGGTTACCCCAGAGGCGTCCTTGTAGACGCCGACGCCCAGGTCGATCTTGTTCGGGCGGTCGTCGGCCTTGAACATGCCCATCAGCTTGAGGATCTTATCCTCGGGTTGCGGAACCAGCGTCTCCAGCATCGTCTATTCGTCTCCGGTTGCGACCTTAAGGTCGTTATACATGCCCCATTCGGACCAGGACCCGTCATAAAGCGCGTGCCTGTCATGCCCGAGGCGCTCCAGGGCGAGGCTGAGGATCGCGGCGGTCACGCCGGAGCCGCAGGTGGTGATCGCGGGCTTGCTTAGGTCCACCCCGGCACCCTCGAACGCCGCGCGCAGGGCGTTGGGCGCCTTCATGGTGCCGTCCGCGTTCAGAAGCGTCTTGTAGGGCACGTTCTTTGAGTTCGGGATATGACCGGCGCGCAGCCCCTCGCGGGGCTCGGGCGCGTCGCCGCGGAAGCGCTCCGGCGCGCGGGCGTCAAGGATCTCGTGATCGCGCAGCTTGGAGGCCGCGGCGACCTGGGTGACATCGCGCACCAGGTGGTTCTGTCGGCTCACGGTGATGTGGCGGTCGCGCATTACCGGCGGCAGGTCCTCGGTCTCGCGCCCCTCGGCCTGCCATTTTGCAAAGCCGCCATCGAGCACCGCGATATCGGTCTTGCCCATCAGGCGGAACAGCCACCAGACCCGCGCCGCGCTGAACAGCCCCGCGCCGTCATAGACCACCACCTGGTGTCCGTCGCCCACGCCCATGGCGCGCATGCGGCTAATGAACTTTTCGGGCTCGGGCACCATATGCGGCAGGGCCGAGCGCGCGTCGCTGACATCGTCGATGTCAAAGTAGCGCGCGCCGGGGATATGCGCTTCGTCGTACTCGGCGCGCCCGTTGCGGCCCATCGCGGGCAGGTACCACGAGGCATCCAGGATCCGAAGGTCCGGGTCGTTGAGATGCGCCGCCAGCCAGTCGGTCGATACAAGAGTTTTTGGGTCATCCATGGGCGTTTCGGCCTTTGCGGTTGTCCCGGTTTTCCTACGCGTGCTGCGGCGGGGAGGCAAGGGCCGCGCCAGCGCCTTGGCGGACCCTGTGGTGAGCCAAGCCGCCGCAGACCGGCGCCGTGTGAAACTGCCTTGAGGCACGGCCGGGCCCGCTGGACCTTCCCGCCGCGGTGCCGTAGCCCTTCCTCATGTTGGAATTTGCTCTCGCCGTCACGCTGATGCTGTCCACGCCCGGGCCGGGGGTGCTGTCCACGGCGGGCGTGGGCGCGGCCTTTGGCGCGCGCGCCGGGGTGGCCTATGTGACGGGGCTGTTTCTGGGCAGCAACCTGGTGATGCTGGCGGTGATCTCGGGGCTTGCGGCGCTCTTGCTGGCGGTGCCGGCGGTGCGCATGGTGCTGCTTGTGGCCTCCACGGGGTACCTGTTCTACATGGCGGCGCGCATCGCGCTGGCGGGCAGCAAGGTGGCCTTCATTCAGGCGCAGGCGCAGCCGGGCATACGGGCGGCGGTGCTGCTGCAGATCATCAACCCCAAGGCCTATGTGGTCGGCATGACCTTCTTCTCGGGCTTCGTGATCTGGTCGGACGCCTATTGGTCAGAGGTGGTGATAAAGCTGATCGTGCTGAACGCGATCTGGATCCCGATCCACATCGCCTGGCTCTACGCGGGCGTGGCGCTGGAGCGGCTGAACCTGCCCGCGCGCACTCAGCGCGCGATCAACATCGCCATGGCGCTGGCGATGCTGGGTGTGGTCGGCTTGGCACTGTTTTCAACGCAATAATCGCCCGAAAATCCAGCGCTTCCCAATTGACGCGGCCCCACATATAGTGTCTGCACAGGGCGCGGACACGAGCAGTCAACAAAAAAGAGGGTGGGCGATGGCGCATATCATCGTCGTTGGGAACGAAAAGGGCGGGGCTGGCAAGTCCACCGTCTCCATGCATGTGGCCACCGCGCTGTCGCGGATGGGGCATAAGGTCGGGGTGATCGACCTGGACCTGCGGCAGAAAACGCTGGCCCGCTACCTGGAGAACCGCCTGACATTTCTGTCCAAGAAGGGGCTGGACCTGCCCACGCCGGACTTCCGCGAGCTGCCCGAGGTAGAAAAGCGCGAGCTTGCCCCGGGCGAGAACATCTATGACCGCCGGCTGAGCATCGCCGTCGCCGGGCTAGAGGGCGTGGCGGATTTCGTTCTAATCGACTGCCCGGGCTCGCACACGCGGCTGAGCCAGGTGGCGCACTCGCTGGCCGACACGCTGATCACGCCGATGAATGACAGCTTCATCGACTTTGACCTGCTGGCGCGGGTGGATTCCGAAACCAACGAGATCCTGGGCCCCTCGGTCTACTCCGAGATGGTCTGGTCCGCGCGCCAGCTGCGCGCGCAGGCCGGGCTGAAGCCCAGCGACTGGGTGGTGGTGCGCAACCGCCTTGGCGCGCAGGCCATGGTGAACAAGAAGAAGATCGGCGACGCGCTGGACGAGCTGGCACGGCGGATCGGCTTCCGCCTTTCGCCGGGCTTCTCCGAGAGGGTGACCTTCCGCGAGCTGTTCCCGCGCGGTCTAACGCTTTTGGACCTCAAGGATATCGGCGTGGAACGGATGAACATCTCGATGGTCGCCGCGCGCCAGGAGCTGCGCGACATGATGGTGGCGTTGGAACTGCCTGGGGTCTCGGTGGACTTCTAGCCTGCTTAAAGCGGCGCGTACCCGCGTCGCACGCGCCGCCGTCAAAACGCGACCCTGTCGCCACCTTTCAGATCCAGGATTTCGCGCGCCTCATCGGGCGTTGCGACCTCGTTGCCCAGGTCCTCGACGATGCGGCGGATCTTGGTCACCTGCTGCGCGTTGCTCTCTGCCAGTTTCCCGCGCGAGATAAACAGGCTGTCTTCAAGGCCAACCCGCACATGGCCCCCCATCTGACTGGCCGTCGCGGCCAGCGGCATCTGCGCGCCCCCGGCCCCCAGAACAGACCAGCGATAGTCATCGCCGAACAGGCGGTCCGCGGTGCGCTTCATGAAGATCAGGTTGTCGACCTCGGGGCCGATGCCGCCGAGAATGCCAAAGATGAACTGGATGAAGATCGGCGCTTTGAAGAGGCCGATATCCATGCAGAACCTCAGATTATAGAGATGGCCGACATCGTAGCATTCATGCTCGAACTTGATGCCATGCGGGGCCAGGGTCTCTGCCGCCTCTTTGATGTCCCGAAAGGTGTTGCGAAAGATGTTCTGATCGGACCCCGCCACATAGTCCTTTTCCCAATCGAACTTCCAATCGTCATCGCCGTAGCGGTTGGCGAGCGGATGAAACGAGAAGTTCATCGACCCCATATTCATCGAGCACATCTCGGGCGAAAAGGTCTTGGCCGGGGTGATGCGGTCCTGGATCGAAAGCGTCAGCGAGCCGCCGGTCGAGATGTTCACCACCGCGTCCGTGGCCTGCTTGATGCGCGGCAGGAAGGGCGCGAAGTCATGGGGGCGGACCGAAGGTGCTCCGGTCTGGTTGTCGCGCGCATGCAGGTGCAGGATCGCGGCCCCGGCCTCGGCCGCGTCCATCGCCTGCTGGGCGATGTCGTCATAGCTGTAGGGCAGGGCGTCTGACATGGTGGGCGTGTGGATCGCCCCGGTGACCGCGCATGTGATCACCGTCTTCCTCTGACGCGCCATGGCTCAGGCCTCCTTTTCGGGTTTCGGGGCAATCACGCGATAGCCCAGCGGGAAGAGCTGCAGATCGAACCGGCTGCGCACCAGCCCCCAGATGCCCTTGGGCGCGCGCAGCATCATCACGATCGCAACAAGGCCAAGCACGATCAGGTAGATTGTCCCAAGATCGGCCAGGGTCTCGCGCAGCGCAAAGAACACCAGCGTCCCAATGATGGGCCCCTCGATGGTGCCGATCCCGCCGATGACCACGATGAAGATCACAAAGGCCGTCCAGTCGTTGACGCTGAACGCCGCGTCCGGCGAGATGCGCAGCTTTTGCAGAAAGATCAGCGCACCGATCATCGCCGTCAGGGCCGAGGTCACCACGTAGACGGTGAACTTGGCGCGCCAGATGTCGATGCCCAGGCTGGCCGCGGCCAGCTCGTTGTCGCGGATCGCGGTCAGGGCCAGCCCCTTGCGCGAGCGCAAGAAAAGATAGACGCAGCCGACGACCAGAACCGCGGCCCCAAGCGCCAACCAATAGCTGATCGACTCACGCATCGCGCGCTTGGAGGCGAGCGATTTCACGATGGCGACCGGAAGCGACGACCCCGAGCCGCCGCCCAGCGCCGAGATCTGCGCGAACCCAAGCCGGAAGACCTCGGCAATGACCCAGGTGCCAATCGCGAAATAGGCCCCGCGCAGGCGAAAGATCAGCACCGCAACGGGCATTGAGACCAGCGCCCCAAGGAGGCCCGCCAATCCGATGGCGGCCAGGGGATGCAGCCCACCGAACATGGTCAGCGCAAACAGCACGTAGCCGCCAAAGCCGACAAAGGCCTGCTGCCCGACCGAGACCAACCCGGCATAGCCCGCCATAAGGTTCCACAGCGAGGCCAATGCGAGGTAGAGAAACAGCTCTCCCATCAGGCGCATGTCGGCGCGGCCCGCCCACCAGGGCGCGCATACCAGGACGATCAGGGCCAGCGCGCCCAGAACGGCGGCCACGCGCGCGGCCTGCGACGATCGGGTGACGGTGTAGTCCTGCAGGCTCATGCCGCGATCCTCGGGAACAGACCATTGGGGCGAATGGCCAGGATGATAAGGAAGGCCAGGTGGCCGGATAGGATCTGCCAGCCCGGGTCGATCTTGGCGCCCAGGGTTTGCGCGACCCCAAGGATCACGCCGCCGGCCAAGGTCCCCCAGAGATTGCCCAGGCCGCCGATGATGACCGCCTCAAAGCCAAAGATCAGGCGCCCGCCGCCAATCGAGGGATCAAAGCTGGTGCGGATGCCAAGAAGAATGCCCGCAATCGCCGTCACCGCCAGCGCCAGCGCCATGGCGAGCCCAAAGATGTGGCGGCGGTTCAAACCCATCAGCTGCGCAATGTCCTGGTTGTCGGACACCGCCCGGAACGCCCGGCCAAGGCCGGTGCGGTAGAAGGTCCATTGCAGGCCCCAGATCACCGCGACCGCGAAACCGAATGTCAGCAGCGGCAGAACCCCAAGCGTCAAGCCACCCACCGTGACGCTGGCGGTCTCTAACGCCCCGGCATCCATCTTCTGCGGGTCGGCGGTGTAGAGCTCCAGCAGGCCGTTCTGCAGGATCACGCTCAGCCCGAACGTCACCAAAAGCGGCGGCAACAGGTCATCCCCAAGGGTCTGGTTCAGCAGCCCGCGCTGCAGGGCGTAGCCAATCAAACCCATCGCGGGCACCACGATCACCAGCGCCGCTAACGGGTGCAATCCCACCGTGGTTGTGACCGTCAGGCCCAAATAGGCCCCCAGCACGATCAGGTCGCCATGCGCGATGTTCACCAGCCGCATCACCCCGAAGATCAGCGACAAGCCGGCCGCGAACAGCACATAAAGCCCGCCCAGCAAAGTGCCCTGCACGATTGCGTTCAGCCAGTCCATTTCACGCGATCCCGAAATAGGCGCGAGAGATCTCCTCGCGCGTGACTTTGTCCGATGCGCCTTCCAGCGAGACGCGCCCCTCTTGCAGGCAATAGACCCGGCCAGAGACTTTCAGGGCCTGGGCGATGTCCTGCTCGACGATGATGGCGCTCATGCCGTCTTTGATGATGCCCGGCAGCGCGGCGTAGATGTCCTTGATCACGATGGGCGCCAGCCCAAGGCTGATCTCGTCAAACAGGAGGAGGTCGGGGTTCGACATCAGCGCGCGGCCGATGGCGACCATTTGCTGCTGCCCGCCGGATAGCGAGATGGATTGCTGGTCTTTGCGCTCGTCCAGGATCGGGAACAGCCTATAGACGGCGCCCAGATCCCATGGCCCCTTGCGCCCGACCTGCGCCCCAATCATCAGGTTCTCTTTGACCGAAAGCGACGGGAAGAGCTGCCGCCCCTCCGGCACCATGGCCAGCCCGCGCCGTGCCACCTGATCCGCGCGCAGGCGGCTGATATCTTGCCCGCGATAGCGGATTTGGTTCGCGCCGTTGCGCAACAGCCCGGTGACAGAGCGCATCAGCGTGGTCTTTCCGGCGCCGTTCGCCCCGATGATGGCCAGGACCTCTCCGGGGTCGACATGCATGTCGATGCCATAAAGCGCCTGGAAATCCCCGTAATGGGCCGTGAGCCCGCGCATCTGAAGGATGGGATCAGGCATCCGCTTCGATCCCCAGATAGATCTCTTTCACCTCGGGGCTCTCCATGACCGCGCGCGCTTCGCCCTCGGCGATCTTCTTGCCGAAATCGATCACGATCAGGCGCTCGACCACCGCCATAAGCGCGTGCACGACATGTTCGATCCAGATGATCGTGACCCCGCCAGCATGTATGCTCTTGATGGTCTGAACGAGCGAGCTGCATTCCGCCTCGGTCAGCCCGCCCGCGATCTCGTCCAGCAATAGCAGCTTGGGTTTGGCGCAGAGCGCGCGCGTCATCTCTAGCCGCTTGCGTTCAAGCAGGGTCAGGCTTGCGGCCTGCGCATTGGCCTTGGGCAAAAGCTCGGTCTGATCCAGCACCTCGATGCAAAAGCGCTCGGCATGGTGCCCGTATAGCCCCGCCGACTGCGTGGCGGCGATCATGGCGTTCTCAAACACGGTCATGCCAGAGAAGGGCTGGGGCACCTGAAAGGAGCGCGCGATGCCCGCATGGCTGCGCCTGGCGGGGCTCATGGTGGTGACATCCCTGCCGTCGAACTCCACGCGCCCGTGGCTGGGGCGCAGTGTGCCGGTGATCAGGTTGAACATCGAGGTCTTGCCCGCGCCGTTGGGGCCGATCACGCCCAGCGCCTCGCCCTCTTGCACCTCATAGCTGAGGGCATCGGCGACGGTCACGGCACCGAAGGCTTTGCTCAGATCGTGAAGTCTAAGGATGGTGCCCATGGTCTCCTCGCTCTTCGCCCGGCGTTTGTTAGGACGGCGCCCGCGCCGCCGCCGCCGAGTTTGCTTAGCCGAGCAGCTTCAGATCACCGGTCCTCGGGATGTTAGGGGCAGAGGCATTGGCCACGATCTTTAGATCGAACCCGTCGCCATCCTTCTGCCACTGCCCTGCGACCAGAGGCGTCTTGGTGACGTTGTTGATCGGCCCATTGGCCCAGTTCACGTTGCCGACAATCGTGTCGATATTGGTGCCGGTGATTGCGGCGACGATGGCCTCTGGGTCTTCCAGGTCTTCGGCGCGTTTGATCACGTCGGCGACTACCTCGAACAGCGCGTGCTTGAAGCCGATCGGCTGGGTCCAGGGGCGTCCGGAGGCGACCGAGTACCCCTCGGCCAGTTCCTTGGCCGACGCCCCCGTCAGAGAAGAGGCGAAGGGGTGGTTCGGCGACCACCAAACCTCGGACGACAGGCCGTCGCCGCGCTCCCCAAGCGACGCGATCACCGATGGGAACAAAAGCGCCTTGCCGATAGTCACGACCTTGGGGCGAAAGCCCTGCTGTGCCGCCTGAGCCCAGAAGGTGGCGAAGTCCGGCGGGATCATATTGCCGGTCACGATCTCGCAGCCGGCCTCCTTGAAGGCAGCGATGTAATTCGAGAAGTCATCCGATAGCGGCTGATACCGCCCGGGGTCGATCAGGCCGTAGCCCTCCGCCGCCAAGGGCTTTGGCAGGCCCAGCTCGGGATGCCCCCAGGCGTTGCCGTCGGCATCGTTGGGGAACAGCCCGCCGACGGTCCTGGCGGCCCCCGACTGGCCCCACATGTCCAGGAAGGCGCCGATGACGTCCTCTAGCCCCCAGAAGAAGTGGTAGGTCGAGGCAAAGCCCTCTCCCGGAACGCCGTTGCGACCAAAGAAATAGGGCTGCCAGGGGCAGTCAGTGGTGATGCAGGGCACCTCGTTGACCTCGGCCTGATCCGAGACCGGGTTCACCGTGTCGGGCGTCGAGGCCGCAACGATGATGTCGACCTCGTCGCCCAGGATCAAATCGGCGGCCACCTCGGCGGCGCGGTTTGGGTTCGACTGGCTGTCCTTCGAGATGATCTCGATACTCCAGGCCCTGCCGTTGTTTTCGATGCCTCCGGCAAAGGCCTCTTGGATCCCGGCCAGCACGAATTCGTCGGCCTCGGCGAACCCGGCCAAGGGGCCGGTGCGCGGGCTGACATGGCCAATGCGCAGGGACGGCGTGGCGGCGTAGGCGCGAGTGGTCGACAGGATGGCAGGGCTGGCGATCATTGCGCCCGCACCGGCAAGGAACCCCCGGCGGCTGGATGCGGCTAATGTCTTTTGCATGGTTCTTCCTCCCTTTTGCTGACTGTGCGGCCAGCGACTTAGTTTTCTAAAATCGTTTCAAGTTTCCTCAGGTGGTTGGCGACGCGCGCGCGGGTGGCTTCGGCCTTGGCGCTGGTCCATTTCTGGAACCCCTCGCCGGTCTTCATCCCCAGCCGTCCCTCGGCGACGAGTTGCTGCAAGTAGGGCGAGGGCCCACGCCGCGCCTCGATGTCGTGCAGCACGTTCTCATGAATATCGAGCGTAAGATCCGTGCCTACGAGGTCGGCGTTCTCCAGCGGGCCAAGCACCGCAAGGCGGCGGCCAAAGCTGGACTTAATCACCGTGTCAACGGCCTCGGCATTGCAGATGCCATGCTCGACCAGGCTGACCGCCTCGCGCCAAAGCGCGTGCTGCAGGCGGTTGCCGATGAAGCCAGGCACGTCCTTTTCGACCATGACCGGGGTTTTGCCCGCGCCGTCGAGCAGGTCGAGCATCGCCCGGGCCACATCCGGATCGGTCCATTCGGTCTTGATGACCTCAACCAGCGGGATCATGTGCGGCGGGTTCCACCAATGCGTCCCAAGCGCCCGGTGCCGCAGGCGCAGGCCCGACATGATCTGGGTGATCGGCATGACGGACGTGTTCGACGCCAGGATGCAATCCGTGGGCGCATGCGCTTCGATCTCGGCGAATATGCTCTGCTTTAGCGCCATCTTTTCGGGCGCGGCCTCGAAGACCACATCCGCTTTGCGCACCGCATCGGCGGTGGTGTCGAAGATCTCGGTCATCCCCAGTGCCAGGGCGATGGCATCATCGGCCGCGCCCATCGCGTGCATGCTCTGACGCATCCGGGCCAGGACACTGTCACGCGCCTCCGTGACCGGGTCAGTGATCGCAACTTGGTGACCGGCGCGCGCCAGGGTCAGGGCGATGCCGTGGCCCATGAGACCGCCACCGATGACCGCGATCCGGCTCATCCGGCGGTGTACCCGCCATCGGCGTATAGGATGTGGCCGGTGTAGAAATCCGACGCCTTGGAGGCAAGGAATAGCAGCGGCCCGGCCAGGTCCTCTGGCTCGCCCAGCCGCCCCTTGGGAACGCGGGCCAGAAACCCATTGCGCACATCGGTGGCGGCCTCGGTCTCCTCGAACATCCAGGCGGTCAGGGGCGAGCGGAACACGGTCGGCGCGATGGCGTTGACGGTGACCCCAAAGGCGCCCAGCTCGCAGCCCAGCGCCTTGGTGATGCCGTCGATGGCTGCCTTGCTGGCGCAATAGGCGGTGTACCCCGCCGGATGCCCCAGCAGCCCGCGGGCCGAGGACATCAGCACGATCTTGCCGCCCCGCCCCTGCGCCTTCATCTGCTTGGTGGCGGCGCGCGCCATCAGCCAGGACTGGGTGACATTCGCGTCCATGACGCTTTCGAAGGTGTCGGGCGCCATCTCGTCGATCTTGGCGACCCTATTCATGCCGGAGGCCACCACCAGGATGTCCAGCGCGCCAAAGGCGTCCACGGTCTTGGCCACCAGCTCGGCGCAGGCGGCCTCGCTGTCGGGGCGGCCAACCATCTGATGGGTGTCGCCGGTGCAGGCGGCGGCGGTCTCGGCCATGGCCTCGGCGTTGCCCGCGGCCAAGGCGACCTTGCAGCCCGCGCCAGAGAGGCAGCGCGCGGCGACGGCTCCAAAGGCGCCGGACGCGCCAGTGATCAGCGCGACCTTGCCGCCCACATCGAACATGCTGAGGGGGTTATCCAATGCGCTCATTTCGGGCGCCCTCCCTCGGGATAGGGGATCACCACCAGCATCTTGCAGACGTGGTTGGATCGGTTCTCGATGCGGCGGACCTGGCCGGGCGGGACGGTGCAGCTGTCCAGCGCGCGCAGCACCTCGGTTTGGCCGTCCCATTCGATCGTGATCTCGCCGTCCAGCACCACATAGACCTTCTCGAACGGGGTCGCGTCCGGCCCCGCGCCGCCGCCGGGCAGGAACTGGCTGAAGCCCACCCATTGGTTCTCTGGCCCGCCATCCTCGAACCCCTGAAGCCGCAGCCCATTGACGCCCCAATGATTGGGAGCCTCGTAGGGTTCGGCCTCTTCAAATCGTTTGATCCGCATTGGCTCCTCCTTGGGCTGGGGCCCTGGCCGCGCCGAGGTGATACCGACGTGATACCGACATGGGTTTTGACCGCTCTAAAAGCTCTCGCCCGCCTCAATCCGGTACTGCTGGCCCCTGTCGATCATCGCCACGAGGCGAATGATACAGCCGTCGCCGCGGTCCCAGTTCCACGGGAAGAAAGCGAAGGTACAGCGCTTGCCCGTCACGGCATCCAGATCGCCGCCGACATTCTCAATGCCGAGAATGCCCTGCGAGAACAGCATGTTATGCACGGGCTCCCATTCTGGGAAGTCGACCTCCCAGGGGGTGCCGCCGGACCATTCCAGGTATTCCTGCTCGAGATGCGGCAGGATCGGGCCGTTGCGCTGCGGACCAATGGCCGTGGCCAGCGGGTGGTCATTGGCCTGGGTGTCATGGCCCACCACCTTGATTTTGTTGGCAATCATCCAGTCCGCCGCCGACGGTACCAGACCCGGGCAATAGGCAAAATAGTCACCGTCCTCATATTGCTTGTGCCAGCCGGTGTTGATGATCAGCACGTCGCCCTTGCGGATCGCATGCCCGCAGGCCTTCTCCAGGTCATCGCCGGTGATTTGCTCCCACTTCTTCTTGGGGATGGACACTACGAGCCCGGTGCCGAAGAAATGCGGCAGCGGCACCTCGTCAATGAAGGGCGTGCCCTGCACCACATGCGCCGGAGCGTCGATATGGGTGGTGACATGCATTGTCGTGGTGATGGTTTGCGACAGCACGCCGGACTTTGCCATGTAGTGCTTGCGGTCGATCTGGACGTCTTTGAAATAGGGCCAGTTCGGGCACTGAAAACCGAAACGGTGGCTGAGGTTGAAGAACTCCAGACCCATATCGTTGTCGGTGTTGTCCTGGAACGCGATGCCGCGAATTTCGACCATCAGGCAAAACTCCTTTGTTCGCCGAATGCCCGGCGGTTCTGATTTTGGAATGTCCCGGTGGCTCCTCCCACCCGTCCTGCATAGTGATACATATGCACCGCGATGCGGTCAACAATGAGCCTGCAATGCGGTTGACATGTATCGCATCGCGGGACACTAGTGCATGTGCGCATGCGGCGATCAAACGACCGCCACCAGCAGGTGAAAGAGAGTTAAATGTCTGAGAAGTATGATAAAGGCGGCATACAGGTCATCTCGCGTGCCGCTTCGATTCTGCGCGTCTTGAAGGAAACGCAATCCGGGATGAGCCTCGGCAATATTGCGGCGCGGGTCAGCCTGCCCCGCTCTACGGTACAGAGAATCACCAGCGCGCTCGCCGAGGAGGGCTATGTGATAACCGACGCCCATGGCGGCGGCCTGCGCCTTGGGCCGGAGCTCAGCGCGCTCGCCGGCGCCGCCCAATACAACATCGTCGAGCATTGCCGGTTGCTGTTGAACGAGCTCACGCAGAAGACCGGCGAGACGACGGATCTGGCGGTCATGCGCGGGATTGGCATGGTGTTCCTTGATCAGGTGCCCGGCTCGCATCGGCTGACGACGGTTTCCAAGGTCGGCGAGGTCTTCCCCTTGACCACCACCGCCAACGGAAAGGCCTGTCTGGCACAGCTGCCCGAAGACGAGGCGGCCAAGCTGATCACGAACGAATGGACCCGCAATGGCGTGACTTCCGACGTGGACGCGCTGCTGAGGCAGCTGGCCGAGATCCGGCGCACCGGGCTTGCCTATGACCTCGACGAACACTCATCGGGCGTCTCGGCGATTGGCTTTGCGTTCACCAATTGGGGCGGCGAGCTGCATGCGATTTCCGTGCCCGTCCCGTCCTCGCGGTTCAGCGGTCAGCGCCGCATGATCGAGAAGGCTCTTTTGGAAACCGCCGTGAACATTCAGCGCATATTTAAGTGATACCGGAGGCGTGCGCGCTGCATGTCCCGCAAGTGAAACCAAAACTCATGGGGCGCAGATAATCTGATCCTAAGGTTGTTCGGGAAGCGGCGAAATCTCCCCTAGGCTCATTCATCCAAAAGAGTTTTGACATTGCACGTGTTTCCCGTGTCTCCTGCTTCAAGTGGTATAATGATCGGCAGTTTTACGCGGTGCGCACGGACTCCATAGCTCTGGTTAATTTCGCCCGCCTTGGGCTGAGGCTGTATTGGCTGCGGCAGGTCATGTTCGTGGGGGCGACGATTGTCACGACCATCTACCTGCAAAGCGCGATACCGATCGCGTGCTATTTTGCATGCCTCGCTCCTGAGATGGCCGAGATATTTTTGGCCCGGCGGATCCTTTCGGCCAAGGAGCTAAGCGAGGCTGCCGTAGATCGATTTGTGCGGTGGGAGACAATCGTCGGCGCGCTAAGCTCCGTCGCCGTCAGCGCGTATGGCATCATCGTTGCGCAGATGGGCGAGGACGCGTTTCTATTCGTGCCGCTGATCTATCTCTTCTCGGCGGCACTTTACGGGACGATCTTCAACCACCCGGTCAAGCCTGTGCTCATTGCGCGAACGGCGGTCTATGTCGTTGGGTTCCTTATCCTTGGCGGGCTCGACCTATTCACGGCACCTCCCGAGCGGCAGTTCCTGGCCATCGTCGTTCTCGTCACATCCTTTTCGGCGTCCTTCTTCTTTGTGATCAACGCCATGGTCTTTCGCGCCAATTACGTTGAACGGCGCAGGCGCGAGCAGGCTCTGATCCAGCGCGAAGCCATGCTGCGCAGCGAGATCGAGGAACGCAAGAACGCCGAAATCGCTAAGGAAAGAAGCGAGACGCGCTTTAAGAGCCTATTCGAAGGCGCGCCCATCCCGATCCGCGAGGAAGACCTCTCCGGGATCAAGCGCCTCGTGGATGCGACTGGCCTGACCGACCCCGACGAATTCACGGCCTATCTGGACGCGCACCCCGAATTCCTCGATGCCTGCGCCACGCAGATCGTGGTCGTGGACGCCAATCGCGCATCCCTCGCCCAGCATGGCTACGCGGATCGGCAAGAGATGCTGGCCAAAGTGGTTAGAACGCTCTCGCCCGCGGCCAAGAAGATCGTGCGTTTGACTGCCATGGCCATCCACCAGGGCAGCCCTGGCGCGACATACGAGACCCAGATCATCCGCGCCGATGGCAAGCGTCGCACCGTTACGGCAACATGGTCTGTGCTGCCCGGCTACGAGGAAAGCTATGCGCGCATCCTTCTATGCTCGGTCGATCTGACCGAGCGATTGGCGGCCGAGGAAGCGTTACGGCAAGCCCAAAAAATGGAGGCCGTGGGTCAGCTTACCGGGGGCGTGGCACATGACTTCAACAACCTCTTGACCGTGATCCGCGGCAATATGGACCTGCTAAGCTCCACCGCCGAGCTTGATCCTGAGCTTGCGGATCCGATCCTGAACGCCGTGCAACGCGGCGCCGAGCTGACCCAGCGCCTGTTGGCGTTCTCGCGAAAACAGCCGCTCTCGGCGCAGCCGATCGACCTGGGCGACCTGGTGACCGGCATGGCGCAGATCTTGCAGCGCTCGCTGGGCGACGACAGCACAATTTCCATCGATATCCATGACGATCTTTGGCCGGCGCTCGCCGATCCGGGCCAAGTCGAGGCCGCGCTTTTGAACCTGACTTTGAATGCGCGCGACGCGATGCCGGACGGCGGCACGGTCTCTTACGCCTGTCGCAACGCAACCGTCGGCGCCGAGAACGACCTGGAACTAGAGCCCGACGACTATGTCATCCTTACGGTGAAGGACACCGGCATCGGCATGTCCGCTGACGTGATTAAGCATGCGTTCGAGCCATTTTATACGACCAAGGAAGTCGGCAAAGGAAGCGGCCTAGGGCTTTCGATGGTCTATGGCTTCACCAAGCAATCCGGGGGCACGCTGCAAATCGTAAGCACGCCCGGCGAGGGCGCCGCGATGTCGCTTTACCTGCCGCGCTCAAAAATGGCGCTGCCAGAGCGCGACCGCATGGCGAACTCGGAACCCGTCGCTCTGGGCGCCGGACAGACTATACTCGTCCTGGAAGACGACCAGGATGTCCGAAACTACCTGATCCGGCTGATTGAATCCCTGGGCTATCGGACCCTGGAGGCGGGTGATGCGAAGGCGGCGCGAGAGGTCCTTCGCTCGGGGCGGGAAATTGACCTGCTGGTGTCGGACATAATGCTGCCCGGCGGCGTGCGAGGGCCGGAATTCGCGGCGGAATTGCTGGAAACCGCGCCGTCAACGAAGGTCGTTTTTGTGTCCGGCCAACCCGAAGAGCTACAGAGCGCCAAAACCGACGCCCTTCGAAATGCCGCGGTTCTCTCAAAGCCGTTCACCCGGGAGATGCTGGCAGAGTTAATCCAGCGAGCATTAACGGAGACCGGGTAAGTCACGGTGCATATGCTGACCGTTGGCTGCCCAGGCGATGGCCTTGGCCTTTTGTCCTTGGGCGCCCGCTCAGAACAGCGCCGCAACGGTCATATCCGCCGCCGCTGGGCTTAACGCGATGGGGATGTCATGCATGATCGCCAGCCGGGTCAGCGCCTGCAGGTCCACGTCGCTGCCATGCGATGCAGAGGGATCGGCAAAGAACACCACCGCGTCCAGCTCGCCCGTCGCCACAAGCGCGCCCAGCTGCTGGTCGCCGCCCCGTGCGCCGCGCTGTAGGCGCTCGATATTGAGGCCCTCTGCGGCCTCGCGCAGCATGGCTCCAGTGCCGCCGGTGCAGACCAGCCGATGCCCCGCCAGCGCCTCTTGATGGCGCAGCACCCAGGCCCGCAGATGCGCCTTGCGCCCGTCATGCGCCACCAGGGCCAGGCGCCGCGGGGCCGTGGCCACGTCCCTAGCGCGCGCCGTGATCGCCAGGATAGAGCGCACCTGATCCACGAACCCCTCCGCCCCCGGAAAGGCCCCGGCAAAGGCCGCCGTGCCCACGGTGAACGCCGCGGCGCCCGCCTGGGCCACCGCGCGCACCCGGGCCTCGCTGTCGATGCTGCCGGCCACGATCACCGGTTTGCTCACGGCGGCAGAGACCCGCTGCATCAGGCTCTCAACGTCCCCTTCGAACCGATAGGCCAGCAGGTCCAGCCCGTGCACATGCTCTAGATCCGCCAGCGCGCGGGCCGAGGCCACAATGTCTCGGTCGGGGCCCTCCAGCACGCTGGGGTGGCCGGTGATCCGCCCCGGGAACGGGTAGTAGCGCAGCGGGTGGTCGCGGGTAACCTCGGTCACCGCCGCCGCCCGCGTCCCGCCCAGCAGGCAATCCACATCCAGCGCCACCGCCGCGCGGGCCGAGGCCAACTCGCTCTGCTCATCGAGGCTCACCACCTCTAGGTAGGACCGTCCGCCCGCCGCGCGAATCGCCGCGGCCAGCCCTCGAAGCTCTTCCAGCGGCAGGCCCACATCCTTGAACCCGATATGGCGGGCGCCGCCCTCCAGCGCCTCCTCAAGCCGCGCCCGCGCATCCGCTATCGTGCGGTCGTTCTCGGTCAGCATTAAGATGAAATCAAAGCCCATGGCCTAAATCCTCTGCGCGGCGATCGGCGGGGCCGCGGTCCAGATCGAGGCGCCGCCGGTGATGTCCAAATGATCGCCGCCCTGCGACAGGCGCGCAAGGGCCTCAAGATGCCCAAGCGCCTGGCCCACAGGAAGTCCCGCCGCGACCAGCGCCGCAAAGACGTCGCCCACCCCATGCGGCATGTCAGCGTAGCGCGGGGTCTGGTAAAGATCGGAAGCGCTGGGCGAGACCGACAGCACGCCGGTGTCCTGTGGCAGGGGCGGAGATGTCACAATCACCCGCTCTGGGCCCAGGCTCTGCGCCGCATGCGCCGCCGTGGTGACATCCGGGCAGGTCCGGCCGCTCAGCCATTCCAGCTCAAAGAGGTTGGGCGTGACGGTATCGGCCAGGGGCAGCAGGCGGTCGCGCACCGCCTCGGCGACGTGCTGTGGCACGTAAAGCCCCTGAGGCGTGTCGCCAAGGATGGGGTCCACGGTCACGCGCAAGTCGCGGCTGGCGCTGCGCATCCGCGGTATAAGCTCTTCGGCGACCGCGACGTGCTCTACCGACGGCATGTACCCCACCAGAAGGGCGCTATGCGCGGCAAGCCAGCCATTGGCGTCCAGCGCGTCAATCATCCCGCGCAGCTGCTTCGGCTCCGTGGCCGCGCCGGCCACATGCGTCCAGCCCGGATGGTTCGACAGCGTCACCGTCGGCAGCGCGGTCACCGCATGCCCGAGGCGCTGCAGCACGGGCATCCCCGCCGATAGCCCGACATGGCCATAGGCGACGGAGCTGGAGAGGATCAAAACAAGGGACAAGCGGTGGTTAGCCTCTGCGCGCGCCGAAGGGTCTGCCCGTATCGTTACACGCTTTCGCCGCGAAGGGCCCGCCAAAACTGCCGCCGCGCCGGGCGCGAGCGACCTAGCAGTCCAGCACCGCCCGGATCACGTTGGTGTCGCCGCGCATCGTGTAGGACACGGGCGGGCAGCCGGTGGCCTGCTCTATCGCTGCGGCGGCCTTGACCATGATCAGCCCCTCGCGCGGCGCGGCCTCTGCGTTGACGCGGATCGCCTCGACCTCGCCCGCCTTCTGCCGGATCGAGAAGGTGGTGCCCTCGATGGTGACGCGCGTGGGCTCCAGCCCGATATAGCGCGGGCTGGGGCTGTCGCAGGCGGCGAGCGCGGGAAGCGCTAAGAGCAGGACGAGACGCATATCGCGACTATCCCGCCGCTTGGTTAATGAATGGTTACCCTTGCACCCCCCGCCGAGCCGGATACTCTGCACCGACCCTCCCGCGAAAGGACCCCGTCCCATGACCGACGACACACCCGAAGATCTTGGCCGCCACGCCTCCAAGATGGCCAAGAAGAAGGCCGCCCGCGACAAGATCATGGCCACCAAGACCGAGGAGAAGGGCCTGATCATCGTCCACACCGGCAAGGGCAAGGGCAAGTCCACCGCCGCCTTCGGGATGATCTTTCGCCACATCGCGCACGGCCGCAAATGCGCCGTGGTGCAGTTCATCAAGGGCGGGATGTCGACGGGCGAGCGGGACATGATCCTCGACAAGTTCTCCGACAGCTGCGCCTTCCACACGATGGGCGAGGGCTTCACCTGGGAGACCCAGGACAAGACCCGCGACACCGAGATGGCGCAGGCCGCCTGGGAGAAGGCCAAGGAGCTGATCCGCGACGAGAGCAACCACATGGTGCTCTTGGACGAGATCAACATCGCCCTGCGCTATGACTACGTGGACATCGCCGACGTGGTGGAGTTCCTGGCCACCGAGAAGCCGCACATGACCCATGTGGTGCTGACGGGCCGCAACGCCAAGGACGAGTTGATCGAGATCGCCGACCTGGTGACCGAGATGGAGCTGATCAAGCACCCGTTCCGGTCCGGCGTGAAGGCGCAGATCGGCGTGGAGTTCTAGGGCACGCCCTTCGCATCCGCGGCTGGCCATCGCCGAGATCTGCTTGGTCGACCGCGCAGAGCCCAAATGGACTTATGCTGCATGATGTCTGAACGGCGGGTATTTGTAGTCACAGACGTGGATCAACAGGTTCACTCTCCAGCGCAAGCACCGCCAAAGCACATTCATGTACCTTGGAGAGCGGTCGCCCTTCGACAAACCGATTGAGCCCTTCAAAGCCGAGCTTGAACTCACGTTCTGCAAGTGAAAATTTGCGCCCCAGACCACGTTGGCGCAGGCGTTCGATATTCTCGGGAAAGTCATAGTCGGGGCCATAAATGATGCGCAGATAGTCGCGCCCGCGCACCTTCATTGCCGGTTGGATCAGGCCCTTATCACCGCGCAGGGTGAAGGCGTTGGGCTTCAACACCAGCCCCTCACCGCCAGCGCCGGTGTGTTTCATCCACCAGCTGACAACCGCCTCGCGATCAGCCGCACTGTTCAGATCGACCCGTTTCCAACCCGTCATTTGCAGGATCGGATCGGCCTCGGCCAGCTTGCCCAGGGTTTCCATATGCCAGGTATGGGGCTGATCCGCATGTACCTTGCCTTCGCTCGCCAGGATGTGGAAGGGCGCTATGCGATATTCGTCAATGCGGTCTGCCGCCCAGCAATAGCCGTCAATTGTCTGCCCCATCCGCTCTGCATTGGAGAGCTGGTTGGTTGCACGCGCGCGGAGGGCGTCCAACCCCTCGATTGCGCCAGACGTCGCAATGGCCTCCAGCAGCGCCGAAGCAGAGGATTTTGCCGCGGTCATGGTCGGAAAATACTGCCGTTTGAGCAAGTCCTGCGCCTTGGCGGACCAGGGCATCAATTCGGCGTCAAGCAGCACCCATTCGGACTGAAGCTCTTGCCACAGACCCGCCGATTGCATGGCTGCCCGCATTCGTGCGACAACCGCGGCTTCCTCGGTCTCATCTTTGAAGAAGGGGCGCCCGGTGCGCGTGTAGATAACGCCCGCTTTGCCGTCCTCTATGCCAAAACGGACCTGGGCGGCGTCAGCATCCTTGGCGAGCACCAACAAGGCGCGCGAGCCCATGTGCTTTTCTTCGACAACCAGGTCCGTCACGCCCCGGCTGGCGAAATGGTCCATCGCCTGATCGGGATGTTCCAGAAACGGGCCCTCAGGCGCCGTCGGGCAGGCGGCCATGGTGGGCGGCAGATAGATCAGCCACCTGGGATCCACCGCGAAGCGGCTCATCACCTCCAGCGCGGCAAGGCTGTTTTCCTCGGGGATCTGCAGGGTGGATTTGAACCGGGTCTCGATGCGCATTTTCGTTGCGTAATCATCGAAGTAAAGCAGACGGTCATGGTCCTGCTGCGCGGACAGGGATTGATCTGCATCCAAGGGCTTTGCGGGGATGGCGTATTGCGCTTTCGCCGGGACAGAAACCGTCTCTCGCTCGGGCCAACGCAGCGCCGTCAGTTTGCCACCAAAGGCACAGCCGGTGTCGACGCACATGGTGTTGTTCAGCCATTCGGCCTCGGCCATCGGCGTATGGCCAAAGACGACATCTGCATTGCCGCGGTAATCTCGGGCCCATTCCAAACGCACCGGCAGACCAAACTCGTCGACCTCGCCGGTTGTTTCTCCGAACATGGCGAAGTTGCGCACATGGCTGGAGCCGCGCCCGTGCAGTTCCTCTTTCAGGCCGGCATGGGCAATGACCAGATTGCCATCGGCCAGCCAGGCATGAGAGCGCAGGTCCCAAATGAAATCCGAGACCTGCTTGCGGAAGGCCTCCGAGGTCTTCTCAAGCTCGGCGACGGTCAGGTCCAGCCCATGCGCCTGCGTCACGTTCCGGCCCTTTAGCCATTTGTTCAGTTTGAAGTCATGGTTGCCGATCACACAGCGGCCAGAGCCCTCATCGCACATGCCCATCACAAGCCGCAAAGCATCCAGATTGCGCGGCCCCCGGTCCGTGATGTCGCCGACGAAGAACGCCGTGCGACCCTCTGGGTGACGGGCGCGGATCAGGTCCTCGCAACCGGCTTCGAATGGATCAATCTGATATCCGAGCTCCCCCATAAGCTCGGTCAGCTCATCAAAGCAGCCGTGAATGTCACCGATAATGTCGAAAGGTCCGTGATCGGTGCGGTTATCCGTCCAAAGCGGCTCACGGGAAATCTCCAGCGCATCCACGTCTTCAGAGGATTTCATGATCTGAACCTGGCGAAAGCCTTCCTTTTGCAGGCCGCGCAATCCACGCCCAAGCGCCCGTGAGTGGTTGCGCGGTACGTGTTCGCCAAAGTCACGGTTCGGGCGGTCTTGATTGCGTTCATGGCAAATCTGAGGATCGATATCCAACACCAGCGCCACGGGGAGCGCATGGTATTTCCGCGCCAGCTGCACAAGCTTCGCTCGATCCTCGCGTTTCACTGATGTGGCATCAATTACGGTCAACAAGCGACGTTTCAGCCGAATGGACGCGGTGTAGTGGAGCAGGTCAAAAGCGTCACCCGTCGCCGCGAGATCGGTTTCATCATCCGACACGATTGCGCGGCAGGCATCCGAGGACACAATCTCGGTTTCCAGAAAATGCTTGCGCGCAAAGCTGGACTTGCCCGAGCCGGTGGCGCCGACCAGGACGACAAGCGCAAAATCGGGGATGGCTATCTTGGTCATGCGGCATCCCCTTCAAAGCGTCCGCCATTCACAATCAACCGCAGCAGCTCATTGCCCTCGCTCATCAAATCCGGCCGCTCATCGCGCTTTGCCACAACCTCGGCCCAGGTGATTTGATCCTGGATAAACGCGTCGATCATCGGAATGCGTGCGCCGCGCCCGATCTCTTTCGCGGCGGATTTCAGGATCAGGAGTTTCTCAATATGCGCGATCAGTTCGGGATCCAAAGACAAACCCTCCACCAACGCCTGCATGTTCATTGGCGGTTGCACCAAGGGGTTCTGCCTGATCCACGAAATCGCCAGGGCGGGGCGCAGGATGTAGAAGTACTTCTTCAACGACACATCCGGGTTGTCCCCGACATGCTTGTCCCACTGTTTTACGGCCAGATTGCGATAGTGATGCAGGCAGCTTTCGCCAAATGTGGTTTTGTCCGCGAAACGGATCAGGCGGTCGCATAGGGCGTCATTCCAGCGGTACCGGATCGGGCTCGACAGCCATTCCAGCATGACCGGATTGGGCTTGATCAATAGCCCAAGCGCTTTGCGAATGTCCCAGCCATTGATGTCCCAATCGCCCTCGATGGGCAGTTCAATGACATCGCGGCCCGGTTCGATGCTGAGATACCAGTCGGGCGGGTGGGCATAGACGAAGCGGACGTCATAGTCGCTGTCCGGCGACGGAAATCCCCAGGCGCGGCTGCCGCTTTCAATTGCAAAGAGGATGCGCACGTCGTGATCGGTCTCCAAAGCGGTCAGCTTGGATTGGATCGCCGCTTCGATCTCTGGCGCGACGGATGGGATGAATGCAGGCAAGTTCATGCGACGCCTTTCTGTTTGAACACAGCCATCTGCGACGGGCTGCCATGGGTGTCATCGACCGGCCCCAAGGGGGCGAAGCTGACGTCATAGCCATGTTCGCCGGCCACAGTATCGGCCCAGCTTTCGAACTCTGCGCGGGTCCATTCGAACCGGTGATCCGGGTGGCGCAGCTTGCCATCCTTGAGGCCCTCGAACAGCACGTTGTATTCCCGGTTGGGCGTCGTCATCACCACCAAACCCGGGCGGGCATCCGCAAAGAGCGACAGCACCAGCGCTGACAGGCGGTGCGGTTCGATATGTTCGATCACCTCAACCAGCGTGGCCGCGTCAAATCCCTGCCAGCGCCGGTCCCCATAGGTCAGGCTGCCCATCTGTAGCGTGACGCGCTTGGCCATGGCGTCCCCTGCCTGATGCAGCCGCAGCTTGCGATGAGCGGCTTCCAGGGTTCTCACCGACGCGTCCACGCCGACAATGCGCGCCAGACCGCGCTCTTTGATGAGCCGCGACATTAATCTGCCTTCGCCGCATCCCAGATCAAGGACCGAGGCGATATTGTTCTGCCTAAGCACCTCTGCCACCGCATCCAGCCGCAGGGCATGCAAGCGCATTGGTTTTTCAAGCTGCTCTTCAGGCCTCAATTTCGGAGCGCCCTCTGGCGCCTCGTCCGGCGGTGCCGCCTCTTCGAGGCGGGCAAGGGCCATGTTCATCAGCGACTTGCGGTGCTTCAGGGCGCGGCGCGTGATCAGCTCCTTGTCGGGATGCTCGGACAACCACCCGTCACCTTTCGCCAGAAGCTTGTCGATTTCCTCTTCGCTCACATAGTAGTGCTTGAAGTTATCCAGGACGGGAACCAGCACGTAGATATGCCTCAGAATGTCAGCCAAGCGCATAGTCGCGGACAGGCGCAGATCGACGACCTGCTCTTGGATGGTCTCTGACGGAGACAGGATCGTGTAACCCAGAGGCTCGAACAGGCGTTTGACCAAATCGAGGTCACCCGACAAAGCAACCGGAACAACGCGGACTTCAAACGACAGCGCGCGGTCTGCCAGGTCCTGCCGATCCTTTGACTTTCCGGCCATGGTTTGGGCAAAGACCCGCCCCATCGCAACCGACAGAAATGAGCTTGCCACAAAGGGCCGGTCGTTGACGTATTGCGCCAGCAGGCCATCGCTTTGCTGGTTCTTTCCCCGCACCAGCGCGACCGGGTCGAGATCGAGATGCATCACAGCCGTCGTGCGGTCCTGAGATCTCTCGGGATAGAAAATCATGACCTCTCCGGCCGAGATTTCCCGCCTATGCAAGTGATCAGGATGCTTATGCAGCAAGAATCCAAGATCACTTGCCGCGTAATCAGCATCTTTGGGTGCGGTTAGGGTGATTTCGAGCTGCATAGTTTGGTCACTCAAGAGTAATTTGAAATATAAGGCGTATTGGCCGATCGGGTGGGGAAAAGGCTGCCGCATTTGATCTGGGTTTGGTCCTAGGATCAAGCACGCGCCCGGGAACACGTCGCCAAACTCGCCGGGGACTACCGGCGACTTTTCTTCTTTTTTTGCCAGAACGGTGGCACGTCGCCCGCCATGATACAGCCGCAAGGGTCGATATAGTCTTCGATCTCGGCCAGATCGTAAGACTTTATCTGGGCGACCACATTGCCGGCGTTTTTGTAGCTCGACGGCAGTTCCGACGCGTCCACACCACCGGCATGAAAGCGCACGTCCAGCCCCTCGGTCTCGGCCCTCAGCATCTGCTCAGGCGTGACCGACCCCATGCGGCGCTTATGTTCAGAGCGCGAGAAGTTGCGCCCGGCTCCATGCGGGCTAAAGCCAAGACCGTGATCGGCGTCTTTGCCGCGCACAACAAGTACCGGCTCGGACATGTTCAGCGGAATAAGCGTCAGCCCCGTTGCGTCCGCCGCGTAATCCCCCCAGGCCGGGGTCGCGCCCTTGCCGTGATAGAACAGATCACCCCGTTTGAAGACAAAGTTGTGCTCGTTCCAGAAACGCTCTCCTACATCGCCCGCACGCGCGGCCTCGACCGTCGCCTGATGGATGGCAATGTGGTTGGCCTTGGTCCATTTGCGGATCAGTTGCAGGGCCTCCCAATAGTCGCGGCCTTCTTCGGTGTCCGCTGGGATCCAGGCGTTCTGCTTGGCCGTCTCGGGCGACAGTTCCCGGCGGAAATTCTCGGCCACATGCATCCCGTGCTTATAGAGAACCGCCCCGGGCCCGCGCGACCCGTGATGGGTCACAACGGCGGTGCGCCCGGTTCTGCGCGAGCGCCCGACGAACAGAAAGTGGTTCCCGTCACCCTGAGTCCCCATATGCTCTTGCGCCATGCGCAGCATCTTGGGGCTGTCCAGGAACGGGTTTTCCCGGAACGCATCAAGCAACTTTACCGAAGTGGTGAACCGCTTGCCCTGCGGGCGACCGCCCGGGCCGAAATGCGTGACCGACTGCGCCGCGTCCAGCACGGTCTTTGGATCAGCATTGCCCAGGTCGGTGATCATGACCGAGCAGCAGATATCAGCCGAGTGCATCCCCGGATGGATCGCGTTGCGCGCGGCTGCCACGCCGCCCACTGGAATGGTCCCGACAGGACCCGCCGGGCAGGCATCGGGCATGATGGCTCCCGCCTCAATGGTCGGCGTGCGCATCAGAGCGGTCATGGTTTCACGCACCTTGATGACGTTATCCTCTTCGTCTGGGTGACCCGCCTTGATGTTCTCGTAGAACGGAACCTCACCAGGCGCGCGCAGGTCCATCGTCACCGGAACGGCGGGGATCTCTGCCTCCAGCTCACGGCGGATCCGCACCAACCCGAGCCCCTCGGAGCGCATCTCATTGGCCCGTGCCAGCAGCGCGGGGAATTGCTTGCCGGGGCGATGCCCCCATTCCTTCAGGTGCTCGCCTGTTACCGGGTAGTTGGTGTTTTCGTCGCTCATCTTTCCATCTCATTCTAACATCAGTCACGGCGACAAGTTGGTCGCTTTTGCGTGCAAACAGCGACCGGGGTGAAACGTTTTCAACTGCTCTATCCAACTGAGCTACATCGCGGGATACGATGGCGGGACTTGAACCCGCGACCAGATGATTAATGTAGTTCCACCGGCATTCGCCGTGATGACTTGAGTCCGGGGGACAAGGGATCGTGAGAGGCCTTTCGGCAGTCGTCTCAAGCGATGTACTCCCACGGGCATTCCCCCGGACGTTTTCCTTTCTTTTCTGGCTCGGCTGGTTGGCATCGAACCAACGACATCCTGATTAACAGTCAGGCGCTCTACCGCTGAGCTACAGCCGAAAATTTGGCCCCCGGCGACAAGGGGGAAGAAACAACCCGGGACCCGCCCCGCATCCGAATAGGCGGATGCGTTTGCCGTCTGGGCGCCTGCGAGGAGGGGAATTGAACCCGCTCGGTTACCCCGGAAGGGTGCTGCAATGTAGTTCCTTCGGCATTCGCCGGGGAGTTCCTTTCTTTTCCTCTCAGGAGGACAAAATGGTGCGAGACGTCTTGTCCTTGCGAACGGGCCTGAGTCGAACAGGCAAACCAGTGTAGTCCCGCAGGCATTCCTCCTGCATGTGTTTCTGGTGTGCCCGGTGGGGGTCGAACCCACGGCGCACCGCTTAAAAGGCGGTTGCTCTACCACTGAGCTACGGGCGCGAACCCCGACGACAAGTTGGCCGTTTTTGCGAGCAAAGAACGACCTTGGTGAAACGAACCCGCTCTACCTGACTGAGCTACACCGCGGATGCGATGGCGGGATTCGAACCCGCGACATGGAGATTTTGATCTGTAGTTCCACCGGCATTCGCCGAGGTGTTTTCTTTGTTTGACTTAGCGACAAGGCTGTTGGTGAAGAGCTCTGCCAGAGCACCGGGATTTACTCCGGTTCAGGGAATCGAACCCCTATCCGTGTGGTTGGACGATGTATTTTCACCGGCATTCGCCAAGATGTTTCGCGTTTAAGGCGGACATGGCGGTATAAGGTCCCGCCCCTGCCAGAGAGCGCCCGCAAGAGTGACGGAGTCGAACCGCCAAGTTCCTCTGATCGTGCCCCCGCCATGTCTGCATTAAACGCGGATGTCGTTCCTTTCTGTTTCGTTTCGGGTGGGTCAGGCGGACAAGTCTGATTGTGAGACGACGACATCATGGAAAAATGTAGTCCCACAGGCATTCCGCCTGACCCTTTGTTTTATACTTCGATCTGTCCGATCTCGCCGACCCAGTGGTCCGGGCCGGTCTGACCGTTGGCGAACGCCGCGATCTGGTCAAAGACCGCATCCGAGAACCCGCCGACATTCAACACGTCTTGCCGTGTCTGGGCCTGCGTGGTCCCGTAGGGCGCGATGTCGATGCAGACCAGCTTGGCCTTTGGGTTGCGACGCTTGATCGCCTCCCATTCCTTCAACATCGCCGTTCCCTGACCACCAGAACGGGCATCCGCCCAAGACTGGTTGTCAGACACGAACACGACCAGATCCGGGCTGCGCCCGCGATCGTTCAGCCACCGCAGCGGCGCGGAACAGTTTGTCCCGCCACCGGCCAAAGCGGCCAGGCGCTCGGCATTCGTCAGGATCGTGTCGCGCGGCTCCAACCGCACATCACGCACCCGCGTATCGAACGGCAGAACCTGGCATCCACGGTTCACGCGCTGGAACGCCGCCGCCACAAGCGCGGCCACATCCACGTGACGCACGGCCGAGGTCGCCCCCGGGCGGTACCCGGTCACAGCGTAGGTCATCGACCCGGACACGTCCGGGCACACAACGACCTGACCCGCCACTTTCGGCACGTTCTGCACCGCGATTTCCATCGCGTCATGCAGGGCGTCCACGATCGGGCGCGGCATCTCGCTGTTCACGTTCTGCGCCGCAACCATAAGCTGGTACGGAAACGCACGCGCCTTGGCGATGGCCTCCGGGTTGCGCAGCAACGCCGCCACGTGATCCACGTTCTTGGTCACGCCGAAAACGCCGTGACGTCGGAACGTGTTCAGGTTCTGGCGCACCATCTGCCAGGAGCCCTTGCGCGCGATCCGTGCCCAATGGGCGGTGGACAGCTCCAGCTGCGTCAGCATCTGGAACGGCACGTCGGGCACCGGGCCTTTGCCGGTTTCCTTGAACGCCATCCAGTCTCGCACTGCCTGCGGCAGCCGCGCCAGATCGCACGGCCGCCCGACAATCCAGGCAAACAGCGCCTCGCGCTCGGCCGAGGCCGGCTTTGGGTGCACCATCTTGATCACATCCGCCAACGACGGGTCGTTCCCGATATTGGCGTTCAGCAGCGCTCGGTCAGACGCGGTGTTCAGCCAGTTCTGCACCATTGCCTTGGGCGCGGAGCCCAGTGACTTACGACCGGTTTGGCCGGAACGGATAACCTGCACAAAGTTGCGCAGCATTTTGCCGTTGTCGACGACGCGGGCGAAAACCGCTCGGAACAGAACCGGATCACGCCGCGCCAGAACAGCCAGCAACACGGCGGGCATGTCCTTCATGTACCCCGAACGGCGGGCATAGATGGCCGCCTGCGCCAGGTAGCGCGGGTCAACGGCTTCGGCCACGTCCAGAACATATTCCAGCTCGTCCTGCGGCGACTGATAGAACATGCCCCCGAAAGTGCCGGTAACAGCGACCTGCGCCAGGGCATGGGCATCGGAATAAGCGTAGGCCGGTGCCGCGTGGGCGTTCCTTGCGGTCGCCTTCGGCAGCAACCGGCCTTTGATCGATGCAAACACGGATTTGTTCGCCATTTCTTCGTTCCTCATTTGTTGTGGGGGAGTTTTGGCATGTCGGCCGCCCCATCCGAAAGAAATTCGGAATCCGGCGCAAATAGCTGATTTTGAAGTAATAAACCGTGAATTGAGTTTCCCGGGGCGCTCATTTACTATCCGTGCGTATCGGCTTTTATAGCATTGGATATGGCATGAAGAACGTGGTCATTGGTTTTCTCGGAACCCAGTTGGATATGGGCAAGAAAAGGCGCTGGAAACCAACCGTAAGCCTCGTCACCCATGACCACTTCAAGGTGGATCGGCTCGAGATCCTTTTCGACATGCGGTTCAACCGTCTTGCCAACCGCGTTCAGCGCGAGATCGAGCACGCATCGCCGGACACAGAGGTGCTGCTTCAGCGGCTTGACCTGAAGGACCCTTGGGATTTTCAGGAGGTCTATGGCAAGCTCTTTGACTTCGCGCGGTCCTATGGGTTCGACGATGATCGCGAGCGCTATCACGTGCACCTGACCACCGGCACGCATGTCGCCCAGATCTGCTGGTTCCTGCTGACCGAAAGCCGCCACGTGCCCGCCCGTCTGATCCAGACCGGCCCGCCCGGCCCGGACGAGGAAACCGCGAAATTCGATGTCATCGACCTGGACCTGAGCCGATACAACGCCCTGCAACAACGGTTCGACCAATTGTCGCGGGAATATAGCGATCAATTGAAAGGCGGCATCGAGACGCGGCACCCGGGATACAACACCCTGATCGATCGGGTAGAGCTTGTCGCCAGCAACTCCGACGAACCCATCCTATTGCTTGGCGAGACCGGCACCGGAAAGACAGAGCTGGCCGAGCGCATTCACATCCTCAAGCTCGATCGGCGCCGCGTCAAAGGCCGCCTTGTCCACGTGAACTGCGCGACTTTGAACGGGCCCGATGCCATGGCAACGCTATTTGGTCAGCGCCGCTCCTATCTGGGGGCCGCGGGGACTGAGCGAAGCGGTTTGTTGCGAGAGGCCGATGGCGGTGTCTTGTTTTTGGATGATGTGGACGAGCTGAATGCCAACATGCAGTCGGTTCTTCTGCATGCCATTGAGACCGGGCGCTTCTACCCGCTGGGCTCTGACCACGAGATCTCAAGCCGGTTCCACCTGATCGCCGGCGCCAACCGCGATCTGCGCAGTTTGACCGCCTCGGGACAGTTCCGCCCGGATCTGCTGGCCCGGTTGAACACATGGAGCTTTACGCTGCCCGCGCTGCGCAACCGCCCCCAGGACATAGAGGCGAATTTGCGGCACGAACTGGATCGCTGCGAGCGGGATCTGGGCAGCAAGGTGGGCTTCAACTCCGATGCCCGCGCGCAGTATCTAGAATTTGCCAAGGACCCGGCCACCGCCTGGCCGGGGAACTTCCGCGACTTCTCGGGCTCGATCCGCAGGCTGTGCACACTTGCGCCGCGTGGGCGGATCACGCGGGCGATGGTCGCAACCGAAATCGAAACACTCCTAGCGGATTGGAAATCGGCGCAGTCCAATGATGATTTCAAGCTGGTTGCAGATGTGATGGGGGATGCGGTGTCTGACGTTGACCCGTTCGACTTTGTGCAATTGGCCGAGGTGATCCGGACCTGCCGAAACTCCTCCAGCCTGAGCGCCGCCGGGCGCGCCTTGTTTGCCGTGTCCCGAGGCAAGCGCAAGACCCAGAACGATGCAGATCGGCTGCGAAAATACCTTGCAAAGTTCGATTTGGAATGGGGCGCGATGTAACCAAAGGCTGGACGCACATGCCTACTCATGCCCAACTGTTCCACGCTGCACCGGGAACGGGTAGCCCGGCGTTGCGGCGTCGGGAGACGGCCCTAAACAGGCAGTGAGATCCTTTAGCGCTCGGTTTTGCGCCCCCTGGCCCTCGGAACCGCGACCCCAAGGGCCGCAAGGGTCATTCCGCCAACGACGGGCGTTCTGACGCAACGCCGAGCTTGGCTTCAAGCGCACGCCCCAGGCAAAGGATGGTGCCCTCGTCAAACAGGCGGCCCCACAGGGAAATGCCCTGCGGGACGCGGAATTTCTCCCCGGCCTCATCTTTCGGCGCCGCGGTCAGTCTGCCGGTCGCAAGCGAACCCGACCCGCGCGTGCTCAGCATCTCGAAACCAGCGCGCAGGTGCAGGCAGGGATGCCCGGTGAAATTTGATGCCACAAGCATCGGCCCGGTCGAGAACGGCCCAATAAGCGCATCCACCTCCTGGAACAGCCCGTCCAACGCCTGCATAACCAGGTATCGCAGCCGGTCGAGCTGGACGTGATCAACCGCCGACAGGAACCGCGCCTTTCGGAAGATGTTGGGCCACGCGCCATCATCCTGGCGTGTCAGCGCATCGTCGAGATCGCTGAGGGTCAGGTGCTCGAACGCGGCGGCGGCCTCGGAATAGAGCACATTCAACAGCGCGCCATAGGGCAGGTCCGGCAGGTGCACCTCGACCACTTCGATGCCAAGCTCTTTCGCCGCGGCCAGAGCGGCGTGATCAACCGCCGTCGCGCCCTCGCCAAAAGCGTCGGGGAGGTAGCCGAGTTTCAACCCGCTGATGTCTCTGCCGGCGTCATAGGCAAAGGGGGCGGCAATTGAGCAAAGGTCGTTGATGTCCGGCCCATTCAGCGCGTCGAGCACAAGCGCCGTGTCCTCCACGCCGCGGCAGATCGGTCCGACCTTGTCGAGCGACCAGCACAGCGCCATGCCGCCCGAACGACCCACCCGGCCGAATGTCGGGCGCAGGCCCGTCGTCCCGCAACGCTGGCTGGGCGAGGTGATGGAGCCAAGCGTCTCGGTGCCAATAGAGAACGCGCAAAGCCCCGCCGCCGTGGCCGACGCCGACCCGGCGCTCGACCCAGAGGATCCCTCGTTCAGGTTGAACGGGTTGCGCGTGACGCCACCGTACCAGACGTCGCCATAGGCCAGCGCGCCAAGGGTCGTTTTTCCAAGCAACACCGCGCCGGCCTCGCGCAGCAAGGTCACGATATGTGCATTTGTCTCGGGCAGGCGATGCTGGTAGGGCTCGGCGCCCCAGCCGGTCGCGATGCCCTTGGTGTCGAACAGGTCCTTCACTCCGTAGGGAATGCCGTGCAGCGGGCCCAGATGACGGCCTTGCGCCGTGAGCGCATCCATCGCGTCCGCCTCGGATAGGGCCAGATCAGTCGTAACACAGGCAAAGCAGTGCAGATGCGGGTTCAGCTTGGCGATGCGATCGAGATAGATCTGGGTCAGGCGCCGGCTGCTCAGCGCACCTGACGCGATCCATCCAGAGAGCTGCGGCAGGCTGGCAAAGGCAATATCGGCGTCCGAGCCGGGCAAAGCGGCGTCCTCTGCCGCAACCCTGACCCCGCTTTGCGTTGGCATTGCGAACCCTGGAAGCCGCGGATCAAAGCGAGACGCCATCGGCACATTGTGGGCCAGCTCGACCTGCCGCCGCGCCCTGGCCAAATCGATCTGCCCTTCGAGGTTGCCCACCATCTGAGCGCGTTCCCGGGCTGTGTAGCTCAAACCGGCAAGGCGCTCTGCGGCTTCGATGTCTGCTTCTGTGATAGGTGTGTCAGACATGCAAACCCCCTTTAATTTTCTGCTTATGCTGGGCTGTGGTCAGGGGCATCGGGCGGCGGGCTGCTTATGATGCCCATAGCCTCGGACAACGCCGTGATGCGCGTCATGAGATGCGCGCGCATTGCGGCACGCGCGCCGACCGCATCGCCGGTTTCTATGGCGGATACGATGGCGATATGCTCTTCATGCGATTCCTGCAAAGACTGGTCTGACCGCGCCCGCGTCCGCGCGTCCTGCCAGTCCGCGGTCGAGCGGGTGTCGTCCAGCAAGGCAAGCGCCGTTTGCAGCGGCCGGTTGCCGGCGCATTGCGCGATCATGCGGTGCAAGGCTGAGTCCCAAAGCTCGGTCATCTCGTCATCCTCCACCTCGTAGACGTGGCGCGCGAGCGTCCACATTCGTGAAACTTCATCCGGGGTCGCGCGGGTCGCGCAGAGCGCGGCGATCTCCGGCTCGATGCACAGCCGCGCCTCCATCACCTCGACGGGGCCAGCGGTGCCGTTGATTTCGGCCGCCAAGGCGCTCACCGGCTCGGCGGGCTGGCCGGCAAAAGTGCCCTTGCCTTGCCGCCTCCAGATCAGGCCCTCGGCTTCTAGCGCGCCAAGAACGCGGCGGATAAGGCGCCGGGATGCGCCGGTGGTCTCGCTCAATTCCCGTTCCGTGGGCAGGCGCCCGTCCGGTCCTAGCCCTCCTTTGTTTAGGAGCTCGAGCAGGTGGTTGCGGACGTCAAAAACAGTCGGTTGGGTCACGGTACACTCAACATTGGGTAAGAGGACGGGTGCCACAGCTCACCGTCGCGATCGATATTCATACGTCGGTCTCGCGCACATCCAGGGCGTCCCTCAGTGCGTCGCCGATGAAGTTTATGGACAATACAACCAGCATAATTGCAAGCCCCGGGAACACGCCCAGCCACCAGGCCCGGCTGATGAAGCTGCGGCCATCCGACAGGATCAGGCCCCATGTCGGCGTGACCGGGTTCACCCCGAGCCCAAGGAAGGACAGCGATGCCTCGGCAAGGATCGCATAGGACACCGACACGGTGGCCTGTACGATGACCGGCGCCATGGCATTCGGCAGGATGTGCCGCAGCATGATCCGCAGGTCCGAGTACCCCTGGACACGCGCGGCGTCGATGAACTGCTCTTCCTTGAGCGTCAGCACCATGGACCGCGCGATGCGGGCGAAATCATCCAGAAAGGCCAGCGCGATGGCCACGATCACGTTCAAAAGCCCGGTGCCGAAGACCGCCACCAGATAGACCGCGATGATGAAGTTCGGAAAGGCCCACTGCAGGTCGATATACCGCATGATGATCATGTCGATCCAGCCGCCGTAATACCCCGCGAGCACCCCAAGTAACACGCCGAGCACCAGGGCCAGGCCAACGGTCGCGACGCCAACGAAAAGCGATATCTGAGTGCCCCACAGGATGCGCGAAAACAGGTCCCGCCCCAGATCGTCAGTGCCCAATACGTTCTCGCCCGAGGGTCCGCTCATCATGTTGAGCGTCATCTCATTGGGATCATAGGGCGACAGGAACGGGGCCAGGATTGCGCCCAGCGTGAACAGCCCCAGCACGATCAGGCCGAATTGCGCCTTTCGGTCACGGGCAAAGACAGCGCGGAAGCGGTTCTTGCGCTTCGGCGCGTCGGCCACCGTGGCGTTGGCGGGATTAACGGTCAGATCGCTCATTAGGAATACCGAATGCGGGGGTCGATCGCCGCATAGAGCAGGTCAACCACCAGGTTGGAGAGGACGAAAAAGGCCGACACCAGCAGGACGGCGCCCTGCACGACCGGGTAATCGCGGTTCTGGATGCCCTGGATCAGCACCCGGCCCAGCCCCTTGATCGAGAACACGTTCTCGACCACGACGGCGCCGGAGATCAGCAGAGCAAAGGCGATGCCGATCACCGTGACCACCGGGATCAGCGCGTTGGGAAGCGCGTGGCGTATCAGCATGGCGTGCTGCGTCAGCCCTTTGGCCGCAGCGGTGCGCATGTAGTCGGCCTGTAACACTTCAAGCATGGAGGACCGGATCATTCGGGCGATAATCGCTGAAAAGCCGGTGCCGATGGCGATGGACGGCAGGATGAGGTGGCTCAGCCACGGCCAGAGCCCCTCGGCCAGCGGCGTATAGCCGATCGCCGGCAGCCATTGCAGGTTGGCCGCGAAGATAATGATGAGAATGATGGCGAGCCAGAAATCCGGCATCGACAAGCCTAGGAAGGCAAAAAGCGACACGCCCACATCGGCGGCCGAGTTCTTGCGCGTGGCCGAGATGATCCCGGCGGGCACTGCGATTACAATGGCGATGACGAAGGACAGAAACGCCAGCGACAGCGTCTTCGGCAGCGCGGTCATCAGGATATTGGCCACCGGCTGGTTGGAGCCATAGATTGACGCGCCGAAATCCCCTTGCAAGACGCCGGTGAACCACTTCCAGAACTGCACCAAAAGCGGTTGGTCCAGGCCCAGCCTGCGGATCAACGCCTCGCGCGCCTCGGGGCTGCCGCTATCGGCCAGCATGGCCGCGATGGGGTCGCCCGGCACCAGCCGGATCATGAAGAAAACCAGCGTGGAGACGGCGAGCATAACAAGCGCGGCGCCAACAAGCCTTCGTGTCACATATGCGAGCATGGGGTATTGGGCGGGCCTGATGCGGCCCGCCCCCTTTCAAGGATTACGAGGACAGGGTCACGCGGTCGAAATCATGCAGGCCGGGGATGCGGCTCTCCGGCGGCACGGTGACCTTTGTGGAATGCACGAGGATGTCCACGGGGTGGAACAGGAACCCGCAAGCCACCTTGTCGGAAGTGATCTTGTTGGCCTTCTGCACCAGAGCCTTCCTTGCCGCCGGGTCCGCCGTCACGGACTGAAGATCGGCGGCGGCATCCGATTCTGCCTCCGAGTAGTACCCAAAGGGCATTTCTTCTTTGTTTCGGGTCGGGCCGTTGAACTTGGACGCGGTCTGCATCCAGTCCACAAGGCCGTCATCGGGGTCATAGTCACCCCCCGAACCGCCGAGACGCAGGTCGAACTCCATCTTCTGCATTTCCTCGATGCCGACCGAGAACTCCTTTGGATCGACCTGCACCGTGATGCCCAGCACCTGCTTGTAGATGTTGGCGATCACAAGGCCCTGGCGGCGCGTGTTCGGAGTGGTTTGCAGCTTGAGCGTGGGGAAGCCTTCGCCGCCCGGATAGCCCGCTTCCGCAAGAAGCTGTGCCGCGCCTTCCGGGTCGTATGCCTGCTCGGATGTCTCCGCCAGGGCCTCGTCATAGTAAAAGCCCATCGCGGCGTTGATCGAGCCATAGGCCGGAACGCCATTGCCAAACAGCGCTTGCTGAATGAACAGGTCGCGGTTCAGCGCCTTGGCCAGCGCCAGCCGCACTTTGAAACCGCTCTCGGTCTTCAACTCGTCCAGAGGCTTGTCGAAGTCGGTGACCTTCATCGGTTCCCGCCATGGGTTCATCCAGATCGCCTGAAAGCCCGGTCCCGGCTTGATGTCGACGGCCAGATCGCCATTGGACTTGAAGCGGTCGACAAGTTCGGCCGGTACCGGGTTGCCTCCGATATAGTCGATATCGCCGGCCTCAATAGCGGCCGCCAGCGGCTCGGTGCCGTCGACGGGGGTGATGATCACGCGATCCAGCGCGGGGCGCTCGGGGTCCCAGTAGTTCTCGTTCTTTTCGAGAACGACACGGCCGCCCAATTCGTGCTCGGTGATCTTGAAGGGGCCGGTACCGACGGGGGCCAAGCCGTATTTCGCCAGACCCATCTCCGCCAGGGCGCCGCGAGACACGATGGTCATGGCACGGCCCGAGGCGCGCTCCAGCGCCTTGGTCAGGAACGAAGCCTGCGGAGCCTTGAGCGTGAATTTCACCTCGTAGTCGTTCAGCTTTTCAAGGCTGGCCACGTTGCCGATCACGCGGCTGTGGCGCGACTTCTCGGGGTCGGAGGAGCGATTGAACGTGAACAGAACGTCCTCTGCGTCGAACGCATCGCCATTGTGGAAGGTCACGCCTTCGCGCAGCTTGATCGTGTACACCAGACCATCTTCGGAAACCTCCCACGCCTCGGCGAGATCGCCCTCGGCCACCAGATCGTTGTTGATGTGCATCAGGCCGGACAGCACGTTGGACGTGATCTGGAACTGTAGCACCTGGGCGATCTGGGCCGGGTCCAGCGTGGTGATTTCGGCAACGCCCGCCCATGCGCAGCGCAGCTCTCCGCCGGCATGGCCGGCGGCCATTGCCGCCGTCGGGCGCAGGCCAGGTATCACTTGTGACAGGCCCAGTGCGCCGCCCGCCGCAAGCAGGCGCATTGTGGCCCGGCGTGACATTTTCGGGCCGCTCATCTCGGCGCGGTTCAGGCCAAAGAGGGGATCGCGCGGGTCAAAATCATACGCGTCCTTCAGCTCTGCCTGCGCTTTCTTGATCAGGTCATCTTTTTCCATGTCGTTTCTCCCTTTCTTGGATTGTCGGTCGTCGGAGTTGGTTTGTTGTTATCGTTGGGCGTCTTGGCTTGGCTCGACGGCAAAGCACGCTGCGGCGTGGTGACCGCCAAGCTGTGACAGGGGCGGTACGGTGCTTTTGCAGTGATCCATGGCAACGGGGCACCGTGTGTGGAACACGCAGCCCGGGGGTGGGTTCAGCGGGCTGGGGATCTCCCCGGCCAGCGCCCCATGCTTGTTTGTGTTGTCGTCATCCGGGTCCGGCGCGGGCACCGCGTCGATGAGGGCCTTGGTGTATGGATGGCGCGGCGACGAGAACAGCTCTTCAGAGGTGCCGGTCTCGACGATCCGCCCCAGATACATCACCGCAAGGCGGTCGCACAGGTGCCGTACCACTGACAGGTCATGCCCAATGAACAGGTAGGTCAGCCCGAACTTGGCGCGCAGCTCCTCCAGGAGGTTGATGATCTGCGCCTGAATGGACACGTCGAGCGCGCTGACGGCCTCGTCACAGACGATGAGCTCGGGGTCCAGCGCCAGCGCGCGGGCGATGCCGACGCGTTGGCGCTGCCCGCCCGACATCTCATGCGGATAGAGATCCGCAAAGCGCGGCGCGAGCCCGCAGAGCGACAATAGCTCGGCCACGCGCCCCGGAATGCTGCCCTCGTAGCGATGCACATACAGCACCTCGGACAGGATCTTGCCCGCGGTCATGCGTGGATTGAGCGACGAGAACGGGTCCTGAAAGATCGCCGCGACCTGCTTGCGGTAGGGGGCGAGCGACTTGCCCTTAAGCCCGCTCACATTCTTGCCGTCGAACCAGATTTCACCGGATGTGGGGTCCACCAGCCGAAGCACAGTGCGCGCCAGCGTGGTCTTGCCGCAGCCCGACTCGCCGACAAGCCCGAAGGCCTCCCCGCGGTTCAGCGAAAGCGTCACCTGCTCAACCGCACGCACCTCCGCCACTTGCCGCTGCAAAAGCCCCTTTCGAATTGGGAAATGAACCGACAGGTCCTCGATACGCAAAAGGGCGGACATCACACGGCCTCCCGGGTTTCGGTGGTGAGCGGGAAATGGCAGGCGAGGCCGTCGTCAAAGCCGGGCGCCTCCTCGCGGCAAATCTGCGTGGTATAGGGGCAGCGCGGATGGAAGCGGCAGCCCGGGATGGGCGTGAACGGGTCCGCCGGGTTGCCCTGGATGGGCCGCAACGGCACTTTGCGGTCCTGATCGAGCCGCGGCACGGATTGCAGCAGCCCGTCGGTATAGGGGTGCCGGGGCTCTGCGTAGATGGCCCGCGCCGATCCGGATTCCACGATCCGCCCGCCATACATCACGTTCACCCGCTGCGCATAGCGCGCCACAATCCCCAGATTGTGGGTGATCAGGATCATCGCGGTGCCGTGATCGCGGCAGATGCGCGCCATGAGGTCGAGGATCTGCGCCTGAATGGTGACGTCCAGCGCGGTGGTCGGCTCATCGGCGATGATCAGCTTGGGATTGCCGGCAAGCGCGATGGCGATCATCACGCGCTGGCGCATCCCTCCCGAGAAATGGTGCGGATACTGCTTAAGCCGGCGCTCGGCATCCGCCACGCCCACCTCCTTGAGCAATTCGATGGCGCGCTGCCGCGCCTTTGCCCGCGACAGGCCAAGGTTCTCTTCGATGCTCTCCATGATCTGCGATCCGATGCTACGCACCGGGTTCAGCGAGGTCATAGGCTCCTGAAACACCATAGAGATGTCGCGCCCGCGAAGCTGGCGCATCTCCTCGTTTTTCAGGGCCAGAAGGTCGTTGCCGTCAAAGCGGATTGTCCCGGAGGTAACGCGCAGCGCTTTAGCCAGAAGCCCCATCACTGCCAGCGATGAAACAGACTTGCCAGATCCGCTCTCCCCCACCAGGGCGAGGATCTCCCCCCGCTCCACGCTGTATGAGATGTCGTGCACCAATGTCGTTTCCGTCCCGTCTTGGGACAGCGATACGGTTAGATTTTCAATTTCGAGCAGTGGCACGAATGCGGTCACCTTTGCGCTGGTTGCGTAGTTAAATAGCCACCTATGCGGTGGGCGCCCCGATGGGAGGGGCTGCCCCGAAACTTTAGACTTGTTTTTCCGGCGATGCGAACCAATTATGCTTTGGTTCGGTAACTTATGAGTGTTTGCATAATTTTTAGGCGGACGCTGTCTCGAAAGGGCGGTGCTCTAGAGCCGCTGTCTTGTGTCGCCCGTGTGGAGCAGGCAAGGCGAAGCGAATAAAAGAAGGAGGCGCAGAAAGATGACCTATTCCATAGCCGCACGGGACCCTTCCACGGGGGCGATTGGGATCGCGGTGGCCAGCAGGTTCTTTGCCTGTGGCGCCATGGTGCCTTACGTGTCAGCCCGCTCGGCCTTTGCAAGCCAGGCCTTCATAAACCCGCTCTGGGGGCTCGACGGGTTGCAGCGCCTGGACAAGGACGAATCGCCCGACCAGGTGCTCGCCGATCTCATCGCGCAGGACCAGGGCCAGGCGAATCGGCAAGCTCACATGATCGCCCCCGATGGCCGCATTGCCCAGCATACCGGCGCGCAATGCGTGCCCTGGGCGGGGCATTGCAGGGCCGAGAACGTCTCGATCGCCGGCAATATGCTGGCTGGCCCGGCCGTGATCGAAGACATGCTGCAAGCATGGCAGGCGGCGGCGGATCAGCCCTTGGTCACGCGCCTTCTGACGGCGATGGAGGCGGGCGAGGCCGCCGGCGGCGACAAGCGCGGGCGGCAGGCGGCCGGACTTGTGGTGCACGAGGGCCAGCCATACCCGGCGCTCGATCTGCGCGTCGATGATCACGCCGACCCGCTCGGCGAATTGCGCCGCCTGTTGGCGGTCTCGCAGGAACGCTTCGCCCTGTTCCGCCCGGCCATGCCCACGCGCGAGAACCCATCGGGCATGCTGGATCGCGGGCCGCTGGACCAGGCCATCGCCGAAAGAGAGCGCCACTTGGCGGAAACCGGCATCGGATCACAATCTCAGGCCACGCCGCCTGCCGCATGACCGGAAAGGACATGACATGAACTTGCTTCCCTACCACTCCTACCCCTCGCGGCGCTCGCCGGTGCTGGCCCACAACATGGTCAGCACGTCTCAGCCGCTTGCCGCCCAGGCCGGGCTTTCGATGCTGGCGCGCGGGGGCAATGCCGTCGATGCGGCCTTGGCCGCGGCAATCACCCTGCCGTTGGTAGAGCCGACGGGCAACGGCTTGGGCTCGGACGCGTTCTGTATCCTTTGGGACGGCAAGGAGCTGCACGGTCTGAACGCGTCGGGCCGGGCGCCCGCCGCATGGACGCCGGAGTATTTCAAGGGCCACGACACGGTTCCCTTCCACGGCTGGGACAGCGTCACCGTCCCCGGCGCGGTGTCAGGCTGGGTCGCGCTTTCGGAACGGTTCGGCAAGCTGCCTTTCGAGACATTGTTCGAGCCTGCCATCGGCTATGCAGAGAACGGTTTCGCCGTCTCCCCGATCGTCGCCAGGCTGTGGAAGCGCGGCGAGGATATGTTGGCCGAACAGCCCGGCTTTGCTGCCAACTTCCTGCCGGACGGGCGGGCGCCCGCGGCCGGTGAGATCTATTCGAACCGCGATTTCGCCCGCAGTCTGCGCCTGATTGCGCAGACCCGCGGCAAGGCCTTCTACGAGGGCGAGCTGGCCGAAAAGATCGAGGCCTTTGCCATGGCGCATGGCGCGGCGATGCGGGTGTCCGACCTGGCGGCGCATAAGGCGGATTGGTGCGGCACGATCAGCCAGAGCTTTGACGGGGTGTCCTTGCACGAGATCCCGCCCAACGGGCAGGGCATCGCCGGGCTGATGGCGCTGGGCATCCTGGATCACACCGCGATCCGCGATCTGGATGCGGACGACCCGCGGGCGCTGCATCTGCAGATGGAAGCAATGAAGCTCGCGCTCAAGGATACCGAAGCCTACGTGGCGGATATCGACTACATGAACCGCGTCACGCCCGACGCCATGCTGGACCCCGCCTACCTTGCGGAGCGGGCCGCGCTCATCGACCCGGACCGCGCCACCGACTTCAAGACCGGCAAGCCCCCGGGCAGCGGGACGGTGTATCTCTCCGCGGCGGACGCCTCGGGCATGATGGTGTCCTTCATACAGTCCAATTACGCCGGCTTCGGGTCCGGAGTGACCGTTCCGGGCACCGGCATTCACCTGCAGAACCGCGGGGCGGGCTTCTCTCTGGACCCCAAGAGCCAGAACGCGGTCGCCCCGGGCAAACGCCCGTTCCATACGATCATCCCTGCCTTTCTGATGAAGGGCGACGCGCCGCTGATGAGCTTCGGCGTGATGGGCGGGCCGATGCAGGCGCAGGGGCACGTGCAAATGACCCTGCGCACCCAGCTTTGGGGCCAGGACGTCCAGATGGCGGTCGACGCGCCGCGCTGGCGGGTGCTCGGTGGTCTCGGCCTGGCCTGCGAGACCTCCTTCCCAGAGGCGACCCTGCAAAGCCTGGCCGATATGGGGCATGTCGTGGGGCGCGAGGCACCGGACAACGCGTTTGGCTTCGGAGGCGCGCAATTGATCGCCAAACTGGACAGCGGCGCCTACGCGGCCGGATCAGACTCGCGCAAGGACGGGCAGGCGGTGGGCTTCTAAAGCCGATCGGTTGCCCTGTCCGGAATGGCAGTGGCCGCGCGCCACCAAGTCACACGCGGCGCGTGCTCTCACGCGCCGCCCATCAAAACCCCAACAAATCCCGACCCCGCCGCGCGGCTGGACCCCTATGGCAAGATCCCCGGGATCAAGTTCTCGGCCAACCGGGTCAGCAAGGCAGAGGCGATAGCGGCGGAGTAGCGATCGCGGGGCACCGCGACGGAGAGCCAGAACGGCCGGTTGAGTTTGGGCTTGGATGGCAACTCTGAGCCCAAACCTGCCAGATTTCTATTCAATTTAGTTGGTAGCGGGCTATAAGATTTCATGGAATTTGAGATAGACCAAAATCAAAAGTTAAGAGTTTTGCAGTCGCAAGATACCAAGGTGCTTTTTTCGCTGATAGATAAAAATAGATCTTATCTTCGAAGCTGGTTACCTTGGCTCGACTACGAAACCGAGGAAACGAATTCGGCGTTCTTCATTCGGAAGATGCAAAGGCAACTGGAAGCTGGTGAGAGCCTCGTTTGCGGTATTTTTGTCGAAGGTGAGCTTGTGGGAATGTGTGGCTACAACGAAATTGATAAAACTAATCAGTCCGTTGAAATCGGCTACTGGCTGTCCGAGGACGCACAAGGAAACGGTATAATTACGCGCGCTGCAGATTTCTTTATCGAGTATGCGTTTGAGCATCTTGGTATCGAAAAGGTGCAAATACCTGTGGCTGAAGAAAACTTCAAAAGTCGCTCAGTATGCGAACGTCTTGGCCTCGTTAGTGAGGGCGTGAAAGTCGACGCCGAAGACCTTTATGGTGAATTCGTAAATCATGTTTGCTATGCGCTGACAAAAGATCAGTGGATGCTGCGACCTTAGCCCGCCAAAAGGTATTGTCAGCTTTGTCCCGCAGAGCGGCCATCTAAGAAAGCGTAGGGTGGGCAATGTGCCCACCACCCTCAATAGCCGCACCCAAACATCTCCCAGCAAACGTAAGCTGCGTGATCCCTCGCATCCCCAACAAACCCCAAACCCACCGCGCGGTCTGTTAACCCCACCATTTGCCATACGAGGTGCCATACGCAAGGCCGACGCTTTGCCGACGCTTTGCCGACCGGCGGATCTTCCACAAAATAAGGCGTTAACCCACCGATTCGCGGCCCCGCCCCCGGATCCGCCGCGCGCAGGGTTAACCCCTTGGTCACGAGCCCCGCGACCAACGCGCTGACCAACCCGCTGCTGGCCCTCTATGGCAAGATCCCCGAGTTCAATTTCTCGCCCAGCCGGTTCAGCAAGTTCGGCGCGATGTTGACGCTGTGGTTGCTGTCTATCTGCCGTTTGGCGGGGTGTATGCGAGCTTTGGCCCGAATATCGAGCCCCGCTTCCCCGGACAGTGGTTCCAAACCGAGTCCGGCCTGCACCAGAGCTGGATGCGCGACTACGACCTCACCACTGGCCGGTACATCCAGGCCGACCCGCTGGGGCTGGTGGATGGGGCAAGCGTGTATGGGTATGCGTTGCAAAATCCGGGGCGGAATGTTGGTTTTGAGGGGGAAAAGTTGTTGTCATGTGCCGCCCTCTGGATAGTTGGATAGGTGGGGGACGTAGGCGTCGTCAATGTGCTGTTTTTTTTAGTTCAAGAACCTAAACCATGTGGCTGTGATTTGGCCGGTGATCCGAATGGGATAGTCCGACAGTTTTCTATGCGCGGCGGAGCGCGAAATTTCGACAACCCAGACAAACCGAGTTCTGTCTATAAGAGCGACCGAGATTGGTTTGTAAACCGGCGAAATGAACGGAATTGGACAGGAAAAAGGTGCAAAGTAACAACTCGGGTCATAGCTGCACCCAACGGGATGAACACTTGCGAGTATGACCGACATGTTGTTCAAACGGGAATTAACTTCCCGGATCAAGGCTCATATAGTGCCTACGGTGGCCCAAATTCGAATACCGCCGTCGACAACCTGATCGAGTTTTCAGGAGGCATTATGCCGTGCGCGGGAGCTGAGGGGCAAGACTGTAGCGATTAAGTACGAAAATCTGACTAAAATTGGGTACAGCCAATGAAAAACGGGCTCTTGGCAATAGTAACACTCTGTATTCTGTGTGCAGTATTTCTTTGGCGAGCGCACCACCGGGTAATAACCAGCGGACATTTTCGTGGGTTCGAGATAGGTATGACAAAGTCGGAAGCCTTTGATGTCATAAAAACAAAAGGCGTCAATGCGGTGACCACGATCCCCTCGACCTTTTTTGAAGTGACTTCGGCGATGCAGTTGGACGAGATAGATTTAGAGGTGGCCGATGGCATCGCAATTTCGGCGCCTGGTCTATTAATTAAATTATTCTATTCCGGTGGGTTGGTGACAGAGCATTTTCAGATTTCTGGGGAGCTCTTAAGCGGCGCAATAACTGTCGGAGAGCGTGTAGATGACCTCACTAACATCTTGAGGAGTGAACTAAAAACAAGAAATGACTTGGTGGTTACCGCTCAGAGAAGGGGGTTTGGCGCGGGTTTGTCGAATTTTTGGATAAATCCACAAGAGATTGAGGCTGACCTTGAGGGAAATAATTGGCTGCATAAAAGCAACGCTTGGTTTTTTGGATCACGTACCGGGTACAGAGAATACAATTTGTTTTTTGAAAGCGAAATTTTAAAAGAAGTAGATTATAGAAATTTCTTCATTGATCGGCCCTAGAAAAAAACGGCAAGAATATCTCTTTTCTCCACAAGGCGAGTGATGTCCGAATGGAACTCAATTTGGACGAAACCTCACCTGAGCCGGGTAGCGGCGGTGAGCGCCCCCCGCATCGCATGTGGGCCGACAACACTGAGTTCCGTCATGGGAAAGTGGAGGGCGCTGTACGATCTGACCCACCAAAAACCAATGACGGGATCGCCCCTCACCGGACGAGGTCTGTGGATGACGCCAAAAAAGCTCACTGCGCAACTTGAAGCGCGAGACTAAGCGGCGCGCGCCACGTCCATTCCGACACATGCATGCAGCGACCCAACCGAACCGGGCCACAAATGACTGCGAAGAGAAGTGTGACCCGGATGAGAGACAAAGATCCCAAAGCACGGAATCGAAACGATGAAATGAACTTGACCCAAACGCCCGATTAGAGAAGTGCAGCTATCGCTGCAGCTTCCCTAAATGTCCGCAGTAGGCATAATCCACGCGCAGAAACGGACTTTTAGTGCTGCGATTTCAGCGCCAGTCAGAGTTGGATCCGAATGGTGTGGTGTTAGGCGCGCGCCAGGGCGAATCCCGGTACTGGAGTTACGCTGTGCCGCTAAGCTCGCCGCCTGATTTGACCTTCGCAATATCGGCGTAGCTGCTGCGCACCAACCATTTTGTCAGCGTCCTCGCCATCAATTCGTGACCTGTAAGAGAAATCCGCCCCCCGTCGATTTCAGCATCGAAGGTGGAGTGCCCCATCCACGCAGAGGTAAGGGCGCGAAGTTCGCAGACGACATAGAGATCAACATCAAATTTCGGATCGACATAGCAAAGGTCGGTCTCTTCACCCGGCTTCGATACCAACCAGAAACTGGCGGTTTCATTTGGTGGATCGTTGAGGATGAACTGGATGACATTCTTGCGTTTGGGGAGTTGCAGAAGGTCAATCTTGCGGCGAATGCTCCACATTAGGAATTGTGCATCGATGTCCCGCAGGGTCACCTCGTGGTCGATGTTGCGGTGAGCCCACTCGCCGAGGCCACAGATCAGCGGCTCAAGTTCATCGGCAATTGGCGTTGTGAAATACTCGGCATGTGCACCCGGGCCTGCGCCACTTCGCGTGACAAGGCCGTTGGCCTCCATCCCTTTCAAGCGCTTGGACAGCAGTCCTGGCGACATGCCCGGTACGCCGCGTTGGATTTCGTTGAAGCGGCTCGACCCGGCCCACAACTCGCACAGCACAAGCATCGTCCAGCGCGGCTCAAGCAGGCTTGCAGCCATCGCAACCGGGCAGAATTTCGGGTAGGTTGGCTCCGCCATCACAGCACCTCCGAATCCAAACAAGCACATCACGGATGCCTCGGTCCACTTCAGAAACTATAGTGGATTTGCTCCATTTACTGAACTATCGGGACTCAATTTCCCGTGGCATGCTGATCCCACAAGATTTTCAAACAAAGGAGGCACATGTGCCATTGGTAGATATTGAAGTGATTGAAGGCGTTTTTGACAATGAGCAAAAGGCGCAAATGATTGAAAAAGTGACCAACGCGATGGTCGAAGTCGAAGGCGAGAATATGCGCCAAGTGACCTGGGTGCGGGTCAAAGAGGTTCGGAGCGGCCAATGGGGCATTGGTGGAAACACGCCAAGCGCCGCCGACATCAAGGCGATGGCCACGGGCTGAAACGATTCCGGCTGGGTCATCCAAGCGGTGGCCCAGCTTCGTCTGAAAGGTAATCTCGAGCGCGCCGTAGGGTGGGCAATCTGCCCACCGCGACCGCAAAAGCACAACCTTTCGGCGTAAGCGTAGGGGACGCAATTTGGCACGGATCTTGCCCAGATGAGTGAATACAAACTGTCACAAGGCTATGAAAAGGCATGAAGAATGGGCGCTCGTTCCATTCCCGCACTTCAGAGAGGAAATTCCGCGAGATTGTGCGCCGCGCTCAGGCCAAGATCCTAAGGAACGCCCTGATCACCGGTACGTCCCGCCGCGCCGACAATGTTACCAGCGTTTCGGACATGCCCAGATCAACCCCCGCGATTGCGAATTTGCGCAGGCGCCGGTCATGGCCGAACTCGGCCTCCGACAGGAACCCGATGCCGGCCCCGGTCGCCACCAGCTCGCGCATCGCCTCGCGGCCTTCGACCTGGACCGATGGCACCAACTTCACTCCGGTCACCTCTGAGGCCGCCTCCAAATGCTCTCTGGTCCGTGAGCCCGGCTCGCGGAAGATCAGCGGCCAGTTTGTCAGATCGGCAAAGGCGATCTTATCCTGCGCCTCGGGGATCAACCCATGCGAGGCGATGGCGACAATCGGCGAGCGCTCCAGTTCGACCCGGTCAAGGCCCTTTGCCGCGCCCAGGTTGCCAGCCACGCCGATCTCTGCGTCGTAGTTGCGAAGCCGCGCCAGGACCTCCTGCGTGTTGCCGGTCCAGAGCGAGACATTCACCCCCGGATGCGCCGCCCGGAACCGGCCAATGGCGGGTGTGACATGGGCAGCGCTGTCGGCCACGATCCGCAACTGACCGGTTGGCACGGCGCGGTTTCGGTCAAGATATTCGGCAATCTCCTCCTCGGTCTCGAAGAACCGCCGGGTCAACCGCAGCAATCCCTGTCCCGCCTCCGTCAGGCGCACCTGCCGGGTGTCGCGGTGAAACAGTAGCGTATCATGCGCCTCTTCCAGCTTGCGAACCTGGTCCGAGATGGAGGGTTGCGACTGGTTCAGCGTCGCCGCGGCGCGGGAGAACCCGCCCGACAGGGCGACATGGTGAAAGGCGCGAAGCTGGGCGTATCTCATGCCTATAGGCTGTACCTATTAATCAATAGAAAAGAAAGATTTTACATATAGGGTAATCTGCGCAGATTGGGCCCGAAGCTAGCCCAGAGATGACGCCCATGTCGCCAGCCTTTCCCGACCCCGCCCTTGGTGAACCTTTCCTGCTGACACCCGGCCCCCTGTCCACGGCATGGGAGGTCAAAGACGCCATGCTCAGGGACTGGGGCAGCTGGGATGACGGGTTTCGCGCGATGACCCGCGACCTGCGAAGCCGCCTGCTGGCCATGGTCGGGGACGGCGCGCCCGCCTATGACTGTGTGCCCATCCAGGGCTCGGGGTCCTATAGCGTCGAGGCCATGCTGGGCAGCTTCGTGCCGAAGGACGGCAAGGTGCTGGTGCTGGCGAACGGCGCGTATGGGCTGCGCGCCGCCAAGACGTTGCAATATCTTGGCCGGGGGCTGCATCTGCTGGACAAGGGCGACTATCTGCCGCCGCGCGGGGCGGAAGTGGCCGGCATCCTGGCCTCGGACCCCGCCATCACCCATGTGCTGGCCGTCCATTGCGAGACATCGTCGGGCATCCTGAACCCGGTTGAGGAGATCGCCGAGGCCACCCATGCCGCCGGGCGCAAGCTGCTGATCGATTCGATGTCCGCCTTCGGGGCCCTGCCGCTGGATGTGGCCGCCTTGCATTGTACCGCCTTCGTTTCGTCGGCCAACAAATGCATCGAGGGCGTGCCCGGTTTCGGTTTCGTCATTGCCCGCAAGGATGAAATCGCGTCGGCGAAAGGCAACAGCCATTCCCTGTCGCTGGATGTCCATGCGCAATGGGAGACCATGAACAAGACCGGCCAGTGGCGCTTTACCCCTCCGACCCATACCGTGGCGGCGTTCCTGAAGGCGCTGGACCTGCACGAGGCCGAGGGCGGCGCACCGGCCCGGCTGGCGCGCTACTCTCGGAACCGCGATGTGGTCGTCGAGGGGCTGCGCGGGCTCGGCTTTGAGACCCTGCTGGCCGACCGCTGGCTCTCTCCGATCATCGTCACTTTCTTCTGCCCCGAAAGCCCTGCCTTTGATTTCAGCCGGTTCTACGAGCTGATGAAGGGGCAGGGGTTCATCATCTATCCGGGCAAGCTGACTGTGGTGGACAGTTTCCGCATTGGCTGCATCGGGCGGATGGATGAAGATGTGATGCGCCGGGTGGTCAAGGCCGCCGGTTTCGCCCTGTCGCAGATGGGCGTGAACTCCGCCGCCCCGCCCGCTGCCGCCCTCGAAGAACGCAAGAAACTCGCTGCTTGAAGGACACGTAAATGCAAGACGTCACCGTAAACGACCGCACCTATGCCGCGCCCAGGACCTGCGCGATTGCCATCTGCCTTGATGGCTGCGAGCCGGAATACCTGGAGGTCGCCATCGCCGAGGGCCTGATGCCGCACCTCAAGAAGATGCGCGAAACCGGCACCGACCGGCTGGCCCATTCGGTGATCCCCTCCTTCACCAATCCCAACAACCTGTCGATTGCCACCGGCCGCCCGCCCGTGGTTCACGGCATCTGCGGCAACTTCCTCTATGACCCGGATACCGGCGAAGAGGTGATGATGAACGACGTGCGCTTCTTGCGGGCTCCGACGATCTTTTCAAAGTTCTACGAGGCCGGGGCGCGGGTGGCGATGGTCACGGCCAAGGACAAGCTGCGCGCGCTTCTGGGCTCTGGCCTGAAGTTTGACGAGGACCGCGCGATCGCCTTCTCCTCGGAACGCTCCGGCGACACCACCGTGGCCGAGCATGGGATCGACCGCGCCAGCGACTGGCTCGGCATGCCGGTGCCCGAGGTTTACTCGGCCGAGCTGTCAGAGTTCGTCTTTGCGGCGGGCGTCAAGCTGCTGCGCGAGTGGAAGCCGGATGTGATGTATCTATCGACGACCGATTACGTCCAGCACAAGTTCGCGCCGGACGAACAGGGGGCCAAGGATTTCTATGCCATGGGGGCCGCCGTCGTCGTGACCGCCGACCACGGCATGAAACCCAAGCATGACGCCCAGGGCGCTCCGGCGGTGATCTACCTGCAGGACGTGATGGACGACTGGCTGGGCGCGGCAGCGGCCCGCGTGATCCTGCCGATCACCGACCCGTATGTGGTTCACCATGGGGCGCTTGGCTCCTTCGCCACGGCCTATCTGCCGGAGGGCGCTGACCGCGCCAGCATCGTCGCGCGCCTGAAGGCGCTGCCGGAGATGCTAGAGGTGACCACCCGCGAAGAAGCCGTGCAGAAATACGACCTGCCGCCGGACCGGATCGGGGATGTGGTGATGGTCTCGACCGAGAACATGACCATCGGCACCTCGGCCCACCGCCACGATCTTGCCGCGCTGAAGGAGCCGCTGCGCAGCCATGGCGGCCTGACGGAACAAGAGGTCCCCTTTATCGTGAACCGGGTGATCGACCTGCCGGGCGCGCCGACCCTGCGGAACTTCGACGCATTTTTCTACGCCTGCACCGCCGCCGCGCTCGAGGAGATGCCCGCATGAACAAACCAGTCACAGACATTCGTCACGAGGCCATGCGCATCGGCGGCGAAAAGGTGACCACCAACGATGTGATCGAGGTCCGCTATCCCTACACTGACGAGGTCATAGGCACCGTGCCTGCGGGCACCGCAGAACACGCCGCCCGCGCCTTCGAGATCGCGGCGAATTACACGTCCAGCCTGACCCGTTACGAGCGCAGCCAGATCCTCCAGCGCACCGGCGAGATCATCGGGCAAAAGCGCGACTACCTGGCCAAATGGCTGACGCTGGAGCTTGGCATCTGCCATCAGCACGCGATCTATGAAACCAAGCGCGCGCAGGACGTCTACCAATTCGCCGCCGCCGAGGCGATGAAGGATGACGGCGAGATTTTCTCTTGCGACCTGACCCATAACGGCAAGGCGCGCAAGATCTTCACCATGCGCGAACCGGTGCGGGCGATCAGCGCCATTACCCCCTTCAACCACCCGCTGAACATGGTCAGCCACAAGATCGCGCCGTCAATTGCGACGGGCAACTGCATGGTCTGCAAGCCGACCGAGCTGACCCCCCTGACCGCGATCACGCTGGCCGACATTCTCTATGAGGCGGGGCTGCCGCCTGAGATGTTCCAGATTGTCACCGGCATGCCCGCCGATATCGGCGACGAGATGGTGACGAACGACAACATCGACATCATCACCTTCACCGGCGGCGTCCCGGTGGGCAAGATCATCGCGGGCAAGGCGGGCTACAAGCGCACCGCGCTGGAGCTGGGCGGCAATGACCCGTTGATCGTCTGCAATGATCTTTCGGGCGCTGACCTGGACAAGGCCGCGAGCATTGCCGTCGCGGGGGCCACCGGCAACTCCGGCCAGCGCTGCACCGCGATCAAGCGCATTCTTGTGCAGGAAAGCGTGGCCGATGAATTCGTGCCGCTGGTGGTGGAGAAGGCCAAGAAGATCAAGTTCGGCGACCCGCAGGACCCGGCCACAGAGCTTGGCTGCGTGATCCACGCAGAGGCCGCCGCACTGTTCGAAACCCGGGTGCTGATGGCCGCCGATGCAGGCGCGGAGATCCTCTATCATCCTAAGCGCCGTGGCGCGCTTCTGCCGCCCATCGTGGTCGATCATGTGCCCCATGACAGCGAGTTGGTGATGGAGGAAACCTTCGGCCCCATTATCCCCATCGTGCGCGTGCCTGATGACGACGCCGAGGTGATGAAGATCTCGAACGGCACGCAGTTCGGGCTCAGCTCCGGTGTCTGCACCAACGATCTCAATCGCGCGATCGCCTATATCAACGGGCTGGACGTGGGCACCTGCAACATCTGGGAGCAGCCCGGCTACCGGATCGAGATGTCGCCCTTCGGGGGCATCAAGGATAGCGGCAATGGCATCAAGGAAGGGGTGATCGAGGCGATGAAGTTCTTCACCAACGTCAAGACCTACTCACTGCCCTGGCCATAGGGTTGTGGCGCGCGCGCCCAGGATCGCCTGGATCAGCGGCCCAGATCTGACGGCCAGCGGGCCTGTGCAGACCGTAGACCCTAAGGAGGCACCCTGATGCGACATACCGAAGGTGAATCCAACACCTCTGCGGCCCGCACCGCCTGGGTTGCGGCAACGCAGGGCGCTGCCAACAGCGCGCTGCTGTCGCGCGACGCAAACGCCTTTCTCCACCAGTCTCTGTCCTCCCCCTGCGCCTCGACCATAGCCAAGGCCGAGGGTATCTGGATCGAAGACACCACCGGGAACCGGTTCATGGATTTCCACGGGAACTCGGTGCATCATATCGGTTATGGCCACCCGCGCTTGATTGCGGCGCTCAAGGATCAGCTGGACAGCCTGCCGTTTTCGCCAAGGCGGTTTACCAATGCGGTCTCGGTCGAATTGGCCGAACGGTTGGGCGCGCTAGCGCCATGGCCTGCCAAGGTGCTGTTCACCACTGGCGGTTCTGACGCCATAGAGGTCGCCATGAAGATCGCCCGCGCCGCCACGGGCCGGTTCAAGACGCTGTCATTCTGGGACAGCTTTCACGGTGCGGGTTTCGGCGCGTCCTCGGTCGGCGGCGAGGCGACATTTCGCAGCCATATCGCCGGGCCGCTGCTGCCCGGGGCAGAACATGTGGCTCCGTTTCACTGCTACCACTGCGCATATGGTCATGCCGGCCCGGATAGCTGCGGATTGGCCTGCGCGAACATGGCGGATTTCGTGCTGCGACGCGAAGGGGACATGGCCGCCGTGGTGGGCGAGCCGATGCGCGCCGTCCCCGTCGTGCCGCCGCCGGGCTACTGGCAGTCGGTCTCGGCCAGCGCGCAATCCACTGGCGCGTTGTTGATCATCGACGAGATTCCCACCGGGCTGGGCAAGACCGGCCGCTTCTTTGCCCATGACCATGACGGCGTGACGCCCGACATAATCGTGCTCGGCAAGGCGCTGGGCGGCGGCGTCCTGCCGATTGCCGCGGTGCTGGCCAGGGCCGATCTGGACGTGGCCGGGGATTTCGCGATTGGGCATTACACCCACGAAAAGAACCCGGTAACGGCGCGCGCGGCCCTGACCACGCTGGATATCATTGAGGATGAGGGGCTTGCCGACCGCGCCGCCGATCTTGGCGCCCTGGCCCTGGAACGGCTTCATCAGACCCTCGGCCAATGCGCAATTGTCGGCGATATCCGTGGCCGCGGCTGCATGTTCGGGGTCGAGATCGTCTCGGACCGCGACAGCCGCATGCCCGACCCGGACCGCGCGGAACGCATCCTTTACGCTTGCCTTGCCGAGGGCCTGTCCTTCAAGCTCAGCGCCGGCAACGTGCTGACCCTCTCCCCGCCCATGACCATTGCGGAAGAAGACCTCAGCACCGCGCTTGCCATTGTCGAAGCCGCAGTGAAGGCGGCGGCGTGAGGATGGTCCGCACCGCGCCTGCGGGATCAACCCGGCACGCGCAATCCCGGCACATCACTTCCTGAAGAGCCGCGTTTCCCGGAACATATCCTCCAGCGCCTCGATCCGGTCCTTGGACTCTTTCCAGCGCCGAGCCTGTATCTCTGCGATCAGCGCTTCGACGATCAGGTTGATGCCAAGCGTCGAATCCCAGCTTGACGGCACTTCCACCGCGGAATTGAACGTGTAGTCGGCCGTCGCGGAGATCGGCGAGCCCCATTGATCCGTCATCAGGACGATCACGGCCCCTTTCTCGCTGGCCAGTTCGGCCAGCTTGCCAAGGTCGCGCTCGTAGCGTCGGATATCAAATATCACCAGCACGGACTCCGGCCCCATGTCGAGCAGATGCTGCGGCCAAACGTTGGGGGATTGCGACAGCAGCGTGACCTTGGGGCGGATGATCTGGAGGTGGTTGAAGAAATAGTCGGCGTTCGACCGGGTGATCCGCCCGCCCGAAAGGAAGATCTCGCGCCGGGAATCGGCCAGGCATCCTGCGGCCGCGTTGAAGCTATCAGGGTCGAGGCGTTCGATTGTGCGGGTCAGGTTGTCAAAGACAGCCTCGGCAAAGCCGCGGAAGGCCGGCGAATCCTTGCGGCCCTCCGGCCAGCCCTCGCGCTTGAGGATCGGCTGCTTGATCTGGGCGCTGGCCTCTTCGCGCAGCGCGGCCTGAAGTTCGGGGTAGCCGTCGAAGCCCAGCTTGCGCGCAAGCCGGATCACCGTTGGCGAGGATACGCTGGCCGCCTCGGCCAGCTTGGTGATCGATTGCAGGCCGGCAACCGGATAATCGCGCAGAAGAATGTCGGACAGCTGCCGTTCGGCCGGGGTCAGGTCGGCCTTGCGGTCGTTCAGCAGGTCTTTGACGATCTCGCGCTTGCTCACCATGTGCGGCCTTTTGAAGCTTTTGTTACATGCTACATATCCGCCGTAACTTCGTCTACAATTTTTTCTTGACAGCCCCCGGCCGCACCGCCCTAATGACCGGATGACAAATCCCGAAACACATCAGATTCTGCGCCCCGAGGAGGGGCCCGTTGCCGAGGTTGTGAACCCCGGCGGGCGGTCTTGCGTCTGTCTGGTGTGCGAGCATGCAAGCGCCATGATCCCGGCAAGCCTCGGGGCGCTCGGTTTGCGTGCCGCCGACCGATCCAGCCATGCGGTCTGGGATCCCGGTGCGGCGGACCTGGCGCGTGCCCTGTCGGACATGCTGGACGCGCCGCTGGTGCTGTCACGGGTGTCTCGGCTGGTTCATGACTGCAACCGGCCCCCCGAGCGCCCCGACGCCATGCCGGACCGGACCGAAGAGGTCGAGATACCGGGCAACCGGGCGCTCTCGCCGCAGCACCGGGCCGCGCGCGTCAGCGAGATTTACGAGCCGTTTCATCGCGCGGTGACCGACACATTGGACGGCATGGGCGCATCGCCGGTGCTGGTGACGATCCATTCCTTCACGCCATTCTGGCACGGAAAGCCCCGCGCCACGGAAATCGGCCTGTTGCATGACGCCGAGCCCCGCTTGGCAAGGGCCATGCTGGCCGCAGCACCACCCGGTCCGCGCATCGAGCTCAACCAGCCCTATTCCGCCGCCGACGGGGTGACACATATGCTTGCCCGGCACGGGACGGCGCGGGGGCGCGACAACGTGATGATCGAGGTGCGCAACGATCTGCTGGCGGATGAAATGGACGTCCGGAAAATCGCCGATCTTCTCTGCCCCATGCTCGAGGCAGCCTTGATGCAGGTGTCGATGCAGGTGTCCGCGTGACGTCGATGATGCAGCGATATGTCAGGCTGGTGGACCGGATGAACCGCTGGATCGGGCGCGTCGTGATGTATGGCATCTTCGTCATGATGGGCATCCTGCTCTGGTCCTCGATCTCCAAGACCTTCTTTTTGCCCTCGCTCTGGACGCTGGAAATGGCGCAGTTTGCGATGGTCGCCTATTACATCCTCGGCGGCCCCTATGCGATCCAGATGGGCTCGAACGTGCGGATGGACCTGCTCTACGGCGAATGGAGCGACCGCCGGAAGGCCCAGATCGATGCGATCACGGTGCTGTTTCTGATCACCTATCTTGTTTTCCTGCTCTGGGGCGGGTGGGATAGCTTCGCTTATTCCCTGAGATATGGCGGCGAGCGCAGCCCAACGGCCTGGCGGCCCTACCTGTGGCCGATCAAGGCGATCATGCTGCTGGGCATCTTCCTGATGTTGCTGCAGGCGATCAGCGAGCTCTTCAAGGACATCCTGCGTCTGATGGGGCACGACATGGGCCCCAAGGACACCGACGAGGCCGAAACACATGAGGGTACGGCCTGATGGCTTATGAAGTGATCGCAACGCTGATGTTTGCGTCGATGATGCTCATGCTGCTGACCGGCCAGCGGGTCTTTGGGGCCATCGGCTTTGTCGCGGTCATCGCGGCGTTCTTTCTTTGGGGCGACCGGGGCGGTTATGACCTTGGGTTCGCGGCCGCGATGAAGCTGATGAAGTGGTACCCGCTGCTGACCCTGCCGATGTTCATCTTCATGGGCTACGTGCTGTCGGAGAGCCGGATCGCGGACGATCTTTATAAGATGTTCCACGTCTGGATGGGCGGGCTGTCCGGTGGGCTGGCGGTGGGGACCATCGGGCTGATGGTGCTGATCTCGGCGATGAACGGGCTGTCCGTTGCGGGCATGGCAATCGGGGCCACCATCGCGCTGCCGGAGCTGCTCAGGCGGGGCTATGACAAGCGCATGGTGACGGGGGTGATACAGGCCGGATCGTCCCTGGGCATTCTGGTGCCGCCCTCCGTGGTGCTGGTGCTTTACGCGATGATCGCGCGCCAGCCCGTCGGGCAGCTTTGGCTTGCCGGAGTGGTGCCGGGGCTGATGATGGCGGCAATGTTCGTGCTCTACATCGTGATCCGATGCCGGTTGAACCCGGCCCTTGGCCCGGCGCTGCCCGCCGAGGAGCGGGCGATGCCGATGCCCGAAAAGCTGCGGCTTCTGGGGGCGGGGCTGCTGCCGCTCTTCATCTTCTTTGCGATGATGGTGCCCTTCGTGAACGGCTGGACCAGCCTGGTGGAATCCTCCGCCATAGGCGCGCTGGCCGCCTTTGGCGCGGCGGTGGTCAAGGGCCGGATGACCCGCGCCGTGTTCGAGACCTCGGTGCGCAAGACGCTGGGGATTTCCTGCATGTTCATGTGGATCATCCTCGCCGCGTTGGCGTTTGGCTCGGTGTTCGACGGGCTGGGGGCCGTGCGCGCCATCGAGGCGGTCTTTACCGAGCAGTTGGGGCTTGGCCCCTGGGCGATCCTGATCCTGATGCAGCTCAGCTTTATCCTGATGGGCACCTTCCTGGACGACACCGCCATGCTGGTGATCGTGGCGCCGCTCTATGTGCCGCTGGTGGATGCGCTGGGGTTCGATCTGATCTGGTACGGCGTGCTTTATACGATCACCACCCAGATCGCCTATATGACTCCGCCGTTCGGCTATAACCTGTTCCTGATGCGCGCCATGGCGCCGCCCGAGATCACGCTGCGCGACATCTACGGCTCCATCCTGCCCTTTGTGCTGGTGATGGTGCTGGCGCTGGCCACCATCATGACCTTCCCAAGCATCGCCCTCTGGCTGCCTGGATACGTGTACGGAAACTAAACCAAGCGACCCGCAGAAGGGTCCATTCAACCAACCAATAGAGAGGAACGTGCTATGACGACCAGACGTAAGTTTTTGACCACCGCGGCGATGGGGGCCGCGGCGGCTCCGTTGGCGACGCCCGCAATTGCGCAATCCACGATCAAGTGGCGGCTGCAGACCTATGCCGGGGCGGCTCTGGCCGAGCATGTGCTCGATCCCGCGATCAAGATGTTCAACACGATCGCCGGCGACCGGATGCAGATCGAGACCTTTTACGCCGACCAGCTCGTGCCCACGGGCGAGCTCTTCCAGGCCATGCAGCGCGGCACCATCGACGCGGTGCAGTCGGATGACGATTCCATGGCATCGCCCACCGAGGTGACGGTGTTCGGCGGCTACTTCCCCTTCGCGTCGCGCTATTCGCTCGATGTGCCGGTGCTGTTCAACCAGTATGGCCTGAACGAGATCTGGGACGCCGAGTACTCCAAGGTCGGCGTCAAGCACGTCTCGGCGGGCGCCTGGGATCCCTGCCATTTCGCCACCAAGGACCCGATCAACTCGTTGGCGGACCTGCGCGGCAAGCGGGTCTTCACCTTCCCAACCGCGGGGCGTTTCCTGGCGCAGTTCGGCGTGGTGCCGGTGACCCTGCCCTGGGAGGACATCGAGGTCGCGGTGCAGACGGGCGAGCTTGACGGCATCGCCTGGTCGGGCATCACCGAGGACTACACGGTCGGCTGGGCGGATGTGACCAACTACTTCCTGACCAACAACATCTCTGGCGCTTGGATCGGCCACTTCTTTGCCAATATGGACCGCTGGAACGAGCTGCCCGAGGACCTGCAGGCGCTCTTCAAGCTCTGCTGCGAGCAGTCGCATTACTATCGCCAGCACTGGTACTGGGGCGGCGAGGCCGACCTGCGGGTGAACGGGCCGAAGATGCAGCTGACCTCGATCCCGGATGCCGAATGGGCCCAGGTCGAAGCCGCTGCGCGCGTCTTCTGGGACGAGGTCGCGGCAGAGAGCGAGACCAAGGCCAAGGTTGTCGAGATCTTCAAGACCTACAACGCCGTCATGGAAAAGGCCGGACGGCCCTATCGCTACGGCTGACACGACACGCGGTTCCCGCCCCCGCGGCGGGGACCGCACACAGACACAAGGCGGCGCGCTGTATGGCGATCCTGGGGTTCATCGTCGAGATTGCGGCGGCAGCGATGCTGCCGCTTTTTGTCCGTCACGCGCCGGCCTGCAACGTCCTCTTGCCGCCGTTGCCTATCCGATCCTCTTTCGCTCCGGCCAGGTGCGCGACACCCGGCCGATGACCGACCCGATGACAGAACCGATGACAGAACCGCAGAAATCCTGACAGCGAGATGATGATGACCGCAAACCTTACACTAGACGCCCTCAAAGGCCTCGCAGACCAAGGCGAGATCGACACCGTCCTTGTCTGCCTTGTCGACATGCAGGGGCGGCTTATGGGCAAACGCTTCCACGTGTCGAACTTCCTCGAAAGCGGCCACGTAGAGACCCATTGCTGCAACTACCTCTTTGCCACCGACATCGAGATGGCGACCCCCGATGGCTATGCCTCCACATCCTGGGAGAAGGGCTATGGCGACTACGTCATGAAGCCCGATCTGGCCACATTGCGCCCCGTGCCGTGGCTGGAGGGCACCGCGATTGTTCTGTGCGACATCATCGATCACCACACGCACGAACCGGTGCCGCACACGCCGCGGCAGATCCTGAAAGAGCAGATCAGGCGGGCCCAAGGCTTGGGCTTCACGCCGATGATGGCGACCGAGTTAGAGTTCTTTCTGTTCGAGAACTCCTTTGACGACATCCGCCGCGCGGGCTTTCGCGATCTCAAACCGATCTCGGGCTATAACGAGGATTACCACATCCTGCAGACCAGCAAGGAGGAGCACGTCATGCGCCCTATCCGCAATCTGCTGGTGGCGGCGGGGGTGCCGGTTGAAAACTCCAAGGGCGAGGCCGAGACGGGGCAGGCAGAGCTCAACATCCGCTATGCCGAGGCGCTTTTATGCGCGGATCATCACACGCTGGCCAAGCAGGCGATCAAGGAGATCGCCGACCAGCGGGGCCATGCCGCGACCTTCATGCCGAAATGGCACCACGACAAGGTCGGCTCTGCCGCGCATATCCACCAGTCGCTGATGGCCAGCGACGGGCCTGCCTTCTACGACGGGGATGCTGAACTCACCATGTCGGGCACCATGCGGTCCTACGTGGCGGGCCTGCTGAAATACTCCGCCGACATCACGTTTTTCCTCGCGCCCTATGTCAACAGCTACAAGCGCTTCCTGCCGGGCACCTTCGCGCCCACCAAGATCGCCTGGAGCATCGATAACCGCACCGCGGGCTACCGCCTTGTGGGCGACGGCACCAAGGGCGTCCGGATCGAGTGCCGCATCCCTGGCTCGGACATCAATCCCTACCTGGCCTGCGCCGCGCAACTGGCGGCTGGCCTCTCGGGGATCGAAGAGGGCCTGACCCTCGATGACCCGGTGACCGGCGATGTTTATGCGATGGAGGAGGTCCCATCGATCCCCCACACGCTACGCGCGGCCACGGACATACTGCGCGGCTCGACCATGCTGCGCACGGCTATGGGCGATTGGGTGGTGGACCATTACACCCGCGCCGCAGAGGTCGAGCAGGAAGCGTTTGACGCGGTCGTCACCGACTGGGAAGTCGCGCGCGGATTCGAAAGGGCCTAGAACATGAACTCCATTGACCTCATCTCCCCCATCGACGGTTCGGTCTATCTCAGCCGCGCGGTGCTAAGCCGTGACGCGGCGCTGCAGGCCGCCGCCAAGGCCCGCGCCGCGCAGGCCGAATGGGCCAGCCGCCCGCTGCAGGAGCGTATCGACCTGGTCCTGAAGGCCAACGAGATCGTCGGGCAGACCACCGACAGCATGGCAACCGAACTGGCGCACCAGATGGGCCGCCCGGTGCGCTATGGCGGCGAATATGGCGGCTTCAGCGAGCGGCTGACCTACATGGCCGAGGTGGCCGAGCAGGGCCTCGCCCCGGACGTCATCGAGGACAGCGAGGCCTTCCGGCGTCAGATCAAGCGGGTGCCCTGGGGCGTCGTGCTGGTGGTCGCTCCCTGGAACTACCCCTACATGACCGCCATCAACACCGTGGCCCCGGCTCTGATCGCGGGCAACACGGTCATTCTGAAACACGCCAGCCAGACTCTGCAGGTGGGCGAGCGGCTGGCCGAAGCACTCTATGCGGCCGGTGTGCCGCAGGAGGTGTTCCAGAACGTTGTGATCGACCACGACACCACCAATGCGCTGATCGCCGGGCGGGCGGTGGATTTCGTGAACTTCACCGGCTCCGTTGGTGGCGGTCAGGCGATGGAGCGCGCGGCGGCGGGGACGTTCATCCCGGTCTCAACCGAGCTGGGCGGCAAGGACCCGGGATATGTGCGGGCCGATGCCAACCTCGATGCCGCGGTCGACACGCTGATGGATGGCGCGATGTTCAACGCGGGCCAGTGCTGCTGCGGGATCGAGCGGATCTACGTGCACGAAGCGCTCTACGACGCCTTCGTCGAAAAGGCCGTCGCCTGGGCGGGCGCCCAGAAACTTGGCAACCCGCTGGACCCCGAGACCACCCTTGGCCCCATGGCCAACATCCGCTTTGCCCGCGAGGTCCGCGCCCAGGTCGCCGAGGCCGTCGCCGATGGGGCCACGGCCCATATCCCGCAGCTGGACGCAGATGACGGAGAGAACTGCTATGTCACTCCACAGGTGTTGACAGGGGTGACCCATGATATGCGGGTGATGCGCGACGAGACCTTTGGCCCGGTTGTCGGTATCATGCGCGTCCCGGGCGACGCCGAGGCCATCCGCCTGATGAATGACAGCCCGTTCGGTCTCATGGCCAGCATCTGGACCGAGGACCGCGCCGCCGCCGAACGGATCGGCGATGCCATCGAGACCGGCACCGTCTTCATGAACCGCTGCGACTATCTTGACCCGGCGCTCTGCTGGACCGGCTGCAAGGACACCGGGCGCGGCGCGGGGCTGTCAAAGCTCGCCTACCAGTCGCTGACGCGACCCAAATCCTATCACATGAGGAAAGTCTGATGTCTCTGACCGCCCAGTGGTCCTACCCCACCGCGATGCGCTTTGGTGCCGGCCGCATTCGTGAAATTGCAGAGGCCTGCGCCTCGGCTGGCATCTCAAAGCCGCTGCTGGTCACCGACCGTGGCCTCGCCGCGATGGAGATCACCGATCGCACCCGCGACCTGATGGAAGAGGCCGGGCTTGGCCGCGCGATGTTTGCCGAGGTCGATCCCAATCCGAGTGACCGGAACGTCGAGGACGGCCTCAAGGTCTACCGCGATGGCGGGTATGACGGGGTGATCGCCTTTGGCGGCGGCTCCGGCCTCGACCTGGCCAAAGCGCTGGCCTTCATGGCGGGGCAAACCCGCCCGCTGTGGGATTTCGAGGATGTTGGGGATTGGTGGACCCGTGCGGACCCGGAGGGCATTCACCCGATTGTTGCGGTGCCGACCACCGCGGGCACCGGATCAGAGGTCGGCCGCGCGTCGGTCATCACCAATTCGGCGAGCCACGAGAAGAAGATTATCTTCCACCCGCAGATGCTGCCTGCGGTGGTGATCTGCGACCCAGAGCTGACCGTGGGCATGCCGAAACACATCACCGCCGGCACCGGGCTCGATGCCTTTGCCCATTGCGTCGAGGCCTATTCCAGCCCGCATTATCACCCGATGAGCCAGGGCATCGCGCTGGAAGGCATGCGGCTTGTTAAGGACTACCTGCCGCGCGCCTATGCGGATGGCACGGATATCGAGGCCCGCGGCCATATGATGAGCGCCGCCGCCATGGGGGCCACGGCGTTCCAGAAGGGGCTCGGGGCCATCCATGCCCTGTCGCACCCCATTGGCGCGCATCACCACACCCATCACGGCACGTCCAACGCCGTTTGCATGCCCCAAGTGCTAAGGTTCAACGCAGACGCCATCCGTGACCGGTTCGACAGAGCTGCCGCCTATCTTGGCATCGATGGCGGCTTTGACGGGTTCTGCGCCTTCGTGGACGATCTGAACGCATCCATGGGCATCCCCAAGACGCTGACCGAGCTGGGGGTGAAAGACCCCGACATCGACCGGCTGGTGGCCGACGCCCTGCGCGATCCCTCCACCGGCGGCAACCCGGTCGCGATGACCGAAGCGAACACACGCGCGCTTCTGGAGGCCATCCTGTAGACCGAGAATCGCTGGGCCGCACGGTGGTGCGGCCCTTTCACGAACCGCTATCCGGCCCAACCAGACGACCTGAATCAAGCAAGGTAGGATGGGTTTCTAACCCATCTCGCTTCGGCTGAAAGGTAGTCTCGAGCGACCTGTAGGGTGGGCAATCTGCCCACCGCGACCCCAAGGCACCAATCTTTTGACGCAAGCCGTAGGATGGGTTTTGAACCCATCTCTCGCAATGGGATTGCGAAAAGCGATCCGTAGGGTGGGCAATCTGCCCACCGCGACCAAAGAGCACCACTCCTTCGACGCAAGCGACGAGTGCATGATCTCACGCACCCCCCCAACGACGCCACACCCCCCGCACCACCGCGCGCTCTGTTAATCCACCGGTTTGCCCGACAAGGTGCCATACGCAAGGCCGACGGTTTGCCGACGCTTTGCCGACACGCCGAAACCTCAAGAAATATTGTCGTTAACCCCCGATTCGCCGCAGCCCGCCACGAATCCGCCGCGCGGTGCGTTAGGACCTGAGTAACCGTCCCCGCCTCACCATGGGACCGGCTTGCCGGCATAGTCAAAGAACCCGCCGGTCTGCGTCAGCCCCTCGCAGACATCCAAGAGCATCGCGGCGGCCTCGCCCGGCGGGGTGGCCTTCTCGGCGGCCACGTATTTCGCCGTGAAGGGCGTGGCCACCGTGCCGGGGTGCAAGGCCGCAACGATGGCCTCCTTGTGGGTCCGGGCGATCTCGATGCTCGCGGTGCGCAGGATCTGGTTCAGCGCGGCCTTGCTCGCGCGGTAGCTGGTCCAGCCGCCCAGGCGGTTATCCCCGATGGAGCCCACCCTGGCCGAGAGCGCCGCGAAGACCGCGCGCCGGTCCCTGGGCAGCAATCGCGCGGCGTGGCGCAGCACCATAGCCGGGCCTAAGGCATTGATCACAAACTGTTCCACCAGGGCCTCGGCGGTCAAGGCGCGCAGCGATTTCTCTGGCGGATGGGTGACCTCCAGCGCGCCTGTGGCCACCAAGATCAACTCGAACGGCCCCTCCAATCCGCCCAGATGCGCCTCGACCGAGGCGCCATCCGTCACGTCCAGCCCGTCGCCCGAGCGCGACAGCGCGGTGACCGCATAGCCCCGCCGCGCGGCCTCGCCGCACAATCCCGCGCCGATCCCGCCGGACGCGCCAATGATCAAAGCTCGCATGCCCGTTCCCTTTTGCTTCGGCCTAATCCTAGCCCGAATTCCTTGTCCGGCGAGGGACCAAGTGCCGCGAGGCTGCCCAGAACGGGTCTCCCCGCCCAGCGGGCAGAGGAGCAGGCCCCAAAATCCACTTTTCATTTCCTTTTTGCAGGGTATAGTCGCGGCCATGGACCCCAAGGCCACCATATCCCAACTATCACCCGCGCCCCGCGCGGCAGCCAGCCTTGGCCTACTCCTTCTTAGCCGCCTCTGAGCGTGCCCATGGGCGCGACCGCTCAGAGGTGACCAGCGCCCCGCACCAGACCTAAAAGCTAAGACATCCAAAGAGTTACTGATATGAGCACCGACAAGGACCGCGTCCTGATTTTTGACACCACCCTGCGCGACGGCGAGCAATCGCCCGGCGCAACCATGAGCCATTCCGAGAAGCTGGAGATCGCAGAGATGCTCGACGAGATGGGCGTCGACATCATCGAGGCGGGATTCCCCATCGCCTCCGAGGGCGATTTCGCCGCCGTCTCCGAGATCGCAAAGGCCGCGCAGAACTCCGTGATCTGCGGGCTAAGCCGCGCAAATTACAAGGATATTGACCGCTGCTGGGAGGCGGTCAAACACGCCAAGGCGCCGCGCATCCACACCTTCATCGGCACCTCGCCGCTGCACCGCGCGATCCCGAACCTCACGCAGGACGAGATGGCCGACCGCATCCACGACACGGTGACCCACGCCCGCAACCTCTGCGACAACGTGCAATGGTCGCCGATGGATGCCACGCGGACGGAATGGGATTACCTCTGCCGCGTGGTTGAGATCGCCATCAGGGCGGGCGCCACCACGATCAACATCCCGGACACGGTGGGCTACACCGCGCCGGTGGAAAGCGCCGATCTGATCCGGCGCCTGATCGCCGAGGTGCCCGGCGGCGAAGACGTCGTCTTCGCCACCCATTGCCACAACGACCTGGGCATGGCGACGGCGAACTCGCTGGCCGCAGTTGACGGCGGCGCGCGGCAAATCGAGTGCACGATCAATGGCTTGGGCGAACGCGCCGGCAACACCGCGCTGGAAGAGGTCGTCATGGCGATGAAGACCCGCAGCGATATCATGCCGTACTTTACAGAGATCGACACCACCAAGATCATGGCCATCTCGCGCCGGGTCTCCACCGTGTCGGGCTTCCTGGTGCAGCCCAACAAGGCCATCGTGGGCAAGAACGCCTTCGCCCATGAGAGCGGCATCCACCAGGACGGCATGCTGAAGAACCGCGAGAATTTCGAGATCATGCGCCCCGAGGATATCGGGCTCTCTGGCACCTCGCTGCCCTTGGGCAAGCATTCGGGCCGCGCCGCGCTGCGCGACAAGCTGGAGAAGCTGGGCTTTGAGCTGGCCGATAACCAGCTCAAGGACGTGTTCGTGCGGTTCAAGGCGCTGGCGGACCAAAAGAAAGAGGTGTTTGACGAGGACCTGATCGCCCTGATGCGCGACAGCTCCGCCGAGCAGGCCAACGAGCATCTCAAGATCAAGCTCCTGCGCGTGGTCTGTGGCACCGAGGGTCCGCAGAGCGCCGAGATGGTGCTGGAGGTCGACGGCGCCGACCAGCGCGTCGAGGCCACCGGCGACGGCCCCGTGGACGCGGCCTTTAACGCGGTCAAGGCGCTCTTTGAGCATAACGCGCGGCTGGAGCTCTACCAGGTGCACGCCGTGACCGAAGGCACCGACGCCCAGGCCACGGTCAGCGTGCGACTGAACGAGGACGGCACCATCGCCACCGGCGAGAGCGCCGACACCGACACGGTGGTGGCCAGCGCCAAGGCCTATGTGAACGCGCTCAACCGGCTGATCGAGCGGCGCAAAATGGGCCGGGTGGGCTATGATGAGAAGTCCGTCAGCTACAAGGATGTTGGCTGATCAAGCGGCCCCATGAACCCCAAGCAAAGCGGTATTCTCCTGGAAAACCGCTTTGCTTCAATGGCTTGACCACGTTTACATTTAATTAACCACGTCTGATCCACTCTGGATCCTGTCCGGCACGGCTGTAGGGCCCGCGCTGCGTAGGAGTTGGTATGTGGTATCGAATTGACGCGGTGGATCGCGTCGCAGAGTTAAGCGCGGATTGGGAAGTTTACGCCGAGCGGAACAAGGCAAGGGGCCTTCTGCCCAAGATGGTGATCGGGCGGCCGATCTGGGCCTTCCTGGATGGGGCGGCGGTAAACTACCACTACGCGCAGATATTCGAGACCGTGCGTCAGACCGGCGCCCCCGCGCAGTTCCGCATGCGGTCCGATGGACCCAACAGGCAAACGCTCTTGGAGATCTCGATCACCCCCGAGCCGCGCCAATCCTTGAAGGTCGAGTCGCGCGTCGTCCGGGAAAGAGCGGTAAGCTACAGCCCGCTTTGGGACAGGTCGCTGCCGCGCAGCTCCGAGCTTGTGATCGCATGTTCTTGGTGCAAGGCGGTGAAGCTTGACCAGAATTGGCTGCCGGTGCTGGAGGCCAGCGGGGTCAGGCCGGAGTTGCGCTCCGGTTGCCCGCCGGAGGTCGTGCATGACGTTTGTCCGGGCTGCGCGCGCATGTTGCAGCAAGAGCGCGCGGCGGCCTTCGCGTGAGCCCAAGCGCTTGCCGCAGCAGCGGATTCTTGGCCGGTGTCAGTGGGTGGGTTCCAAGGCGCACCGTCGCGCCTGCGCCGCAAAAAGCTGCACGAACACGGTGTCCCAGCCGTTCTGATACTGGTCGCGCAGGCTCGTCTGCTGCGCGCCGAGCGCCTGCCAGCCGCTATGCACCAGCGTGACCCTTGTGCCATCGGCCACGGCATCGAACGTGACCTCGACCTGCGTGGCCTCCGCCTCAGGGCGGCCGGGATGCCAGGAGGTGGCGAAACGGTGCCCGGGCCGGTGCTCGGTCACCCGGCCCCAAGGCACCTTTTTGCCGCTCGGCGTCGTCTCAAAGATCTGCGCGCCGATCTCGGCGGGCACGGTCACGTCTTTGGCGCCGCCATCCTCTGCCGATACCGCGTGGCGATCCAGGGGCCACCAGCTCGCCATCTCTTCGGTGAACAGCCGGAACGCGCGCTCCGGCGTAAGCGGGACGGTGACGGTCTTGGTGACGGGCTCTGCCATTTAGCTGTCCTTTCCTTCGATACGGGCCACCTCTTCGGCGCGGCGGGCGAAACTGGACAGCGCGTCGCTCCATAATGCGTCCAGATAGGCGCGCAGCTCGTCGATGCCGCCGGGGGCAAGCCGGTACAGTCGGCGCGTGCCATGCGGCTCCACCGCAAGAAGGCCGGCATCGCTGAGCACCTTGAGGTGCTGAGAGACCGCCGGTCGGCTCACCGGAAGCCCGGCGGCGAGGCGCCCCACGGTGCATGGCGCCTCGCGCAATTCGGCCAGGATGGCGCGCCGGGTGGGGTCGGCAAGGGCCGCGATCTGCATTTCGTAAGCCATGACTTACGGTAAGCCTTGACTAACATAAATGTCAACCCAAATATGTATTCCGTCGCGCCCTTGCAGCCCCCCCGACGCGACACTAAGACTCTGTAAATCTCCCCGGGTGTATACCCGGCATGACCTAGCGAGGCAGGCCACATGCAAGACCCCATCGATCAGTACAATCACTTTACCAACAACCTCGTGCCGATGGTGGTCGAACAGACCAGCCGGGGCGAGCGCGCCTATGACATCTTCTCGCGCCTCCTGAAGGAGCGGATCATCTTCCTGAACGGCCCGATCCACGACGGCGTGTCCAGCCTGGTCGTGGCGCAGCTTCTGTTTCTGGAATCCGAGAACCCGAAGAAAGAGATCTCGATGTACATCAACAGCCCCGGCGGCGTGGTGACATCGGCGCTGTCGATGTATGACACGATGCAATACGTCCGGCCCAAAGTGTCGACGCTGATCGTGGGGCAGGCGGCCTCTGCGGGGTCGCTGCTTGCCTGCGCCGGCGAGGCGGGCATGCGCTATGCCCTGCCGAATGCCCGCGTCATGGTGCACCAGCCCTCTGGCGGCTATCAGGGCCAGGCCACTGACATACTGATCCACGCCGAAGAGACCAAGAAGCTCAAGCAGCGCCTGAACGAGATCTACGCCCGCCACACCGGACAGGACGTGGCCGAGATCGAGTCTGCGCTGGAGCGTGATAACTTCATGTCGGCCCAGGAGGCGCTTGAATGGGGCCATCTGGACGAGATTGTTGAGAACCGCGCAAAAGACGATGATGCGGAAGCCTAAGCGATTGGGCGCACCGCGCCCAAAAACGCATTTTGGCGTTGTGCCCGCGAATGCTCTGTCCTAGGTTTAACTTTATGGCAGGGCATATCGGGCTAAAAGATCAATCAGAGCAGGCGCCAGGGCCGGCTTGGAAGGTTGTGTGATGGCGAATAACTCAAGCGGCGACAGCAAAAACACACTTTATTGCTCCTTCTGCGGAAAGAGCCAGCATGAAGTGCGCAAGCTGATTGCAGGACCAACGGTGTTCATCTGCGACGAATGCGTCGAACTGTGCATGGACATCATCCGGGAAGAGACGAAGGCCAGCGGGCTGAAATCCTCCGAGGGTGTGCCGACTCCAAAGGAGATCTGCGAGGTCCTTGACGACTACGTGATCGGGCAAGCCCACGCAAAGCGGGTCCTGTCTGTGGCGGTGCATAACCACTACAAGCGGCTGAACCACGCGGGCAAGTCCGGCGATATCGAGCTGGCGAAGTCAAACATCCTGCTGATCGGGCCCACCGGCTGCGGCAAGACCCTGCTGGCGCAGACCTTGGCGCGCATCCTAGATGTGCCCTTCACCATGGCCGACGCGACCACGCTGACTGAGGCCGGGTATGTGGGCGAGGATGTCGAGAACATCATCCTCAAGCTCCTGCAGGCCAGCGAATATAATGTCGAGCGCGCGCAGCGCGGCATCGTCTATATCGACGAGGTCGACAAGATCACCCGCAAGTCCGACAACCCCTCGATCACCCGCGATGTGTCGGGCGAGGGCGTGCAGCAGGCCCTGCTTAAGATTATGGAGGGCACCGTGGCCTCCGTGCCGCCCCAAGGCGGACGCAAGCATCCCCAGCAGGAATTCCTGCAGGTGGACACCACGAATATCCTCTTCATCTGCGGTGGCGCATTCGCCGGGCTGGAAAAGATCATCAGCCAGCGCGGCAAAGGGTCCGCCATCGGCTTTGGCGCCGACGTCAAAGAGGAAGACAGCCGCGGCGTGGGCGAGATGTTCGCCGAGCTGGAGCCGGAGGACCTGCTGAAATTCGGGCTGATCCCGGAATTCGTAGGCCGTCTGCCGGTGATCGCCACGCTGCAGGATCTGGACCAAGACGCGCTGGTGACGATTCTCACCGCGCCGAAGAACGCCTTGGTCAAGCAGTATCAGCGCCTGTTCGAGCTTGAGGACACGCAGCTGACCTTCACCGAGGATGCGCTGGGCGCGATTGCAAAGCGCGCCATCGAGCGCAAGACCGGCGCGCGGGGCCTGCGCTCGATCATGGAGGATATCCTGCTGGATACCATGTTCGATCTGCCCGGGATGGATGCGGTGGACGAGGTCGTGGTCAATGAAGAAGCGGTTAACTCTGAAACCGCGCCGCTGATGATTTACTCCGACCAGAAGGCCGAAGGCGCCAGCGCCTAAGTCGCCTACGATGCGGAACGTATTGCAGCGCCCCCACGCGGATAGCGGGGGGCGCTGATGCTTTTGGACTTGGCCGCGCGCGTGCTGTTGGCGCCCTTGCTGGCGTTCCAGGCGCTGTGGGTGGTGACCAAGGCCAAGCGCTTTCCCGAGGCCTCCGGCCCGCGCCAGGGCGTGACCGGAGCGGGTCCGCCGCTAAACCTGCTGATCGTGGGCGACAGCTCTAGCGTTGGCGTGGGCGTCGCCACGCAGGACCAAGCGCTTGCGGGCCACACCGTGCGTGCGCTGGCCGCGACCCATAGCGTGACCTGGCGGGTGATTGGGCGGAACGGTGTTACGACGGCGGGGTTCACCCGGCTGCTTAAGCAAGAGATGCCACAGCATGTCGACCTGGCGGTGATCGCGCTGGGCGTAAACGACGTCAAGAACGGCGTGCCGTTGGCGCTGTGGCGGCGGCACTACGCGCGGCTGCTGGAGGATCTGCGCGCCGATTGGGGCGCTAAGCAGATCATCGCTTCGGGCATTCCGCATATCCGCGGCTTCACGATCTTGCCGCAACCGCTGCGCTGGGTGCTGGGCCGCCGCGCTGAGGCCTTCGACCGCGCCCTGGTGGGCATTGCCGCAGAGACCCCCGCCGCAACGCATATCTCGCTGGATGTGCCCTTGGATCCGGACCTTCTGGCCGCTGACGGATTCCACCCGGGGCCAGAGATCTACGCCGCCTGGGCCGAGCTGATCCGTGCGGCACATGCGGCGCCCGCCGCCAACGAGGTTCATGGCTAGCTGGGCCTCGCTTCGCGCGCCGGGATTGCCGGGGTCATGGGGCGGCATTACGCCCAAACTTGTGTTCTCCAGCCCTTGCTCGCATGCGCAATCGGCGGAAAATGGGCGCGGATCGGCGATTTTAAGGATATTCTCATGCAAACATGCGCCTCCTTGTCCCTGGACCTTGGCCCGGGCTTGGTCCATATCATGGGCAACAGATGCGGAGGCGCCGATGGGCATCCTGAACTCTATCCTGCGGGTCGCGACCTGGTGGAACGGCCAGACGCTGAACACCCAGTTCTACACCTGGCGCAAGGGCGTGAAAGTCGGCGAGGACGAGGACGGCAACGCATTCTTTGAGACCCGCGATGGAAAAAGGCGCTGGGTCATCTTCCAGGGCGAGGCGGAGGCCAGCCGCGTGAGCCCCGAGTGGCACGGCTGGTTGCACCGCACCTATCAAGAGCCGCCCACCAAAGCGCCGCTGAAACGCAAGGCGTGGGAGAAGCCGCACCAAGAGAACCTGACGGGCACCGCGCTGGCCTATGCGCCGCCGGGCTCGATCCGCGCGGGCGACCCCGCACCGCGCAGCGACTACGAGGCGTGGTCTCCGGAATAAGATGGCGAACCAGACCACAGAAGTCCTGGTAGGAGGCGTCGTTCTGGCGGCAGCGGTTGGCTTTTTTGCCTACGCCGCGCAGGTGACCGGCTCTGGACCGGCGGGCGCTGTGTCAAACTACAAGGCCAGCTTTGGCTCGGTCGAGGGCGTCACCGTGGGAACCGATGTCCGCATGAGCGGCGTCAAAGTCGGCACCGTGACCGCGCTTAGCCTGAACCCGCAGACCTTCCTGGCGGATACCAGCTTTAGTGTCGACAAGAACATAAGGCTGCCCGAAGATACCTCGGTCTTGATCTCGTCAGAGGGGCTGTTGGGCGGGTCATTCGTAGAGCTTCTGCCCGGCGGCTCGCCCTTCGAGCTAGAGCCAGGGGCCGAGATAGAAGACACGCAAAGCTCTGTCAGTCTCATCACGCTGCTCCTGCGGTTCGTCTCGGGGAGCGTTGAGGGCAGCACGCAATGATGCGCGCGTTCTTGTTGGTGCTTTTGCTTGCCGCTCCCGCAATGGCGCAGCAGCTTGATCCGAACAACTCCGATGGCGACAATGGCGGCTTCACGCTTGAGCCTGAACTGGACGTCGACGGCGCCGGAGAAGACGGCAGCTTTGGCTTCGTCATTGAGGAAGAGCAAGAAAAAGTTGTCACCGCGTCCGGCGCCGTTGTGCGCGCGCTTGATCGGGTTTCAGGCGCCCTGTCGGATATCGAGATGATGAGCGGGCAGACCATCGGCTATGGGCGGCTTTTTGTGACGCTGGGGGAGTGCCGGTACCCGGAAAGCAACCCCGCGAGCAATGCGTTTGGCTATCTTGCGATTCGGAACAAGTCCGACGGGGATACGCTATTCCAGGGCTGGATGGTCGCGTCGAGCCCGGCGCTTAACGCGATGGACCATCCCCGCTATGACCTTTGGTTGTTGCGCTGTATCACGTCCTGAGGGGCGCCCAGCCCGGGACCGCTCAGAAAGTCGGCCTCGACCTGCAGGGCGTCATTCAAGCGTGTGTGGTAATCCGCCCGGCTGATCTCAATCGCTCCGAGCGACGCGAGATGCTCGGTTAGAAACTGCGCATCAAAGAGCCGAAAGCCCGTCTGGCTGAGGTGATCCACCAGATGCGCAAGCGCGATCTTGGAGCCATCCGTCGCGCGCGAGAACATGCTCTCGCCAAAGAAAGCCCCGCCCAGCGTGACGCCATAGACGCCGCCAATCAGCGCGCCGTCGGTGCGGATCTCGAGCGAGTGCGCATGCCCCATCCGGTGCAGCGCCCGGTAGAGGTCAAAGATCGTGTCGTTGATCCAGGTCTCATCGCGGTCGGCGCAGGCCTCCACCACGCCAGCGAAATCGCGGTTGAGCGCCACCTCGTAGCCGCCCCGCCGCATGCGCCGCGCCAGCGAGCGCGAGATACGGAACCCATCAAGCGGGATGATCCCGCGGCGCTTTGGATCGACCCAAAACACGTCCTCGTCGTCGCGGGTCTCCGCCATCGGAAAGATCCCATTGCCATAGGCATATAAGAGCAGCTCTGGGGTGATCGCGTTCATGGGGGCAGACTACGGCACTTCGGCGCCGAACTGAATCACTCGCGACGAATTTCCTTCATCTTGGCCCGGGCAGTCGCGCGTGGATCGAATGGGTGCTTCCGGCCAGGTCCATGGGCGGCGGCGCGGCCCAGCTTGGTTGCTTGCGCATGACCTGATCGTAAAGGGCGTTGCAGATGTTCGCCGTCTCTATCTGGAAGAAGTTTTTCGCCGCCCGCTCATTGGGGTGATAGGGGTCCTTCACCGCGCCGGATTTCTTGAGCCTGAAATAGCGCTTGTTGCCCAGATTGGCGGCCATCGTCTCGGCCGAGTAACCCTCGACAAAGCTGCAATGGCTGTGCGTGGTCTCAAAGGCGCGTTTGAGGTTCTCCTGCGCCCGGTGCCGCAGGTCTGTTACCTTCTTTGAATAGCTGGGCGCCGTGGTCATGAAGACGCAAGGCACGCCCGGCGGAAGCTGCGCGTTCATGCGCAGGACGTCCTCCACCGCCTTCTCATAGCGGTTCGCCCACCGCTGCGCGCCGTTGCCTAGGAAATTCAGGAAGATCAGCTTTGGGTCGTAATAGTCGGGCCGGAACATGACCTCGAAGGCCGTCTTGCCCTTTGCGCAGAACTGATATGCGTCGCCCTGGCCGATCTGAAGGTACCTATTGCCGGTGGTGTTGATGAAGCCAAAGGCGCTGGCGTTGACCTTCCACTTCTTGTCGACCTCGCAGAGCGCGCGTTTGGTGGCGCCCTTTGTCACCGTCCAAGACCGCAGCGATGTGGAGCGCACGCCGATCACCGCGACCTTCATATCCGATAGCACCTCGAGCGCCGTCGCGCGCTGCGCATCGGTTGGGCAGTTGGTCTTGAGCTGCTCGAAGAACTCCAGAAAGACCGGCCCCGCGCCGAATTGCAGCTGACTGTCGCCCAGAACCAGGATCGTGGGCGACGTGAACTTGTCCGCAGAAGCAGGCAGGGTGAGGCCCAAACCCAGAATAATCGCGAGGAAGGCTCTTATGATCACGGTTCCCGCTCCGCTGTGGAGGCACAACGGATTTTAGAGCGTGTCAAAGATGGCCGCTAGTTCACATGAAACAAGCGCGCGGAATTGTTACCCAGGATGATTTGCCGCGGAGAGGCCCTATTCGCGGTTCAGCCCGCCCGCCTCCAGCCACTTCTCCAACCAGTGGATCGTGTAGTTGCCCGTATGGATGTCGTCCTCCATCAGCAGCCTGTCAAAGAGCGGCGTGGTGGTCTCGATACCCTCGACGACCAGTTCGCCGAGCGCACGCGACAGGCGAGCAATCGCCTCTTCGCGGTCGCGCCCATGCACAATCAACTTGCCGATCAGCGAGTCGTAATAGGGCGGGATCGAATAGCCATCGTAGAGCGCGCTGTCCATGCGCACGCCCAGCCCGCCCGGCGCGTGGTACTGCGTGATCGTGCCCGGCGAGGGCGCGAAATCCGGCAGCTTCTCGGCATTCAGGCGCACCTCGATGGCGTGGCCGTTGATCTGCAGATCCTCCTGCGCGAAGGACATCGGCAGCCCTGAGGCGACCCGGATCTGCTCGCGCACCAGGTCCACGCCAAAGATGCCTTCGGTCACGGAATGCTCGACCTGCAGGCGGGTGTTCATTTCGATGAAGTAGAACTCGCCATCCTCATAGAGGAACTCGATCGTGCCCGCCCCGATATAGTTGATCGCGGCCACGGCGTCGGCGCAGACCTTGCCAATGCGCGCGCGGGTCTCGGGGTCGATGGCGGGGCCGGGGGCCTCTTCAAAGACCTTCTGGTGACGGCGCTGCAAAGAGCAGTCCCGCTCGCCCAGATGCACGGCGTTGCCCTTGCCGTCGCCGAAGACCTGGATCTCGATATGACGCGGCTTGCCGAGATACTTCTCTATATACACCTCGTCATTGCCAAACGCGGCCTTGGCCTCGGCGCGCGCGGTGCGAAAGGCGGTCTCCATCTCGTCAGCGGAATTGGCCAGCTTCATGCCGCGCCCGCCGCCGCCAGCGGTGGCCTTCACGATCACCGGGTAGCCAAAGTCGATGCCCACGGCGAGCGCGTCCTCGACCGTGTCCACCCCGCCATCAGAGCCGGGCACGCAGGGCACGCCCAGCTTCTTCATCGTGTCCTTGGCCGAGATCTTATCGCCCATCACGCGGATATGCTCGGCCGAGGGGCCGATAAACGTGATGTCGTGGTCCTCCAGGATCTGCACGAAGTTCGCGTTCTCAGACAGGAACCCGTAACCCGGATGGATCGCCTGCGCGCCGGTGATCTCGCAGGCCGATATGATCGCAGGCACCGAAAGATAGCTTTGCATGGCCGAAGGCGGGCCGATGCAGATCGCCTCGTCCGCCATGCGCACATGCATCGCGTCGCTGTCTGCGGTAGAGTGCACGGCCACGGACTGAATGCCCATCTCGCGGCAGGCGCGGATAACACGCAGCGCGATCTCGCCGCGGTTGGCGATCAGGATCTTGTCGAACATTAGGCGACGACCATCAGCGGCGCGCCGTATTCCACCGGAGCACCGTCCTCGACCAGGATGCGCTTGACCGTACCGGCATGGGGCGCGTGAATATGGTTCATGGTCTTCATCGCCTCGACGATCATAAGGGTCTGGCCCTCTGATACGGTGTCACCGATGTTGACGAACGCCGCCGCCCCGGGTTCGGCCGAAAGATAGGCGGTGCCGACCATCGGAGAGTTGACGATGCCAGGAAGGCTGGAGGGATCCTCGTCGTCAGAGCCGGCCTCTGGCGCCGCTGCCGCCGCGGGCGCTGTCGGCGCGCTTGGGGCCGCGGGCGCTTGCGGCGCGGCCGGAGCCGCGACATTCGCGATCACCGGCGCGGGTGCGTTCTTGGAAATGCGGACCGAGAGCTTCGATCCCGACTTAACGCCGCGCTCGACCTCTAGCTCGCCCAGGTCGTTCTCGCGCAGGACCTCCGCTAAGGCCTTTACAAAGGCGATGTCAGAGGCATTGTCCGGCTTCGGCGCGCCGTCGCTTTGGTCTGTGGTCATGGGATCTCCGGCCTTGTAGTGCCCGTCTAGCGCGGGCTTTTCCCTCGTTGCAGCACTTATACGCCAGCCACATATGGGTGGGAAGCGCCGAAATCCAGGAAAATCGTGCCATATCTTGCCCAATTGGGGCGATGCGCGGTAGCGTCCGGCGGTAAGCAAGGGAGAAGATGACATGCAGGCAAGCTTTAGCCGTAGGGACTTGATCGCTCCGGATCGGCTGCGCGGGCTGATGCAGCGCTCTGATCTGCGGGGCGCGCTACAGCTTGCGTCGCATTTCGGCGCCATCGTGATATCTGGCGCGCTTCTTTGGGTCAGCTGGGGGTCCTGGTGGTCGCTGCCGGTGTTCATGCTGCATGGCGTGCTTCTGAACTTTCTCTACGCGGCGCAGCACGAGCTGAGCCATAGCTCGGTCTTCAAGACCAAATGGCCGAATATGGTCTTCGGTCGCCTAGTGGGGTTCATCCAGTTGTTCCCGCGCGACTTCGACTGGATCATGCACTCGGCACACCACCAGCACACCGCGAATTGGGAGAAAGACGGCGAGCTGCGGCGGCAGCCCTACACGCTGCGCAGTTACCTGCTGTGGATGAGCGGCACCACCTACTGGCGCAATCGCATCGCGGGTCTGCTGCGCCACGCGCGCGGCATCGTGCTAGAGCCCTATGTGCGTCCCGATCAGCATGGCGAGGTGACCCGCGAGGCGCGGTGGCACCTGGCCGGATACGCCTTGATCGCGCTGCTCTCGGTCGTCTTGCAAAGCTGGGCGGCGATCCTGCTATGGCTTGCGCCGATGATGATCATGAAGCCCGTGCACCAGCTGCAAAACACAATCGAACATCTGGGTCTCAGCCACGAGAGCGACATCTTCAAGAACACCCGCTCCACCCGCACCAACGCGGTGCTGCGCTGGCTCTGCTGGCAGATGCCCTACCACACGGCGCATCACGCCTTCCCATCGGTGCCGTTCTGGCAGCTCAAGGAGTTGGACGCCGAGTTAAAGGGCAACGGCGCAGAGCCCCACGCGATGGGCTGGATCGAGTTCCAGGTCGCCGTGATCAAAGCCTTGGCGCAAAAGGACGAGAGCCAATACCCCTATGACGAGGTCTGGATCGTGTCGACGGATCGCGGGGTGCGCAGCTTTGAAGCAGCTTAACAACGGGTTAACGCCCCGTTTCAGGTTACCCCCTCCCTACCGCCCTTTATCCTTCGGCGATTCGGTGAAGATACAGTTTAGCCTCCATCAATCCGCCGGTTCTGGCAAAGTTGCGCGCAAATCGCTGGGATATTGAAATGAGCCGTGATCTCAAGGTTTTTCAATCGCTTTGGGCGATGCAGCCACATGACCAGACCGGCGTGAGCCTGCCCTATGACCGGATCTGCGGCATGGTCCGGGACGCGGGCTTTGACGGGCTGGCGATAGACCTTGGCGCGGCGGATGTAGAGACCGCCCATGCCGTCCGCCCGCATATCGAAAAGGAAGGCCTGACGCCGCTGATCGTGGCCTTCCCGCGCTCTGTGGAGAGCCTGCGCGACACGTTGAAGATGGCAAAGGACTTTGGCTCGCCCTTTGTGAACGTGATCGGACAGGTCTTTCCGCTGACGGTGGAGGGCGCGATCCCTGTGATCCGGCAATGGATCGATATGTCTCTGGAAGAGGGCATGCCGGTGCAGTTCGAGACCCATCGCAACTGCATCACCAACGACCTTTTCGCCACGCTCAGCCTGCTGGACGCGGTGCCGGAGATGCGACTGGCGGGGGATTTCTCGCATTACATCGTGGACCGTGAGTTCAAACTGCCTCTGACCGCTTGGGAGCAGCGCCTTCTGGACCGCTGCATCGCGCGGTGCGACAGTTTTCAAGGCCGCGTCGCCAGCCGTCAGCAGGTCCAGTTGCAGCTCGATTTTCCGCAGCATGCCAAATGGGTCGCGCTGTTCGAGGATCTTTGGCGCCGCGGTCTGACCGACTGGTGCCACCGCAACGAAAGCGGCGACCTGGTCTTTTTGTGCGAGCTGGGACCGCCTGAATACGCGATGACCGGACCCGACGGCAAAGAGATGTCGAACCGTTGGGACGAGGCCCTGACGATCAAGTCAAAGATCGAGGCAATCTGGGCCGACATTAGCACCCCTTGAAAGCGCGATACCCGCTTCCCACCTATCTGTCATCGGTCGCCAAAGATGGGGCCGATACATCACCGCCCTGCCCATGATGGGAGGGCTTAACTCTAAGTTGTCGCTCAATGGAGGATGACCTATGCGCACTTATGACCTTGCACCACTTTACCGCGCCACCGTTGGCTTTGATCGCATCGCCGACCTGATGGACCGGGTCCTGAGCACGGAAGTGGCTCAACCCAGCTACCCCCCTTACAACATCGAAAAAACCGCCGATGACGCTTATCGGATCTCGCTCGCCGTGGCGGGCTTTGCCGAAGACGAGCTCTCGGTTGAGGTGAAAGAAAACTCGCTGGTTGTGGCCGCCAAGAGGGGGGATGCCGCTGGCGACGTGACCTATTTGCACCGCGGCATCGCGACCCGCGCGTTCGAGCGTCGCTTCCAGCTCGCCGACCACATCCGGGTGACCGGAGCGGCACATGAGAACGGCATGCTGCATATCGATCTGGTTCGCGAAGTGCCGGAAGCCTTGAAACCGCGCCGGATCGAGATCGCCAACGCGAAGACGCTGAACGCCAAGGCCGTTGAGCATAAGTCCAAGAAAAAAGCCGCCTAACTGTCGGTGGTAGTGAGTAATAAGGGCGCGCCGGTTTCGGCGCGCCCTTTTGCTTTAGCTATTGGGTGGGTTTAGAGGCGGAGTCTTTGCCGCGGCCCTCCGCTGCGTGGGCATTAGCAGGCCATCAACGCCTCGCCCATCATTGAGGGGACCTCTGGTACGGCGCCATCGGAAAGCAGCGACAACAGCACGGGCTCTAACTTCTGCGCGCATTGATCATGCACCAACGGGCCCAGCATCTCTTCTGCGTCCGCCCGTTCGAAGTCAGAGAACACCAGATGCCCGCACCCCGTGGTGATGTCCTGAGGGTTGCCGACCACCTCGACCAGCGCGTCGGCGTGACCCGCGACGGCGTTCAACATGGCCCGGTCGACAAAGAGAGGTTCGCGACAGATCGTGCCCCCGGTTTCGTTCGAATACGGGGCGTGGTCCGCCAGCCAAAGCAACACCTTCTTGCCGTCGATCTGGTCCAGCAGGGTGCGCATCCGCGCGACCCAGGCGCATTGCATCTCTTGGCGCACCAGATGCAACCGGTCGCGCCCGATCTGCGCCAGCGCCGTGAGCATATGGTCGGTGCGATCAAACTCGCTGAAATCGACCTCGGGGTAAATCTCTTTGAACAGCTTAGAGGCCCGCATGAACCGCTCGTTATGCCGCGGGTCTACCGTGAAGAAGCGGTTCGACATGCTGGCGGCGCCCAGGATCTGCACCACCGTGACCTTCGCCATCGAGCATATGTCGATCAAGCCAGGCGAGGTATTGAACGCATCGATCCCTGCGCGCAGGCAGCCCAGATTGATCGAAGGCACGCCGGTCGCGTTCTCTACAAGTTCGGGGAATGGTGTTTCCACAAACCGACCAAAGGTCTCTGTGCCCCCTATGAAGGCCACATAGTCGCCGCGTATGCGCCTGGCCGGGCTGCGGAACAGGATCTTGGAGGCGCCGTAGCGGCAGGGATGGTAGTCTATGGAACGGTTCGGGCGCGGTTCGAACGTCATGATCAGCTCTCTCGTCGGATGCCCCCATCCGTTAATGCAGTGTGTACGGATCGAGCTCAAAACGCACGTTTATAGTCGATTGCATTTTAGTCGATTGCAGGATTTTCCAGACTAGGCCGCGCACGGAAAGAGCATGCGCAGGCATGCGCGGTCCGATTGCAATCAGCCAGGGGAAGCCTCGGCGGGTTGTGAGCCCCCAGAGCACGAGTTTTCCTGCGGGGAAAACTATCCCCGCGCGGAAGTGGATGTCTTGAGAGCAAGCAGCCGGCGGGCCCGCGTGGCTGCGGGGCAGGTGATAACCGGTGTCAGCGCGTAAATACTTGTAACAAGATTACAAAATCCGCCCAAAAATTGGGCGCAAAGCCATGCGGTGATCGTATGCGTTTTCATGAGCGCCGCTTTTGCGATGCAACTCATTTGGTGACAGGTGGAGTTTTGTTTCGTATCGTTACTTATCTGTTACCGATTAGGCGGGCGCGGGGATAGCTTCATTCCTGGTTGTTCGGTGGCGGGGTGAAAATATAAGGGAGTGTGTTTATGTCTGTCGCAGGCGAAAACGAACCAGAAAACATAATAGAACCAATAACTACTTACGAAATGGGGAGTGACAATATTCGGCCATTCGGGCTGGACATACACAACCCGGTCTTTGTGATCTCGAGCCTTGTCATCATCGCATTCGTGCTCTTGGCGCTGATGTTCCAAGAGGCGTCCGCCGAATTTTTTGGCTGGCTCAGGCCGACACTTACTAGCCAGTTTGATTGGTTCCTGGTGATTTCGGTCGACATCATGCTTCTATTCTGTCTGGTGCTGATCGTGCTGCCCGTGGGCTCTGTCCGGATCGGCGGTAAGGACGCCAAGCCGGACTATTCCTATGCGGGCTGGATCGCGATGATGTTCGCGGCAGGCATCGGCATTGGCCTGCTGTTCTTTGGCGTGCTGGAGCCGGTGTACTACCAGTTCTCTGAAGGTGGGAATGCAAGCCCCCTTGGCATTGATCAGTCCCTGCCCGGCAATGAATATGTCGGCGTGGTTGGCACCATACACCATTGGGGCCTGGCAGGCTGGTGTGTTTATGCGGTGGTCGGCCTGACCCTGGCGATCTTCGCCTATAACAAGGGCCTGCCGATGACCCTGCGCTCGGCCTTCTACCCGATCCTGGGCGAGCGGATTTGGGGCTGGTGGGGCCATACCATCGACATCCTGGCGGTGTTCGCCACGCTCTTCGGCCTGACCACCTCGCTGGGCCTTGGCGCGCAGCAGATCGCGGCGGGCCTCAACGAGGTCTTTGGCCTGGAACAGACCCCGGCCCTGACAGTGTTCCTGATCATTGGCATCACGATCGTTGCGCTGGGCTCGGTGCTGATGGGCATGGATAAGGGCGTCAAGCGGCTCTCTGAGATCAACATGGTCATGGCGGTGGCGCTGTTCCTATTCGTGCTGTTCGTGACCGGAGTGGGCACGGCGATCGCACGCTACGGGAGCGTTATGGTGGATTACGTGCAGCTCTTGCCGGCGCTGTCGAACCCGTTCGGGCGTGAAGACACCAGCTTCTTCCACGGCTGGACGACCTTCTACTGGGCCTGGTGGATCGCATGGTCGCCGTTTGTGGGCATGTTCATCGCCCGCATCTCCAAGGGCCGCACCGTGCGCGAGTTCATCCTTTGCGCCCTGATCGCACCGACGCTTGTTTGCGCGCTATGGATGTCGACCTTTGGCGGAGCCGCCATCGACATGCTGAACACGGGCGGCGCCGAAGGTGTGAAGGCCACCGTGATCGACTCCTATAAGCCTGAGGGCGCGCTGTTTGGGTTGCTCAAAGAGCTGCCGCTTTACGGCATCGTTGCGCCCATCGCGCTGATCCTGATCGTGATCTTCTTTGTCACGTCCTCGGACAGCGGCTCCCTGGTGATCGACACGATCACCGCGGGCGGCAAGATGGACGCGCCGGTGGTGCAGCGCATCTTCTGGTGCACGCTGGAGGGTCTGGTGGCGATTGCGCTGCTGCTTGGTGGCGGATTGGCGGCCTTGCAAGGCGCGGCGGTGTCAACGGGTATCCCGTTCACCATCGTGGTGCTCTTGATGTGCTACACGGTCTACCAGGCGCTCAAGACCGAGCCGCGCTAGGCCGCGCGGGACAAGATCAACGGCCCGGCGGGAGCGCTCTCGCCGGGCCTTTCTTTTGCGCTTGCGGTTGGCTGTTGATCGCGTGCAAGGTGACGGGCCGTATCTGGGACCGCCCTCATGTTCTCCGCCGCATCTTCTCCGCCACGCCTCTCCACGCTGATTCTGCTGACGGCGTTGTCGGTGCTGTCGTTGAACATGTTCCTGCCATCGCTGGCCAATATCGCGGCGGAGTTCGAGGTCAGCTACGCGCTGGCGAGCCTATCGGTTTCAGGGTTTTTGGCGATCAACGCGGTCCTGCAGCTCGCCCTTGGGCCAATGTCGGATCGCCTTGGGCGCCGCCCGGTGATCCTATCGGCAGTCGGGCTGTTCGTGGTGGCATCGCTGGTTGCCGCCGTGGCGCCGAGCATCTGGGTGTTCCTGGCCGCGCGGGTGGTCCAAGCGGGCATTATCGCAGGCTCTGTCGTGGCTTCGGCAGTCGTCACGGACCTCTATAAGCGCGACGAGGCCGCCCGCCGGATGTCGCTGATCGCGATGGCCATGGCTGTGGCGCCGATGCTGGCGCCGATGCTGGGCGGCGCGTTGGACGAGCTTTACGGATGGCGGTCAGGGTTCTGGCTTTACACCGCGATGGGCGCGGGCATGCTCTGGCTGGTCTGGGCCGACCTAGGAGAGACCGCGCCGATGACCGGAGCCGGCAGTGACCCGCTGAAGGGCCTGCCAGAGCTTGTCCGTTCTCGGCGCCTATGGGCGTATTCAACCGTCATGGCCGCGGGCATCGGGGCCTTCTTTCTATTCATCTCGGCAGCGCCTTTGGTTGGGCAGAAGGTCTTTGGCCTGTCCACCTCAATGATCGGATTTGCGATCGGGATAATCACCGCGGGTTTCTTCGTGGGCACCTTCCTGTCGGGGCGATACGCTGCGCGGATCGGCGTGGTGCGGTTCGTCGTTTGGGGGCGGTGGGCCACGGTGCTTGGCTTGGCGGCGTCCTTGGTGCTTTTCCTGTCGGGCTGGGCGCATCCGGCGGTGTTCTTTGCGGGCGCAGTGGCAGCGGGCTTCGGCAACGGGCTGTCGATCCCGAATGCGCGGGCGGCGGCGCTGGCGGTGAAGCCAGAGCTTGCGGGCAGCGCGTCGGGCCTCTCGGGGGCCTTCGCCACGGGCGCCGGCGCAGTGCTGACCGCGTTGCCGGGGCTTGTGCTGACAGAAAGCAACGCGGCGTGGTTGACACTGGCGCTGATGCTGGGCCTGGGGCTGATAGCGCTTGGCGCGGCAATCTACGCGCAGCTCATCGACGCGCGCATGGCTGAGCAGGGCGCGACTTGATGCGCGCAGGTGGTGAAGCCTCTCAAATTTAACTGGCTGGGCCCTAGACGCTGAGGCAGACGTATTTCATCTCCAGGTAATCCTCGATCCCATGGCTGGAGCCCTCGCGCCCAAGGCCGGACTGCTTGACCCCGCCAAAGGGCGCCACCTCGGTCGAGATTATGCCGGTGTTCACGCCCACAATGCCGTAGTCCAGCGCCTCCTGCACACGCGTGATCGTGCCGATGTCGCGGGCGTAGAAGTAGCAGGCCAGCCCGAAGATCGTGTCATTCGCCTGGGCGATGACCTGTTCCTCGGTCTCGAACTTGAAGAGCGGCGCCAGGGGGCCAAAGGTCTCTTCTTGCGCCACGGCCATGTCCTGGGTCACGCCGGTCACGATGGTGGGCTCAAAGAACGTGCCGCCCAGCGCGTGCGGCTTGCCGCCCAGCGCCACGGAGGCGCCCTTGGCCACCGCGTCATCGACATGCTCCTGCACCTTGGCCACCGCGGCCGCGTCGATCAGGGGCCCGAAGGCGATGCCGTCGCTCAGCCCGTCGCCCACGGGCATGGCCGAGACCCGCTCCTGCAGCTTCGCGGCGAAGGCGTCATAGACGCCCGCCTGCACATAGATGCGGTTCGCGCAGACGCAGGTCTGCCCGTTATTGCGGTATTTCGAGGCGATAGCGCCCTCAACCGCGGCGTCCAGATCCGCATCGTCAAACACGATGAAGGGCGCGTTGCCGCCCAGCTCCATCGAGCACTTCATCACCTGGTCGGCGGCCTGGCGCAGCAGGATGCGGCCCACCTCGGTGGAGCCCGTGAAGGACAGCTTGCGCACGGCGGGGTTCTCGCAGAACTCCTTGCCGATGCCGGAGCTGTCCGAGGAGGGGATGATCGACAGGATGCCCTTGGGGATGCCCGCGCGGTCCGCCAACACGCCCAGCGCCAGCGCTGAAAGCGGCGTCAGCGTGGGCGGGCGGATGATCATCGGGCAGCCCGCGGCCAGCGCCGGGCCGACCTTGCGGGTGATCATCGCGTTGGGGAAGTTCCAGGGCGTGATCGCCGCCGTCACGCCGATGGGCTGCTTGAGTACGGTGATGCGCTTGTCCGGCTGGTGCCCGGGGATGGTCTCGCCATAGACCCGCTTGGCCTCCTCGGCGAACCACTCGATGAAGGAGGCGCCATAAAGGATCTCTCCCTTGGCCTCGGCGAGCGGCTTGCCCTGTTCGGCGGTGAGGATCGTGCCAAGGTCATCGGCATTCGCGACCATCAGCTCGAACCAGCGGCGCAGGGTCGCTGCGCGATCCTTGGCAGTCAGCGCCGCCCATGCCGGCATCGCGGCCTCGGCCTTGGCGATAGCATCCGCCGTCTCGGCGCGGGAGAGATCCGCCACCTGGGCGATCACGTCGCCGCGCGCCGGGTTGGTGACCGCAAAGGTCTTGCCACCCGCGGCATCGACCCACGCGCCCGCAACATAGGCCTGGGTCACCAGCAGGCTGGGGTCTTTCAGCAGCCCGGCGAGATCAGTGGTTGTGTCGAGCATGGCATCCTCCCTATGGTCAAAACCGCTATAGGGCGCGACGCAAGAGGGGGCAAGCTATGGACCTAACGGACGCTTACGAGAACGGGGCCCATATTCCGGGCGCCGCGGACTACCCGCCGCGCTGGGCCTCCGCGGCCTCCGCGTTCCGGTCCGCGCTCGGCGCGCGCGCCGAATGTGACATCGACTATGGCTCTGGCGCGCGGCAGGTGCTGGACGTGTTCCGGCCCGAAGGCGCCTGCAAGGGGCTCGTGGTGTTCATCCACGGGGGCTATTGGCGCAAGTTCGATAAGTCCTTTTGGTCGCATCTGGCGGCGGGGCCGTTGGCGCGCGGCTGGGCCGTGGCGGTGCCGAGCTATACGCTCGCGCCTGAGGCGCGGATCTCCGAGATAACACGCGAGATCGTTTTCGCCGTCACACGGGCCGCGGATCTGGTCGAGGGGCCCTTGGTGATCACCGGGCACTCCGCCGGCGGGCATCTATCGGCGCGCATGGCCTGCGAGGGCGTGTTACCGGAGGGTGTTGCGGCGCGGCTGCGCCGCGTTGTGCCCATCTCGCCGCTCAGCGATCTGGCGCCGCTGATGCAAACCGAGATGAACGTGGACCTAAAGATCGACGCGGCAGAGGCCAAGGCGGAAAGCCCGGCCTTCTTGGGGCGGCGTTTGGGAGTGGATTGCACGGTCTGGGTCGGCGCCGAGGAGCGCCCTGCGTTCCTGGACCAGGCGCGCTGGCTCGCGGAGGCCTGGGGCTGCGCGCATCGCATCGCGCCGGGCAGGCACCATTTCGACGTGATCGAGGAGATGGAGGAGGTGGAAAGCCCCCTCATCGAGGCTCTCATCGGCGGCGTGACCTAAAGGAGTTCGCTGCGCTCACGCATGTTTACCCCACGTGCTCAGGCCAAGGCCTTGCGCGCGCGGGCGGGCAAGCCGCCATGCGACGCCCCGGCATTCCTGTTGCGATTGGGCTTAGGCTGGGGATTCCGTATTTTTGGCCAAGAAGAAGCGGGATGGTTCACTTTTTCTTCACCGATTCGGGTGGATAATCGAACCGGGTGGGCGGGCGTTTTTAAGATCAATTCGCGTGACGAGCGCACCAGGTCGGCAGCGGTGCCCCGCCGTCGTCTGTTGCCAAGTATACCCCGCGGGCAATGGCGCGGGCCAGGGCTGTGGACGCCGCATGTCCAAGGGTCAGCAGATCGGTTAACGGGTCAGCGAGCGGTTTCGTTCCAGTCGCCGCAGCAAACACCAGGTCGCCATCGAAGGGCGTGTGGCTTGGCACCAGCGCCCGCGCCATGCCGTCATGCGCCGCAATCGCCATTCGGGTTGCCTGCGCCTGGGTCAGGGCGGCATCCGTGGCCACGATGGCAATCGTGGTCGCCTCGCGATGCGCGGCCAGTTTCGTTGGATGCTCGGTTGGATAACTCGGCGCCGGGCCCAGCCCGCTGAACTCGTCGCCGACCTCGAACGGCGCCGCCCAGAAATGCGGGCCCTCGCCGACCGTGGCGCTGCCCAGCGCGTTGACCGCAACCAGCGCGCCGACGGTATGGCCCGAGGGCAGGACCTCGCTCGCGGAACCGAGCCCGCCCATGAGCCCCGCCGTGGTGGCGCCGGTCCCGGCGCCCGCCGTACCAAGCGCGAAGTCGTCAGACGCCGCCCCCAACGCCGCGGCGCCGAGCGCGGCATAGGGGTTCTCGTCCCAACCCTTGTCGCCGCCGTTCAGCAAATCGAACAGGATCGCCGCGGGCACGATCGGCACCTTCTGCCCGCCTACGTCGAACCCGCGCCCCTGCGCGCGCAACGCATCCGCCACGCCCGAGGCCGCCGAGAGCCCGAAAGCCGAGCCGCCCGACAGCACCAAGGCGTCCGCCTCTTGCACCAGCCGGTCCGGCGCCAGGGCGTCGGTCTCGCGCGTCCCAGGCGCGCCGCCCATCACATGCACCCCCGCCACGAAGGGCCGCGCGGCTGTCAGCACACTCACCCCGCTCCGCAGCGCCATGTCCTGCGCGTTGCCCACCAAAATCCCCGGCACGTCCGTAATCAGGTTGCGCGGCCCGGCTGGCATCAGATGCACCGCCCGCCATCGACTTCCATTGCGACCCCGGTGATCATGCTGGCCTCGTCCGAGCACAAAAAGCACGCCGCGTTGCCCATGTCCTCAGGCGTCGAGAACCGCCCCATCGGGATCGTGGACAGGAACTTGGCGCGCACCTCCGGCGTGTCCTCGCCCATGAAGCTTTTCAGCAGGGGCGTCTCCCCCGCCACCGGGCAGAGCGCGTTCACCCGCACCCCAAATGGCGCCAGCTCCACCGCCATGGCCTTGGTCGCGGTGATCATCCAGCCCTTGGAGGCGTTGTACCAGTTCAGGTTGGGCCGCGGCGACAGCCCCGCGGTGGAGGCCACGTTCAGGATCGCCCCCGTCCCCGCCGCCTTCATCGACGGCACGAGGTACTTGGCGAAGAGATAGACCGACTTGGTGTTGACCGCCATGACGCGGTCGAACTCCGCCTCGGGCACCTCCTCCATCGGCATGGGCAGATGCGTGATCCCGGCGTTGTTGACCAGGATGTCGACGGTGCCATGGAGGCCCGCCATCTCCTTGGAGAACTCCTTGACCGAGGCCGCGCTGGCCACGTCCACCTGCGCGGCGTGGCAGCCATGGGCCTGCGCCACCGCCTCGGCCGCCTCCAGGTTGACATCCGCCGCGATCACCCGCGCGCCCTCGGCGGCGAATTTCGCCACGATCCCCGCGCCAAAGCCCGAGCCGCCGCCCGTGACCACAGCCACCTTGCCCTCTAACCGCATTGTTCCTCCTCCAAGCCCTGCCGCTTCGCGGCTTGAGGGCACTCCCTATTCGCGGCTAGCTTAGGGGCAGAGATGGATTGGGTTAAAGAGCGTTTTGATGACCGAGCTGCGCGACCCCTCAAAGCCGCCCGGATGGGTGGAGCTGGACGAGGACAGGAATCCGAAGTTCACCGATGACGACGGGATGGTGATCCGCAATGACGGCAAGCTGCTGACGCCCGCCGCGCGGAACCCCTGGTATGTGCTGATGACGATCGCGGGGGCGCCGAGCGACCCAAATGACCATGAAACCATCTCAAAGAACCGAAGGTTTTGGAATGCGTGGGCTTGTTCCGAACTCAAGAGCCAAGATCGTTTGGAAATTGCCGCGAAACTTGGTTGCGCACTTGATGAGATATCGCTCTGGAGCAGCGAAGAAAAAGAGCGGGTGGTGTTGGAACTGGGGCAGCGCTTGCCAGGCACCGAGATTCCGTGCCCTTCCAATGCAATTGATCTCAGGGGTTTGTTTTTTTCTGGTCGGATGTTCTCCCGCGGCTTTGTCTTTCCAAGTGCTGTACTATTTAAGGGTTCATGTTTCCAAGATTTCACAACATTTCAAGGATCCCAATTTCGAGACATCGCAGGTTTCGAGGGAGTGGAATTTGTGGCTAATGTCGACTTTAGGTATGTTGAGTTTGTTCAATCAGCCTACTTTCGCGGAACATCTTTTAATGAGACAGGATCGTTTCAAGGAGTTGCCTTCCAATGGAATGCGGATTTCCGAGGTGCGTCATTCACATCGAGTGGTGAGTTCTTTGGTGTAGTATTCAACCACGAAGCCTACTTTCAGAATACGAATTTTCGTTTGCTTGCGAATTTTGATGGGGCCGAATTCAAAGGGGGAGGTAATTTTTCAAACTCGCAATTTGGAGCGGACGCGGTTTTTACGGGTTCCGTGTTCGCCGGATCGCCTTGGTTTGAAGGGTGTGAATTCAATGGCGGGGTGTGGTTCAAGAAGGGGTCCTTTATGGATTTGACTTCTTTTGAGAATGCACGATTTACTAAAATGGTACCGGAGTTCTTCGAGCGGGAATTCTACCACGGCACGGTATTTTCTCTTCAGCAAGAAAATTGGCCTTCGGAGAAAGCTACAAACGCTGAAGTTTTCAAGCTCCTGTATTCCCGCCTCGCCCAGGTCATGTCGGATCTGCACAAGCCCGATGATGAGCAGTTCTTTCGCCGGCAAGAGATGCGATGCAAGCAGGTGCTGGAGGAGCCTTTGCCGAAGCTGCTTTTGCGGCTTTATGGGTTTGTCAGCGATTACGGCTATTCCGTCACCCGGCCCCTGGCGCTGCTCAGCGTGGTCTTTGTGCTGGGATTCCTGGCGTTGGCGGTGGGCAATTGCCCCGCGCCCGGCATCGACCAGAGCATGCAAGAATGCGGCTGGGGCGCGATGGGGCTGTCCTTTGGTAATACCTTCGCGTTCTTCGGCTTCGGGCGGCTCTATTTCCCGTCGGGGTTTTTCGAGGGCCTGCCTGCCTGGCTCAAGGTCCTGGGCGCTGGGCAGACTGTGCTGGGCGTGGTGCTGTTGTTCTTCCTGGGGCTTGGGCTGCGCAATCGGTTCCGGTTGCGGTAGCGCGCGGGGGTGATGGGTTGGAAACCCATCCTACGCTTTGATTGATCGGTTTCGTTGGTTTGCGGGGGAGATGGGTTGAAAACCCATCCTACGCCTTTGGCCAAGGGGTCCCGGACAGCGGCGCGCGCTATTGCGTCATCATCCACAGCACCGCCAGGTCGCCGGTGGAGCCCTGGATGCCCTGCGCCGAGGCGGCAAAGAGCTTGCGGAAGGTGCAGACATAGCGCTGCGTGCCGCGCGGGCCGTCCCGCCAGGCCTTGTAGAGCGCCTTGGCGTTCTTCTGCTTGCCGATCAGCGTGTCGACGGTCGGGAACACGGCCTCCTCCACCCGTCGCACCTCCGCCGCCGAGAGGCTGCGCGGCGTGGCCCCGCGCGCCAGCCCCAGCCGCGTGGCCTTGCGCAGCACCCGGTGGTATTCGGCGATCTGCGCGGCCGAGAGCTGCACCATGAACTTGTCGAACAGCTCTGCGGCGCGCTCTGGCGGCAGCCTGCCCGTCAGAAGCCGCGTGCACTCGCGGCTGGGCAGCGCGTTGATATAGGCGAAATCGGTGGTGAAGAGCCGCCGCCGCTCGGCGCCCGAGAGCCGCGTCAGCCCGGTGTTGTAGGCCACGTTGAGCGCCTGGTCGAGCCGCGCGAAGAAGGCCCGGTTGGGGCGGTTGCCGCTGGCGCGCAGCCCCTCGTCGATCTTGCGGGCGATGCCCGTCATGATGGCGCGGTCGGCGTAGAGCAGGCGCGTGTGGTCGACCATGACCTCGAACTTCTTGCCGGTATAGCCGCGCTCGCGCAGCCCTTGGCGAAAGCCCGGGTCCAGGTGGATCGAGCGCAGCGTCTGGGTGAAATCGGGGGTGGACTGCGCCTGCGCCAGCGTGGTCGCAGCGCAGAGAAGCGCGACAAAAGCAATGATACGGAACATTGTGACGTCTCCCGGCGGCCTGGTGCTCAGCATAGCGCGGCACGGGACCTGGGCAATCGGATTCGGTTGTGCTGGCCGGGTTTTGCTCGCGCGTGCTATGAAAACGCGCGGGATGTGCCTAGGCTTGCGGCATATGAGTAAGGAGGCCAGCGTGAGGCGACAGGTTAGAGGAGGCCGCGGGGCGGCGGCGTTATGCGCCGCGATCCTTTTGGGTCAGCCCGCCTCGGCGGGCAGCTGTGCGGCGCTGCGCGATTTCATCGCCGGGCCTGCGATCGCGGTCCTTTCGGGCGCCACCTGCCGCGATGCGCTGACCGAGACCGGCGCGGGGGGCTTCTGCCAATGGGGCTATGCCTACCGCTCCGAGGCCGCGCGCGCGGGCTTCGCCCGCCAGGTTGCCAAGCTTACCGAGTGCTTCCCCGATGCCGCCCCGCAGCCCAGCCCGCACCGCGTCAACCACCCCGACACCCATGACGTGCGCCTCTTTGACCTAGGCGACACGCGCATAACCATATCGCTCAAGGATAAGGCGCGGCTTGGAAAGAGCTTTGTTTTCATGCAGGTAGCGCCGGCGTGGCTAAAGGCGCACTAAGCCCGACGCGCCGGTTTCGGGGTGACGTGGGGCTGCAAAACCGTTAACCAGTACCCATATAATGGTCACGCGATACTCAACGAGGAGACAGATGAGCGATTTTGACGCCCAGGTGCGCGAGAGCCAGGCACAAGTGGCCAAGGCGCAGGCAAAGATTTCAGAACTCACCGGCCGAATTGATGCGGCCAAGGAAAAATTCGATGTGGGCGAGGACATCGCCATCGATATCGAGAACGCCTCGCTGGAGGACGTGCACGCCCATACCGATCTGATGAACGCCAACATCGCCGAGCTGATCATGGGGCTCGACGACGTGACCGCCGCCTTCTCGAAGGATTTCGACGAGATGCGCACCAAGACGGGCTGGGAAAGCTTCGTCGGCATCTTCTCGGCGGGCAAGTCCGAGAGCTTGCGCCAGGAGCGCATGCGCACCGCCAATATCGACGACAAGCTGCAGGACCTGATCGGCAAGTCCGACACCATCGTGGCGCTCTTGGAGGGCCAGCTGCGCATGCTCGAAGAGCAGAAGGTGAAGGTCGAGGCCAACCTTACCGAGACCCTGGACGAGCGCGAATTCGTGGTCCAGGACCTGGAAAAACTGCGTGCTGACATCCTGGCGATGGACCCCAAGATCATCGCGCTAGAGAACAAGATCGGGGTGGAGCAGGACGCCGCCGCCCGCACCAAGCTGGAAACCGAGCTGGCGGACCTCAACAAGCAATACAACGAGATGGTGCAGCAAGAGCAGGTCAAGCTGGCGAACTCGCAAACGCTGGAGCGCTACATCGAGAAGGGCAAAACCTGGGTCGACAGCCTACAGAACCAGGCGGCCACCCAGATGGTGCTGATCAACAAGCTGCAGACGGACACCAAGCAGCGCGTGGTGCTCTATGACGCGCTCAGCAAGTCGCTGAAGACCGCGCAGCAGCAGGACGTGGCGCACCGGATCAACGAGATCGGGGTGCAGACCGACAAAGAGGCGCAGGCCGCCATGGCTGCCATCGGCACGGCCACGAACCAGCGCATGGCCGAGATGATGGAGGCCCACGAGGACCACATGGTCTTTGCCCGCACCGTGCTGGAGCAGAAGGCCAAGGCGGATGAGCGCTTCGCACGGCGGTTCCAGGCGATCGTCGAGAAGCACGACAAGAACCTGTATGGGGCGTAGATGCCCCTAGCCATTTTTGTCACAGCGCTGTTGATCCTTTTCGGCGTCTACTCTGCCGCTCCGTTGTTTGGAGTGGACGAGCTGTTTCCCGACCTCTTCCGCCCCTATGGGCCGCTGTCTTGGGCGATGGTGGGGCTGATGGTGCTGGGTGCCGCATGGTGGGGCGTAGAGAAGGTGCAGCGAAGCGGTTTGAAGCGAGACCCAACAAAACGCGATGCGATGCGAGCCCAGCTTAAGGACCCCAAAGAATGAACTGGCTGCGCGCGCGGATGCATCTCTTTCCGCTGGTCATTCTGCCAGCGGCGCTGCTCTGGTTGGGTGCCGACTGGGCGCTGGGCGATTCCACGGGCCAAGAGACCCTCGTGACGGCGATCCTGGGCGGCGCGGGACTGGTGCTTTTGGCGCTCAAATGGCGCATGGTGAAGGGGCAGCGGAAGGCGCGGACGGATGACTGAGATCGACATGACCCGCGACCATGCCGAGCTGTCAGACACCTTCGCCGCGCGGCGGTATTTCCGCAAGTTCGAGGCCATTACCGGCCACCTGACCCGCGTCGCCGCGACCATGGAAAGCGAGAAGCGCCTGTCCAAGCTCGAGGCCCGGGTGATTGGATCCTATGTCCAGATGATCTCGGCGACCTTCCGGGCGTTGTCCTTGAAGTACCTGATGACCGGGCGCACGGATCGCTCCTTTGGCGGGCTGGACATCGACCGCGTGGAGAGCGGCTTTCCGGTGTTCCGCGAGGTGCTGACCATGTCCAACGACGCCCAGCAGGTGGACGGGCACCTGCGCGGGCTCAAGCGGGCGGACCAGCTGAAATCCGACATGATCGCGCAGATCGTGGGCGAGCAGACCATCCCGACCAAGCTGCAATTCGCCATGTCGCAGCGGCTTTACTATGAGGCGTTGCAGGACGGAGATCTGTTCTGGGCGCAGAACCATCCGCAGGCGCAGTGGCTGCGCAATCTCAAGAACGGGCGGCGTACCTACCTGATCTGGTGGGCGGTCTATGACAGCCAGGTGAACCTGCCGACGCTTTATTTGATGGAGCTTGAGGATAGCGGCCGCCACGGCCTGCCCATCGACGACCGGCGCTGGCCCGAGGTGCAGCGGCACCTGATGGCGCAGGCCGTGGGCGGGCTTAAGCTGGTGACGATTGCGAAAGGCTTCGACCAGGACTTCGACGATTTGCACCCCAAGCGGCTGCGGCGGTTCCATGTGGGGCCGATGTATTCCTCGGCCTTCACGCGCCAGCGCGGGCCCCTGCGCGAGGTCTTGGAGGAGGCGCGCGCGCCGGTGGGCCAGGACTGGACCTTGTCGTGGACGGAAGAAGTGCTGGAAAGCGACCGCGTAGAGCAGGAGCGCTCGGGCTGGTTCGGCACCGTGGATCGCGAGATCTTCGCCTTGGATCCCTTCTCGGGCCGCGGCGTGGACACCGGCGCCACACGCACCGAACGCGCGATCATCATGCCCGCGCGGCCCTATCAGGTGTTGGCCGAGAAGACCCCCCCGGGCTTCCGCGACGTGCGCAAATTCGTGGTGTCCGACAGCGGGCAAGTGGTGAGCTATCGGTGAGCGGGGTGTTATCCAAAGGAGCGCCTTCGGCGCGCAGGTTTAGCACTTCGTGCGATGATGGGGGGCCAGCCCCCCAAACCCCCCGCCGTATTTTCAGCCGAAAAGAAGTGGATTTGAGATGAGCATTTCAGGCGATCAGATGGAGCTGCGCGAGGAGGAGATCCGCGCGCATTACGACGCGGCGGTGGCAATGCTGGAGGGGATCGACCACACGCCCCGAATTGCCGCAGCGAGGACGCCCGCTCGGGCGGAAGAGCGGTCCCCCGGCATCGCAACGCGGCGGCGGTTCCGGTCCACCACGCCTGGCCTTGTCGGGCGCTCGACCGCGCGGCCAGAAGGCGTGCGGCTGATCGAACGGATCGAGGCGGCGGATGAGGGTGACGCCTTGGTCTCGCCCGTGCAGGCGACCGTGTTGCAGGCTTTGCGGCGGGCTCTGGCGATATCCCTGGCCGTGGGCGAGGCATTCTCCCAGGCCACCGGGCTGGTGGAGCTGAAGAAAGAGAACCTGGAGGGGCGGCTGCCCTCTGGCAAGTCCTCGGAGTTCGGGGAACTCCTGTCTGCCGAAGCGCTCGCTGTCCTCCACAGCTTCGCCAATGCCACCGCCTATCTGCTGGCCTCTTCGGCCACCGAGCAGACCGTCGAGATCGGCGGCGTCGAGGAGGTACTGACCGACAACGCCCAGCTTGCCCTGCACGGCGCGCTCTGGGAGCTGGACCAGGACCTGGAGAGGTTCGCCAATACCGAGGACAAGCTCGTCGCAGCGGTGTTGGCCTTCACCGAGCTGCTCATGGAAAAGGTCGCCCTGCGCGCGCAGACCGCCCCGCGCACGGGCGCCTTCGCCGACGCCACCTACCGCGTCGAGGCCGACGACTTCACCCTCCAGGGTTTCACGCCCGCGCATAAGGCGCGCGGGTCCACCATCACCATGCAGTTCAAGGCGCCGGGCGAGGTCGTGGGCAACCACATCGCCAAGTATCAGGCGATGAAGCTGGCCAAGATGCTGATGGCCTATGATTTCGAGCGCAAGCTGAACCCCTTCGCCGAGCTCGGCGGCTTCATCTTCACCTTCATGGGCGACGGCGCCCCGGGCACGGGCAAGACCACGCTGATCCAGATGATGGCCGGGCTGGTGCATGGCTATTGCCAGAACGCGGGCTTCCCGTTCCGCTATCAGAACTTCGGCATCGACAATATCGACAGCTATCAGGGCAAGTCGGGCCAGAACGCCAAGGCGTTTATCCAGAACGTGCTGGACCCCGCCGTGATCGGGTTCGGCACGATCGACGACATCGACCAGATCGCGGGCAAGCGCGGCGACCGGCAGTCCAGCGCGGGCCAGCAGGAGGTCACGGCGGTCTTCATGGAGGCCTTCGCCGGCGCCAACACGGTGGTGCGCGGCAACTGCACCTTCGGGATGTTCTCCAACTACCCCGAGAATGTGGACGACGCCTTGCGGCAGCGCGCCGGGGCGCGGTTCCTGGTCGACGGGCCGATCACGCGCGAGGATTACATCGACATCCTGGCGCTCTTGATGGGCAAGAACCACGACATCCCGCTGGGGGACCACGAGCTTTACGCCGCCCAAGAGATCAAGCGCGCGGTGGCCAAGTCCTTTGAGGGGCATGGGCGCCCGCATGAGGCGGGCTTGCTGGAGGTCTGGGACCGGGTGTCCAGCGATCTTGGCGCGCTGGACACCATCGCCAAGGTCGGCACCTATCTGAAGGGCATCCAGGAGGCGGACGCGCGCTTCACCGGCCGTGCGATCAAGAACATCACCGACGCCGTCAAGGTCCGCGCGATGGATTTCGAGCTGCCGGACGAGTGGATGGAGGAACCCGATCTGTTCCTGTTCAAGAGCTACGACGAGAAGCGGGACATGATCGCAGCCCTACGCCAGCCCATCACCATCGACATGGTGATCCAGGAAGTGAACCGCTACGCCGACAGCGAGTTCCGCTATGCCGACAAGTCCGACGAGGTCGCCATTGAGAACATGGTCCGCGACTTTGGCCGGACCGAGGAGGCGAAGCGGCGGTATGTGGAGGGGAAGGGGTGATTGGACTAGCTGTCTTTTTTCTACCTCTCTTAATAAGCATTGTTGCCGCTTATTTTTGCGGTCGCTTCGCACATAGAGCTGGGTCGCATGGCCGGAGCTTCATATTCGTTTTTGCAGTTGTATTGGGTGGGGTGGTCCTGATCGCCGTCGTTCTTTCTGCAGGTGGTCCGCCCTATTCTGGTGGGACGGTAACTGATTTCGCGGCAAGGCAGGAGTTTTTCCTGCTTCAATTGAGCTTAGTTGGTGGGATACCTTTTTTGACGGCAATTTTCGCATTCCGATTTGGTAGAATTAATTTTGAATCCGATCAATCTTGTCAGCACAGTTCAGAAGAGCGCGAGATTTGATGTGGTTCTTTCGGAAATTGCGTTGCGGCGAAGCCGCCATGCGCCCGAGCTGCGCCCGTGGGTGGGTGCGTTGCTTTCCCGCCCTCGGGTCCGGGATTTTCGCTGGGGCCTTCGCGATTTCGGCGTCCGCCCAAGACTACAACGCGCTGGGGCGCGAGGGGTATGCGCTGTGGGACTGCGCCGCGCATGCGGCGTTGCTCGGCGACAAAGAAGTCGAGTTTCGCGGGCTTTTCCAGGCCGGGCATGCCGATCTGTCGGAACTCCTAGAGGACCTGCGCGCGGGCAAGCTGCATTCCTGGAACACCCGGCACGTGCCCGCGCAGATCCGGCGATGGTACGCGCCGGGCCCCTCCACCGAGTTCTCTCTGGGCTATTTATGGGCCAAGCTTGCTGAGGCGACGCATGAGGCCACCTGGCCCGCCACGGGCGCGACCTTCGAGGCCCGCCGCACCGTCCAAATCAAGGCCGCCAAGACCGCCTATGACGGCAAGGGCTGCGACGGGCTCTTGGAGGCGCAGCGATGATCCAGCCAGAGCCCATCGGCTGGTGGAACACCGGGTTCCCGCTGCTGGTCTTGGCGGGGCTGGCTGTGATCCTGCCGCGGGTCTTGGTGCGGCGTGACACCCGCTCGCATCGCGAGGTGGCGGTGGTGATTTGGGCCTCGGCGGGGCTGATCCTGCTGGCCGGGGCCGTGGTCTTTGCGCTGACCTATCAGGCGCGCGGCGTGGGGCTCGGCGCATTCCTCGCGGAGGCACCCGTCGGCACCGCCTGGTTCTTTCTTAGGCTTTCGGGCTACACGAGCGTGGTCTGGGCGCCCATATTGGCCCTAGTGTGGTTCGTGAGGGCGCAAGGCGTGGAAAGGCGAAAGGGGCAGGACTTGGCGAAGCGGGACGGGAAGGGCGCATGAAGCGGCTCATCGAAAAAGGCCTGATGTTCGGCAACCTGATTGAGGTCTCCTCGCCCGCCCTGGTGGATCGCTACCGGCGTGCCTTGAGGCACCTGACCGGCAAGGACACCGCGCTTACGGATTTCCACATCGACATCTCCGGCTACTCGCCCGAGATCGGTATGGAGCTGGACGACCCGCTCTATCTGAATCCCAACGGCGTGAACCGGCAGTTCATCCTGCTGACGACCGAGCAGAAGCGCGCGCCCCTGCTGAACGCGAAGTTCTCGTTCTCGCGCCAGGTGCTGCGGGAGTTCATCGAGCAGAACGAGAGCAAGCTTTTCGCTTTGACCACCCGCGACGCGGTGGCAGGGGAGCTGCAGAACTCGGTGCTTATGGCGAACACGCCCGCGCGGCTGATGGATATCCGCCGCATCGTGACCGAGGCGGACACGACCGGCGGGGACGTGGCGAATGCGCGCGAGCTTACGGCGAAGATCGAGCGCTTTAAGACCGAAGAGGACGCCTGGTGGGACGACGTGCTGATCGCCGAGATGATCGGCCTGGCCAAGGAGACCGGCGACGTCACGCGCAACCCGGTGGACCTGGAGATGACCACCACCGAGGTACCGAATTACTGGACGGCGCATTTCGGCGGGCTTTATGTTTGGCGCGATGTCGAGCATCCGGCGGTGATCGCCTCGGGTGCCGTGCCCGAGATCGGCGGGGTCGAGGCGTTTTCCATGTCCGCGCGCAATCGTGTGGCGGCGTTTTTGGACCTCAACCACCTGGTGGAGCCCATCGTGAAGGCTCGCGGCACCGATGCCAGCGCGATCCTGCGCCAGAAGATGGACTTCATCGTGGTCGATGCCGCGGCCAGCACCGGGCAGTCGCTGCAGGGTGCGACGCGGCGTGACCTGCGGATGATCGCGCGCGGGCTGGGGGCGGATCTACCCGAGGCCTATCTGGGGCTCGCCGACCTGGTGCGCTGGATCGACGGCGGCGGCGACTGGCCCAAGATCGACAGCAAGCACCCGGCCTATTTCTACACCCTGCGCGGCGGGGCGCATATGTATCGCGACCTGGTGAACCAGATGCTGGCCGAGCTGGCGCCGCTGGACGTGCGGCAGCTCTTCATCTGCCACAAGGAGCTGTTCTACGGGCTCTATAAGGGCTGGGAGGACGGCAAGCGCGGGTTTGTGGCGGACTTCCTGGACGAGGAGTACCAGGTGGATAAGGCGGGCACGCGCGCGGCGCTGTTCGGGCCGGAGCCGGGGATGACGCCCCCCGGCCCGCCGCAGGAGGATCCCGAGCCGCAGGCTCGGCCCCCTCGGCGCAGAAACCCGCAGCGGATGGTAGAGCTTGTGGGGCCCTGGGGCGCGGTAAAGCGCGGGAGGTGAAGGATGAACTTCGTAAGGCTTATCGTCTTGGCGGCGCTGATCTGCACGGTCATCTATGTGGCCGTGGCCTGGTACCTGCGCTCGATCACCCGCGAGCGGCTGGAAAAGGAATGGGCGGCGGCCCATCCGGGCCGCGATCCGGTCGAGCGCAGCGCGGATGTCGAAGCGGGCGTCGAGGAATTCAAGCAAAGCCTTGGGTATCGCGCCCTGTGGCTTATCTATGTGGTGCCGGTGGCGCTGATCGCGATCACCTGGTTCACGACGAATTAAAGGAGCGCCCATGCGCCGTCTTCGCATCGCCTTTCGCACGATCATCTTTCTGATCCTGTTTGCGTTTTTTCATTACCTCTTGCCGCAGCATGACGTGGCGCGGGTGACCTCGACCGAGGTGATCCGGGCGGATTTCTCCTGGTATAACCGGATGTTCTACGCGCAGGCCGATAGCGGCGCGGCGGAGCTTTCGAACCGCGATCTGCGGTTGATCAACACGGTGAGGAAGCGCTCGTTCCTGTTGGGGTTCATCCCGCGCGACGCCGAGCGGGTGATGGTCTTCCGCAACGAGGACACAGGCTGGATCTGGCCGCCCTACTTCAAGTTTGACAGCTCGGACCTGCAGGCAGAGGCGGCGGCGGTAGTCTCTACCGCGGCAGAACCGCAATGGGTGGTGATCACGCATTACGGCTGGCGCAATCGCTTCTTTACGGTCTTCCCCAACGCGGTGGGCATCCGCCCCATAGAGGGCCCGAACGTCTATCCGATCCCGTGGTTCAACATCTTCTTCTTCATCTTTCTGGTCTTCGGCTGGGCCCTGGCGCGGGCGATGTGGCGGCAGTTCCGCGAGCGTAAGATCGACCCGGTGCTCGAGGACGTCAGCGACGCCGCGGCGCGGGTGGGCGACGAGGTGGCGGACCGGCGGGGGCGCATCTCTCAGTGGCTCGACACGTGGCGGTCTAAGCCGCGACGGTGAGGCTGGGCGGGCCAAGATCCTTCCAAGGATCTTGCAAGGCTTTTGGAAAAGCCTTGGTCCCGCCAAGCTCAGATGTCGTCGTCAAAACTCACCGGGTAGTCCGGTTCCAGGACGACCACCGTTGGGGTCCGGGGCAGGGTCCTCAGCGAGACCACGTATTCCGAGACGCCGGTCTTCTCGATCGCGAATTCGTCTGACATTTCAACGAGGAACTGGTCCAGCGTGAACCGTCCGAACCAGTGCATCGGGATCACCACCGAGCTCTTCACCCGCTTCATGATCCGCACCATGGCGTCCGTCGGGAGGGTCATGCCGCCATCCACGGCGGCCATCACCACATCCAGCCGCCCGATGGCCGCGAATTGCGCGTCCGTGGGCTCGTGATGCAGATGCCCCAGGTGCCCGATGCAGAGCCCCTCGACCTCGAAGATGAAGATAGAATTGCCGTTGATCTCGGGCGGCCCGCCAAAGCGCCCGCGGATGTCCGTGGGCACGTTGCGGATCAGCATCTCGCCCAGGTCCAGGTGGTGCTCGGCGCCCTGCGGGCCATCGCCCCAGCCCTTTAAAATATGGGGAATATCGGGGTTGGGGAACATCGTCCAATGCGAGTCATGCGCGTGGTTCATGGTGATCACGGTGGGCAGGAAATCCGCCCCCACATAGCCGTTGTAATCGGTGACCGCGCTCAGCCCGCCTTGGGTCTGGATCGCGAACATCGAGTGGTCGATATAGCTGATGCGGACGCTGAACTGCGGCACGGGGTCGGTGAAGGCGGCCTTGTGCAGGTATTGCAGCCCAGGTGCTGCATCCGCGATGGCAATGCAATGGCTGGGGCGGCGGTCCTGCGCCTGCGCGGCGGTCGCGGCCAGAAAAATAAGGACAATCAAACGATACATAGGGCGTCTCCAGGGGCCAGGGGAGTCGTCATAACCAGAGGATAGCGGACCCGCCGGGCTTGCCAAGGGCGGAGCCGCATGGAACACCGATCCGTGAAGGAGAGCGCTTATGAAATTGGCATTCATCGGCATGGGCGAGGCGGGTTCGGCCCTGATCACCGGCTGGGGCGCGGGGCGGTTTGAGACCGCCGCCTACGACCGCAAGACGGATGACCCGGCGACCCGAGAGGAGATGCAGGATCGCTATAAGGCGTTGAAAATAAAGGGCGCGGGGAGCCTCTCGGAGGCTTTGGCCGAGGCCGATCTGGTGATCTCTGTGGTAACGGCGGACCAGGCCAACGCTGTGGCCGAGGCCGCGGCCCCGCATCTCAACCAGGGCGCCTTCTTTTGCGACCTGAACTCCTGCGCCCCCTCGGCCAAGCAGAAATCCGCCCTTGCGGTGGAGGCGGCCGGCGCGCGCTATGTGGACGTGGCCGTCATGGCGCCGGTGCACCCGGCGCTTAACGCCGTGCCCTGCCTGATCTCTGGCCCGCGTGCCGAGGCCGTCAAGCCGCTGCTGGACGCGCTGCCCATGACCACCCGCATCGTCACGGGCGACGTCGGTCGCGCCAGCACCATCAAGATGGTGCGCTCTGTTTTAATCAAGGGATTAGAGGCGCTTACGGCGGAGTTCATGCTGGCGGTGAGCGCCGCTGATGTGGCGGACGAGGTGCTGCCGAGCCTGGAGCTGAACTACCCCGGCTTCGACTGGGACGCCCAGGCGACCTATAATTTCGAGCGCGCCATGGTGCATGGCGTGCGCCGCGCCGCGGAGATGGAGGAAGTCTGCAAGACGCTGCGGGACCTGGGCCTGCCGGACGTGGTGACCCAGGGCACGGTGCAGTGGGAGCGCTGGCTGGCCGCCGTGCCGGTGGCCGCGCCGGAGGACCCCAAGGACACGGATGCGCGCGCGTTGGCGGCAGCGATCCTGCCGCATATTCGGGACTGAGTTAACAGATCGTTACCGCTGGGAGTCTGTATTGGCGGCGAATCAGGTCTTAACGGCTTATTTTGCTGGGAAATCCGGTGTCGGCCTTTTGTCGGCAAAACGTCGGACTTCCGTCGGGCACGGGGTCGGGAAATGTCGTGGTTAACAGTGCGCGCGGTGGGTTTGGTTGGGGCGTTGAAGATCTTCCGCCCCGGACTTGACCGGGGGCCTCCACCTTGAGCCAAGCGCAACGCGGGCAGCGGCCGACCTGGAGGTCGCTTGCGCCACGGTTCTGTTGTGCAGGCGATTTCTGAAAACGCGAGCGTTCCAATGGTTTGCAACGTGGCAAAAGCGGCCTCCTGGGGGAGGTCGGCCGCTGCCCGAGGCAAGCTCGGGCGGTTGCATTGCTTGGGTTCCGTGGCGTCTGGTGTCGGCAAGCGTTCTTAGGGCGAAGCGTTTGAATTCAACATCCGCTCCAGGCCAGAACCATCACCCCACAGCTTAGCCTTCCCATCCGCCACAAGCTGCGCTAGGTCACGCCGCGACACCGCAAGGGTAAAACGCAGATGAAATTCACGCTTTCCTGGTTGAAGGACCACCTCGACACCGACGCCTCGGTGGCCGAGATCGCTGACACGCTGACCGACCTCGGCTTGGAGGTCGAGGAGGTCGTCGACCCCGCCGACGCGCTGGGCGCCTTCACGGTGGGCTTCGTGAAGGAGGCCGAGCAGCACCCGGACGCCGACCGGCTGCGGGTCTGCCAGGTTGAGACCGACGAGGGCGTCAAGCAGATCATCTGCGGCGCGCCGAACGCCCGCGCGGGCATCCGCGTGGTGGTGGCCAAGCCCGGCATGTACATCCCCGGCATCGACACCACCATCCAGGTCGGCAAGATCCGCGGCGTCGAGAGCCACGGCATGATGTGCTCGGAGCGGGAGATGGAGCTCTCTGAGGAGCATGACGGCATCATCGAGCTGCCGGGCGAGCCTGCGGTGGGCACCAAGTTCACCGACTGGCTGGCCGAGCACGACGCCGGCAAGGTGGACCCGATGATCGAGATCGCCATCACGCCGAACCGGCAGGACGCCCTGGGCGTGCGCGGCGTGGCGCGGGATCTGGCGGCGCGGGGGCTTGGGACGCTGAAGCCGCAGGTGATCGCGCCGGTCCCCGGCGCCTTCGCCTCGCCGATTGGGGTGCGCATTGATGCGGCGCTGAAAGATAAAGGCTGCCCACATTTCACCGGCCGTGTGATCCGCGGCGTCAAGAACGGGCCGAGCCCGGCCTGGCTGCAGGCGCGGCTGAAGGCCATCGGGCTGCGGCCGATCTCGGCCCTGGTGGATATCACCAACTTCTTCACCTACGACCAGAACCGCCCGCTGCATGTCTTCGACGCGGATGTGGTCCAGGGCGACCTGGTGATCCGTCCGGTGGACGAGGTGACGGAATATGCCGGGCTGGACGACAAGACCTATGCGGTCGAGCCGGGCATGATGGGCATCTATGACGATGCGGGGCTTGAGAGCCTCGCGGGCATCCTGGGCGGCACCCATTCGGGCTGCACCGAGCAGACGGTGAACGTCTTCCTCGAGAGCGCCTATTGGGACCCGGTGACCATTGCGGGCACCGCGCGCAAGCTGAAGGTGAACTCGGACGCCAAGTACCGGTTCGAGCGCGGCGTGGACCCCGAGCACACCCTGCCGGGGCTGGAGGCCGCGACGCAGATGATCCTGGAGCTCTGCGGCGGGGAGGCCTCGGAGGTGGTGCAGGACGGGGCGCCGCTGGATGTGGCCCGCGCCTATAAGCTGGACACCGACCGCGTGGCCTCGCTGGTGGGGATGGAGATCCCCGCCGAGACGCAGCGCGCCACGCTGGAGGCCCTGGGCTTCACGCTGGAGGGCGACATGGCGCACCCGCCGAGCTGGCGCGGCGACGTCAAAGGCGAGGCCGACCTGGTCGAGGAGGTCGCGCGGATCGCCTCGCTGACCAAGCTGGAGGGCAAGCCCATGGCGCGCACCCAGCCCGGTGTGCCGCGCCCGATCCTGACCCCTGGGCAAAAGCGCGAGGCGATCGCGCGGCGAAGCTGCGCCGCCCTTGGCTATAATGAATGCGTGACCTACTCGTTCATCGACGCGGCCTCAGCCGCGCGCTTCGGCGGCGGGCAGGAGACGACGCGGCTGGAGAACCCGATCAGCTCGGAGATGAGCCATATGCGGCCCTCGCTGCTGCCGGGGCTGCTGCAGGCGGCGGCGCGCAACCAGGCGCGGGGTTTCATGGACCTGGCGCTGTTCGAGGTGGGCGCGGTTTACCATGGCGCCGAGCCCGAGGACCAAGAGGCGCTGATCACCGGGATCCTGGTGGGGCATGGCGGTGCGCGGGACCGCTTCGGCGCGCGCCGCGCGGTGGACATCTTCGACGCCAAGGCGGATGCCGAGGCGGTGCTGGCGGCCCTAGGCGCGCCCGCCAAGCTGATGCATCTGCGCGAGGTGAACGACTGGTGGCACCCGGGGCGCTCGGCCAAGCTGTCGCTTGGGCCCAAGAACGTGCTGGGCGCCTTTGGCGAGCTGCACCCCAAAGTGACCCAGGCCTATGGCCTCAAGGGCAATGTCGTGGCTTTCGCGATCCATCCGGCCAAGATCCCCTTCCCCAAGGCGAAGGGCCCGACGCGGGCTGCGCTGCAGCTGCATGACCTGCAGGCGGTGGAGCGGGACTTTGCCTTCGTGGTGGATGCGGGCGTCGAGGCGGGCGCCTTGGTGAACGCCGCCGCCGGGGCCGACAAGGCGCTGATCGCAGAGGTGCGCGTGTTCGACGAGTTCATCGGCGGCAGCCTGGGCGAGGGCAAAAAGAGCCTCGCCATTGCGGTGCGGCTGCAGCCGTCGGACAAGACCCTGACCGATGAAGAGATCGAGGCGGTGGGCGCCAAGATCGTCGCCAAGGTCGAGAAGGCAACCGGCGGGAGCTTGCGGGGGTAGCCTCTCGCAGCGAAGACGCCCGCCAGGGCGGATGAGCGGCCCCCGACAAGGAGAACAAAATGACGTTGAACGTTTATCTTTCCGGCGAGATCCACACCGATTGGCGCGCGCAGATCATCGAGGGCGCCGCGGGGCTCGACGTGAGCTTTAACAGCCCCGTCACGGACCACGCGGCCAGCGACGATTGCGGCGTCGCGATCCTGGGCGCGGAGCCCAACAAGTACTGGCACGACCACAAGGGCGCGATGGTCAACGCGATCCGCACCCGCAAGGGGATCGAGGATGCCGACGTGGTGGTGGTGCGCTTTGGCGAGAAGTACCGGCAGTGGAACGCGGCCTTCGATGCGGGCTATGCCGCCGCGCTGGGCAAATCCATCATCGTGATCAATCTGCCCGAGCATCAGCACGCGCTCAAGGAGGTCCACGCCGCCGCGCTGGCGGTCTGTGACAGGCCCGGGCAGGTGGCCGAGATCCTGCGCTACGCCTTGACGGGCGCGCTGCCGGGATAGCGCCGTCGACGACAGGTTACGGTTGCATCATAGCGGCCAGCCCGTCTAGCCTTTCGGCAATGGGCGGGAGGGTTCCATGGAATTTGACTATGTGATCGTTGGCGGCGGCTCCGCAGGCTGCGTGATGGCCGCGCGGCTGAGCGAGGACCCCAAGGTCAGCGTGTGCCTTGTCGAGGCAGGCGGCGCGGGGCGCGGCATCCTGGTGCGGGCGCCGGGGCTGGTCGCGGGGATGATCTCTGGCCGGCCCAAGATCAACAACTGGGCGTTCCAGACCGAGCCGCAGCCGGGCCTGAACGGGCGGCGCGGGTTCCAGCCGCGCGGCAAGGCGCTGGGCGGCTCCAGCGCGATCAATGCGATGCTCTACATACGCGGCCACCGGGGCGACTATGACGAATGGGCGGATCTGGGCTGCGAGGGCTGGGACTGGGAGAGCGTGCTGCCCTACTTCCAACGCGCCGAGGGCAACCAGCGCGGCGGCGACGCGCTGCACGGCGCTGCGGGCCCCCTGGCGGTGGCGGATCAGTCCGAGCCGCGCCCGATCTCGCGCGCCTTCGTTGAGGCGGGCGAAGCGATGCAGATCCCCCAAAACGCCGATTTCAACGGGCCCGAGCAGGAGGGCATAGGCCTCTACCAAGTCACGCAGTTCCATGCCGGCGCGCGCAAGGGCGAGCGATGCTCGTCGGCGATGGCCTATCTGCCCGATGAGGTGCAGGCGCGCGCGAACCTGACGATCCTCACCAAGACGCGCACGGAACGGGTGCTGACCGATGGCGGTCGCGCAACGGGGATCCTCGCCGGTGGCAAGAAGATCACGGCCCGGCGCGAGGTGATCCTATCGGCGGGCGCTTTCGGGTCGCCTCAGTTGCTGATGCTGTCGGGCATCGGGCCGCGCGACGAGCTTGCCGCCCATGGGATCCAGGTGGTGCATGAGCTGCCGGGGGTGGGCCAGAACCTGCAGGATCACCTGGACTACATCATCAGCTACCACTCGAAGCGCGATGACGTGGTCGGGCTTGGGCCGAAAGGCCTTGCGGCACTTGGGGCCGCCGCGCTGCGGTGGAGACGGGATGGGACGGGCCTCTTCGCTACGCCATATGCCGAGGGCGGAGCGTTCCTGAAATCCGCGCCCGGGGTGGAGCGCCCGGACCTGCAGCTGCATTTCGTGGTGGCGATTGTCGATGACCACATGCGCAAGATCCACTTCCGATACGGCTATTCCTGCCATGTCTGCGTGCTGCGGCCGCATTCCAGGGGCTTCGTTGGGCTTCACTCAACCAACCCCAAGGCGGCGCCGCGCATTGACCCCAGTTTCCTGTCCGACGCGCGCGACCTAGAGCTGCTGAAGACCGGCGCGCGCAAGATGCAGGACATCCTGGACGCGCCGCAGTTTGATCCCTGGCGGGGTAAGAAGCTTTATGATCACGACGGCTCGGACGCCGCTTTAGAGGCCGATATCCGCGCCCGCTCCGACACGATCTATCACCCCGTGGGCACCTGCAAGATGGGCACCGATGAGATGGCCGTGTGCGACCCGCAGGGGCGCGTGCGCGGGATGGAGGGGCTGCGCGTCGTGGACGCCAGCCTGATGCCGCGGCTGATCGGGGGGAACACCAACGCCCCCACGATCATGATGGCCGAGAAGATCTCGGACGGGATGCGCGCGGGCTAGCCCTCGCGCGGGGGCGTCACCAGGCCGGTCTGCACGGCGGGGCGCGCAAGGAAGCGGTCAAGATAGGCCACAACGTTTTTGTTGTCGGCAATGCCCAGCATCTCTTTCACGCCGTAATAGTCCAGCGCCCGCAGCCAGGGCGCAATCGCCATATCCGCGATGGAATAGCCGCCGGCGATCCAGTCCTGCCCCTCTAGCGCGCTATCGAGCACGGCCAAGAGGCGCTTGCCCTCGGTGATGTAGCGCTCGCGCGGGCGGGGGTCCTCGATCTCGGAGCCTGCGAATTTGGAGAAGTACCCGAGCTGGCCGAACATCGGCCCCAGGCCGCCCATCTGCCACATCAGCCATTGGGTGATCCGCGCCCGCTCGGTGGCGTTGGCGCCGCCGAACTGGCCGGTCTTGTCGGCCAGGTAGAGCAGGATTGCGCCGCTTTCCCAGATCCCGACCGGCACGCCGTCCGGCCCGTTCGGGTCGATCAAGGCGGGGATCTTATTGTTGGGGTTCAGCGAGAGGAACTCAGGGCTTCTGACGTCCACATCCGAGAGCGTCACGCGGTGCGCCTCGTATTCCAGCCCGGTCTCCTCGAGCATGGTCGAGACCTTCACGCCGTTGGGCGTCGGGAAGGAGTAAAGCTGGATCGCATTGGGGTTGCTGGCGGGCCACCGCTTGGTGATGGGAAAATCGGACAGATCGGCCATTACGTGCCTCCTTTGGGAATTCCGACGTTACGTAAACATTTGACGTGCGTCAAAAAGTCTTTGAGATGCGCGCAAATGTGGTATGGGCTGCGCACTGGCGCACAATGATTAGGTGCCATGTCTTTAGGGGTGACTAAATATGATGCAAGAGTTCCGATATTTCATCGCCAAGGGAAATGTCATGGACATGGCGGTCGGGATCATCATCGGTGCGGCCTTTACGGCCATCGTCAAGTCCATGGTGGACGACCTGATCAACCCGATCATCGGGCTGTTCATGGGCGGCGTGGACTTCACAAACTGGTTCATCGTGATCTCGGGCGAGGTCGCGGCCGGCACGAGCCTGGCCGCCGCGCGCGAGGCCGGGGCCTCGGTCTTCGCCATCGGCGCCTTCCTGATGGCGATCATCAATTTCCTGATCATCGCCTTCGTGGTGTTCATGCTGGTGCGCTACGTCAACAAGGTGAAAGACGCCACCGCCAAGAAGGAAGAAGAGGCGCCCGCCGAGGAAGCGCCCGCCGGGCCCACCGAGCTGGAGCTTCTGGCAGAGATCAGGGACGCACTGGCCAAACAAGTTTCGTAACGATTTGCCTAATGTACCTGTTCAGGGGCCCGCCGTTCTACGGCGGGCCTTTTTTGTTTTGCCCCGAGTCATGCTAAACTCGCCGCGAATAGTTTATCCGTTGGGGGGCTACATATGGTTCGCTTCATCTCTTTCCTGGTCATTGCGCTTGTTATGGCGGTCTCCGCGCGGGCGGAGCTTTTATATGTGAACTCGCCCAATGATGGGTTCTTGAACCTGCGCACCGGGCCCGGGGGCGGGTTCAACGTGATCATGCGCATGGGGCATGGCACCTCGGTGAACACGCTGGAGATCGCCGGGAATTGGGCGCGGGTGGAGCATCAGAGCGGCGCGGTGGGCTGGGCGCATCGCAAATACATGGTGCGACCGGTTGCGACGCCCGCCAGGCTCTTTGTTTACTCGCCGGGGGATGGGTTTTTGAACCTGCGCACCGGGCCGGGCTCTGGCTTTACCATCATAACCCGGATGTATCATGGATCATGGGTGGAAGTCCTCGAGCGGCGCGGGAATTGGGTGCGCGTGTTCCATGAGTACGGCGACGAGGGCTGGGCCTATATTAAGTACTTACGCCAATAGGGTGGCGGGGTGCGGGCACCCTGATGGGCCGGATAAGTGAGACTGCGTTCGGAGATGTTCATGAGATCAGCAGCCTTCACTCATTGGCAGGTTGCCAGATCTCAATCGGATTGCCCTCCGGGTCCTCGAGCTGGGCAAAACGGCCATTGGGGTAATCCTCGGCATCCATCGTGACCTCGATGCCCGCGTCCCTCAGCTCGCGGACCGCCTCGTCGAGGTCGGCCACGCGCAGGTTGAGCATCCATTGCTGTGATTTGCGGCCCAGGTCCTCCGCATCCGGACCATATGTGGCGAAGACCGTGGGGCCCGCCTCCTGTTGCCAGACCGGCGTCTCATAATCCAGGGGTACCTTGTTGATACCAAAGTGCAATTCATACCATTCCGAAAGGGCTTTTGGGTCAGAAGAACGGATAAAGAAGCCACCAATTCCCAGTGCTTTCGGCATAACAATAACTTCCTCAACAGGACCCCATCATAGCGCAGAACGCACAAACCGACAATCTGTGGAGCGGCGCTTACGCCTTAAGCGCGAGGCTTGGCGAGAGCACATCCAGGCCCAGCGCCTTGCCGACGGCGAAATAGGTCAGCTGGCCGGCATGCACGTTCAGCCCGTTCAGAAGATGCGGGTCGTCCTCGCAGGCGCGCCGCCAGCCCTTATCCGCCAGCGCCAGCATGAAGGGCATCGTGGCGTTCGAGAGCGCGATGGTGGAGGTCCGCGCCACCGCGCCCGGCATGTTCGCCACGCAGTAATGCATCACCCCGTCGACCTCGTAGATCGGGTCCTGATGGGTGGTCGCGCGGGAGGTCTCGAAGCAGCCGCCCTGGTCGATGGCCACGTCGACGATCGCCGCACCGGGCTTCATGTCCGCAAGCTGCGCGCGGCTGACCAGCTTGGGCGCCGCGGCGCCCGGGATCAGCACCGCCCCGATCACCATATCCGCCGCCTCGACCAGTTCGGCGGTGTTGCCGGCGGAGGCATAGGCCGTGCGGAAGTCCCTGGCGAACACATCGTCGAGATAGCGCAGCCGGGGCAGCGCGCGGTCCAGCACGGTGACCTCAGCGCCCATCCCCGCGGCCACCCGCGCCGCATGGGTTCCCACCACGCCGCCGCCGATCACCACCACGCGGGCCGGGCCTACGCCGGGCACCCCGCCCAGCAGCACACCGCGCCCGCCATTGGCCTTTTGCAGGGTCCAGGCGCCCATCTGCGGCGCAAGCTTGCCCGCGACCTCGGACATCGGCGCCAGCAGGGGCAGCCCGCCCGCGGCGTCGGTCACGGTCTCGTAGGCGATGGCGGTGCAGCCCGAGGCCAGCAGGTCCTTTGTCTGCTCCGGGTCCGGGGCCAGGTGCAGATAGGTGAAGAGCAGCTGCCCCTCGCGCAGCATCCGGCGCTCGCCGGGCTGCGGTTCCTTGACCTTCACGATCATTTCGGCCTCGGCAAAGATCTCCGCTGGCGTGTCGCGCAGGGCGGCCCCCGCGGCGGCGTAGTCGGCATCGCTAAAGCCCGCGCCCTGGCCCGCCCCGGCCTCGACGATCACCCGGTGGCCATGCGCCACCGCGTCCCGCGCGGCGTTGGGGGTGAGCCCCACGCGGAACTCCTGCGGTTTGATCTCCTTAGGGCAACCGATGATCATGGCGAAAACTCCTCTAAATCCCGCCCAATCATCGGGCATAGTGGTAAGAATTGCGTTGCAAAGACCGCTGCGGTCGGGGCAGATTTGTCGAAGGGTTAGCTGTGGATCGCCGAATGGGCCGGAGAATCTTGCACGATGGTTGAAATTGACGACACGGATCGGCGGATACTGAAGGCGCTGCAGAAGTCGGGGCGCATCTCAAACGCCGATCTCAGCGAGCGGGTGAACCTGTCGCCCTCGGCGTGCCACCGGCGGGTGCAGCGGCTGGAGGCGGAGGGGATCATCGCCAGATATGTGGCGCTGCTGGACCCGCGCAAGCTGGACCGGCCCTCGACGGTCTTTGTGGAGATCACCCTGAGCGGGCAGTCCGAGGAGATACTCGACGCGTTCGAGCGCGAGGTGGCGCGCATACCGGACCTGCAGGAGTGCCACCTGATGGCGGGCACGGCGGATTACCTGCTGAAGCTCTCGGCGCGCGATACCGACGATTTCGCCCGCATCCACCGGCGGTACCTGGCGCGCCTGCCGGGCGTGGCGCAGATGCATTCCTCGTTCTCGCTGCGCACTGTCTGGCAGACCACGGCGCTGCCGGTTTGAGCCGGGCGCTGTGGATCCCGCCTTTTTTGGGGCTGCTTGGGTGGGGCGTCGCGCTTTTCTTGAGGGGGCGTTCCCAAAATGTGTGCTTCCGCACGCTCTTTCTTATGCAAGCTGCGCGGCGACGCCGGAACATCGGCGGCTCGGCTGCCGCAATTGCGTCGCAGCCCGTATTTATGGCCGAAAAGAATGAGGACCGGTTCGCCTTGGCGATGGGCCGTCCAGTGGACGGACCAAGGTCCGAATGCGCGGAGCGCCAGACCGGTTCGCCTTGGCGATGTGGCGCCCGGTGGATGCGCCAAGGTGCGAACGCGCGGAGCGCGCGGCCCTGGTTGAGGCTCCCGCGCAGTTTTGGCAAAATGACGCAGGGCCGCAATATTTAGGAAAATCTTAGGGATTGGCGGTTCAGATGAAATTGGGTGGGGCCGCCCGGCCGCAAAAATTCGAATCACCGTTCGCGGAACGCTTCCTGGGACTTGTAGAGCGGCTTCAAAAGATAGGTCAGGATCGTCTTGGATCCGGTCTGCAGCTCGGCGGTGGCGCGCATGCCGGGGCGGATCTCGATGTCGCGCTGGCGCTCGGTGAAGGCGCTGGTGTCGACCTCCACGCTGACCCGGTAGAAGGGCGCCTGGCGCGGGTTGTGCTCGTCGTCGAACGTGTCCGCCGAGACGAAGTTCACCTTGCCCTGCAGCGCGCCGTAGATCGTGTAGTCATAGGCCGAGAGCTTAACCGTGGCCTCCTGGCCGGGCTGCACCGAGGCGATGTCTTCGGGCTTCACGCGGGCCTCGACAAAGAGCTCTTCGCCCAGGGGGATGATCTCTAGGATCTCCTCGCCCGGGCGCACCACGCCGCCGATGGTGGTGATTTGCAGCGCGTTGACGATGCCGTTCATCGGCGAGGTGATCACCGTGCGGTCCAGCTGGTCGCGGGCCAGCCGCAGATCCTGCCGCCGCGAGGTCAGGTCTTGCAGCGTCTCCGAGTAGGCCTCGGCGATCTGCAGCTCGCCCTTGGTGCCGATCTCGTTATAGGTGATCTCGGCATCCGAGGCGGCCTTTTGGGCGCGGTTGACCTCGATCAGGGCGACGATCTCTTCGCTGTGGAGCCGCTTCATCGTGGCCAGTTCCTCGTTGAGCTGGTCGAGGATCTTGCGGGCGCCGTCGCGGCGCGAGGCAAAGTCGGTCTGGCGCGCGTTCAGCAGCGCCTTCTCAGAGCGCAGGATGGCCGGGGACCGCTGGGCCAGGTCGGCGGGCACGCTAAAGTCGAAGGCCCCGGCCAGCTCGGCCTCGAGCCGCAGGCGCTTGATCTCAAGCGCGTCGATCTGGTCCTGCAGGTCGTCCACCTTGGCGCGGAACTTGGTGTCTTGCAGCCGCGCGATCACCTGGCCGGCCTCGACGCGGTCGCCCTGGCGCACGCGCATCTCGGCGAGGATGCCGCCCTCGAGGTTCTGCACGATCTGGGCGCGCGAGCTGCTGACGACCTCGCCCTCGGCGCGCACGATCTCGTCGACCCAGGCGACGGAGGCCCAGACCAGGAACAGCGCCAGCGCGCCGCCCACCAGCAGGATGATGCGGCTGGCGCCGGTGGCGCCCTCTAGCGGGGTTTGCTCGGTCAGCGCGGTCATGCGGCTGCGGCCTGTTGTGCGGCAGTGCCGGAGAGATGCGAGAGCACCTGGTCCCGCGGGCCGTCCACCATCAGCCGCCCGGCCTGCAGGATCAGCGTGCGGTCGGTCAGCGCCAGGATCGGCATGCGGTGCGTGGCGATCACCGTGGTGCGGCCATGCAGCCAGGTGTCCAGCCGGGCCACAAGCGCCTTCTCCAGCGCCTGGTCCAGCGCTGCGGTCGGCTCGTCCAGCAGCACCACGCCGGGGTTCTGTAGCCAGAGCCGCGCCCAGCCAATCGACTGGCGCTGCCCCACCGAGAGCCCCGCGCCGCCGTCCTGGATCTCCATGTCCAGGCCCTTATGGTGGCCGCGCACAAAGGGGCCCAGCCCGGCGAAGTCCAGCGCCGTCAACAGGCGCTCTTCGTCGCGCTCCAGCATCGTCAGGTTAAGGTTGTCGCGCAGCGTGCCCGAGAGCAGCCGCACCTCTTGGCTGAGATAGCCGATGTTACGGCGCAGGTCGCGGGCGTCGATCTGGGCGATCTCGGTGCCGTCCAGCAGAACGCGGCCCTTGTCGGGCGCGTAGAGCCCGGTCAGCACCTTCAGCAGCGTTGACTTGCCCGAGCCGTTCACCCCCAGCACCGCGACGCGCTGCCCGGCGGTCATCTTGATCGTCGGCACATCGAGGTTCGGCGCGCCGTCCTCGTCATACTGAAAGCTCACCTCGTGCAGCTCATACGCGCCCTTGATGGTCTCGCGGCGCAGGTAAGAGCGCTCTTGCTCTTTCTCTTGCGGGGCCAGCGCGATGGCGTCCAGCCCCTCTAGCGCGGTCTTCACGTTGCCCCAGCGCGCCATTGTGGAGGCAAGCTGTGTCAGCGGCGCAAGCGTGCGGCTGGTCAGAATGCCCACGGCGATGATCGTGCCCACGGTGAACTCGCCGGCAAACACCATGAAGGTGCCGATCACCACGGCGGCGATATAGGTGCCCTGCTGGACGGCCTGCGACCAATAGGTCAACCCGTTGGACAGGCGGCGCTGCTCGGCGGTGGAATGGCTGGAAAGCTCGGTCAGCTCGGCCCAGACCTGCATCATGCGCTCCTCGCCGCGCTGCGTCTTCAGCGTGTCCAGCTCGGTCACCACCTCGTGCAAAAGTCGCCCCGCCTTGGCGTTCGCGCCCTGCGTCTGGCGGGTCAGGTCGATCATGCGCTTCTGCAGGAAATAGGCGGGGATCAGCATCAGGATGCCGCCCGCGACGATGGCCCAGACGATGGGCCCGCCGATGGAGCCGATCAGAAGCAGGAACACCAGCACGAAGGGCACATCCGCCAGCGTCGACAGCGTCGAGGAGGTGAAGAACTCGCGCACCGAGCCGAACTCGCGCATCGCCGCAAAGAGCCCGGACGGGGGCAGGGGGCGCTTGTCAGAGGGCATGCCGACCAGGCGCCGCATCAGGTTCTTTTGCACGTTCATCTCGATCTGGCGGCCCGCCGCGTCGGTCAGCCGGGCGCGGGCGAGCTTTAAGGCGCCCTCCATGCAGATCGCCAGCACGACGCCCAGTGTCAGCACCCAAAGCGTGGCTTGCGACTGGTGCGGGATCACCCGGTCATAGACCTGCAGGCTGAACAGCGCCACGGCGACCGCCAAGAGGTTCGCCACCAGCGAGCCCACCATGATCTCGGCCACCTGCCGGCGGTAGCGCGGGAACTCGCCCCAGAACCAGTGGATGCCCTCGAATTGCGGGATGTTGCGCGCCACCACGTCCTTCATCGGCGTGCGGCCCGTTAGGGTCGTGCCGGTGAAGAAGGGCGCGAACTCTGCCACGGGCACCTCGGCCTTATTGTCAGCGCAGGTCGTGTCGAAGATCGTTAGGATGTCGTCGATCTGGCTCATCACCAGCACGCATTGCCCATTGGTCATCATGGTCAAGGCGGGCCAGGTCTCTGGCGCGATCTCGGCCTTTTGCGTGATCTTGTGGCGGATGCCGGTGGTGTCCAACGCGCGGCCCAGCGCATTGATCGTCAGGTCATTGGGCGCGTGGGTCCAGAGGAACTCGGCCACATCACGCGCCGGTGTCTTGTTGCCGTTCAGCGCGGCGAAGGTGGCGATCAGCGTGGCGCGGTGCTGCACGCGGGCGTCGGCGTTCTCGACCAGCGAGTGAACAAAGTCCTCGTCGGTTTTCGGATTGGACTCTGGTGCGGGCGCCAGAGCGGCTGGCGCCGCCTGTTTCTGGCGCGGTACGATCGCCGTGCCGCGCGCGGTATTCAGTGACAGGGTCGGTTTCGCCATCAGATCGATCCCCCTTCGGCCAGCAAACCCAGATCCTTTGCCATCTCAAGCTGGATCAGGATCACTTCGTATTTCGCGTCCACATGCGCCTGCTCGCGCTGCACCATCGTCTCGTAGATCGAGACCACATCCATCACCGAGCGCTGCCCGGCCTGGAACTGGCGCTGGAACAGCCGGAAGGTTTCGCGGCTCTCCTGGGCGAGGCGCGCGGCCTCGGTCTCCTGCCGACGGAACGACGCGAGCCGTTGCTCTTGGCGCGCGCGGTCGCGGCGCGCGCCCTCTTCGGCCTCGGCCACGTAACGATCCGCGGTGTCCTGCGCCAGCGCCACGGCCTTGAGCGCCGCGGGCGTGCCAAAGCCAATGGGCGTGCCCGTGCCCGATGTGATCGCGGCGGTGGTGCCGCTGCCCGTGACATTCGCCTGCGCGCTGATGCCGGGCAGGAGCCCCGCGCGCTCGATCTTGGCGCCCGACACCGAGCGGTTCGCCTCTGCCAGCGCGTTCAGCACGGCGAGGCTGCGCAACCCGGCGGGCGGGGTGTCCAACGAGAGCTTGGCAAAATCGGCGGGGAAGCTCCGCCCGGTCATTGCCTGCAGCTCGGCGCGGCTGGTGCGCGCGGCCTCCTCGGCGCTGGTCTGGGCCGAGGTGATGTCATGCACCTTCGCCTCGACCACGCGCAGATCGGCGCGGTCCGAGATGCCGCCCTCGACGCGGCCGCGCACGATGCGGTCGAACTCGCGCATCTGGCCTAGCGCGCGCCCGTTCAACGCCGCCTTCTCGTCGCCGCGCAGCGCGGTGAGGTAAAGCGCCAGCGCGGTCTCGACCCGCGCGTTCATATCGGTGGAGAGCGAGACCGCGGCGACCTCGACATCCGCCGCGGCAAAGGCGCGTTCGGCCTTGCGGCGGCCATTGTCCAGGAGCACCTGCTCGACCAGCAGGCTGGTGACCACATCGCCGAGGCTGGACAGGCTCAGGCTGGCGCCCAGGGTGGGCAGCCAGTTCTTTGATTTCGCCTCGGCGCGCAGGCGCGCGGCGCGCAGCTCTGCCTCTGAGGCGCGGGCGGAGGCCGAAAGCGCGGCCTCGGCCACAACGTGATAGGGCGAACCGGTCTTTAGCAGCGTTGGCCGCGCCAGCAGGGTGTCGATGATGTCAGAGCCTTGCTCGCCCTCGATGGTCTCAAAACTGCTGGCGCGCACCGTCGCGCCCGCGTCATTCCGGTCGTTCTTGGCGGAGAACCTGTCAAGCAAAGCGGGCCCCTGCATGCAGCCGGCCAGAAGACCGACCGCGCCCAGGAGCGCGATGCCACGAAGAGGGCGGCACATGTCTGCCGCCGGATATGCGTTGCGCTTAATCACGCGCTCTTACCTGCCTCACTGCCCGCTTATTATAATTTTTGTGGCGGGCTGTTATTGGGATACGTGTTTACTCGTTACGGGTGCTGCAGTGTCCTTAAAGCCTAGATAATCACGTTGACGTCCTGTTCGACCACCAGGGTCGCGCCATCGGATCCGATTGTGTAAATGTTGTAGGTCTGGCCGTCGATCTCGCGGGTCGTGCCGGTGTTGACCGCGCCGGAAACGGTGATCGTGTCGTCGGTGCCGCCGTGGATCGTGAGCTCGTCCGTGGCGTCCGACATAGAGCGGATCTGCGCCTCGGTCAGCACCAGGCTGGTGTCCTCGCCATAGTCGAGGTTCAGCGCGGCGATGTCGAAGCTGCCCGTGCCCGGATGAGAGATCGAGGTCGCGTCGTCCTCGAGCACCAGCAGCGTCGAGGCGTTGTTGCCCGCATCGTCATTGCGGGTGACCACCAGGTTGGTGCCATCCGGGATTGGCGTGTCAAAGGTGAACTCTGTGCCGAATGTCGGATCGCTAGAGATCGTCGCCGCCGGGGCAGAGACCGAGCCGTCGCTGTTCAGCGAGCTGACCGCGTAGTTGTCGACGGTGTCCTCGGTCGAGATCCGGCGCACGTCGTCGCCCGAGAAGGTCACCGCGTCCACGCCGGGCGTGCTGATTTCGGTGTCCACGCCGAAGGTCTCGGCCACCGTGGCAATGTTGCCCGCCGGGTCCGTTGCCGTGATCGTGGCGGTGGCGGTGTAGGTGCCCTCTGGCAGATCGGCCGTGGCGAAGCTGGCCGACCAGTTGCCGGACGCATCCACCGAGGCCGCGCGGGTCACGCCCATCAGATCGACCGTGACCATCGAGCCCGGCTCTGCGGTGCCCTCAAGCGTGATGCCATTGGCGTGCTCGACCGCGTTCAAGACGTCATCGGCGGTTTGGTCGCCCTCTACGGTCAGTGCCGCCTCGGTATCGATGCGGATCGTGTCGCTCAGCGTTGCGGTGTTGCCCGCGGGGTCGGTGGCCGAAACGGTGATCGCCGCGTCATAGGTGCCCGCGGGCACGCTGGAGGCGGGGAAGGTGAGGCTCCAGTTCCCGGCGGCGTCCACCGAGGCGGGCAGGGTGGCCGCGCCCAGCTGGACGCTGACGGTCGAGCCGGGCTCTACCGTGCCGGAAAGCGGGATGCCGTCGGCCAGCTCGGCCGCGTTGACCACGTCGTCGCCCTCGATGGCGCCGGGGGTCTGGGCGAAGTTCAAGACCTCGGTGTCCAGGCCCACCGCGTCCGTCACGGTCCGCGTGTTGCCCGCGGCGTCGGTAATCGACGCGCTGATTGGCAGCGAGCTCGTCCCCGTGGGGATCGAGCCGGACGAGAAGGTTGTGGTCCAGTTGCCCGCGGCGTCCGCGACCACGGCCTGCGCCGCCCTGCCCAGGGTGACGGTGACCGTCATCCCCGGCGTGGCGGTGCCGCTGATGTCCACGCCATCGGCGCGCTCGACCGCGTTGATGACGTCGTCGATCTCGATCGGCAGCGGCGAGAGCGCCACCTCGCCCGCCACCGTATCAACGGTGATCGCGGCCGTGGAGGTCGCCGAGTTGCCCGCCGCATCCGTGGAAACAGCGGTGATCGTGGTGTCATACTCGCCCGAGGGGATGCTGCCCGCGCCGAAGACCGCGGTCCAGGTGCCATCGGCGGCGACCGTGGCGGCCACCGTGGCGCCGGCGACGGTCACATCCACCGAGGCGCCGGGCTCTGTCGAGCCCGTGAGCGTGATGTCCGCGCCCGCCTCAGCGGCGTTGATCACATCATCGCCCCCGGCCTGGCCGGCGTCGATGGCAACCGTGTTCTCGGTATCCACCTGCACGGTGCTGGTCGTCGTCTCCACATTGCCCGCGTCATCGGTCGCAACCGCGGTGACGACCGTTTCGTAGGTGCCGGTGGGGATCTCGTTAGAGGCAAAGGTCGCGGCCCAGGTCCCGGAGGAGTTCGCCACGATCTGATGCGTCACGGTGCCCATCGTCACGTCAACCGTCGAGCCGGGCTCTGCCGTGCCCGTCACCGTGACACCGGCGCTTTGCTCGGCGGCGTTGATCACGTGATCCCCGCCCGAGGAGACGTCCATGGTCAGCACCTGCTCGGTGTCCACCCGAATGCTCTGCGTCAAGCTGCTGGAGTTGCCGTATTGGTCCGTCGTGGTCAGCACGATGTCGCTATCATAGGTGCCGGGCTGGATCTCGGAGGCCGCGAAACCCATCGACCAAGTGCCGGAGGCGTCGACGGTGACCTCTCGGGTGATCCCTTGAAACGCGATCGAAATCGTGGCGCCCGGCTCGCCGGCGCCTGAAAGGGTGACCCCGTCAGAGGCCTCGACCGCGTTCACGACATTGTCGCCCTCAACCGCGTTCAGCGCCGCCAGCGGCGCCTCGGTGTCGACCACGAGCGTTTCGCTGATCGTGGTGCTGTTCCCGCGCGGATCGGTCGAGACAATGGTTATGCCGGTCTGGTATTCGCCGGTCTTGATCTCGGCCGCGTCAAACGTGACCGACCAGGTGCCGCTGTCGCTTACCGTGGTTACATGCGTGGTGCCGTCGATGGTCACAGAGACCGTGGCCCCGGCCTCGCCGGTGCCGCTGATCTCGGCGCCGCCGCTATGCGAGGCGCCATTCACAAAATCGCCCGAGGACTGCGCGCCGGATGTGACGGCCACATCCGGTGGCGTGGTGTCCACGTCGATGGTCGGGCCGGTCAGATCGAACGTGTTGCCATCAGGGTCCTCGACCGCGACCGTCGCGGGGTGCACCCCGTCCACCGGCAGATCATTCGGATCGAACGTGGCGACCCAGACGCCATTGGGGTCTACGGTCGTTGTCACCGTTTGGTCCCCCACAGTGACCGTGACCGACGAGTCAGGCGCACCCGTGCCGGACACAATCGGCGCAACGCCGGTCGTGCCGCCGACCTCCTGCGTGCTATTGGGGTCGTCCACGGTCGGCTGGATCACGGTCGACGTGCTGTCGCCGCCGCCATCACCGCCGCCACCGCCACCGATGACGGCCACTGCAGCCAGGGCTCCGCCTGCCGCGCCAAGGCCGCTTAGCCCGCCAAACAGAGGCGCAGCGATGGGCGCCACCACGGGCTCGACACGACCAAGATCAAGGAAGACCAGATCGTCGTAGGCGCTCCATTTTCCGCTGACATCCAGCCCGGCATAAGACGCCGTAAGCGGACCCTCTTGCGCGTCACCGAGAAAGACCTCGACCAGGTCGCCCTGCTCGCTGAGGAACAGGTTCTTGGGGCCGGTTGCTCCCTCGTCGAAATAGCCGCTGACGACCAGCACCTGACCATCGGCCAAATTCAGGACGAGGTCGTTGCCCTCACGCGCGTAGCTGGAGACCGCGCTCGCGCTTAGATTGAGCGACACATCCTTAGAATAAGACGCGTAGATTGTGGCCGGATTGCCTTCGGGGAAGGCGCCCGTGCGCACGCTGCCTGCCGCGTCACGGACGACATAGTTGATTGCTAACATGGTTTCTTACCGCTCTTTTTACGCCTCACTACCCTGGATCGCGCGGTCTTTTTAGAATTCGCCGCTCATTCACCCAGCTCGCCACAAACTCTGGCAAAGTTACCCACATGATGCGATGTTTGAAGCCCGCCTGTCCAGTCATAGTTTACATGTTCATGCCAGCTTCTACCGACTTTTCCACATTTTACGAGCTAAATCGCGCCGCGCCTGGGGATAATTTCCCGCGTGAGGTGACAATGCCACAATATGCGCACGCGGGCGGTGCAAATGCCACATTATATTGACCCTGACGCGAGCCATCGTCTATTCTTCACCCATACGGGGATATCTGGTAGTGTGCGCTGTTCTTATGGTGGTTCGCTGGCGGGTCAAATTATCTAGCAGTGTAGCGTATTATAATGAAGCGGTTGGAGCCAAATCCTAAGCCAAAAACGCCAAAGCCGGTTGCGCTTACCCGAATAATTGCGCCTTCGACTGTTAGAATCCTCCCGAGCGGCGCAGAGGGCGCGCAGGTCGCCAATCAACCTCAGGCTGCGGGCGCCACCAAGGCGCACACCTTTATGTCCCCCCAGGGCAAGGCCGACACGGACCAGAGCGGCCCGCTGCGAAAGCTGGGATTTACCGCGTTGGGGCTCACCGTCCTGGTGTGCGGACTGCTATACGTGAACGGAGCCTCGGCGCCGGGCCCGGCATCGTCGGATACCGCGTCTGCCAGGCCAGGGCAGGTCGGGGTGACGGATGTCGTGCCGCTGAGCGCGCCTGCTGATGCGGATGCGGCGCGTCCGACCGGTGAAGTGGCGTCGTTTGCGCCCGCTGTGGCGCTGCGGCCCACCGCGCGGCCGATCAGCGAGCCAGAGCCAGTACTTCTTGAACCCGTCTTGCCTGAACCCGTCTTGGCCGCGCCTCCTGAGAGCACCATTCCCAGCGTCATCCCGCCAGGGGAGGCGCCCGGACAGACGCCTGGCCTGCCCACGGCGCCAGCGGCCGCGCCCGCCGAAGAATGGAGCCTGATCGAGTTGATCACCTCTGGGACCGTGGCGGCACTACGTGGCGATGGCGGGGCCAGCGAGGGGCAAGGCCTGGACGGCGAGCTTGTGCGGTTCGTGCAGGACGCCATCGGGCAAGGGCAGACCGCCGAGGGGCTGGAGCAGCTTTTGACCACGGCGCAGCGCAATCGCGTTGTCGATGTGCCGCCGAATTTCGTGCGCCCGGACGGACGCGTTGATGCCGCGGCCGTGCTCGCGGCCGTGGCGGGGGCGAACTGATGCCGCGCCTGCCGCAGAGCCATCCTTGCCGCGAAACTAAGGCGCTGACGCCCGTGCGCGCGCTGCCTGCGGAGGGCGAAATACTGAGAAGGTAGTAGAGAACTGAAAAGATGCGCGGATCGCTGCAACCTGCCGCGCGGATCAAAGCAACAGGGGGGAAGAGATATGAGAAACCTATTGGCCGCCGCCGCAGTGGCGCTGACCGGATTGGGCGCGGCGGGCGCCTCTGCCGAGACCTGCGGCGGAGAATATGTCGTCGCCAGAGGTGATACGCTTTCCGGCATCGCCAACCGGCATTACGAGAATGCCGGCAAATGGACCGCGATCCACAACAACAATCTCAAGACCATCGGGCCAAAGCCGAACCTTCTGCGGATCGGCATGAAGCTGAAGCTGGCCTGCCTCGACGGCCTGCCCACCGGGCTGCCGGGAGGCACGGCGATCACGGATGTCACGCTGACCTCTGCCCCGGTGCAGGTGCAGCCGGGGCACGCCTCGGTGCGCCAAAAGATCAACCTGCTGACCGGCAACGACTATGCGCCGTTCACCGACCAGGCGCTGCACAATGGCGGCATGCTGACCGATGTTGTTAACGCCGCCTTTGCGGAAGCCGCGCCCAAGCAAGGCTATGCGATCCACTGGGTGAACGACTGGACCGCGCATTTTGAGCCGCTTTTGTCGAACGCGCTTTTGGATCTGAGCTTTCCCTGGCGCCAGCCTGACTGCGCCACGATGGGCGAGGATTATCGCTGCCAGAACCTGCTCTTCTCGGACCCGATGTTCGAGATGCTGCAGCTTCTGTTTACCGCCTCGAACAACCCGATGGTGTTCAACCGCGACGCCGACATGGTCGGCAAGACGCTTTGCCGCCCGGTTGGCTACACCTATACCGACATGGACCAGGACGGGCGCAACTGGCTGAAGGAGGGCAAGATTACCCTTCTGAAGCCGCGCAGCGTCAAGGACTGCTTTGACAAGGTCCTGTCGGGCGAGGCGGACGCCGTTGCGATCAACGAGTTCACCGGGCGCGACGCGATCAAAGAGCACGGGCTGCAGGACCAGATCCGCATCCTGCCGCAGCCGCTGGCCGTCGCGGGCCTGCATGTGGTGGTGCACAAGTCGCACCCGCAGGCGCAAGAGATGCTGGCCATGGCCAACGAGGGCCTGCGCGGCATCCGCAAGTCCGGCGACTACCAGAAGATCATCGAGGACCACATGGCCCGCATCTATGCGGACTATTAATCGAAAGGGCGTGCCCATGCTGAGGCATCTGACCTCTCGACCCGCCCGATCCCTGCTGGCGCCGCTTGCGGTGGCGCTGGCTCCGGGCGCGGTGTCGGCGGCCTGTGACGTGGACTACACCGTGCAGGCCGGTGATACATATTATTCGGTGTCGCAAGAGCATTTCGGCACGCGGGCGCATTGGCAGCTGGTCTATCAGGCCAACCAAGCCGCGTCGGGTGTGCCGGGTTTGCTGCCAGGCAACCAGCTCTACATCCCCTGCCTGAATGACGGCGGGGCGGCGGTGGTGGCAGCACCGCCCAGTGCAGAGGGCAGCGTGGAGGTCACGAATGTGGCCCCGACCGCGGCGCCGGTCACCCCAATCACCCCGCCCGCGGACCTGCCGACGGTCGCCGAGAACGTCGCGGCCTCGCTGGCAAGTACCGCCCCGGCCGCGCCACTGGAACGCAGCTATCCCGCCAACGCGGAGCTGCGCCTGCTGACCGGTGGGAACTACGCCCCGTTCACCGACAAGACCCTGCCAGAGCAGGGGCTGGTCACAGAGCTCCTGCATGCCGCGCTCGACAACACGCCCAACCCGGTGACCTACTCGGTTGCCTGGGAGGACGACTGGTCGCGGCATCTCTTCCCGCTCTTGGACGAGAAAGCGTTCGACATGGGCTTTCCCTGGCTCAAGCCGGACTGCGACGCCGCGCCGGAAAACGAGCGCTGCCAGAACTTCCTGTTCTCCGAGCCGCTGATGCTGATGCCGATCATGCTGTTCGTGCGCGAGGACAACCAGTTCCAGTTCCGCGATGACAGCGACATCCTTGGGCGCGCGCTTTGCCGCCCGGCCGGGTACTTCACCCACGACCTGGACCGGCAGGACCGCAAGTGGATCAGCGAGGGCAAGATCACCTTCGTTGCGGGCGACAGTCCCAGGGATTGCTTCAACAGGCTCATGCAGGGCGAGGTCGATGCCGCGACGGTCAACCTCTTCCTGGGGGCCAGCGTGATCCTGGAAATGGGGCTGCGTAATAAGGTCGTGCAGCTGGAGAAGCCCGTCTCGGAAGAGGGGCTGCATGTTGTGATCTCCAAGCGGCATTGGCGCGGGACGACCCATCTCTATCGGGTCAACGCGGGTCTCGCCAAACTGCGCGAAGACGGCCGATACCAAGAGATCGTCTCGCGTCATCTGGAGCTGTTCCAAGCGCGGCTTCAGTAAGCTACGGCGCCGGTTTCCTTCTCCCAGGCCGGCGCCGTTTTTCTGTCTGAGTGTTTTGTGGTGTGGTTGAGTTTGGCTTGGAGTGGGCCTTGAAGATCCGCCGCCCCTGACTTGATCCGGGGCCTCCGGCTTGAACCAAGTACAACCCGGGCTGCGGCCGACCTGGAGGTCGCTTGTGCTACGGTTCTGTGTTGCGTGCGGTCTTCGAAAGCGCAAGCGTTCCAATGAGTTGCGACGTGGCAAAAGCGGCCTCCTGGGGGAGGTCGGCCGCTGCCCGAGGCAAGCTCGGGCGGTTGCGCTGTATGGGTTCCGAAGCATCTGGTGTCGGCAAGCGTTGTTGGGGCGGTGTGCTTGAAGTCGAAGCTCGCTCCAGCCCAAAACTCCCACCACCCATTGCCGCGCCACCCAAAGCAAGAACGCCGACCTGATGGATCGGCGCTCTCAGCTGTTTGAATGATAAGGCCGCCTAGCCCCCCATCACCTTGGGCAGCCAAAGCACCAGCTGCGGGAAGATGAAGAGCAGGATCAGGCCCAAGAGCTGCACCAGCATGAACTGCATCATGCCCAGGTAGATGTCCTTGAGGTCCCAATTCGGCACCACTCCCTTCAGGAAGTAGGCGGACAAGGCCACCGGCGGACTGAGCCAGGCCGTCTGCAGGTTCACCGCCACCAGGATGCCGAACCAGACCATCATGTCGTAGCGGCTGAGCCCATGCACCGAGAGCGCCTCGACCGTCGGCAGCAGGATCGGCACCACGATCAGCACGATCGGGACCCATTCCAGCGGCCAGCCCAGAAGGAAGATCAGCGCCATCACCAGGAGCAGGATCAGGTAGGGCGACATATCGAGGCCAAGCAGCAACTCGGTCAGCATCTTGGGCGTGCCGAGCGCGCTGAACTGCGCGCCAAAGAAGTTCGAGGCCGCCACCAGGAACATGATCAGCACCGTGATCTCGAGCGCCTTGATCAGGCTGTCAAAGAAGCTGGGGACCGAGAACTTGCGGTACCCGATGGACAATAGGATCGCGCCGAAGGCGCCCATCGCCGCGGCCTCTGCGGGCGTTGCAAAGCCCAGCAGGATCGACCCCAAGGCGAAGGAGATCAGGATCGTGGGCGGCATCAGCCCGGCAAAGAACTCGTCCCACAGGTCGGAGAAGTAAAAGTTACCGTCCGCGTCCTTGCTGTAGATCGTGCGCCCTAGCACCGCCAGGAGAACGATGAAGGCCCCGAAGACGATCGACCAGATCGACACGCCGTCGCCGCTATTGGCCACGATCATGTAGAGGTGGAACAGCACGGCGACCGGCACCATGATCCGCAGGATGCTCAGGTTGCGATAGGCGGCGTAGGCCACGGCCAGGGTGATCGCCAGAACGATCAGCCCGCCGAAGGGCACCACCCCGCCAAACGCTCCGCCGATGCCGAGCCCGAAGATACGGCAGATCGTCAGCACGCCTAGGCAGATCAACGCCACCTCGGCGCCGTAGAACTTGGAGGTCTCCGGCTGGTCCTCTTCCGACAGGATCGGGCCCAGGCTGGGGTTCAGCCAGCAGCGGCCCAGGGTGTAGAGCAGGTACAGAGACGCAAGTATCGCGCCGGGAACGAATGCGCCGCGGAACAGGTCCAGCGTTGACACCTCAAGCACCGGCCCCATCACGATCAGCATGATCGAGGGCGGGATCAGGATGCCCAGCGTGCCGCCCGCGGTGATCGTGCCCGCCGCGAGCTGCACGTTATAGCCCGCGCGGCTCATCGTGGCGCCGGCCATAATGCCCAGCAGCGTCACCGAGGCGCCCACGATGCCCGTCGCGGCGGCAAAGATCGTCGACACGATCAGCACCGCGATGAACAGCGCCCCGCGGACCCGCGCCATGATCATCTGGATGGAGGCAAAGAGGCGCTCCATCAGCCCCGCGGCCTCCATCACGATGCCCATCAGCACGAAGAGCGGCACCGCCATCAGCTGGTCGTTCAGCATGGTGGAGTTGGTGTTCAGCGTCATCAGCAGGGTGGTGAGCTTGAAATTCGCCCCCCAGATGCCGAAGACGAAGGCCAGGAAGATCAGCGTGAACGAGATCGGGAAACCGATGAAGATCACGAACAGCATCGCCGTCAGCATGATCAGGCCGATGGTGGGCTTATCAAGCCCCGGGCGGGCCTTCATCAGCTCGGTGAACCACTCGCCGCCCGGCACGTAATCCGGCGCGAAGATGGCCAGGATCAGCCAAGCCAGCGCGATCAGATAGAACGGCAAAGCGCGCACGAAGATGCGCTCGCGCTCCTTGCCCATCTTGTGGAATGCGCGGAAGATCTCGGGAATGCCCTGCAGCATCAGCAGCAGGCCACCGACGGGCATCGCCGTCCGGGCGGGCCACAGGAGCGGTCCCCAGGCGCTGTCGATCTGCATGGTCTCTCCGCGCGAATAGGCCAGCCACCAGAACTCTGCCGACACGATCGTGAAGAAGATCATCGAGGGCATGAAGAACATCAGGTAAAGCGAGGCATCCACCGTCGCTTGGGTCTTGTCCGTCCAGTTGCGGTAGAGGAAATCCGCGCGGATATGCACGCCGCGCATCAGCCCGTACCCGGCGGCGGCCATAAAGAGCACGCCCGCGATCATCCGGCTGGTGTCGTAGACCCAGAGCGTCGGCCCAAGCCCCAGCGAGCGCGCCAGCTCCTCAAAGCCCGCGTTTTGCAGGATCGCGAAGGAGTTCCGCGCGAAGACCTCGTAGACCACCACCGCGATCAGCGGCACCATCAGCAGCGCGATCAGCTGACCGGCGCGATAGTTTATGACGTCGATGACCGCCGTGATCGGGCGCTGCCAGGGCGTCATGTCCTCGGGCGTTTCACCGGGGGCCTCGGCGCGTCGCTCGGCGATCAGCTCGTCAGCGATTTCCAGGTCTTCTGGATTCGGTTCCTCTGCCATGTGGCGTTCCCTCCCATTCCCATAGACGTGGATTTGCTATCCGCGTTCTTTTTTTCGAAACGCCCGCGGTGGGGCGCTTGGAGAGAAAGAACGGTAGGATGGGGTTAAACCCCATCCTACGCATGGGTTCTTACTTCAGGGTGTCCGCGAAGGCGCGGCCAAGGCCCGCGTTCGAGGTCTGAGCGCCGGCCCAGAACGGAACCGCGACCTCGGCGAAGGCGCGCTGGGACGCCCACACTTCGGCGAAGAACGCGTTGTCGTCCGCAGCAGCCTGCAGCGCCTTGGCAGCGGCTGCGGAGTACTCGGTGAAGTAGTCAGCCGGGGTGTCCTCGAGGATCACGCCGTGGTTCTCGGTCAGGTCCTTAAGCGCCTTGCCGTTCTCGAAGATACGGTAGGACATGGACTTGGACAGCGACGCGGTTGCGGCGACCTCCAGGGCCTTCTTCTCAAGATCGGACAGATCGTCGTAGAAATCGCCGTTCACATACATGTCGGCGTTCACGACCACCTGGTGCAGACCCTGCAGGTAGTAGTGCTTAAGCACCTTTTGGAAGCCAAACACCGAGTCCGGCTTTGGGCAGCACCACTCGGCCGCGTCGATGGTGCCTTTTTCCAGCGCGGGGAGGATGTCACCGCCGCCCATGGCCACGGCAGGCACGCCGATGTCAGCATAGGCCGCGCCAACCATGCCCGGAGGCGCGCGGAAGCGCATCTGACGGAAGTCGTCCATGGATGTGATCGGCTCAGGGAACCAGCCCAGGGCCTCGGGGCCAACCGGCTGCAGCATGAAGCCTTTGACGTTCACGCCCATCTCGTCCCACAGGCGGTCATACAGCTCTTTGCCGCCGCCGAACTGGAACCAGGACAGGAACGCGATGTTGTCCATGCCAACCCCGGCGCCCGCAACGGGCGCGCCAAAGAGGTTCGCCGCGACGTGCTTGCCGCCCCAGTAGTGGGTCCAGGCAAAGCCACCCTCGACCAGGCCTGCATCTACCGCGTCCATGATGTCGCGCGGACCAACAACGGCACCAGCGGGCAGCACTTCGATGGTCAGCGAGCCGTTGGTCAGGGCGGCGACGTCGTCACCGAAGGCCTTCAGCATGACGACTTCGTCAGCGGTGGTCGGCAGAACCGACTGGATGCGCAGCACCTTCTCTGCCATCGCGGTCGACGCGGTCAGGGCAACCGCCACAGCCCCCATCGCCAAGGTCTTGAAATTAAACATGGATATCCTCCCATAGGTTACACGGCCCTTACGTCTTTGATTTTGCGCGCCGCCCCAAAAGGCCAATGGGCCGTGCGTTTGCCACCCAGGGTGGCATAGTCTACCCAGCATGTCGCCGGATTATTTGCAGTTTCAGCAATCCCGAAACCTGCTTTTCAAATAGCGTCCTCCAAGATCATATCGCTCGCCTTCTCGCCGATCATGATGCAGGGCGCGTTGGTGTTCCCAGAGGTGATCACCGGCATGATCGAGGCGTCCGCCACGCGCAGGCCCCGGATGCCGTGCACGCGCAGGCGCGCGTCAACCACGGCGCGGTCGTCGCTGCCCATTTTGCAGGTGCCGGTGGGGTGGTAGATCGTCACCGCCGTCTGGCGGGCCCATTCCAGCGTGCCGGCCTCGTCGTCAAAGGCGATCTCGCGCCCCGGCGCGAACTCCTCGGTCACGTGGGACTTCAGCGGCTCGAATTGCGCAATCTTGCGGGCCACTTGGATGCCCTTGACGATGGTGCGCCGGTCGGTCTCGGTCGCCAGGTAATTGGGGTGGATCGCCGGGTGGTCGTCCATGCTGGCGGATGTGAGCTCCAGATGCCCGGCGCTCTCAGGGCGCATTTGCAGCACCGAGGCCGTGAAGGCCGAGAACCCGTGCCGCACCGGACCCTTGCCCAGGTCCTGCGCCGAGAAGGGCTGGATATGGAACTGGATGTCCGGGGTCTCCATATGCTCTTCGGTCTTTAGGAACCCGGTCCCAAGCGAGGCGGCCATGGTCATCGGCCCGCTCTGCGTCAGCACGTAGCGCAGCCCGATCAGGGCCTGCTTGAAGATGTTGCTGATCTCGACATTGATGGTCGAAAGGTCGGTCTTATAGATCGGGCGGGCCTGCAGGTGATCCTGCAGGTTCTTGCCGACGCCGGTCAGCGCGTGCCGGGTCTCGATGCCGTGTGAGGAGATGCTGTCGGGGTCCCCCACCCCCGACAGCATCAAGATCTGCGGCGAGCCGATGGCCCCCGCAGACAGCACCACCTCACAACGCGCGCGGATATCGGTCATCTGACCGTTCACCCGCGCCCGCACCCCAATGGCACGCCCCTCTTGCAGCAGCACCTTCTCGGTCTGCGCGTCGGTGAGGATTTCTAGGTTATGGCGGTGCTCGGCGGGGCGCAGATAGGCCACGGCAGAAGAGCAGCGCCGCCCGCCCTTCATCGTGGTCTGGAAATACCCAACGCCCTCCTGGTCCTCGCCATTGTAGTCATGGGTGCGCTTGTAGCCCGCCGCCACAGCGGCCTCGACCCAGCGGTCCACGATCTCGCGGTTCAGGCGCGGCTCTTGCACCGAGAGCGGCCCGTCCGTGCCGCGATAGGGGCTGCCATTCTCGCCATGCCAGGTCTCGGACTTCTGGAAATAGGGCAGCACGTCCTGCCAGGCCCAGCCGGTATTGCCCAGCTGGCGCCATTGGTCAAAGTCCTGCGCCTGCCCGCGCACGTAAAGCAGCCCGTTGATCGAGCTGGACCCGCCCAGGACCTTGCCCCGCGGCCAGGCCATGGCGCGGTCCGCGACCCCGGGGTCCGGCTGCGTCGTGTAGCGCCAGTCCGTCTTGGGGTTGCCCATGGTGCGAAAGTACCCAACGGGCACGTGAATCCAGAGGTTGCTGTCCCGTGGCCCGGCCTCGAGGACCGCAACGGTGTAACGCCCGCTTGCAGAGAGGCGATTCGCCAGAACACAGCCGGCCGAACCGGCGCCAACTATGACGAAATCAAACTCCATCTCTACCTTTTGTCAATTATTGAGACTTTTTGTCTCGATTTTCATTTAAATATGACGTTACAATGATTCTCCAATAAGACAACAAAGAATCGCCCATGGCCCCGGACCGCATCCCAACCAACCTACGCACGCTTCTGATCCTGGAGGTGCTGGGCAAGAGCGACCACGCGATGACGGCGACCGAGATCAACGAGCAGCTGGGGCTGCCCAAGCAGACGGTTCATCGGCTGTGCACCACCTTGGAGCGCGAAGGCTTTCTGGCCCGGCAGGGCAACACCAACCGGTTTCTACCCGCCCGCCGCCTGCGCGCCCTGGGGTCGGGCCTGTTGCATACCTCGCAAAGCCACATCGCGCGGCATCAGGTGCTGATCGACATCGCGCGCGAGGTGCGCGAGACGGTGAACTACGTGGTGCCTGAAACCACCGGCATGGCATATCTTGATCGCGTGGAGACCGACTGGCCCTTCCGCATCCAGCTGCCCGTGGGGTCAAACGTTCCGTTCCATTGCACGGCCAGCGGCAAGACCTTCATGGCGAGCATGGCGCCCAAGGCGCGGCGGGCCTTCGTGGCGGGGCTGGATCTGCAAAAGCTGACGGCGCAGACGGTCGCCGAGCCGCAATCCCTGCTGGACGAGCTGGCCGTGACGGCCAAGCGCGGCTACGCGCTGGATGACGAGGAGTTCATGGATGGCATGGTGGCCATCGCGGTGCCGGTGCTAGACACCCAGGGGCGGTACTTTGCCTCGCTGGCCTTCCACGGCCCGGTGCAACGCATGGCGCTGGACGAGGCGGTGACGCAGCTGCCGGTGCTACAGGCGGGCGCCGAGCGTTTGCGAACCGCGCTCTTTGATTAACGCGACCCGATTTCTTGCAAGAAATCGGCAAATCCCTTGGAAGGGATTTGGACCCGGGGGAGCCGCCTTTGAGAGGGGGGTGGTGAGACCTTTGCCGCGAGCGGGGCCAACTTCCTTTCAAGGAAGTTGCAAATCCCTTGGAAGGGATTTGGTCCGCTCCGAGACTTAAGGGTGCAAGATCACCTTGGGCGCCTCGACCCGCGCGGCAAGCAGGTCGGCGAAGGCCTCTGAGCCCTCGGACAATGCGCGCGTGCTGGTCCATTCCAGCGGGCCCAACCGCCCCGAGGTCATCGCATCCACGGTCTCGCGAAAATCCGCCTTGGTGTAGCAATAGGTGCCGAAGAAGGTGATCTCTTGCAGGGTCGCGCGGCGGATATCCAGTCCGGCATCCGCATCCCCGAGCCCGATATGGCAGATCGCTCCGCCGGGTTTCACGAGCGCGCTGGCGGCCTCGCGCGTGCCGCGGTAGCCCACCGCGTCGACAACAAGGTCGTAGCCCGTCTCCAAATCCGCGGCGTCCACAACCGCGCCGGGCGCATGCGCGGCCAAATAGGTGCGGCGCAAAGGGTTGGTCTCGGCCACGACGATCTCGCCCGCGCCAAACGCCTGCAGACATAGCGCCGAGCCTAGCCCGATCGCCCCGCCGCCTAGCACCAGGCAGCGCGAATGCTCAAGCGGCCGAATGGTCAGCCGGTCGGCCAGCTTGATCGCGTGCCAACAGACGGCCAGCGGCTCGGCCATCGCCGCCTTATCCATCGGGAACCCATCCGGAAGTTCCACCAGGTTGTCGCTTGGCATACGCAAAAGCTCGGCGAAGGCGCCCTCGCGCGGCGGCATCGAGATCAGTTGGCGCTCGGGGCAGAGGTTCTCGCGCCCCTCGGTACAGGTCTCGCAAGTGCCGCAGGGCACCATGGGGTTCACCGTCACGCGCTTGCCCGCCAGCGGGCCCTCGATCACGGTGCCTGCCGCCTCATGGCCGAGGATCAGCGGCGCCGGGCGCCGCTCGTCATGGCCGAGATAGCCGTGCATGTCAGAGCCGCAGATGCCCACGGCCTCGACCTGGATCAGATTCTCGCCCATATCCGGGTTCGGCTCTGGCGCGTCGCGATAGGTCATCGCCTTGACGCCGGTATAGACGAGCGCCTTCATCAGTCTTCGGCGCCGAGGTCGAAATTCTCGCCGGGGAAGTACTTGGCCAGGCGGATGTCGGCGGTGCGGGCGTGGCCCTCCATGCCCTCTAGGCGCGAGATCCGAGCCGTGGCCTCGGCCACGCGCTTGGAACCGGCGCGGGTGGCGCGCTGCCAGGTGACGATCTTCATGTATTTGTGCACGCTGAGCCCGCCGGTGTAGCGCGCCGAGCCGGACGTGGGCAGCACGTGGTTCGGGCCCGAGGCCTTGTCGCCATAGGCAACGGTGGTCTCTTCGCCCAAGAAAAGCGAGCCATAGCATTCCAGCCGGTTAAGCCACCAATCCAGGTCCTCGGCCTGCACGGTCAGATGCTCTGGCGCATAGTCGTCGCTGGTGGCGGCCATCTCCTCGCGGTTGGCGCAGACCACGATCTCGGCATAGTCGCGCCAGGCGGCCTCGGCGTTTTGGCGGTTCAGCTCGGGCAGGTCGGCGATCAGATCGGGCACCAGGGCGTGGACCTTCTCGGCCAGCGCGCGGTTATCGGTCACCAGCCAGACCGGCGAGTTATAGCCGTGCTCGGCCTGGCCCACCAGATCCTGCGCCACGATGGCCGGATCTGCGTGCGCGTCCGCCAGAACCAGGCTGTCTGTGGGGCCCGCGATCAGGTCGATCCCCATATAGCCAAAGAGCATCCGCTTGGCCTCGGCCACGAATTGGTTGCCGGGGCCCACCACGATGTCGGCCTTGGGCAGGTCGAACAGGCCATAGGCCATCGCGGCCACGGCCTGAACGCCGCCCATCGACAGCACCTCGTTCGCGCCGCAGTAATCCGCGGCGAAGATGATTGCGGGGGAAATCCCCGCGTTCCCCTGGGGCGGCGAGCAGGCGGTGATATGCTTGACGCCCGCCACCTTCGCGGTGGTCACCGTCATCATCGCGCTGGCCACATGGCTATAACGCCCGCCGGGCACATAGCAGCCCGCCGAGCGCACCGGGATCGAGCGCTGCCCCGCCACCAGGCCCGGCCCGATCTCGACCTCGAAATCCTGCATCGCGGCGCGCTGCGCCTCGGCGAAGCGGCGGATGTTATCATGCGCAAAGCGGATGTCGTCTTTGAGCTTCTCGGGCACCAAGGCGGCGGCGGCGGCCTTGGCCTCGGCATCCAGAACCACGGCGCCGGTGTATTTGTCGAACCGCTCGGCGAGCCTGCGCGCGGCGTCCTCGCGTCCGGCCTCTACCTCGGCCAGCAGCTCTGCCACCGTATCCCGAACGGACGCGGCATCGGTACGAGACGTCTTGGGCGCCGCTTTGATGTAGTCTCTTGGCATTTTTGCTGGTGTCCCTGCTAGGTATCCCAGGCAGGATCATCAAAAAGCAGCGATGGCGCAAGCCAGAGGGCCGGCGAAAAGCCGTCCGCTGGCTGGATTAGCGCTTTGATCTGCCCGGAGCGAACGGTGCGGCGCCGATCGCCCGCGCGCTTGCGATGCGGTGAAAAACTAGCTTCGGATATCCCGCAATCCAAAACGTTAAAAATTGGTACACAGAGAATCATCGCGGTTAACAAATTGTTAACCCTGCTTAAGCAATCCTCTATTTATGGGCGGAGACGCCGCCCAATGAGGGTGAGTAACAGCTTGGAAAAAGAGCCATGACCGCTGCGCGCGCGATCGGACGCAACATTCCCAATACCGGCCTAGTATGGCGGGACTCCTGAGCTCTTGAAATTGCGTGTGTCGACATACCTCTTTACACGCCTGGGTCGATAAGCGTCATCATGGTTTGGATCAATGGAACAAGAACAACGCACGGAACCAATTGCCACGATGTCGTCGCCCGCGGAGAGTAAAGAAGAGAAACCATTATTCTATGTCGGGATAGCGGCCTCGGCAGGCGGCTTGGAGGCCGCGACCCTTCTCGCGCAGAACCTGCCGGGCTCGGCGAGCTCTGTCTACATCCTGGCGCAGCACATGTCGCCGACGCATAATAGCCTGCTTACCTCGATCATCTCGCGCGAAACCAGCCTGCCGGTTCTTGATATCACCGATGGGATGGAGCCTAAGGCAAACACAATCTATGTGACGCCGCCGAACCACGACGTGGTCTTAAAGGACGGCAAGCTGCGGCTGATGGCGCCAAGCGGGCATGCCTCTTCGCCCAAGCCAAGCGCGGATCGCTTATTCGACAGCTTGGCCAAGAATGTCGGCGCAAAATGCCTGGCGATTGTTCTGTCCGGCACGGGAAGTGACGGCAGCTACGGCGTGCAATCGGTGCGCGAGGCCGGCGGCATCACGATCGCGCAAGAGCCCAGCTCGGCCAAATATGATGGTATGCCCGCTTCTGCGATTGAGACCGGCTTTGTCGATCTGACGCTGACGCCCGAACAAATCGGACGCCATCTGAACCGCATTCTGACGCGGCCGGACGATTTGCAGGACCTGCAGCAGCTCAACCGCCGCACGGTCCGGCTTACGGATCTGATGCATATCCTTCTTGCGCGGACCCAGGTCGATTTCCGTGACTACAAGGAGAACACGGTCAACAGGCGCATCGCTCGGCGCATGGTCGCGCTTGGGATTGATGAGTATGACGATTACGTCGACTATTGCCGCCGATCCGAGACCGAAGTGGACGCCCTGTTTCGGGATTTGTTGATCTCGGTGACACGGTTCTTTCGCGATCCCATGCATTTCGACCAGTTCGCCCGTGTGATCGAAGAGCTCGTTCGGGATCATTCCAGCGGTCAGTTGCGCGTCTGGGTCATTGGCTGCGCAACCGGCGAGGAGGCCTACTCGCTGGCGATACTCTTTGCCGAGGCGCTGGGCGGTCTGGATGCGCTGTCCAGCATGGGCCTGCAGGTATTTGCCACCGACATCGATTCCCGCGCTCTTGAGGTGGCTCGAAAGGGGGTCTACCCGATCAGTGCGGCCAGCGACATCCCAAGCAACCTCACAGAGAAGTACTTTGAGGTCGATGGAGCGAACCTGCGCGTCAAGCCGGCGCTGCGCAAGCTCATCTTGTTTTCGTATCACAATGTCGCGCAGGATCCGCCGTTCAAGAATGTGGACCTTGTCAGCCTGCGCAACATCCTCATCTACTTCAACGCCCGTCTGCAAGAGCGTGTCCTGCGCCGGGTGCATTCCGCGCTCTTGCCCAGCGGTAGGTTGTTCCTTGGGACCTCCGAAACGGTTGGCGCAACGCATGCTTACTTCGAGGCGCGCGTGGGATTGGACAAGGTCTTTTCCCGGCGCGACGTGCGCACCAAATACGAGGAGCCGAACTTTAACCTAAGCCGGTCCCGGCGCCAGGCCTGGGAGCGCAGCAACGCCGACAAACAGGAGGGCGCGCGCGGGCAGATGTTCGAAACCCTGGCGCGTACTGTCGCGCCCAATGGGTTCATAACCACCAGGAACGGGGAAATCGTTAGGGTCTTCGGCAATATCTCGAACATCGTCGAGGTTTCGGAACACAGCGCGCTGAACATGGACACCAAGATCCTGCTGAAAGGTCTGCGCGACGAGGCCAGCAGCCTGATTTCAGTGTCGTTGAAAATGAATGAGACTCGCTCGGGCCGTTGGCACGACATGGGCGAGCCGGGCGATAAACAAGTCCGAATCCGGGCCTTTCCGATCCAAAATGAGGATGGCGGCGAGGACCACGTCCTGTTCGCCGTCGAGTCCCGTGAAGGCAAAGCGGCCCTTCCCAAGGTCACGGAACTTTCCGCCGCCGAGCGCGCCAAATATGTGCTCGAGATGGAACGAGAGATGGTCGCCACCCGTGAGGCTTTGGAGCAAACCGTCGAGGAATTACAGACGTCGAACGAAGAGCTGCAATCGGTGAACGAGGAACTGCAATCGGCCAATGAAGAGCTGCAAGCCACCAACGAGGAGCTGGAAACCTCGAACGAAGAGCTGGAATCCACCAACGAAGAGCTGATCACGGTCAACGAAGAGATGCATGTCGGCACGTATGAGCTAGAGACCGTCACCTCAGAGCTCACCGCGGTCTTGGATCACGTGCCCTATCCCATCCTGGTCGTGGACCCCGCGCTTTTGATACGAAGACTGTCCGAGCCCGCCCTCGCGTTCTTTGGCATTGACGAGCTGCCGGTGACGGGGATGCATCTGGCGCAGACCCAGCCGCATCCCGACTTTCCGGAACTCGCAAAGCTCTGCAGCGAGGCCTTCCGCCTGCGCAAGGCAATGTCGATCGAGGTGCATGTTGATGGGCAGCACTATTGGCTGGGGATCCACCCGTTCTCTGATTCGGCGGGGCAGGCCTCTGGTATGAACGTCACGGTCGTGCCGCAGCGCAACGGCGAGGATCTCTTAAGTCCCTAATCCGGAAATGAAAGAGGCTCTAAGGCGTTCTGCGTCGCGGTGCCGAACGGTGCGGTAATGATTCGTTAAGAGTCTTAGGTTAACTGTTTGTTAATGCGTTCCTTTGCGAAAGCGGGCTATGGTCGATACTAGTTCCTGTTCGGTGACCTTAAATATTAAACTGTTGCGATCCGAGCGGACGGGTCACTTGGAGATCGAATACCTCGAGATTCAAAGCCAGGGCATTCGCCACCACGTCGCGTCGTTGAAAACGGACCGCGGTATCGGATCCGTTTTGGCAGAGGATTTTGCGACCTATTTGGCGCAGCGCGTCCAAGAGGTCGCACTTTCGCACTCCATTTTGACAAATGTCGAGGAGTGCTTTCAGAAAGGTTCCCTGACCCTCAAGGGCCTGCATGTGCTGGCCACCAAGTCGCACGAAGGTATTCAGCAATACCGTTTCCGGTTCCTCAGCGTTTCGGGGAACATCCAGAGCCTGCTGCGCGACACGCATTCGCGCACAAGAACCGAACCAAGCGCGATTGCCGTAGACGCGTTAGAGCGCGTGGTCGGCCGCGCCTATGATGTGGCGCGCGTGCAGGAGAATTATTTTAATCTGGCCGAAGCGCCGGCGGTGTTTCAGACCTGCTCGGACGGTATCCTAAGAAGTCGCGACGATCTTTTGTTCCGGCTGGAGCTGTTGGCGCGCGCCGTGACCTCGCCAGGCGCGGCGGCGCTCGGGGAAGAGGTGGATCCTGGCTTCAAGTATTTGGCAGGGCTGCGAAAAACTCAGATCTCCGGATAGCGGTGACGAAGAGCGCCCGTAGCGATGCGAAAGCAAAACGATTTTTTAAGATCGCCTAATATTTTATTCGACCTGCGTACCATCAGTAGGAATTTGTTAACTAGGCTTGTGCAATCATGGACCCCGTTAAATTGTGACCTGTGAGAGCCGAAGGATGAATGTCGAGAAAAACAAACCTGATATGCTGTCAATCCAGCTCAGCCAGGCTCCGGGCGACGCTGGTTTCATTGTGGACTCTGTGGATATCGCGCAACCGAACTTTCGCCACCGTTTGAGCTTTTCGAACCAAAATGGCGTTGACGCGATCCTTAGCCCGAAACTGGCAAAATACGTCCAAAAGCTGCTGGGATCGATCAACAAGGACGCCATGGTTTTCTCGGAACCCGACACGGTTGTCGAGCTTCCTGGGCTGGTGCTTGGGCGCCTCAGGATGCTGGTTCATACCGGGGCCAACCTCGCGCGTCAGGTGATCATTCGCTTCGCCTATTTCATCGGCGGTGTTCAGGCCGCATTCGGCATCGAAACGCATTTCAGCCTGCCATCGGTGAACCACCGCGAGGCGTTGGCGGTCGCGGCATTGCACGACATCTGCATTCCGGTCTTCGACGTGGTCTCTAACGTGCTTGGTGGCTTGTTTGGCGACGACACAGCGCAGCGCTCCGCCCAGGAAAGGCTCTCGCGTTTCACCGAGTTGGAAAGCGAGCTGTTGTTCTATCTGGAGCTGCTGAAGCGCTACATTAAGTCCGCGGGCGAATTTGCGGAACTGCAGCCGCCCCCAAACGTCTTCGCTTTGGCCTCCGCAGGCGGCAGGGCGCATATGCAGACGCCCTTCGCAAATCAAGAGCGGGCTGACTGAGGCAATCGGGTCTGCCGCATTCCACTTCAGAGACTAAGTCAGATTCTTCGCGATCCGCTGTCGCGAAGATATCTGCGCTCAGGTGAACCCTTTGGGCACGTCCAGGGACTGCATTGGCGGCTCAGAGGGTTCGGCGGCTTGTTGCATCGCGGCATTCGCAAGAAACCGGCCCGCCCGCGCGACGTCTTCTCGTACGGTCAGGATGTTTTTGCGGAAATGCGTTAGGAATGGAACGGCCTCTTTGCCCACGATGTCAATGTCTTGCCCGATAACAAGCCCCCGCGCCTCGACCGCGGTCGCGGCCAACATGGCCGCGTTCGGCGCGGCGGTGATAATGCCGTCCAACTTGGGTTGCAGCGCCAATTCCGCGCTCAGCGCCGAGGCTAGCTTGTCGCGCGGGTCATCATTGGACGCCGACAGCAGCCGGTGCACGCTGATCCCGCTTTCTATCGCCGCTTTGCCAGCGCCCTCCCACAGGTGCTGCGCGTAGTTCTGGTTCATCGGGGGCAGGACGCACAAAAGCTGTGAGCGCCCCCTTTTGGCCAGCTCGTGAACCGCAATTTCGGCGAAGCGCGTGTTGTCAAAGTCGAAATAGGCGTGCTCGTCGCTCCAGTCGGTGCGGCCATGGGTGGCGAAGGGGAAGTTCTGCTTGAGCAGATAAGCGACCCGCGGATCCTTCGGCGTGGTCTGGTTGAAGATCACCGCGTCGGCCGAGCGCGTCTCGACGATGTAGCGGATCGCATCCATCGGGTCCTCATACGAGAAATAGGGCGTAACGATCAGATGATAGGGCGAATCGCGCAGCTCGCCCGCCATCGATGAGATCAGCCGCGCGGTGTGGTTCATCATGTCGTGGTCGGTGGACATCACCAGCGAGATCACGTTGGTCTTGCCGGTGCGCAGCCGCACGCCCGCCCGGTCCGGGCGATAGCCGATCTCGGCGGCGACCTGGCGGACCTTGCGCTTGGTCTCTTCGCCGATATCGGGCGCGTCCGCCAAGGCGCGCGACACCGTGGCCACCGCCAAGCCGGTCAGCTTTGCGATGGTCTTTTGCGTTGGCCGCTTTGCCATGTCGGCTCCGCGATTGTCGTGGGATGTAACTGGCATCGTCCCATCTCGCGGTCGTGGGGCACAGCATTTCGCGTCGCCGCCCCGTTGCGTTCCAATTCATTTCGAATCACATTCTTTCAGGCAATTTCACAGAATTCTAGATTGAAATTGGAATCTAAATCGTTTTAGCTCGATTCTATAACGTTATAGATCTCTATGGGAGGAGAAATTATGAAGGCCCTAAAATCTTTTGTGAGTGCCGCGGCGATCTGTGCCGCGGGCGCGGTTTCGGCCGCCGAACTTGAGGTCACGCATTGGTGGACCTCGGGCGGAGAGGCCGCCGCTGTGGCCGAGTTCGCAAAGGCCTTTGATGCCACGGAACATACTTGGGTTGACGGGGCCATCGCTGGCTCTGGCGGCGTTGCCCGCCCGATCATCATCAGCCGCATCATCGGCGGCGAGCCGATGGGCGCCACCCAGCTGAACCACGGCCGCCAGGCCGAGGAGCTGGTCGAGGCGGGCCTGATGCTTGACCTGACCGACATCGCCGAGGCCGAGGGCTGGCGCGACATCGTGAACCCGGTCCGCCTGCTGGACGCCTGCACCCTGGATGGCCGCGTCTACTGCGTGCCGGTCAATATCCACTCGCCGCAATGGCTGTGGCTGAGCCACGAGGCCTTTGCAAAGGCCGGCGTCGACGTGCCCAGCGACTGGTTCGAGTTCGTAGACGCCGCACCCAAGCTGAAAGAAGTGGGCGTTGTGCCGCTGGCAATGGGCCAGCAGGCTTGGCAGACAGAACTGGCCTTCAATGCGATTATGGTCGCTGTTGGCGGAACAGAGCTGTACCTGGACGTGCTTTCAAACAAGAACGCCGATACCGCAGCCAGCGCTGAGATGACCAAGGTGTTCGAGGCTTACGACGCCGCGCGCCGGCTGTCCGAGGGATCGAACGTCAATGACTGGAACCAGGCCACCAACCTGGTGATCACCGGCCAAGCGGGTGGTCAGATCCACGGGGATTGGGCGCAAGGCGAATTCCAGGTGGCCGAGCAGGTCGCAGGCGAGGACTATACCTGCCTCCCCGGCCTTGGCGTTAACGAGGTCATCGCCACCGGCGGCGACGCGTTCTACTTCCCGCTGAACGATGACCCCGATATCGAAGAAGCGCAGAGGGAGATGGCGTCTTTGCTGATCTCCAAAGAGGTTCAGGTCGCATTTAATCTCAAGAAGGGTTCGCTGCCGATCCGCGGCGATATCGACCTTTCGGCGGCCAATGACTGCATGAAAAAAGGCCTAAAGATCCTGGCCGATGGCAATGTACTGCCCGACAGCGTGAACACGCTTAGCGCGGATACGCGGAACCAAATCGAGTCGCTGATGACCGAGTTCTGGAACGACAAGTCTGTCACCGTCGAGGCGGTTCAGGCGGCTTACGTCGATATCATGGCAAGCGCCGACTAGTTGGCGCGTGCATGCGCCGCCGGTCCCATTGCGGATCGGCGGCGCTTTCTGAATCTTGAGGGGTGGGTTTGAGATGCGAGAGCTGGCCGAACGCGGCTATCTTTGGTGCATAGCACTGGCCTTTGTCGCCTTCGTTCTGGTGACAATCGGCTTGGACTATGCGGTGCTGGTCACGGCGCCTTGGGTGCTTCTCGCGCTCGCTGGCATCGCCGCGGTGCTGTTGATCGTAGAGGCGCGCGGGGTGGCCTTGGCGGCCAACCGCTTCAAATGGTACGCGATTGGCTGGGTCGTTGCGGCGGTGGTCGCGATGGGGCTATGGGCGCTGGCGCAGAAGGATGTGCAGGCGGCCTGGCCCGCGCTGAAGTCCTTCCGCAAGATGTGGAACGTGTTCGAGCCCTTCGCGCTCTTCGCCGCCGCGCTGTTCGTTCTGATCGCCATCGGCATTCTGGCCATCGGCACGCTGGACAAGGGCATGCACCAGCCCGGCCGGCTAGAGCGCACCTTTGCCGTGAACATGTCCGCCAAGGTCGCCGCCGTGCCCATGGCCTTCACCGCCATCGGGGTCTTTGTGATCTCGACCGGCTGGACGATCTATCACAGCTTCACCAACTCCAAGCTGCTGCCCAAGAGCCAGTTCATCGGCCTCGACCAATACGAGCGCCTCTGGAGCACCAACCGCTGGCTGGTCTCGATCGAGAATCTGGCGATCTATGGCATCTGCATGCTGATTTTCTCGCTGGTCATCGGGTTCGTCCTGGCCGCGCTGATGGACCAGAAGATCCGGTTCGAGAGCGTCTTTCGCACCATCTTTCTCTACCCCTTCGCGCTCAGCTTCATCGTGACCGGGCTGGTCTGGCAGTGGCTGCTGACGCCGGAGTTCGGCGTGCAGAAGATCGTGCGCGATCTGGGGTTCGAGAACTTCACCTTCGACCCGCTCTTTAACGCCGATTGGGTGATCTATGGGATCCTCTTTGCCGCGCTCTGGCAGGGCACCGGCTTTGTGATGGTGCTGATGCTGGCGGGACTGCGCGGCATCGACCAAGAGATCTGGAAGGCCGCGCGGGTGGACGGCATCCCGATGTGGAAGACCTATATCTTCATCGTCATCCCGATGATGCGGCCCGTGTTCGTGACCGCGCTGGTGATCATCGCGGCGGGGATCATCAAGGTCTACGACCTGGTGGTGGCGCAGACCTCGGGCGGGCCGGGCATCGCGTCCGAGGTGCCCGCGAAATACGTCTATGACCTGATGTTCGGCGGCCAGAACTTGGGCCAGGGCTTTGCGGCGTCAACGATGATGCTGGTGAGCGTGCTGGTGGTGCTGATCCCCTGGGCCTATCTCGAATTCGGAGGGCGCAAGCGTGGTTGATGCAGCCATCATGGACGGCCCCCGCGGGCCGAAGCCAAAGAAGACGCTGAGCCGTCGCAACATCATGCTGTACGGCACGCTGATCGTGATCGCGGTCTACTACCTGATCCCGCTTTACGTGATGGTGATGACCTCGCTGAAGGGCATGCCCGAGATCCGCCTGGGCAACATCTTTGCCCCGCCGGTCGAGATCACCTTCGAGCCCTGGGTGAAGGCCTGGTGGGAGGCCTGCACGGGTCTGAACTGCGACGGGCTCTCCCGGGGCTTCTGGAACTCGGTGCAGATCACGGTGCCCTCGGTGCTGGTCTCGATCGCGATTGCGAGCGTGAACGGCTACGCCCTGGCGAATTGGCGCTTTAAGGGCGCGAACCTGTTCTTCACGATCCTGATCTTCGGCGCCTTCATCCCCTATCAGGTGATGATCTACCCGCTGGTGATCATGCTGCGCGAGATGGGGCTTTATACCAAGCTCTTCGGGCTGGTGATCGTGCACTCGATCTTCGGGATGCCGATCCTGACCTTGCTGTTCCGCAACTACTTCACCTCGATCCCCGAGGAGCTCTTTAAGGCGGCCCGCGTCGACGGGGCGGGGTTCTGGGGGATCTACTTCCGCATCATGCTGCCGATGTCGCTGCCGATCTTCGTGGTGGCGGTGATCCTGCAGGTGACGGGGATCTGGAACGACTTCCTGTTCGGGGTGATCTACACCAAGCCCGATAACTACCCGATGACGGTGCAGCTCAATAACATCGTGAACTCGGTGCAGGGGGTGAAGGAATATAACGTCAACATGGCCGCAACGATCCTGACGGGGTTGGTGCCGCTTACAATCTACTTCGTCTCGGGCCGATTATTCGTCCGGGGCATTGCGGCGGGGGCCGTCAAGGGGTGAGCGAATGACCAAGCGCAACGTGAGCAAAGACAGGCTGATCGCGGGTCGCAGACCCGCCGCCCCTGGAGAAGCAGAATGAGCGTGTCCATCAGACATCTGGACCTGAATTTTGGTCCCGTGGAGGTCCTCAAGGACCTCAATATCGAGATCCACGAGGGCGAGTTCCTGGTGCTGCTCGGCGCGTCCGGTTGCGGCAAGTCCACCCTGCTGAACTGCATCGCGGGGCTCTTGGAGGTCAGCGACGGGCAGATCTTTATCTCGGGCAAGAATGTCACCTGGGAGGAGCCCTCCAAACGGGGCATCGGCATGGTGTTCCAGTCCTACGCGCTTTACCCGCAGATGACCGTGCGCGGGAACCTGGAGTTCGGGCTCAAGAACGCCAAGGTCCCCAAGGAGGAGCGCGACCGCCGGGTCGCCCGCGCCGCCGAGATCCTGCAGATCGAGCCGCTCTTGGCGCGCAAGCCCGCCGCCCTGTCCGGCGGCCAGCGCCAACGTGTCGCCATTGGCCGCGCCTTGGTGCGCGACGTGGACGTGTTCCTCTTTGACGAGCCGCTGTCCAACCTCGATGCCAAGCTGCGCGCCGATCTGCGGGTGGAGCTCAAAAAGCTGCACCATGCGCTCGACAACACCATGATCTACGTCACCCATGACCAGGTTGAGGCGATGACGCTTGCCGACCGCATCGCGATCATGAAGGACGGGCTGATCCAGCAGCTGGGCAGCCCGAACGAGATCTACAACGCGCCGGTGAACAAATACGTGGCGGATTTCATCGGCTCTCCGTCGATGAACTTCCTGGAGGGCGTGGTCGAGGGCACAGCCTTCCGCACCGGCGACACGGTCATTGATCTTAGCACCTACGGTTTCACCGCCGAGGCCAGCGGCCCCGCCTGGATCGGCATCCGCCCCGAGCACGTTCTCACCGGCGGTTTCTCGGATGTCTCCGGCCTGACCGCCGAGGTCACCGTGTCCATCGTCGAGCCCATGGGGGCCGACACGCTCGTCTGGACGCAGCTTGCGGGCACCGATTTCCGGTTCCTCGTCGACGGGCAAATGGAGGTGAAAGAGGGCGATAGGATGCAAATTGGCATCGACGCCTCGCGCGCCTCTCTTTTCGACAAATCTTCTGAAAACCGCATCTAGGGCTTGCAATCACATGACCGAATTTTCCTATCAGCTTTATTCTTCGCGCAATTTTGGGCCCTGGGCGGCCACCTATGCCATGCTGGCCAAGGCCGGCTACACGATGGTCGAGGGGTTCGGCGGCGTCTACGAGGACGCCGGCGCGACCAAGGCCGCATTGGACGCGGCAGGCCTGACCATGCCGTCGGGGCATTTCTTCCCGGCGGGCGCGTTTGAGGACGGGCTGGAAGATAGTCTCGCCACGGCGAAGGCGTTGGGCATGAAGCGCGTGTTCTGCCCCGCGCCAGAGGACGACCTGCGCGATAACGGGACGTCCGAGGATTGGAAAGCGCTCGCGCACCGGCTTGAGGCCGCCGCGCCCAAGCTCCGCGACGCGGGTCTCGATTTCGGCTGGCACAACCACCATTGGGAGTTCATGCCGCTGCCAGATGGCTCCATCGCGATGGAGATCCTGCTGCAAGAGGCCCCCAGCATCGACTGGGAGATGGACGTGGCCTGGGTGGTCAAGGGCGGCGGCGATCCTCTGGCCTGGATGGAGCGCTACGCAGATCGCATCACCACCGCGCATATCAAGGACATCGCCGCGGATGGCGAATGCGAGGACGAGGACGGCTGGGCCGATGTCGGCCACGGCACGATGGACTGGGCGGGTCTGACGACCGCGCTGCGAAAGACGCGCTGCGATCTGTTCATCATGGAGCATGACAATCCCAGCGACCACGCGCGCTTTGCCGAGCGTTCGATTGCGTCCACGAATACGTATTAGAGGCTAGAACATGACCAAACTTGGCGTCGGCATCATCGGATGCGGCAATATTTCATCGGCTTATCTGCGGCTCGCGCCGATGTTCCGCGATATCGAGGTTCGCGGCGTGGCGGACATCAACCTGCAGGCGGCCGAGGCGCAGGGCGCGGCGTTTGGGGTCACGGCCTATGATGTGAACGGGCTGCTGGGTGCCGATGACATCGACATCGTCGTCAACCTGACCATCCCGGCGGCGCATTTCGAGGTGACCCGCCAGATCCTGCAGGCGGGCAAGCACGCCTATTCTGAGAAGCCCCTGGTGCTGACCCTGGAGGAGGGCGAGGAGCTGCGCGCTCTGGCCGCCGAGAAAGGCCTGCGCGTGGGGTCCGCGCCGGACACGTTCCTGGGCGGCACGCATCAGCAGGCCCGCGCCATGATCGATGATGGCGGGGTGGGGCGCGTCGTGGCCGGCACTTGCCACGTGATGAGCCATGGCATCGAGATGTGGCACCCCAACCCCGATTTCTTCTTTCAGCCGGGCGCGGGGCCGATGTTGGATATCGGGCCCTATTATGTGACGAACCTGATCCAACTGCTCGGTCCGGTAAAGCGCGTGGCTGCGCTGGCCTCGGCCGCGACGCCGACGCGCACCATCACCTCCGAGCCGCGCAATGGCGAGGTCATTCCGGTGGACACGCCCACGAATATCCACGCGCTGCTGGAGTTCGAGCAGGGGGCGACCATAACGCTGTCGACCTCCTGGGACGTCTGGGCGCATCGGCACGCGAATATGGAGCTTTATGGCACCGAGGGTAGCCTATTCGTGCCGGATCCGAACTTCTTTGGGGGCGATCTGGAGGTCGCGGGCACCGATGGCGAGATCCGCGGTGTGGAGGCCTGGGACCACCCGTTCGGGCGCGTGAACGAGGATCGCGGCACCGCGAATTACCGCACCGCCGGGCTTGCGGATATGGCGCAGGGCATCCTCCAGGGCCGGGCGCATCGCTGCTCGCTAGAGCTGGCAATCCACGCGGTGGACGTGATGACCTCGGTCTTGCGCTCTGGCGAGGAGGGCGCGTTTGTCAATCTGTCGACGACCTGTGAACGCCCCGAGGCATTGGGGCCAGGGGCGGCCGCAAATCTGCTAGCCTGATTGCGGCGTGGGGTGTCGGTATCCTTGTAGCGTCCCTAGCTTGCCGTCAGGCAGCCTTCGGCTCATGTTGAAAGTATACAAGGAGTATACAATATGAGTGTGGATGCAGTTGGCACAGAGCGGCGCGGACGGCGCGCGCGCAAGGCGATCCGACAGGCGCGCGACATCACGATGCTGCCCAGCCTGCACCGGCGGATCCCGCTGACCGAGCTTATGGACGGCGCGCAGGTCGAGCGCATCGACGCGGCTTCAATGCGCATCCTAGAGGATGTCGGCGTGGTGTTCCGCGACGAGATCGCGCTGGAGGATTGGCGCCGGGCGGGGGCCGATGTGCGCGGCGAGACGGTGCATCTGGATCGCGGCCTGGTGCGCGAGCTGATCGCCACGATCCCGGCGCAGTATACGATCCATGCGCGCAACCCGGACAAGAGCCTGCCCTTCGGCGGCGACCGCTCGATCTTCGTGCCGATGACCGGCGCGCCCTATCTGCGCGACCTCGACGATGTGCGCCGCGCGCCGACGCTGGACGACCTGGCGAATTTCCACAAGCTCAGCCATATGCTGCCCGCGCTGCACTCCAGCGCGCATCACATTGTCGAGCCGATGGACCACCCGATCAGCCACCGGCATCTGCGCATCACCTATTCCTCGATGAGGCATTCCGACAAGACCTTCATGGGGATGACCACCTCGCCCAAGAACGCCGAGGACGTGATGGAGATGTGCGCCATCCTCTTTGGAGAGGACTTCCTGGAGGATCACGCGGTCTGCACCGGTAATTGCAACGGCAACTCGCCCCTGGTGTGGGACGAGACGATGCTGGGCGCGATGCGCGCCTTTGCGCGGCGCAAGCAGCCGGTGCTGTGCTCGCCCTTCGTGCTGGGCGGGGCCAACACGCCGGCCAGCGTGGCGCCGACCGTGGCGCAGTTGAACGCCGAGGCGCTCAGCGCGCTGGCCTATACCCAGGTGGTGCGCAAGGGGGCGCCGGCGATCTACGGACACTACCTGTCGACCGTCTCGATGAAGTCCGGCGCGCCGATGGCGGGCACCCCAGAGATCAGCCTGATGAACTACATGATCGGGCAGATGGCGCGGTATTATGGCGTGCCGTGGCGGTCGTCGAACACGCTGGGTGGGGCCAAGACCTTTGACGCGCAGGCGGGGTATGAAAGCGCCACAACGCTGATGAGCGTGCTGCATGCGGGCTGCAACTATGTCTGGCATTCGGCGGGCTGGAACGAGGCGGGCATGCATTGCTCGGTGGCCAAGTTCGTGGTGGATGCCGAGCAATGCGCCATGGGCTACCGCATGGCCGAGGGCGTGCGCTGGGACGACTTTGACGAGGCGCTTACGGCGGTTAAGGATATCGGCCCCGGCGGGCATTACCTTGGCCATCCGCATACGCTCGAGAACTTCCAGCGGGCGTTCTTTATGCCCGAGCTGTTTGACAATAACGCGATCGAGCAATGGGCGGCGGAGGGCTCTGTCGAGATCACCGAGCGCGCGCTGGCCTATGCCAAGGCGCTGCTAAAGGACTATGAGCAACCAATGCTGGACCCCGGTGTGGACGAGGCGCTGCTGGACTATATTGCGCGGCGCGAGCGCGAGATTCCGGCCGCCGAGGCGTTGAATCAGGATCACTAGGGACAGGCTATGGGGGAAATTTACCGTTTGTTAACCGCGTGGGTTGCCCCCTCCCTACCGCCCTTTATAGTTGGGCGATTCGGTGAAGAATTGCTGAATGCTGGTCGATTTTTCTCGCGTGACGTTCCGGCCCGAATGGGCCTAGCGTGAGGTTCACGGGCATAAAGCCCCTGGTCACAGGGGCGGCTGGCGGCCTCCAGCCAATGCGCCGCACCGGCGCGCCCGTGAGCATGGCCCGGCCGATCCAATGGCGCGGCTCCGTCGGGGCCGCCCGGACGCCTGGGCAGGTCTGGACAATCGACGGCGGGCGCATGGCACAGCCAAGCCTTCCCTAATAGACTGGAGTAAGAAACTTGATCCGCAACCCGATCCTACCGGGCTTCAATCCCGACCCGTCCATCTGCCGCGTGGGCGAGGATTACTACATCGCCACATCGACCTTCGAGTGGTACCCCGGCGTGCAGATCCACCACTCCCGCGACCTGGTGAACTGGACGCTGGTCGCCCGCCCGCTGAACCGGGCGACCCAGCTGGACATGCGCGGCAACCCTGACAGCGGCGGCGTCTGGGCGCCCTGCCTCAGCCACGCGGACGGCAAGTTCTGGCTGGTCTTCACGGATATGAAGCGGATCGATGTCAGCTTTAAGGACAGCCATAATTACATCGTGACCTGCGAGACGATTGACGGGGAGTGGTCCGACCCGTGGTATGTGAACTCCTCCGGCTTCGACCCCTCGCTCTTCCACGACGAGGACGGGCGCAAGTGGTTCATGAACATGCGCTGGAACCACCGCGGGCCCGGCACGGGCGGCAACGCCGCGCATGCGGCCTTCGATGGCATCCTGCTGCAGGAATGGTCGCCCGAGGCGGGGCTCTTTGGCCCGATCACGAACATCTATGACGGCAGCCCGCGCGGGCTAACCGAGGCGCCGCATATCTTCAAACGCAATGGCTGGTACTACCTGACCGTGGCCGAGGGCGGCACCGGTTACGGGCACGCGGTGACCATGGCGCGCGCCAAAGAGATCACCGGACCCTACGAGACCCAGCCCGATGGCCACCTGCTCTGCGCCGCGGACGCCCCGGACCATGCGATCCAGCGCACCGGGCATGGGCAATATGTCGAGACGCCCGACGGTCAGGCCTACCACACCTTCCTGATGGGGCGGCCCCTGCCGGGGCGGTTCTGCCCCTTGGGGCGCGAGACCGGGATCGAGCGCTGCGTCTGGGGCGAGGATGATTGGCTCTATCTGGAACAGGGCGGGATGCTCGCGCGCGAGGCGCTGCCGGGTCTGGCCGATGCGGAGCCCGCGCCAACGGTGGCGTCAGAGCACGACTTCCGCGACGGCCTGCCGCCTGAGTTCCAGTGGCTGCGCACCCCCTATCCGGACCGCCTGTTCACGACCGGCCCCGAGGGGCTGACCCTCTTTGGGCGCGAGAGCTTGGGCAGCCCCTTCGAGCAGTCGCTGCTCGCGCGCCGCCAAGAGCACTTGGTCTATTCTGTCGAGACGCGCCTGCATTCCGCGCCCGAGACCTACCAGCACGCCGCGGGGCTGACCGCCTATTATAACGCGCATAAGTTCCATGCCTTGGCGCTGTCCTGCGAGGCCGATGGCGGGCGGGCGCTCACGATCCTGTCCTGCGCCGGTGATTGGCCGGACGGCGCGGTGACGCGTTACCCCGAGGCGCCGGTGGCGGTGCCGGATGGGCCCGTCGAGCTGCGCGTCGCGGTGGATCACGCCGAGCTTCAGTTCTTCTGGCGCGTGCCCGGCGGCGACTGGCAGCCCATTGGCCCGGTCCTGTCGAACGCCATATTGTCGGACGAGGGCGGGCGCGGCGCGCATGCCAGCTTTACCGGCTGCTTTGTCGGGATGTTCGCGTTTGATCTGACCGGCGGGGGCGCCTCGGCGGTGTTCGACCGGTTCGTATACGCGCCCAAGCCGTAAAGCCCTAATGCCCCAAAGCCCTAGCGCCCAAAGACCCTAGCAGGCCAGCGCCGCCGTCCCCGAACCAATCTCGTTGTCTAGCCAGGGGTCGGCGAGCGCCGAGAGGCGCTTGTGCTCTTGCAGCACCAGCGCGCGGCAGGCCTCGCCGCGCCAGGTTGCGGGCAGCAGCTCTGCGGGCAGGTCGGCATGGCGCAACAAGACGCGGCGCCATTGGTGGATCATAATGACGCGCAGCGCGGCGGCCTCGTCGCCCTGGGTGACTTTGGTGCGGCTGAGGCGCTCCAGCATGCGCTCAAGCTGCTGGTACTCTATCTGTAGATGCGGCGGCCCAAGCGTCTCGCGCACCCAGTTGGGGACCTGCGCCAGGGGGGCGTCAAGGTTCAGCGCCTGGTCGTCCTTGGGCGCCGGGGTGCCGGCGGGCGCGATGAAGCAGGTGGGCGAGACGGCAAGATAGCCCGCGTCGCTGTATCTCTTCTTGGCCTCGCCGCGCTGCTTTTCCGGCATGGGCGGCAGGATGGCGAGCTGCCACGGCCCCGCAAGCGCGGGCGCCTCCGCGTAGATCCGCTGCGTGGCGGGAAGGAACTCGGCCCGGCCCTCCTTGGAGAGCTTGTAATAGCTCTGCCGGCCCTGCTTGTCGCGCGAGATCCAGCCGTCCTTGACCAGCCGGTGGATCGCCACGCGCATCGCCTCGGGTTTGAACCGCAGCCGGTCCAGGATGGTCTGCAGCGTCATCGCGCTGACCTGCCCGCCGCGGGCGGCCACCGCGTCGCCGAAGATGGTGATCAGCACGGACCAGACCCGCATCTCGCCCAGCGCGGCCAGCGCGGCGATCATCTCAACGGGCGAGGTGGGGGGCGTTTTTGCGGCCATCCTTAGGTTATAGACATGTCCGGGCCGCTGCGCCACAACAGAGCAAGCAAAAGGGTGGCACATGACAGAGCAGAGCCTGGCGGCGAAAGAGGCAATGGCGCAGGTGGATTACACCTTCGCGCCCTGGGTGGCCGATCTCGGCCTGACGCTGGTGGAGACCGGCCGTGCCGGGGCTGATCTGGTGTTCCCGGGGCACCCGTCGGTAGAGCTGCGCGGCGGGCCCGGCGCGGGGGTGATCTGCGGCCAGGCGATCGCGGCGCTGGCGGATACGGCCTGCGTTTATGCGCTGACCGGCGCGAACGGGCGGTTCCGCAACTGCACCACGACGGATATGTCAGTGCGCTTCGCGCGGCCCCTGCCGGGCGGCGCGGTGCGCATCCGGGTGGACCTGGAAAGCAACGGGCGCAAGCTGGCGGTCTGCCGGGTGACCTTCATGGCGGAGGGCAGCCCAAAGACGGCGGCCCTGGCGACGGCCACGTTTATGTATTTGGAGGAGTAGCGCGCCGCGCCTCGCGACGCGGGCCCGCAAGGGCGCAAGGAGCCGCCCTTTAGTAGCTGTTCATCGTCAAGAGTTCATACTCCGCGCAGATCTCGCCGTCCTGGTTGGTCAGCGTCACGTGCCAGCGCACCTCGCCATATTCCTCGTTGCGGCCGGTCTTGCGCTTCACCGTAAGGCGGGCCTTAATGGCGTCCCCGGGCGAGACGGGGCTCATGAAGCGCAGGTTGTCCAGCCCGGTATTGGCCAGCACGGGGCCGGGATCGGGGTCCACAAAAAGCCCCGCCGCGAAGCTCAACAGCAGGTAACCATGCGCCACGCGCCCCGGGAAGAACGGGTTCGCCGCCGCGGCCTCCTCGTCCATATGCCCATAGAAGGTGTCGCCGGTGAAATGCGCGAAATGCTCGATATCCTCCAGCGTGACCACCCGCGGGGCGGTGTGGATCGTCTCGCCGATCTGAAGCGTGTCAAAGGCGCGCCGGAAGGGGTGCTCGCCCGCGTCGATCTCCTGCGCGCCGGGCACCCAGTCGCCCGCAACGGCGGTTAGGATGTCGGGCGAGCCCTGCACGGCGGTGCGCTGCATGTAATGCATCACGCCGCGGATGCCGCCCTGCTCCTCGCCGCCGCCGGCGCGCCCCGGCCCGCCATGCACCATATGGGGCAGGGGGGAGCCATGCCCGGTGGCCTCCTTGGCGCTGTCGCGGTTGTTGAAGTAGAGCCGCCCGTGGTGGCTGGCGGTCTCGATGGCCAGGTGCCGCGCGGCGTCCGGGTCGCGGGTGAAGACCGACGCCACCAGAGAGCCCTCGCCGCGATTGGCCAGCTCTGCGGCGTGGTCCAGGTCGCGATAGCCCATGACGGTGCTGACGGGGCCGAAGGCCTCGACGGCGTGCACCTGCTGGGCCGCGTCGGGGTCGGCGCAGTGGAAGAGCCGCGGCGCCACGAAGCCCTCCGGAGCGCTGCCGTCAAAGACCAGCGCGGCCTCTGTTGCGATGATCGCTGCCTTGGCCGCGACGTCGTCGCGCTGGGACGCCGACACAATCGCGCCCATCTGAGTGTCCGAGGATCGCGGATCGCCGATCCGCACCCCCGCAAGCCGCGCCGACAGGGCCTCGATCACCGGCGCGGGGTCCGGCACGATCAGCCGCCGCATCGCGGTGCATTTCTGCCCCGCCTTCACGGTGATCTCGCGCGTGGCCTCCTTGATGAAGATGTCGAATTCCGGGCTGCCCGGCGCGGCGTCGGGCCCGAGGATGGCGGCGTTCAGGCTGTCCTGCTCGGCGATGAAGGGGACAGAGCCCGCCAGGATCGACGGGGTGGCCTTGAGCATCGCGGCGGTCTGCGCCGAGCCGGTGAAGCTGACCACGTCCTGCCCGCCAAGCCGGTCCAGCAGGTCGCCGGTGCCGCCGCAGATCAGCTGCAGCGCGCCCTCCGGCAGCAGGCCGCTTTCCAACATCATCCGCACCGCCAGCTCGGTGACATAGCAGGTCGCGGTGGCGGGTTTCACGATGCAGGGCATGCCCGCAAGCAGGGCCGGGGCGAGCTTCTCCATCATCCCCCAGACGGGGAAGTTGAAGGCGTTGATATGCACGGCCACGCCGCGCTTGGGCACGGCGATGTGGCGGCCCAGGAAGGTGCCGCTGCGCGACAGCTGCTCTACGGGGCCGTCCAGATAGACCTGCGCGTCCGGCATCTCGCGCCGCCCCTTGGAGGCGAAGACGAACGTGGCGCCGATGCCGCCGTCGATGTCGATCAGATGGTCCTTCTGCGTGGCGCCGGTGTTGAAGGACAGGTCGTAAAGCGGGTCCTTGCGCTCCGACAGGTACATCGCCAGGGCCTTGAGCATGCGGGCGCGGTCGTGGAAGGTCAGGGCGCGCAGCGCCGGCCCGCCGACATTGCGCGCGTGGTCGAGCATGGCGCCCATGTCCAGGGCGGCCCCGGCCTCGGCCATCACGGCGCCGGTGACGGCGTGCTCGATGGGGCGCGCGCCCGCGTCGGGCGCGACCCATGCCCCGGCTGCAAAGCTTTTGATCTTTTGGACACCCATTTGACACTCTCCTCGGTATGATCACACTGGACCTGGACGTGCTGTTGTGTAACAGATGTCCCCAACAATCGGCAACTCTTGTAACGCGTCAAAGGCGATGTTGAGCAGAATATGACACTGACCCCCAAGGATCGAGCCACGCGCGCCGCCGCGGCGATGTGGGCCAGCGATGAGGCCTCCAAATGGGTGGGCATGACGCTCCAGGAGGTCTCGCCGGGCCAGGCGGTGACCCAGATGACCGTCCAGGCGCACCACACCAACGGGCATAAGATCTGCCACGGCGGGGTGATCTTCACGCTGGCCGACAGCGCCTTTGCCTTCGCCTGCAACAGCTACAACCAGCTGGCCGTGGCGCAGCACAACACGATCAGCTTCGTCGCACCAGGGCAGCTGGGCGACGTGCTGACCGCCACCGCGCGCGAGACCAGCCGTACGGGCCGCAGCGGCATCTATGACGTGCGCGTGACGCGCCAGGACGGCTCGGTCGTGGCCGAGATGCGCGGCTGCTCGCGCACCGTCAAGGGACAGCACTTCCCCGAGGAGGACGAGTCATGAAGGACCTAACACCCAACCGCGCCAGCCTGGACCCGATCGAGATCGCCAGCCGCGACGAGATCGCCGCGCTGCAGCTAAAGCGCCTGCGCTGGTCGCTCGGCCACGCCTACGCCAACGTGCCGCATTACAGGGCCAGCTTTGACGCCGCCGGGGTGCATCCGGACGACCTGCAGACGCTGGCGGACATCGCCAAGTTCCCCTTCACCGTGAAGGAGGACCTGCGCCAGAACTACCCGTTCGGGATGTTCGCGGTGCCGCAGGACCAGATCGCGCGGGTGCATGCCTCCTCGGGCACCACGGGCAAGCCCACCGTGGTGGGCTATACCGGCCAGGACGTGAAGAACTGGGGGCACCTGGTGGCCCGCTCGATGCGCGCCAGCGGCACCAGGCCCGGCGACATGGTGCATATCTCTTATGGCTACGGGCTGTTCACCGGCGGGCTGGGGGCGCATTACGGGGCCGAGGCGCTGGGCTGCGCCGTGGTGCCGGTCTCGGGCGGGATGACCCCGCGCCAGGTGACGCTGATCGAGGACTTCAAGCCGACCACGATCATGGTCACGCCCAGCTACATGCTCAACATCCTAGAGGAGTACAAGCGGCAGGGCCTGGACCCCCGCGCGTCCTCGCTGCAGGTGGGCATCTTCGGCGCCGAGCCCTGGACCAACGCGATGCGCGCCGAGGTCGAGGAGGCCTTTGATATGCACGCGGTGGACATCTATGGGCTCAGCGAGATCATGGGGCCGGGCGTGGCGAATGAATGCGTCGAGACCAAGGACGGGCTGCATATCTGGGAGGACTTCTTCCTGCCCGAGGTGATCGACCCAGAGACCGGCGCGGTGCTGCCTGACGGCGAACTGGGAGAGCTGGTGTTCACCACGCTCACCAAGGAGGGCATGCCGATCATCCGCTACCGCACGCGGGACCTCACGCGGCTCCTGCCGGGCACGGCGCGCACGATGCGGCGGATGGAGAAGGTCACCGGGCGGTCGGATGATATGATCATCCTGCGCGGGGTGAATGTGTTTCCGACCCAGATCGAGGAATGCCTGCTGGCCACGCCCGGCCTCGCGCCGTATTTCCAGATCGAGCTGTTCAAGGACGGTCCGATGGACGCGATGCGGGTGCATTGCGAGCCCCTGGCGGCAGGGGACGCCGCACCGCTGGCCGCCGCGCTGGGGCAGCGCATCAAGGACGTGGTAGGCATCTCGGCGCAGGTGGTGCTGAGCGACCCCGGCGGGGTGGAACGCAGCCAGGGCAAGGCCCGCCGCGTGGTGGACAACCGAGGCTGACCCGCTCCCGGCCCCCCGCACCCGAGGGGCCCTCACGAAACCGGCCGTCACCAAGCCCGCACAGAGAAGGACTGCTCAGAGCCCAAATTGCATGTTTTCTGTGCCGCAGCTAAGGTCTCTTTTTGGGAAGAGACGGGGAAGGACCTTCTCATCCAAACATTGAAGCATTCCCAATATAAACCTCGGAGTTAGATATTTTGACACACCTCATCAGAATGAAAATTCGATTGAGGATTTTTCTGTCCTGTTCGCTCCTCTTGGTGTGCGCCACTACGTTCGCAGATGTCACAGGAATCGATCAAGGCTACCTATTTGTCGGAACGCCGTACTCGAGATCGAACGGGCATATTGTTCAAAGCAGAACTACTTTTAGAATATTGGCCGCAGGAGAAAACCGAGTTAGTGGCGACGTTTCTCATCGAGAGGAAATGGGTAGCTTTGATATCGTATTCTCAATAGACTGCGAAGAACACAGGCTTGAAGCTCACGCCGACGTTAACGCAGGGTTCGTCCCACATAGCGCCTTCTCTTTCCGAGCATTTCCCGAGTGGATGGAAGTACGGTTTCCTGACGGTGAAGTTGGGTCTATTGGAGCAGACTTTGCGGCACCGCCAGCACAAAAAACTGCTTCAGAGAGATTTCAGAACTATCTTGATGCCAACGAGCCAAATGGCCCCGCCGAACCTATGATCGAGGGGCTTACGAACCAAGTAATTAGTCGGCATCCCAGTAGGTTGCGTTTTATTGTGGAAAGTATGCTCGCAAAAAGCTGCAACCCCGGCGCAGGTTAACTGGACGCCTCTCTAAGTGAGAGCGGCCATTGGCCGAAGCTTACCGAATGTCCAATTTGTCCGCAGATCACCAGTTCGCTGTCGGTTCGATTTCGCGAGCGCAGCGAAAGCCCGGTTTGACGGGCCGCAGCGCGCTGACGGCGGCTCGTGGCAAATGGCCGGCATGGGCCGCTCCTGAAGGTGGCGCACCAGCGTGGCACGCCGGATGCTGAATACTTTTCGGCAAAGATCGGAGGCAGGTATGTCGGGATAAATCAAGGGCGCGGATCGCAGTCAGGCGACGCTTTTTTCAGACCGGCTGGAGGATTGGATCGGTGAGGATATTCTGGTCCGTGTTATCGACCTTTTCGTGGGTGAGATTGACCTTGCGGGGTTGGGATTTGGGCGCACGGTTCCGGCAACGACGGGTCGGTTAGCCCCGGATCATAAACGATCGCCGACTTTCGTCGTGATAACGGCCCCGCCATTCGGCAAACTTGTGCACAACTCGTCCAAATGTGTCGGCGGGTTGGCGTTCTGAAAGGGGATTGCGTCGCCATTGACGGTTCCAAGTTTAAGGCTGACAACAACCGAGATAAGAACTTCACCAAAGGCAAGATCGCCAGCCGTACAGGCCATCTGATCGTCGCGCATAACGTCATCAACGCAGGACATGACCGCGACCAACTCTCGCCGATGGCCAAGGGGGCGAAGGTCGCACAAGGTCGCGACGAGATGAGTGCGGTCGCTACCCGCTCGGGACATTGTTTCGCAATACCCTGCCCGCTGCCCGGCAACACATCTGAAGGATGTGTGAGAGGGGGCAATGGATAAAGGCTATTTCAGCGGCCGCGAAATCCTGGCCTGTCACGAGGATGGCATCACCACGACCCTCCCCCGGCCTGAGACCTCGGACAATCGCAAGAAGGGCATGTATGTGAAGGCCGACTTTGCCTATGACACAGAGACGGATGTCTATCGCAGCCCGGCAGGCGAGGCGCTGACACACCGGTACACGACCGAAGAAGGCGGCCTGGCTCGGACTGACGCCTCTCAACAAATCCAGCGGCGTTAAGGAACGTCTAGGAAAGATCACCAAGCAGTGTGATCGCTTTATTCGCAAGCTTTTGGTCATAGGTATGACATCGCGCGCGGTCATGGCGAAACGTTCACCGGAGAAAGTCGATCTCTGGACAGCCAAGATCATTGCCGAAAAACCGTTCCGGCTGGCAACAGTCGCCATGGCAAACAAGGCAGCCCGGGTTCGGCATTTCTCTCGAACCAATGGCGGTCAATGTCTCACTCTAGGCGATGCTCACAAAGAAACAGGAATACCGGCAGCCAGCGTTCTAACCACGCCAGCTGCAAACGAGATGCGAGACGTTGAAACCATGATGCGGAATTAGGTCAACCAAGAGCAAGGGCACTCCGGCCATGGCAGCGGCCCTCTAACGTCGATAAGCCGATTGGAACCTCGCTCGCGGAATTCATCCACTGCCCGGTAGGGCATTGCGCAGCAATGTCCCGAGAGGGAAGGCCAGTTGAGGCAATGCCAAAACATAATCAGGCCGGACAGACGACAGTACTGACGAACTAACCGCAGAAATTGCCAGAAAACATCTGCAATGCAGTAGCCACCCACAGACGACATTGCTTGTCGATCTTGGATTCTGCACGTGCAGCCTGCTTTTCAGCCATTCATGCTGACCGCAGAAAATAGGAAAGGTTCAACTCACAGATCGCGGGACTTTGCGGATGTTCATCGTTACGTGGCTAGTGTCGGGTTTCACCAGCCGGGCCAGTCTCCCCCAAGTCCCTAGCGCTGCAAAACTGCGGAGAGCACATCGTCGGAGTTGTGGTCCGACATCAATAGGTGGCAACTGCCTGCCCCGAACTCTCCGGGGCCAAGTAGTCTGGCCCCGACAAGGCCTGCGAACTGGGACCAAGCCCGCAACCGTGCCTCCCAAAAGGGATCGCAGTCGAGAAAGTCGCCGACCGCCAAGGTGAACGGCGTGCCATTTAGGTCTTCTGGGGTCTTGGGTACGCCGGACGGTTCCAGGGCGATGACGCGGGCGATGTTTTCAGAGTTGGACGCCAAAGCGTCGAAGGTCACCTCGCCCCCCTGGCTGTGGCAGATCACAATCGCGGGGCCTGTACGCTCTAGGACGGCCAAGAGCGCCTCTGTTTGCAGCTGGGTCGTTGTCAGCCAGCGCGGCACGAAACGTTGCGCGAGCGTTTCAAAGTGATCGACCGGGAAGCGCTGTCCTTTGAACGGCGTTCTGCTGGCAAACCCGTCGCGGGGGCCGATGCGGAACAGGGTCCAGGCCTCTTGGAGGCTGCGCAAGAGCGGCTCGCCCTGCCAATGGCCCGGCGCGAAACCGGCGCGCCCGCGCTCAACCGCGTCGACCACATGCACCTCGTAGCCGCGCTTCAGCAGCAGCTGCAGCCAGCCGGGGCGGCCATCCGGAGTTGTCTCCCAGCAGCTGCCCGACATGCCGCCGCCATGCACCAGGACCACGGGCGGTTCATCGTTTCGCGCCTCTGGGACGAAATATTGCACATAGGCATGTTCGACCGCGAAATCCCCGCGCGGGTCGACCTGGTAGCTGACGGACCGGGTGAAGTTGATCTCGCGCGGCGCGCCCTCGCTCACATGCGCAATTCGGCCCCCGGCGGTATACGATCCGAAGTCGGTTAGGTTGTAACTCACCAAAGCGCCTCGGAGGCCAGGGCCGCGCCCTGCGAGAGCGCGCGCAGCTTGGACCAGACCACGGTTGGCGCCACGGGATTGTTCGGCCCCGCGAAGGTGGCAAAGCCGCAATCGGTCGAGGCGATCACCCGCTCGCGCCCCACCGCGTCGGCCCATTTCTCGATGCGCTGCGCCACAAGGCGGTGGTTCTCGACAAAGTTCGTCGTCGTGTCGATCACGCCGGGCAACAGCACCTTCTCGTCGGGCAGGCCCAGGGTCTTGAGGTCCTCGTATTCATGGGCATGGGCCGGGTTCGCGCCCTCGATCAGCAGGCCAGCTGGCCGGGCCTGCATCACCACCGGGTGCAGGCTGGCAAAGGCGATGTCATGGGTATGCGGCCCCTCGTAATTCCCCCAGCAGATATGCATGCGCATCCGGTCCGGCGCGATATTGCGGGTGGCGTGGTTCAGGGCCTCGACATTGCGTGCGGCGATCTTCAGGAACGCCGCCTCGTCAAGGTCCTGGTACTGGTTGTGCCGGGCCGAGCCCAGATCCGGCGCGTCGATCTGCAGGATGAACCCGGCCTGGGTGATCGCCTCGTATTCCGGGCGCAGCGCCTCGGACAGGGCCTCGATATAGGCATCCTCAGAGGCGTAATGCATGTTCGGCACGAATTTGGTCAGCACGCCGGGCGAGGCGGAGTTCATGAACGCCTCTTGCACGCCCAGGGCCTCGCAGACCGCGGTGAGATTGTCCAAGTCCCGCTGCAGCGGCGCCATGTCGCCATAGCTCACCGGCCCAATCGCGGCGGGCGGGGCCATGCGGTCGAACCAGCTCAGCCCCACCGTCTTCGACGCCATCAGCTCTACCAGGTCGGGATGCTCCATCAGGTCGGCATGCTGCGCGGTCTTGGGGCGTTCCTTCTCGGGCGGGACCGGGCCCACGCCGTTCAGCCGGTCTTGGATGTAGAGCGTGTAAGAGGTCTTGGAGTTCTCGCCGTCATTGACGATGTCGACGCCCGCCGCGCGTTGCGCCTCGACGATGTCGCAGATCGCCTGCGTGATCCGGTCCTCCAGCTCCGCGGCGTCTATTTTGCCGCCTGTTTCCGCCGCCTCCAGCATCTGCAACAGGTCCGGCGGACGGGGCAAAGAGCCCACGTGAGAGGTCAATATTCTATCCTGGCTGAGCCGCATGGGGCCGCCTCCGCATAGGTTGGAGGCCCCGGATCAGGTCCGGGGCCGGGGTTGCGTTTGGGATCAGTCGAGCGAGGACAGCGCCTGGTACTCGTTATAGCTGGCCGCATAGGCGCGGTAGCTGTCGATCACCGTCTTGAACATCTCATCCTCGGCGGATTTCTCGGCATAGACCTCGTCCGCCGCGGCCCGCAGCGCGTCCATCACCGCGTCCGGGAAGCGGGCCACGTTCACGCCATTGTCGCGGAAGCCCTGCAGCACCTCGGATTGCGCGCCCGCGGCGATCCCCATCGCGTAGAGGTTCGCATCGGCGCAGGAGACCTCGATAGCCGTGCGCTGCGCATCGGTCAGCGCGTCCCACTTGCCCTTGTTCATGTAGAACTCGATGAAGCCCGCGGGCTGGTGCCAGCCGGGGAAGTAGTAGTTCTTGGCGACCTTATCGAAGCCCAGAAGCTTGTCGATCAGCGGAAAGCTCAGCTCTGTCGCGTCCAGGCGGCCCGTCTCGAGCGAGGTCGAGATCTCTCCCGCAGGCAGCGACATCGCATTCGCGCCCAGCTTGGCGGCAATCGCCCCGCCCAGCCCGCCGATGCGGATGTTGAGGCCCCGGAAGTCCTCGACGCTCTCAATCGGCTTGGTGTACCAGCCGCCCGCCTCGGACAGGATTACGCCGCAGGCCATCGGCACCAGACCGTAGGGCGCGTAGATCTCCTGCCAGAGCTCCAGCCCGCCGCCGTGATGCAGCCAGCTGATATAGGACAGCGGGTCACCGCCAAAGGGCACCGAGCCGAACAGGGCCGCCGCCGGCTCTTTGCCGCTGGCATAGGCCGCGTAGGACCAGGCCGCGTCCAGCGCGCCCGCGCTGACATTGTCAAAGATCTCAAAGGGCGGCGAAAGCTCGCCCGCCTTGTGGTAGCTGAAATCCACCGCGCCGCCGGTCAGCGCGTTCACATTCGCCACGAAGCGCTCGGCGGTGGGATGCAGCACCGGCAAGCCGCCAAAGGCGCTTTGCAGCGTGTATTCCTCTGCCGCCGCACTTGTCGCCATCGCCGCCACCGCGGCGGCCATCAATGTCTTTCTCATGAGTTTCCTCCCTCTCATATCAATCCGGTGATCAGCCCGGGGAATAGGATCAAGAGCACCAGAACCAGGATCTGGAGCCCGATAAACGGCAGCACGCCGCGGTAAATCTCTGGGGTCGTCAGCGCGTCGCCGACCGCGCCCCGCAAATAGAAAAGCGAAAAGCCGAAGGGCGGCGTCAAAAAACTTGTCTGCAGGTTCACCGCCACCAGGATGCCGAACCACACCAGCAGGGCGTCGCCCGACAGCCCGTTGCCAAAGTCCAGCCCCGCCACGATGGGCGCGAAGATCGGCATCAGGATCAGCGTGATCTCTAGCCAGTCCAGCACGAAGCCCAACAGGAATATGGCGCCCATCACGACGGCCAGCACGGTGAAGGGCTCGGACCCGAAGGACATTATCGCCGCCTCCACCATCTCGTCCCCGCCGATGCGGTTGAAAACGGCCGAAAAGCAGGTCGCGCCGATCATCACAAAGAGCACCAGCGAGGTGGTGATCACCGTCTTGCGGGCGGCCTCCATCAGCATGGGCCAGCGAAAGCGGCGGTAAAGTATGGTGATCAGGATCGCGCCAAAGGCGCCCAGCCCGCTCGCCTCGGTGGGCGTGGCGATGCCCGCGATGATCGAGCCCAGGACCGAGACCACCAGCGCCAGCAATGGCCCCAGGTCAAAGAGCAGGCGCAAGGGTGACGGGCCTTCCTTGCGCGGAAGTCGCGGTAAGCCCCGTGCGCGCCAGACCACCATCGCGGCATAGACCGCCACCAGCACCAGCCCCGGGCCAATGGCACCCGCGAACATGTCCGGCACCGGGGTCTGTAATTGGTCGCCCAGCACGATCAACATCACCGAGGGCGGGATCAGGATCGCCAGGGTGCCCGACGCGCCGATGAGCCCCGCCGAGGTGGGCTTGTCGAACCCAGCCTCCTGCAGGCGCGGCAAGGCCAGCAGGGCCAAGAGCACCACCGAGGCGCCCACAATCCCGGAAGAGGCCGCCAGCAGGACCCCGATCACCAAGACCGAGACGCCCATGCCGGCGGCGCTCCCCCCTAAGGCCCGCTGCGCCGCGCGCAGGGACCGCTCCGCCACCCCGGAGCCTTCCAAAATGAGCCCCATGAAGATGAACATGGGGATCGCAACCAAGAGCCAGTTCGACAAGACGTTGGCGTAGATCCGGCTGACCAGCAGGTTAAAGAACGCGATGGGCAGCCCGGCGATCAGGATGAACAAGGCCGCCGACCCCGCCAGCACCATGGCCACGCGGTAGCCCGAAAGGATACCCACAAGCGTCAGCGCCGCCATGGCGAGGGGGAGAATAACGTCGCTCATCTTGCGTCCCGTATGAGGCGGACCGTCTCGATCAGCACCGCTAGGGCCAGCAGCGCCAGCCCAATTGGCAGCACCGCCTTGATCAGCCACAGATCGTTCAGACCCGCGTTGCGCGAGCCCTCGTCAGAGGCCCAGGCCCGCGCGGCGAAATTCCATGACGCCTGCAAGGCCATCACAAAGAACGGCGCGGCAAAGGCCAGGTTGCCCAGCAGATTTGTGCGGGCCTGCCAGCGCAGCGCGCGTCTCTGATAGAAGAAATCCACCCGCACATGCCGGTCCATCAGCCAGACCAGCCCGGCAGGCATCAGCCCGATGATCACCAGCAGGTGCCACTGCGCATCCAACAGAGAGTTCAACGTGATTGCCTTGCCCAAGAGCGGCCAGGCGGCTTGGAACGTCGCGACCGGGTTCAGGTCAACCGCGCTGAAGAGGACCTGCAGCACGATCAGCCCCATCAACACGAGCAGCGCATAGGACAGCGCTCTCAGGCCAAGATCTGTGACTCGCGCTTGCAACCATTCCTCCCAACTTTGCTCCATATGGAACTATATATTTCTATATGGAGCAATCTCTTTCTTCGCGCTAGGCTGAATCCCATGAAGCTGATCGACATCCTTGACGCAACGCCCTTCCCAATCGGGTATCGCATCGCATTCCTCACCAACTTCTGGCGCGAGCCGATTCTGCGCCAGATGGAAAAGGACTTTGGGATCATCCGCCCGGAACTTACCGTTCTGATTTGCCTCAGCTTTCGGGACAATCTGAACGCTCGGGACATCTGCGAGATCACCGAGCAACCGTCCAACACGGTCAGCCGCGGGGTCGCCTCGCTTGAGCGAAAGGGCCTTCTGACAAGGACGCGGGACGCCGTCGATACCCGCAAGCAGATCCTGAACATCACGGCGGACGGCCAGAAGGTGCATGACGAGATTATGGAACGCTTCAAATCCGCCGAGGCGCGCATGCTGAGCAGCCTGACCCCGATCGAAACCGGACGCCTGCACGCAATTCTGGACAAGATCGCGAGGGACGTCGCGAACTGGAAGGACTAGGCGGACGCCCGAAAGCCGACATTCGATCCGTCTACAAAATTTGGCTTTTAGGGCTCTCAGCGGTCATGCGGCGATGCAGTACCAAAACCAGCAAAACCGAATAGACCGCCGTCAAGAAGAGTCCAGCCCGATCATTGTGATTTAATGCTGCGTGCGCTCGCAGCACAAAAAAGCCGGGATGAGCGAAGGTCGCGATGCGGCCGCCCAGCAGACCTAGCGGCCATGCCGGATGGTCACGGCACAAATCGGGCGACGAATTTACACGTCGCGGGTGAAGGGGACTTGCGCAGTTGCGGCAATTGCCGAGGCAGCCTCCTCTCGCATTTGCAGAACCTTTGAGGTTGCGATGCGACCATTTTCGCCCGACCTGCCAATAGCGGCACGGCCCGGTCCCTGCTCCTGAACGCTCTTGCGTCGCAACCAGCATCCACGATCAGGTCCTGGACAATGACTCCGTTCGTTCTCCACGCTTTGCTGATGCGGCCTTGCGGTGTCGCTCTTGTCAATGATCGACGAGGCCTGCAAAAACAAGACGTTGACACCTTCATTCTGGTTGTCCAGCGTCAGCCTAGCCGTTTCTACCTGAGACCTATCCGCATTTGGTCTTGAGGCGTGGCGCCCGCTCGGCTTCTCATTTGAAGAGCGAGAAAGGGGCAGTCCACATGCAAGGCACCGAAGAAAGCAAAAGGCTTTGGCTCCTCGCGATGCCGGGCCTTACCTTCTTTTTGGTGTTCTTCCTCGTACCGCTTGGCGCGCTGTTTCTGATCTCTTTTGACAAGTCATCCACCGGGATCGTGGACATTCGCTGGATGTTCGACTTTAGCAACTATGAACGGTTCTTCACCCGCTCGATCTACTACGAGGCGGCGTTGCGGTCGGTTGGGCTGGCCGCGCTTGTTGCGGTGATTGCCCTGCTGCTGGGCTATCCGCTGGCCTATGTGATCGCCAAGACCACAGATCCGGCGCGCAACACCTTCCTGATGATCCTCGTCCTCAGCGCGATGCAGCTGGACATGGTGATCCGGCTGTTTGGACTGATGGTGCTCTTGGGTGACAACGGGCTGATCAATCAGGTCCTGCAATCCGCCGGATGGGACAGAGTGCCGTTGATGTACAACTTCTTCGGCGTTGTCGTCGGGCTGGTGCAATTCGCCTTGCCATTCATGATCTTGTCGCTTGTCGGCGTGATCCAGGGCATCAACCCCTCGCTGGAAGAAGCCGCTCGCAGCCTTGGCGCCAGCCGGTGGCGGGCCTTTTGGAAAGTCACCGTACCGATGAGCATGCCCGGCATTCTTGCGGGGCTGCTGCTGGTATTTGCGCTGGCGATTTCGTCCTATGTGGTGCCCACCCTGATGGGGGGCTGGAAGGTCATCGTTCTGCCGATCCACATTTTCCAGCAGATCTCGGAACTGGCCAAATGGCAGTTCGGCGCATCGGTGGCCGTGATCATGTTCCTGATCAGCATCACGGCGATGCTGGTGTATCAGCGCACCTCAAACCGCTTGGCCGGAGGGCGCGTCTGATGGCCTCCAAACCCTATTCCGAGGCCCTGATCCCCGGTGCGTTCAAGTGGATTTCGGGTTTGACGCTGTTCATCCTGCTCGCACCCATGGTCGTGGTGATCTTGTCCGGGCTGAATGCCGGCGAGTTCCTGACCTTCCCGCCAGAGGGGCTGAGCCTGCGCTGGATCGAGGCCTTCTTTGCCTCGGATATCTTTCTGGGCGCCTATTTCTACAGCCTGATCATCGCCCTGATAACCATGGTTATCTCTCTGATCCTGGGCACCGCAATCAGCCTGTTCCTGATCCGCAGCACCGCATTGGGCCGCAACATGATCCGGGCGGTGGTGATGGCCCCCATCATGTTGCCCGGGATCGTTATCGGGCTGGCGCTCTATTTGTTCTATATCTCGTCGGATATCGGTCTGGCGCGAACACAGGCTGGGCTGGTGATCGGGCATGTGCTGGTTACCTGTCCTTACGTGATCGGAATGGTCAGCGCCGCACTTGTGGGCTTTGACAGATCGCTGGAGGAAGCGGCCCGCAGCCTGGGTGCAAGCCGCTGGACGACCTTTCGCAAGATCACCATGCCGATGATCTCGCCCGCACTGATTGCAGGCGGAGTGTTCGCGTTCATCGTGTCCTTTGGGCAGTTCGATGTCTCGCTATTTCTCACACCGCCGAACAACACGCCGCTGCCAATCGCGCTGTATTCCTCTCTTCGCTACACCTTCGAGCCGACCGCCGCTGCAGCTGGGATCTTTGCCATCGCGCTGGTGGTCGTCTCGATGGTCATCACCGCCAAAATTACCAGCCTGCGCCGCCTGACTGCGGCCACTTACAAGTAGCACACAACATGGGAACTGATCATGACTGACACTTCAAAGCCCAAAGGGCCAAACCGCCGCTCCTTCCTAAAAACCGGCAGCGCGGCCTTGGCTGGCGCTGCGGGCGTCAATTCCTTCTATATCAACCATGCCTGGGCGCAGGACGTCGCCTGGGATGGGGAGCCTTTTGATGCCCAGGGTGCCACGTTACGGCTGAACGAATGGGGTGGTTTCTGGGAAGAGGCGCAGCGCGAGGCGATCATCAACGACTTCGAGAAGACCTATAACTGCACAGTCTCCTATGACAGCGGCTTCCCATGGTTTCCGAAATACGTCGCGGGCGGCCCGCAGAACCCGTCGCATCATGTCGGCAACTGGAACCTGAACGAGATCATAAAACTGAACCGCATCGGGGATTTCTTCCTGACCACTGACGAAATCAAAGAGAACGTCCCCAATGCCTCGGACCTTTGGGACTTTGCCTTTGGCTCTGGCCTTGGCGCGACATGGGGCTTTGGCCAATATGCCTATGCCTATCGCACCGATCTGGTGTCTCCGGCGCCCACGTCGTTCAAGGATTTCTGGCGGCCCGAGCTTGCCAACAAGCGCGCCACCTACATCACCTCCAACGGCTTGCAGCAGGTCTTTTTCATGACCGCCGCTGCGGAGTTCGGCAAAGACCAATACGATATGGAAGCGGGCTTTGAGGCGATGCGCGCGGCCATGCCGATGAAGATCTCGGATTTCACCGGCAACATGCAGACGCTGGTCGAACGCGGCGAGGTCGAGATGGGCGTGCAGTGGGAAGGCGAGATCTTCCTGCAAATGGACAAGGGCATTTCCGTGGCCCCCTTCACCTGGGAGCGCAAACCGATCCTGACCCAGACACTTTCGGTGTCGCGCTATTCCGATCCGATCGAAAAGAAGCTGGCACTGGCCTATGTCAACGCCAAGCTCGATCCGGATTACCAGACCAAGATGGCCGAGACTTTCTATTTGCGCCCCTCAAACAAGAAGTCCGCGCTGCCCGCGCGACTGACCGACAAGGGCGTCACGAACGATGCCAACGCGCTGGACGGGCTGTGGATCCCGGACTGGAACTGGTACCTCGACAACGAAGACGACATCGTGGAAACGGTGAACGAGATCTTCGCAAGCTAGGCCACACCCGTGGCAACTTATCCCGACGGCATCCGCCGTCGGGATTTTTCTGGAAGAAACAAAAGTTATGTCCAACGTCTCTCTGAAAAATCTGGTCAAGACCTATGGCCAGACCAAAGCGGTTGACGATGTGTCCGTCGACATCGAAGAGGGCGAGTTCTTCTCGCTTCTCGGTCCGTCGGGCTGCGGGAAATCAACCACTTTGCGGATGATCGCCGGGTTCGAAAGCATCACCAGCGGCGAAATCGAATTGGACGGGCAAGGCGTTTCTGCCCTGCCGCCGGAAAAACGCGACATCGGTTTTGTCTTTCAGAACTACGCGATTTTTCCGCATATGAACGTCTTTGAAAACATCGCCTTTGGGCTGCGGCTGCGCAAACTCAGCGAGACAGAGATCAAACAAAAGGTTGGTGCTGCACTGGAACAGGTCGGCATGGCGGGCCTGGAGCACCGGATGCAGCGCGAGATGTCGGGCGGCCAGCAGCAACGCGTCGCACTGGCCCGCGTGCTGGTCACCGAACCGCGGATCCTGTTGCTGGATGAGCCGCTCTCAGCGCTCGACAAAAACCTGCGCGAGGAGATGAAGTTCTGGATAAAGGAACTTCAGGCCAACCTTGGGATCACCACAATCTACGTCACGCATGATCAGGGCGAGGCGCTGACCATGTCCGACCGGATCGCCGTGATGAAAGACGGCAAGATCGCACAGTTGGGCACCCCGCGTGAAATCTACCAAAAGCCGAAGGATGTCTTTGTCGCCAAGTTCATCGGCGACTCCAGCCTGCTTGAAGGCCGTATCGCCGCCATGGCGGATGACAAATGCACCATTCAGATCGGTGACCGGGAATTTCAGGCCGCCGCGCGCGCGGACCTCAAACTGGGCGACACCGCACAGATTGTGATGCGCCCCGAACATGTGCGCATCACGACCCAAGAGCCCGATCCCGACTGGAACAGCGGCGGCGCGGTCGTGCTTGCGGTCAGCTATCAGGGCGCGTCACTGCGCTATGAGCTGGATTTCATGGGCCAGAGCGTGATCAGCGAAAGCACAGTGGGGCATGGCGGCCCCGAACTCGATACGGGCCAAAGCGTGCAGGTGATGTGGCATCCGGCACATGCCTGGCTTCTGAACACCGGAAAGGAAGATCATGCGGGATAGCAATCCTCTCGCCTCAAATGCGCGCTACGACTACGAACGCTATGCGAAACACAGCTTTGTCGACGGTGGCACCACGCGGGAGCATCGCCGCGCCATCCTGCGGATCCTGACCCACTACATCGAAGGGGGGATGTCTTTCCCGGATGTGCGGCTCGGCTACGGGCAGGAAAAGATCACATCCATCCTGAGCAAACTTGACGGCTATATGTCCGAGTTTGGCGTCGATGAAACTGTCGAATGGGCATTGTCCACGATCACCTCTTACTTGGAGTTTCACGCAGCACGCGACATGCCCCAGCCAGAGATTGCCGCGCGTCTGGAGAAGGCCATTGCGCAAGCGGCCTACACGCCTAAAGCGCAGGCCGGCGGTGCTGAGGAAGTCACAAAGGCGCAGATCGAAGAGGCCGTCGATTTCGACTACCGCCGGTTCCTGCTGACCCGCCATTCCGTGCGCCAATACACTGATGAGCCGTTGGACGATGCGACCATCCGCAAGATCGTGGCCAATGCGCAGGAGTGCTCCAACGTCTGTAATCGCCAAACGATCAAGGTCTATGCGTTCAATGACTATGGCACCGTTCAGGACCTTTTGACCTATCAGGCGGGCAATGCCGGGTTCCGTCCTGAAATCCGCACATTGTTCATCATCACGGCCAATATGGAACACATGAACCTGATTGGTGAGCGCTATCAGGGCTGGATTGACGGCGGCATCTTTGCCCAGACGCTCGCGCTCTCCATCCACGCTGAGGGGCTTGGCGGCTGTTTCCTGAACTGGAGCGTCGAGATGGAACAGGACATGGCTTTACGCGCACGTGTCGGCATCCCAGAAAGTGAACTGGTCATCACCTTTATATCTGCCGGGCATCTCAAGGACCGCTTCAACGTGCCCGTGTCAGCGCGCAAACCTGTTGAGCAGGTGCTGTCTCTCAACCCGCCACTTGTCTAGGGCAGCATCAGGGCAATACGATCACGCGACGATATCAAGGTAACTGCCTGCCGTGCGCGACACCGCCCAAACACTGGAACTGATCGACCGCCCACGCCTGAATGACAAGTTCAGGCAGGGGATGTCACGGCAACTGACCCTTGTGCAGGCCCCCCTGGGGTTCGGCAAGACAACAGTCATCCGGCGCTGGATAGAGATGTTGCAGGACGCGGGCTTGCAATCGACCTATCTCTCATTTGAACTGGCCGGCGAGGACGCCGAAGATATGTTTCGCGCGGCGCTGGCCGGGCTTTGCCGCGACGCCGGCGGCAGGGGGGCTGGGCCAGCGCGTGACGGCACCCGGGATATAGTGGGACAGGTCGAGACCGTGCAATCACGGGTTTTCCTGATCCTCGATGATTTTCACGACGCAACGCCAGACTGCACCGCGTTGATACAAAAACTGATCCGGCTGGGCTCTGACAAGCTGCACATCGTGATCGGCACACGCGAGGCGCCCCAGTTCCCTCTGACCAAGCTGCGCATGGCGGGGCAGATCAATGACTTTCGCCTTGAGGACATGCGCTTTACCGATGCCGAGGCCGGGGCGCTTTTGAAAGGCGACGTGCATCAGGGCGTGCTGAGAAAGGCAGAAGGCTGGGTGGCCGCGCTGCACCTGATGCGGCAATCGGGTCCGACTGCGGCAGAGCCAGGGACAATGCCGCACCGCGAGTTTGTTGAATACCTCAAAGAACAGTATTTCCTGCAACTGGACCCGATGGATCAGAATCTGCTGCTGGCCACAGCGCATCTGGATCAGGTTGCTCCCGATCTTGCGAATGTCTTAACGGGTCAAAGTGACGGCTGGCACGCTCTTGGCCAGCTTGCCGCGCGTCACGCCCTGATCGAAGAGCGCGCAGGACCTGATGCGCCGACCTATCGCTATCATCAATTGCTGCGCGACTTTCTGATGAAAGAACAGCGCACACTTGGGGCCGAGCGATGCATGAACCTGCGCCTGGCGACCAGCAGGTGGCTGGCGGAACGTGGCAAGGTACACGCCGCGATGCACCACGCAAAGAGTGCCGGCCAAGACGAGATAGCCGCGCAGGTCCTGCTTGATGCGGGCGGTGTGCAATTCGCCTTTACCCAAGGGGCCGCGCGCCTGCGGGCTTGCCTGTCCATTTTGCCAAAGACACTCATTTATGAACGCCCCAGGCTTTTGGTGGCACAGGCCTATCTGCTGCTCAAATCCAACCGGGTGCGCGACGGTGCCGGCATCCTGCAAGAGCTGCGCGGGCGCTCTGACCTGCGCGATCCCCTGTTGGAGCGAGAGATCATTCTGGTCGAGGCGCATTTACGCATCTATGAAGATATCCCCCTCAGCGCCTCGCAACTTGATGCATTGGAGTATACCTGCCGGTCGGCCCCATCCAGCGACCCGATGATGCGCGGGCTGCTGAACAATTTCCTGTGCATGTTCCTGATCGAACAGGGCGACCTGACCAAGGCCCGGCAGGTCGGTCAGGTGGCCATGGACGCTTTTGTCGATCTTGAGACGATGCACCTGCAATTCTTCATGCATCTGCACCTCAGCGCAATTGATCTAGAGCTGGGGGCACTGGATTCCGCGCGCGCTCATCGCAAGGCCGCGCGACAGATCTGCGAGACAGAGTTCTCCTTTGATGCCGCCATGCGCGCCCATGCAGAGATTTACTGGGGCGAGTTGGCGTTTGAACTGGGCGAAACCGGGGGGCTGCAAAGCTGGCTGAACAGCCAACTGGCACAGATCGACCGTCAGGAAGGGTGGAACATGCTCTATCTGGCGGGCTATGAAACCTGCCTTGCCCTGATCCTGTTCGAGAACCGTTTCGACGCGGCCGTCGATTTGCTGGAACATGCCGGGCATGTGATGGCCGACCGGGGGGCCAAGCTGTTTTCCAACCAACTGCGCATCATGGAGCTTGATTTGGCCCTGCGTGCCGGTGTGCGGGAAGAGGCCGACCGGTTGGCCCTTGAGTTGGAAGATATTCTCGCACGCAAAAGTGGTGAAACACTGCGATGGCGCGGGGCGCTGCGGGCGGAGCTCGCGCTGACACGACATGCGGCCGCAAACGGAAAGTTTGACACGGCCATTGCCCGTTGTTCCGCCGTCTTGGCAAAATGCGAAGCGGGGGGCTATCGGCGCTTACGTGACCGTTGTCTGATGCAGCGCGTTATCCTATTTGCCGCCACAGAAGATCGAGCGCAAGCGATGGCGGCCCTGCGTGCCTACGTCACCTCGGCCTCCCAAACCGGATCCTACGGGGCCGCCCTACGCGAGGGGCTGGCCTCGGCACAGGCCATAAACTGGACCATTTCGCAAAACGGTCTGGCACGTTTTGAACCCGCCGAGGTCCGCTACATCTCTGAATGCCTGTGGCACCTTTCTGGCCGCAAGAACGGACAAAGCGCCGATGTTTTCATGGAGATCCTCACCGAAAAAGAGCGCGACGTGCTGGCCGAGCTGGCCAAGGGCCACAGCAACAAAGTTATTGCGCGCGCCCTTGATGTGTCCGAACCGACGGTGAAATTCCACCTGCAAAACATCTACCGAAAGCTGGGCGTCTCAGCCCGCAAACTGGCGATTGAGATCGCGCACCAACACGGGATGCCTGCGGCCTAGCCAGATCACTCTGCGGCCTATCCCTCTGTCCGCTTGAAGCCACCCGCCGCGCGCGTTGATCTGAGCGCATAAACAAAGGCGAGGATAGACATGCACATTGGTGTAGACGTCGGCGGCACAAACACCGATGCAGCCCTGATAGATGGAGGCAAGGTCATTGCCTCCATCAAAGCGCCAACGACCGATGATGTCGCCACCGGGGTCATGGCCGCGATCCGGTCCGTACTGGATCAGACGGGAGCAAGCCCGCGTGACATGACCAGTGTGATGATCGGCACCACGCAGTTCACCAACGCCTTTATCGAAGGCAAGAAGCTGGTGAAGGTGGCGACCTTCCGCGTGGCCCTGCCCTCCACCGACAGCCTGCGTCCGATGGCCGATTTCCCGCCACATCTGCGCGCCGCAATTGGCGATCAATCCTATCTGCTGCGCGGCGGGTTTGAATTCGACGGACGCCAATATGCCGAGCTGGATGAGGCAGAGGTTGTCAGTGCAGCAAAAGACATGCGTGAGCGCGGCATCACCTCGGCAGCTGTCTCGGGCGTGTTTTCCCCGATAAACGCGAAACTGGAAAATCAGGTGGCAGATATCCTGCGCCGCGAAGTGCCCGGCCTGCATATCGCGCTGTCCTGTGAAATCGGGCGCGTGGGGCTGATCGAGCGCGAGAATGCAACGATCATGAACGCCTCGCTGGCCGATTTGTCGCGCATCGTTGTGGGCGCTTTTCGCGCAGCACTGGATGCGCTGGAGTTCCGTTGCCCCTTCTTCATCTCCCAAAATGACGGCACCCTGATGACGGCAGAATTTGCTGAAAAATATCCGGTGCTGACATTTGCCTCGGGCCCCACAAATTCGATGCGCGGCGCTGCGTTTCTGTCGGGCGTCAAGGACGGTGTGGTGATAGATATTGGCGGCACGACCTCTGACGTGGGCGTGCTCAAGGACGGGTTCCCAAGGGAATCCGCACTGGCCGTGGATATCGGATCGGTGCGAACGAATTTTCGTATGCCTGACATTCTGGCCATCGGTTTGGGCGGCGGCAGTCTGGTGCGCGAAACCGAACAGGGTGTGGCGGTTGGCCCGGACTCGGTCGCGCTTAAGCTGACCGAAAAAGCACTGGTGTTTGGGGGGGATACACTGACCACCACAGATGTTGCGGTGGCAGCAGGACTGGCCGAGATTGGCGACAAGACCAAGGTGGCGCACCTGTCCAAGGAGCTTGTGGGGCAAGCTCTCGACCGACTCCATGACATGCTGGAACAGACCATCGACAAGGTGAAATCCAGTCAGGGCAGCGTGCCTGTGATCCTCGTTGGGGGCGGGGCCATTCTGGTGAACCGCGACCTCAAAGGCGCGTCCAAGGTGATCCGACCCGAAAACTCCGGCGTTGCAAACGCAATTGGGGCCGGCTTGGCGCAGGTGGGCGGCGAGGTGGACAAGATATTCTCCTACGAGGATATCGGGCGCGATACCGCCATGGAAACCGCCAAGAAAGAAGCGATTGAGCGCGCGGTAGAGGCCGGATGCGCCCGAGACGGCGCCGAAATCATCAGCGTGGACGAAGTGCCGCTGGCCTATCTTCCGGGCGGTGCCGTGCGGATCAAGGCAAAAGCCATCGGCGATCTGGCCAACATGGAGGAGCTGGCATGAGACAGATCACCCCCGAGAACCTCGAAGATTTCATCCGCGGTACCGCGCTGCTGGGCACCGGCGGCGGCGGCGATCCCTATATCGGCCGTCTGATGGTTGCTCAGGAGCTGGAAACCTGCCGTGCCATCGACATCCTTGATCCAGATGAGCTGACCGAGGACCATTTCGGCGTGTCTTTGGCCTGCATGGGGGCCCCTACGGCCTTTGTGGAAAAGCTGCCCAACGCCAGTTCAATGATTGCCTCTATGGAGCGCGCCGAAAAGGAGCTGGGCCGCAAATTCAACTGCATCGTCCCGCTTGAGGCCGGCGGTATCAACGCGACCATCCCTCTTGTTGTCGCCGCGCGTTTGGGACTGCCCGTGGTCGACGGCGACGGCATGGGGCGCGCCTTTCCCGAGTTTCAGATGACCACGTTCAATATTTACGGTGCGGATGTGAACCCCTTTGTCATGTCGGATGATTTTCGCAACACCGTCCTGATCAACACCGACAACGCGCATCGAACGGAAAACTATGGGCGCCCGGTCTGCGTGCAGATGGGCGGCATCGCCTCCTGCGCCAGCTATCCAATGACGGGCCCGGTGATCCGCGACACCTGCGTGCCGCGCACCATCTCGCTTGCGATCGAGATCGGTGCGGCGCTGCGATCGGCCCGCAGCGCGGGTGAACAGGATGTGTGCGAGGCCTTGGTGGACTACTTCAAAACGTCCAATCCGCCGCGCTTTGCCACCGTTCTGTTTGACGGCAAAATTCAAGACATCCTGCGTGAGACAACCGCCGGGTTCGCGGTCGGCAAGGTGCGCCTGACTGCGCTTGATGATCCTGACACGGAAATGCTGGTGACGTTTCAGAACGAGTTCTCACGGGCCTCCATCGGGGATCAGACCCTGGCGATTGTGCCCGATCTGATCACAATTCTGGATCGAGAGACAGGAGAGCCGATCACAACCGAGAACCTCGGATACGGTCAGCGCGTCAAGGTCGTAGCAATCGCCGCCGCGGAAAACATGCGGACACCAGAGGCGCTGAAGGTCATTGGTCCCCGGTGCTTTGGCATCGACGAGGACTTTGAAGCGCTGGAAACGATATCCTGGAAGTGACCGGCCAAGTATTTACGTAGCCAATGTGGTCGGCATGGGGGTAATGCCAATGCTGCGCTGAACGCGGTCAGTAAGGCCTCTGGCCCGGTCAGATTTATGGGGTCTGCCCCCCCTTTTTGCATTCCCTTCGTCAAATGGCAGCGTTGCACCACGTATCTCAAATTCGAAAGCCATGCGGCGAAGACGTGGCCTGGATTGGGCTTTCAAAAACACAAGGTCGGCTTGATCTGCGTGTGAGACAGTCGCGAAAGCCACCGCGCGGTATGTTAACTATGGGGTTTGCCATACGCGTGCCATACGCAAAGCCGACGTTTTGCCGACGCTTTGCCGACACGGGATTTGGTAGAGAAATAAGGCGTTAACGCGCGATTCGCGGGCGCCGGGCGCACTTGGCGTTAGCGAACCGTTAGGATCTCACTGATCATAGTCCAGCACGACGGTGTCCGTCAGCGGCACCGACTGGCAGGTCAGGATATAGCCCGCGCGCACCTCGTAATCCTCCAGCGCGTGGTTGGCGATCATCTCCACCTCGCCCTCGATCAGCTTGGCCCGGCAGGTCGAGCAGACGCCCGCCTTGCAGGCGAACGGCGCGTCCATCGAATGCGCGTTGACCGCGTCCAAGAGCGGCGTGCCGTCGCGCGGGATCTCCAGCGTGCGGGTGCGCCCGTCGAGGGTCACGGTGGCCGCGGTGCCCTTCGCCTGGCTGCTCGCGGCGGTGGCCACGGGCTTGGCCAGGCGCCCGGTCTGCGCCGATTTGAACAGCTCGATCTTGATGCGATCCTTGCCCATACCGGCGTCTTGCAGCGCGTCCCGGACGGTGATCATCATCGGCTCGGGCCCGCAGATAAAGGCGTGATCCGCGCTGGCCACATCCACCCAATGATGGAACAAAGCCGAGCATTTCTCGGGGGTTAGCTGCCCTGTGAACAGGTCGATATCCTGACTGTCGCTCTCCAGCACATGGATCACGTTCAGCCGTCCCAGATGGAGGTTCTTGAGGTCCTCCAGCTCCTCGCGGAACATGATCGTCGAGACCGCGCGGTTGGCGTAGATCAGCGTGAAGCGGCTCAGCGGCTCGCGCGCCAGCACGGTGCGCAGGATCGACAGGATGGGTGTGATCCCGGACCCCCCGGCGAAGCCCAGATAGTGCTTGGAGGCCTCCGGCTCGATCGGCGCATGGAACCGCCCGGCGGGCGGCATCGCGTGCAGCACCTCGCCGGGGGCCAGGTCCGTGTTGGCCCAGGTCGAGAACGCCCCGCCATCCACCCGCTTGATGCCCACCTGGATCGGCCCGCCCGGTGCGGTGCAGATCGAGTAGTTCCGGCGCAGCTCGGTCCCCGCGAAGTCCTTGGAGAACGTCAGGTATTGGCCTTGGGTGAAGGCAAAGGCCTCTGCGTCTTCGGGTTGAAGCGTCAAAACGACCGCGTCGCGGATCGTCTTCTCTACGGCGGTCACGGTGAGGGGAAGGAAACGGGTGTTCATATGCACTTGAAGTAGTCGAAGGGTTCCAGGCAGTCCCCGCAACGCCATTGCGCCTTGCAGGGGGTGGAGCCGAACTGGCTGATTTTGCTGACGTTTTCGGATTGGCAATGCGGGCAGCGGCTTGGGCCGCCGGCGGGCTGCGGCGGCGCGATGCCGTACTCTTCCAGCGCGGCGCGGCCCTTCTCGGACAGCCAATCGGTGGTCCAGGGCGGTGAAAGCTGGCGCGTGATCGCGACCTTCTGGACGCCGCGGGCGCGCAGCCCGTCCTGGATCGACATGTTGATGATGGCGGTGGCGGGGCAGCCGGAATAGGTCGGCGTTACGGTGACCTCCAGCGTGTCCCCGGACCAGGCCAGGCCGCGGATCACGCCCAGATCGACCAGGCTGATCACCGGGATCTCTGGGTCGGGCACCTGGTCAAGCCAGCCCCATATGGGCGCCAGATCCGAACCCGGCGCGACCCTGTCCCGGGCCTGACCCGGCACCTCGTGGGCGGGACCCGCCGAGAGGCCCCGGAGCACGTCCGGGGCGGTTGTCATAGCCGCTACCATGCGGCACCTGGGTTGCTGCGCTGCAGCCACTGCATCTCGGCCAGCACATAGCCCAGATGCTCTGAGTGCTGGCCGCTCCTGCCGCCCTTATGGGCGTATTCGCTGTCGGGCAGCGCCAGGGTCCCGGCGGTCTCAAGCTGCCGCACCGTGGCCAGCCAGGCCTCGCGCAGGGCGCTGGGGTCGACGCCCATCGCGGCGTCCACCGCGTCGCCGAGGAACATCTCGCCGGTATAGGGCCAGAGGTCATCCAGGGCGGCCTGCATCCGCGCATGGCTCTGCTCGGTGCCATCGCCCAGCCGCACGCAGAGATCCAGCGAGCGCTCCAAGTGATAGGCGGTCTCCTTGGCGGTCTTGGCGGCGATCTCGGCGATGCGTGGGTCGTCATGCGCGCTCAGCCGGTCCAGCAGCGGCACCATATAGGCGTCGAACAGGAACTGGCGCATGATGGTCTGGCCGAAGTCGCCATTCGGGCGCTCCACCAGCAGCAGGTTCCGGTATTCATGGGCGTCGCGCAGATAGGCCAGGTCGTCGGCGCTGCGCCCCTTGCCCTCGACCTCGGCGGCGTATTCCAGCCACAGCGTGGCCTGCCCGATGAGGTCCAGCGCGGTGTTGGCCAGCGCGATGTCCTCCTCTAGGTAGGGCCCATGCCCGCACCATTCGCTGACGCGATGCCCAAGGATCAGCGCGCTGTCGCCCAGCCGCAGGAGGTATTCGAAGGTCTCGCTCATAGGGGCCCGACCTCGTCGGGGATCTCAAAGAAGGTCGGGTGGCGATAGACCTTATCCTCGGCCGGATCGAACAGCGGTCCCTTCTCGGACGGCGACGAGGCGGTGATCGCCGACGACGGCACCACCCAGATCGAGACGCCCTCGTTGCGGCGGGTGTAGACGTCGCGGGCGTTCAGGATGGCCTGCTCGGCATCGGCGGCGTGCAGGCTGCCCACATGGCGGTGGTTCAGCCCGTGTTGGCCGCGGATGAAGATCTCCCAAAGGGGCAGTTCGCTCATGTGCTTTACTCCGCCGCGACGGCGCAGCGGCGCCATGCGGATTGATCCACGTAGTCCCAGCCAAAGGCGTGATCTGAGGACCCGTGTTGGTCCAGATGCGCCAGGCGATCCATCGCCTCTGCCAGGGTGGGGATGTGCCCGTCCTCGACATACCACATCACAAAGTGGAAGGATTTCATGACCTTGAACCACTCGGCCCGGCGCTCGTAGAAGCGCGCGTGCACCGTGTTGAACACGTAGTTGCCCAAGTCTCCGACGCTATCCCACAGGCTCATATTCGGCAGCATATTCGGCTCGTCCGGCACCGAGATGTCGGTTGCGTTGCCGCTGTCGGACTGCAGGCGCCAGACATAGCCTGGGCTGCGCTCGGCAAGCGCGTTGACGCGGTCGAGATTGTCCATGAAATCCGCCATTTTGGGGCTATCGAGGTCATGCGCTGCATATGCGACGTTCAACTCTGCGAGCTTCATTCCGCCGCCATCCGCTGTTTCTTCTGCGCGTTCGCCACCAGCCCCTCGCGGACCCAGGCGCCGTCCTCCCAGGCTTTCACGCGGGCGCCCAGGCGCTCTTTGTTGCAGGGGCCGTTGCCGCGCAGCACCTCAAAGAACTCGTCCCAATCGGGTTCCGAGAAGTCGTAGCCGCCTTTCTCCTCGTTCCATGACAGGTTCTCATCCGGCACGGTCAGCTCGAGATACTCGGCCTGCGGCACCGTCAGGTCGACGAACTTCTGGCGCAGCTCGTCATTGGAGTTCATCTTGATCTTCCACGCCATGCTTTGGGCGGAATGGACCGAGTTCGCATCCGACGGGCCGAACATCATCAGCGAGGGGTACCAGAAGCGGTTCAGCGCGTCCTGCGCCATGGCGCGCTGCGCCTCGGTGCCGCTGGCCATCTTCATCATGATGTCGAAGCCCTGGCGCTGGTGAAAGCTCTCCTCCTTGCAGATCCGGATCATCGCCCGGCTGTAAGGCCCGTAAGAGCAGCGCTGCAGCGGCACCTGGTTCATGATCGCCGCGCCGTCCACCAGCCAGCCGACGGCGCCAATATCGGCCCAGGTCAGCGTCGGGTAGTTGAAGATCGAGGAGTATTTCATCCGGCCTTCATGCAGCGCGTCGAACAGCTCGTCGCGGGTGACGCCCAGGGTCTCGGCCGCGCAGTAAAGGTAAAGCCCGTGCCCCGCCTCGTCCTGCACCTTCGCCAGCAGGATCGCCTTGCGCGACAGGGTGGGCGCGCGGGTGATCCAGTTGCCCTCGGGCAGTTGGCCGACGATCTCGGAATGCGCGTGCTGGCCGATCTGGCGGATCAGGTTCTTGCGATAGCCCTCTGGCATCCAATCCTTGGGCTCGATCTTTTCGCCGGCGTCGACGCGGGCCTGAAAGCGCGCTTCCTCCGGCGACATCTCTTCGCGGGTCTTGACCGAGCTGCCGGTGGATTTGACCATCTGAGCATACATGGTAGGGCGTATCCTGGGTGACTGGTTGGCCCGTTTTATAGCAAGCATCACCGAACCCGGCAATCAGAAATGTTACTCTATGTGAATCTAATGTTATGGATGTGTAACGTTTTGGGTTTGATCCCCGATCCGCAACGCGTCGGTTCACTATGGCACCCCGGCGGGCAGCGCGGCGAGGCGTCTTGATGGAGGCGGCAACGGGTTTTGGGTAAGAGATCAGGCAAGCCTAGGGTCGGCGCGGCGCGCCGAGCACTAGCCCGCCCCGGGTCACGCCCGGGGCAGAGCTGCGAGAACGTAAACGCGCATGCGCGCGATGCCGCGTAAACCGCCGAGCGGCGCTACCCGCGACCCTTCCAAGGCACCAGGAAGTTCTCGGCCTGGCGCATCATGATGTCGATCATGTAGCCGATGATGCCGATCAGGATGATGCCAACGATCACGATGTCGGTCAGCTGGAACTTCGACGCCGCGATGATCATCTTGCCGGCGCCCTTCTCGGCGGCCACAAGCTCGGCGGCCACCACGGTGCCCCAACAGACGCCCATGGCGACACGCGCGCCGGTGAAGATCTCTGGCAAGCTGTTCGGCAGGATCACCTTGGACAGGATCTGGCGCTTGGTCGCGCCCAGCGAGTAGGCGGCGTGCACCTTCGAGATGTTCACGCCGGACACGCCCGCCCGCGCCGCGATCGTCATGATCCAAAGCGCGGCCAGGAACAGCAGCGAGATCTTGCCCTGCTCGCCGATGCCGAACCAGATGATCACCAGCGGGATCAGCGCCAGGGGCGGCACCGGGCGCATGAACTCGACGATCGGGTCGAACCAGCCCCGCATCCAAGAGTTAAGGCCCATCGCGAACCCAAGCGGGATGCCAAACAGGCAGCCCAAGCCAAAGCCCACCACGACCCGGATCAACGACCAGAACACGTTCTCCCATAGGCCCACATTCTGGTAGCCCTCGGCGTTCAGCTGCCAGAACCGCTTCCACACCTGCTCGGGCGGCGGCAGATAGAGCGCCTCCATTGTCCAGCCGGTGTCCGGTTTGATAAAGAGCGAGCCCTTGCCGGTCATCTCGACAGTGGCATCCGAATAGGTCACCGGGCTGTCGGACGAGATCGGCTGACCGTTCACATGGGTGACCCTAAAGCCGTCCTCCTTGCCGCCCTCGTCGTTGTTCTGCACGCGCAAGACCTTCGAGCGCCGCTCGGCCACGACCACGATGTCGTCCTTGGCAAAGCCGTCTCCGCCATCCTTGCCCTCGGGCTTCTCGACGCCCTCCTCGCCAAAGGCGTGGACCCGCACAAAGACCATGCCCGTGTCCGTGTCCCCCGCCGGGTTGACGGCGGTGTATTCAAACTGCGTATCGCCGGTAAACGGCTGCGGCAGGGTGAAGGGCAACAGGTTGGACCCGGTGGCCACGCCCCACAGCACGAACACCGCCACCACCGCCGCGATCGAGGCGATCCGGTTGGCCACAACCGAGCTCTCGTCGCCGAAGGTCACCGTCTTCAGGCTGCCATAGCCCGTCCCCGCACGGTTGCGCGTGAACAGCGAGTGCACGAACCAGCAGCCCGCCGAGATCGCCAGGTAGATTGCAAAGATCCCGGCGATCCCGAGGATCATCCAGAATGTCGATACGAGGAGGTCTAGAATTTCCTGTCCCATTAGGCGGTCTCCGTCCGGCCCATGATTTCCTCTTCCATGTCCCAGATCATGTTGAGGATCTCATCGCGTTTCGGACCGAAGTCCGCATGTTGTTTCACTTCGCGCAGGTCGGCGCCGACGCCGAGCTCTGCGAAGGGGAGGCGGTATTCCGTGTGCACCCGGCCCGGGCGCGGGGCCATGACCAGAAGGCGCTCGCCCAGCAGCAACGCCTCTTCCACCGAGTGGGTGATCAGGATGATCGTCTTGCCGGTCTCTTTCCAGATATCCAGCACCAGCGACTGCATCTTCTCGCGCGTCAGCGCGTCCAGCGCGCCCAGCGGCTCGTCCATCAGGATCACGTCGGGGTCATTGGCCAGGCAGCGCGCCAGCGCGACCCGCTGCTGCATCCCGCCCGACAGCTCGTAGATCATCTTCTCGCCGAAATCCTGCAGGCCCACGATGCCCAGAAGCTCGTTCACTTTGGCGTTGATCGTGCCTTGGTCGACGCCGGCCATCGAGGGGCCGAAACCGATATTCTTGGACACGTTCATCCACTCGAACAACGCGCCTTGCTGGAACACCATGCCCCGCTCAGAGCTTGGCCCGGTGACGTGGTTGCCCGCCAGCGCGACTTTGCCGCCCGTGGGCGCAAGAAAGCCCGCCAGTATGTTCAAAAGCGTGGTCTTGCCGCAGCCCGAGGGCCCCAGCACCGACATCAGTTCGCCCTCGTTAATGTCGAGGTTGATGTTCTTTAGCGCTTCGACCTTGCCGCCGTCGGGCAGTTCGAACGTCATGGATACGTCGTCGATCACCAGACCTGACATGCGCTCCCCCTCTTGCCTGTTGGTGTTACATTTGAAATGGGCGCGGCCGTCGAAATGACCGCCGCGCCCGAATGTTTCCCTTAAGCGCAAGGGGTCTTACATCTCCGACGCGGCCTGCAGGTAAGAGCTGTTGACCAGCGGCGCGTAGTCATCAAGCGCCGTCAGCTGGCCGTTGGCTTCCAGGCTGGCCGCAGAGTTCGCGAGGAACTCAACCACGCCGCCGCCCATCCAGCTGTCGGACAGCTGCGTCGCGACGTCGGGAAAGCGGAAGGTGCCGATCACCGCGGCGGTGCCCTCGGCGTCCATGCCGGCGGCCTTGGCGATGTCGCCCATCATACCGCTGGCATCAGCCGCATACATCGCGTTCATGTCGGCTGTGACCTTGAGGAACTTCGCCAGCAGCTCGGGGTTCTCTTCGCCGAACTCGGTCGGGATCGAGGTCACGTCAAACACCTTGCCGACAACGTCCTCTTTCGCCTGACCCTCAAGCAGCGGGTTGCCGTATTCCTTCATGCGGCGCAGCGGGCCGCCCCAGCCGCAGACCATGTCCAGCGAGCCGTTGGCGAAGGCCGCTGCACTGTCCACCGGCGACATGTCGACGACCTTCATCGTCGCGGTGTCGACGCCGAAATGCTCCATCTGCGTCAGGAAGCCCGAATGCGCCATCGTGCCCAGCGGCACGCCCACCTCTTTGCCTTCCAGCTCGGCCGCGTTCTCGGCGGTGATCTCTAGTTCGGAGCGCACAACGCAGTTGTCGTTGTCCGAGTAAGACACCGCGATATCGACGATCTGCAGGTCCTGACCGGCGGCGGTGGCCACCAGGAAGGGCGTCACGCCTTGGCTGAACGAGATGTGCACATCGCCCGAGGCCATCGCCGCAGACATCGCGGTTCCGGCGTCGAAGGACACCCAGTTGACCTTCACGCCAAGCGCCTCGTCGTACAGGCCCTGGACCTGCGCGAACTGGTTCGGTGTGGGCCACTCGAGGAAGTAGGCGACGGTGATCTCGTCGAGATGCCCGTCGGCGAAAGCTGCGCCGCCGGCAATCATCGCTGCACCAGCGACCGCACTCATCAGCGTGAACTTTGTTTTCATGTAGTGTCTCCCAGTTGGTATTTTGTTTGAAATTCCGCCCGTGAAGTTATGCGTACGGGCGATGGTGGCATTGGTTCTTCGCAAGGTCCAGGGAATTCTGTCCCTATTGAGTGGGCGGACTGTAGGGGGGCGAAGGCGCGTCCGGCAAGTTTGGCGTGGAACTGGCGCTACGGGCTCGGTGCCGCTGGCCCTATATCGAGTCTCATTTTTAGGTAATTTTAGATGCTTGAAGTTTCCCAGCCATCTCACCTGAACGGAGCCCGCGCGATGAACGTCTATATCTCTCCCAATGATCTCGAAGCGGTCGTCGAGGCGGATCGCGCCCATGTCTGGCATCACCTCGTGCAGCACGCGCCCTGGACCGGTGACGCGCCCAAGGGGGACCCGCGCATCATCGTCGAGGGCAAGGGCCTGCGCGTCTGGGACCAGCACGGCAAAGAGCATATCGATGCCGTGGCGGGCGGGGTCTGGACCGTGAACGTGGGCTATGGCCGCGAGAGCATCGCCGACGCCGTGCGCGAGCAGATCCTGCGGATGAACTTCTTTGGCGGCACGGTGGGGTCAATTCCCGGCGCACAATTCGCCGAGAAGCTGATGACCAAAATGCCCGGGATGACGCGGCTCTACTATGCGAACTCGGGGTCCGAGGCGAACGAGAAGGCGTTCAAGATCGTCCGGCAGATCGCGCATAAGCGATATGGCGGCAAGAAGCACAAGGTTCTCTATCGTGACCGCGACTACCATGGCTCGACGCTGGCCACGATGTCCGCGGGCGGGCAGGACGAGCGCAACGCGCAATACGGCCCCTTCGCGCCGGGCTTTGTGCGGGTGCCGCATTGCATGGAGTACCGCAAGCACGAGCAGGACGGCGCGCCGGTCGAGAACTACGGCGAATGGGCCGCGGATCAGATCGAGAAGGTGATCCTGGCCGAAGGCCCCGACACCGTGGGCGCGCTGTGCCTAGAGCCGGTGACCGCGGGCGGTGGCGTGATCACCCCGCCAGAGGGCTATTGGCCGCGCGTACAGGAGATCTGCAAAAAGTACGACATCCTGCTGCATATCGACGAGGTCGTCTGTGGCATGGGTCGCACCGGCACCTGGTTCGGCTATCAGAACTACGACGTACAGCCGGATATCGTGACGATGGCCAAGGGCGTGGCCTCGGGCTATGCGGCGATCTCGTGCTGCGTGACCACCGAGGCCGTGTTCGACATGTTCCGCGACGACAGCAGCGATCCGCTGAACTACTTCCGGGACATCTCGACCTTTGGCGGTTGCACTGCGGGGCCCGCCGCGGCGCTAGAGAATATGCGTATCCTTGAGGATGAGGGCCTGCTGCAGAACACCCTGGATATGGGCGCGCGTTTGATCGCCAACCTGAATGCTATGGCGGAGAAGCACGCGGTAATCGGCGATGTGCGCGGCGCGGGTCTGTTCTGTGGAGCCGAGCTTGTGGCGGACCGGGGGTCCAAAGACCCTGTGGCGGAGGCCATGGTTGGTGCGGTTGTTGCGGATTGTAACCAGCAAGGCGTGATCATCGGGGCGACCAACCGCTCTGTTCCTGGTCGCAACAACACGCTTTGCTTCTCGCCGCCGCTGATCGCCACGGCAGATGACATCGACGCAATCACTGATGCGGTGGATGGCGCTTTGGGGCGGGTGTTTGGTTAAGAATCGGCAAAAGGGCCGCGCAATAAGTTAACGGCCCGTTTCCAAAGTTTACCCCCTCCCTACCGCCCTTTATCCTTGGGCGATTCGGTGAATATTTATGAAACGCAGCTGCGATTGGTCGCGCTGCGTTCCGCAATTTTCATACCGCAAACCGCGATCGGAGATGCTCGTCATGTGGCCCAGCCCTGTCACCTTTCAAGGCCAACACGCAACGCTCGCGCCGCTCAGCCAAGCGCATGCCGCCGATCTGGCCGAGGCCAGCGCGGATGGCGACCTGCACAGGCTCTGGTACACAACCGTGCCCGCCCCTGAGGACGTGCCCGCCGAGATCGAACGGCGGTTGGGGCTGTCCAATATGCTGCCCTTTGCGATCCTGGACCCCTCGGGGAAGGCCGTGGGCATGACCACCTACATGAACATAGATGCCGCGAATAAGCGGGTGGAGATCGGCTCGACCTGGTACCGTAAGGCCGTGCAGCGGACCCCAATGAACACCGAATGCAAACTGATGATGCTTCGCCATGCCTTCGAAGAGCTGGGCTGCATCGCGGTCGAGTTCCGCACGCATTTCGTCAACGTGCAGAGCCGCCGCGCAATAGAACGGCTTGGCGCGAAACTGGACGGCGTTTTGCGCAGCCACATGGTGGTGGCGAATGGATCGATCCGCGACACGGCCTGCTACTCGATCATCGCCAGCGAGTGGCCGAGTGTTCGAGCGAATCTGGAGTTTCGTCTGGGGCGTTAGGGTGGAAGATGGCGCTGGGCAATTTTGGCCTGGAGCAGGTCTTTGGGGGCGCCAAATCTCTTGCAAGAGATTTGCACTTTCCTTGCAAGGAAAGTGGCCCCCCGCGCCGGTAAGAGGTTGCAATAGAGTGATCATTTCGTGGCGCGCTGAAGAAACTCTTGTAAGAGTTTCGCAATTTTCTTGCAAGAAAATTGCGGCGCGCCAATGCCCACTCCAGGTTAAACTGACCTCATGATCGAACCGCTCTACACCAGCGGATAACGCAATGGTGAAAGCCCAGCCTGGAACCAGCTGACAAAATCAACCATCGAGTATGTTGGCAGGCCCGTCGCGCGCTGAATGTCGGCGGCATAGGGGCACATATTGGTGCATTCCAGCACGATGGCACCAAGCTCACTATGCGCGGCCTGAAGCTGCAGGGCGGCCGCCACGTTGTCGGCGCGCGCCAGGTCCACATCCAGCTCCTCTTCGTTGCCCAAGATGGCGCGCGTGAATTCCTGGCCGCCCTCGGTGGTGCCAATCGGTGTGCCGTCGGGCACTCCTGCCGCCTGCAGATGCGCCGGCGTGAGGTTGGAGCCCGAGATCGTCAGCACTCCAGCCCGCTTGTCTGACGGCAAGAGAGCGTTCACCATCGGCACCTGCATCAGGGAAGACGTCAGCACGGGCACCTCTACCGCCGCCGCGAGTTCCGCCTGGAACAGTGACAGGAACCCGCAATTGGTGGTGATGCCTGTCGCGCCGTCCGCCACCAGGCCCCGCGCGGCGTCGATGAACGCATCCAGCGTCCCCTCTGCGCCTTGGCGCACCACCCGGTCCGGGCTGGCGCCGCGCACCACGCGGTAGAGCACGGGGAAGGGCCAGGTCACGGCATTGCCCATGTCGCCGGGGATGCGGGGGAACCGCGCGTCCAGCATCAAAATCCCGACGCTCGCGCCGTAGATGGATTTGCCGCCCCTTGCCTTCATTGCGTCCTCCTCCCGTTGACTCGGCGATGTTAACGGGTTTCCAGTGGCGGCCAAGGGGGATCGTTATGACACGGACAAACGAACTGACCGGGGCCGAGGCGATGGTGCGCATGCTGGAGGCCTATGGCGTGCGGCACATCTTCGGGCTTTGCGGGGACACCACGCTGCCGTTCTATGACGCGCTGGCGCGGCTCGATCATGACATGACCCATTTTCTGACCCGCGATGAACGCCACGCCTGCTATATGGCGGATGCTTATGCCCGCGTGACGGGGCGACCCGGCGTGTGCGAGGGACCATCCGGGGGCGGCGCGACCTACATCCTTCCCGGTTTGGTGGAGGCGAATGATTCTTCGGTGCCCGTTCTGGCGATCACCACCGATGTCGCCACCACATCGCGCGGGAAATACCCTCTGACCGAGCTTGACCAGGTCGCGCTGATGAAGCCGCTGACCAAGTGGAACGCCTCGCTGGACAATGCCGCGCGGCTGCCCGCGATGATGCGCCAAGCGTTTCGGGCGATGACCACGGGGCGCCCCGGCTCGGTGCATCTGGCGCTGCCCTTCGACACGCAAAAGAACGCGGTGGATGCCGCCGAGCTCTGGGCGGATCCGCGGCACCGCAGCTTCCCGACGGAGCGCGCGGCGCCTGTCCCGGACGCGATCCTAGAGGCCGCGGACATGCTGGGCGCGGCGCAATCGGCGGTTGTGATCTGCGGCGGCGGGCCGGTGCTGGCGGGCGCGGAGGGCGCCCTGCAACGCCTTGCAGAGCTCTGCGACCTGCCAATCGCCACAACGGTCTCGGGGCAGGGCAGCCTGGCAGAGACCCACCCTCAGGCGCTGGGCGTTGTCGGCTCGAACGGCGGCGTGGCCGCCACAAGAGACGTGATTGATGCCGCGGATCTTGTCATATTTGTCGGGTGCCGCGCCGGGTCCGTGACCACCGAGCGCTGGCGCTCGCCCGAGCCGGGCACGAAGATCGTCCATATCGACAGCGACCCAATGGTGATTGGCGCGAACTACGCCACGGATGTGGCGATCTGCGCCGACGCTAGGTTGGCGCTGGAGGCACTGGTCGCCGAGATGGCGGGCCGTAGGATCGCACCCCAAAGGGGCGCCGCCCGTGCCAAGAGCGCTTGGGAGGCCAAGCTGGCAGGTTTCGCGCCACTTGCGACCAGCCCGGAGCGCCCAATTCGTCCAGAGGCGGTGATGGCCGCGCTGATGGATCTCTTGCCGCAGGATGCGGTGGTCTGCGCGGATCCGGGCACGCCGTGCCCGTATTTTTCTGCCCATTACCGCTGGCCCTTGGCGGGGCGGCACTTCATCACCAACCGCGCGCATGGAGCGCTGGGCTACTCACTGGCGGCGGCCATCGGCGCCCAGGTGGGGCGGCCCGATGCCACGGTCTTGTCGGTGATGGGAGACGGCTCCTTTGGCTTTGCCTGCGGAGAATATGAGACCATCACACGCTACAACCTGCCCATCAAATCCATCGTGTTCTCCAATGCGACCTTTGGCTGGATCAAGGCGGGTCAGAACGCCGGGTTCGACCAGCGGTTCTACAACGTCGATTTCAACCGGACCGACCACGCGGCGGTGGCGTCGGCATTCGGCGTGCGCAGCTGGACCGTCAGCGATCCCGCCGAGCTGAAACAGGTGCTGGGCGAAGCCTTGGCGCATGACGGCCCAACGCTGGTCGATGTGATCAGTCAGCCGCTGCATGAGGCTGCCGCGCCGGTGAGCGAGTGGGTCGCGTAAAGACGGCGTTATTCTCACCGTCGGTCTGCGCCGCCGCTCGCCCCGGTCGATACCGGATCATTGCTCGGCAAGATGGGCGCGAATCTTGCTTAGGAACTGCTGCCCAAGCGCTGAAATCGGCCGCCCCTCGGCGGTCACAATCATGAGGTCAAGCATGATTTTTGGCCGGAATGGGCGCAGCACATAGCCCATGTCATCGGTATCGATGCGCGCGAACGGCGCGACCAGCGTCGCCCCGACGCCCTGGCGCACAAGGTTCAGCGCGTTCTGAAACAGATCGGTCTGGCAGCGGATCTTGAGCGTGGCCCCGCTGGTGTGGAATGCCTCGGCGCTGCGGCGGGTCACCATGTGATCGGCCCCAAGCACGATAAACGGATGCCCGTCCAGGATCTCGGGCGTCAGCACCTCGTGCTTGGCCAAAGGGCTGCCCTGGGGGAGCGCGCAGAAGGTCTCGAACGTATAGAGTTCATGCGACAGGCCATCTTGCAACAAGGGCATTTCGCAGATCCCGATCTCATAGAGCCCCGCCGCGACCCATTCCTGGATGCGCGCCGAATATTGCGACTGAAACGAGATGCTGAGATCTGGCTTGTCGGCAACAAAATCGGCGATCAAGTTGGGCAGGAAACCCGCCGCCAAGGCATGGGTTGCGGCAAGCTGCAGCTGGCCCACGCGCTGGTTTTGCAGATCCAATACTGCCTGGCTGACCTGGTCAAGCCCGCGCACGAGCGTCTCTACCTCGCGATAGAGCACTTCGGCCTCGGGGGTCGGCACCAGTCGCCCGCGCTGGCGCTCAAACAGGCGCAATTTGGTGGACCCTTCCAGTTGCGCCAATAGGTTCGAAATGCCCGGTTGCGAGATCCCCAGCGCTTCCGCGGCGCCGGTCACCGTGCCGGTCTCTATCGTGGCATAGAAGGCTTGGTATTGCCGGAAATTGAGCGCCATGATCCGCAGCATATCACTTCTTGTGATGCCTTGGGTAAAAATTTATATTGGAAATGATGGGGTTTGCTCGTCAGGCTACGAGTTGGGGATTTCATGTCTGAGCTAGCGCAGAAGATCATCGGTTTTGACGTCTGGCACCTTGAGGTGCCCGTCACGTCGCGCCGTGATCACGGCATTGGCAGCATCGAGGGCGGGTTCGAGGTCGTGGTGCTGCGCCTGACCACCGAGGACGGCACCCAGGGCTGGGGAGAAGCGGCCTGCTGGTCGGTCTTCACCGGCTCGCCCGAGGCGAGCCTTGCCGCGCTGGATCGCTACATCCGGCCGCTGGTGGAGCAGCGCCCCGTCGGGGCGCGGGCCGAGATCATGGCACAGGCGCGCTATGTCGTGGCGCACGCGACCGAGGCCAAGGCCGCGCTGGAATCCGCGCTGCTGGATCTAGAGGGCAAACTGACTGGCGTGCCTGTCCACGCGCTTTTGGGCGGTAAGGTGCGGGACCGCGCGCCGCTGTCGGTGTCCATCGCCAACCCCGATTTCGACCAGGATATCGCGCTGATGGAGCGCATCCGCGACGAGGGCGTGCGGCTGGTCAAGCTCAAGACCGGGTTCAAGGATCACGCGTTCGACGTGCTGCGCTGCGAACACATCCGCGCGCATTTCCCCGAGTTTGGCCTGCGGCTGGACTATAACCAGGGGCTCCCGACGGCCGAGGCCGAGGCAAGCGTGCTGGACCTGGCCGCCTTCGCGCCGGATTTCATCGAGCAGCCGGTGCGCGCCTACGAGTTCGACTGCATGGCGGCCCTGCGCAAGATCTGCCCGGTGCCTTTGCTGGCTGACGAGAGCGTGTTTGGACCCGAGGACATGCACCGCGCGGCGCGCGAGGGCATCGCCGATGGCGTCTCGATCAAGGTGATGAAATCCGGCGGGCTGACCCGGGCGCAGGAGACCGCGCGGCTGGCCGTGCAGGCGGGCTGGACGGCCTATGGCGGCGATATGCACGAGACGGGGTTGGCGCATCTGGCGGGCGCGCATCTGATGGCCGCCACGCCAGAGATCACGCTGGGCTGCGAATTCTACCACGCGACCTACTACGTCCGGGAGGACCTTTTGGCCCAGCCATTCCCGGTCAAAGACGGGCATGTGGTGGTTCCAGATGCGCCCGGGCTGGGGCTTGATCCGGACCCCGAAAAGATCACCAAATTCGACAAGGCGCGCGCATGACCAAGACTGTGGCCATCATCGGGGCGGGGATCGTCGGCGTCTCGACCGCGCTTTGGCTCCTGCGGGATGGGCATAAGGTGCTGATCGTAGACCGTGAGGGCCCCGCTTCGGGCACCAGCTATGGCAACGCGGGCGTCCTGGCCAGCTATTCCATCGTGCCGGTCACCGGGCCGGGGCTGATCCGCAAGGCGCCGGGGATGCTGTTTGACCGCGACCAGCCGCTGTTTCTGCGCTGGCCCTATCTGCCGAGGCTGGCGCCGTGGCTGGTGAAGTATCTCTCCCACGCCAATGCCGCCGACACCAAGCGCATCGCCGAGGCGCTGAATGGCATCGTCGGCGACAGCCTGGCGGATCATCAGGCGCTGGCCTCAGGCACGCGCGCCGAGCGGTTCATCGTGCCCAGCGATTACCTTTTCGCTTACCGGGACCGCGCGCATTACGAAGGCGACGCCTTCAGCTGGTCGATTAGGCGCGATCACGGGATGGTCTGGGACGAGGTCGAGGACGTGGCGGGCTATGACCCCAGCCTTGCGGACGATATCGGCTTTGTCGCGCGCTGCCCCAACCACGGGCGCATCATCGATCCTGGTGGATATGTCAAAGCGCTGGCGGAAGAGGCCGAGGCCTTGGGCGCGCGCATGGTCAAGGCCGAGGTCGAGGACATCGCCCACGAGAACGGCGCGGTGACAGGGCTGCGCGCGGGCGGCGAGACCATCACCTGCGATGCGGTTGTGATCGCCACCGGCGTGTGGTCGGGGCCGCTTTGCGCCAAGCTGGGCCTCAAGGTCCCGCTGGAATCGGAGCGCGGCTATCACATCGAATTCTGGGAGCCTTCGGTGATGCCAAAGGCCCCCACGATGATCGCCAGCGGCAAGTTCGTGCTGACCCCGATGGACGGGCGGTTGCGCGCCGCGGGGGTGGTGGAGTTTGGCGGGCTAAAGGCTCCGCCGTCCCGGGCGCCCTTCGAGATGCTGCGGTGCCAGGTGAAGTCCGCCCTGCCGGGCCTGACCTGCGCGCGCGAGGAAGAATGGATGGGCCACCGGCCCGCGCCACCGGACTCGATCCCCGTGATCGGCGAGATCCCAAGCGCCGCGGGCGTCTTTACCGGCTTTGGCCACCACCATATCGGGCTGACGGGCGGCCCCAAGACCGGGCGCCTGCTGGCGCAACTTATCGGCGGCAAGAAACCAAACCTTGACCTTAGGGCCTACGATCCGGCACGCTTCGCCGGGTGAGAAATCAACCATTAGAAACTCACAACAGGGAGAACTAAATGAAAACCTTTACCAAATTGATGGCGGCGACGGCGCTGAGCGCTGTGGCGGCGACGGCGGCGTCTGCCGGCGGGCACGCGCAGAAGTGGGATATGCCGATGGCCTATTCGGCCACCAATTTCCATTCCGAGAACGGCGTGGCCTTTGCCGATTGCGTGCGCGAAGGCACCGGCGGCGCGATCGACATCACCGTGCATGCCTCCGGCTCGCTCTTCAAAGGTGCGGACATCAAGCGCGCGATCCAGACCGGCCAGGTGCCGATTGGCGAGCGCCTTCTGTCCGGCCACCAGAACGAGAACGCGATCTTTGGCTTCGACTCGGTGCCGTTCCTGGCGACATCCTATGACGCCTCGGCCGAGCTTTTCGCCGCGGCAAAGCCCACGCTTGAGGGCATTCTGGCCGACCAGAACCTGACGCTGCTTTACTCGGTGCCGTGGCCGCCGCAGGGGCTCTACTTTAAGAAGGAAGTGAACTCGGTGGCCGAGATGGAGGGCATCAAGTTCCGCTCGTACAACAACGCCACCTCGCGGCTGGCCGAGCTGACCGGCATGCAGCCGGTGACCATCGAGGCCGCCGAGATCAGCCAGGCCTTTGCGACCGGCGTGGCGGAGTCGATGGTGTCCTCGGGCGCGACCGGCTACGACCGCAAGGTCTGGGAGAGCCTGACGCATTTCTACGAGGTGGACGCCTGGCTGCCCTATAACCACGTCATGGTGAATTCTGACGTTTGGGGTGGGTTGGACGCCGACACCCAGGGCGCGATGATGGCCTGCGCCGACACCGCAGCAGCGGCCGGTCTGGAGGCCTCGATTGCCTATACCGAGTTCACGCTGAACGGTCTGCGCGAGGGTGGCATGACGGTTGGTCCTGCGGGCGACCAGCTGGTGGACGACCTCAAAGAGGTCGGCGCGACCATGACCTCTGAGTGGCTTGAGGCTGCTGGTGACGATGGCGCCGCCATTGTGGACGCCTTCAAAGCGTCGATGAACTAAGCAAAACACGTAGGATGGGGTTCAACCCCATCCTACCCATAGACTTCGAGGGGCGGGGAACATGTCCACAGTTCGACGCGCGCTGGACGCGCTCTACTTCGCTGCGGGAGTGCTGGCCGCGCTCTGCCTGATCGTGATCCTGGCGCTGATCGTGATCCAGATGCTGGCGCGTTGGCCGTTTACCGCGCCGGTCTTCTTTCCGATCACCGAGGCGATCCCCGGGATCCCCGAATATGCGGGCTACGCGATGGCCACGGCCTCGTTCCTGGCCTTTGCCAACGCGCTGAACAAGGGCAGCCATATCCGGGTGTCTCTGCTGCTGAACGCGCTGGGGCCGCGGGCGCGCTGGGTCATGGAGATCTGGTGCTTTGTGATCGCCACCGCCGTGGGCTGGTATGTGTGCTACTACATCTACCGGATGCTGGGCTTCGCGATCCAATTCAACGATGTGAGCCAGGGGCAGGACGCAACGCCGTTGTGGATCGCGCAGACGCCGATGATGGTGGGCGCCGTGATCCTGGCGATCGCGCTGACGGACAACCTTCTCAACCTTATCTTCACCGGCAAGCACCGCATCGTGCGTGATGTGGCCGACGGGCACTCGGAGTAACGCGCGATGGAACAGACCTACATCATCATCCTTTTCCTCTTCATCCTGTTCCTGCTGCTGGGCACCGGCGTCTGGGTCGGCCTGGCGCTGATCGGCGTGGCTTTTGTGGGCATGGAGCTATTCACCACGCGGCCCGTGGGCGACACGATGGCCACCACGATCTGGCGCGCCTCGTCCAGCTGGACGCTGATCGCTTTGCCCATGTTCATATGGATGGGCGAGATATTATTCCGAACGCGATTATCGCAGGACATGTTCCGCGGGCTGGCCCCGTGGATGAGCCGCCTTCCCGGCGGCTTGGTGCATACCAACATCGTGGGCTGCACGGTCTTTGCCGCCGTCTCAGGATCCTCAGCGGCGACGCTGACCACCGTGGGCAAGATGTCCATCCCCGAGCTGCGCCAGCGCCAATACCCCGAGCACATGGTGATCGGCACCCTGGCGGGCGCGGCCACGCTTGGGCTGATGATCCCGCCCTCGCTGACGCTGATCGTCTACGGCGTGACCATCAACGAGAGCATCATCAAGCTCTTCTTTGCGGGCGTGGTGCCGGGGATCGTTCTGGCCTCGATGTTCATGCTCTATGTGGGTGGCTATTCCCTGTTGGCGAAAGATTGGAAGCCGATCCAGGACGCAGGCATGAGCTTTGCCGCTAAGATGCGGAACTCGCGGTTCCTGATCCCGGTGCTGTGCCTGATCGCGGCGGTGATCGGGTCGATGTTCATGGGGCTGGCGACAGCAACCGAGGCCGCGGCCATCGGGGTCATCGGCGCGCTGACCCTGGCGGCGATCCAGGGCTCGCTGACTTGGCAAACCTTCGGCGAGAGCCTGATGGGCGCCACCCGCACCAGCGCGATGATCGCGCTGATCCTGGCGGGTGCGGCGTTTTTGTCACTCGCGATGGGCTTTACCGGGCTACCGCGCGGGCTGGCGGATCTGATCGCAAGCTGGGAGCTGACACGGTTCGAGCTCTTGATGGTGCTCTTGGTTTTCTACATCATCCTCGGCTGCTTCCTGGATGGGATCTCGTCCGTGGTGCTGACCATGGCGGTGGTCGAGCCGATGGTGCGCGAGGCTGGGATCGACATGATCTGGTTTGGCATCTTCATCGTGGTGGTTGTCGAGATGGCGCAGATCACCCCGCCGATTGGGTTCAACCTGTTCGTGCTGCAGGGCATGACCAACCACGAGATGTCGTTCATCGCGAAGGCATCCATCCCGATGTTCCTGATCATGGTGCTGATGGTGTTCGTGCTGATCTGGTTCCCGGACCTGGCGACATGGCTTCCCGAGAACGTGCGCAGCGGGCCGAACTAAGGCCTGTCGACATTCCCCTCGCGCCACTGGCGCGAGGCCCAAATCGCCTGCAATGGCCCAGCCCTGCGTTGCTCGGGCTTGAAAGAGACCGCTATTCATAGCGCACAGATGCCTGGCGCTGAGCAGTCTCGGATTGAAACCAGTGATGCGTGATGAGCGCCCACAGGCCCTAAGCCGGCGCGCTTCGTATCGCTTTGGGGTGTGGAGAGTATGGCGCGCTAGGCGCCGCGCGCGACCTGCAGGTCTGGTGCCGTGCGGGACGGGCCCACGCGCATTCTCGAAACACAGGCAGGCCGGGGCTCTTGCGCAAGAATGCCTTCGAGGAAAGTTGGCGCCAACACGCCAAGCCCGCGTAGCAGCCGCACCATCACGTCGGCCGGCAGGCCAAGCTGCCCATTTTCGTAGCCGCGGATACTGTCGGCGGGCACGCTGCTGGCCTGCGCAAGGTCCTGAACGGTTTGCCCGCGCGCGGTCCGAACCTCGCATAGCCGTTTCCCAATACTATACCTTAGATAGGCGTCGCCTATGGCCTCCGGAGTTCCTCCCAACATCTTATTGTGCTCCCTTCCCTGTGCGAACCTGCGGAGAGATACTCTCCCTAAGCAAGAAGCTAGCACACGCCCACAAGGGCAGGAAATTAGTTATTAAATATACGCTTATGGTGCTTGAGATTGATAGCAGTGGATGATAAATCATACAGTAATTGATATGTGATTTATCGCAATAGGCGTCTTATATGCGTAAAAGCAATGGTAGTCGAGTAGAGCTTTCCGTGGATATGTTGCGATCTTTCGTGACGTTGGCGCGCACCCTAAACGTGTCTGATGCCGCGCAGGAGCTGGGTGTCACCCGGCAGACTTTTCGGCGCTATATCAACGACCTGGAGGTGATCCGCGGCGGCAAGCTCTTGACGCTGAAGCGGGGCCGCTATGCGTTGACCACGCTGGGCATGCAGTTCCTGCAGGACGCCAACGAGATCCTTTGGCGCGTCAATTCCTGTGATATTCGCAACCGCTACTCTCTGCGCAAGATGGACGGGTTCGAGCACAGCCAGTATTTGGGCGCGGATGGGCGCAAGTTCTATTCGCAGCAGCACAGCCTGAGCAGCGTGAACACCACGGGCTTGCCGATTGTGAAGGAGTTGCTGCGGGCCTGGGGCACCTCGGCCACTCAGCTAGAGCATGAAGAGATGGACGCCATCCGCCCGTACCTGGTGATCTACCGCCGCAGCCAGCGCGGATGGATCTGCGCCGATATCGGCGACAATTCGGCCTACGGGCGCTGGTTTGGTTCCGCATGGGCCAAGAGCGCGCGCGGCGCCCTGTCAGAGGACGATCAGGTTGGTGACGAATTCAACACGTTTGTCTCGCGCGCCTATTCCGAGATCTACTATGGCGGTAGCATTCGCATAGACCACCTGTTTGCCTACTTGCCGCGCGGCGGTTTCGACGCGCCGCAGCCCGTCAACTTTCAGCGCGTACTTGCGGGCTGCGTTTTTCCTGACGGCCAACAGGCTTTGGCAGTTCTCGTTGCGATCACCAACAGGGTCGAAATTCAGTCCATTCCCGAGGCAGAGCGTTTTGTCGTCACCGAAGAGCTTATTATGGACGGCGAAAAAATTTAGTTAATACATCCACTGATTGTTATTGCTTGGCGGTTTCGGCTGCTATGGTTCCTTTCGCGACACATTCATTTACCATGAAAGGAACCCTGAATGTCTGCCTGCAACCACTTTGAGACAATTCTGCGGATATCTGACCTTGTGAAGACCATCGAAGCTGAGGGGATGAAGCTGACCGTGGGGACGGATTTCTCCACTTACCGTAACCTGCGCTCGGCGCAATTCGAGCAGCGCCCGCTCTACCCGATGTTTGACATCCAATGCAGTTTCATCGACGCCTCCAACAGCTTTTGGATCGCGGGAACCAACGCGGCGGGGGAGCTGGTGCATACCCAGGCCATCCTAAAGCTTGATATGAGCAACACCTCATTGGACGAGCACCTGACCGTGCATCGCCAGAAATACCTGACACCTGGTCTGATCGGGGACGCGGATCAGGCGTATTTCTCGGTGCCCGGTTCCGCGGGTAACATCACCGGAGAGGTCTGCTACCACGGCGAATTCTGGCTGCAGGGCGGCGAAGAGGGCTTTCGCAAGCAGGGCTTTACCGCGCTGCTGTCACGCTTGACCTTCGAGCTGGCCTATACGACCTGGAACCCCGACTACATCTTTGGCTTGGTGCCAGCGACCATCGCGCAGAAGGGCATCGGTGTGCGCTATGGTTACTTCCACGGCGAGCCGGGGATTTGGCGCAGCGTGGATGAACGGATCCTGAGCGAAGAGTGGGTGGTGTGGATGAGCAACCATGACATCGCGCGCCTGACGCAACGTAAGCCGGACAAGCTGGCGACGCGGCCCGCGGCGCATTTTAACGGCCAATCGATCATCACGCATCTTGCTGTCGGAAATCTATCTCCGCGGTCGGAACTTACGGGTTGACTATCAGGGGTTGAACGCTGTTTTGTATGTTCGGAAAGCCAGGCTCGGGGTCCACTCGCCTGGGCGGCAAGGGTGCGCGCATTGAATTTTGAAAGAACCGTTTCGATTGCTTTGCCCATCCTTGCCAGCACCGCTTACGTGGTGGAGCTTTCCTTTGTTCCCCTAGTGTTGCCGAGCCTTCAGACTGAGTTCGGCTTAACCCGGGCCGCGTTGGCCTGGATCTTTAACGCCTACGTGGCTGCTGTGGCGATCGGTGTTCTGGTCGGAGGGCGGTTGGGCGACGGTATCGGCCCGCAGCGCATCTTTGCGATGGGGGTCGTGCTGTTCGTGGCGGGCAGCATCTTTGTGGGCATGTCCGACGCGCAGGGCGCGATTATCGTGGGACGGGTCGTGCAGGGTTTTGGTGGTGGCCTGTTCTCGCCGGTGATCCCGGTTCTATTGGCCAGGGCGGCCGCCCCGAGGCCGGGGCGATTGCTGATCCTTTGGGGCTCGATCAGCGGTTTGGTGGCGGGCCTCGCACCGCTTGCCGCGCATTACTTCCTGGGCGCGTTTGGCTGGGAGCTGGTGTTTTATGGTCTTGCGGGGCTCGCGCTTCCGGCCCTCTTTTCGGGCTTTTTCATGCGCATAGAGGGAGAGGCCGAAAGCGAGCCGGGCCACAGAGTGTCCTTGATGGCCGCTTTGCGGCAACCCGCCCGCGTTTGGTCCCTTTACGGCTATGTGTTCTGTAACTTTGGCACCATTATGCTGTTCATTTTTCTGCTGCCCTTGTCGCTGGACGAGGCGGGGTATCGGACGATTGACCAGGCTTGGATCATGCTGGTCTTTTGGGCGGTGTTCGCGGCGGCGGGGGTGGTTCTGCGCAATGCGATCGATGGCCAGGCGATTTGGTGGGTGCTGGCCGCCTCCCCGGTGCTCGTGCTGGGCGGGTATTGCGTCTTCCTTGCCGCGCTGCCCTCGGCTTGGGTGGTGATCGCGGCGGCTTTGATCGGCGTTGGGTTCGCCTGCGGAAACGCGACCTCGACCACGTTGATCCTGCGGTATTGCATCGAGGGCACGTCTTCTATGGCGGCGAGCCTCGATATCTCGATAGCCAGGCTGGGGGTGGCGATGGTGATTGCCATCGCCGCGCCGTTCGAGCTGGCGTCGGTGGTCGGTTTGGTTGCTGCTTTGTGCCTGGCGACGGCGCTGTTTGCCGTGGCTCCTTCGCCGCTCTTCCATAGGAAAGCGGCCGAGGTGAATAGCGCTTAGCGGTCATGGGCGTGGTCGGAGGCGGCACGCGATCACGCGTGCCGGCCCCGCTGGTTTCGGCTCGGTTTAGCGATCAAGCGCCCCAACACCCGAGAAGCGGAACGCCTCTTGTTCAAGCGCATCGATCTCTGCCGCGCTCATCTGATCATGTGCCACGGTGATCCGGCCCAGAAACACAAAGGGCAGCTCGTCCCCGCGGCCCTCCATGTCGGCCTTGATCGCCTCGGCGGTCGCGGCACCGACGTCGTCGCCCATGCGCATCGGGGTGGCGTCCAGCTCGCCATTGCGGATCGCCTCCAGCTCAAGGCCCGTGCCGCCCCAGCCCGTCGAGAAGATCTCTTTCTCTTTGCCCATTGCAACCTGTGCCTCCACGGATCCCATCGCCATGGCCGTGTTGGCGTTATGGACAATCGTGGCCTCGGGGTAGGCTTGCATGATGAGGCTCGTGCCATCAAAGCCGCCTTCGCGGGTGTACTGGCCATAGTGCTCATAGATTGTTGTCCAGCCGGCCTTCTCTTCGACGCAGGCTTTGAAATCACCCGAGCGCTGGTTGTCGGTGATGCCCGGGATGCCGCGGTTCATCGCCATCGTGACGCCCTCGCCAAGCCGCCCGATCATATAGTCGCACATGGTCAGCGCGCCCGCGGCCGAGGAAAAGTCGAACCAGACGTCGGGCTGGTTGCTTAGGTACTTCAGCGGGGTGTGGAAGGCCCAGACATAGGTGGAGAAGCCATCATTTCCCGCCAGCTTGTCGATATTGTCGCCCTGGGTGGCCAGCTCGGACGGGCCGAAGATCACGTAGTCGTAAAGGTCGGCGTCCTGCGACACCTGGGCCGCATAGGTCGATTGCAGCGAGTGCTCGATCTGGCGGCTGGCGAACTCGGTGGTCTCGTATTGGATGCCAAGCTGTTCCAGGCGCTTGGTCATGGCCAGATAGTTGCGCGCCCAGAAGTCGGATACATCCGCAGAGGGGTAGATCAGCGCGATCTGGATCGGGGCATCCTGCGTGCCGGCAAAGGGAACGGCCCCGGTGCCGACCACCGCCTGCATGGCCTCAAGCTTGCCTTCGGCGTTAACCTCGCCGGGCACCCAATAGTCGCGCTCGTCGAACCCCGGCAGTTTCTTCAGCGGCAGATGCCCGTCCGCGAATGCCGCGCTGGCCACGGTTGCCACGAGGGCGCTTGTCGTTAAAAGTCTCATTTGGTTCCTCCCTTTTCATGAGTGCGGAGCCACTGGCCGGTGCTAGGGCTGCATCCCCGGCCCGGCCAACCCCGCGATTTCGCTGGTCACCCGCTTGGGTTTGGGTTCCCAGCTAGCAGCGCCCCAATCGCCAAAAGCGCGATCAGACCGCCGATGATAAGCGCCACAAAGCGCAACATTTTTTGCCCCTCCGGTGTGGACAGCCCGGCAAGCCAGCCCGCCGCGCCGTCGCGGTCCTTTTTCTGCATCCAGGCATAGAGCGCTACTGACGACACGATCACCACGCCAGAGGCCACGGACTGCCAGAAGAACTCGATCCGCAGCGTCACAAGCGCGTTGATCATCATGCTCAGCAGCAGGACCCCCGCGAAGCTGCCAATCATCGAGGCCCGCCCGCCAAAGAGCGACGTGCCGCCCACGACCACAGCCGCGATGACATGCAGGTTGAAATAGGGCGCTGAGGTCGCCTGGATCGCGTTCAGCTTGCCCGTCAGCATAACGCCCGCCAGCGCCGCGCAGGCCCCGCACAGCACATAGGCATAAACCTTGTGGCGGTTCACCGCGATGCCCGTCAGCTCTGCCGCCTCGGGGTTTGAGCCGATGGCGATGGTATAGCGCCCGAAATGGCTGCGCCGCAGCAGCACAAAGCCCGCGATCATCGTCGCGATCCCGATCAGAACCGGGATCGGCACAAAGCCCGGGATCTGCCCGCGGCCGATATCCGTCAGCAAGTCCGGGAAGCGCGCCAGCACCAGCCCTTTGGCCAGCACCAAGGCGAAACCGCGATAGACCAGGTCCATCGCCAGGGTCCCGATCAGGTCCGGCACGTTGAACCGGGTGATGATCAACCCATTGATCAGCCCCATCAGCGCGCCCAGCATGATCGCGATGGGCACCGCGATGTAGACTGAGAACCCGTATTGCTTGATCAGGAAGGCCATGATGATGCCCGACAGCGCCGCGATGGAGCCAATTGACAGGTCTATCCCGCGCTGGGTGATCACGAATGTCATCGCCATGGCCATCGGCATGTAAAGCGCGGCGTCCAGCAAGATCAGATTTATGTTCGAGGCGCGAAAGTACCGGGTTGGTTCCGCCACGCCCATGAACAGCAGGATCGCCAGGATCATCACCATGGGGCCGATGATGGCAATATAGGGCTCTAGCCGCTCGGCCAGGGGCTTATGTGTCTCAGCCATGGACATCCTATGCGGCCTCCTCTGCGCCGACGATCATTCCCAGCACGTCCTGGGTGCTGCATTCGGCGGTTTTCACGACGCCCACGCATTTGCCGCGGCGCTGAACGTGGATGCGGTCCGAGACCTCAAAGACGTCATCCAGCGAGTGGCTGATCAAGATCACGGCAAGGCCCTGAGCTTTCAGCGTTTTGATCAGCTTGAGGGTGCGCGCGGTTTCCTGCGGCCCAAGCGCCGCCGTCGGCTCGTCCATCACCAGCACGCGCAGCCCCTCGTGATAGACCGCACGGGCGATGGCCACGGCCTGGCGCTGCCCGCCAGAGAGGCTCTCGGTCGGCGCGTCCAGCGATTTGAGCTGCACGCCCAGACGCTCCATCAGCACGCGCTCGGTCTCGGCGCGCATGCGTTTGTTGTCGAGCACGGGCATGCCCAGCACGTTGCGGGTCAGCTCGTTGCCCAGGAACATATTCGCCGCCGGGTCCAGGTGGTCCGCAAGCGCCAGCGTCTGGTACACCGCGTCGATGCCGCGCTGCGTGGCCTCGGCATGGTTCGAGACCGCCAAGGGCTGTCCGTCGAGCATCATCACGCCATCGGTGGGCTGGTAAACCCCGGTGAGGATCTTGATCAGCGTGGACTTACCCGCGCCGTTGTCGCCGACGATGGCCAAGACCTCGCCCGCATAGGCGTCCAGGTCCACATCCGACAACGCGGTGACCCCGCCAAAGCGTTTGGTAATGCCGCGCATTTCGACTAGAGGCGAGCCTGACATCGGTCTCTCCATTCAAGTTCAGGTTTAGAAGACGGCGTCCCGGCGAACCGGGCCACCACCCCGGGAGAATTACTTGCCCCAGATTGCCGCATAGGCGGCGCGGTAGGGCGTGTCCGGGTCAAACTGGTTGCCGCTGATCTTGGCGAGCCCCTCCTGGGTCACCAGCGCGGGCGAGGTGACATAGCCCGAGCAAGCCTCGCCCTGGATCGCGCGGTTCATCTCGTCCACCAACTGCCAGCCTTGCAGGTTCAGCGGCTCAGCCACCGTGATCGTCTGGTAGTTCTCGGTGCGGATGCGCTGGAACGCGGCCTCGGAGCCATCGCCCGCCGAGCCCGCCTTGGGGCCGACCTCGGTCGAGATGCCGGACGAGGCCAACGCCGGGCCCATGAAATCAAAGTAAAGGTCGTTAATCGCCAGCGCATGCGTCCAGCTGTCGCCGTATTTCTGCAAGAGGCTGATCGTCAACGGCCCCATACGCGTGGAGGTGTCGGCGATTGGCGTGTCGACATATTCCAGCACCGTGCCGCCCATCGCCTCGATAGTCTCTTTGATGCGGTCAGCCTTGTCGATGGCGATCTGATAGGTCGAGTCGGTAAAGATGATCGCGCCCATTCCGTCGCCGCCATCCTTGATGGCCCATTCCGCGGCAACCTCGGACACGGTCATCGCGTCGGTCGAGACATTGGCAAAGATCCCGCCCGGCGCGTCGCAGCCGATCTTGGGCCCGGAATGCCAGGCCACCATGGGGATGCCTGCCGCAGCCACGCCTTCCAGCGCCGCCTGCTGCTCGACCGCGTCAAAGCCGTTGATGATGATGCCGTCCGGTTGCAGCGCCAGCGCCTGGCCGATGGCCGCGGTGCGGCCCTGGATCGAGCCTGCGCCGTCCAGCACGCGCACCTGCCAGCCGATCACGCCCGCGGCTTCCTCGATGCCGGATGTGACGCCCAGGATGCCGCCGTTCTTGAGGTCTCCCGCCAGCACCGCGATGGATTTGCCTTGCGCTGCCGCGGGGCCCTCGGTCGGTCCGTCCCAGGGCGTCTCGGCAAGCACCGATGTGGCCAGGACCGTGCCGGCCAGCAACCCGGCCATGAAAATGCGTTTGCGCATATGATTATCCTCCCTTTGCAAATGTGTTTCAGCGTCTGGCGGCACCCTTACGACGCTGCGCGTATCCTGCGATGCCGATGGCGATCAGCAGGGTTACCCCATTAAAAAGCGGCTCGACCCAAAAGGAGCCGCCGAATTGTTGAATGCCCGAGATGCCCACGGCCAGGATTGCCACGCCGACGACGGTGCCCCAGACGTTCACCCGCCCCGGCTTGATCGTGGTGGAGCCCAGGAAGGCGCCGACCAGCGCGGGCAGCAGGAACTCTAGGCCGACGCTGGCCTGCCCGATCCGCAGCTTGGACGCCAGGATGATCCCCGCAAGCGCCGTCATCGTGCCCGAGGCCACGAAGGCGCCGATCACGTATTTGCGGGTGGGGATACCATTCAGGGCCGCCGCGCGCTGGTTAGCGCCAATCGCATAAAGGTACCGCCCCACCGGGGTGTATTCGAGCACCACCCACATCACCACCGTGATGAACAACAGGTAGTAGCCGGTGATCGGCAACCCGAAGACAAAGGTGGTGGAAATGTCGTAGAACCCCTCGGGCAGCACGCCCACCATCTGCCGCCCTCCGGTGTGCCAAAGCGCCAGCGCATAAAGCACCGTGCCGGTGCCCAGCGTGGCGATGAAGCTGTCGATCTTGGCGACTTCCACCAGCAGGCCATTCAGGAACCCGGTGAAGGCGCCCAGCATGAGCACCGCCATCACCGCCACCGGCCAGGGCAGGCCCAGTATCGTCTGGCTGGAGATCGCAAGGATGTGCCACAGCACGATGCCATAGCCCACCGTCAGGTCGATCCGCCCCGCGGCCATCGGGATCATCGCGCCCAGGGACAACAGCGCGATGATCGCCTTGTCCGAGATGATGGCCCGCATGTTCAGCATCGTCGGGAAGGTGTTCGGCAAGAGCACCGAGAAGAGCCCGATCAAGAGCACCATCAGGATCACCAGGCCGTAAACCGGCAGGAACCGCATTAGCCGCGCCGAAAAGCTGAGGGTCTTTAGCTCGGCCTTTGTGGGCTCAAGCGCGCTGCTCTCAAGCGATTGCATGGTGGTCTTCCTTTGGATGCGTGATGTTCGAGGCCGAGGCCGCCTGGATCAGGTTCTCTGTTGAAAGCCGGGTGCCAGTGATCTCGTCGACGATCTGGCCCTGGCTAAAGACGATGGCGCGGTGGCAGAGCGTGGCGATTTCTTCAAAATCGGTTGAGACCACCAGGATGCCGACCCCATCCGCCAATGCGCGGTTCAAGAGCGCATAGATCTCTGCCTTTGCCCCCACATCGACGCCGGCAGTCGGATCCTCGCAGACCAACAGCTTGCGGTTGGTTGCCAGCCATCGCCCCAGCACGACCTTCTGCTGGTTGCCGCCGGACAGTGCTTCGATGGCGAGGCTCGGATCATTCGGCGAAAGCCCAAGGTCAGAGCCGATCTTGGCGGCCTGCGATGCCTCGCGGGATAAAGACAGAAGGTTGAGCAGACTGCGCCCGACGCCCGCAGGATTTAGGAACGTGTTCTCGCGGATCGTAAGGCTCATGGCGACGGATTCTTCGGTCCTGTCCTTCGCCACCAGACCGATCCCTGCGCGCATCGCCGCCTGAGGAGAGCTCAGATCAGGCACCTCGCCGTTCAGGTCCACGCTGCCAGCGTAGGGCTCGACGCCAAAGAGTGCTCGGGAAAGCGCTTCGTGCCCGGCGCCGCGCAGTCCAACGAGGCCCACGATCTCGCCATCGCGCAATGTGATGTCCACCGGGCTGACATCTCCGGCTGCGAAGTTCCGCAAGCTGAGGATAGGAGCGCCCGGAACATCCGACGACTTCAGCGTCTCGCGCGTCTTCCGGCCCACAATCTTTTGCACCAGTTCCTCAGGCGTGGTGTGTTCGATGCTGCGCACGCCTACCAGCGTTCCGTCGCGCAGCACGGCGACCCGGTCCGCGATGCGAAAAATCTCGTCCAGCCGGTGGCTGACATAAATCATGCCAACGCCACTGTCGCGCAACGGGCGCAGCGCCGAGAACAGCCGCTCGACCTCGTCGGCGGGCAAGGATGCGGTCGGCTCGTCCAGCACCAGGAATTCGCTATCGACGGCCAGCGCGCGGGCAATCGCGACCAGGGATTTCTCGGTCCGCGTAAGATCCTCGACACGGGTGGAGGGATCAAAGTCGCATTCCACGCGCGCCAAAGCCTGCGCCGCAAAATCGTCCACCGCGCCCCATTGGATGAGGCCGCCGCTGCGCTTGTAGCCAAGCGCCAGGGCGATGTTCTCGGCCACGGTCATCCATTCAATGAGGCCAAGGTCTTGGTGAATAAAGGCGACCTTCTGGCGTTCGCCAAATCCGGCGGGCTTGTGCTGGTAGGGGGCGCCGTCGATCAGCACCTGGCCCGCATCCGGTTGGTGGATGCCGCCCAGCACCTTGATGAGGGTGGACTTGCCCGCGCCGTTTTCGCCTAGAAGCGCGACGATCTCGCCACGCCCGACCGCCAGCGAGACATCCCTGACGGCGTAGGTGCCACCGAAATGCTTGTCGATGCGGTCAAAGAACAGCCCCTTGTGCTGGCGTTGCGGCATTGGTCCTCCCTTGTCACGGGGGCGCAAACTGCGTAGCGTTACCCGTAACGTAACTCATGATGGATCAAAGCGCGGCGCTGTCAAGGCAAAACGTTACCGGTAACGTAAGTCGGCGAAATGTCAGAAAAATCAAGTAAAAACAGCAAGGTAAGCCTGGCCGAGGTGGCAAGAGCGGCGGGCGTGTCCAAAATGACGGCCAGCCGGGTGCTGCGCGGCGAGGGCGGCTATTCAGAAAAAACCCGCGACTTGGTCATGCAGAAGATCGACCTGCTGGGCTACGTTCCGAATCGGCTGGCGACGGTTTTCGCAGGCGATCAGACCTCGACATTTGTGGGCGTCTCCATCCCCGATTTGGGCAACGAGGTGTTCGCCCAGGTGCTCGAGGGGATCGACCGAAAGCTGAGATCCTTTGGCTACCAGACGGTGCTGGGCCTGACGCAGCACACGATCCAAGAGGAAGAGGCCTGGATCGAGACGGTCCTGTCCTGGCAGCCCGCGGGGCTGATCCTGACGGGGCGCTCCCATTCGCCGCGCGCGCTAGAGATGCTGCGCAATGCTGGGATCCCAATTGTTGAGATCTGGGATCTGAACTCTAGTCCGCTGGATATCAGCGTGGGCGTGAACCACTATGATTGCGGTTTCGAGATGGGGCGCTATCTGGTGGGGCTCGGCTATCGCTCTTTGGGCTATGTCGGGACCAGCCATGACACGGCGAATGCGGCGACGGCGCGTCTGGAAGGCTTCACAAAGGCGATCACGGATGGCGGCGGCAGCGTCGCGCGGCAGTTCTGCCTGCATGACACCGCCAGCTACTACCCGGGGTTCTACGGCACCGAGCAGCTGCTGGCCTCTGGCGCCGCGGTCGATTGCATCTACTATCAGAACGACGCCATGGCCTTTGGCGGGCTGCAATACTGCGAGAAGCTGGGCCTTTCGGTGCCCGCAGATATTGGCGTTGCGGGCTGGGGCGATATGCCGATTGCGTCGGTGCTGCAGCAGCGCCTGACATCGCTGCATGTCTCGCATCTCAAGCTGGGGCAGGCGGCGGCCGAGGCGATGGTCGCGCGCATATCTGGCGAGCCGCACCCGACGGCGCGGGACACCGGCTTTCACTTGGTGCCGGGTTCGACGACCCGACAGATCATCGGCTGAGACTGTCGAGCACTCTTTGCCAACCTGAGTACAATGGTCGGAGCGCTTTAAAGGCCAAGCGCTTTGCGGCGTTCCTCTGCGAACCCTTGCACCAACCGATCCGCCACCAGCGCCAGCATCGCCATCGCTGCCCCGGCGGTGATACCAAGGCCAACATCGGCGCTGCCCAAGGCCAGAAAGATCGACTGGCCCAGCCCGGTCGTGCCAATCAACGCCGCGATTACGAGCATTGCGAAGGCATAAAGGATCGTCTGGTTTAGACCCAACAGGATCGTGGGGACCGCGTAGGGCGCACGCACCTCCACCATGGTCTGCCAGGCCGTTGCGCCGGATGTGGTTGCCGCATCCAGCAGCTCTGGCGGCGTGGAGGTCAGCCCATGCTGGGTGTAGCGGATCATCGGCACGATCGCGTAGGCACAAATCGCCAGAAATGCCGAGAACTCACCGATCTGAAAGAACATCAGAACCGGGATCAAAAAGACGAATAGTGGAATCGTCTGCAGCATGTCGCAGATCGGCCGAACGACGCGCCACGCCATGGGGCTGACGGCGCAAAGCAATCCAATCGCCCCGCCCAGGACGGCGCAGGCAAGCACTGACACACCTGACAGGTACACAGACAGCAACGCCCGCTCCCACAGCCCGGAGATCAAGATCAGCGCCAGTAAAACCACCACGAGGATCGACAGCTTACGCCCACCCGACATCCATCCCAAAACGCCAGTCCCGATCAGCAAGAATGGCCAGGGCAGCTGCGCAATCCCGGTTTCCAGCACGATCGCCAGCACCATCAGTAATGCGCCCGCCAATGCGCGCCCTGACCATGCCAGAACGCCTCCTAGCACGGCAGCGGCAATGTAGAACCAAACGCTCATCGCGGCTGTCCACTGCATCCCCCAGGTGAACGGCAGCACGGCGTCGTCAAACCCTATCCGCAATGGCAGCAGCACAAAAAACACAACGTTGTTCTTCAAAGAGTCCAACGCCGCCCCGTTTTGAGCCGTAAAGTTCCCAAGCCCTGTGTCCACGCGCTCTGCGATGCCGTTGAAGGCACCGAAGGATCCGGGGTCCGGCAATGCGCGCAGGAAGATCAGCGACGCAACAGCGAAGGCCAAAATGATCGCCAGTGAAATCCGCCAATCCCGCCGGTTCCGCTCCAGCGCCATTGTGGCGCTCATCCGGTCGATGACAATCGCGAAGACCACGACAACAAGACCAGCCAGCAAGCTTTGGCCGAACTGAGCCTTGCGCATCGTCAGCAAGACCTCCCATCCGATATCATTAAACCCGCCAATCACGGCGGCGATGATCACCATCGACAGCGCTGCCATCAGGCATTGGTTGACGCCGACCATGATTTGTTTGGCCGCCGCCGGGATCTCAACCAAAAACAATTGCTGCAAGCGATTGCCCCCCGACATCACGGCGGCCTCGCGAATTTCTGTGTCCACGCGTTCTAGCCCAAGCAGAACATTCCGCGCCATTGGCGGCGCCGCGTAGATGGCGGACGCGATCAGCCCAACGACCGGGCCGAAGCCAAACAGCAGCAGCAAAGGCGTCAGATAGGCAAACGTGGGCACCGTCTGCATGACGTCTAGAACCGCCTGGATGGGCCCCTTGAGGGCCCTGTACTCAAAAGCCGCAATCCCGATGGCCATGCCAACAAAAAGCGCCAAGGGGACGGAAACGGCCACCAGCGCAAGCGTGTTCATGCTCTCGGTCCAATAGCCCGAGGCCACCACAAGAGCGAAACCGATAAAGCCAAGCGCCGCAAGCCGCAGCCCATTGATGTACCAGCCAAGCGCCACAACAACTCCGATCACAATCGGCCATGGCGTTAGGGTCAAAGCGGAGTTGGTCCAATACATCGGATAGGCCAACGCAGCTGAAAACGCGCGCGCAACCGGCTTTATGACGTTCAGGATGTACTCAAGCGCGGCGCCGATCCAATCCGAGGCCGGAATTGTTAACGAGGCGGGCCAGGCGGTGATCCATGGCGCAAAGGGTTCGATTGCAACGCATATGAGCCCGACGGCGGCGACGAATAGCCCGGCCAGCGTCGTTATCCCAAGCCCGCCAATCTTCCGGCTTTGCTCCACGGTCATTTCCATCTTCAGCTGTCCGCCTGCAACGATGCTTTGGCCAGATCACTGGGGTAGACCGACCCGACCAGGTCGCCTTTCTCGTCGCGCACTGGGACCGCTTCGTATAGCGACATGCAAGACGCCAGGGCGGATTCCAGCGTCATATCGGTGCGCAAGCCGGGATCATCTGTCGCGGGGGTCTCAGCCAACCCGGTCGATTGCATCACGGATGCCACCCTTGCATGCCGACCGGTTGCGACGTCTTTTGAGAATTCCGCCACGTAGTCGTTGACCGGGTTCAATACGATATCAGCCGGCGTGCCAATCTGCACGATCGCCCCGTCCTTCATGATCGCGATCCGGTCGGCCAGCTTCAGCGCCTCGGTGATGTCGTGGGTGATGAACACAATGGATTTCTTCAGGGTCTTCTGAATGTTCAGAAACTCATCCTGGAGCTGCCGACGGATCAGCGGATCCAAGGCAGAGAACGGCTCGTCCAGGAACCAGATGTCGGGGTTGACCGCCAAAGAGCGCGCAATGCCGACACGTTGCTTCTGCCCGCCTGACAATTCGCGCGGATAGGCGTCCTCGCGCCCTTCAAGCCCAACCAGCTTGATCACCTCAATGGCGCGCGCCAGACGCTCGGCCTTTCCTTGCCCCTGCATTTTCAAGGGAAAGCCCACATTCTGCGCAACCGTCATATGCGGGAACAGACCAAAGTGCTGGAACACCATGCCCAGCTTGCCGCGGCGCAGCTCGGTCATGCGTTTCTTGCTGGCCGAGGCGATGTTCTCGCCGTCGATCAGGATCTCGCCGCCGGTGCATTCCAGCAGGCGGGAGATACAGCGGATCAGCGTCGATTTGCCAGAGCCAGACAGGCCCATGATGACGAATAATTCGCCCTCGGCGACATCAAAACTGGCGTTCTGAACCGCGGGGATCAGTCTTGCTTCTTTCAGCTTTTGAGCGGCTTGTGCGGCATCGCCATCGCAGGAGGAAAGCCAATGGGACAACGCGCTCTCTGCGTTGTCCCCAAAGACTTGCCAGACCCCCTTGCACGAGATCGCGCTTGGGGGTCGGGCCGTTTCTGTGTCGGGTGTCACTTACTGAATCGCCGCGTCTACAACCGGCTTCCAGGTTGCCTCGTTGGCAGCCATCCAGGCCGCAACAACCTCTTCAACCGAGCCGCCATCGACGTCGACAGCACCCATCATCGGCTGTTGGTCGGTCACCGAAAGCTGGTAGTTCGTCAGGATTTCATACGCCGCCGGCCACTTGTCGGCCATTCCCGACCATCCCGCTTTGAAGATCCGCGAAGCCGCGAAGTCGCAGTCATGGGTTGCGTTCGGGTTTGTGCCCCATGCCGGGTCGTTAAAGCATTCCTCGTTACCGACGGGAAGCTCCACGAACTGCACGTCATAGGCAGACATCGCCCAATGCGGCTGCCAGAAGGTGATCAGCAACGGCGACTTTTTCTCGGTCGAGGCGCGCAATTCGGTGATCAGGGCACCTTCAGATCCGGCCGGCACCGCCTTGAATGGCAGGTCCAGACCCTTCATCCGGTCCGCGCCCGGTGTGCCCCAATCCGCAGGGTAATCCACCAAGCGGCCCATCGGAATTGTTTCAGCCGAAGTAAAGGTTTGCGCACAATCCTTTAGCGCTTCCCAGGCTGGCAGTCCCGGGCACAAATCGGCCACATGCGCCGGATACGCGATGCCTTCTTTGGCGTCCAAGCCGAGATCGCCCAGCTCGACCACGCCGCCCGCATCGACCTTCTTGGCGTAATCTTCCGACACGTTGGAAGACCAGATCTCAAGGGCTGCGTGCAGTTCGCCATCCGCCATCGCCTGGTACATGTTCATGTAGCCCGCGGTCGTGTACTCGACTTTGTACCCGGCGGCTTCCAGCATCGATCCCGCGACATGCGTTGAAACATGCTGCCCGGTCCATTCGTTGATCGCCAGTTTGATGGGTTCGTCCACCGAGCCCAGATCGGCCGCATGGGCACCACCGGCCAGCAGACCGATTGCAGCGACTGTTGTTGTGAGTTTCATTTATTTCTCCCTTAAGAACGCCTATGATATTGCGAAGTTTACAAAATTATCCCGATGGCGAAAGCAAAAACGGTTTATTTACGCAAACTTGCGCGGGAGTTCTCGGGAACAAGTTTTCCAAAGTCATCCCGGCCGGTGTTATTTTCTCGTCTTCGCGCGGTGTATGCTCTTGGCGAGCCTGGCGTAAATCGTTGTCGAAACGGTGATGACCGCCGCCCCGAACCGAGGAACGATATTGCGCGCCGTGCGGAGCTTTTACCCGCTTTGGGGCGCGCGAGAAAGCGGGATCGCTGAACTAAGCTTTTGCTATTGAGACAGCATTCAGTCGACACGAATTCCTTCCCCCAAGATCTGAGGTGCCGAAATGCTGACCATTCGAGGCGCAAACAGATACGACTACCCAGAGCGCCCGCCCCGCCATCCGAACATGCCGAAGACCGCAAAGCACAGCGCCGCGACGCAAACGATCGAGGGTCCGGCGGGGGTGTCGAACACATAGGCCCCGCGCAGCCCGGCCACGGCCGAGAAGGCGCCGATCCCTGCCGCGATGACGGCCATCGCCTCTGGGGTGCGCGCAAGCCCGCGCGCGGCGGCCGCGGGGATGATTAGCATCGCCGCGATCAGCAGCACCCCGACAACCTTGATGGCCACGGCAACCGTGATCGCCAAAGAGAGCGTCAGGATAAGCTGCTCTCGCCGCGGGTTCAGCCCGCCGGAATAGGCCAGCTCCTCGCTGAGCGTGCTGGTGAGCAGCGACGACCAGCGCCACGCGATCAGCGCCACGACCAGCGCCGCGCCGCCCCAGATCACCACAAGATCCGTGCGCGATACCGCCAGGATATCCCCGAACAGATAGGCCATCAGGTCGATGCGTATGCCCGACAGGAACGACACCGCGACAAGCCCAAAGGCCAGCGACGAATGCGCCAGAACGCCAAGGATTGTGTCCATCGCGTAGCCGCGCCCGGAGATGGCAGTCACCACCATCGCCATCGCCAAAGCCACCGAAACTGTGCCCACGAAGATCGACATCTGGAACGCCAGCGAGATCGCGACGCCAAGGATCGCGGCATGGGCCGTCGCGTCGCCGAAATAGGCCATGCGGCGCCACACGACAAAGCAGCCCAGGGGCGCGGCGGCGAGCGCCACACCTATCCCCGCCAGTATTGCGCGCACCATAAAGTCGTCAAGCATCACTCTGCCGCCTCCGTGCGGCGCGCGCCGCCGTTATGCCCGTGATCATGATCGTCACCATCATGGTGATGGTGGTCGTGGTCATGCTGGTAAAGCGCCAGCGCGCCGCCGGTCCCGGTTCCAAACAGCGCGCGGTATTCGGGCGCCGAGGCCACCACAGCGGGCGTGCCGGCGCAGCAAATATGCCCATTCAAGCAGATCACGCGGTCAGAGGCGCTCATCACCACGTGCAGTTCGTGGCTGATCATCAGCACCGCACAGTTTGTGTCGCGCCGCACCGCTTCGATCTGGCGATAGAAAGAGGCCGAGCCCGGCTGGTCCAGGCCCTGCGTCGCCTCGTCCAGCAACAGCACGTCCGGGGCGTTGATAAGCGCACGCGCCAGCATCACGCGCTGAAACTGCCCGCCGGACAATTCCGACATTTGCCGCATTGCGATGTCAGGCACCCCGGCGGTCGCAAGTGCTTGGTCGCAGTCCTTGCGACCGGCAGGCCCCATGAGGCGCATGAACCGCTCGACGGTCATCGGCAGGGTCGGGTCAATATGCAGCTTTTGCGGCACATATCCGATGCGCAGGCCCGGGCGCTGCGTGATTCTACCCGCCGAGGGCTGTGCGGCGCCGATGATCGCCCGGAATAGGCTCGTCTTGCCCGAACCGTTGGGCCCGACGATGGTGACGATCTCGCCCGGCTCAACCGTCAAGTTGATATGGTTCAGCACGGTGTTCGCGCCGTAGCGAACGCTCAGGTTCTCGACAGCAATCAGGCTCATGCCGCGGACGCGCTCGTGCAATTAGCGCATATGCCCTCGACCTCGACCATGGTGCGCTCGACCTGAAACCCGGTCGCGCGCGCCGCGGCACCCAAGGCGCCCTGTCCCAGACTAATATGCGCCTCGTCCACCGCGCGGCACTTGCGGCATATCATGAACGCGGGCGAGTGGTTCTCGCCGGGATGCGCGCAGGCCACAAAGGCGCTTAGCCGCTCGATTTTATGGGCGAAACCGTGCTTTGTCAGGAAGTCCAGCGCGCGGTAGGCGATGGGCGGCTTGACCATCTCGTCTTCTTTCGAGCGCAAAAGGTCCAGGATCTCGTAGGCGCCAAGCGCGCGATGCTCGCGCAGCAAAAGCTCCAGCACGTTGCGGCGGCCCGGCGTCATTCGCAGGCCCTGCGCCTGGCACTGCGCCTCGGCCAAGTCCAGCGCTGCTTCCACGGCCCCCGGATGGTTCGAACCCGCGCCGCATCTCGAATGTGGATTTTTTTCGGGCATACCCGGCTCCGCACTTGTCTTGGTGCTTGTGGTTCGCTACCAGATCGAGATGTTATAACATCACATCGAGGAACGGATGTCCATTAAGCTTCTTCCCGCCACTATGACTGCCACTCTTTTAGGCAGCACCGCAATGGCGGATGTGCCCTCTGTAGCCGTTGATATCGCGCCGGTCCATTCCTTGGTCGCCCGCGTCATGCAGGGCGTGGGCGAGCCGGACCTGATAGTGCCCGCGGGCGCGTCGCCGCATGAGTTCAGCCTCCGGCCCTCACAAGCAGGTGCGCTGCAGGGCGCTGACCTGGTGTTCTGGATGGGCGAGGGGCTGACGCCCTGGATGGAGGACGCCCTGGAGACGCTGGCGGGAGACGCCGCCGTTACCACGCTGTTGGAGATCGACGAGACCAGCCTGCTGGAGTTCCGCGAGGGCGCGCTGTTTGAGGCGCATGATCATGACGATCACGGTGACGATGGGGATCATGACGGCCACGACGACCATGATGATCATGACGGCCACGACGATCACGATGATCATGACGGCCACGACGATCACGATGATCATGCCGAAGACGAGCATGACGACCATGATGATCATGCCGAAGACGAGCATCATGACCATGATGGCCATGCCGAAGACAAGCATGACGATCATGATGACCACGCCGAAGACAAGCATGGCGATCATGATGAAGACGAGCATGCTGAGGATGCGCATGGCGACGAAGATCACGCCGCCGGGGACCATCACGATGAGCATCACGAACACGATGATCAAGAAGCGCATGACGACCATGACGACCACGGGGACGACCACGACGACCACGGGGACGACCATGCAGGGCATGACCACGGCGCCCACGACCCGCATGCCTGGCTGTCGACCGGCAACGCCAGCGCCTGGCTGAACGTCATCGCGGCGCAGCTCTCTGCGGCGGACCCTGACAACGCGGGCGCCTATTTCGCCAATGCCGCAGCGGGACGCGCCGAAATTGAGGCCCTAGAGGGCGAGATCAACGCGATGCTGGACCCGGTGCGCGGCAAGTCCTTCGTCGTTTTCCATGACGCGTATCAGTATTTCGAGACCAGCTTTGATTTCCCGGCCTCCGGGGTAATCTCGCTCGGTGACGCGTCGGACCCAAGCCCTGCCCGGATCGCCGAGATCCAGGGGCGGGTGAAGGAAGAGGGCATCGACTGTGTCCTGGCGGAGCCGCAATACAATCCGGGCATGGTCGCGGTTGTTCTGGACGGCACGCAGGCCAAAACCGGCGTTCTGGACCCGCTGGGCTCGGACCTGGAGCCGGGTGCGGATATGTACCCGCAGCTTCTGCGCAACCTGGCAGGCGCGCTTTCGGGCTGCTTGTAAAACAACGCCGGGCGGGCCTGTCGCGTTTCGACTGGCCCGCCGGGTTGACTGCCGGAAAGCCCTTGGGCGCCGCGTCGCCAAGCGCTTTAGCAGATTGATAAGTTCTCTCGTTACACGCTAGGGTCCCCCTCATGGCCCGCCGGCCGAAACCAACCAGAGGGAGCGCAGCATGAAGCCAATCGAGCCGAATGAGCGCAGGGTCGCCAACATCCACGATGCCAGCGCGTATCAAGCGTTCGATCCCGAGGGCGTGAATGAGCAGGGCACGTCCATGCTCAAGCTCAACCCCGAAGGCGCCCGCGATGTGGGGTTCTACATCTACAAGATGGAGCCGGGGTCGCAATCCACGCCGCACCGCCATGGTGGCGCCGAGGAGTTCGTGATGATCGAGGGCGAGTTGATCGACAATGACGGCACGATCTACCGGCCCGGTGATGTGGTCTGGCTCGCCCCTGGGACCGAGCATACCTCGCATACCAAGACCGGCTGTCTGATTGCGGTCTACGCCGAGGCCGGGGAGGAGCTTCCGCATGGCTGAGGATGACGCAAGGCTGGTCTCGTCAGAGCTTGGGCATAACCAGGGGCTGCACGGTATTGCGGAAAGCGATCAGGCGCATCACCTGCGCCCGTGGGAGCATATGGGCTCGTTCCGCCAATCGGAACGCTTCGTGGTCACCCATGGCGACGGCATTTACCTCTATGACAGTTCCGGGCGGCGGCTGATCGACGGACCCGCAGGCATGTGGGCGGTGCAGATCGGCTATGGGCGCCAGGAGATGGCAGAGGCCATCGCGGCGCAGGTCATGGCGCTGCCCTATGCCTCGCCCTGGACCAGCACGACCGCGCCGTCGGCGCGGCTGGCCCAGAAACTGGCCGCGCTGGCGCCGGGGGATCTGAACACGGTGATGTTCACCACCGGCGGCTCGACGGCGGTGGATACCGCGCTGCGTACCGTGCACTTTCTGAACAACCGCCTGGGCCGCCCCGAGAAGAAGATCGTGATCGCACGCGAGAAGGGCTATCACGGCTCGACCTATCTCGCCGCCAGCGTCACCGGCAAAGAGCGTGACAAGAGCTGTTTCGATTTCGAAGACCGCCTGGTGCATTTCCTGCCGGATGTGAACCCGTATATCCGCTCAAAGGGCATGTCTGTGGCCGATTGGTGCGACGCCAAGGTCGCCGACCTAGAGCGCGCGATTGCCGAGGTCGGCGCCGACCGCATCGGGGCCTTCATCGCCGAGCCGATCCTGTGCTCTGGTGGCGTGATCATCCCGCCGGAGGGCTACCATCGCCGCACCTTGGAAATGTGCCGCCGCCACGATATCCTTTACATCTCGGACGAGGTCGTCACCGGCTTTGGCCGGGTCGGGCACTGGTTCGCGTCCCAAGACCTATTCGGGATCGAGCCGGATATCATCACCTGCGCCAAGGGGATCACCTCTGGCTACCTGCCGCTAGGCGCCTGCATCATCTCTGACCGGGTGATGGAGCGGATGACCGGCGCGGACCATGATGTCCTGTTTCCCAATGGCTACACCTACTCGGCCCATCCCGTGGCCTGTGCCGCGGCGCTCAAGAATATCGAGATCATTGAGCGTGAGGACCTCTTGGGTCATGTGCGCACGGTCGCGCCGCAGTTCCAAGAGCGGCTGTCGCGCCTGCAAGCCTCGCCAATCGTTGGGGACACGCGGGGGATGGGGATATTGGGCTGCATCGAAGGGCTCACCGGCGCGGGCCGCGACACGCCGCTAGAGGTGCAGCGCGCGATGGGGGCAGAGCTTGATAAGGCCTGCGAGGCCCGCGGTCTGATCGTGCGCCCTCTGATCAACATGTGCGTCTTCTCGCCAGCGCTGACGATCACGCCCGCGCAGATCGACGCCATGTTCGACATCATTGACGATGCGGTGGCAGAGGTCGCGGCGAAGTTCGCCTAAGCCCGGCTGGTCATCACGCGCTGCGCGGCCTCGATCCCGCTGAGATAGGCGCCATGAACGGTCGAATAGGCGTGCGGCATCGTGGCCTCGCCCGCAAAGAACAGCCGCTCGTCGACCGTCTTTGAAAGCGTCGCGCGGGCGTCCGCGCAGCCCGGTTTGGCATAGCTATAAGCGCCAAGGGTGTTGGCATTGCTGCGCCAGGCGGTCTCATGCGTGCGGCGTACATATTTGGTGACGTCATTGCCAAAGATCGCGCGCAGCGCCTGCAGGCAGAACTCGGTTGCCGAGCCGGGCCCCTCGGCCTCCAGCAGGTCGGCAAAACGCCCCGCCACAAAGCCAACCGCGAGGTTCGTGCCGTAGAATCCAAAGAGCAGCGTGCAAAAGCCGCCACCGCTGGTGCGGTAATCGGCCATCTGGCCCTCGTGGGCACCGCGCCAGGCCGGGTCGAACTCCAGCCCGACCTTGTTGAGCAGCCCGTTTGGCAGGTACTCCAGCGCGGCTTGCTTCCAGTCTGGCAGCTGCGGCGTGAACGTGATGGCGCCCGCGCGCAGCACACCGGTTGAGACCGTCAGGATAAGCCTGTTGGCCTCGACGGTGCCATCAGGTGTTACGGCGCGGACCTTTGGGCCGGTCGTGTCGATCTCGGTCACGGGGCAGTTCAGTCGCACCGGAACGTCGGCGAACAAGCCCGCGACAAAGCCGCCAAGCCCGCCCTCGACGAGCCAATCGCCGTTGCCATAGCTGTACCGCGCCACATCGTGCAGCGAGGTCGCCTCAGCGTCGCCACCCTCCATCTGCGCGACCCAGTGTTTCGCGGTGCTGCGCCAGGGCGAGGCGGGCAGGGCGTCCGCGACGGGCCGGTCTGGGCCACTTATTGGGCCCTCGGTAATATGCGCCCACATCTTGTCTTGATAGCGGCTGTAGTCCTTGACCTCGGCGCGGCTCAGCGCGCGGTCCTCCTCTGTCACCCAGTTCCAGTCCCAGGCCGTCTTGTGAAGCGTCGCGCCGCCTTGTTCGGCCAGTCGCGCCAGCGGATTGATATCCGCGTCATGCAGCCAAGAGCCGCCAATATCGAAGGGGATGTCAAACAGCGTGCTGTCCGCATAGCACCGCCCGCCGGTGCGCGCCGCCGCCTCGAGCACCAGGACCTCTTGTCCTGCGTCGCGCAAGGCTTTGGCCGCGGAAAGTCCCGCGGTGCCTGCGCCCACGATGATAACGTCCGGGTTGGCGGGGTATGCGGTCATTGCTGTTCCGGTGGAGCCAAGTTGTCTGGCACCTCAATGCCCTCGAACAAGGCCAAGTCAAATGGATTCTCGTCGTCCAGCCGGTAACAGCGGCGGTAGATCTCCAACAAAGCGTCCGAGAGCCGCCCCTGTCGGTTGAAATACATCGCGGCCGCATAGCGCCGCGCGCCGGAACCGGGCAGGCCAATGGGCGCGTGAAGCTCCGACTTTTGCCAATCGTCCTCGGCTTGGGTCATGGACCGCCGGCTGCCGCCATTTCCGCGTTCAGCGCGCGGACCTCGCCCTCCATTGGGGCGCTTTCGACGCCATAGATCGGCAGCAGCGCCCGAAGGTGGTCGTGATGGGTGCGCACGCCGTATTCCAGGTCTGACAGGTAGAACCCCTCGAACGCGTCCGTGGCCATCGACTCGTTGGACCAGATCGTAAGCTGGATGTCCTCCACCACGGTTTCGCGGTCAATGCGCGCCGCAAGGTATCGCGCCAGGCGCTGTTGCCGGTCCTCGTCGGGGTTGCGGTAGGTGGCCGAGCGGACGACGGATTTGTTCGTCGCCATGGGCAGCTCTTGGTAGAACAAAGAGGTCTCGGGCGTGACCGCGATGACCGTGTTGGGGAAGATGCCGTAGTAGATCCAGGCCCGGTGCAGAGGCTCGGGCAGATGCGCCTGCGGTTTTGAGATTTTCTTGTAGTTGCGCACCGCCCATCGCCGCCCGGCGGAGGGCGTGAACCGCCCCTCGGACCGGCTGATGCCGTCTATATAGGGCTCGTCGCTATAGGTGGAGCCGTAGAGGTCCTGCAAAGCGGGGTGGGCGATGGTCACATGGTAGCCCTCGTTGTCCACGTCGCGCACCGACTTCCAGTTCACCGGGACGTCCTGCGCCCAGAACCCATCCGTGGGCACATGCGCGTCCATCCGGTAGGCGGCGGCCTCTTGGTCAAAGGGGCCAAGCAGGTCGGCCACCGCGGGCTGGGGGCCGGGTTGGAAGCGCACGAAAACGAAGCCGTGCCAGATCTCGAACTCCAGCGGCTTTAGCGCGAATTCGTGCTTGTCCATGGGCGGGTAGCTTTCGGGCCGGGCCGCCCCCCGCAGGGTGCCATCCAGGTTGTAGACCCAGCCGTGGAAGGGGCAGATCAGGGCGCTGGGGCAATTGCCGCTTTCCTGCGCCACCAAGCGCGAGCCGCGATGGCGGCAGATGTTGTGATGCGCGCGGACCTGCCCCTCGCGGTCGCGCAGCACGATGGCGCGCTCGCCGCAGAGGTCGAAGGTCTGAAAATCGCCCACCTCGGGGATGTCCGAGACATGGCAGGCGATCTGCCAATGCGTCTTGAAGATCTCCGAGGTCTCAAGCTCGAACAGGGCGGCGCTGTGATAGGTCCAGCCCGGAAGACCGCGGCGGTCCCAATCCTTGGGGATGTGGATGTCTCTCATGGGCGCGGGCTCCTCGTACTGTCGCGCGGCCTGCGATGCGGGCGCGCGCTTATGATCGTATGGTATCCTTGGCGCGCTTCCAAGTCAGGGCGACGGCCGGGCCCTGACCACGAAAGCGACCGAAGGGGATCTGGGGCGCCGCGCCGTGCGGCTTTCGCTTGAGGATATCGGTGCGGGGCACAAGGCTCTCAATCAATCGGCGTCCCAGAGGTGCTTATGATGTGACCAGAGCAGACAGCGGCGCATCATCGCAAGCCCCTAAGGGAAAATTGTTGGCCGGGCTTTGCTTGACTTGGCCGATTTTGCCCGATTACGGTCTTGTGTGGGCGTGCATGACTTTTGCGGGTTGAAAGCAAGCCGATAAGATTGATTTGGGCCGGCCAGGTTCACGCTTGACGGTCACAACAGGGAGAAAACGGACATGAACTTCACCAACTTCTGGCTTGGTGTCACGGGGACCGTCGCGCTTAGCGTCGGCCTCTCGGGCGCGGCCAGCGCTCAGGACCGCGTGCTAAAGGTCACCAACTGGGCGGAATACATCGCCGAGGACACGATCGCGAATTTCGAGGCCGAGTACGGCATCAAGGTGATCTACGACAACTACGATTCCGTTGAGGCGATTGACGCCAAACTCTTGGCAGGCAACTCCGGCTATGACGTGGTCAGCCACGCCGCCTCGCAGACCGCGCGCCTGATCGCGGCGGGCGGCATCGTGCAGCCGCTCGACAAGTCGAAGCTGGACAATTTCAAGCATATGGATGAGGCCGTCCTGGGCCAGCTCTCGGCGAAATGGGACCCGGACAACGCCTATATCGTGCCGTTCATGTGGGGCACCCACGGGGTGACCTATAACGAGGCGCTGGTGCTGGAGACCTACCCGGACGCGCCAATCGGCTCGCTGGATCTGATCTTTGACCCCAAGCACATGAAAGAGATCGCCAAATGCGGCGTGTCCTTCCTGGACAGCCCGACGGACATGATCCCGATGGCGCTGGCCTATCTGGGCCTGCCGCCGGATTCCACCAACGCCGAGGACTATAACAAGGTCGCGGCGCTGCTGGCTGAGATCCGCCCCTATATCAAGACCTTCGACAACTACGCCTACCAGCGCATGCCGCAGAAAGAGTTCTGCGTCTCCACCACCTGGGGCCCGGACGGCCTTCTGGCGATGTCGGGTGCGGCCGAGGCCAACACCGGCGTGGTGCTGGACTTCTTCCTGCCCGAGGGTGACGGCGCCTCGAACTTCTGGGTGGATGGCTGGGCGATCCCCGCCGATGCCGAGAATGTCGAGGACGCGCATCTCTTCCTCAACTACATGATGCGGCCCGAGGTCGGCGCGGCGGACAGCAACTACACCTGGTACGCCACCGCGAACGCGACCGGCAAGGCCATGGTGGATGAAGAGGTGACCTCCAGCCCCGCCGCCTTCCCGACGCCGGACCAAGTGGCGCAGATGTACACGCTTAGCCCGCTGCCGCCCCGTGCGGAGCGCGTGCGCACCCGCACCTGGACCAACTTTAAGGCGGGCAACTGATCGCCCGTGTAAGAACTGGCGGCGGCGCAGGTTGCGCCGCTGCTGACCTTCCCATGACAGACTAGGTAGGGGTGCGACTTGGCCGGAGAACCTTCCGTGACCGAAGAGCCCTGGCTGGACCAGGCGAACAACACGCCCTTGGTCCAGATCAGGGGCGTTTCAAAGAAATTCGGCGACGTCACTGCGGTCGATAATGTCGACCTGGACATCTACCAGGGCGAACTTTTCTGCCTTCTCGGCGGGTCCGGCTGTGGCAAGACCACCCTGCTGCGCATGCTGGCGGGTTTCGAGTTCCCCAACTCCGGCAGCATCAGCATCGGCGGCCAGGACATGTCCACGGTTCCGGCCTATGAGCGCCCGACGAACATGATGTTCCAAAGCTACGCGCTGTTCCCGCATATGAGCGTCGAGCGCAACATCGCCTTTGGCCTGCAGCAGGACCGGATGCCCAAGGGCGAGATCGCCGACCGGGTGCATGAGATCCTAAAGCTGGTGGAGCTGCAGGACTTCAAGAAGCGCAAACCGCAGCAGCTCTCCGGCGGGCAGCGCCAGCGGGTGGCGCTCGCGCGGGCGCTGGTGAAAGAGCCGCGCCTGCTGCTGCTGGACGAACCCTTGGCGGCGCTGGACAAGAAGCTGCGCAAGCAGACCCAGTTCGAGCTGGCCAATATCCAAGAGCAGGTCGGCGTGACCTTTATCGTCGTCACGCATGACCAGGAAGAGGCGATGACCCTGTCAACGCGCATGGCGGTGATGGACGCCGGGCGCTTTCAGCAGATCGGCACGCCCACCGAGATCTACGAGTTCCCGCAGTCGCGCTTTGTGGCAGACTTCATCGGCTCGGCGAACATCCTCCAGGGCCGGGTGACCGAGGACAGCGCGGATCACGTGCGCGTCGATACCGAGCTGGGCGAGATCTATATCGACCACGGCCAGCAGGTCAGCACCGGCAGCCAGATCTGGGTCGGGCTGCGGCCCGAGAAGATCACCGTCAGCAAATCCGCGCCCGAAACGCCCGGCCCGAACCAATGCAAGGGCGTCGTGGACGATATCGGCTATCTGGGCGAGGTCTCGATCTACAAGATCCGGCTGGACAGCGGCACGATCATTGACGCCACCGCGCCGAACCGCATCCGCCCGATGAGCCGCACCCACGCGATCACCTGGGAAGACGAGGTGTACCTGTCCTGGGAGCCCTCCAGCCCGATGCTGTTGAACACATGACGGATATCGCGCCATCAGGATCGCGACCGCAACGGTCGCCGCTGGACCGCCTCTCGCACTGGTTCCAGACCAATTGGCGCAAGATCGTCATCGCGGTCCCGTTCTTCTGGCTGCTGCTGTTCTTCCTGGCGCCGTTCTTCATCGTCGCCAAGATCAGCCTGGCCGAGCTGCGCATCTCCAGCCCGCCCTTCACCGAGATGATCGAATGGACCGGCGACGGGGTGATGACCATCCGGCTGGTGTTCGACAACTTCATCTTCATCATGGAGGACAGCCTTTATGTGAACACCTACCTGAACTCGCTGAAGATCTCGGTCACCTCGACCTTGATCTGCCTGCTGTTCGGCTACCCGATTGCCTATGGGATCGTGCGCTCTGGCCCGGTGGCAAAGCCGGTGCTGTTGTTCCTGGTGATCCTGCCGTTCTGGACGTCGTTCCTGCTGCGGGTCTATGCCTGGATGGGGCTTTTGTCGGACCAGGGCACGATCAATAACCTTTTGATCTATATCGGGCTGATCGACGAGCCGATCCGCATGCTCTACACCGAGTTCGCGGTCTATATCGGCATCGTCTACACCTATTTGCCGTTCATGATCCTGCCGCTTTACGCCAACATGGAGCGCCTGGATATGAGCCTGAACGAGGCCGCGGCGGACCTGGGCTCGAAGCCCATGAACACGTTCTTTCGCGTCACGCTGCCGCTGACGATCCCGGGGATCGTGGCGGGCTCGTTGCTGGTCTTCATCCCGGCGACGGGGGAATACGTGATCCCAGACCTTCTGGGCGGCGGGAATGTGCAGATGATCGGGCGGGTGCTGTTCAACGAGTTCTCACTAAACACCGATTGGCCGGTGGCCTGCGCCGTGGCGGTCGTGCTGCTGTTCCTATTGGTGCTGCCGATCATCCTGTTCCAGTACTTCCAGGGCAAAGCGGCGGAGGCGCCATAATGCAGGGCACACGGTCCAGATTTCTTACGGTGATGATCACGCTGGGGATGGCGTTCTTCTACATCCCGATGATCCTGCTGGTGATCTATTCGTTCAACTACTCCCGCATCGTGCCGGTCTGGGGCGGCTGGTCGACGCGCTGGTACGAGGTCCTGTTCTTTGAAAGCCCAGAGGTCTGGGCGGCGGTGCGCCTGTCGCTCCAGATCGCCTTTGTGAACGCGACCTGCGCGGTGATCATCGGCACGCTGGCGGCGCTGGCGATGGTGCGGTTCGGGCGGTTCAGGGGGCGCACGCTGTTCGGCGGCATGCTGGTCGCGCCGCTGGTGATGCCCGAGGTGATCACCGGCATCTCGCTGCTGGTGCTGTTCATCACCCTGCAGCAGCTGGTGGGCTGGCCCGCCGAGCGTGGTTTCACCACGATCACCATCGCGCATATCACCTTCTCGCTGGCCTATGTCGCCATCACCGTGCAGGCGCGGCTGACGGGTATGGGCCAGGACCTGGAAGAGGCCGCCTCCGATCTGGGCGCCAAGCCCTTCAAGGTGCTGACGGCGATCACCATCCCGCGGCTGACGCCGGCGCTGGTCTCGGGCTGGCTCTTGGCCTTCACGCTGTCGCTGGACGACCTGGTGATCGCCAGCTTCGTCACCGGCCCCGGCGCGAACACCCTGCCGATCCTGATCTTCTCGCGCATCCGGCTGGGGCTGCGGCCCGACATCAACGCGCTGGCCACGATCATCATCCTTGTGGTCGCGGTCTGCGTCGCCATAGCCGCGCTGATCATGTACCGCCAGCACAAGCGCGACCTGCGCGACGAGCAGCTCGCAGAGCGGGGCGGCGGATGAGCGCCAGCCCGTTCGACATCCTGTTCGAACCCGTCCAAATCGGACCCGTTACCGCCAAGAACCGCTTTTACCAGGTCCCGCACTGCACCGGCAGCGGCGCGCTGCGCCCGCGCATCCAGGCGCATATGCGCGAGGTGAAGGCCGAGGGCGGTTGGGGCGTTGTGAACACCGAGTACTGCTCGGTCCACCCGTCGTCGGATGACCTGCCTTACGTCAGCGCCACGCTCTGGGACGATCGCGATATCAAGGCCCATGCCGAGATGACCGAGAAGGTGCACGCGCATGGTGCCCTGGCCGGGGTCGAGCTGATGCTGGGCGGCGCGCGGATGGCGAACCTGGACACTCGCGAGGTGCCGCTGAGCGCGGGCAACCTGCCCAACCTCGCGGGCAACCCGTTCCAGAGCCGGGCGATGGACCTGTCTGACATCCGCGACGCGCGCCGCTGGCACCGCGACGCGGCGCTGCGCGCCAAGACCGCGGGCTTCGATCTGGTCTATGTCTACGCCACGCATGGCTACCTGCTGTCGCAGTTCCTGTCCAAGACCACCAACCACCGCGGCGATGCCTATGGCGGGGCGCTGGAGAACCGGGTGCGCCTGCTGCGCGAGATCATCGAGGACACCAAGGACGCGGTGGGCGACACGATGGCGGTCGCCGTGCGCTTCTCGGCCGAGACCAATGGCGGCGGCGGGGCCGACGGCGCGCCCATCCCTGGCGAGACCGAGGACATGTTCGGCCTTTTGGCAGAGCTGCCCGACCTTTGGGACATCAATATCGAGGATTACTCCTACGAGATGGGGCTGTCGCGGTTCACGCCGGAGGCCGCGCTAGAGCCCTATGTCGCCGGGATCAAATCCCTGACCAGCAAGCCCGTGGTCTCGGTGGGGCGCTTCACATCGCCCGACACTATGGCCAGCCAGGTGAGGCGGGGCGTGCTGGATCTTATTGGCGCGGCGCGGCCCTCGATTGCCGACCCGTTCCTGCCCAATAAGATCCGCGAGGGGCGGCTGGAGGACATCCGCGAATGCATCGGCTGCAACATCTGCTACACCGGCGACGGCAAGGGCGTGCCGATCCGCTGCACGCAGAACCCGACGATGAGCGAGGAGTGGCGGCGCGGCTGGCATCCCGAGCGGATGAACGCGAAACGCTCTGACGACACGGTCTTGATCGTGGGGGCGGGCCCAACCGGGCTGGAGGCCGCGCATGCGCTGGGCAAGCGCGGCTATAACGTGATGCTGGCCGAGGCGACGCGCGTGCTGGGCGGGCGCGTCACCCAAGAGGCGCGGCTGCCCGGGCTGACCCAATGGGCGCGGGTGCGCGACTACCGCCTGCAGCAGATCGACAAGCTTCCCAACGTGGAGGTCTTCCGCGAGAGCGCGCTGACCGCCGAGCAGGTGTTCGAGATCGCCCCCGACCACGTGGCCATCGCCACCGGCGCCACCTGGCGGCGCGACGGATACGGGGCGAATGCCTTGGCAGGTATCGCGGGGCTCGGCCCCGCCGCGCCGATATTTACCCCCGATGACATCATGGCGGGCCGACTGCCGGAGGGGCGCGTGGTCGTCTATGACGATGATCACTATTACATGGGCACCGTGGTTGCAGAGCTTCTGCGCCTGAAGGGCTGCGCGGTCACGCTGATGACGCCAGAGGACTTGGTCTCGACCTGGGGCGCCTATACCTATGACCGATGGCGGGCCCAGGCGCGGCTGCTGGAGCTTGGCGTGCAGCTTTCGGTGGCGCGGTCGCTGCGGTCCTTTGACGGGGCGCGGGTGGTCTCGGGGTGCACCTATACGGGGCGCGAGACCGAGGTTGCGGCCGACGACCTGGTGCTGGTCACGGCCAGGCAGCCCAAGGACGCCCTCTACCGCCAGATCCTAGAGTACCCGCTCCATACCAGCGACGGCCCCCTAAAGAGCGTCGCCAAGATCGGGGATTGCGACGCGCCCGCGATCATTGCCGCCGCGGTCTTTGCCGGTCATCGGTATGCCCGCGCGTTAGAGGCGGATGTCGACCGCGACGCTCCGCTGAGGCATGACAGGGTGTATTCGTGACCCGCGCCGCGCTTGGCGCTAAGGCTCCGAGCACCGCATGAGCCAGCCGTCGTCACCCGCCGCCGCAGCCCGCGCGGGGATCATCGGGGCCATCGCCTGCGCCACTATATTCTCGCTGACCATAGGGCTGACCTATCCGCTGCTGTCCTTCGTGCTAGAGGCGGCGGGGCACGACAAAACCGCGATCGGATTGAACGCGGCGATGACGCCCATCGGCGTGCTGCTGGCCTCGCCCTTCTATCCCCGGCTGGTGCGGCGGGTGGGCGCCTGGCCGGTGGCGGTGGTGTGCCTGGCGGTCTCGGGCCTGGTGATCGCGCTGCTCGGCCTGACGCAATCCTTCGTGGCGATCATGGCGCTGCGGTTCTGCCTAGGCGTGGTCGATGTCGGGGTCTTCATCGTCTCGGAGACCTGGATCAATCAGCTGGCCAGCCCGCGGTCTCGGGGGCGCGTCATTGGGCTTTACGCGACCGCTCTGTCGGCGGGGTTCGGGCTGGGCCCGCTGATCCTGTCCTTCGCGGGGGTCGAGAGCTATTGGCCCTTTGCCATTGGGGCGGGGCTCTGCGGGGCGGCGATCCCGCTGGTGCTGGCGATCCGCCGCGACATGCCGAGCTTTGCCGAGGACAGCCCGACATCAAGCTGGGCGTTCTTGCGGCGCGCGCCGGTGCTCTTGGCGGCGGTGGCGGCGTTTGCGTTCTGGGATGCGGCGATCCTGGCGCTGTTCCCGGTCTACGGGCTGGAGAGCGGCCTGGGCGTTGGCTTTATCGCCATCGCGTTGTCGGTCTGCATCCTGGGCAACACCTTCCTTCAGATACCGCTTGGCTGGGCGTCGGACCGCACGTCCCGGCGCGGGATGATGATCTTGTGCGCCTGCCTCGGCGTGGCGGGGGCCCTGGCGCTGCCTGCGGTGGTCCATAGCCCGGCCTTGTTCCTGTCGGTGCTGTTCGTTTGGGGCGCCGTGGCGGGCGGGCTCTACACGATGGCGATGTCAGAGCTGGGGGATCGCTTCGAGGGCGGAGAGCTGGTGGCGGGCAACGCGGCCTTCGCCCTGGCCTTCGGCATTGGCGGCGTCGTGGGGGCGCCGGCGACGGGGGTGGCGATGGAGCTTGCGGGCACGTCCGGTTTCTCTCTCACGCTGGCGGCGCTGTTCCTGTTCATCGCGGTCTTCGCGTTCTGGCGCCAAAGGTCCCGGAGCGCGCCCTAGCGCGCCGAGCGCGCGGGGCGGGTGTTCAAAACCTTAACGCGCCGCGCGGCGCATCCGGTGCCGCGCCCGGAGAATCACCTCTTAACGCCTTATTTCCATGGAAAACCGCGTGTCGGCAAAACGTCGGCAAAGCGTCGGCCTTGCGTATGGCACCTTGTCGGGCCTCCCCCATGGTTAACAGGCCGCGCGGAGGCTAGGCTGCGCGCAGACCGCCGCAAAGGACCCTGTCATGGCCGACCCATTCCGCCACCACCCCGAGCTGCGCGGCAAGATCGACGACCCGGCGGGGTCGTTCATGCGCAAGATGTCGATCCCGTTCCTAGAGGAGCTGGGGCGCACGCATAACCTGCCCGGCGGCTGGTGGTACTCCGATGCGGAGCGCGAGGCGCTGCGCGCCCAGACCCTGGCGGGCCGGATGGGGCGCGACCTCTGGGTCTTTGCCTATGGCTCGCTGATGTGGGACCCGGCGCTGCACTTCGCCGAGATCCGCCGGGCGCGCATCGAGGGCTACGCACGCAAGTTCATCCTGCTGGAGACCTATGGCGGGCGCGGCACCGAGGACCAACCAGGGCTGATGGCGGCGCTGGACGCGGGGGCGGGCTGCGAGGGGCTGGCCTTTCGCATCTCGGCGGAGGTGCTGGAGGCGGAGACCTACCTCTTGTGGCACCGCGAGATGATCTGCGCGGGTTATCACGCGGTGTTCATGCCCGCCGAGACGCCGCAGGGCGCGGTCGAGGCGCTGGCGTTTGTGGCCGACCACGACGCCCCGGACGTGCGCCCGGATATCAGCCGAGACGACCAGGTGCGGATGATCGCCACAGGGCAGGGCATCCTGGGCACTGCCGCGGACTACCTGCGCAAGCTGGTGGAGAAACTCGACCAGCTGGGGATCGAGGATGCCGAGACGCGGGGGCTGCTGGATGAGGTGGAGCATTGCATCGAGCTCACTAAGTAGCCCAGCGAGACTTCCGTAGCTTGCAGAGAAGGCCGACCATGTTGAGCCCGCGTTCATCGCCCTGCGCCTGTCAACCGAAGGTCGCGTATTTTGGCGCTACTGCTACGCGCGGTCTGAGGTCGGTGGCGAAAGATGCGGCGAAGAAATTTAGGGCTTGCGTGGTTAGGGTAGGGGCCCTATACGGCGCATCTTACCACGATCTCCACCGGAATCGGGGTCACGCCCCAGTGCGGCCCGCCGGTGACTGTTGAAAAAGGAAATGGCATGAACGCCAGCGAACTGCGGGAGAAGACTCCCGACCAGCTCCGTGACGAGTTGGCAAACCTGAAAAAAGAGAGCTTCAATCTGCGCTTTCAGCAGGCCTCGGGCCAGCTGGAGAACACCGCGCGGATGCGGGTGGTCAAGCGTGACACCGCGCGCGTGCTCACCATCCTGAACGAAAAGGCCGCGTCCGCGGCTGCCGAGGAGTAAGACCAGATGCCCAAGCGAATCCTCTCCGGCACCGTAACCTCGGACCAGAACGCCCAGACCGTCACCGTGCAGGTGGTGCGCCGCTACAAGCACCCATTGCTGCAGAAGACGATCAAGAAGTCCAAGAAGTATCGCGCCCATGACGCGAACGATTCATTCAAGGTAGGCGACACCGTACGCATTCAGGAATGCGCGCCCATCTCGAAGACCAAACGCTGGGAGGTGATTGCCGAATAGGCGGTCACCTTTCTCAGTTTAAGCGAAACCCCCGGGCCTATGTCCAAACCTTAGGCGGTCCGGGAAGTCGGGAGAAACCAAATGATCCAGATGCAGACTAATCTGGATGTCGCTGACAACTCTGGCGCGCGCCGGGTTCAGTGCATCAAGGTGCTCGGCGGGTCCAAGCGGAAATACGCCTCTGTGGGCGACATCATCGTGGTGTCGGTCAAGGAAGCCATCCCGCGCGGCCGCGTCAAGAAGGGCGACGTCCGCAAGGCCGTTGTCGTGCGCACCGCCAAGGAGGTCCGTCGCGAGGACGGCACCGCCATCCGCTTTGACCGCAACGCCGCGGTGATCCTCAACAACGCCAACGAGCCCGTCGGCACCCGTATCTTCGGGCCCGTCGTGCGCGAGCTGCGCGGCAAGAACTTCATGAAGATCATCTCGCTCGCTCCGGAGGTGCTGTAATCATGGCCGCGAAACTGAAGAAGGGCGACACCGTTGTCGTGCTGACCGGTAAGGACAAGGGCAAGACGGGCGAGATCTCGTCGGTGGACCCGCAGGCCGGCAAGGCCGTGGTCGACGGGCTGAACGTGGCCATCCGCCACACCCGCCAGACCCAGACCAGCCAGGGCGGGCGCCAGCCCAAGGCGATGCCCATCGACCTGTCGAACCTGGCCTATGTAGACGCCAACGGCAAAGCCACCCGCGTTGGCTTCCGCATGGAAGGCGACAAGAAGGTCCGCTTTGCCAAGACCACGGGGGACGTGATCGATGCTTGATGCCGCAACCTACACCCCGCGCATGAAGACCCTCTACGCGGACACCATCCGTGCCGCGATGAAAGAGGAATTCGGCTACAAGAACGACATGCAGATCCCGCGCGTTGAGAAGATCGTTCTCAACATCGGCTGCGGCGCCGAGGCGGTGAAGGACAGCAAGAAGGCCAAGTCGGCCCAGGCTGACCTGACCGCCATCGCCGGCCAGAAGGCCATGGTCAACATCGCCAAGAAGTCCATCGCGACCTTCCGCGTCCGCGAGGGCATGGCGCTAGGCACCAAGGTGACGCTGCGCGCCGACCGCATGTACGACTTCCTTGACCGCCTGGTCACCGTCGCGCTGCCGCGCGTGCGGGACTTCCGCGGCGTGAAGCCGTCCTTTGACGGCCGCGGCAACTTCGCCATGGGCCTGAAGGAACACATCGTCTTCCCCGAGATCGACTATGACAAGGTCGACGAGATCTGGGGCCTGGACATCGTAATTGCCACCACCGCGAACACCGACGCGGAAGCCAAGGCGCTGTTGAAGCATTTCAACATGCCCTTCAGAGCCTAAGCGCGGAGGAACAAAGACATGGCTAAAAAAGCAATGATCGAGCGCGAGAAGAAGCGCCAGAAGCTGGTGGACAAATACGCCGCCAAGCGCGCCGCGATGAAAGAGCAACTGCAGGACCGCGAGCTGCCCCTGGGCGACCGCGTGCGCCTGTCGATGAAGCTGGCGAAACTGCCGCGGAACTCGTCCGCCACTCGGCTGCACAACCGCTGCCAGCTGACGGGCCGCCCGCACGCCTATTATCGCAAGCTGAAAATCAGCCGGATCGCACTGCGCGAGCTGGGGTCGATCGGACAGATCCCCGGCCTCGTAAAGTCGAGCTGGTAAGGAGGGTATGAGATGAACGATCCTCTCGGAGATATGCTGACCCGGATCCGCAATGCGCAGATGCGAGGCAAGTCAACCACACTCACGCCGGCCTCCAAGCTGCGCAAGTGGGTGCTCGATGTTCTGGCCGACGAAGGCTACATCCGCGGTTACGAAGAGACCCAGGGTGTGGACGGCCATCCCGCCATCGAGATCAGCCTAAAATACTACGAGGGCACCCCTGTTATCCGCGAGCTTAAGCGGGTCAGCAAGCCGGGCCGCCGCGTGTATATGGGCGTCAAGGACATCCCCTCGGTCCGTCAGGGCCTGGGCGTGTCGATCGTGTCCACGCCCAAGGGCGTGATGTCGGACGCAAGCGCGCGCAGCCAGAATGTTGGCGGCGAAGTGCTCTGCACCGTATTCTAAGGAGGGCTGATATGTCTCGAATTGGAAAGCGACCGGTTGATCTGCCCTCTGGTGTTGAAGCCAAGGTCAGCGGCCAGACGGTCGAGGTGAAGGGGCCCAAGGGCACCCGCAGCTTCACCGCCACCGACGACGTGACCCTGACCGTCGACGACGGCAAGGTCAGCGTCACCCCGCGCGGCAGCTCCAAGCGTGCCAAGCAGCAATGGGGCATGAGCCGCACGCAGATCGCCAACCTGGTGACCGGCGTGTCCGCGGGCTTCAAGAAAGAGCTTGAGATCAACGGCGTGGGCTACCGGGCGCAGATGCAGGGCAACACCCTGAAGCTGAACCTGGGCTACAGCCACGAAGTGAACTTTGACGTGCCCCAAGGCGTGACCGTGACCTGCCCCAAGCAGACCGAGATCGTCGTGGAGGGCGCCGACCAGCAGCTCGTCGGCCAGGTCGCGGCCAACATCCGCGAATGGCGCAAGCCGGAGCCCTATAAGGGCAAGGGCATCAAGTACAAAGACGAGTACATCTTCCGTAAGGAAGGCAAGAAGAAGTAAGGACCAGACAGATGGCAAACAGCAAACGGACACTGTTCCTCAAGCGCCGCCTGCGCGTCCGGAACAAGCTTCGCAAGGTGAACGCGGGGCGTGCGCGCCTCAGCGTGCATCGCTCGAACAAGAACATCAGCGTCCAGCTGATCGACGACGTGAACGGGGTCACCTTGGCCTCCGCCTCGTCGCTCGAGAAGGACCTGGGCTGCGTTGGGCAGAACAACGTCGAGGCGGCCACCAAGGTCGGCGCGGCGATTGCCGAGCGCGCCAAGAAAGCCGGCGTGGAAGAGGCCTATTTCGACCGCGGCGGCTTCCTGTTCCACGGCAAGGTGAAGGCCCTGGCCGAAGCCGCGCGCGAGGGCGGGCTGAAGATCTAAACAAGAGGGTGGCGGCCCTGCGGGCCGCGACCTTCACCCTGAGGGCAATCACGCCCCGATGACCTGGGGCCGCAAGGCCACCGAGGTTGGACAATCCGGGCCCGCATCCGCGGCCCTGCAACAAAGGGAAGCCAATGGCTGAACGAGACAACCGCCGGGGCAACCGTCGCGACCGCGACGAGACCCCAGAATTCGCCGACCGCCTGGTCGCGATCAACCGCGTGTCCAAGACCACCAAGGGCGGCAAGAACTTTGGCTTCGCCGCGCTCGTCGTCGTTGGCGACCAGAAGGGCCGCGTGGGCTTCGGCAAGGGCAAGGCCAAGGAGGTCCCCGAGGCGATCCGCAAGGGCACCGAGGCCGCCAAGCGCGCCATGATCCGCGTGCCGCTGCGCGAGGGCCGCACCCTGCACCACGACATCGAGGGCCGCCACGGCGCCGGTAAGGTCGTGATGCGCACCGCCCCCGCCGGTACCGGCATCATTGCCGGTGGCCCGATGCGCGCCGTCTTCGAGATGCTGGGCGTCCAGGACGTCGTCGCCAAGTCGATCGGCAGCCAGAACCCCTACAACATGATCCGCGCCACCATCAACGGCCTGACCAAAGAGTCGAGCCCCCGCATGGTCGCGCAGCGCCGCGGCAAGAAGGTCGCCGACATCCTGCCCAAGCGGGACGAGGCCCCGGCGCCCGCGCCCGCCGCCGCCGAGACCGAGGAGGCCTAAACCATGGCAAAGACCATCGTCGTCAAGCAGATCGGTAGCCCGATCCGCCGCCCCGAGAAGCAGCGCGCGACGCTGATCGGCCTGGGGCTGAACAAAATGCACAAGACCCGCGAGCTTGAGGACACGCCCTCGGTTCGTGGCATGATCCGCAAGGTCCCGCACCTGGTCGAGATCGTGGAGGAGAAGGGCTAAACGCCCCTCCCCTTGGGAAAGAAAACGACGCCCCAGTGGAGACACTGGGGCGTTTTTCGTTGTTGGGGGATGGTTCCGAGGGTCATGTTTGGCCGGGAGCGGGCATTGGTCTTGAGCGTAACGCTAGCAACGCTTGCCGACACCAGACGCAACGGGCCTCACATAGAGCAACCGCCCAGCTTGCCTGGGCTGCGGCCGACCTCCCCCAGGAGGCCGCAATTGCAACCGCGTATCTAGCTGAAACCTTGCGATTTCCAGAGGTGTTTCGGTTGGTTGATCTGATGCGCAAGCGACCTCCAGGTCGGCCGCAGCCCAAGTTGCGCTTGGTTTAAGGGGGAGCCGATAACCAACCGACGCCATGCGCGCAGCGCATAGCGCCTTGACCAGATTGTAAGTGGATCGGTGCGCCAACCGGGCGTATGAGCCGATCAGACGCTGGATACACCCATAGGATGGACCGATGACCCGCCTGTTCCCGATTGCCTTCGCCCGCATCGCCGCTTTCCTGCGCGCCGAGCCCTGCCCGCATTGGGCGGACTACCTCAGCGGCAAGTCCGACAAGTAATCCTACGCCACGCGCGCGTCGCTATAGGCGCCGCGCAACCACGTAGAGCGCGTTCGGCGCGCCTTCAAAGCTGCGGGACTCCTCCAGCGCGAACCCCGCCCTTTCGATCATGAGGCTCAGCTCGGCGGCGTTGAAGAAGCCGACATAGGGCGCCTTTCCAAAGAACCGCATCACCGGCACCATCATCCGCACATGCAGCCCCATCTGCGCCAGGCAGGGGGTCTTGGTGATCAAGAGCCCGCCGGGCTTCAAAAGGTCATGCGCGCGGCTCAGCGCGGCGGGCACGTCCTCGAGCAGGTGCAGCAGGTTGAAACTGAGCACGGCGTCATAGCTGGCGCGCTCAAAGCGGGTCTCGACGGCCGGGGCGACGGTGAAGGTGACATTGGGCAGCCAGCTTTCGGCCAGTTTCTCGCGCGCGACATCAATCATGCCAGAGCTGAGATCCGTGCCGGTGTAATGCGCCACGCCTCCGGCCAGCCGCAGGGCGGTGGTGCCGGTGCCGCAGCCCATCTCGAGCACGTTGTCATCCGCGCCCAACCGCGCCTGGACCCGCGCCAGGGTGGCCTCATATGCGGTCATGTTCTTAATCGGGCTGGCGGCGTATTTGCGCGCTAGGCGGTCCCAGAATTTTGCTTCGGCTTGCATAATCATTACTCCTTTGGCGGCTGAGTACCCATGCGCGCAGGCGAATGAAATTGCGGAAATCCGCATTTCGGCTATACGTATTTGCATGAATTGGGCGGCGGTGAATTTCGATTGGAACCAGGTGCGGGGCTTTCTGGCCACCGTGGAAGAGGGTTCCTTGTCGGCGGGCGCGCGCGCTTTGGGGCTGACCCAGCCCACGCTGGGACGGCAGGTCGCGGCCTTAGAGGAAAGCCTGGGCGTGGTCCTGTTCGAGCGGGTCGGGCGGAACCTGTCGCTGACACCGTCGGGCCGGGAGCTTTTGGACCATGTGCGCGCGATGGGCGAGGCGGCGGGGCGGATCTCGCTGGCGGCCTCGGGGCAGAGCCAGGCCGTGGAGGGCAAGGTGACCATCTCGGCCAGCGACGTGCTGTCCGCCTATTTCCTGCCGCCGATCATCGCCAAGCTGCGCCGCGCCACGCCGCTGATCGAGATCGAGGTGCTGGCCACCAACCAGATCAGCGACCTGCAGCACCGCGAGGCCGATATCGCCATGCGCCATGTGCGCCCCGAAGAGCCCGAGCTGATCGCGAAGCTGGTGCAGGAGGCCACGGCGCATTTCTACGCCACCACGGAATACCTTGACCGGCGCGGGCGCCCGCAGTCGCCCGAAGAGCTGGACGGCCACGATTTCATCAGCTTCGGCGAGCCCGAGCGCATGATCGAATACATGCAGCCATTCGGGCTGAACCTAAAGCGCGAGAACTTTAAGCTGCATTGCGAGAACGGCATCGTGTCCTGGCAGATGGTGCGCCGCGGGCTGGGCATCGCCACGATGGAAGAGAGCGTGGCGATGGCGACCCCGGGGATCGAGCGCGTGATGACCTTCCTGGCGCCGATCAAATTCCCGGTCTGGCTGACAACGCATCGCGAGCTGCATACCAGCCGCCGCATCCGGGTGGTGTTCGACGCCCTGGCCGAGGCCTTCCAGGGTCACTCCACCGCGTCGAGCAACGTGCGCATATAAGGGATGATCTCGCGCTCTGACACCGCCGCCTTCCGGATCAGCCCATCGAAATGGCGCGTGAAGGTCTGCACCCGCTCGGTGTCGCGGAAGGCCACATAGTGCTGCCCCGCATAGAGCACGGCGATCATCGGCCCAAAAATGGTGATCGGTGACGAGAACAACATGCGCGCGTCGTAGAGGTGGATGCGCAGCCGCGGGTAAAGCTGGTCGTAGAGGGTGATCAGGTGCTCAAGCTGCGCCCGGCGCAGCTGCGCGTCGAGGCCCACATAATACCCCTGCGCCAAGGCGAAGGCGGCCAGCTCGTGCTGCGGGAAGGCGATCTCGAAGTCCGAATTGCCGCGCCGCATGAATTCCAGCCGGTCCTCGGAGGCGCCAATCGCCTGCTTGGTGGTGCGGCCCAGATGCGGGAGGTATTCCCATTCCAGCACCTCGCGGATCTTCATCATGTCGGGCAGGGCGGCGGGCACATGGCGGATCTTGTAGCCCTTGGCCTCTTGGTGCCAGGCAAAGACCTGTTCATCCACCAGCGCGCGCGGCGCGGCGGTCATAGACAGGTTGATCGCCATCAGGTCGGCGGCGCTTTCGGGCCTTTCGCTGAGCCCCAGCAGCCAATCGGCGGAGACGCCCAGCTGCGTGGCGCATTCGCCCACGACCTGCGCGTTGGGAAGCCGCGCCGTATCGCCGGACAGCAGCTGAGAAATCGTCGAGCGGTCCACGCCGATCGCGCGCGCCAGACCGCTTTGCGTTGCGTCGCGGTTCTGCATCGCCTCGCTCAGGCGAGCGCGGAACAGGTCCGCCCGCTCCCTTTTGTCAGTTTTTGTCACCATTGCTGCGTTATATCACAGATTGCCGTATTAGGTTAACTATTTACGGAATTCACCAAGCCTTAGCGCGCCGTTATTAAATTGTCACAATCATGTGAGTGGAGACATTATGACCGCTGGGACCACCCCTGGCAAAGCCCGAGCTATGCGCATCGAATGGCCAACCCTGGCCCTGATCGCCCTATGCTATGGCGCCTGGTGCATGGGCACGACCTGGCTTGCAGCGGCGGCGCTATGGCTGGCGATCCCGATCACCGGGCTGGCCGTGGCGCTTTTCTCTTCGCTGCAACACGAGGTCATCCACGGCCATCCGTTTCGCGCGCGCTGGCTGAACGAGGCCTTGGTGTTTCCGGCGCTGACCCTGGCGGTCCCCTTCGTGCGGTTCCGCGACTCGCATCTGGACCACCATGTGAACGCCGATTTGACGGACCCCTATGACGACCCGGAATCGAACTACCTCGATCCAGAGGTCTGGGCCGGGCTGCCGATTTGGGTGCAGCGGGTCCTATTGTTCAACAACACTCTAGCGGGGCGGATGCTGATCGGGGCGCTGATCTCGCAGATTGCGTTCATGTTGGGGGACCTGCGCCGCGCGGGGTTCGGCGACCGGCGTATCATCGGCGGCTGGCTGTGGCACATCCCGGCGCTGGTGCCGGTCTTCGCCTGGCTGATCTGGGTCGGGTCCATGCCGCTTTGGGGCTATATCCTGGCGGCCTATATCGGCCTGTCGCTGATCAAGGTGCGCACCTTCCTAGAGCACCAGGCGCATGAGCGCGCCAGCGGCCGCACCGCCATCGTCGAGGCGCGCGGGCTGTTCGGATTGTTGTTTCTCAACAACAACCTGCACGTGGTCCACCACGCCCATCCCGCCGTGCCCTGGTACCGCCTGCCCAAGCTCTACCGCGCCCGCAAGGAACGGTTCCACGCCCAGAATGGCGGCTATGTCTACGCCTCCTACACCGAGGTCTTCCGCCGCCACCTTTTCCGCCGCAAGGACCCGGTTCCGCACCCCCGCTTGCGCTAGGCGACTGCGCCTGACATAGGCCAAGGCCATGGAAGCCTGGATTCCAATCACCATCATGGCCGCCCTGGCGCAGACCGTGCGGTTCATGGCGCAAAAGCAGCTGAAGACAGCCGGGCTGTCGACCGGCGGCGCGACATTCGCGCGCTTTGTGTACTCGGCGCCCTTGGTGGCGGTGCTGATCCTGATCTACGCAAACGCCTCCGGGCAGCCGCTGCCCGGCGTGAACGGGCGCTTTTGGGCCTATGCGATGTCGGGCGGGCTGGCGCAGATCCTGGCCACGATGTGCGTGGTGGCGATATTCGCGCATCGCAACTTCGCCGTGGGGATCACGTTTAAGAAGACCGAGGTGGTGATGACCGCCATCGCGAGCTTTTTGATCCTGGGCGAGGGGGTCGGCCTGTGGGGCGGCGTGGCCATCGCGATCGGGCTGGTCGGCGTGCTGGTCCTGTCGGACCCGCCGGGGGGCGAGGGCGCTTGGAGCGCGCGCATCTTCAACCGCTCGGCGGGGCTGGGCATCGCGTCGGGGGTGTTCTTTGCGATCTCGGCGGTGGGCTATCGCGGGGCGTCGCTGTCGTTGGAGGGCGGCGACACGGCCCTGCGCGCGGGCGTGACCCTGGCCATCGTGACCGCCTCGCAGACCCTGGCGATGGCGATCTGGCTGGCCTGGCGCGAGCGCGGGCAGATCATGGCGGTGCTGCGCGCCTGGCGCGTGGCGGCAGTGGTCGGCGTGATGTCGATGATCGGCAGCTTCTGCTGGTTCACCGCCTTCACGTTGCAGAACGTGGCCTATGTGAACGCGCTTGGGCAGGTGGAGCTGATCTTTTCGATCGCGGCCTCGGCGCTGTTCTTTCGCGAGAAGATCACGTCGCGGGAATATACCGGGATCGCCGTTCTGACGGCGGGGATCCTGGTGCTGGTGCTGTTGGGGTAGACGGCGCCGCGCGCAGGAATTTGCGCGCCAACCCTGTCGCGTTCACGGTTTCTTAAGGCCGCCCCAGATAGCATCATTGCCGGTGGCACGGGGAGCACGCGCCTTTTTACCCGGTGGGGATTTCCCCCGTCCTCCACCCATTCTCCGGCGATTCGGGTTAATAATACGTGAACCCACAACATATAGCGCCCCGCGTTCACCCCGCAAAACCCACGCGTTCACAGCCGCCGGAAAACGCTTTCCTCGTGCCGATTGTCAAAGAACGGCACGCTATCGGGCGCGCCCAGCCCAGGTAGCGCCGCGGCGACCTCGGCCAGAACGACCTCGGTGATGAACGGCAGCGTAAAGTTGCGCATCTCGGGCAGCGGGATCCATTGCAGGTGGCTGAGCTCGTCAGAGGCGCGGCTGAAGTCATCCGGGTCGCCCCAAAGCTGGGACGCGTCGACCAGAAAGAACCGCGCGTCGAACCGGCGCGGGCGACCGGGCGGCGTGATGGCGCGGAACACAAAGCGCAGGTTGGTGGCGTCGGGCACGAGGCCCAAATCCGCAAAGCCCGCCCAGTCATGGGGCACGGCGCCGGGCCAGGGCCAGGGGCGCCCCAGCGCAAGCCCGGTCTCCTCCCAAAGCTCCCGAATGGCGGCGGCCAAGAGGCCCGAGGCAAGCCCCGGCGTGCTGTCATGTGCCATTCGCGCGGTGCAGGGCTCTGGCAGCGCATCCAGGGGCACGTCGTGATCGCCGGGGTCCAGCGCGCCGCCCGGGAAGACGAACTTGTTGGGCATAAAGGCGGCCTTCGCGCCGCGTTGCCCCATAAGCACCTTCGGCGCGTCGCCCGGGTCGCGCACCACGATCACGGTCGCGGCGTTTCGGATCGCTGATTTGTCCACGCGAGCGGGCCTCTCCCTTGGGCCGCTACGTGTTCCGCTCGCCAAAGCCATGCATGCGCTTGGCCCATTGGATCGCCACGATCAGCCCCTTCAATCGCGGCAAGAGGTACAGCGAAAGCGCCACGCAGCCAACCGAGAAGATCGTGGCCAGCACCAGCGGGTCGGGCCGGTAGGTGGTGAAGGCCACGTGGATCAGCGGCGCCATGATATGCCCGACGACAAGGATGGTCAGGTAGGCGGGGCCGTCATCGGCGCGGGCGTGGTGCAGTGCCTCGCCGCAGACCGGGCAGCTCTCGCGCAGCTTCAGGTAGCCGCGCAGCAGGGGGCCCGATCCGCAGTTCGGGCAGCGCCGCCGCCAGCCTCGCAGCATCGCGGGCTTCATCTCTCGGTTAATCTGCGCGGTGTCCTGAGTCATTTCTCACCTATAACTTTGCCCCGAAACATAGCCGCATCCGGGGCTGATGCGATGGGGCGCAATGTCCTTGCGGCGGCTTGTCGCGATCTTGCCGCGACTTTTTTGGGCCCCGCGGCGACGGAAAGCCCGCGGGCGCCCGTTTCATAGGCAAGATGCGGCGGAAAGAGCCGCCCGCGTCGCCCCCAATATGAACCTGGAAGGAACCCAAAAATGCGCAAACTCATCCTGATCGCCGGCACCGTTCTGATCGCCGTTGCCTCGACCGCCGTCATCGCCACCGCCAAGGGCGGGCCGCGCGGCGGCGTCGAGCGCCTGTTTGAGATGCTCGATACCGATGGCGATGGCTCCATCACCAAGGCAGAGGCCGAGGGCGCCGCCGCGGCGCGTTTTGCCACCGCCGACAGCAACGGCGATGGGCTTTTGAGCGCCGACGAGATGGCCGCCGCCCAGGACAAGACCCGCGCCGAACGGATCGCCAAGCGGATCGAGCGCCACGACACCAACGGCGACGGCCAGCTGAGCCTGGAAGAGATGCAGGCCGGGCATGGCGACCGCCAGGGGCGCCTCTTTGAGCGGCTCGACGCCGATGGCGATGGCGTGATCACCCAGGCCGAGGCCGAGCAGGCGCGTGGCATGCGCCACGGCAAGCGCAACAAGACCGAGAATAACTAGTGCAAGCGTAACCAGTCGGTCGGGCCCCTCGGGGCCCGGCCTCCAAACCCGCGCCCACGATTGTCTGCCACCAAGAACCAGGATACGCCCAAAGGACGATGGATTTGGCACTGGACGCATTCTCTTCGGTCTCTGACGAGCTTTTGTTGGTCGCTTTCGGCAATGGCGACATGGACGCGGCGCGCGCCCTGACGATGCGCCTGACGCCGCGGGCCCTGGCCCAGGCGGCGCGGATGCTGGGCGGGGACCGGGCCGAGGCCGAGGACGTGGCGCAAGAGGCGATGCTGCGGCTGTGGAAGGTCGCGCCGGAGTGGCGCCAGGGCGAGGCCCAGGTCACGACCTGGCTCTACCGCGTGGTGGCGAACCTCTGCACGGACCGGCTGCGAAAGGCGCGCGGGGTGGGGATTGATGCGATCCCCGAGCCCGAGGACGACCGCCCCGGCGCCGAGGCGGGCCTGCAAGACGCCGCGCGCGCGCGGGCGCTGGACGCGGCCCTGGCGGGGCTGCCCGAGCGGCAGCGCCAGGCGGTCTCGCTGCGCCATATCGAGGGGCTGTCCAACCCCGAGATTGCCGAGATCATGGACATCGGCGTGGAGGCGGTGGAAAGTCTCACCGCCCGCGGCAAACGAGCGCTGGCCGCGGCCCTTGCGGATCAGCGCGCAGAACTAGGGTATGAAGATGGCTGAGAAACCTCCCCTGAGCGATTTGGAGCTGGACGATCTATTCGCCGCCAAGCGTCGCACCGCGCCCGCGCCCGCACCGGCCCTCATGGCGCGGGTGCTGGCGGATGCGGCCCATGTCGCCGCTGCGCAGACCGCCGCGCCCCGTGCCACCGCCGCCCCAGAGGGGCTGATGCAGCGGATCCTTGGCGCGATCGGCGGCTGGCCCGGGGCCGCGGGGCTGGTCACGGCCAGCGTGGCGGGCTTGGCCATTGGCCTGGCCACGCCCGAGGCCATCGAGACCCTGACCAGCGACTATCTGGGCGCCGCCAACGCCTTTGAGCTGGATGATTTCATGCCGTCCTATGGCGGCCTCTTTGAGGAGGGCTAGGCGATGACGGAGCCAACCCCAAACGCGACCCCGAACCCTGCCCCAAACCCTGAAGCTGTGCCCAAGCGGCGCTGGCCCTGGCTTAAGATCACGCTGTTTGCCTCGCTTGCGATCAACCTGCTGATCGCCGGGCTCGTGGCGGGGTTTGTGCTGAGCGGGCCGCGCGATAGGGACCGCAACCCGATCTGGCGGGATATGGGCCTTGGTCCTTTCGGGCATGCACTGCCGTGGGCCGATAAGAAGGCCCTGACCGCAGCGATCCGCGCGGAGGCGGGTTCGTTCCGCAAGAACCGCGAGGAGCTGCGGCGCCAGTTTGAGGCTTTCCTGGCCGCCCTACGGGCGGAACCGTTCGACGCAGACGCGCTTGCGGTATTGGTCAAAGAGCATCGCGGGCGCATCACCGAGCGGCAAGAACTGGGGCAGCGGCTGTTGCTGCAGCGCATAACTGAGATGAGCGACGCGGAACGCGCGCAATATGCCGAGCGCCTGAACGAGATGGTGCGCCGCCACGGCCAAAATCGGCGCTAAAGCGGTCAGCGGTGATCCGCTTTGGGCCCGCGCCTGCCGGCGCCTCTACGCCGCGCTTTGATAGATGGTGACCTGGTTGCGGCCCTCGGATTTTGCGGCGTATAGCCCGCGATCCGCCAGATCAATCAGCTCGGCTGCGGAGCCCTCGGACCCGCCGCTTCCGCCAAGCACCATGCCAATGCTGATCGTAACGCTGATCTCGGGGCCGTCCTCGCCAAGCTTGACCGAGCTGTCGGCCACGACCCGGCGCAGACGTTCCGCCGCGACCCGCGCCGTCGCCGCGTCACAGGACTGAACGACGGCCAGGAATTCCTCACCGCCGATGCGGGCCATAACGTCGCCTTGCCGCAGGCAGTTTTGCATCCGCTGCGAGACCTCGCTGAGCACCGCATCCCCGGCGCGGTGCCCGAACCTGTCATTGATGCTCTTGAAGCGGTCCAAATCCAGAACCATGACCGCAAACTGCTCTTTCGTGCGCTCCGCGGCCTCGGTGATGCGATCCAGCAACGTCAGCGCGCTTCGCCGATTGTGCAGCCCTGTCAGCGAATCAAACGTGGCCATCCGCAAGCCGCTTTCCAACGAGGCGCGGCGGTCGTCATCGCGGGCTTTGCGCGCCATCTCGCGGCGCAGGACCTGGCTGAGCTCGATGGCCTCAAAGCCATCCTCCAGCACGTCGTTCACCCCAAAATCGAGCGCGGAGATCGTGCTCTCCTGATCAGGCTCCTCCTGCACCAGGACGATCGCCGCGCGCAGGGTTTCAGAGCGCGACCGCAACTCGGATACCAGCTGGGCCGATCGGTCGGGATCCTCCGCGCTATGGGAAATCACAATGGCGTCGGCGCTTTGGCCGTTGCCAAGTTCCTGCAGCGCCCGCTGCGGGTCCAGAACCGAGATCCGGTCGCGCATGCGCGCGGTCAGATTGTTGCGCCACAAGAGCCCCTCGGACAGCGAATTGGCGATGATGCAGATCTGGCCCGGAGGCGCCATGGACTGATCCGACGCCTCGGCAAATCCCAGCGGCGCGGCGGGGGCCAACGCGTTCTGCAGCTCGGCCTCCGCAGCCTGTCGCCGCAGCAGGTTGCGCACCCAGGCCCGCAGCAGCCGGGGCGCGGGCGCGTGCCGCAGGATCGCGTCAAAACCGGACTCTATCGCGGACAAGCGACCCGCGCGGGTGGCATTATCGGCAATCAGTGCCAGCGCAGCGTTACGGGTCTCTGGCAGGGCGCGCAGCTTTGCGCATAACACATTGCCCGACCGTTTCGCCAACCGTTCGGGCAGCAAGATCACGTCGGGCGCGGTCGCCCGCGCCCGGTCGGTCAAGGCCTGCGCATCCGAGACGGCCTCAACGCAATAGCCCGCGCCCGCCAGGCTGGAATTCAGCCAGATTCGGTGCGATGAGTCCTCATCTGCGATTAGAATGCGGCCTACCATGAAACCCTCAGATTTGTGGAGAATTGTACCTTTCGCGTTCATCTATCGCTGGGATTAGTTAAGAATTAGTTGCGAACTAAAGGAATCCGCCCGTGACACCAGAATATGCCGAGAAAATCGCCGTCAGCGCCCTGGCCTGGCTTGCCCAGGACGACGACTTGATGCCTGTTTTTCTTGGCGCGACCGGCTCTTCGGCCGATGACCTGCGGGCCCAGGCCAGCGACCCCGCCTTCCTGGTTTCGGTCCTCGATTTCATCCTGATGGATGACAAATGGGTTATCGGATTCTGTGATTCTGAGAATATTTCTTACGAAATTCCTATGCACGCGCGCCATGCCCTGCCCGGCGGCGCCGATATGCATTGGACGTAGCCCGGTCGGGTGCGGCTCACCCCGCCTTGCGCGCCACCAGGTAGATATGCACATAGTCCATCGCGTGGCCCTCGGGTTCCGCCGCGACGAGGCTCTGATAACCCGCATAGAAGGCGTTCAAGATGTCCGCGCGCTCCTCTTCTGGGCGCGCGCTGTCCAGCCCAGCCGCAAAGGTGGGTTCCGACCAGGACCGCAGCGTTGGGATATAGGCCTCGGCAAAGGCGGCGGCGTCGCCGTGGCGCTCGGTGAAGTCCTGCTCGAACGGGCAGCGTACCACGCGCGCCTCCACATGCTCTAGCCGCAGCCCGGCGCGATGCACCGGGCCGTTCTTGTCCAGCAGCGGGGCGGTGAACTCGGCCTCGGTGCGGTAGACCTGCGGGAAGTTCGTGTCGCGGAACTCCTGGCCCGTGATCACGCCCCGGTCGCGCAGATCCCCCCAGAGCCGCGCGAAGGTGTCGAACATGTTCACGCCGCCGGTGTTGCCCAGATAGCGCCCCTGGGCGTCGATGCCGAAGTTGAACAGGCAGAGCCGCGCGCCGGGGCGCATCTCGGCGACGCGATGCAGCAGCATTGCCTCCCAGTCCTGCGCGCCCTTGGCGGCGTAGAGCGCCCGCTCGCCCGGGGCCGCGCCGACCATATGCACATGCTCCGCAATTGGCCCGGGCACATGGGTGATGTAATGCGAGGCGGTGGACGAGAACCCCAGATCCAGCGTGCCCGCGGGCAGGATCTGCTGGTGAAAGGAGGTGCCCGAGGCCAGCACATGCACGCCCGGGACCTCATCCGCATAGGTCTTAAGCCCCGTCAGCCCATGCACGTTCTGGAAGGTCTGCGCGAAGTCGTTGCGCGGCAGGTCGGTATAGATGATCTCGATGGGGCGGCCCGGCGCGCGGGCGCGGATGTCCCCCAGGACGCGCCGCCAGAGGTCCAGCGAGGTGCCGCCATCCGCGGCGCCCATATCGGTGATGCGGAAAGGCATGGTGGCGTCATCGGCAGGGTCCATGCGCGCCACGGCGTCCAGCACCAGCTCGGCGGCGTTGTCCATCACATGCTTGGCGCCGATTGTGGCGCGCGAGTAATACCCCGCGCCCTTCATCGCCATAAAGCTCTTGGTGTCCTTGCCCATGAAATAGCCCTCCCGCTGGGGAGAGCTAAGCAGCTTTAGCCAAAACTGTTAAGCGATTTATATCCGCAGGAACGGCTGCGCCAGCCGCGGGATAAGCCCGCTGAACCGCAGGGGCGCGTCGGTGGCCGCAAGGCAGATGCAGTCCATGCCTTCCTCGGCCACGGGCGTGTGGGTGAGGTCCTCGTTGGCGACCTCGACATCGCCGGGGCCGAACCGGTCCTCCTCGTCGCGGAACGCGCCCTGCAGCACGAGCGTCAGCTCTGTGCCGCGGTGGCCATGATCCGGCACCGCCATGCCCGCCGGGATGTGCAGAAGCCGCACCGAGGCGTCCTTGGATGTGGGCAGGATCGCCTGGCGCACGCCGCCGCCCACTGCCTTCCACTGCACCGCGTCCAGATCGCCGCCGACATAGTCCCGCAGCGGTCCCGGGAACACGGCATCGGCGGGCACGTCCGCCTTGATCGGCCGCTCCACCGGCGCCTCCAACAGCGCCAGCGTCGCCTCGAGCGCGCCCTCGTCCATGTCCAGCGTCGCGCCGTCCAGCATCGCGCCGCCCACGGCGTCATAGCTGGCGGCCCGGGCGCGGCATTCTTCGCACATCGACAGGTGGGTCGCCACCACGAGGCTGAACGCCTCGGGCAGGGTCCCGGCGGAGTAAGCCATCAGTATCGGCTCTGTGAGATGGTGTTTGATCGTCATCTGGGTACTCATGTCATCGCATGGCGCAAACGGTCGAGCGCCAGCCTTAGCCTGGATTTGATCGTGCCGAGCGGCAGCCCTGTGCTGTCAGCGATCTCGGAATGGCTGAGGTCGCCAAAGTAGGCCTGTTCCACCAAGACACGTTGCTTCTCGGGGAGCGCGGCCACCGCCTTGGCCAGCCGCGCGCTTTCCTGTTGGAATGATATTATGTCGGCCTGTTCGGGCTCTGCTTCGGGCCCCCAGGTCAACTCTTCTGGTTCTGGGCGGCGCTGCTTGCGTAACGCGTCGATCTTTCGGTTCCGGGCGATGGTGAAGACCCAGGTGGCCACGCTGGCCCGGCTGGGGTCAAAGAGCGCGGCCTTGCGCCAGACGATGGCCATGACCTCTTGGGTGCACTCCTCGGCCATCGACATGTCGGCGCCGGATTTCACCAAGAAGGCCTTTACCCGTGGCGCAAAATGCCGAAACAGCTCGGCAAAGGCCTTGCGGTCAGACGCTGAGTGAATGGCCTGCATGCAGGCCACCCAATGCGCCTCTGGTGTTCCGTCCTTACTCACCCGCAACTTCGCCTTGCCCCCTCGCACGGCTTTCAGCATCCCGACAGCGCGCGTGCAACCGCGCGGTTTTTCTTCCACTAGAGTGTCGGAGTCCTGAAACATGAACTCAATACGGCCCAGAGTGTGAACTGGATCACTCCGGATCACAAATTTTTATTCAATCCGGTGAGAGCTTTGGCACGTAGTGTATTGCAAAACAGGTTCACGCAGGAAAACTTGAATGCCTTTTGAGCAAAATGCGGCCCCGCCGCGCAAGATCGCGGTGATCGGCGGCGGTATATCCGGCCTCGGCGCCGCCGACCTCTTGGCGGGGCACCATAGGGTGACCCTGATCGAGGCGGAGCCGCGCCTGGGCGGGCACGCGCGCACCGTGATGGCGGGCAAGCGCGGCGACCAGTCGGTGGATACCGGGTTCATCGTGTTCAACCGCGTGAACTATCCCCATATCGTGAAGCTCTTCGAGCGGCTGGGCGTGCCCATCACTGAGAGCAGCATGAGCTTTGGCGTGTCCCTGGACGCCGGGCGCTGGGAGTACTGCCTGAGCGATCTCAATGGCCTGCTGGCCACAAGGCGCAACGTGCTGGACCCGCGCTTCATGGCGATGCTGCGCGACATCTTCCGCTTTAACGCCCGCGCGCTGGACCTGGCGCGGCCCGGGATGTCGATCCGTGACCTGCTGGCGCAGCTCGGCACGGGCAAGTGGTTCCGCGACCGCTATCTGCTGCCCTTCTCGGGCGCGATCTGGTCCACACCCGCGAAGGGGATCCTGGACTTCCCCGCCGACGCGCTGCTGGCGTTCTTTAAGAACCACGCGCTTATGGGCGCAACGGGCCAGCACCAGTGGTACACGGTGCAGGGCGGCAGCCGGGAGTACGTGACGCGGCTGACGCGCTCGCTGGAGGCGCGGGGCACGGCGATCCGCATCGGCACGCCGGTGCAGGCGGTGCGGCGGGACGCTTTGGGCGCGCGGGTCAAGCTGCATGGCCAGGATTGGGAGAGCTTTGACGACGTGATCTTTGCCACCCATTCCGATGTGACGCTGCGGCTGTTGCAGGACGCCAACGGGGTGGAGCGCGCCGCGCTCTCGGCGGTGAAGTACCAGCCCAACCGCGCCGTGCTGCACCGTGACACGGGGGTGATGCCCCGGCGGCGGCAATGCTGGTCCAGCTGGGTCTATACCGAGGACGGCGCAGGCGACGACCGGATCGGGCTGAGCTATTGGATGAACTCCCTACAGCCGATCCCGCAGGACGACCCGATGTTCGTGACGCTCAACGGCGCGCGCGCGATCCGCGAGGAGCTGATCTATGACGAGGTGAGCTTTGCCCATCCCGTCTACACGCGCGAGGCGCTGGAGGCCCAGGGCGTGATCCGCGCCATCAACGGCGCCAACAACACCTGGTTCTGCGGCGCCTGGATGAAGAACGGCTTTCACGAGGACGGGCTGGCCAGCGCGGTTGATGTGGTCGAGGCGATGGCGCTGCGCGACCAGGCTGGGTTTGTGGTGGCCGCCGAATGAGCAACCGCGTCGATCATATACGCGGCGAGACCCACCACGCCCGCCACGGCGCGGTGGAGAACGCGTTCCGCTACCGCGTGGACTACCTGTGCCTGGACCTGGAAGCGGGGGCGGGCATGCGGCCCGCGATCCTGCGGCGGAACCGGCGCGGGCTGCTCTCTCTGTGGGATAGCGACCACGGCGGCGCGCCGGGCAAGGGCCGAGGCGCGGCCTGGGTGCGGCAGGTTCTGGGTGACCATGGGCTGCACCTGCATGGCCGCATCCTGCTGGTCGCACAGCCGCGCGTTTTGGGCCATGTGTTCAACCCGGTCAGCTTCTGGCTGTGCCATGACGAGGCCGGCGCGCTGCGCGTGGTGATCGCCGAGGTCAGCAACACATATGGCGACCGGCACTCTTACTTCTGCCACCGCGACGACCTGGCGCCGATCACCGCCGCTGACACGCTGACGGCGCGCAAGATCTTCCATGTCTCGCCGTTCCAGCCCGTGGAGGGCGAGTACAGTTTCCGCTTTGACATCCGCGAGGACCGGCTGGGCATCTGGATCGACTTCCGGTCCGGCAATGGCGGGGTCTACGCCACGCTGACCGGCAAGCGGGCGCCGGCGACCACATGGGGCCTCATCGCGGCCTGCCTGCGCCGCCCCTTCGGGTCGCGCCGGGTGCTGGGGCTGATCCACTGGCAGGCGCTGAAGCTCTGGTGGAAGGGCGCGGCGTTCCGCAACCGCCCCGAGCCGCCCGCGCAGGAGATCACGCGGTGAGCTCTTTAGCGGATGTCCAGGCCCGCGCCACGGCCCCCTTCCTGCCGGGCTACGCGCTTTTTGGCGCCTGCCTCGCCGCGGCGGGCCTGCCGATATACATCCACGCGCCGAAGTTCTTCGTAGACCAATATGGGGTCAGCCTGGCGCTATTGGGAGGAGTGCTCTTCGCGCTGCGCCTTCTTGACGTGGTGCAGGAGCCACTGCTGGGCTGGCTCTCTGACCGGGCCGGGCCTGGCATGCGGCGCTGGGTGATCGGCGCGGGCGCGCTGATGGCGCTGGCGATGGTGAACCTCTTTGCGGTGCCCGCGCCCATCGCGCCGGTCTGGTGGTTCGCGATCACGCTGACGGTGCTGTTCTCGGCCTATAGCTTTCTGACGATCAGTTTCTACGCCAACGGCGTGACCGGTGCGGCGCGCCTGGGCGCGGGCGGGCATCTGCGCCTGGCGGCCTGGCGCGAGACCGGTGCCTTGGTGGGCGTGTGCGCCGCGGCGGCGGCGCCGGTGCTCTTGGCCCAAGGCAGTACCGCGCCCTTCGCGGCCTTCGCGTCCGGGTTCTGCGTGCTGGTGATGCTGGCGCTGATGGCGATGCGCGGTCAGTGGGCGATGCCCGAGCGGCGCCCGGCGGTGCCGATGAAATTCGGCGACATCCTGGCGGATCGCATCGCGTCGCGGCTGCTGCTCGTGGCGCTGTTCAACGCCGCGCCCGTGGCCGTGTCCTCGACGCTGTTCCTGTTCTTTGTCGAGAGCCGGTTGGGCGCGATAGGCTGGGAGGGGCCCTTGCTGGTGCTGTTTTTCCTGGCCGCGGCCATCGCGGCGCCACTCTGGGCGCGCGCGGCGGAGCGGTTCGGTGCCAAGCGCGTGCTGCTTATGGGCATGTGCCTCTCCGTGGCGGCCTTTGGGCTGACGCTGGGGCTGGGCTCGGGCGACGTGGCGCTGTTCGCGCTGGTCTGCCTGGCTTCTGGCGCGGCGCTCGGCGCGGACCTGACGCTCTTGCCCGCGCTGTTCTCGGCCCGCCTGGCCAGGATCGCGCCGGGCTCTGCCCGCGCCTTTGGGCTCTGGTCCTTTGCCTCTAAGGCCACGCTGGCGCTGGCCGCGGGTGTGGTGCTGCCGGTGCTGGAGCTCTCGGGCTTCCAATCCGGCGCCGTCAACGATGCCGCCGCGCTGACAGCGTTGACGCTGCTTTATGCGCTGCTGCCCTGCGTTCTGAAAACCCTGGCGATCCTTGTCTTGATCGCCACCCCAATCGAAGAGAGTTAACCGATGGATGTTCTGATTTTTATGTTGGCCGGTGCGGTCCTTGCGCTCTTTGGGGTGCTTGTGTGGACGCGGCGGATGGGCTTTCTGGCACAGTCGCCGGAGGATTACTCGGGCCAGGGGCCCGCGTTCGACCTCAAGCGCCACCTGTCGGGGCCGATCCTCTGCGAGGGCGTGATCTACGGCCCCACGGGGCGCGTTGCGTCGCGCTTCGTGGCGGATATGGAGGGCACTTGGGATGGCGACAGCGGCACGCTGACCGAGCACTTCCGCTACGATAGCGGGCGGGCGCAGGACCGGTTCTGGTCGCTGACGCTGGGGCGCGACGGCATGATCACCGCCGAGGCGCCCGACGTTGTGGGGCAGGGAACCGGCGTGCAATCGGGCGCCGGGGTGCGGCTGAGCTACAAGATCCAACTGCCGCAGGATGCGGGCGGGCATGTGCTGGACGTGACCGACTGGATGTACCTTATGGAGAACGGCACGATCATCAACCGCAGCCAGTTCCGCAAGTTCGGCATCAAGGTGGCCGAGCTGGTGGCGACGATGCGCCCGGTGGTGGGCGATGAGAAAGTCATGGCCGCAGAGTGAGGGAGCTGAGCGGCAAGCGATACTGGCTGATTGGGGCCTCCGAGGGGCTGGGCCGCGCGCTTGCGGAGCGGCTGAGCGCGCAGGGCGTCGAGGTCATCGTCAGCGGGCGCAACGCGGCCCGGCTGGATGACCTGGTCCAGGCGCTGCCAGGGCCCGCCTCTGCGCTGCCCTGCGATGTGGCGGATACCGGTTCCGTGATGGCAGCGGCAGACGCTGCGGGCGAGATCGACGGCATGGTCTTTCTGGCCGGTGTTTACTGGCCCATGGCGGCGCAGGATTGGGATTCCAGCCGGGCCGAGGCGATGGCGGATGTGAACTATACCGGCGCGCTGCGCGCCATCGGCGCGGTGCTGCCGGGGATGCGGGCGCGCGGCGCGGGGCATATCGTCTTGACCGGGTCGCTCTCGGGCTTCCGCGGCCTGCCCGGGGCCGCCGCCTACGGGTCGTCGAAGGCCGGGGTGATGTATCTGGCCGAGGCGCTGCATGCCGACCTGCGCGGGTCAGGCTTGGACATACAGCTGGTGAATCCGGGCTTCATCCGCACGCGGCTCACCGAAAAGAACGCGTTCCGCATGCCGTTCATCATGGATCCCGCACCGGCGGCGGATCGCATGGTTGCGCATATGCGCAGCTTTCGCTTCACGCAGAGCTTTCCGGCGATATTCGCGGCGCTGTTCCGGGGCGGGCAGTTCCTGCCAGACTGGCTCTACTACCCGATTTTCGGGCGCTAACGCCCGAAGGGGGCAAATTCCTTGCAAGGAATTTGCAAATCTCTTGGAAGAGATTTGGGTCGCGCGCGATGCAATGGGTTCGCTTCATTCGAGATGGTCGACGACCCTGAGATGCTGCGCCAGCGTGGCCACATTGTCCATCCAGCGCGCCACCAGCACCGGGTCGCTGGGCGCTGCACTGACCCCCGGCGCGATCTCGCCCGCCAGCGTGGCCTCGACGGCCAGCGCGACGGGTTCGGATACCAGTCGGGCCATGGCCGTGCCGCGATCATCGCCCCAGGCGTCCATCGTGTAGGTCTTGTGGTAGGCGGGCGCGCTGGCGCCCTTGGCCTCGGCTTTGAGCTCGACAAACAAGACCACGCGATCGGGCTCGCCGTGGTCATAGGCGTTCTCGGCCCAGAACTGATCGGACATCTGGCGCAGGCGCGCCTCGCCGGCCTCGCCCTGCAGCGTCTCGATCTCGGCGAACACGTCCGCCCAGGCCTCGGCCCAGCCCTCTAGCCGCAGCGTGCCGCGCACGAAGGCGCGCACCGGCCAGTCGGGGTCGAACTGGTAGTCCGCCATGAAGGGCAGCGAGTCGCGGTTGGGGTAGACCTCAAACACCTCTGGCGAGGGCAGCGGCGCGGTGTAGCTGCTGATGGCATCCCAGGGGCGGTCGACGTTCAACGCGCTGTATTCCTTGATGGATTTCGAGGGCGAGCGCAGCGCCTTCAGCACCCCAAGCGGCGACCAGGAGAACTTGTACCGGAACGGGTTCGCGTGTTTCGGGATACCGCCGCAATAGCTGCGAAAGCTGATCGCGTTGCCGGCGTCATAGGCCGCACTCGCGCGGTAATCGGCCACCAGCCAATGCGCCATGGAGTGGTCGATGCCCGGGTCGAGCCCGACCTCGTTGACCAGCGCCACGCCCGCGTCGCGGGCGGCCCCGTCCAGCGCGCGCATCTCTGGCGCGATGTAGGAGGAGCTGACGAAATGGGCGCGCTTGGCGATGGCGCGCTCGGCCAATGGCACGTGCCAATCGCCCGGCAGCATAGAGACGACACAGTCGCCCTCGGTCACCGCAGCGTCTAAGGCGTTGATATCAAAGCCCGAGATCCGATCCGTGAGATCGCCCACCGCCTCTTGCGCCTTCCCCAAAGTGCGGTTCCAGACCTGCACATCCTGCCCGGCCTCGAGCAGGCGCCGCAGGCCGGGGATCGCCGACAGGCCTGTTCCGCACCAATGTATCGTCATGTCTTTTTCCCTATAGCTGCGCGATATGCGCGTCGAAGTCGGACTTTGCGCGCGCCCAGGCGCCTTGGTCAAGCGCGGGGAGCGTCAAGAGTGTGGGCAGAAGCTGCGCGGCGTAATCCTGGGAGCTCTCCACCGGCAAGAGCGAGGGCAGGTTGTCGATGGCCATCACGTCCAGCGGCGGCGCGTCATGGACGCGCAGGGCGGGGGCCTCCCAGGTGGTGGTGCGGTCATAGATCTTGATCGGCGAGAAATCAGAGGTCGGATCGCAGGCGATATCGCCAATAACCGTGAGATTCCGGGGGCTTGCCGGTGCGTCGGGGGGCACGAAGACCGGGCAGCCCGGCCGCGCCAGGATCGCGTTCAGGAAGATGTCATGCTGCAGCACCTCCGGGAAGGGCCCGCCCTGGGCGGTCTCGGCCATGTCCCATTTAGTGAGGCCAACGCCCATCGCCTCGCAGAGCTCGGCGGCGCCGGTGCCGACCCGGCCCAGAGCACCGATCACGAGGGCGTTGGGGCGCGGCGCCTCGGCGAGGCGCGATCCTAGGTCCTGCAAAAGTTCCGTGTGATTCCGGTAAGTTGTGACAGGCGGGCAGGTCGCGCCGGTCTGCTGCGCGGCCCAACACATCAGCGAGACAGCGGCCCCGGCATAGCCCGCCCAATAGCCGAACGCGGCGACCCGCCGCCCGCTGCCATCCACCAGATACTCCAGGTCATAGAGCGTGCCGCCGCCGGCCTTGAACCTGCGCAGCAGGTCGAGCCCCGCGGGCTGGCCCTTATAGGCGTGCCCGAACATGATGTGGCGATGCCGCAGCGGCGAGCCGTCCTCGGGCAGCTCCTTGAGGCCAAAAACGACAGCGTTATCAGGGGCTTCCGGCCAGGAATTTTCCGGCGCGATGATGCAGCCCGCGGCGCGGTAGCCTTCGATGGGGATCGCGCGGACCGAGCTTTCCTCGACCGTCACCTGAAGGCCCGCGGCCAGCAGGGCCGCCGCCCCGTCGGGGGTCAGGCCCACCCGTTCCTCGTTGTCGCGCTGCTCGGCGCGGACCCAAAGATGTGTCATTGATGCGTCCCCTTTGCGGGTGGTGGTTTGGCATGAGAGGCGCGGCCAGGTACAGCCTGAATTCCGAGGCGCGCCACAATTGGTTAAGCGAGTCTTGCGCTTGCGCACCGCGCAGTTCCGCGAATCGCGGGTTAACCCCAATGATTACTGGCGAATCCCGTGTCGGACATTTGTCGGCAAAACGTCGGACTTCCGTCGGGCATCGTGTACAGAAAGGCCGGGGTTAACAATGCGCGCGGTGGGTCCGGCCTCTGTGCTCTGGCGCGTTCAATCGCCTAGTAGGTCGTGCGCGCATGCGCCCGCTCCGGCGGGTCCAGATGCGGGTGCGCGTTGAAGCCCGCGAGCAGCGTGCCCTCGTCGCGGACCTGGAATCGGTGCACCGAGGAGTTCCGGATCGGCAGCAGGATGTGGCAGGTCCGCGCGGTGTCCAGCCCCAGCGCCTGGCCGATCAGCGTGCCGATCACGCCGCCGGAGGTCACGCAGAGCACCCGCGCGCCGGGGGCGCTGGCCGCAGCCAGGGCCTCGGCGATGCGCCCGGCAAAGCTGGCATAGCTTTCGCGCCCGCGGATCGTGTCCGCCTGCCAGGCGGCCATGACCTTTGGCACATGGTCCGAAAACTCCTCGGGCGTGGGATGCGGCACGCCGTGCACGTCCTCCATCGCCTGGCTGAGCCGGTAGTAATCCATCTCGTCCCAGCGCGCGTCTTCCTCTGCCGCAGCACCCATATCGCCCATCCCGGCGGCGGTTTCCTTGTGGCGCCGCAGCGAGCCCGTCAACACGCGGTCAAAGGGGGCCTCATGGGCGCGCAGATGCGCCCCAAGCCAGGCGGCCTGCTGGTGCCCAAGCTCTGAGAGCCGGTCATACTCCTCCTCGGTCTTGGCCGTGGAGTTCGCCTGGCCGTGGCGGATTAGAACGATCTCTCCCAATGTCGCGCCTTCGTCTTTTGCAGTTGCGGAGCCGGAGTGATCCGACATTCGCGGGCAAGGTACAAGCCGTTTCCAGATCGGAAAACCCGCGTTTACGGGTAGGCGGTCAACCAGCCCTTCAGCATCGGTAGGGCGATGGCCGCCAGCACGCCCACGACCACGCCGACGCCAAGGCGCGCCGGCAATGAGGGCATAACCGGCGAGGCTGCGCCGAGGCAGCCGCAGATCACGGCATAGAAGGCGATTGCGATCGGGTCCATGCTTAGCAGTCTAGCAAAGTCCCGCGCCGCGTAAAGCGGGCCGCGCCCCGGCTGGCGATTAACTGAACATCTGTTCAAAAAGTGAGTTGACGCAAGGCCCCCAAATTTGAATAGTGACACACGGAATCGCGCAAAGCGATCCAAGGCCGCAAGAGCCACCAGGGAGGACTACGTGACCGGTACGCAAAACCAGGTCGACGACCTGATCTCTATACCCGCGCTTCTGGCGCGCAACGTGCGCGACTTTGGCGACCAAGACGCCTTCCGCGAGAAGGAGTTCGGGATCTGGCAGAGCTGGACCTGGAGTGAGGTCGCGGAAGAGATCGAGGCCATGGCGCTGGGCCTCGCCGGGCTGGGCCTGGCCAAGGGCGACCACGTCGCCATCATCGGGCGCAACCGGCCCAAGCTTTACTGGGCCATGGTCGCCGCCGAGAAATGCGGCGCCATCCCCGTGCCGCTCTACCAGGACGCCGTGGCCGAGGAGATGGCCTATGTGCTGGAGCATTGCGGCGCGCGCTTTGTGATCTGCGGCGACCAGGAGCAGGTCGATAAGGTCATCGAGTGCCAAGAGAAGGTCAGCAGCGTCGAGCATGTGGTCTATTACGACCCGCGCGGGCTGCGCAAATACGACCACTCTAAGATGACCTCGCTGGAGGGCATGATGGCCTCGGGGCGGGCGGCGGAGGCCAGCCTCCGCGCTGACCTCAAGGCCCGCGAGGCCGCGCTGACCTATGACGACACCTGCGTGATGCTCTACACCTCGGGCACCACGGGCCGCCCCAAGGGCGTGGTCCTGAGCAACCGCAACATCATCGAGGCCTCCAAGGCCTCGTCCGAGTTCGACAGCCTCACGCATGACGAGCAGATCCTGGCCTACCTGCCCATGGCCTGGGTCGGCGACTTCATCTTCTCGGTGGGCCAGTCCTTCTGGAACGGCTTCTGCGTGAACTGCCCCGAGCGCGCCATGACCATGTATGAGAACCTGCATGAGATCGGCCCAACCTATTTCTTCGCCCCGCCGCGCTATTTCGAGGAGCGCATCACCATCCTGACCATCCGGATGGAGGATGCGGGCCGGCTGAAGCGCAATATGTTCAAGTACTTCATGGCCCATGCCCGCGAGGTGGGCCCGGATATCCTTGACGGCAAGCCGGTGGGCGGCTGGGACCGCTTCAAGTACTGGCTGGGCAATATCTGCGTCTACGGCCCCCTGCGCAGCCGCGCGGGCATGTCCCATGTGCGCGTGGCCTACACGGCAGGCGAGGCCATCGGGCCGGAGATCTTCGACTTCTGGCGCTCCTTGGGGATCAACCTCAAGCAGCTCTACGGCCAGACCGAGGCCTCGGTCTTCATCACCAACCAGCCCGATAGCGAGGTGCGCTCGGACACGGTGGGCGTGCCCATCCCGGGCGTGGAGATCAAGATCGGCGACAATGGCGAGGTCTATTACCGCTCGCCCGGTACCTTCGTCGAATACTACAAGAACCCCGAGAGCACCGCCTCCACAAAGGACCCCGAGGGCTGGGTCGCCACGGGGGATGCGGGGTTCATCGAGGAAAGCTCTGGGCACCTGCGGATCATCGACCGCGCCAAGGACGTGGCCAAGCTGTCCACCGGGCAGATGTTCGCGCCGAAATACGTCGAGAACAAGCTGAAGTTCTACCCCAACATCCTAGAGGCCGTGGTGATCGGCGCGGGCCGCGATCACTGCTGCGCGATGGTCAATATCGACCTCACCGCGGTGGGCAACTGGGCGGAGCGCAACAACATCGCCTATGGCTCCTACCAGGAGCTGGCCGCGCATCCGCAGGTCTATCAGACCGTGCAGGAGCATATCGAGGAGGTGAACCGGAGCGTCGCCCAGGACGAGATGCTGAACGGCTGCCAGATCCATAGGTTCTTGGTTTTGCACAAGCAATTGGACGCCGATGACGGCGAGCTGACCCGCACCATGAAGGTCCGCCGGGCGGTGATCAACGACAAGTTCGGCGATCTGGTGGACGCCTTGTATGACGGCTCCAAGGAGATCTACACCGAGACCGAGGTCACCTATGAGGACGGCCGCAAGGGCAAGATCACGGCGACGCTGGAGATCCGGGATGCCGCCGTGCAGCCGGTCGGTCAGAGGATGGCGGCGGAATGATTTTGGTTTCGAATTTCGCATGCGCGAAATCCGACCAACTGGGGGGACGCTGTCCCCCCAGACCCCCCTGGGATATTTTCAAACCGAAGAAGGGACCATGTGGTGCTTGATACGGGCGACAGCTATGTGACCGCAGACGGGCGCACCATCGGCGGCGTGCTGATGGAGATGAAGAATATTACCCTTAAGTTTGGGGGTGTTACGGCGATCAAGGATATCTCGTTCGATATCCGCGAGGGCGAGATCCGGGCCATTATCGGGCCCAATGGCGCGGGCAAGTCGAGCATGCTGAACGTCATCTCGGGCTTCTACAAGCCGCAGGAGGGCGAGGTCTGGTTCAGGGGCGCCGTGCGCGGCCCGGTCAAGCCCTTCCAGGTCGCCCAGGAGGGCATCGCGCGCACCTTCCAGAACATCGCTCTGTTCGAGGGCATGAGCGTGCTCGACAACATCATGACCGGGCGCCTGACCCATATGAAGACCAACATGGTCGCCCAGGCGATGTGGTGGGGCGCTGCCGAAAAGGAAGAGAACGAGAACCGCGAGAAGGTCGAGCGGATCATTGATTTCCTTGAAATTCAAGCGATTAGGAAGACGCCGGTGGGGCGGCTGCCTTACGGCCTCAAAAAGCGGGTCGAGCTGGCACGGGCCCTGGCCGCCGAGCCAATGCTCTTGCTGCTCGACGAGCCCATGGCGGGCATGAATGTTGAGGAGAAGGAGGACATGAGCCGCTTTATCCTGGACGTGAACGACGAGTTCGGCACCACCATCGCGCTGATCGAGCACGATATGGGCGTGGTCATGGACCTCTCGGACCGGGTCGTGGTGATGGATTACGGCAAGAAGATCGGCGACGGCACGCCGGACGAGGTGCGCTCCAACCAGGCCGTGATCGACGCCTATCTTGGGGTCAGCCATGACTAAAATCCGGCGTCGGATAAGCGTCGGCTTTCCGTCGGACTTCTGTCGGGCAAGTGTATGGCTTTTGTGCGTTATCAGCGGCTTAGCTGTCGGGCCGGCGACCGCCACCCAGGCGGGCATGGCCGAGCGCTTGGCGGGCTATGTCGAGGGCTGCCGGGCGGCGCTCTTGACCGGAGAGGTCGGCGCCTTCGCCGATCTGGAGGAGGAAACACGGGCGGTGACCGAGACGGTCACGATCCTCGGGTGGCGCGGGGCCGATGAGGGCGGGCTGACGGTGAGCCTGCTGCGGCGGGGCGAGGCCTCTGGCGTCTGCGACGTGGCCTATCGGCCACTCGGGCCGGACGCGGCGGAGCTGACCGCTCTGGCGCAGCTCTCCGAAGCGCTGGCCGTGGCCGAGATGGCGAAACCTGGCAGCAAGGTGGAGCTCGCCCAGGCGGGGCAGGTGATCCTGACCTGCGCGGAGACGCGCGGCATGGCGCTGTTCCTGGACCCGACCGCGAAGGGGCGGGGCTTCGCCGCGCAACTGGCCACCGTGCCCGCGTATCGGATGGGGTGCGGCGGGTGAAGCGGTTCCTTTGCATAGCCTGCTCGTCGCTGCTTCTGGCGGCCCATGCCGAACGATCCAACGCTGCGGTCGATGAGGCGCTGGACACCCTCTTGACCGATTGCTGGGATGCGGTGGATGGCGGCGGGCTGGACTACCTCACGCCCTATAAGATGGCGTTTCATGGGGTCGACGAATGGCAGACTGCGATCAACGAAATCTGGCGCGGCAAGGCGGTGACAGCGTCCGGCGAGATCGACGTGAAGGCGAGCATCCGCGAGGGTGTGCTTTTTGACTGCACGCTGCTGACCTTTCCAACGCCCGACGGCGCGGACGCCATCGAGTATTATGAGGCGCAAGACACGCTGGATCATTGGTTTGGGGCCAGATACGCGCGACCCCACCATCACGACACCTTTCCAGAGTACCGCCTGCACGCCATGGTGCGCTGCGACCCGCGCTATTGGGCGGTTTCGGCCAGCGCGACGACGATGGCACCCTTCATTGACGAGGTTTTGGTTGGGGCCACCGAGAAACTCACCGGCGAGCTGCGTTTCGCCGCATTCATAACCGACGCCACCCGATACGAGGTCTGCGGATGAGAGGTCGCGGGATGCCTGACCAGTCTCTTTATGCCGCGCATCGGATGGGGTGCGGCGGCTAGATGGCGCTTTCGCCGACATATCGCGCTCGGCTGAGCGGGTTCGCCACGGGCGCCGTGGCGATGGCGGCTGTGGCATGGGCGCTGGGCTGGTTCGCCGCGCCGGACCGCGTGGCGCTGGTGATGGACCGGTTCGTGGCGCTGTGCAAACCCGGCTCTCGGGAGCCGGTGATCCACTCAAGCGCCTATGACGGGCTGATCCCCTATCCGGGCACGATTGCGGGCGGCAGCATGGCCGAAGAGCTTTGGGACCCAAAGGCAGAGGTGCGGCTGAGCGTCGACATAGACCGCTGCAGCGTCATTGCCGACATCGTGCCCTTCGATCCCGCGCAAGAGGCAGCACTTGCGACGGCGTTCCTGGAAATGGCGGCGGACATGATGCCGGGCGCGATCCACGAGGATATTGCGGCCCAAAACAACGCGGCGCTGTTCCACGTGTTCAAGGACCGGGTGCCAGACCCGCAGGAGTTCCTGATGCTGGCGCGGTGGGGGCACCAAGCGCCGCCGCATGACGGCCTAAGACTGAACTACGGCTTCAAGTTGGAGACACCGAGCGATGCCTGACCAGTTTCTTTATGCGGTGGAGGCCGCGATCAACGGGCTCATGGCGGGGGTGCTGTACGCGCTGGTGGCGCTGGGCTTTGTGCTGATCTTCAAGTCCTCGGGGATCTTCAACTACGCCCAGGGGGTCTTCGCGCTGTTCGCGGCGCTCACATTGGTGGGGATCATGGACGGGCAGGTGCCCTTCGCGCATCTGATCAACGCGCTGTTCGGCACGGATGTGCACCATTTCGGCTGGCACGCGCCCGCCCTCTTGGGCATCGCCCTGACGGTGGTGGTCATGGTGATCATCGCCATAGCGGTGGAGCGATTCATCCTGCGGCATCTGGTGAACCAGCCCGACATCATCCTCTTCATGGCAACCATCGGCCTGGCCTACTTCATGGAGGGCTTCGGCGACATGATGTGGGGCTCCAACATCAAGAAGCTGGATATCGGCATCCCGCAGGGCGGCTCTTTTTGGATCGAGGAGAACACCGCCTGGCTGGGGGGCGAGAACTTCTATGGCTTCTTCATCGACCAGCTGGATATCATCGCGGCGATCACCGCCGCCGTGCTGGTGATCGCGCTGACGCTGTTCAGCCAGTACACCAAGCAGGGCCGGGCGCTGCGCGCGGTGGCCGACGACCACCAGGCGGCGCTGTCGGTGGGCATCAGCCTGCGGTTCATCTGGGTGCTGGTCTGGTCCATCGCGGGCGTGGTGGCGCTGGTGGCGGGGGCCATGTGGGGGTCGAAGTCGGGCGTGCAGTTCTCGCTGTCGCTGATCGCGCTCAAGGCGCTGCCCGTGCTGATGCTGGGCGGCTTTACGTCGATCCCCGGCGCCATCGTCGGCGGGCTGATCATCGGCATGGGCGAGAAGCTGTTCGAGCTGCTGATCGGGGTGCCCTATCTGGGCGGCGCCACCGAGCTGTGGTTCGCCTATGTGCTGGCGCTGATCTTCCTGGTGTTCCGCCCGCAGGGCCTGTTCGGAGAGAAGATCATTGAGAGAGTGTGACCTTGCAGACGGCGACAAAGCTCGCGGCCTGGCTGCTGGCGCTCTACGCGGTGGGGTATTCCGGCCTGCTGCTGTTGTTGCTAGGCCAGATCGTTGTCGTCGGGGGCGTGCCGCTCTTGTTTCTATTGCCCGCCGGCGCGGCCATCGCGGCGATCTGGCGATTGGGCAAGGTGGAAGCGGGCGTCCATCGTGGGGCGGATTTCCTCATCGCCTTGGCGCTGGCCGTCGCCGCGCTGGGGTTCGGGCTGATCACAGTTGTTATTGGGTTCGAAGCGCCGCTCCGCGGGGCCATAGGCTTCATCCAGCTGGTGGGCTTTCTCGCGATGCCCACGGTGCTGTCGGGCTGGATGGCGGTGGTTTACATCCGCTCGGGCTGGCGCTGGTTCCGGCCGCCGCCCGTGGTGGACGCGGGGGTGTTCGAATGAGCGCGCGTTGGTGTCAGCCCCTGGCCCGGTTCTCGGGCAGGCTGTCGTCGAGCAGCACCTCGTCGTCTGCGTCCTGCGGGTCCGCGCCGTCCTCTTCTTCGTCGTCGTCGCTGCGCGCGAAGAACTCGTTCAGCGGCTCCTCTATCAGACCCATGCGGTGCGCCACCCCGATGGTGGCCGCGGTGAAGAGGCCCAGCGAGACCGTGAAGGCCGCCATGACGTCGCCGATGAACCAGGTCGCCAGCCCCATGCAGGTGATGAACCCCAGCCCCGCCAGCAGCGCGATCTGGGCCACCTCAGAGTACGGCGGCTCGTCGGTGATGATGTCGGTGTCATATTCCGGCGCGTCGAGGTCCACCTCCTCGGCGTCCTCGACGATGTTCATCACCGAGCGGCGCACGTCGTGGTACTCGTCCTCGTCGATCTCGCCGCGCTCATGGGCGGCCTCCAGCCGCCGGATCGCATCCAGGATTGCAGTCATGTCGTCCACCCTTACTCGCCGGACCAGAGATGCCGCGGGAAATGGGGCGAAATGTGGCAACATCGTGGAAGCGTGTGACGGGGTGAACAAAGCGTTACCGTGCGGCGGGCGGGACCAAATCTCTTTCAAGAGATTTTCAAATTCCTTCCAAGGAATTTGCGCCACCGCGATCCCGAAGGGAGCGCAATCCCTCACCCGCCCAGACCCAGTCGAAACCGTAGGGAAGATCTAGATGTTCTATCGTGAATCCGGTGACTTCAGCACCACCTACAGTCAGGACAGCCAGACCTTCCCCATCGCGTTTGATCGCTGGCGGTACTACGTGGTTCTGGCCTTCGCCTTCCTGGTGGTGCCGTTCATCATCAACGACTACTGGGCGAACGCGGTGCTGCTGCCCTTCCTGATCTACGCCATCGCGGCGATCGGGCTGAACATCCTGACGGGCTATTGCGGGCAGGTGAGCCTGGGCACGGGCGGGTTCATGGCGGTGGGCGCCTATGCCTGCTACAAGTTCATGACCGGGATCGACATCTACTTTATGGGCGCGGATGGCGAGTGGATCCGCTACGCGCTGCCGCCGATCAACATCTTCTTTAGCGTGCTGCTGGCGGGGCTGGTGACGGCCTTTGTGGGGCTCCTGTTCGGGCTGCCAAGCCTTCGCATCAAGGGCTTCTACCTGGCCGTGGCGACGCTGGCGGCGCAGTTCTTCCTGGTGTGGCTCTTCAACAAGTGGGAGTGGTCCTACAACTATTCGGCCTCGGGCCAGATCAACGCGCCCACGCGGGGCGTGTTCGGGTTCGAGGTCACCGGCGCCACGGCGAGCCCGGCGGCGAGCTATCTGTTCTGCCTGGTCTTCGCGGTGCTGCTGGCCTGGCTGGCGCGCAACCTCACCCGCGGCGCGGTGGGGCGCAAATGGATGGCGATCCGCGACATGGACATCGCCGCCGAGATCATCGGGGTGAACCCGCTGCGCGCCAAGCTGAGCGCCTTCGCGGTCTCGAGCTTCTTCGTGGGCGTCTCGGGCGCGCTGTTCTTCAGCGTCTATCTGGGCGCGGTGGAGGTCGGCGAGGTCTTTGGCATCCAGAAGTCCTTTTTGGTGCTCTTCATGATCATCATCGGCGGGCTGGGCTCGATCTTCGGCTCCTTCGCGGGGGCGGCCTTCATGGTGCTGATGCCGGTGCTGCTCAAGAACGTCATGGTCGGCCAGATGGGCTGGCCCACGGACCTGGCCGAGCACATGATCTTCATGGTCGTGGGCGGGCTGATCATGGTCTTCCTGATCGCAGAGCCGCATGGGCTGGCGCAGCTGTGGAGACTGGCGAAAGAAAAACTGAGACTCTGGCCGTTCCCGTATTAAGGTGGGGCCATTGGGTGCGGCGGGACAAGTCCCGCCCTACCGACCGAACCCGTAGGGCGGGACTTGTCCCGCCTCACGCGTAAAAAAGAAAACTAATGGGAGGAAAAAAATGAAATTGAAACTTGCGACTATGGCGCTGGCGGGGGCGATGACCGCCGCTGTCCCCGCGATGGCGGACCTTGTGTTCCCGTCGCTGTCCTACCGCACCGGGCCCTACGCCGCGGGCGGCATCCCCTTCGCGGATGGCTATCAGGACTACTTCACCCTGCTGAACGAGCGCGACGGCGGCATCGGCGGCGAGATGGCCCGGGTGCTGGAATGCGAGACCGGGTACAACACCGAGAAGGGCGTTGAGTGCTACGAGTCCACCAAGGGCGAAGGCTCGCTGGTCTATCAGCCGCTCTCGACCGGCATCACCTACCAGCTGATCCCCAAGGCCACCGCGGATGGCATCCCGATCCACTCGATGGGCTACGGCCGGACCTCGGCCGCGAACGGCAAGGTCTTCAGCCACGTGTTCAACTACCCCACCAACTACTGGAACGGCGCCTCCATCGCGGTGAACCACACCCTGGAGCTGAACGGCGGCGACATCAGCGGCAAGAAGATCGCGCTGGTCTACCACAACTCCGCCTATGGCAAGGAGCCGATCCGCACGCTTGAGGACCTGTCGGCCAAGCACGGCTTTGACCTGACCCTGATCCCCGTGGATCACCCTGGCCAGGAGCAGAAGAGCCAATGGCTGCAGATCCGCCGCGAGCGCCCGGACTACGTGTTCATGTGGGGCTGGGGCGTGATGAACCAGGTCGCCATCCAGGAGGCCGCCAACATCCGCTTCAACATGGAGAACTTCATCGGCATCTGGTGGTCCGGCTCGGAGAATGACGTGCTGCCCGCGGGCGACGCGGCGACCGGCTATAAGGCGCTGGCCTTCCACAATGTGGGCTCGGACTTCCCGCTCTTTGGCGACATCCAGCAATACGTGCTGGACGCGGGCAAGGCCGCGGGCGCGGGCGATCAGGTCGGGACCGTGCTTTACAACCGGGGCGTCTATGCCGCGATGCTGGCCGCCGAGGCCGCCCGCACCGCGCAGGGCATCCACGGCGTGAGTGACATCACCCCCGCGATGATGCGCGACGGCATGGAGGCGCTTGATATGAGCGCCGAGAAGATGGCCGAGCTGGGCCTGCCGAACTTCGGCCCCACCTTCAAGGTGAGCTGCGAGAACCACGGCGGCGACGGTCTTGGCGCCGTGGCGCAGTGGGATGCGGGCTCTGGACAGTGGTCCCTGATCTCGGACTTTGAGGCGCCCGACGCCGACGTGATCGGGCCGCTTGTGATGGCCGACTCAGAGGCCTACGCCTCGGAGAACAACATCGAAGCGCGCTGCAACTAGGCGCGTGAGCATCCCGGCCGCGGCGCGCGCTGCGGCCGGGTGTTTGCGTATTTATGACAAGATGAAGCAGGGGAACTGCGCCCCTCTATACCGGTGAGGCAAGACATGCTGGACGCGGGCCGAACAGACGAGACCCTGCTTGAGGTCAACAATATCGAGGTGATCTATAATCACGTGATCCTCGTCCTGAAGGGCGTGAGCCTGAGCGTGCCCAAGGGCGGCATCACCGCGCTGCTGGGCGGCAACGGCGCGGGCAAGTCCACGACGCTGAAGTCGATCTCTAACCTGCTGGGCTCGGAGCGCGGCGAGGTCACCAAGGGCTCGATCCATTACCGCGGAGAGGACACCGCGCATCTTGATCCCGCCGACATGGTCAAGCGCGGCGTGATCCAGGTGATGGAGGGCCGGCATTGCTTTGAGCACCTCACCGTCGAGGAGAACCTGATGACCGGGGCCTATACCCGCCGCGACGGCGCCGCGGTGAAGCAGGATCTGGACCTAGTCTACACCTATTTCCCGCGCCTGGCCGAGCGGCGCAAATCCCAGGCCGGGTATACCTCGGGCGGCGAGCAGCAGATGACCGCCATCGGCCGCGCCCTGATGAGCCGCCCCGAGACCATCCTGCTGGACGAGCCCAGCATGGGCCTGGCGCCGCAGCTGGTGGAAGAGATCTTTGGCATCGTCAAGAACCTCAACGAGAAGGAGGGCGTGAGCTTCCTTCTGGCCGAGCAGAACACCAACGTCGCCCTGCGGTTCGCGCATTACGGCTACATCCTGGAATCGGGCCGCATCGTGATGGACGGCCCCGCCGATGAGCTGCGCGAGAACCCGGACGTGAAGGAGTTCTACCTGGGGCTCTCGGAGGAGGGCCGCAAGAGCTATCGCGACGTGCGCTCGTACCGCCGCCGCAAGCGTTGGCTGAGCTAAGCGCGCCGCAATCCAAATGAGTGCTTCCGCACGCTCTTTCCTAAGCGCGCGGCGCGGCGACGCGAAACATGAGCCGGGCGTTGATTGGCGAGGGCGCGCATGCGTATTTTCAACAAGGTGAAGCATAAAGGGAGCGCGCCATGGCAGCCTATTACGACGATCTAGAGACCCGCAGCCAGGACGCGCGGGAGGCCGATCAACTGAGCCAGGCGCAGGCGCTGGTCGCACGCATCCAGGCCGCGGTTGGCGCGGCCTGGCCCTCGGGCGCATTGGCCGATCTGGCGGATCTGCGGCGCTTTCCGGTTCTGCGCAAGAGCGACCTTGGCGGCTGGCAGTCCGCCCGCCCGCCATTCGGCGGCGTCGAGATGGGCGACTACACGCATCTTTTCCAGAGCCCCGGGCCGATCTATGAGCCGGGCCATGTGGAAAAGCCCGACTGGTGGCGCTTTGCGCGGTTCCTGCACGCGGCGGGCTTTGGCGCGGGCGACGTGGTGCAGAACTGCTTTGCCTATCACTTCACCCCCGCCGGCATGATGTTTGAGAGCGGCGCGCGGGCGGTGGGCGCCAAGGTCTTCCCCGCGGGCACCGGCCAGACCGAGCTGCAGGCCCAGGCCGCCCATGCCATGGGGATCACCGCCTATGCGGGCACGCCGGATTACCTGAAAGTGATTCTCGACAAGGCCGACGCGCTGGGCCTGAGCCTTGGCATCACCAAGGCCGCGGTGGGCGGCGGCGCCCTGTTCCCCAGCCTGCGGCAAGAATACGCCGATCGCGGCATCGCCTGCCTGCAATGCTACGCCACCGCCGATCTGGGCAACATCGCCTACGAATCCGACGCCATGGAGGGCATGATCATCGACGAGGGCGCCATCGTAGAGATCGTCACGCCCGGCACCGGCGACCCCGTGCCCGAGGGCGAGGTCGGCGAGGTGCTGGTCACCGCGCTTAACCCCGACTACCCGCTGATCCGCTTTGCCACCGGCGACCTCAGCGCCGTGCTGCCCGGCCAAAGCCCCTGCGGGCGCACCAACAGGCGCATCAAGGGCTGGATGGGCCGCGCCGACCAGACCACCAAGATCAAGGGCATGTTCGTGCGCCCCGAGCAGGTCGCCGCCCTGGTCGCGCGCCACGCCGAGGTCACCAAGGCCCGCGTCATCGCCACCCGCGCCGGCGAGGCCGACGCCATGGAGGTGCAGCTTGAGACCCCGGCCAGCGACCCCGCACCCTACGCCGCGAGCCTCAAGGAGGTCCTGAAGCTGAGCGGCACCGTCACCCTGGTGCCGGAGGGCAGCCTGCCCAAAGACGGCAAAGTCATTGACGACCAACGGGTTTATGACTGACCATAGCCCAAGTTAACCATTGAGCCATTTTAAGGGGAACACATGTCGCGGATGCTAAGAGCTTGGATCGCCGCCTTTGTCCTGGCCTGGCCTGGGGTGGCCAGCGCCGAGGACGTCGCCATCATCATCGCCAACCAATTCTACGAGGACTACCCGCGCGTGCTAGAGGCCGGCCAGGCGCGCACCCTGGAGGGTGATCTGCGCGAGGCGGGGTTCTCGGTCGATGTGATCTCGAACACCCGCAAGACCGCGTCGATCCAAGAGGCGGACGCGCTGTGGCAGCGCATGGAGGCGGCGGACCGGCTAGTCATCGTGATCGCGGGCCATATCGTGGACGGGGCGGGGCAGAACTGGCTTCTGCATGTGGATGCGGGCCCGGTGAACGGGCTGCTGATTGGCCGCGAGGCGCTGCCGCTGGAGCCCTTCCTGGCGCTGGCCGGGCAGCGGCCGGGGGACGCGATCGTGGCCATCGCCGAGGCGCCCCGGCCCGCGGTGGACGCCCTGGGGGCCCGCTCTGGCTTTCGGGAGCGCGGTGTTGCGAACGGGTTGACCGTGATCGCGGGGCCGCCGGGGCCGGTGGCGCGGGCCATTCGCGAGGACATCCTGCAGCCCGGGCGCAGCATCGCGGGCGCGCGCGACCGCGCCTCCAACGGCGTGCGCTTTATGGGCTACGTGCCGCGCAACAAGGCCTTTGTCGACGGCGGCGGCGACAGCCCCGAGCTGCTTGCGCAGATCGAGATGCTGGCCTGGCGCGACGCGCAGGCGCAGGACACGCTTGAGGCCTACCGCGCCTTCATCCGCCGTTTCCGCGATGGCCCCTACACGCAGGAGGCCCTGCGCCGCGAGCGCGAGCTAAGCCTAACGCCACAGGAGCGCGCCCAGCGCGCCGAGGCCGCCTTGGGCCTGACCCGCCAGCAGCGCGCCGCCGTGCAGCGCCAGCTTACGCTTCTAGGGTTCGACACCCGCGGCATTGACGGCGTCTTCGGGCGCAACTCGCGCACCGCCATCTCGCGCTGGCAGGGCAGCGTCGGGCAGCCCCGCATGGGCTTTCTGACCGGCAACCAGGTCACGCAGATCGAGGCCTCCGCCGCCGTGCGCGCCGAGGAGCTGCGCCTAGAGGCCGAGCAGCGCCGCCGAGAGGCCGAAGAGCGCGACCGGCTCTATTGGAACCAGACCGGGGCCAGCGGCGACGAGGCCGGCCTGCGGGCCTACCTGGAGAACTACCCTGACGGGATCCATTCCGACGAGGCGCGCCGCCGCCTTGCGGCCATCGAGCGCGACAGCCGCCGCCTGGCCGAGGCGCAGGAGCGGGAGGCCTGGAACCAGGCCACCATCTTCAACACCGTTGAGGCCTATCGCGCCTATCTGGACGCCTATCCGCGCGGGCTCTTCGCCGGGGAGGCGAACGCCCGGATCCAGGCGATGGCCCAGCCGGAGACGCCGCGCGACGTCATAGAGGCCGCCGCCGCCGAGGAGAAACGCCTGCGGCTGAACCTTGTGACGCGGCAGTTGATCGAGCGGCAGCTGAACGCTCTGAACATGGAGCCGGGGCGCGCGGACGGCAAGTTCGACAAGCAGACCCGCAAGGCGCTGCGCAACTTCCAGCGCGCCGCAGGGCTGGCGGTGACCGGGTATGTGACGCGCGAGACCACCATTCGCCTGCTGGCCTCGGCGCTTTGAGACCCGCGCCGCTGCTGCGGGCCGCCGCCCTGGGTGCGCTGTGCCTTGGCGGGCCCGCGATGGCGCTTGATTATTGCGAGGAGCTTTGGTTCGCGCGCAACATGGCCTTCCACAAGGCCGGGTACTGCTTTGGGTCCAATCTGGGGCAGGCGGTGTTCGGCAATTTCGGCTGTGTCGGCAAGGATGTCACGCTGGCCCCGCGGCAGGCGGCGTTCGTGGCGCGCCTGCGCGCCAGCGAGGCGGAGGAGGGCTGCCGGGTGGACACATCCGCGGGCCGGGTCTCGGTGTCGCTTAGCGAGGCGCGCAAGCGGCTCACCGATCAGCCATTCCCGTCGATATATGAGAGCGCCTGCATCGGGTGGCGCGGCGGGCCGCTGTCGCTTTTTGCCGGGCGCGGGCAGGACGCGGCGAAGATGGCGACCGTGTTCGACGGGGTCGATCTGCTGCTGCAATACGAGGACGCGGACGGGTACAGCTTTGTCGAGGCCATGACGGAGGGCGAGGTCGTGGCCGTGGGCTGGGCCGCGATCCGGTTCGACGCGGCGAGTTGCGAGATGATGGCGGGGTAAGGCGACCGCTCTTTGCGCCCTTGTCGGCTTCGCCGCCTTCAGACCTGCTTGCGCGCCCGGAGCGCCGCCGTGATCGTGCCATCGTCAAGGTAGTCCAGCTCTCCGCCGATCGGCACGCCCTGCGCCAATGAGGTCACCCGCACGCGGTGCTCTAGCTGGTCGGCGATGTAATGCGCCGTGGTTTGCCCGTCCACGGTGGCGTTGAGCGCCAGGATCACCTCGGTCACCTCCTCGCTGGACACGCGCTCGATCAGCTTGGGGATGCCAAGCTGCTCTGGCCCGATCTGATCCAGCGCCGACAGCGTGCCGCCCAGCACGTGGTAGCGCCCCTTAAAGACCGCCGCGCGCTCCATCGCCCAGAGATCGGCCACGTCCTCGACCACGCAGATCTCGCCGATGCGGCGCTTTTCGCTGGTGCAGATCGAGCAGATGTCGGCGGTGGAGATGTTCCCGCAATTGAGGCATTCGCGCGCGGTGTCGGCCACCGCGCCCATCGCCTCGGCCAGGGGCTTCATCAGCATGCCGCGCTTCTTGATCAGATGCAGCGCCGCGCGCCGGGCCGAGCGCGGGCCCAGGCCGGGCAGGCGCGCCATCATGTCGATCAGGGCGTCTATCTCTTTGGGCGCGTCGCTCATATGGACAGGTTTAGACTGGTCACCCGACATGTTGTAGCGGAGAATGCAGGAATGAAAACCGGGGACGTTTCTTTTTGGTACCGCGCGCTGGGCGGGTTGCCGCCGCGCCGCGCGCCGCTGGAGGGCGACGCGCGCGCGGATGTCTGCATCGTCGGCGCGGGCTATACCGGGCTTTGGGCGGCGTATTACCTGAAGAAAGCGGACCCTGCGCTGGACATCCTGATCGTGGAGAAAGAGTTCGCGGGCTACGGCGCCTCGGGGCGCAATGGCGGCTGGCTGACCGGCGGCTTCGCCTGGGACCACCGCGCCTATGGCGCGGGCGTGGACCGGATGGCGCGGGCGCTGCATGGCGCGGTGGACGAGGTGATCGGCGTGGCCGAGGCCGAAGGGATCGAGGCCGATATCCACCGCACCGACGAGCTGACCATCGCCACCAACGCGGGTCAGATGGCCCGCATGCGCCTGGGGCTCGAAGAGCGCCGCAGGATCGGCGACGGGCCCGAACAGCTCTTTGAGATCAGCGCGCAGGAGGCCCAGGCGCGCGTTAACGTGCCCGGCGTGCAGGGCGCCTTGGTCGAGACCGGCGTGGCGCGCATCCAGCCCGCGAAGCTGGTGCAGGGGCTGGCCAAGGCGGTTGAAGCCATGGGCGTGAGGATCGCCGAGGGCACCTCGGCCACCCGCATTGAGACGGGCCGGGTCGCGACCGACCGGGGCATTGTCCGCGCCGGCGCGGTGCTGCGGGCCACCGAGGGCTACACTGCCGGATTGCCGCAAGCGCATCGCGACTGGCTGCCGCTGAACTCCGCCCAGATCGTGACCGAGCCGCTGCCCGAGAGCCTTTGGGCCGAGATCGGCTGGGAGAAGGCCGAGCTCTTGGGCGATATGTCCCAGGTCTATTGCTATTGCCAACACACCGCCGATGGGCGCATCGCCGTGGGCTCGCGCGGGGTGCCCTATAAATGGGGCTCGGCCACCGACACCGACGGCGCGCCGGATGGGGTCACCGTGGCGCGGCTGCGCGGGATCCTGAGGCGCTACTTCCCGCAGGTCGCGGCGACGGTGCCCGTCGCCCATGCCTGGTGCGGCGTTCTGGGCGTGCCGCGGGACTGGTGCGCGAGCGTGGGCTTCGACGCCCAGACCCGGGTCGGCTGGGCCGGCGGCTATGTCGGCGTGGGCGTGTCGACATCGAACCTCGCGGGCCGCACGCTGGCGGATCTGGTGCTGGGCCAGGCGAGCGTGCTGACCGATCTGCCCTGGGTGAACCGCCAGGTGCGGCGCTGGGAGCGCGAGCCGTTGCGCTGGCTGGGCGTGCGCGGCATGTATGGCGCGATGCATGCGGCGGATTGGTGGGAGCGGCGGCGCGGCTAGGCGAGGATGCGGCGCTTGTCACGTTGGACGGAGTTGGCCTGGAGCCCCGGCCTTTGGGCCCGCCAAATCTCTTGCAAGAGATTTGCACTTTCCTTCCAAGGAAAGTGGCCCCGCGCGTTGGTAAGAGGTTGGGATAGAGTGATCATTTTGGGGCACGCTGTAGAAACTCTTGCAAGAGTTTCGCAATTTTCTTGCAAGAAAATTGCGGCGCTCCAACGCCCGCGCCAGGCCATACTTGCACCACAACCAAGGCTCAGCGCATGCCGACCTCTCCTGGCACCGGCACGCGCTCCACTATGTGGCCGGCCTTGCGCAGAAGCGCGACCATCCCGGTGTCACCCGGCAGATGGGCCGCGCCCACCGCGATTAAAGCGCCGCCCTGCTCGACCAGGGGAGCTGCGATGCGCATGAAACTCTCATTGCGCTCCGCCAGAACGTAGCCGTTGAACTGCGCAATGATCTCGGCGCCACGGTTGTCGCCAAAGAAACCGCGCGCGTGGGCCTCGTCCCAGGCCATTATGAGGCCGATGCGCCCTTGCAGATAGGCCGCAAAATGCGCCGCGCGCCCGGTTCCGAAACCTTTGGGGTCAAGGTAGCTGGCGTGTAGCTCGATCATATCATAGGCCAGCGCCTCGTTTTGCTGCTTGTTGAGGTGGCGTAAGAAGTCACCAGGCGCCTCTAACCCAACGACTTGCGCGCCCGCGATCTGCCCCAGCATCAGGATGTAGTTGTCTTGGATCGGCAGCGACCCGGCCGCGAAATCATCGCAAGGGTCAGAAAACAGGAGCGAAGCAAGGCCGCCCAGGCTCAGGTAATCCGGTGCCCCGCGCCCCCAACCCAGGCTGGCCGTGCGCGAGCGGATCCATTCCGTGATCTCGCCATGCAACTCTGGGAAGGTGAAGCCTCGCACCGGCGCGCGCATCCAGCCATTACGGCTGTATTCGCGGCTATGCTCGAAGCCGCGGCGCGACTTATGGATCGGGTCAATCTCGATGGCGACGACACGCGCGTTGGTGATGAGCTCTATTAGCTTGTCTGGCAGGTCCAGGATGAACCGGTCGCTGGAGTGATAGGTGCCCCAAAGGTGCGACGTGGCGCCATCGGGCGCGGTGATGCGCCAGAGCCGCCCCTGGCCATTCGACATCGCCGCGCCGCGCGCCTGCAGCGTTTCAAAGCTGGGATCCAGGAAGTCAGCGGGCTCCAGCTTGGGCTCTGTGACCGCGCAGGCCTCGGCGGTCGCCCAGAACTGCGCGGAGGCGCTTTGCGCAAGGAGCGCCAGGGAAAGTGCAAAAAGAAATATGCGAAACATAGGCGGACAATAGCGCCGAGCAGAGCCGGAGGGAACCCGCCGGAAACGGCACCAGATTGCCTGGCAAATTCCATGCCGTGATGCGATCCATAGCCAATCGCGTCACGGGGGGCTCATGGTCAAACTTGTTTGGATGTCGGACCTGCATTTTCAGGCTGAGGGGGATGTCCTAGGTGAAGATCCCCGCGCGCGCCAATGAGGCGCCGCAGATTGGGGTGACCACGATCCAGGGCGCCGAGATGCGCTTGCAGTATCTGGATGTTGGTCCGGTGATCGGTTAGGTCCGTCGGTTTTTGACCCAACTCGTGGGCGGCGGTTGGCCTGGAGGGGGCGTTTGATCTCAAGCGCACCGCCCTAACAACGCTTGCCGACACCAGATGTAACGGGACTCACATAGAGCGACCGCCCAGCTTGCCTGGGCTGCGGCCGACCTCCCCCAGGAGGCCGCATCTGCAACCGTGTGGCTAGTTGAGACGTTTCGATTTCCAGAAATGATGTGATCGATTGACCTGATGCGTATGCGGCCTCCAGGTCGGCCGCAGCCCGAGTCGCGCGAGGGTCACCGTAGAGGCCCCGGATCAAGTCCGGGGCGGTGGTTTTCTAATGACCGCTCAAGACCATAAGCGTCACGTCAGAACCAACAGTTCGATTCTATAAACGCAGCAGGGCGCGGCCAGTTTCTAGAACGGCAGCTTGAAGTCCTTGGGCAGGCCAAGCCCCTCGGTCAGGCGGCCCATCTCGTCCTGGCTGCGCTGCGCGGCCTTCTGCTGGGCGTCCTTGATCGCGGCGAGGATCAGGTCCTCGACCACCTCTTTCTCGTCGGGCTGGAAAATCGAGGGGTCGATGTCCAGCGCCGTCAGCTCGCCCTTGGCGGTGGCGGTGGCCTTCACCAGCCCCGCGCCGCTCTCGCCCAACACGGTCACATTGCCCAGGTTCTCTTGCATCTCCGCCATCTGGCTTTGAAACTCCTGGGCTTTCTTCATCATGCCGGCCATATCGCCGAGGTTGCCGAGGCCTTTGAACATGGGGGCGTGCTCCTGCTTGGGGTTGGCGTTTAGATAGGGGCGGGGCGGGGCGGTGGCAAGCCCGCTCGGTCCGCCCTAGCGGCGTTGGATGATGTTCGCATGGCCCATTTTGCGCCCCGCGCGGGTCTCGGCCTTGCCGTAGAGATGCAGCGCGGTGTCGGGCTGGGCGAGCAGCCCCGGCACGCGGTCCATGTCGTCGCCGATGAGGTTCTCCATCACCACATCGGCGTGCCGCTTGCCGTCGCCCAGGGGCAGGCCCGCGATGGCGCGGATATGCTGCTCGAACTGGTCCACGGCGCAGCCGGCCTGCGTCCAATGGCCTGAGTTATGCACCCGCGGGGCGATCTCGTTTACCACCAGCCCCTGCGGCGTGACGAAGAGCTCGACGCCCATGACGCCGACATAATCAAGCTCGGTCAGGATGCGGCTGGCCAGCAGCACCGCGTCGGTGCGCTGCGCCGCGCTGAGCCGCGCGGGCACCGTGGTGGTGCGCAGGATGCCCTCGCGGTGCAGGTTCTCGCCGGGGTCGAAGGCGGCGACCTCGCCGGTGAGCCCGCGGGCGGCGATCACGCTGACCTCATGGGAGAACGCCACGAAGCCCTCTAGGATCGCGGGGCTGCCCCGCAGCTCCGCCGAGGCCTGCGAGAGGTCGCTGTCGGCATCCAGGCGCTGCTGCCCCTTGCCGTCATAGCCGAAGCGGCGGGTCTTTAGGATCGCCTTGGGCCCGATTTCAGCCATCGCCGACCGCAGGTCGGCCTCGCCCGTGATATCCGCGAAGGGCGCAACCGCCAGACCCAGACCGGACAGAAAACCCTTCTCCACCAGCCGGTCCTGACTGGTGGCCAGCGCCTTGCGGCCCGGGTGGATTGGGCGCACGGCCTCCAATGCGTCCAGCGCGGCGGTGGGGATGTTCTCGAACTCATAGGTGACCACGTCGACGCTGGCGGCAAAGCCCGCCAGCGCGTCTAGATCCTCATAGCCCGCGGTGGTCACGGCGTGGGCGACCTGTCCGGCGGGGCAATCCGACCCGGGCTCAAAGATATGCGCCTTGTAGCCCAGCCGCGAGGCCGCCACGGCAAGCATGCGGCCCAGTTGCCCGCCGCCGAGGATGCCAATCGTGGCGCCAATGGGAAGTGCGTCACTCATGCGTCGCGCAGCCTTTCTCCGATATCATTCATTGCCTTGGTCAGCGCGCCATGGGCGCCGCCCTGATGCAGCGTGCGGGTCATGTGCAGGCTCAGCGTGCCCTCGGTGGCCAGCGCGTCGCGCGCCTCGGCCAGGGTGCCGCTGAGCGCGCCCATGAACCCCGCCATCAGCCCGCTTGTATAGGCCTCGGCGCCCGCCGCGTCGCCGGTCTGGTCGCCCAGCCAACCCGCGCCGGTGCTCATCAGGTCCAACAGCCCCGGCACCATGGCGCAGATCGCGAAATGCGCGTTCAGGGCCTCCTCGGAGGCGACCTTGATCACCGGGTTCTCCGGCGCAAAGAGCTCCGCTAGCAGCGCGTCATCGCCATAGGCGGGCAGGGGGCAGCCGCCCTGTTCGAGGAAGGCCAGCGGGATGGTTTGCACGAAGGACGTCGCCGGGGCGCAGAGCGCCTCTAGCCGCGCCCTCGGGGTGGCGGCCATGGCCGAGATGACCCGGTGGTCGGCCCGCCATTGGAGGCCTTGCATGGCCTCGTCCACCTGATGCGGGCGCACCGACAGCACCACCACCTCGGACGCCTCGAGAACGCCCGCGGCGTCAGACACGGCAACGCCGTGGCTGGCGGCAAGGGCGGAGGAGAGATGCCGCGAGCGCTCAGTCACCGTGATCTGATGCCCGCGCGCGGCCAGAAACCGCACCATGGGTGCTGCGATCTGACCGGTCCCGATGAAGCCGATCTTAGCCATCCGAGGGCTCTTGCGGGATCGAGGCCTCTAGGGCGGCGCGCCAGGCGTCCAGCCGCTCGGCCAGCGCGGCGTCCTGCAGCGCCAGGATGCCCGCGGCCATAAGCCCGGCATTGGCAGCACCGCCGATCGCCATGGTGGCCACGGGGAAGCCCTTGGGCATCTGCACGATGGAATAGAGGCTGTCGACGCCCTTCAGCGCGCGGGTCTCCACCGGCACGCCGATCACCGGCAGGCGAGTCTTGGAGGCCATCATGCCGGGCAGATGCGCGGCCCCGCCGGCGCCGGCGATGATCACCTGCAGGCCGCGCCCGACGGCCGACTTGCCGTATTCCCACAGCCGATCCGGCGTGCGGTGCGCCGACACGATGCGCGCCTCATGAGGGACGCCCAGTTCTTCCAGGATTTCGGCCGCGGCCTTCATTGTGGGCCAGTCCGATTGGCTGCCCATGATGATGCCGACTTTCGCTTGCACTGCCGCGCCCTTTCGCTTTCAGGAGCGCGCAATATAGAGCCTTTTAGGGGCTACGCAATGATGTCTGGCGTAAGCTGGTCCTCAATCCGGCTGATGCGGTCTTTAAGGGCCAGTTTCTGTTTCTTGAGCCTTCGAACGCGGAGCGGATCCGCGCGGTGTGTTTCATGGAGCGCCGCGATTGCCTCGTCCAGGTCGCGGTGCTCCCGCTTCAACACTTCGAGCTCAACTTTCATGATGTCCTTCGCCTCCATTTTGGATGAGTCGTTCATCTCCTGGTCCGTGAGTCGGGAACTGGGTAACGCAAGGGTAACCGCAAAACGCCAATTCACCAAACGCCGCATCTTGCCGCGCCTTGCAGATTGGGTGGCGTGCCCCCATATTCTAGCTGTGGGTCGCCGCAACGGGGCCCGCTGGACTGTCGCTTTGATAAGGACGTGTCGATGACCAAGATGACTTTGGGCGCGCATCCCTTTTTGCTGGGATTCGAGCAGTTCGAGCGGTTGATGGAACGGACGGCGAAGTCCGACAACAACGGCTATCCCCCTTTTAACATAGAGCAATCCGGCGAGAGCGCGTATCGCATCACCCTTGCGGTCGCAGGCTTCGCCGAGGACGACCTGGCGATCACCGTCGAGGACCAGCAGCTTGTCATCCGCGGCCGCCAGGCCGAGGACGAGGCGGGCCGTGTGTTCCTGCACCGCGGCATCGCGGCCCGGCAGTTCCAGCGCACATTCGTGCTGGCGGACGGCGTCGAGGTCGTCGGGGCCGCAATGGAGAACGGGCTCTTGCATGTGGACCTGGCCCGTTCGGCGCCGGAAAAGATCGTGCAGACGATCAAGATCAGCAGAAGCTAAGCAGGAGGTGGGAATGGACAGCAAATTTGATTTCGGCGAGGTCGCAGAGAGCAAAATCGTATATGTGCGCCCAGTTGCGGCGACCGATCTGCCCGATGAGGTGCGCGAGCAGGTCGGCTCGGCAGAGACCGTGTACTCGGTGCACGATGCCGACGGCGCGCCGCTGGCCTTGGTCAAGGATCGCAAGCTGGCATTTGCCTTGGCCCGACAGCACGATTACGCACCGGTCAATGTGCACTGAACTGGCTGCTTCGCGCGTGCCGGTGCGCTTGAGAACGCCTCCGCCGGGGAAACGCATCGCGGTTTTGTAAGGAGAACCTCATGGCGCTTGAATTCGACTGGGTCGACGCCTTCACCGACCGCGCCTTTGGCGGCAACGGCTGCGCGGTGGTGCATGACGCGGGCGGGCTGAGCGCAGAGACCTGCATGGCCTTCACCCGCGAGACCGGCCTGGTGGAGTGCACCTTCCTGGAGCCGTCCGATGTGGCCGACATCAAGGTGCGGTACTTCCTGGCAGAGCGCGAGATCCCCTTCGCGGGCCATCCCACCGTGGCGACGGTCGCCTCGATGGTCGCGCGGGGCGTGGCGGGGACGGGGGCGTTGACGCTGGAAACCGGCGCCGGGCTTGTGCCGATCGAGGTCGGGGTGGAGGCGGGCGTCCCAAACGTCACCATGACCCAGATCGCGCCGGTCTTCGGCGCGGAACTGCCTGCGGATCTGGTGGCCGCGGTGGGCGGATTGGACGCGCAGGACATGCTGGCGCCGCCGCAACTGGTCTCGACCGGGCTGCCCGTGGTCATCGCGCCGCTGCGGTCGCAGGAGGCCTTGCGGCGCGCGGTCTTGGACGTGGATGCGCTGGGGCGGCTGCGCGCCGCGCTGCCGCCGGAGATGGCGGGCGCGATTGAGCCGTTCTGGGTGGTGCTTGAGGGCGCAACGGAGGCTGGCAACACCTTCTCGCGGCTCCTGCTTGCGCCGCCCAACCCGCCCGAGGATCCGTTCACCGGGTCCGCGACGGGGGCAATGGCGGCGTATCTTTGGGCGCACGGCATGATCGAGGCGCCAAGGCTGGTGGCCGAGCAGGGGCATTGGCTGGGCCGCCCGGGGCGGGCCGATGTGGAGATCCTGGGCCCGCGCCACGCCATCTCCGGGGTGAAGGTGAGCGGGCCAGGTTATGTTCTGATGTCGGGACGTGTTAATTTGTAGGATTGGGCTGGAGCGGACATTATAATTGATCCCTCCGGTTCGTCTCAGGGCCAACGCCTTGTTGGTCGGGGGGATTTGACCAAAAATCTGGTTGCGTTCTATTGCGCATCTTGCGCTTTAGAATTTAACCTCCCCTTTTGGCTAAAGTTTTTCTGATCAAAACAAGGGCTTTAGGGGCTTGTTGCGTATTATGTGTGGGATGTTTGGAGCAGAGGTCCCGGATCAAGTCCGGGGCGGGTTGGCAACGCCCGTTCCAGGCCAGTCTCACCCTCTCGCACGCCCTTCTTGCCGTTTGGGGGAAGGACCTCTGTGGCCCACTCTATTTCGGCAATTGGCAGAGCGTCGCGTTCAAAAGTCGACCGCGATCCCCTTATTCTCCCAATCGCCGTAGCGGACGGGCTCTGGCCCGTCACGGCCGCCGAGCTCTGTTGGCAAGCCTTTCGCCGCCTCGGCCTTCTTGCGCCGCGCCTCGGCTTCGGCCAGGGCCCGCTGCGCGGCGGGGGGCAATTCTTCTTTTGGTTCATCCGTCATAGGCTCTTCCCTTGTGCGGCCCCAAGGTTGATATACGCCCGATGAGTGAAAGAGCAACAGATCTGCCGACCGACGCGGCGCGCCAGGCCGCGCTTGTCATGGTGGGGCAGGTGCGCGCGGGCAAGCTTTTGGCGGAGCTCTTGCCAAAGGCCGTGGCGCATCTTGAGGCGCCCGACCGCGCCCGGGCGCAGCGCTTGGCGTTGGAGGTCTTGCGCTGGTCGGATCGCGCGGACCGGATGCTGGGGCCGTATCTGCGCAACAAGCCCTATGACCCGATCATGGATGTGCTGCGCCTTGGCACCGTCGAGATGGCGCAGAGCGGCGCCGCGCCGCACGGCGTGCTGAACGCGCTGGTCGGCCTGGCCAAGACGCAGGGCAACACGAAGCGCGGCGCAGGGCTGATCAACGCGGTTTTGCGGCGCGTCTCACAGGACGTCGCGAAATGGCCGACGCTGCCGCCGCCGCGCCTGCCGAAGGTGTTTCGCAAGCGCCTCGTGGCGGTCTATGGCAAGCACGCGGTGGAGGCGATGGAGGCGGCGCATGCGGCGGGCGCGCCGCTGGACGTCACCTTGAAGCCAGGGTTTGAGGGCGCGGCGGAGGCGCTGGGCGGCGTGCTGCTGCCAACAGGATCGGTGCGGCTGGACGCGCCGGGCCAGGTCTCTACGCTGCCCGGATATGAGGATGGCGATTGGTGGGTCCAGGACGCGGCGGCCGCACTTCCCGCACGGATCCTGAACGCCGCGCCGGGCGAGCGCGTGCTGGACCTATGCGCCGCACCCGGCGGCAAGACCATGCAGCTTGCCGCCACCGGCGCGCAGGTCACAGCGGTGGATTCCTCGGCCAAACGCATGGAGCGCGTGGCCGAGAACCTGGCACGCACCAAGCTGGTGGCGCAGTTGCAGGTCGCCGACGCGATGGACATCACCGGCCAGTTCGATGCGGTGCTTCTGGACGCGCCATGCTCGGCCACCGGCACGATCCGTCGCCACCCAGACCTGCCGATTGCCAAAGCCGAGGGCGATTTTGGCGCATTGATCGAGACGCAGGCGGCGATGCTGGACCACGCCGTGGGCTTGCTCAAGCCCGGCGGGCGGCTGGTCTATTGCACCTGCTCGTTGCTGCCGGAGGAGGGCGAGCAACAGGTCGCGGCCGCCCTGGGCCGGTGCGCAGATGTCGAGCGGGACACCGAGGCCCTGCGCGTCGCGGGGATCGAACCCGATTGGGTCATCGAGGCGGGGCTGCGCCTGCGCCCGGACCACTGGGGCGAGCGCGGCGGGTTGGACGGCTTTTTCATCGCGGCGCTTCGCAAAACGCCGTAAGGGCGTTTTTCTCGGTGACAGAGAATCACCGCGCGATTAAGGTGCCCTAAAAAAGCGCCTGTCTCGGCGCAGAGGTTGAGGCTAAGCATTCTGGTGTATCAGTCCGATTGGACACCCGGGGCGGTCACGCGCCTGTTGAATCGTTGGCATGCCCGGCGGGCCGCCTTCGCGCGGGCCGCGGCTGGCTTTGTGTCGCAGCCGGAACCCCGCACCATCGGTCGGGTCTCGCGCGGGCGTCAGCTATGCGCCGGCAACTTCATGTTCGCGGGGCATATGATCGAGGCACCGGGCAAGTCGATCTGGGATCTGGACCCGCCCGATCAGGCCTTCCTTGAGGAACTCCACGGCTTCACCTGGCTGGACGACCTGGCCGCCACCGGCGACGCCAAGGCGCGCATGAACGCCCAGGCCTGGACCGAGGAGTGGATCGCGCGCTACGGCCACGGGCGCGGCCCGGGCTGGATGCCGGACAGCGCCGGGCGGCGCCTGATCCGCTGGATCAACCACGCGATTTTCCTGCTGAACGCGCAGGACCGGCAGGACGCAGAGGCCTATTACCGCTCGCTGGGCCAGCAGACGATCTTTCTGTCGCGGCGTTGGTCCGCGACGCCCAGCGGCGTGCCGCGGTTCGAGGCCCTGACCGGGCTGATCTATGCCGGGCTCGCGCTGATCGGGATGGAGCAGCACGTCGCGCCCGCTACGGCGGCGCTGTCCAAGGAATGCGAGCACCAGATCGACGCGCTCGGCGGCATCTCTAGCCGCAACCCCGAAGCGCTGTTGGAGGTCTTCACCCTGCTGAACTGGGCGACATCCGCCCTGTCCGAGGCCGGGCAGATCCCGCCAAAGAGCATCCTCAGCGCGATTGAGCGGATCGCGCCGACCCTCCGGGCCTTGCGGCATTCCGACGGCAGCCTTGCGCGGTTCCACGGCGGCGGCAAGGGGCTGGAGGGGCGGCTTGATCACGCCTTGGCGGCCTCTGGGGTCCGCACGCCGCCGGGGCAGGGGCTGGCGATGGGGTTCTCGCGGCTCTCGGCCGGGCGTACATCGGTCATCGTGGACGTGGCCGCGCCCGCGCATGGCGCCGGAGAGGTCAACGCCCATGCCTCGACCTTGGCGATAGAGGTGACCTCCGGGCGGCGCCCCTTGCTGGTCAGCTGCGGATCGGGCGCGCCCTTTGGTGCCAAATGGTCCAGGGTGGGGCGCGCGACGGGGTCGCATTCTGTGCTTGATATCAAGGGCCTGTCCTCTTCTCGTTTCGGCGAGCGCACCTGGAGAAACGGCGGCACCCGCAACGTTCTGACCGACGTGCCCAAGGACGTGCGCATGCGCCAGCATGGCGACGAGGGCGGCACGGGCCTCATCGCGGGCCATGACGGATACTCTGCGGCCTTCGGGTTGACCCATGTGCGCAGCATCGACCTGTCCGTCGACGGGCGCAGCATCGCGGGCGATGACACGCTGGCCACAATCACGCCCGAGGACAACAAACGCTTTGATAAGGCGCTGGACGAGGCCAAGCTGCAGGGCATTCCCTTCCAGATACATTTCCACCTGCACCCGGATGTGGACCCCAATCTGGACCTCGGCGGGGCCGCGATCTCGCTTGTGCAAAAGAGCGGCGAGATCTGGGTCTTCCGGCATGACGGCGCCAGCACTCTGAGCCTGGAGCCCAGCGTCTACCTTGAGAAGGGCCGTCTTAAGCCGCGTGCGACAAAGCAGATCGTTCTAACCGCCAAGGCTTTGGAATATGCCACGCGCATCCGCTGGACGTTGGCCAAGGCTCAGGATACCCCCGCGCATGTGCGCGACCTAGAGCGCGACGACAGCGCCTATGTGATCTGACCCGAGGGGACTTCTATGACCGACCGACTGCCCGTCCGACGCGCGTTGCTTTCTGTATCCGACAAGACCGGCCTTCTGGACTTTGCGCAGGGCTTAGCCGCGGCTGGCGTAGAGCTGCTCTCGACCGGGGGCACGGCGCGCGCGATACGCGAGGCGGGGCTGCCGGTGCGGGACGTGGCCGAGGTCACCGGCTTCCCCGAGATGATGGACGGGCGCGTGAAGACGCTACACCCGGCGGTGCATGGCGGCTTGCTGGCGCTGCGCGATGACGCCGGTCACGTGGCCGCGATGCAAGAGCACGGCATCGGCGCCATCGACCTGCTGGTGGTGAACCTCTACCCGTTCGAAGAGACCGTGGCCAAGGGTGCGGGCTATGACGAATGCGTCGAGAACATCGACATTGGCGGGCCCGCGATGATCCGCGCGGCGGCCAAGAACCACGCCTTCGTGGCCACGGTGGTCGATGTCGAGGACTACGATGATGTGCTGGAGGCCGTCCAGGCGGGCGGCACCGATATGCAGCAGCGCCAGCGCCTGGCGCAGATCGCCTATGCGCGCACGGGCGCCTATGACGCGGCGGTCTCGACCTGGATGGCGGGCGCGATTGGCCAGGCCACCCCGCGGCGGCGGGCCTTTGCGGGCACACTAGCCCAGGGGCTGCGCTATGGCGAGAACCCGCACCAGGGCGCTGCCTTCTACACCGATGGCTCGGCGCGCCCCGGCGTGGCCACCGCGGTTCAGCACCAGGGCAAGGAGCTGAGCTATAACAACATCAACGACACCGACGCGGCGTTCGAGCTGATCAGCGAGTTCGCCGGCCAGGGCCCGGCCTGCGCGATCATCAAGCACGCCAACCCCTGCGGCGTGGCCACCGGCGCCTCGCTGGGCGAGGCCTATGCCCGCGCCTTTGACTGCGACCGCACCAGCGCCTTTGGCGGGATCATCGCGCTGAACCAGCCGCTGGACGAAGAGACCGCAAGGGCCATCACCGGCATCCTCACCGAGGTCGTGATCGCTCCGGGCGCCAGCGACGCCGCCAAGGAGATCTTCGCCGCCAAGAAGAACCTGCGCCTGCTGACGACCGAGGCGCTGGCCGACCCGCGCGCAAAGGGCGCTGCGTTCAAGCAAGTCGCGGGCGGTTTCCTGCTGCAGGATCGCGACGCGGGCAGCGTCGCTGCCGCTGACTTGAAGGTGGTCACCAAGCGCGCGCCAACCGAGCAGGAGATGACCGACCTGCGGTTCGCCTGGACCGTGGCCAAGCATGTGAAGTCGAACGCCATCGTCTACGCCAAGGGCGGGGCCACCGTGGGCGTGGGCGCGGGGCAGATGAGCCGGGTGGACAGCTCGACCATCGCCGCGCTGAAGGCCGCGCGCATGGCGCAGGAGATCGGCCTGGCCGAGACGCCCGCCAAGGGCTCGGTCGTGGCCTCGGACGCGTTCTTTCCCTTCCCGGACGGGCTGCTTGCCGCCGCCGAGGCCGGCGCCACCGCGGTGATCCAGCCCGGCGGCTCGATGCGCGACGACCAGGTGATCGCGGCCGCCGACGAGGCTGGGCTGGCGATGGTGTTCACCGGCATGCGTCACTTCAGGCACTGACCCAGAATGTCGCGGATGTATCTCATAGCCCTGGCAGTGTTCCTGCTGGATCAGGCCAGCAAGTACTACATTCTATACGTGGTGCATCTGGACACGCTCCGGTTCGTGGAGGTCTTTCCGCCCTACCTGAACTGGGCGATGGCCTGGAACACCGGGATCAACTTTGGCCTGCTGTCTGGCGACAGCCCGGTGACCAAGTGGGTGCTGATCGCGGTGGCGCTTCTGGTGACGGGCTGGGTGGCCTGGTGGATGACGCATCCGCACCGGCCCATGGCGCGAATCTTTGCCGGGCTGTTGATCGGCGGCGCGCTGGGCAACGTGGTGGACCGGCTGCTCTACGGGGCGGTGGCGGATTTCCTGAACATGTCCTGCTGCGGGTTCGATAACCCGTTCTCCTACAACGTGGCCGACATCGCCGTCTTCGCCGGGGCCATCGGGCTGATCGTTTTCACGGGCGAGAAAAAGTCCGCGTGACGCCGCTGCGCGGATGCGATAGAAATCACTCCAAAGCTGGTGAGGGGCCGTTTCGAATGCGGGCAACGGGCACGAAAATTCTGGTGGTTTTGCTGGCGGTCAGCCTGATGGCGGGCTGCAGCCGCAATAAAGAGCCGCGTCTGCTGAACATTTCGTCCTCGACGGACGGCCCGGACGAGTTCTCGATTCTGCCCAATAAGCCGCTTCAGGAGCCGCCCAGCTTCAAGGAATTGCCGACGCCCACGCCGGGCGGGGCCAACCGGGTGGATCCGGCGCCAGAGGCGGATGCCATTATTGCGCTCGGCGGCAACCCGGCGGCGGCGTCGCGGGGCATCCCGTCCAGCGATTCCGGCCTGGTCAGCTACGCCAGCCGCAACGGGCGGTCCGGCACGATCCGGCAACAGCTCGCGTCCGAGGACCTGGAGTTCAGGCGCCGAAATGATGGCCGCATTCTAGAGCGGCTGTTCAACGTGAACGTCTATTTCCGCGCCTATCAGAACCAGTCCCTGGATCAGTATGCCGAGCTAGAGCGGTTCCGCCGCGCGGGCGTGCGCACGCCCGCCGCGCCGCCGCCCGAAGTCGCCGAGCAATAGGCCCCCGGGCCCCGGTTAGGCTCGGCACTAAAACGCCGTCCTAACGGCGCGTTAACGCCTAATACAAAATTAACCATGTTGCGCCACTCTCACATCTGCGTTTGATGGGTTGAAGCAACGCCCCTGCGCAGTAGGTATGAAGGCAGCCCAGGTCATTGAGGAGAGCCCATGCGCCGCATTTTCTTTAGCTTTATCGGACTTGTCATTGCGTTGCCCGCCCTGGCCGTGCCGGTCACGGACTACAGGCTGGACAATGGCATGCAGGTGGTGGTGATCGAAGATCACCGCGCCCCCGTGGTCGTGCACATGGTCTGGTACAAAGCAGGCGCCGCTGACGAGCCGCCCGGCAAATCCGGGATCGCGCACTACCTGGAGCACCTGATGTTCAAGGGCACCGACACCCTGGCGCCGGGCGAGTTCTCTTCGACCGTGGCCGCCAATGGCGGCACCGACAACGCGTTCACCAGCCAGGATTACACCGGCTACTTCCAGAGGGTCGCGTCCGACCGGCTAGAGCTGATGATGCAGATGGAGGCCGACCGCATGCGCAACCTGCGCCTGTCGGAGGACCTGATCCTGGCCGAGCGCGACGTGGTCATTGAAGAGCGCAACCAGCGCGTCGAAAACGACCCCGGCGCGCTGTTCTCCGAGCAGCGGCGCGCGGCGCTGTTCCTGAACCACCCCTATGGCATCCCGATCATCGGTTGGATGCATGAGGCAAGCGCGCTGACGCTGCAAGACGCCCTGGATTTCTACGAGAAGTTCTATGCCCCCAACAACGCGATCCTGGTGGTCGCGGGCGACGTGGAGCCCGAAGAAGTGCTGGAGCTTGCGCAAAAGCATTACGGCCCGCTGGCGCCCACGCCGGGCCTGGGCGCCCGGCAGCGCCCGCAGGAGCCACCGCATCTGGCCGAACGCCGCTTGATTTTTGAGGACCCGCGCGCCTCCGAGCCCTATGTCGTGCGCACCTATCTCGCCCCGGAACGCGACCCCGGCGCGCAAGAAGAAGCCGCAGCGCTGGCGCTGCTGGCGGATGTGCTGGGCGGGAACTCGGCCACCTCGGTCCTGGGCCAAAAGCTTGTGTTCGGGGCCGGCGAGGCGATCTATGCCTCGGCCTTCTACCAGGGGCTCAGCTATGACGACGGCAGCTTTGGTGTCTTTATCGTGCCCAAGCCCGGCGTGTCCCTGCAAGAGGCCGAGACGGCGCTGGACAACGCCATCGCCGAGTTCATGGAGGAGGGCATCGACGATGCCCAATTCGAGCGGATCAAGCAGCAGATACGCGCCTCGCGCATCTATGCCGAGGACAGCACGCAATCCCTGGCGCGCCGCTATGGCGCGGCGCTGACCTCCGGGCTGACGCTAGAGGATATCGAGGCCTGGCCGGACATCCTGCAGGCCACCACCAAAGAGCAAGTCATGGCCGCCGCGGCGCGCATATTTGATCGCAACAAGGCCGTCACCGGATGGCTGCGCAAACCGAGTGTCGAGGTGACCCAATGAGCCGCCTGTTTTTTGTCGTCCTCGCCGCGCTGTCCTTGACCGCGCCGGGGGCCCGCGCCGCCGTGGACATCCAAGAGGTGATCTCGCCGGGCGGCATCACCGCCTGGTTGGTCGAGGAGCATCAGATCCCGTTTGTGGCCCTAGAGATCCGCTTTAAGGGCGGGGCCTCGTTGGACGCGCCGGGCAAGCGCGGCGCGATAAACCTCATGACCGGACTGATCGAGGAAGGCGCGGGCGATCTCGACGCGCGCGGCTTCGCGCAGGCGCAGGAAAGCCTCGCCGCGCGGTTCGAGTTCGATGTCTATGACGACGCGCTATCGGTCTCGGCGCGGTTCCTGACCGAGAACCGGGACGCCTCGGTTGCGCTGCTGAAATCCGCGCTGAACGCGCCGCGCTTTGACCAGGACGCCGTGGACCGGGTGCGCGGGCAGGTCCTGTCGATCATCCGCTCTGACGAGAAGGACCCCAACGAGATTGCGCGCCGGGCCTTCAACGCGCGCACCTATGGCGACCACCCCTATGCCAGTTCCTCCAACGGGACGTTGGAGAGCGTTGGCGGGTTGACGCGCGACGATATCCTGGCCGCGCATCAGGCTGTGCTGACGAAAGACAAGCTGTTCGTCGGCGTGGTGGGCGACATCACCGCCGAGGAGCTGGGCGCGCTTTTGGATGACCTTCTGGGCGGCTTGCCCGAGACCGGCGCCGCCATTCCGGACCGCGCCGAGATCAGCTTTGACGGCGGGGTAGAGGTGGTGCCCTTCCAGACGCCGCAATCCGTGGCGATCTTTGGGCATGCGGGCATCTCGCGCGATGACCCGGATTTCTTCCCGGCCTTCGTGCTGAACACGATCCTCGGCGCGGGCGGGTTCGATTCGCGGCTGATGACGGAGGTGCGCGAAAAGCGCGGGCTGACCTATGGCGTGAATTCCTACCTGGCCTCGCGGGATCTCGCGGATCTCGTGGTGGGGCAGGTGGCCAGCGCGAACGACCGGATCGCCGAGGCGATTGACGTCATCAAGGCCGAATGGGCCCGCATCGCCGCCGAGGGCGTGACGCAGGACGAGCTTGAGGTCGCGCAGACTTTCCTGACCGGGCAATACCCGCTGCGGTTCGATGGCAACGCCCGGATCGCGGGCATCCTTGTGGGGATGCAGACCGGCGATCTGCCGATCGACTACATCGCCACCCGCAATGACAAGGTCTGGGCGGTCACGCTTGAGGATGTCAGGCGGGTCGCGGCGCGGCTCTTGGATCCCGAGATGCTGACCTTCGTTGTGGTCGGCGCGCCAGAGGGGCTGGAGGCCACGAATTAGCGCTTACCCCTGGTAAACGGCGGCGAAACGCATAAATCTACGACCAGTCATGTCTGGATTGATCGCCATTGAACTCTTGCTGCGCGGCGCGGGCATCGCGCTGTCGCTGGCCATCGGGCTGGTGGGCCTGGCGCGCGCGCCGCGAGAGCCGGTCTCCTGGGCGATGGGCTGCACGGGGGTCTGCCTGACCGCATATTTGATCGGTTCCGCTCCGGGGTTCTTCGACGTCGAGCCTTTATCCACGCGGCTCCTCTCGGCGATCTTCCCGGTGATGATCTGGTGGTTCGCCATGGAGGTCTTTGAGCAGGGCGACTGGCCGCGCCGGGTGGGCGTGCCGGTGCTGACCGGTTTGCAATTGCTCACTTATGCCACGCTGGTGCCTTACGGCCTGCAGGCGGTCTGTCTGGTCCTGGCCATTCTCATCTATTCGCACATCATCTGGGTCGCGGTGGCGGGGCATTCCGACGACCTAGTAGAAGAGCGCCGCCGCCTACGCTGGGTGATCCTAGTGCTCGCCTCGGTGGAGGGCATCCTGTTCGCCGTGGTGGAGCTGCAGTTCGCGCCCGGCGGCGCGCCGCTCTGGGTCGGCGTTATGCAGACCTCCGCGTTGGTGATGCTGTTGATGGCCACGATGGTTTGGCTTTTCGGGCGGCGCTCGGCCGCGCGCCCGGCGGTTCTGGATGAGAGCCCGCACCCGCCCGCGGCAGAGCCGCTTAGCGCCAAAGAGCAGGCCGTGCTGACCCGGCTTGAGGCCGCGATGGAGGCGGGCGCCTGGCAGCGCGAGGGGCTGACGATTGGCGCCCTGGCCGAGGAGTTGCAGACCGGCGAGCACCGGCTGCGCCGGGTGATCAACCAGGGGCTGGGGCACCGCAACTTCGCGCAGTTCATCAACGGCTACCGCGTGCGGGCCGCGCAGGAGGTGCTGGGTGACCCGGCGCGCGCCGACCGCACGGTGCTAGAGATCGCCCACGCCGTGGGCTTCGCCTCGCTCGGGCCCTTCAATCGCGCCTTCCGCGACATCACCGGGGAGAGCCCCAGCGAGTTCCGCGCCGATTCCTAAAAAAGCCGCGCCATAGTCGAAATTGCAGCGCCGATTTCGAAATCGGCGCGCATGCGGCGCCCTGGATGCTGACATCTATCCCATCGAAACCCGAACGGATGGGACCCAAAAAGATGACCCGCATTGTTGCTTTCACCCTGCTCGCCGCCACTTTGACTGCCTGCACCGGCACCGAGGTGTCCCGCGATGCAACGCAGACACCGCCCATGGATGACCGGGCCGAGCTGCACATCCAGATCCCCGGCGTGCTGCCATAGATCGTGATTTGAGATGGTCGAATCGGGGGCGGGCATGCTATCCCTAGCTGCATGCCCGCCACGCACCCCAAGATAGGCCCCAAGATGGGCCAAGAGCCGCCCGCGATCCGCCAGTTGGACGAGGCCGCCATCAACCGCATCGCCGCCGGCGAGGTGGTCGAGCGGCCTGCCTCCGCCGTCAAGGAGCTGGTCGAGAACGCCATGGACGCGGGCGCGCGCCGCATCGACGTCGCCTATGCCGATGGCGGCAAGACCCTGATCCGGGTCAGCGATGACGGCCACGGGATCGCCGCGCAGGACCTGCCGCTGGCGCTGTCGCGGCACGCGACCTCCAAGATCGACGGCTCGGACCTTCTGAACATTCACACCTTCGGGTTCCGCGGCGAGGCCTTGCCCTCGCTTGGCGCGGTCGGGCGGCTGCGGATCACCTCTCGTGTCGCCGGGGCGGACGCAGCCGAGATCGTTGTCTCGGGCGGCGCGCCTGGCCCGGTGAAGCCTGCCGCGCTGAATTCCGGCACGGTTGTCGAATTGCGAGACCTCTTCTACGCCACCCCGGCGCGGCTGAAATTCATGCGCACGGACCGGGCCGAGGCGCAGGCGATTGGCGACGTGGTCAAGCGGCTGGCCATGGCCGAGCCCTATGTGGGCGTCACCCTGCGCGATGTGTCTGGCGGCGGCGAGGGTCGCGTGATCTTCCGCGCCGAGCCCGAAAGCGGTGATCTCTTTGGGGCCCTGCAGGGGCGGTTGGCCCGTATCCTGGGCCGCGAGTTCACCGAGAACGCGGTGCAGATCGATGCCGAACGCGAGGGGCTGACGCTGACGGGTTTTGCGGGCCTGCCGACCTATTCGCGCGGCGCGGCGGTGGCGCAGTTCCTCTTCGTGAACGGGCGCCCGGTGCGTGACAAGATGCTGATCGGCGCCTTGCGGGCCGCCTATATGGACTTCCTCAGCCGCGACCGGCACCCCGCGGCGGTCCTGTTCGTGGAATGCGAGCCGACGCGGGTGGATGTGAACGTGCATCCGGCGAAATCCGAGGTGCGCTTCCGCGAGCCCGGCGTGGCGCGCGGGCTGATCGTGTCGGGGCTGCGGCATGCTCTGGCGGAGGCCGGGCACCGGGCGTCGACCACCGTGGCCGGGGCGACACTTGGTGCGATGCGACCCGAAGGGCCGGGCCCAGCTCGGGTCTACCAAATGGACCGGCCCAGCCAGGGCGCGCTCGGTGCCGCGCGGGCGGCGTTTGCTCCGGAAGGGGCGCCGGGTCTGGCCGAGCGGCATGTTGCGTGGGACGCCGCGCCCGGCGCGGAGCTGATGGATGTGCCCGTTGCGGGCCGGGTCGAAGACGCACCCGTCGCGCCCGGAGATCACCCCCTGGGCGCCGCGCGCGCGCATTTGCACGAGAACTACATCGTCGCGCAAACCCAGGACGGGATGGTGCTGGTGGACGCCCATGCCGCCCATGAGCGGCTCGTTTATGAAAAGCTGAAACGCCAGATGGCCGAGAACGGCGTGGCCGCGCAGGCGCTCTTGATCCCCGAGATCGTGGAGCTGAGCGAGGCCGAGGCGGCGCGGCTTTTGGAGATGGGCGCGGAACTGCGGCGGCTGGGCCTGGGGATCGAGCCCTTTGGCGGTGGGGCCATAGCGGTGCGCGAGACGCCGGCGATCCTGGGCCAGGTGGACGCGGCGGCGATGATCCGCGACATCCTTGATGAGCTCGCCGATCTGGGCGCCAGCCAGACCGTGCAAGCGCGCATCGAGGCGGTGCTCAGCCGGGTCGCCTGCCACGGCTCGGTGCGCACCGGACGCCGCATGAATGCCGAGGAGATGAACGCTCTCTTGCGCGAGATGGAGGTCACGCCGCATTCCGGGCAGTGCAACCACGGGCGGCCCACCTATGTGGAGCTGAAGCTCGCGGACATCGAAAAGCTCTTCGGGCGCACATGATCCAGCTCGGTGACACCATGATCGACCTCAGCGATCCCTGGACGGCGGCGGCGCTTCTGGCCGCGATCCTGCTGCTTTTGATCGTGGTCTTGCTGGTCTCGGCCGGGCGCCGCGCGGCGCGGGGCGCCGCGGCCACCGAGGCGATGCTACGCCAGATGGGCGGGCTGGGCCAGCGCGTGCAGGGGCTGGCCGACGGGCAGCAGCAGCTCTTTGGCGGGTTGAACTCGGTCACCGAGGCGCAGGCCCAGCAGCAGGCCCGCACGGTGCAGCTGATGGAGCAGCGCCTGGCGGAGGTCACCGCCAAGATGAACGAGAACCTGCAGGGCTCGGCCACCCGCACCGCGCGCTCGCTGGGCGAGTTGCAGCAGCGCTTGCAGACCATCGACAAGGCGCAGGCCAATATCGAGAAGCTCTCGGGCGACGTGCTGTCGCTGCAGGACATCCTGTCGAACAAGCAGACCCGCGGGGCGTTTGGCGAGATCCAGCTGCAGGACATCGTGTCCAAGGCGCTGCCCAAGGACAGCTATGACTGGCAGGCGACGCTTTCGAACGGCAAGCGCGCGGATTGCCTGATCAAGCTGCCCAACCCGCCGGGGCCGATTGTGGTGGACGCCAAGTTCCCGCTGGAGGCCTATGAGAGGCTGCGCAACGCGGGCACGCAAGCCGAGCTGGACCTGGCCGCGCGGCAGCTGCGCACCGACGTGAAGGCGCATATCAAGGCGATCTCGGAGAAGTACATACTGGACGGCGAGACCGCCGACGGCGCCCTGATGTTCCTGCCCTCCGAGGCGATCTATGCCGAGCTGCACGCGAACTTCCCCGAGCTGGTGCGCGAGGGCTTCGCCGCGCGGGTCTGGATCGTCTCGCCCACCACCTGCATGGCCACGCTGACCACCATGCGTGCGGTGCTGAAGGACGCGCGGATGCGCGAGCAGGCGGGCGCGATCCGCAAGGAGCTGGGCGCGCTGTTTAAGGATGTCGACCGGCTGGGCACGCGGGTGGAGAACCTGGATCGGCATTTCGGGCAGGCGGCCAAGGACATCGCCGATATCAAGATCTCTGCCGACAAGGCCGGGCGTCGCGCGCGGCGCCTGGACAACTTCGACTTCGAAGAACTCGCCCCCGAGGGAGAGACGGCCGAGGTCGTCCCCTTGCGTTCCCCCGAAAGCTAAGCTCTAGTCCGGGCGGTGGAAGAATTTTCCAAAATTCTTGCCCCGCCCAGACGCAAAGGAGTTCCCAGATGAGCGACCCATTCTTCCAGCCTGTCTCGGGGATGGACCTACCGCGTTTCGCGGGTGTGCCGACCTTCATGCGCCTGCCGCATGTGGCGCCGGATCACGCGCGGTTCGGCGAGGTCCAGATCGGTTTGATCGGCGTGCCTTGGGACAGCGGCACCACCAACCGCCCCGGCCCGCGGCACGGGCCGCGCCAGCTGCGCGATCTCTCCACCATGATCCGGGCCCAGAACGGCGCCACCGGGGTGCGCCCGTTCGAGGCGGTCAACTGCGCCGATCTCGGCGACGTGGGGCCGAACCCGGCAGACATCCAGGACAGCATGGCGCGGATCACCGCCTTCTACGACCAGGTGATCGCGGCGGGCATCCTGCCGCTCACCGGCGGCGGGGACCACCTCTCCAGCCTGCCCATCCTGCGCGCCGTCGCCAAATCCGGCCCCGTCGGCATGGTGCATTTCGACAGCCACACGGATCTCTTCCACTCCTATTTCGACGGCACCATGTACACCCATGGCACGCCCTTCCGCCGCGCGGTGGAGGAGGGCCTGCTGGACCCCAAGCGCGTTGTCCAGATCGGCATCCGCGGCACGGCCTATGACACCGAGGACCGGGACTTTGCCAAGGCCGAGGGCATCCGCATCATCCCCATCGAGGAGTACTTTGCCCGCGGTCCCGAGGACGTGATGGCCGAGGCGCGTGAGATCGTCGGCACCGCGCCCACCTATGTCAGCTATGACATCGACTTTGTCGATCCGACCTTCGCGCCGGGCACCGGCACGCCGGAGGTGGGCGGTCCGAACTCTTTCGAGGCGCTGCAGGTGGCACGGCTCTTGGACGGGGTGAACATCGTGGGCGCGGACCTCGTAGAGGTCTCGCCGCCCTTCGATCAGTCCGGGGGCACGGCTTTCCTAGGCGTGTCGATCATGTTCGAGATGCTCTGCGTGATGGCCAAGGCGCACGCGGCGGCGGGGTAGGGGATACCCTACCCTTAGGGTTGTTCAAAACGTCACGAGTCTCGCGTAAGCTGGGTGCGTTCAATCAACCAGTTTTTAGCGAGGCCCCCCATGCGTTTTATCCTTCCATTCTGCCTTCTCCTTCCCGTCGCCCAGCCCGCCCTGTCGCAGGTAAAGCTGGACGGGTTCTTCATCGCCACCGAGATCTGCGAGGGGTTCCAGTCCAAGAACAAGGGCACCAACCCCGGCTTTGCCTTGGTCGAGCCGATGCGCGCCTATGAGATGATCGGCATCAACAAGGCGGGCGGGGACTTCTTTCAGGTCAAGATGCCGGGCGAGCCGGTGACCGAGGATCGCTGGGTGCATGCAGGCTGCGGGCTCCACGTGGTAGCGGCGGGCACCGCCACGCCCGCCCCGCCGCCCGAGCCCCCGGCGGTCACCCCGGAACCGGGCGGCGAATCCGCCGACAACCTGCTGGCGCTCAGCTGGCAGCCCGCCTTCTGCGAGACCGGCGCCGGACGGCCCAAGGCGGAGTGCCAGGTGCTCAACGACGGCGACCTGCCGCATGCCGCGGCGCAATTCTCGGTGCATGGGCTCTGGCCGCAGCCCCGCGGGAACGTGTTCTGCGGCGTGCCCGACAGCCTCAAGCGGCTGGACGACGCAAGGCGCTGGGGCGAGCTGCCCGCGCTGGACCTGACCGCCGACACAAGAGAGGCGCTGGAGGTGGCCATGCCCGGCGCGGCGAGCTTCCTGCACCGGCACGAGTGGATCAAGCACGGCACCTGCCACAAGGCGGGCGGCGCCGAAGGCTATTACCTCGACACGCTCGCCGTGACCAATGCGATCAACGACAGCGCCATCGGTGACTTCCTTGAGGCGCATGTGGGCACAGAGGTAGAGATGGCCGAGATCCGGCTGCTCTTTGATCAGGTCTTCGGCGGGAACGCGGGCGATGCGGTGCAGTTCCACTGCCGCAATGACGGCAATCGGTTCCTGCTGCAAGAGATCCGCGTGGCCATGGTCGGCGTGATCGACCACGCGGACCCCGATAGCTTTGGAGCGCTGATGCAGGCCGCGGAGCGGCAACCGCAGGGCTGCGACGCGGCGGTGATTGATCCGGCGGGGCTGCAGTAGCGTTGCTTGGAAGGGCGTGTGCGTCAGTCGAAGCGCGGCCCCGGGTTTGATCCGGGGCCTCTGCGTTGACGCTCGCGCTACTCTGGCGGCGGCCAGGCGGGGGACGTCCCGCCTGGGCGTTTTTTTACGCCAAAACCCACATCGGTATGACGTTGGTATTGCGTCGGTGCTTGCCTAAGCGGCGCGCGCTGCTCTGAGCGAGGCCGGAAGCAGCCGCGCGGAGCTGATACGTGGCATCGGGTTTTCCGCAATCGGCGTCTCTTCACCGTAAAGTGCGATATATTCGGCGAAGTTATCAAAGCTGCTACGGTCAGGCATGTCCAGATAGGTTTCGGACAAAGCACCATCGGCCAGGATCACGTCGTGATTTTCGGTTTCCACGTGGTAATAGGTGATGCTCGCGCCCAGCGCCTTCCAGTCATGCCAGGTGATCGTGTCGCCGTTCACCAAGGCCGAGGCGTTGATGATCATTCCGTCCAGCACCATGCCGTGATCGGCGGTGACGATCAGATCGCGGGTCGGAGCGTCGCCAAACGCGCCCTTGGCGATCTTCACTGGGGCCAGGCGGTCCGCCGGGTTGAACATCGGGTTCGCAGTCACGCGCCCCACCCATTTCACAGGCACATCGCGGCCGTCGGCGGTTGTGACCAGATCACCGATCAGAAGCGATTCGACAGCGGTCTTCCCGCTCGGGGTGGCGATACCGGTGCCCGCGGCGAAGCACAGCGTAAAGTTGAAGGTGACGGTGTCGGTGTCTGTTCCAAACGCTGGGTCCCCGCCAGCTTGGGTCCAATCGCCGGTCACCGTGAATGTGATTGAGGACACGCCGTTGGCGATCAACTCGTCCCGCGTAACCTGATATGTATAATTGGCTAGGGTGCTATCTGGCAACGGAAGGTCGAGCGTAAACGTGCCCACCGTCGCGACGGACTCATAGTTTGTGCTAACATTACTGATTGCTTCACCGCTGCGAGTGAAGACAGAGCCAGTTAGGTCAAGAACGGCAAGTGAAGTGAGGTCAAAATCATAGACATAGTTGTCACGGCTGTCGCCTTGGGCGTTGCCGCCACCTGGATCGGTATCGGTTGCGTCGGTTGTCGGCTCATTGTCGGCAACAAAGAATTCTATCCCACCTGGAAATACACCCATACTCGTTTCCTTTTCTTTAGAGGTCTGCCGGCGATATCACTTTGGCCCCGCGGATTGCGCCCGGACCCCGTGATACCTCGACAATGCGGTTCTGGCGGCCCGGGGTCGTGCGCATATAGCGAACGCGCTTGACGTCTTCGGGGACCGCGCGACGCAACCAGTTCATCGCGGTAGCGCCGAGTTGTTGGTTGTAGGGGGCGATGATCTCGACGATCCACATCCGGTCGCCCGATAGCCAGCTTTTGGGCAGGATGCGACCGTGATGTACCAAGTCATGCTCGGTCTCTGGGTTTAAGAACGCCCAGAGAACAGCCGCGCGCGGCACGCCGTCCAGTTCCAGTATTTTGTAGAAGCCGAGATCAACGGGCGGCTGAATCAGCCGCCGGATCTGCTTTAGTGGTTCGTTTTGGTGCCGACCCGAGCGAAGATACAGAAACGACAACGCTCCATAGGCACGCAGTCCGGCTTCATCCGGATATTCCGCGTGACGATTGGCGTGTGCCTGATGGTCTTCGAGTCGCGCAATTGCGTCCAAAGGTGAGATGATGCGCCCCCAAGATTTAGTTAACGCGCTATTAACCCGGGGCTGGGTCGTGTCAACGGTCTTTTGCGTTACTCCGCCGCTTGAACCTCGGCATCCATGTCCATCTCGGCGAGGTACTTCTCGGCCTCAAGCGCCGCCATGCAGCCCATGCCCGCGCTGGTCACCGCCTGGCGATAGATGTGGTCCGTCAGGTCGCCCGCCGCGAAGACGCCGGGGATGGAGGTCGCGGTGCTGTCGGGCTGGGTCACCACATAGCCGCCCATATGCGTCTCAAGCTGGTCCTTGACCAGCTCGTTCGCCGGGGCGTGGCCGATGGCGATGAAGACGCCCGCGCATGCAAGTTCGGACATCTCGCCGGTCTTGACGTTCTGGACCCGCACGCCCTCGACGGATTTGGGGCTGTCGGCGCCCAGAACGGCGTCCAGCTGGTGGTCCCAGAGCAGCTCGACCTTGTCGTGGTTCAGCAGGCGGTGCTGCAGGATCTTCTCGGCGCGCAGCTCGTCGCGGCGGTGGATCAGGGTGACCTTGGTGGCGAAGTTGGTCAGGAACAGAGCCTCCTCGACCGCGGTGTTGCCGCCGCCGATCACCACGACCTCCTTGCCGCGATAAAAGAACCCGTCGCAGGTGGCGCAGGCCGAGACGCCGAAGCCCTTAAATTCCTCCTCGGTGTCCAGCCCCAGCCACTTGGCCTGGGCGCCGGTGGCCAGGATCACCGCATCCGCCGTATAGGTCGTGCCGCTGTCGCCCACGGCCACGATGGGCCGGGCCTTCAGATCGACGCTGTTGATGTGGTCGCCGATGATCTCGGTGCCGACGGCGCGGGCGTGCTCCTCCATGCGGACCATCAGATCGGGGCCCTGGACCTCTTTGTCGCCGGGCCAGTTCTCGACCTCGGTGGTGATGGTCAGCTGCCCGCCGGGCTGGATGCCCTGCACCAGGATCGGGTCCAGCATCGCCCGGCTGGCATAGACGGCGGCGGTGTAGCCCGCGGGGCCGGAGCCAATGATCAAAACCTTGGTGTGGCGAGTGTCGGTCATAGTCGGCCTCTGGTCAGGGTGAGTCTTTGCGTCAGAAGGATATACCCCTGCGCGCCGCGCCTTCCCAGAGGCAATCGCAGCGTGGCGTTCGCAGGGGCCCGATGTGGCGCGGGAGAGGCCTAGAGCTCTAGTTTGATGTCCTTGTACCCATAGGCGTCACCGTCCTTGTGCTTTCCAGCGCTTGCGGCCATCGCGACGCCTACGATGGGGCTCAGCAGGACCGCCGTTGCCACAGAGTTGCCCTGCCGGGCGGCGGCTGAGAGGTTTTCAGCGGCGATAACTTTCTCTGCCTTTTGGCCCTCGACTTCGCAGGAAAGCCGGATCGATTTGGAGTCCGGGCCGTAGCTGGGCAGGTTGACCGTTGCCGGGGCGGTAAATTCGGCAAAGAATTCGGTGCCGTCGATCCGGCAAGGCACGGCTTCAAGCTCTTCCTTGTTGCTGGTGACCACGACCTCGGTGGCTCGGAAGCCCAAGATTGCGTCGCGCGACTGGCCGCTGCGCAGGGTGATGTTTGTGGCCTCACTCTCTGGCGCCAGGATCTTTTCCGACTTGGTTGAGCAGGCTGCGGTAAAAGAGAGCGCGGCGATCAGCGTAAGGGTGCAAAACTTTTGCATGTCATTCCTCCGGGGAATTTGTTGTGGTTGAAGAAGCTTTGCCCCTTCGGCGCTAGGATGCCGTCGACACCTAGCGCCGGGCGCAACCATAGGGTGACGCGCTGATAGCGGCAACCAGCAAAAACGCCTAGTTACGACGGTTCGTCAGTTGGAACCTATCCAAAAAAGAGACGTTCTTGCTGGCCTTGCGCGTCACATCAACTCGCGCACATCCGTCAGCTTGCCGGTGATGGCGGCGGCGGCGGCCATGCCGGGCGACACCAGATGGGTGCGGCCCTTAAAGCCTTGACGCCCCTCGAAGTTCCGGTTCGAGGTGGAGGCACAGCGCTCGCCCTCGGCCAGCTGGTCGGGGTTCATCGCCAGGCACATCGAGCAGCCCGCAAGGCGCCACTCAAAGCCCGCCTCGCGGAAGATGTCCGCCAGGCCTTCCTCTTCGGCCTGGGCACGCACCAGGCCAGAGCCCGGCACCACCATGGCGCGTTTCACAGAGACCTTCTTGCCCTTGAGGATCTCGGCGGCGGCGCGCAGGTCCTCGATCCGGCCGTTGGTACAGGAGCCGATAAAGACCGTGTCGATCTCGACCTCTGACAAGGGCGTGCCGGGCTCCAGCCCCATATAGGCAAGCGAGCGCTCCACCGCGCCGACCTTGCCGCCATCGAAATCGCTCGGTGCGGGCACGGTGGCGGTGATCGGCAGCACGTCCTCGGGCGAGGTGCCCCAGGTGACCACGGGCGCGATGTCCTCGCCCTTGATGGTCACGACCTTGTCGAAATGCGCGCCCTCGTCGGTGAAGAGCGTCTTCCAATAGGCCAAAGCGGCCTCCCAGGCGGCGCCCTTCGGCGCGTGGGGGCGGCCCATGCAATACTCGAACGTCTTCTCGTCCGGCGCGATCAGGCCCGCGCGCGCGCCGCCCTCAATGGCCATGTTGCAGACCGTCATGCGGCCCTCCATCGAGAGGTCGCGGATCGCCTCGCCGCAATACTCGATCACGTAACCGGTGCCGCCCGCGGTGCCGGTCTCGCCGATCACGCTCAGGGTGATGTCCTTGGCGGTCACGCCCGGGCGCAGCTTGCCGGTGATCTCGACCTTCATGTTGAGCGACTTCTTCTGGATCAGCGTCTGGGTGGCCAGCACGTGCTCGACCTCCGAGGTGCCGATGCCGTGGGCCAGCGCGCCGAAGGCGCCATGGGTCGCCGTATGGCTGTCGCCGCAGACCACGGTCATGCCCGGCAGGGTCCAGCCCTGCTCTGGCCCGACGATATGCACGATCCCCTGGCGCACGTCCGAGACGGGGTAGTAGTGGATGCCGAAATCCTTGGCGTTCTTGTCCAAAGCGGCGACCTGGATGGCGCTGTCCTCGGTCATGTTGGCCGGGTCATCGCGGCCCGCGGTGGTGGGCACGTTGTGGTCGGGCACGGCGATGGTCTTGTCGGGCGCGCGCACCGGCCGGCCGGCCAGGCGCAGCCCCTCGAAGGCCTGAGGCGAGGTCACCTCGTGCACCAGGTGGCGGTCGATATAGAGCAGGCAGGTTCCGTCCTCGGCCTCGTTGACCAGATGGGCGTCCCAGATTTTGTCGTAGAGCGTCTTGGGGGACATGGGTGGGGTCCTCTCCCGTGATGTGTCGTGGAATTCGGTTGCGAAAGGCGCGTAGGGCGGGGTTTACCCCGCCGCCCCCCTAAAGGCCAGCTTGCACGCCGCGCCTTGCGCCGAAGAACCGCCAGGGCAGGCGGTCGTGGTCGCCGATATTGAATACTTGGATCATGGGGGGATTAGCTACGCGCTTCGCGGCCCGGGATCAAGCCTGCGCGGCGGCGGAGGGCCGGGTTTCGGGCGCGCTTTCGAGCTCGGTTAAGAGATCGTAAACGCGCCGCGACGGTTTTTGACGCGAATCGCCCGTTAACCCTAACAAAACCAGGCAATTCGGCGGTCGGCCAAACGTCGGCAAAGCGTCGGACTTGCGTCGGGCACGGGTCGGGCGGAGCCCATGGTTAACAGGCCGCGCGGTGCCCCCGCTTTCCCAGAAGACAGCCGTTCGGGGCCGCCGCCGCAGGGCGATCCTTAACAGATGTACATCTGCACGATATGTCGTTACCATATCAATGTATACGGCGATTCGCCGACTGACCCCCGTCATGCACAGGGTCGTAGTTGAGCAAAGGAGGCACAGATGGTGCAGTTCCTCGATTATGAGATTTCCGTTTCGGATTTTACGGCTTCAGTCATCAATACCGGTTCAGTCACATTCACCAACTCTGGTGCCAGCTTTCGGTTCCAAACATTGAATGGTGACGGAGCTAACAGGATTACTGCATCTTTTAGCAGTGCGTCTATTTCTTCTTTGAACGCCGGTTGGAATACTGGAGCCGCAGGCAATGCTGGCACGCAAGAGGTCTTTACCCTTCTTGCAACCGCTATGGGTCAGACTGTCTTTAACGGCACCGTAAACGCACCGCTTACGTTGGCTGGCCGCATAGGTAACGCGACGATGGACGTCACTTTTGTCGGGCCTAACGACGGCACCTCAAATGTCGTACGCGTGGCGGGTGGCGGAGCTAATCTTGGCAATTTTTCTTTCACCGATGTGGTCGGGTCATTCTCGGCGATCCGATTCACGCCGACAGCGTTTACTGGTAGCAATGCAAGTTTCTTTCTAACTTCCCTAAACGCCACGCTGAGCTGCTTTTGCGAGGGCACGCGGATCGCCACGCCGCAGGGCTTTTCCTTGGTCGAGGACCTCTGCGACGGCGATTTGCTGGCCACCGCGGATGGCGGCACCACGACCGTGCGCTGGCTGGGCCGCAGCACCATCGACACGCCGCTGGCGCATCCCGCCAAGGTCAACCCGATCCGCATCTCGGCGGGCGCGCTGGGCAACGAGCGCGACCTGCTGCTCTCGCCCGACCACGGGGTCTATCTGGACGGGTACCTGGTGAATGCCGGCGCGCTGGTGAATGGCGAGACGATCTATCAGGTCGCCAAGATGCCCGAGAGCTTCACCTATTACCACGTCGAGACGGACGGCCATGAGCTGATCCTGGCCGAGGGGCTGGCGGCAGAGACCTACCTGCCGCAGCACCAAGAGCTCGCCTTCGACAATGACGCGACCCGGCCCGCGCGCGAGATCCCCGAGATGGACCTGCCCAGGATCACCTCTGCGCGCTTGCTGCCCGCAGGTCTCGGGATACGCGCGGCCGCTTGAACGGCGACGGGCTAGCGGGAGGGCTGCATCTGTGACCCCCAGCGGATCTTGGCGCGCCACAATTTTCTTGCAAGAAAATTGCGAAACTCTTGCAAGAGTTTCTTTCGCGCGCCGCGAATTGATCCCTTAAACGCACGCCTTGCTGGTCTGCGGGCCCAACTTTCCTTTGAAGGAAAGTGCAAATCTCTTGCAAGAGATTTGGCGCGCCCAGTTCCAGACCAACCGAGCCTGTCCACGTCCCGTCTAAGCCTCCTCGGCCAGGCGGGCCTCCAGCACGTCGAACGGCACGCCGGGCTCGTCCTTGGCGCCGCGGATCACCAGAGAGGTCTTCACGCTGGCCACGTTATCGGCGGCGGTGAGTTCCTCGGTCAGGAAGCTCTGAAAGGTCGACAGGTCCGGCGCGACGCATTTGAGAATAAAATCCACCTCGCCGTTCAGCATGTGGCACTCGCGCACAAGGGACCATTCGCGGCAACGGGCCTCGAAGGCGCTAAGGTCCGCCTCGGCCTGGCTCAGCAGGCCCACCATCGCAAAGACCTGCACCTCAAAGCCAAGCATGCGCGCGTCCACGTCGGCGTGGTAGCGGCGGATGTAGCCGGCCTCTTCCAGGGTGCGGACGCGCCGCAGGCAGGGCGGCGCAGAGATACCCACCCGCTTGGCAAGCTCCACATTGGTCATGCGACCGTCCTCCTGCAGCTCATGCAGAATTTGGCGGTCTATCGGATCGAGCTTGGCGCCTGGCATAATCCCCTCGGGTCGTTTTGCGGGAGCTTACGCGCGCGCCGCTCTGCGCGCAATAATATTTCACAACAGCGCAAGATTATTTTCTCGAAGCGCCCATCACGGGCCGGTGCCAATTTCTTGCAAGAAATTGGCAAATCTCTTTGTGAAGAGATTTGGGCCATGGGGACCCGGTCGTTCAAGATTAAAGGAGGCTCGTGCAGTCAGGGTGCCGCTGAGTTTCTACATCGGCGCGGCGCCCTTGCGTCCGGCGACCTCTGCGGTTACCTGTAGCCGCCAGCAAAAGAGGCCCGCTTATGGATAAGTTCACAACCCTGACCGGCGTCGCGGCGCCGATGCCGCTCGTCAATATCGACACCGACATGATCATCCCCAAGCGCTTCCTCAAGTCGATCAAGCGCACCGGGTTCGGCGTGAGCCTGTTCGACGAGATGCGCTATAACCGGGATGGCTCCGAGATTGCGGATTTCGTGCTCAACAAGCCGCAATACCGCAAGGCCGAGATCCTTGTGGCGGGCGACAATTTCGGCTGCGGCTCCTCGCGCGAGCACGCGCCCTGGGCGATTAAGGACTTTGGCATCAGCTGCGTGATCTCCACCAGCTTTGCCGACATCTTCTATAACAACTGCTTTAAGAACGGCATCCTGCCGATCCCGCTGCCGCAGGAGCAGGTGGATATCCTTATGGCGGACGCCCAGAAGGGCGAGAACGCGCGCATCACGGTTGATCTTGAGGCGCAGACCATCACCACCTCTGACGGCGAGGTCATCACGTTCGAGATCGATCCCTTCCGCAAGAAGTGCCTGCTGAACGGTCTCGACGACATCGCCCTGACGATGGAGCACGCGCCCAAAATTGACGCGTTTGAGGCCAAGCACGCGGCGTCGCAGCCCTGGGCCTAATTTCCAACTAGCCACTACATGTTGGGGCGTGCCTTGGGCGCGCCTCTTTGCGCCCGCGAAATTGATGCAAAGGCGCACCAGTTTCTCCCCGAAAACGCCTCATTTTTTTTGTTATCTATTCCAGGCACTTGCCGGGTAGAGTGAAAGTGGGCAAAAGTTGGGCGAAGATGAGGCACACCGCCTTAATTGGCGGGATCAAGTTGGAACAAGGGTCGCGGCACTGACCGCGCTCGGCCAGTTTGAGGGGACAGAGCGGTGATCACCCGAATGGCAGGCGCAGTGTTGCGCGCGGCGTTGATGGTGTTGCTGATTGCAACGCCGGCCCTGCTTTTGCCGGGCATTGGCGCAGACGTGACGCAGATCGTCGCCCTGGTGGCGATCTTCGCCGCCGCCCTGACAATCTTTGAATACGCCAGCGTTTACCCCGGCATCGTCGAATTCCGGAGCGCCCCTCCATTCAACCGCCTGCGGTTCCTTGCCCTGTTCTCGACCGTGTTCCTGATCTCTTTGGTGATCCGGGGCGAGGTCGCGCCGACCACGCTGAACCAGTGGGTCACGCGGTTCGGAACGGGCGTCGGCGAGGCCATCGACTTTCCCTATTCGCCGGTGCGCCAGATCGTTCTGCTGCTGCCGGAAAGCGTGGGCGCCGAGCACATCCAACGCGTTCGCATCGCCGCGGGACTGAGCTATTTTTGCTCAATGCTGGCCCTGGCTATCTTCTACTTCTTCGTGCGCGTTAAGAATTGGCCGATGAATTCCGGCCCGTTCAACGTGTGGATCAACATGCCCACATTCGACCCGACCACCAGCGGCGACGTGGTGCAGCGGCTTGAGCGCGACGCGCGCTTTAACATTATCGTAGGGTTTACCCTGCCATTCTTCATCCCAGCGGCGTTGAAAGCATCCGAGAGCCTGTTCGGCCAGGTGACGCTGGACAACCCGCAGTCGATGATTTGGATCGTGGCGGCATGGGCATTCCTTCCCGCCAGCCTGTTGATGCGCGGCCTCGCTATGGGGCGCATTGCCGAGCTGGTGCAGAAAAAACGGCGCAAAACGGCGCGGCAGCAGGCAAAGGGCTTGCAGCCGGCCTAATCCTTTTCCTCTTTTGGACCCTGGCCGCGCAGGCAGAGACCCTACGCGTGGCCACTTGGCATGTTGAGCTTATGCGCAAAGGGCCGGGGCTTTTGCTGCGCGACATGGGGCGGGGCGACCCCCAAGTGAAGGCCGTGGCCGATGTCACCGCGCATGTGGCGCCCGACATCCTGCTATTGACCGGCGTTGATTGGGACTTTGGCGGCGCCACCGCGCGCAGCCTGGCGGACCAGTTGGGCTTTGCCCATGTGCTGAGCCTGGAGCCGAATGCGGGCTTGATGACCGGCTTGGATCTGGATGGCGACGGCAAGCTGGGCGGGCCCGCGGACGCCCAGGGCTACGGCCGGTTCCGGGGCCATGGCGGGATGGTGCTGCTGTCCAAGCATGAGATTGGCAAGGTGGTGGATCATTCCGCCGCGCTCTGGGCAGACCAGCCCGGCGCGCTCTTGCCGGTGGTGGACGGCAAGCTCTTCCCCTCGGAGGCGGCCTATGAGGTCCAGCGCCTGTCCTCGGTCGGGCATTGGGAGGTGCGGGTCTCCGGGCTGCGGCTTTTGGCCTTCTCGGCGGGACCGCCCGTTTTTGACGGGCCGGAGGACCGCAACGGGCGCCGCAACCACGACGAGATCACCTTTTGGGCGCGTCTTTTAGACGGGGAGGCCCGCGTGCCGCTCGTGATCCTGGGGAACGCGAACCTTGACCCCACGGATGGCGACGGGCGCCGGGAGGCCATAAATGGCCTTCTCGCCCATCCCACACTGCAGGATCCGAAGCCGCGCAGCATGGGCGGGGCGGAGGCTGCCTTGGCACAAGGCGGGGTGAACGCCCAGCACCGGGGCGATCCCGCGCTTGATACCGCCGATTGGCGCGACCAGGACGGGCCGGGCAACCTGCGCGTCTCTTACGTTCTGCCCAGCGCCGGGTTGGAGGCCACCGCGGCGGGAGTGTTCTGGCCCGCCGAGGATGATCCCTTGCGCGCGCTTCTAGGTGGCGGGCTGCGCCACCATCTGGTCTGGGTTGACCTGGAACTCTAGCGCCCGCGCGACGGCCTCTTGCACCGGCGTGTGCTGGAAGCCAGGCAGCAGCGCGTCAAAGCGGGCCGCGTCCAGGTGGTGCGGTTTGTTCCAGAGATAACGCATCTCGCGCAGATAGCGCGCCAAGGGCCAGAACGGTGAGGCCATAACCAGAGGCCACCAGGACATCTGAGTCACTCGCACGGGCGTGACCGCATTCACCGCCGCGCCCAGCTCGGCCCCGGTCAGCGTGTAGCCCGGAAAGGTGACATCCTCGAACATGTCCAGCCGGTCGCGCATCCCGGCGAGGCCCACCGCCGCCCGCGCCAGGTCGGGCAGATAGGCCCAGGCGTGGGCCCGGTCCATCGCGCCGGGATAGGTGAACGTCCCACGCGCGGCGCGCTTGGCCATCGCCATGTCGAACCAATTGCCGCTGGCTTCAGTGTCCAAGAAGTCGCCGGCGCGCAAGATGATGGTTCGCACGCCCGCGGCGCGGTAGGCGGCCTCCATCTCGATACGCAGACGCCCCAAGCGGTTCGTGGCGCGGTGCGGCGTGTCGGGAGCAAAGCGCTCTGGCGCGTCGGCGCCATAGACATAGACGTTGCCCGGGATGATGACGGTGGAGCCGCTGGGTTTGGCGGCGGCGATGACCTGTTGGGTGATCGCGGGCAGCTGGCGCTGCCAATCCGGGTATTGCGGGTTCCAGGCGTTCACGATGACATCGGCGCCGCGCGCGGCGCGGTGCAGATCATCGGTGCTGCGGTCAAATCGGCGGACCTGCCAGCCCCGCGCGGCAAAGGCCTGCGCGGCGTTGCGGCCAAAGCGTCCGGAGGCGCCAAGGATCAAAACGGTTCGGGTCATAAGGGTCTCCTCGTTATGCTGATCCAGAAATAACAATCCAGATCAGAATAAGAATTGCCAAAAACTGTGGGTGGTATATTCAGATATGAATGGATGTGCGTGATCTCGACTGGTCCCTGGTGCAAGCCTTTCTGGCGGTGGCCGATACCGGCTCGCTGTCGGCGGCGGCGCGCAGCCTGCGGCAAAGCCAGCCCACATTGGGCCGGCAGGTGCAGGGGCTTGAGGAGGCGCTGGGGGTCGAGATCTTTCACCGCGTCCCAAAGGGGATGGCGCTGACCGATGCGGGCACGGCGCTCTTGCCCGCCGCGCGCGCGATGCAGGAGGCCGCCAACGGGCTGTCCCTGGCCGCCGCGGGTGAGGCCGAGGACCTGGCCGGCACGCTGCGCCTGACCGCCAGCGTCTTTTTCGCGCATCACGTCATGCCGCGCCTCCTGGCGCAGCTCCGCCGCGAGCTGCCGCAGATCGAGATCGAGCTTGTGGCGACGGATGCCACGGACAACCTGCTGTTTCGCGAGGCAGATATCGCGATACGGATGTATCGCCCCACGCAGCTGGATATGGTGACGCGGCATCTTGGGGATGTGGGGCTTGGTCTCTTCGCGGCCACCGATTACCTGCTGCGCCGGGGCCGGCCACGAGACATCGCCGAATTCTCCGAGCATGACTTTGTCGGCTACGACGCCAGCGACCAGATCATTCAGGGCATGCGGGCGCTGGGCGTGCCGGCGGAACGGGATTGGTTCGCCGTGCGATGCGACAACCAGACCGCCTATTGGGAGCTGGTGCGGGCGGGCTGCGGCATTGGGGTGAGCCAGCTGGAGGTCGGCCGGAGCGACCCCGCGGTGTCGCAGATCATGCCCGAGGTCGCGCTGCCGACGCTTCCGGTCTGGCTGACGACCCACGAGAAGCTGCGCCGGACGCCGCGGGTGCGGCGGGTCTGGGATCACCTGGCAGAGGGCCTGTCGCCTCTGCTTTCTTGACCCCGCCGGGGCGCCGGGATAGGCGGGGACCGAGCATAATTAGAGGATCCGCGACCCATGGCAAACCCTTCGCTTCTCATTCTTCCCGGTGACGGCATTGGCCCAGAAGTTATGGCCGAGGTGCGCCGCGTGATCGACTGGTTCGGCGCCAATCGCGGGCTTGTCATCGACGTGACCGAGGACCTGGTGGGCGGCGCGGCCTATGACGCGCACGGCACCCCGCTGCATGACGACACCATGGCCAAGGCGCAAGAAGTCGACGCGGTGCTGCTGGGCGCCGTGGGCGGGCCGAAATACGACCAGCTGGATTTCTCGGTCAAGCCCGAGCGCGGGCTGCTGCGCCTGCGCAAGGAGATGGACCTCTACTCGAACCTGCGCCCGGCGCAGTGCTTTGACGCGCTGGCGGATTTCTCGTCGCTGAAGCGCGACGTGGTGGCCGGGCTGGACATCGTCATCGTGCGCGAGCTGACCTCGGGCATCTATTTCGGCGAGCCGCGCGGGATCATCACCGAGGGCAACGAGCGCGTCGGCATCAACACCCAGCGCTACACGGAATCCGAGATCGCGCGCGTGGCCAAGTCGGCCTTTGAGCTGGCGCGGCGGCGCGGCAACAAGGTCTGCTCGATGGAGAAGGCCAACGTGATGGAGAGCGGCATCCTGTGGCGCGACGTGGTCACCGAGGTGCACGCGGCCGAGTATAGCGATGTCGAGCTGAGCCACATGTATGCCGACGCGGGCGCGATGCAGCTTTGCCGCTGGCCCAAGCAGTTCGACGTGATCGTGACGGATAACCTCTTTGGCGACATGCTGAGCGACGCGGCGGCGATGCTGACCGGCTCGCTGGGGATGCTGCCCTCGGCCAGCCTGGGCGCGCCGATGGAGAACGGCCGCCCCAAGGCGATGTACGAGCCGGTGCACGGCTCGGCGCCTGACATCGCGGGGCAGGGCAAGGCCAACCCGATCGCCTGCATCCTGAGCTTTGCCATGGCGCTGCGCTATTCCTACGACGCGGGCGACGAGGCCGACCGCCTGGAGAGCGCCGTGAACGACGTGCTGGGCGACGGCGTGCGCACCGCGGATCTCTTGGGCGAGGACGGGGTGGAGCCGGTCTCGACCACCCAGATGGCCGACGCGATCCTGGCCAAGCTGGACGCAACAAGCTAAATCGCTTGGCACAATCTTAAATTGTGAATAGCCTCTCGCACTAAATGCGAGGGGCTTTTTTTTGATGAAACAGATTTTGACCGCGGCCGCGATGGCCATTGCGATTGCCCTGGGCGGGACCGCGCCCCAGGCCAAACCATTTGAGGAGGTCTTTCCGCTTCTCGCCCAGACCGGGGATCCGGAACTGGTCGAGGATCTGAAGCGGCTGGATTTCAAACAAGGAGAGGTACAAATCGGCGGCGGGATCGCCAAGCTGAACGTGGACCCGGACCGCTATTACTATCTTGACGGCAAGGACGCGCGGATCGTGTTGGAGGAGTTCTGGGGCAACCCGCCCAACCCGGACACGCTGGGCATGATCTTTCCCATCGATGCGACGCCGTTCCATAGCGACACCTGGGCGGCCGAGATGAACTTTGACGAAATCGGATACGTCAAGGACGAGGACGCCGAGAGCTATGACTATTCCGAGCTGCTGGTCGAGATGAAGAAAGATACGCGCGCGGCAAACGAATGGCGGGTCGAAAACGGCTATCAGGGCATAGAGTTGGTCGGCTGGGCTGCCGAACCGAGCTATGAGCGCGCCGGGCGCAAGCTGCATTGGGCCAAGGAGATAAGCTTCACCGGCGATCCGGAAAACACGCTGAACTATAACATACGCGCGCTCGGACGGCGCGGCGTGTTGGTGGTGAACTTCATCGCAGGAATGGAGCAGCTGGGCGAGGTTGAACAGGTCCTGCCCGACATGCTGGCGATGATTGATTTCGCGGACGGCCACAGATACGCGGATTTCGATCCCGGTCTGGATAAGGTTGCCGCCGTCGGCATTGGCGGCCTGATCGCGGGGAAGGTCCTGGCCAAGACCGGGCTATTTGCGGTGGCGCTGATCTTTCTCAAAAAGTTCTGGTTTCTGCTGTTCATCCCGCTGGGCTATGCTTGGCGCGTGATGCGCAACCGGGGCGATGGCGGAAGCGGCCAAGCGTAGTGCGACACCTGTCACGGCCGGTTCATTTTCGGGTCGCAGGCGCTGGGGATTTGAGCCTCTGGGCGCCTCTCGCACAAGCTCCGGGGCGCCCCGCGCTCTGCAGCCCTGCGCGGGGCGCAGAGCGACTATGCCGTCTTAGGGGTTGCAGATGAGAGGCTTTCACCCCTTTTGTTAGCGGTATCTCAAACCGTTTAATTGATTGATCCCCGCATGACCGCGCAATCGAAATCCAACCTCCGCGGCGCGCTGTTCGCGCTTTTGGCCTTTGGGCTCTTTGCCACGCATGACGTGATCGTCAAGGTGCTGGGCGCGAGCTATGGGACCTTCCAGATCCTGTTCTTCAGCGTGCTTTTGTCCTTCCCGCTGGTGACGCTGATGCTGATGCGGGACCGCTCGGAGGCGACGCTGATCCCGGTGCACCCTTGGTGGACGGCGCTGCGCACCGCGGCGGCGATGGTGACGGGGCTGGGCGCGTTCTACGCCTTCTCGGTGCTGCCCTTGGCGCAGGTCTACACGATCCTCTTCGCGATGCCGCTGCTGATCACTGTGCTGTCGATCCCGGTCCTGGGCGAGCGCGTCGGGCTGCACCGCTGGGCGGCGGTGGCGGCGGGGCTGGTGGGCGTGCTGGTGGTGCTGCGCCCGGCGGAGGCGCAGCTGGGCCTAGGCCACGCGGCGGCGCTGGTCGCGGCGTTCTCGGGCGCGCTGGCCTCGGTCATCGTGCGCAAGATCGGCAAGGACGAGCGCAGCGCGGTGCTGATGCTCTACCCGATGATGGCAAACTTTGTGGTGATGGGCGCGGCCCTGCCTTTCGTGTACCAGCCGATGCCGGTGGAGCATCTGGGCCTGGTGGGGGCATGTCCGTGCTGGCCTTCCTGGCGGGGCTTTGCCTGATCGCGGCCTACAAGGCCGGGGACGCGGGCGTGGTCGCACCCATGCAGTACTCGCAGATCGTCTGGGCGTCGGTGTTCGGGCTGATCTTCTTCAACGAGCGCGCGGACCAGACCACCTGGACCGGTGCGGCCATCGTGATCGCCAGCGGGCTCTACATCGTGGCGCGCGAGGCGTTCGGCGGCACGACCTTGGCGCGCCCGGTGCTGCGCGGGCGGGGGCGGCCAGAGACCGGCACCCAGCTGCGCATGCAGATGCGCGAGGTGCATCACTCATAGGTCGGGTGGCAGAGGTGGCGCCCGGGCCGGATCTCTCGCGCGCGGTAGACGCGCATCGGTCTGCCCCTGAGCAGCGCGCGCCGGTATGAGGCCAGGCGCCCGCCCAGGTCAAAGGCCCCATCGCCGTCAAGCGGGCGCAGCCGCCGCAGCATATGCGCCGCCAGAACCGCAAACCCGGATCGCTTGGTGTTCTGGGTGTCCACCATCACGATCCGCGCCCCGGAGGCCAGCGCATAGAGGTCCGTCAGCATCCGCAGATTGGCCGCATAGGCGTCGCCAGAGCGCCCATGATGCAGCGGCTTGCCATCGAGATTGCCGAGCTCTGAGGTCGTGGCGAAGGAGCAGCGCGTGCCGTAGGTGTCCTGAAAATACAGCAGCGACCGGCTGTCATCGGAGCATACCAGCACCTTGCGCCCCTCGATGAGACGCTCAATCGAGCGGAACGCCGAGACATAATCGGTCTGCCAGTCGGTGTTGCGGATGTGGATCGACAGGTAGTCCTGGCCCAGGGGCGCGATCGCGGATGTTATCTGGGCTTTGATTTCGGGGCGCAGGGCGAGCTTTTCGAGGAAATGCACGCCCAGGTCGCCACCCCCCGCGGTGGCATGCAGCAGGACCGGATCGGCGTGATCGGCGCCCATGTCGAACGTGTCGCCGAGCTTTGCGCCTTGGGCAAACAGCGGCGTCGCGTCCGCCGCCTCGCCCTGGATCTGGCCCTCGCGCAGGCGGATCCTCCACCCCAGATCCGAGGGCGCAAGGATGGGCACGGGGCCGGATCGGCGAAGTTCGAAATAGCGAAACAGATCGTCGTTCAGACCGGAGGCGCCGGTCTCTACCACGAGGGCCCTGTTAAAGCGGCGGCAATAGCGCCAGGCGCGCTCCAATTGGCACAGCATGTCGTTGAACCCGCCCTGGGGGCACGCCAGCACCATCTTTTCCTGCGCGCCTACTGCCATTCGGAGCCTCCATCGCGGCTCGACGCAATAGCCCGGCTTTGCGGCGAAAACCAGCGCAATCCTGCGCGGGGCACTGCGCTGAGACCGCGCGCGGCGGCGCGCCGGCACCCAAGTTCACCCAAAGCGCGTCACCTTCGCCGGTTTTGCCTTGCCAATCGGACGCATTGGCTTTAACCCAACGGCTCGGTTCGGAGTGTAGCTCAGCCTGGTAGAGCACTGTCTTCGGGAGGCAGGGGTCGTGAGTTCGAATCTCGCCACTCCGACCAATAAAACAAGGCGCCTTTGGGGCGTCTTTTTTGTTTATTGCACTCCCAGTATCTGGGGCCGGCTCCAGAAATCCTTCAAATCGAACATTCTCATTCCCCGCATTGCTGTCGCCAACCAAGGCGTTCATCTTTCAAAAGGCCAGAATTCGGGGAGGAATATTAACGTCCCACATGACTGAGGCAGCCGTCTGACCGCCACTTGGTTTCACTTTCGGCCACCTTTGTTGACCGCCTCGACGACATCGTCTTGATGATCAGGGTGATGGTGAATGTAAACCTCTTGCATTGTATCCCAAGAGACCCCGAAGAATCCGCAAGATTTTTGAGGATCCGCGCTGGCCAGCATGTCCGACGTCGGCACCTATGGGACAGATTTGCGGATTTGAATAGTGGAGGGTTTCTGGTTCTTCGTAGCTTTTAAGGAGCGAAGATGACTAAGAGATCCGGAACATCGAAAGACGCGGCTGAAAAGCTGGTCAACAACATTCGCCCGCGTGGCGATCTGCAAGCTCTACACCGGGAGAACAGCGATCACAGCGGCGGACCTGCTGAACGATCGCGGCATCCCTTTCTTTGCCGACCACAAGATCAGCCTGCTGCGGGCGCTCACGGATCGCGGAACGGAATATTGCGGTAAGGCCGAAAACCACGCCTATCGGCTTTATCTGGCGGTCGAAGACGTCGATCATTCCAGGGCCAAGGCAAGCTCACCGCAAATGAACGGCACCTGCGAGCGTTTCCATCGCACCATCAAAGATGAATTCTACGACATCGCGTTCCGCAAGAAGCTTTATGGGGCAGTCGAAGAGTTGCAGACCGATCTGGACGCGTGGTTGGCCAGCGACAACGAACAGCGGCCACTTTCGGGAAGACACTGCTACGGCAAAACGCCTATGAAGACCTTCCGTGAAACGCTACACATCTCCGCCGAGAACACGATCAAAACGCACGACCAATCGGACAGTGCTCAACCCGATCTCAGCGTCGCAAGCTGAGTGTCCGTCAGATCAAGTCTGAAGTTTTACACCTGATATGAGCGCCTGTCAGATGCAGTCGTGTGTCCGGCCTGTTTGCGCAGCGTACACGGCTGCTGGCCCTGGTGGTTTCCGCTGACCAAGTCCCAAACCGGTTGGCGGACGACCATGTGTCCCTGACTTTCGACGGGGTGTCTTGGTTGGCGAACTGACATTGCTTCATCAATTCAGTTGTCTTGCGTCTCTGATGTTCCTTTGTTGGCGTTTATGCTGTGTGAGGCCGATACCTTTCGTTGCGCGTCAATACCGCCCAGATGATCCGGGCAGTCTTGTTAGCCATGGCGACTGTGGCCACGCGCGGAGGTTTACGCTTCGCCGTCCATCTCTGGATATCGTGTTCCAATGGTCCACTCATCGCTACTTTCCTCCTTGTAGCATGAGCAGAATTTCACTGGGTCGATACACATGTGTCGTGTCGTTTTTTTGAGGTGATGTTCTTACACTATTTCATGCACATACCGATCAGGCCTCAAAACTCCTATTCGCACGCTTCTGGTTTTTCTGGCCGCGCCCGGATCAATCGCCGTCGGCCACGCCCTGTTGCCGCGCGCGGGCCCGGCGCGCCCGGTAGCTGGGCAGCAGCACCAGCACCAGCGCGATCACCAAAAGGCCGGTGGTCATCGGGCGCTCCCACAGGAAGGCCGGCCCGTCATAGAGCGACATCGAGCGGCTGAAGTTGTCCTCTAGCATCGTGCCCAGGATGAACCCGATCAAGAGCGGCGCCAGCGGGTAGTCGGCGAATTTCAGGATCGTCGCCACGATGCCGAAGCCCACCAGGATCAGAAGCTCGGTGGCGTTGTTCTGGCCGATATAGGCCCCCATCAGGGTGAAGAACAGAATGAACGGGATCAGGTAGTTGCGCGGGATCGCCAGCACCTTGGCGATGTAGGGGATCAGCGGCAGGTTCAGGATCAAGAGCACCAGGTTGCCGATATACATCGAGATGATCACCGCCCAGAAGATGTTCGGGCTGTCGATCATTAGCCGCGGCCCCGGCGTGACGTTCAGCGCGATCAGCGCGCCCAAGAGGATCGCCGTGGTGCCCGAGCCGGGGATGCCCAGCGTCAGCAGCGGCACGAAGGAGCCGGTGCAGGCGGCGTTATTGGCGGTCTCGGGCGCGGAGAGGCCCTTGATCGAGCCCTTGCCGAACGCGTCCTGCTCCTTCTTGGTGGCGATGTTGCGTTCCACCGCGTAGCCCAGGAAGCTGGCAATCGTGGCCCCTGCCCCGGGCAGCACGCCGATGAAGAAGCCCTGCAGCGATTGCCGCCCGATGACCGGCGCGATGGCACGGGCCTCGGCGCGGGTGATGCGCAGGTCCTTGATCTCGCCGCCGCTCTCCTGGGCCGAGTGCGAGGGCTTGAGCACCAGGTAGAGCGCCTCTGGCAGCGCGAACATCGCCATCGCCAGCGTGATGAAGCCGAAGCCCGATTGCAGGTCCATGATCCCCATGGTGAAGCGCGGCGCGTTGAACTGCGCCGTCTCGCCCACCGTGGCCATGATCAGCCCCAGCACGGTCATCATCAGCGCCTTGGTCACCTGGCCGGTGCCCGCGAAGGCCGCGATGGCCGAGAGCCCCACCACCATCAGCGCGAAATACTCCGACGAGTGGAACAGCAAAGCCACGCTGGACAGCATCGGCGCGAAGATCATCAGCAGGATCGCCCCGATCGTGCCCCCGGCAAAGCTGGAGATCGCCGCGATGGTCAGCGCCTTGCCCGCCTTGCCCTGGCGCGCCATGGGATAGCCGTCGAAGCTGGTGGCCACCGTGCCCGCCACGCCCGGCGCGTTCAGCAGGATCGACGAGGTCGAGCCGCCAAAGATCGCGCCGTAATAGACCCCCGCGAGCAGGATCAGCGCCGCCGCGGCGTCGCCCATCGAGATCGCCACCGGGATCATGATCGCGATGATCGACATCGGGCCCAGGCCCGGCAGCATGCCGATGAAGGTGCCGATCAGGCAGCCCCCGATCACCATGAGCAGGTTCTGGACGGAGAGCGCCGTTTGCAGGCCGAGCAGGATACCCTCTAGCATCGTCTTATATCCCCATAAACGCGGGCAGCGGGCGCAGGAAGATCCCCAGCACCACCTGCACCAGATACCAGACCACGCCCGTGGCCAGCCCCGAGACGATCAGCATGATCAGCCAGCGCCGCTCGCCCAGGATGGCCGAGCCGCCCATTAGAAAGCCCGTCGTGGCCAGGATGAACCCGATGGGGCGCAAAAGCAGCGCGTAGGCCACCATCAGCGCCAGCAGCAGGAGCGCCTGGCCCAGGTGGTACTCCCAAAGGCGGCGGTAATCGATGTCGCCGATCTTGGTCTCGGACTTCTCCAGCCCCAGAAGGATGATCAGCGAGAAGACGACGCCCAGGATCGACAGCACCTTTGGGAAGGTCGACGGCCAGATCGGGTTGCGGCGCATGAAGGGCGCCAGCGCGCCGTCCATGGTGAACCAAGCGGCGTAGCCATAGGCCAGGCAGATGCCCAGCAACACCAATGCGACCCAGCGATCCAAAGCCATCGATTTCTCCAGTTTTTAGGTTCGAGGCGGGGGGACCAGTCCCCCGCCGTCCATTGTTCTTGAACCAATGGCGCCCAATGGACGCCCCCCCTGGGATATTATTAGCAAGAGGAAAGACAATTTTAACTAAATGCCTGCTATTTTCGATCTCACGGTACAGGCTGGGAAGCCGATGACCGTGCAAGGGGAAGGTCGCAACCTTCTTCTAGGGGGAGGTCCTTTTGGGTCTCCCCTTCCTCTTGCTGAAAATATCCTCGGGGAGTTTGAGGGGCAGACAGCCCCTCAACCCTTCATGTAAAGCGCGGCGCAGCCGCACATTTTCCTTAAAGGAAGCCGAGCTTCTTCATCAGGTCGCCGATCACCTTCTCTTGCTCCTCAAGGAAGGACAGGAAGGCGTCGCCCGAGTTGTGGATGTTGACCCAGCCGTTGCGGGCGCGGACCTCTTCCCACTCGTCGGTCTCATACATCTTGGCGATGGCGTTCTGGTACATGGCCAGCTTGTCCGCCGGCAGGCCGGGGGCGGCGAAGAACCCACGCCAGTTCACAAAGGACGTGTCGATGCCCTGCTCCATCATGGTCATGGCGTCGGGGGCCGCCGGCACGCGCTCCTCGGAGGTCACGCCGATGATCTTCACCTCGCCGGCGTTGGCCAGGTCCACCGCCTCGGAGAAGCCGGTCGAGAGCGCCGCGATCTCGCCCGAGAGCAGCGCCGCCATGGCCTTGCCGCCCGCGTCATAGGGGATGTACTTGACGTTCAGCGCGTCCTTGCCCGCCGCTTCCATCACCGCGGCCGCCACCAGGTGGTCCATGCCGCCGGGCACCGAGCCGCCTCCGATCGCCGTGCCGCTTGGGTCGGCGTCATAGGCCGCGATCAGGTCCGCCATCGAGTTGATCGGGCTGTCCTTGCCCACCACCATCGCGGCGTAGTCGCCGATCGTGCCCGAGACCAGCGTCAGGTCGCGGAAGTTATGCGGGAACACGCCCGTCAGCGAGCGGATCACGATCGGGGTGGAGTTCACCATCAGCGTGCCGTGGTTGCTCTCGGCGTTCTCGATCAGGTAGCCGATGGCCTTGCCGCCGCCGCCGCCCGACATGTTCTCGTAGGACGCGGTGCCCACCAGGCCCGCCTTGGTCAGCGCCTCGCCGGTGCCGCGCGCGGTGCCGTCCCAGCCGCCGCCCGCCCCGCCGGGGATCAAGAAGTGCACGCTGTCGAGCACCTGATGCCCGCCCGCCATCACAGGCGATGCGACTCCCATGGCCGCCACAGCAGCCGCGATCAGGGCCCGGCGGCCCATCTTCAATGCAGTCATGATTTTCCTCCCGTTTGACAACTGTCCGCCGCGCGGCTCAGTTGCGGGGATGAAAACATGGTAACCTGACACAGACCTGTCACGCCCACAGGAAGGCACCCGCCCGGAATGAAGTTCCTGCTTGTCGAGGATAATATAGAGCTGGCCAACGCGGTCGCCGCGCGGATGCGCATTGACGGCCATGTCATTGATCACGCGGAGAATTTAGAGGACGCGGCGGCGTTCTCGGACAGCGAGGAATACGACCTTATCCTGCTGGATATCATGCTGCCGGATGGCGACGGGCGCAGCTTTCTCAAGCGGCATCGCGAGGGCCAGAAGGACACCCCGGTGATCGTCTTGACCGCCCGCAGCCAGGTCTCGGACCGAATCGGCATGCTGGATCTGGGCGCGGATGACTACGTCACCAAGCCGTTTGACCATGCCGAGCTAGAGGCCCGCTGCCGCGCCGTGCTGCGCCGCAAGGCGGGCAAGGCGCAGACCGTGATCGCTCTGGGCGGCGCGGTTTTCGACCCCGTCGCCGGGCATCTGACGGTGCGCGACAAGATGGTGAACCTGCGCAACCGCGAGCTGCGCCTGCTGGAGATCCTGATCAACGCCCCGGGGCAGATCTTCCCCAAGCAGAAGCTGGCCGACCGGCTGTTCTCCTACGATGACGACGTGTCCGAGAACGCCATCGAGGTCTATATCGGCCGCCTGCGCCGCCATCTGGAGGACACCGAGCTGCGCATCACCACCCTGCGCGGGCTGGGCTATAGGCTGGACCATGACTAGGGCGGGAAAGGCGGCGGAGGCGAAGGCAAAGGCGGCGTCCGGCGCGGATCAGGTGCGCGTCGCCGGGTCGCTGCGCAACCGCCTGGTGCTGACGCTGATCGGGGGCGCGGCCCTGCTGGCGCTGCTGTTGTACCTGCTGATCCGGGGCTACGCGACGCAGATCGCGCAGCAGGGCCAGGACAACATCCTGGGCGCGGCGGTGGCCTCGATCCTGGACGCGGCCTCGATCCAGGACGGCGCGGCGCAGATCGACCTGCCCTATGGCTCCTTCTCGATGCTGAACACGCCGTCGGACGACCGGGTGTTCTACGCGATCCACCAGGACGGGCGGTTCCTGTCGGGCTATGACACGCTGGCGCCGCTGGAGGCCCCGCAGGAGCGCCAGGGCGCCTTCGCCAACGCGCAGTTCCAGGGCGACGCGGTGCGGGTGGTGACGGCGGCGCGCACGCTGGTGGGCTCCGGCGCGCGCACCCGGATCAGCGTGACCCTGGCGCAGACGCAGGACGCGCTGGCGGTGACCCTGGCGCGCATCTCGCGCAACGCGGCGCTGTTTGGCACCGGGTTCTTCGCGCTCGCGGCGCTGTTGTCCTTCTGGGTGACCGCCTCTGCCGTAGGGCAGCTGCAGCGCCTATCCGATGCGGTGGCCCGGCGCGGCCCGCAGGACCTGCGCCCCTTCACCCAGCCGGTGCCGACCGAGATGACGCCGCTTGTGGGCTCGCTGAATACGCTGGTGCGGCGGCTGGACCATTCGCTGCAGCAATCCGAGGACTTCATCGCCGAGGCCGCGCACCGGGTGCGCACCCCCCTGGCCACGGTGCGCTCGCATGCCGAGGCCACGCTGCAGCGCGTCGGCAAGGAGGAGAACCGGCAGGCCCTGCGCGCGATGGTGCGGGCCATTGACGAAAGCTCGCGCGCGGCGGGGCAGCTTCTGGATCATGCGATGATCACCTTCCGCGCCGACAACCTCGCCCGGCAAGAGATCGACCTGGTCGAGATGGTGACCGAGCTGGTGCAGCGCATGCGCCCCATCGCCGAGATGAACGACCTAGAGCTGCAACTGACCGCCCCGGCCTCGGTGCCCTACCGGGGCGACCCGATCCTGCTGCAAAGCGCCCTGCGCAACGCCCTGGACAACGCTTTGAAATACGCCCCCAGCGACAGCGCGGTGGAGATCGCCGTGACCGAGGCGCCCCTTATCGCGATCCGCGACAGCGGGCCGGGCTTTCCGCCCGAAGAGATCGACCACCTGGCCACCCGGTTCCGCCGCGGCGCCAATGCCGAGGGCACGATTGGGTCCGGGCTGGGGCTGACCATCGCCCAAGACGTGCTGGCCGCCCATGGCGGGCGGCTGGAGCTGGCCAACAGAGACGGGGGCGGCGCATGCGTTACCTTCTTGCTTTAGCGATTTGGGTCTGTGGCTGCGCCGCGCAGGCGCAGGGCTGGGAGGACCGGCGCGTTTTCGGGTCCGAGGACGCCACCGATACGCTGCGGATTATCTCCAGCACCGACACCTTGTTCTTCGCGCCCTTGATCGAGAGCTTCCTGCAGGGCGCGCCCACCGTCTCGGTGGAGTATCTGGTGACCAGCACGGCGGATATCGACCGCATCTTCCGCGCCGCGCCGGGGGATTTTGACGTCGTGGTGTCCAGCGCGATGGACCTGCAGCTTAAGCTTGCCAATGACGGCTTCGCGCGGCGGCTGGACCAGACCGGCCTGCCCGATTGGGCGCAGTGGCGGCAAAGCCTCTTTGCCTTCACGTCCGAGCCCGCGGCGATCGTGATCAACCGCGCCGCCTTTGACGGGGTGCCGGTGCCGGGCACCCGGCAAGAGCTGATTCGCGCGCTGCGCGAGCGCCCCGAGCTGTTCCGCGGGCGCGTCGGCACCTATGACGTGCGGCGATCTGGGCTGGGCTACCTCTTTGCGACGCAGGACGCCCGCGCCTCGGACACGTTCTGGCGGCTCATGGAGGTGATGGGCGGGCTGGGCGCGCGGCTTTACTGCTGCTCGGGCGAGATGATCGACGACCTGCTGACCGGCGAGATCCTGGTGGCGTATAACGTGCTGGGCAGCTACGCCGCGGCGCGGGCTGAGACCGAGGCGGCGCTGGCCATCGTGCTGCCGTCGGACTTCCCCACCAGCATGATGCGCACGGCGATGGTGTCGGGCGCCGCGCCGCAGCCAGAGCTTGCCGCGGCGTTCGTGGCGCATCTGATCCGCGAGCAATCGGCGGGCTCGGGCGCGCTTCCGCTGCCGCCGCTGGGCTCGCAAGGGGAGCGCAGCCAACGCGCCACCATCGCGCTGGAGCCCGCCTTGATGACCTATCTGGATGCGCTGAAGCGCCGCGCCTTCCTGGAGGAATGGGAGAACGCGGTGATCCAGGACCCGTAGGAGAGGATCGGCGGGCCGGGAGGCGGGCCTGGGGCCCGCGATCCTCTCTTTGCTGCCGGTCCGGGGCGCCTAGACGATGGTCGCCTCGGTCGCGGCGCGGATGTCATCCTCGGTCACATCGGGCGCGCATTCGACGATCCGCAGGCCGCCCTCGACCACCTCCAGCACGCCCAGGTTCGTGATGATCTGGTTCACCACGCCCTTGCCGGTCAGCGGCAGGGTGCATTCCTTCAAGAGCTTCGTCTCGCCGCGCTTGTTGGTGTGGTCCATCACCACGATCACCCGGCCCACGCCCGCGACCAGGTCCATGGCGCCGCCCATGCCCTTGACCAGCTTGCCCGGGATCATCCAGTTCGCCAGGTCGCCGTTCTCGGCCACCTCCATCGCGCCCAGGATCGCCAGGGCGATCTTGCCGCCGCGGATCATGCCAAAGCTGGTGGCGCTGTCGAAATAGCTGGTGCGGCTGAGCGCGGTCACGGTCTGCTTGCCGGCGTTGATCAGGTCGGCGTCGATCTCGTCCTCGGTGGGGAAGGGGCCGATGCCCAGCATCCCGTTCTCGGATTGCAGCGTCACGTCCACGCCCTCGGGGACGTAGTTGGCCACCAGGGTCGGGATGCCGATCCCCAGGTTCACATACATCCCGTCTTCAAGCTCTAGCGCGGCCCGTGCGGCCATCTGGTTGCGATCCCAAGCCATTCTCTCTGTCTCCTCTTCTCCCGGCGGCTGCGCCGGGGTGTTCGTGTTCACGTCATCTGGTGTTCTGCGGCGGCGCGCGCCCCCGCGAGGCGGTCAAACAGAGCCCGCAGCATGCGTTCTCCGAAGTCGGTGTTCATATGGGCGTGGTCCTCGGCGGGGTGCGCGCTGTTATCGCGCAGGCGCACCGAGCCCTCGCAATGCGCCGCCGCGGTGAGCCCGTTGGCAGCCAGAGTATCAACCGGCTGCGGCAGCAGCGCGTGCCCGTTGCGGGCGAGGGCCTGGGCGTAGGCCTGCTCGTATTGCGAGAGCGCGCGTTGCAGGCGATCCCCATCCGCGGCGGCCTGCGCCACGACCCGATGGGTCGGGTCACTGGACCCCGTCACCGTCTCTGACAGCCGGGGCGTTAGGGTCACCATCAACCGCGCCTTAAGCTGGCCCCAGGCCGCGCTGGGCAGCGCGCGCTCGGCATGGGCGCCCAGAAAGGCCGAGAAAGCCTGGCGCGAGACCAGCGTACCGCGCTCCATCGCAGGCCCGTCGCCATAGACATCGAGCTTGTTCACCAGCCGCGCGCAGAAGGTCAGCGCGCTGTTCTGGCTGACCCAGACCACATGCTCGGCCGCGTTGAGATCCACCGAGGTCGCGCCGTTGACCTTCTCGACAGTGACGGCGTCCTTGGCGTCCGCATCCGCCGGCAGGCCGTAGCGCCCGCAGGGCTCCAGCCGCAGCTTGCCATAGGCGGGCTGGGGGGCCGCAAAGAACCGCAGGCTGATGCGGTCCGAGAGTTCTGCCGAGATCCGCGCCCAGGCGGTCTTGAGCGCGGCCACATGGCTGCTGCCGATGATGGTCACGCTGGTCATGACGCGAAGGCCTCTAGCAGCAGGTCCTCGCAGATCGCGTCGCTGGGCTGGCCCTCGGGCAACGCTACCGGGGCCTCGGACAAGGCGGCGGGCCTTGCTGCGAACCCGTGCGCGCCCAGGAACATCCCCATCGCCGCGGCCACGCCCTGCGGCGTCACGCTGCGCTGGTTGGCGTCGAAATAGGCGCCGCGGCTGTTCAGCGAGGTGATCACCTCGTAGCTGGGCACGTAATCCACGTCCTCGAACGTGTCGTAGAGGACCCCGCAAGCGGCCCGCAGGGTCGCCTTGGAATAGCTCGTGGCCGCCTCCACATGGGCGCCGCTGGCGGTGGCGGTCAGCGGCACCGGCGAGACCGTCAGCAGGAACCGCATCTGCGGGTTGATCCTGCGCAACAGCTCGCGCACGGCCTGGAAATCCGCCAAAACCTCGCCGACATTGAAGTTGCGAAAGCCGAAGATATCCGGGTCGTAGGCACCGGCGATGGTGCCCGGCGCGGTAGGGTAGACGGTGCCGCTTTCGCGGTGCTCCCAGGCCTCGGTGAGGCCGAAGGTGAAGACGAAGACCTCGGCCTGACGCAGGGCCCGCGTCACACAGCCCAGATGCGCGCGGCGATGGGCCATGACCTCGTCGGCACTGGCCAGCCCGTCGGGCTCCACCGCGGGGCGCTGGGCGTCAAAGAAGCGCTCGCCGCGCTGCCAGACGGGCAGAGCGGGGGCGTGATCCTCGGTGGCCTCGCGCAGGAGCTGCAAGAGGTGCCGGGCGGTGTAGATGTTGCCATAGCGCGCCGAATAAAGCCGGTAGCCATAGCGCCGTGCCGCCGCGTCGGCGACGACCTTGGGCACGGTCTCGGTGTCGATCACCTGCACCCCGGCGTCGCGCAGCGCGGCCCCCACATGCTGGGCAAAGCAGCTTCCGGCGGTCATCACGCGCGTCCCTTTGCCCAGCCGGAACCGCGGGCGATAGAGATCGCCCGGGTCCAGCGGCGCGCGCGCTGCCACGCCCGTGCGCCAGAAGGCGCGGGCGGGCAGATCGCTATAAGGGGAGGCCTGGTCCACCGGTGCTCCTCGAAAGACCGACCTAAGCCGCGCGGGTGGTGCGCTGCTCGATCCGCTTCTCGTGGCTGCCCTGGATGATGCGGTTCACATAGATGCCGGGCATGTGGATCGCGTCGGGGTCCAGAGAGCCGCGCGGCACGATCTCTTCGACCTCCATCACGCAGACCTTGCCGCACATCGCCGCGGGCGGGTTAAAATTCCGCGCCGTCTTGCGGAAGATGCAGTTGCCGGTGTCGTCGGCCTTCCAGGCCTTCACGATGGCCAGGTCGGCCACGATGCCGCGTTCCAGCACATAGGTCTCGCCGTCGAAATCCTTGTGCTCCTTGCCCTCGGCCACCTGGGTGCCCACGCCGGTCTTAGTGTAAAAGCCCGGGATGCCCGCGCCGCCGGCGCGCATGCGCTCGGCCAGGGTGCCCTGGGGATTGAACTCGATCTCAAGCTCGCCCGACAGGTACTGCTGCATGAAGAGGTCGTTCTCGCCCACGTAAGAGCTGACCATCTTCTTGACCTGCTTGGTCTGCAGCAGCAGCCCCAGCCCGAAATCGTCCACGCCCGCGTTGTTGGACACCACGGTCAGGTCCTTGGTGCCCGCGTCGCGGATCGCCGCGATCAGGTTCTCGGGGATCCCGCAGAGGCCAAAGCCGCCCGCCGCGATCAGCATGCCGTCCTGCAGCAGCCCGTCCAGGGCGTCGGCTGCGCTGTCATAGATCTTCTTCATCTCGTCTCCTGATCGGTTAGGCCGCGCGAAGCGGCGCGTCTAGAATCTCTCTGGCCTGCTGCCATGTAGCAACGGGGCGCTCGTATTTCTGGCACAGAGCGACCGCGCGCTCCACCAAAGCGGCATTCGAGGGCGCAAGGGTCGCCTTATCGAGCCGCAGGTTGTCCTCTAGCCCGGTGCGGGTGTGCCCGCCCGCGGCGATGCACCACTCGTTCACCTCGATCTGGTGCCGCGCGATGCCCGCGCCGCACCACTCGGCGCCGGGGGCCAGGCGCTGCACCGTCTTGACGTAATAGTCGAACACGTCCTTGTCGGCGGGCATGGCGTTCTTCACCCCCATCACGAACTGCACATAAAGCTTGCGCGGCAGGCGCCCGTCCCGCTGCATCATCGCCGCGTGGTGGATATGGCTAAGGTCAAACGCCTCGATCTCGGGCAGCACGTCATGGGCGCGCATCTCGCCCGCCAGCCAGTCCACCAAGTCTGGGGCGTTCTCGTAGACCCGCGTTGGGAAATTGTTCGACCCCACGGTCAGCGAGGCCATGTCGGGCCGCAGGGGCAGCATGCCGCCGCGCGCATGGTCGGCGCCAGAGCGCCCGCCGGTGGAGAACTGGATGACCATGCCGGGGCAGTGCTTTTCCAGCCCCTCCTTGAGCCGCGCGAATTTCTCGGGGTCGCTGGAGGGCGTCTGATCGGCGTTGCGCACGTGGCAATGGGCGATGCTGGCCCCGGCCTCGAACGCGGCCTGCGCGCTTTCCACTTGCTCCGCGACGCTGATCGGGACGGCCGGGTTGTCGGCCTTGGTGGGCACGGATCCGGTGAGCGCCACACAAATGATGCAGGGTTTCGTCATGCGCGTACCCATGAAAAATCGGTTGCTCTTGTCTTCGCCCCCCGCGCGCCGGATGTCAAAGAGATAGCCTCTCTTGGGGTGCATTAGCCCGCCCGCCAAGCACAGTTGCGGCCCGCCGCGAGGCGAGCTACGAATTGGCCATGTTCCTGCGCATCGGCCTTGCGATTGCTTTATGCCTTTCCTGTTTCGCGGCCCCGGCGGGCGCGCAGCAGGCCGCGGTTGAGCCCCTGGAGATCGGCGAGAGCGGCGAGGCCTATCTAAAGTCCATCCGCTACCGGCGCATTGGCACGGACGTGGCCTATTACGACCCCACGCGCCCCGCGCCGCCGCTGGAGACCACCGAGACCCCGCGCCAGCGCAGCCAGAACCGCGACGCAGCAAGCGCCGAGTTGCCGCGTATGCCCGCGATCATCCTCACCGCCGGGATCCTGCTGCTGATCACCTATCTGTTCATGACCTTCGGCGGCGGCATCTCTGTCTCGCTGGGGCGCGCGGCGGAGAACACCACCAGCGGCCGGCGGCGGCGCGGCAGCGGCGGCCGGCACGGCGACCAACCGGTACTGCCGGACAGCCTGGAGGCCGTTTTACGGATCCGGGACCGCCGCGAGGCGCTGGTGGCGCTGGCCCAGGCCGTGCTGGCGCGCACCGTCGGCGCGCAGGGCGTGCTGATGCAGCGCAGCTGGACCGCACGCGACGCCCTGCGCCGGGTGCCGCGCAACCTAGAGCACCGCGAGGCGCTGCAGTCGCTGGTCCTGGCCGGCGAGCGCGTGCAGTTCGGCGGGCGCGACGTCAGCGAGGAAGAGTTCGACGCCCATGTGGCCCGCATAAGGCCGCTGTTTCGGCGGGCCCTGCCATGAGCCGCGACCAGTCGCATACCGCCGCCCCGGCGCCCGCCTTGCGCACCGAGTACCTGCTGGTTGGGCTCTTTGTTCTGCTGATCATCGGCGCGATGATTTATGTCACCTCGCAGCGCCAGCAGGCCCTGCGCAGCTCGCCCACCGGGCTGGATGGCCTGCAGCTTTGGCTGACCGCCGAGGGCGCCAGCGCGCAGAACTTCACCGGCGGCTGGCCGATGGACCAGACCACCGTGGGGCTGCTTGTGGTGCCGCTCTACGACACCGATCTGGTGCGGGACCGCGCCACCCCGGCCACGAAGGAGGAGCTGCTGTTCCAGCAGGACGAGTACGACCTGGTCACCGAAGCCATCCACAGCAAGCAGCGCAAGGTGCCCACGCTGGTGGTGCTGCCCAAGTGGCGCAGCGGGCTGCGGCTTACCGGGTTCGGCCACCCGATCCTTCTGGCCGAGCGCGCGCGCATCCAGGCGACGCTGAACCGCGTGACCGGCCGCAAATCCCTGACGCTCGGTTATGGCCGAGCGCCCTTCACCGAGTTCGACTATACCGCCGCCGATGGCACCGAGCTGAGCGCCAAGATCTATGCCGCGCAGATGATGACCGGAGAGGGCTGCGAGCCTTTGCTGGGGCGCGAGGGCGCTATGCTGCTGGCGCGTTGCCCGCTGTTTGGCGAGGGTGACGCTGGCGACGTGATGATCCTCACGGACCCCGACCTGATCAACAACCACGGCCTGCGGCTGGGGGATAACGCGCGCATCGTCTCTGACCTGGCGCGGCAGGCCGCCGGCGACAAGAACGTGGTCATCGACTATAGCCGCAGCAACTGGCTGACCGATCCGCGCAGCGCGCGGAAGCGCGAGCGCAGCTGGTCCGACCTGCTGCGGTTCTTCCAGCCGCCCTTTACGATCCTGTGGCTGGGCGCGGCGATCGCGCTGACGCTGGCCTTCTGGCGCGCGGCGGTGCGGTTCGGCCCGGTGCGCGACGTGCTAAACGCGATGGGCGCGGCCAAGTCGCAATCGGTGGGCGCGCGGGCGCGGCTGATGCGGCTGTCGAACCAGGACGGCGCCCTGGTCAGCGAATACGCCGCCGCGCGTATCGCCGCCACCGCCGCGCAGCTTTTCGGGCCCGCCCATGCGCGCCACTACGCCAGCGCCGAGGCCTTCCTGCGCTACACCAAACGCAAGCACCCCGAGCAGGCCGCCCCGCTGGCCGAAATCCTCAACCGGCTGCAAAGCCTCTCGCCCCGCGCCAGCGCCGCCCAGGCCATGGCGCATGTCGACGACTTAGAACGGGTATTGGAGCGAATACGACATGACACTTGAAACACTCAGCCAGCGTGCTGACGCCCTCCGCGCCGAGATCGGCAAGACCGTTCTGGGGCAGGAGGACGTCATCGACCTTTTGCTGGTGGCGCTGTTCGCGCGCGGGCATGTGCTGCTTGAAGGCCCGCCGGGCACCGCCAAGACCCTGCTGGCGCGCAGCTTTGCCGCCGCTTTGGACCTGGATTTCGGGCGCATCCAGTTCACCCCGGATCTGATGCCGGGGGACGTGCTGGGCACCTCGATCTTCAACTTCCAGACCAATGACTTCGTGCTGACGAAGGGGCCCGTGTTCAGCCAGGTCCTGCTGGCGGACGAGATCAACCGCGCCCCGCCCAAGACCCAGGCCGCGCTGCTGCAGGCGATGAACGAGCGTATGGTCTCCATCGACGGCACCGACCACTCGCTGGGCGCCGAGTTCATCGTCGTCGCCACCCAGAACCCCATCGAGCAGCAGGGCACCTACCCGCTGCCCGAGGCGCAGCTCGACCGGTTCCTGTTCAAGCTGATCATCGACTTCCCGCCCGAGGCGGTGGAGATGGCGATCCTGACCCAGCACGCCGCGCAGCCCTTGGAGGCGGGGCTGGAGACCGCGCATCTGGGGCAGGTGCTGGACGCGGCTGCGCTGGCCGAGAGCCGCGCGCTGATCGACAGCATCATCCTGGGTGATGACATCTTGGCCTATATCCTGCGGCTGATCCGCGCCACGCGCGAGAGCGCCGACATCGCCTATGGCGCCTCGACCCGTGCGGCGGACGCCGTGGCGGGGGCCGCGCGGGCGATGGCGGCGTTGAACGGGCGCGATTTCGCGCTGCCCGATGACGTCAAGCGGCTCTATGTGCCCGCGCTGCGGCACCGCGTGGTGCTGGGACCGGCCGCCGAGATCGAGGGCCGCTCGTCCGAGCAGGTCCTAGAGAACATCCTCAACCAGATCGAGGCCCCGCGCTGATACGCCCCTCTGGCAGATTGTTGGGCATCGCGGTGGCGGTGCTGGTGCTGACGCTGATCGCGGCGGTGATCGGCGGCCCGGCGCGCGACATCGCGCCGCTGCCCTGGGCGGTGCTGGCGCTGCTGGCGGCGGGCGATCTGGTGCTGTCGATGCGGCGCCGGATGCCGCTTGAGCACAAGCTGCCGCCGGAGGTCTTCGTGGGCGAGGATGTGGCGCTGGAGCTGCGCCTGCCCGACGCGCCGCCGGGGCTGGGCCTGCGGATCGCCTGGCCCGAGGGGCTGACCGGCCCCGATGACGTCGACTTCACCGGCGACGCCGCGCGCGTGACCTGCCGCGCGACCCGCCGCGGCACCTGGGCCTTCACCGAGCTTTGGCTGCACTGGGTCTCGCGGTTGAAGCTCTTTGAGTTCGTGCCCAAGCTGCGCTTTGAGGCCGAGATCCGCGTCGTGCCCAACATCCGCCTGGTGCAGTCCGGGCAGATCACCACCACCGTGGTCAGCACCCTGTTCGGGGTCAAAGAGAACCGCGCCATCGGCGAGGGGTCAGAGTTCCACCAGCTGCGCGACTTCGTCAGCGGCATGGATGTGAAGACCATCGACTGGAAGCGCTCGGCCCGCAAGCGCGCGCTGGTGGCCAAGGAGCTGCGCGCCGAGCGCAACCACCATGTGATCCTGGCGATTGATAACGGCTATCTGATGCGCGAGGAGATCGCCGGGCTGCCCAAGATCGACCACGCGGTGACGGCGGCGCTGGCCACCGCCTGGGCCGCGGCCATCGGCGGCGACCTGGTGGGGCATTACTCTTACGACGTGCAGCCCCGCGCCTTCGCCAAGCCCGAGCCCGGGCGCACCGCCTTCGCGCGCCTGCGCAGCTGGACCGCCGAGCTGGACTATGTCAGCCGCGAGACCAACCACACCCTGGCCCTGACCGAGCTGAACGCGCGCACGCCCAAGCGCTCGCTGATCATCATCTTCACCGATTTCGTCGACAGCAACTCGGCCGAGCTTCTGATCGAGAATATCGGCATCCTGGCCAAGCGGCATCTGCTGATCTTCGTGGCGATCCGCGACCCCGAGGTCGAGGCGCTGGTCGAGCAGGCGCCGGACCACATGGACGGGGTGGCCACTTTGGTGGCCGCGAACCAGACCATTTCCGAGCGCCGCCTGGTGCTAGAGCGCCTCTCGCGGCTGGGCGTGACCATCGTGGACGCCAAACCGGGGCAGGTCACCTCGCGGCTCATCTCGGCCTATCTCGAGATCAAAGCGCGGGAGCTGATATGAACGCCCGCGTCACCCCGCAAGACAGCGCCCTGATCCGCTCTGCCCGCTTCCGCAAGGAGCGCGAGGCGGATTGGCGGCGGCTGGAAGACCTGGTGGAGAAGGCCGAGAAGAACGGGCTGCAGAACATGGATTTTGCGGGCACGCGGGATCTGGCGTCGCTCTATCGGCAGGCCACAACCTCGTTGGCGATTGCGCGCGAGATCTCGCTGGACAAGGCGCTGCTGGAGTATCTAGAGGCGCTGACCGCGCGGGCCTATCTTAGCGTCTATGCCCCGCAGGAGCGGCTGGGCGGGCTGGTGGGGCGGTTCATTACCAAAAGCGCGCCGCAGGCGATGCGGCGGTCCTGGTTCTACATCCTGCTGGGGTTCCTCTGCATGGGTCTAGGCGCGCTGGCGGGGTATCTTCTGTACCTGGAAAACGCGTCCTGGTTCTATGTGTTCATGCCGCCCGAGATGGCGGGCGGGCGCGGGCCGGACAGCACCACGGCCTTCCTGCGCTCGGTGATCTATGACGACGACCATAGCAGCAGCGGGCTGGGGGCCTTCGCGACGTATTTGTTCTCGCACAACACCCGCATCGCGATCTTCGTGTTCGGGCTGGGGGTGTTCGCCTGCGCGCCGGCGTTCCTGCTGACCTTCTATAACGGGCTGATCCTGGGGGCGTTCTATGCGCTGCATGTGGATCGCGGGCTGGGCTGGGACCTGGGCGGCTGGCTGTCGATCCATGGGGTGACCGAGCTGTCGGCGATCTGCATCGCCTGCGGCGGCGGAATGCAGCTGGGCATGGCGGTGCTGTTCCCGGGGCGCAACACCCGCAAAGAGGCGCTGCGGCTAGCGGGCAAGGACGCGGTGAAGCTGGCGATCGTGGCGGCGATCATGCTGGTGGCGGCGGCGATCCTAGAGGGCTTCTTTCGCCAGACGGTGCAGGACATGTGGACGCGCTATCTGATCGGCTGGACGGTTGGGTTCGGCTGGCTGGCCTGGTTCATGCTGGGCGGGAGGGCGCGGCAATGAGAAGCCCGGCAGCGGACGTCCGCAAGGCCCAGCGCCTGGCCCGCAAGGATCGCCGCGCAGAGCGCGGCCGCGCCGCAAGCACCATCCTGCCGCCAGAGGGCGTGCCCCTGAACCTGCCCGTGGCCAGCATTGGCGTGCGCCTCGCCGCGCAGATCGCCGACGTGCTGATCACCACCGTCGCGGCGGTCTGCCTGGTGATCCTGTTCAGCGCCCTCGAGCTGACGCGCCCGCAGACGATCATGGCCATCGCCATGCTGCTCTTCTTCGTGATCCGGGTCCCCTATTACATCCTGTCAGAGCTGGCCTGGAACGGGCAGACCCTGGGCAAACGGTTCCTCAAGATCAAGGTGGTCGCGCATAATGGCGGCTCGTTGAGCACCCACGCGCTGGTGCTGCGGAACCTAATGAAGGAGGCCGAGATCTTCCTGCCGGGCACGCTGTTGCTGACGCTGGACCAGGAAAGCCCGGTGGCCTCTTGGATCGCGCTGGCCTGGGTGGCGATGGCATTTGCGATCCCGCTGATGAACCCCTACCGGCAGCGGCTGGGCGACATCCTGGCGGGCACCCATGTGATCCACCTGCCGCAGCCCATCCTGCTGAAGGACCTCGCCGGCGAGGCAAAGCCTATGACGGCGGCGAAACCCGGCGCCAAAGGCTTTGCCTTTCTCGCCCACCAGCTTGACCATTACGGCGCGTTCGAGCTGCAAACGCTCGAGACGCTATTGCGCGCGCAGGACAAGTTCATGTCGCCCGACGTGCATGCCCGCAACCGCAGAACCGTCGCCACGATCGTCGAGAAGATCCGCCAGAAGATCGGCTTTGCCGACCCCATCCCCCCGGCCCGCGCGGTGGAGTTTCTGCGCAGCTTCTACAACGCGCAGCGGGCGCATCTAGAGCAGCGGCAGCTCTTTGGGGATAAGCGTGCCGACAAGCATCACGCGGCGGACGAGACGCCACAGTAGCGCTAAATGTGGTGGCCCGGCGGCGCGAAGCCACCAAAACACTTGCACTTGAGCCCCCATGCGCCTTTAAATTGCACAATTGAAGGGGAAGCCATCCGGCGCCCCGTCCGACCCACAGTTTAACACCCATCCTTTCGTAGCGATCAAAAGGTGACATTATGACTTCAACCGACAACCAAAACTTCTCGGCGCCGCTCGGCGCGGGCAGTATCGTCTCCGAGAGCTTCTCTGTGCTTTTCGGCAACCTTGTGAAGGTGGTTCTTTTGGGCTTCGCGGGGACGCTCATTGGCTATCTTGTCAACGGCGCGACCCTTGGGTTCGACGTTGCCCTTGGGATCGATGAGCCCCAGATCGACCTTAACAACTTGGCTGGGTTTTACGCCGGGATCGGGATCTCGACCGTGGTCAGCATGGTCGTCTACGGGCTGGTGACCGGGATCGTGGTGCAATTGGCCTATGATGCCAAGCTGGGGCGCAGCCGGCCGCTGGGCGCTTACTTTGGGCCCGCGCTGGCGGCGGTGGTGCCGGTGGCGGTGCTCTCGATCGTGGTGGGCATTCTCACGACGATTGGGATGATCGCGCTGATCGTTGGCGGGCTCTGGGTCTATGCGGTGTTCTCGGCCACGGTGCCCGCCATTGTGATCGAGCGCGCGGGCTTTGGCGGGATGGGCCGCAGCGCGGGCCTGACCAAGGGCTACCGCTGGCCCATCGTGGGCACGTTGATTCTGGTGTGGGTCTGCATCTTCATCCTGCAATTCGTGATCACCTTTGTGCTGGGGCTGCTGGCGGCCGCGCTGGGCACCACGGGGATCGGCCTGATCATCCTGCTGCTCTTCGCGGGCCTGATCGGCGCCCTGGGCTATGGCCTGGGCGGGATCGTCGTGGCGCTGATCTATGCGCGGCTGCGCGAGATCAAGGAAGGCGTGGGCGTCGACCAGATCGCGGCGGTCTTTGACTAGAGCCAAGCAACACCTGCGCCGCGCGGTCCCGGCGCGGCGCTTCAGACGAAGAGGCGCCCCATGAGCGAAACGAGAACACCACCCGCGCAAGAGCCCCTTGGCGTCGGCGCCATCATCTCCGAGAGCTTCTCGATCCTGTTCAAGCACATCCCCGCTGTGATGGTGATGGGCATTGCGCCGGTGCTCTTGACGAGGCTCTACGCGGCGATGTTCTTGGGCTGGGACGGCGCGCTGCTTTATGCGATCAACGAGGATTACTTTGACCCGGTGATGACGTTCGCGCTCTTAGTCAGCATCTTTGTCGTCGAAATCATGGCATACAGCCTCAACGGAGCCCTGGTGGCGCAGCTGTCCTACGATTCCAAGCTGGGCCGCCCCCTGCGGCTACAGCGCTACTGGATGGCGGCGCTGTTCACGCTGCCCGTGGTGCTGGTGCTGTCGTTGGTGTCGGTGCTGCTGACCATCGGCGGGCTGCTGCTGCTGGTGGTGCCGGGGCTCTTGGTGATGGCGATGTTCTCGGTGCTCGCCCCGGCGGTGGTGATCGAGCGCGTGGGCCTGCGCGGATTGCACCGCAGCCACGCGCTGACCAAGGGCTATCTCTGGCCCATCGTGGGCACGCTGATCCTGGTGGGCGTGGTGGTGAACATCGTGGATAACGCGGCGGTGTTTTTGGCCGACATGGCGCATGACGCGCAGGGCACCGCGGCGGGGGTCCTGGTCTACTGCGCCGTCAGCGCGATCAGCTATGGGCTGGGCGGGATCCTGGCCGCGCTGATCTACGCCCGCCTGCGCGAGATCAAGGAGGGCGTCAGCATCGACGAGATCGCGGCGGTGTTTGACTAAATTCGCGATCACGCCATAGTCGGGGCGCATGGTGGATGTAAGCGAGATCAAGGACCAGGAAAGCTTCGAGGCTTGGCTAAAGGCGCGCCCGAAAGAGACGCGCCAGGCCGAGGCGATCACCCTGGCGCATCGCAGCGCGCTGCGGGCCTTGCCGGTCTATGCCGACTGGGCCTTTGACCGCTCACGGAAGGATGATGTGACACATGGCGCTGTTTTTCGTGCCATATTGATTTCCGCGGTTGCCGCCAATGTGCCAACCGCAGATATTAGACAGGCCGCCTACTCCGCCTCCGCCGCCGCCTCCACCTTCTCCGCCGCCTCCGCCGCCTACTCCGCCGCCTACTCCGCCGCCGCCGCCGCCGCCTACCCCGCCTACTCCGCCGCCTCCGCCGCCCACTCCGCCTCCGCCTCCGCCGCCGACTCGGATGCGATCTGGACGGACTTGCGTGAGGATTGCCGACTGGTCGAGGTAAAACAAAACCTGCTTTCCCACCCGATCCGACACGGTGCAAAAGACCCGCTCGCGGAGATGTGGGAAGAGGCCAAAGAGGCCATGGCTGCCCGCCAAGAGGGCTGGGAATTCTGGATTCGATTCTATGAGGCCGCCCGCGCGGGAAGCAGCCTCAACCTTGAGATGCTCACCGAGATCGCCACCCAAGGTAACGTTGATGACGAGTTCGCCTTCTGGAAGGGCTCCGATGCCGAGGTGAACGCCCGCATTTCTGAGATTGTCGAGAAATACGACCTGATCACCGCAGGTAAAGACCTGCTCTCTGGACCACTCGCTACCACGCAATCCGCAACGACAGAGCATCGCTCGCACAACATGCCGCCAGAGCTCGTGGACACGCCGCCGCTCGTGTTGCTGCAGACCCAGCGCATTCGTGAGGATGTTGAGGCCGCCATCGAAGAACTTCAACAACCAGAACCGGAGCGCGAGGAACTCAAGGCCCGCGCGCGCTCGATCCTAGATGCCCTCAAAGCCATAGGCGCCTATTGCGCAGAACTGGGCGATGCAGCGCTAAAGGAATCCGCCAAAGAGGTGGGCAAGACCGGAACCAAATGGGCGATCGGCGCTGGTGTCACGATCTACGCCGCACAGACCCCACAAATCCAAGATTTCGCGACCCGCCTGCTGGATTTGGCGTCGAAACTGGTGCAGTAACCCCAGCCCCTTCACCTTGTTCCAAATACGCAAATCCGACCGCGCCACTCGCGCGGCGCTGGAGCTGTCAGGAACCGGCCCTCAAGAGCGCGCCAGGTCGAACATCCACTGCTGCCCCATCCGCTCGAACGTCGCCAGCGCGCCCAGCTCGCGTCCCACGGCTCACTCCTCATGTTGGTTCGATCTTTTGCGGGCAGGCATAGCGCGCGGGATGCGCCCGGCCAAAGCGTTTTCGCCCTAGGCCTGGTCGGGGGAGGGCACCTGTGCCCAGCGCGCCTCAAGCGCCTCGATAGCCTTGACGCGCTCGTCGACCTTCGGGTGGCTGAGGAACCAGGCGGGCATCGCCCCCATATTGGTCTTGGTCAGTGCCTCGAGCTTCCCGAACAGCGCCTTCTGCGGCCCGGTGCCGATCCCCGCCTTCACCAAAAGCGCGGCGGCATAGGCGTCGGCCTCGTACTCGTCCGAGCGGCTGAGCCGCGCCGCCAGCAGGGTGGTCAAAGCGTTGGCGATGTAGACGCCCAGGCCGGGGATGAACCGGCTCAGCACCATCGCCAGCGCGGTGCGCAGCGCGTTCTGCCCCGAGAAGTCGATCATCCGCCGCCGTGAATGCCCCAGCGCCACATGCCCCAGCTCATGCGCGATCACCGACGCCATCTCGTCCGAGCTGACCTCGCCCTTGCGGTACTTGTTGAAGAACCCGCGGGTGATAAAGATCCGCCCGTCCGGCGCGGCCAGCCCGTTCACCGGCTCGATCTCGTAGATGTGGACGCGGATGCGCTCGATCTCGAGCGCGGCGGCCATCTTGTCGGTCAGCAGCTTCAGCATCGGGTCGGCGAGCTCGGTCGACTTGTCGTCCAGCTCGCGCGCGGTGCGCCAGGCCGAGAAGCGGTACATCGCCAGCCCGTAGAGGACCGCCAGGAGGATGGGCGTGAACTTTAGCATGGGGAGAATATGGGGCCGATTGGGCGGTTCGGCAATGGCCCCGCTTGACGCCCCGCACTTGATGCCTGGCAATGGCACGCCTGGGGCGCGGGATGCCGGCCTTGCAATGCGCGCCAATTGCCCCTTGAATCTCTGTTGACAGGAATTGTCTTGCGGCAATATCATTTGTGTGCTAATGAAAATTTGAAGAGAGGCCCTCGTGAGCTATTTCAGCCCGACCGCACTTGCAGACGCGCTCGACATTCTCTCACGCGGTCCGGGCAAGATTATCGCAGGCGGGACGGATGTTTACCCGTCGGCCAGGCCGGGCGAGAGCCCCGACTATTTCCTTGACCTCACGCGCGTAGACGCGCTGTCGGCGATCCGGCAAAACGCGGCAGGCACGTATTTCGGCGCGACCGTAACCTGGACCGATATCGTGCGCGCTGACCTGCACCCGGCGTTTGACGCGCTCAAGGCCGCGGGGCGGGAGGTCGGGAGCGTGCAGATCCAGAACGCGGGTACCTTGGCCGGCAATCTGTGCAACGCCTCGCCGGCGGCGGATGGGGTCCCGGCCTTGCTGGCGCTCGAGGCCGTTGTCGAGATCGCAAGCGCTGCGCGCGGCGCGCGCGACGTGCCCCTTGCGGATTTCATCACGGGCGTTCGGCAGACCGCGCTGGCGCCGGACGAGCTGGTGCGCGGCATTCGCGTTCCGCCGCAGCCCGAGGGCATGCAATCCGCGTTCGAAAAGCTCGGCAGTCGGACCTACCTGGTGATCTCGATTTGCATGACGGCGGCCAATGTCCTGCTGGACGCCCGGGGCCGCATTGCCGAGGCGCGCGTCGCCGTGGGGGCCTGCTCGGCGGTCGCGCAGCGCTTGGCGGGGCTCGAGAAAAGGCTGATCGGGATGCGCCCGGCGGATCTCCGCGTCACGCCAGAGGACCTCGAGGACCTCTCCCCCATTGATGATGTGCGCGGCACGGCCAGCTATCGCCTGGATGCTGTCCAAGAGCAGATCCAGCGCACCCTTCAAAGGGCCAGCGCGGCATGAACAAGCAAATGCCGGAATTGTCCCTAAGCTTTACGCTCAATAGCGCGCGGGTCTCGGCCACGCCCTATCCTGGGCAGCGGCTGTCAGAACTGTTGCGCGAGGGGCTTGATGCGCGCGATGTGAAGATTGGCTGCGATGCGGGGGATTGCGGCGCGTGCACCGTTCTGGTGGACGGCAAGCCGGTCTGCGCGTGCCTGACGCCGGCGCATCAGGCGCAAGGCCGGGACGTGGAGACGCTGCGCGGCCTGCGACAGAACGAGCCGATCGCGGCCAGGCTGGCAGAGAGCTTTCAGGACCATGGCGCCGCGCAATGCGGGATCTGCACCCCCGGCATGATGGTCTCCGCCGTGGCGCTGCTGCGCGACAACCCCGCCCCCGACGAGGGCGCGGTGCAAGACGCGCTGGGCGGCGTGCTGTGCCGCTGCACCGGGTACCGGAAGATCATTGATGCGGTCGTCGGCGCGCCCGCCATCGCGTTCGACGGGGCGGGCGAGGTTGGCTTTGCTCTGCGGCGCGTGGACGGCGCCGCCAAGGTCGCGGGGGACGAGCTTTTTGGCGACGACGTCGCCCCGCCTGGCTGCCTGGAGATCCTTGTGATCCGCGCGCCCTACCCGCGCGCGCGCTTCAGCTTTGGGGATCTAGAGGCCTTTGCCAACACCCCGGGCGTTGCGGCGGTGCTGACGGCGGCGGACATCCCGGGCAAGAACGCCTTTGGCGTGATCCCTCAATTCGTGGACCAGCCCGTCTTCGCCGAGGAGGAGACCCGCTTTCGCGGCGAGGCGGTCGCCGCTGTGGTGGCCGAACCGGCCTTTCTGGTGCAATTCGCGCCACAGATGTTCCCGGTAAGCTGGACCGAACTGCCCGCCGCGACCGATATAGACGCCGCGCAGTCCCCGCAGGCTGCCGACCTGCATGAGGGGCGCGCCAATAACGTCATGTGCGGCGGCTTCGTCACCTGCGGCGATCCCAAGGCCGGGCTGGCTCGCGCCGCCACCACCGTCGAGGGGCGGTTCCAAAGCGGGTTCGTCGAACATGGGTATATCGAACCAGAGGCGGGCTTTGCCGAGATCGTGAACGGGCGCGTCGAGCTGCATGCCTGCACGCAGGCGCCGGTTATGGACCTCGAGGCGCTGGCGGATATCCTCGGCATGGACCGGTCGCAGATCCGCATCCTGCCCACCGCTGTGGGCGGCGGCTTTGGGTCAAAGCTTGATATCACGGTGCAGCCCTATCTTGCGCTGGCCGCGCTCAAGACCGGCAAGCCGGTCCGCATCTGTTACACGCGCAACGAATCCATGCAGAGCTCGACCAAGCGCCACCCGTCGGACATAACGCTGCGCATCGGGGCGGACGCGCAGGGCAGGATCACCGGGTTTGATTTCCTCGGGGTGTTTGACACCGGGGCCTATGCAAGTTGGGGGCCGACCGTGGCCAACCGGGTGCCGGTGCATGCCTCCGGGCCCTATCGCATCGCGCATTACCGCGCCGAATCCAAGGCGATCCACACCAACAACCCGCCCGCCGGGGCGTTCCGGGGCTTTGGCGTACCGCAATCCGCGATTGCCCAGGAATGCCTGTTCGATGAGCTGGCCGAGAGGCTCGGGCTCGACCCGCTGGAATTCCGGATCCTGAACGCCCTCGAGAATGACGTCCCCACGGTCTGCGGGCAGGTCTTCCACCAAGGCGTGGGGATCAAAGCCTGCCTGGAAGCGCTGCGACCGGCCTGGGAGGCCGAGCATCGGGCCGCGGCGGGCTTTAACGAAGCCAGCGGCCCCCTGCGCCGAGGGGTCGGCGTGGCTGCGGGCTGGTATGGCTGCGGAAACACGTCGCTGCCCAACCCCTCGACCTTCCGCGCGGGGGTGCGGCCGGACGGGCAGGTCGTGCTGCACCAGGGCGCGATGGATATCGGGCAGGGCGCGAGCACCGTTATGGCGCAGATCTTTGCCGCAGAGCTTGGCGTGACCCCCGGCGCGCTGGAGCTGGTGGGCGCGGATACCGATGTGACCCCTGATGGCGGCAAGACCTCTGCCTCGCGCCAGACCTTCGTGTCTGGCAACGCCGCGCGGCTGGCGGGGGCGGCCCTGCGGGCCGCGATCCTGGCAAAGGTGAACGCCGCGCCGGACAGCGAGATCGCCTTTGGCCAGGGCGAGATCCGCATGCGCGGCGCCACCGAGCACCACATCGACCTTGCCGCCTTGCCGGTGGACGCGCTTGGCTATGTCTTCCGCGCCGAGGAGACCTATGACCCGCCCACCAAGCCGCTGGACGCGAACGGCCAGGGCGCGCCCTACGCGCAGTTCGGCTATGCCGCGCATCTGGCCGTGGTCGAGGTCGACACCGCCATGGGCACCGTCAAGCCGCTGAAATTCGTGGCCGCCCATGACGTCGGGCGGGCCATCAACCCGATGCTGGTCGAGGGCCAGGTGCATGGCGGCATCGCGCAGGGGCTGGGCATGGCGCTGATGGAGGAGTACCTCCCCGGGCGCACCGAGAACCTGCATGACTACCTGATCCCAACCATCGGAGACATCCCGCCCATCGAGACGCTGATCATCGAAGAGCCCGACGCGCACGGGCCATATGGCGCCAAGGGGCTGGGCGAGCATGTGCTGATCCCCACGGCGCCCGCGATCCTGAACGCGATCAAGGCCGCGACGGGCGTGCGGCTGCACCGCGTGCCCGCGACGCCACAGCGCCTGCATGACGCGCTGAAGACCGGTGACCGAAATGGCGCGTAAGCGGCGCGACACCAAGCTGCCCGCGCCCTTCCTACGGCGGCTGACGGTGCAGGAGGAGCCCTTGGCGGAGCAGTCCGGCTACCCGTTCGACCTGCCCTGGCTGGGCCCGGAGTTCGAACTTTACTTCGAACAGCCGGTCACGATCATCGTGGGCGAGAACGGCACCGGCAAGTCCACCCTGGTCGAGGCCATCGCCGCCATTGCGGGCTATGACGAGGCGGGGGGCGGCAAGGGGTACAGCCCCGTGGACCACTCCCGCGCCATCGACCGCAGCGGTGCCGAGCTTGCGCAAGTGTTGCGCGCGGGCTGGCTGCCCAAGGTCACGGATGGTTGGTTCTTTCGCGCGGAATCCTTCTTCTCGGTGGCGCGCTACCTTGATGAAGTCGCAAGCCCATACGCGGACTTCCTGTCCTGGTCCCATGGCGAGGGCTTCATGCGCGTCTTTGAAGAGCGCATGACCCGCCAGGGCGTCTACTTCATGGACGAACCCGAAAGCGCCCTGTCCCCCAATCGCCAGCGCGAGCTCTTACGCCTCCTGGCGCGCATCCAAGAGAGCGAGACCGCGCAGGTGATCCTGGCCACCCATTCGCCGATCCTGATGGCGGTGCCCGGCGCGCAGGTGCTGGAGATCACGCGGCGCGGGCTGACCGAGATCGACTATCGCGAGACGGCGCATTTCCGGCTCTACCGCGCCTTCACGGCGGACCCCGAGGGGTTCGTGGCCGAGGCCTTGGACCCAGAGGGGGACGCTTAGATGGCGCGGGAGTTGCCCGAGAAGATCCGCTGCGACGCCTGCCCGGTGATGTGCTACATCGCGGACGGCAAATCCGGCGCCTGCGACCGGTACGCCAATCACGGCGGCGCGCTGGTCCGGCTGGACCCGCTGACCATCGTGCAAAGCGGCGATCAAAAGCTTGTCCCGTTCATGCCCGGCGGGGGGGCCGACGAGAGCTGGGACGGCGACATCATCAAGGGCGGCAGGCCCTTCGTGACCGCGGTGGGGGCCGGCACCACCTATCCCGACTACAAGCCCGCGCCCTTCATCGTCAGCCAGGACATAGATGGGGTGGATATGGTCACCGTCGTGACCGAGGGCATCTTTAGCTATTGCGGCGTGAAGGTCAAAATCGACACCGACCGCCATATCGGCCACGAGCGCGACATCGTCTATGTGGATGGCGAGCCCATCGGGCACGTGATGACCTCGGAATATGGCTCCAAGATGCTGTCGCTTGGCGGGGTCGAGCACCTGACCGGCGGCAGCAAGCGGGAAGGCCGGGTGACCTGCGACGCGCTCTTGCGGCTGTGCAACCGCGAGGCCGTGACCATGCAGATCGGCGAGGCGGATCACCAGACCGCTCTGGTGGTCGAGGCGGGCAAGGCGCCCATCGTCAACGGCGTGACCGAAAGCCTGATGCGGGTCGGCTGCGGCTCTGCCGCGATCGGCATGTTCGCGATGCAATGGCTTGACCATGCCGACGAGGTCGTGGTGGTCGACGACCACATCACCGGCGTCCTGTCCGAGCATGAGGCGGGCAAGCAATTGGACGTGCCCGCGACGGGGATCAAGATCCTCGGGCGGCGCTCGACCCCGGGGCGGTATTTTCAGGTCGCCAATCCCGGCACCGGCTGGGGCGGCACGGATATCGAGGACCCGCTAAAAATCCTTGGGCCTTTCAATGCCAAAGTGGCGTGGGAGGGGCTGCGGCTTTTGATGGTGTCCACCACCGGCGAGCAATACGCCTATTTCGAGCTGGACGCCGACCTGGCTCCGCAGCCGAAGGACGTCCCAACAGCGCTGCTGCAATCGGCAGAGCTGATTGCCGAGAACTGCGAGCCCTCGGTATGTTCGGTCCTGTTCATGGGCGGCGCCGGTGGCAGCCTGCGCGCGGGCGTCACAGAGAACCCCGTGCGCCTGACCCGGTCCGTGAAGGGCGCGCTGACCCATGTGTCCTGCGGCGGGGCCGACGCCTATGTCTGGCCGGGAGGCGGCATCACCGTGATGGTCGACATTCTGGACATGCCGACGCAATCCTTCGGCTATGTGCCCACACCGGCGCTTGTCGCCCCCATCGAGTTCACCCTGCGGGTCACCGACTACCAGACGCTTGGCGGGCATATGGACCACATCACGCCGGTGGATCAGATCAGCTCGGGCGGCGCGCGGCGCGTGGCCCAGAACCCGCGCGCCCACGACCCGATGGCGCCTGGGAACTTCCGCTGGTCGAAGCGGGCGACATAGTTTTGGGACCCCAAGCACATCTTCTGCCGGGCGGCGACAGGTTGCATCTGCAACACGGCCCCATTGATCTGGTCATCGGCGCAGACGGCCAAAGGAGCCGCGCGTTCGAGGCCGCCCATGCCCGCTTTGGCACGGTTCTGGCCGAGCTTGTCGCGGAACTGCCCAGGCTGCGAGAGCCGCTTAATGACAAATCCGCCAAGCCGCACGGGATCATCGCCGCGCGCATGCATGCGGCGGTGGCGCCCTTTGTGAGCATCGGGCATCTGACCCGCATGGCGGCGGTGGCCGGGGCGGTGGCCGACGAGGTGCTGCACGCGATGGTCGACGCGGCAAGGCTAGAGCGCGCCTATGTGAATAATGGCGGGGACATCGCGCTGCATCTGGCCGAGGGGCAGGTTTTCAGAATGGCGATCTCGGACCACACCGGGCGGGTTCTGGGGCAGATCGCGCTGACGCGCGGCGACGGGATCGCTGGCATCGCCACCAGCGGGCGGCACGGGCGCAGCCATAGCCTTGGGATTGCCGACAGCGCCACCGTGCTGGCGCGCTCCGCCGCCGCGGCGGATGCCGCCGCGACGCTGATTGCCAATGCGGTGGACCTGCCGGGCCATCCCGGCGTCAACCGCTGCCCGGCGCATATGCTGGACGACAACACGGACCTCGGCGCGCAGCCGGTCGTCACGCATTGCGCGCCGCTGAGCCACGCTGACTGCCGCACGGCGCTGCAAAGCGGCCTTGCCCGGGCGGCGTCCTTCAAGAAAGATCGGCGCATCGAAGCCGCCGCATTGTTCCTTCAGAACCACAGCGCGGTGACCGGCAGGACATTGTCGGCGCTGCAACTGCAACCCAAAGAGGCCGAACATGCCTGATCCAAACCCGCGCAACACCGCGTTCTCCGTGGAAGACAGCTTAGGAAAGGTCGGCCCGAGATGAGCGCCAAGATCAGAAAAATCGCTGTGAACGTTGAAGAAACCCATATCGAGATTGGCAGGGCGATCTCGCCCCCCACCCGCAAAGCCGTGGCCGTTGCGGTGATCGAGAACCCGTTCGCGGGCGCGTATACCGAGGACCTCTCGGCGTTGATGGAGATCGGCGCCGAGCTTGGCGCGCTCTTGGGCAGGAGATGCGTCGAGGCCTTGGGGATCACCCCGGCGCAGGCCGAAAGCTATGGCAAATCGGCGATGGTGGGCGAGAATGGCGAGCTGGAACACGCCGCCGCGATCTTGCATCCCAAGCTGGGCGCGCCGCTGCGCGCAGAGGTCGAAAGAGGCGCGGCATTGGTGCCGTCCTCCAAGAAGATGGGCAGTCCGGGCCAGGTGCTGGACGTGCCGCTTGGCCATAAGGACGCGGCCTATGTGCGCAGTCATTTCGACGGCATCGAGGTCCGCCTGAACGATGCACCGCGCCGCAACGAGATTATGGTCGCCGTCGCCGTGACGGATAGCGGGCGGCCCTTGCCGCGCGTGGGCGGGCTGACCCATGAGCAGGCCGAGGGTAAGGACGGCTTGCGTTAGTTGCATCCTGGGGCTTCAATTTGCGGCCCCGGGCCATTCGCGTTAGGGGGTGATATGTCTGAGGCGATCGAAGAAACGGATATCACTGCGCGCTACCGCCTGAGCGAGCAGGTCGGCTATCTGCTGCGCCTTGCAAGCCAGCGCCATGCGACGATTTTCCAGGCGCTTATCTCTGAGGATCTGACCGCGACGCAATTCTCGACCCTCATTCGGATTGCGGAACACGGGCACGCCTCGCAGAACCATCTGGGGCGCATGGCGGCGATGGATGTGGCGACGGTCAAGGGCGTTGTGGACCGGCTGAAAAGCAAGGGGCTGGTGACGTCCACGGCGGATCCGAAGGACAAGAGGCGGTCCAATATCTCGCTGACGCACAAGGGCGCCGTGATCGTCGACACGCTGGTGCGCGACGGGTTGCGGATTACCGAAGAGACGCTGCGCCCCCTGACCCGGGCGGAACAAAGGACGTTCCTGGCGCTGCTTGCAAAGCTTGGCTGATGGCTTTGTGGGCGGGGCGTGTTGGCAAATGGTAAACGCCCCGCGCGGAGACACGCGCCCGCCCGTCCCCGAATCGGAGCTTAACGCCTAATTTTATGGGGAAATCCGCGGTCGGACTTGTGTCGGCAAAACGTCGGCCTTGCGTATGGCACCTCGTATGGCAAACCCCATGGTTAACATACCGTGCGGAGGGGCGGGGGCGGTCCTGCGCGCGACGATTGAGGCTAGGAGACGTGTTCTTTCCGAATGTCGATTTAGCGGACCTAGCCGTCGTCACTCGCTGCGTGTGCACAACTCTACCCGTCGGCTGTGACCTAGGCCGGAGAGCAGAAATTCTCCGCATTGCAAAAATGTCCAGTCATACGAAGTCATTGCGGGAATCGGTTGAACAAAAACTCATGGTGAGAGGGGAGTTCACCTTTTGGCCTACAGGGGGCCGTCCTAGGACTAAGATCATACCTTAAAGATAACGGTTGCTGCGCGTGCGACGGCAGAACAAAAGCCCTTGGTTTGACCGATATGGCGATCGCGCCGCCCCGTTTGGTGGCCAAGCTTGTCGCTGTTCTGTTCGCGATCAGGAAAATCGCGTCTATCATTACGATCCTATCATCGCCGTGTTTGGCAGCTAGGCTGGTCATCCGCCGTGCGCGGGTTCCTTCTTCGTTCCAGCGCGTTCAGCGGCTATAGAACGTCCTGCACGGACAGGAGGTCGCTGCGGCGTCCCACGATCTCAAGACATTGCGATTGATAGACATAGTGACGACCACCCAACGGCAAATAGCTTGTGATGCTCACAATCAGAAAACAGGTCAGTGCATTTGCACCAACATGATCGCTCACATTCTGCAATACACTAAAGATCTCTAGAGAAAGAAAGTCCGATTTTTGTCAACTCTGACGTGCGACGAGCGCCCCAGCTGCCATCTGGAAGGAGCAGAAAGGGCCAGATCATCATCGCATGCCCCTGATCTCTAGTTAATTTTCTCCACACAATCCCATTGCGAACGGCCAAGGAAACCCTGAGCGGGGTCGAGACAATGCGCAGCATGAAACGCGGCCACATCCATCACAAACAACCAGGCGTCAGAGGCGAGACCCGGTCCATTCGCGCGCCGTTCGAAGCCGCTTGATTGAGGTACAGCATCGGCACACATCCGGGCTGGGCCAAATAATGCCAAAACGCCCTAAGCCTCTTCCGTAAGTTCGGCCTAATGACTGGCCTGCCAATAGCACGGCTCCTTACCTCACTTATAAATCCATCTAGATGGCCCCTCAGCATCTATAGCCGGTGGCCTGACGCAACTTTTCCGGTCGACAGCTTACCGACAGGAACCCGCGATAAAATTTCCGGGGTAATAGTGTCGGTGGATTTGTAATGAAACATGATCATGACTGGTTGATCGGAGTTTTTGAGGATCTTATTAGCTACTCCGCGAAACACAACCTTAATGACTTGTCTGTGGCTTTAGTTGCAGCTCAGAGGCAGGCCTTTATTGCCAATACAAACCAAAGCTCAGGTAGGGATGATTTACTCAACACTATTCTGAAGCCAGGAACTGATAACCAAAACCGCGACGATTGACAATTTTAGCTTCACTGTTTTTGATTTTCTTGCGCAGCCGGGCGATATGCAGTTGCACAGCGTTTACGTCCTCTGGCGCGTCATCGAACGAATAAAGGTGCTCAAAAAGCTGCGCCATTGAGAGCATGGCCCCGCGGCTGCGCATGAAGATTTCCAACAAAGAGTATTCGCGCGGGGTCAGCGACACCTCGTCAGAAGCCACCCAGGCCGACATGCTGACAGGGTCGACAGTTAGATCCGCAAGCTTCAGCATGGTCCCCTCGCGCCCCTCTTTGCGCCGCAAAATCGCGCGCAGCCGAGCGTGTAACTCGGACAAATCGAAGGGCTTGCGGAGGTAGTCGTCGCAGCCAAGATCAAAAAGCTGCGCCGCGTCTTCATTCGCGGGGAACCCGGTGATCAGAATGATCGGCGTGCTATGGCCCTGCTTTCGCGCCTTGCTCAATACCTCGGCTCCGGAGCCATCAGGCAGCCTGATATCAAGGATGAGCGCATCGTAATTCTGCACCGCAATCGCCGCCAGCGCCTCTTCCACATTGGATGCGTGATCCACGCCATCCCCGCGTCGTTTGAAGCTGTTCACCAATGTCTCGGCCAGCAACGGATCATCTTCCAATAAAAGTACACGCATTTTCTTTTTCCCCCTATCCCCGGCGACGACATAGCGCGTATTCTGACCATATCAAACGAAGCAGCGCCTTGTCTGGTCCGGTCGACTAGGGTTCCATTTTTGCATGGATGGCTTTGGCAAGCTGTCCTAGAGAAAACGGCTTCTTAAGCAGCACGACCCCATTGTCTAGTTGGCCATTATAGATGGTCGAATTCTCGGTATAGCCGGACATAAACACAGTGGGTGTATTGGGGTGGTGCTCTTCGAGCATGATCGAGAGGTTCTTGGCGTTCAATGGCCCTGGCAACACGACATCGATCAAAAAGAGATCTATGTCTCTGATCTCTTTGCACAAGACGATAGCCTCCTCGGAAGAGCTGGTCTGGATGACGTTGCAATCCAGTTGCAGCAGGAAACGTGCAACGGTTTCAAGAACGTCGCGGTCGTCTTCCACGACCAGAACTTTGGTGCCGGACACTTCGGGAAGGTCTTCGCTTGGGGCGGCAGGTTCGGCGCGGGTGCGCTCTCGTGGCAGGTATAGCTTTACGGTCGTCCCGACATTCTCTTCGGAATAAAGGGTGATATGGCCCTTGGACTGTTTGGCAAAGCCGTAGGCCATGGATAGCCCAAGCCCCGAGCCCTTGTTGACTGCCTTGGTGGTAAAGAACGGCTCGAACGCCTGGGCCTTCACGTCGTCACTCATGCCATGACCGTTATCCGTGACCGCGATGCAGATATATTGCCCCGGCTCAAGCATTGGCTCGTCCGGGATGGGGTCTTCGATCCGGGCGTTATATGCCTCGATCGTCAGCTTCCCACCCTCGGGCATCGCATCACTTGCGTTGATCGCAAGGTTCAGGATCACGGCTTCCAGCTCACTTTGGTCGGCGCGGCAGTTCCACAGCCCCCGGCTGGCGACGGTTTCCATTTGGACGCGCTCTCCAAGGGCCGGCTCTAGGAGGATCGAGAGATCATTTATCAGCTGGTTGACGTCAACCGTGCTGGGGCGCAGGGCCTGTTGGCGGGCATATGCAAGAAGCTGATGGGTCAGATCCGCCGCGCGTCTGGAAGCGCGATCCACCACATTAAGCATATGCGGCACGTCTTCGTGTTGCGTATTGGCCGAGATCATCTCGATATTGCCGCGAATAATGGCGAGGATATTGTTGAAATCATGCGCCACCCCGCCCGAAAGCTGGCCAATGGCCTTAAGCCGTTCCGCCTGGCGAAGTTGTTTGTTCAGCATGGCCTGTTCGGCCTGCGCCGCGATGATGCCAGTCTGGTCCCGCGTCACCCCGCGCACGCCGCGCAGCGTGCCATCGTCATCCAGCATATTGGCAAACGAGAAAAGCAAGTTCATTTCCGTGCCATCAGCGCGTCGTAGCAGACCGATTACACCTTTCTGCACGTCGCTGGATTCGGTCTGCATAATGCTTTGTTCAACCTCAAACAAAGGCAGCTTTTCGCCGTCTTGATCCACCGTGACCTCGCGCCAGTGTTTGCCCAGCACATGTGCAATCTTATGGCCTGTTTGCTCTTCGAATTGGGAAGACAAAAAGATCGTGTTGCCGTCCTGATCAAGCTCCCAAAGCCAGTCAGCTCCCAATTCAGCAAAGTCCTTGAACCGTTCCTCGCTGTGCAAAAGGTCACTGTTGGTTGAATCGAGATCGGCAAGATGGGCCGCGCTTTGTTCCAACACGGTGTTGGTTGCCTCATTGAGCCCTTCCAGCTCGTTGCCCGCCCCATGCGGCCCCACCACATCGCCCATGGGATGCGGCTTTTTGGGGTCAACCTTTCGCAAGGTCGTGATGAAATTCAGCAGCGGTGCCGTGAGGTAGCGCTCGTAAAGCACCAGAAGCACGGCAAGCAATAAGAGGTTGCGCAACACACCAAGGGCAAGTGTCGTGAGGGATCGGCTGACAAAATCCTGGATCATCACCCCGCGATCGATCTTGATGGAAAGAATACCGATCTGCGCACCGTCAAAGACCAGCTCGCGCTCAAAACTGGCAAAACGCTGGGGCAAAAGGCCGGCCAATACAGAGACGTTCTCTGGTGGCGAGGGTGTCTCTGAGAAGGCCAGGCTGGCCTCGAAATCGCTTTGGATGTTGGCTTCGGTCACGAACTGATAGGATGTAAGCGCCAAGACGATATCGTCCGCAAACACCCGATCAAGCCGGAAAGCGGCCGTGCTTGAAGGGGGGGCCCAAACCTCTAGCAGCTCTTCGGCTGTCGCATCCATCGCATCGATTTGGCGTTGGTAGTCCAATGCGATCAAAATCGTGCTTGAAACAAAGCCAAGTATGACAGCCGCCAATAAGCCCGCCAGGGCTAGTTTTCGAGAGATCTTGCCCAAGCTGGTACCATAATCAGTTGTTATCTTTTGAGGTGAATGTGCCCGCCAAGAGCGCCGCAAAAGCACCCTCATCTTTCATGCGCGAAAGCACCGCCGTGATTTCGGGCAAAAGGTCCTGATGGCGCTTGTGAAGATAGTGATAAAGCTCAAGCGAGAGCTCTGGCGTCTCCAGCGGATAGTGCTCAAACTCGAAATCCTGTGCGGCCAGTGTGGACACAATGATCACATCGACCCGCCCGTGGACCAACATCTGCGCGAGGTTCTGAGGCGTGGTGAGATGCAAATCAAGGTCAGACGGCAACTTGCGGACATACCAGGTGCCAGCGACCGCACCGACAGTGCGGCCCATCAAGTCGCTCCATTTTGTGGCTTTGAGGTCGGGGTCGAGCGTATAGGCCTTCCAACGCGTCTCAAGGATTGGAACCGGCACGCGCTGAATGTTCTCAAAACTGTCGCCAACTGCGGTGATCCGCTGCACTTCTCCATCAAACTGCCCCGCATTGACCATCTCAATCGAGCGGCGCGCAGGGGCTGTGGTGATATCAAGCTCATAGCCCAATTCAGCATAGGCCGCGCGTAGGACCCTAGAGACGGCCTCGTGGTTCTGGGACCCGTCAATCCCACTAAAGCTCAGCGTTTGGGCCTTGGCGCCCACCGCCGAAAGGAACACGAGCGTCGCAGCAAGCAGCAGACCTGTCGGCCACACTCTGAATGTTCGCGTCAATTCATGTCCTCCCCCAGACATTTCGCGCGTCACCTTGCCAGCAAACCACCCTGGTTGCCGAGGGCGGAGCGCAAGAAGATGCGCAGCAGCGCCTTGAGTGCGAAAATGAACAAGATTTATCCTGCACGAATTGCGCCCATTCGCAATGACCACTCGACCAATGGCATCAAAATGCGACAGGCTCCCTTGCCCCCATCGGGCACCTTTTGCGTGGACAAGCTTTGACCGAGCTACCCCGTAACTGTTGGACAGGTTTCGGCGTAGATTAAAGCCCATGGACAATCGGCAGCGGTCATGGCCAACACGCCGCGCAGCTGAGCTGGCTTTCTATGAATACATCAACGGCTTCTCCAATACGCGCAGAAGGCACTCAGCCTTGGGGTGGAAAAGCCCCTTGGTCTTCGAGGCTCAGGCTGCATAAATGAGAACTTCGGGCGGCATCACAACGCGACAGGTCCAGAACTTTACGAACAGGGCGGCGAAGAGGCGCTGATGGATCTGAGCCGCTCGGTCGCCTATCCTGGCTCAGGCGTGAGTTGGAGAAGCAGGCGACCAATGTCAGCGTCAACACCGTGCCTAAGTGGTTCCACGGCATGAGCCGCCCGCGCGAGGACAAGATACGGGCGCTCGCCACAACCCTCAGGGTGGATGAGGTCTGGCTGGCACTTGCCCGAAAACCGGGAGAAACACCCGCGCAGAAGCAAGCGAACGCGGTGCAGGCCCACGGCGCGGTCCTCCTGGTTGCGGGCCCGATCGAGGTCAAAGGGGGCCGGGTGACATTCCCCTCGGAGGAGGAGGCAACGCCGCACTCGTGGGCGAACCTCAACGGCGCGCAGTTCGGTGTGGTCGCCGTGGCCCCGCAGAGCCGCGACGGCCAAACGATCTCGTTCATCATACCGGAGCCAATAGGGCCGCACCGGGTCCTGGGCGTCATCGCAGCAGGGTTGTCCCTTTCTATCGACCTTCTCGATCTTACGGACGTGAAACGCCAGAACCACGGAGGGTTCAGGATCGTGACGCTTGAAGCGAGAAAGGGCAACAAATTCAAAGCCCCAGACCCACACAATCTGTTGGCCCCTTTGGCCTCCGTGGCGGATTTGACGGCCTAACGGATTGTTGGTCAAATGTTGGTTTCGGGGCGCCTCGAAAGCCAGCCCCCTGAAAGGAAACAGAAAATGATCTGAGGCCTCCGCCTTGAGCCAAGCGCAACCCGGGCAGCGGCCTCCTGGCCGAATGGCCGCTGCCCAAGGAAAGCTCGGGCGGTTGCATTGCTTGGGTTCCGATGCGTCTGGTGTCGGCAGACGTTGCTGGGGCGTCGTGTGTTTTGGCCAACGACAGCACCAGACCATAAGCAGTCGGGTGAGGGTGCTACTTTCCCCAGACCCCGTATGAAGAGGCAAGGCGCAGGGCCACGCTGCGGTTCAGGTCGGCGCGGGATTGGCCTTGGATTTGTGCCGATTGCAATGCGGCGGCTTGAGCGAGTGGCGTGACGCAGGCCCGTGCCTGAGCGACGGGGACGACCTCAAGCCCTGCCGCGGCGATCACCGCCGAGAGCCATATGTCATCGACCCATTGCGCCTGGGCGTCCGGCGGGCTGATATCAAGCCATTCAGGCCGCAATAAAACGCCTGCGAAGCCCTGCACGACCGCGTCGCCTTGCGCGAGGCCGAGCCGTTCAGTGCCAAAGGTGCTGGCCGCGATCACCGCGTTGGGATGTGCGGCTCTGGCCAAACGGAAGGCCTCAAGCCAGCCTGGCCCGTAATCGCAATCGTCGTCGCAGATCAGCACGTCATTCCTGGGGAAGCACTGAAAGACCTCGACGCATTTGGTGGCTGGGCCGTGATCAGGGCCGCGAAACAGCTCCACTCCGACGGGCAAATCGGGCAGCGCGCCACCCCATTCGGGGAAGCGCGCATATTCATTCGGGATCGTGACGACGACACGCTCTGGCGCCTGCGCCAGGATCGCGCGCAGCCGCGCGCCGAGCCCGCCGAAACGTGGCGGGATCGACGTCAGCGCTATGATCAACCTGCGATCAACCCGAGGCTCTCCAGCTTCAAGAGCACCTGATGCGCGCAGTTATCGACCTCGACATTCTCGGTCTCTACGCTCAGCTCGGGGTTCTCGGGCACGTCATAGGGGTCGGAGATCCCGGTGAACTCCTTGATCTTGCCCTCGCGGGCCAGCTTATAGAGCCCCTTGCGGTCGCGGCGCTCGCATTCCTCGATCGAGGTGGCCACATGGACCTCGACGAAGGCGCCGAAGGCCTCCACGTCCTCGCGCACGGCCCGGCGCGTGGTCGCATAGGGCGCGATGGGGGCGCAGATCGCGATGCCGCCGTTCTTGGTGATCTCGCTGGCGACATAGCCGATGCGGCGAATGTTGAGGTCGCGGTGCTCCTTGCTAAAGCCCAACTCGGACGAGAGGTTCTTACGCACGATATCGCCATCCAGCAGCGTCACGGGGCGACCGCCCATCTCCATCAGCTTGACCATCAGCGCGTTCGCAATCGTGGACTTGCCCGAGCCGGAGAAGCCGGTGAAGAACACGGTAAAGCCCTGCTGGGAACGCGGCGGGTAGCGCTTGCGCAGCTCGGTGACCACCTCGGGGAAGGAGAACCACTCGGGGATGTCGAGCCCCTCGCGCAACCGGCGGCGCAGCTCGGTACCCGAGATGTTCAGCACGGTGGCGCCATCGGTGACCTCATCGGCGGGCTCGTATTGCGCGCGCTCTTGCACATAGACCATGTGCTTGAAGTCCACCATCTCAATGCCGACTTCGTCGGCATGCGCGCGGAAGAGCTCCTGCGCGTCATAGGGCCCGTAGAAATCCTCGCCGGCGGAGTTCTTGCCGGGGCCCGCGTGGTCGCGGCCCACGATCATATGGGTGCAGCCGTGGTTGGCGCGGATCAGCCCGTGCCAGACTGCCTCGCGCGGGCCCGCCATGCGCATCGCCAGGTTCAGCAAGGACATCGACGTGGTCGAGGAGGGGTACTTGTCCAGCACCGCCTCGTAGCAGCGCACCCGGGTGAAGTGGTCCACGTCGCCGGGCTTGGTCATGCCCACAACAGGGTGGATCAGCAGGTTCGCCTGCGCCTCCTTGGCGGCGCGGAAGGTCAGCTCTTGGTGGGCGCGGTGCAGCGGGTTGCGGGTCTGGAAGGCCACCACGCGGCGCCAGCCCATCTTGCGGAAATAGGCGCGCAGCTCGTTGGGCGTGTCGCGGCGGCCGCGGAAGTCGTAATGCACGGGCTGCTGGATGCCCACAACGGGCCCGCCCAGATAGACGCTTCCCGCCTCGTTATGCAGGTAGTTCACCGCCGGGTGGGCTTGGTCGTCGGCGCCAAAGACCTTCTCGGCCTCGCGCGACTTGTCCGGGGTCCAGCGGTCGGTGACCGTCATGGTGCCCAGGATCACGCCCTCTTGGTCGCGCAGGGCGATGTCCTGGCCCAGCTCGATGCCGTCGGCGAAGTCCGGGCTGACATCCAGCGTGATCGGCATCGGCCAGAGGCTGCCATCGGCCAGGCGCATGTTCTCGACCACGCCGTTATAGTCTTCCTCGGTCAGGAAGCCCTTGAGCGGGTTGAAGCCGCCATTCATCAAGAGCTCCAGATCGCAGATCTGGCGGGGTTTGAGGTCCCAAGAGGTCAGCTCGGCGGCCTCCAGTTTGAGCTTCAGCGCGCTGTCATAGGAGACGTAGAGCTCTGGGATCGGGGCGAGGTTATTTTGCATTAGTTTACTCCTGTACTTTAGGGGGACAATGTCACTTACCGAGCCGGTAAGCTCGGCATGCAGCGACGCGTACTCTTCAAATTTGCGGGCGAGGAACTGGTCGATAAGGCGGTTCTTTTCAGAAACGCCCCGTTCGGTGAGCGCATAGGCGAAGCGCTGGCGGCGGTCGGGGCCGTCGCGATCCTGGGTCAGGATCAGCCCCGCCTCGCTGGCGGTGCGCATCAGCGCGTTGAGCCGGCCCAGCGAGACCCCAATCGCAGCGGCCAGGGCACGCTGGTTGGCCTTCGGCGCGCGCTCTAGCTGCCGAAGCAAGAGAAAGAGCTGGTCTTCGTCTTGGCTGTTGGATTTTGCGGGTGCGGGGCACATGGATCGCGACTCAGTGTTTGTTCACGCGTGAACACATACACCTCTTAACTGGCAATGAAAGGAATTTATTGGCGGGAGCCCGCGATCCCGCCGATGGTCGCAAAGCTGCAACAGTCGCGTTTGCATGGAGAGGCGCGCGCGCCGCGCGGGCCAGCCAGGTCGCCATGCTTGCTACGTCGCAATAGGGTCAGAAGTTCAGGGTTTGCGGCCGTGCAGCGCGTTCAGGGCGCGTTGAAGGTCCTCGCGCAGCTGCACAAAATCGCGCGCCGCCGTCACCTGATGGCGCCCGATCAGCACGTAGTCCCAACCCGGCTGCCCGGCCTGCCGCAGCTCAAGCTGCGCGATCTCGCGCAGGCGCCGCTTGGCGCGGTTGCGCGCAACCGCGTTGCCGACCTTCTTTGAGCAGGTGAAGCCGACCCTTGGAGGGTCGGGGTCCTTGCGGTTCCAGCCTTGCAGCACAAATCCCGGCGTCGCCTGGCGACGCCCGCGCGCCGCGCGCAGGAAGTCGGCGCGCTTCTTGAGCACCGACAAACGCAAAAGAGGCGCCGGGGACGCCCCTGGCACCTCTTTGTCATCCATCGTCTATCGCCTTAGGCGCTGAGCGACTTCCGGCCCCGAGCGCGACGCGCGTTCAGGATCTTGCGGCCAGCCTTGGTGGCCATGCGCGCGCGAAAGCCGTGGCGCCGCTTGCGGACCAGGTTCGAAGGTTGGTAGGTGCGCTTCATCGCGTCGTCTCCGTCTGGGCCCAAGCCCCGTTAGCGGGGACTCAAAGGCCGGTGTAATTCTAAGAGCCCGGTCTTTAGGCCCGGCGGCGGCACTTGTCAATTCGGCTGCGCCCAGAATGTTTCAGAAAATGACCGGGCGGGGCCCGGGCCCCCTGCGAATGTGTCAACGGCACCGAATATACACCAAATCCATGAAATATTCGATCACCGCCGATCAATGCGGCGTGAGAATGCCAATTCCGCCCTGCCGCTGCCCACATCTTTTGGGCAAGTTGGCACGCAATGAGGGACGACCGAAATGAGCGACATGACTGATGCAGCGCAATCCAGGCTGGCCAAGCGGCTGCCTCTGCTTGTGATTCTCGCCGTGGCTATCGTCGGGTTCTTCACCCTGCGCGACTACCTGAGCTTTCAGACCCTGGCGGATAACCGTGAGGCGCTGATCGCGTTCCGGGATGCGAACTACCTTGCCACCGCGGCGGTTTTCGTCGCGGCCTATGTGGTGATCGTGGCCTTCTCGCTGCCCGGGGCCACCATCGCGACGCTGACCGGGGGGTTCCTCTTCGCCACCTTCCCCGGCGCGCTTTATAACGTCATCGGCGCCACGATTGGCGCCACGGCCATCTTCACCGCCGCGCGGTGGGGGTTCGGAGAGCGGCTGGGCGCGCGGCTGGAGGGCTCGGAGGGCATCGTGAAGCGCATCAAGGACGGGATCGACAAGAATCAGTGGTCCATGCTCTTTCTGATGCGCCTGGTGCCCGCGGTGCCGTTCTTTATGGCCAACCTGGTGCCGAGCTTCCTAGAGGTGCCGACCCATCGCTTCGTGATCTCCACCTTCCTGGGGATCATCCCCGGCGCCGTGGTCTTTACCTCGGTGGGCGCGGGGCTGGGCGATGTCTTCGCCCGCGGCGAGACCCCCAATCTGGGCATCATCTTTGAGCCGCAGATCATCCTGCCGATCCTGGGGCTCTGCGTGCTGGCGGCGCTGCCGATCGCGATCAAGGCCATCCGCGGCCAAAGGGACCTGTAAGCATCATGGAACGCATTACAACGGATGTCTGCGTTATCGGCGGCGGCTCGGGCGGGCTGAGCGTGGCCGCGGGCGCCGTGCAGATGGGCGCGCGCGTGGTCCTGATCGAGGGCCACAAGATGGGCGGCGACTGCTTGAACTACGGCTGCGTGCCCTCCAAGGCGCTGATCGCGGCGGGCAAGGCCGCGCATGCGATGCGGGGCGGGCTGGGCGTGGCCGGCGTGGAGCCGCAGGTCGACTACGCCGCCGCCAAGGACCACGTCGCCAGCGTGATCGCCGCCATCGAGCCGCACGATTCGGTGGAGCGCTTTGAGGGCTTGGGCGTGCGCGTGATCCAGGATTTCGGGCGCTTCATCTCCCGCACCGAGGTGCAGGCGGGCGACGCGATCATCACCGCGCGGCGCTTTGTGATCGCCACAGGGTCGCGGCCCCTCGTGCCGCCGATCCCCGGGCTGGACCAGGTGCGCCACTACACCAACGAGGACATCTTTGAGCTGCGCGAGCGGCCAAAGCACCTGCTTGTGATCGGCGGCGGTCCCATCGGCTTGGAGATGGCGCAGGCGCATCGCCGCTTGGGGTCCGAGGTCACGGTGATCGAGGGCATGAAGGCGATGGGCAAGGACGACCCGGAGCTGGCCGCCATCGTGCTGGACAAGCTGCGCGGCGAGGGGATCGAGATCGCCGAGGACGCGCTCGCCGCGCGGATCGCCCAGGACGGCGACGAGATCACCGTCGAGACCAAGGACGGGCGCCGCTTTGCCGGCTCGCATCTGCTGATGGCCGTCGGGCGGCAGGCAAATCTAGAGAAGTTGGACTTGGACAAGGCCGGCGTTGCATATGACCGCGCCGTAAAGGTCGACGGCGGGCTGCGCACGACGAACCGTCGGGTCTATGCTATCGGCGACGTGGCGGGCGGGCTGCAGTTCACCCATGTGGCGGGCTACCACGCGGGGGTGATCATCCGCTCGATGCTGTTCGGGCTGCCCGCCAAGCAGCGCAGCGATCACATCCCCTGGGCGACCTATACCGACCCCGAGCTGGCCCAGGTCGGCATGACCGAGGCCGAGGCCCGAACCAAGTTCGGCGGCCAGATGGAGGTCGCCCGAGCCGAGTTCAAGGGCAACGACCGCGCGCTGGCCGAGGCGAAGACAACCGGCCTGATCAAGGTCATGGTGGTCCGCGGGCGCCCGGTGGGCGCCTCTATCGTTGGGCCGCAGGCGGGCGAGCTGATCCAGATATGGGCGCTCGCGATCACCAAGAAGCTGAAGATGTCGGACATTTCCGCCATGGTCGCGCCTTATCCCACCCTAGGGGAGGTTAACAAACGCGCCGCAGGTGCCTATTTTACCCCAAGGCTGTTCGAGAACCCGCGCGTGAAGCGCATCGTGGGCTTGGTGCAGCGCTGGATACCTTAACAGCCGGGCGGATGCTGAAGCGACATGTTCCTGAACTCCCTCTCTGGTCGGTTCCTGATCCTCACAACCGTGTTCGTGATGCTGGCGGAGATCATGATCTTCGTGCCCTCGGTGGCGCGGTTCCGCGAGGATTACCTCTTGATGCGGTTGGAGAAGGCCCAGATCGCCTCGCTGGCGCTTCTGGCGGATGCGCAGATCACGATGGAGCTAGAGGACGAGCTGCTGGAGAATGCAGGCGTCTTCAACGTGGTGCTGCGGCGCGATCAGATCCGGCAGCTGATCCTGGCCTCTGATATACCCTCGCCCATAGCGCAAACCTTTGATCTGCGGGGCGTCAACGCCTGGGTGCTGATCGGCGACGCGATGCGGCGGCTGGCGACGCCCGAGCCCGAGGTGATCCGGGTCATCGGCAACCCGGTGCGCGACGCGGGCCTCTTGATCGAGGTCACAATGGACACAGAGAGCCTACGGGCCGAGATGCTGGATTACGGGCTGCGCATCCTGATCCTGTCGGCGGTGATCTCTGTGTTCACGGCGATCTTGCTGTTCCTTGCGGTGCGCAGCTTTTTGGTGAAACCGATCCGGCACGTGGTGGACGTGATGTCGGCCTATGCGGAGGCCCCGGAGGACGCGCGCACGATCATCGAGCCCAACGCCGGCGTGACCGAGCTGCGCGAGGCCGAGAACGCGCTGATGTCGATGCAGACGCAGCTGACGGGAGCGCTGAAGCAGAAAGAGCGGCTGGCGCAGTTGGGCGGCGCCGTGGCCAAGATCAGCCATGATTTGCGCAACATGCTGACCGTGGCACAGCTCTTCTCAGATCGGCTGGAGCGCAGCGAGGACCCGGCAGTGAAGCGCGCCGCGCCAAAGCTTGTGGGCTCGATCACCCGCGCGGTGAACCTGTGCGAATCGACGCTGGCCTTTGGCAAGGCAGAGGAGCCCGCGCCGCGGCTGGACCGCGTGATGCTGGCCCCCATTGTGGACGATGTCATTGGGGCAGAGCGGCTTGCGGTGGGCGAGCATGATCTGAGCTTTGCCGAGGACGTGCCCGCCAACCTGGCGCTGCGCGCGGATCCCGAGCAGCTTTACCGCGTGATCGGCAACCTGGTGCGCAACGCGCGCCAGGCGATCATAGCGACGGGCGCGCCCGGAAAGATCTCTGTGTCCGCCCTCGACACCGAGGGCGACTGGCAGATCCGCATCTCGGATACCGGGCCCGGCCTGCCGCCCAAGGCGCAGGAGTTCCTGTTCCAGCCCTTCCAGGGCGGCACGCGCAAGGGCGGCACGGGGTTGGGCCTGGCGATATCGGCCGAGTTGATCCGCGGACATGGCGGGCGCCTGGAGCTTTTGGCCACCGGACCAGAGGGCACTTGCTTTGCGATCGTGCTGCCGAAATCCGCCGCCGCGCTGGATGAAGCGGCAGAGTAGAGGAAACTTTTAAAACGTCCTTGCAATGCCCCGCGACGGGCGGTACATGCTGCCCACCTTGCGCACTCGTAGCTCAGCTGGATAGAGCACTTGACTACGAATCAAGGGGTCGGGGGTTCGAATCCTCCCGAGTGCGCCATTTCACATCTGCCACCGCAGAAGCCTTCAATGCCTTGAATAAAAAGGCTAAAATGTGGGGTTCGAATACCCTCATTTCGGCGGTAGGCGGTTGGAGAGCAGAACGCCAATCTAAACACGGTTATCTTTCCGGCAAGATCGGCAATCTCCAAATATGCCGAGGGTTCGACAGGAACTTCATGGCGAGTTCGAATAGCTCCTCGTAGGTGCCATTTGATACACTTGGTTGTGCCACTCTTTCCTGCAAAACAAGCAGCTTCTGCCCGAGCTTGGCGATGCGTTCTCCAAAAGCTGCGCTGACGGATTCTTGCGATATGTCCACGATCCGGTCCAAGAGTTCTTCGATGTCAGCGTCGAGCCTAGCGAGATTCTCTTTATCGGTCATTGAGGTCAGTTCGGCCTGCTTCTCGCGCATGGCCCAGAAATCCTGAAACATTGCTCGAGCAATGCTGACGAGGTCCTGAGACGGTTCCAGAGATAGCAGCAGGTTTTCAAACTGCCCTTCGATTGCAACCTTGCGTATCGATTTGCGGTGGCTTGCACAGCCTTTGGGTAATCCCCCCTAAAATTAGTGGTGTTCAAAATTAGAATTTTCTCGGCAAGATATCTGAGGAGATTTACGATGAAGAACCGACGCCTGAAGCGCATGTACGCTGAGATGAGCATGCAGAACGATCTGCGGAGGGAAGCCCTTGGAGGCGCCACTTGTTGCGCCATTGGTACGAGCGACAATGGCGCGCGTTAAGGCCGTCTCTACGACGAGAGATGGCCATGAATGCGGTCGAACGGCACGGCGTAAGCATCGCATTGGCGTGCCGTGCGTTTGAGATCAGCGAGACTTGCTACAGATACAGCCCTGTTTTGAGCGACGAGAACGAAGAGATCGCGGACTGGCTGGAACGTCTGACGGCGAACAAGCGCAACTGGGGTTTGGGGTTGTGCTTTTTCTATCTGCGCAATGTGCAGGGCTGTGGCTGGAACCACAAACGCGTCTACCGGATCTACTGTGAACTGGAGCTGAACCCACGGATCAAGCCTAAGAAACAGCTCAAGCGGGACAAACCTGAACCACTGAAGGTGCCTGAAAGACCCAATGAGACTTGGTCGATGGATTTTATGGCCGATCAGTTAGCAGATGGTCGGTCGTCAGGACGCTGGACGTCTTGGATGACTTTAATCGCGAGGGCTTGGCCATCGAGGTCGACTTCTCTCTGCCCGCTGAGCGCGCTCGACCATTGTCCTCGGACCAATGGCGGACAAGGTCTCGCGGCGTAGCTTGAACCAGATCATCGAATGGCGTGGTCAGCCGCAGACAATTCGTGTCGACAACGGCCCCGAATATGTCAGCGGAATGCTGATGGAATGGGCCGAGAAACGCAATATTCGATTGGAATACATCCAGCCGGGAAAGCCCCAGCAGAACGCTTACATCGCGCGCTACAATCGCACCGTTCGTGGCGAATGGCTGGGGCAATACATCTTCGAAACCATCGAGGAGGCACAAGATCAGGCAACCGCATGGCTCTGGACCTACAACAACGAGCGACCCAACATGGGCATAGGCGGCGTGACACCCGCAATGAAACCGAAAACAGCCGCGTGAATTCTACTGCTGGACCCCATTAAAAATGGGGGGATTACCGCGCCGCTTAGTCCTGCGGGCAGGGTTGGCCGGCGGCGCCCCAGAGATGTATGTCCATGATGTGCTCCGCAAGGCTGTAGGGGGCTGGTTCGCGTCCCACTCCGGGGCTCCAGGCCCAATGCAGGATCACATCGTGGCCAATGTGGTCTGCCAAGGCCAGGTAATCGCGCCCGTCATTGCGTTCCAGATCGCGCAGCTGGGCACAGATGAACTCAGAGGATTTCCCAAACCAATGCGCCTCGGCCGGGGCCAATTGCCAGCTTGCGCCGACGCGTGGCGCGGCATGGGGTACGGTCTGCGGGATCTCGGAATAACTGTGGCAGGTCGAGCAGGTCAGATGCTCGGCCCCGATCCGGCTTTCGCCCGCGCGGATTCGCATGCCGTGCTGGCGTGGTTCATCCCCATAGCTGGGGCCCGACCACATTGGCACGTCGGACTCGCCCGTGTGGCAATTGGCGCAGCGCGGGTGCGAGGCGACCTCGTAGATCCGCGACCATGCCTCTAGCCCCGTTGCCCCATCCACGGTGCCAGCTGCGGGATACGCAACCGTTTCGTCGTCCGCGGCAAACGCCGGTGCAAGAAGCAGGCCCGCGACCAAGGCGCAGGCCATGAGAGCCCTTGTATTCTGCATGATACCCGTCCCTCTTTTGCGCTATGCGGCCAGTATCTCGGCGGCGCGGTGGATCGCCTTGCGGACCCGAACATAGGTTGCGCAGCGGCATACATTGCCGCCCATATAGGTATCTATGTCCCCATCTGTCGGCTCTGGATTGAGCTCAAGAAGGCCAATGGCTTGAACCACCTGGCCGGACTGGCAGAAGCCGCACTGCACCACATCCATCTCGACCCAGGCTTGCCGCACGGCGTCCGCTTCGACCCCAGAGACCGCTTCGATCGTCGTCACATCCGACCCGGCGATATCCCCAATCGCCACCTGGCAAGAGCGCACCGGTTGCCCGTCCAGCATCACCGTGCAGGCCCCGCATTGGGCAACGCCGCAGCCGTATTTCGTACCAGTCAACTTCAACTCGTCACGCAACACCCAGAGCAGCGGGGTTTCCTCGGAAGAGATTAAGCTGCGCTCGGTTTGATTCACCGTAATTGTCGTGGCCATCTTTTTTCTCCGTCGTCATTTGTGTCCGGGCGTCTCACCTCAGACGAAATCAACACCATTCTCTGCCATGGGCAGCATCGTCACACGGGTGCCAAGTGCCGCGATGGCATTGGCAAGGGCGGGGCCAGCGGGCGGCACTGGCGGTTCGGCGATGCCAGAGGGCGGCGCGGCGGAGGGCACAATCGCGACCTCGATATCCTTGATGTCCCAGACGCGCAGCGGCTCGTAGTCGTGGAAATTGCTTTGGATCACTTCGCCTTCGTCAAAGCCGATCCCGTCGCGCATGATGAACCCAAGGGCAAAGCCGATGCCGCCCTGCACCTGCGCCTCGACCACATCGGGGTTCACCGCGAGGCCAACATCGACCCCGGCCGAGAACTTCTCGATCTGGACATAGCCGTCCTCATCCTTGCTGACCTCGGCCACCTGCGCCACCGCGGTGTTGAAACAGAACATACCCGCGATGCCGCGCGCGTGGCCGTCGGGCAGCGGCGTGCCCCAACCGGCGGTGTCGGCGGCCAGTTGGAACGCCTCGCGCATCCGCGCGCGCTCTTCGCCTTCGCCCGACAGATAGGACAGGCGATACTCCAACGGATCGACCCCCGCGGCCTCTGCGGCCAGGTCCATCATCGTTTCCATGACATAGCCAGTGTGGTTGTGGCCGACAGATCGCAGCCACGCCACGGTGATCGGCGACTGGAAATCGCTGACCCCCATGGTCATCTTCGGGATATCGTAAAGCGTGTCCGGCACGCCCTCGACCGACGAACGATCTACCCCGTCCACAACCTGGGTGGCCGCAAAGAAGGTGCCCTTGAAGATCGACGGCGTCGCAAGCTGATGCTGCCAGGCGACGATGCGCCCGTTCGCGTCCAGGCCGACCCGCACCTTGTGAGCCGCGGCAGGGCGGTAATACCCACCCGTTGTGTCATCCTCACGCGACCACATCAGCTTGACCGGGCGCTGGCCGCCATCCAGCAAAAACGCCAACCCGGCCTCGACATTGTAATCGACCTCGGATGTGGCGCGGCGCCCAAAGGAGCCACCCGCCCAGAGGGTTTCAACCCGGACCTTCTCCATCGGCATCTGAAGCACCTGCGCCAACGCTCCGGCAGAGAGGGTCGGCACCTGGCAGCCGTCAAAGAGCGTGACACCACCGTCCTCATCCGGGCGAATGGTACAGTTCAGCACCTCCATCGAGGCATGGGCCAGATAGGGGAAGTAGAACTCTTTCTCGATGACCTGAGCCGCCCCGGCCATGGCCGCGTCGGTGCCTTCATCAGCGCGGGCCACGAATTCGGGCTCGGAATTGACCATCGCCAGCATATCATCGCGGATCTGATCAGAGCTGCGGGTCTCGGCGTTGGTGAAATCCCATTCCACGGTAAGTTCTTCGCGGGCCTGAAACGCCTGCCACGTGGTGTCCGCATAAACCACGACGCCGCCCCCGGTGGGCAGGGCCGCCGCGCCTTTATAGCCGGGCATCCCCTCGGCAGCCGACGCGTCGAACGAAACGACCGTGGCCCCAAACTTCGGAGGCCGCTTGATCACGGCAACGACCTGTCCGTCTAGATGCACGTCCATGGCATATTGCGCCTGGCCGGTGATCTTTGGCGCGTTGTCTTTGCGATGTGTTGTCGGGTTCCCGATCAGCCGAAAGTCCTTGGGATCGGTCAGGGATGGGTCCTCTGGCACGGCCAGATCGGCGGCAGCGGCCACAAACTCGGCCATCGGGGCCGATTGACCGGCGCCTGTCACGACCCCGTCTACAATCGCAAGCTCCGAGGCGGCAACGCCCCAAGCATTTGCAGCAGCGGCCTTTATCATCTCGCGCGCGGCGGCCCCTGCTTGACGGTATTGCATGAACGAATTGGCAATCGCTGTCGACCCGCCGGTGCCCTGTACAGGACCAAAGAACAGGTTGTTGTAAACCTGAGGATTATGCGGCGCGAACTCGATCTCGATCTCGTCCAGCGAGATGCCCAGTTCCTCGGCTATCAGCGTGGCCAAACCGGTGGACGCGCCCTGACCCATGTCGAAATGTTTCAACACGGCCGTTACAGTGCCCGCCTCGTCGATCTTCACGAAGGGCGTCAGCGAAGCCAATCCCGCATGTCCGGCGGCAAGCACACCTTTGGGCGTCACCCCCACCATCAAAACAGCGCCCGTCGCCGCGGCGCCTTTCAGGAAATTTCGTCGGGACGTTGACGTGTTCATCGATGGGTACTCCTCAATGCAAGGTTCTGACAAAGATTCGGCTGCATTTGCGCGTTCGCTCTGGGGCTGTTCGGGCCATGGCAAGACGTGGCGCCATAGCTCTGTCTTGAAAAGTGCGGACGTTTTTGTCGTCGTAAGGGCCGAGGTTTACAACTTTCCGAAAGCTGTCACCGTGACAACACGATGGCCGATTTAACCACACTGTCAAGAGAAATTTAGAGTGTTGCGCGCGTTTCAATGCGATGACGGCAGGGTAACCCCCCAATCTTTAATGGGGTCCAACCGCAGAATTCATGCGGCCAGTTCCTACTGGGAGAACCGGATAGTTCAGCTAAAGTTAAGGTACGGCTTTGGGGCGCGACGCAAGTGACACTCGATTCATGCACTCGCCATGCGTTGATCGTTCCTTCGACCACCCCCAAGAAGCTCTGAGTAATGCGCAATCCGACCTTGTGCTTGGGGATCACAACGGAAGTGGTAAGAGTTTGCTGCATCTCCGTGATTGGCAGCTCGCTCAGCTGGCTGTCCGCGACGGAGCTGGCCTCCAGGAAGATCCCAAGCCCGATGCCTTGCAGGATGGCTTCCTTCATAACCGGAAAGGTGGTCATGGTCACAATGCGGCGCGGCGTCAAGCGCGCCTTAGCCAGCGCCTTTGTCACCACGCGCCGCGTCAGCGATCCACGCTCGGGTAAGAGCAGCGTATGCGACGCGATCTGGTTCAGAGAGATCTCGGCGCGGTGCGCGAGGCAGTGATCTTGCCGCATATAGCACACATATCGCGTGCGCGTGATGGGGCGCACAAAAAGGTCCCTTTGATCGGACGGATCGGTTATGATGGCGATGTCGGCCTGCTTGGAGGTGACCATCTCCATGGCCGCCGCCCAATCCAGCAGCCGGAAATCGACGGATACCAACGGGTAGGTCCCGGTGTAGCGCGCGATCAGGCTTAGGGCCGGCTGCGGCGCATTGGCGATGATGGTGAGCTGCCCGCGTTCGACATCCGTATGGCCTCGCAGTCGCTCCTCGATGCGTTGGTCCAGCGCCGCGAAATCGTCGGCCAGCTCAAAGATCTCTTGCCCAACGGGGGTCAGCACCACCCCGTCGCGCCCGCGCACCAAGAGCGGCGCGCCGACCCTGGCCTCAAGCTTGCCGATGTGCTGGCTGACGGCGGATTGCGACACGCCCATCCGACGCGCGGCGGCGGAAACCGGGGCAGCTGTCCGGTGGGCAGCGCCAGCGCGTGGCGCTGGGTCGCGCCATGGTGCGTGCGCCCGTGGCCTTCCTGATGGACGAGCCTCTGTCCAACCTAGATGCGGCCCTGCGTGTGCATATGCGCGCCGAGCTATCAGAGCTGCACCGGCGCCTAAGCGCCACCTTCGTCTATGTCACCCACGACCAGGCCGAGGCCCTGACCATGTCAGACCGCATGGCGGTGATGATGGATGGGCGCATCCTGCAGGTCGGTCCGCCATATGCGATCTATGCGGACCCAAACTGTCTGGAGGTGGCGCAGTTCATCGGGTCGCCTGCGATCAACACGTTGCCAGCAGAGATCGACGCAGAGGGCCAACTGACCGTCTTGGGGCGACGGCTCGGGACCTTCCGCGCCGCGCCTGGCCCGGTGACGGTTGGGGTAAGGCCAGAGCATCTGAGCCTGGGCGCCTCCGGCGGCTTTGTCGGCACCGTGCGGCACCGCGAGAATCTGGGCTCCGACTTGTATCTGCATCTGGATCTGGAGGGGCTGGAGCGGGTTTTGGTTCTGCGCACGTCGCCCGGCGCATCGGCCAGAATCGGAGACCAGGCAAGGTTCTCTATAGACCCTGATGCCGCGCTGCTCTTCGGCCCCCATGGCAGGCGGCTCTACGCGCCCATTGTCACGCGCGAGATCGCCTGATGCCGCGGAGCTACGCGCATCTTTGGTTCATCGGGCCCGCACTGGCGTTGATGTTTGTGATCCTGTTGATTCCGATCCTCATCGCGGTCGGGCTAAGCCTGACCGACTACTCGCTGGGCAATGCCGGCGCGGAGTTCGTCGGTCTTGAGAACTACGAAAAGATCTTCACCCGCTCGACCTACGAGAAGATGTTTGTTGCGACCTTCCGCTATGTGTTCGTGGTGGTGCCGCTGACGGTGGGGCTGGGGTTGGGCGCGGCCCTGCTTATCAATTCGCTGGGGCGCATCGGGGACCTCTACAAGACGATCTACTTCCTGCCAGTGATGGCCGCGCTGATCGCGATGGCCATCGTTTGGGAATTCGCGTTTCACCCGACCATTGGGATCATCAACTCCACGCTGGAGCGTGGATGCGGCACCGTCCTAGAGCGCTGGTCTTGGTACGCCGAGGGCTGCGCGCGCACCTTCCCGCTTTGGCTGAACGACCGGGACTATGCGATCTGGACGGTCAGCTTCATAGGGGTATGGCAGGGGTTCGGCTTCAATATGGTGCTGTATCTGGCGGGACTGACCTCGATCCCGCGCGCGCTCCACGACGCCGCCGAGATGGACGGCGCCACCAGCGGCTGGGACCGGTTCCGCTTGGTGACCTGGCCGCTCTTGGGCCCCACCACTGTATAAGTCGCGCGCCGTCTTCGTTCAGATGCCGATCCGCTCGGCAATCCTCAGCACCTGTCCCGGCGCGACGCCCCATGGCCAACTATCCCCCGGCCAGACCGCAAAGCGCAAATGACAAGGGTAAGATAAATTTCATGGCTGCGCGTTGGCCGATACTTCAGCGGCATGACGGCCCTCAAAGTCCGGCTCCAGATCGAAAGACAGGCTTCTTACGCTGTGGTGGGGCGCACATTCAGCGCTTGCTGTGGCGGGAGCGACTGTCTTGTCCGGGGTGATCTCACGGACGCGCGCTGGCCGTTTGCTGCGCCTCGCAGCCATTACGCCAAGCCACCGCGCGGTGTGTTAACCCCACCAGGTGCCATACGAGGTGCCATACGCAAGGCCGACGTTTTGCCGACGCTTTGCCGACCGGCGATTTTCCAGCAAAATAAGGCGTTAACCTATGAGTCGCGTGCCTTGGGGCAAAATCCCCCGCGCGGATGGGTAAGACCCTCTTAACCCCCCGCCCAGTCGCCGCGCAATGATCAGCTCTCGACTGCGGATGGTCGTGCGCGCATTGTGATGCTGGTTGTCATCCTTCGGGGGCCTCGGCTGGAGCTTGGCAATTGCAGCCCAACTCCGAACTGGCTGAACACCCTACCGAGAGTTCACACCTAGATCGCTTTGCTATGGATGTTGTGTTCCATAAGCGATGCGTCGAGATCTGCGGCGATCAACCTCGCCGCGGCTCCGAATTCTTGGCGCAGGACGATCTCTTCCTCTGTCCCCGCCAATATGTCGGGGAATTTACTCAGCAGGTTCCGCGTCAGACCCCTCGCATCCGCCGCGAGGCTCGGAGTTTGAGCCGTCGCCTTTGACACATTCACCCGGCCCTCGCACATGAGGGCTTCGATCAGCGCGGCGGTCGCCCGGTCGCCTGGTGTCATCTGGTATCCCTTATGCCCCGCGCGGCCACTGGTTTGGACGCGTTGCCGATACGCCGCGGTTGAGACCGCATTCTGCGAATATCCCTGGCGAAACTTCGAGATCGCAGAGGCGCCGAAACCCAGCAGCGTCTCGCAGGGATCATCGGTATATCCCTGAAAATTCCGCCGCATATGCCCGGCACCCGCCGCCTTGGCCAGGCTGTCCTCTGGCCGGGCGAAGTGATCAATGCCCAGCGCGCAGAACCCAAGGCTCAGCAGGCGTTCGCGCGCGCGCTCGGACATCTGAAAACGGGTCTCGGCATCCGGCAAGTCATCCATGGGGATCATCACCTGCCGCTTTGAGACATGCGGAACATGTGCGTAGCCATAAAGCGCCAAGCGGTCCGGCCCGAGGCTGATCACCCTGTCGAGGCTCTCCAACAGGCTGCTTTCGGATTGATGCGGCAAACCATAGAGCAGATCGACATTCAGGCTGCCCACGCCGTATGCGCGAAGAAGATCCGCGACCAACCGTGTTTGCTCAAAGCTCTGCGGCCGCCCGATGGCCTTTTGAACCGTTGGGTTGAAGTCCTGCACGCCGATGCTTGCGCGGCGCATCCCCCATCGGGCCAGAGCCTCCAGCAGGTCCGGGGCGGCCTCTGTTGGGTCAATCTCGACCGAGAACTCGAAATCTTCGGTCCGCTCAAAAGCGTCAAAGAGCGCCTCTAGCAGCTGCTCCATCAAAGCCTGCGTTAGCAGCGTCGGCGTCCCGCCCCCCAGATGCAGCCGCGCCATCGGCACGCCCTTGGGCAAGAGCGCGGCGACAGCCTGAATTTCCGCTATCAGATCAGCCACATAGCCTTCGACCGGCGCCAGGGTCTTGGTGCCCTGCGTCCGGCAGGCACAGAACCAGCACAGCCGCCTGCAGAATGGGATATGGACATAGACCGACACCGGTTCGCCAGGCGGGACACTGGCCAGCCAGTCCTGCTGATTGCGCGCGCCAACATCCTGCTGGAAGCGGTTTGCGGGCGGATAGCTCGTATAACGCGGGACTTTCGCGTCAAATAGTCCATAATGGCGCAGGGTACTTATCTTCTCCATGCAGCCGACTTACTTGACGTTCCATCAAGCCTCGTTGATCCAGATCAAGCCAGATGACATTTGTACTTAACCAACGCGAGAAATGCGGCGACTGCCCCATCCGACACCGGGCCATATGCGCCCGCTGCGACGAGGACGAGTTGCTGGTGCTCGAGGGGATGAAATCCTATCAGACATTCGAGGCCGGGCAGCCGATCATCTGGCGCGGGGATGATCTTACGCATTTCGCCTCGCTGGTGACCGGCATCGCGTCCTTGACCCGAACGCTCGAGGACGGACGCACCCAGATGGTGGGACTGCTGCTGCCCTCGGATTTCATTGGGCGACCGGGGCGCGAGACGGTTGAGTTTGATGTAACCGCGGTGACAGATGTCACGCTCTGCCGGTTCCAACGCCGCCCGTTTGAGGGCCTTGTCGAGCGCGTGCCCCATATCTCGCAGCGCATGATGGAGATGGCCCTGGACGAGCTGAACGCCGCGCGCGAGTGGATGGTGCTCTTGGGCCGCAAGACCGCCCGGGAAAAGATCGCCACCTTCCTGCAGATGATCGTGCGGCGCGAGACCGTGCCGTCTCAGAACGTCCAAGACCACAAGCTGCCACTGACCCGCGAAGAGATCGCGAACTTCCTGGGGCTCACATTGGAGACCATCAGCCGCCAATTGTCCGCTTTGAAGAAGGAGGGCGTCGTCGAGTTCATCGACCGCCGTCATTTCCGCATCAAAGACATGAACGCCCTGCATATGGCCAGCGGGGACGATGCGGATGGCGGGGTGATCGTCTGATATCTGACCGCTGTGAGGTCGGCGGGGCGTGCGCGAGTGTGATTAGCTGAACTGGGCCTGTGGCGGACCTTCGAACGGCAGCGATATTGGCCGGTTAACAGCGGCGCAGCCGCCCGGCCAGCGCCGACCCGCCCCGCGGGAGGCGCTTTGGTGAGGTCACGCGCGACAGTCAGCTTGTACGGAGCTTGGCAGGGATAAATTGGCAGAAACGGATGCTGTGGAGCGCCACCCCGGGTCGGCGCTGGCTCCACCAATGTCAGCGACCAATCCATGCCAAAACAGCACTCCCGGAAAACCCCTTGATCCAGATCAAGGCAAGCCGCGCCCAATAGCCTAAGACTTCTTTCGAACCAGAAAGGAGCAGCTTCAATGTTCAACAACATCCTCCTCCCCGTCCTTCTCTCGAACCCAGACGACGCCTCAGACGCCGCGGCCAAGGCGCAAGGCCTTCTGGCCGAGGGCGGGAAGATCACATTGCTGCACGTCATCGAGCCCTTGCCGACTTATGTCGAGCCCTACTTCCCAGCCGAAATCCACGAACAGACATTCCAGGCCGCCAAAGAGCAGCTCAAGTCGATAGCGGACCGGCTGGACCTTAAGGGCACGGCTCTGGTGCAGGGCAGCGTAGGGCGCAGCATCGTCGCTTGGGCCGAAGAGAATGACGCCGATTGCATCGTCATGGCCTCGCATCAGCCGGCCTTCTCGGACCTGTTCTTGGGGTCCTCCGCGGCCTGGGTGGTGCGCCATGCGCGCTGCTCGGTCCTTGTTTTGCGCTGAGGCACAGAACTTGACGCAGATCAAAGAACGGCCCGCCCGCGCGGGTTAACCAACTCCAGAACGACAGTGGCATGGATAGGAGCGGCGCATGGCTGCGGTGAAGTATATTGCATTGGGTCTGGTGATGCTGGCGGCGGCCTATGCTGCCGATCAGGGCCGAGACATTGCGTTTCGCATCCACGGGCTTTTGATCTTCCTGGTGGCGTTGGGCCTGATGATCTGGGAGCTGCGCCGCTCGGACGCGCCGCGCCCGGTGCCCGTGCAAGGGGACTATAAGGACGACGTGGTCCGCGCGGGGGTCATCGCCACGGCGTTTTGGGGCATGGCGGGGCTGGCCGTGGGCGTGTTGATCGCGTTCCAGCTGGCCTTTCCGGTGCTGAACTTTGAATGGGCGCAGCCGTTTGCAAATTTCGGGCGTCTGCGCCCGCTGCACACCTCGGCGGTGATCTTTGCCTTTGGCGGCAACGCTTTGCTGGCGGGCTCGTTCTATATCGTGCAGCGCACCAGCCGGGTGCGCCTCTTCGGAGGCAACCTCGTCTGGTTCGTCTTTTGGGGCTACCAGCTTTTCATCGTGCTCGCGGCCACCGGCTATCTGCTGGGCGCGACGCAGTCCAAGGAATATGCCGAGCCGGAATGGTATGTGGATCTGTGGCTGACCATCGTTTGGGTCTGCTACCTGCTGGTCTTCCTGGGCACGATCATCCGCCGCAAGGAGCGGCATATCTACGTCGCCAACTGGTTCTTTCTGGCCTTCATCCTGACCATTGCGCTGCTGCATGTGGTCAACAACCTGGCCGTGCCGGTCAGCATCTGGGGCAGTAAGTCGGTGCAGCTTTTCGCCGGGGTCCAGGACGCCATGACGCAATGGTGGTACGGGCATAACGCGGTGGGTTTCTTTCTGACCGCGGGGTTCCTGGGGCTGATGTATTACTTCGTGCCCAAGCAGGCGAACCGCCCGGTCTATAGCTACAAGCTGAGCATCGTGCATTTCTGGGCGCTGATCTTCCTCTATATCTGGGCGGGGCCGCACCATCTGCACTACACCGCGCTGCCGGACTGGGCCTCGACACTTGGCATGGTGTTCAGCGTGGTCCTGTGGATGCCCTCCTGGGCGGGCATGATGAACGGGCTGATGACGCTGAACGGCGCCTGGGACAAGATCCGCACCGATCCGATCATTCGCTTCCTGGTGGCGAGCCTGGCCTTCTACGGCATGGCGACCTTTGAGGGGCCGATGATGTCGATCCGCGCGGTCAATTCCTTAAGCCACTACACCGACTGGACCGTGGGGCATGTGCATTCCGGCGCCTTGGGTTGGAACGGGATGATCATCTTCGCGATGATCTACTTCCTGACGCCGCGGCTGTGGAACCGGGGGGCGATGTATTCCACCGCCGCGATGAACTGGCACTTCTGGCTCGCGATGATCGGGATCGTGCTCTACGCGGCCTCGATGTGGGTCACCGGGATCATGGAGGGCCTGATGTGGCGCGAGGTCGATGACCAGGGCTTCCTGGTGAACAGCTTCGCCGACACGGTCAGCGCCAAGTACCCGATGTATGTGGTGCGCGGGCTGGGCGGGCTGATGTACCTCACGGGCGCCGGGATCATGTGCTGGAACATGTGGATGACCATCCGCGGCTACCGGCCCGTCACCCAGGCCGTGGCCCAGATGACCGCGCCCGCCGGTGCCGGCGCGGCCCCGGCCACACCTGCCGAATAAGGAGAATATGAATGGCCCTGATCGACAGACATGTCATTCTGGAGAAGAGCCCGACGCTGCTGTTGGCCGTCTCGCTGACCGTGGTGACCATTGGCGGGATCGTGGAAATCGCGCCGCTCTTCTGGCTGGAGAACACCATTGAGGAGGTCGAAGGCGTCCGGCCCTATTCGCCGCTAGAGCTCGCCGGGCGCGAAATCTACGTCCGCGAGGGCTGCTATACCTGCCACAGCCAGATGATCCGGCCGATGCGCGACGAGGTGGAGCGCTATGGGCATTACTCGCTGGCCGCCGAGAGCATGTATGACCACCCGCACCAATGGGGCTCCAAGCGCACCGGGCCGGACCTGGCGCGGGTCGGCGGGCGGTACTCCGACGATTGGCACCTCGACCACCTGATCGACCCGCAATCCGTGGTCCCCGAAAGCGTGATGCCGAAATACGGCTTCCTGATGGAGGCGCGGCTAGAGGGCGATCACATCGCCGATTTGTTGCAGACGCACCGCTTTGTCGGCGTGCCGTACTCGGACGACCAGATCGCCAATGCCCAGGCGGATTTCCGGGTGCAGGCCGACCCGGACGCCGATTGGGACGACATGCTGGAACGCTACCCGGGCGCCGCCATCGGCAATTTCGATGGCCAGAAGGCGCTGACCGAGATGGATGCGCTTATCGCCTATATGCAGATGCTTGGCACCTTGGTCGACTTTTCGACCTTTGTGCCGGACGCGACCCGATAGAGGGAGACCGAGGATGGAGACCTACACGATACTGCGCGCCTTCGCGGATAGCTGGTTCCTGCTGGCGATGTTCTGCTTCTTCATAGCGGCCTGCGCGCTGGCCTTCTGGCCGTCGCAGCGGCGCGCGCGCCAGGAGGCCGCCGAGATCCCGCTGCGGGACGACACGCCCGCCGATGTCACACCCCAAGACGCCACGAACACGAACACGAATGAGACCCGCAATGGATAAGCCGCGCGTAGACGAGCTCACCGGCCGCGAGACGATGGGCCATGAGTTCGACGGGATCGAAGAGCTGAACACGCCGATGCCGCGCTGGTGGCTGTGGACCTTCTACGCCACGATCATTTGGGGCATCGGCTACACGATTGCCTATCCGGCCTGGCCGATGATCTCGGGGGCGACGGCGGGGCTCTTGGGGTACTCGACCCGCGCCGAGGTGGCCGCCCAGATCGACGCCCATGAGGCCGCGAATGCCGGCCTGACCGGTGCGCTGCTGACCCAGGACATGGCCGCCTTCGACCCGCAAACTGACTTGCACCGCTACGCGGTGGCGCGCGGCGGCGCGGTGTTCCGCGCGCAATGCAGCCAGTGCCACGGCGCCGGTGCCGCCGGGGCCACCGGCTATCCCAACCTGCTGGACAATGACTGGCTCTGGGGCGGCACATTGGAGCAGATCGCCTATTCGATCCGCCACGGCATCCGCAACGAGACCGATAACGACGCGCATTGGACCGAGATGCCCGCCTTTGGCGAGATCCTAGAACCAGAAGAGATCGCCGCCATCGCCGAGTTCATCCCGACTCTGCCCGTATCTGGAGGAGAGGGCAGCGGGGCGACCCTGTTCGCGGATAACTGCGCCTCCTGCCATGGCGAGGACGGCACGGGCGACCGCGAACAGGGCGCGCCCAACTTGGCGGACGCGATTTGGCTTTATGGTGGCGATTACGACAGCCTCGTCGAGACCATCACATATTCCCGCTTCGGCGTGATGCCGGCCTGGGGGCAGCGCCTGTCCGAGGCGGATGTGCGGGCGGTGGCGGCCTATGTGCATGGGCTGGGCGGGGGCGAATAGGTGCCCGGTGGCCTGAGCAAATTGAGCATTCCGGCGCTGGCCTGCGCCCTCGTCACCGGCTGTGCCGCTCTCAACAATGGCGCCGGGCTAGAGCCTGACCCCGAGAACCTCGCCTATGGCCGCGCGCTTTACACCGAGAATTGCGCCGTCTGTCATGGGGCCAAGGCCGACGGATTGGGCCCGCATGCGGCTAATTTGGATAGACCGCCGCCGAACCTGACGCTGCTCGCCGCAAGGAACAATGGCACGTTCGACCAGGACTACGTGATGTCGACGATCTTCGCCTCTCCCTCCGAAGAGATCGGCCCGATGCCCGCCTTCGCCCATCGCGATCTGGGCCCGCTGATCGTGGTGGAGCGCGACGGGCTGGGCACGCCGGTCTTCACCGATCTGCTGGCCATCGCCAACTACCTTGAGAGCCTGCAGGTGCCCCCTGCGGGCGAAAGTTGATCTGAGTCAAGGATTGCCGGCATGGCGATCTGTACTCTGGTCTAAACAGCCCAGGGGCCAAAAGTGATGAACGACACAGCCGACAGCCTCTACGCGGCGCGAGAGCCGATCTTTCCAAGGCGGGTCTACGGCAAGTTCCGCAACCTGAAATGGGCGATCCTGGTGGTGACGCTGGGTGTTTACTACCTCACCCCCTGGATCCGCTGGGACAGGGGGCCCAACCTCCCCGACCAGGCTGTCTTGGTCGACCTGGCCGGGCGCCGCTTTTACTTCTTCTGGATCGAGATCTGGCCGCATGAGTTCTACTTTGTGGCGGGGCTCTTGATCATGGCCGGGCTGGGCCTGTTTTTGTTCACCTCGGCCCTGGGCCGGGTCTGGTGCGGCTATACCTGCCCACAGACGGTCTGGACCGACCTCTTCATCTTGGTAGAGCGCTGGATCGAGGGCGACCGCAACGCGCGGATCAAGCTGCACCGCGCGGCGTGGTCCTTGCGCAAGGCGCGGCTGCGTCTGACCAAATGGACGGTCTGGGCGCTGATCGGGCTGGCCACGGGCGGGGCCTGGGTGTTCTACTTCGCCGATGCGCCGACGCTGGCGCGCGATCTGGTGACGCTGCAGGCCGCGCCTGTGGCCTATGGAACCATCGCCGTTTTGACCGCCACGACCTTTATCTTTGGCGGGTTCATGCGCGAGCAGGTCTGCATCTATATGTGTCCCTGGCCGCGCATCCAGGGCGCGATGATGGACAATGACACGCTGACCGTGGGCTACCGGGACTGGCGCGGCGAGCCGCGCGGCAAGAAGAGCGATCCCAATGCCGCCGATTGCGTCGATTGCAATGCCTGCGTGGCGGTCTGCCCGATGGGGATCGACATCCGCAACGGCCAGCAGATGGAGTGCATCACCTGCGCGCTCTGCATCGACGCCTGCGATGACGTGATGGGCAAGCTGGGGCGCGAGCGCGGGTTGATCGACTACCTGGCGCCGTCAGATGCCCCGCGTGAGCAGGCGGGCGAGAAACCCCGCCCGAACTGGCAGCACGTGCTGCGCCCGCGCACGGTTCTTTATACCGCCATTTGGACGCTGATTGGTGCTGCGATGATCTATGCGCTCTTTATCCGCCCCGAGATCGAGCTGACCGTGGCCCCGATCCGCAACCCGACCTATGTCACGCTCGCGGATGGCTCGGTGCGCAACACCTACGAGCTGCGGCTGCGCAACAAACATGGGACCGAGCGCATGTTCGGCGTCCACGCGAGTGGCGACATCATGTGGGTCTTGGCGCTGGAGGGCAGCCCCTATCACGCCGTGCCCGTGCCCGCCGACGAGACCTTGCGGCTGCGGGTCTATGTCACCGCGCCCCGCGCCAGCGGATCGGCCACGGCCAGCGAGACGCCCCTGCGGTTCTGGGTGGAGGACCTCGCCAATGGCGAGCGCGCCTCCAAAGACACTGTGTTTAACGGAACGGGAGCAGGATCATGAGACAGATCACCGGTTGGCATGTGGCGGGGATCTTTGGTCTGGGCTTCGGGGCGATCATTGCGGTGAATGTGGCGCTGGCAGTGAACGCGGTGCGCACCTTCCCCGGGCTAGAGGTCGCGAATTCCTATATTGCCAGCCAGTCCTTCGATCAGGATCGCGCCGCGCAAGAGGCGCTTGCCTGGCAGGTCGCCGCCGTGGTCGAGGGCGGCGTGCTGCGCCTGTCATTCCGCAAGGACGACCGTCCCCTGGCCCCAGGGATCGAGACCGCGACCTTTGGCCGGGCCACGTCTGTGGCGGCGGATCAAACGCCCGCCTTCGCCTTTAACGGCGAGGATTTTGTGGCCCCGGTGCAGGCCGGCCCCGGCAATTGGAACCTGCGCGTGGCGGTGCGCGCCGCGGACGGCACCCGCTTTCAGCAGCGCATCATCGTGAAGGTCGTGCAATGACCGCCGCCTGCCCGGCCTGCGCGGCGGCCCCCGCCGCGGTCGACATGGCGCTGCCAAAGGACGTGGTCCAGCTCTCAGTCCCCGCGATCCGATGCGCGGCCTGTATCTCGGCCATCGAGGACCGCTTGAGCGGGGTGCAGGGCGTAAACTCGGCCCGGGTCAACCTGACCCAGAAACGGGTGGCGATTGAGACGGAGCTTGCGCCGGAGGACCTCGTCCAGGCGCTTGCCGAGATCGGCTATGACGCACATCCGCTGGATGCGGCCTCGCTCGGCGCGGGCGACGACCCTGCGGGCCGCGATCTTCTGTTGCGATTGGGCGTGGCGGGCTTTGCGATGATGAACGTGATGCTCTTGTCGGTGGCGGTCTGGTCCGGCGCGTCAGGGGCGACCCGCGACCTGTTCCACCTGATTTCCGCCGGGATCGCGCTGCCCGCGGTGCTTTACGCCGCGCAGCCCTTCTTTCGCAACGCCTGGAGCGCGCTTCGCGTCGGTCGCGTCAACATGGACGTGCCGATCTCGCTGGCGATCCTCTTGGCGGGCGGCATGTCTCTATTCGAGGCGCTCAACGGCGGCGCGCATGCCTATTTCGACGCGGCCCTGTCGCTGACATTCTTCCTGCTGATCGGGCGCTACTTGGAGCATCGCACGCGGTCCGCTGCACGCAACGCCGCCAAGGAGCTTGCCGCGCTGGAGGTCCACACCGCGCAGCGATTGTCCGGCGGCAAGGCCCAGACGGTGCCCATCGCAGAGCTTACCCCCGGCGACACCGTTCTAGTGCCCACAGGGGTGCGTGTGCCCGTGGACGGGCATTTGCTGAGCCGCGCCGCCCATACGGATCGGTCGTTTCTGACCGGCGAGAGTGAACCGGTCTCGCATGAAAGCGGCGCCGTTCTGAACGCCGGCGAGATCAACCTTGGGCGCCCCTTCGAGATGCAGGCCGAGGCCATCGGCAAGGACACCCGTCTGCACCGCATCGCGCAGATGGTCGAGACCGCCGAGACCGCGCGCAATCGCTACACCTCCCTCGCCGACCGCGCGGCGCGGATCTATGTCCCGGCGGTGCATCTGCTGGCGGGCGCGAGCTTCGCCGGTTGGCTCTTGGCGACCGGCGACCTGCGCCATGCGCTGAACATCGCCATCGCGGTTCTGATTATCACCTGCCCCTGCGCGCTGGGGCTGGCCGTGCCCGCGGTCTCGACCGCCGCGATCAGCCGGCTTTATCGGCTGGGTTTTCTGGTGAAATCCGGCACCGCGTTGGAGCGGCTGGCCGATGTTAAGACCCTTGTTCTGGACAAGACCGGAACGCTGACCCGGCCCGGCTTTTTCTTTGACATCAGCACGCTCTCCGCGGCAGAGCTGGGCGTCACGAAGGCGCTCGCCATGTCCTCGGCGCATCCGCTGTCAAAGGAGCTGAGCGCCTATCTGGGGGATATCAATCCCGCGCCATTGGAGGATATCGAAGAGGTCGAAGGCCGCGGCGTGCGAGCGACCTGGGGCGGCACCCCGGTGGCTCTGGGTCAGGCCGCGTGGTTGGGCGCGCTACAGGACGGGCTCGTCCTGAAGAAAGGCGATCAGATCCACCCGCTGCCCAATCAAGAGGTCGTGGCACCGGACGCAAAGGCCATGGTCTCGGCCTGCCAAGAGGCCGGTCTTAAGCCGCAGATCCTGTCCGGTGACACCAACACAAAGACCGCCGCCCTGGCCGATGCCATTGGCGTCACGCAATACCGCGCGGGCCTGTCGCCGGAGCAGAAGAACGACCACGTCGCCGATCTTGAGCGGCGCGGGGCCCTGGCCTGTATGGTCGGGGACGGGCTGAACGATACCGGCGCGCTGTCGACGGCCTATGCCTCTGTTGCGCCGGGCACGGCGCTGGATGCGGCCCGTAGTGCTGCGGATGTGGTGATGATCGGGGATCGCTTGGCGCGCCTGCCAGAGCTCTTTGCCGTCGCCCGGCGCGCGGTCTATCTGTCGCGCATGAACTTCGGCATCGCCGCCGCCTACAACGCCATCGCGATCCCCATCGCGGTCCTGGGTTTTGCGACCCCGCTGATGGCCGCGCTGGCGATGTCATTCTCGTCGATCACGGTGATCGCGAATGCGGCGCGCATTGGGCTGCGGTCATGAACGTGCTGGTCATTCTCATCCCCGTCTCGCTGATCCTCGGCGGCGCCGGGCTGGCGGCATTCATCTGGTCGCTGCGAACGCGCCAATATGACGACCCCGATGGCGAGGCTATGCGGGTTCTCATAGAGGATTGATGCGGTCCTAGAGGGGCGGATTCTCTAGGTTCGGTTGAGAGTGAGTTAATGCTCCGGGATAACGGCTTCGGCTTCAATTTCAACACGGTAGCCACCAATCAACCCCGACACGACGATCAGGGTGTTGGCGGGCTTAATGCTGCCGAAATACTGACCATGGGCGCGGGAGATCGCTTCGACATCGGCCTCGTCCACAATGTAGATGCGCGTGCGGACAACGTCCTGGGCGGTGGCGCCCAATGCATCCAGCGCCGCCAGGATCTTGTCGATGACATAGGTCGTCTGCGCCCCCGCGTCCTCTTTGGCGACGACCCGATCCGCGCCTGCGGTCGCGGTTGTGCCCGAGACGAAGATGCGATTGCCGACCTTCTGAGCGCGGGCATAGCCCGCGATGTCTTCCCATTTCGAGCCGCTCAGGACTTGGCTTCCGCCGGCACGGTGGGGCGTCTCGGTCGCTCTGTGTGGCAGGGGCATTTCCTCTAGGTGATGACTCAAGTCGCCGCTTGCGGTCAGAAATGGCGGCTGGCGGTACTCGTCGCCGCAATCACCGGGGACGGGGGCCGTGGCGGAGAACGCCTCACTCAGCTTGGCATGATCTTCTTCGTCGAGCGCGAAGCGAAAGAGCCCGAGGTTGTCGTCCGCATGCACCCGCTCGCCAAGTCGTGCGCCGACGATGGCCCCGGCGACCGCAGGGTGCTCAAGCACCCATCTTGTGGCGACGTTTGAGAGGGAAACGCCGTGTTTTTGCGCAATTGATTGCGCCGCAGTCAAGATGCCTTGAAACGCGTCCCAGCCACCGGTCACTTTGATAAAGCGGTGGTACTTCATCTTTGACCAATCGGGGATGTCGGCGGGCTCGGGCTGTCCCAGCCAACGCTCGGACAGGAACCCACCGCACAAGGTCCCATAGGCTAGCAGCTTAGTGCCCGTCGCGGCGCATAGATCAGACAGCTGCTGCGCCGCGCGCCTATCGATCAGCGAGAATGAAACCTGATTGGTCAAAACGGGAATACCGTCCGACAAGGCGACGCGCAGGTGGGCGGCATCAAAGTTGGTCACGCCAATCTCAGAGATCATGCCTTCCTCGCGCAGCTCTGCAAGGCGGTGCAGCGCATCCAGCCACGCGGGGTGTTTAAAGCTCCACCAATGGAATTGCAGCAGATCGACACGGTCCACGCCAAGGCGCGTCAACCGGTCCATCACGCCAGCGCGGACCACCTCGGCGGTCATCGGGCCGGGTGCTGGGCACCATTTGGTAAAGGCCAGCGGCTGGGACGCGTTTTGCCGCGCCAAGAGCCGCCCGGCAATGATCTCTGCACTGCCGTAATGATCGGCCATGTCAAACGTATCGAAGCCGCGCTGCGCATAGGCGTGCAGCCAATCCGCGCCGGTCTCGGGGTCAATCACGCCGCCGTCCCTCTCGATATCGGCCACCTGCCACAGCCCCGTTAGCACGCGAGACATCTCAAGCCGGTCAGAAAGGCGTATGCGGTCCGGGCGGTTTTCTGTCATGCAGTGTCCTGACATCCAAAGGTTGTTTGGCGAATTGGGCTTGAGGGCCGCGCCACATTCTATAGCTTGTTCAGTTAAGACGAGCAGCTGGGCACAGTCCAGCGGAAGGGTGCGGATGGATCAGGACACAACCGGGGAATTCTGGCTGTACGACTTGAAAGTCGAGACCGTCCTGGACGGCCGCACGCCGGTCTGTCGCCACATCGAAGGCGAGAGCTTTCGGGTTGAGGGTGAGAATTTGGTGTTCGAGCCGGGCACGCAGATTTCCATGTACGCCCTGGCCGCCCTGTTGCCGTTGCTGCCCGTAAAACAACGGATGACCGATCCCAATGATTGGGTTAGCACGGATGCGGAAATCGCCTGCCCCGACCCCCATTGCGGCGGACGGTTCAGGATCACACGGCTGGGCAAACGGCGCTTTACCCATGCGGGCACAACGGGCCTGCCTGACGCGCGCGGCAAGGCCTATTGGCGATCGGATGAGACATGAGCGTTGAAACCACGGAACTGCGGCCGAACTATGCCATCTCCCGAGTGATCAAGGGCGGGTGGCAACTGGCAGGCGATCACGGGCCGGTGGATCGCGCCGAGGCCGTGCGCGATATGGAGGCCTTTCTGGACGCGGGGATAACCACCTTCGACTGTGCCGACATCTATGTCGGCGTGGAAGAGATGATCGGTGACTTCATCGGCGACATCCGCACCCGGCGCGGGGCCAGTGTGGCCAATCAGGTGCGCGTGCACACGAAACTTGTCCCCGACTTGGGCCTTTTAGAGAACATTCGCGCGGATGATGTGGAAGCGATCATTGATCGCTCGCTCAAGCGGCTACAGATTGAACAGCTGCACCTTGTTCAGTTTTTCTGGTGGGACCTGTCGCTCGGCCAACCACAGGTCGGGCTGGAGGTGCTCAAGCGCTGCCAGGAGAAGGGCAAGGTTGCGCATCTGGGTGTGACCAATTGGGATCTGGCGGAAACGCAGCCGTTTCTGGACGCTGGCTTTGATGTGGTCTCGACGCAGGTGCAATATTCGCTGTTGGACCGGCGGTCCGAGAATGGGCTGACCAACTGGGCCCGGGCAAATGACCTGCAGCTGCTCTGCTACGGCACCTTGGCTGGCGGGTTCCTGACCGAGAAGTGGTTGGGACTGCCGGACCCCGGTTTCACATTCGAGAACCGAAGCCTAATCAAGTACCGGCTGATCATCGACGAATTCGGCTCTTGGGAGGTCTTCCAGAACCTATTGACCAGCCTGAAAGCCATCGGCGACAAGCACGGTGTCTCTCTTTCGACCATCGCCACACGTTGGGTGTTGGATCGACCGCAGGTGGCCGCCGCAATCGTGGGCGCGCGCTATGCCAGCCATTTGCCAAAGACGCTTGAGGTGTTCGACGTTGCGCTGGATGAACTCGACCGCAGCGCCATTCAGGCCATTCTGGACGCGGCACCAGGACCGCAGGGCCCGGTCTTTGCGCTAGAGCGGGATCGCAACGGGCGACACGGACGCATTATGAAATACAACCTGAACACCAAGCCCGACGACAAGGTGCTTGGGAGTGGGTGACGACATCCTGCACGTGGACGGCCTAAGTCGCAGCTTTGGTCACATGAAGGCCGTGGACGCGGTGTCGCTGCGGGTGCGGCGCGGCTCGATGACCGGGCTGATCGGCCCGAACGGCGCCGGCAAGTCAACGCTGTTCAACTTGATGACCGGCGCCTTGAAGCCCGATGCGGGCTCTGTCCATCTGGATGGTCAAGATGCGACAGGCCTGCCGCCGAACCAACTCTTTGCACTTGGGCTGGGGCGCACGTTTCAAATCCCGCGCCCATTCGCGCGGATGAGCGTTCTGGAAAACGTCATGCTGGCGCCGCCGGGCCAGACCGGTGAGACCGTGGCCGGGCCGTTCTTGCGTAGCGCGCGCATGCATGACGAGGAACGGCGCATCCGCAGCAAAGCGCTTGAGGTGCTTGATTTCGTCACGCTCAGCGCTTTGGCAGACCATCCCGCGGGCCAAATCTCTGGCGGGCAGATGAAACTGTTGGAGCTGGCACGCGTTTTGATGGGCGATCCCAAGCTCATCCTGCTGGATGAGCCTGCCGCCGGCGTGAACCCGGTTCTGACCGAAACGCTGATCGGCAAGATCCAAGAGCTGAACCGCCAGGGAACGACGTTTGTCATCATCGAGCACGACATGGATTTCGTCATGCGCCACTGTGATCCGGTGATTGCTCTGGCCGAGGGCCGGGTGATCTTCGAGGGCACAAGTGACGAGGCCTTGGCCAACCCGATGCTCTTGGACGCATATCTTGGGGCGACGGCGGATGAGTGAAATTGTTCTGCAAGCCAATGATGTGACCGCGGGATATGTGCCTGACTTACCGATCTTGCGCGGCGTCTCCCTGACGGCGCGGTTGGGCCAAATCACCCTGATCATTGGCCCGAACGGCGCGGGCAAATCGACACTCATCAAGGCGATATCCGGCCTGATCCCGGTCAGCGAGGGCAGCATCACCTTCAACGGCAACGACATCACCAGCATCCCCACAGAGCAGCTGACCGCGCGCGGCATCGCCTATGTTCCGCAAACCGACAACATCTTTCGCAGCCTGACGATCCGGCAGAACCTTGATCTCGCCCTGCGCCGCAGCGCCAGCGCGAAAGACACTCTGACCCGCCTGCTGGATCAGTTCCCGGCACTGGCGGACAAGCAACGCGACAAGGCGGGAACGCTTTCCGGCGGGCAGCGCCAGTTTCTTGCCATCGCTATGGCGCTTGCGTCGGAGCCGCGCCTGATCCTGATGGATGAACCCTCTGCGGGGTTGTCCCCGAAGGCCGCGCAAGAGGTGTTGGAGCACACCCGCGCCCTGGCCAGGCAGGGCGTGTCCATCTTGCTGGTCGAGCAAAACGTCAAACAGGCGCTGCGACTGGCCGATCACTGCTTCATCCTGGCCGAAGGGCGCAATCAGGTGGATGGATCGGCGCGGGACCTGTTGAATGACCGCGTCGTGGGCGAGATTTACCTGGGTGGCAAACGGGTCGGTGCCAAATGATCCAGAATCTGATCGACGGCGTCCTAACAGGCTCTTACATCTCGCTGGGGGCGATTGGGCTGACGCTTGTGATGCACATCCTGCGCTTTGCCAATTTCAGCCATGCCGAGCTCTTGTCGCTGGGCGCCTATGTGGCGCTGGTGTTCGACGCGCTTGTCTCGAACCTTGTGCCCGTCCTTGCGGTAAAGCTCGCGCCCCTTTCGCTGACTTTCGCGCTGATCGTTGCGGTCCTGGTTTCGATGGTGCTGACCGGGTTGTCGGCCTTGGTCATCGACCGGCTGGTGTTCAAACGCGTGCGCGAAAAGGGGCAAGAGCTGTCGATGGTCTTTGCCAGTTTCGGCATGGCGCTGGTGATCCGCAACGTCATCGGGCTGATCTTCGGCCTAAGCCCCGAGCTCTATTCCCGAGACATTGCCTTTGCCGTGGTGCTCAGCCGCGATCCTCTGATCCTGGTGAAGCCCGACCAGGTGTTCGTGCTGGTGGCCGCGTTGATCCTGATGTGGGTCCTGCATCTTATCCTGTCGCGCACGACTTTTGGGTTCGCTCTGCGCGCGGTCGCCGAGAACCCATCGCTGGCGCAGGTCAACGGCGTGAACCTGCAGCGCACCATTGCATGGGTTTGGCTGATCGGCGGCGGTCTGGCCGCTGTGGCGGGGGTGTTCTACGGCCTCAGCCATCAGTTGATCCCGGTGATGGGGCGCGACCTGGTGCTGCCGATTTTCGCGGCCACAATCGTTGGCGGCATCGGCAGCGTCTACGGCGCTGTGCTGGGAGGCTTCATCGTTGGCATTGCCGGGAACATGGCTCTTGTCGTGCTGCCTTCCGGTTATACGCCGTCGGTGCCGTTCCTGCTGATCATCGTTGTTTTGATGATCCGCCCGCATGGGCTGTTTGGTGAGGCGCGCGCATGATCGGAGTAATCTCTTACCTCGTCTTCTTCGCAACCACCGCGTCGATCCTGGCGATCGCCGTTCTGGGGCTGAATCTGCAATGGGGCAATACCGGGCTATTCAACGGCGGTGTCGTCGCGTTTTTCGGCGCGGGCGCATACGGCACGTTGATCTTGGGCGGCACACCGCAAGCGGGGCATCTGGGCGGCTTTGAGCTCTTTTATCCGCTCGCATTGCTGGGGGGGATGCTGGCCGCCGGGCTGATGGCGTGGATCGTCGGGCTGCTGACGCTGCGCTTGCGGCACGACTATCTGGCGATTGCGACCTTTGGAGTGGCCGTCGCGTTTGAGAACCTGATGCGCAACGCAGAGTGGCTGGCAGGCGGCGCAAAGGGCGTCCGCGGGTTTGAGAGGCCCCTGCGCGCGACCTTGGGCGACGGGTTCCTCTACAACCTGCTGTTCTTCGCCGTGGTCCTGTTGATCCTGGTCGCGACCTACCTGTTCCTTGAGCGCCTAGTCGCCTCGCCCTTCGGTCGCCTGTTGCGCGCGATCCGCGAGGATGAGGAGGCCGCGCGGTCGCTTGGAAAGAGCCCGGCCAAAGTGCGCCTGACGTCGTTTGTCACCGGCGCGGTCATCCTGGGCCTTGCCGGCGGGCTTTACGGCACCTTCTATGCCTTTGTCAGCCCACAAGACGTGCTGCCCACGCTGACCTTCCAGATCTGGGCGATGCTGATCGTGGGCGGCGCGGGCAACAACAAGGGCGCGGTTTTTGGGGCCTTTCTGATCTGGGGCGCGTGGACGGCTTCGGGCTGGGCGCTGTCGCGTTTTGCCCCGGTCGAAGCACAGCTTTACACGGGCTCAGTTCAATTCATACTAATCGGGTCTGTGATTGTCGGTATGCTGATGTGGCGACCCCAAGGGTTGCTACCGGAACGGCTTGTTGTATCGCAAAAGGGAAACGCACCAAAAAAGAATAGGGAGTAAGGTAATATGTTGAAAATCAGAAACTTAAGCGCAGCCTTCGGGCTGGCGCTGGGGCTGGCATTTGCGTCGGGCGCCGCGCATGCGCAGGACTGCACCACCAAGATCGGTGCCGTGCTGCCAACGTCCGTTGACTGGGGCCGCCCGATTGCCGAGACGGCACAATTTGCGGTGGATCAGGTCAATGCGGCCGGTGGCGCCGCGGGCTGTCAGATCGAAATGGTGCTGCGCGACACGCAAGTTGACCCAAAGGTCGGCGTCGATGCCGCCAAGGCGCTGGTTGATCTTGAAGGAGTCAAGGTTCTGCTCGGGGCCGTGTCTTCGGGCGTCTCAATGCCCATCCTGACATCTGTGACCGTCCCTGGCGACGTGCTGCAGATGTCGTGCTGTTCGTCGTCCACCGCCTTCACCGGTTTGGCCGAGGAGGGCAAGACCAACGGGCTTTGGTTCCGCACCTTTGCCACGACGGGCGTTCAGTCGGCTGTCGGCGCCAAAGTGGCCGCCGACAAGGGCTACAAGACCGTCGCGGTGATGTACAAGAACGACGACTGGGGGCAGGACATGGCCCGCCAGATCGCGGCTGATTTCGCGGCTGTCGGGGTCGAGGTGACGTCTTCTGTCGCGATCAATGACGGTCAGCCCAGCTATCGCGCTGAGGTGACCGAAGCGCTGTCAGGCCAGCCCGAAGCGCTTTATCTGGCGCTCTACCCGGCCGAAGGCACCGCCGCCGTGCGCGAGTGGCTCTCGCTCGGTGGCACGCAGAACATGATCTTGGCCAACGCACTGAAGTCGGACGAGTTTCGCGACAATGTCGGGATGCAGTATCTTGGGTCGGCCCTTGGCACGGACACAGCTTCGCCCCGTTCGGAAAGCGCTGATGCGTTCCGCGCCGCTTACATGCAGCGGTTCGACTCCGAGCCAAACGGCCCCGGCCTTGCCAATAGCTATGACGCGGCGATGATCGCGCTTCTCGCCATGGAAGCCGCCGGCAAAGACGCCTCTGGCCCGGATATCGCCGCTGCGGTGGCCAAGGTCACTGACCCAAGCGGCACTCCGGTCACGGCCGACACCGCAGGCTTCAAAGCGGCGAAGGGCGTGCTTGCCGGAGGCGGCACCGTGATGTTCCAGGGAGCCACAGGCAACGTGCGCTTTGATGGCAACGGAGATGTGTCCGCGCCCGCCGTGGTGTGGTCATTCTCCGACAGCGGGACCGAAGAGGTCGAGTATATGTCACTGGCCGATGTAGATGCGTTTGTCGCGTCACTGAAATAGACACTCCTGGTCACTATGACTGGTATGTTGGGGCCGCCTGGATCAGGCGGCCCCCATCACTTCTGGGGCGCAGTTATTCGTCCCATGTTCCAGTGAACAAAATGGTCTCTATGTCTCGACCGGTCCGCAAAACGCCGATGTCAGTTTCTGTGCGGGCACGCCAACGCAGCTCGGTGGCGATCAAAAGGCTCACGCCCCAGGCCCATACCTGAGAGGTATGCGCGGCCACCAAATCAACTACAGCGAGCGCAAGGAGGGCCACGGCCCGAACACGCGGCCAGTGCTATTCTGGCAACCGAGCCGCGAGCTTGCCGACGTGGGGAAGGCTCCGGGCAACGTCCATCACGTGGGTGATCGCACAGAAAGTAAGCAAACTTGTGCCCAATAGTAATTGCTGCAGGTCGCTCATCATCTGTTCCAATGGTTAAGCTCTTGCGTTAACTCTAGACCCGGACAGGTAAGGCGAACAGGAGCAATAACCTATGCTGCGTTTCAGTGTATTGACGACGTTAGGCGCGATTGGCGTTGCTTTTTGTGGGCCCTTGTCCGCGCAGGATGCGGTGTCCGCGCAGGATGCGGCTCCCCGCCCGGCCAAGGTCGCCGAGGTGACGGCGTCTTCCGCCAAGATCACGCGTTCCTATCCCGCCAGCGTTCTGCCTTCGCGGGAAATCGAGCTGTCGTTCAAAGTGTCCGGCCAAGTGGTCGAGCTGCCCGTCCGCGCCGCGTCCGAGGTCGCGGAAGGGGACGTGATCGCACAGATCGATCCGCGTGATTTCGAGAACCAGATCGTGCAGCTCCAAAGCCAGAAAGATCAAGCCGTTGCGCAGCTGGACGCCTTGCGGGCCGGCGCGCGCGAAGAGGAAATCGCAGCGCTCGAAGCGGCCGTGGAATCGGCTCAGGCGCAGGTTGACCAGACCCGAGAGGCCCTTACCCGTGCGGAACAGCTGCTAGAGCGTGGCGTCTCGACACGGGCGCAAGTCGAAGGCGCCCAGGCCGAGTTTCGCGTGGCCGAAGCCAATCTGCGGGCGCAGCAAGAGCAGCTACGGATCGGCCAAGTCGGCGGGCGCCCCGAGGACATTGCCGCCTCAGAGGCCGCTATCCGCGGGATTGACGCGCAGATCAAAGTGGCGCGAGACAGCCTGGCGGATGCCACCCTACTTGCCCCGTTTGACGGGATCGTCGCTCGGCGGGACATCGAGAATTTTGCCAACGTGCAAGCCGGTCAAACCATCGTATTGCTGCAGGGCTTGGATGTGGTGCATCTGGCATTCGACATCCCAAGCCCTGATGTCATCGCGCTTACGCGAAATGGTGCGGATCAGATCAGCAACTCCGCGGTGTTTGACGGATTGCCCGGGCAGGAATTCGAGGCGGCTATCGTGGAGTTTTCGGTTCAGGCAGACAGTGCCACCCAGACATATCGCGGTCGTGTCGCGGTCGAAGTTCCCGAAGACGCGGTGATCCTGCCCGGCATGGTGGCGCGGGTGATCGCGTCGACCGACGGCAACATGGCAGAGCTGCGCGCGCCGTTATCGGCTATTGCCGCGGCCCCCGATGGGGCGCCTTTCGTCTGGCTGGTGGATGGCTCTGGAATGGTCTCGCACAGGGACGTCAAACTGGGCGAGGCCAGCGGATCGCAAGTGGTGGTGTCCGAGGGGCTAGAGGAGGGTGATATCATCGTCTCGGCTGGTGTCAGCGAGATCATTGATGGCATGACCATTCGCCCGATCACTCAGGTCGGGAACTGATCAGATGGATCTTGCACGGTTTGCCCTTGAGAAGCGGCTGATTTCTGCCGTCGCGACGTTTCTTATCCTTTGGGCCGGGTACTTTGCTTACAACGCGTTGCCCCGGTTCGAGGACCCGGAATTCGTCATTCGGCAGGCGCAGATCGTCACCCCCTATCCCGGGGCCTCGTCCGAACAGGTCGCCGAGGAAGTCACCGAGGTGGTCGAGAACGCCTTGCAGCAATTGGCGGGTGTGGATGAGGTGCGCTCGGTCTCCTCTCCGGGCCTCAGCACCGTGACCGTCGAGTTCACGATCGCGGCCACACCGGGCTATCCGGAACTGGACGCCATGTTCTCCAAGATGCGGGCCAAGATTTTGGACGCGCAATCAAGCCTGCCCCCGAACGCATTGGCCAGCCAGGTCTATGACGACTACGGCGACGTCTACGCGCAGTATTATGCGATCACCGGCGAAGGCTTCACGATCTCGGATCTGTATGAGTATGCCAAGGACCTACAGCGCGAGCTGGTGACGGTGGATGGCGTCTCTAAAGTCATTTTGAGCGGCGTGCAGCCGGAAGTCATTTATGTCGAGTACTCGCCGTCGCGTCTAACGGAACTCGGGCTGGCACCGGCCCAGATCCAGCAATTGCTGGAGGGTCAGAACCTTGTGACGCCCGCCGGATCCGTCGTGGCGGGGCTGTCACGGCTATCGGTGCGGCCCGAAACTGCCGTGGGCTCCATCGAGGCCATCGAGAACCTTCTGATCACCAACGCCGAGACCGGGACGTCCTTCAGGCTGAGGGATATCGCGACCGTTTCGCGGGGGTTACGAGAGCCACCATCCGCGCTCCTATACCGCAACGGAGAACCCGCGATTGGTTTGGGCATCTCCAACACGCTGGGCGGCAACGTTGTGATTATGGGTAAGGCGGTCCAGGATCGGATCGACGCGCTGGAGAGCCAGCGGCCCATCGGCATCAACGTCTTGCCGATCTCGGATCAAGGCGCGAGCGTCGAGGTGTCGGTCAACGACTTTGTGGTGAACGTGATGGTGGCGCTTGCCATCGTCGTGGGCACTCTTTTGTTGGTGATGGGCCTGCGGTCCGGCATTCTGATGGGGGGCATCCTGCTGGTCACTGTGGCGGGTACGCTGTTCGGCATGTATCTCTACGGGCTCGACATGCAGCGGATCTCGCTGGGGGCGCTGATCATTGCCCTGGGCATGCTCGTCGATAATGCCATTGTTGTGGTGGAGGGCACGCTTGTGCGCGTGCAGCGCGGCGAAGACGCGGGACCGGCCTCACGCGCGGTTGTCAAACAAACAACATGGCCGTTGCTGGGTGGGACGCTCGTGGGCATTCTGGCCTTCTCGCCCATCGGGTTTTCCCCCGATAACACCGGCGAATATGCCGGTAGCCTGTTTTGGACCATTGGCATCGCGCTGCTGTTCTCGTGGCTCATAGCGATATGGCTGACGCCCTACTACTGCACGCTGCTCTTGAGGAAAGGCAAAGCGGAAGCAGAGCCAAAGGAGAACGCGATGCTCAGAGGCTATCGGCGGCTCCTTGCGGTGGCGATCCGCCTGCGTTGGCTGACCGTGGGCTTGATTGTTGCGCTTTTTGTTTCCGCTATCGCCATGTTTAGCGCCGTGCCGCCGGGTTTCTTTCCGCCCTCGACGCGTGCTCAATTCGTCATCGACTACTTCCTGCCGGAAGGCGCGGACATAACGCGCACCGAACAGGACCTGCTGGAAATCGCAGACTATACGCGTGGGTTGGATGGGGTCACGGGGACCAATACCGTGGTCGGCGGCGGGCATTTACGGTTCATGCTCATCTATGAATCCGAGGGCAATAACTCGGCCTATGGTCAGGTCCTTGTGGATGTCGAGGATTACTCCGTCATCGACGGGCTGCGTACAGACCTGCAAGCCCATATCGACGAGGCCTACCCAGAGTCCAACGCCAAGGTGTGGAAATTCGTGCTGGGTCCAAGCGGCGGCTCAAAGGTAGAGGCGCGGTTTTTCGGGTCCGATCCGGCGGTGCTGCGCGATTTGGCTGGGCAGGCCAAGACCATCCTGTCCCAGGCGGGGGCGGTTGCGGTAAAAGACGACTGGCGCGAGCAATTGCAGGTCGTGCGCCCGGTGATCAACACAGAAAACGCGCGCCGTATCGGCCTCACCCAAGGCGAGATCTCAAGCGCGATCCACGGCCACCTCGTCGGCACGAATTTAGGTGTCTACCGCGAGCGCGACGAGCTGCGCGACGTTGTGATGCGTCCGGTCGAGGAGGCACGCGATGATATCGGCGAGCTCCGAGACATTCAGGTCTTCGCTCAGGCAATCGGTGGCTATATCCCGATCAACCAAGTGGTGGACCGGTTCGACATCGTCTTTGAGGCGGGCAATCTGCGTCGCATTGATCGCCAGCTTGCGATCACGGCACAGGCTGACAACGCGCCCGGGGTGCTCTCTGGGGATCTCTTTGACGCCGTGCGCGGCCCCATCGAAGCCATCGAGCTGCCGCCCGGCTACTCGCTGGAGTGGAGGGGCGAGTATGGGAATTCCACAGAGGCCAATGCCGGTCTGGCGTCGATCATGCCTTTGGGCTTTGGGGCAATGTTCCTAGTCGTCCTGTTCCTGTTCAACGCCTGGCGCCAAACCATCATCATCTGGCTGACCGTCCCGCTCGCCCTAATCGGCGTGATCTTTGGCTTGGCGGGGTCGCAAACGCCGATGGAGTTCATGGCCATCCTCGGCGTCCTGTCGCTGACGGGCATGCTGATCAAGAACGCCATCGTGCTGATCGACGAGACCGACTCGCAGATCGCGGATGGCAAGGCGCGCATGGCCGCCGTAGTGGACGCCGCAGTCAGCCGAGTCCGACCGGTGTCTCTGGGTGTTCTGACGACAGTCTTGGGTGTTGTACCGCTCCTCTGGGATCCGTTCTTCAGGTCGCTTGCCGTGGTGATCATCTGCGGCCTCAGCTTCGCGACCATCCTCACACTCATTATTGTTCCGGCGCTCTATGCAATCTTCTTCAGAGTCCGTTCGAGCGAAACAGAACAGGCGCCATAAATTGGCACGCGACAGGGTGAAGCTGTTCGCAAAACGCAACTTCGAACCCTGGCAAGCGCCTGCTTTCTGTAGGGTCTCGTTTCAAAGATCCGAGCGTCGGAGTTCCTCAGCGAGGAAGTCCACAAACGCGGTGACTTTGCGCGGCACAAAATTGCGTGTTGGGTAAAGAGCGTGAATGGCGGAAGGGCTCGGATCCTCGTGATCAGGTAGCACGACTTCAAGTCTTCCGCTGTCGATGGGGCGTTGGACCAACCATCGCGGCAAGAAGGCGACCCCAAGACCTTGCTCGGCGGCGCTCAACAAAGTGTCGCCGCTGTCACAGTATAACGGGCCCGAGACCTTAACATTGACGGCTTGATCCCCTCTCTTCAGATGCCAAACGTTCTGGCCAGGCGTTGTCCTGAATTGAAGGCAATCGTGTCTCGAGAGGTCTGTTGCCGCCGCTGGCCGTCCGCGTCGGTCCAGATAAGCCGGGCTGGCGCAAAGCAGGGAGCTAGACGCGGTAAGCCTTCTGGCGATCATACTGGAATCGGGCAAAGCTCCTATTCTTATGGCAACATCAAACCCCAATTGGACCATGTCTTGAACTTCGTCCGTCATCGAAAGGCCAAACGCAACCTCCGGGTTCTGCAGGCGAAACTTTTGCAGCAGCGGCAGCACGCAGCACCGCCCGAACGCGGCAGGCATGGACACCCGCAATAGACCAGCGACTTCCGAGTTGGCCGTCGAAAGCGAGGCCGTAGCAGCATCGATCTCGGATATTATTGCGTGAACACGTTCCAAGAAGATCTCTCCGCTCGGGGTCAAATTCAATCTGCGGGTACTTCTTTGAAAGAGCTTCGTGCCGATGCGCCGCTCCAAATTCGCAATCTGCCTGGACGCGCTGGATTGCGGGATGCCTATGCGGCGAGCCCCGGCCGAGAAACCGTTTTCCTCGGCGACGGCTAGAAAGACTCGCATCGCAAGTTCGTGGTCCGTGTTAAGAACCGACCCGGTATTCGTAGGCAAATTACGGCCCTCCGGTATTTGCTTTGGTTCTGCGGCTCGCACCCCAGAAGGATGCTCACATCCAGCATTCATCCAAAATCGGATATTACATATCCATTATCCCGGGATTGTCTTAATCCGCAACCTACTCCAAATCCTGTTCAAGGAAACATGGTCTGCGACACACAGGTCGTTGCGCCAAACGCATCAAAGTGACCAAAGATTATGAAAAACACAGTCAAACGTTACGGAAAACGAACCGTGCAGACCTCAGAGGCCAGACATGCCGCGGTGACGCAATTCAAGAAGCCCCGACATGATCTGATCCCCCGCCCTTTGGCCGTCGCGGAGGCAACCGGATGAACATCAAGCTCTATTCCGCATGGTACTGTCCCTTTGCTCAACGCACCTGGATAGCGCTGGAAATGCTAGGTCTCGACTACACTTACATAGAGATCGACCCTTATGACAAAACTGAACACTGGATGGAAATCTCTCGGGGAAAAGGGCAGGTTCCCGTCGTCGAGTTCTCGGACGGCAAGGCCAACCGCGTAAGGGTGCCAGATTCGATCCGGTCGTTGGAGTTTCTGAATGATCTGGCCGCAGGGCAGTTTTGGAACAACGCGCCTACGCTGCGCGCCGACCAGAGATATTGGCTTGATCACATCAACGGCTGGATCGTCCCGCAGTTTTATCGGTTTTTGAAAGCGCCGGTTGGCAGCGCTCAGTCACAAGAGAGCCGAACAGCATTGTCAGAAGGATTGGCATCCCTTGAAACCGCAACGGTGGGACGTGGATCAGCGATAGACGCAAAGCACCCCGGCATGTTGGACGTTGCGCTTTTCCCTTTCGCCTACCGAATGAATCTTCTCTTGCCTTACTACAAGTCGTTCCGTCCGCTCGCGCACGCCTCATCACTGGGGGATTGGTTCGGTGAAATGTGCCGTTCGGAGGATGTGCGGGCGACCTCAGCCCAGGTCGAATATTACGATGATCAACTTCTTCAATTCTATGAACCCTACGCCGCCGGTGGAGGGCAGGAAGACGTCACAACAATCGCAAATTGAACCCGATCGCAACCAACCGCGAGACAAGGACGTCAAAATTGGATTTCCACAAAATCGTACCTGAAAGCGCCCATTGATCGGCAATATCTCGACCTCTATCCGCGGTTCCGCCAGCAATTCCGACTGACTTCAGTTGAGCAGGAGGTGCGTGTTTCTGACCAGTCGGTTCAACGAATGCCGGTATCGTGTTGCGGCCAATTCAATGGTGGCCGAAACGATGCCGGGGATGACAGCACAGACATTGGCGGAGTTGCGCGCAGGCAAAGATCTCAGCCTCGTAAGCTGAGTGGCCGTCAGATCAAGTCTAAAGGTATGCAGTCTGGGGTTGTTTAAGGTGTTGCATCGATCAACAAAAAAGAGCGATATGTCGCCTCACGAGCCCAGCTTGAGAGAACACGGTTTTGCGATTTTACCCCCGATTTCTACGCCCCCCCCCCCGACACACTCGCAGGCAAGCGCGGCAATGCAGCAGCTCCTTGCGGCCGCGCCCGATACAGATGTCGTAATGAACTCAAATGACCTCGCCGCGATTGGCAGTATGTTCTATCGCCCTGAGAATGGGCTCCGAGCTCCTGAAGATGTTGCCATCACAGGCTTTACAGGGCTGGCGATGACCGAAGCCCTGCCGCGACCGCTCACCATAATCTACACCCGAAGACACGACACCGGCCGGATTGCAGCGCGGAGGATTCTGAAAGCCCTTTCTGGTCCGCCTGTCGAAACAGTGACCGATCTGGGTTTTGATCTGATCCCCGGAGAAAGCAGCTGACCTGGCGCTATCCGGGCCCAAAAGCCTGACTAATCCAGCATATTCAGGGTTTTCATCCGTAGATAAAGACGTTTGCGCGGGATCCCGAGAAGAGATGCTGCGTTTGCTTTGCGCCCGCCGGTCTCGGACAGGGCGCTTTCGATGAGACGCCGTTCGAAATTGTCCATTGGGTCTTTGTAATTCAGCCGCTCGGCGTCTTCACTTTGGCTGGACCGGGTCAGGTGCAGATCAAGCCCCAAAGACAAGCGTTCGGCGATATTGTTGATTTCGCGCAGGTTCCCATGGAGAGCCGCCATCGGGTGGTCCGGGTCAATTGTTAGTGCATGATGGGCCTCTGGTCTATCGGGACGAGGCTTTCTGGCGCGGGCGGTCGGTATCCCAGGGCGCGGTGTGGCCTGATGGTGTTGTAGTGGATGCGCCATTGGTTCGATCAGGATCTGAGCTTCTCTGAGCGAGTAGAAGATTTCGCCATTGAGCAGCTCATCGCGGAACCTGGCATTGAAGCTTTCGCAGTAGCCGTTCTCCCAGGGTGATCCAGGCTCAATATAGGCCGTCTTCGCACCGACCGCTCCGATCCATTCCCTGACCTTCAGGGCGATGAATTCGGGTCCGTTGTCCGACCTGATAAACTCGGGCGGTCCGCGCAAGATGAACAGGTCTGTCAGGGCATCCACGACATCAATGGAATTGAGCTTGCGATCGACACGGATCATGAGAGCCTCCTTGGTGAACTCGTCGATGATGTTGAGTGTGCGATACGCACGCCCGTCATGGGTCCGGTCCTGAACGAAGTCATAGGACCAGACGTGGTTCGGTCGTTCTGGCCGAAGCCGCACACAGGAACCGTCGTTCAGCCAGAGCCGCCCCTTCCTTGTCTGTTTTTGCGGGACCTTCAGCCCCTCACGTCGCCATATCCGTTCAACCCGTTTGTGGTTCACATACCAGCCCGAGTTGTTGAGCAAGCCAGTGACCATGCGATACCCGTACCGCCCAAACTTTCGGGCAAGCTCGATGATATCCTCGGTCAACAGCTCCTCATCGGACCGGCCAGTTGGAACCTTGCGTTGGGTCGAGCGGTGCTGTCCCAATGTGCGGCAGGCGCGGCGCTCGGATACGCCAAGCGTCTGCCGCACATGATCAATGCACCGGCGGCGACGTGAAGGGCTTAGTAGTTTCCCCGTGCGGCCTCAGTCAGGATCAGCTTGTCGAGGGTCAAGTCAGACACTGCCCGCCTAAGATGCTGGTTTTCTTTTTCCAGTTCCTTGAGACGTTTCAATTGCGCCCGGCCCATCCCACCGTACAATTTGCGCCATCGATAATAGGTCTGCTGCGTCGTCCCGACCTGACGAACGGCATCTGCAATCGACATGCCTTGCCCCTGCAACACCTCAATCTGACGCAGCTTCGTTACGATATCTTCCGTTCTTCGGCATTCCTCGAACCAGTGGCGGAACGCCTCGAACTCTCTCGTTTTCCAGCCATTCTCTGGTCCTCCTGAAATCGGGATACTTCTATCCCAGTGGGTGGACCACTTTCAGGGGGCTATTCCACTTCGCCTAAACATAACGGATCGTTTGTGCACATCGCTACACCCTGTTTTCCAGAGCCTATTGCGAGCCTAAGAATCTTCTGTTTCGGCTAAGTCTTTGATTTTGTGGTGCCCGGGGGCGGAATCGAACCACCGACACGAGGATTTTCAATCCACTGCTCTACCCCTGAGCTACCCGGGCACGGGCCGCGGCGCTGCCGCTTGGGTCGTGGTGTTTTAGGCGCAGCGTCGGGCGCTGTCCAGCGGAATTTCCGGGTGAATTTGCGTTCCGTGGAATGGCCCATTCATGTTCGGATCGCCGCGGCCACCGACCGCGCAGAAAGCTTAGAAGATCGGCATGCGGTCCCGGCTGCGTTGCAGTTCGAATAGGCCCATTTTGGTCCACCCGAGGCAGCGCGTCTTGACGAAGCCGCGTGCGAATTCTTCCTGCAGGATGCGTTCGACGCGTGCGCGGTTCGAGCGGGACATCGGCGCGAAGTCGATGACGACCTGGCCGCCAAGCCCGCGGCTGTCGAGTTGCCGCGGAAGCTCGCGCGCGGCCTCGATATTGACCTTCAGGCCCGCGGCGCCTCCCGTCTGGTTGCCAGTGTTGACATCGACGGCGACGAAGGCGCGGGTCGGCTCGACGAAGATGTCACCGCCCGACGACAGGTCCACGCGGCGGGACCGCATCGCTTCGATGAACTCCGCGACCTCAAAATCCTCAAAGGCGGTGTCGCTCTGCGCCATTGGGCCCCAAGCAATCTGCGCGGCCTCGGCGGCATCGGGCCCGGCAAGGATGGCGCCACTCTCCAGCGCCGTCATCTGGTCGAACTGGGCCACTAGCCTGCGCGCTTCGGCCAGGATCTGGGAATCCTCCGCATCCTCGGCCGCGCTGCGCAGGATGAGGCCGCAATCTGCGCGCTCTTGGCAGCGCACCAGCTGCGTTAACGCGTGCCGGCGCGCCTCCGACGCGATCTGCCGTGACACGTTGACCCCCGGCGCCCCTGGCGTTGCGACCACAAAACAGCCGCGGAACCCGATTTTCAGCGTCACCGGGATCGCTTTGCCGGGCTCGGCAAAGCCCGAGACCTGCACCGGCGCCGAGGTGCCGTCGGGGATGCCGTCGCCCTTGAGAAAGCCCGTCGCACCGCCCGCCATCTGCACGAACTGGCCGCCGAGCTTCGGGACCGATCGGACCGGGCGCGCCAGGCAAACCGCCCCCCGCAAGGGCGGGCCGTCCTCCGGCGGGTCCACGATCAGATCGCTCCAGCGCCCGTCCACCAGCAGGGCCGCGGCCTTGCGCCCGCCAAACCGCCCCACCGCCAGGACCCGCCCCTTCAAGGCCGCGCCCGCCAAAGCGGGTAGCCCGCGGATTGCAACAGCTCCGCCGTCTCATGCAGCGGCAGCCCCACAACGGCCGAGAATGACCCCTGAATCCACGGCGCAAACGCGCTGGCCGGACCCTGGATCGCATAGCCCCCGGCCTTCCCGACCCAATCGTCGGTGGCAAGGTAGCCGTCTATCTCCGCCTGCGAGAGCCGCTTGAATTTCACCTGCGTGGTCACCGTGCGGCAGCTTATGCGCGCGTCGTTTCGGACCGCCACCGAGGTAATCACGCGGTGACGCCGCCCGGACAGCGCAATCAAGAAACGCGCCGCCTCATCGCGGTCGCTGGGCTTGCCCATGATCCGGCGCCCCAAAGCCACGGTCGTATCCGCACAAAGCGCGACGGCCCCTTGCGGCGTGGCCGTGGCCTCGGCCTTTAACTTGGTAACGCGCGCGCAATACACATGCGGCAACTCGCCGGCCAAGGGCGTCTCATCGACATCTGGCGGGCGAATTTCATCGGGCACGACCCCGATCTGAGCGAGCAACTCGACGCGTCTTGGGCTGCCGGATCCGAGGATCAATCTCATCGCTGCTTCGCGGCCCCAAACGCGGCCGCCAACCTACTTGAAGCGATAATTAATGCGGCCCTTGGTCAGGTCATAGGGCGTCATTTCTACTTGCACCTTGTCGCCAGCAAGAACCCGGATGCGGTTCTTGCGCATCTTACCTGCCGTATGTGCGATAATCTCATGGCCATTCTCAAGCTCGACCCTGAACGTCGCATTCGGCAGGAGTTCCTTCACGACGCCGGGGAATTCGAGCATTTCTTCCTTGGCCATGTGGTCTCCATTGATCAGCGCCCGCTCGGAACGGGCAGGGCCTAAATGAGCTTATGCGTGCGGTTTTGCAAGGGGCAATGCCGGTTCGTCAGCAAACGCAGCGCGCGCATGGGCCCCTTACCTTATGCGCGGGGCGCGTGCAGGTCTTGGGTCCCAAACGGGCCGTTTCCGTGGTGCCCATAAACGTTGACACTTCATTGGCTTATGCCAGGCAGGACATCCGATACGCGACTTCGCCCCGGGAGCGCGGCGCGTTGTTCGACCCCGTCAAAGCCAGGCGGCGCGGTGCTCACATGGTGCCGTTCCTTTGCTGATATGCCTGATCTGCAAACGAATCCTGGCAGAAGCCTCGTGTGATGGCCCGGTCTTAATCAACTCGCACGGCCGCCGGAGGGCGGGCCTAGCTGGCCCATGCCCGCCTCGGCGCGTGCTGGGCCTCGTGTTGCCGGTTCTTGTCTCCACGAAAGCGCGACAGCAGCCCGTCCAGCTTCTCCAGCTCGTTGGACAGGCTCGCGGATTGGAACGCGCCGTCCTGCGCCAGCCCGCTCATCGACGAAAGGCTCTCGTCCAGTCGGCTCAAGGCGCCCTCGACCTCGCGGACGCCGTTTGCCTGTTGCTGTGACGCCTGTGCGATATCGTCGATCAGATCCGCCGCAGAGGCCACGGCCGCCTCGATGTCGACCAAGGCTTCGCCCGCGGCGGTCGCCTTCTTGGACCCATTGGTGACCTCAATCTCCGTGCGGCGCGTCAGCTCCGCAATGTTGTGCGAGGCTTCCGCCGAGCGCTGCGCCAGGGACCGCACTTCCGTCGCCACCACGGCAAAGCCCTTTCCGGCCTCGCCAGCGCGCGCGGCCTCCACCGCGGCGTTGATCGACAAAAGGTTGGTTTGGAAGGCGAAGTTCTCGATCACCTTGGTGATGTCGGACACTTCGCGGGTGATCTCTACGATCCCGTTGATGGCCTCAATCGTGCCGGCCACGATCTCGGACCCCCGGCGCGACTTATCAGCGGCCGTGCGCGCCTGTTCGTCCGCCACCTGCGCCGAGGAATCCGTGGCGCGGATTTGCTCGGCGATCTGGCGCATAGAGGTGGATGTTTCGGCAAGATCGCTGGCCTGAGAGTTGGACTTAGAGGCCAGGTCCTCCGCATTATTGTTCACCGCGGCGGAGACTTGCGCGATCTGTTGCGAGCCCTCCAGAATGGCGTCGAAGAGTTCCTGCAGGTCTTCCATCGTTTTGTTGAAGCTATCGCGGGTCGTGGCGAAATCACCCTGCATCTCCTGGCCGAGCCGAATGGAGAAGTTTCCGCCCCCCAGCACCTCAAGCGCCTTTGTCAGCGCATCCGTGGCGATCTTGCGCTGCGTGATGTCGGTGGCGAATTTCACCACCTTCACCACGCGCCCATCTGCGTCCAGTATCGGGTTATAGCTCGCCGCGATCCACACCTCGGCGCCGCCCTTGCCAAATCGCAAGTACTCGCCCTGATGGAACAGGCCCTGGTTCAGCTTGTTCCAAAAATCGGTATAGGCGGACGAGCGCACCTCTTCGGGGTCAACGAACATTCTATGGTGTTTGCCGACGATTTCGGATTGTGCATACCCCATCGCCCCAAGGAAATTGTCATTCGCTTGTAGGATCGTCCCCGAAGGATCAAATGAGATCATCGCCATGGAGTTGGAAAGCGCCGACATCATCGCTTCTGCTTCCCGCGCCGCTTGGCCGCTCTCAGTGGTATCCGGTTTGCGCATCGTTTGACCGTCTCTCTTATGTAACTCGCAACTTGAGGTCTGGACTGGCTGCTATCCGCAGCCCTGGTCGCGCCAGGCCGAACCCGTCGAGGAGCGAAATATCGAATAAAAATTGCGGGATTGTTAAGATGGCGCGATCAGCTATGGGTCGAGGATCGGCGGGGTCTGAGGTCCGGATGATCGGGTAACGCTTTAAAACAAAGGAATAAAATCCGCGCTCTTACGGGCGGCTCACTCGCCTGCGCCGCCAAATCGGGTCTCCATGCGCTGCAAAATTTGGTCGCGCGCCTGGCGGTAAGAATCGAGCTTTTCCGCGCGCTGCGTGCCCAGCCCCGTGGGGTCAAGGATCGGCCAGTATTCGACATCGAGGTGAAAGAACCGGGTCAGCTCTAGCGCGCGCCGCTGGCTTGCCGGGGACAGCGCGACGATCAGGTCAAATCCCGACAGGTCGTCGCCCCATTCCTGCATCTCGTCGAAGGACCGGGACTTGTGGCGCGACAACTCCACGCCCAGCTCCTGGCAGACCGCGATCGAGAAGCCGTCGATCTCAAGATCGTTATACACGCCCGCGGATTGCACATAGATGTCCTGGCCGTGCAGCTTCTTCATCAGCCCCTCCGCCATGGGCGAGCGCACCGCGTTATGGTCGCAGCAGAACAGAACCGAGCTGGGCAGATCGCCGGCCAACGTCTCAGCCCCCCCAGTGCAAGACGCAGATCAGCGTGAAGAGGCGGCGGGAGGTGTCCAGATCAACCTCGGCCTTGCCCTCCAGGCGCTCCTCCAGAACGCGCGCGCCCTCGTTGTGGATGCCGCGCCGCGCCATATCAATGGCCTCGATCTGGCTGGGGGGGAGTTTCTTGACGGCGTCGAAATAGCTCTCGCAGATCTGGAAGTAGTCCTTCACCGTCTGCCGGAAGGGCCCAAGCGAGAGATGGAACTCGGCGACGGCGTCGCCGGTCTCGGTCTTGACGTCGAAGACCAGGCGCCGGTCGCGGATCGCAAGCACCAGGTGGTAGGGGCCCTCCGGCGCGCCCTCGCGCGGGACGCTAAAGCTGTTATCCTCCAGCAGGTCAAAGATCGCCACGCGCCGCTCCTGCTCGATCTCAGGCGTGGGCGGCGGCAGCGCGCTGTCGTCGATGTCGACTTGGGAGAGGCGGGTCATATGGACGGGCTTCCGGCAAATGGTTTTTTTGGTCTTTAAGGCAAGCCATCGTCGGCGGCAATGCGGCGCAAGTGCGCCGGGTCGGGCAGGGGAGGCTGGCTTGTGTCGCCGACCCGCCGGTTCCGGTCGCGCTGACGGCGTGGTGTTGCGCGGCGCGCGGGCTGTTAACCCGGCGCTTTCGGGCCTTGGGGTCCGACAAAAGTCCGACGTTTTGCCGACAAAAGTCCGACAGCGAATTTCTCAGAGAAATAAGGCGTTAAACCACGATTCGCGGCTCTCGCGTGCAGGGATTGCGCGCGCCTCGTTCAGATGCTGTTAAGAGGAGGCGCCCCTACAGGTCGCCATCGTTCAGCCGCTCCAGCCGGGCGGTGACGCTTAGCCCGTGCGCCTCCAGCGATTCCGAACGCGCCAGGGTCTCCGCCGCCGGGCCGATCGCCCGCAGCGCGGCGGGGGTCATCTCGGCCAGGGTGGTGCGCTTGATGAAGTCCATGACGCTCAGCCCGCTGGAGAAGCGCGCGGACCGCGCAGTGGGCAGCACGTGGTTCGGCCCGCCGACGTAATCGCCGATGGCCTCCGGGGTCCAGGAGCCAAGGAAGATCGCCCCCGCATGACGAATTTTCGCAGCAAATTCGCGGGGTTGCGCGATGCAAAGCTCCAGGTGTTCGGGGGCAATGCGGTTCGACAGATCCGCCGCCTCGTCGAGGTCACGCACCGTGATAACCGCGCCAAAATCGCGCCAGCTTGCGCCCGCGATTTCGCGGCGCTCCAGCGTTTCCAGGCGGCGCTCCACGGCCTCCGCGACCCGCTGTCCGAACCCGGCATCGTCGGTGATCAGGATCGACTGGGCGCTTTCGTCATGCTCGGCCTGGCTTAGGAGGTCAATCGCGACCCAATCCGGGTCGCCGCCCCCGTCGGCGATGACCAAGATCTCGCTGGGGCCCGCGATCATGTCGATGCCGACCTTGCCAAAGACCCGCCGCTTGGCGGCGGCGACAAAGGCGTTGCCCGGCCCGGTGATTTTGTCAACAGGAGCAATGGTTTGCGTGCCATACGCCAGCGCGGCGATGGCCTGCGCCCCGCCGATGCGGTAGATCTCGCTGACGCCCGCAAGATGCGCGGCATAGATCACCAGCGGGTTCACCACCCCGTCCGGGGTGGGCACGCAGATGGCCAGCCGATCCACACCCGCGACCTGCGCCGGAATGGCGTTCATCAGCACGCTGGAAGGGTAGCTCGCCAGCCCGCCGGGCACGTAGAGCCCCGCCGCCTCGACGGGCGTCCAGCGCCAGCCCAGCCGGGCGCCGCTCTCGTCCACCCAGTCGGCATCCTGGGGCATCTGCCGGGCGTGATAGGCGCGGATGCGCTCGGCGGCCAGATCCAGCGCCGCGCGCTCCTCGGACGGCGCGGCGGCGCAATGCGCCGCGATCTCCTCGGGCGTGAACGCCAGGGATTGCGGGGTCAGCGCCAGCCGGTCGAAGCGTTGCGTCAACTCGATCACCGCCGCGTCGCCACGGGCCCGCACATCCGCGATGATCTGCGCCACCACGGCGTCCACATCGGGGCTGTCCTCGCGCTTCATTGTCAGAAGCGCCTGGAACTGGGCCTCAAAACCGGGATCGGTGGACTCTAGGAACTGCGGCAATTTGGTTCTCCCTGGCTCGCGCATGCGCGTAGACGATCCAAGAGTTGCCCGCAACATGCGGTTGGTTTCTTTTGGCCTTGGAGCGGACCTTTGGACGGGCCAAATCTCTTGCAAGAGATTTGCACTTTCCTTCCAAGGAAAGTGGACCCGCGCGCCGGTAAGAGGTTCCGATGGAAGAAACATTTCGGGGCGCGCTGAAGAAACTCTTGCAAGAGTTTCGCAATTTTCTTGCAAGAAAATTGCCACCTGCCAATGCCCGCTCCAGGCCAATCGCGACCAAACCCGTAGGGTTCACCCCGCATCCGCACCGCGCGCATTGTTAACCACGCCCGTGTCCGACCTGGTGCCCGACGGAAGTCCGACGCTTTGCCGACAAAAGTCCGACAACGTGTTTGGCATAAAAATAAGGGCTTAACCGCTGATTCGCGGATTTGAGCGCTGCGCGGGGGTAAGGATTGGTTAAGAAACCCGCCCGCTCAGAGATCGCCCTCGATCACATAGTCCTCCCACTCCTCCTCGGGGACCTCCCATTCGGGGACGGTGCGGCCCTGCACCGAGACCCCGGCGCGGTGCACGCTCTCCGGGTCGCCCGAGATCAGGGGGTGCCAGTCGTAAAGCGCCTTGCCCTCGTAAAGCAGCCGGTAGGCGCAGGTCTCGGGCATCCAATAGGCGATCTCGGCCAGGTTCTTTGGCGTCAGCACCACGCATTCCGGCACGATCTGCTTGCGGATGTCGTATTGCGCGCAGCGGCAGGTCTCGTCGTCCAGCAGGCGGCAGGCGATGCGGGTGAAGGCGACCTCCTGCGTGTCGGGGTCCTCCAGCTTGTTCAGGCAGCACTTGCCGCAGCCGTCGCAGAGCGCCTCCCACTCCTTGGGAGCCATGTTCTTGAGCGGCACCTTTTCCCAGAACTCAGGCCGCAGCCCGTCTCGCGTGATGGGATCTTTCACAGCGCGCTCAATAGGTTGCGCGCCTGGTCACAATCCGCATCCATCTGCGCGATCAGCGCGTCCAGCCCGTCGAACTTCAGCTCGGGGCGCAGGTAATCCACCAGGGCGACCGAGAGATGCGCGCCGTAGAGGTCGCCTTTGAAGTCGAACAGGAAGCTCTCCAGATTGGCGCGGTTCTCGCCAAACATCGGCCGCACGCCCAGCGAGGCCGCGCCGTGGTAGCTGCCCGCATGCGGGCCGTCCAGCACGTCCACCAGCACCGCGTAGACGCCGAACTGGGGCGGGTGCAGCCCCTCGATGGACATGTTCGCCGTGGGGTATCCCAGCTCCCGCCCGCGCTTCTCGCCATGCTCCACCGGGCCTTCGATGCGGTGCCAATGGCCCAGCATCGCCGCGGCGTCCCGCGGTCGCCCCTCGGCGAGGGCCCTGCGAATATTGGTGGAGCTAACCTCCTGGCCCGCGGTCTCGATGAGCTGCGAAAGGGTCACGTCAAAGCCCATCTTAGCGCCGAATGCCACCAGGTCCTGCGCCGTGCCGGCGCGGCCCTTACCGAAGCAGAAATCCTCGCCCACCACCACGTGGCTTAGCCCAAGCCCGTCCACGATGACCTCCTGCGCGAAGCCCTCAGGGGTCAGCCCAGAGAGGTCGGCGTTGAAGGGGATCTGATACAGGTGGTCGACGCCCAGCTTCTCCAGCCGGTGCGCCTTAGCCTCTGAATTCATGAGACGAAATGGCGGCGCGCTTGGCGCGAAGACCTCGCGGGGATGCGGCTCGAAGGTCATGATGCCCAGCGGCGCGCCGGTCTTGGCGGCCTCGGCGCGGGCGATGTCGATCACCGCCTGATGGCCGATATGCACGCCATCGAAATTGCCGATGGCGGCGGCGGCTCCGCGGTCCGCCTCGGTCAGGCCTGCCCAGCTGGTGAAGGTCTTCATCGGCCCCCGCGCACAGGGGCAACAGGCCCCAGATTCTAGTCGAATTTCCGGCTTGGCGCCAGGACCAGCGCCTCGCCTCTCAGCACCACCGTATCCCCCACCGCGCACTGACAATCAAGGGTCACCCGGCGCCGCGAGTGGTCGATCTCTTTCACCGAGACCTCGGCCAGAACCAGGTCGCCCGGGCGCACGGGGGCCATGAATTTCAGGTTCTGCCCCAGATAAACCGTGCCGTGGCCCGGCAGCTGCTCGCCAATCACCGCAGAGATCAGCGAGGCGGTCAGCATGCCATGGGCGATGCGGCCCTCAAAGATCGTGTCCCGGGCATAGCCGTCATCCATGTGCACCGGGTTAAAATCGGTGGAGATCTCGGCGAACATCTGGATGTCGCGGTCGGTGATCTGTTTCTGGACGTAGCGGCTCATGCCGATCTCCAGGTCTTCGATGCAGATCGTGCCGCGGGGCTGATTGTCGAGCATTGGGTGCGTTCCAAGGGTCATGTCGCATTGCGGCTTAGAGCAAACGCCGCGATGCTGCAACTGCGAAAGCAAGAAACGGTTTACTTTTTGACCCGGACCGCAACAAAGTTGCGCGGCGATTCAGCGCAGAAAGCCGATGGAATAGAGCGGATCATAGGCCGAGGCCGCCAGATGCGCCTCCAAAGCCGCGGGGTCGGGCTGCGTCTCGGTCTTGGTTTCCGCCGCCGCCAGCCCGCCGGTGATGTAGAGGCAATCGAGGTCCTCGCCCATCGCGCCCGCCACGTCTGTGATGATGCCGTCGCCCACGCAGAGGATGCGCCGCTCGTCCACGTCCTTGCTCATCGCAGCGAGCCGCCGCCGCGCCAGGTCATAGATCGGCGGGTGCGGCTTGCCAAAGTAGAGGCTCTGGCCGCCCATCTCGGTGTAAAGCTGCGCCAGGGCGCCCGCGCACCACTGCCGCTTCTCGCCCACATCCACCACGATATCGGGGTTGAAGCACAGCAGGGGCAGGCCCTTCTGCTTGGCGTAAAGGAATTGCGGGCGGTAGAGCGCGGGGTCCGCGTAGGGGTCCTCGGGGCCACAGCAGATGATGCCCTCGGCCTCTTCCAGGTCTACGCGGGAGATTTCCACCGGGTTATCAATGATTTGGAGGGGATCGAACACGGACAGGTCGCTGTCATAGCCGATGAACCAGACCTTCGAGCCCGCGGCCCCGGTGAACATGGCGGACCGGGCGCTGTCACCCGAGGTGGTGATCACGTCCCAGGCGTCGCGTGGCACGCCGAGCCGCTCAAGCTGCGGTTCCACGTAATGGCGCGATCGCGGGGCGTTGGTCAGCAGCACCACCGTGCCGCCGCGCTGGCGGAAGCCCTGCAGGGCGGCCACCGCCTCGGGGAAGGCCTGGCGACCGTTATGCACGCAGCCCCAGAGGTCGCAAAACAGCACGTCGTAGCGGTCTGAAATCTCGGCGAGGGAGTTCACAATCTGGGTCACGGAATGGGCCTTTCTGCCGGGATGTTCGACGTCTGTATCGCGCCGGTATTACGTGGGTTTCGCGTCGGTATCATGTCAGTGCGGCGAAGGGCAGGGGGGTGGTGCCGCATTGCGGCAAGGAATCACTGGATGGGTTCGTCGGCCGACCAGCGCTCCTTGTCTTTCCAGAGGTCACGCAGGGCATGGCCCTGGCCACGGAAGTCCTCTTGGAGGAAATCCCAGTCATAGATCCGGTCGGTTCGGAAGTGCCGGAAGCCACCGCGCAGCTCGCACCAAGCGGCGAGCATGGCGGCCTCAAGATGGTAGACCAGCGCGATGGGGCGGATCGTGCGCCGCGTCTCGGCCTCGTCCTCGCTGCGGTAGAGGATGCGGATCTTGCGCTCCTCGCGGATCGCGGCGCGCAGATCGGCCTTGGGCACGCCGCCCAATTGCGCGTCGTCAAAGGGCACGCCCCAGGGCGCCACCTGTAGCCAATCGGCCTGCCCGTGCAGCGCGTCCACCTTCTCGCGGATGCGCTTGGCGGCCTTGCGCAGGCTGCTGTCGCCGGTGCGCGCGAGCATCGAGAGCCCGACCCGCAGCGCCTCGATCTCCTCTGTGTCGAAGTTGAGCGGCGGCAGGTCATAGCCGCGCCGCATCATGTAGCCGATTCCCGCCTCGCCCTCGATGGGCGTCCCCATGGCCTGCAGCGCGGCCATGTCGCGGTAGATCGTGCGCACCGAGACCTCCATCTGCACGGCGAGGTCATCGGCGCGCACCGGACGGTCGCGGGCGCGCAGGATCTGGATGATCTCAAAGAGGCGATTGGTGCGCGGCATGGGGCAGGTCCCGTGTCTGGTTGCTGACACCCTAGCATACCCCCCTGACAGGGCGTGTCAGGAGGGGTCGGCTATGACGGGGCCTCAAACGGAGGAACCGGAATGTCTTATTTCGACCATGCCACGATGATCTACTTTCGCCTTGGACCCTGGGCGGATGACGCGCGCCACGTAAAAACCGCGCGCTTGTTTAGGCGGCGATGGGAAAGCAAGCCGCGCCGTTAGGGGCAAAATTTGTCCCAAGCACGCCTTCGGCACGCGCAATTTTCTTGCAAAGAAATTGCGAAACTCTTGCAAGAGTTTCTGTGCCGCTCCGACAGGTGCGACCTGGAAAATCGAACCCTCGAGTGCGCGCGGGCCCAACTTTCCTTTGAAGGAAAGTACAAATCTCTTGAAAGAGATTTGGCGCGCCCGGCGGAGGATGAGGGTTAAGAACGCGTGGTCCGCAGGTCGACTAGACCGTCAGGTTCGGGATGATCTGTTTCTTGCGGCTCATGACACCGGGCAGCACCACGGTGTCGCCGGACACGGCGACGCCAAAGCTTTTCTCGGCCACAGATTTCACCAGCGCGTTCGGCACCAGCAGGGTGGCCTCCTCGCGCAGGATGTCCACCACAAAGAGCAGTACCTGGTCCACGCCGTCCTCGGCGGCCACGTCGCCCATGGAGGCCATCAGGCTGTCCTTGCGGTCCAGCGGGATCTCGGGCGCGGTGGTCTCCAGCACGCTCACGCGGAACTTGGTCTCGCCCACGGCGTATTCCTTGCTATCCATGCGGATCAGTTCGGCGTCGCTGAAGGCCGAGACGTCGGACTTGGCGGCGAACATCTCGGCGGCATAGGCCGCCAGATCCAGGCCCAGCTCTGCGGCGAGCCGCTCCGCTAGCTCGCGATCCTGGTCCGTCGTGGTGGGCGAGCGGAACTCCAGCGTGTCGCTGAGGATGCAGCTCAGCATCGCGCCCTTCACCCAGTCGGGCATCTTGGCCGCGTTCGGCCCCATCAGGTTGTGCATGATCGTGGCCGTGCAGGCCAGCGGGCGGATGGTGATCGAGATCGGCCCCGCAGTCTCCAGCCCGCCCACCAGCTTGTGGTGGTCAATGATCGCCTGGATGTCGGCGCTGTTGATGCCCTCGGGCAGCTCGGCAGGGTTGTTGGTGTCGACGATCACCACCGGTTGGCCCGGCTCGACATCCGAGATGATGCGCGGCTTGGGCAGGTCCCAGCGCCGCAGCACAAAGGCCGCCTCGGTGTTGGGCTCGCCCAGCAGGACCGCCTCGGCGTCGCCGCCCTTCACCTCGTTGAGATACCAGGCCCAGATGATGGCCGAGCCGGTCGAGTCTGTGTCAGGGGATTTGTGGCCAAAAATGAGCGTCGTCATATCGCGTATCCGTTTCCAGGGGGGAATTTTGCGGCCTCTATAGGCGCGCGCGCCCGGCTTGTCACGGGGGCACGAGGTTGACATTTCGCCGCCCCTCGGCTAGCAGAACGGCCTGGATAGAGGAGCTTTGTCAGATGGAGAAGTAGGCCATAGCCGCCCACCGATCCGCCGCCGCCGCGCGGCACCGCCCTATTCCAGGAGCGCCCTGACAATGGACAAGTAACGCATCGACCGCTCGCGCGGGCCGTGGCCCGCCATCCTTGATCCAACCTCATGAGGGCAATGTCATGCCGAACAAGAAAGAGACCCCCAAGCCCGGCTTGGGCCGGGCGCCCCTGCGCCTGCCATCCGTCACCAAAAAACCGCGCCCCGATCCGCGCGAACTTGGCCGCGGGCCGTCCAAGGCCCGCCCAGCCGGCGGACGCCCGCCGCGCTTCCCCGGCCGCACCGGCGGGAGATAGGCCTTGCGATAGCGCCACGCCTGGGGTTCCCTGGGCGTGGCATCTGCAGCAGGACCCCATGAAGGAAAGCGACCTATACGGCCCCGTGAAGACGCATCTGGAGGCCCAGGGCTTTGCCGTGAAGGGCGAGGTCGGTGCGGCGGATGTGGTGGCCATGCGCGACGAAGAGATGGCGGTGGTCGAGCTCAAGCTCGCCTTCTCGCTCACACTCCTGCACCAGGCGGTGGCGCGGCTCGCGGTGACCGACCAGGTCTATGTCTGCGTGGCGCGGCCCAAGAAGTGGAAGCCCCTGCAGGCGAATATCAAGCTCTGCCGGCGCCTGGGGCTGGGCGTGATGAGCCTGCGCGCCTCCGACGGGTTCCTAGAGGTCCATGCCGAGCCCGGGCCCTACGCGCCGCGCAAGTCCAAGACCCGCAAGGCGCGGCTGGAAAAAGAGTTCGCCCGCCGCATCGGCGACCCGAATGACGGCGGCGCCACGCGCCACGGGCTGGTGACGGCCTATCGCCAGGACGCGATCCGCTGCGCGACCTATCTGGCGGAATACGGCGCATCGCGGGGCGCGGCGGTCAAGGCCGATACCGGTGTCAGCCGCGCCACCACGCTGATGCGCGACAACCATTACGGCTGGTTCGAGAAGGTCGAAAAGGGCGTCTACCGGCTGAACGAGGCGGGCCGCGCCGCACTGGCGGATTGGGGCGACGCATTGGAGTGACCTCCTCAGGCCTTTTGCGTCGCCAGCCGATCCCCCAGCGAGGCCGCAAGGCGCTTGAACCCTATTCCGGTGCGGAACTCAAACTCCTCGTAATGGAAGCGCCGCGGGGTCATGCCGTGCTTGGCCAGCGCCTTGGCGAGGCTGCGCCGCATTGGCGCGGGGCCGCAGAACCAGGCCTTGGCCTGGGACATGTCGGCGGCGCTTGCGACGGCCTCGGGCGTCATCCGGGTGCCCTCGGCTGAGACGCAGAGATGCAAGGTCAGGTTCGGATGCGCGGCGGCGGCGGCCTCGATGCGCTCTAGCTGCGGCGCCTCCTCGCGCGATTTAACCGCCCAGAACAGATGCACCGGCGCGGTGTCTTTGTCGGTCAGTGCCTCGGCCCAGGCCAGGAACGGCGTGATGCCGATGCCGCCCGCGATCCAAAGCTCGGGCGCGCTGCCGCCGCTGCGCCGGGTGAACCGCCCGAACGGGCCCTGCACCTGCGCCGCGCTGCCCGGCTTAAGGTCACGCAACAGCCGATGCGTGAAGTCCCCCAGTGGTTTCACGGTGATCTGCAGCGCGCCGTCCGCATGGGGCGGGGCGGAGAGCGAGTAGGGGTGCGGCTCTGTCAGGCCGGTCTGGCGGAACGAGAAGATCGCGAATTGGCCGGGCGCGTGGCGCATCGGCGCCCCCTCTGATGCCAACGAGATCTGCGCCGCGCCGCCGGTCCGGTCGATCGACGAAACGCGGTAGGCGCGCCCGCGCCGAGCGGTCTCTGGCAGCAGGGTGTAGACATAGGCCAAAAGCCCCAGCAGGCAGAAGGCTGACACATAGAGCCCCACCGGGTCGCCGAAATTCGAGAACGGCTTGAGCTCCAACAGGTAATGCAGCGCGCCCGCCACAAAGAACGCGCCCATCACGCGATGCGTCCATTTCCACAGATGATACGGCACGAAGGTGGCGACCGAGATCACGCCGAGTACCAAGAGGCCGTAAAGCGACAGCTCGCCCAGGGTCTCGCCCAACTCGACCAGCGCCGTCTCGCGCCCCAGCCCGTCCATATCGGCGTCGATCGTGTCGTGCAAAAGGATCGCCGCCAGCGCCAGTATGCCCGACCATTTGTGCAGCACATAGACCCGGTCGAGCCCGCCAAAGAGCGGCTCTACCACCGGCAGGCGCGTCGCCATGAGCTGCGCCCAGGCCATCAGGATCAGCGCCGACGCGCCGATGAATTGCGAGAACAGCGCGACCTGGTCCCGCACGTTCGGGACGTTCGCAAAGAGAACCGCGCAGACCGCCACGCTAACAATGAGAATCGTAAGGCCGAGCTTAGACATAATATTACTGGTCCGTTCACATGAGAGTGTTTGTTTCTGATTGGCGTTGAGGATCCAATGAACGCGGATCCGCTATTCAGAGATGCGGCGGGGCACGCGTTCGACCTGGAAGCCTTGGCGCTCTAACAGCCGCAGCAGGCCCTGTTCGCCGGGCAGGTGCAGCGCCCCGGCGGCAACCAGGACCGGGCCAGCCTCGGCGGCAGGCAATATCCGATCCATCCAGCCGCGATTGCGCGCGCCGATCAGCGCGTCCTCAAGGCGCGCGTAGTCGGCCAGGATTTCGGCCTCGCTCAGCCCTTGTGGCTCGGCCAGCGCCTGCACAAGCGCGAACTCCCAGATCACCCGGATCTCTTCGCGGAAGTAAGCCTCCACCAGAGTCTTGTGCTGGTCGTCCGGTTCGAAGTTTTCCATCCGCAGGAACAGGGTCAGGAATTCGATCATCTCGTCCTGACTGAAGAGGCCGAAGATATCCAAGACGGTATCGTGATCCTCCAGCGCCCGGGCGGGATTGCCCAGCTCCTTGGCGCGTTCAATGATCATCTGGTCCAGCCCGCGCTTGCCCGCCCGCACGCCCTCGATCACGCATTTGGTGGCGCTGAGCGTCATAAGCGCCATCCAGGGCTGCATCTTGGCGGCCATAAAGCCGGGCACGCCGCGCTGGCGCATCGCGGCGGTCAGGCGGTCCCAGTCGGCCGGGTCCATCATCTCTAGAAGCGAGGGGCCTTCGGTCAGGAAGGCCAGCGAGGGGTTGGTAGCGATGTCGCGCTGGAGCCGCGCCTCGTCGCCCTCGCCAAGCTCTAGGAACACCGTCGTCGCGCCTTCGATCCAGGGCGCGATCTGGCTCATGGTGGCGCCGTGGCGCGGCTCGTGGAAATGCATAGTGCCGACCAGATGCACCACCTGATCGCCCTTGGTGGCCCGCCAGAGGATCCCATTCGGATAGGGATGCGCGTCGGCCATCTGGTCCAGCGCGGCGCGCTGAGCCGGCGGCATCCGCGCCAGCAGGTCATTGCCCGCGCATTGCGCCCAAAGAGGCAGCGCCGCCAGGCAGAAAAGTAACGTCAAAAGAACCCGCATCGCCGCGCCTCGCAAATTGATCGCCTCCAACCTAGCCGCCGATTGCGCCGGATGAAAGGCGCGCGCGGGCGACGTGATTTGCTTTTCATGCGCTGCCGTGCGTCACTTCGCGCAGTGTCCAGCCAAGGAATAGCCAGATGCAAAAGACCGCGATCATTGCCCTCGACGACCTCCCCGACCGCAAGCCGAAATACGCCCTGGTGGGCGAGGTGGACCTGGTGGTGGTCCGCTTCGACGCCGAGGTCTCGGTCTTCTACGGGCGCTGCCTGCACCGCGGCGCGCTGATGTCGGACGGGTTCGTGAGCGGCAAGAACCTGATCTGCGGGGTGCATTTCTGGGACTATCGGCTGGATAGCGGGGTGTCGGAATACGCCAATGAAGAGGCCCTGCCCAGGTTCCAAAGCTGGGTCGCGGACGGGCAGGTCTGGGTGGACGCCGACGAGATCGCCGGATGGGCGCAGGAGAACCCGCAGCCCTATAACCGCGACGCCTATCTGGGGCTCTACGCGGACCCCTCGCATGGCGAGAAGGAAGAGACTTACACCGGCCTGATCCAGCAATACGCCCGCGACGGGCTGTCCAAGACCGGCCATCACGGCAAGGTCGAGAGCATGGGCGTCCCCCGGGGCGCGCTGCCCGACTGGGACGACATCCAGATCCTGACGGCGCAGCTGCACAAGCCGCCCCTGCTGGATGACGACCCGGTGGGCACCGAGGTGGTGATCGGGCCGAACGCGCAGAAGCCCCTGCGCCTGAAGATCCCGCTTTTTGTGTCGGACATGTCCTTTGGTGCTCTGTCCGAGCCCGCCAAGGTGGCGCTAGCCACGGGCGCCGAGCTGGCCGGCACGGGAATCTGCTCCGGCGAGGGCGGCATGCTGCCCGAAGAGCAAGCCGCCAATAGCCGGTACTTCTACGAGCTCGCCTCGGCTCGGTTCGGGTTCGACTGGGACAAGCTTATGGGCGTGCAGGCCTTCCACTTCAAGGGCGGGCAGGGCGCCAAGACCGGCACCGGCGGGCACCTGCCGGGCAAGAAGAACAAGGGCAAGATTGCCGAGGTGCGCGGCATCCCGGCGGGGACCGACGCGATCTCGCCGCCGCGCTTCCCCGACTGGACCGAGCCCGCGCAGATTAAGGAGTTCGCCGACGAGGTGCGCGACCGCACCGGCGGCATCCCCATCGGCTACAAGCTGAGCGCGCAGCATATCGAACGCGACATCGACGCCGCCTTGGAGATTGGCGTGGATTACATCATCCTCGACGGGCGGGGCGGCGGCACGGGGGCCGCGCCGATCCTGTTCCGCGACAATATCAGCGTGCCGACGATCCCGGCGCTGGCCCGCGCCCGTAGGCATCTGGGCGAGAGCCGGGACGTGACGCTGGTGATCACCGGCGGGCTGCGCAAGCCCGCGGATTTCGTCAAGGCCATGGCGCTGGGGGCGGATGCGGTGGCGCTGTCGAACGCGCCAATGCAGGCCATCGGCTGTTTGGGCATGCGCGCCTGCCACACCAATAACTGCCCGGTGGGCATCGCCACCCAGAAGCCGCATCTGGTCAGCCGCATCGTGGTCGAGAAATCCGCGCGGCAATTGGCGAACTTCTTTGAGGCCAGCGCCGGGCTGATGCAGGTCATGGCCCGCGCCTGCGGGCATGATCATGTGTCAAAGTTCAACGCGGGCGACCTGACGACCTGGAAACGCGAGATGGCCGATCTGTCCGGCGTGGCGTTCGGGGGGATCGGCGCGTCGCAGTAGAATTTGGCCCCGGAGTAGAGGTTTGGGCACGCCATCCGTTGGAAATTCATTCCGGGTGCGGGCATGGTCGTTCCGTGCTGTCCGTCACCCATAACTCCTTGCATTCAATCCCCGCAGGATACCCCGACGGAGCTTTCTCGCAGGGCGCGGGTTGGCCCGCTTGGAGGGTATAAAGGCAAGGGGCGCTTCGCAGTTAAAGATTGGTTGGGGGAAGTTTGGGCTTCGGCGGATCTTGGCGCAACACAATTTTCTTGCAAGAAAATTGCGAAACTCTTGCAAGAGTTTCTTCGATGTGACCCGCATTGATCCTTCAATTGCAACCTCTTGCCAGCTTGCGGGCCCCACTTTCCTTGGAAGGAAAGTGCAAATCTCTTGCAAGAGATTTGGCGTACCCAAAAGGCGCTGCAGGCCAGAAACACCCACAATAATCGCCATTTCGGGCCTGAGTTAGACGGCTATGCGGCGGCCCTCGGCAGCCGAGCGATAGGCCGCCTCGACCAGCTCCACCACCGTTAGATAATCGCGGGCCGTGTTCTCGGGTGATGTCGCGTTGCTAAGCGCGGTCACCGCATGGTTGATCAGCGCCGCCACGCAGCCTCCCCCGAACTGGCTGTTGTCGACGCGGTCGGTGATCAGCACTGGCTCGACGGATTTTTGCCCGAAGGCGCGGTAGTGCAGGCGACCGTCGCCGTCCAGTCGCAATGCGCCGCCTTCACCCTCGACCAACATCTCGCCCATGGTGCGGCGCGGATCGGCGGCGGTGCTGTCAGCCAGCCGGTTGCCATCGAAAACCGACTGCACACCGCTGTCATGCGTCAGAACGATATGCCCCGCGTCCTCGCCCGCGATGGCGGGATTCAACTGGCGCAGATCGGCATAGATGGATGCCACCGGCCCGAAGAGATACCGGAACGTATCGATCAGATGCACGGCGGTTTCCTGCACCAGGAAGCGCGGCATCTGCTGAAAGCTGGGCTGGCGCGCCATATAGGCGTCCGCGCCGCGCCCGTCGCCGGGCCGCAGCCGGAATTGCGCCCCATAGACCTGCCCCATGCGCCCATTGTGCAGAAACCGCTTGGCGGTGCGATACCAGGGCTGAAAGCGGAAGTTCTCGTGGATCACCAGGGTGGCGCCTGCGGCCTCGGCCTCGGCGGTGATCGCCTTGGCTTCTTCGAGGGAGGTGCAGAACGGCTTCTGGCAGATGATCAGGCGATCCCGCCGCAGCGCCATGCGGATGAGCTTGGCCTGCGCAGAGGGCGGCACGACCAGATCGACGATGTCGGGGTCGGTGTCGCGGAACATCTGCTCGGAGTCCCTGTAACCGATGGCGCCGGTCAGCGCGGTGGCCTCGGTGGCGAGGCCAGGCGTCGGATCGCACACCGCGCTCAGCGTGGCGTCCGGGTTCGCCTGCCAGGCGTTCATATGGAACTGGCTGAAATATCCTAGACCGACCAATGCAACTTCAAACATGATGTGCCCCCAAGCCTTCCCGCAGTAATAGTATGCCGTGCAGGGGCGCGGATAAAACAGCAAATGCGATGGTATCTGTGCGCAAACGCGAACGAACTGTTTCCAATTCGTGCGTAGTATCGGCAGGATGGGAATATTGCGATAGCATGGATGGGGGACAAGACTTGGATGCGGACTATATAATCGTGGGGGCGGGCACGGCGGGCTGCGCGCTGGCCAACCGGCTTAGCCGTCGGGGCAGGGTGCTCTTGATCGAGGCTGGCGGCTCCGACAACTACCATTGGGTGCACATCCCGGTCGGCTACCTTTACTGCATCGACAACCCGCGCACTGATTGGGGCTATCACACCGCGCCCGGGCCCGGCATCAACGGCCGCAGCCTGATCTACCCGCGCGGCAAGGTGCTGGGCGGGTGCTCTTCGATCAACGGCATGATCTATATGCGCGGGCAGGCGGCCGACTATGACGGCTGGCGGCAGATGGGTCTGCCGGGCTGGGGCTGGGACGACGTGCTGCCCTGTTTCAAGCGGTCCGAGGACTATGTGGACGGCGCGTCCGAGCATCACGGTGCCGGCGGCGAGTGGCGGGTGGAGAACCAGCGCCTGCACTGGCCGGTGCTTGACAGCTTCCTTGAGGCCGCGGTGCAGGCCGGGCTGCCTCGGACGGACGATTTCAACACCGGCGACAACGAGGGCGTCGGCTATTTCCGCGTGAACCAGCGCAATGGCTGGCGCTGGAACACCGCCAAGGCGTTCCTGCGGCCCGCCAAGGACCGCGTCCGGGTTGAGACAAAGGCACTGACCGAGCGCGTTCTCTTTGAGGGCAAGCGCGCCGTCGGCATCAGGGTGCGCCAGCATGGGGTGACAAGGGACTTCCGCGCCACGCGCGAGGTGATCCTCTGCGCGGGTTCCATTGGGTCGCCGCAGATTCTGCAGCTCTCCGGCGTGGGTCCGGCGGAGCACCTGCGCGGCCTGGGCATCGAGGTTGTGCATGACGCGCCGCAGGTCGGCGAGAACCTGCAGGACCATTTGCAGGTGCGCTGCGCCTACAGGGTCTCTGGCGCCAAGACGCTGAACACGCTTTCGGCGGGGCTTTGGGGCAAGGCCAAGATCGCCGCCGAGTATGCGCTGTTCCGCAGCGGGCCGATGTCTATGGCGCCGTCGCAGCTTGGGGCCTTCATGCGCTCGGGCCCCGAGATGGCGACGCCGGACCTGCAGTACCACGTGCAGCCGCTGTCGCTGGACGCCTTCGGGCAGCCGCTGCACGCGTTCGATGCGATCACCGCCAGCGTGTGCAACCTGCGCCCCGAAAGCCGCGGGCATGTGCGCGTCCTCTCCTCTGACCCGAACCAGGCGCCCGAGATCCAGCCCAACTACCTTAGCGCGGAACGCGACCGCATGGTGGCCGCCAAGGCCATCCGCGCCACGCGCAACATCCTGGCGAAGCCCGCGATGGCCAGGCATGCGCCGCAGGAGTTCCACCCGGACCCGGGGCTGACGACTGATGCGCAACTGGCCGAGGCCGCGGGCAACATCGCCTCGACGATCTTTCACCCGGTGGGGACGGTGCGGATGGGGGCTGATGACGCCGCGCCGCTGGATGCGACGCTTAAAATGCGCGGCATCGCCGGGCTGCGGGTGGTGGACGCCTCAGTTATGCCGCGCATCACAAGCGGCAACACAAACGCGCCAACGCTTATGATCGCCGAGAAGGCCGCCGACCTAATCCTGGCCGATCTTTAGGCTTTGTTTACGAAAGATTTTAGCAACATCCTTTAATCGCGCGGGGTCGCATTAAGGCCGCTTTCATTCCTCTTACCTAAATATGTCCTACGTGCGGGGGCACGATATGAGGTGGTGGGATGAGTGAGGGTCAAGAGCTCGCTCCAGTTATTATCAAGAAGATCAAGAAGGGCGGTGGGCACGGTCACCATGGTGGCGCCTGGAAAGTGGCCTATGCGGACTTCGTGACGGCCATGATGGCCTTCTTTCTTCTGATGTGGCTGTTGAATGCAACAACCGAGGTGCAGCGCAAGGGCATCGCGGATTACTTCCATCCGACGATCCCGGTGAATCGGATCTCGGGCGGCGGCGACGGCGCCTTTGGCGGCGATTCCATCATGACCGAGGACAACCAGATCCAAAGCGGGACCGGGGCCAGCAACCGGTTCCCTGCCGAGCGCGTCGCCTCGCAGGGGGATACCGGTTTCGAGAAATCCGCAAGTGAAGATGGCTCGGACGAGTCCGGGCAGGACGAAGAAAAGGAACAGTTCGAGACGCTCGAAGAGATGCTGACGGGCAAGGCCGGCGAAAGCATGGCCAGCGAAGACATCGCGCGCCATATCGTCACCAAGATCACCGATGAGGGCCTGATCGTCGAGCTCTTCGATCTTCCGGGCGAGCCGCTCTTCGCGCCAGGCACGACCAGCCCGACGCCGATTATGGAGGCGCTGATCGACATGGTCGCGGGCATCTTCCGGCTGGCCGAGAACAACGTGGCCGTTAACGCTTTCACCAGTTCCTTGCCGATCGTCGTGGCCGATAACCCCGTTTGGGACATCAGCACCGGGCGCGCCGAGATCGTGCGCCAGCGGCTAGAAGGCGGGCAACTGCCAGAGGGGCGCACTGAGCGCGTCACAGGCTATGCCGACCGCAAACCGGTCGTCCGCAACCCAATGTCGGCGCGCAACTCGCGCATCGAGATCATTCTTTTGCGCGAGGTGAAGTAACGGCTGCGCAGGTATTGAACCCTTAAAAACACCGCCGTCCGCGCCGATTGAGGGGCCCGCGTGGACGGTCTTGCCTTGGGCCTCTGCGCGGGAATGTTGTGCAAATTTTATATGTTAGCGCGGCATTAAGCGTGATCCGCCTAGATGTGCTCAGACGGATGAGCTTGCATCAGAAAGGCGCGACGAATGACGATTTCCTCCTCCCTGGCCGCTGGCGTGGCAGGGCTTAATGCCAATGCCGCACGGCTGGCGACTATCTCTGACAATATCGCGAACTCCAGCACCTATGGCTATAAGAAGGCCGTGATGGATTTCTCGTCGCTGGTGGGCCCCGACAGCGGCAGCTCCTATACTGCGGGCGGTGTGCGTACCTCGACGATGCGCCTGATCGATCAGCGCGGGTCGCTGATCAACACCAACAATCCAACGGATCTGGCGGTCAGTGGCCGCGGGCTGCTTCCTGTGACGCAGGCCAGCTCGATCACCCCGGGCCAGACAAATTTCCCGCTGCAGCTTGTGACCACCGGGTCCTTCCGACCGGATAGCGACGGCATCCTGACATCCGAGACCGGTTTGGTCTTGATGGGCTGGCCGGCCAATATTGACGGCACAGTGCCGCCCTATCCGCGTGACACCACCAACGGTCTAGAGCCTGTGCGCGTGACGGTGAACCAGTTCGCTGGTGACCCGACCACGGAGATCAACGTCTCTGTGAACCTGCCCGCAACCGGAACAGAAGCGGGCGCACCGGGCGACTTAGAGGAGATGTCGCTGGAATACTACGGCAACATGGGTACTTCAGAGCTCTTGGATGTGACGTTCACGCCCAATGTGCCTGCCACTGGCTCCTCGAACGAGTGGACGATGGAGATTGTGGACAGCTCGACCGGCACACCAACGGTGATCGCCGAATACGTCCTAACCTTCTCTGACTCGCGCGTGTCAGGCGGCACATTGGCCGCGGTCGTTCCTGGGGCAAGCAATCCTGCGACAAGCTCATACGACGCTACAACCGGGTCGATTAACCTCGACACCATCCATGGCAATATCGACCTGGTGATCGGCGTGCTGAACGACCCGGGCGGCATGACGCAGCTTTCCGACAGCTTCGCGCCGGTCTCGATTTCCAAGGACGGCTCGCCGGTTGGTAACTTGACGAGTGTCGAAGTGGACTCCAAGGGCTTCGTGTCGGCGATCTATGACATTGGCTTTACTCGGACGATCTACCAGATCCCACTTGTGGATGTGCCGAACCCCAACGGGTTAGAGCCGCTTGCCAACCAAGCCTACCAGACCACGCCGGATTCCGGCCCGTTCTTTCTATGGGACGCCGGTGACGGACCCTGGGGCGAGGTCGTGGGCTTTGCCCGCGAGGAAAGCACAACGGACGTGGCGGCTGAGCTAACTCAGCTGATCCAAACGCAGCGGGCCTATTCGTCGAACGCGAAGGTGATCCAGACCGTCGACGAGATGCTGCAGGAAACCACGAACATCAAACGGTAACCCGTAACGGGGCGAGCTCTGCGCTATGACAAACCTATCTACTTCTCTTCAGAATGCACTCTCGGGGCTGAACGTGCTCAGCCGCATCACCGAGACTGTGTCTTCAAACGTCGCCAATTCGTCCAACGAGCACTACGCCGCGCGCGAGGCCGTCATCGGCCAGCGCGTGATCGGTGGCGTCGGGTTTGGCGCGGGCGTGGTCGGCGTGCTGCGTGACATTGACCCCGTGCTTCAGGGAGAGCGGCGGTTTGCCGAGGCGGAGCTTGCCAAGACAAGCGCGCGGGCGGATTTCTATGCCGCGATGGAGGCGGCGATTGGCCTGCCCGATGAACCTGGGTCTCTGTCGGGGCGATTGGCGCAGTTCGGCGCCGAACTTATCAACGCCTCGAGCCGCCCGGATAGCGAGTCCCGCCTGCAAAGCGCCCTGGACGCGGCGCAGGGTGTCGCACGCGGGTTTAACACCGCCTCGGACGCTGTGCAGCGAGAACGCTTGCAGGCGGATCGCGCCATCGCAGAGGCCGTGAATACGGTGAATACCGCGCTCTCGCAGATCCAAGATCTGAATGCGCAGATCGTCCGCGGCGGATCGCAGACCTTGGCGCTCGCGGACGAGCGGATGCGCCTTGTGGATCAAATCTCAGAGTTGATCCCGATGCGTGAGATCCAGCGCGAGAACGGCTCCATCGCGCTATTCACCCAGGGCGGTGCAATTTTGCTGGACATCTCGGCGGCGGAACTAGGCTTCACCTCGGCGGGGCTGATCACGCCAGAGATGAATGTCGGCGCGGGCTCGCTCTCGGGGCTTACGATCAATGGCAAGCCCGTCTCGACCAGCGCCGACAAGGGCCCCATCGCGGGGGGTAAGCTCGGCGCGCTCTTTGATGTTCGCGACGTGCAGGCCACGGCGGTCCAGACGCGTCTTGATGCCGCCGCGCGCGACTTTATCGAGCGGTTTGAAACCCCCGCGGTCGATCCGACGCTGACGGCGGGCGATCCTGGGCTCTTCACCGATGGCGGCGCGGCGCTTGATGTCACGCTAGAGGTCGGGCTGGCGGGCCGGATCTCGGTGAACGCGCTTGCGGATCCCAGCCAGGGTGGTGCGTTGTGGCGGTTGCGCGACGGGCTTGGCGCCGCCGCGCCTGGCGCCGCGGGCGATGCTACCTTGTTGAATGCGCTCTCTGATGCGCTGGGTGCGACGCGGTCTCCCGCGACGGGCGGGTTTCTCACGCAGCAGACGGCCTTTGGGATCGCGGGCGAGCTGATCGGGGGGGTCGCGGGCACACAAAGCGCCTACCAATCCGAGCAGAGCTATGCGCGGGCGCGCGCCGACACGCTTCTGAGCCGGCAGCTTGAACGTGGTGTGGACACCGACAGCGAGATGCAGCGGCTGTTGCAGGTCGAACAGGCCTTTGCAGCCAACGCAAAGGTGATTTCGACCATCGACGAACTCATTGAAACCCTCCTGAGGATTTAACCCATGCGCACCATAGGTTTCGGAGATCTCGCGGCGCATTACCGCACAATGATGCAGAACGCCCAGATGAAGGCCGATTTCGCGCGGCTGGGCGAAGAGCTTGCGACGGGACGGGTCTCTGACCTCAAGAGCGCCACGGGAAGCGATCTTGGAAATTACAGCGCGCTCGAGACCACGCTGAAGCGGCTCGCGGCCTTCGAGATCTCGACAACCGAGGCGGCTTTGTTCACCGAATCCGTGCAATTCAATCTCGGCCATATTCAGGACCTCGCCAGCGAGACCGCGCCGAACCTGCTTGGGGCAGGGAACTCTTACAACGCGCTAAACATCCAGGCGCAAGGCAATGATGCGCGCGCCAAGTTAGAGACGATCGTCTCGCTGCTGAACGCCCGCGTTGGGGACCGCACCTTGCTCGCGGGAACGGGCACCGACGCGCCCGCGCTGGTGGACGCCGAGACCATGATGGCAAGCCTGAACGCCGCGGTCGCAGGTGCCACGACGGCGGGCGATGTCGAGGCCGCGGTGGATGCCTGGTTCGACACCCCTGGTGGCACCTTCGAGACCAGCATCTACACCGGTACGACCGATGATCTGCAGCCCTTTCGGGTGGGGCAGAACGAGATCGCGACCCTCGGCCTGCGCGCCGATGACGCGGCAATCCGTGACCTCTTAAAGGGCTTTGCCATGGCCACGGTTATCGCCGATGGCGCGCTGGGGGTGGACAACTCAGAGCGCGCGCTGGCGATGCAGCGTGCCGGCGAAAAGATGGTGACCGCCAATGGCGCGTTCGCAGACCTGCGGGCCCGGGTCGGCACCATAGAGGCCCAGATCGAGAAGGCGGCCGTGCGCAACTCCTCCGAGATGACCTCGCTCGAGATCGCGCGCGCCAATATCGTGCAAGTGGACCCCTTTGAGACCGCGACAGAGCTGCAGTCCACTGAAGTGCAGCTAGAGACCCTATACACGATCACCGCGCGGCTCTCGCGCCTGAACCTGGTGGATTTCCTCAGATGATCCGATTGATTTGCTGCCTTGCTGTCTTCCTTGCGGGGGCCGCCGGGGCCAGCCCGGTCCGCATTAAGGACCTCGTCGAATTTGACGGCGTGCGCGGCAATGACTTGATCGGCTATGGCTTGGTCGTCGGGCTGAATGGCACCGGGGACGGGATCCGCAATGCGCCGTTCACCGAAGAGATCATGTCCAACATCCTCGAGCGGTTGGGCGTGAATGTCACTGGCGAACAATTCCGGCCCAAGAACGTCGCGGCAGTATTTGTCACGGCGGAGCTGCCGCCCTTTGCCCGCGTCGGCTCGACGCTGGACGTCACGGTTTCCGCCATTGGCGACGCGAAAAGCCTGCTGGGCGGCACCTTGATCATGACGCCCTTGAATGCCGCCGATGGCCAGATCTACGCGGTGTCGCAGGGCACGGTGATCGCCGGCGGCGCCTCCGCCGAGGGCGAGGGGGCGGCGGTGATCCAAGGCGTGCCCACCGCGGGCGTCATCCCGTCCGGGGCGCGGGTGGAACGCGAGGTCGCCTTTGAATTCGGCACGCTCGACGTGGTGCGGCTGGCGCTGCGCACGCCGGATTTCACCACCGCCAGCCGGATTGAGACCGCGATCAACAGCGCGGTGGGGCGCTCTGTGGCGGTGATGACCGACGCGGGCACCGTCACCGTTGATATAGCGCGCACCAACGCGCCCTCGCCCGCGCATGCCATCCAACGGCTAGAGAACATCACCGTCGAACCGCAGCGCAAGGCCCGCGTGGTGGTGGATCAACGCTCTGGCACCATCGTTTTGGGCGAGGATGTGCGCATCAGCCGCGTGGCGGTCAGCCAGGGCAACCTGACCCTGCGCATCGAAGAGGCGCCCATCGTTGTGCAGCCGAACCCCTTTGCCGAGGGCCAAACCGTGGTTGTCCCACGCACCAACGCTGAAATCGAGGAAGAGCCGGGGATCGGCCTGGCCGAAGTACCCGAAGGCACCTCGTTGTCAGAGGTCATTGCCGGGCTCAATGCGCTGGGCGTCTCGCCGCGCGACATGATCGACATCCTCAAGAGCATCAAGGCGGCCGGCGCGCTGCATGCGGAGTTCATTGTGCGCTAGCTCAAATCTTGATGGGACCAAAACTCTTGCAAGAGTTTTGCCGATTTCTTCCAAGAAATCGCCAGCGCCCGTGGCGGCCTAGCGCTTTCGTCTCGGGCCTGGCACCCGGGATGTGAAGCCCGGGGGGCGCTTTGCGACCCAAGCAAAGAACTTGGCCAACCGAGGATGCGCGCGCAGCGCCGCGACGGTGGAGTAGGACCGCGCGAGCTCGGCCTCGCTTAGGGTCGCGTGAATCTCCTTGTGACAGATATGGTGCAACAGCACCGTCTCGCCGCCGCGCCCGCCTTTAACCCTTGGTACCAGATGGTGCAGGGATTGCGGGGCGTCGGGCGGGATGCTGCGCTCGCAGAGGGGGCAAACAGGGTCCGCGTCACTCATCTTGAAGGCAATATGAAGTGGCGACGCGCGGCCGCAAACCCATATTTTGAATTTCCCTCGCTCAATCTCTGGGCTAGGTTCGCGCCATGAGCGGCGCAAAATTCGTACATCTGAGACTTCATACCGAATACTCCCTGCTGGAGGGCGCGGTCCCGGTCAAGAAACTCTCTGGGCTCTGCGCCGGTGCTGGCATGCCCGCCGTGGCGGTGACGGACACCAATAATATGTTCGCCGCGCTGGAGTTCTCGGTGGCGGCATCCGGGGCCGGTGTGCAGCCGATCATCGGCTGCCAGGTGGACCTGGCATACGACCCCGCCCAGCCGGGCGAGAAGCCGCGCGCGCCCGCGCCCGTCGTGCTGTTGGCGCAGAACGAGGCCGGGTATCTCAACCTCATGGCGTTGAACTCGGCGCTCTATCTGCGGGGTGACGGGCAGCTGCCGCATGTGACGGTGGATGAGCTTTGCGACCATGCCGAGGGCGTGATCTGCTTGACCGGCGGGCCGGGCGGGCCGCTGGGGCGCTGGGTGCGGGACGGTCAGATTGCCAAGGCAGAGGCGCTGCTTGCGCGCCTAATGCAGGCCTTCCCCAACCGGCTTTACATCGAGCTGCAGCGCCACCCGCGCGAGGATGGCACGAAACCCGAATCCGAGCGGGTCACAGAGAAATGGTTTGTCGAGACCGCCTATGCCAAAGAGCTGCCGCTGGTCGCCACCAACGATGTCTACTTTCCGAAATCCGAGATTTATGAGGCCCATGACGCGCTGATCTGCATCGCCGAGGGCGCCTATGTCGACCAGCAAGAGCCGCGCCGCCGCCTGACCCCGCAGCACTATTTCAAGACCCCGCAAGAGATGGCAGCGCTCTTTGCCGACCTGCCCGAGGCGCTTGAGAACACCGTCGAGATCGCCCGCCGCTGCGCCTACAAGGCCGAGCGGCGCGACCCGATCCTGCCCAAATTCGCCGATGACGAGGTGGCCGAGCTGCGCCGCATGGCAAACGAGGGCCTGCAGGCGCGCCTGGCTGTGATCCCGCACGCGGATACGCCGGAGAAGTATCAAGAGCGGCTGGATTTCGAGCTCGACATTATCGAGGGCATGGGCTTTCCGGGCTACTTCCTGATCGTGGCGGACTTCATCCAATGGGCCAAGGACCACGACATCCCGGTCGGGCCGGGGCGGGGCTCGGGCGCGGGCTCTCTGGTGGCCTATGCGCTGACGATCACCGACCTGGATCCGCTGCGCTACTCGCTGCTGTTCGAGCGCTTCCTGAACCCCGAGCGGGTCTCGATGCCCGACTTCGACATCGACTTCTGCATGGACCGCCGCGAGGAGGTGATCCAATACGTGCAGCAGAAATACGGCCACGATAAGGTCGCGCAGATCATCACCTTCGGCGCGCTGCTCAGTAAGGCCGCCGTGCGCGACGTGGGCCGCGTGCTGCAGATGCCCTACGGCCAGGTGGACCGGCTGTCCAAGATGATCCCGGTCGAGGGCGTGAAGCCGGTGAGCATCGAAAAGGCGCTGGCCGACGAGCCGCGCCTGCGCGAGGAGGCCAAGAACGAAGAGGTCGTGGACCGGCTTCTGACCTACGGCCAGCAGATCGAGGGGCTTTTGCGGAACGCCTCCACCCACGCCGCGGGTGTGGTGATCGCCGACCGCCCCACCGACCGCCTGGTGCCGCTGTATCAGGACCCGCGGTCCGAGATGCCCGCCACGCAGTTCAACATGAAATGGGTCGAGCAGGCCGGGCTGGTCAAGTTCGACTTCCTCGGGCTGAAGACCCTGACGGTCATCCAGAACGCGATGGACCTGATCGCCGGGCAGGGGCGCGATCTGCACATCGCGCCGGATGGCAGCCAGATCTACGAGCCCGCCGAGGGCGCCGCGAACCAGATCAACGCGATCCCCTTGGACGACGCGCCGACCTACAAGCTTTACTCCGCCGCCAAGACGGTCGCCGTGTTCCAGGTGGAAAGCTCGGGCATGATGGACGCGCTGCGGCGCATGAAGCCCACCTGCATCGAGGACATCGTGGCCCTGGTGGCGCTCTACCGGCCCGGCCCGATGGAGAACATCCCGACCTATTGCGAGGTCAAGAACGGGCTGCGCGAGATCGAGTCAGTGCACCCGCTGATCGACTACATCCTTGAGGAAACCCAGGGCATCATCGTCTACCAGGAGCAGGTGATGCAGATCGCCCAGGTGATGGCGGGCTACAGCCTTGGCGGCGCGGACCTGCTGCGCCGCGCCATGGGTAAGAAGATCAAAGAGGCGATGGACGCCGAGCGGCCCAAGTTCGAGAAGGGCGCCAAGGCGAACGGCGTGGAAGCGCGCAAAGCCAAGGAGGTCTTTGACCTTCTGGAGAAGTTCGCCAATTACGGCTTCAACAAGTCTCACGCCGCCGCCTATGCGGTGGTCAGCTACCAGACCGCCTGGCTGAAGGCGAACCACCCGGTGGAGTTTATGGCGGGCGTCATGAACTGCGATATCCACCTGACCGATAAGCTGGCCGTCTATGCCGAGGAGGTGCGCCGCGGGCTGTCCATCGAGATCGTGGCGCCCTGCGTGAACCGCTCGCTCGAGACGTTCAGCGTGGACGCGGGCAAGGTGGTCTACGCGCTGGGCGCGCTCAAGAATGTCGGCGCGGATGCGATGCGGCTGATTGTGGAGGCAAGGGCGGAGGAGCTGCCCTTTGTGAACCTCTTCGACTTCGCACGTCGGGTGGACCTCAAGCGGGTCGGCAAGCGCCCGTTAGAGATGCTGGCCCGCGCCGGGGCCTTTGACGCGCTTGACCGCAACCGGCGGCGCGTGATGGAGAGCGTGGATGCGCTGGTCGCCTATTCTGCGGCGATCCATGAGCAGCGCAATTCCAACCAGGTCAGCCTCTTTGGCGACGCGGGCGAGGATCTGCCCGAGCCGCGCCTCTCACCGGCGGACGACTGGTTGCCTAATGAGCGTCTCGTCGAGGAGCATAAGGCCATCGGGTTCTACCTCTCGGGCCACCCGCTGGACGACTATATGGCGCCGCTGAAACGGCAGGGCGTGATGACGCTGGCGCAGATCACCCAGCAGGCCGAGCGCGCGCCGCTGGTGGCCAAGATCGCGGGCTCCGTCGCCGGGCGGCAAGAGCGCAAGTCGGCCCGCGGCAACCGTTTTGCCTTCGTGCAGCTGAGCGACCCCACGGGGCTCTACGAGGTGACGGTGTTCTCGGACACGCTAGAGGCCGCGCGCGAACATCTTGAGCCCGGCACGAATGTGGTCCTGCAAGTCGAAGCCAATATGGAAGCCGAGCAGCTGAAACTGCTGGCCCGTTCGGCCAGCCCGATCGACGCGGTCGCCGCGGACGCCCCCGGGTCGGGACTGCGCGTGTTCGTGGATCAGCCAGCTGCGGTCAACACCGTTGCCGCCCTGTTGGAGCGCGCCACGAAAGAGGCCAAGAGCCGCGCCCGCGGCCCGGTTCAGCTGTGCCTCATGGCGCCGGACCTGCCGGGCGAGGTAGAGATCAGCGTGGGCGATGCGTTCCACGTGAACCCGCAGATCAAGGGCGCGCTCAAATCGCTGCCCGGCGTGGTCACCGTCGAGGACACATGAGCGCAGGCAATCAGCCAGTCCGCTTTGCTTGGAACGCAAAGGGCGGAGCGCGCAGATGAGCGCCGGGCGGTATCTTTGGGGGCGAGGGTGACGGCAAAGGGGCCTGTTGTCTTGGCAATCATTGCGCTCTGCGTCGCCGCAGGATGCGCAAGAATGCCGGCGCCGGCCCCGTCAAACCCCACAGGTGAACCGCCCACCGCCGCCCAAAAGGCGCGGCGCGCGCCCGCACCGGAGACAGCGGAAAGCGCCGAGGCGCCCAATGCGCTGCCCGAACCAGAGCGCCGCTTCCTTGGGGTCCTGCGGAGCGGCAGCGAAAAGACCGAGGCTCTGGAGGACAACGCCGCGGTTTTGCCGGAAGCTGCCGCCACCGCCGATGCCGAAGCTGGCACGCCAGAGCCATCGCGACGGCGCATGTTTGGGTTTCTTGTGCGCCGCACGCCTGACGAAGCGCCGGCCTCGGGGACAGACACCCTGGCACCGCTCGCGGTTGAGCAAGAGAAGGTCGCAGCGGTCGTTGGACAACCGCAACCCTCCATCACTGACGCAGAGATTACCACCCGCGGCGAGGCCCCAGAGGGCGCGGACGAGCCTTCGCGTCGGCCACGGCTCTTTGGGTTTCTGGGCAAGCGCCTCTCCGGGGATGCCAGCGGGCCAAGCCCAGACGATGCCGCGCCCGATCAAGAGGTCGTCCTGGCCTCGGCGCTGCCGGAACGGCCTGCCGGGCCAGCGCCACTGCGCTTTGGCGAGGTGCGCCTGGCCTGCGACGCTCAGAAACGCGACCTTGGCAGAGAAGTCGCCCGCTCGCCTGGTCCGGGGACCTATCGCCTTTACGACACCCAGCCCAATGGCATCGAGCCCCGGGTGCAGTTCATCACCGGCTTTAAGGACAAATGCCCGCGCCAGTTCCTTGGCGCTCTGGCGCTTTTTGGATCGGCCCAGGTGCACGAGGCAAAGCGCTATGACAGGCGCAATAAGACGGCCTATAGCGCCACGGACAACGCCTATGAGGCTGCCAAGCGCCGCGCCTGCGGCGTCGGCAAGGGCAAGCCCTGCCCCGAAGGGCGCTATGATCGCTTGATCCGCGATGTGGGGTTCTTGACGGTCTACCCAAGCTTTGGCGCGACCCGTCCCTGGATGGAGATCATTATGACTGGCGGCAACCGCGCGGTGACACATGTCTATGGGCGATAGCTTGCTGGCGGCGCTGGCGCCGTGACCCGAGGCTGTGCCCGCCCACCCGTGCGGCAGCCTGCACCGATTCGGTGAATTTTCGCCTAAACTCACGCCGAGACGGCATATGCGAGTCCAATCCGGCCCGCTACCAATGCGGCGGGCGCTGATCCGCCAGCGGGACGCTGCCCGCATCGCCGTCCGCCTCACGCTCGGCCTCGCGCCGCATCAGCATCTCGACACGGGCGGCGAGCTTTGACAGCTCGCGATCCTGCCGCGCGATGACCGCGGACAGGTCCTCGGTCACGCGCTCCAGATGCGCGACTTTCTCTTCCAGTTCAGCGGTTCTGTCCATGGTCCCCTCGCACCGACGTGATGCCGACGTAATACCGACGTTATGCCGACGTGCCAACTTGCTCCCTTGGCGGGGCTGGGATAGACCGCGCCGCAACTGCGAAAAGGCGGACCCAAGCGATGGCCAAGGTGAAGAAACAGCCCCGTCCAAAGGCGGAGACCCCGAAAGGGTTCCGCGATTACTTTGGTGCTGAAGTGGCAGAGCGCAACGCGATGCTCGCCCAGATCGCCGAGGTGTATCATCGCTACGGCTTCGACGCGCTTGAGTCTTCGGCGGTGGAAACCGTTGAAGCGCTTGGGAAATTCCTGCCCGATGTGGACCGCCCCAACGAGGGCGTCTTTGCCTGGCAAGAGGCGGAGGACGACAAGTGGATGGCTCTGCGCTATGACCTTACCGCGCCGCTCGCGCGGGTCTATGCCCAGCACCGCAACGACCTGCCCACGCCCTACCGGCGCTACGCAATGGGGCCCGTTTGGCGCAATGAAAAGCCCGGGCCGGGCCGGTTTCGCCAGTTTTATCAATGCGATGCGGATACGGTCGGCGCGCCGTCGGTGGCCGCTGATGCCGAGATCTGCGCCATGCTGGCCGACTGCCTAGAGGTCGTGGGCATCCCGCGCGGCGACTACCTAATCCGTATCAACAACCGTAAAGTTCTCAACGGCGTGCTCGAGACGATGGGGCTGCAGGACGAGGGCCAGCGCGCCGACGTGCTGCGCACCATCGACAAGTTCGACAAGGTCGGCGAGGCGGGCGTGCGGCAGCTTTTGGGCAAGGGGCGGCTGGACGCCTCGGGCGCCTATATCGATGGCGTGGGCCTGAGCGAGGCCCAGGCCGAGCCGGTCGTGGCCTTCCTGACCTCGCGCGCGGACGACACGGCTAAGACATTGGAAAACCTCCGGAATGCTGTCGGCCAGAGCGCCGTGGGCGCGGCGGGGGTGGACGAGCTGCAGACCATAGCGGACTTGCTGGCGGCGGGCGGCTATGGCCCTGACCGCATCGTGATCGACCCCTCGGTGGTGCGCGGGCTGGGGTACTATACCGGGCCAGTCTTCGAGGCCGAGCTGACCTTTGAGATCCAGGACGAGAAGGGCCGCCCACGGCAATTCGGCTCGGTCGCGGGCGGCGGGCGCTATGACGACCTGGTCAAGCGTTTCACCGGTCAGGAGGTCCCCGCGACGGGCATCTCGATCGGTGTGGACCGCCTGCTGGCCGCGCTGCGCGCCAAGGGTCGCATTGGCGGCGCCCAAGCCGGGCCGGTGCTGGTGACCGTCATGGACCGCGACCGCATGGGCGACTACCAGGCGATGGTCGCCGATCTGCGCGCGGCGGGTCTTCGGGCCGAGGTCTATCTTGGCAACCCCAAGAATTTCGGCAACCAGTTGAAATACGCCGACAAACGCGACTGCCCGGTGGCGGTGATCGAGGGCTCCGACGAGCGCAACCGCGGCGTCGTGATCCTCAAGGACCTGGCGCTGGGCAAAAAGCTGGCGGCAGAGATTACCTCGAATGAGGAATGGAAAGAGCAGCCCGCGCAGGTGGAAATTCCGCGCGCGCGTCTGGTCGAAGTCGTGAGCGCCTATATCGGCCAGACCGAGAAGTCGCTGTTCGAGATCGCCGGATGACCACAACGCCAGAGCAGGAGGCCGCGCGGTGCCTGGCCGCGTTTGAGCGCGCGGGCGGGCGGGTCGTGGACCTGCCGATCCTGCAGCCGGCCGAGCGGCTTCTGGACCTCTACGGCGAGGACATCCGCGCGCGCGCCTACACCACACGCGATCCCGTGGCTGGCGAGCTCATGCTGCGCCCCGATTTCACCGTGCCGGTTGTGGACATGCACCTGGCGCGCGGCGCGGCAGAGGCGCGATACGCCTATGCGGGCAAGGTGTTTCGGGTGCAGGAGCCGGGCAGCGACCGGCCCAGCGAGTATGACCAGGTGGGGTTCGAGAGCTTCGGGGTGGCGGATCGCGCCGCCGCGGATGCCGAGGTGTTCGGGCTGTTCTCGGAGGTTCTCGCCGGGCTGCCTCTGCGCGTGGCGACCGGGGATATCGGCGTGTTGATCGCCGCCATCGGAGGGCTATCGACCAGCGCGCGGCGCAAGGCGGCTCTGTTGCGCCATATCTGGCGGCCTGGGCGGTTTCGGCGGCTGTTGGATCGTTTCTCGGGGCGGGCGGCGATGCCCTCGCATCGCGATAGCCTATTGGCGAAGGCGGCGGCGGGCGAGGATATCCTCGCCGATGCCGGTCCGATGATTGGGTTGCGCTCTGAGGCCGAGATCTGGGCACGGGTCGAGGCCCTCGCCGCGGACGCCCGCGAGGCGCCCATCCCCGCGCAGGAGGCCGGGGTGATCGACAAGATCCTGGCGCTAAGGGCCGCCGCGCCGGAGGCGCTGACGCAGCTGCGGGCGCTGTCGGCGGACCTGCCCACTCTGGCACCGGCAGCCGACCTGTTCGAGGCGCGGCTTGAGGCGCTGGGCGATGTCTCGGGCCTTATGTTCGAGGGCAGCTATGGGCGCACCAATATGGAGTATTACGACGGGTTCGTGTTCGGGTTCTACGCCGATGCGGGCCCCGAGGTGCCACCCGTGGCGACCGGCGGGCGCTATGACGCGCTGACCCGCGCCGTGGGGCGGGATATGCCCGCGGTCGGCGGCATGATCCGCCCGGCGCTGACAGCGGGGGCACGCGGATGATCAAGCTTGGGGTGCCCTCTAAGGGCCGGTTGATGGAGCAGACATTCGAGTGGTTCGGCGCTCGTGGCGTTACGCTCGAGCGCACCGGCTCTGACCGCGAATATGCCGGCGCGGTCACCGGGGTGGACGGTGTCGAACTGGTACTGCTCTCGGCGGGTGAGATCCCGCGCGAGCTGGCGGCGGGGCGGATCCATCTGGGCGTCACGGGCTCGGACCTGGTGCGAGAGAAGCTGCCCCATTGGGAGCAGCAGGTCGTGTCGCTGGCGAAGATGGGGTTTGGCTTTGCCGATCTGATCATCGCGGTGCCACAGGCCTGGGTGGATGTCGAGACTCTGGACGACCTGGACGCGGTGGCGGCGGCCTTTCGTGCCACGCATGGCCATCGGTTGCGGATCGCCACCAAGTACCACCGACTGGTGCGCGAGCACCTGCGCGCCGCGGGCGTGGCGGATTACCTACTGGTGGACAGCCAGGGCGCGACAGAAGGGACCATCAAGAACCTCACCGCAGAGGCGATTGCCGACATCACCACCACCGGATCCACCCTGAAGGCCAACCATCTGAAAGTGCTTCAGGACGATCCTGTGCATGTCAGCCAGGCGAACTTGTTTCGGTCGACCGCGGCGGATTGGGCCGGTCAAGAGGAGACGTTCAACCGGTTGGTCGAGGCCCTGGGGTTAGAATCCTAGGGCGTTGCGGGAGGTCAGAACACGCTCAAAGCCCAAGCCGATGGCCTGAACCCACGCGGTTATGCGGCCGGGGGCCGCGTCAATCACGCGATGCAAAGTCTGGCCCATCCCTCTACGATGATGTCTGGGTGTTGGTCTGCCTAAGTTAACTGGCCCTACCGTTTCATATGCCGCGGCGCTTTCAGGGCAGGAGCCAGATACCGCCCGCATTGATGCTGGCGGTTATAGGACACCAATCTCGGCCAGGGCGCTGGACAGCTCCGGCGGCAGCGTGTCCTCGCTGGCGTGGCCCTTTGGCAGGTCCGGCGGCGCATCCTCGGCCTTGAGATACCGCCAGCCCTGGAAGGCGCGACGGCGGGCATTGCTGGTGCGGATTATCTCTGGATCCATCACAATGGCGCAGCGCTTGATGCCGTCCTGCCCGATGGCTTCTTCCAGCGCGGTGATCCGCTGGCGGGCCTGGATCTGCCCCTTGATAACCCAATAGAGCGAGCCGCCATCCAGCAGTTCCTCGGCGCGCTTGGGCCACATCCGCGTGACATGCTGCGAGCGCGTCTCGGCGCCTTTGGGGTTGTGGAGCGCGCGCCATGCCACCAGGCTTTCGACGCTGTCGATGCCCACGCAAAGCTTGATGAGATGCAGATGTCCTGGCATTTGGCCCCCTGGCACATATCGTAGCGTGTTGTCTCGCGTCTGCAATAGATAGTGGAGTTATCCACATTTTTGAGGTAGGTTAAGGCCTCTCAAACAGCGAGATTCGCCCTATGACCCGCTTTGCCGCGCCCATTGCTGAACAGATCTGGGACATGAAATACAGGCTGAAAGAGGCCGACGGGACGCCTTTGGACGGCAGTGTCGAGGATACCTGGCGGCGAATCGCACGGTCTTTGGCCGCGGTCGAAGAGGACGCGGCCGGTTGGGAAGATGAGTTCTACGCCGCTTTGGAGGACTTCAAGTTCCTCCCGGCGGGTCGGATTACCGCGGGCGCGGGCACGCAGCGGTCGGTGACGCTTTTCAACTGCTTCGTTATGGGCACGATCCCGGACTCGATGGGCGGGATCTTTGATATGCTCAAAGAGGCCGCGCTGACCATGCAGCAGGGCGGCGGCATCGGCTATGACTTCTCGACGATCCGGCCCAAGGGCGCGGCGGTGATGGGCGTGGCGGCGGACGCGAGCGGGCCGATCAGCTTCATGGACGTCTGGGACGCGATGTGCCGCACGATCATCTCGGCGGGCTCGCGCCGCGGCGCGATGATGGCGACCATGCGCTGCGACCATCCCGATATCGAGGACTTTGTCACCGCGAAATCCGACCCGGCGAGACTGCGCAACTTCAACGTCTCGGTGCTGATCACGGACGCATTTATGGACGCGGTGAAAGCGGATAAGCCATGGGATCTGGCGTTCGGCGGCAAGGTCTATCGCACCGTTCGCGCGCTGGACCTGTGGAACCAGATCATGCGCTCGACCTATGACTTCGCCGAGCCCGGCGTGATCTTCATCGACCGGATCAACGCGGCCAATAACCTGAGCTACTGCGAGACGATTTCCGCCACGAACCCCTGCGGCGAGCAGCCCCTGCCGCCCTATGGCGCCTGCCTGCTGGGCTCGATCAACCTGGCGCGGCTGGTTTGCCAGCCGTTTGAGGATGGCAAGGCGCATGTGTGCGAAACGGCTTTGACCGAGCTGGTCGCCACCGCCGTGCGCATGATGGACAACGTGGTGGACGCGTCGCGCTTCCCGCTGGCGGCGCAGGCGCGCGAGGCCGAGGCCAAGCGACGCATCGGGCTGGGCGTCACCGGGCTGGCCGACGCATTGATTATGTGCGGGCTGACCTACGGCTCCGAGGAGGCGGCGCGTCAGACCGAAGCCTGGCTGCACGTCATCGCGCGCGCCGCGTATCTGGCGTCGGTGGAGATCGCGAAGGAGAAGGGCGCCTTTCCCTTGTTCGACGCCGAGGCCTTCCTGGCCAGCGACGCCCTGCAGGATATGGACGAGGACGTGCGCGAGGCGATCCGCGCGCATGGCATACGCAACGCCTTGCTGACCTCCATCGCGCCCACCGGCACGATCAGCCTCTACGCCGGCAACGTGTCTAGCGGGATCGAGCCCGTGTTCGCCTACGGCTACACCCGCAAGGTGCTGCAAAAGGACGGCACCAAGACCGAGGAAGAGGTCGTCGATTACGCCGTGCAGATGTGGCACGATAAATTCGGCGAAAAGGAGCTGCCCGACTATTTCGTGAACGCGCAAACGCTGGCCCCGCTGGCGCATGTGCGCATGCAGGCCGCGGCCCAGAAATGGGTCGACTCCAGCATCTCCAAGACGATCAACTGCCCCGAGGATATCTCTTTCGAGGCGTTCAAGGACGTCTATATGGAGGCCTACGAGACCGGCTGTAAGGGCTGCACCACCTACCGGCCCAACGAGGTCACGGGTTCGGTTCTAAGCGTCAGCGAGACCAGCGAAGTGGCGCCCCAGGCCGATAGCGGCGCCGATGTCGTCTATATCTCCGAGCCCTTGGACCGCCCGCAAGCGCTTGAGGGGCAGACCTATAAGCTGAAGTGGCCCGACTCTGAGCACGCGATCTACATCACCGTAAACGACATCATCCTGGGCGGGCATAGGCGGCCCTTTGAGGTCTTCATCAACTCCAAGAACATGGAGCATTTCGCCTGGACCGTGGCGCTGACCCGCATGATCTCGGCGGTGTTCCGGCGCGGCGGCGACGTGTCCTTTGTGGTCGAAGAGCTGAAGGCCGTGTTCGACCCGCGCGGCGGCGCCTGGATGCAGGGCAAGTACATCCCCTCGATCCTGGCAGCCATTGGCGGCGTGATCGAGCGGCACCTTGTGGCGATCGGGTTCATAGAGGGCGAGGGGATGGGGCTGAAATCCGACCCGCAAGCCGAGGTCGTCAACCTCGGAGATCGCCCCGGCCCGGCGTGCCCCAACTGCGGGCAATTCACCATGCAGATGATCGAGGGCTGCATGACTTGCGGCAATTGCGGTCATTCTAAATGCGGATAACGCCAGCATAGCCACCAGCCAAACGCGCCGCTGCACGGGCGCGTCCCCCCCCTGTGTTCAATTCGCCACGACCCAGGCGCGACCCGCGAAAATCCCTAGCCTGAAACAGTGTTTCCACATATTAACCAGTGCGGAGGTGGGGGCGCCTCTTAACGGATCATGTGTGATGCGCGGCTTCATCTGTCTCTGCTTTCTGGCCACATTGTTGATTGCGCCGCCCAGCCGCGGCGAGCCGCGCGACTTCGTGGGCGTGGGGCGTCTGATCACGAATGACGCTTTGACGACGGTTGTTGATGATCGCTGGCGCACCGGGGCGGCGGTGGTCAGCGTGGTCAAGGCGCGTGAGGGGGCTGCCGCAGGGGACGCAGGTTTCGGAGAGCTCATCGAGTTCCGCTTTCGGGGCGAGGTCATCACGCCAGAGAACATAGTTACACCAGCCGCCGGGGACCGCCCCTATGCGGCTGCGCTGTCCTTTGGCCTGCATACCCATTTCCAGGCACGCGCGCTGGAGCTAAGCCTTGGGGTCGATGTGAATGTCACGGGCCCTCAAACCGGTCTCGCCACTCTGCAAAGCGCGATCCATGATACAATATCCGTGTCCGGTCCCAGCGCGACCACGCTTGCGGGGCAGATCCCCGACGGCGTGCATCCAAGCGTCACTTTTGAGGCCGGGCGAAGTTTTGCTATGGGCGCGCATATCGAAGCACGCCCATTCGTTGAAGTCCAAGGCGGCCTAGAAACGCTGGCCCGTGTTGGGGGTGACATCCATATTGGGCGGCTCGCTCTGGGGGAGCTCAAATTGCGGGATGCAGCCACGGGTCAGCGTTACGTCGTCGGTCGCCGCGATGGGACCGGCTGGGCGGGCGTGATTGGCGCCGATGTGGCTTATGTCGCTGACAGCGTCTTTCTGCCGTCGTCCAGCGGTGTTGTGGCGTCCGACACAAGAACGCGCGTCCGCGCGGGCGTCCATTGGAAGGGGCGCAACCTGGGTGTGTTCTATGGCGTGACCTGGCTAAGCGAGGAATTCGTTGCGCAGCGCGAAGCACAGACGGTGGGGTCGCTGCGATTGGATCTCAAATTCTGACGCCGGTGGGTGTCGAATTCATCTCACATCACGGGCTTGGAAAAAATATCCACAACGGGGCTTAACAGCCTGTGGATATACGTGATAGTTAACCAGCAATAAAAAAACGAAAACGGCAGGAATACAGGCATGACAACGGGCTTTCACGGCACGTTTGTCATCTCATGGACGCAGACAGAGCTAGATGGTCGCGACGCCGCTCCGGTGAGCGCGTTGGCCGTCGGGGCGACGTGGCGATGGCACGGAGAGGCCACCCGCGTTGATGGACCCGGCAATATTCTGGTTTTGCAGCAGTCTGAAGAGGTGGCAGAGCTTCGGCGACACGCGGCGCGTTCAGTGCAGCGCCTTGTACAGGTGGCGTTTGACCGAAGTGACTATGAACGGCTTCCGGACCCGGACAGCCCTCTTCTGGACCGCGGCTTTTCGGTCACGGATGGCGTGCGGAACTTCACGGCGACGCTGGTGGAGGTGCCGGATCGGTTGCCCTTGTTGATGTTCCTGGGCGCGGTGCCGCCCGCGGGGGTCGACCTGTGGCTCACCCATTTGACCGAGCAGATGCTGCATCCCAACCGCAGCGGAGACACGGCGCCGAGTCTGATCTGCTTCACCCCGGACACGAAAATTGCCACCCCGGACGGACAAGTCCGGGTGCGGGATCTACAAGAGGACGACCACGTCCTTACAAAGGACGACGGACCGCAGCCCATCCGCTGGATCGGCGCCCGCCGGGTCAGCGGCGCGCGGCTTTTTGCGATGCCAGAGCTGCGTCCCATCCGCATTCGGACCGGGGCCGTGTTGCCGGGCGTGCCGGACGAGGACCTGCTGGTCTCGCCGGAACACCGCATGCTGGTGCAGGGCGAGGAGGCCCGCGACCTCTTCGGCACGGACGAGGTTCTTGTGAAAGCGCGCGACCTCATCAACGACACGACCATCCTGCGCGATCACAGCGTGCGAGAGGTTCACTACGTGCATCTGCTGTTTGATCGCCACCAGATCCTGTTCGCGAACGGACAAGAAAGTGAGAGCTTCCACCCCGCGTCAACGGATCTCGAAGCGATGGACCCAAACCATCGGGCGGCGCTGGAGAACCGGCTTCCCGGGCTGTCACCAGATGGAAGCAGCTTCGGGGCGTTCGCGCGCCGCAGCCTTTCGTCGGCAGAGACCGCGATTTTATTGCATTCCTAGCGCGCGGTGCCGTTGACTCGCATGGATAGCACTGTATAAGCGCCGCTTCATTGGTGTTGGTGGCCCCCGCAAGGGGATGCCTGTCAATCTGGCAAAATCCAGAGAGAGGACAACGCCCTTCGACAACTTAAAACGAAGGAGACCAGACGGTGACCAAACGCACCTCTGCCAAGTACAAAATCGACCGCCGGATGGGCGAGAACATCTGGGGCCGTCCGAAATCCCCCGTCAACCGCCGCGAATACGGCCCCGGCCAGCACGGCCAGCGCCGCAAGGGCAAAGTGTCCGACTTTGGTCTGCAGCTGCGCGCAAAGCAGAAGCTCAAGGGCTACTACGGCGACCTGACCGAGAAGCAGTTCAAGCGCATCTACTCCGAGGCCGCCCGTGTTAAGGGCGACACCGGTGAGAACCTGATCGGCCTGCTCGAGCGCCGCCTGGACGCCGTTGTCTACCGCGCCAAGTTCGTGCCGACCGTGTTCGCCGCGCGTCAGTTCGTGAACCACGGCCACGTGAAGGTGAACGGCCAGCGCGTGAACATCCCCTCCTACCGCGTGAAAGAGGGTGACGTGATCGAGATCCGCGACAAATCCAAGCAGCTCGCCCTGGTCCTTGAGGCCGCGCAACTGCCCGAGCGCGACGTGCCCGACTACATCGAGGCCGACCACTCCAAAATGACCGCGACCTTCGTGCGCACCCCCGGCCTGGGCGACGTGCCCTACCCGGTGATGATGGAGCCGAACCTGGTCGTGGAATACTACGCCAAGAACTAGCCTCGGCGGTACGAGACAAAAAATACGAAAGGCGCGCCGTTTGGCGCGCCTTTCGCGTTTCAAGCGGTGCTATTTGTGCTGGCACTCCCAGCGCACCGCACCCGGGCCGGGCGTGTAAATCATCGGCCCGACATTCCAGTAATGCGGCGAATGGCACGCGGTGGTCTCAGCGGCCTGCATGAGCTGCGGAAAGTTGTGCAGGTTGCCGGGGTTCCCGGCCCCCGGATTAAGCGAGCCCTCTAGCTTTATGCCGCAATGATAGACCGTCTTGCTGGCCTTGGTCAGCTTCCAGCCCTTAGGGCAGTTGGGCAACAGCAACCCCGGTGGCGGCACAATCTTGACTGCTTTCTTGCCGCCGGGCGCCAGGGCCTTTCCGGCGCGATTGTCGAGTATTCCGGCCTGTGCCGCGCTGGCTATAAGGCCTCCGAGGGCCACGGCCTGCGTTAGGCGCATAAGGTGTTGTGTAAGACGCATTTGTTTCCTCCTCCTTCGCAAGGCGCGTATCCAAAGGCTATCTGTGCTCGCACTTCCAAAGCACGCGGCCGGACGTGTTCAGCGTGACCTTTGGTCCGACATTCCAGTAGCGCTTTGGCGCGCATTCATGGCTTTCCGCGATCAGCGCGGTTGCGGCCTCATATCCGGCGGGGGCCTGCATCGCGCAGGCAAAGGCCTTCTTTGAGAAGTAATGCACAGCAAAGCTGGCAGGGCAGTTGGGCTTAAGGTTGCCCAGATCCACCTGCGTGCGCCCCGCAGTTCCCGCCGCCCCGAGGCCCGGGATTTGGTTGCCATGCGCGCCTGCTCGGTTGCCATCACCGGACGCGGCCTGGCTGGGCAGGGCATGCAAGCCCAGCGTCGTCGCAGCAGCTGCGAGAAGCAGGCCTTTGATCAGGGTCTTTGTGACGATGCGGTTCATAACGGTCTCCCTTAGCGGTTGTCGAATATGGGTCGGTCACCGCCGCAAGCGGGTTCAATCAAATGCCGCCAAGCGCCGAGCGATTGCGGCTGGCCTCCCCTGGGGCTGCCCGCTAGAAGAGCGAAACAGGAGAGCAACGATGGCCGTCACACCGCAGCCAGGCATTTTGGAAATCGAGCTCTACCAGGGCGGGGCCAGCCATGCGCCGGGCGTAGAGAATGTCACCAAGCTTAGCTCGAACGAGAACCCGTTCGGCGCCTCTGACGAAACGCGCGCGGCGATTGTCGCCTCTGCCCATAACATCCACCGCTACCCGTCCACCGATCACCGCCCTCTGCGCGAGGCGATTGCCGAGGTGCACGGCTTGGACGTGGACAAGATCATCTGCGGCGTGGGCTCTGACGAGATCCTGACGCTGATCTGCCAGGCCTATGCCGGGCCCGGCGACGAGGTGCTTTATACCGAGCACGGTTTCTCGATGTACCCGATCCTGGCGCGCATGGCCGGGGCGACCCCCGTTGCGGTGCCGGAACGTGACCGGCAGGTGGACGTGGACGCGCTGCTGGCCCGCGCCGGCGCGAAAACCCGCGTTGTGTTTCTCACCAACCCCGGCAATCCCACCTCAACGATGATCTCTGGCCGCGAGGTCAAGCGCTTGGCCAAGGGGCTGCCCGTCGATTGCCTGCTGGTGATGGACGGCGCCTATGTCGAATATGTCGAGGGGTTTGACGGCAATGTTAAGCTGGTTGAGGCCCGCGATGATGTGGTGATGACCCGCACATTCTCAAAGATCTATGGGCTGGGTGGGATGCGCGTCGGTTGGGGCTATGCCCCGCAGGGCGTCATTGACGTCCTCAACCGCGTGCGCGGGCCCTTCAACCTCTCCAACACCGCGCTGGCCGCCGCCGAGGCGGCTATGCGCGATCAGGCCTGGGTCAATAAGTGCCGAGCCGAGAACACGCGCCTGCGGGAATGGATGGGCAACGCGCTGGCCGAGATCGGTGTGCCGTCGGACGCGTCTTGCACCAACTTCGTCCTTGCGCGGTTCGCGGATACCCAAGAGGCAAACGGCGCCGAGGCGCATCTGCGCGGGCAGGGGCTCTTGGTGCGCAAGACCGCGGGTTACGGCCTGCCGCATTGCCTGCGCATAACCGTGGGTGACGAGCCCGCCTGCCGCCAGGTCGTGGCCGCGATCCGGGCATTCAAGGATAACCTGTCATGAGCAGCGTGATCTATGACCGCGTGGCGTTTGTCGGGCTGGGGTTGATCGCAGGGTCGATGTCCTTGGCGATGCGCCGCGATGGGCTGGCGGGCGAGACAGTGGGCACCGCGCGCTCTGCCGAGACCCGTTCGGTGGCCGCCGAGATCAACCTGGTCGACCGGGTGGTGGACAGCGCCGCCGAGGCGGTCGCGGATGCGGACCTGGTCGTGCTGGCCGTGCCGGTTGGGGCTATGGGCGCCGTCGCCGCCGAGATCGCGCCCCATCTAAAGCCTGGCTGCACGGTCACGGATGTCGGCTCGGTCAAGCAGGCAGTATTCGATGCGGTGCTGCCGCATCTGCCAACGGGCGTTCACTTTGTGGGCGCGCACCCCATGGCCGGAACCGAGCATTCCGGGCCGCGTTCGGGTTTTGCCGAGCTCTTTGAGGACCGCTGGTGCCTGGTCGTGCCCGGCCCAGAGGCTGCGCCCGCGGCGGTGAAGCGACTAGAGACGCTCTGGACGGCCCTGGGTTCCAGCATCGGGCGCATGGAGCCAAAGCACCATGACCTCGTCTGCGCCGTGGTCAGCCACGCGCCGCACCTGATCGCCTACACGATGGTCGGGGTGGCCGACGACATGCAGCGCGTGGACGAACGCGAGGTGATAAATTACTCGGCGGCGGGTTTCCGCGACTTTACGCGGATTGCCGCCAGTGACCCAACCATGTGGCGCGACGTTTTCCTGACCAACAAGGACGCGACCCTTGAAATCCTTGGCAGATTCACCGAGGAGCTCTTTGCCCTACAACGCGCCATCCGCACGGGTGACGGCGACCATCTTTTCGACTATTTTACCCGCACCCGCGCGGTGAGACGCGGGATCGTCGAGGCAGGGCAGGACACGGACGCACCGAATTTTGGGCGAGGGACAGCCAAAGAATGACATTGCGGGTCTTGATGGTTCTGGGGCTACTGGCGCTGCCGCATGGCGCGGGTGCCAGGGCTCCGACCTCGTCCTTGCTGCCAGAACTGCGCCCTGGCTCCGCTATTGCCGCCGAAGTGGCGGACAAACCGCAGCCCGATATTGCGCTGGCGCGGTCGATCCTTCCGAAACCACGCCCCGCGGGCAGCCGCCCGGTTGCGCTGATCGCCACGCCGGAACCCAGGCCGGAAGCTGACCAGGAACCCGAGAGGTCCGTCGTTCTGTCGACCTCTGGCCTCGCGGTGGCCGCGTCGTCCGTGCCCGGCAAACGCCCCAAACTGAAGCCGCGCCACAAACGGCAACTGGCCACCGCGAAGGCGAAGCCAAAACGCGAGAAGCCCACGCGCTATACCAAACGTGGCTCTGTCTGCGGCGACCGCGCGATCCGCGGCGAGCCTATAGCGGCGATCCCGGGCAAGCTTCGCGGCTGCGGCGTCTCTAACCCGGTGCGTATTACTGCCGTGGACGGTGTGGGCCCTTCAAAACTGGGAAGCTGAGTTTCAGCCCCTTGCATAGAGCATCTATTCCCTCACGATAGGCCAATAAATACAGCAAGTTGCACGTGCGCTCAAGTGGAAAACATACGCATTGCTCATAGGTATGTGGGCACATTTCAAAGGTAAAAAGTTGCATTTTCGGAGGAACATATGCACGGACTAAGCATTACTGGAGGCCGGTTGGATGTTGATATTCGCATGGGTAAGCATATGTGTAATACACAAAGCATGTCTGTTGACGGTCCATGCGCTGCCCCTTGTCCGACACCTGCATATATCTATCGGGGCTTACACATAACAGGAGCAGGCCATGCAAGGCAACTCGGTCAGAAAGCAAAGGGCGGTAAAAGCGACCGATAGCGAGTGGGATATCGTCCGGGCACGCGCCAAGGCCACGCGGATGTCGGCGAGCGGCTATGTCGTCCAGCGCGCACTGGCCCCCGAATGGCCCTCCGGGCCATCTCTCGCGACACTCTCGGCGCGGCTGTATAGGATCGAGTCCGCTGTCCTGACGCTGTGTGAAGTGGAGCGGATGCGGCTGGCGGAGCGCGGGGAAGATGACGGCTGGACGGCGGCCCTTCGCAGGGTCGAGTTGCGGCTGCGCACGGACCCGACACTCTCGGGCGCAGCAGAGGATGGAGTTTCGAGATGAAGAGGGGGCATCCAATCTATTGCAGGAATCCTGCGGACTGGGACCGGATCAGGAGGCGTGCGGAGTCGGTCGGCAGGAGTGTCTCGGACTTCGTGACAACCTGTGCCTTGCAGGACAGCACCCCGACACCCGCCAGTCCGCTTGTCCTCACGCCCGAGGAACAACGCGACCTCCTGCGGAATGTTGACGCGTTGCAGATGCGCCTCGTCAAAATGTTTTTCGGCAGGGCGGATGGCGGGCCTCCACTTATCGAGGCCGTCCAGCTTCTCTACCGCCTGCACAACGGAGAGCTTTCTTCAGACATGATGGACCTCAAATGACGCGGGTGGAGAAGAAGACATTCTACATCTCCTGCACCGACGGGGAATGGGCGGAAGCGAAGCGGCGGGCCGCTGCCGTCGGGATGAAAACGTCGCCTTACCTTGTGGAGCGGGCGCTGAATGCGGACCTGTCGATTTTCGGTGACCGCCCGGAGCCGCTGGTGCTGAGCGCTGAAGACCAGAGCCGCATGTGCAGCCAGATCAACTTTATGATGAGTATAATCGAGCCTTCTTCTGCGTGGATGGAGAAACTCGCCAACCAGGTCGCCTTCCTGCGCGATGCGAAGGTGACGGAATTGATCTCCGAAGGCAGGTTCGACGAGCTTTTTCTGGCGTTCGAGACGCTCTTCGGGCCGGAACAGGCGGAAGCCCTTCTGGCAAAGGCCGTGAAGGACTGGCACGGGGCGAAGTCGGTCGAGGTGAAAGTTCGAGGCCCAACACGCCGCATGTGATGCACTGTTCGTTTATAGCGTGTCGTGTTTGATTGAATTCAAGAGCCTGAAGGCAGTGTCGAGGCAGCGTTTGCTTCGCACAACGCGTTCGACGCTGGCGGAAGGCGCGATTGAACACGACACGCTAGGTGTCCGTCAGATCAAGTCAGAGCGTTTACATTTCAAGACCCATGGAGCGGGACGGGCCCCGGCTTCTGGTTAGGGCCCGCTCACGCGCCCGCGTTGCTATTTCACGTTCCACCCTCACGGCATGTGCGGCCTCGACCTCCTTCCGGACAGGCGCGTCGTGCTTGATCTTCTCGGAGACCGAGGCCGCCGTCTCGCGCAGCCGCTCTTCAAGTCCGGGAACCCTTGCAAGATGAGGGCCGTATCGTTCCTTGTTGGACAGGACGCGCCGGACGTTTTCGAGACTGCTCTTTGTCTCACGTTCCCACCGATGGTAAGGATGCATCTCCGCCACGAAGCGCTCACCGCCGTCCTCCCACTGTCGCAGAGCCTTGGTGAGATCGCTGTCAACGCCTTTGACAAAGGCCTGTGCGTAACGCATGTCGTCGCGCACCGCCCGTTCTCGCACCGCCAGCGTATTCTTTCCCGGTCCCACAACCATCCGTTCGCCCAGACCTTCGAAGAAGGTGTCGTAACCCTCGACGAAGAAGCGGTGGCATCCCTGCGCGTCCGCCCTGTCGTTGATCTCCTCCAAAATCCCGAGACGGCGCGCCTCAAGGCCGCAGCCATCAAGCGAGGCGATGATGCGCTCCAGCGCCCTCTCAAGCGTCTGCCGATCATCGGGGCAAAGAAGCGCTTCTGCTGCAAGACGCTTTCCTTTTTCGATCATTTTCGGGGCGGACCTTGCCCAGCGTCCGTAGCTGGTGAGCCGGCTCCGGTCGAGCGGCGTGTCCGGTCGCCATCGCGCGGCCCTTTTGATGATTTTCCACCGTCTGGCGTCAAACGCGACCACCTCGTTCACAGCCCGCCTCAGCCTGCGATCCCTCGCCTCCAGTTCTGGCAGAGCAGCAAGGTCGGGGGGAAGGTCGTACCCGAAGTCCGTGAGCCGTTCCACGAAGCGACCGTACCCCGCAACCTGGAACGGATAGCAGCCTTGCCGTTCTGCCTCTGCCTCCAGCGTCTTCCAATTTTTTCGCAGGTCTTGCGCCCGGTCCTCCACGGCATGCCGTTCATTCAAAGTGAACAGGGCGGACAACACTGACCCGAGAACGCCTTCGACCTGCGCCCTATGGGTCAGGCGGTCGTCGGCGATCAATTCCTCCGCCTCGGCCATTGCCCTGCACGTGGACTCCTCGGGCGGCTGCGCTGTCTTCGCGCCGTTCGCAAGCACATCCGCGACTGTCACGAGCCGCGCCCATCTTTGCTGCACGCGTTCGCAGTCCTTCGCGTGTTCGACCGTGGCCTTGGGAAGAGCCCCGGGGTACTGTTCGGCGATAGCGTGCGTCCGCGCTGTCAGCGCCTCCGTTCCCGGCAGGAAAGCGATGTCGTGCGACTGCATCTTTGCCTTGATCCGCTGGGCCTTCCAGTCCCGTTCGAGCCCGGCAAGCGCATCATCCCTTTCCCGGGCCTCCCGGCTGATCCCGGTCCCGCAGCGTTCCAGCCGCTCACCAAGGTCGCACAGCAAAGCACTGCATTCCTGGACGCCCCCGGCAAGCGCCTCCAGAAGCGGTCCGGGATTGTGCAACCCGCCGGTCCGCTTCAGCAGTGCGTCCGCTCCCGGCTGGACCGCGACGCTGCGGCCAGCTTCTGCCGCCCGCGCACGCAGGCTCTGCCACGCCTCCCCGATGGCGTCGAAATCCTGACCACGGACATGGGCGTCGTGGTCGGTCAGGATTTGCACAATCTCCTTCGGCGCGTCTTCGATGGCCACCCGCCGACGGAGCCGCGCCATCAGCGCCTCGGCTCCGGGCATGAGGAATGGCTCAATCCCCATTTGTGCGGCCTCCGCTTCAAGCGCTTGCCATTCCCGTAGCGCCGGACGCAGCGGTTCCTTCCGCGACACCCCGCAGAGGTGCGGGACGTGCAGGGCCTGCCCGGTCGCCTCCAGCGCGGAATGCGACACGCCGGTTTCCTGCTCCAGCCGGTGTACGAGTTGCTCCGTATCGTCGGTCAGCAGCACAAACCCGTCGCGCGCGCGGCTCATCTCAACGTAGAGCAGCGCACGGTCCGTCATCATGCTGTCTGCGTCCAGAACCGCGATCACGTTGTCCGTCGTCATACCCTGCGCACGATGCACCGTCGAGGTCCAGGCGTGGTCGATATGCCGCAGCCGATCATCTTCAAGCAGCGGCTCCAGCCGCCGCCCGTCAGCAAGCCGGATGCGCAGACGCTTCCGCCCGATCTCTTCGATCCTCCCGCGCTCGCCATTCACTACCCCGAGGTTCCTGAGATTGCGCGTGAAGACGATCTCGTCCCCCGCTCTCAACTCAATCGGGCGCGTCTCGAAGACGGACACATTGTGCGCGGCGTTTCCCGACGGCCTGAACCCGCCGGAGACGCCGCGTCGTTCCAGAGCGATCCGGTCCTTGTCGCTGCCCGTGACCCGCCAGGCCTCTCCCTCCTTGCAGCCGTAAACGTCGCGGTTGGGAGCAACGATGTCGCCCGCGCGGTAGCTCATGGGGTCGGCGGCCAGAACACGGGTCAGGCGGCGGTCCACAAGGTGCTCGATCTCAAGCTTCCTACCAGCGAGCAGCCCCTCCTCGGCAAGCCCTTTGCGGAGCACGGCGTTGATCTCTTCCCGCCGCCCGTGGGTCGGTGCGAGGAGCATGGTTCGCCTGCGCGCGTCCGGTGGAAGCGCAAGCCAGAGCTGCGCCGCCGTCTCCGCCAGCCTGTCAGGGGGAAGTTCCCTCACGTCGCGACCGAGGCTCTGGACGGCGAGGTCCGCGTCCCCCGCAATCATATGCGTAACGGCAGCCTTGAGGTCCGTCGAGCGTTGCCGGAGCACATCGTCCATGCGGGCCGTCGCCATGCCCGCCTCTTGCAGGAGACGGAACGGCTGCCCCGCCTCAACGGACCAAAGCTGGAGCCTGTCGCCGACAAGCGCAAGCCGGGCGGCTCCGATCCTCTCGGCGACGCGCTGGAGATCGCGCATCTGGACCGTGCCGATCATGGACGCTTCGTCCACCACGATCACGGCACCCCGGAACCGCTCACGGGCCTCCTGAAGATCAGGGCCATCACCAAGATGCCCATATCGTGCGAGCATCCATTGCAGCGTGGTTGTGCCAATCCCGGCTTCAAGCGCAAGGACACGTGCGGCTGCCGAGGACGGGGCCAACCCGATCACCGAACGGTCCCCTGCAAGCCGGACGACCTCCTTTAGCATACGGGTCTTGCCCGTACCTGCGAACCCCTGAACCCCGACGATCCTGTCTTCGGACAGCAGGATCGTTCGGACAGCGTTGCGCTGGCCGTCCGTCAGCGACGTGGCGTCAAGTTGTGCGGTGACCTCCAGCGCGTTTGCCAGTGGCGCAGACCGTCCTTCCCGCATGGTGGCGATCACGGTGCGTTCCGCCCGAAGGGTCTGGCGCGTGGTCATGTCGCCGGAGGTCGTGTCCACCAGGTGCCTGTCGCGGCGCAGCCGGTCGATGGCTGCCTCCAACTCCTCATGCGAATGTCGTCCCGGTTCGCGCCCCAGTGCGGCGGCGAGAAGGTCGGTGCGCCGGAAGACGCATTGGCGCTCCTCAAGATGTTCCATGGCATGCCAGACAGCTTCCAGCGGTGATAACACCGCATTCATCTGCGTGGAGTCTGCTGTCCGGGACCTTGGTTCCTCGACGAGGCCGAGGCGCTCCGCCCGGCGGTGCCACAGCTTCACAAGCGCGCCCTTGACCGGCTCCGCCTTCTTGCCGCGCGTGACAAGCGCTGCGGCCTGGGCGTTCGCTGTCGTGTATTCGCGGCCTTCGTCCGCCATGTGTTGCAGAATGTCCTGCCGCCGGGTAGAGAACGCATCAAGCCACTCCCGCGACCAGCCGGAAATCTCGAAGCTCGGCAGCCCGCCCACGGTCGTCGACGTCAACTCGTAGCCGAGGCTCCGCAGCCGCCGCGCCAGATCGTTGCGGTACCACGCGCCAAACACACGACGATTGCGCTTCAATAGCGTGGGCTCGACACTTCGCCAAGCGCCATCCTTGTTGCGTGTCATGTTCGCGACCACGGCATGCGTGTGAAGTTGCGGGTCGTTATTGCGGCTCGCCATGTGCCGGAACGTCGCCGCGATCATCCCATCCGCCGCCTCCCGGGGCCGTTGGCCCGTCGCGGGGTCGTAGCCTCTGGTCTGAAGATACTCCTGCTCGATCCAGTCGAGCGTCGCGCGGACGGCTTCGTCATGGGCATGCATCACCGCCCGTCTGCCCCGAAAAAGGGCTTCCAGCGAAACCGACTTCGGCGCGGAGAAGGTCATGTCCCAGCCGGGACGGTGCTGGCGCGTGCCGTCGATGACGCGGCCCAGTGTGATATCTGTGCCGGGGACATGGCCCGACAGGATCGATATGAACTTGCGCTTGCCGACGCGCTGACCAAGCCCCAGAGATTCCGCGCCCGCACCGTGCCATCGGTTGGCGGAACGGTGGGAACTGTCGTTCCGGGCGAGGTATTCGTGCAGGAAATACCCGAAGGTCTGCTCGGCACTCACAAGCGGGCGTGGACCGGAAAGCATTAGTGGGGATCAAAGCAGCGTCGCGGCGTTGACGAGGCCACGAAGCTCGACCGTCGCTTCGGACGGGGGCTCGTCATCACTGTATTGGGGTCAAGCCGTTCCATGATAACCGTTGGTGTCCGTAGGTCGAAAAAAAGACATCTCCATGCGATGATAGTGCACACACCATATGCGGGATTGAGGAAAATTGCGATGGTCATGATATGAACTGTCATGATATGAACTGGTCATGATATGAACCTGCTTACCACCCTTCAATTTATCCATGTCTCCCAAAGTTTTGGGATTTGGGCGTAGCCAGCGAGAGCTCTTCGGTAAACCCGGGGCGGTTCAAACGGAAACAACCTATCTCATCACTATGAACCTGACGGCGTTGTTCCGGTCATCCTGGACCATTTCGATGGCTCTGGTGGGAGAGATGGATATTCGCTTGAGTAGGGTCCGAGCGGCGCATATCAAATCCAAAGAAAACAGCCTTTCTCTGAATCGCCCTGACCGCTCAACGAAATCCTTGACCGCGCCGCATAGGCGCCCCAAACATCAAGCCGCTCGGAGACGCCATGGGATAATTTCCACCACTTTCGAGACACAACCCGTTGTGTTGCCGATTACAGACTCAAGATCTGCGGTCGAGACACGCTGATGCCTTGGGAATTCACTCTGTAAGCTCGAACGTCAAAATTGATGCGCGGTATTGATCCGGTAACGGTACGATTTGTGAAAGATCAACGTCAAAACGAATGTTCTCAATTGGGTCACTCGCGCGCACGTGCGGCACAGGAATTTCCTCTGCCCGAAAGAGGCTCAGTGAGGCGTTGTCTGGGTAGGTCTGAAGGGCCAAATCGCTGCGGTACAGGTCGCGCCCACCTTTGGTGAGGCACTGGATCAAGAAGGCACTGCGCAGGTCATGATCTGAAAGCCTGGCCGCGAGTGTCTCCATAAGATCGGCAACCGTTTGCCCACTTTGCACTTCGATCACACAGAGTGATGCAATATAAGCATCGAATGCTCCTGACGGCCTGAGTTGATCGAGCGAAAAACGATGCTGCGGCAGGGGTTTTGTCGTGGTCTTGACGTCGAGTACGAAATGATCGGCGACAAAATCAAACTTCGCGGTCTTTCGGGTGCTCCAGAACCGCACGGCGGCGTCGGTGTTCTGTGCATGGGCGATGACAGTGAGTTCGCCCCAAAGGCCAACAAGATCACGGGTATTGTCTTCGATCCGGCTGAAGAGTGCCGCGACTTGTTGAACACAAGCAGCAATCTCGGCGTTGGTGCTCGGCGGACTCGCTGTGCAGAAACTCTCTTCCAGTATTCTCAGGAACAGGCGGACAATGGCCGTGTCGCTCTCCTTCAGGCGGATAAGCGAGTAGCACCCCTGATGTGGTACTCGCGTGTTCGTGTCGATGACGCAGGTGCGGGAGAACAGGGCATCAACCGCGCGCAAAGTAATATCGGGCCGGAGGTCATCCGCACGGGCGGGAAGCAGAAGCGCGGGAAAGGCTTGGGCATCAATGGCAAGCCAGTAAGGGTAGTCGCTATTTACTGGCAGTCCGAAGAGGGCAGCGCCATACTCGGGGATCGTTTGACAAAGCGTGGGATACAGATCGGTCAGCATGGGTGCTCACCGCTCAACCCAAACACGCTCCATCAACGGATCCGGGATGTGGACAGCGAGGATTGGAACGTCGCGCACCGTGCGCTTCTTGTCGGCAGTCTGGATATCATAGCGATGGAGTTGGAAGGTCACGGTCTCAGGAGACACCAATGCGCGCGCACCGGGATAATTGGTCGGCGCGTTTGCACCCTGCCAGAGTTGCTTGACCTTCGGCGGTGATTTTTCGGTCAGTGTCCGCTTGTAGTCCACGCCCGACCACGGCCCGGACAGAGCATAGAAGCTGCATCTCATACTCGGTTCTTCAGAGACCATGCGTTCCAGCCCAAGCATAAGTGCGCTGTGCCGGAGGTTGTCGTCGGGCCAGCGATAGCGAAATTGGCCGATCATCGGCAGAATGTCGGCAAGGCCGAGCGTGTCGCTGAAATCGGGCACGATCTGTTTGTCGTTCCAGCCATTTTCCGCATAGCGCGCAAAATCGAACGAACGTCGAATCCGTTCGACGAGTTCCCGGTTTTCAGCGACTGTCTCGCTGTTGTCGAAGGGATGATCGGGGACGATCCAGCCGCCTTGGCCTTTGGACTGATACATCTCCAGAAAGATGACCGAGGACCGTGTGGGTTTGAGCTTCTGATCCAGGAAGTATTTGCGACGCCAGTCTTTCAGGCTCCCGCCTTCGTCGAGATGATTGCGGATAGAGCCGCGAACGGATTCCTCGTGCTTCACATAGTCAGTGAAGGCATCGGTATTCGCGCTCGTAAGATAGATGCGGCACAGCCCAAGATAGCGCTTCTTGTAGCCGAAGAAGCGGGCGCGCTGTTGGATGTTGTCAGCGTTGCCCACGCCTGTTGATCGCGGCATGTAACTGACGGTCAGGCCCTCGACCGTGAAGCCCCGATCAAGGCCAATGCCGCCAATCAGAATCCAGCTATATTCGCCTGCCCAATCGACGGGGGCGATGCGGCTTTTCTCTCGGGTATTAAGTTCGGCGACGGCAGTTTCTTCCATCGCTTCGAACAGGATCGGAGCGATATCCTCGAAGGTCAGGGGCGTGTCGTAGGTCTTGAAGATGCCGTCTGAGGACTTGAGAAATTCTCTCAGAAGCCCCGCATGGTCAGGATGCGTGCTGTCTTGCAGGACCGTTGACCAATGATCCTTGATCTGCTGTGTCCATCGCTTGAACATCAAGTGCTCGTCTTTGGCGACGGCTGGATGGATCATCATCGAACGGTTTAGGCCCTTCTGAAACTCGTTTTTACGCAAGCCGATCGCAACGCCGATAAAGAAGTCGCGAAGCGCAGAGCACAAGCTCTCCGGCGCTTCATGCGGCGGATCGTTCTTGTCGGGTACTTCTCTCAAAGGGATCAGCTTGACGTACTTGTCCGCTCCATCGACGAAGAATTCCTGTCCACCGACATAATGCGTGCCAGGGGTCAGGACGCGCCCAAAATCCGGTGAGAGAGCATCAATGCGGCTGATCAGGAGCGGTGCCTGCGGTGTTGCCGTATAAAGGATATAGCTGTGATGCGGGAACAAGGCGCGCAACGCCTTGATCCGCGCATAAGTCGTGCTCTCGTCGCTCTGCTTGGCCTTGGTGTTCATACCTGCCTGATCACCTTCATCGTCGATGATCAGGGTCGGCACGTCAGAAAAATCAGACCCGCCAAGAAGTCTGGCGAGGTTGTCCAAGTGCTGGTGTTGTTTCATCGAAACGATCATGATCGTCCGTGCGCGCGGGCTTCCGCGCCGCCAACGTGCAATTTCGGTATTCACGCGCTCCACTTCGCTTTGCCGGAACGCCTTCTGCTGCGTGGTGAACAGATTCCATTCACGGGTGCCTGCGGTATCCAGATCGCCCTTCAGGCGGTCGAAGCTCTGTTCGACAAGGTTGTTGGTGGTCCCTGCAAGCAGGATGACAAGCCGAAACCTATTATCACGTGCGAGGGCCGCAAGGCTCGTGAAGGACAAGGTCTTGCCACTCTGCACATAGCCAATCACGAGCCCGGTATTTACAGCAACCGTTGCCTCGGGCGGGACGCAATCGCTCATGATCGAAACGGTTTCCTGAACAAGTCGTTCTTTCTCGTCATCCGACAAGGCCGTGTTGGCACTCAGCAAATCGGTAAATGCGGCCCCCTGGGTGGGCGACCAACCGCCATCCCCGTCTGCGGGGCTCGGCGCGATTGTGATCGTTCGGGGATCATTCGCCATCGGACAGCCTCTTGGACATTTGATTTCTCAGAATTTCATTGGTGAAACGGCGGATGGCTGAGGGGTTCCGGTCGGCAAGCTCCCCGACCTCGACTTCGGCAAGCGCCATCGCGGCGGCAATATACAGGACGGCGGTGAAACTTTCGGAATCCAGCGTTGGAAATTGCGCCATGAAGGGATGGAGCATGGCCAGCCGAATGGTGATCTGGCGCGGTTCCGGATCTGTGATGAATGGGCGATTGCGGATATCCAGCCAGTCCGCCCCATTGTCGGCGTAGGACAGTTCGATGGCGACGATCCAATCCTCGCTCCGAAACCGCATCCGAAAACGGACATGTTCGTTTTCGGAATCTGGCAGGTCGGGTAACGGCGCGCTGTAATCAGGCTCTGGATCAGAGAGCGGCATATCAGCCTGATCTTGCGTCCTTGCATGGGTCTGCGACGTAAGGCTTTGATTTTTTAGCCTCTCCGCCATCGATTGAAGCGCGGCGGCGGCGTCCTTGCGTGTCGCCTTTGCGTCCTTCTTGCTTCTATGCTCGCGGACTTGCTGGAGCAGCGGAAAGGCTTCACCCGACAGTTCGTCGCGAAGCTCTTTCAGGAAGGTTTCTTCGGCTTCCTCCCACTTGATCCCGTCCTTGGTATGACTGACGTGGAAGCCCTTGAGGTGTATCTCGCCGAAGATGCGCTGGAAGGCGAAGCTGTTGGAGCGTCCGAAGATGTCTTCAGGGCGATAGGTCTCGTCAAAGCTGCCCATGATCAGGCGCTTGCGACGGAAGAGCGCCAAGCCCGCGAGGCGCGTATTTGCGGGTTCGCGGATCGCGACAAAGCCCGTTGCTGCGCGACCGTCTCCCAGATCGATGGCGATGTCTTTCTTCCAGGTGATGGCAGGCCCGTCAGGGTCCCGATAGCTCGGGGCAACCAAAATGTCCGGGCCTTTATAAGCGAGCGGCTCGCCATCGATCGTAAGAAGCATCGACCCATCACGAATAAATATCCGATAGATACTGGAAAGATGGTCTTTGATCTTCTGAACCGTTTTCGTGCGCGGGAAACGGCGGATATTGTCGAGGCGGATTTCGGTGTAGTGCTTGTCTGCGGAGACTTGCGTCGAGATAACATGCAGTTCTTCAGTGCTGTCTTCGACGATCTTGTCGATATCAAAGATCACGGTCCGCTCGATATTTTCCCCAAGCGCGGTTGTTCTCACGGTCCAGTTTGGCGCGAACCAGCATGCCGCGCTCTTCAGCCCCATGCCGAATTCAGACAAGCCCGACGCATCGGGGGGGATTTCAGCGGGACGGAAGGCGCGCTGATAATCGGACGCAGCGATACCCGCCGCGTTGTCGCGTATAGTGATACAGTTTTCCTGCAACTCGAAACGGATATCGACATGGAGGCGGTAATCGGCTCCATCGGTCGCCTTGAGGTCCCGCTGTCGGTCCAGGCTGCTCTGGATGGCGTTATCGACAAACTCGGCCAAGGCGTACCAAGCCTTGTAGTTCAGGTGCGGCAGGACCGATAGGACGTTGACGCCGGGGCGGATATTAACGGAGTTTAGTTGCGCCATTACTCAGCCGCCATGGCTGCGTGAACCGCGCCCTCCGTGTCAGCATTGCCCACGAGGGCATCGTAGATATTGCCAACCACATCGACATTGACGGCATTTCCGAATGCTTTGTAAGCACCGTTTTTGGTGTCGGGCAGATGGGTTAACCCACCCATGCTCTGCAAACGGCTGCACTCGCGCGGAGTCATGTAGCGCTTCTTCCACGCGATGATGGGGACTTGGCTCGTTGTCATGGCAATAAGAGACGGCGCGGTATCTTCCTTCTTCACCCGGATACCGCTCGCGCGAAACTGGATGATATGTTTCCAGATACTGCGCTCAGCGCCTTTGCAATTCCATTCGAGTTTCTGAAAGCTTGGTGGAAAGTCTTTGATCTTGTCGATCCAGGGATCGATGATCCCGCGATGTACCGCGTAGAGCGCGCGGTTTTTAGCAATGAAGTCGATCTTCCATGCCGGAAAATGGTCAAGCGTCGTGCGCGCATAAGATGGCAATGCGCCTTCGGTCTGCTCAGGCGACAATCCCGCCAAAGGCATCCCAAACGCGCCCTTGAATTTGCCAAGCCGTTTGCAGCCCCGTGCATGGGGCGTAAGGCCATCCAGCGGGTAATCCGCACCAAACTCCATCGCCCAAATCGGGTAGGACGGCAGGTGCTGATCTTTTGGGAAGGCCGCGACAAACTCCTGCCACGTCTCAAGATACCGAAGATGATCGCTGTTCAAGCCATGGGCTTCGAGCGGATCCTCGTCGAGGACAGAGCGGATCGACGTCTGCGGAATGTCCTCCGGGATCGGCCATGCAAAATTGCCCAGCCCCTGACGATCACCGACGATGAAGGCCCGCTCGCGCTTCTGCGGTACGCCGAACATATGCGGCGACAGGCGCTCAAAGCTGATCTCGTATCCTACTGCTTTGAGTCGATCGCAAATGATCGACCAAGTTTTCCCGCGATTATGGCGGATCAGATTCGGAACATTCTCAATGATAAAAAAACGTGGCTGTTTGAGTTTTAGTATCGCGACGACATAGTCGAAGAGGTTTCCCCATTGCGGGCACTCAAGGCCTTTTTGGTCACCCGCCTTGGAGAATGGCTGGCAGGGGAAGCCCGCGCAAAGAACATCGTGATCAGGAATGGCGCTCAGGTCGACAGACCTAATGTCGCCAGCAGGGCGTATCCTGAAATTCTTTTCATACAGCCCTGCGAGATGCTTGTTGATCTCGGAAGCAAAGACGCACTCTCCACCACGTTGGCCTAGCGCCTGGTGGAACCCACCCAGTCCGGCAAATAAATCTATGAATTTCATACGGTTGCGCCTACTCACTTCTTGCATTAAATTTACACGCATACATCGGCTCCCGCAAGAAGCTGAAGCGAAGACGCCACATGATGTGGATGGAGTGCGTCTTGGGAGCACCAGATAGGCTATAAGGTAGGCTCATGCCAGAGAATATCGCCGACGCGCCACCGATTTTTCAATGACCAGCCCCGCGTAGCTGCGGTGCAGCGCTTGGCACCACGACGAAGCTAGTAGAGATCGAAACTCTGCGTTTCCCATCCCGGTGGAACCGGCTCGAGTACGCGCGCCAGCGTCACCTCCGGCCCGTCCGGGATCGCCTCGACGATGTCAGGCGCAAGCAGCGTGAGGCGCAGGACGCGGGTCATGTAGGAGGGAGCGATCCACTCGCGCTCGGCCTACCACTTCAAGTGCATCAGATCACACCAGAAAATGCACGGTTTTTAGAGGCGTCCAACTTCAGAAAATGCCAAGTTGCACCAGAGCAGTATACAAAAGTGACGCATTCGTGGGAAAGCGGACCGCTTTCTCCTGAACTGTGGTGTCCACCCGGTCACATCACTCACACTGCAACAACTTGGCAATCCGTGCGCCGACGCGCTCCGCCGCTGCCTCGACATCCCTGTCGGCGGCATGGGCGTATCGAAGGGTCATCGCACAATGGCTGTGGCCCAGCAGCTTGGACACCACCGGCAGGGGAACGCCCGCCATCACGCACTGGCTCGCGTAGGAATGTCTCAGGTCGTGCAGGCGCACGTCTTCAATGCCGATATCCCGTCGAATCTTGTACCAGAGGGTCAGATTTTCCGAGACTGGCTTTTCCGGGGTTCGCGGCGACGGGAACAGATACTCCCGGGGCGCGGTCATGCGCCTTTCAATGATCTCGCGGGCCTCGGGACTGAGATATACAATTCTCGGTCCTGTCTTGCTGTTTTCAAGTCTGAGACGGTTTCCATCGACCTCACATCGCTTCAGGCGGACGATTTCGTTTCTGCGACACCCTGTGAGCAAAAGAAGGCGGATGATGTCGGCCTGTACGTTTCCGCCCCCTTCGGAAATCCGGTCGAGCGCCGCGTTCAGCCGCGCTATTTCGTCCCGCGACAGGAACCGCGTGAGCCTCGGTCGCCGGTTCGGAAGAACCGAGCCCGCCGGGTTGGAGCCGATGAGGCCGCGCTCTATTGCAAAGTTCAGGCTCTGGCGCAGGAGCCGCAGCGCGTAGTTCGCACCCCCGGGAGCAGACGCGCTGTAGGCGTCAAACCAGTCCTCGATGGCCTTCCGCGTAATCCGGTCTAGCCGCAACGCCCCGAACGCGGGCAGCAATTGCCGCGTCAGGACATGGTCTCGACTCTTGACGGTGGTCGGTTTGCATCTTGTTGACTCATGCCAGACACCCAGTGCGAAGGTCCGGTAAGTGGGCAGGTCCCTGCACGGCGCAACCCCGTCAACTTGTAACCGAAGACATTCCCTGCGCGCATCCTCGACCGACATCAGGTCGATGCGACCAAGCGACACCTTCCGTCCGCCGATGGCGCAAGTCCATGTCCTTGTGCCCGTCGGATAGACCCGAACGCCAAGGGACGGCACCGCCCTGTCCTGAACGGAGTATTCCCGCGCAGACGGCTTGAGCCGCCTTGCACGCGCATCTGTCAACCGAACGCCGCTCATGTCCGAACCGCGCCAAGTACGGTGCCCATCAGGGCGGAGGCGCGCTCCGCGTCGGCCTCCGTGTGGTGTGCGTATTTGAGCGTGGTTTCCGGGTCGCGGTGCCCGAGAAGCCGTCCCACGGCGAGGACGGTTTCGCCGCTTGTGACGGCCACGCTCGCATAGGTATGTCGCAGGTCGTGCAGGCGAACATCCATCAAGCCAGCCTTCTTGCGGACCTTGCCCCACGCGTGTCTGAGCGTCGCCCTTGTCATAGAACCGTCGCGCCTGACGGCGGGAAAGACCCATGGCGACATGCGCGGAAGAGCGTCGAGCACCGCGCGGGCAGCCCCTGACAGCCACACCATGCGCGGACCCGTCTTGCTGTCGCGCAGGAAGATGTGACCGTCGCGACAGTCCGTCCATCGCAGGGTTCTGAGCTCGCTCGCCCGGCAGCCCGTCAGTGCCAGCAGCCGGATGAGCGCGACGGCAGGAGACGGATCGAGCAATGCTCTACCCAAGCGGGCGATCTCGGCCTCAGAGAGAAACCGGTCCCGGTTCTGCCGCCTGTATCTCTTGATCCCCCCGCACGGGTTGGTGCCCTCCGGGCGGAGGCCGTCCGCCTCGGCTACCTTCATGATGATAGAAAGAACGGGCATCGATCGATCCGCCGACACCGGCGTCGCGTGCATCGTGGCGAACCAATCCCGCACGTCTTGTGCTGTGATGTCGGCAATCCGCTGTCCTGCAAACCGGGGCAGGATATGCTTGTCGAGATAGTGCCGGTTCACCGAGAGCGTGCTCGGCTTCCACTGACGGCCATGGCGGCGGAATGCCGCTCCCGCCACGGTCTCGAACAGCGTCTCCCCGTCGGGTCGTCCCGACCGCAGGGAGGCCAACAGGCCCCGTGCCTGCTCACGGGCTTCGGCCACCGTCATGTCGGCGGGGTCGCCCACGATCTTCCAAATGCGCTGGCCTTCGTGCTGGGTGTGCATGAAAAACCGCTTCCCGCCGCTCGGCAGGATCCTGACACCAAAGCCCGCGAGGCTGGTGTCCCGGACATTCCTTGTGGTCTTCTTCGCGCGCAAGGCGCGCACGCGTGCGTCAGTGAGCCGTGTTCTGGACATGATTCTCTTCCTCCGATCAGTTGCGGCCCCGGACGAAAACGCACGGGTTTTCATCCGAAACCTTGACTTTGAGAGGAAAAAGAAGCGCTGTTTCAGCGCATTAGCACCGTAGGTGCGTTGGATGGTGTGAAGCTGACAACGGCAGCGAAGGTCAATTGCGCGACCGCCGCGGCGCTGCGGGAGTGGGTGACCAAATCCGTAAAGCCAGCCGTCGGCAAGCGCGGTGGCGGGGTTGCTTCGCTAAAAGTTGTGGCGCATTACTCCTGCCGGACGCGCAACAACCGCGCGGGCGGCAAGATATCCGAGCATGGCAAGGGCAACGCGATCGACATCGCGGCGATCAACCTCAGGAACGGCGAATCATTGACCGTGCTAAGAGGCTGGCGGGACCGCTCCCAGAGCAAGATCCTGAGGCGGGTGCATCGCGGCGCCTGTGGGCCGTTTGGCACCGTGCTTGGCCCGGATTCCGATCGATATCACCAAGACCATTTTCACTTTGACGTGGCCAGTCATCGCAGCGGGTCCTACTGCCGATAGCGCCAGAATGCTCAAAATGGGGCGCGTTGCGACCCGCGCGGGCCTACTCTGCGCCGCCGTCGATCAAGCCGCGCACCCAATCAATGCCCTGCTGCACCAACGGGTCTATCTGATCGCGCAGCCCGTTCACGAACTCCACATATTGGATCATGTAGGGCTCTAGCGCGGGGACATACTGCACGATCTGCGGCGCGAACAGGTACAAGAGCGCCGCGAGAAGCAGCAGGATGACAATCAATCGGAAGCCAAAGCTGCGGCCGCCGGGTCTGGGCTCTTGTCCTACATCATCGGCGATGTCGGCCATCGTCTCTGCGTCGGGCTCGTTGGGTTCAGGTGCGCGCAGAGAACTGTCGATCTCTTCGACATCCGGAAGCAGTTCCTTCCTGGAGCCCACCGCGCTTGCAAGGGCCGCGGCGTCAATGTCGGTATCGGCGTCTTCTGCCCCGCGGAGCCGCGCCATCCTGGCCCGCGCCGCGGCAGAGCGGTCAGCCGCGACTTGCGCGGTATCCTCAATGCCGAGGTCGGGCTGGCTCTCTATGCCCTCCGCCTCGACTTCGCGCGCGGCGGTTTCGCGTGCAGCTTCTTCGCGCAGGATATCCGCGACCTCTGGATCCAACACGCGGCTCTCAGGAGCCACATCTTCTTCGATATCCTCAGGCGCCACTTCTTCTTCGACAGGCGCATGGTCCTGCAAGTCTTCGGCGGTCTCTGCGTCGATATGCGCAGGCTGTTGATACCATGTGTGACCACAGTTCGAACACTGCACGTCGCGGCCCTGCTCGGGGATTACCGCGTCGTCCACCTCGTATTGTGCCCCACAGTTTGGGCAAATTAGCCGCATTCTGCCACCTGTTCGCCGGGCTCGCGTTGTATGCCCATAGCCCGATCCTTTTCGGCGCTTGTATCAGCAAGGTTTGTGTTTTCAAACCATTTGCAACACCCGTGATTGAATCACCTTGCGTGCTGGGGCAAAACGGTCGCAGGGCTAGCGGGCGAAAGGAGCACCTGTGATCGAGCTTCAGGACGTTGCGTATAGCTACGGCGGCGGCGCTTTGCTGTCGGGGATCAGCATGACGCTGGCGTCCGGGTCGTTTCATTTTCTGACCGGGCCGTCCGGCGCGGGCAAGACCACATTCCTAAAGCTTTGCTATGGCGACTTGCTGGCCTCGTCCGGTCAGGTGTCGGTATTTGGGCAGGACGCCCGCGGGATGGATCGAGACGACATCGCCCGCCTGCGCCGCAGGATCGGCGTGGTGCACCAGGACTGCCAGTTCCTGGATCACCTCTCGGTGGCCGAGAACGTGGCCCTGCCGCTTGGCGTGTCCGGCAAGGACGCCCGCACCGAGATGCAAAACCTCACCGACCTTCTGGGCTGGGTGGGCATGTCCAAGCAGATGGACGCCTTGCCGCCGTCCTTGTCGGGTGGCGAGCGCCAGCGCGCCGCCCTGGCCCGCGCGGTCATCATGGACCCAGAGATCATTATCGCGGACGAACCCACGGGCAACGTCGATTGGGAGATGTCGTTGCGGCTCTTAACGCTGCTTGTCGAGCTGAACCGGATGGGCAAGACGGTCCTGGTCGCCACCCATGACCTTAACTTGATCCGCGCGGCCAAGGCCGAGGTCGCCGCGCGCGTCCTGCGCATAGCCAACGGGGATATCCAGTTGGCGGGGGCCGACCTGTGAGCCGCCTGCGGGACTTTTGGCTTATTCTTCGGGGCGACCCAGAGGCGGACCGAGTGGTGCCGCCCACCGGCTTTACCGTTCGGCTGACGTTCTTTTCGTCGAGCGCAATGGCGTTCTTGGCGGTCTTTGCTCTGGCGCTGTCCTTCGCGACTGGGCGATTGGCGGATCGCTGGGGGTCGGAATTGGCGCGCAGCTCGACCATACGCATCTCGGCGCCGGCAGGTCAGGTCGAGCAGCAGGTGCAAGCTACCCTGCGCGTTCTGGAGACCACGCCGGGCGTGTCCGAGACGCGCGTGTTGGGCGAAGACGAGCAGCGCGCCCTATTAGAGCCTTGGTTCGGTCCGGACTTGCCGCTGGATTCGCTGCCGATCCCGCGCATGGTCGAGGTGATCGAGGCAGGAGACGGCTACGATTCCGAAGGGCTGCGGTTGCGACTGCGCGCCGAGGTGCCCGGTGCGGTGCTTGATGATCACACCCGATGGCGCCGCCCGCTTATCCGAGCCGCGGACCGATTGCGGCTGCTTGGATGGGTCTCTATCGGCCTGATTGGGGCGGCCATGGCGGCGATGATAACCCTGGCGGCGCAGTCGGCCCTGTCGGCAAACGCGCAGGTCATTCGGGTGCTGCGCCTGGTGGGCGCGCGCGATGTCTATATAGCGCGGGCCTTTGTGCGACGTTTCACTCTGCGCGCATTCTTGGGCGCGCTGACGGGCACGATCCTGGGAGTGCTGGCTGTGGTCTTGCTTCCCAGCGCGAGCGCCGAGGGCGGCTTTTTGACCGGGCTGGGCTTCCAGGGCAGCCATTGGCTTTGGCCGCTGGCGGTGCCGCTTTTGGCGGCTGTGGTTGCGTTCTGGGCGACGCGCCTGGCCGCGTTCCACGCCCTGCGGGAGCTGATGTAATGCGCGATGTGTTCCAATGGATCCGCTCTGTGGTCTTCATATTGCAGATGTATGTGGCGATGGCGGTTATGGCCTTCTTCTGGTTCATGCCGCTGGCGGTCTTTGATCGCCGCTACGCCTATGACGGGGTGCGCAACTACTGCCGCTATGTGCGCTGGTCGGCGCGCTGGATGGTCGGGCTTTCGTCCGAGATCCGCGGCGAGGTCCCCCAAGGCGAGGTGCTGATCGCCTCCAAGCACCAGAGTTTTTTGGACATCATCATGCTGGTGAGCGTGCTGCCGCGCCCGAAATTCATCATGAAGAAGCAGCTGCGCTACGCGCCCATCCTTGGCTGGTTCGCCATGCGCATCGGCTGCGTGCCGGTGGATCGTGGCAAGCGCGGCGCGGCGATCGAGCAAATGAAGCGCGACGTGACCTCGGGCGCGGCGCTGCCGGGGCAGCTGATCATCTATCCGCAGGGCACGCGCGTGGCGCCGGGCGCGGCGCGGTCCTATAAGGTGGGCACGGCGGTGCTTTATGAGCAGCTTGGCCAAGACTGTGTGCCCGTGGCGGTGAATGTGGGCGTCTTCTGGCCGCGCCATGGGATCTACCGAAAGCCGGGGCACGCCGTGCTGGAGTTTCTGCCGCGCATCACGCCAGGCCTGTCGAATGATGACTTCATGGCCCGGCTCGAGGACGTGGTCGAAACCAAGTCCAATCAACTGATGGCGGAGGCCGGGTTCCATGTCGAAAGTCGAGACGGTTGAGGCGCTAGAGGCGCTCTACCAGGCCCAGCCGGGCGAGGCCGCGCTGGTGAAAGTCGCACGCCAGATGACGCCGCTTTATCGCAAGTGGATCATGGCCTCGCGGTTCTGCGTGGTGTCGACCGTGGGCCCGGAGGGGACCGACGGTTCACCGCGCGGGGACATCGACCCGGTGGTGACCGAGCTTGACCCGGGCACGCTGGCGATGCCCGATTGGCACGGCAACAACCGGCTGGACACGCTACGCAACATCGTGCGCGACGGGCGCGTCTCGCTGATGTTCATGGTGCCCGGCAATACCAACGTGGTGCGGGTGAACGGCACAGCCGAGCTGCGCACCGACGCCGCGCTGATCCAGCGCTTTGAGGTGAAGGGCACACAGCCGCGCTCGGTCATCGTGATCTCGATATCCGAGATCTACACGCAATGTGCGCGGGCGTTGTTAAGGTCCGGTCTTTGGGCCGGTAGTTGCGCTGAAGATGATCTGCCGAGTGTTGGCGACATCCTTAGAGAGATGACCAATGACCAGTTTGACGGCGAAAGTTACGATGCGGCTTGGCCAGAACGCGCGCAGAAAACAATGTGGTAGTTTAGGACTTGAGGGTTTTCCCCAGAACTATCCACAGATCCGTATGTGCTTGGGGGCTCCGTCTATTGTGGCGTGTATTTAGTCCACATGCGAAGAAAAAAACCTCCCCATAAATAGCGAAGTGTTAACGTGCTCGCTTGCTGTTAACTATACGTCAAGGAATTAGTAAGCGGGGTACCAGAATGGACCAATCGTCCGACGATCATTCCGTTTCCTTTCCGGTGACCATATGCTTTGATCCGGAAACTGGTGCAATCCGCATAGAGCGCCGAACGGACCCGACGTTTTCTGTTCAGCTTATGCCTGGGCGCAGCACCCAGGCCGATTACGCGGCTCTTTATGCCTCGCTTCTGGGTGCTTTGACGGCCGAGGGGCTGACTTGCGCTCCGCATCGTCTTGCCGAGTTTCGCCGATGCAACTGACCCGGCTGGTTTAGGCGGCCAGACCGGTCTGGCCAATCTGCAAGAACTTGCTGCGCCGCTCTTTGACAAGGTCGTCGCGCGACTTGGCTTTTAGGTCCGCCAGCAAGGTCTCCAGGGTCTTACCCACCGACGCGATGGTCGTCGCGCGGTCCCTTTGCGCGCCGCCAACCGGCTCTGACACGATGCGGTCAATGACGCCGAGCTTGGACAAGTCCTGCGCGGTCAGACGCAAGGCCTCGGCGGCTTCGCGCATCTTTTCGGCATCCTTCCAAAGGATCGAGGCGCATCCCTCGGGCGAGATCACAGAATAAATCGAATGCTCCAGCATGACGACGCGGTTCGCGGTGGCGAATGCCACCGCCCCGCCAGAGCCGCCCTCTCCAATCACAGCAGAGATTAGTGGCACGCCGATCTGCAAACATTTTTCGGTCGCACGGGCGATGGCCTCGGATTGCCCGCGCTCCTCGGCGCCTTTGCCGGGATAGGCGCCGGGCGTGTCCACCAAGGTTATGACCGGCAGGTTGAAGCGGTCGGCGAGGTCCATCAGCCGGATCGCCTTGCGGTATCCTTCGGGACGGGCCATGCCAAAGTTGCGCTCGATCCTGGTCTTGGTGTCGTGCCCCTTCTCGTGACCGATCACCACCACAGGCGTGTCGCCCAAGCGCGCGAGCCCGCCCATCACGGCGTGATCATCCGCGAAATTCCGGTCACCGGCGAGCGGCGTATACTCGGAAAACAGCGCCTCGATATAGTCCTTGCAATGGGGCCGATCCGGATGCCGTGCGACTTGGCATTTCTGCCAAGGCGTTAGCTTCTTATACAGGTCCACCAGCATGGCCTTGGCCTTTTGGTCCAGCCCGGCGGCCTCTGCGGTGACGTCCATTCCTTCGTCGGCCCGGGCCATGGCGCGCAGTTCTTCCGCCTTGCCCTCGATTTCCGCCAAAGGTTTCTCGAATTCGAGATAGTTCATGCGCCCAACGCCCTCGTACTGCCCGTCGCACGCTATATGGCGCTGACGGGCAGTGGATGCAACAACCCGGGGCTTGCGGTTGGCGTTATTTACCGGCGCGCAGCCACTCGAACCGCAACCCCTTGGCCGAGCGGTTCGGGAACCCGGCCCAATGGGTGTGGTCGGCTTTGGGCGTGCCGTCCTGCTCGGTTGACCAGACGCCGTCATTGGAATGCGGGATCAGGTCCAGATACGCGCCACGGCTCTCGTCCGCCTTCAGATAAAGGTCCAGCCAGGCGGTCACGAAATGCTGCGCTATGTTATTCATCCGCACCGAATCCCAGACCGCATCGGCGTAGTGCCCATAGGGCGCAAAGCCGAGCGCCTCGCTGAAGGCATAGCTCTCGGCGGGGGCGGGCATTGGCGCGCCCGCGTTGTGGTTGGCATTGTCATAGGTCAGCAAGGCGCGGTCCACGCCGGTGCTCTCCTGCCACATCTGGCGCACGCCCGCCTCATAGCCCGAGACGTCATCCACCGAGCCCACAACATAAAGCATCGGAATCTGCACCCCGGCCAAGGTCTCGGCAGACCAGAACCCGCGCTCGCGCCCCCAGGGCGCAAAGGCCACCGCCGTTTTGATTCGCGGGTCGGGCAGCGCGTTGTGGCTGTCGGAGCCCGAGAGATGCACCCCCAGCAGCCCATGCGGCGCGCCCCAGCCTAAGGCCACCGCTTCCTCGGTGACCCCGCCGCCCGCTGTGATCGTCGCGCCATAACCGCCCATGGAGTAACCAACGATGGCGCTTGTGTTGGCGTTGATCTTGCCCGTGAACGCCCCGGCCAGCCCCGCCATCTGGTCCAGCACAAAGAGCTGATCCAGCGAGCGGTTCACCAGCGTGGACCCGAACGCAGCCTGGTCGGCATAGGTGCTGTCGCGGTGGTCAATCGACGCCACGACATAGCCCTTGGACGCGATGTTCTCGGCCAGGTGAGACATCAGATAGCGGTTGCCGGGGTAGCCATGGCTGACGATCACAAGGGGCCAGGGGCCGCCCTCGGCGACATCGGCGTCGCGCATTGCTTGCCCCTGCAGCTCTACCTGGATGGCCGGGTCGCGCAGGTTTGCCGTCAGGGTCCGCGTGCCTTCGGCGCCGTCGGCTGCGGGATACCAGATCTCGACGGTCAAGTCGCGGTCATAGACCGGCATCGGGTCGGGCTTGGGCTGATCGTTGGAGACCGCCAGCACATTGACGCGGTCCGGATCGGTGAAGGTTTGGGTCCGCACGCCAATGGCATGGTCGCCATAAGCGGCGAGTTCTGGCGCGTCGGGCGCCTGCCCATCGATGCGGTTCTGGGCGGCGGCGGGCATGGCAAGGGTGGGGATGGTAAGGGTCATAAGGGCAAAAACTATCAGGGTGCGGGGCAAGGGACACCTCCTATGATTTACAAACTGCGAAAGTGTTAAGCACAGTGATACAGTTGGGGCGAGTCGTTTCTGGCCTTCAAGCAAGCGGCGCGCCTTCGACGCCCTTTCGCTTGACGCTGCCGCGTGCCCGCGCCACTAACGATCAATCGCTCATGGGGGGCCGCTTGCTTAACTACATCATCCGCCGCGTCTTTCAGTCCGTCCTGGTCCTACTGGTCGTGGGGCTGGTGGCCTTCTCTATGTTCCGCTTCGTGGGGGATCCGGTCGACAATATGCTCGGCCAGGAGCGCACGGATGCCGATATCGAGCGGCTGCGCGCGGTCCTGGGCCTCGATCAGCCTTTCCCGGTGCAGTACTGGAAATTCCTGCAGGGCGCGATAGATGGCAATTTCGGCGTCAGCTATCGCCAGGGCCGCCCGGTCAGCGAGATCATCGTGGAGCGGCTGCCTGCGACTTTGGAATTGGCGATGGTCAGTGGCTTCTTGGCCATCATGGTGGGCATCATCCTAGGCGTCTACACCGCGATCCGACGAGACGGGTGGGGGTCGAATGTGATCATGACCGTCTCTCTTATAGGGGTCAGTTTGCCCACCTTCCTCATCGGTATCTTGCTGATCTATCTATTCTCGGTGGAGTTGGACCTTCTGCCAAGTTTCGGTCGCGGAGAGGTGACCCATCTTGGATGGTGGAGCACGGGGCTTTTGACCGCAAGCGGGCTCAAGGCGATCATCTTGCCCGCAATCACGTTAGGACTTTATCAGATGACTCTGATCATGCGGCTGGTGCGGGCCGAGATGCTAGAGGTGCTGCGGCAGGACTATGTGCGGTTCGCCCGTGCGCGCGGCCTCAGCGAGCGCGTCGTGAACTTCCGCCACGCATTGAAGAACACGCTGGTGCCAGTGATCACGGTCACGGGCCTCCAGCTTGGTTCGATAATCGCGTTTGCGATCATCACAGAGACGGTGTTCCAGTGGCCCGGTGTTGGCTTGCTGTTCATCAACGCGATCCAGTTCGTGGATATCCCCGTCATGGCAGCCTATCTGATGCTGATCTCGGTGATGTTCGTGGGAATTAACCTGGCGGTCGACCTTCTTTACGTCGCGATTGACCCAAGACTGCGGGGAGAAGCGTCATGATCCGCATGCAAGTTTGGTGGCAGTCCGATGTAATGTGGTCCTTCCGGCACTCGCCGGTGGCGTTGGGCTCTTTCATCGTGGTGGCGGTCCTGTTGCTGGGCGCGGTATTCGCGCCGCTGATCGCACCGCATGACCCGTTCAACCCCGCCACGCTGAACCTAATGAACGGGTTCACCGCGCCGGGTGCGCCGAATGCCTTCACAGGCGAGACCTTCATCTTGGGCACGGACGATCAGGGCCGGGACGTGTTCTCGACAATCCTCTACGGGATGCGGATCTCGCTATTCGTGGGCTTCGCGGCGGTGGCTCTGGGCATGCTCATCGGCATCACCGCCGGCCTGGTCGCGGGTTATCGCGGCGGCTGGACCGAGACGATCATCATGCGCGTGGCCGACGTGCAACTGACCTTCCCGGCGATCTTGGTGGCCATGCTGATCTTTGGCATCGCCAAGGGCTTCACCCCGGTGGAGTATCGCAACGAGATGGCGATCTGGGTGCTGATCATCGCGATTGGCTTGTCCGACTGGGTGCAGTTCGCCCGCGTGGTGCGCGGCGCGACCCTGGTGGAGAAGCAGAAGGAATACGTGCAAGCCGCGCAACTCATTGGCCGCAGCGGCTTCGCGATCATGCTGCGGCATATCCTGCCCAACGTGATGAGCCCCGTGCTGGTGATCGCGACGATCTCGCTGGCGCTGGCGATCATCGCCGAGGCGACGCTGAGCTTCCTGGGCGTGGGCGCCCCGCCGACGCAGCCCTCGCTGGGCACGCTGATCCGGATCGGGCAGGGCTTCCTGTTCTCGGGTGAGTGGTGGATCTTGTTCTTCCCGGCCTGCACGCTGCTGGCGCTGGCCCTATCGGTGAACCTCTTGGGGGATTGGCTGCGCGACGCGCTCAATCCAAAGCTACGCTAATGACATTGCTAGACATTCAGGCCCTTTCCGTGGCCTTCCCGACCCGGCGGCAGACTTTCGTGGCCGTGGACAACGCCGACCTTAACGTCGAGCCGGGCGAGATCCACGGGCTGGTCGGAGAATCCGGCGCGGGCAAGTCCACCATCGGCGCCGCCGTCATGGGCCTTCTTGAACGGCCCGGCAGGATCACGGACGGCACGATCTCGCTGCAAGGTGACGCCATCTCGGGCCTCGACCGCGCCGCCATGCAGGCGCTCCGCGGGCAGCGGATCTCGATGATATTCCAGGACCCGCTGACCTCGCTGAACCCGCTCTTCACCGTACGCGAGCAGCTGACCGAGACGATCTCGACCCATCTCGATGTCACCGACGCCGAGGCCAACCAACGCGCCATCGACCTTCTGACCCGCGTGGGCATCCCCGAGCCTGAGCTGCGCATCGACCAATACCCGCATCAGTTCTCTGGCGGCATGCGACAACGCGTGGTGATTGCGCTGGCGCTTTGTTCCGAGCCCGAGGTGATCATCGCTGACGAACCCACCACGGCGCTTGATGTCTCGATCCAGGCGCAGATCCTCGACCTGATCAAGGAACTCGCCCGCGAGCGCCAGGTGGGCGTGATCCTGATCACCCACGACATGGGCGTGATCGCCGACACCACCGACCGCGTGACGGTGATGTACCAGGGCGAGGTGGTCGAGAGCGGCCCCACGGCGCAGGTTATGGGCGATCCAAAGCACGAATACACCCAAAGCCTGATCGCCGCGGTGCCCCGGCCCACGGTGAAAATGCACCGCTTCCCGCAGGTCTCTTACGGCGGGCGCGAGACGGCGTTTGCCATCGAGGACCTGGCGCGCAACTGGGACAAGCCGCAGGTGGACCGCGCAAAACCGCTCTACCAGATCGAGGGGCTCACCAAGCGCTTCCTGAAGAAGGGCAGCCTGATCCCCTCGCAGCGACAGTTCATGACCGCAGTGGACCGGGTGAGCTTTGACGTCATGCAGGGCGAGGTCTTTGGGATCGTGGGCGAGAGCGGCTCTGGCAAGTCCACCATCGCGCGGATGATCGCGGGGCTTTATCGCTCGGACGGCGGCTCGATCCGGTTCGATGGGCAGGAAACGCATACGCTGGGCGACGACTACCGGCGGCAGATCCAGATGATCTTTCAGGATCCCTATTCCTCGCTGAACCCGCGCATGCGGGTGGACCAGATCATCGCCGAGCCCGCCAAGCACCACGGCATCCTTGCCGGGCAGGCACTGAAGGACCGGGTGGACGAGCTATTGGACCGCGTGGGTTTGGGCAAAGAGGCGGGGCTGAAATTCGCGCATGAGTTCTCCGGCGGGCAGCGCCAACGGATCTCGATTGCGCGCGCCCTGGCCACGCAGCCGCGGTTCTTGATCTGCGACGAGCCGACCTCGGCGCTGGATGTATCCATTCAGGCGCAGATTCTGAACATCCTGAAGGATTTGCAGGAGCACCTGAACCTGACCATGCTGTTCATCAGCCATGACCTGCCTGTGGTGCGCCAAATGTGCGACCGAGTGATGGTGATGCGCAACGGCCAGCTGGTGGAGCTGCAGGAGACCGAGGCTTTGTTCGCCAAGCCCCAGCAACCCTATACCCAAGAGTTGTTGTCGCTCATGCCGCGCCTGGACGCGCTTAAGGCAGCGCCATCGGTCTAAAGGGACAGGCTCTTATTGGTTGCCTGTTGCTGACGTTTGGGAGGCAAATCTCTTGCAAGAGATTTGCACTTTCCTTCCAAGGAAAGTTGGGCCCGGACGGCCTCAAGGCATCGAATTGGCGGGACGCTTCATTCAGGCGCCAAAGAAACTCTTTCAAGAGTTTTGCAATTTTCTTGCAAGAAAATTGACGGCGCGGAGCAGACGCGTCTGGCCATGGCGCGCCATGGGGTCGCGGGTCCGATAGCGGAGATCAGGACGTATTTGTCTTGCGCGCGGGCTTCTTGGCCGCCGCGGCTTCCAATGCGTCCAGCCTTGCCTTCAAGGCCTCGTTCTCTTCGCGGGCTTTCTGCGCCATGGCGCGCACGGCGTCGAACTCCTCGCGCGTGACAAAGTCCCGCTCGGCAAGCCAGCGGTCGATCAACCCCTTCATGGCGGTCTCGGCCTCGTCCTTGGCGCCCTGGGCGACCCCCATGGCATTGGTCATCAACTGCCCAAGGTCATCAAAAATCTTGTTCCGGGTCTGCATCTGCACCTCCTCGGCATCTTGTGATCTATATGGGGCTCGCATGTCCGCCGCGCAAGGTTGACTTCGTCGCAGCCCCGTGGCCCAAGTGCCGCCATGTTGCCAGCCGCGATCCCCTTCCCTGACGTCTCGCCCGAGATCTTTTCCATCGGCGGCTTCGCCCTGCGCTGGTACGCGCTGGCCTATATCGTGGGCATCCTGATCGGCTGGCGGATCGCCGTTGCGGCGGTGACGCGGCCCGCGATCTGGACGGGCGATCCAGTGATGACGCCCAAGCAGGTTGAGGACTTGCTGACCGGGATCATCCTTGGCGTCATCCTGGGTGGGCGCATCGGCTATGTGCTGTTCTACCAGCCGGGCTATTACCTGCAGAACCCCGGCGAGATCCTGGCGGTATGGCAGGGCGGCATGGCGTTCCACGGTGGTTTCATCGGGGTTGGGGTGGCGATTGTGCTGTTTAGCTGGCGCAACAAGCTGCACGTCGGCAGCGTGGCCGACGTTCTGGCCCTGGCCACGGCGCCGGCTCTCTTGCTGGGCCGAGTTTCTAACTTCGTCAATGCAGAGCTTTGGGGGCGCCCGAGCGATGCGCCCTGGGCGGTGATCTTCCCCGGCCAGGCGGCGCAGGACTGCGCGGGCATCCTGCCTGGGCTCTGCGCGCGGCATCCCAGCCAGCTTTATGAGGCGGCGCTTGAGGGGATCGTCCTTGGCGCGCTGCTGCTGTATCTCGCCTTCCGACGCGGGGCGTTCAAGACCCCCTGGCTGCTGACGGCGCTGTTCTTTGCGGGCTATGGCGTTGCGCGGTTCATCGTGGAGTTCTTCCGCCAGGCGGACGCGCAGTTCATCACGGCCGAGAACCCCTGGGGGCATGTCATCGCCATCGGCCCCGCGGGCATCACCATGGGGCAACTGCTGTCGCTGCCGATGATCATAATCGGTGTGGCGCTCTTCGTCTGGGCGCGGCGGCGCGCATGACGCCGCTGGCCGAGCTGCTCATCCGCCGGATCGCGGCCACCGGGCCGCTGACCATCGCCGACTACATGAACGAATGCCTGCTGCACCCCGAGCATGGGTACTACACCACCCAGGATCCGTTCGGGCTGGCAGGGGATTTCACCACCGCGCCCGAGATCAGCCAGATGTTCGGCGAGATGCTTGGGCTCGCCCTGGCTCAGGCCTGGGTGGATCAGGGGAGCCCGCAGGCGTTCGCCTTGGCCGAGCTTGGTCCGGGGCGCGGCACGCTTATGGCGGACATCCTTCGGACGATCCATACGGTGCCGGGGATGGGGGAGGCCGCGAAACTCCACCTTGTCGAGGCGTCGCCAGTGCTGCGTGCGCGCCAGCGGGACGCGCTGGGGCAGCGGGACGCGACCTGGCTGGGCACGGCACAGGAACTGCCGCATATGCCGCTTTTTCTGGTGGCGAATGAGTTCTTTGACGCGCTGCCGATCCGGCAATTCACCCGCGGCGCGGTGGGCTGGCACGAGCATCTGGTGACCGCGCAGGATCAGCAGCTTTCGATGGTGCTTGGCCCGGACACGCCCTATGGCGACCTGATGCACCGGCTGAGCGATACGCAGCCGGGCGAGATCGTCGAGACCTGCGCCCCCGCGCGGCCCATCATCGCAGAGATTGCGCAACGAATCGGTCAGCATGGCGGCGCAGCAATTCTGCTAGACTACGGTGATTGGTGCTCTCGCGGGGACACTTTCCAGGCGCTGAAGGCGCATGAAATGGTGGCGCCCTTGGCCGAGCCCGGCCAAGCGGACCTGACCGCGCATGTGGACTTCGAGGCGCTTTCGATGGCCGCTAAGGGCGTCCAGGTTAGCGCAATGACCAATCAAGGCGTGTTCCTGGAACGGCTCGGCATAACGGCGCGCGCGCAGGCCCTGGCCAAGCGGTTGGAGGGCGACAGGCTCGATGCGCATATTGCCGCTCATCGGCGCTTGACGCACCCGCAAGAAATGGGGAGCCTGTTCAAAGCACTCGGACTAACACCAGACGGTGCAGCACGACTGCCGGGACTGGACCCATGACACTAGAGATCATTACCGCCGATGGTTTGTCGACGCTGCGGCATGGCTTTTTCACGCGGCGCGGTGGCGCGTCCTCGGGCGTGTTCAAGGGGCTGAACTGCGGGTATGGCTCCAGCGATCAAAGAAGCGCGGTAGCCGTCAACCGCGCCCGTGTGGCCGAGGCTCTGGATATAGCGCCAGAGGCGCTGGTCACCGTGCATCAAACCCACTCTGCGCGGGTGCTTACGCTGGACGCCCCAATCGCCTCGGGCGAACAAAAGGCGGACGGGCTTGTCACGGCGACCCCGGGCATTGCCTTGGGCGTGCTAAGCGCTGACTGCCAGCCGGTGCTGTTTGCGGACGCCGCGAACGGGGTTGTGGGTGCGGCGCATGCTGGCTGGAAGGGCGCCTTTGAGGGGGTGTTAGAGGCCACCGTGGACGCGATGGTGGCGGCGGGCGCAGAGCGCCAAAAGATCACCGCCGTGATCGGCCCCTCGATCAGCCAAAAGTCCTACGAGGTCGGTCCAGAGTTCTTCGAGCGCTTCTTCGACGCGGACCAGGAGCACGCGCGCTTCTTCGTGAACGGCAATGGCGATCGCTACCATTTCGACCTGCCGGGCTTTGGGCTGTCTCGGTTGCGCGCCGCCGGTGTCGGGCATGCCGAATGGACGCGCCATTGTACATATGACGATCCAAAGTTGTTCTACTCTTACCGCCGTTCCGTCCACAATAAAGAGGCGGATTACGGCAGGCTGATCGCCGCGATCCGGCTATAGGCTGGATCCACCGCGCGGCAGGTCCATCATGTCGCATTGGATCATGGCGCCCATCCCGCCATCGGCCGCGCCGACGCGCCAAGCGAGACCCCTGATCGCAACTCTCAGGGTGATTTCCTAATCCTACTGGAGCTCCTCGCCACGCTCTTTGCGCGTGGTTGGCCCCTTGGCGTCGGAGCGCCCAGAAACACCAACCGAACGCCGCGCCATAAAAAATTTACAAAATGAGGATTTGCCCATTGAACCCCGGCGGGCGCGCCGCTAAGTGGAGGTCTCCGTTGATCGGGACTTGGCGCGGGGTGGAGCAGCCCGGTAGCTCGTCAGGCTCATAACCTGAAGGTCGCAGGTTCAAATCCTGCCCCCGCAACCAAAAAGCCGCAACGGAAACAAAGTGATAAGTAGGCCGCCTTCGGGCGGCTTTCTTATTTTAGGGACGTTTAGGGGCGCTGCCCTTCAATCGCTCGCTACAGGTCTCAACGACTCTCACGGGGGTTTCCTAAAGATCGTTTGCCTAACTTGAGGCCAAGACGACGCAGGCGAACCAGGGAAAAATCTTGGGAGGTTCAGGGGCGCACGTCCGAAATCGGCTCAGAAACCTACAAAGTATCATGCACCGCTCTATTCCAAGACGGTTTCGTCGTCCTCGGCTCCGATCAGGTGAACGATCGTATCGATCCGCGCGATGCGATAGCCTTTTGGGGCTGCAATATCGATTGCCTCCGGCACATCCAAAACTCTGTCCTCGTCCTCAATGTAATAGTGTCGGTGCGAACCGGTGTCGGTATCGAACCACACACGTTCGCTTGGGATGGCAATTCGGTGGATTAGGCCAGCACGGTCGAACTCACGCAACGCGTTGTAGACGGTGGCGAGAGATATTTCGAAACCAGCCTGCGCAGCTTCAGCATGCAGCTTTTGGGCCTCGACATGACGTCCGCCCCCCTCAAACAGGAGCTTTGCAAGTGCCAGGCGTTGACGTGTTGGGCGCAACCCATTCGCGGCAAGCAATTGCTTGTAAGATTTAGAAGGTTTCCGCGCCATGCTACAGCGCCTTCCGGCAGTACAATTCCAGGCGATGTGCTACGATCTTGTAGCCATGATCTTCTGCGACACGCGCTTGAAGGCGCTCGATCTCGTGCGACACGAACTCGCGCACTTCGCCTGTCTCGACATCGATAATATGATCGTGATGCGGTCGCCCGGCCAGTTCGTAGCGCGTGGCGTTCCCGTCGAAGGTGTGGGTAAGTAGCAGGTCATTCTTGGCCAAGGCAGCGAGGGTCCGGTACACAGTTGCCCGGCTAACTCTTGGATCGTTTTTGCGGGCGCGGGCCAACACTTGCTCGGCGTCCGGGTGGTCCTCGGCTTCGACCAGAACGCGGGCGATTGCCAGCCGCGGCTTCGTAACTTGCAGGCGCGCGACCCTCAGAAGTGTATCACCCCGATCGCTATGGAATTTCTCTGACATGGCCTGTGATTAACTCATTCAATGAGTCTGAGCAACAAACTTGAGAACGCTTCGCAATTTCATTGACGTTGCGAACGCTTCGCATTACCAATCCGTTAAAGAGCGCGCTCGGCAGTCGGGCCGATTCGAACAAGGAGCTATCTATGATCATCAACAAAAGGGCCTTCCTGGCTGCCGCCGCGGCGATCAGCATGGCGCTTCCGGCCAGCTGGGCCGTCGCGCAGGAGCGGCTAAACGTTGTGGCCACCACTGGTATGATTGCGGACGCGGTCACGAATATCGGTGGCGACCTCGTTGAGGTTCAGGCCCTGATGGGCGCAGGCGTCGATCCGCACGCGTACCGCCAGACCCGAACCGACATCGTGGCACTGGCCAATGCTGATCTGGTTGTGTGGAACGGTCTCTACCTTGAAGCGCAGATGGAAGACTTCATGGTCGGTCTTAGCGAGGGCGGAAACGTCGTTGCGGTGGCCGAGGCGGTCCCAGCGAACCTGCTGCTCGGATCCGAAGACTACGAAGGCCGGTTCGATCCGCATCTGTGGATGAACCCGAACCTCTGGTCGCGCGTCGTCGTCAATGTGCGCGATGCGCTGATTGATGCGAGCCCGGAAGGCGCGGATGCATTCAACGCAAATGCGGAGGCCTACCTGGACCAACTGCGCCATCTGGCGAGCTACACCAACGAAGTTCTGTCCACCGTGCCGGTCGAAAGCCGCGTTGTTCTCTCTGCGCATGACGCTTTCAACTACTTCGGCAACGCCTTTGGCTTTGAGGTTGTCGGCATCCAGGGCATCTCGACGGAATCCGAGGCTGGTCTCCAGCGCATCGGCGAGCTGGTCGACATGCTGGTGTCGCGTGACATCCGCGCCGTATTCGTTGAAACGTCGGTATCGGATCGCAACATCCAGGCGCTGATCGAGGGTGCGGCGGCCGAAGGCCACGAGGTCGTCATCGGTGGCGAGCTCTTCTCCGACGCAATGGGCGAGCCCGGCACCTACGAGGGCACCTATGTCGGCATGATCGACCACAATGCGACCACCATCTCGGCAGCACTGGGTGGTCAATCGCCGGAAGACGGAATGCTGGGCCTCCTGAACTGATGGATCCGTCCACAACACGTATCCAGCAGCCCGTAATGGCTGCGCAAGACGGTCGGGTCACGTACCCGGCCGTCGCTTCTGTTTCGGACGCGCCCCTCACTGTCAGGGGCGTCACCGTATCCTACGGCGAGAAGCCGGCGGTGTTCTCCGTCGATGCAAGCTTTCCCGCCAAAGCGATGTCGGCCATCATCGGGCCGAATGGCGCAGGCAAATCGACCCTCCTAAAGGCGTCGCTCGGCGTGATCCCGCGCCTATCCGGCGAGGTCCACGTCTTCGGCCAGCCCATTGAACAAGCCCGTGATCGCATCGCCTATGTGCCGCAGCGCGCGAGCGTGGATTGGGACTTTCCGACGACCGTGGTTGATGTCGTGCAGATGGGTCTCTATCGCAAAATCGGCCTGCTCAGGCGGCTGTCCGGCCAGATGAAGGCATGGGCTTTGGAGTGCTTGGATCGCGTTGGCATGGCCGATTTCGCGGACAGGCAGATCGGGCAGCTCTCTGGCGGGCAGCAGCAACGGGTATTCCTGGCCCGCGCCCTGGCACAAGACGCTGACCTCTATCTTCTGGACGAGCCCTTCGCGGGTGTCGACGCCGCGACCGAACGCGCGATCATCGATGTGCTGGAGCTCTTGAAGGCCGGCGGCAAGGCTTTGGTGTCCGTGCACCACGACCTCTCGACCGTGCGCGAATATTTTGACCACGTCTTCCTGATCAACGTGCGCCGGATCGCGGAAGGGCCTGTCGAGACGGCCTTTACGACCGAGAACCTTCAGGCCACCTATGGCGGGCGCCTCGCGGCCACGCATCTGGACGAGCTGTCCTTGGCGAGGGGCGTTTGAGTGCAGCCTTTCCTGAATGCCTTACTTTTGCAGGCGGGATACAACGCGACGCTGGTGGCCGTTGGCGCCGCGCTCCTGGGATTTGCGGCCGGGTCGTCGGGCGCCTTCCTTTTTCTTAGAAAGCGCGCGCTTGTCTCCGATGCGGTGGCCCATGCGACGCTGCCCGGGGTGGGGATCGCCTTCATCCTGATGGTCAGTCTGGGCGGCGAAGGGCGAAGCCTCATCGGCTTGCTGCTCGGCTCCGCCGTCACGGCCTGGATCGGGCTTTTGTTGATCGAATGGATCACACGCCGCACGCGCCTTGCCGAGGATGCCGCCATCGGCGCTGTCCTGGGCGTGTTCTTTGGTGTCGGCATCGTGCTCTTGACGATCATCCAATCCATGAGCGCCGGACGGCAGGCGGGGTTGGAGGGTTTCCTGCTCGGCTCCACCGCGGGCATGTTGTTTCAGGATGCCGTTGTGATTGCCGTGGGCGGCTCGCTTGCGGTCCTCGCCACATGGCTCATGCGCCGCCCAATGACGCTGGTGGCCTTTGACAGCGAGTATGCCGCGGCCATGGGTTATGACGTGCGCCGTATCGACCTTTTGATGATGGGGCTGGTCATGGCCGTCACCGTCATCGGGCTCAAGCTTGTTGGGCTGATCCTGATCGTTGCCATGCTGATTATCCCCGCCGTCACGGCGCGCTTTTGGACTGAGAGGTCGAACCGCGTGATCTGGATCGCGGGCGCGGTTGGTGGCGCATCGGGTTACCTTGGCGCGGCCTTCTCGGCCTCGGCACCCGCGCTGCCGACCGGGCCGATCATCGTGTTGGTCGCGGCGGGCATCTTTGTGTTGTCGCTTCTCTTTGCGCCTGTGCGCGGCGTGCTGGCCGCCGTGATCCGCCACCGAAGGTTCCAGGCGCGTGTGCACCGGCGCCAGGGGTTGTTGTCGCTGGCCGCGCAGCATCCGATCCGCGAGGCCTACACGTTGCGCCTGCTGCGCCGCGACGGCCTGGTGCGCGCCGACGGCGTGCCAACTCAGACCGGGCGCGCGCAGGCCGCCAAGATCGCGCGAGACGAGCGCCGTTGGGATGTCGCGCGCGAAGTGCATCAGGATGTTGGTCTTACGGGGCGATATGACGGGCTGACTCCCATCGAGGATGTCTTCACCGCGGATGAAATTGCAGATTTTGACCGCAGGCTCGGTCCGCCGGCTGCCGTGGGGGGCGCATAATGGGTGCAGATTTTGTCCAGTTCTCGCTAACGCCGCTCCTTATCGGGGTGCTCGCGGCGATCGCCTGTGCCTTGCCGGGGAACTTCCTGATCCTGCGCCGCCAGGCTCTGATCGGCGATGCGATCAGCCATGTCGTTTTGCCGGGCATCGTCGTGGCCTTCATCATAACCGGCACCATCTCGGCGATCCCGATGCTGATAGGGGCGGCGGGCGCCGCCGTGGTCGCCGTGATCCTGATCGAAGCGGTCAAGCGTCTGGGCCGGATCGAGCCGGGCGCCGCCATGGGGGTCGTATTCACGTCAATGTTCGCGGGCGGGGTGCTGATCCTAGAGCAAACCGACACCAGCAAGGTGCATATCGACGTAGAGCACGCGCTCATGGGCAATCTAGAGTCGCTCATCTGGTTCCGGGCCGAGGGCTGGCACTCCCTGCTCGATCCGGCGGCGCTTGCAACGCTGCCGCACGAATTGCCCCGGATCGCCATCGTCTGCGCCATCGTTGTTGTTCTGACCTTGGTTTTCTGGCGCTGGCTCAAGATAGCGACCTTCGACGAAGGGTTTGCACAGGTGCTCGGCATCCCGGTATCCGCGCTCGGCTTTGGGCTTGTGGTCACCGCCGCAGTGGCGGCAGTGGCGGCCTTTGACGCCGTCGGCTCGATCATCGTGATCGCGATGTTCATCTGCCCACCGGCCGCGGCCCGCCTGATGACGAACTCTTTGGAGCATCAGATCTGGTGGTCGGTGGCCTTTGCGACGCTCTCCGCCATCTTGGGCTATGTCTTTGCAGGCTACGGCCCGCTTTGGTTGGGCGCGACGAACGCCGTCAGCGCCGCGGGTATGATCGCCACCGCTTCCGGCATCATCCTTGGTCTCGCCTGCCTCTTCGGCCCGCATCGAATGCGGATCGGTGTTGGAAAGGAACCCCTCGGCTAGCACGCCTGCTTCCCGGTTGGAGCCCCCAGGTTTTTTGGCGGACAGCTACGTGAAGCTGCCCCGCTTTCGGTCCGGTCGTGCACGCGTGCGGCCATGCGCGCGACGGCGAAGGGGCTTTTCCACCAAGGCGAATGCAAGCATGCCTTAGCCGGGGTGCACTAAACCCGCTCATCGTGCATGCTGGCCCTGCCAGGTCGCGCAGCGGCCCAACGCCCCAACCGTGATCGGAGAGACCGTATGATCAGACATATCGTGGCGCTAAAGTTCAATCCCGACACGACCGAAAGCACCAAGCGTTCGATCTTCGCGGATCTTGCGGCGTTGACGCCCCTGATCGACGGCATCCTGGACTTTCAGATGCGCGAGAATGTCAGCCCCGAGGACCCCGTGGTGCACGGCTTTCGGGATCTGTTCTGGTTCGACTTCCGCGACGCTAAGGTGCGCGACGCCTATCTGGTACACCCACAGCATCAGGCGGTCGGTGCGCGCATCGTCTCAGCAACTGAGGGCGGGCCGGAAGGTGTGCTTGTATTGGACTTTGAGGTCTAAACAGCGGAGCGCCAACAGCCTCGAGCGATCAAGGCCGAAATCCCAGCTGCGCAGAACCAAAGGGGCACAGGGCTACATGCGCCCGGGCACCCACTCCGTTCCGGCAAGGGGCACGCCCGCCATGGCCGCGGCCTCGATGGTCAGCGCGCAGAGATCCTCTGGCTCTAAGTTCAGCACGTGCGACTTGCCGCAGGCGCGCGCGATGGTCTGCGCCTCCAGCGTCATCACCTTGAGGTAATTCGCCAACCGCCGCCCCGCCGCGACCGGGTCCAGCCGTGCCGCCAATTCGGGGTCCTGCGTTGTGATGCCCGCCGGGTCGCGCCCCTCGTGCCAGTCGTCATAGGCGCCTGCGGTGGTGCCCAGCGCCTGGTACTCGGCCTCCAGCGCGGGGTCGTTGTCGCCCAGAGCGATCAGCGCCGAGGTGCCGATTGAGACCGCATCCGCGCCAAGCGCCAGCGCCTTGGCCACATCTGCGCCGGTGCGGATCCCGCCCGAGACCACAAGCTGCACCTTGCGATGCATGTCCAGATCCTGCAGCGCTTTCACTGCGGGCCGGATACAGGCCAGCGTGGGCTGGCCCACATGCTCGATGAACACGTCCTGCGTGGCCGCGGTGCCGCCCTGCATCCCGTCCAGCACCACCACATCCGCGCCCGCCTTCACCGACAGGGTCACGTCATAATAGGGCCGCGCGCCGCCGACCTTGATATAGATCGGCACCTTCCACTGGGTGATCTCGCGCAGCTCCAGGATCTTGATCTCCAGGTCGTCCGGCCCGGTCCAATCCGGGTGCCGGCAGGCCGAGCGCTGGTCGATCCCCTTGGGCAGGGTGCGCATCTCGGCCACGCGGTCTGATATCTTCTGGCCCAATAGCATTCCCCCGCCGCCGGGCTTGGCGCCCTGGCCCACCACGATCTCGATGGCGTCCGCCTTGCGCAGGTCGTCGGGGTTCATGCCGTAGCGGCTGGGCAGGTACTGGTAGACCAGCTTGTTGGAATGCCCGCGCTCCTCCGGCGTCATGCCGCCGTCGCCGGTGGTGGTCGAGGTGCCCGCGGCGTTGGCGCCGCGCCCCAGCGCCTCCTTGGCTTGGCCGGACAGCGCGCCAAAGCTCATGCCCGCGATGGTGATTGGGATGTCCAGTTCGATAGGGTTCGCCGCGAAGCGGTCGCCCAGCGTGACCGAGGTCTCGCATTTCTCGCGGTAGCCCTCCAGCGGGTAGCGGCTCATGGAGGCGCCAAGGAACAGCAGGTCATCAAAGTGAGGCACGCGACGCTTGGCGCCGCCGCCCCTGATGTCATAGATGCCGGTGGCCGCGGCGCGGCGGATATAGCTGTTGGTGTAGTCGTCGAAGGTCCAGGGCTTCACCGGGTGGGTGCGTGGTGTGTCGTCCATCTCAGTAGGCCCCTGCGTTGTCGATATCGAAGTTATAGAGCTGCCGGGCCGAGCCATAGCGGCGGAACTCCTCGGGTTTGGCGTCGGCCTCCGCCTCCGCCAGAAGGCGCGCCAGGGTCTCAAGATGCTCGGGCCGCATCTCCTTCTCGACGCAATCCGCGCCCAGGGATTTTACCGCGCCGCGCACAAAGATCTGCGCCTCATAGAGGCTGTCTCCCAGCGCATCACCCGCGTCGCCCAGCACCACCAGGTTGCCCGCCTGCGCCATGAAGGCCGACATGTGCCCGATATTGCCATGCACCACGATGTCGATGCCCTTCATCGAGATCCCGCAGCGGCTAGAGGCGTTGCCCTTGATCACCAAAAGCCCGCCATGGGCCGTCGCACCGGCGTATTGCGACGCGTCGCCCTCGATCACCACCTTGCCGGACATCATGTTCTCGGCCACGCCGGGCCCTGCGGACCCGTCCACCCTTACGGTCGCCTGTTGGTTCATCCCGGCGGAGTAGTACCCGGTGGAGCCCCGCACGGTGACCTCGATGGGCGCGTCCAGGCCAACGGCCACCGCATGGGCACCACGCGGGTTGAGAATCTCGAACCGCAGGTTCGATCCTGTTTCCTGGGATTGCAGCGCGGCGTTCATCGCGCGTAGCTCCATTTGAGCCAGGTCAAGCTCCTGCATGTTTTAGTGCTCCCAGAAGTAAACGGTGGCGGGCTCGGGCTCCCAGACGCGGGCGTTGTCGATCCCCGGCAGGTTCACCAGCGCGCGGTACTCGGACCCGAAGGCCACGAATTGCTCGGTCTCGGCCAGCACGGCGGGCTTGCAGGCGATGGGGTCGCGCAGCACGCCGAACCCGGTCTTGGTGCCCACCACGAAGGTGTAGAACCCGTCCAGGTCCTCGATCCCGGCCTCCAGCGCGGCGCCCAGGTTGTCGCCCTCGTTCATGCGCCAGGTCAGATAGGCGGCGGCGACCTCGGTGTCGTTCTCGGTCTCGACGGTCACGCCGCGCTTGGCCAGCCTGCGCCGCAGGTCGTTGTGGTTGGAAAGCGAGCCGTTATGGACCAGGCACTGGTCCGCCCCGGTCGAGAAGGGATGCGCGCCCAGGGTGGTCACGGCGCTCTCGGTAGCCATGCGGGTGTGGCCGATGCCGTGGCTGCCCTGCAGGGCGGGGATGTCAAAGCGCTCGGCGACCGAGCGCGGCAGGCCGACCTCCTTGTAGATCTCAATCGCGTCGCCCTGGCTCATCACCCGCAGCTCTGGCATGGCGCGGATGCGGTCGCGCATCGCCGCGGCCTCGCCCGGTGCGCAGGAAACAATCGCGTGGGTGTCGATCTGGGTGACCTGCGCACCCAGGCGCTCGGCCAGTCCGTCAAAGCCGCTTGCCGGGTCCGGCGACTGCAGGGTGATCTTGACCTGGCCGTCATCGGCGCCGCGATAGACCGCGATGCCGGCGCTGTCAGGCCCGCGGTCCGACATCACGACCAGCATCTCGGTCAGCATCGCGCCAAGCTCTGGTTCCAGCGATTTATCCTTGAGGAATAGGCCAACAATCCCGCACATAGCTCACCTCGTGTTGAATGGGCCGTAAGCTATGAGATTCCGCGCCTGCTTCAAGCCCATATTCTCACGGGGAAAATTTTGTTCCCAATGAGAATGACTCTAAGGCTAATTTTCCTGCGGGTAACAGATGATTGACAGGTAGCGCGCGGGCAGGGCGCGCAGCTTCTCGGGCCCGTGCGGGGCGTCGGCGTCAAAGAACAGGCTGTCGCCGGGCTCGAGGTCATAAAGCGCCTTGCCGTGGCGGTACCCGACGCGGCCTTCGAGCATGTAGAGGAACTCCAGCCCCTCGTGCTGGAAGGTGGGGAAGGTGTCAGAGGTCTCGGTAAGCTCGATCAGATAGGGCTCGACCGTGACGCTGGACGACCCCGAGATGCTGCCCAGCAGGTTGTACTGGTGGCCCGCCCGGGTGCCCGCACGCGCGGCGATTATGCCGTCGCCCGCCTTAACATGCATCGCCTCGCGGGTTTCCTCGTAGCCCTTAAAGAGCGTGGTGATGGGCACGCCCAGGGCCTGTGACAGCGCCTTTAAGGTCCCAAGAGACGGCGCGGTCTGGCCGTTCTCGAGCTTGGAGAGCATGCCCGAAGAGAGATGCGCATCGGCGGCGAGCTGCGTGATCGTCAGCCCCTTAGAGCGGCGCAGCTGGCGCACCTGACGTCCAACAGCGGACTGCAGGTCACTCTCGCCAAATTCCGCTGTTTTGTGGGGGTCTTGCTGGTACTGGACGGCCATGGGCGCATTTTTGCATGGCACGCGCGTTTTCTCAACCATACCCTACTGTTTATATCAAGTTAACAGAGGGATTGCCTAAAAAATGAGCGCGATTGATCAATCCCCGCCCCAATGTCGGACCTGCCGACCAGCGGAAACAAAAGCCCCCGCCGCGCAATCCTGCCGTCTTCATTTTGGGCGCGTTTTGGCGGTCGGAATGCGGCTCGCATGGTGGCGGCGCCGGGCCGATCGCGCTATAGCGGCGGCGCACTGAAAGGGGACGCGCATGCTGGACCAAACCCGGATTGACTACACCGCAATCGCAAAGACCATCGCCGCCTTGACGGAGGGCGAGACCGATGCCGTGGCGCTTATGGCCACCGTGGCCTGCGAGCTGCATCACGCGGATGCGCGCTTTGACTGGACCGGGTTCTACCGCGTCGTGGCGCCGGAATTGCTGAAGATCGGGCCCTATCAGGGCGGGCATGGCTGCCTTGTGATCCCGTTCTCGCGCGGGGTCTGCGGCGCCTGCGCGCGCACAGGCGAGGTGCAGCTTGTGGCGGATGTGGACGCCTTTCCGGGGCATATCGCCTGCGCCTCCTCGACGCGCTCCGAGATCGTGCTGCCGGTGTGGAACAAGGGCGCGCTGATCGCGGTTCTGGACATTGACAGCGACCAGCCGGATGCGTTTGACGCGGGCGACGCGGCGGGGCTCTCATCCATCCTGGCGGATGTCTTCGAAGGGTACGCGCTGACGTGACTTTATCGCTGAGAGGCTCTCATCCGCCCGATTGGGCGTCTTCGAGATGAGCGACGTCTACGCGCCGCCGGACACGCCGCTCGAGGTCCTGCACGCGGATCACGAGATCCTGCTGGTCGACAAGCCCTCTGGGCTTTTGTCAGTGCCGGGCAAGGGCGCGCATCTGGCCGATTGTTTGCTGGCGCGCGTGCAAGAGGCCTTCCCCGAGGCGTTGCTGGTGCACCGGTTGGACCGCGACACCTCTGGCGTGATGGTCTTTGCGCTGACCCCGCATGCGCAGCGGCATCTGGGCCTGCAATTCGAGAAGCGGCAGGTCAAGAAGACCTATGTGGCCCGCGTCTGGGGCAAGGTCGCAGAGAAGACCGGCACCGTTGATCTGCCGCTGATCGTGGACTGGCCGAACCGGCCCCTGCAGATGGTCGACCACCAGAATGGCAAATCCGCGGTGACGAATTGGCGCGTGCTGCGGGCTGAGGGCGAGACGACGCGCCTGCGGCTGACGCCCCATACCGGGCGCTCGCACCAGCTGCGGGTGCATATGCGCGAGATCGGGCACCCGATCCTGGGCGATCCGTTCTATGCGACGGGCCCCGCCCGCGCGTTCGAGCGGCTCATGCTGCATTCCGAGAGCCTGCGGCTGCGCCATCCCGATGGCGGCATTGGGCTTACCTTCAAGGCTTCGGTTCCCTTCTAGGCGGTGCGCCCTGCCCCAGATTGCCGGTCGAGACTTTCCGGCTGGCGAAATGATATTCTCGGATACTTCTGTTCGCGAAGATAACTTTTCACAATTCGCGGAACGGCGTGGAACGAATGCCCAACGCCGTTTTTGCGCCCTTGTATAAACCGGCATTTCTGCTCATGTGAGTACCAACACCCGTCGTATTAACCAAACAAAGGACTTGCCCCATGTCGCTTCGCATCAATGATACCGTTCCCAACTTCACCGCCGAGACAAGCCAAGGCACCGTAGATTTCCATGACTGGATCGGTGACGGCTGGGCGATCCTGTTCTCGCATCCCAAGGACTTCACGCCCGTCTGCACCACCGAATTCGGCGCCGTGGCGCAGCTGGCCGATGAATGGGCCAAGCGCAACACCAAGGTGATGGGCGTCTCGGTTGACGGGGTCGAGGACCACGCCGGTTGGATCAAGGACATCGAAAGCGTGGGCGGCGCCGATGTGGGCTTTCCCATCGTGGCGGACGAGGCGCTGGCGGTCTCCAAGGCCTATGACATGCTACCCGCCGAGGCCTACCTGCCGGACGGGCGCACGCCGAATGACACCGCCACGGTGCGCTCGGTCTACATCATCGGGCCGGACAAGCAGCTGAAGCTGAGCATGACCTACCCGATGACCGTGGGGCGCAACTTTGCCGAGATCCTGCGCGCGCTGGACGCGCTGCAAGCCACGGCCAAGCATGGCATCGCCACCCCGGCCAACTGGACGCATGGCCAGGACGTGATCATCCCGGCCGCGGTCAGCGACGAGGACGCGATTGCCAAATTCGGAAGCTTTGAGAAAAAGCTGTCCTATCTGCGCACAACCGCCGACCCAAGTTGATCCGGCGCGTTCTGTAACGGTCCGAGGGCGTCGCTCGGCTAGGCCATCGCGACGCCCCATGCGATGCTTTCCCACGCGTTTGGTGGCGGGCGGACGGAATTGCGTTTTTTTGTTTTCCCGAAGGGCCTAGCCAATAGGGCCGACGGCCCCGGTTCTGGCGCGGATGGTTAGCCCTGTCAGGCACAAGGCACGATCCGGCATCTTGATGGGCAATCAGTGCAGCATCACGAGGCAGCCGCGCCAGATTATGATTGGCGTTTCAAGCCTGGGGGCATGACGGCCTTGGGGCAGTCGGCGGCACACCGATAGGGCGTCTTGGTGTGCAGGGCCGGGACGTGAAGGCCAGCGCGCCGATTGCAGAAACCCGGACCGAAAGATCTGCTTTGCAGACAACTCCGCGCAGCTCTTCACGAAATATCAATCTCGCTCCGCGCAGAATCTGCGGGTGGTGGTTGGGGCACTGTCTGAAAGACAGTCCCCGAGCCAACCACCCGTGGAGGGTGGCGCGATTCGGGTTGAGATCAGGTTAAGGCCGGCGCCGGTCGGCGCAGTTTTTGCGACCTTTGCTGAACCGATCTCCGCGCCCGGTCTCCGCTATGTCCAATCGAACGGCCTTGGAAAGGCCCCGAGCGTGTCCTTAACAGCATCCTTGTCCACGTCGCCCGTCGCGGTGACCTGCGCCACCAGGCCGCGCTTTTTGTCCTCCACCACCGAGGTCACCTCGGCGCTCAGACCGGCCTCGGCCAAAGCGGCGTTGTAGATCCGCGTGATGGCGCTTTTGCGCAGGTCGGGCTTGAAAACCTTGCCCACGGCGGTCTTGGGCAGCTCCGGCATGATCTCCAGATACTTGGGCACCGCCGCGCGCTCTATCGCGCCGACCTTCTCGGCGGCGTAGGCGAGCAACTCGTCCGAGGTCACAGTGGCGCCCTCGACCAATTCCACGAAGGCGCATGGGATCTCGCCCGAATGGGCGTCCGGCTGGCCGATGGCGCCAGCAAAGGCCACGGCCTCGTGACCCGCCAGGGTTTCCTCGATGATCGCGGGGTCGATGTTATGGCCGCCGCGGATGATCAGGTCCTTGGCGCGGCCAGTGATCCACAGATAGCCATCCTCGTCCAGGCGACCCAGGTCCCCGGTGCGCAGATGCGCGCCGTTGTAGTAGAGGTCCTTGTTCTTGTCGGCCTCGGTATAGGTCCCGCTTGGGGTCACGCCGGGGCTGGCCACGCAGATCTCGCCGACCTCGCCCGTGGGCTGCTCGGCGCCGTTCTGCACGATGCGGATGTCGGTGTAGGGAAAGGGCAGCCCGATCGAGCCGATCTTCTTCTCGCCATCGGGCGGGTTGATCGACACCAGGCAGGTGGCCTCAGTCAGGCCGTAGCCCTCGCAGATGTTTATATTCGCCGCGCTCTCGAAGCGCTTGTAAAGCTCCACCGGCAGGGGCGCGGAGCCGCAGAACGCCATCTTGAGAGTAGAGATATCCGCGTCCACCGGGCGCTGCATCAGCGCCGAGATCGCGGTCGGCACGGTCACCATAAAGGTCACCTTGTAGCGCTCGACCAGCTTCCAGAAGTTGTCGAACACGCCGTCGCCGCGGTAGCCCTGCGGGGTGGGGAAGACGATATGCGCGCCCGAGCCCAGCGACGCGCCCATGTTCACGATGGTCGCGAAGACGTGGAACAGCGGCAGCGGCACGATCTGCACGTCCTTCTCGGTGAAGAGCAGGCGCCCGCCCAGCCAGGCGTTGTAGATGATGCCCTTGTAGTAATGCTGGGCGACCTTTGGCATGCCCGTGGTGCCGCCGGTGTGGAAATAGGCGGCGACCCGGTCCTCGGTGGCGTCGGCGAAGTTCAGCGTGGCGGGCTGCGCCTCGACCTCGCGGGTGAAGTCCAGCACGCGGGCCTTGTGGTTCACCGGGTTCTTGGGGCGGATCAGCGGCACGATCAGCTTTTTCAGGCCCGTGAGGTAGCGCAGCAAGTCCACCTCCAGCACGGTCTCGACATTGGGCGCCAGCTCGATGGCCTTGGCCATCTTCTGCGCCACGTCGGTTTTGGGGAAGGCCTTGAGCGTGACCACCACCTTGGCGCCGGACTCGCGCAGGATCGAGGCGATCTGCTCGGGTGCCAAAAGCGGGTTGATCGGGTTCACGATGCCCGCGACTTGCCCCGCAAGGAAGGTCAGGATCGTCTCGGACGCGTTGGGCAGCACAAAGGCCACGGCGTCTTTCTCGCCCACGCCCAGCGAGCGGAAGAGGTTGGCCACCTGCGCGGTCTTATCGCGCAGCTCGGCCCAGGTCATCGTCTCGGCGGGGTCGGTGGGGCCAGAGAACATCTGAAAGGTCGTGGCTGGCCGGGGGCCATGGGCGTCCGCGGTGCGGCACAGCAACTCCCATGTGGTGGTGGGAACGTCCCGTTCCGACCAAGGCATTTCCTGTTCGATCGCGTTGCGATCATCAAGCGTGGCATATCCCATCGCGGTGTTCCTCCCGTTTATCCACGCCTTATGCGCGTCTCCCTGACGCTTGGGTAAACCTAACGCGCAGTTTTATTGCAAGTATGACGCAGCGAAACTTGGAATGTTGCAAGTAGAAATCTTATGTTCGCGCAGATTCCATGCGCTGGCGGCTATCCGAAGGCGCGTTCCGTCGCGTCAAGCGTGCCGGGCTCTGCATGCGGGCTGACCTCGGGGCGCTTGTCTTCCACCTGGGGCAGGAACAGCGAGATCGTGGTCCCAAACCCAAGCTCGCTTTCCACAACCAGCTCGCCGCCGGACTGGCGCACAAAGCCCTGCACCATGGCCAGGCCCAGGCCGCTTCCTTCGCCGGGCGGCTTGGTGGTGAAGAACGGGTCCAAAACGCGGCTCAACTTCTCCGCCGGTATGCCCGTGCCGGTGTCCGAGACCTGCAGGCGCACGAATTCCCGGGCAGAGGGCCTTTCGATGCCGGGCACCGGGCCGCTCCAGCTTTCCGCGCGCAGCACCAATAGACCGCCCTCGGGCATCGCATCGCGCGCGTTGACGATCAGATTAAGCAGCGCGGTTTGCAGCATGGCCTGATCCGCCAATAATCGCGTGCCGTCGGTCAGAACCTGTGTCTCCAGCGCTATGCTGGTCGGGATGACCCGCTGGGCCAGCGCCTCGACCTCTGCGAATACCTGGCCCGGCTCCAAAGCATCGGGGGTAAGCTCGGACTTTCGAACATAGGCCAGCAGCTTTCGAGTAAGCTGCGCGCCGCGGGCAGTTGCCAGCAAGGCCTCTCTTAGGAACTCGTCCTTGTCCTCCACATCGGGATAGGTCTGCAGCAACTCCAGGTTCCCCTGGATCACGCTCAGCAGGTTGTTGAAGTCGTGCGAGATGCCGCCGGTCAAAGTGCCCAGCGCCTCGACCTTCTGCGATTGCAAGAGCTGCGCGCGCGCCTCGTTGAGCTCCTTGGTCGAGCGGAAGGATTCCCAGACGGCGATCCCAAAATATGTCGCCACGCCGACCGCCAAGCACATGGCCGCCCAAAAGGCAGGCCCGCCCCAGGGGGATACCCAAAAGTCAGCCGCCATGACGAAGAAGACCAACGCAACGGGCAACAAATACGCCACCGCGGTCTCCCAGACCCGCGCGCGCAGCAGGATGATGTTCAACGTGCCGCACACCATCAGGACCATTGCGGCGAACTTCCAGATCGTGCCGTCCATCTGCCAGAGGTAAAGCGGCAGCCAGGCGAAGATGCAGGCGATGGCAAAACTCGCCACCAGGATCAGATAGAATTGAACCGTGGCGCCCAGCCTGCCGCCATGGGCCAGCAGAACCTTCTCGACGGTGACGGCGGAGTAATAGGCCAAGACCCATAACGGCAAAATGTGCAGCTGTAAGACCTGCCACCCAACGGTGGCGAGGGTGATCACAAGCGCGGTGCGCGCAAAGAACGCGGCGCTTAGGACGCGCTCAGACTGGCGAAGATTGACCAGAGAGACGCTATGATCGCGTTGATTGGTCATACTGATACTGGGTCCTTCGACAAAGCAAAGAAAGAAACCATTTACAGAGCCGATCCCAAATAGGACGCTGCGCGAACGGCGTTGAATTTGGTCGCCGCATGCGTCCCTGATCCGGACTGCGCGGACAACCTACCAGCCATTCAGGGGCTGGCAATGCCTTATTTTTAAGGCAGCCCTCACTCTGAGGTTGTTTGCGGGCGCTACTCTGCGGCGAGCCCTTCGGTGAACTGCAGCCGTGCCAAGCGCGCGTATAGCCCGCCCGCCTCGACCAGCTCGGCATGGGTGCCCTCGGCTACGATTTGGCCCTCGTCGAAGACCAGGATGCGATCGGCCTTCTTCACGGTTGCCAGGCGGTGCGCCACGATCAAGGTTGTGCGGTCCTGGCTGATCTCATCCACGGCGGCCTGCACAAGCCGCTCGCTCTCGGCGTCAAGCGCCGAGGTCGCCTCGTCCAGCAGCAGGATCGGCGCGTCGCGCAGGATCGCGCGCGCGATGGCGATGCGCTGTTTCTGCCCGCCCGACAGCATCACGCCGCGCTCGCCGACATAGCTGTCATAGCCTTCCGGAAGCGCGGTCAGAAAGTCATGCGCGGCGGCGGCACGGGCGGCGGCTTCGACCTCGGAATCGCTGGCCTCTGGGCGCCCGAAGCGGATGTTCTCGCGCGCGGTGGCGGCAAAGATAACCGCGTCCTGGGGCACCAGGGCGATGCATTTGCGGAACTCGGCGCGTGACATCTCGGCCACGTCCACGCCATCGATGCACACTTTGCCAGCGCTCGGGTCGTAAAAGCGCAGCAGCAGCTGGAAGATGGTGGACTTGCCCGCGCCAGAGGGGCCGACGATGGCCACGGTCTCGCCCGGCTGGATGTCGAATGAAATCGAGGACAGCGCGGCGGTCTTGGGGCGCGACGGGTAGCGGAAGGTGACGTCTTCCAAGCGGATCGCGCCGTGGCGCTGGTCGGGCAGGGGGCGCGGCGCGGCGGGATCGTCGACGCTGTCTTGCGCGTTCAATAGCTCGACCAGTCGCTCGGTCGCCCCGGCGGCGCGTTGCAGCTCGCCCCAGATCTCCGACAGCGCGCCCACCGAGCCCGCCACCATCACCGCGTAGATGACGAACTGCACCAATGCGCCGACGCTCATCTCGTCCGCGCGCACATCCCGCGCGCCGATCCAGAGCACGCCCACAACGCCCGAGAATATCAGCGCGATCACGATCACCGTCATCATCGCGCGGGTCATGATGCGCGCCTTGGCGGAGTTAAAGCTCTCCTCGGTCACCTCCGAGAAATTCTCGCGGCTCTGGCCCTCGCCGGTGAAGGCCTGCACGGTCTGCACCGATGAAAGCGCCTCCGAGGCGCTGCCGGAGGAGGCCGCGATCCAGTCCTGGTTCTCGCGGCTCAGCACGCGCAGGCGGCGGCCCAGCAGGACGATGGGGACGATGATTGCGGGCACGATCAGCAAGACCAGCAGGGTCAGCTTGGGCGAGGTGAAGAACAACAGCACCAGCCCGCCCAGAAAGATCAGCACGTTGCGCAGCGCCACCGAGACCGAAGAGCCGATCACGCTGAGGATCAGCGTCGTGTCGGTGGTGATGCGCGACAGCACCTCGCCGGTCATGATCTTCTCATAGAAGGCGGGCGACATGCCGATCATGCGGTCAAAGACGGCCTTGCGGATGTCGGCCACCACGCGCTCGCCCAGGCGGGTGACCAGGTAGTACCGCAGCCCCGTGCCCAGCGCCAAGGCGATGGCGATGGCCAAGGCGGCGACGAAATACTGGTCCAGAAGGGCCGCGGCCCCGGTCTCGAACCCGTCCACCACGCGGCGCACCGCCAGCGGCAGCACCAGCGATATTGCGGCGGTGAACACCAGCGCCACCAGCGCCGCCAGCAGCATCAGCCGGTAGGGCGCCATAAACGGCAGCAGCCCGCGCAGCGCGCCAACGCGTTTGGATTTCTCTCGTTCCTGGGTCTGATCAGTGTAGGCCATGGGCGCAGAGATAAGGGCATCGCCGCACTGCCACAAGCCGAACACTTGCGGCATCTCGACCGAGGTGGTTAAACCCTGCCCGATATGTTGATCGTCACGCTCTCCTCCATTCCGACCCGGTTCGACAAGCTCGGGCCGACCCTGGAATGCCTGCTGCGGCAGACGGCGCAGATCGACCGGATCATCCTGTATATTCCAGAGGCGTATCGGCGCTTTCCGGACTGGGACGGCGCCTTGCCCGCGGTGCCCCAGGGCGTCGAGATCCGCCGCGTGCCACGCGACATGGGCCCCGCCACAAAGGTGCTCTATGCCGCGCAGGAGTTCCGCGGCCAGGCGGGCGTTGAGCTGCTGCTCTGCGACGACGACCGCCGCTACAAACCCGACTGGGCGCAGGCCTTTCTGGACGCACGGGCCGAGCACGCGGAGGCGTGCATCGCAATCGCGGGGTTCGAGGCGGACCGCTACGGGCAGTCCGCCATGCGCGACCGCCCGCAGCCACGCGCCAGCCGCCGCTCGCGCGCGCTGGATTTGCGGTTCCAGGCCAAGATGGTCTGGGAGTTCCTCTTCCCGCCGGTGGAGCGCAAATACCTGCGCGAGCCCACGCGGGTGCTGTTCCGCCAAAGCGGCTATGTCGACTGCTTTGAGGGCTTCGGCGGGGCGCTGGTGAAGCCCGACTTCTTCGACGATACGGCCTTTGAGATCCCCGAGGTGATCTGGGCGGTGGACGACGTCTGGCTGTCGGGCTGCCTGGCGCGCAAGGGCGTCCCGATCTGGGCGCTGGCGGGCCAGCACGACACCCAGCACACACCCGCGGGCGTCTATGACGCCCTGCACAAGGCCACCATCGAAGGCGCCGACCGCGACGACGCCAACAAGGCCTGCATCCAGTACTTCCAGGAGACCCATGGCGTTTGGCTTTGATCTTGGCGGTGGCCGGATTTTTGGAAAAATCCGGAACCAAATCCTCTGTAAGGATTTGGGCCCGTGCTGATCATTAGCCTATCGTCGATCCCGCCGCGCTTCCCTTACATTAAGCCCACGCTGGACAGTCTGCTGGCGCAGGACGTGACGGCGGATCGCATTCTGCTGCATATCCCGCGCGCCTATCGCCGGTTTCCGGAGTGGGACGGCACGCTGCCGGACGTGCCCGCGGGGGTCGAGATCCTGCGCTGCGAGGAAGACCTCGGCCCGGCCACGAAGGTCCTGCCCGCCGCGCGCGCCTTTCGAGGCGAAGATGTCGACCTCCTGTTCTGCGATGATGACCGCATCTACCCTTCCGATTGGGGGCGGCGCCTCTGCGAGGCGCGCTCCTCACAGCCAGAAGCGGCGCTTTGCCTGCGCGGCATGATGGTTGCGTGGAAAACCGGCCAAGGAGTGGCGCGGGTCTTGCGGCCGCAGGCCAAGCCCAGCCAGGATTGGCAGAAATGGCTCGACAAGCGCGCCCATCCGGGCGCCGAAGCGATGCTGTTCCGCGCCTCCGGTCATGTTGACATGTTCGAGGGCTGCGGCGGCGTCCTGGTGCGCCCCGAGATGTTCGACGACGCGGCCTCGGACATCCCCGATGTGGCCTGGCCCGTCGACGACGTCTGGCTGTCCGGCATGCTCGCGGCCAAGGGCGTGCCGATCTGGCTGGAGGCAGGCGCGCGCAGCGCCGCGCATGCGGCCGCGCCGCTGGACGACGCCGCGCGGCATGACCAGAACATCGCGGCCATCCGGCACCTGCAGGCGCATCACGGGGTCTGGCTGCCATGACGCGCCTGGTGATCTCGCTTTCCACCATCCCGCCGCGCTTTGACAAAATCGGGGCGACGCTGGAGGGGCTGCGCGCCCAGACGGCACCGGTGGAGGCGATCCGGCTCTATATCCCACAAAGCTACCGGCGTTTTCCTGACTGGGACGGCGCGCTGCCCGCGGTGCCCGCGGGCGTCGAGATCCACCGCTGCGCCGAGGATTTCGGCCCCGCCACCAAGATCCTGCCCGCCGCGCGCGACCTGCGCGGCCAGGACGTCGAGATACTCTTTGGCGATGACGACCGCGCCTACCCGCCGCACTGGGCCGCGCGCTTTCTGCAGGATCGCGCCCGGCACCCGGGCGCCGCCATCGCCAATCTCGGCCTGCAGGCGCATATGATCGCCAAAAGCACCCGGCCGCGCGCGCATCAGCCGCGCTCGGAGCGCACCTGGCGGATCACCGATATCGAGTTCCAGGCAAAGTTCCTCTGGCGCCAGCTCCGCGCGCGCCGCTTGAACGTCGAGGAGCCGCGCCGCCGGGTGTTCAAGCGCTCCGGTTACGTGGACATCTTCGAGGGCTGCGCCGGGGTGCTGGTGCGGCCTGAGTTTTTTGACGATGTGGCCTATGACATCCCCGAGCCGCTGCGCCATGTGGACGACATCTGGCTCTCGGGGATGCTGGCGCGGATGGGCGTGCCGATCTGGCTGCATGGCAACATCCACGAGCCCGCCTGCACCGAGGCCGAACCCTTCGCCCCCCTGGTCACCAGCGTGGTCGAGGGGCTGGACCGCGCCAGCGCGAACCGGCTGGGCGTGGAGCATATGCAGCGAAAGTTCGGCATATGGCTTTGATCATAACCCTGTCATCGATCCCGGCGCGGTTTGGTAAAATAGGCCCGGTGCTGGAAAGCCTGGTGGGGCAGGGGGCGGACCGGGTGCTGCTCTATGTGCCGCAGGCCTATCGGCGGTTCCCGGATTGGGACGGCGCGCTGCCCGCGGTGCCGCAGGGCGTGGACATAAGGCGCTGCGCGGCGGACCTTGGCCCCGCAACAAAGATCCTACCCGCGGCGCGCGACTTCACGGGGCAGGACGTGGACCTGCTCTTTGCCGATGACGACCATATCTATGGGCCGGGCTGGGCGCAGTCCTTCCTGGAGGCAAAGTCCCGCCACCCCGAGGCCGTGATCGCCCAGGGCGGCTGGCAGGCGGCGGAATATGCCGCGAGTTCGACTATGCGCGATCTGCAGCCCCGTGCGGTGCGGCGCTTGCGCGTGACGGACGTTGAGTTCCAGCTCAAATACCTCTGGCAGAACCTCACCCAGGGGCGCGACATGACGGCCCCGCCGCGGCGCACCTTCAAGCGCTCGGGCTATATCGATGTCTTCGAGGGCTATGCCGGCGTGCTGGTGCGGCCCCAGATGTTCGATGATGCGTTTTATGACATCCCGCCGGTGCTCTGGGGGGTGGACGACGTGTGGCTCTCGGGGATGCTGGCCGCGCGGGGCGTGCCGATCTGGCTGGAAGGCGGCCTGCTGGACCCGCGCCAGGCCGAGAGCGAGCGCCACGCGCCGCTGGGCAAATCCGTGATCGACGGCGCGGACCGGCGCAGCGCGAACCGGCATGGGGTGGAGTATTTTCAGCGCGCGCATGGGCTTTGGCTGTAGCGCGCGCCACGCGCCCAACGGACGGTCATTCGTCTTTTTCGCGAGCTGCCGCTGAAATCTGGATTTCGTTAGGAAAATCTTGGTGATTCGACCCGGATCATAGATCCGGGAGGGCGTCGCGGCGCAGAGCCGGCGGCTCCCACCCAGTTTTAGCTTTCCGGTCACGGGTAAAGATTTCGTTGATTTTTTTGGCGCCTGTGAAGAATTGGCGCAAGCGCCGATGCGCGCCGCCATGCACTAAGCAGCCACGCCATGGAACCGGGGTTCCCCTGCGGGCACGATGCGCTACTCTGGGCGCGGATGCGCGGGGGGATTAAAGCATGAAGACAAGGCACTGGGATCGGCTAGGCAATGGCGGCGTGACGTTCACCGAGATCGGCATGGGCACCGCGCCGCTTGGGAACCTCTACCGGGCGATCAGCGACGAGGAGGCCCATGCGGTGCTGGAGCGCGCCTGGTCGGGCGGCGTGCGCTACTACGACACTGCGCCGCTCTATGGCTACGGGCTCAGCGAGACCCGCCTGAACCGCTTCCTGCGGGACAAGCCCCGCGACGACTATGTGCTCTCGACCAAGGTGGGGCGGCTCCTGGAGGCCTGCCCGCCCGCGGCGCGCCACGGCGTCGGCAAGTGGTTCGAGGTGCCCAACCGGCGCGAGGTCTATGACTACAGCTATGACGGCGTGATGCGCTCGGTGGAATTGTCGCTGGAGCGGCTGGGCGTGGACCGCATCGACATCCTGCTGGCGCATGACATCGACGCGCGAAACCAGGGCGGCGAGGCGAATATGCGCGCCAAGGTCGACCAACTTATGGCGGGGGGCTACCACGCGCTGGAGCGGCTGCGCAGCACCGGCGTGATCAAGGCCTTCGGCGCGGGGGTGAATGAATGGCCGGTCTGCCAGATGCTGGCCGAGCGCGGTGATTTCGACCTCTTTCTCTTGGCCGGGCGCTACACGCTCTTGGAGCAGGAGGCGTTGTCCAGCCTCCTGCCGCTCTGCGAGGCGCGCGGGATCGGGATCATCACCGGCGGGCCCTATAACTCGGGCATTCTGGCCACCGGGCCGGTGGAGGGCGCGTATTACGACTACGAGCCTGCGTCGCAGGCGGTGCTGGACAGGGTCGGGCGCATCCAGGCGGTCTGCGCGGCGCATGGCGTGCGGCTGGTGGACGCCGCGTTCCAGTTCCCGCTCTTGCACCCGGCGCATGTCTCGGTGATCCCCGGCGGGCAGGGCCTGGCGGAGATGGAGGGCAACCTCGCGGCGGCGGCGGCAGAGATCCCCGCGGGGCTTTGGGCTGACCTCAAATCCGAGGGGCTGATGCGCGCCGACGCCCCCACGGGGGGCTGAGCCAGATGCAGATCGACGCCCATCAGCATTACTGGAACCCCGCCCGCGGCGACTATTTCTGGATGCCGCCGGATCATCCCATCCTGGCGCGGCCCTTTGGCCCGCGGGACCTGGAGCCCATGCTCAACCGCCATGGGATCGCGCGCAGCGTGCTGGTGCAGGCCGCTGATACGATCCACGAGACGGAATACATGCTGGGCATCGCCGATGGGGCCGACAGCGTGGCCGGTGTGGTGGGCTGGGTGGATTTCGAGCGCCCGGAGGACCGCAGGCATCTCGAACGGCTGGCAAGGCACCCCAAGTTCAGAGGCGTGCGCCCGATGATCCAGGACATCCCGGACGTGGATTGGATGCTGCGCCCGGACGTGCAATGGGGGTTTGAGGCGCTGGTCGATCTGGACCTGACCTTTGACGCGCTGGGCTTCCCGCGCCATTTGCAGAACTTCCGCACGGTGCTGATGCGGTACCCGCAAATGCGCGCGGTGATCGACCATTGCATGAAGCCGCAGATCCGGGACGGGGCCTTTGATGTCTGGGCGCCCGGGATCACGCGGCTGGCGCGCGACACCGGGGCCTATCTGAAGCTCTCGGGCATTGTGACCGAGGCCGCTGAGGATTGGCAAGTCGCCGACCTGAAGCCCTATGTGGATCACGTTCTGGCAGAGTTCGGCCCGGCCCGGATCATGTGGGGCTCGGACTGGCCGGTCTGCACGCTGGCGTCGAGCTATGACCGCTGGCGGGAGGCCGCTCTTGAGTTAACCGATCACCTGACGCCCGCCGAAAAGGCCCGCGTCTTTGGCGGCACGGCGGAAGAGTTCTACCGGCTCTCCTAGGGAGGGGCCCGCTGTTAAATTGAGCGCCTTCGGCGCGCTCTATAAGTCGTCCTCGGCCATCCGGCCTCGTCCTCCGGCCGTCAAGATCGACCGCCATTGCACCATATCGAGGGACCATCTGCACAACTGGTGAGAACCGGTCTGGCGCTCCGCGCATTAGGATCCCGCCCCGTCCACTGGACGGCCCATCGCCGAGGCGAATCGGTCCTCATTCTTTTCGGCCATAAATACGGACTGCGCGACCTCACCGCCCCTCGCAACGCCGCGATGAAGCGCCGCCTGCCCCGGCGGTGCCGGGGCGGGTGGGTGGGCGGCCCGCCGGGGCAGGCGCCCTATACCTTCAAGACGATCTTCCCGATATGCGACGAGCTCTCCATCCGGGCATGCGCCTCGGCGGCCTTCTCCAACGCAAATTCGCTGTCCATAACCGGCCCGATCTGCCCCGAGGCCAGATGCGGCCAGATATGCTCACGCAGCCCCTCGGCGATGGCGGCCTTGGCAAAATCGCTCTGCGGGCGCAGGGTCGAGCCGGTGATCGTCAGCCGCCGCATCATCACCTGGGCGAAGTTCAGCTCCACCTTGGGCCCGCTCAGGAACGCGATCTGCACCAGTCGCCCCTCATCGGCCAGCGCCTTGACGTTGCGCGGGATATACCCGCCGCCGACCATGTCGAGGATCACATTCGCGCCGCCCTCGGCGCGTATCACCTCTACGAAATCCTCGTCGCGATAGTTGATCGCGCGCTCGGCGCCCAGGTCCAAGCAGGCCTGGCACTTCTCTGCCGAGCCCGCCGTGGCAAAGACCCGCGCGCCCGAGAGCCGCGCCAGCTGGATCGCCGTCGTGCCGATCCCAGACGAGCCGCCATGCACCAAGAACCGCTCGCCCGCCTTCAATCCGCCGCGCATGAAGACGTTCGTCCAGACGGTGAAATGGGTCTCGGGCAGGCAGGCGGCCTTGTCCAGGCTCATCCCCTCGGGCACCGGCAGGGCATGCGCGGCGGGAGTGGTGACGTATTCCGCGTAGCCGCCGCCCGGCAGCAGGGCGCAGACCAGGTCGCCCTTCTTCCACTCGCTCACGCCGGGGCCCACCGCGGCGACCTCGCCCGCGGCCTCCAGCCCGGGCAGATCGCTCGCGCCGGGGGGCGGGTTGTAGCTGCCGGCGCGCTGCAGCGCGTCGGGGCGGTTCACCCCCGCATAGGCGACCTTGATCAGGATCTCGCCATAGCGCGGCGCGGGCAGCTTGCGCTCGGCCGGTCTTAGCACCTCCGGCCCGCCGGGCTCTGTAATTTCCACAACGCGCATCATCTCGGGCATCGCCAAACCTCCGTTTGGCCATTGGCTTAGCAGCCCGCGGCGCGGGGGGGAAGGTGGTCTGGCAGCCGCTGGTTAAGCGCGCCAGCGCCCGGGCAGGTCGTCGCGCGGGGTGCGGCTGGGCGCCTTCACGCGCGACAGCAGCGATTCCACCGCCGCCACCGGCCCCTTGGTCAAGGGGTTCGCGCGCAGCTGGCCCTTCACCTGCTCGATGCGCATCACGTCCTCGATGCGCCGGTCGAGGAAGTCCCAGGTCGCCGCCGCGCCCTCGCTGTCATCGCCGAGCCAGAACAGCACGACCGAACCATAGACCCCCGACAGGATCGCCCGCTTGGAGTACCAGTTGATGTCGTCCGAGGGGTCGCCCAGGGCCTCCCAGATCGCGTCCGCGGTGCCCCAGATCAGCCCGGCGCCCTCGGCGGCGTGCAGCGGCAGCGCGAACAGCACCGTGCCGCGGCGCACCACCTCGCGGTCGCCGGCCTCGATGCGGCTGCGCACCGCGAAGGTGATGCGCTCGCGCACGCGCGCGCCTACGAACGGGGTCGCGGCGACGGCGGCGCGCATCGCGTCGTCCCCGGCCTTGTGGTAGGCGACAGCCAGGTCCAGCGCGCCCCGCGGGCAGGCGGTGCGCGCCGCCTCCGCGTCCAGCCCGGCATCCGCGGCGGCCGCCCGGAACGACGCCTCGCCCCAGCCGTCAAAGGCGACATGCGGCAGGGCGGCTTTCAGTAAGGCGGTCTTAACGGCGTCCATATTCAGCACTCCTTGGCGGTAGACAAACGCAAAAGCCGCTGCTATACGGCGCGCTCCTGCAATCTTATGCAACTTTAACCTAGAAAGGTGGTGACAACCACATGCAGGTCAGTGTTCGCGACAACAACGTCGATCAGGCGCTCCGTGCCCTGAAAAAGAAGCTGCAGCGTGAGGGCGTGTTCCGCGAGATGAAGCTTCGGCAGCATTTCGAGAAACCCTCCGAGAAGAAAGCGCGCGAGAAGGCCGAGGCCATCCGCCGCGCCCGCAAACTCGCACGCAAGAAGGCCCAGCGCGAAGGCATGATGTAACATGCACTCGCCGTAGGGTGTGTGCTTGCACGCACCATTTGGCCAAGAAATTGACGACCCCCGTGGCACCCGCCCGGGGGTTTGTCGTTTTTGGGGCGGGTGCCCAACCCATCTCGGCGTCTCCGTAGGGCGGGGCTCGCCCCGCGATCGCCAATGGCAAACGATCCCACCCAAAAGTAACCGCAACGCATGGACTTGTCGAAATCATCGGATATTGTGAGGTGAAAGAGAGTCAATATTTGGGATAAATCAATTGCTCAGAAACACAATTGCCAGCTTACTCACTGCGTCCTCATTACTTTTCACGGCGCCCGCTCATGCCGAGGAGGTTATCGCTGCGTATTCAACATTTTTGGCCCCGGAAGACAGGGTGTCTTCAAAAGGCACAAAATTGACATCCTTTGGAGCGATACTTGCGCAGGACCGGGCAAATTACCATCGATTCGGTATTCGGCAGCAATTCGACTACGATGACCCAATTTTCCACGATAAACGACTGCGGGCAAAGCTTCCGGAATTCTACAAAGCTGGTCCACCGGTTGAGGCACACATCCGAGAAGATGTTCTCTTCGGTCGCGGGCACTTCGTTTATGTTAGAGTTATGGGCAAGAACGGTCGCATTACTCATGTGGAAGTCTTTGAGGGGGCAGGATGATGCGGGTAAATATTTTCAGCACTTTTCTATTCTTAATAACGACAGGTGCTGCTTTTGCACAGGCGGAAGGCCGAGTAACACATCCGATCCCGAATGAACCCTTCATGGACTTTAAAATAGACCAATGTGCCGCGACAAGAGCCTTTGGAAACTATCACTACCTCACCGAGATCGGGCCTGTCATAGTATTAAGCGATATCTGTGTCGATGAAGAAAAGGGAACGGTAACATCATATGAATCTCAAAGTGGTTACACTCTGGTTGAAAAAAGTAAGAACGGCAAGCGCCTAGAGATTATTGAATCATCAATATATCAAGAGCTTCGCGACCAACTAAATTTCACAAATTTTGATTGTACTGAAAACGACGAGTACTTTGTATTCTATGGCGGGCGTGAGGAAAGAATAAATATTCCCGATGATACTTATGGTTCCGTCGGTGTGAACGGCTATACATTGACGCAAAATTTCAGCATGCCTTCTAATACTGAAGCAGAATTTGCAGCATTATCATTGCATTCTATCTCCCAAGCCCAGTTCCCGCAGCGGACCAAAAACGTTGAAGATGAAGACTATCTTGGAGGCTTGGATCATGCAGATTTCCTTGGAAATCTTACGTTTTCTGATGGCTCTGGGGCATTTTTGATTACCGAAGGTGGGGGGCATGCAGTTGTTGAAGCCGGGGGCGCAATCGATCTAAAGATCAATTCTGACGGCACCGTTTCTTTGTCAGGCCACGTCAATGGGAAGAACCAAAGATTAGCTGGTCACAAACCGGACGAATGGATATCAATGACTGCGGAAATTCTGTACATGCGCGGTCACGTGTTGGGAGCAGACGGTAATGCTCTCAAAGCATTTGGGTTTGCGAAAGGCAGCTATGAAGATATCAATGGTGAAACTCATCAATTTCATGCGCTTGCTGGTTTCCAAGCATGTGTTGAATCGCCTGGTTGATAGGCGTCCTATGATAGCCCGTCTTTCTGCTCTAGGTAGATGTCTTCCAGTGTGACCAGCAATGGAAGCCCGTCACCTACTCGTGGCTGCAATAGTCAGCGTACTGCGACGGCCCGCGCATTGCGACGGCAGATTTCGGGTTTTAACGAGAGCTTGCGGTACGTGAACACTTGCAAGTCTAGCCTGAATCGCGCTGCGAGCGCGCGCAGCGCGAAAATCGATTATGCAGATTGGTCTCGCAGCGGACCTCTGGCGGCTGAGAGAGATACTCCATTGGGTGTTGCAGCATCCGGAGCCGGTGACGCAACGGGTCGTTTTGCTTCGGTCACCAACGCTCCCTAAAATCAAACAACTCTACGGGCCCAAAACCCCGGCGAAACCACCGCGCGCTCTGTTAACCCGCCCGTTTGCCCGACAAGGTGCCATACGCAAGGCCGACGTTTTGCCGACGCTTTGCCGACACGCCCAAACCTCAAGAAATACTGGCCTTAACCCCCGATTCGCCGGAAGCCGTCACGAATCCGCCGCGCGGTGCGTTAGGATCTGAGTAACCGTCTCCGCCTCACCACGGTACCCGCTCTGGGTCGGGGTGGGTATCTAACCATCTCGGCATCTCCGTAGGGCCCGGCTCGCCCCGCGATCGCCAATAGCAAACACCGCCCTAAGACGCTCGTTTGCCGGGAAAGTGAACCGCGCCGGGTTTGCCGAAGGCTGATTTCGGTTGGTTACGCGGCCATGTCTGATTTTTCCGGAGCTGCGTAGAAGCTTGCCTCGGCCTCTGCTGGCGGGATGTTTCCGATGGGTTCCAGCAGGCGGCGGCTGTTGAATCAGTCGACTCATTCGAGTGTGGCGTATTCGACGGCGTCGAAGCTGCGCCATGGCCCACGACGATGAATGACCGCTGCCTTGAAAAGGCCGTTGATCGGCTCGCCCCCGATATCCCTGTTCTCTTCGAAAAAGGCGATCATGTCCTGGACCGGCGGTCGAGCTCCGCCTGAGCAAAATATGCGGACGCCTTGCGCAGGATTCATTGGCCTGCTTCAACGCGCGGTTCTCGCGTTCCAGAGCTTTCATCTTCTCTGCCATCTCGGTCGTGACGCCGGCTCGGTCGCCCCGATCGACCTCGGCCTTCTTGACCTACTCATTCAGCGCCTGAGGTGCACAGCCGATCTTTGAGGAAATCGACAAGATCGCCGACCAGCGGCTCTCATGCTGCCCTGCGTTGTCAAGAAACATGCGAACAGCGCGTTCGCGGTCTTCGGGGGAATATTTGTTCGTTGTCTTGCTCATGATGCTCCATCCTACTCAGGAGTTGGAGCCTCCGGCAAACCCGGTGCGGTTCAGCCTGATATTCAGCTCTTTTATCAGCCCGGCATCACCGAGCAGGTCCTCAGGGCGCTCCACGCCCTTCAGCAGTTCGTCCAGGATTTTATTCGAGAGGGTCTTTCAGCCTCCGGCCATATAGGTCCCGACCTCAGAGCTGGTGGTCTGTCTGGTCTGAGCCTCAAAGGCGACCTTGCCCTCGTACATGACCATCAAGCGGTCTGAAAGTTCCAAAATTTCATCCAGGTCTTCCGAGATCAGCAGGACTGCAACGCCTCGGTTGCGCGCCGCGATAAGGCGCGAGCGGATGGCGGTGACCGAAGCAACATCCAGTCCAAAGCATGGGTTTGCAACCACGAGCACTTTGACATCTCCGGAGAGTTCGCGTGCCAGAACCGTTCGCTGCACATTGCCGCCTGACAGGACACCAACCGGGGAATGCGCAGAGGTGGTCTTGATGTTGAACTCTTCAATCAGGCGCATGCCCTGCGCCTGTAAGTCTGCCTTGTTGGCCAGCAGCTTCCAGCCGCCGTTTCTTGTACGATCAAAGTTGCGAAAACCCAGATTCTCGGCCACGCTCATCCGTGCCGCGCAGGCATTCTGCAAAGGCTCTTCGGGCACAAAGCGAATTTGTGCGGCCTGAGACTCTTCGCGGTTGGCGCAATAGGGCTTGCCGTCTACTTCGATAGCCCCGGTGCTGAGTTTCTTTTGACCGGTCAGGATCTCCATCAGATCTTTCTGCCCATTGCCGGAAACCCCGGCGATGCCGAGGATTTCTCCCGCATGCACCTTCAGATCCTCGATCTTGATCGTCTTCAGCCCCGATTGATCGGGTGCTGAGGCCGCTCGCAGATTGAGCATGACATGGGTGCCGGTCTTTGTGCGCTGAGTTTCCTGCGGGGTAAACTCCTCGCCGATCATCATACGCGTCAGCTCTGCATTGCTGAGCTCACCGACCCTGGCGCTGCCTGCCAGTTTCCCGCGGCGCAAAACGCTGACGTGATCGGCGAATTGGTCGACTTCGCGGAACTTGTGGGTGATCATTAGAACCGAGAGCCCACCCTCCTGACATAGTGCACGCACATGGGTCAGGACCTCATCCGCTTCATTCGGCGTCAGAACCGAGGTCGGCTCATCCAGGATCAGGAAGCGGCTGCCCAGATAGAGTTGCTTCAGGATTTCCAGCCGCTGTTTTTCCCCGGCTGACAGGTCTGTCACAGGCCGGTCCAAAGGAGCCTGAAACGGCATCCGTGCCAGAAATTCTTCAAGCCGCGCGGTTTCCGCCCGCCAGTCGATCACATGCGGCGCATCGGCGCGCGCGATCACCAGATTTTCCTTGCCAGTCAGCGAGGGCACCAGCGTGAAGTGCTGATAGACCATCCCAAGGCCCAGTTTCTGGGCATCCACCGGATCCTTGATCCGGGCCTCGCGCCTACCCACCAAGAGGCCGCCCTGCGTTGGGGCCTGAAACCCCATAATACATTTCACCAGAGTGGATTTCCCGGCACCGTTCTCGCCCAAAAGTGCGTGAAAACTGCCCGCTTTTACGCGCAAGGTGACATTGTCAAGCGCCTTGAAGTCGCCGAACTGCATGGACATGGCGACGGCTTCGACTTCTACTGCGCTTGCCGTCCGGGCATCACTCATGGCTCAGACCAGACCCGCAATCAGCGTCTTACTGTCGGCGACGGCACCAAAGACACCGCCCTGCATTGTGACCATCTTCAGCGCCGCGTCATGGTTGCCCTTGTCGGTGGCGCCACAGCAATCCGACAGCACAACGCATTCAAAGCCGCGATCATTGGCTTCGCGCATAGTGGTGGAGACGCAGACATCCGTGGTGATACCACAGATGATTAGGTTTTCGATGCCTCTCGTGCGCAGGATCATCTCCAGATCGGTGGCGCAGAAGCTGCCTTTGCCCGGCTTGTCGATGATGATCTCGCCCTGTTCGGGATAGAGTTCGGGGATAATATCCCAGCCCGCTTCACCGCGGATCAGGATCTTGCCGCAGGGTCCGGGATCACCGATCCCTGCGCCGATCTGCTGCGATCTCCAGCGTTTGTTGGCGGGCAGGTCCGACAGGTCCGGGCGATGACCTTCGCGGGTGTGGATGATGTGATAGCCCTTGGCCCGCATCGCCGCCAGTACCGCCTTGATCGGCTCGATCGGTGCCTGCGTCATGGACAGATCATAGCCCATGGCGTCCACATAGCCGCCCTTGCCGCAGAAATCGGTCTGCATGTCGATCACGATCAGTGCGGTGTTCTGGGGCCGCAGATCGCCATTATAGGGCCAGGCATAGGGGGTGCTTTCGATGGCGGGCATAGTTGGCTCCTATTTTGTGATGCTCAGCTCACTCGGCGCACCTTTGAGGGCGCGGTCCGGCGATGAGGTTGCGATCAAGAGGATGAGGGTCAGGATATAGGGCGCGGCAAAGAACAGGTAATAGCCGCTGCTCACTCCGACGGACTGTAGGGCAGGGCCAAGCGCGCCCGCGCCGCCAAACAGCAGCGCCGCCCAGAAACAGTTAATGGGGTTCCAGCGGGCAAAGATCACTAGCGCGATCGCCATCAGGCCTTGGCCCGAACTGATGCCTTCGTTCCAGCTGCCGGGATAGTAAAGCGACAGATAGGCCCCGCCGACACCGGCCAGTGCACCACCTGCCGCAGTGGACCAGAGCCGCACCAGATCGGGGTTGAACCCGATGGCGCGGGCAGCGGCGGTGCTGTCTCCGACGACGCGCACCTTCAGCCCGATGCGGGTTGCGCGAAACATCCATGCCATGGCCAGCGCCAGCACCGCGCCGATAATGAACAGAACATTGACCCGCAGTGCGGCCTCAACCTGCGGGATATCGGACCACCAGCCCAGCGAGATCGCAGGCAGGTCCGGCGCCACCGGCTGGATATAGGGTTTGCCGAAAAAGAACGCGAGCCCCATGCCCAAGAGCATGAGGGCGATGCCCATTGCGATGTCATTGACCCCTTTGAAGCGACAGACCCAGCCGTGAAACAGCCCGAACCACATCCCGGCAAACCCGGCGGCAAGCACGCCGAACCAGGCCGAACCACTGTGATAGGCTGCGGCATATCCGGCCATTGCGCCAAAGATCAGCGTGCCTTCCAGACCAAGGTTCATGCGCCCTGACCGTTCTGTCAGGCACTCACCAAGGGAGACGAAGAGAAAGGGTGTAGAGACGCGAATTGCGCCGCCCAGCATCGCCAGCGGCACGCCCCAAAGCCCGATATCGGCCGGGTCACTCATCTATACTCTCCAGTAGCTCGGGCGAAAGATAGCAAGACGGCCATAGAGGGTCTCGCTCAGCAGCAGAATGACAAAGACGATTCCCTGCAGCACAAGGATGGTCGCATCGGGCAGATCCATGCGGCGCTGGATCAGACCGGAAGAGGCTTCAAAGCCAGCCAGCAGGATCGCCACCGGAATGATTGCCAGCGGATTGTGCCGCGCCAGAAAGGAGATCAGAATTCCGGTATAGCCATAGCCCGCGATCAGCGAACCATTGGCAGCCCCGTGAATGGCTGACACTTCAAAGAACCCGGCCAGAGCGGCCAGAGCACCGCCAGCCGCGGTGAAACCGATGATCAGCCTGCCCACAGGCAGCGCCTGCACCTGTGCGGCGCGTATATTCTGTCCGGTGATCCTGGCGGCAAAGCCAATGGTCGTCTTATCCAGAATGAACCAGCAGAGAATACAGGCGACAACCCCTGCGCCAAAGCCCCAATGCACTTCGATGCCGATCGGCATGTCGCCCACCCGCAGAGCATCGGGCAATTGGGCAGTCGAGGGCTTGTTCAGGCTCGCCGGGTCGCGAAACGGGCCTTCGACGAAATGGTTCAGAAGCGCGATACCGATATAGGCCATCAAGAGCGAGGCGATGGTTTCATTGACCCCGCGTTTGACGCGCATCCAGCCGACGCCGCCGATCCAGAGCGCCCCGACAAGGGCCGACATCAGCACCATCATCAGCATCGCGATCCCGGCAGGCGCGCCGATCAGCATCGCCCCCGTGATGCCAGCAGCCAGCCCACCCAGAACAATCGCGCCCTCGCCGCCGATCACCACCAGGCCAAGCCGCGCAGGCAGGGCCACACAGAGCGCGGCAAACAACAGCGGCGCCACCCGTGACAGAGTGTTTTTCCATGAGAACCCAGAGCTGAACCCCGCCTTGTAGATCAGCGAATAAAATTCGACCGGGGATTTCCCCAAGGCGAGCAGAAACAGTGAAAACACCAGCAGCCCTGAGATCAGGGCCGCCAGTGGGATGACAACAGCCTCAATTCTGGGAAGCCAAAGCGCCAGGTAGGCATGGCGTGGCGCAAAAGAGGCTGTCGTCGTGTCTGTCATGATTTTCTTGGTATTCTAGAGGCCTAGCTGGTGGAACCCAGCACACCCTCTACAAGATAATCCATGCTCTCCAAAGCGATATCGTCTTCAGCAAAGCTCTCACCCGCGCTGGCAATCATATTGCCTTTGTTGTCCTTCATCGGGCCAGATATGACTTTGAAGCCGCCTTTCATGATCTCGGCCTTGGTGGCTTCGAACTGATTGCGGGCCGTGTCAGACACGGCGGGACCCAGCGGTGACATCTTGATGAAACCATCCTGCAGACCGCCACGTACAAAGTTGTCGACGGCGCCACCGGACTGCACGGTCTTGATCATGGATGTATAGACCTCGGCCCAATTCCATTCCGCGCCGGTCAGGTATTTCTCGGGCGCAAGCGGGGACTGATTGGCGTGGTAACCGCACACGAATGCGTCACGGCCAGCGGCGGTTTCCATGACCACCTTGGGGCCATCCACATGGCAGGTGATGACGTCGCAACCCTGGTCGGCCAGCGCATTGGTGGCTTCGGCTTCTTTAACGGCCAGCGACCATTCGCCGGTGAAGATGACCTGACAGGTGATCGTGGGATCGACCGAACGGGCACCCAGCAGGAAGGCGTTGATGTTCAGCAGAACCTGAGGGATCGGTTTCGCGGCAACAAAGCCGATCTTCTTGGATTTGCTGGCGTGACCGGCGGCAACGCCGTTCAGATATTGCCCCATGCCGATATAGCCGAAATAGCTGCCCACATTGCCGGGGTGCTGATCTGCCGACCACAAGCCGCCACAATGCTGGAAGCGGATGTCTTCGTGCTTGGGCGCGATCTCTAGGATATGCGGGTTGAAGTAGCCAAAAGAGGTCGGGAACAGCAGCGTCGCCCCGTCGAAGTTGATCATGGATTCCATGGTGTTCTGTACGTCCACGGTCTCGGGAACATTTTCCTCTTCGATCACCTTGACGCCGGAAAGCGCTTTGACTGCTGCGGCGCCTTCGGCATGGGCCTGGTTGTAGCCAAAGTCGTCCTTTGCGCCGACATAGATGAAGCCCACTGTTAAGTCGCTCATTGCCATTGCGCTGCCTGGAAGCATCGCCCCAGCTGCTGCTGCGCCACCAAAGGCCGCCGTATTGCGCAGGAATCCGCGCCGGTTCATTGTGGTCGTTTTCGTCATCGTTCACCCCTTTCTGTTGGTCCGCCGCCCGAGCACCTCGCCCGGATTTCAAACGGTTTTTGTGTGTCGCCCAAGACGTTCGCACGCTTTGGTGCCGCTGGATTGTGCTAGATATTCAAGATGCCGGTGCAAAAAATGCACCGCTCAGGATCGCTCCGCCTCGAGATAGCGCCGCCAATCCCCCAGTTCAGAGATATCACGCGCGCCTTTGGTTGCCGTCGCCTCGCAAAGGAAACCCTGTACCTGCGCCCCATCGGCCAGGTTGAGGGTGCCAATGCCCAACGGTTGCGGGATCGTAGCGATGAAGCTCCCAAACTGCGAACTCGGCATGCGCCAGATCTCCAGCGCCACCTGTGCGCCCTGACCGGCCTCTACGCGCAGCAATCCGGGACGTGCAACGCCGCCGCCTTCAAGCGCATAAAAGGCATAGTCCGAAGAAGTTGCGTCCTTGCGCACAAACTCTGCGCCGCGGGTTGTGAGGTCGCCGTTCAGCGGCAGGCCAGACATATGGGCGCCACAGACCGCGACCTCGATCATGTCTTCTTGCGGAGCGGCTTTCGGCAGCTTGGTCTTTGGACGCGCCCAGCCTGTGGCTCCAAGGCTGCGATCACCTGCAGCTTCGATCTTGCTGGCATAGGCCGCAATTTTTGCGTCCTCGCCCGCTTTGGCCAAAAGGGTGATCGAGCCGGGCCGTCCATCGCTGCGCGCCGGTGTCGGCACCGCGATGCCACACATATCCATCAGGTTCACGAAATTCGTATAGGTGCCAAAACGCGAATTCGGGCCAACCGGATCCACCTCAAGGTCGGCTACCGAATAAAAAGTCGGAATCGTCGGCACACAAAGCATGTCCAGCCCCGCCAGCGACGGCTCCGCCTGCCGGATCAGGTCGCTCAGCCGATAGATACCCTTAAAAGCATCCGCAGCCGACAGCTTCTCTGCCGCACCAATGATCTGGCGCGTCACGGGATGCAGGTCCTGCGGATGATTGACCATCAGATCCTCGATGGCCGCATAGCGTTCCGCCACCCAGGCGCCCTCATATAGCATGTCAGCCACATCATAGAGTGGTGTGAAATCCACCTCGCGGATCACAGCACCCTCGGCGCGCAGCAGATCCAAGGTGGCTTCAAAGGACTGTGCCTGCACATCATCGCCGAAGAACCGGCGGGAGTCCGGTGTCGGCACACCGATCAGCGGGGCGTTGACCTGCGTAAGCGCTGGCGTGCTAATGTCTTTGGAGTAGCTATCGGCCTCGTCATAGGCCGCGGCGGCGGCAAAGGCCGTATAGGCATCTTCGACGGTCAGCGCGAAAATCGAAATAGTGTCGAGCGTGCGGCAGGCGGGCACCAGACCTGTTGCGGACAGGCTGCCCAGCGTGGGCTTCAATCCGACAATATTATTAAGCGCCGCAGGCACGCGGCCTGATCCGGCCGTATCGGTCCCCAGCGCGAAGCTGACGATACCATGCGCCACGGACACCCCGGAGCCGCCAGAGGATCCGCCGGGAACGATCTCTGGGTCCACCGCATTCTTGGGGGCACCATAGGGCGTGCGTATCCCGACCAGACCGGTCGCGAATTGATCCAGATTGGTCTTGCCAATCAACAGCGCCCCAGCTGCGCGTAGTTGCGCGACCACAAAGGCATCCTCGTCCGCTTCAAAGGCAAAGGCCGGGCAGGCGGCCGTCGTGACCTTGCCCGCTGCATCGATGTTATCCTTGATTGCAAAGGGTACACCCCACAATGGCTTGGCAGCATCGTAAGCCCCTAGGGCTTTCGCCTCGGCCCGCAGATCGTCCTGATCAAACAGGCAAAGGAAGATATTGGGATCATCGACCTCGGCAATGCGCTGATAGACCTGATCCACGACCTCAGTCGGGCTCAATCCACCGGCATATGCGGCGCGCAGGCTTGTGAGCGTTAGGTCAACCATCAGGGAACTCCTCGTCTTCGATGTCCTTTTGCGTTCTTTCTGCCCGGTTCTGCAAATGCTAAGATTTCAGATATGCGGTGAATTTTCTGCACCACCCGTTACAACACGAGCCATGTCGATACCTGAGCAAACCGGCAAAACTGACACCCAGCTTTGCTGATACAAAGGAACCAAGATGCGTCAGTTCATAGACTTCGATTTCGTAGAGGCCGTTGTGCGAGCCGGATCGATCCGCAAGGCGGCTGAGGATATGAATATCACCGCCTCTGCACTCAACCGCCGTATCAACCGATTCGAACGCGACTTCGGCTATGAGATTTTCGAACGTCTGCCTGCCGGTATGCGCCTCAACCCCGCCGGAGAGCTGCTGCTGGAACATATTCGCCGCCAGAAATCCGATCTGGCGCGGGTGCGGTCGCAGGTGGCGGATCTCTCGGGGGTGCGACGCGGCCATGTCTCTATCGCCTGCTCGCAGGCCCTGATGCCCGCTTTTCTGCCGAAACAAATCTCGCGCTACCGCGAGCTGCACCCCGGCGTGACCTTTTCTGTCAACACCCGCGACCGGCTGGCCGCCGAACAGGAGCTTGCCAGTTTCGCCAGTGATATCGCGCTGGTGTTCGAGCCCAAACATATGGCCGATTTCGAAGTCATTGCCGCCATCTCGCAGCCGATTCACGCGGTCATGCGGCCCGATCATCCACTGGCACGGCACGATGTCATCCGACTGCGCGACCTTTCCGGGCAGGTGCTTGTGATGCCGCCGCCGCAATTTGCAGTGCGCGTCCTGCTGGACGAAGCGCTGAAGCAACTGCCTTACATAGACGTCGAACCAGTCCTGGTTTCCGAATCCTTTGATTTCATGAGCAATTACGTGCTTTGGGAAGGGGCGGTCAGCTTTCAGTTCCCCATTGGCATCGCAGACAGGGCGGGGCTCGTCACGCGCCCGGTTGCAACCAAAGATGTTGCGCCGGGCAAGCTGCTTCTGGGGCAAATGCGCGGCAGGACCCTGCCTGTGGCTTCGGCACGATTCGTGCAGCAGCTGGTCCATGCGATGCACGAGCTAAGCGGTCAGTCCCGGCATCGGGTGGATCAGACCTAGGCATCATAAGCTGCTCTTGGCTCGATGTGTGAAAGTCGGAACCACTGGAGGCGGCATTTTCTGAGGCATTGGTTTCAAAACTGCGTGGGTCTTGAAGACACTGCCTCGGAAAAGCGGACGTTGAACTTTAAATGTTGAACGTCAACTTGGTCCGCAACCCCGTCATTGCCAAGACCGAAAGGCTGCAGGAAACAGCCAATGTCCGCAATGCGGGCTGCGCCCGCAGCATTCGAGGCACCAATCGTATGGCTGCTTTGGGCCGTTTGTGACCAAGCTCCTTAGACAGACTGGCAGCTTTGCTGTGATGCGGAGAACGGCAGGATAGAGCCGAGGGTGTGTGGAAACTCCAGATGATGTATATTTTGGCAAAGGCTGGAGGCAGGCATGTCGGGATATATCGAGGGTGCGGAGCGGGGTCAGGTTACGCTTTTTCCAGACCGGCTCGAGGATTGGATCGACGAGGACAATCCGGTTCGCGTGATTGATCTCTTTGTGGAGGAGATTGATCTTGGGGAGATCGGTTTCCTGAGAGCCTTGCCGGCGCGGACAGGGCGGCCTGGGTATCATCCATCAGTGCTGCTGAAGCTGTTCATCTACGGCTATCTGAACCGCGTGCCCTCCAGCCGCGCGCTGGAGCGGGAGGCTGTTCGCAATGTCGAGGTGATGTGGCTGACCGGGCGGTTAGCTCCGGACCACAAGACGATCGCCGATTTTCGCCGCGATAACGGCCCCGCCATTCGGCGAACCTGTGCGCAATTCGTCGAGCTCTGTCGCCGGATCGGGGTGCTGAAGGGGGATTGCGTCGCCATTGATGGCTCCAAATTCAAGGCGGTCAATAATCGAGATAAGAATTTCACCAAGGGCAAGGTCGCCAGCCGTACCGCCCATCTGGTCGCGAGCATTCAGCGTTATCTTGATGAAATGGTCCGGATCGACCGTCAGGAAGAGGGTGAGGTCCGGGCCGAGAAGATCGCCAACCTGGCGCAACGCTGCGAGCGCATCCGGCAGGAGATCGAGTGCCTGGTGGACATGGGTGAGGCGCTCAGACAGAGCCCGGACAGTCAGATCTCTCTGACTGATCCGGATTGCCGCTCGATGGCCACCAGCGCCAAAGGCAGCGGTTTTGTTGGCTACAACGCCCAGTCGGCGGTGGATACCGAGACCCATCTGATTGTCACGCATGACGTGATCAATGCCGGGCACGACCGTGAACAACTGTCGACGATGGCCAAGGCGGCGAAGGCCGCTCTCGTGCGCGACGAAATGAGCGCGGTGGCAGACAAGGGCTATTTCAGCGGCCGGGAAATTCTGGTCTGCCACGAGGATGGCATCACCACGACCCTCCCCCGGCCTGAGACCTCGGGCAACCGCAAGAAGGGCAAGTATGTGAAGGCCGACTTTGCCTATGACGCGGATGCGGATATCTACCAATGCCCGGCAGGCGAGACGCTGACATATCGCTACACGACTGAAGAGGGCGGCCTGGTGGTGCAGCGATACTGGACCACCGCCTGTCTGAACTGCCCTGTCAAGGCGCGCTGCACCACGGGCAAGGAGCGCCGGATCACCCCCCTCTCATCGCTGCAAGCAGCGACTGCGGGGCAATGGATGGGAGCACGAACATCTGGTCGACGAGATGCGCGACCGCCTGATCCGCGACCCGGCCCTAATGGGCCTCCGCCGCTCGACCGTCGAGCACCCGTTCGGCACGATCAAGGCCTGGATGGGAGCGACGCATTTCCGGATGCGAACGCTCACGAACGTCCGAACCGAGATGGCATTCCATGTCCTCGCCTATAACATCAAACGGGTGATTTCCCTGATCGGGGTGCGTGGGCTTCTGACCGCCCTTCCGGCCTAAACCCGGGCGTCCGGCTCAAATTACACCGCAGAAAACGCCCTGAGAGCTCGGTTTTGCCTCCCTCCGGCGAAATGCGCCCCAAAATGACCCAGAAACCGGAAAACCCAAAAGAAACCAGTAGAAAACCCTGAAAGCCAAAGTACCAAAAGAGTTTCCACACACCCTCGGCCCACAGCCGACATTGATCATGGCGTTCTGATGCTGCAGTGGCAGCCCGCATTGCGGACATTGGCGCTCATCTGCAGCACATCGAATTTGGTAATGACCGGGTCGCGGACAAAGCACCATTTCGCGGCGGCTGCGCCAATGGCCGCTATCTGAAATCGGAACGGGTCAAAAACGGTGGATTCTGTCCGCTTTTCCTGCGCCTCGCAGGGTCAGAGATTTTGCGCGGCCAGAAACTTCCGATAGGGGTGGCACGGTATTGGGCGGCTTTTGACCAGTTCCAGCAGCGCGCAACCGCTGGTTTGTGAAACACAGTGCTCATTGGGTGTTACCCGGCGCAACGTTCCGCTCCCCTTTCCTTGATCCGCTAAACCTTCGCGGGAAGGGGATTGGCATACAGGTCCACTGCATCACGAACGAGCGCTGCGTTGTCGGTTGTGCGGCGTCCATCTCGCCTACGGTCACAATCTTCCAGGCCGACACGGGTGGACCAACACCTCATCCCGGCTTGCGCGGCAAAGTGCCAAACAGTGTCGTTGAAGCCGTGCAACAGAATGGGTCGGCGCACTCCGGACTGGGCCAGAACTTGGCAGATACCATTGACGATCTTATCCCCTGCGGCGATGTTCGTCTCCTCGATTTCGATGAGTATGCGGAGAACTCGAGATCGTTCGGCAAGCGATACAAACCGCTCGGCATCTGCAACGGTTGCAAGCCCCGCTTCGATGCCAACCCCGATGCGATCGAGTAGAGCCATCACCGCTGGAGCAGCGGGTTCTGAGAGGTTGACCGAGGCGTGATCGGGTCGCTCCCGCCACGCGAGGATGCAGTCCCGCGTGCGCGTCACACAGCCCTCGATCCACGCCCCGGTGGAGACGCCGATCAGCGTTCCTGGGCACTTGCGCCGCAAGGCTCGCACCGTGTTATCAACTGCTTCGAGACTTTCGAGGCCATTTGGGCCACGCGGGTGGACGTGAAGCTCTGCCGCGCCGACCGCCACGCAGCGCGCGCCATCCGCTGCGATCTGTTCGGCCGTGATCGGCAATGCTGTATGATAGTCGTTCGACCTCGCCCCGTTCAGGCATCCTTGCACAATCATTGCCGGTCCTCCCGACGTGACGACGCCCAACAAAACGGCGTCTGCATGCGGTCGCGGACCGACAAGGGGAACAGAGAAGTGATCATGTTGACATACCCCGCAATCTTTTGAGGTCCGTCGCGTAGATGGCCATAGGTACGACCGAGAGTGCGCCGCACGCCGCAAGCACGAGCAGGCCTCCCTTCGATCCGCTTGCGTCCCATGCCCCCACATACCCACCGATAGCGGCACCGATCCCGGCGCTTGCATTCAAGCAACCGAAGTAGAGCGCCGTCGAGCGTCCGTCAGCGTGCCGCCCGGTCAGGATATCGCTTGCGGCCATGACGAAGGATTCTCCGACCGAAAACAGAACGACGAGTGCCAAGAGTGCGAGAAGGGTCTGAACAAAAGTGGTGCCTGCGACTGTCGCAAAGGCGACGGCAAGCCCGGCGAACAGCATGGACACAACCAATCCACACTCGATCCAGCGAGCGACCAGAGCAAGCGCGACGACCCCGACGAGGCCGTTCACGATCAGGATGCTATTTGCCCAAGCTGCCGATCCGCCAAGCTCAGCCGCGAGCATTGGGAAGGCTGCGAAGAGCTGTGCGAACACCGCCCAGAACGGCACGAGCGCAACACAAAGAAGAAGAAAGAGGCGATCCGTCAGCACTCGCGAAAGGCCGAAGCCACGACCGGTAGACGCGCGAACACGCAGCAGCTCGGACCGCTCGGTCGCGCTCCAGATGCCGAGCACCAGCAGCGCAATGCCGCCTCCGGCGAACGCGACCGCTGGAGACCACAACGCCAGCCCCATCCCAGCGAGTGGACCCACGACGCAGCCGACGTTGAGGGCCTGACCGTTGAGTACGAGCAACCGGTCGCGCCATTGGGCGGCTTGCCGACCCATGACGCCGTAAATCCCCGCCTCATGGGCCGCTTGCCCTAGGCCGAGAAGTGCTGCGGCCGGGATCGCACCACTCGCAGCCGCAGTCGTCCAGGCGAGGAAGGAAAGGAAGAGAAACGACGCACCGCGCAGGCATAGGCCGACCGTGACCGTGTTCCAAAGCCCGAACCGTTCCGCCAGTGGGGCCAGCACTAGCGGTCCGGTCCGTGACAGCACAAAGTAAATGACCAACGCGGTGCCCGCCAATTTCGCTCCGGCACCTGGTATCCCGGCAACGAGCACCGCAAGCATGGGCATGGCCGCAAAGTGCGCCGCGTTCATGCACGCTTGCAGGATGGCGATCCGCTTCAGCGGAGCGGGCAACCATGCGGGACGACCCCTGGGCACGCCCTCAGCGGTGTTGCGATTGGATGTGAATGGCAAAGGATTCTCCTGACTTGCCAAAATCATATAATCTCGCCACCATGTCCGATATGGAAAACTTGTCTCTACAGTGTAAACCAAATGGACACCACCATGGATCACCTGCCGTGCGTAACGTCCTGCGATCGGACGCCATGCGGGTTGTCCTCGCAGTCTCCGAATTGGGATCAGTCCGAGCGGCGTCTGAGGCAGTCGGGCTCACTCCATCTGCCGTGTCAAAGCACGTGCGCCGCGTCGAGGAGCAGTTGGGGCGAGTGCTGTTCGTGCGTTCGAATTCGGGGCTCACGCCGAACATCGAGGGCGAGGCCATCACCGGCTTCGCGCGCCGCTTTCTGGCGCTTGCTGGCGAGATGGGCGAGCGGTTCGGGCGCGAACTGGTGAGCGGCCGGGTGCGGTTGGGCATCACCGACGATGTCGGGCTTGCTCGAATGCCTGAACTGCTCCGTCGCTGCACTGCAACCCATCCCGGGCTGCGGATCGAACTGACAGTCGCCGATTCCTCCGACCTACGGGATCGGATCGCCGCGAAAGCGCTCGACCTCGCGATCCTTTCGGACGGGGGCTTTGAACTTCCGCCTGATGTTGTTGCGTTGCAACCCGAGCCGTTGGTGTGGGTCGGTCGCGCGGGTTGGCGCAATGCGGAGGGTATGGTCTCGCTCGCCCTATCGGAGGAAGGTTGTCGTTGGCGTGCCGCGGCTCTAACGGCGCTAGATGAGGCCGGGCGTCCTTACGATATTCGCTGCACGAGCCGGGCTATGAATGGGCAGCTTACGGCCGTGCGGGTCGGCATGGCCATCGCTCCTGTTCCTATGTCGGTTGCGACTGGGGACGCGCAGATAGAGATCATCCAGGAAGGCCTGCCGCCGCTTCCGCTGTCGCATCTCGGGTTGGTCGCGGATGAAAAGGCAAGCCGAGCCATCGTTAGTACAGCTGCTGAGATCGAACGGGTGTTTGGTTAGACTGCAGGCCCTTGAAACTCTGCGGCGGAACGTGTCGAGCGTGTCTCATGGGTCACGCCTCCTTCTCGGAAGGTAATCGCCGCAAAAACGGTCATTTTTGTCACAGGCTTTTCTAAAGCTGGAATGGTTGAAAAATCTTGTGCCACAAACCCTTGGCAAAACTCCCTTTGGATTTGTCAAGTTTTTGGCTGGTGCCCAAGAAGCGGACATTGGTGCAAAAAGCAGCATCCGGCAAAGATGGGCTCTCTCCCGCCATTAGATCGTTTGCAGCATGTTTGAGGAACACAACACAACCCCAAGTCAGGAACGGCACCGTCATGGACGGCCCAAAGCTGCCTTTGGCCAGTTGGTCGAGATGCTGCGGTTGCAGCCCGCAGTGCCGACATTCGCGGCGTTTTCGAACATCAACCCTTTAGGCACGCGACAATGAAATCTGCCATTGTGTCCCATAGTGCCTCTAGGTGCTTTGCAGAGGGAGCAAAGTTGGGGGAATGGACATATCGATTCAGAGTGTCTGCCGACACCAACTGATCTAGTTGAGAGAACTTCTTGGTCGCCGAATGTTGCTTCTCGTCGATTTTTCCATGGGAGAAAAGCTCACTCCCGACTTTCTCAACTCGTTTCGCTAGCTTGTCGTTCTGGTGAAGAGAAACTCCGTGTGTTTCAGCATAGTGCTCGATAGCAAGCTCAAGCAGGACGCGGAAAAGCACGGAAATTGCGTTGGGATGCTGTTCGATGTTGAGATGAAACTGCAGTTCCTCCCAGATGGCGTGATGCCTTTGCTGCTTTCCGGTCCAAAGAATCCCAAAGTCCTTCTGTGGAATGAGTGTCGTTCGCTTCGTGGGGGTAGGCTTCGGTTTAGGCTTGGGCTTGGGTTTTGGAGAAGGTGGCCGTGGTTTGTCGGGGTCGCCTTTTTCGCTCAGCAAGTCCGTGTCACTGGGTAGGACGCCTTCTGCCTCAAGCCTTTCGACATATGCCAGTTTGCCTTCGTTATCCCAGATATCACCAAGAACTATACGCCCATTGGAAAAGTCGTATGCCAGCCTCTGGAATGTTCCAAGAACGACTTCAGGCTTGTGTGTGTAACTGAAGGTTTTTTTCTTAACGCTAAACCCAATCCGGTTTCGAATGATTTCCGCAGAAAGAAATCTGTTCAGGTTCGAGCGAGGTATCTTTTTTTCAGGGAGTAAGCCCGCTTCGCGTAGCCTGCTTTCAATTTCGTCAGCTACGTTGAACCCCACGATCTTGCCCGACCTAGCAACGAAGTTGTCTTTCATCCGGTCGTCCCAATTCGACTGCCCGACGCCGTTCAAAGTACCTGTGTGTCTACGATACAAGATATTGTCTATGTGGTCTCGGTCCTCTTCGACCTGACAGAGAATTTTGTTGGGAAATGGGCCAGACCACCCATCACGCAACTTGGTGAAGTACTGTTGAAGTTCCAGCGTTGGAGCACGGACTGGTTTTTCAAGCACCTTTAAACAGGTTACGCGCCTGTTTCCGTCAAAGACCACGAATTTGCCGTTCTCTGGCGCCACAAGCGGTGGTTCGAAAATCTTGCTTTCGGCGACGATGTCCTTGGCAAGGTTCTTCATATGCGTCTCACGAGTATTGAATAGCCATGAGATAGCCGCTGTCTCGTTTTCCAGCTCTCCATGTCGGTCGTTGGCTCTATTTACTAGCAGGTCGCTGATGCGAATTTCTTTTAAAATCATGCTGTTCTCACTTTCAGAAAAGCGTGATCCTAGATGCATAAGTAGTCAACCCTTGATTGCGGACCGGCCACGGTGCACTTTGTGAGATTTTTCACTTATGCTCCGTGGGGAATACTCGCCTAACGTCTACTCTTTGGCGGCTACCCAAACGCTTATCGCGTTCAAGGTCGCGATGATTTGGGTTGCGTCTAGATCAAATGCTACCGCGAGAGACGCTCCCGCTGTAAGGAGTGCAAAGGTGCTGCTGAGTTTCATATGACAATCTTCCTTCGAGGTTGATCGTCGTTCGAACGACTGGTTACATGCGCAGTCCAAAGATAGGAAATGATTGCATTGTAGATTTGCGGTTTGCATGCGGGTGACTTGCGGAAAATATGCGGAATGAGCAATAGTTTTGGAAAAGCTCTGGGGGCGTTGATCCTCAGAAAGAGACGCGTCTTGGGTCTTACACAGACGCAGCTTGCAGAAGATGCATTTGGATCATCGGGCAAGGTGCGCAGAATCAGCGAGCTTGAAAATGGGCTGGTGTCCAACCCGCATTTGAAGACCATCGATCCGCTTATCGTTTACTTGAAGATTACGGACGAGGAGTTGGATGAGTGCGCAAAGGACGGCGGCTATCAACCAAACCCAGAACTTGACCTTGCCTTCAAGGAAGCGTCCGGCCTGATCAGAAAGCTGGCGCAAAAATTCGATCACGACAATCCCGAGGCCTCCCTTGAGGAACTCAACTCATACCTTGTTGAGAAAGCGACAGAGTTTGTTCGACTACGAGACAAGATTTCCAACATGGAGGCTGTTTCATCAGAGATCAAAGGACTGCGGGGTACAGCAGTTACCGCGTTGCAAGCTGGTGAGTATGCTGATGTGGACGAAATCCTGGAGAAAGCAGAGGAGTTACATCAGCAAGAAAAGACGATGGCGGAGGTCGACAAGCAGGCAGAGATCAGGGCGTTACGGGGCGACGCTAAATTAATGGCAGGGGACTTCGAGGCTAGTTATTCTCACTACCGCAAAGCTGCCATGTTCTTCTTGTCATTTGACAAGAAGGTGACGGTAGAACTTCTCCAAAACCTAGGTAAGCGGATTTACGAAGCTGCTCGTCGCTCGTACGATGTCGATTTTGGGGTGGCAGAACGCCTTCTCAAGGATGCCTTAGAAATCTCTGATCCCGCGGAGTGTCCCGATGTTGTTGCCGGAATATGCTACAGGATCAGTCTTGTTCAGAGGAACAGGGCTGCAGCGTTGAGAGCAGAGGAAAGGGCATCGTTGCTTCGAGATGCAGAGGGGTTCGCAAGGAAAGCTGTTAAGCACCTAGAGGGAACGGAATTTGCATACGAGAAGATCTCAGCGCAGATTTCTCTGGCTAACAGTTTGTCCGATCGAGGAAGGATCGAAGGAGACCCCGAAACGATCGAGCAAGTGATCGACCTCTACAGGAACGTTCGAGACAGTTTGTTGGCATTGAATGAGCACAGGGAACTGCTTTGCCATGTATATAATGGTCTTGGGTCTTCTTTGTTGCGAGCGGAAGAGTTTGGCGAAACGCTGGATTTAGATGCGCTGGAGGAGGCGCGCAATGCCTTCTGGGAAGCAATACAGATCAGCGAGAGATTTGGTGATATCGAAGTATGGGGAGGGGGAAATTTTAACCTCGGGAATGTTGTTCTTCGCCTAGCTCGCTCAAAAGAAGATAATGAAGAAGTGTATCTCTTGGCGCGGCTAAGAGCTATCTCCTGCTTTCAGAATGCCACCCAAGCCTATTCTGAAACCGCATTTCCCGATCAGTTTGCGGAGGCGCACAGGTGTCTTGGCGATGTTTTGTTCGAACATGGCCTACATGCAGAAAATGACGTTCAGAAAGAGGTCAATTTCATGCATGCGGTGGCTTCGTTTGAAAAGGCCTCTGAATGGATTACCAAGGAACGTGATGTGCAAAGATGGGGGTACATTCAGTGCAGGTTAGGGAGTATCTTCGGGAACCACTCTAGGATTGCAGAGCCGGAGGTCGCCCAATCCGACATTCAGCATGCCATTGAGTTCTTCGAAAACGGCTTAACAGCTTATCGAGAGGTTGGCTTCAGTGAAGGCGTCACTTCTTGCGAAGCAAACATCGCAAAACTAAAGGATGAGCTTTCAGAAGAATAGTCTGAACGGTTCTGGCTCTCTCTTGGTATCACCGATCTGAGTTATGGCTAATGTCCGCTTCTTACAAATTGCTGATGCACTTCTGCACTCGCAGCGAATGACGGCACTCCGCCCTGGGTGGCGTTGGTCGGGTCAAGGTTTGCAAACGCAGCGAACGGCAGCTCCGTCCGCACACTGTGAGTTCGATCATCTTCGATCTTCGCAGGAGCAGCGAAGGGCCGCTAAGCGGGCTGCGATTGCAGCAATCGAATTCCCCGGTCAATGGCCGCTCTGGGCCGATGCAAGATGCTGCAGTTGCAATGCTGCGCGACCCGACCGATGGCTGCTGAGGGCTCTTCTCGACGGCAGTATATTCGATTTTTTTGGTTTTGGTACTGCATCGCCGCATGACCGCTGAGAGCCCATACTGCATGATGCTGCAATGTGCTTGAATGTCGGCATTCCACGTAACACCGACGTCAGCTCTGAAAGAGAGCCGCAAAAATGTCAGTGTAGATTGGGAACGTTAGTTTTGGCATTTCGTGAGCGACGCCTAGGTTTACCCATCGAAGCTCGCTATGTTCATCCCCAAGGTTGGTCAGTTTTCCTTGCCAATGATCGACAGCGAAGAAATGAAAGTTTGCCTTTCCGCTGTTGTAAGTGAAGCTATCTAGCTGCCGCCATGATGTAGGCAAAACCCCGATCTCTTCGTCAAGTTCACGCACGAGGGCTTCTTGTAAGGTCTCACCATCTTCGACATGACCGCCGGGAAAACTCCAAGTATCTGGATAACTTGAACGGGCCGGTGAGCGGTGTGCAAGGAGTATGCTCTCTCGCTGCAAAAGCAGTCCATTAACTATGTCACGCATTTCTTTCGCACCCGTTTCTTACCAAGAATTACTGACGTGGTACTATCAGAATGCAACAACGGCCATGATGCTAAAGCCGACCTTTAGATTTTAAGCTCCTACGGCAGCAAAGTCCGCAACCCCGTCATTGCCAAGACCGAAAGGCTGCAGGAAACAGCCAATTTCCGCAAAGCGGGCTGCGCCCGCAGCATTCGAGGCACCAATCGTGTGGCTGCTTTGGACCGATCCAAGATGCTGCAAGTGCAATGCTGCGCGACCCGACCGATGGCTGCTGTGGGCCGAGGGTGTGTGGAAACTCTTTTGGTACTTTGGCTTTCAGGGTTTTCTACTGGTTTCTTTTGGGTTTTCCGGTTTCTGGGTCATTTTGGGGCGCATTTCGCCGGAGGGAGGCAAAACCGAGCTCTCAGGGCGTTTTCTGCGGTGTAATTTGAGCCGGACGCCCGGGTTTAGGCCGGAAGGGCGGTCAGAAGCCCACGCACCCCGATCAGGGAAATCACCCGTTTGATGTTATAGGCGAGGACATGGAATGCCATCTCGGTTCGGACGTTCGTGAGCGTTCGCATCCGGAAATGCGTCGCTCCCATCCAGGCCTTGATCGTGCCGAACGGGTGCTCGACGGTCGAGCGGCGGAGGCCCATTAGGGCCGGGTCGCGGATCAGGCGGTCGCGCATCTCGTCGACCAGATGTTCGTGCTCCCATCCATTGCCCCGCAGTCGCTGCTTGCAGCGATGAGAGGGGGGTGATCCGGCGCTCCTTGCCCGTGGTGCAGCGCGCCTTGACAGGGCAGTTCAGACAGGCGGTGGTCCAGTATCGCTGCACCACCAGGCCGCCCTCTTCAGTCGTGTAGCGATATGTCAGCGTCTCGCCTGCCGGGCATTGGTAGATATCCGCATCCGCGTCATAGGCAAAGTCGGCCTTCACATACTTGCCCTTCTTGCGGTTGCCCGAGGTCTCAGGCCGGGGGAGGGTCGTGGTGATGCCATCCTCGTGGCAGACCAGAATTTCCCGGCCGCTGAAATAGCCCTTGTCTGCCACCGCGCTCATTTCGTCGCGCACGAGAGCGGCCTTCGCCGCCTTGGCCATCGTCGACAGTTGTTCACGGTCGTGCCCGGCATTGATCACGTCATGCGTGACAATCAGATGGGTCTCGGTATCCACCGCCGACTGGGCGTTGTAGCCAACAAAACCGCTGCCTTTGGCGCTGGTGGCCATCGAGCGGCAATCCGGATCAGTCAGAGAGATCTGACTGTCCGGGCTCTGTCTGAGCGCCTCACCCATGTCCACCAGGCACTCGATCTCCTGCCGGATGCGCTCGCAGCGTTGCGCCAGGTTGGCGATCTTCTCGGCCCGGACCTCACCCTCTTCCTGACGGTCGATCCGGACCATTTCATCAAGATAACGCTGAATGCTCGCGACCAGATGGGCGGTACGGCTGGCGACCTTGCCCTTGGTGAAATTCTTATCTCGATTATTGACCGCCTTGAATTTGGAGCCATCAATGGCGACGCAATCCCCCTTCAGCACCCCGATCCGGCGACAGAGCTCGACGAATTGCGCACAGGTTCGCCGAATGGCGGGGCCGTTATCGCGGCGAAAATCGGCGATCGTCTTGTGGTCCGGAGCTAACCGCCCGGTCAGCCACATCACCTCGACATTGCGAACAGCCTCCCGCTCCAGCGCGCGGCTGGAGGGCACGCGGTTCAGATAGCCGTAGATGAACAGCTTCAGCAGCACTGATGGATGATACCCAGGCCGCCCTGTCCGCGCCGGCAAGGCTCTCAGGAAACCGATCTCCCCAAGATCAATCTCCTCCACAAAGAGATCAATCACGCGAACCGGATTGTCCTCGTCGATCCAATCNACCGGATGAGGTGGATGGCTCCTGCTCCACCGGCATCGAACGTGCCAAAGTGCAGTTGTCATCGACTGCTAGGAAAGGAGCCACCCAATGACAGTAAAGACCGTGGGCCTGGATTTGGCCAAGGACGTTTTTCAGGTACACTGCGTTTCAGCGACTGGTCGCAAGATCATCAACAAAAAGATCAAGCGCGCTAAGCTACTGGCGTTCTTCGAAACGTTGCCGAGATGTGTTGTCGGCATGGAAGCATGCGGTTCGGCTCATCACTGGGGTCGCGAGTTGCACAAGCTTGGTCATGATGTTCGCCTGATGCCTGCAGCATACGTCAAACCATATGTGAAGCGTGGCAAGACCGACGCGGCCGATGCAGAAGCGATCTGCGAAGCTGTGCGCCGCCCAACCATGCGTTTCGTTGAGATCAAATCGGAAGACCAGCAGGCGGTTCTTGCCATACACCGTGCCAGGGATCTGGTTGTTCGTCAGCGTACTCAGGTTGTGAACATGATCCGCAGCATCCTGCGTGAGTTTGGGCACATCCTGCCAACGGGCATTGAGGCTGTGTCCACGTTCGCCAGAGAGCATGGCACCGAAGAGCAGTTGGAAATGCCCGAGATCGCGGACGGTATTCTCGGCGTGATGTGCCATCAGCTGAACGGCCTCAATGCTCGGATCGACGGGCTGACCAAACTGCTCGAACAGCACGCATGGCTGGATGCCGATGCGCGACGACTGATGCGTATGCCAGGGATCGGGCCAATAACAGCTTCGGCCATCGTCGCCACCATTGGCGATGCAAAACAGTTTGAGACCGGACGCGATTTGGCAGCTTGGCTGGGTCTGACGCCGCTGAACAAATCCAGTGGCGGCCGAGAGCGGCTTGGACGGATCACCAAGAAAGGTAATCGCTATATCCGAAAGCTGCTGATTGTTGGGATGACATCACGGGCGCTCATGGCGAGGAACAAGCCTGAGAAGGCAGACATCTGGACAGCGAAATTACTTGACCAGAAGCCCTTCAGGCTCGCCACCGTCGCAATGGCCAACAAATCCGCCCGGGTTCGGCATTTCTCTCGAACCAATGGCGGTCAATGCCTCACTCTGGGCAATCCTGACCAAGGGAGAGGAATACCGGCAGCCGATCGCCTGATCCTGCCAAGAAATGCAAGACGTTTGATGTGATGATGCGAAACGAAGTCAACCAAGAGTAAGGACACTCCGATGAATGTCGCGGCCCTCAAAGGTCGTATTCCCGATAGGAGCCTTGCTCGCGGAACTCATCAGGGCCAGTGGCACCCGCCACGCAAACAGGCCGGACACACGACTGTACTGACAGACTATCGCAATCGCAAAAATCGCTTGCAATGCAGGAGCCATCCACACAGGACTCTCAGCTCCGCTACCGGATGCTGCGGTCGCAGCCCGCTTAGCGGCCCTTCGCTGCTCCTGCGAAGATCGAAGATGGTCGAACTCACAGTGTGCGGACAAAGCGAGCTTTCGCTGCAGCTGCCCCAACGGCGACTTCGGCCCATGGCGAAACTTTAAAAATCAAACCAAATGCGCCGTTCAGCCCTTAACCGACAATTTGTTAAGATCATGATCGCCTCAGCATCATCTGGCAGGCTTAACTCCGCTGTCCTATCGCTTTGGAATTGATGACGTTGTTTAGCGCTAGGCCTAGCCTTGCGCGATGCTGAAATTGCCTTAGTTTATAGGCAACTAGATTGGGGTCGGAGGCGACGCAGGCGGGTTATCATCGCGGGAACTACTCTTTTTTTGTCGACGACAGTGGACGCTGCAGGGCCCACCCTTTTCCAGGGGACCTTCGGCGCTACGGGTGAATGCGTCTTAGTACTCCTCGATGATGCCAGTTATTCCTTTGAATACGGTCAATGCGAAGGCACCTACGTGTCTCCTGATATCGTAGAGGCCGCCCGCAGCAAAGTATGTGTGCCATTTGGCGCTGATGGAACATCGAGGACACTGAAGATCGAAACCGATGAAAGCCTAGTCTATACCATTGCTTTTGTTGGTGAATCTTCGTCCGGAAAACTTGTGGGTAATTGGTTTGGTCCGACTGGCGAGTGGTTTGGTGTCATGTACAAAAGAAGTGTGGAGATGTAGGTCTTTGCGGCCATTAAGAGTGACGGGCGAGCGTGCAGAAATCAAGAGTGCAATACGCAGCTTAAACCGCCAACTACCATGGCTTATCACTTCAAGACCTTCTGTAATTGCCGCTGCGTTGCTTCCGGAGCGTTGATGACCAGACCTCGGATCGTAGGCGGTGGCAAAAATTGGCGGAGTTTTGTGCCGCTACTGACCTTCTTCCACGATTAGGGCCGCGACGATCCAGAATCTTCCGCCCGTTTCTGTGGTCCGATTTGTTTCCAGGATTCACAAAGTTCCTGGCCTTGTTTTAAACAAGGATCCTTTCGGCCTTCGCCAACTCAAACTGTGAATTTGTCGCCGCGTTTATATCGGCGTTCGGACAATTGTCCTTGCTTCCATTCCGTCACGATCACCTGACTTTTGCCGTAGACGCGAAAGATTCCATTCTGGATGAGTACTCCGGTTCGCTCGTCCAGGCCGACGCCAACCAGCCGTCGGTTTTTTGAAATGACTTGCCTTAACCGCCACTCCCGGCTGCGCGCAATCACATGCTGATCGAGTACCACCTTAGGAAGGAAACCTAAGCCTGACCGGGTGTGTGCGGTGCCGCTTGATCCACCGCTAATCATTAATTTGCTCATCACAGCGGCTCCAGCACTTCCACCAACCATCACCGTTCCGTTGGCGTAAGCCGTTTGTAGTGTTCTGACCAAGCCGGGCACTCCGGCCAAAGCCAAGACTTGCCGTTTTTGAAGGCCCCCGCTGTACCAAATGATGTCCGCATTGGATACTTGCATCACCGCCTGTGCATGGTCGCGAATGTCGAGCACTTCAACGCTCCGCGCACCAAGCCCTCGAAATAACTTCTTTGCAAAATCCGCGGCTTCTTTCGGATCGCGCCATGCAAATGGACAGATTAGGACGCGAGAGCGGCCTCCGCCTGCCTGGCGGATTGCTCGTTTTAACATATCACGCGGGAATTGCCCGCCACCACTGGCACAGATTGTTGGTGTTTTTGCAGCAGCAATTGTCTCAATGGCGGAGAATACCCCAACAGTTGCGACAGAGCCCAAAACGAAGCGCCGACGGGTGAGGGCAGGCATTGCTTCTCCTATACCTAACGCTCTCAAGCTCATGCTTTCCTTCCGATCTTGACAAGATGTTACACAATCGACGTGGTAGCCAACGATGAAATGCAGAACTGTTTGATTTTCAATCCCAGGCTTCATCACAAAACACCCGTTGCACGACGTTTGGGGTTTAATCCTCCCTAAGACTTCGCGTGACAGTTGTTGCACCGCAATTCCGGATAAAGCCGTCATCCGCGCATCGCGCAGCATCAGACAAATTGGGCTCTTCTCGACGGCAGTATATTCGATTTTTCTGGTTTTGGTACTGCATCGCCGCATGACCGCTGAGAGCCCACTATGACCGATGCTTCAAGCGTCACAAATGACCGCTCCTCACCTTATACTTGACAAGATCTGTAAGGAAATGTCTGTGTGCTTCCGACCCATGGATTTCTGCCATGGGAAACATCAAGGAGAGACCCATGAATGTCAGATCACTGACGCGGGGTCTTTGCTCCGCTGCCGCAGCTGCAACGCTCACTTTTGCGTCCGCCACGATCGCCATCGCAGAGACAATTACCGTAACCGACATCGCAGGCCGCGTTGTCGAAGTAGAGAAAAATCCGTCCAAAGTTGTGATTGGTGAAGGGCGCATGATCTATTCGATCGCGCTTTTGGACCAAGACAACCCTTTCCAACGCGTCGTTGGCTGGAAGGACGATATGGTGAGGGCTGACCCCGATGCTTACCGCAAGTATCTGGCCGTTTACCCAGATATCGCTGACCTGCCGAGCTTTGGCAGTCCCTATGCCGACGAATGGAACCTTGAAGCTGTTATTTCCCTCGGGACCGAAGTTGTCTTGATGAACCTTGGCAGTTTGCTGAAGGCGCAAGAAAGTGGGATTATTGATAAGCTCGAAGAGGCCGGTATTGCCACGGTGTTTGTCGATTTCCGTCAGGATCCAACACAAAACACTATCCCGAGCATCCAATTGCTCGGGCGCATCTTTGACAAACGTGACGAGGCGGATGCCTTCGGCGACTACTATCAGGCTCAGATGAAGCTGATTTATGCGCGCGTTCAGGGCATTGCCGACAAAGACAAACCAATTGTCTTTATTGAACGTGCCGCGGGGTACAACCCCGGCGCATGCTGCCGCACGTTTGGAGCCGCAAACCTTGGCCGCTTGGTGGATTTGTCCGGAGGCCGGAATTGGGGGTCACTGAAATCACCCGGCTTTTCAACCGCCGTTAGCCTGGAAGCAATCTTCGCTGATGATCCTGACGTGATCATTGGAACCGGCGCGAACTGGGCCGAAATCAATCCAGCCACTGAAGCTGTTCTTTTTGGCTACGATGCAGATGAAGCAATGGTCCAAGACCGCCTTAGCATTCTTGCCTCTCGTGAAGGTTGGCCAGAGCTGTCCGCCGTAAAGAACGGTCGTTTCCATTCGGTGTATCATCAGTTCTACAACAGCCCTTATCATTTTGTGGCCATGCAGGCTTTTGCCAAATGGATGCATCCTGAGCTGTTTGAAGACATCGATCCCGATGCAACGATGAAAGAGCTGCACGACAACTTCCTGCCAATCGATTACTCAGGCGTGTTCTGGGGAAGTTTAAAGGCTGGCGGTTAAGGCCCCCAAACATCGGTCTCGCAACATTTGCGGGGCCGTTACGCCTTTGGAGGGCATTCCCTATGACGATTGATGCAAACGCGGCAGGCATGCGGCAAGCTTATGCTGCGCAGAACGCACGCAGATACGCGATGATTGCCATTGTGTTCGGGCTACTTGTGCTAAGTTTCTTTCTTGATGTCGCGACCGGCCCAGGGAAGTACCCACTCTCGACTGTGTTTGATGTCTTTACCGATCCATTGTCGCACGGTGTGCGGTTGAAAGTGATCGTTTGGGACTATCGTCTGCCTGTGGCAATCACAGCAGTATTGGTCGGCGCGCTCTTGGCCGTGGCGGGGGCTCAGATGCAAACGATCTTGAACAACCCGCTGGCCGAGCCATTCACCCTTGGTGTTTCTGCCGCCGCTAGTTTTGGCGCATCTCTTGCGATTGTGTTGGGTTTCAGCGTGATCCCCTCGGTTGGCCCGCTGCTGGTCACGGTGAATGCCTTTGTCTTTGCCCTGCTGACATGTGGGTTCATCCTATTTGCGACGCGGCTGAAGGGGGTCGGCTCCGAGACGATGATCCTGTTCGGGATCGCGATATTCTTCACATTCTCGGCGCTATTGGCGCTGATGCAATACATGGCCTCCGAAGACCAGATCGCGCGCATTGTGTTCTGGATGATGGGATCCCTGAGTCGCGCAAGCTGGGAGAAGATCTCGCTCGGCGCGCTGCTGCTGGCCGCAGCAATCCCCTTCAGCTTGCTGCGCACATGGCCCATGACTGCGCTGCGTATAGGCGAAGTGACAGCGGAAAGCATGGGGGTTGATGTCGGACGCCTGAGAGTTGAGATGCTCATCTGCGTCTCGCTTTTGGCTGCCACCGCCGTTTCATTTGTAGGCACTGTCGGGTTTGTCGGTCTGGTTGGTCCACATATCGCCCGCTTGCTGGTCGGCGAGGATCAGCGTTTCTTTGTGCCGCTATCGGCTTTGGTCGGCGCACTGGTCTTGTCGCTCACATCTCTGATTTCCAAGTCAATAACGCCGGGCATCATCTATCCAATAGGAATCATCACGGCTCTTATTGGTGTGCCCGTATTCGTCTCGATCATCTTGAGTACTCGGCGGGAGAAATTGTCATGACGCTGCATATCGAGCATCTCAAAGCCGGGTACGGAAAAACGGAAATCCTGCATGACGTGTCTGTGCAGGGCATTCAGGGCGGCGCGTTTGTTGGCCTGATTGGCCCAAACGCATCCGGCAAATCTACCTTGTTCAAAACGCTGGCGGGGCTTGTGACGCCAATGGCCGGGCGCATAGCCATTGGCGATGATGATGTGACCTATCTGGCGCGCAAGGACCGGGCGCGGCGCGTCGCCTACATGCCGCAGGCCTTTGGCTGCAACGCGCTGCTCTCGGTCTTTGAAAGCGTGCTTTTGGCGCTGAAGCAGACGACCGGCTGGCGAGTGAAGTCTGACAATCTGGATCGTGTCTCGGACACGTTGAATGCGCTTGATCTGTCGCATCTCGCCAGTCACGGGATCGCAGACCTCAGCGGCGGACAGGCGCAGATGGTTGCGGTTGCACAGACAATCGTCCGTGCGCCCGAAGTAATCTTGCTTGATGAGCCAACAAGCGCGCTCGACCTACATCACCAATTGTCCATTATGACTTCGATCCGCAATGAAATGGATCGTGAAAAACCAGTTGTGATGGCTGCGTTGCATGACTTGAATCTCGCGGCCAAATTCTGTGACCGATTGGTGTTGTTGCGTGACGGGGTGATCCTTGCTGACGGTCCGCCCCATGAGATCTTGGCACTCCCGGAAATCGGTGAAACGTACCGTGTTGAAACTGATCTTGAGCGCACAGGCCGAGGCGCACTATACGTCGATGCTAGGTTGCCAGCATGACCCAGATCGAACAATCGAACTTCGACCTCAAGGAAGAAATCAGGGCCTACTGGTCGGCACGATCTGAGGACTTTGACGAAAGCCCATCCCATCGGATCGAGACCGTTATGGGCTTCCGGAATGGCAGTCCTTTTTACGACAAGCCGCAGGGTTAAAAGACAGCGAAACAATGGACGGCTTAAGGGTTCTTGATCTGGCCTGCGGTACAGGAGAGATCAGCAGAATGCTTTGCTCCCTCGGCGCGCATGTCACAGGTTTGGATTTCTCTGAAGCCATGCTGAAGAAGGCTCAGGTCAAATTGAGTGACCAAAACTGGGTGCCGCTCTTATGCGATGCGGAGGACCTCAAAGGGGTGTCTGATGCAAGTGTTGACTTCGCTACAACCCGGCTACCTTGCGTGGACCCTTGGAGAGCCGCCATCGGGTGGTCCGGGTCAATTGTTAGTGCATGATGGGCCTCTGGTCTATCGGGACGAGGCTTTCTGGCGCGGGCGGTCGGTATCCCAGGGGGCTGTGTGGCCTGATGGTGTTGTAGTGGATGCGCCATTGGTTCGAGCCCAATGGGCGACGGTTCAAGTTATGTCTCAGGGGATCTGGTTGAGTGGCTGCAGGACAAAGGGATGAAGCACTCACGCGATGCGCCATATCACCCCCAAACCCAAGGCAAGATCGAACGGTGGCATCAGACATTAAAGAACCGCCTCCTGCTGGAAAACTACTTCCTACCTGGCGATCTCGAGGCTCAGATTGAAGCCTTTGTCGACCACTACAATCATCAGCGATATCACGAGAGCATCAACAACGTCACACCCGCCGATGTCTACTTCGGACGGGACAAGGCCATTCTAAAACAAAGGGAAAGGATCAAACAGAAAACACTCGAAACGCGACGCTTGCATCACCGCCAGCACGCCCCATAACCAAACCAACCAAATGAGCCGAACTCTCTCTTAGTTCAGGCCGCTCGTGGGTCCAAAAACTCTGACGACGGACACTGTGGTCCCGGCCTCACGGCTCTGATGCATTCTACACTCAACATGATTAATTCCTCCGGTTTGTCTCAGGACCAACGCTTTGTTGGTCAGCGTGTTGGTCAGGGGGGGTATTTGACCAACATTCTGTTTGCGTACTATTGTATCTGTTGCGCTTTATGATGTAATTTCCTCTTTCAGCTAACGCTTATTTTCCAGGAAAAAAGGGCTTTTGGGGCTTATTGCGTTTTTCTGAGGGATTAATTGGTGGGCGACCCTGGAATCGAACCAGGCGTGCGTCTCCGCGAGGGAGTTACAGTCCCCTGCCACACCTTGCGGCCTGTCGCCCACCGGGCGCCGTCAGGAGCAAGGCCCCCTCTGGCGTGGCGCGTTGGATACGCGCGACGCCGCCAACCGTCAATGGGGAAAATCGCGCCGATTGCATTGTTCCCGGCGATTTGCGCGTGGTACAGATCGGCCCTGGTCGAACGGGCAGGGCAAAGCGATGAAGAAACCCAAATGGGTGATCGAGAAAGAGCGCGGCAGGCGCGCGGCGGCGGCAGAGACCTTCTGGCTGTTCGGATTGCACGCGGTGCGCGATGCGCTGGCCAATCCGGAGCGCAACAAGCTGCGCCTGGTGGTGACCAAGAACGCGCTGAACCGCCTGGACGTCGACACCGGCGAGGTGCCGGTGGAGGTCGCGGACCCGCGCAAGTTCCCCGTGCCGCTGGACCCGGGCTCGGTGCATCAGGGCGCGGCGATCGAGGTGCGTGCGTTGGACTGGGGGCCGCTGGATGCGATCTGCTCGCAGGGGCAGCTTGTCGTCATGCTCGACCGGGTGACGGACCCGCATAATGTGGGCGCGATCCTGCGTTCGGCGGAGGTATTCGGCGCCGCGGCAGTGATCGCGCCGCAGCGGCATTCGGCGCCTGAAACCGGCGCCCTGGCCAAGACCGCCTCTGGCGCGCTGGAGCGCCAGCCCTATCTGCGGGTGGGCAACCTGGCCAACGCCATGGAGCAGCTGCGCGGCATGGGCTATGTGCTGCTGGGGCTGGACGGCACCGCCGAGCAGGACCTGGCCAGCGCCGCCAGCGCCCATGCGGGGCGCCCGGTTGCGCTGGTTCTGGGCGCCGAGGGGCCCGGGCTGCGCGAAAAGACCTGCGAAACCTGCGATCAGCTGGTCAAAATTCCGTTTGCCGGTGATTTCGGCTCTCTCAACGTCTCCAACGCGGCCGCCGTCGCCCTATATGCGGTCAAGCGGCAAATGGAGAGCTGATGGCGCACCCGACGAAAATTGCGACCTGTAACTATTGCGGGACCCGGGCGGCGCTGGTGCTGACCGGGCGCACGCGGCACGAACTGGCCTGCTCGGGCTGCGGCGCGCCGCTGCATGACCTCAAATCGCTGCCGCTCGAGCCAAGCCGCAAGAAGACCCGCCAGACGCGCGAGTACGGCATCTCGCACGCGCCGTCGCCAAAGAAGTCCAAGCCGCAGAGAAAGCGCAAGAAGTCGAAGAAGAAGAGCCGGATGCGCGGGTTCTTCGAGGAGGCCTTTGACGTGCTCGAGGATATCTTCGACTGACCGCGCCCGCCTGGGCAATCATCACAAGCTTATTACTTGGCCTTTAAGGATCCGCCCGCCGCCCTACATGTCTCATAGGGCGCGGGTTCGGAACACCCGTGCCGAACTTCACTGTCCCTCGTTCCGCACTGCGCCCGGCCTCCCCCCAGGTTCGGGCGCTCTTTTTTGTCCGCTCAGCTGTGATAGGTCATGGGTCATGACATATAGCGATTCGTATCTCAGCGGCATGCTCCGCAACGTAAGGTCCGTGGCGGCGGTCGGCGTGTCCCCCAAGGACGTGCGCCCCAGCTACTTTGTGTTCCGCTACATGCACCTGCGGGGCTACAAGATGATCCCGGTCAATCCGATGCATGCGGGCAAGACGCTGTTCGGCCAGCCGATCTATGGCGACCTGTCGGAGATCCCCAAGGACCAGCCCGTGGACATGGTGAACGTGTTCCGGCGCTCGGAATTCGTGCCGGACATCTATGACAACGCGCGGCGGCATCTGCCCGGGCTGAAGGCGCTCTGGCTGCAGATCGGCGTGATCCATGATGAAACGATCCGCCAGGCCGAGCAGGACGGGCTAGACGCGGTGCAGGATCGCTGCCCGAAGATGGAGTATCAGCGCCTCTTTGGTGAGCTGCGCAAGGCGGGGATCAACACGCGGATCATCTCGTCGCGGCTGCCGCCCTTCTGAGGCGCGGCCCGAGGGCCCGCCTCACCGCCATGCAGATCATGAGGGAAGTGGTGAGAGGCTGACATCGACCCAAACGGGGCTCGTTACGGCTGCTTCCTTCCGGACCTGACCGGGTTGGCGAGGCGTCTGCCCGCGCAACCTCTCGGGAGGGTACATAGCGCCGCGCCGCAGTTTGTACAAGGGGCGCCCGGCGCTATTGCGGCGTGCGCTCGGCCCAGCCGGCAAATACGTGCTCTAGCGCCACCACGATGTAATAAAGCAAGATGCCCATCACCGCCAAGGCGATCAGCACCGCGAACATCAGCGGGTAATCCGCGCTGATCTTGCCGCTGTCGAACAGGTGCCCCAGGCCGCGGCCATGCGGCTCCACGATCTCCATCAGGTTGGTGCCGATGAAGGCCAGCGTCACCGCCACCTTCAGCGCGCCGAAGAACTCTGGCAGCGTCTTGGGCAGCGCGATCTTCCAGAAGATCGTCAGCTTTGACGCGCCCAGAGCGGCCAGGATGTCGCGGTATTCGGGCTCTAGCGTCGACAGCCCGATCGAGACCGAGACCGCAATGGGAAAGAACGAGATCAGGAACGCGATCAGGATCGTGTTCATGTCGTGCTGGCCCACGAACATCAGCGCGATGATCGGCACCACCGTGGCCTTTGGGATCGCGTTGAACCCCACCAGCAGCGGATAAAGCGCGTCGCGCATGGTGCGCGAGAACCCCATCACCATGCCCAAAAGCACCCCCACGACCACCGCGATCAGCAGCCCCGCCACGGTGCGCCAAAGCGTGTCCCAGCCATAGTCCAGAAACAGCCAGCGGAACTTCCAGAAGGCGGGCCAGAGGTCGCTGGGCGAGGCCATCTTGTAGTTCGGCCAGCCGTTGACCCAGACCAGGAACTCCCAGAACAGGCCAAAGAGGATGAGCGCGGCCACTGGGACGGCGATTTTCTTGAGCGTCATCATGCGGCGGCGCGTCCCTGGGCGATGCGGATCTGCTGGCGCAGGATGTTGAGCCGCTCTGCGGCCTCTGGGGTGTAGAGCTCTTCAAGGTCGCGCGGGCCCTTGCCGGGGATGTCCATCACGTATTGCGTGCGCGCCGGGCGGCCCGAGAGCACCACGACCTGATCGGCCAAAAAGATCGATTCGCGCAGGTCATGGGTGATCAGCACGCCGGTAAAGGGCTCTTCGGCCTTCACGCGGTGCATCGTCTGCCAGAGGTCCTCGCGGGTGAAGGCGTCCAGCGCTCCGAAGGGCTCGTCTAGGATCAGCACCTCGGGCTTGTGTACGATGGCGCGGCAAAGCGAGGCGCGCTGGCGCATGCCGCCGGACAGCTCGCTGGGGCGCTTGTCCTCGAACCCCTCAAGGCCAACAAGCGCCAGGAGGCTGCGTGCGCGCTCCTCCTGCTGGGCCTTGGACATCTTTGTCGGCACGATCTCGAGCGGCAGCATCACGTTCTGCAGGATCGTGCGCCATTCCAGCAGCACCGGGTTCTGGAACGCCATGCCCACGGTGGCGCGCGGCCCGGTGACGGGCTTGCCCTGCAGCAGGACCTCGCCCGCGTCAGGCATCATCAGCCCGGCGATCAGGCGGGTCAGCGTGGACTTGCCGCAGCCCGAGGGGCCGACCACGGCGGCGAAACCGCCCTCGGGCACGGCCACGTCCAACCCATCCAGCACCGGCAGCGGGCCAGAGGCGGTCTTGTAGGCGTGGCGCACGCCCTTGATGTCAATGAGATCCGTCATCCGTCTTGCGGTAGGATGGGTTTGAAACCCATCCTACGCGTTGTCTTACTTCAGCATCCGAGCCTCTGCCGCGGGCAGATAGGCATCGGTGAAGTAGAGGCTTGCGTCCGGCGCGTTCTGGAAGTCGTAGGTCTCGGCAAGCTGCGCCAGCGCCTTGGTCATGCGTTCGGCATCCACCGCGCCCATACCGTTGGCCGCTGTGAAGTCGGTGACCACATTGGCGTTGATGGCCAGCTGCAGCCGGCGCGTCTCCAGCGCGGCATCGGCGGCGGGGTTGCGCTGCACCAGGCTCTCAACGGCCTTGGCCGGGTCGGCAATTGCGGCCTTCCAACCGGCGGCAACAGCGCCCAAAAAGCCCGTGACCACGTCCGGATTGGCGGTGGCGAAATCGGTGTTCACGATGATCGCGTTGCCATAGAGCGCCAGGCCATAATCGGCCATCAGGATGGTCGAGATGTCGTCCTCGGGCACGCCCAGGCGGACCAGGTTGAGATAGGACGAGAAGCTAAAGCCCGTGACCGCGGCCACGTTGCCCTCGGCCAGCATCGGCTCGCGCGTGGGGAAGCCCACAGGCTCAACGGTGATCTTCGACATATCCAGCCCGTTCGCCGTGGCGAAGGCGGGGAACTGCGCCCAGGCGCCGTCTGGCGGCGGCGCGCCCAGCACGCGGCCCTCGAGGTCCTTCGGCTCGCTGACGCCCAGTGACTTGCGGCCAACGACGGCAAAGGGCGGCTTGTCGTAGACCATCATCACCGCGGTGACCGGCGCGCCGGGGTTCTGGTCCAGGAACTTGATCAGCGAGTTGATGTCAGCAAAGCCGATCGGGAAGGCTCCGGTGGCGACCTTCGGGATCGCGTCCAGCGAGCCCTTGCCCGCCGCGATCTCTACATCCAGCCCCGCGCCCGAGAAGGCGCCATTGTCGATGGCCATAAAGTAGGGCGCGGATGGTCCCTCGAATTTCCAGTCCAGCGCGAAGGGCACTTTGGTCTCGGCCAGCGCCGACCCCGCGAATGTGAGGCCCGCCAGGAGGGCCGCGGCAGCATGTCTTAGCATAGAATATCTCCCTATTCTTAGTCCCGCAGCGACCTTGCGCGATGGCCGCCTAGATTGGAAGCTCGCGGGCCAGGCAACGGCACTGCACGTATTGAGCGGGACAAGCCGTGCCCGTGAGAGTGCATTGCGTCCAAAGATTGGGCAAGTCGTTATTTGCGAGGCGCTTGGCATTGACGTTCGGGCAACTGTATCGCAATTGCTGCAATGCAGCGTGCTGGGTCGGCCGGCATTCTGAGGGCGTGATGGTAAGGCATCAGCATGCAGTCGCATACTAGATTGCCGGAGGCGGCTGATCGCACGTTGATTGTTGTCGCAAACAAGCGTAGGCCTTATGATAAAGGTTAATCTCACAATGTGAGATATTAATAAATCACCTCAGAGATTGATTTAAAATAATCATATAATTGATTGCCGTGATGTAGAAACACCAATATGCCTATTGTGCGATCGCGGCGAGTACGGCAGGCTTTTCGCGTTCGGCAGGCTTTGCGTGTTCGGAGTGTTAACAATGTCTAAGCGTGTTGGAATTCGAGAGCTCGCAAAGCACGCGGGTGTGAGCACCGCGACGGTTGATCGCGTCCTTCACGGTCGCGGCAGTTACAGCGCAAAATCTGAAATTCGCGTCAAAGAAGCCATCGAGGCCCTGGGCTATGGATCGCTTGAGCCACATCTGACAGAGCCCAAGCGCAAACTGATGCGCTTCGTGATGTTCGTGCCCGCGCTTGAGAACTTCTTCCAGCAATCAATAATCAAGAACGCAAGGATCGCCGCGCAAGGGCTGCGCCACGTCCATGTGGAGATAGAATTCGGCTATATCGACCTCATCGGCGGCCTGGGCACGCTCCGCGCTTTGCGGGGCATCGACCCGAGCGAAGTTGATGGCGTCTGCCTCTTCGCCGTCGACGCGCCGGGCGTGCGCGATGAAATTGATAGGCTCGTTGAGCAGGGCGTCGCGGTTTGCACGATCGTGTCTGATGTGCCGTCATCCACGCGCTCGGCCTTTATTGGGCTGGATAACGTCGCGGCGGGTCGCACGGCGGGTCGTTTTGTTTCCAGATTGGCACGACCAGGTCCGGGTGAGGTAGGGATCGTCACCGGCTGCAACCAAATCCGCGACCATATCGAGCGGATGATGGGGTTCAACCAGTCGCTGACAATGTACCGCCCAGACCTACGGATGCTGCCGCCGCAAGAAGGCTTCAGCAAAGACGCCTCTAACGCGACAATCGTGCGCCAGCTCATCAGAAGGCACCCAGACCTGGCCGCGATTTACTCTATCGCCGGAGGCAGCTGCGGGGTGATTGACGGGCTGCGCTATCAGGAAAAACCGGAGGGCCTATTTGTCGTCGTGCACGAGTTGGAGCCAATGGTCCGGGAGGCCTTGATCGACGGCGCCGTGGATATGGTGCTTCACCAAGACACCCGAAGCATGACGCGGCTGGCGATGAACGCGCTGGTCGCCGCATGCGAAGGGCGCGAGCCCGACCCAGAGACCCTCGCCATTAACATATACGTTGCAGAGAATTTGCCATGAAACCCAACCGAACTTCTGACAGTCTTGCCGTTCTTGCGAATACGCGCAGCAATGAAATGCTTGCCACCATCTGGGATGCAATCTCTGATGATGCCTATGCGCAAAGGTTCACCACCCTGGGCGCCATAAGCGTTCGCGCGCTCGAGCTTGCCGCCTACGACATAGCGCGCTCGACGGACGCGAGTGTCGCATCCCAGCTCTTCATCGCGGCGAAAGACCTAGAAGAGCGGTTGGTGAAGGCGCAGCGGAAGATTTCTAGAGATCACTCAGATCACATCTAAGTGGCAGGAGTAACGAGTTTCGCGCAGGGCTATGTTCCTGTGCGCTTTGAACTACAGCGTACTGCCAAAACCTGAAACACAGCTTTTCGCAGTGCGCTCACAAGACAAGGAGGTTGCGCGCGTCCAGCCTTTAGCCGATGGCTCTGGTTAGACCTCGGACGCTATCGCTTGCGTCTTTAGGCTCTCGTTGATCCGCGCACCAAGCGCCATCTGGCTGACCGGTTTGGCAAGGACCTTGATGCCCAGGCTCTCCCACGAAACTTCGATGCCGTCTTCGCTGAGCGCCGGATAGCCTGAAATGAACACAATGGGCAGGTCCGGACGCATCTGCCTGGCTTGATTGGCCAGCTCGCGCCCATCCATGCCGCCGGGCATCACGATGTCCGTTAGCATCAGATCTACCGGCACATCAGCCTGGATCAAATCCAGCGCCGTGGCGCCGCTTTCGGCCTGGATCGGGTGGAAGCCAAGCTCTGCCAACTGCAACGTCAACGCGCGCCGCATCTCGGCATTGTCCTCGACCACCAGGATGTGCTCGTCGTTGCCTGCGGATATGTTGAGCCCCTCCAGTAGGACGTCATCCGCGCGCGTCATCTCTGTGGCGCGGGGCAGATACATGGTGATCTGCGTGCCGACCCCAACCGTGCTTTCGATGCGGATGTCGCCGCCGGTCTGCTTAACAAAGCCGTAAACCATGCTGAGGCCCAGGCCGCTGCTCTTGCCGAAATCTTTGGTCGTGAAGAACGGCTGGAACGCGCGCGAGATCACATCCGCCGACATGCCCGCGCCGCTGTCCGAGAAACAGACCCTGACAAAGTCCCCCGCCAAGTCGACACCGCCCGCGCTGCGATCCAGTGTGACATTGCGCGCCGAGATGTCAAAGACGCCGTCGCCCGACATCGCGTCGCGGGCGTTGACCGCAAGGTTCAGCGCCGCCGATTGCAGCAGCGACCGATCGGTCAGCACCGGCCACAGCTCTTCGCGGGGCGCGATGTCCAGCTTGACGCCTTCTCCCAGGGTGACCTGCAAGAGCGGTTCCAGGAAGGTCAGCTCTTGCACAAGATCCAGCCCTTCCAGTTCCGGCGATTGATCACGCGAGAACGCCAGGAGCTTTTTGTTGAGCGCCACGCCGGACAGGCTGGCCTTCTTGGCAGAGCGCAGCAGCTCCTGGGTGTGTTGGTCGTCGGGGACGCGGCTTTCCAATAGCTCGATATTAGAGATCACGATGGCCAGCAGGTTGTTAAAGTCATGCGCCAGCCCTGCGGTCAGTTTGGCCACCACCTCCATTTTCTGGCTCTGCTGGAACTGCTGCTGAAGCGCCCGGGACTCGGTGAGGTCGGCCATGATTAAGATCGCGCCAATGGGCTCGCCGGCGCCGTCCGTCAGCACCGAGGCTGACAGATTGGCCTCGATCGTCTGCCCGTTCTGGTGGCGTAGGCGCATCTCGGTGCTTGCGGGGCTTTCGCCAGCATAGACCCGGTTCAGGAAGGCGTCGATCTGGTTGCGTTTGTTGGGCTCGACGATGTTGGCCAGGCTCGGCTCTACGGACGCCTTTTGCAGGCCCGTCATGTCCACTGCCGCGGGGTTCCAGGTGGTCACGTGGCGCTCTGGTGAAAGCACCACCACCGCCACCGGGGCGGAAAGGATGATCGCGCCAAGCTCGGCGTTCACAAGCTGCAACTTCTCATTGGCTGTGTTGAGGTCAACCGTGCGCTTCTGGACGCGCGCGTCCAGCTCGCGGTTCAACTCGCGCAGCCTTTCCTCGGCGCGCTTGATCTCGGTGAGGTTCACATAGACCGCGACCAGCCCACCATAGCTGGTACGGTAAGAGGAGCGCTGCAAAACGCGGCCATCGGCCAGCACGCATTCCCTCACGGTGTTGGTGACGAGGATGTCCGCCAGTCGCTCGGCGACGAATGCGTCTTCGCGGCCCACGGCCACGGGCTCGGCCCCGCTTTCTGCCTTTTTGCGCAGCAGCGCCTCGTAGGTGATGCCGGGCTTGGCGATGGGTTTGAGGGTTGGGTAATAGTCAAGGAAGCGGCGGTTGCACTGCAGCAAGCGCCCCTCGCTGTCATAAGCGGCAAAGCCTTCGTCAATGGCCTCAATCGCGTCCACCAGGTTCTGCCGTTCGGTGGCGAGTTCGGCCTGGGCCTGCTCGCGTTCGTCCCGCGCGGTGCGAAGCTGCGCCGTCATGATGTTGATCTGCTCGGCCAGGCCGCCGATCTCGTCGCGCCGCCCAACGGGCAACGTATCGCGGAAGTCACCGGCGGCGATGCGCTTGATCTGCGCGTTCATCGAAGAGACCGGCACCAGGATGTTTCGGATCGCCTCGTTGCCCAGGATCGCGGCCCAGACGATCCCGCAGAACACCATCAGCACCACGATGGCGACCTGCACCAGCACGCCGATGCGCACCTGCTCGAGCTGCGTGTCGGCCAGCCCGTAGCCGATGCTGCGGAACGCCGCCACCGCGTCGCGAAAGGCCTCTAGGCGCTGCAATCCGTCGCCACCGATCAGGAGGCTGCGCATCTGCGCCACATTCGCGTCCCGGTGCAGGTCCAGGATCTCGCCCAGATGCGAAAGCTTGTGGTCCAGTCGGGAGGTGAGGTTTTCGAACGCCTCTTCGAACCCGGTCTGCTCTTGTGTGAGCCCTTGGATCCGGTCCAGCACGGCTGGCACCGCAGCCACCGCGTCCTGATAGGCGGAAAGCTGGGTTTGGTCCTCGCTAAGCACATAGCGGCGGCTGGTATTGCTGGCGTGAATCACATGCGCGAATAGCTCGTCCAGCGTTGTGGCCACGGCTGCCGCCTGGCCGAGCTGTTCGGTATGCGCGATCTGCGCCCGGTACTGAAAGAAAAGAACGCCGATCGCCAGGACCGCCAAGGTCAGCCCGAGCACCAGCAAGCCGACAAAACGCGCGCGTAGCGAGGTGAACATTCCCTCAGGCTCCGTCGCGCACTAAGAGTGCACTTCGGCCGCGAGCGTATAGCCGTAGTTGCGCACGGTCACGATCGAGTCGTCCTGGCCGATCGTGCGCGCCAGTTTGCGTCGCAGGTTGTAGATATGGATGTCCACGCTGCGGTCGCTGGGATCCCAGGCGCGGTTCAAGGCCGCCATGCTCAATTGGTCGCGGCTCATCGCCTCGCCGACATTGTTGGCCAACACGGCGAGCAGCTCGAATTCGGTGCCCGTTAAGTCGATTCGCGTGCCATCATTGGTCTCGACCAGCCGGAGCTGCATATCCAGGTTCCAATTGTTGACGCGCAGTTGACGCGGTTTGGACGGCGCGGGGGGCTGAATGTCCGCGGGCCGAGGCGCCGCCCGACGCAGCACCGCGTTGATCCGCGCCAGCAGCTCGCGCTGCAGGAAGGGTTTGACGATATAGTCGTCCGCGCCAAGCTCTAGCCCCACAACGCGCTCTATCGGATCAGATTTTCCGGTAAGGATCACCACGGCGATGTCCGTTTCGGCAGAGATTTTTTTGAGCAGGTCTAGCCCGGATTCGTTGCGCAATCCCAGGTCCAGCAGCACCAGATCGACCGTGTTCTGGGCCAGGCAATCGGCCATCTCCGCCCCGTCCGCCGCCGCCTCGACCTCAAAGCCCTCGCCCGTGAGATAGCTGGTCAACGTGCTTCGTATCTCGGCCTCGTCATCGACGATCAGAATTGTTTTCGGAGATTTTTTTTGCAATCCACCCTCCCGGAAATTGCCGCACTTTCAGGTCACTAGAATGGTCGCAAACGGTCGTTCTATCCTATGGTTTTGCATATATTTTTTGGCCTGTTTGGTCATTTGTCAATTGTTTGTATGGTTTCCCAACATTTTCTTAACAAATCTAAACCCCCACCAACAAAACTCAACGCTGCCGATGTACCCGATTGCATACAGTGCAGAGAGACCCACGGGCAGATGCCTGGCTTGGGTCTGCGTGACGCTCCGGGAGGGGGGCGTTTACCGACTGGAGTAGGCCGCAGAATGCCATTCCGCGGTACATGATTGGGAGGAGGTCACCAAGTGGCAAACAGCGACACCAACACGGACCTGGACATGGGCGATCCGCCCAAGGACTATGTGTCCGGTCTTTTTCAGAACGCGAAGTTCGACGTTATGGCGGGCTTCATTCTGTTTCTTGTGGCTCTACCGCTGAGCCTGGCGATTGCCGCCGCATCGGGCGTGCCCGCTGTGGCCGGCCTGATCACCGCCATCGTGGGCGGCATTATCGGCGGGTTCCTCGGCGGCTCATACGTGACGATCAACGGCCCGGCGGCCGGTATGATCGTGATCGTGCTGGGCTGTTTTGAGGCCATGCGCGAGCTTTCGGGCGGTGATCCGACCCTGGCCTACCAGTACCTGCTGGCGGTTGGTGTGGTCGCCGGTCTGATCCAGATCCTTCTGGGCGCGATGCGCGCGGGCCCGATGACCAACGTGTTCCCGTTCTCCGTCGTGGAGGGCATGATCGCGGGCATCGGCATCATCATCATGACCAAGCAGCTCTTCGTGGCGCTGGGCGTGAAGGCGCCAAAGAAGATGTTCGACAGCTTCCTGGCGATCCCGGATGCCGTCGTAAGCGCGGCCCCGCAGGCCGCTATCATCGGCGCCATCGCGGTCGCCCTGATGGTGTACTGGCCCAAGATCGCCGGTCCGCTGGCAAAGTTCATCCCGCCCCCGCTGGCGATCATGGCCGTGACCATCCCGCTTGCCGCGTTCTTCAACGGTGGCGCCGCCGAGCCGATCGTGGCCCTGGTGAAGGTGCCGACCGATGTGAGCGCTATTGTCACCACGCCGAACTTCGAGATGATCCTGCACTCTGCTTCGATCCTCTTCGTGGTCAGCTTCGTGATGGTTGGCTCGCTTGAGAGCCTGCTGACCGCCGTGGCCATCGAGAAGAAGGACCCCTGGAAGCGCCGCAACAATATGAACCGCGAGCTGTGGTCCAAGGGGATCGCGAATTCGGGCGCTGCCTTTATCGGCGGCATCCCGATGATCGCCGAGGTGGTTCGTTCCTCGACCAACATCATGGTCGGCGCGCGCACCCGCTGGTCGAACATCTTCCATGGCTCGTTCATCCTGCTGTTCCTGGTGGCGCTGCCCTTCGTGCTGAACATGATCCCGCTGGCCGCCCTGGCTGGTATGCTGATCGTGATCGGCTTCCGGCTGGCGCATCCGAGCATCTTCAAGCACATCGCCGAGACCGGCAAAGATGAGCTGGTGTTCATGATCGCCACGGTGCTGGGTGTGGTCTTTGTCGACCTGCTGTTCGGCGTGTTCTGCGGCATGTGGCTGTCGATTGCCTTGAACGCAGTGCGCGCTGGCAACGCCAACCGCTTTGGCTCCGGCCCACTGTTCCTGGCCGTGCATGCGGTGTTCGCGGTGGCGGTGTTCTACCTCTTCATCGGCCTTGAGATGAAGCTGGAGGCCATCGGCCTGATGATCGTGAACGTGGTCATGGGTGTACTGAGCTTTAAAACCGGCCTGGACGTGGAAGAGAATGGCGGCGACGTGAACGTCAAATTCTCGGGTCCGGTTGTCTTCACCTCGCTGATCACCGTGCGCTCCGCGCTCGACAAGCTGCCCGAGGGCAAGACCGTCACGCTCGACATGAGCGCGGCCAATATGGTCGACCACACGGTGCGCGAGAAGCTGAGCGACATCTCGGAAGAGTATGCCCGCGGCACCGGTGGCACGATGGAGGTCATCGGCACGGATCGGCACAAGCCGACCAACGACCACAAGCTGGCGACCCTAGTCGCGACCTAGACAAACCGAAGCGGCGCGGGGTCCTTTCGAAGGCCCCGCGCTCTTCTTCCCCGCATGATGAAGCAGTCTGCTGACACCGGTCCTTGCGACCGGGCTCTGCGACCGACTGCCCTTGAGAAACGAAACGACGAAGGGAATTAAGCACATGGGCTTGCTAAGTTTCATCCTTCTCTTGCCGCTGATCGGCGCCGCCGCGGTCCTGCTGCTGCCAAGCGCGCAGAAGGAATTGATCCGCAGAGTGGCACTTGGCGCGGCGGGCCTCAGCCTGCTGGGCGCGCTGTATCTGGCCTTTGGCTTCGATACGGCCGCCGGTGGCATGCAATACACCGAGAATCTGGCCTGGGTGCCCGAGATGGGCATGACCTACGCGCTGGGCGTGGACGGCATCGCGCTGGTGATGGTCCTCTTGACCACGATCATCACATTCTGCTGCCTGATGGCCACCAAGGCCGACATCAAGAGCCCCAAGGGGTTCTTTACCTGGTTCCTGCTGCTCGAGACCGCCGTGATCGGCGTTTTCTGCGCGATGGACTGGTTCCTGTTCTTCATGTTCTGGGAATTCACCCTGATCCCGATGTTCTTCCTGATCGGTGTCTGGGGCGGCGCGCGGCGCGACAGCGCAAGCCTGAGCTTCTTTCTTTACACGCTGACCGGCTCGGTCGCGATGCTGCTGGGCATCGTCGCCGTTTATGCCACCGTGGCGGATCACAACTTCTCGATGGCCGTGCTGGCCGAGGCGGGCGCGGGCCTGTCGACCGAGATGCAGATCGTGATCTTCCTAGGCTTCCTGATTGGTTTGGGCGTCAAGATGCCCATCGTGCCGATGCATGGCTGGCTGCCTCTGGCGCATGTCGAGGCGCCGGTTCCGGCCTCGATGTTCCTGTCGGCGGTGATGCTGAAGATGGGCGCCTATGGCCTGTTCCGTGCGGGCGTGATGCTGCCCGAGGGCCTGGCCTGGTTCGTGCCGATCCTCTTCGCGCTGGGCGTGATCAGCCTGATCTATGGCGCATTGCAGGCGCTGCGGCAGACCGACCTGAAGGCGATGGTGGCCTATTCCTCGGTCAGCCATATGGGCTTTGTCCTGATCGGCCTGGCGGGCGCGGGCATTGCGGGCTTCACCGGAGCGGTCATGCAGATGGTCGCCCATGGCTTTGTTAGCGCGGCGCTCTTCTTCCTGGTGGGCGTGCTCTACGAGCGCACCGGCACGCGCGACATCCGCGCGCTGAGCGGGATCGGCCGTCAGGTGCCCAAGCTGGCGCTGGCGACCTCGCTGACGCTGCTGGCCGCGATGGGCCTGCCCGGCTTTGCGGGCTTTGTGGCCGAGTTCCACGTGATCGTGGGCGCCTTCGAGGGCTTCGGCCTGGCGGTGCTGCTGATCAGCGCGGGCGTGCTGCTGACCGCGGCCTACTCGCTGCGGGTGATCGCCAAGCTCTTCACCGGTCGTCCGGATCCGCGCCACGGTGCGATTGGAGACCTGAACGCGAGCGAAACCGCAACGGCGGTGCCGCTGGTGGGCCTCTTGCTGCTTCTGGGGATCATCCCAGGGCTGGCCCTTATCTACGTTAGCCCGACGATCGCCGAGATTGTCACAATGATTGGGAGGTGACCGTGATGGCATTGGACGCAGCAGACACCACAAGGCAGATCGTGCGCAGCGCGACCGGGGTGTTTGACCCGCGGGTGATATCGGACAAGGATCGTCAGGATCTAAGCCACCATGTCGCCCATATCGCCCACATGCTCTCGGAGCAGGGGCCGATGAGCGTAACCTTCGTGCACAACAACACGCTTCTGGGGCTCCAGAGCATGCACTTTGAGGACGCGATCAAGAAGTCCGAGAGCTTCTCGGGCGGTCGTGGCTATCTGGATAATGCGGCCTATCGCGACTACCACGCACGGGGCCGGATCACGGATGGCGACATCCGGGATGCCCTGAGCCAGCGCAAGGACCTGGATCTCGACAAGGAGGTCGCCAAGACCTCCGCCGGCAAGATCACCGCGGGCGAGATCTATCACCTCAACATGGTGCATGGGTTCGATGGGCTCTCGCCGGACCAGCTCAAGGACAAGCTGTTTGGCGACGACGCGCTGAGCAGCCTGGATGCGGGCATCTCAGAGACCGCGCGCACCGCGCTGGTGGCGGCGGCACGCGAGGACGCAGCCGAGCTGGGCAAGATCAACAACCTCGTTGAATTCGCGGCCTGGCTGGGCGCGACGCTGGGCCTCGAACTGGCGGAAAGCGGGCCGGACATGGCGCTGCTCGAGGACGAGGTCGAGGCGACGCTGCGGGATCTCTTCGACATTGAGGCAACGCCCTCTGACCTGGCGGCGTTCATCAATGCGCATCCCGAGGCCTGGGCCGCGCGCAACCTGTTCCACGCTGTCCTTGATCAGCTTGATTTGCAGGCGCCGACCGAAGGCTCTGACGAGGCCGAGATGGACCGCGTCAATGCGGATGCCCAAACGATGGCGCAGCTCGGCGGTCCGCTGATCCCCACCGAGCCCAAAAGGCGCGCCGCGATCAAAGAGGTCGTGACCGAAGAGATCGACGCTCTGGACCAGATAGAAGCGCGCGGTCCTGCTGAAGTCGAACGCGCCCGCGTTGCCTGGACCATCCTGCATGGGCTGGGTGAGGACAGCATCGACCGGGCAGGCTACGCGGCGCTGACCACGCTGCTCACGCAGCGCGGCGCCAAAACCGGCGCCGAGGCGAAGCTGCCCGATGACCTGCGCCGCATCGACCCGCGCGGGCAGATGACCCGCTATGCCGAGGACATGCTGACCGCGGATCTCAGCGCCTTGGAAGCAGGCGAGAACCACGCCGACTTCCTCGAGCGGATCACGGATGCGGAGATCACCAAGCACGTCAATGACTACATGATCGGCGTGTGCTCTGCCTTCTTGGACGAGGGGCTGGCCTCTTGGCACATGCCGAGCCGGGCGACGGGCTTTTTCGACAGCTGGCGGAACCTGGTGCGCAACGATCGCAGCTTTGACTTCGACGGCGTCACCGATTGGCGCGGCGCGGTGGGGCAACTGCCGCTCAGCGCCACGGATGCGGTGATCAGCCAGCTTGTCGAACTGGGCATCGATCAAAGTGCCTGGTCGGATTATTGCGGGCGCGCCTTGGCGCATCTGCGCGGCTGGGCCGGGATGATCTTTTGGCGCCAGGAGAACGGCGGTTATGGCCGCCAGCAGGCGCAGCCCATTGACTTAATGCAGTATCTGGCCGTGCGGTTGTTCTATCAGAACCTTCTGGTGACCAAGGCCGCCACGAGCAATTGGAACCTGCAGCCGGGCATGGAGGCGCTGCGGGCGCATTTCTCGAGCCATCTGGACGAGTATTTTGTCCGGCGCGAGCTTTACGCGGGCCATCTCAGCGATGCCCTGACGCAGCAGGCGCAGGCTTTGGTGCAGGCCACGGGCCGCCGCCGGGACCTGTCGCAGCGCTGGCAGGCCCTCGCCGACCAGGTCTGGGCGGAGCGCCACCGCGGCAATGAAACCCGCGCGGCTGCGGACAAGGGCTGGCGGCTCTACCGTCTGGCGCAGCATCTGGGCGTTCCCGCCGCGGAGATCCGCAAGATGTCCAAGAAGAACCGCGACGGGCTGCTGACTGCGATGGACGAGTTCGCGGGCAAGGATCACGGGCCGGCTTGGCTCTTGGCCTTCGAGAAGAACTATCGTGACGAGATCTGCAATGCGCTGGCCTTGAACCGGGGCCGCGGGCGCTGGCTGAGCCGCAAGGAAAGCCGGCCTAAATCGCAGATCGTCTTTTGCATCGACGAGCGCGAGGAATCGATCCACCGCCATTACGAAGAGCTGGATCCGGGGCACGAGACCCTGGGGGCCGCGGGCTTCTTTGGCGTTGCGATGGAGTATCGCGGGCTCGACGAGCATGGCCACACGCCGCTTTGCCCGGCACCGGTCACGCCAGAGCACCGCATCCTCGAGATCGCGCGCTCGCACGAAGAAGGCGCGCCGCTGGACAAGCACACGCGCCGCGCCAAGTGGGCCGAGGTCTTCCACGACACCTATTGGGAGATGAAGCGCAACCCGATCTCGAGCTACTTCCTGATCGACGTCTCGGGCTTTTTGATGTCCATCCCCCTGCTTGGGCGGATGTTCTTCCCGCTGAAGTATTTCGGCGCGATGGACCAGATGGGCAAGGCCTTCGTGCCGGATGTCGAGACGCGGCTGGCCGTGGATCGCGACGAGAACAGGGCGCCCGATGGTATCGTGAACTTCGGATTCACGGTGACCGAGCAGGCGGACCGCGTGATGGGTTTGTTGCAGAATATCGGCCTTCTGGACGATTTCGCGCCCATCGTGGTGATCTGCGCGCACGGGTCGTCGTCCGAGAACAACCCCTATATCAACGCCTATGACTGCGGCGCTTGTGGGGGCAAGGGCGGCGAGCCGAACTCGCGGGCCGTGGCTGTGATGGCCAATAACCCAAAGGTGCGCGAGGTCCTGGCCGAGCGTGGTATCCACATCCCGGAGGATACCTGGTTCGTCGGCGGCTTCCACAATACGGCGACCGAGATCGTGACGCTCACGGACGAGGTCGACATCCCCGACGCGCTGCGCCCCAACTACGAGGCGGTCAAGCGCGACATGGCCGAGGCGGTGCGCCGCGCGGCGCGCGAGCGTTGCCGCAGGTTCGCATCGGCGCCCAAGGACAGCGATCTGGACACCTCGCTGCATCACACGATGGAGCGGGCCTCTGACTTCAGCCAGATCCGCCCAGAGCTTGGGCACGCCACCAACGCCTGCGCCGTTGTGGGCCGTCGCGCGCTGACGCAGGGCGTGTTCTTTGACCGGCGGTCGTTCGTCATCTCGTATGACCCGACCACCGATCCAGAGGGCACCGTGCTAGAGCGCATCCTTCTGGCCGTGGGTCCGGTGGGCGCGGGCATCAACCTTGAGTACTACTTCTCGACGGTTGATCCGGGCGTTTATGGCTCTGACAGCAAGGTGCCGCATAACGTCAGCGGGCTGATTGGGGTGATGGAGGGCGCACATAGCGACCTGCGCACCGGCCTGCCGCGTCAGATGACCGAGGTGCATGAGCCCATGCGCCTGCATCTGATCGTGGATGCTGACCCCAACATCGCAGGCGCGATCTATGGCCGCCAGCCCGGCATCCAGCAGCTTCTGGACGGCGAATGGGTGATCCTGATCGTGCATGACCCGGCGACCGGGGACCTGCTGCGCTTTGTGCCCGGCGTGGGCTTTGAGAAATGGGACGACAGCGACCTGCAAGAGATCCCGGAAGTGGCCGAGAGCTACGACTGGTTCAAGGGCAAGTACCAGTGCTTCCTGCCGCCTGCGCGCATCACCGAACCCACCAAGCCTTGGCTTGAGTAAAGGGAGAGAGATCAATGTTTGAACTGATCCTGTTCATAACCCTGCTGCTGCCTCTGGGCGCGGCGGCCGTCATCGGGTTGAACCTGCTTGGCGGGGAGAAGGCGCTCGACTACCGGCAGGTGCAAAACACCGCCATTGGGGCGCTCTTCATCGCGATGGTCGGTGCGGCCATCATGTTTGTCGCGGTGCTGATCGACCCCAGCCCGCGTGAGGTCACGGCCTACACATGGTTCACCCTGGGCGAGATGAGCGTGGATATCGGCTTTATGGTCGATAGCCTCTCGGCGCTGATGGCGCTGATGATCTCGGGCTTTAGCTTCCTGATCGGCGTGTTCTCGAAGAACTACATGCATAATGACGACAGCTTCTCGCGCTACTTCGCGGCGGTGATGCTGTTTGTCTTCGCGATGCTTATCCTGGTCCTGGGCAACAACTTCATCCTGCTCTTTGTGGGCTGGGAGAGCGTGGGGCTCTGTTCCTACCTGCTGATCGGGCACTTCTATCAACGCAAGTCGGCAGCGGCGGCGGGCACCAAGGCGTTTGTGATGAACCGCGTGGGCGATGCGGGTTTCCTTGCGGGGATCTTCCTGATCATCATGAACTTCCAGTCGGTGCAGTATACCGAGGTGTTCTCGCGCCTGGGCGAGATCAGCCCGGCCATGGCCACGGCGATCGCGCTTTGCCTGCTCTGCGGCGCGATTGGTAAGTCGGCGCAGTTCCCGCTGGGGACCTGGCTGGCGCGCGCGATGGAGGGCCCGACGCCCTCGTCGGCGCTGATCCACGCCGCCACAATGGTGACCGCGGGGGTCTATATGATCGTGCGCAGCCACGAGCTTTACGACATGGCCCCGGTGGCCCTGGCTGCCGTGACCATCATCGGAGCGATCACCGCGATCATGGGCGCGTTGAACGGCATGACCAACAGCGACATCAAGGGCATCCTGGCCTCGTCCACCGTGACGCAGCTGGGCCTGATGTTCGTGGCCTGCGGTCTGGGGGCTTACCCGGTGGCGGTGTTCCATCTGGTGGCGCATGCCTTTCTGAAGACCTACCTCTTCCTGACGGCGCCCTCGATCTTGGGCTACTTCCACAGCAATCCCGACCCAAAGGCCGCGGCGGGCTCGCCCACCGCGCCTGTGCCGGTGATGTTCTGGTTCGTGCTGATCGGCTCGATTGGTCTGATCGGCGGCGGGTTCGGCATCACGGCCTTTGGCAACGAGAGCGGTCTTGCGCCCTCCTACTACCTGCTGATCGGCATCTTCGTGATGGGTCTGTTCGCGACGCTGCGCCATGCGGTGTCGGCCACGCAGCGGATCTTTGGCGATCATGGGCATGACCACGGGCATGATCACGCGGCTTGCGGCCACGATCACAGCCACGATCACAGCCACACGCATGACCACAGCCATGATCACGCCCACGAGCCCACACGCTCGGCGGCGCCGATCCTGATCCCGGTCCTGTTCATCCTAGGGGGCGCCATCGTCGCCGCGCTGATTGGGCTGCTGCCCGGCGGCACGCCCGGGAGCTGGTTCCAGGACTTCCTGGCGCCGGTGGTCAACGTGTCCCCGCTGGGTGACAGCGGCACGCTGATGAGCTGGGTCGTGATCACCGTGCTTGGCCTGCTGATGCTGACCGCCTGGGCGGCCTCGATCTATACCGAGCGCTACGCCCCCGAGCTGCCGGGTGACAGCCTGCTGAACACCCGTGGGCTCTATGTGGCGGCGCAAAAGCGCTTCTGGCTGGACGACTTCTACCACAAGTTCGTGGTGGGCCGTTCGGTGCAGCTTGGCAGAACGCTGGAAGGGTTCGACCGCGACGCGATTGACGCCGTGACCGGCACGCCAAGCCCAGAGACGCGCTCGGTCGGCGTGGACGCGGCCTGGGAGGCAAGTTTTCTGGCGGCGCGCGCGCAGGGCATGGATGACGTGCTTGGCAAGAAGAGTGACGAGGAGGCCGGTTTGCTGGCGCGCCTTGAGGCTTTGGGGGCCGAGCCCAGTGGCGCTGCGTCTGCCGTGACGGCGGATGAGATCCCGCGCGGGTCCGGCTTTTTTGGTCGCCTGACCGAGATCGCGACCCGCATCACGGGCTGGATCGAGAAGACAGTCTTTGACCGGCTTCACGGCGGCGTCGCCCGCACGGGCGGCAGCATGGGCGGCGCGCTCTATCGCATCGAAGAGATGCTTGGGCGCCCGGCCGTTCTAGGGGTCACGGTGATCGCCGTGGTCGGTGGCATTATCTTGGGAGTGATGTTGTGATGTTGCCTGAAATCTCAGCCTCGGCACAGATTGGCTTTCCAATTCTGTCGCTGCTTGTGTTCCTGCCGGCCATCGTGGCGGTGGTGATCCAATACCTCAAGGAAAGCTCGGCGCTGGCAACCGCGTTGGTCGTGTCGGCCTTCCAGTTGGTCCTCGCCGGGATGGTGTGGTGGGTGCATGACCCAGCCTCTGCGGCGATCCAACTGGCAGAGAATGGTTTGCTGCCCGGCTACACCCTGGGTGTGGACGGGGTCAGCGCCATGTTCCTGCCCGCAACGGCTCTGCTGAGCCTCTTCGCGGTGGTCTACGCCACCAAATCGGTCACCTCTAACCTGCGCGGGTACCTTGCGGCGCTGCTCTTTAGCCAGGCGGCGCTGATGGGGGCCTTCGCGGCGACCAACCTGACCTGGTTCTGGATCTTCTTTGTCGCGGAAATCTTCCCGGCCTACTACCTGATCAAGAGCTGGGGCACGAGCGAGCGGCGCTATGACGTGGCCCGCAACTACCTCACCTATATGGGGCTCTCGGCGCTGGCGCTGGGCATCGGCTTCTTGCTGATGGCCACTAGCGTGCAAGAGGGGGCGACCTTTAACCTGATCGCCATCGCGAACGGCACTATTGACCCGACCCTGCAGACGCTGATCTTCTTCGTGCTCTGCCTGGGCTTTGCGATCAAGGCGCCCCTGTTCCCGCTGCACAGCTGGCTGCCCAAGGTGTTAGAGCACGGGCCGCTGATTGGCATGAGCGTGTTCCTGGTGGGCATCAAGCTGGGCGCCTACGGCCTGATCCGCTTTGTCATCCCGCTGCTGCCTGAGGCCGCGGCGGAGTGGTACTGGCTGATGGCAGCCTTCGGGTTCGCGAGCCTGGTCTACGGGGCGCTGATCGCGCTGGTGCAGACCAACCTGCGCCGCCTGATGGCCTTCGCAAGCGTCAGCCACATGGGCGTGGTCACGCTGGGGCTGTTCTCGCTGAACGTTGCCGGGATCGAGGGCGGCCTGCTGCAGGCGCTGAACCTGGGCATCACCGGCGCGGGGCTGTTCCTGATCGCGAGCTTCCTCAGCAGCCGGGTCGGCACGCCGGACCTCAGCCAGATGGGCGGGATCCATGCCCGCGCGCCATACCTGGCGCTTGGGTTCCTGGTGATTGCGCTGGCCGCGGTCGGCATGCCCGGCACCAGCGGCTTCAACGGCGAGCATATGGTGCTGCTGGGCGCGTTCGAGAAGCACTGGCTGATGGCGGTCTGCGTGGGCATCGGCCCGGTCCTGGCCGCGGCCTATTTCCTGCGCTTCTATCAGCGCGGGTTCCTGGGCGAGCCTGCAAAGACCGAAAGCGGTGAGGAGCGCGTGGTGCTGGACCTCGATGGGCGCGAGCGCTTCATCGTGGGCGGTCTGGTGGCGGTTGTCCTCTGGATCGGCCTGGCCACCACGCCGTTCATCTCGACCATGCGCGGCAGCGTCGAGGCGATCTCGGCCACTTTCCACCCCCATGACGCCGACAAGGCCCATGCGCATGCCGAAGAGGCAGACGACGCGACGGGCGACGAGACGCTGCTTGCCTCTGGCGCGCAGGTGCTCGGCGGCGAAACCACAGACTAGGCGAAGGGAGACAATGAAATGACCGAAGTATTCGCCACAGAACAGATCGGGATCCCGATCCTGACGCTGATGATCCTGCTGCCGCTCTTGGCGGTGGGGGGCCTCTACGCGGTTCGCTCGGCGGCGCAGCAGCGCATGGTCGCGCTGGGCGCGGCCGGGGGGCAGCTCTTGCTGGGGCTGATCGCGGTGATCGCCTATGACCCAAGCGCGGCCGCGGCCACGCAGCTGGTGCAAAAGGCAAGCTGGATGCCCGCTTTGGGCGCCTCGTTCCACCTCGGCGTGGACGGCATAAGCGTGCTGTTCCTGCCGCTGACGGCCCTGGTGATCGGCCTGGCCATGGTGAGCGGCGCGGGCGTCGCCGCCAGCTCGGCGCGCTGGTTCTGGACCAACCTCTTGCTGCTGCAGGCGGCGGCCATCGGGGTCTATACCGCGCTGGATATGGTGCTGTTCTTCCTCTTCTGGGAGCTGATGCTGATCCCCTCCTACTACCTGATCCGGTTATGGGGCGTGGGCCCGGCGCGCAACGCCGCGGCGATGAAATACGTGCTGTATATGCTGATGGGCTCGGTGCCGCTTCTGGTGGCCATCGCAGCGCTTGGCGCCAACTATGGCTCGTTCAGCCTGGTCGAGCTGTCGCAGGTCGAGATCCCGTTCGGGATGCAGACCATGATCTTTGCGCTACTCTTCATCGGCTTTGCCGTGAAGGCGCCGCTGCCGCCCTTTCACACCTGGCTGCCGACCGTGGCCATGGAGGGCCCGGCGGGCATCGCGATCTTCCTGGTGGGCCTGAAGATGGGCACGTTCGGGATGATCAAGGTGCTGCTGCCGATTGCGCCGGACGTGGCGCTGGCCTGGCAGCCGGTGCTGGTCTGGATCGGGATCGCGGCGATGCTCTATGCGGGCGTGATCGCCTTGGCGCAGACCAATATGCGCCGGATGCTTGCCTATGCCTCGGTCAGCCATGTGGGCCTCGTCGTTGCGGGCATCTTCACGCTGAACGCGGCCGGTTTGCAGGGCGCGGTGATGGCGATGGTGAACTTTGGCCTGGCCTCGACGGTGCTTATGCTGCTGGCGGGCGGGCTCTATCAGCGCCTGGGCACGACCGAGCTGACCGGCCTTGGTGGGATCGCGCGGCACGCTCCGCTGCTGGCGGTGGCGTTCTTTGTGGCCGGGCTGGCCTCGATCGGGATGCCGGGCACGAGCGGGTTCCAGGGCGAGTTCGCCTTGCTCTCGGGCGTGTTCAGCTATGGCGCCTGGGCGGGTGCGGTGGCGCTGCTGGGCGTGATCCTGGGCGCGGGCTACATCCTGTGGTTCTACGAGCGCGCCTTCTTCGGGCCTGCGAAGTCCGAGGCCGTGCGCCGGGTGCGCGACCTGAACGGCAACGAGCGCTGGGGCGCTGGCATCGCCGTGGCCTGCGCGCTGGTTATTGGCCTGGCGCCCATGCTGGCGGTGCCGACCGTGTCTGGGACCACTGACCAGATGGCCTCTGCCCTGCAGGTCAAGGACGCGCCGGTGCAGACCGCTTTGGTGGTCGAGCAGGACTGAGCGAAAATATCGGTCCGCGACGCTATCCCCTTTGCGCTGCGGACAAACTTGCAAGCTCCGTTATGCGAAGTTGGGCCTCTCGCCCGCCCGAGCATGGCGGAGCATTTTTTGCGATGCTGGCATTTGCGTGGAACATGCCCGCGCGCATCGACCTGCCGCCCACGAACTCACACATCTGATCACACACGCGCGAGGTGTGGTGCACGGGGCCGTTCGGCTGCGCTAAGAGAGGTCGAACGCACACCCAATAGGAGATTACCATGAAATGGCTCATCGCATCCGCTGTCTTTGCAGCGAGCTCTTCCTTCGCCTTCGCCGGCGAGCAATATGTTGACGAGACGGGCTTTGCCGTCTCTGGGTATGATGTTGTTGCCTATTTCGGTCTAGATCAGTCCTCGGTGGGCTCCTCGCAGCCCAAGGGCGTGCCTGGCAATTCCACCATCACCGCCGAATACAACGGCGCGACCTGGGCGTTCTCGAGCGCCGCCAATCGCGACGCCTTTGTTGCCGATCCGGCCAAGTATGTGCCTGCCTTCGACGGGCATTGCGCCTATGGCGTCGCCAAGGGCGGCAAGGTGCCCGCGAACCCCAACCTGTGGCGCATCGTGGACGGCCAGCTTTATCTGAACATCACCAAGAACGTAGTGGGCTTCTGGGAGGAGGACATCCCGGGCAACATCTCGCTGGCGGGCAATAACTGGCCGGGCATTGAGGGTTCGGGCGCCTCGTCGCGCACCATTCCGCAGTTTACCTCCAGTGCGCCGACCAACTAGAATGGTCGCATGAACATGCTCTCACGCCGAAGTTTTCTGGCCCTTGGTGGTGCCGCGATCCTTGGCGTGGGGGCCTATACCGGCGTGCAGGTCTCACGCGCCCGTGCCGAGACCGCCGAGGTCATGACGCCGGCCGAGGCGCTGGCCGCCGCCGCCGCGGGCGAGATCCTGCTGGTGGATATCCGCCGCCCGGATGAGTGGAAAAAGACCGGCCTGGGCGCGCATGCCGTGCCCATAGACATGCGGGACAACGAATTCATTGCGAGGGTGAAGGCCGCACGCACCTCAGAAACGCAGCCCGTCGCCGTGATATGCGCCCGCGGCGTGCGCTCGGCCCGGATGACGCGGCTCTTGGAGCAGGCCCAGGTTGGCCCGATTGTCGACATCCCCGAGGGAATGCTTGGTTCCTCCGCCGGTCCCGGCTGGTTAAAGGGCGGCCTGCCAGTCGTGCAATATGAATAGCGAATTGGATGCTCTAACATGACGCTTAGGGCGTTGCTTGGCCTCTTGATGGCTCTTTTGTTGCCCGCCTCTGGCGGGCATGCCTGTTCCAAAGAGACGCCCTGTATGGTGGGCGAGCGCGCCTATTACTACGCCGCGCCCGAGGCGCCGGTGGGTGCGGTGGTCTATATCCATGGCTGGGGCAGCAGCGGCGCCGGGGCGCTGCGCAATTCTGGCATGTTGAACGCCTTCATGGACCGCGGCTATGCGGTCGTGGCGCCGGATGGCGTCCCGCGCGAGGGGCGCAACGGGCGCAGCTGGCGCTTTCATCCCAGCGCGGATCAGGGCGCCGATGTCGCGTTCCTGCAAGCGGTGCGCGACGACGTGGTTCAACGCATGTCGGTCGATCCCTCAAAGGTGCTGCTGGTGGGCTTCTCTATCGGCGGCTCGATGACCGCCTACACCGCCTGCCTTGCGCCCGAGAGCTTTGCGGCCTTTGCGCCCTTGGGCGGCAACTTTTGGCGCCCGCACCCGACGGGCTGCGCCGGGCCGGTGCGCATGCTGCACACCCATGGCTGGTCGGACGGGACGGTGCCGCTAGAGGGCAGGGCGGTAAACCGCCTGCCGATCAATGACCCGGAAGCCCGTGCTCAGGGCGACATCTTTCATGCCATGGACATCTGGCGGCAGACCAATGGCTGCGTCTTCGGCAAGGCGGACCGCTTTGTCACACACGGGCGATTCTGGCGCCGGATCTGGGATCGCTGCTCCGAGGGCTCGGCGCTGGAGCTTGCGCTGCATCCGGGCGGGCATTCCGTGCCGAGGGGCTGGGCCAGCATGGTGCTGGACTGGTTCGAGGCGCTTTAGGCAGGGGGGAGCGCGCGCGATGCTGATCCTGGTGATGTCGTTGGGCGGGCTTGTCCTGGGGGCTTTGATGCCGATCCGTTGGGGCGTCTTTGGGTTCTTGGGCGCGGCTGCGTCGCTCTTTGCGATCCAGGTGGCGGTGAGCGCGGGCACCGGGTTTGCAGGGTCGAGCATCGAGGAAAGCCTGCTGCTGTTTAATGGATCCTGGGTGTCCTATCTGGGGTTCAACCTGCAGGTCACCTACCGCGCCTTCGCGCCGGTGCTGCTGGCATTGGCGGTGCCGCTTATCTGGCGGTTGGGGCGGCGGCAATCTTAGCGTAGTCTTGCCGCGGATTGGCCAGATCACTCCATTCGCCAACCATTCTCCATTGCCATGGCCCCTGGGTCCAATCGCTCTCCGAGGGCTCTGACTTGGCCCTAGGGCTGGCGCGTGCCGCCTTACTCCGCCGCAATCGCCTCTGGTTGCGGGCGCTCGGTCAGGAGGGTCTTCAGCCAGGCGCGCTCGGTGCGGGCCGAGCAGACAATGCGTGGCTCGATCAATGTGTGCGGGGTGTCCAGGCGCAAAATGCGCGGCCCGATCCGGTCAATGCGCATCGCGCTGAGCTTGGACAGGGGCACTGCGGCGGCCAGGCTGACCGCGATGGGCAGGATCAGGACCGAGACGCTCATGAGCACGATCCCGCTCAGCAGCGCCGCGCCCAGCAGCGTCTCCACCCAATGGAAGCGCAGGGTCTGCAGCCAGCCATAGCCCTCGCCGCCGCGGTTCTGCGGCGCCCAGGACGCCGACCGCCCAAGCAGCGCCAGCAGGGTCGCGACCGTGTGCTGCACCATCATGATGGGTGCGTAGAGCACCGAGAGCACCAGCTCGAACAGCATCGACCCCGAGAGCATCAGGCTGGACCCATAGGCCACCCGCGTGCGGCGACGCAGGCCGAACAGCACGCCGCCCACCAGCTTTGGGAACAACAACATGCCGTAGACGAACAGCAGATAGAACCAGGCGAGGTTCTGCTGCTGCTCGGGCCAGATCGGCTGAAGCGGGTTGGCGCTTGAGAAGTAACTGCCCGGGACCTCCTGGCTTATGCCCACGAAGGACCACAGGATCACCACGGACAGCCAGGCGGGCGACATCAGGAAGGCCAGCGCGCCCTGCAGCAAATGGATGCGCGAGATCACGTGGAACCCGCGCGTCGCCAGCAGCCGCAGGTGCTGCATATTGCCATGACACCAGCGCCGGTCGCGCTGGATGTAGTCGATCAGCGTCTGCGGCGTTTCCTCGTAGCTGCCGCCAACGCGCGGCAGAAACCGCACGGCCCAGCCCGCGCGGCGCAGCATGCCCGCCTCGACGAAGTCATGGCTGAGGATCAGGTGCTGGGACCCGCGGCGTCCCTTCAGATAGGGCAGGCGGGCGCTTTCGGCGAAGGCACGGGTGCGGATGATCGCGTTATGGCCCCAGTAGTTGCCCTCGTGCTGCGACCAGCTATCGAGCCCCTCGGCCAGCAGCCAGCCATAGACCGAGTTCGAGAATTGCTGCACCCGGCCAAAGAGCGTCTGCGCCCCGATCAGGGTCGGGCGGCTTTGGATCAGCCCCGCGTCAGGGTCGGTGGCCAGCGCCTGGGTCAGCTGCCGGATCGCGGGGCCGCTCATCAGGCTGTCGGCGTCCAGCACAAGCATCGCGTCGTAGGCCGCGCCCCAGTTCTCGATCCAATCGTTGATATTGCCGGTCTTCTTGTCGGTGTTCTCAAGCCGGCGCCGGTAGTAGACCCGTGCGCCGGGGAAGTGCTCTGCCTGCAGCGCGGCGAAGGCACGCTCTTCCTGCGCCGCATTTTCGTCTTCGCGGGTGTCGCTGAGAATAAAGAGCGTGTAGCGGTCCCTGTCGGGCTGGGCGGTCAGCTCTTTGAGCATGGCCGAGGCGTTGCCGAAGACGTCCCAGGGGGCCTCGTTATAGACCGGCACCAAAAGGGCGACGCTCATCGGGCTGCGTGGCGCCTGGCTGGACGGCGCTGCGGAGCGCACAAAGGCCACGCGCAGCAGGCCAAGGCAGGCCGTGTTCACCGAAAAGACCAGCCACACCAGCGTCAGGCCCACCAGGGCCAGCGCCACGCCTTCCAGCAATGGCACCCCACCCAGGTCCAAGTAGCGCTTGATCGACACGCAGAGCAGCGCCGTCACGATAAGGGTCGGGATGAAGGCCGACAGCCGCCAGATCAGGTCCATCGCGCGCCACGAGCGCAGCATCTGCCGCGAGGCAGGTACCGCTCGGAAGGTCTGCGGCGACATCTCCAGCGGTGCGCGCTGGGGCATGTATTCGGACGCATAGCGCGTCATGCGGCGGTCCACCTGTAAAGCCAGACCTCGCTAAGCGCCGCGTCTCCAACACGGAGCTGCGCGCGGAACTCAATCAGCTTCTCGTCGCCGGGGTGGAACTTGAACGCGAGCCGCGGCCCGCCGGTCTCGGGGTTGCGCTGCAGGACCCCGGTGGAGACCTCGCCCGCGCTGGCCTGGATCACCTTGGTGATCTCGCTTAGGTCCTCGGGCACGCCCTCGCCGGGGGCAAAGTCAATCGCCACGATGGTGCCGTTGTTCTCAAACGCCGCGCCGATCATGGTGTTCAGCACCTCTAGGCCTTGGCCATAAGCGGTCTCGTCGCCCCAGGTCAGGCGATAGCGGAACTCGGCCTCAGAGCCGCGGCCCAGCCCGCCCTCCGGGCGCCAATAACAGACGATATTGTCGTAGATCTCAGACGGCGTTGGGATCTCGATCAGCGAGACCGTGCCCTTGCCCCAACCCTCCAACGGCTCGATCCACACGCCCGGGCGGCGGTGGTACAGGGCCTGCAAATCCGCAAAGTCGCTAAACTTGCGCGCCCGTTGCATAAGGCCGAAGCCGTGCGGGTTCTCATCCACGAAGGCGCTGACCTGCAGTGCCTTGGGGTTGGCCAGCGGGCGCCAGATCGTCTCGCCCGCGCCGTTGAGCATCAATAGACCGTCCGCGTCATGCACTGCGGGGCGGAAATCTGCGAACATGTGCCGGTTGGTCTGATCGTATTGGAACATCGAGGTCAGCGGCGCGATCCCGATATTGTCGCAATCGCGGCGTGGGAAGACCCGCGCGGTGACCTCCATCGTCAGGGGCGCGCCGGGGGTGATCTGGAACGTGTAGGCGCCGGTGCAGCTGGGGCTGTCCAGCAGCGCATGCAGGGTGAAGCTCGGCGCGCCGGGGGCGGGCTTTTCCAGCCAGTAGGCGCGGAACTCGGGGAACTCCTCGCCCTGCGGCTCGGCGGTGTCGATGGCCAGCCCGCGGGCCGAGGTGCCGTAGATGTCGCCGGTGCCGATCGCGCGGAAATAACTGGCGCCCTGGAAGACGGCGAACTCCTGGTAGATGCCGGGCTTTTCCAGCTCGGCGCGCAGGCGCAGGCCGGAATAGCCAAGGGTCTCGTCGATAGGCAGGTCGGGAAACTTGTCGGTCTTGTCAAAGACGCCCAGATCGAAGGCCAAGGATCGCGCCACGCCCTCCTCGACCACATAGATGTCGATGGGGTTAGGAAAGTAGAGACCCGGCGCGAAGACATCCATGCGCAGCGGCGTCTCGTCCTGGCCCTCCCAAAGCGCGTTGCGCCCGTCGAACCAGATCGAGACGTAATCCTCGTAGGAGATATCCGTCCAGGCCGTGGGCACCCGGCGCGGCGCTCGGTAGTTGTGGCGGCTCAGCCCGCGGGCCAGATCGACCACGCCCTGCGCGTCGAAGGGCATGCCATTGCCCTTGGTTTGCAGACCGGGCTCGACGCTTTCCTGCGCAAGGCCGGGCGTGGCGACCAAGGCCGCAAGGCTTGCTATGAACTCGCGCCGCAGCATCACCCGGGCCTCTTTGCGCGCCAGGGCTGCGCCTTGAACCAGCCCGCGCCGTAGGCGGTGATCACCAGCAGCGCCATGCCGAAGAAGTTGATGCCCACCATCGTCCAGATGTCGCGCCCGATGATGTCCAAGAGGAACCCGTTCAGGCGGCCCACGATGATCGAGACCACAAAGACCGCCAGCGATTGCTGCCCGACCTTGAGGATGATCGCCAGCATCGGCGCCCAGGCGCGCCCCAGCGCGCTTGTCCCGGCGCGGATACGGTCGCCCTTGTCGCCCGCGATCACCCAGCCCAGATAGGCCAGCGCCAGGAACTGCACATAGCGCAGCACGCCGAAATCGGTCTTAGAGAACCATTGCGGGTTGTCGACGCGCCACTGACGGGCCCACTCGAACCCGAACTCGCGCACCCCGATATTGGACAGCGGGATGTTGGCCAGCACGATGAGGGCCGCGGCCGCGATAAGCCACATTTTCACCGGCGGTTTGGGGATCCAGCCCCGCATGAAGGCAAAGCCCGTGAAGAACACCAGCTGCCAGCCGAAGGGGTTGAGGAACCAGCGCCGCTGCCAGTCGTCATCGCCAACCCAGGGCTCGGCGGTGAAGTTCAGATAGGGCAGGCCAAGCGCCTCGGTCAGGCTGCGCTGCGCGAACAACCACATCACCACCGATGCCGCGACCACCAGCCCGAAATGCGCCCGCTGCAGCAGCATCACCGCGGGCATCATCACCAGGATCACCATATACATCGGCAGGATGTCGAAGAGGTTCGGCACCCATTGCAGCGTCATGAAGCTGAACAGGATGTTGGGGTTCTCCCAGTTCTTGCCCTCCACGAACAGCATCCAGAGGTTCAGGTTGCCCCAGTAATTCTTGGTGTTCACGTCCAGATCGGTGAAGAACACCACCAGCGCCACGGTGGCAAAAAACAGCCCGACATGCGCCCAGTAGACCTGCCAGACGCGGTAGACGACCCGCGCGCTGCCCAAGAGCATGCCTGCCCGGTCGAAGGTCGCGCCAAAGGCGATGGCGCTGGCCATGCCAGAGCAGAAGACGAACATCTCGGTCGCATCCGAGAAGCCCCAGCGCGCCGGGATCCAGCTGGTGAACCAGTTCCCCGGCGTGTGGGCAAACAGGATGATGAACATCGCCACGCCCCGAAAGAAATCCAGCCGCACGTCGCGCTTGGACGCCGGCGGCGCAGCCGCGGCTGCGTGCGCGAGCGGTGAGTTGGCAAATGAGAGGTCTGCGGCGGCCATATCAGTCAGTCATTTCCAGGATTACTCGGCGGCAGTAGAGGAGGTGGCGAGCGCGTTCAACCGCGCGATCTCGGCCAAGCGCGTTTCCGTGAATGCGTCCGCGGCGCCGTCGCGCAGCGCCGAGCGGGCGCGGATCAGCATCTCGCTTTCCGCCAGGCGCCCCGCGCGCAGGCCCGCCTCGATGGTCAAGCGCTCGAAGATGTCGCGTTGCGCGTGGCTCCCGCCCATCGCCTGAAAGTCGCGCTGGGCGTGTTTGAGGTGCGAAAAGGCGGCGTCGTATTGTGCGTCGCCGAAGGCCGCCAGGCCCTGGGCGGTGGCCATGCCTGGGCGGTGCATCACGGCGGCCATGTCGTCGCCCTGCCTGGCGTTCTTGGCCACCGAGAGGTTGAGCCGCGCCACGGCGTCGGGCCGCGCATCCCCGATCAGCGCCAGCATATAGTGCAGATCCGCAAAGGTCAGGCTGCCGTCATCCGTGCGGCTCTCGGCCAGCTCGGCCAGTTCGACCCAGCGCGCGCCCACATCCACGCCTTCAAGCTCTAGCCGCATCAAGAGCGAGCTTGCATTAGAGAAATCGCGGTAGTCGTCGGTCTTTTCGTCGCGCACCTTGGTGTCATAGAGGTCCAGAACGGCGTCCACCTCGCCCTTGTCGAGGTGTAACAAAGCCTTGTGCCACCAGACGTGGAAACGGAAATTGTTGCAATGGCCCCAGGCGTTTGCGTTGCTTTCGATCAGGTCGATGCCGCGATCCACCTGGTGCGTCATGTCATAGACATGCGCCACCGCATGCAGCCCCCAAGCGTCGTCGGTGTTAAACTCAAGTCCGCGCAGCCCGGTGATCTCGGCCTGGCGGTACTGGCCGGTCTCCTCCAGCGCGAAGGCGTGACAGCCAAGCGCATAACCGAAGAGCGGGTGCGTTTGATCATAGGCGCCCAGCACGCGCCCGATAGAGCGCAGCATGCCGTGGTGATCGCCCAGCATGAACCGAATGCCATGGCTGAGCTTCATGCTGATGGTGTCGGCGGGGTCGATCCGCAGGGCCGCCTCCATCCGCGCCACCGATTGGCTGGGCTTGCCACGCAGCCAGTCCTCTAGCGCAAGGCACCAAAGCCGTTCGCGCTCTGTCGCGCCGCCAAGCGCCAGTGCGCGCTGGGCCTCGGCGCCGGCCGCCCGTGCAGGGGGCAGCATTTCGGACCGGCCCAGCATCAGGCAGGCCAGGCCCTTCATCGCGTGGCCCATTGCGAATCCCGGGGCCAGCTCGAGCAGGTTCGAAAGATGGCCGCCGGTTGCTTGCCCGTGGGACAGAACGCCCAGCACTACGCCGTTCCAGGCGTCGAGCGCCTCACGTTCAGTGAGGCTTGTGGGGCAAGAGCAGATATCTATGAGCATGCGTCGACCTTTTGTTCCGCCAGAGAGTGACCAGCCTGGGCACCATTATCCGAACCAGAACAAAGCGCATATCAACTGATTGCCAGGCCTCAGTTTTGTGATCATTTCTGAACTTTTCGTGAGCATGCCCATTTGGGGCGTGGGTCCCAAATATGAGGCGATTCTTGCACCGCGTGGATCGCCGCAAGGGCTTTGCGCATGCTGCGCGAAGCGGTTATCCTAAGCCCATGCGCATTTTGGACATAACACGTTGGCCCGCCATTTGCATCTTTGTGTTTGCAGGCCTTGCCATCGCCTGTTTCGCGCTGATCACCGTGAACCTGTTCACCCAGGCCATGGCGGCGCTGGAGTTCATCCGCGAATTCGGCGCGGTGGCCATCATGCATGGCGCGCTTTGGCAGGTCGCAGAGCTCTTGGTCTGGGGGGCAATGTCGCTGGCGAGTTGGCTGGCGTTCAAGGTCTCGGAACACGCCCTTGAGGAACGCTACCTGACCTGGGCGCGGCGCATGCGGCAGAAAACGGCGAAGGCCAAGGTCGCGAAAACCACCGACGCGTGAAGTTGGGCCAGATGCAGGGCCGGCGCGTCACACAGATGTGACGCGCGCCAGCAGATGGTTCGGATTGCACAGGCCTGGCCCGATGCGCTTAGGTGCGCAGGCGGTGAGCATGCGCCGCGGCTGGCGGCAGGGGCGCAACGATGACCAGACTGTTCCTTTCGGCGCTCCTATGCCTTGTGGGTCTCTCCGCAGCCGCAGCGGAGTGCGCCGGGCAGACGCCCTGCGCGGTCGGCGACAGATCCTATCACCTGCGCGTGCCCGATGGTTGGGACGGCGTGTCGCCGCTGCCGGTTCTGTTGCACTTTCACGGCTGGGGTCGGCAGGGAAGCCTTACGGTCCGGCACGGTCGCATTGCCGTCGGTTACGTGGCCGAGCATGTGCTGCTGGTCGCGCCGAACGGGCTGAACGGCAGCTGGGCGTTCCGGCGCCCCGGCTCTCGTGACACTGACTTTGCCGAGGCGGTGCTTGCGGACGTGGCCAAGCGCTATCCCATCGATCGCCAAAACATCTTCGTGTCGGGATATTCTTGGGGCGCGAACATGGCCTGGCGGTTTGTCTGCGAGAGCCGCGTCGCCGTGGCCGGGCTTCTGGCGGTTTCGGGCACGCTGTCGCAGCGCGAGACCTGCGCCCGCGCGCCGCGAGAGATGCGGCAGGTGTTCGGCCTGGGTGACGGGGTCTTGGCCTTCCCGATGGGCCCTGGCGGCGATCAGACCTATCCGGTGGCCCTTTGGCGGCAGCGGATGGGCTGTGGCGAGGGCGTTTCCGAGGGCGCCTGGAACGCGCGGCCCTTTCTGACGTTTGAGCGCACGCGGTGGGATTGTGCTGACGGCAAGGTGGTGCTGGATGTGCACCCCGGCGGGCATTTCATTCCGCATGACTGGATCCCGATACAAGTGGGCGAAATCCTGGGGCTGCGCTAGCGTGGTCGCGCGGGGGCGCTCGTTGCACCTTGGCGCGTTTGCCTCTAGCCCGGCAGAATGACGGCGTCGTTAGGCAAGCGGATTGGGTGGCTGAACACCGAGGGGCTTCTGCGGCTCTGGCTGCTGGTGCTGGCGCCGCTCAGCTACCTCTTTTTTGTCTACAACCTCGTGCTGGATTACCGCGCGGGCGGGCATTCCTGGAAGCAGGGCGACTGGCTGATCAATGGCCAGAACGGCCCCGTCCGCCGCAGCTTTGCCGGGGATGTCATCCTGCCGATGTCGGATGCCTTGGCCATGGATCCGGTGCTCTTGGTGATCGTGGTCCAGGTGGTCGTGGTTGCGCTCGTCTACGTGCTTTCACTGCGATTGGCGCTGTCGGCGGGCGGCGCCGCGCCGTTGATCCTGGCGCTTTCTCCGGCGTTCTTCATGGCGTTCTGGGTGACGGACCCGCTGGGCTCTGCGCGAAAAGAGATGTTGGCCTTCGCCGCGCTGCTGCTGTTCGCGCAGGGGGTGATCCGCCCGAGCCTAGTGTGGACGGCCCTAGGCTGCGCGCTGTTTCTCGTCGCGGCGGCCGCGCATGAGGCGCTCTTGCTGTTCCTGCCGGTGTTTTGGGGCGTGCTCTGTCTGGCGCCCGGCACACCGGGCGCGCGCGGCAAGGTCGTGCTGCTCTCGCTTACCAGCACCGCGGCGCTGTTGTTGTTCCTAAGCGCCATGGGCAGCAGCAGGGTTGAGGACTTCATGACGGTCTGCGCGCCTCTTTTGGAGCGCGGCGTGGCCGAGCATATGTGCCAGGGCGCGATCCGCTGGCTGGAATACGACGCGGTCCATGGGTTCGACTTTGTCTATTCCCGCACCACGCCCGAGTTGATGTTCTGGTTCCTGCTGGCCTACGCGGCCAGCGTCGCCCCGTTCGCCTATGTCGCCTATCTCACCGATGCGCGGCGGCTCTGCGCCGCGTTGATCATCCTGCCGTTCCTGCTGTTCCTGCCGCTATTTGCGGTGTCCACGGATCATGGGCGCTGGATCAGCTTTCATGTGTTCGCCGCGTTCCTGCTGTTCGCGGTGGCGATCCGCTTGGGGCGGGTCCGATTGGTCCGACGCTTGAATGCCTTCCTGTTGACGGGGCTGTTTGTGGCGGCGCAGCTGATCGCGCCGATGCATGTGCGCGACGTGTATTTCGGCGGCCCGGTTGCGCGTGTTTGGGAGGAGGCAAGGGCGCTCTTGCCGTGACACGTTCACATGTTTGAGTGGAGCCGCTGCCGCGCGGCAAGCTCGGGCGGCTTCGCCGCATTGGTTCTGGCACATCTGATGTCGCGAGTTTGCGCAAAACCGGGATTTGAGTCGCTCACCGGTTTGCCCTTGCGAAGCGCCCCCACACTTGCCTCTGCGTGCCTCCGCCGTCATAATATCAACCCTAAAGTTATTTGTGCAAAAGGGTTCCTCTTATGTCAAAAGTGATCATCGGTATCCACGGTCTGGCCAATAAGCCCAAGAAATCGGTTCTCGAAAAGTGGTGGAAGTCTGCCATCCAGGAGGGCCTTGCAAAGACCTGCGGCATGCCAGACGCGGTGTTCGAATTCGACATGGTGTGTTGGGCGGACCTGCTCTACCTTCACTCATTGCATAACGAGCAGGGGTTCGAGTTCGACGACCTCTTCAACACCGAGCCCTATATCGAGGCGACGGAAGAGCTAAACGACTATGACGCTGGGCTGGTGGATATGGTGCGCATCGGCGGCTCGAGCCTACTGGGTGGGCTGGCGGACCTGGCGCGGCAGCGGCTGGGCACGGACGGGCTGGCAAGCGCGATCCTGCAGCGCCACCTGAAAGACCTTGATTTCTATTACGATACCAATCGCGAGATCCTGAACCGCGCGGAGCCGAAGACAATGCAACTGGCGCGCATGGTGCTTCAGGCGGATCTGATCGAGGCGCTAGAGCGGCACCGGGGCAAGGAGATCATGCTGATTGCGCATTCCATGGGCACGATCATTGCCTATGACGTGCTGCGCGACCTTGGCCAGCGCGAGCCGGATTATCGCCTGGCGCAGCTCGCCACGATTGGCTCTCCCCTGGGGTTGCCCTATGTGCGGCGCATGATCGGCGGCGAGCGTGACGCCGTGCGCACGCCCTCCGTGGTGCGCGGCGCCTGGGTCAACTACTGGGACCGGCGCGATGTGGTCGCCATAGACGGGCACCTGCGCGACGATTTCTCGGCCAATCGTGACGGCGTCCGCGTGGTCGATGACTTGGTCGAGAACGCCTATGTCGGGCTCTCGAAAGAGCCGAACTACCACAAGTCCTACGGCTATCTGCGCGCGCCTGAAGTGTCGCGCAATATCAAGGCGTTCCTGGACACCTAGAGCGTTTCGACATTAGTTTGAGACATATCCAGCGGCCTTGAAGTAGTTCGAGCATTCTTCCGGATCGTACAGGTCACAGATTTCACCGATGGCTTTGAAGACGGATGTGAACGAGCGTGCTCCGATCCGTCGGAGATGGGCCTTGAGCTTCGAGAAAGCTTGTTCAATCGGGTTGAGGTCTGGGGAGTGTGGCGGCAGGTACAGAAACCAGCAGCCATGCGCCTTTAGCGCGGCTGCTGCTTCCTTGTTGCGATGCGTGGCCAGGTTGTCGAGAATCACCACCGTGCCGGGTGTGATTTCGGGCACCAGCACTTCGCGGATGTAGGCGGCAAAAGCAGGACCGTCCATTGCGCCTTTGATGACCCAGGGTGCGATCAGCGCATCATAGCTCAGACCGGCAATCAGTGTCTGCGTCCCCCAACTGCCGAAGGGCGCGTCCATGGTCAGGCGCTCGCCGCGTGACGCCCAGCCCCGTAGCCGCGTGAGGTTCGTCTTCACGGCGGTTTCGTCAATGAAGACAACACGATCCGGTGAGGCCCCGACGGCCGGAATGCGATGAGCAAACCAATCAGCCCGCCGTCGCCTTACCTTGGCATGGCGGCGCTCGGAGGCCACCAACGACTTTTTTTGTGCGTGAAGCCGAGGCGCTTGAGCAACCCCGCAATGGCGGAATGATGGACCGCAACCCCTTCCGCATCAGCGAGTGCATCACGCAGTTCGAATAACGTGATGTCCGGGTCCTGCGTCACCAACTCCCTAAAGAACTCTATATGGTCGGCCAGCTTGCCCGATCCCGCAGGACGTCCCATCAGTGCAACAGTGGCAGCCCCGGTACTCCGGATTCGACCGGCCCATCGAGCGCCAGTGGCGGCAGAAACCTGAAGGCGGCGTGAGGCTTCTCTCCCGGACAGTCCTTCCCTGATCAAACGCGCAAAGCGGTCGCGCAGTTCTGTCGACAATGGTGCTGGCATGATGTGATCCTCCCTATCAAGGTGAATCACAGTTCAAGCTCTGTGGGAATCCAACCGATTCAAACTTTTGTCGAAACGCTTTAGGCGGGGGGCTGGCGCGAGGGCGTCAGCTTTCGAACGCCAGATCCGCGGGAGAGATCAGCACGCCAAACTGCTGGCACCAGATCACCACGCTGGGGTAGTCCTTGAGGTTCACCCCGGCCGGGATCTCGTAGCGCTGGCTGCCCTCGAAGGCGCGCAGCTTGCCCAGGTCCACGAACATCATGTCCTTGACGTCTCCAGAGGCCCGCACCTCGGCGCTGGGCACCAGATAGACGTGGAAATCGGGGCCCGGACCGACCTTAAAGTCGTTCTGCAGGAAGACCACGCTCTCGTAGACCTCGACCCCGCCCGAGCCGAAATGGATCGGGTCCGCGGGGTTGGCGTGGATAAACGTGCCTGTGGCCACCAGGGTCTCGGCATCCGCCTCGGTGAGCTGGTCCATCGCCGCCGGGGGCGGGAACACGTAGGGAAAGGCAAGAAAGCCAAGCGCCACGCCAAAGCCCGTGCCCAGCACCCCGCCCAACAAGAAGACCGCAACCATCCGCCACATCAGAAATACCCCTACAGCCTACAACATGCGTTAATCCCTGCATGCTAGCCTCTGCGCGGTAGAAACGCCACGGTTTCGGGCTATGATCACAAGCGCGCGGGCTAGCGCGGTTCCGGGTCATCGCTCCATTGCGTCGCGCGGGCGTGCGGGCTAGGCTTCGCGGCAAAGATGAGAGAGGCAATATTCGTGGCAATCCGAAACATCTTACCCGCCGCCACCGCTTTATTCCTAGGCGCGCAGGCGATCCTACCGGCACAGGCGCAGGGTGTGGCGGGGTCCTACCTGGCTGCGCGGCAGGCCAGTTCGAACAGCGATTTCCGCATTGCGGCGGATTACTTCGCGCGCGCCATTATCGCCGACCCGCGCAACCCGGTCCTGATGGAGAACGCCATCCTGGCCTATATCAGCCTGGGCGATGGCGACCGCGCCGCCGCCGTGGCGCGGCGGCTGCTGCAGGTCGGCGCATCTAGCCAGATCGCGCATATGGCCCTGCTGGTGGACGCGTTCCAGCGCGAGCGGTTCGAGAACGTCGTGGAAGACATCGACGCTGGCATGACGATTGGTCCGCTGGTCGATGGGCTGTTGGCGGGTTGGGCAGAGCTCGGCGCGGGCCGGATGACCGGCGCGCTGGAGCGTTTCAACGCCATGGCGGAATCGCAGGGCGTCGAGGTCTTCGGGCTCTACCACAAGGCCCTGGCCCTTGCCGTTGTCGGGGATTTCGAGGGCGCCGAAGAGATCCTTTCCGGCGATGCCGCGGGCCCGCTGCAACTCAGCCGCCGCGGCGTGATCGCCTTTGCGCAGGTCCTCAGCCAGCTTGAGCGGAACGGCGACGCGGTCGAGCTGATTGACGCCACCTTTGGCGACGATCTGGACCCGGGGCTGCAAGAGGTGCGGGGCGCGCTTGAGGCCGGAGAGACCCTGGCTTTTGACACGGTCCGCAACGCAAAGGACGGCGCCGCAGAGGTGTTTGTGGTCGTGGCCGGCGCGCTGAACGGCGAGGCCAATGACAGCTATACGCTGCTTTACGCGCGCCTGGCCGAGATCCTGCGGCCCGACCATGTGGACGCGATCCTGCTGGGTGCGGCAATCCTGGAGAGCCTGAACCAGCACACGCTGGCCACCCAAAGCTATGACAAGATCCCGCATGATCACCCCTCCTTCAGCGCAGCCGAGATCGGCCGAGCCGAGGCGCTGCGCCAGTCGGGCAAGACCGACGCTGCGATCGAGGTGCTCAAAGGGCTGACCGAGCTGGAGCCGCAAAACCCCGAGGTTCACATGACGCTGGGCGACGCCCTGCGCCGCGAGGAACGCTATGACGAGGCGACAAAGGCCTATGACGCCGCCATTGCGCTCTACCCAGAGCCCGGACGCATGCAGTGGCTTGCCTTCTTCGCCCGCGGCATCACCCATGAGCGCGAGAAGCGCTGGGACCAGGCCGAGGCTGACTTCCGCTTCGCGCTGGAGCTGAACCCCGGCCAGCCGCAGGTGCTGAACTATCTCGGATACAGCTTTGTCGAGATGGGCATCAACCTGGAAGAGGCGCTGGGGATGATCGAAGAGGCCGTCGCGGCGCAGCCCAACTCTGGCTACATCGTCGACAGCCTTGGCTGGGTGCAATTCCGGATGGGGCAGTACCAAGACGCCGTGGTGAACCTGGAGCGCGCGACCGAACTTTTGGCCGTGGACCCCATCATCAACGACCATCTGGGCGATGCCTATTGGGCCGTTGGCCGGCGTGTAGAGGCCGAATTCCAGTGGAGCCGCGCGCTATCCTTTGAGCCCGAAGAGAAGGACGCAGAGCGTATCCGCCGCAAGCTTGAGGTCGGGCTGGATGTCGTGCTTGAAGAAGAGCGCGAAGAGCCTATCACGTTCGCGGCGCAGGATGGTTAACCGGGTTTGCGCGCCGAGTTACCCCCTCCCTACCGCCCTTTATTGTTCGGCGATTCGGTGAATATTCAGCGAATACTCGTCGATTTCCCGGCGGGCTGATCGAGTATGACGCATGAGCGCGGCAGTGGGTGGGCGCAGGTCTTCGCCCCCGCAAAGGTCAATCTCTGCCTGCATGTGACCGGGCGGCGCGAGGATGGCTACCACTTGATCGATAGCCTGGTCTGCTTTGCGCCATTCGGGGATCACCTGGACATTAATCGCGGAAACACTTTGTCGCTGACGGTTGAGGGGCCTGAAGCGCAAGGTGTGCCGTCCGATATGCAAAACTTGGCCATGAAGGCGGCAGCGATGGTGGCCGGTGTGGACGGATATGCGCTTACACTGACCAAGAACCTACCCGCAGCTTCGGGCATCGGGGGCGGGTCCGCGGATGCCGCTGCTGTGTTCCGCGGTATCCTCGGCATGAACGATGGCTGGATTGACGGCGAGGACGCAGTGCACTGGCCAGAGGAGAAGCTGCGGCCATTTGCATACGACATACTGGCTCTCGGTGCGGACATCCCAATGTGTATGCTCTCCCATTCTGCGCGGGTGCGCGGGATCGGCGAGAAGATCGAGTTCGTGTCCCTCGGCGCTCTCCCTGCGGTGCTGGTCAATCCACGTCTGCCCGTATCCACCGCCGAGGTGTTCTCAAGGCTCGCCGGGCGTGAGAACCCGCCGCTCCAGGACGAAATCCCGAGCTTCGCGAACGCGGCCTCTTGCATCGAATGGCTCCAGTCACAACGCAACGATCTTCAAGAGCCTGCAATTGCCACCGCCCCTGCCATCGCGGATGTGCTGACGGCGCTGGCGGAACAGCCAGGCTGTGGTCTGTCGCGCATGTCGGGGTCGGGCGCGACCTGCTTTGGGCTCTTTGCCTCCATGGAAGACGCGCGGGAAGCAACGAACAAACTTTCGGTGGATCACCCGGAATGGTGGGTCGCGGGCGGTCCGCTGGGCAGCCAGTTCAAGGCCGCTATGCCTAAGTTCAGTTGATCCGAGCGACTACGTAATCGGCCAGGTCGTGCAGCATGTCCCGCAGGTCGTGCGAGGGCAGGGTTTTGATCGCCGTTTTGGCCTTCTCTGCCCAGGCAATCGCGTCCACGCGCGTGGCCTCCATCGCGCCGTGCTTGGCCAGCAGCGCCAGGGCGTGCTCTAGATCGCCGTCCTCCTGCTTGCCCTTCTCGATGGTGCGCGACCAGAAGGCGCGCTCTTCATCGTCTGCCAATGCCACGGCTTTGATCACCGGCAGGGTCAGCTTGCGCTCGCGAAAGTCGTCGCCCACATTCTTGCCGGTCGCGGCGGCGTCGCCACCGTAGTCCAGCAGGTCATCAACGATCTGGAAGGCGATCCCAAGCGCGTCGCCATAGTCAAAGAGCGCCCGTATCTCGGTCTCGGGGCGCCCGGCGATCACGCCGCCCACCTCGGTTGCCGCCGAGAACAGCGCGGCGGTCTTGCCGCGCACCACCTGTAGATAGACGCTTTCATCCGTGCGCAGGTCCTGGGCGGCGGTCAATTGCAGCACCTCGCCCTCGGCGATGGTCGCCGCGGCATTCGACAGGATGTTCAGCACGCGCAGGTTCTCGGTCTCGACCATAAGCTGGAAGGCTCGCGCGAAGAGGTAGTCGCCGGTCAGAACGCTGGACTTGTTGTCCCAAAGCAGGTTCGCTGTGGGGCGCCCGCGGCGCTGGGCGCTTTCGTCGACCACGTCGTCATGCAGCAAGGTCGCGGTGTGGATGAACTCTACCGTGGCGGCGAGATGCACGTGATAGGGCCCGCCATAGCCACACATGCGCGCGCTCGCCAAGGTCAGCATGGGGCGCAGGCGCTTGCCGCCGGCCTCGACCAGATGCGCGGTGACCTCGGGGATGCGCGGCGCGTGCTCGGATGCCATGCGAGTCGCGATCAGCGCGTTCACCTCGGCCAGATCGCCCGCCAGGGCCGCCGCCAGCCGCTCATGCGGTCTCTTTGCGTTGTCCAGCGCCATCACCCTCGCGTCAGCGGTCTCGACATTCACCCGCTGCTCCCCTTAAATCTAATCTTATGAAAGAGCTCCTACGCAGCACCGACCCCACTGTGATCGCCTACGCCAAGGCGCTCCTTGACGGCGAAGATATAGAGGTCTTCGAAATGGACGTCCATATGAGCGTGCTGGAGGGCAGCATTGGCATATTGCCGCGCCGCCTGATGGTGGCGGACCGCTATCACTTCCAGGCCGAGGCGGTTCTGCGGGACAATGACATCGATCTTGGAAGGTGAGCTGACGCGCGACGCGTTTCTGGGCGGGCGATTGCAGGTCTGGCAGCCGCGCAGGGGGTACCGCGCGGGGGTGGACCCGGTGCTTTTGGCGGCGGCGGTGCAGGCCGGTCCCGAGGAGCGCGTGCTAGAGCTGGGCTGCGGCGTGGGCGTTGCGTCCCTGTGCCTTGCGTCGCGGACCGGGGCGGCGGTGACCGGGCTGGAGATGCAGCCGGATTACGCGGACCTGGCGCGCCGCAACGCGAGCGAGAACTCTTTGCCATTTGAGGTTCTTGATGGCGACCTGCGTGCTATGCCCGCGGCGCTGCGCGCGCAGAGTTTTGACCATGTACTCGCCAACCCGCCCTATTTCGAGCGCGCGCGGGGCACCGCCGCCAGGGATGCGGGGCGCGAGGCCGCGCTGGGCGAGGGCGCAGATTTAGCAGAGTGGGTGGATGCCGCGGTGCGGCGGTTGAAACCGCGGGGCTACCTGACATTCATCCAGCGCGCCGACCGGTTGCCTGATCTTTTGGCGGCCTGCGATGCCCGGCTTGGGGACCTTCGCGTGCTGCCGATCGCGCCGCGCGCGGGGCGCGCCGCGGAGTTGGTGATCCTTCGTGCCCGCAAGGGCGCGCTCGGGGCGTTTGCGATCCTGGCCCCGCTGGTGATGCACGAGGGCGCGGGCCATGTATCGGACGGGGAAAGTTACTGCGCTGAGGTGCAGGACGTGCTGCGCCGCGCGGCCCCCTTGAAGGTCGTCTGGTGAAGCCCCAAGTCTAAATTAACGGATGATTCATATCTCAACGTAACAATGAGATGACAAATCCCAGATTTTGTGGTGATATTGTTGCACGGTAACAAAATAGGAGACGCTGATGAGCCTGAGTTCGCATCTGGAAGAGCTTCGCAGGAAACACGCAACCCTAAAAGCCGAGGTCGAAGAAGCGCAACGCAGTCCCAGTTTCGACGCATACCAAATCACGGAACTCAAAAAGCAGAAGCTGCGGATCAAGGAAGAGATCCTGCGCCTGCAGGCGGCATAGACAGAACGCGGTCGGCCTATAGGTCCTTTACATGAACGACCCGGCGCCCCTCGTTGAAACGGGTGGCGTCTCGGGCTTCTTCCAGAACCCAGTCTAAGAATGCCGCAACATGCGGGCGCTGCTCTGCGCCGTTGGGGCACACGAACCGGTAATAGCTGTCGGTCTTAAGCGCCAAGGGGAACGGGGCCAAAAGATGCCCCTCTGCCAGCGCGCCATAGGTTAGCGAGACCCGACCCAGCGCCACGCCGCCACCCGCGATTGCGGCGTCTACGGCGTGGTCTGGCTGGCTGAACTGCGGCCCGCCGCTGGGGACCGCGCCCAGGCCAGCGCCGCGAAACCACGCCGCCCAATCCGCCTGGCGCGAAATATCGGTGACGTCGCGGGCATGCAGAAGCGTGGCGTGGTAGAGGTCCTCTGGCTCCTGATACTTTGCCGCCAGGCTTGGGGCCATCATCGGTGTGAGCCACTCGTCGAATATTGGCGTCGAGAAAAGCCCTTCATCCTGCCCGGCCCCGAATCGGATCGCCACATCCACCTCGTCGCGCTCAAAATCCATGATGCGCAGAGACGCGGAAAAGCGCAGTTCGATCTCGGGGTGGGCTTGCGCGAAGTGAAAGAGGCGGGGCGCCAGCCATTTCGCCGTAAAGGCTGGGCCCGCGGTGATGTTCAGCACGTTGGTCTCGGTCGTGCGCCGCGCCGCCCGCCACGCGAGGTGCAGCGATTCGAACCCCGCGCTGGCGCCGGGCAGCAGCGCCCGCCCCGCCTCGGTCAACTCCACCGCGCGGTTCAGGCGCCGAAACAGGGGATGCTCCAGATGCTCCTCCAGGGACTTGATCTGGAAGGACAAGGCGGCTGGGGTGACATTCAGCTCTGCGGCGGCCTTGGCAAAGCTCATATGCCGGCCCGCGGCCTCAAAGGCACGCAGGGCTGTAAGGGGCGGAAGGCGGTCCATTTCAGTTAAGTAATACTTATCCGAAGGGATGAGAAGTCTCGTTTGTAAGAGGGAATGCAAAGGCGCATATAAGATACAGTTCAAATTCACTGATCAAAGGAGCCTGCCATGGACGAGCCAATCATCGACCCGCGCTACGCCGCCGCCTACAAGGCCGCGCATGCCGCCCGCGCCCAGGCCTTTCGCGACGCTTTGCGTTGGGTGTTTCAGCGCGGCTGATGCGCGCGGGGTCGAGAATCTTCAACAATTCTTAGTGATTCGGTCCCAACAATAGAAATGGATGGGGCCGCCCGGCCCGCCAAAAAAATGGGCCGCCTCGTCAGGCGGCCCTTTCTCGCTAATTCAGCTTTGTTGCCAGCCGCAGGGCTCTTAGACGAAGAACTGCCCGCCATTGGCAGAGATCGTCGATCCGTTCACAAAACCCGCATCGTCCGAGACCAAGAACGCCACGCAGCGCGCGATCTCTTCCGGCTCGCCAAGGCGGCCCGTCGGGATTTGCGCGATGATCGAGTCGCGCACCTTCTCCGGCACCGCCATGACCATTTCGGTCGCGATGTAGCCGGGGCAGATCGCGTTGGCCGTGATGCCCGCGCGGGCGCCCTCTTGTGCGAGGGATTTCACGATGCCCAGGTCACCGGCTTTGGTGGCGGCATAGTTCACCTGGGCGAACTGCCCTTTTTGGCCGTTGATCGAGCTGATCACCACCACACGGCCGAACTTGCGCTCGCGCATCCCGGGCCAGACCGGATGCACCGTGTTGAACACGCCGGTGAGGTTGGTGTCGATCACCTCTTTCCATTGCTCCGGAGTCATCCGGTGAAACGGCGCGTCGCGGGTGATGCCCGCGTTGGCGACCACGATGTCGATGGGGCCAAGATCGGCCTCGACCTGGGCGATGCCAGCCGCAGAGGCCTCATAGTCTGCCACGTTCCACTTGTAGGTCTTGATGCCGGTCTCGGCGGTGAAGGCCGCGGCCTTCTCGTCGTTGCCCGCGTAGGTGGCCGCGACCTCATAGCCCTTGGCTTTAAGTTCCTTGGAAATAGCTTCGCCGATGCCGCGGCTGCCGCCGGTGACGAGTGCAACTCGTGCCATTAGTTTTCCTCCAGACAGTCAGAATCATTTGGTAATACTGTTACGCACGTGGTGAGAGGGGCGCAATAAAATTGCGCAGAAAACTTCCGCAATTGAAAATGGGCGAGGGCTGACCCCTCGCCCCAAACGCCCTTAGCGCTCGACGCAGAGCGCCACTCCCATGCCGCCGCCGATGCAAAGCGTGGCGAGGCCCTTTTTGGCGTCGCGCCGCTTCATCTCGAACAACAGCGTGTTCAGCACACGGCAACCCGAGGCGCCGATCGGGTGACCGATGGCGATGGCGCCGCCGTTGACGTTCACGATCTCCGGGTCCCAGCCCATATCCTTGTTCACAGCGCAGGCCTGAGCGGCGAAGGCTTCGTTGGCCTCGACGAGGTCCAAATCGCCCACGGACCAGCCCGCCTTGTCCAAGGCCTTGCGGCTGGCGTGGATCGGGCCCACGCCCATGATCGATGGGTCAAGCCCGGCAGTTGCGTAGCTGACGATGCGGGCCAGCGGCTCGATGCCCTTGGCCTCGGCGGCGTCAGCGGACATCAGCAGCACGGCGGCCGCGCCGTCATTGATGCCAGAGGCGTTGGCCGCGGTGACAGAGCCGTCCTTGGTGAAGGCCGGGCGCAGTTTCTGCATGTTCTCAATGGTGGCGCCGTGGCGGATGTACTCGTCGGCGTCCACGGTGATGTCGCCCCTACGGTTCGGCACCACATGGGCGACGATCTCGTCGGCGAACTTACCGGCCTTTTGCGCGGCTTCCGCCTTGTTTTGGCTGGCCAGCGCGAACGCGTCCTGCGCGTCGCGGCTGATCTGCCACTGCTCGGCCACGTTCTCGGCGGTCTGGCCCATGTGGTAGCCGTTGAACGCGTCCCAAAGCCCGTCCTTGATCATCGAGTCGATGTACTTCATGTCGCCCATCTTGTGGCCGTTGCGCAGGTTCGCCACATGGGGGCTCATCGACATGTTCTCTTGGCCGCCCGCGGCCACGATATCCGCATCGCCCAGCTGGATATGCTGGGCGGCAAGCGCCACGGCGCGCAGGCCCGAGCCGCAAACCTGGTTGATGCTCCAAGCGGCGCTTTCGACGGGAAGCCCGGCGTTCACATGCGCCTGACGCGCGGGGTTTTGACCCTGACCGGCGGCCAGCACCTGACCAAGAATGGTCTCGGACACTTCCGACTTGTCGATCCCGGCGCGGCTAACGATCGCGTCAAGCACCGTCGCGCCCAGGTCATGCGCGGGCGTGTTTGCAAAGGAACCACCGAAGCTGCCCACGGCGGTGCGTGCGGCTGAGGCGATAACGACATTGGTCATGGGGCCATCCTCTTTGTCGAGTTTATCCGTGACCATTTAATAGGTTTGTCGCCCCCTAAATAAGCAGGAGGCAACTCTTGGCCACGGCGCCATTCCATACATTCTGCGGCGCAGCGTGGCAAGGTCAGGTGCATCTGGAGGGCGAATGACCCTGTGGCGCGCCGAGCGATCTTGGCACGGCCTAGCCGACGCGTCGGTCGCCAGCCTTGATCCAATGCGGCTTGGTCGTGGGAGCGCCAAACAAATAGCCCTGCATGCAGTCCACCCCCAGCTGGGTCAAGAACGCGGCGTCCTCGGGTGTTTCGACGGACTCCGCGACGGTGAACATCTCAAAATGGCGCCCAAGCGACATAAGCGCAGAGGCCAGCACCTGATTGTCAGGGTCCTTATGGATGCCGCGGATGAAATGCCCGTCGATCTTTAGGATATCGAAGAAGAAGTCCTTGAGATACCTAAAGGACGTGTGCCCTGCACCGAAGTCGTCAAGCGCGAAGGTGATCGAGCGGTGCTGCAGGTCATCCATGAACGCGCAGACCTGTTCGGGGTATTCCATCGCAGAGCTTTCCGTGACCTCCAGGATCAACCGCTCTGCGACCGTGGAGCTGAGGCTAAGCCCCTGGTTCAGCGTTTGCATCCAGCGGTCGTGGCCGATGGATCGCGCGGACATGTTTATCGATAGCCGAAGCCCCGGTACGGCGGCCAGCGTCTCCAACCCGAGTTTTAGGGCAAGGCAATCAATCTGCCGCCCCAATTCGGTATGTTCAATCTGCTCGATAAACTCCGCCGCGGGAATGATGCGCCCGGTTGGGTCCATTACGCGAATCAGACCCTCGTAGAAGGCGGGTTGTTCGGGGTTCTGTGTGGACACGACCGGTTGAAAGGCCAGCAGAACCTCCTGGTTGGCGAGCGCGCGCTGCACCATTTGGATGGTCGCCTTGTCGCGTTCCGCCAGCGCCTCGGCCAGCGGGTTGCTTTTGTTACTGCGTGGTGCATGCGCCTGATTTGGCGAACTGGGCATCAGTTACTCCCGTTGTCTTGGGCGCATACTGAACGCATTCAATAAACAAGTTCCTAATTTTCGCGTTTTGTTCTGCTGGATATCCCCTTAAAATTGACAGCAACTGATCTTCGGAGGGACCGAGATGCCTGAGAGCTGCACCTGGCCGGGGACAGACCCGCTTTATATCGCGTATCACGACACCGAATGGGGGGTGCCCGAATACGACGCGCGTGCGCTTTGGGAGAAGCTCATCCTTGATGGGTTCCAGGCGGGCCTCTCCTGGATAACGATCCTGCGCAAGCGGGACAATTTCCGGGCCGCCTTCGAGGGGTTCGACCCGCGCGTGATCGCTCAATGGGCAGAGCCCGAGGTCGTGCGGCTCTTGCAGGACGAAGGCATCGTGCGCCACCGCGGCAAGATCGAGGCCACCATTGGCAACGCCCGCGCCTGGATCGACATCGAAGAGACCGAGGGCTTCAGCGCATTCTGCTGGCGCCATGTGGGCGGCGCGCCGATCCAAAATGCCTGGCAGAGCACCGCGGACGTGCCCGCCGAGACCGAGGAATCAAAGGCGCTTTCGAAGGCGCTCAAAAAGGCGGGGTTTCGGTTCTGCGGGCCCACGATCGTGTACGCCTGGATGCAGGCCTGCGGGCTGGTCAATGATCACGTGCTCGGCTGCCCACGTCGTGAAGCCTGCGCGGCGCTGGCCGCGCCGAAACTAGCGACCTAAGGCGCCGCCGCCCAGAAAACCTCTGTTACTGTATCTGAGTGGGCACCAGGGTGACGCTGCTTGCGGACACCGCGCCGCTGCCATTGAGCACGGTCATGACCGGCGTCCCATTGAAGGCCACAATCACATCCGATGTGCCCGGCACAGTATCCAGAGTGACGTCGGTGCTGGTTGTCGTGCTGGGATCGTAGAGGATGGCAATTCCGTCCTCGGCGGGGTCGAAATCCTGCACCACGGGCAGGTCGTTCTCGTCCACGAAAGTGCCCGACGAGAACGTGTCGGCGCCCGCGCCGCCCAAGGCCGCGTCGCCGCTGCCCATCAAGATGCTGTCGTCGCCCGCGCCGCCGTCCAGCGTGTCAGCGCCGTCCGTATCGGTCGCGTCCACGATCAGGTTGCCATCGGCATCCGATACACCGATCAGCACGTCATTGCCGCCCTCGCCGGACAGCGTGTCCGCGCCGAGGCCGCCATAGAGCGTGTCGTTGCCGCTTTGCCCGCGCAGCCAGTCGTTATTTCCGCCGCCATTCAGCAGATCCGCGCCAGCACCGCCTCGTATGGTATCCTCGCCGTCACCGCCTCGTAGGGTGTCGGCCCCGTCGAACCCGCTGAGCATATCGTTGCCAGCGTTGCCTTCCAGCGTGTCGTCGCCAAGGCCGCCGCGCAACGTGTCCCAACCCAGGCCGCCGCTCAGGCTATCGTTGCCGCCGCCGCCACGGATCGAGTCGTTGCCGTCGCCACCTAGCAGAGTATCATTGCCGGTAAAGCCGTTCACATAGTCGTTGCCGTCGCCGCCGCTGGCAAGATCGTTGCCCGTTCCGCCGCGCAGAGTATCATCGCCCAAACCACCGGAAAGGCTATCATTGCCGCTGCCGCCGCGGATGGAGTCATCCCCGTCATTGCCGATCAGAGTATCGCCCTGCGAGTTGCCAAAAAGCGTGTCGTGACCACCGGTGCCTTCAATGCTGTCATGCCCTTCCATGCCCATGATCACTTCGTCACCGGATGTGCCGAAGATGATGTCGTCCATGGATGTCCCTGGGATCTGGTGGCCGATTGACTGCGCGTTGCCGAATGCGTTCGAGTTGGGATCCAGGCCGTTTTCGTCTTCGGCGTTTTGTTCGTCGAGGGACGACAAGAATGCATCTGCGCCAATCCCGGCGGCCGCGATGCTCACAAGCGTTAGAAATGCCAACATGTCTCTGTCGGCCCCTTCTGGACCGCCACCTCTGGTTTGCCTCAGCTTGGTTATCTCAGAGGAATGTGGTCAACCTTGGGGAGAATTGGGCCGTTTTTGGGGTGATTGCCGGAACTTAGAAACAGCCGCTGCTACGCCTTTGGCAGCGCGCCAAGACGGTCAAGAGGTTGCCCGCGTCCCGCCGCTATCTGATCCCTCAGGTCATAGGCCGGGCGCCAAGGGGATGATATCAGCTCTCCGGGGGCGCGATCATCGCGGCGACGATGGCGCGCGCGCTGTCCGAGTACCAGTCCGCATCGCCTCGCAGGCGGGCGATCTCTTGGCCGTCGGGATCCAGGATCACCGTGATCGGCAGACCCAGCACCGCCATTCCCCGCGCCAGCGTCTGCTTGGCATCGGTGTGTTTCGGCAGCACATCGATCTCGGCCTCGTCAAAGAAGCGGTCGATGGCGGCGGGCTTGTTGCGCCCGGTGGCGATGGTGACGACCTGGAATGTGTCGCCGTTGAATTCGTTGCCAAGCGCGTTCAGCGAAGGCATCTCGTGCCGGCAGGGCGCGCACCAGGTCGCCCAGAAGTTCAGCACGGTATACTTGCCGGCCAGATCCGCCAGGGTTATCTCGGAACCGTCCTCGTGCAGGAAAACCGCGTCCGAGACGGGCTTGGGCTCGGCATGGAAGATCAGCTTTTTCATGCCGCCCTCGCGCAGCGCCTCTAGCGCGGGATCGGCGAAAGAAGTCGTCGCGCTGGCATTTGCACCTAATGCGAGCGCGGTGTAGAGGGCGGCGAGGCGAAGAAGACGCATATTTATCTCCGAGGTCAAAGACGTGACAGACAAGAGTTCCAATGCCCCCCAATCAAACATGATGTGGGGCGGCCGCTTTGCCGCTGGTCCGGACGCGATCATGGAGGCAATTAATGCCTCGATCGGTTTTGACAAGCGGATGGCGGCCCAGGACATCGAGGGCTCTCGCGCCCATGCCGCCATGCTGGCCGCCACGGGCATCATCACCGATAGCGATGCAGAGGCGATCCGGGAAGGGCTGCTCACGGTCTTGTCAGAAATCGAGGGCGGGACGTTTCAGTTCTCCGCCGCTTTGGAGGACATCCACATGAATGTGGAGGCCCGCCTGAAGGCGCTGATCGGCGCGCCCGCGGGGCGCTTGCACACCGGGCGTTCGCGCAATGACCAGGTCGCCTTGGATTTCCGCATGTGGGTGCGCGACCAGGTGGACGCGGCCATCGACGGGCTGGAGGCCTTGATGCGCGCCCTGGTGGCGCAGGCCGAGGCCGGGGCCGACTGGGTCATGCCGGGCTTCACCCATCTGCAGGTGGCGCAGCCGGTGACCTGGGGCCATCACATGCTGGCCTATGTCGAGATGTTTGGCCGCGACGTGTCGCGGTTCCGGGACGCGCGGGCGCGGATGAACGAGTCTCCCCTGGGCGCTGCCGCCCTTGCGGGCACGGGCTTTCCGATTGATCGGCAGATGACGGCCGAGGCTTTGCGGTTCGACCGGCCGATGGCGAATTCGCTGGACGCGGTCGCCGACCGCGACTTTGCTTTGGAGTTCCTGGCCAACGCCTCGATCTGCGCGATGCATCTGTCGCGCCTGGCCGAAGAGCTGGTGATCTGGTCCTCGGCGCAGTTCCGGTTCGTGCGCCTGTCGGACGGGTTCTCGACCGGGTCCTCGATCATGCCGCAAAAGCGCAACCCAGACGCCGCCGAGCTGCTGCGCGCCAAGATCGGGCGCATCATGGGCGCGATGGTGGGGCTGTTTACCGTGATGAAGGGCCTGCCGCTGACCTATTCCAAGGACATGCAGGAGGACAAAGAGCAGGTCTTTGACGCCGCGGATTCGCTGATGCTGGCTCTGGCGGCGATGGAGGGCATGGCCAAGGACATGGTGGCGCAGACCGAGGCGCTGGAGGCTGCCGCGGCCACCGGGTTCTCGACGGCGACAGACCTCGCCGACTGGCTGGTGCGCGCGCTGGGCATGCCCTTCCGCGACGCCCACCACGTCACCGGCGCCCTTGTGGCCATGGCCGAGGGAAAGGGCTGCGACCTGCCGGACCTGAGCCTGGCGGAGATGCAATCGGTGCATGCGGACATCAAAGAGGGTGTATTTGAGGTCCTGGGCGTGCATAATTCGGTCGCGAGCCGGACGACCTTTGGCGGGACCGCCCCGGCGCGCGTAAGAGAGCAGGTGGCGACATGGAAAGAGCGTTTGGGGTGAAGAGGGCGGCGACCCTGTGGGCCGCGATCCTAATGCTGTCCGCCTGCGGCGTGGACGCCCCCCCGGTGCCGCCGGGCGAGGAAAACCCAGAGAACATCCGCAGCATCGACGAGATCGATCCGTCCGCTTACTTCTAGACCGCTTCGGTCGGGTTTGATTTTCAGCGTGTTTTCTTTGTTTTACAGATACGCGCGTTGATTTTGCTGTGCGGTTTCAGATTAGCTGTCAAACGCCCAATTTCATGGACAAAACCGATGGCGGGTTTTGGTGAGCTAAGCGTGCGACGTCGCTTTGGGAGTTTGTCCGCTTATCGGAGTGATGGGCAGATCTCTTGTGGCCTGAAGCGGGCCTTGCGCGCGCCAAATCTCTTGCAAGAGATTTGCACTTTCCTTCCAAGGAAAGTGGCCCCGCGCGCCGGAAAGAGGTTGCGATAGAAGAATCATTTCGGGGCGCGCTGAAGAAACTCTTGCAAGAGTTTCGCAATTTTCTTGCAAGAAAATTGTCTCGTGCCAAGGTCCGGTCGAGTCCAAAAGCTGCCCCTTGTATCCTGCCGTGCTTCCGGGAACACTTGGGGCTGCGAATTCAGGAGCCACGCCTCATGTCCCCGCTTAGGTTCATCTACCTTGCCCTGGCCGTATGGGGCGCGATCCATCCGATGTACTACTTCGTCAGCTACATGCGCGCGGAGGGTACGGGGTTGGGCGGGCTGATGGATGCGTGGTATGTGAACGCCTCCAGCCACGGGCTGGTGTGGGATCTGACCATCGCGGCCATCGCTTTGACCGTCTGGGTGATCGCCGAGACCTGGGTGCGCCGCAACTGGCTGGCGCTGGTGGCGATCCCGGCGACGTTTTGCATCGGGGTGAGCTGCGGTTTGCCGCTCTATCTGTTCCTGCGGACGCGCAAGGTTTAACCCGCTAGCGCGGCCATTTAGGTTGGAAACAACGGCGCGCACGGAGCGGCGCCTCCTCGGGATATTTCTAAACCGCAGAAGGAGGGGGGTTGCGTGTCTGCCTCAGCGCGATAAGACGCCCGGATGGACCATTTTCTCTACCGCGACGGCGTCTTGCACGCCGAGGACGTGCCGCTGCCCGAGATTGCCGCAGCGGTGGGCACGCCGTTCTATTTGTACTCCACCGCCACGCTGACGCGCCATTTCCGGTTGTTCGACGAGGGGCTGGCGGGGCTCGACCACCTGGTCTGCTACGCGATGAAAGCGAACTCGAACCAGGCGGTGCTGAAGGTGCTGGCCGAGGCGGGCGCGGGCATGGACGTGGTCTCGGGCGGGGAATATCTGCGCGCCAAGGCCGCGGGCGTGCCGGGCGAGAAGATCGTCTTCTCCGGCGTCGGCAAGACCCGCGAGGAGATGGCCCTGGCCATCCAGGGCGGCATCCGGCAGTTCAACCTAGAGAGCGAGCCCGAGATGCTCTTGCTCAGCGAGGTCGCCACGAGCCTTGGCGCGACGGTGCCCGTCACCATCCGCGTGAACCCCGATGTGGACGCCAAGACCCACGCCAAGATCGCCACCGGCAAATCCGAGAACAAGTTCGGCATCCCCATCAGCCGTGCGCGCGAGGTCTACGCGCAGGCCGCCGCCCTGCCGGGGCTGGAAGTGATCGGGATCGACTGCCATATCGGCTCGCAGCTGACCGACCTGACGCCCTTTGCCGAGGCCTTCGACCTGGTGGTCTCGCTGACCGAGGCGCTGCGCGCTGATGGGCACGACATCCGCCGCCTGGACCTGGGTGGCGGGCTGGGCATCCCCTATGAGCGCTCCAATGAAGCGCCACCGCTGCCCATCGAGTTCTGCAATCTCATCAAGGAAAAGGTCGGTCATCTTGACGTCGAGGTCGAGATCGAGCCCGGACGCCTGATCGCGGGCAACGCGGGGCTGCTGGTGAGCAAGGTGATCTTCGTCAAAGAGGGCGAGGACCGTCAGTTCCTGATCCTGGATGCCGCGATGAACGACCTTATCCGACCCGCGATGTATGACAGCTATCACGAGGTGATCCCGGTGATCGAGCCGGCGCCGGGCGCCGAGCCCGCCACCTATGACATCGTCGGCCCGGTCTGCGAATCGGGGGACACCTTCGCCAAGCGGCGCGCCATGGCCAAGGTCGGCGCGGGGGACCTGGTGGCCTTCCGCTCGGCGGGCGCTTACGGTGCGGTAATGAGCAGCGAGTACAATTCGCGACCAATGGTCCCAGAGGTTCTGGTGCATGAGCATCAATTTGCCGTCATTAGGCCACGCCCGACCTTTGACGAAATGATCAATCGCGATATCATCCCAGAGTGGATGTGACGCGGATTCCCCGCGTGCCACGAAAGTAGCGGTGCATGCGCGGTAGCAACGACCCCGTCAACGACGCCTTCCAATCGGTCCGCTGGCCTTTGGGCCTGACGCGGCTGGGCATGGTGGCCGAGCGCGCGACGCGCGCCTTCTGGCCGCTATGGAGCGTGATCTTCGTCGCTATTTCGGCGCTGATGCTGGGGCTGCATGATCTGTTGCCGCTGGAGGCCGTCTGGGCCGGTGCGGTCCTTGCGGTGCTGGGCGCGGGCGCGGCGCTGTTCTGGGGTGCTCGGCGGTTCCGGATGCCGGGCCGCGACGAGGCGCTGGACCGGCTGGATAGGACCATGCCGGGGCGGCCGCTGACGACTTTGGGTGATACGCAGGCCGTTGGCGCTGGCGACGGCGCGTCCGAGGCGGTCTGGCGGGCGCATGTCAAACGCATGGCCGAGCGCGCGGCGACGGCGCGGGCGGTAGAACCCGACCTGCGCGTGGCCGACCGCGACCCGTTTGCATTGCGGTATGTCGCGGTGCTGGCCTTGGCGATGGCGCTGCTCTTTGGATCGGTGCTGCGGGTGGCCTCGGTTGCCGAGATGACGCCGGGCCTTGGGCCCGCGGCGCTGGCGACGGGCCCCGCCTGGGAGGGCTGGATCGAGCCGCCCGCCTATACCGGCAAGCCGTCGATCTATCTTAACGACATCAAGCCCGGCACCTTTGAGGTGCCCGAGGCCAGCCGCCTGACCATCCGTCTCTATGGCGAGGTGGGCGCGCTGACCGTGGCCGAAACGGTCTCGGGCCGGTTAGGCGACCTGCCTAGTGCCGCAGAGGACACCCAGAGCTTTGAGATCGCGCAATCGGGCAGGCTGGCTGGAGATCGCCGGGCCCGGCGGCGCTTCCTGGGAGATCACAGTCCTGGATGACGCGACGCCGACAATCGAGATCCTGGGCGCGCCCACGCGGGGCCTGGGCGGCGAGATGCGCCAGAGCTTTGTTGCCCGGGACGATTACGGCGTTGTGGCGGGGCGGGCCGAGATCTCGCTGGACATGGACTCGATTGACCGGCGCCATGGGCTGGTGCTGGACCCCGAGCCGCGCGAAGTGATCACTCTGGACCTGCCGATCACCATCTCTGGTGACCGCGCGGAGTTCGAAGAAACTCTGATCGACAATCTCAGCCAGCACCCATGGGCGACCCTGCCGGTGCGGCTGGACTTTTATGCCCTGGACGCCCTAGGCCAAGAGGGGGCCTCGACCCCGCAGCTTGGCATCCTGCCTGGACGGCGGTTCTTTGACCCGCTGGCCGGCGCCATCATCGAGCAGCGCCGCGACCTTCTGTGGAACCGCCAGAACGGCACGCGCATCGCGCAGGTGCTGCGCGCGATCAGCCACCGCCCCGACGAGGTGTTCGACCAGGAGACCGCCTATCTCAAGCTGCGCGTGGTGCTGCGCCGGATCGAGGCGCTGGCGCGGTTTGAAGTGATGAATGACGACCAGGTCGAGGAGCTGGCCCAGGCGCTGTGGGACGTCGCCATCCTGATCGAGGACGGCAGCCTTGCGGACGCCAAGGCGCGGCTCGACGAGGCCCGCGAGCGCCTGCAAGAGGCGATGCGCAACGGCGCCACCGACGAGGAGATCGCCGAGCTGATGCAAGAGCTGCGCGAGGCGATGCGCGACTACATGCAACAACTGGCCGAGCAGCAGGGCGAGCAAAACCAGGAGAACGCCGACCAGCCCGACCAGGGACAGAACCAAGACCAGTTCGCGATGGATCAGCAGCAGATGCAAGAGCTGATGGACCGCATCCAAGAGCTGATGGAACAGGGCCGCATGGACGAGGCGCAGGAGCTGCTCGACCAACTCATGGAGTTCATGGAGAACGCCCAGATCACCCAGAACCAGGGCCAGGGCGAGGGCCAAGAGGCGATGGAGGGGCTCGCGGACACTCTGCGCCAGCAGCAGGAGCTTTCGGACGAGACCTTTGGCGACCTGCAAGAGCAATTCAACCAGCAGGGCCAACAGCCCGGCCAACAGCAGCCCGGCCAGCAGCCGGGCGAGACCGGCCAGAACGGCGAGCAGCCCGGCCAGGGCGGCCAGCAGGGCGAGGGCCAGCAGTTCGGCCAGGGCCAAGGCCAGGGTCAAGAGGGCGAGCAGGCGCCAGGGCAGGGGGACCGCTCTGGCATGAGCCGCGGACAGCTTGCCGAGCGGCAGCGCGCGCTGCGCCAAGAGCTTGGCCGGCAGCAGGGCAACATGCCCGGCGCGGGCACACCCGAGGGCGACGCCGCGCGCGAGGCCCTGGGCCGCGCGGGCCGCTCGATGGACGACGCCGAGCAGGACCTGCGCGAGAATGACCTCGCCGGGGCGCTTGATAACCAGTCCGAGGCCATCGAGGCCCTGCGCGAGGGCATGCGCAACCTCGGCGAGGCGCTGGCCCAGCAGCAGCAACAACAGCGGCCCGGTCAGCAGGGCGACGCTTTCGGCAACCGCCAAGCGAACCGGCCCGTGGACCCGCTGGGCCGCGAGCCCGGCAATAACGGCACCGTCAGCACGGACGAACAGCTCTTGCAGGGCGATGACGTCTATCGCCGGGCGCGTGATTTGCTGGATGAGATCCGGCGCCGCTCGGGCGACCAGACGCGCCCCGAAGCAGAGCTGGACTACCTGCGCCGCCTGCTGGACCGGTTCTAGCGGCCTACTCGGCGGGGGATTCGCCCTCGACCAGCGGGTCGGCCAGCAGATCCTCGATGAATACGCTGAGCAGCTGCGGCCGCCCGTTCACCCCGGCCTTGCGATAGATCGCGTTGGTCTGCGCCTTCACCGTGCCCTCGGAGGTGTTGCGCATCTGCGCGATCTCTTGCAGGCTGAGCCCCTTGATCGCAAAGAGCGCCACGTCGCGCTCGGCCTTGGTCAGGCCCCACTCGGCGAAGCGCTCGTTTAGCAGCTCGGCAAACGCGCCGGAGGCCACGCGAAGCTGCGCCTCGACGCGGTTGGAGCGCCGATGCGCGCGGTAGAGCACAAGCCCGCCCATCGCCAGCCCCATCAGCAGACCAATGGCGGCGCCGATCTCCATCAGCTCGCGGGTCTGCCAGCTGATCGGCGTCGTGCGCAGTGAAAAGATGTTGCTGAGCAGGTCCCACAGGAACACGCCCGCGCAGAGGGCCTGTACAACGAGAATAGCGATCAGGACGGGGAGTCGAGTCATTCGGGCCCGATCGTGCTAGTCATCGCCACCATCGCCGCCACCACCATCACCATCACCATCACCATCACCATCACTGTCGTCGCTATCATCGTCCCCGTCGTCATCATCGCCGCTGCCGCCATCTCCGCCGCCACGAGCATCGCCGTCGTCGTCCAGCTCGTTCTCCATCTCTGGATCGAAGCCTAGCGGCAGGCGCAGGCGGCCTTTTTCATCCCGGGAGTAATCGCGCAGCACCTCGCCGGTGCGCGGGTTGATGATGATCTCGCGGGTGACCCCTGTCTTTTCGGCGATGATGCGGACGCGCCCCAACCAAGTGCGCGTCACCACGACCTTTTCGTAGCCATCAATGCGCAGCTGCTGGCTCCAGGCAGAGACCACGTCGGCTTTGGCCGGGGCGGCAGGGATCGCCGATAAGGCCAGAGCAAGGGCAAGAAGCATCGCGCGCATGGGTATCTCCAATAAAACATCCCCGGTCTGCCGTCTATCGCAACTCGCGCAAAGCCTCCGTGCGGGGCTTGGCGGGGTAAGGGCCCGCCGCCCGCCTAGGGATAAGTGGGACGGGGGGGATTGCGAGAGAGGCGCTAATGGCTGACCGGGGATGCTCTTAGACGAGGATGGTTTTAGTCATCGTCGCCGCCGTCATCGCCGCCGTCGTCGCCGCCGTCGTCGCCGCCGTCGTCGCCGTCGTCATCGTCGCCGTCATCATCGTCATCGTCATCGTCATCGTCGCCGTCATCGTCGTCGCCGTCATCGTCGTCGTCGTCATCGCCGTCATCGAGCAGAATTATCGGCGTTTCATCGTCCGTGACCGTATCGTCGGTGGTCGTACCGTCTTGAGCCTGGGCCAGGGCGGTGGTGCCCAGGAGGGCGGCCGCGGCGGTCAAGGTGATCACTGTTATTTTGTACATCTCTTGTCTCCATCTGATGTGGCTCGGGTCGCAGTGGGGAGCGAGCACCGATGCAAACAGGAATGCCGGGAATTGACCGGCGCCGATATTGGCGCGGCGTTTACGGGCGGCGGCACAAACGGACGGGATATCAATTTAAACCTCGGTTATAGAGGCGCGCGCCCGTCGTCATTGCGCGCGCTTAACGGAAGCTACCCGAAAATCCATGCGCCGCGCGGGGGCCAGAGCGGTCCTAGAGGGCTTTCGCCAAATACCCGCGCGAGGTCCGGGACGGCGGACCGGAGGGGAAGGCGTATTCCACCTCCAAAGCCCAGCCCGCCTCGGCCAGCATCGCCGCCACGCGCTCGGGCCGATAGGCCCGATGCCGCCACTGGAACCAGATGATCGCGTTGCACCAATGCGGCTTGGACACCGCCAGCCACAGCCGCGCCTCTGCGGACACGAGCCGCCGCATCTGGCGCAGCGCGGCGACAGGATCCGCCGCGTGTTCGATCACATGCGCCGCCAAGAGGCAGTGATAGGGCTGCGCTGGGCTATGCGTCTCTAAGGTCTCTGGCAGGAGCGTGGTTGTCACACCGCGCCGCGCCAGCGCGCCCGCAGCGTGATCCAGCATGGCCTGCGAGGGGTCCAAGAGCGCCACCGATTGCTCGGCCCCCTGGATCGCCACCCAGGCCTCCGCAAAAGCGCCGGTGCCGCAACCGATATCCAGCACGCGATGCCCCGGTGGGACGCGAAAGTTCTGCGATGAGAGGAGCCCCAGATAGGCGTCGTAATAGCCCAAGAGGCGCATCTTATCGGCCCAGCGCGGCGCGGCGGCGCTGTATTTGGCCTCGAGATCATGCGCGTGCGACATGGGGCGATGGTGGCACAGGCTTGGGCTTTAGGCCACCGCTGCAACGAAGTCGGCCATCATGGCGGCGTCCTTTACGCCGGGCGCGCTTTCGACGCCCGAGGAGACATCGACCTGCGGCGCGCCGGTCAGCGCCACGGCCTCGGCCACATTGTCGGGCGTCAATCCCCCCGCGAGCATCCACGGTGTCGTCCAGCGCTGCCCTTGCAGCAGGCGCCAGTCGAAGGGCATGCCATTTCCGCCGGGCAGCACCGCGCCCTTGGGTGCCTTCGCGTCGATCAGGATCTGATCCGCGACGCCCATGTAGAGGTCGATTTGCGCGACATCCGCCGCCTCGGCGATCCCCAAGACCTTCATCACCGGCAGGCCATAGCGGGTCTTTACCTCGGTCACGCGCGCGGGCGTCTCGTGGCCGTGAAGTTGCAGCATGTCGACGGGCATGACCGTAGTTATCTCGTCCAGCAGCGCGTCATCGGGGTCCACAGAGAGTGCGACCTTGCAGACGCCCGGCGGCACCTCGACGGCGAGCGCCGCGGCCTCTTGCGGGGTTACATAGCGTGGCGATTTGGGGAAGAAGTTAAAGCCCAGATAGGCGGCACCGGCAGCCACCGCCGCGGCGACCTGATCCGCCTCGTTGAGGCCGCAGATCTTGACCCTTGTGCTGGGCATTGCGTCTAGCGCGAGGGGCTGGCGTCATCCAAGAGCGCCAGAACGTCGTCGCCATCGTGCTTGTCGGTCTTAAGCTCGGATACTTCGCGCTCTAGCCGTGCGGCGGTGCGGCGCCCGAGCGCGGCCTCGGCGCGGAACTTATGCTCGCGGATCCACTCGGTCACGAAGCCCAGCAGAACGCCCAGCACCACACCCGCGAAGATCACCACAAACAGAGGCACGGTGACCCCGGTAGCGGCCTCCGGCCAGCGGACCAGGTTGGCGATGTCCTCGGGCAGCAGGCGCAGCGTGACCGGCCCCCGGTTCGCCACGGCGAGAGTGATCAAGACGATCGCGATAAGCGCCAGAAGCGCGTAGCGGATATAGCGCATTTGCGTGCATCCATTCTGATGACCGGCGCGCCGACTCGCGGCACGCCCAGGCTGAACCTACTGGATATTTAAGGCGCCGGGCGGCGAATTGGAAGGGCTTGTGCCGCGACCAGACGCCCGCGCGGGCCAACAGGTTGCGGAACCCTAGCCCTCGTTCAGGCGGTCGCGCAAAAGCTTGCCGGTCTTAAAGAAGGGCACGTGCTTTTCCTCGACCTGGACGCTCTCGCCGGTGCGCGGGTTGCGACCGACGCGCGCGTCGCGTTGCTTTACCGAGAACGCGCCGAAACCGCGCAGCTCGACCCGGTCCCCACGGGCCATCGCCTCGATAATCTCCTCAAAGATCGTGTTAACAATCCGCTCGACATCTCTTTGGTAGAGATGCGGATTTTCGTCCGCTACCTTCTGGATTAACTCCGACCGGATCATGGCAGCACCCCCTTTGCGCACCAGTATTCACCGCTACAATATGCGGCCAAGCAATTGTGAGACTATAGGCAGAAATCTTGCCTCATGAAACAGTTTCACTCACAAACGGGTGATAAATTTGGCCTTTCTACGGGCGAGTGCGCTGCATTTAGCTGATTTGAGCGGTGTGTTGACCGGGCAATAGGCGCGGCGGAAAGGTTGATACACAAGTGCAAAAAATGATTCGGCGGCCTGTATAGTGTGCCGGGAAGCGCTGAGGCCCGATCTGAGGTGACCGTGACTGGGGCCTCCGTGTGTGTCGCATCGCAGAGGGCAGGCCTGCCCCAAAATGGTCACGCGGAAAATTCGCATGTAAATCAACCGGATCCCTGACGCTTTTTGTCAAAATTCGCGCCGCGCGGTGTGCCGTGTGTTTGATTCCTCGCCGGTGCCTCGCTATGCCAGGGCGAATGCGCCGCAGGGAGACGCCACAACATGCCGAAACATGCCATCGAAACGCCGGCCTTGGCGGCGCTGCCCATTGCGGGCTCGTCGGAGCTGTTCCCGGTGCGTCGCGTCTACTGCATCGGGCGCAACTATGCCGCCCACGCCATCGAGATGGGGCATGACCCGGATCGCGAGCCGCCGTTCTTTTTCCAGAAGAACCCCAACAACTTGGACCCGTCCGGGGAATTCCCTTACCCGCCGCACTCGTCGGATGTGCATCACGAGGCCGAGCTTGCGGTGATGTTGAAATCCGGCGGCACGGACATCCCCGTAGCGGAGGCCGAGGGCCACGTCTTTGGCTATGCGGCCGCGCTGGATATGACCCGCCGCGACCTGCAGGGCGCGCAAAAGAAACTGGGCCGCCCTTGGGAGATCGGCAAGGCGTTTGAACGCTCCGCCCCGGTGGGCGCGATCCACGAGGTGGGCGAAACGGGGCTCTTGAATGAGGGCGTTATCTCGCTGAGCGTCAACGGTGAGCCGCGCCAGCAGGGGGACCTGAACCAGATGATCTGGAAGGTGCCCGAGATGATCTCCTACCTCAGCGCCTATTTCGAATTGGCGGGCGGCGACGTCATCCTTTCGGGCACGCCCGCCGGGGTCGGCCCGGTGCAGCGCGGCGACGTGATGGAGGTCGCGGTCACAGGGCTGAGCGGGCTGACGGTGAAAGTGGTCTGACGGCAGCGCCGGACCCGTTGGCACTTTCTGCCTTGCGCAAAACTCGGCCCAAACGGCCCGCGCGGTGAGTCCGTGGGGCATCGCCGCGAATCGGGAGTTAACGCCTTATTTTGTTGAGAAAACCCGCGTCGGACTTTTGTCGGCAAAACGTCGGACTTCCGTCGGGCACCCGCTCCGCGGAACCCCATGGTTAACAGACCGTGCGGAGGGTTAGGCACAGTCCTGCGCGCGACGTTTGCGGCTAGGCGACGTGTTTGTCCCGAATGTCGGTTAAGCGGAGAGACTGTTTGAAAATTTCTTGTTTTGTTTGATTTCTGGTATCGTGTTCGGGTGTAAATCAGAGGCTTTTGATGGGTCATTTTATCTAGGGTTTAAATCGTCAGCAGGCGATGTTGCTGCCTGAGTATTTGGGGACTATGTTGGTTAAGACTGCACAGTCCGAGCAATCGATGCTTCGGATTTACCTTTACGGCTATTTGAACCAAGTGCAGTCGTCGCGGCGGCTGAACGGAAATGTGGTCGCAATCTGGAACTGATCTGGCGGACGGGCCAGCTGAAGCCTGACTTCAAAACGATTGCCGATTTCCGCAGAGGTAACGGTCCTGCGATCCGCAAGCTATGCCAGCAGTTTGTCGCGTTGTGCCGTGATATCAGCCTTCTGGACGGCACCCTAGTTGCCATCGACGGCAGTCGCTTCAAGGCAATGAATGCGAAGGCCAAGAACTACACCCGCGGCAAGTTGCGCCAGAAGCTGAGCGATATTGATTTGGCCATTGTACGGTATTTGGGTGAGCTTGATCGCGCGGACGAGGTGTATGAACAAACAGGCACGGTGATGCCCGAAGCCCGGATGGAACGCGCCTTGTGCAAGGTTCAGCACCTCCAGAAGGAAGCGGCACGCTATCGCTCCATTGAGAAACGCATGGATGAGACCGGTGAGGCCCAGGTCTCGCTGAGCGATCCAGACGCACGTTCTATGGCCACGACACCTCGTATGCCACGCGTGGTTGGTTACAATGTGCAGACGGCGGTGGATGCCGAGAACCATCTCATTGTCGCTCACGAGGTGACGATACACGGCTATGACCGGGACGCGCTATCGATGATGGCGTTGGCAGCGCGGGAGGCCATGGCTGCCGACCAGATCGAGGCTGTCGCGGATAAGGGCTACTTCAAGAGCGAAGAAATCCTTGCCTGTGAGGAGGCGGGTATCTCAGTCGTTGTTCCGAAGCCGCAAACTTCGAATGCGCGAGCACGGGGTCGCTTCGACAAGGCAGACTTCGCCTATGATGCCAAGACGGACACCAACCTGTTGGTAGCTGGCGCGGCCAGTCCGGCCCGCCGCACAAAAGGAGAGCAAGCATGAGTGTCTATCTAATCGCCGATATCAAGATCACGCATGACGGATGGGTACCAGAATACGGCTCGAACGTTCACAAGCTGGCCGAAAAGCACGGAGGCCGACACTTGTCTCGGAGCGGCAATATCGAAACTATCGAGGGTACTGCGAAAGACAGCACTCTGATCGCAATCCTTGAGTTCCCGAGCCGGGAAGCACTCGATAGCTTCGCAGCTGACCCTGACTACGCTCCCTATGGCCAAGCTCGCCGGTCTGGAAGCGTCTCAAACTTCCATGTAATTGACGACACGGATATCGCCGGAGCGATCCCCTATCTGAAAGCAGGTTGAACCGAACCGAGTTGATCGGGAAGCATACGGCCCGATCCACGACTAGATTGCGTCTGCTTATGACCGACAGCGGTCAATTGCACGGCTGCAATGTAGGGCTGTTTTGTCCGCACACTGTGAGTTCGACCATCTTCGATCTTCGCAGGAGCAGCGAAGGGCCGCTAAGCGGGCTGCGACCGCAGCATCCGGTAGCGGAGCTGAGAGTCGGTATGGGCCGGTCGTGCTGAAGCACGCGGTTTTTTGGATTTAGGATGTGGTCGATGTCTTTGGTTTGCTTAGAACACCCGATGCCAAAAAGACCCCAGCCGCTACGAGGATGACGCCAAAGACTTTAAGCGTGGTCACGGTTTCTCCCAGAAAGGCCACGCCCCCAAGTAAGGCAAGGATGGGAGTCAATGCACCAAATGCAGCGGTTTCCGCAGCGCCGATAAGTTGCACCGCATAGCCGAACAAGAACATTGCCAAAATCCCAATTATGAAACTTTGAAGCACGATCATTACGGCTACGTCCTTCAGATCGGACGTAGCGAAGCTTACGTTGCCCGTGGCCAGGAGAAGCGGAGTGATTAACAGTGTACCCCAAAACAGCCCAATGACCAAACTGTGCAATGGGCTGAGTCCGCTCTGTCGAAAGATGATGGAATAGATCGCAAAGCAACCCGAGCCGGTCAGAAACATGAGGTGACCTTTCCAAGCGCCATTGTCAGTGCCTAAAAGGATTTGCCAAAGACTGACGATCATTGCGCCGGTCAAAATCATCGCAAGACCAAACCGGCGGCGCGGACCCGTGACTTCTCCAGCCAAGATATATGCCGCAAGCGCGGTCCAAAATGGCAACATCCCGGGGGCCAGCGCTCCGCCATCCGAGGCAGGGGCATAGGCCAGCCCCTTGGACACGACATACGGAAAGACTGCGCTTGCGCCGACCATCAACATTGCCGCGCGCGGCCATGACTGCCCGTGCGGCATCACACCAAGCTGCCACATGAATGGGACCATAACCAAAGCACCTGGCACTAAGCGCAGGATCAAAAGTTCCTCAACTGTGAAACTGCCCTGCACCGCAAATCGCGTGATCAACATGAATGCTGCCCAAATCGTCACTGTGGCAAGCGCCGCTATTAATCCGAGCACTCGCGGTCCTGGGAGCGTCATTGGTCCGGCCTTTCATGGAATCTTCCCCAAATGGACTAAACGTCAAAGCCATGGGCCGCACTAGGAGAATGTGGGCGCCTTAGACCCTTGACTGCGAAAACTGACCTTCAGGTATTGCTGCGCCGCGCACGAATGGCAGCTACGCCGGGCTGCGTCGTAGCATTCAGGCAATGCGCTTCGAGCCGGGTATGGGCCGCCTTATGCTGGCCCCAATCATTAGGTGCGCTGTCGCCTGATGAAAATGTGAAGCCACGTTGCTGCATTCTGGGCATAGCATCTGCGAAACAATTTCGCATCGAAGGAACCGCTGTGCTTCGCCACCTGTTCGCTATGGCCGTCACGCTCTGTTTCCCGTCCAACGTGCTTTGGGGGCAGGACCTTGCGCCTTTGCCCGACTATGTGATCGCTGAATTTGGAGCACCACCGACGATCCCAGAAGGCCCGTTGGTCGCAACGGTGAATGAGGCGTTGGATGAGGTTCTAGCAATCGCGGTGAACCAGTCCGATTGGAGCCCAGCAAACACCAAGGCGTTTGATACTCTCGCGCGAACACATGATCCGCGACTGGTTTGGATTATCACCGATATGCAGCGTTTTGCTTGGCGGCCGGAATTCCGTGCTGCGTTAACGCGCGTCGCGGCGACCATCCTCGACACCGCTTTTAGTAGCGGTCGTCTGCGTCAGCAGATTATCAACAAGATGATCGCGTGGGACATGCCCGCCTATCCAGGATACCTCGCGCATAAGCGCAGCGTCTTTACCAACTATGTTCCCGGTTGGGACGAAATCTTTGTCGAGGGTGATATCGCATGGCAGCTCGTGGATTGGGGCGGGGTGAACATTGATGCGCGCCCCTATGACACAACTGACAATGTCTGCCATTGCATCCCTGCTGTCGATAATCCCGAAGTCAGCACCGCAAAAGAGGCAACTTGGTTGGCAGATGATGAAATCATCTTCGGTATCGTAGTGAACGGTCAGGCGCGCGCCTATCCTCGAAGGATCATGGAAGTGCGTGAAATGGTGAATGACACACTCGGCGGCCGCGATCTTGGCATTCCATATTGCACTCTGTGCGGAGCCGCGCAGGCCTTCTTTACAGATCGCCTGCCAGCAGGTGTGAAACGGCCCATCTTACGTACGTCCGGCCTGCTGATCCGCTCAAACAAAGTTATGTATGACATCGAAACACATTCGGTGTTTGATACATTCCTTGGCAAGGCGGTGACGGGCCCGTTGGCTGATATCGGGCTCCAATTGGAACAAGCGACGGTCATCACATCCGACTGGGGGTCTTGGCGCTTGGCCTATCCGAACACAACAGTCATGGTTGAAGCTTTGGCCCTCGGTCGTGACTTCAATCTGCGCGAAACACGCGATGCCAATGGCCCTATCTTCCCGATAGGGGACGTCGACCCGCGCCTACCTGTGCACGAAGACATCATCGGCACCATCACCGATAACGGTACTCCTGTCGCCTTTCCCCGCGCAGCAGCAGTCGCTGCACTGGTAGCAGGCCAAGAAGTCTCGTTCGAGGACGTGAGACTGGAGCTGTCCGCCGGAGGCGTGAGAGCGACCAAATCAAAAGGCGAGGAACTAATGAGTCATGAGGCGTTTTGGTTTGCTTGGTCGCAGTTTTACTCGGAGACGGTCTTATGGGCAGAGTAGATTGAAGGTCTGATTTGCGAAAGCTTCACCGCAGCGGCGAACGACTTGGCCAACATCCGGAATAGGCCGACCACGATGGTGCTCCTGGTCTCCTACAGTTCAGATGCTGCGTCGGCTCCGATGGCGGCTCTGAGCCCAATTTGACCGGTGCTGCGCTCCCCACAAAAGACTGCTTTTTAGAATTCAGCATTGACTTAGAGTAACTCTAACCCGCTACCAAATTTGTTAGAGGAAGACTTGCCAAGATGAGAATTGCAGAGGCGTCAGAAGCCTGCGGATTGTCCGCGTACACGATAAGGTTCTATGAGAAGTCGGGTATGCTGCCCAAGATCGAGCGCGGCCCGGATGGGCACCGGCGGTTCACACCGCGGCTGATTGAATGGCTCACACTGCTGTACTGGCTTCGCGAAACGGGCATGTCGCTCAAGCAGATGCGACGGTTCACGACGCTCGCCAAGGCGGGTGATACCGGTATCGCAGAGCGTCGGAAAATCCTCGCCGATCATGCGGACACCCTGAAGGCAAAGCGCGCGAAGCTCGAAAAATGCGAAGAAGTCCTCGCCATCAAGATTGCCAGCTATGGCCCAGACACAAAAGAGGATGATCCTTGAAATTTGCCTACTTAATCGAGCCCCCCTTCAACTACGTCGACAACACCGGCCACGTCACTGGCAGTGATGTGGAACTTGCAAGGCATGTGTTTGCCGAACTCGGGGCCGCTGACTTTGAGCCGGTCGAGACAGAGTTTGCCGAGCTGTTGCCCGGTCTTGGGGACGGTCGCTGGCGTATGACGACCGGATTGTTCGGGACTGACGAACGCAGAAAAAGCGCACGATTCAGTCGGCCAATCTGGGCGCTGCCGGATGGGCTATTGGTCGCCAAGAGCAATCCCCTGGGACTAAGCGGCTATCAATCGGTCGCAGATAATCCAAATGCTCGGCTGGCGGTTATCCGCGATCAGTTCCAGCACCGCTCTGCGGTTGAATTTGGTGTCGATGAAAACAGGATCATGATTTTCGAGACATACAAGGAGGCGGCGAAAGCGGTGCGAGAGGGAAGGGCCGATGCCTATGCCAGTGTGGGAATGGCGCACACGGGCTTTATCGTGCAGAACGCCGAATGGCCGATCGAATTGATCTTGGTGCCTCCGAACGAAAAACCGCCAGCGTTTGGATCATTTGCATTCTGGCTGGAAGAGACCGAGCTTCTGCGGGAAGTTGATGCTGTCCTCTCCCAATATCTGGGGACCGAAGCACATCGAAAAATGGTCGGGAAGTTTGGGTTCTCGGATCAAGAGGTTGATCTGGTAGCGGCGTTTGAAGGGTAGAGCAGCCCTGCGCTCTGGCAAAGCGAGCGACGGCTTAGTCCCGCGATGTGTGAATTCACCTGTCATCTGTTGTCGGCGGTGCCGCGAATGGCCGCGATGCGGGCTGCGACCGCAGAAAGCCAGCTGGGTGCTGAGTGTCTCTTATGGGCCGTCCGTGACGCCGCGATCTGGGCAGATCTTAGAGGATGCTGCGACCGATCTAACGGTGGCAGAGAGCCCAAACTCACCGATGCTGCACGCTGTACCAATGTCGCCATTTGGGGTTAGATTCAGGCGCTTGAAGAGGCCATTATTTGAGATCGTCGCTTACTCGTAAGAGTATGGAAAACCTTACTTTCCACAAATTTCTGACCCGCATCCCCCAAATGGGAGATGCCGCATTTTTCCGAACTGCCTACCCCTTCGTTTGTGACATCGAAGGAAGACCCATGGATCACATTGTTCGCTACGCTGAAACGCTCGGCCTGCTTGAGACTCTGGGTGTTGTTGGCTTCATTATGTACATTTCCGCCTTTGCGGCCGTGCAGTGGGGGCTGATGAACGGCAACAGCACGGCCTATTCCCTGGCCAACGTGATGTCTTCGAGCCTTGTTGCACTCAGTTTGATTGCTGAATTCAACCTTTCGGCTGCTCTCATCCAAGGGAGCGTCATAATCATTGGCGTAACGGGGCTTTGCCTGCGGCTGCGTCGAAAATGGTCAAAGACGAGTAACGTCTTGGTCGCCAATTCAGATCCGGAAACTTGTTAATGTCTTATGCAGATACTCTGTCCTTCTTTCTGACTGTCTTCGTTCTTGCGATTGCGCCGGGGCCGGTTGTGCTCATGCTGATCGTGCGCTCTGCGAGCAACGATACCAAGGGGGCCGCGGGCTTTGGCCTTGGCTACGCGATTGGCGGTGTGATTATCATCAGTGCCGTCTGTTTCGGCCTCGGCACCTGGTTGACGTCCGTACCCGAGGTCTTTGACTACACTAAATACGTCATGATGGCTTACATTCTGTGGGTCGCCTATGACATCTGGAAAGGCGGCGTGGACCTTGCCCAGAAAGACGCGGATGTTCCGGCGTCCAAGGGGTCTTCGGTTCTGGCAGGCATCGCGACCTGCTTTATCTCGCCCTACATCGCAATCATGCTTCCGCTGTCCTTGCCCGAGGTCATGAATATGACCACGATCGCGCTTCCGGACTTTCTAATCATTGCACTGATCACCTTTGGCAGCCTCGCCCTGGCGGCGGCACTGGTGGTTGTGTTTGCGGCGCAGTTGCGCCGCTTGATTAGATCCGAAATGGGGCAGCTGTATATGAACAGGGGTCTTTCCGCCCTGCTCGTTGGTGGTGGCGGGACGATGGTTTTCCTTTGATTGCGGGATTCCGTCGCGGAATTCCGGAGGTAACTTCCTCTTCCGTTAGCTCCTCCGGAACTTAAGGTGTGTCTGCATGCGTTGATATGATAATTAACATGTGCAGGCACACCGACATGCCACCCGAAACCGTTGGCGCAAAAGATTATTAACGACTTGAGATTGAATAAATGGACCTAAGTTTGAAGCCCAATCTGCCACGCCATAATATCGTTGATCAACTCTACGACATTGCGATTGATCCCGAGTCCCTGGATGATTTCATCGGAGCTTGGAATGGTGCCGGCCTCGACACCCATGAAGCGCGGCAAACGTTTGCACAAATTGATCAATTCGATGCGATCTACGCAGCCCACCTGCGACGCGCAGAGACATTCCTAAGTCGTGCGGAAAGCCAGGACACGGGACCGGATTTCGCCGAAATGCTGGCGCGCTTCGATAGCCTGGCGGCCTTTGTCGTCAATCATGATCACTGCGTTGTGGCGGCAAATGCAGGTGCGGGGCATGCCTTTGGCCTTGAACCAGGCGCGTGCCTTGACGCGCTTGATCTGCCCGAAGCGTCTTTGGATGCGCTCGATGGTTGTTTGAGATCGGCGTTTGCGTCGCCCAAGCCATCAGATCGTTTGATCAAAGTAGATTTGGCAAAACCACGCGGCGCCGCGTTGTTCCAAATCCACAAACTTCCGAAACTTCCCGGTCAAACCCTCTCTTACGCGCTTGTTGTAACGACGCAGTATCATTGGCGCGCTGCCCTTGGCCAAACCTTACAAGAGGTGTTCCAGCTGGCTGCCGCAGAACAAGCCGTCGTGCGCGCCCTTGTGGAAGGGATGGATGCCAAGACCATCGCTGAAAGCCGAGGCACAAGCGAAGGCACCGTGCGGGGGCAGATCAAATCGATCCTCGCCAAGACGAACGCGCGCACGCAGTCCGAGGTGATCCGCCTCATTATGTCGTTGCAAGAAGTCAGCAAGACGGCAGAGGACAGAGCGGATACCACCAACAGCCTGCCCGATGTGGCGCCCGCTGACTGGCTTCATGCCGAGGTTTGGAAACCATTTGAAACGCTTACCCTTCCGGATGGGCGGCGCATGGATTATCTGGAAATCGGCCCCCGCCTTGGTGCGCCAATCCTGTTGACGCACATGGGGTACGGTATGGCGCGGTGGCACCGGCCGATGATCCGCCTGGCCTTTAAACTTGGGTTGCGGGTCATCGTTCCGATACGCGCGGGATACGGACGCTCGGACAACGTTGATATGAAAGACGACATCCTCGCCGTCACCCGGGCGGATACGCTGTGTCTGCTGGACCATCTCGGGATCGACCGGTTGCCTTATGTCCCGCAGGGGAACGATCTGATTTTTGCCGTTGATCTGGCGACACATGCCCCGGAACGGATCAGCCAGATCATCGGCATAGGCGCGCGGGCCAGCCTCGAGGGGGATGACCACTATGCCAGCATGAGCAAATGGCACCGCTTTTTCATGTCGACCGCCAAATATGCTCCCCATCTGCTGAAATTCACCGCCAAGGCCGGGGTTTCCATGAGCAGGCGCATCGGCGTGTTGGAAATGTTCCGACATATGAACGGCAGCTCTCCATCGGATATGTTGCTGCTGGAAGACGACCATCTTCGCGCAGTTCTTGTCGCGAACGGAGAGCTCGTTGCCGGCAAAACCACCGATGTTTCGCAGGCCTACGTCATGGAGTTGCTGGTCAGCGAAGCATCCTGGACCCACCTTATGTTGTCCGCCAGGGCAACCCCCACGCGTTTCATCAACGGGACGGAGGATCCGCTCTATGACGCCGCCGTGATTGCCGCCTACCGCGATACCTATCCCTGGATTGATATCGAAGTGATCCAGAAAGCAGGGCAGCTGTTGATCTACAATCAATATGCCTATGTGTTGCCCATTCTGGCCGAAGCCGCAGGGCAAGCCAAACATATTAAATAAGAGCCCTATGCAACGGTCTGAAATGAACTAACTTGTGTCGCAACGACGCAAGGACGCAGACAAATCAAATGCCAGAAGGCACCAGTTCAGGCTTGGACACAGATCACGCGCTTATCCTTGACCGGATCTATGAAATTGCGCTTGATCCATCATTCCTAGAGGATTTCATCCAGCTCTGGGCTGATGCCGACCTTGCCGAACAATTTGCGCCAGGCAAGGACGGAGCAGCAAGCGCATTTGATGCGTATTTCAATGCACATCTTGAGAGGGCCGAAGCGTTTCTGAGGCGCGGTGACACGTCACCCCCGGACGCGCAGGATCATCTAAAGCCCTACGCGTCCTTCGCTGCGTTCACCGTAAACACATCCCTTGTCGTAGAGGACGTGAACGCCGGTGCTAAGGCGGCCTTTGACGTTCAGGCCGGGGACACGCTGGCGTCATTGGACATCCCCCAGGATGTGCAGGCCTCTTTACTGCGTTTGACTCGAGATGTTCTGCACCGGCCTGATTGCCTCGAAAGACTGCTCAAGGCTGAGGCCCAGACCAAGCAGGGCACCATGCTGTTTCGGATCGTACGGGTCACGCAAACCGCCGACCGAGAACCTGTCGCGCTCCTTGTCTCAACATATATTCATTGGCGAGAGTCAGTTGGAACCATTTTGAAGCAGGCCTTTCAGCTGACCCAGGCCGAACAAGGCGTCGTGCGTCGCCTGACCGAGGGCCAGGATACAAAATCCATCGCAAACGCGCGCGGCACCACCGTCGGCACAGTGCGCGAGCAGTTAAAGTCGATCATCTCCAAAATGAATGTGCGCTCTCAGGCGGATGTCGTGCGCCTTGCCCTGACGCTTGGCGAATTCCCCCAGGCACAAGCTGCGGAGACGCGGCCTTCGCAGGCACCCGAAACCGCATTTGCCGCCAAGGGCCGCTGGCTTCAGTCCGAGGTCTGGAAACCCTTCAAGTCCGTCACATTGCCCGATGGTCGTCACATGACTTATCACGACATGGGCCCCCAAAGTGGCAACCCGATCCTTTTTTCTCATATGGGGTCTGCGATGGTGCGATGGACGCCCGCAATGGTCCATTCGGCTTTCGAACACAATCTGCGCGTCATCTGCCCGATCCGGGCAGGTTATGGGCACAGCGACAATCTAAGAACCGATGCGGACGTGTTGAGCACCACAAGCGCGGACGCGGTCTTTTTGTTGCAACATTTGGGTCTTTCTCGCTTGCCCTACGCCATTCACGGAAGCGATTTCCCCTTTGCCGCCGATCTTGTCGCACGACATCCAGAGGTCGTTTCCGAGCTGATTGGCATAGGTGCGCGGCCCTGTCTTCCAAACGGCCTGGACGTTCAGGGCGCAGGACAATGGCAACGCTTTTTTGTCTGGGCTGCACGCCATAACCCGGGACTGGCCCGGTTCGCGGCGAAGGCCGTGATGATGATGGCCAAGCGTATCGGGCCAGAGGCCATGCTGCGCAAGTTATGTCAGGACTCACCGGCCGACTTGATGCTTCTCGAGACCGATGAGGTCAGACAAATTCTGGTCGCCAATCTCGAGCTCATGGCCGGACCATCAACCAACGCGGCGCAGGCATTTGCCATGGAGTACGTCGCCTTCCACGCGGACTGGAGCCACTTGATGCAGAGAATGCGCCATATCCCGGTGCGTGTTTACATTGCGGAACAGGATCCAACGATCGACATTAATGCGATCAGCGCCTTGCGCACCGCCTATCCCTGGATGCATTTTGAGATCGTCCCAAACGCTGGTTTGGCACTGATGTATCAACAGCATGATAAACTGATCCCGATCCTGGCAGAAGCAGCAAGGGGGACAAGGACAATGAAGCTTGCATCCAAGCCAGACCTCAAGCTAGCCGTAGACGCCGGATAACGCGTTAAGCTGACATTGGTGCATCCGCAGCGAAAGGGCGCTGCGCCCGCGATCTGTGAATCGACCCTTTCCTATTTTCTGCGGTCTGCATGAATGGCCGCGATGCGGGCTGCACGTGCAGCATCCAGGATGGGCAAGCAACGGCAGCACTGGGCTCGAAGCGGACCTTAAGGCTCCCTAGAGGCTATTATGTAGCCCCTCACCAGATCTCCGCTCGGCGGACTTTTTCAACCTTCGCTGCGAGCACGCCAATGTCGGCTTTTAAAGTTTTAGTCTGGTCAATTTCACTGAAATCCAAGATGCTTATTGGGAATACTGAGTGGAGATTTTAATGGACCTCAACACACTGGCTTTGTTTGCTCTGACTGAGTTCCTGCTTTCGCTCACGCCGGGACCGGCGGTGCTGCTGGTGATTGGGTTGTCCATGCGTCAGGGATTTCGCATCGGCTTCATGGCGACGTTGGGGATCCTGTCAACGAACGCGATCTTCTTCACACTGTCCGCACTCGGGATCGGGGCCTTGATTGTCGCTAGCGCCACCCTTTTTACCATAATCAAATGGATAGGCGCTGCCTATCTAGTGTTTCTTGGCGTTGGAATGATCATGCCACTGGCAAAACACCTCTGGCAAAAACGATCCTTGGGTGAAGGCCTGGACTTGTCAGACGCGAAAGCCGCTGCGCCAAAGGTTCCGCAAACTCCGGTCAAATCTTATTGGCAGGGATTCACCCTTCAGGCATCAAATCCAAAGAATATCTTATTCTTTGTGGCGATCCTCCCGCAATTCATATCACCTGACGGGAATGTCGCCGCCCAGCTAGTTATTCTTGGCGTCGTCTCGGTTCTGTTGGAACTTCCAATACTTGTCTTCTACGGCTTTGCTTCCGCGCTGTCTGCACGCCTCATGAAGGAGCGTGTCATTGAATTGATAGAAGCGGTAGGCGGCGGCATCCTGATCGCGCTTGGAGGCGCACTGGCAGCGTCACAGCATCGCTCGGGTTAAATAGAGCCGAGCTACAAAGCTGACGTTCATTCAGGTTGCAGCATCGGTCAAAGAGGGCTCAGAGTTGCCATTGGACATGTCCAATTTTTCAATCCCACCTTGCACAACATAAAACACGTCAGCGGATAATCGCGGCTTGATCCACAGCTTGCGTTCGCGTGACAGTTGTTGTTCGGCAATTCGGTTCATGCCGCCATTCTTGCATCGCGCAGCATCGGTGGTTCTGGGCTCAGACCTGCCATTTGGCCGTTGCATGCTCTGCGGTGGCCCGGTGTGGCGCTCCGCTCCATTTGTTTTGATCGCCTGATGCCGTCAATGGTCCGAACGCGTTGATTGGTGCGGGCGGCGTTGTTGGGGGCGGCTGCCGCGGGGGCGCCGTCAGCAAAGAAAAGGCCCCACCGGTTGGCGGGGCCTTTCTTGTTTTTGGGGTGAAGGCGGGACAAGTCCCGCCCTACGGGCGTTACTCGTCGCCTTTCAGCGCCGCGCCCAGGATGTCGCCCAGGGACGCGCCGGAGTCGGAGGAGCCGTATTGTTGCACGGCCTCTTTCTCTTCGGCGATCTCGCGCGCCTTGATCGACAGGCCCAGGCGGCGGGACTTCATGTCCACGTTGGTGACGCGCACGTCCACCTTGTCGCCCACGCCGAAGCGCTCGGGGCGCTGCTCGGCGCGATCACGCGACAGGTCGGAGCGGCGGATGAAGGCCTTCATGCCCTCGTGCTCCACCTCGATGCCGCCATCCTCGATGGCGGTGACCGCCACGGTGATGATCGAGCCGCGCTTCACGCCGCCCGCGGCCTCGGCGAACTTGTCGCCGCCCAGCGCCTTGACCGACAGCGAGATGCGCTCTTTGTCGGTGTCCACCTCGGTGACCACCGCCTGCACCAGATCGCCCTTGCGGTAGTTCTGGATCGCGTCCTCGCCGCGCTCGTCCCAGGACAGGTCCGAGAGGTGCACCATGCCGTCGATGTCGTTGTCCAGCCCGATGAAGAGCCCGAACTCGGTGATGTTCTTCACCTCGCCCTCGACCTCGGTGTTCACCGGGAACTGCTCGGCGAAGACCTCCCACGGGTTGCGCATGGTCTGCTTGAGCCCCAGGGACACGCGGCGCTTGGCCTCGTCGATCTCCAGCACCATGACCTCGACCTCTTGGCTCGTGGAGACGATCTTGCCGGGATGCACGTTCTTCTTGGTCCAGGACATCTCGGAGACGTGCACCAGGCCCTCGACGCCCGGCTCCAGCTCGACGAACGCGCCGTAGTCGGTGATGTTGGTCACGCGGCCGGTATGGGTCGATTCCAGCGGGTAGGCGCTGGACACAGAGTCCCAAGGATCGGCCTGCAGCTGCTTCATGCCGAGGCTGATGCGGTGCGTTTCCTTGTTGATCTTGATCACCTGCACCTTGATCGTCTCGCCGATGGAGAGGATCTCGGAGGGGTGGTTCACCCGGCGCCAGGCCATGTCGGTGACGTGCAGCAGGCCGTCCACACCGCCCAGGTCGACGAAGGCGCCGTACTCGGTGATGTTCTTGACCACGCCGTCCACGGACTGGCCCTCGGACAGGTTGCCGATGACCTCGGCGCGCTGCTCGGCGCGGCTCTCCTCGAGGATGGCGCGGCGCGACACAACGATGTTGCCCCGGCGGCGGTCCATCTTGAGGATCTGGAACGGCTGCTTGAGGCCCATCAGCGGCCCGGCGTCGCGCACGGGGCGCACGTCCACCTGACTGCCCGGCAGGAACGCCACGGCGCCGCCCAGGTCGACGGTGAAGCCGCCCTTGACGCGGCCCACGATGGCGCCCTCGACGCGGTTCTCGTCGGCATAGGCCTTCTCGAGGCGGTCCCAGGCCTCCTCGCGGCGGGCCTTGTCGCGGCTGATCGAGGCCTCACCGCGGGCGTTCTCGACGCGGTCCAGATAGACCTCGACCTCGTCGCCCGGGTTCACATTGGGCGCCTCGCCCGGCTCTGCGAATTCTTTCAGATCGACGCGGCCTTCCATCTTGTAGCCGACATCGATGATGGCTTGTCCGGCCTCTACGGCGATGACCTTGCCCTTGACGACGCTGCCCTCGGCGGGCGTGTCGATTTCGAAGCTTTCTGCGAGGAGGGCTTCGAATTCCTCCATGGTTGCGTTAGCCAATCTAACTTTTCCTTTTCAGACCCCAGTTTGGGGCGGGATTTAACGGGCCGCGCGGTTGGCTCCACGGGTCTTTGCTAAGGCCCACGCCGGTTTGCCGGCGCGGAACGGTTGCTCTTTGGTCAGACGGGCCCGAGAAAACAAAGAGGGCCGGAGGTTCCCGGCCCTGCTCATGTGTCCCGCGGTTGATCCGCCTTGTTGACGTGCGCGCGTATACGTGCGGTTGGGCAAGTTTGCAAGCATGTTGCAGCAAGCCGGTAGGCTGTGTGCTTGCACGCCTCCCGCCCCCGCTGCGTAGCGATGTTGCGCGAGGGGGCAAGCGCCCGATGGTCAATCCGAATCCACAGCCCTGGGTGGATGTTTCGTGACGTTGCGCAACCGGAATGGTCGCCGTTGACGAAGGCGGCCTGGTCTGAAGTATCCCTCGGCGCGACAAAGTACAGATAAAATAATGTGATTTCAGTTGTTTGCAATATTCTCAAGTGGAGCAGTGTAGACAGCTACTTTGTTAATGTTTAATGATTCACCTCAAGTCCTGTGTAAACCGTTAAATTTTTATCTCAAGAATTGAAAATATGCGCCGATGCCAGATCGCCGCGCGCCATGGAGCGGGGGACTAAAATGCCGACACAGACAGCCGATGCCAAAAAAAGAAAAAATACCATTGGTAAACTTTCAGGGAACATCAGTCGCATTAGGTAGGTTATGTGGCTTACAATTTAGAATTTCAACAATTTCATTTACTTCCATTGATGATGCAAGCATCAAATCAATTTTGAAAGATACAGAGGCTGAAAAAAAAAATGAATAATTGCAATTTACTTAATGAAAGTTTAAATGAGACATTTTTTGTCGGAGATAAATAGGAACTCTAATGGCGCAATCTATCAAACTCACAACTGATCAAATGCGTATGATGTCTTTGTTTCAAAATGTTACGGGTGCAACTGCTCGTGATTGTGTGGAGGATGAAAAGCAAGATAGAGTAATTTTTGTGGTTAATACTGGTAAGATGGGACTTGCAATTGGCAAGGGTGGTGTTCACATTAAATCTCTACAGAATATTGTAAAGAGAAATGTAGAGTTAGTAGAATTTGATGAAGATCCTGCAAAGTTTTTGACTAACTTGCTTAATTCAAAACTTATTTCCGAAGTAAAAATAAATAAACGAGTAGATGGAACAAAACAGGCAATTGTTATGGTTGATCCAAGAAAGAAAGGAATTGTTGTTGGTAGGGAAGGTAGAAATGCCGAAAAGGCAAGATTACTTGCAAAACGATATTTTGATATTAGCAGTGTATTGATCAATAGTCCTGAACGTACAACTTTGGAGATGTAAGATATGAGAAAATCACCTCTTGGATTATTTGCTGGTAGGGTTCTTACGAATAAAAAGAAGAAACAAAGATGGGCAATCTCAACTTTTAAAAGACGAAAATTAGGTATTGATAAGAAATCTGATCCACTTGGCGGTGCTCCGCAAGCTCGTGGTATTGTCTTAGAAAAGGTTGGTATTGCTGCTAAACAACCAAACTCTGCCATTAGAAAATGTGTAAGGGTACAATTAATTAAAAATGGAAAGACGGTTACAGCTTTTTTGCCCCGAGACGGCGCAATGAACTTTATTGATGAACATGACGAGGTACACATTCAAGGTATGGGTGCAACTCAGGGTGGTGCAATGGGGGATATTCCGGGAGTTAGATTCAAAGTTTTCAAAGTTAATGGTACTGCGCTACATGAGTTGGTAATAGGAAAGAAGGAGAAACCTAGGAGATAGAGAAATGGCTCAGACAAAGAATCTTTTGTTATTTAGAAAATGGGATTTATCCGATATAGAAGTTAAGGATCCTGGATTAAAAACTGCTATTTCGTTAAGAAAACAAATTTTGCCCTATACGTATGGTCGTTCAGCTCTTAAACGGTTCAATAAAGCTGATGTCAATATTGTTGAGAGACTGATCAACAAGACGATGCATTTTGGAAAGAAATACGCAAAGAATACTGGTAGAATGACTGGTAAGAAAACCAAATTACTTAACACTGTAAAAACTGCTTTTGATATTATTGCATTAAAAACTGGCCAGAATCCTGTTGAGGTTTTGGTCCGAGCTATTGAGTTCTCTGCTCCAAATGAGGATACAACCAGAATAGTCTATGGTGGTACAGTCTATCACGTATCAGTAGATGTTGCTCCAATACGAAGAGTTGATTTAGCTTTGAAATTTATTTCTGATGCAATCAAAGAGGCAACTTTTTCCAATCCAAAACCAATTGAGGAACATATGGCTGAACAACTAATGCTTGCTGCATCAAATGACTCTAGTGCGCCATCAGTTAAGAAAAAACATGAGCTGGAACGTATAGCACAAGCATCTCGATAGTTAAATAATTTTTAAAGTAGCCCGAGGCAGATTCGAACTGCCGTCTCCGCCTATCCACTCTTGAGATCCAGAGGGCAGAATCCTTGATCTAAATTGTAATTATTTGACCGCTAGACTATCGGGCTACCAAAATGAATTGATGTGTTTTGGAATATAATCATTTGCAGGTGTTATCTAATTCTGACTTCATGAATTGCAGTTGCATAATCACACACTGCTTTTAACCGCATGTATGGAATTAATTTGAAATGAATAGAATAGATGTTTTTTTCTTTTAGAATGATTCCTTTTTGCATCAGTGATACTAGTCCTCTAGAAGGAATAGTTTTTGTCATATTTTTTTCCTTGCAGATTTGTTCTCGCTTTGCTTGAAATTGTTTTAATGAAAATGCTACATCGTTGATTTCTAAAATCAAAGGCCAAACAATTTCACTCCATACAAATCTCCTATTCTCTGTAGCTGATGCATACTTTCCTTTATCGCTCAACATTAATAACATCTGCAAAAGATGTTATTACTTAAGAGTTGTCTCAAAAAGAAATTCAAGAATCATTAGATTTGTTGGAAAAGGATTGGGACTTTGACCCAATATTAAAAAAGTTTGTGCTAGGAAATATTACAGATGTGTCTGACTTTGCAATCAAGGTTAAGGATGTAGTTTTTCACGTACCCTATTTGAATTCAGAAAAAAAATATATTCTATGGAAATGTTTTTGGCCCGACTGTCACAACTGTTGTGATAGACAAGGTAGACTTCCTCTGACTTCAGACGATTTGATTACAATTGGAAAAGGTCTCAAATACAAAAGCACTTCGGATTTTATCAAAAATGAAACACTCACCGTTACATATGAAGAACCTGGTCCGTCAGGACAGATGACTACCATGACTACCATCAATCTTAAGAGAAAAGATGATGAAATCGAAGCCGAAGATGGAACCCATATTTCATGTAGGTTCTTGGATGATGAGGGTGGATGTAGTATGCATCCTGATAGACCTGGTGTATGTTATCTGTATCCTTTTGCAAGCTGGCTGGAAAATGAAAAAGGTATTGCACGAGTACATGCAACATATCAGTTTACTGGAGATTGTCCAGGATTTTATCTTGCAGATAATCTAGATCAAATGAAGGATGAGCTTAAATCTTATTCTACAATTATTTATGACTATAACATGGCATCAAATCGCACCAATCGGGAATCTTATAGCTCTGTAAGTTTTAACTAGATGATGTCTAGGCCTTTGCCACTTTTAGTAAATCTGCAATCTTGATGTTCATTCCAAACCTGTCTTCGTGTTTTTTCATGTATAGAAAAATTGACATAAAGTCTGGCAGCGCCTTTAAGAAGCTGAAATCTTTGTGAATCTTTGCTCTGACAAAATTAAACACCTTTGCATAAACCTTGTAATGTTTTTCTACTGCTTTTTCATATGCCTTGAAATCATGCATGTTTTCTAGAAAAATTTCTACACATTGCATGGATGGAATAATTCCTTCTCCCAATAGTGCATATACGGTTCCTATTGATTCTCCAACTCCTACTACTTTACCTGAATAGTATGGCTTACATCTGTCTGGAGTTGCCAATCTAATTGGACGTCCCTTGGTTGCGACTATTTTTCCTCCATGTTTTTCCAAGAATGCATCAGTGGCTTTGATATGATTCTTGTTGTAATCTCCTGCACCAATGTGTGCAAAATTGTCCCCTAGTGGGAAATACCAAAAGTATCCTGACATGCCAGGAAACGGTTCAATGTAAAAGTCATCATATGGTACGCCGTTTTCATATTCAACCTTGTACTCATATGTTGGTAAAAAGAAATCTTCTTTCATTTTTGGTAGATATACCCTGTGAAATCCTGTACAATCCACAATCATATCATATTCTTTTTCTAACTCTTCAATACTTGGTGGGGCCCCATAGATAATCTTGCAATCCTTAATGAAATCCTTGATCAGTCCTAGCTTGTTATACGTGCATAATCCTTTTAATCCAATGTCAAATTTTACATCATCATTCATCTTGACGTGCATGTTCCTTCCGTTATGAATCAAAAAGTCATCAAAGTTTCTTCCTGTCTTTTTACAAAATCCGTCCAGTACTGACTTTATAGTTCCCCATGCGCAGATGGAGTCGTGTCTGTCTTCAGTCATTCTTTCGTATCCAACAGCCTCATGTTCGGTGTTCTTTAGTCTGGCCATGAGATAAGAGCCAGCTACACCCATTCCCATTACTGCTATTTTCAAGATGAATTGAAATTCATTCATGCCTAATAAATATACTATCTGGAAATTTCATTAGTGCTAGATTTTTGGATGATCCTAGTTAGTACGAAATAGTAGAGTATCTTAAATATCACAACTGCGTAGTTAGTTTAGAAAGGTGGTTTGTCATCTGAATACAAACGTTTCAGATCTTAAGCGAAAGAGATGTCATCAGTCCTTTATAGGGATTGATCTTAAACTCTAGCCTTTCTATTTTCTTTAATTCTGTATTTAGTTTACATTTTAAAATTTAATTTCGCGTGCAAACGGAAATCTCGAATTTAGTTGACGTCGTCGATGGGGTAAAAGAATACGATATTGCCGAGTTTCTTGTCACTGACATGACGTCAAAAGTAAGTCGTCGCGCAAGAGGGAAGAACGCATGGATAACAACGTATTGCTTGTGCGATAGATGATTGTCAGTCTTATCATTCCCGCTGAAGACGCCACGGAAAAGTTTGCAACGTTCAAAATCATGCCTCGCTATCAGAACGCGCACGCCTACGTCAACGCGGGATTTTCTATGAAAGTGACCGAATCGAGATTGAAGCTGATTCCGTTGGGAACGTGCTTTGTCTACGGTGGCATAGCCGCGCGCACGGTAAGGCCTAAACGGAGCTAATCTCGACAAATAGTCTATACGATGTCCTCAAGTACCGAGCAACGTCGACGGAAAAGTATCTGATTGGAAAAGATCTCAAGCAGCTTGACACGCTCAAAGGTATCGTTGCTAGTCGTTTAGAGGCTAAAGCTCTAGTTTTCCTTTCTTATTCCNATGTATTTTGATATGTAGGTTGGATGTTAAAATTGCTCTATAATCTCATTCTATCATAGATACTTTTTGATTTAGAAGTTTTTTTGAGAAGACTTGTCAGATTCGAATTTACTAATTCTTTTTTTATGATTTAATAATAATTTCTTAAGTTCATCAATTTCAGACATAAAATGTAATTTATTCTTAAATATAAAAAATTGGTTATGTTTTTAACATAATATTAATTCTGAATTAAGAATTTTAAAATTAATGTCATTAAAAATTATTTATGCTAAAATCCATGTCTAAGGTAGGCATCAATTTTTTTAATGCATAAAATCGAATCATATTGGATTAGATTCATCTTAAACTATTCAATCAATATTGCAGGCTTGAAAGGTCTTGCCTGTCTTGCTTTATCTTTGGGATCATAAATGTCGTTATCAGACTCTGAATATACTGTAATGTCAACCCCGAATTCTTTTTTGCCAATGCTGGATAGTTCAGATGATAAGAATTTTTTCTCATCAAAGCTTTCAGATTCAAGCTTCATTAATTTAATTTCTTCAGACTCTGAATGCAAATCCTTGATTGTTTTTTGTACAAAGTCTGGCATCTTTTTGGCATCTATTGTATCTGGATTTGCAATGAGTTTCTTCATTACAATTCCCATGTTGTTTTGACCTCCTACCATTATTTCCAACATCTTATGATATATTTTCGATTTTGTGTCATCCGAATTTACATAGAGAACAATTTTTTTTGGAATAATTTTTGTAACTTTGAGAATGTTTGTAATATCATCTATAGTTGATTTCAATAACACTTCTGATTGAATTGCAGAAACATCTACGTCTTCTTTGGAATATTCAGGCCAAGCTGATTTTGATACTGGTGTTTCTTTTCCAAGTTTCTCCCACATTTCTTCAGCTATGTGTGGTGCAAATGGAGATAACATTGCAACTCGTGCAGAATTAATCTTGTAAAGAATTCCGGAAACATTTCCTCGTCCTTTTGCTTCTACTCTTTTAGCATACCAGCTCAAATCAGATTCAAACGAAAATAAAATATCGTGCAAGGCCTCCCGCAATCTCATCTTCTCAACAGCTTCGGTAACTTCTCCAATCAAGATTTGAGTTTTAGACAAAATCCACTTGTCTTCAGCATACAGCTCCAAAATAGGCTCATTTTTGAGCCTAGAGCACTCCTCAAGTAGAGATGCAAGCTTGCTCTGAATTCCTGAGACTGATTCCATGTTAAAATCAGCATCCTGTAACAATTCAGCTGATGATATTATTGCCAACCGAATCGGATCTGCACCATGGTCTTTGATTGCAGTTCGTAATGGGATGATATTTCCCATACTTTTACTCATCTTAGCACCATCCATCAGTACACTTCCATTAACTACGATTTCTTGTGGCCATAATTTTTTCTCAAATATTGCAACATGATTGAGAACAAAAAATGATAGATGATTCTGCACCAAATCTCGTCCTGAATGCCTTGAATCAACTGGATAAAAGTATTGGACTTCCTTTTTCATTGTATTGATGATATCCTCAGAAAGTTTGGATGTGCTAGCAGCTAGTGCAATATCTCCGTTATCAAGCAAAACATAATCAAAAAACTCTCGAGTTAAATTCTCAGGCAAAACAGTTCCATCATTTACAAATCGTGAAATTGTATAGTATGCCATGTAAATTACAGAATCCGATAGTGACTCTACAATCCAGTCCTTATCCCATGGAAGTTTAGTTCCTAATCCTTGTTGTCTTGCACAAGCTCGCTCGTGTAACCATTCTATTACTTCTTTGAACTCTGTTCTGATATTGCTAGGTAGAATATTCATCTTATCAAAACAATTGCGAGCAAGTTCCTTCCATTCTTCATCCCCGTAATTGAGAAACCATTGGTTGTTCAATATTTTTACAACACATTCAGCACCACATCTGCAATGTACGGGAGAATTTTCGAGGACTGGGAATTTCTCTAGGGTACCATTATCTTGGAGCCATTCTCTTATTTTGTCTCGTCCAAACTGCACCTTTTCATTATTGAATTGTAGGCATTTTTTATTCAGCTTTCCGTCTGTGAATTCTTTAACGTACAATTCTTTTGTAGCCTCTTCTAGTTTGGAATCCGTTTGGTCTGACACTTCTAATTTTTCACAAATCTTTTTTGCAGGAATTTCTCCATATCCTTCTGTAACTATGATGGGTATAGGCTCGATTTTGGAGGCTAATTCGTGATTTTTTGCCTTCAAATCCATCAAAGCTTGGTAATCCTTTGGTGCATGTGCAGGAACTGACATTACAAGACCCGTTCCCATGCCTGGCTCTACAAAGTCCGCAGGCAATATTGGAATCTCTTGTCCATTATGGTTTGTTGCAAATTTTCCAATAATTTCACTACCTGGAATGTCTCCGATAATTTTTACCTCTTTTTCAAAGAATTCAATTTTGTATGCACATTCCTCAGAAATAATCCACGTTTCATTATCAACTGCTACTTTTTTGTATACTGTTTTTGGATTGACCCACAAATTTGTAATTCCAAAAATTGTTTCAGGTCGTAGTGTTGTTACAGGGAAAATAAATTCACCTAGCTTGAATTTAATCAAAAAATTCTTTTCATCAATTTTTGGTTCCACATCACCCATTGTATCGTGTTGCGATACTGGATTTTGATCTTTGGGGCACCATCCAACCGGATGACTGCCCTGAATGATTCTACCCCTTTCTTTTAAAATTGTAATCTGCCATTCGATAAACTTTTGATAACCTGGAACTATCGTGGTGAACTCTCGTCTCCAATCAATTGAATAACCCATCTCAATCATTCCTGATTTTATCTCTTCATGGAAATAATCTGCAATCTTTATTGGCTCTACAAATGTTTTGATCGCTTCTTCAGGAACATGATATACATTTCTCAACCCGTCAAGGATTTCTTTTTCTCCTTTCTCAATTCTTTTGGCCATTCCAAGTACTGGAGTGCCCGTATAATGGAATCCCATTGGGAACAGTACATTGTACCCTTGCATTCGATAAAATCTTGCGTGAACATCAGCCAGCGTGTATGTTCGTCCATGTCCTATATGTTGCGGGGAATTGGGATACGGATATGCAACGGTAATGAATTTTTTTGGTTTATTGTTTGGATTTGTTTCAAAGTCTTTGGATTCTGTCCACTTGTTTCGCCATTTCGTTTCTATCTCATTCCAGTTTATCATAGTATTATCCTAAAATCATTGATTTTGCTTTGGCTATTGCCTGCTCTTTTTTAGATGTGTCTTTTCCTCCGCCTTGAGCAAACTTAGCGTCACCTCCACCAGAACCTCCCAAAATTGAGGCTATCTCCTTGGCAATTTCCCCTGAATTCACACCTGAATGCTCTCCTGCAAACACTATTACTCGAATAGTTTGACCTGCCTCAAAAATTCCACAAAATGCCGCAGCGTTATCCTTTGCAACGAGTTTCTTTCCAAAGTTTTGATAAAAATAATCCTCATAATTCTCACTGGATGTAAAACAAATTTTCCCCTTTGTACTGATTCCATCTGACTCTACTGATTCTCCCAAAATTATTTTCTCCAGTAGTATGGGAATCTGCTCTCTTGCTCTTTCTTTATTCTCTTCTCTTTGTTTATCTAGTTTCTCTTTTGCAATATAATCGGCTGCTTGTTTTTTAGATTCTTTTTCTTGCTGTTTTACATATTGAAAAGCGGTTGGTCCTGAGACAAATTCTATACGAATTACTCCGTCTTGAATTCTTTTTGTTTTTGTAATTTTAATCAGTTCTATATCTCCCGTTTTCTTTACGTGTGTTCCACCACATGCTTCAATGTCTTTATCTTCAATTGATACAATTCTAACTGATTTTACTGGAACTACTCCGCCCTGATAAATTCTAAATCCATACTTTTGTTCTGCAGCTCCTCTATTGTAATAATCAATGTTTACTGGATAATTTTCTTTTATCATTTGATTAGATGCCTCTTCAATCTGTTTTACCTGCTCATCAGTCAATGATGAATGGTGAGTAATGTCTAATCTTGCGTGATCATCGTCTTTGAATGCGGAGTGTTGCCAAATCCAAGAACCTAACACTCCTCTTGATGCTGCATTGATGATGTGGGTACTGGTATGGTTTTTAGTAATGTTTGCACGACGAGTCTCATCTACTTTGCATGAAACAGTTTCTCCTTCTTTTGGAACGCCGCCTTCTAGCTTGTGAACTATAATGTTTGCATGTTTGTCCACATTTACTACTTTGAATCCTGCTATGCTACCATAGTCTGGTTCTTGTCCTCCACCTCTTGCGTAAAATGAAGTTCTATCTAGTACCACTTGATCATCAAAGACCTTGATTACTTTGGCATCAAATTCCATTGGGTCGTCTTTATAAAATAGAGTATCAGTTTCAGATAACTCTTCTAATGGAAGTTCTGTGATTGCTTTTTTCTTTTCAGACTGGTGTAAATCAGATAGTTTAGAATAAAATGATGATGGGATTTCTGAAATTGCGTTGATTTCTTTGAGATATTCAGGGGTAATGCCATCTGATTCGTACAGAGTAATAAGTTCATCAACTGTTGGTACTCCTTTCTCGCGAATCTTTTCTGCCTTTTTTTTCATATGAACTTTGGATTCTTCATATCTTGCAGATTCCAACTTCAGGATTTTCTTTACGTCGTCTCTTTTCTCATCAAGTTCTGGATATGTGTCTCTGAGATAATCTACATGGGCATCAATTAATTCATCAACATCCAATTTTAGATTTAGGCGATTAATCGTTCCATTAATTCTTCGCAACATCATCCTGAGGTTGTATCCTCCACCTACATTGCTTGGCAAAGCACCATCGGTGATTGCAAAAATCAATGTTCTGAGATGATCTGCAATCAGATACATTCCTTCTAGTGGTTTTATCATTTTGTTTAGTTGTTCGTCCGTTATCTCTGCATTTTTTACTGCAATACGTCTGACCTCATTTAGATCATCAAAATGATCAATCTCTTTTGCAATTTCTGTAAAGTATTTTCTCAAGATTTCCGAATCTGAATCAATGCCANTCTTTTCAAATAATATTTGGTTTACAGGACCAAAGCAGCAATCATATGCTGTAGGTTTTCCAGTTGTAATCCATGCAAATCTCTCCAATCCTGCTCCCATGTCTATGACTCGTTGATCAAGTGTAGTGTGCTGTCCTAGTTCGCCTTGAAATTCGGTAAATACGGCATTTCCAAGTTCCAATCCCCTGACAAAATATTCAAGCGATGGGCCAAAAGAGCCTCCACCGGCCCAAACGTCTTCCATAAAAACAACTTCTTCTTTTTTGATCCCAAACTGATTTGTCAACAGTCTGAAATCCAAATCTACACATTCATCTTTCCAGTATCCTCCTAGGTCTGGAACACTGTGTTGCCCAATCATGCAAAAGCTTGAAAAATGTCTGCCTGTAACTCCCACATTTTCTAAATCCTTGAAACGCAAACAGGTTTGTGGAACTACAAGTGGATTGGCAGGGAATTCAAAAACTACCTTGGAACCCATCACTCTTTGAAAATCTACAATTGATGCAATTGTAAAATACAAGTCATCTCGCCATCTGCAAACTACTGGATATCTACTTACTGATTTGTGATTATTTTTTACAAAAAATTCTTCCACTTGTTTCCATGCTTGTGTATAATCAAATCTCTTAGTTGTTGGTGGTTCACCTATGAATGAGTATGTGTCATCTCCATCATCAGGACATAGATTTCTCCCCGCATTCAGAGTCCAAAAGAACCTTCCACATTTTGTACAAGCTTTTCTGACAAATCCTTGCTCTTGGAACAATTTGACATTATAGTATTTATCAGGATCTGATGAAAATTCTTTTAGAATCTCTTTTTTATTCAACGATGAGGCTGCTCTAGTCCAATATTAAGAATTGTCGATTAATGATATCTGTTTAGGTTCTATTCTTTTTACTTATTTTATTGTGATTCTGAAACAAAGCATCACAACAAAGATAGTTCGATTTACTCCAAAGATGAATGTGGTATGTGATATTTTTGATATTGTCTTGAACAAGTATGAATAATGATACATTAAATACAATCCCTTATGCAGTTTATTCATGTTTGGACAAAAACCCTCTTTAAAAGAAGGGACTCCTGTTTTCTCTCTCAAAAAGAATGGTGACTTCAATGACTTTATTTTTGGTATCGTTACTGGAGTCGATGGTAGGAAAGTGGGAATCAACGGAGTCATTGTAAATCCTGTAGGTTTGAAAAATAAAATTGCACAAGGAAAAACTGGGGAGCGTTCACAAGAAATTCTACTTCATCCTACTCCTGATAATGTAGTGTTGGCCTTGGTGTACAGGGTTGAACATGAAAATTTTGCAGAAGTCATAGATCTTGATGTTGATAAATGTGATATTCTTCCTCCAAAAATATATGCGATGCTTGATGGGTGGATTAGAGAATCGTTACCAGAGTTTATCAATACTGTTTTGTCATTGCCTCCTGGTTCTGAAAGAGATGAGGCAAAGCGTGTCTTAAAAAATAGAATGGATACTTTGACTGATCCCACTTTGAAACGAACATTATATGCGGTTTGTAGAAGTCTTAAAATCCTGAACTAAATTTTAATTTTTTAGGTGTTACTTCTCCATAGTTTTATATTATGCCCTAAGGAAATCTCGACATAATGGAATATGTTTACGCTGCTTTACTTCTTCACAAACTAGACAAAGAAGTTAACGAGGCAAATCTCAGTTCAGTTGTTAAAGCATCTGGTGCTGAAGTTAATGAAGCCCAAGTTAAGTCTCTAGTTGCAGCCTTAGCCGATGTTAATATCGATGAGGCAGTTAAAGCCGCACCTGTAGCAGTTGCAGCAGCAGCCGCACCAGCAGATGCAGCAGCAGGTGGTGAAGAGAAGAAAGAGGAAAAGAAAGAAGAACCTAAGAATGAAGAAGCAGCCATGGAAGGACTGTCTTCTCTGTTTGGTTAGAAATTTTTTTAATCAATTTTTGATTCTTATTTTTGTTGATACTATTAATCTTGTAGATCGCTGTTCTGCTTCGTATTTTTTTTGTAGATTCAAGTTTTACTTTAATAATATTTGGTTGATTTGCAGTATCCAATAATGTATTTGATGAAATATTTTTGTCAAAGAAATTCAAAGTTTTTTCAAAGATGAATATATTAATACAAATTGATTGAACTTCAAATTTCTATTATCCTTTTAATCGGTATTGTTGTGTAAACTGTTTGAACAATTGCAATGTCGTATATATCCAACGTGATAAATTAGAATAATATGTTATACCACTTTTGATTAATAACAAAAAACTTATGCAGCTTTGTAATCTTTTGCTTGACTAATTACTGCCTTCGCTTGGGCATCTGCTTTTTGCAATATCTGTTCTTTTGTGTCATCTGTCATAAATCCTGATTCAACAGACACGGAACGTGCAGACTGAGCTGCCTTGCTTAGAATTTGTGAAATGTTATCTGCAGTAACGTATGCTGCCTCAATAGATAATGACACTGCTTCTTGGTGTGCTTGGCCAAATTGCTCCCTAATTTTCTCAACATCAATAATCATTTCTTCTTCAGCATATACAGATCCTTCTTCCAATGCTGAATATAGTGAAATTCCTGCCTCTACTGGTTTGATGTCTAATTTACCTAAAATTGATGCTAGTTTTTCATTAATCGATTCACCTTTTAGAACTGGGGTGGTGTCTTTTGCAATCCAAATCGTTCCTTGATCAATTTTGGTTGGAATTCCAGCTTCTTTAAATTCTGTAAGCATTGGTCCAGGTGCAATTCCTGTATTTTTTTCAGGAACTGTGATATCTATACTTGCAATATCTCCTCCTCTTGCCGCCATCATGATTTTATTTTTGGCAAGAAGTACGTTTAGCTTGAATGGTGACATGTTGGTAAATAGGAACATACATTGTCCTCTCAGCTTGTCTGCAATCTCCTTGACCCCTGGTACATCAAGATTGTCAAATGCTCTTTTTGCAACTTTATCTTTTATGCTGAAAAACTCTACATCTCCTTTCAGTGTTTTTCTCAGGGGTAAAATTTGTGTAGAACGAACTTTGTCCATTTTGATTACTGCTAAAACTTTGTATTTTTTTGGAAGCTCCTGCAGTTGCTGGTACATCTCAGTTTTTCTTTTAGGATAAGATGTTCTATTTTCATGCATATTTCTTCTTAATCTCCTGAACTTGTTTTACTGGCTTACTCATTGTAGCTTTTACCATGATTTTTTTAATGTTTTTTTCACCGTTTGGTAATTTCTTTTCAATCGCACTAAGAACTGTGTGTGCATTAATTACTAAATCTGAATCTTCCATAGATTCATCTCCAATCTTACATGAAATTGACAGAGATGCTCTTGTTCTGACTTTGATTGATGTTCTGAATCTTGCTAAAAATGATTCAATAGGTGCATCAAATGGAACTGGAGTTGGCATTTTTCCTCTTGGACCTAAAAGCTGACCCAGAGTTTTTCCTACCAAAGGCATGACTTTTGTGTCTGCCAAGAAAAAGTCATATTTGTTTATGAATTTTCGTGATTCTCTCTTGTTAGTTGCAAACTTGTCTAGTTCCTCTGTTCCAATTACAGAATCGGCATTTGCCTCTTTCGCTTTTTGACTCATGTCTCCTGTAGCAATGACACATACTGTTGCAGGGGAACTTGTTTTTGGTAATTGTACAATTTCATTTAGTGCAAAACCTTTCTTTACATCAATATCTTTGAAATTAATGATTAACTCTATTGATTGTTTGAATTTTCTTTCTTTTGTTGTAGTTTTTACTTGTTTAATCATTTCTGCAAGCTGCGCATCTGTAATCATTACAACCAGTTTGAAGAAAGCCTACTTAAAATCGTTTAGAGGTTGAAGTTTTTAATATTCATTTATTTTAAAAAATTACATTTTTTATCAAAATATTTGTAATTCTAAATGGAATGTTGCCCAAAACTTAAATATATTAAATGATAACCATATTTTTCTAATACGTTGCACCGATTTGATGATTTAGATATGAAATTGCTTTATGAGTTAACCGCTGATGGTTCTATCTCTGTTCCCACATTGTCTAAAAAACTTGGAATTAATGCTTCTGTACTGTATAGTAGAATCAAGAGATTAATGAAAAAAAAACTCATAAAAAAATTCACTATAGAAATAGATGAATCCTTGTTGGGGATAGGTGTGAGCCCAAAATGTCGGATGCTGCATCCCGCGCCGACGGCAGTTATGNAAAAATTCACTATAGAAATAGATGAATCCTTGTTGGGGATAGGTGTGAAAGCTTCAGTCGGAATAAATAGAGATCCAAAGTTTAAAGATTCTATACACAAGGAATTCATGAATACGTCTGAAGTTGTCTCTATCTCAGAAATTACTGGTAGGTTTGACATAATGATTCAAGTTTATGCAAAAAATCTTGAGGCTCTTCATTCTGTGGTGATTGAAAAAATTGGTAAAGTAGAAGGCATTCAAAATACTGAAACCTTTGTAGAACTACAAAAAACCAATAAAAATCCTGTTTATCTGACTCAGTAATTATTGGAGTTTTTCATCCCACTTACCCTCATTTATTTCGGCAGTGATTTCTTTTGGAGTCTTTCCTTCTACCTTGACTCCCAATGCTACACATGTGCCAATGATTGTCTTTGCAACTGACTTTAACGATGAAGCATAGGATTTTTCAAGTTTAGTATTTGCCACCTTTATGATGGAGTCTATAGTTACATCTCCTACCCATTCAGTTCCTGATGTTCCTGAACCTTTTTGAATTCCTGCTTCTTTCATAATCAGTGCTGCAGCAGAAGGAATTCCAATTTCAATTTCATATTTTTTAGTGTCTGTGTCGACAATTACAGTAACGGGAACTTTCATTCCTTCGAAATCTTTAGTCTTGTCGTTGATTGCCTTGATGACTTCCATAATGTTAACACCCAAAGGACCTAATGCTGGACCTAGTGGTGGACCTGCTGATGCTCCTCCGCCAGTTACAAGTGATGATACTTTTTGTTCTCCCATGTTAAATCAAATCAATATGAAAATTTAATCCTTCCTAAGCCTCACTTGAGATCTTTAGGTAGTTTGCGTCAACTGTTACTGGTAATTGGTATGATGCATCTAACAAAACCACCGTTGCTTCTTCTTTGTCTACATCTATTCTGGTAATTGTTGCTTTCATTCCCTTAAATGGACCTCCTGTAATTTCCACTATGTTATCTACTGTTAATTGCGAAACTGTTGATTTTTTGATAAGGTAACCTTCGATATCCTTGAATTCCAATTCTCCTCTTAGTTGACCGCGAATATGTCTGACTCCTTCAACCGCCATGTAAGCATCACTAGGATTGATTGCTTCAATGACAACATACCCTTTAAGATTGTCTACCAGCAAAACCGATTGAATGTTAATTTGATTAGCGTTAGCTTTTGCTTCTAATAATCGCATTACGACCTTTTCTTGTCCTCCTGTAGTTCTAATTGCAAATAAGTGTGATTTTATCTCTTCTGACAATTTTATCTACCAAACGTAATTACGGAGAAGACAAACTGAATGGTAAAACCGATAGCCCCAACTCCAGCTATTCCTAATAATACTAGTCTGAGATGCTGTTGATACTCTTCTTTGTCTGGCTTTTTGGCCATTTTCATTGTGTTGGCCATATTTTTCAAAGTCTGCCTAGGGTTCATTGCTGGAAATTAATAAGGTGTCCTTATATCTCTTATCGCATGGACCTACTGATTGCATATCGAGATGATCCTGCAGGTCATAACATGGCAAAATTTCTTTCAAAAGAAATGACTTTGGATGATAATATCTTTCGTGGGAAATATTACGACCTAATTGTTATTCCAACTCCTACCATTTTTGCTGATTGGTTGGAGGAAAAATATGATTATGATGGATTTGTTTTTCTTTCAAAACATGCAGCAGAGTCTGGCGTTTTAGCTTTAACTTGTCATAGCACTGGGAATTTTTCCGATGCAAAATTTGGAGGAAATAGTAGGCAAATTGCAATTCCTAAGCCTGATCTGCAAAAAACATATCTTCAAACTCTGAAGAAAAATCAATCCCAATTCTCAGAATTTCAAATAACAATTGAGGCAACTCATCATGGGCCTACTGCACTAACCAAACCCTCGATATTTATCGAAATTGGTACTACTGAAAAGCAATGGACTGATGTATCATTGTGTAATTCTGTGGCTACATTGGTCCATCAGGTACTGTCTCAACCAATCAAAAAACATCCTGTGGCAATTTGTTTTGGTGGAACTCACTATCCTACAAAATTTACTTATGAGCTATTGGAAGGAAAATATTCCCTTGGAACCGTAATGCCGAAACATACTTTGGATTTTCTTGATGAGGAATTGTTTTCTCATATTCTTACACAAAATAATATGGCAAAAACTGTCCTTTTGGATTGGAAAGGATTGGGATCTAATAAAGATAAAGTACTAAATTTACTTAAATCAACAGATCTTGATGTGATCAAACTTTGAATATTCAACAAAGAATTTACAAAAAATTATTACAAGTTCCAAAAGGTCAAATCACGACTTATGGAGAATTGGCAAAAGCTGTTGGCTTAAAAAACGGACAAAGAGCTGTTGGTAAAATCCTGAACAAGAATCCATATCCTGTCATTATTCCTTGTCACAGAGTTGTAATGTCTACGGGCAAAATTGGTGGTTATGCGTATGGAGAGCACGTCAAAACCAAGATGTTAAACAATGAGGGTGTAGAAATCAAAAATGGAAAGATTTTGGACTTAGAAAATATTATTCATCGGTTCTAATCTTTTCTCTTATCTCTGATGTCATCCATCAAAGTTCTAAGATGAGCTTTGTTTCTTACTGTATTTCCGCCAACTTTTTTGTAGAGGATCCAAAATTCAGGATTAGTCAAATCTTTTCTATCTTTTGCTATCTTTAGTAACCGTCTCAATGCACGAACTTTTGCAACGTATACTGTTTTTTTACCTACTCTGGCACCTTTTCTTCCTTGCTTTGATCCTTGAGTTGTACCTCTCTTATTTTTCTGAGCCTTCTTTTCATGTGCTCTACCTCTTGATGTACCAGTGAACGATTTGATTTTGATTGTATTGGCTGTGATGAGACTTCGAATATTTGCTCTTGTGATAGCATCAGCAACATCATCTAAATGATCAGTATCAAATCTTATCCTATGAACTCCGACACCAGTGACTCTGGCTGCGAGTCTTTTTTTAGCCTTAAGATTTACTACCACTTGCACTCACTCTCGCATTAAAAATTTTGAATTTACTCTCTATTGCTTTAATGATGATCTCTTTTCTCTTTCTGGTTCCAACACTGTGTCCAAATCTAACTCCGTCCTTTTTAGGATCTAATTGCTCCAAATCTGTTAAATTGTAAACTAGGTTATCTGTATATCCTGAAGGGTGCAATCCTCTTGCATTCTTTGGTCCGCCATATCCTACTTTGACAAGACCTGGGCGACCTCTGCTCTTTTGTTTACGTTGATGATGATCAATACCTTTTGGTTTTCTCCAATTTGTTTGAAGTCTGACATAACGCCAACTTTCTGGTCTGATGAATTCTGGATTATGTTCTTTAACTTCTTGCCTCTTTGCAATCTTTTCTTTGTTAATTGGCATCAGATTGACTCTCAAATTTTAGAATAAATACGTTCCTAGACAAGAAAATCTTTTGGATCAGAAAATATAATAAGGAAATTCAAATCACAAATTTGTGAAATTGTTTGTTACTAGAATCGTATCTAGAGGTATTATCTTTTGACTGAATTATTAGGCAATGCCGCCACAGAACAGTTCTTATCACAATTAAATTCGTTCGGTGTTAAACCTTCCAAGGTTCACAGAAATTTGGGAGTAGACGAAATGGTATCCCTTGCAGTTGAAAGAAAAGAGGGCGTGGTGAATTCAACTGGTTCTCTTTCAGTTAACACTGGAAAATATACTGGTAGATCTCCTGATGATCGATTCATTGTATACGATGATAAAACACATGATACAATTGATTGGGGTAAGATCAACCATCAGTTCCCAACTGGAAAATTTGAAAAATTATTTGAAAAAATGAAAAATTTTGTTGACAACAAAGAACTTTTTGTCTTTGATGGATTTGTAGGTGCTGATCCTGAAACTCGTTTACCTATTAGGGTGATTAATGATCATGTTTGGCAAAATATGTTTTCAAGTAATCTATTCATTCGACCTACAACTGAAGAATTAGAAAATCACAATCCCGAGTTTACTATATTGTGTATTAATGACTTTACAGCAGTTCCGGAAATTGATGGGACGAGAACCGATGTCTTTATTCTAATTGACTTAACGAGAAAAATTGTATTGATTGGAGGAACTGAGTATGCTGGAGAAATGAAAAAGTCAATGTTTGGTATAATGAATTTCTTGTTACCTGATCGTGGTATTTTCCCAATGCATTGTTCTGCAAATATAGGTGAAAAAGGTGATACTGCCCTGTTCTTTGGACTATCTGGTACTGGAAAAACAACTCTATCAGCAGATCCTAACAGAAAACTAATTGGTGATGATGAGCATGGTTGGTCTGATAAGGGAACGTTCAATTTTGAAGGTGGATGTTATGCAAAATGCATTAATCTAAGTCAGGAAGCAGAACCTGAAATTTGGAACGCCATTAGACCAGGTGCTCTTTTAGAAAATGTTGTGTTGAATGACAATGTTCCAGATTATGATGATAACTCATTAACTGAAAATACGCGAGTTGGGTATCCTTTGGACTTCATTCCTGGAGCAGTAATTCCTAGTGTTGGTGGAAATCCTAAGGTAATCATATTTTTGACTGCTGATGCGATGGGAATATTGCCCCCTGTTTCTAGGCTTACAAAAAAAGGAGCAATGTATCATTTCATGTCTGGATATACCAGTAAATTGGCAGGAACTGAAAGAGGAATCAAAGAACCAAAGTCCGTATTTTCCCAATGTTTTGGTGCTCCATTTATGCCAAGACCTGCTTCAGTTTATGCAAATCTGCTTGGAGAAAAAATCAATGAACACAACACTGTAGTTTATCTTGTTAACACTGGCTGGTCTGGAGGTCCATATGGAGTTGGAACCCGAATTAAGATTAAGTATAGTAGAGCAATGGTTACAGCTGCTATTTCAGGAGCACTTGGTATAGTCAAATACAGGCATGATGATTTGTTGAACTTGGATGTTCCGACTGAATTAGAAGGGGTACCTTCAGAAATTTTAGATCCTAAAAATACTTGGAATGACAAAGATTCGTATGACCTTTCAGCAAAAAAATTGGCACAAATGTTTGTTGAAAACTTTAAAAAATTTGAGAATGTCTCATCTGATATAGTTGAGGCAGGCCCTAAAATCTCTAGTTAGTCTGTCTTCTTTTAATTAAACCGAATACTGCTATTACAATTAATATGATTGCAATTATAGCTATTTGTTTTTCTGGAACTGGTATGCTATTTTCTTTAATGTAATTTTCTGGAATTGAATTAACTTCAATTACGTGATAGATGCCAAA
>NZ_LFTY01000001.1:0-12937 GCF_001078595.1 Candidatus Rhodobacter oscarellae | reverse complement strand
TTGTTGTGACGGTGTTCTCTTTCCCATCTTTGCTATTGATAATCGAAATTTTAGCAAAACTCCATTCTTCTGGATGATGAATTTCAAAGAACAGTTCCTGATTTTGTTTGTCTACCAAGATGGAGCCTGGAGTGTAGTGGATGAGAGTTGGAATTTTGTATTGTGTATTTTTATGATTGATAATTATTTTTCCTTCATGACTTCCAAATTCTTCTTCACTAGCGTTGATTGTAATTTGTAACGTATCTCCTTCAAGAACATGTGAAAATTTTATATTTTCGGGACCTTCAAATTTGGTATCTAAACTATCTATAATTCCATTGATTACTTTTAATTCAAAACTTTTTTCTACTATCTGTTGGTTTGATGACACATTAACTACCAAATTTGGTGGGGTGATGATTAGTTTTGCATTGTATGCGTTTTCTATATCCAATCTTCCTGCACCTGATTCGTGGACAGAAAATTCTTGTCCGTATGCATCTGAAACTGTTTCTACTGTAGTTAGTAACAGGGATTTAATTTCATGATTAAGAAGGTCAGGATTTTTTTGAAGTAATAGTGCTGCTGCTCCACTGACATGTGGTGCTGCAAAGCTTGTTCCGCTTGTAAAGTTGTATCCTGCATTATTTTGTGTAGTGTTGATGTATGCACCAGGTGCTACAATATCTGGTTTAATGTAAAATGGAGAAACTGGACCTCGTGAACTAAAATGTGTCACAAAATCTGGATTGTAAAATAAATGTAAATTACCTTGGGAATTCTTTTCGATTGATTCTTTAATTTCAAGTCCTTCTTCTCTATCCATTGACACTACTGGAATCTGTGGGGTATATCCTAATTCCATAAACTCATGAATCAACTCTCCCAAGAACATTCCCTGCAAGTTATTGTAAATGATTAGTGCCTTTGCTCCCGCGGCTGCAGCATTTTTTTCTTTCACTGAAAAATACAGCAGCTCTCCTTCTGTGTCACTCCCTCTTTCAACAATTAATATTGCATCTTTTACATCAATTTTTTCAAGTTCTTCTGTTTTCCCATAGCCTCCAAAAATAACGTTTCCTGAAATTGGTTCTTCTAATTTTGAAGATCCTACCATTGGTATCACTGTATATGGTTTTTCATCTATTTCTAATGTTGCAACTAGACTTGATGTGAGATTATTGTATGTTGCACCAACTGTGACTGAACCAAAATTCCTTCCTGGGCTACCAATTGTTTTCAATTCCGGACCATCATTACCAGATGCAGTTACCACGAAAATCTCTTTTTCTAATGCCAGATTAACGGCATGATCAATTTTTGAATTTGTTTTGTTAACTCCTAAACTAATATTGATTATGTCGGCTTCGTCTTCTATCGCTTTTTCAATCGCTTTAATGATTAATTCTGATGAAACTCCTTCCCCATCTTCTGAAACTTTGTAGGCAAGAATTTTTGCTTTGGGTGCAATCCCTGAAATCTCTCCGTCAGCTGCGATCACTCCTGCGACTTGAGTTCCGTGGCCATTAGTATCCATAGGTGGTTGGCTTTCACGTATGAAATTGTATCCTCCTACAACTTTTCCATCATTGCCCCATCCAAACAAATCTGGATGATTGAAATCAACACCAGTATCTATTATTGCCACTCTGATCCCGCTTCCATCAATTCCGTCTGTTCTGGGAATATCTGTTCCAACGTATGGGACACTTCTTTGTAAATAAGTATGAATTTCATTTTCATGTTGCATAAGTTGAGAAACAACAAAAACCCCAAAAATCATTACAGATAATGAAAAAATTACTGTTATTTTCACAAACATTTTCTCTTGGTTAACAAGTAAAAATGAATTGCTTACTAAAGCAATAAATTGATTAAATGTTCAATGTCGTTCATGGGAAAATACACTCTTCCTGAAATGCCATATGCTTATGATGCATTGGAACCTCACATTGATGCAAAAACAATGGAGATTCATCACACAAAACATCATCAAACATACACGGACAAATTGAATGCAGCTCTAGAAACTTGCTCATCTGATATTCAAGCAAAGGATATCGTTGACATATTGTCTGATATTAAATCAATACCAGACGACAAAAGAGGGGCAATTAATTTCAATGGTGGTGGTTATGATAACCATAGGCTATTTTGGAACAACATGAAACCAAATGGAGGCGGAGAACCTGGAGGATCCATTGCTGATGCAATCAATGATTCCTTTGGAAGCTTTTCTGACTTTAAAGAGAAATTTTCATCCACTACAGCTGTAATTCAAGGCAGTGGTTGGGGATGGTTGGTATACAATCCTTCTTCTGGAAAGGTTGAATACAAATCAATGCCAAACCAGACTAGTCCTAGAACTGAAGGATTAGTACCTTTGTTGGGCTGTGATGTATGGGAACATGCATACTATCTCAACTACCAGAACAAAAGACCTGTCTACATAGAGGCATGGTGGAATGTAGTTAATTGGGATGAAGTAGAATCTAGATTCTCTAAAACAAAATAAATTTCTAATTTTTATTTTTTTTTATATTCGTTTTTTCACATATTTTCTATTTTTTTCCAAATCTATGAATGAATTTATAACCATCTGGAAAATGTTTGTTGTACATGAGTGAAGCCCAAGCTGAGCAATTAATGCAGCAAATGCAAATGCTTGAAAAATATTTCTCAGATTTATCTCAAAGGGAAGGAACTTTTCTAAATATTTTGAGAGAGGCAACTGCTTCGATCGAATCTATAAAATCCCTTGATACGCAACCTGAATCAGAAACCCTTGTTCCAATTGGTATGGGAACATACATCCCAACAAAAATTTCATCTAATGCTAAGATTGTAATTAATATTGGTGCTGGAATTGCAGTGGAGAAAGACTTTCACTCTGCAATTAACTATCTTGAAGCAAGAATTAAGGAAGTTGAGGTTGCTTTACAAGACACTGTTGCAAAAAAACAGGATGCAGCAGGAAGATTAGAACAAGGAAAAGCACAAATCAACCAACTAATGCAATCTACATCTCCTCCAAATTCGTGATAGTACATGTTTGATAAACTTCGTAAAGCATTTTCAAATGCAGCGAAAAGTCTTGGTGAAAAAGAACTTAATGAAAAAGATATTGAAAATATTCTTTTTGAATTAGAAATAGCTCTATTAGAATCCGATGTTGCCACTGAAGTAATTGATTCCATAAAATCTGATTTAAAAGAAAAATTAATTGGTTCAAAAGTTGATCGGAATGAAATTGAAAAATTTGTCAGAGACAGTTTGATTTCAAATATTTCTGCAATGTTTGATACTGTTGGGAAAATTGATCTCCTGGATAAAATAAATAAAAAAAAGAAACAGGGACAACCTTTTCTAATTTTATTTGTTGGAATTAATGGTACTGGAAAAACTACTTCTTTGGCAAAGATTGCATATATGTTGCAACAGGCAAAATGTTCTGTAGTTATTGCGGCTGCTGATACTTTCAGAGCTGGTGCAATTGAGCAATTACGTGAACACGCAAATCGCCTCAATTTGAAATTGGTTGCTCAGAATTATGAGTCGGATCCTGCTGCAGTTGCTAGAGACGCTGTTTTGTATGCCAAATCCCACAAAACAGACTGTGTGTTAATTGATACGGCAGGAAGAATGCAAACAAGTAAAAATTTAATGGAACAAATTGGTAAAATCACAAAAGTTGTAAATCCTGACATGAAAATTTTTGTCGGCGATTCTTTATCTGGAAATGACACGGTAAATCAGGCACGTGAATTTTATGAACATGTTAAATTCAATGGTTCGATTTTAACTAAAAGTGATGCAGATGCAAGGGGCGGAGCTGCTTTATCAATTGTAAAGGTTACATCTACACCTGTAATTTTTGTTGGAGTTGGACAAGAATATCCAGATTTAATTCCTTTTGATAAATCTGTTTTCTTGGAAACTGTTTTTGGATCCTTGGATGATGTTGAACTCAAGAATACTATTGAACCAGAACCAGAACCTACACCAGAACCAGAACCTACACCAGAACCAGAACCTACACCAGAACCAGAACCTACACCAGAACCAGAACCTACACCAGAACCCTACTCCGATGATCCTTTTGATGGAATTAGTGATGATGATATTGCAATTTATTCAGATCTATTTGATGTTCCTCCGCCTGAAAATGATGATGAGGCAATCAAACTTGGAAATAAAATTCGTAATTGGATTAAAAATAATAGGCCGAAATCTGAAATTATTTTTGATAAAAGTGATGGTAAAAGTGATGATGATGTCGAACTAGAATCTAAACTCGATGATTTGCCAAAGCATGAAGACGAAGAAAAACCTAAAAAGAAACGAGGACTATTTGGATTCTTAAGAAAATGAAACTCAAAACCAAAGACGTACTTACTTTAGCAGAATTGTCTTCCAAAGAATTTTTAGGACTAATTGATTCTTCCATAACACTAAAAAAAGAACTCAAAAAAAATAGAAATAAACCCATTTTAAAAAATAAAACACTAACAATGATTTTTCAAAAACCGTCTACTAGAACCCGTGTAAGCTTTGAAATTGGAATGCTCCAAATGGGAGGACACGCAATTAATTTGTCATCTAATGATATGCAACTATCTCGAGGTGAATCTGTTGAAGATACCGCAAAAACTCTATCACGTTATTCTGATTGTATTATGGCGCGTGTTTATGATCATAGATTGTTAGAAAAATTGTCTGAACACGCAAGTGTTCCTGTAATTAACGGATTGTCTGATTCTTTCCATCCTTGTCAAATTTTAGCTGACTTTATGACAATTAAGGAAAAGAAAAAGAAACTCAAAGGGATTAAAATTGCTTGGATAGGAGACGGAAATAACGTGTGTAATTCTATGATTTATGGTGCTGCATTGTCTGGAGTTGATATGTCTATTGCAACTCCTAAAGGATTTGAACCTGAAAAGACAGTCGTCACAGAATCCAAGAAATTGACTAACATCGAATTGACTACTGATCCATTTATTGCAACTAAAAATGCAGATGTGGTTGTAACTGATACCTATTCATCAATTCATAACAATGATCCAAAAAGAATGAAAAAATTCCTTCCAAAGTATCAGGTTAATTCTAAATTGATGAGTAATGCAAAGAAAAATGCGATCTTTTTACATTGTCTTCCAGCTAAGAGGGATCAAGAAGTAACTTCATCAGTTATAGATGGATCTCAATCTGTGGTTTGGGATGAGGCAGAAAATCGATTACATGCTCAAAAGGCTTTACTTGCTGCTTTGATTTACGCTTAACGTATATAAGAGCAGATTCAAACTCGGTTTCTATAGATGGCTTATTCAAAAATATTACGAAGATTAAGGGAAGAAAAAACCAATTATAAAAAACGAGGAACCATGCTAACAGGTAAGCGTGACTTCATCACTGTAAATATTACTAATCAAAATACGCAAGTCCAGATCCTCACACCTGGTATGACTGGTGACAAGGTTGTCGCATCAGCACATTCAAGATATCTACTTGAAAAAGGGTGGAAGGGTTCCAGAAAAAGTGTACCTGCAGCATATCTCACAGGTTATTTGGCTGGGAAGAAAGCCCTTGACAAGGGTGCAAAAGATGCTATCATGTATACCGGTACCAGAAGATATACTCAAAGAATGGCGGCTGCTCTAAAAGGAATTATTGATGCTGGAGTTGAAGTTCCTGCTGATGAAAAAACATTCCCAGCTGAAGAAAGAATCAATGGTGAACATCTTACTGTTAAAAATGAAATTTCTAAAATAAAATCTTCGATTGATAGTGAGGTCAAATAGGTATGAGTCAAGCATCACAATCGAAACCTGGACAAGGTGGTCGTGGAAGGGGTGCACCAGTTTACGGTCGTGGTCCACCTGGGGCAGCAGCAAATGCACGTCCAAAAAGACCTCGAAGAGAGCCAGAGGAAGAAGTTTGGGTTCCAAAAACCATTCTAGGACAAAAGGTTGCATCTGGTGAAATTTCCTCCCTTGAGGAAATTATAGAGTCTGGATTGAGAATTCAAGAATCTGGAATCATAAAGAAATTGTTACCAGATTTAAAGAGTGAGGTTGTTGATGTAGGTATAATTCAAAAAATGACTTCAAATGGTCAGTCTACCAGGTTTAAGGCAATTGTTGCTGCAGGAAATGAGAATGGTTATTTAGGAATTGGTCAGGGCAAGTCAAAGCAAATGAGAATTGCTATTGAAAAGGCAACTAGTCAGGCTTTTCTTAATGTGAATCCAATTAAAATGGGCTGTGGTAGTTGGGAGTGCAGATGTACCCAAAAACATTCTGTTCCGTTTAAGGTTAAGGGTAAGGGCGGAAGCGTCACAATTGAAATTATTCCAGGTCCTCGTGGATTAGGTCTTGTAGCAGGTGGTAAAATTAAAAGATTATTGGAATTGGCTGGTCTTAAAGATGCATGGACTACCGCAAAAGGTTCTACTCCTACGATGAATTCGACTTCAAAAGCAATATTGGACTGTCTTAGACAGACATTTAGTCAGGGTTGATAAATAATGGCAAATGCGTATCTTGTTGTTAGGATAAAAGGTCAGGCTGATTGTCCATACTGGGCAACAACTACCATGACTTTGTTGAAGCTAGATAAAAAATATCGTGCAACAATTTTACCTGCCAAAGATAATACTTTGGGAATGTTGAAAAAGGTGCAACACTATGTATCTTGGATTGAAATAGATGCTTCCTTGGCAACAGAATTAGTAGATAAGAAAGCAAGGAAAGGTGGTTATCAAAAAGTTACTGCTGATGATCTAAAGGAACTTGGATTTACTAGTGCTGAGGAATTGGGAACTGCTCTGGCTGAAGGAAAAGCCACGCTATCGAAATTGAAACCTCTAAAGCCTTGGTTTGCTTTGGCACCTCCGATACATGGATTCAAAAGAAGTACAAAGAAGTTATACGGTCAGAAAGGTATTCTTGGACTAAACAAAGAACTTGATACTATAGTAAGGAGAATGATTTAACATGCCCACTAGATTACGAAAAACCCGAAGACTTCGAGGTGGAAGACACATGGGGTGGGGACAAGTTGGTCAACATCGTGCAAGTGGTCATAAAGGTGGATTGGGAATTACAGGTATGATGAAACATCATTGGAGTTCTACTTTAAAATATGAACCAGATCATTACGGTCATGATTCTACTAAACCACCTCACCCAAATATTACAAAAAAATGGACTAGTGTACGTGATCTAGACGACTTGTTTACTAAGTTTGGTAAAGAAGAAGGAGGGAAAAAAATTGTTGATCTTGAAAGTGCTGGATATGAAAAACTCCTTGGCGGCGGAAAACTCACTAACACATATTCCGTTAAAGTTCCACAATTTACAGCCTCTGCAGAAGAGAAACTAAAAGCTGTTGGGGGAGAGGTGTTATCCAACAATGGCTGAAGGTGGTATTACCAGTATTATTCGAAAAGTTGTTTTTAAGGCAGAACCTTATCTTCCGCAAGTTCCCAAGCCTAAAAAGAAAATTCCTCTTCAGGTAAGATTACTGTGGTGTGGAATTGCATTACTGGTTTATATGATAATGGGTCAAACTCCATTATTTGGAGCCAGTGCTCCTGCATTTGATTTTCTTGCATTTGCTAGAGTAATTTTTGCATCACAACAAGGTACATTGGTAGAATTGGGTATAGGGCCTATAGTTACAGCTGGACTTTTGATGCAATTATTGAGAGGTTCAGACATTCTAAAATTTAATTTTAAGAAACCTGAAGAACGTGGAATTTTCCAAACAGCTACCAAGCTAGTAACCTACGTTGTAATTGTTGTTGAGTCTATCGTATATGCCATTGCAGTTTACGGTCCTGGTGTCACTGAACCTTATGTCTTGTATGTGATGATTGGTCAGCTGATGGCTGCGTCCATCATCATCATGTTTTTGGATGAATTAATTCAGAAGGGTTGGGGCCTGGGAAGTGGAATTAGTCTGTTTATTATGGCAGGCGTTGCTCAACAGATTCTTTGGAGTATGTTCAGTCCTTTACCAGCTGGAGACGGTGGAACTATTGGAATTATACCATATATCGTTCAATCATTTATGGCCGGCGATGTTTCACAAATTTTGTTCCGTTCTAATTCGCTTCCGAGTATATTTGGGTTGTGTCTTACTGCTGGTATATTGTTAATACTTGTATTCACACAAGGTATGAAAATTGAAATCCCAATTGTTTCAACAAAATACAGGGGTTTCTCTGCTGTTTATCCTATCAAACTCATGTATGTTTCAAACATTCCTGTAATCTTGGCTTCTGCATTGACTGCAAATGCTGTTTTCATTTTCCAAATGCTGTGGGCGAATATGAATCCGCGTAATAATAATTTCTTCATGAATTTTGTAGCTCAATTTGATCCGACGAGTCCTTCAACTCCGATTGGAGGTATAATCTACTACATTACCCCTCCTAGAGGATTGGATGTTGCAGCTTTAGATCCTATGCGTGCGGTTGGGTATGTCTTGTTCATGATTGGAATTGTTGTTGTGTTTGGAAGGCTTTGGGTAGAATTAGGTGGTTTATCTCCAAAGAGTGCAGCACAGAATTTACTTGATGCAGATGTGCAGATTCCTGGATTTAGAAGATCAAATAAACCAGTTGAGGCGTTATTAAACAAGTACATTCCTTCAGTAACAATTATTGGTTCCATGATATTGGGTCTTTTAGCAGGAGTATCTGACGTCCTTGGAGTCTTTGGTTCTGGAATTGGAGTTTTACTTATGGTTGATATTCTGATAAATTATTACACACAATTGGTTAGGGAACAAGTTGAAGTCGTCATGCCGCGTTTGGGTGCTATGCTTGGCAGAAAGTAAAAAAATTGTAATGGTTGGAATTCCAGGTGTTGGAAAAACCACATTGTTATCAAAAATGGTTGAAATTCTCAAGAACCATGAAAGGAATGTCTATATGATTAGTTATGGAACGTTGATGTTTGAAGTTGCACAAGAAAATGGCCTTACAGACAGGGATCAGCTTAGAAAATTGCCTGTTTCAAAACAACAACATTTTCAAAAAATTGCTGCTGAAAAAATTACTGGGCACGATGAGGAAATCATAATTATTGACACTCATGCATTTATCAATTCTCCAGAAGGATATTATCCTGGATTGCCAGAGTATGTTCTAAAAATCATTAAACCTACCAACTTTGTATCAGTTTCGGCCCAACCTGAAGAGATCTATAACAGGAGAATGAAAGATGATACTCGAAACAGGGACAAAATTACTCTAGCTAACATTAAAAAAGAATTAAATGTTCAATCAGGCATGATTTCAGCTTGTGCCGTAATTACTGGTGCTCCTGTCAGACATGTTCTGAATCATGAGGGAAAGGTTGATGAAGCAGCTGCCAAAATTATTAGTGCAATAGGACTGTAAAAAATGGATTTTAATTTTATTCTATTATTCATCGATTCCATTCCGCTGCAATTCGAATTTCTTAGTGGGGAGCGAATGAGGTTGGGTTCTGATGATCCTATTGTCAAAGGACTGATTCTCTCAATGTTTACTGTATCTGGATTTGGAATTCTGTTAAATATTTTCAATTCTGGAGTTAGAAAGAAGATGGTCGACCAAGTGAAACTAAAACGTATTATGAAAGAAACTAGAGGATGGCAAAAAGAAAGAATGGCTGCAATGAGATCTAAAGATCAAGCCAAAATTGCTGAACTGAGCAAAAAATCATCGTACATGAACAAGATGTCAATGGAAATGATGCAGATGAACATGAGACCTATGATGATTACTTTTGTTCCTTTGATCTTGATATTTTATCTTGTGTTGCCACAATTGTTTACCTATACGGTAGCAATATCGCCAATCCCTCTAAATGTAATTCCCGGAGAAATGTTCCAACTAACATGTTCCGCCGAACAAGCTTTAGAAGAAGGTCATGAATGTTTTGGTCAAGAAAATGCAATATTTCTTTGGGCCTGGTACTTCCTTTCATCAATTGCATTTAGTGGCATTATCATGAGACTCACAAAGACATCCATGGATCTAGGTTGACAAAATCAATTGTTATTTCTGGTCCTCCTGCAGTAGGTAAAACAACTGTTGCCAAAGGATTGGCAGAAGAATTTCAATTAGAGTATCTGAGTGGAGGGGATGTGTTAAAGGAAATGGCTAGTGATCAGGGTTTTGATTCTAAAGGTGATGATTGGTGGGATACTGAAGAAGGCATGAAATTTTTAAATCAACGTGAACTAAATCCTGAGTTTGACAAAAAGCTTGATAAAAAATTGTCTGCCTTGTTTGATCAAGGTGGAATGGTAATCACTAGTTATACATTACCCTGGCTAATCAAAGATGGAATTCGAATTTGGCTTGAGGGTTCTCATGAAAGTAGCACAAATAGAATGCAATCTCGTGATAACATGAGTTCTGAAGATGCATATAAAATCACCCAAGAAAGATTTGATAAGAATAAGGCCTTGTACAAAAAACTTTATGATTTTGATTTTGGTGATGACAAGTCTGTATTTGACTTGATTATCAATACGAATAATCTCTCAGCACAACAGGTAATTGATGTTACAAAAGAGACTGTGAGAAAATTACTATGACGTTAAAACAGCTTGAAAATTTGATTGAGATTGATCAGGATATAACTGATGATGCATATGGAACGTATTATGATAAGAGAACAATTGAACAGTTACTCAATTATGGGCTAATTCTTTTGGACAAGCCTCCAGGTCCTACAAGTCATGAAACTGTTGCTTGGACAAAACGTCTTTTGAAACTTCCAAAAATTGGCCACAGTGGAACATTGGATCCTCAAGTTTCAGGTGTTTTACCTTTGGGGTTAGGTGAGGCAACAAAGGCTTTAGGTGTTTTACTTTATGGTCCAAAAGAATACCATGCACTAGGGCGAGTTCATTCTCTTCCGTCTAAAGAAAAACTTTCTGAAATTGTTGAAATGTTCAAGGGTGAAATTTTTCAAAAACCTCCACAGCGTTCGGCCGTTGTGAGACAAACCCGAACTAGAACTATTTATGAGTTAGAAGTAATAGAACAAAAAGAAAGATTACTCTTAACTCGTATTTTGTGTGAATCTGGAACTTATGTTAGAAAATTATACTATGATATTGGTGAGGTGCTTGGTCCTGGTGCAACAATGATTGAGCTTAGACGAACTAGGGTAGATCAGTTCTATGAAAAAGATGGTTTGGTAACTTTGCACGAACTTGCTGATGCATTTGCACTGTGGGAAGAACAAAAAGATGACTCCAAATTGATGAAAATGATAAAGCCTGTGGAACTTGCTCTCAGTGAACTAAAATCAGTAATAATTCGTGATTCCGCAGTTGATGCTTTGTGTCATGGTGCACAGCTTGCAATTCCTGGGATCCTGAAAATATCTCCAAATCTCAAAAAAGGTGATATTGTTGGAGTTTATACTCAAAAAGGAGAAGCAGTTGCATTGGCTGAGTCAACAATGTCTGAAGAAGAAATTCGTGATGCTGTCAAAGGATATGCTTTTGAAACAAAGAGACTCATTATGGCTCCAAATACATATCCGAAAAAATGGAGAACTAGTACCCCTTCTCCAAAGGATTAAAGAATCAAGAAATTATTTCAAAATAATTGTTAGCAAAAAGTCTTGTATTATTCATTGGGATTGGTCTGATTGCAGGACTCGTTTTTGGTATTTATCTGATTGATGTAAAAAGCAATAGTCAACTGGTTTATGTAGAAGGATCTTCGGTTTCTATCGTTACCGAAAAATCTGATTTTAAAAAAAATGAGGAAATAAACATTAGAATTGTAAATTCTGGTACCACCTCCTTGATTTTTTCGGATGCATCTTATGGCCTTAGGATAACTGGATTATCTGGAATTTTGATGTATACTCCTAGCGCCGCACAGGTGGTATCAAGTTTAGAACCTGGTGATGAAATTAGTTTTTCATGGGATCAAAATAAAAATGATGGTGACGTCGCATTGGAAGGTCTCTACAAGATTTCTGTAAAAGGAATGGATGAACTGAAAAACAAGGTGGAGAATTCTATTACGGTAGCAATCTGGAAGTAATTCTAGTTTTCAAAATAACACAATATATAATCACATTTTACTGAATACTTTTGTCGTGAGACTTGTGCCGGGGTCGCCTAGCCTGGTAGGGCGCGCGCCTGGAAATTATTAACCATAAAGCGCGTTCTCGCAAGGGAACGGGAGTTCAAATCTCCCTCCCGGCGCTTTTTAATTTTAATTAATTCTGTAATCACTTTTTTAATTCGTTATGTTGAATACATTAGTTTTTTTACGAAAGAAAAAAACGAAATTCATGAAAAATAATTTGGAATCATCTGAGATTGGTCCTTCTGAATGGATGTCGTTAAATCAGTTTCTCTTTAAGATAAAACAGGTTAATTCCCCCTGTGTATCGGTCTATTACCCTTATGGCAAAGGCAAGGATATGGTTTCTTTATTACGTGAAAATAAAAGAAATGAATCTTTTGAAAAAATTGAATCAAAAATTGAAAAAAGGATAATTGAGATCAAAAATAATCCGCCATCTGCTGGTAAATTTAGTAAGACTCTCTGCATTTTTGGTTGGATAGAAAATGGCAAGGTGAGCATTAAGGAAATTGGAACTTCTAAAAAATTACCTTATCTTTACATGGTCAGCAAAAAACCATACGTCAAGCCATTTCAGGATCTTCTAAAAATTAATCATAATGTGTTGTTAATTACGCTTGATCAAAAGTCTGCAAGAATACAAAAATTTCACGGTAATCGTATTACCCAGGAATCTAAACTTCGAATTGATTTACAGGGACGACACAAGAAGGGGGGACAGAGTCAAGGACGATTTCTACGTGCAAGGCAGACCAAAATCCATGTTTTCTTTAAGAAAATTGCCAACAAAGTAAGGATTATGGATTCAAATTCTGAGCTTATTCTTTTGGGAGGAACAGG